>CAWCIA010000001.1:0-1128174 GCA_963795525.1 uncultured Solirubrobacterales bacterium
CATAGGCGGCCAGTCCGGCCGCGGCGAGCGCCAGGGCGACGCCCCCGAGGGGGGCGGAGGCCACGAGCTGCAGCGCGCCCTGCTGATCGGGAGCGGCGCTCGAGCCGGCTCCGAGGGCGAGGGCGAGGACGATCGCGCCGATGAGCGCGTAGGTGAGCGCCCGTGCCGCGAAACCCACGCGGACGGCGACGCGAAAGGGTGTGGAGCTGGCGAGCTCACGCGCGTCACGGGTGGCTTCAGAGCCGCGCGCGGGGCTGTCGGTGCGCCGATGCGCGGGGGCGGTGTGGCTGTCCGTCACGGCGACTACCTACCCGTTTTGTCTCTATGCGGGGCTTTGCGCCGCAGCGCCGGTCCACCGTTCGGCGTCGTAGCGCAGGAGCGCGGGAAGGCGAGCATGAGCGGCACGCCGCCACGCACGCCAGCCCGCCTGACACGACGGAGAAGCGGACGCCGGCGCCACCCGCGACGGCACCCGACTCAATGTCACCGAGCCGGGGCCCGCTCGCGACGACGAGCGAGAATACGCCCGACATGCTCCCGCGCATGCGGTCCGGGGTGACGCTCTGATTGATGGACCAGCGGCACACCGCGCTGACCGAGTCCGCCGCGCCCGCCAGCGCGAGCAGCCCCGCGGCCGGCACAGCGACCGGCGAGGCCGGCCAGCGCCATGGCCGAGCGCCACGATGACCGCCCAGATCACGATGAGACGGAGCCGGCAGCGCAGGTCAGCCAACCCGTGGAGAGCGCGGCGACGGTGGCCCCGGCCGATACCGCGGAGTAGAGCACACCCGTGCCGCCCGCCCCGGCGTGGTAGACGCTGACCGAGAGGACGGCGAAGAGCGCGCGCGGCATCCCGAAGGTCATCGCCACGAGGTCGATCGCGAAGGAGCCAAGCAGGGCGCGGTTGCCGCGCACATAGCGAAGACCCTCGGCGATCGCGCGGCGGATCGTGTCGTGAAGCTCGATCCCGCGCGGTGGCTGTGGCGCGATGGCGAGCACGGAGAGGACCACGGCGCCGCAGCTCACGGCGTCGATCGCGTATGCCCACTGCACGCCGAGCGCGCCGATGACCAGCCCGCCCAGGCCCGGCCCGAGCACCATGGTCAGCTGGTAGAGGCCGTAGTTGAGGGCGAGGGCGCTGCGCAGACGGCCGGCGTCGATGAGGTTGGGCAGGATGGCCGACGTGGTCACGTTCTGCAGCGAGGCGAAGGCGGCGAGTACCGCGCCGAGCGCGTAGAGCACGAGGATCGGGGGATGGCCGGCGAAGCCGGCCAGCGCAAGCCCTGTGGCCGAGAGCACGAGGCCGATCTGGTCCAGGAGAAGCAGACGGCGGCGGTCCATGCGGTCGGCGATCGCGCCGGCGAGCAGGGCGCTGGCGACGAGAGGACCGAGTTCGACGGCGCCGAGGAGACCGACGAGCAGAGCCGAGTGCGACTGCACGTAGATCTGATAGGGCAGGGCGACGAGCGTCGCCTGCGACCCGAGCGCAGAGAGGAAGCCCCCGAGGATGACCACGCGCAGGTCGCGACTCTCGCGCAGTGGGCTGAGGTCGGGGGCGAGCTTGGGCAGAGGCACGGGTCGCTGAGCCTAGTCGGCGGGGCAACTTGTTCGTTTTTTATGAAAGAAGCCGCTTACGCCCCACACAATCACGCAAGAAATCATGTCTTAGGCATGAGATCCTTCAACGATGACGCGAGCCGAAAGAACTGCCAACCTGCTCGGCGTGGCCGTGCCCTTCCTCGGCGTGCTGGCCGCGATCGTCCTGCTGTGGGACCGCGCGGTCGACGGGACCGACCTGGCCATCATGGCGGTGATGTACCTGGTGACGGCCGCGGGGGTCACCGTCGGTTTCCACCGCCTGCTCACGCACCGCGCCTTCGCCACCTACCCGTGGCTCGAGCGCGTCTTCGCCGTCCTCGGCTCCATGGCCGTCCAGGGCTCCGTGCTCGACTGGGTGGCCGATCACCGTAAGCACCACGCGCACACCGACCGCGAGGGCGATCCGCACAGCCCCCACGTGGGCCACGGCAGCGGGTTGCACGGCCTCTGGTACGCCCATGTCGGCTGGCTGCTCGACACTCAGGGCCAGGCGGACTGGAAGCGCTACGCCGGCGAGCTCTACGAGGATCCCAAGATGCGCCGGATCGGCCGGCGCTTCCCCGTGCTCGTGGTCGTCTCGCTCCTGCTGCCGACAGCCCTCGGCTTCGTGCTCCACGGCTTCACGGCCGCCGGCGCCCTGCGCGGCTATGTCTGGGGCGGGCTCGTTCGGATCTTCTTCGTCCACCACGTGACGTGGTCGGTCAACTCGATCTGCCACTTCTTCGGCCGGCGGCGGTTCGACATCGACGATCGCTCGACCAATGTCGGGTGGCTTGCCGTGCTGTCCCTCGGCGAGTCCTGGCACCACAACCACCACGCTTTTCCGCGCTCCGCCCACCACGGCCTGCGCGCTCGGGAGATAGACCTGTCGGGGCTGATGATCACCGGGCTCGAGCGCTGCGGTCTGGCCTGGAACGTCGTCCGCATCTCGCCCGAGCGCCAGCGGGCGAAGGAAGCTCAGCGCGCCCGGGTGCTCCGCCCGCGATCAGTGGGCGACGGCCATGCCGTTGAGGACTCCGGGCCGAGCCAGGTGGAAGCCCTGACCGAAAGCAACGCCGAGCGCTCGCAGCGCGTCGAGGTCCTCCGCTGACTCGACGCCCTCGGCCACGGTCGCGATTTCGGTCTCCTCGGCGAAGGCGAGCAACGCCCTAGCCAGTGCGCGGCGGCGCCGGTCGCGGGCAATCCCTGCGCACAGCGAGATGTCGAGCTTGAGGAAGTCGGGCTCGACGAGGAGGACGTGGCGCAGGCTGGCAAAGCCGGCGCCGGCGTCGTCCACCGCGATGCGCAGGCCGCGCTCGCGCAGGGCGCCGACGCTCGCGCCGAGCGAGTCATAGTCCTCGACCGCGGTGTGCTCGGTCAGCTCGACGATGAGCCGGTCGGTCGGCACTCCGTCGATCACCTCGCCGAACTGCGGTAGCACGACGACCGAGGGAGAGATGTTGACGGTCAGGCACAGATCCGCCGGAAGCGTGGCGAAGCTCGCCACCGCCACGGCGAGCGCGGCCAGCTCGAGATCGGGGCCGAGCCCCTCCTCGTTCGCCTCGACGAACCAGACGCTCGGCCCCTCGCTGGCGCCGTCGTCGAAGCGCGCGAGCGCCTCGACCGCCATCGGCTCGCCGGTCGAGAGGTCGAAGATCGGCTGGAGCACCACGCCCAGGCCGTCGCCCCGGATGAACCGTTCGAGCGCCGCCCGGCGCCGTGACCGGCGGCGGCGCTCGCGCGCGTGGGTCGGACTGACGCTCAGCTCGCGCAGGACCGCGGTGGCCACGACGGGCGAGAGCAGCGACCGGCCGTGCGTGGCCTCCCGCAGCACCCGGAGTACGTGGTCGTCATGGTCGGTGCGGACGAGGTAGCTCGTCGCACCCGCCTCGACGGCCTCGCGGACGCCGCGGGGCTCGACCTCCCCGGTGTAGGCCACGACCGTGGTGTCGGGCACGGCTTGGCGAATCTCCTCGATCGCCGCCGTGCTGTCCCCGGGAAGTCCGCGGCCGATGAGGACCGCTTGGGGCCGATGGATGCACGCCAGCCGCAGCGCCTCGGCGCCGTTTGACGCGACCGCCACGAGCTCGAAGTCGGGCTCGCTCTCGAGCAGGACGGCGAGCGCCTCGCGGGCGGATCCCGGCTCGTCGGCCACGAGCACGTTGATCGTCTCCCCCGCGAGCACCGGGCGCCCGGTGGACGCCCCGCCGCCGCGCGAGGCATCGATCAGGGTTCCCAGGATGTCGGCGTTGGCCGCGCCTTTCACGAGGTAGCCACAGGCACCGGCATCGAGCATCGAGATGATCGCCGAGCGATCGTCATAGGCCGAGAAGGCGACCGTGCTCGGGGGGTTGGGGAACGCATCGATCTCGGCCGCCGCCCGCGGCCCGCCGCCTTCGGGCATACGGACGTCGAGCAGCACGACGTCCGGGCGCAGGCTCGCAGCCTTCTCGATCGCCTCCTGCGCGTCGGCCGCCGCCCCGACGAACTCGAGACCGGGATGGCCCGAGATGAGCTCTTCGAGGGCGAGGCGGATCACGGGCTCGTCATCAGCCACGAGGACCCGGACGGTGCTCAGCTCCACGGTCATTGCTCCCTGGCCACCGCCAGGGAGCTGGCCTCGTCGCCCGCCGCCGGCACCCCGAACTCGACCGTCGTCCCCTGACCGCGCTCGCTGCGGATCTCGATCCATCCGCCCGCGGCCTGGACGCGCTCCCGCATCCCGACCATCCCCAGGTGGCCGGGCACCTCGCTCGGTTGGCGGCCGGCATCGAAGCCGACGCCGTCGTCCCGAACCGTGACCGTGAAGCCTTCCGTCGCACCGCTCAGGGAGACCTCGACGTGACCCGCCTGGGCGTGCTTGCGGACGTTGGACAGGGCCTCCTGGGCGACGCGGTAGAGCACCGTGCGCAGCTCGGGCGAGGGCTCGGCCATCAGCCGGTCCTCGAGCGTATAGGTCGCTCCTTCCCGGGCCAGGGTCTCGGAAAGATAGCTGCGCAGCGCCGCGGCGAGACCGAGCTCGTCCAGGGCGGGCAACCGAAGGTCGAAGAGCAGCTGGCGCAGGCTCTTGATGCCACGACGCACCGACTCGTCGAGCCCGGCGATGAGACGCTGCTGCTCGGGGCGGTCGAGCATGCTCGTCAGCAGGCCCAGCCGGATGGCCACGCCGGCCAGGACCTGGATCGACTCGTCGTGGACATCGGCGGCGATGCGCCGGCGCTCGTCCTCCTGCGCGCGCACGAGCTCCGCCAGGAGCCGCCTGCGCTCCTCGTTTGAGCGGATGAGCTCGCGGCGGGCCTGCTCGCGATCGGTGATGTCGAAGGAGATCCGGCAGATGAGCGCCGGTTCGCCCGGCACCGCGGGAAGCGGGAAGACGACGGCGAGAAAGATGTGCTCGCCGTCGAGCAGGGTCAGCGTCTGCTCGTAGAACGTCGGCTCGCCCCGCTCGAGCACGCTGCGGTCGATCAGGCGGAGCTCCTCCGCCTCGGCGCGGCGGTGCAGGTCGGAGTAGCCGTTGCCGATCATGCCGATGGGGTCAGCCCCCATGACCCGCGCGGCCTCGCGGTTCGCCGTGGTCAGCCGTCCGTCGGCATCACGGATCGTGATCGCCGCCGGGGCGTTGTCGATGAGCGCCCGCAGCCGGGCCTCGCTCACCCGCAGCGCCTCCTCGGCGTGACGGCGCTCGGTGACGTCCAGCACCGTTCCGGCGTAGCCGGTGAGCCGGTTGTCCTTGTCCCGCTGCTCGATCGTGCTGTAGGACCCGACGATGTGCACGCCGTCCTTGCGGACGTAGACGGACTCACCCGCGCCCGCTCCCGTCTCGAAGACATCGGCGAAGAGATCTTGGATCGAGTCGCGGGCCCCGTCCGGGAGGACGTCGACGATCGGGCGTCCGATGAGCTCGTGCGGCTCGTAGCCCAGAGTCGTGCGAATGGCGTCGTTGATGAAGGTGAAACGACCCATCCGGTCGGAGGACCACACGACCGCCTGGGAGGTCTCGACGAGCGCCCGGTAGCGGCGCTCGCTCGCCGCGAGCGCCTCCTCGGCGAGCTTGCGTTCACTCAGGTCGAGCGCCTGGACGAACATCTCCGCGCCGGGCCGGCCGAGCGCGCCCAGCATCGAGACGTTGAGGAGCAGGCTGACCTGCGATCCGTCGGGCCGGATGCAGTCGAGCTCGATCTGGTCGCTCTCCGTGGCACCGGAGAGGAGATGGCGGCGAGAGGTCAGGAGCGTCGGCATCTCCTCCTCCGGCACGAGATCCCGGACTGAGGCGCCGATGATGCCGGCACGGTCGCGGCCCATGGCCTGACAAAAGGCGGTATTCGCATCGATGATCACGCCGTCGGGACCGAGGCGAGCCATCGGGGTCGGCGCCTCGTCGAACACGCGGGCAAAGCGCTGGTGGCTGTCGTCGATCGTCAGGCCGAGCCGGCGCACGAGCTCACCCACGATGAGGACGGTGCCGGCGAGCAGGATGATCGCCCCCCAGTCGGAGCTCGGCGACCCGGCCAGGTCCGGATGCACGTGGCTGGCGGCGATGGCCGCCGCACTGTATCCCGCGACCACGAGGAGGGCCTGGATCATGGCTCTCCCTCGCGGGAAGAACCAGAAGGCGTAGGGCGTGCACCAGAGGTAGAGATACGTCAGCCCGGTGCCGCGCACCCGGGCGAAGTAGTCCGCCAGCGAGATGAGCAGCGTCGCCACGGCCACGGCGATCTCGAAGAGCAGACGGGGCTGGCGATCCAGGGTGCCGGAGAGGAGCAGAAGCCCGACCATCTCGCCGATGACGGCGAGGATGGTGACCACGGGGCGGTCGCTCTGGGCCGGGCTGGGAAGCACCGTCCACACGATCGCGAGGCTCGCTCCGGTGACGTACACGGCACCCAGCGAGCGGGCCATGACGCGCGAGTCCCCGGCGCCGGGATTGCCCCGCGGCCACCAGGACACCATCTGGCGGATCTCACCATCTGTCCGCTGAGGACCCGCACCCTCCACGTCCCCTGCTCCTGGTCGCCTGCGTGCTCGCTTCCGGTTCATTAAACCACCGACATGTGGTGAAGACGCTGCATGCCCCGAGGATTCGCCCGGCGCCAGGCTACTCCTGTCGCGGGCAAGTAACGAAATTGCGGACACAAAGTCGATCGCGAACGTACTCAAACCGGTGCAACACGCACCTGGGCTGCGCTTGGGGGGCTCGTCCGGGGTCGGTTTGGCGGGTCGGCGTGGGGGCGGTCCGGGGGTCGCCGTGCGGGGTCGTCGCCGGGGGTCGGGGCGCGCGGGCGGGCGGGAACCGTGCCGAACCCGAGCGTGCTCCCGACCCCAAAGCTCCGGGCCGGGACGTCGACTGGGCTATCGAGCACGCTATATGTGCTCCCGACCCCAAAGCTCCCACGCCGGGACGCCGAGTGGGCTATCGAGCACGCTATATGTGCTCCCGACCCCAAAGCTCAGGGTCAGCGAAACGAGGGGGCGTCGCGCACGCTATATGTGCTCCCGACCCCAAAGCTCCACGCCGGGACGCCGAGTGGGCTATCGAGCACGCTATATGCGCTCCCGACCCCAAAGCTCCGGATCAGCGGAACGAGTGGGGCGTCGCGCACGCTCCACGTGCAAGTGGATCGGCTCGGGGCGCGGGCGGTTTGCGACCGCCCTGCCGACTCAGCCGGCCGTGCCCTGAGGCGTGCAGCACCAGCCCTCGAGCCGGGGCACGTCCGAGCGCGGCGCCGCGAATTGCTCGGCGATCCGCGACACGCCCTGCAGGCCAGGACGGCCGCTCGCCCGGACGAACACCCACTGGTCCGCAGCGGGCCAGCTCACGAGGAGCCAGCGACCGTCCGGCGACCACACGACCTCACGCAGTCCCTGGCCGGAGAGGACGCGGCGCGGGGCGGATCCGGCCGTGACCGCTTCGACGAGAACGTCCTCGCCGGCGCCACCGCGGACGAGTGCGAGCGTGCGCCCGTCGGGCGCGAGGGCGGCATCGAGGATGGGGAAGCGCGCCGGGGAGCGCACCGTCCGCGCGAGCGTGCCGTCGCCCCGGTAGACGTGGACCTGCCCCGGGCTGACGGTGACCAGCTCCCGGCCGTCGCCCGACCACGCGAGCTGGGTGACCCCGGCGTCGCGGGCGCTCCACAGCCGATGGCCCGTGTCGGCGTCCCGGACCACGACCCGTCCCGCCGCCGTGACGTACGCGAGCTCGTACGGATGGTCGGGGCGCCACGACGGCGCGACCCGGGCGACGGCGGCGGCGAGCTGACGATCGCCGGTGCCGTCGCCGGCGACAACCCGGAGGGCGCGTCCCGACAGGTAGGCGACGCGGTAGCCGTTAGCCGGATACCACGCGGGATCGCTGACCTGCGGACGGGCCAGTTCCCACCGCACTTGGCCGTGGGGGTCGACGGCGGCGAGCTCGTCGGGGCCGGTCACGGCGACGTACAGCCCGTGGGGCGACCAGGTCGCCTGGCGCCAGGGCCCAAGACGGCGCGTGGCTCCGTCCGCTCCAACCGTCCACGTACCGTTGGCGCCGGAGGTCAGGAGGGTTCCCCCGGACGGGAGCGAGAAGAGTGCGGGAGCGGCATGCGGTACGCCGAGCGCGTGATCGAGCACGCGGCGAACGGCCGCTCCAGCCGGCGAAAGGGCGAGGGCGGCCACGGCGGCGAAGGCAAGCGGGGCGAGGACGAGTCGCCGGTGGGCCCGGGGGCGTGAGGGCACCGGAGGCCGGGCCTGATACGCCGACTGCACGACCGCCCAGGCGCGCTCCTCGGCTTCGGCCTCCCCGGGGGCGGCTGCCCTGGCGATGGCACGCTCGGCACTCACCCGTGCCTCCCCTCGTCCGTCGGCTCCCTTTCGCCCCTCGGCTCCCGCTCGCCCGTCGGCCCCCGCTCGCCCGCCGGCTCCCCCTCGCCCGCCGGCCCCCGCTCGCCCGCCGGCTCCCCTTCGCCCGCCGGCTCCCCTTCGCCCGTCGGCCCCCCCTCGCCCGCCGGCTCCCCCTCGCGGAGGGTTCGCTCGAGCACGTCGAGGCCTCGGCGCAGGCGCGAGTTCACCGTGCCGCGTGGCAGCTCGAGGGCGCGGGCGATCTCGCCGGGCGTGTACTCGAGGACGTAACGGAGCACGACGACGGCCCGGTGCTCGGGCGAGAGCTCGGCCAGGGCCGCCAACACCTCGCGCGAGTAGCCGACCGGCCGGGGCTCGGGGCCGGCCGCTTCCTCCACGGGCTCGCCGGTCTCCCGGCGCGCCGCGCGGGCGCGAGCCCAGTCGATGGCCCGGTTGGCCACGATCGTGCCGAGCCAGGGGGCGAAGGGCCGGCGGCGATCGAAGCGATCGAGGCGGCGGACCGCGGCCAGGAACGCCTCCTGGGCGATGTCCTCGGCCGCCGCGTGATCGCGCACGATGAGGTAGGCGGCGCGGTAGGCGCGCGGCCAGTGGCGGCGGAAGAGTGCCTCGAGGTCGGCCTCGGATCCCGCCAGCGCCCCGCGGATGAGGCTCCGCTCGCTGCGGATCCGGCGGCGGGCAGGCCGGGGCAGGGCAACCGGAGCGACGACGTTCTCGCCGGCGGCCGCCACGAGCTCAGTGGCGGAGACCATGGTGTGGGCCCATCGTCCCTCGTACGGGTGGGCGCGCGCAAGAGGTCCCTCGCCGAGCAAAGGCTCGGGCCTACGAGGCGCTCTGAGCCGTCGAGCGCGTGCCCGAGCTCGGAAGCGCGAGCGCGCAGGCCAGACCACCCAGCGGGAACGCGGCGATGACCAGCATCACGGGGGTCAGACCGGCGGCATCGGCGAGCACCCCAAGCAGCGCCGCAGTGACGCCGCCGACGCCGATCGCCGCGCCCAGGGTGACGCCCGAGGCGATGCCGATCCGGTGGGGGAGGTACTCCTGGCCGAGGACGACCGTGATCGAGAAGTTGCCGATCGTGAAGAAGCCCACGAGCGCCATGAGGAGGAAGCCGCCGATCGGGCCGCTGACGAGAACGAGGGCAATGAGCGGAGGTAGAACGGCCATGCAGCCGACGAGGATCGGCCGCCGCCCGATCCGATCGGCGAGCCGCCCACCGGCGATCGTGCCGAAGGCCCCCGCGATGAGAAGCACGCTGAGCGCGGCGTTGGCCGCCCCGGTCGAGGCCCCGAAGTGGGCGATGAAGTACGCCGGGATGAAGGCCTGGAGCCCGAAGTACGCCCCCGAGCGGAAGGCGGCCACGCCGGCCACGAGCGAGAACGGACCCCACTGGTCCTCGCCGCGATCGGAGGATCGCGAACGCCGGGCGGGGGTCAGGACCGGACGGAACGAGGTGAGGTGGGGCAGCGAGAGCGCGAGGAGCACGGCGACGAGGAGGAAGGGCACGATCAACCAGACGGTCCCGGCCAGGCCGAGCGCGAGGACGACCGGCGTCACGAGCACGGGACCGAGGGCGAAGCCGACGTTGCCGCCGACCGAGAAGAAGCTCATCCCGCTGGCCCGCCGCTCCCGCGAGACGTAGTTCGCGTAGCGGGCCGCCTCCGGGTGGTAGGCGCCGATACCGACGCCGGCGAGGGCGATGGTCGCGAAGGTCACCGGATAACCGTGGACGACTCCGGCCAGCGCGATGCCGATGCCCGCGACGGTCACGCCGATCGGCAGCAGCCAGGGCAGGGAGCGGCGATCGGCGAAATAGCCGAACGCCGGCTGGATGAGCGACGAGGTGATCGTCATCGCGAGCACCAGCGCCGAGGCGGCGGCGTAGCTGTAGCCGCGCTGATGGATCATGAAGGGCAGGAGAGCGGGCACGGCGCCCTGCGCCATGTCGACGCACGCGTGACCGCAGGCGAGCGTGCTGATACCACGTGCATCCACGCCTGCGCTGGGCCGCGCGACAGACACGCCCACGCTCACGCCGTGACCCCCTGGAGAAGGAGCGCGACGATCTGAGTCCGCGTGCGCTCGGGATCCCAGCGGTGCCCGATCCGCATGTGCCGGTAGGTCCAGCCCGTGGCATTGAAGAGAAGCGTGGCCATCTCATCGGCCTCCGGAACCGCGAGCGTCCCGTCACGCACGCCGTCTTCGAGGATGCGCCGCAACGCGTCGGTGAAGGAAATGCGCGTCATGACCGGCCCCTCGCCCTCCTCGTGGAAGACGAACTCGCCCGCCCGGCCGAGCGCATCGAGCGGGCCGAGATAGCGCTCGTTGACCGCGCACAGCGCGCCGAGCGCGGCCCCGAGCCGCTCGTCGGCCGGGGCACCCGAGACAAGCGCAGGAAGGATCGCCTGCTGGTACTCGGCCTCGAGGCGGGCACGCAACTGGTCGAGGATGGCCTGCTTGTCGAGGCCGCGCCGGTAGAGCGTCATGCGCGAGAGACCGGCCGCCTCCGCCAGATCCTCAATCGTCACCGCCGCCCAGTCACGGTCGCGCACGATGTCGCGCAGGCGCTCGAGGCGATCAGGCTCGAGGGGCGAGGGCAGGACACTCACGATACATCAATGTAACACTCGTGATCACGCAGCGCCACCCGATTGACGCGAGCCGCCGGCACCTGCGGGCGGGCGGCTACGTCCCGGCGCCGACGGCGATGCCCCGCGACGGCACGGGAGCCGACTGGACGATCGAGGTGGTCGTCTGACCGTGCGGGGTGAAGCGATCGATGACCTCCTCGAGGTGCTCGACCGAGCGCAGGTGGGCGGTCATGATGAAGCAGTCCTCGCCCGTGATCCGCCGGCAGTCGACGATCTCGGCCGTGGCCCGGGCGAGCTCGGCTACGCGGGGAATCTGCCGGGGCGCCGGACGGATGCGGATGACCGCGCTCAGCGGATAGCCGAGCGCGCAGGGGTCGAGCCGCGCCCGGTAGCCGAGGATCACGCCATCGCGCTCGAGCCGCTGAAGCCGCTCGGCCACCGCCGGCGGCGAGAGGCCCACCCGGCGCCCGAGCTCGGCCATGCTGAGGCGCGCGTCCTCCTGGAGCTCGGCGAGGAGACGCCGGTTCGTGGCGTCGAGAAGTCCATCATTGGCGCTGGCGCCATTTTGCCGTTGGTTCGTAGCCATACGCCTGATTCTACCTGTGATCGAGTATGTACATGGGGTGTCGTGCCGTTGACAATCCATCCGTGGTGACGACATCGGCCGAGCGCGCACCGGTACCGGCGGAGGTGTACTTCGGCGTGAGCGCCGTGTTCCACTACCTCGGCCCGTCCTTCGCGGTCCTGCTCTTCGCCCGCGTCGCCGTCCTCGGCGTGGCCGAGCTGCGCATCGCCTCCGCCGCGCTCGTGTTTGCCCTCTGGCGGCGGCCCTGGCGGAGCTTCCGCGCGCTCGACCGCGACGGCAAGCGTCTCCTCGTCGCCTGGGGCGCGGTCCTCGCGGTCATGAACGCGTGCTTCTACACGGCGATCAGCCGCCTCCCGCTCGGTACGGTGGCGGCGATCGAGTTCCTGCCGGTCATTGGACTGGCTGCGCTCGGGGCCCGCTCGCCGCGCAACCTCCTCGCCCTCGCCCTGGCCGTGGGCGGCGTCTACCTCCTGAGTCACGTCGTCCTCGCCGGTCAGCCCGTCGGCCTCGCCTTCGCCTTCGCCAACGCTGTCCTGTTCGCGCTCTACATCGTCCTCGCAGATCGGGTGGCCAAGCGGCCGCAGCCCAGCGGGATCGACGGACTCGCCGCGGCGATGCTCATCGCCGTGGTCGTGGTCACGCCGATCGGCGGCTGGCAGGCCGCGCCGGCGGTGCTGCACCCGACAGCGCTGCTTGCCGGCGTGGGCGTGGGCATCTCCTCCTCGGTCATCCCGTACGTGACCGACCAGCTCGCCATGGCGCGCCTGCCGCGAGCGAGCTACGCGCTCATGGTCGCCCTGCTCCCGGCCCTCGCCACCGTCATCGGGATCGTGGTCCTCACCCAGATTCCCGACCTCGCGCAGGTCGCCGGGGTCGCGCTCGTGGTCGGGGGTGTCGGGCTCCATCGGCCCGCCCCCGCCTGAGCTTGCGCGGGCGAGAGGGCGTGCTTTACTTCGCAGGCCGGTCGGTCCGGGAGACCCGGCGCCGGCACTGGATCAACGGGGTAATGACAACGCGGTAGGGGCGAGGGGTGCGAGGATCGATCAGTCGGGGACGCGATGCCGAGCGTGGCACCGTGACGCTGGAAACGCTGCGCCACGACCCCGAGCTGCTGAAGGGTGCACCGGCGCCGCTGTTCCCCGGCGCGCTGGTCCTGCATGAGCGGGCTTATCTCGACGTGCTCGAGTTTGGCAACGGCGAGGAGGCGACCGCCACTCGCGGGGTGCTGTCGACCGCGATCGAGGAGCTCATCGACGGCGATCGCCGTCGTATGCACGACATCGAAGGCCGGCCGGAGAGCGCGGCTGAGCGCGAGTTCCTGCGCACCCGCGAGGCCGTACTCGACGCGCGCCTGCTGGCGCTGGCCGGCGACGTCGCCCACCATCGAGAAGCCGAACGCCTTCGCGCCGACGACGCCCTGAGTCCCAACGGCAGCGCGGGTTCGGTGCCCCCACCGAGAGGACTCCTCGCCTGGTCGGGACGCACGCGACGGGACACCGTGATCGGCGACGGTGCCCAGGACGGCAGTCCGCGGCATCGCGACGACATCCAGGGACTGCGCGCGATCGCCGTCCTCCTGGTCGCGATCAGCCATGCGGGTGTCGCCGCGGTGGCCGGGGGTTACGTCGGGGTTGACGTCTTCTTCGTCCTCTCGGGGTTCCTGATCACGGGGCTGCTCCTCGGCCAGGCCCGGCAACGGCGCTACGTGTCCCTGGCCGAGTTCTACCTCCGGCGAGCCCGGCGCATCCTGCCCGCCGCGGCTCTGACGCTCGTGACCACGGACATCGTCGCCTACCAGCTCCTCAACGTCGTGCGGGCCAAGCAGGTCCTCCAGGACAGCATTCCGAGCGCGCTCTTCGCCGCCAACATCCACTTCGCGTCGATCGGCACGGATTACTTCGCCCAGGGACAGCCGCTCTCGCCCTTACAGCACTTCTGGTCACTCGCCGTCGAGGAGCAGTTCTACGTCGTCTGGCCGGCGTTGTTCGCGCTCGGGCTCGGGCTGGCGATCCGCAAGCGGCCCTACCGACCCGGCGTCCTACGCGAGCGCGCCGTCACCCGTGTGCTTGCGTTGGTCACCCTGATTGGCATCGTCTCGCTCGCCTTCTCGATCTACTACACCCCGGGTCACACGGCGGCCGCGTACTTCTCCACGCCGGCGCGCATGTGGGAGCTCGCGCTCGGCGCCGCCCTCGCCATCGGCGCCACGCGATTGCGGAACCTCCCGATGCTCGTGCGACTCCTCCTCGGCTGGGGTGGGGTGGCGGCCATCGGGGTGGCGGCGGCAACCTTCTCGAGCGCGACCGCGTTCCCGGGCTATGCGGCGCTCCTACCCACCGTTGGCACCGCCATGGTGCTGAGCGCCGGGATCCCGACGGCGCGGCTGCGCCTCGGGGTCGGGCGTCTCCTCAGCCTCGCCCCGATGCGCTACATCGGCGATCGTTCGTACACGTTCTACCTGTGGCACTGGCCCGTGCTCATCATCGCCGAGCAGTACAAGGGCCACACCCTGCCGGTACGGACGAACCTCCTGCTCCTGCTCGGAGCCTTCGCCCTTTCCATCGTGACCTACCGCATCTACGAGCGGCCGATCCGGATCGCCAGGTGGGCGCGACGGCCCGAGGCGCTGCTGCTCTGGCCGGCGAGCGTGGTCATCGTGCTCGCCGTCGCGGGGACGTATCTCACGAGCATCTCCGTGAAGACGACCCGTCAACAGCTCGCGTCTCAGCAAACGGCGCTCACGGCTCTCGCCGCCACCCCGGTCACCTCGAAGGTGATCGGCCCGGTCGGCGCGCCCCAGGTGAGTCAACTCCTGCCCACCGTCGTCAGCGAGGTGAAGGCCGACCAGGACCATCGAGCCATGCCGGCGGTGTTGCACCCAGCGGTCAGTGCGCTTCTCGGCGATATCCCGTCGATCCCCAGCCGATGCATGGCGCACGCGGGTGAGACCACGTCGACGTTGTGCAACCTCGGTGATTCCGCCAGCGCCAAGAAGCTCCTCGTCATCGGTGACTCCCACGCCGAGATGTGGATCCCGGCGCTCCTCGCGTTCGCCCACCGCGATGGCTGGGACGTCGTCACCCTGCTCAAGTCGGCCTGCAGTCCTCCGCTGTGGACGAGCACGATCGGTCCGGCGGAGTGCCGGTCCTGGTTCCATTGGGCCGTGACGGCCGGCGCCGCCGTACACGCCGACGTCACCCTGATCGCCGGCGAATACAGTCACTTCTTCGCCGGACCCGATGCCGCGACCCTGGATGGCTTCCGCGCGTTGGTCGGCGCGATGAAGCCCGCGGCGAAACACGTCGTCCTCCTCGGCGACGCTCCACAGCGCAATCAACAGCCGGTTGACTGCCTCCTCCGCGCAGGCGCTACGCCGGTGAGGTGCAGTGACACGTTGAGCAGCGACGAGTCGACACAGACAACTGAGGTGTCACAGCTCGCGCAGAGCGAGAACGTCGGCTTCATCGATACGACCGGATGGTTCTGCGACGACAGCACCTGTCCGCTGATCATGGGGAATCTCGTCGCCTACCGGGACGACAACCACATCACGGCCACGTACTCGACCGCGCTCGGCAACGTCCTCCGGACCGCACTGAGCGCCGTGACGACACCGGCCAAGTCATAGCTGGCGCTCGCCGTGCGGGCCCAGTCGCAAGGGTGTCGCAGGCCTCGTTGGGGGGCCGAGCTACGCTATCTGTAATGGCCGACATCGAGAAGCGCTCCAGCTACACCCCGCGTCGTGCCCGCGAACGCCAGGCCTACCGGCTCGCCGTCGGCGGCGCCACGGCCGGCGGCGTGGCGGTGATCGGGTTCATCCTCGCCGTAGCCGGTGTCATCGGGGCGGGCCTGCCGATCGTCGCGCTCATCGTCGCTGCCGTGTGCGCGGCGGGATTCAAGCGCGCCGTCTCCTGAGTCTCACGTTCGCGTCAGGCTGACCGGGACGCCTCCGGCGAGAGTCTGGTAGACGACGCAGTAGCGCTCGGTCAGGCGCAGGAGGGTGTCGATCTGCTCGGGGGTCGCATCTCCCTCGAGGTCCACGCTCAGGCGGATCGAGCGAAATCCGACCGGCGCCTCCTCGGCTGAGGCGACGCCGAGGGTTCCACGGAAGTCGAGGTCGCCTTCGGCCCGTACTCGGCCGCTCACGGGAATCTCCAGCGACGTGGCCACCGCGCGCATCGTCACCCCGGCGCAGGCCACGAGGGCATCGAGGAGCATGTCGCCCGAGCAGGCGAGCAGCCCGGTCCCGCCGGTCGCGGGGTGCAGCCCGGCGTGCACGAGCGCGGCGCCCGTGGCGACCGAACAGGCGATGTCCTTCCCGTCCAGCTCGCCCTCCGACCGCAAGGTGACGCGCGCCGACTCCGGATCGTCCTGGTAGCGCTGCTTGATCGGCGCCTGTGTCGCGTACAGCTCTGCTCGATCCATCTCTGCCTCCGGGGCTCGAATGGGCCCGCTCGCTCAACCGATTGGAGCCAGAGAGTTTCCCGGAGCGATCTGCGCGCAGTCCTGCGGTGGCGACAGGCCGGCGAAACGGCTGGTCAGCCAGGCCTCGGCGGCGGGGATCCACGGGACCGCACTCGTCGTGTGGCTCAGAGCGTCGTACTCGATGTACTGAACCGGCACGCCGCGGGAGCAGTACTCACGGGCGAGGCTGCGCACGTCCCCGGCGATCATGACCCCATCGCCCGGACCGATGCCCGGCTTGTTGCCCGGCGTGCCCTCGAGCGCGCCGTCGGCGCCCTGGCCGATGAACAGCGGGACCGTCGGCGTGCCCCGGCTGCCCATGATGAGCTGGTTGACCACCTTGACGTAGATGGGGATGTCCTCGGGGGCGGGATACTGGGGCCTGGCGAGCTGGGACCAGGTGAGGCCCGGATAGGAGCCGAGAACCTGCTCGATGCTCGCGCTCTGGAGCTTGGCATCGAGCTGGACTCCGTAGGCGCTGAGATAGGGCGTGAGGTCGATGTGGAAAGCGCGGGACACCCCGATGATGGCCATCGGCATGACGCCCGCCCAGATGCTGCTGCCGTCGACGTAGTGGAGGTTGTGGGCGGGGTCGACGAGGACGCCGCCCATGGCCGCGCCGACGAGCCGCTGGTCGACGTCGGGCGCGTAGGACGGGGCGAGCTCAGCTGCCCACTCCGTGGCGATGGCCCCACCGGAGTAGCCGATGAGTCCGATCTTGCGCGTGCCCGCCAGACCGGTGGCGGGTGAGCTGAGTGCCGCGCGAAGCGAGTCGAGCGTGTTGATTCCGTACTCCGGTCCGGCGGCGAAGTCCGCCTGCTCACCTTCGGTGTCGGGCACGACGACCGTCTCGCCGGACAGGAGCGAGGGGATGATGATCCCCGACTCGACGTTGGGGATGAAGCCGCCGAGGGTGACGCCGCCGGAGATGGCGTAGGACGGCTCGTCATTCGGGCTGAGCGAGTCGTAGAAAGACTGGTAGGAGACGACAGTCGGCGTGGGGAGCGGCACGGGCGGCTCGAGGACCGAGGTCACGTTGACCGTGGGCTGGCCGATCTCTCCCGTCGACCGATAGAGCAGCTGTACGGCGCGGACCGGGAGGGCGACGCCCGCCACGTGGTAGGCGAGAACCCGGGTGCCCAGAACGGTGCCGGGGGCGATGTCGGCCAGCGGCGTGGTGCCGTGATAGGTGTAGAACGGATCCTGGCCGGGCGGTACGGCCGCCCGGGCGTTCGCGTGGGGCGCGAGCAGCGTGGCGACGGTGAGCGCGAGGAGAGCGACGGTCAGGCGCCCGAGCCCGGCGAGACGATGACGCCAACCACCAGCCCGCGCGGCGGGGGTAGCCGGAACCGCAGCACACATGGGACCTCTTTCCTCCGCGGGCGCGCGGCTTCCCGGAAACGGAGCCTCCCGCGGCTCGATCGCACGGAACTATGTCACGGCGCGCGCCGACAGGATGCTGGTTCGGGCGTTGCGATTTGCGTCACTGGATCGGCCTGCCCGGCATCCGGAGATCGAAGCGCTCGACCAGCGCGGGGACGCTCTCCGGATCCATCTCGAGCGCGTAGCGGGCGCACAGCTCGCCGAAGCGCTCCGGGTCGACGGCGGTGATGCCCCCGAGGTCGACGAGCTCTTCGAAGAAGCGCTCAAAGCCGGCCGGAGAGATGATCTCGAGGATTCGGGCGGGCCTCTCACCGGCGTTCCAGAATGTGTGCCATTGCCCTCTGGGCTTGAAGATCAGATCGCCCGGCTCGCCGATCACGACATCCTCACCCAGTAGCGCACCGACCTGTCCCTCGAGCACGTAGCTGTATTCGTCCTCGCGGGTGTGGCGATGCAGCGGCGCGGCCAGGGCGCGAGCCGACATCGGGTGCTCGACCATGGAGAAGCGCTCGCCGGCCTCGTGTCCGGCGAGCATGAAGCGCACTCCGATGGTCCCCAGGAATCCCGACTTGCCGTCCTGTGGGCCGACGACCTTCGCTGCCGTGGTTTCCATCCTCTGCTCCTTTGGGTGGACAGTAGTGTCGCTTGGAATCTCTAACAGATCGCCGTCGGGCCTGTCAAGATTGATTGGACGCTGATGGCCGATCAAAAGCGCACCTACCGTAAGACGCGTCGCGCGGAGCTCGAGGAGCAAACCCGGCTGCGGATCACCGAGAGCACGGTCGAGCTGCACGGCACCTTGGGGCCGGCGCGCACCTCGATCAGCGCGGTGGCCGCCCGGGCCGGCGTGCGCCGGTCAACCGTCTACCGGCACTTCCCCGACGAGGCGACGCTGTTCGCCGCCTGCAGCTCCCACTGGATGGCCGCACACCCACTGCCCGACCTCTCCGCGTGGGCGGCGATCGGCGACCCCGAGCAGCGGCTCGCGCTCGCGTTGCGGGAGCTGTACGCCTATTACCGGTCCACCGAGCCGATGCTGGACAACCTCCAACGCGACGAGCCGACGATGCCGATCGTCAAGCAGCTGTTCGCCGGCTTTCGCGACTACCTCTTAGGCGCGCGTGACGCCCTCATGCACGGGCGGCGAGCACGGGGACGCGCGCGCCGGGGCGTACAGGCCGCGATCGGCCACGCCCTCGCCTTCCCCACCTGGCGCTCCCTGACTCGGGAGCAGGGGCTGGACGATCCCGAGGCAATCGAGCTCATGTGCCAGCTCGTCGCGGCCGCGGGGCAGCGCCCCTGACACACGTCCAGTGGGCGATCCAGGACTCGAACCTGGGACCTCTTCCTTATCAGAGAAGCGCTCTAACCGACTGAGCTAATCGCCCGGCGGGGGCCGATTCTAACGGGGCGCAGGCCGGGCGCGGGGCGCGCGTCGGCGGCCCTGAATCAGGCGACCGAGCGGACGGTGAGCCGCCGGGCGAGATCGAGTGCGTCCTCGACGGAATCGACGGCGAGCTCGACCCGGTAGCCCTTCCCGCGCGCGGCGGGCGCGACGGCGAGATCGCGGCCGAGCACCGCGCTGAGCGTGTCGGCGATGCGCTCGATCGCCTCCTCCTGATCGGGATGGAGGCTCCGCCCTCGGCGCGCCGAGCGCGGACGCCTGGGGTCGCGCTCCGACAGCGCCCGAGCGCGGGCTTCGAGCTCGCGCACCGACCAGTGGCCGGCCGCCGCGGCACGAGCGAGCGTGCGGCGCTCGCCGTGATCCTCGACGGTCAGCAGCGCGCGGCCGTGGCCCTCGGTGAGCTGACCGCGCTCGATGAGCTCGAGAGCCTCGTCGGGGAGGTCGAGCAGCCGGATGAGGTTCGACACGGCCACGCGGCTGCGGCCGACCCGCAGCCCCACCTCCTCGCGGGTGAGCCCGAACTCCTCGACGAGGGCGGCGCAGGCCCGCGCCTCCTCCACCGGGCTCAGGTCCTCGCGGGCCATGTTCTCGATGAGGGCCAACTCGAGCGACACCGCGTCGTCGTGATGGCGGATGACGGCGGGGATCTGCTCGAGCTCGGCGAGCTGGGCGGCGCGCCACCGGCGCTCCCCGGCGATCAGCTCGTACCGCCCGCCGGCCAGGGCCCGTACGAGCACGGGTTGAAGGATCCCGCGACGCTTGATCGACTCCGACAGCGCGAGAAGCGCCTGCTCGTCGAAGTGGGTCCGGGGCTGACCCGGATTGGCCACGATCAACTCGACCGGGAGCTGGCGGAGCTCCTCCTGCTCATCTCGGGGGGCGACCGAGAGGATCGCCGCCAGGCCACGCCCCATGCCCTTCTGCCGTTCAGCCACGGGCTGCCACCTCCTTGGCGAGCTCGAAGTAGGCATCGGCCCCGGCGCAATGAGGATCGTGGTGGATGACGGGACGGCCGAAGCTCGGGGCCTCGCCGATCCTCACGTTGCGGGGGATGACCGTGTCGAACACCAACTGGGGGAAATGTTCGCGCACCTCGCGCTCCACGTCGTGGGCAAGGCGCGTCCGGCCGTCGTGCATGGTCAGGAGCATCCCCGCCACGGTGAGCCGCGGATTGAGCTCCCGCTGCACGAGGGACAGCGTGTCGAGCAGCCCAGCCAGGCCTTCGAGCGCGAAGTACTCGGCCTGGACGGGCACGATGACGCGGTCGGCGGCGGCGAGCGCGTTGACCGTCAGCGGACCGAGCGACGGCGGACAGTCGAGCAGGGTGAAGGCGTAGCGCTCGCGGACCCCGCCGAGGGCGTCGCGCAGGCGCGTCTCCGAGCCGACGATGCGCGGGAGCTCGACGTTGGCGCCCGCGAGGTCAGGGCCCGACGGGGCGAGGGCGAGATGCTCGATCTCGGTCGCAATCACGACATCCTCGAGCAAAGCCGACCCGACGAGCACGTCGTAAACGGTCTGCGGCGAGTCCTTTCCGATCCCCAGGCCGATCGTCGCGTTGGCCTGCGGGTCGATGTCGACGAGCAGTGCCTCGTAGCCGGCCTCGGCGACGCAGGCCGCGAGGTTCACCGCGGTCGTCGTCTTGCCGACACCGCCCTTCTGATTGGCAATCGCATAGACGGTGCCCATCCTTGGCACGCTAGCGACGGGAGCGGTCGGATCAGACGCGTCCGAGCGGCCGCTTGAGGGCCATTCCCGGCCTCCGCGGGAACCTCGCGGGCGTCTTTCTCACCTTCGACATGAGGTGGAGATATCGATGTTCTGCCTGTGGATAGGGGCGAACTCGCATGATCGCGCCCACAACGAGCCCCAGTTCCGCAGCCGCTCTCTCAGCCTCGAGCTCAGCGTGCTGATCGCGGCGCCCGCGCCAGGCGACGACCGTGCCACCGACGCGCAGGAGCGGAGCGGCGTATTCGGCCACGACCGAGAGGCTGGCCAGCGCGCGGGCGGTCACGACGTCGACGTCGTGGATCGGGGCCTGCTCGGCGCGCCCGTGGAGCACCTCGACGTTTCCGAGGTCGCATGCCGCCGCCGCGTGCTCGATGAACGTGGCCTTCCGACTCGCGCTCTCGACCAGCGTGACCGTGCATCCGGGCAGGGCGGCCGCGAGGACGAGGCCGGGGAGGCCGGCGCCGCTGCCGAGGTCGGCCAGCGTCCCCGCGGCGCGCACCGGCTCGAGCTCGAGGGCCACGAGCGAGTCGGCGATGTGGTCGTCGAGCGCCCGAGCGGGATCGCGGATCGCCGTCGGTGCGTCGGGGGTCTCGACAAGAAGGGCGAGCAGGCGGTCGAGCTGCTCGATGGCCCGCGGCGGCAGGCGGAAGCGCTCACTCAGCGCCTGCAGGCCGGTGTCGCCGGGGTCCGTCGTGCCCACAGGGGGTGATTGTCGCCGAGGGCCCGCGCATGCGCCACGCGGGGAGTGGTGATGGTTCGACGCGAAGGAGCCGGGCTAGGGGCGCAAGCTGGGGCTGCGGAGCTCCGGCGAGGGCGAACTTTGGCTGATGGGGACCGTGGCGGTACCTCCATCGCCAAAGTTCGGCGCGGGCACGAGGAAAGCAGCCCGGGCACACGCCAAGCCAGGGTTTATGCCGGCGGTCGGGTCCGCTCGCGCTCGATGTAGGCCGCGTAGCGGGTTCGCATCTCCTCCAAACGCTCGGCCGCGTGCCCGTCCAGCTCGGCGGCGAACTCCTCCTCGAGAATCGGCAGGACGTCACGGACGAGCGCGGGCCCGCGGGCCATCCACTGGAAGTACGAGCGGCCACCGTGGTGGTAAGGGCCGTAGAGACGGGTGGAGGGGAAGCGGTCCATGAGCCAGCGGAAGAGCGCTTCGTGGCGGACATGCATGCGGAGCGTGATCTGAGGCTGCTTCCCGTCCCCGCCGAATGAGCCCTCGCCGATGAGCAGGCCGACGAGCACGCCACGATCGAACTCCGAGAGCTCGACGCTCACGTCTGTTTCACCGGGACAAAAAACGTGAAACGCCAGTCACTGCACGAGCGGGGCGACGACGAGATAGCGCGACGGCTCCTCGCCCTCGCTGTACGTCTCGACGTCGTGACGCTCCTTCAGATGCTCGTGGACGACCTTGCGTTCGAGCGCGCTCATCGCTTCGAGGGTGACCGGTCGCCGATCGTGGATCGCCGTCTCCGCCGCCTGATCGGCGGTCGCCCGCAGCGCGATCGCCCGTCGCTCGCGATACCCGGCGGCGTCGACGACCAGGCGCTTGCGGTCCGAGGCGCCCTTGAAGGCGATGCGGTAGGCGAGGTGCTGGATGGCGTCGATGGTCTGGCCGTGGTGGCCGATGAGCGCGCCGACGTCCTCGCCGAGATACTCGCCCGTGATGCCCGAGGCGTCCTCGCTCACGCGCACCTCAGCCTGTACTCCAACCCCCTCCGCGACCCGCTCCAGCATGTCCTGGACGCGGTCCGCGGCATCGCTGCCGTCCAGCGCCACGGCTTACCTCCTCCGGCCCGATCGCTTCTTCTTCTTGCGGGGTGGTGGTGGCGGTTTGGCCCCTTCCCGGGTACGCGCCGCCACCGCCGTAGAGCCCTTCCCGTCGCCCTCCTGGGCCTTGGCTCGGCCCCGGAGCAGCGCGCCCAGCCCGCCGCCGCTCGACGGTGCCTCGGCGCCGTTGCGGCTCCGGGACGGCGTGGGTCCGCTCTCGCTCGGCGTGCCCGACCCCGACGCGGGCGCCGCGGCCACCGTCGCCACGGGCCCGATCCGGCGTTTGATCACGTACTGCTGGGCGATCGTCCAGGTGTTCGTCGTGATCCAGTAGACGAGCACGCCGGCCGGGAAGCCGACGACGATGAAGACGAAGACGAGCGGCATGCCCAGCATGAGCAGACGCTGATTGCGATCCATGGTGGCCGCGCTCATCATCAGACTCGAGGCGAGCTGGGTGCCCACGTAGAGCAGGAGCAGGACGATGAGGACCGCCCCGGTGGCGTGGTTGGTCAGATCCGGGATGAAGAGGAAGCTCGCGCCGTGGTTCGCGCCGCAGGCCACGGTGTGGCCTGCGGTTACGTGGTGCGCGGCCTGCACGCCCGGGCAGATGTTCTTCCGCAGGTCGGTGCGCAGCATGTAGAACAGGGAGATGAAGACGGGCAGCTGCGCCGCCAGCGGGAGACAAGAGCCGAAGGGATTGACCTTGTTCTCCGAGTAGAACTTCATCATCTCCTGCTGCTGGCGCTGCTTGTCGTCCTTGTACTTCGCCTGAATCGCCTTGAGCTCCGGCATGTGCTGCTGCAGCCGCTGCATCGAGTGGAACTGCTTGACCGTGAGCGGGATGAGGATCGCCCGGATGACGACGGTCAGCAAGACGATCGACCAGCCCCAGGGGACGCCGATCGAGTTGTGGAAGAACTTCAGCACCGCCTCGAAGACGGTGATGAGCGGCGCGAAGATGTTGGCGGTGACGAGGAGCATTAGCCGGCGTCCGGGGCGCCGAGGTGGGGCTTGAACACCCGCTGGGCCTCAACCGGGTCGAAGCCTCCGTGGCTCCAAGGATTGCAGCGTAGTAGCCGCCAGGCGGCCAGGACGAGCCCGCGCAGTATGCCGAATTCGCCGACCGCCTGCGCGGCGTACTCCGAGCACGACGGGTGGTACTTGCAGTGGGTTCCCGTCCACGGCGACACGACCCGCTGGTAGAGGCGAATGACGAAGACCAGGACGGGGCGGGCCGGATGGGTCACGACGCGGCCTCGGCGCCCGCGCGATCCTGTCGGGCGACCGCGGCGGGGGTCTCAGCGGATTCCGCCGCCTCCTCGGCGCCGGAGACCCGGCCGAGCAATTCGGACAGTGCCCGCCGAACTCCGTCCAGCCCCTCGGCCTCGGCGAGCGCCTGGGCGTCGCGGCGAGCCACGACGACGGCGTCGGTACCCGGCGGCAGCCGGCGACTCTCGACGGCGAAGGCCTCGCGAAGCAGGCGTTTGACCCGGTTTCGCTCGACCGCCCCGCCGACCTTCCGGGAGACGGAGAGGCCCAGCCGTGGCGGACCCTCCTCCCCCCGGGGGAAGATGTACAGGACGAACTCGCGGGACGCGTGCGAGCGGCCGCTCCGAAACACGCGATCGAAGTCTGCGCTGCGCGACAGCCTTCCTCGCCCTGCCCGCGACCGAGCCCGGGGCGTACCGCGCATCAGACCGTCAGTCGCTTGCGACCCTTGTCGCGTCGGCGCTTCAGCGTGAGCCGGCCGGCTCGCGTGCCCATACGCGCGCGAAATCCGTGTGTCCGCGCCCGCTTGCGCTTTTTAGGCTGGTAAGTGCGTTTCATGGCAGTGGAAAGGGCCCCGGAGAGGCCGTCGAAAGAGTATACGCGGGCGCCTGGCCTATCCCGGAAGGCCCGGCACAGAGCCTCGCGCGACCCTCCCAAACCGGTCCCGGAGCTTTTTCCCGCGCTTTGCGCAGTGGCCCCCGACGAGGGTCCGCGACGCCAAAACCCCGCTGATATATTCGCCGCCCCGGGCGACCCGTCGCCCACCTCGCCAGTCGTTCTCGAACGCTCCGGGAGGGAGTCGGTTGGAGCTGTCCGCGCATCATCACGAGAACCCTGCCTGGCGAGAGATCCGCTCCCGGCTGCGGGCAGAGATCGGTGACTCGAGGTACGCGGTATGGATCGAGCCGCTCGCGCTCGAAGAGATCCGCGCCGACACCGTCGTCCTCCGTGCCAAGCCCGAGACGCGAGCGTGGCTGCGCAAACGCTACGGCCGGGTGATCGAGCGATGCATCGGCGAGGTCCTCGGGGGCGCCGGCCGGCTCGCCTTCGCCGGTGAGGAGCTCTCGACCGTCGCGGCGCCCGGCTCGCCGTTGAGCCACACCGGCGCCCTGGAGCTCGAGCGCCTGAACCCCCGCTACAGCTTCGACCAGTTCATCATCGGAGACGGCAACCAGCTCGCGCATGCGGCCTCGCTCGTCGTTGCCGAACTCCCCGGCCAGACGTACAACCCGCTCTTCCTCCACGCGCCCCCGGGCCTGGGCAAGACACACCTCCTGCACGCCATCGGGAACTACGTCCTCGCCTACGGCGGCGGGGCCAAGGTCCGCTACACGACGGCGGAGGCCTTCACCAACCACTTCATCACCGCGCTCGGGACGCGCAAGGTCGAGCGCTTCAAGCAGGCCTACCGCGACGTCGACGTCCTCCTCATCGACGACATTCAGTTTCTGGCCAGCAAGGCCAAGACCGAGGAGGAGTTCTTCCACACCTTCAACGCCCTGTACGAGAACGGCCGACAGCTCGTGCTCACCTGCGACCGCCTGCCGAGCCAGCTCGAGGGCATCGAGGAGCGACTCCGGGAGCGATTCCAGGCGGGCCTGGTCGCGGACATCCAGCCGCCAAACTTCACCACTCGCATCGGGATACTTCGCAAGCGTGCCGAGCTCGACGACCTGCCCGCCCCCCAGAAAGGCGTCCTCGAGCTCATCGCCGAGCGGGTCACGGACAACGTCCGCACCCTCGAGGGCGCGCTCATTCGTGTCGTGGCCTTCCACTCGCTGACCGGGCGCAGCATCGACCTCGAGTTGACCCGCACGGTCCTCGACGGCATGCACTACCCCCACCGCGGCGGGGTCGGCACGGCACGAATCCCCGGCCCCTCCGACGCCCTGTCGGTGTCGATCGCCGCCGTCCAGGCCACCGTGGCCGAGCACTACGGCCTCTCGATCGCCGAGCTCGTCTCGCCTACCCGCGCCGCGCGGATCGCCTGGCCCCGGCAGCTCGCCATTCATCTCGCCCGCGAGCTCACCGGCGCCTCGCTCGCCACCATCGGCTCGGCCTTCGGCGGCCGCAACCACGCCACCGTGCTCCACGCCTGCCGGCGGGTGGCCGAGCGCGTGGCTATCGATCAACAGGCGGCTGTCGATATCGCCGAGCTCGCACGGATCCTCCGCAGCCACCGTGGCGACCGCGGCAGTTGACAGACTTGTCCGTCGCTCTCACACAACAACTTGCTCGCTAGATGCGGCGGATCGGCGACTTCTCCACATCTCAACCGCCCCTATGACTCCTACTTTCAATCTGAGGAATTCATCGTGAAGATCTCACTCGAGCGCGACGCTCTGCTCGCCCAACTGCAGACGGTCAGCCGTGTGGCATCGACGCGCAGCGCCATCCAGGCGCTCTCCGGGGTTCAGCTCGCCGTCTCGAGCTCCGGATGTGAGCTACGCGCCACCGACATGGACGTCGGCCTGCGCGTTCCGCTCGAGGCCGACGTGGTCCGCGAAGGGACGATCGTCCTACCCGCCCGCCTGCTGCTCGATGTCATCCGCGCGCTCCCCGCTGCCACGGTCTCGCTCGAGCTCCGCTCGGCCGAACAGGACGTCGAGATCGTCTCCGGCAGCGCCACGTTCCACATCCGCACGCTCCGGGCGGAGGACTTCCCACCCTTCCCCGAGCCCGATCCGGACTCGGTCGTCTCGCTTCCCGCTCAGGCGTTCGTCTCGACGGCGCTCAAGGTCGCCGGCTCTGCCTCCCGTGACGAGACGCGCCCCGTGCTTACGGGGATTCTCGTCTCCGCCTCGGAGCGCGAGCTCCGCATGGTCGCCACCGACTCCTACCGCCTGAGCGTCAAGGAGACGGTGCTCGAGGCGCCGCTGAACCAGCCCTTCGAGGTCAACGTGCCGGCCCGGGCCCTTCAGGAGCTCGCTCGCGTCGCCGGCCACGTCGAGGAGGAGCAGCTCAAGGTCAGCGTCCGTCAGAACCAGGTGCTGTTCGTGATCGGCGGAGTCGTCCTCTCCTCGCGGCTCATCGACGGGCAGTTCCCGAACTACCGCCAGCTCCTACCCGAGAGCTTCGAGCACGAGCTTCGCATCTCCAGTCAGGAGCTGACCGACGTGGTCCGCCGCATCAGCCTCCTCGCCCAGAAGAACGCGCCGCTGCGGCTCTCCTTCCAGCCGGGCGAGCTCACCGTCTCAGCCCAGACGCCGGACGTCGGCGAGGCCCGCGAGTCGCTCCCGGTCAATTTCCAGGGCGAGACGCTCGAGATCGGGTTCAACCCGGACTTCCTGCGCGCCGGCCTGGAGGCGATCGTGGAGGGCGATGTGATCCTCAAGCTCATCAGTCCCCTGCGTCCCGGACTCATCGAGGCCGCGGACGAGAGCCGTTTCCAGTATCTGATCATGCCGATCAGGCTCAACGTGTAGCCCACCGTGCACGTGGCGGGTCTCATCCTGCGTGACTTCCGTTGCTACGAGCACGCCGATGTCGCGCTCGCAGAGGGACTGACGGTGATCTGCGGGCCGAACGGGGCCGGCAAGACGAACCTCCTCGAGGGGCTCTACTTCGGGTGCACCGGCCGCTCCTGCCGCACCGCGAACGAGCGGGAGCTCGTCCGCTTCGGGGCCAAGACGACACGCGCGGAGGTCCGCTCGCTGGCGGACGACGGGCCGCACGAGCTGACGGTCGGCTTCACCCCGGGGGAACCGAAGCGCATGCGAGTCGACGGTGCCACGGTCGAGCGCCTGCTCGACGCCCCCGGCCGGCCGCTGGTGAGCGTCTTCCTGCCCGACCGCCTCGAGCTCGTCAAGGGCGCTCCCAGCCTGCGCCGGGCTCACATCGACCAACTCGTCACCGCCCTCTGGCCGGCCCGCAGCCAGAGCCGCCGCGGCTATGCCCAGGCCCTGGCGCAGCGCAACGCCCTGCTTGCCCGGATCCGCGCCGGCCAGGTCTCGCCCGCCTCGCTGGCGAGTTGGGACGCGCAGCTGGCCCATCACGGTCTCGCCCTCATGGCCGATCGGGCCGCCGCGGTCGCCGCCGTCGCCCCGGCCTTCACCGCTCTGGGCAAGGAGCTCGGGCTCGAGGGCGACCCGGTTGTCGCCTATCGCCCGCGCTCGCGCGCCACGACGGCCGAGGAGCTCGCCCGGGAGCTCACCGAGCGCGTGGACGGCGACCTCGAACGCGGCTTCACCGGCCACGGCCCGCACCGTGACGACCTCGCGCTCCTGCGCGAGGGTCGCGACCTGCGCGCCTACGGTTCGCAGGGCCAACAGCGTCTCGCCCTCCTCGCCCTCCTCTTGGCGGAGCGAGATGCCATCGCGGCCTCCCGCGACGCCCCGCCGCTCATGCTCCTCGACGACGTGATGAGCGAGCTCGACCACGAGCGCCGGGAAGCCCTCATCGAGCTCCTGCGCGACGGCCGGGGCCAGTCGCTCATCACCACGACTGATCTTGAGCACGTCCCCGGCGCCGACAGCCCCGAGATCGCCCGGCTGAGCGTGCGGGCGGGACAGGTCCTCGTGGAGGCGGCCGCAGCCGGATGACTCGCGCGGCTTCCAGACCGCCGGCGGGCGAGCGCAGGCGCGCGTGAGCCCGTATCGGCGCTCACCTCGGCCAGTGGGCCTGGCGCTCGATCGGATGCGGTCCGATCTGGCCCCCGACACGCTCCTGGCCGAGGCTCAGGAGGTCTGGCGGGCGACCGTCGGCGAGGCCATCGCGGAGCAGGCGCGGCCCACGGGAGAGCGGGGCGGGGTCCTGACGATCTCGTGCGCGGCGGCCGTGTGGGCCCACGAGCTCGACCTCATGGCCCCGGCCATAATCGAGCGCCTGAACGCGGCTCTGCGGAGGGGGAGTGTCAGCCGTCTGCGGTGCGTCTCGCTGCCCCCGCCCGACCCGTTTCCGGTGACATCGCCCAGGATGGAAATTTAGCGGCTATTTGCAGGGGATTTCTCGATGCTCAGGACACCGGTGGTAACAGCCTCTGTGCTATCCTTGAGGACATCAGTTTTTGACGCTCCGCCTCGCCGCGCACGGCGCGGCTCCGGGGTGTCTCGATGTGTTCGGAGGATCCTTGGCGAATGACGCCGGCGCCCCGGGGCGCCCAAATGAGCAGAGCAGCTACGACGCGCAGGACATCACCGTCCTCGAAGGTCTCGAGGCGGTGCGCAAGCGGCCCGGGATGTACATCGGGTCGACCGGCGAGAGCGGCCTGCATCACCTTGTGTACGAAGTTGTCGACAACTCCGTGGACGAAGCGCTGGCTGGCCACTGCGATGCCGTTTCGGTGACCATCCACCCCGATAACTCGGTGACGGTGGCCGACAACGGCCGCGGCATTCCCGTGGCCGTCATGGAAAAGGAGAAGCGCCCCGCCGTCGAGGTCGTGCTGACCGTGCTCCATGCCGGCGGCAAGTTCGGCCAGGGTGGCGGCTACAAGGTCTCAGGCGGCCTGCACGGCGTTGGCGTGTCGGTCGTCAACGCGCTCTCCGAGCGCCTCGAGGTCGAGATCCGCCGCGACGGCTACCGCTGGACGCAGACCTACGAGCGTGGCAAGCCGCTGGGCGAGCTCCAGCGCGGCGAGGCGACCAAGGAGACCGGCACGACGATCACGTTTCAGGCGGACGCCGACATCTTCGAGGCGGTCGATTTCAGCTTCACCACGCTCGAGCAGCGCATGCGCGACACGGCGTTCCTGACGCGCGGCCTGCGCATCGTGCTGTCCGACGAGCGCGGTGGCGGCCACAAGACCGAGTTCCAGTACGAGGGCGGCATCCGCGACTTCGTCTCCTACCTCAACAGCAACAAGGAGCCCATCCACAACAAGATCGCCTACTTCGAGGGCGAGAGCGATGAGGGCGCCGTCGAGGTGGCGATGCAGTGGAACGCCTCCTATCAGGAGTCGGTCTTCTCCTACGCGAACAACATCAACACGATCGACGGTGGCACGCACCTGTCCGGCTTTCGCTCGGCGCTCACGACGGCGCTCAACAAGTACGCGCGCGAGAAGGGCGAGCTGCGGGAGAAGGACGAGAACCTCTCCGGCGAGGACGTCCGCGAGGGTCTCACCGCGGTCATCTCGGCCAAGCTCGCCGATCCGCAGTTCGAGGGCCAGACGAAAGGCAAGCTCGGTAACCCTGGCATGCAGAGCTTCGTCCAGTCCGTCGTGTACGCACGACTGACCGAGTTCCTCGAGGAGAACCCCCAGGAGGCTCGGGCGGTTCTCCGCAAGGCGGTCTCGGCCGCCCAGGCGCGCGCCGCCGCGCGCAAGGCCCGCGACCTCACCCGCCGCAAGTCGGCGCTCGAGAACTCGACCCTTCCGGGCAAGCTCGCCGATTGCTCGGTCAAGGACCCCTCGCTGGCTGAGCTCTTCATCGTCGAGGGCGACTCGGCCGGCGGCTCGGCGGTCAGCGCCCGCGACCGTAACACCCAGGCCATCCTTCCGCTGCGCGGGAAGATCCTCAACGTCGAGAAGAGCCGCATCGACAAGGTGCTGGCGAACACGGAGATCCAGGCGCTCATCACCGCCATCGGCACCGGGGTGCGCGACGAGTTCGACATCCTCAAGGCGCGCTACCACAAGATCGTGCTCCTGACCGATGCCGATGTCGACGGCGCGCACATCCGCACGCTCGCCCTCACGCTCCTCTTCCGCGAGATGCAGCCGCTCATCGAAGCCGGCTACGTGTACATCGCCAAGCCGCCGCTCTACCGGCTCACGCGCGGCAAGAACCATCGCTACATCGAGCGCGAGTCCGAGCTCGAGGACGTGCTCCTCGGCGACAAGTTCGAGAAGCTCGAGATCACCGACCGCGAGGGCCGGACGTTCAAGCTCACCGACACCCGCTGGAAGCGCTTCACCCAGAAGCTCAAGCAGTACGAGGGCTGGGCGGCCGCGCTGCGTGCTGCACACGGACGGGGCGTCGTCAACTTCCTCCAGCAGGCGCGCCTGCTCGAGGAACAGGTGCACGACATCGAGGCGCTGCACAGGCTCATCGCCGCGGACGGCGACAACGGCTCGGCCTACGAGACGCACCTGGTGCAGGAGACCGACGAGCACGTCGTGGTCCGCACGGTGGAGAAGAAGACCGGCCTGGCGACTACGCACCACATCCGCCGCCTGGCGCTCAGCGCCAACGAGTACCACCGCCTCACCGATGTGCACGGGGAATTGGCCGATCTCGCCGGCACGCCGCCGTTCACGGTGAAGCTCGGGGAGACGAGCCGCGATGCCGCGACCTTCGAGGAGCTGCGCGAGGAGATCCTCGCCGTGGCGCAGCGCGGGATCGACTACTACCGCTTCAAGGGTTTGGGCGAGATGGACGCCGAGGAGCTCCGCGAGACGACCATGGACCCGGGCAGCCGCACCCTCGTGCAGGTCACGATGGAGGACGCGGCCTCGGCCGATCTCGTGTTCTCGATGCTGATGGGCGACCAGGTCGAGCCTCGGCGCGCGTTCATCGAGGACAACGCCCTCGCGGCGAACGTCGACGTGTAAGGAGGACGGATGTCAGCGATCGACACCATCGGCGGCGGCAACATCGAGCCTCGCGGGCTCGAGGAGGAGATGCGCTCGGCGTATCTCGATTACGCCATGTCCGTCATCGTCGGGCGCGCACTGCCCGACGTCCGTGACGGCCTGAAGCCGGTCCACCGCCGGATCCTGCACGCCATGAACGAGATGGGCGTGCACTCGGGCCGCAAGCACGTCAAGTGCGCCACGATCGTCGGCGAGGTGATGGGCAAGTTCCACCCTCACGGAGACTCGGCCATCTACGACGCCCTCGTTCGCCTCGTCCAGGACTTCTCGACGCGCTACCCGCTCATCGACGGTCACGGGAACTTCGGCAACATCGACGGCTGGCCGGCCGCGGCCATGCGCTACACGGAGGCCAAGATGGCCGCGCTCGCGGAGGAGATGCTCCGCGACATCGACGCCGACACGGTCGACTTCACGCCCAACTACGACGGCACGCGGCAGGAGCCGGTCGTCCTCCCGGCGCGCTTCCCCAACCTCCTCGTCAACGGCGGCTCGGGGATCGCCGTCGGCATGGCGACGAACATTCCGCCGCACAACCTGCGCGAGGTGACGGCGGCCACGATCGCCTACCTGGAGAACCCGAGCATCGACGTCGAGGGCTTGATGAAGTTCATCAAGGGCCCGGACTTTCCCACCGCCGCGACAATTCTCGGGCGCGAGGGAATCCGCGAGGCGTACACCACCGGCCGCGGCCGTGTGCGCGTCCAGGCCAAGTGCCACATCGAGCCCATCGGGCAGGGCAAGGAGGCGATCATCGTCACCGAGCTGCCCTACCAGGTGCGCAAGAACGGCGACGGCGGCGTGATCCTGAAGATCCGCGACCTCGTGCTCGAGAAGAAGATCCCCGAGATCACCGACCTGCGCGACGAGTCCGACCGCCACGGGATGCGGATCGTCATCGAGCTCAAGCGCGACGCGATCCCCAAGGTCGTCCTCAACAAGCTTTACAAGCACACCCCGCTCCAGACGACCTTCGGCGTCAACATGGTCGCGCTCGTCAACAACGTGCCGCGCACGCTGTCACTGCGCGAGGTCGTCGGTCACTACGTCGACCATCAGCGCGAGGTCATCGTCCGGCGGACCAAGCACGAGCTCCAGAAGTCCGAGGAGCGCGCGCACGTCCTCGAGGGTTACCTCATCGCCCTGGACAACCTTGACGACGTCATCGCCCTGATCCGCGCCTCGCGGGACTCGGAGGCGGCGCGGAGCGGGCTCGTCGAGCGCTTCGACCTCACGCTCATCCAGGCCCAGGCGATCCTCCAGCTCACGCTGAGCCGCCTGACCGCGCTCGAGTCGGAGAAGATCAAGCGCGACTACGCGGACCTCATGGAGCGAATCAAGGAGCTGCGCGAGATCCTCGGCGACGAGCAGCGCGTGCTCGACATCATCAAGGAGGAGCTCCAGGAGACGGCCGACCGCTTCGGCGACGAGCGCCGCACGGAGATCACCCACGCCGAGGGCGAGATCGACATCGAGGACCTGATCGCCGACCAGCAAATGGTCATCTCGATCACGCACTCGGGCTACATCAAGTCGCTGCCGCTCTCGACCTATCGCCAGCAGCGCCGGGGCGGCATTGGCGTGACCGGCATGGAGATGAAGGAGGACGACTACATCGAGCACCTCTTCGTCTCCTCGACGCACGACTACCTGCTCTTCTTCACCAACCGCGGGAAGGTCTACCGGCTGAAGGTGTACGAGCTCCCCGAGGCCTCGCGCACAGCGCGCGGGCGGGCGCTGGTCAACTTGCTGCCGCTGCGCGAAGGCGAGCGCGTCCAGTCCGTTCTCTCCACGCGCGACTTCAGCGAGGGCAAGTACCTCGTCTTCGCCACGCGCGAGGGCATCGTCAAGAAGACGGAGTTCATCGCCTACAACACGCCGATCAGGGCGGACGGGATCATCGCCATCAAGATCCGCGACGAGGACGAGCTGATCGCCGTGCGGCGGACGAGTGGTCACGACGACATCATCATGGTGTCCCGCTCGGGCCAGGCCGCCCGGTTCAGCGAGGACCGGGTGCGACCGATGGGCCGCGACACAAGCGGGGTGCAGGGCATGAACGTCGGCCAGTCCGGTAACTCCGTCCTGGCCATGGACGTCGCCCGCGACGACCAGGAGCTGCTCGTGGTCACCGAGAACGGCTACGGCAAGCGCACGCCGATCTCCGAGTATCCGGCCAAGGGCCGCGCCACGATGGGGGTCAGGACCATCCAGCTGACCGAGAACAAGGGCGCGCTCGCCGGCGCGCTCGTGGTGCGCGAGCACCAGGAGCTTGTGTTCATCTCCCAGAACGGAATGGTCCAGCGGACCTCCGTGCGCGGCATCAACCGCTACGGCCGGGCCTCCCAGGGCGTCCGGGTGATGAACATCCGCGACGACGACCAGGTGAGCGCCGTCGCCCTGGTCGTCGAGTCCGAGGCTCAGACCGCGGCCGGCGTGATCGACGACGACCTGCCCGGCGCCGTCGACGGCGCCGTCGACGGCGAGGACTCCCTGGAGAGCGGGGACGCCCGCTCGGACATCGACGAATAGGCCTCGAACCTGTCCCGCCGGTTCGCTAAGCTGGTTCCACCAGAGAAAGGAGGTGGTCCGAGCTTGTCTGACAGTTTTCGCGGGACCCTGGAGGTGTCCGGCCGCTAGGTCGGAGGCTGACCCCGCTTAGCGGAGTCCACCCGAGACACCGTCGCGGTGGATGCCGGGAGTAGTCCCTCCGGCTTTACGAGTCCACCGAGGCCAGGCAGTCAGTTGTCAGTGAAGGGCGCCGTGTCGAGCGGCGCCCTTCACGCGTTTCGGGGCATCGCGATCGCGCCCCGCCGCCGCCGGCGCCCCGCCACAATCCACCGTCATGTCCTCTCCTGAGCCCTTGATCCCCTTGATCCTCGGCATCGGCGGCAGCACACGCGGCGCGTCCTCGAGCGAGCGGCTGCTCCGGATCTGCCTGGCCGACGCCGAGCGGCACGGGGCGCGGACACAGCTGTGCAGCGGCCCGATGCTCCGCCTGCCGATCTTCGAGGCCGACCACGACGAGCGCCCGCCCGAGGCGCGCGCCCTCGTGGCGGCGATCCGCGAGGCCGACGGGCTGATCATCGCTTCGCCCGGCTACCACGGTGGGATCTCCGGGCTGGTCAAGAACGCCCTCGACTACGTCGAGGACCTTCGCGAGGACGTCCGCCCCTACCTCGACGGCCGCGCCGTCGGATGTATCGCCGCCGCCTCCGGGTGGCAGGCCACCGGCAGCACCCTGCAGGCGCTTCGCTCGGTCGTCCACGCGCTCCGGGGCTGGCCCACCCCACTCGGCGTCGCGGTGAACTCGGAGCTGCCCGTGTGGGCACCGGACGGCACCCTCGCCGACCCCGCGCTGGCCGCCCAGCTCGAGATCCTCACCGGGCAGGTTCTCGCCTTCGCCCACCGGTGGGCGGCGCCCGCTGCGCACGAGCCGCCGTCCGACTCGCACGATAATCCTCCCCCGAGCGGGTAGTAGGAGCCGTATACTTTTTTACCGCGTCTTTGTGCTGTTTCACACAAGTTCACGGAGAGAAAGACAAGAGTCCGGGGGAGAGCAGTGATCGTTGCACCGACAGTTCCCGCCGTACTCCCCCGCCACGAGGCGGGCTCGATGCGCGGCATCCTTGCCGTCGTCGGAGGCGACAGCAAACGCGATGAGCGCACCCTCAAGTGGGCCTGCTCCCTCAGCCGTGAGCACCAGGCGCGTCTCACCGTGCTCTGCCTGTGGTCGCTGCCGCCGATGTGGCCGTGGGTGGCGTTGAGCGGGGCCGGCGCGGCTGTGCAAATGCTCGACCTCCACCGCCGCGAGCTCGTGCGCTGGCTCGACTCCCAGGTGAGCGGGGAGGTCGCGGACCCGGTGCGCCTGCTCACCGCCCGTCACTGCGAGTCGCCCGCCCGCGTCGTAGCAGCCGAGCTCTCGCGCGGCGAGTACAGCTGTGTCGTCGGCAGCCGGCGCACGATCGGCCGCCGAGCTGCCCAGCGCTTCCGGCGCCGGCGCCCCGAGCTGACCCTCGTTCGCCTCTAGACGGTTCTCGACACGAGGGAAGCCCCGCCTACGCGGTCAGGTACTGCTGCCAGGCGACTGGGATCGTCGGGCTGGCCACATGGATGAACACGGTCGGATGCGGCGTGCGCGGTGGCCGAGTTAGCTGCATGCCGACCTGACGGGGGAGAAGGTCACCCTTGCGCCGGTTGCACGGAGCGCACGAGGCGACGATGTTCTCCCAGTTCGACGAGCCGCCCTTCGAGCGGGGGATCACGTGGTCGACGGTCAGGTTCGCGCGCGACCCGCAGTACTGGCAGGTCCACTGGTCGCGGGCGAACACGGCTCGCCGCGTGATCTTGCGCCGGTGGGTGTCGCGGGGGACCCGCACGTAGCTGACCAGCCGGATCACCACGGGCCGCGCGAGCGTCGTCGTCGCCGAGTGGAGCTCGAACTCGGCGCGCTCGATGATCTCGGCCTTGTCCTTCAGGAGCAGCACGACGGCGCGCCGAACCGTGCAGACGTTGATCGGCTCGTACGTCGCGTTCAAGACCAGCACCCGCCCTGCCTCACGTCCGCGTCGCTGGTGCTCTGGAGGCGACGCGGACCATACTGGGCCTGGTACTGAGGAGGCCATTGCACGGCAAATTGTACCCGTGAGACGCGCGGCAGCCGTGACTCTGAGGGGATCTAGGCGGACGGAAACGATCCGAGCACGCGGAGGACCTCGACCTGGCCGCGAAGCCCATCGAGCGCCTCGGCGATGTGCGGCTCGGTCTCCGAGCCCTCCACGTCCACGAAGAACATGTAGCGGCCCAGGCCCTGCTTGCGCGGCCGTGACTCGATGCGGGTCAGGTTGACCTGACGAGAGGCAAACTCCGACAGGCAGCCCACGAGCCATCCGGGCGCCTCCGAGCCCACGCCCCAGAACACGATCGCCGTCTTCCACGGCCCCCGCGGCACCTCGGTGCCCCCCGGAGGCCCCGGAGCGGCCCCGTCGGGCGCCAGCCAGACGAACCGCGTCTCGTTGTCGGAGAGATCCTCGACCCCGGCGCGCAGGACCTCGCAGCCGTAGCGCTCCGCCGCCCGGCGGTTGCCGAGGGCGGCCCAGGGACCGTCGTGTTCGGCCACGATGCGCACGGCGTCGGCCGTCGAGCTCCCTGGGACGACGCGGGCGCGCTCCAGGCGCGTGCGGATGAAGCGCGCGCACTGGCCGCTGGCCTGCGGGTGGGCGACGACGACCTCGATGTCCGAGAGCTCGAGCGCGGTGCGCGCGATCAGGCACTGGCGGATCGGGTGGACGACCTCGCCGACGATCCGGACGTCCTCCGTCTCCATGGCCAGGGCATCGAGCGTGGCGTTGACCGACCCCTCGAGCGAGTTCTCGATCGGCACGAGCGCGCGGTCGACGGACCGCGAGTGCACGGCCATGACCGTGTCGTAGATCGTCGGGAGCGGCTCGAGGGCGAGCTCCACTCCGCCGGCGGCGTCGATGAGCGCCTCATGAGTGAAGGTGCCCTCGGGGCCCAGATACCCGACGCGCACGTGGCCGTTCCTATGCGTCGGCCTGCCGGCCGCCGCTCAGGGCCAGCCGGACCGCCTCGTCCTCCTCGGGCGAGAGCTCGAGCTCAGCGCGGCCCTCGTAGAGCTGCTTGGCGTAGAGCCGGGCCTGGTCGCGGTGGAGGATCGAGGAGAGGACGATGCCCGAGCGCGAGGCGTCGAGCAACGCGATCGAGGTCGACTGGCGGCCGGACATCTCGCCGTAGGCGTCGTAGCGCACGAGCGCGCGATAGGCCACCACGCCGTCGAGCCGGTGCTCGGCGCCGTCGACGCGCCGGCCGAGCTGGGCGGCGGCGTCCTGGACGTAATCGTGGAGCGCCTCGAACTGACGCTGGAGCGCCGCGGCGTGGCCGACGAGGTCTTGGCGGCGGTCGCCGAGAACCGCCTGCTGGTCGCCACGCAGACGCCGCAGTCGGAGCGCCAGGACGAGGCAGGCGATGAGCGCGATGACGGCCACGCCGCCCGCCACCAGGGCGACGATTCCGGTGGTGCTACTCAGCTGATGCACGCCGAAAGCATAGGCGGGGACCCCGAGGCGAGGCCCCCTGACCGGCCGCCCTGCGCAGCGGCGAGCGCGCCGCTGCGGATCACTTGCTGAAGGTCACCGGGAAGCTGAGGGAGTTGTTCGCCGCGTTCTTCTCCCCGGGCACGGGAACGACCTGCGCCGTGACCGTGTAGCTCCCGGCCGGGGGTGCGGAGGACAACGGGACGTCACAGCTCGTCTGCTGGTTCGGGGTCGTCTGGGGCACGGTCGTCTGACCCTTCACGCTGAGACCCGAGATCGTCACCCGGCACACCACATTGGTCTCGATGTGCTGGCCCGTGTTGGTGAAGTTGAGCGTGAAGGTCGCCGGCGGCGAGGCCGGCAGGGTGTTGGTCGAGCCCGTCTGCAACGTCGTCCCGGACACGCTCACCGAGTTGAGCGCGTGTCCGTGCAGACCGGGCGCGATCTTCCCGGTGCTCGACCCCTGGTAGCTGACGTGGAGCTGAGCGGCAACGAAGGTCGGCTGGATCCAGCGGATGTCGGGCAGGAACTGCCCCGACTCGACCGGCTGACCGTTGGCCCCCCCGATGGCGATGCCTGCCGCCTTCAGGGCGCCGAGGACGAGCGGGACGGTGTAGTCCTTGTAGAGGGCGTCGGAGGCGTAGAAGCGCGCCATCTCGGTGGCGATCGCGGTGACCGCATCCTTGCTCGTCGGCCCGTTCAGCGCCTGGAGGATGTCCTGGCTGACGTTGGCGATTCCGTCGCGGCGCATCCGGAGGGTGAGGACGAGGTTCTGCTGGGCCTGCCCGACCTGGCTCGGCGCGCTGAATGAGCGGGCGCGGCTGAGCTCGTTGTCGGCGCTGCCCCGGGCCTCGTTGATCGAGGTCTGGAGGTTGTGCGGGTTGCCCCCGCCGGTGAGCACGGCGAAGAACTGGCGGCCGGTGGCGTTGGACTGCTGGATGACGGCCACGACGTTGCCGTTGTAGTCCTTCAGGGCGCTGTTACGGGCGTTGACCTGACAGCTGTGCACTCCGACGGCGACGAGGATGATGACGATTGCCAGGACGACGATGGCCGCCACCCGGCGGACGAGGATCGCCTGCTGATCGCTGGGCGGGCGGCGTCCCCCTCCCGTCGTCCGACTTCGACGCGGGGCGGTGCGGGGCGTTGTCCGAGGCTCATCCGCCTCATCGAAGAACGACAAGCTGCTCGCTCCTTGCTGACGTCGGGACCGCGAAGTATGACTGTGAAAGCGGCGTTAAGAGAGGGCCAGCCGGTCTTCAGAGCGCCGGTTTCTCCGCATTCAGGCGGGAGGGACCGCCCCGCCGGCACCGAAAAGATGCGCATGCGTGTGGGCCAGCTAACGACCGCGGGTGCCCGACGCACCCGGGCGACGGCGCTCGCCCCCCCGGAGCCGGGCGACGCCGATCCCACCAACAGGATCGGCTCTGGCCATTCCTGGGTCAATCGCGCCCCTTCGACCGTCGCTCGCCCTGCGCGCAGCGAGATCCCCGCCCCGATCATCCTCGACCGCTATCGCCTCGTGCGCCGGCTCGGCACGGGCGGATTCGGAACCGTGTGGATGGCCCGGGACGAGCGGCTCGAACGCGAGGTGGCGATCAAGATCCTGCCCCGCCAGCTCGTCGCCGCCGGGCGCTTCGAACGCGAGGCACACGCCGCCGCCCGGCTCAGCCATCCCGGGATCGTCACCCTGTACGAGGCGGCCTCCGACGACGAGGGCGCCTACCTCGTCTCCGAGCTCGTCCGGGGAGCGACGCTCGAGCGGGCGCTCGCCGCCGGCCGGCTCTCCGACCGGGCCATCGTCGACATCGCCATGGCCCTGTGCGAGGCCCTCTCCCACGCGCACGCCCACGGGGTCGTGCACCGCGACGTCAAACCGTCGAACATCCTGCTCCCGGCGCACGGCGCGAGCGCGAAGCTGACCGACTTCGGCGTGGCCCGCGTGCTCGGCGGCGACACCCTGACCCGAACGGGCGAGCTCGTCGGGACGGCGGCCTACATGGCCCCGGAGCAGGCCGAGGGCCGCGAGGTCGGCCCGGCGGCCGACCTCTACTCGCTCGCCCTCGTTCTCTACGAGGCCCTGACCGGCCTCAATCCGATCCCGGCCGTGGCCCAGACCCTCGGCCCGCATCGCACCCGGCGCCTCGCCCTGCACCTGCCTCCGTTGCGCCGCCAGCGACGCGAGCTCCCGCGCGAGCTCGGACAGGCCGTCGACCTGGCCTTGCGCCCCCGTCCGCGCGAGCGCGGGACGATGGACGAGCTCCACGATGCCCTGGCGGTGGCCCGCGAGCGCGTGGCCGACATCCCCGGAGTCGTCGGGGCCCCGCGCTTCTCCCGCGAGGAGCGCGAGGAACGCACGGAGCGCGACGAGGCCACGCGCCGAGAGCGGACCGGGAGCCGGCGCCGGTCGCTGTCCACCCCCGGCGGCGACGCCCCCGAGCGGGCCGGCCCGGTCATCGTTGCCCTGGCCTCGGGCCCCTCCTTACCCACCCGCGCGGTGGCAGCCGCCTCGGGCGCCTGGCTCGCCGCCTGGAGCACGAGCCACCTGCTGCATCCAGGGACCATGCCCGCGGCCACCGGGGCGCTGCTGGCCGCCATCGTCCTCGTCCTCCTCCCCCGGCTCGGCTGGCTGGCCCTGGTGCTCGCCCTCCTCGCCGGGCTCGCCATCCAGGGACACCCCGGGGACGATCTCGTCCTCGGCCTCGCTGCGCTCCTCCCCGTGGCCGTGCTCGCCGGAGACGGAACCTTGTGGCCCGTACCCGCCCTCGCCCCCGCTCTCGCCGTGATCGGGTGCGCCGGCGCCTGGCCCGCACTCGCCGGGTGGGCCTCGAGCGCGTGGCGGCGGGCCGCGCTCGGCGCGCTCGGCTGGGCCTGGCTCTCCCTCGGCGGGGCGCTGGCCGGACATGCCCTCTACGTCCGTCGCCCCGCCGGACTCGCCCCCGCGTCGCGCTGGGCCGGCTCGGCGCCGGAGGCTGTACACCACGTCCTCGTGCCGCTCCTGAGCAACGGTCTACCGGCCGGCGCGGCGGTCTGGGCGCTCGCCGCCGCGGTGCTGCCTTTCGTGGGGAGCCGGCGTTCCCCCGCCCGCGAGGTCCTCGCGCTCGCGGCGTGGGCCGTGGCGCTCGTCGTGGCCACCGTGCTCGCCCTGCAGATGAGCGGCGCGGGCGTCGCGGTTCCCGGCGGTGGGCTGCTCGCCGTCGGTGTTCCGGTCTCGGTGCTCGCGGCGCTGGGGTCGCGTCAGGCCGGGCGGATCGCGGCTCGGCGGCAATGGTCGAGTGCCTGGCCCGGACTTGCGTAGCATGGGGCAGCCGTAAAGAAGCCGAAGTCATCCGGGCGCCACCCCGCCCGGACTCAGCCATGAGCGTTCTGAGAAGCCTCGAGAGCAAGATCGCCGGGCTCGTCGAAGGCACGTTCAGCCGAGCCTTTCGATCAGAAGTCCGTCCCGTCGAGATCGCGCGCAAGCTCGCGCGAGAAATGGAAGACCACAAATCCATGTCGGTCTCGCGGACCTACGTCCCGAATGAGTACCGCGTGTTCCTCTCGCCGCGTGACCGCGAGCGCTTCGCCGACTACGAGAGCGCGCTGTCGGCCGAGCTCGCGGGCTACCTGCTCGAGCACGCCCGGCGCGAGCGTCTCTCGCTCTTTTCCCGGCCGGTCATCGAGTTCGAGACCGACGCCCGTCTCGGGCTCGGCGAGTTCGGCATCCAGACGCGAGTGACCCAACCGCCCGACCAGGACGAGCCGCCGCCGATCCCCGAGGGATCGGGGCGCACCATGGTCTACAGCTCGGCGGGGCGCGTGGCCGAGCCGCTGGAGGACCGAGCCCGCGCCCAGGCGCAGACCGCGCTGCTGCTCGTCGAGGGCCGCCGGGTCCTCATCGGCCCGGGCGGCGCCACGCTCGGGCGCAGCCGGGAGTGCGAGGTCGTGCTCGGCGACGGCAACGTCTCGCGCCAGCACGCCGAGATTCGCGCCCGGGGTGGGTCGTGGGTGTTCACCGATCTCGGCTCGACGAACGGCTCGACGATCAACGGGCGTCCCGTGCGCAGCCCCGAGGTCCTCAAGCCCGGAGACGAGATCTCGCTCGGCGGCTACGCGATTCAATTCGAGCTGGAGTAGGCCCGTGCTCGAACCTGTCTCCGTCGCGCTGAAGTTCGGCTTCCTGATCGTGCTCTACCTGTTCCTCATGTGGGTGGCATGGAGCGCGTTACGCGATCTCCGGCGCGGGCGGGGCAGCCTCGTCGAAGCCGCCCCGGCACCGCCGCCGGATGCCACGGGGATGTACGACGCCTCCGCCGGCCTCGCCGATGTCGAGCTCGATGACGCGGTGCCGCGCCTGCTCGTCCACCGCGCGCCGGGTCACCAGCCCGGTAGCGCCTACGACATCTCGCACGGCGCCACGCTCGGGCGCGGGAACGTCGAGATCCAGCTCGAGGATCCGTTTGCGTCCTCCAATCACGCCCGCATCTCCCGCGAGGGACACGTGTTCGTGATCGAGGATCTCGGTTCGACCAACGGCACCTATCTCAACGACGAGCCACTGGGCGGGCCGCAGCCGTTACATCCGGGCGACCGCATCCGTATCGGGGACTCCGAGTTCAGCTACCAGCAGTAGATGCTACGAGCCGCCCAGATCACCTGTAAGACCGACACGGGCCGCCAGCGCCGCGACAACGAGGACAGCGCGTACGCACGGGCGCCCCTGTTCGTCGTGGCCGACGGGATGGGAGGCGCGCAGGCCGGCGAGGTGGCTTCCCAGCTCGCGATCGAGGCCTTCGAGCAGGAGTTGCCGGAGGGCACGAGCGCCGAGCAGCGTCTCGCCGAACGCGTCCGCGAGGCCAACCGTCGCATCTACGAGCGCTCCCGGGCCGAGATCGAGCGGGCGGGCATGGGCACCACCTTGACCGCCGTCTACCTCGAGGAGACGACGCTGGCGATCGCGCACGTCGGCGACAGTCGCGCGTACCTGCTGCGCGACGGCGAGCTGAGGCGGCTCACGCGCGACCACTCGCTCGTCGACGAGCTCGTGCGGCGCGGCAAGCTCACCGAGGAGCAGGCGGCCGAACATCCCCAGCGCTCGATCATCACCCGCGCGCTCGGCCCTGAGCCGGACGTGGAGGTCGACACGTGGACCTACCCTGTGCGCGCGGGCGACGTCCTGCTGCTGTGCAGCGACGGGCTCACCTCGATGGTCTCCGAGGACGAGGTGGTGAGGGTCCTCGCGGGCGCGACGAGCCTCGAGCAGGCCGGAGACGACCTCATCGGCGCCGCCAACGCCGCCGGCGGACGAGACAACATCACGGTCGTTCTCTTCCGGGTCGAGGACGCGGGTGACGACCGCGAGGATCATGGCGTGACCATGGTCGGGGTGCCGACCACGCCGCCGCGCAGCCTCGAGCCCGAGGGCGATGGGGCCGGAGCGGTCGCTCCCCCGCCCTCCTCGGCTGGACCGGCCAACGGCGCCGTCTCCGGGTCGAGCTCCACCCGTCTGACGCCGATTCCGCCGCGGTTTCGATCCTCCAGCGAGCGCTCGCCCGAACGAGTTCGCCGCCGGGCGCGCTTCGCCAAACCCGTGGCGGCGCTCACGGCCGTGCTCGTGGTCCTGTTCCTCATCGGCGCGGGCGGTTATCTGGCCACGCGCCAGCTCTTCTTCATCGGGACCAACACGCAGGGGATCGTGACGATCTTCCGGGGCCTGCCCTACGACCTCCCGGCCGGGATCCACCTCTACGAGACCTATTACGTCTCCGGCGTGCCCGCCTCGCTCGTGCCCGCCGATCGCCGCGGCGCACTGCTCGACGACCACCTCCGCTCGCAGGCGGACGCGACGAACGTCATCCGCTCCCTCGAGCTGGGAAAGATCACGAAATAGGGTGACCGCGCGCAACCGCGAGCTCGTCGCCCTCGTCCCGGCGTCGCTCCTTCTCACGGCCGGCTTCGCCGGCGTCTTCATCCAGCACTCGAGCGCGCTCTCGAAGCTCTCGAACGTCTCGCTGACCTATGGGGCGATCTTCCTCGGCCTGTGCCTGGCCGGGCACATCGTCATCCGGATCACCCTCCCCCATGCCGACCCGTACATCTTTCCCATTGCCGCCGCGCTGGCCAGCGTCGGACTCGTCGAGGTCTACCGCATCGACCCCACCGCGGCCCGCCGCCAGGCGGTGTGGTTCGTCATCGGTCTCCTCCTCTTCGCGGCGACGATCGTCTTCGCCCGGGACTACCGCAAGCTCGAGCGCTACCGGTACACGATCGCCGTGGCGTCGATCGGGCTGCTCGTCCTCCCGCGGCTCCCCGGCCTCGGCGAGCAGGTCAACGGCGCCTACCTCGGCGTGCACATCCCAGGTCTCGGCGTGTTCCAGCCGGCCGAGTTCGCGAAGATCGGGCTCGTCATCTTCCTGGCCAGCTACCTGCGGGACACCCGCCAGGTGATGGTCATGGGCGCCCGCCGTTTTCTCGGGGTGACGATTCCGCCCATCAAGCATTTCGGCCCCGTCCTGGTCATGTGGGGACTGGCCATGCTCATCATGATCGTCCTCCACGACATCGGCTCCTCGCTGATGTTCTACGGCGGCCTGCTCGCCATCCTCTATGTGGCCACCGGCCGGCTCTCGTTCGTGGTCGTGGGCGTGATCGCCTTCGCCATCGGGGCCTGGTACCTCGGCACCCACATCACCCACATCCACGATCGCGTCGAGGCCTGGCTTCACCCCTTCAACCCGACGCTGTACTGGCGGATCGGCGGCAGCTTCCAGATCGCCAACGGGATGTTCGCTCAGGCGGCGGGAGGGCTCTTCGGTCAGGGTTTCGGACAGTCCATCCTGACGGTCCCGCCCTACACGCACAGCCACTACCTCATTCCCGCGCCCGACACCGACATGATCTACGCGATCATCGCGGACGAGCTCGGGTTGTTCGGGGCCTGTGCGGTGCTCCTTGCCTACCTCATGCTCGTGGGCCGCGGGCTGAAGGCGGCGGTCATGGCCACCGACTCTTTCTCCACGCTGCTGGCCACCGGGCTCAGTGCCGTGCTCGCGCTGCAGGTCTTCGTGATCGTCGGGGGCGTGACCCGGGTCATCCCGCTCACCGGCGTCACCCTGCCGTTCATCTCCTATGGCGGCTCCTCGATCGTGGCCAACCTCGTGCTCGTGGCCCTCCTCCTCCTCGTCTCGGATCGTGCCCGGAGGCCGCAGCGATGACCCAGCCGATCGTCCGCCTCTTCGGCTTCGTCGTGGTGCTCTTCACCCTGCTCATCGTCTGGACCACGCGCTGGACGGTGCTCGAGGCCAAATCGCTGAACAACAACCCGCTCAACCACCGCGCGCTCATTGCGGACGAGCGGATCAAGCGGGGCCGCATCCTGGCCGACGACGGCACGGTCCTGGCCCGCTCGGTCCCCGCGGGCGGCGGGACCTGGACGCGCAGCTACCCCACCGGCCCCAAGTTCGCCCAGGCCGTCGGGTTTGACTCCGTTCAGTACGGATACGCCGGGCTCGAGTCCCACTACCGCGACCAGCTCAAGGGCACGCCCACCGGCCTGAACTCGGTGTTCGGGCAGCTGAACGGATCCCAGCAGGTCGGCAACGACGTCTACACCTCGCTCGACCCCAAGGCCCAGCAGGTGGCGATCAACGATCTGGTCGGACGCCGGGGCTCGGTCGTCGCGCTCGACCCGCGGACGGGCGCGATCCTCGCCATGTACGCCAATCCGAGCTACGACGATAACCGTCCGAAGAATCAGACCTTCGACCTCTCGCTGCAGTCGCAGTCACCGCCCGGCTCGACCTTCAAGATCGTCACGACGACGGCGGCCATCGACTCGGGCCGGTACACGCCGAACTCGACGGTCAACGGCAACTCGCCAAAGACGATCTCCGGCGTTCCGCTGGCCAACGACCTGGGCCAGAGCTTCGGGAACATCCCGCTGACCACGGCCCTCACCTACTCGGTCAACACCGTCTTCGCCCAGGTCGCCGTGGCGCTCGGCATCGGCCCGATGACCGACTACATGAAGCGCTACGGCTTCTACGCCAAGCCGCCGCTCGACTATCCGGCCAACGAGATGTCGACGAGCAAGCCGTATGACCCCAACGGCCATCCGTATCCCCCCGGAGACCTGAACGAGGACATCGGACGCATCGCCATCGGCCAGGGCGGGCTCCTCGTCACGCCCATGCAGATGGCCATGGTCGTCGCGGCCGTGGCCAACGGCGGCAAGCTCATGGCGCCGCACTTCGCCACCAAGGTCGTCAATCCCGACGGCCAGACGGTGCAGACGATCAGCCCGAGCGTGTACAACCAGGTCATGAAGCCCTTTGTGGCCCAGGAGATCAACCAGATGATGCGCAAGGTCGTGGAGGAGGGCACCGGACAGACGGCGCAGCTGGGCGGTATCAGCGTGGCCGGCAAGACGGGCACGGCCTCGATCGGCAGGGCCGGGCTGAACCTCACCGAGCCGTGGTTCGTCGGCTTCGCCCCCGCCGATCACCCCACCGTCGCGGTGGCCGTGACAATCGAGCAGACGCAGGGAGGCTTCGGGGCCACAGTGGCCGCGCCGATCGCCCGTGACGTCATGCGGACACTGCTCTCGGAAGGTCGCTGATGGCCGAGGCCGCCCCCGGCGTCCTGATCGACGACCGGTACAAGATCATCTCCCGGCTCGGGAGCGGGGGCATGGCCGACGTGTTCCTGGCCGAGGATCAGCAGCTCGGTCGTAAGGTCGCGCTCAAACTCCTGCACCGCCGCTTCGCCCAGGACCCGGGATTCGTCGAGCGCTTCCGACGCGAGGCACAGGCGGCCGCCGGCCTACAGCACCCGAACATCGTGAGCGTCTACGACCGGGGCGCCTTCGAGGACACCTCCTACATCGCGATGGAGTACCTCCCGGGCCGCACGCTCAAGCAGCTCATCCGCGACGAGGCGCCGTTGGCTCCGGTGCGGGCGATCGACATCACGATCCAGATTCTCCACGCGGCTCGGTTCGCCCACCGCCACGGCGTCATCCACCGCGACCTGAAGCCGCACAACGTCATCATCGACGACGCCGACCACGCCAAGGTGACCGATTTCGGGATCGCCCGCGCGGGGGCCTCGGACATGACCGAGACCGGCTCGATCATGGGCACCGCGCAGTACCTCTCGCCCGAACAGGCGCAGGGGCACGCGGTGAGTGCCGCCTCGGACCTCTACTCGATCGGCGTGGTCCTCTACGAGCTCCTGACCGGGCGCGTTCCCTTCGACGCCGAGGCGGCGGTGACGATCGCGCTCAAGCACGTCTCCGAGACCCCGGCGGCGCCGACGCGCATCAACGCCGGCATCCCGCTCGAGCTTGAGCAGATTGTCATGTGGGCGTTGAACAAGAACCCGGCCGACCGCCCGCACGACGCCGACCAGTTCATCGCCGCGCTCGAGCAAGCCAAGCAGGCGATCCAGGGCGGCGCCCGGGGGGAGAGGACCGCGGCCATGGCGGCGATCGGCGTCGGCGCCTACCAGGCCACCGCGGCGACGGCGGCCGTGGCCGACGCTCCGCACCACGCCGACGTCCTCGTCGGCGACCCCGTCGGCGTCCCCCCCGAGGACGAAGGCCCGCCGCCGTATGAGGAGGAGCATGGTGGCGGCCCGTGGGCGTGGATCGCCCTCCTCGTGCTCGCGCTGCTCATCGGCGGCGGCGTCGCCGCCTACCTGCTCACCCGCCCGGTCAAGAAGGTCGTGCCGGCGGTCGTGGGCGACAACCTCAACACGGCGAGCACGATCGTCCAGAACGCGGGCTTTGGCGTGAGCACAATCAGCGTCCCCGACTCGAAGGCCTCGGGGATCGTCATCCGGCAGTCCCCGGCGGCGCAGACGAAGGCGGACGAAAGCTCGACCGTGACGCTCACGGTCTCCTCCGGTCCGGGCAACTCGGTCGTCCCGGGTGTGGCCGGGCTCTCGCTCAGACAGGCCGAGCGCGCGCTCCGGGCCCAGCATCTCAGGGCTTCTCCGGTCCTCCCGACGACCTCGAGCACGGTCGCCGTCGGCAAGGTGATCAGCACGTCGCCCGGGCCCGGCCAGTCGCTGCCGGCAGACTCGCCAGTCGAGGTGTTCGTCTCCTCCGGCGTAGCCAAGGTCGCGGTGGCCGACGTGAGCGGCGCCACGGAGCAGGAGGCGAAGGCGACGCTCGTCGGCCAAGGCTTCAAGGTCAAGACGAGCAACCAGACCTCGAGCACCGTGACGCCCGGGAGCGTGATCAGCCAGAGCCCGCCAGGCAACGTGCCCGAGGCCCCGGGCACGGTGATCAACCTGGTCATCGCCACCGCCCCGACGACGGCCACGGTTCCCGACGTCCGCGGCCAGAATGGTGTCCAGGCGGCGAGTAACTTGGGCCATGCGGGCTTCGAGGTCCAGCAGAAGAACAAGGACGTGACCAACCAGGCCCAGGACGGCCTCGTCCTCTCTCAGAGCCCGACGCAGAACTCGACCCAGAAGAAGGGCAGCACGGTCACGATCGTCATCGGCCACTACGTCGCGCCTACCAAGAGCACGACGACGCCGACGACGACCACGTCCACGACGACGCCGACCACGGGGTGAGCGCACTCCGTGTCGCCGTGCTCGGAGGCGGACGCTCCTCCGAGCACGAGGTCTCGCTCGCCTCCGCCACCTCGGTGCGCGAGGGCCTGGACGCCGCCGGCCACGAGCCGATCGAGATCCTCGTCGAGCGCGACGGCACCTGGCGCCGCGGCGCCGAGTCCGTCGTGCTCACCCCGGGGACCGGCATCGACGGCGTCGACGTCGTCTTTCCCGCCCTCCACGGCCCCTTCGGCGAGGACGGGACGGTCCAGGGCCTGCTCGAGTGCCTGAACGTGCCCTACGTCGGCGCCGGCGTGCTCGCGTCGGCGCTGTGCATGGACAAGGTGCTCTTCAAGGAGTTGCTCGCGGGCGCCGGCATGCCGCAGGTCCCCTACCGCGCCGTCCGGATGACCGAGTTCGCGTCCGATCGCCCCGGCGTGCTCGCCGGGCTCGCCGAGCTCGGCCTGCCCGTCTTCGTCAAGCCGGCGCGCCTGGGCTCTTCGGTCGGGATCGTCCGCGTGATGAGCCCCGACGAGCTGCCCGGGGCGCTGGAGCTCGCCTTCGGCCACGATCCGCTGGTCATCGTCGAGGCCTCCGCCGGGGGCATCGAGGTCGAGTGCTCGGTGCTCGGCAACGGCGATCCGATCGCCTCCCAGCCGGGGGAGATCATGCTCGCGGCGGGGGAGTCCGGCTGGTACGACTACGACGCCAAGTACACGCCGGGCGGCATGGAGCTGGTCGTCCCGGCGCGGATCCCCGTGCACGTCCGCGAGCGGGTCCGCACGCTCGCCCTCGAGACGTTCGTGCGCGCGGACTGCCGGGGGCTCGCCCGGGTCGACTTCTTCGTCGAGGGCGAGAGCGTGCTCGTCAACGAGCTCAACACAATGCCCGGGTTCACGTCCACGAGCGTCTACGCCTCGTTGTTCGACGCCAGCGGGATCCCCTATCCCGAGCTCCTCGACCGGCTCGTCACGCTCGCGCTCGAGCGCCACGAGGCCGAGCGGGCCTACCGGCACTAGCCGCGCTCAGCGGTAGAGCACGACCTCGTTGAGCGCCGCCGACCTCTCGCCGGGCGGGAGGCGGGTGATCCACACGAGGTAGTAGCGGTAGCGCCTCGTGTTGCTCGTGAACTTGATGCTCTGGGTTCCCCGGACCGAGGCGACGCCGCCCAGCAGGGTCCAACCGCTCGGGCCCGTCACGAACGTGTCCGGGTTCGGCGCGGTCGTGCTCGCGTAGATCTGAACCGAAAAGCCGGGGGTCCCCGTGTCGATGGTGAGAGCCTTGGCGACGACGCCGGGCTTGGCGTCGACGTAGAGACCGACGCCGGCCTTCTGGAGCGAGCCCGAGTAGTACTGCTGTGTGCTCCAGAACGTGCTTCGTGCGCCGTCGATGGCCAGGGCGACGCTGCCGTGGTTCTGGGTCTTGGGACCCGAGATGGCGTCGGGGTTGTAGTCCTGGGCGCAGGCCTGGCACAGACGCACGGCGTGCAACGTACGTTCGGGGGCCGCCTGGCGCGGCGTCGGCGTCCCGTGGTGGGCGCGCGTGGCCAGCCACACGATGGCCCCGGCCGCGATCGCCGCGGCCACGATCAGGAGGATGGCCGCGGTGGCGCGGTGGCGGATCGGGAAGGGGACGCGCGATTGCGTGCGCGAGGGCAAGCTGCGCAGGACGCTCGTGACCTCGCCGGTGGTGCTCCCGGCGCGCGCGGCCTCGATGGCCAGGACGTCCTCGAGGTCGGCGATGAGCTCGGCGTCGTCGGCGTAGCGGTCCTCCACTCGCTTGGCCGTGGCCGTGTCGATGACCGCGGCGAGGGCCGCCGAGACCCCCGGGCGCTTGCTCTGCACGTCCGGGAGCTCCTCGCGCACGTGCTTCATGGCCACGGCGATCTGGTTCTCACCCTTGAAGGGGACCTCGCCGGTGAGCATCTCGTAGAGGACGATGCCGAGGGAGTAGAGGTCTGACTGGCCGGTCACCGGCTGGCCGAGCGCCTGCTCGGGGGCCACGTAGTCGGTCGTCCCGAGGACGCGGCCGTCGGCGGTCAGCCCGTCCTCGTCGAGCGTGCGGGCGATCCCGAAGTCGGTCACCCTCGCCCGACCCTCCTCGTCGATGAGGACGTTCTGGGGCTTGACATCGCGGTGGACGATATGCCGGGCGTGGGCGGCGCCGAGGGCGCGCGCGATCTCGATGGCGTAGGCGACAGCCTCGGTCACAGGCAGCTGTCCGAGCCGGCGGATGCGCTCCTTGAGCGTCTCCCCGTCGACGTACTCGAAGACGATGTACGGCCGTCCGTTGTCCTCACCGGCGTCGATCACGCCGACGATGTGCGCGTGCGACAGCTGGGCCACGGCCCTGGCCTCGCGGCGGAAGCGCTCGAGCTGGTCTGAGTCGGTCGCCACCTCGCGGTTCATGAGCTTGATGGCGACCTGCCGCTGCAGCGTCGTGTCCATGGCCCGGTACACCGTCGACATCCCCCCGGCCCCGATCCGGGCCTCCAGCCGGTAGCGGCCGTTGAGGGTTGTGCCGAGCAGGGTGCTCATCTTGCAAGCCTATTTTCCGACACGGGCCCGTGAGTCATCTAGGTGAACGCAAGCCTGCGGACATGGCCGGGTTTGTCTCAGACGCGTGGCCATGCGGCGGCGGGGAGGGCGGGCCAGGGGTGCGGGCCCGAATTGGCCGCGTGCCGGCTGCTGCGCCAACGCCCCAGCCGAGCGCGTCTGAAGGCGCCATGGGGTCTGGTTCCCGCTGGGCGGGTCCGCCACCCCAACGCGCCGAATTTTGCGCTCGGGTGGGGGCTTGTGTGCCCGCGCGTCTACGTTCCCCGGCGCAGCCGCCACACGATCGCCCCCGCCAACCCGAGCCGGTAGACGGCATACGGCGCCAGCGACCGGTTGCGCTCGACCTGCCCGATGAGCCAGCGCGACCCGAGCGTCGAAGCGAAGGCCGCCCCGGCGCCGACGGCCAGCGGCGCCGCGGCCCCGGGCGCGAGGCCGCGCCGGTAGAGCCGCACGCCCTTGAGCAGGGTCGCGCCGGCGATGACCGGGAGCGCGGCGTGGCGCGAGAGCCGATTGGCATCCGCGCGCGTGAACTGCCGCTGCCGAGCCACCGCCAGCGTGGCCCCGTTGCGCGAGACCCCGGGGATGAGCGAGCACGCCTGGGCGAGCCCCAGCCACAGCCCGTCGAGCACCCCGGCCTCGCCGTGGACCCGGCGTTGCGGAGCGCGGTCGGCGAGGCCCATGGCCAGGGCCCCCCCGGTCAGGCCGGCCGCGATCGTGCCCGGCGTGCCGAGCCGGCGCTCGATCGGGCGCTCGAGCGTGTAGCCGACGACGGCCGGGGGCACGAACGAGGCGAGCAGCAATCCGAGTCGGCGGCGGTCGAGGCTGCCGACCGCCTCGCTCACCTCACCCCGCAGGGCGATCACGAGCGCGGCCGCCGTACCCGCGTGCAGCGCGACCTCAAACGACTTACGAAGCTCGTCGTCGAGCTGCCCGTAGTCGGAGCCGAGCAGCCACGGCACGATCGTGATGTGAGCCGACGAGGACACCGGCAGAAGCTCGGCCGGACCCTGCAGCGCGCCCAGGGCGGCCGCGAGAGCCAGTGGGAGCCGGCCGGCCGGGTCGCTACTGCGACACGACATCCATGCTCGCCGCGTCTTCCGGATCGGGAGGCGTGGCGATCGCCCGGCCGTCGCCCGGACCCCCGCCCGCGCGCCTCCGGCGCCAGCGTACGGCCAGGTAGACGATGAGAACCACGGCGATCGCGACCGCCGCGTAGTCGGCGTACTCGAGGTGGTGGCGCCAGGTCTCCCACTGCTGGCCGACGGCACGGCCGAGGATGCCCAGCGCGCTGATCCAGACGATCGAGCCGAGCGTGGCCAGCGCGGCGAAGCGCGTGTAGGGCATCCGCGCGACGCCGGCCGCGTACGGGAACGCGGCGCGGACGAAGGGGATGAGTCGGGAGACGAACACCGTCGCCGCTCCGTAGCGCTCGAACCAGCGGTGGGCCCGGTCGAGCCCCTTCTGGTTGACGTGGAGCTTGCTCCCCTGGCGCTCGAGCAGCTCGCGCGAGCCGAAGTAGCCGATCGCGTAGGCGACGGTCGCCCCAATGAGGTCGCCGATCACCCCGAAGACGATGATGCCGGGCAGCGTGAGGTGATGGTCGTAGACGTTGAAGCCGGCGAACAGCATCGTCGGCTCGGTGCCGGGCACGCCGACGACGCCGCTCATGGCGACGAGCGCGAGCACGCCCGCGTATCCGAGGCTCCGGATCGCGTGCGTGGCCAAGTTGACCAGCGGGCCGGTCAGAGAGGCGACGAGGAGGGGCACGAGGGCCTCAAGGGTAGCGGTGGAGGGCCCGTCGGTAGGGTTGCCGGGATGAGCATTTCCCTATTCGACACGGCGACAGCGCTCCGTCCGTTGCGGGCCGAGCTGGCCGTGCGCGTCGCCGCGGTGCTGGACAGCGGGCGTTTCATCCTCGGCCCGGAGGTCGCAGGCTTCGAGGCCGAGCTGGCCCGCTATCTCGGTGTCCGCCACGTGATCGGGGTGGCCAACGGGACCGACGCGATCACGATCGCCCTGCGGGCGCTCGGCGTCCAGGCCGGGGCCGAGGTGGTCGTCCCTGCCTTCACTTTCTACGCCTCGGCCGAGGCGATCGTCAACGCGGGTGCCGTTCCGGTGTTCTGCGACGTCGATCCCGACACCCGCAACGTCACCGCCGACACCGTCAGGGCCGCGCTCAGCCCGCGCACGGCGGCCATCGTCGCGGTTGACCTCTTTGGCTGTCCGGCCCCCTACGGGGAGCTGCGCGGCCTCGGCCTGCCCGTGCTCGAGGACGCGGCCCAGGCGGCGGGGGCGAGCCTCGACGGACGGCGCGCCGGCGCCCTGGCCGATGCGGCCACGTTCTCCTTCTTCCCGTCGAAGAACCTCGGATGCTTTGGAGACGGTGGGGCGATCGCCACCGACGACGACGGGGTGGCGGAGCTCGCCCGCGCGCTGCGCTTCCACGGCTCGCGCGACAAGCAGAGCTTCGAGTACGTCGGCTACAACTCGCGCCTCGACGAGCTCCAGGCCACGGTCCTGCGCGTCCTCCTCCCCGCGCTGGACGGCTGGTGCGAGGGACGCCGGGCCGCGGCTGCGGCCTATCTCGAGGCCGGGCTGGCGGAGCACGTGGAGGTCCCGCACCCGCCCGCCGGCGCCGTCCCGGCCTGGCATCTCTACGTCGTCACCCACGCTCGGGCCGACGAGCTCATCGTGGCGCTCGGCGAACGCGGCGTGCAGTCGCGCGCCTACTACCGCACCCCCCTGCATCGTCAGCCCGCCATGGCCGCCTACGGCGCCCGGGCGAGGCTGCCGGTGACCGACGAGCTCGCGGCCCGCAATCTCGCGCTCCCGATGACCCCGGTGCTGAGCGCCGCGCAGGTCCGCGAGGTGGTCGACGCGGTCGCCGCCGTGGCCGGCTGAGGCCCCGTGCGGGTCTGGATCGACCTCACGAACTCGCCCCACGTGCTGGTGATGCGCCCCGTCATCGAGCATCTGGAGACGGCGGGTCACGAGGTCGAGGTCACCGCGCGCGACTTCGCCCAGACGCTCGGTCTGTGCGAGCGCTTCGGGATCGCCCACACGGCGATCGGCCGCCACCGGGGCGGCGGGGTCGCCGCCAAGGGCCGCGGCCTGATCGAGCGCTCGCTCGCCCTCACGCGGTGGGCGCGCGGGCGCAGCTTCGACCTCGCTCTCGGGCACGGCTCGAACGACGTCACCGTGGCCGCTGCCCTGCTGCGCGTCCCGTGCTCGACGATGTTCGACTACGAGTGGGCCACGGTCCAGCACACGGTCAACTGCCGCCTCGCCCAGGGTGTCGTCGTGCCCGACGCGATCCCGCCCGAGCGCCTGCGCCGTTACGGCGCCGCCGGGAAGATCCACGCCTACCCGGGTCTCAAGGAGGAGTACTACCTGGCCGACTTCGAGCCCGACCCTGCCGTGCTGCGGACGCTTGCCATCGATGCCGACCTCCCCCTGGCCGTCGTGCGCACGGCTCCGGAGGTCTCGCTTTACCACCGCTTCGAGAACGACCTCTTCGCGTCGGTCATCGACCGCCTCCGCGGCACCCAGACCGTCGTCCTTCCCCGCACGCCCGAGCAGCGCGCCGAGCTGTCCACCCACGACGGGCTGATCGTCCCCAAGGCGGCCATCGACGCCCAGTCGCTCATCGCCTACGCCGACCTTGTCGTCTCGGCCGGCGGGACGATGAACCGCGAGGCGGTGGCGCTCGGCACTCCCGTGTACACGCTGTTCGAGGGCCGACCGGGTGCCGTGGACGAGCGCCTCATCGCCGAGGGCCGCCTCCGGCGCCTGCACGATGCCGGCGAGGTAGAGCTCATCAAGCGCTCAGCCGGGGATCGCTCAACCGCCCGCATCCGCCGCGATCCGGCTCTTCTGGTCGAGCTTCTCAGTGCTCCGGCGCGAGCAGGGACCAGGGCACGGGCACCGAAACGTTTGCCGTAAGCCTGGTGTTACTGTCGATATGACCTCGATGATGCGAGCCCTCAAGACCTGCCTGGGACCGGCGGCCGCGGTCCTGGCCGCCGCCCTCTGCCTCGCGCCCGCCGCAGCGGCGAGCGCGTCCTACACCACGCACGGCGCGTGGAGCTTCGTCTCCGCTCCCAGGTTGCACCCGCCGAAGCTGAGCACGGACGCCAAGACGAAGCCGGGGCTCGCCTCGGGCTACTGGCTCATCGCGAACTTCCAGAACCTGCTCTCACCCAAGCCGAGCGTTGGACAGGGTGGCCCGCTCATCCTCGACAGGCATCTGCAGCCCGTGTGGTTCCAGCCCGCCCCCGCCGGCGAGTACACGAACAACCTGACCGAGCAGACCTACAACGGCAAGCCCGCCCTGAGCTGGTGGCAGGGCACGATCACCCACACCGGGGTCACGCTGAGTGGCGAGGACGTCGTCGTCGACCAGCACTACCACACGGTGGCCACGCTCAAGGCCTCGGCGCCGTGGGTGATCACCCAGCACGAGATGGTCATCCAGGGTCACGACGCCTTTGTCACCGCCAACTCTGCCCCTGGCTCCTATCCGACGACCACGGTCAACGGGAAGCCGGTCACGATCATCGACTCGGCCGTGCTCGAATACGACCTGAGCAAGCCCGGGAGCGCGCCGATCTACGTGTGGGACGCCCTCACGCACGTCCCGATCTCGCAATCGCAGGCAACTCAGATCCCGGGCGCCCCGGCCTGGGACGCCTACCACATCAACTCGATCCAGCCGGTCTCGGGAGGCGCGCACGGACGCCTGCTCGTCTCGCTGCGCAACACGTGGGCGGCCTACCTGGTCGACATCGCCACCGGTCAGACCGTTTGGACGCTCGGGGGAACCGGCAGCACATTCTCGATTCCCAAGGGCGCCCAGTTCGAATGGCAGCACGACGTGCAGCTGCATTCGGGAAACCTCGTGACCCTGTTCGACGATGCCTGCTGCGACATCACCGGGAACCCGAACCCGCAAAAGGCGCTGGGTCCAGCCGCGCGTCTGTCGCGAGGACTGCTCCTGCGCCTTGACACGTCCCACCACACCGCGTCCTACGTTCACGGCTACGTGGGTCCGAACCAGATCGAGACGGCCTTCCAGGGCAGCATGCAGCTCCTGCGCAACCACAATGTGGTCGTCGGCTGGGGCAGCGCGCCGTTCTTCTCCGAGTTCTCCTATTCGGGCAAGCTGCTCTTCGACGTCGCCCTCCCCTTCCCCGATGTCAGCTATCGCGCGTATCTCGAGAACTGGGTCGGGTCGCCACCGCTCAGCGCCCTCAAGCACGCGATCAAGACCTCGCACGGGAAGCCCACGGTCTACGTGAGCTGGGACGGCGCCACGCAGGTGAGAACGTGGCGGATCCTGGGCGGCTCGAGCAGTAAGCACCTGCGCACCGTGGCCACGAGCGGCAAGTCCTCCTTCGAGACGGCGATCAAGCTCGCCCAGGGCTACCACGCCTACGAGGTTCAAGCGCTGGACGGCCACGGCCACGTTCTCGGGACCTCGAAGGCGTTCAGCGCCGGTTCGGGCAACCCTGTGTATGGCGGCTATTAGCCGCGGGTACCGGGAAGCAGTTGTTGTTGACGGCGGCCTTACCGGCCCGATGATTGGATGAGCGAAGTGTTTAAGCGTGTACGGCTGCCGGTGGGCGGCAGGGTCAGCCCACGGCGTGTGGCCACGGCATTCGTGGCGGTGACGGCGGTTCTGGCGTGGTTTGCCGGCGGCGTGGGGAAGAGCCCGACGCTGGCCGCGTTCGCGGCCTCACCCCAGGTCAGCGTGTTCCCGATTCCGGGTGCCCGCGCGGCCATGCCACAGAGCCAGGTCACCTTCCGCGGCATCCCCGCCTCGGCGATCGGGGCGGTCACGGTGACAGGCTCCAAGAGCGGCATCCACTCCGGGCACATCGCCCCCGACTCCGACGGCGACGGCGGAAGCTTCCTGCCCGACCGTCCCTTCACCGCCGGGGAGTCGGTCACGGTCGCCACGGGGCTCAACGTCCTGAACGCGAACGGGGGTAGCGCCGGGACGTTCTCGTTCACCGTGGCCCAGCCCGCCGGCGCGCTGCCCGCGCTGCACTGGCCGCCCCAGGGTCGGACGCGCAACGACGAGCAGTTCTACCACTCGCGCCACGACCTCTCGCCGGTGAGCATCACCGTGACCAAGCACGGCGCGACCGGCGATGGCGACATCTTCATTGCACCGCAGTGGGGTCCGACCCAGGACGGGCCGATGATCCTCGACCCCAACGGCAATCTCGTGTGGTTCGACCCGCGCTCGGGTGACACCTCAGCGTCCGACTTCCGGATGCAGACCTACCAGGGCAAGCCCGTGCTCACCTGGTGGCAGGGCACGATGGCCGCGGGAGTCGGCATCGGGCAGGACGTCATCTTCGACAACACCTACAAGGAACTCGCCACCGTCTCGGGGGCCAACGGGCTGCGCGCGGACCTCCATGCCTTCCAGCTCACCCCTCAGGGCACGGCCTTCATCACCGCCGACTATCCGATCTATTACAACGCCAGCTCCGTGCACGGCAACAAGCGCCAGATCGTCATGGACTCGGCTGTTCAGGAGATCGATATCAAGACAGGCCTCGTCCTCTTCGAGTGGGACGCGGTCGACCACGTGCCCTTCACCGACAGCCGCACCACGCTGCCCAAGAGCCTCGGCTCTCCCTATGACCCCTATCACCTCAATTCGGTCGATGTCGACAGCGACGGGAACGTCCTGGTCTCCTCCCGCAACACCTGGGCCGTCTACAAGGTGAACATCGCGAGCGGCGCCGTGATGTGGACGCTGGGCGGACGCGAGTCGAGCTTCAAGATGGGCTCGGGCGCGTCCTTCGCGTTTCAGCACGACGCCCGCGCGCGGGCGAGCGGCGATCAGACCATCACCGTGTTCGACGACGAGGGTGGTCCGCCGACGATCAAGAACGCGCGCGCGCTGACCCTGTCGCTCGACTTCAAGCACATGCAGGCGAGGGCGATCGGCGGGATCAGCCACACGCCAGGCCTGTGGACGAACTACGAGGGCAACGTCCAGCAGCTCTCGAGCACGAACAAGTTCGTCGGCTGGGGCATGCGGCCGTACTTCAGCGAGTACAGCAAGGGTCACACCGTCTTCGACGCCTACATGGCCGGCGCGGACTCCACCTTCGCCGCGTACCGATTCCAATGGACGGCGGTCCCGTGGACACTGCCCGCGGTGGTCGCGAGCACGAGTGGCAAATCGACGACGATCTTCGCGAGCTGGAACGGCGCCACCACGGTCGCCTCGTGGCGGGCGCTGGGTGGCTCGAGTGCCACCACGCTCAAGCCGTTGGCCACGGTGAGGAAGAACGGGTTCGAGGGCAAGCTGACCATCCCCGCCTCGAAGTACGTCGCGGTGCAGGCCCTGAGCTCCTCCGGCCAGGTGATCAAGGTGTCGAACGCCGTCACCCCAAAAGGCTGACGGCGCGGCGAATCCGCGCCGGCCGCCACTAAACTGACGCGCGCATGAGCCGGCGGATCAGATCCGCGGCCTTCCCCGTCCACCGCCATTCGCTCCCTCAGCTGCTGGTGGACGGCGCTCTGGTCGCGCTTGCGTACTTCCTCGCCTTCCGGCTGAGGTTCGAGTCGTGGGCCACCACGACGACGCGGTACGAGCACCTTCTCGACGCGACCATCCTCTGGGTTGTCCCTGTCACCGTCGCGGTGATCGCCGCCTTCGGCCAATACGAGCGGCTGTGGACCTTCGTCGGCCAGCGGGACTACGAGGCGGTCGTCAAGGCGCTGATCGTGTCCACGCTCATCATCGTCGGAGCGATCACGGTGCTGCATCCGGTCAGCTACGTCGCCTTCTCGGATCAGCACTTCTCCTTCCAGTCGAGTGCCGTGACGCTCCCGGCGAGCGTGGTCGCCCTCTTCCTCCTCCTCAGCCTCGCGCTGCTGCTGGGTGCGCGCTTCGCCGTGCACCTTGTCGTCGAGGGCCGGGTGTGGAGCTTCGGAGCGTCGAAGAGCGCGCGGGACGTGCTCATCGTGGGCGGTGGCCAGGGCGGCCGGCTCGTCGCGCGCGAGCTCGTGCGCAACCCGCAGCTGCGCCTGCGCCCCGTCGGCTTCGTGGACGACGATCCGCGCAAGCGCGGCATCAAGGACGAGCACGGTCTCAAGGTGCTGGGCACGACGGAGACCGACGACTTCTCTCGCGTGCTCGACGAGGTCGAGCCCGAGGAGGTCATCATCGCCATCCCCTCCGCTCCGGGTACCCTCCGGGCGCGCGTGGTCACCGCCTGCCGCCAGCGCGGGATCCCGGTTCGCACGACCCCGACCGTGTTCGAGCTCCTCCAGGACAGCTCGGGCCAGCTCCGCGTCGCGCGCCAGTTGCGCGAGGTGCGCGTCGAGGACATCCTCGGCCGCGAGCCCGTGCGCATGGAGCTCGAGCGGGTCGGCGCCTACCTCGCCGGCGAGGTCGTCATGGTCACCGGCGCCGGCGGGTCGATCGGCTCCGAGTTGTGCCGCCAGATCGCCCGCGTGGCTCCGAGCAAGCTCGTGCTCGTCGACCACGCCGAGGACAACCTGTTCGGCATCGTGCGCGAGCTCGAGGAAGACCGCCACGTCCGCACGGCGGTGCCCGTGCTCGCCGATTGCAAGGAGGAGGAGCGCATGCGCGAGGTGCTGGCCGAGCACCGCCCCGCCGTCGTCTTCCACGCCGCCGCCTACAAGCACGTCACGATGATGGAGCTGAACCCGATCGAGGCCATCCGCAACAACGCGATCGCCACGCGCCTGGTCGCCCGGATCGCGGGCGAGCTGGGTGTGGGGACGTTCGTGCTCGTCTCGACCGACAAGGCGGTCAAGCCGGCCACGGTCATGGGGGCCTCCAAGGCGCTCGCCGAGTGGGCGGTCGAGGCCGCGGCGATCCGCTATCCCGCCACGCGGTACGCCACCGTGCGCTTCGGCAACGTGCTCGGGTCCTCGGGCTCGGTGGTGCCGATCTTCCGCCGACAGATCGCGGCCGGCGGACCGGTGACGGTGACCGACCCGCGCATGCGGCGCTACTTCATGACCATCCCGGAGGCCGTGCAGCTCATCATCCGGGCGGGTTCGCTCAGCCAGACCAGCGGCGACGTGTTCGTGCTCGAGATGGGCGAGCCGGTGCGCATCTACGACCTCGCGGAGACCATGATCCGGCTCTCCGGGTTCGAGCCCGAGCGCGACATCGCCATCCAGATCGTGGGAGCGCGTCCGGGCGAGAAGCTCGACGAGGACCTGTTCAACCCGTACGAGCGCCAGCAGCCCACACCCGCCCAGAAGATCCTCCGGGCCGAGCAGGACTCGATCGATCCCCTCTGGGTCGAGCAGACCTTCGCCGAGATCAATCTGCTCACGCTCGAGGGCGATGCGCCTGCTCTCGCACTCCATGTTCGCAAGCTGTCCGGGACGCGTTTGCCCGCTGGAGGGTCGACCGCCCGGGTCCCAACGTAGACTGGCGGCGCATGGGCCAGCTTTCCCTTGCCTTGTCTGTCCACAAGTTCATCAACTCCGTCGGAGCCGACGCCGGCTTCGCGGCGATCATCGGACTGGCGATCCTCATCCTTCTCTACTTCGCCCAGGCGCGCGAGACGAACACGCTGCGCCAGCGCGCGCAGGAGCTGCTCGAGCGAGTGGGCGAGCTCGAGGCGCGCATCGCCAGGCTCTCGGCCGCCCGCCAGCCGTCGGCTCCGGTCGCGCAGCCCATCGCCCCGCGCCCGGCCGTCGCCGTGGCACCGCCCGTGGCCGTGGCCGCCGGCGCCGCCGCATCCGCCGCCGCACGCCTGAGCGCCCTCGAGCTCCCGCCCTATCCGCCGGCCGGAGTCGCCGCGCCGGCGCTGAGCGCGGCCACCCGCGTCGTCCCGGCCGGGATCGCCGTGCGCGCAGCCGCCGCCCGCGTGCCCGTGCCCGTCGGGGGTACGGCCGCCCCGGCCGAGGCCGAGGCCGAGGCCGGGTCGCCGGACACCGTCGCGTCTGCGCCGATGGCACCTGAGGCCCCCGCTCCCGCCACCGCGGCCGCGACTCCCGCCACCGCGGCGGCGACGAGCAACGGCACCTCGCACAGCCGGGTCGCGCCGTCGCCCCCGGGCCGTCGTCCCGGAGGTGGTTCCGGTCAGCCTCCACGCGGTGCCGCGGTACGAGCGAGCGCCGCGGCGGGCCCGGCGCGTCGCTCCCGCCCGCCCACGGCGGAGGACTATCAGTTCTCCGGGCCGCCCGCGCGCTCAGGCGCCGGCCGGGTCGTGCTCATCGGGCTGGCCGTCCTCGTCGTCGCCGCCATCGTCGTCGGCGTCATCCTCGTGGTCACGCACTCGAGTGGGAGCAAGGCGCCGGCCACGAGCGGCACGCAAGCCGCCCATCGCGCGACCCGCGGCTCGGCGACCACCGTCGACCCGGCCACGGTGACGGTCGCCGTCCTCAACGGGACCTCGACCGCCGGGGCGGCCCACTCCACGGCCCAGAAGCTGTCCACGGCGGGCTACCGGCAGGGCAAGATCACCAACGCGCCCGACCAGACGCACAACGCGACCGTCGTGGCCTACATCCCAGGGGCGCGCACCCAGGCTCTCGCGGTGGCTCAGGTTCTCAAGCTGGGGCAGGCCTCCGTGCAGACGATCGATCCGAACACGCGTGCGGTGGCCTGCCAGGGCCTGCCGAATTGCAGCACGTCGGTTGTCGTCACCGTCGGCTCCGATCTCGCCGGCAAGTAGCCCGGCCCGCCGTCATGCTTGAGCTCGATCTGCCCCAGCGCGCGGAAAAGCCGCGGTCCGTGGGCATCACCCACGTCCTCGACAAGGGCCTGTCGGTGGCCGAGGTCGACAACATGGTCGAGGTCGCCGGCGCGTCGATCGACATCGTCAAGCTCGGCTGGGGCACCGCGGTGGCCACGGCCAACCTCGACGCCAAGCTCGCCCGTTACCACGCCCACGGCATCCCCGTCGTGCTCGGGGGCACGCTCACCGAGATCGCCATCGCCCAGGACCGTTTCGAGCAGCTTGTCGCCTGGGTGAGCGAGCTGGGGCTGCGCCACTTCGAGATCTCCGACGGCACGATCGCTCTGCCGCGCGAGCGCAAGCTCGAGCTCATCGAGCGCCTGGCCCGCGACTTCATCGTGCTCTCCGAGGTCGGATCCAAGGACGACACGGGAGCGATCACGCCTCCCTACCGCTGGGTCGAGGACATGGGCGAGGAGCTCGCGGCCGGCGCCTGGCTGGTCATCGCCGAGGGACGCGAGGCGGGAACGGCCGGGATCTTCCGCCCGACCGGTGAGGTGCGCGAGGGCCTCATCGGGGAGATCGTGCACGGAATCGACGTCAACCGGATTCTCTTCGACGCCCCGCGCAAGGCGCAGCAGGTGTGGTTCGTGCGCCGCTTCGGTCCGGACGTCAACCTGAGCAACATCGCGACGTCCGACGTCCTCCCGCTGGAGACGTTGCGGCTCGGCCTGCGCTCGGACACGCTCGGACTCGCACACGGTGGCTGAGCCGGTGGGGCCCGCCGGTCACGGTGAGCTCGACCTCGAGGGCGTGTGGCTCGCCCGTCACGGCGAGACCGACGACAACCGCGAGCCGATCCGTGTTCAGGGCTTCCAGGACACCCCGCTGAACGAGACCGGACGCGCGCAGGCGGCGGCGCTGGGCGAGAAGCTGGCCGGGTCGGGGGTCGCCTCGCTGTGGTGCTCGGATCTCGCGCGGGCTCGGCTCACGGCCGAGATCGCCGGCGCGCGTCTCGGGCTCGAGCCCCGCGAGGACGAGCGGCTGCGGGAGGCCTACCGCGGCCGCTGGGAGGGGCACCTGTTCATCGACATCGCACGCGAGGAGCCCGAGCTGTATGAGGCCTGGCTCCGGGCTGGGCCGGCGTTTCGCTTTCCGGGAGGCGAGTCGCTGCTCGAGCAGCAGCAGCGCGTGCTTGCGTCGCTGCGCGACATCCATGCCCGATCGCCGCTGCCCGCGCTCGTGGTCTGCCACGGCGGGTCAATTCGGGTCATGCTCTGCCTCCGTGACCCGCGCGGGCTCGACGCGTTCCACGACTTCGAAGTTCCGAACACAGCGGTGGTGCAGATGTGAGCCGGCTGCCGGCTGTGGTCTTTGCCGTCCTCGCCGTGGCCACGGGCGGAGCCTTCTTCGTCGTCCAGCACCTGAAGGTGACCACGCCGCTCGTCCAGAACCCGTCTGCACCCAATCCTGGAGCGATCAATCCGATCAGCGGTCAGGTCTGCGGCGGAGTCGATCACCGGCGCACCACGGTCACCTTCTATCTCCTGCATCGCTCCGACGACGTCGACGTCTACGTCGTCGATGACGAGGGGAACATCGTGGCCACGCTGGCTTCGGGGCGGCATATGCGACAGCGCGTGCGCAGACCGGACGGCGTGTTCACGTGGGACGGTCGCCTTGACGACGGCCGGTTCGCTCCGGACGGCCTCTACAGAGTTCAGGTCGACCTCATTCACCAGGGACGCAGTGTGCTTCTCACGCCGAACGGGAGCACCTCGCCCTACACGATCAAGGTCGAGTCCCAGGCTCCCCATCCGCTGATCACATCGGTCACCCCCCAGCTCGTCCCCCAGCATGGTGCGCTCGGCGTCCGCATCCGCTACCGCGGCAACGAGGGCCACGTGGCCACGATGCGCATCTACCGCACGGACGTTCCCGGGCGTCCGCAGCAGGTCGCGAGCTTCCTCACCTCGGGCGGCGGCGAGACGACGTGGAACGGGGAGACGGCCAACCGCCCCGCCCCGGCGGGGATCTACCTCGTGGGCATGGACGTCACCGACGCCGCCTGCAACACCGGCCGCTTCCCCGCCTCGCTTCCCCCCGCGCCGGGGTCGACCCCGCGCGCGGGAGTGACGATCCGCTACCTCGCGGCCCAACCGCTGCTCACGCCCGTCCCGGCAGGCTCGCGGGCGCTCGTGTACGTCGACTCGCGTCAGCAGCCCTACCACTGGGCGCTGCGGACGGCGGGCCAGGCCAAGATCCTCGAGCACGGCCACTCGAACGGCGCCTACACGCTCGAGGTCCGCCTGCCGCACGGGTCGGCCGGCCTGTACACGCTGTCTCTGCGCTCGGGCTCTCACGCCACGACCGTGCCGCTCATCGCCTCGGCGCCTCGCCGCGCGCCCGTCCTCGTCGTGCTCCCGGCCTTGACATGGCAGGGGCTCAACCCCGTGGACGACTCCGGCGACGGCCTGGCGAGCACGCTGAGCGACGGCGACCCCGTCCGCCTCGGTCGGCCGCTCGTCCGCGGCCTCCCGGCCGGCTTCACCGACGAGACCCGCCTGGTCACCTACCTGCGCGCCTCCCACCGGTCCTTCGATCTCACCACCGACGTCGCCCTGCTCCAGGGGGCCGGACCGGCCCTGAGCGGCCATCATGGCGTCATCCTGGCCGGGCAGGAGAGGTGGATCCCCCGTTCGCTCGCGCGAGCGCTCAGGACCTACGTGAGTGCGGGCGGCCATGTGCTCTCCGTCGCGCCGGACTCGCTGCGCGCCTACGTGACCGTCGAGGGCGAGGGCATCAACCAGGTGGCCCGGAGCCCCACCGGGCTGCTCGCCGCCGACGTCTTCGGCGTGCGCCATGGTGCCGGGGTGCGGCACGACAGCGGGCTCGTGACCACGATCACCGACGGGCTTGGCCTGTTCGCCGCCACCTCCGGCGTGTTCCCCGGTTACACGGCCTACGAGCCGATCACCGGGGTGAGCGCGCCCGGGCAGATCGCCTCGAGCGCGGGCACGAGCACGAGCGCGGTGAGCGTCGTCGGCGTGCGGCTGGGAACGGGCGCGGTCGTCGAGGTCGGCCTCGCCGGGTTCATCCCGGCGCTGTCCACGAGCCTCGACACCCGCGAGCTGTTCGACGGGATCTGGTCGCTGCTCAGCCGCTGACGGCACGCGCGGTTGACCGCCGCCGGGCCCAGGAGTAGGTTCGTAACCGGGTAGCCAACCGGGAGGTGGGTCATGAGTCAGGTGCGTCGGCTTTCGCTGGGCTGGGGGCTGGCCGCAGCCGCGGTCGTCCTCGGCATGGCGCTCTCCGGGCGGGCGCAGGCCGCCGGTGGGCCGCCGCCTCCCGCGGCGCCGGCGTGCTCGGGCGCGCAGGTGCAGCTCAAGTTCCTCAGCGAACAGGGCGCGCTTGGCCACCGGGGCTGGGAGTTCGCCTATAAGAACACGGGCTCGACCTGCACCCTCCATGGATATGTGCGGATCTGGTTTTTCGGCCAGCGCGGCCATCAGATCCTCTCCCACGTCTCGCACGCCTCGGGATTCACACCGAAAACGGTCATCGTCGCCCACGGCAAGCGTGCCTTCTTCACCTTCTTCTACGGGGACGGCGACTTCTGCCCGGGAGCCGGCAAGTCCTTCCACGCCTACCGCTTCAGACTATTCGCGCCCGGGGCGACGCACGGCGCGGAGTTCAACCCCGTGGTTCACGGCGAGCACCTCGTGCCCTTCATCTGCCGGGGATCGGCGCAGATGTATCCGTTGAGGGCGAAGCAGAACCTCAACGCCGCTGCGCTGGCGAGCTCCACGCCGCCCTGCTCGCCGTCACGGCTCCGTCTCGAGACCGCGGGCGGGCAGGGCTTCACCAGCCACCGCGAGCTCGACTTCGCGCTGCGCAACGTGGGTCCGGTGGCCTGCCACCTCAAGGGCTTCCCCGGCATCGGCCTGCTGAACGCGCAGGCCAACCTCCTCACCACGAGCGTGACGCACCGGGGCACAAGCCAACCGGCGGTCGTCCTTCACACCTGGCACCGCGCCTTCTTCCGCTTCGTCTACACGGTGGCCGCGCCGTGCCTGCCTCACTTCTACTCGTTCTACGGCCTCCAGGTCATCGCCCCCGCTGCCACCCAGGGCCTGCGCTGGTACGCCGGCGGGCGCCTCGACGTGTGCGGCGGCTCGCATCCGACGGTGACCGCAGTCGTGTCGCACCTCTAGCCCTCCGGGGCGGCGGCTAGCCTGTGCCCGTGCCCGGGATCGGCGTCCTGCGCGAAGGTCCCCTGCACGCCGAGCTCAAGCGCGCCCTGGCCGAGCCAGGCGACCGCGTCGAGGTGCCGGTGGGCCGGTTTCTCATCGACCTCGTCCGCCAGGACGGCGAGCTCGTGGAGATCCAGACGGGCGGGTTCGGTCCCCTCGGCCCGAAGCTCGACGCGCTGCTCGACGAGCACCGTTTCCGCATCGTCCATCCGGTTCCCGCCCTCCGGCGCATCGTGCGGGTCGACGATCTCGGCGAGGTCGTCTCGACGCGCACGTCACCCAAGCGCGCGGGGGCGGTCGCGCTGTTCGACAAGCTCGTCACCTTCCCCTCGCTTGTCGCTCATCCGAACCTGACGCTCGAGGTCGTGCTCCTGCGCGAGGACCACCTCCGGGGCCCGGCGCCGGTGACGCAGAGACGTCGCCGGCGCGACCCGGGCGAGCGGCGCCTCGTGGCCATCCTCGACCGGGTGCACGTGCGGGAGCCGCCGGAGCTCCTCAGCCTGCTGCCGCCCCTCCCGGCCGACGCCTTCAGCACCCGCGAGCTCGCCGGGCTCATCGGCTCGGGCCTGGTGCTCGCGCAGCGGGTTGCGTACTGCCTGCGCGCCCTCGGGCTGCTGGAGCCGGCAGGCCGGCGAGGCCGCACGCCGGTGTACCGCCGGGTGGAGAATCTTCTCGCGAGTGCTGTCCCCTGAGTGGCCGGCCGCTCGTCTCAGGGAGGACAACCACCCACCCCGCAGGAGGTAGCCCCATGCAGTACGCGATGTTCATCTACACCAAGCCCGGTTCCTACGAAGCGCTCTCCGAGGCGGAGCAGACGGCGACCTCGGCCGAGTACTTCGCGATCCGCGACGTGGACGGGTGCCTGGGCGGGGCACAGCTCCAGCCCGATCACACAGCCACCACTCTCACCATGCGCGACGGGCAGACTCTCACCACGGATGGCCCGTTCGCCGACACCAAGGAGGTGCTCGCCGGGTACTACCTGTTCGAGGCTTCCGATCTGGATCGGGCGCTCGAGGTGGCCTCTCGCATCCCGGCGATTCGCCTTGGCGGCGCCGTCGAGGTCCGGCCCCTGGTGGAGTACCCCGTCGCCGACCGGAGCTGAGGGCAGCGCGCCCTTGATCGACCAGGTCTTCCGCGAGGAGTGGGGCCGGGTCGTGGCCTATCTGACCGGCTTCCTCGGTGACGTCGACGCCGCCGAGGAGGCCGCTCAGGAGGCCTTCGCGATCGCCGCCGAGCGCTGGCCCCGCGACGGCGAGCCGGCCAGCCCGCGGGCATGGCTCATCGCCACCGCCCGCAACCGTGCCATCGACCGCATCCGTCGGGAGCGCACGCTGGCCGCAAAGACCCGGTTGCTCGAGCTCGAGGAGAGCGTGGAGGACGACATGGAGGATCTCAGCGCGATCGAGGACGAACGTCTCGAGCTCATCTTCACCTGCTGCCATCCCGCGCTCGCGCTCGAGGCCCAGGTCGCCCTGACGCTGCGTGCCCTGGCCGGCCTCAGCACCGAGGAGATCGCCCGCGCCTTCCTCGTGCCCGAGGAGACGATGAAGCGGCGGCTCACACGGGCCAAAGCCAAGATCCGCGACACCGGTATCCCCTTCGTCGTGCCCGCCGATCACCTCCTGCCCGATCGCCTGGCCGCGGTCCTGGCCATCCTCTACCTCATCTACAACGAGGGCTACAGCGGCCGCATCGACCTGGCCGAGGAGGCCATCCGGCTCGGTCGCATGCTCAGCGAGCTCATGCCGGACGAGCCCGAGGTCCGCGGCCTGCTCGCGCTCATGCTCCTCCATCACGCGCGCCGCGCCGCCCGATTCCGCGACGGCGAGCTCGTCCTGCTCGCCGACCAGGACCGCTCGCTTTACAACGAGGGCGAGATCGACGCCGCGCGAGCCGACCTTGGCCGCGCGCTCGCGATGCGCGGCCGCGGGCCGTACGTGCTGCAGGCCGCTATCGCCTCGTTGCAGACCGAGCCGCGCGTCGACTGGCATCAGGTGGCAGGGCTGTACGGCGAGCTGGCGGCGCTCACCGGCTCGCCCGTGGTCGAACTCAACCGGGCCGTGGCCGTGGCCGAGGCCGGGGCGCCCGAGGAGGCCCTCGCCCTCGTCCAGCGGCTCGAGCTCGGTGACTACCGCTACCTCCATTCGACGCGCGCGGAGCTCCTGCGGCGTCTCGGGCGCACCGAAGAGGCGCGCTCGGCCTACGAGCGCGCGCTCGAGCTGGCCCAGACCGAGCCGGAACGGCGCTTCCTGGAGGACCGCCTGGCCGAGCTCTGAGTACGGGGACCCGTACCGTGTGCGCCAGTCATGACCGCTTATCTGCGCCGGCTGGTGCGCACGCTCGCCGCCTACCAGATCGCCGATCTGGTCTCGAAGTTCATGGCGGTCCTCCTGCTGCCGGTGTATACGCGCTACATCGGGCCGGCCGGCTACGGCGAGGTCGAGGTCCTCGCCAACAGCGTCATCTTCATCAGCATCGTCGTGCGCCTCGGAATCATCGAGGCCTTCCTCCGCTTCCACTTCACCGACGAGGAGAAGGGCCGGCGAGACGCCCTCGCCCGCCGCTCGATCGGCTTCCTGCTCGTGACGACGACGCTCGCCGCTGGGGCGCTCGCCTTGGGCTCGGTGCCTCTCTCGCGTCTGGTCATCGGCCACCGCGACACCACGACCTTTCTCATCGCCGTGCTCGGGTTGTGGGCGTTCACGAACCTCGAGCTTGCCTACGGGCTCCTCCGGGTCGAGGAGCGCATCCGCATCTACGCCATCGCCTCCCTGGCCAACGTGACCATGACGATCGTCGCCTCGGTCATCCTCGTGGTCGTCCTGGGCCAGGGCCCCCGCGGCCTGCTACTCGCCAACTACGGCGCATCGACGATCGTGCTCCTCGGCCTCTACTGGACGATGCGCCAGCGCCTGCGACCCCGCACCGAAGCGGCCGGCGCGGCCGTGGAGCGGTTCGGCGTGCTCCTGCGCTTCGGTCTGCCGACGGTGCCGGCCGAGGCGTCGGTCTATGCCCTCAGCGTCGTCGACCGCTACTACGTCTACGGTCGCAGCCACGCGCTCGCCGGCCTCTACTCGATCGCGGTCAAGCTCGCCGGCACGGTGGCCTTTGTCGTGCGGGCCTTCCAGTACGCCTGGCCGCCACTCGCCTACTCGGTGCGCGACGATGCCGAGGCGGCGCGCGTGTACGGGCTCGTGACCACGTACTACGTCTTCATCAGCGGCTGGGTCGTGGCCGGGCTCGCGCTGCTCGGGCGCTGGGTCCTGCGCATCCTCACCACCCCGAAGTTCTATGGCGCTCACGGCGCGCTCACGTGGGTCTCCCTCGGGTGGGCGTTCTACGGGCTGTGGGTCGTCTTCCTCGTCATCGCCGGTCGGGCCAAGGTGACGACGCGGAATTTTCCCGCCTCGCTGGCCGGCCTGGCCGCGAACATCGTCCTGCTCGTCGTGCTCGTGCCTGCGCTCGGGATCTCCGGCGCCGGGCTCGCGCTGTGCGGCGCCTACGTGATCATGCTCGGCGTCATGCACGCGCTGACGCGACGGGCCTTCACCGTCGAGTTCGAATGGGGGCGACTGCTCCGCATCGTCCTCGTGCTCGGTGGAATGGCCACCGCGGGCGAGCTCCTGCTCGCGACACACGGCGCCGCGGGGTTCGCCGAGCGTCTCGTCGTGGCCGCGGCGATGCCCGCCGTGCTCGCGGCCACCGGTTTCCTGCACCCCCAGGAACGCTCGCGGCTGCGAGCGCTGGCGCGGTTGGCCAGGCGGCGCGGCGCGCCGGCCTCGGGGGCACGGGGAGGCACATGAGGCCGCCCGTCTCCGTCGTCATGCCGTTCGCCGGCGAGCAAGCCGACGCCCGGTCAGCCATCGCGTCGCTGCGCTCGCTCGCCGTGCGCGACGGGGACGAGCTCATCCTGGCCGACAACCGTGGGACGGTCGCGCCGGCCCCCGGAATCCGGGTCGTCGTGGCGCTCGCCGAGCGCTCGCCGGCCTACGCGCGCAACGTGGGCGCGGAGGCGGCGTCGGGCGAGTGGATCCTCTTCCTCGATGCCGACTGCCTCCCCCCGAGCGATCTCATCGATGCCTACTTTGCCGCGCCCATCGGCGACCGCCTCGGCGCGCTCGCGGGCGAGGTCCGCCCCGCCCCGGGCGCCGACAGCCTGGCCGAGCGCTACGGCGCGCGGAAGAGCTTCCTCAGCCAGGAGGCGCACCTCGCCCATCCCTTCCGGCCCCGTGCCGTTGCGGCCAACCTGCTCGTCCGACGCGAGGCGTTCGAGCAAATCGGTGGCTTCTACGAGGGTGTGCGTGCGGCCGAGGACACCGATTTCAGCTGGCGCCTGCAGGAGGCCGGGTGGCGGCTCGAGCTCCGGGCGAGCGCCGCCGTCGAGCACCGCTACCGGACGAGCCTCGGCGACCTGCGCCGGCAGTGGCGCGGCTACGCCGCCGGTCGGGCCTGGCTTTCCCGGCGCTACAGCGGCTTCGAGCCCGAACCGGCGGTGCGCCGGGCGCTTCGGCGGGCCCCGGCGCGCCTGCGCTCGCGCGGGCGGGCGCAGCTCGGGTCGGGTGCCCCGCAGCGGTCTGTGGCGAGTGACGGAGCGGCCGGGACCGGGCGGCTCGAGCGCGGGCGCTACCTGGCTCTCGATGCGCTCCTCTCGGCCGAGGAGCTCGCCGGGTTCGTCCTCTCCAATCGGCCTCATGGCGCCAATCCGGCCGGCCGCGTGCAGGCTTTTCTCATCGCCGAGCGCTTCCCCGCGGTCGGCGATCCGCTCGTCGAGCTCGCGCGCACGCTCGGTCACGTGCGCGTTGAGGCGACGGCCCGCCCGACGCGTTCGGACACACGGGCGGCTCGCGAGCTGGCCATCGACTATCGCGAGGACGACGGCGTCGCGGCGCGGGCCGGCGCGGTCATGGCCCTCGCCCTGCGTCATCCGCTGCGCTGCGCGCGCGACCGCGCCCTGCGCGGCTCCAACCCGCCGCTGAGCGCGCTGGCTCCGACCGTGCGCCGGATCGACCGTTGCCCGGGGGCACGAGTGCTCGCGCTCGGGTCCGGGCACACGCGCGAGCTGGCCGAGCGGGTGGCCTTGCTGGCCGGGCGCCAACTCGACGACGCGCCCCGCCGGGCCCGGCGCGCCGGCCAGGACGAACCCGGGCCGCCCGCCTCCTGATGCGCGTGGGAGTCGTCGATCCCTCGGCGTTCACGCCGCCCTACGACCACGCGCTGTGCGCCGCGCTCGGGCGGGCGGGCGCCGACGTGTCGCTGATCACGAGCCGGTTCGCCTACGGGGCGGTGCCCGCGCCGGAGGGCTACGACCGCCGCGAGAGTTTCTACGCACGCGTGCCAGGGGCGGCCGGATCGCGGCTGCGCGCGGCCGGAAAGGCGCTCAGCCACGTGCCCGACATGCTCGCGCTGCGCCGGATGGCGCGCGCCGGTCTCGACGTCGTCCACTTCCAGTGGCTCGATGTCCAGTGGCTCGACCGCCGGCTCCTGCCGCGCCCGCCGGTCGTCCTCACCGCGCACGATCTCCTGCCCCGCGAGCCCCGGCCGGGCCAGGCGGCCGCCCAGCGCCGGCTCTATGACGCGGTCGACGCCGTGATCGTCCACTCGGCCTACGGGCGCGACCAGCTCGTGGCCGGGCTCGGGCTCGACCGCGACACGGTGCACGTCGTTCCCCACGGGGCCTTCACCCACCTGACCGAGCTTGCTCGGGTGCCGCTGCCCGCCCCGCTCGACCCGCCCGCCGGCCGTCCCGTGGTGCTGTTCTTCGGCCTGCTGCGGCCCTACAAGGGCCTCGAGACGCTGCTGCGGGCCTGGGCGGGCGTCTCGGGCGCCGAGCTGTGGATCGTGGGCCGGCCGCGCATGCCGGTCGAGCCGTTGCGCGCGTTGGCTGACCCCTCCGTGCGCTTCGTTCCGCGCTTCGTGACCGACGAGGAGCTCGCGGCCTGCTTCCGGGCGGCCGACGTCGCCGTGCTGCCGTACACGCGGACCGAGCGCTTCGATCAGTCGGGCGTGCTGGCCACCGCGCTGGCCTTCGGCACGCCGATCGTCGCGAGCGACATCGGCGGCTTCGGCGAGCTGGCGCGGGATACCGACGCGGTCCGTCTCGTGCCTCCGGACGACGTCGGGGGGCTGCGCGCGGCGCTGGCCTCGCTGGTCACCGACCCCACGGCGCGCTCACAGCTCGGTGCGGCGGCACGGGCGGCCGCGGCGGGGCCGTACTCGTGGGACGCGGCCGCGGCGCGGACGCTCGAGGTTTACCGGGCCGTCGGTGCGTGACGCCGCACCTTTCGCGGCGAACGTTGGCGATGTAGGTACCGCCACGGTCCCCAATCGTCCAAAGTTCGACCTCGGCGGAGCGCCGATGGCCCGCCCCGCACTCCCAGCCCGACTCCTTGCGGTCGAACCACCAATGCGGCCCGCGGGGCGCGTCGGCTGATCCCTCAGCGACAATCCCCCCGCCGTGACCGCGCTCGCGATCATCTTCTGGGCCTCCGCCGCGCTCCTGCTCTACGCGCACATCGGCTATCCGCTCGTGCTCGCGCTGCTCGCCCGCCTCGCGGGACGCCGCCGACCCCCCGCCCCGGCGGACGCCCCCGACTCCGAGACGCCGTCGGTTTCCGTCATCGTGGCCGCCTACGCCGAGCAGGAGGTGATCGCGGCTCGCGTGGCCAACCTCCTCGCGCTCGATTACCCGCGCCCCCAGCTCGAGGTCATCGTGGCCTGCGACGGATCGCCCGACGAGACGCCGGCCCGTGCGCGGGGCGCTGGGGCCGATCTCGTCCTCGAGCTGCCCCGCGGCGGCAAGATCCGCGCCCAGGACACGGCCGTGCAGCACGCCCGCGGCGAGATCGTCGCCTTCTCGGATGCGAACACGAGCTGGGAGCCCGACGCCCTCACCCGTCTCGTGGCTCCGTTTGCCGACCCGCGCGTGGGCTACGTGTGCGGGGAGGTTCGTCTCCTGAACGACCGCGGGACCAACCAGGAGGGGCTCTACTGGCGCTACGAGATGGCCCTGCGGGACTTGGAGTCGCGCGTGCGCTCGATCACGGGCGGCAACGGCGCCATCTACGCCACGCGCCGGGAGGCCTACATCGTGGTCGACCCGATCATGGGCCACGACCTCTCGTTCCCCTTCAACATGGTCAAGCGCGGGTGGCTCGCCGTGTTCGCCCGCGATGCTCGCGCGAGCGAGAAGATGGTGCCCACGATCGAGGGCGAGTTCGCCCGCAAGCGGCGGATGATGAGCCATACCTGGCCAATCGTCGTGCGGGGCGGCATGCTCTCGCCGCGCGGCTACGGCGTCGTCTACACGCTCATGATCATCTCTCACCGCGTGCTCCGCTATGCCTCGCCCTTCCTGCACCTCCTCGCCCTGGCCACGAGCATCGCCCTCCTCGGGGAGGGCTGGATCTACGCGAGCGCTCTGGCCCTCCAGCTCGCGGTCCTGCTCGCCGCCCTCCTCGCCCCGGTCATCCCCGCCCGCCCGCTGCTCGTCGCCCGCTACTACGTGCTGACGACCTTCTCGCTCCTGGCCGGGCTGTGGGACTGGCTGACCGAGGGCACGCAGGCCGGCTGGGAGCCGGCGGAGGGCACGCGGTGAGGCCGGATTGGCTGGCGCCAATCCGCTCAGGAGTTCGGCTGGCGCGGAACTCCGGGCGTGGGGGGACTACGTGAATTTGGTCAGGCGCGCGCTCGACCTGGTGATCGCCGGGGTCGGGTCGATCGTGACTGCGCCGGTCGTCGCGCTGCTCGCGCTGGCCATCCGCCTCGAGTCCCCCGGCCATCCGGTCTACACGCAGACGCGCATCGGCCTCGACGGGCGGCCCTTCACGATCTACAAGCTGCGCACCATGGTCTCGGGCGCCGAGTTCCGGGGCGCCGGGCTCGCCATCTCGGAGGGCGATGACCGCATTACGCGCACGGGCAGGTTCCTTCGCCGCTATTCGCTCGACGAACTGCCCAACCTGTGGAACGTCCTCCGGGGCGAGATGTCGATCGTCGGTCCGCGTCCCACGATCCCGGTTCAGGTCGAGCAGTACAGCGAGCGCGAGCAGGGACGCCTCGCCGTCAAGCCCGGGATCACCGGCTGGGCGCAGATCAACGGCCGCGCCTCACTGCCCTGGGCCGAGCGGATCGAGCTCGACCTCTGGTACGTCGAGCATCAGTCGCTGCGTCTGGATCTGAGCATCCTCGCCCGCACGATCGGGCTCGTGGCCCGCGGGCACGGCCTGTACAAGGGAGAGACGGGCGGATGGCGGCCGAGCTGAGCGGCCCCGGCAAGCGCGACTTCGCCGTGCTGCTGACCGGCGTCGGCAAGCGTTACGACATCGTCTCGTCCTTTGCCCAGCACGCCGTGGTTGTGGCCGCCGACCCGAGCCCGCTCGCCCCGGCCCAGTACGCGGCGGATCACCGCTACGCCGTCCCGCGCATCGACGATCCCGGATACGTGCCGGCCCTCCAGGACCTGTGCGCCCGGCACGACGTCCGCGCGGTCGTGCCGCTGACCGACCTCGACCTCGAGGTACTCGGACAGGCCCGCGCCGACGGCCGGCTCCCCGGCTTCGTCCCCGACCCGGAGATCGCCCGCGCCACCTTCGACAAGTACGAGACCCACCGCCTGCTCGAGCGCCTCGACCTCCCGTCGCCTCCCACCGTCCTACCGGGCGAGCCCGTGGAGAGCTACCCCGTGATGGTCAAGCCGCGCTGGGGATCCGGCGCCCGCTCGATCCACCGTGCCCCCGACGCCCGCGCGGCGGAGTTCTTCATCGGCTACATCGACGAGCCCGTGATGGTGCAGCGGTTCATGGACGGCCCCGAGTTCTCCATCGACACGATGTCCGACGCCGCCGGGCGCTGCCTGAACGCGATCCCGCGGACGATGATCGAATCCCGCGGCGGTGAGTCGATCAAGGGCACGGTGATCGCCGACCCCGAGCTCGTCGACCTCGGACGGCGTGTCGTCGAGGCCCTCGGCAATCGCGGGCCCTGCACGGTCCAGGTATTCCGCGACCGCGAGATCGGCCTGGGGATCACCGACGTGAACACGCGCTTCGGCGGCGCCTTTCCCGCCCCCATGTACGCGGCTCTGCCCGGCCGGACCTACCCGGAGCTCATCGTCCGCATGGCCGCCGGCGAGACGATCGAGCCGCACGTGGGCGAATTCCGCGCCGGGATCACCTTCACGCGCTACTACTGGCAGCTGGAGCTCGACGAATCGCTGGCGCCCACCGGGCGTGACATCGTCGCCCCTCCCGGGCCGCCCGCGCCCCGCTGAGCGCTACGGTCAGGGCCATGGTCGGATTCGTCCTCGCGGGAGGCGCGAGCCTCGGCGCGATCGAGGTCGGGATGCTCCAGGCGCTCTACGAGCACGGCATCGCGCCTGATTTGATCGTCGGAACCTCGGCCGGAGCGCTCAACGGCGCCTATCTCGCGTCGCGGCCCGCCACGCCGGCGAGCGCTCAGGCGCTCGGGCAGCTGTGGCGGGAGATGTGCACGCTCGAGGTCTTCCCGCCCAACCCCCTCACCGCGGCGCTCGGCCTGGTCGGGGAGCACGACTACCTCGTGTCCAACGCGGGCGTGAAGCGGCGACTCGAGGCCAATGCGCAGTTCCGGCGGATGGAGGACGCGACGATCCCCTTCTCGGTCATCGCCACCAATGTGCTCGGCGGCGAGAAGGTCCGGATCTCCCGGGGCGACGCCGAGTCGGCGGTCCTGGCCAGCGCGGCCATTCCCGGCGTGTTCCCCTCGATCGAGTTCGAGGGCCGACGCCTCGTCGACGGCGGGGTGGCCGAGAACACCCCGATCGCCGACGCCGTGCAGCTCGGTGCCGACACGGTCTACGTGCTCCCCACAGGCGCGCCCTGCGATCTGCCCGCATCCCCCAAAGGCGCCGTCCAGATGCTCGTCCACGCCCTCACGCTGCTCATCAACCAGCGCCTCGTCCAGGACATCGAGCAGTACGCAAGCCAGGTACGCCTCGTCGTCTTCCCTCCGCCGTGCCCGCAGAGCGTCCCGGCCTGGGACTTCGGCCAAGCGGCCGCGCTCATCGCCGCGGGGTACGCCTCGGCGCAGCAGGTGCTCTCGAGCGGGGAATCGGACGCCTACTGGTGCGCCCAGGCCCTCGACCGGCTGCGCCCGCACCACCACGGGTAGAGTCCGAGCGCGTCGGAGCGCGTGAGGAGAGGAGTCTGATGTCTAGGTCGTCGATCAGCGCCGTGCGTCGTGCTGCCCCCGCCGCGTGCGCGGCCGTCCTCATGCTCGGCCTGCTCGGGGCTCCCCCCGCCGCAGGCGGCGCCAAAGGGTCGGCCACGGCGTCGCCGTGCGGCATTCACCCGTGGTGCAACCCCGCCCTCTCGGCGACTCACCGTGCCGCCCTCCTCCTCGCGGCGATGACCCAGGACGAGAAGCTCCAGCTCGTGGCCAGCGGCCACGCGGGCGACTCGCGGCTCGGCATTCCCGCCCTCACCGGCATCGACGGTCCCAACGGTGTCGGCGAGGGCAACACGGGCGTCACCGCGTTCCCCGACGCCGAGACGATCGCGGCCGCCTGGGACCCGGCCGTGGCGCGAGCCTACGGGCAGGCACTCGGCGCCGAGACGGCGGGTAAGGGTTACAGCCTGCACTTCGCGCCCACGGTCAACATCGTGCGCACGCCCAAATGGGGGCGCGAGGCCGAGACCTTCGGCGAGGACCCGTTCCTCACCAGCTCGCTCGTCGTCCCCGAGATCCAGGGGATCCAGAGCGCGCATGTGATCGCCATGGTCAAGCACTTCGCGGGCAACAACCAGGAGGTCGATCGCTTCGGCGATCCCCTGGCCACGACCGCGGTCAGCGACCAGGTCTCCGAGCGCGCCCTGGAGGAGATCTACTTCCCCGCCTTCCGGGCCGCTGTCCAGCGCGGGCACGTCGGCTCGGTCATGTGCTCCTACAACCGGATCAACACCGTGTACTCCTGCGAGAACCCGGCAACCCTGTCCCAGCTGGCGCACTGGGGGTTGAGCGGCTTCGTCGGGCCCGACGCACTGCTCGCCGTCCGGCACGAGGTCGCCGCGGCCAACGCAGGCGTCGACAACTTCCAGCTCGGGAGCATCACCACCGCGGCGGGCGGTGGCTCGGAGCTCCCGATCCTGACCGGGGACGTGGCGCGCGGGGCCATCTCGCAGGCGCGCCTGAACCAGATGACGCTGCACATCCTCACCGCCATGTTCCAGGTCGGCCTCTTCGACCACGCCCGGACGGGCGGGACATCCGCCACGCCGACTACAGCGGCGCATCGCCGCCTCGCCACCCAGGTGGCCGAACAGGCCACCGTCCTGCTACGCAACCGCGGCGGTGTACTCCCCCTCAGCCCCCGGCAGGGCTCGATCGCGGTCATCGGCGCGGATGCGGGTGCCGGGACGCAGATCGAGGAGAACGGCTCGCCGGCGGTCAACCACGGGCCGGTGATCACGCCTCTGGCCGGCATCCGGGCACGCGTCGGTCACCACGTTCGCGTGACCTACGCGCCGGGGACACGCGGTGTCGTGCCGCTGCCCGCCATCACAGGCTCGGCGCTCACGCCCGCGCCGGGAGCGAGCGGCCATGGTCTGAGCGCGACTTACTACACGAGCTCCGACGAGTCCGGTCCCCCCGTTGTGCAGCGCGTCGACCCCACGGTGAGCTTCAAGAGCGCGGGCGTGCCGTTGACCCCGATCCCGGCTACCCACGGGGCGATGTCGGCACGCTGGACGGGCGAGCTCGTCCCACCGGCTACGGGCCTCTACCGGTTCTCGCTCACGATGTCGGGGTCCGCCCGCCTCTATCTCGGCGGCCGTCTCGTGGTCGACGGCAACGCCGAGTTCTCGGGTGCCACGGCCGGCAGCTCGGTCAACTCCCCCGGCGCGCCGACGATTTCCTTTCAGGGCCTGGCCAGGCTCGACAAGGGCAAGCGCGTGGCGATCCGGATCGACTACTCGACCGCCTCCTCGATCTCCGGCGCTGCGCTGAGTGTCGGCTGGTCGCGCCCCGACCCCGGCGTGCTCGCCGCCGCCGTCCGCGCCGCCCGGCACGCCCGCGTGGCCGTGGTGTTCGCCAACGACGTGACGAGCGAGGGGATGGATCGCACCTCGATCAGCCTTCCCGGCGATCAGGACCGGCTCATCGCGGCCGTGGCCGCGGCCAACCCGCGCACGATCGTCGTCCTGCACACGGCCGGCCCCGTGCTCATGCCGTGGCTGCCGAAGGTCGCCGGCGTGCTCGAGGCCTGGTATCCAGGGCAGCAGAGCGGGGCGGCCATCGCCGCCACGCTCTTCGGCGACGCCGACCCCTCGGGCCGGCTCCCGGTCACCTTCCCCGCCTCATCCAGGCAGGGGCCGGCGACCAAGCCCGCCGAATACCCCGGCGTGGGCAACCTCGCCCGCTACGACGAGGGCATCTTCGTCGGCTACCGCTATTACGACAGGTTCCACCAGACGCCGCTCTTCCCCTTCGGCTTCGGGCTTTCCTACACCCGCTTCGCGCTCAGTCACATGACGCTACGCCAGACCGGGCCCGAGCGCGCGGTCGTGTCCGTGACGGTTCGCAACCTGGGCGCACGTAGTGGCGCCGAGGTCGTCGAGGTCTATGTCGGCGATCCCCCGAACACGGGCGAGCCGCCGCACCAGCTCAAGGCCTTCACCAAGGTGTTCCTCGCCCCCGGCCACTCCCGCACCGTGCGACTCCCCCTCCCAGCCCAGACCTACGAGACGTTCAGCCAGGTGCTGAACGAATGGATGGTCGGCGGCCGCTACAAGGTCTTCGTGGGCACCTCCTCGCGCCAGCTCACCCTCGTCGGCAGCGTCGGGGTGCGTTAGCCCACCGCGCGTCTACGCGCTCGCGGCCGCGGCCTCGCCGAGCCCGGATTCGGCGGAGCCGTTCCAGCACTCCTCGACGAACTCGGCGATCTGGGCGGTGAGCCGGGCGGGCCGGATGCGCAACTCGAGGATCGAGTCGGCGTTGAGCAGGCGGGCGTTGGGGAGCTCGTGTGCGAGCATGTCGGCGTCGGAGAACGGATGCACTGGGTCGCGGTGGTGGCCGACGACGAGCGTGGGAGCCTGGAAGGTCTGCCGGACCCGGCGGTGCGGCGCGGTGCGGCCGAAGAGGATTCCCTGGAGCACGGCGCCGCTCGGTCCCGGGTCCTGTGAAATCGTGTCGAGGGCCACCTCAGCGAGCAGCGGCACGAGGCGGCGTGGGACCGCCCGCGCACCCCGCGCCACCAGCTGCATGGCCGGCTCGCCGAAGGTGAGGGCGAAGAGGAGAGGGGTGAAGGCTGCCGCGCAGGCCGGGATCGCGTTATCGAGCACCGGCATCTCGATGAGCATCCCCCGCAGGCGCTCGGGGGCCAGCGCCGCGAGCTCGAGCGTCACGTTCGCGCCGAGGGAGGCTCCGCCGACGATGGCCTGGTCGAGGTCGAGGTGGTCGAGAAGGCCGAGCGCTTGCTCGGCGAAGGCCGACATCGAATAGCGCCACATGTCCCGCGGGCGGTCCGACGCGCCGTGGCCGAGCGGGTCGAAGGTGATGACGCGATTGCCGTGACGTGCGAGCGCGCGAGCCAGAGGGATCTGCATCTTCTGGGACAGGAGCAGACCCGGCATCAGCACCGTCGTGCGCGAGCCCTGTCCGTGGGCTGTGTAGGCCAACCGCTGGCCGTCGTGGCGGAAGTACGCCATCGGCGGGCAGGATACCGGTGGCCCGGACGGCAGGCCCCGGGTGGCGTGAAGCGGCCGCAATGAGAATAATGTCGGCCATGGAAGCTGCAACGGTGCCGGCCAAGGCGCCGCGGGGTGGCATCTGGGGCGCATCGCCGGCTCTGCTCCGGCTGTCCTCCGACCCTCAACTCGTCGCCCTCGTCCGGGCGGGCCGCGCTGCGGCCTTCGAGGCGGTCTACGACCGTCATCACCGCCCGATCCTCGCGTTTTGCGGGCATCTTCTCGGGGACCGCGACGAGGCCGAAGACGCGCTACAGCACGTCTTCCTCTCCGCCTACAACGGCATCGTGGCCAGCAGCCAGCCGATCCAACTGCGTCCGTGGCTGTTCGCCATCGCCCGTAACCGCTGCTACTCGATGCTCCGCGCCCGACGCGAGGTCGCCGTGGCCGAGCTGGCCGACGGGGTCAGCGAGGAGCCGGCCGTCCTGGTCCAGCGCCGTGAGGAGCTCCGCGATCTCGTGCTTGATCTCGGCCGCCTTCCCCACGACCAGCGCGCCGCTCTGGTCATGGCAGAGCTCGGTGCCCTCAGCCACGAGGAGATCGCCCTCGCGCTCGAGGTCCCCCGCGACAAGGTCAAGGCACTCGTCTTCCAGGCCCGGGAGTCTCTCCTGGCCACGCGCACGGCGCGCGAGACCGATTGCGACGAGATCCGGCGGCAGCTGCGCACCACGCGCGGGCCCTCGCTGCGCCGCGGGATGCTCAGGCGCCATCTCCACGACTGCCCGGGGTGTCGCGAGTACCGACGCCAGCTGCGCCACCAACGCGGGCGCCTCGCCGTGGTGCTCCCGTTCGCCCCGACACTGGCGCTCAAGGAGGCAGTGCTTCGCGCCACCGGGGGCGGACCGTCCATCGCCAGCGCGAGTGGCAGTGCGGGCGCGGGCACCGTGGTCAAGCTGGGTCTCCTCAAGCCCGTGGTGGGCGCGGTGGCGGCGGTCGTGGGCGCCGCGAGTGCCGTGGTCGTCGTCCACACCGTCGTACATCACGGCCACAGCCCGGCGCCGCAGATCGCAGCCCATCGCCTCTCGCCCTCCGCGCCGCGTGGACACGGGCAGAGGACCCCGCGCGGTCCGGCGAGCGCCTCGGGGACCGGGAGAGCACGATCCGCCGTCGCGGTCGCGGGGGCCACGCGAGAGTTCGTGGTTCGCCGGCGCCTCGCGGGACGGGTCACCAGCACGGCCAAGCGCGAGGTGCGCTTCTGGGCCCATCGCCAGTATCTCGACCTGCTCACCCGGCGCCGCGCGGCGGCGCGGCGCCGCTACGCCTCGAGCACGCGGCCGCCCTCGGTGCCGGCGACCCCGTCGACGACGAGCGGGTCGCGCACGGGGACGCTCGTCGCCCAGGCGCCGACGTCGCTCTCCGGGCCAAAGGCCACGTCGGTGAGCGCGACGAAGCCGTTCGCGCAGGCCACGACGGCCAGGGCCACCGGTCACCCCGATGACCCCGGCGCGGCCCGCGGGGCCAACGATCCCGTCCGGCTCGACGGTCGCGGCCGGGACCGTCGCGAACCCACCACGGCCCCGCTGCTCGCCAGCCCACTCGCCCCGGTGGGGGCGACGCACACCACGGCGACGCGCACCACGCCGAGGCGCATCGCCGTGGCGCCCACCAAGCCGGCGCGCGCAACGCCGCCGCTCGCTGCCCGCGTTCCCCTGGTGGCCGCGGTTCCCGCGCCCGCGCCGACTCCTGTCGCGGCGCCCGCACGGTACCGTCCGAGAACCACACGTACCAGGAGGACTGCTCTATGGCCCCAGCACCCAGGTCACTAGCCGGCCAGATCGTCGCCATCACCGGCGGCGCCCGCGGTATCGGCCGCGCGACGGCGGCTGCGCTCATCACTCAGGGCGCGCGTGTTGCCATCGGCGACATCGAGGCCGCGCTGGCCGAGAAGACGGCCGGGGAGCTCGGTGCCGGGACGGTCGGGTTGCGCCTCGACGTGACCGACCGCGACAGCTTCGCCGCCTTCCTCGATGAGGTCGAGGCCCGCCTCGGCCCCCTCGACGTGCTCATCAACAACGCCGGGATCATGCCGATCGGGCCCTTTGCGCAGGAGACGGATGCCTGCGCGCAGCGGCTTGTCGACATCAACATCCACGGTGTCATCTACGGCTCCAAGCTGGCCCTCGAGCGCTTCCTGCCCCGCCGCCGGGGCCACATCGTCCAGATCGCGTCGGCGGCCGGCAAGTGGGGGATCGCCGGCGGGGCGACGTACTGCGCGACCAAGCACGCGGTCGTGGGGCTGAGCGAGTCGCTCTATCAGGAGCTTCGGGGGACGGGTGTCGACGTCACCGTCGTCATGCCGACCGTGGTCAACACCGAGCTGGGTTCGGGACTGCCCCAAACTCGGGCGTTCAAGGCGGTCCAGCCTGAGGACGTCGCGGACGGGATCGTCGAGGCGCTCCAGACGAATCGCTTCGAGGTCTACGTCCCCAAGTCGATGAAGGGCACGGTGCGCATGACCTCGCTCATGCCACGCCGGGCGCTCCGAGCGATCAACAAGGTCCTCAAGGGCGACCAGGTGCTCGCCAACCCCGATCACGCCGCGCGCGCCGCCTACGAGGCGCGGATGGTCGACACGATCAGCCATCCGCACGGAGCCATCGCCCCGGACCTCGGCGCCGCCCCTCCGCCCGCCGCCACGCCGCTCGCCGCCACTCCGCCCGCCGCCACGCCGCTCGCCGCGGAGCAGCCGTCCGAGACGGAGTCCGAGCCGACCTCAGTCGCCTGAGCGCAGCCAGTCGGCGATCGTCGCGCCGATCGTCGGGCCCGCGTCCTCCTGGAGAAAGTGGCTCGCGTCGGCGATGACGTGATCGACCTCGGCGCCGATCGCGGCGGCGAACCGCCGTCCGGTGTCGAGGGTGAGCACGGGGTCGCTGTCGGCCCACAGGACGAGCTTGGGTCGCATGTCGGAGCGCAGCGCCTCGAGCACGCGCGATCCCGCCTGCGCGCCGGGCATCTCGGGCGAGGTGGGAAGGATGAGCGGGAAGGCGCGGGCACCCGCCTTGGCCGCGGCGTTGGGGAAGGGCGCGTCGTAGCCGGCGATCACGGCGTCGCCGGGATCGCGCTTGCAGGCGCCCCGCACGAGCATGCCGACCGGCAGGTCCTCTGTCCGGGCGACGAAGTCGCGGAAGGCCATCCAGGCGTCCGACATGGCCTGGTGGCCGGTGAAGAGCCCGGTGTCCATGATCACGATCCGCGCGACCCGCTCGGGCTTCTCGATGGCCAGGCGCAGTCCGATCGGTCCGCCCCAGTCGTGCACGACGATCGTGGCTTCCCGGAGGTCGAGCTCCTCGAGCAGCCTGCCGGCGGCGTCGACGTGGCGGTCGTAGCTGTACCAGTCGAAGTCGACCGGCTTGTCCGAGCGGCCGAAGCCGGGAAGGTCCGGCGCGATGCAGCGGTAGCCGGCGTCACGGACCGGCGGGATCACGTGGCGCCACAGGAACGACCACGTGGGCTCGCCGTGGAAGAAGACGACGGGCGCGCCCTCGCCCTCGTCGAGGTGAGCCAGGCGCAGGCCGTCGTACGTGCGGTAACGCGAGGTGAAGGGAAAGTCCGGGAGTCCCTCGAGGAGCTCGTCGGGAGCCCGGATGGCATCGCTCACGGCGCCAATATATCCCCGGGTCAGGGTCCGTGGGCGATGACCCGGGCCGCGTCGGAGGCCACCGTGACCTCGATCTCCGAGGGGTAGGCGCTCCAGGCGATGAGGTTGAGCGCCTGAAGACGGTCGAGCATCGCCTGGAGCGCGCCCGCCTGGGCGCCGCTGACGTAGTGGCGAGCGATCGTGAACGCGTACCCGGCCGCGGCGGGCGGGTCGTCGGAGTCGAGTAGCTGCTGATAGCGCTCGTCGTTGACCGCACTGGTGATCTGCAGGGGCGCCTCGCCGTGGGCCAGCACGCGGACGCGGGCCGCGAGCTCGATGAGGAGCGCGAGCGCGACCGGCCGCAAGCCGCGGTAGAGGCCGGACGGCGCCTTCAGCGAATGGGCGAGGGAGCCGATCGCCCCCGAGAGGGCGAGGCCGAGCTGGGCCGCGTTGGCCGGGAGCGTCCGAAGATGGCCGTCGCCGTAGGCAGAGGCGAGGGCTGCCGGATCGGCGAAGGTCGGAGTCGAGGCGGGCGGATGGAGGACCTCGGCGGAGGAGTCGCTGTCGGTCTGGAGCTGGGCCAGGCGCTCGAGCGCGGGCCGGTCGGTGCGGTAGAGGCGCATGATCGCCGCGGCCCCGAGCACGCGCCAGTAGTAGAGCTCCGACTGGTCGGAGAAGCCGGAGAGGAGCGCATAGGCGGCGGGATTGTGGTCCGGCGCCGTGTCGAAGAAGAGCTGCTCGTAGGGCACGGGCCGGCCGCCGTCGTAGGCGCCGAGGACACGCTGAACATTGCCGATCCCCATGTGGTAGGACACGAAGGCCAGGTCTTCGCGTCCGAGCTGGGCGCGGGCGGTCTCGAGATAGCGCACGGTGGCGGCGAGTGCGACGGTGGCATCGAAGCGCTGATCCGCGGACGCCCTGCGGCGCTCGAGCGCGGCGATCGCCCCCGGGCTCGCGCCCCGAGCCTGCGCCGCGGCGATGGCCTGGGTGATCCGGCGGCTGCGCTCGACGTCGACGTGAAGGCCGAGCATCGACTCGGCCGTCGCGGGCAGGATCTGCGTCAGGCCGGCCGCGCCCGCCGGGTCGCCGCCGGCGACGACCTGCGGTCGGCCCGCGCTCTCGACGAACACGAGTGCCTCGACGAGGTTGGGGTCGAGTCCCGTCCCCTTGACGGCAGCGTCGATGGCCGGGCGGAACCCGCTGACCCGCGCCGCGGTGGCAACGGCACCGCCCGGGCTCGCGCTGAACAGCGCGTGGGACTCGCCGGCGATCGCCCGCGCGACAAACGCCGAGGCTCGGCTGGGGACGTAGCGGAAGGGATCGCCGGGCGGCGGAGGCGCCATGGCCCGAGCCACGGGCGCGCGCAGCGGGGCGTTGTGGTGGGCGAGGAGGAGGATCGCGGCGATGAAGGCGAGGAGCACGATTGCCCCCGTCTTGAGGATCGCCGCGTGCGTGCGCACCCGCCGGCCCTGACCCGGCATGCCGATCGACCTCCCCACGATCTCAGCGCGCGAAACGCCAGCGTTCGCGGTTCTCGGCGGCGATGGCGGCCTTGAAGCCCTGCCGCCAGCTCGGCGAGCACGGGATCCAGTGCAGCTCGCCCCGCGCCTTGGCGTTGCTCGCGCCGCGCTGGCGGAGCAGGGCCTCCTGGAGCAGAGGGCCGATCATCCGGCTCCCGATCGCCTCGGGAAGCTTCCGCGGCCGTTTGGCGCCGAGCGCGTCGGCGTAGACAGGGATCCAGTCCGCGGCTGCGGCGGGCTCGTCGTCGACGATGTTGTAGACGCCCGTCGTGCCGTGCTCGAGCGCGAGGACGGTGGCCGCAGCGGCGTCGCGGACCTGCACGAAGGACCAGCGCCCTTCGCCGGCGCCGAGGACGAAGAGCTGGCGCTTGCGCGTCAGCTCGGCGTAGAGCCCCTTGGCGCCGAAGGGCGTGCCCGCACCGTAGAGATAGCCGTAGCGCAGCGCGATGCCGCCGGCCTCGAGAACCTGGTGCTCGAGGTCGGCGACGGCCTCGACGGCCTCGCGCTGGAGCGACGCCGGCCCCAGGTCGAGCGGCGCCTCCTCGTCCTTGACCCATCCCCCCTCGGGCGCGTAGACGAAGGCGATGCTCTGGGCGAGGAAGCGCTCCGCGCCGGTCGCCTTGGCCGCGCTCAGGAGATTGCGCGTGCCCTCCCGGCGCAGCCGGTTGGCCGGGGCGAACTGCGCGGGCCCGCCACCGGCGTCCGGACCCGCGGGCAGGCTCGAGACCTCGTGGATGATCGCTTCGGGCGCGGTGCGCTCCACCGCGGCCGTGAGCTGCTTCTCGAGCAGCACGTCACACAGGATCGCCGCCGCGCCGGCGGCGCGGATGGCCCGGCCGCGATCCGGTGACCGCGTGAGCCCGGTGACCTCGTGGTCCTCGGCGACGAGCTGCTCGATGAGCGCCAGCCCGATGGCGCCGCCGGCGCCGGCGATCAACACCTTCATGCGGCGCACCTTAGTGCCTGGCCCAGAGCGTGTCGCAGGCCGCGGCTCAGGTGAGGAGACGGAGCAGAGCAGTCACCGCCGCGGCGCTGACCACGCACCACGGGACCGAACCGGTCCGCGCCATCACGAAGGCCGAGGCCACGACGCCGGCCGTGTTGGCGCCGACCGCCAGGTGGCGTCCGTTGGCCAGGGCATGGGTAACGACGAGCGCGGCCAGGAGGGCCGGGGCGAGCAGCGCAACGGTGGCGCTGAACCAGCTCGGAAGCGGCCGTCCTCCCAGGACCATGGGCCCCGCGGCCTTCATGGCAACCGTCACGGCCGCGCATCCGGCGACGAGCATCCAGGCCGAGGTCACGCGCGCCTCCGCAGGCCGATGAGCGCGGCGGCGCTCGCGGCGAGAATGGGCACGCCCGCCGGGGTCAGCGGCGTGAGGATGAGGGCGATGCCGGCGCCGAGCAGCGCGGCGGCGCGCGAGCGCCCGCCACGGGCCTCGGCGATCAGCAGGGCGAGGAAGAAGGCCGGGTAGACGGCGTCGAGGCCGAACCGGTTGGTGTCGCCGATCGCGGCGCCGGCCACGACGCCGAGGACGGTGCCCGCCGCCCAGGTCACGTACTGCACCGCGGTGGCGCCGAAGAGGAAGTGCCGGTCGAAGCTGCCGTCGGCCCGCAGCGCGAGCGCCCACGAGGCGTCGACGACCGTCTGTCCCTGGGCAGCTCGGCGCCACGGCCCGCCCGGCAGCGACGGCGCCAGGGCGATGCCCATGGCCAAGAAGCGCGAGTTCATGAGGGCGGCCGCGACGATTGCGGCGCCGATCGAGCCGCCGGCGCCCACGATCGCGATGGCGGCGAACTGGGCCGAGCCTGCGAACACGATCATCGACATGGCCACGATCGCGAGCTCGGGCAGGCCCACCTGTCGGGCCAGCACGCCGAACGAGACAGCCACGAGACCGCCGGCCACGGCGAAGGGCACTCCGGCTCGCGCGCCGGCGCGGAACCGCTCCCTCGCCGAGCTCGGCGCCTCGAGCGAGGCGTCGGGGGTGGCTTCGCCGGACACGGCTCAGGCGGCGAGGTCGAGCGGATCGAGCAATCGGTGCGGCCGGCGCAGGGCGATGGCGACCGGGTCGCGCCGCCGCTGCCGCCGTCCCCCTCGCGCCACGGTGACGACGTCCCGGGGATCGGGCGTGATGCCGCAATGTGGGCAGTCCCCCCGTTGGTCGAGCGCAGTGTCGCAGCGCGCATGGTGGAAGGTCCGGCTACTCGCCATCCCGTGGCGCTCGCTCCAGCTCAGATAGGCGTAGAGGATCGGCCAGAGGTCGCGACCCACCGGGGTGAGCTCGTACACGTGGCGTCCGGTGCGCGCCGGGTCGGGCCGGCGGGCGAGGATGCCGTTGTCGACGAGGCCGGTCAGCCGCTCGGCCAGGACCGCCTTGGGCACGTCGAGGTGAGTCTGGAAATCGGTAAACCGACGCACGCCGTAGAACGCGTCGCGCACGATCAGGAGCGTCCAGCGCTCGCCGAGCATCTCGAGCGCCCGCGCGAGCCCACAATCCTGACCGGCGTAGTCCTTACCGAGCATCACCACAGTGTACTTCACGGTTCGGTGATTGAACTAGTCTGTGCTAGTCTACGGTTCGGTCACTGAACCTCGCTGGGAGGAACCGCCACGCCGGCCATGACAGAGATTGCCTCAACCGGGATCCGCCAGGAGGTGAGTACCAGCGAGACGAGGACGCTCACCGTTACCTCGCTCGGCACGCTGCTCGTGCTCGCTGCGTTCAGCGCGGTGGCCACGACGATCTCCCAAACCGAGGCGAGTCTGGGCGGCGGCGTGAGCGGTGTCACCTGGGGGCTCAGCGGCATGAGCCTCGGTCTCGCGGCGGTGCTGCTCCCCGTCGGAGCGCTGGCCGATGACATCGGGCGCCGCCGCGTCCTTGGGTGGAGCCTCCTCGGTCTCATCGCGGCCAGCGCGCTCGCCGCGGTTGCTCCGGGCACCGCGGTCTTCGTCGTCGCTCGCATGCTCCAGGGCGGGTCCGGTGCCGGGGTCCTCGCTGCCAGCCTGGCCATGATCGGCCAGGCCTTTCCCCATGGCGAGCGCCGAACGCATGCCACATCCGTGTGGGGCGCGGCGCTCGGCTCGGGGATCGCGCTCGGCCCACTGGCCGGCTCGTTGCTGGCCGCGAGCCTCGGCTGGCGCAGCGCATACTGGCTTCAAGCCCTCGGCGCAGCCGCGCTGCTCCCGGCGGTGCGACGGCTGCCGGAGTCTCGGGCGCTTCGCCCTCGCCCGGTGGACGTGCTCAGCGTTCTCAGCCTGGCCGGCGGCATGGCGGGCCTGACCGCCGGCCTCGTCGAGGGCCGGGTGAGCTGGACGAGCCTCTCCACGCTGCTGTTGCTTGGCGCGGGCGTCCTGCTCCTCGCCGTGTTCGCCACCCTCCAGCTTCGCCGTCGGGATCCGATGGTCGATCTCCGGCTCCTCCGGGAGCCGACGTTCCTCGCCTCGGTGAGCGGCTCGCTCTTCACCGGTGTGGCGATCATCGGCCTCATGAGCTACTCGCCGACCCTGGCTCAGCGGGGCCTCGGCGCAACCGGGCTGGGCAGCGCGGCGCTGCTCCTCACCTGGTCGGCCACGAGCGCCGTGGTCGCGCTCGGGGCGCGAAAGCTGCCCGCGCACATCCCCGCCCACATTCGCCTGTCGGCCGGTCTCGGCCTGGCCGCGCTTGGCGAGGCCGGGCTCACAGGGCTGGGCACCGCGACGTCGTGGGGGCGTCTCGTGCCGGGTTTCTTCGTGGCGGGGATCGGGAGCGGTCTGGCCAACGCGGCGCTCGGTCGCCTCGCCGTCGAATCCGTCCCCCCCGAGCGCGCGGGCATGGGGAGCGGAGCCGGAAACACGGCCCGCTATCTCGGCGGCGCCGCAGGCGTGGCCGTCGTCGTGGTCGTGGTGAGCGCGGCCGGAGGCACTGCGGGTCGCAGGGCCGCCCTGATCCACGGATGGAACCTCGCTACGCTGGTATGCGCGGCACTGTGTCTCGCCGGGGCAGTGACCGCGGCACTTTGTCGCGCGCGCGCCGCCGCCAACGTGCCGGAAGTGTCATAGATCCAGCCTTTACGGTGGCCGTAGAGGCCAATTCGTAACCTGACCGACCGGTCCGGTAAGGATCACGGGTAGTGACTGTGGGGTATCCTCGCCCCGCGTAACAGGCGCTTAACGCCTGTTCGCGAATCTGCCGAACGTCCTGTACGGCAGAAGGACTCTAGGAAATCACGGAAAGCGAAACACATCGGAGCCTCGGCAATGCGGATCCTCATACTCGGCGGCGACGGCTATCTCGGGTGGCCGACGGCCCTTCATCTCTCCGCCCAGGGGCACGACGTCGCCGTGGCTGACAACTTCGCTCGTCGCGGATACGACGTAGAGATGGGCGTCGACAGTCTGATCCCGATCGCCGTGCTCGACGAGCGCATCTCCGCCTGGACGGAGCTCAGCGGGACCGTCATCGACGCCTACATCGGTGACCTGTGTGACGCGGCGTTCGTGCACCAGATGGTCGGAGAGTTCCGCCCCGACACGATCGTCCACTTCGGCGAGCAGCGTGCGGCGCCGTACTCGATGATCGATCAGGCGCACGCCATCTACACCCAGACGAACAATGTCGTCGGCACGCTCAACGTCATGTACGCGATCGCCGATATCGACCGCGACATCCACCTCGTGAAGCTGGGCACGATGGGCGAGTACGGGACGCCGAACATCGACATCGAGGAGGGCTGGCTCGACGTCGAGCACAACGGCCGTCGCGATCGGGTCCTCTATCCCAAGCGTCCGCCGTCGTTCTACCACCTGTCCAAGGTGCACGACTCGCACAACATCGAGTTCGGGTGTCGCATCTGGGGCCTGCGCGCGACCGACCTCAACCAGGGGGTCGTGTACGGCGCCGACACCGACCAGACGCGCATGGATCCGCGCCTGGCCACTCGCTTCGACTACGACGGCGTGTTCGGAACCGTGCTCAACCGGATGGTGATCCAAGCCGTCCTCGGCCACCCGCTCACCGTGTACGGCAACGGCTCTCAGACCCGCGGCCTGATCAATCTCGTGGACACGGTCGAGTGCATCCGCATCGCCTCCGAGAATCCCGCCGAGGCCGGCGAATTCCGTGTGTTCAATCAGTTCACCGAAGCCGTGTCGGTACGCCAGATCGCCGAGACCATCGCTCAGGAATACCTGGGGGAGTGCACGATCGAGTACGTGGAGAACCCGCGCGTCGAGGCTGAGGACCACTACTACAACGCCAAGCACTCGCGGCTCGAGGCGCTCGGGCTGAAGCCGACGCTCCTGAGCACCACTCTCATCGACCACCTCTTCGACGTCGTCGAGCGCCATCGCGAGCGCGTCGACGTCGCGGCCATCATGCCGACGGTCCGCTGGAGCGAGACGGCGAGCGACCTGCCGCTGACCAACAGCAGCCTCGCGCACAGCGCGAGCGAGCTCGCCTCCGCGCAGTGAGCGCGCATCGCGGATCTGAGGTGCGGACCGCGCCGCCCATGCGCTCGGCCGCCCTCAAGGCTGAGCTAGCCCCGTTGGCCCCCGAGGAGCAAGGCCCGGTGGCCGCCTTCCTCGCCGCCCACCCCGCGGGCGAAGGCGCCCCCGTCGCCGTGGTGATCCCCGCCTACAACGAGGAGCCGACGGTCGCCGCCGTGATCCGGGAGATACCGGGCGAGCTGGCGGGCCGGCCGACTGAGATCATCGTGGTCGTCGACGGCTCCAGCGACGCGACGGCGGAGATAGCCGCCTCCGCCGGCGCCCTCGTATGCGATATCCCAGTCAATCGCGGCCAGGGGGTGGTCTTCAAGCTCGGCTACTGGCTGGCCCGAGCCCGGGGAGCGGAGGTGATCGCGACGATCGACGCCGACGGGCAGTATGAGCCACTCGAGCTGGAACGCGTCGTCGCACCGATTCTCGCCGGCCGCGCAGATTTCGTAAACGGCTCCCGACGGCTGGGGACCGAGCTGACGACCGACCCCGTACGCCACGCCGGCGTGATCTTTTTCGGCGCCCTGGTCAGCCGGCTGGTCGGCCAGCGCATCACGGATCCAGCCTGCGGGATTCGCGCGATGAGAGCGAGCGTCACCGAATCGGTCACGCTCACGCAGTCGCAGTATCAGTCGTCGGAGCTCCTGATCGGGACGGCGATGGGAGGCTTTCGGGTGGTCGAGGTCCCGACGACGATGCGCGATCGCCCGCAGGGCGCCACGGGCACAAAGAAGGGTCCGAACCTTCTTTACGGCATGCGGTTTGCGCGCGCGGTCCTCGGTACCTGGCGCAGGGAGCGCAACGCGGCGCGAACGCGGCTGCGCTCTGAGAAGACCCAGTACTCGTAGATCGCGAACTTCGCCACGAAGAGGACCACCGTCACGGCCACGTAGGAGGCGGTGACGATCAGCAGGCGCAGCCCCTGGTGGGGGGGAATCGACTGCACGTGCGCGTTCGTCCAGCCCGTCGTCGCCGACGTCGTGACGAGCACGATGAGCGAGACGGCGATGTAGCCAACGATCTGTCGCGCCGGCGGGCGCCCCTGGCTTTGCCAAGCCCAGCGGCGGTTCAGGATCCAATTAGGGATCGCTCCGGCCAGGAATCCCGCAACCGAGCACGCCGTGGTCGATGCGCCCAGGACGTAGAACGCCGCGAAGGCGACGTTGCTCGCGATGAACGCGACCACCGACCCCATCGCGTATTTCGTGAAGCGGGTCGAAAGGGGGGTCCGAGTCAGACGCGTCCAGACGGGATGGCTTGTGACCTGCCCGGCCAGCGCCGAACGCAGGCCCTGTCGGGGGGCACGGAGCACGTGAGGTCAATTTTATCGTGCCCGCGCCGAGCGACTTCGGACACTGACGAGCGCGGCGCTGTAGCGCGGGAGCGTCAGTTCGTACCCGTGCACGCCGGGCCTGAGCGACTCGGTCGCGACGCTGCCTTCCCAGCGGCCCGAGGTGCTCAGCTCCTGGCCGCCCAGCGTCACCCCGGAGCTCGAGGCCACCGAGGGGGCCAGCAGACGCTGGACGCTCGCCGGCGCTCGGGCAGGAAGATGCAGGGCCACCGTGACCGGTCGGCTGCCCTTGTCGATGAGGAGGACGTGCAGGACGTCGCCGCGCACGCGAACGGCCCACGCCTTCAGGTGCTGCGACGCTCTGGCGCGAAGCCTCAGCGGTAGGAGTTGCGGATCGATACCCAACGTGCGCGAGAACAGGATCAGCCCGTAGAGCAGCGGATGAGCGGTCAGCCCTCGGCTCGTCAGGGCAAATGCCAGGTTGATGGTGCGAGGTCGGACGTGGATGTTGACCGCGTCGACGCCTCCTCGCAGAAGCTCGAACAGGGCATCCGGAGCCCACAAGGCGGTGGCGAAGGTGTCGCTGACGCCTCGAAGCCCTCCACAGGTGACCGAGTTCAGCTCGCTGACGCGAAACGAGAGCCCAGCCCGGTGGACGAGCCGAATCTCCTTCTGGAGCGCGCGTGCCACTCCCGCCCCGGCGTGCTCGCTGAGCACCCGCGCGATCGTCGGGTACGCGGCGGAACCGGGTACCGCGCAGGCCGAATAGGGATAGCGGTGCACGCTGATCGTCCTCAAGCCGGGATGCGGGCCGGCGAGCAGGGTGGAGATCCAGCTCACGTGCAGCGAGGGGTTGGCAAGCGCCGGGCCGAGCAGTGGGACGCCCGGGGCGGCGGCGCTCAGAGCGTGCGCATAGGCGTGGAAGTCGCGGGCATACACGGCGGCCGACAGCTTGCGGGGAAGGATCTGGTCGCCAAACGCCGACCCCGCGACGATCGAGAGCCAGTACTGCCGGTCGTAGATGTCGGGCTCGTTTCCGATCTCGAAGCCAACGATGCTGCGCGGTGGCAGCGCCGCCTCGACTGCTCGAGCCCACTGGGCGGCCATCGCCGGCGTGGCCGTCAAGAGATTCAAATCGATGATCAAGCGCACGTGCGCCCCCCGGACGAGTGCCCTCGCCTCTCGCAACCACGCTGGGTTCAGAGCTACGGCCCACCCCGTGATCTTGCGGGTCGCCGGCTCCCAGAACGCCTCGTCGGCCGAGTCTCCCCCGATCCGCAGCACGAGCGGGTCGTCCCCGGGCGCGCGGAGAAGCGAGAGCACCCTGTGGAGCAGCACGGGGTGGCGCTCCCACACGGGCAGAGCCCAGTACTCGGTCGAGATTCCGAGAAACGAATGCGGCACTGCCTGGGCAACGCCCGCGCCGATCGTCACCTCGGCCGCTCCCGCGGTGCCGGACGCGGCGCCAGGCGGCTCGACGCGGTTGGCCACGGATGGCCGCGAGCTGCCTCCCGCCGACCGATGTGCCGGCGTGCCGAACAGCAGCCACGCCGCGGTGACAACGGCCGCGACGATGGCGAGCCGAACCACTGCGATCCTGGCGCCTGCCTTGCCCTCATCCACGGTAGAGCGATTGTGACAAGCGGACCTGAAGCCCCGGCGCAGTTGCAGCTCCCACAGAGGGGGCCTAACCGAAGCCCAACGATCGGCCGAGTCGAGCGCTAGGTTTGCCGTCGTGCGCTTCCAGGCGGCAGGCGATGCGATCGTGCTCGACGACGATCTCGTGATCGCGGGCGACAACGCGAACGTGCTCGGCGCTCTGCCCGCGGACCGCTTCGATCTCGCCTACCTCGATCCCCCCTTCAACACGGGCGCCGCCCAGACGCGCCGCTCCTTCGCGGTGCAGGCGGATCCGCAGGCGGCCCGGGTCGGCTTCGGGGGGCGGCGGTATCGCTCCCGGCTGCTGGCCACGCTGGCCTACGAGGACGCCTATGCGGACTACCTGGGCTTCCTCGCTTCCCGGCTCGAGCGCGTGCGGGAGCTGCTGGCGCCCCACGGGACGCTGTATTTCCACATCGACTACCGCGAGGCGCACTACTGCAAGCTGCTGCTCGACGAGATCTTCGGCCGCGACTGCTTCCTCAACGAACTCGTCTGGGCCTACGACTACGGAGCCAAGCCGCGCCGTCGCTGGCCGGCCAAGCACGACACGATCCTCGTCTACGTTCGCACGCCGGGCGCCCACCACTTCGACGCCGACGCCGTCGAGCGCGAGCCCTACATGGCCCCGGGGCTGGTGAGTGCCGAGAAGGCCGCTCGGGGCAAGCGGCCGACCGACGTGTGGTTCCACACCATCGTCCCCACCAACGGGCACGAGAAGACGGGCTATCCCACGCAGAAGCCGGAGGGCGTGCTCCGCCGCATCGTCGCCGCCTCCTCGCGTGCCGACGGCTGGTGCCTCGATCCCTTCGCCGGCTCCGGCACGCTTGGCGCGGTGTGCCGCGCGCTCGGCCGGCGCTTCGTGCTCATCGACAGCAATCCCGCGGCGATCGAGGTGATGCGCACCCGGCTTGCGCCCGGGGGCACCCAGGGTTACACACAAACGCACCTCCCATTGACTTTCCGTTCCCCGGCTGGTTGAGTGTCGGTCGGAGCCGGCAGGGGCGCGCCACGACTCGATGGGGAGGTCTTTCCATGCGCAGATTCGTCACTCGTGGCGTGCGCTGGTTGCTGCCGTGCCTGGTGGCGGCCGCCGCCGCAGCGGGCATCGCCTACGCCGCGATACCCGACAGCAGCGGGATGTACACCGCGTGCATGCTCAACAGGATCGGCACGATCCGGTTGATCGATCCGTCGCTGCCGGCCTCGAATCTCATGAGCCACTGCGCACGCTTCGAGACGCAGATCACCTTCAACCAGCAAGGCCCCCAGGGGCTGCCGGGACCTCAGGGGACGCAAGGCGCTCAGGGCGCACAGGGTCCTGCCGGGCCGGCAGGCAGTCCCGGCCCGACCGGTCCTCCGGGGCCGACGGGCAACTCCGGGGCACAGGGTCCTCCCGGTCCGCAGGGCGATCCGGGCCCCGCGGGTCCTCCCGGGCTGAAGGGTGACACCGGGGCGCAGGGTCCGGCCGGGGACAACGGCGTCAGCCCAACCGTGACCCAGCTCGCCGCGGGTGACCCGAACTGCAGCGCAGGCGGCGTGGCCATCACCGATGCCTCCAGCCACACCGCCTACGTGTGCAACGGCACCAACGGCGAGCCCTTCTCCGGGACGTTCACGAGCCCGGACGGGCTGTTCTCGATAGGCGTGACCGACAGCGGGATCACGGCGAAGGGGCCAAGCGGCACGGTGCAGATCGGCGCTGGGTCGGTGACCGTGCAGAGCCCCGACGTGAAGGTGGGCGGAGGCGTGGTGCAGCTCGGTAACGGCGGCTGCCTGCCCGCAGCCCGGCAGACCGACCAGGTTCAGACTATGGGCCCGATACCGCCGATGGGTGGCTTCGCCCAGCTGTTCGGAACGATCCTGACCGGCTCGGGCGACGTCTGCATCGGCTGAGCAATCCGGCTCACCCCCGTCCCGGAACGAGCGGCACGAACCTCACCGGCTCGTGCCGCTCGCGCCGGATCCCCTCGGGGGTTCGCCGCGACAGCATGAGGTACTGGTCCGCGTCCCCGACCGGCACGACGAGGCGCCCGCCCGGGCCGAGCTGATCCTCGAGGGCGATCGGCGTGTCGCGGGCGCTGGCGGCGACGTTGATGGCGTCGAAGGGAGCGAGCTCGGGCAGCCCGCCCGTCCCGTCCCCGACGACGAAGGTGACGTTGTCGATCCCCAGATCTGTCAGGACGGTCCGAGCGCCGTGGCTGAGCGCCTCGTGGCGTTCGACCGTCCACACCTGCGCGCACAACCGGGCGAGGAGGGCGGCGTGGTAGCCCGAGCCCGTGCCGACGTCGAGGACGCGATCCCCGGGGTGCGGGTCGAGGAGCTCGAGCATGCGCGCGACCACGAGCGGCTGCGAGATCGTCTGCCCTGAGCCGATGGGAAGGGCGACGTTGTCGTAGGCGCTCGCCTGCTGCTCAGGGGAGACGAAGCGCTCCCGCGGCAGCTCGCCGATGGCGGCGAGGACCCGCTCGTCCTGCACCGCGCCCCGCAGCTGCCGTACGAGCGCCTCGGCCGGGCCGATCGACATGGCCTACGCCTCCAGCGCGTGCTTGACCGCGGCGAGGAAGGCGGCGGCGGGAGCGCCGTAGAGGATCCGGTGATCGCAGGCCAAGGTCAAGGTCATCACCCGCCCGGCCCGGAGCTCGCCCTCGCGGATGACCGGGACCTCGCGCACCGCACCCGCCGCCAGCGCAGCCGCCTGGGGCGGGTTGATCACGACGCCGGCGCGGCCGATTCCGAGGGCCCCGGCGTTCCAGACCGTGAACGTCGCCCCCGCGAAGGCGGGTGAGGTGAGCGAGCGCGCCCGCACCCCCTCGGTGAGCCGTGCCACCTCGGCGGAGAGCTCGGCCGGGGAGAGGCCGTCGGCGTCGAACACGGTGGGGATGAGATAGCTCTCTCCGCTGGCGAGGACGACGCCGATGTTGACACGGGAATACGTCTCGAAGCGGCCGTCGCGATAGGCGCCGTTCGCCCGGGGGACCGAGCGCAGCGCGGTCGCGCAGGCGCTCACGAGCAGCCCGTCGAGGCTGATCTTGCCCGGGGCGCACCGCTCCAGGGCCCGCTCCATGTCGGCCTCGAGGCTCAGCTCGAGGTCGGGAATCGTCGCCCGCGCCTCCGCGGTCCGCCGCGCGACCGTCCGCTCGGCCGGCGTCGGCTCGCGGATCTCGGTCTCGCCCTTCGCGCTCAGGCTCGCGGGCTGACTCGGGGTCTGGGGTTCGAGCATCGTCGTGGCAACATAGCCGCTGGTCTGCTCACTCCACCGCGTCAGCGTCGCGCCAGCGGTCGATGAACTCCTCGGCCTCGAGCGAGGCCAAGTCGGTGCGCAGGGCTCGGAGGACCTTCGTGGCCGGGCGCGCGGGGAGCTCCCAGAACAGGGCGACCTCGCCGTCGTCGACCGACACGACCTCGATGAGGTCCAGGCGCTCGTCGCCGGCGATGAGCGCTGGGCGCAGGTTTCCCCGGGTATGGATGAGGTGGTAGGCGCGGTTGGCCTTCACGCCGGCGCCCCCAGTGCGGCCGCCGCGTGCGTCGCCGCGTCGAGCCCGGTGAACACGCGGCCGTCCGCCTCGATGGCCGGCAGCTCCTGGACGCCTGCGGCGATCGCCCGATCATGTGCGGCCGTCATGGCGTCCCGGACCGAGCGCAGCGACATGCCCTTCAGCAGCGCCGTGGGGTGCATCTCGCATGCCGCCGCGGCGATGAGCACGGTGTCCTGCGACCCGAGGTCGCGCCCGCCCGCGAAGGCCTGCCGGAAGGCGGCCAGCGAGAAGGCCACGGCCCGCCCGACGCGCTTGGCGTACGTGGCGGCGAGAGTCGCCTGAGCGCCGTCGACGGGCAGCACCGCGGGCCAGCGGATCGGCTGCAGCCCCAGCTCACCCGCGAGGCGGGCGATGAGCTCGCGATCGGTCGCCCTCGCCACCTCGAGCCTCCGAGCCATGACCGGCTCCCACTCGGGGACGATCGGCAGCGTCCCCATGACCTGCTCGGCCACGAGGTAGCACTCCGGGCTCCCCAGGTCATAGAAGAACACCGGCTGGGCCGGTTCCGCGGACACGGCGCCTCAGCCGTGGATCAGCCAGCCGTCGGCGGCCCGGCCGGCCTCCATGACCGCCTCCGACAGCGTCGGATGGCCATGGATGATGCGCGCGAGCTCGGGGAAGCCGCCCTCGAGCGCTCTGATGTTGACCAGTTCCTGGATGAGCTCCGTGGCGCGCGTGCCGACGATGTGGCCACCCAGGAGCTCGCCGTATTTGCGCTCGCCGACCACTTTGACCAGGCCGGTGCGATCGCCGTAGACCGTGCCCGCCCCGACGGCGCCGTACTGGAGCTTCCCGACAACCACGTCGTGACCCTGCTCGCGGGCCTGCTCCTCGGTGAGCCCGAAGCTGCCGACGTTCGGGGTGCAGAAGGTCGCTCGGGGAATGTCGATGTACTCGATCGGGTGCGTCTGCAGTCCGGCCGCGTCCTCGACGGCGATGATCCCTTCGTCGGAGGCCTTGTGGGCGAGCGCCGGTCCGCGCACGAGGTCACCGATGGCGTAGACGCCGGAGGCCGATGTGCGCAGCGCCCCGTCCACGGCGATCAGGCCGGCCTCGTCGAGCTTGACCCCCGCGGCGTCGAGTCCGAGCGCCTCGACGTCGGGAGCGCGTCCCGCGGCGATCACCAGCCACTCAGCCTCGCCTTGCTCCTCGCCGAAGGTGAAGGTCACGCTCGACTCGCCGCTCTGCACGTCGCGCACGAGCGTGCCCGTGTGGACGGACATGTCCTGGCGCTTGAGCCCGCGCTCGACGACCTTGGAGATGTCGGCGTCCTCGGTCGGGAGCACGCGGTCCAGTGCCTCGAACAACCGCACCTCGGTCCCGAGGCGGGCGTAGGCGGAGGCGATCTCGGCGCCCGAGGCGCCGGCGCCGACCACGGCGAGCGTCTTCGGAAGCTGCTCGAACGCCCACGCCTCCTCGGTGCCGATCACGCGGCCGCCGAACTGGGTTTTTGGGATCGGCTTCTTCACCGAGCCGGTGGCCAGGAGGATCGACTTGGCCGAGAACTGCTGATTGCCAACCGCAACCTGGCCGGGGGCGGCCAGCCGCCCCTCGCCCTGGATGAGCTCGATGCCGTTCTTCTTGAACAGGCCGGAGACGCCGCCCGTCAGCGTTTTGACGACCTTCTCGCGCCGAGCCATCACGGCGGCGAAGTCGACCTCCGGCTCGCCGACGCGGATGCCGAAGTCGCCGGCTTCACGCACCTCGGTGAGGACGTCGGCGACGCGGAGGACCGCCTTGGCGGGAATACACGCGTAGTTCAGGCAGCGGCCGCCGACCTCGTCCTGCTCGACGACGGCGGTGCTCATCCCCAGCTGCGCGGCCCGGACCGCGGCCACGTAGCCGCCCGGACCTGAGCCGATCACGATGCAGTCGTAGGCGGTTCCAGCCATGCCCGCAGCCTAGCTGAGAGCGCGCCGACGACGCTTGGACTGGCGTGTTGCGGGGCGAAAGCTGATAAGCAATAGCAAGGGCCGGTCATTGCTACCAGGAAGGGGTGATGTGTCTTGCATGCTCGTGCAAGAGCAGTCTTCGTAGGCCTGGCCGTCGCGGTGGGTGTCTTTGCCGCAACCGCCGCAGGAGCGGGAGCGAAGCCGTTCCACGTGTTGTCATCCCAGCGCTTCGCCCAGCCGCCGACGACGGCCCAGTGCGTCGCCTCGGCGGGGATGCCCTGCTACCGGCCGAGCCAGTTCCAGCAGGCCTATGACATGAAGCCGCTGTATGCCGTGGGGCTGAACGGCAGCGGCGAGACGATCGTCATCGTCGACTCGTTCGGCTCGCCGACGATCCGGCAGGACCTGCACACGTTCGATCAGTCGTTCGGGTTGCCGGACCCGTCGCTGAACATCATCCAGCCCGACGGCATGGTGCCGGCGTGGAACCCGGCCGATCACACGATGACCAACTGGGGCGTGGAGACTTCGCTCGACGTCGAGTACGCGCACACGATGGCCCCAGGGGCGAACATCCTGCTCGTCGAGACCCCGGTCGCCGAGACCGAGGGCGCGGTCGGCTTCCCGCAGATCGTCGAGGCCGAGAACTACGTCATCGACCACAACATGGGTGACGTCATCACCCAGAGCTTCGGGGCCACCGAGGAGACGTTCCCGGATGCGGAGTCGATCCTCCAGCTGCGCAGCGCGTACAAGAACGCGGCGCGCCATCACGTCACGGTGCTCGCCTCCTCGGGCGATACCGGCGTGAGCAACTACCAGTTCAACGGCGCCGACTACTACCCGTTCCGGGTCACGGCGTGGCCGTCCACGGATCCGCTCGTGACTTCGGTCGGCGGGACCCAGCTCCATCTCGACGAGCACGGCAGCCGCCTCGCTCCGGACAACGTGTGGAACGACCAGGCGCTGTTCCACGCTCCGGCGGCGGGCAGCGGCGGCGACTCCCACGTGTTCAGCCGTCCCGCGTTCCAGGACAGTGTGGCGAGCATCGTGGGCGACTCGCGCGGTACGCCCGACGTCTCGCTCAGCGCGGCGGTCAACGGCGCGGCGCTCGTCTACCTCGGCTTCCCCGCCGCGGACCAGCCCGCGGGCTGGTACCTCATCGGAGGCACGAGTGAAGCCTCGCCGCTGTTCTCGGGTGTCGTGGCCATCGCCGATCAGGCAGCCGGCCATCGCCTCGGGCGCCTCAACGGGAAGCTCTACAAGCTGGGCAGTGGCTCCCCGGGCCTGACCGACATCACGGCCGGCAACAACACCGTGTCCTACACGCTCAAGACGGGCAAGACGGTCACCGTCCCGGGCTATGACGCGGTCCCCGGCTATGACATGGCCAGCGGCCTTGGCTCGCCCGACGGGGCTGCGCTCGTGAGCGCACTCGCGCACTGAGCCCGATCCACCGGTGAAGCGGACGCCCGGGCGGCCAGGAGGGCGCCCGGGCGTTTCGCTGTCTCAGATCTGACCGGACCGGCTCGGCAGCTGGAGGCGGCTGAGGATGCGGACGAGCTTGAAGAACAGGGTGCCCCCCGCGACGATGACCGCGAGGGCGATGATGCCGCGCAGGATGTCGTTGGCGTCGACGAGCACGAGCGAGAAGGCGATGACGACGAGCGCGAGGAGGGCCTGGAATCCGAGGACAGCCCAGTAGCGCAGGCGCCACATCCCGCCCGCACAGGTGAGCATGAGGATCGAGAAGAGGACCGTCCCCGGGATGCTCGTGTGGGTGCTGCCGAATTTGACCGCTCCCCCGACGGCCAGCTGGATGAGGTCGCCGATGCCCACGAGGACGGCCAGGATGACGGCGATGCGCAGCGGCCAGGGCCGCTCGCCGGGCTCGAGCGGCGACAGCGAGGCCCGGACGCGCTCGTTGCGCTCCTCGCCGCGCCGGTAGGCGGCCTGGACGGTGCTCGGGGGCGCGGCGGCGGGCGCGGCGGGTCGCCCTGGCACGGCCGCGGTGGGGCGGTCGACCGCCGGCCGGGCGGGACGGCCCGGCGTGGAGGCCGCGGGGCGGCGCTCACGCCGGCCGCGCTTGCGGCTACGCGCCGACACCGGCGTGCTCCTCGGCGCTCAGCGCGCGGCGCAGCTCGTGCGCTGCGCGGCGCGGATCGGCCGCCTCGGCGATGGCCCGCACGACCGCGATACGACGCGCGCCGGCGGAGCGGACGGCACCGACGTTGTCGGCGGCGATGCCACCGATGGCGAAGAACGGCACGGGCGCGTGGTCCACGGCGTAGCGCACGAGCTCAAGGCCGACCGCTGGGCGGCCGGGCTTCGTCGGGGTCGCGTGGACCGGTCCCACACCGATGTAGTCCGCGCCCGTGGCCGCAGCCGCGTTGATCTGGGCCGCGGAGTGCGTGGAGAGTCCGACGATCGCCTCGGGGCCGAGGAGGTCGCGGGCTCGCGCCACGGGCACGTCGTCCTGGCCGAGGTGGACGCCGTCGGCCCCGGCTCGCTCGACGAGATCTGGACGGTCGTTGAGGATGAAGAGGGCGTCGTGGGCCGTGCACAGCCCCCGGAACCGGTGCGCGGCGGCCAGGATGGCCTCATCGGAGGCGGCCTTGCAGCGCAGCTGGACGACATCGACCCCACCGTCCAGGGCGGCTGCCAGCACGCGGTCCTCGACCGCGCCGCAGACGAGGTAGAGGCGCGCCTGCTCGAGCCGCTGCTGACGCTCGTTCACAGCCCCAGTCTGGCAGGAGCGCCGCGCTAGCATGGAGGCAACGGGAGCCCTACCCCTGGGCTGAGAGGGCGGAGGCAGCGCTCCGCCGACCGTCAGAACCTGAACCGGATAATGCCGGCGCAGGGAGGGAACTTGGCAAACCGCAGCACTGGATTCGATCTCGCGGTCGTCGGGGCAGGCGTCATTGGCCTGTCGGTGGCGTGGCGTGCCGCACAGCGGGGACTGCGCGTCGTCGTGCTCGAGCGCGACAAGCCTGGGGCAGGCAGCTCGAAGGTGGCCGCCGGCATGCTTGCCCCGGTCAGCGAGGCCATGCTCACCGAGCAGCCGCTCCTGCGTCTCGGCTTGGCCAGCGCCGCGGCCTATCCGGACTTCATCGCCCAGCTCGAGGACGACTCCGGCGTGACCGTCGGCTATCACCGCTGCGGGACGCTGCTCGCCGCGCGCGACGCCGACGAGGCCGAGGCGCTCGGCCGCGAGCTGGCCATGCGCACCCGCCTCGGCCTGGCGGTCGAGCGACTGCGGGCGAGCGAGGCCCGTCAGCTCGAGCCGGCGATCGCCCCCGTGCTCCGGCTCGCGCTCCTCATCCCCGACGATCACGCGGTCGATCCTCGCCGGGTCATCGCGGCCCTGGCCATCGCGCTCGCGCGTTCAGGGGGCGCGTTGCGCAGCCGCGCCGAGGTCGCCGGTGTCTCGGTGACGCGGGGCCAGGTCGACGGCGTCGAGCTCGCCTCGGGCGAGCGGATCGCGGTCGACAACGTGGTCATCGCCAGCGGCGCCTGGGGGCTCGCCGGGGTGCCTGCGGAGGCGCAGATTCCCCTGCGGCCCGTCAAGGGCCAGATCATGCGCTTGCGCGATCCTGCCGGGCCGGGCCTCCTGCGCCACGTCCTGCGTATGCGCGGGGGCTACATCGTCCCGCGTGGCGACGGCCGCTACGTGCTCGGCGCGACCATGGAGGAGCGGGGATTCGACACGAGCGTGACCGCGGGCGCCATGTACGAGCTGCTCCGCGACGCCACCGAGCTCCTCCCCGGGATCGGCGAGCTCGTGCTCGAGGAGATGTCCGCCGGGCTGCGCCCCGCCGCCCCGGACAGCGCCCCGATCATCGGCCGGGGCGCCACCGAGGGCCTGCTCTGGGCCACCGCTCACTACCGCAACGGGGTGCTCCTGGCCCCCGTCACCGCCGAGGCGGTGGCCGGCATGCTCCTCGGCGATCCGGTCGACGAGGTGCTTGCGCCCTTCGGCCCGGCGCGCTTCGCGGCTCTGGCGGTCTCGGTATGAGTCTCCGCGTGAGCGTCAACGGAGAGCCGCGCGAGCTTCCCGACGGCTGCACCGTGGCCACCGTGGTCGACGAGCTGACCGGGCGCCCCGAGGGGCGCGGGGTGGCCGTTGCGCTGGGCGGCGAGGTCGTCCCGCGCGGTGCCTGGCCGACGACGGCGATCGACGACGGCGCCGAGCTCGAAGTCGTGGCGGCCGTGCAAGGTGGATGATCCCCCCATGGAGGTGAACGAGGTGATGACCGATCACGACACGATCCCGGCGGCCGCCCGCGACCCGCTCGTGCTCGCCGGACGGGAGTTCCGCTCGCGGCTCATCCTGGGCAGCGGTGGTTTCACCAACCACGGAGTCCTCGCCGAGGCCCTGGCCGCATCCGGGACGCAGATGTGCACGGTGGCCCTCCGGCGCGTCGACCCCGCCGCCCGCGGTTCGATTATCGACGTGCTCGACCGGGCGGGGGTACAGGTGCTGCCCAACACCGCCGGCTGCTTCACCGCGCGTGATGCGATCGTCACCGCCCAGCTCGCCCGCGAGGCGTTCGCCACCGACTGGATCAAGCTCGAGGTCATCGGCGACGAGCGCACGCTTCTGCCCGACGCGGTCGAGCTCGTGACCGCGGCCGAGGCGCTGGTCGACGACGGCTTCACCGTCCTGCCCTACACGACCGACGACCCGGTGCTGGCCCGCCGCCTCCAGGACGTCGGCTGCGCGGCTGTGATGCCGTTGGGCTCGCCGATCGGCAGCGGGATGGGCATCCTCAACCCGTACAACATCTCGCTCGTCGTCGAGCAGGCCACCGTGCCGGTCATCCTCGACGCCGGCGTCGGCACGGCATCGGATGCCGTCCTGGCCGTCGAGCTCGGGTGCGCGGGCGTTCTCTGCGCGAGCGCGATCTCGCGCGCACACGATCCGGTGGCCATGGCCACGGCCATCCGGCTGGCCGTCGAGGCGGGTGCGCTGGCCCGCGGCGCGGGCCGCATTCCGCGCCGCCGCTATGCCGAGGCCTCGACGCCGCCAGAGGGTCTGCCCGCGTTCGGCGGCGCCGCTTGAGCTCGAAGACCGTCGAGAGGCTGGTCGACCGCTGGGAGACGGCCTGGAGCGGCAAGGAGCCCGATGCCTTCGCCGGCCTCTGCGCCGCCGATCTCCATTACGAGGACCCGCTGACCGAGCAGCCGCTCGAGGGGGCTGAGGCACTCGGCCGACATGCCCAGCGGCTGTGGGCCGCCTTCCCCGACGCACGCATGGAGCGCACTGGCGAGCGGCTGAGCGAGGGCCGCTTCCTCGCTGCCCCGGCCAAGCTGCTGGGAACGCATCGCGGGCCGCTCGAGGGCCTCCCGGCGACCAACCGCTTCGTGGTCGTGCACTGCATCTTCTACTGCGAGCTCGAGCGCGCACGCATGCTCCGCGTGCGCTGCTTCCTCGATCTCTACGACGCCGCCACCCAGCTCGGCGTCCTCCCGGCTCGCGGGACGCTCGGCGAGAAGGCCCTGCTCGTGCTCCGGGGCTTCGGCCTGCGGGGTAGCCGCGCGTGATGGCAGAAATCGTCCGGTCGCCGTCGTTGCGGACAGAGCGGGCGAGCGCCATGATCGCGACATGCCCGCTCCGCGCCGCATCGTCGTCGTCGCCTTCGACGGCGTCCAGTCGCTGGATGTCACGGGTCCGCTCGAGGTCTTCTCGATCGCCCATCGCTATGCGCGCCGGCCGCTCTACACGCTCGAGCTGATCGCGGGCGACGGCCGGCCGGTCCTCACCTCGAGCGGGCTCACGCTCCACCCGCACGGGTCGCTCGAGTCCTCCCGGGGGCCCCTCGACACGCTCGTCGTGGCGGGCGGCGAGGGGGTCGACCGCGCGGCCGCGGATGCCGAGCTCATCGCCTGGCTGCGCGCCGCCGCCCGCCGCACCCGGCGCGTGTGCTCGGTGTGCACCGGCGCCTTCCTGCTCGCCCGCGCCGGCCTCCTCGATGGCCGCCGCGCGACGACGCACTGGGACGCCTGCGAGCGCCTGGCCAGTGAGTACCCGGCGGTCACCGTGGAGCCCGACCCGATCTTCGTGCGCGACGGCGCCGTCTTCACCTCGGCCGGCGTCACCGCGGGCATCGACCTCGCCCTCGCGCTGCTCGAGGACGACCTCGGACACCGGGCCGCCCTCGCCGTGGCACGCGGCCTCGTCGTCTTCATGCGCCGTCCGGGATCGCAGTCGCAGTTCAGCGCCGGCCTTAGCGGACAGGCCGCCTCGGTCCCGGCCATCCGCGATATCGAGAGCTGGATGGCCGAGCACCTCGACGCCGACCTGTCCGTCGCCGCGCTCGCCGCGCGCACGTTGATGAGCCCGCGCCACTTCGCCCGCGTGTTCAAGCAGGAGGTGGGAGCGACTCCGGCCGGTTACGTCGAGGCGCTTCGTCTCGAGCGCGCACGGGCCCTGCTCGAGACGACCGAGCTGCAGCTGGCGGAGATCGCCGCGCGCTGCGGGTTCGGCACCGTGGAGACCCTGCGACGGAGCTTTGCCCGCCAGCTGCGGACGAGCCCGAGCGCGTACCGCGAGCGCTTTGCGCCCAGCGACGTGATCCCCATCGACCGCAGGAGGGTGGCATGAACATCGCGATCCCCATCTTCGAGAACCTCACCGCGCTCGACGCCGTGGGGCCCTACGAGGTCCTCTCGCGCGTGCCCGGGGCCCGGGTCATCTTCATCGCCGCCGAGGCGGGGCCGAAGCGGACCGAGACGGAGATGCTCGCGCTCACGGCCGACCGGACCCTCGACGAGCTCCCCGAGCCAGAGGTGATCGTCGTCCCCGGCGGATTCGGGACCCGCGCGCTCATGCACGACGAGACGATGCTCGCCTGGTTGCGCCACGCCCACGCCCATTCGCAGTGGACGACGTCGGTCTGCACCGGGTCGTTGCTGCTCGGTGCCGCGGGGATCCTCGACGGCCTCGAGGCCACGACGCACTGGTTGCTTCTCGATGCCTTGGCTGAGTTCGGGGCCAAGCCGGTGTCGCGGCGCGTGGTCGAGCAGGGCAAGGTGATGACCGCCGCGGGCGTCTCCTCGGGCATCGACATGGCGCTTCTGCTGGCGGCGCGACTGGCCGGCGAGACGCTGGCCCAGGGCATCCAGCTCGGGATCGAGTACGACCCGGAGCCGCCGTTTGACAGCGGCTCGGTCAAGAGCGCTGCCCCCGAGATCGTCGAGCTCGTGCGCTCGCGAGCCAGGCAGCTCGCCTGACGTCACCGGTTCAGCCGGGAATGGTCAGGCGCACCCGCACCGGGGCGTGATCGGACAGCTCGCCGCGCTCGAGCGCCTGCACCGGCTCGGCGGCAACCAGGCCGTGGACGAACACGTGGTCCACGTCGTGGCCGCCGACGTGGGTGAGGCCCTCGAGGGCGAGCGCGCGGAGGTTGAAGTCGCCGCCCAGGACGCACGGGGCCGCGGCGGCCCAATCGAGGATCGTGCGCGCGGCCAGGGCGTCGTCGCGCGCCGCCGCGGGGTCGTGGTGCGCGGTCGCATGGAGATTGCCGATCCACACGCCCGGCCCCCACGCCCCTCCGCGGACGTGCACCGCATGCAGCCACCGGCGCTCCGGGTAGCGGCAGAGCCTGCGCACGCGATGGTCGAGCACCTGACCGCCGCGCACGAGCAGGGCGTTCGCGCCCCCGCCGTTGGACTTCATGACATCGGGCCAGCGCTCGGCGAGCGCCCGCCGGGCGGAGAGCCCGAAGTTCCGCGAGGTGAGCACGCGCCGGGCGCTGGCGCCGGTGCGCGGGCCGAGCCGCTCTGGCCACCACGGCGGCACCTCCTGGAGCAGGGCGACGTCCCAATCCCATCCGGCCAGGCAATCGGCGAACTCGCCGAACAGATCGCGGCCGGCCGAGGGCTCGGCCCGGCCGTGCTTCAGGTTCCAGCTCAGCACGCGCACGGCATCGCACGCCAACGTACACTCTCGCGCCCGTGGTCCCGAACACCCGCGTCGTGGCACGCCATTTCCTCACCGGCACCGAACTGACCGCGGACGAGTTGGCCAACCTGCTCGACCGCGCCCTCGAGCTCAAGGCCGATCCTCACTCCTCGCGCGTGCTCGCGGGACAGACGGTCGCGCTCATCTTCCACAAGCCCTCGACCCGCACGCGCGTGTCCTTCGAGGCCGGCGTGCACGAGCTCGGGGGCCATCCCATGGTCCTGCGCGAGGACGATCTCCAGATCACGCGCGGGGAGTCGATCCGCGACACCGCCTACGTGCTCTCCCGGCACGTGGCGGCGATCGGCATCCGCACCGGTCCGCACGCGGTCGTGGAGGAGTTCTCCGCGTACGCCACGGTGCCCGTCTTCAACATGCTCACGGGTGATCATCACCCCTGTCAGGTGCTGGCCGACCTCATGACCCTGCGCGAGGCGTTTGGCGAGCTCGCCGGCCTGCGCCTCGCCTATGTCGGCGACGGCAACAACATGGCCCGTTCCCTGGACCTGCTCGGCGCCCTCGCGGGCATCGAGGTCCGGGTCGCCTCGCCGGCCGAGTTCACCCTCGCCGACCCGACCGGCGGCGCGATCGTGACCACGGATCCCGCCGAGGCCGTGGCGGGGGCGGATGCCGTGTACACGGACGTGTGGGTGAGCATGAACGACGATCCCGACACGGCGGCGCTCCGCCGCCAGGTCCTCGCGCCGTACCGGATCGACGACGCCCTGCTCGATCGCGCCGGCTCGCGGGCCATTGCCCTGCACTGCCTGCCGGCCCATCCGGGCGAGGAGATCACCCCCGAGGTGCTCTATGGCGAGCGCCAGCGCATCTGGGATCAGGCCGAGAACCGCCGCCATGCCCAGAAGGCGCTGTTGGAGTTTCTCCTCCGCTCCTAGCAGGTAGAACGATGTTCGCCGGACGGGTCACGCCCGGCGCGTACAGGAGGTCGGCTTGCACATGGCGGTACAGAGATCCTCACGGGGCACTGATGCCCGCTCCCGCCCCAGCCAGCGCTCGCTGGCCGAGCAGCTGATCGGACGCACCCTCGACCCCCTCGGCGTCGTGATGCTGACGCGCGAGCGCATCCAGGAGACGCTCGAGGACGCGGTGAGGCGCGGCCGGGTGACGCGCAGCGACGCCAACGACCTGGCCGGCGAGCTGCTGCGGCGCGGGCGCCAGCAGACGGAGGAGCTCCTGGCCGAGCTCGCCCGGCGCACGGTGGGGGGCCGCCTCCCGGTTGCCGGCTACGACGGGCTGACAGCGCGCCAGGTCCGGGGCCGGCTCGGCGCTCTCACGCCGGCCGAGCTGCGGCAGGTGCGCGACTACGAGCGTCGCCACGCCAACCGCAAGACCGTGCTCGAGGCCGTCGAGCACGCGCTCGGCTAATCCTCGGCCTTCCGCTGCCGCGGCTCGATGAATGGCTCCTTCTCGGCCGGATGCCCGGCCTCCAAGGCGCGCCCGCGTTCGAGCTCGGCGTTGAGCTCGGCGCCGAGGAGGATGGCCACGTTGGAGATCCACAGCCACACGAGGAAGATGATGATCCCGGCGAGCGTGCCGTAGGTCTTGTTGTAGGAGCCGAAATTGGCCACGTAGAGGGCGAACAGCCCCGAGGCCACGAGCCACACCGCCACCGCGAACACCCCGCCGGGACTGACCCAGTGAAGGCCCGGGTGCTTCACGTTCGGGGCGGCCCAGTACAGGATCGCGATCATCACGGCGACGAGCAGGAGCAGCACGGGCCATTTGGCGATGTCCCACACGGTGACGGCGCTCGAGCCGACGCCGAGCAGCTTGCCCACCTGGCCGGCCAGTCCCCCGGTGACGACGACCGCGAACGCTCCGGCGGTGAGCAGGATCATCATCACGATGGTGATGCCGAGTCGAACGGGGATGGTCTTGTAGATCGGGCGGCCCTCCTCGATGCCATAGATAGCGTTCGACGCCCGCATGAAGGCCGAGACGTAGGAGGAGGCGGACCAGAGCGCACCCACGATGCCGACGACGAATACGACGCCGGCGGCGCCGTGGCTGCGCTGAAGGCCATGCACGGCGCCGGTGAACACTTGACGCGCGGTGCCGGGAGCGAGCTTCTCGAGGTTCGTGATGAGGGGCTGGGTGGTGCCATGCCCGAGCAGGCCGAGGATCGAGACGAGCGCGATGAGCGCTGGGAAGATGGCCTGAATCCCGTAGTAGGTCAGGGCGGCGGCCAGGTCGGAGAGGTTGTCCGCGCTGTAGGCGGAGACCGTGCGCTTGAGGACACCGCCCCAGGAGCGACGCGGCAGCGCGGTCGGAGACTTGGGCGGGGCGCCCCCGCGGGGGTGCGTGGCGCTCGACATGGGCGATCAGCTCCCCCGGCCGGTCAGCCGTCCCAGCAGGAAACCGCCGGCGAAGGCGCCGGCGACCGCGACCGGCAGCGGATTGCGCCGTACCGTCTCAGCCCCGCTCGCGGCGGCGACGCGCACGCTCTCCGGGGAGATGTCCCGGGCGCGGTCCGCGAGCTCGTCGCGGCTCGCGGCCGCCGATGCCTTGACGTCGTCGAGCTTGTCGCGCACCTGAGCCTTGACGTCCGTCTTGGCCGACAGGGCCGCGACCGTGTCCCCGAGCTCGCGTCGCGTCTCCTCGATGTCCTCGCGCAGCTCCTGCGGGTCGCGGGTCTCGTTCACCGGCGTGCGGTCTGTGCGCGGCTCTTGGCCCATTGCACGTCCTCCTTCACGCTTTCCACGGCCTGCTCGGGAACGGGGGGCACTGCCTTCTGGACCTTTGTCTTGCCCTGGAGGGCGAGGACGCCCGCGATGCCGGCGAGCACGGCAGCGACGATGAGCGCGGCCAGCCAGGCGGCGAGCGCCGTGGCCAGCGCGAGGATGGCGGCGGTGGTCAGCGCGCCCAGGGCGTAAACGCCGAACACGCCCGCCCCGCCGAACATGCCGGCACCAAGTCCGGCCCGCTTGCCCTTGACCGCCAGCTCCGCCTTGGCGAGCTCGATCTCCTGGTGGACGAGCCGGGTCGATTGCTCGGAGAGTTCCCGCACCACTTCGGCCAGCGACGCGTCGGGGCGCGTATCGGCTGCGCCTGTCATTTACACCTACCTCCTCTTGGAGATGTCCAGGGTCAGGTGTTCCCACCCCCTGCCCGGCTAAACGCGGCGTCGTCCCATCCGGGCGGCTCGCGGACCATGCGGTCGCGAGGCTGCCATGCTAGGAGCGTGACCAGTGGCGAGATGACCGCGAGCGCCAGGCCCCACCGGGGGGATGAGCTCGAGCTGACGATCGATTCGCTCGCCTTCGGCGGCGCGGGAGTGGCGCGTCATGAGGGCTACGTCGTATTCGTCCAGGGCGCCGTGCCCGGTGACCGGGTGCGCGCGATCGTGGGCAAGGCCAAGCGCGCCTACGCCGAGGCCCGGGCGATCGAGATCATCGAGCCGAGCTCCGAGCGCGTGCCGGCGCAGGCCGCGCATCCCGGAGCGCCCTGGCAGATCCTTCCCTACGAGCGCCAGCTGGCGGTCAAGGCGGCGCAGGTCGAGGACGCGCTGCGGAGGATCGGCAAGCTCGACGGATTCGTGGCCGAGCCCATTGTCCCGGCGCTCGAGCCCTGGCGCTACCGCAACAAGCTCGAGTACTCCTTTGGCTCGGATCGTGGCCGTCTCGTCTGCGGCTTCCACGCCCCGGGCCGCTGGGAGGAGATCGTCGAGATCGAGGACTGCCTGCTCGCCTCCGAGCCCGCCAACGCGGCCCGCGAGCGCATCGTGCGCTGGTGCCGTGACGCCGGGCTGACCGCGTATGACCGCCGCGCCGGCGAGGGCCTGCTGCGCAATCTCGTGATCCGCGAGGGCCGACGCACGGGACAGATCCAGGCCCGGCTGGTCACGAGTCCCGGAGCGCTGGACCGCGAGGGCCTGGCGGCCGCGGCGGGCGCGCTGGAGGGCCTGCTCTGGACTCGGATCGACAGCGTGGCGGAGACGACCCAGGGGGGCGAGACCGAGCTCCTGGCCGGCGTCGAACGCCTCGAGGAGGAGATCGGCGGCCTGCGCGTGCGCATCGCCCCGCAGGCTTTCTTTCAGACGAACACCGAGATGGCGGAGCAGCTCTACGGGGTGGCCATCGAGTATGCCGATCTCCGGGGAGCCGAGCGCGTATACGACTTGTACTGCGGCATCGGCACGATCGGGCTCATGATGGCCCCGCGGGCTGCCGAGGTGTGGGGTCTCGAGATCGTCGAGGAGGCGGTCGCCGATGCGATCGCCGGCGCGCGTCTCAACGAGATCGACAACGTCCGCTTCTTCGCCGGGGACGTGCGGCTTGCCATGCGCGAGCTCGTCTCCAAGGCCGGCCGCCCGGATGTCCTGCTCGTCGATCCGCCCCGGCCCGGACTCTCCCAGAAGGTCGTGCGGCGCATCATCGAAGCCGCTCCGCGGCGGATCGTCTACGTCTCCTGCAATCCGACGACGCTCGCGCCCAACGCCGCGCAGCTCGTGGAGGCGGGCTACCGGCTCGGGCGGGTGCGACCGGTCGACATGTTCCCGCAGACGCCGCATATCGAGTGCGTGGCGGTGCTCGACCGGGAGCGCGGCTAGCGGCGCACCCGATGGACCATGAGCGCCGCGCGATGGCTGTGAAGGAGATCCCTTCGATCACCGACCTGCTGCGAGCTCGCACGGGCGAGGAGATGGCGCTCAACGATCGCTATCTCAACCCCCAGATGGGACGCATCCTGCGCACGCTGGGGTTCGACCGGACGTGGACCGGGGGTGACCGGGCGTACCTCATCGATGCCGACGGCGAGCGATACCTCGACCTCATTTCGGGCTACGGTGTGTTCGCCCTGGGTCGCAACCACCCAGAGGTGATCGCGGCGCTCGAGGCTGTGCTGGCCGCGCGGACGGCGAACCTCCCCCAGCTCGGGGTGACGCTGCTCAGCGGCGTGCTGGCCGAGGCATTGTTGGCGCGAGCTCCCACGAGCACGGCCGCCATGGTGCCGGCGAACAGCGGAACCGAGGCGGTGGAGGCGGCGATCAAGATCGCCCGGGCCGCCACCGGCCGCCCCCGGGTCCTCTATGCCGACCACGCTTTCCACGGCCTGACGCTCGGCGCGCTGTCGATGAACGGCAACGAGGAGTTCCGGGCCGGCTTCGGGCCGTTCCTGCCCGGCAGCCATCCGGTTCCATTCGGGGATCTGGACGCGCTCGAGCGAGAGCTGGCTCGCGGGGATGTCGCCGCGCTGCTCGTCGAGCCGGTGCAGGGCAAGGGCGTCCACATTCCGCCCGACGGATATCTCGAAGGTGCGCAGCGCCACTGCCGGGACGCCGGCACGCTGTTCGTCTGCGACGAGGTGCAGACCGGCGTCGGGCGCACCGGGCGGTTCCTGGCGCTCGAGCACTGGCAGCTGGCTCCCGACCTGGTCTGCATGGCCAAGGCGCTGTCGGGAGGGTTCGTCCCCATCGGCGCCGTGCTCGTCTCGCGGGATGCCTTCGACCGCGTGTTCGACGGGATGGAGCGGGCCGTCCGCCATGGGTCGACCTTCGGGGGCAACGACCTCGCGGCGGCGGCGGCGCTGGCCACGCTGCGGGTGATCGAGCGCGACGGCATCGTCGCCCACGCCGAGCGGATGGGCAAGCTCCTGCTCGATCTCACGCGCCCGCTGCTGGACCGACACGAGATCGTCCGTGACGTGCGCGGCCTCGGCCTGATGTGGGCGATCGAGCTGGGGGCCCCGGCGACGCGAACCGGCCGCGCGGTGTTCAACGCCGTCGAGCGCACCCAGCCCGGCCTGTTCGCGCAATTGATCACCGTGCCGCTGTTCCACGAGCACCGGATCCTCTGCCAGGTGGCCGGTCATCGGATGAACGTGGTCAAGGCCCTTCCCTCTCTGCTCATCGACGAGGCCGAGGTGCGGCGGTTCGCGGATGCGCTGTCTGAGGTCGTGGCGGCGGCCGAGCGCACCCCGCGCGCGATGGCGCGCTTCGGCTTGGCCATGGCCCGCGGATCGGTGCGCGCGCGCCGGCCCAAGCGGGAGCCCGTGGCCTGAGCATGCGGGCGCTGGTCACTGGCGCCGGCGGCTTCATCGGCGGCCACGTCGCCTCCATGCTCGTCGAGGCCGGAGCCGAGGTGGTCGCCTTCGATCGCCGCTTCCCGCCCGGAGGGGTCACGGATGCGCTCGGCAACGTCGCCGAGCTCGTCGAGGGCGACGTGCTCGACGCCGCGAGCCTGCGGCGGGCCGTCTCGGGATGCGCTGCCGTGTTCCACCTCGCCGCCGTCTACAGCTACGCGCGATCCGATGCGGCTCGGATGCAGAGCGTGAACGTGCAGGGAACTCGGACGGTGCTCGAGGCGGCCACGCGTGGAGGGCGCCGCCGCATCGTGCACACGAGCAGCTGTGCCACCTGCGGTCCGGTTCCCGGGCGCTCCGCCCACGAGGGCGACCGCCCTCCGGCAAGCCAGCTCACGATCCCGTACAAGCGGACGAAGCTCGAGGGGGAGCGGCTCGCCCTCGCGGCCGCCCGGGCAGGCGCGGACGTAGTCGTGGTGAACCCGACCGTGCCGGTCGGCCCCGGTGATCTGCGACCCACCCCGACGGGCAAGATGGTCGCCGATGTCGCTCAGGGTCGCGCGCGCGCCTACCTGGCTCGCAGCGCGCTCAACATCGTGGCCGTCCAGGACGTTGCTGCCGGCCATCTGCTCGCCTTCGAGCACGGCCGGGCCGGCGAGCGCTACCTGCTCGGCGGGGAGAACCTGAGCATCGGCGAGGTCTTCGCGATCATCGCCACCGCCGCCGGTCGCCCGGCTCCGCGGATCGGCATCCCCTGGACCGTGGCCCACCTGGCCGCCGCACTCGCCGACGCCGTCCTGCGCCCCGTCGGCCGGGAGCCCCGCCTGCTCCAACTCGACGAGGTGCGCGCCGGGCGCTTGCCGCACTGGTTCGACGATGCCAAGGCTCGCTCCGAGCTCGGTTACGAGTCGAGGCCGGCCGCGCAGGCGCTCACCGATGCCGCCGGTAGCGCGCTGGTGACCGCCAGACGTCGAGCGCCCGAGGACCGCTAGGGTGCGCCGGATGCGCGCCGTCACCATCCGCGAGCAGGAGTTGAGCGTCGAGGAGCACCCCGACCCGCAGCCGGGCGCCGGAGAATGTCTCGTCCGCGTGCGTGCGGCCGGGCTCAACGGCGCGGACCAGATGCAGCTCCGCGGCCACTACCCGGCGCCACCTGGGGCTCCGCAGGACATCCCGGGACTCGAGCTCGCGGGCGAGGTGCTCGAGTGCGGCGCCGGGGCCGCGCGCTTCTCGCCCGGCGACCGGGTCATGAGCATCGTGGCCGGCGGTGGCCAGGCTGAGCTCGCGGTCGTCCACGAGCGCATCCTCATGCCGGTGCCCGACGTCCTCGACTGGCCGGCGGCCGGCGGGGTTCCCGAGGTGTTCACCACCGCGCACGATGCCGTGTTCAGCCAGGCGGGACTGCGTCTCGGCGAGCGGCTGCTCGTGCATGGCGGCGCGGGGGGCGTCGGCACGGCGGCGATCCAGCTCGGCCGGGCCGCGGGCGCACGTGTCACCGCCACGGTGCGCAACCCCGATGCCCGCGCTCAGGTGGCCGAGCTCGGGGCGACGGTAATCGAGCCCGAGGGGTTCGGCGAGCATGGTCCCTTCGACGTCATCCTCGAGCTCGTGGGCGGCCCGAACCTTCCGGAAAACGTGAACGCACTCGAGCTCTGGGGCCGGATCGTGGTCATTGGCATCGCCGCCGGGGCGAAGGCCGACCTCCACCTCGGTGCGCTCATGGCCAAGCGCGGCCGGGTCATGGCCTCGACGCTGCGCCCGCGCCCGCTCGAGGAGAAGGCGATGACCGCGCGGGCGATGGAGCGCTCAGTCCTTCCGCTGCTCGCCGCGGGCGCCGTGCAGGTCCCCGTCGCCGCGACGTATCCGATCGCGCGGGCGCAGGACGCCTACGACCACTTCGCCGCCGGCGGCAAGCTTGGGAAGATCGTCCTCAGGATGGAGTGACGGCGGGCTCGCTACGCGGTCGGATCGAAATCCGCGTCGTCGGCGGCCAGCCCGGGTTCATCCTCAGCCGCATGGATCGAGCACAGCACCGGTCCGCCCGACTCCATCACGGCCTCCATCTCCGCGGGAGTCAGCTTGGCGCCACACTCCTCGCAGCGGTCGCCGGTGCTCGCGATCGTCGGCTCTTCGAAGTCCATGGCGGCGAGTCTAACCGGGTGGGCGAGATCGTCCACGGTCGGAGATTCGTCCAGATGTGACACGGTGTCACGCTCGACGGCCGATGACCTGGACGATGGGTCACGCCCTGCCCCTGCACGTCCTCATCGTCGATGACGATCCGGTCTCGCGCTTTACCGCGCGCGCGACCGTGGAGCGTCTCGGCCACCTGCCCACCGTCGCCCACGACGGCCGCGAGGCCCTGGTCGTGTTCGAGCGCGAGCGTCCGGCCGTAGTCATCACCGACTGGCGCATGCCCGGGCTCGACGGCACGGAGCTGACAACCCGGATCCGCCGGCGGGCAGGCGAGCGCTACACCTACGTCATCGTGTTGACGGGCGAGGCCGACCCCGAGGCTGCGCTCGAGGCCATGCAGGCGGGAGCGGATGAGGTCATCACCAAGCCGCTCGACACCGCCGCGCTTGAGCGCCAGCTCGTCGCCGCCCGGCGCGTCATCGCTCTACACGACCGTCTGCGCGCGGACGCGCGCGTCGACCCGCTGACTGGGATTCCCAACCGCCGGGCGATGAACGAGGAACTGGGCGTCCTGCTCATGCGCGCCTCGCGCTACGGCCAAGCGCTGGCCGTCGTGCTCTTCGAGCTCGACGCCTTCAAGGCATACAACGACCGTGCCGGCCACGGGGCGGGCGACGATGTCCTGCGCGGGGTCGCTGCCACGCTCAAGCGCTCGCTGCGCGGCTCGGACAGCATCTACCGCTACGGCGGCGAGGAGTTCCTCGCTCTCCTCCCCGGCCAAGGCAGCGACTCGGCCGCAATCGTCGCCGATCGCCTGCGCGGCGCGGTCGCCGGGCTCGCGGTGCCTCACCCGGGCGGCGGTGAGGTGACGGTCAGCGGGGGCATCGCCTCACTCGCCGCGGGCGAGTCGGCCGAGCAGCTCCTCGCCCGGGCCGACGGGGCGCTCCACGCCGCCAAGCAGGCGGGCCGCAACCAGATCCACACCTCCGGGAGCCCGGCCGGCTCGCTGGCTCAGTAGGGCGGCAGGTCCGACCACCACTGGCCGACCACGCGGAAGGCCGACCAGAACTCGCGCTTGGCCCGCTCCTCGTCGAGCGAGTCATCGATGTTGGGCACGTAGAGCGCCTCGACCGACGGAGTCAGGCGCTGGAGCTCGCCGAGCGTCGGCCGGAGCTCTTGGGCGAGCGGGATGTCGAGGTCGTTGACCGTGGTGAGCGCATCGGCGCCCATGACGACGACGAGCTTCGGGGACACGATGGCCAGCTCCTCGGCCAGCCGGGCCACGCATGCCGGGTCGGCCATGACCGGGTCGACCACGGGGCACTTCACGCACAACGTCCCGTAGACGGCCAGCGGATCGATGTCGAGCCGTTTGAGCGACTTCATGAGGGCGTTCCCGGCACGGCCGTAAAAGGCCACCCCCTCCTCCACCTCGGACGGCCGAGCCGAGTACTTGATGAGGAAGATCTCCGCCTGCGGATGTCCGGACCCGAGCACCGGCATGAGCTGCCCGCGCGGGCAGTGCTTGCACCCCTGGACCTCGCGGGCGAAAGTGTTGAGTTCGCGGATCGCCCGCTCGAGGTACTTCTCGCGGATCTCGTCGTCGGTCGCGGGCATGAGAACCGGATTGGACGGCCGGCGGGCATGTCCTTGCGAGTGCATCAGGAGTTGCGGTTCTCGCCGCTCGTGGCGCCGCGCCGCGAACGGCCCGTCGCGCGGCGCACCCGGCGGTCGCGCGAGGCGCGGCGGGCCGACTCGGGCATCGCCTTGGTCTGGAGGAACTTGAGCGCCTGCACGTAGAACAGACTCGCAGGATTGCGCACGATGTCGGCATCGCGCAAGGACTCGAGGAACTCCTCCGGACCGTCGAAGTCGTGCATGCGGATGCGAACCGAGCCGAGGCCCTGCGGCACGTGAGCGTCCGAGCCGGCGCCAGCCGGTATCCGGTACTTGGCCGCAAAGCGCAGCGCCTCCTCGTTGAACTCCGAGATGGCCACGCGCGGGTTGAACACCTCGATCGCGTCTACGGTTTCGAGCACGCCGAGGAGGTGCTCGTAGTCCGGCACCGAGTGCATGCGGTCGAAGGGGTGGGGCACGTAGACGACCCCGCCCTGGCGCTTGATCTCGGCGATCGTCTCGGCCAGGGTCATCCCGCGAGGGATCTTCTCCTCGATGAACAGCCCGATGACCTCGCCCTGCTCGGCGGTCTTGATCTCCTCGCCGACGATGACCTTGATGCCGTCGGCCTTGGCCCTCGCCTCGTGGGCGCCGGAGATCTCGTTGTGGTCGGTGACGGCGATCGCTCCCAGCCCGCGAGCCCGGGCCTGCGCGAGCAGGACCTCCACCGGAGTGGCGCAGTCGTAGGAGTGGTCGGTGTGCATGTGCAGGTCGACGTCGATCAGCCGGCGCGAGGCCAGCCGGCGCCGTAGCTCGGGGTTCGCGCGCGTGTCGTGCCGGCGCGTGACGAGCGACGTGTAGATGTCCTCGAGCTCGCTCGCGACCCGTGACCACGAGAACGTCTCGCCCAGCTCGAGCACCTGGTCGCGGCTGCGGGTGAGCAGATCGGAGTCGGTGACGAGCCGCGTGAGGTGGGCGGTCAACGTCTCCACCTCGCCCGGCTCGAAGGCGAAGCCGTAGCGGCCCTCTCCGAGCAGCTCGACGTAGACGCCGAGCCGGGACGCCACCGGAACGAGCCCCTCCGAGAGCGCCCGTACGAGCGTTCCCGGGATGGCCCTGACACCCTCGGAGGCGAGGACGATGACGTCGGCGCCCGCAAGTGCCTCCTCCTCGCTCATCTGCTCTGCGTCGATGAACTCGACGCGCTCGCGCAGGCGGGCGCCGAGCGTCGCGGGCGCGGCGCGCGGCCGCGGTGAATAGATCGTCGCCCGCCAGCGCGCCTCGACGGGCAGCCCGCGCAGGGCGCGGAGGAAGAGCCGCAGGGCGGCGCGCTCCTCGCCGGCGCTGTAGAAGATGCGCACTTCGCCGCCCGAATCCGGCTCCCGGAGCACCGGCGCCTGGGCCCCGCCGGGCAGGATCACGCGATAGTCGGCCGGGAAGTAGCGCTGGAGGAGGTCTCGGGTCGCGCGGTAGGTCGCCGTGCGGGCGTCGAGACGGCCGAAGAGCAGGCGGGAGAGCGGCCGCGCGAGCTGGGTGGAGAGGATGCGCTCGCTCGGCGCGTGGAAGCTCCCGACGTTGAGCGCGCGCGAGTGCCGCAGCGCCACGCTCGAGGCGCTCGGGGCGAACGGCTCGTGCACATGAACGATGTCGAGCGCGAGCGCGGTGAACGCCTCCTCGATCGTGCGTGCGACGTCGACCGGCAGCGAGGCGGCGCGACGGCGTGTGGGGGAGAAGGGCAGCACCTCGCCCACGCCGAGCACCACGGGGCCCTCGTCGGCCCGGGCCAGGAGCTCCTCACCTCCGCCGCGCAGGGCGCGGCGGCTCTCGCGCACCAGAGCGGCAGAGTTCGAGGGCGCGACGACGAGCACTCGGTGACCCCGCGCGCTCAGCTCGTCCGCGGTGCGGGCGACGTAGCGGTTGACCTCGCCTGCGATCTCCCAAGCGAAGGGTGTGACCTGCGCGATCGCCAGACGGTCTGGCGAGGCCGCGCTCACGCTACTGCGCGGGGGCCGCCTTGGCCGGTTTGTCGGCCCTCTTGCCGATCGTGCGACTGTATTTGGCGATGAACTTCTCGGTGAGCTCGCGCGCCTCGTCGTCGGGACGCTGGTGCATCGGCGACTTCATGAGGTACGAGCTGGGACCGTCGAGCTGGCCCGAGAGGCCGTTGTTCAGAGCCAGCTTCAGGCAGCGCACCGCGTCGATGACGACGCCCGCCGAGTTGGGCGAGTCCCAGACCTCGAGCTTGACCTCAGCGGTGAGCGGAACGTCGCCGAACGCCTCGCCCTCGAGACGGATGTGGGCCCACTTGCGGTCGGTCAGCCACGGGACGTAGTCGGAGGGGCCGACGTGCACGTCCCCGGCCGGGAGCGTGTGGCCCATGATCGAGGTCACGGCGTTCGTCTTGGAGATCTTCTTGGACTCCAGGCGCTCGCGCTCGAGCATGTTGTAGAAGTCCATGTTGCCGCCGACGTTGAGCTGCGAGGTGCGCAGGAGCTTGACCCCGCGGTCGTGGAACAGGCGGGCGAGCGCGCGGTGCACGATCGTCGCTCCGACCTGGGACTTGATGTCGTCGCCGATGATCGGCAGGCCGGCCTTCTTGAACCGGTTGCTCCAGTACTCCTCGCGGGCGATGAACACCGGGATGCAGTTGACGAAGGCGCATCCCGCCTCGAGCACCTGCTCGACGTACCACTTGGTCGCCTGCTCAGAACCGACGGGGAGGTAGGAGACGACGACGTCGGTGTGCGTGTCCTTCAGGATCTGGACGATGTCGACCGTGGGGCCGGGCGCCTTGGTGATCTTCTCCTTGAGGTACTTGCCGAGACCGTCGTGGGTCATCCCGCGCTGGACGGTGACGCCGAGGTCGGGGACGTCGTCGCCGAGCTTGAGCGTGTTGTTCTGCCCGGCGAAGATGGCCTGGGAGAGGTCCTTGCCGACTTTGTCGGCGTCGATGTCGAAGGCCGCGCTGAACTCGATGTCGCGCACGTGATAGCCGCCGAGATCGACGTGCATGAGGCCGGGGACGGATTCCCCGGTGCGCGCGTCGCGGTAGTACTGGACGCCCTGAACGAACGAGCTCGCGCAGTTGCCGACGCCGATGATGGCCACGCGGACCTTGTCGTCCTGGTAGCGCGCGGTGCCGTTCGACTTACCGTTGGTCGTGGTCACTGTGACGTTCCTTTGAAGATGAGTGTCCGCGAGTTGGGGGTCGTGTCGCGGACTGCCGCAGTAGGTACGGCGGGCATGGGGACTTTGTTACACCCCCGCAGCGTTCAGCTGGTTGCGCACGTAGACAATCCGCTGAACGGTGGTGAACACGGTGAGGCCCGCGAGCACGTAGACGGCCGGAGCCAGCAGTTCGAAATGCCCGAGTGACGCCCCCTTGGCGAAGACAAGTCCGGCGGAGAGGATCACGACTCGAACCGGACGGGTGGCGAGGCCGACCTTGCAGGCGACGCCGAGGGCTTCGGCGCGGGCGCGGGTGTAGGAGACCATGAGCGAGAAGAGCACCCCGGCGACGACCGCCGCGACCGCGACCTCCATGTGCCGCGTGGCGAAGTAGGCGCCCACGGCGGTCAGCACGATGCCCTCTTCGAGCCGGTCGAGCGTGGAATCGAGGAAGGCGCCGAACGGCGTGCCCTTGCCCGACATGCGCGAGTAGCGGCCGTCGAGCGTGTCCATGATCGAGCCGACGATGAAGGCGACGCCGGCGAGGAAGAACATGCGGTCCAAGACGAGCGCGGCCGCCGCCACGTTGAGGATGAAGCCGGTGAGCGAGATGGCATTCGGGGTGAGCCGCGACTCGATGAGCCGGTCGCGCATGAGCTCCTGTGGCGTGGGACCGGTGCGGGGCGCGCGGCTGCGCCGCCCTCGCGGTGGGCGGACCCGGTCTTCCGTGTCGGGGGTCACGACACTAGGCGGCTGCGCGTGGGTGAGCCATCGCGCCGCCGCGGCGATTGGCCGCTGCGGGCCTGAACTCCCAGACGCCGGGCCGTGCCCGGGCGAGCAGCCGCTTGGCCAGCAGCGCCGACGCGCCGGCGGTCAGGGCGCCGAGGAAGACGTCGGTGAAGAAGTGGTTGGCCGTGGCCACCACGACGAAGGTGATGAACAGCGGGTACAGGCACCAGAGGAAGCGCACGACCTTGTGCGTCGTCAGCCGGGCCATGGAGAAGCCGATCATCGTGGCGAAGCAGACGTGCATCGAGGGCACCGCGGCGTAGAAGTTGATGAACGCCTTCGTCGGCCCGTAGTCGACCGTCTGGCCGAGGAACTGCGAGATGGAGTCGGTGAAGCCCCACTCGGGGATCAGCCGCGGCGGCGCGGTCGGGTACAGCCAGTAGCCGACGAGCGCGAGCGCCATGGCGATCATGAACATGTTGCGCACGAAGTAGAACGAGCTGTTGCGGCGCAGATAGATGAACACGAGCACCGCGAGGGTGACGATGAAGTGTCCGTTCAGGTACGTCCAGTCGGCCGCGTCCATGAGCCAGTGCTTGCCAAGCGCCCACGACTGGATGCTCGGCTCGACGAAGATGTGCAGCGTGCGCTCGACGTCGATGATCTTCATGGCGTCGCCGAAGGGCTTATAGATCTCCGTGCTGCTGGGATCGACGAGCCCGCGGACGAGGTCGTAGAGCAGAAACGCGCCGACGAACAGCCCGATCTGCCTGATCAGGTCTGTCCAGCCGCGCGGAAGGATCCGCGCCTCGATGAAGGAGAGGGCTCGACGCACGGGGAACTGAAATGGTATCGAGACTGCCCGTCGGCCGACCGTCCGCGGGCTCGCTCAGGAGCAGCGCGGTGAGCGTGCGCCCACCCGATCGAGCGAGAAGTCGATCACCAGCTTGGCCGTCCCCGGGCGACGCAGCGTGACCTTCGTGAAGTCGCCGTCGGGGCCCACGCACCCCGGCACGCCGGTGAGTTTCCAGTAGGGGCTGAAGCGCACGCGCACGAGCGCGCTTCCCGCCGACTGCCCGCGCAGACTGACCGAATTGGCCCCCAGGGCGGTGACCGTCGCGGCCCCCTGCCCCATGGGCGCCGGGTCGGCCACGGCATACACGCGCCAGTTCGTCGTACGCATGACCAGGCGCAGATAGGGCAGGCCGCGATCGATGAGCGCGACCTCGGCCTTGGCGGAGTAGTCGAGGCTCGTGTTGGCGACGGCGACGTAGTGGATGGCGAGCGAGTGCAGCCACGCCTCGTAGGTCGTGGCGCTGAGCGTGCCGTCGTAGAAGAGGTGGTTGTACTTGATGTCGAGCTGGCGCTCCCAGCCGCGGGCAAGGGCGAAGTGCGGAGCGATCTCGTACGCCTCCCAGTGGAAGGAGGTGAAGGGGATCTCGACCCGGAACGGCCCGCCGCCCTGGTGGCTGAGAAAGGTGGTCAGCGGCCGGTAGTAGGCCGGGTCGGTCGCGCGGTCGTTCCAGGAGTGGCGCACGTCGCGAACCGGGGCCTGCCATTGGAGATAGAGCAGCGGGATGGCAGCGAGGAGCAGCAGCGCGCGCCGGCGGGGCCACCAGAGGAGGGCCGCGAGCGGGCCGGCGACCAGAGGGGCGAGGCGCACGGCGTTACTCCCGACCGGGGTGGCGATCTCGTAGGCGAGGATGCAGCCGACCACGTACATGGCGACGCCCGAGCGCAGGGCGAGCTCCTCGCGCGGGAGCACGACGACGGCAAGCACGCCGATGATCGGGATCGGCCACAGCGACGCGAAGGCGAAGGGCTCGCTGCCGCCCTCGGGGAACATGACGGCGAGGATGAGCACGGGAGCCAGCGCGGCCGCGGCCACCGCGAGGGGGGCCACGGCGGCGCGGATCTTCCGCGCGTGCCCCAGCCGCCCGACCGCCGTGGCCGTGGCCGCGAGCGCGGCGAAGAGCGCGGCCACGGGGCTCGCCAGCGCGGTCGTCACGGCGAACACGGCGGCAAGTCCATCGCGGCGGCGCTGGAGGGCCAGGGTCGCCGCCATGGCGGGCAGGAGGCCGAAGGCGAACGTGAGACGTCCGGTGAACAGGTCGAGCGCGGTGGCGGCGCCGAACCAGGAGGCGCCGAGGAGGGCCCGCCGTCCGAAGTGGGCGCGGGCGAGCGGCTCGAACAGGGCCGCCGTGCCGATGGTCGCGAGCGCCCCCGCGATCTGAGGCGTGAGCAGGGCGGCCACGGGCGGGAAGAGGACGCTGTAGCCGGGGGTGTTGTGGCCGCCGTACCACCAGTTGTTCCACAGGCCGAAGCCCTCGGCCGAGAACAGCTTGGCCCGGAAGAGGTGGGCCGGGAGGTCGAGGCTCGGCGGAGAGACGATGACGTAGCCGAGCGAGAACACGGCGGCCACGACCGTGGGGACGAGCCGGCGCAGCAGGGTGTCGCTCGGCTCGGCCGCCAGCGTGTCCGCGGCCGGGGTCTGCGGCTGGGCGCGGTCGATGTCCTTGATGGCCATGTGCCGGCTCACTCCACGAAGGTGGCCACGGTCTCGAGTGCTTGCGGGCTGTCGAGCCAGGGCCAGTGGCCGGCGTCGGGGATCTCGGTCGCCTGCGAGCGAGCGAAGAGCCGGGCGCAGGCCTCGGTCTGGGTCGCGGTGAGCCACGGGTCGCGCGCGCCGCGCACGATGAGGACGGGGACGTCGGGATGCTCGCCGGCGGCCGCCGCATACCGACCCGGGGGCGTGCTGCGGTAGAGGCGGAGGATGGCCCGCTGGGTGCCCTGGTCGAAGGCCTCCCACGCCGCGTCGACGCGCTCATCCGGCCACGCCGTGCCCGGCCGGGCGGCGCCGCTGCGCAGGCGCCGGGCGAAGAGCGGCTTGGCCAGCGCACCCATGGCGAGCTCCCCGAGCAGCGGCCGGGTGAGCGCTCTGGCGAGCCCCGTCCACGCATGGCCGGCGACAAGCGGGAGCGGGTCGACGAGGACGAGCCGCTCGACCCGAGCGGGGTCTCGGGCGGCGAGCTCGAGCGCCACGGCGGCTCCCCACTGGTGGCCGACGAGCGACACGCTCGAGAGCTCGAGCTCGTCGAGCAGCCGGGCGACGAAGCCGGCCAGGCCGCCGAGGGTGTAATCGAGGTTGCCGGCCTTGCCCGAACGGCCGAAGCCGATCAGGTCAGGAGCGATCCCTCCCGTGCGCTGAAGCAGCGGCGACCAGTCGTCTGAGTTCGTGGGCAGCCCGTGAAGGTAAACCGGCGGGACTCCCGGCGCGCAGGCGCTGCGGTAGAAGACGGGAGAGGACGCGAGTTCGATCGTGTGCTCGTCGACGCGCACCCGTCAGCGAGGATAACGTCCGCCCCGTGAGCGAGGTGCGCGTGTCGGACCCAGGCCCCCGCGGCCCGGTCCTCTGTCTCGGCGACGCGATCGTCGCTCTCGTCTGCGAACGGGCGGTGGCGGTGTTGTCCGAGGCCTCCTCGTTCGTGCCCCGCTTCGGCGGCGCGGTGGGCAACGTGGCCGTCGTCGCCGCCCGGTGCGGAGCCGCGGTCGCGCTGGCCGGCGGGGCGGGGGATGACGACTGGGGACGGTGGCTGCGCGACCGGCTGGCCCGGGAGGGCGTCGACGTCTCTGCGTTCTCTCTGCTCCCGGACGCTTCGACCCCGGTCGCGTTCGTGTCCGTGGACGGCGGCGGCGAGCCTCGGTGCGCGCGCTACGGGCCGTCGGAGAGCTTCATCGTGGGAGCGCTGGGCGAGCGGGTGTCCTCGGCGGTGGCGGACTCGGGAGCGCTGTTTATGGGATCGGACACGCTCATCGGCGCCGAGGAGCGAGCCCTGAGCATGGAAGCCCGCGCCACGGCGCTGGACGCCGGGTTGCCGGTGGTGTTCGATCCTGGGCTCCGGCTCGACCGCTGGCGCTCGCAGGCCGACGCGGCGGCGAGCGCGAACGCCTGCGTGCCGGGCGCCCTGCTCGTCCGCTGCTCGGATTCTGAGGCGGCGCTGATGACGGGCGAGGAGGACGTCGAGCGAGCCGCGCTGGCCCTCGTCAAGGCGGGCGCACGCCTCGTCGTGGTCACGCTCGGGGTCGAGGGGGCGATGCTGCGCGGCGAGCTGCGGGCCGACGTCGACGGCGTCCCGGCCCAGCCGGTGAGCACGGTGGGTGTGGGCGACGTCTTCACCGGGGTGCTCCTGGCGCGCCTGGCGCTGAGCGACTTCTATCCGCCCGCGGTCGCGGCGGCGCTCCGCGAGGCCGTGGCCGCCTCGGCCCGGGCCTCCGAGCGGTGGGGGGCGGTTGACTAGCGCCGCCGAGGCCTGGTCGCGCCCGCGCGCGCGCCGCGTCCGGGCGATCCGGGACCGCCTGCGCGAGGTCTATGGGGTGCCGGTGGCGGGGCCGCACGGCCACCCGATCGCCGAGCTCGTCCTCACCGTCCTGTCGCAGTCGACCAACGACCGCAACCGGGACGTGGCCTACCTCGGGCTCCGCGAGCGCTTCCCGGACTGGGAGGCCGTGCGCGACGCGCCCGTCGAGGGGGTCGAGGAGGCGATCCGCCCGGGGGGCATCTCGAGGGTGAAGTCCGCGCGGATCAAGTCGATCCTGGCCGCGATCACGGCGTCGCCCCGGGCCGCCCGCCTCGGTCGGCCTGCCGGCCGTCCTCCCGGGCCGGCCCTTCCCGGGCCGGCCTCCGGATCGCTGTCCCTCGATTGGCTGGCCAGCCAGCCAACACGGGAGGCGCAGGCCTATCTGTGCTCGTTGCCGGGGGTGGGCCGCAAGACCGCGGCCTGCGTGTTGCTCTTCGCCTTCGGGATGCACGATGTCCCTGTGGACACGCACGTCTCCCGGGTCGGGATGCGCCTGGCGCTGCTGCCCCCGGGGGCGCCGTTCGAGCGGTTGCACGACGAGATGCTCGCGATCACCCCGGTGGGCGAGGAGCTCGAGTTTCACCTGAACCTGCTGCGGCATGGAAGGCGGACGTGCCACGCCCGCCGGCCGGAGTGCCGGGCGTGCGCGCTGCGGCGGATGTGCCCGAGTGCGGACGCGTTTTTGTAGCCCGAGGGGGTGAAAAGGGGGGTGGATGACCCTCTTTCCCGTATGGGAAAACAAGGTCATCCACGTCGGATCGCGGCCCTCGCTGCACGGCAACACGGAGTCGTTTCGATCGCCCAACTGCTCGCGCTCGGGTTGTCGCACAAGGCCGTCTGGGATTGGGTGCAGGCGGGTCATCTGCACCGGCTCTACCGAGGTGTCTATGCCGTCGGCCACCGGCGGCTCACACCCCACGGCCGGTGGATGGCCGCCGTCCTGGCCTGCGGGCCGGGAGCTGCGCTCTCCCACCGCGCGGCGCTCGCGCTCTGGCAGCTCCGCAGCCACTCCTCCGGCCCGATCGACGTCACTGTGGCCGCTCGGGGCCGCACGGGATTCGCGGGCATCCGGGTCCACTGCGCGAGGACCTTCGACCCCACCGACCGCGCGATCATCGACGCCATCCCGGTCACCACGGTCGCCCGCGCTCTCCTCGATTACGCCGAGACCGCCTCCGCGAGCGACCTCCGCCACGCCGTCGAGGCCGCCGAACGGCGGGAGCTCCTCGACGCTCGCCAGGTCGCCGATGTCCTGGCTCGCAGCCCGGGCCGCCACGGGGTGAAGGCGCTCCGGGCTGCGATCACCGCCCACACGGGCGAAGCGCCCTGGACCCGCTCGGAGCTCGAACGCCGCGTGCTCACGCTCGTGCGTGCCGCCGGGCTCCCCGAGCCGCAGTGCAACGTCTTCCTCTACGGCGAGCTCGTCGACTTCTACTGGCCGCAGTTCCGGCTCGTCCTCGAGGCCGACAGCTGGGGGTTTCACCGCACCCGGGCGCAGTTCGAGAAGGACAGGCGCCGCGACGCCCTCTTCCTGACGAAGAACATCCGCGTGCTCCGGATCACCCAACGCCGCATCGAAAACGAGCCCGGCGCGGTGACCCGCGACCTCCTCACATTGGCGCACCCCAGCCCGAAACCTTGAAAGAGCTGGCCTCGACCCACCACCCAAATCTGCTATAACAACACTAAGATTTTTACGAACCACGAGGAGTAGAACGAACGATGGGAAAGACGATCGGAATAGACCTCGGGACGACGAACTCGTGCATGGCCGTGCTCGAGGGTGGCGAACCGACGGTCATCGAGAACGCCGAGGGCGGCCGCACCACGCCGTCCGTGGTCGCGTTCACGCAGTCCGGTGAGCGGCTGGTCGGCACCGTAGCCAAGCGCCAGGCCGTCACCAACCCGCAGAACACGATCTTCTCGATCAAGCGCTTCATGGGCCGCAAGGAGGCCGAGGTGCGCGAGGAGGAGTCGATCGTGCCCTACAAGGTGGTCTCCGGGCCCAACGGTGATGCCCGGGTCGAGGCCGCCGGCAAGCAGTATTCCCCACCCGAGATCAGCGCGATGATCCTCGGCAAGCTCAAGGCCGACGCCGAGGCGTATCTCGGTGAGACGGTCGACAGTGCCGTGATCACCGTCCCGGCGTACTTCAACGACGACCAGCGTCAGGCGACCAAGGACGCCGGCAAGGTCGCGGGCCTCGACGTCAAGCGGATCATCAACGAGCCGACCGCGGCCTCGCTGGCCTACGGCCTGGACAAGGAGTCCGACCAGACGATCCTGATCTTCGACCTCGGCGGCGGCACGTTCGACGTGTCCGTGCTCGAGATCGGCGACGGCGTCTTCGAGGTCAAGGCGACCGCGGGTGACAACCACCTCGGCGGCGACAACTTCGACAAGGCCCTCGTCGACTGGCTGGTGGCGGACTTCAAGCGCTCCCAGGGCATCGACCTGAGCGCCGACCCGATGGCGCTCCAGCGGCTCTACGAGGCGGCCGAGAAGGCGAAGATCGAGCTCTCCACGACCCAGGAGTCGCAGATCAACCTGCCCTTCATCACCGCGGACGCGAGCGGACCGAAGCACCTCGACACCCGGCTCACCCGGGCCAAGCTGAACGAGCTGACCTCCGACCTGCTCGACCGCACCGTGGCGCCCGTACGCCAGGCGCTCGACGACGCCAAGGACAAGGGCGTCGCCGCGGTCGACCACGTCGTCCTCGTTGGCGGCATGACCCGCATGCCGGCCGTCCAGGAGAAGGTCAAGGAGCTCACCGGCAAGGAGCCGCACCGCGGCGTCAACCCGGATGAGGTCGTGGCCGTCGGCGCCGCCATTCAGGCCGGCGTGCTGGCGGGCGACGTCAAGGACGTCCTCCTGCTCGACGTCACCCCGCTCACCCTCGGCATCGAGACCAAGGGCGGCGTGATGACCAAGCTCATCGAGCGCAACACGACGATTCCGACCCGCAAGTCCGAGGTCTTCTCGACCGCCGAGGACAACCAGCCGAGCGTGGAGATCCACGTCCTGCAGGGCGAGCGCGAGATGGCGACCTACAACAAGTCGCTGGGCAAGTTCCAGCTCACCGGCATCCCGCCGGCCCCGCGCGGCATCCCCCAGATCGAGGTCGCATTCGACATCGATGCGAACGGCATCCTCAGCGTCTCGGCCAAGGATCTCGGCACCGGCAAGGAGCAGAAGATCGAGATCAAGGCCGGCTCCGGGCTCTCGGACGACGAGATCAAGCGCATGGTCACCGACGCCGAATCGCACGCTGACGAGGATCGCCGTCTGCGCGAGCTCGCCGAGGCGCGCAACAACGGCGAGAACGCGGCCTACCAGGCCGAGCGCCAGCTCAAGGAGCTGGGCGAGACCGTCGACGCGACCTCCAAGGAGGAGATCGAGGCGGCGATCAAGGAAGTCCGCGAGGTGCTGACCAGCGAGGACGCGGAGGACATCCGCGCCAAGACCGATGCCCTCCAGGCCTCCTTCCACAAGGTCTCCGAGGCCATGTACCAGCGCGCCCAGGAGCAGGCGGCGAGTGCCGGCGGGGACGGCGCGGCGACGAACGGCTCGGCCGACGCCCACGAGGCCGACGAGGACGTCGTCGATGCCGAGGTTGTTGACGAGGCCAAGTAAGCCATGGAGAACGAGCACGACAGCACGCGCGACGGGGGCGAGGACACCCCCGTCGCCGTGCCGGACCCCACCCCCGAGGCGGCCGAGCAGTCCGAGGTCGCGACCGCCGAGCAGTCCGAGACCCCAACCCCCGACGGCCCCGCCGAGGCGACGGCCGTAGGCGGGCCCGGGGCGCCGGCTCCCGACGGGAGCGAGCGCGACCACGAGCAACTGCTCGTGCGTGACCTCGAGGAGCTCGCCGCGAAGGCCGAGAAGGCCGACGAGTACCTCGAGCTGGCCAAGCGCACGAAGGCGGACTTCGAGAACTACCGCAAGCGCGCCGCCCGCGAAGCCGCGGCGGCCCAGGACCGCGGCATCGCCAAGCTGGCCAAGGAGCTGCTCCCGGCCGTCGATAACCTCGACCGTGCCGTGCAGGCGGTCGCCTCCTCCGAGTCAGCGGAGGCCGACGGCACGCTCGTCTCGGGTATCAAGCTCGTCCACGCCGACGTCCTGGCCGCGCTGCAGCGCGCGGGCATCGAGCGCTACTCGCCGCAGGGCGAGCCGTTCGACCCTCAGCGCCACGAGGCCATCGCCCAGATGCCGGTCGAGGGCACGGAGGCGGGCACGATCGTCGAGGTCTACCAGCAGGGCTATCTGCTCGGTGAGGCGGTCATCCGGCCGGCGCGTGTCGTTGTGGCCGGCTAGGGAGGCGTACCGACATGCCTGAGCGTCCCGACTACTACAAGGTCCTCGGAGTCGGTAAGAACGCGTCCGACGCCGAGATCAAGAAGGCCTACCGCAGGCTCGCGCGCCAGTACCACCCGGACCGAAACCAGGGTGACAAGAAGGCCGAGGAGCGCTTCAAGTCGATCTCTCAGGCCTACGACGTCCTCTCGGATCCGGAGAAGCGCAAGCAGTACGACCGCGGCACGGGCCCCTTGGGCAACTTCAACATGCCGGGCGGGTTCGACCCGAGCTCGATGGCCGGCGGCTTCGGGGACATCCTCTCGAACATCTTTGGGGGCTCGGGCGCCCGGACGGGCCCGGCCGGGCGGGCTGGCAACGTGCGCGGCGGCACGCGGACGGGTCAGAAGGGCTCCGATCTCGAGACCGAGGTCTCGCTGACCTTCGACCAGGCGGTGGCCGGCACGCAGGTCTCGCTCTCGGTGGCCACCTCGGAGCCGTGTCCGACGTGCCACGGCAGCGGCGCCAAGCCGGGGACGGCGCCGAAGGTGTGTCCCGTCTGTCACGGCACCGGGGTCGAGGCCCAGAGTCAGGGCATCTTCTCGATCTCCCAGCCGTGCTCGAATTGCCACGGCGCGGGCACGATCATCGAGGACCCGTGTCCGACGTGCCACGGCAGCGGGGCGCTGCGCAAAGCCAAGCCGGTCCGGGTCAACGTCCCCGCCGGCGTGCGCGACGGCAGCCGCATCCGCGTGGGCGGCAAGGGCAACGCCGGGCTGCGCGGCGGGCCGCCGGGCGACCTGTACCTGATCACCCGCGTCCAGGAGTCTCCGGTGTTCAAGTGGAGCGGCGAGAACCTCGAGGTCGAGGTGCCGCTGACCATCCCCGAGGCGATCCAGGGCGCCGTGGTCGAGGTCCCGACGCTGACCGGCTCGAAGCGACTCCGGGTCCCCCGCGGGACCAAGCACGGAACCGTCCAGCGCCTGCGCGGCGAAGGTCCTCCGCGCCTGGGGGCGAAAACCCGCACCGACATCCACTACCGCTTCGTCATCGACGTGCCCGCCTCGCTCTCTCCCGAGCAGGACGAGGCGGTCGACCGGCTCTCCAAGGTGATGAACGGAAATCCGCGGGCCAAGCTGTTCGCCAACGCCACCGGGAGGAAGTGATGGCCGAGCAACCGCCGGACGATGGACGCCGGATCGTGTCGACGACTCGGGTACGAGTGTCCTCGGACCGCGGCGTGTTCATGATCTCGGTGGCCGCCGAGCTCGCCGAGATGCACCCGCAGACCCTGCGCATGTACGAGGCGCGCGGACTCATCGAGCCCAAGCGCTCACCCAAGGGGACGCGGCTGTACTCCCATCAGGACGTCGAGCGGCTGCGCCGCATCCAGGCGATGACCGCCGAGCTCGGCATGAACCTCGCCGGCGTCGAGCGCGTGTTCGAGCTCGAGGAGCAGCTCGAAGCCATGACCCGAAAGGTCAAGGCGCTCGAGAAGCGCGCCGCCGCGCTGAGCAAGGAGGTCGAGCGCCTCGAGGAGCTCAGGCGCGAACTGCGCGCGGATATCGTCCCCTACATGAAAGGCGGGGAGATCGTCCGTGCCGCGGACCTCAAGAGTGTCAGGATCCAGATTCGTCGCCCGCCGGCCTGACACGCGCGTCCTCGCCGCGTTCGCGAGCGTCGCGCTGACGGCGCTCATCGCGTGCATGTCCGCGTCGGCCGCCGTCACCGCCGGCGTCGCGGCGCTTGGCCCGGCACCCGCGGGCCAGACGCTGGAGCTCGTGTTTCCGCTCGTCGCGGACGACGCCGGGCTGCGGCGGCTCGCCTTCGCGCTCTCCACTCCCGGCTCCCCGTCCTACGGTCGCTTCGAGCCGCTGTCCGAGCTCGCGCAGCGCTTCGGAGCCAGCCCGTCGCGCGCCGCCGCGGTCGTCCGCTACCTCCGGGCACACGGCGCGGACGCGGTTCGCCTGAGCGCCACCCGCATGTACGTCTCGGCCACATTCACGGCAGGCCGGGCCGAGCGCATGTTCGACACGCCGCTCGACCGCCTGCGCTCGGCCGACGGCGAGGAGTTCCTCGCTCCGGCCGCCCGTGCCTCCGCCGCGTCGGCCACTGCGGCCGTCCCCTCAGGGCTTCGCGGGCTCGTCGCCGGCGTGGTCGGGCTCGATACCGAGTCGCTGACCCCCGCGGACGAGCTGCGGACGCTCGTCCCGCGCCGCCCCGCGCGGGCGGCCGACGTCTCGCAGCCCTCATCGGCCTACCTGCCGCGCACCGGGACGGCCTCGGGCTGCGCGGGCGCGCGCGGCAGCGCGGGCTTCACGCCAAACCAGTACCTCACGGCGTATGGGATCGCCGACCTGCACCGCGCCGGCCTGACGGGCCACGGCGAGCGGGTGGCGGTCATAGAGATCGACGGCTTCAAGCAGAGCGACATCACCACCTTCGGCCGCTGCTTCGGCATCAACGTGCCCCGCTTGGCCACGCACACCGTGGGGTTCAGCCGACCGCTCGCGCCAGGCGGCGAGGCGACGCTCGACCTCGAGGTGCTGAGCGCGAGCGTTCCCGGTGCGCGGGCGATCGACGTCTACGAGATCCAGGACGACGCGGCCCGGTTCGTCCAGGGGCTCGAGGCGCCGCTCATCGCCCCCGGCGCCAAGCCCCAGGTCATCAGCGCCTCGCTCGGGACCTGCGAGCCGTTCCTCGGCGGCTCCCTCGGCGCCGCCGGGGTCTCGGCGATCGAGCGCACCCTCGAGCTCGCCGCGGCGACGGGGACGACCGTGCTCTCCTCGGCCGGCGACGACGGCTCGAGCGCCTGCCAGTTCAACAACGGGGACATCGAAGACCAGCTCGCGGTGAGCTACCCGGCCTCCTCGGCTTTCGTCACCGCGGTGGGCGGGACGAACGTGGTCCTCGATGCGGCAAACCACATCACCGACGAAACGGTGTGGAACGACACCGACGTGAGCACGAGCGCCGGCGGCGGCGGTCTCAGCGGCCTGTTCTCGCGCCCGGCCTACCAGCAGGGCGTCGTCTCGGCCGACGCTCGCGAGCTGCCCGACGTCGCGCTGCTCGCCGACCTCGCCCCCGGCTACGCCATCTACTGCAGCGCGAAGAACGCCTCGGTGTGCCGCGGCTGGATCTCGGTCGGGGGAACGAGCGCCGCGGCGCCGCTCCTGGCGGGCGGCCTCGCCCTCGTCGACCAGGACCTGGCGCGCCACCACAAGCAGCTCCTGGGCATGGTCAACCCGCTCCTCTACCACTTCGGTACCTCCTCGGCGGGGGCGTCGATCTTCCGCGACGTCACCGCCATCGGCAATGACATCGGCCCTTGGATTCCGGGCAGCGAGGGACAACCGGTCGGCTGCTGCACGGCCGGTCCGGGCTTCGACGCCGCCTCGGGATGGGGGAGCGTCAACCTCGCCGCCTTCGACGCCGCCGCCCTGCGCAGCGCGCACTCGGCGCCCGACATCTCGCTGACTCTGCCCGCCCACCAGCACCCCGTCGCCGTGCATGCGATCTTCGCCCGGGTGCGCTGCTCCGCGCCCTGCCGCGCCTACGTGTCCGGCAACGTCGTTCTCTCGCGGACGGCCGGGGTCGGCGTTCGCTCGGCTCCGCGCCGCTTCCGAGTGGCCGGCTCTCAGCTGCTGCGCATCCCGTTGTCGGCGAGCCTCGTGGGGCGCCTGCGCGCGGCCGAGCGCGCCCACCACGACACGTACACCGAGCTGTTCGCCATCGCGCTCGACGCTCAGGGCAAGCCGCTGTCTGTCACGGCCGGGTCGGTCATCCATTTCAGCGGTTGAAACTCAACGAGAAGCTGTCATAATCTAAGTGCCACAGACTTAGATTTGACAAGGATCCCGATGCAACCAGACCGCTTTACGATCAAGTCCCAGGAGGCGCTCCAAGCCGCGCAACGGCTGGCCGACGAGCGGCGCAACCCGCAGACGACGCCCGAGCACCTGCTTGGCGTGCTGCTCGAGCAGGACGGCGGGGTCGTCGTCCCCGTGCTGCGCAAGCTCGGCGCCGATCCGGCCATCGTGCGCCAGACCCTGGGCCCCGCGCTCGACGCGCTGCCGCGCCTGAGCGGCGCCGGCTCACCGGATCCGGCCGCGCCGGCCAGCGAGCTCGTCCAGGTCCTGCGCGACGCCGAGACCGCGATGCGCGAGCTCGGCGACGAGTACGTCTCGACCGAGCACCTGATGCTCGCCATCGCCGCCCACCCCGGTTCGGCCGGACGGGTGTTGAACAGCGTCGGCGCCACCCGCGAGCGGTTGCTCCAGGCCCTCCAGGAGGTGCGCGGCAGCCACAAGGTCACCGACCAGAGCCCCGAGGACAAGTACCAGGCGCTCGAGCGCTACGGCCGCGACCTCACCGCGGCGGCCACCGATGGGAAGCTCGACCCGGTGATCGGCCGCGACGACGAGATCCGCCGGGTCATGCAGGTGCTGAGCCGCCGCACGAAGAACAACCCCGTCCTCATCGGGGAGCCGGGCGTCGGCAAGACGGCGATCGTCGAGGGCCTGGCCCAGCGGATCGTCGACGGCGACGTCCCCGAAGGCCTGCGCGATCGCCGCCTCATCTCGCTCGACATCGGCGCGATGGTCGCCGGCTCGAAGTACCGGGGCGAGTTCGAGGATCGGATGAAGGCGGTCCTCAAGGAGATCGCGGACGCCCGCGGCCAGGTGATCGTCTTCATCGACGAGCTGCACACGATCGTCGGCGCCGGTGGCGCCGAGGGTGCGGTCGACGCCGGGAACATGCTCAAGCCGATGCTCGCCCGCGGTGAGCTCCGGTGTATCGGCGCGACGACGCTCGACGAGTACCGCAAGCACATCGAGAAGGACCCCGCGCTCGAGCGCCGCTTCCAGCCCGTGCTCGTGGGCGAGCCCACGCTCGAGGACACGATCGCCATCCTGCGCGGCCTGAAGGAGCGCTACCAGGTCCACCACAAGGTCCGGATCCAGGACTCGGCGCTCGTGGCGGCGGCCACGCTGAGCCATCGCTACATCGCCGACCGCTTCCTCCCGGACAAGGCGATCGACCTGATCGACGAGGCGGCCTCGCGTATCCGCATGGAGATCGACTCCAAGCCGACGGAGATCGACGAGGTCGACCGCCACATCATGCAGCTCCAGATCGAGCTCCAGTCGCTCGGCGAGGACGACGACTCCGGCACGGTGGCGCGCCGCGAGCAGCTCGAGCGCACGCTGGCCGAGGAGCAGGAGCGCTCCGACGCCATGCACGCCGAGTGGCAGCGCGAGAAGGACAGCGTCGGGGCCGTCGCCGCCCTGCAGGAGCGGCTCGACCAGGCCAAGACCGAGCTCGAGCGCGCTCAGCGCGACGCCGACCTCGGCCGGGCGGCAGAGCTCCAGTACGGCACCATCCCCGAGCTCGAGAAGCAGCTCGCCGAGGCCGCGTCGGCCGAATTGGAGGCCGATGCCTCGGCCGCGCCGAAGTTCCTCAAGGACGTCGTCGACGCCGAGGACGTGGCCGAAGTCGTGGCCAAGTGGACGGGCATTCCCGTCTCGCGCCTGCTCGAGGGCGAGATCGAGAAGCTCGTCCACATGGAGGAGCGCCTGCACCGCCGGGTGATCGGCCAGGATGAGGCCGTCGAGGCGGTGTCGGCCGCCCTGCGCCGCTCGCGGGCCGGCCTTCAGGACCCCGACCGGCCGATCGGCACCTTCCTCTTCCTCGGTCCGACGGGCGTCGGGAAGACCGAGCTCGCCCGCGCTTTGGCCGAGTTCATGTTCGACAGCCAGGACGCGATGATCCGCATCGACATGTCGGAGTACATGGAGAAGCATGCGGTCTCCCGGCTCGTCGGCGCGCCTCCGGGCTACGTCGGCTACGAGGAGGGTGGCCAGCTCACGGAGGCGGTGCGCCGCCGCCCGTACTCGGTCGTGCTCCTGGACGAGATCGAGAAGGCCCACCCGGACGTGTTCAACACGCTCCTGCAGGTGATGGACGACGGCCGTCTCACCGACGGGCAGGGCCGCACCGTGTCGTTCAAGAACACCGTGCTCATCATGACCTCGAACATCCCGGGCGGCCGGGCCGGCGTCGAGGCGAGCTTCAAGCCCGAGTTCATCAACCGCCTTGACGACATCGTCGAGTTCCACGCCCTCTCCCGGGAGCAGATCTCGGAGATCGTCGAGCTCCAGGTCGCTCGGCTCATCGACCGGGTGCGCGAGCGCGGGATCGAGGTCGAGCTGACCGAGGCGGCGACGATCCTGCTCGGGAACCTCGGCTACGACCCGATCTACGGCGCCCGCCCGCTCAAGCGGGTCATCCAGAAGCGCCTGGTCGATCCGCTCGCGCTGGCCATGCTCGAGGGGCGCTTCGTCCCCGGGGATACGGTGCGCGTCGACGGCGGTGACGGCGAGCTGAAGCTCGAAAAGGCAGACGTGGTGGCAACCGTGGCGTGAGCCTTCGGGCCCGGAGCCAGCCTCCCGCCGGCCCTCTACGGCAGGGGGCCGGCAGGAGACCGGCCTCCGTGCCTTCCAAGCGGCCGGGGCCGGCAGGAGGCCGGCCTCCGCGCCATCAAAGCTGACCCGGGCAGGCACGACGCCCATCAAAATCCGGTAGAAGTGGCTCACCCGATCTAGGAGGAGTCACCGTGCCGACCTACATCATGTTGTCCCGCCTCAGCCCCGACGGCGTGCAGACGATCAAGAACAACCCCGCGCGCATCAAGGAGGTCAACCGCGAGGTCGAGCAGCTCGGCGCCTCGGTCAAGGCCCAGTGGGCCACGCTCGGGCAGTTCGACTTCGTCAACGTGGTCGAGGCCCCCGACGAGAAGACGATGGCGCGCGTGTCCCTCGAGCTCGGCTCCCGGGGCACGGCCAAGTACGAGACGCTGATCGCCATCCCGATCGACGACTTCATTGGCTCCATCTGAGCCGCGCGTCCTGGTCGTCGGCCAGGGCGCTCGCGAGCACGCGCTGATCAAGGCGCTCGCCCGCTCGGCGGCCGCACCGGCTCTCTACTGCGCGCCCGGCAACGCCGGAATCGCCGACGCGGCGAAGATCGTCGAGGTCGCGGCCGACGACCTGGCCGGGCTCGTGCGTGCCGGGCTCGAGCTCGAGGTCGCCTTCGCCGTCGTCGGCCCCGAGGCCCCGCTCGTGGCCGGGCTCGTCGACGCCATGGAGGCCGCAGGCGTGCCGTGCTTCGGCCCGCGGCGCGCTGCTGCCGCACTCGAGGGCTCGAAGGCTTTCTGCAAGGAGATCATGCTCGCCGCCGGCGTGCCCACGGCCGTCCACACGGTGGTGACCGACGTCGACTCCGGCCTGGCGGCGATCGACGGCTACCCGACGGTCATCAAGGCTGACGGGCTGGCCGCGGGCAAAGGCGTGATCATCGCGGCCGACGAGGCCGAGGCCCGCGCGGCGCTCGAGCAGCTGCTCGTCGCCCACGCGTTCGGGACCGACCGCGTCGTCGTCGAAGAGCACCTCGAGGGGGAGGAGCTCTCGCTGCTCGCCCTGTGCGACGGCGAGACGGCGCTCCCGCTCGCCTCCGCGCAGGACTACAAGCGCATCTTCGACGGCGATCGCGGCCCGAACACGGGCGGCATGGGCTCCTATTCGCCCGTCCCCGCCATCGACGCCGCCGCGGCCGCGGAGCTGTGCCGGCTGATCCACCAGCCGGTCCTGGACGAGCTCGCCCGGCGCGGGACGCCGTTTCATGGCGTGCTCTACGCCGGGCTCATGATGACCGGAACCGGGGCCCGCGTACTCGAGTTCAACGTCCGCTTCGGCGACCCCGAGACCCAGGCGCTCCTGCCCCGGCTGCGCAGCGATCTGCTCGAGCTCTTCCGCGCCGCGGCCACGCCGGGAGGGCTGGCGGGCGTCACGCTCGAGTGGGACCGCCGCACCGCGGTCACCATCGTGATGGCGAGCCGCGGCTACCCGGAGGGCTCCTCGTCGGGACAGGTCATCGAGGGCCTCGACCGCGTTCCGGAGGACGTGTACGTCACCCACGCGGGCACGGCGTGCGACGCCGAGGGGCGACTCGTGACGGCGGGTGGGCGGGTCCTCTCGGTGACCGCGCTCGGCGACGACGCCGCGACCGCCCGGCGTGCCGCATATGCTGCAGCCGACATGATCGATTTCGAAGGCAAGCAGCTGCGCCGCGACATCGCCGAGCGCGTGGGATCGGGCCGATGAGCGACGCGCGGGCCGAGCCGCAGGTGGCCGTCGAACCGGAGGTCGAGTTCGAGGAGATGGACGTCGATACGCCGCTCGTCGGCATCGTCATGGGCTCCAAGAGCGACATGCCGGCCATGGAGGCGGCCGAGAAGGAGCTGACCTCGCGCGGGATCCGCTGCGAGACGCGCGTCATGTCAGCGCATCGCGAGCCCGACAAGGTGGCCGACTACGCCAAGAACGCCAAGCTCCGCGGCCTGCGCGTGATCATCGCCGGCGCCGGCCTATCGGCCGCGCTTCCCGGCGTCGTGGCGGCTCACAGCTGAGCTGCCCGTCATCGGCGTGCCCCTGACCAGCCGCACCTCGGTCGCCGGGGGCCTCGACGCTCTGCTCTCGATCGCCCAGATGCCGCCGGGGGTGCCCGTGGCCTGCGTGGGCGTGGACAATGCCCGTAACGCCGCGGTCCTGGCCGCCCGCATCCTCGGCAGCTGATCCGCTGAATGCGTGCCCCCGCCTGGCGCGGGGCGCTAGCCTTGACACCGGCAGCTGATGCCCGACGACTCCATAGTGCATCTGTCATCGGTCGCGGGGAGCCCGCTCCTCGACTCCGCCGGTGAGAGGCTGGGCCGGGTCGAGGACGTGATCGCGCGTCTCGACAGCGGTGACGCCCTCCCCCCCGTCATCGGGCTGAAGGCCCGGATCGGCGGCCGCCAGATGTTCGTGCCCGCCTCGCGGATCGCCCAACTCGGCCCCGACGACGTCCGCACCTCGACGACCAAGCTCAACCTGGCCCAGTTCGAGCGGCGTCCGGGCGAGGTGCTCCTCCGCGGCGATGTGCTCAACCGGAGCCTCATCAACGTCGACATCGCCAAGCTCGTCACGGCCCGCGAGGTCGAGCTCGTATGCGAGGACGGGGCCTGGCGGGTGGCCGGGATCGACACGAGCCTCCGGGCCCGCTTTCAGCAGATCCTTCCCCGGAGCTTCCGCGGGCACGAGGAGGACCACTCCCAGTTCGTCCCCTGGAGCGACATGGAGGCGTTCGTGGGCCACGTCCCGACCTCGCGGCTGAAGCTGGCCTCGCGCCGCCTCGCCCGTCTGCACCCCGCCCAGATCGCCGACCTCGTCGAGGCGGCCTCGCACGAGGAGGGGGAGGAGATCCTCGAGGCGGTGAGCGAGGACAAGGAGCTTGAGGCCGACGTCTTCGAGGAGCTCGACGAGGAGCACCAGGTCGAGTTCCTGCGCGAGCGCTCCGACGAGGAGGCCGCCGCGGTGCTCAGCCGGATGGCCACCGACGACGCGGCCGACCTTCTCCTCGAGCTCGAACAGGACCGCCGGCTGCCCATCCTCAACCTGCTCCCGGCCCAGAAGCAGCGCAAGATCCGTGGCGTCCTCGGCCACAACCCGTCGACTGCGGGGGGCATCATGAACCCCGATCTCATCTCGGCCCGCACGGACGCGACCGTGGGCGAGGCCCTGGCGCGCGTGCGCGCGAGCGACTTCGGGCAGCAGCAGCTCTCGGTCGTATGCATCATCGAGGACAGCGGCACCCTGGCGGGCGCGCTCTCCCTGGCCGAGCTCGTCCGCGCCGAGCCCGGGGAGAAGCTCTGCAACCTCATCGACGAGACGCCCACCCCGACCGTCCACACCGAGGCCGATCTCCCCGAGGTGGCGCGCCTCATGACCGACTACAACCTCATCGCCATGCCCGTCCTCGACGGCGACGCCAAGGTGGTCGGGATCATCGCCGTGGACGACGTCCTCGAGCTCCTGCTCCCGGACGAGTGGCGGCGGCGGGCGGGCATAGCCCGCAGCTGACCCGCGCGTGAACATCCTGTGTCCGCTCGCCCGGCCGCGGGCGCGCTGGTACGCTCAAAGCGCTGCGTAAACCGCGCAGCGAACAGGTATGACGATGAGCAACCACGACGAATTTCTGGACAGCGACGAGCTACCGCGAAGTAGCTGGCTTGCGGCTGGCGTCGTGGACGTCGCCTGGCTCGCCCGGGGCTGACCCGGGCGGCTGAGGGGACCTCCCGCCCGCCGCAGCGACGCGGCCAACCGGCGAAAGGAGGTCGAGCAGATGGCGAGCAACGTGCCCACGGGCCCTGCGCCCAGCGCGGCGACCTCCCCCACCCCGGACCACACGCACGACCTGTCGCCGGCGCAGGAGATCCAGGGCGCTTTCGGGACGATCAAGCACAGCGACGACGGCCACCGCGGGGTGCGCTCGCGGGCGCTGGCGCTGCTGGCGATCGTCGGCCCCGGGCTGATCGTCATGGTCGGCGACAACGACGCGGGCGGCGTCACGACCTACGCCCAGGCCGGGCAGTCCTACGGGACGAGCCTCCTCTGGATCCTGCTCCTGCTCGTTCCCGTGCTCATCGTCAACCAGGAGATGGTCGTGCGCCTCGGCGCGGTCACCGGCGTCGGCCACGCTCGGCTCATCATCGAGCGCTTCGGCCGGGGCTGGGGCTGGTTCGAGGGCGGCTACCTGCTGCTGCAGAACTTCCTCATCATCGTCACCGAGTTCATCGGGGTCCGCTTCTCGCTCGGCTATCTCGGCGTCTCGGCCTCCGTGTCGGTTCCGCTGGCCGCACTCGCGCTCATCGCGGTCACGGCGACGGGGAGCTTCCGGGCCTGGGAGCGCTCGATGTTCCTGTTCGTCTTCGCGAACCTGCTCGTCATCCCGCTCTTCTTCATCGCGCATCCGCATGTCGGCAACATCGCCCACCACCTGTTCGTTCCCGGGATCCGGGGCGGAGCGAACTCGAGCTCGGTCCTGCTCATCATCGCCATCGTGGGCACGACAGTCGCGCCGTGGCAGCTCTTCTTCCAGCAGTCGAACATCGTCGACAAGCGCATCACTCCGCGCTGGATCAACTATGAGCGGGTCGACACCCTGCTCGGGGCGGTGGTTGTCGTGGTGGGCGCCGGGGCGCTCATCTGCGCCACCGGCTTCGCCCTCTCGGGCACGCACTTCTTCGGGCCGAACGCCTTCACCGACGCCGGAGGGGTGGCGGTGGCGCTCCAGCACACCGTCGGCCACGTGGCGGCCGTGTTCTTCGCCGTCGTCCTCCTCAATGCCTCGCTCATCGGCGCCGGCGCCGTCACCCTGGCCACGAGCTACGTCATCGGCGATGTGTTCGGCACCCGGGGGTCGCTGCATCGCAGCTTCTCCGAGGCCAAGGGGTTCTACAGCGCCTTCATCGTGCTCATCGTCGGGGCCGCCGTCATCACGCTCATCCCGGGCGCTCCGCTGCAGGTCATCCTCGAGGCCGTGCAGGCCCTGTGCGGGATCCTGCTCCCGATGACGACGCTGTTCCTGCTCATGCTCTGCAACGACCCCGAGGTGCTCGGCCCGTGGACGAACCCGCCGTGGCTGAAGGCGCTGGCCGCCGTGATCGTCTCAGCCCTCGTCCTACTCTCGATGATCCTCACGGTCAACACCCTCTTCCCTAGCCTCAACGTCACCGTCCTCTTCCGCGACGGCGCGATCGTGGTGCTCGTCGTGCTCGCTGCCATGGCCGTCGCGGCGCTCCGGGCGAGGCCGACGCGTGCCGGCCAGGCCTTGGTCTACCCGAGCGGCCCCGAGGTCCCGCGGGAACAGTGGACGATGCCGCCCTCGACCCTGCTCTCGCGCCCGCGGTTCTCCGCCCCGCGCCGCATCGCCCTGCTCGCGCTCGGCAGCTACATGGTCATCGCACTCGTCATGCTCATCGTCAAGTCGGTCCAGCTGGCGACGAGCTAGGCGGGCGCCTTGAGCCGCGCTCGCGCATAATCGCGGGGCCATGATCCCCCGCTACACCCGCCGCGCGCTCGGCGAGATCTGGTGCGACCACGCTCGCTTCGAGGCCATGCGCCGCGTCGAGGTCGCTGCGTGCGAGGAGCTCGAGGGCCCCACCGAGGCCGAGCTCGAGGCGATCCGCGCCGCCACCTTCACCGTCGAGGCGATCGACGAGCGCGAGCGCGTCACCGACCACGACGTCGCCGCCTTCGTCGACGTGCTCTCGGCCTCGGCTGGGCCGGCCGGGCGCTGGATCCACTACGGGCTGACCTCGAGCGACGTGCTCGACACCGGACTGGCCCTGCAGCTGCGCGCGGTGGGCGAGCTCGTGCTTCCCGACGCCCGGGCGCTCGTCGAGGCGTTCGCGGCCCAGGCGCGGGCCCACGTCGACACCCTGTGCGTCGGGCGCACGCACGGCATCCATGCCGAGCCGACGACTTTCGGCATCAAGCTCGCCGGGTTCGCCTTCGAGGCCCAGCGCAATCTCGAACGGCTCGAGCGGGCTTTTGCCCAGGCCACGGTCGGGGCGCTCTCGGGCGCCGTTGGCACCTATTCGGCCACCTCGCCGAGCTTCGAGGAGCGGGTGCTCGGGCGCCTCGGCCTCGAGCGCGAACCCGTCTCGACTCAGGTCATCGCGCGCGACCGACACGCCGAGCTTCTCCAGGCCATTGCGCTCGCCGGGGCCGGGCTCGAGCGCTTCGCCACCGAGCTGCGACACCTTGCCCGAACCGAGGTGAGCGAGGCCCGCGAGCCGTTTGCCGAAGGCCAGAAGGGCTCGAGCGCGATGCCGCACAAGCGCAACCCGATCAAGTCCGAGCAGGTCACGGGTCTCGCCCGGGTGCTCCGCGGCAACGCTCAGGCCGCGGTCGAGAACGTCGCCCTGTGGCACGAGCGGGACATCTCACACTCATCGGTCGAGCGGGTCATCCTCCCCGATTCGACGATCCTCCTCGATCACATCCAGCGCCGCGTCCTCGGGCTCGTGCGCGGGATGGTCGTCGACCCGGAGCGAATGCGCGCAAACCTCGACCTGACCTGCGGGGCGCTGTTCTCCCAGCGCGTGCTGCTCGCCCTGGTCGAGCGGAGGCTGACGCGCGACGAGGCCTATCGCGTCGTCCAGCGAATGGCCCAGCGGGCGCTCGACACGCGGGTGCCGCTGCGGGAGCTGCTCGGGGCCGACCCGGCCGGCGTGGGCCTCGATCTCGAGGCGATCTTCGACTTCGAGCCCTTCGTTCGCTATCGCGCCGAGATCGTCGGCCGGCTGGACGCGATCGCCTAGCCCTTGCCCTTGCCCTTGCCCTTGCCTTTGCCCGGCGCGGCCCGGTCGCCCACCGAGAGGTGGCCCGCGCCGTCCATCGCGATGCACCATCTGGGCTGACAGGCGACACCGTCGATCACCCCGCCGTGGTGGATCGGGGTGCGCACCCAGGCCGTGGCCGGCCCGGTCGGGTTGGTGGAGACGAACAGGCCGCCGGATCCGCTCTCGAGCAGGCACACGCTGACGCTCGGGCAGTTCACGCCGTTGAGGAAGGCCGTGCCGTGCTCGAGCGTGGCCTTTGTGCTCGCCGCACGGGGCCGGCGGGGGTTGATCGTGACCACCGCGGCGTAGAAGCCGTTAACGAGGGCACAGAACGAGCTCGTCGGGCAGGAGATGCCGTTGAAGCCGGCCGGCTTACCGCCGCCGGTCACCGTCCACTTCGGCGTCTTCGCCCCGGGGTCGTGGGTGACGATGACGTAACCCGAGTCGTCGGTGGCCACGCACAGGGAGGCGGCCGGGCAGGCGATCGCGAGCAGTTGTGGCTGGCATTGCGGCCCGGTGACCTTGTCGACCTGGCAGGCGTAGCTGAGGCCTGGGTCGATGTGGTTGACCGTCCACGCCGGCTTGGCCGCGAACGGGGCCGTCGTGGTGATGGCGTTGCCTGCCCCGTCGACAGCCACGCACAGATGGCGCGTCGGGCAGCTGAGCGCCGTGATGGCGTTCCGCGGGTCGATCGGGGCCGTCTTCCAGGTCGTGGCGCGCTCCCCGGCCGGCTCGGTCGAGACGACGGCGTTGCCCAGGCTGTCCACGGCCACGCAGCCGGTGCTCGTGGGACAGGCAACGGCGGCCAGGGAGCTCGTCCCGTCGGCATCGATCCGGTTCCACGTCCGCGCGACGGTCGGCGTGCGCGAGGTGAGGATGCCGCCCGCGTTGTCGGTGGCCACGCACAGGCGGGTGCTCGGGCAGGCGAGGCCCGTGAAGCCGCCGGGCTCGACTCCGACCGCCGTATGCCACACGTAGGGCGGCGACGAGCTCTTCGCCGTTGCCTCGGTCACCCCGGTGGCGGCGGCCGGGCCGGGCGCCACGGCGATGGCGAGGGCCAAGAGGATGAAGGGCGCGCGTCGCATCTCCCTCGGGCGGGAGTCTTACCGATTTGCCTCGCGTTCGTCGCGGTCCCAGAATAGGCTTGCGCCGTCAGTGTGGTCGATGCCGGTTCAGCGCCTCTGAGGGGGATGATGGATGAGTGATGTGATCGTGGTGGGCACGGACGGATCCGACTCGGCGAAGATCGCCGTCGAGGAGGCCGTGCGGATGGCCAAGGCGCTCGGGGGAGAGGTCCACATCGTGTCGGCCTTCGAGCCGCTGCGGGGCGCACATGTCACCGGCGCCCCCGAGGGTGCGGCGCGCGTCTGGGCGCCGCTGCCCGACTCGCAGGTCGAGTCGCGCGTGCAGGAGGCCGAGGCAGCCGTCCGCCTCGCCGGGGTGACGGTCAAGACGCACACCAAGCAGCAGGACCCCGCGGACGCTCTGCTCGAGGTGGCCGACGAGGTCGGCGCGTCGCTGATCGTCGTCGGCAATCGCGGCATGCACGGTGCGCGGCGCTTCGTGCTCGGCAGCGTGCCGAACACGGTCTCGCACAAGGCGCGCTGCAACGTGCTGATCGTCTCGACCGACGGAGCGACCTAGCGGGTCGACTCGCGCGTCAGCGGTTCTCGCGCGGCGGCTTGCGGTCGAGGCGCTCGGTCAGCGACTCGAGGCCGTCGATCAGGTCGCCGACCCGCTTGGCCACGGGATGGTCGCTCGGGTGCTCGCGCGCACCCGCGTAGCGCTCGGTGAGTTCGTCGCGCGCGTCGGTGAGGATCTTCCAGACGCTGTCGTCCGTCGTGATGTAGCCGAGCTCCTCGTCGGTCGGTCGCGGGCGGCCCTCGCCGTCGGCCCCGGCGCCCGTCGCGGTCGCTCGCGCCGCGGCCTTGCGCGCGGCGCGCTCGGCCTTCTTGGCCGCGGCTCGGACCTGTCGCTCCAGGTCGGCCAGACGGGCCTCGACGGCGGGGTCGGCCGCTTCCTGCGCTCGCGGGGGCGCGCTCGTCGTGCGGCTGCGCTCGCGCGCTCGCCCGGACGCCGGCCCGGTGGCTCCGGTTCGGCGCATGCGCTGGATCTCCGCGTAGGCCTCCTGCACGGCTTCGAAACGCTTGGCGGCCTCGGGTGAGCCCCCATTGTGGTCGGGGTGGGTGGCCTTGACGAGCCGCCGGTAGGCCGTCCGCACCTCCTCGTCGGACGCGCTGCGGGGGATGCCGAGCACGATGTATGGGTCCGCGGCCATGGTCTTCGAGCGGAGGTTAGTCGAGGGGGCCAGGCCTCAGGGCGCGCCCACGCGCGTCAGGGCTCGCGCTCCCCACTCGGCGCCCAGACGGGCGGCTTGGACGATCGAGGCGCCGGCCGCGAGGCCGTAGGTGAAGGCGGCGGCGAACGAGTCTCCGCAGCCATAGGCGTCGCGGGCCGGGCCGGGCGGGGTCACCGACGGCCAGGACCCCTCGCCGGCCTCCCCCCACCAGCGTCCGCCGTGCTCGCCCTGCGTGGCCACCATGAGGCGGGTCCGCGCCTGGAGGCGGTCGGCCCACTCCCGCTCGTGCGCGTCCTCGTCGCTGAAGATGAGCGCGTCGAGGCGCGGTCCGCTCGCCTCGTGAAGGGCACCGCGCCCGCGCGGGGAGGCCGTGAGCACGCGGGCGGCGCGGGATTCGGTGAGCGCGCCGGCGTCGCCCGCGGTGAAGTAGACGCCGTCGGCGCTCCGCAGCCGGTCCCAGTCGAGATTGTCGTCGCCCCGGGGCTCGAGGCGCTCCCCGATGGTCACGATCGTGCGCTCGCCCCCGGCCGAGAGGTAGGTGATCGCCCGGCGCGTTACGTCCTCGCGCCAGGCCACGTGTGGGGTCACGCCGCCCTCCTCGAGCTGGTGGACCGTGGCCTTACCGGGGGCGTCGCGGCCGAGAGCGAGGAAGAAATCGACCTGCGCCCCCATCTCGGCCAGCACGAGCGCGGCGACTCCGCCGCCCCCGCCGACCCGAGCCGACCACCCCTCGGCGTGGGCCACCTCGCCCTCGCTCGGATACCTGGGCAGGGAGACGAAGTCGACCCATTCGATGTGCCCCACGACGGCGACGCGGGGGCGGGCCGAGCGACGCGAATCAGCAAATTCCTGCATGCGCCCGGGTACCGTACCCGCGCCGGCGGGAGGCTCGTCGGGAGCGTCGACGGCGGGCCCTTTGCCATCCAGAGGAGCCGCTAGCATCGCCCGCGTGACTACTCTCACCGACCTGCCCAAAATCGGCTCGGGCAAGGTCCGCGAGATCTATGACCTGGGCGATGAGCTCCTGCTCGTCGCCTCGGATCGCATCTCCACCTACGACGTCGTGCACCCCACGCGGATCCCCGACAAGGGGAGCGTGCTGACCGGGCTCTCGACGTTCTGGTTCGAGCGGACCCGCGACATCGTGCCGAATCACCTCCTGTCTGTGACCGACGGCGTGCCGGAGGAGGCACGCGGCCGCGGGATGATCGTCCGCAAGCTCGAGATGCTCCCGGTCGAGTGCATCGTCCGGGGCTATCTCAGCGGATCCGGGTGGAAGGACTACCAGCGCACCGGCGAGGTCTGCGGCATCGCCGTCCCCGGGGGGCTGCAGGAGTCCGACCGGCTCCCCGAGCCGATCTTCACGCCGTCGACGAAGGCGCTCGAGGGTCACGACGAGAACATCGACTTCGACCGTGCCGCCGAGCTTCTCGGCGACCGCGAGCTGGCCGAGCGCGTGGCCGAGGTCTCGATCGCCGTCTACGAGTTCGCCGCCGAGCATGCCCGCTCCCGCGGGATCATCCTCGCCGACACGAAGTTCGAGCTCGGGCTCGACGCCAACGGCACGCTGACCCTCGGCGACGAGGTGTGCACGCCTGACTCCTCGCGCTTCTGGCCCGCCGACGAGTACGAGCCGGGCCGCGGGCAGCCGAGCTTCGACAAGCAGTTCGTGCGCGACTGGGCCTCATCGACCGGCTGGGACCGCACGCCGCCCGCACCGGCCATCCCCGAAGACGTCGTCGCGCGGACACGCGAGAAGTACATCGAGGCCTACGAGCGGGTCACGGGCGACCCGTTCACCAGCTGGGTCGAGCGCACGGGCGCCTGATGCGCGCGCGCATCCTGGTCAGGCCGAAGGCGGGCATCCTCGATCCGCAGGGCCAGGCCGTGGAACGCGCGCTGCCCGCACTCGGGTTCGCGGGCGTGGCAAACGTTCATGTGGGCCGTCTCATCGAGCTCGACGTCGAGGATCCCTCGCAGCTGCCGCAGATGTGCGAGCGCCTGCTGGCCAACCCGCTGATCGAGTCCTACGAAGTTCAGGAGGTCACCGCGTGAAGTTCGGCGTGGTGCGCTTCCCGGGCTCCTGCGACGACATCGACGCCCAGCAGGCCGCCGCCCGGGTGGGCGACGCCGTCCTGCTCTGGCACGCGGATCACGATCTCCAGGGCGTCGATGCGGTCATCGTCCCCGGCGGGTTCTCCTACGGGGACTACCTCCGGGCCGGGGCGATCGCCCGCTTCTCCCCGGTCATGGAGGCGGTGGCCGAGTTCGCCCGCAGCGGCGGTCTCGTGCTCGGCATCTGCAATGGCTTCCAGGTCCTGTGCGAGGCCGGCCTGCTCCCGGGCGCCCTGCTCGCCAACACCTCACTGCGCTTCGTCTTCCGCCAGGTCGAGCTCGAGGTCGCGGCCACGGACAATCCCTTCACGGGCAGGTGCGAGGCGGGCGACCGGCTCTCGATCCCGGTCAAGCACACGACCGGGCGCTACTACGCTCCCGAGGCCCAGCTCGACCGCCTCGAGGCGGCGGGCCAGGTGCTCCTTCGCTACGCGCCCGGCCACAATCCGAACGGATCGCTGCGTGACATCGCCGGGGTTCGCAACGAGGATGGAAACGTGTTCGGCCTCATGCCCCATCCCGAGCACGCCGTCGACGCCCTGACCGGCTCCGCGGACGGCCTTACGCTGTTCCAGTCGATGGCCGCGCACGTGCGCGAACCCGCCGCGGCGTGATGGCGGGCGCAGCGACGGACGCCAGCGCCGCCCCTCCGGTGCACAGCGTCCCGCGATACCGCCAGCTCGGGCTCACCGACTACGAGTACGAGCAGATCCTCGCTCGCCTGGAGCGCGAGCCCTCCGCCGTCGAGCTGGCCATGTTCTCCCTCATGTGGTCCGAGCACTGCGCCTACAAGCACTCGCGCAAGCTCCTGCGCCGCCTCCCCAAGGACGGCCCCCACGTGCTCATGGGACCCGGCGAGAACGCCGGCGCAGTCGACGTCGGCTCCGGGATGGCCGTCGCCTTCAAGGTCGAGTCGCACAACCATCCCAGCGCGGTCGAGCCATTCCAGGGCGCGGCCACCGGCGTCGGAGGGATCCTCCGCGACGTCTTCGCCGTCGGCGCGCGGCCGATCGCCGTCCTCGACTCCCTGCGCTTCGGCGAGATCGCCGAGTCCGAGCGCTCCCGCTACCTGCTCGAGCACGCCGTGGCCGGCATCGGCCACTACGGCAACTCGATCGGCGTGCCCACGGTGGGCGGGGAGATCTACTTCGAGTCGAGCTACGAGCAGAACTGTCTCATCAACGCCATGTGCCTCGGCCTGGCACCCCACGCGCGGCTCATCCGCAGCGCCGCCGCCGGGCCGGGCAACGTCCTCATCCTCCTCGGTGCCCTGACCGGCCGGGACGGCATCGGCGGGGCGTCGGTGCTCGCGAGCGCCGAGCTCGGCGAGGGCGACGAGGCCAAGCGACCGTCGGTCCAGATCGGCGACCCGTTCACCGAGAAGAAGCTCCTGGAGTGCTGCCTCGAGCTGCTCGACCGCGAGCTGCTCGTCTCGCTCCAGGACCTCGGGGCCGCGGGCTTGACCTCCGCGGCGTCCGAGATGGCGAGCAAGGGCGAGGTCGGCCTCGACATCGAGGTCACGCGCGTGCCTCTGCGCGAGCCCGGGCTCGAGCCCTTCGAGGTCATGGTCTCCGAGTCCCAGGAGCGGATGCTCTGCGTCGTCGACCCCGCGCTCGCCGGCGAGGTGATCGCGGTGTGCGAGCGCTGGGAGACCCTGGCCACGCCGATCGGCGAGGTCACCGATACCGGCGCGCTGCGCGTGCTCGAGCGTGGGACGGTCATCGCCGACCTGCCCGCGGCCGTGCTCGTCGACGACTGCCCGCTCTACGACCTCGAGCCCGCCCCGCCGGCGCACCCGGTGTACCCCCCGCCCGCAGCCCGGCTGTCCGGTGAGGAATCCGACACCGAAGTCCTCCTGGCCTTGCTCGCAAGCGCCAACATCGTCTCGCGGCGCGAGGTCTTCGAGCAGTACGACCCGGTCGTCCAGTCACGCACCGTGCGCCGGCCTGAGCAGGCCGATGCCGCTGTGCTCATGCTTGCCGACGGCTCGGCGATCGCGGTATCGATCGACGGCAACGGCCGACGCGTGGCCTGCGACCCCCGCCGGGGGGCCGCCGAGGCCGTCTACGAGTGCGCGGCCAACCTGGCCTGCGTGGGCGCCGAGCCACTCGGCCTCACGAACTGCCTGAACTTCGGCAATCCCGAGAAGCCGCACGTGGCCTGGCAGCTGACCGAGGCGGTCGAGGGACTGGCCGGCGCCTGCGAGGCGCTCGCCATCCCGGTGGTCGGCGGCAACGTCTCCCTCTACAACGAGGCCCCGACCGGGCCGATCTACCCGACGCCGGTCGTGGGCATCGTCGGCGCCCTGCCCGACGCCGCCCGGGCCGGGCAGCTCGCCTTCGCGCGGCCCGGGGATGCCGTCGCCCTCGCCGGGCCCTTCGCGCCCTCGCTCTCCGGCTCGGAGCTCGCCAAGCTCCGCGGCGACCCGATCGGCGGACCATTGCCCGCGGTCGACCTCGAAGCCTTGCGCACCACCCACGCCGCCGTGCGCGACGCCGTCCGGAGGGGTGCGATCACAAGCGCTCACGACATCGCCGAGGGTGGCCTCGCGGTCGCCCTCGCCGAGTGCTGCATCGCCGGCGGGATCGGCGCCCGAGTCTCCGTGCCCTTCGGCCTCGAGCTCTTCGCCGAGGCCCCCGGCACCGGCTTCGTCCTCTCCGGGCCGCGGGAGGCGCTGGGGGCCGCGGGGTTCAGGGTCATCGGCGAGGTCGGCGGAGACGAGCTCGAGATCGCCGGCGCGGTGAAGCTCGCAGTTTCCGAGCTCGCGGCCGCCCACGGCCAGGCCCTGTCGGGATTACGGTGAGTCCGCTGCTAGCCTCATCCGCAGGTCCGGCGTGGGTTGCGAAGGCTGGACCGCGGCATGCTCTCTGAGAACGATCATCGCGACGGCCCTCGCGACGAGTGTGGTGTCTTCGGCATCTACGCGCCCGGACACGACGTCGCTCGCTTCGCCTATTTCGCCCTCTTCGCCCTGCAGCATCGCGGCCAGGAATCGGCCGGTATCGCCACGGCCCCGCGGAACGCCGGGATCATGGCCATCCGCGATCAGGGGCTCGTGGCCCAGGTCTTCGACGACCACAAGCTCCGCTCGCTGCTCGGCGACATGGCCATCGGGCACGTGCGTTACTCGACCACTGGCTCTTCGGAGTGGGAGAACGCCCAGCCGATCGTCCGCGACGACGTCCGCACGCTCGCGCTCGCCCACAACGGGAACCTGATCAACGCCGTCGAGCTCCACGCCGAGCTGCGCGGCCGCGACATTCCCTTCCGCTCGACCTCGGACTCGGAGATCATCGCCGCGCTCCTCTCGACCCATCCGGCCGAGCGCATCGAGGATGCCGTGGCCGAGGTCCTGCCCCAGCTCAAGGGCGCCTTCTCCACCGTGGTGATGACCGACGAGGCGGTCGTCGCCTTCCGCGATCCGCACGGCCTGCGGCCGCTCGTGCTCGGTGAGATCACCGACTCCGCGGGCAAGCCGTACTACTGCGTGGCCAGCGAGTCCTGCGCCTTCGATCTCATCGGCGCGCGCTATCTGCGCGAGGTCCAGCCCGGCGAGGTTGTCACCCTGACCGACGGCGGCATCCGCACGCGCCTCGTCGACGGCTCCAAGCGCCAGGCCTTCTGCCTCTTCGAGTACATCTACTTCGCCCGGCCGGACTCGCGCATGGCCGGCACCGTCCTCCAGGTCGCCCGCGCGCGCATGGGGGAGAACCTCTGGCGTGAGGCGCCGGTCGAGGCCGACGTCGTCATCCCCGTGCCCGACTCGGGCAACGCGGCGGCCCGCGGCCTCGCTCGCGCCGCCGGTCTGCCGCAGGACGACGGCTTCATCAAGAACCGCTACGTGGCGCGCACGTTCATCCAGCCGGGACAGGAGCTGCGCCGTCTCGGGCTGCGGCTGAAGTTCAACCCGCTGCGTGAGGTTGTGGCCGGGAAGCGACTGGTCGTGGTGGACGACTCGATCGTCCGCGGCAACACGACGCGGCAGATCGTCCAGATGCTCCGCGACGCGGGCGCAGCCGAGATCCATCTGCGCATCTCCGCGCCGCCGATCAAGCACCCGTGCCACTACGGGATCGACATGTCCACGCGCGAGGAGATGATCGCTCACGGTCGCACGCAGGAGGAGATCGCCGAGGAGCTCGGCGCCGACTCGCTGCATTACCTCTCGCTCCAGGGCGTCTACGACGCCGTCGGAGCCTCGCGCGACTGCCACTGCGATGCATGCTTCAGCGGCGATTATCCGCTCGACGGCACCGAGGAGGCCGCGGGCAAGTACGCGCTCGAGTCGGAGCTTCCGCTCGTCCGCGCGTGATTGGCTGGTGCCCCGGCGACGCTCGGGGTCTCACCGGCGAAGGTCTGTCGGCGCGAGAGGGCGCTGAGCGGCGCCGGGCCCCGTCCGGCGCGACGCCGCTGCTCCCATAGCGCCTGCCCCTGAGCTGGCCCCCGTGCCGCTCAGAGCGCTACGCGCGTCAAGGTCAGCGTGCCCCCACGCTCACCGCGTCCCGCGCGCATAGTCGATCGAGGACCGCTCGTCGTGTGAGAGCGAGCTTTGCCGCCACGCCCCCGGCTGGTCGCCGTAGGGATCTCGATACGGATGCTGGTTGATCGCGCTGCCCCGGCGCGTGTAGAGCGAGTAGACGACGACGCCGAAGTAGACGACGACGAACAGCCCGAAGATGATTGCCCCTCCGGCAAGCTGCATGAGAGCTCCCTTGGTCTGGCCCCGACGTGTGCGACCGGTGTTCGGATCAGCGAATCGGTCACGCATACGATCCCGCATCGGAGGCCGCGCGTTTGTGACATGTCACACACGATTGCCACGGCTTCGCTGCGGATCGCGCTCGGAGCGGCTTCGGAGACCTCGTGACCGCCGATCCCGGCGGTATCGTCGGGCGCCCGATGGACCCCCGCGAGGCGCTTCAGCGCATCTTCGGCTTCGAGGACTTCCGCCCCGGCCAGGCCGAGGCGGTGGGCGCCGCGCTGGCCGATCGCAACTCGCTCATCGTCATGCCGACGGGTTCGGGCAAGTCGCTCTGCTACCAGCTTCCCGCTCTCATGCGCGAGGACCTCACCCTTGTGGTCTCGCCACTCGTCTCGCTCATGCAGGATCAGGTCCAGGCGCTCGAGCGCGTGGCGCCGGGCAACGTCGGGTTGATCAATTCCCAGCGCGGGGGAGCGGCCAACGCGGAGGTGCTCGAGAGGGCCGCCAACGGCGATCTCCGTCTGCTCTACGTCGCGCCCGAGCGCTTCGCCGCCCCGCGCTTCGCCGCGGCCCTCGCCGGGGGCAAGGTCGGACTGTTCGTGGTCGACGAGGCCCACTGCGTGTCGCAGTGGGGCCACGACTTCCGCCCCGACTACTTCACCCTCGCCGACGCGGCGCGGGCGCTCGGGGCCCGGTCGACGATGGCGCTGACGGCGACGGCCACGCCGCACGTGGCCGACGACATCGCCCGGCGCCTCGCCCTGAGCGATCCCGTGCGCGTGACCACTGGCTTCGATCGCCCGAACCTGAGCTTCGCTGTCGTGCAGGCATCCGGCACCGCCGACAAGCACGCCCGGATCGCCGCGGCGCTGAAGGAGCCGGGAGCGCTCCCGGCCATCGTCTACGCGGGCACGCGCGGGGCGTGCGATGAGCTCTCCGGGTACCTGGCCCGCACACTCGGCCGCGAGGTCCCGGCCTATCACGCCGGGCTCGACCGCGCGTCGCGGTCCGAGCGCCAGGAGCGGTTCATGTCCGGCGCCTGCGCGGTCATCGTGGCCACCAACGCCTTCGGGATGGGCGTCGACAAGGCCGATGTCCGCACCGTGGCTCACGCCTCGGTCCCCGGTTCGCTCGAGGCGTACTACCAGGAGGCCGGCCGGGCGGGGCGCGACGGCCGTCCGGCGCGCTGCCTGCTCTTCGCCGAGCAGCGCGACAAGGGTCTGCACGTCTTCTTCATCCAGCGCTCGGAGCTGCCCGACGACGCCTTCGAGCGGCTCGCGGAGCGGTTGAAATGGGCTGGGATCGACGGGCGATACGACATCGCCGTGTCCGATCTGGCCGCGTCAGCGGGGGCCAAGGTGGATGACGACGGGGTGCGGTCGATGATCGGCCATCTCGTGCGCGCCGGTCTGCTCGCCCCGGACCCGGCGCCGCCCGACCGCGCCGTCGGGCGGGTGCTCGGCGACTGGGACGCACGGGTGTTGGCACGGTGCCGTGGATTGGCACGCGAGGCCCAGCGCGCGCGCTGGGCGCAGTACCGCTCGGTGTGGGAGTACGTCGAGGGCGCGGAGTGCCGGCGCCGGGCGCTTCTGGCCCACTTCGGCGATCACACCCTCGCCGCCCCCGAGGTCCCGTGCTGCGACGTGTGCGTCGGTACGACGCGGGCGTGGGCGGCACGCGAGCCGTTCCTGCCGAGCGCCCGCCGGCGTGCGCGGCCGCCTCGCGGATCGGCCACCGGGTCGCGGTCGCCTCGCGGATTGGCTACCGGGTCGCGGTCGCCGTCAGTGCGGTCGGTTCGCTCCACGGACGCTCCGGCCGACCGGGGCGAGCTCGAGGAGGCGATCCTCGAGGTGGTCGGGACGGCTGACCCCCCGGTCGGTCGCACCCGCGCCGTCGAGATCCTCCGCGGCGGCCGCTCCAAGGTCATCGAGCAGAACGCCTACGACGGCCTGCCGGCATACGGGAGCTTCGCCTGGATGCGCTCCGACGACGTCCTCGCCCGCGTCGACGGGCTGCTGGCCAGCGGCGCGCTGCGCTCGACCGGCGGCCGCTTTCCCAAGCTCCAGGCGGCATGAGGGTCGCCGCCCTCGCGTCGGGGGCGGGCACGAACCTCCAGGCTCTGCTCGACACGGTGCACGGTCGCGACGGGATCGAGATCGTGGCCGTGGCCTCGGATAAGCCCGACGCGCCCGCGCTGGGGCGAGCGGCGCGGGCCGCCGTCGCGACCGGCGTGTTCGCGTCGGCCGATTACGCGGACCGCTCGCAGCGCGACGCCGCAATGGCCGCCTGGCTGGCCGAGGCCGGGGTCGAGCTCGTCGTCCTGGCCGGCTACATGCAGCTCCTCAACGGGTCGTTCCTCGCCCGTTTCGCCGGCCGGGTGATCAACGTCCACCCGGCATTGCTCCCGGCCTTTCCTGGGTTGCACGCCCTCGAGCAGGCTCTCGCCTACGGCGTCAAGGTATTCGGCGTGACCGTGCACTTCGTCGATGAGGGCGTTGACACGGGGCCCGTGATCCTGCAGCGCGCCGTCGAGCTGCCCGAGGCACGCGAGCCCGGCGACGTGCTCGAGGCGCTCCGCCCGCTCGAGCACGAGTTGCTCCCCGAGGCGGTGCGTCTCTTCGCCGCCGGCGCCATCCGTCTCGACCCGGCCAACGCGCGCCGCGTCATCATCGACCGGTAGAGTCGGGAACTGTGGAGGACGGCGGCCAGCCTGTGACGATGCAGTCGGGCGGAGCAGAACTGCGGGTCAGCCGCGCCTTGCTGTCGGTCTCCGACAAGACGGGGATCGTCGAGTTCGCCAAGGGCCTGGCCGACCTCGACATCGAGATCATCTCCACCGGCGGGACCGCCCGCGAGCTCTCCGACGCGGGGGTGCCCGTCCGCGAGGTCTCCGACCTCACCGGATTTCCCGAGATCATGGACGGTCGGGTCAAGACGCTTCACCCCAAGCTGTACGCGGGCATGCTCGCGCTCCGCGACAACGCGGAGCACATGGAGGCGGCCAAGGAGCACGAGGTCGAGTTCGTCGATCTCGTGTGCGTGAACCTCTATCCGTTCGAGCGCACGGCATCCCGGCGCGGGGTGGCGGACGAGGAAGTCGTCGAGAACATCGACATCGGTGGGCCGACGATGATCCGGGCGGCGGCCAAGAACGCCCAATTCGTCGCCCCCGTGGTCAGCCCCGAGAGCTACGACGCCGTGCTCGCCGAGCTGCGCGAGGGCGAGTGCCGGATCTCGTCCCAGACGCGCGAGTTCCTCGCCGCCGAGGCCTTCGCCTACACCGCGCGCTACGACACGGCGATCGCCCGCTGGTTCCAGGAGAAGCGCGAGGACTTCCCGCCCCTCATGGTCCGGGCGTTCGAGAAGGTGCTCGAGCTCCCCTACGGCGAGAACCCCCACCAGAGGGCCGCGTACTACGCCCAGGTCGGCACGCGTACGCATGTGCTCTCGATGGTCGCGCAGCTCGGCGGCAAGCCGCTCTCGTTCAACAACCTGCTCGACCTCGACGCCGCCCGCCTGCTCACGGCGGAGTTCCAGATCCCCGCGTGCGTGATCGTCAAGCACAACAACCCCTGCGGGGTGGCCGTGGGCCGCGATGCGCGTGAGGCCTACCAGCGGGCGTTCGCCTGCGACCCGATGTCGGCCTACGGAGGAGTGATCTGCCTCAACCGCCGGGTCGACCGCAAGCTCGCGGAGGTGTTGACCGAGCAGTTCATCGAGGTGCTCTTCGCCCGCGGGTACGACGAGGACGCGCTCGAGGTGCTGTCCTCCAAGCCGAATCTGCGCATCCTCGACGACCGCGAGCGCCGCGTGCCGAACATGATCGAGCCCCACCTGCGCCAGGTGGTCGGCGGGATGCTCGTGGAGGACCGCGACTGGGACCTCGAGGACCGTTCCGAGATGCAGGTCGTGACCGAGCGCCGCCCGAACGAGGCCGAGTGGAGCGAGCTCCTCTTCGCCTGGCGCGTGTGCAAGCACGTGCGCTCGAACGCCATCGTGATCGGACGCGACCTCGCCACCGTGGGCATCGGCGCCGGTCAGATGAGCCGGGTGGACTCGGTCAGGCTCGCCCTGGAGAAGGCGCGTGACGGAGTGAAGGACGGGGTGCTTGCCTCCGATGCGTACTTCCCCTTCGCCGACGGTCCGGAGCTCGCCATCGAGTCCGGCGTGAAGGCGATCATCCAGCCGGGCGGCTCGATCCGTGACCCCGACGTGGTCGCGGCGGTCGACGCCGCGGGCGCAGCGATGGTCTTCACCGCCCGCCGGCATTTCCGGCATTGACCATCCGGCGGCTGCCCGGGGATCCGCCGTCCCCCTGGGAGGGGCGCTACGCATTCAGCCGGGTCGCCGTGGCCGGGCCGTTCGTGCTCGTGGGCGGCACGACCTCGGTGGATGAGAACGGTGTCGTGCAGGGCCAGACGGGCTACGAGCAGGCGATCGCCATCCTCCAGAGGATCGAGCGCGAGCTCAGCCGGGTCGGCGCCTCGCTCGCTGACGTCGTCCAGACCCGCGCCTACGTGACCGACATCTCCCGCTGCGACGACATCGGTCGGGCCCACGGCGAGATCTTCGGCGAGACCCGTCCGCTCATGACCATGGTCGAGGTCAGCGCCCTCATCGATCCCCGCATGTTCGTGGAGATCGAGGCGGTCGCCTTCGTCGAACCGCGGCCGTGAGGTGCGCGGGACCCGGCTAGGCCGTGTTGACCTGAGCGCCGTGGCGCGTGATCTCGACCCGCAGCGAGGGATCCGCGGCGGTCGTGTAGCTCAGGTCGTGGCCGGCGCACTTGGGGAAGGACAGCTTCACCGAGTCGCGGTGAACCGCGTAGTAGCTCGCGAATAGGGTGATCGTGCCGCGGCGGCCGGCGGGGCACGCCGTATCGGTGCTGGCGCTGACGCGGACCGGCAGGACGAGACGGACCCCGTAATACCCGGAGCCATAGACGTGGGGCGAGAGCTTCGCCTTGCCGTTCGTGGAGAGGACGATGTTGTGGGTTCCACCGGCCACCGTGTCCAGCGCGCACTCCTTCCCGCTCGCCTTCCCGTTCGTCCAGGTCCCGTGCCCATGCGTGTAGGTGGTCTTCACGCCGTGGCGCGGCTGGACGGGCTTGTCGGAGACGGTGAATCCCCACTGCACGTCGCCGCTCGTCGGCAAGCCCGGTTTCACGGGACAGATGACCGTCTTGGATGCCGTCGCGGTGGCGCCCGAGGCGACCGTAGCCATGGCGGCGAGCGTGACGGCTGCGCACGCGATGAAGAGCCTCATGATGCCGACTATATATCCGTCAGCGGTCCGCGTCAGAGACCGACCTGCCCGGCGGGACCGGTCGGCCCCGAAGGTCGAGCCGTCGACGCCGAGCGCGCTTCCGTGCGGGATGATGGGAGGGCGACTCGGCCCTGCCGGGGCGTCCAGCCGCCGTAGCTCAGCTGGCAGAGCAGCGGACTTTTAATCCGAAGGTCGTGGGTTCGATCCCCACCGGCGGCACTGGGAGTAGCTGGTAATAGAGCCCATTCAGCTTCTTGCGCCGAGTGGTCTGGGCGAGAAATGTCCCGAATATGTCCCGAAGAAGCGATGCGCTTTGCGCGGGATGTCCTTCGTCCAGCCTGCCAGCGGGCACGTCTTCCGCGTCGAGCGCAGACGCGGACCGGTGTGGTTCGCCAAGTACCGGCTTCCGGACGGGCGGCAGGTCCAGAAGAAGATCGGTCCGGCCTGGACGGCCCGCGGCCGTCCGGCAGCGGGGCTACTACACGAAGCGCCTGGCCGACGACTGGCTGCGGGAGGTTCTTCACGACGCGCAGCGCACCGCGCTCACGGGTGGGCCTCGGGCGAGGGTGACGTTCTCGGAGGCGGCGGCTGAGTGGCTGCGCTTCATTCGCGAAGACCGGGCGCGAAAGCCATCGACTCTCGTCGACGACGAGTCCGCCTTGCGGGCCCACCTTCTCCCGGCGTTCGGCGACCGCGAGCTCGAGTCGATCCTGCCGGCCGAGATCGAGGCGTGGCGCCGGTCATTGACGGGCCTGTCCAACCGGAGTAAGAACAAGCTGCTCATCCAGATGCACGGCATTTTCCGGCGCGCGCAAGTGGTGTGGGATGTCGCGGTGAATCCGTTAGCGCGGGTCGAGAAGCACCCAATGCGATCGAGCGGGGACATCGCGGTGTTCTCGCCCGAGGAGGTTTGGGCGCTCGTGCGGGCGTCGGCGAGCGAGCAGGACGGAGCGCTGTTCCTGACCGCCGCATTCACCGGGCTGCGGATGGGCGAGCTCCTGGCGCTGCGCTGGCGGGACGTCGACTTCGCGGGGTCGACGATTCGGGTCCGCGCGAGTTACGCCGGCGCGGCGCTCACGACGCCCAAGTCCGGCAAGGTGCGGGCGGTGCCTTTGGCACCTGACGTCGCCTCTGTGCTCGCCCAGCTCGGCCGGCGAGAGCACTGGGTCGGCGACGACGACCTGGTTTTCGTCGGCCTCGCCGGCGGGTACCTCGACGGGTCAGCGCTGCGCCGGCGCTTCAAGGCCGCCCTCGCCGATGCGGGGCTCCGCCCACTCCGCTTCCACGATCTCCGCCACACGTTCGGGACGCGGATGATCGCCAAGGCCGACATCCGCCGCGTGCAGGAATGGATGGGTCACGCGGACATCCAGACCACAATGCGCTACCTCCACTACACCCCCCGCAGCGAGGACGCGCGGCTCGTTGCGGAGGCGTTTGCCGTCGAGCGCAGGCGCCGGCGGCCGAGGACCTGCGTTCAGAAGTGGAGGCGTGAAAGTGGATGATTTGCGGGCAGATGTCCCAAGACGCCCGAAGACGTCCGAAGACGTCCGCCGAGTTGATGGCGACCGACACGGATCACGACCTGGCGCCGAAGCCACAAACTGCCTGCAATCGTGGGCCTTCACTCTCGACAGCCGGCGTCTCCGCGATCCATCCCAGCACGACGTGCGTACAGTGTGAGCCTCTTTGGACGGGGGATAAGCAAGGCCTGGGTGTCGCGGTGGCCGGGCCTTCCTAAGTCGAGCTTGTCGAGGGCCCAGGACGGCCTTCGATGCCCCACGGAGCTGGGCAGGAAGGCCGGCTCGGCAACTCCAGACGACGGCTGAGCGTCAGCCATGAACGCGCGCGAGGACTCGTTGGCGGGCACGGACGCGAGCGGCCCGAGTCGATTTCCGCGCGCGTCACACTTGCCGTCACGCCGCTTCGCGAGCGCGATGTGGTCCGCGCCGTCGCCGCGCGCGACCTTCCAGCGGAGCCGGACGCGACGCTCTGTCTCCGCGCGCGACGACAGACCGCGCCCGCAGTAACCAGCACCGCCAGTCGGCACGGCCGGCGCCCACCGAGGCTTGCCGCCCTGAGTCGTCGCGGCTGGCGCTCGGCGATGGTGAATCCGACGCAGGACCAGTCTGCGCGATGACGCCAATCGTGCCGCCGCTCGCCTTCGCCATGCCCGATGGTCCCGCCCTCGCGCTCCGTCTGCAGCCGCGGCTCGAGAGTTGGGAACGCCGTGATCACCCCGCGCAGGTGGCGCTGCGGGAGTTCGTCGCTCACGTCCACGAGCTGATCGACCCCCGTCATCGAGCAGACGGCTGGCGATTTGGCATTCCGACTCGACGTGGGTCTGCCGGACGACATCGATCCGCTGTGGGAGCGCGATCTGGACAACTACTTGTTCCCGATCGCGCGCACGCTGCCGGAGCGCGTCGTCTCCGTGTGGTGCACGAAGTCTCGCGTTGCCCGATCGCTGGTCCGCGTCGAGCCGGCGATCCTGGCTGGCGCGCGTTCGCCGTTCCGCGATCTCCCGGCAGCGGGGCGGCGTGGAAATCGGCTGTGCGCCGAGCGGTCGAGAGTGCCGACGAGCTGCCAGAGGGTCCGGTCGGTCTCCAGTTGGGTGTCACAGTGGGACCGACCCGACGCTGGACGAAACTGTGGAAGCCGTCGATCGATGGGTTGGACGCGGTGCTCGGACGCGCATATCCGGATCGTGACTGGAATCCGCTCGATGGTCGCATTGTCCGGCCAGGACTACATCGATCCACCGACGCGGGGTTAGCCAACGACGTTGCGATGGTCATCTGGGCGCGCTCGGCCGACGAGGAGTGGTCGGAGCTCGGATGGCTCAACTCAATGAGTGAGACCGATCGCACGACCTTCTTCGATCAACATGGCTGGCGTCGCCGGCGTAAGCCTGCCACACGACGCACAACCTCAGTGGCTCCGAGTGTGGAACGCACGGCAGGAGCATCGTGATGATGGGTCGATGTACGACATGGTGAAGTTTCAGGACGACGATGACGGATTCCTCGCGTGGGTCGCCGGCAATCCGCGCGGCTTCGTCATGAACATCCAGCGAAGCCTGAACCCCGCAGATGCACGGCTGCATCACGCGAGCTGCCGCACGATCAGTGGCACGGCGTTACGCCGAGGTGGCTGGACCGACCAATACATCAAGCTCTGCGCCACCGATCTCGCCGCGCTGGACGCCTGGGCTCAGACCCACGTCGGTTCAGCGATCACGCGGTGTGGGACTGCCAACCACCGGCCGCGCCAGCCTAAGCCACGCAGGCGCGTGGCCGACACGTGCGCCGCCGCAGCGGTGGCGGTTTGTCATCACGCACCCTGCCGACAATCGCTAGGTCGCGAGGCCGTCGGAAAATTCGCAAGGAGCGAGAAAGCTGATCCGACGCGTGGGCGGATCTCACCCCAATCGAACTGCACCACCTGCCCCGGCCGATACCCCGTTCGCTGCGCCGGGCGCTCTTCCCGCGGCCTGAGCCCCGCGACCCGCCGGCGGACAAGATCGACCGACCCGTCATACCCATGCTCGGCCCGCAGCAGCTCGGTCAACCGGGGCGCCTTGATATCAGGCCACTGCTCCAGCACCTCGCCGATCACCGGCATCAACGGGTCCAGCCGCGACCCGGCCGGTGCCCGCACATAGCGCGGCGGCGACTCCGCCGCCAACGCCCGCGCTACCGTCCGACGATTGATCCCCAACCGCCTGGCGATCTCTCGCTGCGAGATGCCGTCCTTCGCAAGCGTCCTAATCTCAGCCCACTCCAACGCGCTCACCACCTCTCCCGGCCTCCTCCTCATCGCTGAACACGACGAGCCTGAGACCCGGCCCGGTTCGCCACGGGAGTGTCCTAGGAACTGTGTAGGCATGAACGAAAGAAACGCTCATGCCTTCAACTACAAGCGGGAAATCTCTCGATCGAGCGAGTTTCTCTAACCCGTCTGGCGCCGGCGGCGAGCCTTTAGTGAGCCGTCTGCGCCCCCGCCTGGGATCCTGGAGAGCGTGCCGGATGAGATCCGCCGCCAACTCCCGGACGGGCTCGTTGATGAGCTGTTGGCTGGCGCCAGGACGGAGGAGGAGGTCGTCGGGCCCCGGGGGCTTGCTCTCGCAGTTGACCAAGCGGCTGGTGGAGCGGGCGCTCGAGGTCGAGCTCACCGATTACCTTGGCTTTGAGCTGCATCAGCAGCCGCCGGGTGGGACCGGGAACACGCGCAACGGGGGCACGCCAAAGACGCTTCAGACCGAGCACGGGCCGGTGCAGATCCGCACGCCCCGCGATCGCGACGGCAGCTTTGAGCCGCAGCTCGTGGAAAGCGCCAGCGGCGCTTTGAGGGGTTCGACGAGAAGATCCTGGCGCTCTACAGCCGCGGGAGGTCAACCCGGGATATCGAGGCGCACCTGCGCGAGCTCTACGGCGTGAGCGTGGGCCGGGATCTGATCAGCCGGGTCACCGACGCGGTCATGGAGGACGTCAGGGCGTGGCAGCAGCGGCCGCTGGAGGACGTCTACTCGATCGTCTACCTCGACGCCCTGGTGCTCAAGATCCGCGACGGCGGCTCGGTGCAACGCAAAGCCTGCTACCTCGCGCTGGGCGTGGGCCTGGACGGCGAGCGGCGACGTGCTCGGGATGTGGTTCCAAGACAGCGAGGGCGCGAAGTTCTGGATGCAAGTGCTCTCAGAGCTCAAGCGCCGCGGCATCCAGGACAACCTGATCTGTTGCGTGGACGGGCTCAAAGGCTTCCCCGAAGCGATCGAGGCGATCTTCCCCCGCACGACGGTCCAGACGTGCATCGTGCACCTGATCCGCCACAGCCTGAAGTACGTGCCGCGCCGGCAATACGACCAGGTCCCCAAGGACCTGCGGCCGATCTACACCGCGATCGACGACGACCACGCGCTGCAGGCGCTGGAGGCGTTCGATCAGAAATGGGGCGCCCAGCTGCCGGTCATCACCCAGGCCTGGCGGAACGCCTGGGAGCACGTGATCCCGTTTCTGGCCTTCCCTGACGAGGTCCGCCGGGTGATCTACACCACAAACCCGGTTGAAGCGCTCAACCGACAACTACGAAAGGCGATCAAGACAAAGGGCCACTTCCCCTCAGAGGACGCGGTCCACAAACTCATCTACCTCGCCATCCAGAACGCGGTCCCGCAATGGACCCGAACCCGAGGCTGGACCAAAGCCTTGCTGGCGTTCAAGATTCACTTCGGAGACCGCCTACCCGACTAACCCGCCTACACAGTTAGTCGGACACCCTCGTCGCCACCGAAGTGGCGCACTATTCGATTCCTAGAGGTAGCGCACTATTGGGCGCCTGACATCAACGGCCCGCAAGTTTGTCTGGCGGGCCGTGATGTACGAGCGATCAGGGCCGTGCCGTGAGCGGGTAGCGCTCGGGATGCGCGATTGAGTCAAGCGCGAGATCGACATCGAGGTCGGGCCAGTAGAGGTGACCTGGTGTGGGCCGCTCGAGCCGCAGAATTGCGTCGACGGTGGCCTGCTTGAACCATGGGAACTCGTCGAAGGGAACGAAATGCTCGTCGTCGTCGATGAGCATCCAGAAGCCGTGCTGGGAAATGTTGGTGACTTCAGCGGCCGAAGTGGCGCTGCCAGGCATCTTTGATCTCCTGTTCGTGATCGACCACTAACTGTAGGACGCGTCTCAAGTCCTGCTCGCTGAGCTGAGTAGTTGCGCGCCAGCTCGATGCGCGGCTCGATCCAGAACTTCGCCTCACCGTCGGGGGACTGGACGTGGATGTGGAGCCGCTCCTCCTCGCGTGAGAAGAAGAAGAAACGAAAGGGGCCGTCGCGGAAGACCGTTGGGCTCACGCCGAAGGACGATGCCAGACCTCGCGGTCGCCGCTACCAATGGCCGATCGGAGCCCAGACTCGTTCGTGCCCAATCCCCGCGGGACCGAAGCCGACACGAGGATCCCTGGGTCAATCGCCGTCCACAAGGAGGACGTTATGCAAGCCGTAGATCTGCCCGATCGCGCCGGACGGCGCCGATCTCCAGCCACCACATCCAGCTTTCACCAGGGCGTGCCGCCGCGCAACAAGGGACTTCGCTACCCGCCGGATCCGCCGACCGTCGACGAGATCGTCACGGTCATGCGCGCGGCCGGCAACTGCCCAGAAGGCGTCCGGCTGCGCGGGGTGATCGTCGTGCTGTGGCGCGCAGGGCTGCGGATCAGTGAGGCGCTCGCCCTCAACGAGACCGATCTGGACGCCGAGCGCGGCGCGCTGATGATCCGCTACGGCAAGGGGGACAAGCGCCGCGAGGTGGGCATGGATCGCTGGGCCTGGGTCGCAGCTCGAACCGTGGCTCGAGCTCCGCAGCGAGCTGCCGGTCGGCCGGCTGTTCTGCGTTGTGCGCGGCCCCACCCGAGGACGGCCGTGCGCGCCAGCGGGGCTCCGCGCTCAATTGCACCAAGCGGCGATGGCAGCTGGCGTGCGGCGCCGCTTCGCGCCTCATCAGCTTCGCCACGCGCACGCCGTCGATATGTCCCGTGAGGGAATCTCGCTGATCGTGATCCAGCGCCAGCTCGGGCACGCTGATCTCGCGATCACGTCCCGATATCTCCGAGGTATCGACAGCACCGAGATCATCCAGGCCGTACATCAACGGCCCGAGCCAATGATTCCCGCCAGCCGACAACTCATGGGCAGCCGCTGACCAGGCCGTGCTGCGACAGCGATGACGGTCTCGATGCGCTGCTGGCGGCACTCGTTGCGAGAGCAGCCGACCTCGGCCGGATCGAACTGGTCGGCAGCGACGCGCTCGCCTCCGACGAAGGCCGGGAGGACAACAGCGCGCCACGCGAGAGCCCCGGCGACAAGTGTCAGCGATGCTCCCAATCATTGCCAACGCGAGCCCGCGTCTCCGCCCTCAGCGGATGTTGAACGGCCGGCGGGTCGGCTGGGTGGCCCGACGATCGGGTTGCGTCGTAAACTGCCGCCGTGGCCGGACGAGTGGATGAGCGGGGTGCCGCTAGGGCGGGGAGCCAGCGCCAAACGCAGGTGTACGTCAACGAGCGCACGGACGAACTGAACGCTGCATTGGCGGGCGCCCTCCCGGGGCTCACGGGTCGGAGAATTGAGTGGCGCAGTCCGATCGCAGCAAAGGAGCACCGGGAGTATTGGGATCGGGCGTTCGTCGAGGTTCTTGGGCTCGGCGAACACGCGCACGCACTGTCCGAGTTCTGGCCGAGCGGCGGCCCGCATTGGGACGCGCTGGCGGTGGTGAGCGGCGGCGAGTGGCCGGGCGTGATTCTCGTCGAGGGCAAGAGCTACCCCCGGGAGCTCTACAGCGGCGGGTGCGGCGCAGCAAAGGGCTCCACATCGCGGGACCTGATCCAAAGGTCGCTGGCGTGGGTCCAGGAGCGGCTAGGCGTGCGTGACCGCACCGCTGAGGAGTGGTGCGGGCGTCTGTACCAGAGCGCTAACCGGCTGGCGCATCTCGAGTGGCTGCGGTCGCGCGGCGTCGATGCTTGGCTCGTTCATCTGCTGTTCACCGGTGACCCTCACTCGCCGACAACCGAGGACGAGTGGCACGAGGCGATACGGGAGGCGGATGAGGAGCTAGGTATCGCAGCCGTTGACATTCCGCACGCCGGGCATGTCATTCTGCCGGCGCTCGACATCGAGCCAGTCGCGAGCCTCGTTCAACGCGAAGAGTGGGCGTCGCGCATCTTCGTTGCCCACTTCGCGCTCACTGCGGCATCGATGCCGAGTCCGCGGGCGCCGTGGGAGGAGATCGTCCACTTCGCGGGGTCCTTCGACGGCTACTCGGTCCTGCCGGGCGATGGCGCCTTGCAGAAGTTCGTGATGGAGGGTCGCGAGCGTTTCGGTGCGGGTGAAGAGCTGCCCGAGGGACTAACGCTGCGTCGGACGGCCCTCCACGGTGAGCAGCGGGCGAACTATTGGAGTGACGGCGAGCCGCCGAGCGCGGAGGAGATGCGCTACACCCACGAACTCATCGAGGGGATCCGGCGCCTCGTCACCAGCGGCGCGCATCTCGCGCCCGCGCCATGGTCTCCGGGCGGTGTCCGGGACAAGGTGATGAACGCCTTCGAGCGGCTGCTCGTCGCCTATGCAAGTTGGGGCGGCCATCGAGCTCACGGGTGGACTCGGCAAGAGGACGCCGAAAACTACCTCGGCCGTGTCGTTTGGTCAGAGCACGACGTTGTCCTGCGATTCGCCCTGGAACTAGAGAAGGAGTGGCCCGGGGCCACGCACTTGGAGTTCGCGCTCGGGCAGTCAACACTCCACGACTACGACGCTGCCGTCGAGAGGGGCCAGCGGGTCGACATCATCGTCAGCGACCACTCGTCGTTTGTCGAGGACTCGACCTCGCAGGACCGGTTCCTCCACCAGTGCAACCAAGCGTTCTTCGAGGTCAAGTGGTTCAAGAAGGGCTGGCGGGACGGGCCGTTCGATATGGACGCACGAAAGCGCGTCCAGGAGGTCCAAGCAGACGCGCTCAAGCTGGATCGACACGTCGAGCACGGCCGCTGCCAGGTCGCCGCCGTCGTCGTCTTCGACGACGAGGGCTACTTCCAAGAGCACGGCACCGAAGTTGAATGGCCGGCTAGGGTGTGGCGGCTCGTAGCTGGTCCGAGCCAGCTGAAGCTCCGCGGGATCGACTGAGCGCGTGTAGCGCGACCGTCGACCGCGGCGTCTAAACCGCACTCGAGCGACGGTTCGGACGAGGGCCAGCTCCGCTGGCGGGGTGACCAACCCTCCTGCGATAAAGACTGGCTTGCTACGCCTTGGTTAGCGAGAATGTCAGTAGTCTGACCTGGACGTGCTTCAATATGCAAGGCCGCTCTATGCGCATCCGCTGCCTGCCCGTAGCATCTCGACGGCAGGAGACGTAGTACCGGAGGGGCGAGGGGGAGAACTAATGACAGGCTCATTTTTTCAGCGGCGAAGCGTTGCAGGCGACGGCTCGCCGAAAGTGCGCGTTGACGACTTGGCGTCATCTGGTTCCTCTGAGCCGGCCGAGCATGAGAACTCGGCTGTCGTGTCTGGCGACGTCCCAGAGGGTCGCCCCAGCCCACATCTGTCGCCAGCCGACCCGCCAACCTCTCCTCGTGACGGCGAAGCTGATCTCATCACGCTGGTTCGCGATGGAGAAATCCCTGCGAATGGGCATGGGTCCCTCGAACCTGAAGTCGAAACGGGGCAAGATGAGCCCCCAACCGAGCCATTAGGAGAGCCTGAACCGATGCCTGCCCGGCCGACAGTTGGAACTCAGGCCGCTGCGTCTGGCGTCCCCGTGCGCATCTGCCGGAAATGTTCCGTTCAATCGCAAGTCGCGGGAGACTTTTGCCCTCACTGTGGGGCGCGCTTCTCGGGAAGGCGCGTGAGCAGAAAGGCTAAGGTGATCGCGGCACCCATCCCTCAGACCTCTCCCCGGCGGATCGAGCCCGAGCCTCAGCAGTCCGCCGGAATGAGCCGCGCTCAGCGCGTAGTGCTCCTGATTGTTGGCGTCTTTGCGATCGTCGGAGTGGGCCTGGCATTGGTCGCTCTGGCTAGTGACCCGTCCACCGTGTCAGTCCAGCGGCAGCTGACCGCGCTTAGGGCCACGGTGACCTCGCAAGGTCAGGAAATCCAGCTCCTGAAGACGGACACCGCTAATCTGAAGATCGCAACCGCCGGGGCGGCGACCGCGGGAAATATGACTGCGCTCCAGAGGAACCTAGGCGGCCTGTCGAAGACGCTGACCGGCGTCCAGGGCGACATCGGTCAACTCCACACCTGCCTGCCTGAGCTGGATCAGGAGGTCAACGCTTTGGGCGTAAACACGAGCACGCAATCGATCACCCTCGGTGACGGCTCAATCGACACATTCCTGACGAACGCGTTCATCAATAACCCGACTGTCATCTCGAACAACTGCACCAAGTTCCTAACCGGGCAGTGACGTAACAGCCGGATCGTCTTAGTGGCGCCTCGGAGCCGCTCGAGCATGACCGGCGCGGCCGCCGCGGGGTGCTGACCGGCGACCTTCATTCGAAAGGCGCCGGCCCAGCCCTACGATCAACTTCGCGACGGCCACAGTGAGGAATCAATTGTGGTGTTGGACGTACTTTGCGGGTCGTCTGGCTAGGTTATCGCGGCTCGAGTGGATATCTCAGGATCGTGGTTGTATGTGGGTGGAACCGGCGCAGCTAGATGAATACCGTAGAACGTGCCGCTGTCGCGGACGGACCTGCAGTTGCCAGTCGACTGTTTCTCACAGCAGGTGAACCCGTGACCTGGACCCGGTGTCAAGGCCGGTCGAAAGCTAGGCCGGTCGCGCCGATTGAAAAGTAGGCCAGTTGAGGGTTCTCTCCTCTCCTGGTCGAGTTGTTCGCCGGGTAGACGCAGGCCCGCGCAGCGGGCCGAGCACACCCGGTGTAAGGCCGTTTTGGCGATCAGGCGTTGGGGCGGACGGGCCGGGGGTCGAGGTCTTTGCCGCGCAGCCGGTAGCTGTCGCCTTTGAGGCTGAGGATGGTGCTGTGGTGGATGAGCCGGTCGATCATGGCGGTGGCGGCCATGTCGTCGCCGAAGATCTCGCCCCATTGGCTGAAGGGCTTGTTGCTGGTGACGATCATTGAGGCGCGCTCATAGCGGTTGGAGACCAGCGAGAACATGAGGTTGGCGGCCTCGGGATCGAACGGGATATACCCGACCTCGTCGACCACGATCAGCGGGACGAAGGACAGCTTGCGCAGCTCGGCCTCCAGGGTGCCTTGACGTTTGGCCTCCGAGAGCCTGGCGACCCATTGCGTGGCGGTGGCGAACTGCACGCGCTGGCCGGCCAGGCACGCACGGATCGAGAGGGCGATCGCCAAGTGGGTCTTTCCCGTGCCTGGCGGCCCGAGCAGGATGACATTCTCTTTGCCGTGCAGGAAGTCGAGCTGCCCGAGGTGCTCAACCACCGTCTTCTTGACCGACCGTTGGAAGGCGAAGTCGAACTCCTCCAGCGTCTTTCGTGCGGGGAAGCGAGCGGTTTTGATCCTGCCTTCGCCGCCGTGGCTGTCGCGGGCGGAGACCTCAGTACCGAGCAGCACCTCAGCGAAGTGCTCATAGCTCCAGCTCTCCTCGCGGGCCCGGTCGCCGAGCACGGGCAGCGCGCGAGCAGCGGCTGGCGCTTTCAGCGCGCGGAACAGGTGCGCGAGCTCGGCGTGCTTGGTCATGCCGGGATCAGCCGGTCATAGCGGGACAAGGGCCGGATCTCAACCTCGACCTGATGGCGCTGCTGGCGGCGTTTGGCCCGCTGGCGCTCGAGCTGGGTTTGGTGCGCCGGGTCGGTGATCGTGAGCCCGCCAGCGAACACGCGGCGGTGCCGGGCGGCGAGCTCGCCAGTGTCCAACACGACCGCGATCACGTCGGTCTGGGAGACGCGCAGATCGACACGACGACCGGCGAACACCGGGTCGATCGAGTAATCATTGCGATCCACGCGAACGAACGGCTGGGCCGGGACCCTCAGGACCTGGTGGCGGTCGGTGTCCGGCATCCGGCCCGGCAGCGCCCGCATCCGCTGGCGCTCCTCGGCCAGCCGCTCGGCGGGGACCGCGCGGATCGTGCGATGCACCCGCTGGTTGGCCTTCTCGGTCCACGCGTCGAGGCGGTCCTGGAAGTCGAGATGGTTCGCGAATACCCGGCCGGGCTCGAAGTTGGAGCGCATGAACCGGTGCGAGCGCTCCAGCGCGCCCTTCGCCTGCGGATCGCGGGCCTCGAGGATCACCCAGCCCACCTCCAGCTGCCCGCAGAACGACGCGAACGCCTCAGTCGGGCGACCGCCCGCGGCGATCGCAGCCTCGCGGTCCCACACCAGTTTCTCCGGCAACGCCCCGAGCCGGCTGAGGTTGCGGGCCAGGCCGAAGAGGATGTCCGGCGCTTCCTTCGAGAACACCAGCGTGCCCGCGATCGCGCGCGACCAACACACCTCGCTCGTCACGACCCAACCACGGCGCCGTTGGCCGTGACCGACCGGGACATGCTCGGCCGGCTCCCACAGATCACACTGCACCAGCTCGCCCGGTCGATAGACAGTCCGCTGAAACGTCCTGGGCTGCAAAAACCGCGGTCGGACCTCGCGCACATAGTCGTCGAAGATCGATTTGCCGCCCACATAGCCAAGCTCGCTCGCCATCTCCCGCAGCCGCCGCGACTGGATCCGCGGGTCCGCCGCGAGCTGCTCACACATCCATTCCTTAAACGGGTCCAGCTTCGACCCCGCCGCCTCGCGCTCATACCTCGGCGGCGCGCTCGCTGCCAGCAACCGCGCGACCGTGTCGCGAGCCAACCCGGTCCGGCGGCTGATCTCCCGGTCCGACAACCCCTCGACCCGGTGCATCCGTCTCACCTCTGCCCACTGCTCCACGCCGACCAACCCTTCCTCCTCGCCGATCGCGTTCGATCAAACGAGGGTCAAAGACCGGCCGGACGCCTCCAGCCCCGCGCCGGGTGGCCTAGTTTTCGACCGGCGCAGGTGGCCTAGTTTTCAGCCGGCGCCCACACCCGGGTTAAGGTAGGTGCCGCTCGGCGGACGTCGGCAGAAGAGGGAGATCGGCGACGAGATTCCGTTCATCACGGTCTCGACGACGATCGACAAACCTTGGCGGCACGCAGCCCGCAGGCCTGTCGTCGCAGCCCTCCGATTACTGCGTAGTCAGCCGTCGCCGCTGACCACGATGCCGCCGCCATCATGCTCGTGTTGACCAGAGAAGCCGCCGCACCCGCGGCTGAGAGTGCTTTTCGCAGCCGCTGAGAATGGCGCGGTTGCGCAGGCGACTTCAACGCCGATCAACGCATCCGCAGCCTGGGGAATCACCATGCGACCTCGTCGCCCCGTTGAACGGGGGACGTCTCGACCCCCCGCGGAGCCCAGTCGACCGCACTCCTCCATGGGTGAACCATGCATGCTCCCGCCAGCTTGACCGGAGCTCAGGCGTAGATCCGGCAGCCGTACCGATGGCCGGTCGTCCAGCGTTTCTGGCTTTTCACCCGGTAGCGGACGTGCGTGTACACGCGGCGTCCGCCGCACACCTGGACCTGGGAGAGCTGGACCTGAACGGACACCCACCACCAGTGGCCGCGGTTGTGCCTGGACTCGCGTCCGTATCCGGTGGTCGCGGCTCCGCTCCAGTTTGCCCAGCGCAGGTTGTACAGCGAGTCCGACACCCACAGCCACAGCCGGGACGGATGATGCTGGAAGGTGCCGTGGCCGGCGGCGAACACGCCACCGGGGAGCTTCGGCTTGCTCGGTGGGGTCGGGTTGGCGGCGGTGAAGCCTCCAGTCACCGTCGACTCGTTGCCGGCGTTGTCCGTGGCCTGAATTGCCCACGAATGCGGGCCGACATCCCACGGACCGGGATCGCTGAACTGTCCGTTCGGCGGCAGCCGGTCGTAGCTGTCGAAGCTGTCCACTTCCACACCGTCGATGCTGACCGTCACGGACGCCACGCCGCTCTCCGCATCCGAGACAACGAAGCTCACCGCTTGCGACGACGTGATCCGCGAGGGTGATGTCATGGCCGCGCTCGGCGGTGTGTTGTCCATCGAGATCGCGGTCTCCGCGCTGGTCACGTTCCCGTTCGAATCGGTCGAGTCCAGGTGCAGGTAGTACACGCCGTCCGGCAGGGCAGCGCCGCCGTTGCCGCGCGAATCCCAGGTCAGGGACGAGTTCCCTTCGCTCGCTGCGAACGAGCCGAGGGTGCGGACGACCTGCCCGGCCGCGTTGCGCACATAGGCGCTGATCGTCGAGTCGCCACTGAGGGAGAACGAGGCGGTGAGCACGCTGCCCGTACTCGTGTACTCGGGGCTGTTGTCGAACGACAGGCCGGAGATCTGCACCGGGAGCGGCGTGAACGTGATCGTGTAGCTAGCGGGCGGTCCCGAAACGCCCTGGATTGAAAACTCGTTCGGCCCCGCGGCCAACGAGCCGAGCTGGTAGGTGCCCGACCCGGCAATCTCGTTGTCGTCGAGCCAGATCGCGCCCTGGTTGAGCGTGACCGTGGCCTCGTACTGGCCGGTACCCGGAGCGATGAACTGAATGTCACCCTGGCTCGATGCGGTCGTGGCGACTCCAGAGAAGGTGGCCGGCGCGGCCGGCGCGTCGTACAGCGCCAGGTTGACCGAACCGCCGTTACAGAACACCCAAAGCGTGGGGGAGACCCCGGCGGCGGCGTCCCCATAAACGCCCCAGACCGTGTCCCCGGAAGAGAATCCCGAGGCCGTGTAGGAGCTGGGGGAGGAGGCACTTCCGGACGCGCCTGCGGAGGTGACGCTGAAAATCGTGTTGGGATGATCGACGACGGAGACGGAGAACGACACTGTCGAGTTCGAACAGTCCGAGGTGGTAGTCGCGTACGGCGTCGGATCGGCGCTCGCGGACGCCGCGGAGAGCGCGAGGGCGGCAACGCAGCCCGTAAGGGTCAGCGCCCACCACCGGGCCCGGCGTCGGATCGGAGAACGGCCGGTCAGGCCCGGCGCTGCGTGCCGTGGTCCTGCTCTTCGATCGGGACCTCTCACCGTCCACCCCCAACGGCATGGTTTCGCGCAGCACTCTACCTTTCGGCGCCCGTCGTGGTCAACGACAGCGCGCCGGTCTGACCCGGCCTCTACTGGTGGCACAGCCAGAATCCCCAGAAAGCTCGGTGTCAGCCGAACCCCGCAGCCCCTTGGGCGGGATCGACTCGTCGCAGTCCAACGCGTGGCGACCAGCGGCCGCATCGCGACCGGGCTGGCCAAGCGCCACCGAGATGTCGAGTCTCAGGGTGCACAACCGTGTCCCGAAACATGTCCCGAACTCAGCAATTCTGACCCCCGTCAACCGGCGCTAACCAGACGCAGCACACCGTAGTTACGCCAAACAGCCTGGCCCAACGAGTTGCGGTTCGGGAATATCTGGTCGCCGCACGCGATCGCCGGATCGCCAGAACCCGAACGCGATCGCCCGACAAGCCGCGGCCCGGCGCTCGCCATCCCGCCGAGCGGCGTCCGAGTCTGGGGCTTGCGCGAACGTTGGCGAGCAGCGTAGGATCGCCGTAGGTTCCGGAATCGATACCGGAAGGGGGCGATCCCGGTTGAAGGCTAGCGAGACCGGATCAAACAAATCGATTGAGTCGTTCTTCGCCGTTGACGGGGGCGCGGGTGGGCTCGCAGGTTTTTGGGGTTGCGTCCTATTCCGGACGCTGAACAGGATCTGCGCGCCGAGACGGGGTGTGCGCCTCACCGGGATCCGGCGTCGGCTCCTGCTTCGTTTCGGCCTTGGCACTTGGGAAAGCGACAAGCTGCTGTGGGGCGAGTGGAGCGCCCTGGGCGCGGGCGTCGGTCTGACGGTTGGCCTCGTCCTCTACTTTCTGCAGTAGCCATGGCCGTCCCTGCGCCCTCTCCTTCAGCCGATTCGTCCTCAGGTGGCCTCGTCGGGCGATACATCGTCCTTTTGATCGCATCGGCGATCCTGGCGGCGTTATTAGCGCTCGCTGCCGATGTGTTCTCGTTCAGTAGCGGCGTCGTCCTGTTTATCGGGGGTCCAATCCTGAGATTCTCCTGGTACTGGCCGGTGTCCCACTAGTCGTGGCGCCGGACGAGATGCGCCCCAGCCCGTATACGCGTCACCATCGCGAAGCCGCACTCGCGGAAGCTGAGGAAGGGTACGGCTACGGCTACGGTTCTCCGGCGTACGGCTGATCGACTACTGCCGAGCGCCGGGCTCCTGGCGCACATATGCACCGTTCAGCTGGCCGCGGTTGTCGAACCACTGCTGGTTGCCGCCGCCACCACAATCCCGCAGCTCCAGCTGGGTGCCGGTGTTGATCGCGTAGGTCGGTGACAACACCCGAATTGCGACTGAGTATCGCAGCCGCGCACGACACAGAATGTCCACGACGCTCGGATAGGTCGCGCAGGGCCGCCTGAATTGAATACTTCGACGAGATTGAGGGCATGCGTAGCCTCGTCGCAGCGGCAGCATTAGCAACGCCCGCCGGAGTCGAAGTTGTTGTGGCAGGTCGTGTTGCAGCCACGAAACAGGGCGCCGCCTCGTACGTGGGGCAGCCGTAAAAACTACGTGGCGATCGCCCGCGGTTTACCGCGGTGTTCTCGCGTCCGTTGACGTGCTGACTCCAACTGCGTATGCTGCCGCCCCGTCGCGGCAGCTAGGGCTGCGATTTTCATATGGGGGTATACGCGTGGCTCGGTTCGTTGCTGTTGCAGTAGTGGTTGCTGCTGGGCTAGTGCTGGTCGCTGGGTTGCCCGCGTTGGGCGCCCAGCAGGTGACGCAAGCCCCGACGTTCGGGCATCACGGCTACGTTCTGTCCGGCGGACGCACAATCAACGTCCGGCTAGCGACGCACAGTGACTGGCCGACGGGGCAAACCTGCCCGGTGTCATTGGCTGGTGGAGGCTATCGCACGCACACCTGGCGGGTGCGCGGCGTCGTCTCCGACCTGCTCATCAGCCTGACTGCCCCTCGGCATATTCGCGGGAGCACTTGGCGGCTCTCCGCGCGGTGCAAGTTTCCCGGTGTCGGCTGGAGCCGAACGGTGACCGCCACGATTCACGTTCGCGGACGAGGGCGCCTCGGGCTCAGTATCGGCTCGCGCGGGCCGCTTATCACCGCCCTGGCGCCGACCAGCGGTGCTGCCGTCGCTGGGTTCGGCGGCGCCGGCATTCCCCCGAATCCTTTCCCGCAAGGCGAGTGCACGTGGTTCGCGTACCACATGCGTCCCGACATTTATCTCCAGTCCGTGAACGCGAGCCCGGCAGCGCCGGCGGGAGGCTGGGACGCGGGCATGTGGGCGCGGTACGCCGCGCAGTACGGGCATTTCCAGGAGGGTCCCACGCCCGTGGCGCAGGCCATCATGGTCGAGCCGGGCAGCCCCGGGCATGTCGCCTACGTCTCTCAGGTCATCGACCCGACCCATTGGGTCACGCAGGAGATGCATACCTACGGCGGGCCGCCCGACCCCAATCACGTCTACACGGTGTACAACGACTTCACGCCCGGCCAGTCCGGCTACTACTGGGCCGGCACGGGGTCGAACCGCCAACTCCACCGCCACGCCCCGGCCGGGACGACCTTCATCTACGGCGGCCCGGTGCTCAGCCCACCCGAGTACGCCCCGGAGCTCGGACACATCGTCCAGTGGAACGGCGACACCAAGCCACAGAAGACCGCGTGGCTCGTGCTGAACGAGGGCGGTCAGCTGCACCGCCATTGGATTCCGAGCATCGCCGTGTACTGGTGCCTGAAGAACTCGGGTGCACCTGGCCCGGACGTCCTACCGGCCGCCGAGCTCAACCAACTGACCGACGACACCGGCGTGCAGGCAACCTGTAGCGGGAACTCCAACCCACCAGGAGGCGGAGGAGGTGGCGCGCCGGGCCCGACGACGTACTCGGAGTTGGAAGGCCACAACGGGTCGAACACCTTCTCGGACCCTGTTCACGCGTCCGGAACCGGGCCACGCATCAACCCGGGTCAGACCATTCAGGTCTTGTGCAAGGTGTACGCGCCGCAAATCGCGAGCGTCAAGCCTGACGGCTACTGGTACGCGATTGCCACAAGCCCGTGGAATAGCGCGTACTACGCGCCGGCGAACACGTTCATGAACGGCGACCCGTGGAACGGCCCGTACTCCCACAACACGGACATGAACGTTCCGGACTGCACGGGCGCGACCGGGCCGACGACCACCCCGACCACGACCACGCCGCCGCCTCAGTCATGGACGGAGACGGTCGGGGGCAACACGAACACGTGGACCGACTACACGAATGCCGGCGGAGCGCAAGGCTCGACGATCGCGGCGTACACCACGGTGCAGGTCGCCTGCGCGGTCGAGGGGTTCCGAGTCGCGGACGGGAACACGTGGTGGTATCGCATCGCGTCCTCGCCATGGAATAGCGCCTACTACGCGTCCGCGGACGCCTTCTACAACAACGGGCAGACCAGCGGCTCGCTCCAAGGCACGCCGTTCATCGACCCAGCCGTCCCAACCTGCTGACCCTCACGAACGGACGAACATGCACTCACGCCGCCATCTCACCAAGCTCCTCCGCACCGCCGCGATTGTCGTCGCGGGCGGCGCGGGCATCCTGTCCGCCACACTCGTCGCGAACGTCGACGGGCACGGTGCCGCAGCGACGGCCGGCACCATCGCCAGCAGCCCAGGACCCGTCGCCGAGGTTGCCCGCGGACGTACCCTGACGCCGCGCCTGGACCACGGGAGCTATCTCGTGCGCGCCGGCACATCGTTCCGCGTGAACGTTCGCGCGCGCGCAGTGTGGGGCCACCCGCGGTCGTGTGCGGTGTCGGTCACGAATGGCAACGTCCGCCAGACGTTCGCCGTCCGCGGAGTCGTGGCCGATTTCTCCGTCACCTTCCCGACCGCGCGACACGCCCGCCAGGGCACCTGGCAGCTGACCGTCGGATGCGCAGCCCCGGGCCACGGCCATAGTCACCTCGCCCGCGCAACCGTCCTCGTCGCGTCCTCTGCGCGCGCACACGGCGCCCTCATCGGGCACGCCAAGCCCGACATCGAGGCATCGCAGGCGCTCCGGCCGGTCCAGCAGAGCCAGGTCGGCGTGGGCGGCTATCCTCCGAACCCGGGATTCCCCAACGGGCAGTGCACATACTTCGCCTACACACAGCGCCCCGACATCTACTGGACATCCCGGGACAACGGCGCCCCGGCCTACGGCTGGAATGCTGATATGTGGTCCGTCTATGCCGCCCAGTACGGGCACTTCACCGAAGGCTCCACCCCCGCAGTGGGGGCGGTCATGGTCGAGCCCGCCAGCTCCCGCAGCGCGGTGGGACATGTCGCATACGTCGTCCAGGTCATCGACGGCTCCCATTGGGTCACGCAGGAGATGAACACCGACGGTCGCGGCATTCCCGGCAAGGTGTTCACCGTGTACAACCAGACTGGGTCCGGTCCAGCGTACTTCTACTCCGGCGGACAGCTGCACCGCAACGTGGTGCCGGGGACCGTCTTCATCTACGGCGGCAAGTCGACCACGCCGCCCACGGAGACCACGCCGACGACGACCGTTACGCAAACGACAACGGTCACCACGACCACCACGACCCCGGTCACCACCACGACAACCACGCCGCCTCCCCCGCAAACTTGGGCAGAGGCGGTCGGCGGGAACGCGAATACGTGGACGAACTACACGAACGCCGGCGGTAACCAGGGACCGACCATCCCGGCCTATACCAGCGTTCAAATCGCGTGCGCGGTCCAAGGCTTCCGAGTCGCCGACGGGAACACGTGGTGGTATCGCATCGCGTCGTCCCCCTGGAACAACGCCTACTACGTGTCCGCGGACGCCTTCTACAACAACGGTCAGACATCCGGGTCGCTCGTGGGCACTCCGTTTGTCGACCCGGCGGTAGCGGGATGCTGACCGTCGGTGAATGCAGGTTGGCCGCCGGCAGGCACCTCGCGTCCTCGCGCGTGGCCGGCGTTCGCCCGCGGCGGCGATCGCGTAGTAGCGAGCCCGTGCGGAGGCTCCTGCTGCAGGTGCTCGAGAGCAACGGCTTATCGCGAGCTAGATACCGCCTCGCGTGCGAGCAAGCGAAACGTGTCCCGAAATATGTCCCGAACTCAGCAATTCTGGCTCGCCTCCAACCTACGATAACCAGACTCAGCACCCCGTACATACGCTAAATAGCCTGCAAAAGAACGACTGTTAATCCGAAGGTCGTGGGTTCGATCCCCACCGGCGGCACTGGGAAGGAACTGGGTTCAAAGGCACGGGACCTGCAACGCCGCCGGCGCGGTATTCGGCGCTGGAGTCGTCGCGGCCGATCGCCGCCAGGAGCGGTCGTCTGTCCCGATCGGGATCGTGACCGCGTCGGCGATCAAGCTGAAGCGCCGTGTCGAGGTCAACGCCAGTGCCGCAGCCGTTCCGATGCGATCACTTGTGGGTCGCTCCCGGGCGAATTGCGGCGACCGACGCCAGACAGGGGCGGTTGGCCATCCCCCGCGTGGAGTTGCCGCTGGCCATCCGTGGCGGTAGCCCCGCCGCGGGTTAAGACAGCTGACGTTCGTCGCTTACTGGAGGTGGAGTGTGACATGATATTTGGTGGGGCTGAGTTGGTGCAGCGTGAAGTAGCCGCGTGCGGTGGCGTATCGGCCGGTGCCGCCGGTGATCGGCGCCGTGATGTTCTTAGAGTTGAGGTTCTCGGGGAACGCGACTTCGAGGAATCCGCCGGGGAGGCCGACGGTAGTAGTGCACTGGAGCGAGCCGGAGGAATCGGTGACCATGCAGGCCGTGCGGTCCTCCCCGATGCGGTGCCCGTTGTTCACGTTCTTCTGTGTCACGACGATCGTATCGCCAGCCTTCGGGAACGAGGGGTCGGGTGTGGCTAGGAATGTTGTCTCGGCAAGGAATGTCAGCGGCGAGGCTTTGGGGTGGGTGACCTCGGCTGGCGCTGCTGCGGTCGTCAGGAGCGCGACTCCGGACACGCCGACCATCGCGACGGTTGCTCGCAGCGCTGTCACGGTTCTTTGGGGCGACGTTCTGTGCATGGATCTCTCATTTCGGTTGGTTGCCGAGACGAGATTGCTCGCGATCGAACGTGTTCGCATCAGGGAGCCTCCCCGAACTTTCCAGCGGTCGCGCTGCCGGGCTGTTCACTCCCATGTGGGGTCTCTGACTGTGCCTGCGTGCGCTCGGGTCGATTCAATCAGAGTGGCGAGGGACAGCCAGCCGCGGAACCGTTGCGCGTACGCGCTCGGTTCGATCAGTTCACCCTCGATCGGTTCTGTGTCCTTTTCGAGGATGATCACGAGTCGGATCGTCCCGTGTCGTCCGCAGCGGCCATGTGGCAAGCATCGAGGTTCGCCGGTGGCTTCGCGTCGGGGAGCGTCCCCGGTATTTGCGAGCCTCGCGCTGTCTAGGACCGCGACAATCGATCTGCAAGGGTCTAGGAGCATGATGCAGAGCAGACATTCGGAGAGCGCGGGCGGCGTCCGTCTGCTTGAGCGTGAATGGGCGCTGGCGTCGATAGACGGCTGCCTCGCCGAGGCACACGCTGGATCGGGGCGCGTCGTCTTGATCCGCGCGAACGCTGGTCTTGGGAAGACCGCGTTGCTCGGCCGGGTGGTCGAGTCAGCGCGGCAGCACGAGCTGCAAGTGCTCGCGGCCCGCGGCAGCGAGCTCGAGCAGGGGATGCCCTTCGGCGTGGCGCGCCAGTTGTTCGAGAACGCGGTACGTGACCTGGGCGAACGTGAACAGCGCGCTGTGTTGAGCGGCGCCGCTGCGCACGCGCGCACGCTGCTAGGGCTGGCGAGCGAGGGAGCGGGTCCCGATCTGCTCGCCGTTATTCGTGGGCTGTATTGGCTCGCGGGGAACCTCTCTGATCACGCCCCGGCACTGCTGGCAATCGATGATCTGCAGTGGGCAAATGCCCAAACGATTCGGTGGCTGAAATACATGGCGGGACGCATCCGCGACATGCCCATATTGCTTCTCGTGGCGACCCGACCGCCCGAAGCCAACGGCGAGGAGCTCTCCGGCCTCATCGGCGACGAGCTTGTGGTCGCGCTCGAGCCGCTCGCGGTCGAGAGTGTGGCTGAGGTCATTCGGTCTCAATTCGCTCGCCCGGGCGATGCTGGGTTCGTCAAATCGTGCCACGAGGCATCCGGGGGTAATCCGTTCTACTTACGCGAGTTGATGCGAGCAGCCATTGCGGATGGGATAGAGCCGACGGACGAGCAGGCCGCGCGGGTGCCGCAGTTGGGTTCGCGCGAGGTGGCGCGGTCAATTCTGGTACGCCTGGCGCGTCGAGGACCGCGGGCCCGACGGCTTGCCAATGCGGTCGCGGTCCTTGGCTGGGATGCCGAGATACGTCACGCCGCGACGCTGAGCAATCTCTCGATTCAGGAGGCGTTGGATGCCTGGGACACGTTGGCGAGCGCAGATGTCCTCATGCGCAGCCAGCCGCTCGAGTTCATCCATCCGATCGCACGCACCGCGGTATACAACGAGCTTGCTATCGGCGAGCGCACCCGTGCACACAGGACGGCGGCGGAGATGCTCGACCACGACGGAGCGCCGCCACGGCGGGTCGCAATGCACGCGCTCGCGTGCGAGCCGTCGGGTGATCCACGGATCGTCGATTGGTTGCGCAGCGCGGCTCGGGATGCGCTCCTCTCCAGTACCCCAGATGCGGCTGCGAGCTATCTGAACCGGGCGCTGAGCGAACCGCCACCGCCCGAGTCACGCGCTCAGGTGCAGTTCGAGTTGGGGCAGGCGCTGATCGGTGTGAACACCGCAGCGGCTGCAGCTGCATTCGCGTCGGCCGCCGTTGGCTCGAGCGGCCAGTCAGCCCTTCTCGCTCATCGCTGGTGCGGCTACTCGCTCGCGTATGCCGGCCGTATGCGCGAGTCGATCGCGAGTTTTGACGAGGCGATCAAGCTGTCCGGATCCGGCACCGACCTCGCGACGCACCTGTGCGGCACGCGCGACTTCTACGCATCCTGGTGGGCCGACGATCCCGACCGCGACGGACGGCAACGGCGCCTGCAGGATCTTGCGGGGAGCCTCGAAGGTGCAAGTGCGGGGGAGCGGCGTGTGCTGGCCGCTGCAGCCATAAACCTTGCGCACACCGGCGCTGCGTCAGCAGAGCGCGCGATTGAGCTCACCCGCAGGGCCAGCGCCGCGGGACTCACCTGGCTTGATCTCGAGGATGGCAGCGAGACGGCATCCGCAGTCGGGAACACGCTGACGATCTGCGACGACCCATCCGCACTCGGGCTGTTCACAGACTGGCTCGGTGAGGTCAGCCGCCAAGGGTGGACGATCAACGTCGGCGGAGGCTACTTTCAACGGGCCGTGATCCGTTTCCGCCGCGGAGAATTGCTCGAGGCGGAAGCGGACGCGCGGACCAGTTGGGAGGTGATCAGCCAGCTCGGGGAAGCGGCCGCGACGATCTACTGGTGGTCAGCGGCCGCGCTGCTGGAGGTTCTGATCGCTCGCGGAGAGTTTGAGGAGGCCAGCGAGCTGGTCGAGTCGACCGGGTTGGGAACGAAGCCGCTCGAGGTTGTGATCAGCCCGTTCCCGAGCGTGCTGCTTGGCGAGCTTGCGCTCGCCAGGGACGAGGTCAACGCCGGCGTCGAGATGCTGTTGGAAGCCGGTGCCTGGTTGGAGCAGCGGGGATTCGACAACCCCTCCTATATCCCCTGGCGTGTCCGCGTAGCACCCGCGCTGGTTGCGATCGGCCGCGCAAGTGAAGCGCGTGAGCTGATCCAGCCGGCCCTCCAACGCGCTCGCGCATTCGGTGCGCCGTGGGCGCTAGGGATGGCGCTCCGCGCCGGTGGGATCGTCGAGCAAGGGGTCCACGGCATCGAGCTCTTGCGCCAAGCAGTCGCCGTTCTGGAACCGTCCGGATGCCGGGTCGAGCACGCCCACGCATTGCTCGAGCTCGGGGCTGCGCTGCGTCGTACGAATCAGCGCGCCGAAGCACGCGAGTACCTACGCGCTTCGCTCGACATCGCGCACCGCTCCGGCGCGACACCAATAGCGAACCGCGCGCAGCAGGAGCTATCCGCCACCGGAGCCCGACCGCGACGCGCGCTGCTCTCCGGTGCTGAGTCATTGACAGCCAGCGAGCGCAGAGTTGCCGAGCTCGCGGCGAGCGGCATGTCGAACCCGGAGATCGCGCAGGCGCTATTCGTCACGCGCAAGACGATTGAAAGCCATCTCGGCCACGTATATCTCAAGCTCGATATCAACTCCCGGCAGCAACTCCCACGTGCTCTCTCACCGGAGCCTGACGGGACTTGACGAGCCGCCCCGTTCCGACCTTGCGTCGAGACTGCCGCGCCCCGCCGACCGACGCAATCTGCGCCCCTGCTTCCCCCCACCACGAGCCGCGTCGCGGCCATGCGCGCACGGCGTCGAGCTGCTCCTTCGAGTCTCACGTCCTGAAGCGAAAGCCACGGCGCGGCGGGTGGGTGGGCGATGGAGCGGACGCCGTCGACGACAGGGCTGACTTCCGCTTCGACCCAACAGGAACCACACCCGGAGAGCGGGCGAGATGGCTGCTCCAGACGGACTGCGCGCGCGATCCTCGTCGTCGGCGAGGCTGCCCGGTCCTGGCATCTCCTGCAGCGGGACGCTAAGGTCCGGCCCTGCTTCCGTTGCCCGGCGTGCATCTCTAAGTCCGAGTTGCCGGCCCTGACTTGCGCGGATGGCGCGACTCTCGCCTGCGATCGCTTTGACCCTCGGCGCGACACGCAGGCCGGCGATCGGAATGGCGACTTAAAGGTCGCGTGCTCGGCCGCTGCCGACGGGAGGCATCTGTCCGATTCGGTACGGCGTCATGAGCGCCAAGCGTCCGGCGATCGACGACATTGCGGTCACCGTCGGCGGAGCCACTCACCCAGGAGTGGGTCAAGAAGCGAGGGCCGCTCGTCACCGTTTCGGTGGACATGCTGCTCCTCGGAGACAAGTCGCTCCAGCGCATCTTGCAAGGTGGATCGCGGGATGCGGTGCTCTGTCGATATTCGGCTCCCGGTCGGCGCCTGACCATCCGCAAGAGCGATCAGGACGACCCGCTCTACGCGACCTGTGGCATCCCAAACCGCCTGTTGCGCATCGCTGGTCTCCGCGATCGCAAGATCCAGCGCTTCGGCGGCTGGATCCTCGCTTCTCTCGTTGCTATCGAGCACGTTGTAGAGATGGTGGGCGAGGAGGACTGTTCGCTGCGGATGGCCGCCGGTGAACGCGAGCAACTCGTCCACGGCGCGACCGGCATCGAGCCCGTCCGCCTGCAGTAACGCCTCGATGTCGTTTGCCGCCTCGTCGAGCGGCAACGGTGGAAGTTCAACCGGTCGTGCTTGCCCATAGAACGGTCGTTCACGATCGGAAAACAACGCTCGCATCAGCGAGGGCTGGCTCCCCGCGAACACGTAAGCGGCAGCGCGACCGTGATGCTGAATCACAGAGCGAACGAGCCCGTCGAGCGAATCATCGGCGACAAGCAGATCCTGGAACTCATCAAGGCAGATGATGGTCAGTCCGCCGTCCGCTTCATGCAGCCCCAGAGGAACGTCGAGCAACTCGAGCAGCGCCGCGCGCGCTTCGTCTCCCGGTGGACGCGTCGCCGCTGAAGCAAACGAGACATTTACACCCGGGAGCCTTGCCGTCACGCCCAGACGAGCCGCCCACCGCCGAACGATCCGACGCGGGTCGGCGGGAAGCTCGGCGAAGGCCTGCGCGACCCGTGCTGCCACGTCGCCGACTGTCGCTACCTTCGAGAGGTCGACCCGAACGGCTCTGTGCCCAACGGCTCGCATCGACTCGACGTGCGCGTCGATAAGGCTCGTCTTGCCGAACCGGCGAGGCGCGGCCAAACGCATCGCTATTCCGTCGGCAGCCGCGCGCTGGAGCGCATCAAGCTCCCCGCGACGGTCGACTAGACGCGCTGGAGAAACCGGACCCTGATAATTGAACGGATTCACCGTACATGAGTGTACGGCCACCCCGGACATATCTCAGGATCGCGCTGCAAACCGGCGCGCAGGCCGCCTACGCACGACGCACGCGTGTCGTTCCAATCCGTGGCGCGCTGCTGTCGGCGACAACCAGGGCTCCGCGAGCGCGGTGCGCACGACCGCATTCTTCACCCGTCGGGCATTCGCAGCTGGCTTGCGCTTCGGCGACAGTGGAGACGCGAGCATCATTCTCCGGGCGCCCGGGGCCGGCCGCCGTGAGCATTGAGTGCCGCGGGTCCATCCAACTCCTTGAACAGGCCTGAAACACGCCACGCGTCACAAGCTAAATGGCCGAGGCATCCGAGACGGGCAGCGGTGCCGCTGGCGGCGGGATGCTGCTCTCGCGCTGGTAGCCGGGGAGCATGACCAGGCCCCGGCGCGCGGCGAGACCGGCACCTGAGCGCTCGGCACGCTTAGCCGCGGGGACGTCAATGAGCGACCCATTTCAGGCAACGCACCGTAGATAGCAACGAGCGCTCTCAGCCGTCGCGAGGAGCCGGGCGGCATCGTGTTGGCTAGACGAATGACGGGGCTGCGGGGCGGTCGTTTCCCGGCTCGACCGCTGTCTGCCGAAAAGCTGGAGTGTGGATCCGCCGGTCTCCTCGAAGCGGCTGCGTTTGCGTCGGCCGGATCGCTGCCTGGTCTGCGCGCAGGAGCTGGCGAAGGGCCAAGAGGCGATCTGGCATCCCGATATCCGGCGCGTGAGTTGCATCGGCTGCGAGCCCGGTGGCGCGCGTGTGCTTCAGGGTGAGGCGGGCGCGAGTGCCGTGCGCGAGTACGAGCGCCGCCATCAGCGGCGCGAGGACCGCGCCCGAGCGAGGCTGGGCAGTTTCGGAGTGTTCCTCGCGCGGGTCATCGATGAGCCGAACTCAACGAAGGTGTGGCGGCAGGGTGGACTGGGGGAGGTCCGGACCGCCACGCGCCTGGCCACGCATCTCGACGGGGCCGGGGTCCGGCTTCTGCACGATCGCCGGATTCCGGGGCGTGGGCGGGCGAACATCGACCATCTGGCGATCGGGCCGGGTGGGGTCACGGTGATCGACAGTAAGACGCATCATGGCGATGTCCGCGTCGATCATGTCGGCGGTCTGTTCGCGCCCCGCCGTGCTGTCCTCTTGATCAAGGGTCGCGATCAGACCAAGCTCATCGATGGTGTCGAGCGCCAGGTCGGCGATATCCGGGCCGCTCTGCGCGACTGTGGTGAGCCCGAGGTCGAGATACGGGGGGCGCTCTGCTTCCCCAACGCCGACGGCCTTCCCCTGTTCCGACAGCTGACCATTCGCGACATCGTCATTGACGGCCCCAAGCCGGTCTCCAAGCTCGCGGCGCGTCCGGGCCCATTGAGTCTCCCAGCCATCGAGCGCCTATGGGGCGAGCTCGCCCGCCGCTTCCCGCCGGCGTAGACGACGCTCGCGCCTGCATGACGCGGTCCCCTTCCGATGAGCCGACCTGGCGCCCAAAACGTGTCGCGAAATATGTCCCGAACTCAGCAATTCTGACCCGGCACAACGCGCTCGAGCCAGACGCAGCAGCCTGCATCTAGGCTAATTGCCCTGCAAATAAGCACCTTTTAATCCGGAGGTCGGGGGTTCGATCCCCACCGGCGGCACTGGGAGTAGCTGGAACTCCGCCGTCGAGGCGATCGCGTGGGTCGCCAAAGCGATAAGGAGCTGGTGGGGTACTAGGGCCGCCTAGAGCGATCGCGAAAACGCATGCGATGCGTGCCGCGCTACTGGTATCACGTCGGATGCTTCAGGGATCAGTTCGGTCAGCGACAAGCTTCTCGAGCGTTCGCGCTCGAGTTTCGCTTCAGCTCGGCTCCCAGCGCCAGCCGTTGTTGTCCTCGCAGGTGATCGACTCGCCATCGCCTGCGACCCCACTCTCCCCGTGGTCCGAATCCCGACAATACTCACCAGGCTCGTAGCAGTTCCCACTGTCGGTCTCCGGGGTGCACTGCGCCGGCGTCGGTGGGGATGATGGGGCCGAGGTAGGCGTTGTATGCGGCGTCGGCGGCGGTGACGGAGCCGAGGTCGATGTCGTAGGGGCCGTCGGCGGGGGCGATGGAGTCGAGGTAGGCGTCGCGTGCGGCGTGGGCGAGCGCTGCGAATCCGGACGGCCCGCCGTCACGCTCGTTCCATGTTCGGCGAGTCCGGCTGGCAGCTGTGGATGCCAATGGCCCGTAGGGCACGCATGGGCGCCTTTGCCCCAGTCTTTACATGTCGCGTTAATCTTTCCGCCGGTTAGATCCAACTCCCATGACGTGCCGGACCTGGACCGGCTCGTGGGCACTCCAGCGCCCGTCCCCAGCCCGAACCCGTGCGCATCGCCCTGCACGAACTGGACGAGTTTCGTGGCTGGATCAAGCTTCTGCAGCGCCTCCCAGCCGTTGACGTACCTCTGATGTCGCGCGTAATAGCTACCTTGATCGATGGCAGCTGCGACTAACGCCGCTTTCATCGCGGCGTTTCTGCGCCCAATGATTGCGGCAGCGGAGGCCGGCGGATAGGCAGACGTTGTTGAACTGGTCACTGTCTCACCCGAAGGTGAGTTCGACGTTCCGCCGCAGCCTTCAGCACCGATGAGGAGGAACGCACTCACCGCACACATAATGAACTTGCTCACAACGGACCCCCTGCTTAGCCCCACCCAGTCATTCTGACTCTATACGAAAGAGTCCCGCTGGGGCACGATCGCAAATGGTCTGGGCTCGCGACAGTCCGTGGCGGCAGGCCTGGAGCTCTCGCCGAGCTCAGCAAGGCGCGACTCGACTTCATCTGAGTACGGCAGGGCCCACTAGGGCCTGGCTAACCAGCGGCAGACCTGAGTCGTGCCAACAAGCCGACATTCGCTTGTAGCGGAGCGCTCGTCGCGGGCGTGCGTGTGCTTTGGCGACGGGGGACTCATCGCGGCGCGACGGGGTTACCGCCCTGCGTTTGGCGACGAGCAGGTGCGTCGGGACGTGCGGCTCGAGACCTGCACTCGTGCTCGCGCGGGCATCGGAAGGGGAGCGGCTTCGTGACCGCGTGTGTCCGATACCGGCGGTGCTCAAGTGGGCATTCGGCTCCTGCTGCGCGGGCTCCCTTGGTGGCCGAGCAGGAGCGCGGTTGACGACCCGCCGACACACGCGATCAAAATCGCGGGCGGGACGTTGGCTCCTGTTCCGTCGGCTCGAACCGGGAGCGGCGGGCGCGTCCTGTGCCCGTGGGTAGCTGTCCCTCGTCGTCCAACCGGGAAGAGATTCGAGCGCTCGGCCGGGCGCCCGCTCCGGTATGTGAGAGCGACAGCACCGGACGCTTGCTGACCGGCGCGGGTCAGACGATCGGCGAGCGCCTCGTGGCCGTACCGTCGCCGCCGGCGTCGTACCCGCATTCATGCACAAAGCACAACTCTTGAGGAGATCGGCCCCGCCGCCGGACGGGCCACCCCGCGCCGCATCTCGAGATCGGCGGCTAGGAGGTCGAGCGGCTCGCCGAGGGTGGCACCTGGTTTGCGTTGACTGCGGCAATTCATTCGGACAACGCCGACGCTGGTCCAGGGCTCCGCTACGCGCTGCTGCTGTCGGCGCCCGCGTGACTTGCTGGTAGCTCCCGCATGCCACGGAGCGGACCTGCGTATAGGAAGATCGCCCCGAACGGGACCATCGCGGTGGTAGTCCACAGCGCGGCGGACAGGCCGAGTGTGCTGGCCAGCAGGCCGCCGAGCAGGGCTCCGATCGGCATCGTGCCGTAGTTGATGACGTTGTTTGACGCGGCCGTCCGTGCGTAGACCTCGGGTCGTACGTAGCTCTGGATCCATGTTGTCGTGATGACGTTCCCGGCAACGATTCCCGCGCCGACGCCGACGCCTCCGGCGACGGCGAAGGCGGCGTGTGAGGGGGAGGTGGCGAGTGGGATCAGTAGTGCGCTCGCGCCACCGGCGGTCTTCGTGGCCAGCAGCGCGCGGGCGGAGCCGAGCCGCGCTGTCAGTGGTTTGGCCAGCCACGCGCCGGCCACTCCGCCGCACCCGCTGAGGGCCATGACCAGGCCGACCATACCCGGGTGCAGATGCGTCTCGCGCACGAGGAACACGACCAGAATCGACTGGTAGCCAACGAGGGCCAGGTTCGCCGCGCCGCCGAAGCAGGTGAGGGAGAGCAGCAGTCGATCCTCCCGCAGATAAGAAAGGCCGTCCCGGATCCGGTGCGTGAGGGGAGCGGGTGAGACCTCCGGCCGCAGAGTCGGTCGTGTAGGTCGGATCGCCGCCAGGCACAGCGCCGAGACGAGAAAGCTGGCGCAGTCGGCGAGCAGCGCGTTAGTGGCGCCGAGCGCGGCGACCAGCGCGCCGCCGAGGCCGGGGCCGCCGACGTTCGCGGCGGAGGCGCTGCCCTGCAGCGCGCTGTTGCCCGTCGCGCGGTCGTCGGGAGCATCAAGTACGTCGAGCAGGAATACGCGGTAGGCGGTATCGAAGAACACCGCCGCGGTGCCCGCGGCGAGGGCCACAAGCAACAGCTGCAGCGCGGTCAGATCGCCGAGTGCCCAGGCAAGCGGGACGGTGGCGAACGCGCCCGCGGCGGCGGTGTCGCAGGCGATCATCAGCCAGCGCCGTTTGGGCAGCTGATCGATCCAGGCGCCGACAAGCAGCCCGATCGCGAGCCACGGCAGCCAAGCCGCCGCCTTGAGCAGGCTGACGGTGAGCGCACTGGCATGCAGCGAGGTGACCGCTATCAGAGGCAGCACCACGGTGGTGACGCTGTTGCCGACCTGACTCGTCGTCTCACCCGTCCAGAGCAGCCGAAACCCGCGGTGGCGGCGCAACAGGGCGATCATGGTTCGGCGGGCACGCCGTGAGCAAACACGAACACGGGCTCTCGCCGAGGGTCATCGTCAGCCTTGGCTTGCTCGGCCCAGCGGTGCAGCAGGGCGATGAGCTCCTCGGAGAGCTCGTGAAGCTCGGCGGGAGTGAGGTGCAGCCACGTGCCGGTGGAGAACGCGGCATCGCTCCAGCCGCGCTGATCCTCCTCGCGCCGGACGTTCCAGGCCCGGACCTTCTCGACGTGGTGCTCGAGCTCGAGCGACATCGCCGCGTCAGCCACGATGCTCGCTGCCGGGTCCTGCTCGAACGTTGTCGAGGACCACCGGGTTCTGCGGTTGGTCAGCCGCCACCACCGCTCGCGACGGTCGTGCGCCAGCTCGGGCGCCTCCTCGACCAGCTCACTGGCGGCGAGCACCTTCATGTGGTGGCTGACGCTGCCGGCGGCCTGACCGGTGCGCGCCGAGAGCATCGAGACGCTGGAGGGTCCGTCGACGGTGAGCGCATCGAGCAGGCGACGGCGCTGGGGATGCGACATCGCCGAGAGGACCCTCGAGTCTGTGATCGTGCGGGGCTCATTCATAAGCTCATATTACACAAGTACTCTTGTACAACATCTCGTGTGCAAGTGCTCTTGTCTATTGGGGCCGCGTCCTCCCGGCACGTGAGGCTCGTGAGCGGCCGCAGACCGCTCTTCGCGCCAGAGGCTGCAGCGACACCGACGCTCCTGCTTCGTCAGGAGATTTGAAGACGACCGCGGCGAGCTACGCGCTTCCTGCTCCCGGCGCACCGCGGGTGGTTCACGGCACCCGGTCGGCCGTCCCGCTTTTGCGCGGTGAGCAGGGCGCTCCCTGGCTCCCGGCGCCGACGACTACGGTGGGTCGCGCTCCTGGCGGCGAGGAGGGAGCTTAGGGTTTGGGACGAGAGGCCTCTCGGCGAATGAAAGGCTTCGGATCGGCCGCGCCGCCCGCCGCCGCCGTGTACGCGGGAAACGGAAAGCGGGTCTTTCGGCCGGCGGTCGTACCGACGAGCCGATCGACCACCTTCGGCGGGACGCGCTACTGGCGACATGCGCGTCTGTCGCCCTCGTACACGACACCTGCTTTGCCATCAGCACGGGCTTCTGCAGGAAGCCAGCCCCGTTCCGCAAGGGGATCGGCCTCCGGGGCACGGAGCCGGCGAGCAGTTCCTCGAGCGGGGTCGGACCTCACTACACCGCGTTGCTGGAGGAGCTCGCACGCTCCTCACCTGCGACGCGCCTACACGGAGTGCTGCGGATCGGAGTCAGCTACGCCGCCGCGGTCAGCCCGGAGATGCTGAAAGCGATCGAGAGCTTTCGAATCGCAGCATCCAAGCTGCCGGGTGGAGATCGCCGAACTCCCGTTCCGCGAGCGGCACGCTCCACTCCGCCGAGGCGACGTCGACCTGATGATCACCCGACTACCAATCGATCAGCCAGAGCTCGTCACCGGCCCCATCCTCGCTCGCGAGCCGCGCGTGCTCGCGGTCGCACGCGACCACCCCCTCGCCGCCCGCGCTTCCGTTTCGCTCGAGGACATCGGCGAATACAGGGTCGCCGCGCTCAACGAGATCGCTCCCAAACAACTAGCCGACGCATACGTGCCACCAAAGACGCCGAGCGGCCGTCCGATCAAACGCGTCCGCGCGCCCGTGCGGGACTTCAGTGATCTCGTGGTCCTCGTCGCCCGCGGCAGGATCGTCCAACCCACCGTAGCGTCCGCCGCGTCCCGGTTCTCCCACCCCAACGTTGTGTGCATCCCGATCTCCGACATGCCACAAGCCGAAACCGCATTGGCGTGGCAGCGCCGCGCTAACGACCCACGGCTGCGCGCCCTGATCAACCTCGCACGCGAGCACCTCCCAGCGACGCCGCCGCAGACCAACACCACGCGTCAACCCCGCTGACGCTCCTGGAGCCGCGCAGAACGGCCAGACCGGCGCGATCGGGCCGACCCAGGAGAGCTCCTCCGACTCGGTCCAGACCTCCATTCGTGTCGCGACGCAATCTTCCCTCGATGAACGGAACGACCCGCCTTGCGCGGATCTCGGGCACGTCGCGGCTCCGATGACATCGAAGACGCCGTCGGCGAGCGCTGGCGCAAAGCGAGTACGCGTCGGGCAGCACGGAGGTGCGCGTGCCACGAGCAGTGGAGGTCTCGGGGCTGACGCTGGTGGCCTGTGAAGGCGCCCCGCGGAGGATGGCGTACGTGGCTGGGCGTCCACGACGAGTGCCAGACCGCCGTCGCGGTTGCCCAGGGCAATCGCACGCCAACAGGCGGTGGTTCGCGGGAAGTCGGCGCGCGAGCAGAGCGCCGCCGCGAGGCTCACGACAGCATATTTCCTTTGCGGCTTCTCACATCGCGTTGAGATCTACTGCAGCAGCCTGCCGTGGGGAGCCGTGCCCTAACAACACAGCTTTGCAAAGAAGTCTTTGCATCGTATTATGGCGATCAATGGCCAGAGAGCGCGCCACGCGGACCGTCACGCGTTTGACCGACGCGAAGGCGTTGCGCGCGCTTGCGCACCCGATGAGACTCGAGCTGGTCGGCCTTCTGCGGCGGCATGGTCCGCTGACGGCCACGAAGGCCGCCGAGCTGCTGGGTGAGAGCTCCGGGAGCACTTCGTTTCATCTCCGGCAACTGGCCAAGTACGGGCTCGTCGAAGAGGCTGGTGGGGGGCAAGGGAGGGAGCGTCCCTGGCGCGCCACGGCGATGTTCACAGGCTGGCCGGACGTGGCCGACACTCCTGAGCTTGCGGCGGCCAGCGGACTGCTGAGGGGCGTGATCGCGGAGCGTTACTTCGAGAAGTTGCTGCGCTGGCTGGGGGACAGCAACGACGAGCCAAGGGCGTGGCAGGAAGCCGCCCAGTTCGGCGACACGCTGCTCTGGGTGACACCCGAGGAGTTGCAGGAACTGGCGCGCGAGGAGCAGGCACTGATGGATCGCTACATCAAACGCCAGACCAAGCCGGAGCTACGCCCACCCGGCGCACGCCTGGTTGTGTACCTGCACCTCGCATATCCCGGCGATGCGACCGACTCGGCGAAAGCAGACGGTGGACGTCGCGGCTGAGCCACAACGCGCTCGCTTTCGCGGACGGGCTGGTCGACGGGGTCCAGCACTGTTCCGCGACCGAGCTTTCCGCCGATACTGGGGCGCGCAAACGATTTCGCTGTTCGGCGATCAGATCTCGTCGGTCGCGATGCCGCTAGCGGCGGTGCTCGTCCTGAGAGCTAGCCCGGCGCAGATGGGATACCTGACCGCCCTGGTGTGGCTGCCCAGCTTGCTGTTTGGCGTGCACGCCGGAGCATGGGTGGATCGCCGCGGCCACCGCCGCGCCGTGATGATCGCTGCCGATCTCGGGCGCCTGACGCTGCTGGCCAGTCTGCCCGTCTGTTACGCGATCGGGATCCTCACCCTGGGCCAGCTGTACGTGGTGGCATTCGGGGCGGGGACCCTAAGCGTGCTCTTCAACGTCTCGAACACCACACTGTTTGTCAGCCTAGTGCCAGCAGACGAGTACGTGGAAGGCAATTCGCTCATCTACGCCAGCCGAGCACTGTCGTTCGTCGCCGGTCCGAGCGCCGGCGGCCTCCTCATCCAATGGCTGACCGCGCCAATCGCAATCGCGGCAGACGCGCTGTCTTTTCTCGGCTCCGCACTGCTGCTCGCCCGAATCCGGCCAACCGAGCCTCCACCAGCCAACACCCGGGACGGACTGCTGACCGAAGGCGGCAAGTTCATCGTGCGCTCGCCGATCGTCAGAGCCTGTTTGTGCGCTTCGGCCACGATCAACTTCTTCGATTTCGCGTTCCTTGCCCTGTTCCTGCTCTACGCCGTACGCAAGCTGCACATCCACCCCGGAGTCCTCGGTGTCGTGCTCGGCGCCGGTGCGCTCGGCGGCCTCATCGGAGCCGCCGTAACCAAACGCCTCGCTCGGGCGATCGGGCTCGGCCGGGCGTGCGTGCTCGGCTGCATCGTATTCACCACGCCGCTGCTGCTAGTGCCGCTAGCCGCTGGGCCAAAACCGCTCGTCCTCGGGATGCTGTTCGTCGCCGAATTCGCCTCTGGGATCGGACTCATGATCCTCGACATCAGCATCGGCTCGATCTTCGCGACGGTCATCCCCGCCGCGCTTCGCTCCCGTGTCAGCGGCGCCTTCCAGGCCGTCAACTACGGCGCCCGGCCAGTCGGTGCCCTGGCTGCCGGCATTCTCGCGAACCTCATCGGGGTGCGACCCACCCTATGGCTGGCCGCCGGCGGGGCAACGCTAGGCTTCCTCTGGCTGCTGCCCTCACCCCTATACCGCTTCCAGACACCCGAAGCCTCAACTCGAGCGCACGGAACAGCGCCCCGAAACACCTGACCACACACACACCGCCCGCCGCTACCGGCGCGTTGCGGCCACCACCCGGCCCGACCGCGCCACCATACGCTCGCTGCAACCGACGCCGCAGCGATGCAATGCGGCGAGAACCCGGGCAGGGGCGTGGGGCCCGGCTGGCTGGACAGCACCGGTATGGTGCATGGGCATGTGGGGCAAGCGCAACCGGGCTGCCCTCGGGGCCCTTTCGACCATCGGCACGCTCGCCGTGGTTTGCGCGGCGGCGGCTGCACAGGATCCGCAGGCTTCGTCCGCCACCGCGAGCTGTTCCGCGCCCAAGCACATGATGTGCGTCCGGTTCGATGGGACGGCCAAGGGCTCGCAGAGTTCACCTCGGTTCTTCGCGACGAGCAAACAGGACCAGGTTCACTGGCATCTGGAGTGGGTCGTTCCTTCGGACGGGAACGGGACCTCGCAGAATCCGACCGGAGGGTCGAACGCCGGGGGCAGCGGTTTGATGACCTTCCAGGCTCCTCAGCCGGGATGTGTCACCGGCTTCGATCTCTCGTCGTTCTATCCGCCGACCCTTGTCGAGAAGCATCCGTTTCGCCGCCGACACTCAAGGGTCCTAATCCTGGTTCCCGATCCGATCGAAGAGTCGAGCGGAGGCGGTGCCGGCAATCCCTCGATCGTCGTGAGACACCCCTCCTGTCCGGCGTTGATCGGCGCGTTGCCGGGGAGCTTCCACGTTCTGGTGAACGTGCTTGCGCCGCGACACGGGCACACTTTTCACGTGAAGGGGGGTGGGCCGTTCTCGCAGCCGGGCATCGCTGGGACCTCGACGATGAACGGCACGATCACGGTCGTCGTCCACTGAGCGGCCCGGCGCACGCACGTCGGGCACGAAATGGCTTCTCGATGAGCCCGTGCGCCAGCTGGCCGATTGCCTCTCGCGCGAGTCACCTGATGGGCGATTAAGGGCCACCCCGTCTGACAGCAGCACCAGCACCTCCGTCAAGTACCGCGCCAGCGCAAGGGTACGAACTCGGCGCGACCGGTGAGCGCCGTCGTCAGCGAGGCTCGCGGGGATCCTCGGCCTGAACGTCATGGTCACGATCAGACCGAACGGCCCGCTCTTCTTCTGGCGCGAGTACGTGAGATCCGGTGGCGCGGGATCGACCCGCAGCCCTGCTTTGACGCCGCGCGATGTCTCGCGTGTGTACGAGGGCGACAGGCGCGCATGTCGCCAGCGGCGCGTCCCGCCGAAGGTCGTCGATCGGCTCGTCGGTACGACCGCCGTCCGGCGGCACTGGGAGGTAGCTGAAAACGGGGGTGTTGGGCTTCGGCTGCGGTCCGGCGGAGACAAGTGTGTTCCGAATATGCCTTCGGACATCCCGGACGCTTTGCCGCGGGATGGGGCAGCCGCAGCAGTCCGGTCGATGCACGCTGACCGCAGCTGGTGTCGGGCGAAGCGAAAGAACACCGGACCAGTCGGGGCGGCCTTGAGCCCCGTGCTACGTCTCTCGGCCGGCGATTCCGAGTCTTGTGGCTTCGATGACGGCTTGCATTCGGTTCGGGACGCCAAGCTTGCGGAGGATCGCGGAGACGTGGTGGTTGATGGTCTTCTCCGAGAGGAACAAGCGGTCGGCGATTTCGCTGTTGTGCAGCCCGTCGGCGAGAAGGGTCAGGACCTCAAGCTCGCGGGGGGTCAGGTTGGCGGGATTGGCGCGCGTCGTCGCTCGGTGGCCGCGTGGGACATTGAGGGCGCCGCGTTCGCGGAGCTTGCGGGCGAAAATCGCCGCGGCCGGCTTGGCGCCGAGAGCCTGCAACTGTCCAAGTGCTCGTTGCAGGACGGCGTCGTCGTCGGCGTCCATCAGCGCGTAAGCCGTCGAGTAGACGCATCCGCCAGCCGCCCAGCGCTCGCTTGCGGCGGCCCAGTCTCCGGCCATCTCGAGACGGTATTGCTCTTCCCCGACGCTCGGGATCGGCTCATCGGAGCCAGCGCGCCAACGCCAGTAACTGAGCCCAGCCAAGTACCACGAGTCCAGATGCTTGGCGTCTTCGTATGCAACCTCGGTCTCGGCGATCGCACCTTCGTTGCGCCCTTCGAGCCACGCCGCCTCGGCCCTGGCGATCGCCACGGGGGCGATCCACTGCAGTTCGTGCCGCGGCCTGGCAAGCGACATGGCTTCATCGAGCGGCGCCCAGGCTCCGGGATCTCCACGGCGCGCTCGCACAAGCCCGAGCGTCACCAGGGCGTGGATCCGCGCGAACGGATTCTCATCGCCAAGGCAGATCAGCGCGGTCTGGGCCGCCTCACTCCAACGTCCTTCCGCGAGCAACTGGTTGGACTCCCAGCTGAGCAGGTAATAGCGCCAGACGTCGAAATCGCGCGTGCTGCAGTATTCCACCCCGGCGCGCACATATGGCGCCGAGATGCCGTACTCGCGCAGCCGGCCGGCGGTCCGGACAATGATCACATATGTCAGCGCGACGAGATCCTCGCGGCCCGCCTCGAGAGCCCGCTTGAGCACTTGGGTGAGCTTGTCGAGACCGGCCAGCCTGCCGCTGAAGAACTCCACCCAGCCGACCATCTGCAGGGCCGAGATGCGACTTTGGGGATCATCGAGTTGCTCGGCAAGGTCCTGGGCGCGCTTGGCCCACGTCATCGCCGAGGCTGGGTCCTCCGCCGCGAGCAGGAGCACAGACATCATCTTGTGGGCCGCAACCAGCTCGGGGCCAGGCAGGCCGTCGAGTACGTCGAGCGCGCGCTTGGCGGTGGCCAGCCCTTCGGGCAAGCTGCCGGCCTGCCAATGGAGCTGCGCAAGAAAGGCGAGCGCCGCACCCTGGGCAGGGCGGATGGCGAGCTCCTGATAGCAACAGAACGCCTGCTCCTGAGCATCGATCGCCCCGTTGAATTGAACCGTGACGAACAAATCGAACGCGCGGGCGCTGAACAGCTTCGCCCGCTCCGCGAGGGGCACGAGCTCGGCGAACTGCAGCGCGTGGCCATAGTGGATTGCGGCCTCTCGGTGCGCGCCGAGCTTCGAGGCGTGCGCTGCCGCCAGCGGCGCGAACTTCAGCACCGACTCTGGGTCTCCCGTGGCCTGCGCATGGTTCGCCAGACGCGCGGGTTCCGGCGCGCCGTCGGGCGGTGATTGAAGCGCGGTGAGCGCCGCGCTGTGAAGCGCGAGCCTCCGCTGCAGCGGAATCGATTCCTCGATCGCGAGCCGCGCGAGCTCGTGTGAGAACGCCACCGCCCTTGTCCGGGCAACGACGACCCCAGAGGCGATGCATTCCTCCAAATACCCCGAGCAGTCGCTCGCGAGCACCTCAAGTAACCACAGCTCGCAATCTGTGCCCGCCACCGCGATCGCGTCCAACAGCCTTCTGCCCCCCGGGCTCAACCGTGCCGCACGGCCTAGTACCGCGTCGCGGACGGTGGCGGGGATCTCTTCGTCTCGAGCCGCGAGCGCCTCGGTGACGAAGAACGGATTACCGGCGGTCTTGAGATAGAGATCGTCAGGCGCCACGTGCCGTGTCGCCGCCAGACGCGCGACCGCCTCGCGCGAGAGCGGCGCCAACCGGAACCTGTCGATTCGTGAAACCGCCGCGATCTCCCCGAGCACGACCCGCAGTGGATGCCAGCGAGTGAGCCCAACATCGCGATACGTCGCGATCACCAGCGCCGGCAGACCGTCCACGAATCGTGCGAGCCCTCGCACGACGTCAAGCGTCGCCTCGTCCGCGGCATGCACATCCTCAAGGACCAGGATGGAGGGTCGGCAACGCCTGAGCGCGCGCCCAACCGCCGCGGCGACCTCGTAGGGAACCGCCCCTCTTTCGACGACATCCGCCAGCTCGCCACCGACAAGCTGCGCGACGTCGACCAACGGCCCGAGCGGGCGCGGTGTGAACAGCACGTCGCATGCCCCCCACAACACCCGTTCGGCGCCCACGGCCTGATCGCAGAACCGCTGCACCAAGCACGTCTTGCCGATCCCAGCCTCTCCCGAGACAAGCACCATCCGCCCGCGACCGCTCTCGACCACCGATGCGAACACCCCGGCCAACATCGAGAGCTGCTCCGACCGCTCCAGCAACCCCTCTTCGTCTAGGACGAGTCCCGTCTCTGCTCACCCCGATCTCCCACCCTACCAGCCACCCCCAAACCCGCGGCGGCGGCGCCGACATCGACGAGCTAGGACCGCCGCGAGGTCCGAAGGACCGCTGCAGCACTCAACCCACTCCAGCGCGTAGACCGGGTTCGCGTTGATTACCGTGGGTTAGCCGAACTCTCGAAACCTGCAAGCGCTTGGACGGCGCTCCCCGAGAGAGCGCCGGCGTACGTTGAGCGACCCTAACCCATTGACCGGTAGCTCGCACGCCGGGCGGTGGGAGGTGCTCATTCCGCTCCGCTCCCCGCCGCCGAGGCCAGGTACTGCAACCCGTTGAGGCCGGGCACGAAGAAGTACTCGCCGCCCTTGACCGTGACGACCCGCCGCAGCGGTCCGAAGAAGAACGGCGGGTTGCCCGGGACCGTCATCTTGTGCGGCCCGTCCGCGTCCTGTGTCCCGACGAGGACGTCCTGATCCTCGCCGAGTGTGAAGGCGTTGCCGCCGTTCAGCCACTGGCCCTGGATGAACTCGAACTGGCGCGCGATGCTCGCCTGCAGGCACATGAAGATCACCCCGCGATCCTCACCGTCGTCGGCGGCGCCCTCGGGGAGAGCATCACCGTACGGGATGCCCCGCCGGATGAGGCGATGGCGGTTGACTAGCTTGCCTGCGAAGGGAAGGCTGTCGCGTGGGTTGGCGCGGCGGACATGAGCCCCCATGGGGCAGCGCAGGCCGTCGCTGTCGGCGCTGTACGAGAAAGCGTTGTTGCGCTCGCCGTCGGCCAGGATGGCCGGGTCGGGATGCTCGGGCGAAAGGTCGATCGGCGTGCCGTCGCGCCAGCGCCCGACGATCTTGGCCGCGAGCAGTTCCTCGCCGCCGGGGTAGAGCTGCGCCGCCTGCGCGAGCTGGGCCCGGAAGGCGGCCACGTCCTGGTGGAGCTTTCGGTAGACGAGGAAGGAGCCGTTCGTGGCCAGCTGGTCGGGCGTGGGCGCGTCGGGTAGCACGTTCTCCTCGTCGGGATAGCCGAGGATGAACTCGCCGGCGCGGATCGGTCGCCAGTGCCCGCCGCTCAGGGGCGCGCCGTCGCCAGGCTGCGAAGGCAGGCCAGCACCCTCGATGTCCGGCTGGGCGAACCCGTCGGCGTAGCCGAAGTGCTCACGGTAATCGGGCATAAAGCTGCCGAGGTCGTCGTAGACGACGGTCAGCCCGCCGGAGCGCTCGATGCCCGCTCGGATACGCTGGTCGTGGGCGCTCAGGGCGTCCTGATGAGCGGCCGCGATCATCACCAGCACGTGGACCTCGGACGTGCCGAGCGGCGTCTCCCAGTTCGCAGGGGCGCTGAGGTCCTCGTCGCCGAGCAGGCTCGCACGGGCGGCCATCCCCTCGCGGAACTCCTCGGGGAAGCTCGCCAGCGTCTGGCTCGGCAGTGCCAGCGCGACCAGGCCCGCGTAGCTGATGGCGATGTTCAGGCCGGAGGTGGGCTTCTCCGACCACGGGGCGGCGGTGAGGACTTCACCGGCGATCTCGGAGATCCACGCGCCGGCGGCAGTGGGATCGTCGATGCGCAGGAAGATGTACCGCGCCAGCTGCAGGCGGTAGCCTCGCGTGACGAAGCCCTGGATGCGGTCCAGGTCCAGCGCCGTCACGATGGGAACTCCTGAAAAAAGACCGCCTTCAGCTCGGACGCCGGCAGCCCCTGCGCTTTGAGCGCGAACTCGACGAATTTGGTCCGCAGCGCCAGGCTGCGCTTGACCTCGTCGACCGTGCGGTCGCCGTAGGCGGCGAAGAACAGCGAGCTGTCGATCTGGTGGTGGCGCATATAGTCGGCAAAGGCACGGGCCTCCCCCGACCCCGGATAGCCGATGCAGTTGCCCCAGATCGTGTCGGCGCTGGCGCCCAGGCCGGTGCGCAGCGCTTCTAGATATGGGTCGAGCTCCCCGTCGAAGTTGCTCGTGAACAGTAGGCGCGCGTGCTTGAGGTGCTCGCGGTCGCCCTCGTCGGGGCCCTCGTAGATGACGTCGTCCATGACCACCCAGCGGGCGAAATGCGTACCGCGGACACCAGCCAGCGGGCTCTGATCGCCGCTCTGTAGACCGTCCAGAACCCGAGCGAGCTGGGTCTCCTGGCCGTTCACGATTGGAGTCATGACGGTCAGCGAGTAAGCCTGGCCGCAGATGTTGTGCGCGCTGCTCATAGGTCGTGCTGGATCGTCGTCAGCAGCGACTCGTATGCCGTCGCAAAGGGCTCTGGCTCGAGCTCGGCGGCATGCTCCTGGAACTCGCTCAGGGCCGCTTCGACGTGCTGGGCCGAGATGATCTCCGTCGTCGTGAAGCCGGGATAGGCGGACCAGTAGTGGTTGGCGACGTACTCGTTCCGGCGGATGTAATCCTTGAACGGCTCGACCGGGTTGGGGCCGGGGAACCCGTACGAGGTGCCCCAGATCGCCTTCATGCGCAACGGGACGACCTCCGAGAAGGCATCGATGTACTGATCCCAGGTGCCGTTGAAGTTGCTCTCGAACAGCAGGTACTCGTGGCCCAGCTTCTCGCCGTGGCCCTCATCGGGAAAGCGGTCGATAACCGCCCACCGGGCGTAGTGGATGAAGGAGAGCTGTTCGAGCTTTGTCAGCGTCTCCTTGATGTGCCGGCCGGCCCAGAAGACGGCCCACAGCACAAGCGGCCCCTCGCGCTTGACCGGGGTCAGAACCGTGATCGCGGTGGCTTTGCCCTCAACGTTGGCCATCTCGGGTTACGCGCGCACTCGGTCGGTCACGCCGCCGCCCTCGAAGACGAGGTCCACGCGTTGGTGTTCGTGCCCATCCTTACCCTGATAGTTGCCGGGCCGACGCTATTAGGTCCGGCGCCCCGGAGTCAAGCGGGATGAGCTTGTACTTTCCGCTCCTATCGGCAGCGCCACGGCGAGGGCCCCCCGCCCTGTGTCCCTGCCGACCATAAGAGCCGCTGCGAGCAGGTGCGGCTACCAGCAAGGGGACCGCGTTGCCGGTCAACGGTGACACTCGCGTGGCTGATCGCTCCCGGAAGGATCCACGGTCAGCACGCCAGGAGCCGGCCAGCGACGCTCTCGGACACGGGAAACGCTCAGGGAAAATCGCCAAGAAGCGAGACTTGAGCTCGACCTGCAAGCAAATCGCCGCCCTGGCCCACGGGTAAACCGGGTCACGGAGGGGTCGTTGCGCGCTCGGCCGGGTGCACATTTTGACTTGACGCAAGGACCGCATGCTGGTTAGGGTGGGCAGAGGTCACGGGAGGCGTGATTGGCGCTCGGTGAGATCATCGAGAGCGCCAGGCCTTGGTGCCGGCCGAGATCGGTCCGGCCGAGCGGAGTCCGCTCGGTGGGTAAGGAACTAGGAGACTCTGGTGCGAGGATTGATGGGACGTTCCGGAAGAGTGCGTTCGTTGATGGCGCGTGGCGGAGTGCGGGCCGCCGGGGTGCTTGCCTGTTCGGCTGTTCTCATGGGCGTGGGTCTAGGCCTGTCGGCAAATGCCTCGAGCCCCCCGCGTGTTCCTCGCCTGAGCCGTGTGTTCGTGATCATGATGGAGAACACGTCGTACTCGGCCCTGCTCAACCCGGCGAACCACAACACGGCATACATTCAGAGTTTGACCCGTACCTACGGTCTTGCCACGCACTATTACGGCGTGACCCACCCGAGCCTACCCAACTACGTCGCGGCGACGAGTGGGAGCAACTGGGGCTCCAACTCTGATGATGTTGCACAAGCGGATGACGGCTATTTCAACCACCGGAGCCTGGTCGATGAACTGAATGCGGCCGGCATCAGCTGGAAGGGGTACATGCAGTCCATGCCGTCCACCGGTTACACCGGTGACTTCGGCGACTGTACGTCCTCGACCGGACCCGATGCCACCTGCACAGGCTCGACCTCGACCGGCGGCAGTGACACCGGGACGGCGCTCTACGTGCGCAAGCACAACCCGTTCATGCTCTTTCCCGACATCTTCACCGACCCGCAGCAGGCCGCCAAGGTCGCCCCGCTCACTCAGCTAACCACCGACCTGAACAACGGAAGCGTCCCGCGGTTCGTCTGGATCTCACCGAACATCTGCGACGACATGCATGGTGGCGCGCCGCAGTGCCCCTACCCGAACACGCCGACCGATCCTAATCAGGAAGCCCTATACCGGGACGGCGACAACTTCCTGAGCACCTGGGTCACCGCCATCATGCACTCACGTGCATGGACCCCGCACTCGGCGATCTTCATCACTTGGGACGAAGGCGGCTACGAGGACAGCGCGCCATACGGACCGACCGACAACTCGGGATGCTGCGACTCGCCGGTGCTGCCAGCGACGCCAGCCGACCCGACCGACGCCAGCGGCGGCGACTTGGTGGGCGGCACGCTTTACGCCGGGGGTCATGTCCCGATGATCGTGATTGCCCGCAACGGCGCCAGGGGCGCGATCGATGAGACGCCAACGAACCACTATTCCCTGCTGCAGACGATCGAATTGAGCTGGCGACTGCCGTTGCTCGGCAACGCCAGCGACACCGTGGCGGTGCAGTCGCTCGCGCCGCTGCTCCATTGAGCGGTCAGAAGCGCTGTCGCGGCGGCGCTGCGGTGCGAGCGATTGTCGAGCCGACGACGGAATCGCGGGTCTCCCGTCCACCCTCCGCCGGGCGGGATCGTCACGACTGCGCTGAGCTGATGCGGACTCCGAGTCGGCGATTGCAACGGCGAGAGGCCGTCGGAATATGAGGTCTCAAGGGTGGCTCATCGTGCGATCGGAGCTCGCGCGGTCTTCCTTATGTGGGAGAACGACGTCACCGGCTTGTTCGGGTGTGACGTTGGGGTAGAGCGTCCTGATCGTCGCGATCGCGATGGCACCTCCGAGCAGTTGCGCGACGATGTAGGGGGGGACGGATATGGGCGCGATGCCGGCGAAGGTGTTGGAGAACGTTCGGCCGATGCTGATCGCGGGGTTGGCGAAGCTGGCAGAGCTGGTGAAGAAGTAGGCCGCGCCGATGTAGGCGCCGACGGCGGCCGGAGCCGTGGCCGCGCGTTTGGTACGGGCGAGGGAGAAGATCACGAGCATCAGTCCGAGAGTCGCGATGATCTCGGAGAGGAAGTGCGCTCCGGTGGCGCGATGCTTGGTCGAGATCGAAATCAGTGACCGGGCGAACATGGCGTTGGCGAGCATCGCGCCGAGGATGCATCCGGTGACCTGGGCAGGTATATAGGCCAGCGTGACGCGCCAGGAAAGGCCGCCGAAGCTCGCGTCGACCAGGGACACGACAGGGTTGAAATGCGCCCCGGAGACCGGTCCGAACATGAGGATGATCGCGAACAGTCCGGCTGCGGTCGCGGCCGCGTTCTCAAACAGCTCGAGTCCGATGTCGTGGGGGGAGAGTTGCTGGGCGGCGACGCCCGAGCCGATCACGATCGCGGCTAGAAAGGCCGATCCGAGCAGTTCCGCGAACAGGCGACGGGACAGCGGGTGCTCGATCTCGGCTCGGGCGCCGGCGCCGATGCGCTCATCAGCGCCCGCCGTGTGGCGCCGACCGGCAGAGCGATTGGCCTCGACATGACCGATGAGATGCTCGAGCTCGCCCGCGCCAACGCGCGAGACGCCGGCGTCACCAACGTCGAGTTCGTCAAGGGCTACCTCGAGGACATGCCGCTCCCGGACGCCAGCGTCGACGTCGTCATCTCCAACTGTGTCATCAACCTCTCCGGCGACAAGCCCAAGACGATCACCGAAGCCGCCCGGGTGCTGCGACCCGGCGGCAGACTCGCGATCTCCGACGTGATCGCCGATCCCGACATGAATGAGCCGACCAAATCCGATATGGCCGCCTGGACCGGGTGTGTCGCCGGCGCCCTCACCGAAGCCGAATTCCGCTCCACATTGACCGCTGCCGGCTTCGAGAACGTCGAGATCCACCCCACTCACCAGGTCCACGAACACGCGTCGGCCGCGATCATCCGCGCCCGAAAGCCCGAGGAGACAGTCTCATGAATCCCAATCTGATGCACGCACTGGTCGCCGAACACCAGCACGAACTCGAGCGCCAAGCCGGCTGCTGCACACCCGCCGCCGAGCACCGGCGGGAGATGACCTGGCCCGGCTTCCTGGCCCGTGTCACCACTCGCCGTCGCTACTCCGCAGCGTCCGCTGTCTGTTGCGCGTAGCCAGCGCCCCGCGGCCAAGCGATCGGCGCCGTGGCTACGGGCGGCCGGCCAAGCTACTTTGCTCGCCTGGGCGAGCCTGTTCTGGATGACGCTCGAAGGCGCGCTCGGGGTCCTGGCCGGCGTCGAGGCTAACTCGATCAGCGTGCTGACATGGGCGGCATCCTCCGCAGTCGAGGGCATGGCCTCCGCGATCGTCATCTGGCGCTTCACCGGCCCAGGAACACTCTCCGAACACGCCGAGCGCCGGGCTCAACGCTGGGTCGCCGGCAGCTTCTTCCTCCTCACGCTGTACTTCTTCTACGAAGCGGTGGATCGGCTCATGCACGGCACCCGCCCCGAGGCGACGGTGTTGGCGATCGCCCTGACCGCCTCGAGCGTCGTTCTGATACCGTTGCTCGGCTGGGCGAAGCTCGCGCTCGGTCGGCGCCTTGACTCGGGCGCGACCTCCGGCGAGGGCGTGCAGAACCTCCCTGCGCCGCCCAGGCGCTCGCCGCACTCATCGCCGTCATCGCCGTCATCGCCGCCGGCGCCGGCATCACCGTGATCGACCCGCTTGCCGCTCTGCTGATCGCCGGAATCGCCGCCAAAGAAGGTCGCGAGCTATGGCGCGGCGAGGAGTGTGGCTGCCAGACCATCACGGCCTCGCCACGACATCCAGCAACGGCTGCCAGGACGACTGCTGCACCGAGTAACAAGGGTCACGGCCGGGTGAGCCTCGCCGACCGGTTTGCGGTTCGGCGCCCTGCCTTCTATCTCTGAGAAGACTCAGCTCATGGCCGGTGTCAGACCCGCTTTGCGCGAAAAGCGCCCGTCGGTTGGCGATCGCTCGTGCTGCTCAGACGGCGCCGGAGCGCGCGAGCGCTTCGGCGACCTTCCGACGGTTCGCTCCGATATGCCCAGCGTCGATGGCTAGGGTTCCCTCCGCCACACGAACTCGCTGTCCAGCCGAGGAGATTGCATGTCCCGTTTTGCCAGGGTCAACCTGCTTGAGGTCGAGGACTCCGTAGCCGGGCGGGTTGAGGGGCTCGAGGGTCGCTTCGGGCGCAAGCACCTCGAGTCTCGCGACCTCGGGGTCAGTCTCTTTCGCTACGCCCCGAACCTGCGCAGCCCGATGGCTCACAGCCATAAGGAACAGGAGGAAGCCTATGTCGTCGTCGCCGGCTCCGGCCGCGTCCTGCTCGACGACGAAACCCAGGAGCTTCGGACCTGGGATGTCATCCGTGTCGCGCCCGAGGTCGTCCGAGCATTCGAGGCCGGGCCCGAGGGGCTCGACATCATCGCCGTCGGCGGCCCCAAGCCCGAGGAGGGCGATGGCGTTCGCACCACCGCGACCTGGCCCGGCACGGAATAGGCAGGCCGACTGTTCTGCCGTCGACCTCGTCAGTCACATGAGGCGATCCAGCGTTTGACGATCCTTCTAGGACTCGAGCGATCGCTGACCCCTATCGGATAGTGCGAGGCAGCCGCCCTGCCATTAGCGAGGTCCTGCCATGTCTGGCGCATTCACCCGAGCGACGGTCACAGTGGCGGTCGCTAGGGGTGGGTGGTGAGCGCATCGTGAAGGCCGAACCCTTGCAAGGCTTCGAGATCGGCCGGGTCCACGGGGGCGCGAGGCGACCCCGCGAGCTGTTCGGTGAAGAGCTCGGCGGCATTGGCCATCGCTCCAGGACCGGAGAGGCGGTAGCGCGGAGGCAGCAGGGGACCGAAGATCAATGCTTCGGAGAGCGCAGGCCAACTCTCCGGGTCGGGCGCCACGCCCAGTTCTTCGGCGAGCGTGAGGGCAAGAGCGTTGTGGGCGTCAAGCGGTGGCTGACCCTTGGTGATCGTTGCCCGCACCATCGCCTCGCCGGGCAAGGTCACCTCACCGGTCCAGGTCGCGATGATCCAGCGTGCCTGCAGTTCGAGCAGCGGCCAGTACGGTCCTTGGGCCAGAAGCTGTCCGATGACGCCGAGCCCCGGGAGATCGGGGTGGAGTGTCCTCTGGTAGAGGCCAAAGCCGGAGCCAATCGTGCTCCACACGGAGCCGTCGAGATACGGAATCTCAAGGTCGTATCCAGTGGCGCAAATGACCGCTTCGAACGTTTCCGTCGATCCATCCGTGAAGCTGATGTCATTGCCTTCGACTGCCGTGATCGCAGGGCGACAGGCGATGGCGCCTTCGCGGATCTGAGCGAGGTAGTCCTGACAGAGCGACAGACCTGCCGTGCGCAGGTTAGGATCGGGCTCGGGCGCGCCGAAGTCCGCTGGATTGCCTGTAACGCGCAGTATCCGCTCGCGCTGCCGATGGCTCCATTCCTCGGGGCATAGGAATCGCCGCTCGAGCGCCCCGTAGAGCGTGTACCACTGCCAGTCCGACGAGACACCGTCCACCACCTTCTGGATCACGTACCTGGGCTTGCGGAACGCGGACACCACGGGCGCAGCCGGAGCGAGATCTGACGCAATCTCCAGGCCGCTGATTCCGTTGCCGTACACCAGCGTCCGCCGATCGCGGAAGGGCTCCGCACCCGGGTAATCGAAGGCATGCAGGAGCTCACCCTGGAACTGCGTCAACGCAACCGGAACCGACGGCTTGCGAAACCTGCCTGACGCGACCACCACGCGGTCAAACGGCTCGCCGTCGACCTCCCAGCCGACTCGCACCTTGCGGACCGGTGTGCCGAAGCGAATCCGGTCGGTCACGCCAAACTTCCGGGCATAGGCGCGTAGATAGGCGTGGATCTGTTCCGCGGCGGGGTGCAGGGGATGGTCCGCCGGAGCCGGCAAATCTGAGAATGCCGTCATCGCCCGACTGGTGTTCGTGTGCATTCCCGGCCATACGCCGCTGTGGGGAGCAGTCGTTTGCCATTGACCCCCGAGATCGTCGCTGGCCTCGAACACCGTCGTATCGAACCCCGCCTCGATCGCGTACTTCGCGGCGACTAGTCCTCCTGGCCCCGCCCCGATGACCGCCACGCGCGCGCCCGGCTCCTGCACGTGATCAGCCTACTGCCGCCGTCCACAGCCCGCCAGCTCAGCCCGGAGCTCGACACAATCGCCCTGTCCGGATGCGCGGTGACCCGGGGTAACATCTCAGGGGTCTGAAGGTCGACGACGGAGGAGGACGGGATCGTGGAGCTAGCGACGAGCGAACTGGTGGTGGTGGAGCGCGACGCTGAGCTAGCCATCCTGACGATGAATCGCCCCAGCCAGCGAAACGCACTGTCGCTTGCATTGATGAACCGGTTGCTCGCCGCACTCGAGGATCTCGGCGGCGATCCCGACGTGCGCGTCGTGATTCTGCGCGCGAGCGGCCCGGCGTTCTGCGCAGGCCATGACCTTTCCGAGATGCGGGGGCTCGATCTTGACGGCTACCGCGAGGTGTTCGCCACCTGCACCCGGATGATGACCATGATCCACGACCTACCCCAGCCCGTCATCGCCTGCGTGCAGGGCATCGCTACAGCGGCCGGCTGCCAGCTGGTTGCCGCCTGCGACCTGGCCGTGTGCACCAGCAGCGCAACGTTCGCCACACCCGGCGTCAAGATCGGACTGTTCTGCTCGACCCCGATGGTCGAGGTCAGCCGTGCGGTCGGGCGCAAGCACGCGCTCGAGATGCTGCTCACAGGCACCTCAATCGACGCGCAGACCGCCGCTGATTGGGGCCTCGTCAACCGCGTCGTCGAACCCGACAAACTCGCCGAGAGCACCAACAGCCTGGCCAACCAGATCGCAGCGGCCAGCCCGCTGACCATACGGACCGGCAAGCGCGCCTACTACGAGCAGATTGACCTCGATCTCCCCGGGGCCTACGCGCACTGCCAAGAGGTAATGAGCCACAACGCGACCGCAGAGGACGCCCAGGAAGGCATGTGCGCGTTCCTCGAGAAGCGTCCACCACACTGGCGCGGACGCTGAACCGCTACCCACGGATCACTCGTCGCCTCTCCGGACGAGACGCGAGCGTGCGATCCAGCGCCCGGCTCATGAGAGGCTTCTCGCTTGCCTCGATTCCTGCTGCCCCTCCCGTCTGACCGCCGCGTCCGCCGATTTGCGCAGCTCGCGGCTGGTCTCGTGCTCTATGGTGCGACCGCCGGGATGATCGTGCTTGCGCAGCTGGGGCTCGATCCGTGGGACGTGCTGCACCAGGGCCTTGCACGGACGTTTGGGCTCGGGATCGGGACGTGGGCGGTCATCGTCAGCCTCGTGGTGCTGCTCCTATGGCTCCCGTTGCAGGAGCGACCGGGTGTTGGCACGGTGGCTAACGCGCTGGTCGTCGGCGCGGTCATCGATCTCGTGCTGGCCCTGGCGCATCCGCCACATGAGCTGTGGGCGCGCATGCTGCTGCTCGCTGGCGGCGTGGGTGGCAATGGCCTCGCGACTGGGTTGTATATCGGCGCCGGGCTGGGCCCCGGTCCGCGTGATGGTCTCAGCGTCGGCATCGCCGGCCGCGGCTATTCGATGCGGGTCGTGCGCACGAGCGTCGAGGCGGCCGTCGTGGTGACCGGGCTGAGTCTCGGCGGGACGATCGGCGTTGGCACGCTCATGTACGCGATGTTGATCGGACCCATCACCCACGTGACGATCCCCGCTCTGGCGATCAAGAAGGTGACAGAGCGCCAGTGGTCCCGCCGCAAACGATCGGCCTGCCGCCAGCGCTCCGCGTGATCGACGGGTCGCCGGAGCAATCGCCAACCACCCTGCGATGGGAATGCAATCGCGATGCGCCGGTCGCGACCGCCGGCACACGCTGAGGTCCCCAGACGGAGCCGCGCCACGAAGATCGAATTTTGATCGTCCGGATGATTAGTGCGGCTACGACGCTCCAGTCGGGTTGCCGATCGCATGGATCGCATCAAGCACGTCTCTGATGCCGCCCGCAGTATCGACGTCGAGGCGATCAAGGATCGTCTCGGTGTCAGCGAACTCCTTCGCGGCGCGCGCGTCCGAAGCGGCGGATTGCACCGTCTGCCCGACCATGATGATCGAGAGCAGCACGAGCTGCAAGAACGTTTGTGCGATCCACGCCACGATGATGATCACCTGCCCCGAGTTGATCGCGGCCGGCAGGCTGATCAGCGCGATCGCCGCGAACACGTATGCGCACGCCATCGTTCCGACGCTGCGCGTGATCACGAGCGCGACTTTGGCGTTGAATCCCTCGACCTCGCCAATCGCCTCTCTGATCTCCTTGGGATCGAAGCGCACGACGTGGGGCAGTTGCTCGCGGACCTTGAGGGGTGCAGCCATCTGAAAGCCTCCAATCGACACGACCAGCATCAGGATTCCGCAGAGGCTACGTCGCGAGCCCGCAGGATCCCAGCCATCCGTCTCTTGACTCCCGCAAGGCCGGCGCCGGTAGGGGGGAGGCGGATCCCGGATCAGCTGCCTGGTCAAGCGACACTCGGCTTTGTCGCGTACCGCTTTTTCGCGGGCGATCGGCGAGCTTGACGGGACGCGCACCTAACGGTTATATTCTTCGTGAAGCTAACCGTTAGGGGTGTTGTGGGATCAGTTGTCGGCATGTCGAGCGAGCAGCCGCTGCAGGGCTACCAGCTGCATATCGTGCAGGAGGTCCTGCTCGCGTTGCTGGCCAAGGAGGCCTCTCATGGGTATCAGCTGCAGGCGCGGCTGGCGCTTGCGCTCGGTCCGTTGGCGCAAGCGCTCAATGCCGGCCAGGTGTATGTAACGTTGAACCGGTTGGAGAAGGCGGGGCTGGTGGCGGGCGAGCGGGCCGGTGGGGACGAAGGGCGGGGCCGTAAGGTGTACGCGCTGACGGCAGCTGGGCGTGACCGGGTGGTGGAGTGGTTAGGGGACACGAGCTGGCCCAAACCAGCTCCGGCGGAGTTTCACCTCAAGCTGGTGGTGGCTGCCGCGGCAGGGCTCGCCGACCCTGTCGGGATGGTGGATCGGCAGCGGGGCGAGCTGTTGGTCGCCTTACGCGAGGCACAACGGGCGGCACTGGCGGAGCCTGATCATTCGGTCGCGAGCCTGTTGCTTGAGGGTGTGGTTCTGCGGCTGCAGGCGGACCTGCGCTGGCTCGAGGCGTGCGCGAGGTTCTGGAACACAAGGAAGGGACGATGATGGAAGTCAACGAGCCGGTGCTGTCCGCGAGGCGGCTGCGCAAGGAGTACGGCCAGGCGGGCGGGTTGGTGCACGCGGTCGACGATGTGAGTCTGGACGTTGCTCGGGGGGAGTCGGTCGCGATCGTCGGCCCGAGCGGCTGTGGCAAGTCGACGTTGCTGTATCTGCTGGGCGGGCTGGAGCATGCCACGGCGGGCTCGGTGCGGCTGGCAGGCCATCCGCTGGACGAGATGCCGGAGGCCGAGCGGGCGCGGTTGCGCCGCACCGATCTGGGGTTCGTGTTCCAGGCGTTTCATCTGGTCGAGGAGCTGACGGCGCTGGAGAACGTGGAGTTGCCGAGGCTGCTGACGGGAGCCTCGCCGCGCGACGCCCGGGAACGCGCCCGAGAACTGCTTGAGGAGGTCGGACTCTCAGAACGAGCCGGGCACATTCCTTCTGCGCTGTCGGGTGGAGAGCGCCAGCGAGTCGCCGTCGCACGCGCGCTGGCAAACGAGCCGCTGGTCGTCTTGGCCGACGAGCCGACCGGGAACCTCGATAGCGCCGCCACGACAGAGGTTCTGCGGCTGTTTGAGCAACTGCACGTGGCGGGGCAGACACTGGTGATCGTCACCCACGACTCGCGGATCGCGGCGACCGCCGATCGGTTGATCACAATGCGCGACGGGACGTTCGCGGATGAGACTCGACTCACCGGCGGCACAGCTCGTAGCCTGGGCGCAATTGCCGGACTGGGGGGCTGAAGGGTGGGTCGTCTCCTGGGCGTCTCGCGACTGGTGATCGGCGACATCAAACGCCGTCGAGTCGAGGCTCTGCTGCTGCTGGCGATGATCGCGACGACCACCACCACGCTCGGGCTTGGCCTCGCGCTGCGCGGGGTCGCCAACAACCCATGGGCCCGCACCCGCGCCGCAACGAGCGGCCCGGATGTCGCGGCCATCGTGGGCTTGGCTCCAGGCCCGACCATGGGGGCGCTGGCGACTCCGGGAATTCCCGGGCGGGGCACCATCCGGCAGTTCACCGCCCTGATGGATGCGCCTGGCGTGGTCGGCTCCTCAGGCCCGTACCCGGTGGCGATCCTCCGGCTGACGGTGCACGGGCGCAGCGTGCAGGCCCTGGCCGAGGGCCGTGATCGCGCCTCGGTGAGCATCGACCAGCCACTGGTGACCTCCGGCCGGTGGGTACGTCCTGGGGGTGTGGTGATCGAACGCAGCCTCGCCGACGCGCTCCGCGTGGACGTTGGCGACACAATCACCGTGGACGGCTCGTCGGTCCGGGTCTCGGGCCTCGCGGTCAGTACAGCCCTCCCCTTTTACCCGGAGTGGGGCCCGGGACTGATCTGGCTCACGCGCACCGACGCCGAGCGGTTCGCGCGCCTGGATCGCGGGATCGGCTACGCGCTGAACCTCAAGCTGGCCGACCCGGCGGCGGCCCCGTCGTTCGCCGCCGAGCATTCCCCCAATCCATCGTGGCTGCTGACGCCGTGGCAGCTGACCCGGTCAAGCGACGCAAAGGTGATCGCCAATGAGCAGAAGGTCCTGCTGATCGCGAGTTGGCTGCTGGCGCTGCTCGCGACCGCGAGCATCGCGGTCCTGGTCGGCGGCAGGATGGCCGAGCAGACCCGCCGGGTTGGACTGCTCAAGGCCGTCGGCGCCACACCGCGGCTGGTGGCCGTGGTGCTGCTCGCCGAGAACCTGGTCCTCGCGCTCGCCGCCGCAGTCATCGGCGTGGCGGCCGCCCAGCTCCTCGCACCGTTGCTCACCAACCCTGGCAGCGGGTTGCTCGCCACTCCGGTCTCACCGCCGCTAACAGGGACGTCCATTGCCATCGTGGCGGGTGTCGCTGTGACCGTCGCCGCTGCGGCGACGCTGGCTCCTGCGCTTCGCGGAGCACGGACCAGCACGATCAGCGCGCTCAACAACCCCGCTCACCCACCCGGGCGCAGCTCGAGCCTGATCGCCATCTCCTCGCGGCTCCCGGTCCCGCTGATGCTCGGGCTGCGGCTGATCGCGCGCCGCCGCCGGCGGGCCGCCCTGACCGCGGTCAGCCTGACGATCGCGGTCGCGATGGTCGTCGCCACCCTCACCCTGCGCCATCACGTCGACGCCATAACGGCACAGACCTCGGCGCTCACGCTGCCCGGCAGCTCCAACGCCAACCATCTCAGCCATGTCGTGTTCCTGCTGAGCGCGACCCTGGGGCTGCTGGCCGCGATCAGCGCGATCGTCACCACGTGGACCACTGTGCTCGACGCGCAACGTGCCACCGCGCTCGCGCGAGCGCTCGGCGCCACCCCGCGGCAGATCACCACCGGCCTGACCACCGCCCAGCTCCTGCCCGCCGCGGCGGCCGCCTGCCTCGGCATTCCCATCGGCCTGGGGCTCTATGTACTGGCCGGCGGCGCCGCCGGAGCCAACCCTCCCATCTCATGGCTACTGGCACTCATCCCCACCACCCTCATCGCAATCGCCGCGCTGACCGCCATCCCAGCCAGGATCGGCGCCCACCGCCCAATTGCCGAAATGCTGCGAGCGGAATGACATCAGCGGCTCCGCCCCCAGCGTCCTCCACTCATGCCAACGTGGGCTCATTCAGCACCACTGATCGCCCACGAGCAGGCGCCGCTCGAGCGAGCGGGCTGTCGGCTCAGCCGTCGACCAGCGAGCGCAGCCTCTCGAGATGCTCATCGGGCGTGGAGAGGTGTCCGGCCTGCCGGTCTACGATCACATCGGCGTTCGGGACATGGCGCGCAAGCCATTCGCCGTGGCCGGCCGGCACGAGCACGTCGCCAGCCCCGTAACGAACCCGGACGGGGACGCGGATCTCTGCAACGTCGAATCCCCACGGCTTGACGAACGCCAGGTCGTCATCGACCCAGCCCCAGACCCCGCCAACGAGCGCCTCGCGAATCGAGGCGCGGATCCGCTCACCCACGGTCCGGTCCTGGAGCACCGCCTGGTCGGCGTCGGAGAGGTGAATGTCGCCGAGCACGGACGCTGGGTCCTCCTCCAGTCGGCTGAGCATCTCATCGGCTTCACGCTGCAACTCGCGAACGAGCGTCGGCTCGCCCTCCAGTGCCCAGCCGAACTCCTTGACGTTTACCGGGTCCATGCCCGCGAACCAGTCCAGCCCTGCAGCGCCATAGGGAGCGCCGCTGACGTTGCACTCCGCGCGGATGACACGCTGCGGCAAGCGGGCCGCTGCGGCCAACGCGTGCGGTCCGCCGCCCGAGCCACCGGTGACGACAAATCGCTCGATCCCGAGCACATCTGCGATCCCCGCGATATCGGCAACGCAGTCGACGACTGTGCGGCCCGGATGTCGGCTGGAGCGTCCGTAGCCGGGGCGGTCGTAGGTGATCAGCCGAAGACCGGCGGCGGCGACCCGCGCGGGATCTGGATGACGGCCGCTGAGGCGCGAACCGGGGGTCCCGTGCAGGACGAACACCGGCGTGCCGTCCCGCTCACCGATCTGTCCGTACGCAAGCGTGCGGCCATCCGACATCTGAACGAATGCGGCGGTTTCCTCGCCCATCATCGCTGACCCTATCCCGGATAGCGGACACTCCCCCTCGGCGACCAAGCGCTCGCGCGACGTCAGAACGTGCTTGTGGCGAGGAGCAGCGCCCGGGAGTGGCGGGAGGAGTAGGAGCGGTGCGGCTCTCTCCTCCATCCGGGCCAGCGGTGCCGCGAGTACATCCCCGGGGCTGCGCTTATACGAAGCTCGGTGCTCCTCCGCGTGTCGACGGGCCGTGGACCGGCACGACCTCCTGGCGGGGTCGTGGTTACCGGCGTATAGTGCTTTGGTGGTGAGCAGGGATACGAGCGGTCGGTGCTCGCGTGGAGCTGACTGACGCGACGGCGAGGGTGGATCGTGGGCCCCAACCGGGGCATCGCCGGCCTGCCCCCGGCGACCTTGAGCTCGTGCAGACGTTTCTCAACAGTCGCTGGGATCTGACCAGCAGCAATCAAGAGGAGCTTGTGAGCCCCGGCGTGCTCAGCGCGTGGCTCGTCGAACACGGGTTGGTCGATCGCCGGCTCGCGCTGAGGGAGTCAGATCGCCGGCGCGTGCTTGAGGTGCGGGAGGGACTTCGCTCAATGTTGTTCGTCAACAACGGCGCGTTGGCGGATCCTGAGGTCCTGGGGCGACTGAACCGGAGGCTGCGCACTCCGCGAATCTACATCCAGTTCGGGGTTGGCGACACTCCGGAATTCAAGCCGCAGCCGCGGGATCTTGACGGCGCGCTGGCGATGATCGCGACGATCGTCGCGCTGTCGCAGCTTGATGGGAGTTGGTCACGGATGAAGGCGTGCCGCGGCCGCGATTGCGGATGGGCCTTCTACGACCACAGCCGCAACCAGGCCAGCAGCTGGTGTGCGATGTCGGTGTGCGGCTCACGCGCCAAAGTGCGCGCGTATCGCAAGCGGCGGCGTGGCCCGGCGACATGAATCGATGCTCGTCTCCGAGGTTGACGCAGACGATGGCGACGCCTCCTACGAGCCCGGTGCTGGGTCCCGCATCTTCGTCGCCGATCTGTCAGAGCGAGGGTCAGGCTGGAATTGCCGCCTCGGCCTCGCGCTTATCACAAGTTCCATTTTGGGAGAAAATGCGATGAACGCACACACGACGGGAGAGACTTCTCGAGGGTCGCGCGGCAGGCCGATCACGCAAGGCTACGTGGCCCTGGTGCTCGTCGGGTTGCTGAGCGGTCTGGCCCTCGTTGGCTGTGGCACGTCCTCGCGGTCGTCCGCGACGTCGACGAAGGCGGCGGCACGGCCGAAGCCGCCGCCCGTGTGCGAACCGGCCGCCGGCATCGTGATCGCTCGCCACGTCGGGGTTGGTGCAGGCATGCTCACGGCCCGAGCGACGACCGGGGGCAACTCGGAGCCGGAATGCCATTTTCGTGGTCCGGGGGTGTTCGTGGTGGTCAACATCGATTCCTCGCCGCAGCCGTATCAACGGTTGGAGCGGACGATCGACGAAGCTGGGCAGCAGTTCGGTACGGTGCGGAATTTCGCGCCGCCGGTGACGGTGCCGAAGCTCGGGTTGGACGCGGCGTGGCTGCCTGATGAGTCGAAGCTGCTGACGACCGATGGGAGGAGTCTGCTCACCATCACGATGGCGTGGCGGGGGGAGAAGCAGGCGCGCCAGCTCGCGCTCGCCACGCTGATCGCGCGCCGCTACCTCGGCAAGCCCATCCCTAACGGCGCTGTTCCGACCGGTGAGGTCTGATCGTCATCCTCGGCGCCGGGCTGGCGGATCAGCGAAGCGGTCGTTGATGGCACGCGGTAGACGGCATGCTTTGGCACTGAGGCGACCAACCCCTTGGGAGTGCCGCGCGAGCTGCTCCTGCGAACGGCTACGGGACTCGTGTCACTCCCGTGTCGGTGATCGTGAACCCCTTGCCTTTGCCTTGACCGGTGTCGACCGTGCAGGTGATCGCGGTCCGAGTCGCTTGGCAGCGGTACTGGTAGATCACGTCGACCTTGCCGCTCTTGAGCACGGGCGCGGAGGGGTCCCAGTTCTGGACGCAGGCGGCTAATCCGCTCTGGCTTGGCTGCCAGGCGCAGGTGACGAGCTGCCCGTTTGGGCGCAAATCGGCCGAGTGCTCCGCGCCTCCGGTGACCCGGTTGGCGTCGTAGAGGCAGTCGGCCGCCCTGACGCCGGGGCTGTCGTTGAGGATGCACCAGATCTTGCGGTCGGGTGAGAGGAATTCGGAGAGGTGGAGTGGCGACCCGGCCACGAGCGAGTAGTAGTACTGGTTCCCGAAGGAGTGCTTGAGGCAGTCGCGCTGGTCGATCGGCGGCGCTTTCGGGTCGGTCAGTTGGTAGCAGGCGTAGACGGTGCGGCCGAACAAGTGTCTGCGCTGAGAGAGCACGAATTGGACCGGGTCGTTCGTTCGCTTGCCCTGCGCGCAGCTCGGCTTGCAGTTCGATGCGCTCGAGATGCCCGAGCCGCGAGCGACAGGCCCGCCCCAGCTTGACCAGTGGAGCTTCTCGATCCCCCAGGAGCCGTCCTGGAACATCAGGACCAAGCTCGGCCGCACGCTTGGCACCTGCTTGTTGTATGAAGTGCCGGGAACGAGGTTCGCGACATTCGGGTAGAAGACCACCTGCCCGGAAGCTGGGGTGCCGCCTGCGTCGGCGGATGCCGCCGAGAGCCACGCCGCCGTGGCTACTAGCACCGCCATCAGAATCAGCCTGCGAGCCTTCATCTCCACATCCTTCCGTTCCAGTGCAGGACGACGGTCGTCAATCGGGTCCGCTTGCGCTGATCCTGCGCTGGGATGGCCGCTCGGTGCCCGCGTCCCACGAGCCGCCACTCAGCTTGACGCCAACCTGTCACGGTCCACCAATCCCGGTCCATCAGATAAACGCCCTCAGGAACTCCCGCAAACGCCCTTTCAGGTGCTCCGGTCCAACGGGCGCAAGCCTACTCGGGCGTCCGCGCCCAATCAACACAGCCGGTTTCAGTGGCAGCGCCGCTCTCCTGCCAAACTCGAAACGTCCGCCTCGACGATCGGCGCCGCGTTCGTACCTGTCGTGTCCCAGAGTGGCAACGCGCGGTGGGCAACGATTCGCACGAACTGTCCTACGGCGAGCCTAGAGTTGCGAGCTTCGCGCAACTGTCGCCTGAGCCGGGCAACGTCCCTCGGGTCGCCCGCACGCGCTGAAGTCACAGGTCCGGCACCACCAGGCAGTCGATATTCCCGCTCTGCGGTCTGCGACGCGGGCGCTTACACGAACCTCGATTAGCTTCGCCAGCAGCCCCTCGAGCGTCGCTGCTTCGTCCTCCCTGAGTGCGCTCGTGGTCTGGCGCACCACGGCGTCGCGAGCGGCCCGGGCAGCGCGAGCACGGCGCCGGCCGCGAGCGGTCAACCGCACCTCTACCCGGCGGCGGTCGGCGCCGACGCGGCGTACCGCGAGCTTCTCCGCCTCCAGCTGGCTGACCAGTCGGACCGCTCCTGAGTGCGTCAGCCCAAGCGCGTCGGCGAGCCGGCCAATATGCGTTTCATCCAGAAACTCATCGAGCGCTAGTAGTCCCGCGGTCGCGCTGCCGGTGAGCCCGGACACACGCTCCAAAGCCGCCACCGCGTCCTCCGCAAGGTTCAGCGAGAGCGACGCCAGCAGGTTCTCCAGCCGGGGCTGCATAGCGAGCGTCATGCGGGGTATTATATGAGTGGCGCATATAATCGACGAGGAGACGCTCAACCGATGCTGAGCTACACGAAAACCAACCTCTGCGATGTTCGGGACTCCGCGGCCGAGCACGGGCTTTCGGCCCACCAAGAGGCTCGCTTCCCTCGGCGAGACTTGGGCGCCGAGCAGACCGGGATGAACTTCCTCCTCATCAAGCCCGGCCAGCGCGAGGCCTTCGCTCACCGCCATCGCACCGCCGAGGAGATCTACGTCGTCATCGGCGGCGCCGGCCGGGTCAAGCTCGACAACGAGCTCATCGACCTGATGCCGTTCGACGCCGTACGCGTCAGCCCGGGCGTCGCACGGTCCTTCGAGGCCAGTTCTGACGGGCTGCAGATCCTCATCTTCGGACCGCACGTGGAGTCCGACGCCGAGATGGTCCCGGACTTCTGGACTGAATAGCGCAGGGTCAGAGCGACTGCACACGCGTCGTTCAGTCGCGACGAACGCCCATTATCGGCGACGGAGTGGTGATCGGCACCCTCGATGTTGAGCGCGACAGGGTGGGTGAGTTCGATGGTTCCTCAGTTGTCAGTCTCGAGCGCTGCGCGCGGGCGCTGCTCACCCTGTGGGACGACGCGACGTTTCTGCCGTTCGTTAACGATGTGTCGTTTCGTCCGGTCTCTGCCGTTCTTCTGGGTTCAGGCGGCGAATATAGGGTGCGTGGGCGGTTTCAGCGAGTGCGCGTACCTTCGGAGTCTCTTTGTCGGCGGTCCAGATGAGTCCGAGAGGGAGGGGTGGAAGATCATCGATCGGGACAAGGACGATGTCGTCGCGCTGCATGAGCGGTAGCCCTGCCATGGTCGGGTGCACGATCCGTCCGCTGGCGACGTGGGCGAGTATCTCCTGGGTGCTGTTGACAGGCTGAGTGCGCGGGATTGGCCGGCCGCCGGGCGTGCGCGGCGGAAGGACGGCGTCGCGCAACGCAGCGGGCATCGAGGACGCCGGTTGTGCGACCTCCTCGTCGCCGAGTTGCTCGAGCGAAACCCGTCCGGCGTGGGCCAGACGGTGGCTTCGCGCGACGGCCAGGACGCGCTGGTGATGTGCGATCGCGGGGCCGGTGACGAGGTCCGTTTCATCGAGGCAGAGCCAGTTGACGAGCACGTCGACCTCTCCCGCGCGTAGTGCGCGGTAGGGCTCCAAGGTCGCAACCTCGTGGAACTCGACCCGACACGATGGGTAGCGGCTCTGAAAGCTCTGGATGAGTTCGTTGAGCTCCGGCCCCTCGGTCGTGGGGGTGAACCCGATGCGCAACAGACCGGTGACACCAGTGGCGATCTCGCGCGTCTCGGTCATCCCCTGGATGAGCGTCTCGTAGCTCGGGCCGATCTTGGTCTTCAGCTGCTCCCCGAGTGGCGCGAGCACGACTCGGCGGCTGGTTCGTTCGAACAGCTGCGCACCGAGGCGTGTCTCGAGGGTACGGATGGTCTGGCTGACGCGGGAGGGGACGATCCCGAGCCGGTCGGCGGTCCGTCCAAAATGGAGCTCGTCAGCGAGTGTGAGGAAGACCTGAATCTCACGGAGCTCGAAACCGGGTCGCATTGATGAGTAACCCTACACGATGTGTTCTGCGATTCGGCCTTGTTCTGGCGACTGTGGCGGCGGACCCTGTATCGGTCAAGTCCCAAACGTCAGGGAGGCCAGAGGAATGCCGATCACGCCGCACATCGTTGTCAAGGGGGCCGAGCGCGCCGTTGCCTTCTATCGCGAGGCGTTCGGCGCTGAGGAGATCGATCGCATTCCGACGCCGGATGGGCGGCTGATGTCGGTGCAGCTGCAGATCGGTGACGGGCTCATGCACGTCGCTGATGAGTTCCCCGAGATGGGGGTACTCGCTCCGCCGTCGGTTGGGGGTACGGCTGTCGTGCTTGCGCTCGATGTGCCTGATGCGGACGGTGCTTTCGCGCAGGCGATCGCTGCCGGGGCCACGATCCGCCAACCGCTTCAGGACATGTTCTGGGGGGATCGTCACGGGCAGCTCGACGACCCCTTCGGGCACCGCTGGAACATCAGCCAGCACTTACGCGATGTCCCCCACGATGAAGTCGTGGCCGCCGCCGCGCAGGCGTTGGCCTGAGATGCGCTACAAGCTGCTTGGGCGGACCGGGCTACGCGTTTCCGAGCTGTGCCTGGGGGCGATGGTGTTCGGCGATCAACGCGGAAGCTGGGGCGCCTCGCCCGAGGCGGCCGCCACGATCGTCCGACGCTTCGCGGAGGCCGGCGGGAATTTCATCGACACGGCGAACCATTACGCCGGTGGCGAGAGCGAGCGCATCGTCGGCGAGGCCGTCGCTCCCGAGCGAGACCGGTGGGTGCTGGCGAGCAAGTACACGCTGAGCACCGATCCCGCTGACCCCAACGCCGGCGGCTCGCACCGCAAGAGTCTGCGTCGCGCGATCGACGCCAGCCTCAAGCGACTCGGGACCGAGTACATCGACCTCTATTGGGTGCACATCTGGGATCGGTTCACGCCGCTGGAGGAGATCGTCGCGTCCCTCGATGACGTGGTCCGCGCCGGCAAGGTCCTGTATGTGGGAATCTCCGACACGCCCGCGTGGGCGGTCTCGCGCGCAGTGACGCTTGCCGAGGCGTGCGGGCAGACACCGTTCTGCGCGCTGCAGATCCCCTACAGCCTCACCGAGCGCACCGTGGAGCGTGAACTGCTCCCTGCGGCGAGCGCGCTTGACCTGGGCGTCGTCACGTGGGCTCCAATGGGAGGCGGCCTGCTCACCGGCCGCTACGGCACCGACCGCGTACGTCCGGCCGACACCCGCATCGCCCGGATCGGAGGCGCCTACGAACAGCGTTCCCTGTCCGAACGCAACCTGGCCATCGCTGACGCGGTCAACAGCGTCGCCGACCGACGCGGCGCCAGTGCCAGCCAGGTCGCGCTCGCATGGGTCCGCGCCCAGCAGGCGCGCGGCGTCATCATCCCGATCGTCGGGGTGCGCACGGACCAGCAGCTCGCCGACAACCTCGCCGCTGTGGACATTGAGCTCGAGCCGACGGAGCTCGAAGCACTCGACGACGCGAGCCGCGTCACGCTCGACTTCCCACACGACTTCGGAGCGGCACGACTCGCCTACGGGAACACGCTCGACCTCATCGACGCACACACACGAGCGCTTCCGCTACTCATCTGATGCCAGTCCCACCCGAACCAGAGGAGAAGCCATCGTGGCTGCCCAGGCAACGAGTCACAAAGCAACGTTTAGGCGCTTTCACGAGGTCATCAACACCGGCGACCTGAACCTCGTCTGCGCCACGATCGACGAACTCGTCGAACCGAACGTGCTGCTCAGCACGCCTCTGCCGGTAGCAGCGCCCGGTGCGGACGGACTCAAACAGGTGATGGAGATACTCCTACGGGCCTTCCCCGACCTCCACGCCACAGTCGAGGATCTGATCGCCGAAGACGACAAGGTCGCGGGCAGAACCACACTCACGGGCACCCACCGCGGTGACTACATGGGCCACCCACCGACCGGTAGATCGGTCACCTACAGCGAGATTTTCATCTTCCGCTTCGTCGGCGGCCGGATCGCCGAAACGTGGGGGGTCGTCGACGTCTTCTCGCAAATGAAACAGCTCGGCGTCATTAGCGACGATCGTAGACCGGATGCTCAACCACTCGACCGAGCCATGTGAAGTCTGCCCACTACCTACCAACGCGCGCGCGTGCCTCACGGATCGGTGCGCCACAGCGAACGGGAATCTTCTCCGTTAGGCTGGGCCTCCTGAGAGTTCTTGCCATCGGTGACCGAGATCCGAGCCATGTCACCCATCGTGAGCTGGACGTCGCTTTCGCGCTGATAAGCGGCGACGATGTTGAGTGCGGATGGACGGCGTCTGACAGTCGGGAAGCCCGCGAGCTCGACGGGGCTGATGGTGTGTGGCTGCTGCCCGGAACGCCGTACCGCGACGACTCGGCCGCCTATGCGGCGATCGATCACTGCCTACTGAGCGGGACGCCCTTCCTCGGGACCTGTGGTGGGTTCCAGTACGCCTGCGTCGCGCTCGCTCGGACCCTCGGCGGCATGAGCGGCGCATGCCACGCCGAGAGCGACCCCAACGGAGAAACGATCATCATCACGCCGTTGGCTTGCTCGCTGTACGGGGAGCGCCGGACCGTCCAGCCGGTGGCGCGGACGCGGCTGGCGCAGATCTGCGGCACCCACCCGTTCACCGGGTTTCACTGGTGCGGCTACGGCCTCGACCGGGCAGTCGAGCACCAGCTGCAGGAAGCCGGGGTCGTGCTCAGCGCACGCGCCCCGGATGCCGGCGTCGAGGCGATCGAGTTGACCGATCACCCTTTCTTCATCGCTACCGCCTTCCAGCCGCAGGTCGGCACGAGCGAGACCGGCGAGCTGCACCCGTTGATCGGGGCGCTCTTGACGGCCAGTCAACGCAGGGGGAGAGGCACGAGAACAGAAGATCCGCACTTTGCCTCCGTTGCCCGAGGGAAGCTCTCGGCCTCTGGCGATGCGTCGTCAACTGCTTAGGCGGGGGCCCGCGGCGCTCTATCCGTGCATCGCGGGGGCCGCCGGCACGGGCGTGCTGGCCGGTGGATTCCCTGGGATCGTGGTCGGCGGCACGCGGATCGCCGTCGCCGGTCCCCTGTGCCGCGACCACTACAACACGATCATGGCCGAGCTGAACACGAGGTGGGTGCCCAACGCGCGCATAACGCATCGGCGGCGGCTCGTCAGAACCGCCAGCTGCTCCGGCCTGGAGCAACAAAACCACCGCATCGGTGAGCCGTCGCAGACGCTTCGTCCGCCTTCATGTTCCAGCCAGCGATGGACGCAAGCGAACGAAGGAACGGGATCGGGGTGCCGTCCTCGCCGAGCTCTTTTTGGAGAGGCGCTCGCCCTGGGGACCAGCGGCCAGCTCAGCCGTCATGTAGCGCTTGTTCGATCGCCGGCCGGGTGAGCAGGCCGTGGGTCACAGGCACGCAGGCCAGACCCGCGCTCAGCAGTCCTGGCTGGTGCAGGTTGATGCCTACCGCGGTGACCATCTCCGGGGTCAGCTGGCCCTGGGCGGTGGGGTCGGGGAAGCTTGGGAACCCGTGGCCGCGCAGGCACCGGGCGAAAGCCAGCATTGCGGCGATCTGCGCTTGACTGCGCCCCTCGCTCTGGTACGGCCCGCTTCCCCCGGGCAGCAGGTGCTGGCAGTCCGTCTCCGCCGAACGGCGCGTGGGCACCTGCGCGGCGCTCGAGATCAGCCAAACTTTGAACGCGTAGGGAGAGGTCGGGTTGGGAAGATTCGGCACCCCGTGCGAGCGCATGCAGCCGGTGAACCTGACGTCGTCCTGCAGCGTTTGGGCATACGTGTGGTGTCCCGCGGAGTTGGATGCGGCGGACGGGTTGGGCGAGTTTGAGCCGCACGCGGCGATCATTGTCGCGGCGGCGATAGCGGCTGCGGCCACTGGCAGGATTGAGGTAGGTCTGCACATGACGCAGGTGTAGTCGGTGAGGGCTCACACCAGTGCAACACGCCCGCGGGGACAGGCCTGGAGCCCGGTGTCAGAAGGTCGAGGGACGAGATCGTGGCCGCCGGGCGGGTCGGATCGATCCCAGCCGGCCTGAGCTGGCCTTAATCGAGGTCCCTAGGCTTCGCGAGACCACGATGGCGATGCGTTTCTCATGATGCCTGCAGCCCGTCAAGCTAGAGCCCGGATCAGCCCCGACGCTCGAGGCGGCCACGGCCAGATCCCGGTGATCGGGCGCGTCTTTCCCGCGCCCGTTGCGGCCAAGGTCCCGGAGATCATCTTTCTTTTTTGGATCGTGAAGATCCTGACCACGGCTGGCGGGGAAGTCACCTCTGACTACCTGAAGAAATACGGAAACTTCGGGGGCGGCGGCGTGGAGGTGGCGCTATTTGTCATCGCGCTCATTCTGCAGTTCGCCACGCGCCGGTACCGAGCCCTCGCCTACTGGTCTTTGGCCTACGCCATCGCGATCGCGGGTACGGGGCTGTCGGACTTCCTGCATCTCGACGTCCACATCCCCTACGCGGGCACGACGATCCTGTGGGCCGTCATCCTCGCCGCGCTGTTCTGGGTCTGGCAGCGCAGCGAGGGAACACTGTCCATCCACAGCGTCACCACGCAACGACGCGAAGGCTTCTACTGGGCCGTCGTGTTCGCAACCTTCGCTCTCGGTACCGCACTCGGGGACCTCACGGCGATTTCGCTCAATATGGGCTACCTGCCATCGGGGCTCTTCTTCTTCGCGGTCATCCTGCTGCCGGCCCTGGCCTGGTGGCGATTCGGCCTCAACAGCGTTGCCGCGTTCTGGATGGCTTATGTCGTGACGCGGCCGCTCGGAGCGTCCTTCGCCGACTACATCAGCAAACCATCCAGCACCACCGGCATCGGCTTCGGCAACGGGCGAACCGCAATCGCGTTCGCCGTCGTCGTCCTCGTCGTGGTCTTGTACCTGGCGATCGCTCGACCCGACATCCAGCCGTCCGTTGCGCCCCCCGAGGAGAGCCGGCGTGTGGATGGCTCGACGCCCGAGTACCTCACGGGCGTGCTCGAACTCGAGGCCGAATAGCACCGAGACCTGCCCGAGATCGAGATCCGCGGGCCGCTGCGCTTCCCCACAGACGCTCGAGGCAGTGTGATCTCGACCGCCCGCTGCTGGGGAACGGACGCGCTAAGCTGAACGGGTCAGATAGCGAGGGCAACCCGAGGGCGAGACCTTCATCTGAACGTCCCCTTGCCGCGAAAGCAGCCTGATCTTCTGATGGCCGAGAGTCCACCTACGGGTGGGCTTTCCGCGTTTAAGAGGTCTGCAGTAGTCCGCTGTTGCGCAAGCACTCGACGAGCGCGAAAGAGGCGCCGGAAGCCGGCGGGTCACGGAAGGATGTCGTTCAGTGTCGCCGTGAACTGCTCGCCCGACTCCTCGAGCTCGCCCTCAATATGCAGGCGCGCCGGGCCGGTCTCGGTCCACAGGTCGAGGAAGTAGGCCCAGCCCGGCAGGTCTGGATCATCGGACTTGGTGATCGCCTCGACCGGGTAGGTCTCGCGTGGCGACAGCACCAGCGACTCGGGGCAGTCGTCCTCGACGCGACGGCGTAGGTCCTCGACCCTGAGCCGGTCGCCAGACACGACGCTGAGCTCCTCGTACTCGCCGTCCACGACGAGGCTGACGACACCCTCGAGTGCCTGGTACATCGGCTCCGGCATTAGCTCGAGCGAGGCGACGATCTCTTCGGCCCCCCCCAGCTCGTGACTCGGCGTCAGGTCGAGCCGGCCATAGAAGTAGTCCTCGCACGCCGCGCGCGCCTGACGGCGGATGCCCTTCGACAACCCTGCGGCGCCGAGGGCAAAGACCGCGGCAGCAATCGCCTCCTCGAGGGTTCCGTGGCGACGCGTGAGCTGCGCGGTCATCGCGCGACCGTGCTCCGTGTCGCGCGCCATCGATGAGCCGTCCAACAGCATCGAGGGAGCGTCGTGGCGGTTGTACCCGGCGCAGGCCCGGACCGCAGAATGAAGGACGATGAGATGGTCGCCCATTACGCCCTCGCAGATGATGGATCGCCGGGCGTCATCCGAATCGGCCAGCGCCGAACGCGTGTTCGCAGGGCTGCCATGACTACCCATCCTACGAACTACGGCGTGACCGCTGCCGCCTCAACGAGGACGCGAGAGGCACAGCGTCATGGCAGCTTCCGGGTGCAGCCGCCACGCTTTTCGGGGCGAAGGGGGGTCAAGCGCGTCCGGGCTCCGGGAGCGCCTGGCCGCTGAGTTGGGTTCCCTCGCCGCGCGTGTTGGTGGCGCGGGTCCCGATCACGGCGGAGGCGAGGATGAGGATGCTTCCGATGAACAGTGCTCGCTGGAAACCCGCGGTCAGTGCGTGGGCGACTGGACTATGGGCAGCGAGAAGGTCCTGGGTGCGGGTCGTCGCTATCGCTGTGAAGATCGCCAGGCCGAGCGCCCCGCCGACCTGTTGAGAGGCGTTCAGCAGCGATGCGGCAAGCCCGGCCTTGTCGGCGGGTACCCCGGCATTGGCAGCAGTCGTGACCGCGACGAACATCGGTCCCACGCCGCAGGAAAGGACGAGCATGCCGGGCAGCAGGTCGGATAGGTACGAACCGTGGACTGGAATCCGCGAGAGCCAGTACATGCCGCCAGCGGAGACCAGCGCACCCACCACGATCATCGGCCTGGTCCCGATTCGGGTCAGTAGCTGCGAGGAGATCCCGGCTGCGATGCCGACCGCGAAGCACAGCGGCAGGTAGGCGGCGCCGGTCTGGACCGCCGAGTAGCCGAGCACGTTCTGCATGTACAGCGTGAGATAGAAGAACATGGCCAGGAAACCGGCGAACGCGACCAGCTGAGTGACGTTGGCGAATCCGAGCCCGTTGATGCGGAAGATCGACAGCGGAGCGAGCGGGTTGCGATGGCGCATCTCATTGACGACAAACCCGGCCAGCAGGGCGATCGCGCCGGTGAGCTCGACAACTGTGCGCGTCGTTCCCCAGCCAACGCTGGGAGCCTTCACCAGCGCGTAAACGAGCAGCATCATGCCGCCGGTGGCCAGCACGGCTCCACGGGCGTCAAAGTTCCCGACGCGAGCCCGCGGCGGATCGGGCGACAGCAGCCGCAAGATCCCGACAAGCACGAGCACCGCGGCGATCGGATTAACGAACATCACCCAGCGCCATCCGGGTCCTTCGGTCAGTAGGCCGCCGAGGAGCACTCCGACCGCCGATGCCAGGCCCGCGAGGCCGCCCCAGACGCCGAGCGCGGTGTTGCGCTCCTTCCCCTCCCGGAAGCTGGTGGTCAGGATTGACAGCGCGGAGGGGAGCGTCAGTGCGGCTCCGAGGCCTTGCGCCAGGCGGGCGCCGATGAGCACGCCTGAGCTTCCAGCAAATCCACCGATCAGCGACGAGACGCCGATCGTGATGACTCCGGTGATCAGCACGCGGCGCCGGCCGAGCAGGTCGGCGGCTCGGCCGCCGAGCAGCATGAACCCGCCATAGCTGAGCAGGTATCCGCTCGGTACCCACTGCAGATCGGCTACGGAGAAGTGCAGGGCACGGCGGATCGAGGGAAGCGCGATATTGACGATCGACGCATCGACGAAGTCAAGGAATGCGACCGCGCAGAGCAACGTCAGTGTCAGCTTTCCGCGACGCGTGGCAAGAAAGGATGAGTTGGCAAGGGACGAATCCATCTGGAACCTCTGGCTTTCATGTCGGTACCGCGCTCGGAGCTGGGTCCCGCTTGGCCACGCGTCGCCCGATCGCCCGTGTCGCGACTCCCACCACCTGTGACGTAGACGCGTCGAAGACCCGTCTTGTTCTCTTGACGCGGCAGACGCTTGGAATGTGACAGCGCTATCGAGGTCGTAGGCCACGACGCGAACACGCAGCGTGAGCCGCCGGGCGGCCGAACCGCGCTCATGAACGGGCACGTCCGGGCGGCCTGCGCCCTCAACCACGAAGACATCGCGGCACAAGCAGCGCGACGGCCTCAGTCGGTCGCTGACCGGGCAAGCACCACCCGGCGATCGGTAGCGTTAGAACCATGAGTGAGGTCCGGATCCTTCTTGTCCCGGGCAGCTTGCGCCGCGGCTCCACGAACGTTGCGGTGCTCCGGACGGCGGCGGCATGCGCGCCGGAGCACGTTGCTACCACTATGTTCGAAGGTGCGGCGTCACTGCCGCACTTCAATCCCGATGATGATCCAGACGGCGGTCCGGTGGCTGCAAGTGTTGAGGCTCTGCGGGCAGCGGTGCACGCCGCCGACGCGATCTTGATCTGTACCCCGGAGTATGCGGGTGCGCTTCCGGGTTCGTTCAAGAACGTGCTCGAGTGGACGGTCGGCGACGCTTCGACTTACCGCAAACCGGTCGCCTGGATCAACGCCGCTTCGCCGGCGGCGCCCACGGGCGGAGCCGACGCGCACGAGTCACTGCGGAAGGTACTCGGTTATGTTGGTGCCGACATCGTGGAGCATGCCGTGATTCGTACGCCCGTCTCGAGAAGAGATGTCGCGCCCGACGGACTCATCGCCAATCCTCACGTCCGCCAGCAGCTGACCGCCGCCGTCGCGGCTCTCGCCACACACACGCGCGGCTCGCGAAGTCTGCAAGCGGCAAATTGCCTTAGTGGTCCGCGAGCGCGGGCGTCTCCAGCTCGCTGGCGTATGCGGAGGTTGTGATGACCTGTGCCGCGCTCGGGCCCGGTACGGTGCCACGGCGGTCCCTCCCGCCAGGCTAATGTGCCACGGCCTCCGGCACCGCGATCTCACGCTTGAGGATCTTGCCCGTGGGCCCCTTCGGCAGCGCCTCGGTGAACCAGATGTGGCGGGGGTACTTGTAAGCCGCCACGCGCTCCTTGACGAACGAGCGGATCTCGTCTGCACCGGCCTCAGCGCCGGGGCGCAGCACAACGGCCGCGGCGACCTCCTCGCCCATCGACGGGTCGGGCACGCCGAGCACGGCCGCCTCGAGAACCGCTGGGTGCTCGTAGAGGACCTCCTCGATCTCGCGGGGGTAGACGTTGTAGCCGCCGCGAATGATCATGTCCTTCTTGCGGTCGACGATGAAGAAGTAGCCATCCTCGTCGATGCGGGCCATGTCGCCGGTGTGCAGCCAGCCGCCGCGCATCACCTCCTCGGTCGCGTCAGGGCGGTTCCAGTAGCCCTTCATCACGTTGTGCCCGCGGATCACGATCTCGCCCACCTCGTCAGGCGGCAGCTCGTGGTCGTCGTCGTCGACGACCTTCATCTCGACCCCCTCGATCGGGGTTCCGATGGAGCCGGGCTTGTGCTCGCGGTCGAGGTGGTTGAACGACGCCACCGGCGAGGTCTCGGACAGGCCGTACCCCTCGAGCACCACGGCGCCGAAGGCCTCCTCGAAGCCGCGCATCACCTCGACCGGCATCGCCGAGCCACCGGAGACGCATGTCCGCAGGCTCGAGACGTCGTAGCCCTCCCGTTCGGGATGATGCAGCATCGCGTGGTACATGGTCGGCACGCCCTCGAACAGCGTCACGCCGTCGCGCTGGATGATCTCGAGCGCCTTGGCGGGGTCAAATCGCGGGATCATCGTCAGGCACGCCCCGGCCCGCACCGCGTTGTTCATGCAGCAGGTCTGGCCGAAGGAGTGAAACAGCGGCAGGGCGCCAAGGATCACGTCCTGCTCGGTGACGCGCACCAGCTCGGTGCCGCCGTGCCGGCAGTTCTCGAGCATGTTCGAGTGTGTCAGCTCGGCGCCCTTTGGGGTCCCGGTGGTGCCCGACGTGTACAGGATCACGGCGGTGTCCGAGGGCTCGCGCTCGGTGTCGTCGGGCGCCTGCGGCGCCTGCGCCAGCAACTGCTCGAACTCACCAGGCTTGACGACGATCGCTTCGGCCCCCGCCGCTGCGGCGCCTTCCTCTGCCGCCTCGGCGAACTCGTGCCAGGCGAAGAGGTGCTTCGCATCGGGGTCGGACAGATAGAAGCGGACCTCGCGCGACTTCAGCAGGACATTCATCGGAACGATCACCCCGCCGGCGCGCAGCACGCCGTAATAGACGATCCCAAAGTACGGGACGTTCGGAAGCATGACCCCGACGCGGTCGCCGGGCTGCAGGCCCCTGTCCTTCAGCATCCCGGCGACGCGGGAAGCGCCGTCGTTGAGCATCGCGTATGTGACGACAGTGTCGTCGAGCTTCAGCGCGGGGCGCTCAGGGTGCCGCGCCGCGGAGTCGGTCAGCAGATGAGCCAGGTTGTTGGACATTGATCCTCTCCTTCCTGATACAGGCGGGGTACCCGAGCGCTCGATGGCAAAACGGCGTCCTCGCGACCCCTGACGCCGCCGGGCTGTCAGGTGCTCACGCGAGCGTACGTCGCGAGCATTTCACGTAGGTGCTCGATCAGCGGCCACGGATCGTCCACCTGCTCGCGATCGACCACGATCCCGAAGTTGAGCTGGCCGCTGAGGCTCATGACGGTGATGTTCAGACCCATCCCATCGACGATGACCGATACCGGATAGGCGGCCTCGACCCTTGCGCCGGCGCAGTACACGGGTGTCGGTGGGCCGGGGACGTTCGAGATCACGCAGTTGACCAGCGGGCGGCTGCGGTCCGCCAAGCGGAACGCGAGCCGTGAGGCACTCGCGCTGAGCGCTGGCGGCACGAATTCCGCCAGGTCCTGCAGCAGCTCCGCCGGCGTTGCTCGGTGGATCTCCTTAGCCGCGCGCATCACCTCGTGCGCACGCTCGAGCTGGCGGCGCGGATCCGCTTCGTCGGTCGGGATCGGCACGAACATGGCCGAGATGCGGTTGCCGAAGGTTCCCGCCTGTGCGGGCGTGCGGGTCGACACGGGAACCATCGCGATGAGCGGCTCGGGCGGCAGCTCGCCCCGAGCCCCCAACCATTCACGCAGCGCTCCTGCGCAGAGCGCGATCACCACGTCGTTGACAGTGAATCCCAGGGCGCTCTTGATCGCCTTCAGTGTGTCCAGGGGCACCTGGCCGAAGCAGAACCGGCGATGGCCCGAGATGCGTCGGTTGAAGCGAGTCGACGGCGGCAGCCGGCCCGGCCGTCCAAGTACGTCCGCCTCGGCCGCCACACGGCGGAGCGCACCGAGGCGCGGCGGCGCCGAACGCACCTCACGCAACAGCCGTAACGGCTGACCAGGGATGCTGGCGAGCCCACGCCCGAGCAGCTCCCACTCGTTCGGCCAGCGCGCTCCGTTCCCAGGGCCGTCGGCAGCTGCTGGTGGTCCTGCCCGACCCTGGGGGGCATCGTCGAAGAGCACCCCCAGCACCTCCATGCCAGACGCCCCGTCGATCGCCGCATGGTGCATCTTCGTCAGCAGCCCAAGGCGCCCGTCCGGCAAACCATGGATCAGGTACAGCTCCCACAGCGGCCGGCCGCGGTCCAGCGGGCGCGAGACGATTCGCGCCACCTGCTCCGCGAGCTGCCAATCGCCGGCGCCCGGAGCCAAACCAAGCTCGCGCACGTGGAAGTCGAGGTCGAAGTCGGGATCCTCGACCCAATACGGGCGGGCGATCCCCAGCGGCACCCGAGCAAGCTTCCAGCGAAACGGCGGCAGCTGGTCCAGCCGCGATCCGAGAGTCCGGCACAGGTCCGCGACCTCGACCTTGCCGTCTGGCGCCGTGGCAGGATCCAGGACCGCGAGGAAGGCCACGTGCCCGAGGTTCCGAGCGTCCTCGATGTCCAGAAACTGCGCGTCGGTGGCGGTCAGCTGCCGCATCTCGCCCGTCCAAGCTACCCGCCGCGGGACCGGAATAGCATCCGCGGCGAGCCCACTGCCATCCTCAGCGCCCGCGGGCGACCGGGGCGCCGCATGACCGGGGCTACGACGGCTACGGTTTGCCTCCCCTAATCCGCCGCTCCGGAGGTCGCTATGACGACTACAGGCCAGCGCATCCCGCGTGACAAGGACGACGACTACACGACCGCCATGGCTGGACGCCGCCGCGACTTCCTGCGCGAGCAAACGGGAGCGAGTCTCGAGCACGTCGGACACCCCTCGTTCGATGCCAGCGTGCTCCCGGGAAATGTGGAGAACTATGTCGGCGTGGCCCAGGTTCCGATCGGCGTCGCCGGTCCGTTGCGCATCAACGGGGAGCATGCCCGGGGCGACTTCTACGTGCCGCTGGCGACGACCGAGGGTACCCTCGTCGCGAGCTACAACCGCGGGATGCGCCTGCTGAGTGAGTGCGGCGGCGTCAAGACGACTGTCGTCGATGATCAGATGCAACGGGCGCCTGCGTTCATCTTCACGGACGCGCTGCAAGCCCGCGAGTTCCGGGAGTGGATGGATGCCCACTGCGACGAGATCCGAGCGGCGGCCGAGGCAACCACGCGGACCGGAAAGCTCACGTACATCGGCCATTACCAGGTTGGGCCGCTTCGGTACCTGCGGGTGAACTACACGACTGGAGATGCCGCTGGCCAGAACATGACCGGGAAGGCAACCCTTGCGGCATGCGAGTGGATCAAGGCCAACTATCCGGGTGGTGCCGAGTACGTGCTGTCTGGCGCGATCGACACCGACAAGAAGCACTCGCAGATCAACATGCTGCTGACTCGTGGTAAGCGCGTTGTCGCCGAAACGGTGATCAAGAACGACGTCCTCCAGCGCCTGATGGGTGTCGACACCAAGACGCTATACGACTACCGCCAGGTCGGCATGATCGGCGGCTTCCTCGCCGGCTCTTCCTACAATGGCGCGCACGCGGCGAATGGGCTGACCGGCATCTTCATCGCCACCGGCCAGGACGCGGCGAATATCTCTGAATCCCACGCCGGACTCACCTATGCGCGGCTGCTCGAGAACGGTGACTATTACTGGTCGGTGACGCTCACCAGCCTCATCGTGGCTACCTACGGCGGCGGCACCGGGTTGCCCACCCAGCGGGAGTGCCTGGAATTGCTCGGCTGCTACGGCAAGGGCAAGGTGCGGAAGCTGGCGGAGATCTGCGCCGCCACCGTGCTCGCCGGCGACACCTCGCTGACCTCGGCGATCCTTGCCGGGCACTGGGTAACCAGCCACGAACGTCTCGGCCGCAACCGATGACCGTGCGGCATGTCGAGACCTTCCGAGGACACCTGGTCAGGGGATCTTGGCCCCCACGATCGGGCTGAGCGGGCTGACCGGCTGAGCATCCTTCAGTGCGCCGGTTTGCGGGCCCTCGCGCGGATCGAGGTAGTCGACTGCGCTCGTGCAGTTCTTGTGGCTCAGTCCGCAGTCGGTGGAGAGGACGGCGCGCTGAGCCTGGGCCACACCTGAGACCGGTTCGATCTGGATGAGATCGGCAGCCTGGAGGACTGGGTGCTTGGACATCCAGTGCACGTCGCCCAAACCGACGAAGTCGGCGCCGATGCCGTACAGGCCGCTGGCTCCGACCGTGCCTGCGTCCACGATATCGATAGGTCCGTCGTGATTCACGTGCTGGATGTGGTCGTGCCCGGTGAGAATGGTCAGCGGAGCGTGATACCCGCCCGCGGACAGCGACCGCGCCAGGTACTGGGCGAGGCCATTTTCGTGCACCAACACGACATCAGGGCGCTCGGGCAACGCCTCAAACCAGGACAGCAGGTGTTGCTGGGCCTGCGCGAGCGCCTGCGCGGCGTCGGGCAGCTCGCCGAGAGAGAAGATGCGGTTCGGGTTGTCCGGGTTAACCCCGCGGTACTCCATCGGATCGTCGAATCCGGCCACGGTCAGGCCGTCGACGGTCACCTCTGCGGCACCGTAGTGGCCGCTCGAGAGCAGCTGTCCGTGGGAGGTCAGGACCGTCACGTGCCGGTGCGCGAGCGCGAGCATCATCGCATGCGAATCGTGGTCGCCGGAGACGGCGATGACCCTCGTCCCCAAGCGGGCAATACTCGGCACGAGCGCCCCGATCTCGGTGTGATCGCCGGTGTTGCCGAAGTCGCCCACGAAGAAGACGGGCTGGTCCTGGGCGTAGTAGCCGAGCGACGTCAGCGCGAGGGTGTTGTTGTGCAGATCGGAGACGAGCAGCGCCCGGCGGTCACCCCTCACGGCGCCCGCGGTTGGATCGGTGAGCAGCGAGGCGAAGCCGCTGAGGGCGCTCTGCACCTTGCCGGCGTAGGAGTCCTTGACGCCCCGGGCGTGCTCGGCCGCGTCCAGGAGCTGGATGAGCTCGGCGCCGCGGGCATAGTAGGTCGGGTGGCTGAGCGCGTCGGCGTCCCAGGTGGCGCTGACCCGCCAGAGCAGGCTGCCTCCGAGCGTGAGCCCGAGGAGGACCGTGCCGATCGGGACGGCGATGAGCAGCCGACGATTGCGGCAGTGGTAGATGCGTAGGAGCGCCCAGCCGCCGGCGGCCGCGATGAGCGTGCCGAGCAGCAGGTAGCGGGCCGCCCGCTCGATCGCCCGTAAGCCATCGGCGCTGAGGGCGTGCGCCGTCTCGGTCAGGACGCTTCTGTTGCCTTGCGCCGCGGCGATCAGAGCCTGGCGGTTGATGACGCGCGGTTCAACGTGCAGCGTGAGCGGTGCGCTGAAGGCGTGGGCGCGCAAGCCCCAGTCGGCCAGCGGGATGAACACCTCGACGTTGCCGCTGCCAGAGAGCTGAAGCTGGAAGCTCGCCGCTCCCAGTGCCGAGCCGTAGGTGGCGGGAGTGCTCAGGCGCAGACCCAGCCAGAGTCCGACGAGTGCGAGGACCGTGCAGCCGGCCACGATGGCGACGGCCCGCAGCATCTGCTTCGCCGGGGGCAGCCGCGAGGCGGCGGCCCTCGCCGTGGGCGTTGCTTCGAGGGCTGTTTCGGCCATGGGTGTGACGGAAGGCAGGGTGATTCGCCGGCGTGCGGGGCGTACGGAGCGCTCTCATGTGTCAGAGCCCTGCGGGCCCTCGGCGGCGGGCAAGCGCCGCGGTGGCCTCGACACGTCAGATCTCCCAAACCAGATATCGGCAGGCATAGGCGATCGTGTAGCCGAGGAGTGCAGCTTCAGAGGGGGACGATGGCGCTCACTCGCTGTTGGCTGCCCTGAGCGCGTGTTCGAGCGGGGTGCGAATGGCGGGGGTGACGGCCGTCCCGTTAAGTCTCGCGTGGAGGTGCGATGCGGCTCGGTCAATGGCGGCGTGAGCCTCGGCTCCCCGGCGCGCCGCCGCCTCGGCTTCCAATAGACTATTGCCTGCGTCAGGCAAATAATGACGGAGGATGCAGATGGCGAGGTTGGAGAACCTTCTCGGAGCGAGCGCCCTGGCCGTGGCGGACGGTCTCCTCTCGGCCTCGGGTGCGGCGGCGTCCGGAGCGTCATCGTCAGAGTGCGCGGCCTTGGTGACATTGCTCGCGCACCCCGGCCAAACCGTCGGATGGCTGGGCGAGGTCCTCTCGCTCACCAGCTCGGGGGCGACGCGGCTGGTCGGGCGGCTGGATGCTGCCGGTTGCCTTGTCCGGAGTGCGGGGGCCGATGCGCGACAGCGGCGTCTGGAGCTCACGGCTGCGGGGCGCCGTCGCGCCGACGGGATTCTCGAGGCACGCGAGGGCGCGCTCGCCCAGTCGCTGACGATGCTGACAGTGCCCGAGCGCCAGCGCCTGGAGGCGCTGCTGGGCAAGATGCTCGCGGCGCGGGGGGACGAGCAGCTACCGGCGTTGCGGGTTTGCCGGTTGTGCGACCGCAACGCCTGCGGGGCGGCGGGTCAGGCGTGTCCACTGCGGCACACGGCGCCGGATGTCTGAGTTGCGCGACGACCTGCGCGTGGTGATCCCCGGCGCCGCGATGATCGGGGTCACCTTCGGCTTGGCCCGGTACGGGTACGGGCTGCTGTTGCCCCCCATGCAGCGCGACCTTCACCTCGGCGCGAGCACAGCCGGGGTGATCGCCTCCAGCGCCTACCTGTCGTATCTGGCCGGCAACGCAGTCGTGGTGTGGATGCTCGGTCGGTTCGGCCCGCGTGTGCCGATTGCCGGGGCCACCGCCACCGCCACCGCCGGCATGGTCGTGATCGCGGTCGCCCACAGCACGGCATCGTTCTGGGCGGGCGTGCTCATTGCCGGCGCCGCGGCGGGCCTGGCCTTTCCGCCCTATGCCGACATCGTCGCCACCGTCGTCGCGCCCGCGCGACGCGAGGTGGGCTGGTCGGCGATTAGCTCCGGCACAGGATGGGGAGTGGCGCTAGCTGGTCCACTCGCGATCCTGCTCGGTGAACGCTGGCGCTGGTGCTGGCTGCTGTTCGCCATCCTCGCCGCCGCCGTCGGCGCCTGGGCGTTTCGCGCCGCACCAACAGCGAGCGTCCAGCGCGCGAGCGCACGACCGCCGGCGCTGTCCTGGTCGTGGTTTGTCTGCCCTCGCTCCCGTCCGCTGCTGATCTCCGCGCTGCTTGTCGGCGTCGGCAGCTCGATCTGGTGGGCCTTCAGCGTCGACGCTCTGCAAGCGGCTGGACTGACGCAAACGCTTGCCCGCACGGTCTACGCCGTATGCGGCGCCGCCGGGGTGCTCGCCTCCCTCACCGGTATCGCCACCCGCCGATTCGGTGCCCGGCGGTGCTACCTCGTCGCCTGCGCGCTGGTCGCCGCCGCCCTCACGGCCGTGGCGTTTGCGGCTGGCAGCACCATCGCCGCGCTGGTCGCCGCCACCGTGTTTGGCCTCTCCTACAACGCCGTGATCGCCGTCCAAGGACTCTGGAACGGCCAGGTATTCGCCGCTCGCCCATCGGCGGGACTGGCCGCGGTGAACACGGCGCTCACCTGCGGCACGATCGTCGGACCGACAGTCGCCGGAGCCACGATCAGCCAAGCCGGCTATCCAGCTGCGTTCGTCCTCGCCGCTGCGGCAACAGGCCTCGCCACCCTGCAGATGCCACCCCGGGTGCGCTGGCCGTTGCCCACCGATAGCTCGCCGGCAACCGCGCCTCAGACATAGACCGCGCTTTCGTGGACAGCGCGTCCACGGGAACCGAGGAAGGTCCACTGGACAACCTCCTCGGGTCTTACATTAGGCGACGAAGCGGGGGAGCACACTCGGCGCTGCGCGCCTAGGTTGTCGCGACGGCGAACCGGGGAATCATCGTTTGTGTGGATGCCGTCGCACAATATCGCCGCGCCTCTGAGCAGAACGACATCGCCGCCCTGATGCAGTCCTTGGCCCCCGATGCCGAGCTGGTCTCGCCGCTGTCGGGCCACATGGTTTTCCGTGGTCACGACGATCTTCGTGTGCTTCTCGACGCTATTTACCGCAGCGTGAGCGACCTTCGATGGTGCGAAGAGATCGGCGACGGTTCGGTGCGCGTGGTCATCGGGGACTGCCGCATCGCCGGCCTGCGGCTGAGCGACGCGATGGTGCTTGATCTGACTCCGGACGACGAGATCCTCCGGATTCGACCGCATCTGCGGCCTTGGCTACCTCTCAGCATGTTCGCGCTCGTGCTGGGCACCAGGCTCATGGCGTGCCCCGGTGTCCTCTGGCGGGCCCTCGCAAACGGCTGACTGCACCCGCTGCTCGGTTGGCCTCGGCCTTCCGACGCACAAGTCCACCGAGCAGTGCGACGTGGCAGGAGCCGTCGGCACCGTCGTCAGCGGCTCCTACTCGGTCGATGCGGAAGCGGCTGTGCCGGAGCGGGCGCTGCGCAGCAGGGCCGAAGCGCCATACAACCAGCCGATACCGAGAGCGGCGAACTTGGTTTGAGCTGCGCGCTGCGCGACGCGTGCCATCCATTCGTCGCCACCTCGCGCGATCGTCACCAGAAGCGCCGAATTCTCTACGGCGTCGCACACGGCGGCCATCACCTGTGCCGCCTCAACGAGCTGAGCCACCAGCCGTCCCTGGCTCCTTCGAGCGGCGTGCGCACGGCGCGTGAGCCTCACGTTCAATACGGTGTACGACGCCAGAAACGGAAAGTCGAGCGCGAGCGATATCACCGCCGACCGGCGACCCTCCTCACCCCAGCGTCGCAGGATGACACCGGTGCGTTCGGGGCCGGCTAACTCAAACGGGATGATCCCCGGGCCGCCGGTCCTCTGCATCCGCCGGTCGAGGAGCGCGAGGGGAACCAACAGCGCACCTGTCGCAACGGCCGGTAGCCCTACCGCGATTGAATCTCCCACCCGACGACCGTATCGCGTTCCGCTTCCGCTCCCGGCGAGCCGCAGGACGGGGCTCGCCCCGCGCGGAAGCCAGGCATGTCGTCGTCGGGCACCGGGGCGACCGGTCGGTTGGGACCCGAGGTGGATTTTCCTCCAAAGTGCGGGAACGGTCGGGCGGAGCGACTTGTGGCTGCGGTAGGGTGCGATCAGCGGTTCGGGAGAGAGCACAGCTCGCGAAAGCCAAGCGAAGCGGCTCTCGAAGGCGACCGACGAGGCTTATTTCGCGCGCAGGCTACGCGCGAGAGCAGGCACGGTCGTCGCCCCCGGACCGCGTTTTTATTGTCCGGGGGGCCGATGGCACCTCGCCCGGCAGCGTTGGTCGGCGGGATCGGGGATTGGCTTTCGCGGCTCGGTATTTTGGGGCCCGGGGAGATCGCGTCCGGGTCGCCGTCTACCTTGGACGGTGCGGCTTTTGCGGCCGCCGGTGCTGTGCGGGTGCCTGCCCTGCGCAGCCGTGCGACCGGGCGCGCAGGGAGCCGGCGCTGAGGGTCGACCCCCGGAACCCCCTCAGCTAGCCCGCCTGCTCCCCAACCCTACCGCTGGCGCGGCGGTGATCGGCGTCGGGTGGGCTCCCTGCGGCACCACGGCGGAGATCGGGCGTTTCACCGTGCGGGGCAGCCGGAGTACGCTCAGTTGAGCGAGCCACGCCCATTACGAAGCCGCTAGGAGGTTTCGATGCCTGGACTGAAGGGACGGCTTTCGACTGTGGTCAAGTCGAAGATCTCAAAGCAGCTTGATCGCGCCGAGAACCCGAGCGAGACGCTCGACTACGCGTATGCGCGCCAGGTCGAGAACCTCCAGAACGTCAAGAAGGGGATCGCCGACATCGTCACCGCCAAGAAGCGGCTGATGCTCCAGCGCCAGCAGCTCGATGAACACGGCGCCAAGCTCGACGCCCAGGCCCGCGAGGCGATGTCCGCGGGACGTGAGGATCTTGCTCGCGCAGCGCTCGAGCGAAAGCAGCTGACCGTTCAGGAGGCTGGCTCGTTCGACCAGCAGATCGCACAGCTCGAGTCAGAGCAGGGGAAGCTCATCGACTCCGAGAAGCAGCTCGAGGCGAAGACCGAGCAGTTTCGTTCAAAGAAGGAAGTCATCAAGGCGCAGTACTCGGCGGCCGAGGCGCAGGTGCAGGTTTCCGAAGCAGCCACGGGAGTCGGTGACTCGATGGCGGATGTCGGCGCGGCGATGCAGCGTGCCCTCGACAAGACCGAGACGATGAAGGCTCGCGCGGAGGCGGTCGATGAGCTTCAGGCGGCGGGAACGTTCGAGGATTTGACCGCGCTCGGCCCCGGCCAGGACGATGTCGATCGCCAGCTCGACCAACTCGGCGCCAAGAGCGCCGTCGACGACGAGTTCGCCCGCCTCAAGGCTGAGGTCCAGGCGGGCGCTCCGCAGTCCGCGCTCCCGGCCGGTGACACCGGCAAGGCTGACCACGCAGAGCCGGCCCCGCCGGCTGCTGGCGACGGCGAGGGCCCCCTTTCCGGCTAGCTAGAGCGCGACCTGGGAGCCCATGATCACGGTCCGGTCTCCTGGGAGCCCGAAATGGTCGATCGCGCTGGATGCGTTGCGGGCCATCGCGATGAACAGGCTCTTGCGCCAGCGCGACATACCGGGCGCGCCGGTTGGGGTGATCGTGATCCGCGAGACGAAGTAGGAGGCGTGCTCCAAGTCGAGGTTGCGGTCGAGGAGGCCTTGTTTTCGGGCTTGCGCGAGCGCTTGGGGGATGTTGAGATTGTCGTGGTAGCCGAATCGGGCGGTCAGGTGGATGACTTTGAACAGGCCATGGCCGAGCACCTCTACCGCGCATCTGTCAAAGGTGTCGACGTGCGGGAGGCTGACGGTATCGACGGAGACGATTACCACCTTTTCGGGCAGTGTGTGGGTATGCTCGACGTCCGCCCTCAGAGCGAGCGGGGTGGTGGTCTTGTCCCGGCACAGAAATACGGCAACACTTGGGATTCGTATGGGCGGAGGCTGCTTAGTAGCGAGACCGTCGAGAAACTCGTTCAGCGGACCCTCCTGGGAGACACGGTTCCGAGTGACGATCACCTGGCCGCGGCGCCAGTTCATCATCACGATCGATACCACGACCCCAACCGCTAAGGGCAACCACGCGCCGTGTTCGATCTTGGCGATGTTCGAGCTGAAGAACGCGATCTCGACCGTCAAGAACAGAACGGCGACGGGCGCCAGTTTCCGTTTGGATGTGCCCCAGAGCAACCGGGCGACGGCAATGAACAGCACCGTGTTGAGGATGAACGTTCCGGTCACCGCCACGCCATAGATATCCCCGAGCTTCGTGGCGGAGCGAAACACGAGCGTGAGCGCGACCACACCGATGCAGAGCGACCAGTTGATGACCGGTACGTAGATCTGCCCTTCCATCTTGGAGGTGTGTAGGACCTTCAGCCGAGGGAGAAAACCGAGTTGCACCGCCTGTTTTGCCACCGAGAAGGAGCCCGAGATCGCCGCCTGGGAGGCGATCACGGTCGCGACGGCGGCGAGGATCACCAGCGGCCACAGCGCCCAGCTGGGCGCCATTTGGTAGAACGGATTGAACGTGTTCGCGTCCTTGGCCAGCGTCGGATGGTGGAGGATGTACACAGCCTGGCCCAGGTAGTTCAGCATCAGCGCGGGCAGGGCGAGGCTGAACCAACCCAATCGGATCGGGCTTGCACCAAAGTGACCGCGGTCGGCGTACAGGGCCTCAGCACCGGTCACCGCCAGCACCACACCGCCAAGCACCAGATACCCGGCCGCCCCGTGATCGGCCATGAACCGCACCGCCCAACTGGGAGACAGGCCCTGAAGCACTGCGGGGTCTTTGAGCACCTGGCTGAGGCCGAGCACACCGATGACGGTGAACCAGACGAGGATCACCGGACCGAATAACGCGCCGATCGTGCCCGACCCGATCCGCTGCAGCACGAACAGTCCCAGCAGGATGGCAACCGATAGTGGCACGACCAGGTGCGCCAGCGTTGGCGTGGCGACCTGGACCCCCTGGATCGACCCGAGGACGGAAATCGCGGGCGTGATAACCCCGTCACCAAAGAACAGCGCCGCGCCGAAAATCCCGAGAGTGACGAACAGCGCGCCATGAGCCACCCGGTTACGTTGGAGGAGCGCGGCGAGAGCCATGATCCCCCCGTCGCCACGGTTGTGCGCGCGCATGATGAAACCCGCGTACTTGATCGACACCACGACCATCAGCGCCCAGAAGATCAGCGAGGCGACTCCGTACACCGCCGCAGGCGTGATGTGCGCCGTCGCCCGATACGAGCTGAAGATGACCTGTTCGGTGTACAGCGGGCTGGTGCCGATATCTCCGTAAACCACGCCCAGGGCCCCCAGGGCCAAGACCGCTCGTCCCGCATGCGCAATCACATCTCGCTGGGAGTCGGCGAGCGCGTCGAAGCGCCTCCTGGTCGCCTCCGACTCCTCAGCGTGGGCGCTGACCGCAGGCGGAGCCCAATACCCAAGCTTGTGCCCCGACTCGTTGAGGCTCCGCTTCGCGGCAATCTTGCCCTCCAAGGCAGCGTCAGGCTCGCGAGCACCTACGTCGTCCTTGAGTGCCACCTCGTGGACGGGCGGTCGCCTCTGAGTCGTCACGCGACGGCCTCGTGGGGGTGAGAGAACGCGACTGGGGTCAATCTGGGCGTCACAGCGGTCAGTCTCATCAGCTCGCGGGCTCAAGCGCGGCCGCCGCCGCGCGAAGCAGACTGCCGAGTGCGCCCGGCTCCTCAGGCCGATACAGCGGGCTCGTTGCCTCGGTGAGGAGCGTGCCGAGCATGGCCATGCCGCGTGCCGTGACGGGCTCTGGGGCGTAGAGTCGCCGCTTGAGCGCCTCAATGACTGTGCGCGCTGCCAGCACCTCCGGACCGTGCGGCGGTACCGCGGCCGTGAACCCCGGACCGGTGTCGCTCGCGCTGCGGAGCACTCTCTCAAGTCCGCGCGCGATGCTCGTGCGGCTCCGGCGTCGAGTGATCCTTCGCGCCCGGAGCGACCGGGCCTCGCAGGTTTGCGGACTGATGCCTGCGGCGAGCTCACGGTCCAGCCGGGCAGCCCGCCACCGGACGAGCGCGAATAGGCCTACCCGATGGCAGTAGCGCGTCGCCCACCGAGCCGGAAGCCATGAGGACGCAGCACTGCTCGACCGGGAAACGCGGCGTTGGCTTGGAGCGATCCTCGCCCGACCTGCCGGGTCCTCGGTGACAGACATCTCTGCTCAAATGCTCGCCGCCCCGATGTCAAGGACGCGCTAAAGATCCGGTCGCGCGTATACAGAAACTGTGAAGATTCGGCTCGGAGCGCTCTCCGGGCGCCACGATCGCAGCCGGCGAGCAGAGGGGTCTGGTCGCGTTTCGGAGGCAGCGGCCCTGGACGCGCCAGAATGACTCTATGAGCGCATCGGATAATGAGGGCGAGCCGATCACCGAAGCGGGGCTCGCGGCTCTCAAGGCCGAGATCGGAGAGCTTGAGACGGTGGGACGCCGTGAGATTGCCGCACGGATCCTCACCGCCCGGGGGCACGGCGACCTGAAGGAGAACGGCGAGTATCACGCCGCCAAGGACGATCAGGCACATCTGGAGACCCGCATCCGCCGGCTCCGGAGCCGGCTGCGCAATGCCGTGGTCGTTGACGTCGCCCCGGGCGGCGGGGCGGCCTTTGCCTTTGGGTGTTCAGCCGAGGTCCGCGACGAGGACACGGGTGAAGTGCGCACGTGGACGATCGTCGGCGCCCCGGAGGCCGACCGGGCGCACGGCAAGCTCTCGGTGGAATCCCCCGTTGCCAAGGCCCTGTTGAACCGCGCGCCCGGTGCCACGGTCGAGGTCCCTACGCCACGTGGCAGCCGGCGACTGACCGTCGTCCGCATCCTCTAGCCGGCGCCCCTCGCTATCCACGGCGGCGCTCACGTCAGGAAGCAAACGATTCACAGCGGCGACGCCAGCAGCCAACGTTCCAGCCGATCTTCGTCGCTGACGCGTCGTGATGTCGTCAAGGGCGCGGTCGCCGTGGCCCCGTTCGGAGCGGGCGCGGGGCTGATGGGTCGCCAGGGTGCGACAGCGGCGGAGCGCGGGCCAGGCCGGCTGGAGGTCGTCCAAGATCGGATGGGCACCGCGTGGCCATCATCGGCGCCGGCAGCATGGGCCCTACCGCTTCGTTGTGTTGAACGCGCCGCCCAGTACACCAGCGGCTTTCACTCGCAGGAGTCAGCCGTCTACTCGGCCATGAAGGTGGCAGAGCCCTTGGCCCCCGACAGCCACACCTTGCCGTCGCTGAAGACCCTCTTGGCGGCGCGTGGGCTCGCCGGCACTTCCTACGACCTCTGATGTCCGAACGGATGATCCATGTCAACGGCGTGGAGCTCTGCACGGAGCCGTTCGGCGATCCCAGAGATCCTCCGGTCCTTCTCGTCCAGGGTGTCGGGGCGTCGATGGTGTGGTGGGATGAGGGCCTCTGCCGGACGCTGTCAGGCGCGGGGCGCTTTGTCATCCGCTATGACCACCGCGACACCGGCCGGTCGATCACGTACGAGCCGGGGCATCCCGGCTACACCGGCACGGATCTGGTGGCGGACGCGGCCAGCGTGCTCGATGCCTACGGCATTCCCGGCGCACACGTCGTCGGCGTCTCAGCCGGCGGCGCATTCGCGCAACTGCTCGCGCTCGAGTTCCCGGGCCGCGTCCGCTCGCTCGTCTTGATCAGCACCTCGGCCGCGACGCCCGGCAACCGTGACCTGCCGCCCCCGACCGCCCAGTTCCGGCGATTCGTCTCCACCGCCAGGGTCGACTGGTCGGACAGGAGCTCGGTCGTCGACTACGTGGCCGGCTACTGCAGAATGGTCGCGGGCGACCGCCGCCCGTTCGACGAGGTCCGGATGCGCGACCTCGTCCACCAGGATGTCGAACGAGCGCGCAGCTTCGCCGCGCGCCGGAACCACGATCTGCTCACGGAGGGCAACGGCCCGAGCGCGCCCCTGTCCTCGATCACCGCACCCACGCTTGTCATCCACGGCACCGCGGATCCGATGTTCCCCATCGAGCACGGCGAGGCACTCGCCCACGAGATCCCCGGCGCGGGCCTGCTGAGGTTGGACGGCGCCGGCCACGGAATCGACCCTGCAGACCGACCGAGGATCGCCGCGGCGATCCTCAAGCACACCGCCGCAGCCGATCTCGCCGGATGAGCGTGCGAGCTACGGGCTGCCGGAGCCGCGTGAGCGTTGAGTGCGGAGTCAGCCGCGCAGGTAGACCTTGCCCCCACGCTCGAGAACCTCAGCGCGGCGTAGCGGCCAGAGTCTGGTCAGCTGAATGAACGCGGTGTTCAGGCCCGGCACTTTCTCGAACCCCGCCTGCGGCCCGACGACCATCCGGCCGGTCGTCGGGTCATAGGAGGATTGGTGCCACGGGCAGACGAGACAACCGTCCTCGTCGATCATGCCGTTCGCGAGATCGGCGCGCAAGTGTCGACAGCGCCGTGAAACCGCGTAGCGTTCACCCCTGACGTTGAGCACCGCCCAATCTCCGATACCCCGGACTGATCCGGGGCCAAGCTCCTCAACGGTTCCAACGAGTTGCTCTGGCATCTGGCGAGTTCTCCTCTGGGTCGCGGGCCAATCCGGCCGCGGGCTTCGGTCGGATGTCCAGGGGCGGGTGTGCCGCACCCACGCGCCAGTCTCGCCGATTCCGATGCCCGGATGAGAGGCGAGAGGGCTGGTGATTCTCTCAACCGGCTGCGCGCAGACGCAGAGAGCGGCGCTCGCGCAGCCTCTGCTCGAGCCAGCTCTCAAGCTCCGGAGCCGGAACCGGCCGGCTCAGGTAGTAGCCCTGCGCCGCGGTGCAGCCCAAGGTCCGCAGCCGCCTCCACACCTGCTCGCTCTCGACCCCTTCGGCGACCACGTCGAGGCCGAGGTTGCGCCCGAGCTCGATGGTGGACCGCACGATGGTGGCGTCGTCCTCATCGTTGGCCATGTTCATGACGAACGACCGGTCGACCTTGATCTCGTTCACCGGCAGGCGCTTGAGGTAGGCCAGTGACGAGTACCCCGTGCCGAAGTCGTCGATCGACAGGCGGATCCCCATCTCGGAGAGCTGCTCCAGGACAAGCTTCGTTCGACCCGGGTCAGACAACATCGCCGACTCGGTGATCTCGAGCTCGAGCAGTCTCGGCGATACGCCCCACCGCTCGAGCAGTTCCGCGACCTGGTCCGGAAAGCTCGGATCGACCAGGTTGCGTGTCGAGAGGTTGACCGCGATGGCCAGCGACAGCCCGTTCGCCAGCCAGGCGTGACACTGCCGCAGCGCCTCGTCGATCACGTACAGAGTCAGCGGCTTGATCAGTCCCGTCTGCTGGGCGATCGGGATGAATTCGTCGGGGGGGACGAGGCCCCGGTCCGGGTGCATCCAGCGCAGCAGCGCCTCCACCGAATGCACCTCACCGTCGGCGAGAACCGCCTTCGGCTGGTAGTAGAGGACGAGCTCATGCCGGTCGAGTGCGCGTCGCAACTCGCCCATGAGCATGAGTCGCGGAGTGCCCTCATGAACCCGGCTGGCGTCGTAGAAGGCCCAGCCCGCCTTCTCGTCCTTCGCCTGGTACATCGCGCCGTCCGCGCCACGCAGCAGCGTCTCGACGTCCTCGCCGTGGTCGGGATAGAGCGCTATGCCAATCGACGCTTCGAGCGAGATCGACAGTCCCTGGAGCGTGACCGGCCGTTCAACCGCGGACTTCATGCGCCGCACGGCGTGGAGGACATCCTCGCGTTCGTCCACTTGGGGCAGTAGAACACCGAATTCGTCGCCGCCGAGGCGGGCCACGGTGTCCGACGAGCGCAGGGCGCCCTCGAGACGGCGGCTGAGCTCGACGAGCAGCTCATCTCCCGCCGCGTGTCCCAGCGAGTCGTTGATCTCCTTGAAGCCGTCCAGGTCGAGCACCACGATGGCGGCGCGGGTGTCGTGCCGCCGTCGTGCGTTCACGACTCGGCTGAGGCGGTCGTAGAACAGCGTCCGGTTTGCCAGACCCGTCAGCGCGTCGTGCTGGGCCTGGTGCTCACTCAGAGCAGCTTGCGAGAGCAGCGCCGCCTCGGCCTCCTTGCGCTGGGTGATGTCCTGGATCATGGCGATCGCGAAGCTCGGCTGTCCTGGAGAGTCGTGCACGAAAGAGGCAGCGGCGTCGACCCAGACGACCCGCCCCTCGTGGTCCACGAAGCGATGCTGGAGCCGAAAAGAGCTGTCTCGCGAATCGATCATCCGTAGGTAGGCAGCGCGTGTCTTGCGGCGGTCCGCCGGATGAACGTGACGCGCCAAGCGCTTCCCGGACAACTGGTCGCGCGTGTAGCCCAGCAGCGTCTGGATGGCGGGATTGGAATCCAGGATGCGGCCGTCGAGGTCGAGCAGCACCATTCCCGTGAGCGCGTTGGCAAATGTCGCTTCAAACCGAGCCAGTGCCTGGACCTGATCGCGCTTGGCCTCGAACTCGGCGGCGTGTGCCATCGCACCGGAAAGGACCACGGACAGGAGCTCCATCGTCGTGAGCTCCTGCTCCCCAAACGCGCCGGCCTGGTCGCCGTACAGGAGCAGCAATCCGACGGCCCGACCGGCGTGAAGGAGGGGGACCGCGATGATGGAGCGGACCCCACGCTTGCGCGACAGCGCGGCATCGACTCGCTCGTCGTTCTCGGTATCGAGACACAGGAGCGAGCGTCCGCTGCGCATCGCGTGGCCGGAGAGGTTGTTTCCGAGCGGCAAGCGGTGTGGCTCGGCGATCTCGGGTGCGCCGCTGATCGCGCCGCAGACGAGCGCATCGTCATCGAGCAGCCGCACCGCGGCCGAGGTTCCTCCCGTCAGCTCGCGCGTGCGGTCGGCGATCCGTTGCATCACCGCCTTGAGATCGAGCCCCACCGCGGCGAGCTCGTGCTGCATCGCGATAACCGTGCGCAGGATGGAGACATCCAGGGTCGAGCCGGAATCCCCATCGGGTGCGTGGGCCGGATTGCGCATTTCACGCGTGATCGACCGGCAAATCGCAAGCTTTAGTCCCCGAGGAGGCCTTGGGGTTGGCCTAGCGAGCCTTGGCCCGCGTCCGTGCCGCCTTCTTGGCCGAGGCGCTCCGCTGGGCCGCGTTTCGCTTTCGCGTGTTGGCCGCTTTCTTAGCCGCAGCCTTGCGCTTGGCGGGACCGCCGGAGATCCGGTCCTCGGTTTCGGCGAGCAGCTTCTTGAGGTCCGTCAGTGTCCGTTGCACGGTCCTCGCCGGCTTACCAGTTCGCCGGCTCATTACCATGGCCCGTGTGAGCGGCCCGACGGTGCCCGGTGGGGTGGTGCATGAACTCCCCGCGGATCTGCGCAAGGCGTTGATTGCCAACGCCACGGCGCTCGATGCCTGGAAGGACATCACGCCCTTAGCCCGCAACGAGTTCATTTGCTGGGTCCAGGACGCCAAGCAGGCGACGACGCGAGAGCGCCGGATCCGGCGGACCCAGGAGGAGCTGGAGGAAGGTCAGCGGCGGCCCTGCTGTTGGCCGGGGTGCACGCACCGCGAGCGCACGGGGAGGTAGCGGGTCGGCGGCGTGCTCCCCCACTCAGCCCGGGGCGTCATGATGCCCTCGCCCACGACAGCGTGTCATCTGGGCTCCCGCGGGTAGTTGGTGCCCGGAGGTAGATAGATGGGAGTCATTCGAGGCCTTGGCCGGGCGGTCGGCGGACTGCTCGCGGGACTTGGCGGTCTGCTGAGCGGGCTGTTCTCGGGCGTTGGAAAGTTCGTCCGTCGTCTGTTCTGAGACGAGGCGGCGTAGCCCGCCGCGTCTCGCGGACGGAGCTCGGCTGACGATGGTTCTTGGCTGAGCGGGTCGGGATCCGGCGGTCGTGATCGCCCCGGCGCCAGCTACAGTCGAAGCGGTCGACCATGGCCGTCGTCTCTTCACCCTTCCGGCGGGATGAACTGCGGGCGTTCCTGCGCTCGCGTCGGGCCCGCCTGTCGCCGGCGGACGTCGGCCTCCCGGAGGATGGCGGGCGGCGCCGGACGCCTGGCCTGAGGCGCGAGGAGCTCGCCGCCTTGGCGGGCGTCGGCGTGTCCTGGTACACCTGGCTCGAGCAGGGCCGCGACATCAACCCCTCGCCAGACGTGCTCGATGCGCTCGCCCGCGCGCTTCGGCTCGATCCCGCCGAGCGCCGCACGCTGTTCGCGCTTGCGCGAACCGAGCTGCCGCTGGCCGACGACGTGGGCGGCACCGATCCTGAGCGGCTCGACGGAGACGTCGGCCAGCTCATCGCCCTCGTCGACTCGATCCATCCGAATCCGGCCTACCTCCTCGGTCCCATGACCCGGATCCTCGCCTGGAACCGGGCGGCATCCGTCGTGCTCGGCTCACCCGACCATCTGGCTCCGCACAGGCGGTATCTGCTGTGGTGGTTGCTGGTCGATCCCGGCGAGGGTGGGATGACCCCCCAACGCGAGGGAACCGCTCGCAACACCCTGGCGCGGTTTCGCGCCGAGTACGCGCGCCACGCGGGCGAGCAGGAGTACGAGGAGTTCGTGGCGCAGATCCGCGAGCACAGCGTGCAGTTCCGCGAGTGGTGGGACGAGCACGAGGTGATCGAGACCCAGCGCGGCACCAAGGTCATGGAGCACCCGCAGCTCGGCACGCTGCGCCTGCATCACGCCCAGACGGTGCCAACGGGTCAGCCGGAGTTGAGGATGGCCGTCTACGCGCCGGCCGACGAGGCCACGCGAGCCGCGCTCGCCACTCTCTGAGAGCTCAGTCGTGCGCGGCGGCCAGCGGATCGCCTACCTGGGTCGCACTCTCGAGCTCGGCCAGGTCTGACTCGTCGAGCTCGACGTCGGCTGCCGCCATGTTCTCCTCGAGATGCGCCACCGAACTGGTACCGGGGATGAGGAGCATCCGCTCGTAGCGGGACAGCAGCCAGGCCAGCGCGACCTGCGTCACCGTGGCCCGGCGGCGCCCCGCTACCCCGGCGATGACCGGATCGAGCGCCAGCTGCCGGGGACCGCCGCTGAACGCGGAACCGAGCGGGAAGTAGGGCACGAAGGCGATCTCTCGCTCCATGCATAGCTCGAGCACGGCCTCGCCGGAGCGGTTGACGACGCTGTAGGAGTTCTGCACCTCTGCGATGTCGACCAGCTCCAGAGCACGGCGAACGGCATCGACGCCGGCCTCGCTGATGCCGATCAGGTCGAGCTTGCCCTCGCTGCGCAGATCCTCGAGCGTCCCGAGCTGTTCCGCCAGGAAATCGCCGGAGGTGTCGTGATCCATCAGACGGAGGTTGACGAGGTCCATCCGCTCCACCTGTAGGGAGCGGAGGTTGTCTTCGACGCCCGCGCGCAGCTCGGCGGGACTCTGGGCGGGCAGCCAGGCGCCTTTCTCGTCGCGGCGGGCGCCGACCTTGGTGACGAGCTTGAGGTTCTCCGGGTAGGGATGCAAGGTCTCACGGATCAGGTCGTTTACGACGTCGGGGCCGTAGTACTGAGCGGTATCGATGTGGTCGACCCCGAGCTCGATGGCGCGGCGCAGGACGGCGCGGACGCCATCTGGATCCCGCGGCGGGCCAAACACGCCGGGACCGGCGAGCTGCATCGCGCCGAAGCCGATGCGTCGGACGGGCTTGTCGCCCATGAAGGATGTCTGGTTCATGCCGACAGCTTGCACTCCAGATCTCGGCGGAACAAGAGGTCTGGCGATCATGGGTGTGAGACCACCAGACTGGCGGCCCAGCGGAGGCCTCAGCGCGGGCTTGTGGGAACCGTGACCGACAGGTCGAGCCCACCGCCGGGTCGCGGGTGGGCGGTGATCGTGGCGTTGTGAACGCCGGCGATCGCGCTGGCGATCGAGAGGCCGAGCCCCACGCCGTCGGCCGAGCTGAGACGCTCCTCAGCGCGGGCGAAGGGCTCGAACAGCGTGGGGATCTGCTCGGCGGTGACACTGGCCCCGGTGTTGGCAATCTCGAAGACCGCACTGTCGGGCTGCTGGATCGTGCGGATGCCGATCCAGCCACCCGAGTCGTTGTGAAGCACCGCGTTCTCGACCAGGTTGGCGATCATGCGCTCGAGCAGCACCCGATCACCGCGCGCAAGCGCGGGCTCGAGCGCGGCCTCGACCTGGATCTGCCACTGATCGATCGCCGCGTGCGTGGCGTCGAGCGCGTCCTCGGCGGCTGTGGCGAGATCGATCTCCTCCTCGGCGCTCGGGCCGAGCTCGCTGGAGGCGAGCGTCAGGAGCGCCTCAACCGTGGCGTCGGCGCGCTCGACCGAGCGCTTGACCGTGGCCGCCATCGCCTCGAGCTGATCCGGCGTGCGCGTCGGCTTGGAGAGCGTGACCTCGATCGCCGTGCGCATCACCGTGAGCGGCGTGCGCAGCTCGTGCGCGGCGTTGGCGACGAAGCGTTTCTGGCTGGTGAAGGCGGCATCGAGGCGCTCGAGCATCACGTCAAAGGTGTCGGCCAGCTGCTTGAGCTCGTCATCGGGGCCGGTGAGCGCGAGGCGTTGACCGAGCCGCAGCTCGGAGGCCTGCCGGGCGGCCTCGGTAATTGACCGCATCGGTCTGAGCGCCCGCCCGGAAGCGAGCCAGCCGAGTCCGGCGGCGGCGATTGCCAGGATCCCCAGGCCGATCGCGGAAGCGATCCGCAGGGCGGCCAGCGCATCCCCCCGTGTCTTGTCGCCGGCTCCGATGGCGTCGATCAGGTGGTTGCACTGCGCGAGCAGCGACGCAGACGCGGGCAGCGGTTTGCACACTGGCAACAGCGCCCTTTCCTGCGGCGTGAGCAGCTTCAGCTTCGGCGGCGGGCCGGCGCCAGGCAGCAGCAGCGTGGCCGCCAGCGTGTATGTCAGCGCCAGCAGCACGACGCCGGCCAGCAGGAACAGGATGGCGTAGAAGATGGCAAGCCGGCTGCGCATCCGGCGGGGCCAAAGCCGCCGCGCGGCCACGGTCAAGGCGGGCGGCGTCATCGCATGCGGTAGCCGGCGCCGGTCACCGTCTCGATCATCTCGGGCGGGCCGAGCTTGCGCCGCAGACGTCCGAGCGTCACCGCCACCGTGCGGGTAAACGGGTCGGCATTCTCGTCCCACACACGCTCGAGCAGCTCCTCGGCGCTGACCACCGCGCCGTCGGCCGCGAGCAACACTTCGAGAACACCCAGCTCCTTGCGGGTCAGCGAGAGCTCTCGGCCAGACCGGGTTGCACGCCGCTGCGAGGCGTCGAGTGCCACATCCCCTCTGAGCAGGAGGGGCGCCGTCGCCGGCGCGCGGCGGCCCAGAGCATGCACCCGCGCCACCAACTCCGCGAACGCGAACGGCTTGGGCAGATAGTCATCGGCGCCCAGGTTCAGACCCTCGACGCGATCGCCGATCGTCCCCGCGGCGGTCAACATCAAGATCCGCGCGTCGGAGCCCCGCTCGCGCAGTCCCACGCAGACGACGTCACCGTGCACACCCGGGAGGTCGCGATCCAGCACGATCACGTCGTAGCGGTAGACCGTGCCCTTCTGCAGCGCGGTCGCCCCGTCATAGGCGAGATCGGTCGCGATCCCGCGATCGCGCAACCCCTCGGCGATGTCGCGGGCGAGCTCGACGTGATCCTCCACCACCAGCACGCGCACCTCTACATCGTGCACCACGCCACATCACAACGCCATCACAGACCCGCCTGCGTTCAGCGCGCGGTGCGGCGTGTTGCACTCGTGTGACCGGCGAGCGGATACCACCTGCGTCATGTTCAGACCTACCTTGGCCGCCGCCGTGATCGCTGCCTCAGCGGTGATTGCCGCCTGTGGCTCGAACTCGCCGAGCGCTTCCAGCTCCAGCCGGCCGCCGACGCAGGCCCAGATTCAAAGGGGGCAGCAGGACGCAGTCAGGTTCGCCGACTGTATGCGCTCGCGCGGGGTGCCCAACTTCCCCGACCCGACGACCTCTCCCCACGCCTTCAAGAATGCGTTCAACAACCGGTCGCCCGCGTTCCTCTCGGCGGCGACATCCTGCCAGCATCTCCTGCCGGACGGCGGCGCACGCAACCAGAGCGCGTCGCCCAGTCACGCCGAGGTCGCCGCCGAGCTGGCCTTCGCTCAGTGTCTGCGCAGCCACGGGTTCCCGAACTTCCCGGACCCGGGCAGTAGCGGCCAGCTGACCCGCGAGATGCTCGCCAACGCGGGAATCAGCCTGCATCTGCCGGCGGTGGTGCAGGCCGCCGACGCGTGCGTCGGCGTCACTCACGGTTTCATCACCAAGGCCGCCGTGGCCCGGTTCGCGGCCGGACAATAACCCGCCGACTAGGAACCGGGCGGGAGCCGCAGCGTGAAGCGGGGCGCTCCCGCTGATCGGCGGGGACGCCGGGTCCGTTGTCGCTCACCGACACGGTTCGGCCGCTCGCCGTCTGCCTGACTTCGACCACGACCGTGTCCGCGACCGCGGACGCGTTTGTCGAGCAGGTTGCGGACGGCCCGGAGTAGCGCGTCGCGATCACCCGTGGCGAGAACGGGACCGCCGATGACGAGCTGGCGCTCGGGAACGCCAAGAGCGCACTGGGGCGCACCGCGCCGCCTCCTCCAGGGCCGGGCAAGCCGCGCACCCCGTAGGAGCACGTAGCCGGTCAGGTGCGCGGTTCGCGGCGCGCGGTCACCAGGCACGCGACCGTACTTGACCGGATCGGTCGCCCAAGTTGCTGATACAGGGTCTGGTTCTCGGCGGCGATGGCCTCGCGCTGCCGGGGTGAGAGCCGCGCCCAGAACGACATGGTCCCAAGCAGCGCGGTGAGCTCCTCCGCCGCGTGCTCGAGCAGGATGGGCACGGCGGCGATCTGCGCCTCCTGGAACAGGCCACTGGCGTACCGGCGCGCGAGGTCATAGCCGCCGAGCCACGCCCAGACCTCCGACACGTTGTCGCGCCGCGCCGCAACGCCCGCGAGCGTGCCGTCGAGGTCGCGGTAGGCCGGCCACCTGGCGAGCTCGGGCGCGATTCTCGCCATGTACGCGCGCAGTGCCTCCTGATCCGGCGAGCTGCGTGACTCCTGCAAGCCGAAGTAGGAGACCAAGCCGAGCGTCCCGCCGTCGACGAGCGCGTCGGCCATTTTGCGCCAGCTCACATCCGGATCGACCCAATGGATCGCCGACGCGCAGAACACCGCCCGGTACTGCGCGGGCGCGAGCGTCGCGTCCTCCAGACGGGCGTGGACGAACCGCACGTCGCCTCTCAGCTGATCACGTGCCCGCGCGATCAACTCCTCACCGGGTTCGATCGCGGTCACCCGCAGGCCCCGGGCGAGCAGGGCGCGCGTCAGCTGACCCGTGCCGCAGCCGATCTCGAGGACGGGCGCGCCGGGCCGAAGATCGGCTAGCTCACAGGCCTCGTCGATGAGCGCCTCTGGGTAGGTCGGACGGTGACGGTCATACTCGCCCGCGATGTCGTTGAACACCCTGCCGTAGCTGCCAATGTCGGCTGCGTTCGACATCGCGCCAACGGTAGATCACAAGGAGGACGTCGGTCGGCGCCGGCGGTCCCGTGGACAGCCGCTTATTCGAGCACGACCGGGCGAGAGCCCGCGGGTGCCGCCAGGGGGCGGCGGCGACCCGAGATGGCCATGCCCACCGCAGGAACGAGAGCGACGAGGATGAGCACGAGCGCCCAGATGAACGTCGACGCGAAGGCGTCGGCCAGTGGCCCGGCGGCAGCGGCGTGCGCGGTCGCCGGCAGGCGCTGGAGCGTGGCGAGCCCGCCCGAGCCCGAGCCGCGACTTCCGAGGACCGCGCTGAGGTTCGTCGTGATGGCGGAGGCGAGGATCACGGAGAGCACGGCGGTGCCGATGGAGGCGCCGCCCTGACGGATGATGTTCATCGCCGTGCTCGTCCGGGCGATGGCGGCGGGCGGCACCGCCTGCATGGCGGCGGTCATGTTCGGCATCATGGCCAGGCCCATCCCCAGGCCCTGGACGAAGTTGCCGGCGCACAGCAGGACGTACGACGTGTGGGGGCCGACGAAGACGAACGGGATGAGCCCGATGGCGACGAGCGGCAGGCCGGTGGCGGGCAGCCACGTAGGGCCGTAGCGATCGGTCAGGCGGCCGGCCAGCGGCATCAACAGCATCGCGCCGAAGCCACCTGGAGCCATCAGCAGACCGGCTTGCAGCGCCGAGTCCCCGCGCACCGACTGGTAGTACAGCGGGACGAGCAGCATCGTGCCGAACACGGAAATCGCGAAGAGGAGGAACGTGCCCGCGGCCGCCCCGGCTCGCGTGTGCGCGAACGTCCGCAGATCGATCAGCGGGTTCGGGCTGCGCCAGCTATGCATGAACCAAGCGGCGATGAGCACGACGCCGACGAGGGTTGGGCCGAACGAGCGCACCGAGCCGAACCCGTAGGTCGAGGACTCGGCCAGACCGAAGATGAACACGGCCAGACCGGGAGAGAGCAGCAGCATCCCGAGCCAGTCGAGCCGGTGGGCGGGCTGTGGCTGATCAGGCTCGAGCACGAGCAGCGCGAGGACGAAGGCAACGATCCCGATCGGGAGGTTGATGAAGAAGATCCAGCGCCACGACGCGCTGTCGACCAGCCAACCACCGAGGATCGGCCCCAGGATCGGCGCGACCAGCATCGGAACCCCGAGCACACCCATGACGCGGCCCATCCGATGAGGACCAGCCTTCTTGGTCATGATCGTCATGACCGCCGGCATGATCATTCCGCCGCCGATGCCCTGCAGGACGCGGAAGAAGATCAGCGAGCCCGCACTCCACGCCAGGCCCGAGAGCATCGATCCGAGGGTGAACAACACCAGCGACCACATGTAGATGCGCTTCGTGCCGAACCGGTCCGCCGCCCAGCCGGTGACCGGAATCACCGCCGCGAGCGCCAGCGTGTAGCCCGTGATGACCCACTGAATCGTGGTCAGCGACGAGTGGAACGCGATCGCCAGGTGATCGATCGCGACGTTGACCACCGTCGTGTCGAGGATGGACATGATCGCCCCGAGCAACACGACGCCGGCCACGACCAGCGTCTCGCGGTCAAGTCCCTCGGGCTGCGATGGCTGAGCCGACATCTCCGCCATGCGGCCATCGTACGGGAACGATGCGTCCGCCTGAACCGAGCCCGGCGCGACTCTATGGCGCGGTCGCGGGGGAGGCGTCCTCATCGGTCCACCGCGCGACCGTGGCCCGGAGCCCGGGGACCGCGGCGATGGCAGCGGGTGTCGGCAGCCAGACGGCGATGGTGCGGTAGGCGAGGACGGCTGGGAGCGCCACGGGCGCGGAAACGCCCCAGGCGATCAACACGCCGGTCATCCCGCCGCTGACTGAGCCCGGAATCGGGATGGTGTTGGCGACCTGACCGAGGAAGTAGGCGAGCCCGAGCACCGGAAGTGCCGGCGCCGCGCCGAACATCCTCAGCATGGCCCACAGCACTGCGGCGTCGCAGGCCCAGTACACGAGGGCGCCGGCCAGCCGTAGATCACGCGAGCGCACGAGGCCGAGCGCGTCACGAACAGCGAGACCGATCAGGCGCGCGCCACGCCGCGCCCGATGCCCACCAGGACCTTCGCCTGGCGTGGCCGCCGAACCCGCGGACCTGCACCCCAGAAGCAGGCACAGGCCGATTCCGAGCAGCGCTATGCCCGAGGCGGCCGCGCTGAGCGCAATCGGGCCGCGGCTCTGGGTCACGCCAAAGGTCAGCAGGGCCCCGAACACCGCGACCGCGGCGAGAAAGGCTGCGTAGAGCACCACGAAGAAGGCGAGCAGCGCCTGGGTTGCCGCTCCGGTGCTCAGGCCGGCGCGGCGCAGAGCCCAGACCGTCATCGCGGCCCCGCCGGCTCCTGCGGTCGGCAGCAAGCGGGTCGCCGCCGCACCGGTCAACGTGATCTGGGCGCTCTCACGTGCACCCACGCGCGGGACGGCGCGACCGGCGACGAGCCACAGGACGCCTACATAGCCCGTGATCGAAATGCCCTCACACAGCACGGCGATCGCCGCCCAACCTGGGTCCAGGTGGAGCGCCCGCCGTATCGCGTCGGTGAGCACGTGCGTCTGCGCCCCGGCGAGCACCACCATCGCCGCGATGGCTGCGGCCGCCAGCGACGGGACCGCCGCGCGGCGAGCGAGTGCACGCACATCCGGCGAACGGAGTGCGAGGTCAGGGAGGGCTTGGTCGGAGGCGAACACGTGACTCGGGCAGGGAAGGCGGCTCCGCTCGGTTATATGACACGCCGGCCGGAGCAGCTGTGACAAAAGTCAAATCTGCTCCTATGACGGCCCGGCTCCGCCAAACTCATCGCGGTCGCGATCCGCGGTCGCGGTCGGGATCCGCAGCCGAGACGGCTGGGGTCAGGAAGTTGGGCTGTTGGCCCCACCCGACGAAGTTCCCCCTCGCTCAGCTGCTGGAGGTTGCCCTCGTAGTTGGTGGCGAACGGCGGGCTGTGCTTCTCGTCGGTGACCGATCGCGCGGTCGTGTGCTTCCAGTCCAACGTAACGCGGATCGCGGCGCCGGGACCGGCCGAGATCGTGCATGATGAGAGCGGATGGCTCGATGAGCGTCTTCACCGAAGCCGAGCTGGGCTACCTGACCGGCGGCCGGCAGCTGGGCCGGATCGCCACAGTCGGCGCGGACGGCACCCCACACGTCGTCCCCGTGGGGTGGATCTACAACTCGGCGCGCGAAACGATCGACATCAGCGGCTACGAGCTCGAGGCGACGAAGAAGTTCCGGGACGTCGCGCGAAACGGGCGGGCGGCGATCGTGATCGACGACCTGGCGAGCGTCGATCCGTGGCGACCGCGTGGCATCGAGGTCCGCGGGCGGGCCGAGGGGATCGCCTTGCCGACGCCGCTCATTCGTATCCACCCAGAGCGGATCGTCAGCTGGGGACTCGAAGGGGGCCGCAGCGCGCGGACCGTGGCTCCCTGAGCGCAGTAGGGGCGCTCACGTGGGCACGCCCCGTGGCTGGTCTAACCGTGGGGACGGCGACGCGCGCTGCGGGTGTAGCGCTCGAGCCAGCGGAAGATCGCCGCGGCGTAGTGCCGGGTCTGCAGGGCGGCCACGCTCCCCGAGTGCGTCGCCCCGGGGAGCACGGTGAGGTGGGTTGGATCGCCGCACGCGCCTAAGATCGCCCTCACCTGCGACGGCTGGCCCGACGCGTAGCGGAAGTCCCGCGACCCCATGAGGAAGTAGGCGGGCAACCGCCGCGCAGGGCAGCGCTGGAAATAGGGCACGCCTCCGACGACGAAGGCCGCCGCCGCGAACTGCGTCGCGTGGGCGAGCGCGTACCAGCCCAGGAAGTCGGCGCCACCCGACCAGCCGGTGAGGTACTCGCGGCGAGGATTGATCTTGTATCGCGCCGCGACGCGGGCGACCTGCCGGCCGAGCCAGGCGTCGTCGTAGTGGCCGCTCTGCAGCCAGCCCCACCAGCTACCCGGACAGCCGAGGGGGCGCGGGCACTCGGGGCTGAGCACGATCGCGTGGAACCGGCTTCCCACGGGATCCCAAACGCTGCTGATGTAGCCCGGGTTGCCTTCGTCCCCGTGCAGGGCCACGAGGAGCGGAGCCCGGTGAACAGGTGTGTAGCCGCGCGGGATGCTCAGCACGCATCCGGGGCAGGGAAAGTTCCTGATCGTCGTGGCGCGAGCGCCCGCGGCACCGGTCAACGCGCCGACGATGCAGAGGACGAGAAGAAGCGGCCGCCTGGCCGGCATACCCGAGGTGTAGCACCATCTCAGGGACGCGGCAGGCGCAGTGCTTTGGCGGCAGCCGCCGCCCGCCCGGGCGAGAGGAGAGTGCCCGGGCGGGCGGTGGCTGTGTTCCCCGGCCGGCGTGTCGGCCCTAGCCGACCGTGGCCGCGCCCCGTTCGCGGCGGCCCCCCCAGGGGAACAGATACGCCCGGTAGGTGTTCACCCCTGTCGGGAACTGCGCATCCCAGACAAGCTGCCCCGCGCGATTGAACTGCGAGAGGTACGGCAGCGATCCCCAGCCGACGAATAGTCCGCCGCCGGTGATCGACTGCGCGTTGCCCTGAGAGGCCGCGGCCAGACCCTCGGGTTGATCGTCGGCGGCGACGAGCGTCGCCGTGCGGCTGCGCTCGTCAAGCCTGACGGTGATCGCCCGGCTCGTCGGCAGCAGCGGTGTCCCGGTCGACTCATTGTCGAACCAGGTGTAGAGGCCCCGGCCGAGCGCTTCGGGGTCGTGCTGCCAGGCGAACAGCTCGCCCGCGCTATCGAGGCCCTGTCCCGGACCGGCGCGCAGGACGAAGCTGCTGTCCTTGCCGCCGAGCTGCCAGATGATGGCCCCGGTCACGTGGTTGACCTTGTAGGTCGTCCAGGTGTCGCGCGCGTCGATCAGCAGGTTTCCGTCGGTGTCGAGGTGTACGGCGTTGATGTGGAACCAATCCCATGGCGTGTCGGGTGAGTTCGGCAGTGGCTGTTCGCTCTGGCTGAAGGGCACGTGGTCTTGGCTGTTCCATTGGAAGAGCACGCGGCCCGTTCGGATGTCGATCTCCTGCACGACACCGTTGATCACCGTCTGGTGGGACGAGCCGCCAATCGCCGTGAGGTCGGCCTTGGTGGTCGTGTAGGCGAGGATGAGCGCCGTGTTCCGGGGGGTGATGAGGAACTCGTGGCCGTCCGCGGAGAGGCCGTTACCGGCGTTCACCGTGGCGATCGGCTGATAGCGCTCGTTGTAGATGTAGTCGGTGCCACTGGAAAGGCCGCCCAGGCCAGTGCCCTGCCACCAGGTGAGGACTCGCTGCCCGCGATAGCTCTGCGCCCGGAAGTCGGCTGCCGTCAGCCCGGCGGCGATCGCGTGGAACCATACGACGTTGCCGCGGCGGTCGAGGATCTCGGGGCCGTTGGCGTACTGCGTTGCGCCGCCGGTTGGCGTGATGAAGATGTCGCCGCGGACGGCGTTCGCCCGGGCCGTCAAGATCGTGACCGGGGGTGCCGCCACCGGCGCCGCCACCGCGGCGGACGCGGTGAACAGGCTCGCCAAGACGCCGAGCACGGGGATGCGGACCACTCGCCGCCATGGGCGCGTGCGGGTTGGAGCCGGCTGGGTGGTGGACACGGGAATCGTCCTTTCGTCAGGCGAGGTCAGGGCGTAGAGGTCAGGGCGAGATGGCAGACAGGTCGGACCTAACTACATAAATTCAATTGTTTTTATGCACTATAACGGATCCGTGCCCCCGTGCCGAAGGGCGATTGGCCGACCCGGAACGGAGGTACGATGCGGCTTCCCACCGCTGTCGGTCCACCCACCCGCGTGCCCCTCGCCCGTCTCCCCGCCCTGCTCGCCGTTGCCCTCGTGGTGCTCGGCGGACTCGCGCAAGCCAGGCCGGCGGGCCAGCCCGATCTCGCTGGGCTCGCCGCCTGCCATTCGAGACTCACGGTCATCGCGCACGCCCAGGGCTCGCCCGACGATCTCGTCTGGGACGGCAAACGGCTCCTGGTCAGCGACATCAACCAAGGGACGGTGGGCGTCGTCGCCCACGGGCACGTCCGCACCCTGGCCGGCCACATCGGGGAGCCCGAGGGCATCGTGCCCGGCCCCGCCAACTCGATCATCGTCGCCGCGCAGAAGAACAACCGCGTGCTCGAGATCAAGCTCCCCTCAGGCGCGCGCAAGGCGCTGGCCAAGCTCCCGCTCTCACCCGGCCAGGAGGGCATTGACGGGATCAACGCCGACGGCCCCGGCGCGGTCTGGGTGCCCGACAGTGCGCACGGGCGCTTGTACGTCCTCCACCTGGCCACGCGCAAGCTGACCCTCTTCGCCCGCGGCCTGAACCGGCCCGTGGCTGCAATCAGATGGCACGGCGCCGTCTACGTCGCCGACGAGTACGCCAGCGCCGTGTGGCGAATCGGCCCCGCGCACAGGCGCACCGAGCTGGCCCACATCCTCCTGCCCGACGACCTGGCTGTCATCTTCGGGCATCTCATGGTCAACAGCCTCCTGGGAGACATCTGGGAGGCCTCGCCCCATCTGCGCATGCTCTCCTCGGCCTTCGCCCCCGCGACGAGCGATCCGCAGGGGATGGTCGGCGACGGTCCCGACGCGGTGATCATCGCCGACCAGTCGCGCAACGCCATTTACCGCCTCTCACGGCTCAGCGGTTGCCTGTAGCCGGCGCCGCGACACCTACGGCCGAATCGCCGGCCACGCTGTCCCCGCGCACGCGCGTCAGGGCTGTACGAGGAGAAACCGCCGTGCCCTCGGCGGGCGAGACGAGCGCGAGGCCGATGGCGGAGTCGCGCGGGCCAACCTCGACCCAGCGCATGTCGCCGCCGTAGCCGAAGTCGGCCCGCTTCTCGAACCCGAGGCGCTCGGTATAGAAGGTGATGGCTCGATCCTGGTCGGACACGGGCACGAAGATGGTGCCGATCGCGCTCACCGGCGTTAACAAGTTCTCAGGCATAGGGCTCCTCTCTTCCGCGAACGGGCGTACACTTATGACCGAGCGCGTCACCGAGATTCATCGGTGAGCGTCGGCGGCGTCGTGTCTCATATGGCGGCAACATGGCGGCAACGCGTCGCCAAAGTCGCCGGGGTATCGTTTCCGCCGCCGTGGCGCGAGGGCGCGCCCACGGCACCACATCATCACACGGCGAGTTCGTGCGACCGGCCCCTCTTCACGGTGCCTGGTACCCGACAGACCGGACTGACCAGCGCACTCGTGCTCGACTTCAAGCTACCCCCCGGCCACGCACGGAGGTCCGCGCGTCCGCTCGTCCTGAGCGCCATCGTCGCCGGGCTGCTGCTTGCCATCACCCCGCTGCTCGGGAGCGGGGCAAAGGGGTCAAGCCGGACCAGGAGCCCCGCGAGCGGCGCCGGGAGCATCTTCGCTCCGTACACCACGCCGAGCGGGCCCACGACGACGAGCCCGCCGACCGACTGCCCGGATTGCGGCATCCACAAGATCAAGCATGTCGTGATCATCATGCAGGAGAACCGGTCGTTCGATTCGTACTTCGGGACGTTTCCCGGCGCGGACGGCATCCCCATGCGCAACGGCGTGCCGACCGTGTGCGTACCCGACCCCGAGGCCCGCGTCTGCGTGCGCCCCTACCACGACACCTCTGACGTCAACCGTGGCGGTCCGCACACCTTCCACAACGCTCTGGCGGACATCCATCGGGGAGCCATGGACGGATTTATCGGCCAGGCCGAGCACGGCGGCGTGTGCGCGCCGAACGATCCGAGCTGCGGACAGATCTGCCGCTACGCGCAGGTCAGCTGCACCGATGTCATGGGCTACCACGACGCGAGCGAGATCCCCAACTACTGGACGTACGCGCGCGACTTCGTGCTCCAGGATCACATGTTCTCCTCGGTGCGTTCGTGGAGCCTGCCCGAGCACCTATACGACGTCTCCGGCTGGTCGGCGATCTGCAGCGACCGGGACGATCCGATGTCCTGCCGCAACGATCCGCGCACCTCGGCCCTCCCGCTCGACTACGGGCCGCCGCGCCAGCGGGCCCGGGACCGCCGCAAGCCGCCGCCCTACTATGGCTGGACGGACATCACCTGGCTCCTGCACCACGATGGCGTGAGCTGGCGCTACTACGTCATGAGCGGCAACGAGCCGGACTGTGAGGACGCCATGGCGATCACCTGCACGGCAGTCGCGCAGAACTACCAGACGCCCGGCATCTGGAATCCCCTCCCGCGATTCACCGACGTGCAGCAGGACGCCCAGCTCGGCGACATCGCCCCGCTCCAGGACTTCTTCACCGCTGCCGCCGCCGGGGCGCTGCCCTCGGTGAGCTGGATCTCTCCGAACGACAAGGTCTCAGAGCACCCGCCGGCGACGATCGCGGCCGGTCAGGAGTACGTCACCGAGGTGATCAATGCGATCATGCGCAGCCCGGACTGGGACTCGACCGCGATCTTCCTCTCCTGGGATGACTGGGGAGGCTTCTACGACCACGTCACCCCGCCCCAGGTGGACGCTAATGGCTACGGCCTGCGGGTTCCCGGGCTGGTCATCAGCCCGTACGCCCGGCGCGGCTACATCGACCACCAGGTCCTCAGCCACGACGCTTACCTGAAGTTCATCGAGGATGACTTCCTCGGCGGAGAGCGGCTTGACCCGGCGACCGACGGGCGGCCCGACCGCCGCCCCGACGTGCGTGAGGCCCTCCCTGAGCTGGGGGACCTCACGCAGGACTTCGACTTCTCCCAGTCGCCACGACCGCCGGTTCTGCTCTTCCCGGAACCCTGACCGGTCCCGGCTCGGAGCGCGCGACCGGCGGTCGCAGCTTCGTCTGGGATCAGCTGACGGTGACCACCTCGCTCACCACTGGCGCGGCGCCCCCGCCGGGGTAGGCCGATCCGATCCCGCTGAACAGGACCGCGACGACCTTGTAGGTGCCCGGGTGCGCGTAGGCGTGCGTCGGCGAGAGGCCGGCGCCCGTCGTGCCATCACCGAACTCCCACAGGGTGCTGCTCACCGGGTGGCGGCTGATCGTGCTCAGCGCGCTGAACGTCACGGTCTGACCCGTGGACGGGCTGCTGGGCGAGAACGTGAAGCCGGGGGTGAACCCGTTATGGCCCGTGGTGATGATCCCGCCGGTACCGACCGAGATCCCACTTGGACCGGACACCGCCAGGCCGATGGAGTACGCACCCGCCACCGGGAAGGTGTGCGTGATCGACGGCGTCGTCTGCAACACCGTGGAGGCTCCGAACTCGTCGTTGAACTGCCAGGTGAACTTGGCGACGCCGCCGCGCGCGGTCGACCCCGCGGCGTCGAACGTCATCGTGTTGCCACTTCCGGCCGTGGCCGTAAACGTCGCGGTCGGGAACGGGTCGTGCAATGTCATGCGCTCCAGACACGTATGGCCGATGTTGCTCCATTCCGGCTGGTACCAGTAGAAGTGGCCGTTGATCACCTGGTTGTACAGGGCGCCGTTATGCGTGCCCAGGGGCGCGCCCGTCTGGGTCTCGCACTCGTCTCCGACCTCCAGCCCGTGGTTGGGCCCGGCGCCGTTCGTCCAGGCATCGTTGGGGATTGGGTCGGTGATCGACTCGTTGTGCTCGTGGCTCAGGCCGCCCTCGAGCTCGCCGTCCGAAATCCCGTTGGGATGGTTGTTGTCGTCGCAGTCGGGGTTGCCGGCCACGAACGGGTCATACGCGTAGAACATAATCGGCGAGGCCGCCGTCTGCAGGTGGTAGGCGCAGTAGGCCACGATCTTCGACGGATCCTCGCCGACCGAGCAGCCGCCGAAACCGGGCGGTTGATCGGTGAAGCACGACTCAACGTGCGGAGGGGTGAGGAGGAAGTACTCGTGAGTGAGGTCGTGCGGCAGGTTGTGGGCCTCGGTGAACTTCACGAGCTCGTTCTGGAGCTGGGGATCGCTCATACAAGCGATCGTGGCGCCGTTGACCGGGCACGAGCTCTTCGGATACGGATCCGTGTCGACGAGCACTCCGCCGAAGGTCACGGCGTAGTGGACGAAGGCCCCGGTCGAGTCGCCGTACTGGGTCGTCACGGAGTCGACGTTCTGATGGCCGCCGCTGTCGTGGGCGAGATCTCGGAAGTACTGGGCGATGCCGTCGACGAACTCGGGCGGATAGGCCGACAGGCCGTGCGGGCTCCACATGACCATGTAGTCGGTGTTCGACGGCATGACCGGGCCGCCGTTGTAGGCCATGTCCCCGCGTGTGTCCGTGAGCGTTGAGTCAAGGCGGGCAGCCGCTTGACGCGTGGGCATGTAGGACGCGACCTGGCCGTGCGGCAGGCGCTCCAGAACGGCGGACGCGCTCGATGCGGCGATCGCCGAGACCAGGCACGTCGCGGCCAGGACCACCGCCAGCACCCCTGGACGCCAATGGATCCTCATAGGCACAACCCCTCCCTCAAGTGGTGTGTACGGATGCGCCCAGGCGGGGCTCAGCTCGCCTCCCGCGCGGGACGACCCCACGATAGAACGAACCTTTCCTTCCCGCGCCACCTCAGCCGGCCGGCGAGCTCGGCTCGGGCCAGGGGCGACCGCCGACCTCGAGCTCGCCGACCCTCAGGGACCGGATCTCGATCTCGCCCGCCTCGAGCCGGCGGATCACCGCGTTGCCGACGGCGACACGTCCGAGCGCGAGGGCGCCGAGGGCCGACACCGCGATGGCGAGTGGACCCATCGCCGAGGGCCCGATCAGGCGGGTCCCGATGATCTTGGCTCCCGTGAAGCTTGCCCCGGTCAGGGCGCCTGCGACGCTGCGACGGCGCCGATGGGTGCGGGTCATCTCGTCCTCCTTGGTTGGGGAGCCCGAGATTACGGCGCGAGATGGGCATTGGACCCGATTGCCCGGAGCCGGCGACGCGTTGACGCCGCGCGCTGTCGCCGGTGTCGGCGCCGGCCCCCGGAGTCGGAGAGCCAGGCGGCGTCAGGAGAGCCAGGCGGCCGCGAAAGCCACGCCGAGCATCCGCGCGAGCGGGGCGGCCTGCAGGCTCGGGCGGCTGCGCGACCAGGCTCCGGGACCGTTCAGGCCCTCGGTGACCCAAAGCGGCCGTCCGGTGCCGTGCGCCCAGCTGACGACGTTGGCCAGCTTGAAGACGTTGGGGCCGACATAGGCATGGACGGCGATGACCTGGGCGCCAGGCAGACGCTTGGCGAAGGCCGCCTTGAGGAACGAGAAGCCCCAGGGGCTGATCTCACCTGCGACCCGGATGGCGTGCGGGGCGGCGCGCGCGAGGACCGGCTCGACCGCCCGCCAGACCGTGGCGTACCGCGCGCCGGTCTCTCGGCCGCCCTGGTAGAGGTCCTGCTCGTTGCCGATCGAGATCGCCCAGGCGTAGCGGCCGTAGAAGCCGAGCACGTGCCGGAAGTAGCTGACGATCCGCGACGTCCGCCATGCATTGAAGTAGTTGATGGCGATGTCGACCTTCTCGCGCGCCCGGACCGCGGCTTGGATGCATCCCAGCGCCTGCCCGTTCGTACCGTGGATGGGGTCGATGACCACCCTCAGCACCGATGCGTGGTAGGCGCGCAGGACACCGAGCCCCGCCGAGGAGCCGGTGAGGCAGCCATTCACATCACCGACGCCGATCAGCTTCGGGCGCATTGTGCGCCAGCGGGCGGGCGCGTTGTGCGCCTTCCGGGACGTCATGTGGTGGGCCGCGGCGGACACCGGGCTCGCTGCCGCCACCCACGCGAGGGTGACCAGAAGGGCCGCCAGAACCGGCGTCCAGGCACGGGTTGTGCTTGATCGACGTGCCACTCTGCGTCTCGGATCGGCGCCGCCCCGCCCGCGCTTGAGCGCGATGGTCAGGCTTCTGCCCCTCGCTGGCGCGCGACGAACCGCCGCACCTTCTCGCGGTTGCCGCACGTCGCCATTGTGCACCATCGGCGTCGCCCGCGTCGGTCGAGGAACAGCCAGCCGCAGGCATGCCCCGGGCACGCGCGGGCGAGCGAGCGCTCGGGCGAAGTGAGGAACTGGCCGGCCGACCAGGCAGCCGCGGCGAGTGGAGCCGACAGCCCGGCGGCCGGGCCCGCGCGCCAGTAGTTCGTAGAGGCGCCCGCGGAATAGGCGGGCCTGCTCGAGGATGGCCTGGGCCTTGCTCATCCGGCTGTGAGACTCGTGGCGCAGCGCGGTCACGTGGCCGCCGGGGAGCAGCCCGGCGAAGCCGGCCCACACCGCGAGATGCCGCTGAGGACTCTGAACGGCATCGCCGACGCCAACAATCTCTTCTGACCGAGTGGCCCGCGAGGGCGTGATACTTCGTGGCATGGCGGACGTCCCGCCGTCAGCCCCCAGGACTCAGGATGCGGAGATCTTCGAGATCCGCGTGAGCGTGGCCGGCGGCCCGCACGAGCACGCCGGCCGCGTCCTCGGCCGATCGTGGCTGCGCCCGCTCATGGCCGCGGTCGTCGTCCTCGGCCTGCTCGCGGCGCTGCTGCTCGTGAGTCCGTGGTCTGCGGCGCGGCGGCCGGTACCTCCGGCCACCCTCCTTCGCGAGGAATCCGCGGTCGCCGCCCACCTGGAGAGCGGGCCCGTGGTGGCGGCCCACCTGGACGGATCGCCCGGCGTGGCGGCGGCCTACGGGTATCCGCAGCGCTGCCTCAGCGTGACGATCCTCGGCAGCGACCCGAACTACGCGCGGGCGGACTTCGACCACGCTCTGCCGTGCGAGCGCTACACCGGGTACACGACGGCGATCTTCCACCGCGTGCATGGCGCGTGGCGCGTCGTCGTCACCGGCGTGAGGTACACATGCCCGGTGCCGGGAATCCCGGTCAAGGTGCAGTCAGCGCTGGGGGTGTGCGAGGCGCCGGGGAACTGACGCGGCGGGCAACTGGTCGCTCACGCGACCATGTGCGCGGCCGCGTCGTTGCTCCAGCTCACAGCCTCGATGTAGTGGTCGGCCGCGCCGTCGAGGATCTCGTTGGCGTGGTCGAAGTTGCCGTCCTCGATCGCCATCACGCAGTCCAGCAGGCGGCCCGCGCCCGAGTGATCGATGAGGGCGTCCCGGAGAACCGGCGTCAGCGGGAGGCTCTGCAGAGCGGTGTACATCGACGCGTCGGTCAGGGCGTCGAGCACGGAGAGGAGGCCGAGCATGAAGAGCTGATCCGGCGTGCCGTCCTCGGGCTCGCCGGCGAGCTGGCAGAAGCGCGCCCGCACGAGCGCGGTGACGAAGAGCTCGCGCGGCTTGTCGCCGATCTCGGCCAGGGTCGTCAGCGTGATCCAGCGCCGCAAGGGCTCGATCCCGAGCAGCGCGACCGCCTGCCGGAGCGAGCTGATCTGCGCCCGAAGGCTGAAGTACGCGCTGTTGATGTACTTGAGCAGCCGGTAGCTGAGCGCGACGTCCTCGGAGATGAGCTGTTCGATGTCGGCCAGCTGGATGGTCGGCTCCTGGAGTGCGCTGACCAGCCGCATGACGGCGAGCCGGCTCGGCGCGATCGTGCGTCCGCCCAGGAGGTGGGGACGGCAGAAGAAGTAGCCCTGGAAGAGGTCCGCGCCGGCTGCGGTGGCGAGCTCGAAATCCTCGTGGCTGACGATCTTGTCGGCCACGATCGTCACGCCGTGGTCACGCAGCTTGAAGGCCTGGGCCGCGAGCTCGCGGGCGCCCAGCTCGCGCATGTCGAGCTTGACGATGTCGGCGATCTCGAGCAGGGGCTCGAGGCTCGGAGTGTGGCGGACGTGGTCGAGCGCGAGCTTGTAGCCGGCGCTCCGGAGCTCGCGGACGAGCTCGAGCATGGCGGGGGCCAGGAAGATCGTCCCGCGCAGCTGCAGCACGACGCTCGCCGAGGGGAGGTTGCGGGCGAGGTCCATGGAGAGGAACTCCGGCGCGACGTTGATCCAGGCCCGGCTCTGACCGACGAGGTTCTCGAGTCCGATCTCGCTGAGTGCACTCAGGGCGACGCGGGCGGTCTCGAGCGCGCCGTCGTCGACGTCCGCGAACGTTTGCTCGAAATCGCCGCGGGGATACAGCAGCTCGTAGCCGGCGACCAACTGGTCTCGGTCAAGGATGGGCTGTCGAGCGAGGAAGACGTCGGACATGAGGGGACCCGGTGGTCCCCTGATCGACCGGTAGCCGAGAAACTTGAGCCCGGATCGACGATCGGTCAGCTCGGTGCGCGCCGCGCGCGGTTCTCCTGCTCGAGCGCGGCGGCCTTGCGCTCGTTGAATTCCCGCCCGCCGCGGACGAACTCGAGGAGCAGCTCGAGCTCCTTCTGGCCGTAGCGGTCGTAGAGCCGCTCGGCCATCGCCGCGTGCTCGGCGTAGAACCGTCCGGCATCCGCGTGGACCTGGGGAGTGACCTCGACGAGAACCCGCCGGCGGTCCGAAGGATCGCGCACCCGTTGGACGAATCCCAGGCGCTCGAGACGATCGAGCGCGGTGGTCATGGCCCCGCTGCTCAAGCCCGTCGCCTCGGCCAGCGCCCCCGCGGTGAGCCGCCCCTGGCGCTGGAGCACGTCGACGCAGCGCATGTCGGTGCGGTTGGCGCCGAGCGCGTCCGCGACGGCCTGGTCGTAGCGGTCGGTCGCCGCCTGCGAGCGCCGGACCTCGTCGATCAGAGCGTCGAAGATCTTCCGTTTTTGTCTTGACACTAGAAAATCTCGATGCTAAAGATATTCGACTATGAAGGGAATTGTACAAGCGGATGGAGACGACATGGAACTCTCAATCGAGGCCGCGGGACTGAGGAAGACCTATCCGCCACGGGTGACCGCGCTCGACGGCGTGGACCTCAGGGTCGGGGCCGGTACGATCTTCGCCCTGCTCGGCCCCAACGGCGCCGGGAAGTCGACCGCGGTGCGCGTCCTCGCCACGCTTTCGCGCCCCGACCGCGGGAGCGCGCGCGTGGCCGGCATCGACGTCCTCGCGGAGCCGGTCCGGGTCCGCCGCGCGATCGGCGTTGTCGGTCAGAAGCACGGTGCCGACATGGAGGCGACGGGCCGCGAGAACCTCATCCTCCAGGGCGAGTTCTGTGGGCTCACGGGCGCTGAGCTGAAGCAGCGCGTGACCGAGTCGCTCGAGCGCTTCGCGCTTGCCGACGCCGCCGACCGGAAGGCCAAGACGTACTCGGGCGGCATGCAGCGGCGCCTCGACATCGCCATGGGACTGTTGCACCGCCCGGAAGTGCTCTTCCTCGACGAGCCGACCACCGGCCTGGACCCTGAGGCACGCGCGGACATGTGGGTCGAGATCGAGCGCCTGCGCGGCGCAGAGGGGATGACCATCCTCCTCACCACCCACTACATGGAGGAGGCCGACAAGCTCGCCTCGGGCGTGGCGATCATCGACCGCGGCCGGATCGTGGCCGAGGGCACGCCGGAGGAGCTCAAGGACGAGCTCGAGGGCGACACGATCCACGTCGGCCTGGCCACGCCCGACCATGGCAGCGCGCGCGCGGCACTGGAGCGGGTCGGCGGCCTGAGCGAGATCACCCTCCAGGGCACGACGCTGCGGGCGAGCGCTCGCGACGGCAGCGCGGCGATTCCGGCAGTCCTGGCGGCCCTCGAGGCCCAGGGGGTCACCGCGAACACGGTGACGCTTGCCCGCCCGACCCTCGACGACGTCTACCTGCGCCACGCGGGTCGAGCCTTCCAGAAAACCCACGACCGAGCGGAGCTGCGGGCATGAGCGCGATGCGACAGACCTGGCAGGTGTACATGCGGGGGCTGCGGGTGCTCATGCGCCAGCCGGCCTACCTGGGCATCACGCTCGTGCAGCCGATCATCTGGCTGCTCCTGTTCGGCGCCCTGTTCAAATCGGTGGCCCGGATCCCCGGCTTCCATGGCGGCTCCTACATCGACTACCTCACCCCTGGGGTCGTGGTGATGCTCGCCGTGTTCTCGGCCGGATGGAGCGGGATGGGCTTCGTCGAGGACATCGACTCCGGGGTCATGGACCGGATGCTTGCCTCGCCGGTCTGGCGCGGTGCCCTCAACCTCGGCACCGTCGTCTACGGCGCCTTCATGGTCGCCATCCAGACCGCGATCATCGTCCTGCTCGCGCTGGCGCTGGGCGCCAACTTCAGGGGCGGGGTCGGTGGCGTGCTGCTGCTCATCCTGGTCGCCGCACTGCTCGGCTCGGTCTTCGCCTCCTTCTCGAACGGCATCGGCGTGCTCGGCCGCCAGCGCGAGACCGTGATCGGCGCGGTCACCTTTCTCCAGCTGCCCCTCACCTTCCTGTCCGCCGCGCTCATGCAGCAGAACCTCGTCCCGCACTGGATCCGCACGGTGGCGAAGTTCAACCCGGTGAACTGGGCCGTCGAAGCGGGGCGCTCGGCCGCGATGGAGAAGATCGACTGGGGCCTGGTCGCCAGCCGGATCGGACTCCTCGCCGCTCTGGCCCTCGTGTGCGCCGGGTTCGCGAGCTGGGCCTTCGGCAAGTACCAGCGCTCGCTCTGATGAGGTGCTACGGCGTCCAGTTGTCGAGCGCCGGCGTCACCTGGAGCTCGTGCGTCATGGCGCGCGGGCTCTGGGAGGCCAGGTAGGCGACGGCGGCGGCCAGGCTCTCCGGGTCGGCCGACCCCGCGTCGCCTTCCCCGGAGCGATCGATCACCGCGTCGACGATGAGCAGCGCCACGTGGATATCGTGCTCGCGGAGCTCGAGGGCGGCCGCCTGGGTGAGGGCGCGGACGCCGAACGCTCCGGCGGCCCACAGCCCCCGGCTCGGCATCGCGCGCCGCGACGAACCGCCGGTGACCTGGACGACCGTGGCCGGGCCGCCCTGTTCGCGCAGGAAGCGTGCCGAGGCGCTGAGGAAAGCGAAGGCACCACGGACCGGGAGCGCGGTCCAATCCTCGAAGCCGGTGGGTCCGGCCTCGGCCAGCGCCCCGCCCCCGAAAGGACCCGAGCGGCTGCCACCGTAGGGGGAGGCGGCGTTGACCACCAGATCGATGCGGCCCTCGGGCTCGGCCACGGCGCGCAGAGCGCCGAGCACGGATGCCTGATCGGTCACGTCGACCTCGAGCGCCGTTGCCCCCGCTGCGCGGACTTTCGCGAGCGTGTCCTCCGAGCGCGCGCCGGCGGCCACCGACCAGCCGTCGGCGAGGAGCCGCTGCGTGATCGCGAACCCGAGGTTGCGCGCCCCGATGATGAGTGCGGCCGGCATCTGCGCCCGTATGTTCGCGCTTCTGCCGCCCGCCTGCACCGAGGCGCGGCCTCATACCGTCAGCTGACCGTGATCGTCCCCCGCATGAAGGGATGGATCAGGCACTCGTAGTGGTACACGCCCGGAGTGTCGAACGTGATCGTCCCCGATGCCGGCAACGGTGTGGCCGGATCCCGGTCCAGAGCGCCGGTGTTGGCGAAGCCATTGCCGTGCGACGTCGGCGTGAGCACGATCGGCATCGTTGGGCTGCTCGGGTAGACCCCCCGGGGGTCGGGCGTCGGGGGCGCGAAGCCCGCGGCCAGGAGGTTCCGGTACGAGTCGCTGCCGAAGGTGACCGTGTGCGTCTCGCCGGTGAGGAGTGGCATCTCGAACGAGACAGTGGTTCCGTGCGACACGTCGAGATTCGAGGGGAACATGGCCAGGATCTCGACGTTGTGCTTGCCGCCGAGGCCGACGCTGACGTGGTCTCCGGTGATCTGCGTCGTGTCCAGCGCAGCGGCGATCCGGAGGTCCCGAGCCTCCGCCTTGGCCACCTTCTGGGCGACCTGCGTGTGGCTGGGAATGTGCGCGCCCGGCGCCTTGACCACGATGAAGCCGTGCATGTCGTAATGCACGTCGCAGAAGTACTCGTACACGCCCGGTTTGGTGAACGTCACCTTGAACGCCGCCGGCGGTCCGATCGGGAGCCCGCTCGCCACGCGCTCCGTTCCGTCGTACGTGTTGCCGCCGACCGGGGCGAAGAGCGACGGGTTGAAGCCGACGTTCGGCAGCCCGTTGAACCAGAACGGATTACCCGCCGCGTCGTTGACGCCGCTGACCGGCCCCTGCGGGACGAGAAGCGGCAGGTCGGCGCCGGTCCGGCCGGGAAGGTCGATCGAATGGAAGCCGATCGACATGCCCTGCCATTCGACCGTGTCGCCGACGTGGATCGCCGCCCTTTGCGGGAAGAAGGCGTTCGCTTCCCCGCCGTAGTTGTTGCCGATCGTCTGCTGGAAGCCTGGCTCTCCGCCCGCCCAGACGATCTGGGTCTGGGCTGACGCCGCGGCAGGCAACGCGAGCGCGGCCGACACGAACACCCCTACGAAGGCAAGTCGCCCACGCATGTACAACCCCCGGTCCTCGAGTGTAAGAAAACTGGACGCGACCCTACCGGGGGCCGCCGAGGATTTGGGAACTTTTCTTAAGTGCAGGTAAGTCCAGGGCGGCCACCCGGCGGGCGGGCCTCACTCGAGCTCGTCGATCACCTCGTAGACGCCCGAGACGTGCTCGTTCTCAACGAAAGCGGAGAGCCGGTCGACGCGCGCGTTCTCCTTCGCGTCATCCTCCTCGCGCCATCGGTGGTAGTCGTCGAGGGTCATGTCGAAGTGTCCGAATGAGATGACCTCGTCCTCGTCGCGAACGTTGCGGGCGTGATAGGCGCGCTGGAATCCGGGCGGGCGCTCATCCCCGGGATCCCACGCCCGGCGGAACTGCTCGAAGGCGCCGGGCTTGAGCCGCCGGGCGGTGAACATGACGATCATCGAATGCCTCCGCTGCTGATGGATGACGGAAGATGGCGATCATCCCACTCTGGCGGCGCGCTTGGGCGTCACCTGCTGCGCGGGGGCCGCGCCGGACAACTAGCCGTCGTCAACCAATCCGGTGAGCGGGCCGAGGAGGCGACTCGAGCGCTTCGACACGCCGGGCAGCGCGATCAGGCGGTGCGTCGGTGGCTCGCCCTCACGCCTCCGCCGCAGCTGCTCGGCGGCGATCGGCCGCCACTGCTCGTCGACCACCGTCGCCGGCGGCGACGCAGCCACGCTCGCCGGGTCGGCGTCGAGGTGCTCGGCCCACAGCCGCACGCGGGTCTCGCGCGCGAGGTCGGCGTCGTCGCAGACGACGTTCATCTCCGTGTCGTTGAAGAGCGAGTGGGCGTTGAGGTTGGCCGACCCGATGGTCAGCCAGCGATCATCGACGATCCCCACCTTGGCGTGGACATAGAGACGGTCCTCACGAGTCCCGCTCAGCGAGCGCAGGGTCACCACCGTGAGCCGTCCGGCGCCGTCGTCGGCCGACTCGAGCACCGCCACCTGCCCGCTGGTGTCGTCCTGGCCGTTGTTGGCCTTCGCGGGCAGGAGGATGACGATCCGGAAGTCGTCGCGGGGCGGATGACGCAGCTTCTCGGCGAGGCGGGCGACGATCTCGGGCGACCACAGGAACTGGTTCTCGATGTAGACGTAGCGCTCGGCGTTACCGATCGCTCGCAGGTAGCTCTCGAGGATGCGGAAGTCGCCACGCGGCACGTGCTCGTACATGCCCTCGGCCACCGTGCGCACGACTTGGACGGTATGCTCGCCCGCCCGGTCGGGTGCCGGCGCGACCTCGAGCTGTTCGCCCGTCAGCTCGCGCCAGCGCAGGGCGAAGTGCTCGCCGACGTCCCCGACAGCCGGGCCGGTGAGCCGCGAGGTGACATCGTGCCAGCCGAGCCGCCGCCTCGCCGGATGGCCGCTCGTGTCGTAGCGGTCGCCCGCCGCATCGGTCATGTCGATCCCGCCCACGAAGGCGAGCCGGCCGTCGACGATCACGGTCTTCTCGTGGTGGCAGTGGAACGGGTGCTCGCGGGGGTCGGGTTCGCAACGGATGCGCGTGCCGCGCTTCAGGGCCTCGACGGTCTTGCGCACCTCGGCTCGGGTCGGATGAAAGACCGGCACCGGTGAGCCGGCCCACACGAGCACGCGCACGTCGAGGTGCTGCGCCGCCTCCGCCAGGAGCGCGCCGAGCGGCTGCGCGTCGGCGCCACGCACGAGTTCGAAATGCGGCGCGATGTGCCAACCGGTGACGTGGACGGACTCGCGGGCGCCCTGGATCGCTCGTGCGATCGCGCCGAAGGCGTCGAAGCCGTCGATGAGCACGTCGAGATGACAGCCTTCACGCGGGGGCGGATTCCCCTGCGCCCACCAGCCGCCGTCGGGCTCGAGGCAGTGTCCAGCCCCGAGCCGGTTCAGGCGCCAGCGGTGCTTGAGGCGGACGGCGCGCTCGACGCCGTCGCCCACGCGAGCATCGAGATCGGCCACGGATAGGGTCATGGGAGCGATTCTTCCCGGAATCCCGTGCGCTAGCGTCGCGACGTGTCACGCACGCGCGTACTGCTGACCTGTTCGCTCGGCGGCGCGGGCCACCTGACGCCGGTCATCGCCATCGCCCGGGCCATCGTTCGTCTGGGCCACGAGCCAACGATCCTCGTGCCCCCGGCGCTCGCCGATGAGGCCGGGCGAGCCGGGGTGCCCTACACCGTGGGCGGCGAGCCACCGCGGGCTGAGGTGGAGGCGATCTGGGCGCGGATGCGTGCCGGTCCGCGCGAGGCCGTCACCGGACTCATCGACCGCGAGCTCTTCGCCGACCGCGCCGCGCGCGCCATGCTCGGCCCGGCGCGTGCGCTCCGCGACGCCTGGCGCCCCGACGTCATCATCCGCGAGCCGTGCGAGTACGCCTCGGCCATCGTCGCCGACGAGGCCGCGATCCCCCAGATCCAGATCGCGATCTCTCAGGCGGACGTTGAATGGCGCGTGCTCGAGCTGGTCACGGCGATCCTCGTGGGTCATCGCCCGGAGGTCGTGCGCGCGATTCGGAGCGCTCCGTATCTCACTCCGTTTCCGGCGTCGCTCGACCCTTCGCCGTGGCCCGACACGCGCCGGTTTCGCGCGGCGCAGCCGCCGGCCCGCCCGCGCCCCGCCGACCGGGCCGACAGCCGGCCGCTCGTCTACGTCACCTTCGGGAGCGTTCTCGGCCACCTCCCCGAGGCGGCGGCCGTCTTCCGCACCGCGCTCGCGGCGGTGGCCGACCTCCCGGCGCGCGTGCTCCTTACCGTCGGCCGGGCCACGGACAGCGCCAGGCTCGGTCCGATCCCCGCCAACGTCCGCGTCGAAGGGTGGGTCGCGCAAGCGGAGGTGCTCCCCCACGCCGCTCTCGTGGTCTGTCACGGGGGCTCGGGGACGACGTTCGGTGCGCTTGCGGCCGGGGTGCCGCTCGTCGTCTGTCCCCTGTTCGCCGATCAGGCCGCGAACGCACGTCTCATCGAGACGGCGGGCGCCGGGGTCGTCACCCGGAGCGACGCGCCCGCCTCCGGCGGGCTGCGTGCGCTCGGGCCCGCCGACGTGGCTCCGCTCCGGGCGGCGATCGAGCACGCTCTCGGCGAGCCCGACTACCGCCGCGCAGCCGAGCGGATCGCCGGCGAGATGGCCGCCATGCCGACGATCGACGACGTCCTCGCGGCGCTGATCACGTAGCCGCGAGGACGATCACTTCAGCGAGGTGAAGTCGAGGTCCCAGGTTCCGGTATTCCACATGTCCGTTACCCCATTGACCGCGCTCCCGGCGAGAGCGGCTTGGCTCTCGAACGTCTCCGGGACCGCGACGGCGTCGTCGACGAGCATGCCGTCGACGCGCGCCCACGCCAATGCTCGCCCCGCGGCATCGGCGCTCGAGGTCGCCTTGGTGATCGCGCCGTTGACCCGTGCCTCGTTGACCTGGCCGACGTTCGCGTTCCCCGACGACGTGATCGCCGGGCCGAAGAACGGCTGGTAGAGCACGGTCTGGGCATCGCCCGTGTCCCGGGTCCAGCCCACGTCGGCGCAGACGTCGACCGCCTGGCTCGGTACGCCGCAGTACTTCGCGTACATCACGTCCGGGCGCACGAGGGTCACGCGGGTGTGGAAGCCGAGGGCGAGGAGCGCGTCGTTGACGATTCCCGTCGTGACTGGGCCGTCCGCTGCATCGGTACCGAGGACCCGCACCAGGGCCGTGCCCGTGTAGCGGCCGCTCGGATACCCGGCGAGCCTCATGTACCTCGCTGCCACGGCCAGGCTGCCGCTGAGGTCACGGTTGAAGTCGAGCTGCGGCCCGGCGTACCCGCCCGACTGCACGAAGCCGTCCACGCCCGGATAGATGAAGTGCGTCATCGGCTGGGCGAAGAGCGCGCCGCCCTCGGCCTGCACGATCGCCTGGCGGTTCAGCGCCGCCCACACTGCCCGTCGGAGGTCGGCGTTCACGAACGGTCCATGCCGGTTGTCGAGCGCGGCGTACCGCTCGCCCGCGTCGGGGGTGACGGCGATCTGCGCGGGGTGGGAGGCGAGGGCGAGCGCGATGGCCGACGGCGCCGGCGGATCGAGCTCGAGTGTGTCGGCTCCGGTGAGGGTCTGGCGCCCTACGACGCTCGGGTCGCCGCCGAGAGTGAGATCGATGCCGTCGAGGTAGGCCGGACGGAAGTCCGTCTTCGGATTCCACCGCGGGTTGCGCACGAGGGTCAGGTGGCCGAGGGCGGGAACGGTCGGGGGCTGCGCCGGGCGGTCGCCCACTCCGGCGATCATGCCCGTGGCATTCGACTGCACCATGTACGGGCCGGTGGCCACGAGATAGGTGGCGCCGTACGTTGTCGGGTGGTGGGCATCCAGAGACCCAGCGAAGGATTCGGGCACCGGCGCGGACAGGGGCAGCGTGAGTGCCTGGACGAGAAACGAACCGCTGGGGCGCGTCGTGTGGAAGACGATCGTGAATCGGTTCGGGGTTTGAATCCCGGGGATCGGGCCGCCGGTGTAGCTCGGCGACTGCGCGCCCACGAGGGGCGCGGCCGCCCCGGACCCGAAGTACGTGGCGAAATAGGGGTTGGCCACGTTCGGGTTCGCGCCGCGCTCGATCGCGTAGGCGACGTCGGCGGAGGTCACCTCGCGGTTGACCGGAGGACTGAAGTAGACACCCGGCCGGATGTGCACGGTGATCGTGCGGCCACCGTCGGAGATGCCGCCGTTCGCGGTCGTCGGGACGACGGTCGCCAGATCGGATACCGGCTCGGACGGTCTGCCCGGCAGGTAGGCGAAGAGCGTGCGCTGAGTGGCCGCGAGCACGGCATAGTCGACCGGGGCGTCGTAGGCCTGGCCGGGGTCGAGGTGCTGGACGTTCGTCGCGCTGTACGCGGTGAGAATCCCGCCCGTCCGCTTGCCGTAGAGCTGCTGGGCCGCGGGCTGGACAGGGTGTCCGCTCACGCGACTCGCCGGGCGGGCGTGCGTACCGAGCAGGACGACCGCAAGCACGGCCACGAATCCGGTCAGCATCACGCTGAGCACGACGGCCACCGCGCCGAGGCGGGGGCGGTGCGCGCGGGGGCGTGGCGCCTGGCGGCGTCGTGCGCGACCAGGTTCATGGCGGCGTTGTGCGCGACCAGGTTCGCCCAGCCGCTCTTCGGCCGCATCGAAGAGAGCCTGTTCGAGCTCGGGAAGGACGGTCATCGGTCACCTGCCAGTCGGGTTCGGAGGGATCGGAGTCCGCGGCTGACGCGCTGGCGCACCACGGCCTCCGAGCAGTGCAGCTCGCCCGCGATCTCGCCGTATCCGCGCTCCTCGACGATGTGGGCCTCGATGGCCTGCCGCTGCTCGGGCGGGAGCTCGGCAAGCGCGAGGGCCGCGGCGTCGCGGCTCGCGCTCAGGCGCGCGATCGTCTCGAGCGCATGGTCGTCGAGCGCGAGCCGGGGCAAGCCGAGCCGCTCGCGGGCCGCGGCGTCAACGCGACCGCGGCGGTAGCTCGCGCCCAGGACGTTGCGCGCGATGCCGTACAGCCATTGGTCGGCGCGACCGCGAGCGGGGTCGTAGGAGACGATCGACTCGAGCGCTCGGGCGAATGTCTCCGCCGTGAGGTCGGCGGCGACATCGGGGCGACCGGTCGCCCGCATGAAGAAGCCGAGGATCGGTCGCTCGAAGTGACGGTAGAAGGCCGCGAAGCCCTGAGCGTCCCGACACGCCGTCCTCAGCAATGCATCCTCGTCGCGGGATTCTGTCTGACTCATGCACGATCCATTAGCGCACGACCCGTGGTTTGTGACAACTCGCGGAGCGCCGCGCGCGCCGGGAGCGCCGGGCGCGCCGGGCGCGTCGGGCGCGCCGGGAGCGCCGCGCGCGCCGCGCGAGCGTCCAGATCACGACACTCGACCGTCCCGCGAGGTCGAGTGATGTGGGAGGGCCGGTTTTCGGCTTCTCCACGACACTGGTCACCAAACCAGCCTCGAGTGTCGCGTTATGGACGAGAAGGCGAAGCCATCCGCACCCACCTCCCGCCGACCGCGCTCCCCGGCCAGGGCGAGCGGGAGGGGGCATTGGTTAGCCTCAGGGCAGTGCGGCTCAACCAGGTCACGGTCGCGGTCTCCGACCTCGAGCGCTCACTCGACTTCTACCGCCGCCTCGGGCTGATTCAGATCGTCGCCGCCGAGCACTACGCGCGCTTCGCCTGCCCCGACGGCGACAGTACGTTCTCGCTCCAACGAGCCGACACGGTCACACCAGCGGCGACCGTCGTCTACTTCGAATGCGACGACCTCGACGGGACGGTGTCCGCTCTCGCGCGCGGGGGCGTGGAAATCGAGCAGCCGCCCCGCGACGAGCCGTGGCTGTGGCGCGAGGCCCGCCTGCGCGATCCGGACGGGAACCCCATCTGCCTCTTCCACGCCGGGGAGAACCGGCTCGATCCGCCCTGGCGGCTCAGGAGCTGAGCGGCCCTGTGCCGTTCGTCATCGCGCAGCTGACCGATCCGCACATCGGCGCGACCTGGAGCGAGGATCCGGTGGCCGCGCTGACGGTGGCGATTGCCACGGCCGGGCGCGTCGTGGGCCGCCCGCCCGATGCCGTGGTCGTCTCGGGCGACATCGCGAACACGCCGGCGGAGTCCGAATACGCGACGGGCCGCCGGCTGCTCGACGCAGCTCGGGCACCGGTGTATGTCGTGCCCGGCAACCACGACGACCGTGAGGGCCTGCGCCGGCACTTCGGCGTCGACGAGATTGCGGGCGGCCATGTCGCCTATGCGGCCGAGCTCGGTCCCGTGCGCCTGGTGGCGCTCGACACCAAGCGCCCGGACAGCGACGCCGGCTGGCTCTCCGAGCCGCAACTCGCCTGGCTCGCGGCCACCCTCGCCGAGGACCCGCTCACCCCGACGCTGATCGTCATGCATCACCCACCGATCGTCACCGGCATCCCCGCCATGGACGCGATCGGCATCCCGGCCGCCGAGCGCACCGCGCTCCGGGAGATCGTCGCCCGCCACCCGCAGGTCCACGTCATCGCCGCCGGCCATGTCCACCGCGCGATCGTCGCAGCGCTCGGTGGTGTGACCGTCCTGGCGCTGCCGAGCACGGACGCTCAGCTCGCGCTCGACTTCGAGTCCGGCGAGCTCCGCTTCGTCCGCGAGCCGCCCTGCCTGGCGCTGCACGTGCTCGCCGACGGCCGGCTCGTCTCGCACATCCAGCCGGTCGGCTGAACCCCGGCCGGCCGAGCCCCGGCCGCCCGGGAATCGCGGCGGGGCCTAACGCCGGGCGTCAGCCGCGCGGCGTGCGCTCCTCGCCGGGCTCGTCGGCCGGGCGATGGCGTTCGGAGATCTCGTGGATGTAGGCGGCCACGACCGCGCTCGTGCTCAGCTCGATGCTGGGACCGGCGCGGGAGGTGCTCTGCAGGTCCGGCTTATCGCTCGGCATTGCGACTCCAGCGGTAGTTCGACGGGCGTCGTACATTATCAAACGGTACGACGCTCGTCGTACTTCATCTCCGGCCTCAGAGGCGAGGAACGGGCGCGCGCGTCCGCTCGCCGTCGACCCGCCGCACGATGTCGAGCGGATTGGCGTCCTGGAGCGCGGGCGGCAGCGAGTCGTTGGGTGCGTTCTGGAAGACAACCGGCCTGAGGAAGCGCTCGATCGCGGTCGCCCCGACGGACGTGTGCGCGGGCGCCGAACTGGCCGGCCACGGCCCGCCGTGATGCATCGCCGTGGTCACTGCCACACCGGTCGGCACGCCGTCGAACACGATCCGGCCAGCGAGCTCGACGCAGGATTCGAGCACGGGCGCGAGCGCGGCGTGCTCGCCCGGCTCGGCGAACACGGTGGCGGACAGCTGGCCGTCGAGCCCCTGCAGCCCGGTCAGGAGCTCGTCCTCCGAGGCGTATTCGACCACGACGACCGCAGGGCCGAAGTGCTCCTCGCGGATCTCCGGGGTGTCGAGCAGCGCCGCGACACCGGCGCGGAAAACGGCGGGGGCGGCATGGAAGCCGGCCGCGGACGCGCCCGGGGGATCGCCGACGTGCTCGACCCCGGCGCTCGCCCCGAGGGCGTCGAGCCCGGCTCGGAAGCCGTCGTGGACCCCGGCGTTGAGCAGGATCTGCTCGCCGAAGCCCTCGAGTGCGGCGGCCAGGTCGCCAGCCAGGTCGGTGCCGGCCGGCGAGAAGACGATGCCCGGCTTGGTGCACAGCTGACCGCCGAAGCTGCCGACGGAGCCGGCCAGGAGCTCGACGATCCGCTCGCGCCGCGTGGCGAGCGCCGCGGCGGTGACGAGCACCGGGTTGAGGCTGCCCATCTCGGCGTAGACGGGGATGGGGCGCGGGCGCCGGTTCGCGCGCTCGAGCAGGGCGGCGCCTCCGCGGAACGAGCCTGTGAAGGCCACGGCGGCGAGCGCGGGGTGGTCGACCAGGGCCTCGGCCACGGCGAAGTCGGCGGCGAGCAGGTGCGAGAAGGTCTCCTGCGGCAGCCCGGCCGCGGCGATCCCGGCCGCGATCACGTCGGCCACGAGCCTGCCCGTGCCGGGATGGGAGGGATGGCCCTTGACGATCACCGGACAACCGGCGGCGAGCGCCGATCCCGTGTCGCCACCGGCGGTGCTGAAGGCGAGGGGAAAGTTGCTCGCCCCGAACACGGCGACCGGTCCGAGCGGGACGCGGACGCGCCGGAGATCGGGGCGGGACACCGGCCGGGCATCGGGATCGGCGCGGTCGATGATCGCGTCGTAGTGCTCGCCCGTAGCGACGTAGTCGGCCAGGAGCTCGAGCTGGACCGCGGTGCGCTCAAGCTCGCCGCGCAGTCGTGGCTCGGGCAGGCCGCTCTCCGCGCCGGCCACGGACACGATCTCCTCGCTGCGCTCGCGCAGCCCGGCCGCGATGGCGCGCAACCCGGCGATGCGACGCCGGTCGTCGCGCAGGCGCCCTGAGCGCGCGGCGAGGACAGCGCCGCTCAGAGCCGCCTCGACATCCGCGACCGAGGCCGTCTCGTACGTACCGATCGGATCACCGGTTCGGGGATCTACCGCTTGAAGGGTTGACATGGCGCCTATCGTATCAAGCGGTTTAGTAATCGAACCACTTCTCATGGCTGTCCAACCCACACCTGCGATTCGTCAGCGCTACGAGCAGATCGCCGATCATCTCCTCGCCGAGATCGCGGCCGGCCGCCTCGCTCCGGGCGAGCGTCTGCCCGGGGAGCGCGAGCTGGCCCAGCAGCTCGGGGTCGGCCGGGCATCGGTGCGCGAGGCCCTCGGCTTCCTCCAGCTCCAGGAGGTCGTCGCCACCCGTCCCGGCTCGGGTTCCTACATTGTCGACGACGCGCGCGAGCGCATCTCCGCCCGGGCCGCCGAGGCGCACGCCTGGGACGCGGGCCCGGCGGCGGTCATCGAGGCCCGCCTGATCGCCGAGCCGGGTATCGCGCGGGCCGCCGCGGCCACGCGGCGAGGATCCGATCTCGATCTCGAGCGCCTGCTCGCGACCATGGACGCATCGATGGATCCCGCGGATCCAGTGCAGCGGGCGCGGTGGAGCGATGCCGACCGCAGCTTCCATCGGCAGATCGCCGTGCTCACGGGCAATCCCGTTCTCGTGGCGATCGCCGACCAGTTCGCGCGCACGATGGACCAGCCGCTGTGGCAGCGCCTTCGCGACGAGTCGATCGCCGTGCCGGGACGCACGCGCCTTCAACTCGCCGAGCACCGGCTCATCGCCGCCTCGGTCCTCGACGGCGACCCTGCGGGCGCCGAGCTCTTTGCCCGCCAGCACATCCAGCGAGCGCGCCATTACATGGCCCTCGACGACAACCAGGAGGCCGCGTGAGCACCTTCGCCGGAATCATCCCTGCCGTCGTCGTCCCGTTTGACCGGGACGGCACCATCGACGCAGCCGCGCTGCGCGCCAACGTCGTCCACCTCCTCGAAGGGGGCGTCCACGGGCTCGTGGTCAACGGCACCATGGGCGAGGCCGGCAGCTTGTCCGACGCCGAGCGCGCGTTCGTCATCGAGACCGTCCTCGATTGTGCCGCCGCCCGCGTGCCCGTGACCGTGGGCGTCTCGGCCGGATCGACCGCGGTCGCGCGGGCGTACGCCGAGCAGGCGCGCAGCGCAGGCGCCCAGGGCGTCATGTGCCTGCCACCGCAGCTCTATCGCGGTACGAGGGCCGAGCTCCAGGCGCACTTCGCGGCCGTGGCCGCGGTCGGCCTGCCCGTGATGCTCTACAACAACCCCGAGGCCTCGGCCAACGACCTCACGCCCGACCTGATCGCGGAGATCGCCGCCGTGACGCCGGGAATCGTGGCCGTCAAGGAGTGCTCGGGCGACGCCCGGCGCATCGCCGCGCTGCTCGGCGCGACTGATCTCGAGATCCTCGTGGGCGGAGACGACTGGGCGCTCGAGGGCTTTGCCGCGGGCGCTGTGGGTTGGGTGTCCGGGGTGGCTAACGTGGCGCCCGCCGAATGCGTGCGCCTGGCCGATCTCGTGGCCGAGGGGCATCTCCCGGAGGCCCGCGACCTCTACCAGCGCCTGCTCCCGCTCGCCCGGCTCGACATGACGCCCTGGCTCGTCCAGTACTTCAAAGGTGCGATGGACGCCGTCGGGCTCACCGGCGGGCCGAGCCGGCCGCCGCGCGCGCCGCTCGGGACCGAACAGCAGCAGGTCCTCCGGGAGGCTCTCGCGGCGCTCGGCCAACCCGTCCCCGCATGAGGGCAGGGCGGTACTTCAGCGCCGTCGACTCCCACACGGAGGGCATGCCCACGCGCGTCATCACCGGAGGAGTCGGTCCTCTCCCCGGCGACACCATGCTCGAGCGCAAGCTCCGATTCGAGGCCGAGCGCGATGACCTGCGGCGCCTGCTCATGCAGGAACCGCGCGGCCACGCGGCGATGTCGGGCGCCATCCTTCAGCCCGCGACCCGTCCCGACGCGGACTGGGGCGTGCTCTTCATCGAGGTCTCGGGCTGTCTGCCCATGTGCGGACACGGCACGATCGGCGTCGCCACCGTGCTCGTCGAGACGGGCATGGTCGAAGTGACCGAGCCCGAGACCGCGGTCCGCCTCGATACCCCGGCGGGCCTCGTCGAGGTGCGCGTGGCGGTGGCCGAGGGCCGCGCCACGTCGGTGACGCTGCGCAACGTGCCCGCCTTCCTGCACGAGCGCGATGCCGCGGCCGAGGTGCCCGGCATCGGACCTGTGCGCTACGACATGGCCTTCGGCGGCAACTTCTACGCCCTCGTGGAGGCCGCGAGCATAGGTCTCGAGCCCGTGCCCGAGCGGGCGCAGGAACTTATCGAGGCCGGGCGGGCCATCATGGCGGCGATCGCGCTCGCAAACCCTCCCGAGCACCCGGGGGATCCCCGGATCCGTGGGTGCCGTCACGTCGTCCTGCACGCGCCGGGGACCGACGGGGCCGACGCGCGGGCGGCCACCTCGATCCATCCGGGGTGGCTCGACCGCTCGCCGTGTGGCACGGGCACCTCGGCGCGCCTGGCCGCGCTCCACGCGCGGGGCGAGCTCGCGGTCGGCCAGGACTTCGTCAACGAGTCGATCATCGGCACCCGCTTCACCGGCCGTATCGTCGAGGCCACGACGGTCGCCGGGCGCCCCGCCGTCGTGCCCGAGATCACCGGGCGGGCCTGGATCACCGGAATGGGCCAGTACCTGCTCGACCCGAGCGACCCGTTCCCCGCCGGCTTCCGGCTGGGATGAGCGCGTCGCGCGACGTCCTCGTCCTGGGGGCGGGGATCGTCGGCGCCGCCGCCGCCTTCGAGCTCTCTCGCCGCGGCCTGGCGGTCACGCTCGTCGACCGCGACGAGATCAGCGAGGGGACGACCGGCCTGGGTGAGGGCAACGCGCTCTGCTGTGACAAGGACGCGGGCCCGGAGCTCGACCTGACCATCGCGGGGCGTGCGCCGTTCGAGGAGATCGAGGCGCTCCTCGGCCGCGCGGCGCGGATCCGGCGCAAGGGCGGCCTGATCGTCCATCCCGACCCGCGGACGTGGGCGGCTGAGCCCGCCCGCGTCGAGCGGCTGCGCGTGGCGGGCGTGGACGCGCGCCTGCTCGATGTGGGCGAGGTCCGGACGCTCGAGCCGCGGTTGACTGGATCGGTGCACGGCGCGACATTCGTTCCCACGGATCTGCAGTGCGATCCCCAGGCGATCGCCCAGGGCCTGGTCCGGCTCGCGGCCGAGCGCGGCTGCGACGTCCGCACCCACACCGAGGTCGAGGCGATCGAACCGGGCGCGGGCGTGCGCCTGGCGGGCGGGGAGCGCCTGCGGGCTCGAGCGGTCGTGCTCGCCGCCGGTCCCTGGTCGGCCGCGCTCGCCGCCACGGCCGGACTCATGCTCCCGGTCGAGCCCCGGAAGGGCCAGCTCATCCGCCTGCGCTTGCCTCGGCCCGACCCGACGTTCCTGCGCCGGAAGGTCGTCGACGGCTCCTACCTCCTCGCCCTGCGGAGCCCGGAGGCGACCCGGCAGATCTCGACCGTGGTGGAGACGACCTGGGACGGGCACGTCATCGTCGGGTCCTCGCGAGAGCGCAGCGGGTTCGATACGAGCGTCGACGGCGATCTCGCCTGCGCCTTCCAAGCGCACGCGGCCACGCTTGTGCCGAGCCTCGAGGGCCTCGCGCGCGACCGGACGTGGATCGGCTTCCGACCGTGGCTGCCCGACCATCTGCCGGCGATCGGGCCCTCGCGCCGCGTGCCGGGCCTGTGGGTGGGAACCGGGCACGAGGGCTCGGGTGTCGCGCTCGGGCCAATCACCGGGCGCGTCTTGGCTCAGGCCATCGCCGGCGAGCCTCCGGACGCCGAGCTGGGCCCGTTCGATCCCGACCGGTTCGCCTGACCCGCCGCTCCGACCGAGCGGACGGCCGATCTGAAGGCGCGCCCCAGTTTTCGAGGCCCGGGGAGAGCGCGCGGAAGGTATCCGGGGCAACGGGCGTCCTTGAGGTCACAACCGTTCACCACCGAACAGGACCTCGAGACATGACTACAAGGATCACCAACCTCCGCCTGACCATCCCCACACTCCTCGCTGCCGCGGTTATCGCCATCGCCGTGGCCGGCTGCGGAGGCGGTGGGTCGTCAAGTGCCACGACTTCGTCGACTGCGGCGCAGTCGGCGCCCGCCACCACGACCTCGGCACCCGCCACCACGACCTCGGCACCCGCCACAACGACCTCGTCGACGTCGGCGAGCAGCGGCGGGATCCCGCAGAACAACGGCGGCGACCACGACTCCGACAACAACGGCGGTCCGAGCGACGGCGACGGCGACCTGTGATCGCCCGCGCCAGGGCCGCTCGCCTCGCCGCGCCTGCCCTCGCGCTCGCTCTCACGCTCGCGGCGTGCGGCTCGAGCGCCGGGTCGCGGACCCCCGCCCCCTCGGCGTCCGCGACCGTCCCCGGCCTACCATCCGGCTGGGGCACGGCTCGGCTCGCCGGGGCGGGGGAGCTCGTCTTCCCGCCGGGCTGGCGGCGGATCGAGAGTGATCGCGGGAGCGCCTCGGCCGCACTTCTCGCGCCCGACGGCACGATCCGCGTCTACCTCAACGCGACGCCGGCCGATCGGGACGAGACGCCCAGCGGCTGGGCGCGCTTTCGCCTGCGCCACAACGCGGATGAGGGCGACCGCGACGTGCGCCTCATCAGCTCAGCTGCCCACGTGACCCTCGGGGCCGAGACCGGATCGTGCGTCTCCGACACCTACGCCACCTCGCGCACGCGGTACCGCGAGCGCGCCTGCCTGCTCACGCCGCCCGCGGGTGGCCGGCGCGTCGTGCTCGTGGCTGCCGCCCAGCCGGGGATGTGGACCCGCGAGCGCGCTGAGCTCGACTTCGCCCTGGCTCACTTCCGGAGCTGAGGCGCTAGGCCACGGCCACGAGTGCCGGCATCGGCCGGGCGAGCCGCTCGTGCACGAGCTTGACCGCCATCGACCCCTCGCCGACCGCCGAGGCACAGCGCTTGATCGAGTCCGCGCGAACGTCACCGGCGGCGAACACACCGGGCTGGCTCGTCTCCAGGATGAGCGGGTGGTCGGAGCCGAAGGCTCCGAGATCGTCGTCGGGGAGGTCGCGGCCGGTGAGCAGGAAGCCGTGCTCGTCCATGGCCACGAAGTCCCGCAGCCACGCGGTCTGGGGGGAGGCCCCGATGAACACAAACAGCGCCCGGGCCTCGAGCGGCCGGCGCTCGCCCGTGTCGCGATCGGCCACGATGACCGACTCGAGACCGCCCTGGCCGCGGAGCTCGACGACCTCGCAGCAGGTCAGGAGCTCAACCCTCTCGTTCTCGGCCAGTTCGTCGATCAGGTAGCGAGACATCGACTTCTCGAGCTCTTCGCCGCGGATGAGCAGCTTGCAGCTCGCCGCATGCTGGGAGAGGAACATCGCCGCCTGGCCGGCGGAGTTGCCCCCGCCGACGATGATCACGGGGTCGCCGGCGCACAGCTGGCCCTCGACCTGGGTCGCGGCGTAGTAAACGCCCGTGCCCTCGTAGCGCTCGAGGTCGGGCACGTCGAGCTTGCGGTAGTGGGCGCCGGTGGCGACGATGACGCTGCGGCCGCGGACGATCTGGCCGTCGCGGAGGTCGATGCGGAAGTGGGCGTTCTCGCGCTCGATCCCCACCGCCTTGGCCGGGAAGACGAGGCGCGCGCCCAGCCGCCCGGCCTGGAGCCGCGCACGCTCGGCCAGCTCGCTCCCCGAGATGCCGGCAGGGAACCCGAGGTAGTTCTCGATGCGCGCCGAGGTGCTCGCCTGGCCGCCGAGGGCCACGGCGTCAAGCGCCTGGGTGTCGAGCCCCTCCGAGGCCCCGTACACCGCTGCCGCGAGCCCGGCGGGGCCGCCGCCCACGATCACGAGGTCACACATCGGCGGCGGCGCGCCTCGCGCCCCGAGGCCGAGCATGGAGGCAACCTTGGCGTTGGTTGGGTTGCGCAGGACATCGGAGCCGCGGATGACGAGCGGTGTCTCGCACGGCTTGATCTCGAGGCCGCGCAGCACCTCGTCGGCCTCCGGGTCCTCCTCGAGGTCGAGCCACTCGTGGGGCATGCGGTTCCGGGTCAGGAACTCGCGCAGGCGGCGCGAGTCCTTGGAGAAGCGCGAGCCGATGAGGCGCACGCCGCCGCCGATCTCGATGAGGATCGAGCGCCGGGCCAGGTAGGCGCCGACGATGAGGTTCGAGAGCTCGATGTCCTGCGAGAGCAGGCGCCGGAAATCGGCCAGCGGCAGGCGGATGACCTCGCCGGGGTCGCGCACGACCGCGGTCAGGTAGGCAGCGCCACCGGTCAGAAGGTTGACCTCGCCGAGGAAGCGGTGCGTGCCATGGACGGCGAGCACGCGGTTCTCCGTCCCGTAACCGCGCACGATGGTCACCACCGCCGACTCCACGAGATAGAAGTCGTAGGGACGGTCGCCCTCGGCGAAGAGCACGTCGCCGCTCTCCACGGCCAGTGTCTCGCCCGCCGCGCGCACGCGCTCGCGCATGTCCGCGTCCATGCGTGGGAAGGCGCCGTGGCGATTGGGCGGCTCCTCCAGGCCGGCGCCAAGCAGCTCCGGGGCGCTCATGCCGCGGTGTCCAGCGTCATGAGCACGTCGTCGGTGTAGCAGTACGACCAGGTCTCGCCGGGTTCGACCGAGGTGACGATCGGGTGCCCGCTCGCCCGGGCGTGCGCGGTGGCGTGCCGGTTCGGAGACGAGTCGCAGCAGCCGACGTGGCCGCAGCTGCGGCACACGCGCAGGTGGACCCAACGTGCTCCGATGGCGAGGCAGTCCTCACAGCCGGCCACGCTCTCGGGTCGCTCGACCGTGACTTGATCCAGGTGGGTGCATTCGGGCATCGGCGCCTCTCTCTCGTGGGGTGTCATGGCAAACGCCGTATGAGCCATGATGACGAGCCGTGTTGTGGCGCGCCGACGAGCACGAGGATGTGACCGACCGTGCGTGGGATCAGGCGGCAGCGCGGGCGGCCATCGCCGCTGTGGTGGCGGATGCCGAAGGGGCGGTGAGGAACGACGGAACGTGGCCGGGCCACCCCCGCGACGAGTTGACGTCCGCCGAGGAGCGGATGCGCTCGATCTACCTCGGCGCGGGCGGCATGATCTGGGGCCTCGCCCGGCTCGGGTCCGATCTCGACGCCGGCGCCGCGATCGGTGAAGCGCTGGCCGCGTATCGCGCCGCGCCCGACCTCGGCACTTCGGCGCACCCGGGGAGCCTGTGGATGGGCGAGGCCGGACTGCTGGCGATCGCGGCCGCACTGGACTCGCCGGCGGCTGAGCGCGCGCGTCTCGAGGCGCTCATACGCGACAACCGAGATCACCCCACCTGGGAGCTCATGTGGGGTTCGCCGGGCACGATTCTCGCCGCCCGGGCGCTGGGGCTGATCGAGGCGTGGCGCGAGAGCGCTGAGCGCTTGTGGGCTGCGCGCGATGAGGCGAGCGGGCTGTGGACGCAGCGCATGTACGGCGACGTCCGGCGGTATCTCGGACCGGCCCACGGCTTCGCCGGCTGTGTCCACGCGCTCCGTGGCCACCTTGACGACTCGCGGCTGCGCGCGCATGTCGCGCCCGTCCTCGAGGCGACCGCGATCCGCGAGGCGGGTCTGGTGAACTGGCCGCCCACGCCCGACGCGCCGGTCTCGGCGATCCGCGTCCAGTGGTGCCACGGCGCGCCCGGCATCCTGAGCCTGATCGGCGATCTCGTCCCCAGGCCGCTCCTCAGTGCGGCGGCGGAGCTCGTGTGGCGCGCGGGCCCGCTCCGGAAGGGGCCCGGCCTCTGCCACGGCACGGCCGGCAACGGCTCGCCCTGCTGAAGGTCCACGGGCTCACCGGGGAGCCGCTCTGGCTCGATCGGGCCCGCCGCTTCGGCATGCATGCAATCGCTCAGGTCGAGCGCGAGCGGGGCTTGGTCGGTCGCGGCCGTTACACGCTGTGGACGGGCGACATCGGCGTGGCGCTCTACCTGGACGCATGCATCGAGGGTCGCGCGGACGCAATTCCGGCCGTTGATGACTTCGGCTCAGGCTTTCCCGAGCACCGACGGCAAGGGACCGCCGCTGGCCCGTCAGGCTGAGCGGCAACCCGAAGGCGGCCAACCGGTGGCAGAGAACGTGGTGCAGCGCGGCGGAGTCGATGGCAGTTCGCTCGTGCGATCGGGTCGCGCGCCTGTCACGGGCCGAGGTGGTCAAACTGGTCGCTGCTGCGATGACCGAGCATGCCGCCGCCAACGCGATGAGCGCTCCGGACGAGATCGCGCGGTTCTACGACCGCTGCAGCGACCTCATGCGCGAGCTCCTCGACGGGCTGTCCGCGCTGCCTGATCGGCCGCGGCCGTTCCCCGAGATCGAGGACGCGATCGCCTGGCCGCGCCGGCGGATCGCCTCCGTGCTCGGTGGTGTCTCCCGCCTTCGGCACATGGAGTTCGGCGGCCGGCGGCCCTACCACTTTCTCGACGAGCGCAGCTCGGCCTCAGGGCGCTGGGAGATGTGGATGGACGGCGACCAGGCAACGGCCATCCGTGCGGCCCGGCAGGGGTAGAGTCCGGGGCCATGCCCACCGTTCTCATCACCGGGGCGAGCCGCGGAATCGGCCGCACGACCGCGCTGTGGCTCGCCGCCCGTGGGTGGGATGTGCTTGCCACCGTGCGGCGCGCAGAGGACGGGGAACGGCTGGAAGCCGAGGCGGCGGGCCGCCTTCACCCGCTCGAGCTCGAGGTCACCGACTCTGGGCAGGTCGCGGAGCTGGCCGCGCGCGTGCCGGGCCGCCTCGACGCCGTGGTCAACAACGCCGGGATTGTCGTCGCCGGGCCGATCGAGTCGCTCTCGCCCGACGATCTGCGCCGGCAGTTCGACGTCAACGTCGTCGGGCCCGTGTCGGTCACGAACGCCGTCCTGCCGAAGCTGCGCGAGAGCCGCGGACGCATCGTCTTCGTCTCCTCGCTCAGCGGGCGCATCTCCACTCCGATGACCGGGGCCTACAACGCTTCGAAGTTCGCCCTCGAGGCCCTCGCCGACGCCTGGCGCCTCGAGCTCAGGGCATGGGGGATCGCCGTCTCGCTCGTCGAGCCCGCCATGACCGACACCGACATGTGGCGCACCGCGCCCGCGCAGCAGCAGGCCGCCGAGGCGGGGATGACGGCGGCGCATCGTGACCTCTACGCCAAGCACCTGGACGGAATGCGCCGCACGATCCCGCGCCTGCAGAAGATGGCCAAGCCGGCCGAGCGCGTCGCCGCGGCAATCGAGCGCGCGCTCACGGACGCGCGGCCGAAGGCCCGGTACGTGATCGGGGCGGACGCGCGCGCTCAGGCGGCCATCGCCCCGCTCGTACCCCAGCGCGTGAAGGACGTCGCCTTCGCCATGGCGACCGGAACGCCCACGAAGCCGTAGGGGACATGATGGGCCAGCGCCGAGTGCTCGTGCTGTGCGAGCCGGGCCGGGCCGGGGACGCCACACTCGACCATGCCGGTGAGCTGGCCAGACGGCACGACGTCAGGCTGACCGTCGTGGCCGTGGCCCCGCGCGCGGAGAATGGTCCGCGCTGTGGCACGTCGGCCATCGATTACAACGCCGCCGTGCGCAGCGCTGTGGCCGAGGAGCTCGACGCGGCCCGCGGCCGGCTGGCCGTCTTTGGCGTCGCGGTGACCGATCAGCTGCTGATCGAGGGCGAGGAGCCGTCGCTCGAGCGCTTCACGACCGAGGAGAACTTCGACCTCGTCCTGCTGCCCGCCCGCCGGAGGTGGCTCGTGCGCACCGGTCGGCATCCGGCGGCCGCCATTCTGACCCGGGTCACTCGCGCGGAGATCCGCGTCGTGGAGCCATCGCACTCTCCGCACGGGGGCGTCTGAGCGCCGGCGGGAAGCTCAGCCCGCCCCGGAAGCGTGCTGAGGACGATCCCGCCGAGCACGGCGACCGCGCCCGCGATCTGCGCGATCGCCGCCGAGTTCCCGAAGGCGAACCAGCCGATGGCAGCGCCCACGACGGGCTCGAGATTGACGTAGGCGCCGGCGAGCTGGGCGGGGACCCGGCTCTGGCCGAAGGCGAAGAGCCAGAAGGGAAGGAGCGTCCCCAGCATGGCGAGCGTGGCGAAGGCGAGGACAGCGACCGGATGGGCCGGCGCGTGGGGCAGCCCTTCGGTGAGCGACGCCACCGGGGCGGCGAGGAGGGCGCCGCCGGCAAGTTGGACGGCGGTGACGGCGGCGGCAGTCGCGTCCTTCGAGGAGGCTCGGCTGCGCGACGATGAAGGCGGCCGAGAGAATCGTCGAGGCGAGGACGAGCAGGTCGCCGAACGGCGTCGAGCCACTACCGGCGGCACCGGCCACGAGCGCGATCCCGGCGAGCGCGACCCCGTAGCCCGCCCAGGTGAGGGGGCGGGCTCGCGCGTGCCCGAGGCCGGTGGAGATGAGTGCGACGAGCACGGGGACTGCCCCGATGACCACGGCCGCATGGCTCACGCTCGTGTGCGCGATTCCCAGGTTCTGGAGCATGACCACGGCTCCATAGCCGAGCGCGCCGGCGAGCACGACGCGCGGCACGAAGGCGGCGCGCAGGCCGCGACGACCGGCCAGCGCGAGCAGGGGCGCGGTGGTGGCGAAGCGTGCCGCGGTGAGCCAGGCCGGGCCGAGCCAGCCGAGCGAGAGCTTGGAGAGCGGCACGGTCAGACCCCACAGCGCGCCGGCGGCGGCGAGCGCGGCGATCGCGGAGCGGTTGCGAGTGCTCATGTCATTCATGATCGGCGACACACGCTCAGCCTCGCCCTATCCTTTGACAGATTGTCCAGAAGACGATGGAATATTTGGATAATGGCCTTTTCACTCGACTTAATTGACCTACGGCTCCTCGACGAACTCCAGACCGACGCCGATCGCACCAACGTCGAGCTGGCCCGGCTCATCGGCCTCTCGGCGGCAGCGACCCTGCACCGGGTGCGCCGGCTCAAGGAATCGGGGATCGTGCGCTCGATCGAGGCTCGGCTCGACTCCACCGCCGCCGGCTTCCCGCTTCAGGTCTACGTGGCGGTGACCCTCCAACGCCACGACGAGGGCTCCCATCGCCGCTTCGCCCAGGCCGTTCGAGCGATGCCCGAAGTCATCGCCGCGGATTGGGTCACGGGCGAGACCGACGCGATGCTCATGGTCGTGGCCCGTGAGGTGGCCGAGCTCCAGCGCGTGCTCGTGCGGCTCTCCACCCGTGGCGGAGCGGCCCGGGTCATGACGCTTCTGCGGCTCGAGGAGCTCAAGCCCTCCTCACCGCTGCCGCTTGAGGCGACCCCGAACTGACCGGGCGCGCGAGAGCGCCCCGCTGACGCGCACGCTGCGGTAGCCTGCGCCTGGCCTGGGCATCGGTGAGGGCGAGGAGCAAGGGCGGATGGAGAGCAGCGGGATTCCGAAGTGGGTCAAGGTTCTCGGGCTCATCCTGCTCGGGTGCCTGTTCGCCGTGCTCGCCGCCGGCACCAATGTCGGTTCGGGCGCCGCGCTCCCGGTCGCACTTCTCCACGTGCTCTGAGCGCGATGGACACCGCGGACCAGGCCAAGGTCTTCGCCATCGTCCTGGCCGGGGGCGAGGGCAAGCGGCTCGCGCCGCTCACGCTCGATCGCGCCAAGCCTGCGGTGCCGTTCGGCGGCAACTACCGCCTCGTCGACTTCGCACTCTCCAACCTAGTTAACGCCGGGTACCGCCGGATCGTCGTTCTCACGCAGTACAAGAGCCACTCGCTGGACCGCCACATCTCGACGACCTGGCGGCTCTCGCCGCTGCTGGGCAACTACGTCGCGCCCGTGCCCGCGCAGATGCGGCGCGGGCCGTACTGGTTCCAGGGCTCGGCCGACGCCATCTACCAGAATCTCAACCTCCTGCGCGACGAGAAGCCGGACACCGTCATCGTGTTCGGTGCGGACCACATCTACCGCATGGATCCTGCCCAGATGGTCCGCCAGCACGTCGAGTCGGGTGCCTCGGTCACCGTCGCCGCGCTCCGGGTGCCGATCGAGCAGGCCGACCAGTTCGGCGTCATCGAGACGGCGCCGGACGGGCGCACGATCACCGGCTTCCACGAGAAGCCCAAGCAGGCGGTGGGCCTGCCGGACGCGCCCGACCAGGTCTACGCGTCGATGGGCAACTATGTCTTCGCGACCGACACCCTGGTCGATGCCGTCTGCCTCGACGCCGAGGCGCGCGACTCCGCGCACGATATGGGCGGCAACATCATCCCCATGCTGGTGAACTCGGGCATGGCGCAGGTCTACGACTTCGCGCGCAACGAGGTTCCGGGGGCGACTGATCGCGACCGGGGCTACTGGCGGGACGTTGGGACGCTCGATGCCTTCTACGACGCGCACATGGATCTCATCTCGGTGCACCCGGTGTTCAACCTCTACAACATGGAGTGGCCGATTCTCACCCTGCCCGAGCCGCTGCCTCCAGCCAAATTCGTCTTCGCCGACGTCGGACGCACCGGACACGCGGTCGACTCGATGGTGTGCGCCGGCGTCATCGTCTCCGGTGCCGAGGTCCGTTGCTCCGTCCTCTCCCCCGGGGTCCACCTCGAGTCCTATGCCGAGATCGCGGAGTCGGTGCTCTTCTCCGGCGTGCAGGTGGGCGAGCACGCGGTGGTGCGCAAAGCCATTCTCGACAAGGACGTCGTGGTCGAGCCGGGCGCGGCCGTCGGGGTCGATCTCGATCGTGACCGCGAGCGCTTCACGGTGTCCGCGGGTGGCACCGTCGTGGTGCCCAAGGGCACTCGGATCTCGGCCGACGGGCCGCCCTGAGGTGCGGGTCGCGCTCCTGACCCGGGAGTACCCGCCCGAGGTCTACGGCGGCGCGGGCGTCCACGTCGAGTACCTGAGCCGCGAGCTGGCCCGGCTGGTCGAGGTGACCGTGCACTGCTGGGGGGCCGAGCGGGCCGACCCCGCGGTGCGCGCCTACCGTCCCTGGGAAGCGTTGTCGGGGGACTCTCCCCACCTCGCCGCGCTCCAGGCCGTATCCGTCGACCTCGTCATGGCCGCCGGGGTGGAGGGCGCCGAGCTCGTCCACAGCCACACGTGGTACGCCCAGTTCGCCGGGCACCTGGCCAAGCTCATCTACGGCGTGCCGCACGTCGCGACCGTCCACTCGCTCGAGCCGCTGCGGCCGTGGAAGGCCGAGCAACTCGGCGGCGGCTACGCCCTGTCGAGCTTCGCCGAGCGCACCGCGCTCGAGGGCGCCGACGCGGTCATCGCGGTCTCTCAAGGTTCGCGAGACGACATCCTTGCCGCCTACCCGGCGATCGACGGGAGTCGGGTGCACGTCGTCTACAACGGGATCGACACGGATGAGTACGCCCCCGATCCAGGGACCGACGTGCTCGAACGCTTCGGCGTCGACCCGGATCGCCCCTCGGTCGTCTTCGTCGGCCGCATCACCCGCCAGAAGGGCGTCCCGCATCTTCTGCGCGCCGCCCTGCAGTTCGATCCCCGCGCCCAGCTCGTGCTCTGCGCCGGCGCGCCCGACACGGCCGAGATCGCCGCCGAGGTGAGCGCCGGTGTGCAGCGGCTCACCGCGGTGCGCGACGGCGTGGTGTGGATCGAGGAGATGCTGCCCAAGACCGACGTCATCCAGCTGCTGAGCCACGCCACCGTCTTCGCCTGCCCCTCGATCTACGAGCCGCTCGGGATCGTCAACCTCGAGGCCATGGCCTGCGAGGCAGCCGTCGTCGCCTCGGCCACGGGCGGCATCGTCGAGGTCGTGCGCGACGGCGAGACCGGCCTCCTCGTGCCGCTCGAGCACGCACCCGGATCGATCGATCCTGTCGATCCCGGGGCCTTCGCCGCGGCCTTCGCCGAGCGCGTCAACCAACTCATCGCCGCGCCCAGGCGCGCCGCGGAGATGGGGCGCGCGGGACGGCGCCGGGCGATCGCGCACTTCGCCTGGCCGGCCATCGCCGCGGACACGCTGGCCGTCTACGAGCGGGCGACGGGTGTGCCTGCCTGAAACAGGGCCGAGCGGTCCACATCGGCGAAGGACGTATGGCCGGTGAGGGCGAGCGCGACATCCATGTCGGCGCGCATGACGCGGAGCACGTGGCGGACGCCCGCCTCTCCGCGGGCCGCCACCGCCCAGGCCCAGGGGCGCCCGATGAGCACGGCGCGCGCGCCGAGCGCGACCATCTTGACCACGTCGAGGCCCGTCCGCACGCCGCCGTCGGCGAGAACCGCAATCTGGTCGCCGACGGCATCGGCGATGTCGGGAAGCGCCCGCGTACTCGAGGGGACGGCATCGAGCTGACGCCCGCCGTGATTGGAGACGACGAGCCCGTCGACGCCGGCGTCGGCCGCGCGACGGGCGTCCTCCGGATCGAGCACGCCCTTGACGATGAGCCGGCCGTTCCAGTGCTCGCGCACCCAGGCGATGTCGTCCCAGGTCACGCTGGGATCGAACTGCGAGTCGACCCAGCGTTTGAACGCTCCCGGACTGCGCGCGGTGGGGACGGCCTTGACCAGGTTGCCGAAGGTGAGTGGCTTGCCCGCCAGGGGAACGTCGCGGATCCAGCCGGGATGGGCCGCGATGTCGACGCCGCGCAGCGCCTGGGCGAGCGGTGAGGCGCGGCCGGCGATCGCGTTGCGCACGTCGCGGTGACGCGCGCCGACCACGGCGAGGTCGACGGTGAGGACGAGCACCGGCGAGCCGACGGCCTGCGCCCGCGCCATCAGGTCCTCGGCGTAGCTGCGGTCGTTCATCACATAGAGCTGGAACCAGGGGGGCCGGGTCGTGGCTGCAGCCACCTCCTCGATGCTGCAGATCGACACGGTCGACTCGACGAAGGCAATCCCGGCGTCCTCGGCCGCCCGGGCGGCCTGGACCTCGGCGCGGCGCGCGAACATGCCACCCATGCCCACCGGGCCGAGGATGACGGGCATGTCGAGGCGCTGCCCGAGTACTTCGACGGCGGGGTCGCGGACCGAGACGTCACGCAGAACGACCTGGCGCAGCAGCACGCGCTCGAGGTCGCCAACGTTGGCGCGCATCGTCGCTTCCTCGTAGGCGCCACCGTCGATGTAGTCGAAGAGCTGGCGCGGCAGGCGCCGCCGGGCAAGCTCGCGGTAGTCGAGCGCGGTGGCGGGCGCGAGGTTCATCGGGTGGTCGGCGCGGAAGCGCACGGCGTCACCCTAACCGACGAGGGGTGCGGCAGCGCCGCGGCTCGCATCCTGATAGAGACCACGCTCATGAACGGCGCCCAAGCTCTCATCCGCACTCTTGCCGACGCTGGGGTGACGACGTGCTTCACCAACCCAGGGACGTCGGAGATGCACTTCGTTGCCGCGCTCGACTCGGTCCCGGAGATGCGCGCGGTGCTCGCCCTCTTCGAGGGCGTGGCCACGGGCGCCGCCGACGGGCATGCGCGCATGACCGGCCGCCCGGCCGCCACGCTCCTGCACCTCGGACCCGGCCTCGGCAACGGCCTCGCCAACCTCCACAACGCGCGCCGGGCGCGCGTGCCGATGGTCAACGTCGTCGGTGACCACGCCACCTACCACCGGCAGTACGACGCCCAGCTGCAGTCCGACATCGAGACGGTGGCACGCAACATCTCGACCTGGGTGCGCACGTCGCAGAGCACGGCTGCGCTGTCCCGCGACGCGGTCGAGGCGATCGCAGCCGCACAGGGCCCTCCCGCCCAGATCGCCACGCTCATCCTCCCGGCCGACGTCTCCTGGGACGACGGCGCCGAACCGGCGGCGGCGCTTTCGCCGGCCGTCCCCGCTCCGCCGGACCCGCACGCCATCGAGGCGATCGCCGCCGCCCTGCGCGCCGGCGGCTCGAGCGCGCTTCTGCTCGGTGGCCGCGCGCTGCGCGAGGTACCCGTCCGCGCCGCCGGGCAGATCGCTGCGGCCACCGGCGCCAAGCTCCTGATCGAGGTGTTCCCCACCCGCATGGAGCGCGGTGCCGGCATGCCGGGCATGGAGCGCCTCGCCTACATCCCCGAGCTGGCCAGCGTCCAGCTCGGGGGGCTGAAGAACCTCGTCCTCGTCGACGCGAAGGCACCCGTGTCGTTCTTCGCCTATCCCGGGAAGAAGAGCTACCTCGTGCCCGAGGGCTGCCAGGTCCACGAGCTTGCCGCCCCGGAGAGTGATGTCCTCGGCAGCCTCGACGCCCTCGTGGAGGCGCTTGCCGCGGCTGGGGCCACGCCCCGCCTGCAGCCGGCCGTCCGGCCGGCGCGCCCGAGCGGCGAGCTCAACGCCGAGTCGGTCTGCCAGGCCATCGGGGCCGTCCTCCCAGAGGGGGCGATCGTCTCCGATGAGTCCCAGACCTCGGGAGTCACGCTGGGCACGACGACGGCGGGCGCGCCGCCGCACGACTGGCTCGCCCTGACCGGGGGCGCAATCGGCCAGGGACTCCCGGTGGCCGTGGGCGCGGCGATCGCCTGCCCCGACCGGCCCGTGCTGGCGCTCGAGGCCGACGGCTCGGGCCTGTACACGATCCAGGCGCTATGGACGATGGCGCGCGAGCAGCTCGACATCACCGTCGTCATCTTCAACAACCGCTCGTACGGCATCCTCAACCTGGAGCTCCAGCGCGTCGGCGCCAAGGGCGCGGGCCCGAAGGCCAAGGCGCAACTCGACCTGAGCGGACCGGATGTCGACTTCGTGGCGCTGGCGCAGGGTCTCGGTGTGCCGGGCCGCCGCGTGGACACGGCAGAGTCCTTCGTCGACGCGCTCGAGCGGGCGATCTCCGAGCCGGGTCCCCAGCTCATCGAGGTCGTGATCGGCAGCGTGCTCAGCCCCCGCCAGCTGCGGGCCATGCCGCACGCCCTGCGCGCGCTCGGCGTCCTTCCCCAGCCGATGGCGCAGGCGCTCAAGCGCCGCCTCTATCCCTGAGCCGTCGCGCCGTGCGCCAAGATGGCTGAGTGTCCTCGGTCGTCGGCCAGCGTCCCACGTTCCTCGCGCTGCGGGACCGGCCGCGGTACCTGAGCTTCGTCCTCACGGTCTCCCTTTCGCGCGTGGCGGGGACGATGTTCACGACCGCGGGAGTGTTGCTCGTTCTGGCCCGGACGGGAAGCGCGTCGCTGGCCGGCGTGACCGCCGCCGCCGCCGTCCTTCCCGGAGCGCTCACCGGGCCGCTGCTCGGTGCCTGGCTCGACGTGGCGACCCGCCGGCGCGTGCTCATCGTGGTCGACCAGCTGCTCAGCGTCGTGGGCCTCGCGGGCATGCTCCTGCTCGCGGGTCACGCCCCGAACTGGACCGTGCCCGCGGTGGCCGTCCTCTACAGCGTCACGCGCCCTTTCAGCACGGGGAGCTTCTCCAGCGCGCTGGCGGAGATCGCCGGGCCCGAGCTGCTCGACGCCGCGAGCTCGATCGAGGCCTCGAGCCTCAACCTCTCGTTCGTGATCGGCCCCGCCTTTGCCGGGGCGATCGCCGGCGCGGCGGGCCCCGCGGTCGCCATCGACGTGCAGATCGCGGTCACGCTTGTCGTGGCTGCGCTCATCGCCGTCAACCCGGCGTTCGAGGTCAGGCCCGCGGAGCGCGCGGCGAGCGTTCGCCACGCGGTGCGCGAAGGCACACGCGCGCTGCTGCGCAACCACACCCTTCTCGCCGTCGGCTCGGGGAGCACGCTTGCCGTGTTCGGCTGGGGGCTCATGGTCGTCGGCTTTCCGATCTATGCCGCGCGGGTGCTGCACGCCGGGACCCACGCGAGTGGCTTCCTGTGGGCGGGGCTTGCCGGCGGCTCGCTCATCGGAACGTTTCTCTTCCGGGGCGCGCCGTCGCTACGCCGGATCGGGATCTCCTACGCCGTGCTCGGATGCTCAGCTCTGCTCTGGCTGCTCGTGCACACGCTGTGGCTGGGGATCGTCCTCGTCACTGTGACCGGCGTGCTCGAGGGCCCGGCCTACTCCGGATCGATCGCGCTGCGCCAGCGCCACGCGCCGCCGGCGCAGCGGGCACAGACCATGACCACGCTGGCGAGCGCCGCTCTCGTCGCCTCGGCCATGGCCTCGACGATCGGCGGCGTGGTCAACGCGTTCACGCCCCTCGTCATCGCCTTTCTCGCCGTGAACATCCTGGCGGCGCTCATGGCCGCCCGCGCGAGCGCGGCCGAGGAGCGGGCGTAGCGTGCCGCTGCGCAACCGCGTCACGCCGATGGGGGAGCTCGTGGCTACGCCGGAGCGTGGGCTTGTGTACGCGAACCGGGGCTGCCTGCACGACGAGGCTGGGCGCATCCGCCGGCGGTGGGCCACCCGGCGATGGATCGCCTGTCGACTGTCCTTCAAGGGCTGGCAGCGCGGCCCGCTCATGGCGCCGGGGCGGTTCACCGAGCTGTTCTTCCTCGACGAGGCCACGGCGCTGGCGGCCGGGCACCGGCCATGCGCGCTGTGCCGCCGGGCCGATTACGACGAGCTCGTGGGGATCTGGGCGCAGGTCCACCCGGGGCCGCGCGGGGCCGATGCCATGGATGCGCGGCTGCAGGCGGAACGGATCAACGCGGCTACGGGCGCGCGGCGGCTGCACCGCGCGGCGTTCGGGACGCTCCCCGACGGCACCTTCGTGATCCGCGACGGCGAGCCCTGGGTGCTCGTCGGCCGACGGTTGCTCGCGTGGGGATTCGGGGGCTACGCGGAGGCGATGGCGCGTCCGGGGCCGCATGCGGCGGCGTCCGTGCTCACGCCGCCCTCGCTCGTGGAGCTGCTTCGCCGCCGGGCGGGCGAGCCGCTCGTGCCCCTGCTGCATCCCTCTGCGTTGCGGTGAGGGCGCGCGCCGACGGTGTGGGGGGACGTTATCGGTGGCGTCCAGCTGCGTTATCTCCCACCGCCTCGGACGGCGAGCGATGATTTCTGCGACGGACAGCCGTCTGTAGGCCTACATGGCGATCGTCTGCCTCCACGGCCCCCTGCGCAAGCTCGCCGACGGGCGCGCCGAGCACTCTCTCGACGCGGCCACGGTGCAGTCGATCCTGCGCGACCTCGAGGCGGTGCACCCCGCGCTCAAGGGGTGGGTGCTCGACGAGCGCGGGCGGATCCGCCGACACATGAACGTCTACGTCAATGGGGAGCTGGGCGGCGAGGAGACGGTGGTGCACAAGCACGACCGAGTCGAGGTGCTGCCTGCGATCTCGGGAGGGTGAGGCACGGTGACGGAGCTGGTCCTGGGAACCAAGAAGGGGTTATTCGTCCTGGCCGGTGGCCTTGAAGGAGGCTTCGAGGTCGACGCGCGCGCGTTCGCGGGCGAGCCGGTGGATTACGCCATGCGCGATCCCCGCACCGGGCGGTTGTTCGCCACGGTGAGCTCGCCGTTCTACGGCCCCAAGATCTGGTACGCCGACGAGCCCGGGGGCGAGTGGACGCAGGCCGAGGGCGTCGTCCTGCCCGAGGGCGGCGAGCAGGCGCTCGAGCGGATCTGGCTCATCGTCGCCGGCGAGGCCGATGGCCTCCTCTACGCGGGGGGCGACCCGGGGGTGCTGTTCGAAAGTCGCGACGGCGGCACGACCTGGACGCTCAACCAGGGGCTGTGGACGCACCCGACTCGCCCCGAGTGGCAGCCGGGCGGCGGCGGCCTGTGCCTGCATTCGATCGTGCCCTGGCCGGGTGATCCGGACAGGCTGCTCGTGGCCATCTCGGCCGCCGGCATTTTCATCACCGAGGACGGCGGCCGCAGCTGGCGCCAGGGCAACCAGGGCCTCGTCGCGCGTTACCTGCCCGAGGAGGCCCGCGAGGGCGCGACCGCCCTGTGCGTGCACCATGTCGAGCGATCGCCCACGCGTCCCGAGCGGCTGTTCATGCAGTTCCACGGCGGCGTCTACCGCTCCGACGACGCGGGGGAGAGCTGGCTCGACATCGGCGCCGGTCTCGTCTCCGATTTCGGCTTCCCGCTGGCCATCGACCCCGCCGATGCGGACAGCGCCTACGTCATCCCCTTGCGCGCCGACGTCGATCGCGTCACGCCGGACGGTGAGGTGCGCGTGTTCGAGACACGCGATGGCGGTCGGAGCTGGACGGCGCGTCGCGAGGGGCTGCCCCAACGACATGCCTATCTGACCGTGCTCCGGCTCGCCTTCGATCAGGTCAGCCGCGGCGCCGACCTCGAGCTCTACTTCGGCTCGACGACCGGCGAGGTGTACGGCTCGCCCGACGCCGGAGCCCGCTGGGACACAGTCGTCTCGCGGCTCCCGCCGATCTTCTCGCTGAGCGCCGGCGCCTGACCTGCGAGGATTCCGCTCATGGACACATCACAGATCGATCAGGCCTACGGGCAGCTCCAGGCAGAATTCCAGGACGTGGCGAAGTCGGTGCAGACGATGGCCGAGAAGCTCCAGGCCGCGGCGCAGGCCGGTGACGCGAACGCCAAGGAATGGCTGCTCGACCTCAAGCAGATCGCGCTCGACATCAAGGACGAGCAGATCCAGGTCAACAGCCTCCTGCAGAACATCCACTCCTACGTCGACAGCTCCAACCAGCACCTCCAGCAGCAGGTCCAGCAGATGCCGCAGCAGATGCAGCAGCCGATGATGGGCGGGATGTTCGGGGGCGGCGGTCGCCGCGGCGGGCTGTTCGGTGGTTTGCTCGGAGGCGGCTTCGGCCAGGCCATGGAGATGGGGGCCGGCATCGGGCTCGGCGAGGACCTGATCAACTCGATCTTCTGAACCCGCCGGTGCGATGGACCGCATCGGGTTTCTCACTTTCGGACACTGGCAGGCCGGGCCCGGCTCCGCCACACAGACCGCGGCCGACGCCCTGACGCAGACGATCGAGCTCGCGGTGGCCGCCGAGGAGCTGGGGATCGACGGCGCGTTCGTCCGCGTTCACCATTTCGCCCGTCAGCTCGCCTCCCCATTCCCGCTGCTCGCCGCCATGGCCGCGCGCACCGAGCGCATCGAGATCGGGACCGCGGTCATCGACATGCGCTACGAGAACCCGCTGTACATGGCCGAGGAGGCGGCCGCCGCCGACCTGATCAGCGGCGGCCGGCTGCAACTCGGCATCAGCCGCGGGTCCCCCGAGCCGGCACTGCGCGGAGCCGAGGCGTTCGGGTACGTGCCGCCCGAGGGCTACACGGATGCCGATCTCGCGCGGGCGAACACCCGCCGCTTCCGTGAGGCGATCGAAGGCGTGGGCGTCGCCCCGGCCGACGTGCGCATGACCGGCTCGCCGGCCATGCTCCCGATTCAGCCGCACTCTCCGACGCTCGAGGACCGGATCTGGTGGGGCGCCGGGACCCGGCAGACGGCCGCATGGGCCGCCGAGCAAGGCATGAACCTGATGAGCTCGACGCTGCTCAGCGAGGACGCCGGGGTGCCCTTCCACGAGCTCCAGGCCGAGCAGATTGCGCTCTTCCGCAAGGTGTGGTCACAGACGGGCTGGGAGCGCGAGCCGCGCGTGTCGGTTTCGCGCAGCGTGCTGCCGATCCTCACCGACATCGACCGCATGTATTTCGGGCGCACCTCGGGCCGCCTCGATCAGGATCAGCTTGGCTACCTCGAGGGCGTTCTCGCCCGCTTCGGGCGCAGCTACACCGGAGAGCCGGACGCCATTGCCCAGGAGCTGAGCCAGGACACGGCCGTGCAGGCCGCCGACACGCTCCTGCTCACCGTCCCCAACCAGCTGGGCGTCGAGTACAACGCGCAGCTGCTCGAGACCATCGCCCGACACATCGCACCCGCGCTCGGCTGGGCGGCCGGCGCGCGTGGCTGAGGTGTACATGCGCTAAGGCTTTCCGCGCTCCTGCCGAATCAAGGGGTGTAGATCGCAGGCGGGCGCCCAGGCTGGAAGGGCCGCTCGTGCGGGTGAGCGTCGGCGCCTCACCGTCCGCCCCGCATCTGCCTACCGCTACCGCGTCAGCCCCATCACGCGGCCGTCCGTGCGCGGGTTAGCGCTCGCTCGTAGTTGAGGCGCAGCAGCTCGATCACGTCGGCCGCGTCGGCCTGGTTCTCGATGCGCCGCGCGGCCGGTCCCCGCGCCTGCGGGAACACGGGATGGGGGACGATCCGGCCCTGGCGGCGCAGATCCTCCCAGACGTCCTTGGGGAAGCTGAAGTGGGCGGCGTGATCGCCGTGCAGGTGGCCGATCTCGCGCCGGCCGACGTGAAAGGCCACAGAGGCTCCTCGTGCGCCCGGGCCGACGTGGACCTCGGGCCAGCCCGCCACCTCTTCGACGATCCGCTGACCCGCGCTCGGTGTCGTACTCATGTGAGTCTCCTTCGTTGGGGTACGGCTCATACCGGCTCCCAATCTACAAGTTCAAGTAAGCTTCAAGTCAAGGATGGCGGACCTGCTCACGATCACCGAGGTGTCCCGGCGTAGCGGCGTCGCCTCCTCCGCGTTGCGCTTCTACGAGTCGTGCGGTCTCATCACCGCCGAGCGCGCGGGCTCCGGCCATCGCCGCTACCCACGGCCCGTGCTGCGCCGGATCGCCTTTATCGTCTTTGCCCAGCGCATCGGACTGTCGCTCGACGAGATCGGGACGGAGCTCGCGAAGCTCCCCCCGGACCGGGCGCCGACGCGCAGGGACTGGGCGCGGCTGTCGAGCGGCTGGCGGGCCCGCATCGACGAGCGCATCGCCGAGCTGCAACGCCTGCGCACCGGGCTCACCGAATGCATCGGCTGCGGGTGTCTGTCGCTGGACCGCTGCCGCTTGGCCAATCCGGGCGACCGCGCCGCCCGGTTCGGCGCGGGACCACGGTATTGGGTGGGCGATCCGGCCTCACCCTCCGAGGGTTGAGAGGTCCCCCACCTGGGTGAGGCGGAAGCTGTTGCCCGACGGGTCGCGGAACCCCGAGTCGATCCCGTAGGGCCGCTCCTCGGGACTCTCGGAGAACTCGACGCCACGACGCGAAAGCTCCTCGTAGTCGGCTTGAACGTCGTCGGTGGTGAGGAACACGGTCCCGGCGAACCCCTTCGACATGAGGTCCTTGACCTGCTCCGCCGTCTCGGCATCCATGACCGGGGGGCCAGGGATCGCCATGAGCACGATGGCGAAGTCCGGCTGCCCGGCGGCCCCAACGGCGAGCCAGCGGAAATTGCCCATCTCGGGCATGGTCACGTCGATGCGAACCTCCATGCCGAGCTTCTTGGTATAGAACTCGAGCGCCTCGTCCTGGTCGTGGACCCAGAGCTGGGCGTTAGCGAGCTTGAACACGGTGTCCTCCTGGGGATCGATGAGCTGACCCCGGCGACACTAGGGCCGACCTAGCCCGCTGTCTTCTCGAAACGTGCTGGGTTGGGGCGCCCGTAGAAGCGCACGACGCACGCGGGCACCATTGCGTGCGCGGCGGCCGGCGGGTAGCGGGCGCGGTAGGCGGAGGGCGGGACGCCGAACGTGCGGGTGAAGCTCGTGGTGAACGAGCCCACGCTCTGCAGTCCGACCGAGAAGCAGATGTCGGCCACCGAGTGGTCGGTGTTGCGCAGCAGGGCCGCCGCGCGCTCGAGCCGGCGGGTGAGCAGATACGCGTGCGGCGACTCGCCGAAAGCGCGCCGGAACTCGCGGCTGAAATGTGCCTTGGACAGGCCTGACGCGCGCGCGAGGTCCGCGACGTCGAGCGGCTCGAAATACCGTGCATCGGCGAGGTCCTTGGCCCGGACGAGATGACGCGCGAGCGGGACGTAGGCCATGGGGATCAGGGTCGCCGCCGGCGTCGCCCGCTGCGCTGGACGAGCTGCTCGAGCACCTCCTCGCTCCACACGTGCGTGCGCAGGAGCCGGTAGCGCTCGGTGGCGATGCGCATGTAGGCCTCGGTGTCGGTGTACCCCTCGATGAGCTCGGCCTCGTGGAGCATGGCCACGACCGGACGGTACTCCTGCTCGAGCCACATGAGCGCGGTCTGGCGGCGGTCGAACAGCTCACCGTGTTCCTGCATGGCCCGGAAGCCCCACGCCTCGACGCCCTCGGCCAGGCTCGCGTAGTCCCAGGGATCGGAGAGCTGGATCTCCGCGCGCGCGTCCTCGGGCAGCGGCACGCGTTCGAAGAACACGCGCTCGTGGCTCTTCAGGGGGAGATCGGTGAGCTTCATTGCCCCCTGCGCCGGAGTGCGAGTGACCACCTCCGTGACGTAGGCGTCGATGTCGCCGAGGCCGAGCGCGCTGGCGACCGAGACGCGGTGGTGGCCGTCGCGCACGAAGTAGAACTCGCCGACCTTGAGCAGGTCGACGGGAGGCAAGGCCTCGCCGCGGCGCATGACGGCCGCGATCCCCTCCCAGCGCTGGCGCACGCGCCGTGAGGTCGGCCGGAATGAGCGGTCGAAGTCGCGAGCGCGATCGATCGTGCCCACGATCTCCGCGAGGGGCACGACCTGAAGCCCGAGCGGCCGCTCGCTCACGAAGCCAAGCGCGGCGATGACCTCCTCGTAGGGGAGGATGACTCCGACGTCGTCGGGCTCTCCGCGCAGGCGCGCCCTGAGGCGAGACGCCGCCGCCCGGCGCCGGGCGCGCAGGAAATCGTGCTGCGCGTCCACGTTGGGCATGCCGGTCGAGCGCCGCGGGGGCATGGCGCTCTGGAGCTTAGGGGCTCAGGGAGCCGTGGTGGGAGACGGCGTGGCCGCGCCGGCGGCGCTCGCGTCGTGGGCAAGCAGGGCCTGGCCGGACTCGGGATCGAAGAGATGCAGATGCTCGGCGTTGAACCACAGCTCCGCCTCTTGGCCCTGGCGGACCTGGCTGGCCGCGCCGAGGCGGGCCACGACCTGGCTTCCGCCGCGCGACTGTCCAATGTCGGCCGCGCCGGTGTCCTGGGCCAGCTCCTGGAGCTCGCTCGAGGAGACCGCCTCAGCCTCGACGACGAAGTAGGCGTAGTACTCCGAGCCCATCGACTCGAGGACGTCGATCTTGGTGCGAAAGACGTGGCCACGGGAGCGGTCGCTCACCAGGTTCACGTCCTCGAAGTCCTCGGGACGCAGTCCGGCGATGACGTTGCGCGTGCCGCCGCCCGGGCCGCTCTGCAGACGGCGCCGCAGGGCATCTGTGAGCCGCACGGTTCCAATCGGGAGCCGGAGGCCCTCGCCGGTCAGCTCACCGGGGAGGAAGTTCATCGAGGGCGAGCCGATGAAGCCGGCCACGAAGAGGTTCTTGGGCTGGCCGTAGAGCTCGGCCGGGGTTCCCACCTGCTGGAGCACGCCGGCGCGCATGACGGCGATCCGGTCGCCGAGCGTCATCGCCTCAGTCTGGTCGTGGGTGACGTAGATGGTCGTCGTGCCGAGCTGCTGCTGAATGCGCGAGATCTCGGTCCGCATCTGCACGCGCAGCTTCGCGTCGAGGTTGGAGAGCGGCTCGTCCATGAGGAAGGCCTTGGGATTGCGGACGATCGCGCGCCCCATGGCGACGCGCTGGCGCTGGCCGCCGGAGAGGTTGGCCGGCTTACGGTCGAGGTGCGCCTCGAGGTCGAGGATCCGCGCCGCCTCGGTCACCTTGCGGTCGATCTCCTCCTGCGGCGCCTTGGCCAGCTTGAGCGCGAAGCCCATGTTCTCGCGCACGGTCATGTGGGGGTAGAGCGCGTAGTTCTGGAAGACCATGGCGATGTCACGGTCCTTCGGGGCGCGGTCGTTGACCACCTCCTCGCCGATCTTCAGCTCCCCGTCGGTGATGTCCTCGAGCCCGGCCACCATGCGCAGCGCGGTCGACTTTCCGCAACCCGAGGGACCGACAAGGATCATGAACTCGCCGTCGGAGACCTCGAGGTTGAGGTCCTTGACGGCCTCGAAGCCGTCCGGATAGCGCTTGGTGATGTGCTCGAGTGCGATGTTCGACATGTGGCTCCTCTCTAGCCCTTGACCGCACCGGCGGTGAGACCGGCCACGATGCGCCGCTGGAACAGCATGACGAGCACCATCACCGGGACGGTCACGACGACCGCGGCGGCGGCGATGTCGCCGTAGGGGACGGTGAACTGGGACACGCCCGGGAACTGGGCGATCGCCGCGGGCACCGTCTCGGCATTGGTCGTCGAGGTGAGCGAGACGGCGAAGACGAAGTCGTTCCAGCAGATCAGGAACACGATGATGAACGTGGTCACGATCCCGGGCATGGCCAGAGGCGCGATGACCTTGCGGAAGGCCTGGAATGGGGTCGCGCCGTCGACCTGGGCGGCCTGTTCGAGCTCCCAGGGAATTTCCCGGAAGAAGGCCTGGAGGACGTAGATGGACAGGGGGAGCGCGAAGGTCATATACGGGATGATCAGGCCCGGCCAGGTGTCGTAGAGGCCGATCTGGCGCCAGAGGTTGTAGAGCGGGCCGACGAGCGAGATCTGCGGGAACATGGCCACGGCGAGCGAGACGGCGAGGATCGCGGTCTTGCCCGGGAAGTCGAGGCGCGCGATGGCGTAGGCGGCGGCCGAGGCCAGGATGACCGCCAGCGCGGTGGCGATGAGCGCGATCCCGATCGAGTTGCGCAGGGCGTCGGTGAAGATGCCCGCGTTGAAGATGTCCCGGTAGTTGTGAAGCGTCCAGTGGTGGGGGATGAAGCTCCCGTCCGTCGCGCTGGCCGAGGTCTTCAGCGAGAGCATGATGATCCACAGCACGGGCACGAGCGAGCAGACGGCGATCACAAAGAGGGCGGCCGACCAACCCGTCGTGCGCCTGGCCTGCGCGGTGAGGAAGCCTGAACGCTCGCGGCGCGCCGGGCGTGCCCGCGTGGCTCCCGCGTCGGTCGCGCTCCCGACGCTCATCGTCCCGAGCCTCCGCCCGGCCCGGCGGCAGCGCCGAAGCCCTTGAGGAAGACGAAGGCGATGACGGCCACGAGCACGAAGAGCAGCACCGAGACGGCGGACCCGAGGCCGAGGTTGAGGCGGTCGAGCAGCGTCGAGTAGTTGAGCATCGAGATCGACTCCGTCCCCTGCGCGCCCTGGTTGAAGATGAAGATGACGTCGAAGATGCGGAACTCGTCAAGCGTGCGGAAGAGCAGCGCGACGAGGATGGCCGGCTTCATGAGCGGCAGGGTGATCCGCCAGAAGCGCTGCCACACGGTCGCCCCGTCCACCCGCGCGGCCTCGTGGAGCTCGTCGGGGACGAGGGCCAGGCCGGCCAGGAGAAGCAGCGCCATGAACGGCGTGTTCTTCCAGATCTCGGTGAGGATGATGGCCACGTAGGTACCGAAGGTGTGGCTGAGCGGGTCGCCGGTCAGGCCGAGCAGGTGGGGGATCCAGCCGCTGTTGAGCGACCAGGCGAGGTTCCACGAGTACGCGGCCACGACGGCGACGATGCCGTAGGGCACGAGCGCGATCGAGCGCAGCAGGCCCCTGGCCACGAGCGTCCGGTGCATGGCCAGGGCGAGAAGCATGCCGAGGACGAACTGGACGCTGACCGCGATCACGGTGATGATCGCGGTGTGCAGGACGTCCTGCCACCAGACGGGCGCACTCAGGACGTGCGCGTAGTTCGACAGGCCGGTGAACTTGTTCGCGCTCGGGAAGCGCAGGTCGGCCCGCTGGAGCGAGAGCACGATGGTGTCGATGATCGGATACGCCGTGACCGCGATCATCACGATCGCCGCGGGCGCGACGAGCCAGGCGGCGAGGCGCCGCTCGGCCCGGGAGCGATCGGTGAGCTTCGGGCGCCCGCTCGTTGCCGCGCCGGGGGCGGCCACCGTGCCCGTGCTCATAGCAGCGCCTCTGAGGAGAGCGAGAGCTTGAGCTCGTTACGGAGGGTCGAGACGACCGACTTGGGATCGATGCTCGAAGTCGGCGACAGGGACTTCTGGATGGCCAGGGTCACGTCGGCATAGGCCGGCGTCTGCGGACGGATCCCATAGTGCTGAAGCTGGTTCTCGATGAGCGTGTGGAAGGGGTAGAGCTTGTCGAAGGCGGCGTTGGAGTAGATGCTCGTGGCCACCGGAGCCAGGCCGCCCTTCACGGCGTCACGCGTCTGGTTGGCGGCCTGGGTGAGGCAGCTCACGGCATCGAAGTCGAGGGCGGCGTGCTTCGAGTTGGCCGAGATGCCGAGGTTGTAGCCGCCGATCGACACGTGGGGGGCGAGGCCGGGGACGACCTCGGGGAAGGGGGCGTAGGCCATGTTCTTGGCTACGGCGGGGTTCGTCTTCTTGGCCGACTGCCAGACGAACGGGTAGTTGATCTCGAAGGCCGCGTGACCCATGTCGAACGCCGTGTCGGCGGTGCCCTCCTGGGCCACGTTGAGCGACGGGTCGGCCGCCGGGGAGGTCGCGAGCTGATGCATGATCCCGGCCGCGGTCGCGGCTGGCTGGCCGATGACGACGTGGTTGTTGCCCGTGATGATCTGTCCGCCCGCCGAGTCGACCATCGAGTTGAACCACACGGTCAGGCCCTCGTACTGAGCGCCCTGCTCCTCGATGTAGTGGGGCTTGCCCTCCTTGGCCAGCTGGCTCGCCTCGTTGATCATCTGCGTCCAGGTGGTCGGCGCGGCGGGGACGAGGTCCTTGCGGTACCAGAGCAGCTCGGTGTTCGAGTTGATCGGGACCGCCCAGATGCGGCCCTGGTATGTGGCGGTCTGGACGGGGCCGGCCAGGTCCTGGCTGCGGATCTGCGACGCCAGGCCCGCGGGCACGGGGCGGATCCATTTGGCGGTGGCGAACTCCGCCGTCCAGTCGACGTCCATGGCCAGGATGTCGATCGAGGAGTCCCCTGCGGCCAGGCGACGGGCGAGCTCCACCCGCTGCGTGTCGGAGGCCGTGGAGAGGAGGTTGATCTTGATCGTGTAGCGGCCACCGGAGGCGGCGCTGCAGCCGCTGGCGGCGGTGGCGAAGGACCCGGAGGGTTCGGGGAACACGTACCAGTTCAGGGTGACCGGGCCCTTGCCCGACGACGAGCCGCAGCCCGCCAGCGCTGCCACACACAGCACGCCTATGGCCAACCTCCGAACGCTCAAGCGCTCCTCCCTTGACTCCGCCGGGAAGGCTACCCCCGAGGCTCCGGGTCACAAACAGAAGATCAACGGGGCGGCGTCAGGCAGCGAAGCGCTCTGCCGCGCGCGCCCGCGCCTTGGCCGCCTCGACCTCGCGGTCCTTGGGGGCGGCAGTCGTCTGTAGGGCGCTGAGGAGATCGGCGGACACGCGTGTCACGGCATCGACCGCCCGGGCGAACGCCTCCTCATTGGCCTGGGAGGGCTTGGTGAACCCGCTGATCTTCCGCACGTACTGGAGGGCGGCGGAGCGGACCTCCTCCTCGGTCGCGGGGGGCTCGAAGTTGTAGAGCGTCTTGATGTTTCGGCACATGCCCCGAACTCTAGCCCGCCGCTCGCCCGGGCTGGCCCCGCGCGAGCCCAGGCAGCGCGGCGGTCTCGATCGCCGCCGACCCCGCGCCCAGCGGGTCCCGAGGGAAGGCGAGCGGCCAGACGATGGCGTCCTCATCCTGGCCGCAGGCCTGGTGCGTCCTACGGGATCGTCTCCCCACCCCATTCCTCGGGCGCGACGTCCGCGATCGACTCCGAGAACGTCCACCGGTGGCCGGCCGGGTCCTCGGCAGTGTACTGCCGCTCGCCGTAGAAGAAATCGTCTGGCTCCCCCACGATCCGGGCCCCGTGCGAGCGCGCGTGCTCGCAATGGGCGACCACGTCCTCGACGCGCACCATCACCGAGGCGGTCGACTCCCCGGGACGCGGGGGCCGGCGCTGGCCGCGCACGTCCCCGAGGATGACCGCGCCTTCCTCGCCGACCCGCATCTGCGAGCGGTGGCCATCGCCGATCTTCACTCGCTCGCGGAAGCCGAAGGCCTCCTCGAGCCACGCCACCGCAGCGCGCACATCCGGATAGATGAGGATCGGGATGACGGTGGCCTGCGGGATCGAGCGGTTGGACTTCACAGGGCCGCGGTCAGCTTAACGCCGTTTAGGATCGGGGCATGGCCGATCTACTCCTGTATGGCGACACCGAGCGCAGCGCCGCGCTGCGCCATGAAATCCCCGTGGCGATCGGAGACCCGTTCCTCTATGCCGAGCGCGATGGTCACGCCCACGTGGCGGTCTCCAGCCTCGAGCGCGAGCGGGTGGCGGCAGCCCGTCCTGACGCCACCCTCATCGACCTCGACGAGCTCGGTTTCTACGAGCTCCTCGACAGCGGCCTCAGTCGCGACGAGCTCTTCCTCGAACTCACCTCGCGCGCGGCGCGGGCCAGCGGCGTCCGTGATGCGATCGTCGACTTCGCTTTCCCCCTCGGCGTGGCCGAGCGACTCCGCGCCGACGGGCTCACGCTGACCGTTGACGAGGCCTCCATCGCCTTTCGCCGCCGCCGCAAGTCCGAACGCGAGATGGCCGGAATCCGGCGCGCGCAGCGGGCCGCCGAGGCCGGCATGGCCGCCGCGGCGGCGCTCTTGCGCAGCGCCGTGCCGGTGCAGGGAACGCTTCAGGTCGAGGGCAGGCCGCTCCTGGCCGAGAATGTCCGCGCGGCGCTGCGGGCGGCGTGTGCCGCGGCAGGGGCGCCCGCGTCCTCGGACGTCATCGTTGCCTCGGTCCATCAGGGCTTCGGGCACGAGGCGGGAACCGGGCCGCTCCCGGCCGGCCTGCCGATCGAGATCGATCTCTGGCCCCAGGACGAGGAGTCCTCGTGCTTCGCCGACATGACGCGCACGTTTCTCGTCGGCGGTCCCGTACCTGACGAGGTGGCCCGCCAGGAGCGGCTCGTGCGCGAAGCGCTCGAGGCCGCGCGTGCCGCCGCTCGGCCGGGGATCAGCGGCCGGGAGCTGAACGCGCTGGCCTGTGAGCTGTTCGAAGCCGCCGGCTATCGGACGCTGCGCACCGGCCCGGGCGACGATGCCAGTGAGGGATTCCAGTTCTCCCTCGGCCACGGCGTCGGTCTGCGCGTCCACGAGGATCCGGGACTCGGAGTCTCGAGCCGTGAGCCGCTCGTGGCCGGCGACGTGCTCGCGGTCGAGCCCGGGCTGTGGGACCGCGCCGTCGGCGGAGTCCGATTCGAGGACCTCCTGCTCGTCACCGATGACGGGTGCGAGACCCTGACCGACTACCCCTACGAGCTCGCGCCCTGATGTCCGAGCTCAGGCTCCCGTCCGATGGGCGAGGCCGAGTTCGGGCTCGACGTGTTCGGCGACAACCTGCTCGCGCGGCGCCTCTACGAGTCGGCGGGATACGACATCGCCTCCCTCCACATGCACAAACAACTGTCACCCTGACCACGCGCGTCCCGCGCTTTCTCGAGGCGGCTGCATGACTCCCGTCATCGCCTGCCCGATTTAGCGGTACTTTTCCGGGCGTGAGCGGGGCGATGAAGTTGAGCGAGGGGGCCGAGCTGGCGACGCCCGAACCGACGGTGCCGCCGGGCGACGACACATCGCCCGCGGACGAGCCGTCGGACGAATCATCCGGGCGGAGGCGGTGGCCGTACTGGCTCGCCATCGTCGTCCTTGTCCTCGGGCTCGCCGTGACCGCCGCGCTCGCGCTCGGCACGCGCGCGCAATACACGAGCAACGAGAAACGACTGCTCAACCTCCGCGTGAAAGAGGTCGGGTCACTGCTCGCCGCGGCGCTGCCCAGCGTCCAGATTCCGCTGACCGCGGGCGCGGCCCTGGCCGATGAGACGAACGGAAACCGGACCAAGTTCCGCAGCTACATCTCCCAGTTCGTCGGGTCGCCTCCGCTCAAGCCGTTCATCTCTGTCTCTCTCTGGGACCTCCGATCCGGCGGCCCGAAGCAGATCATTACCGTCGGCAGCACTCAAGAGCTGGACGCGTCACCGCAGAGCGCCGAGCGTTTCTTCGCCGCCGCCGCGCATTCGCGGGTCCTCAGCGTCGTCGGCCTGCGCCCCCCCAAGCTCACCCGACTCGGCTACGCCTTCACCACGCCGACCTCGAGAGGTCGCTATGTGATCTACGCCGAGGCCCTGCTCCCGAAGGATCGCCGATCGACGCTCGCGAGGAACTCGGCCTTCTCTGACCTCAATTACGCGCTCTACCTCGGGCCCGCCCAGCGGTCCACCGATCTTCTGGTGACCAACCTGACGCAGCTGCCCATGACCGCCCAGTACGCGACCGAGCCCATCTCCTTCGGTAACCGCAAACTCCTGGTCGTGGTGTCCGCCAACCAGTCGCTCGAGGGCTCGCTCCCCCAGCGTCTGCCGTGGATCATCGCCATCGCTGGGACGCTGCTCTCGCTTGGCGCCGCGTTGCTGACCGCGCGTCTCATCCAGGGCCGGCGCTCGGCCGAAGCCCTCGCCGGTCGGCTGGAGACCGCAGTCCACGAGAACCAGCGGCTCTACACAGAGCAACGAACGATCGCCCTGACCCTCCAGCATGCGCTGCTCCCGAGCACACTGCCAACCGTTCCTGGAGCGCAGACGGGCGCCCGCTTCGACCCCGGTGTCGAGGGCGTCGAGATCGGGGGTGACTGGTACGACGTCATCCCCCTCGAACGCGACCGCCTCCTCGTCGTCGTCGGTGACGTCTCCGGCCGCGGCCTGCCTGCCGCCTCGACGATGGCCTCCCTGCGTTTTGCCATCCACGCCTACGCGGCGCAGAGCGATCCCCCGGCCGCCATCCTCCAGAAGCTCTCCGGCCTGCTCGACGTGGCCACCGGCGGTCAGATCGCCACGGTCCTGTGTGCGCTCATCGATGTCGCCGGGCGCGAGGTCACGCTGGCGACCGCGGGCCATCTCCCGCCGCTCGTGGTCAGCTCCGGGGGCGGCCACTATCTCGAATCCGAGGTCGGTGTGCCGATCGGAGTGCATGGCGAGAGGCCGTATGGCGAGACGACGCTCCCGCTGCCCTCCCCGGCCACCTTCCTCGCCTTCACCGACGGTCTCGTCGAGCGCCGCGGCGAGCATCTGGATGTCGGATTGGAGCGGCTGCGCGAAGCGGCCGCGGCTGGGGAGGACGCCGACCTCGACGCCCTACTCGACCGGCTGCTCGGCCAGGTCCGGCTCGAGGTCTCCGAGGATGACACGGCGATCGTAGGGGTCCGATGGACGGCTTAGGCGAAAACGGCCCCGACCTCGCAGCGTGGACGATCGGGACGGATGGCCACGGCGCTCCCGTCGTCACCGTGCGCGGCGAGCTCGACATCGCCAGCGTCGAGCAACTCGAGGCAGCCGTCGCGCCCATCATGGCCAAACCGCCGGGGCGCATGATCGTCGACGTCAGCGGGCTGCGCTTCGCCGACAGCTCGGCGATCGCCATGTGGGTTCGCTGGGCATCGGTCGTCGGCGAGCTCGAGCTCCGCGACCCATCCCCGCTGCTCAGGCGCGTCGTGGCGTCGATGGGACTCGAGGGAAAGCTGCGGCTGAGCACGTGAGGCAGACGCGAAGCTTCTCGCAGGAGCCTGAGTCCGTCGCGGCCGCGCGCCGGTTCGCGGTGCAGTCGCTGAGCAGCCTACCGGCGGACGTGCTCGACGCGGTCGAGCTCATGGTCTCCGAGCTGGCTACCAACTGCATCCGGCACACCGGAACGTCGTTCGACCTGGCCATCGTGCGCGTCCGGGAGCAGGTCCGGATCGAAGTGACCGATCGAGCCGGCGGTACGCCGCGCATGCGCTCCCCCGGCCCCGAGGAGCCCACCGGCCGCGGGCTCCAGATCGTCAACATGCTGTCCGAGGACTGGGGTGTCGAGCACCGCAACGCCACCGGCAAGACCGTGTGGTTCGTGGTCGGCAGCGCCGTCACCGCTTAGCTTGTCAGCTTGTCCGTGAGCCGCGCTGGGCGTAGTTGCGCAACCCCGCGCTGATGTTGCGCGTGAGCACGGACCGGATGAGTCCGCCCGTGCCGGGGATCTTGCCGTCGAAGGTGATCGTGTACTCGAGCCGTGAGCCCTCGCCCTGGGCCGAGAAGTGCATGACGCCTTCGTGGTCCTTGAGCACGCCGCCCTTGGTGATGCGGTAGCGGATCAGCTCGCCGGGCACGACCTCCACGTTTGTCTCGACGAACGAGGGGAGCGGCCCGACCCGGAGCTCCCGCGAGGCGCCGGCGCCGTTGCGCGTGCCGTCGCTGCCATCGGTCAGACGCTTGATCTTGGCCCCGAACAGCGGCTCGAGGTTCTCCTGCTCGCTGAAGTAGGCGAACACCTCGGTGACCGGCTGGGGAAAGTCCTGGATGACGTGAACTCGCTGCATGGTCGCGGCAGCCTACTGCCGCTCGCCCCCGGACGCCTGCTCGCCAGTGAGCTCCGCAAGCGTGCGGCCGCTCTGCACCGACTCAGGTCGCTCGACGACGACGTCCGACCCCGGACGGGCATGCTCGTCCCGGCGCTTGACCAGGAGCCATTGCGCCTTCGGGCCCTTCCCGGTGCGCTGGAGCGCGAAGCCGCCTTCGAGCTTCTCGCCGTGGAGGACGAACACCGCGTGTCCGCGGGCGAGCGCCTCGGGCCAGGGGACCCGGCCGCCCTGCTCGTAGGTGCCGCGGTCCCAGATGATCACGCCGCCGCCGCCCAGGGGGCCTTCGAAGTCGTTGTGGCCGAGGCTGTGGTCGGGCACGGGCACGGCGAGCCGCTTGGCCGCGGGGTCGAGCGAGGGGCCCCTGGGGACGGCCCACGAGCGCATCACGCCCTCGACCTCGAGGCGGAAGTCGAAGTGGTGGGCGGTCGCCGCGTGCTCCTGGACGACGAACACTCCGGCACTGACACCCCTGATGGCGAACTGCTCGTGACCCTCGGGCTTGACGGTCTGGCTGCTGACCTCCGCGCCGAGTTCGGCCTGGAGGGCATCGAGGGCCGGCGGGTCCCCTTCGGCGTGGAGCGCGGCCCCGTCGTTCGTGCTGCGAACCCATCCACGCAGGCCGAGCTCGAGGGCTCGGGTCTGGATCTGCTCAGGGCTGCGATCTGCGATGGAGGCTCGGATGGCTCTCATCGGGAGGGTGGATGACTTTAGTTACCAATAGGCGCTTGTCGCGGCTTGGCTGCCAGGGGTCGGGCCGGGGTGGGGGTACGGCTGCTGCGGCGCTCCTTCACCGCATGGATGTCCAAAACACGACACTCGACGCGTGTGAGGAGTCGAGTGCCAGCCCGACCCCATGCAGCCGCCTCGCAACAGGGCTCACCCGCAGCTGACGGCGATTCCGTGGAGCAGCCAGCCGCCTGAGCCGCCGGCCGAGACGAGCTGGACGGTTCCTAGGCACTGCTGGGCGCCGCCCTGGCGGACCGAGGTGGTGCGGATCGCCACGGTGGCGCCACTTGTGCTCTGGTTCATCACCCGGTCGGTATGGAAGATGATCCGGTTCACCGGCGCCATGGTGGATTGGAAGCTCTGGTAACCCCCGAGCTGCCGGCGGAAGGCCGGGTCGGCGAGCGCCCACGCCTGCGCGTACTGGTGGGATGCGGCGAGGCTGTAGAAGGTGGACACCGCGCCGCTTGGCGTGCCCGCGCCGGACGGGGGCGCAGCGTTCGCCGGGGAAGCGCTCGACGTCGTGGCCGGCGGCGTGGCGGCGGTGCCCGAGCTCTGCCCGCGGCTCGGCCCGCGCCGCGTGCCGGTGGATCCCGTCGTGGCCGGCGCGCGCGGAAGTGGCGCGGCGTGGCTGTGCCCGGTCGAGTGGCCGGGTGTCTTCGTCGCTTGATGCCCAGTCGAGCTGGTCGAGCCAGTCGAGCTGGTCGAGCGGGTCGAGCGGGTCGAGTTGGCCGAGCTGCCGGAGCCGCCGGAGCTTCCGAGCGCGAGGACGAGCGCGATGGCGAGCGCCACGAGCAGGACGAGCACCGCCGGCACCAGCCATGCCCGTGAGCGGTCGGGCTCGAGCATCGGAGGCGGGACCGTGGGCCGCGGACGTGCCGTGGGGACCGTCGGAGCGAGCGCGGTACGCAGGCGCCCGGCCAGCTCTCCAGCCGTGCGGGGCCGCCGGGCCGGGTCGCGCGCCATGCCGCGCTGCAGGATCTCCGCGGCCGCGCGCGGAGCCGCCGGCCAGACCTTGCGTAGATCGGGCGGCGGCCCGGAGGTCACGGCGTGAGCGACGGCCAGCGGGTTGGTCTCCGGGTGCGCCTTGACGCCCCCCAGGGCCTCGTAGGCCACCGCGGCCAGCGCGTAGACGTCGATGGCCGGCGTCACCGGGCCGTCCTCGAGCTGCTCGGGCGCCATGTAGCTGAATGAGCCGAGCACCGTGCCGGCGGTCGTGATCCGCGTGCGATCCGGGACCGAAGCGATCCCGAGGTCGGCCAGCTTCACGGCGCCGTCGACGCCGAGCAGGATGTTGGCCGGCTTCACATCGCGGTGCACGATGCCCCGGCTGTGGATCGCGTCGAGGCCCGCGGCCACGCCATCGATCACGGCGAGTGCGCTGGCCGGGGTAAGCCGGCCTCCGCGCTTGAGGCCCTCCCGGAGAGTCTCGCCCTGGACATACTCCATGACGATGACGACCTCGCCCTCCTCGGAGGCGATGACGTCGTAGACCGCAACGAGATTGGGGTGGCTGATCGAGGCGCCCAGGAGCGCCTCCCGGCGTAGACGTGAGACCGCCTGGGGGTCGGCTGCGCCGTGGATGCGCTTGAGCGCGACCTGCCGCCCGAGCACGGTGTCTTGCGCGAGCACGACCGTGGCCATGCCCCCCGAGCCGAGCGTGGCGATGTCGCGGTAGCGGGCGAGCTGCGTGTGTACTGCCACCTCTCCGGACCTACCCAGCGATGGTCCAGAATCCACGCGGGACCGATTTGCCATCAACCCGTCAGGAGCGCCGGGGTCCCGTTCCGGCGCCCCCGTTCAATACCGTTGGCGTTCGGTGACGCCAACGGAGATCGTCCGCGCCGAGGAACTGCTCGTCGCCCGCGGGCGCACGGTGCTGCTCGAGGACTTCTCGCTCGTGCTCGAGCCGGGCGAGGTGGTCCATCTCGCCGGCCCGAACGGCTGCGGGAAGTCGAGCCTCCTCCGGGTGCTGGCCGGTGTCGTCGAGCCCCGGCGGGGGAGTGTCCGGCGCACGGTGCGGTGCGTGTACGTGCCCGAGCGCCTGGCCCTGCCCGAATCGCTGCCGGCGGCGCGTTGGCTGCGGATCGTCGGGGCGCACGCGGTCGAGCTGCCACCCGAGCTCGATCGCCGAGGCGGCGCGCTCTCGAAGGGCCAGCTCCAGCGGCTCGTGATCACCGGCGCGCTCCAGCCCGCCGCGGCGGGTCCGATTCTGTATGTCCTCGACGAGCCGTGGGCTGGTCTCGACGGGCCCACGCGGGCCACGCTCGACCGCCGGCTAACCGGGTTGGCGGACGCTGGCGCAGCCGTGCTCTACACCGATCACAGCGGCGCCGGGGCGCTGTCCGCCACCCGGACGATCCGGCTCGGTCCGGATGGACCGGTCCCCGAGTCCTCGCGGGTCACGGTCGAGTTGACGCGCGACGGGGAGCGGCTGCGCCTCAACGTCGACGACGCCGGGCTCGCCGCGGCGATCCGCGACGGCTGGAAGATCGGAGGCGGAGAGGTGCGGCCATGAGCTATGCCCGCGCCCAGCTCTCGATCGCTGTGTCGGCCCGGCGCGTGCTCGCGCCTGCGACGCTCGTCGCCTTCGCGGTGATCGGGCTCTACGCCTACCGACCGAACCCCGTGCAGGCCAGCTTCAGCGCGACCGCGCTGCTCACGGCGTTGTTCACGGCCTGGCTCGTCGCGGCGGTGGAGCGCGAGGTGGGCGCAACGGCGCAGGGGATCCTGACCGTGCGCTCCGGGGGCGCGGTCGCGGCCTGGCGCGGGCGCATCGTCCTCGTTCTCCTACTCAGCGTGGCCGTGACGGTGTTCTCGATCGCCTGGCCGACGGCCACGGACGCGTTCGACCGGACACCCGGCCTGGGGGATCTGGCGGCGGCGGTGCTCGGCCACCTGGCCGCCGGAGCCTTCGGGGGCATGCTCGCGCTCCTGCTCGCCCCGCCGGTGCGCATGGCCACGTCGTTCGCGCTCGTACTGCTCGTCGTCCTGGGCTCGCTCGCTCTCACCGGCACGCTCGGGGTGGCCGCGGGACCCGGAGGGGCGGCGCATGCGCTCGAGCACACGCCGCGCGACCGCGTCTCGCTTCACCTCGCCGCGGCGTGTCTGATCACGGCGCTCGAATCGGCCGGGCTGGCGTACGCGGCCCGCCGCCAGTCCCGCTGGCGGGGCTGAGCGTCCCGCCCGGTGCCTACCGGTGCTCGGTGGCCAGCCGCAGCCCGAGGCCGATGAGGACGACGCCGGTGAGGCGATCGAGCGCCGCCTTGACCCGCGGGCGGCGCAGTGCGTTGGCGGCGCGGACGGCCACGAGCGCGTAGGCGAGCAGCCAGAGGAGCGTCATCACCACGAACATGCTGCCCAGCCCGAGGAACGGGAGGAGGGGATCGCCCCGGCCGATGAACTGCGGGACGAAGCTCATGAAGAAGGCGGCGATCTTCGGGTTCGCGAGGTCGCTCAACACGCCTTGGCGAAAGCCGACCGCCGCTCCGAGGATGCGCCGCGGCGGGCTCTCCGCGGCCTCCGCGTCGGCGCGAACGTGGCGCGCCGCGAGGAGCGTCTGGGCGCCGAGCCAGATGAGGTAGACGGCGCCGACGAGCTTGAGCACGGTGAAGGCAGTGGCCGAGGTGCGGACGAGCGAGGCGACGCCAAGCGCCGAGGCCAGCGTCCACACCGACAAGCCGGTGACCACCCCGAAGGCGGTGCCGAGGGCGGCCGGGCGCCCGTGCAGAAGCGCGTTCTTGGTCACCATCGCAGTGTCGGGCCCGGGAATGATGATCACCAGGGCGGAGATACCGAGGAAAACGGGAACGTGGAGCACCCTGCCTCGAGTCTAATGCGTAGCGACCTCAGCCTCAGCTCTCGCTGAGCCTCCGCAGGAGCTCGACCGCCTCGCCCAGCGCGCTCCGCTCGGCGGCCGTGAGGTCGTGCTCGATGGCCCGCGCGAGCCAGCCCTCACGGCGATGCCGAGCCTTGGTGAGCGTCTCGAACCCCTGCTCGGTCAGCTCCACGAGCGCCCGCCGTCGGTCGTCGGGATCGGGCCGGCGCTGAACGAGACCGTCGCACTCGAGCTCCTTGACCGTCTGGGCCATCGACTGCGGCCGCACCCGCTCGGAGGCCGCCAGGTCGCTGACGCTTTGGGCGCCCTCGCGGTCGAGCCGGCCCAGGACCACCCCGCCGGCAAAGGACAGCGCACCCTGCTGGGCGCGCAGCCGGCGCGCGAGCCGGCCGAGGACCTCGCGCAGCTCGGTCGCGAGGAGGACGGCATCGGTTTCTTTCTTCATATCCGGGGGACAGGGATAGACAGGTGAACTGTACAGGCTACCTGTATAATCGTTCGACGATGGCGGAGGACGCAGCTGGGGACAACTACAAGTGGATCGCTCTGTCGAATACCACCCTGGCGGTTCTCCTCGCCACGCTCGACGTCTCGATCACACTCATCGCGATGCCCAGCATCTTCCGGGGCATCCACCTCGATCCGCTCGTTCCCGCCAATAGCTTCTACCTGCTGTGGATGATCCTCGGGTACATGATCGTGGGCAGCGTGCTCATCGTCAGCCTGGGGCGGCTGGGCGACATGTTCGGGCGCGTGCGGATCTACAACCTCGGGTTCGTCATCTACACGGTGGCCTCGCTCATTCTCGCCGTGGACTGGCTCACCGGCCGCGCGGGCGCTGATTACCTGATCGTCTTCCGCATCGTCCAGGGGATCGGGGGCGCGTGCCTCATGGCCAACTCGGCGGCCATCCTCACCGACGCCTTTCCCGAGAACCAGCGGGGGATGGCGCTCGGCATCAACAACATCGTCGGGGTCAGCGGCATGTTCGTCGGCCTCGTCCTCGGCGGTCTGCTCGCGCCCGTGAGCTGGCGGATGGTCTTCCTCATCTCGGTGCCGGTTGGGCTCTTCGGCACCGTCTGGGCCTACCTCAAGCTCCGCGAGCTCAACACCCCCAGGCGCGCTCGGGTCGACTGGTGGGGCAACGTGACCTTCGCCGTCGGGCTGATCCTCCTCATGGTCGCCGTGACCTACGGGATTCGCCCGGCCGGTGGGCATTCCACGGGGTGGGCGAGCGCACGGGTGATCGCGCTCCTGTCGGCGGGAGTCGTCCTGCTCGTTGCCTTCGGCGCGATCGAGCGGCGCGTTGCCGACCCGATGTTCCGGCTCCCGCTCTTCCGGATCCGCGCCTTCACGTTTGGGACGCTCTCGACCTTCCTCTCGGCCGTGGCACGGGGCGGGCTGATGTTCATCCTCATCATCTGGCTGCAGGGGATCTGGCTGCCGCAGCACGGCTACAACTTCACCGACACCCCCCTGTGGGCCGGCATCTACATGCTCCCGCTGACCGTCGGGATGCTCATCAGCGGCCCGACGTCGGGCTACCTGTCGGACCGCTTCGGGGCCCGCGGGTTCGCGAGCGGGGGCATGATCGGGGCGGCAGCGAGCTTCGGCCTGCTCATGCTCCTGCCGATCGACTTCAGCTACCCCGTGTTCGCCGTCGTCCTCGCGCTCAACGGGATCTCCATGGGTATGTTCGCCTCACCGAATCGCGCCGCGGTCATGAACAGCCTCCCGCGCGGCGATCGCGGCGCGGGCGGCGGTATGAACCAGACCTTCCAGAACTCCGCCCAGGTCGTCTCGATCGGCGTGTTCTTCACGCTGATGGTGGCTGGGCTCTCCTCAACGCTCCCCCACGCCCTGACCTCGGGGCTCGAGGCGGGCGGCGTCCCCGCCTCGACGGCCACCCACGCCGCGTCGCTGCCGCCGATCTCCGTCCTCTTCGCCGCCTTCCTCGGCTACAACCCGATCCAACACCTCCTCGGCTCCCACGCGCTCGCGAGCCTCAGCCCGCACAGTCAGGCGCTGCTCACCGGGCGCTCGTTCTTCCCGCATCTGATCTCGGCGCCGTTTCGCGACGGGCTGCACGAGGCGTTCGCTTTTGCGATCCTCGCCTGCCTGATCGCCGCTGCGGCATCGCTGCTGCGGGGCGGTCGCTACCACCACGTCGAGACGGAGGTCAGCGCAGCGCGCATGGCCTCCGTCGCGGCGCCAGGCCCGCCCATGCCCGAGACAGAACATGTCGGAAGCTGACTCACCGGATCCGGATCCCGACGGCTCAGAGCACAGTCGCCATCTTCGCAACGGGCTGATCTCCCTCGCCCTTCTGATCGCGCTCGCCGGAGGCCTACTGCTGGCCGTTCCGGGGCTCCACAAGGTGGGGGACACCGTGGCGGACATGACCGCCGGGTGGGTCGTCGTCGCCGCCGTCCTGGAGATTCTCTCGTGCCTCGGCTACGTGCTCGCCTTCCTCCAGGTCTTCGATCGCGCTCCGGTCCGCTTTGGCGCGCGCGTCGCCCTGTCCGAGCTCGCGTTCAACGCCGCCGTCTCGCTCGGCGGCGCCGGCAGCGTGGCCGTCGGGGCGTGGCTGCTCGTCGAGCGCGGCGCGCCCGTCGCGCGCGTGGCCGAGCGCTCGGCGGTCCTCTTCCTCCTCACGACCGCGATCAACGTGATCACCTTCATCGCCGCCGGCATCGCCCTCTTCTTCGGACTCGGGCCGGGGCCGCACGATCCCTTCCTCACCCTCATTCCCGCGGCGGCGGGGACCGCCGTTTTCGTCGGCTTTCTCTTCCTGCCCAAGCTGATCGAGCGGCCGGGCCTCCAGCGCGCCCCGCGCCGTCTCCGTCTCGGGCTCGAGACGACGGCGGTGAGCATTCGCGACACCGCGGCCCTGCTGCGACGCCCCGACTGGCGGATCATCGGGGCGATCGGCTACCTGTGGTTCGACATCGGCGTGCTCGTCGCGTGCTTCGCCGCCGAGGGCGTCAGCCCGGGGATCCCGGCCCTGGTACTCGCGTACCAGATCGCCTACTTCTCGAACTTCGTCCCCATTCCCGGCGGCATCGGCGTGCTCGATGGCAGCATGGTCGGGATGCTCGTCGTCTTCGGTGTCCATGCCGGCCCCGCCGCCGCCGCCACGGTCGTCTACCACGCGATCTCGCTGTGGATCCCGGCCATGTGGGGCACGATCGCCTTCGTCATCCTGCGGCGCAGCGGGCGAGAGCCGCTCCAGCTGCGCCCGCCGCGCCCCGAGCGCCGACGGCTGCGGGCGCTCCGGCGGCGCGGGGATGCGGCCGAGGACGGCGCCGCGGAGGTCGCGGGGCGATGATCCTCGATGAGCTGAGCGTCCCGCTCGTGCTCGCCCCGCTCGGCGGCGGCCCGTCGACCCCCGAGCTCGCCGCCGCCGTCTCCGAGGCCGGCGGGCTCGGCTTCCTCGCCGCGGGATACCTCACGGCCGACGCGCTTGCCGAGCGGCTCGCCGCGACCCGCGGGCTCACCTCGCGCTCGCTGGCCGTCAACGTGTTCGCGCCCGGTGACGGCCCGGCCGAGCCGGACGGCTACACGCCCTTCGTGGCGGGCCTGCGTGACTGGGCCGCGCGTGCCGGGGTCGAGCTTGGGGAGCCGCGCTACAGCGACGACGACTGGCAGGCCAAGCTCGACCTCCTCGCCCGCGACCCCGTCGACGTCGTCTCTTTCACCTTCGGTTGCCCGTCGGCCGCGGTCGTGCAGCGGCTCAGGCGCGCCGGCTCCGAGGTGTGGGTCACCGTGACGAGCGCGGCCGAGGCGATCGAGGCCGCGCAGGCCGGCGCCGCCGCGCTCGTCGCCCAGGGCGCCGAGGCCGGAGGGCACCGGGCATCGTTCGCCGACCACCCGGGGCTCGTGAGCATCGGCCTGCTCCCCCTCCTCGCGCTGCTGCACGACGCCGTGTCGCTGCCGCTCGTGGCCTCGGGCGGGATCGCCACGGGAGCGGGGATCGCCGCGGTGCTGGCGGGCGGCGCCTCGGCCGCCCAGCTGGGGACGGCCTTCATGCTCACGCCCGAGGCGGGCACGGCGCCCGCTCACCGCGAGGCTCTTCGCGGTGAGCGCACGACGGTGCTCACGCGAGCCTTTACCGGCCGCCAAGCCCGGGGCATCCGCAACCGGTTCACCGAGGCGCATTCGGCGCAGGCGCCCGTCGCCTACCCCGAGGTGCACTACGTGACCGCGCCGATGCGGGCGCGGGCACGCGCCGACGGCGACGCCGAGCTCATCAACCTGTGGGCCGGAGAGGCGCACGAGCTCGCCCGTGAGCTCCCGGCCGGTGAGCTCGTGCAGCGGCTGGCCGCCGAGGCGCGGGACGCGCTCGAGGCGGCCGGGCGACGGCTCAGGCCGCCGCCCCCAGCGTCACCGTGAACCGGGTCCCCTCGCCCGGTCCGGTGTCGAGCGCGATCGTCGCGCCGTGGGCGTCGGCGACGGCGCGCACGATGGCCAGTCCCAGGCCGGTGCCCGGCGCCGTCGCGGCGCGCCCGCGGACGAAGGCGTCGTAGAGACGCTCCTGCTCCTCGGGGGGAATGCCCGGTCCGTCGTCCTGCACCTCGAGCCGGGCGGCATCCTCGCCGGCCCGCACCCGCACGCGCACCTCGCCGCCGGCCGGGGTGAACTTGATGGCGTTGGCGAGCAGGTTGTCGAGCAGTTGTCCAAGCCGGAGGCGGTCGGCGTCGACCACAGCAGTCCCGGGCGGCGGGACGTCGAGCGCGAGTTCGAGCCGACCCTGCTGAGCCAGGGGCCGCGCGAGCTCAACCGTGTCGGCCGCGAGCGCTGCCAGATCGACCGTCTCGCGCTCGAGCCGCAGATGGCCCGCGCGCACCTGCGCGAGGAGCAGCAGGTCGTTGACCAGCCGGAGCAGGCGCCGGGCGTTGCGCTCGATGATCGCGGCCGCCTGGGCCTGTTTGCCCGCCAGGTTCCCGCGGCGGAGCATGAGCTCGGCATAGCCGAGGATCGCCGTCAGCGGCGTGCGCAGGTCGTGGGAGACGTTGGCCAGGAGAACGTCCTTCATCTGGTCGAGCTCGAGCAGGCGGTCGTTCTGCTGGGCGAGCTCCGCGTTCTGCTGGTTGATGCGCCGCTGCGCTCGGGCGAGCTCGTCGTTGAGAGCGAGGAGTCGCTGGTTGACCGCGACGATCGTCACCTGCGCCGGCTCGGCGACGAGCAGCCACCCCGCGCTCGTGGCGCGCAGCGCGAGGGTGAAGTCGAGGGGCACGCCGTGGGCGTCGGGGAACAGGCCGAAGACGCGGTCCTGCCAGTCCGTTCGGGCGGTGGCGAAAACCTGGTCAAAGGTCTCGCGCTGCCCCGGGGCGACGAGCTCTCGTACCGGCGTTCCCGCCAGCGAGTGGCCGGCGTGTCGCACGAGCGGACGGTTGGCGCTCACGATCGTCCCCTGCTCGTCCAGCTCGGCCACGCCGAGGACCTCGCTGCCCTGCGCGGCGAATTCGCCGAGGATCTCGATGGCCTCGGCTACGCCCGAAAAGGGGGTGTCGCTCATACCGGCTCGCCCGGGTCGGTGCTGGGCGGCAGATACCGGTACCCGAAGCCGCGCACGGTCTCGATGTGCTCGCGCGCCGGCCCGAGCTTGCGACGAAGATAGCCAACGTAGAGGCGGACCTGATCGGGGGCGATTGCCAGCGGATCGTTCCATACCCGCTCGAGGAGTTGCTCATGGCTGAGCACCTGCCGGGGATGGGCGACGAACTCGCACAGGAGGCCAAACTCGAGCGGGGTCAGCGCGAGCTCCGTATCACCGGCGTGCACGCGATGCTCGAGGTAATCGATGCTCAGCGCACCGTCGCGGTAGCTCTCGCGCAACGACCCCGCACGCGGCCCGGCCCGGCGTAGCAGAGCCTCGACCCGCGCCACGAGCTCCTCGCCGAAGAATGGCTTGGCCAGATAGTCGTCCGCTCCGGCGCGCAGCCCCCGAACCTTGTCGAGATCGCCGGCGCGCGAGCTCAGGATCAGGACGGGCAGCTCATGACTGAGCTCGCGGATGCGGGTCAGCGCCCGCCATCCGTCCATCTCGGCCATGCCGAGGTCGAGGATGACCGCGTCAGGACGCTCGGCGTAGAGGACGCGCAGGCCCTCGGCGCCGCCCGAGGCCTCTTTGACCGCGTACCCCCGCTCCTCGAGGAGATCGCGTACGAGCGAGCGCAGGTCCTGCTCGTCATCGACCACGAGCACGCGCCCGTTCATCGGCAATTCACACGCGAAGTATCCCCGCTCCCGATGCGGCTTCGTCACGGTCCCCGCGATGGCCCGAGTGCTCATCGTCGAGCCGGAACCCGATCTCAGGCAGCTCGCTCAGGATGCCATCCGCGAGCTCGGACATGAGGCGATCCTGCACGATGGCGGGACGCCGGCGGCGGATGTGCTCCTGCTCGCGGCATTTACGGGAATGGGGGCGCTGGTGAAGGAAATGCGGGCGGGCGGCAGCGATTTGCCCGTCGTCTGCACGGGCACCATGCCCCCATCAGCGGAGGCTCGCGCGATCCATCCGGCGGCCTACCTCGTCAAGCCCTACAGCCTGACCACACTCGAGAAGGCCCTGCGCCAGGCGCTCGTGACATCGGTGACCCAATGATCCATCACTGTCGACTCATCGTTATTTCACACACAGCGTGCCCACGATTCATCGAACCGTCGTTCACGGTGGTGGCCATGATCGAGGCAATGTCCGAGCAAGTGAGTCGTTCGTGACCGATACGAGCCTGGCGCGCCTCGGCGACGGCCGGGCGCTTGAGCCGATCGATTCGGTGCTCATCCTGCGCGAGGATCCGGATCTCGGCGCGGGCCTCTCCGAGGTCGACCGCCGCGCCGCGTACGCGCTCTTCCGTGCGCCCGTCATCCACATCAGCGGGCCGCGCTGGGAGCCGCCGGAACAGGATCCGGCGTCGACCTTCGGCCTGCTCATCCTCGACGGTCTCATCGGGCGGCGGGTCCGGATCGGGCGTACGGTGGGCACCGAACTCCTCAGCCACGGCGACATCATCCGCCCCTGGGACGAATCGCCGCGGTGGGAGATGATCCCGCCGCACCTCGACTGGCGGATCTTCGCGCCGACCCGGGTCGCCGTGCTCGACGAGCGGATCACCGTCCTCATCGGCCGCCGGCCGCAGCTTCTGGTCAACTTCTCCGAGCGGCTGCTGCGGCGCGCCCGCGCGGCGAGCTACCTCATGGTCGCCAGCCATCTGCCCCGGGTCGAGGATCGCGTCCTGGCCACGCTCTGGCATCTCGCGAGCAGCTGGGGCCGGGTGACCTCCGAGGGGATCTGCATCCCCTTCCGGCTCACTCACGAGGTCCTCGGCGAGATCGTCGGCGCGCATCGGCCGTCGGTGACCGTGGCCATGCAGACGCTCCAGGGGCGCGGCCAGCTCACACGCCGCAGCGACGGGGGGTACTGCCTCATCGGCGATCCGCCGGACTGGGGCGCGGGCGAGCCGGAGGGGCGCGACGCCGGGCGATTGCGCCCCGTATGATCGCCCCGCGATGGGGAGCGATCGCGTCTGCATCATCGGGGCCGGCTCCTCCGGCATCACGGCCTGCCAGGTCCTCCAGGAGCGGGGGATCCCCTTCGACTGCTTCGAGCTCGGCTCGGAGGTCGGGGGCAACTGGCGCTACCGCAACGACAACGGGCTGAGCGCGGCCTACCGCTCGCTTCACATCAATACGTCGCGGGGAATGATGGCCTATCGCAGCTTCCCCATGCCCGAGGATCTGCCGCCGTACCCAAACCACTGGCAGATCGCGGCGTACTTCGACAGCTACGTCGGCCACTTCGGCTTGCGCGACCGCATCAGCTTCCGCACCGAGGTGACCTCGGTCGCCCCGGCGCCCGCCGGGTCGTGGGAGGTCACCATCCAGAGCGTGGACGGCGGCGAGCGGGAGACCCGCCGCTACCGGGCTGTGCTCGTGGCCAACGGACACCACTGGGATCCGCGCTGGCCCGAGCCGGCCTATCCCGGCGCCGACACCTTCACCGGCGAGCAGATACACGCCCACGCCTACGACGAGCCCGACGTCTTCGTCGGCAAGCGGGTGCTCGTCTTGGGCATCGGCAACTCCGCCTGCGACATCGCCGTCGAGTCCTCCCGCATCGCCGACGCCACCTTCCTCAGCATGCGGCGCGGCGCCTACATCATTCCCAAGTTCTTCGGCAGCCGGCCGGTCGACGAGACGGCCGGCCCGTGGTTCAGCCGGCTGCCCTTCGTGGTTCAGCGCACCCTCATGACGGCCATGCTCAGAAGCGCCCAGGGCAAGGTGACCGACTACGGGCTGCCCAAGCCCGACCACCGCCTGCTCGAGGCACACCCGACGGTGTCCTCGGAGCTGCTGCCCCGGCTCGGCCACGGTGACATCACGGTCAAGCCGAACATCGATCGGCTCGAGAACCACGACGTCGTCTTCGCCGACGGCAGCCGCGAGCGGATCGATCTCGTCGTCTACTGCACCGGCTACAAGATCAGCTTCCCGTTCTTCGCGCCGGAGCTCATCAGCGCCCCGGACAACCACATACCGCTCTACCGCCGCGTCGTCTCCCCAGAGCATCCCGGGCTCTACTTCATCGGACTGCTCCAGCCGCTCGGCGCGATCATGCCGCTCGCCGAGGCCCAGGCGAACTGGGTGGCCGACATCCTCGAGGGCAAGGTCAAGCTCCCCGGCCGGGGCCTCATGCGTGCAGTGATCGAGCGCGAGGACCGGCGGATGCGCGAGCGCTACGTCGCCTCCAAGCGCCACACCATCGAGGTCGACTTCCAGCCGTACCTACGCACGATCGCGCGCGAGCGCCGGCGGCGCGGGCTCGTTGCCCGGGTGGCCGGCCAGGTGGCCGAGCGCTCGCACGAGCTGCGCCTGGCGCGGGCGTCCTCGTCCTAGCCGATCGTGGCGAATTGACGCACCCCTGGTTCGCCAATTCGACTCGCTAGCGTTGCCCGGGCCATGGCGAGTCCCGCGCGCATTCTCCAGAGCCCCGGGCCGACCGTCCGCCCGTTCGAGGCTGAGGATCTGCCCGCGGCGGCGACCGTATCGGCCGCCGCCTTCGGCGTCGACCTGGGAACGCCGGCGGCGCGCGCCCACTGGCTGGAGCGGGTCGCCCACGGGTTGGGGACCGATTCCGAGGGCTGTTTCGTGGCCGAGCAGGGCGGCCAGGTCGTCGGCGTCGCCCAGGCGCTCATGCGAGATCGTCTGTGGATCCTCTCGCTGCTCGCCGTCGACCCGGCTGGGCAGAGCGGCGGGGCCGGTCGCGCGCTCATGCGCAGCGCGCTCGGCTACGGCCCGGACGGCGGGCCGGGTCTCATCGTCTCCTCGAACGATCCGCGCGCGCTGCGGCTGTACGCCTCGTCGGGCTTCTCGTTGCGGCCGACGGTCGAGGCCGAGGGAGTTGTCGCGCGCCGCGCGATCCCCGCCGCCGCCAGATCGGTCGAGGAGGTGCGTGACCCGGACTACGATGTGCTCGCGGTGATCTCGAGGGCGGTCCGGGGGGCCGAACACACGCCCGAGCTCCGCTTCGCGCTTCGCCGGGGCGGTCGGCTGCTCCGGGCGGGCGACCGGGGGTTCGCTGTCGTGATCCCGGGCCGCGCCCCCTGGCTGCTCGTCGCCCGCGACGACGATACGGCGGCCGCTCTGCTCTGGAGAACGCTCGAACTCGTCGAACCGGGCGAGGCGACGAAGATCAGGTGGATTGGCGCCGATCACGACTGGGCGATCGCGGTCGCTCTCCGCGCGGGCCTCAGACTGACGGCGTACGGCGCTCTGTTCACGCGCGGTGCCGTCGGTCCGCTGCGGCCGTTTCTCCCCAGCGCCCCGTTCGGGTAGCCGGATGGGCGAGATCGAAATCGTCGAGGCGGCGCGGCAGCAGCTCGGCGAGCTCGCCGAGCTGCTCGGGTATCTCATGCTCGTCTCGGTCGTCCACGCTAACGAGGGTGCTCTGCGCTTCTACGAACGCGAGGGCTTCGGGCCGTTCTACATCACGCTGCTCGACGCGGGAGATCGATGAGGAGCTCAGAGCTGGGCGGCGTGCTCCGGGACGCCCTGACCGAACGACTGGCGGAGGGGGGATGGACGCCCGTGGCGAGCGAGGGGGACCTCGTGGCCTCATCTGCCCGCTCGCACAGGGGATCCGACCGCCGCTGTCGGGCCGCGGAGGAACTCCTCCCCGAGGGCATCCACGAGCTCGAGCTGCGCACGGCCGATCAGGTGCGCGAGGTCGCCGCGCGGATCTGCGGCCTCGTGCTCGCGCGAGGAACCGATTTCGCCTCGGAGTACCGGACCGTCGATGATCTCCTCAGTGAACCCAAGGGCAAGCTCCGGACCGTGGCGCTGCTCGCGGCGGCCGGGCGGTTCGACGCGGCGGCGTCGGCGCTCGAGGCGTGGACACCTGGACCGGAGGACGACCACTCCGAGCGGGTTCTGGCCCGCCGCCTGCGGCGCTACATCGACGCTCGCGGCGATCCTGCCCTCATCCCGGCTGAGCCGCCGCCGGATCGATTCGATTCCATGAGGCCAACGCGCCCCTCCGTGGGCGAGCTGTGGCGCCAGGGCCGAGCCCGGGACGCCGCCGTCAAAGCCGTTGCCGCGGCCCCCCGGGAGACCCCCCGCGAGGAGCTGCGGAGGATGATGGCGGCGGAGCTCTCGGCGCGCTCGGTCCACGGCGATCCCATCTGGATCGTGTTCACGCTGCCATGACCACGTTCTTCGACCTGGCCAGGCTGAGCGCCTGGCTGCGGCGGGAGGACGGCCCGGCGCGCGAGCTCGCCGTCCATCTCGGCGAGCAGCGAGTCGGGACGGTCTCGGGTGGCACCGTGAGCGACTACCGGCTGGTCATGGACGCGGCGGCGGTACGCGACGAGGTTCCGTATCTCGACGCGGTGCTCGTCACGCGCCCGGGCCCGGATGGGTTTCTCCTGGAGATCGCCGGACCGCGGTGACGAGGACGACATCGTAGGTCATCTCGAACGCCCCGCCCTGGGCATCGATGGCGGCGCCGACCGCGTCGAGCAGCGCCGCGCGCTCGGCCTCGGGCATGGTGCGGTGATCGCTGTGCGTGGGAAGCTGGGCCAGCCACTCGGCTGTCGTGTACGACCGCGACCATGCGAAGCTCCGTTCCTCGAGGGCGGCGAAGTCGCCGCTGCCGCGCAGCGAGGCGACCGTGCCGCCGCCCCGGTCGGAGTAATGGCCGAGCGCCGTCGAGCGCCCGGCAAGCTCGGGCGCGAAGCGTGCGTACACGGCGTCAAGTGCCGCGGACAGGGGCTCCGGGAGCCGGGACAGGTTCCAGAACAGCGCGATGCGCCCGCCCGGCCGTAGGGCCGTGGCCGCCTTGACCAGCCCGGTCGTGGGATCGATCCAGTGCCAAGCTTGGCCGCTCGTCACCAGGTCGAAGCGCCGCCCCGCGTCGGTCCAGGTCTCGAAGTGACTGACCTCGACCTCGAACCCCTTGTCGCGGGCGATCAGAGCCATGCGCGCGTCAGGCTCGACTCCGAGCACGTCGCAACCGCGCTCGGCGAGGAGCGCGGCAACGATCCCCGTGCCGCAGCCGACATCGAGGACTCGACGCGGATGCGCGCCGAGCAGGAAATCGAACAGCTCGGCCGGATAGGTGGGGCGGGAGCGGTCGTAGAGCTCGGCGGCCGCGCCGAACGACTCGGCACGTACGCGGTTCTCGAAGAGCACGCGGCGATTATCGCCGGGGCTCCGGGCGCGATCAGACGGCGTGGGCGAGGCCCCGCTCGCTGAGCGTGAGGCAGAGCACGTCGGCGTCGGCGAGGCTCTCGACGCCGACGCGGTCGACGAGCTTGGGCAGGAGCCCCCAGGCCTTCGGGGTGCCCCGATTGGTGATCTGCACCGCCCGGCGGCGCAGCGGGCCGATGCGGAGATCGAGTCGGCGCGTCTCACTACCGAGAGCGAAGCTGACGTGGCTCTCCGTGGCCAAGCGCTCGACATGGCCACCGAGGGAGTCGACAACGAGGTGGATGTCGGTGAGGCGCTCGACGGAGAAGCGTGCCCGCGCGGCGAGCGCCCGGGCGACCCGCCCGAGGACATCGGAGAGCAGGGAGACGGGAGAGATGGTGGCCACGACGTCGCCCGTCAGGGCCTCGCTCCAAGCGATCGGAACGGCCCCGGGATCCGGTCCGGGGGCCAGAGTGGGGATCGTCCGCGAGAACTGCATGCGGACCTCGGTCCCGCCGGAGGACGGGCTCGCCAGATCGGCGGTGTCGGCCAGCGATTGGATGACGGCAAGCCCAATACCGGCGCGGGCGTCCGGGCCGGCGGCCGGTTCGCGGAGGGCGGGCTCGATGCCGCAGCCGCGGTCACGCACGAGGACTTCGATGCCCGTGTGAGTCGCGGACACGCGGACGCCGAGGGGGCCCCGCTTGCCGCGATAGGCGTGCACGACGACGTTGTTGCAGGCCTCGCTCGTCACCATCTGGAGGTCGTCCAGCAGCTCCGGGTCGAGCTCGAGGAGCGTGCCGAGGCCCTTGAGGCCCGCGCGCACGACGGACACACTTTCGGGGGCGTTGTCGAGCGCGATATCGACGAAGGCGGGTCCTGGGATCGGGTCCATCTCCTTCCTGGCCTTCCCAGCCTGGAAAGTACGAAACCCAACGAAAGCGGGCGCGAGTGAGTTTGCACGGGTTCGCGGTGGGTAGTGACGTGCGCGACGGCCGGGTATCGACCCCTGGATCCCGGCTCGCGCAATCGGGACCACCTTCTAGGCGGAGCGTCTGTTGGACCTGACCTCTCTTTTCAGCCGGACGTCGCGCCGCCGGGCAACCTGCCCGCGGCCGATCGCTCGGTCTGCTCCTTCCCCGGTGCGCGGCTCGCGGAGGTCTGCACGCCGGTTCGCTGTCGGCACCCTCGCTGCCGGCGGATAGAGGGACCCTCTCCCCCTCTCTCCCTCCCTCGGCGGGGCGCCAGGCCTGATGGCGCCCCGCCGAGCTCCTCTTCCCGCAGGCAAGCTGCCGGACGCCGCCAGCCGTCCGGCGCGCCCGGGTCCCGGCCATACAATGGCCGCAGCGCCCCCATGGTCTAGCGGTTAGGACGCCTGCCTTTCACGCAGGAGATCGCCGGTTCGAATCCGGCTGGGGGTATGGCTTAAATGCCTGCCTGTCGCGCGCGCAGCCTGACATCTTGGACTTCCTGCTCGGTGTGGTGAGCCTCGCCGAGCCGGGCGCGAGCCAATCCGGTGACGTGTCACCGCGGTGGCGGATCGCCTGAAGCCCCTCAGCGTTCGCGCCGCCAGGTCATGTACCAGTTCGGTTGCCAGGTCTCGCCGCGGTCGAACGAGAACGACTGCTGCCAGTTCGCCTCGGAGCCGCTCACGCGAAACCACTCGTAGCGGACGCGGAGCTCGCGTCCTCCGAGCACGTCGTCGCATTCAAAGATTCCGTGATCGTCGACGAACCGACCGACCACGGGCGTATCCAGCTGTCCGCGACTTGCCGTTGACGCCCACCAGATGCGCCACGCGCGCTCGGCGGTGTCGAACAACCGCAGCGTCATACCGTGAAGCTCACCGCGGCCTGGGAACTCAGGGGCTGCGTACGAGTCGACGTTCCCCAGACCGCCGAGAATGGGCCGCGTTTCGGCGGTCGCGGCGAACTCCACCCACTCGTCGGGAGCGTCACCGAGCGGCGCTCGGAGCTTGCGGTTCTCCACGGCCCAGCTGCCGAACAAGAAGTCGAAGTCGTGGGCTCCGTCGGTCACTTCGCCGGCGTCTCGGATAGCTATCTCGCCTCGCCAGCAGTCTGCGGGGTCTCAACCTGAGCCAGGAGACCGGTAAGGAGGGAGCGGCGCGTCGGCTCGAGTCGCAGCACGTGCGGAGGGCGCACGAGCAGTCTCGACGCGGAACCGGGCAGTCTCGATGCGGCACCGGCGTTGTGCGGGAGCGCGCGCCGTGCGCGAGACGCGTCGTAAGTAGCTCGCGTGGGATAGCCCTCGAACCAAACGGCGACGTGCTCGCCCTCTCGTATCGGAAGCACAGGAAAGTTGTTCTCCGCCTCGCAGGTGACGAATACGCCCAGCACCGCCCCCGCTTGAAGCGCGAATAGGTCCGTCCGTTCGTCGTGGAGATGCTCGAGCGTACCCTCGTCGGCGGGCTCCGCGAGGCTGAAGATGGTCGCCTCGACGACACCGAGATCTTCGCCGTCCGCACTGTCCAGGGCAGGTCGCTCGAGCGAGAGAGTGAACGCGCCGTCATCGCGCGCTGGCCGCAGCAACAGGACGTCGTCGGAGTCCACCATCGTCGCATTGGCGGTGTCCCGGTGACGCTTCCAGACCGCTCCCCCGTAAAACTCGCTGAGAGCACGCTGGCGGGCGTTCATGTTCGCGAACCCCCGCAGCCAGACGAACTTCGTCGGGTCATCGAGATCCCTGAAGGTCCCGATGATCTTCGCACCGCAGACCTCCTGGCTTTCGATGAACTCCGCCTCGAACAGGCTGATCAGCTCGTCGCGCTTCCCGGGCAGCAGCGTGTACTGCCGCAACTCGATGATCGGCGACCACTGCATCGCGAGGAGTGTGACCGCACACCGCCGCGGGGAATAGAGCCACGGGTTTGCACGATGATGAGGCCAGTCGGTCCTCAGGTCGCAACCTTGGCTCGCTACGGAAGCGGCCTACTGGCCCTACTCAAACTATCCGCGCGCTGCAATAGTTGGACGCAGACGCGGCCCGGTACGCACTTGCTCGCGCGCCGGACCTACATCTGAGGCCGCCGACGGCAAGAGGAGCACAAGCTGTCCGAGCAGCAACCGCAGATCGAGTACCGAGCTGCCCAACCCTACGTCGCCCTTCGGCTGACCGTAACAATGCCGGAACTCCCGGGCGCTGTCGATCGAGGCTTTCCAGAGCTTTTCGCCTGGCTCTCATCTCACGCGATCACCCCCGGTGGCCCGCCCTTCATCCGCTATCTGGAGGTCGAGATGCCACGCAGGCTATTGATCGAGCTCGCCGTGCCGGTCGACGCCGAGCCACCGTCCGATGAGCGCGTCCGCGGTGGTGTCCTCCCGGCTGGTCGGTACGTGACACTGCTGCATGTCGGGCCGTACGACCGCCTGATCGACGCCAACGCCGCGCTCCAGCGATGGGCGAACGACCGGGGCGTCGCCTGGCGGATGGAGGGCGACTCGGTCTGGGCGGGACGCATCGAGCGCTACCTGACCGATCCCTCACGGCAGCCGGATCCAGCGTCCTGGCAAACGGAGCTCGCATACCTCACCAATAGCTAATGCGCACCCGTTGTAACGCCGCCTTAACCGGCTCGTGAGTGAACTCCGTTGCCGCTGAATGCCACTAAGCTAGGGTCAGACTCCTGCATGGAGGATCGCCGCATCACCGAGCAACTCGAGCGCAGGCGTCGCGCAGTTGCGGAAGCGTGGAGTCTGAGTGACGAGATTGTCTTGATCGGCGCCGGCGAGCCGGTCCCGATCCCCGGCGGCGGAGATGTGACCTATCCGTTCCGGGCGCACTATGAATATCTCTACCTGACCGATCGCAACCGCCCCGGGGGTGTACTGGCGTTCGATCCAGCGGCGGGCTGGTCTGATTTCGTCGCACCGGTAACCACGGCCGAGCGCCTCTGGTCTGGGGTCGCCGAGCTCGACTCCGCGGCGCCGACAACGAGCGCGCTCGGAGGGTGGCTGGCGGAGCGAGCGGGCCGGCCGATTGGCACACTCGGGGAGCCGTCGGGAGATATCCCGGCGACCGAGGCCACGTCCGCATTGGGTGAGGAGCTGCGCTTCGCGCTAAGCGCCATTCGCCGACGCAAGGACGACGTCGAGCTGGAGCGGATGCGAACGGCGCAACGAACGACCGCCGCGGCGTTCGCCGCCACCCTGCCGCTGGTGCGCGACGGGATCAGCGAGCGCGAGCTACAGATCGAGCTGGAGGCGGCAGCCTTCCGTGCCGGCGCCGACGCGATGGGCTACGACACGATCGTTGGCAGCGGGCCGAACTCGGCCGTGCTGCACTTCCCTCCGAGCCGGCGACGTCTGGCTAACGGCGAGCTCGTCCTGATCGACGCCGGCGGCGAGCACCGCGGCTACGTCTCCGACGTCACCCGCACATATCCCGTCGGGGGCCAGTTCAGCGCGGAGCAGGAGGCGCTGCATACGCTGGTGCGCGCCGCCCAACTGAGCGCGATCGAGCGTTGTGTGCCCGGCGTCGAGTGGAACGAAGTGCACCTGACCGCGGCGCTCGTGATCGCCGAAGGTCTCGTCGAGATCGGGATTATGCGGGGACGGCCCGAGTCGCTGGTGGAGTCGGGCGCAGCCTCGCTGTTCTTCCCTCACGGGATCGGACACCTCGTCGGACTCGGGGTACGCGACGCGGGTGGGATCCTCGCGGGGCGACGCGATCAGCCACCGCAGTTCGCGAGTCTTCGCGTGAACCTACCGCTAGAACAAGGGATGGTCGTCACGGTCGAGCCGGGTGTCTACTTCGTGCCGGCACTGCTGCTGAACCCGGACACGCGGGCCCGTCACGCGGACGAGGTTGGATGGGACCGCGTGGATGCGCTGCTCTCCTTCGGGGGCATCCGGATCGAGGACAACATCCTCATCACCGACGACGGCCCCGAAGTCCTCACCTCCGACGTCCCGCTCCTGTAGAAGCAGCCATGCCCCGCCGAGGCGAAGGGAATCCACCTTGGTTCATCCGGCCGGCACGTCGCCGACCACCCGGGCAACTCCCATCTGCAGGAGCCGGCGACCTGCAGCTCGCTCACACCGCGCCTCCAGCCCAGCTCCGCCTGCTTTGACCGATCTCAGGTATGTCCCGATTCAGCGAACCGCGTGAGACTTGTGAACCTCCCAACCAATCGCTGCGCCGGGTATCGCCGGAAGGGCCTTCAGATGAGCGACGCCCAACTCGAGGTCGGTCTCGGACACCATGTGCAGCTCTCTCAGCGCGGGCAACGTCGCGTTGACGACGGACGCGACATATGCAACGTGGCGTCCCAGCTCGACGCCTGAGTAATGAAGCCGGCGCACACCCGGCTCGACGTGGACAAATCCGGCGTCAACGAGCCACCCCGGCAGCCGGGTGCCGGCGTCGCTTCTGCCTACGTCGTCCATCGCCTGCGCCATCGCATCAAACAGGCTCTTAAACTCGATACTCTGCGGCGCGGTCCAGACCGTGTTGTAATCGACCTCGATCGCGGTCAGTCGACCACCCGGAACTAACACCCGCCTGGCTTCGCGCAGGACCCTCACTGGGTCGGCGACGTGCTCAAGGAACCACATCATCCAGACGTGATCGAACGAGCCGTCGCGGTGGGGTAGGGCGAGCGCGTCGGCCTGTCGGAGATCGGCCGTGAGCCCGAGTTCGTCGAGATGGCGGCGTGCCACCACGAGCTGGCGAGGCTCGATGTCAACGCCGGCTAACGCAAGGTCAGTGAAGGCTTCGCCCAGCACCCCGAGCACCGCTCCGACTCCACACCCAACCTCCAACAATCTGGTCCCCGGGTCAAGCGTCGTCCCATCAACGATCAGCTCATCGCGCCAGTGCTCGGCCTGCGCGAACAGCCGCTGCTGCTCCTCGGTCGCGTAGCCGTGAACGTAGTCTGTAGCCCTGTCACCGGCCGTCATAACCACGACGGTACACATTCACGCGCCTCGTTAGCAGCACGAAGCCGCTGGACTCACCATTTAGTCAGCCGCTGGCCCTAACTCGTGTGGGAGCGCTGACCGGGCAGCCAAGGCGCGTCGTGACCGATGGCCACGCCCATGCTTACGCGAAGCTCATGGCGCATTCCGGTAAGCATTCGTCAATCGCAACTTGTGGGAGCACTTCCGGGTCAGGGTCCACCGACTTAGGCTTCGTCAGGTCGAGCGGCAACTTGACGTCGTCGAACCGCTCATCGAGGAGTGCTGGCGAGGCCGCCTATGCCCATGCCATCCGTGACCGGCTCTCCAGCCGACACGGCCTGACTGGCCGTCGCCGGTTCATCGCCGACCCAGCCGATGCGCTGAGTTCTCCACGACGGCATCCGGGCCTCCCCCCGAGCCCGGCAAGGCCTGTCCCCGCTCTCTAGGACTCCCAGCGCATCTCACCGTCGTCCATCACGTTCGTCGGCAGAAGCCCGATGGAGCGGGCGACCCCCATTGAAGCGTCGTGGCCAGGATGAATATGAGCGCGCACGCGCGCCACCCCTCGCGTGCGCAACCACGACACCACCAGCGCAGCGGCCTCCTTGGCAAACCCTTGCCCCTGATGGGAGACGCCAATGACCCATGCCACCTCGGCGACGGTCTCGCGTGCGCTGATGCCGACTGTCGCCTGCAACGTCCCGACCGCCTCACTCGACGAGCGCGCGCGGACGGCCCAGTTCAGCCAGCGCTCCCGCCCATCCGGCGAACGACCAACGGCCTGACGCTCGAACCGAGCCCGCAGCTCCTCCGCGCTGTCCGGCTCGCCGCCAATGAACCCGTGCAAGGCACGGTCATCAAGCACCGGCGCCAGCTCGTCGGCGTGCTCGGGCCGCAGCGGCTCCAGTGCGAGCCGCTCCGACTCAAGCCAACAAGCCGTCAGGCAATCGGCGGATTCCATGCAAGAGCAGCCTACGACCGGGCGCACTCGTGGGGCTCTTAGTCACACTTCAAAGCGACGATGCGGGCGTGTTCGGCGGTGCCGGTGCATGGATCAATCGATCGGGTTGCGCGGCTGGTAGGGCTGCTCGAGGACGGCGATCTCGGACGCAGTCAGCTCGAGGCTCACGGCGCTGATCGCCTCCTGGATGTGCTGGACTTGAGTGGCGCCGATGATTGGCGTGGTGACCCAGGGCTTGTGCAGGTGCCACGCAAGAGCGACCTGCGCGGGGGAGACGCCGCGAGCGTTTGCAAGTTCGATCACGCGGTCGATGATGTCGAAGTCGGCCGCACGGCCGTACAGGCTGAGGTCGGGATGAGCGGCCGCGCGAGCCGTTCGCGTCTCGCCGTCGCGGGAGTGGGTTCCGGCCAGGTACCCTTGGGCGAGCGGGCTGTAGGGGACAATCGCCACGCCCTGGTCGGCGCACTGGGGGATCATCTCTCGTTCGTCCTCGCGGTAGAGGAGGTTGTAGCGGTCCTGCATCGACACGAATTGGGTCCAGCCGTGCTGCGCCGCGACGTGCTGGGCTTTGGCGAACTGCCAGGCGCGCATCGTGCTGGCGCCCAGGTAGCGGGCCTTGCCGGCACGGACGATGTCGTGAAGCGCCTCCATCGTTTCCTCGATCGGCGTGTTCGGGTCCCAGCGGTGGATCTGGTAGAGGTCGACGTAGTCCATGCCCAGGCGCGCGAGCGAGGCGTCGATGGCCGCGAGCAGGTGCTTGCGCGACAGGCCCTGGCCGTTGGGCCCGGGAGTGGTGGAGTAGTACACCTTGGTCGCGATGACCATCTCCTCGCGAGTCAGCAGGTTGGGCAGCAACCGACCCGTGAGAATTTCGCTCGTGCCGTCCCAATACATGTCCGCGGTGTCGAAGAACGTGATGCCGCCATCAACAGCTTTGCGGAGGATCGGCTTGGCGGCATTCTCGTCCAGCGCCCAAGCGCTCTCCCGGGCTACGCCGTAGCTCATCATCCCGAGTCCCACGCGCGAGACGTGAAGACCGCTGGCGCCGAGTGTGATCTGGTCGATCGCGACCGGCCCGTCATCGCTGGCGGACCGCTGGTCGTCTGGCGGCCGGGCGGGCTGGCTTGGGCCGTCCCGCCGCTCGCTTGCCGAGGCGGGCGTCACGCGAAGGTCGCCGGTGGCCAAGGCACCCTCCCTTGTGCAGAGGCATGGCATGGGGCGGATGGGCGACTCCCTGTAGGCAGTGCCTCCTCGTCTCCCCCTCGCCAAGCGCTCCAGAGCTCGCGGCCGGGCATGGGTGGGTTCCCTCCGCGTTCTAGCTGGTCGCGCGCACACGAATGCCTGCGGTGAACCGCGATGCCACCGATCACGAGCCCGATGCCGGGAACCTCAATCCAGGATGGAACCCTCAGATCCACCCAGACATGATGGCTCGACCTGCGGTCCCTGTACATAACCGATCAAAGCACTCAGCGCCCGAGCAGCTAGTGAAGAACGGCATAGACGCCTTCTCAACGATGATTCAACAAAGCGCGATGGAATTGACCCTCAAATCATTACGCAGCCGATAGCCGATAGCCGATAGCCGAGGGGCGCGTGGCGCTCGCGGAGCTCGACCCCGCCGGCGGGCATCTCCGACATGTAGAGGCCGGCGTCGTTGATCCCACCGTCCGCTTTCTGTAGGCGGCGGGTCGTATTGCACCCTCAGCGCTACGGCGTGACGATCGGCTCGTCGGTCCATGCGGCGGCCTCCATTCGTAGGCGGGCCGCGGCATCTCGATGCAGCTGCTCCTGGTCGGGGCGATCGAGCGCGAAAGCACGGCCGAAGAAGTCCGCGCGCGCGATCGCCGCGCGAGCCGCCGCAATGTCAGCAGTTATCAGCACACCCCCGTCGCCATCGGGGGCAGCCACGCAGTGCAGACCGACGCGGCTGGCCGGCTCAAGCACAGCGCCCGCGTGCACCACGGCTCCTACGGCCACCCTTGAGCCTCGACCGATTATGGCGCCCTGAAGCACGACCACCGCGGTGGCGAGGTAGCAACGCTCGCCAATCTCGCAGCCAGCAAGCGCCGCGTGCGGCGCGATGATGCTCTCATCCCCGACGCGCACCGGGAACGCCGGTCGGCCATGACCGCCCACAGAGCGGACCACCGCATTCGCGAGAACGCTTACTCCTTCACCGAGCACCACCGGCGGGCCGCTGCTGGCGATCACCGCGCCATAGTCGACATAGCATCCCGGGCCAACCGTGACATCGCCGACAACGCTCGCGGTCGGAGCGACCCGCGCCGACGGATCAATCCGCGGCGCGATGCCGTTACGTGAGACCAGCATTCCGCGAGCGCACGATCGGGATCACTCGGACATCATTCAATCAAGCCTGCGAGCTCGACGTCTTCGGCTTCAGTGTCAGAGATCTGGATGATGACGACCGGTCCGAAGATCTCGCAGCGCGCACGACCGGGGCGGATCGCGGTGGCGAGCGCGTGCTCACCGAACGTCATGCCGTTCAGCAGAGTCCGATCAGGCTCGAGCAGCGCGTCCGCCACTCGGGCGCGGCAAGCGTCACGCGCGTTCCAGCAGCTCCGTGTGCCGGTCGCTTGGTTGCAGTTCGCTATGTGTGGCGAGTTCCGCGTATTCCACGATCAGGGCGGTCGCCTGCGTCACCGAGGTCCATCCGAGCACGATCCGGAGGCCGTGGTAGTCCTCTAACGCAACGAGATTGGTCGCGATGGAGCGTGGCTCATTGACGAGCGAGAAGTGACCCTGAGTCGCTCCAAGCTCGAGCACGCGTTCATAGAGGTCGATCTGGCGTTCCACGTAGAGGCGGTCAAACTCCGCCAGCGTCGGGTTGTGCAATTCGATCGCGATCGCATCCCACGCGAGCCGCACGCCCATGTCGTTCGGCCCAGTGGGGAGCCCCGCCTCAATCGTTGCCAGGAGACGGTCGCGAGCGTCTTCGATGCGAGCCACCGCTTCGCGCCGACGCTCGTAGAAGCGGTCCATCGCCTCCTGAAGCACCTCAAGGAGCAGGTCCGCGATGTCCGGATAGTAGTAGAGGACGGTCGCGGAGCTGAGACCGGCTTCCTCGGCGACGTCCTTCAGACGTACGCCCGCAACGCCGGATTCGCCCAGGACTTGCAGCGCCGCCGAGCGGATCGATTCGCGCCGTGCCTGCTGGTCCTTAGGCCTCGCCATTATTCAAATCATATTCAAACCAACCCCGGGATGCAAGCGAGAGCACTTGACAACAAGCCAAGAATTCGTCAAACTCAACTTGAAGAACGCCCGACCAAAGGGAGTTGAAGCATGAGCACCAGCGTGGCAGCCGGTACTTTGCACCGAACGGTGGCGTGGTCGAAGGATGATCCCGTGGGTGCCGAGATCGCGAGCGTCGCACTGCTCCCCGATCGCATGCAGGCAAGCGGTGTCGCGATCGGCTCGGACCCGGAGCCGTATCGACTCGACTATCAATTGGAGACGCGTGAAGGCTTCGTTACTGCGCGCGTGCTCGTGACCGCGCGAGGAGATGGGTGGTCGCGCCGACTCGAGCTCACGCGGAGCGGAGCGGCGGGGTGGAACGCGGATGTCAGCCAGGAGGGCGATATCTCTCTCCCAGAGGCCGGTGGCGATCTGACCGGACTCGCCGAGGCGCTCGATCCCGATCTTGGGCTCTCCCCTCTGTTCAACACCATGCCGGTATTGCGGCACAGGATTCACGACGACGGGGCGGCTGAATTCCTGATGGTCTGGATATCGGTCCCTGACTTGTCACTGCACCCCTCCCCGCAGCGGTATTCGCATCTGGAGACCCGTGCGGGCGGCGAGCGACTGATCCGCTTCGAGGCTGTTGGCGATGGTGACGACTTCGTGGCGGACCTGATCTACGATGCCGATGGTCTCGTTGTCGACTATCCGGGCATCGCGACGCGCATCCGGAGAGAGAAGCTGAGATGATCGACGTACTGCTCGAGACTCCGACCGGGCTGCCGCGGGCGCGATCGATGGGCATCCCATTCGACGGTGTCACCGGGCCGTACAACGCGATCACCGATGTGCCTGGTGTCGAGGTCGCTCACGTCACGCTGATCGACGGCGAAGCCGTACGCACGGGCGTGACCGCGATACATCCCCGCGGGAAACAGAATCCTGCCGACCCCTGTGCGGCCGGCTTCCACGCCCAGAACGGTCAGGGGGAGATGACGGGAGTGCTGTGGATAGAGGAATCCGGCACCTTCTCGGGCCCGATCCTTCTGACGAACACGCACGCAGTCGGGCTGGCTCACGCCGCCGTCGTGCAGTGGACCGTGAAACACCACCCCGGGGTCGCCAATGGTTGGCTGCTGCCGGTCGTGGCAGAGACGTGGGACGGTTACCTCAACGACATCAACGGCAGCCACGTGACCGAGGAGCTTGGGATATCCGCGCTTGAGCTCGCGGCGTCAGGGCCGCTCGAGGAGGGCTCAGTCGGCGGGGGGACGGGCATGATCTGCTACGGCTACAAAGGGGGCTCAGGCACCGCCTCACGACGCATTGACTACGCCGGAGACACTTACACCGTCGGGGTCATCGTGCAGGCGAACTTCGGTGCGAGGCACGAACTCGTGATCGCTGGCGTTCCCATCGGCAAGGCACTGCTCGACGACAACCCGGTGGAAGACGTGATCAACGTCCCGGGAGCTGCAGGGTCGGTCCTCGTGGTCGTCGCCACCGATGCCCCGCTCCTGCCTGGACAATGCAAAGCGCTTGCACGCCGCGTGACCAACGGGCTCGCGCGGACCGGGTCCAGCGGCGATCACTTCTCAGGCGATCTGTTCCTGGCGTTCTCGACGGCAAACCCGAGCGCGTTCACGCAGGAGAATGACGCACTGCGCCCCGTATCCCCGCGGCGCTACGACCGGCTTGAGTTCATCCCGTGGGGTTACCAGGACGTGCTCAACCAGGCCGTGGCGCAGGCGACCGAGGAGGCGGTGCTGAACGCGATCGTTGCCAACCAGGAAATGGTCGGGATCCACGGTCGACGCGCGCCGGCGCTCCCGCGCGAACGTGTCGGCGCGATGCTCGCACCGACTCTCGAGGCCCGGCGTGCGATCCCCGGACTCGACGGACGCGGGCGCCCATGAGCGACAGGCGACTGTTTGCGGCTGCGAGCGTCGTCCCTGTCGCCTCGCGGTCCCAGTCTCGGCTTCCATCCCTCATAGCGCGAAGCTCTCACCTGCCTCAAGACTTCGCACGTCAAGCACGAACTCGAGTATGTCCCTTACCGCCCCGTCCAGGCTGAGCTCTACCGGCGCGTGGCTTTGCGGACGGGTCGGGCTGGCGGCCGTCGTGGACTCCGACCGCCAGCCCGTGTGACGCCATTCGTCGTATGGCACGAAGGTCGCTTTGCCGCGAACCGCGGGTCGCCGGAGCGCAGCTCCGCTGTTGATGGGTGAGACTGACGCGGCCTGCGCATGTCGGGCGAGCAGCTGCCGAGGGTCGATGACCAGGACCGCCCGCGGCACAAGGCCGCCGGCCCGGAGCTGTCGATTGAGTCGTTCGGGATCGAGCCAGAAGAAGACTCGGGAGTTGAGGAGCGCGTACCACTCTTCCGGAGTCGTCCCGTCCACGAGGCAGCGCCGAAGCGCGGCGGGCGGCATCGGTCGCTGGTCATTTAGGATCACGCCGTTGGGCAACGTCACCGGCATCGGACGGTGACGGAATTCAAGTTGCCTACGATCATTCCCGTCCAGCCCGGCCAGAGTCAGCAGCGCGCTCGTGCTGAGGAGACCGTGGTGCGCGATCGACGGCCAGTTCTCGACATGGGTCAAGTGGTAAGCGTGGCTTGAGAAGCCGCGGCGAGGCCCGGTGCGAGCGGTTGCGCTCATCGGCAAAGACGCTGACAGGCCCTCGAGCCGCGAGCTGCGCCCGGAACGTAAGACGTCGTAGGCGATTCGCTGACCGTGACGCGCACGGACACACTCACACTGAGTCAGGGTTCGGGATGTGATCGCGATCGATGCCGAGCAAGTCGCCGTTTGGCGGCTGCAGCGGGAAGTGACATGCCGCCACGTGCTCGCCGCCGAACGGACGCAGCTCCGGCACGACCTCAGCGCACTTGTCCTGCGCGAGCGGGCAGCGAGTGCGAAAGCGGCAGCCCGACGGGGGGTAGAGTGGAGAGGGCAGCTCACCGCGGATAGGCACGTCGTCATTCTTCGCGCGTGCGACCGCGGGATTCGGGAGCGGAATGGCCTTGAGCAGCCCGGCGGTGTATGGGTGCGCGGGTCGGTCGTAGATGTCGTCGCCGGTGCCGATCTCGACGAGCTTGCCGAGGTACATGACGCCGAGCCGGTCGGCAACATAGCGGACCACCGAGAGGTCGTGCGAGATGACGATGTACGTGAGCCCGTGGGCGGCCTGCACCCGCCGCATCAGGTTTAGCACCTGCGAGCGGATCGACACGTCGAGCGCCGAGACGGGCTCATCGGCGACGATCACATCGGGGTTCAACGCGAGTGCGCGGGCGAGGCCGAGCCGCTGCCGCTGACCGCCGGAGAACTCGTGCGGGTAGCGGTCCATTGCGTCGTGCGCCAGCCCGACCTCGTCAAGCAATGCCCGCACCGTTTCGACGCGCTCGCCCAGCGTGCCGCGCTTGGCGATCTCGAGCGGCTCGGAGATGATCTCCTTGACGCGCATCCGGGGATCCAGCGATGCGTATGGATCCTGGAACATGAACTGCAGCTCGCGCCGCTTCTCGCGCAGTTCGGCCCGCTTGAATCGGTTCAGGTCCTCGCCGTTGAAGATGACCTGCCCGCTCGTTGGCACCTCGAGCGCGACGCCGAGCCGTCCGAGCGTCGTCTTGCCGCAGCCCGACTCGCCCACGAGTCCGAACGTCTCGCCGCGGCGGATCGCGAGCTCGATGTCGGTGACCGCGTACAGCGTGCCGATCTTGCGGCGCATCACGGCGCCCGCGGTGACGTCGAACTCCTTCGATGCCGACTTGAACTCAAGCACGATGTCCGGCTTGCCGGCGCCGCGGGCGACGGGGAGCGGGGAGGTCTCCGCGTTCGTGACCTCGAGCAGCTCGAGCTCCTTGCCGAAGGCCTCGGCGAGTGCCTTGTTCGACTCGGCTTCAGCCAGCAGCCCGGCGGCGATCTCCGAGATCTCCGCCGCCGAGGAGGAACGCGGGTGAAAGCACGCGACCTTGTGACCGGGATCGCTCGCTTCAGGCTCCAGCCTCGGCTCTTCCGTGCGGCACCTCTGGGTCGCAAACGCGCATCGCCCGGCAAAGCGACACGCAAGCGGAGGACGGCGCAGGTCAGGCGGCAGCCCCGGAATCGAGTACAGCACCTGACTCCGATCCTGATCGAGCTTTGGAATCGACGCCAGCAGCGCCTCCGTGTACGGATGGCGAACGTGGGTGAACAGCTCAAGCGTGTCGGCCGTCTCGATCTTCTGCCCTGCGTACATCACCACGACGCGGTCGGCGCGGCCGGCGATCACCCCCATGTCGTGAGTGATGAGGATGATCCCCATTCCGAGCGTGGCCTTGATCTGATCGAGCAGGCGAAGGATCTGCGCCTGGATCGTCACATCAAGGGCGGTGGTGGGCTCGTCGGCGATCAGCAGCTTCGGGTCGCAGGCCAGCGCCATTGCAATCATCACCCGCTGGCGCAGGCCGCCCGAGAGTTGGTGCGGGTAGTCCTTCAGCCGCTCGGCGGGGCGGGGCAAACCGACGAGAGCGAGCACTTCAGTGGCGCGCTCCATCGCCTCCTGCCTGGAGACGTCGCGATGAATCTGCACCACCTCGGCGATCTGCTTGCCGATCATCATCGTCGGGTTGAGCGACGTCATGGGATCCTGGAAGACCATCCCGATCTCGTTGCCACGAATCTTGCGGATCTCGGCATCGGACAGCCTCGTCAGGTCACGCCCGCGAAAGTTAATCTCGCCGTGTGCGATGTACGCGTTGCGTGGCAAGAGGCGCATGATCGACATCGCGGCCATCGTCTTGCCGCAGCCCGACTCGCCGACGATCCCGACGGTCTCACCCTCCTGGACGTCGAAGCTGAGGCCGTCGACCGCGTGGACGATCCCGCTGCGCAACGGGATGCGCGTCTTTAGGTCGACGACGTCGATCAGCTTGCCCACGTTCCTATCGCTCCTGAAGGCGGACGTCGAACGCATCCTGCAGAGCATCACCGATGAAGTTGAAGGCGACGACCGTGATGACGATCATGAGGAGCGCCGGGTAGACCTCCCACCAGTATCCGCTTTGCAGATACTCGGCGCCCTTGGAGAGCATCCCGCCCCACGTGGGTGTGGCGGGCGGCAGACCGAACCCAAGGTACTGAAGCACGGCGAGGGTCAGGATCGCATTCGCGATCTGGAACGTCACCGTGACCATGATCGTGCCAATCGTGTTCGGGACGAGGTGGCGGACGATGATCCGGCACGGGGTCCCGCCCATCACCTTGACCGCTTGGACGTACTCGCGTGTGCGTAGCATCAGCGCCTCCCCGCGGACGAGCCGCGCCGGGATCAGCCATGAGACGAGCACGAGGAGCAGCATCAGCAGTGCAAGATTCGGCTTGTAGATCCCAGCCGCGAATACGAAGAGGAAGACGACCGGAATTGCGAGGCCGATATCGACGAGCCGCATCAGTGCGCCGTCGAGAACCCCGCCGAAATAGCCCGAGATCGCGCCGTAGATCAATCCGATCAGCGTCGAGGCGAACCCGACCACGAGACCGACCTCGAGGGAGCTCTTGCCCCCCTCCATCAGGCGTCCGACGATGTCGAAGCCGGAGTCGTCGGTCCCGAGCAGATGACTGCCGCCGGGAGCGTTGTTGGTTACGACCGTCCCGTTGGCGTTCAGCAGATTGGCCGGGCTGGTGGTTTGGTCAGTCGGGTGCACGAGCGGGCCGATGTAGCAGAACAGCACCACGATCACGACCACGGCGACGCCGATGATCGCCAGCCTGTTCTGCACGAACGTGCGGCCGACGAGCAGCCACGGGCTGCCGCTAGCGACGACTTCGCCGCCCTCGGGGAGCAGCTCCACCTCCACCTGCGACGGGTTGACGGTGCTCACGGTCGCTCAGTACCTGATTCGTGGGTCGAGAACCGCGTACCCGATGTCCGCAACGAGATTGCCGACGACGGTGACCGCTCCGACGAGCACGGTCATTCCCAGCATCACCTCGTAGTCGGGCCGCAGCGCGGCGTTGTAGTACTCGAGCCCAGCGCCCGGGAAGTTGAACACTTGCTCGATGATCAGCGTGCCGGTGATCACTAGGGGAATCGATAGCCCGACGAGCGTTACGACCGCAAGCAGTGAGTTACGGAGCAGATGTCGCCATATCACGAGCCGCTCCGGTAGACCCTTCGCCCGCGCGGTCCGGATGTAATCCTGGGCGAGCGTGTCAATCGCCGAGGACCGCATGTACCGGCTGAAGTACGCATACGTGACGAGTGTCAGGCTTGCGACCGGCAGAACGAGCCCGCTTGGATGCGACAGCATGTTGCCGACATTGCCCCCGGGAGCGGTGGCCGGAAACACATGAAAGCTGATCGACAGGAGCTGGATCAACAGCAGCGCGATCGCGTACTGGGGCAGCGAATAGAGGATGAAGCTGACACCGGTGCCGATGTAGTCAACCCCCTCGTTGCGCTTGACCGCCTGAGCGACTCCCACGGGAATCGCGATCAACAGCGAAAAGAGCAGCGACAGGCCGCCGAGCACGATGTCGCGTGGCAGGTCCGTCGCGAGCAGCGAGTCAGTCGAACGGTTGAACTGGTACGAGTACCCCAGGTTCCCGTGCAGCAGCTTGCCGAGGAAGTACCAGTACTGGACCCAGAACGAGCGGTCGAAGTGCTCCTGGTGAGCGAGCTGGGCAACCGCCTGCGAGGTTGCCCGGGGGTTTCCGAGGATCGAACGCACGACCGTCCCAAGCCCTTGGTGCTCGATTAGCAGGTACAGCAGCAGCTGCGTGATCAAAGTGATCCCGAGGAGCACGACGATCGACTGCCCGAGGCGGCGGATGATGTACCCGGTCACCGAGAAGCTTCTTAGTGGACGTGATCCGCAGCCTGCCCGTCCCTATTTCGTGAAGTACCAGTATTGCGGTTGCACCCAGCCGAGGGCGTTCGCGGCGTACCCACCCAACTTCTTGTCGACCAGCGTGCCTGCATTTCCATAGAACGAGCCGATCGACGTCGGGCCGAAGATCACAGGCCCCTGCTGCGACGCATAGTTCGCGTACGTCGCCAGCGCATGATTCTCAGACGCCACCGGACCGGTGATCGTCTGCGCGATCAATGAGGTCATTTTGGAATCCGAATAGCTGCCGGCGTTCGCGGACGAGCCGGGGTTGTACAGCGGCTCGCCGGTCGGCAGGTTCGAGGGGCCGTAGATCCAGCCGGCGCCCCAGTTCTCGGCCGTCCACTTGCAGGCCGGTTTCGTCGTCGGACACGGGGACCCGAGCGAGACCACCGTGCTAAACGGGTGGGACGTCAGGTCGATCGAGATGCCCAGTCTCTTCGCCTGCGAGGCGAGGTCCTGCATTTCGTCCTGGACGCCGACGACGCCCGATTCGTAGTCGATATTGAACGAGATGCCCTCGCCCTTCGAGATCCCTGTGCCGCACTGGGTGGGGTTCTGGCACGTGGTGGTGCCGTTGGGGACCACCTTCCAGCCGTGACTGGAAAGCAGCCGGCTGGCCGTTGAGGGCGAGAAGGCGCACGGGTCGAACGAGATCGCCTTGGTGTTCACGAGCGGGCTCGGCGGCGCAAACGGGATCGGGCCGCAGGTCGGGACTGCCGAGTTGTAGAGGAAGGCCTGAATCCAGCCGTTCTGGTCGACCAGATGCTGTAGCGTGTTGCGGAAGTACGTCTGGCGGAAGATGTACCGGACTGGCTGCCCGCCTGGCGAGGTGACCGCGTTCGAGTTGAGATTGAGCGGGAAGTAGTTGAACGAGTAGCTCGCCGCTTTGTTGATGTCGTACCCCCCAGCCTCTAGCGTCGAAAGCTGCGGCGCGTATTGCGATGGAACGCCAGAGATCGTGACTGCGCTCGGCCCGGCAGAACGGATGGTGTTGTAGATCGCCGCCTCGCTCGTGAACGGGAGCTCAACGAGCTTGGCGATCGACACCTTCGGCGACCCCGACCATGAGGGGTTGGGCACGAACGCCACCTCTCCGTCCGTGTTGGTGCTATGGACTTTCATCGGCCCGTCGACGACGGTCCACAGCGGCGAGGTGGCCCAGCTGCCAAGGTCCCGCGACTGCTTGTCGAGGAACGCGTACACCGCCGCCGCGCCGGGCTTCGTCGTGTCGGGGAGATGGCCGTTGTCGGTCTTGGGCGCTGGTTGGGAGAGCGAGGTGCGGTCCCACCCGAGTGGCATCGGTGTGATCTGCGAAAGTTCCGAGTAGATGACCCATTCGGGGTCGTACACCTTGTTGAACGTGATCACGAACGTCGACGGGTTCGCTGCCGAATAGCTGAGCACGTTGTCGGGGAAGTATCCCGGCGCGTATCCGCACCAGTCCGTCGAGGGGTTCGTCTTCAGCATGTTCATCCAGAAGACGAGATCGCGCGAGGTAACCATCTCGCCGTCGGACCACTTGTATGAATTCAAATGTATCGTGTACGTTCTGCCGCCGTTGGAGATAAGGGGCTGCTGGCCGATCGAGTGGTTGTAATCGATCGTTGGCCGGTAGTTCTCGCCGAAGGTGTACAGCGGTGAATACAGCATGTACATAAGCTGATTGTTGTTCGTCGTGCTGCATACCGAGAACGAGTACATCGGGAAGATGTAGTTCGGCGTCGATTGCGAAGCCTCCGCGAAGTAAACCGTCCCGCCGGCGACCCTGGTGCCACTCCCGGTCGTCGGCGACACCAGTCCAGGGCCCGAGATGGGAACGTTGATCGACGGGGTCGCTGAGGCACTCGACCGGCCCGATGAGCCCGATCCGTTCGATGAGCCGCACGCGCTCATGGTGGCCATGACTCCGAACGCGGCGGCGAGCGCCAAAGCTCCGCGGATTTTTCTGAGCAACGTAACCTCCCTGCGGCCGCATCGAACCAGCCGCGCGTATCGCTGGACTCGCCAGGCCCCGGTCCGTCAGACCTGAACTGGTGAGCGAGTCTTGCAAGGCGGTGGCGGGGAGACTAGAGCCAGGGCTCGGCCGAGCCGTGAGTCCAGAGACAACGAATCGCTAACTCAGCAAGCGCAGAACGCTCGGCGGCGATGACGGTGAGACACGGGTTCGCGGGGAGGGAGTAGGTGTGCCGTACGACCGCGCCGTAGGGATGACGCCAGTCCACGGCCGGCCATCCCAAGGGGATGTCGTCGTCATCGGGCTGACCAATCCGCGTCTTCGCGGACCCTGCAACGATCGGCAGCCGCGAGGATCATCGCCGCTTGGAGCTCCTGACGAGAGGCTCGTCTCACCTCGTTCCAGCGGCCGGGTACGAGCAGTAAGACTCACCGTCTGCCACGAACGCGATGTGAGCCAGTGGCGTACGCCGGAGTCTCCTGCGCGGCGTCTGTAACAGATCCAGCCGCGCGGTCTGCGCGATTGGCGCTCCCGCGGCGGCAGCCAGCGGCAACCGGATGGACGAGTACTAGCGATCGATGGCCTGACCTGTGCTTGGCCCCCTGAAGTGCACACGGTCTGGCTCTACCCGGGGGTCCGGTCTATCGGCAGACTCACGATCATGTCAGTGGTTGAGTTGCGCCGGTACACGCTCGCAGCCGGCCAGCGGGAAACGCCCGTCGAGCTATTTGAGGCCAATTCCCTCGAGTCCCTGGAAGCCTGCGGCAACCGCGTAATCGGCACGTTGCGAGACCTGGACGACGCATCGAAGTTCGTGGCTTCGAGGCTTCCCAAGCGGGCGCCCAGGCTGCGAGGCTTCGGGGTGTCCGTGGTGGCGCACCTCATCACGGAACATGCAGCTAACGCCTTTCGCGCCCTCCCGGTTCGCGAGGCGAGAACGTGATGGTGGTTCGCGGGCTTCCCGACGCGCGATGCGTACGAGGGAGCTGAGACCGCGCATGACGAGATGGTCGCTGCAGCCGAGAGCTGGCCGAGGGCGATCTCGAGATCACAGATCCTCGGTTTGGCGCCCACGAGGCCCTCGCGACTCAGCGGCATGAGCGCCTCGCCAGCGCGCGCGTAGCTATCGATGGACGAGCTCCGAACAACCCCCCAACAAGTCCCTCCGAGCTGTGAGGAGGACGGCCGCCATGACTTCGACTTCCTGTTCGGGCGCTGGGCTGTCGCCAATCGCAAGCTCAGGACTCCAGTCGATTCAGGGAGCGGGAATTGGGACAGGTTCACCGCGCACGTCACGACCCGGCCAGCCGTCGGCGGGCTCGGCAACATCGATCACTATGTCGCCCCTGACTTTCCGGGACGTCCTGGATTCGAGGCGCTCGCGGTTCGTTTGTTCGATCCTGGCATCGCGTCGTGGCGAATCTGGTGGGCATCGACGGCGACCCCGGGGGTGCTCGACACTCCCGTCGTCGGACGCTTTATCGACCGAGTCGGCGTGTTCGAGTGCGACGATGTCATCGAGGGGCGGGCGGTGCGCGTGAGGTACGAGTGGTCCGGAATAATGTCGTTCTCTCCTCGGTGGGAGCAATCGTTCTCGTTTGATGAGGGCGCGACGTGGCGGCCCAACTGGACGATGGACTGGCGGCGCCGTGCCGATCGTTGAGGTCGCGCTCATCAGCTATCGGATTCGGGCCAGATGCGCGAGGCATGAGCCATGGCGCTACTCACCCGCCATTCCCCCAGCCATACACGGGCGTGCGTGGAGCAAGCGGCGCGGGCGCGCCCGGTGGCATCATGGCTGACACGGTGGATCATCCGAGCGGTGCCGACCTCCCGTATCTGCGAACGAGTTTCGTAGCGCTGGCTGATTTGGCACGTGCCCACGGGCACGATCCAGCGGAGGTCCGACGTGCGATTGCAGACAGGTTCTTGCCTGCCGTCCCGTACGTGCTTAAGGACGGGACGGAACTTGTGGCGCCCGATTACTTTGACTTGGCCAGTATTGCCGGAAGCTTTGAGGCGCTGCCCGCTTGGTTCGCAGATGCATACGAGCGCGCGTCGGCGCGTTACCCTGAGGCGGGGACGGCCGCGGAGCAGTGGCGAGAATATCTGACCGGCATCTACGCGGTGTGCCTGCGCACCGTCACGCCGGCCTCGATCGTGGCAAAGGGCGAGTTGGTGGACACGATCGAGCGTCTGACCACGGACCCTGCGCCTGACGACGATGGTTGGCGTCGCGAGGTCACGGCGGCCGTGAATGCGTTGGACGCTCTTGAGAGGCCGTTCGCGCCGTTTGACCGGAAGCGCTTTGGGCCGGTGAGCCGCGACCGCTGCATCACGGCTGTCCGGGAGCGCTTCGCGCTTGACTGGCCCGCGGGTTCGATCACGGGGTGACCTCGGCGCCGGTAGGCCCGCGCCGGGATGCAGTACGGCTCTGTGGCCCGCTGGCCTCCTCGAGTACGACCGCCGTGGCCCTGGTCAGAGCAGCCGGCCGGTGGCCAGACTCGCGCCGTGTCGATCGTCGAAGCGTCAATGGGAGCGGGTTTCTCGGTCTCGGCGATCCAGCTCGGCCCGGACGATCGCCGCGAGGGTCTTGACTGCGGGTTGGATCGCCGCACGGTGGATGCGTCCGTAGCCGATCACCAGTCCACGGGCATACGGGCTGCCCACGTAGAAGCTGGACAGCGGGGCCACGCGGATGCGAGCTTCCTCCGCCCGCTCGCAGAGCACCGCGTCGTCGACCCAGAGTGGGAGCCGGAGCAGCAAGTGCATGCCAGCGGCGATGCCGGTGATCTCGAGCTCGGGCAGATGGGTGGTGAGCGCGCCGAGCATCGCGTGGCGGCGGGCCCGATACGCCCTCCTGGCCTTGCGTACGTGACGGTCGTACTCGCCGCTGCGAAGGAAGGCTGCCAGGGTCAGCTGGTCGAGCACGGGCGAGAAATCGTCGGTCAGCCGCTTCTGGCGCGCGGCCTCGTCGATCAGGTCGGGCGGCCCGGCCAGCCACCCGAGCCTGAGGCCGGGTGCCAATGTTTTGGAGACCGTGCCGATCTGCGCGACGTGACCGGGCGCGAGGCCCTGGAGAGCCCGTACCGGCTCCTGCTCGTAGCGGAACTCCGCGTCGTAGTCATCCTCGATGATCAGGCCATTGGTCGCCCGTGCCCAGGCCAGCAGCTGCCGTCTGCGCTCGCCGCTGAGCACCGATCCGGTCGGGAACTGGTGCGCCGGAGTCACGAGCACGGCGTCCGCGACGAGTCCGTCGATCACAAGCCCATGCTCGTCGGTCGGCTGCGCGACGAGCGTCAAACCGGCGGCCTGGACTCGTTCGTGCTGAGTCGCAAACGACGGATCCTCGACCGCAAAGCGCTCGGCTCTCCTCGAGCGCAGAACACGCAGCACAAGATCGACCCCCTGTGCTGTCCCTTGTGTGACGAGCAGGCAATCCGGGTCGATGATCACACCGCGGGTGCGGCCGAGATGATCGGCCAGCGCATCCCGGAGCTCGCGCTCGCCGAGGTGCTCGCCGTAGTCGAGCGCTCTGAGCTCCACCGCCCGACCTACTCGCTGAGCCGTTGTCAACCAGCGGGCCAGCGGGAAGAGCGTGACGTCGGGCGTGGTCGGAGTCAGGTCGTGTCGTGGCGCGGGGGCGCTGGACTCAGGCGTCGACGCCGCAACGCTGGTCCGGAAGATGTGAGCCACGACCGGTGCCGAACGAGGCCGGGTGATCAGGAAGCCTTGAGACGCGAGCTGGTCGTAGGCGTCGGTCACGACTCCGCGGGACACGCCAAGTTCCCGCGACAGCCTTCGCGAGGCCGGGAGCCGCACGCCATGACGCAGTGCACCCGTGAGGATCGCCTCGCGGAGGGTTCGCTCGAGCGCGGCCCGCAACGTCTCGCCCGGCAGTCGCTCGAGCGTCCACCAGCTGGCCTCATCGGACCGAGGTGCGTGGGTGAGAGACATGAGGCCATATTCTCACAGCCGAGCGGGTCCTGAGAGCCGTGGAAACCGTGGCCGACAGCGGATCCATCAGCAACTCGAGCGGCGGAGGCGCGCCGGCGGAGAAGCGTGGAGGCTGGATGACGAGGCCGTCCGGTGGAGAGAGGACTCAGGCGTCTTTTGCGGCTGCCTCGACAATCCGGTCTACGTGGTGGCCGGTGATCTGGCGGGTGGTGGCATTGAGGAGATTGAATGCGTTGATGGTCGCGATCGCCACCACCAGCGCCGCGAGCTGGGGCTCGGTGTAGTGGTCGGCAGCCTCGTTCCAGACCGTGTCCGGCACCGGATCGGCCCGATCGGCCAGCCGCGTCGCGGCTTCGGTGAGGGCGAGTGCAGCACGTTCGCCATCGCTGTAGTACGGCGCCTCGCGCCATGCGGCGACGAGATTCACTCGCTCGCTGCTTTCCCCCAGATGCTCGAGCTCGCGCGTGTGGATGTCAACGCACACACTGCAGCCGTTGATCTGACTCGCGCGCAGCGTCACCATCGCGATAGTCGCCTCTGAGATCCCCGCACGTCTCGCCGAGGTGCCGAGCTGCTGGAGCGCGTCGAGCGCACCAGGAACGGTGAGTGCGGGGTTCTTGATCCTCGCCTGGGTCATGGTGTTCCTCCTGGTTGTTGGTCCGAGGTTGCTGATGAAGGGACCGTCTGGCGGGCCTCGAGCACGTTGCAGAGGCCGCGATCGCCCCGAGGTGGGCGAGCTTGTCGGGGCTCACGACGGAGCTGATGCCGCGGATCTCGCCGACGGCAAATCCGACGAGATCTGGAACCGGAGCCGACTTGCTCGCTGTCGGCGATCGCCAGGTGGATGCGCAGCAGCGCCTCGCCTGGACGACACTCTCGCCTTCGGAGACGCCGCCGAGCATCCGATAGGCGATCGCGAAGGATGCCGAATGTAAGTGCTCGAATTCGTCTTGCCTGCCTGCGTTCATCTCAGATGCCACTCCAAGCTCATCCGTTTTGTGATCTGCGTTCAACTCATCGACACCGTGAGCGCCTCGGCTGTGACAGCTGCTCCTGATTCGGCCACGTCGGACATGTCCCCGGGCTCCATCGGACCGGCTCAAGGCGCCCTGCCGATCCGCGGAGCAGCTGGGAAGCCTGGCCCGATCGAGCGTTGAAAGCCGTGCGGCTGCGGACCGACGAGGAAGAGACGCGGCGGGCAGCTGATCGACGCAAACGCTCCGCGCCGTCGGACCGCGAGCCAGGATCCTGAATGTAAGGCGCTTTCGACACCTTGCGGCAAAGCGAGCTAGGCCGGCGTAAAGATTCCCTTGACAAGCGATTCTGTAAAGGCTACCTTTACATCGATGAGTGATTTTCCTTCACCCCTGTACTGGGACCGTGACGTGATGGCAGCGCTGCTGCTGACGAACGTCCAATTGGTCGCCGACGTGCTCCGCGCCGACGATGACGGCACTCGTGGTCAAGCCATGCGCGCGATTGCCGCGACCCGAAGCCTGGACATGATTGTCCAGGACACACTGCGCGCCCTCGTCGGACAGGCCCGGGCCGCCGGGAACACCTGGGCCGAGATCGGCGAGCTGCTGCACGTCAGCCGACAGGCGGCCTTCCAGCGCTTCGGCGGCGGGCAGAGAGCCACCGCCGAGGATGGCGTCGTAGGGCCCGTAGACGGCGCCGTCGAGGCGGCCGTCCCGGTGCTCCAGGCGTTTCTCGACGGCCGCTTCGACGACGCGCGAGCGACGTTTGCCGAGCGGATGCTGGGCGCGTGTTCGGTCGAGTTGATGGCCGACGTGCGGGAGAAGGTGCACGAGTACGGCGGCGAGGTCCAGGCGTTGGGCACCCCGCTCATCTCGGTTCGTGACGGCTACACCGGGGTCGACATTCCCGTCGCGCTCGAGCGCGGCGACGGCATCGGCCGCGTCGTGCTGGACGCCGACCGCCAAGTCGTCGGCTTCGTTGTGCGACCAGCGGAGGCGACGGCGTGAACCGGCGCCCACCACAACTCTCCCCACTCCGGCTGCTCGCCGGCCTCGTGCTGCCGTTGGTCGCCTACCTGATGATCCGCGCGCTAACTGGCTCATCGGTCGGTGCGCTGGCCATCACCGACGCCGTCCCGTCGGCCTGGCTGGTCGTGGTCGGGATCGCCCGCCGCCGCGTCGACCCAGTCGCGGTTCTCTCCGCGACAACGGTCATGATCGCCTTCGCCGCCTACGTACTCACTGGCGGAGACCCACTGGCAATCAAGCTTCGGCGCGGCGCTGTCACCGGCACGGTCGGGATCGCCGGCCTGGCGTCGGTCGCGCTCGGCCGACCCCTCCTACTTCTGGTGGCGGAGAACGTCGCCAAGCTCAATCCGGACCGCCCGGAGCTGGCAGCCAGGCTGGCACAGCCCGAGCGGCGCCGGACGGTCAGAATCCTCACCGCGATCATCGCCGCGACGCTCGCGATCGACGGCGCTAGCCAGATCGCCCTGGCGCTGACAGTACCCACGGCGAGCTTTGTCGCCGACTCAACCGCCGCGCGCATTGCCGTCCTCGGCACCGGCGCGGTCGTCACGATTCAGTACCTCCGCAATCAGAAGAAGCGGCTGGACCGAGGGTCGCGGACTTCCGCCCACGCAGAGCGCGATTGATTGACGCCCTCTCCCGATTGCGCCGCACCGGCGTCCGGCTTTTGCACCCGGCGATCGTTGCCGATCTGGGCTCCCAGACGCGAACGTGACCACCGAGCACGCCGAGGCCCGCCGTCACTACTGGAACCTCGCGTAGCCCAACGCGCGCAACCGGGTCGAACATTCGCACATGCGGGCAATCTCGAGCAGTTTCCGTTCGCCGAATGGTCGACCGATGATCTGGATGCCGTACGGAAGGCCCTGGTGGCATCCGATCGGCAGCGAGACAGCTGGCCAGGCGAGTTGGCTGATCGGGGTCACGCAGCTTAGTAACGCGGATCGCAGCGAGTGGTGAGCATTGTGAATAGTGAGCTCGGTGGCGGTTTGTGGTGGGGCGACGACTGGCGTCGTGGGCGCGATTATCGCGTCGAAGCCGCTCGCGGCGGCGGCGAATCGCTCGATAAGCACGCGCCGCGCTTGTTGGGCGGCGAGGTATGCGGAGGCGGGGATCATGCGTCCGGCCTCGAGGCGCAGCCGCACCGCCTCGCTGTAGTTTGCTCGCTCGGTCTCAAACCACGGGTCGTGAGCCTGCGCAGCTTCTGCTTGCTGGATGGTGTTGTGGATCGGGTTGACGTGGCGGAGGACTGGGAATCGGAGGGGCGCGAGCTGCGCGCCGAGCGCTTCTATCTTGCCGACCACCCGAGCGATTCCGGCTCCGATATACGTCTCGGCTGTGTCGATGAGTTCTTCGACAACCCCGATGCGCGCTCCTCGCAGCGCGTCGTCGAATGTTCGCGAGCTTCCTCGTGGCCGGGGCTCATGTGCCCGTCGGCCGCGGGTCAGGACCTCAAGCAGGATGCTGGCGTCCTCGACGGTGCGCGCGAGGGGCCCAACGCTGTCATACGACCAGGACAGTCGGACGACGCCTTCCACCGGTATTCGGCCTGGCGTTGGTCGGACGCCGACCAATCCGCACAGCGACGCGGGGACGCGTATCGATCCGCTGGTGTCGGTTCCGAGCCCCGCGAGCGCCATGCCGGCGGCGGTTGCGACAGCGGGCCCCGAGCTTGATCCGCCGCAGATTCGGACCCGGTCGTGCGGATTGTTGCAGTTGCCCCAGTGAGGATTGAGACCGTCGATCCCGTAGGCGAACTCGTTGGTGTGGCCCTTGCCGACGATGACTGCGCCAGCGGCTCGCAGCAGAGCCACGGCGGCAGCGTCTCGCGTTGGGTTTCGCCGCCAGTGCTTGCTTCCGGCGGTGGTGGGCATGCCGGCGACATCGATGGTGTCCTTAACGCAGACGGGTATACCCAGCAGGGGCGGGTTGTCGTCGCGACGGTCGGCGGCTCGTGCCTGCTTGAGCGCGGAGTCCGCGGCGAGGTGTAGGTACGCGTTGAGTTTGGGGTTTAAGGAGTGCGCTTGAGCCAAGACCGCCTGCGTTAGCTCGACGCAGGAGAGCTGTCTGGATCGGATCGCCAGGCTTGCGTCGGTGAGCGTCAGCCGCGCTATCTCGGCGCTGTCGGTCAACACCAAATCGGGCGTGCGTATGCCGGCTCGACGCCTTCCAGGCCGAGCTGTTCAAGGCTGGCGGCCGCCTCGAGCGGCTCGGTGAGCGCCTCGGTCGCGCGGGCGTTAGCGTCCGCGGGCATCGCCGGCCTGTGGGCGGGGATGAGTGTTCTTGGTTGCGCAGCCGCCGTTTCGGGTCGGTCGTAACAGTTCATGGGCTCAGCCGAGCAGCGCGCGGGTTGCGAGCGTGAGCGCGTGCGTGGCGATCGGAAGCGCCGGCTCATCGAGATCGAAGCGCGGGTGGTGGTGAGGGAAGACATGCGCGGCGGCCGGGTTGCTGGCGCCGACGCGGAAATAGCACCCGGGCACCGCTCGTAGATACCTGGCCATGTCGTCCGACGCCGTGCGGGGGCGGGAGGAAAGCACGCGCTGTTCACCGAATTCGGCGGTCAGCGCCTGCTGCACGCGGGCGGTGGCGTCCTGGTCGCAGACGACGGCCGGGCACTGCGCCCCGAGCGTGAACGCAACGGTTGCACCTCGGTTCTCGGCGACGCGCTGTGCGACAGTTCGGGCCGTGTCGATCAGTATTTGACGCTGGCGAGCTTCGAACGTGCGGATGGTCCCGCGCAGGGTGGTGCGTTCGGGGGAGACGTTCGCGGCGGTCCCGCCGCTGATCTGGGCGATGGTGAGCACTGCGGGCGGTTCCGATGACCTCTGGTGTACGCACCGCTCAAGCTCGAGGATGATCTCCGCCGCGATCGGAATCGGGTTGATCGTCTGCTCGGGGGCGCCGGCGTGGCCGCCGGCGCCGATGATCTGCAGCTCGATGTGATCGCTTGCCGCCCACTGGGCACCGGCGCCGACCTCGATCGTGCCAGTGTGGATGTCGGCCTGGAGGTGCAGCCCGACTGCTTTGTCAACTCCGTCGAGTGCGCCGTCCGCGATCGCGCGCTCGGCGCCAGCGTCGACTTCCTCCGCCGGCTGGAAACAGAACCGCACGCGGCCGGCCCAGTGGCGGCGCAGCTTCGCGAGGATTTCAGCTGCCGCGAGCGCGACCGCGACGTGTCCGTCGTGACCGCACGCGTGCATAACGCCGGGCACCCGCGAGCGGTAGCTTCTGCTTTCGTCGGTTTCCCGAATCGGGAGTGCGTCCATATCGGCCCGGACGAGCACGGTCGAGCCGGGGGTGCTGCCGTCGAGATCGGCAAGCACACCCGTCCCTCCGACCCCCGTGCGTACGATGAGCCCGAGCGCCTGGCAGCGTCGCGCGATGAGCGCTGAAGTTTGGTGCTCCAGGAACGCAAGCTCAGGATGCGCGTGAAGGTGGCGGCGCGTGGTGATGATGCTGTTTCTCACTCGATCCAGCTCTCGGCGGAGATCGCGCCCGAACACGCTGATAGCGCTCGTCGTTTTAGATCCTGTGTACGCCATCGAAGTGCCTAAAGGACGGTGACCTCGTCGGGGGCCGCTGGCGAAAGGCGCTGAAAGTGGCCATCTGCGAACAGATGCTCTTCCTCGGCGACGAAGTTCAGTCCGTCGTGTGCGACAGTCGGTTCGAGACAGAGAGTGAATCCGGACTCCAGACGCGTTGGATCGGCGGGGTGCAGCGACGGCGGTTCAGGCGCAAGCAGTCCAATGCCGTGTCCGAAGCGGCCGAATCCGACGTCGTGCGCCTCGATGCCGATCGCCGTGGCGAGTGTCGAGCCAAGCTGGCCGGCGGTCAGCTGAGCTTGGGCGCTAACCGCCTGCGTCAGGGCGTCGCGCGCGCGGGCGTACCCAGCCTGCTCGCGCGGCCGGACCGGCCGGGCGGCGAAGGTACGGCAGAAATCCGACCAATACCCGTCAACGATCGCGGCTCCGTCCAGATACAGCAGCTCGTCGGCATCCCAGCGCTTAGCGGTAGGACACCCGAACAGGCCCCGGTCGACACCCGCCACGACCGCCAGCGGCCCGACCTCGTGCGCGCCGGCCTCGATCTGCGCGATCGTGAAGAAACTCGCGATTTCCCGCTCGGTCATCCCTGGCCTGACCTGCCCGGCCACCACGGCGTAGGCGCGGTCGAGCACGGACGCCGCCGCACGCACTCGCTCAAGCTCCCAAGCTGTCTTACGCAATCGTTGCCGCCAGACGAGCTGTGAGCCGTCGAACGCACGATCGTGGAGGTTGGGCACCAGCCGGCAAAGCTGCCCGATCGGCGGCCAGCTCGCATCGAGCCCGTCGACTGCAACGCGCTCGTCGTGGCAGGTATCTTCGATCAGCTCGCCTAGGACGCGTGCGGGCGGTGCTAGTTGGAGGCCACGTTCTGGCAAATGTCGTGCCCCGGGTCACGGCTCATTCGATGAGGTGCGGACATCCGCCCGGAATCCGCAGACGAGCCGAGTCAGCCTCAGTCTCGGCGACGAGCACCAACAGCCGTTGATCGCTCGTCAAAAGCGCGACGATCGGCCGGCTATACATCTTCCATGTCATCGTCGTGTACCCGGTTAGGTAGGTCACTGTGTGATCACGGATCGCGACCAGGCAGCTGGCGCCAAGCTCGCGCAGCTCCTCGCTCAGGCGGGCGTGACGCAAGGAGATCGCGAGAGGCGAAGGCGACGAAGCAGGTCGATGCATCTGTTGTGGGTTGGCTTGGCAGTAGTGCGTCGCCCATCTGCCCGGGGGAGACATCCCGTCGCGGTGTGCTGCGGCGAGCGCCGTCCGGTTCCGTGAGCGCCAGCGCTGTCTCATCGGTGACGCCCTCGGTCGCAAACAACAGTACAGAGGCATCGTCGCTGACTCCTAAACGCGAGCGGTGAAGATCCGCGTCCGGTCCGGCGAGGATCTCCGCGGAGGCCGAGTAGCTCGCGCCCGATCATTACGCCGACGATCTGGTCATCACGAGGGCAGCCCGTAGAGTGCCGTCCTCGATTGTGATCGTGTTAGCATGAGGTCGGCAACTGCGGTCAAGGATCAGCGAGGGCGTCACGCGGAGGCCGGCCATGCTGGCCTGCGGGTGAGTGAGCTCACTCTGCGGTCCGCCGCCAGCGAGGCCATCACACACGCGGCCTTAGTAGGTTCGACCCGAGTATCCGCGGCGAGTCGGTACCCGGTCGACGGAAGTGACGGATGACAGCCGCGCCGAATGAACCTACACCAAGTTGCACCAGCACCAGGTCGGGGGGAAGCGCCCGGCCGCCTGCAGCTGCTCCTCCACTTCCCAGAGAATCGTCGCGTAGCCGTCAATCACCGCAGCTGGGATGTGCTCGTATCCCGGCCAGGAGGTGTCGGAGACCAGCACTCGTCCGTGCCGCTCGACGTCGCTTGCCGATTGCGCGACGGCATCGTCGTAGCTTCCCGCGATCCGCACGACTTCGCCGCCCTCGCGCTCGATCGCCTCCTGGCGCATGGCGCTGAGCCTCTCCGGCACGAACACCCGCGACCTCAGCCCCAGCAGCCGGGCGACGTGTGCAAGCGCCTGACCGTGGTTACCGTCGCTGGCCGCAACCAGCGTCAATGCCGGCAGCGCACCCGCCAAAGGCTCGAGCCCATCTTTCGGTCGCCACCAGCTCGGGAGCACCGGCCGCAGCGCCTCGACCGTCGCCCACGAAGCGCCCAGCACCTTGAACGACGGCAGCCCGAGCCTGTCGCTCTCCAGCTTGAGGTCCAGATGCGCGACACGCAGCGTCGCGGCGATCTCCGGCAGCGCACACAGCGGGGTGGGCGAGCCCGAGCCGTTCAGGGCTCGGTGGAAGGCCCGGGCCGAGTTGTTTGGCGGCGGTATCTCGAGCCCGACGGGGCAATGTCGATAGAGGACCCAGCTCATCGGGCGCTGCGCCCTTGCCGCGCGCCGCGCGGCTGCGATCGCCGCCCCGTCACTTCGGCGACCGACCTGACTCGAGCGCGGAATCCGGACGGCTCCGGGGCGTCCAGAAGCGCGTGAAGTTGTGGCGCGTCACATCGGCCGCGCGTCGCGCCTCGCGCGCCTCAACGGCGGCGATGATCTCGTTGTGCTCCTCGTAGGACGCGCGTCCCGGTTTGGCATCACGGAAGTAGAGCGTCTCAAGCCTGCGCGCATGGACCAAGAGCGGCTCGATCGCTGTTGCCAGGTATGGGTTGTCCGCCAGGACTAGGAACACGCCGTGAAATCCACGGTCGGCCTCCCGGGCGCTGACCGGATCGTTGGCCTCAAGCGCGGCAACCAAGCGCGCGTTGTACTCGCGCATCGCTGCGAGATCGCCTGCCGACGCCCGCGGCGTAGCGATCTCCACGGCGGTCGCCATCAGCGCCCCGAGCGGTGCGTAAAGTTGCGCGACGTTCTCCGGCGCGACGTTGGTCACCCGCGTCAGTCGGCCTGGAAGCATCTCAACTGCCCCGTCACGCTCGAGCATCTGTAGCGCTTCTCGCACAGGTGTGCGGCTCACGCCTAGCTGGGCTGCGATATCGCCGTCCTTGATGACCTCGCCCGGCTCAAGCACGCCATCGACGATCCACGCCCGGACGCGCTCGAAGACGGTATGGCGCGCGGAGCGGCGATCGATCGGAATTGTCTCGGTTGGCACCGGCATGCAAAATGCAATATACTGCATCCGGAGTCGGAGTCCACGAGGGAATGGAGGCGAAGCAGCAATGCTCAGGAACGACCAGCGCGGCTCTCTGCCACACCGTGTTCTGCGCGATCAGGCCCCGCGTTCGAACACTGCGCGGCAGTCCGCCAGCCCGATGGCTGTCATGCGTGTTCGTGTGCGGGGCTTGCCGGTGGTCATCGTGCCGATGCTCGCAGCGATAGCAATAACGATCGCGGCTTGTGGCTCAAGCACGTCCGGTTCGAGCTCGAGCGTCGCTGGCCACGGCACAACGGGCGAGCCAGTCAGCTCGACATCGGGCGTGCTGCGGTTCGGCATAAACACGGGGTACCCGCCGTGGGATGAATACGTCGGCAGCCGCTTTGCCGGCGCCGACGTCGCCCTTGGCGACGAGATTGCGAGGCGCCTTCATATGCGTGCAAGCTGGTCGCAGATCGACTTCGGGGCGCTCATCACCTCACTTGAAACCGGGCGAATCAACCTGATCCTTTCGGGCATGTCCGATACGAAGGAGCGCGAGAAGGTCATCAACTTCGTCGACTACTACGGCACTCCCTGGGGATTTCTCGTGTTGAAGGGCAACCCGAAGCACCTCCATAGCCTTAGCGACCTTTGCGGCGTGCGGGCGTCAGCAGAGTCGGGCACGGTAGGCGTTTCGCTGATTCAGAAGCAGAGCGGGCAATGCGTCAAAGAGGGCAAGCCGCCGGTCAGCTTCTCGACCTATCAGAACGTCCCCGAGATCGAATTGGCAATCAGATCCGGAAGGACTGACGTCGACCTGGAGAACTTCGACGCGCTTGACTATGCCGCCGGCAAGCTCGGTGGTGGAACGATCTTCCAGGCCGTCCAGCTGACCGGCATCCCCTCATCGCCCTATGGCATTGGTGTGGCGAAATCAGATTCCACGCTGCAAGCGAAGGTGAAATCTGCTCTGACGTCGATGATCGATGACGGCACGTATCAGCGGATCCTCCGTTCCGGTGGCATCACCGCCGGCTTCGCAACCTCTGCCAAGGTCAACGGCGCTGCCTTCTGACCCCGGCTCGCATCGCAGGCCCCGTGAAAACCACAGCGAAACCCGAGGATCAGGCGGCAGCGACCGTCACGCCGAGTATCCGCAACCGGCCGGCGCCGCGAGTAGTCAGCGCCAAGCGACGATGGAGCTCGGTGCTGACCGCTGCGATCTCGATGTGCGTGGCTGCCGTCGTCTACGCGTTCTGGTCGGCGAAGACAATCGACCACAACACGATTCGCGCTTACCTGTTCAACAGCCAGATCCTGGTAGCGGCGCTCCGAACGCTCGAGCTCACGATCGTCGCCATGGTGATCGGAATCACGCTTGGGGTGATCCTCGCGCTGCTACGCCAAAGCGGCCACGGAGGGCTACGACTACTAAGCGGCGGCTATATCTGGCTGTTTCGCGGAACGCCAGTGCTGCTGCAGATACTGCTCTGGTTCAACATCAGCCTCGTCTTCCCACACATCTCGATCTCGCTACCGCTCACTTCCAGCCACCTAATTGATGCCCAGAGCAACACCCTGATCACCCCGTTCGTGGCCGCCGTTTTAGGACTCGGCCTCAACGAAGGGGCGTACATGGCGGAGATCGTCCGCAGCGGCTTCATGTCGGTCGGTCAAGGAGAGATCGACGCAGCTCGCGCCCTCGGCATGCCACCGCTGACCGTATTTCGGCGGATCACGCTTCCGCAAAGCATGCGGATCATCGTTCCACCGACCGGCAACCAGCTGATCGGGATGCTCAAGACGACGGCGCTGACATCGGTAATCGGTTACGGCGAACTCCTCCTCGTATCCCAGCGCATCTACGGCCAGAACTTCCGCGTGATGGAGCTGCTCACCGTCGCAAGCATCTGGTACCTCGTTATGACCACAGCTCTGATGCTGCTGCAGCGGCCGCTTGAGAATCGCCTAGGGCGCGGATACAGCGGCAACGCTCCGAAGACCTCGAACCGGCTGCGCCTGATGAGCTTGGTGGGGAAATGACCGTCGCGATCCATGACGCCGGGGCCGGCACTGGCGAGGCCCACGTCGTAATCCGCGAGGTCACGAAGTCCTTTCACGGCACGGAGGTCCTACGGGAGGTCAGCCTCGATGTTGCCAAAGGCGAGGTCCTTTGTTTGATTGGGCCATCCGGCGCGGGAAAGAGCACGCTGCTTCGGTGTATCAATCATTTAGAACGTATCGACAGCGGCGAGATATTCATCCGCGGGCGTCTGATCGGCTAGCGCATCACGGCACAGGCTCCGAGAGCTCCACGAACGGCAGATCGCCCGCGACCGCGCGCAGGCCCGCGTCGGGATGGTCTTCCAGCAGTTCAACCTGTTCTCCAACCTGACCGCCTTGCAGAACGTGATGGAAGGCGCAGTTTTCGTACGTCACATTCCCAAAGAGACGGCCGCTGAACGCGCGCGCGAACTACTGGCACGGATCGGCGTCGCGGACAAGGAGGGCTCGTACGCCGCGCAGCTGTCCGGAGGTCAACAGCAGCGGGTCGCGATAGCCCGAGCACTCGCGTGCGAGCCGGAGGTAATGCTGTTCGATGAGCCCACCTCGGCACTGGATCCCGAGCTCGTCGGCGAGGTGCTCGACGTGATGAAGGAGCTCGCCGCCTCCGGGATGACGATGCTGGTCGTCACGCACGAGATCGGATTTGCGCGTGAGGTGGCAGACCGCGTTGCGGTGATGGACGCGGGCCAGATCATCGAACTAGGAGCGGCGACCACCGTCCTCAGCCGACCGCGACATCCGCGCGCGAAAGCATTTCTCGAACGCGTTCTCACATGAGTGTCAGGCGAACGATGAGCGACTACACGATCACGGTCGTCGGCGCGACGGGCAAGACCGGAAGGCAAGTCATAACCGAGGGCGTTCAGCGCGGCTGGCGGGTACGTTCCGCTGCCCGGCGCCGGACCGGCGCCGGGGACTGGGTTCATTTCAGCTGGGATGAGCGCGACACCTGGCCGGGGGCGTTTCGTGGCAGCGATGCCGCATACGTCCTGATCCCGTTCAACCACCCCGGCGCTCCGGAGACCACTCCCGATCTCATCGAAGCGATCGCCCGCAGCGGCGTGCGCCGGATAGCCCTGTTGTCCTCGATCGACGCCGAGCACGCACCGCCCGACAGCCCGCTGATAGAGGCAGAGCGTGCGGTCGAGCTCGCGCCCACCGCGGGCGCGATCCTTCGGCCCACGTGGTTCTTCGACAACTTCAGCACAGGATCGTTCGCCGCCATGACGGAGAGCGGTCAGATACGCCTCCCTGCGGGGAACGGCAAACTTCCCTTCATCGACACGCGTGATATCGCCGCCGTCGCGGCAGCAGCGATGAGCGAGGACGGGCCGGAAGGAATCCTGCCACTCACTGGCCCCGAAGCCATCGATCACTACGATCTCGCCCGGACACTCTCCGAAGCACTCGGCAGACAAATCACCTACACGCCGGTGGAGCCAGACGAGTTCATCCAGCTGATGCTCCGACGCGGATTCTCGGAGGACTACTCGCGGTTTCTGGCTGACGCGCTTGCGGACGTTGCCACCGGCAAACTCACGATCCCCGTATGGCCGACGGTCGAACAGATCTGTGGTAGGAGCGCGTACGGAGCCGGCGACTGGGCGCGCCACTTCGCCAGCCAATCTGACGATCAGCACCTGCGCTCAGGGTGACTGCGATGACCGTGAGCGGACCACCCAGCGACGCCGAGACCACCGCTGCGGACGACGAGGAACAGCTACCAACCGGCCGCGGAATGGCGCTCGCCGCTTACGGTTTCGAATCGACGGGCAGGAGCCGACCCTCGGACTCGAGATTGATCGCGCCTGTGCGTCAGATCGTCGACCAGGGTGCTGCTCGGCGACCAAAGCAGCCATGTCCCCGATTGGCTTAGATGTCACGATCCGCCGACTTCCGTTGCCCTCGTGACTACAGAAGGTGCTGATTCGGCGGGCGCAGGTCGTCAACCGGACGACGCTGACGGCCTGGCCGATTGCGGCGCGGTGGCGCGCGAGGTGAGGCCCATGACGCTCTCTGGGCTGGTCGTGCGTTTGGAGCCCCTCGAGGCTGGACATGTCGAACAGCTCGCGGCTGTCGGGCTCGAACCGGAGCTGTGGAGGCTCCAGCCCAAGGTCGTTGCTTCGATGGCAGACATGCGCCAGTACGTCCGCGAGGCCTTGGACGAGCAACGTCGAGGGGTATCGCTCCCCTTCGCCATCGTCGAGCTACGCAGCAGACTAATCATCGGCTCAACCCGGTTCATGGACCTTGCTCTTCCGCACCAGCGGCTGGAGATCGGCGCGACATGGCTTACTCTGGCGGCCCAGCGGACCGGGGCCAATATCGAAGCGAAGCTGCTCCTTCTCACCGAAGCGTTCGAGCGGTTACAGATCCAGAAAGTGGTCCTCAAAACGGAGACCTTGAATGAGCAGTCCCAGAGAGCGATCCGCGCGCTAGGCGCCGTTGAGGAAGGAACTTTCCGGAAGCAGTTCATCTCCGAGTCGGGGCGAGCTCGGGACATGGTCTACTTCGCGATATTCGCGGAAAACTGGACCGAAACAAAGACAAGGCTTCAGGAGCGACTAGACCGGTACCGCAGGTCCGGATGATGATGGAAGCCTGCGCTCCATGCGTCGCGGCTCGCGCTGGGGATGATGAGCTACGGCGATAACGCGAGCCGCGCGTGGATCCTCAACGAGCAGGCAGCGGAGCCGATCGTCCGCCGCGCGATCGAGGGTGGGGTCACCTTCTTTGACACGGCTGACGTGTACTCCAACCCAGGTCAGCTCACAGCCAGCCTCCGCTGAGATTTGGAGGTTGCGGTGAGGTGTCAGCCTACGGCCGGCGATGGTCAGCCCGGCGGGGGGTCGTTGTGCCGAATTCGTTCGTCACCCGCCGGGCTCGCGTGGCCGCCCGGCGAAGCGAGAGAGATAGAGCCACGTTGGGCGAAACCCCCGACGGCGATACAGCCGAAGTGCGGCTTCGTTGCCCGCCAGCGCACCAACGATGACATCGTCTACGCCTTCGCGCATTAGCTCGCGCTCGAGCGCATCCAACAGCGCCGACCCCAGTCCCAGACCGCGGCACTCAGGAAGCACGGAGAGTGACTCTATCTCCGCGACCCGCGCCCCCGTCATCCACGTGTCCGCGATCCACGTTTCGCGGACTGGGAGCACGTGGCCGAGCGCGTATCCCACGATCGCGTCACTGTCAAGTGCGAGCAGGAGCACGCTGTCGGATCGGGTGAGCAACGATTCATACAGCGTTCGGCGCTCGGTCCACGTTTCGGAGTCGCTCACATAGGGGGCCAGCTCCGGCATCGCTGCTCCATGCGCCCGATGGACGGCGAGCCAGAGCGGCCGCAAGCTGGGCAGGTCATCGGCCGCACCCACAACAATCCGCCAGCTTCGAAAGGTTTCGATCTCACTCCTTTGACGGGGCAATGGTTCTCGCTCCAATTCGCGCCTATCGGGTTCCAGGGCTAGGGTCCGCCCGGGGTTCTCGGTTCGATCTCCCCAACGTCGATCCTCCGTTCCGCTCAGTAGGTGCGCCTATCGGTCGCGAGGTCTTGGTGGCTGTCGTCCCAGAGCGCGATCACCCGCGGACTGCGGGAGGCGCTCAGCTGTCGGCGGTCATGACCTCGTCGAGCTTGAGGGGCGACAGCTCGAGGATTGACTCCTCAGGGTCGCCATAGCTCATCCGCAACTCGCCGTGGGTGCTCGCCGGGCGCCGCTTCGTGCCCCGCCCGCGCGTCAGTGATGACCAGTCCGGTCTGGTATGCCAGGACGACGGCCTGCACCCGGTCGCGTAGCCCGAGCTTGCGCAGGATCCGGGCCACGTGGGTCTTGACCGTCGCCTCGCTCAGCACCAGCTCCGCGGCAAGCTCGGCATTGCTCAGGCCCCCGGCGAGCAGCTGGAGGACCTCGAGCTCCCGGGGTGTCAGCTCCGACAGGTCCCCGTGAACGGCTGCTGGCGGCGCGGGCGCTGTTGGCGCGAACCGCTCGACCAGCCGTCGGGTGATCGAGGGCGCCAGCAGGGCGTCGCCCGAGCGGACCATGCGGACCGCGTCGACGAGCTGTTCGGGGGACACATCCTTGAGGAGGAATCCGCTGGCGCCCGCTGTGAGCGCGGCGTACACGTACTGGTCGAGATCGAAGGTGGTGAGGATGATGATCCGGCAGTCGGCGCCGGCCGGCTCGGCGACAATCCGCCGCGTGGCCTCGAGCCCGTCCATCACCGGCATGCGGATGTCCATCAGCACGACGTCGGGCTGCTGTTCGAGCACGGAGGCAAGCGCCTGCTCGCCATCGGACACTTCGCCGACCACGGGGATGCCCGCGGCGCCGAGGATCATCCGGAAGCCGCTCCTGACCAGGCCCTGATCGTCGGCAACCACCACGCGGGGTGGTCTGGCCGGATCGGTCACGGCCCTCCAGTCGCCGCTACGAGTGGGCCGCTGCCGTGACGCACCGGGCCATCGAGGGGGAAGCAGGCGCGAACGATCCAGCCGCCCCCGCTCCTCGGCCCGGCGTCCAGCACTCCGCCGTACAGCGCGATCCGCTCGCGCAGTCCGATCAGGCCTCGCTTGGCACCGGCCGGAACTTCGGGCGCGGCGGCGAGGATCGGTCGGCCGGTGTCGGCCACCTCCACGCGGAGCTGGCCGTCGCTGTACGTGAGACTCACGATCGTTGAGGGCTTGCCGGCGTGCTTGATCACGTTCGTCAGAGCTTCCTGGATGACGCGGAACACCGCCAAGTCGAGTCCAGGCGACAGTTCATGGGGCAGCTCTCCAACACGCAGGTCGATCGGCAGTCCGGCTGCGGTCAGCCGGTTGACCAGACCCTCGAGCTGAGCCAAACCCGGCTGGGGTTCTAGCTCGCCGGGCGCCGCGTGGCGCGGAGCGGCCGCATCATCGCCCGGCGCCTGACCGGGGCTGAGCAATCCCAGCAGGTGACGGAGCTCGGTCATCGCCGCACGTCCGCTCGCCTCGACGGCCAGCATCGCTGCCCTCGCCTCGCCGGGCGACTCGGCCAGGACCTGCCGCGCCGCGCCAGCCTGCACGATCATGACGCTGACGCTGTGCGTCACGACATCGTGGAGTTCGCTCGCGATCCGGGCCCGTTCCTGCTCGAGCGCGTGGCGGGTGGCGGTCTCGTGCTCGGCGAGAACCCGGTCGCGTTCCGCCATGGCATGCACCGCGTATCCGACGGTCACGGTCAGCGCCAGCGACACCAGGATCAAGAGCGCCGTCGTCCCCCAGAACACAGTGCCCACGATCACCCAGAGCCAGGGCACGGTCACGAGCGCTGCACCCCGGAAGCGGCTGTACGCGACGGCCGAATACCCGGCGATGACGACGATCAGGGGCGCGATCGGCATGGCCCTGTACCGCGTCGCGAGCACCTCGAACACCAGCAGCACGCATGCAGCCAGCGGATAGCGCCGGCGGGCCGCGAGTAGCGCAACGGCGATCAGCAGGGCAAGCGTGTCTCCCCGGCTGTGGGAGGTCTGGCGCGCCGCGAGGATGAGGAGGACGGCCAGCACCGCATCGACGCACAGGTCTCGCCGGGAAGGCAACGACCGCGGCTCGACGGACCGCGCGAAGGCCACGGCCAGTCGGACCCGGCTCCTGACGGTTGGCGACGGTTCCGTCTGCATGAGCCCATTATCACTCCGCGTGCCCGGCGCGTCATCCGTCTCGGGGTGGAGCCGAGTACCTCCTGAGGATGATCCAGCTGGAGGCTTACACCCGATGGGGTACGCGAAGTTACATCGTCGGGCCGACGACAAATCCTGCACGCCTCCGTAGGTTCGTGGCCATGGACGCTCTAATGCAGATCAACGACGTGACAAAGCGCTACGACGGGTCAGAAAGGCCCGCCGTGGACAAGATCTCTCTCAAGATCGCGGCCGGGGAAGCGGTGGCGGTGATGGGCCCGTCCGGGAGCGGTAAGTCGACGCTTCTCAACCTGATCGCCGGCCTGGACCGGCCGACCAGCGGCACGATCACCATGGCCGGCAAGCGGATCGATCGGCTTAGCGAGACGGGGATGGCCCGTTGCCGACGACACCAGATCGGGATGATCTTTCAGTTCTTCAACCTCCTCGACGACCTGACCGTCGCCGACAACGTCATGCTTCCCGCCCAGCTGGCCGGGATGCCTCGGTCTCAGGCACGGGAGCGCGTCCGCGAACTGCTCGTCGCACTGCACATCGAGGGCCACCGCAACGCCTACCCCGGCCGGCTCTCCGGCGGCGAGCGTCAGCGGGTGGCAATCGCACGTGCGCTGGTCAACCGGCCGGCGGTGCTGCTGGCCGACGAGCCGACCGGGGCTCTCGACACCGCCACGGGCGAAGAGATCGGCCAGTTGCTGCTCGACCTCAACCGTTCCGGGCAGACGCTCGTGATGGTCACCCACAACCCTGAGCTGGCGGAGCGCTACACGCACCGCGCGGTCCATCTGCTCGATGGGCAGATCGCCCGGCGCACCGGCGATCCGTTCCCGACTGTGCGTGCTGCGGAGGTGCTGTGATGCGTCCGAGTGCGGTGCTCCGCGCGGTGCGCGGCGGGATCGGCCGCCGCCGGTTTGTCCAGACGATGGTCATCGCCCTCGTGTTGGTCGTCTCGACGGCATCCTCGGTTCTCGGCGTTGCCCTCGTCGTGGATTCTCACGCCACGTTCGATACAGCCTTCACCGCGCAGCACGGCGCGCATGTGGTCGCCACGATCAACGCCGCACGCGTCACGCCGTCGCAGCTGGCCGAGACCGCCCGCCTTCCCCAGGTGAGCGCAGCCGCGGGCCCGTTCCCCGAGGCGACGGTGGCCGCCACCGATTTCTCCCCGGGACTGCCCGCAATTCCCCTCCCGCCGCTCAGCCTCGTCGGTCGGGCAACGCCTGGAGGACGGATCGATGACGTCACGCTCGAGGCCGGCCACTGGCCGCAGCGTGTCGGTCAGATCGTGATGGAAACCAACACCGACGGGTTCGGATACGGAGTTGGTGACACCGTGACTATCACCAGCGCGCCGAGGAACCCGCGCCTGACCGTCGTCGGCCTCGCCACATCGGTCTCCCGCTCGGCCGACGCGTGGGTCTTCCCGAAGCAGATCTCGGCGCTGAGCTCGCCCGGTACGCCGCCCACGGCGGAGATGCTCTACCGCTTCCGCAGCGCCGGCACCGGCGCAGCGGTGCAGACCGGAATCGCGGCAGTTACCAAAGCGCTGCCGGCCGGTTCGGTGAGCGGCACACAGTCGTACCTGAACGTTCGGGCGGCCCAACACGATGACATTGCGGTATACGCACCCTTCGTGGTCGCCTTCGCGATCATTGGCCTGGTCATGTCCGTGCTGATCGTGGTCAACGTGGTCAGTGGAGCCGTGATCGCGGGTTACCACCGGATCGGGATCCTCAAGAGCATCGGTTTCACACCCGGGCAGGTCATCGCCGCCTATACCGGTCAGGTCGCGGTGCCGGCGGTGGGCGGGTGCCTCGGCGGCGTCGCGCTCGGCAACCTGCTCTCGGCGCCTCTGTTGAATAAGACCGCGGACGTCTACGGGGTCGGGCGACTCGGCGTACCCCTGTGGGTGAACGTGACCGTGCCGCTCGCCATGTGCGGCATAGTCGCGCTCGCCGCCATCATTCCCGCGCTCCGCGGCGGTCGCCTCAGCGCGACGCAGGCGCTGGCGGCAGGCCGCGCCCCGCGCACTGGCCGCGGCTATTTGGCGCACCGCCTGCTCGGCAGACTGACGCTGCCACGGCCGATGACCATCGGGCTCGCGTCACCCTTCGCCCGACCGGCGCGGATGGCGGCGACGCTCGCGGCGGTCCTCCTCGGTGTAACTGCTGTGACCTTCGCCGTCGGGCTGGTCAGCACGCTGAGGCGAGCCGTGGCCGATCTGGACCTGACCAACACCGAGCAGGTGCAGGTGCAATACACCGGCCCCGGCCCCGGCCCCGGCCCCGGCCCCGGCCCCGGCTCCGTTGGTCCGAAGCGACCCTCCCGGGCCCAGCCGAGGTCCGTCCACCCGGAGCGCGTGCTCCCCGCCGTGCTCGGCTCGCTGCCCGGCACCGCCCACTACGCGGTCGAGGAGGACAACCAGTACGTCAAGGTGTCCGGGCTGGTGCAGGCGATCCCGGTGACAGCGTTCCTCGGCGACGCGCACTGGATCTACACGATGTCCAGCGGTCACTGGTACTCAGGTCCCGACCAGGCAGTCGTTCCCAAACGCTTCCTTACCACGCTCCACACAGCCGTGGGCCGCACCGTCACGATCCTCGGCCCCGGCGGCCGCACGGTCCCGGTCCGCATCGTCGGCGAGGTCTTCGACCAGGACCACGACAGCCTCGCCATGCTGACCGACTGGCGGACGCTCACCGCCGCCGATCCGCGGCTGACACCCGATCCCCTGAACACCCAGTACGACGTCGGCCTGCGTCCTGGTACCGATCCCACCACCTACGTGCACGCGCTCGGCCCGAAACTCGGACCGAGCTACGGCGTCTCGCTCAATCAGCACGGCGGCGGTGCCATCGTCGCGATTGCACTCGCCAGCGCGCTCACGCTACTCCTGTCGATTGCCGCGGGCCTCGGCGTGCTCAACGCCGTCGTGCTCTATACCCGTGAGCGCGTCCACGACTTGGGCGTCTTCAAAGCGATCGGTATGACACCCCGCCAAACCGTCGCGATGGTGCTCTGCTCCGTGGCCGGTACGGGCCTGCTTGCGGGGGTGATCGCGGTACCCGTGGGGGTCGTGGTGCACCAGGCCGTGATCCCGGCCATGGCCGGCGCCGCGGGCCTCGGTGTCCCTGCCAGCCTGCAAAACGTCTACGGCCCCGAAGGCCTCGCGGCGCTCTGCCTGGCCGGCCTGGCGATCGCTCTCGCGGGCGCCCTGCTGCCGGCCGTGTGGGCGGCACGGTCGCGAACGGCCGCGGCGCTCCGAGCCGAATAGTTTCTGGCGACAGTCGGAACTGCGGAAGTCACGACCACACACACGTCCTCAGTTGACGTCGCGGTTGGCAAAGCGCCACACCCCGATGATGAGCGGGAGCACCATCCACAGCGCGATTGTCGTGCCGGCGTGCGCCCAGTCCGTGGCGCTGAACGAGCGCGTGGCCAGCGGCCCGAGCGTCGGCCCGATGGCCAGCCAATGGCTGAGTGTCTTGAGCGGGTGGATGGTTGAGGACAGGGCGTCCCATGCGGTCGGCAGCGCGAGGTAGATGACGAGCGCCGGTGCGGAGAGCATGATCGCGGCGCCGAACGCGACGCCGATCACCATCGTGGCCGTCAGGAACACAAGGCCCTGGGCGAGCACGGCGACCGAGAGGCCGCCGGCGCCGCCTGGTGCCGGGAGCAGCTCACCGAAGATGACGCTGCAGGCGAGGCAGACAACGAACGCCGCGAACGCGACGACGATCGCCGCCGCGAGCTTGGCAGACAGGATCCGGCCGCGGGCGGGGACAAGCGTGAACGTCGTGAGCGTCGTGCGCTGTGACCACTCGCCGCACACGAGCAGGACCCCGAGAACGGGCAGCAGGATGGCGCCCGGCTGGACGGAGTTGTTGAACAACTTGGCAAGCGTCGCGTCGTGCCCGCCTTTGACGAGCGAGGTGATGATGACCGTGATGAGCGTGACGGCGGCGACGGCGCCGCTGAACCACAGCCCTGAGCGGGTGTCGAACATCTTGCGCAGCTCGAGGCGCGTCAGGTGGCCGGGGCCGGGCCGGCGCTCGTCCGCGGGAATCGTATAGACGGGACTGGCGAGCGCGCTCATCGATTGACCTCCTCAAGCGTGGTGGCGGCGGGTGTGACCGGGGGTGGAGCGACGGCGCCGGCGCCGTGGTCCTTGCCGGCACCGTGCTCGGTGAGCTGGAAGAACAGCTGCTCGAGGCCACCGTCTTGGGTGAGGTCGAGCTCGCGTAGGGCGACGCCGGCGGAGAGGGCGACGTCGCCAACCGTCTCGGCGGTGGCATCGGCGATCAGGGCGCCGTCATCCGCGATCGAGATGTCAATGGAGTGGTCGCGCAGCGCGCTGCGCAGTGCGTTGTCGTCGGCAGAGCGCACACGGGTCGCGGTGTGCACGCCGAGGAGTTCCTCGCGGGTGCCCTGGGCGACGGTCCGCCCTTCGGCGATGATCACGAGGCGGTCGGCGATCGCCTCGACCTCGTGGAGCAGATGGGACGAGAGCAGCACCGTGCCGCCGCGCGCCGCGAAGTCGTGCAGCAGACCGCGCATCCAGCGCATGCCGACCGGGTCCAGGCCGTTGGCGGGCTCGTCGAGGATGAGCAGCTGAGGATCCCCGAGGAGCGCGTTGGCGATCCCGAGCCGCTGGCGCATGCCGAGCGAGTACTCGGCAACGCGCTTGCGCGCCGCGGCCCTGTCGAGGTCGACGAGCTCGAGCATCTCGTCGACGCGCGTGCTCGAGACCCCGAGCAGGTTCGCGGTGAGCGCGATCGTCTCGCGCCCGCGGCGGCCGGCGTGGGCGGCGGAAGCGTCGATGAGCACTCCGACATGGCGTCCGGGGTTCGGGATCTCGGCGTAGAGGCGGCCGAGCACGGTCGAGCTCCCGGAGGTGGGGTGCGCGAGCCCGCACAGCATCTTCAGCGTGGTCGACTTTCCAGCGCCGTTGGGCCCGAGGAATCCGGTAATCGTGCCCGGCGCGCAGGAAAACGAGACATCCTGCACCGCGGCGCGATCGCCGTAGCGTTTGGTGAGGGAGTTGGCTTCGATCATGAGCGCTTTCGTTGAGCTGGTGTCATGGCCAGCCACGCTACGAGCGCTCGCCTGCTCGCGAAACACCCTGCGGAGGGAACCTTCTGTCCTCCCACGGGAGGACGGCGAATCCCTCCTCCTGGGGACGCGACAGTGGCCGTCGCGCGTTACGCTCGCGGGGACGTGAGCATCATCAGCCGACCTGCCTCAGCGGTCCGTATCGGCCGGCTCACACAGTTGCCGGCGGTCCGCGACGCCGCGGTCGCCGCGGTCGCGTTCGCCGTGACGTTCGCCTGGCTGGCCGGCCACCATGGGTCGACCCGTGGTCTTGATCTGTTCGGGGTCGGGCTCGCCGTGGTCGCGTGTTTGCCGCTGACCGAGCGCCGCCGGTGGCCGTTGGCGGTGTTTGCCGTGTGCACCGCCGCCAGCGCCATGCTCGCCGGCCTCGGCTATGCCTACGGCCCGCCGATTGGACCGACCCTGGCGCTGTTTTACCTCGCCTCTGACCAGCGCACCCCCGATCGGATACGACAGACCGCGACGATCGTGATCGGACTGGGCGCCATTCACCTCGGCGCCGCCGCGGCCTCCACCTCGGGAGTTCCCACAACCGCGATCCTGGGGGCGATCGTGCTGTGGGGGGGCGCCTGGATCATCGGCGACCAGCGCCGCCAGCGCCGCGAGCGGATGGCCGACCTGACCGAGCGCGCGGCGCGCGCCGAGCGCGAGGCCGAGCACGAGCGGCGACTGGCGGCCGCCGAGGAGCGCACCCGGATCGCACGTGACCTGCACGATTCGGTCGCCCATGCCATCAACGTGATCCTGGTGCAGGCCGGCGGCGCGCGCCTTCTGCAGGAGCGCGACCCCGATGCGGTGCGCGCGGCGCTCGAGACTGTCGAGGACGTCGCACGGGAGACCATCACGGAGATCGACCACTTGATCGGCGGGCTGCGGTCAAACGGGGATCGTGACGCGGCGCAGGCGGGGATCGAGCTGCCCACCGGGCTGGCCTCGGCGCCCTCGCTCGCCGCCCGCTACCGCGCGGCCGGGCTGGGCGTCGAGCTTCGGGTCGACGGTGGTCCGCGGCTGCTTGCGCCTGGTCTGGACCAGGCCGCGTATCGGATCCTGCAGGAATCGCTGACCAACGCCGCCCGCCACGGCACCGGCCGCGCCGACGTGCAGATCACCTACGGCGACGGTCAGCTCGAGCTCGTCATCGCCAACCCAGTGACCTCCTCCCACGAGGGACAGGACAACCGCAGCGGCTATGGGATCCTTGGGATGCGCGAGCGGGCAGCGCTGCTCGGCGGAACGCTCGCCGCCGGCGCTAGCCACGGTGTGTTTCGGGTTCACGCCTGGCTGCCTTATCAGCCTGCCTGGACGGCCGTGCCATGAGCACCACCCCGGTCCGCGTGCTGCTCGCCGACGACGATGCGCTGATGCGCGCCGGCTTGGCCGCGGTCCTATCCAGCGACCCCGCCGTACACGTCGTCGGGCAGGCATCCGGGGGTCGCCCAGCGATTCAGCGTTCCCGCGTTCTGCACCCGGACGTGGTGCTCATGGACGTGCGCATGCCCGATCTGGACGGCATCGCCGCGACGCGCCAGCTGATCGCCACCTCCCCGGAGACCAAGGTGGTGATCCTGACCACCTTCGAGCAGGACGACTACATCTTCGGCGCGATCGACGCCGGCGCGTCCGGCTTTTTGCTCAAGCGAACGCGACCGGAAGAGCTGCTCTCGGCGATCCACGCTGTCGCTGCCGGCGACTCACTCCTGTCGCCGTCGGTCACTCGCATCGTGCTCGATCGCCTAGCGCGTCAGCCCACGCCCACGCTCGAATCAACCGGCCAGTTGGCGCAGCTGACGCCACGCGAGCGGCAGGTGCTGGAACTCATCGCCCGCGGACAGTCCAACTGCGAGATCGCCACCACCCTGGTGATCGAAGAATCCACCGTCAAGACCCACATCAAGCGAATCCTCATGAAGCTCGGCCTGCGCGACCGTATCCACGCGGTGATCTTCGCGTATGAGACCGGCCTGGCACAGCTCGGGCCGAGGCCCGTCGCGTGAACGGCATTTCCCCGTACGGAGGCATCACGGGTGCCGCGCGGATCGGGTGCTCGGCACGGTTACCGCCCTCGCAGCGGCTTAGCTGGCACCCGGGCGCGCGGGTGAGGGTCACCGCGGCATGCAGCAACGCGGACGCCACCTCCAGGCTCATCCCGTTCGTCTGGGCGCCACGACAGCGAACGCCAACCCAAACGCCCTCCCCCCACTATCACTTTATACACGATTCGAGGCTCTCATGAGGTCTTGATCGGTCCCGCATAATCGCCCGCCGCACACCTCAGAGCAACAAAACAGGAGCGGCAGAAATGGCGTACGTGCTGGATTTTCGGGAGGTAGACCTGACCCAGGTGGCGGTCGTGGGCGGTAAGGGCGCCGGCCTGGGTGAGTTGTCACGGATCGACGACCTCCTCGTGCCGGACGGCTTCTGCGTGACCACGGACGCCTTCGCGCGATTCATGGCCCAGGCGCCCTCGATCGACAGCGTGCTCGAACGGCTGTCGCGGGTGACGCCGAGCAACCGGGAGACGATCGGCGAGCTGAGCGCGCGGATCCGCGAGACGCTCCAGGCGGCCGCCATCCCTGGCGATTTGGCGGCGGCGATCATGCATTCGCTCGGCCGGCTCGGCGAGCACGCGAGCTATGCGGTTCGATCGAGCGCGACCGCCGAGGATCTGCCGGCTGCCTCCTTCGCCGGCCAGCAGGACTCCTATCTGAACGTCGTCGGCGCGGCGGCGATCCTCGAACACGTCAGGCGGTGCTGGGCGTCGCTGTTCACCGAGCGGGCGGTGAGCTATCGACTGCACGGCGGCTTTGACCACCGTAAGGTCCAGATGGCGGTGGTGATCCAGCGGATGGTCTTCCCCCAGGCGGCCGGGGTCCTGTTTACCGCCGACCCGGTGACCTCCAACCGCAGGATCGCCTCGGTGGAGGCCTGCGTCGGTCTCGGCGAGGCGCTCGTCTCGGGCCTGGTGAACGCCGACGTTTACAAGGTCCGCGACGATGAGGTCATCGACGTGGCGCTCGCCATCAAGTCGAGTGCTGTCCGCGCTTCAGCGGCAGGCGGGACGCGCCGGGAGGCGATCGAGTCAGAGCGCCAGGAGCAGCCGGTACTGACCGAGGAGCAGGTCGTCGGCCTCGTGCGGCTCGGCCGGCGGATCGAATCGCACTTCGGTCGCCCCCAGGACATCGAATGGTGTCTGCTCGACGACGGATTTCAGATCGTCCAGAGCCGCGCCATTACGACGCTGTTTCCTATTCCCGAGGCGGGGCGATGACGAGAACCATGTCTACGTCTCGGTCGGTCATCAGCAGATGATGACCGACGCTCTGAAGCCGCTGGGCCTGTCGGTGCGGCAGCTGACGACCCCGCGTCCGATGGCCGAGGCCGGCGGGCGGCAGTTCGTCGACGTCGCCGGGATGCTGGCGTCGCCCGTCGGCCGGGCGAGCGTCCTCGACGTCCTCGGGAGAGGCGATCCGCTCATCGGCGACGCGCTGCAGACGCTCCTTGACCGGGGTGATTACGTTTCCCCGCCCCCGGACGAGGGTCCCGTGGGCCCGCTGGCCGGTCTCCCGGCGGAGCCGATCGAGGCCGATCCGGCCGTCGTCGCCGAGCTGATCAACGCCTCACGGGCGTCGATCGCCACCCTGAGGCGCGAGATCGAGACGATGTCCGGGGCGGCGCTGTTCGATTTCATCCTCGAGGACTTCGAGGAACTGAAGCGGCTGCTGTCCGATCCGCGGAGCATGCCGGTGATCATGGCCGGGATGCGAGCCGCCTGGTGGCTGAATGAGAACCTCGAGGCGTGGCTGGGTGAGAAGAGCGTGGCCGACACGCTCGCGCAGTCTGCTCCCCACAACGTGACGGCCGAGATGGGCTTAGCGCTTCTGGACGTCGCGGATGCGATCCGCCCGCATCCGGAGGTCGTGGCGTTCCTGCAGGACGTCGAGGACGACGGCTTTCTCGCCGAGCTCGCCACGCTCGCCGGTGGAAAGCAGGCGCGAGATGCCATCTGCGCGTACCTCGACGCGTACGGGATGCGCTGCGTGGGCGAGATCGACATCACGCGGCCGCGGTGGAGCGAGCACCCAAGCGCCCTCCTGCCCACGATTCTCGCCAACATCGAGAAGTTCGCGCCGGGAGCCGGCAAGAACCGCTTCGAGCAGGGGCGCCAGACCGCCTCGGCGAAGGAGCACGAGATGCTGGAGCGCTTGCGGGCGCTGCCCGACGGGGAGCACAAGGCGCGAGAGGCCAAGGCGATGATCGACCGGGTCCGGACCTTCGCCGGGTATCGGGAGTATCCGAAGTACGGGATGATCTGCCGCTATTTCGTGTACAAGCAGGCATTGATGGGTGAGGTCGAGCGGCTCGTCGGGGCCCACGTCCTCGCCGAGAAGGAGGACAGCTTCTTCCTCACCTTCCACGAGCTGCACGATGCCGTGCGCACCCATCAGGTGGATGACGATCTGATCCGCCGGCGCAAGGACGAGTTCGCGACCGACCAGGCTCTTACGCCGCCCCGGGTGATGACGTCCGACGGAGAGGTCATCACCGGGGCCTACCGACGTGAGGATCTGCCCGCCGGCGCGCTCGTCGGCCTGCCCGTTTCCGCCGGGACAGTCGAGGGCCGCGCCCGCGTCATCCTGGACATCGCTGAGGCCGACCTCCACCCCGATGACGTCCTCGTCACCACCTACACCGATCCAAGCTGGACGCCCGTGTTCCTCGGGATCAAGGGCCTGGTCACGGAGGTGGGCGGCCTGATGACCCACGGCGCGGTCATCGCCCGGGAATACGGGCTGCCGGCGGTCGTCGGGGTCGAGAACGCGACGGCCCTTATCCGCGACGGGCAGTGGATCCGTCTGCACGGAACCGAGGGATACATCGAGACCCTGCCCGAGCCCGGCGGCGACCGCTCGCCGGGTCAGCCGTGACCTCTGCGTCGCGGCCCATCATTCCCTATGCCGGGCTCTGCCTGGATCGGGCCCTCGACCGCCGCCAGGACCCCGCGTGGGTCGCGGCGACGACGGGGGATCCCCGAGCACGGGTTCTCCCGTTGTGGCGCGACCGCTGTCTAGTCGCCGGAGATCCGCCAGCACCAGTCCTCGCTCCCGTCGCCGCGATCGACGACTCCGACGCGTCGAGGCTGGTCCTGCTGGGAATCGGCGACCGGGGCCCGCAGTTCGCGCTCGACCTCTCCGAGCTCGAGCTCGAGGATGCACTGTCGAGGGTCTCGGCGCAGGCGGCGGTCGATGTCCGCTCGCTGTTCAGCCGCGTGTCGGGGTCGGACGCCGGCGTGATCGCCTACGCCCGCGGTGTCTTGCACTGGAGTCGCCACCACCGTCACTGTGGCTGCTGCGGCGCCGCGACCGAGCCGCGTAACGCCGGCCACCTGCGCGTCTGCACCGACGACGCATGCGGAACCGTGCTGTTCCCTCGCATCGAACCGGCTGTCATCACCCTGGTCGAGACCAGCGCGCCGCCGAGCCGGTGCCTGCTGGCACGACATCGCGCGTCCGCGGCCGGCGGCTACTCGCTGCTGGCCGGGTTCGTGGAGATCGGCGAGTCGTTGGAGGACGCCGTGCGTCGGGAGATCCGCGAGGAGACCGGGATCGTGATCGATGATGTCGTCTACATCGGGTCCCAGCCCTGGCCGTTCCCGGCCGGACTGATGGTCGCCTTTCGTGCGACCGCGGCGGAAGAGGCGGTCTCCGTCGACGGCGACGAGATCGCCGAGGCGCGCTGGTTCACCCGCGACGAGGTACGGCAGTACGAAGCCGCCCGGGGCGGCCTCGGACGCCCGGACTCGATCGACCGGGTGATGCTCGCGGCATGGATGGCCGAGATACCCGCGCCGGCTGGGCCCGTGACACCGGAGCCGTGAACGGCCCGCGCGAGGGCGATCGAGTGGCGTGGGCGGCTCGGTCCCGGTGCTCAGCGAACGTGGCGCTGCGTCCTGCCCGGCTCAGTTTCATCCGGTGCAGACCGCGCTATTCCCGCCGCGGCCATGCTCAGCGAGCCGGCTCGGGCAGCGCGGCCCAGAGGTGCTCGTTGATCTCGGTCTCCGCCCACTCGAGGTTCAAAGAGCATTGGTGAGCGGTCCGCATTCCGGCCACGACGGAGCACACGGCGGGGTGCAGCAGCGGGAACTGCAGCGCGGCCGTGGGCAGGGTCGTGGCATGCGCGTTGCACACCTGGGCGCACGCCCGTGCGGCAGCGAGCAGGTCAGGAGGTGCCTGTCCATAGTCGAAATGGGCATCGTCGGGAGGTTCCGGACGGGACAACAGGCCCGAGTTGAACGGAGCGGCGGAGACGACGGCGACGCCGCGAGCCAGACAGTCGTCCAACAGCGGCGCGGCGGAGCGATCGACGAGGGTCCAGCGGCCGGCCACCATCACGATGTCGATGTCGGTCTCTGTGACGAAGCGGCGCAGGGGCTCGACGAAATTCATGCCGACCCCGACGGCACCGATCACGCCCTGGTCGCGAAGCTCGACGAGCGCGGGAACCGCTTCGTGGAGCGCCGGCTCCATGTGATCCACGGGATCGTGCACGTAGACGATGTCGACGCGGTCGACGCCGAGCCTTTCGAGGCTCGACTCCAAGCTGCGCAACACGCCATCGTGGCTGTAGTCGTTTTCGCGACGGAGGAGGTCCTGCACGGCGAATCCGCCTCGCTCGATATCCGACCCGGTGGGGGACGGGTTGGGCACCAGCAAGCGGCCCACCTTCGTCGAGATCGTGAACTCCGCGCGCGGGTGCTCTCGCAGCGCCGCGCCGAGGCGCCGCTCGGACAGGCCGAGTCCGTAATGCGGGGCCGTGTCGAAGTAGCGGATGCCGCCCTCCCATCCGGCGGCGACAGCCAGGCGAGCCGTCTCATCGTCGATCGCTCGGTACAGGTTGCCGATCGGGGCGGCGCCGAATCCGAGGGCGGTGACGCTGACTGCGGTGCTGCCGATGGATGAGCGCCTCATCGAAGGAGCAAGCTCCACACTATTCCGGGCGTCGGCACGCGTCCTCCGCTCGGGGTCTCGGTGAACACCACGCTGACGTCATGGTATGCGCCCGGCCGGTGTCCGCGGCCGCGCGGGCGCGCGGCTCCGACGTTGTGGTCGTCGAGCTCAGTGAGCCCCAGCTGGCGCTGGCGAGGAAGCTCGGATTCGAGGCGATCAGTCCGACGGTCGTCGACGCGCAGGCATTCGTGATGGACTGGAGCGATAGCGCCGGCGCGGATGCAAGGTCGTCCGACTTATGAGCGACGGAACGGTCCCGGCTGACGAGCTGATCACCCGTATCGACCCGCGCGACGACGTCGCCGACGGGTTCGCCGGGCTAGCTGGCCCGGTGAGCGAGCCACGCGCGCGGCGCCGGCCTGGACCGGTCGAGGCGAGAGCGCCATAGTGCCCCACTCTCGTCATCCGACCGTGAGTCAGTTGAGAGCCGCAACCGGGATCGCGGTGATCGTACCGTCGCTCCAGGTGGGGAATCCCGTTCCGGCGGTATTGCAGCTGACGGCGATCGGAGTGGCCGGACTCGTCGTCGTGGTCGAGGTCGCCGTCAGAGATACCGAGCCATTGTTGGGGTGCGGCACGAACTGACTAGCGGTAGAGACGGCCGCTCCGTTTACGTCGATCTGGCAGTACACGGTCATGTCCGTGTTCGCCACGCCGGCCGTCATCTGTCCGAGCAGAACCCACTTGCCCGGCGGTATCGCGCCGTCCGCGTAGGGCAGGTCCACGCCGGCTGTCGCCGAGTATGCGTGCAGTCCGGTGCAGGTCGGCGTCCCATTCTGCGCGACCGACTGCAGCGTCTGGTCTGCCGCGCAACCGGAGGCGACGATGCGTGCTTGAAGCTGTGTCGGATCAACCCCCACCGTGTTGCCTGAGAGTGTGAGGCCCGATCCCACCGAGTAGTTTGTTCCGGGCATGCCGGCGGGACCCCGCGCGCCGGCCAGGCCCGGCGCGCCCGGCTGTCCACGTTGGTCGACGTTGATCAACTGACTGCCCTTCGTGCATCTCTTGGCCCGAGCGAGGACCTTCACGGTTCCGTTCTTGGACGCACACAGCCGGACCACTCCGCTCGAGCCCACGAACGTGGACGCAGCGTAGGCGCCGCCGCCGAGCGCCACAAACAGGGCGAGCGTCGACATCACGTTGGCGTAACTGAACTTCGAGACCATGCCTCTCATGCCAACCCTCCGGCCGCTCGCGACGAATGCTCGGTCCGTATCGGCTGATCGCGGCATCCGCTGAAGCTGCTCTGACTTCGGGGCCTCCGCGTCCCAGCGAGAGGCGCTCGATTTGCCGTGCCGCCAGGTGGAGGACCCGAGGGGGCCCCGCACCTGTTACACCGCCGCTTCGCTTCCGCGGCTCCTCGCGTCGTCGAGCTCCTCAGCGTACGCGCCACTCTGAGCGCGGGCAGCCGTGCCTTCGATGTTCACGTGCGGGAGGCGCTCGTCGAGCCAGCGCGGTATTCGCCATGTCACCGCCCCGAGCAGCTCGAGCACAGCCGGAAGCAGCACGCATCGCACGATGAGCGCGTCGAGCAGCACCGCGGCGGCCAGGCCGAAGCCGAACTCTTTGATCGTACGTTCATCGCCGAACATGAACGACAGGAACACGCAGACCATGATCGCGGCGGCGGCGCTGATCACCCGTCCGGTCAACGCGATGCCATCGGCCACGGCCGAGGAGGCGTCGCGCCGACGGACCCATTCCTCGCGCACACGCGAGACGAGGAACACCTCGTAGTCCATCGACAGCCCGAACACCACGGCGAACATCAGGACGGGGATCCACGGCTCGATCGGCCCTTTCTCCACGCCGATGATGCTCCCGCCCCAACCCTTCTGGAACACGGCAACCGTGACCCCCAGCGCACCGCCGATGCTCAGGAGGTTCATCAGCGCCGCTTGGATCGGGATCACGATCGAGCGGAACATCACGAACAGCAGCAGCGCCGAGAGCACAACGACGATGCCGATGAACAGCGGCAGCTTGCTCGAGAGCACGTGCGAGAAGTCGATCGCGCCGGCGGTGAATCCGCCGACCAGGACCTTCACGCCGGTCTGACGCTGGAGCGGCGGCAGCACGTTGTGACGCAGCCGGTTGACCAGGTTGGTGGTGGCGGCCGCCTGCGGCGCCGAGCTCGGGTAGGCCTCGAACACCGCCAGCGTGCCGGACGGCGCGATCCGTGGCGGGGTGACCGCGACCACACCCGGGATTCCGTCGACCGCGGCCCGCAGACGCGGCAGGGTGCTGGACTGGCGATCTGACGGGCCCTGGGCGACGAGCAGCAGCGGACCGTTGAAGCCAGGCCCGAAGCCCTTGGCCAGCCGGTCGAAGGCCTGACGGGTGCTGGTGCCCGCGGGATCGTTGCCGGCATCGCTCGGGTCCAGACGCAGCGCGAACACCGGGAGCAGGAGCGCCACCATGAGCCCGAGCGACACGATCGCCAGGGGCCACGGCCGCGCCTGGACGATCTCGCTCCACTGACGCCACCGCGAGACGGACGGCGCCTTGGTCACGGCCTCCGGCGAAGTGGTGCGCGCGGCGCCGCGGCGCGAGAACGGGAGCCGACGGGAGCCGCGTGTGCGCACGAGGCGATGGCCGAAGCGGGACAAGATGGCGGGCAGCACGGTGAGCGACGCGGCGAGGGTCAGCAGCACGGCCAGGACCGAGGCGATGGCGAGGCCGTACATGAAGCTCACGCCGGTGGCGAACATGCCGAGCAGGGCGATGATCACGGTGCAGCCGGCGAGCAGGATCGCGCGGCCGGAGGTGTCCATCGCCTCGACAACCGAGCGCTCGACGTCACCGAAGGCCAGGTAGTTCTCGCGGAAGCGGGTGACGATGAACAGCGCGTAGTCGATCCCGACGCCGAGTCCGATCATCAGGGCCAGCTCGGGCGCGACGTTCGACATCGAGGTGACGTGGGTGGCCAGGCCGATCAGCGCGACCGCGGTGATCAAGCCGAAGCCGGCGGTGACCAGCGGCATGCCCGCCGCGACCAGTGAGCCAAAGGTCATGAGCAGGATCACCAGGGCGGCGATCACCCCGATCTCGGTCGCCGGGCCAACCGTGAAGCCCTCCGCGCTCTCGATCACCTGCCCGCCGGCGGCGATCGCCAGTCCCGGCACGTGTACCGCCTTGATCTGGTTGAGCACCGGGGTACCGGTGGCGTTCGGGAGCAGGTTCGCGGTCTTGGTGTAATTGATCGTCGCGAAGGCGGTGCTCCGAGCGCGCGAGATCTCGACCGCGCCAGCCGCGTCGTAGGGGCTGAGGACGCTGACCACGTGCGGGTCGTGGCGGACCTGATCCAGCAGGTGCGTGATCCCGGCGCGGACCTGCGGCGAGTCGACGGTGCCGCTCGCCACCCGGAACACGATCGTGTCGACGTCGCCGCTCTGCACCGGGAACTCGCGGGCGAGCAGGTCACGGGCGTTCTGGGACTCGGTGCCCGGCAGGCTGAAGTTCGTGGCGTAGTTGCGCCCTGCGGCGCCGGCGACGACGGTCGTGAGGATCGCGATCGCGAGCCAGGCCGCGAACACGCGGCCCCGGTGAGCGATGCACCACGCCGACAGCCGCCGCACCAACGAGCGCTCCGGGCCGGAGTTCGTCCCGAAGCCGCCGTCGGCCGGCAGATTTTCGGTTCGTCGCGTGGTCATGTTCATTGGATCGTCTCGCATGTCCGGATTGTTGCTGACGGGGCTCGCATGAGGCTGCCAGCCCTCCGGCCGGTAGGCTGCGCCGGTCAACGAGATCACGGGGGAAGGGTTGAACGTTTCGTCGCGATTCGACGTGTCCGGGTTCGGTGTCGTGGTCACGGGCGGCGCGAGCGGCCTGGGTCTCGCATACGGAGAGGTGCTCGCGGCGCACGGTGCGCGGGTGACGCTGGTGGATGTCGATGCCCGCGAGGTCGTCCGGCAGGCGCGACGGCTCGAGAGCGATGGGCTCGACGTGCGCGGCGACGTCGCGGATGTGACCGACCATGACAGTCTCGATCGCGCGATCGACGAGGCGGCAGACGTGTATGGGCGACTCGACGTCGTCTTTGCGAACGCTGGCATCGACCCGGGTGCCGGATTCGTGGGCGCGTGGGCCGGCGGCGGGCGTCCGCGCAGGGAGGAGGGCGCGCTCGAGCGATACACCGACGAGCGCTGGACCCGGGTCATTGACATCAATCTGGGCGGCATCTTTGCCACGGCGCGCGCCGCTGCGCGCCACATGCGCCCGCGCGGGTTCGGGCGGATCATCGTGACAACGTCGCTCGCGGCGACCCGAGTGGAGCCGGCAATCGGCGCCGCCTACATGGCCGCGAAGGCCGGCGCGCGACACCTCATGCACACGATCGCGCTCGAGTTGGCCGCCGACGGAATCACGGCCAACGCGATCGCGCCGGGGTTCTTCGTCACCAACATCGGAGGCGGCCACGCCCACAACCCGGACCTCCAGGCGGCTCTGGGCCGCGAGATTCCCATGCATCGCGTGGGCCAGCCCGATGACATCAAGGCCCTTGCGCTCTTCCTCGCCTCCCCCGCCTCTGAATACATCACCGGACAGGAGATCGTGATCGACGGCGGCTGGGGGCTGGGCGTCGCCGACTGAGACAGTCGGATCTCCTGCTCCCAGCCTCCTAATGTACGACCGGTTCGCCGGCCATCCGGACCATCTCGCCCCGCATGACCCCGCCCTCGCCGCCTCGCGACCCCCGCGTCGATGAGTACCTCAACGCGCTCCCGCCCTGGCAGCAGGAGGTATGTCGTCGGCTTCGCGAGCTGATCCTTGCCAGCGATCCCGAGATCGCCGAGACGATCAAGCGCACCGTGCGGCCGTACTTCGTCCTCGAGGGCAACGTCTGCGCTCTGCTCGCCACGAAGGATCACGTCAACCTGTTCCTCTACGACGGCGCGATCGTGCCCGACCCCGAGGGGATCATCACCGGCGGCCACGACAACCAGACCGCCCGCACGATCGCCTTCTACGAGGGCGACGCCATCAATGCTCCGGCGCTGACCGCCATGCTCAGGCAGATCGTCGCGAACAACCGCGCCGGCGGGTGGCGCAAGCTCAAGCGGACATAGCCGCGGGATACTCGGGGGCGCGATGCTGACTTGTTATGCAGGCTCGGGCGCGGTGGCCGCCGCCGATCATCTGGCCGCGACCGCAGGCGCGGCGATGCTCGACCGCGGCGGTAACGCCGTCGACGCCACGATCGCCGCCGCCGCGACGATGGCGGTCACCTCGCCGCACATGTGCGGCCTCGGCGGTGATCTCTTCGCTGTCGTGGCCGCGCCGGGCACGCCGCCGGTGGCGCTCAACGCCTCGGGGCGGGCGGGGTCGGGCGCTGACCCCGAACGTCTGCGCCAGACCGGGGCCACGGCCATGCCGTTCCAGCACGACATCGCCGCCGTCACGGTGCCGGGATGCGTGGATGGTCTCGAGGCGCTGCACGACCGCTATGCAACGCTCGAACTCGAGCAGCTGCTGGCGCCGGCTCGCCGTCTGGCCGAGGAGGGCTTTCCGGTCTCGCCCACGCTGGCGCTGGCGTCGGTCCGGCTGGACTCCAACATCCGCCAAGCCGCGTTCGGTGCGGCCCTCCCGCTCGTGCGCGGCCGCCGATTGCGCGTCCCCGGCGTGGCCCGGGCCCTGGCCGCGATCGCGGCATCGGGCCGCGCCGGCTTCTACGAAGGGGCGGCCGGGGGTGAGCTGGTGGAGGTTGCAGGCGGCGAGTTTGAGGAGGCCGACCTCGTTAGGCGCCAGGCCGACTGGGTCGGCGCGCCCAGCCTTCACGCGTTTGGCCGCCGGCTCTGGACGGCGCCCCCCAACTCGCAGGGCTATCTGACGCTCGCGGGCGCGTGGATCGCCGACGCCGTCGGGCTGCCCGACGACCCTGCCGACGAGCGGTGGGCGCACGTGCTCATCGAATCGGCCCGCCAGGCTGCCTTCGACCGTCCCGAGGTGCTGCACGAGGGCGCCGATGGCGGGTGGCTGATCTCCGAGTCCCGGCTTCGACTGCGCTCCGAGTCCGTGCGCGAGCAGGCGACCGTGGGCCTGGCCGAGGTCTACCGCGAAGGGGACACGACGTGCCTGTGCGCGGTCGACGGCCAGCGGATGGGTGTCTCGCTCATCATGTCCAACGGCGCGAACTTCGGCGCCTATCTCGTCCTGCCCGAGCACGGCATCTTCCTCCACAACCGCGGTCTCGGCTTCTCACTCGACGCGGGACACCCTGCCGAGTACGGACCCGGACGGAGGCCGCCACATACCTTGTCTCCGCTCGTGGTGACCTACGGGTCCGGCGCGCTGGACTGCGTGCTTGGGACGATGGGGGGCGACGCCCAGCCGCAGATCCTGCTGCAGCTACTCGCGCGCCTGGTGGTCCACGGACAGGAGCCCGGGGACGCGGTGCACGCTCCGCGCTGGGTGTTGAGCCGCGACGGGTCCACGGGATTCGACACGTGGGAGGTTGACGGCTCGCCGCTCATCCGCCTCGAGGCCGGCGCGCCGAGCTCATGGAGGCGCGGGCTGAGGCGTCGCGGTCACCGCGTCGCAGAGAGCGCCCCTGGCATCAACTGGTTCGGCCACGCTCAGGTGATCCGAGTCACCGAGGACGGTCTGCTCGGCGGCGCCGCCGATCCGCGCTCCGGCGACGGCGCGTGTGTGGCGCGGTGAACTGGCCTCCGCGCGAGTCCCGCAGCATCATGCGGTGGGACAGGGCGGCGACTGATCCCCGTGCCCGCGTGACTAACGCTGAGCTTATGGCCGGCTACGCGGCAGTCGTCGCGCTGGATCACTCCAAGCGCCCGCTGGGGATGAGCCGCACCATCCGGATCTGAGGGGACGTTTCCACGCGCCTGCGCCCGGCAACTACTATCGGGAGCATGGCATCAGACGACGATCAGCTCTTCGGAGCCGAGCACGTTCGCGTATATCGCGAGACCGACGGCGAGCACGGGTATCACTGGCGTGGTACGACCATCCTCCTGCTCACGACGACCGGGCGCGCCTCGGGGGAGGAGCGGACGACGCCACTCATCCACCGCACCGACGGCGACCGCTGGGTCGTGGTCGCCTCCAAGGGCGGGGCTCCCGATCATCCCGGCTGGTACAAGAACCTCGAGGCCGACCCGACGGCGACCCTCCAGGTGCGCGGCGAGACCATTCCCGTGCGCGCCAGCGATGCCGAGGGACAGGAGCGGGATCGCTTGTGGGCGCTCATGACCGAGGTTTGGCCCGCCTACGACGACTACCAGAAGAAGACCGACCGGAAGATCCCGGTCGTCGTGTTCTCTCGCCGCTAGGCGGGAGGATTGGTCGGTCCCGACGGGCTGCCGAACCCGCGCAGGAGCGTGGTCAGGCGCGCGGCGAGCAGGGGATTGCCGCTGGCCCGGAGCCGGCCGCTGAGGTAGGCCTGAAGCGGAGTCGAGCGCCTGAGCGCGAGCTCGAGCAGCTGAGCGCCGTCGACCGTGATCGTGAGCTCGGGTTCGGACTCGAGGGTGCCGCGACCGCTCTGCCAGGTGCCGTCGCGGAACTCGAGCCAGAACATGTCGAAGGTGCCGTCCGGCCGTCCCGTGATGTGGCAGCGGATCGCGGTGATGACCTCGCCTGCACGGGTGTCGTTGAGCCAGCGGGGAATGCCCCAGAACACGCCATCGAGGACGACGCGGCGTAGCGGCGTGCGCATGAGCTGCTCGAGGCGGTGCTCGGGAATCGAGCCGAGGAGGCGCGCGAGGGCGGGGTCGAGCTCGAGAAAGGCCATGGGGGGAAGGTAGCGGGCGCGACTGTTCGTTCTTAGACTCACGGAGCCGTGATCGAGCCCGAGTATCGCCGCGCCCGCCGCGCCGCTGCCCGAGAGCGTGTGCGACGCCAGCGCATCGCCGCCGCCTTCGTGCTGCTTTTGATCGTCGGCCTCGGGGCCGCCGGCGCTCTCGCCGTGGCCGACAAGGGCCACCGGCCTAGCCGTCATCCGACCGTCCGTAGCGTTCTCGCGCGGCTGCCCCGCGTGCACGTCAGGCCCGCGCCAACGCACAGTCTCTACGCCCGGGGGATTGCGCGAATCGAGCGGCTGGCCAAGCTGGGACTACCGGTGTACTGCGCCGGACCGCACGGCAACGAAGTGGCTTTCACGTTCGACGACGGTCCCGGGCCGTACACGTATCTGGCGCTGCGCAAGCTGGCCGGGGCCCATGAGGGGGCAACGTTCTTCGTCGTCGGGCGGAGCATGCAGAACTGGCCCGGGTGGGTCCAACGGGAGGCCCGTCAGGCAACGGTCGGCGACCACACGTATACCCATCCGTTCCTGCCGGGGCTGTCCGGGGCGGAAATCGCCTACCAGCTCGGCCAGACCAAGTCGATGATCGAGCAGCGGACGCACGAGGGCGTCTACCTCTTCCGGCCGCCCTACGGATCTCGAACCGCGCTCATCGATCGGATCGCTCAGCAGCTCGGCTTGCTCGAAATCTTGTGGTCGGTTGACTCGGCCGACTCGCTCGGCGCCAACTGGCAGGGCATCATGCGCAACGTCGAGGCCGGTCTTCGACCCGGAGCGATCATCCTCATGCACGAGAATCGCGGTCAGACGATCCGCGCGCTGACGACACTCCTCCCCGTGCTCCGCCGGCGCCACCTGCGGTCCGTCAGCCTTCCCGTGCTCTTCGCCACCGACCCGCCGTCGCTGGCTCAGCTGCGCGCCGGGGGCGCCGCGTGCGGGCTGCACGCGCCGGAGATCACCGGCAGCTGATTCCCGACCGGGCTCGGACCACAACCGTCACAGACCAGCACGACATCGGTCATAAGTTCCTCGGGCGCGCGACGGCGTGGGGACGCATAGCAATCGGAGGGGGAGGACGTCGTGAAGCGGTTTGTCACGACCGGCGCGGTCGCGGCTGCGCTCGGTCTCGTCGTGGTGGGGTCTGCCATCGCCGGCTCACCGCCGCGCCTGCAGAGCGGCTTCAAGGTGAGCGAGAAGATCACAGCCGTCTCGCACTTCTCAGGGCAATACAAGGGGGAGAGCGGCAGGATCAAATTCAACTTCAAGCCGAGGTGCCAGACCGGCGGCTGCGCGACAGTCGTCAACCGCCGCACTCTCTCCGGGAGCGCCGCCACCCCGACGCTCGTCAAGTGGGCCGGGTCCCTCTACAGGGGGTGATCGCGGGCTCGGCTGCCTGCATCGTGTCGGGCCACACGATCGCGAACGGCTATACGGACTCGCTCTTGCTGAACTTGAAGCCGTCGACCGTGACGAACGGCCGGGTGACCGCTTTCTCCGCAACGGAGCTGGTCAATGCGACATCGACCGCGACCGGCAGGCAGCACAACTGCAAGGCGTCGAGCGAGACGTTCGCGTTCCACAGCCGGTAGCCGTCGTGCCCGGTTGGGGGTCCGGCGGGCCCGAGCCGGGGCCGGGAGTACCATGGCCCCGTTCGGGCGGTTAGCTCAGCTGGTCAGAGCGCCTGCCTTACAAGCAGGAGGTCACTGGTTCGAGCCCAGTACCGCCCATCCGGCGTTCGGCTTGCGCTGCCGGTCGCCTGCGCCCCGGGCTGGTGAGCGCGAGCACCATGATGAGGGCTACGGTTGTAAGCCCGAGTACCGTCCGCATTTGCTGCACTGGGCGCATGACAGTTTGGTCAGTATCAGGATCTGGTCGCTCTTGATCGCGATTTGCGCGTTGTCGATCGATTCGACGCGACTGACGAGGTTGACGAACCTCCGGTAAGCCGTCACCACATCGGTTCCGCGTCAGAAATAGCCAGCTCGGTCGGGCGATCTAGCTGCCGGTTCCGCTCTGGCTCGCGACAACGGGATGAATGGTCAGGTGGGCAAGCGGATAGGGCGCGCGCAGCCGGATGCTATGTGAGGCATTTGGCGAAGTGACGCGAAGCCTGCGGGAGGAGGCAGGTGGACGGGCGAAAAAGGCCGGGTCGACCCCTTCCAGCAATGCTGAAGCAGTCTGCCCGTGCTTGAGGGTAATCGTCGCGATGCTCCAGGAGCCGAAATACCCAGTGAGAGTGGGCTTGGCGCGGAGGACGACTCGGCCGCGTGCCGACAGGCCATCGACGCGAGGATAGCCGCGCAGAGTGCACGTGCCCCCTCTGTCGTGGAAACGAATCGGTATGGCCAAGTGCCCGCTCGCGGCACTCTCCGGCCCCAGCGAGATCAGGAGCTGTCGGGACGCGCACTTCGGCAATGCATGCCTCGTGACGACGATGTCCTTCGTCACGTCTGACCGGTTGACGTGGATTCGACCGTGGTTCGGAGATGCGCTGAATCCCTTTGGTGCGGTAACCGTAAACGGGTACGACCCATTTGCGACGTTGTCGGACTCGAGGGTGGCTTCGTCGCCGCCCAAACGGATCGCCCGGCGCACAACGTGTTGATGCTGAGGCCTTCCTCGCTGAAGAAGACCGTAGTCAGAGCTCCCCACCGCCATACAGAGCGTGGCGGAGACGCACGACACGCCGGTCAGCGCCGCATTGGGCGGCCCGCCCGGCCCCGGCGTCGTCTGCGTCGCCCACGTGGCGGCTGACGCCGCCGACGACATGGCCGCTGCCGACACCGCAACCGCCCAAACCACGATCGCTCGGCGGATCGCTCTCAGGACCACACACCCCGGAGTGGCAGCGGACACCAGCCGGCGGCGAGCGCCGTGGGGTCGCCTACGCTGACCATGCCCTTCAGATACTCGACCGCTAAGCCTGATCGTGGGCCTTCTGCCCCGGTTTGCGCGGTACCTCGCGCGGCAGGTGGACCAGCGAGCGTCAATAGTCATCGACATGGCAGATGCAAGTCCCGACGGACCGCGACCGGGATGTCGAACCGGCCACACGGGATCAGAGCAGAGCCCGACGTGACGTAACGCCAGGTCCGACGAGTGCGGTGCTCAATATCGACGCCGTTGAACCCCCAGCGGCCGCAGGACCGGTAGTGGGCGCCGTTGAAGCCGACCTCGGCCCACTTGCCCCCGTCCTTGGTCGTCACCCGGGCAACCAGGCAGCGCTCCGGGATGCCGGGAGGCAACTGCGGGGCCGCGCCTCGGTCGATCGCCGTCCGACTACTGCCGGTCGCGACTCGACTCGCGACAGCACCCGCCGGCACGATGAGCCCGAAGGCGAGGATGGTGATGATGATCCGCTTCATGATCTGCTCCCGTGCTGTCGAGTCCTCAGAATCGATGGTTCGGTTACTACAAAGTCGGGCACGCGTTGGCGGCTCGTAACCAGCGGCTAGAGCTGTATCCCATAGATTTCATCCGCGTGTCCGGACGCCCCGATGCGCCGGCCCCGCACACAGCCGTAACCGCCCCCGGTACCAGTGGGCCCGCAGCGCCAGCCTCCGGAGAAGCTCGTGTAAATCGCTGCGAAATCAGGGGCCTCATGCCAGGTGCCCCTGCCCTCGCTGGTCGCTTTTATCAGGCTCCGCGCTTTGCGGCAGGAGACCTTGCCGCGCCAGACGATGATCTTGTAGGGGATACCAGGGCCACGGGTAGAGCCAGTCTTAAGGGGCCCGCTCGTTCCCGGCTGGACACGCTCGGTGCCGCACGATTGCTTGGCCGCTGCGGGCGTCGCGGCAATCGTAGCGGTAACAGCGGTGAGAATGGCAATGAGTGTCAGTCGTCGGTACATCGGGATTCTCTCTTTCTGATGATGAGACGCGAGCTCGCCATCCGCTGCAACCGCCGTCTGCGTCGACCGCGAGCCCGCGGGTCGGACGGTGTGTCTCGGGTCACTGCTCCAGAGTTCATGCTGGCGTGAGGTCGCTCCGTAGAACGAGTGCATCAGCGTGCTCTGCAGGCTGCGGCTGGTGGTGAGTGAGTTCTCCGCGATGCCGAGCTCCTCGACCACGTCGCCGCGGACCTCCCCGCACCGCTGTGTAACTGGCTGTGCGCGCCAGATACCAGTAGCTCAGGCCGATGTGAACCGGCGGCTCGGTGCCTAGCACGCGGGAGGCGGCCGCGATCAACTCGCCGGAACGAACTTCGTCCAGCGAGTAGTACGAATCCGACGTCGGAGCCCGCACGCTGCCCCTGAGCTGCGCCTGTGCGCACGCTGAGAGCCCCCGAAGCGCGGCGGGCTGCCCGGCCAAGCCACTCCAGAGCCTGCAGGCCGACTCCCGCTCGCACAGCGGGCACGCCCAGCTCGATTGTGAAAAAGCTCCCAAACGCCCCTCACCCCGAGACGCTTCAGCTCGCGGGCGATTGCCGCCAGCCTACTGCCGCGGTCGGCCACAATCAAGTTCGCCGCCGCGCGCGATACTTGCTCAGATGACCAGCTGGCTTCAGTGAGATCGCCGTTGTGAACGTCTCCCAGGTGCTGGCCCTCTTCGACGAGCAGATGCGCCGCGATCCGGCCCCTGAGCCCGGTACGTCTATCGAACGGGATCCTCAGGTCACCCGGGTCGTGGGGCCGTCCGATCGATGGCGTGGGGTCATCTGGAGCGACCTGGACGAGAACGCGAGCGCGGTGATCGGGGACCAGATCGAGCGTCTCGCGCGGACGGGCGATTGGGAGTGGAAGCTCTACTCATATGATCGACCCGCCGATCTTCCCGAGAAGCTGGTTGCGGCTGGCTTGGTACCAGAAGCGGAGGAGATCGTCATGGTTGCCGCGCTTGATGAGCTTGACACCGTTGCAAGCCCCCCGGCCGGAGTTGAGCTCATGCCTGTCGTCGATCGGCAGGGAGCCGACGCGCTAGTGGCAGTGCACGACGAGGTCTTCGGCGGGACTCATGAGGCGATTGGGCGGGCGTTGCTCGCTGGTCTTCGAGCACAGCACGTCAATGTGGCGGCGGTGGTCGCGGTGGCCCAGGGAGTCCCAGTTTCCGCCGGCCGGGTCGAATTCGCAGAGGACCGGGCTTTCGCCAGCATTTGGGGCGGGGGCACGTTGCCAGCCTGGCGGGGTCGCGGCGTGTTCCGCTCTTTGGTGGCACATCGAGCAGCGCTCGCCGCGGCGCGCGGCTACCGCTACTTGCAGGTCGACGCCTCGCCCGACAGTTACCCAATTCTCAAGCGGCTGGGCTTCACCGAGCTTGCGACGACAACGCCCTACCGATGCTCGGTCGACACTGTGCATTGCGCCGCCCCACGGTCCGACGATTCTTGATCGGTGCAGTCCGAAAGGACGTAGCCAAGCAGGCTCGAGTCATCACCTCGGCGTCTGCGGCCGGGGTGCTGCTCGCCGACGAGACTGCCTCTCCGCAAACGTGCAGCAGTCTCGTCGCTCGGACGGCGCTCCGAGTCAGCGATTCGGCAGAAGTAGAGACCTGCTTTGTCTTGAGAGGAAGCCGCTGTGACAGCAGCCATCCGACCCGGCTACGCGAGGAAAGCTGAGGCCGCCGCTAACGTGAGCTATGACGAATTTCGTCGAGGCGCACCGCGATCAGCTTCTTCACCAGCGTCTTCGGCAGCGGGCGATCGACCGGGAAGTGCAGAGAGCCCTTGGTCATCGTGTATCCCCGAAGCTCGTCTCCAAGCTGTCCGAGCACCGAACCGCTGAACGGCAGGTAGCTCAGGTGGTCCTTGAACGCGGCCAAGCCCGCGACAACCTTGCCGTGCACGCGGAAGGCTGGAACGCGGTAAGAGATCCCCTCCTCAGCCTCTGGGACCACGTCGAGAATCATGCCGCGCATCACCTGAAGCGTTCCGCGCTTTAGCTCATCGACGCCACGTAGGTACTCGTCGATCTCGGCTCCGGACACTGCCTCGCAGTTTAGGAGCGGCTTGTTCCAGACGCGGTTCGGGACCTCACGACCGGGATGCCCGACGCGCTTTCATGTCCGGACGCGGCTCCTGGGCGCAGCCACAGCTCGTTGCCTTGGCGCGGAGACCAGGATTGCCTCGGCTGCCGCATCGATCGAATCTCAACAGCGGGGTCGCCGTCGCTCCGCCGGCCCGGCCGACGATCGAGGCGTCGCCGACGCGATCGCGGAGCCGGACGTGTCCCGAGTGCCGAAGCGATCGTGGCGTCTGGCTAGACGCGGTCGCGGTATTTGACGTCGGTGAACGGCCAGTCGGCGGCGAGCCAGCTGTCCACGGTCTCGTGCAGCAGGGAGTCCAGTTCTGCCCGACGTGCGGTGACCCAGGACCGCACCTCGGTGATGTCGGGGTCCGCGCGCGAGGGGTAGATGTAGACGCAGCCGACCACGACGTCTTCATCATCGAGGACGGTGTACGTGAAGCCGACTCGTCGCTCGAAGTCCTCGGCATGCCTTCGCAGGTCGCGGAGGTTCTCGTCGAGTGACATTCCCTCAAGGGGCGGCCAACGCCAGGTTGAAAACCCCGGCGTCGCGCGGATGTGCTCGATGCTCGACATCCAGGCACGGTGGTCGGTGTCGTTGTGCTGGGGTCCGAGCGGCTCCAGGCGAAAGCCCGGACCGCTGAGAGTCAGCGGAACGATGTAGTCATCCGGGACGAACGAGTGGATCATCTCGCGAGCCTACAACCGGCCCTGCGGAGGTCGTGCCCCCACAAGGCGACCCGAACAGACGCACAGCTCCGGTTGGTCGCCAATCGGGTGGACCCTAGCCGGGGGTAGTGGAAGGTCAAGCGATCGCGCGCGTCCGGTCAGAGGCACTGGCCACAGACGCTGATATCCAGAATGAAGCCACGCGTGCTCACCCACCCAGGACGCTCGAACTGCTCGGCTAGATGTCGAACTTCGCGTCCGGCGGAACGCCCGTCGACTCGTCGATCATCACCTCCCGAGCCACTCGTCTAGGCGCCGAACCACCTCATAGGCGTCCATCCGATCAGCGTATCGCGCCCCTCGCAACGCACGACCGCTCCGTTCCTCTCAGCCCCATCGGACCGAATGATCGCTTCGGCGACGGAGAGTAGGCGTCTGGCGGCCCTGGTAGCTGCCGGTCGTTCGCGACGTACGGAACCGCGTGGATCAGCACTTTGCCTCGCTTGCGATCGGTCGCCGTCGGCGGCGGGTGCGACCGATTACCTGGTTCCGAGGCGAACGCCGAGGGTAGGTCAGGAAGAACAGCGACTTCCGCGATGCCGCGGCCATGTCGGTACAAGAGCGGGCAGCGTCTGACTGGAACCGGAGAAAACTTGCGCGGAGATCACGGGGAGGTCCTCAGGACAGCGAGCCGGTCGGCCGAGTGCACAACGAGCGTTCGCGCCCCACGCCCGGTGAGCCCCCGCGCCGGGAAGCCGACGGTGCGAGCTGCCAGGTCGGAACGGCGGTCGCAGGCTCCGATGACGACGAGACGGACGCCGGCCGTTGGCAAGGGACGACACGTGACAACGCCGTCCTGGCGGACCGGGAGACACAACCAGCCAAGGGAGGAAGAACATGGCCCGTGCCAGGAAACGAAGCCGGGATGAGTTGATCGACACCATCAACGCCGCGCTGGAGATCGTCGATGACGTGGCCGAGGAGGGGGATGGGGATCTCGTTCGTGCGGTAGTCGCTGCCTTCGCTCTCAAGGAGATCTCAGGCGGCAACTACGCGGACGATCGCGAGGACGAAGAGCCGGCTCGGGGGGAGGACGAGGAAGAGCCAGAGGTACAGGACGAAGAGCCCGAGGCGGAAGCGGCGGACGAGGAGCCCGAGGCGGAAGAGGCGGAAGAAGAGCCCGAGGCGGAAGAACCGGAGGCAAAGCCGGAGCCGCCGAGGCGCAGCCGAGGGCGGGGTAGCAGCACCAGCCGCAGCACCAGCCGGAGCAGCGGCGCGAGCAAGAGCAGCGCGAGCAAGAGCAGCGCAAGCAAGAGCAACCCGAGCAAGAGCGGCAGCGGCACCCGCAGCGGCAGCCGGGGGAGGGGCAGCAGCGGTGCGACCGGCAGCCGGAGCAGCCAAGCGAAGAAGTAGGGCCCTCCGCCGGCGAGGCGGCGGTTGCGCTGGCCCGGATCGGCGTCAGCGTGACGCCTCCGGCCAACTGTCGCGACGCGACCGGAGATCAGCGACCAAGCTGCTGCGTTTAGAAACGCTCCATGCTCCGCCGAGCGGGACTATCGGGCCCCGGTAAAGAGCGAGATAGGCTTGAACGTCCGGAAGACAAGTCCGGTCGCGGTCACGCACGATGAACGAGCGCGGGGGCTTAGATCCCGAGTGTCTAGTCGTCGTGGTCGGTCACAACGCCGTGGTCGAGCGGCCGGCTGTCGAGCGCCTGTTTCAGCGTTGCGTGGAGCGAGCCGCCGAGGCCGACGCCGACGCATGCCCCGCCGTTGGCTTTGACGACGTGCACGAGCACGGTGATCGTTACGCTGTCATCGGTCGGTGGATCACGAGGCTGGGGCGCGGGCGTGGGCGGCGGGCCTTTTAGCACGCAGGTGCCGGACGACCAGTTCGCTGTGATTGTGCGGCCGTGGGTCGCGGCGAGCCGCCAGGGCACGCTCTGGACGCTCGGATGCATCGGTGGCGGGAGCGGCTGAATGCCGGGATGCAGAGCGAGGAGGCTCTTCAGGAAGCTGACCACGTAGGCGGCTGCCCGGCGCGGATGAACGCGGCCGGGACGGTGTCTAGCGCGATCGTGCGCATGGCGAGGGCGTGTTGGCGCTGCGGGTCGAGGATAAGCTCGAGCTGGTAGTCGCCAGAGGGCATCGCCAAGCGTGTGCAGCCTCGTCCACCGTCGGGGTTGTGGCAGTGCGGGCCGGCGAGGATCTGCAGCGGGTGAAGGTCGGTTGCCTGTTCCGCGACTGCGACGCCGGCGCGGCCCTGCGGGTCCGTGACCGATCCGAGTTGCTGAAGCCCGGGGAGGTGCTCGATGGCGTCGAGGCCGGCAGCCCGGGGCGCCGCTGTCTGGGCGTCGTCGACGAGCATCGTCCCGAGCTGCGCGAGCCAGATGAGCGGGCTCGTCGTCTTCGATCACCCGGTCGCCGCAGTCTCAGATGCAAAGCGATCGCGGGGCGGTTTCGCTTTCCGCGCAAGGCAGCGACAGCATCGGGGAGTCGAAGACGTCCGTCGCGCGTCGAAAGCAGCGCTCGGGTCGACGTTCCGAGCTCCGACGTTCATTGTCGGTCAGGAGCGGCCGCGGGCCCCAGCAGATTGGACGTCGGCTCCTCGCGGGTGCCGGTCGCAAGCTCGCGGGGAGCGCGCCAGAAGACGAACGCCGCGACCGTGGCCGCTGCGACCGCTGCGATGATCATTGCGAGCCCGAGCCCGTTGACGAAGGCGGTCTGAGCATCGGCGGCCAAAGTGTGCCCTCTCGGGCCGAGCTTGTGGGCAATGGCGAGAGCAGCGGGAAGCGCCTCCTTGGCTTGGTGGGCCAAGTGCGCGGGAAGGGGCGCGACCGCGCTGGCGATGCCAGTCTTGAAGCGGCCGGTGAGCGCGCTCCCCAGCACGGCGATTCCAAGCGCGCCGCCGACCTCGCGCGTGGCATCGTTTACCGCTGAAGCAACGCCTTGCTTTTCCTGCGGCAGTGACAAGACGATCGCGGTCGTCGCCGGAGTGGTCGCCAGCGCCAGCCCCACGCCGAGCAACAGCAGCCCGATCAGCAACCTGAGGTACCCGGAGTGGGCGCCGGCGGTTGAGAAGACCAGGAAGCCCGCTGCCATCAGCAGCAGTCCAGGCGGCGCGACGCGTGCCGGACCAAACCGCTCGAGCAACCGCGGCACCCGGGGCGAGAGGCCCATCGTCGTGAGAGCCATTGGCGCCAGCGCGAGCCCCGCCTTCAACGGTGAGTATCCGAGAACGAACTGCAGGTACTGCAAGATCACGAACAAGAAACCGAAGAAGGCGAAGAACTGCACGGTGATCGACGCGCTGCCCGCACCGAAGCCGCGCAGACGGAACAGCCGCGGGTCGAGCAGCGGCCGCTGACGACGCAGCTCCCAGGCAACGAACGCGACGAGCAAGACAATTGCGCAGACGAACGCGGCGAGCGTTACCGGGTCGCTCCACCCCCGATCCGGACCTTCGATGATCGCGTACACGAGCGTTGAGAGCGCGAGGACGGAGAGCGTTCCCCCGACCACGTCGAGCCCCGTCTCGCCCGCTGTTGACTCCGGCGCGACGAGCGCCGCAGCAAGCAGTGCGAACAGGCCGAGCGCGCTGCTGAACGCGAACACCGCCTCCCAAGAGAGTCCCTCAAGCAGCGCGCCTGAGACGAGCAGGCCGAGCAGCGCACTGCCGCCAGCGACGCCAGCCCAGATCGACACCGCGCGATCGCGCTCCTCGCTCGGGAAGATGTTCGTGATGATCGCCAACGTCGAAGGCATGATCGCCGCGGCCCCCAGGCCCATCACCGCGCGAACCGCGATGAGCGCACCTGGACTATGCACGAGCAACGCGCTGCCAGCGGCCGTGGCGAACATCGCCAGACCAGCCAGCAGCACCCGACGGCGCCCGACCAGATCGCCGAGGGCACCAGCGAGCAGGAGCAGCCCCGCCAACACCACCGCGTAGGCGTCGACGATCCACTGCAGCTGGGTGAGCGTCGCGTGCAGACTGCGCGCAATGTCAGGCAGCGCCACGTTCAGCGAGGACACGGCGCTGACCACCGTGGCCAGCGCCACGCACATCGCAGCGAGCACCACGTTCCGATGGCGCGTGTCGGTTCTACCGGCCTGCCCTGCCTTCAAAGGATCACGCTCCTCTCCGACAGCGACCGACCACACGGCCGCGTCAAATCGACTTTACAACGTTGACTTTACAACGTTGACTTTTTCTGTCAAGCTAGGTCCGTGCCCATGAGCGCACACATTCCGACAACGAGGACGCCTCGTACCGGGCGGAGGCTGGGGGGCTCTTCGACGCGGGAGGCGATCCTGGCTGCTGCCCGGGATCTGTTCGCCCAGCGCGGCTACGAAGGCGCGACGATGAGAGCGATCGCCGCCGCCGCCGGCGTCGATGCCGCGCTGGTCGTCCATTTCTTCGGCACCAAGGCCGCACTTCTGCGCGAAGCGATCGAATGGCCATTCGACCCAGCAGCCGAGATCACGAGCATCGTTACCGACGGTCGCAACAAGGCCGGCAAACACTTGATCGAACTCTTCGTCCGGACCTGGGATGAGAAGGAGCGTCGCAACTCGATCCTCACACTGCTGCGCGCCGCGAGCACCGAGCCGCAGGCGGCGAACATGCTGCGCGACTTCGTGCGCCACCAACTGCTCGCTCCGCTGATGGCACGACTAGGCTCAGACCATCCCGATCTTCGCGCCAGTCTCGCCGCCTCGCAGCTGGTCGGCCTCGGCATCGCGCGGTACATCCTCGGCTTCGAGCCACTCGCGTCAGCTGCGCCTTCGGACGTTGCCGCGTGGCTCGCTCCGACGATGCAGCGCTACCTGACGGGAAAGATCACGGCCTGACGGCTTTGCCCTCCGTCGCGATGCCAGAGGAGGGCAGAGCCGTCCGGAACCGCGCGGGCCCTGCTCGTCGCCAAACGAGGGCGGGGGCCACGCTCGGCCCATAGAACCGTCGGGCCAGGAGCATGTGGACTCTCCGGGCGCTGCTGGATTACGCCTGGAGCGGCAGCGGGCACTTCGTGGCCGTTCTGCTGTTCGACCGGTAGCCTCGCGCAAGTCCACCGAACCCTGACCGGTCGACGACGAGTAGCCTGCGCACCCGTGGGGACCCGAGCCGAGATCGCCCTTGACTCATCAGCGCTCGACCGTCTGAGGTCTCGGCTTGCTGACGTTCAGTTCGGCCCGCGGCTCGGCGATGATTGGGAGCACGGCGTCTCGCACGCGTGGCTGACCGAGCTGCTCGCCGACTGGCAGCGATACGAGCCCGCCCGGCTCCAGACACGGCTCGACGGTATGGAGCACCGCCGTGTCGAGCTCGACGGCCTGTCGATCCATCTCGTCCAGACCCCTGGCGTGGGCCGCAGCCCGTTGCCGCTCGTGCTCACCCATGGCTGGCCCGGCTCGTTTCTGGAGTACGCCGAGCTCGTGCCGCTGCTCGCGGATCCGGGAAGTCATGGAGCGGATTCCGACGACGCGTTCGTCGTCGTCACACCGTCGCTCCCCGGGTTCGGCTTCAGCGACACGCCACCGCGCGCGCTTTCGAGCCGCGAGACCGCCAGTTTGTGGCGAGAGATGATGAATGCCCTTGGTCACGAGCAGTTCGTCGCGCACGGCAGCGACCTTGGGGCCAGCGTGACCGGCTGGCTTGCTCGTGACCACGGGGATGCCGTGCTCGGGATCCACCTCGCAACACCCGGACTTGCCGTTCCCCGCAGCGTTGAGGGCAGCCACGAAGAACGGCGCTTCGCGCACGAGGTCGCCGACTGGAACCGCCGCGAAGGCGGCTATATGCACGAGCACTCCACCAAGCCGGCGACGCTAGCCGCAGCGCTCTCCGACAGCCCGGCCGGCCTCGCCGCGTGGGTCGGCGAGAAGCTCGTCGCGTGGAGCAGCATGCGCGCGGACGGCTCGCCGGCGTTGACGCGCGAACGGATGCTCGACACGCTGACGCTGTACTGGGCGACCGGAACGATCGCAGGCTCGCTGCTGCCCTACTGGGCGTTTTCGCGCCACCCCGAAGCGCAGCTGTCACCGGGTGACCCCGCTCCGACGCCGACCGCGATCTCGATATTCGGCGGCGAGCGGGTCCCGTTTCCCAAACCACCACGGGAGCTCGCTGAGCGTTTCTACACGGTCAGCGCCTGGGATGAGCACGAGCGCGGAGGCCACTTCCCGGCGCTCGCCGAACCCGCGTTGCTCGCCGCCGACCTCCGCAAGGCGTTCGCGTCGTTGCGAGGTCGCTGAGCCCGGCGCTCAGAACCTGAGCCGCGTGGACACGGTCCCGCTCTGCGCGAGTGGACGTGGAAGTGACCACTTCGGACACGATGGATCATGGGCTCGGTGTCTGGGTGGTGGCCGCCTTCCGCTGCACCGGGAGTTTCGCGAGTGCGGGCGGGCAAGACCGATGCGGCCGGCGCGGGCCCGAGAGTTCTCCTCTGGCCGTCCCAGCGCTGCAGACCGCGCGGAGCGGGAACGAGGCCGGCGATGCCGAGGTGCTCGTCGAGGCAGCGAAGCAGGTTGCCGGAAGGTGTCTGCCAGCCGGGCTTGGGACGAGCTTCGCCGCCGGAGTTTGCCCTAGCCGGATGCTTCAGCGGGCCGAGCCAAGAGCGGCGTTCGGCGTCTGGTGTGGACGGCTGTGAGCCGGTCGGCCAGCTCACCGGGCCGTGCGAGCATCGGGACGTGCCCGCCGGGCATCTCTTCGACCGGCAGCCCGAGGCGCTCACGCGCAACGTGTCGTTGAAATGCAAGCGGGAATAGACGGTCCTCGCGCGGCGCGAGCACTCGCGTTGGTACCTCCGGCCATGCGCTCAGTGGCCACGGCTCAGAAAACATGCCCGGGCCCGGCGCTCCGACGAACCGCTCGGCCGCTGACGCAATGCCAGCCGGCACATCATGGAGGAAGACCTCGGCCAGCTCTTCGGGCCCCCACATGCTCATCCTCCCCAGCCGCTGGATCAGCGGCGCGATCGCTTCGTCGTGCCTGACGGCCGCCCACCAGTCGCCCGCAGTCTCCCCGGGGGCAGGGATCATCGGGGCGACGAGGACGAGCTCGGCTACGTCGATCCGGGCTGCCACGAGCGATGCCGCAAACGTCCCGAGAGACTGTCCAACTACCACCAGCGGCCCGTCGGTCTGACGGGCCGCCTCCACTACGGCGTCGGCGTGGGCGCTCGGTCCGGCTTCGGGATCGTCGAGGGGAAGCCGAGGCGCCAGGCCACGATGGCCACGCGCCTGAAGCTCCTCAATCGTCCAGCGCCAAACGCCTGAGTCGATGCCGGCTCCGGGGATGAGGACGAACGTCAAGTGATTTCCGCTGATGAAATCGTTCATGCCCACCAGACCGATCAGCCGGCCAATTCTCATCGGCGCGCCAGCTACGCGCAACCCGCGCAAGGCAGGTGATGCGCTCGAACGAAAGCGGGCTAACGCTGCGCTGCTGCATCGGCGGATGCGGTTGGAGTTCCCTGTTTCGTGAGGCGAGCGTGTCTACCTGAGTGGCAACGTGCAGCACGCCGAACCCTCTGATCTTTGCTTGATCACTCCGGGCGCGCGAGGTAGCTGAGCGCCGCCGTCGTGATGGCCTCCACGCCAGCCTCGAGTGTCGGGTGGATCACGGGCGCGAACCTCGGGTTGTGGTTGGTGGGTATGTCGTCGGCGATGCGGCCGGCTTGTTCGGCCTTGTGGTATGTGTCGGGGTCGGTGCCGCCGATGTACCAGAACACCGATGGGACGCGCCATTCGGTGCCGAATGAGCCGAAGTCCTCGCTGGCGGATACCGGCGCAGCGAGTTCGCTGACGCGCTCCTTGCCGAAGTATCCGCGCAGCGCGTCGGCGACGTGGCGGGTCTGATCGGGATCGTTGACGGTCAGCGGGTAGTGCTCGGTGTAGTCGATCTGCGGGGGCTTGGGTGCTCCCGAGGCTTGGGCCTCGGCGTTGACGATCCGTTCGATCGCGCCGAGCACACGGGTGCGCACGGCTTCGTCGAAGGTCCTGACGTTGATCTTCAGCAGTGCGTCATCGGGGATCACGTTGTCCTTGGTGCCGGCCTGCAGCGCGCCGACGGTGACCACCGCGGCTTGGCTGGCGGCGACCTCGCGGGAGACGATCGTCTGCAGGCGCAGCACGGTCGATGCCGCCATCACCACCGGGTCGACGCTTGACTCGGGCATCGAGCCGTGCGCGCCGCGACCGAACAGGCGGACCTCGAGGCTGTCGGCGGCGGCCTGCGTCGTACCGGGCCGGTAGCTGATCTCTCCGGATGATGGGGGCATGACGTGCTGGCCGAGGATCACCTCCGGCTGGGGGAAGCGATCAAACAGGCCGTCGTCGATCATCGCCTGCGCGCCCTGCGCGGTTTCCTCGGCCGGCTGGAAGATCGCCAGCACCGTTCCCTGCCACGCGCCCTGGTTCTGGGCGAGCAGCGTCGTGGCGCCGACCAGCCAGGTCACGTGCATGTCGTGACCGCACGCGTGCATGACCGGTACCTCCTTGCCATCGGCGTCAGTCGCGGTCGCGGTGCTGGCGTACGCGAGACCGGTGGCCTCCTTCACCGGCAGCGCATCCATATCGGCGCGGAGCATCACCGTCGGCCCGTCCCCGTTTCGCAAAACCCCCACCACACCAGTGCTCCCGACCCCCTCGGTGACGTCGTACCCCGCGCTCCTGAGTCGTTCGGCCGCCTTCGCTGCTGTGTTGTGCTCCTGCATCGAGAGCTCGGGGTGCTGGTGGACGTCGCGGTAGAGATCCTCAAGGTCGCCGGTGATCGCATCGAGTCCGCTCAGGACGGTGTCCGTCACGGTCGTATCGGTCATGGCGCTCCTCCGTTCAGACAGCGTGTTCGCCTCGGATCGCCGCCACCGAGGCCATGTGATCGAGCCTATACCCGGGCAGACCGCTCGACGGCCTTACTCGTGAAGCTCGCCGTATGGCGGTCCACCGGCTGAGACACTGCACGTGATGATCCTCGGCTTTGACCCCACCCTCATCCTCGGCCTGAACCTCGCAGGCACGTTCGTCTTCGGGCTCAGCGGGGGCCTTGCGGGCGTCCGCGCCCGACTCGATCTTCTCGGTGTCATCGTCCTCGCATTCGTTGTCGCCCTCGCCGGGGGGATCATCCGCGATCTCCTGATCGGCATCCCACCGGCCACGTTCCGCGACGGGCGTTACCTCGCTGCCGCCGCGGCGGCCGGAATTGTGAGCTTCACCGCTCGCCCCGCACTCGACCGGGTCGACCAAACCCTCACGGTCTTTGACGCGATCGGACTTGGCCTGTTCTGTGTTACGGGCGCTAGCGCCGCGCTCGCCCACCATCTCGGACCTGTCCAGTCGATCATCCTGGGAGCGGTGACCGGCGTGGGAGGTGGGATGGTCCGCGACCTGCTGCTGCGTCAGGTCCCGAACATCCTGCGCGCCGACCTCTACGCCGTCCCCGCGCTGCTCGGCGCGACCGTGCTTGTCGTCGCCCACCAGGCCGGCGCCCGAAGCGCCCTCTTCCCGCTCCTGGCTGCCTGTGTCTGCATCGCGTTCAGGCTGGTCGGGGTGCGCTTCGGGATCGAGCTGCCGATCGCGCCCAGCGAGCGCAAAATGGAACCGCCGTCAAACTGAGAGTCGAGGTTGCGTCGCGGCCGGCGAACGGAAACCATGAGCCGTTGAGCGCGTCCGTCGTGGTGTTCGCTTACACGCGCTCGTGTCCTAGCCGCCCCTGACGCTCGGGAGCTTTAGTTCGTACACCGCGGCAAGGTCGTCGTCGGCATGGCGGCTTTCGACATCGCCGATCCGCTCGAGGACCGCATCAAGCACAGGCAGCTCGACGCCGGCGCCCTTCGCCACCTCCCGGACCAGCTTCAAATCTTTGAGTGCAAGACGGACGGGAAAACCCGCCGGGTACTCGTGGCGCTGCATCTCGCCGAGCTTCTCAAGACCGTAGGAGGAGCCCAGCGGCCCGCCGTTGAGCAGGGCCACGAACTGCTGCTGCTCCAGTCCCATCAACTGGCAGAGGTGCATCGCTTCGCCAAGCGCGGCCACCATCGCGATCATCCAATGGTTTGCCGCCAGCTTCAAGCGCGAGCCCATACCCGCTTCGCCCACCCACTGGACCCTCGACCCGAGCGCTTCGAACACCGGCTCGACCTGTGGGCGGGCCGGGCCCGGTCCCGAGGCGAGGATCGTCAGCTTGCCGTCCTCCGCCGGATGGGTGCTGCCCGAGACCGGGGCATCGAAGAGGGTCACGCCATGGGCGCGGGCTATCTCCGTCAGGCGGTCTGCCTCGGCCGCCCCGACGCTGCTCATCTGCAGCCAGATCGTCTCCTCGGGCCACTCATCGAGCAGCGGCTCAACCACCGTTAGCACGATGTCGGCGGTCGGCAGCATTGTGATCACGAACTGGGCCCGAGTCACCAACTCGCCGGCCGAGCCGGCGACCTCAGCCCCGCGCTCGGCGAGTGCCTGGGCGTGCTCAGGCTGACGGTCCCAAGCGATCACCGGGACACCCTGATCCAGCAGGCGATGCGCCATCGCCGTGCCCATCAGTCCGGTCCCTAACAATCCAACGCGACTGTGGCTCTTACCGGTCACACCATTCTCGCTCGCCGCTCTCGATCGAGAGCTCGTAGTTGCCGGCCTCAGGCGGCGCCTCGGCGCGCTCTAATGCTGCGAGCCGGCGGTGAAGGTCCTCGGCCCGACCGGCGTCGACCTCGTCCTGGTAGACGCCTTCTAAGCCCCCGTCGCCAGGGTCAAAGCGATCGGAAACCTCATGTGAACCTGGGCGATCGATGGCGGCGAGCGCGTGCCCGATGCGCGGACGCTCAAGTGTGACTAGTTCGCGCGCGCAGTCTGAGTCCATGGACGCAGGCCGCTAGCTCGGCTCGCCCCACTGGCCATCGCCATGGTCGCGGGAGCGCTGATCGGGGATCGCCGGGCCGCCGCCGCCCGGCGCGAACCCTTCCTGCTTGAACATCCGGCGAAGGTCAACCACCATCTGCACGTCGACATCCTTGCCGCGGGGCGTACGCCAGACCTCGGTCTTCGGACCGAGGGTGACCTCAACCTTGCCATCGTGCTTCGCACTCACGGTCCCAATCGCCTCGAGCGGCGACAACACTCGGCGCCATTCGATGTTCCGGCTCGCCGGATGGGTGAAGATCATCTCCACCGTGTCGCGGTGATGATTGTTGAGATGCGCATCCATGGGTTCCCTCGAAACGCATCGTAGACCACGGTCACAGCTCGGAGCGCGAATCGGCGGTTCATTCGCGAGGCGCCGGTCGACCGGCAGACAGCCCGCCGGGACGGGGTTCTAGTCCGGTGCGCCAGCCCTGACACCGCCAGATGTGGCGAGCACGAACTGATTCCCGGAAGGGTCGCGAGCGACCAGACCGGCGTCCGTCTCCTACGGTGCGTGGCCGAGCCGACTCAGCCGGTTGGTTACGCGTTCGCGCTCCCTCTGGTCGGGGAGGACGATCGTGAAATGTCGGAGCGCTGCCTCGCCCGGGGGTGGGGGCGAAGTGCCGGCGCTCTCCCAGACGTTCGCGCCGATGTGATGGTGATAACCGCCGGCGCTCAGAAAGGTGGCCTGGTCCCCGAGCTGAGCCATCAGGCCGAAGCCGAGTGCATCACGGTAGTACGCAACGGTCTCCGGGATCGGCGCCACCTTCAGATGAACGTGACCCATGACCGTGCCAGCCGTCAGGCCCGTGTACAGCTCCGATTCTGTCAGCAGCCGTCGCACTGATCGGGGCGGTTGAAGGCGACCACGCTGTTGGTGAGCGTGGTTGGGAACCCGACTGTGAAGATCCCAGCGCCGCTGAGGGTGACGCCCGCACTCCCGGTCAGCGTGTTGCCGGTGACGGCTGTGTCTTGGATCGTGAGCGGAGAGGTCGGGCCACCGAACACGCCGTTCGAGACACCGCCGCCGTGGACGAACCCGCTTTGCCCGTCGGCGCTCGCGGTGTTGCTACTGACGCGGTCGTTCGTGAGCACGAGCGGGCCGTTGTTGCTGATCCCGGCGCCCTGGACCGCGGCCGCGCCCTCGGGGGCGTTCGCGCTCGAGCTGTTGTGGACGATCCGGCTGTTGGTCAGCGTTGGTGTGACGGTGCCGCCGAAGAAGAAGCCGACCGCGCCGAGCGCCGCGGCGTCTCCGGTCGGGGCCGTGACCGTGATCGTGTTGCCGGCCACGCGGGTGTTCGTGATCGTCGCATTCGCGTCGGCTTCGACCGCCGCCGGGCCGCTGGGCCCGTTGGCGTCGCTTGAGAGCACGTTGGCGGTCAACGTGTTCCGGTCGATCTGGCTGTTGGCAATCGTCAGCGGCACATCGCCGCACGCGCACAGCGCGGCGTCGTCACCGAGCGCCTGCCCGAGCGGCGTGTCGACCGCGATTGCATTTCGATCGAGCGTCGAGTCGCGGAGGGTCGCGCTCGAGCCATCCGACAGGAATATCCCGGCGGCTTCGGCGTTCTCCTGATCAGTGGCCCCTGTCTGCTCGGGATAGGGGGTCGGGATCGTGTTCGCGAGGCTCGCCGTGTTGGCGTCGATCGAGCTGTCCTGCACGATCAGTGAGCCGCCGCCGGCGACGAAGATGCCGCCACCTGCGGCGAAGCGTCCGGTTGGCGCGGCCGCCGAAGCCGAGTTTCGGCGTACGACCGAGTTCGCCAGCGACAGCGACGCGCCCGACTCGACCACGATCCCGCCACCGTCTGACTGGCTCCCGGCCGCCTGGTTGTCGCTGACGTTCGTGCCGATCAGCGTCATCGCGCCCCAGTCATCGATCCCGGCGGCATCACCGAACGACGCCAGGCACGGCACGCCGCCGGGACATATCGCATGGACGCTCGCAACCGAGCCGTTCGGCACGGCCCGGTTGCCGGTGATCACGCTGTCGCGGATCGTCACGTTGGTCCCCGCGAACGCCTCGATCCCGCCGCCCAGCGCCGTGACCCCCGGGTATTCCTGACCGCAGGTCGGCACGTCCGGGCCGCACAGCGGCGCCTGCGGGTCAGAGCTCGTGTCGCCCCCGGTGACCGTCAGATCAGAAAGCGTGACCGTCGGCGTGGCCGAGGCGGATCCGATCGTCACCACCGGGCCTCCCCCGGAGATCCTTGTCGCTGCTCGCCCGGCGCCGATGAGGTTGACGCTGCGATCGATCGTGACACCACCCGCGAACGTGCCCGACCCGATCCTGATCGTCTGGCCCACCTCGGCGGCGTTCACCGCCGCCTGTATCGTCGCGTAGCAATGCTCGCCGCCGACACATAGCCTCTTCGCGTCGGCTTTGGCAGCGGCCGGCGCGAGCATGACGAGGCTGGCGAGTAGCGCCAGCGCGATGGTGCGGATTCGAGTCGACACGGCGGCACCTTCCAGTCGGAGATGAACGATCGGGATGATCTGCTGCGCGATGGGACGTCTCATGACGCACCGAGCCCAAAGAACGACACCTTGCCGTCGTCGTTGTCGGGCACGTAGGCGGTGTTCGAGCTGGGGTCGAGCGCGATCGCGCCGCCGAAGCCGCCCAAGCGCAGCGCGATCGGCCGCGGCCGGCAGTAGGCGCCGGCGCTCGCCATGCACTTGCGCCCGTTGATCGCGGCGACGTCGCTGTCGAGAACACTGGTGACGTACGCGGTGCCCGTACGGCGGTCGACGGCGATCCCGTAGGGGAACGGCTCGACCGGGACCGTGATGAGCTGGCCGCAGCCCGCCATCTCGGTCGCATTGCAGGTACGGCCGTCGATCAGCGAGAGGCTGCCGTCGCCATCGTTGCCGACATAGACCGTGCCGGTGCTCTGATCGACGGCGATCGGGTAGGGGTAGTTGCCGACGGTGACCGTGCCCGGGGTCTGGCTGCAGCCGCGCTGATCGGCGCTGTCGCAGGTGGCCCCATTGATCATCGAGACGGTGTTGGTGTTGTTGTTTGTGACGTACACCGTGCTCTTCTGCTCGTCGACGGCGACTCCCGAGGGGCCGCTGCCGACGGCGACTGTCGGTGGTGTCTGGCTGCAGCCCGCGTGGTGGGTACCGTTGCACGTCGCCCCGTCGATCACCGAGACCGTGTCGTCGCGTGAGTTCGCGACGTAGACGGTGTCGGTCAGCCGATCGACGGCCAGCGCGAACGGGCCGGTGCCGACGGGGACGGTAGCGGCGGTCTGGTCGCAGCCCGAGCTCGTAGACGCGTTGCAGGTGGCGCCGTTGATCACCGAGACGGTGTTGTCATTGCGGTTGACGACGTAGATCGTGTCGGTCGCGACGTCAACCCGGATGTCCTGGGCGTAGTTCCGGACCTTGAGGGTCGGCCAGACCCGCTGGCAGCCCCTGCGGTGAGCCGCGTTGCACACGACAGTGTTGATCACCGAGACGGTGTCGTCGTGTCGGTTGGTGACGTAGATGGTGTGGGTCGCGGGATCGTCGGCGACCCCCTGGGGGCTGTTCCCAACCGTTGTGGTCGGCGCGAAGCGCGTGCAGCCCGAGGTGTTGGTCGCGTCGCACCTCGCGCCGTTGAGCACCGAGACGTTGTTCTCGGCCTGGCTGGTCGCGTACAGCGTGTCGGTGCTCTGATCGACCGCGACGGCCCCGGCGCCGTACAAGTTCGTGATCATCGAACTTGTCGGTCCCCCGATCGACAGCGCCGGCGGGACCTGCCGGCACCCGTACTCGACGGTGGCGTTGCAGGTGGCGGCGTCGATCACCGAGATGTCGGAGTCCGACTGGTTGACCGCGTAAACCGTACGCGTGATCGGGTTCTCGGTCATCGAGATCGGTCCGGCTCCGCCGGGGGTCGTCGCCGGCGCTTGCGTGCAGCCGCCGGGGTGGGTGACGTTGCAGGTCGCCCCGCTGATCATCGCCACCGACCCCAGGCTGCCGTCGCCGGTGGGACCGATCTCGACGTAGACGGTGTCGCTCGCCTGGTCGATCACATCCGCTGACGGGCCCGGGCCAACCGCTACGGTCGGGAACGTGTCGCTGCAGCCGGACCTGACGGTCCCGTTGCATGTCGCGGTAGCGATCAGCGAGACGGTGCCGTCGTTGGAGTTCGCGACGTACGCAGTATGCGTGCGGCCGTTGATCGCCACCTGGGTCGCTCCGTTTCCGGCGGTGACCGTCCCGGTCCCGGCACAGCCGGCCTGCACGGTCGCGTTGCAGGTGTGGCCGTCGATCACCGACACCGTGTTCTCGCCGATGTTCGGCACGTAGATCGTGTCCGTGGCGGGATCGAGCGCAGCGAACCCGGGGAAGCTGCCAACCGGCGTGGCCGGAGGTGTTGCACCGCAGCCCGCGAAGTTCGATGCGTCGCAGGTCCTGGTGTCGACCATCGCGACCGTGTCGCTCTGGCCGACATACAGCGTGTGGGTTACTCGGTCGATGAGCAGCAAGAGTCCATCGGCGCCGACGTTGAACGTGGCCACGACGGCTTGGCGGCAGCCCGATAGGTTCGTGGCATCGCACGAGGCGTCGTTGATCACCGACACGGTGCCGTCATTGCCGTTGGCGACATACACCGTGTGCGTGCTCGGATCGACCGCCACGGCGACGGGGTCCCCGCCGACCTGGACGGTCGGCTCTTCGCCGGGGAAACCGCCGAATACCGACGTGAACGACAGCGCTCCGGACCGTCCCGACCGCAGCCCATCCCCGGCCCCCTGATGAAGAGGGAGCTCGGAGGCGGCAACGGCCCGCCCGCTGGCGTGCGACACCGAGGCGGCGAGGCTCTCCGGCGCCGCCATCAACATCAGCACGATCGGCAGTCCGAGCGCCTGCAGACCAATCCGCCTCGTCCCGCACCCCGTTCTTGCGGCGCGACCCGACCGCGCGTGCCGTGCCCGCCAGCCCTTGACGGTGCTCATCTGCATGCCCGTGTCCCATCCGTGTGATTTGCCGGGCGGAACGGTTGCCGGAGGCGCCATCAATGCGCCGTTCGAGCGTGGTCGCGTACTCAAGCGCCGCTTCATCTGACTCTCCTGCTACGTAGGTGGAGGTCTGGCCTGCGATGGCGGTTCATGTGCGCCTCGTCGCGGTCAGGTGCTGGGAGCGAATCCGGCTCGGGCCACGGCCCGGGCGCGGTAACCAGTCGACCGGCATGACGCGCTCGCATGGGATGTGCGCCAATTCGGTGACGCGCCTGACCGCCGTGGCTGACTCCGCGTCGAACAGGCAGAGCACGAGCGAGTCCTCGACGAACAGCAGCGACCCTGCGTACATGGGGCCGTTCGCGCGAGCCGCTCGCTCAGCGCGGAGCGGCCCGGCGGCTCGGTCGAGCTCGGATGCTGTGATCCCGGGCCAGAAGCATTTCGCGGCGAACAACATGGGGTCGCAGGGTGCCGGTGGCGGGTCTCAAACGTGTCTCAAGCTTGTCTCACCGGGCTGAGAGGGACAGAATGTGCTCGGCAAATTAGGGGATGGCCGGGTGGGAGTTGAATTCAGGGTCCTTGGACCGCTCGAGGTTCGGTTAGACGGTGTCAGGGTTCCCGTCGGCGGGCCGCGGCAGCGGGCGCTGCTGGCGACGCTGCTGCTCAGCGCCAACCGGGTCGTTTCCCGCGATCGTCTGATCAGCGAGCTGCTCGGCGACACGCCAAGCGAGTCCGCCGACCACACGCTGCGGGTTCAGGTTTCGCGGCTACGTAAGATCGTGGGCGTCGACGGCGATCCGCGACTGCTCGCGCGCGCCCCCGGCTACTTACTCCGGGTCGAGCAGGAGGAGCTGGACCTCTACCGGTTTGAGGCGTTGCTCGCTGCCGGGCGCACGGCGGCTGCTTGCGGTGAGCTCGAGCGGGCCGCCGAGCTGCTGCGCGAAGCGGAATCGCTGTGGCGTGGCCGTGCGCTGGCGGACCTTGAGTTCGAGCCGTTCGCCCGGATTGACATCGACAGGCTGGAGGAGCAGCGGCTGGTCGCGACCGAAGAGCGAACCGATCTTGAGCTGGCGCTCGGCCGTCACGTGGCGGTGGTGGCCGAGCTCGCGGCGCGAGTCTCCGAGCACCCGTTGCGCGACCGCGGTCGGGGACAGCTGATGCTGGCGCAGTATCGATGCGGCCGCCAGGCCGATGCACTGGAGACGTATCGCACCGGACGCAAATTGATGAGCGACGAACTGGCGATCGAGCCCACCCCCGCGCTCAGAGCACTCGAGGGCGCGATCCTCCGCCAGGCGCCCGACCTCGATCTTCCGGTTCAGAGCGGCGGCTCGGTCCTCACCGAGGTTGGCGGTGACAGCGAGCTCGAGACAGTCCCCACTGCGCCCACCGCGCGTGACGCCGAACCGGAGCCGCCGCGTGGCCGGAGCAGGAGGAGGAACAAGGTCGCTTTCGCATTCGGGGTGGCGCTGGCCGGCGCAGCGGCACTCCTGCTCGGCGTCGCCCTGCAGGGATCCCGCTCGCGGTCCGCGGGGGGTAACACCGTGGGCGAGATCGATGCCACAGGGGATGTGCTCGGCAGCGTTGTGGCGGTCGGCGGTCCGCCGGGAGGGATCGCGACTGGACTGGGCGCCGTCTGGACGACCGACACGGTCAACAACCTCCTGGTCGAGCTATCTCCGTCTGGGCGGATCGTTGAGAGGGTGCCGGTCGGCAACGGCCCGCAAGGCGTCGCCGTCGGCGACGGGGACGTGTGGGTGGTCAATCAGCTCGATCGGAGCGTTTCGCAGATCAATCCGCGCGCGGTCAGACAGGTCGGCAGCTTCTCGGTCGGCACCGGAGCCGGTCCGGTCGCGTTCGGCGCCGGCAAGCTGTGGGTGGCGAACACCACCGACGACACCGTCTCACGCATCGACGCGGCAAACGGCAGCGTCGCCACGATCGCGCTGCCCGGCTCTCCCGCGGGGATCGCTTTCGGCCCGGACGGGGTGTGGGTGACCAGCAGCTCGACCGGGCAGTTGCTGTTGATCGATCCGCACAGCGACACGATCACGCAGGCGGTCGAGATCGGGAACGGTCCGGCTGGGGTCACCGCCGGCGGCGGGGCGGTGTGGGTGGCCGACACATCAGAGAACACGCTCGCCCGGTTCGATCCAGGGACCGGCCAGGTCACAACGATCAACGTCGGCCGCGCTCCCCTGGGGGTAGCGTACGGTGCCGGCGCCGTGTGGGTCGCCGACAGCGGCGGATCGGTCGCCCGGGTCGACCCAAAATCAGGATCGGTCACGCGCATCCATGTCGGAAGCCAGCCGTCGGCACTGGCGATCGCGGGAAACAGTGTCTGGACCACGGTGCTCCCGGGGCTCGCAAGCCACCGCGGCGGAACGCTGCGCGTAGTTGCTGAGCAGCCGTTCCAGTCGCTCGGCACCTCTGTGGACCCGGCGACGTTCGCAGGAACCAGCGCGTGGCTGATGCTCAGCCTGACCTCCGACGGACTTGTCGGCTACCGCCGCACCAGCGGCCTAGCCGGCAGCGAGCTGGTGCCAGATCTGGCAACGGCGCTACCGACGCCGACCGACGGCGGGCGGACGTACACGTTCCGACTCCGCGACGGGATCAGGTATTCCAACGGCGTGGCGGTGCGACCGGAGGACTTCCGGCATGAGCTCGAGCGCGTGTTCATGATCGGCAACGGCTATCCGCAGCAGTTCTACACCGGGATCGTCGGTGCACAGACGTGCCTGTCGGCATACAACCCGAACATGCAGCCCCCGCAACGCACCGGCGGACGCTGCAACCTCGACCACGGGATCATCGTCGCAGACCCACGTCATACGGTGACGTTCCATCTCGTCGCTCCTGATCCGGACTTTCTGTACAAGCTCGCGTTCCCCTGGGCGGACGCGGTACCAGCAACCACAGCGGATCACGACATGGGCCGCACGCCGCTGCCCGGAACCGGTCCGTACATAACGCAATCGATCACAGGGACGCACGTACCGGGTCCGGACAGCTACCCGCTGGCGTTCCACACCTGGACCCTGGTCCGCAACCCGCGCTACCGGGAGTGGTCGACGGACGCGCAGCCCGACGGCTACCCGAACCGGATCGTGCTGACCAACGACATGGATCCCGACGAGGCGACCAACCAGGTCGAGCGCGGGTCCGTGGACGTGCTCCTGGGTGTCCCGGTGGCTCGCACGCACGAGCTCGAAGTCCGCTACACCAATCAGCTCCACAACAGCGTCGCACCGGAAGTATCCGGGTTCGTGCTCAACACCCGCGTGGCGCCGTTCGATCGTCTCGCAGCGCGCCAGGCAATCAACTACGCGATCGACCGCGCACGGACCGTCACGCTGGCCGGCGGTCAGCTCGAAGCGCGGCCCACCTGCCAGATCCTGCCGCCGACGCTCGCGGGCTATCAGCCGTACTGCCCGTACACGCGGTCGCCCAGCCCCAGCGGATCGTGGCACGGTTCTGACCTCGCTCGAGCGCAACGGCTCGTGACCGCATCCGGCACCCGCGGGATGACGGTAACTGTGCTGATCCAGCCGCCCGATGTTGCCAATCCGACAGTCCGTATCGGGAGCTACCTCGTGTCCGTGCTGGACCAGATTGGCTACCACGCGTCACTCCGAAGCACCCCGAACGTCTACACGCTCTCGCACGACTCGCGCAAGCGAATCCAGATCTCCTGGTTCACGTGGGAACAAGACTATGCCGCCCCCTCGGACTTCTTCGACCCGCTCCTCACCTGTCGCTCGTTCACGCCTGACACTCCGCAGAGCACGAACGGGGCCGAGTTCTGCGACCCGCGGGTCGACTCCCTGATCCAGCACGCCGGGGAACTGCAGGCGCTCGCTCCAGGCACCGCCAGCGGCATCTGGAGTCAGGTCGATCGCGAGATCACCAACGAGGCGCCGTGGCTGCCGCTATACAACTCCTTCAGCCCGATCGCCACGTCGGCACGCGCCGGCAACTACCAATACCATCCATTCTGGCAACTCCTACTCGACCAAATCTGGGTCCAGTAAACAGCCGGCTCGACCATCCAGACAGGCAAGCCGATCGAAAAGCATCACCGACCGCGGTACGCGGATGACCCGAACGGACTAACCGGAGTCATCGCCCCCAACGACTACCGCATTGCACACCCGCCGAGCCTCGCGCCATCCCACGTCCGCCCCGTGATGCGGACGCTACTGGTCGACGCCTATACGGGTCATGGCGAGGTGCTGGCCGCTTCCGCACGAAGGAGTCACCTGCTCAGGTTCCACATGGCCCCGTCATCGGCAATTGAAATGGGTAGCCGACGGGGTTGCGTGACAGCCTGGGAGTCGGCGGACGAGGTCCTCGAAGTCGTCGTCGTGCCCGCCGGGGTGTTGGAGTTCTGCGGTGATGTGGACGGCGAGTGGGTCGCAGCCGATAGTTGCGAGGTGTTCGCGGAGCAGGTCAGTTGCTCGCCTGGCATTGCCCGAGGCGGCGGTGCGGACGACTTCGATGTGGTGGCGTTCCCAGTTCATTTGCTGGTGACTGGGACCTTCGCTGGCCGTTCCGGTGATGGCGTCGAGATCGGCGATGGCGAGCCCGAAGCTGGGGTCGGCGTTGACCGCGAGGCGCAGTGCCGTCGTCGCCTCGCGTGCGTCGACGGCTCGCTGGGCTTGCCGGTAGAACGCCGCCGCCCGACGGTTTGTGGTTATCACACGGCCGTGGTCCTCAACCGCCGGCCCGTTATCGGCCGGGGGGTCGCGGTGGCTACGGGGCTGGTCGGGCGTTGGTTTCATGATCCCCAGGTTGCTCGGGTGGCCTGAGGTGGCACTGAGGTGATGCTGAGGGCGCCCCGGGCGACTCCAGGGCTTGGAGGTCGGGTGGTCTCCATCGTGTCAGCGGCGCTTCCCCGGGGGTCGCCGAACGGTTCAGCGGGTCGGCAGGGCGAGGCGGGCGGCGAGCGCGGCGACGTCTGGCTCGTCGGTGAGAGACCGGTAGGCCGGACGGGACGTGCGTTGCTGGGCGAGCGCGAGGAACGTATTGATGTTGGGAGGCGTGGGGTCGGCGATTGCCGTGGCTGCTGCCACGGCGGTATCGGCGAGCAGTTGAGTCGCCGGATCCCCACTGCCGGAGGCGGCCTGGGCGGCGTCGGCGAGTTGCGCACGGCCGGCGGCGCGAACGGAAATCGCTCCGCCGACCGAGGCAGCACGGGCGGCGTTAGCCGCGAAGACGGTGGCGTCGCCTAGCTGGCCGGCGGCGAGCGCCCACCATGCCAAGCCAACCAGCACCTGGGGCTGCCCCTCGGGAAGACCCGCCTTTCGGTAATGGCTGTCTGCCGCATCGAGCAGGGCGCGCGACCGCGTAAGGTCGCCGAGGCGACGGGCGACCGCCGCCCGACCCACCATCGCGTCGGCGGATAGCCATGGGTTGGAGCCGCATTCGATCGCCTCGTCATACAGACGGTCGGCGAGGGCGTCATCACCCTGCCTGGCCCGCAGCCCGGCGAGAGCGACGAGACCGAACGGCACGTAAAGAGCCTGCCCCGTCGCGCGGCATCGCTCCAGAAGCGATTCGTAGGCGATCGAGGCCTCGCCGAGATCCCCCCGGGCCTCGGCGATGCCGGCGAGGGCGTTCAACGGCGAGACCACCAACAGGACCTCTCCCTCGGCGTCAAACCGTTCGAGACTGGAACGGGCCGCGATTTCCGCGTCCTCCAGGCGCCCCAGCGACGCGAGGTTCCAGGCGACGATCAGGTCGTGCGAGGCGAGCAGCCAGCCATGGCCAGTCGGTTCCAGCAGGGCATGAGCCTCTTGCAACAGTCCGAGCGAGCGTTCGAACGCGTGCGCACGCACCAGGACCGTCGCACACAGCACCAGCGCAGTAGCCAGGGCGCTCCGGTCGTCGCCGGCCCTCAGGGTCGCAACGGCCTCCTCGCATTCAATGACGCCGGCCGCTACGTCGGACGACATCCCGAGGCAGTAGCCGTGCCAGCTGTGCGCGATCGCGGCCCGCTCGCCACGACCGAGCCCGCTCGTCCCGAGGGCGTCACCGAGCCAGCGGACTCCTTCCGCGAAGTCGGTGGTGATCCACCACAGCCAGGCCATCCCCGACGCCAACGACAGCGCCGCGTCAGCATCACCGGTTGCGATGAACCAGTCGAGCGCGGCCCGCAGGTTGCCCATCTCCGAGTTGAGTCGGTCGCGCCACATCGGTCCGGTGGCGCCGCGTAGTCGGCTGTAGGCCTCCTCCGCCAGCTGCCGGTAATACTCCGCGTGGCGGGTGCGCATGGCGTTGACCTCGCCGGATTCCTCGAGGCGTTCCCGGCCGTACTGCCAAAGCGTCTCGTGCTGGGTGAACCGGGTTTCACCAGCGGCGTCGGCGGCGGTGACGAGGGATTTGTCGACCAGACGGCTGACCACATCCAGGATCTCGCCGGCCGGGACCTCGTCGTCGCCGCAGACCGCCTCGGCCGCTGTCAACCCGCAGCCGCCGGAAAACACAGCAAGTCGGTTGAACAGGACCCGTTCGTCGTCGAACAGCAGATCGTAGCTCCAGTCCACCACCGCCCGCAGCGATTGCTGGCGGGGCAGGGCGGTGCGGGCCCCTCCCGTGAGCAGCCGGAAGCGATCCTCGAGGCGTTGCGCCACTGTGGCCAATGTCAATGCGCGCAGGCGGGCGGCCGCGAGCTCGACCGCCAGGGGCAGGCCATCGAGTCGGCGACAGATGTCCTCGATAACCGGGCGGGTGCGATCGTCTGCGGTGAATCCGGGGCGCACCGCTCGGGCGCGCTCGACGAACAGCTCGACGGCGGCCGGCGGGGCCAAACCGCCCACCGCCACCAGGATTTCACCGGGAACGCCAAGCGGCTCGCGGCTGGTTGTGATCAACCGAAGCGCGGGTAGCGATCCGATCAGCGCGTCGGCCAGAGCGGCCGCCTGCGCGATAACGTGTTCGCAGTTGTCGATGACGACGACCACTGACCGTCCGGCCAGGTGGCGCACGATGAGCTCGACTGTCGACCCGGCAGGCTCACGACCGGGGACGGCAGACCCCGCCCCCAGCGCGACGGCCGCCGCCGGCACCACCCCACCCGGTTCGGCGACGCCGGCCAACTCGATCAGCCAAGCGCCGTCTCGGTGCTCTTCGCGGAGAACGCCCGCGGCCTCCACCGCCAGACGGGTCTTGCCCGCCCCACCCGGGCCGATCAGGGTCACGAGCCGGTGGGAGCGGACCGCCTCGCACAGCTGCTCCAGCTCGGCATCGCGGCCGATGAAGCTGCTTAGCTGCGCTCGCAGGTTGCCGGTCGCCGCCGGCCCGGCGGCCCGCAGCCGTGCCGGGCCGGGCGGAGTGAGCGCGGGGTCCTGGGCCAGGACTCGGGCCTGCAGCTGTCTCAACGCGGGACCGGGTTCGATGCCGAGCTCGTTGACCAACCGGTCACGGGCTTCGGTATAGGCGCGCAGCGCCTCGGCCTGGCGCCCGGCGCGATACAGGGCCAGGATGAGCAGCTCCCAGAGCCGCTCGCGCAGCGGATGCTCGCGGCACAGGGCCTCCAGTTCCCCGACGAGATCTCCATGGAGTCCCAACTCCAGATCCGCTCGGGCACGGGCCTCGATCGCCACCAGGGTCAACTCGTCCAAATGGGCCCGTTCGACATCCGCGAAGCCGGCATAGGCGAACTCCGCCAGTGGCTCCCCCTGCCGCAGCGCCAGCGCCTCCCCGAACGCCGCTGACGCCAACGCCGCCTCGCCCTTCTCCACGAGGCGCCGTCCGGCGGCGACGAGCTGCTCAAAGCGAACGACATCCACGTCGTCGGGACCGATGTCAAGGGCATAGCCGGCTTCGGAGGTGACGATCGCGGCCGGTCCCAGGCTGCGGCGCAGCTGGCCGATCTGAGCCTGCAACGCGTTCGCCGGGTTCCCCGCTTCCCCGTCACCCCAGAGGTGGTCGATCAGGCGGTCGGCGCTGACCGGCTTGCCACGTTGAAGGGCCAGCAGTGCCAGCAGGGCTCGCTGTTTGGCGCCGCGGACCGGCACCGCCACGCCGTCTTGCACCGCTTCGAGCTGACCGAATAACCGCACCTCCATCAGCCCAACCGTACGCCCTCATCGGCCGCCGGGCGGAGCGTCGGGTTTCACCTCAGCGCCGCATCAGCCCCACCTCAGGCCCCGAGCGCAGGCTTCCTGACACCAAGCAAATCGAGACGAGGAGAAGAAATGATCGAGGTGCAGCACCTGACGAAGCGTTACGGAGAGACGGTGGCGGTCGATGAGGTCTCGTTCCTCGTCGAGGCGGGGCGTGTGACCGGCTTCTTGGGCCCCAACGGGGCGGGCAAGTCGACCACGATGCGGATGATCCTCGGTCTGGACATGCCGAGCTCCGGCTCGGTGCTGGTCAACGGGAGGCCTTATCGCGAGCTGATCGATCCGCTGAGGTCGGTTGGGGCGCTGCTGGACGCCAAGGCGATCGTCGGTGGCCGGAGTGCGGCTAACCATCTCAACTGGCTTGCCGACAGTAACGGCATCGACCGCCGCCGCGTCGGCGAAGTGCTCGACATCGTCGGGCTCAGCGACGTGGCGGGCAAACGGGCGGGGACGTTCTCGCTCGGGATGAGTCAGCGGCTCGGGATCGCCGCGGCGCTGCTCGGGGACCCCGACACGCTGATCTTCGATGAGCCGATCAACGGTCTTGACCCGGACGGCATCGTGTGGATCCGCAACCTGATGAAGCGCCTGGCGGCCGAGGGGCGCACGGTGTTCCTCTCCAGCCATCTCATGAGCGAGATGGCCCAGACCGCCGATCACCTCCTCGTCATCGCCCAGGGTCGCATCATCGCCGACGCCAGCACCGAGGAATTCATCAACCACAACGCCACCCCGAGCGTCCACGTCCGGGCGGTGGAACAGACCGACCTGGCCGACGCCCTGACTCAGCGCGGCGGCATCGTTCAGCGTTCCCCGGACGGCGCCCTGCTGGTGACCGGCCTGGACTGCCTGGCCATCGGCGGCATCGCGCGCGCCCACGACATCACCCTGTTCGCGCTCGCGGCGTCCCGAGCGTCACTGGAGCAGGCGTTCTTCGAGCTGACCCGAGACGCAACCGACTACCGCGCCGGCGAGCTGGCCGGCGCCACCCAAGGAGCCTGACATGAGCACAACCACCGCCACCATCCCCCGGCCCGCGGGATCGGCCACCACGATCAACCAGTACCTCAAAGGAGAATGGACCAAGCTTCGTACCCTGCCCTCGACCTGGCGCACAGCCGTGCTCGCCGCGGTCCTGGCCATCGGCCTCACCGTCGCCGTCGACTTCCAACAGGTCGGCTTGAGCGCCCAGCAGCGCCACACGTTCGACGCGACGAGCGCCTCGCTGTTCGGGGTCATCATCCTCGCCACCCTGCTCGGAGCGCTCGCCGTGCGGACCGTCACCGCGGAGTACGCCACCGGCATGATCCGCTCCACCTTCACCGCGATGCCGGCCCGGCGACTCGTGCTCGCGGCCAAAGCCGCGACCGTCGCGGCGTTCGTGCTCCCGGTCGCGCTGCTCTGCGAGATCGCCGGGTTCGAACTCGGCCAGCGGATCTTCGCCAGCCAGCACCTCCAGGTCGCCCTCAGCCATCCCGGCGTGCCGCGGGCCATCGTCTTCGGTGCCGTGGCGGCCAGCCTAGTCGCGATCATCGGCGTCGGCCTCGGCGGCCTCATCCGCCACAGCGCCGCCGCGACCACCACGCTGACGCTGATCATCGTCGGAGACGTCATCCTCGGGCAACTCCTCCCCGCCGGCCTGCGCCAATACCTGCCCGGAACCGCCGTCCAGGCGGCCATCACCGTGCACCGCACAGGCGGGCTGCTCGCGCCCAACACGGCAATCGCGGTCCTCGGCGCGTACGCCGCCATCGCCCTCACCGCCGCACTGACCCGGGTCACGCACCACGACGCCTGAGCAATCCAGCCAACGCGATCACCGCCGACATCGCGGCTCCTCCACACCAAATGGGGTGGGCCACGTCGTCGGCGCTGGTCGTGGCAGCGAGCGCTTCCCCCAACCGGACAGATGGGTCGCTGATGACCACCGCCTGAGGCTCGGCTGGTTCGGGCGCATCTCGGCCTCGGGCGACGCGGGGTCGAGATTGGCTCCGGGTGTCAGCTTCTCCCGGGCAGCCTGGGCGTTATCCAGGACGGTCGCTTGACGCGGCGATCCACGATCGCGGTGGGGTCAACGAGGGGCGGTGTGGAAGATGGGCCAGCCGATCTGGGTGCGCCATCGAGTCTCGTCGAGCGTCGTGTGGCGGTTGATGAGGTAGTACTCGCGGATCGGCCCGTCGACTCCGATCGCGTGGTGGGCGACGTAGGCGGCCAGGGCACCATAGGCGCGATCAATCTCGGCGTACGATCCGACATGGGTGGTGACGACTAGCTCGGCGGCGGGGATCACAACCGCGCCGACCCGGCCGGTCGGTCGAAACGCTGGATCACACGGGATGAACAGGGTCGCCTCACCCTGGTCCTCAGTAAACAGGTCGTTGGCATAGATCCCACCGGCAGGCCCGGTGCCGGGCACGTGTTGGGCGGCGAGGGTCGCGTGCAACTCGCCCAGCGCCCCCTGATACCACGCCGACGCGTCCTCGATATCGATCGTGTCGGTGATCGCCGCGGCCGTGGTCGCCGGGACGCTGACGTGCTCCAGATCGGCCGGGGCGGTCGATGACTGGGGATCGAGGAGGTCCCGCAGCGACGCGGTCGCCCGCTGGGTGCGCCCCAGGGAGGCCTCGAGCCTGGCAAGGTGGCTGGCGATCACGGCATTGCGGGTGGCGATATCGGGTGCGGCGAGGACCGCCTGGATGTCCTCCAGGGGCATGTCGAGCTCGCGGAAGCGACGGATGACCTGCGCCACAGGGATCTGATCGGTGCCATACCGGCGATACCCGGTGTCGTCGTCGACGTCGGCGGGTTCGAGCACGCCGACTCGGTGGTAGTAGCGCAACGTCTTGACGCTCAGGTGGGTGGCGCGGGCGAAGTCGCCGATCGTCAGGAACGCACTCACGCCGCACAGTATCGGGCCTCCCCCAAGGGGAGAGTCAACCGCGGATCGGCTCTTGACTCTCCCCACAGAGGACGGCCGACCATACATGCAGCCAGACGCCATAGCGGTGGCCACCACCCATCACAACACTGGAGGTCCACACCCCATGTCGACAACCACAACGCAACTCACCGGCGTGATCGCAGACCACGTCACCGCCGTCAACGCGTTCGATACCGAGGCGGTCGTCGCCACTTTCGCCGTCGACGCCTACATCAACGACGCCAGCCGTGAGATCCGCGGCACCGATGCGGTCCGACGGTTCGTCGCCAAGGAGATCGTCGGCGACAGCGTCACGATGGACGTGACTGAGGTCATCGACCACCACGGCGAAACGATCGTGCGCGCTACCTACGACGGCGACTTCGACAAAACCAACCTTCCTAACCCGCTCATCCTGACCAACTACTTCAGCGTCCGCGACGACAAGATCGTCAGCCTCATAACAATCCTCAACAAGCCGTCCGAATACGACGAGTAGCCACCGCCACCGGCCCCGCGATCGGCTTGCGCACCACACACGACACGCGGTAAGCTGATCGCGGGACGCCAACTTCGAGCGCCGCACCTGCCGCGGTCACGGCGCCGAGCAGGCCGCGAGCGTCCCGCCAGCAGCAGCGGCCCTTCGGAATCCCAGGCACTGGTCTGGCAGGACGGATTCGGCTCCCACGCCCTGTGGGGATCCCGGCAGTCGACGGCCACGCCCAGCCCGATCAGCGCGAGTCGCCGGTGACGATCGCGCTGATCGACGGCAGCCAGAGTATGAGATCGTTCTTCTCCCGGCCGGCGAAAGCGTCAATACCGAACGGCCACGCTCCGGGCTCGTGAAGTGTCCCTCTCCTTCGCCTGCACGCAGCCAGGCGGGATCATCACTCTCCATGCCACGCACGCGATCGGGGTCCTCGTCAAACTTCTCGACCCAATCCAGCCACGTGTCTGCCGGCGGCGTGTGCACCGGGAGGCCAAGCCGACGGGCGTCGCGCTCGTGCCAGGGCGCGGTCAGGACGACAGCGGTCGCCCGCTCGCGTAGCTGGCCGGGAACGAAGAGCGGGTCGAACAACACGAAGTCGTCGCCGAGCGCGATCCCGTACGAAGAAACCAGTTCGGGCCACCACTGCTCCTCGTTCCAGTTGGGATGCGGCGACTGCCAATGCCACACATTGGGACGCAGCTCACGCATGGCGTGCTGCTATTTGAGTGGGCGGCCACGCTCTCGCGTAGATCGACGAACAGCTACGCGACCGACGAGCCGCGAGGGCTCGCTCTTCCCGCGGTTGATCAGGCCGCATTCATCCCGGCGGTGTGGTGGAGGCGTTGGTAGTGTCGCGCCGCAGTGCCTACGCAGAGCCCGGGATCCGCCGCCATCCCGACCAGTACGCCGAAGCGGAACGAGCTGAGCGTCGAGACCTGGCGCTCGCGGCACCGAGGCGTTCACCGAAGTCGTCGTAGTCACTCCGAGCGTTAGCCTGAGGAGGTATTTGGTTGCCAGTTTGGAGGAGCAATGAAATGGAGTGAACTGGCCGAGCAGGCGCCGCGTCTGGCCGATCTGGGACGGGAGCGGCTGGAAGAGCCCGGAGTGGTGCTCGTCGGAACGATCCGACGTGATGGGACTCCGCGGATCAGTCCGGTGGAGCCGCTGCTGTGGCAGGGCGATCTCTGGCTATCGATGCTCTTCGAATCGCGCAAGGTCGCGGACCTCCGCCGCGACCCCCGGGTACTCGTGCACAGCATCGTGACCGGTCGTGACGGCAGTCTCGGTGAGTACAAGGTCCGAGGCCGCGCCGTCGAGGCGCCCCCGGGAACTGTCCAGGCCGCATACGCCGATGAGGTGCGCAAGCGGCTGGGGTGGGAGCCGACGCCCGGACGGTTTCATCTGTTCTCGATTGACATTGAGGACGTCACCTTCATCCGCTACGAGGAAGCATCTGGCGATCAGTTCGTGACCCGCTGGCCAGAGGGGCGCGAGTTCGTGCGCCGAGGAGACGGGGGTACTGCGCTCCTCGAGCCTGAGCCATATAGAGCGCTCCTGACGCCAGATTGATCAGCACGTCGTCAGCGACACTTCGTCAGACGGACGGTGTCGGCCACGCCTGCCGCTGCTGCTTTGATCGACGAGCGGCAGCCGTCCCTGCCGTGCGCGGCCGAGGCCTGGCAGTCCCGTGCGAGGATTCGGTCAGACGAACGGTGGAGGTGCCATGAAGTTCCTGATGTTGGTTTGTCGTGATGAGTCGATCGAGTTCACGCCCGAGGATCGGCGAAGCATAGGTCCCCAGGTCCAGGCCTGGGTGTCGCAGATGGAAGAGCGCGGCGTGCGGCTCTTAGGCGACGTGCTCGCCCCAGTCGATGCGACAACCAGTGTCTCGGTGAGAGGCGGCGAGACACGTGTCGACCGGGGTCCGCGGGTGGAGATCGCCGCGCCCGCGTCTGGCTTCAATCTTCTTGAGTGCGCAGACGTTGAAGAAGCGATCGAAGTGTCGGCCAAGCACCCGATCGCGCGATTTGGGGTTATCGAGCTGCGGCCATTCGCCGATGGTTGAGGTAACCAGCGGCGAGCGCTTCCGGATTGATCGACAGCCGGCAGTCCGCTCCTTGCCCCTTGCGGAAGGGCGATTGAGCCAGGCGGTTGGGCCGTGATAATGCTTTGCCGACATTAAGGACGTGCCTAAGAACGTGCTGCAGACGACGCACTACTTCGACCCGGTCGGGCGGTGGCTCGTTCGGGCGTTCTGTATGTTGCGGTGATCTGGGCCTCGGCGGTGAAGGTCACCACCAACCAGCTCTTCGCTGTCGCCGCCATCTCCTCGCGAAACGCCTGGGCCGTGGGCGGAGCCGTCGATGGCGCCGCGATCGAGTAGTGGAACGGCAGCTCCTGGCAGGCCCTGCTCAACCCCGGCGGCTCCACCAACGGCACCAGCATGCTCTTTGGCGTGGCCGCGAGCTCGTTTACCAACCTCTGGGCAGTCGTGCCTCGAACCCTGGCACCACCAGCCCGACCACAACTCTCGCGATGCACTGCGGCTAATGCCGCAGCCCTGTCTCGATCAACCGGGCGCGAAAGGGGATTGTTAGGATGCTCGCCTAAAGTTGCGACGGTGGGCTAGACTCACGCTTTCAAGGAAGCGGTGCTGTTTGGAGCGCCGAGGAGTGGGGGTCGATGGGCATTTCACCGGGCCTATGGCGGAAGTCTTTTCGCGGGCATCGCCCGTCTTTGCGGACGCCGATCGGCGCCCTGGTGTTATGCGGTAGTCTGGCCATGTTGATCGTCGGTTCTGGGCTGAGTGCCATAAGCGCGCCCGCTGCAACGGTAAGCTCCTCCCTCGCCTGGAAATGGTCTATGACATCGGCCACACCGACGAGTGCACGCTCGTCGAACACGACCATCCCAACCTTCCCGACATCGCTCAGCCTAACCTACGACGGATACGAGAATTCGTTCCGAAATGGATATGGCGGTTTCGGGGCCGATATTACGGCCGTATTCACCCCACAGGCTGGTGCTTGCCAAGTAATCGCCAGCGGCTACTCCACATACTGCAGTTACCGCTGGTCGAGTGTCAGCGGCACGCTCTTCGGCAACACCGCTACCGATTACTCCGGCGGCGTCCCATGCTCAGTCACGATAACCCCGAAGATTGAGCAATACCTCGTCGGCCTGCCCGGCGGCCTCGGCAGTACGGACGCTATCTCTTTGACGGCGAACGGTGACCAGTCAGGTAGCGGATCGATCGGCTTTGATTTCTTTGTCGACAGCGTCCCTCCCGCACCCTACTGCGACGCGGGTCTCAACGTCGGTGGCGGGGGACCGTGGAGTCCGGGGACGACGACCTCCTCCTGGCCACTTGTAAATGGCGCCACGGGCTCAGTTCACGTCAACTGGACCTCCAACGTTGCCCCCGTGTGGGCAGTGCCCACTCCAGCGGAGGCGCCCGTCTGCCATGGAACGTCTGGCAGCGCGGCGCACACCGTCTTGGCCGCCGTCAGCTCGGGGGCGCAGTGCAGCCCGGAGACCACGGTCACCGAGAGTACTTTTGCGCAGCAGGACGCAGAAGATGATGGGTGGTTGTGCCACTCGAACCCCAACGTGTCGGGATTGCCCGTGGCGGAGACTTCCCCCATAGCCTGGATCTGCCACTTGAGGGGTCTGATTGCCACTAGTGACTACAACGCCTGGGCCGGCGGTAGCGCGGCCGGGGCTCAGCCCTTCCCTCCGAAAGCGCGCGACTTTCCGGCGCGGGTTGAGAACGTGCCGCCGACGACGAACTTTGAAGCTGTGTATCAGCCGAAGCCGTTCACCGTCCCGACGCTGGGTACGTGTCCGCAGCCCCGAGGCGCGTCCTGTCCTCGGCTACGGACGGCTTGGGTGCAATACCTGGACGCGCTCGCGAACGTGGCGTCCGTCTCCGAGGCTGTCGGCGTCACCGCCGAACGGTTCGGCGGCGCGAAGGACGCTGGGGATCTTACCGCCGAAGGTCTCCAGAGTGTCGCTGAGACCAAGTATCTGCCTCTCCAGGCGAGTGCGATCCGCGTGCTGCAGCAGGCCGGTCGTCGGCTTGGGAGTGTGCTTCGACGCGATCACCTCAACGCCGCCGTGACTGCAAAGCAGGTCGCGCAGGGGCGCGATCAGCTCCTCAAGCTTGAGGGCATACCTAGCTCGCTGATCGCGCGACTCGAACGCGACAGGCTGATCACGAGCCGCAGGAACCTCGAGCGGATCATCGCCGCATTGCTCAAGAAAGCGCCGCGCGCCCGCGCGACAACGCTTGGCCAGATTCTCGAAATGTGAACGAGGAGGAGCCCTTCCTTTCGTGTCGGCCAACCGGGCATGAGAGCGCGAGAGAGCGCGAGATCGGTATGTGGCAAGCTGAACACATGACTTGCCCGCTGGCCCGCTACCGCTACCGCCGGCATTTGCAGCGTTCGGCGGCCTAGCGTCGCGGTGTTAGCTGGCCAACACCGGTGAGCAAGCGCTAGGAGACGTGAACCCCGCGTATTTTGCTCACACGACGAGCGGCGGCCCGGTGAAGCGCTTGATGACCGTTCCGTTCGCGCGATACCAGGCCTCGGTGAGTGACAGGATGCTCGGGGGACGGTCGAGCGCGAGTCCGGCGACGTTGTTGTGGACGTCGCGGCGGATCGTGCGCGCGGTCTTGTCGGCGCCGGATGGGGGCAGCGTCCAGGCGACAGTGGCGACGCCGTTTGGCACGACGGCGAACAGGATCGAATGACCCGGGCCGACGCCGCCGGCATCGAACGCCTGTGGGTGCGCGGTCCACTGCTTCAGCGAGAATCCCCACTCGCCGTAAGAGATCCCACCGGTCGTCCGAAGAAGCCACGCTCGGAGGCGCGCAGGCTCATGTCCGTTGACCGGAACGTGACCCACGATGAACGCGCCAAGCTCGTACGGCGCCTCGTAGCCCTGGTCCTGCGGCGTGGCGGTGAAGATCGCTAGGTACAGCGAGTAGGCGCCGAAGACGGCCGCTCGCCGTGTCGAGCTCGCGATCATCACCGGCTGGCCGATTGTCCGTGACCACGACGCGGCGCCGGTGAAGCGCCGGTCGGCCGCCGACTGGGGCCGGGCAAACACCGCATAGGTATCGACGATCGCCGCCAGTCGGCTCGGCGGCGGGTGTGCGCTGGCGCGGGGTGGCGAGGCGTGATGGAGCGTGGTGACCGCGACCGCACCGACGACGAGCGTGACGGCCACCGAGACGGCCGCCAGACCGGCGCCAAGGCTCGGCCGCCGCGCGACGATCCGCCGCCACAGGGACGCCGCCTCCGCGGAGGCGAGGCGTCTCTCGGCGGCAGCGAGCTCAGCTTCGAGTTGCGGCAACAGGGGCATGTCAGGTCTCCTCCATCAATCGTTCGCGCAGCCGCGCCAGGCCACGACTCACGCGCTGGCGAATGACACTCGGGGAGCAGCGCAGCTCGCCCGCGATCTCCTCGTAGCTGCGGTCCTCGAGCACGTGCGCGCGGATCGCCTCGCGCTGATCGGGTGCGAGCTGCTCCAGCAGCGCTAACGCCGCCCGCGTATCGCCGAGCTGATCGATCCGGGCGAGATCGTCATCCTCCAGCACGATCGGCTCCATCCCCAGCCTCCGCCGCGCCCGATCCTCAACCCGGCCCCGGCGACGGCTGTTCGCCAGCGTATTGCGCGCGATCGCGAACAGCCAGGCCGACACGGGCGGGCCGCCCAGACGGAACCGAGCGCTGCTGACCAGCGCCGCCGCGAACACCTCCGCGGTCAGGTCGGCCGCCAACTCCGCGTCATCGACCCGCCGCCGGAAATAGGCAAGAAGAAGCCGCTCATAGCGCCGATACAGCACCGAGAACGCACCAGCTCCGGCTGGCGCTGCGGCCAGAAGCTCCTCATCGCTCCTTCCCTCCCACTCGTCCACTGCGCATTAACTACCGCCAAGCCCCGCACGTGTGACGCCCAGGCGCCCGCCGAGGCGGAAAGCCTCCCTCGCGGGTGGGTCAGCGAGAGGCTTCGGAGTTGCCGGAAACATTGAGCGAACGCCGCCTGCGGGACGGCCGCTCGGAAGACACCTGCCCACGCTCCGGTCCCTCGATCAGCCCTCCTAAGGGCAGCCGTGTGCGGGGGCTGGCGTTGACGGTGCAGCGCCTCCGGGCCCATCGCAGAGCAGCTTGGCTCCAGGATGCGGGCGCATCTGCAGCAATCTGCGGTTGCCCGCAGTCGGTTGCAGGCGCTGGTAGTCGCTGATCGTTGTTGTCGAGGCGGGATCGGCGGGCCACGGTCGGGGTCCGTACTGGGCGACGATCTCGACCGGCAGGAACGAGCGGACGTCGACGAAGATGATCACCACGGGGTAGACACGCGTGGTCCTGGCGTTCGCGCTCTTCAACTCATCCACGGGGCGGCCGTTGAGCCGCTTCCCTCGGGCAACGACCATCAGAGCTCCGGTCTGGTACAGATGCTTGACCTCGGCCGCGGGATCCACCGAAACCGCGCTGGCGCAGTCCACGATGAGCAGGCAGGGAGCGTCCTGCACGCCCGCCGAGCTCTCGTCGAGCTCTCCGGCAGAGGCCAGCGAGCCGGCCTGAAAATGCTCGAGGCGGCGACCGTCAGTCATGAGCTCAAGCCGCAGCGCGGCCCCTTGACGCCGACCGTTGCCCGAGTAGAAGTACGCCGTGTCGATGCGGTGGCGCACCGCGCCCCACACCCACACATCGGCCGAGTCGACCTCATAGGCGAACGAGGCGCCACCGCTTGCCGCCGGCCGATAGACCGTCCGAGCGCGGTAGTGCGCGAGCAGACCGCGGCGCGTCGGGTTGCCGCTACCGGCGGCCTGCGGCCGGTGCGCCAAGGTCGTGACCGCAATGAGGGACACAAGCGCGACCGGAATCACCGCCAGCACGCCCACCGCCATGGCACGCGTCCGGCGGACTGGGCCCGATCGGGGAACCGCGCCGGACTCCCGCTGCAGACCGGCCCACACATCCTGAAACGACGGCGGCGAGCCGATCGGAACTGGATTGTCGCCGCGTAGGCGATCAAGCACGTCGCTCATGACATTGCCTCAACTGTTTCGGTCGGCGTGTCGCAGGTCTCGAGCCGTGCCAACGCGGCCTCGAGTCGTTTGCGCGCGCGGTGAAGGCGAACGGCAAGCGCTCCCTTGGAACAGCCGAGCACGATGGCGGCCTCAGCCGGCGCGAGGCCTTCCCATGCCGTCAGAAGGAGCACCTCGCGGTCGCCCTCACTCAGCTGATTCAACGCCTGTCTGAGCGACCATCGCCCTCAGCAACAGGCAACGGTGTCGAGATCATCGCCGCCAACCGCCACCGCAGCGCGGTCGCTCGGCGGGCACCGCGCCGCTGATTGGCCAGTACCCGTCGCGCGCAGGCCAACAACCACGGCAGCGCCGTCGCAGGGACGTCATCGAGCCGGCGCCACGCGATCGCGAACACCTCGCTGACCGTGTCATCAGCGCTGACCGGATCGATGCGACGCATCGCGTACGCGTGCACCGCAGACGCATGCTCACGAAACAACGCCTCCAGCCGCCGACGTCGTTCCGCTTCCTCCATGCCCGCTCTTATGTCCAGCAACCGGCCTCCGATTACAGGGAACTGGACGATAGGCAGGCGTAGCCCGAAAGCCAAGGGTCGGGCGAAACAGCAATCCCCGTCAACCCCCTTCGTATACCGAGGAGGCCCGAAGCCGCGGTTGTTGGTGGTGGGTGGTCTGAGGCGGTCGGCTCGCCCGAGTCTGTGCGATGCGCAGCAGGGTTGGCGTGTGGGTGTTATCTGACGATTTGGATCGTGCGCTCCATGCCGAGTTGGGTCTGTTCGCGCCCGTCCTGGGTGCGCAAGATGCAGGCGAGGACGTAGATGCCGGGCCGCTCGTCGATCGTCTCCTGTTGGACGCCGCCGGGTGAAAGTGGCCCGGCGAACTCCGGCGAGCTGATCGCGAGCTCCGGGGCCTCCTTGTCGTTAGCGGCACGCAAGAGGGCGGTCAACCGTCGGGCCGTTTTGGCGTTCTTGACGCCGATCCCCTGGATTGGGTGTACGAGGAAGCCGCTGTTCTGGAATCGCACGAGTTCGCCGTCGTGGAGCTTGCTCGGGCCGCGGAATGCGAAGTCGATCGCATTGATTGTCGCGCCCGGCTTGGGAAGCGAGGCGGGCTGCGGCGCTTGGCTGATCGCGAACGTGGTGTGCGGGGGGTCGGGATTGCTGCTACTCAGATCGACCGCCAGGTAGTTGCCGGGCTGTAGCGTCGTCTGTGCGCTCGTGGTTCCCTTGTCGGCGCTGACATCGAACACAATAGAGCCGTACGGGGCGATGTAGTTCAGGTCTCCGTGGTGGGCGTTGATTGCCGCTCCGGCCTGGGCAAAGGCCGAGAACGGTACTCCCGGGTTGAGGCGGATCAGCACCGGTTCGGTGTGCTTGACGCTCACGCTGGAGACGACGGTCACCGCCCCGGACTGGAGCGTGCCGCTGACCGTAACCGACCGACCGTTCAGAGTGAGCGTCAGCGTCGGCAGACGCGAGCTGGTGGCGCTGCTCGCGGACGTGATGCCGACAGCAAAGATCGATGCGACCGCGCCGAGGATGACGAGCGCTCTCGCGATCGGGTTCATCGCGAGGCTCCCCGTCGCGACTTGAGCATGCCGGCGATCGCCAGCGCGATCAGCAGAACGACGCCGATCGCGAACGCAGCGAAGAACCCGTTGCTTGCGGTGCCGGGGTGGCTGCTGTTATTGGCGGTGAGGTTGGCGAGGACAAACAGCACCACGTCGCCCACGACCAGGCTGATCCAGGTCCGGCGGCTGAGGGCTGTCAGCGAATCTGCGGTGTTCGACATGCTGGCCTCCTGATTGGTTGGCGCCAGCGTTTCAGGTGGTGGCGCTGCTGTCGTCGGCCCTCGGTAGGACCTGTGTGGGCTGGGCGGTGATTGGACGGGGGCTCGGGTCCTACTCGAGTAGGACCCGAATCGTCGTCTGGTCGGATGCGCGCTCCTGACTGTGGCGCTAGCGTGCGCGTGTGGGCACTGGACGCAGGTTGATCGCGCGGGCACGAACGGTCGATCTGCGGGCGATCGACGTGGTGCTGGCGGTGCTGCTCACCGCCGGGGCGCTTGCCGATGCCTCCTCGCAGCTTCACCGAGGAACGGGCGAGCTGGCGATTGTGCCGCTCGTTCTGCTCACCGGCAGCGTTGCCTGGCGGCGACTGAACCCATGGCTGACGACGGTGCTCGCGGTCACCGCGTTCATGGCATTTCAGCTTGCCAGCGGTTATACCGGCGCCGGCGCGTTCGAGGTGGCGGCGATCGCTTTGAACTTCTATCCGCTCGGCCGCCGTGCGCGGGGCCGCGAGCGCACGTTCGGAGCGGCGGTGGTGTTCGCCTACTGGCTGGCCGGAGTCGTGGTGATCACTTACTCCCAACCCGGCGGTTCGGTCGGCGCGGTGCTCGGGGCCTGGACGTTGCTGGGTGGTGCGCCGTTCGCGCTCGGACGGACGCTCGAGACGCGCGGAGGGCTCACGGACGAGCTCGAGGCGAGCATGGCTCGGCTGGCGGAGGCCCAGGAAGCCCGCGCGGGCCGCGCCGCGGCCGAGGAGCGACACCGGATGGCTCGCGAGCTGCACGACGTGATCGCGCACGACGTCAGCGTGATGGTGCTTCAGAGCAGCGGCGCCCGCGGCATCGCGAGCGTCGATATCGAAACGGCGCGGCATGCGATGCGGGTTGTCGAGGGCGCGGGCCGTGACGCGCTGGTGGAGCTGCGGCGGATTGTCGGCGTGCTGCACCGCGGTAACGGCGCGCTGGCCGGCTCGGCTGCACCCGGTCTCTCGCAGCTGGATGCGCTCGTCGAGCGCGCGCGCGCCGCAGGGCTTCCGGTGGACGTGCGCTTCGACGGTCGGCTGCAGGCGCTTTCGCCCGGCCTGGATCTGGTCGCGTACCGTGTCGTGCAGGAGGCGCTGACGAACGCGATCAAGCACGCTGGCCCCGCGTGCGCACGCGTGAACGTGGCCGTCGTCGCCGGTTTCCTCGAGCTGGAGGTCTCCGACACCGGGCACGGCTCGGCGCCCGACCGCAACAACCACCGAGAAGCCGGGCACGGGCTCGTCGGTATGAATGAGCGAGTTAGGTTGTACGGCGGGGAGTTGTACGCCGGGGGACGTACCGACACGCACGGCTTTGAGGTCCGCGCGCGCATTCCAATTAATGGCATCGGGCCCGCGCCCCCTCCGGTGACTTCGCCGGCCCGCCGCGACCGCCTGCCGGTCGGGCCCGATCGCGCCTTGCGCTGGCGTTGGCTTGACCCGACGTGCGCCGGAGTGTTCCTGCTGGCGCTCGAGATCGACGTGCTGATCGGTGAGCGCCGCCATGGGCCGCTCGCACTGAACATGATGGCCGTGGCGGCCGTCGCGCTGGCGGCGGTGTGGCGCCGGCGCTCGCCGCTGTGGTTCCTCATCGTCGTCGGGGCGCTTGCCGCGGTCATGAACCTGTACCTCACGCCGCTTGACCACTCGCCGGTGCTGGCTGCGTATTTCCTGCTCGTCCCGGCATACACTGTCGCGGCTTGGCGGGCCCGACGCCAGGCCGTACTCGGACTCACGTTCTTGCTCGGGAGCGCAGCAATCAACGTGCTGATCGTGCGACACCAGCCGGTCGGCAACCTTGCCGGCGCGGCGTTTACGATCAGCGCGGCGTGGGCCGCCGGCCGCGCGATCGACGCGCGCAGGTCGCTGACTTCGGCGCTTCAGCGTACCTCCGCGTTGCTGGTGGCCGAACGCGAGGACCGGGCGCAGCTGGCTGTCGCCGGCGAGCGTTCGCGAATTGCCAGCGAGCTGCACGCGATCGTGGCGCGCAGCGTCGCGGGGATGGTCGTTCAGGCCGAGGGTGCCCGCAGGATGCTCGCCGACGACCCCGAGCGAGCTGACGCCGCGATGGGCGCGATCGAGGACACCGGTCGCCAGACGCTCACAGAGATGCGCCGCCTCCTCGGAGTCTTGCGCCACGGTGATGATCTACGGGGGCGCGAGCCGCAACCGGGCGTCGCTCAGGTCTATTCATTGATCCAACGCGCGCGCGAGCGCGGTCAGCCGGTCGAACTGCAGGTGGACGGTGAGCCGGGAACGTTGGCGGCCGGAGTCGACCTCGGTCTCTACCGAATCCTCGAGGACGCGCTGGAGAGCGCTCGCCGCCACCCCGCACCCGCCGTGGGTGTCACGCTGCGGTTTCGCGAGGAGGATCTCGAGCTACGGCTCACCGCTCGCTGCCCCGGACCGAACGCGTGGCCCACCGACGCGATGCGCGAGCGGCTCGCGCTATGCGACGGCGCATTCGAAGACGAGCTTCTGGACGAGGATGGCTGGCAGCTAGTCGCCCGCATGCCGCGCGGCCTGCAAGGAGCACTCGCTTGAGCATTCGCGTCCTGATCGCCGATGACCAGCAGCTGATCCGCGACGGCTTCCGGATGATCCTCGCAACCGCCACAGACATCGAGATCGTGGGCGAGGCGGGCAACGGCGCCGAAGCCGTATCTCTGGCGCGGGAGCTGCGGCCGGACGTCGTTTTGATGGACATCCGCATGCCCGAACTCGACGGCATCGAAGCCACCCGCCGCATCCTCGCTCAGAACCGCGATCCCAAGACGAACGTGCTGATCCTCACCACCTTCGATCTCGATGAGTACGTCTACGACGCGTTGCGCGCCGGAGCGAGTGGGTTCCTGCTGAAGGACGTGCCCGCCCGCCAGCTTGTCGCCGCCATCCGCACGGTCGGGGACGGCGACGCACTGCTTTCACCCAGCATCACGCGCCGCCTAATCGAGGAGTTCTCGGCCTCCCGCGCCCCCACAGCTCCCGAACTCGACGAGCTCAGCCCGAGAGAACTCGAGGTGTTCCGGCTGGTCGCGACCGGCAAGACAAACGCCGAGATCGCCGCCGAGCTCATCATCGGCGAGACCACCGTCAAGACGCACGTCACCCGCATCCTGATGAAGCTCGGCGTTCGCGACCGTGTCCAAGCCGTTGTCCTCGCATACGAAAGCCGTCTCGTCAGTCCAGGCCCCCCGAAAAAGACTGGACCAAGTGACTGATGTCAAGAGAAAGCCCGCAGAGCCGGTTTACCCGTGGAAGAGGCCCCGGCGTTGGCCGGGGCCTCTTTGGGGTTCTACTTAGGCTCGATTCAGCCGCCGGCCGGGGTGCTCGAACCGAGTCCGAGCGCCTGCAGAATGCGGTTGATGTCAGCCTGGCTCAGCCCGGAGGTCAGGTTGGTGATCCCGAGCGTGTTGAGCAGGTTTTGGACCTGGGTGCCTGACAGGTTCAGACCGAGGCTGCTGAGCAGGCCCTGCAGTCCACTCAGGCTGTTGATGCCGGTGCCGCCTGAGAGTCCGCACAGCAGCTGCCCGAGCAGGCCCTGGCTAGGAATTGCGTTGATCGTGACGACCACGGGACTGGTTGTGGTCTGGCCGTAGAGATCGACCTCGAGGCCGAGCAGGTTCAAATGCAGGGGGCCCAGGACCAGCTTCAGCACCTGGCACGCCACTGGCTGGGCTTGGGCCGCGCCCGCGGGCAACGTGTCCGACGCCGCCATCACCTGCAGTGGCCGACCGCGCAGGTGAGAGTTCAGATCGCGCGCGGCCTTGGGGAACGAGATCTTGGCCCGGGACAGCGCGCAGAACAGGTTGCCCAGGACCTCGCCTCGGGCGGCGTAGACGTTCAGATTGATGGTCGACGTCTGGACCTGGAGCCCGAGTAGCGCGAGGTAGACGGGCGCAAGGTGGAGCGTCAGGATATTGCACCGCTGGGCGCCGGCCTTGGCCAGGACCGCGAAGCGCACCGGCGCGCTGTGGTGCGATACGCCCGTTCCCGAGCGCAGCGTTCCGCTGAACGTCCCGGTCGCGACCACACCGGCGGCGGTCGCGTGGAAGCTGGTGATCTTCGCTGTGAGCGAGAGTCTCGATGTACGCGGAGCCGCGTTCGCGGCCGGCGCGACTGCCGCAGCGAAGGCGGCTACCGACATAACAGCAATGACGAGCTTGCGCATCGTCTCTCCTTTGGTGGACGTGAACGGCGCCTCCCCGGGCGCCCGTCCGTTGGTATATCGCGCCTCGGGCGAATACGCGCCAGTCCGCGACCCGCGCGGTTACTCTCGCCACAACCAGGTCGTGGGCTGCTGCCGCCTCGGGCTGGAAGCTCCAGCGCGCCAGGCGTCCGGATACGAGACCCCTCGCGCTCGAGCCCAGCACACACCCTTGTGGCGTTCTCGCTGGCGAGCTTCGCCGAGCGGGACCGGCTCGCGAGCCTGGCCCGGGAGCCGCCTCGGGTTTGACATCGGGAGCCAGGACACTCTGGAGAACCCCGCCGAAGCCCCATTCTTCACGTTCTCGGCGTCCCTCGGCATCCGCTGGCAGTTCGGGACGAGGCGGCGAACCGCGCTCAGCTGGCCGCCTCCTCCACGAGCTTGGCGATCTTCTTCTCCTCAGAAGAGGTCAGCTCTTTCAGCGCGAAGTAGGTGGGCCACATGTTGCCGTCGTCGAGGTTCGCCTTGTCGCTGAACCCGAACGTGGCATACCGCGCCTTGAATTTCGCCGCGCTCTGGAAGAAGCAGACGACCTTGCCATCCTTGGCGTACGCCGGCATCCCGTACCAGGTCTTCGGTGAGAGGGACGGCGCGCTCGCCTTGATGATCGCGTGAAGCCGCTCAGCCATGGCGCGATCCGGTTCCGGCATCTCGGCGATCTTGCCGAGCACCGCGCTCTCCCCGTCCTGCCCGCGGGCTTGTGCCCTGCGCTCCTGGACGAGCTCCTTCATCGCGGCGCGTTCCTCGGCGGTTAGCGCAGTGGGCGACTTGCTCGTCGCCGTGGTGCGCCGGGTGCGCTTCGGTGTGTCCTTCTCTTGACTCATCGGAACCCTCTCATGCTGGCTAGGCTGGTTGGCGGAGGTCTGACGGCGCTGGGTGCCGTCCTAGGCGGATGTCTCGGACCTATAGGACCATTGTGCACGACCATGATGGTACGCCCCCACTACGGTTGCAGTCCAGTGAACGTGCGAGACTGCAACGATGGCAGGATCTATCTCGGGCGACGTCGAGGTCGCTGAATTCGCCGGCCAACTCTTCTTCCGGCTCTGGCGCGCCTCGCATACGCGCACGGCCGACGCGCTCAGCTCGCTCGGGCTCACGCCCGCGCTGTTTGCGGTGCTCAATGTGCTCGGCGCTCGCGAAGGCACCATCCAGCAACAGCTCAGCTCCGAGATGGGCATCGATCCGAGCGCCATGGTCAAGCTGATCGACGAGATCGAAGGTGCAGGGCTAGCCGATCGCCGACGCCGCCCGAACGATCGCCGCGCGTGGGAGGTCACGATCACGGCGAAGGGCCGACGCACCCTCCAGAGGGCCAGACGATTGGTCTCCCAAGTCGAGGACGAGGTGCTGGGCGGCCTGACAGCCACCGATCGACGCCAGCTGCTGACGCTCTTGCGGCGAGCGCTCGCCTCAGCGCCCCCGCAACCCGCGTGGCGCACCGAGGAAGGAGACTGACCGACAAGGGCCCCTAACGCACGCGGGTTGTCGGAACACCTCCTTTTGCGCAGGTACGGGGCCCTGGGGATCATTGGCCCTGAACTCACTTGACCCTTGGGACGTCGTCTGCTTCGTCGTCGGACCTGCGGGCGCGCACGGGATCCGCAACGAGACCGACCAGATGACGTCAGTGTGGCCGGCGAAAGAACTTAGCATCCTAACTTAGTTTGCTAAGTTATCGCCATGACGTCGCTTAGCTATGAGCTGCACAAGCTGACGGCCCGCCTGGATCGGCTGGCCGATCACCTGCTTCGGGACCACGAGGGGATCTCCTACTCCCGCTTCCTGGCCCTGTTTGCGATCCGCGAAGGGGCCGGCAGTCAGCGGGCGCTGGCGGACTGGCTGGGGCAGAGTGAACCCTCGACCAGCCGAATGGTCGGCGTGCTCGCGGCCGAGGGTTTGCTCACGGTCACGAGGGTCGCGGGGGCCGGAAACCGCCGGCACCTCGAGTTGACCGAGAGGGGGGCCGCGCTGGTCAAGCGCGCCAGCAGCCTGCTCGAGGGACGCTTCGTGGAGCTGGTGAACCGTAGCGGCGTGTCCTTTGCCTCCTACCAGCGCAACACTCGGCGGCTGCTCAGCGAGCTCGACGCCGAGACGCAGAGGGCGCCCGGTCTCGGGAGGGCGGCATGACGGCGGAGGTCAAGCACGCGCTCCGGGTCGGCTCGGCGCAATCCGCTGACGGCACGGAGATCGGTTACCGCTCGCTGGGGGAGGGTCGGGGGCTGGTCATCGTGGGCGGGGCGTTGAGCAGCGGCTCAAACTACCTGCCGCTGGCCGAACGATTGGCGGGCGAGTTCGAGGTCCACCTCATGGATCGCCGAGGGAGACCGCGCAGCGGCCCGCAGCGGACGGCGCACTCCATCGAGGAGGAGTGCGCCGACCTGATTGCGGTGGCCGAGGTCACCGGCGCGACCGCGGTGTTCGGCCACAGCTTCGGGGGCCTCGTCGCGCTGGAGACGGCTCGCCGGCGAGAGGTCTTCGATCTTCTCTACGCCTACGAGCCCGGCGTGCCGATCGGTGGACGGTTCGACTTTGGCTGGCTCGACGGCTATGAGCGGCTGCTGGAGCGCGGTGACCGACGGGGCGCGTTCGCCTGGATGGTCAAGGGCGCCGGGTTCGCGCCGGGCGCGCTCGCGATCATGCCGCTGTGGTACGTCCGAGCCGTGCTGCGCGTGGCGATCCGCGGTCGTCGCTGGGAGGCCATGGAACCGCTGTTGGACGCCAACCTGGTCGAGCATCGCATCTTGGCCGCCCTTGACGCCCCCACCGCGGAGCGCTTCTCCACGATCACGGCCCGCACCGTCCTGCTCGGTGGCGCGAGGAGCCCGGGCTTCATCAGCCGCCAGCTCTTGGCTGAACTGGGCCGGGTCATCCCTGAGAGCACCGAGTTGCTCCTGCCGGGACTCGGCCATACCGCCCCCGAGGAGCAACCGCGCGGAATCGTCGCCGCGATCCTCGCTACCCGCACGCCCAGCCCACCGAAGCCTCGGCCTCAGCTGACCGAGAGGGCGTGAAGGAACTCCTCTCAGTGCGTCCGGGTGACCTTCGACAAGCCGCGCGGGCGGTCGGGATCGACCCCCCGATCGAGCGCGAGGCGCCAGGCCAGCCGCTGCAGGGGCATGATCTCCAGGATCGGGAGAAGGTGCTCGGCGATGCCGTCGGCGGCGATGGGCAGCCCGTCCCCGCTACCGACGCGCAGCGTGGGGCCGCCGAGAGCGGCCAGGTGCTCGAGCACCGGCCCCATTGCCTCGCCGCCCCGGCCGGGTGAGGCGATGGCGATCACCGGCACGGATCGATCGATCATCGCCAGAGGGCCGTGCAGCAGATCGGCGCCCGAGAACGCCTGGGCGCTCAGGTAGCTGGTCTCCATGATCTTCAGCGCCGCCTCCCGCGCGGTGGCGTACGAGTAGCCGCGGGCCGTGAGCACGATGCGCTCGGTGTCCCGGAATCCCGCGGCGACATCCGCCACGTGCTCGTCGGGCGTCAGCGCCAGCGTGCCGGCAGCCGCCGCCGGTAGCGGCGCGGCGTCGCGGGCGGCATGCTCCCCGGCGAAGAGAAGATGGAGCGCCAGCAACTCGGCGGTGTAGCTCTTGGTGGCGGCAACCGCGCGCTCGTGGCCCGCGCGCACGTCCACGGTGAGCTCGGCGGCTTGCGCCAGCGGCGAGTCGCGGGCGTTGGTCACGGCCAGAGACAGCGCACCGCGTTCGCGCGCGGCCCTCAGCGAGTCGACGAGGTCGGGCGAGCTCCCGGACTGACTGATGGCCACGAACAACACGTCCGCCATGTCGGGCGCGGCTCCGTAGACGGTCAATGCCGAGGGGGAGGCCAGCCCGGCCGGCAATTGCATGCGCACCTCGACGAGGTACTTGGCGTAGAGGGCCGCGTGGTCGCTGGTGCCGCGCGCGGCGATGAGCACGAAGCGAGGCTTCGCGGCCACGACGCGTGCGCGTGTCTCGGCGATCTCCTCCGAACCGGCGAGCAGGCGACTGAGGACCGCCGGCTGCTCGGCCATCTCGGCTGCCATCAGCTCACCGGGCACGTGACGTCCCTTCCGATCAGACGCCACGCGAGCACGGCGGCACCGACGAGCCCCGCCCGGCCGCCGAGGGGCGAGAGCCGCACCGGCGGGACCTCGCGCCAGGCGATACGCGCCGCGAGCTCGGCCTCGACCGGAGCGAGCAGATCCTCGCCCGCGGCACTGAGGCCGCCGGCGAGGACGATCAGCTCCGGGTCGAGGAGCATCGTGCAGACGACAAGGGCGATCGCGAGCGCCTCGGTCGCCTCGCGCCAGGCGCGCTCGGCGGCAGGATCCGACCGGCGTCTGGTGGCAACCTCGCGCGCGGAGGCTGTGTGGTCCCCTCCAAGCTCGGCGTACCGTCGCGCGATCGAGGACGCCGAGGCATACCGCTCCAGGCAGCCACGTTGGCCGCACGGGCACGGCTCCCCACCCGGCCAGACCGGGATGTGACCGAGCTCTCCGGCGATCCCGCGTGCCCCGAGCACCGGTCGTCCGCCGGCGTGCATGACGGCGGAGATCCCGGTGCCGATGACCGCGAGCAGATAGTCGTCGATCCCTCGCGCGATCCCCAGCGTGCGCTCGGCCGCGCCGGCTGCCCGGACGTCGTGCTCGAGCACGGTCGGCAGGCCGAACCTCGCCTCCACCATCTCGCGCACGGGCGCATCGCGGAATCCGACGTTGGCGGAGAAGACCGCCCGCCCTGCCGCGGCGTCGACGACGCCGGGCACAACCACGGCGATCGAGCGCACTGTCGGGCCCGGGGCCGACACGAGCTCGGCGACGACCGCCTGGAGCTCACCGATCACTGCCTCGGACCCCCGCGTCACCGGAGTGGCGCGTGAGATCGCCTGCAGAAGGCGTCCGTCGGCGTCGACGGTGGCCGCCTTGATCGTCGTGCCGCCGACGTCGACCGCGATCACGGCCTCCTCAGCCATCGCCATCGAGCACGATCGATCGCGTCAGGTTCCGCGGCGCGTCCGGGTCGAGACCCCGGTACTCGGCCGCGGCGACGGCGACGCGCTGGGCGCGGACGAGGTCGACCATGGGGTCCTCGTCGGAGCCGATGACCCGCGCGCCGGTGGCCCGTAGGTCATTCACCAGACCGGTCGGGGGCGCGCCGAAGATCCAGGCGACCGAGCCGGGGGCCAGCACGCTGATGGGCCCATGGCGCAGCTCCATGGCGGGATAGGACTCCGTCCAGAGCTGAGCCGACTCGCGGGCCTTCAGAGCGGCCTCGTGGGCGATGCCCACCGCCCATCCCTGGCCGACGAAGGTGAACTGACGAGCCTCGGCCAGTCCGTCGGGCAGCTCCGCTGTGGCGACCCGTGCGGCGGCGTCGGCGAGCCCGGCAATGTCCTCGCCGAGCCACGCCCGCCACAACGCCAGTGCGCTGGTGGCGAAGCGGGTCTGTACGACCGAGCGCTCGTCGGCGAACGGCAGCGCCACCGCGTGCCTCGCCGCGGCCGCGGCCGGCAGCTGCTCGCCCGTCGTGATGGTCGTGCTCCGCACGCCTGCCGGCAGTCGCTCGAGCACCTGCAACACCTCGGTGGTGGTACCCGAGCGGGTGACGGCGACGACATGCTCGTAGCGCCGTTGCGCCGGGAACTCGGAGGCGGCGAAGGCGTCGGTCTCACCGCCGCCCGAGCTCTCGCGCAGCACAGCGAACGCCTGGGCCATGAACAGCGACGTGCCACACCCCACGACGGCAACGCGTGCACCGGCCGACGGGAGGACCCGGCGGGTGCCGGGGTCGCTCGCGCACTCCGCGGCCTGAAGCCAGCACTGTGGCTGGCTGGCGATCTCCTGCTCGACGAAGCGCATCGCGAAGCCCCTGAGGCCCTACTTGATCGAGCCGGCGGTGAGGCCGCTGACCACCCGCCCCTCGATCACCGCGAACAGGATGATCACCGGGACGGTCGCGATGACCGCGCCCGCGAACAGGTGCCCCCAGTCGATCGAGTACTCACCGATGTAGTTGTTGATCGCCACCGTCAGCGGCTGGCGGTTGCTCGATTCTCCCAGCGAGAGAGTCAGCGCGACGATGAACTCGTTCCACGCCGCAATGAAGGTGAAGATCAGCGCCGTGACGATCCCCGGAGCGGCGAGCGGCAACGTGATGCGCAGCAGCGCTCCGAGGCGGCCCGACCCGTCGATCATCGACGCCTCCTCGAGCTCGACCGGAATCGCGGCGAAGTAGGCGTTGAGGATCCAGACCGCGAAGGCGAGGTTGAAGCCCGCGTTGACGAGGATCAGAGACAGGGTTGGCGGCAGGTTGAACGTGGTGAACTCGCGCTGAATGCCGACGAGCATCGCCGCCGGCTGGAACATCTGCGTGGCGAGCACCAGCATCAGGAACAGTGACCGTCCCCGGAACCGGTGCCGGGCCGAGTAATACGCAGCCGGGACCGACACGAGCAGCACGACGACGGTGGCGCCTCCGGCGATGAGCAGGCTGGTGCCGAGATTCCCGCCGAACCCCGTCTGCCAGATCGTGGTGAAGTTCTTGAACGTGAAATGGTTCGGAAGCAGATTCGCCGCCAGCAGCTGGTTGTGCGGCCGCAGTGCGGCCACCACCATCTCCGCGTACGGGAGGAGGAAGATCACCGCGATGCCGTAGGCGGCGATGCTCAGCAGGAAGCTGCGTCGCGTGAGTGGACGCCGCCCGGGCCGCGAGGGAAGCTTGCCGGTCCGGCCGGATTCTGTGCTGACGGGCAATGATGGGCTGCTGAGGGCGCTCACCTTCAGGCCACCTGATCTTTCCAACGGGTGAGCTTGAGGAAGATGAGGACGACGACGATCACCAAGAGGAAGTTCATCACGGACATGGCGGCGGCCTCGCCGATGAACGACTGCTTGAGGATGAACATGAACGTCGTGGTCGTGCTCGTCTCGTAGCCGGGCCCGCCCCGGGTCATCTCCCAGATGATCGGGAACGAGTTGAACACGTTGATCACGTTGATCGTCGTGGCCACCAGAATCGCCGGCCGCAGCAGGGGCAGCGTGATCGTGCGGTAGGCATGCCAACGGCCGGCTCCATCGACGCGCGCGGCCTCGAAGATCTCGCTCGAGATCGTCTGCAGGCCGGACAGCAGTGCATAGGTGGTGAAGGGCAGCGACACGAAGACCGCGACGATCATCATCCAGACCAGCGCCCATCCGGGGCGACCCAGCCAGTCCGCCTGGTTGGAGCCCATCCGGTGAACGATGCCGAGGGCGTGCAGGATGATGTTGATCGCGCCGACGTTCGGATCAAGCGCCCAGCGGAAGATCAGCGCGGTCATCAACACCGAGGCGGCCCAGGGAGCAATCAGCGCCGTTCGCGCCGCGCGCCGAAAGGCGAAGCGCTGGTTGAACAGCTGCGCCAGGGCCAGCGAGAGCAGGAGGGTCACGCCGACCACGGCGATAACCCAGATGACCGTCCGAAACACGACCCCCTTCAGCGCCGGCTCATGCCAGAGGTTGCTGAAGTTCCTCGTGCCGGCGCCGCCGACGACAAAGCCGTCGACGGCGATGTTCTGGAAGGAGCTGTGGACGAGCACCACGACCGGCCAGAGCACCACGACGCCAATCAGGGCCAGCGCGGGTCCGACCCAGAGCACCGGTCGCAGCGAGCCGGCGACGCGCGCCGTCCACGGCCGTCTGATCACGATTTGAGACTGGGCGGTCACGGTGCGCGCATGATGGATCTCATCAAAGACGCTGAGCCGGAGTGGGGCGCTCTGGGAACGCCCCACTCCGGCAGCGATTCGTCAGCTGGCCTGCTTCTGCGCCGTGTTCTGGAGCGCGCTCAGGACACTGGCCGGGCTCCCGGTCACCGCGGTCCCGATCGTGTTCTGGATCTGCGTCTTGACCTGCGCCCAGGCCGTGGTGCTCGGGTACTGGACCGAATGCGGCAGCGCCTTGATGAACGAGCCGAAGATCGGATCGCTGGCCAGGGCGTTGGCGGCTGAGGTGGTCGCGGGCAGCAGGTCGTACTCGCGATCGAACTGCAGCTGGTAGGTGTCCTGATAGACGAAGTCCAGGAACTTCTTGATCTGGGCCTCGTGCCCTCCGGGCCGGAACGCAGCCACGTTGTCGCAGACGCCCAGCGTGTCGGTGAGCGGCCCGTTCTTACCGGCGATCGCGACCGATGCCCAATCGGTCTGCTTCAGCACGCCGCCTTGCTGAATGATCGGGATCAGGGCCGGAGAGCCGTTGATCATGCCGATCTTGCCCTGCGCGAACTGCTCCCACAGCGGGGTGCGGTTCTGAGTGCCCGGGTGCGGCTCGGTGTCCCCGGCCGCCACGAGACCCTTGACGAACGTGAGCGCGGTCACGTTCGCAGGGCTGTTGATGCTCCACTTGCCCTGAGCGTTCTGGTAGTTGCCCCCGTCGCCGAGGAACCACAGCAGCGACTCGGCCTGTGCCTCTTCGGGCCCGAGGGGGAGGCCAAAGCCGATCTCGCCCTTGGCCTTGATCTTGGCCGCGTCGGCCTCGACGCCGGACCAGGTGGTGGGCGCTGAGCTGATTCCGGCCTGCGCGAACAGCTTCTTGTTGTAGAACAGAGTGCGGGAACTGGTCGTGAACGGCATGCCGTACTGGACCCCGTTGTAGGTGCCCTGCTTGGCGAAGACCGGCAGCAGATTGCCGGGATTGGACAGCACTCCACTTGCCGGGTAGAGCAACCCCTGCTGAGCGTAGGCCGAGAAGTAGTCCCCCTCGGTGACGTCGGGGTAATTGTGGTTCTGGACCATCGTCTGGATTTGGCTGTCGAAATTGGTCCATGGCACCACGGTGACCTTCACCGAGATCGACGGATTGGCCTTGTGGAAGGCGTTGATGATCCCCTGCCAGTATTTGGCACTGGTGTTACTGGGACCGGTGCCATAGTCCGCTGCCACGAGCTTGAGCGTGACATTACCGCCGGACCCGCCGGACCCGCCAGAGCCGCCAGACCCGCCCGAGCTCGAGCTCGAGCTGCCACAAGCAGCGACGGCGATCATCACCGCCACTGCCAGGGCCACGCTGCCGAACAACCGCTTGCTCATTCGCCCGTCTCCTCTCCCGTCTCCGAGTGTCGTCGCCGCGGACGCTACAGCTTGTAAGACAATTTGTCTAGACCAATTCATGGTTAATGTATCGCTAACGCTCGGAGCACCAGACTCCGCGTGCCATGACGGCCGTGACCCGCAGGTCGTCGTCGAGCACCACCAGGTCGGCGTGATGCCCCGGGGCGATGGATCCGATCGATGCCTCCAGGCCGAGCACGCGCGCGGGGTTGGCCGACGCCGCGGCTGATGCCGCCTCGATGCTGAGCCCACTCGTCTTGACTGCGCGGCTGAGCGCTTGGTCCATCGTGAGCGTGCTTCCGGCGAGCGACCGCGTACTCGCCAGGCGCGCCTCGCCATCCTGAACATGCACCTCCTGGCCGGCGAGAACGAAGCTCCCGTCACCGACCCCGGTGGCGTCGATCGCATCTGTGACCAGCACCGGGCAGGGGATCAGTCGTGCGACGAGTCCGATCATGGCCGGATGCACGTGGCGCCCGTCGTTGATCAGCTCGCACGAGACGCGGGCTTCCAGTGCGGCGCCGACGAGACCCGGGGCTCGGTGATGGAGCGGCGGCGTGGCGTTGAACAGGTGAGTCACATGATTGATGCCGGCTTGGATCGCCTCCGCCGCCTGCTCGTAGGTGGCATCGGAATGCCCGATCGCGGCGATCACCCCGGCATTTCGCAGAGGACCTATCAGCCGCAGGGCACCGTCGAGCTCCGGGGCCAGCGTGACCATGCGCAGGGTGCCCCCGGCGGCGGCGAGAAAGCGATCAAGGATCGAGAGGTCAGGCGCGATCATGTGCGCCCCGTTCTGAGCGCCGCGGCGCCGAGGCGACAGGAAGGGACCCTCGAGATGGGATCCAAGGACGTGGCCACGCGGCGTCGGGCCACGCCGGGTGAGCTCGGCCGCCCAGCCGAGCTGCTCGACCATCGCATCGATGGGCGCGGTCATCAGCGACACGAGCGTGGATGTCGTGCCCCGTCCTCGGTGAAAAGCGACCGCCGCGTCCATGGCCTCGAGCGAGCGCGCCACGCTGTGTCCGCCGCCACCGTGCATGTGGAGGTCGACGTAGCCCGGCAGCAGCCAGGCTCCGGCCAGGTCTCTGACGGGCGCGTCGATCGCCGGCCGGCTCCTCTCGACCGAGACGAGCGTGTCGCCCGCCACGTGCACCCAGGCGCCGTCCAGCACCCCGGTGGGGGTGACCACCCGCCCGCCCGTCAGAAGCTGCACCGGTGCATCGATGACGGCCGGAGTGCTCACGCCTGCCGGGATCCCAGTCGTGTCACGAGCGTCACGCGATCCCCTCTGAACCAGGTCCGGCCAAACTCCACCGGCGTGCCGGAGACGTCGAAGTTCTGCCGGCTCACCACGAGCATCGGCGTACCCACGTCCACGCGCAGCGGACCCGCCTCGCGGGGTGTCGCCGGCGCCGTCTCGATCGACTCCTCGCCCGTCTGCAGCTTGATCCCGTAGCGCTCGAGCAGGATCGCGTGCAGCGACCCATGCGAGCGGATCAGCCGTGTGAGGCCGGGGAATCGCTCGGCCGGGAGCCACGAGGTCTCGACCGCGACCGGCCAGCTGTCGGCGAGCCGTCGTCGCTCGAGCTTGTACACAGGCGTCCGTGGACTGAGGCCGAGATGGGCGGCGAGCTCGGGCGTGGCGGCCATCCTCTGGGTGCCCAGCACCTCCGCCGCCGGGGTGAAGCCACTCGCCCGAACCTGTTCGGTGAAGCTGGCCAGATACAGCGGCCAGGTGATCTTCGGTTCGGCCACGTAGGTGCCGGAGCCCTGACGGCGGACGAGACGTCCCTCGACGACCAGCTCTCCGAGAGCCTGCCGCACGGTGGTCCGCGATGTCTTCATCTGTAGTGCGAGCTCGCGCTCCGTCGGCACCGGCGCGCCCGGCTCCAGGGACCCGATGAACTCGAGCAGGTGGCGTTTGACGCTGTAGTACTTCGGCTCAGGTGCCGGCAGTTCGCCAGCGATGGTCATCGAGATCCCATGCGGTTTCTTCTCAGTCGAGACGCAGACCCGTCTGGCGGTTGAACAGGTGCGCCTCGGAGGTCTGGACGGTGATCCCGACGCGATCGCCGATGCGGGGCATCATCCGACCGTCGCAGCGCACAACCCACGGTTTGTCCTCCCGGGCGTCTCCCGCCACCTCGCCGTAGACGTACGCGTCCGCGCCCAATTCCTCCACCAAGGCGACCGTGAGCGCAAGCGTCTCCGGGGTCTCCGCCGCCGTCACGGTGCCCGATTCGGGCCGGAAGCCGATGATGACCTCGTCGAGCGCGGCTGCGCGGGCCGAGCTCAGCTTCTGAGCGGGCAACGGCAGCACCGTTTCGCCGATGAGCGCGCCCTCCGGAAGGAGCTTGGACACCCGTAGGTTCATCGCCGGGGAGCCGATGAAGCCGGCGACGAACAGATTGTCCGGTTTCTCGTAGAGCTTGCGCGGCGTGTCGACCTGCTGTAGACGGGCGTCGTTGAGCACCGCGACGCGATGACCCATGGTCATCGCCTCCACCTGGTCGTGCGTCACGTACAGCGTCGTGGTTCCGAGGCGCGCCTGGAGGCTCGCGATGTTTGCCCGCGTCTCGACCCGCAGCTTGGCGTCGAGGTTGGAAAGCGGCTCGTCCATCAGAAAGACGCGCGGCTCGCGTACGATGGCGCGTCCCATGGCCACGCGCTGGCGCTGTCCGCCGGACAATGCCTTGGGCTTGCGCTCGAGGTGGTTCTGCAGGTCGAGCAACCCCGCCGCCTCTTTCACCTTCGCGTCGCGCTCCTGTTTGGGCATGCCGCGGAGCCTGAGGGCATAGCCCATGTTCTGAGCGACGGTCATGTGCGGATACAGCGCGTAGCTCTGGAACACCATCGCGATGTCCCGGTCCTTCGGGGCCTTGTGCGAAACGTCGGAGCCGTCGATCCGGATCTCGCCGGCGGTGGTCGGCTCGAGACCGGCGAGCATCCGAAGCGCGGTTGACTTTCCCGAGCCGGACGGCCCGACGAGCACCATGAATTCCCCGTCGGCGACCTCGAGGCTGAGCTCGGCCACGGCCGGAGCCGTCGCCCCCTCATACACGCAGGTCGCGTCGATGTAGCTGATGGTCGCCATCGGTCGTTATGCTTCTCGATCAGGTCCGAGGTGGAGCGGATGGTCAATTGGTCTAGACCAGTGCGGGTGGGAACGCTATCGGACCGGCGACGGCGTCGTCAAGGGCAGCCTCGATTTCGCGCGGCCGACCGTCAGGTGATGACCACGCGAACGCCGCGATCGCGCAGTCGGTCGAGCTCGGGTGCGGGGGCGCTGCTGTCCGTGACCAGGGTATGGACCTCGTCCGTGCCGCAGATCCGGGCAAAACCCCGCGCCCCCAGCTTGGAGCCGTCGGCGACGATCATCACGTGGTCCGACCGGCGGGCCATCAGCTGACTGATGCTCGCCTCGCCCTCGTGGTGGGCGCTGGCTCCGAGAGCGGCGCCCAGGCCGTCGACGCCGAGAATCGCGTAGTCGAGCGTCAGCGTCTCGAGCACCAGCGTCGCCAGCGGGCCGATCAGCTCGTAGGACTGGGGCCGCGCAACCCCGCCGGTGAGGACGATCTTGACGTGGGGGCGGACAGCGAGCTCGTTGGCGATGTTGAGCGCGTTGGTGACGACGGTCATCGTCGGCTCGCCGCGCGAATCGTTCAGGTCGCGCGTGGCGATCGCGCGCGCGACCTCGGTGGTCGTGGTTCCGCCGTTGAGCGCGACCGTCCCGCCGGCCGCAATCAATGCCGCGGCAGCGACTCCGATCCGTTGTTTCTCGGAGGCATGGCGGGCGGTCTTGTAGCGAAGCGGAAGGTCATAGGCGACAGAGTTGCGCTTGGCGCCGCCGCGAATGCGGGTGAGCATCTGCTGACGGGCCAGCTCATCGAAGTCGCGCCGAATCGTGGCGAGCGAAACCCCGAGGCGCTGTGCCGCGTCCTCGACGGTCAAGCGATCGCTCTGCGCCAGATTGTCGAGTAGGTCGTTCCAGCGCTCGTTCCGAGACAGGTCCCTCTCCCTCCGATCGTAAGTCGAGGCGGGAGTGTACCGAGTGAGGCTGCCCAGACTGCGCGAAACTGCCGCAAAAACGCCCTTTCGCGCAGGTACGGTCACGTTCCGGCAAGTCGTGGCGGCCGTACCCGGGCTTCACGGGCGTCGAGCGTCCAAGCGCGAAATGCTTGACACAAGCATGTTAGTGAGCAAAGATGCTCGTAAGTTGCACGTTCGCGCAGGAGAACGTCATGAGCGTGCCTTCAGTCATGCCCGCTGCCGGGTCTACGTCCCGCCGCGGGTTGATCATGGGAGGGGAAGAACCGTGAGGCTCCGATCAATAGCCACGAGCCGTCGTCGGCACGCTGCCGTCACCTCGGCGATGATTTTGCTTGCCGTACTCGCGTCGTGGGCGGGGGCCTCGGCTGCCGGCGCGGCCCAGAGCGCGAGTCGCTCGACGCCCCAGATCATTCCCAAGCCGACCTCGTTGCAGCTTGGTCAGGGCTCGTTCGTCCTCACGCGACACACCGGCATCGCCGTGCGTGGTGGTCGTGAGGCACAGACGGTTGCGCAAGATCTCGCGGACTACCTGCGGCCGGCGACCGGCTACCGCCTGCCCGTGGTCTCGGACCGCGGCGACCGGGGGGACATCTCGCTGACCCTTGCTCCCCAGGATGCGATCAGCTCCGATCCCGACGGAGAGGGTTACCGCCTCGACGTCACGCCCGCCGGCGTCCACCTGACGGCGAGCACGGCGCACGGCCTGTACAACGGCATCCAGACGATCCGCCAGCTGCTGCCGGTCTGGATCAATTCACGCTCGATGGTGCCGGGCCCGTGGAGGATGCGGTCGGTCCAGATCACCGACTATCCCCGCTACACCTACCGCGGGGTGATGCTCGACATCGCCCGCCACTACGAGCCGCCGGCGGCTGCCGAGCGTTTGATCGACCAGGCCGCCGCCTACAAGATCAACGTCTTCCACCTGCATCTGAGCGACGATCAGGGGTTCCGGATCGTGATCAACGGCTTCCCGAACCTCACCCAGATCGGAGGTCAGGGCTCCGTGGGTACCGGCGGGCGCACCATGGACCCGGGCGGCTTCTGGACCCAGGCCCAGTACCGCGCCGTTGTCGCCTACGCCCAGGCGCATTTCATGACGCTGATCCCGGAGGTCGATTCGCCGGGCCACAACAACGCGATCATCATGTCGGAGTACGGCGACACCACGAACCCGCTCCTCAACGGGCATCCGCAGGACATCGACTGCGGCGCGAACAACCCGCCGGTGTGGAACTTCACGCCGGACGTTGGCTACAGCGCGATGTGCCCGACGAGCCAGAACACCTGGACGATCATGACGGCGATCATCGACCAGCTCGCCGCCATGACTCCCGGCCCGTACCACGACCTGGGCGGCGACGAGGTCCCGACGACGATCCTCAGCCAAGCGCAGTACGCGTCCTTCATCAACAAGGAGGCGGGCATCGTCCAAGCTGCGGGCAAGACCGTAATGGGCTGGGCCGACATCGCTGGACCGGACACGAAGCTGCCCGCGGGGACGGTGGCCGAGTACTGGAATCCCGCCTCCGGCTCGGACCCGAACACCTTCACCGGGACCGATGCCGTGGCCAAGGGGATGAAGGTCGTCATGGCTCCCGCGAACCACGCCTACCTGGACCAGAAGTACGTGGCGGGCAGCGCGGGCAACATCCCCGCCACGCTCGGCCTGAGCTGGGCCTGTAACACAGGCTGCGACGTGGACCAGTTCTACAACTGGGATCCGGGCAGTTACGTCACCGGAGTCACCGATCGCAACGTCATCGGCGTCGAGGGCGCGATCTGGGGAGAGACGGTGGTCAACCTGAGCAACGTTGACTACATGGTCTTTCCGCGGCTGCTCGCCCTGGCCGAGCTGGGCTGGTCCCCGAAGGCGGATCGCACCTCGGAGCAGAGCGCGGCCTACCAGGACTTCGTTGTCCGGCTGGCTGCGCAGGGCGCTCGGTTCTTGACCGGCGGCGTCAACTTCTACCCCACGCCGGAGGTGCCCTGGCGTCTCGACCTGATCGCGGCGCGCCAGAGAGCCGGGCACGACGGCAATGTCGCCGGCACGCTGGCGACCCTGTCCGCACCCGGGCGTCCGACGAGCGCGATCAGCGCGACGATCAACTGGGGTGACGGAACGACGAGCGCCGGGACGGTCACCGGCCCGCCGGCCACTGCGACCACGGTCAACGGTCTGTACGCCGTGGGCAGCAGCCATCACTACGCCCATCCGGGTCTCTATCTGGCCACCGTGACGGTGAGCGCTCCGGGGACCGCGCCGGCGCTCGCTCACTTCAAGGTGCACGTGGCGCGTCGAGGGGATTGAGCCGCGCGCCGGCGACTTCGGATCAGCCGTCGATCCCGGGCGCGGCGGCGTACTCCTCGTCGGTGACGTGACGGCCCCAGGTGACGGGGCTGCCGGAATCATCGTTCTGGTGCATGGCGATGTGGACCATGAAGCGGTTCGGCGCGGCGCCGTGCCAGTGGTTCTCGCCGGGCTCGAAGAACACGCGGTCGCCCGGGCGGATCACCTCGACGGGACCGCCCTCGTGCTGGCACATCCCGACGCCCTCGGTGACGAAGATCGTCTGCCCGTGCGGATGGGTATGCCAGGCCGTGCGCGAGCCCGGGGTGAAGTGGACGCCGGCGGCGGCGAATGTCGAGGTGCCGGCCGGCGCGGCGACGGCATCGATGAAGACGTCGCCGGTGAACCAGTCCTCCGGGCCCTTGACGGTGTCGATGCTGCTGCGAGTGATCTGCATGGTTGGCTAGTGCTCCGAGGTCGCGTGCGGGTCGGGGGTGGCCCGGGCGCGGCGGCTGGCGAGGAACTCGGCCATGTCGTCGGCGGCGTGGCCAGAGATCAACATACCCCGCTCGGAGCGCGGCGCTCGCGGGCCGTTTCGGTATGCCGCCACCCCCGCTCAGAACCCAGCCCGAGCGTTGCCGCCGAACTGCGACGGCATCCGCGGCCGGTAACGCTCGGCAGAGGGCCGGGCCACAATGGCCGAGGCGAACTCGACGGCGAAGCGCAGCGCCCCCGGCCAATCGGCGCCGTCGCTCAGGGCGGTGATCAGCCCGGCATTGAACGCGTCGCCGGCGCCCGTCGTGTCGGCCACGGTGAGGGCGGGTGCGGCGGCGGCGAGCGTGGCGCCGTGGGGCCCGACGGCCAGAGCACCCCGCGCTCCCAGCTTGACGACGATCCACCCTCCCGACGCATCCTGGAGAACCCGCGCTGCGGCGCCGGCCGCCTCGCCGTCGAGGTCGACCCCGGCCAGAGCGCACGCCTCGGCCTCGTTGGGGAGGAAGACGTCGACGGCGGGCAGCAGCGAGAGGACCTCGGCCCGCGCGGCCGGCGCAAACCCGCCCGGATCCCACGCCGTGTCGAAGAAGGTGCGACCGCCCGACCCCCGGCAGTCCTCGAGCAGCCTGCGGGCCGCCGCCCCCTGGAAGCCTGGGGCGACGAAGTAGTCGCACAGGAGCAGGTTGCCCGTGTCGAGCGCGTCGGCGGGGAGCATGTCGGGTTGCCAGAGCTCGTTCACGCCCAGGTAGGTGAGGAAGGTCCGGTCGCGCATAGTGGATTCGAGGGCGATCGTCAGCCCGCTCGGCGTGCCGGGCAGCACCGTCAGCTCATCGGCCAGCCCACCCGGCGCCAGGTCCTCGCGCATCCACCGGCCGAGCTGATCATCGCCGAGGCAGCCCATGAGGCGCACCGACATCCCGGTCTCGGCCAGGGCCAACGCGGCGTTCGCCCCGGCACCCCCGACGCGGATGCTCGTCCGGTCGAGCAGCGACGTCCCGCCGGCCGGGGGAAGGTCGGTGACCGGGCTGACGATCACATCCGCCTGCACGCAGCCGATCACAGTGACGGTTCGAGCATGCGCGCTGTCCGGCGCTGCGACTCCGGCGACGCCGTCGCTCATCCCGCTGCCAGCCCCCTCGCGTCGTGACGGACCCGCGTCTTTTGTAAGACGACCTTCCCTAATGACCCTACTCGGACGGCCAGCAAGCGTCAAGAGGCTATTTCGCACATGGTTTACAAATTCAAAGACAGTTGACTCCCGCCGAATCAGGGGGTAGCGTGTGATTCGCAGGGAGTTGAACTAATTCGAGTCGGGTCGAAGGAGCGGAGTCCACGTGTCTCTCTACGCCACTGCTCGTCTGCTGGCAGCACTTGTCGTCGCCTCGGCGCTGGCCGCCGCCGCGCCCGCGGGAGCATCGGCCGACGTCACCACGGTTGGGCTGCACGGCTGGCAGGTCCAGAGCAGCGCCCAGGTCGCAGCCGGCGGGGCGCAGGTCTCGCAGCCCGGCTTCCCCACCGCCAGCTGGCTGCACGTCCACCCCGACGGTGCCGGCGCCGTGGGCACCGAGGTCGGAGCGCTCGTGCAGGACGGCCGCTGCCCGAACGTCTTTTTCTCGACCAACATGAAGACCTGCTTTGGCTTCATGGACCAGATCGGCGCCGAGAAGATCCCCGAGTTCGCCGTGCCGTGGTGGTTCCGCACGACGTTCTCGGCCCCGCTGCGCCCGCAGTCGCGGACCGATCTGATCATCAACGGCGTCGTCGGCACCGCCGACGTCTGGGTGAACGGCACGCTCGTTGCCGGCCACGAGACCGTCCAAGGTGACTACACGCGCTTCGTCTTCGACGTCACCCGCCTGCTCCGCTCGGGCGAGAACGCGCTCGCGCTCGAGGTCCAGCCGAACGACCCGCTCACGATGTTCACCCTCGACAACGTCGACTGGACCGAGATCCCGCCCGACAACAACACGGGCATCCAGTTCCCCATCCAGCTGCACACGGCCGGGCCGCTCGCGCTCTCCGATTCCCACGTGGTCGAGGACAACGCGCCCGACCTCTCGAGTTCGCAGCTCACGCTCAAGGGCACGGTGACGAACGACACGACGAGCGCGCAGACCGGCACGGTCACCGCGCGGGTGACGGCGCCCGGCGGCGGCGGGTGGACGTTGAGCGAGCCGGTCACCCTGGCGCCCGGCGCGACACGCACCGTCGCGCTGCCGCTGCGCGTCGAGCATCCGGAGGTCTGGTGGCCCTACCAGATGGGCGCCCAGCCGCTCTACGGCCTATCCATGAGCGTTCGCAGCGGCGGGAGCAGCGACTCGCAGTCCGAGACCTTCGGCATCCGGACGATCACCACCCGCCTCGTCGGGGCATCGGCCATCGCCCCGGACGGCTCGCGCCAGTTCCTGGTCAACGGCCGGCCGATCGTCTTCCGGGCCGGCGGCTGGTCGGAGGACCTCTTCCTGCGCTACTCGCCCGCGGACACCGCTAATCAGATCGCGCTCATCAGGAACCTCGGCCTCAATGGCATCCGCACCGAGGGCAAGCAGATGCCCGACGACTTCTACGAGCAGATGGACCGGGCGGGGATTCTCATCGACGGCGGCTACCAATGCTGCGACGCGTGGCAGCTACAGGACACGAGCCTCGGCACTGCGCACAACTACCGGCTCCTCTACCTCTCGGCCAGGACGATCGGGCAGAACCTGCGCAATCACCCGAGCGTCCTGAACTTCAGCTGGAGCGACGACAACCCCGTCCCCGAGCAGGAGACGGTCTCGCTCGAGGGCTTCAGCCAGGCCGACTTCCAGGATCCCCTCATCGCCTCGGCCGAATACAAGAGCTCGGCGAAGCTCGGTCCCTCGGGGGAGAAGGAGGGCCCCTACGACTGGGTCCCGCCGAGCTACTGGTACGACCGTGTGCACTATGACCCGACCGATCCGACCCGGACGAACGCCGGCGGGGCGTGGGCCTTCGACAGCGAGGCCAGCGCCGGCGCGACCGTGCCCACGCTCGATTCGATCGACCGGTTCCTCTCGCCCTTCGAGCAGACGGAGCTGTGGACCAACCCGGACTACAACCAGTACCACCTCAACTACGAGAAGGGCCTGCCGAACGTGGAGAAGAACTACGGCTACGCGTTCGGCACCCTGCACGATCTCGACGCGGCCATTCAGGCGCGCTACGGCTCGTGGTCGAGCCTGGCCGGGTTCGTCGAGGAGGCACAGGTCCAGAACTACGAGACCCAGCGCGCTCAGTTCGAGGCCTACATCGCCCACTCGATCAACCGCGAGGCGCCCTCGACGGGCATCGTCTACTGGCAGCTGAACAAGGGCTGGCCGACGCTGCTCTGGGACCTCTACAACTACGACTTCGACCAGGCGGGCAGCTACTTCGGGGCCAAGAAGGCCAACGAGAGCCTGCACGCCATCTACACCTACGACACGGGCACAGTGACCGTGGACAACCTCGGCGCCAGCGCGCGGGACGGGCTCACGGTCGAGGCCAAGGTGTACGACACGGCCGGCAAGCTGCTCTCCTCGCAGCACTCCGCCGCGCTCTCGCTCCCCAGCCAGGGGGTGGCGGGGAACGTGCTGAAGCCCGTCGTCCCGGCCGCCACCGAGCCCCCCGCGCCGGCCTCGACGTACTTCGTCGAGCTCGTGCTCCGCCGTCACGGCACGGTCGTGGATCGCAACGTGTACTGGCTCTCGACCCAGCCTGACATCGTCGACTGGAGCAAGACCCTCGGGCTGCCTCAGGCCAGGATGACCCAGTACGCCTCACTCGTCGGGCTCCGGAGCCTGGCCCCGGCCACGCTGTCGGTCACCGCCCGCACCCGGGCCGCCGGCGGCCCGGACGGGGCCGACCGGGTGACCGACGTGACGATCACCAACACCTCGGACAACCGGGCGGCGGCCTTCTTCATCCGGGCCGACCTGCGCCGCGGCTCCGCGGCGCGTCTGCCCGACTCCGGTGACAACGAGGTGCTCCCGGTGTTCTGGAGCGACAACGACGTCACGCTGTGGCCGGGCGAGTCCGAGACCCTGCACGTCTCGTATCGCAGCTCCGATCTGCGGCGCGCCGCGCCGGTGGTCAGCGTGGGCGCGTGGAACAGCGCTCTGAGCGACGTGCCGGCGCCCTAGCGGCGCCGGAACCCGCCCGCCGGTTACGCAAGGGCCATCCCTATCGCCGACGAGCGGCATACTCTTCGGTAGATCATCGATCATCCATTCGTAAGAGGACCTAACCTCAAATGAGTCCCAGCCAAGATGGCGTCTTCGGCTGGCCGGATCGGGCGGGGGCTGACTCGCGTCTGAGCCTGCTGCGCGAGCTCGGCGAGCAGGCGGTGCTCGAGACGATCTTTCGCACGGGTCCGATCACGAGACCCGAGATCGCCGCCGCCACGAGCCTGTCCAAGCCGACGGTCTCCGCGGCGGTCAGCCGGCTCGAGCAGGGCGGGCTCGTCCGCGCGGCCGGGATGCGCGGCGGCCAGCGCGGGCGCAAGCCGGTCGCCTACGTGGTCAGCTCGAGAGCGGGCTTCGTCGTCGGGGGCGACATCGGTGGCAGCAACGTCCGGGTGGCCGCGGCCGACCTGTTCGGGGAGCCCATCTGCGATCTCAAGCGGCCGACGACCAAGGACGGCAGCCGGGCCGTCGGAGTGCAGATCCTCGAGATGGTCAGCGAGGTGATCGACGAGGCGAGCGCACGCCACGGTCGGCCGCTCACGCTCGGCATCTCCGCCCCCGGCATCGTGGATCGTACGAGTGGCCGCGTCACCTCGCTGGCCTACAACGTCGCGCCCGAGGGCGGCTTCGACCCGCTCGAGGTCATTCGCGACCGCTTCGACCTGCCGGTCCTCGTGGAGAACAACGTCAACCTTGCCGCCGTGGGGGAGAAGTGGTTCGGTCTCGCCCGGGGCGCGTCAACCATGGTCTTCATCGCCATCGGCGCGGGCATCGGCATGGGCATCATCATTGAGGACGAGCTCGTCCGGGGCGCCCACGGCGCGGCGGGCGAGATCGGCTATCTCCCGCTCGTGGGCGACCCGTTCAACCCGCGCCACCGTCTGCACGGTGGGCTCGAGGACGAGATCGGGGCCGCCGGGATCGTGGCGGCCTTCAACGAGCGGCGGCCCTCGGAGGAGGCCGAGCTCGTCTCGGCCCAGGAGGTATTCGACCTCGCCGCCGCCGGCAACCCGGCCGCCCAGTCCGTGGTCGATCATGTCGCCTCGCGCCTCGGCACGGCGATCGCCACGGTCTGCGCGATTCTCGATCCCGAGCTTGTCGTGCTCGGCGGCGGGATCGGCGCGAGTCAGATGCTCCTGCGCCCGGTACGCGGCTCCGCGGCCGCGCTCGTTCCGATCACCGCGCGGATCGAGACCAGCCAGCTGGGGGAACGTGCCGCGCTCCAAGGCGCGATCGCCATCGCCCTGCATGCCGCTCGGACCATGATGCTCTCCCACCGCACGCCTCCGAACGCGCGCGCCGGCCTGGATGCCATGGCGCAGCGCGGCCGCTAGCCGAGCTCCGAAGGACAGAGGCAGCCTCTGAGCGACCGGCCTCACATCGGAAATTGGAAAAGCAAGGTCCGATCTTTTTGGTAGTTGATCGCGGAGCACATAGGCGATATATTGCTTTTGTTTAGGTATTTCCCAAATGTCTAGGCCAGCGACCTGCTGGCGATCGCAGCAAGGGAACGGAGGGTGTCGATGAAGCGCTTTGGTTGGCTCGCAGTGGTGGCCGTGATGTGCTTGCTGGCGAGCGCCTGCGGTGGCAGCAAGAACTCGGGCGGGACGTCGAGCACGTCGTCCGGCACCTCGTCGCCGACCGCGACCGCGAGCAAGGTGACCGGCAAGCTCGTGATCGACAACGAGAGCGGGTCCACCTGGACCTGCCAGTTCAACCCCTACAACCCGGCCGTCACGCTCACGTCCTTCGGCTTCGTCTACGAGCCGCTGGAGTTCGTGAACATCCTCCAGAACGGGTCGGTCACACCGTGGCTCGCGACCTCGTCGCAGTGGTCGGACGGCTTCAGGACGCTCACGTTCACGATCCGCAGCGGTGCCAAGTGGAGCGACGGCCAGCCCTTCTCCGCGGCCGACGTCGCCTACACCTTCAACGCGATGAAGAGCGACAAGGCGATCGATCTCAACGCGCTCTGGAAGGCGGATGGCGGTCCGCTGACCAACGTGACGATGAACGGCAATCAGGTCGTGCTCACGTTCAGCTCGCCCTCGCAGCCCTACTTCTATTTCGTGGCCGACCAGACGCCGATCCTCCCCAAGCACATCTGGGCAAGCCTCGACCAGTCCAAGCTGCACTCCTACGCGGACGCGCAGCCCGTGGGCACCGGCCCGTACAAGGTGTCGAGCTGTGCGCCCCAGAACATCAAGTACACGCCGAACTCGAGCTACTGGCAGAGCAAGCCGGGCCACCCGGTGCCGGCCATCGCCGAGGTCGACTATCCGGCCTTCCTGAGCAACACGCCGGCCAACCTCTCCCTCTCCCAGGGTCAGGCGCAGTGGGGCGGCCAGTACGTCCCCAACATCCAGTCCTTCTATGTCTCCAAGGATGCGACGCACCGGCACTACTGGTTCCCGCCCGTGCTCAACGTGTCCCTCATCCCGAACCTGACGAACTCCGTGCTCAGTCGGCTGCCTGTGCGCCAGGCGCTCGCCTACGCCATCGACCGCTCAGCCGTCTCGCGCCTGGGGGAGAGCGGCTACCAGGCGCCGGCCAACCAGACCGGCATCATCCTGCCGACGTACAAGGCGTGGTATGACAACTCTCTGTCCCAGCCGAGCTACAACCCGGCCAAGGCCCAGCAGATCCTGCAGGCGGCCGGGTTCACCAAGGGCTCGGACGGGATCTATCAGGACAAGAGTGGAAACAAGCTGTCCTTCGCGATCAAGACGATCAGCGGATACTCCGACTGGGATGCTTCGCTGCAGGTCATCTCCCAGGAGCTCAAGGCGGTTGGCATCCAGGTGACCGTCCAGGACGAGAACTCCGGCCCGTACACGACCGACCTCCAGACGGGCAAGTTCCAGCTCGCCTACGCCGGCAGCGGTGGCCCCGCACCGACCCCCGGCCCGAGCCCGTACTACGAGCTTCGGGGCCTCCTGTTCAGTGGCAGCATCGGTTCGACGAACTACTCGCACTACAAGTCGGCCGCCACCGATGCCCTGTTCAACGCCTACCCGGCGGCGAGCCAGTCCCAGCAGGTGCAGATCATGCACCAGATCGAGAAGGCCATGGTGGATCAGATCCCGCTCATCCCGGTCACCGAGGGCGTGGACTGGTACCAGTACGACACGACAAACATCGCGAACTGGCCGACGCAGTCCAACCCGTATGCGCAGCCGTCGCCGTATCAATTCCCCGACAACGGCGTCGTGCTAACCCATCTGGTGTCGACACAGTGAGCCGTCGCGGACAGCCCGTCACGTCATGAGATACCTCGCGCGACGAGGCGGGCTGTTCCTGATCACGCTCTGGGCGGCGCTGACCGTGAACTTCGTCATTCCCCGGGTCATGCCGGGGAATGAGGCGTCGGCCGTGCTGTCGACCTTCCGCGGCGTCAACCCGGCCGCGCTGCACGCCCTCGAGATCCAGTTCGGCGTCAACGTCCACGAGAGCCTCCTCGCCAGTTACTTCCACTACCTCGGTAACTGTCTGACCGGTCAGTTCGGGGTCACGGCGCAGAACGTCCCGGTGATGAACGAGATCACCTCGAAGCTTCCGTGGACGCTCGGCCTTGTCGGGGTGACGACGATCATCGCCTTCGTGCTCGGCACGCTGGCCGGCGCGGTCAGCGCCTGGCACCGGGGAGGGAGGCTCGACGCGATCCTCCCGCCCGTCATGTTCATCGTCTCCAGCGTGCCGGTCTTCTTCGTCGGCCTCCTGCTCATCTACGTCTTCGCGGTCGAGCTGAACTGGCTCCCGCTCGGCTCCAATTACAGCATCGGAGCCACGCCGTCCTTCTCTCTTTCGTTCATCGGGGACGTGCTCAAGCACGCGCTGCTTCCCGGGATCAGTCTCGTGGCCGTGACCGCCGGGCTCTGGGTCTACTCGATGCGCAACAACATGATCACGACGATCGCCGACGACTACGTCAAGATGGCGCGCGCGAAGGGGCTCTCGAGCGCCCGCGTGATGTTCGACTACGCAGCCCGCAACGCAATCCTCCCCAACCTGACCGGGTTTGCCATGCAGCTCGGGTACGTCCTTGGCGGAGCCATCGTGGTCGAGTACCTCTTCTCCTACCCGGGGCTCGGGTATCTCTTCTACACGGCCACGACCGACCACGATCTGCCGCTCATGCAGGGGCTGTTCCTCTTCTACACCTTGGCCGTTCTCGTCTGCGTGCTGCTCGCCGACGTCGTCACGGCCATCCTCGACCCGCGGACCCGGGACGCCTGAGGTGGCGCTCGAGGTGACAGCGGCCGAGTCGCACGATGCGGATGTCCCCGTGCCGGAGCTGGCCGCGCAGCGCCGCGTGCTCCGCGCCGTTCTTCGCAACCGGAAGGCCGCGATCGGGGCGCTGATCCTCCTCCTCATGGCGTTTCTTGCCGCCTTCCCCGGGCTGATCGCTCCGGACGACCCGCAGGCGACGGTTTACGCGCAGAACGCCTCGCCCTCGTCCGCGCACCTGCTCGGAACCACGCAGCTCGGCCAGGACGTGTTCTCACAGCTCATCCATGGGACGCGTCTCACCCTTCTCGTCACCCTGCTCGTCAGCGTGATCGCCACCTTCGTGTCGCTCATCGTCGGCGTCACCTCGGCGTATGTGGGCGGGATCACCGACCGCGTGCTCATGGTCGTCACCGACGTCTTTCTCATCCTGCCCGTGCTTCCGCTGCTCATTCTCCTGGCCGCCTACCTGCCGCCGGGGGTGACCTCGCTGACGATCGTTCTGTGCGTCACCAGCTGGGCATTTCAGGCGCGGCAGCTGCGGTCGCAGGGTCTCTCGCTGCGCAACCGCGACTTCCTGGTTGCCGCCCGCGCGCGCGGGGAGCGCGGGATCTACATCATCCTGGTCGAGATCGTGCCCACGATGACCTCGCTCGTGGCCGCCTCGTTCCTGTCCCTCGCCGTGTACGTGGTCGGATTCGCGGCCAGCCTCCAGTTCCTCGGGCTCGGCAACACCGGTCAGCTGATGTGGGGCACGATGCTCTACAACGCGCAGCAGAATGCGGCCCTGGAAGCCGGAAACCCCTGGTGGGCCTTGGCTCCGGGGGCGGCGGTGGCGCTCATGGGCGTGGGCTTCGCCCTCCTCAACTACGCCTTCGACGAGATCGGCAACCCTGCGTTGCGGCCAGTACGAAGGAGGCGGCGTGGCCGAGCCGCTGCTTGAGGTCATCGACCTGACGATCGAGTACCTGACCGAGGCGGCCGAGGTCCGCGCGGTCGATGGCGTGTCCTTCTCGGTGGCGCCCGGCGAGTTTCTCGGCATCGTTGGCGAGTCCGGCTGTGGCAAGTCGACACTCCTCTTCGGGGTGGCGCAGTTGCTGATCCCTCCCGCCGAGGTGGTCGGGGGACGCGTCGTCTTCCGCGGAGAGGACATGGTCGGGCTGGGCCGCACCGAGTTGCGCCATATGCGCTGGCGCGACTATTCGGTGGTGATGCAGAGCGCCATGAACGCGCTCAACCCGATGAAGAGCATCGGAGCGCAGTTCAAGGACACGCTCGAGGCCCACGGCGACATGTCGGGCGAGAAGGTGCGACAGCGCTCGGCCGAGGTGATGAATCTCGTCGGCATCGACGCTGTCCACCTCGGGAGCTATCCCCACCAGCTCAGCGGCGGGATGCGCCAGCGCGCCATGATCGCCATGGCTCTGCTCTTCACGCCCCAGCTCGTGATCATGGACGAACCGACCTCAGCTCTCGACGTCGTCGCCCAGCAGTCGTTGATGGGCAAGATCAGGGAGCTGCAACGCAACCTCGGGTTCGCCGTCATCTTCGTGACCCACGACATGTCCGTGGTCAGCCGCTACTCCGACCGTGTGATGGTCATGTATGCCGGGCAGGTCGCCGAGGCGGCGCGGACCGAGGCGATCTTCGACCGCCCTCTGCATCCCTACACCCGGGGCCTCATGAGCGCGTTCCCGTCCGTGCGGGGACCGCGCCGAGAGCTGCTCGGGATCCCCGGCAATCCGCCTGATCTCGCACGGCCTCCCAGCGGCTGTCGGTTCCATCCCCGCTGTCCCGAGGTCATGCCGCAGTGCAGCAGCCGGGAACCGGACATGTACCTGGTCGACGGGGCCGAGGTGCGCTGCCTCCTCTATGCCGAGCAGACCAAGGAGGCTGTGTGAGCGATGACCGGTGAGCCCCTCCTGCGCACCGTCGACCTCACGCGGCATTTCCGCCTCGGCGGAATGTTCGGGGGGCGGGTGCTGCATGCCGTCGACGACCTCAACCTCACCATTCACGAGCGCGAGATCGTCGCCCTCGTCGGCGAAAGCGGGAGCGGCAAGAGCACCGTGGCGCGGCTGCTCGCGCGGCTCTATCCACCCACTTCGGGCGAGATCCACTATCGGGGCAGACCCCTCCACAAGGTCCGCTCGCGGCGTGCGATCCTCGCCTACCGCGGCGAGGTGACCGTCGTCTTCCAGGACCCCTTCAGCGCCTACAACCCCGTGTTCCGCGTCGCCCACGGACTCATGCGCAATCTCGCCCTGCACCGGCCGGATCTGACGCGCGATCAGCGCCGGGTCGAGGCGGAGCGCGTGTGCGAGAGCGTCGGCCTCAGCGCCAAGATGCTCCGGCGCTTCCCGTATGAGCTGAGCGGGGGCGAGCGCCAGCGCTTCGGCTTCGCGCAGGCCCTGGCCGTGCAACCGAGGCTGATCCTGGCCGACGAGCCCGTGTCGATGCTCGACACGTCGATTCGCGCCGGCGTGCTGAACATGATGGTCAAGCTCCGCGACCAGGAGGGCGTCTCCCTCCTCTACATCACACATGATTTGGCCAGCGCGCGGTACGTGGCGGACCGCGTCGTTGTCATGTATGCGGGCCATCAGGTCGAGGCCGGCCCGACCGAGACGGTGCTCGGCGATCCCAAGCACCCCTACACCCAGTTGCTCCTCTCGGCCGCGGCCGATCCACGGGAGAAGCTCGAGTCGATCTCTGCCGACACCGGCGAGCCGCCGCGGGTGATCAATCCGAGCGAAGGGTGCCGCTTCCGGTGGCGGTGTCCCCTCGCGATCGAGACGTGCTCGCACGTCACCCCGCGGCTCGAGCCGCTCGGAGAGACGCTTGTGGCCTGCCACGTCGCGACCGGCGCGACCCGGGACGTCCCCAAGCCGGCCGCCAAAGTGAGCTCGCCGTAACCGGGCGAGCCGCAGTTCGGCCTAGTCGCCGGTGTCGTACTTGAACGAGATGCCGAGACGGACGCGGAAGTTGACCACGCCGCCGTTCTCGATCGTGACGTCCTGACGGATCACTTCGGCGACGCGGAGGTCCCGGACGGTCTTGCCGGCCGTCTCCACCGCGCTGCGGGCGGCGGCCTCCCACGACTCGCTGCTCACGCCGATGACCTCAGTGACGCGGTACACGCTTTCTGCCATGGCACACCTCTCTTCCTCGGGCGGCCCTATGGTCAACCGCCGCCAGTAACGGTGCCCGAGCCTATACCTGTGGCGCGGACGGGGCAACGCCCGAAGCGGACAGGTTGTCGTATCGCGGCGCAGAGAACCCGACGCCTCGCACGTTGCCTCCGCGGACCGGGTCAGCCACGCTCGACGACATGCCGGTTCCCTGGCCGACGACGCCTCCGACCCCGTCCGATCGGGCCTCCTTCGCCGAGGCGACCCGCCAGTCCTACTGGCTCGATGTCCTGCCGGCACGCGCGCCGCAGCCGGCGCTGACCGGGGCCGCCGAGGCTGACCTGTGCATCGTCGGCGGTGGCTTCACCGGCCTGTGGGCGGCACTGCACGCCAAGGCGGACGACCCCGGGCGCGACGTCGTCCTCCTCGAGGCCGAGACGGTCGGAATCGGAGCCAGCGGGCGTAACGGCGGATTCATCGTGAGCTCGATCACCCACGGGCTCGAGAACGGCCTGGCGCGCTTCGCCGACGAGATCGACACCCTCGAGCGCCTCGGGCGCGCGAACCTGCGCGACCTGGCGGCCGAGGTCGGCCGCCACGACATCGCCTGCGATCTCGAGCTCACGGGTGAGCTCACCCCCGTGATGGCCGCCTACCAGGACCCGTGGATCGAGGAGGGCCGCCGGATCCACGAGCGTTTCGGGTACGAGGTCGAGGTCTTCCCGGACGCCGCGGCCATGCAGGCCGAGATCGCCTCGCCTCTCTACCGCGGTGGGCTGTGGATCAAGGACGCCGGCGGCGTCCTCGACCCGGCCAAGCTGGCCGTCGGCCTACTCGACGCCGCGCTACGGGCCGGTGTGCGCGTCCACGAGCGGACGCCCGCGCACGCTCTCCGCGAGATTCCCGGGGGCATCGAGGTCCGCGCCGGGCAGGGCGCGGTCCGAGCGCGGCGGGTCGTCCTGGGCACGAGCGCCTTCCCGCCGCTGCTGCGCGCGGTGCGCCGGTACGTCGTGCCCGTGTACGACTACGCGCTCGTCACCGAGCCGCTGACGGCGGCGCAGCGCGGCGCCATCGGCTGGTCGCGGCGCCAGGCGATCGGCGAAGGCGCGAACCGCTTTCACTATTACCGCCTGACCCCGGACGGCCGCATTCTCTGGGGTGGCTACGACGCCGTATACCGCTTCGGCGGTCCGGTGCGACCGGAGCTCGACGACCACGAGGCGACGTTCGCGCAGCTCGCGCAGAACTTCTTCACCGCTTTCCCGCAGCTCGAGGGCGTCCGCTTCAGCCACCGGTGGGGCGGGGCGATCGATACGTGCAGCCGCTTCTCGGTCTTCTTCGGCACCGCCCACGGCGGCAGGGTCGCCCACGCAACCGGCTACACCGGACTCGGGGTGGCTGCGACCCGCTTCGGCGCGCGGGTCGCGCTCGATCTCGTCGACGGCCGCGACACCGAGGCGACGCGGACGCGGTACGTCCGGCGCAAGCCGGTTCCCTTCCCGCCCGAGCCGCTGCGCACGGCCGTGATCCAGCTCACGCGCAATCGCCTCGCCGCTGCCGACCGCCGAGACGGCCGGCGCGGGCTCTGGCTCGGCACGCTCGACCGCCTCGGTCTCGGCTTCGACAGCTGACCGGGGAGGGCGCCGGGGTCAGCTGCGCTGGGTCTCACCGACGACGCGCACCTGGACCTCGGATGTCTTGAAGAGCCGCAAATCCGCGTCCCGGACACCGTAGGCGAGGACGAGAGAGATGTCTCCGACCGGTCCGATCGCGTTGAGGCCGCGCGAAGCCAGCTTCGTGCGGTCGATGAGCAAGACGCTCTCGCTCGCCTGGCCGATCATCGCCCGCTTCACCTCGGCCTCGAGCGGATCGACGTCGGCCAGGACGCCGTTCGGCGCGACCGCCTTCACGCTCACGAAGGCCAGGTCGGTGAAGTGCGCCTGGATCGTGCGGATGGCGTGCGGCCCCACGAACGACTGGGTCAGCGTGCGCAGGAGACCGCCGACGGCCACGAGCTCGACGTTGGGCGGCGCCTGCACGGCGATGAGCTGCATGATGGGCAGACTGCTCGTGATGATCGTCAGCTCGAGCCCGAGCTCGACGATGCGCCGGGCGAGGAAGTAGCTCGAGGTCGAGGAGTCGAGGATGACGGTGTCGCGCGGGCTGAGCAGCGTGGCCGCGGCCTCGGCGAGGGCCGACTTGGCCTCGGGCTCCGCCTCGAGGCGCTTGGCGAACGAGTCCTCGTGGGCCGAGATCGACGGCATGACCGCGCCCCCGTGCGTCCGCCGGGCGATGCCGCGGCGAGCGAGTTCCGCCAGGTCGCGGCGCGCCGTCATGGGCGAGACGCCGAGCTGGGCCTGCACCTCGGCCACGCTCACCGATCCCGCGACGCGCAGCATCTCCACGATGGCTGAGCGGCGCGCCTCGGCCAGCATGGGTTCGCCGCCTGACCTTCCCCGGGCTAGGTCCATGGCTTCACTTCCCCTGTCGCGATCAAAACAGAACCGCCATGGCGCGTCAATTGGAGCCGGCGGCCACGATGACCTCGAGGCGGCGGGGGCCGTGGACGCCCTCGACCCGGCGCAGCTCGATGTCCGAGGTCGCCGACGGGCCCGAGATCAGCGTGATCGGGTGGCCCTCGCGGATGGCGGGGGCGAGCGCCGCCAGCGCATCGGGCACCCCGGGGACGATCTGGCCGGAGCGGACCACGCAAATGTGCAGGTCAGGGATGAGGGAGAGCACGCGCCGGCCCTGCGCCCGGCCCCCGTCGAGCGCGATCGTCCCGGTGAGCGCGATGGCGAGGGCGCAGCCGCTGACGACGCCGTCGCAGTGATCGAGCGCCTCGAGCGAGAGCGGCGGATCGTCATCACGCAGAGCGGCGCCGGGCGGACGCCATTCTCGGTCGAGGTCGGACGGACATGCGAGCGTGCCCGCGTCGTGGCGCTCGCACGCTGCCGCGATGGCGCCGGCGATCGACTCGGGATTGTCGGAGCAGCGGACGACGTTCGCCCGGTACTCGCCGCAGCGCTGCGCGAACAACGCGGCCAGCTCGGCCGTCGCGAGCTCGCGCGCGGGGACGCCTGGCGTGGCATCGGTCGCGGCACGTGGCTCCCAGTCGCTCGGCTCGCCGGGCGCGACGTCGGCCAGCGCGGCGCGTACACGCCCGAGGATGATCTCCCGGTCACTCATCTCCCCGCCTCCCGCCCCCGCCACCAGTCCCGGAACGTCTCCTGCGGCGGGTCGGGCAGGGCGCGGATGTTGCTCCAGGCGCGCAGGGGCCCGGGCAGCAGCCGGGCCGCGTTCGGGTGGCGCGCGAGGCGGCGGCCGAGGGGAGCGCCCAGCCGCTGGGCCAGGCGGTAGCGCCGGGGCGTCCGAAAGGCCGCCGCCGCGAGGCGCATGCCGACCCGCTCGCCCCGATCCTCCGCGGACGTCGCCCCCGAGCGGGTGATCCGTCCCCGGAGGTGGACGAGCACGGTCGGGATGTCGATCTTGACCGGGCACACGTCGTAGCAGGCACCGCACAGCGAGGAGGCCCAGGGGAGTGTTCGTCCCCGCTGCAGGCCGGAGAGCTGGGGGGTCAGGATCGCCCCGATCGGCCCCGGGTAGACCGAGCCGTACGCGTGGCCGCCGGTGCGTTCGTAGACCGGGCACACGTTGAGGCAGGCCGAGCAGCGGATGCAGTGGAGTGCCTGCCGCCCGGTTGGATCGGCGAGCACGCTCGTTCGCCCGGCGTCGAGCAGGACAAGGTGGAAGGACTGCGGGCCGTCGCCCCGGCGCACGCCGGTCCACAGCGACGTGTACGGGTTCATCCGCTCGGCCGTCGAGGAGCGCGGCAGGAGCTGCAACATCACCCCGAGGTCGCTCAGACGGGGCAGGACCTTCTCGAGGCCCATCACGGTGATGAGCGTGTCGGGCAGCGTCGTGCACATCCGGCCATTGCCTTCGGACTCGACGACGCACACCGTGCCCGTCTCGGCCACGGCGAAGTTCGCCCCGCTGACGGCGACCGTCGCCGACATGAACTGGGCGCGCAGATGGCGGCGCGCGGCGTCGGTCAGCGCCGCCGGGGTGTCGTCGAGCTCCTCGCACCCCGGCAGGTGGGCGCGGAAGAGCTCGCGGATCTCGGCCCGGTTGCGATGGATGGCGGGCACGAGGATGTGCGATGAGGTGTCGCCGGCGAGCTGGTTGATGAGCTCGGCAAGATCGGTCTCGTGGGCCGCGATGCCACGGGCCGCGAGTGCCTCGTTGAGCCGGATCTCGTCGGTGACGATCGACTTGACCTTGATGACCTCGCGCGCGCCGGCGGCGAGGACGAGGTCGGCCACGATGCGGTTGGCGGCGACCGCGTCGGGCGCCCAGTGCACGTGCCCGCCGGCTCGCGTCACGGACGCCTCGAGCGCCTCGAGATGGCGGTCGAGGTGACGGACGGCGTGATCCTTGATCTCGCGCCCGGCCTCCCGAAGCTCCTCCCAGTCCTCGAGCTCGGCCACCACGCGCGCCCGTTTGTCGCGGATCGTGTGCGTGGCCACGCGCAGGTTCCGGCGCAGCTGCGGGTCATCGAGCGCGGCGCGCGCGGCCGCCGGGAAGCCCTCGCCGCCGCTCACGCGGCCTCCACGGTGGCGAGGATCTCCGCGACGTGCACCGTGCGCACGCCGCTGCGCAAGCGCTCGAGTCCACCGCCGATGTGCATGAGGCAGGACGAATCGAGCGCCGTGCAGACCTCCGCGCCGGTGTCGAGGATTGCCCGCATCTTGTCGGCCAGCATCGCGGCTGACACATCGGGATTCTTCACCGCGAACGTCCCGCCGAAGCCGCAGCAGGACGTGGCCTCGGGGAGCTCGCACAGGTCGATGCCGCGCACGTTGCGCAGGAGCCGGAGAGGCGCCTCGCCCACGCGGAGCAACCGCAGGCCGTGACAGCTCGGGTGGTAGACGACGCGGTGGGGGTAGTAAGCGCCGACGTCATCGACGCCGAGCCGCTCGACGAGGAGCTCGGAGAGCTCGAAGGTGCGCTCCGCGACTGTGCGAACCGCCCGCTCGAGGCCGGCGTCGCCGGTCTCGGCGGCGAGACGCGGATACCCGTGGCGGACCATCGCCGCGCACGACCCCGACGGCGCCACCACGGCGTCGGCGCCGGCCCCCCCGAACACCTCGGTGAAGCGCCGCACGAGCGGAAGGGCTTCGGACGCGTAACCGGAGTTGACGTGCATCTGCCCGCAGCACGTCTGGGCCTCGGGGAAGACGACGGTGTGGCCGAGCCGCTCGAGCAGGGCCACGGTTGCCCGGCCCGCCTCGGGAAACAGCGTGTCTGAGAGGCAGGTGATGAAGAGCGCGATCCGCACCGGCAGCGCCCCGCCCCGTCAGCGCGTGAACGCGGCCACGACGCCGCCGTCGACGTTGAGGATGTTGCCCGTGCTCTTGCCCGAGCGGGCTTCGGAGGCGAAGTGCAGCACGGCCTGGGCGATGTCGTCGGGAAGCACGTTGACGCCGAGCACGGTGCGCTTACGGTAATGCTCTTCGAGCTCGTCGGGCTCGATGCCGTATGCGGACGCGCGCTCCTCGCGCCAGGACGACCCCCAGATGCGTGAGCCCTGAAGGACGGCGTCGGGATTCACGGTGTTGACGCGGATGCCGTCGGCGCCACCCTCGGCGGCCAGACAGCGGGCGAGGTGGAGCTCGGCCGCCTTGGCGGCCGAGTACGCCGAGGCGTTGGGGCCGGCGACGAGCGAGTTCTTGGAGGCGACGAAGATGATCGAGCCGCCGGTGGCCTGTTGCTCCATGAGCCGGAAGGCCTCGCGCGCCACGAGGAAGTAGCCGGTGCCGAGGACGCCCTGGTTGCGCTCCCATTCGGCCAGCGTGGTCTCGCCGACCGGGGCACTCGAGGCGATGCCGGCATTCGAGACGACGATGTCCACGCCGCCGAACGCCTCGGCGGCAGCGGCGAAGGCCTGGGCCACCGCGCCCTCGGAGGTGACATCGCCGGACACGGCCCGGGCGCTGTCCCCGAGCGCGGCGACCGCCGCGCCTGCGCCCGCGGCGTCGATGTCGAAGGCGACCACGGCGGCGCCGGCCGCCGCGAGCGCCTCGAGCACGGCGCGGCCGATCCCGCCGGCGGCGCCGGTGACGAGCGCCACCCGGCCCTGGAGCTCGCCGGGGGACGGCGCGAGCGAGAGCTTGTAGAGCTCGAGCGGCCAATACTCGATGGCGAAGCTCTCCGAAGCGGTGAGGGAGACGAACCCGGACACGGCGTCGGCCCCGGCCATCACCTCGATCGCGCGGTGGTAGAGGTCACGCGAGATCCGCGCGCCCCGGAGCGTGGGCGCGACGGCCACGAGCCCGACATGCTGGATGAGCACGACGCGCGGATCGGGATCGCCCATCACGTCGTCGTGACCGGCGTGCTCGGCGAAGTAGCGGCGATAGTCCTTGCGGTAGGCCTCCGCGGCGGGGACGAGCCGCGCGCGGAGGTCATCGACCGAGTCCGTCGACGGGTCGTAGGCCACCCACAGGGGCAGCCGCTTGGTGTGCACGAGATGGTCGGGGCAGGCGGCGCCGACCGTGGTCAGGGACGGCGCGCTCGCCGAGTCGACGAACTCGAGGACGGAGGGCGAAAGGTCGGTGAGGAGGAGCTTCGCGCGCTCGGAGGAGACGGCGCCGCGGAGGGACGGGAGGAGCGCCGAGAGTGTGTTCCGCCGCGCGTCCTCGTCGAGCCGGGCGGCGCCCGACGGGCCGCCGAAGCGGGCCGTGCCGGCGCTGCGGCGATTGACGAACTCGGCCGCCTCGTTGCACACGGCCACGGTCCGCTCGTAGGCCTCGCGCGCCGTGTCACCCCAGACGACGAGGCCGTGCTTGCCGAGCACGACGAGCTCGACGTCGGGGTTGTCGCGGACCACGGTGCCGACCTGCTTGGCCAGCGTGAAACCGGGGCGGATGTAGTCGATCCAGGCCGCTCGCTCGCCGAAGCAGTCGGCGATGAGCGCACGGCCGCCCTCGGCGCAGGCGAGCACATTGATGGCATCGGGGTGGGTGTGGTGGACGTGCGCCGCTGGGACAAAGGCGTGGAGCAGCGTCTCGATCGACGAGCGAGGAGCGGCCGGATCGATCTGGCAGCGGGCCAGGTGCGCGACCATCTCCTCGTCGCTCATCGCCTCGCGCTCGAACAGCGCCAGCACCTCGTCGAGGCGCAGCGGCGTGAAATCCCGAGGGGACATCGTGGCGAGGTCGCTGCCCGAGCCTTTGACCCAGATGGCCGGGATCTCGCGGCCGACGTGGTCGATCGCCGTCCCCTTGGCCGACGTGTTGCCGCCGCCGATGTTGGCCAGGGCCCGGTTGCCGCCAAGCAGATGCGAGGCGAAGACGACCTGGTCGAGGGCGCTCGAGGCCCGCGCGGCCCCCGCGGGGTCCCAGTCGTTGCTGACCGGGTGCACGAGTTCGGTGGTGATGCTCATGTTCAACCTCGTAACGGTGTCGTCTCGGTGGCTCGGCGGGCGGCCTGCCGGTCCAGGTGGCCCGAGCCCCGCAGCTCGGCGACCGGGTCGGCGGCCCCGCCGAGGTCGGCGCGCACCTGGGCGCAGAGGGGGCGCAGGTCTGTGTTGAAGGCGTCGAGGAGGAGCTCGTGCCCGCGCATGACGTCGCCCGCCGCCTGGGCCTCGGCCAGGGCAGAGCGGTCGACGAGGAGCGCCTTCGCGTAGGCGTCCTGGAGGTTGAGGACGCTGCGCACCATCGCCTCGAGCTTGGGCTCGACGTTGTGGGCCTGATCGATGGTCAGCCGCGGCAGCGGCCGCTCCCCGGCCGCGAGCTCGACGAAGATGAGGAACAGCTCGAACGGGTTGACCGAGCCGACGATGAGGTCGTCGTCGGCGTACTTGCGGTTGTTGAAGTGGAAGCCGCCGAGGCGATCCTCGCCGTCGAGGATGGCGACGATCTGCTCGACGTTCGTGCCCTGGGCGTGGTGGCCGAGGTCGACGAGCACCTTCGCGCGCGCGCCGAGGCGCTGGCACACGAGGAGCGCCGAGCCCCAGTCGGCGAGATCGGTGGCGTAGAAGGCGGGCTCGAAGAGCTTGTACTCGACGAGCAGCTCCTGCTCGGCCGGGGTGGCGGCGTACAACTCGCTCAGGCCCTCCACGAGGCGCCGGCGACGGGCCCGGAGGTCGTCCTGGCCGGGGTAGTTGGTCCCGTCGGCGAACCACAGCGAAATCGCGGTCGAACCGAGCGTGCCGGCGATCTCGCCGCACTCGATCAGATGCTCGAGCGCCTTACGGCGGATCCCGGGATCGGGGTTGGTGATCGAGCCCAGGCGGTAGTCGGGGTCCTGGAAGACGTTCGGGTTGACCGCGCCGGCGCGCAGCCCGGCGGCCGCGATGGCCTGGCTCAGCGCATCGAGATCGTCCACCGCGTCCCAGGGGAAGTGCAGCGCCACGAGGGGCGCGGTACCGGTGAGGCGGTGCACCTCGGCGGCGTCCTCGATCCGCTCGTACACGTTCCGGGGCCGCCCGGCCTGGGGAAAGACGGCGAAGCGAGTCCCCGAGTCGCCGTACCCCCAGGACGGAGTCTCGATCGCCAGTCGCCCGATCGCGCGCTCCAGGGCCGCGACGTCGTGGCCCCGGTCGGCGAGCCGCTGCGTGAGGACCTCGTATTCGGGTGTGGATGGCATCGTGATCTCCTTCTCGGGCTACACCGCGGTCCGGGCCGCGGTGGCGGCCAGCCCCGTCGTGTCGAGGAAGCGCTGATAGGTCTCCAGGCCGCGGTCCGGGTGCTCGGGCTCGTAGCGCTGCAGCGCGACCGAGCGCGCGGCGAGCGCGCGCATCTCCTCGAGCGAGTGGATCTCTCCCGCGGCCAGGAGCTGGACGAGCACGTTGCCGAGCACCGTGGCCTCGGCCGGCCCGGCCAGGACCTCGCGGCCGGTGACCTCGGCGGTCAAGCGGCAGAGGAGCTCGTTGCGGCTGCCCCCGCCCACGACGTGGACCAGCTCCACGCGGCGGCCGCGTGACGTGCTCGAGCCGTTCGAGGACGAGGCGGTACTTGCACGCGAGGGAGACGAGGATCGAGCGGACGAGCTCCCCGCGGTCGGCGGGCACGGGCTGGCCGCCGGCGCGGCAGAGCGCGAGGATCCGGTCGGCCATCGGCCCGGGGTGCAGCAGTGACGGGTCGTCGGGATCGAACAGCGCGGTCTCGGTGGCGCCGGCGGCGGCCTGCAGGAGCTCCGCATACGGCGGTGCGGTGCCCGCCTCGCCCCATTCGCGCCGGCATTCCTCGACGAGCCACATGCCCATCACGTTGCGCAGTAGCCGCGTGGTGTCGCCGACGCCCCGTTCGTTGGTGAGGTTGAAGGCCTCGGCCTCGGGGCCGAGCTCCGGGCCGGCGAGCTCGAGCCCGAGCAGCGACCACGTGCCCGAGGAGAGGACCGCGGCATCGGCCGAGCCGAGCGGCGTGGCCGCGAACGCGCTTGCCGTGTCGTGTCCGGCCACGGTGCGCACGACCGTGTCCACGGCCCGGCCGGCCCCGGCATGGCCGGCCAGCACCCGGCCGAGGTCGGCTCCGGGCGCGACGACCTCCCCGGCGAAGGGCCGCGGCGGGAAGACCGAGGCGCTCGACGAGGTCGCGGGCCCAGCGCATGCCGCGCGCCTCGAGCAGCCCGGTGCTCGAGGCGGCGGTGACCTCGTTGGCCAGCGAGCCGGTCAGCCAGAGGCCGATGAGGTCGGGGATGAGCGCGATGTGCTCCGCCGCGCGCACGACCGGCCGCTCCGCCTCGGCCACAAGCTGGAACACCGTGTTGATCGGCATCGTCTGGATGCCCGTACGCGCGTAGAGCTCGTGCCGGTCGACCCGTGCGTGGGCGCGCTCGACAGACTCGACCGTCGCGCGTGCGGGGTCGCGATAGTGGTAGGGCAGGCCGAGCACGCGGTGCTCGCCGTCGAGCAGCGCGTAATCGCATCCCCAGCTGTCGATGCCGATGCCGTCGAGTGGCTCGGGCCGGGCAGCCGCGGCAAGGCCGTCGAGGATGTCGGCGAACAGCTGCGGCAGGTTCCAGTGCAGGCCGTCCGGGAGCCACAACGGGTGGCTGGTGAAGCGATGGACGAGCTCGAGCGTGACGAGCTCGCCGTCGAACGCGCCCACGGCGACACGTCCGCTGCCCGCGCCGAGGTCGACCGCGGCGACGCGGCGGCTAGCCATCGGGCAGCGCGCCGCTCGCGGCGGTGGAGGTCGTGCGGACCGATCCGCGGCCACGGCGCCGCGCGAGCAGCTCGCGGCCGCGCGTGGCGAAGAGGGCGATGTTCGGCACGAGGACGCTGAGGATGAGCAGCCCACCCGAGATGACCTGGAAGTCGTTCTCGTTGAACGAGCTCGTGAGCAGAAGCGCGCTGCGCAGCCCGGCGTAGACGAAGGCGGCGAGGGCGACCCCGAGGACGGTTCCGGTGCCGCCGAAGATCGACACGCCGCCGAGCAGGACGATGGTCACGACCTGAAGCTCGAAGCCGATGCCGATGTTCTCCGCCGCCGAGGAGAGCTCGAAGGTGTAGAGGATGCCGACCGCGGCGCAGACGATGCCGGAGAGGACAAACAGGCCGAGCTTGATCCGCTTCACCCGGATCCCGGCGTGAAAGGCAGCCTCCTGGTTGAGGCCGATGGCGTAGAGCGAGCGGCCGAGTCGGCTCATGCGGAGCACGAGGCCGGTGACGATCGCCAGCACGACGAACACGGCGACCGACCACGAGATCGAGTTGATCCCGAGGAAGCCGTTGGTCCCGACCGCGGTGTAGGAGGAGGGGAAGGTCGACACCGAGGTCGCGCCGAGAATGAGGTTGGCGATCCCCCGGTACAGCGTGAGCGTGCCGATCGTCACCGCGAGCGACGGCAGGCCGGCCTTGGTGACGAGCAGACCGTTGATCAGTCCGCAGGCCGCGCCCACGAGCAGGCAGACGATGATGATCAGCGGCATCGCCCAGTGGTGCAGCCACAGGGCTCCGAGCAGCTCGGAGGACAGCGCCAGGGTCGAGGCGACCGAGAGATCGATCTCGCCGACGATGACGATGAGCGTCATCGGCAGCGCCATGAGCGCGAGGTCGCCCATGTTCGTGCAGAGAGTGAAGAGGTTGTACGAGCTCGTGAACTGCCCCGAGATGCTCGTCCCGAGCACGAATACCGCCACGAGGGCGAGCACGAGCGCCGACTCCCAGCGCAGGACGCCACGCGCCGGGGTCCGGGAGAGGCGTGCCCGCAGGCCGCGGGCCGGCGTGCTCTCAGGCGCCAAGGTGTGCCCTGCGCTTGCGTAGGGCGGCAGCCAGGCGGAGCTGGATGCCGCGGTCCATCGAGATAGCGACGAGGAGCAGGAAGCCCGCGATCGGCTCGGTCCACAGCGACGGGATGCCGAGCACGTTCAGCGCGACATTGATCGTCTGGAGCAGGAGTGCGCCGAGCGCCGCCCCGGCCACGCTTCCGCTGCCGCCGAAGATCGCCACGCCGCCGACGACGACCGCGGCGATGATCTGGAGCTCGAGGCCGTTGGCCGCCGTGGCGTCGATCGTGTTGTACTGGGTGGCCCAGATCACGCCGCCGAGCCCAGCCAGCGCCCCGCTGAGCACGAAGGCGAAGAAGATCCGCCGGCCGATGGGGATGCCGGCGAGGCGCGCCGCCGCCGGATCGGAGCCGATCGCGTAGAGGTCGCGGCCCGAGCGGTAGGAGCGCAGGTAGTACGCCGCCAGTCCGACGAGGATCGCCACGACCCAGGCGAGGTCGGGGATACCGAGGACCGTGGCGTGGAATATGCTGATGAACCCGTTGGGCAGCGAGTTGGCGACGACCTGTCCCGAGCCCACGACGATCGTGTCGACGCCGCGGATGATGTAGAGCATCGCCAGGGTCACGACGAGGCTCGGCACCCGGCCGATGGCCGTGATGATGCCGGTGACCACGCCGCAGGCCATGCCGATCCCCAGGCCGACGAGGAAGGCGAGCGGAATGGGGAATCCGTGGTGCGCCTGGAACATGTTCGCCGAGACATAGGCCGAGAGGCCCACCACCGAGCCGACCGAGAGGTCGACGTTGCGAGTGAGCACCACGAACGTCTCACCGATGGCGACGAGCGCGTAGATGGCCGTGTCGCTGAGGATGAAGCGGATGTTCGACCCGCTGAGGAAGCTCGACTGGATGAGCCAGGTGACGAGGACGAAAAGCGCGAGGATCGCCACGATGCCGAACGTCCGCGCGCGCAGGACGAGGTCGACGAGCGTGCGCGGGTTCGCCAGCGCCTCGGCCTCTGGGGAGACTGCGGAGGAGTGGGGCGGTGTCTGGGCGGTGGTACTCATGCCGAGGTGCCGGCCGGTTGCGCGGGTGGGGTGGTCGCCGTCCCGGCGGCCACGATCGCTTCTTCGGTCGCCTCCCGGCGCGCCAGCGCCGCGGCCAGCCGGCCCTCGCGCATGACGAGCACGCGGTCAGCCACGGTGAGCACCTCGGGGAGCTCGGAGGAGATCACAAGCACGGCGACGCCGTCCCTCGCGAGCTCGGAGATGAGCTTGTGCACCTCGGTCTTGGTGCCGATGTCGATGCCCCGGGTCGGCTCGTCGACGATGAGCAGCGACGGCCGGCGGGCCAGCCACTTGGCGAGCACGACCTTCTGCTGGTTGCCGCCCGAGAGCACCGACACGGGGGCCGAGACGTTGGCGTACTTGACCTGGAGCCGCTTGGCCCAGTCGACGGCGAACTCGCGCTCGACCCCGCCGAAGATGACCCCGGCACGACGCAGCGCGCCCATCGAGGCGAGCGCGATGTTCCGCGCGATCGACATCTCCATCACGAGGCCCTGCTGACGGCGGTCCTCGGGGACGAGGGCGATGCCCGCATCCATGGCCGCGGTGGGCGAGCCCTTCCTGAGCGCCCGGTCGTTGATACGGACCGCGCCGGCGTCGTAGCGGTCCACGCCGAAGATCGCCCGGGCAACCTCGGTCCGGCCGGAGCCGACGAGCCCGGCGAGGGCGACGACCTCGCCCGCCCGGACCTCGAAGGAGATGTCGCGAAAGACGCCTTCGCGCGTGAGGCGCTGCACTTCGAGCACGGTCTGACCCGGAGCGTGCTCCTCGTGCTTCTCGGTGAGGACATCACGCCCGACCATCGCACGGATGACGTCGGTCTCGCTGAGACCGGCGAGCGGCTCCGACAAGATGCGCCGGCCGTCGCGGAGCACGGTGACGCGCTGGCCGAGCGCGAACACCTCCTCGAGGCGGTGCGAGATGAAGACGACGGCCGCGCCCTCCTGGCGGAGCGTCTCGACGACGCGGAAGAGGCGCTGGGACTCGACGGGCGAAAGCGCCGCCGTGGGCTCGTCCATGATGAGGACGCGCGCGTTGCGGGTCAGCGCCTTGGCGATCTCGACAAGCTGCTGCTCGGCGATCGAAAGCCCGCGCGCGATGCGCTCGGGGTCCATCCGCACCCCGAGTCGCTTGAACACCTCGTCGACCTCGCGGTCCATGGCGGCATGGTCGATGCGCCGTCCGCTGCGCAGCGGCTGGCGTCCGATGAACACGTTCTCCGCCACCGAGAGGTCGGGAAAGAGCGTCGGCTCCTGATAGATCACCGCAATGCCGCGATGCCCCGCGTCGGCAGGTCCGCTGAGGAAGATCGTCTCGCCTCCGATCGTCAGCCGCCCGCTGTCGGGTTGGTGCACGCCGGCGAGGAGCTTGATCAGGGTCGACTTGCCCGCGCCGTTCTCGCCCACGAGCGCGTGCACCTCGCCGGCAAAGAGGTCGAGCGTGACATCCACGAGCGCGTGCACTCCGGCGAAGGCCTTGCTGGCGCCGGTGAGGGAGAGGATCGGCTCCTGCGCGGGAGCGGGCTCGGCCGGCGGGGCTGAGGGGACGGTTGAGTTCACGGGATGTGCGTGGCTCGGGCGGCGCCTCGCGGAGAGGGTCGTGGTGCCGCCCGAGCCGTGTGCGAAGTGGATCTCGCTAGTTCAGAAGTTGAACTGACTGATGTTGGCCTTGGTGAACACGGTCGGTGGTCCCAGAATGATCGTGCTATCCGCACCGACAGTGAAGCTCCCGAGCTTGCCGGCCGTGAACGACTGGCCCTGAGCGCCGGAGATCTTCTTCGAAGCCAGCTCGACGGCCGCGTAGGCGGCCAGGTAGCCCAGCTTCGCCGGGTCCCATAGCTCGAAGCCCTGGATCGTGCCGTCGTCGACGAACTTCTTGAGCGACAGCGGCGTCCCGAGACCGGTCAGCTGCACCTTGCCGCGGTACTGCGCTGTGTCGAGCACTCCGGCGGCCGCCGCAATGCCGACGGTCGTCGGCGAGATGATGCCGGCCAGGTGGGGATAGTGCTGCAACAGGCCACTCGTGACCTGCGTGGCCGTCGTCGGATCATCGTTGCCGTAGACGACCGAGACGAGCTGCATCTTCGGATACTTCTTCAGCTCCTGCTTCATGTATCCGATCCAGGCGTTCTGGTTCGTCGCCGACGCCGCCGCGGAGACGACGGCGATCTGGCCCTGGTCGTGGATCTCCTTGGCCAGGAGGTCGACCTCACTCGTCCCGATCGCCGCCGTCGAGGCCTGATTGACGAACAGGCTGCGACACGTCGGCGCATCCGAGTCGTAGGTCGCGACGGTGATCCCGCGCGCCATCGCCTGCTTCAGGGTCGGGCATAGGGCGGTGGGATCGGTGGCGGAGACGATGAGCGCGTTGGCGCCCTTGGCGATCGCCGACTGGATGGCCGGCAGCTGCGAGGCCGAGGTCGCGGCCGACCCGCTCGTCTCCGTCCCGTGCTCACCGAGCGCCTGCAGGGCCGCCAGGGCGCCACCCGTCTTCACGCTGTCGGCGACCGTGAAGTAGTTGTTGCCGAGGTTCTTGGGGATGACGTAGACGTTGAGTCCCGACTTCAGGCCGCCCGACGACGACCCAGAGGAGGAGCTCGCGGACGAGCTGCTGCTCGAGCCGCCGGCCGACGAGGTGCTCGAGCTGCTGCCCGACGACCCGCAGGCCGCGATCGAGACGACTGCCGCGAGGGCGACGGCGCTCACGCCGAGGCCACGGAGACGACGCCGCCACGCGGGCCGCGTCACGAGTGGATCCATACGAGTTCTCCCTAGTAGGGATTGACGGAAGCGCTCATCGCCTCTGGCCGTCACGGGATTCGCGTGGTGTCGACCTCCCGCACTCTCTCCTCCAGAAACAAACGAACAAAAACGATCACATCAGATCATTTGTCTCGTGTCAAGTCGCACGTTCCTGGCGTGGATCGGGATGAGAACGGCCGTTATGGTCGGATCTTTGGTGCTTTGCGGTTGGATTGAGTGCGGGGGATCGACCGCTACGGTAGGGTCGGCGGCGATGTCCGGCGGTGAGCGATCAGAGCGCGTCTGCTTCGTGCTCCGCGTGCGCCCGGACCGGCTCGAGGAGTACCGCGCGCGTCACGCCGCGGTCTGGCCGGAGATGCGCCAGGCCCTGAGCGACACGGGCTGGCGCAACTACTCGCTCTTCCTGCGGGATGACGGCCTGCTCGTCGGCTATCTCGAGTGCGACGACTTCGCGGCGTGCCAGGCGCGGATGCAGAAGACCGAGGTCAACGCGCGCTGGCAGGCGGAGATGGCGCCGCTGTTCGAGCTCGACGGGGCCGCGCCGGACGCCTCGATGGAGCCGCTGGCGGAGATCTTCCATCTGGGCTGAGTGCGTCTGGGCCGAGGGCGTTTGGGTCGGGCTCCTGGTCAAGACCCCAAACGTTCGTCGCCCGTGGCGATGTGGGTTCTTGACCCTCTCTGTTAGGGGGAACGCCCCGCGGCGGGCGTGCGCGGGAGCTTTGGGTTCGTGGCCAGGTCGGGTCGCGCGCGGGGCGCGCGGGCGGAGTGTGCTCGCCAACCCAAAACGCGCGCCGCGCCCCTCGAAAGGGTTCGCGAGCACCGTATATGTGCTCGGGACCCCAAACCCCGGGGCACGCAGGCGCTTTGGGTTCGCGAGCACCCTCGAACTGCACCCCAGTCGATCTGCCCTTCAGAATCCGCTCCGTGACGAGGAGGCCGGCGTGGATCGAGTGATCGTCGTGGGCGGCGGCATTGCCGGCCTGTCGGCGGCCTACTACCTGCGCCGGGCCGGCGCCACGGTGACGGTGCTCGAGGCCCACCGGGTCGGAAGCGGCGCCTCCTCGGGCAACGCCGGGTGGGTGACTCCCGCGCAGGCGGGGCCGCTGCCCGAGCCGGGTCTCCTCTCCTACGGCCTGCGCTCGTTCGTCGACCCGGAGTCGGCCCTGTACTTCGCCCCCGGGCAGCTCGCGCGCATGGTCCCCTGGCTGCTGCGTTTCGCGCGGCGATGCAACGAGGCCGATCATCGCCGCGGGCGGGTCGCGCTCGCGACCCTCGGAGGGCGGTGCTTCGCGCTGCTGGACGGCCTGGTTGCCGACGGCGTGGCCGTCCCCGTGACCCAGGTTCCGCTCCTCGTGGCCGCCCAGGACCCGGCGGGCGCGCAGCGGTTTCTCGCAGGCCTCGAGCCGCTGGCTGGGCTTGGTTTCTCGATCCCCGCGTCGGTGCTCGGCGGCGAGGAGCTGCGCGCACGCGAGCCGACCCTCTCGGACGCGGTGCAGGCCGGGTTCGTGCTCGAGCAGCACCGTGTCGTGGACCCGCTCGGCTTCGTCCACGCGCTTCGCGACCGGGTGCTCGACCTCGGCGTCGACGTGCTCGAAGGGGCGCAGGTCCGCGAGATCGACGCCGCGGGATCCCGGGTGGTCGCAGTGCGCGCGTCGAGCGGCGTCCATCGCGGCGAGCACGTCGTGCTGGCGGGCGGGTCGTGGCTGGCCCCGCTCGGGCGGGTCTTCGGCGCGCGCCTTCCCGTGCAGGCGGGCAAGGGATACAGCTTCGAGCTGCGCCCGCCGCAGCTGCCGCGTCACGCCTTGCTCCTGCTCGAGCCGCACGTCGGGTGCTCGCCGCTCGGCGATCGCCTGCGCGTGGCTGGGACGATGGAGTTCGGCGGCATCAACGCCCGCCTCAGCCAGCGGCGGATCGCCTCGATCGTGCGCGGCGCTCGCACGATGCTCGCCGGCTGGGCGCCCGTGGACGACGATTCCGTGTGGTCCGGGCTGCGGCCGATCGCCCCCGACGGCCTGCCGATCATCGACCGCCATCCGCGCCTCGACAACGTGTTCATCGCAGGCGCGTACTCGATGCTCGGAATGACCCTGGCCGCGCCGGCCGCCGAGGCACTCGCCCGCTACGTCGTGAGCGGGGAGCGGCCACCCGAGCTCGAGCCGTTTCGGGCCACGCGCTTCGGGCCGCTCAGCTCGCTGCGTCGGGCGCCGGCGCTCGGTTAGCGAACGCGTCGGCCGGCTGTCGGTGGGGGAGGGCGATCGGCGTCGAGCCTCCGTCCACGGGCTCCGCCAGCGCGTAGGCGGTGTCCGGGTTGCGCGCGGCGTTGGCCGCGACCTCGACCGCCAGGGCGGTGAAATCCTCGATGAGCGGCTGGCGGGCCTCGCGGTGGTAGGCGAGAACGAGCGTCGATGGCGGCGCATCGGCCAGCGGGATGAAGCGCACCTCCGGCCAGGCGTAGTAGCGGGCGATGATCGCCGGGCACGTGTCGATGCCCTCGCCGCGGCCGATGAGGTGCAGCCACTCCTCGAGCTTCTCGCCCACGTACGGGCTCACCGGCGGGCGGTAGCCGAGCTCGTCGACGAGCATCCAGAAGTCGCGCCACTCCTGCGGCGAGGTGTCGGGCTGGGTGACGAAGATCTCGCCCGCCAGGTCGCTGGGCCGAAGCTCCCGGCGCCGAGCGAGCCGGTGGTTGCGGGGCACGACGACGACGCGGCGCTCGCTCAGCAGGGGCACGAGGACGAGATCGGGCTCGTGGAGCGGCGCATAGACGAAGGCGAGATCCGCCCGTCCCTGACGCAGTCCCTCGACCGTGTCGTTGAAATCGAAGGCGCGGATCTCGACCCGGACGTCGGGATGCCGCCCGCCGAAGCGGGCGAGCAGGGGAGCGAGCAGCGCGCCGGGGGTGGGGCCGAGCGAGCCGATGACGAGCGAGCTGCCCTCGCCGCGCACGAGCGCGCGGGCGCGGCCGAGCGCGCCGTCGACCGCGGCCAGGATCGCCCGCCCGTCCGCCAGAAGAGCCTCGCCGGCCGGCGTCAAGGTGACCCGGCGCGTACTCCGCACGAGCAGTGGACCGCCGAGCTCGGCCTCGAGCGCGCGGACCTGGGCCGAGAGCGCCGACTGCGCGAGGTGCAGCCGCGCCGCCGCGCGAGAGAAGTGGAGCTCCTCGGCGACGGCGACGAAATAACGAAGCTGGCGAAGGTCCAAGCTAGGGGAATTATCGCGCAGCGCGCATAATCGTGCGTGTCTTGCTGTTGTAATCGGCACGAAAAGAGGACGACGATGCGCGACGTGAGCGAGAGGAGAGTTCGGGTCACGGTCGACGGCTCCCCGGCCTGGGGACACCGCGAGGGCGGAAGCATCGTCCTCGACGATGGGCGGGAGATCGCCGAGCGCGACGCCGGATATCTGGCTCCGGTCGAGCCGACGAAGATTCTCGCCGTCCACCTGACCTACCGCAGCCGGCTCGAGGAGTACGCGGCGCGCACCCCGCGCGAGCCGTCGTACTTCATGAAGCCGCCGAGCACGCTGAACGGACATCGCGGCGAGGTTCGCCGCCCGCGCGGCGCGCGCTTCCTCAATTACGAAGGTGAGCTCGCCGTGGTCGTCGGGCGGCGCATGCAGGGCGTGCCCGTCGAGAAGGCACTCGACTACGTGGCCGGATACGCCCCGGCCAACGACATCGGGCTGCACGACTTCCGCCACGCCGACCGCGGCTCGATGCTGCGGGTCAAGGGCCAGGACGGCTTCCTCCCGCTCGGCCCCGAGCTCGTGCCGGCCTCCGAATTCGATCCCACCAACTTCACCCTGCGGACGTTCCTCAACGGCGAAGTCGTCCAGGAGGGCGGCGCCGATGACCTCATCTGGGGCGTCGCCTACCAGCTTGCCGACCTCTGCCGCCTCATCACGCTCGAGCCCGGCGACGTCCTGCTCACCGGCACGCCGGCCAATTCCCGTCCGATGGAACCCGGCGACATCGTCGCCGTCGAGGTCGACGGACTCGGGCGGGTGGAGAACACGATCGTCGACTGGGACGTCGACCTCAGTGCCGCGGGCGAGCGGCCCGCCGTGTCGGCCAACACCTTGCACGTCGCGCTCGCGGTCCCCGAGGACGAGGCCGAGCGCATGGCCGAGAGGAGCACCGCATGAAGGTCCACGTCGACATGAACCTCTGCCAGAGCCACGGCGAATGCGTGCTCGTGGCCCCGGACGTCTTCGAGCTCGGTGACGACGACGTGCTCGTCTGGAAGGAAGACGTGCCCGACGACCGCCGCGCCGACATGGAGGCGGCGGTGAACGCCTGCCCGATGGCGGCCATCAGCCTCGAGGACTGAACGGTAGATGGAGCGTCTGGTTGTCGTCGGCGCCTCGCTGGCGGGCCTGCGCGCCGCGCAGGCGGCGCGCGCCGCCGGCTTCGCGGGTGAGCTTACGGTCGTCGGGGCCGAGCCGCACCGTCCGTACACCCGCCCGCCACTCTCCAAGGAGCTGCTGGCCGGCGCGCAGACCGCAGAGCAGTGCGCCCTCGGCCACGGCGCGCTCGAGGTCACCTGGCGGCTCGGCACCACGGCCACCGGACTCGACCGGGAGGCCAAGCGCGTGCACCTCGCCGAGGGCCCGCCGCTGCCCTACGACCGGCTGATCGTGGCCACGGGGTCGCGCGCCCGCCCCTGGCATGGTCCCGGCGCGGAGCTGGGCGGCGTGCACACGCTGCGTACCCTCGAGGACGCGCTCGCGCTGCGCCGGGCGCTTGCGCTCCGGGCGCGGCTCGTCATCGTGGGCGCAGGCTTCATCGGCTGCGAGGTTGCGGCCAGCGCCCGCTCGCTCGGGGTCGAGGTCACGGTGGTCGACCTCGCTCCTCACCCGATGCTGCCGCTTGGAGCGGAGCTCGGCGGCCTGTGCGCGCGCATGCACGAGGAGCACGGGGTCGAGCTGCGCTGCGGCACGGGCATCGATGCCCTGCTCGGCGACGCACATGTCGAAGCCGTCGCGCTGAGCGACGGTTCCACCGTGGCGGCCGACGTCGTGCTCATGGCGCTGGGCGCGCTGCCCAACGTCGAGTGGCTCGCGGGCGCCGGGCTGACCCTCGATCCGGGTCTCGCCTGCGACTCCACGCTCACCGCTCTCGGCGATCCCGACATTCTCGCCGCCGGCGATCTCGCGGCCTGGCCGCACCCCTTGGCGGGCGGCGAGCGCGTCCGCGTCGAGCACTGGACGACGGCGGCCGAGCACGGCCAGCTCGCCGGCCGCAACGCGTTGCTCGAGCCCGAGGCCCGCGCCGCGCACGAGGCGCCGCCCTACTTCTGGTCCGACCAATACACGACGAAGATCCAGGCGGTCGGCTTCCCAGCGCGGGCCGAGCGGCTCGAGATCCTCGAGCGGTCTGCGGCCGGCGATCGCCTCGTCGCCGTGGGCGCGCGCGAGGGCAAGCTTGTGGGTGTGGTCGCCTGGGGCGCCGCCAAACGCCTGGCCTGGTACCGGCGCCAGCTCGCTTCCGGCCCCGATTTCGAAACGGTCAAGGAGCTCGTGGCGACCGACGCGGGCGCTCTTGGCCCCCCGGTCGGAGCGGCCCGATGAGGCCAGCGCTCATCCTCCAGCACGGAGAGTGGGGGCCGCCGGCCGTCCTCGCCGACTGGGCGTCGGCTCGCGGCATCCCCCTCGAGGTCCACCGGACCGACCTCGGAGGCGACCGCCCCGAGCTCGACGGCCAGGCCTTCATCGCCTCGCTTGGGTCGAATAACAGCCCGGCCAACCGTGACGTCCCCGCCGTGGCGCAGGAGCTCGACTACATCACGGCTGCCGTCGAGCGCGACATACCGGTGCTCGGGCTCTGCTACGGCGGTCAGGTCCTGGCCACCGTCCTCGGCGGGACGGTCGAGCCGGCGCCGGAGCCGGAGCTCGGGTGGCACCGGGTGCAGTCAGACGCTCCCGAGCTCGTCCCCGGCGGCCCCTGGCTGCAATGGCACTACGACCGCTTCACCGTCCCGCCCGGTGCGCACGAGCTCGCGCGCTCCCGACACGCCGCCCAGGCCTTCGGTTACGGCCCCCACCTCGGAGTGCAGTTCCACCCCGAGAGCACGATCGAGATCGTGCAGGGCTGGGCCCGTCTTGACCAGGACCGGCTCGCCCGGCACGGGATCGCGGACGGCGAGGCGCTGGTCGAGACCGGACGCCCGCACGCCGAGGCCGCCCGCGAGGCGGCCTTCACCCTGTTCGACGCCTTCTGGGAGAGGGCGCGTCCACGAGAGAGGAGACCATCGTGAACACCACCTCGCCGGCCGAGGTCATCGCCGGAGGCCTGCCCGCCGCCAGCGCCGGCACGCCGATCACCTCGGTCCGGCTGCTCTATCCCGACCTGCACGGCGTCGCCCGCGGAAAGGACGTGCCGGCCTCCGAGTTCGATCACGTGGTTGAGAAGGGCCTGTGCTTCTGCGCCGCGGTCATGGGCACCGATCTGCGCCACACCCCCGTGGTCGGCGGCGAGGCGGGGTATCCCGATCTCATCGCCCGTCCCGACCTCTCGACCATGCTGACCCTGCCCTGGGAGCCGGGGGTGGCGTGCTGCCTGGCCAACCTCGAGCCGGCGGAAGGCGGTGCGGCCATCCCCGACCCCCGCGGGGCGCTCCGCCGGGCCGTCGAAGTGGTACGGGCGCTCGGCTTCGATCCGATCGTCGGCCCCGAGCTCGAGTTCTTCCTCGTCGTGCGCGACCCGGCGGCGGAGAACGGCATGCGCCGTCACATCGACCATCTGAGCATGGTCTACACCGTCGGCCCGCAGGCCGACCCCGGTGGGCTCGTGCGCAAGATGACCGAGGATCTCTCGACGCTCGGCCTCGACGTCTTCGCCGTCAACCACGAGTTCATGAACTCGCAGTACGAAATCAACCTCCGCCACGGAGACGCGCTCAGTGCGGCCGACCGTGCCTTCCGCCTGAAGACGGCGGTGAAGGACATCGCGGCCCAGAACGGGCTCGTCGCCACCTTCATGGGCAAGCCGTTCAACGATCAGGGCGGGTCGGGGACGCACCTGCACATCTCGCTGGGTCGCGACGGGCGCAACGTCTTCGACGATCCCCAGGGCGAGCACGGAGTCAGCGCGGAGATGGCCGCCTTCACGGCCGGGGTGCTCGAGCACGCCTCGGCCCTCATGGCCTTCCTCAACCCGACGATCAACGCCTACCGGCGCATCCAGCCGGACTCGCTGGCCCCCACGCACGCCAACTGGGGCTACGACAACCGCGCCACCTTCATCCGCATCCCGCCCGAGCGCGGGGGAGCCACGCGGGTCGAGATCCGGGTCGGGGACGGCTCGGCGAACCCCTACCTGGCCATCGCCGCCGTCCTGCTCGCGGGCGGGCAAGGGGTGCGCGAGGGGTTCACAGCGCCCGAGCCGCTGGCCGGGGACGCCTACCGCGCCGATCCCGAGGTCATCGGAGTGGAGCTGCCGAAGACGCTCGAGGCCGCGCTCGACGCGCTGGAGGACGACACGCTGCTGCGCGAGGGCCTGGGGGAGGAGATCGTCTCGACCTTCGTGGCCATGAAGCGCTTCGAGATCGAACGCCACCGCGCTTGGGTCTCCGACTGGGAGATCGCCGAGTACCTGCATCACCTCTAAGCGAACGAGGACCACCATGCCTCAGACCACCGAATTCATCGATCTCTCCGATCACGACGCCTTCCTCGACGGCGTGCCCCACGAGGCCTTCGCCGCTTTGCGCCACGAAGACCCCGTGCACTGGAACCCTGAGCCCGACGGCCGCGGCTTCTGGGCGGTGACGCGCTACGACGACATCCGCACGGTCCACCGTACCCCCGACGTCTTCTCCTCGGAGGTCGGAGGCACCTCGCTCGAGGACCTCGAGCCCGAGCACATCGAGGCGCGCAAGTCGATGATCGACACCGATCCGCCCCGTCACCACGAGCTGCGCGCGCTGGTCAACCGCCGCTTCACCCCGCGGGCGGTGCTCGTGTGGGAGGACCAGGTCCGCCAGGTCGCGCGCGCGGTGCTCGAACTCGCTCTGCCCAAGGGCGAGTTCGACTTCGTACGCGAGATCTCCTCGGAGATCCCCATGCAGGTGTTCGCCGAGATCCTCGGCGTGCCGCAGTCCGAGCGGCGCGAGATCATCGAGATCGGCGACCGACTGCTCGGGAACGCCGACCCCGAATACGCGGTCCCCGACGACGACTCGCACCGGCACCTGCCGTTCTCGAGCCCCGCCGCGCTGGACATGTTCGCCTTCGGCCGCCGCCTGGCCGAGGAGCGCCGCGAGGACCCGCGCGACGACATCATGACCTCGCTCGTCCAGGCTGGGCTGACCCAGCGCGAGATGGACGTCTACTTCGTGCTCCTGGCCACGGCCGGCAACGAGACGACGCGCCACACGATCAGCCACGGCCTGATCGCCCTGCTCGAGCACCCCGAGGAGATGGAGCGCCTGCGCACCGATCCCTCGCTCGGCGCGACGGCGACCGAAGAGATGCTCCGCTGGGCCACGCCGGTGCACCACTTCCGGCGCACAGCCGCGGTCGACACCGAGCTCGGGGGCACGGAGATCCGGGCGGGGGACAAGGTCACGACATGGTTTGTGTCCGGTAACCGGGACGAGACGGTGTTCGAGGAGCCGGACCGCTTCGACGTCGGCCGCTCGCCCAACCCCCACATGACCTTCGGACCGGGCGGCGTGCACCACTGCCTCGGCGCGCACCTGGCCAAGCTCGAGATCCGCATCACCTTCGAGGAGCTCCTCGCGCGCGGCTTGCACATCGAACTCGACGGGCCACCCGAGCGACTGCGCTCGAACTTCTTCAACGGCATCAAGCGGATGCCGGTCCGGGTGCGGTCGTGATCGAGCTGGGTCGGATCCACCATGTCGGGCTCCGGGTGAGCGACCTGGCGGAGGCGACGGAGCGGTGGGCCGCGCAGTTCGGGCTCACGGTGCGCGGGTGCGAAGCGGACAGGGCGCGGCTGTCCTGCGACGACGAGCCGTACGCGCTCGAGCTCATCGCCGGCGGCGTGCCGGGGCTCGATCACATCGCCTACGAGCTGGCGGCCGGCTGCTCGCTCGAGGACGCCCGCGCGCACCTGGCGCGGTGGGGAGCCGGCGTCGAGGAGCTGCCCGGCGGGCTACAGACGGTCGACGCCGACGGCAACGTCATCCAGGTGCTTGCCTACCGCGCGCCCGCCTCGCGCCTCGTGCCCCAGGCCCGTCCCGCCGCCGGCACGGTGACCGGCCACCCCCGCAGGCTCGGTCACGTCAACTTCCTCACCGGCGTCCTGTCCGAGCAGCTGCGCTTCTACACCGAGGCACTCGGCATGCGGATCACCGACTGGCTCGGTGACGGCGGGGTGTGGCTGAACATCAACCCCGACCACCACGTGATGGCGCTCATCGACAAGGGAGCACCGCACTTCCATCACCTGGCCTTCGAGCTCGTCGATATCGGCCAGATGCGCATGGCGCTGGACCACCTCGGCCGGCACGGGCGCTGGCTCGGCTGGGGCCCGGTGCGCCACGGGGTGGGCGGCAACATCGCCGCGTACGTGCGCATCGTCGAGGAGGAGTGCTTCGTCGAGCTGTATTGCGACATGGAGCAGCTCGCGCCCGGCCACAAGCCGCGACACTGGCCCGACAACCGCTACTCGTCCAACACCTGGGGACCGCTGCCGCCGCGCTCGTACTTCCGCTTCGACGAGGCCGCGATCGCGTCCGAGCGGGAGAGTTTGGAGATGCTCGGCGTGCCCCTGCCCCCGGCTCCGGACCGAATGGAGGTCGCCTCATGAACCTGCGTGGCTACACCGTCCCCCGCACGCCGAGCGGGGAGGCGAGTCTCGTCCCCTCGCCGCCCTGGCATTACGTCGGTGACTTCCTCGTCATCGATTTCTGGGCCGACGAGGACACGGCCGTCTCGCTCCTTCCCGAGGGCCTCGAGCCGCACGCCGACGCCGGGCGGTGCGCGGCGGTGTTCGCCGACTGGCAGTCCTGCTCGGAGATGGGCGACGAGCTCGTCGACCCCGTGCGCTCGCACTACCGCGAGTTCTACATCGTCATCAACGCCATGCTCGACGGGGAGGAGGTGACCACCTGCCCGTTCATCTGGGTCGATCAGGACTTCGCGCTCGTGCGGGGATGGATCCAGGGCTTCCCCAAAAAGCAGGGCGAGGTGTGGATGACGCGCACGTACGGCCTCCAGTGCCGGGCCGCGCCGGGCCTCCAGCCCGGCTCGCGCTTCGGCGCGACGTGCTCGGCCCGGGGACGTGCCATCTCGCGGGGCGTCGTGATGCTCGAAGGTATCAGCGAGATCGGGTCGGTCCACACCGCTCCGCCGATCGTCAATGTCCGCCACTTCCCCCGGCTCGCCGCCGGCCGGCACGACGACCCGGCGGTACACGAGCTCGTCCGTGCCCGCAGCCGCGACCGCTCCGCCTCGGAGGTCTGGGAGGGCCGGGCTGAGCTCGAGCTCTTCGCGGCGCCAGGCGAGGAGCACACGCTGCTCACCCCGGTGCAGGTCGGCCGCGGCTTTCGCTTCACCTTCGCCTACACCGTCGACGACCTCGAAACCGTCAAGGATCTGGGAAGGCGGCTGACGCCGACTTCTCAGGAGCTTCGCGGAGCGAAATTCCCGGCACGGAGAGGAGGGGAGCATGAGCGTGACTGAACTGGCTCGGGTGGCGGGCGTCGCGGTCAGCCCCGACCACTACATCGGCGGCGAGCGGGTGGCCAGCGCACGCCGCTTCGAGTCGATCTCGCCTGTCGACCAGTCGGTGCTCGCCGAGGTCTCGCGCGCCGACGCCGACGACGTCGACCGCGCGGTGCGCGCAGCCCATCACGCCTTCCCGGCCTGGGCGGCCCTCGGCGCTGCCGGGCGGGCCGAGCGTCTGCACCGCCTGGCCGACCTGATCGAGGCCAACGTCGAGCGCCTGGCCGTGGTCGAGTGCGCCGACATGGCCATGCTCTTGCGCTCCCTGCGGGCGCGGGTCATTGCCCGGGGCGCCCGGAACTTCCGCAACTATGCCGACCTCGCCGTGGCCTACGAGGAGCGCGATTGGCATTCGAACGGGACATGGAACCGGGTGCAGCGGATGCCCGCCGGTCCGGCCGCCGTGATCACCCCGTGGAACGCGCCCTTCATGCTCTCGACCTGGAAGACCGCGCCCGCGCTCGCCGCGGGTTGCCCCGTGGTGCTGAAGCCCGCCGAGTGGTCACCGCTGTCCTGTTCGCTGCTCGCCGACCTCGCCGAGGAGGCCGGCTTTGCCCCGGGCGTGTTCAATGTCGTGCAAGGGCTCGGCGAGGAGGCGGGCGCGGCGCTCGTCTCCCATCCCCTGCTGCGCCGCGTCTCCTTCACCGGCTCGCCCGAGACGGCGCGGGAGATCGGCGTGGCGGCGGCGCGTAACCTCGTGCCCTTCACCGGGGAGCTCGGGGGCAAGGGACCGCTCATCGTCTTCGAGGACGCCGACCTCGATGCCGCCGCGGCCAAGGCCGCGGGCCAGTACGACGACGCCGGGCAGGTGTGCCTCGCCGGCACGCGGCTGCTCGTGCAGGAGAGCGTGCGCGAGGCCTTCCTCGAGCGCTTCCACGCCGCCGTCGATCGGCAGGTGCTGGGCGATCCGCGCGAGGACGCGACGACGATCGCGCCGATGATCCACCCCGACCACGTCGAGCGGGTCGACGGCTTCGTGCAACGTGCCGTGGCCGAAGGCCACCGGCTCGTGCGCGGCGGCCACCGGCTCGAGGGCCTGCTCTACGAGCCGACGCTGTTCGAACCGCGCGACAACGACGCCGAGATCGTGCAGCGCGAGGTGTTCGGGCCGGTCCTCACCTTCCAGACGTTCGCCGGCGAGGGCGAGGCCGTCGCGTTCGCCAACTCGACCCGGTACGGGCTCTCGGGGCTCGTGTACACCGGGTCGATGGGCCGGGCCGACCGGGTCGGCCGGGCCGTCCGGGCCGGCATCGTGTGGGTCAACACGTTCCTCGTGCGCGATCTCACGGCGCCCTTCGGCGGCGCGGGGATCTCGGGCATCGGCCGGGAGGGCGGCGATTACGCGCTCGACTTCTACTCCGACCTGAAGACGCTGCAGATCCTGGACGGGAGCGTGCGGTGAGCGTCCCCGCTCACCGTGCGGCGAGCATCCGCACGGGCGAGATCGGACGCGCCGTGTCCGGGCAGGCCGGATGGATGGAGGAGCTGCTCACCGCGCTCGTGCAGGCGCCCACCGAGCTCGGGCACGAGGAGACCGGTCAGGCGGTCATGAGCGAGGCATTCGCCGCCTGCGGCCTCGCGCCGCGGGACATCCCGCTTGACCCGCGCGCGCTGCGTGCGCACCCCAACGCCTCGCCGTTCAGTTGGGAGGTGAGCGGCAAGCGCAACGTCGTGGCCACGTGGCCGGCGACGGGAAACGGGGGTCGCTCGCTCATCCTGAACGGCCACATCGATGTCGTCCCGCCGGCCGCGGACGAGCTCTGGACGACGCCGCCCTACCGGGCGCGGCGCGAGGGCGACTGGCTCTACGGCCGCGGCGCCGGTGACATGAAGGCTGGGCTCGTGGCCATCGTCGGCGCCGTGCGCGCGCTCCGGGAGGCCGGCGTCGCGCTCGCGGGCGACGTCCATCTCCAGTCCGTGGTCGAGGAGGAGTGCACGGGCAACGGCGCGCTGCAGTGCCTGATCGACGGGATGTCCGCCGACGCCTGCGTGCTCGCCGAGCCCCATCCCGACCACCTGACGATCGCCCAGGTCGGCGTCCTCTGGTTCCACGTCGACGTGGCCGGCGAGCCCGTGCACGCCGCCTACGCCGGGACCGGGCACAACGCCATCGAGGCCGCGCACGCGGTGCTCGCCGAGCTGCGGGCGCTGGAGGCCGAGCTCAACGTCGCGCCTCCCGCCCCCTACGACGGCGTCGCCCATCCCATCAACCTCAACCCCGGCGTGGTGAGCGGCGGCGACTGGGCCTCGACGGTGGCCGCGCAGTGCACGCTCTCCTGCCGTCTCGCCATGTACCCCGGGACCGAGCCGCGCGAGCTCCAGTCGCGCGTCGAGGCTGCCGTCGCCCGCGCCGCGGAGCGGGATCCCTTTCTGCGCGCTCATCCCCCGACCGTCCGGTACGACGGGTTCGTCTGCGAGGGCTCGATCGTTGCCGTGGACGAACCGCCGTGGGGGTGCTGAGCGAAGCCTACGCGTCCGTGCACGGCGAGCCCCCGGGGCTGCGGCCCACCACGGCGACGACCGACGCGCGACACTTCGTGCGCAGCGGCATCCCCGCCGTCTGCTTCGGACCTCGGGCGGAGTCGATTCACGGCATCGACGAGCGCGTCTCCATCTCCTCCATGCACGACTGCGCCGAGGTGCTGGCGCGGTTCATCGTCGAGTGGTGCGGGCAGTGCGCGTAGTTGAACTTCGCCGATCTCGGGAGCGTGGCGGTCCCCTACGCGCCAAAGTTCGGTTGCGGCCAAGCCGGACTGAGGATAATGTATTCATTATGTCGTCGGCGGGGCTATCGTCGGACCCGGATCGCACGCACTCGCTCGCGCAGCTCAGGCCGATCGAGTCGAACTCGGTTGCCGGGCTGGCCTACGGACAGATCCGTGCGCTCATCCTGAGCGGCGAGATGGCCCCGGGCGCGCGGCTCTCGCAGCTCGAGCTGGCCGACCGGCTGGCCATCTCGCGCACCCCCGTGCGCGAGGCGCTGCGGCGCCTGGCCGGCGAGGGCCTCGTGGACGCGCTGCCCCAGCGGGGATTCCGCGTCGCCGACATCGGCCTGGAGTCCGTCTTGCGCCGGCTCGAGGTGCGGCTCCTGCTCGAGCCCGGCATCGCCCGGCTGGCCGCCGAGCGCTCGACGCCGGCCGATATCGCCGCACTGCGCCGGACGATCGTCCGAGAAGAACAGGCTCGCGACGCGGCCGAGGTGCACGACACGAGCCGGCAGTTCCACATCGCGCTCGCGCGCGCGACGCACAACGAGGAGCTCGTGACCACCCTTGAATCCAAATGGATCATCGAGGTGGGGCGCCGCTTGCTCGCGCGCCGCGCCTTCGAGCCGCAATGGCACGCGGCCGACGTGCGGGAGCACCGCGCGGTGGCGGACGCCGTCGAGGCGGGCGACGGTGACCGGGCCCGCGAGCTCATGCGCGAGCACGTCGGCGCGGCGGTACGGCACTGGAATCCGAGGGGCGGCCGTGACGAGGGAGCGGACGATGCCGTGGCCTCCTGACCGTCGCGCACACCGCTTTCTGGATACATTATCCACCTAGGAGGAGAGGGAAGAGATGACTGACGTTCACAAGGCGGGAAGGGAACCCGCGTCGGTGCAGTCCGAGGGGCACCTGGGCGAGAAGCAGTTGACCGCGGTCCACGCGATCGGCCAATCGCTGGCGATCGGGCCGATGTTCTCGGCCGGGCTGCTGACCGGCCTCGTCGCCGGCGTGGCGGGCTTCAGCTCGCCGCTGTCCGTCCTGCTCGGAGCGATCGGCGCGCTGTGCCTCGGGTATGTCATCTCGCTCTACGCGCGGCGGTTCTCCGGAGCGGGCGCGATCTACGAGTATCTCGTCCACGGCGCCCATCCGAGCGTCGGAGTGTTCAGCGCCGGCCTGTACGGACTCGGTGTCCTCTTCCTCGGCGGGGGCGGCGTGTTCATCGCCAACGGCTTCCTCGCCGAGAGCTTCTTCTCCAGCCATCTGCACATCGAGATCACCTGGTGGATCTGGGGCGCCGTGGCGCTTGGCATCGCGGTCGGTCTCAACCACCTCGGGGTGCGCCTGGCCATCCGCGGCGTGCTCGCGCTGGCCTGCATCTCGGTGATCCCGTTCCTCATCCTCGCCGTTTCGATCATCGCCCAGGGCGGCGACGCCGGGAACACCCTGTCGGTCTTCAGCACCTCCCACGGGTCGGTGAACGGCGTCTTCCACGGCATCCTCTTCGCGGTCACCCTGTTCATCGGCTTCGAGGCGGCGGCGTCGATCGGCGAGGAGGCGCGCGACCCGCACCGCTCCATCCCCATCGCGCTGATCGGAAGCGTGGCCCTGGCGGGACTGTTCTACCTCGTGGTCACGTACGCCGCGGCCATCGGCTTCGGGGTCAAGGGCGCGGCGACCGCCTGGCCCGCCGACCCCTCCCCGATGGGCACGCTGGCCCAGCACTACGTCGGCAAGGGCCTGTCCACGACCATCGATCTCGTCGTCCTCCTCGACTCGATCTCCGTGGCCATCGCCTTCGTGGTGACCGGCTCGCGCGTGTTCTTCGCCCTGGCCCGGGATGGTCTGCTGCCGCCGCTGCTGGCCCGGACGAGCCGTCGCGACACCCCGCTCGGCGGCAACCTGGTCATCCTCGCCGCCGGCGTCGTGGCCCTGATCTTCGGCCGGCTCTCGAGCTACGGCGCTGCGGCCAAGCTGCCGAACAACATCGAGGCCTTCTCGATCAGCGCCGCCGCCGGATCGTTCCTCATCGAGGCGGTGTACGCGATCCTCGCCTTCGCGGCGGTCGCGCTCATCTGGCGCTCGAGCGGGGGGTCGACCCGGATCTGGCGGCTCATCGTGGCCGTCGTCGGACTGGCGACGCCGGTGCTCGCCTACTACGGCTCGCTGCATCCATTCCCGACCTATCCGAACAACCGCGGGATCATCTTCGCCGGGATCTCGGCCGCGCTCGTGGTCGTGTGGTTCGCCTACCTGCAGTTCGCGCACCCCCAGCGGGTGCGGGCCGCGGCGACGCACGCCGACCACCACGCGGGCGTGCCGCCGCTCGACGAGGGCCTTGAGTCCGGGGCGCCGGAGCGCCGGCACAACCCCGTGGTCTAGGTCGAGCTGGGCGCGGCCGACAGGAGGGCGTCCGAGACCTCCCCGACCACCTCGGGGATGGCGCGGACGTCCTCGTCGGTCGTGCGGTGGTTGACCAGGCAGGCGCGCAGCCAGGTCCTGCCGTCGGCCGTGGCGGGGGCGATGCGCAGCCGGCCGTCCTGCGCCAGGGCGCGGGCCAGGGCCTGGTTGTGGGCATCCTCGGCCGTCGGCCCGTCTCCGAGGCGCCGTCGGAAGCAGACCACGGACAGCGGCGGCTCGATCAGCAGCTCGAAGCGCTCGTCCTCGCGGACGAGGGCGGCGAGCAGCGCCGCCTCCTCGAGGTTGCGTTCGATCGCCGCGCGGATCCGGTCAGCGCCGTGGACGGTGAAGGCCAGCCACAGCTTCAGCGAGCTGAGCGGCCGCGAGTACTCGAGTGTGCGGTCCACCGCATGCAGCTCCTGCGCGTGGAGGATGTAGTCCTCCTGGTGGGAGAAGGCGCGCTCGAGCGCGGTGGCGTCGTGGACGAGCAGGACGCTGCAGGACTTGGGGACGTAGAGCCACTTGTGGGCGTCGACGGTGGCCGAGTCGGCCCGGGAGAGCCCGGCGAAGCGCGCCCCCACGCGGCGGGTGGCGGCCGCCGGGAGCCCGTAGGCGCCGTCGACGTGCAGCCAGACATCGCGCTCGGTGCAGACGTCGGCCAGGGCGCCGAGGTCGTCGACCGCGCCGGTCAGCGTCGTACCCGAGGTGGCCACGACGGCCACCGGGGCGATGCCGTCTCGGCGGTCGCGATCGATCGCCTGGCCGCAGGCGGCGGGGTCGATGCGGCGGTCGGCGTCGATGGGAATCGAGCGGACGTTGTCGGAGCCGATGCCCAGCAGCTCGGCGGCCCGGCGCACCGAATAGTGCGCCTCGGCCGAGCAGTAGAGGGCCATGCGCTGCGCTCCGGCGCCGTGCCGGCGGACCCCGGGCACGGCACGCTCGCGCGCCGCGGTCAGGGCGGTGATGTTCGAGATCGTGCCGCCGGCGGCGAGAAGGCCCTGGGCCGCCGGGTCGAAGCCGACGAACTCGCCCACCCACCGGATGGTCTGGGCCTCGAGCAGGTCGGCCGCGCCCGCGCTGACCGCCACGTTGACGTCGTGCGAGGCCATGAGCGCGTCGCCGAGCACGCCGATCTCGAGCCCGGAGGACCCGATGTAGGCGAAGAAACGCGGCCGCGACTGGGCGAGCGAGACGTCGAGGACGTCGGCCGCGGCGTCGAGGGCCGCAATCGGATCGGAGGGCGCGCCCGGCATGGGACGGCTGAGGAGCTCGTGGTGACGCTCGGCGGGCAGGGGCTGATCGGGGCGCGCGTGGTCGAAGCTCTTCCAGGTCTCGAGGATGAGGCGCGCGGCGTGCTCGAGCACCTCCTCGCGCCCGAGGAGCGGCAGTGACGGGCCCTCGGCGGGCGGAACGGCTCCGGTTTCACTCACAGAGGGGCAGGCTACGCGCTTCCCTGAAGCCGGCGAGTCCATGCTCGTCTGGCCGACGCCGCGGGCGGGGAGGAGTAGGTTGCCGCGCATGGACCTCGGGATCCAGGGCCGCGTCGCCCTCGTGGGCGGCGCCACCCAGGGCATCGGACGCGCGGTGGCGCAGGCGCTCGTGGAGGAGGGGGTCCGCGTCGTCATCACCGCACGCGATCACGAACGCACCCGAGGCGTCGCCTCCGAGATCGGTGCCGCCGCCGGCTTCGCCTGGGACAGCGCGGATCTCGACGCCGCTCCGGCCATGGTGGCGCGCGTCTGTGACGAAGTCGGTCCGGTGGACATCTTGGTCACGAACACCGGCGGCCCACCGACCGGCTCGGATCCGCTCGGATTCTCGACCGAGCAGTGGGAGGCGGCGCACCGCACCCTCCTGCTTGCGCCGATGGCCCTGCTCGGCCTGGTTCTGCCCGGGATGCGCGAGCGGCGGTGGGGCCGGGTCGTCGGGATCGCCTCGACCTCCGTGCGCGAGCCGATCCCCTCGCTCATGCTCTCGAACGCCGAGCGCTCGGCCGCGCTCGCCGCCTTCAAGACGCTCGCCCGTCAGGTGGCGGGTGACGGCGTGACGATCAACACGCTCGTGACCGGGTTGATCGCCACCGAGCGCGCGGTCTCGATGGCCGGCTCGATGCAGGCCGCTCAGGAGCGCGCGGCGCAGACGATTCCCGCGGGCCGGCTCGGCCGCCCCGAGGAGATGGGCTGGGCGGCGGCGTTCCTGTGCTCGGCGCGCGCGAGTTTCATCACCGGGACCGCGCTCGCGGTCGATGGCGGAGCGCTGCACGCGATCTGAGCTGGCTCAGGCACCGTGCTGCCAGCTCGTGCCCAGGCGATGGCCGTCGATCTCCACCGGTTCGGCGTCGAGGAGGATCCAGGCGAACCGGCAGGGCGCGTCGCCGGGGTTGTGCCAGACATGGTTCGTGCCGCGCTGGATGACCACATCGCCGGCCCGCACGCGCACAACCTCGCCGCCGTCGAGCTCCATGTCGCACTCGCCCTCCAGGCAGATGCCGTAGTCGAGGCTCTCCGTCCGATGCATGGGCGAGCGTGAGCCCGGCGCGAGCACGCCGATACGCAGGACGGTTCCCGACCCGGAGCCGATGATCGTCGTCGCACTGCCCTCGCTTTGGCGCGCCGCGGCGGCGTCGCTGAGGTCGACCGGTGTCTCGTGCGTGGCCCAGAGCTGAAAGAAGGTCGCGCTCGTACGTCCGGCGTCCTCGATCAGCCCGGAGCCGGGGATCTGCTCGTCGGCGGCGATGACGGCCTGCCCGGCGTCGTTGTGTCCGGTGATGATGCGCCGGATGCGCAGGTCGCGGAAGTCGGTGGTCATGGCTCGTCCTTTCCGGTGGTGGTCGCGGGGCGAGCGTTGACAGTCCGGTCCACCGCCACTAGCTTATCCGAATCGGTATTCGGAATCGGAGAAGCTTCTTCTCCGCGGCAAGTGAGGGGTCGAGAGGGATGAAGGTTCTCGTAATCGGTGGCGGCATCGGCGGTCTGAGCACGACACTCGCGCTGCGTCGCGAGGGCATCGACGTCGACGTGGTCGAGCGCGACCCGGAATGGGGCGTCTACGGGGTCGGGATCATCCAGCCTGGGAATGCGCTCCGAGCGCTCGACTCGCTCGGGCTGGCGCACGCGTGCGTCGAGGTGGGACATCCGATCCTCGGCGATCGCACCTGGCTGGCCGACGGGGAGACGGAGATCGCCGCGCACGAATGGCCGGCGCTGGTCCCTCATCTCCCGCCGGGCAACGGGTTGACCCGGCCCAAGCTCCACGAGATCCTCACCTCGCGCACGCTCGCGTCGGGCGCGGACGTGCGCACGGGCGTCACGTTCACCGAGATCGATTCCGCCGACGAGCATGTCGAGGTCAGCTTCACCGACGGCGAGCGCCGCAGCTACGACCTCGTCGTCGGAGCGGACGGCCTGTACTCGAAGGTGCGGGACCGGATCTTCGGCGGCGGGTTGCGCCCGCGCTTCACGGGGCAGGTCTGCTGGCGCTACAACCTCCCGCGGGTGGCCGGCCTACAGGAGATATGGATGTTCTTCGGGCCCGACGGCAGCGCGGGCTTCGTTCCCCTCGGCGAGGATCTCATGTACATCCTCACCATCGAGACGCCGATGGCCGACCACACGGCGGCCATCGAACGGGACGGGGCCGCCGCCGTCTACCGCCAGCGGCTCGCACCGTTCGCCGGGCCGGTCGCCGAGGTTCGCGATCTCATCCTCGACGACGAGGCCATCGTGCTGCGCCCGATCGAGAACATCATCGTCCCGGCGCCGTGGCACCGCGGACGCGTCGTGCTCATGGGTGATGCCGCCCACGGCGCCACCCCGCACTGCGGACAAGGTGCCGCGCAGGCCATCGAGGATGCGATCGTCCTCGCTCAGGAGCTTGTGGAGGATGTGCCCGTGAGCCGGGCGCTAGAGGCGTTCACCGCGCGCCGCTATGAGCGCTGCCGCGCGATCGTCGAAGGATCCGAACGCGTCGGACAGTGGGAGCAGGACCACACGCTGCCCATCGACCCGGACGCCACGCGCAACGCGGTCATCATGACCGCCTCGGCGCCGATCTAGCCATGAAGATTGGACGGGTTTCCCACGAAGGCGGCCCGCGAGCAGCGGTCATCGTCGCAGACGCCGTGCGTGTCCTCGGCCCGGGCCTCGACAGTCTCGACCTCCTGAGCGCTGACCCGGAGGGGCGCGAGCGCCTGGCCGGCGGGGTCGTGGCGGAGCTCGCGCTTGGCGACGCGCGCCTGCTCGCTCCGGTGACGCCGCCCACCATGCGCGACTTCTCGGTCTTCGAGCAGCACATCGAGGGAGTCATCAAGGACGCCAACCCGCAGGCCACGGTGCCTCCGATCTGGTACGAGTCGCCCTTCTGCTACTTCACCAATCCGCACGCCCTCACCGGTCCCGGCGAGGACATCCCCGTGCCTCCGGGGTGCCGGCGGCTCGACCTCGAGCTCGAGGTGGCGGCGGTGATCGGCCACGCTGGGCGGGACCTGAGTCCCGAGGAGGCCGGCGCGCACATCGCCGGGTACACGATCTTCAATGACTGGTCCGCGCGCGATCTCCAGATGGCCGAGATGCGCCTGGGGCTGGGGATGTGCAAGGGCAAGGACTTCGCCAACACGCTCGGCCCCTGGATCGTCACGCCCGACGAGCTCGAGGGTTACCGGGAGGGCGATCGCTTCGATCTCGAGCTGCGGGCAGAGATCAACGGCCGCGAGCTGGGCAGCGACACGCTGGCCAGCATGGCCTGGAGCTTCCCCGAGCTCGTCTCCTACGCCTCGCGCGGGACCTGGGTCAGACCCGGCGACGTTCTCGGCTCGGGGACGTGCGGGAACGGCTGCCTGCTCGAGCTGTGGGGCCGGCGGGGCCGGGACTTCCACGCGCCGCTCGGGCCGGGCGACGTGGTCGCGCTGCACGCGCAGGGCATCGGAACACTGACCAACACGGTCGTCGCGGGCGTCGAGCCGCATGCGCTGCCGGCCGCACGTACGACCCGCCGGGGGCCGCGATGACGGCCGTCCGGCCACCGAAGCAGCGGCGCAGCCGGGAGTCATACGAGCGCGTGCTCGACGCCGCCCATGTCCTGCTGGAGGAGAACGGCTTCGAGGGCTTCACCGTGCAGGAGGTCGCGGCGCGCGCGGGCGTGTCGATCGGCGCGATCTACGAGCGGTTCGGCAACAAGGAGACGCTCCTGCGGGCCGTGCACGCTCGGCTTATGGAGGCCATGGCCGCCTGCGACGCGCCGGGCGCGGCCGACGGTGCGGCGGGCGCCTCCGTGGGCGCGCCGGAGGCGATCGCCTCGGCCGTGGCGAGCATAGCCAAGCTGATGAGCGATCACCGTAAGGCGCTGCGTGCCTTCATGCACCTCGGCGCCGTCGACGAGGTGATCTCGGCCCGCGGGTCGCAGGCCAGTGTGGCCGCGAGCAAGGCGTTCAAGCGCGAGCTGCTGTCCTACGCGGCCGAGATGTCGCACCCGCAGCCGGAGATCGCCTTGGACGTCGCCTTCCGCATGACGTACTCCACCCTGGCTCGCCAGGTCATGTACGGCCCGGTGTTCGAGTCCGACCGGCGCCTGAGCTGGAAGCGGTTGACGGAGGAGTTGACCGCGGCCTGCACCGCCTATCTGCTGCGCTGGGAGCCGGACTGAGCAGGGCCGGGGCTGGTCGCGCTTCGGCGGCAAGGGGTCGGGCTGGGGGCGCCAGGGCGGGTCGCGCTTCGGCGGCAAGGGGTCGGGCTGGGGGCGCCAGGGCTGGTCGCGCTTCGGCGGCAAGGGGTCGGGCCGGGGGCGCCAGGGCTGGTCGCGCTTCGGCGGCAAGGGGTCGGGCTGGGGGCGCCGGGCACGGCCCCTCCCGGGTCGCTTTGGGCATCTTGTCCGCATACCGGAGAAGATGCCCAAGGCGGTAGGGATGTTTACCCCGCCCTCTTGCCGCCTCCCAAGCGCGCCCCGCGCGCGGCGCCCAAGCGACTCCCGGCTCCCCCGACGTCCCGGCCACCCCGCGGCCTTGACGCTCCGGCACCCCAGCGCTATGCTCCCGAATCCGAATATGGATTCTGAAACGGTGCCGGAGGAACCCGTCCAGGCCTAGGCCCAGGCCTCGGCGGCACCGGCGAGGAGGAGAGCATGGCCCTGCCGCTGTTGTCGCAGCTCGCGCATGTCGAGCTGACCACGCCCACGCCGGAGGAATCGCTTGCGTTCTGGACGCAGATCGTCGGGCTCGAGGAGACCGCTCGGGTTGGCCAGTCGGTCTATCTGCGGGCTTGGGGCGATCGCTTCCATCACACCCTGCAGCTCACCGAGGGGCCGGACGTCGGCCTCGGTCATGTCGGGTGGCGGGCGGCCGGGCCGGAGGAGCTCGAGGCCGCGGTCGCGCGGCTCGAGGCGGCGGGCGCCGGAGAGGGCTGGGTCGAGGAATCAGTCGGGCACGGGCGGGCCTACGGCTACCGCGCCCCAGGCGGGCATCTCCACGAGGTGTTCTGGGACGTCGAGCGCTACGTGCCGCCGGCGGGCATGGAGTCGCCCTTCCCCAACCGCCCCCAGCGCTACGTCCCGCGGGGGGTCGCCGCGCGGTGCATCGACCACGTGACCATCACGGCGTCCAACCCACGGGGCGACGCCGAGTGGTATCGCGACACGCTCGGACACCGGTTCATGGAGTACACGACGATCCCCGACCGCCCGGACTTTCCCGTGTTCTGCATGACCACGGTGTGCGAGCGCGCGCACGACCTCGGGATCGTCTGGGATCCGACCCCGGTCCCCGGGCGGATCAACCACTTCGCCTACTTCGTCGACTCGCGCGAGGAGCTGCTGCGGGCGGCCGACGTGTTCCTCAACCAGGAGGTGGCCATCGAGTTCGGACCTGGCCGGCACGGGATGGGCGAGCAGGACTACCTCTACGTCCGGGATCCGAGCGGCATGCGGGTCGAGATCAACGCCGGGGGCTATCGCAACTACGAGCCCGATTGGGAGCCGGTCCGCTTCGAGCCCCAGGAGGGGTCGAACGTCTTCTACAGGAACCTGGCCATGCCGCCCTCGATGTTCGAGTCCTTCCCGATCGTGCAGGCACCGCCGGCCGACGGGGAACAGGCGCAGAAGGCCACCGGCCTCTTCGTGTGAGCGCCCTGCGATGAGCGACGCGGACACGCTCAGGGCGGGCAAGGCCTGGCTCCTGGCCCGGCTCGAGCGGGGCGCCCACCCGCTCGACGGGCTCGACCCGGCGGCGGCCCGGGCGACGATCGACGCGCTGACCGGGCTCGAGCCGGAGCGCTGGACCACGGCGTGGGGCGGGCTGGCCGAAGGCTTCGCGGCGCGGGCTCAGGCCGCCAACGACGCAGAGGCCCAGCGCGAGCTGTGGCTCCAGGCGTATCGCGCCGCCTTTCTCGGCCGCTATCCGGTGCCCAACCACCCGCTCAAGCAGAAGCAGTACGACCGGGCTCGCGCGTTCTTCCTGAAGGCCACGGCGCTCGAGGAGCCGCCGCTCGAGGTGATCGAGATCCCCTTCGCCGGCCGTGCGGGAGAGGGGGACGGGCTGCGCTTCTATCTGACGCGTCCGCCGGGTGGGGTCGAGCGGCCACCCGTGGCGATGGTCTGGGCCGGCATCGATACCTGGAAGGAGGAGATGCACGGCCGCCTCGGAGCGCTCCTGCGCTCGCGCGGCCTCGCCGTCCTCCTCGTCGACATGCCCGGCGTGGGCGAGTCCCCCGTGCAGGCGGGGCCGGACGCCGAACGCCAGTGGACCCCGATCTTCGACTGGCTGGCCGGGCGCGAGGATCTCGACGGCGCCCGCTGCGCCGCCGTGGGCGGCTCGTTCGGGGGTTACTGGGCGATGAAGCTCGCCTACACGCACCGGGAGCGGCTGCGCTGCGCGGTCAACTGGGGCGGCGGGGTCCACATCACCTTCACCCCCGAGTGGCAGCAGCGCTCGCGCAACGCCTCGTCCTACCTCATGGACCTCATGGCGGCACGTGCCGGCATCTTCGGGGGCGAGACGTTCGAGGACTACGTGGCGCGCTGCCGGGAGCTGTCCCTGCTCGACCAGGGGTGGCTCGAGGAGCCCTCGGCCCCGATCCTGCTCGTCAACGGGCGCGACGACGTCCAGAACTCGATCGACGACATCTATCTGAGCCTCGACCACGGCGATCCCAAGACGGCCCGGGTGTTCGATGGCGGCCACATGGGCGAGGGGCCGGTCGCCCCCACGATCGCCGACTGGGTGGTCCGAGAGCTGGGGCGCGCGTAGTTCCATGGTCGCTCGAACGGGTTTTGCTTGATCCCGTCGCGCTTCGTCTGCCAATTACGTGACTTATGCTTGACAACTATGCATAAGTTGGTAGCCTGGTGCTAGTGAATCGATCGCCGTGGCCCTGAGAGGGCGCGGCCGAGTTGTTTGTCAGAGAGGAGAGACTGGTGTCTTCATCGGTGCACCGGAGGCGGAGTCGTCGGGTCCTCGCGCTGTCCGGCGTCTTGTCGGTCTGCGCGCTCGCGAGCGCATGCGGAGGTAGTTCAGGGTCGAGCAATGCGTCGTCGACCGTGGCGCCCGTCAACGCCGCGGCGAAGGCGAGCGGCACTATCACGGTCGCGGCACCGGCCACGGGCGGGAGCAACGTGCCCGCACTGTTCCTCGAGGCCCAGGCGTTCGAGAAGGCGAACCCCGGCATCAAGATCAAGACAGAGTCCTTCCCCAACCAGACGTTCTACTCGGTGCTGCAGACCCAGCTGCAGGGCGGTGGCGGCCCCGACGTGTGGATCGGAAACGCGGGCACCGGCGATCAGGGCTCGATCATCGCCTACGGGAAGTCAGGCCTGGCGGCGAACCTGGCCGCGCAGCCGTGGGCGAGCCAGGTGCCGTCGGTCGCGCGCTCGCAGTACTACGTCGGCAGCGCGCTCTACGGCGTCCCCATGGACTACGTCCCCTACGGGTGGATCTACAACCCCACGGACTACAAGAAGTGGGGCATCTCGATCCCGCAGACCATGTCCCAGGCCGTGGCCATGTGCACGGCGGCGAAGAGCCACGGTGGCGTGGGCATCGCCATCGCCGGCTCGGTGCCGGCCAACACGGGCGTCACGGCCATGATGTTCGCCGCGAGCGACGTGTACGCGACCACTCCCAACTGGGACGCTCAGCGCGCCGCTGGAAAGGTGACGTTCGCGAACACGTCCGGCTGGACGAAGGCGCTCGAGGACTTCATGACGATGTACAAGGCTGGGTGCTTCCAGCAGGGTGCCGCCGGCGGCACGTTCAACGACCTAACGCGCTTGCTGGGCAGCCAGCAGGCGGGCACGAACGCTGCGCCGACCGAGGCCATCCCGACCGCCGTCTCGTTCACGCACATCACGCTCAACGCCTATCCGAGCTACGGCAGCGGCAGCGCCAAGCACATGGTGTACGCCAACTTCGGCAACGCCGTAGCCATGAACGCCCACTCACCGAACAAGGCCGCGGCGGCGAAGTTCCTCGCATTCCTGGCCTCGGCCCAGGGCGAGCAGATCTATGCGGACGCGGATGACAACCCGACGTACACGGCTGCCACGGGCGGGACGATCCCGGCCAAGCTCGACATCACGGGGATCGCCGACTCGCTGAAGAACAACAGCGCGGTCATCGTCTGGCCGCCATCAAACTGGCCGAACAGTCAGGTGTACAACGCGTTCGGCACCGGGGTCACCGGACTGATGACGGGGCAGACCTCGATCTCCGCCGTACTTCAGTCCATGGACGCCGCCTGGGGCGCGAAGTAGCCGGAGCCGTCTCCGGGGGCATAGAGTCAAGCCTCCCGAGCGGGCATCAGCATGGCCGCAGTCACCAACAACGTGATATCGGCTGAGGAGAGCGAGATCCGCCGGCGTGCAGTGGGGCGCCGGCGGCTCGGACTCCGACTGAAGGGCGGAGGCGGCGGCCCCCGCCGGGTTCCGTGGGCGTGGGTGCTCCCGGGGCTGGCTGTGGCGGTCGCCATCCAGTACGCGCCGGTCGTGAGCGGCGCGTACTACTCGCTCACCCAGTGGAGCGGGATCGGTTCTGCCAAGTTCATCGGCCTGAAGAACTTCAGCTCGATCTTCTCCGACCCGCTCGCGCGCGGTTCCCTCGAGCACACGATCGAGCTGGCCGTGGCCTTCGTGGTCATCGTCAACGTCCTTGGTCTCGCGCTGGCCATCGGGCTCAGCGAGGCCCTGAAGACACGCAATTTCCTCCGGGCGATCTTCTTCGCCCCAGTGGTCCTCACCCCGCTGGCCACCTCCTATATCTGGGCGTTCATCTTCCAGTACACGGGGCCGCTCAACGGCGCACTCCACACCCTCGGGTTGAGCTCACTCGAGCAGCCATGGCTCGCCTCGCCGACGTGGGCGCTGTGGACGATCCTCGTCGTCCTCGTCTGGCAGAACGCCGGCCTGTCGATGGTCATCTATCTGGCCGGGCTCCAGGCGATCCCCGGAGAGCTCGATGAGGCCGCGGCGGTCGACGGGGCGAGGCCGTGGTACCGGTTTCGCCGGGTGACCCTTCCGCTCCTCATCCCCGCCATCGCCATCAACTTCACCCTGACGATGATCTACGCGCTGCGAGTGTTCGACCAGATCCTCGCCCTGACCAACGGTGGGCCGTTTGGCGCCTCCTCGACCCTGGCCAGCGAGGTGTGGCAGCAGACCTTCGTGAACCAGAACTTCGGCTATGGGGCCGCTTTGGCGCTCATCCTCACCGTGCTCGTTGCGTTGATCGGCGCGGCCCAGTTCGGGCTCATCCGCTTCTTTGACCGGAGAAACGCGTGAAGTCCCTGAGCTACACGGGGCGGACATTCGCGCGCGAGCTGAGCATGATGGCCTTCGCGCTCGCGTGGCTGTTCCCGTTCTACCTGCTCGTCATCACCTCGCTGAAGGCAAACCAGAACGTCTACGCGGCGCCGCTGAAGCCGCCGTCTCATCCGACGGTGACGACCTACAAGCAGGCGTGGAACGGAACCGCCCTTGGTTCGCTCGGCCACGGCTTCGTCTCGAGCGCGGTCATCACCGTGAGCAGCGTCGTTCTGCTCATCGTCATCGGATCGCTCACCGCCTACACCCTGGCGCGCCGCCCCGGGCGCCTCAGCAAAGGTCTCTACGTTCTCTTCGCCATCGGCCTCATCCTGCCCGTCCAGCTTGGTGTGATCCCGCTGTTCGCGGCCATGCGGAGCGTCGGGTTGGTGGGCAGCTACCTGGGGATGATCCTCATCTACACGGGCCTGCTCATGCCGCTGTCGGTCTTTCTCTACAGCGGCTTCCTGCGCACGGTCCCGCGCGACTACGAGGAGGCCGCGCAGGTCGACGGAGCCTCGCGGCTGCGGATCTACGCCCGGGTGGTGTTCCCACTCCTCAGGCCGGCCACGGGCACCGTGGCGATTCTGTGTGGGCTGATCGTGTGGAACGACTTCTTCACCCCGCTCATCTTCCTGAGCGGCTCGAGCCACGCGACGTTGCCGGTCGTCATCTACAGCCTCGTGGGCGGGCTAGGCACGGAGTGGAACGTCATCTTCGCCGCCGTGGCGATCAGCATTGCCCCACTCGTCCTCTTCTTCATCGTCGCCCAACGGCAACTCATCCGCGGATACTCCGGCGGCATCAAGGCCTAGCCGGCAAGGAGATTCACATGGCCTCAGTCAAATACGCCGCCGTCGGCAAGACCTACCCAGATGGCACGCAGGCGGTCCGAGAGCTGAACCTGGACATCGAGGACGGACAGTTCACCGTGCTCGTCGGCCCCTCGGGCTGCGGCAAGACGACCGCACTGCGGATGTGCGCGGGCCTCGAGGAGATCACCTCGGGCGAGCTGCTCATCGGCGACGCGGTCATCAACCGGCTCGATCCACAGAGCCGCGACGTCGCCATGGTGTTCCAGAACTACGCGCTCTACCCACACATGAGCGTGTTCGAGAACATCGCCTTCCCCCTCCGGAGCCGGCGCGTGTCCGGTGCCGAGGTCAAGCAGCGCGTCAACAACGTGATCGACCTGCTCGATCTCGGTGACCACGCCAAGCGCAAGCCGAAGAGCCTCTCGGGCGGGCAGCGCCAGCGCGTGGCCATGGGCCGCGCGATCGTCCGCCAGCCCAAAGTGTTCCTCATGGACGAGCCCCTCTCGAACCTCGACGCGAAGCTCCGGGTCCAGATGCGCGCCGAGATCGCGCGCCTCCAGAGCGAGCTCGGCGTGACCACCGTCTACGTCACGCACGATCAGGTCGAGGCGATGACCATGGGCGACCAGATGGCGGTGATGCGCAAGGGTGTCCTGCAGCAGGCCGGACCGCCCCAGGAGCTCTACAAGCGCCCGGCGAACCTATTCGTGGCTCAGTTCATTGGCTCTCCCGCCATGACGTTGTTCGGCGGGTCGATCGAGTCGGGCGCGGCGGGCGGCCTCGTGGCCCGGATCGGTCAGGCCGGCATCGCCCTCAGCGACGCCGCGCTCGCCGCCAAACCGCTGCTGCGCAAGCGAGTCGGCAACCCGGTCACGATCGGTATCCGGCCTGAGCATCTGCAGCACCCCGAGAGCAGCGATCCGGCTCTGCCCCGGCTGAACGGTCGCGTCACGCTCGTGGAGCCACTCGGACCCCAGCAGCTCGTCCACATCGACATCGAGGCAAAGCCTGTGGTGACAGCCGAAGTGATCGAGATCGCGAGCGACACCGACGCGCTTGCGGCGGAGGAGCTCAGGCACGGCACAGACGCGCTCGTGCACGCCGTGGCGACCTTCGATGCCGAGACGCAGGTGGCCACCGGCGAGGCCATCGAGGTCGCCATCCCGTCCGAGCACATGCACTTCTTTGACCTCGACACCGGCCGCGCGCTTGGCTGAAGGAGCGAACCATGACGACCGAAACACGATCACTACTTGGCGTGCGCGGTGGGCTCAGCGACGTGGCTACCCCGAGCTGGAGCGTGGAGCGTGACGCGCCCGCCTATGCCGCTGCCGGGTTCCGCGCCATCGGTGTCTTCCTGCATAAGCTCGAGCGCGGCCGTATGGACGGCTTCTGGATCCCGTCCGAGCGGATCCCGGAGCAGACAGCGAAAGCGGCGGTCACCGCCGTGCGCGAGGCTGGGCTGCTCGTGTCCCATCTCGCCGTCGCGGGCTTTCTCACCGAGCCGGACGTGGCCGCGCGCATCGAGCACAGCCTGCACGCAATCGACCTCGCGCATCAGTTCGATGCGAGTTGCCTGATCGTCGCCCCTGGCCGTCGCAACGGCCGCTCGTATGCTGAGACCCGCGACCATGCCGCGGCCGCGCTGACCGAGATCTTTGCCCGTAGCCGCCACCCGGAGGTGCGGCTCGCGCTCGAGCCGATCGTCTCCTGGCAGTCGGACTACCTCAACACGCTGGCCGAGGCGCTCGAGCTCGTCGAGCTCGTCGATCACCCCAACCTCGGCGTCTACCCGGACACGTTCCACCTCTGGGAGACGGAGGGCTTCCTCGATGATCTCTCGCGCGCAGGGGAGCGAATCTTCGGCTTTCACATCAGCGATCGCTACACGGGCAACGACCACTTCCGCGTCCTGCCCGGGGAGGGGATCGTCGACTTCCGCCAGGTCATTCGCACGGTGGAGGACACCGGCTACACCGGGACCTACGACATCGAGCACATGGTCGAACCGGGGGACGGGCCGGATGATCCTGAGGCCGTGCTGAACGCGTGCGCGAGCGCCCTCGCCCGCATCCTGGAAGACGCGCTCGGCTAGATGTTCGTGAGCTCAGGCGGACCGCAGCGCGGCCCGGCGCTCGGCCCTCCCCACATTGGGGCGAGACAGGATCTCGCCTGCGATCATGGCGGCCGCGCCCATGACCCCCGCCCGGCCACCGGCGGCGCTCGTGACGATACGGAGGTTTCGCGTAGCCAGCGGAGGCGAGCGGCGATAGATCACCTCGCGCACCCCGGCCAGGAGATGGTCCCCGGCGCCGGAGATGGCGCCGCCGAGGACGATGACCGCGGGATTGATCAAGTTGACGAGGCCAGCGAGCACGAGGCCGATCTCCCGACCCGCGTCGCGGACAGCGAGGATGGCCGAGGTGTCACCGGCGAGTACGTGGGCGACGACGTCCCTCGCCGTGGCCGTATCGAGGCCCTCGGCACGCAGCCGGCGGGCGAGCGCCCCCCCGCCGACCACCGCCTCGAGGCAGCCTCTGTTCCCGCACTCGCAGAGAACGTCATCGTGTTCCGGCACGTTGATGTGGCCGATGTCGCCAGCCGATCCCTGTGCGCCGCGATGGAGGTGGCCGTCAATGATGAGCCCCGCGCCGATGCCCGTCCCCACCTTCACGAAGACGAAGTGATCGGTCTCCGGGAAGAATTGCTGGCGCTCGCCGAGGGCCATGACGTTGACGTCGTTGTCCACGAGGACAGGGCAGGAGAAGTGCTCCTCGAGCCAGTCGGCAACGGGGAAGCCGTCCCATCCAGGCATGATTGGCGGGCTGACCGCGCGGCCGCTGGCGAACTCGACCGGTCCCGGGAGGCCGACGCCAAAGCCCCACAGCTCCCCCTTCGCCACCCGCGCCTTCTTCAGCAGCTTCTCCGCGCGCGCGGCGATGAGCTCGAGGGTTGCGGTCGGACCGTCGGCGATCTCATGCGGCTCTTCGTGCTCGGCCAGGACCCCGCCGCCGAGGTCGGTCACGGCGACCCGGCAGCCCGTGGCGCCGAGGGCCGCGGCGACGACAGCGCCGGCGGATCCGTTGAAGGCGAGCAGGGTGGCGGGCCGGCCACCGGTGGAGCCGGCTTCGCCCTCACCGACGACCAGGTTGGCTTCGAACAGCTCGCCCAAGCGCTGCGAGACGGTCGAGCGCGACAGCCCGGTCTGAGCGATGAGCTCGGCCCGGGTACGCGCGGCGCCGTTACGGATGAGGGTGAGGATCTCGGTCCGCGTACCGTGGAGTGTCTCAGGAGGACGGCGGATTCGTTCGGTCGCCACGTGCCACTTTCTCCATCGATGAGTCGTAAGTTCGAGCCAAAGTCTACCAAGGGGCGCGGCCGCCCTCGGGCCTCCTGGCCCCGAGTTTTGTGCGACGAATCATGGACTTCCGTATTGTCACGCGTGGACTTATGCGTTAGACTAGGACATAACTCGTGATGCAACGTGTGGAGGAAGGAGGGGGCGTGACGCGCCCGGTCACTCTGTTTACGGGCCAGTGGGCCGACCTGCCGATTGCCGATCTTGTCGCCAAAGCGAGCGACTGGGGCTTCGACGGACTCGAGCTCGCGTGCTGGGGCGATCACTTCGACGTCCCGGCCGCGCTCGCCGATCCCGCCTATTGCCGCTCCCGGCGCGAGCTACTCGATCGAGGCGGCCTCGGGTGCTGGGCGCTCGGCGCCCATCTGGTGGGCCAGGCGGTCTGCGATCCGATCGACGCGCGCCATCGCGCGATCCTGCCGCCAGAGATCTGGGGCGACGGCGAGCCGGACGGCGTGCGCGCCCGCGCCGCTGGCCGGCTGATGGACACCGCGCGCGCGGCGGCGCAGTTCGGTGTCACCGTGGTCACCGGGTTCACGGGCTCGCCGATCTGGCACCTCCTTTACTCGTTCCCGCCCAACGACTTCGCGGAGTTGGAGCGAGGCTACGAGGAATTCGCCGAGCGGTTCTCTCCGATCCTTGACGTGTTCGACGCCGAGGGTGTGCGCTTCGCGCTCGAGGTCCATCCGACCGAGATCGCCTACGACTTCGTGACCACCCGGCGGGCACTCCGGGCCGTTGGTGAGCGGGAGGCTTTCGGGATCAACTTCGACCCCAGTCATCTGGTGCCCCAGATGCTCGACCCTGCTGCCTTCCTCGAGGAGTTTGGGACACGCGTGTACCACGTGCACGTCAAGGACGCCAAGCGCCGGCTCGACGGCCGCCGCTCGGTCCTCGGGTCGCATGTCGACTTCGGGCATCCCGAGCGCGGCTGGGATTTCGTCTCGCCCGGTCATGGCGATGTCGACTTCCCTGCGATCGGCCGCGTGCTCAATCGCATGGGGTATCGCGGGCCGCTTTCGATCGAATGGGAGGACAGCGGCATGGACCGCGAGTACGGAGCGCGCGACGCGCTGGCCTTCGTTCGCCGGGGCGACTTCCCGGCCTCGAGCACATCGTTCGACGCCGCCTTCGCGCAGGAGCGCGCGGAGTCATGAGGGGCATCTCGACCACCGCTGCGACGGGCATCGATGCTCCAGGACCGGAGGCGCCGTCGATCGGCGTCGGCATGCTCGGCTACGGCTTCATGGGCCGCGCGCACTCGAGCGCGTTCCGGGCCATCCGTCACCTGACCACACCTCGGGCCCTGCTCCCCGAGCTGATCAGCATCGCCGGACGGACCGAGCACGCCGTGTCGGCGGCGGCGAGTGCGTACGGCTTCGCCGAGTACGTGACCGACTGGCGCGAGCTCGTCGCCGATCCCCGCATCGAGCTCTTCGACAACACCGGACCCAATGGCATCCATGCCGATCCGAGCATCGCTGCCGCGGAGGCGGGCAAGCACGTGATCTGCGAGAAGCCGCTCGGACGCGACGCCGAGGAATCCCATCTCGCCTGGCAGCGCGTCGCCGCCACCGGGGTGAAGCACATGTGCGGCTTCAACTACCGCTTCGTGCCCGCGGTGCGGTTGGCCCGCGATCTGATCGCGGCCGGTGAGCTGGGGGAGATCCTCCACTTTCGGGGCTGCTACCTCCAGGACTGGCTGATCGACAGCGCGGTCTCCAACCTCTGGAGGCTCGACAAGACCGCGGCCGGCTCGGGCGCCCTCGGCGACCTCGGCGCGCACGTCATCGATCTCGCGCGCTATCTCGTCGGGGAGATCGACGGGGTGTCGGGAGCCATGCGCACGTTCACCCCGATTCGCGGGGGTGAGCCCGTGGACGTCGACGACGCGTTCGTGGCCACGGTCAGCTTCGCCGAGGGCGCGGTTGGCACGATCGAAGCCTCGCGCTTCTGCCCGGGCCGGAAGAACGCGCTCCTGTTCGAGATCAACGGCACGGCGGGGTCGCTCGCCTTCAACCTCGAGCGCCTCAACGAGCTCGAGGTGAGCGAGGGCACCCGCGGATTCCGCACCGTGCTCGTGTCCGAGCCTGACCACCCCCACTGGGACAATTGGTGGCCGCCCGGGCACATGATCGGATGGGAGCACTCGTTCATCCATGAGCTCGATCATCTCCTCAGCGCGATCCGCGACGACGGCGACATAGCGCCGTTCGGGGCGACCTTCCAGGACGGATATCGCGCGGCCGAGGTGTGCGACGCGATCGCCCGCTCGGCCGAACACCACGCCCAGCTGTCCGTCCGCTACCGCGGGCTCTCGCCCGAGCAGGTGGCCTCATGACCGCGGAAACCGACATCAACGCGCGCCTGCAGCGACTCGAGGACCTGGTGGAGCGCGCCGAGCGCGCCGCGACTGCGGCACGAGATCGGGGCGAGATCGAGAACCTCTTCTCGCGCTACATGTATCTCCACAACGCCTTCCGCGACGAGGAGATCATCCCGCTGTGGGTCGGGCCGGGTACGCCAGGGATCCACGCCCAGTACAGCAACCTCGGCGTGTATACGACGTGGGAGAGCGTGACCGCCTACCACCGCGATCGCCCGGCGCCCGCTGGGAAGCTCATCCTCCATTACACGACCACGACCCTCATTGAGGTCGCCCACGATGGGGAGTCGGCCAAGGGCGTGTGGATCATGACCGGGCTCGAATCGGGTCTCACCGACCCCGCGGTGGCCGAGCACGTGCCCGATTTCTTCTTCACCCCGGGCGACGTAGACGGCCAGCGCGTGTGGGCGCACTGGTGTTGGTGCAAGTACGGCGTGGATTTCCTCAAACAGGACGGCGAGTGGCGTATCTGGCACTTCCGCTGTTTCGAGGTAGCGCGGGCTCCCTTCCACGAGAACTGGATCCGCTTCGCGGCGCGGGCGGTCGAGGACTTCGACCGCGACCTCATGTACTTCGGGGAGGACGGGCGGCCGAAGTTCATGCCACCGCCCGACACGCCCGCCGAGCGGACGGCCGAGCGCTACCGCCCCGACGGTGTGCAGGAGCTCGAGCCTCGGCCGCCGGTGCCCTACGCGACGTTCTCCGAGACCTTCGAGTACTGACCGACACCGGCAGGCCGCGCCCCGAGGAGATACGGACGCGGCCGCCGGCGTCAGTCTCCCCCGGCGGTGCCTGCCGCCGCCCGGTGCGCCTCGAACTGGCGCCGCACGAGCGGCTCGAGCTCGGTCGGCCACCAGTCGCCGCCGGGAACAGGCTCCCCGAGCTCAAGGGGAAGAGGGAGGGTCACCTCGCCCGTGGCGGCCCATTCGGCGCCGCGGGTGAACAGGGCACGAAACCCGGGATGCCCGATCGCCTTGGGCCCGTGGCCGAGGCCGGTCGCGAGCACGCGGCCCGTCCCGTAGCGCACGACCCAGGCGAGAGGATGCTCATCCCCCATGCCGGGCAGCGCGTCCCACTGGCTCGGGACCTGGGTGTAACGGAGCGGGTTGTCCCATCCGGTGAGGAGCACCTCGTAGGTGCCTTCGGGCTGCCACTCGAGCTTGACGTAGAGGTCGTCGTCGTAGTGGGGGAATACCGGCGGCATGCCGTCGGTGACGGGGTGCTCCGCGTTCGCCACGTGGACGAGGAAGTCCGGGATCGGGGCGCGCCGGCTTATCTCCGCGCGCATCATCCCTCCGCACATCCGCTCGAGCTCGGCGCCCCAGCCGCCCGCGCCCATGGAGAGCGTCGAGTGGTAGGCCACGAGCCCGCGACCGCCGGCCACGAAGTCGCAGAGCACCTGTTCGGCCTCCTCGCCCCAGCGGATCTCCGGGTCATCGGTCCAGGGTTCGAAACGGCCGTAGTAGTTCACCACGACGAGGTCATAGGCCGCCAGAGTGGCGGCGGTGGCGCCGCGGAACTCCTCCGTGACGCGCACGTCGAAGCGCCCCGATTCCTCGAGCAGCCCGCGCAGCGCCGCGGTCGTGGCACGCCAGTCGTGGTGGATGTCGGTGTGACCGGTGACGATGAGCGTCCTGATCGGACGCGCCTCGGCGGTCACGAGCGCTGCCCCGCAGGCGCGCGCAGGAGACGGGCGAGGAGATCCTGCTGGCCGCGCACCATGTCCCACCCGCTCACGTGGTCGGTGTACGCGTGACCCTCCCATTCGCTCGAGATGAAGCCCGTGTAGCCGGACTGCACGAGCACGTCCATGATCGCCGCGTGGTCGATCGACGGCTCGTCACCGTGGCCGTCGATGCCGTAGAACTTTCCGTGTACGTGGATGACGCGCGGCATGAGCTCGCTCCAGCGCTCTGGGGCCATCCGGCCGTGCATGGTGAGGACCATGTTGAGCTTGCCCATGTCGGCGGCGGAGGCGCCGAGCGCCGGCGCCTCGGCGGCGAAGCGTGCGAACTTCTCCGGCATCGTCGTGTCGCTGTGCCAGACCTCGGACACAACCGCGATGAGCTCGTCGCTCATCCCGGAGCGGCGATGCGCCTCGAGCAGCGTCGGCGGGAGGTCGTGCATCGACGAGCTGAAGTCGGGGATGAAGCCGAGGTGCGGGGAGTCGACGGCATCGTAGAGCTCGCGGAGCTCGACCACCGAGGGCGAGTCGACGGACTCGGGGCTGTGGATCTCCACACCGAACTGCATGTCGAGGCGCTCGCAGATGCGAGCCAGGCCCTCCACGAACGTACGGCTCGTGAAGATCGCCGACTTGCCGATTGGGAAGCCGAGCTCCTTGGCGCCGGCCATCTGCGCCTCGAGGTATTCAAGCCCTTCCTCCTCGGTCATGAACCGGTCACGCCGGCGGGCGAGGTCGAGGTTCATGCTCATGGCGTTGGGGATGAGACCGAGGCGCTCGACCTGCGTACGGAAGGTCCGAACGAACTCGGGGCTCACGCGCGGCCAGCCGCGGATGCTCTGGAAACCAACCATTTCGAGGCCCGGGCCGAGGTCGAGCTCGGCCACGCGGTCGATCATGCCCTCGAGCGTGTAGTCCGGCCGGCGCATCTCCAGCGTGAGGCTGAAGAGAGTGACGCCGAGCTGGGGAAGATTGTCTGCGGTCTGGGTCATCGGTGCTCCTCGGTCACTGACACGTCAGCGTCTTGTCGGTGTGGCTCGCTGCGAGCAGCGGGCGGCGGTCGTCCGGCGGTCCGATGATCAGATAGGGGATGAGGAGCCCAAGCTCGAGCTCGACCCGATGCTCGGATCCGGGCCGCACCCCGTTCCGGCGCGCGGACACCGTGATCGCGTCGGTGGTGAACCACCAGGCGTCGAACTTCTCCTCGAGCGTGGCGAGGGAGTAACTCGTCGCGCCGGCGCGAACGCTCAGCTCCTCGGGACGGACGGGCTCTCCGTCGAGGCTGAGGTCGAGCGTCGCGATCGACGACAGCGGGAGTGAGCGGTACCAGTGGTGGTGGATCGACAGCGCAAAGCCATCGTCGGTCGCCTGCAGTGCGTCTTCGCGCACCACGTCCTGGTCGAGTGGGCCCATGGTTCTCCTGTTCGGGTTGGCGTGTCTGTTCAGCCCCGGGTGATCACGGCCGCGTGCTTGTCGAGCACGCGCCGGATGACCCGCTGCTGGCGGGTGACCATCTCGTAGGGGTCGCTCGTCGTGTCCCAGTGCCACCCCTCGTACTCACTCGAGAGGTAGCCGCGGTAGCCGCCGCAGACGAAGACCTCGACGAGCTCCTCGAGTGGGACGGCCGGCTCCTCCCCGTCCTCAGTCACGTGGAAGAACTTGGCATGGACGTGGACGACCTCGTCCATGATCTCGAGCCAGTCCTTGGGATCGCCGTGGCCGTGGATGCCGACCGCGAACACGGCCAGGTTGACCGCGTGATCCGGGGCCCCCATCGAGGCCGCGAGCTCGATGAAGGCGCCGATCTGCTCGTGCGCCTCGAATTCGTTCGGTCGCAGCGAGTGCCACTTCGTCTCGATCGCCGAGAGGAGCTCCTCGGAGACGCCCTTGGCGCGGAAGACGTCGTACATCGACGGCGAGACCCGGCGCGTCGTCGCCCCGAAGTCGGGGATGAAGCCGAGATGAGCCGATTGCCGGCGCGCGGTGAACTCCCGCTGGGCGACCACGTGACGCGAGTGGGCCGTCTCGGGGCTGTGGATCTCCAGGCCCATCTTCACGTCGAGCGATTCCGCCAGAGGCAGAAGCCGTTCGAGTACGCGCAGCGGAGAGGCCCACTGCATCCGCACGGCGGGGAAGCCCAGCTTGTCCGCGCTGCGCAGCTGCTCGGCGAGATAGTCGTACAGCTCTTCGTCGGTGAGCATCCGATCCGAGCGCATAGCGATGTCGGCGTTGGCGTCAAGGCAGGAGGGCTCGAAACCGTGGCGCTCCACGAGCGCCCGGAAATGGCGGACGAACTCATCGCTCGCGCGCGGGAAGCCGCGGATCGACTGGAAGCCGATGATCTCCAGTCCCGGGCCCATGTCGAGCTCCGCCGCCCTGGCCATGAGGTCCTCGAGCGATCGCCGGCCGGCGTGGAAGTCGGGCGTGAAGCTGTACAGGGTCACTCCGGTCTTGGGCAGCTCGGCGGCCATCAGGCGGCACCTCCGTCGGTCATATGGAGTGTCTTGACGCAGCGCTCGCGCATGACGAGCGGGACATCCGATTCGACGATGTAGGGGATGCGGACCGCGATGGTGACGTCGAGCTCGTGGTCGGCGCGCGCGGGAATGTCGGGGCGCCGGACGGTGATCGAGGCGGCGTCGGTCACGTACCAGGCTCGGTCGTGGTGCTCACGAAGGTCATCGAGTGCGAAGCGGTCACCATCGATCTCGAAGGTCAGGTCAGCCGGGGCCGCGGACTCACCGTCGAGGGTGACCTCGAGCCCCTCGACGCAGGCGAGCGGGAGCGCCCGGTACCAGGGGAGGCGCAGGCCGAAGCGGAACCCCTCCGGTGCGCTCTCCAGGGAACCGTCAGCGATGACTTGTTCGGTTAGCACGGCATTCCTCCTGACTGTGTCGTGACCGCCGTGACGGTGGCCGCCGTCGCGCCCCAGTGGCGGCGGACCATGCGGTGGTGTGCGGCGACCTGCGCAACCGCGTCGAGATCGGTGAGTGGCTTCCACGTGAGGTACTCGCTCGCGATGGCGCCGGTGTAGCCACCGTGGCGGAGGGCGCCGAGGATCTCTGGGTAGGGGACGCAGGGTTCCTCGCCGTCCGCGTCGATGCCGAAGAACTTGCCGTGAACGTGCACGAGATGGGGGAGCACGAGCCGGAGCGTGTCTGGGGACGTGCGCAGGAACATCGAATGCGTCGCCGCGGCCCAACCCTGGGCGCCGGAGGTCCCGCCGAGCTCGCGAACGCGCTCGAGCGTCGCGTCGAGCGGAGCGTGGTGTGCCCAGCCCTCGCTGACCGCGGCGATGATGTCAGTGGGGATGCCCGAGCGCCGTGCGTCTTCGAGGAAGCTCACGGGGAGGCGGACCATCATCGCTCCCAGGTCTTGGAGAAAGCCGAGGTGAGGCGAGTCGAGGCGCTCGAACAGCGCGGTGAGGGCTTGCATCTCCGGCGACTCGATCGTCTTCTGATGGAGCTCGACCGCAAGGGTGATCCCGGCACGCTCAGCAGCGGGCAGGAGCCGGGTCATGAGATCGGGTATCGCCGTGTTGATACGCAGGATCCGGAAGCCGAGCCGCCGGGCGATCTCCAGCTCGGCGAGGATCATCTCCGCCGCGTCCGCGAGGGAGGCGACCTGTCCGGCGCGCCGGCCCCGCTCGAGGTATGCGCCGTAGCTCACAGGATCGAGATCGAAGCGCTCGATGAGCTCGCGCATCGAGCGCTCGATATCGGGCAGCAGGCGAGGGTAGCCGCGGAGGCTCTGCGCCCCCACAAGCTCGAGGGCACGGCCCTCGAGAGCGCCGGCCTCCCGAAGGCAGTCCTCGAGCGACAGCACGCCGAGGAAGTACTCGCGCGTGTAGCTGAACAGCGTCACGCCGAGGTTGGGGCCCGGACCGCTCACCGGACCACCACCCTGGCCTCCGCACGATCGGTGAGCACGGCGAAGCCGCCGGCTGGGTCGGGGCCGAAGTAGGGGATGCGCGTTCCCAGCACAAGCCGCGCGTCGTGCTCCCCAGGCGAGAGACCCCCCGGCTGGTCGACGACCAGCTCGGCCTCGTCGAGCACGAACCACCAGTTGTCGTCGTGGGCCGCCAGTCCGTCGACCGAATACTCGCCCCCCGGGAGGCGCAGCGTCATGCGCCGCGCGGGTACTGCCGCGCCGTCGATCGACAGCTCGAGCCGCTCGATGCACGAGATGGGGAGCGTGCGGTACCAGTTGAGGCGCACGGCCACTCGGAACCCCGTCGGCTCCCCCTCGCCGACATTCTGCCCGGCGGCGCCGAGGAGACGCTCAGCGAACATCGGTCAGCTGCTCAGCGCGACGTGAAGACATGGATCCCGTCGGTCTCGGGCACGAACACCTTGCCCAGCGGCCCGAGCGCGGCCACCTGATGGAAGCCGAGCCCGTTCGAGCCCAGCCGGATGACCGTGAGGACCCGGTGGGTCCGGCCGTCGATGATCTCCACCGCCGGTGGCTTGAGCTGGGGGTCCGGCGGCGGCCCCTGGGCTCCAGCCTCGGCGACGAAATACCGGCCATCCAGCGCGTCGAACCAGACCTCGTCGGCGCAGCACTGGCGGCGGGAGGGATAGCGCGCGACCTCCCGGCCGGTTGCCACGTCGACCATCTCGGGCCCCCCGACGTTGCATCCGGCCAGTACGTCGTCTCCGAGCCCGACGGCAAGGCCGCCAGGGACGCAGCGGTCCAGAAGCTTGATGATGCCCGTCAGCCTGCCCGTGGAGGGGTCGAGGAGCGCCAACGCGCCCTGCGGCGCGTGTCTCGCAACGCGGATCGATTCGACGAACTCACCGATCGCCGCGTCCCATTGAGGTTGCTCGAGCGAGCCCTGTGGCACCCCGGGGATGTGAATTCGTGCGAGCACACGGTACGTGCCCGCCGCAGTCGGCTTGGCGTCGATGAGGGTGACGAACGGCCGGGGGTGGTCGGCCGTGCCGGCGTCGGGACTCGTCACCGCGACGATGTGATCGCGCGCGTCGTAACCGAGCTCGTCCGTGTCCGCCCCGACGGCGACGGCGGCCAGCTTGTGAAAGGGCGGATGGGCCTGGGCGACCTGGACAGCGCCGTTGCCGTTGCCCGCCCACACCTGACCGAGGCGGTCGACGAGCACCCCTCCGGGGCCATTGACGAAGCCGCCGATCCGCGCGATGAAGCGATCCGCCCGTCCATTCAGGACATCGATCGAAGCGTTGCTGAGGTCGCTGAAGTAGACGCGGCCCGAGTCATCGGCGGCGAAGATGATGTCGCCGAACAGAGGTCCCTGGACTGGGACCCTGATCACTCCTGAGGGGACGTAGCGCACTCTCGCGTTGGGTTTGGATGCGGATGCCTGAGCGGCGGCTGCGGCCACGACACATCCCAGCGCCGCAAGCGCGGCGATCGTCCATCGACGCATGTACCTCTCCTTCCGACACGCGGCCCGAAGATCGCCGCGTCCTAACGTTCAGACAGATCCTACTGCACTTCTGCCTGTCATGTCAATAACTTTTGCTTTCCTAACACTCAAAAGCGTCCGGCATCTAGGCGGGCTCGACTTTCGGGCGGACGTGCGGCGCCGGCGCAGGCGCCGCACGACCGTCGTAGCGCCAGAAACGCGGTAGGACCAGCGCGAGGACGACCGACCCGGCGACGCAGAGGGCGCCCCCGGAGACAACAGACGCACGCACGCCGGCGACGCGGGCCACGGCGCCCGCCTCGGCATTGCCCAGCATCGGTCCGGTGGTGAAGGAGAGAAGCTCGATCCCGGCCAGACGCCCGCGCAGGTGGTCGGGGATCGTGCCGTTCCAGACAACGGCTCGGAAGAGGCCCGAGATCGCATCGAGACCGCCCGCAAGCGCCAGGCACACCACGGCCAGCCACAGGGTGTCGGTGAAGCCGAAGGCGACGATTGCCGCGCCCCAGCCGACCGCGGCCAGCGTGATGGCGGCGCCGTGGCGGCGAACGCTCCGCGTCCAGCCGCTCGACAGGCTCACCACGATCGACCCGGCGCTCGGCGCGGCATAGAGCAGGCCGACCACCCCGTTTCCCCCATACCGAGCGGCCAGCGCGGGGAACAGAGCGGTCGGCATGCCGAAGAGCATCGCGTTGAAGTCGATCAGGTAGGTCCCAATGAGTTCCTGGCGTGATCGCGCGTAGGCCAGTCCGTCGCGGATGCTGCGTAGGCTCGGAGGTGCAGCCTCGGCGGGAGGGGGGACCGCGCGCATGGCGTTCAGGGCGGCGAGCGAGACGAGAAAGCTCGCCACATCGACGGTGAACGCCGTAGCGAAGCCCGCCGTGGCCACGATCACCCCGCCCGCGGCCGGACCCACCAGCGAGGCGGTGTTGCCGATCGTCCAGTCGAGCGCGAAGGCCGCGCCGAGCTCGTCCTTCTCGACCAGCCGGGGTAGCAGCGCGCTCAGCGGTGGTCCGAGCACGGCGGCGGCGGCCGATCCGAGCATGGCGCCCGCGTAGAGGACCCACGCGAGCGGGTGGTGCAGCGAGGCGTTGAAGACGAGCACCGCGCTCGCCGCTGCCGCTGCCAGCTCGGAGATCTGCACGAGCCGTCGCCGGTCCACGGCGTCGGCCAGGACGCCGCCCAGCAGAGAGAGCAGCAGCATCGGAACGAACTGGGCGACGCCGATGAGCCCCACGTCCAGGCTCGAGCGCGTCAGGTGATAGACCTGAACCGGGAGGGCGACGGTAGTGATCATCGTGCCGAGCCGCGACACCCCGCGCCCGGTGAGGAGAAGGCGGAAGTCGCGGCGCCGGCGGAGCAGCGCCGCGTCCACGGCGACTCCGCGGAGCCGCCGAGCCGTCGCCTCGATCAATCCCGTCAGCGATCCAGCTCCCGGGCGACCGTCTCTCCGAGGAGCGCGATGTGCTCGAGGTCTCGATGCAGGAGCGTGCCGAGGACGACCCGGTCGACGCCGGCCTCGGCGTAGGCCGCGAGCCGCTCCAGCACCTGCCCTGGGGTGCCTGTGAGCATCAGGCGCGGATCGCCCGGGGGCGTGCCGAAGGTGTCGATCATCCGCTGGCGCCGCTGGGCGAGCTCGTCCTCGGTCGCCCCGATGAGAAAGCCGAGCATGACCGAGAAGGCGATCGGGTCGCGGTGTCGCTTCGCACAGGCCACGTCGAGCGCCTGGCGCCGTTCGGCCGCGGCCTCGGGGAGAAGATTGGGCGAGTTGTATTCGTCGGCCCATTGCGCGGCCAGGGCGATACCGCGCGGCCCGCCGTTGCCGCCAAGGATGATCGGCGGTCGTGGCCGCTGCACAGGGGCCGGCGGGAAGCGCGAGCCGTCGGCGTGCTCGTGGAGCACCCGCAGCTGGTGCTCGAGCATGTTCATGCGCTCGCCCACCGGTGGGAAGGCAAACCCATAGTGGTTGTGCTCGCCCTGGTGCCAACCGCTGCCGACGCCGACCTCGACGCGTCCCGAGCTGATGTGGTCGCCGGTGGTCACGAGCTTGGCGAGCACCGCGGGGTGGCGGAACGTGGCGGGCGAGACGAGCGTTCCGAGCCGCAGCCGTGTCGTCCGGGCCGCGAGGCCGCAGGTTGTCCCCCACGCGTCGAGCGCGCCCGAGCCTGGCCCGCGCTTGACGAAGCCGGCGTAGTGATCAGAACGCAGCAGCGTCTCGATCCCGCTCGTCTCGCACGTCCGCGCGAGGTCAAGCCAGTCCTCCCAGGTCACGCCCTCCTGGCCCTGGATGACGAGTGCGACGCGCACGGTCAGACGCCGCAGAGCTCAGCCACGGCCCGGCTGGCATGCACAGCGAGCGTGACGCTGGTGAGCGTGGGATTACCGGCGGTGGCGGTCGGGATCACGCCGTTGCCCCCGACGAACAGGTTCTCGAAGCCCCAAACCCGGCTCGAGGCGTCGCAGACGGAGCTCGTCTCATCTCGACCCATGCGGACCGTGCCCTGGTAGTGCAGGGAAGCGCCAGGGGGCAGGAGCTTGGGCTCGGGCGAGTCGGGCAGAAGCTCGCCGAGCGACGCGGCGGCGCGCAGGATGTCGACGCGGGCGGCATCGATCTCGCTCCGGTCACGCTGACTGAGCCCGTACTCGGTGGAGATCGCCGGCATGCCGTAGCCGTCATGAACCTCGTCGGAGAAAACGACGCGGTCCTCCGCACGGATGTCCTTGGGCACGAACCAGCCGAGCCCCACGACCTGGTCCTTCGCGGCCACCTCGGGGGCGATCTCGAGCGGGGCGAGGTCGAGATGCATGACCTGGCCGTGGAACGGATGGGCCTCGGAGAAGGGCACCCAGAAGACACCGATGATTGCGTCGTCGCTGTCGCGGCGGGCGTTCGGCAGCCCGGGGCGTTCGCGCGCCGCGCGCGCGAGCAGATCGGGGGCGATGCGGACCGCGACGATGATTTCGTTGTGGTCGTTGAGGTGACGCCCGAGCGCGTCCGGACGTATGCCCGAGGCCCACAGCAGCTGGGGGGTGCGCAGCGCGTCGCCGGCGACCACGACCGCTCGAGCGGCTACCGCGTACGACCGTCCGGTGCGGAGATCCTGGAGTTCGGCTCCCGTGACCCATGCGTCGTCATGCACGAGGCGCCGGCAGAGCGTCTCGGCCCGGAGGTCGAATCGCGGCGAGCGCAGCGTGGCGCCGAGCACGACGTCCGTGCCCGTCCAGTACCGCGAGCCCTCAGGCCCGACCGCGCACGCGAGCGGCATACGCTGGACCCGCCGGTCCGTGGGCAGGCCACCGTCGAAGGCCTCACCGAGGCCGAGCAGGATCGCCTCGCTCTGCACCGTGGCGGGAAACGTGTCCGGGCCCACCGCGAGGAGAGTGCGGCCCTCGGCGAGTGCGGCCTCCCAGGTTGCGTCGTCGATCCACGGGATGCGCTCGGTACCCCCGGGGTGCGGGCACGCGAACGACCAGTGACTGCCCATGCCGCCGACGTTGCTGGCCATCGCGCCGATGGTCAGGGTCCCCGGTGTGAGCGCGGCGGCGTTCTCTGGATCGGCGAAGAAGATGCCCGGGCGCACGAGCAGCCGGTCATGGGCTGCCACGGCGGCCTCGGCCCGCGCCTTCACGGCGCGCGCTCGCTCGTCGCGCATTGGGCCTTCGGACCGGTGCTGCGCGGCGAGCCGCACGTCCGGATCGGCGATGTTGCGCACGTGCATGCCGGGAGGGTCGGTGAGCGACGGGCCGGCCTCGACCATGAGGATGCGCGCGTGCGGACACAGCTCGGACACCCGCCGCGCGTACGTCGATCCCACGGGCCCGCTGCCGACGACAAGAAGATCGACGTCCGGGGTGGCTGACACCCGGCTCACGCCAGCTCGACCAGCCTGCGCAACATGACCTGCTGGCGCCTGAGCAGGCTCGAGGCGGCGTACGGGTACCGCTCGCCCTCGTACTCGCTGGAGAGATAGCCCGCGTATCCGCCCTCGCGCAGCACGGGGATGATCGACTCCCACGGAACGTGCGGATCGGTGAGATCCTCGTTCATGTCCCAGAACTTGGCGTGCACGTGGAAGACGTGGGGCATGATCGCCAGCATGTCCCGGGGGTCGACGCCGAGGAGCTCGGGCGGGCGCGGCGGCGGATTCCCGTCGCCGCCGCCGAATGTCTCCTCTTCCGATCCGATCTGCTCCCGGCGGGGGCGATCCTGGAAGACGCCTGTGTCGATCACGAAGCCGAAGTGCTCGGTGCCCGCCTCCTCGATGAGCCCGAGATAGCTGTCGACGACCTCGGAGCGGATCGGGGTGGGCCAGTGGATCTCGGGTGCGATCCGGAGCCCGAGCGCCTGTGCGCGCGGTAGTGCGCGGACGACCGTCTCGCGCCAAACGGGGTCGGGCACGAGGTCCCACGTAACCACGCCGAGCTTGGGGCGCACGATGGTGAAGCCGAGCCGCGCCGCGAGTTCGAGGTCCTGGACGAGCAGCTTCACGGACTCCTCGACGGTCAGCGTCCGCCCAGGCACGAGCCGGGAGTCGACCCAGCAGCTGTAGCACGTGGGCTCCAGCCCATAGCTCGCGACGAGCGAGTGCCACTCGTCGAGCCACCGGGCCGATGGCGACGGGTAGCCGGGAATGTGGGTCTCGGAGAGGATCTCCAGGCCGGTGGCGCCCATGTCGGCGACGTCGGCGAGGCAGTCCTCGAGGGTCATCGTGACCGCGAAGTCACCCGTGTAGCTATAGAGGGTGACGCCGTAGCGGATATCAGGAGACGTCATCGGACGAGGGTGACCTTTCGGCGCGTGGTGTGGGTCGTGGGCTGCATCTCGATCGGCATGTAGGACATCCGCCACACAAGCGCGACCTCGACCTCGTGTAGGCCGGGTTCGAGGCCTCCCGGCTTGGCGACGCGTAGGGTGGCGGCCTCCTCGAAGGGCCATCGCGCCTCCGTGGCCGTGGCCAGATCGTCGACGCCATACTCTCGCCCTCCGAGAATCCAGGTCACCGATGTGCAATCGAAGCGTTCGCCGTCCACGGTGATGTCGGCGCCCTCCACGAGCGAGAGCCAGACGCCGCGGTAGTACGGCGTGCGCACGCGCAGCTCGAAGCCGACAGGGGCAGCTCTGTCCCCGACATTTACGAACCCCCGGCTCTGGATGACCTCTCGCTCGAGCAAATCGCTCTCCTCTCGACCGTCGCCTGAAGTGCGTAACTCTAACGCAGAAGATATTCCACGTCCAGGTTGCTTTTGCTTGACAGCTACGCAAAACCTGCCGTAGGCTCCGAGGAATGAAGGTCGACGCCCTCATCGTTGGCAGCGGCCCGGTCGGCGCCGCCTTCGCTCGCTTCATCCTCGATCATCGGCCCACTTCGCGGGTGCTCATGGTCGAGGCCGGCCCCCGGCTCACCGAGCCCCCTGGGCGCAACATCCGCAACCTGCCCGACGAGGACGACCGTAATCGCGCGCGGGCCCGCGCCGGGGGACCCGAGGCGGCGGCGAGCGGCGCAGTCCTCCCCCTGAGCCTCGAGGGCACGATCACGGCCCGCGACGGCACGTACCTCGTCGACCCCGATTGCGCGGCGCGCGGGGGCGACGGTCAGTCCGGCCTCCCGGCGGCCGCCATGTCGAGCTGCGTCGGCGGTCAGGCGACCATGTGGACCTGCGCCACGCCCCGGCCGCGCGGATCGGAGCGCTCGGACGCGATCCCCGCCAGCGACTGGGACCGCCATCTCGCCGACGGCGAACGTCTCCTGCGCACGAGCGCGAACCCCTATACCGACACCCCGGCGCTGCGCGCGATCCAGCATCGGCTCACTGCACTGTTCGGCGCCGAGCTACCGTCGGGCGAGGGCGTGCGCCCGCTCCCTGTGGCCGGCCAGGCGAGCGCTAACGGGCGCATCGAGTGGACGGGCGTCGACACGATCCTCGGTCCGTTGCTCACGTCCACCTCGCTCGAGCTCCGGGACGAGACTGTCTGCCGCGAGATCGTGCACGACGGACGGGCAGCGCACGGAGCGGTCATCGAACATCTCCCCACGAGCGTTCGCGAGACGGTCGAGGCGACGGTCGTGATCGTCGCGGGTAACGCGATGCGGACGCCGCAGCTGCTCTGGGCATCTGGGATCAGGCCGCCCGCGCTCGGCCGCTATCTCACCGAGCATCCGCTCACCTTCGCCGTCGTCGGCCTCGATCCGTCGCTGGTCGCGCGCGAGGGCGGGGCGCGCGACGTACGACCGACCGGGCTCGATCCTGCCCTCGCCGCCCTCTGCATCCCCTACACCGAGCCCGATCATCCCTACCACTCGCAGATCATGCATTTCGAGGTCCCGCCGTTCCCGGTAGCTGACGCCGACCGGTATTCGGCGGGTTTCGTGGCCATGGGGTGGGGGACGCGCAAGTTCCCGCGCGCGGAGGATCGCGTCGAGTTCCTGGATGATCGTGCCGATCCGTACGGGATGCCGGATATGCGGATCCGCTACGAGCTCACCTCGGCGGATCGTGCCGAGATCGACGGTGCGCTGAGCCACGTTATGCGGGCGGCGGCCGGTCTGGGCGAGATCCTGCCGGGCGGCGAGCCGAAGCTCATGCCGGGCGGTACATCGCTGCACTACCAGGGCACGACGCGGCTTGGCCGGGAGAACGACGGCGCCTCGGTGTGCGACACCTGCTCACGCGTCTGGGGAATACACAATCTCTTTCTTGGCGGCAACGGATTGATCCCGACGGCGACGGCGTGCAATCCGACGCTCACGAGCGTCGCGCTCGCCGCCCGGGCAATCCCGAAGGTCGTCGCGGTCCTCGGCTAGCGCAGGCCACGCCCGAGCAGCGGCGCCTCGCCGGCCAGCGCCCGCCGGCACCAGTCAAGCACCGCCGTGGCCACCTTGTCCGGGCCGAGCGAGGTCGTGTCGATGATCTCCATCGCCCAGGCGCCATGGGGCAGGTCGACGCCAACCCAGCGATCCCACACCATCGTCTCCCACCCGCCGGTCATCAGCACGTGCGGCATGTGCTCCGGGTCGCGGGCGTGACCCCTCATCCAGGCCGCAAAGGCGACGTGGTCGGCCAGCAGCCCGGGATCGTCACCGCGCCGTCTGAGCCGCTCGGTTTGGACCTCGGGTGCCACGTCGAGGAGGCAGACGGCGACGCCCTCGAGGGCTTCCGCAGAGGGCGCGGCGAGGACCTCGCCCGCGGCGACCGGATCGCCCGCGAGCAGGAGGTGGCGCCCGACGGTCTGGAGCTCGAGCGCTCGCCGGACGCCCGCCTCCGTCGCCTGATGGCGCCAGGCGATCGTCGGCCGCGCGGGAAACTCCACGAGATCGCCGAGCTCGACGCACACCACCGCGGGCGCCAGCGCGGAAGCGATGGCGCGGCGCGCCGTCGACTTGCCGGCACCGCTCGAGCCGGTGAGGAGAAGGAACACGCGGGGTTCACGACACTAGGAGGTCAGCTGGGCCCGGGACGACCGCGGCTCGGAGGAGGTCACGTAGAGCGTCCCGCCCGGTCCGGAGACGACGATGCGCAGGAGCGGGGCATCGCGCGGCGCCGGCCACGGCGGCGGTTGGAGCACTTGGCTGGCGAAGGCCCCTCCGCCCTCGACGCGGACGGCGACGCCGGGCGGCACCCGGATCCGGACCGTGCCGAAGAGGTTGTAGACCGCGAGCTCGGTCTCGGGGCCGGCCAGGCGCACCTCGCGCAGGTCGAGCTCGATGGTGCCGAAGAGCGAGCGCCACGATGAGCGCGTGGGCAGCTCCCACGCGCCGCTGCGCACGAGCCGTGAGCACAGTGCGCGGTGGCGGACGGGCGCCGGCATCGCCGGGGCCGGTGCGGTGGCGGGCAGATCGACGGTCAGGGCCGCGAGCTCGCGATCGGTCCTCGCGACCTGCGCTCCGCTCACGCGCTCGCTGAACTCCTCGAGCGTCAGTCGCCCCTCGACAACCGCGTCACGCAGGACGGTGACCGCGTGCTCGCGCTCCGCGTCTGAGGCGAGGATCGCAGGCAGGTTCGGCCGATCGTCCATTCTCAGCACGTTACCGCGCCGTGGTGTCTGCGAGCTCGACCCGGGCGCACGCGCCCATGTCAGCGTCGGTACTCAGCGGCGGTAAACGACTCGGTCATCCGTCGAGCGCCCCTCAAGCTCGGGCGCTCAACCACCGATGCGGACGCGACCGGTCCTATAAGGGGGCCAACAGCAGCTGGAGGATCCCTATGAAGAAGTTCAGGGCGTACCAGGCGTGCACGGCGCTCGCCGCTATCGCCGCTCTTGCTATCGCTTCCGGCGCGGGCAGCAAGTTCTTCTGATACGGCCAAGCGCCCCGGCGACGGAGCGTCGGGGCGCATCGGTCATCCCTAGCTACTCATGACCATGCGTTCCCCTGTCAGGCTCTACTGCGAGGCGGTCTTCTTCGCGGGCTGCCTGTGTGTGGCCCTGCTGCTCGGCGATGCGAACTTCGGTTACATCGCGCGCGACCCTCTGACGTTCGGCGTGCTCACCGTCGGGGTTCTGCTCGGCGAGATGCTGCCGATCAAGATTCCCCGTCGCGGCAACGACGAGGAGCTCACGCTGTCCTCGTCCTTCGCGCTGGCCCTGCTGCTCATCGGCGGCGTCGGGCCGGCCCTCATCGCCCAGTGCGTCGCCTCAATCGTCCAGGACCTCTACTCGGGCAAGCCGCACTGGCGCGTGCGCTTCAACCTCGGGCAGTACACCGTCGCCATGGCGGCCGCGGACATCGTCATGCGCTCGCTCTCGGTGGTGCCACACCTCGAGCTCTCCCATCCGTTCTCGAGCGGCCAGCTGCCGGCGATGATGATCGGGGTCGGGACGTTCTTCGTTGTCAACACCGGACTCGTCGGCGTCGCCGTTGCGCTCTATCAGGGGGTGCCGCTCGGGCGCTACTTCCGCAGCGACCTCGGCTTCGTCGTGCTCACCGGCGGAGTCATGGTGCTGGTCTCGCCCATCGTCCTGGCCACCGCCGCCTACTCGGTGGCCATCGTCCCCCTCTGCATGGCGCCCGTGGTGGCCATCTACAACTCGATCGCGCGAGGTGCGCGCAGCGAGCACGCAGCGCGCCACGACTCGCTCACAGCTCTGCCCAACCGCGCCACCTTCCACGACGCCGTGACCGCCGCCATCGAGGACGCGGGCACGCCGGCCTGCGTCCTGCTCATGGACCTCGACCGGTTCAAGGAGGTCAACGACACTCTCGGCCACCGATACGGGGATCTCCTCCTCATCCAGGTCGCCGAGCGCTTCCGCGACGCGCTGGGCACCGACGGAGTGATCGCTCGCCTCGGCGGCGACGAGTTCGCGGTCGTCAGCCGGGCCTGCACCGCACGCTCCGCTCAAGAGCTGGCCCGCCGCCTGGCCGACTGCCTGTGTGTGCCCTTCGAGCTCGAGCAGATGGTCGTCGACGTCCAGGCCAGCGTCGGCATCGCCATCTTCCCCGACCATGCCGCCGACGTCGAGACGTTGCTGCAGAAGGCCGACGTCGCCATGTACCGGGCCAAGGAGACGCGGACCGACGTGGCTCTCTATGAGGAGCGCCACGATCACCACAGCCCAGCCAAGCTGGCCCTCACGGCGGAGCTCCGCGCCGCCGTGCACACCGAGCAAATCGTCGTGTGGTACCAGCCCGAGCTCGACCTGCGCACGGGAGCCGTGCGTGCGGTCGAGGCCCTCGCACGCTGGCAGCATCCGACCTCGGGAATGCTGCTGCCCGCCTCCTTCGTGCGCATGGCCGAGCAGACGAACCTCATCAAGCCGTTGACCTATCGAGTGATCGGCCTCGCTCTGCAGCAGGTGGCGGAGTGGCAGCGGCAGGGCATCGACCTGGTGGTCGCGGTCAACATCTCGCCCCAGGTCCTCGTCGACCGCAGCTTCGCCCGGCACGTCGTCGAGGCGCTCGACTGCGCGGGCGTGGCGCCGCCGCGGCTCAAGCTGGAGGTCACCGAGGGCGCGTTGATGGCCGATCCGGTCATCGCCCGCGCGGTGCTCCAGGAGCTCAACCTCATCGGCGTCGAGATCTCGATCGACGACTTCGGAACCGGCTACTCATCGCTCGCCTACCTGGCCGATCTCCCGGTGTCGGAGGTCAAGATCGACAGGTCGTTCGTCTCGCGCATGGGCGAGGAGTCCGGCGAGCGGATCATCGTGAGCTCGACCATTGACCTCGCCCACCACCTCGGCCTGCGCGCCGTGGCCGAGGGTGTGAGCGACTTGACGCTGCTGCCCAAGCTCGAGGCGCTCGGCTGTGACGTCGTGCAGGGCTTCGCCATCGGCCGGCCGGCGCCGAGCGTCGAGTTCCTCAGCTGGCTGACCGACTTCCGCGACGCATCCGCGGCCGCCGCCGCGGGGAGTGTGAGCGCGACCGGCCGTGCGCTCGCCGGCCAGCGGGCGGCATGATCCTCATCGTCCTCGCCGGACTGTGCGCGCTCAGCGTCCCGCTCCTCGGCGGTCGTCTGAGCCGGCTGGCCGACGTGCGTCTGCGCGGCCTGTGGATTCCCGTGCTCGCGCTCCTCATCCAGGTGCTCATCACAATGATCATCCGCGACGCCGGCCAGTCGCTCGACGAGGCCCTGCACATCGGGACCTACGTCCTCATCGTCGTCTTTCTCGCCGCCAACCGCCGGCTGCCGGGGATGGCTGTCATCTGGCTCGGTGTCTGCCTCAACGCGGCGGCCATCGTCGCCAATGACGGCGTCATGCCGGCCGCCGCGACGGCGCAGCGAATCGCCGGCCTGCACCCCGGCGCGGGCTTCCACAACTCAGCCCATCTCGCGCATCCGCTCCTGCCCTGGCTGGGGGACATCATCCCCTGGCCGGGTCCGCTTCCCAACGTGCTGAGCGTCGGGGACTGTCTCATCTTCGCCGGGACGCTCGTCCTGCTGCACCGGGTGTGTTCAGCCCGCGTGACGGCTCCGCTCGTGGGAGCGCAGCCGGGCAGCGCTGCGGGCTGAGTCCAGCGTCCGGGCGCCCGGCGCCGCAACGGCTTCCGATGCGCTGGCCGGCGTCTCGCAGCGGGGGTCGGTCGGATCGAAGATGGGCTGGCTCAGAGACGGGTGCTCCGCGATGGCGTGGGCACGCTCGCCTGCGGTGATGTCGAACGGTTCGGTGTACATGGGGCTCTCCTTGGGCTGTTGTCGCCGATCCCATCCCCAGTTACCCACGGTTTCCAGGGGTGCTCGCGCTGGGTGTTAGCGGCATAACGGGGTGCGTTAGCCCCCAGACCGTCGAGTGAGCGCATCGCCCTCCAAGGGGGATCGGAGGGAGACGTGTCCTTCGCCGACGCCTTGCACATTCCCGGGGCTTGGGGTCATGCCGGTGGTGCCGTGCGGCGACACTGGCGCGCCGGGCGGCCCCTGATGTCATCCAACGAACCGGCCCCCGGCTCCCGCGGAGCGCTCGAGGCGCTCGCGGGTACCGGTCCGGCATTGAGCGCAAGAAGGGAGCCGCAGCTGCAATGACGATCACCGCCCCGCGCCCCGTCGTCCGGTCCGCGCCTGCCTCCGCGGTCGACGCGCGGACTCTCGCCCACGAGCTCGCGTCGGCGATCCGGGGCGAGGTTCGCTTCTCTGCGGGCAGCCGCGCGCTGTATGCCAACGACTCCTCGGTCTACCGCCAGGTCCCGCTCGGCGTCGTCATCCCGCGAACGATCGACGACGTCATGGCCGCCGTGGCGGTCTGCCGACGGCACGGGGCGCCCATCTTTGCGCGGGGGTGCGGAACCGGACTGGCCGGCCAGACGGTCAACGCGGGCGTTGTCATCGACTTCTCCAAGTACCTCAACCGGCTGCTCGAGCTCGACGCGGACCGCCGCTTCGCCCGCGTAGAGCCGGGGATCGTGCTCGATCGCCTGCGTGAGACCGCGGAGGAGCACCGGCTGACCTTCGGCCCGGACCCGGCCACGCACAGCCGCTGCACGCTCGGTGGGATGATCGGAAACAACTCCTGCGGGACGCACTCGATCATGGCCGGTGTCACGGCCGACAACATCGAGTCCCTCGACGTCCTGCTCTACGACGGCACACGCCTGACGTTGCCCAGTCATCTCAGCGAGGACGACCTCGCACGGGCGATCGCGACGGCCGGGCGGGAGGCAGCGATCTACGCCGCTCTGCGCGACCTGCGCGACCGCTATGCCGAGGCGATCCGGAACCGCTTCCCTCAGATCCCGCGGCGCATCTCCGGCTACAACCTCGACCGCCTGCTTCCGGAGAACGGCTTCAACCTGGCCGCGGCGATGGTCGGTACAGAGTCGACGTGCGCGCTCGTGCTCGAGGCACGCTGCCGGCTCATCCCGAGTCCTCAGTTTCGCTCGCTCGTCCTCCTCGGCTACGACGATCCGCCCACGAGCGCCGACCAGGTTCCCGACATCATGGAGTTCGGCCCCATCGCGCTCGAGACATTCGACCGCCGGCTCGTCGACCACGAGCTGGCCAAGGGATTCAAACGCCACCCCGAGCTTCTGCCCGGCGGGGAGGCGTGGCTGCTCGTCGAGTTCGGGGGCGACAGCCGCGAGGAATCCGACGAGCAGGCCGAGCGCATGCTCCACACGCTGCGCAAGCGGGGCGGCGCCCACGTCGCCTCGAAGCTCTACGAGGACCCGGAGGAGATCGCGCAGGTGTGGGAGATCCGTGAAGGCGGAGTCGGGAACTCGAAGATGCCGGGCGAGCATCCGGGCTGGCCGTCCTGGGAGGACGCCGCCGTCCCCCCCGAGCGCACGGGCGACTATCTGCGCGACCTGCAGCGCCTGTGCGACAAGCATGGGCGAGAGATCTCCTGCTTCTTCGGTCATGTCGGGCACGGCTGCATGCACACGCGTATCGACTGGGATTTCCTCACCCCGGAGGGGGTGCGGAACTACCGCCGCTTCATGGAGGACGCGGCCGACCTCGTCGCCGGCTACGGCGGCTCGCTCTCCGGCGAGCACGGCGACGGCCACGCGCGCGCCGAGCTCCTGCCGCGGATGTTCGGTCCGGAGCTCGTCCAGGCGTTCCGGGAGTTCAAGGCGATCTGGGATCCGGATGGAGCCATGAACCCGGGCAAGGTCTCGGACCCCTATCCGCTCGACACGCACCTCCAGATCGACCCGAGCTATCGGACGCGGCCGGTCCGTACCCACTTCCGCTTCCCCGGCGACGGAGGCAGCTTCGCCGCTGCCTCGGAGCGCTGCTTCGGCGTCGGCGCCTGCCGTGACCAGGAGGGGACGATGTGCCCCAGCTATCAGGCGACCATGGAGGAGCAGCACTCGACCCGCGGCCGGGCCCGGCTGCTGAACGAGATGATGCGGACGGACTCGATCGAGGACGGGTGGCGCAATGACGAGGTCAAGGAGGCGCTCGATCTCTGCCTCGCCTGCAAGGGGTGCAAGCACGAGTGCCCGGTCCGCGTCGACATGGCCACGTACAAGGCGGAGTTCCTCGCGCACTACTGGAAACGACGCCTGCGCCCGCGCCAGGCGTACGCGCTCGGTCTCATTGGATGGGAGGCCCGGCTCGGTGCCCGTGTCCCGGGCCTGGCCAACCTTCTCCTCCAACGTGAGCCCTTCGCCACGCTCGGGAAGGCGCTCGCAGGGGTCGCGCGCGAGCGCCGACCGCCTGCCTTCGCCCCCCAGACGTTCACCGCCTGGTTCAAGGAGCGCAAGCCGGCTGTCGGCCCCTCGGAACGTCGGGTCCTCCTGTTTCCCGACACGTTCAACAATCACTTTCACCCCGAGGTGGCGATCGCCGCCACCGAGGTGCTCGAGGCAGCCGGATGCGAAGTGGTCATTCCGGGGCGCAGCCTGTGCTGCGGGCGCCCGCTCTACGACTACGGGATGCTCACCCTGGCCCGGCGCCAGCTCCGGCAGATCCTCGGGGCTCTGCGAGCGGAGATCGAGGCGGGCACGCCCGTGGTCGTGCTCGAGCCGAGCTGTGGCGCGGTGTTCCGCGACGAGCTGCCGAGCCTCCTACCGGACGACGAGGACGGCAAGCGGTTGACGCGTCAGACCATGACGCTCGGCGAATACCTGGCGCGCCTGGGTGAGGATTGGTCAGCGCCACGGCTCGAGCGCAAAGCGCTCGTCCATCTGCACTGCCACCAGCGGGCGACGAGCGACACGGACTGTGATCTCTCCGTACTCGAGCGCCTGGGAATCGACGCGGAGGTGATCGATTCCGGGTGCTGTGGGCTGGCGGGGTCCTTCGGCTACGAGCGCGGCGAGAAGTACGCGGTGTCGATGGCGGTGGGCGAGCAGCGGCTGCTCCCCGCCGTGCGCGCGGCGTCCGAGCACGCCCTGCTCGTGAGCGACGGGTTCAGCTGCCGCTCGCAGATCGAGCACGCAACGGAGCGCCGTCCGCTGCATCTGGCGGAGGTCGCACACCTGGCCCTGCGCACGGGCCCAAACGGACCGGCCGCCGGAAGGCCCGAGGCTCACGTCCTCGCCGCGCCCGACGGTCCGGGCACACCCCAACCGACGGGAGCACGACATGCCTGACACCGCCTCTGACCTCTTCCTGGAGCGCCTCATGGCGTGGGGCGTCGACACGGTCTTCGGCCTGCCGGGAGACGGCATCAACGGCTTCATGGAGGCGCTGCGCAAGCGCCAGGGCACGATCCGCTACGTGCACGTCCGCCACGAGGAGGTCGGGGCGATGGCGGCCGTCGGTTATGCGAAGTTCACCGGCAAGCTCGGCGTGTGCTTCGCGACCTCGGGGCCGGGCGCGATCCACCTGGCCAACGGGCTGCTCGACGCGCAGCTCGAAGGGGCTCCCCTGCTCGCGATCACCGGCATGACCTACCACGACCTGATCGGCACCCACTACCTCCAGGACTACGACACCGACCACCTGTTCGCCAACCTGACCGCCTACAACCAGCGGATCATGGGCCCTGAGCACATCGCCAACGTCGTCGATCTGGCCTGCCGGACGGCCCTCACCCGGCGCCAGGCCACCCACATCGCCTTCCCGATCGACTACCAGACCGCCGACGCCGAGGACCTCATGCGCTACAAGCGCAACGTCCCCGGCCACTCGAGCACCCAGTTCACGCCCCCGGTCCGGATTCCGCCGCGCGGAGAGCTCCAGCGGGCGGCCGAGCTGCTCGCTGGGGGCAGGAAGATCGTCATCCTGGCCGGCCAGGGGGCGCGCGGCGCCGGCGAGGAGCTCGAGAAGCTCGCCGAGACGCTCGCGGCGCCCATCGTCAAGGCCTCGCTGGGCAAGGACTGCGTTCCCGATGACAGCCCCTACACGACCGGCGGGATCGGAGTCATCGGCACGCGGCCGACCCAGGACGCGATCGAGAACTGTGACACGCTCGTCATCGTCGGGAGCTCGATGCCCTACATCGAGTTCCTGCCCACGCCGGGCCAAGCGCGCTGCGTGCAGATCGACGACCAGGCCGAGCGCATCGGCCTGCGCCACCCGGTCGACGTCGGGCTGGTCGGTGATGCCCGCGCGACCCTGCGTGAGCTCGTGCCGCTCCTGACGCGCAACGAGGACCGCAGCTTCCTCGAGCAGGCGCAAACCGGGATGGCCGACTGGTGGGCGCTCATGGAGCATCGCGGAACGCGTGAGGATGTCCCGATGAAGCCCCAGGTCGTGGCCTGGCACCTCGCCGAGGCGCTCGCCGAGGACGCCATCCTGTGCGGCGATTCGGGCCAGGTGACCTATTGGGTGACCCAGATGCGACTGCGGCGCGGGCAGCGCTTCTCGTTCAGCGGGACGAATTGCTCGATGGCGGCGGCGTTGCCCTACGCGATCGGAGCCCAGACCGCCTACCCCGACCGCCAGGTCGTGGCCTTCACCGGGGACGGCTCACTGACCATGCAGATGGGGGATCTCGTGACCCTCATCCAGGAGCAACTCCCGGTCAAGCTGATCGTGCTCAAGAACAACTCGCTCGGCCTCATCAAATGGGAGCAGATGGTCTTTATCGGGAACCCGGAATACGGTGTCGACTTCGCGCCGGTTGACTTCGTCAAGGTGGCCGAGGCCTGCGGGGCGCGCGCATTCCACATCGAGGAGCCCGGAGAGTGCGCCGAGACCCTGAGGCAAGCGCTCGCGCATCCCGGGCCGGTCGTCGTCGAAGCGGTCGTCGATCCCAACGAGCCGCCGCTGCCCGCCAAGATCACGCCCGACCAGGCCAAGGCGCTCGCCGAGGCGCTCGCACGCGGAGAAGAGCATCGCCGGCGGATCGGGCTGACCATCGGACGCCAGCTCATCGACGAGCAGACGTTCGCCGCGAGCCCCTACGGGGTGACCGAGCGCGTCAAGGAGACCGTCGCGGGCGTCTTCGGCCACGACGGCGGCGACCAATAGCGGGGGCGATGGCGCCGTCGCGGACGGCGAGGCTTGCCGGCGCGCTGAGGAGGCTCGGCCTACCCGGTCTGGCCTTCGCCGCCGGCAGCGTCGACGCCGCGACCTACCTGGGCCTCGGACACGCGTTCCCGGCGAACATGACCGGGAACACCGTGCTCCTCGGCGTCGCGGTCGCGCGCGGCGAGGGCCGGGACGGCCTGCGCTCCGCCGTCGTTCTCGTGGCTTTCGTCCTCGGGGTCACGGCCGGCACGATCCTCCGTGGCGCTCGCGCGGATCGGGACTGGCCGCGGAACGCGACGCTCGCCCTGGTGGCCGAGGGGGTCGTCCTCGCCGGCCTGCTTGCCGGATGGTTGGCCGCGAGTCCGCCGGCGGGCGTGGCCCGGTACGTCCTGCTCGGAGCGGCCGGCGGAGCGATGGGGCTGCAGAGCGCGGCCGCCCGGGAGGCCAGCGACCAGGGGGTGGCGACGACCTACATGACCGGCACCCTGACCAACGCGGTGGCGGGGCTCACTCGTCGGGCGCTCGCGGCGTGGCGGCACCGGCCGCTCGCGGGTGACGATGGTGAGCTGGCCGGGGCGATGTGGCTCGTCTACGGTGCGGGGGCGCTGGTCGGAGCGCTCGGCGAGGTGGGCGCCGGTGCCGCCGTGCTGGCCATTCCGACCGTGCTCGTGGCGGCCACCGCGGCGGCCGCGAGGGCGCGAGTGGGCGCGTAGGGGGCGCGTAGGGGCGCGTAGGGGGCGCGTAGGGCGCGTAGGGCGCGTAGGGCGAGCCCGGGGAAGCGGCAGGGCTCAGAGGTCGAGTGCCGCGGGACCGGCCAGGACGTCCAGGCACGCGTGCGTCGTCACACAGCGCTCCCGAAGCGCGCGGATGACCCGCGCCCCACCCGCGTCCACGCTGTCCAGCTGCTCGAGGTCGAGCACGACGTGATCGCTGTCCGCGAGCGCGAGGTGATCGAGCACGCGCTCGAGGGTCGTCACACCCAGGGGATCGAGGCTGCCGCGGAGCACGAGCGAGATCTCGTGGCCGTGTTGCTCTCGGTGCACAAACAGGCATCCGGAGCCGGTCTTGCCCTGTGCGCCGCAGTCAGTCATCAGAGCTGCTTGCGGGAGCGAGTGAGGCCGTCAGGGCGCGATCCAGAGTGCCGGCCAGGATCTCCGCGGCGCGCTCCTCCTCGGCCAGGATGCCCCGCACGATCTGGGCCGTGGACGCGTCGTCGGAGCGTTCGGCCAAGCGTCCGAGCAGGTGGTACACGGCGATCTCGAGGTTCTCGAAGGCGAAGGCACTGATGGCAAGCTGAGTTGGCGTGTGCGACGCCTCGGCAGAGAGACGCAGCTCGAGCGCCCCGACGACACCGTGGCCGTTTGACTCAACGACCTCCGCGTCGTGATCGCCGAGGCAGCCCTCGATCGCTTTCAGATGCCCCTCGGTCTCGCGGCGATGCGCGCGGTAGAACGCCCGGACCTGGTCGTCCTTGGCGAAGCGCATACCGGCGTCGAGCAGGCGGCAGTCCATGGCCTCAAGATCTCGGGCCTGGGCGAGGTATGTCACGAGTTCGTCGGTGCTGTCTCTGATCACGGGACCTCCGGGAGCAGGGGGTACCCCATATCGTCCCCAATCCAGCGCCGACAGGCGCGCGGCGTGTTAGCGCGCGAACACCAGAACTCACTCGATCCCGTCCGGCTCCTCGACGAGCTCGAGGCTCTCGGGCCGTCCCAGCACCTCGATCGCGCGCTTGGTGAGCAGCCAGCGGTCAGGGGGCTCACGGAGCACGAGGTCGGCGCGGCTGAGACGCTGGAGGGCGAGCGTCACCGTGGGCCGCTGGGCGCCCACGAGCATGGCCAGCACCTCGTGGGTCACGGGCAGGGTCACGTGGACTCCCTGCGGCCCCACCCTCCCCCAGCGCTCGGCGAGCAGCCAGAAGAGCAGGAGCAGCCGTGCGTGGGCGCGGGGGAGATGGGTGACGGCCTGGGTCAGGGCGAGGTAGCGCGCGCGCTGGGCCACCCGGCCGACGATCCGGCTGTTGATCACCGGCCAGCGAGCGGTCCGCAACACGAAGGCGGTGTCGAGGACAGCCATACGGGTCGGCTTGAGGACGAGCCAGCTGACCGAGATCGGCAACGGGTCGTACTCGCCGTCGGTGTCAAAGGGCCGGAACAGGTCGCCGGGGCCGAAGAGCTCGCAGGCCGAGCGCTTGCCGACCTGCACGCGGCGCAGGATGAGTCCATCGAGCATCATGAGGCCGAGCCAGCCGGGTTGGGCCTGCGACCGTATGCCGGAGGTATCCCAGTTCGGCGGATCGACCTCGATCACGGCTGCGGTTGACCGACGGCGTGCCGCCTCGAATTCGTTCTCGGGCAGCCCGGCGCCGAGGTCGGGGTCCTCGTCGAGGAGCACGGTCACCCCGCGATGGTGAACTCGTTCGGGCACGGGGCAACGGTACCCACGCGGGACGCCGGTCGTTTGCGCGCGAACCGCCTGGGTTCGTTGCCTGACGACATCGCCCACCGGCCGTCCACTCCCGTCCGGGGGATCTTCGTGAGCACAGTCCATCCGGCGGGTAGAGGCAGCGCATCCACACAGTGCTGATCCTCCTCCTGAAGGGCGCCGCCGGCGGAGCGCTCGTCGTCGCCTTCGCGATCCTCTCCCAGGGCCTGAAGCCCAAGCGCTTCGCCGGCCTGTTCAGCGCCGCGCCCGCGGTCGCCCTCGTCGGTCTGACGATCGCGCTGCTCGACAAGGGAGCCCACGACGCCCACGAAGGCGCGGTGGGGATGATCGCCGGGAGCGCGGGGATGGTCGCCTACGCGGCTGCGGTGATCCCGTTGCTGCGTCGGATGGGCGGCGCATCCGCCGCCATCGCCGCCCTTGGGGCGTGGGGACTCGTCGCCGGAGTAGCGGCCCTCGCCGTCGTGGCTGCATGAGCTCCACCTCTGAGGAAGGCGAGATCACCGCGCGGGTCGGCGAACGGCCCGGGTTCGAGGCGGGCAACGTCCGAGGGGTGGGTGCCCGGGAGCTTCTGTACCGCTTCGTCGCCGGCGCCACGACGTCGGTCGCGGCGGGCGCCGCGACCCTCGCCTTCGGAGCGCGCGTGGGCGGCATCCTGCTCGCCTTCCCCGCCATCCTGGCCGCGAGCCTGACCCTGATCGAGGAGGAGGAGGACCCGAGCAGCGCCCGAGAGGACGCCCGCGGTGCGGTGATGGGCGGCATCGCGCTCGCGCTCTTCGCCGGTGTCGCCGCGCTCACGCTCGGCGCGGTGGCGGGTGCGCTCGCGCTCGCCGCCCTGGTCTGGCTCCTCGCCGCGGTCGGGGGTTATGTCCTGGCCTGGTTGCGCTGAGCGAGCGGCCCCTCGCCGGCGGGCCGCCCAAATCAAGTGAAACGGACGTTGTCGCTGAATGACGCTACCTGGTGACGGGTACCGAGCGGGTGTTACTCACTCAGCGTCAGGAGGCGCCCCATGGCCAAGGACCACGGACCCAGCGTGAAGAACGACAAGCAGTATGAGGGCCTGCGCGAGAAAGGCATGAGCAAGTCACGCGCGGCGGCGATCGCCAACTCGAAGGGCTCATCCAGTCGCGGCGGCAAGAGCAGCGGCAGCAGCCAGAGCCGGAAGAGCAGCGGGTCCGGCAGCGGCGGCAACCGCGCGCAGAAGGCGGCAGCCGGCCGCAAGGGCGGAAAGGCGTCAAGCAGCTGAGCGTCGGCGCCGCCAGGCCGCGGCCAGGAGCACGCGTTCGCGGTCACGGTCCTCCTGGAGGTCGCGCAGGCGGCCGGCGAGCAGATGGTGGGTCTCGACGATCCCGATCACCACGCCGTGGTCGTCGCGCTCCACGACTGCGGCCATGTCGAGTCGATCCTCGGCGAAGCGATAGGCCACGTGGCGCAGCGTGTCATCGGCGTACACCGCCGGCAGCGCGGCGGCCCCGGCTGTCCCGGCGGCCGAGCTATCCATGACGTCGCTGACGAGCATGAGCTCGAGCGGATCGACCGAGTACTCGCGTGTGAGGTGGAGGCCGCGGCGGGCGATCTTCTCGGTTAGCACGGAGCGCTTGAGAAGTAGCGTCGAGAGGGCATAGGCCGCAGTGGCGGCGATGACCAGGGGCAGCACCTGCCCCCACGCGTGGGTGAGCTCGAGCGGGAAGACGACCCCGGTGAGGGGAGAGCGCATGACGCCGCCCATGACCGCGGCGAGCCCGACGAGCGCCCAGAAGCCTGGCGCCACTGCCGGAAACACGTGCGCCTCGAGCGCCCCGAGCGAGGCTCCGATCATGAAGATGGGCGCGAGCACCCCGCCCGAGGTCCCCGAGCCGAGCGACAGCGACCAGATCATCGTCTTGACGACGAGGATGCCGAGCACGAGCGAGAGCGTGGCCCGGCCGGTGAGGAGCTCGTCGATGACGTTGTAGCCGACGCCCAAGGCCTGGGGCTCGATGAGGCCGCCGGCGCCGATGATCAGCCCGCCGAGCGCCGGCCACCACATCCAGTGGATGGGCAGCCGGCGAAAGCCGTCCTCAGCCAGATAGACGAGCCCGGTGGCGGCGATGGCGAGCAGGCCGCCGAGCAGGCCGGCGGCGACGCAGAGGACCTCGATACCGGGGCCGGGCTGCGCGTGCGTCATCGCGGCGGCGAAGAGCGCGCCATGCCCGAGCACGTACCCGCGGATAACCGTGCTCGTGGCCACGGAGGCCACGACGGGGACGAAGCTACGTGGCCGCCACTCGAAGAGCAGGAGCTCGACCGCGAGCAGGATGGAGGCCAGCGGCGCATTAAATGTCGCGGCCATGCCGCCCGCGGCCCCGGCGACGAGCAACGTCTTGCGCTCGTCGGCGGTCATGTGGAGGAGCTGGGCGAGGATCGAGCCCGACGCTCCGCCGGTCATGATGATCGGTCCCTCGGCTCCGAACGGCCCGCCGGTGCCGATGCTGATCGCGGCCGAGATCGGCTTGAGGATGGCAACGCGCGGCTGCACGCGGCTCTCGCCGACGAGAATCGCCTCGATGGCCTCGGGCATACCGTGCCCGCGGATCTTCTCCGACCCGTACCGGGCCATGAGGCCGATCACGAGCCCACCCGCGACCGGCGCCAGGAGGATGAGCAGCGTGGGCGCGTGCGCGCCGGCGCCGGGGGCGACGAGTCGGGTGGCGACACGTCCGTAGAAGACGAGGTTGGTGATGAGGCCGATGAGCCGCAGGAGGCCCACGGCGAGACCCGCGCTGATCGCGCCCACGAGGACGGCGAGAAGGGCGATGACTCCCATCCTCGGCGTGACCTCGAAGTCGCCGAGATGATCCAGCCGGTTGCGGGCGCTCATGCCGGTTCGCGCGCTCGATCGAGCGCCTCTCCGGCCGCTTCCCACAGAGCTTCCATGGCGGGCGCCAGCCGGGTCAGCTCGGCAAGATGCGTGGCGGTGAGAGCGTCGAGCTTCTCCTCGCCCGCCGGGGTCAAGCGGAGGCGGACGAGCGTGTGTCGCTTGGCGTCCCGGTGCCGCCGGATAAGGCCGGCGCGCTGGGCCCGGTCGATGAGGCCGACCACACTGTGGGGACGGAGCACGAGCGCGTGGACGATGTCCGAAACCGTCGGGTCCTCCGGGCCGGGGTGGCCCTTGACGGCGAGCAGGAGCTGGTGCTGGGCGGGCGTCAGGCCCTGTTGTCGCGCCTGGTCCTCACTCCAGTGCAGGAACCGGCGCAGGCCGGTGCGGAGCTGGAGCAGACGCTCGTACTGGGCGGCGGTAGGCGGCACACTAATATCGTAGCACGATGTCGTGTTACGATAGGAAGGTAGGGTGCCGGCCCGAGCGGAGTGCTGCGGCTCACGTGCCGCTGCGCAGCGCGCGATACGTCAGCGCGGCGGCGGCAACGCCGGTGACCGCGGCGGCCATGAACGCCTGTACCCGTCCCGGACCGTCGCCACGGACGCGCTGCCCGACGGCCTTGCCGAGCGTGCGGGCGGCGGCAGAGCTCATCGCGCCGACGCCGATCGCTCGAACATGCGCTGGACGCGGTCGAGCATCTGTCCGCTCGGATACCAGCTTTCGTCGACCTTTTCGACGAGCAGGCCGACATACTCGGCCACCTGCTCGGGGGTGGCGAGTGCGGCCTCGAGCCGATTCATGAGCTGATGGCTGGGATACCGGTCGTTTCGGACGCGGTGCATGAGGACGTCGAAGTAGTGCTGTTGCACCGTGGGCATGTGCGCTCCTTTCTCACATCAGGTCCCCGAGGGGACCGAGGTTCAGATTCAGGTCCTTGTCGTCGAGGCCGAAAGTCTCCTTCAGCTCGTCCATGCGCTGCGAGAGGGCGAGGAACGTGCGGCCAAGTCGCTCGACCTCGTCCGCGCTCAGCGTCTCCGTCTCGATCCGGCGCAGGGCTTGGCGCTCCATCAGCTGGCGCAGGAGCTCGACGACGGTGAGAACGAGCTGCGCGAGACCGCGTTCGAGCCCCTCGGGATCGGCGTTGATGCGGCGGGGCACGGCGGCCTCGAGGCGGTCGAGGGCGTCGGGCGCGAGCGGGTCGGGGCCGAACAGGTCGAGCAGGCGCTCGTGATCGGGGGCGCGCCCCGTCATGCTGCCTCGGTGAAGCTGTAGGGCGGCCAGGGGCCGGTGCAGGCGAGCTCGACGTCGTCCAGGCCGGTGTCGAGCTCGGTGACCCGGGCGACGAACTCGGCGACCCGATCCCGGTCCACGAGATAGGCGCAGACGATCGACAACTCGGCGCGCCCGGCCAGAGCCTGCCGCGAGCCGCGCGCAATCCGGGCGAGCGGGTCGAGCGCATTGGACACGTCGCGCGCGCGACGCCGTTGGGCGAGCTTGCCGGCGAGGTACTCGCCGCCGGATTGCGAACTGTCCGCGCTGGCGGAGACACCGTCGCGGAACGTCGCGCGCACACCAAGCTCGACGGCGCCGCGGACACGTCCGAGGGTGGCGAGCAGCGTGGCCTGCCGATCGCGGAGGAGCGCGAGCACGGAGTCGTCGTCGGGGAGGACGGTGGCGAAGCGCGCCGGGAGCAGGGTGCGCCCGGCCGTCAGCCGCTCGATCGCTCGCCCGTATTCCCGCAAGCTCTCGATACGGGGGTCCGGTGCCCCGCTCGGGTGATCGGCGACGAGCGCGCTCACGGAGCCGTGCGTGAGTCGACGCAGCGGGCGGTCCTCGAACCCGGGCTCGAGGGCGGGGCCGTCCTCGGCATAGGTAATGCCGTGCAGGAGGACGCGGCTCATCGCTCGCCCAGGGTCGCGGTCGCAGCGACGAGCAGCGCCAGGTCGACGTCGACGAGATCGATGTCCGCGGCCGCGAGGGTCAAATGGCCGTGGACGACGACACCGCCGGCCAGGAGCCGGTCGAGCAGGTCGACGAGCGTGACCTGGCGGGACACGGACGGGTGGCGATCCCGCGAGGATGCGTAAAGGACGCGCGCCGTGCTCACCAGGCCGCCCCGATCGCATCGGGAACGAAGTTGTAGGGGGGCCACGGTCCTGTGGGCTCGAGCTCGATCCCGAGGTGCGCGAACTCCGATCGGAGCTCCTCGACCTCGCGATGGAAGTGCTCGGCGGTGGCATCGCGGACGAGGTAGACGCCGTTGAGGACCATGTCCCCGTCGTGACCGCTGACCTCGGGGCGCTGCGGCGGCACGGTGAGAGATTCCGCGGCCACGGCGCTCAGGCGCTCGTGGATCTCCGCCGAGGCGCCGTCGAGCGCTTCGAGGGCGACGGCGCGATTGTCACGCTCGTCGCGCCTGCGCGTCATGTAATCGAGCCCAGGAGCCGACGCCGGCGGGTCGTCCGACCCCCCCGCCCGCGTGGGCTCGGCCGGCAGCGATCGGGGGTCGGCGAACACCTTGACGCCCCACTCGGACTTCCCCTCCATCTGATCGAGCGCACGGGCGAGCGCCTCGCCTTCGCGCTCGAGCATCTCGCGTACGCCCCCCTCGTTGCGATACACGGTGCACATCCGCATCGGGATGACCGTCGTGCGGGCCCGCGCCGCGTCGAGCACGGCCTCGTGGTCGCGGGCTCTGGCCTCGACCCACGCCATGTCGCCGAGGTTCTCGCGCAGCCGATCCTCGCCGTACTCCTCGAGCGGGACCCGGGCGGTGAGCGCGGCCACGTCGCCTGCTTCGAGCACGTCCGTAACGCCCCCGAGCGCTTCGTCCGCGTCGGGACGCGACCGCACGACGCCGTAGACATACCACGCGTCCTGCCCGCCCGCCGGGGGATGCGGCCGAGCCGGGGCGGAGCCGAGGAGGCGCTCGCGGACCGCCTCCAACATCGACTCGGCAAAGATCTCGCTCAACGCGGCCCGGACGCGCTCCCGCGCATCGTCGCGCGCGGCGGCGATCAGGTCGTCAGCGTCCTCGGCCGCGGCGCGCTGTACGGCGGCGCGCAGATCCTCCGGGCCGTTACCGCTTCTTGCCGGCATCGCCGTCGGGGGCATTGGTCTTCGCGAGCTGGCGCTCAAGCTGGCGCTCAAGCGTCTCGACGCGGTCGCGCAGCGCGCGGTTGTCGCGCCCCACCTCGGTCGGATCGACGGTCAGCGTCGGATCGGACTCCCACCAGTTGATGCCCATCTCACGGGCCCGGTCGACCGAGGCGACGAGCAGACGGATCTTGATCGTCAACAGCTCGATGTCGAGCAGATTGATCTGGATGTCGCCGGCGATCACGATGCCCTTGTCGAGCACGCGCTCGAGGATGTCGGCCAGGTTGGCCGGGCCTGCTGGGTGCTCGCGCAGGTCGGAGCGTCCGTAGGTCTGCGGAAGCCGTCGAGAGGGTGGATCGAGTGCCATGGTTACTCGCCGTCGGTCTGGTTGCGGTAATAGCGCTGGTCGCGCTTGTAGCCGGTGAGCGCGCCCTCGCGGTCGAGCGTGACCGTGTAGGAGCCGAGGACGTCGGTCGAGTGCGGAATGCGTGCGAGCTCCACCACTTGGACGGTGACCTTCCAGGCGGCCTCATCGTCGGACTCGAGTCCGAGCACGGCTTCGATCGGCCGGCCGAGCAGCTCCGGCAGTTCCTCACGGACGCGGTCGATCGCCTCACGCGCGCTCACGGACTTGCGGCTGGAGTTGGAGTTCGAGTTGGCGCTGCTCCCGCGGCGGGTTCGCGACTCAGCCATCGTCTCGCTCCTGACTGACGGCGAGGCGCTCGAGCAGCGCGTCCTCGCGCTCGCGGCGCTCGGCCTCGCCGATCGTCCCGTCGTCGTATTCGAGCTCCAGGGCCATGAGCTCGCGGCGGATCGAATCTTCGTCGAAGAGCTGGCGATCGAGCTCCTCCGCGATCTGTTCGGTGACCCAGAGGACGCCGCGCACGGGCGCGAGGGGAAGGGTGAGCAGCCCCGTGAACAAGCCCATCACACGGCCTCGGCGAAGGAGACGAACGAGTGCGGCGGAAGTGGGCCGGTGTACTTGAAGCGGATGGCGCCTTCGTAGTCGGCGGCGGTCCTGTCGAGCGTCTTGTCGAATGGCTCGAGCGCACTGCGCGCGAGCAGGAACGACGCGTTCACTACGACCCGCTCATGCATTGGCTGACCGACGTCGACATCCAGCGCGTGCTCCGCGAGAGCTTCGGTGATGATCCGGGCGTCGTGCTCGCGACGGCGCTCGACGGCCGCGGCGACGAGCTCGCCGAGTCGGATGCGCTCGTAGTACGTCGCGTCCGGATGACCTGCCCGTACGGTCCGGTTGAGCGTTGCAATCTCGGGGTTATCGCGCACGATCGTGCGCATCAGTCGCGTCTCGTCGTACACGCCGCGGATCCTGATCTCCACCTTGCCGGCGAACTCGAGCAGCCGGCTCTGCAGAACGGCGGCGTGGTCGCGCAGGAGACGTTCCCGCACATCATCCGATCCGGACATCACGACGCCGAAGCGCATGGGTAGGACCGTTCCCTGATCGAGTGCGCGTTCGAGCACGCGCGCATGGACGAGCATCGCGTCACGCCCAAGGCGGACCGCCTGGTCGGGAACCTCGCTCACGATCGCGGCCACCCCGTGGCCGGCCACAAGACCGAGAGATGCGTCATCGATGCCGCGGCCCGAGGGGGCGTCCGCCCCTGGCTCGACGACGCCGTACACGTAGGTCGCCATACCGATCAGCCAGGCGTGACGTTACCGCCCGCGGCTCGAACTGCTGCGCGAGCGCGAGCGTGAGCGCGATCCCGAGCTCGAACCCGAGCTGCGCGAGCTGCTCTTGTCGTCGTCGTCCTTGTCTTCGTCGTCCTCATCATCGCTGCCACTGGAGCCGAAGAGCGACTCCTTGGCACCTTCGAGCACGCCCTTGGTCTTGCTCTGCGCACCGTTCTCCGTCATGTCCTGGAGAAGATCCGGCAGGCCCTCGCTGCTGCTCTCGCCGATGTCGAGCCGGTTGACAGCTTCGGCGAAGCGCAGGTAGGTGTCCACGCTGGCGATGACGATGCGAGCATCGACGGTGAGCAACTCGATCCCGACCAGCGAAACCCGCAGGAAGATGTCGATGACGAGGCCCTTGTCGAGCAGCACGTCGAGCACGTCGGCCAAGCCGCTCGAACTCGACCGAGTGACGTAGCCGGAGCGCGGATGGCTGCCTGAGGCGAGTGCCGACATTTGATCCTCCGTTGTCCTTTAGTCCTGGCTTGTGCTCTTGCGACGGCGCTTGCGGCCGTCGTCTGCGTTGGCGTCCCCAGTATCTTCGTCGGAGCTGTCCGTCTCGTCCTCGTAGACATCCGGGTTGATGAACTCGACGTGCGCTTTGAACCGGCGCAGGTCGGCCTCGGCGCGCCGGTGAGCCACGTGGAGGCCCATCCGGACCGCCTCCGAGGGTCGCGTCGGCAGGACGTCGAGGTCAAGCTCGATCCGGGTGAGCCGGTCGCTGAGCTGGTGGAAGGTGACGAGCCCGGCGCAGTCGGAGCCTTCGACCGAGCGCCAGGCCAGACTCTCCTGCTCGCGCTCGTCCACGATCTCGGCCTCCCAATCGCGGGAATGGGGCCCGGCGGTGTGGCCGACGAGGACATCGCCATCCCGCTCGACATCCTCGATGCGGTTGACGCCCTCGGTCAGCCATCCGGAGTTCGTCCACTCCTCCCAGGCCACGCGGATCGGCACGGCGACATCGATGGAGAGCTGGATCGGAAGGCGTCGGCTCATGCCCGCCTCGACGAGCGACCGCCCGACCCCGGCGCTGCGGTCGGCGGCGCCGCGGATTGCCTCGGTGCTCGAGCCGAGCGTACGGCGAGCGAGCGCCCGCAGCGCCTTCTTGGCCGCGGCGCCGGCCAGACGGCGGGTCATCGAACCGCCGGAGTGTTTGGGGGTCGCCTTCGAGACGACCTTCTTCGCCGTCTTCTTCGCCGGCGTGCCCGGGCGGGCGCGGCGTGCGGCGCTGCTGCGTTTGGGGGGAGCGGTCGTCGCCATGGCAGACCTCAGCCGAGGATCCGGCCGATCTGCTCGGCCTTCTCGCGCACGCTGCGGACTTCGCCTGCCAGCTTTCCAAGCTGCTTTCCAGCTTCGCCGATCTGCTCGCCGACGCCGGTGAAGTCGAACTTCGCCGGAACCGGCACGCCGAGGACGCGACGGTCGCGTCCAAGGGCCCGCCGGCCAAGGATGATGCCTCCGGCGATCCCGATTGCGCCGGTCAGCACGGGCGCGGCGAGATTGGCGATGGAGCCGCCGGAACTGTCGTGACCGTTGCTGCTCGCCTTGTCGCTCACGCTTGCACTCGTCGAGCGTGCCCGCGCGGCCGCGGTGCGGGTGGCGCCTGAGCTGCGCTTGGCCGTGCTGCGCGCTTGCGTACCGCGCGATGACCCGCTGCGCTTGGCCGCGCTTTGGCCTCCGGCATTGGGTGTGCTCGAGCCGTTGGATTTCGGCGCGCTCGAGGCATTCGATTTCGTGCGTGCGGAACTGCTTCGTGCCGAGGTTTGGCGCTTACCAGTCGTCCCTTTGGACGACGAGCGGCCACTGGACGACGAGCGCCCACGGCTGGTCGAGCGCTCCCCTGCGGCTCGTTCATTTGTGACTGACATCTCTACCTCCTGGGTTCGCTCGCCAAGGCGCCACGCTGCCTTGGGGATCATCTCGGTTTACCCGGGCCTCTCCGCGCCCAACCCCCTCGGCGCAAGTTCTCGCCCATCCGATGGGGGCACCGCGATATCCCCGTGCAGTTAGGGGTAGCACTAAGCCAGGTAACGGCAAGTAGGGAGAAGAGATGGCCACCGACCAAGCTGATCGCGCCGCAGACGAGACCGAGCGCTACCGACAGGCAGCGGAGGATGCTCTGCAGCAGCTCGACTGGTGCATCGGATACCTGCACGGGATCCGCAAAACCCAGATCTCGACTCAACTTGCCAAAAACCGGTCACACATAAAACGCAACCTAATGAAGCAATCCGCCGAACCGGTGCCATCAGAGACCACCTCGGAGACCTGACGGTAAGCGTGGACCGCAAAGGAGAGTGAACGGATGGCCAAGGACACTCAGGACATCGTCAAAGACGTCCTCAGCCGGATCGTTGAAGACGCGAGCAAAGGCGTGGGAAACGGTAAGGAGAAACTCACCGATGGCGGCCTCGGCGGAATGCGGGGTATCGCGGCCGGCGCGGGCGTGGCCGCGCTTGCACCGCTCGCCGCCAAGGGCGTCGGCAAGCTCGTCCAGGGCGGCGGGCCCGAAGGCCTGGCCTCCCGCGTCGGGGACCGGCTCAGCGGCGGCATCGGCGACGCGATCTCGGACAAGGTCGAGAACGCCGGTGGCCCGGGCGGGATGCTGAAGGACGCCATCAAGGGTGCGCTGCCCTTCGGCGACGACGAGGATGACAAGCAGAGCGGCAACGACGTGCCTGGGGTCGGCAAGGGCCGGCGCATGCCCGTGCAGCAGAGCGTGGACATCGGCCTGCCGATCGAGACGGTCTACAACCAATGGACGCAATTCGAGCAGTGGCCGAATTTCATGCACCGGGTCACGCGCGTGACGCAGGAGGACGACTGCACCGTGTCCTTCGCCACCAAGATCTGGGGCAAGACGAAGGAGTTCAAGGCCGAGATCCAGACGCAGCGCCCGAACGAGCGGATCAAGTGGCGTGTCAGCGAGGGCATGACGCACACCGGGGTGGTGACCTTCCACGAGCTGGGTCCGAACCTCACGCGGGTAATGCTCGGGTTCGACATCGACCCAGGCAGCCTGCTCGAGAAGTTCGCCCGCGGCGCTCGTCACGTCAAGCGCGCGGCGCGCGGTGACTTGCACCGCTTCAAGGCCTACATCGAGATGGCCGAGCACGAGACGGGCGCCTGGCGCGGGCGCATCGAGGACGGCGAGGTCGTCGAGAAGCACAAGGCGAGCTACGACCGCGGTCGGGAGTACACCGACTTCGAGGACGTCGTGAACGACTCGGGCGAGAGCGAGAACGGTGGTGGTAGCCGCCGCCAGTCGGGCGGGCGGGCGAGCTCGGGCCGGTCCTCGAGTCGGAGCTCCAGCTCCGGTCGCTCATCGGGCTCGCGTTCGAGCGCCAGCAATTCGCGCTCGAGTGGCAGCAGCTCGCGCTCAAGTGGCAGCAGCTCGCGCGCGAGCGGCAACGGCAGCTCCGCGAGCCGCGGGCGCTCAGGCGGCTCCTCGCGCCAGTCGGCGAATCACGCGGAGGGGCGCTCGCGATCGCGAGGCCGGAGCTGAGGAGCCTGTATGGCAGCTGATATGCGTCGTGTGATCATCGCGGCCGCGCAGGCGGCCCTCGACGAGGCCAAGGCACCGGCAGCGCCGAAGCCTCGCAAGCGGCGGCTCCCAGCGGGTCGCGCACTGCTCATCGGGGCTGGCCTGGTCACGGCGGGCCGGGCCACCCTCGGCGGGCGAGGGCGCCACCTGCTCGCCGGCGTCCAGGACCGGATCTACGAATTCGAAGAGAGCGTCCTCAGCGAGAACGGCGCGAACGGACACGACGAAGTGCCCGAGACCGAGGACATAGACGAAGAGTGACTGAGTAGCGGAACGGCACGCGCCCGGTCGTCGCCCCAGGGGTGCGGCGACGACCGGGCGTTGGTGTACTCCACGCAGGTACGGGGGCTTCCGTGTACCTGGCCGACCAGGGGAAGCCGGCCAAGGAGCATGCGTGCCGGGGGCGAGGCTAACCGGGCGGCGTCCCCCGAAGCATCGGTGGAAACTCCGGTCTTTCGGTGGGGGACTTCCCGCCCGCGCGTCACATGGTGGCGGTGAGCGCCGGCTCGCGGATGCTCGCGATGTGCAGCGGACGCTGGAGCAGCAGCGCGCCGGCGGCAAGGACGAAGGCGCCCGCCGCGATGAGGGCTCCGCTCAGGCCGAGGGCGGAGACGAGTGGCCCAGCGAGGAGCGAGCCGGCGACGATGCCGGAGATGCTCGCCGGGAAGACGAGGCCGTAGGCGCGGGCCAGGACCTCGTCGTCGAGCATGCGCGGAAGTGCGGTTTCGGAGAGGACCTCACCGACGATCATGCCGCCGCCGCCAACGAAGGCCAGGCCGAGCGCGGCGCCGAGCGAGGGCACGAGGCCGAGCGCCATGAGCGGCAATCCCACGATGACCAGGGCCACGGCGAGTGTCCGTCGCCACCGGGACGGAGCGGCGAGCCGGCCGGTGACGGCCGCGCCGATGAGGCCACCGATCCCGAAGGCCCCGAGGAGCAGCCCGTAGCCACTGTCGCCCGCGCCGAGCTTGCGAGAGACGAGCACGAGCGTCACCGTGAGCAGTCCGTACACGGCGCTGCAGAGGATGTCGGCGCAGACGAGGCGTACGGCCGCCGGGGCACCGCGCAGGGCGCGGGCGCCGGTGCGGATGTCGGCGAGCACGCTCGGCATCTCGCCCGCGTCGCCCGAGGTGGCCGGGCGGAAGGCCTCGGCGTCCGAGATGGCGACCACGGCGGCGGCCGAGACGAGGAAGGTCAGGGCGTTCAGGAGAATGGCCAGAGAGGGGCCGGACAGCGCAAGCAGGACCGCGCCGAGCGGCGGACCCGCCACCACGGCTCCCTGGCCGATCGCGCTGCGCAGGGCGTTGGCCCGCTGGCGCTCATCGTCGGGGACGAAGCGGGCGGCACAGACGGCCACACAAGGAGGCTGGACGATGCTCGCGGCAGTCGCTGCGCCGGCGATCACCGGAGCGAGCACGATGGGCAGACCGTCGGCCGCCACGATGGCGAGCGCGACCATGAGCAGCGTGCGCCCCAGGTCGGAGGCGACCATCAGCCAGCGGCGATTGTGACGGTCTGCGAGAACGCCGCCCAGCGGTCCGAGGACGACCATGGGCGAGACACGGGCAGCCGTCGTCAAGGCCACCCAGGTGGCCGAATGGGTGCGCTCGAACACGAGCGCGAGGAGCGCGACGTTGTAGAGCCAGTCGCCGCACGAGGAGACGGCCAGGCTGGTCATGAGAAGGTGGAACGGCCGGCCGGCCGGCAGGCGGAGGCGATGGGTGATGGCAGAAGCGAGCATGGGACAAGCATCGGTCTAAGCCCCATGCCCGCACATCGGGCGCCCGCCCAGTCTTAGGTCGCTGGAGGGCTCAGATGACGTGGGTGAGGTACCTCAGATGGCTGTCGCCGCGGCTCTGAGGTACCTCAGACGTCGGCCGAGGCTCGCGCCCAGCCGCGGCGGTGCGCTACGGCGGCGGCCTCCACGCGCGTGGCCACGCCGAGCTTGGCCAGGATGTTCGACACGTGCACGCTGGCGGTCTTACGCGTGATGAAGAGGCGCTCGGCGATCTGGCTGTTCGAGAGCCCGTCGGCGACCAGGCGCAGCACCTCGACCTCTCGCGCGGTCACTCCGAGTCGCTCCAGATCCTCGGCGGCGCCGCCTGCCGCTCGGCTTGCGGGCGGCCTGGCGTCCGCGTCGATGCGCAGGCGTGCGCGGCGCGCGAGCACGTCGAGCTCGCTGATCAGGGGCTCCGCGCCCATGCGCCGTGCGAGCGCGAGGGCCTCGGTCGCCGAGGCCGAGGCCGCCGCGCTGTCGCCGTCCGCGCTCGCCGCCGCGGCGTGGCGGAGGAGCGCGTAGGCGAGCGGGTAGGGCTCGTTCATCTCACGTACGGTGGCCACGGCCTGAGTCCATGACTGGGCCTCCTGTCGGCGCGTCGCGCGGGCATGCTCGGCGTGCACGAGCGCCCGGTGGCCACGATCGGAGGGCATGGCGGCGCGCGTGCCGTCGGCCTCGGTCAGGATGGCGGCGATCCGCTCGAGCGCCGATTGCGCGTCGACCTCGCCGGCGGCCCGCGCGCGCTCGGCCTCGATCCGCGCGGCCGCGGAGAGCACGGGCCACTTGTAGCGCTGTTCGTCGCCCACGTCGGTCCGCGTCAGCGCCTGCGAGAGGATCTCGCTCGCCCCGTCGAGATCGCCGGCCGACCGGGCCAGCTCGGCCTCGAGGCCAGCCAGGGGAAGGGCGAACTGGGCGGCGGATGAGTTGCGCAGGTGGCGGCGGGCGTCGCGCAGCTCGGTCTCGGCCGCATCGCGACGGCCCGACAGCGCGTGCAGCTCGGTGCGCATGAGCAGCACTGTCCCCGCGAACACCCCCGGCGCCTCCGCCCCCGGCGCGGCGTTGGCCATCGCCTCCGCCCAGCGTCCGGAGCGCAGCAGCGCTTCGCTGCGATTCCCGCGCAGGAACGCGCCGGCCGTCCGGCCGAAGCCGGCCGGCTCGGCCAGCGCCATGCCTCGGTCGGCCGTGGCCACGGCATCATCAAAGCGCCCGACCATGATCTGGAGATCGGAGAGGTTGATGAACGCGCGCGTCGCCGTCCACAGGAGCTCGAGCGCGACCGCCCCCTCGGCGGCTGATTGCATGAGCGCGAGGCCGGCGTCGATCTCGCCGGCGTAGACCATGGCGGGCCCGAGCACGATCTGCGCCGAAAGCTTCTCTTCCTGCGCGCCCACGGCCTCCGCCGCCGCGAGCGCCTGGCGGGCGAGCTCCCCGGCCCGTTCGATCTGGTCGACCCGGACGAGTGTCCGGGCATAGGACCCGAGCACGTGGGCGCGGACCTTGCTCGGCAGTTCGGCCGGGAGCAGTTCGACCGCCTGCTCGAGCACGGCCAGGCCCTCGTGATCGCGGCCCAGGTCGGCCAGCAACGCTGACCGGTGCACGAGGAGGGTGGCGCGGCGCTCGAGGGTGCCGCCGTAGCCGACCTCGGCCAGCGCCTGATCGACGAGGGCCAGGGCCCGCTCGACCGCACCGGCTCGGCCGGCGGCCGCCGAGGCCGCCTCCAGCAGCTGGGAGTGGTCGATGCCGGCGCGTTGCTCGGCGTCGGAGACCTGGGGCCAGAGCTCGAGCGCGAGCTCGAAGTGGCGCTGCGCCGCCGAGGGTGCGCCGGCCGCCGCGGCGGCTCGTCCGGCCCTGACCGAGGCGGGGAGCGCGCGGGGCAGGTCATGAGCCGAGAGCCAGTGGTGGGCGAGCATCGAGCTGGCGTCCAGGTCGGGCCCGGCGAGGGCGGCGCTCTCCTCGAGCGCCTCGGCGTAGGCCTTGTGGAGCTGGGAGCGCTCGCCGGGGAGCAGGTCCTCGTGGATGGCCGCGCGGGCCAGGGCATGGCGGAACCCGTAGCCGCGTCCGGCCGGGCCGACGACGAGCAACTGCTGCTCGACCGCCTCGCGCAGGCCGGCATTGAGCTCGGCCTCGGGCATACCCGCCACGACGCTCAGCAGCCGATCGGGGACCCAGCGGGCGGCCGCTGAGACGACGCGGAGCACGTGCTGGCCGGTGGTCGAGAGCAACTCGGCCCGGGCGAGGAGCACATCGCGCAGCGACGGCGGCAGGTAGTCGTGGTCGAGGCGGCCGTCCCGCACCGCGCCGAGGAGCTCCTCGACGAAGAGGGGAATACCCTCCGAGCGCTCGGCCACGAAGGCGACGAGCTCGCCGTCCGGCCGCTCGCCGAGGATCGCCTCGACCTGGGCCGCGACGTCCTGCGGAGCCAGCCGCTCGAGCTCGAAGCGCTCGACGAGACGTTGCTGCTCCCAGCGCGCGGCCATGCGCCGGAAGGGGTGGGCGCGGTGGAGCTCGTCCGAGCGCACCGTGAGCACGAGCAGCGTGCGGCGGGCACCGGTGCGAGCGACGAGCAGAGCCAGGAGATCGAGCGTCGCCTTATCGGCCCACTGGACGTCCTCGAAGACGAGCATGAGCGGAGCGACGAGGGCCATACGGCCGAGGACACCGAGCATCAGCTCGAGCAGCCACGAGGGATCGCGCTCGCCGCTCGGGGCGGGTTCCCGACCGTCGTCGAGCCCGGGGACGAGCCGGCCGATCTCCCCGCGCGCGGCTCCGAGGACGGATTCGAGCTCCTCGGCTGGGAGCTCGGCGGCCAGCGTCCTGATCATGTCGACGAGGGGCGCGAGCGGGATGCCGCCGCCATCGAGCTCGACACAACCCCCGACGAGCGCCCGCGTGCCTCTGGCGCGCGCCCGTCCGATCAGCTCGTGCACGAGGCGTGACTTGCCGACCCCGGCCTCGCCCCCCACCAGGACCGTGGCATTGCCGCCGCCGACGGCGCGATCGAGGGCATCGGACAGCGACTGCACCTCCGCCCGGCGGCCCACCAGAACCGGGCTGACGAGACTCGATGCCACCCGCGCATCATGTCAAACGATGCATCGAGAAAAGAGCGCGCTGCCAGTGATGCGCCGGATGCTCACTGGACTTACGGCCGCCGTCTCCATGACCCTTACGCGGGGGCGTCGTGACCCCCGCCAACCCGCCTCAGAGGCTCACGAGCACGATCGCCGCCGCCGCGCTGACCAGGCCCACGGCCTGGGTCGCCGTCCAGCGCTCGCCGAGGATCACACGAGCCAGGACGACGGTGACAGCGGGGTAAAGAGCGGTCAGGACGGCCACGATGGCGAGCGCGCCATGGCCGGTGGCGGCGAGGAAGAGCAGGTTTCCGATGGCGCTCAGGATCCCGCCAGAGACGATGAGCAGAGTGGCGTCGCGGGTCGGCCGGCCGGCGGTGCGCCGTACACGTAGCGCGAAGGGCGCGAGCAAAAGGATGGATACCGCCTGCCCGGGGACGAGCGGCCACGCCCCGGCGCGCGTGCCGGCGCGGTCGAGCGCGATGAAGAGGAGGGCAAAGCCGAGTCCCGCCACCACCCCGTACCGCGCACCCGTGTCGGCCGGGCTCGCGGCCTCTGTGGGATCGCGGGTCCACGAGACGAAGGCGATGGCCGGGACGGCGATGCCGATCCCGACCGCCGCGTGAAGGCTCAGCTGGTTACCGAGGGCCAAGCCGGTGAGGACGGGGATCACCGCCGTGAGCACCGCCGAGACGGTGGCGACCACGCTCATCCGACCGACGGCAAGACCCCGGTAGAGCGAGAACGTCCCTACCGTGCTGCCCACGCCGCTCAGCGCGCCCCACGCCAGCTCGCGCGTGTGGGGTGCGTGCGAGGCGAACAGGAATAGGGCGGCGATCGCGGCCAGACAGCCGAAGACCTGCGCCGCGGTCGTGACGAGGACGGCCGGATATCTCCGGCTGGCCATGCCGGCGAAGAAGTCGCCCGATCCGTAGGCAGAGGCGGAGAGGAGACCGAGCACGGGCGCCGCCGGCGCGGCGGCGGCAGTCGCGAGGGCACTGGCGCCGAGCACACCGGGATGTTCACACGCCGCAACGACAGCCGCGGCCCTGCGCCAGCTCGGCGCCATCTCCTCCCTCGGAGCCGGGGGCTCGCCGGCCGCCGTGGCCTCCGAGGTCCAGGTCGTGCAGCAGGAGATCGACGCCCAGCTCGCCGACAGCGGCCTGCTCGCCAGCTCGCCAGGGTCGGCCGCGAGACAGGCGACGCAAGTACAACCGCGACGACCACGGTCGCGATTGGTAGGTTGAGGCCGTGAGGAAAGGGAGCGGGTGCTCGTAGAAGACGGGCTCACGCGGGGGCAGTTTCTGCGAGCCGTCAGTGTGGCCGCCACCGTGCTCGGGTCCGGAGCGCAGGCCGGCTCCGCGATGGCGCGATCGCCCGAGGCCACCGCCGTACAGGGACACGGCTTCCGCTCTCGGCCCGACCTGCGGCCGCCTCCCGTGGCCGTCGGCGGCGGCGGGGCAAGCGCTGCCTCGGCGGATGAGGGCTTTGCCTTCCTGGCCCCGACCCCGCTCGGGCGTGCGCAGGTCGGTCCGTTGATCGTCGACGGGACGGGCGAGCCGATCTGGTTCCGGCCGATGGGCGGCGGCCACTGGGCCATGAACTTCCAGGTGCAGGAGTACCGCGGCGAACCGGTGCTCACGTGGTGGGAGGGCCGTGTAATCGCGCCGGGCTATGGGCAGGGCGAATGCGTCGTCTTCGACACGTCCTACCGCGAGATCGCGCGCGTGCGCGCGGGGAATGGCCGCTGGGCGGATCTCCACGAGTTCCAGCTCACGCCCCAGGGCACCGCGCTCATCACGTGCTACCCCCGCACGGTTCGGACCGATCTCTCCTCCATCGGGGGCTCTCGTCAGGGCCAGGTCCTCGACTCGGTCATCCAGGAGATCGACGTCAGCAGCGGGCGAGTCCTGTTCGAGTGGCGGGGCCTCGATCACATCGCGGCCTCGGAGTCCTACGTGGGCGCCGCGGGGGTTTGCGACTACCTTCACGCGAACTCGATCGACGTGACGCCAGACGGCGGCCTGCTCGTCTCCGCACGTCACACCTGGGCGGTCTACAAGCTCGAGCGACACACCGGACGTGTTCTGTGGCGGCTTGGCGGTAAGCGCAGCAGCTTCGCACTCGGCCACGGCGCTCGCTTCGCCTGGCAGCACGACGCCCGCATGCGCGGCTCCGACGAGCTGACGTTGTTCGACGACGGAGCGGGGGCGCAGCGGACCGAGTCGGACTCGCGCGGCATCGTGGTCACGCTCGACCATCGCCACCGCCGAGCGCGCCTGGCCAGCGCCTATCACAGCCCGCGTCCGCTGCTCGCCTGGGCCATGGGGAGCATGCAAACCCTCCCCAACGGAAACGTGGTCATCGGCTGGGGAACGGCGCCCGTGCTGAGCGAGTTCACTGCGGCCGGTGCCCAGCTCGCCCGCATGCAGATGCCGCCCGGCCGCAATTCCTACCGTGCCTTCCGCCTGCCCTGGACGGCGACGCCGGCGAGCGCACCCGCCATCGCCGCCACGGCTGCATCGGGTGGCGCGACCATCTACGCGAGCTGGAACGGCGCCACCGAGGTGGCGAGCTGGCAGGTCACAGTCGGGCCGAGCCCCGGCGCTCTCACCGCGGTCGCCGTCGCTCCCCGGGCCGGGTTCGAGACCGCGGTCGTCGTGCCGAAGGCCACGGGCTATGCGGCGGTCACGGCACTCGACGCCGGCGGTCGGCCACTGGCGAGCAGTCGGGCGATCGCGCTGCCGAGCTAGCGGCGGCGGCGTTCGGGCCGGCGATGTGCGCGTGCTGAGAAGCCTCGACGGTTCGGCGCTGCCGGACGCGGGTACCAAGCAATGCTGCGGCCTGCCGTCGGGGGGCGGTGGGCCGCCAGCGCGCGTGCGTTACCAGGTGCCGCTGCTCGGACACCCGGCAGTGCCCGCCGTGGTGCACGTGCGAGAGACGGCGCCACCGGTGTTCGCGAGCGTGAACGTGTTGTGCGTGAGCGGGTTGATGATCGTGGCCACGTACGAGGTCTGCGTGCCGTTCACCGAGGCGAGATAGGGCTGATTGGTTCCTGCGGTGACGAGGGTCGGCTCGATCGAGGCAAGCGCGCTCGGGCTGACGCCCGTGTAACCCTGGTCGCTGCTCGCGGCGTAGGTGGCCATCGCCGTCTGCGCGTCGGTGGCCATCGTCTTGGCCTGGACGTCCTGCGCCTGCGCGAGCGCCTGCCCGGTCTGCGACTGGCCGCCCTGGCTGCCACCCGAGGTGCCCTTGGTCAACTGCGGCACGGCCGTGGCCGCGAGGATGCCGATGATGGCGACCGTGGCGATGAGGGAGATCGCGCTGAAGCCGTGCTCGGCGCGCAGACGGGGGCTCAGGCTGCGGGGGCTGGATCGTGACATGGCGTTCTGCGGTCAGCATCGGCACGGGCACGCCGGCGCCTGAGCCGGGGCAGCCCGGCGCCCGACATGCGTCCAATGACTAGACGGCGACGACGTCGATCGGGATGCCGTTCAGCACGGCGTTCCCGGAGAGCGGGTCGACGGCGCCCTCGTCGGCGAGAAGATTCGAGTTCGTCCCGGCGTGCTCGCTTGCGACGGCCATGCGTACGCCGTCCAGGTCGTGGCCCCAGCCGTGCGGGATGCTCACGACGCCCGGCATCACCGCGTCGGTGATCTCGACCGGAACCTCGACCGTGCCCACGCGGGAGCTGACCCGTGCGCGCCCGCCGTCGGCGAGCCCGAGCCGCGCGGCATCGTCCGGGTGGACGTGCGCCGTACAGCTCTCCTTGCCCTTCACGAGCGGCTCGAGGTTGTGCATCCAGGAGTTGTTCGAGCGCAGCTGGCGGCGGCCGATCAGCACCATGCCCTCGCGCGCCGGCCGGTCGAGTGCGGCTCGGAGCCTCGGTAGGTCGGCGACGATGGCTTCCGGCGCGAGCTCGATGCGGCCGCTCGGGGTGCGCAGGACCTCGGGAATGCGCTCCTGGAGCGGGCCGAGATCGACCCCGTGGGGCGCGGCCTCGAGCGCCGCCAGCGTCAGGCCCTCGCGCGCGCCGAAGCCGTCTCCATAGGGGCCGGTGCGCAGGAGGATGTCGAGCAGCCGCTCGGGCCCCACGCGGTCGCCGACCGCGGCGAGGATGTCCTCGGGGTCGCGTCCGGCCAGCGGGCCTGCGTCGCGGGTTGTCTCCCGCCGGACGGTCTCGAGCGCGACGGACCGATCGATGGCCTCGACGTCGGCGTTGGAACCCTGCCCGCTGACCACGCCGGTCAGGCGCAGCAGGGTGCGCCACTCCTCGGGCAGGCCGGGGTCCGGCGGCAGGACGGCCGGGGTGAAGTTGGCGATGTTGCGCACGGCCAGCTGGTAGAAGGCGAGGTCGTAGTGCGAGTGGCGCAACGGCGGCGGCCCGGGAAGGACCACATCGGCATGGCGAGAGGTCTCGTTGACGTAGACGTCGAGGCAGATCATGAAGTCGAGACTCGCCATCGCCTGGGCGAGGCGGGCCGAGTTCGGCGTGCTCAGCCCAGGGTTGCCTGCGACCGTGACGAGCGCCCGCACCTGGCCCTCGCCCGGCGTCTCGATCTCCTCGGCCAGGCACGACGCGGGCAGCTCACCGTAGGTCTCGGGCAGGTCGCGCACCCGGCTCGACCAGCGGCCGAAGCTCACGCCCCGCCCACGGCCCGGAGCCCCTTGAGTATTCGGCTGCCCGGCGGCGGCGCGGGGGAACATCGCTCCGCCCGGGCGGTCGAGGTTGCCGGTGAGCACGTTGAGCACGTCGACAAGCCAGCTCGACAGCGTGCCGAAGTCCTGCGTGCAGGTGCCGATGCGGCCGTAGACCACCGCGCGGCGAGCGGCGGCGAGCTCGCGGGCCATGCGTCGGATCTCCCCGGCGGGTATTCCGCACGCGCCCGCGACGCGTTCGGGCTCGAACTCTGAGGCGCGGGCCCGAACCTCCTCGATGCCGTTCGTGTGCTCGGCCAGCCGGCCGGGAGCCACGAGGTCCTCGGCGAACAGCGTGTGCACAAGCCCGGTGAGGAGCAGCGCGTCGGTCCCGGGCCGGATGAAGTGGTGCTCGTCGGCGACGGTGGCGGTCCGGCTGCGACGCGGGTCGATGACCACGATCTTGCCGCCTCGCTTCTGGATGCGGCGCAGGCGCCCGCGCATGTCGGGCGCGGTCATCAGGCTGCCGTTGGAGGCCAGGGGATTGGCGCCCAGGATGAGGAGGTGATCGGTGCGGTCGACGTCGGGGATCGGCACGGAGAGCATCGTCCCGAACATGTGGCCGACCGCCACCTGCTTGGGCATCTGGTCGACGGTGCTCGCGGAGTAGACGTTGCGCGTGCGCAGCGCCTTGAGGAGGACTCGCGAGTACAGGGCGAGCGAGAGGTTGTGGACGCCGGGATTCCCGAGGTAGACCCCGATGGCGTCGTGCCCGTGGGCGGCGATCAGTGGAGGCAGGCGACGGTTGATCTCGGCGAACGCTTCGTCCCAGGTGGCGGGCACGAGCTCGCCCTCGCGCCGGACGAGCGGACCGCGCAGACGGTCGGGATCCTCCTCGAGAGCCTTGATGCTCGCTCCCTTCGGGCAGATGAAACCGTGAGAGAAGACATCGGCACCGTCGCCGCGTACCTTCCGTACCGATCCGTCGGCCCCGATCTGAAGCTCGAGCCCGCAGGTCGCCTCGCACAGCGGGCAGGTGGCGTACGCGGTCCTCGCGGTCACCTCCGCCGCCCCCGTTTGCTGCCGGCTCGAAACACTGAGCGCCACGGCGCGACCTTATCGCTCGTGGCGAGGTGGTGGGCCGTCGTGTGCGACGGCCCCGCGGCGCCGGCATTGGCGCGTGATCACAGAAGCACGCGGCCCAATCGTCGCCGGGCGACAAGTTTGGTCTGGTCCTCGGTCCTATAGTGCTGCCTTCGGTTCGTCGGACCGAGTGGAGCGGTTTCCCCCCGCCGTTTCGCTGCGCGAGCTGAGCGGAGCGACCGTTTACGCCCCCGGGGTCGCTCCGCTCGCTCCCCTCTTGAGACCGGGCATCAGGGACGAACCGCCGGCAGAAGCGTCAGGGCCACGCTCAGCCGCAGCCGCTCCCCCTCGATCGGGTGTCCGAGCAGGCTCTCGGCTTGGCGCACGCGGTAGCTGATCGTGTTCTCGTGCACTCCGAGGCGTCGTGCCGCACGCGTGCGACTGCAATTCTCCTCCAGATAGACGGCCAAGGTCGCGGCCAGGCGCCGCGACACGTCGTTGTCCTCGACGAGCGCGCCCAGCGAGCGCTCGACGAAGGCCCCCGTCCGCTCCTGGTCGATCGTGGCGATGGCGGTGAGCTCGACGCGCGCGTACCTCGTCACCGTGCCGGGACCCCGGCGCGCGAGCGCGGCCACGCGGCGTGCGTGCGTGGCCTCGATGTGGCTGCGGCGGAAGCCGGGCAATCCGACGCCCGGTTCGCCGATGGCCACGCGCATCCCGGTCGCCCCGAGGGGCACGGACGCGACCGTGTCGAGGGTCTCGGCGTCGAACGGCTTGGCGCGGCTGATCCAGCCCATGATCGCGAGCATCCCGATCGACTCGACGAGCGATCCCTCGGCGCCGGTTCGTTCGACGAGCTCCGCGAGCCCGACCTCGAGCGACTCGACCTCGGCCGCCTCATCAGCCCAGCCGATCAGCCCGATGTGATTGCGCTCGAGGTCGTACCCGAGGCGGGAGCCGGCGCGGCCGACGTCGTTCTCGCCTCCGGCCAGGATCGCCTCGAGCGTCTCCGTACGCACGGCGGCGGCGCTGCGCAACCAGCGCTCGCGCTCGTGCTCGTAGATGTCGGTGTACGCCGTCGCGATGGCATCGACGGCGGCGAACAACCACGAGGACGCCAGGAGGATCGCCGTCTCTCGTTGGTCGGGGTTGGCGGCGCGCTCGTGCACCTGCGCCACCGTCCAATTCCAGAGCGACTGGTGGACGAGGCGGAACGGCCGCACGAGGCTCGTGAGCGACAGTCCGCGCTGAGCGCGAGCAATTGCGCCGGCGGTGAGGGTGGGCGGTGACGTCAGCACCGTCGGATCGGTGCCCGCTTCGATGGTCTCGGCGATGGCACGGAACCCGGCCTCGGCATTCGCGCGCACCTGCTCCACGTTGGTGGGATCGGTGAAGGCCGAGGGCACGAGCGGGCGCATGTGCGCGACCGCGAGCTCCGAGAGAGGACGGGACTGCGCGCGCAGGTCGGCCGCGATCGGGCGCAGGATCTCCCGCCACACCTGCGCCTTCGCAGGCTCCTGTGCCGGCTGCCATTCGGGCTCGTCGAAGGTCAGACTTCAGCTCCCGTCGCCCCAGGGAATACGAGCCGATCATACGAGATCGCAGTCGGGCCGTGGGGCGGAATCGCGAACTCCTGATTCGTCTTCTCGCCCCGGTCCAGGCGGGCTCTTACGAAGCTCCTAGCAACCCCTCCGACGGTGCTTAGCACTCACCATCACTCTGGTGCCATGACACCTCCAACCCGCGCACCCACCGCGCTCGAGGTCCGGGCGCCCCGCGGGGATGCGGCGCGCGAGACGAGGACGAACCGGCCGACGCTGCGAGCCTCGGGGGACGGGTGGTCCCTGCTCGGCGCTCACGGCGAGCTCCTACACCGAGGTCTCGGCCTCCACGGCCGGCACGAGTGCCTCCAGGCCGCGCGAGCTCTCGGGCTCGTCGCGGTTTTCAGCTAGTAATCCCGCTCGTCCCCCGTGGCCGCGGCACGCCGTTGCGGCGACGGGGGCGTGTGCGGGGTCAGGCCGGCGCCTGCGTCGGAGCGGGCTCGTCCTCGCTCGCGGCGGCGGGTGCATCGGCGGCCGCCTGCTCGACCGGAGCGGGCGCCGCGGGCGTGGCCGCAGCGAGCGCGTGGGCGCCCAGGGCTCCGCCGATCCCGAGGGCCAGCGCGGCCAGCGTCCAGGCGGGGCCGTCGAGCTCGCGCCCGGTGAGATGATCGATCGAGAGTTCGCCCGGGCCCACCTCGGTGAGCGCGAGGACGGAGGCGATGAGCACGAGGTTGTACTCGTAGCCGCCCTTGCTGACCCACGGCCCGTTCTTGAAGTGCACGCGGTGGATGGCGGTGAGCATGGTCGCGGTGAGCGCCGCCGCGCTGAACGGCGTGGCGAGGCCGAGCGCCAGCGCGGCTCCGCCGCCCGCCTCGGCTGTGCCGGCGGCGATTGCGTTGCGCTTGCCCGGACGCATCCCCATCCCTTCGAACATGTTCGCGGTGGCGTCGAGTCCGTGGCCTCCGAACCAGCCGAACAGCTTCTGTGTGCCGTGGCCGACGAACAGCGCGCCCACGGTGACCCGCAACAGCAACCGACCGATCTTCATGTGGAAACCCTCCTGTGTGGCCTCTCGCCCGGCTGGAACACGCGCCTGAGCGACGTCGATCGACAACCGTACTAAACCATCGATATGACTCGATCATTCCCCCACCTTGGCCGGTATAGTCGCGCCCGTGAGCGCCTCCGAGGCCCCCCTGCGCGCGGAGCCCGAGGTCGGCCTACTCGACGAGCGCCGATCGAGTCCGGGACTCCTGCTCGCCCTGCTCGGCCATCACGCGATGCGGCGCCTGCGGGAGGCCCACATCACGCTCGGGCTCTCGCCACGCAAGTTCCAGATCCTCGCCCTCCTCCACGACCGGGGCTCGCTCGGTCAGTCCGAGCTCGGCGCGGCCATGGGCATCGACCCGAGCATCCTCGTCACGCTCCTCAATCCGCTCGAAGCGGCCGGGCTCCTCGCCCGTCGGCGCGACGCGGCCGACCGCCGTCGCCACCTCGTCACGCTCACGCGCAAGGGCGAGCGCCGCCTCGCTGCCGCCGCGCAGGCGCAGCGCGAGGTCGAGGACGAGCTCTTCGCCGCGCTTGACCCCGAGCAGCGGACGCGGCTGCGCGATCTCCTCATGGTGCTGACCGACCGCGTGCCCGCCGCGTGCGCCGAGGTACAGGAGTGACGGCCCGCCGCGCCTGAGCGCGCGCGGAAAGCTGCACGAGGGGCGCACCCCGGATACCGTTCTCGCCTCGCGTCGAGAAAGGGGAGGTCTGCCGTGCCCGAGAGCAAGCAGTGGGTCTACGACTTCTCCGAAGGCTCGCGCGACATGCGCGAGCTGCTCGGCGGCAAGGGCGCGAACGTCGCCGAGATGACGCGCGTGCTGGGCGCCGACCGCGTACCCGCCGGCTTCACGGTGACCACCGCGGCGTGTGTGGCGTATATGCGCGCCGACCGTCAGGAGCCCGAGGGGATGGCCGAAGAAGTGGCGGAGGCGCTGCGGCGGCTCGAGGAGCGCACCGGCAAAACCCTCGGCGACGATGCGGATCCCCTGCTCGTCTCCGTGCGCTCGGGCGCGCGCGAGTCGATGCCCGGGATGCTCGACACGGTTCTCAACCTCGGCCTGGGCGATGTCTCCGTCGAGGGCCTGGCCGCCGCCACCGAGAACCCGCGCTTCGCCTGGGACTCCTACCGCCGCTTCGTGCAAATGTTCGGCAACGTCTCGCGGGGCATCGCCGGAGAGCGCTTCGAGGAGGCGATCGCGAAGGCCAAGCGCGACCGGGGCGTCAAGGAGGACACCGAGCTCGACACCGAGGCGTTGCGGAAGCTCACGGACGCGTTCAAGGCGATCTATCGCGAGGAGACGGGCGAGGAGTTCCCCCAGGATCCCCGCGAGCAGCTCCGGCTGGCCATCCGGGCAGTGTTCGACTCCTGGACGGGGCAACGGGCGGTCGCCTACCGGCGACTCAACCGGATCCCCGAGGACTGGGGGACGGCGGTCAACGTCCAGCAGATGGTCTTCGGCAACAAGGGCGACACCTCCGGCTCCGGCGTCGCCTTCTCGCGCGACGAGGTCACCGGTGCGTCCGAGCCGAGCGGCGACTTTCTCCCCAACGCGCAGGGGGAGGACGTCGTCTCGGGCGCGCGCACCCCGCGGGACATCGCCGACATGCGCGAGTGGCTGCCCGAGGTCCACGCGCAGCTCATGGAGATCCTCCGCGAGCTCGAGGGCCACTACAAGGACATGCAGGACACGGAGTTCACGGTCGAGGAGGGGCAGCTCTACATGCTCCAGACGCGCAACGCCAAGCGGCCGGCGCAGGCCGCGGTGCGCTTCGCCGTCGATGCGGTGCAGGAGGGTCTCCTCACGCGCGAGGAGGCGATCGCGACCATCGACGCGACGAGCCTCGACGCCCTCCTGCACCCGACCTTCGACCCAACGGCCGACTTCGAAGTGCTCGCCACCGGGGTGGCTGCCTCACCCGGCGCCGCCAAGGGCGCGGTCGTCTTCCACGCGGCCGACGCCGTGGCGGCCGCCCGCGAGGGGCGGGATGTCATCCTCGTGCGCCCCTTCACCGATGCCGACGATGTCGCCGGCTTCCATGCGGCCCGGGGGATCCTCACCTCCGAGGGCGGGAAAGCCTCGCACGCCGCACTCGTGGCCCGCGGCATGGGACGCCCGGCCGTCGTGGGCGCCCAGGCGCTCAGCATCGACCTCGCGGCCAAGACGCTCACGGTCAACGGGACCGAGCTGCACGAGGGCGACGCGATCGCCATCGACGGGTCGCGGGGGTGCGTGACCGCCGAGGACGTCGCGCTCGTCGAGGCCGGGGTGAACGACAACTTCGAGCAGGTGCTCGCATGGGCCGACGAGATCCGCCGGCTGGGCGTACGGGCGAACGCCGACACGCCCGAGGACGCCAAGCGCGCTCGCAGGCTCGGCGCCGAGGGGATCGGGCTGTGCCGCACCGAGCACATGTTCATGGCCGCGGACCGGCAGCCGAAGATGCGGGCGATGATCATGGCGCAGGACACCGAGCGCCGGCGGGCGGCGCTATCGGAGCTCCTGCCGCTCCAGCAGCAGGATTTCGAGGGGCTGTTCGCGGCCATGTCCGGACTCCCGGTGACGATTCGCCTGCTCGACCCGCCGCTGCACGAGTTCCTCCCCAACCACCCGGACCTCGCGGCCCAGGTCGAGCACGCGCGCATGGAGGACTCGGCGGACCTCCCCGAACTCGAGCTCTTGCTGCAGCGCGTGGTGGAGATCCACGAGGAGAACCCGATGCTCGGCACGCGCGGCTGCCGGCTCGGGATCCTCTATCCCGAGATCTACGAGATGCAGGTACAGGCGATCTTCCGGGCGGCGCGGGCGGCCGCGCGGCCGCCGCACCTCGAGATCATGATCCCGCTCGTCGACTACGAGCAGGAGCTGCAGATCCTCCGCGACCTCGTCGTCGGCATCGGCGACGAGGAGGGGCTCAAGGAGAAGGTCGACTACACGGTCGGCACGATGATCGAGCTGCCGCGCGCCTGCTTCGTGGCCAACCGGATCGCGGAATACGCCGACTTCTTCTCCTTTGGCACCAACGATCTCACCCAGACCGCTCTGGGCTTCTCGCGCGACGACGTCGAGTCGAAGTTCGTCCCGGTCTATCTCGAGCGCCGGATCATCGATCGCAGCCCGTTCGAGACGATCGACGATCTCGGCGTCGGCTGGCTCGTGCGGCTCGCCGCCTGGGTCGGACGCGAGGCCCGCCCCGACCTCAAGCTCGGCATCTGCGGTGAGCACGGCGGCGATCCCGATTCGATCGCCTTCTTCCACCGCGCCGGCCTCGACTACGTGTCGTGCTCCCCGTTCCGCGTGCCGATCGCGCGGATCGCCGCCGCGCAGGCCGCGCTGGCCTCGCCCTGAGAGCAGCTAGGCCGGTTCGCCGGCAGGCCGCTCCGTCGCCCGCCAGCGGGCGATCCGCATGCGCAGCTGGAGGTAGGCCAGCGCGCCCGGAAGCGTCGGCAGCCAGAAGGAGATGGCCCGATAGGCGAAGACGGCCACGAGCGCAGCGCCCGCGTTGACGTTCAGCGCGATGAAGCAGCCGATCATTCCCCCCTCGACGCCACCGATGCCGCCGGGCAGGGGGATGGCGTTTGCCAGCTGGCCGACGAAGTAGCCCATGATCACGACCGGGACCGACGGTGCGGCGCCGAAGGCCCGGAAGGAAGCCCACAGGGTGGCGATGTCGAAGCCCCAGTAGGCGATGGCGCCCAGGAGCGCGGGGTCGTGATCGCGCACGAGCCCGATGGCCGTGGCCATGCCGTCGCGGACGGCGGGCGGGACGCTGGCCAGGCGGGCGATCAGCCGCCCGAGGCGGCCGCGGCGGGCGGCGCCGCGCGCTACGGCATGTTCGAAGCGGTCGGGAACGAGCAGGGCCGACGTCGCGATGGCGATGACGACCGCGCCGAACGCCGCCGGCAGGTAGCCCACCGCCCACGGGGCCTGACTGCCGATGACGCCGGTGCCCAGGCCCAGGCCGACGATCACGAGCGTGAGCATGAAGACCGCGTAGAGAATGATCTCGAAGCCGGCCATGCGCCGGGTGACCGTGCGCCCGGACAGGCCCGAGGCGCGCAGCGCCCACGCCGTGAGCGCGATGCCCCCGGCGCCGCCCGCGGCCAGGAGCTTGGTCGCGACCACGCCCGCGAGCGTGATCTCGTAGCTCGCCTTCCATCCGATCAATGTGCCCTCGCACGAGAAGACGGCGCGGAACAGCGCGATGTAGCCGCCGATGGACAGGCACTCGAGCCCGACGCCGACCGCGAGCCAGGCGTGGTTGCCGCGGCCGATGCGCTTCAGCGTACTTCCGATGCCCGTGATCTGGGGGAGAACGGCGACGATGAAGAGCGTGATCACGAGCGCGGCCGCGAACAGTCCGACGGCCACACGATGCTCGGAGACAAAGCGCCGGATCGGCCGGCGCGGCACCGTGAGCCGCGCCGGCGCGGTCCTCGCCTCAGGGTCAGACCCCTCGAAGACGTCGCGCCCGAAGCAGTCCGAGGCCACCTTGCCCATGGTCAGGAGAGTGCCCGCCGCGTTGCACGACCAACCAGCCGGGACGTGTTTCCGACGGGCGAGCGGGTACGTTTTGGCGCGCTCGTGGATTTGACTTTCCGCAGCTCGCCGCGGGTGCGAGCGCCGACCCCAGTCAGAGATGTCACCCAGTGGCCGCGCGCAGGGACGCTCGCCGTACTCGGCGCGCTCGCGCTGCTCGTCGCCGGCTGCGGGGGCGGCCACAAGGCGCCGCCGCAGCTGTTCACCGTCCCGCGGACGACCTCGACCGTGGCCACGCCCCCCGCGCCGGGAGCCATCCACGCCATTCGCCACGTCATCATCATCATGCAGGAGAACCGCAGCTTCGACTCATTCTTCGGGACCTATCCGGGAGCGGACGGCATCCCGGCAAAGGATGGCAAGTTCACCGTCTGCCTTCCCGATCGACGGCGCCATTCCTGCGACCGGCCCTTCCACGACGCGTCGGACGTCAACGGCGGCGGGCCGCACGGGTACGGCGCCGCCCTCGACGACATCGACGGCGGGCGGATGGACGGCTTCGTGCGCGAGTCGGAGTCGGGCGGGCGCGGATGCGGCGGGTTCGCGGGCGTGTGCAACCCGAAGTCACCCTCGGATGTCATGGGATACCACGATGCGCGGGAGATCCCCAACTACTGGGCCTACGCACGCGACTTCACCCTCGACGACCACATGTTCGAGTCCGACGCGTCCTGGAGCCTGCCTGCCCATCTCTACACCGTGTCGGGATGGTCGGCGTCGTGCCCGAAGGCCGGCGATCCGGGGAGCTGCGTCAACGACGACGAGCTCGGCGGCTACCAGACCGAGCAGATCATCGGCGTCGGGGCGATCGGCAAACGCGCCCAACAACGGGTGAGGCGTCTCGCGCGGAGCGCGCGTCGCGCAAATCTGCGCTGCCTGCTGCTCGGGCTCACGAACACCCTGAGTCGGGCGGCAAAGCAAGCTGCTCGCTGTCAGGCGCGAGTCCGCCAGGCGCTCGTCGGGCGCCGCGCCGAGCTCTCGCAGCAGGTGTCCACGAGCTACAACTACGCCTGGACCGACATCACCTATCTGCTCCACAAGGACGGTGTGAGCTGGGGGTACTACATCACCCCGGGCGGCGAGCCCGACTGCGAGGGCGGGAACGCGAACTGCTCGGGGGCGCAGCTCACCATTGGCACGCCCGACATCTGGAATCCGCTCCCGTCGTTCACCGACGTCCATCAGGACGAGCAGCTCGGGAACATCCAGGGTGTCGACCGGTTCGTCGCCGCCGCGCGGGCCGGCACGCTTCCCGCGGTCTCGTGGATCGTGCCCGACCAGCCGCACTCCGACCACCCGCCCGCGAATATCGCAAGCGGCCAGGCATACGTCACCAACCTCATCGACGCGGTCATGTCCGGCCCCGACTGGGACTCTTCGGCCATCTTCCTGACCTGGGACGACTGGGGCGGCTTCTACGACCATGTGGCGCCGCCCCGGGTGGACGAGAACGGCTACGGCCTCCGGGTGCCCTCACTTGTCATCAGCCCCTACGCCCGCCGCGGGTACGTCGACCACCAGACGCTCAGCTTCGACGCCCTCAACAAGTTCATCGAGGACGACTTCCTGGGCGGCCAGCGGCTCAACCCACGCACGGACGGCCGTCCCGACCCGCGTCCCGACGTCCGCGAGGACGCGTCTCAGCTGGGCAATCTGGCGGCCGACTTCGACTTCGACCAGGCTCCGTCGCCGCCGCTCGTCCTGCCGCTCCATCCCCGGCCCGGGCTGCCTTCCCGTCCGGGCGGCTGAGGTCGGCTCATCGCGGGGTCCGGCGCGACACTGCATGAGCGCAGGCGATCGGCGCCCGCGCGAGCGATCGCGTCCTCGATCCGAGTTTGGGCCATTGCCCATTGCAGCGCAGGATGTACGACCATGTCCGGCTCCGATCAGCTGTCCGTGAAGTACCTGTGTGTAAAGTAACTGTAGCAAAAGCTTTTTGTCAAGCTACTGTGAACGCACCTAAAATCGCCCTGTGAGCGAACTCGACACACCTCTGAGCTGGTCGCATGCCACTCCCCCTGCGGACGTGGAAGCAGGGATCGAGGAGCACGTCCGCTACGCCGTGGCCAACTGGCCCTCGCTCGACCCCCAGGTCGAGGGCCTGGTCAACCGGATCAGCAAGGCGGAGCGCTATATCGAGGACGACGCGCGTGCCGTCCTCGGGCGCAAGGGCCTGACCAAGGAGGAGTTCAAGGTCCTCATCAGCCTGCATGGCGCCGTGCGCTCGCACGGATCACTGTGCCGCGACCTCATGGTCTCGACCGGCGCCATGACCAACCGGCTCGACAAGCTCGAGGAGCGAGGCTTCGTGCGCCGGATGCCCGATCCGAACGACCGTCGCGGCGTGCTCCTCGAGCTCACGGAGGGCGGCCGGCAGCATCTCGACGAATACATCGAGGCCGCCGCCGCGCGCGAGCGCGATCTCACTTCGGGAGTCAGCTCAGACGAGATGCGTGAGCTCAACCGGCTGCTCGGGAAGCTGCTCGGGTCCCTCCAGGCCAAGGTCGGGGGCCGGCAGCGCTGAGCCAGATGCCCGCGCTCAGGAACGTCGACCGCTGCCGCGAGGCTCACAGCGAGGCGTAGACGGCCTCGATGAGCGACGCGTTGCGGGGGTTGCGCCACCGCGGGCCGCCCCGGTTCATCACGTACCCGAAGGCCAGGTCCGCGTCGGGATCGGCGAACCCGAGCGCGCCGCCCGCGCCGAAGTGACCGAAGCTCCGCGGGTTCGGTCCAAGCGGTCGCTCGGGCTGGGTGAGTTGGAAGCCGAGCCCGAAGCGCGAGGGCCGGCCGAGGATGAGGTCAGGACCGCTCGCCGCCTCGAGCGTGGCCTCGGCGAGGAGGGCGGGCCCGAGCAGGGCCCCGGTGAGCAGATTCGTGTAGAGCCGAGCGATGCTCCGGGCCGAGCCGTGGGCGTTGACCGAGGGCAGCTCGGCGTCGAGCCAGAGATCGGTGTTGACCGTGCCCAAGCCGGAGGCCCCGCTCGGGTTGGCGTAGGCGAGCGCGCGCAGCGGATGCCGCTGTCCCTCGAGGCCGGCGGACATCTCGGGCGTGAAGACGAACTCCGCACGCCGGCCGCGGTGGCGCTCGGGCAGGCCGAACCACAGCTCGGCCGGAAGCTCGCGCTCGACGATCGCCCCGACCGTCTCGCCCGCCCCGCGGCGCACGAGTTCGCCGACGAGGAACCCGTAGGTGTGCACGTGGTACCCGTGGCCCGTCCCGGGTTCCCACCACGGCTCCTGTGCACTCAGTGCCGCGATGACCCGGTGCCAGTCGTAGAGCGCGGGGAGCGGGAGCTCGCGGGCCACCGCCGGAAGCCCCGCCTGGTGGCTGAGCAGCTCGCGCACCGTGGCCCGGCCGGCGACGAGCTCGGGCCAATAGCGCCCGACCGGAGCATCGAGATCGAGCGCGCCCGTCTCGACGAGACGCAGAGCGCACACGGCACTGAGCGCCTTGCCGACGGAGAAGAGGTTGACCACGGTGTCCTCGCGCCACGGTCGGGTCCGCGGGGCGTCCGCCCAGCCACCCCACAGGTCGACGAGAAGGTGGCCGCCGACCTCGACGGCCACGGCTGCGCCGAGGTCGCCGCGCGTGGCGAGGTTCTCGCGCACTGCCTCGGCCACCGCGGCGAATGCCGGGTCACAGCGACCCGCCAGCGGCGGCTCCGCCACGGCGGTCTATCCCAGGCCGAGCGCGTCGGCGATGCCTTCGAGCGCGGGGGCGTGCTCGGGCTGGCGCACCGCGATCGTGAGTCGCCGGCGCTCCCGGGCCCAGCCGAGCTCGAAGAACGGGCAGCACTCGCGCTCGACGGCGATCAGGGCGTCGACCGCCGCGGACGGCACGTCCTCGCCCAGCTGGACCACGAGGCGCAGCGACGTGCGCTCGAGCACGGTCGCTGCCCGCCCCGCCCGGCTATAGCGCTCGCGCTGTTGGGCGAGGCCGGCGGGATCGAGGGAGCACGCGGGAGCGTTCGCGCGACCGGCGTCGATCACGGGTAGGGTTTTCGGGGCGTCGTCCAGCACGCGTCACACCCCGAGCGTGGCTCGTGCCAGGTCGAGCTCGCGGCGCAGGGCCTCGCCGTGCCGATCGGTGTACGCCGGCCCGGTTCCGTCGATGAGCACAAGCCTGAGCATGGCGATCCCGCGGGCGTAAAGCGGACGGTCGCGCCGCAACCAGGCGGCGAGCTCGATCAGCTCGGTGCGGTTGGCCCGCACGGCAGGACGCGACGGCGCCACGGCGAACGGCGGCCGGCGCGCCTCGGCGTCGAGCGCCATGCGCTCGAGTCCGGCGGCGATCCGCGCCCGGCTCGCGGGGGCGCTCAGCTGGGTCGTTCGCGCCGCCAGCGCGGCCGACGCAGCCGGATCCTCTCCCTGAGCGAGGGCGCGATCGAGGGAGGCTCGGCGCCAACGAGCCACCATCCGGGCACCCAAGCCAGGGCAGAAGAGGCGCTCTGACCGCAGGGCCGCAGAGCACCGCACCGTAAATTGGAGGGCTGACGCGCTGTGCGCTGCCATCCTCGACACCTCCGTTCAGTATTGACTGGTGTCGTAACCTACTATAAGGCCATGTCGGTTTCAAGTGAGACAGTGCCGTTCGGGCTCGAGCTCGTCATCGATTTCGTCAACACGCGGGACCTCGAGAGCGAGACCGACGTGCTCGCGAGCCCGGACGATCTGCGGGAATGGCTCTCCGACCACGGTTTCGGCGAGGATTCCCTGCTCGTCGGCGAGACCGAGCTCGCCGCGGCGATCGAGCTCCGCGAAGCCCTGCGGGCCGTGATCTTCGCCCACAACGGCGGGCCACCGGCGAGCGACGCCAATGCGACGCTCGAACGCGCCTCTCGTCAGGGTGAGCTCTCGGTGGGCTTTCGGGCCGACGGAAACGTGGAGATGACGGCCAGGGACCCCGGGTTTTCCGGGACACTGGCGAGGTTGCTCGTCCCCGTCGCCGCGGCGTCTCTCGACGGCGCCTGGGAGCGGGTGAAGGCCTGCCGAGCGGACGAGTGCATGTGGGCGTTCTACGACAGCTCCCGCAACCGCTCGGGGCGCTGGTGCGACATGGCCGTGTGCGGGAACCGGACGAAGGTCCGGACCTACCGGAGAAAGTCCCGGAAGGGTCAGCAGGTCCAGGCCGAGGGGCCCTGGCGGGCGTAGATCTCGGCCGCGATGCGGTCCTGCTCGGCCGGGGGAGCGTGCTGGGGCAGCCCCTGACCGCCGTAGGCCTCCCAGGTCGAGGGCAGGATCTGGTAGGCGCCGCCGGCGCCGCTCGAGGCGTTCACCGCCGAGTAGTTGCCGTGCGACTCGCACTGCACGATCCCCGAGGGGATCGAGTAGGCCCCGCCGCTCCCGGCCGCGGCCGCCGCCCTCGCGGGCGCCGAGGTGATGTGAAAGAGCGCATCCCACGTCTGCGCGCCGACGATTCCGTCCACGACGAGGCGATCGCGCCGCTGGAAGGCACGCACGGCGCGCTTGGTCCGAAGACCGAAGCGCCCACTCGCGGGATGCAGGTGCAGCGCGCGCTGAACCTGCGCCACCTCCGAACTGTGGCTGCCCTGCTCGAGCAGCGTGCTCAGCGTACCGGCGGCGGTAGCCGAAGCGGCCGCCGCGAGCAAACCTGCGCTCGTCGCGGCGGCCGCCATGCCGGCACCGATCCATCGAGTCCGGCAACTGCGTTTCGGGCGCGGCAGATCCTGCCGCTGTGTCATCGGGGGCATCAAAGCCTCCTTCTTTCTCGTGCCTACGGGGTTAGCTGACGGGCTCGCGCGAGAAAGTGCGCGCCGTCGCAGCGTGTGCGGCGGTAAGCCCCACGGCGGCCGATGGCCGCCCGGTGGGTCCCCCGTTCCCCTTCCGCGTCGAGAAAAAAGGCGGCTGGAGATTCGGCGGTTCTACGAAGCGTCGGCCACCCTAGCAGAGGCCATCGCCGGAATCGGCCCGTCCGTGTGGCGTGGCTCACACTCATTCGCCGTCCGGGCGCGACCGAGCCAGCTCGGCGTCGCCCAGGCCCGCTCGCCCAGGAGGGCCAGCGTCGCCGGGAGCAGCACGCCCCGGATGACCGTGGCATCGATGAGGATGGCCGCGGCCAGGCCGACGCCCATCTGCTTGAACTCGATCATGCTCAGCGTGCCGAAGATGGCGAACACGCCGACCATGACGAGCGCGGCGCTCGTGACGACTCCGGCTGTGCTCCGCACGCCCTGGACGACGGCCTCGCGTGCGGGAAGCCCTCGGTCTACGGCCTCGCGAACCCGGCTGAGGATGAACACGTGGTAGTCCATCGACAGTCCGAAGAGGACGACGAAGAGGAACAGGGGCAGCCACGAGGTGATGGGGCTCGTGCCCGAGAAGCCAAGCAGCCCGTGCAGGTGGCCGTCCTGGAAGACGAGCACGAGCAAGCCGTAGGCCGCGCCGACCGAGAGCAGGTTGAGCACGATCGCCTGCAGCGGGATCACGACCGAGCGGAACGTGAACAGCAGGAACAGGAACGCCATGCCGAGCACGAAGGCGAAGACGATCGGGAGATGCGAGTCCATGACCGAGTTGAAGTCGGCCGTCCCGGCCGTCTCGCCGGTCACGCCGCTGTGCACGCCTTGGACGGCGCCCACGGTCTGCGGTACGAGGGCGCGCAGCCGGGCCAGCGCGGCGTCCGAGCTTGCGTTGGTTCCGCTGCCCGCGAGGGGGATCGACACCGTCTCGGCACGATGATCGGCGCTCTCGGTGAGCGTGATCGGGTGGAGCAGGCCGGGGGTGTGCCCGGCGCGGGTGATGAGTTGCGCGACGGCGTTCTGCACCGCCAGTGCGCGCACGTCACCGGCTTCGATGCCGACGATTCCCGGAGTCGGGCCGCCCGGGAAGGCCGCCTGGATGCGGTCATAGGTGCGCATGATGGGGAGGCTCTGAGGCAGCGAGGTCGCTCCGGGCATCGCGGTGTGCATGTTGAGCACGGGCAGGGCGAGGGCCAGGAGGGCCAGCGTGCTGACGGCGGCCGCGGCGCGCGGGCGGTGCATGACCCCGCCAAGCAGCAGCGACCAGATTCGTGACTCCCCGTCGCGGGCGCGCAGCCGGTGCAGGAGGGGAATCCGCCCCTTCTCGACCCGCGGCCCCAGAGCGGATAGCGCTGCCGGGAGCACGGTGAGCGAACCGACGACGGCGACCGCGACGACCATGATGGTCCCCACGGCAAACGACGTGAACACCTTCGAGCCGGCGAAGAACATGCCGGCCATGGCGAGCACGACGGTCATGCCGCTCACCATGATCGCGTGGCCCGAGGTGGCCGAGGCCGCGCGCACGGCGGCGTCATGCCCCGCTCCGGCCGCCCGCTCCTCGCGCTCACGGCGCAGGTAGAAGAGCGAGTAGTCGACGCCGACGGCCAGCCCGATGAGGAGCACGACGGAACTGATCGCGCCGTCCATCGACATGGCCTGCGAGACGAGCCCGATGAGGCCGAGCGTCGCGCCGACGCCCGTGAGCCCGAGCAGCATAGGGAGGCCGGCGGCCACGAGCGACCCGAAAGCCAGGACAAGGATGATCAGGGTGATCGGGAGCGACAGCGTCTCGGCGCGGGTGAAGTCCTGGCCGAGCGAGTCATTGACCGCCTTGTTCGCACTGGCGTCGCCGAACTCGGCGACCCGCAGCGCGGGATGGGCCCGCTGGGCCGCCGCCGTGGTCGCGAGCAGGCGGTCGATGCTGCCCTTCGTGCCGAGCTCGAGCGTAACGAGAGCGGAGCGCCCGTCCTTGGAAATCCCACCCCGCTGGCCTGCGGAGCCGGGGACGCGGACGTCGGTCACGTAGGGCACCTGCGCGACGCGTCTTGCCACATCACGGATCGCGGCCCTGAAGGCGGGACTGGTGGCGGTCTGGCCCTGGCGACCTTGGATGAGGATGTCCTCGCTCGAGGTTTCGGGAAAGTGGTGGCGCAGGAAGGCGTCGGTGCGGCCCGACTGCCCGCTGCCCTCGTGGTTATCGATCTTGGTGCCGATGGCACCGCCGATCACGGCGGTGAGCACGACGAAGACGAGCCAGCCGATGATCGCTCGGCGTCGGTGGCGGGTGCTCCAGGCTCCCGCGCGGGCGGCGATGTTCGATGGTGACATTTCCTTCCTCCAGTCGGTCGTTTTGCAGCCGCGATAACGGTCTCAACGCGGCGTGCTCCCGACCAGGACGCAAGCTGGCGTCTCGGGGTGGGGAAAACCCGAGCTCATGTCCTGTGGTCCTCCGTATTGCGCGCGACCCTCGCGGCGGCGATCCTTATGCGATGGCCGAGCTACTCGGATCCGCGCTGCCCCTCCGCCGGCGCGACGTGCGCAGCTTCGTGCTGCGGCGCCCGCTCACCGCTGCGTGCTGGCGCGACACGGTCTACCTGCTCACCAGCTTCTTCACCGGCCTGTTCGGCTTCACCTTCGTGGTCGCTGCGGTCTCGACCGCGGCGAGCCTGAGCATGGTCATCATCGGCCTGCCCGTCGCCGTACTCGTCGCCCACGCCGACCGCTGGTGGTGCAACCTCGAGCGCTGGCGCGTGAGGATGATCAGCGGCACCGCGATACCCGCGATCTACCGGCGCCCAGAGGGGGGCGGCTTCATCTCCCGCTCGCTCTCGGTGCTGCGCGACCGCCATACGTGGCTGGATGCGGTGTGGATGTTCGTCTCCTTTCCGCTCGGCCTCGTCGGCTTCGTGCTTGCGATCACAGGATGGACGGCGGTCTTCGCCCTGCTGTCGGGGCCGATCTGGGGGTGGTCGATTCCGGGGTGGCTGCACGCGCACGACGTGGCCGCGTCGATCATCTCTCCCTTCCTCGCCTATCCCGCCGCCGTGGCCATCGCCTGGCTGCTGCGCGGGTGGGCGGTACTCCACTCCCGGGCCGCGCACGGGCTGCTCGGCCCGAGCCGCGCCGAGCTCGAGCGCCGGGTGGAGACCCTGGCGGTGACCCGGGCGGGAGCGGTCGATGCTGCCGTCACCGAGCTTCAGCGGGTCGAGCGCGACCTCCACGACGGCGCCCAGGCCCGGCTCGTCGCGCTCGCCATGGATCTCGGACTGGCCGAGCAGCGGCTCTCCCAGGCCGACCCGGCGACCGCGCTCGAGCACGTGGCCAGCGCGCGGACGCAGGCTCGCGAGGCGATGGCCGAGCTGCGCCAGCTCGTCCGCGGGATCGGACCGAGCATCCTCACCGATCGGGGTCTCGACGCCGCCCTGACCGCGCTCATCTCCGGTCGCCAGCCGCCGGTCGAGCTGCAGGTCGAGCTGCCGCCCGGACCGGCGGGGCCGCGTGAGATCGCCGCCTACTTCGTCGTGGCCGAGGCCCTGGCCAATGCCCGCAAGCACGCGTCGGCCTCCGCGATCTCCGTGCGGGTCTGGGAGGACGAGGAGCGCCGGCTCATCGCCGAGATCCGCGACGACGGGGTCGGCGGCGCCAGCTTCGACGCCGGGTCCGGATTGACGGGGCTCGCCAAGCGCGTGGCCGCGCTCGACGGTACGTTGACGGTCGTGAGCCCACCGGGCGGACCGACGACCGTGCGCGCGGAGCTTCCTTGCGAGTTGTGATCTGCGAGGACCTGGCGCTGCTACGCGACGGGCTGAAACGCCTGCTCCAGGACAACGGGATGGAGGTCGTGGCCGCGGTCGCCGACGGTGACCGGTTCGTCTCTGCCGCCTTCGGTCACAAGCCCGACGTATGCGTGGTCGACGTGCGCCTGCCGCCGTCGTTCCGCGACGAGGGGCTGCGTGCGGCGCTGGCTGCCCGCGAGCGCATGCCGGGGCTGCCCGTGCTCATCCTCTCCCAGCACGTCGAGCAGACCTATGCCGCCGAGCTCCTGGCCGACGGCGTGGGCGGTATCGGCTACCTGCTCAAGGACCGGGTCGCCGACGTGGAGGATTTCGTGGCCGCGGTCCGGCGCGTGGCCTCAGGCGGCACGGTGCTCGACCCGGAGGTGGTGGCCCAGATCCTGGCCCGGCGCCGCTCGAGCGCCATCGACAGCCTGACCCCGCGCGAGCGCGAGGTGCTCGCGCTGATGGCTGAGGGCAGGTCGAATCAGGCGATCGCCGAGGAGCTCGTGGTCACCCCGGGCGCGGTGGAGAAGCACGTCTCGAGCATCTTCGGCAAGCTCGAGCTGCCGCCCAAGGACGAGCACAATCGCCGGGTGCTGGCGGTCATTGCCTATCTGCGGGCGGAGGGGTGAGGCCGTCGCGCTCAGCCCACTGCAGCAGGGTGTCGAGCGTGTAACTCGCCTCGTCGATGGCCGCGTGGAGGTCGCCTTTCTCGGCGAAGCGGCCCGGGACCGTGGCGATCGTGAGCTCCTGCGGCTCGACGTCGTCGATCTCGTCCCAGGCGATGGGGGTCGAAACGGTCCCGCGGGAGTTACCTCTGACCGAGTAGGCGGAGGCGATCGTGTGGTCGCGGGCGTTCTGGTTGTAGTCGACGAAGACCTTCGTCGGGTCGCGGTCCTTGCGCCACCAGGTCGTGGTGGCGTCCTGCGGCACGCGTCGCTGCACCTCCTGGGCGAAGGCGAGCGCGGCCGTGCGCAGCTCGGTGAAGCTCAGCCTGGGGGCGATGCGGACGTAGACGTGGATGCCGCTGCCGCCCGAAGTCTTCGGATAGCCGACGATGCCGAGCTCGTCGAGCACCTCGTGCACGGTGTGGGCGACGCGCTTGACCGTCGTCAGGGGGCACTCGGGCATGGGGTCGATGTCGATCCGCCACTCGTCCGGGCACTCGACCTCGGGCCGGCGCGAGTTCCAAGGGTGGAACTCGACCGTGGCCATCTGCACCGCCCACACGACGCTGCCGAGCTCGGTCACGCACAGCTCGTCGGCCGTGCGGTCGAAGCGCGGGAAGTGGATGCGGACCGTCTGCACCCACTCGGGCGCCCCCTTGGGTATCCGCTTCTGGTGGACCTTCTCGCCATCGACCCCGTCGGGGAAGCGATGGAGCATGCATGGCCGCTCGCGCAGCGCGCGGACGATCCCCTCGCCCACGCTGATGTAGTAGTTCGCGAGGTCGAGCTTTGTCTCGCCGCGGTCGGAGAAGTAGACGCGGGCCGGACTCGAGATCCGGACCGCGCGTCCCTCGACCTGGAGCTCGACGGGCTCGGACTTGGCCGGGGTGCTCATGAGGGGGTTGGACTCGCGGGGCCGGGGAATGTCATCGGGCTTGATTGTCGCGGGGCGTGGGGCGCTCGCGCGGCGGCTGCAAGGGTCGGGCCGGGGGTCCTGGGTCGAAGGGTGGTCGCGCGCCGGGCGGCGGCGTCGGTTTGGGCATCTTGTCCGGTATGCGGACAAGATGCCCAAAGCGCCTCCCGGGCAGACCGGATCGGCGATTCGGGCGCAACTGCGGGCGCCTCCCGCCTCGCCCCCCAGCCCGACCCGTTCCTGGCGCCGCGCGATCCCCTCGGGCCAGTGGAAGCGTCCTATCGTCGAAGTCCCCCCCGCAAACGATTGGAGCAGCAATGAACACGCGCAAACTGGGCGCCCTCGAAGTCTCCGAGCTCGGTCTGGGCTGCATGGGGATGTCGGCCTTCTACGGCTCGGCCGACGAGTCCGAGGCGATCGCGACGATCCACCGCGCGCGCGAGCTCGGCATCACCCTCCTCGACACCGCCCAGCTCTACGGGCCGCTGACCAACGAGGAGCTGATCGGCCGCGCGATCAAAGGCAAGCGCGACGAGTACGTGATCGCGACCAAGTTCGCCCGCCGGATGGACAGCGCCACACCCGGCGACATGTCCACCGTCGGCCGGCTCGACGGTTCGCCCGACCATGTCCGCAGCTCGATCGACGCGTCGCTCGAGCGGCTCGGCACCGACCACGTCGACCTCTACTACCAGCACCGCGTCGATCCCAAGGTCCCCATCGAGGAGACGGTCGGGGCGATGGCCGAGCTCGTCGAGCAGGGCAAGATCCGCCACATCGGGCTCAGCGAAGCCTCGGCGGACACGATCCGCCGCGCCCACGCCGTACATCCGATCACCGCCGTGCAGACCGAGTACTCGCTGTGGTCGCGCGACCCCGAGACCGAGATCCTCCCGACCTGCCGGGAGCTCGGGATCGGCTTCGTGTCCTACTCGCCGCTGGGCCGCGGCTTCCTCTCCGGCCGCTTCAGCTCCCCGGACGACCTCGAGGACGGCGACTTCCGTAAGACGGGGCCGCGGTTCACGGGCGAGAACCTGAAACGCAATCTCGAGCTCGCGGCCAAGATCGGCGAGATCGCCGAGGAGAAGGGCATCACCAATGCCCAACTCGCGCTCGCCTGGGTGCTCGCGCAGGGTGAGGACATCGTGCCGATCCCCGGCACCAAGCGGCGCACGTATCTCGAGGACAACGCCGCCGCGGCCGACGTCGAGCTCTCCGGCGAGGACCTGGAGCGGATCGAGGCCGAGCTGCCGTCCGTGGCAGGCGAGCGCTACGACGAGGCCGGGATGTCCGCGGTCGACCTCTGATTCGAGAGCGCCGGGTCAGCTCGCGGCGGCGCGGAAATGCTCCGCCGCCGCGAGCCGGCGTTAGGCTGGGTGAGCGTGAAGGCACGGCGTTCTCACTGGCTCGCCATCCTCGTCGCCGCCGTGGCGCTGGCGTTCGCCGCTCCTGCCGGCGGGGCGACGGTCATCGACACCGCCTCGGCCACGGGCAGCGGCGACTACTGGTCGGATGTCGCCATCCACGCTCAGACCGGCCCCGATGGCCGCGGGCTCGGGGGAAGGATCACCTTCAACTTCGGGATCCTTCACTTCAGCGAGCCGGTGCGGTGCCTGCGCGTCACCGGCCCCGACCGAGGCGCTGGCACGGCGAGCGCGCCGACCACGGCGATCCTCTACGCCGGCCCGTCGCGCACCGCGGCCACCGACGTGGCGATCGAGCTCGTGGACCACGGCGGCGGGGGCGTGGACGAGATGAACCTCGAACCGGTCGCGAGCATCCCGCCGCGCTGCACTGTGCCCGCGAGCTTCCTCCTCACCTCGATGCTCACCAGTGGGCGGGCGGTCGTCTTCGACGCGCCCTGACCAGGACGGCGTGGCGATGAGCCATCATTGACCGCAACCACCGCTCGCCATGCCCATCGCTCCTGACCTCGCCGGCTCGGCCCTCGACGGCCGCTACGAGCTCCACGCCGTCATCGGCGAGGGCACGTTCGGTCGCGTCTACAGCGGCCTCGATCGGCGTCTGCGGCGGCCCGTCGCGATCAAGGTGATCAAGCCGTGGTGGGGTGAGGACCCCGACTGGGCCGAGCGCTTCGAGCGCGAGGCGCAGCTCCTCGCCCGGGTCAGCGATCCCGGCATCGTGCAGATCTTCGACGTCGGGCAGTCCGACGAGGGCCTCTACTACGTCGCCGAGCTCATCGAGGGCGAGAGCCTGGCGGCGCGGTTGCGACGCGGGCCGCTCGAGCCCGCCGTGGCGAGCGAGATCGCCGAGCAGCTCTGCCGTGCGCTCGCCCACACGCACGCCTGCGACGTCATCCACCGCGACATCAAGCCCGCCAACGTCCTGCTCACGCCGACCGGGCGGGTCAAGCTCGGGGACTTCAGCGTGGCCCGCCTGGGCGAGGCCAGCACCGAGGGTCAGGCGACGATCGCGGGCACCCCGAAGTACATGGCGCCCGAGCAGGCCCGCGGACAATCGGCGACCGCGGCGACCGATATCTACAGCGTCGGCGTCGTGCTCTACGAGATGCTTGCCGGGGTGGCGCCGTTCACCGGGGGCACGCCCGTGGAGCTCGCCCTCCGCCACCTTCAGGAGGAACCGCCCGGCCTGCCCGATCATGTACCCGGGGGTCTGCAGACGGTCGTGACGCGCGCGCTGGCCAAACGGCCCGAGCAGCGCTATCCGAGCGCCGCCGCCATGGCCGCTGCGCTCACCGCCGCGTCCACCGCCGCGTCCACCGCCGCGCCCGCCGCCGGCTCCCGCCCAGCGGCGCCCCTCCGCCCGCCGGCGGCCGACCCGCGACCCGGATCCCGCCAGGCCGACTCCACCCGCGTGGGTCCGGAGCTCGGGCCGCGCCGCAACGTCAACCCCGCCGCCCGCCGCCGCGCGGCCGCGCTCATCCTCGGCGTGCTCGTCCTCATCGCGGCGATGCTGGCGGCGGCACTCCTGCTTGGGCGCACGGCCCATGCGCGCGTGCCCGGGCTGCGGGGCATCGGCAAGGCCGCTGCGCTCCATGACCTGACCAAGGCAAAGCTCCACGCCCGCATCACCCGGCGCTACGCCGGCGCCCCGGCCGATACGGTCATCGGCCAGTCACCCTCGCCGGGTCGGACTGTCGCTCAGGGCACGACCGTCGCTCTCGTGGTGAGCGCCGGACCGCCCCCCGTCCCGCTTCCGCGGCTCACCGGTAACACCGCCGCCGCGGCCACGGCGAGTCTGACCCACCTCGGGCTGAACGCCACGACCACCCAGGTATCCGCTCCCGGGGTCACCCCCGGAACGGTCACGTGGCAGTATCCCGCGTCCGGGCGGCCGGTCCCCGCGCACTCGACCGTCCGCCTGTCCGTGGCCGAGGTGCCCCGCTGGCGCACGGCCACCACGTTCACCGGCACCTCCGCCGAGCACTCGGCGAGCTTTCACATTCACGGGGATCAGTGGCGCGTCGTGTATCGGATGTCCTACGTCGGCACGTGCACGTTCATCTTCTTCTGCGACGGCCCGACCGCGCACGTCACCGAGCTCTCCACGGGCACGAGCTCCGACTTCGATCTGAGCAACGGCAACAACGAGACACGGACGTTCTCGACGGGCCCCGGCACCTATCGCATCGACGTCACCCCGGGCTCGGACACCGCGCAGTGGTCGATCCTGATCCAGGATCGATACTGAGCGGTCAGCCGAGGCGGACGAGCATCTTGCCCAGGTTGCTCCCGCGCAGGAGCTCGATGAACGCCTCCGGAGCACGCTCGATCCCCTCAAAGACGGTCTCGCGGTAGCGGATCTTGCCGGCGCGGAGCAGGCCGCCCACCTCGGCCAGGAAGGCCTCCCGGCGGCCGAAGTGGTCGGTGACAATGAAGCCGCGCAGGGTGAGCCGCTTGCCCACGGCGAGCACGAGGTTGCCCGGTCCGGACGGCGCCCCGGAGTTGTAGACCGAGATGGCTCCGCACAGGGCCACGCGTCCGTGCAGGCGCAGCGCATCGATCGCCGCCTCGAGGTGCTCCCCACCCACGTTGTCGAAGTAGAGGTCGATGCCGTCCGGCGCGGCGGCCGCCAGGGACGCCGCCACCGGCCCGTCGCGGTAGCTGAAGGCGGCGTCGAAACCGAGCTCGTCGCGCACATAGGCGACCTTCTCCGCTGACCCGGCCGAGCCGATGACGCGGTGGCCGCGCGCCTTGGCGATCTGGCCGACCACGCCGCCGACGGCGCCAGCCGCGGCCGAGACGAAGACGACGTCTCCCTCGCGCAGCTCGGCCACGTCGAGCAGCCCGGCGTAGGCGGTGAGTCCGGTCATGCCGAGCACGCCCAGGTAGGCCTGCGGCGGCACCGCCTCGCCGTCGAGGACCATGGCCTGTCCTGCGGGCACGAGCGCATACTCGCGCCACCCGTAGTTGTGCAGGACGAGGGTGCCCGGTGCCGGGCCGCCGCCCTCGCCACGCGAGAGGACCTCGCCGACCGCCCCGCCCTCGAGCGGCGCGCCGACCTGGAACGGGGGCACGTAGGACGGGCGGTCCCACATGCGCCCGCGCATGTAGGGGTCGACGGACATCCACAGGTTGCGAACGAGCAGCTCGCCCGCCTCCGGATGGGGGATCGGGACCTCGACGAGCTCGAAGTGCTCCGGTCCGGGCTCGGCCTCGGGCCTCGCGGCCAGCAGGATCTCACGGCTTACGTCGGCCATCGCAGCTCCTCCAAAGGGTCCCTCAACCCGGCCACCCTATACATTGTGAAGCACCAGTGCTCGCCGTCGGGATCGACTTTCGCGCAGGGCCAGGGACCGATCGAGACGCAGGCGGTCGCGAGCGTCCATGACCGACGTCGCCCGAGAGGTCATCCACCCCTTCGAGGCGGCCACGGCGGTCACGCCGGACGGTCCCTCGCGCTGGCGCACGCCCCTCGATGCCGCGTGGTTCGGCAGCGCCGCGCCGCACGGCGGCCACCTCGCCGCGCAGGTCCTGCGCGCCATGCAGGCCGAGGTCGACGATCCCGAACTCGCCGCTCGCTCGCTCAGCGTGAGCTTCCTGAGCGCCGGCGAGCCCGGCGAGCTCGACATCGAGACGCGGCTTGAGCGGACCGGCCGCAACCTCAGCGCGCTCACCGCGCGCGCCACTCAGGACGGACGCCTCGTCGCCCTCGCCACCGGACAGCTCGGGCGCCCCCGCCGCGGACCGGATCTCCTCGAAGCTGTCCGGCCCGATGTGCCGCCGCCGGACGCTTTGCGCGGTCCCTCCGATCGGGCGCGGGCGCTGCGCCCGCCCGTCATGCAGCACTACGAGATGCGTTACGGCTTCGGGGCTCCGCGCAGCGGCGAGCCGCCTCGCAGCGGTGGTTGGTTCCGGCCGAGGCCTCCGCGCCGGGGCGACGACCTGCTCACCACGGCGCTCACCGACACGTGGATGCCGTCGATGTACGTGACCCTCATCGACCCGGTGCCCACCACGACAGTCGAGTTGACGATCAACTTCCTCGCGGCCTCGCAGGGCATTCCCGCCGGCGCGTGGTATCTGGCGAACTTCGAGACGGTCTGGGCCGGCGAGGGCTACTACCGCGAGGAGGGGGAGATCTGGGCGCAGGACGGGCCGCTGCTCGCGCGCTGCAGCCAGCTCGGCGTATTCCTCGGCGACCGTAGGCCGCGCTCCCACTACCGCCCCGAGCGCCCCACGGAGTGACTTGCGTAAGGTGAGGGGACGATGGTGAGCGTGGCGGCCATACCTCGCGGCGAGGTGGAGGATCTGCTCGCGGCCGATACGAGCGAGCTTCTCGCCGAGGCTCGGCGTCTCCGGCGCGCCTCGCTCATCACCTACTCGCCGAAGCTCTTCATCCCGCTCACCAAGCTGTGCCGCGACGTCTGTCACTACTGCACGTTCGCCCATCCCCCGCGCCGCGGGGAGCCAGCGTTCATGGCGCTGGAGGAGATCCTCGAGCTGGCGCGGGCGGGCGCGGCCGCAGGGTGCCACGAGGCGCTCTTCACCCTCGGCGACAAGCCGGAGCTCCGCTACCGGACGGCGCGCGACGAACTCGCCGCACTCGGTTGCGATACGACGATCGAGTACCTCCGGCGCACGGCCGAGGTCGTGCTGGCCGAGACCGGGCTGCTGCCCCACCTCAATCCGGGCGTGATGACCGCCGCCGACCTCGAGGCGCTGCGCCCCGTCGCCGCCTCGATGGGGATGATGATCGAGACGACGTCGGACCGGCTTTCCGCTCGCGGCGGTCCCCACTTCGGCTCACCGGACAAGCGTCCGGCCGTGCGCCTCGAGACGCTCCGTCTCGCCGGTGAGGCCCGCATCCCCTTCACGACGGGCATCCTCATCGGCATCGGCGAGACGCGGGCCGAGCGGCTCGACGCGCTGCTGGCGATCCGCGAGCTGCACTCACGCCACGGCCACATCCAGGAAGTGATCATCCAGAACTTCCGGGCCAAGCCCGGCACGAAGATGGCCGACGCGCCCGAGCCGAGCGTGGACGAGCACCTCTGGACGCTGGCCGCGGCGCGCATCCTCCTCGGCCCCGACGCCCACATTCAGGCTCCGCCCAACCTGACCGGTGACTTCGCGCGCCTGCTCGACGCCGGTATCGACGACTGGGGCGGCGTCTCGCCGGTCACCATCGACCACGTCAACCCGGAGGCGCCCTGGCCGGAGCTCGAACGGCTCCGCGAGGCGACGCGCTCACGCGGGTTTGAGCTCGCGCCGCGGCTCCCGGTCTACCCCGAGTGGATGACCGACGAGTGGGTCGACCGGGCGGTGATGCCGGCCGTCTTGCGAGCCTCGGACACCCTCGGCCTGGCCCGCGAGCACGACTGGGCCCCGGGAGAGCCTCGGCCGATCCCGGTCGAACTGGTGGCGCCCCGCCCGCCGGAGCGGGCGCGGTCCGCCCCGGGCGACGGTCGCCGCGCGCTCCCGCTCGACACGGGCGACGAGCTCGGCGAGGAGGAGATCGTGCGCCTCTTCTCCACCCGGGGCGAGGAGCGGGCGCGTGTGCTCGCCGCCGCTGACGCCCTGCGCCGCGAGGTGTGCGGCGACGCGGTCAGCTATGTCGTCACGCGCAACATCCAGTACACGAACGTCTGCTACTTCCGCTGCGGGTTCTGCGCGTTCTCGAAGGGCAAGCTCGCGGCCAACCTTCGGGGGGCCCCGTACCTCGTGCCCCACGAGGAGATCGTCCGGCGGGTCGTCGAGGCGTGGGAGCGAGGCGCCACCGAGGTCTGCCTGCAGGGCGGCATCCATCCCGCCTTCACCGGCGAGTACTACCTGTCGGTCGTACGGGCGATCAAGGACGCCGTGCCGGACATCCACGTCCACGCGTTCTCGGCCCTCGAGGTATGGCAGGGCGCCGCGACGCTCGAGCTCGACCTCGACACCTATCTCGCCCAGCTGCGCGAGGAGGGCCTCGCCTCCCTGCCCGGCACCGCGGCGGAGATCCTCGACGACGAGGTGCGGCGGGTGATCTGCCCGGACAAGATCACCACCGAGCAGTGGCTGGCCGTGCACGACGCCGCGCACCGGGTTGGGCTGCGCTCGAACGTCACCATGATGTACGGGCATGTCGAGCGGCCCGTGCACTGGGCCCGGCACCTCATCCGCGCCCGCGAGCAGCAGCGGCGCAGCGGCGGCTTCACCGAGTTCGTCCCCCTGCCGTTCGTCCACATGGAGGCGCCGATCGCGCTGAAGGGGCGCGCGCGCCGTGGTCCCACGTTCGGCGAGGCCCTGCTCGTGCACGCCGTGGGCCGGCTTGCCCTCCATCCCTGGATCACCAATGTCCAGGCCTCGTGGCCCAAGCTCGGGCCGGACGGCGTGGCCGCCGCGCTTCGGGCCGGGGTAAACGATCTCGGCGGCACGCTCATGAACGAGTCGATCTCGCGCGCGGCCGGGGCCGAGTTCGGTCAGGAGCTCCCGCCCGAGCAGATGGAGGAGCTCATCCGCGCAAGCGGCCGGGTTCCCCGACAGCGCACGACGCTCTACGGCGAGGCGCCCCACGACCGCATCAGCGCGAGCTTCGGCGCCCCGCCCTTGAGCGAGCCGATCAACCCGCACGTCCGCGAAGCCGGACTCGTCGCCCCACCGCGGCTGCACCGGCCCGGCCTGGTCAACGTCGGGTAGGTCGCCTCAGGCCTCGAGCTCGGAGGGGTCGAGGTCGTCCGGCCACGGCACGTCGGCCGGCGAGTGGCCGGAGGTCTCCTCCCACGCGGTGAACGCCTCAGCGTCGCGGCCCTGGTGTTCGCCCGCCCCGCCAAGAGCGAGCAGGACGAGCCGCTCGCGTCGTCGATTGACGAGCTGGCGGCGGACCGCCGGCGCCACCCGGACGAGCTCGCCCTCGCCCAAGGTGTGCGCCTCGCCCTCGACGTAGAGCGTGAGCTGTCCCTCGAGGACGAGGTACACCTCCTCCTGGCGCCCGTGGCGGTGAATCCGTGACCGCTGGCCCGGCTCGAGCACCATTTGGTTGAGCCCGAATGAGCTCACGTCGAGCCGGCGGCGGAGGGGAAGGAAGCGCTCGCCCACGTCCGGATCGAGCCGCGCGATGCTGATGCCGTCTTGCATCGGGCTCAGAAGTGCGTGTACTTGCCGTTGCCGATCGTGAAGCCGTGGCCCGACTTGTTCTTGCACGTCACGGTCTTGGTCTTGACTGTGCACGTGACGCCGAGCGCGCTCCAGGTCGTGCCCTTGGCCAGGGTCTTGGTCGTCGTGGCGACGTAGGACAGTTGACTGCGCAGGACGACTCGCGGCTTGCCGTGGGCGGAGATCTCCGCAAACGGATCGCCGATCCCGGTCTTCGGCTTCGGCACTCCGATGGCCCCGCAAAGCACGTGCGTCGCCGGCTTGTTCTTCGCGTGGATCTCGATGCCGCACACGACCGAGCCGCTCTTGGTCTGCCACAGCTTGGCGTGCGAGACGGTATTGGCGAGAGCCGCCGCCGGGGCCGCGGCGGCGGCTACGGCGCCGATCGCGGCGATGGAACGGATGGTGGGCACGGAGGCCTCCTCGGACTTGTCGCAACGGGAACGCCCAGATGATGGCGCTCGGTGAAGACGCGTGCGCCTGAGTAGGATCGACGCGAGATCTGACCAGCGGCGAAAAGGAGCATGGCGAGATGGCGACACGCAACGGCACGGCGGAGTGGCGAGGCGACCTGCGCAGCGGAGCGGGCACGGTTTCCGTGGACAGCGGGCTGTTCGACGGCCAGTACTCCTTCAAGACGCGCTTCGAGGAAGAGCCGGGAACGAATCCGGAGGAGCTGGTCGGCGCGGCGCACGCGGCGTGCTTCTCGATGGCGCTCAGCAACATCCTCTCCGAGGATGGGCACGCCCCCGAGTCGGTCAAGACGACGGCGCGCGTCCACCTGCGGATCGTCGACGGCGGCCCGTCAATCTCCCAGATCGATCTCATCACCCAGGGGCGCGTGCCCGGGCTCAGCGCCGAGCAGTTCAACGACTACGCCGAGCAGGCCAAGGCAGGCTGCCCGGTGTCCAAGGCCCTGGCCGGGGTGGGCGAGATCACGCTTGAGGCCACCCTCGCCGGGTAAGGCTCCCGGCATGACATCGCTACGCACACGTAGGCTCGGCCACAGCGGGATCGAGGTCACGGAGGTCGGCCTCGGCTGCAACAACTTCGGTCGCCGGCTCGACCTCGAGGGAACGCGCGCGGTCGTCGACGCGGCGCTCGACGCAGGCATCACCTTCTTCGACACGGCGGACATCTACGGCCGTGGACAGAGCGAGGAGCAACTCGGGCGGGTCCTCCAGGGCCGTCGGGACGGCATCGTCCTCGCGACCAAGTTCGGCATGGACATGGGCGACGGTGCGACCGCGCGCGGCTCGGCGGCGTACATCCGGCGGGCCGTCGAGGCCTCGCTCCGGCGCCTGCAGACGGATGTGATCGATGTCTACTGGTATCACCGTCCCGATGGGGTGACGCCGATCGCCGAGACGCTCGAGACGCTCCATGAGCTCGTCCAGGCGGGCACGGTGAGGGCGATCGGTGCCTCGAACTTCTCCGCCGAGCAGCTCGACGAGGCCGACGCCACGGCACGTGAGTCGAACTTCACTGCCTTCACCGCCGTCCAGAACGAGTACAGCCTGCTCGTGCGCGACCCGGAGGAGGACGTGCTCCCCGCGTGCGCGCGGCTGAACCTCGGCTTCGTCCCGTTCTTCCCGCTCGCATCGGGCCTACTCACCGGGAAGTACCGCCGCGGCGCCGAAGGGCCGGCGGGGGCGCGGCTGAGCGGTCGCGCCGAGATCGCCACCGACGAGCAGTTCGAGCTCGTCGAGGCGCTCGAGTCCTACGCCGAGGATCGAGGCGTGACGCTTACCGACGTGGCCATCGGCGCCCTGCTCACGCAGCCGGCGGTCAGCTCGGTCATCGCCGGGGCGACCAAGCCCGAGCAGGTGAGCTCGAACGTCGCCGCCGCTTCCTGGGATCCGAGCGCCGAGGATCGTGTCGCCTTGCGCGACATCCTCTCCGGCGCGGCGCGGCCGGCGTAGCTCAGCCCAGCAGGGACTCGCCGACGAAGCCGCCCGGGCTCGCCCCGGGCGGGCAGGCGAAGATCGCGCTGCCGACATGCTCGATGTGGGCGGCGAGCGCGTCGTTGTTGGCCAGCCGGCGCTGGATGGGGATGAACTGGTTGCGCGGGTCACGCTGGTAGCAGATGAAGAGCTGGCCGCCGGCCACGGTCTCGGCGTCGTGGTCCACTCCGTCGGTATAGGAGTAGCCCCGGCGCAGGATGCGCTCCCCGTTCGAATAGGCCGGGCTGGCCAGCCGGATGTGGGAGTCCGCCGGGATGCGCAGGCGGCCGTTCCTGCGCGCCTTCAGGTTGATCGGATCGTGCTCGTGGACTTCGCCGAGGGGGGCGCCGGAGATCTTGTAGCGGCCGAACGTGCGCTCCTGGGCGTCGAAGCCGATCTCATCCCAGTGGATGAAGAGCATGGCGATACGGCGCACGACCATGTAGGAGCCGCCCGTCATCCAGGCCGGGGACTCGGGCGGGCCGGCCCACACGAAGCGGTTCAGGGCCGCACTGTCCTCGGCCATGATGTTCGCGGTGCCGTCCTTGAAGCCCATGAGGTTGCGCCGCGTCTGCTGAGTGCGGCTGTTCGACGTCTTGCCGAATCCGGCCAACGACCAGCGGGGGAGCGCGGTCGGGTTGGCCAAGCGGATGAGGTCGTGACAGGCGTGGAAGGCGATCTGGGGATCGTCTGCGCAGATCTGGATGCCGATGTCCCCGCCCGAGTACGCCGGGTTCAGCGCGTCGTTGGTGAACGCGGGGAGGCGGACAAGGGGAGGCGGGCGCTTGCTCGTGAGGCCGAAACGGCCGCCGGCGAAGATCGCCGGGCCGAACCCGAAGGTGATGGTGAGCCGCGAGACCGGCGACCCGAGTTGCTCTCCGGTGTCGACGGGCGGGTAGATACCCGAGTCCACGGGGCCGATGACCTGCCCGCGGGTCATCTGGGCGGCGGCCTGCGACAGGCTGGCCATGAGCGCCTGAAGGTCCCCGAGGGCATCCGAAACAACGTCGAGCGCGAGGAACACGACGTGGTCCTGGGTCGGCGTCGCGATCCCCGCCTGATGCGCGCCGAAGAAGGGCACGGTCTGCGACGCGGCCGCGGAAGCGCTCGCCTGCGCGGCCCCCGCCGGCGCCGTGGCGCCGAGTCCCAACCCCGTCAGGCCGAGCGCCGAGAGAAACGAACGTCGAGTCGCCCGGATCGGCATGCCCATCTGATGCTAGGCGACTAGCCGCGCTCGCGCGGCACGACGTGGTCGTCAACGCGGTGGTCGTCACGCCGCAGGGCGTTGGTAAAACGGCGCGGCACGGCAGGGTTCTCGCCCTCCTCCCACAGCGTCACGACGATGAGCTCGCGGTCTCCCGCGCGGCAGACATAGACGAGATCGGGACGCTCGAGATCACGCACGATGATGTCGCCCCGCTCACCCGGCTGCACAGCGCCCCGGGCCCGGGCCCGGGCGACCCGCCGGGCGATCTCCTGCTTGGCCTCGAGGGTCCCGCGCACACGCTGGCGGAAGCGCTCGGCGGCGTGGTCGGTGACGGCGATGAGCATGCTCGGCAAGAGTCTAGGTTCGTACGGGCACCAACCTGTTCACGGGGCGGAAACCTCTCGTCAACGCCGGTCCGCCGGTAGAGGAGTAAAACATTGGGCGGATCGTGGACCCCTCAGCAGGAGGACGATAGATGCGCGCGCGAGGATCCCTGTTCATGGCGGCGGTCTTGGCCGCGGCGGCCTTCGTGCCGGCCGCATGGCCGGCAACCGGCGTGGCCCGAACCGGAGGAGGAGCCGACACCGGCGGCTGCCAGCTCGCCCGGACCTCGGGTCGGGGCATCCGCCACGTCATCTACGTCGTCTGGGACAACACGCACCTCCTGCGGGACAACCCGAATGTGCCCTCCGACCTCGAGCAGATGCCGCACCTGCTCCACTTCCTCAAGGACAACGGCGCACTCCTGACCAACGAGCACACGCCGCTCATCGCTCACACCGCGAATGACATCGTCACCTCGGAGACCGGCCTGTATCCGGACGAGCAGGGGCTGGCCGTGGCGAACAACTACGGCTACTACAACTCCGACGGCTCGATCAGCTTCCCCTCCGACTTCACCTACTGGACCGACCCCGTCCAGACGAGTCACACACCGCATCCGCCGTACAACCTCATCACCCCGGCCGGCCGCAACGCGCCGGCTCCCTGGGTGGCCTACACCCGGTCCGGCTGCAATTTCGGCGCCGTCGCGTCGGGCGACACCGCGCTCGAGAACACGAACACCACGCCGGGAGGCGACATCACCGACATCTTCGGGGTCGGCTCCCCCCTCTACGACGAAGCGGTCAAGGAGAATGGCAGCAGCGCCCCTCAGGGCCTGGCCTCAGCCAACTTCGAGGGACTGGCCGTCCACTGTGCCAAGACCAGCTCGGTGTGCGCCGGCGGCGAGGAGGACCGGTTGCCGGACGAGCCCGGTGGCTACCACGGCTTCAAGGGCCTCTTCGGCGCCCTCCAGGTCGATCCGCTCCTCACCGGGAAGCCGGTCGTCACGCAGGGCGGCTACATGCGCTCCCCGGTCCTGACCGCGCTGAACGGCCAACCGGTCACCGACTCGAACGGCAACGGCGGCTTCCCGGGATTCGACGGGATGGCGCCCAACGTCTCGCTGTCGATTGTGGCCTCCATGCAGAAGCACGGCGTGCCCGTGACCTACGCGTATCTCACCGACGCCCACGACAACCAGCTCACGGGCAACGCCATGGGTCCCGGCTCCCACGACTACGAGCAGCAGCTCCACGCCTACGACGCCGCCTTCGCGCGGTTCTTCGCCCGGCTGGCCCGTGACGGCATCACCAAGCGCAACACCTTGTTCGTCTTCACCGCCGACGAGGGCGATCATTACACGGGCGCCAAGCCGACCAACCCGGGATGCGACGGCGTCACGGTGCCCTGCGTCTACAACCCGAAGAAGATCGGAGAGATCGACGCCGACCTCACCACGCTGCTCTCCAGCGAGACGGGGAACACGACACCCTTCTCGGTCCAGGCCGACTCGGCGCCGGTCTTCTATATCAACGGCGACCCGGCCTCGGACAGCGCGACGTCACGCCAGCTCGAACGCGATACCGCTGACCTGTTCGCCTGGAACCCGATCACCGACAGAAACGTGCCGCTCACGCGCTACGAGGCCGATCCCACGGAGCTCCGGCTCCTGCACATGATCACGGGAGATCCCCGGCGTACGCCGTCGTTCGTCATGTTCGCCAATCCGAACTATTACCTGGACGCCATCACCCCCGACTGTCCGTCCACCGCACATCAGCCGGGATGCGTGCAGCAATACCAGGGCGACGCCTACAACCATGGCGACGCGTACCCCGAGATCAACCGCACGTGGCTCGGCCTCGCCGGCCCCGGGGTCACGGACCTCGGCGAGACGGGCGCTATCTGGACCGACCACACCGACGATCGTCCGACGATGATGGCGCTGCTCGGCCTGCGCGACGACTACACCTCAGAGGGCCAGGCGATCGTCCCGGCGCTCCGCCCAGGCGTCGTGAACCCAGGGCTGCATACCGCGCTGGCCCTTCGGCTGATCTCGCTCTACACCCAGCTCGAGGCGCCGGTCGGGGAGTTCGGTCGGGAGACCCTGATGGCCTCCACGGGTGCGCTGGCCGCCGGCGATCCCGGAGACGCCATCTACAGACAGTGCACGGCGCAACTCACCCGGCTCGGCACCCAGCGCGACGCCGTGGGGGCGGCGATCCGCGCGCTGCTCGACGGCGTCGAGTTCGGCGGGGGGTCGATCAACCCGCTCGTGGCCGCGAACCTGCTGAACCAGGCGCAGCGCGTGCTCCAAAGCGCTATCGCCACAGAGGAGTGGTGCAGCTAGCGGTTGCGGCGTCCGTAGACGAGGCGACGCGGTAGCGGCACCGGCGAGATGGCATCGACCGCCTCGCCGGCCAGAAGGCGGGGCTCGGCCTTGGCGATCAGGGCGGTCAGCTCCTCGTGGTCGGCCTCGCTCAGGTTGCTCGGGCGTCCGCGACCGAGGCGGACGAGCTCGAGGACGCGGTGGCGCTCCTCGGGGGTCAGGCGCTGGATGTGGTCGCGGGCGAGAACCACGACCTCGGCCGCGGCGAGCAATCTGAGCAGCGGCAGGCGCTTGAGCCCGGGGGTCTTGGAGGCGGCGACGGCGACGGTCCGGCTGAGCAGGTTCGGGGCCATGACTCGAGTGTAGGTACCCCGGAAACGGCGCGAGTCCGCCCCCCGGGCTGGCTTCCGGGCCCGAACGCCTGTCCCGGGGCGGCTCAGATCGGCGTCTGCTCCGAGGTGCAGAACGCGCAGCGGCGCGCCTGGCGGGGGATGTCGCTCAGGCATTCCGTGCACGTGCGCGTCTCGGACTCCACGTCGGGCTGCGTCCGGCGCCGGCGCATGAGGGCGTTGACCGGCTGGACGACGAAGAAGAACACCGCCGCGGCGACCGTGAGGAAGGCAAAGAGGGCGTTGATGAAGTCGCCGTAGGCGAAATGGCTGCTGTTGATCGTGAAGGACAGGGCCGCGAAGTTGGGTTTGCCGAAGATGAGCGCGATGATCGGGGTGAGGATGTCCCTGACGAGCGCGGCGACCACGGCTCCGAAGGCCGCTCCCACGACGACCGCGACGGCGAGGTCGACGACGTTTCCGCGCAGCAGAAACGTCTTGAAATCTTTGAGCACGTTTCCTCCCGGTTTAGGTGATGGCACTTAATTCGGACAGGCGATCAGACTCCCTTTCGGAGCCGCTGATGCGGGGTACAGTCCAAATCACATGAGCCTTCTCGCGTACCTCCTCATCCTCGCCTTCTCCGGGTTGTTCGTCGGCGCGCTTGCGCGCCTCGCGCTGCCCGGCCCGGATCCGATGTCGATCCCCCGGACGATCATGCTCGGCCTGGCCGGCAACTTCATCGCCGGCATCATCGTGTGGCTCGTCTGGGGCCACGGCGTGCCCGGGATCGTGCTCTCGGTCGCCTGCTCGTCGCTGATCCTGTACGGGATCCGGCGCTCGCGAGGCGGCGGTCTGACCAGCCCCGGCTCCGGAACACGGCTCGGCCGCTGAGGTGACCTTGGCGGCTCGCGCCGGTGGATCTGCCGCGGCCATCGCCCAGCGCCCCCGGCCCCGGGGAAGCGATCAGCGCCGCTTGGTCAGCCGCCCCACCAGGAGGTCGACGGAGCGCTGCAGATCCTCGAGGGTCGCCTGCTCGACGCTCGTTATTCCGAGCCTGCGGTTGAGCCAGGCATTGATCTCGCGGTGGCTGGCGCCGTCGCGGCGGCGGACCTCGGAGACGAGGCGGTGGCGTTCGTCGCGCAGGAGCGCGCGGCGCTCGAAGGCGGGGAGCACGGAATCCGGCGGCGGAGCCGGCGTAGCATTCGCCTGCGCGCTGCCCGGCGGCGGCCAAGGGGGGGCGGCCGGGGCGGGGCCGAAGAGCGTCATCTGCGGCGCCACGTCGGCGCTCAGAGGCACGAATTCGAGCTCGGGCGAGGCCTCCGTCTCGCGCCGCTGTGCTCGCTCGAGCTCGGCGTCGAGGCCGCCGTCGCCCGGGCCCCGCAGCGCCGCCCGGAGCTCTTCCTCCACCGAGGCGGCGTGGTCGAGCAGCACGGGATCCGCGGGCACGTAGAGCCAGCTCGGCTCGACCGGGCGCCCGGGCAGCGTACGCACGAAGCGCCCGACGATCTGGCGGAAGACGAGCGGTGTCTTAGCCGCGGTCGCGTACACGCCGACCCGCAGCCGGGGAATGTCGACCCCCTCGGAGACCATGTTGACGGCCACGAGCCACGGATCGCGCGAGTGGGTGAACGCGGCTAGCTTCGACGCGGCGCCGGCTTCGGTGTGCAAGACGACGACGGGGACGCGGCCGGTGGCCTCCCGCAGCAGCTTGGCGATACGCCGCGCGTGGCTCGAGTCGGCCGCGATGACGAGGCCCCCGGCGTCGCCGTGGCCGGCCTTCCGCACGGCGCGCAGGCGGCCATCCGCTTCGCGGAGGATCCGCGGCAGGCCGTCGGGCAGCTCGGTGGAGATCGCGGTGCGGTAGCGGCGGCTCGCCTCGCGGCTCGAGAGCACGGTCTCAAAGCTCGACTCAATGACGTCGTCTCCGCTGCGCCAGGAGAGGGTGCCGTCGTAGGCCACGAACTGCACCGGGCGGCAGATGCGGTCGGCCACGGCGTCGGCATAGGTGTAGGAGACGTCCGGCTCGGCCAGGCCGGCCGCGTCGTAGCGCACGCCCGGGATCGGAGTGGCGTCGGAGCGAAAGGGGGTGCCGGAGAGGAGCAACCAACGCCGGCAGTCTCCGAACGCCGTGGTGAAGCTCTCGCCCCACGCGAGGTCCTCGCCGAGGTGGTGGGCCTCGTCGGCGATGACGAGCGTCCGGCGAGGAACCTCGCCGCGCCAGCGCTTCGGCGCCATGGCGATGCGCGCGTACGTGATGGCGACGCCGTGAAAGCCCCGCGGAGCCCGGGGCGACTCGGTGTCCGGAGCCAGGTCGAGGCCCAGGCCGCTCGCTGCCCTGGCCCACTGTCGGGTGAGGGGCGCGGTCGGGCAGGCGACGATCACCGAGGCGATCGAGCCCGCCTCGAGCTCACGGCGCGCGAGCTCGAGCGCCGGCCGCGTCTTGCCCGCCCCAGGGGCGGCCGAGAGCAGGAAATGGCCGCTGTTCCAATCGGCCATCTCGGCGAGTGCGCGGGTCTGCCACGGGCGCAGCGGCGTGGTCGTGGTCGGGGTCCGGACGGCAGGCACGGACGCGCCATGGTGCCGAACCGATCGGACGCCAGCCGGACGCCCGAGAAGGCGGGGAAATGATCGTAGAAGCGGCTCCGGGAGGACCCAGCTCCATCTGGGCCCTCCCGGAGTGGTCAAGGAAGTGGGGGCGCAGTTCCTTGACTGGTTCAGCGACCGGATGCCCGAAGGGCGGCCTCGCTAAACATCGCGTTTCGGCAACGGGATCAGCTTCGTCCGCTCGCTGACACGGCGCGGGCGCTGGTGCGTCGGGCCGAGCTGCCGTTGGCGGAGCCGCGGGTCCGCCCGCTGCTCGACGTCCGGGTCGTCCCGGACCGTCCGGCCGCGCTCCGACGCCGGGTCGTGCTTGCGCGCTGATCCTTCGGGACCTCGCGCCGGACGACCTCCTTGACGAGGCGGGTGATCTCAGCGTCGAGGAACTTGGCCATCCGCTCCTCCTCGCGAATGATCGATTTGGCCAGCTGCACGGTTTCGCGGTCGCCCACCTCGGTGGCGAACGTCTCGATCCGGCGGTACAGGGCGATCTCGACGTGCTCCTCGCGGAGCTCCTCCTGCGCGTTGCGCAGATGGGTCTCGGTCTGATCGGTCAGGGCGGCTCGGGCCGTGCCCACTTGTCCCTTGACCGCGGCCACCGCTTTGCCCGCGAGCTCGCCGGCAGGCTTGGGGACCCCCGGCACGCCCGGGGTCTGCGCCTTCCCGCCGAGCTTCTTGATCCGCGCCGCGACCTGCCGCTTGTGTGCCTTGGTCTCGGTCAGGTGCTGGCGAAGGCGCTTCTTATAGGAGTCCTTCTGGGTCAGTGAGATGTGCGCGGTGAGGTCGGCCTCGAGCTCGGCCTCCTTGGCGTAGGCCTCGTTCAGCCATTCGATCAGCTTGGTGTCGCGTTCGTTTGTCGGCATGAGTCGCTTCCTGGATTCGGGGGTTCGGGGTCAGTGGCCGGCTGACTTGAGCTGCCGCTGCACCGCCTGGAGAACGGTCTGGCGGCTGCGATGCGCCGACTCGTAGAGCTGCACGGCGGCGAGCTCGGCGGACGATGCGCCGCCGAGGCGGTCGACGACGTCGCGCGCGCTCAGCTTGGCGTAGCCGTCCCAGGGCTCCCGGACGGTCACCGAGGCCCCGGCGCCATCTTCGGCTCCGGCCTCGGCCTCCTCGCGGACGACCACGGGCTCCTGGGAGACGTGCGGTGGCTCGGCCGTCGTCTGACCGGCGCCGTTGCTCTGAGGCGCGGGCGGTCGGGCCGGGCGAGGGCGCGCGGGCCGGGCCGGGGCGCTCGGGCCGCTCGCGACGGCGCTCGGGCCAGGGGGGCGCGGGGTCGGCTCGCTTGGCGCCGGGGAGCTTGGCGGCGGTGGGCTTGGGCTTGGCGCCGGGGGGCTTGAGCTTGGCGCCGGGGCTCTCGGGCTTGGCGCCGGGGCTCTCGGGCTTGGCGCCGGGGAGCTTGAGCTTGGCGCCGGGGCTCTCGGGCTTGGCGCCGGAGCGCTCGGGCTCGGCGCCGGGGAACTTGGGCTTGGCGCCGGAGCGCTCGGGCTTGGCGCCGGGGGGCTCTCGCCCCCCGGTCGCAACGCGCCGAGCATACCGGCGATCCGCAGCGTCTCCGTGAGGGCACGCTCGGTTACGTCCTCGGCCGCGTGCACGGCAAGCCGGGCTCCGCGGATCCAGAGGCGGACGGGAAGAGTGATCAGCTGGCCTGGCATCGCAGCGATGCTACCCACCGGTACATAATTGAAAAGACGGGTGTCGTCGCGCTGGACAGTGGCCGCGAAATCCGCAATTGACAATCGCCGCCGCGGGTGAGATGACATGCGAGAGCTCAACGGGAGGAGTGTCCGATCCCAGATCTAGACCCCAAGTCACTGCTTGCCGGGGGTGAGTCCCTGCTCGCCGGTACGGCGAAGCTGGTCGAGCGCTTCGGCGACGAGGCCTACTTCGCGGCCCTGTGCATTCGCAGCGGGCTCGTCGGCCCGGAGTGGCCGCACAAGGTCGCTCAGATGCTCGTCGCCTTCGAGCGCTTCGGAATGCTCGGCGGCGCCATCTCCACCGGGGCGATTCGACACGGAGATCGCCTCGCGCTCATCGACGAGCGCGGCGAACTCACCTACCGGCAGCTCGACCAGCGGTCGAACGCCATCGCCAACGCCTGGCGCGAGCGCGGCTTCGAGAGCGGAGAGGGCGTCGCGGTGCTCGTGCGCAACCACCGCGGCTTTCTCGAGACCGTGTTCGCGGCGGCGAAGTGCGGCGCGCGCATCATCCTCCTCAACACCTCGTTCGCCGGCCCGCAGATCCGCGACGTGGCGACGCGCGAGGAGACCGATCTGCTCGTGTACGACGATGAGTACGCGGAGATGCTGGAGGGCGTCGAGCCGACGCGCGGGCGCTTCCGCGCCTGGGCCGAGGAGCCGGGCGAGGACACCCTGGAGGCGCTCATCGATTCCGGGTCGGCCAAGACGCCCCCCAAGCCCGGGACCGCCCCGCGGATCACGATCCTCACAAGCGGGACGACGGGGACGCCGAAGGGCGCGCCGCGTGGCGAGCCCCGCTCCCTCGGGCTCATCGGGGGGCTGCTGAGCAAGGTGCCCTACCGGGCCCGCGAGGTCACCGAGCTGGCCGTGCCCATGTTCCACGCGCTCGGCTTCGCCCAGGCGATCGTGGGCATCGGCCTCGGTTCGACCCTCGTGCTGCGCCGGCGCTTCGACCCGGAGCAGACCCTTGACAGCATGGCCGAGCACCGCGCCACCACGCTCGTCGTCGTGCCCGTGATGCTGCGGCGGATGCTCGATGTCGGGGAGGAGAAGATCAAGGAGCGCGACCTCTCCGAGCTGCGCATCATCTTCGTGAGCGGCTCGGCGCTCGGCGCCGACCTGGCCACCCGGGCACTCGAGGCCTTCGGGCCGGTCGTCTACAACCTCTACGGCTCGACCGAGATCGCCTACGCGACGATCGCCACGCCCGAGGATCTCGCGGCCGAACCCGGCTGCGTGGGGAAGGTCGTCCGTGGCTCCGTGGTCAAGATCTACGACGACGAGGGCAGGAACGAGCGCCGCGCCGGCGAGACCGGACGCATCTTCGTCGGCAACATCTCCCAGTTCGAGGGCTACACGGGCGGCGGCAACAAGGACATCGTCGCCGGGCTCATGGCCTCGGGCGACGTCGGACACTTCGACGACGAGGGCCGCCTGTTCATCGACGGCCGGGACGACGAGATGATCGTCTCGGGCGGCGAGAACGTGTTCCCCGCCGAGATCGAGGAGCTCCTGTCGGGCCACGAGTCCGTGAAGGAGGCGGCGGCGATCGGGGTGGACGACGAGAAGTTCGGGCAGCGCCTCAAGGCCTTCGTCGTGTTGGGCGACGGCGCCAAGCTCAGCGAGGACGAGGTCAAGAAGTACGTCAAGGACAACCTGGCCAACTACAAGGTGCCGCGCGAGGTCGTCTTCCTCGACGAGCTGCCCCGCAACCAGACCGGGAAGGTGCTCAAGCGCGAGCTCGCCGAAGCGGGCGACCGCGAGGGCGACGGCGAGGCGAGGGCGGAGGCGAAGGCAAAGGCGAAGGCCGGCTCGGGCAAGCCGCGCAAGCGCTCCAAACGCGAGGTCGGGAACGCCAGCAAGTAGCCTGCCTGGGGTGAGTGCATCCACCTCAGAGCTCCGCGCCGAGGAGCGGTTCCGGTCGCAGTTCCCCGTCCTCGAGCGCCTTGCCTACCTGAACGCCGGCACCGAGGGCCCGGTACCGGCAGCGAGCGCGGCCGCCGTGCGCGAGCGTGTCGATCTCGAGGCCCGATCGGGCCGGTGCGGCCGCTCTTACCACGACAGCGTGCTCGAGATGGCCGAGCGGCTGCGCGCGGCCTACGCCCAGGTGCTTGGCTGCTCGCCGTCGGAGGTCGCGCTCACGGGCTCGACCACGGACGGCTGCAACACGGTGCTGGCCGGCCTCGATCTCCGCCAGGGCGATGAGATCCTCACGAGCGACGAGGAGCATCCCGGCCTGCTCGCACCGCTCGGCCGTGCGCGCCGCAAGTACGGCGTATCCGTGCGGGTCGTGGCCTTTGACCGGATCGCCGAGGAGGTCGGTCCGGCGACGCGGCTCGTCGCCTGCTCTCACGTCTCCTGGGTGAGCGGGCGCGTGGTCGACTCGGCTGCGCTCAGCGCCACCGATGTCCCGGTGCTCTTCGACGGTGCCCAGGGCATCGGGGCCGTGCCGGCCGACGTGATCGAGCTGGGATGCGACTTCTACGCCGGGTCGGGGCAGAAGTGGCTGTGCGGCCCGGAGGGCAGCGGCGCCCTGTATGTCCGCAGCGAGCGCCTCGACGACCTGCTCGTCCCGTGGCCCGGATATGCCTCGGTGGCCGACCCACTCCACGCCCTCGACTTCCAGCCTGCCGACGGCGCGGGCCGCCTCGACCACGGCTTCCCGTCCGGAATTCGCAGCGCGTACGCGCTCGCCTCCCTCGACATCTTCGAGGAGGCCGGGTGGTCGTGGGTGCACAACCGCGCGGCGACGCTCGCCGAGGTTCTCGCCCAGCGCCTGCTCGACCGCGGATACGACGTCTGGCCGCGGGGCAGCTCTACCCTCGTCTCGTTCGCCGTCGGGGATCCGCCTGGCGTCGTCGAGGCTCTTGCGGCCGAGGGCGTGATCGTTCGCAGCATCCCCGCCTTCGGCCTGGTCCGCGTCTCGCTCGGCGCCTGGACCTCTGAGGAGGACATCGTGCGGTTGCTCGACGCGCTGCCCGAGCCGTAGGACGGGGCCGCGCGCGAGTTCAGTTCGGGCGGATGCGCTCCGGGTGTGTGTACACGTTGACGCGCCCGCCCCGCGCGAAGCCGCACAACGTCATCCCCCGCTCGGCGGCGAGCGAGACGGCGAGCGAGCTCGGTGCGCCCACGCCGACGAGGATCGGTCCCCCGGCCACGGCGGCCTTCTGCACGAGCTCGAAGGAAAGCCGCCCGCTCACGCACAGGATCCACCCGTCGAGCGGGACTCGGCCGTCGAGGAGGGCCCGGCCGATCACCTTATCCATGGCGTTGTGGCGGCCGACGTCCTCACGGGCGATGCGCAGGCCGCCGTCGGTGTCGAAGAGTCCGGTGGCGTGGAGGCCGCCGGTGAGCTCGAACCCGGGCTGCTCGAGGTGGTCCGGGAGCTCGGCCACGAGGGTTCGGGAGACCTGCGGCCGGCCGGCGGGCAGTGGGGCGCTCAGCACGGCCACCTCCTCGAGCGCGCCCTTGCCACACACGCCGCAGGAGGAGGTCGTGTAGAAGCGCCGCTGCCCCGGCTCGCGGGTCAGAGGACCGTGGACGTCGATCGTATTGGCGGCCAGATCGCCGGTCAGCCCGGCGCTCCGCGGGCCGTCGATGAGACCCTCGCCGTACAGGAAGCCGAGCGCGAGCTCCTCGTCGTGGCCGGGCGTGCGCATCGTGACCGCGAGCGGCCGGCCATCCACGCGGATCTCGAGTGGCTCCTCGACGGCGACGTTGTCGATGCCGCCGTCGTGCTCGACCTTGGTGTAGGCCGAGGGCACGGCCGGCTCAGCCGCCGCCGGCCGCGATCGCCTTGTCCATTGCGGCCGCCGGACTGCGCACAGGGCCACCGTGGCCGAAGACGAGCAGCGAGGGATCGAGCGCTCGCAGCGCCTTGGCGGACTCGAGGTCCTTGGCTTTGTCCCAGGTCGCCATGGCGGCGAGAGGGAAGGGGAGCGAGAAGTGGTTCGAGACCGCGAGCCCTCCGACGGCCGTATACACGTCGCCGACGATCACACTGCGATCGCGGGTGTCGAGGTAGGAGATGTGACCCGGCGTGTGGCCCGGCGTGGCCACGACCTCGAGACTGCCCACGCGGTCGCCGGCGTTCAGGCGCTGATCGGGCGTCGTGGCGACCTTCGGCCAGGAGCCGGGCAGCTTGCCCTCGACGACCTTCTCGCCGGCGATGATCCGTGCATCGAGCTCGGGGACGAGGACCTGGACGCCGTCGCCGAGCTGCTGCTTGAGCGCGTCGAGCGAGCCGATGTGGTCGCCGTGGGCGTGAGTGAGGGCGATGCGGCGGATCTCGCCGCCGGCGGAGTGGGCGGCGTCGATGATGCGCTGGGCGCTGCCGCCGATCATCGTGTCCACGAGCGTGAAGCCGTCGTCCTCGCGCACGAGGTAGGCGTTCACGAAGCGCAGGCGATTGAGGAGCAGGAGGTTTGGGGTGACCGGGCTGGGGCTCATGCGCGCCTACGATAGTGCGCCCGCCGCCTCCGCCCTCAGCTCGTGCTCGTGGCTGAGCGCTTCGCGCTCGAGCCGGCCGTCGGATGTGATCGTGTATGCGCCCGTGGCGGTGAGGGGCGGCGAGTACGCGTGGATGGTCACGGCGGGCGTGTCGCCGGCGTGGAGCACCCGGTGGATGGCCGTCGGGGGGACAGTGATCGTCGTGCCCGGGCCGTGGATCGCGCGCTTGGGCGCCCCGGCGAAGCAGAGCCGCTCCTCGAGGATCGCTCCTTCGATGACCGTGATGGCCGCTGCCGAGCGATCGTGATCGTGAAAGCCCGTGTCGTGATCCACGCTCCAGCAGATCACCCACGCGTTCACGTCGTCGTCCTCCCAGATGAGCTCGTACACCCGCTCGGTATCGTCGTGGCGGACGTGCTCGCGCCAACGCTCCGGGGCGGCGGCGAGGGCGCGGACGACGTCCTCGAGCTGGGCCGCGGTGAGGCTCATACGCTCGCCCCCGCGCGCTCGCGGTGGGTGGAGCCCGCTGCCCGCTGGACCAGGTCGCCGGCGTTGAGCTGGAGGATGAGCTCGCGACCGGTGTCGGCCGGTTCGATCACCGGCCGATCGGAGCCGTAGACGAGCTGACCGGGGCCGACGCGCCGGGCCGTAGCCTCGATCGCGGTCGGGCCGTAGCTCGAGGTGTCGTAGAAGACGCGAGCATCGCGGACGTCGATCGGCGGGCCGCCGCGGGTCGCGAGACGCTCGCTGAGCAGCGGCGCCCCGCCGGCGAGCATGGCGAAAAGCACCGTGAGGTCGGGGTGCTCGCGTCGGCCGAGGGCGGCAAAGGTCAGCCAGGCACTCTGCATCTGGGCGACGTAGTCGGTGAGGGCCCGCCACCACAGCGGATCGCTCAGCGAGGCCTCGCGGTTGCCAGGAGGGACGCCCGGGCCGGGGTGAATGAAGAGCGGGACGTCGTGCCCGGCGATGCGCTCTAGGACCGGCCGGATGGCTTCGAGCGCCTCCGGCCCGGCGAAGGCGCACGCGGGGAGCGAGACGCCGACGCAGCCGCGGGCGAGAAGCTCGTCGACGTCCTCGGGCTGCGGCCCGTCGAGCACGAGCGGGCCCCAGGCGGCGAAATCCGGGCCGAGCTCGCTCACGCCGGTGAGGTGGGCGTCGATGAGGCTGCGCGCCTCGGCGCGGGCGAGCGCCTCGATCCCGATCGGACTCGAGAGGGCGACGAGGGCTCGGTCGAGGCGGTCGACGTGCACGAGCTGCGCGCGGCGCCTCGGGCTCTCGGCGTCGCGGTCGATGACGTAGGGCCGTTCGCCGGCGCTGTGGAGAACGGTCAGCCCATGACTGTGCCGGACGAAGGGAAGCCAGCGGCGGTCGCTCAGGGCTTCGAGGAGGGGGGCGGTCCAGACGTGCTGGTGGACGTCGAGACGGAGGGTTTCGGCCATAAAGCCATCATACTCAATTGAAATTATAGAGATTGGCACCGCGCTGAGATTGGGACACGCGGCCCCGGCCGAGATTGGGACACGCGGCCCCTTAACGCACGACGGGGACCCGTGTGGGTCCCCGTCGCCGATCCCTTTAGCACACCCACGGCCGGGTTGGGCGCGCCCTCCGGGAGATCGATTCGGTCGCTCAAACCGCGGGATGCGAGCAAAGTTGCGCCACGCGGAGAGAAATATCTCCTGCCATACTCAGGCTCCCCCTCGGGGGCGTAGCTCAGTTGGTTAGAGCGCCGGCCTGTCACGCCGGAGGTCGCGGGTTCGAGTCCCGTCGCTCCCGCTCCAAGTCCCTGGAAATGGGCGGTTCCTCTTTCCGCGCTCGCATCTCGACATCCTGCGGGCAGCCCTCGGGGAGGCCCGCCGGCTCGGTGCAGGCGAGCACCTCCGCGGCCGCGCGCGCAAAGGCGCGGATCGTGGTGGAGCGGGCTGTGGTCAGCCACACGAGCGCGGTCTCGGACGGCGGCAAGTCCGAGATCGGAACCGAGGTGATCTCCGGGTGGCTGAAATAGGCCAGCATGGACGCGACTGTCGGGTGCACTTGTTCGCCGATGGCGATCCGAAGCAGGAGGTCCTCGGGAGAGCGCGTCGTGACTCGCCGCAGGCGCTGGCCTGACGGGGCGACGGGCGGGATAAATGCGTCCATCATCTCGCGGCGGAATGTCGGGGTATCCGCCACAAGCCGGTCGGCAAAGTCTTCGAGGCACACGGACTCCCGCGCGGCCAGGGGATCGTCCTTTGAGACCACGAGTACGCGCTGCTCGCGCGAGAGGATCGGCCCCACGATCACGTCGGGACCCGTGGCCGGGAGCCGGGTGGCGAGCATGTCCACATCGCCAGCTCTCAGCCACTCGAGGTCATCGCGCTGGAAGCCGGTGTCGACCAACTCCACACCAGCCCCAGGATGCCCAGCCGTGAACGCGCGAATGATCTTGGCGATGTGCCGACCGCCGTTGATTGGCACGTACATCCCTATCCGGAGGGTGCCGGCTACTCCGCTGGCCACCTGCCGCGCGCGGGCGAGCGCCTCCCGGAGCTCTCGGTAGGGACCCGCTATCTCGGTCACGACCCGCTCGCCGATCGGGGTGAGTCGGACCCGGCGGCTGGTGCGCTCGAACAGCTGTGCGCCGACGCGCAACTCCAGCGCCTTGATGACTTGGCTGACGCGGGAGCGATTGATCTGAAGCCGCTCGGCCGCGTGGCCGAAGTGCAGCTCTTCGGCCACGGTGAGAAAGATCTGCAGCTCGCGCAGCTCGGCCGCAGGACCCGCCTCCACCGCAGCCAGCGCCCGCGACCCCGTGCTGGAGATGGCCATCGGTTAGGAACGGTACATGATGCGGTAAGCGATCCGGTCTTGTTCCGGGGCGCTTCCCGAGTCATGTTTATGGCGGCCCGAAGGGCAGGGCGGGCAGCAGCGACGACGGCGACGGAGGCCTTCCTGGCGTGGCCCCCACCGGATGTCGACCTCCTCGATCTATCTCACCTGATGCGCGACGGAGCCGTGCCTTGCCGTCGAACTATCATTGTGATATCGTAGCGATAGTTAGGCAGCGGGGCCGCCATCACGGCCAATGGGAGGTATCCGATGAACGGACTGGAGGAGCACATCGCGACGGAGCCTCGGTTCCGGGAGCCACGACCGGGGTCTCGATCTGCATCGGCAGCCCGTGTGGTGCGGAGCGGCGCGGTGGCGTTGGGCTGCCTGCTCGCCTTAGCGTCCTGCGGAGCTTCATCGTCGACCACGAGCGCGGCGTCGGCTTCGCGACCGGCGCACCCGTCGTGTGCGTGGCCGTCGGTGGTGGGGGTTCAGTCGTTCAACAAGGGGATCCCGGATCCGATGGCGCACTACTGGGATCAGCCGATCGTCACCGGCGCGTCTGTGCGGATCACTCTCTCTGGGACCTATCCCGACGCCCGCTATTTCACGCTGAGCGTCTACACACCCCAGGGGACACCGGTCACCCGCGATGGTCTCGGCTCATCGTTGACTGACTACCAGATCGCTCCTGAGCCGGGGAGCGTCAATCCTTGGCAGCGCCGGGCCTCTCCCGGCGGCCGGTACGAGGTGACGGTCCAGCCGACCGTCACGACCGGCCAGGCGAACGTCCTTCCCCTTCCCGCCGGCACCTCCGAAGCGCACCCCGGCTACCTGATCTACCGGCTTTACGACCCCGCCAGTGGGAGCTTTTCCGGCGTGACGCCGCCCACGATCACGCTCACCCAGGGCAAGACCAGCCGCACGCTGGCGGCCTGCCGGACCCACATCCCGATAGCGCTGCCCCCGAAGGCGCCCGGCGCGACAGCGAGCACTTCCCCCACTTCCGCGGCAACGGCGCCCCCGCCCCCCGGCGCCTTCTACGGGATGCCCGCTGCGGAGTACATCGCTGGCCTCGCGGACGCGAACACCGCTTACGTCACGGCCTACATCATCCGCCCGCCTGCAGACGATGTCATGGTCGTGACAGCCAAAGCGCCGACGTTCCCGCCGACCAACGCGCCCTCGCCGTGGCCGCAGGCGGGGGTGGACATGCGCTACTGGTCGATGTGCATCTCCCTCGCGATCAAAGGCCAGCCGACGGTCGCCAACGCACTTCCAAACGGCCAGACCGACTACGGATGCCGCGACGACTACCAGACACGTCTTGCCCACGGCGACTACGCCTACGTCATCGGGACCGAGACGGAGAAGGCCGCCATCTCCCGGGTGCCGGGCGTCACCTTCCTTCCGCTCCCGAACACGCAGACCCCGCGCCTGTACCTCCTCCACCTGCGCAACAAGCTCATCAGCCCCAGCTTCACGCGAGCGGCGCAGAACATCACCCAGGCGACGGATCCGTCCGCTGCCTCGGCCGCGATGGGGCCGTACTACCCGCGGGTATCGACCTGTCGCCTGTCCGCGCTTGTCAGCGGCGGCGTTGCGGCTTGTGGCTCCAGCCATAGGCAACGATGACCACAATCCTCGAGAACTGATCCACGAAGCACCTCCGATCAAACAACCCGAAGGAACCCTGGAATGTCATCCACCCTCACGCTGGAACGACGGGCGATCAGCGCCATGGAGCTTCGCCGCGGCGCTTTCGAGATCATGCTGGACGGCAATCCGGCCGGATCGATCGAGCGGAACCAGACCGTCGAACTTCAGGTGGAACCCGGCCCGCACACGCTTCAAGTCAAGGCCGGCCGATACTCAAGCCACGCGCAGTCGTTCGACGCAGCGGACGGCACGAACATCCACTTCCGCTGCAACAGCTCGATCTGGTGGCCCCGGTACCTCGCGTCACTCGTCGTGCCGACGATCGGCGTCAAGCTCAAACGCGAATAACCCGCGTCGTAGAGCGGGTCGCCCCGATGCGGATCCAGTCAGCGGCTGGGTTTCGCGCCAATAGCACGTGTCGCTCGAACACCGTTTCCGCGATCTCGACGTTGAGAAGTTGTGCTCCCGGGGGTTGATGCGGTCAAACTGCTCGGTGAACACCTGAAACGCGACCTTGATGGGCGCCTCGACGAGGATCGAGCGTCGCACCGTCCTGGGCGGCACTGCTCTTGGAGAGCGGCGCGATCTGTCCAGAGCGCCGGGGCTCGACTATGGTCCCGCAAGGCCGCCCCGGCCGCCCCGGCCGCCCCGGCCGCCCGGTCCGCCCGCGGCCGGTTGCTTCTCCGTGTCACGGAGGGGCGAGACAAGAGACAGCGAGGAGATCCCCGATGGCGATCGTGCAACGCAATGTCCTGATCAAGGCCTCGCCGCAGGAGACCATGACGCGCTTGAGCGATGCCAGCCGCTGGCCGGACTGGTACCCGGGCATGACGGAGCTCACCATCGCCGCTCCCTTCCCCGAAGCAGGGGGCAAGGTCGCCTTCAAGGCGAAGTCGGGGGGGATGTCCATACCGATCACCGAGACGGTGCTGGACTACCAGCCGGCAAGCTGCAGCTTCTTCAAATGGAGGGCATGTTGTCCGGGCGCGCTCGCTGGGAGCTCACCCCGGAAGGCGAAGGGACGCGCCTGACCACGACGTTCGACTACACCCTGCCGGGCGGCGTGTTCGGCAAGTTCGCGGACGCGCTCATCGTCAAGCGCATGAATGGCAAGAGTCTCGAAGAAGGTCTCAACAACTTCAAAGCGCTCGTAGAACGACCGTAGCTTCAGGTCGCGTAGTCCAGGTGGTGGTGATGCTGTTGGCGCGGCCGACCCGTTCCCGACGAGATCCACGCGGGCTGGACTGATTGACAAGTCGATTCCAACCGGAGCCGGCGCGGCCGCCCGGGACTGCCGGCCCACGCGTCTCCAACCGACGGTTGAGCACCCGGCTTAGGAGCTCGCCAACAACCCGTCGATGAGCGCTCCGAGATCCTCCTGGTAGGGGTCGCGGTCATGGGCCACCCTCCAGGTCGCGGCTGCCTCCGCCAGCAACGGGTAGCGGCCGGGATCCGGAGAGCCGCGGAGCGCCCGCTGCTGGCTCGGTCCCTCAGAGGTCGCGCCGGCGCGCACGAGCAGCGAGCCGAGCGTGAAGTTCCACATCAGGCGGTACGCGCGCACCGCCGCTTCGATCGACAGGCCCCCGGCGCGGAGCGCGGCATGGATCTGCTCGATCGCGCCGAGCACCGACGGCGCCATCATTCGGCGGCGCGCCAGGACCTCGACGACCCAGGGATGTTCGGCGAGGCTGTCGTAGAGCGTCGCCCAGAGGACGAGCATCGCGCTCTTCGGATCGGCCGGACGCGGCGGGTAGACGAGCCGGGCGGCGAGGCGGTCGACCAGCACCATCAGCAGCTCGTCCTTGCTGCCGACGTGCCGGTAGGGCGCCATCGCGGATACGCCCAGCTCGCTCGCGAGCCGGCGCATGGTCAGAGCCTCGACACCCTCGTCGTCCAGGAGCCGAATCGCCGTGTCGAGGACGGCTTCGCGGTCGATCGTGGGCGGGCGACCCCGCGGTCTGGGCGAGCTTGCCGACATTTGATGTACATGTATATTAACGGCATGGCGCACGGAACCCCCACCCTCGCGACGGGCAAGATCTGCTACCTCGAAATTCCGGCTGTCGACGTCGAACGCTCCTCGCGCTTCTACCGCGAGGCGTTCGGCTGGAAGCTGCGCACCCGCGGCGACGGCGCGGTCGCATTCGACGACGCGGTCAAGGAGGTGAGCGGCTCGTGGGTCACCGGCCGGCCGCCGTCGGCCGAGCCCGGAATCATGGTTCACATCATGGTCGCCGACCTCGACGCGGCCCTCGCGGCCGTCGGCGCCGCCGGCGGCGAGGTGCTGAACGCGGACGCGGCATCCGGCGAGCGTGTGGGGCACGTTCGCGACCCGGCCGGGAACGTGATCGGGATCTACGAGCAGCCCGGGTTGGCTGAACGCGAACGCAGGATCAGTCCCGTGCCGGAGCATCTCCACACGGTCACGCCCCGGCTCGCCTTGAGCGACGCGGCGGCCGGGATCGAGTTCTATAAGGCCGCGTTCGACGCCGAGGAGCTGGGTGAGCGCTACCACATGCCCGACGGGGCGCTCGTGCACGCGGAGCTGCTCATCGGAGACTCGGTCGTGATGGTCAAGGACGCCCAGGACGACGAGTTCAGCGCACTCCTATGTACGTACTGGCCGGACGTCGACGCCGCGTGGGACCGCGCCGTCCGCGCCGGGGCCCAGGTCGTCTATCCCCTCGCCGACCAGTTCTACGGCGAACGGGGCGGCCGCCTCGAGGACCCGTTCGGCAACCAGTGGATGCTGGCCTCTCGGATCGAGATCGTCACGCCGGCTGAGCTCGCGGCACGGAAACCGGTCTAGAACCGATCGAGCGGCCGATGATGCGCCCTACGCCGCCGGCGGCCCGTGGTTGACCCGACGCAGCACGGCGGCGAGGCTGGCGAGATCCTCGCTCATCTGGAGCTGGCGCTCGTCCCACCAGGTCGCCCCGGCCGAAGCGAGGGGCGCGACGATCTCGCTCGCCTCGGCGGGATCGCCGGGCGTCTTGCCCCCGAGCACGATCTCGAACGGGCGTCCCTCGGCGCGGTGGCGCCGGACGTACGCCACGAGGTCGCGGACCTGGTCAAGCGGCGGGATCTGCCCGTGCCGGGCGGTCTCGAACAACGGGACGGCGCCATCCCAGTGGGCCGCCCGGCGCATCGGCCGGCGCTTGGGCCAGTACCCGCCGACCCAGATCGGGGGATGCGGCCTCTGGACGGTCGCGGGCAGCAGGGTCACGTCGCGGACCTCGTAGTGCCTGCCTCGGTGGTCGACCGCTTCGCCGGCCCAGTAGCGTCGCAGGAGCTCGAGGCCCTCGTCGAGACGCTCGGCCAGTACCACGGGGTCGGTGGTGTCGCCGAAGCTGCCGTACTCGTCCTCGATCGGGCCGCCGAGACCGGTGGCAAAGATCATGCGCCCACCGCTGAGTGCGTCGAGCGTGGCCACTTGCCGGGCGAGCTGCTCGGGCCGTCGCCGGGCGACCGGCGTGAGAAGCGTGCCGAGTCGGAGGCGGGAGGTCGCCAACGCGGCCGCCGTGAGCAGGATCCACGGATCGCCGAAGGGCTGTCCGCGGCGGTGTGACTTGTCGTGGACCACGTGATCCCACACGAAGAGACCGTCCCAGCCCGCCTCCTCGGCGGCGACGGCGACGGTCTCCACGGCCCGCGGGTCGGCGAAGTCGCCGAAGTTCGGCAGGTTGATTGAGTAGCGCATCCGAGGAATAGTCGCGCGCCGGCAGGCTGCATGCCGCCTGGCCGCCTCCAGCCCGGACGAGCTCGTGCCGATGTGTGAAGCTGTGTCCGAGCTTCCGCTCGGGCGGCCGGTCAGACGCCGGTTCGCGGTGCCGCTCATCCTCGTCGCGGGCGTCGCGGTCGCCGTCGGGCTGGTCGCCCTCCACGACAAGGTCCGCTACTACCGGGTCGACTCCGGGTCGATGCAGCCGACCCTGGCCATCGGGAGCCGCGTAGCCGTCGAGCCGGGAGTGTCCCTGAAGATCGGTGACATCGTCGTCTTCCGGGCGCCCGCCGGGGCGATCCCGAACACGCCGGTGTGCGCGGCGAGCCAGGAGGGATCGGGCTTTGCTGAGCCGTGCGGCCTCGCGACACCGGCGCGTTCGGACGTCTTCTTCGTCAAGCGGATAGCGGCCGGCCCCGGCGACGTCGTCTCGATCGCGGGCGGCGAGGCCGTGGTCAACGGCGTCGTCCGCCCGCAGCCATTCATCGCCCCATGTGGCAGCGGCGCGGGATGCAGCTTCCCCACACCCGTGCGCGTCCCGCCCTCCGAGTACTTCCTCCTCGGCGACAACCGGGGCGCCTCGGATGACAGCCGGTTCTGGGGGCCGGTGCCCGCGAGCTCGATCGTCGGTGTCGTCGTTCGCTGCCGGCCGCTGCAGACCGCCTGTCAGCCGATGAGCTAGCGCATGTCCGCGAGGTCCGCGGTGCTCGCGACCGTGTGGAACTCGACCTTTCGACGAAGATGAAGTCGTTGCGAACCTCGGAGTCCTCGTAGAGCCGATAGTTCCGGCACCCGGCACCCGGCTCACGGCGCGATGCCTGCGCCAGCCCTCGCCTGACCACCTAGAACCAAGTGGCGTTCCAGGGCGCGAGCGGCGTGGAGCACATCACGTCGAGCTGCGCCGCCGCGCCCGGCCGGAGCTCGGATGCGCCTCCCGCCGGCAGGAGCTCATGCAGGCGGAAGCCGCCGAGGTAGACCGAGGCCAACGCGCGCTGGGTGATCTCGAGATCGGCCGGCGCTCGCGTTGTGTCGCAGGTGACCTCGTCCCCGTCCGCCCGGAGCACGTAACGACCGGCGGCGAAGCCGTCGCGGTCCCGGTCCACCACCTCGAGGACGATCTCGCCGGGCACGGCGTAGCGGCGCGCCGCGAGCGCGCGGGGTACGTCGAGCAGCCGGATCCACACCACGTCGACGACGCGGGTGGCCACCAGCGTGCGGCCATCGGCGAGCATCCAGCGCACCGGCTCGTCGACGGGCCGTAGCGGAGCCCGGACCTCGTCGATCCCGTCGATGCCGGCGAGGTAGGCCCACAGGTCGCGGTACGCCGTATCGGTCGCGCTCGTGAGCGTCCAGACCGCCACCTCGCCGAGCGGCGGCACGAGCGTGAAGGTGCCGCCAGGCGTCCAGGCAAGAAGGCCATCCGGGCCCGCATCGCCATCGTGGAGGAACCAGTTGGCGGGGAGCTCGGGTGACGGTTGATACCCATCCCGCCCGAAGACGCGGTCCCACCATCCGCGATTACGGTTGATCTGGCCGGCGCGCTGATCCCTGGCGGTGGCGAACACCGAAAACGCGGCATCGGCAAACTCTTCGAGCTCGACCTGCCGCACGCGCATCGGATCGCCGGTCAGGCGAGCCCCCGCGCGAGCCCGACGCAGGACGTAATCCGCGGCGGTGGTAGCCGGGGCATAGCCGAAGCCGCCGTAGATCGGCCACTCGGCCGCGATCAGCGCGCTCAGCGCGTCGCCGCGTTCGTGCGCCCCCCGCAGGGAGGATCTGAGCATCTGGACCATGAGCCCCTGGCGCCGGTGCGTCGCCGCCACGGTCACGTTGGTCAACGCATCGATGACAAGCTCGCGGTTGCCGGCCCCGAGCCCCGGCACCGTGATCGTGCGCGTCTCGGTGCGCAGCGTGCCCACCCAACGGCCGCGGTCCCGCACACCCCACGCCCGCTCGGGCTCCCAGGCTCGCCGGAGCATCTCGATCCGCCGTTCCATCTCATCGCCGGTCGCGACGTCCAGAAAGGTCGTGGCCATCGAGCCCGACCAGGCGGGGATCTCCTCGATCGCGACGGGGTTGACGAGCTCGGGCGCCACACCAGCAATGATGGCTGACGGCCCGGCCGCTCGTGGCCGCGGTCCTCAGCACGTTCCGGTCGGATCACCCCTCGCTCTTGTGGTGGGCATCCTTCTCATCCACAGTCCCTACGTCCTTCACGAATTGAGGTGCCCACGATGATCGCCGAACGAATGCAAGAGCTGGGCATCAAGCTCCCGCCCGTCTTTCCGCCCGCGGCCAACTACCTCGGCTGCGTCGTCGACGGCGACCACGTCTACGCCGGCGGACACGGCCCGATCGACGGGGACACGATGATCCGCGGCAAGGTGGGATCGGAGGTCGCCCTCGAGCAGGGCAAGCTCGCCGCGCGCATGACCGGCCTCTCCATTCTGGCCACGCTCGACGCCGAGCTCGGCTCGCTCGACCGGATCGAGCGGATCGTCAAGGTGTTCGGGATGGTCAACTGCGCGCCCGGGTTCAACCAGACGCCCGCGGTCATCGACGGGTGCTCGGACCTCCTCGTCGAGGTGTTCGGCGAAGCCGGCCGACACACGCGCAGCGCGGTCGGGATGGCTGAGCTCCCCTTCGACATCGCGGTTGAGATTGAGCTGATCGCCCGAATCCGCCCGGCCTAGAAACCGTCTGTCGCGGGCAGCCCGGCGTAGTTCTCGGCCAGGCTCTCGGCGGCCGAGCGGGAGCGCTCGAGGTAATCCAGACGGGACAGCTGTAGCCGGCGATCGAAGGGCCCGCGCCCGAGATCGTGGAGCAGCTGCGTCATGTAGTTGGAGAAGTCCTGGGCGCGCCAGACGCGGCGCAGCGCCGTCTGGGTATAGGTCCGCAGCGCGGTCTCGGAGTCCTGGCCGTAGTGCTCGACGAGCGCGGCCGCGAGCAGGCGGGCGTCGTTGACCGCCAGGTTGAGTCCCTTGGCACCAGTCGGCGGGACGATGTGGGCGGCGTCGCCGGCCAGGAACAGGCGTCCCCATTGCATCGGCTCGCACACGAAGGTGCGCATTGGCGTGATGCCCTTGTCGAAGATCTCGCCCTCGTTGACCGACCAGCCCTCGGTGCCGAGGCGGGCCTGGAGCTCGGCCCAGATGGCTTCATCCGGCCAGCGCTCGATGTCCTCGTCGGCCGGTACCTGGATGTAGAGGCGGCTCACCTCGGGCGAGCGCATCGAGTAAAGCGAGAAGCCGTTCTCGTGCCACGCGTAGATGAGCTCGTCGGTGGCTGGGGCGGCGTGCGCCAGGATCCCCAGCCAGGAGAATGGGTAGACGAGCTCGTGCTCGGTGAGCACGTCGGCCGGGATGGCCGGGCGGCAGATTCCGTGGAAGCCGTCGCACCCAGCGATGAAATCGCAGTGCAGCTCGCGCTCCTCTCCCCGGTGGGAGTAGGTGATACGCGGCGCGTCGCCATCGACGTCGTGGACGGCGACGTCCGCGACCTCGAAGCGCAGGTCTCCGCCACGCTCCAGCAACGCCGCCACCATGTCCTTGACCACCTCCTGCTGGGCATAGATCGTCACGTGGCGCCCGGTCAGCTCAGCAATGCGGATGTGATTCGTGCGTCCCTGCCAGCGCAGGTAGATCCCGTCGTGCTGCAGCCCTTCGCGCGCCAGCCGGTCGCCGACGTCGAGATCGTGCATGAGGTCGACCGTGTTCTGCTCGAGCAGCCCGGCCCGGACCCGGCGCTCGATGTAGTCGCGGTCGCGGACCTCGAGCACCACCGTGTCGATGCCCGCGCGCTGGAGGAGGAGAGCGACGGCGAGGCCGGCGGGGCCGGCGCCGATGATGCCTACCTGGGTGTGCTCGGGAGTCATCGTCCGCGGGACATGATCTAACAACAGTAAACACGAACGTCCATTCGCGTCTAGAACCGACCCTCGCACGTGCGTACGCTGTGGCGGGTGTCGGGCTCCGAGCCGCTCATCCGCCCTCCGCTGCAACGCCGGAGCCATGAGTCGCTCGAGCGTCTGCTCCAAGCCGGCCTCGAGGTTCTCGCCGAGTCGGGCTTCGAGGGGTTCACCCTCCAGGAGGTGAGCCGGCGGGCCGGCGTGTCGATCGGCTCGATCTATGCGCGCGTGGCTAATCGCGAGGCGCTCATCCTGGCCGTGTACGAGCGGGCGATGGACCAGATTCGCCACCAGGAGGAGCGGTTCTCCCGCGATTCCGCGCTTGCGGACCTCACGCCCCGCCAGCTCGTCGAGACGCTCGTGACCGACATGGCCGAGATCATGCTCGGGAACGCCGCGATCCTCGGCGTGTTCATGCGCCAGGCGCCGATGAACCCGGAGATCTGGCGGCGCGGAGCCGAGAACTCACAGATCACCGCACGCATGTTCTCGGAGGCGCTCGAGGCGCATCGCGACGAGCTCCGGCACCCGGATCCCGACCTCGCCATCGACGTCGCCTTCCGGATGGTCTACTGCACGCTCGCCCGCCGGATCACGCACGGTCCCCGGTTCGAGTCCGAGCGGCCCGTGAGCGACGAGCAGCTCGTGTCCGAGCTCGGTCGTGCCGTGGCGGACTATCTGCTCTAGCTCCGCCTGGGGGTCACGAGCTCGGCCGCCTCGGCGGTCCGGGCGAGCAGATCCCGGGCCCGGGCGCGAATCTCCTCTTCCCGTTTGGCGTGCTCGGCCGCGGTCTGCTGGACCTCGAAGAAGTGGGCGCGCTTCTCGGCCATCGAGATCACCGACTGCTCGCATCCCGCCGTGTCGAACGCGAACGCGGGTCGTCCGTCGCGGACCGTGAGCTGGCCGGCCGCGCCGCACGTGGCGCATTCGATCGCCGAACCGTCCGCGCCCGTCATCACGATCACGTCGAGATGGCACATCGGGCAGAGGCCGGGCGGACCCACATACTCGGCCTCGGCGAAGGTGCGGCCCGTCTGGGCGGCGACTGCGGCGCCGAGCCGGTGCGCTCGCTCGATCGCGGCTTCGTCGAGCACGATCGAGGCCGGGGTGCCGGCTCCGGAGAACTGCACCTGGTCGACGACCGCGATCTGCATGGAGAAGGTGAAGGTGTGCATGAGCGGAAGGGCGAGGCTCTTCCAGTGGTCGGGAATCGACCCCCCGCAGGCGATGAGGCCGGCCACGCGCGGCCTGAGCACGCGTTCGTCGACCCGGAAGGGCACGACCGGCGCGGTACCCGCCCGCTGGAGCGCGAGCAGCTCCTCGACGAAGGCGGCGTCCGCGTTGGGTCCGAGCAGGCGGTCTCCGAGCAGCCGTAGCGTTCCGGGTGCCGTCCGGGCGTAGATTGGGGAGGAGATGATGAGGGCGTCGGCCTCCATCAGCTGCTCCCAGAACCAGCCAGTGTCGTCGCCATCGCCGGCCGTCGCCGGTCCCGCGGCGAAGCTCACCTCGAGCTCGCCCAAGCGCAGGAGCTGGGTCTCGAGACCACCACCATGCGCCGCGGCGAGGGCCGTGCGCAGGAGAAGCTCCGCGCTGCCCTCGCTGGCGCCGCATGAGATGCCCAGAAGTCGCATCTAACCCCCGTTTCTCGGCCCTGACGTCTGCAGACCTTAGTGTTGCATACAGTTTGTGGTTCTGTCTATACTATTCGCACTCGGCGGATCCCTCGATCCGAGTCCGGGCAACAGCCTCGAACGGGAGTGGATATGAAGCTGGTGACGTATGACGACGGGCGCGTGGGCAGGGTCGTCGACGAGGTGGTCATCGAGCTTGACGTGCCGGACATGCGCACGTATTTCGAGCTCGGCGGGGCGGTCGAGCCGACCGGCTGCGAGACGCCGCTCGAGGACGTGCGTCTGCGGGCGCCGATCATCCCCAAGAAGTTCTTTCACACGGCGGGCAACTTCCGCGAGCACCACCAGGAGTCGACCCGGGTCAACTGGTCGCATCCCGTGCTGCCATGGATCGTCTTCTTCCAGAACATCGATGCGATCATCGGTCCCGAGGACCCGATCGTCTATCCCGGCGAGCTCACGAGCGAGATGGACTACGAGCTCGAGCTGGCCGTGGTCATCGGCCGGGCGGGGAAGTTCTTCTCCGCCGAGGAGGCGGAGGAGTACATCGCCGGCTATCTCATCTTCAACGACATCACCGCCCGCGACATCCAGCGCGAGGAGATGAAGTCGGGAGTGTTCTGCCTGTCCAAGAGCATTGACACGTTCTGTCCGATCGGCCCCTGGATCGTCACCCCGGACGAGATCGGCGATCCCCTGGACCTCTCGATGGAGCTTCGCGTCAACGGAGGCTCGCGTCAGCAGTCGCACACCGGTCGGATGTCCGTGACCGTCCCCGAGATCATCAGCCACTACTCCGCCATGGGGTACAGCCCTGGCGACATCGTCTCCACGGGTACCGTTGCGGGTGTGGCGGGGTTCAGCGCCGATCCCGCGTCCCTCTACCTCAAGCCTGGCGACGTGGTCGAGGCCGAGATCGAGCGGGTGGGAGTTCTGCGCAACCGGGTGGTCGCCTGGGAGGAGGCGCATCCTGACGTCGAGGCGCCGGCAGCCCGCGCCGCGACGGTCTAGTCGCTTGACCGCCGGGCTCGAGCCGGCGCTGGCCACGACGGCGAACGGTCGCGTGCGCGGCGTCCGGGACGACCGCGGTTTCGCCTTCCTCGGGCTGCCCTACGCCGCCGCCCCGCGGTGGCGGGCGCCCGAACCCGCGCCCGGCTGGTCGGCCGTACGGGATGCCGTGGCGCCCGGGTCCGCATGTCCGCAGCCCGAGCGCCCGGTGGCTCTCTTCACCCACGGCGCGGTGCTCCAAACGGCCGAGGAGTGCCTCGGTCTCGGCGTGTTCACCCCCGAGCTCGACGGCTCCCGTCCCGTCCTCGTGTGGGTGCACGGGGGTGGGTTCGCGGTCGGCCACGGCGGCGCGAGCCTCTACCACGGGGCGCGACTCGCGCGCGCGGCAGACGCCGTGGTCGTCTCCATCAACTACCGCCTCGGCAGCCTCGGCTGGCTCTGCCACGACGACCTCGCCGCCGAACCCGGCACGGCGAGGGGCAATTGGGGCCTGCTCGACGTGGCGGCGGCGCTGCGCTGGGTACGCGAGAACATCGCCGCGTTCGGTGGTGACCCGGGCGCGGTGACGGTGGCCGGCCAGTCGGCCGGCGCGCTGTGCGCGCTCGACCTGCTCGTCCTGGCCGAGACCGAGGGACTGTTCTCACGGGTTGTCTTGCAGTCGCCTCCCCTCGGCGATCTGGCGCAGCCGCGCGAACGCGGGATGCGCTGGGCGAGCGCGCTCAGCCGTGCCGCCGGCGGGCGGGGCGACTTCGACGCCGCCCGTCTGCGCAGCCTGCCGGCCAGGGAGATCGTGGCCTTGCACGAGACAGTCAACGGGGAGCCGGAGTTCCGCGGCACGCGTGGGGCAACGCCGACGATCGATCCGGCCACGCTGCCGGTCTCGCCGCTCGAGCATCCGGCGGCCCGGCCCGAGGTCGACGTGCTCATCGGTTCGACGCTCGAGGAGGGAACCTTCTTCTTCGGATCTCCGTGGCGTCCGGCGCCCCCGCACGAGCGCGTGCCCGACCTCGTGGCCCACCTGTGCCCAGAGGAGAATCCCGACGTCGTGCTCGCGCGCCGGCGCGAGGCGGCGCGGGAGGCGGGGCGGCCCGACGACCTCCAGGCGCTCCTCGTCGACGTGGCCACGGAACGGATGATCGCCGGCCCGGCCCGGGAGTTCGCGCACGCGCGCGCGACCGCGACCGGGCGCGAGGGTGGGCGGGTTTGGCGGTTCCGCGTCGACCACCGGGGCGGCGCGCTCGGGGCAACCCATACGGTCGAGGTGCCGCTCCTCTTCGGCACCTGGGCGGATGGCGACGCCGGCGAGCGCCTGGCCGGAGGTGGACCAGACCCGGCTCCCGCGGCGCACGAGCTCGCCTCGGCCTGGGCGCGATTCCTGCGGGGCCAGAGTCCAGGGTGGGACCCGGTGGCGCTCGAGGATGGTCCGGCGGCGGTCGGGGTGTTCGGGGGCGACGCGGGGTTCGCCGTCGTTCCTGACCCTGACTAACAATACCTTCATCTGAATACTCATACCTGCGTGGACACAGAGCGTAAAACTGTGTACAGTCCGCGCCAGGCGAGAGATGCATACCGCTGAGCCATCCAACCCGCAGTCGCTGCTCGATGTACGCGGCCTCCGCGTGACCTACGGCGGCGTCGTCGCCGTCAGCGACGTGGACCTGCGGATCGACGAGGGCGAAGTATTTGGCCTGATCGGTCCCAACGGCGCCGGCAAGACCTCGCTCATCGACGCCCTCACCGGGTACCACCGCCCGTCCGCCGGAACCGTCGCCTTCGCCGGACGCGACATCACCCGCATGCGGCCCTACCGGCGCTCCCGCTCGGGCCTGGCCAGGACGTTCCAGTCCGTCGAGCTGTTCGACGACCTGACCGTGGACGAGAACCTGCTCGTGGCCAGCGAGCACGCCGGAGTTCGCCACGCTCTGCGGGACCTCTTCCTGCCCGCGCACGAGCCCGACCGCACCGCGGTCGACTGGGCCATCTCGGTGTGCGGCCTGGAGGACATCGTCGACCGCTACCCGCGCGAGATCTCCACCGGCCAGCGCAAGCTCGTCGGCGTGGCCCGCGCCCTCGCGCAGTCGCCGCGCCTGGTCCTCCTCGACGAGCCGGCCGCGGGCCTCGACACCGACGAGAGTCTCGCCCTCGGAGCCCGCCTGCGCTCGCTGCCCGACGAGCACGGCGTGACCGTGCTCCTCGTCGACCACGACATGGGCCTCGTGCTCGGCGTGTGCGACCGCCTCCTGGTACTCGACTTCGGCAAGCGGATCGCCCAGGGAACGCCCGAGCAGGTGCGAAGCGATCCCGGCGTGCTCGAGGCCTATCTCGGCAGCCGCCGCCCCTCGGAGGTCGCGCGATGAGCGTCGTCGCCCCGCCCGCCACCGACGGCCTGCGCGTGGACTCCCTCTCGGCCGGCTATTTCGGCGCGCCCGTCGTCCGCGACATCTCGCTGTCGGTCGCGCCGGGCGAGGTCGTCGCCCTGCTCGGTCCCAACGGCGCGGGCAAGACGACGACGCTCGAGACGATCGCCGGGCTGCACACGCCGATGGGGGGCTCGATCTTCGTCCACGGCCGGCCGGCCGGCGGGCGCGCTGCTCACCGGCTCGCGCGCGACGGGCTCGCGCTCGTCCCCGAGGGGCGGGCTCTGTTCTTCGGCCTGACGGTCGCCGAGCACCTCCGGGTGGCCCGCACCAAGTGCGGCGTCGGGCGCACCGAGCTTCTCGAGATGCTGCCCGAGCTGGAGAAGTGCATGGACCGCAAGGCGGGACTGCTCTCCGGCGGCGAGCAGCAGATGCTCGCCATCGGCCGCGCGCTGGTGAGCCGTCCCCGGATCCTGCTCGTGGACGAGATGAGCCTCGGGCTCGCGCCGGTGATCGTCGAGCGGCTCCTGCCCATCCTGCGCCGCGCCGCGTCCGAGCTGGGCGCCGCTGTGCTGTTCGTCGAGCAGCACGTGGCTCTCGCCCTCGAGGTCGCCGACCGCGGCTACGTCCTCAGCCACGGACGGATCGTCCTGGAGGGCCCGGCCGCGCAACTGCGGGCCGACCGAGAGCTTCTCACCGCCAGCTACCTCGGCGAACAAGCCGTTGCCGCGGCGTCCTCCGCCACCACCCCTAACCAAGGAGAGAACACGGAATGACACGACTGCGCAGAGGTGGGGCGGCCTTCGCCGCCATCGCCGCCGCCGCGCTTCTGGCCGCAGGCTGTGGCAGCAGCTCATCTTCGAGCAGCTCCACGACCGCCGGCAGCGGTGGCTCGAGCAGCACGTCGTCGAGCTCGACGGCCGCCTCGACGGGCTCGGGCGGGTCGCTCGGGACGCCGAAGAAGGCCACCGGTTCGCCCTACGTCTTCGGCCTCATCAACGATGAAACCGGCCCGGTGACCTTCCCCGAGGCGCGCCAGGCCGAGATCGCCGCCGCCGACTACGTCAATAACTACCTCGGGGGCATCAACGGCCACCCGATCCAGCTCGTCGACTGCATCGGCGACACCACCGGGCCGACGAGCGCCCGGTGCGCCAACGAGCTGCTGGCCAAGCACCCGCTGGCCATCCTCGGCGCCGCCGACACGGGCACCCCCGCGGCCGAGCCCGTCTACCTCCGATCCAACCTCGCCTACATCGGCGGGATCCCGTTCACGCCTGTCGAGCAGAACGCACCGAACTCGGTCCAGTTCTGGTCGATCAGTCTCGGCGACAACGCCGCGGCGGCCGTCTATGCGGCCAAGACGCTCGGGGCCAAGAGCGCGGCGGTGCTCTATTTCGACAACTCGCAGGGCAAGATCGCGGGTCTCGGCATCCTCCCGCCGGTCATGAAGGCGGCTGGGATCTCGAGCGTGAAGACGATCGGCATCCCGCCGACCACGCCGGACCCGTCGCCCGAGGTGGCGCAGGCGGTCTCCGCGCATCCCGACGTCGTGTACGTGGACATCCCGAACAATTGTGGCGTCGTCCTGAAGGACCTCAAGAGCCTCGGCTATTCGGGCAAGATCATGGGCATCGATCCGTGCACCTCACCGCCGGCCATCAGCTCCGCCGCCGGGGCAGCCGAGGGCATGTACGTGGCGAGCGCGTTCGACACAACGAGCTCGCAGTACCAGACGTTCGTCGCCGCGCTGCAGAAGTACGCGGCGCCGAACACGGCCATCGACGGTATCTCCGAGGCCGGCTTCGCCACCGTGATGAACGTGCAGAGCGTGGTCTCGAAGATCACCGGCACGCCGACGACGAAGACGATCCTCGCGGCGTTCAAGGCAGGATCGAACAACCCGAACTACATGTCGCACCCCTACACCTGCAATGGCACAGCGCTCGCCAAGGCGGTGTCGGTGTGCAACGACAATTACCTGATGGAACAGATCACGAGCGGTAAGCCGGTCGAGTCGAACGCGACCGACTGGGTGACCTCGAAGGGCTACTTCCAGGGCCTGTAGGTCTCACCAGAAGTGAACCCGTGGGCTCCGGGCGCGTCGCGTTCGGAGCCCACTCCACACCCGCACTGACATGTCCAGCTACATCCTCTTTCTGATCCTCGGTCTCGGCTCGGGGGCGACCTTCGCCATCCTCGGCCTCGGCCTGGTCCTCAAGTACCGCAGCGCCGGTGTGGTCGACTTCGCCCACGGGGCGATCGCCATGTGGATCGCCTACGTGTTCGTCAACCTGCGCACGACGGGCGTGTTACCGCTCCCGCTGATCGTGCTCCCCCACCAGATCACGCTCAGCTCGACCGGGATGGCGACGGCGCTGTCGATCGTTATCGCGATCGTGTACGCCGCCGTGCTGGGGGTGATCCTCCACGTGCTCGTCTACCGGCCGCTGCGCTACGCCGCACCGCTCACGCGCATCTGCGCCTCGGTCGGCGTGATGCTCGCCTTCCAGGCCGTCGCCGTCCTCAACTTCGGCACCACAGCCAAGACCACGCCGGCGATCCTCCCGACGACGCCGATCACGATCAGCAACCTCACCTTCCCGAGCGATCGCATCTACTTCACGGCGATCGTCCTCGTCCTCTCGATCGTCCTCGCGCTCGTCTACCGGTTCACGCGCTTCGGTCTGGCTACGCGCGCGGGGGCCGAGAACGACCGGGGCGCCGCCCTCATCGGCATCTCGGCCCAGCGCGTCGCGCTGGCCAACTACGTCATCGCCTCCGTGCTCGCGGGCGTCGCGGGGATCCTCATCGCGCCCATCGCCAACCTCGACCCGACCTCGTACACCCTATTCATCGTGCCCGCTCTCGGCGTGGCCCTCGTCGGGCGCTTCGAATCGTTCTGGATCGTCGCTCTGGCCGGGATCGCTCTCGGCATGTTGCAGTCGGAGATCATCAAGTTCCAGACGTTCAGCTGGTTTCCGACCGGCGACGTTCCCGACGCGCTCCCGTTCATTCTCATCATCGCCACAATGGCGCTGCGGGCGCGGAGCGTGCTCGCCCGGGGCGAAGCGGCGACCCAGCGCAACCCGACCGTGGCCTTGCCGCGTAACCCGCTCGCCAGCGCGGCTTTCTGCCTCGTCGCCGGAACGATTCTGCTCTTCCTCCTTCAGGGATCGTTGCGCAACGCGTTCATCTCCTCGATGGCGTTCACCTGCGTGGCGCTGTCGCTCGTCCTCCTCACCGGCTATGTCGGCCAGGTGTCACTCGCGCAGATGACCTTCGCCGGCGTGGGCGGCTTCATGCTCGGGCACATCTCCCACGGGTGGGGACTTGGGTTCCCGTTCTCGCTCATCGTCGCCGGGCTGTGCGCGGTGCCGGTGGGGATCATCATCGGCCTTCCCGCTCTGCGCCTGCGCGGAGTCAACCTTGCGGTGGTCACCCTCGGCGCCGCGTTCACCGCCGACGCGCTGTTATTCAACAGCCAGGGTTTCGCTGGCGGCCTCACCGGGCTGCCGATCAAGGCGCCTCACCTGCTCGGCCTCAACCTCTCGATCTCCGAAGGTCACTCCTATCCGCGCATCATCTTCGGCGTCCTCGTCCTCGTCATCGTCACACTCATGGGCCTGCTCGTGGCCCGTCTGCGCCGTGGCGCCGCCGGACGGATGATGCTCGCCGTGCGCTCCAACGAGCGGGCGGCCGCGGCCGTCGGGATCAACGTCGCCCAGGCGAAGCTGATGGCCTTCGCCATGGCCGCCTTCATCGCCGGCATCGGCGGGGCGCTCACGGGCTACCAGCAGGGGACACTGGCCGCGGATGGCTTCTCGACCTTCGTCTCCCTCGGCCTGCTCGCGATTGTCTACGTCGCTGGGATCGGCCGGATCTCCGGCGCGGTGTTCGCCGGGATCATGATGGCCTCGACCGGGTTCTTCGTCACCTTCCTCGACGAGAAGTTCGGTGTGGGCAAATACCAGACGATCGTCGCCGGGCTGGCTCTGATCATCACCGCGATCGCCAACCCCGACGGCGTGATGAGCACGAGCACCGGCAAGGGGCCGGCCGTAGTCTTCTTCCGCGCCCGCGATGCCGTGCTCGCGCGGTGGTCCGCGTCACGGGCGACCGAGGCGGAGGACAGTGCCGGGGAGTTGCCGGCCGCTGTCGAGCGGCCCCGGCACGTGTGAGCCCGGCGGGCGTTCCGGTCAGCGTGTCGTAGGCGAGCGCGAGCGTGCGAGGCGCAGCGCCACCGTGGCGCTGAGCGAGCACGCCGGCATGGCGATCGCCATGGGCAGGGCGCTGCGGGCGCCGGCCACGCCGACGAGCGGGGCGATGAGCGAGCCGAGCGCGAACTGGGTGAAACCGAGCAGGCCCGACGCGCTCCCCGCCCGCTCGGGATGATCCTCCATGGCCAGCGCCGTGGCCATGGGCATGATCGCCCCCATGCAGCTCGCGGCCACGAACAGGCACGGCAGGACGCAGCCCAGCCCGCCGCCCGCCACGATCGTGGCCAGCAGGGCGAGAGCCGCCGTGGCCTGGATGGCGAGGGCCACGCGCATGACGCGGGCCGGGGCGTCGCGGCGCAGGCGCCACGTGCCGATCTGCCGACCGATGAGGATCCCGGTCCCGTTGCCCGCGAAGACAAGGCTGAAGATGCCGGGTGAGAGGCCGTAGATGCGCTCGAGCACGAACGGCGAGGCGGCGATGTACGACATGAGGGTGCCAAAGGCGAGCGCACCGGCCAGCGTGTGGCCGACGTAGATGCGATCGCGGAGCAGGTAGGCGATCGCCGCGCGTACCCCGGCGACGCCGCGGCGGTCGCGTTGGTCGGGGGCCAGCGACTCGGAGAGGATGAGGGCCGACGCCGCGAAGAGGACGGCGCCGATCAGGGCGAGGACGAGGAAGATGCCGCGCCAGTCCGTGACGTGCAGGAGGGCGCCGCCGGCGATGGGGGCGACGATCGGCCCGAGCCCTCCCACCACCATCAGCGCCATATAGGCGCGCGCGGCCGCTACGCCGTGCGCGCGATCGCGCACGACCGCGCGGGCGACCGCGATCCCGCAGGCTCCGGCCAATCCTTGGACGAACCGCGCGAGCAGGAGGACCGCCACGTCGGGCGCGGCCGCACAGACAACCGAGGAGGCGACGAAGGCCGCGAGCCCGAGGAGGAGCGGCCGCCGGCGGCCGAGGGCGTCGCTCACCGGCCCGACAAAGAGCTGGCCGACGGCCAGGCCGATGAGCGAGAGCGAGAGGGTCAGCTGCGCGGTGGATGACGACGCGCCGAGGTCGTGCGCCATGGCCGGCAGCCCCGGCAGGTACATGTCGGTCGCGAGCGGCCCGAACGCCGACAGCGCGCCGAGCACGACGAGGGCGCGCCGGCGCACGTCAGCCCGCTCCTGTCACTGAGTTGCCGCCTCGGCGCCGGCGATGCGTCCGAACACCATGGCGTCGGTCAGCCCGCCGCCGTGCTCGGTGAGTGGCCCCAGATCGACCCCGCGCACGAGGACGTCGCCGTCGCGCGGCATCAGCGTGGGGCAGGGGCGCTTCGAAGCACGTCGCGTCCGTCCCATTCCTCGGCCGCGGCCCGGACGAAGGCGTAGAAGGCAAGCAGGGGCTCGGACTGCTCGAGCACCTCGATGGGATGGCCGAGCAGCGGGCGACCGTCGAACCACGTGGCCGATACCGGGCCCGTGCTGCCGGTGTGGAAGGGGTGGATGCCCAGGGTGGCCAGACGCTCGGCCTCCTCGGGCAGCGACGTGGCAAGCCAGGCGACGTGGCCGACCCCCGCGCCGGGCGCGACGAGCATATCGCCGAGGCCGGCCGGGTGGGCGTCGTGGACCTGGGTGAGCTCGAGGAGGAGGTCGCCCCAGCGGGCGAAGGCCGAGGAGTGGTCGTAGACGGCGGGCTCCCCACGGAAGGTCACCTCGTCGAAGGCCATGTGCTCGATGGCGAAGAACGGCCCGGCGCCGGTCGCCTGCGCGAACTGGCTCACGCCCTCCCGCAGGTCGGCGACGACGTAACCGATGTGATGGACGGGAGGAAGCGCCACGACTGGGAGAAGTGTAGACGTGTAGCGAAACTGTATGCAATCATCTCCGCTCTCGTGTCGCTCCGATTTGACCACGTCGGCCTCTCCGTGGCAGACCTCGACGCCGCCATCGCCTTCTACGCGGCCGCTTTCGAATATGCCGCCGAGTTCGCCTTCCGCCTCGAGGTGATCGACACCCGCGGGGCCATGCTCGTGCATCCAAGCGGGCACCGGCTCGAGCTCTTCGAACGTCCCGCGGCCGTCGCCGGACTACAGGGACTGCCGCCACTCGAGGCCCTGGGCACGCACGGCTACGGCCACTTCGCGCTCAACGCGAGTGAGATCGACGCGCCCTTCGAGCGGGCGCTGGCCGCCGGTGCGCGGGTGGTCCTGGCGCCAGGACCGAGTCCCGAGCCGGGCGTCCGCTTCGCCTTCCTGGGCGATCCCGAGGGCAACCTGATCGAATTAGTGGAGCGCGCGTGAGCTTCCGCGGTCAGCTGCGGTGGCGCGGCGAGCCCGGCTACGAGGCGGCCCGCGTGGGTCGGATCTTCAATGCCCGCCGGCCGGACCGCTATCCGGCAGCGGTCTTGACGGCGGCCGACGAGTCCGACGTGGTGGCGGGCATCCGCCTCGCCCGCGAGCACGGGCTGCGCGTATCGCTGCGCGCGGGCGGGCACAGCTGGGCCGCCTGGAGCCTGCACGACGAGGCCCTGCTCATCGATCTCGGCGACATGCGCGAGATGACCTACGACCCCTCCAGCGAAATCGCGACGGCACAGCCCGCGGTGCGCGGCGGCGAGGAGCTGACCCCTTTCCTGACAGGCCATGGTCGGTCGTTCCCGGGCGGCCACTGCCCGACCGTCGGCCTCGGCGGTTTCCTCCTCCAGGGCGGCCAGGGCTGGAACAGCCGTCTGCGCGGCTGGGCGTGCGAGAGCGTGGTCGGCATCGACGTCGTCACCGCCGATGGCGAGCTCCTGCACGCCGGCGAGGACGAAAACGCCGACCTTCTGTGGTCGGCTCGCGGCGCGGGGCCCGGGTTCTTCGGAGCGATCACGCGCTTCCATCTCCGCACATATCCGCTTGCGCGGGCGATGACTCACGACACCTGGACGTTCGAGCTGGATGCGGCCGAGGAGCTGGTCGCCTGGCTCAGCGACCTGATGCCGCAGCTCGATCGTGTCGTCGAGCCGGTCATCGCGGCCACGCGCCTGCCGCGGCCCGAGGGGCCGCCGGTGCTCTTCCTCCACACCACGGCGATGTGCGACACGGTGGAGGAGGCCGATCGAGTGCTGGCCCCGCTGCGGGCGTGCCCGCTCGCTGACCGGGCGATGGCGCACGAGACGGGGCGCACGACGGTCGAGGCGGAGAACCTCGCACAGGGGTCGCAGAGCCCGGTGAACCACCGCTATGCGGTCGACTGTCAGTGGAGCGACGCCCCCGCCCACGCGCTCGCGCCGCTTCTGCGGGATCTGTGGAGCGAGCTGCCGACCGAGCACTCGTTCTCGATCTGGTACGGGTGGGCGCCGAGCCGCCCCCTCCCCGATATGGCGTTCTCGGTCGAGGGCCACGCCTACCTGGCCACCTACGCCATCTGGGCCGATCCCGCCGAGGACGAGCGCCACCGCGAGTGGGTGCTGAGGCACACCCGCCGGCTCTCCGAGCTCGGGAAGGGTGTCTACCTCGGCGACACGGACTTCACCCGGCGGCCGGATCGCTTCCTCTCGCCCGAGAACTTCGAGCGATTGAGGTCGATTCGGGCCTGCCGCGACCCGGAGGGGCGGTTCTGCTCCTACCTCCTCGCCGAGGGCGCCGAGCTCAACGCAGAACCCGGTCGCCGTCAGCGCACACCGTCTGACCCGTGAGCGCGGCCGCGGCGTCGTAGGCGAGGAAGGCCACGACGCCGGCGACGCCGTCGGGAACGAGCGCGCGGGGCAGGGCCTGGGCGTCGCGCACTGCGGCGAAGGCGTCCTCCGGCATCCCCGCCTCCGCGGTCGCGCATCCGCGGGGTCAGCTCCTCATGGCTTTGCACGCAGTTAGCTGATCTGCATACAATACGACCTCCCCGGCCAGCGGTTAGCAGAAGGAGAGGAAATGTCGTCCCACACCGAGTCGCAGGCCCCGGTTCGCGACCTGCCGGGGCAGGCCATCCCGTACTACCTGGCCGACGGCGACGGCCGCGCGCATCTCCTACTCGGGCAGGTCGGCCGGGCGCTTGCCGGCACGGAGGAGACGGCCGGCGCGATGTCGGTGATGACCGCGCTCGGCCCGGCCGGGCAGCCGATCCCCATGCACTACCACGAGAAGGAGCACGACTACTTCTTCTGCGTGCGGGGCCGGATCCAGGTGTGGGCCGACGGCGAGAGCCGGATCCTCGGGCCGGGCGATGTCGCGAGCGTCCCCCCGGGCGTCGCGCACGCCTACCAATTCCACGACCACTACTCCCAGTTCATGGGCCCGATCGCGCCCGCGGGCTGGGATCGCTTCTTCGACTTCACCGGCTCCGCCTACGCCGGGCCGGCCTACCCGCAGGTCGATCCGAGCTCGCCTCCGTTCGAGAGATTCGGCGCCGCCGAGGGGAAGTTCGGCATGAAGTACGTCATGGATCGGCCCTACACCGAGGCGAGCACGGGCCCCGACGACGCCCTCCCGGGGACGAGCAGGGCATATTTCCTGCGGGCCGGCGAGGGCCCACGGCACACCATGTTCGGCCAGGTCTGCTGGCAGGTCCTGACGGGCGCCGAAAGCGCCGGGGCGCTCGGGATGACGGTCACCGAGGGACCGCGGGGCGACGCGCTGCCGGTGCACGCGCATCCGCTCGACCTACGAGGCGGTGTACTGCCTCGAGGGCCGCATGCGAGTGAGCGCCGGCGGCGACGAGCACGCGCTGACGCGCGGGGACTTCTTCAGCATCCCGGCTGGGGTCGAGCATACGGTCACGCTCGAGGGCCATCTCACGCGATACGTGAGCATGTACGGCCCGGCGGGGCCCGAGCGGCTGTTCGAGCTCGCCGGGCAGGTGGCGGAGCACCGCATCTTCCCCGAGTCCGCCGGACCTGTGGACACGAGCGCTCTCGTCGCGGCGGCGGCCGAGCTCGACGTCGCGTTCGAGGGCTGAGCGGGTGGCCGTCGCGTTCGAGGGCTGAGCGGGTGGCCGTCGCCTTCGAGGCTGAGCGGGTGGCCGTCGCGCTCGACGTGCGGGCGGTCGGCAGGACGGGCCCCGAGGCGCGTTGGGGCGCGCGCCCAGGCCGGGCTGAGCGGTCCTAAACGCGCCTACCCCGAGCGCGCGCGGGGGGTGGGCGCGTTCATGGCCGGATTCCGGGCACAGACGCGCCAACGCCCCCCGGCGGGCGGGGGTGAGCGCGTTTATGCCCGCCCGCGAGCCCGGCGATCGCGTTCACCCCGTCCGCGAGCCCGGCGATCGCGTTCACCCCGCCCGCGAGCCCGGCTGTCCGCGTTCACCCCGCCCGCGAGCCCGGCTGTCCGCGTTCACCCCGCCCGCGAGCCCGGGCGCGCTCAGCCCCGGCGGGCCACGGCATACCGGAACGTGTTCCGCATCTCCACCGAGCCGTCGGCCCGCACGAACGGCTGCACCGCCAGCTCGAGCGCCTCGCGGGCCGCGGCCTCTCCGGCTCCCTCGATCGCCATCGCGCCGCCGCCCGAGGCGAGGACGGCACGTACGGCGCCGTCGACGTCGGCGTGGCTCCACGGAAGCTCGACCTCTCCCGCCCGCACGACCGTGAACCCGGCCGCGCCGAGCAGGTCGGTGAACCCGCGCGCTGCCGAGAGAGAATAGGGCCGGTGCTCGTGCGTGCCCGCGCGGCGCAGCGGCTCGAGCGCGAGGTGGAGCGCGGTCGACTCGTTGCGGTCGGCCTCGGCGAACCCGGCCACGCCCATCCGTCCGCCCGGCCGTAGGACGCGGTGCGCCTCGCGCACGGCGACGGCCGGATCCTCGGCGAACTGGAGCGCGTTGAAGGCGGTCACGGCGTCGAACGCGCCGGCCGGGAAGGGCAGATGGTCCATCGTGGCGGTGACGAAGTGGCCGAGGGGCGCGCGCTCGATGGCGATGGCCAGGAGCTCCGGGGCGACGTCGATCCCAGTCACCTCGGCGCCACGCCGGGCGCCCATGCGCGCGGCGTAGCCTGAGCCGCACGCCAGGTCGAGCAGCCTTGTGCCCGGTCCGACCTCGAGCTCGTCGAGCACGCGCGCGAACAGCGGCTCGTTCGAGGGCTCGGCCAGCTCCGCCCAGTCCCGGGGGCGCTGGCCCCACTCCTCGGCACCCGACATGACCGGCTGATGATTGCATACAGATTGATGTTCTGTGTATATTCGCGGTGCGATGTCCTTGCCTGAGCCCGGCGCGCGCACGACCGACCTCCCGCTCGACCGGGCCCGCGGTCTCATCGCGCGCGCCGTCGACAAGGCCGAGGACATCGGAATGCGGGGCGCGATCGCCGTCATCGGCGGCACCGGGGCGCTTGTCTCCGCCTCGCGCATGGACCACGGCGGAGCGGGGGGCATGGCCCGGGCACGCTCGAAAGCCTGGATAGCCGCCACCCAGCAGATCCCCAGCGCCGAGCACCTTCACCGCATGACCGTGGTCGCCCCGCCGATGGTCACGGGGTTCTCCGCCTGCTCGCCCGAGGCTGTGTTCCCCGGCGCCGGCGGCATGCCGATTCGCGAGGACGACTGGGTCGTGGGCGGGATCGCCGCCTCGGGCGCGGGCATCGGCCCGTTCGTCAACTACGAGGGCGCCGTGCGCGAGAAGCTGATCGCCGACGGCCGGCCGGCCAACGGCGAGGACCTACTCGTGCACTACGCCCTCGGCGTGCCCTACGTGGGCCAGCACGGCGACGACATGGCGCGATGGGTCGCCGCCTACGGCGAGTTCCCCGCCGACGCCGGCCCCGGGCTGGGGATGGCCGACCCGCCCCGGGCGAGCCGCCAATCCGAGCACCGCTGGGCGGTGGCTCTCGCCGACCGCGCGATCGCCGAGGCCGAGCGCCGCGGGCTGCGCATCGCCGTGTCGATCGTCGATTCGCGGGGCGACCCGATCCAGCAGGACCGCATGGACGGGGCGCCGGCCGTCTCGGTCGAGGTGAGCGAGAGGATCGCAGTCGCGGCGGCGACGTTCGGCTGCCCGAGCGGTGCCGTCGTCGACCAGTGCGGCGGCGCGCCGAAGTTCGACCTGCTCGCGGCAACACTGCCCTACCGGGTCGCGGCGATTCCGGGCGGCCTGCCGCTTAGGGAGGGGGGCGTTGTCGTCGCCGGCGTCGGCATCGGTGGACCGCACCCGCCCACGGCGGCGGACATCGCGGCCGCCGTCGCGGGCAGCGCGTGAGCACGCGTGTCGGCATCGTCGGTGTCGGCGCCATCGGCGGCCTCTACGCCGCGCACCTTGCGCAACTCCCCGAGGTGGAGGTGTGGGCATACGACGTCTCACCTGAGCACGTCGCCGCGATCAACACCGGCGGACTGCGCATCACGGGTCACGTCGAGCTGCACGCCCGGATCAGCGCCGCCACGAACGCGGCGGACATTCCCGCCTGCGAGTTCGGGATCGTGGCCACGAAAGGCACCGTGACCCGGCCGGCCATCGAGGCGACCGCGGCGCTGTTCTCGGCCGGCGCGGTCTGCAGCGTCCAGAACGGCATCGGCAACGAGGAGATCCTCGCCGAGCACGTCGAGCGCGTCATGCGGGGCGTGACCCTTCCGGCCGGGCGCATGGTCGGACCGGGCGTCGTGCACATGGACGCTCCGGGCACGACGTGGATCGGCCCTTTCGAGCCACGGCCGGCCTCGATGGACGCCGTGAGCCGGCTGGCCGAGCTCATCGATGCCTCGGGGATGCCGACGCTCGGCCTGCGCGACGCCCGCGGACCACAGTGGACCAAGCTGCTCTTCAACTCGTGCACGAACCCGCTGTGCGCCCTCACCGGGCTCACCCATGGCGAGCTGTGCGAACTCGCGGGAGCGTATGAGCTCATCCTCCCGCTCCTGCGCGAGGGCCGAGCCGTCGCCGACGCGCTCGGCATCGAGCTCGACGGCGATCCGGAGACGCTGATCTTCGAGGCCGGGCGGAAGAACTACACGCACAAGCCCAGCATGCTCCAGGACGTACTCGCGCACCGGCCGACGGAGATCGCGACGCTCAACGGCGGGATCGCCGACCAGGCTCGTCAGCTCGGCCTGAGCACGCCGCTCAACGACATGGTGGTCGAGCTCATCCGCGGCCTCGAGCGAAGCTGGGAATCCTGACGGCGACGCGCGCGCACTTTGGCCAGCGCCACGCCGGCTGGTCCGGCGTCAAGCAGCAAAACATCCAGGCAGAAAAACTGTAGACGGACATGAAAACTGTATGCAATAATGCCGACGCATGGAGGATTCACAGGTCATCGACTGGGACCGGCAATCGTTCGCCGAGGTGCGCCCGGGCATCTTCGGGGCTACCGTCCACACCCCGCAGCTGACCGCCACCCTCTACCGCTACGCGCCGGGCTCGCAGTGGGAGGAGCACCAGCACCCACAGGACCAGATCACCACGGTCCTCGAGGGTGCGATCGACTTCGTGGTCGCCGGCACGCCGGTGCATCTCACCGCGGGACAGCTGGCCGCGCTTCCGGGCGGTACCCCGCACTCGGCCAGCACGCCGGAACCCGGCGCCGTCACCCTGAATGTGTTCACCCACCGAGACGTGCCGCCCGATGCCTGAGTGGCTGGGGTTGGCCGGCCAGCGCGTCGTCGTGGCCGGCGGCGCGGGGACGATCGGTGCCGCCCTGGTCACGGGCTTCCTCGATGCCGGAGCCACGGTCGGCGTACTCGACCTTCGCACCGACGGCGTCGATCCGCGCGTGGCCGTCCGCGTGGCCGCCGACCTGAGCCAACCCGCCCCGGCGCAGGCCGCCGTGTCCGACATGCGTGACCGGCTCGGCAGGCTCGACGTCTTCGTCCACTGCGTTGGCATCAACGACCGCCGGCCCATGGAGGACTACAGCGCCTTGGACTGGGACCGCATCGTGGCCGTCAACCTGTCCAGCGCGTTCCACACAGCCCGCGAGGCGGCGCTCGGCATGCGCGAGCAGGCCTATGGACGCGTCCTCTTCTTCTCCTCGGTGGCCGGGCGCAGCGGCCATAAGCACCACGGTCCGTACGCCGCGACCAAGGGCGCGATCAACCAGCTCATGCGCGTGCTCGCGCATGAGTACGCCGCGTTCGGAGTGACCTCCAACGCGGTCGCCCCGGGCTACATGGACACCGAGCTCACCCGGCAATACCTCAGCGACCACCCGGAGAAGCGCGAGGCGCTCGTCGAGCTGATCCCGGCGGGGCGCTTCGGCACGCTGGCCGAGGTCGTCGACCCGGTGCTGTTCCTCTGCTCGCCGCACGCCGGCTTCATCACCGGGCAGGTCCTGTACATCGACGGCGGTCGCACGATCGTCTAGGAGAGGCATGCTGCGCAGATTCGAAGACAAGACCTTCCTCGTCACCGGCGCGGGCACCGGCTTCGGCGCGGAGCTCGCCGTCCGCGCCGCCGAGGAGGGCGCCGCCAAGGTGCTCGTGCACTACCGCAGCTCGGCCGAGGGCGCCGCGCGCACGGCCGAGCGCGTGGCCGCCAGAGGCGCGCAGGCCGAAATCGTGCAGGCCGACATCACCTCGTGGGCGGACATCAAGCGGATGGCCGAGCTGGGCTTCGGCGAGGCGGGGGGCGTCGACGTGCTCGTCAACAACGTGGGCGACATGGCCTCGAGTCAGACCTCGTGGACCGAGCTCACCGAGGAGGCCATCGATCACGTGCTGGCCGTCGACATCAAGGGCACGATGCTCATGGTCCACGAGTTCGGCCAGCGCATGATGGAGCGTGGCGGCGGGGCGATCGTCAACGTCGGGTCGACCGTGATCGTGCGCGGCAGTCCGCGCGCCCCGCAGTACGCCGCGGGCAAGTACGGACTGCTCGGCGTGACCAAGTCATACGCGAAGGCGCTCGCCCCCACCGTACGGGTCAACACGTTCGCGCCTGGGTTCATGGAGACCGAAGCGATGCTCGCCCGGCCGGAGTGGGGCGCCGGCCGCCGCGACACCGTGCTTTCCGGGACGCCGGCTGGGAAGATCCCCAAGCCGGAGGAGATGACCGGCGCGGCCCTGTTCCTGGCGAGCGACGAAGCTCACCACATCACCGGTTCGTACATGATTGCCGACGGCGGCTACAGCATGCTGGGAGCCTGAGGCGAGGAGAGAAGGCGCGATGGCGCAAGGTGACAACCGCAATCAGAACACCGACGACGTCTACGCTCGCGTCCGCAACGCGATACTCGACGGGGAGCTCGCCGCGGGGGCGGTCATGTCGCAGGTCGCGCTGGCCGAGGAGCTCGGGATCAGCCGGACGCCGCTGCGCGAGGCGCTGCGCATGCTGCAGAGCGAGCGCCTCGTCGAGGCCGAGCCCAACCGGCGCGTGCGGGTGGCGCCGATGTCCCCCGCCGACCTCGAAGAGCTGTGCATCACCCGCATCACGCTCGAGGCCGAGGCGATCCGGCTGTCCGTGCCGCGCATGACCCCGGAAGACCTGGCCCGGCTCGAGGGCTTCATGGCTGAGATGGCGCATTACGCCGACGCCAAGGACTACCGGCGCTGGACCGTCCCGCACCGGAACTTCCACCGCGCGCTGACCGCGCCCGCGGGGGAGCGGATCAACGACCTGCTCGGCCAGCTCTTCGACCACGCCGAGCGCTACCGCCGTCTCCACATCGGGCACGGGCCAACGCCGTGGGCAACGGCCGGCCATCGCGAGATCCTCGACGCCTGCAAGGCGGGCAACCGCGACAAAAGCGCCGCGCTCCTGGCCAGTCACTTCGCGCGCACCGGCTTCGAGGTGGCCGAGCTGCTCGACCCCGAATACGAGCCCGCGATGTTGCGCACGGCTCTGCTTGATGTCGGTGGCGCGCTGCCGGTGCGCAAGCCGGGCCGCCGGGCCAAGCGCGCGGCCTGAGGCCCGGCGCGGCCTGGCGTCCGGCTCAGGCAGCCGGCGTGACCTCCTCGACGGGCACGCCGTTGGCCGTCAGCGTCACCTCGATGTTCCCGCGCGTCGCCTGGGAGTAGGGACAGACCTGGTGGGCGGCGGCGACGATCCGCACCGCCTGCTCGGGATCGGGCACCTGGGGCAGCGACACGTCGAGTTCGACCGCGAGATTGAAGCCACGGCTCTCCGTCGGGATGAGGCTCACCCGGCTCTCGATCGACACGTCGCCCATCTCCGCCCGCTCCCGGCGGCCGACGACTCCAAGCGCGCCCTCGAAGCATGCGGCGTAGCCGATGGCGAAGAGTTGCTCGGGGTTCGTGCCCCCGCCCGCCCCGCCCATCTCGGCCGGGAGCCGCAGATCGACCTCCAGGCTCCCGTCGCTCGTGGCACCGTGGCCCTCGGCGCGCCCGCCGGTGACCGTGGCCTGTGCTGTGTATATGACCTTTGCCATGGAACTCCTTTTGCTCTTAGGTCTTGTGACCGCTTGCGAACGCTCGTCTTGCGCTCGCCGCCGATCCTCTCCTCGGTAAGTCAACCGGAACCACCGAGAACACGGGGCCGCCGCCACACGTTTGTGGTTGCATGGCCCCATGGAGCTCGTCGAGTTCGGCCGCCTCACCCCCGAGTACCGGGCGGACCTGGAGGGGGATGAAGACGACCCGTTCGATTCGGCCGACTCGACGATCCTCTACCGCGCCAAGGAGCGGCACGTCGCCCTGAAGGACGACGACGGCCACCTCGTGGCCTCGACCGGCATGGTCCATGCCGAGGCTGAGGTCGCCGGTCGCCGCTTCCCGGTCATCGGCATCGGCGGCGTCATCGTCAACGCCCGCCATCGCGGCGCGGGTCTTGCCCGGCGCGTCGTGGCCGCCGCGCTCGAGAAGGCGTCGGGAGAACCCGCGGAATTCGCCCTGCTCTTCTGCTACGAGGACCGTGCCGGCCTCTACCTCAAGCTCGGCTTCACGCGCGTGGAGGACGAGGTCGCCGTCGGGCAACCGACGGGCGTGGTCGTGATGTCCCAGTGGACGATGTGGCGCGCGCTCAGACCGGGCGCGCAGTGGCCGGGGGGCGCGGTGACGATCCACGGCCTCCCCTTCTGAGGAATCCGGTCGAGAATGTCGGCCGACGGGCGCTTCGCCCCCTCGCCCACTGGACCCCTCCACCTTGGGAGCCTGCGCACCGCGCTCGTGGCCTGGCTGTTCGCGCGCTCGCGATCCGCGCGCTTTCACCTGCGCATCGAGGACCTCGACCCGCAGCGCTCGCGGCGCGCGTTCGAGGAGATGCAGATCGCCGACCTGCGCGCGCTCGGGCTCGATTGGGACGGCCCATCCGTCAGGCAGTCCGAGCGCATGGACGCGTACGCCGAGGCCCTGGCTCGCCTGGAGGAGACCGGGCGCCTGTATCCCTGTTTCTGCACGCGCGCGGAGATCCGCGCCGCGGCCTCCGCCCCCCACGGCCCCGGCCCCGAGGGCGCCTATCCGGGAACATGTCGCGAGCTCAGCCAGGCCGAGCGCAGGCGCCGAGGGGCAGCCGGGGATCCGTACGCGCTGCGCGTGCGGGCTGACGGCGCCGTCGTCGAGTTCGACGATGGGCTCCTCGGCCCCTACCGCGGAGTGGTCGATGATTTCGTCGTGCGGCGCACCGACGGCGTGCCCGCCTACCAGCTCGCCGTCGTCGTGGACGATGCCGCGCAGGGCATCGGGGAGGTCGTGCGCGGGGCGGACTTGGCCGACTCGACGCCGCGCCAGATCCTCCTCGCCCGGCTGCTCGACCTCCCCGTCCCGCGCTACGCCCACGTCGCGCTCGTGCTCGGCCGTGACGGGGCCCGCCTGGCCAAGCGCCACGGCGCCGCCACGCTCGCCGAGCGCGACGAGCCGCCGGCGGCGACGCTCGCCCTGCTCGCCCACAGCCTGGGCCTGGCGCTCGACCGCCATCGCGTCGAGCGCGCGGGCGACCTCGTCGACGACTTCGACCCGGCGCGGCTGCCCCGCGAGCCGCTCGTGCTCAGCTGATGCGGACGCGCTCGGGCAGGGCGGAGCGATGAGTTTTTGCGCCCACGCCGGTCTTAGCTGCGTATCCCAACTTCTCAAGGAGGATGTCGTGCCTGCCACCCAGACGCACCTCGGCCACATCAACACGGTCGTCATCCCGGTCGCCGACGTCGACGCGGCGATCGCGTTCTACGTCGACAGGCTTGGGCTCGAGAAGCGCGTCGATATCCCGTTCGGCGGACAGTACCGCTGGGTCGAGGTCGCCGCGAGCGACGCCGAGACGACGATCGCGCTCGCGCCGCCGCCTCCCGGCGGATCGGCCGGCAAGCGAGAGACCGGGATTGCCCTGCGGACCGACGACATCGAGGCGACCCACGCCGAGCTGAAGAGCCGCGGGGTCGACGTCGACGACGAGGTCAGCCGTATGGGCGACCCGGTCCCGCCGATGTTCTGGTTCCGCGACCACGAGGGCAACAGCCTGTTCGTGGTCGAGACCAGCTGAAGCCGCCCCCCGCTGGAGCCGGGCGTTACGCCCCGACGGTTGCGTCCGGCTCCAGCCGCGCGCCGGCCCGCTCGATGAGGCGGAACTTCTGCACCTTGCCGGTGGCCGTCGTGGGCAGCTCCTCAGCCCGCGTGTACATGACGTGAGCGGGCACCTTGAAGCGGGCAAGACGCTCGCGGCAGTAGGCGACGAGCTCCCGCGGGTCGGGCGGATCGGCGCCCTCAGGCACGATCCAGGCACACCCGACCTCGCCCATCCGCTCGTCGGGCACCCCGACGACGAAGGCCTGGGCGACAGCCGGATGCCCGGAGAGAACCTCCTCGACCTCCTTGGGGGCGACGAGCTCGCCACCGCATTTATAGAGCTCCTTGCTGCGCCCGGTGAGGACGAGGTGGCCGTGGCGGCGGTCGAGTCGTCCGAGATCGCCTGAGCGCAGCCAGCCCGTCCCGTCGAGCACAGCGGCGGTCTCGTCCGGCTTGCGGTAATAGCCGTGGGTGACGATCGGGCCGCGCACGGTGAGCTCACCCTCGCTGCCTTCGGGCAGGTCCTCGCCGGTGACGGGATCGACCGTCTTGTAGGCCGCGAGCAGTCCACCGAGCTCCGGGTCCCCGGCGATTCCTCCGCGCTTCGGCGCTCCGACCGTGCCCGACACGAGCTCGAGCGGCCCGTCGGGCTCCGTATACGTCGCGGCCGCACTCGTCTCGGTCATCCCGTAGGCCGTGATGACCTCCTCGATGCCGAGCTGGTCGCGCACCGCCTGCCAGAGCCGGACCGGTGCGGGTGCGGCGGCCGACATCACGACGTTCAGGGAGCGGACGTCGAACGTGGCCGCCCGGAACGCGTCGAGGATGGCGATCGTCATGGTCGGGACGAACAGCGCCTCGTCGGCGCGGTGGCGCTCGACGCCCCGCAGCGTGGCCACCGGGTCGAAGACGACCTGAGGGATGATCGCGCCGCCCGCGAAGAGCGCGGCGAGCAGCCCCTCGATATAGGAGAAGACGTGGTAGAGGGGAAGGGCGAAGAGGATCCGCCGGGCATCCTCGAAGCCACGGGTCCAGGCCGAGCCGTAGGCGCTGCGCAGGAGCGCGTCGTGGCTGAGCATGACCCCCTTGGGCGCGCCGCTCGTGCCCGAGGTGTAGATGACGTCGGCCGTGGCCAGGGCGTCGGCCGTCCGCGCGCGGGACTCGAGTTCGGCGTGGGCCGCCGCGTCGCCGCGTCCTGCGAGCTCGGCGAGAGTGAGCGCACCCGCGGGTGCGGTGCCATCGGCGGCGAAGACCGCTACCTCGCGCAGGAAGGGAAAGGCCTCGCCGCCCCCGTGCCGCTCCCACCCCGGGGCGAGCTCGTCGAGCATGGCAGCGTGGTCGAGATCCCGGAAGCGGGCCATGGTGACGAGGAAAGCGGCGTCGCACTGGCGCAGCACGTAGCCGAGCTCGCGGCGACGGAGAAGGAAGTTCATCGGGACGGCGACCGCACCCGCTCGGGAGATGGCGAACTTGACGGCGACGAATTCGGGATAGTTGGCCAGGAGCAAGGCGACGTGCTCGCCCGGCGCCACGCCGCTGGCCACCAGCCCGGCGGCGAGCCGCGTCGACCAGTCGCGGACCTCGGCGTAGGTGTAGGCCCGCTCGTCGGTGAGCATGAGCGGCCGGTCGGGGAAGCGTGCGGCGGCGGCGTCGAGCGCCTGGGCCAGGGTCATGGCACGCCACTCGGGATGGCGCGCCTCGAGGGCTGCGCGGCGGTCGGCGAGCGGGGCGACGGCCATGCCCCGGAAGACTACGACGAGGCTCCAGACCCGTACCGCGGATTCAGACCGTACCCTTGAAGGCGGTCGTGCCGAGCTCCTCCTCTCCCCGCAAGCGTCACGCGCTCGAGCTCTTCTCCGGGCTCGCCGACCACTACGACCGCATGGGCGCGATCCTCAGCTTCGGCCAGGACCCGCGCTGGCGCCGGACCCTCGTCGAGGCGATCGACCCGCGGCCTGGGCAGCGCATCCTCGACGTGGCCACGGGCACCGGCATGGTCGCTTTCGCGCTCGCCGCGCGCGGTCCTGAGGTCGTCGGCCTCGACCAGAGCGAGTCGATGCTCGGCGCCGCGCGCGCGCGTCTCGAGCGCACACCCGGGCTGGCTGGGCGCGTGCGTTTCGTCGCCGGCGAGGCCGAGCGGCTGCCGTTCGAGGACGGCGAGTTCGACGCGCTCACCTTCACCTACCTGCTGCGCTACGTCGACGACCGTGAGGCCACCCTGCGCGAGCTCGCGCGGGTGGTCAAGCCGGGTGGCCGGATCGGAATGGTCGAGTTCGGGGTGCCGCGCGCGGCCGTGCTGCGCGCGCTCTGGCGCGTGCAGACGCGGGTCGTCCTGCCCGGCATCGGGCGGCTCGTCTCGCGGCCCTGGTTCGAGGTCGGTCGCTTCCTCGGGCCGAACGTCGAGGCGCTCCATCGCAGCGAGCCCGACCTGCCCGCCCTGTGGCGGACGGCCGGGATCGAGGCGGCGCGGGAGCGGCCGATGAGCTTCGGGGCGGGCCTCGTCATGTGGGGGGTGCGCGACGGCCGCGCCGCCGCATAGGCTCGAAGGGCCGGCGTTCTACGCCCTGCGCCCCGGTGGTTGGCGCGACCTCGTCACGCTTCTGCACCCGCCCTACACGGCGTGGCATCTGAGCTACTTCGCGCTCGGCGCGGCCGCCGCTCCGACCGTGCATGGCGACCGGCTGCTCGCGGGCCTCGGCGCCTTCTTCCTGGCCGTGGGCATCTCCGCCCACGCGCTCGACGAGCTCCAGGGCCGTCCGCTCGGAACCGCGCTCCGCCGCACGACCCTCATCGTCCTGGCGGCGGCGGGTCTCATCGGAGCCGTGGGCATCGGGGTGGCCGGTCTGTTCGTCGTCTCACCGCTGCTCGCGCCCCTCGTGGTCGTCGGAGCGTTCCTGGTGCTCGCCTACAACCTCGAGCTTCTCGGCGGCCGTCTCCATACCGATCTCTGGTTTGCTCTGGCCTGGGGCGCCTTCCCGGCCTTCACGGGCTACTTCGTCAATGCCCTGACGATCCGCCCGGACGGCGTCCTCGTGGCCACCGCCTGCTGTCTGCTCAGTCTGGCCCAGCGCCGGCTCAGCACGCCGGCGCGGGAACTTCGCCGTCGCACGACGGAGGTCGTGGGCACGCAGCGTCTGGCCGATGGCCAGCTTCGTGAGCTCACCGCGGCTCAGCTCGCCCGACCGCTCGAGGCGGCGCTTTCGGCGCTCTGGCTGGCGCTCGTCGTGCTTGCCGTCGGCCTCGTCGCCGCTCGCCTCTGAGCCGCCGCGACGGCTCAGGGAGAGGGATAGGCGTACTGCACGTCCGGCGCGCGCTCGATGTTCTCTGCGCCGTCGGTGTACAGAACGTCCGCGAAGCCGTGGCGCTCGTAGAACCGGCGCGCGCCGGTGTTGGACTGAAACGCCCACAGGCGCAGGCCCGCCGGGCGCTCGCGTTTGGCCAGCTCGACGAACTGCGAACCGATCCCCCGTCCGGTGTGGGCCGGATCGACGTAGAGCTGGGAGAGCCATTCCCCGTCGAGCACCATGAGCCCGAGGAGCTCGCCCTCGGGGGACTCGGCGAGCCAGAGGTCGAGTCTCGCGGCGACCTCGCTGGAGAACCACGTGCGCACGTCGTCGTCGGACGCGGCGACGGGAGGGATCGTGCCCTGGGCGAAGGCGGCCCGGCGGGCGCGCAGCCATAGGTCGGCCGCTTGGCGGGCGTCGGCTCCGCTCCCGGGCCGGATGATCACCTCCGGGGCGGCCATAGATAAGAAATCGTGCGCCTGGGAGTCTTATGGGACATGAGCGACATCCCCACCCTATACGTGTGCCATGGCGATGATGGCGGGCCCAAGGTGCACCCCTGCCGGCGCGTCCAGGAGGCAATGCGAGCCTCCGGGATCGAGTACGAGAAGGTCATCGCCGCTGGCGGCAGTCCGATTCCCTTTCTCCGCAAGGGCTCACGCGAGGACCTCAGGGCGGCTACGGGCGCCGAGAAGCTTCCGGCGCTCAAGTTGCCGGACGGCCGGGTGCTCACGCACTCGCGGGCCATCCTTGCGTGGGTGCGCGAGCAGCCCTGAGGGCGGCCTGTTTAGGACAGCGCGCCCGGCGGTGACGGTGGCGTGGAGGCGCGCGCCGGATAGAGGAACTGACCGATGCCGTCGAGCGGCTCGCCCGGGTCGCGGGGCGAGAAGCGCCGGAGCTCGTTGTTGAGGCTGAAGCGGGGGCCCAGGAGCACGATGCCGTCGCGTATGAGCGTGTAGAAGCGGTCGAGCGGCCGCGGCGGCGGGCCGCCGACGCGCAGGCCACGGAAGTCGTAGACCCCACCGTGACATGGGCAGACAAAGCTCCGCGCGGCCGAGACGAAGCGCACTGGGCAGCCGACGTGGACGCAGCGCGACGAGATGGCGATGACGTGGTCGTAGCGGTCCTTGACGGGACCGTCGACGGCCGGGTTGTGCGTGCGCACGTAGGCGATCGACCTTCCCGCTTCGCCGATCCCGGGCTCGATGGTGATCGTGACGGGGACGTAGGTCGTCTCGCTGAACTGGGACAGGGGACCCAGCTCCTGCCAGGTCACCGGCGCGCGGTCGAACACCGGACCGATGGCGAAGCCGAGCGCGGGCAGCGCGACGGCCGCCACGGCCACGCCTCCGGCGGCATTCGCCGTCCGGGCCATCCAGCGCCGGCGGGTCACCGTCTCGCCAGGGAAGCCTCCCGGCAGCATCGGCTCGCCGTGGTCCGGGCCGGCCGGAGCGCTCATCGTCCCGTCCGCGCCGCCGCGACGTCGAGCAGCGCGTGATACCGGCAGGCGGCCTGCTCCTCCCGGTCGAGCGCCTCGGCGTAGGCGATGTAGGCGGGCTCCCGGTCCACGGGCATGGCCTGAGACCAGTCGCGGTATGCCAGCTCGACCGCGGCGCTGCGCTCACGCCACGTGACGTAGCGGTCCATGACCGCGTCGATCAGGTCGGGGGAGGCGAGGGAGGTCTGCCGGAGGTCGCGCATGGGGAGCTCTCACCCCTCAAGACGTCCCCGCGCCCGGGTTCCTTCCGGGCGATCAATCCTCGATGTTCTCGACCACCTCGTTGGCTCGCGACCACTGGGCGGGCGGGACCACGAGGTAGATGTCGCCGCGGCCGAAACGGTCGAGGGGATGGTCGGCCACGCAGCTCGCATCGATCCCGAACTCGCGCAGGCGGTCGCGCCACGCCACCGCGGTCTCCTGCTCCTCGAACGTGCTGACGGTCTCCCAGCCCTCGAAGCGCGGATCGGACACGGCGACCGCAGGATCCTTGGCGAACCGCGGTCTCAGAAAGCGGGGACGGCGCGCCACGTAACGGGGCTCACAGGTCGGCCTGGCCGCTGACACAGGTAATCGTCCCGCCCGCGACCCACACGGCGCCGTCGCCGTCCGTGGAGATGTGGACCCGGCCGGCACGTCCGAGTGCGGTGCCCTGCGCCGCCACGTAGGGGGCCTGCACACGGCCGGTCTCGAGCAGCCACTGCGCGAGCGACGCATTGAGGCTGCCCGTCACCGGGTCCTCGACGTACACGCCGTCCTTGGGGAAGAAGGCGCGCACCTCGTAGGCCTCGGGGCTGCCGTCGGAGTGGAGCCCGACGAGACCGAGATCGAGGTCGAGGAAGGCCGGGTGGCGCGCGAGCACCGCCTCCGCGCTCTCGAGCATGACGGCCACCCAGCCGGGTCCGTTGTCGACCCACTGGGCATCGACGATGTCGGCGCGCCCGATGGCGAGGGCCGAGGCGATCTGCTCGAGCAGCGACTCGTCCACGGCGCCGGTGCGCAGGCGCGGCGGGGCGGCGAAGGCGAGCCCGCGCTGAGTGCGGCGCAGCCTGATCAGTCCGGCGCCGCATTCCTGGACGATCGTCTCGTGTGCCTTCGGCTCACCGCCCGCCTCGAGCCAGGCATGGGCGCTGCCGAGCGTCGGGTGGCCGGCGAAGGGCAGCTCGGCGACCGGAGTGAAAATGCGCAGGCCGTAGTCGGCGGCCGGGTCACGCGGCTCGACCAGGAATGTCGTCTCCGAGAGGTTCATCCAGTGGGCGAAGCGCTGCATCGTCTCGGCGCTCAGGCCCGACCCGTCGAGCACCACGGCCACCGGATTGCCGTGGAAGGGACGGGTGGTGAAGACATCGACCTCGCGCAGCCGGCGCAGCATGCGCGGAGTGTGACAGGCGGGATTCGGTGCTCGGACCGTGGGGAGCGGCAGCCAGCTCGATGGCCGCGGACGGACTGGTTCAGGGCACGAGCTGGCTGGGCAACTCGCGTGTGATCGGAAACTGCGAGCACTGACGCGGACGCCTACCGTTGGGTGGGTGAACGGCCGCCCGCGTCTGCGCCTGGTCATCTTCGACTGCGACGGTGTGCTCGTCGACAGCGAGCTGATCTCGAACGCCGTGCTCGCGCGGGTGATGACCCGCGCGGGACTGCCGACGACGACGGAGGAGGCACTCGCCACGTACCAGGGCCTCATGCTCGACGACATCGTCGCCCGCGCCGAGGATCGGCACGACCGGCGCCTGCCGACGAGCTTCCTGGACGACTTCCAGCGCGAGCGGGCCGTCGAGTTCGAGAGCCATTTGGTGCCGGTCCCCGGAGCCGAGGCGGCCGTGCGCGCGGTCAAGGCGGCGGGCGTCGAGGTCTGCGTGGCCTCGCAGGGCCAGGTGAAGAAGACGGAGATGACGCTCGGGCTCGCCGGCCTGCGTCCGCTCTTCGAGGACCGCGCGCTCTTCTCCGCCTATGGCGTGGCGCGCGGCAAGCCCCACCCCGACCTGTTTCTTCACGCCGCCGAGGTGATGGGGGCGGGACCGGCGACGAGCGTTGTGGTCGAGGACAGTACCTCCGGTGTCCAGGCGGCGGTCGCCGCGGGGATGCGGGCCCTCGGGTACGCGCCCGGCGGTGGCGGGGCGGCGCTGCGGGCCATGGGCGCGGAGGTGTTCGCGTCGATGGATGAGCTGCCGAGTCGGCTCGGCCTCGGACCCGGTGCGCCGTGAGCCCGCGGGCAGGCGACAATGCGGGCGTGCTCGATGCCTCGACGTCCACCCGCGGCCTGGCGCGGCGCGTGGCCACGGCGCCGCTCGCTGCCGCCGGGCTCATCGCCGGCTTCGGCGTCGCCGTGGCCACCGGCTCGCGCCCGCTCGGCGGCGTGGTCCTGGCGGCCTTCGGCCTCGCCTGCATCGCCGTTTGGCTCGAGCGCGACGGCCGGCGCACCGCGGGCCTGCTCACGGGCGCCGGTCTGCTCGCGTTTGCCCTCTCGCACGTCCTCGGGCTCGTCATCGGCGCCTGGCCGGCCGTCCTCGTCATGGCGTCAGGTATGGCGTGGGTGTGCTGGCGCGTGTCGGACGCGCGGCATCTGGCTTCTTAGACCGCGCCCGCGCCGAGCGCGCGGCATCTGGCTTCTTAGACCGCGCTCGCGCCGAGCGCGCGGCCCAGCCCCCGGCGGCCCCGGGGCGTGAGGTCGATCCGGCGCGAATCGGGGACGCGCTGGACCCAATCGCGCTCGAAGAGGGCGCGAGCCACGGCGTCGCCGAGCGCGCCGGCGAGGTGGGGGGCCCGCTGCGTGGCGTCGAGGCACTCGAAGGCATAGCGCTGCCGGCCAGGAGCGACGGCTTGGGGGTCGACGCCGAGCCGGCCGAAGACCTCGGGTGCGGCAGGGCCGAGCTCGACGACGCCCTCCGGCCGCGGCCGCAGCGCGTCGTGTTCGCACAGCGCGGCGTAGATGGAGACCCCGATGCGGCCCCCGAGATGCTCGTAGCACGTGCGCGAGGGCACGTCGGGCGCGGCGGTGGCGCGCTCCGTTCGCCGGAGCACCCGACCCGTGACGCTGTCGAGGAGCACGCTGAGCTGCTCGAGGCCCGGGTCGCCGAGCTCGTAGACCATCTGGCGCCCCTCGCGGCGGGAGGTCACGAGCCCCGCCTCGCGCAGTCGGCGCAGATGGTTGGAGAGGCGGGGAAGTGGGACGCCGACCTCCGCGGCCAGTCGGCTCACCGTGGCCGGTCCACCCTGGCCGAGGCGGTCGATGACCCGAAGGCGCAGGGGATCCGCCAGCTCTTTGAGCAGGGCGAGGCGGGGATCGGTGTCAGACAATGACATTTCTATTATTCATGAAATATGAATGCACAATTCAGGGTACGTTGAAGTGTCATGATAGGACTCCAGGCGGTCACGAGGCAAGGCGCCCTGTCGCGCCCCGGCCCTGTACGGCGCATGGCGCTGGGCACGCTCATCTCGGCCGTCGGCAACGGCGCCTGGTACACGTCATGGGCGCTCTTCCTCACCCGCTCGGTCGGCCTCACGCCGGGCCAAGTCGGGCTCGGAATGACAGCCGCGGCGGCCCTCGGCGTGCTCGTGGCGACGCCGCTCGGCTGGCTGGGTGACCGGGTCGGTGCGCGCGAGCTGTTCGCCGTCCAGCTCGCTCTCCAGGGGGTGGCGGGGTGCGGCTACCTGGTCGTCCACGGCATGGGCTCGTTCCTGCTCGTGACGGCTGTCGGCCAGGTGGCCTCGAGCGGATCGGGTGGGCCGCGCAACGCGCTCATCCTCGGGCTGAGCGACGGCGCCGATCGCTTCGAGCTGCTCAGCCTCCTCCGGGCCATCAGCCACGTCGGCTGGGCCCTCGGGGCGGTGCTCGGGGGGGTCGTCATCACGCTCGACTCGCGCCCGGCCTACCTCGCGATCGTGGCCTTCAACGGCGCGACCTACATCGTTTACGCCCTACTCGTGGCCACCGTGCCGCGCGTGGGCGTCGCGGGCGCGGCGGGCCGGCGGGTCGGCGTGCGAGTCCTCCGCGACCGGCCGTACCTGTCGCTCGCGGGGCTCATGGGCATCCTCGCGCTGTGCTGGGCCATGCTCTCGAGCGGGCTGCCGCTCTGGGTCGCGCTTCACACCCACGCGCCGCATGCCATATCCGCGGTCGTCGTGATCATCAGCTCGGTCGGCATCGCCGCCTTCCAGGTGCGGGTGAGCCGCGGCTTCACCGAGCCGCGGGCGGCGGCCCGGGGAGCTCTCAGCTCCGGCGCGGCGCTGGCCGGCGCGTGCGTGCTCCTCGCGCTGACCAACGGGACAGGGGGCGTGGGAGCGGTCCTCCTCATCCTCGCCGCGGCCGGCCTCCACGTGACCGGCGAGCTGCTCTTCGTGGCCGCATCGTGGGGCCTCTCGGTTCCCCTGATGCCCACCGATGCGCCGAGCGAGTATCAGGGCGCGTTCGCCACCGGGGAGGCGCTCTCGCTCATGGTGGCGCCGGTCCTCATGACGACGCTTGTGGCCGGGTGGGGGCAGCCGGGCTGGCTCGTCCTGGCCGTGATCTTCCTCGTCCCCGGCGTCGCGGCGATGCCGGCGGCGCGGTGGGCGCTGCGCACCCGGGCGACAGGCTCGCCATCGCCGGTGTGAAGGGCGTGCGGGGGTGGTGCCGGTATCGCGGGCTGCGCGGCCAGGGCTTCGATGGGGGCGCGGTACAACACCCCACACGAGCCTCGCGGGAGGCGCGTTGGGGTGCGGGGACCCGCTGAGCGGGCGTCCGAGCCCAACTCGCCGTCTGGGAGGTACGCGTGGGGTGTTCCACCGCCGGTCGCGGAGGCCAGCGCTCGTGGGGTGTTCCACCCCGGTCGCGGAGGCCAGCGCTCGTGGGGTGTTCCACCCCGGTCGCGGAGGCCAGCCGGCGCCGGTAGCCGCGAGCTTCGACGCGTGACCAGCAAGCAAAAATCACCCAACGCCATGGAACAAAGCATTCCGTTCTGCTAATATGTGGAACAGATCATTCTGTTCAACCAGCTGCCGATCGTCCAGGAGCGGCGGCCAGAGGAGGGAAGTCATGGACTGGAAGCTCGAACTCATCACCGTGCCGGTCTCCGACGTCGACCGCGCCAAGCGCTTCTACACCGAGCAGGTGGGCTTCAACGCCGACCACGACCACGTGGTCAGCGACGAGCTCCGCTTCGTGCAGCTCACCCCGCCCGGCTCGGCCTGCTCGATCACCATCGGGACCGGTCTGACCGATCGCGAGCCCGGGACCGCCGCCGGGCTCCAGCTCGTCGTGGCCGACGCCGAGGCCGCCCGCGCCGAGCTCGCGGGCCGCGGCGTCGAGGTCAGCGAACTGCAGAGTTTCCCCTGGGGGACTTTCGTGTTCTTCGCCGATCCCGACGGCAACCGCTGGGCCGTCCAGCAGATCCCGCCCCGCGGTTGAGAGGGTCTCAGAACGTCCGGTCGTCCTCGGGCGGCCCGGGGTTGCCCGGGCGCCCGAGGAGCGACCGGGCGCGCAGCTCGAAGTAGAGGACCGCGGTCATGAGCGACGTGAACGACCGGGCGATCGTGGCCAGGACGATCCCGACGATGACCTGGCCGGCGCCCGTGTCCGAGCCGACGATGGCCTCGCCCACGCGCAGGATGCCGTAAGTGACGATCCCGCTGATCACGAAGACGCCGAACACGTGGAGGTAGTGGCCGCGCGCAAGCTCCCCGCTGCGGCGCAGCGCCCCGAGCCAGTCGGTGCGCTCGATCGCCGCCACCTGCGCGACGACGGCCCACCGGATCGCGAGCAGCACGCCGGGGATGAGGAAGGCGATGAGCCCGAGGCCGATGCCCAACCCAGCCACAATCGACGCCGCCACGACCACCGGCAGCACCTTCAGCCCCTCGACGACGATTTCCCGCAGACTCGGCCGCGTGCCCTCGGCGACCATCATCACCGCCCGCACGTAGAAGGCCGAGACGAGCGGCCCAATGAGCGCGAAGTCGATGAGGGTGAGCGTGAGGGCGGTGCTTGCCCTCGTGCCCTGCTCGGCGAGCGGCGCCGTGTTCGTCGCGGCGAGCACGATGAGCTCGTAGGGCACGACGACCGCGACCGCGAGCACGAGCAGGAGCAGGGGGTAGCCGGCGTACAGTCGTAGCGCGCTTTGGACGATCGCCCCGACCGTTCGCGGTGTGGTCAGCTCAGCGGATACGCGGCGAACCTTCAAAGGCGCGCGAACGTATCACGCGCACCCGGCCTACGCGACCCATGCACCGGCGCTCGCTTCGGCGTGCACCGCCAACGCACGGGCGCTCGCATTGGCGTCCGTGGCCAACGCACGGGCGCTCAGGTCGGCGTTCGCGGCCAACGCACGGGCGCTTTCCTTGGACTGAACGGCAGCCCTTCGCGCAGGTTTCATGACGAAGTGTCAGTCGCGGACGGGTTTGTGCGACGGTGCGGGTCTTGCGTTCGCGGTCCCTCGGGCCGCATCCTTGGCCGGATGCGAGCGAGAGAGCGTGCCCGACGGACGGCCGTGCCATGCTGACCGAGCAGGTCACGGGCTATCAGAACGTCGTCGACGGCCAGCTCGCCGGCGCCGTCGGGGGTGCTGAGCGCGACATCGTCGCGCCCGCCAGCGGCCGGACGATTGCGCGCGTGCCCGAAGGCGATAGGTCCGACGTGGACCGCGCGGTCGCGTCCGCCACCCGGGCGTTCGAGACCTGGCGCCACGCCACCCCGGGCGAGCGCGCCCAGGCACTCCTCGGTCTCGCCGCGCGGATCGACGCCCACGCCGAGGAGCTGGCTCAGCTCGAGTCAGTCAACGTCGGCAAGCCGATCTCCCTCGCCCGCGAGGAGGTCCCCCAGTGCGTCGATCAGCTCCAGTTCTTCGCCGGAGCGGCCCGGAACCTCGAGGGCCGCGCCGCCGGTGAGTACCTGAGCGGATACACGTCGATGATCCGCCGCGAGCCGATCGGCGTGGTCGGGCAGATCGCTCCCTGGAACTACCCGCTGATGATGGCGATCTGGAAGCTGGGTCCGGCGCTGGCCGCGGGCAACACAGTCGTGCTCAAGCCCTCTGAGCTGACGCCGCTGAGCGTGTTGCGGCTGGCCGAGCTGGCGCTGGAGGTTCTCCCGCCCGGGGTTCTCAACGTGATCACCGGCGACGGCTTGCCCGTGGGCGCCGAGCTCGTGCGCCACCCCGACGTCCGCATGGTCTCCCTGACCGGCGACGTGGCCACCGGCAAGGAGGTCGCGGCCACGGCCGCGCAGACGCTCAAGCGCGTGCACCTCGAGCTCGGGGGCAAGGCGCCAATGATCGTCTTTGACGACGCCGACATGGACGCGGTGGCGGCCGGAATTCGCCTGGGCGCCTTCATGAACTCGGGCCAGGACTGCACGGCGTCCTCGCGTGTGCTCGTCGAGGCCTCGAGCTACGACGATCTCATGAGCACGCTCGTGCCCGCGGTCCAATCGCTCAAGGTCGGGGACCCCGCCGACGGCGAGGACATCGAGATGGGACCGGTCATCTCGCAAGCGCAGCAGGAGCGCGTCCTCGGCTTCGTCGAGCGCACCGGCGGTGAGCTCGTCTCCGGGGGGCGCCGGCAGGGCGACGCGGGTTGGTTCGTCGAGCCGACGGTGATCGGCGGGGTCGCGCAGAGCGACGAGATCGTCCAGGATGAGGTCTTCGGCCCGGTGGTCACCGTACAGCGGTTCTCGGGCGAGGAGGAGGCTCTGCGCCTGGCCGGCGACGTCCGCTACGGCCTTGCCGCTTCGGTGTGGACGCGTGACGTCGGGCGGGCCCTGCGCGCCACTCGGGCGCTCCAGTTCGGCACAGTGTGGGTCAACGACCACCTGCCGATCGCCGCCGAGATGCCCCATGGCGGGTTCAAGCAGTCGGGATACGGCAAAGACATGTCCATCTACTCGGTGCTTGAGTACACCGAGATCAAGCACGTGATGATCAAGCTGGGAGAGTGATGATGCAGACCGACCACCAGGCACTGCAGCAGGCCGCCGTCGACCACCTGTGGCTGCACTTCAGCCGCATGGGCGCCTACGGCTCCGGCGGCAGCGAGGAGATCCCGATCATGGTCCGGGGGGACGGCTGCTACCTCGAGGACAGTCACGGGCGCCGCTACCTCGACGCCCTCGCCGGGCTCTTCGCCGTCCAGGTCGGCTACTCCTACGGGGATGAGATCGGTCGGGCCGCCCACGAGCAGATGCGGGAGCTTCCCTTCTATACGAACTGGGGCTATGCGCATCCTCGCGCCATCGAGCTGGCCAAGGAAGTGGCCGACCTCGCCCCGGCGGGGCTCGAGCGCGTGTTCTTCACCTCGGGCGGCTCGGAGTCGGTCGAATCGGCGTGGAAGCTCGCGCGGCAATACCACACGTTGCGGGGCGAGCGCCGGTGGAAGGCGATCAGCCGCAACATCGCCTATCACGGCACCACGCTCGGCGCGCTCTCGATCACGGGCGTGGCGGACCTCCGCACACCGTTCGAGCCGCTCGTGCCCTCGGTCTCCCACGTGGCCAACACGAACCGCTACCACCGGCCGGCCGGGGAATCCGACGCTGAGTTCACGGCCTGGCTGCTGGACGACCTCGAGCGCACGATCGAGGCCGAGGGTCCCTCCACGATCGCCATGGTGATCATGGAGCCCGTCCAGAACTCCGGCGGAGCCTTCGTGGCCCCCGAGGGCTACTGGGCCGGGGTCCGCCGCCTGTGCGACGAGCACGGGATCCTGCTCGTGGCCGATGAGGTGATCACCGGCTTCGGGCGAATCGGGGCGTGGTTCGCCTCCGAGCGCTACGACATCCGACCGGACCTCATCACCTGCGCCAAGGGCCTCTCCTCGGCCTACGCCTCGATCGGGGGAGTCGTGGCCAGCGAGCGGGTGGCCGAGCCATTCCTCCAGGGCAGCGCCTCATTCACCCACGGCATCACTTTCGGCGGCCATCCCGTGCAGACGGCCATCGCGCTGGCCAACCTGGCGATCATGCGCCGCGAGCGCATCGTCGAGCACGTGCGCGACAGCGAGCAGGCGTTCCGCGACACTCTGGCACCGTTGCTCGACCTGCCGATTGTCGGCGATCTGCGCGGCGCCGGGTTCTTCTGGGCGCTCGAGCTGGTCAAGGACAAAGACAGCCGGGAGACCTTCACGGAGGCCGAGTGCGAGGACCTGCTGCGGACGTTCCTGAGCCGCCGGCTGCTCGACGCCGGCCTCATCTGCCGCGCCGACGACCGTGGCGATCCCGTCATCCAGCTCTCCCCGCCGCTCATCGCCGGCCAGGAGGAGTTCGACCGCATCGCGGGCATCCTGGGCGACGTTCTCCTCGAGGCCCATCAGCGCATGGACACGCGCAGCACGACCACGGTGTAAGCCGAGCGACAGATACGGGGCCGGCGATGGCGACGATCGCGTTCTTTCCCGAGGGTGCCTATGGGCCCACGAACAATTGTGCCGGGATCGGCGCGGTCCTTCGCGACCGGGGCCATCGCGTGGTGTTCATCGCCGAGGAGTCCTTCGCCGGCACGCTCGAGGCGCGCGGCTTCGAGGAACGGCTCATGCGGCTCGGGCCGTCACCCGAGCAGGAGGAGGCGCCGGGCCAGTTCTGGAAGGACTTCATCCGGGAGACGGCCCCGGTCTTCCGGCGACCGACGATCGAGCAGCTCGAGGAGTTCATAGCGCCCACGTTCAAGGCTCTCATCGACGGCGCCGCCTACGTCGACGAGCGGCTCGACGAGATCATCGGCGAGCTCGAGCCTGATGTCATCGTCGAGGACAACGTCATCGGGTTCCCAGCGCTGCCGGCCAGCGGCCGGCCCTGGGTGCGCATCGTCTCCTGCAATCCCGCCGAGCTGAAGGACGAGCTCGTCCCGCCCGTCTTCTCCGGCTATCCGGCCGGGGAGCGCGGGGGGTGGGACGAGTACCGCGACGAGTACCGGCGCACGATCGGCCCGCTGCACACCGAGCACGACGCGCTGTACCGCGAGCGCGGGCTCACCGGGCTGCCGGACCTCGAGCTGATCGGCACCTCGCCCTGGCTCAACATGTACCTCTATCCGCGCGAGCTCGACTACGCACGAGCCGCACCTCCGGCGGGAAGGTGGCTGGCCATCGAGTCGTGCGTCCGCGCGCCCGAGGCGAGCTGGGAGGTCCACGAGGACGGCCGTCCGCTCGTGTACCTCAGCCTCGGCTCGCTCGGATCGGCCGACGTCGAGCTCATGCAGCGCCTGATCGACACACTCGCCGACGCCGACGACCTGCGCGTCGTCGTCTCGCTCGGGCCCCAGCACGAGCTCCTGCGCCTGGCGCCCCACATGGAAGGGGCCGAGTACCTGCCCCAGACCACGATCCTCCCGCAGGCCGCCGTGGCCATCACCCATGGGGGCAACAACACCGTGACCGAGTGCACGCACTTCGGCGTCCCCATGATCGTCCTGCCGCTCTTCTGGGACCAGCACGACAACGCCCAGCGTGTGCACGAGCTCGGTCTCGGCGTGCGGCTCGACACCTATGGGCACGAACCGGACGAGCTGCTCGGTGCGGTGCGGCGGCTGCTCGCTGACCGGGATGTCCGGGCGCGCCGGCAGGCCACCGCGCTCCGTCTCCAGAACGAGCCGGGCACGGTGCGCGCGGCCGATGCGATCGAGCTTGTGGCCACGCACGCACTCGCCCCGGCACGCGCCTGAACGCCCGCGCCGAGATCGGCCGAAGCTCGGGTGGCGCGGGCGTTAGCCTGACGCCATCACTCGCCGGGATCCCTCAGCCTCGTTCGGGCCGCTCAGCGTCGCGCGGGCGCTCGGGCTGCCGGTGCTGCGCCGAGCCCTGCCCGAGGTGCTGGCCGGCGATGAGAACCTCGACCGGACCGTGCGCTGGGTCCACGTGGTGGACGTGCCCGAGCCCGAGGAGCTTCTGCGCGGAGGCGAGCTTGTGCTCTCGACGGGACTCGGTCCCGGGGTCGAGGAGTCCTCGCAGCGGAGATTCATCCGGAGCCTGAGCGAACAGGGGGCCGCTGGTCTCATGATCGAGATCGGCTACACGTACAAGCGCGCCCTTCCCCCGGCGCTGATCTCCGAGGCGGCGACCCGGGGCCTCCCCCTGATCGCCAGTCACCGCCCGACCCGGTTCGTCGACATCACCGAAGCGATCCACGGAGCCCTCGTGGATCAGCGGCTCGCGCTGCTGCGGCGCAGCCAGGACGCGGGCGACCGCTTCACCGCGATCGTCCTCGCCCGGCGCGGGCTGAGCGACCTGCTCGACGAGCTCGCGCGCACGCTCCAGAACCCCGTAGCGCTCGAGAACATCGCCGGCCAGCTCATCGGGTTCGCGCCGTACGAGTCGACCGAGCAGGAGTTGCTCGAGGCCCACCTCGAGTACCGGCGCGCACGCGAGCCGGGTCAGCTCGAGGGCCCCGGCTGGCTCGCCGCCGAAGTCACTTCCCGGGAGCGACCCTGGGGACAGGTAACCGTGCTCGAGCTCGACTCGCCGCTCGTGCCGGAGGACATGGTCGTCGTCGAGCGAGGTGCCCAGGCGGTGGCTCTTCAGCTTCTGCACGAGCACCACGAAGAGCAGCTGCGCGCGCGCGCCCGGGGCAGCTTCCTCGTCGATCTCATGCACGGCCGGGTCAGTGAGGCCGATGCGCGGCGCCGCGCCGCTGCCCTCGACTTCGCCCCTCGCCGCGGCACGATGCTGGCCGCCGCGCTCGGCTGGCGTTCGGAGCGTTGGGTCGAGCTCGGCGAAACATCGGAGGAGGCGTGGGCGACGCTCATGCCGGCCGTGCGCTCGGGCGGCGGCGGCGATCGCGCGGTCCTCCTCGGCCTCGACCGCGCGACCATGCTGCTCGTATTCGCGGTCGGTGACGGCGAGCCGAGCGACGACGCCCTGAACAAGCTGGCCGGCGAGCTGCGCGCCCCCCTGCGCCGCCGCGGTCTTACCGAGGCCGACGCCGCGCTGGCCTTCGGAGGCGCGGACGGGACATGGAGCGGAGTCGGGCGCAAGCTCGAGCGCGCCTCCGGGGCGGTTCTGGCCGCCCGGGCAACCCTGCCGAGCGCGTGGCGGGACGCACGGCACCGATCGCTGGCCGACCTGCTCTACGCGATGCGCAGCTCGCCGGAGTTGCTGGCCTTTACGCGCGATCAGCTCGGCCCCCTGTTCGACGAGCGCGATCAGCGCACGCGGGAGCTCCTACGCACGCTCGAGGCCTACCTCGCCAGCTCGGGCCGCAAGGCGGATACGGCGCGCGCGCTCCACCTGACCCGACAGTCGCTCTACATGCGCCTCGAGCGGCTCGAGAAGCTCCTTGGGATCGATCTGTCGGACCCCGACGTTGTGCTGTCGCTCCATCTTGCGGTGCGAGCGCTGCGCTTGACGCAGGCTCTTTCGCCCGACGAGCGGCGATGACAATTGCCATACAGTTCGTCAAGCGCCCGCCCCAACTCCTGACAGACCGCATCTGGCCGGTCACGGGGCTGGGGACGACCATTGCTCGGCTAGACTCACCCCGGAGGAGGATTGAATGGAAGCTTCTTCGCTGGCGTCCCCTCAGGTCGCCACTGCACCAACTGTCAAGCGACCTGAGCTCAAGCGCGGTGCGATCAGCTACCTGAGCAACGTGGTCATCGGCGTCGCCTCGACGGCGCCGGGCTACAGCCTGGCCGCGACGATCGGATTCATCGTCGTCATCGGAGGCATGGGTGGCCACATGCCGGCCGTGATCATCGTTTCGTTCCTGCCCATGTTCTGCATCGCCTGGGCTTACCGGAACATGAACCGCGCCGATCCGGACTGTGGAACCACCTTCTCATGGGTAAGCCGCGCGATGGGCGCGGGCTGGGGCTGGGTCGCGGGCTGGGCCGTGCTGTTCGCCGACATCGTTGTCAATGCCAACCAGGCGCAGATCGCCGGAACCTACGGTTTCAAGCTCTTCGGCCTCACCGCCGCCTCGAACAGCAAGCTGGACGTGATGATCCTCGGCGTCCTGTTCATCGCCGGCCTGACCTGGATCTGCTGGCGCGGCATCGAGCTCTCGGCGCGCACGCAGCAGTTCCTGCTCGGCTTCGAGATGGTCACGCTGATCATCTTCGCGGTCGTCGCTCTGATCAAGGTCTACACCGGTCATCATCACGCCGGCTCGACGCACGTACAGGCCGACTGGTTCAACCCGTTCACCGTCGGCTTCGGGCCGCTGCTGCTTGGGCTTCTGCTCGGGGTGTTCCTGTTCTGGGGCTGGGACTCGGGAGTCTCGGTCAACGAGGAGACTCAGAACGCGAGCACCGCGCCGGGCCGTGGCGCCGTCGTCTCCACCCTGATCCTGATCGGGATCTTCCTGCTCGTCGCGGTGGCCGCGCAGGCGTACGGCGGCACGAAGTACTTGGCTGCCAACGCGAACGACATCTTCTCCGGCGGTCTCTCCACCAGCGTGCTCGGCTCGCTGCACTTCCTGCTCATCATCGCCGTGCTCACCTCGGCCACCGCCGCCACGCAGACGACAATCCTGCCGGCGGCGCGCTCGGCCCTGTCGATGGCGCGGCGCGGAGCGATCCCGGGACGCTTTGGTGAGATCCACGAGCGCAACCTGGTGCCCGGTTTCGCCACCGTCGTGGCCGGAGTGCTTTCAGTGATCTGGTTCGTGTTCATCGTGCTCGTCTCATCGAACGTGCTCAGCGACTCCGTCACGGGCCTCGGCTTCATGGTCGCCTTCTATTACGGCTTCACCGGCCTGGCGTGCACGATCTTCTACCGCCGCGAGCTCGGTAAGTCGCTCCGGAACGCGATTTCCTACGGCGTGCTGCCGATCCTCGGCTTCCTGGCGCTGATGGGCATCTTCGTCAAGGGCATGCTCTTCTACGGCCATGCCGCCAACGACGTCAGCCCGCCGTTCCTCGGCCTCGGCGTGCCGGACTGGATCGGCATCCTCGGAATCGGCAGCGGCATCATCCTGATGCTGATCGCGCGGGCGAAGAAGCCGGGCTTCTTCCGCAACGAGCGCCGCCTCGTGGCGGGTGATCCGATCGAGGTCGTGACGCCCGAGGCCACGTTCGCACCCGCGGACTCGATGCTCTAAGTCCCCTGCGCACGCTCGAAGTTCAGCCACAGCGCCCACCTGCGGGTAGGCGCCGAGCCCCCTCGTTCTGGCTCGACCAGATCGGCGCGGGCCCCCGCCGGCCGGCCTTGCTGGCGGGGATCGACGCGGACGTGTGCATCGTGGGTGGCGGCTTCACCGGGCTGTGGACGGCGTATTCGCTGCGGCGGGCGGATCCGTCGCTGAGCGTGGTTGTGCTCGAGGCCGAGCATGTGGGGTTCGGGGCCTCGGGTCGAAATGGGGGCTGGGTGCTGGGCAAGGTGTCGGGCTCGGTGTCGGCGTGGCAGCGCCGCGGCGGGCCCGACGCCCCGCGCGCCATGGCGCGGGCGATCAACGCCACGGTGGGGGAGGTCGGGACGGTCGTGGCCCGCGAGGAGATCGACTGCGACTGGCGGCAGGGGGGGTCCCTGACCGTCGCCCAGAGCGAAACGCAGATGGCGCGGCTGCGCTCGGCTCTGGAGGCCGAGCGCCGCGCCGAGGGAGAGGAGTGTGGCTGGGGGCTGCTAGACGCCGATGAGCTGCACGCGCGCGTCGCTGTCCGCGACGGTGTGGGGGCGCTGTACACACCGTATTGCGCGCGCGTGCAGCCGGCCAAGCTCGTCGTCGGACTCGCGGAGGCGGTCGAACGGGCGGGAGCCTCGATCTACGAGTCGAGCCCCGTCACCGCCTTCGGACCCGGTGCCGTGACCACGGCCTCCGGCTCGGTGCGCTCGCGCTACGTGCTGCTCGCCACCGAGGGGTACACGGCCAACCTGCCCGGGCGGCGCCGCGTGCTGCTGCCCCTCAACAGCGCGATGATCGTGACCGAGCCTTTGCCCGAGGCGGACTGGGACGGCCTCGGCTGGAGTGGCTCCGAGACGCTGCTCGACGGCTCGCATGTCTACACGTACTCGCAGCGCACCGCGGACGGACGCATCGCCATCGGCGGGCGCGGCGTCCCGTATCGCTTCGGGTCGCGCACCGACCGCGAGGGACCGGTGCCGGCGCAGACGGTCACCGAGCTGCGCGACCGGCTGCGCGCGCTGTTCGGGCTCGGGGCGGAGGTGAAGGTGGCGCGGGCGTGGCACGGCGTGCTCGGGGTGGCGCGGGACTGGTGCCCGACGGTGGGCTTCCACCACGCCGGCGGCATCGGGTTCGCCGGTGGGTACGCCGGCGAAGGCGTTGCGGCGAGCAACCTCGCCGGGCGCACGCTGTGCGATCTGGTGCTCGGCCGCGACACCGAGCTGACCCGCCTGCCCTGGGTCGGGTCGGCGGCCCGAAGCTGGGAGCCCGAGCCGCTGCGCTTCCTCGGGGCCCGCGGGATCTACGGCCTCTACCGGCTCGCCGACCGGCGCGAGGCCGCTACCGGCCGCGAGTCGCGGATCGCCGACGCGGCCGATCTCATCGCCGGCCGCTGAGCGCGACCTCAGGCGTCTGTCACCGGCTCGCCCTTGCGCAGGACGGCCGCGGCCGACGGGCGCTCGCGGAGCCGCTCGAGCCAGGCCGTGACGAGCGGCTGCTGCTCGGGATCGGGGCCGAGCTCGGGAGCCCAGCGCGGCAGGCGCACGGCGAGCGGGACCGCCGAGAGGTCGGTGAGGGTCGGCTCGGCCCCCTCCATCATCCACGGCCCCGGCGTGCGGTCGAGCAGCTTCTCCGCGCGGGGCCAGCGTGTGGCGAGGCGCTCGCGCATGTGGGAGACGACCTCCGGGTGGTCGGTGGGATCGGGTCCAAAGGCCGTCTTGCGCATCGAGAGGAAGAAGTTCGTCGTCAGCTCGTCGTCCACCCAGCGCATCATCCCCCGAGCCGCTGCTCGCGCGGTGGCGTCGGTGGGCCAGAGCGGCGGCCTCGGGTGGACCTCCTCGAGCCACTCGCAGATCACCGAGGACTCGCGCAGGGCGACGCCGCCCACTTCGAGCACGGGCACGCGCCCAGTCGGGTTGAGCTCGCGGAGCCGGAGCGGGCGGTGCGCGGGGTCGATCTCCAGGAGCTCGACCTCGACTCCCTTCTCGGCCAGGACGATGCGCACCTTCGAGGCGAAGGGGGACAGCACCCAGGACCACAGACGCAGCTGTGACATCGCGCGGGCAGCCTACGGAATACTTCCGTGCCGTGTCCGAAACTCCACAGGTCCAGCGCGCCGCCGCTTTCCGCGCCCTCCACGAGGGCGAGCCGTTCGTCATTCCCAATCCCTGGGACGCCGGGTCCGCCCGCGTCCTCGAGGCGCTCGGGTTTCATGCCCTGGCCACGACGAGCTCGGGCTTCGCCTTCACTCTCGGACGGCTCGACGGCGCGGCCACACTTGACGAGGTCATCGACCATGTCCGCGCGCTCGTGGCCGTCACCCCGCTCCCCGTCTCGGTCGATCTCGAGAACGGACACGGAGCGCCGCCCGACGCCGCGGCGGATGCGATCCGGCGCGCCGCCGAGGCGGGCGCGGTCGGTGCCTCGATCGAGGACTGGGACCCGTCGGAGGGCCTGTATGCCCCGCACGCGGCGGCCGAGCGCGTCGCCGCGGCCGCCGAGGCCGCTCGCAGCCTCGATCACGACTTCGTGCTCACCGCCCGAGCCGAGAACCACATCCGCGGTGTCACCGACCTCGATGACACCATCACCCGGCTCCAGGCGTACGAGCGCGCCGGAGCCGATGTCCTCTACGCGCCCGGGCTGAGGACGCCGGAGGAGATCCGCGCCGTCTGTACGGCCGTGTCCAAGCCCGTCAACGTGCTCGCCCTCGGCGGCCTCACCATGTCCGAGATCGTCGAGGCGGGCGCGCAACGAGTCAGCGTCGGCGGTGCGCTGACCTGGACGGCGACGGAGGCGATGGCGCGGGTGGCCGAGCAGATCCGCGACCACGGCGACTTCTCCGGGCTCGGTCGCGCGGCTGGCATCGAGGAGTGGCTGGCCCCGCGGCCACCGCGCGTCTAGCGCCTGGGTGGGAGGGAGCGCGCGTAGTCCACGCCCCGCGCAACCCAGCGCTCAAGCTGGGCCTTCGTCCCCAGCCCCGCGGGGTCGATGCGCAGCCAGCCCTGCATCTCGCGCCCGCGCATGACGAAACGCGCGGCGTGCGGCTTGGCGGCGAGGGCGTCGGTCTCCTCCGGGGGCACGCGCAGGAGCAGCCCGCCCTGCCCACTCGCGCTCACCGACATGTTCCCGTGGATGAGGAAGGCAAGACCTCCGAACATGGCCTTCTCGGTCAAGCCGTCCTCGGTGGAGATCAGTTCGCGGATACGGTCCGCGAGGTCGTGGTCATACGCCATGGCCGCATTATCCGCCGGGGTGCGGCGTCAGATAGGTTTCGCCGCCGACCCGATGGCCTGACGCCCCATGCCGAGCATCCTTCTCATTCGCCATGCCCAGGCGTCCTTTGGCGCCGCTGACTATGACGTGCTTTCGGACACCGGGCGCGAGCAGGTCTCCGCGCTCGTGGCCGGGCTTCGCCAGCGCGGCATCCGCGCGAGCAAGGTGGCCTGCGGCGACCTGCGACGCCAGCGCGACACCGCCGGTCCCTGCGCCGAGGACGTCGACGCGCCCCTCATCGTCGATGCGAGCTGGAACGAGTACGTCGACCGCGACATCCTGACCCATCACGCGACCGTGCCCGCGGGATTGGAGCACCACGCCGGGGACACGCCGCTGCACTCCCGCGAGTTCCAGGCGATCCTCAACGACGCGCTGCGGGCCCGGATCGCCGCGGGCGAGCACGGCCCGTGCGAGGAGAGCTGGCCCACCTTCGCCGCGCGTACACGCGGCGCGCTCGAGGGCCTCGCGGCCGGGCTCGGCAAGGGAGAGATCGCGCTTGCCGTGAGCTCGGGCGGCGTCATCGGGGCGCTCTGCGCGGGCCTCATGCGCCTTCCGGCCAGCGCGCTCATCGCCTTCAACCACGTAAGCATCAACGCGGCGATCACCAAGCTGACCGTCGGCCGCGGTGGCGTCACCGTCATCTCGGTCAACGAGCACGCCCATCTCGAGCTGGCCCAGCGCCCCTCGCTCGTGACCTACCGCTGAGGATCGGGGCGGCAGAGCCACATGTAATCAGCGGCGAGCAGGCGGCACCGCTCGAGCAGCCCGCGCTCGAACACGCGTGCCGGTTCGAGGCGTTCGACGGCGAAGCCCGCGGCCTGGAGCCGGTCGCCGATGTCCGGCGCGTAGAGCCGCACGTGGTCGTGCTGCCAGAAGGCGCGCTCGCGCGCAGGGCCCGTCGTGACGGTCGGGTCCTCGTAGGTCCGCGTGCGCTCGAGGTCGAGGGGCACCATGACCAGGCACCAGCGACGGGTGATGCGACGCAGCTCACCCATGGCCGCGCCGTCGTCCGCGACGTGCTCGAGGACGTGCGAGCAGATGACACCGTCAAAGCTCGCGTCCGGCAGGTCGAGTGCCGTCACGTCGAGGTGCAGGTCGACCTCGGGATCACTCAGATCCGCGGTGACGTAGCGGAGATGGCGCAGGTACCGCAGACGAGAGCGCATCGACCACTCCGGGGCGAAGTGCAGGAGCGAGTCGATCTCGCACAGCAGCTCGGGATGGCGCTCGAGGAGCAGCCATTGGGCGCGATGGCGCTCGTGCGAGCCGCAGCGCCAGCACACCGCGTTCGCCCGGTTCCAGTCGTCGCGGAAGCGATCGAAATGGTGTCCGCAGATCGGACACAGGACGCCCCGTCCGTGGTGGCGCAGAACCTCCGCGCGGAGCTCGAGCGCCCTCCTGGCGCGATCGGTGTTCAACATCTGAGCCTCTCACACTACCTACCCGCGCTACCGTCGAAGCATGAGCTCCGCCACCGTCGCCGCCGTCGCCGCGCAGGCCTGCCGGCGGGCGACCCTGGCAGGAGTCTGCGACGAGATGTTCGAGTGGCAGTTCGGCACGGTCGCCCGCGCCCATCACTGGCCGGGGTTCTACGAATACAACACGGTCATCGTCGACCGCCCGACTGGAATGAGCGCCCTCGACCTCGAGGTGGTGGCCGACGGCTATCTTGCCGACGTCGCGCACCGGCGCTTCGACATCGAGGACCGCGCGGAGGCCGTGCGCCTGCGCTCCGAGTTCGAGCGCCTCGGCTGGGAGACGCTCGTGGTCGTGTGGATGCTCCACGGCGATGAGCTGCCGCCGGAGGTCGCGCCGCCCGGCGGGCTCGCCATCGAGGAGGTCCCCTGGGACGACGTCATCGCGTTGCGGCGCGAGTGGCACGAGGAGGACTTCCCGGGGCGCGACCCGACCGAGTACCACGGCTACATCCGCGAGCTCGCGGCGGCGCGCTCGGCGCGTGTCCTCGCCGTGTGCGAGGACGGTCGGCCGATCGGGTTCTCCGAGCTCGAGACGATCGGGGGCGGGATCGAGGTCAGCGCCGCCTTCGTGACCCGCGAGCGTCGGGGCGAGGGGATCGGGACCGCGCTGACCACGGCCGCGCTGCGCGCGGGCGCCGAGACCGGCCTGGACGTGTGGATCTGCGCCGACGACGAGGACCGGCCGAAGCGGCTCTACGAGCGCCTCGGCTTCCGGCCCGTCTGGTGGCTCACGCAGTTCCTGCGCCTGCCGCCCGTCTGAGCCCCGCGAACGTCGGGGTACCCGGCTCGCCGGGAAGGCGAACCGCGTTGGCGACGAAGGCGATCGCGTGGTACCAGCCGCAGATGAGGAGCAGGTCGATCGCGCCCTCCTCGCCGACCGGCCCGGTGAGCTCGGCCCAAGCAGCATCGGAAAGCGAGGCGGTGTCGTGGAGGGCATCGACGGCCCGCAGGACGGCCCGGTCCGACGGTTCGCTCCAGCAATCGTCGTCGGGACCGCCGGCGGCGAGCGACGCGACCTGCGCGGACGTGAGGCCGGCCTTGTCGGCGAACACGGCGACGTGGATGCCCCATTCGTATTCGGCCTGGCAGCGGGCGGTCGTGCGGTCGATGACGAGCTCGCGGTGGCGGAGGGAGAGGGCGGACCGACGGGACATGTAGTAGCTGCCCCAGCCGTGGATGGCCTGGGCGCGCTCGGGGCGACGGGCGAAGACGCGGAAGAGCGCGATGGGCGGGCCAAGCGCCTCGACGGCCGCCGCGGTGGCGTCGTCGTAAGGGGGCTCGACGGGATCGAGACGTGGCTGCTTTGAATTTCGAGGCATTCGTGAAGCGTACCGTGTTCTGCTTCGAAAAGCAAAGCGACAGCGAGAAGGTCGGCTGACGCTTTGCGGGGGGAGGCGCATCGCCCGGCGTCCCGGCTCGGGGAAGTGAGGCCCGGCGCTCAGGACGCCGGCAGGCGCGGGGTGCGCCAGAGCAGCGTCATGATCGATTTCACGAACGTGCTGTAGCGCTCGGGCGAGTACTTCTCGGGGTCGGTGAGAACCAGCTTGCCGGCGTCCTCGGCCAGGCCGACGATGGCGCGGGCGGCGAGCTCGACGTCGACGGGCTCGGTCGGCCTCTTGCGTCCCGCTTGCGCGCCGTCGCGCGTTTGCGCTGCTACCGCCATGTTCCGCTCGATCGCCCACCGGACGACCGCCTCCATACGGGCGCGCATCTGGGCGCGGTTGGCCTCGACGTGCTGGCGCACGGTTTCGGGCGTGCCCTCGGGCGGGAGGAGGATGAGCTTCCACGTGTCCGGACGGCTGGCCACCACATCGAGGAAACGTGCGACGCTGGCCGAGAAGACGTCGGCGGGGTGGCCGCGCTCGGGGTCGGCGGGCAGGAGCCCCGCAAGCTGCTCGACCGAGTAGCGGACCTCCCGCTCGTTGAGCGCGTGCAGAAGCTCCCCGAGATCGCGGAAGTGGTCGTAGACGACCGGGCGCGTGACACCCGCCTCGCGGGCCACCGCTTCGACGGAGACGCGGCTGTATCCCTGCGCGACGATGACCGTCAGCGCGGCGTCGAGCAGCTGCTCGCGGCGCTTGTCCGCGGCCATGCGCGGCGCATAGGGGCGATGCGACTTCGAGCGCGAGGCGGGTTTCACGGGTGATGCCATTGCCGCGCCGAGGCTACCGGAGCCGGCAGCGCACAGTACGCGCAACCGCTCCAGTCGTAGGGGTGGGGGAGGCCGCGCAGGCGAGAGTCGTTCTCGCGCCAGTCGCGCTTGACATGACGGCCGACGACGATCGCGGCGACCGGACCGGAGCCTGCCCGCTTGAGCGCGGCGGCCGCGCTCTGGGCGCTTGCGCCGGTCGTCCAGGTGTCGTCGATGAGCAGGACCGGCTGGCGGGTGAGTCGCGCCCTGGCGGCGTACTTGCGGGTGTCGAAGTCGTGCTCCCCGGCTTCGATATCGGTGCGTTCGAGCAGCCGGGCGTAGCGGCCGGCGATAGGGCGGCAGAGCTTGCCGGCGATGTGGCGCAGTGCGTGGCGGTCGTCGCGCTCGCGCACGCCCGAGGGGACGGTGGTGACGAGCTCGAAGCGCTCGATCCCTGCTCGGGCAGCAAGGCACTGCTCGTGGGCGTCGAGGTAGCGCCACAGGAGTGCGGCGAGGTCGAGGGTGAGACGGCGCGCGACGTCTCCACCCAGCCGCTTGTAGCTGGCCAGTGCGTGATGCAGCTGCTCGCCCCCGACGCTGTAGGAGATGGGGGCCATGGCGTCGAGCCACAGCTGGCTGTTGGCGCACGCGTAGCACTGCTCATAGCCGTCGGTGAACGTGAAGCACGTGCGGCACACGCCAGGTCCCAGCCGCGGCGCGACCATGAAGTTCTCGTAAGGGGCGGTGAGGTCGCGAACGGTGGGCATGACGGCCGTGAATCAGGCGACGAGCGTCGTGGCGCTGGTGAGCCGTTCGAGGGTCGCAGTGATCTCGTCGGGAGTCGCGACGACGTGCACCGCCGGACGCTCCGCCAGCTCGGCGGCCCACTTCTGCTGAAGCACCGGTTCGAGCAGGAAGACAGGACGGCCCTGGCCGAGGGCGTGCCGGGCCTGTATCCGGGTCCCGCTCGTCGCCGAGGCTTCGACGATGACGGTGGCCAGGGAGAGCCCGGACATGACCGCATTGCGCATGGGGAAGGTCTGCCGGGTCGGCGGCGTGTCGGGCAGGAACTGGGAGATGACCGCGCACTCGGCGGCGATCCGGCGCTGGAGGATGACGTTGGCCCGCGGATAGCAGCGCGAGAGGCCCGTGCCGATTACGGCGATCGTCCGGCCGCCGCGCTTCAGGGCGGCGGTGTGGGCGGCGGCGTCGACACCCGCGGCCAGGCCCGAGGCAACGGTGTAGCCCGCGGCGACGAGCTGCTGAGCGGTCGCGGCGGCGGTACGGAGGCCGGCCGGGGTGGCCTCACGTGAGCCGATCACGGCCACCGCGCGGGCGTCGCGCGGCTTCAGCCGGCCGGCGATGAAGACGAATGGGGGCCGGTCGTGCGCGGCAGCAAGGTTCTCCGGATAGGCGGGATCGAGAACCGTGACGAGCTGCATGCCCTGGGCCCGCCAGCCGGCGATCTCGCGCTCGGTCCGCCTCAGCTCATCGGCGAGCTCGGCCTCGGGATCGGCGAACAGACTCGTCTGAGGCGCGGCGGCAAGTCGTTCGCGCGCCAGGATCGTGAGCGCGCTGGCGCTCGTCTCGACGACGTCGGCGTACCGGGATGGGGAGAGGCGCCCGGCCCGGGCGAGGATGAGGAGCGCGGCGGTCTCGCCGAGATCCGACGCGGGCAGCCGATCGGCGGCCGCCGGGGCAGGAATCATCGGGCGAGCGTAGCCGCCGTGGCAGACGTGCCCGCGCGGCGGCGGGGGCCCGCTCAGCTGCCGTGCTCGACCGGCTCGACCGGGCGCGTGGGCGTGTCCGCGGGCGTCGGTGACAGGACCGTCTCCGGCCCCTGATCGTCGCCGCTCAGCGCACTGCGAAAGTCGCGCAGGCCGCGTCCAAGCGACCGGCCGACCTCGGGAAGGCGCTTCGGACCAAGCACCAGCAACGCGATCACGAGCACGAACAGCAAATGTGTGGGCTGAAGAATGTCGCCGATCACTGTTCAGGAGCATAGCCCCTGAACGTGGTCGGCGTGAGCGCATTGGTCCACGGGCAAGCACCGGCTCACCCCGAGCGCACCGTGACGGCCACGCGCCCCGTGCGCCCGGGGGCGTACGGATAGTCGCTCTCGCGGGCAGTCTCGGCCCAGATCCAGTACTCCTCGGTGCCGTTGCCGCGCAGGAACGTGTACGGGCTTGAGAAGCGCCCCCTCGCGTCCGTGTAGAGGTGGCCGATCTCTGTCGAGCCGCCCTTCCAGCCAATGTAGAGGAGCACGAGCGCGCCGGATCGCGGGATATAGCCCCCGCGCAGCCGACCGCGGATGTGGATCGTTCCGCCCCAGTGGGCCCTGCGGGGTCGTACGGCTAGGCCGAGGTCGGCCCGGACGGTGACGGTGGCCGGGTTGGAGAAAGCCGGCTCGCTCGACCCCGAACCGGAGTACACGGCCTCGATCGTCCGCGACGGGCCGGGCGGGATGGTCGCCGCCCAGGCACCGCTGCTCGAGGTCGTCGCCGCGGCGATAGGGGCGAAGTCGCCCAGCCCGTTCGCCGGCGCCGCCATGAGGACGATCTGCTGCCCGGCGAGCGGCGCCAGCGTGTTCGTCCCCAGCCAGCCCGTGATCACCCGCGAGGCGCCGAAGCCGACCGCCTCGCTGGAGACGTCGACGTCGCGCTGGGGCAGGACGACCCGCACGTAGCGGACCCGGCGCTCGCGGACCTTCCGGCCGTGGCGCTTCACGGTCACGACGACGACCTCGCGCCGGCGCACGACGCGGGCGCGGCAGCGGAGCTCTCGGCGAGTCACGGTCTGGGCCTTGAGGCGGATCTTGATGAGCTGCTTGCCGCGCCGAACCGTCACCCACTGCGCGGGGATGCGAACGCGTACGCGCTGCACGCTGCAGCGGATGGGGTTCCTCACACTCGAGAACCAGAGCCCAGCCACGGTCGGCTGGCGGATCGTCATGGCGAAGGTCTCGGGCGCCGAGGAAGCGAGCTGGCCGGCGGCGTCGCGGGCGTTGTTGTAGGCGATGCACGTGGCGCGATGGACACCGCCGCCGCTCACCGGCAGTCGGGCCATGGCACCGCCATGCCAGGCGAACGGGCTGCCGTCGACCGAACAGGAGATGCCCGCAACCCCGGATGGTCCCGCCGCCCCGATCGCCGTGAGGTACTGCGTGCCGGCCGTCGTCGGCGCGTCGGTCGGGCCTGAGACGCTCACCGTCGGGGTGGTGTTGTCGACGTAGATGTCCTTGGCGACGAAGTTGCTGTTCTGCGCGGCGTCGGTGGCCACCACCGCCACGGGCATCGACCCCTCCCCAAGCCCATCCGAGCCCTGGGCCGTGCGCGTGTCGAACTGCGTGCTCCAGAGCTGGTTGGGGCACTGGGCCCAGGTGTCCTCCTGCTTGGTGTAGCTCGGGCCGGCGATCGTCTGGTTGCCCACCAGAACGTGGGAGCTGCAGACGCCGGAAGGGTCGGTCGCGGCGTACCCGATCGGAAGGGTTCCGCGAACCCAGCCGGATTGCGTCCAGAGGGCGTAGACGGGGATGATGGATGGAGCGGCGGTTTCGACCGCGCTGAGCAGGACTTCCTGGATGTACAGCTTCGCGGGGTAGGTGCAACCGCTGTTGGTCGCGCAGAGCATCAGCCAGCCGAAGTGCTGGCTGTTGAAGGTGGTTGCTCCACAGCACCCGCCGATGAATAAGTTGTCGGTGATGGGGGCGCTGCGTCCGCCGTCCCAGAAGAACTCGCCGAAGTAACCGTTGCCGTCGCCGATTCCAGTCGAGTAATCGCCCACGGTGTACGCGCCCGTAATTGCGATGCCACTGGGGGCCGTTGTCTCCCACATCGCCTGCTCCCGATTCGGCACGACCGTGTTCGGATCCGCTTGAAGCTGGAAGCCAACCCCGCTCGCGGCGCACGTCGCTGCGTATTCGAGTGGGGCAGGAACAGTTGGGACGAACGGACCTGGATTCGGGCTCCAGCTGCCGCAGACTTCCAACGTCAGCGAGCCGGCCTGCGCAGAAGCCGCGACGACGAGCGAGACCAGCGCGAGAAGAACAGCCGCTATCAGACGCTTTGCCACGCCATCCTCAACTAGGGACAGATGATCATGACGGTCGCTGCCTGCGCGGTGGCAGTGCCATCGGACAAAAACCCGTGTAGCGCTAGGAAAGCGCCACCGGTATGGCGTGGATCAAACGATGCCGTCAGGTAGCCGAAGGGGTCACCCGAGTCCAGGTTTGCCTGCGGCGTCGCGGAGACCGTGCAGTTCGGGCCGAAACGATGGCGAGCGGCCAAGTCACGCTCTCGCCGACGTTCGAGTTCGCCACCACGACATGCGAGCTGGATGCCGTGGCAGCGATGTGCGACCCCTTCCACTGCAAGATCACCCACGCGCTGATCGACGCTGCGATCGACTTCGAGTTGAACTTCACCGGCGTGATCGAGTGATTCCTGATCTGCGCGGCCCCGACAGAGTTGTTGGGCACCGAGATTGCGGCGTAGCTCGTTCCGCCCAACGCGACGAACAGCGCGAGGTAGGCGATGACGTTCTGGCGGACGTGGTTGAGGACCCGATTCATGGTGCGACGTCTCCGATCAGGGATGAGAACACATCTTTCGAGTGATGGGGCCCCGCGGCGGCGGAAAGTTGCGGAGTTGTTTCGCCGCGTAACACTTCTGAAGCAATCAGCCGAGCGTCCCGGGCGCGATGGGGGCGCCGGCGCCCACCGGGCCGGGTTTGGACGTCCCGCTCTGCGCCGACGATTTACTCGCCGTCCCGCTCGTCGTCGCCGGGCGGGTGATGGGCTCGGAGGAGACCGGAGCAACATACCCCGAGCTGGCCGTGGCCGAGCTGCTCGACGTCCTCGCGGTCGAGCGGACGAACACCGAGGATCCCGCGTCGGCATGCGGCGCGGGCGGGCGCGCGTGGTGCGTCCGCGCGACCCGGCCGCCTGCGACCCTGCCTTGACGCGCCGCGCCGTGCTTCAGGCTGATCGTGGCCACGCCGCGGAACTCGTGCTTCTGAATCGCGGGTATGAGCGCTCGCGCGGACCCCGGGGTGGCTGCCGCCAGGGGCTGAGGCGCACCTGAGCCGGCGCCGGCGACTCCGAACGCGACCGCCGCGGCCACGGTGCCGGCAAGGCCAGCGGCGACGGCGACGGCACGACGGCCGATCGGCGGGAAGCTCGGCCGCGGCGCTCGCCTGCGACGCACGGGCGGACAGCGCGCGGCGATGCCATCGGTCACCGGATGCGCGCGAGGCGCAACTACCGGGCGGGGGATCGAGTCAAGTTCGCCGCCCCAGAAGTCATCCTGCGTGACCAGGTCCCGGGAGGTGAGCTCGGTGACGCCTGATGCCCCACGCGCCTTCTCCGCGTCGGCGCGATCGGCCGCCGAGCCGATGGGCACGAGCTCGCTGCGCGGGCCCAGCCAGTCACGCGGCAGCTGGACGACGTTGTCGAATCGACCGTCGTCCTCCCCGCCGCGCTCGTTGTCCCGATCCTCTGTGTCCACCCCGTTTGCAGACCTATTCCGACCCTTGACGTCCTCCTCGGGCGCTACTATACCGGCTTATACCCACTTGGACTCAATTAGAGAACAGAAAATGAGTCAGCCCGACGTCGAGGACGAATTCCTGACCGTTGCCGAGGTGGCCGAGAAGCTGAAGCTCAATCAGCAGACGGTCCGCAACTGGATCGATCAGCGCTCGCTCCCCGCGGTCCGGGTCGGTCGGCGGGTACGGATCCGGCGCACGGATTTCGAGCGTGTGCTGGCGGAGGGCTACAGCGGAGGAGGGGGTGGCAGCGCCGGGCGCCGGCCCCACCCGCCACCAGCGCCGGTGGGGCCAAGCGCCGAGGACTTCTGGGGCGGTGAGGCCGTAGGGGCGGTCGATGCGCCGCGCCCGCCCGGCGGCGCCGCACCATGAGCTTCGAGGACGAGCTCGATCGCGAGCGGGCTCAGATCATGCGGGCCGTGCGGCAGGCCGGCAACAGCTGGGCGCAAGCGATGCGCGCGCACAAGCTAGCTCCGCCCGACCTCGGCTTCTCCACCCGGCTGAGAGCGCTCGCCGACGCCGCTGCGAGTGAGCAGGTCGCCTGGGAGTACGCTCACGCGGCCGGGCTGCAATGGCGTCCCATCCCGGGCGCGGAGGGCGCCGACCCGCCGTACGAGCTCCGACCGGGCACCGGCCGCCGCGGACCGGCCGAGCTGTGGACGCGGTTCGACGGCGCCGTGGCCGAGCTCAACCGGGCGATCACCGGCACGGATGCCGCGACCGTGGCCGATGGGTTCGGGGAGCTCTCCGAGGTGGCCGGCGCGCTGGCCGACGCCATTGGTCGGACGGACGGGATCGCCCGGGACAGCGGCGTCGCGGACCATGGGGCGGGGCGCACCCGGGCGCAGGGAGCGGCTTAAGGCGGGAGGCGATCGCGGGACAGCTACGAAATCTTTACTGCAGATGAAACTCGCGCGGGCACTCTAGGTGGGTAAGCGAGCGAAGGGAGAGACACGGTGCCTCAGATCATCGTGACGGCGGATCGCAATGACGAGCGTGGGGAAGGCGCGGTGTTGCTACGCGAGCGCGTCAACGTCGCCGACTTCGAAAGCGATCACTTCGCCAGCCAGCTGGTCGAGCGACTCGGTTGGGCCGTGAGCGACGCCGACGAGGCCGAGCACAAGCGCATCACGCGCTGACGCTCCCCCGCCGTCCAAGGATCGTTCTCCGGTTCTCCGGTTCTCCGGTTCCCCGGTGACCGCGACGAGGCGGTTTATCCGGTCGAACCCACGTCAGCGGGTGTTCGGGGTCGTGTGTCGCCGCCCGCCGCGTGACTCGGCGAGCGTGGTCAACACGGCCTCGTACACGCCCGCGCCATACCCCTCCTCGGCGAGCCGCACGCTGCCGTAACCGGCGAGATCGCGGTGCAGCGATGGATCGCGCTCGAGCGCGTTGGCGACGAGCCAGAACGCACCAACGACCCGTGCGGCATCCATGTCCTCGCGTGAGTCGCCCACCGCGATGCACTCGGACGGCTCGTAGCCGCGGGCCTGCATGTGACGCGCGACGGCGCGGGCCTTCGAGGCGCCGGCCGGAATGAGGTGGTAGGCATGGACGATGTCGACCCCCGGGAACCGGCCGGCGTGCTCACGGATGACGCCGTTGTCCACGAGGCGCAACCAGCCCAGCCCCTGCGACTCGAGGAGTGCCTCGACGTCACCCAGGTCGACATCGCCGCGAAAAAGGTGCGAAACCTCGCGGCCCCGCGACCACGGGGTGTGGTACTCGAGACGGCCGGCGTAGCGCTCGAGCAGCAGCTCCGGCGCACCTGAGCGCTCGAGCTGGTCATGCACGCTCCCCGCCTCCTCCGAGGGCACGACGCCGTCGGTCAGCCACTCGAGCTCGTCGTCGAGCACAAGGCCACAGCCCAGCTCGAAGATGTAGGCGCGCGAGCCGATCAGCCGCGCGCACTCGAACACGCTGCCCTGGCGACGGCCGGAGAAGAGAACGACCTCAACGCCCGCGCGAAAGCAGGCCTCCAGCGCGCGGATCGACAGCGCCGAGAAGCCGCCGTCTGCGCCGCGCAGCAGTGAGGCGCCCGGTCCCAGGAGCGTTCCGTCGAGATCGGCGTAGAGGCACTGCACGGCGCGGGCGACCGTAGCAGCCGTCGCCATACTGAAACACGTGTCGGCCACCGCGCACACCGAGCCCTGGGCGCAGCTGCTGGAGATCGGCCGGGCCGACGAGCGGCTCGTCCACGAGACCGAATCGGCGCCGCGGTCATCGCGGACCGTCCCCCTGCCGCAGGAGCTGAGTCCGGCCGTCATCGCCGCCCTGGCGCGCGCCGGCATCACCGAGCTCTACGCCCACCAGTCCGACGCGCTGTTCAGCGCGTTTGAGGCGCCGACGATCGTGACCACAGGCACGGCCTCGGGCAAGTCGCTGTGCTTTCAGCTCCCCACGCTGCAGGTCCTGACCGCCGATCGCACAGCCCGCGCGCTCTATCTCTATCCCACGAAGGCCCTCGCCCAGGACCAGGCCCGTGCGCTCCACAGCTTCGGGCTGAGCAAGCTCATCCGCCCGGCGATCTACGACGGCGACACGCCGCGTCAGGAGCGCTCCGCCATCCGCAAGCGGAGCAATCTCATTCTCACCAATCCCGACATGCTCCACGTCGGGATCCTGCCCAACCACCCCGCCTGGGGCGATCTCCTGGCCAACCTCGCCTTCGTCGTCGTCGACGAGGCCCACGTCTACCGCGGCGTGTTCGGCTCGCACGTCGCCAACGTCCTACGGCGGCTCCGTCGCGCGGCGGCCATCCACGGCACCGAACCGAGATTCCTGCTCGCCAGCGCGACGATCGCCAACCCGGTCGAGCTCGCGGAAGGCCTGACGGGCCTCAGCGACTTCCAGCTCGTCGACAACGACTCGGCCGCGCGGCCGTCTCGCCACATCGCCATGTGGAACCCGCCGCTGCTCGACGAGGAGCTGGGTGTGCGCGGCTCGGTCCTCTACGAGGCGGCCGAGCTCTTCTCCGAGCTCATCCGCGCGGGCACGCGAACGATTTGCTTCATGAAATCGCGCAAGGGCGTCGAGCTCATCCTCCGTCATGCGCGCGACCGCCTCGATCCCGAGCTGGCCGAGCTCATCTCGCCCTACCGCGGGGGCTACACCCCCGCCCAGCGCCAGGACATCCAACGCCGCCTGAGCGACGGACAGCTCCTCGGCGTCGTGGCCACCGACGCGCTCGAGCTCGGCATCGACATCGGCGAGCTCGACGCGGCGATCTGCGTGACCTTCCCCGGCACCGTGGCCAGCCTGAAGCAGATGTGGGGTCGCGCCGGACGCCGCGGCCGCGGTCTCGCCGTCTACATCGCGGGCGAGGACGCGCTCGACCAGTTCTTCTGCCGTCACCCGGAGGACTTCCTCGACCGTCCGGTCGAGTCGGCGATCATCGACCCCAAGAGCCCGGAGATCTACGCCGAGCACCTCGTGTGCGCCGCGCACGAAGCCCCCCTCAGCGACGACGACGCCCCGTACCTGGGTGCGGAGTGGCGCTCCTACGCCGAGACGCTGGCCCAGGGGGGATATCTGCGCGAGCGGGTCACCGGGTTCGTGCCTGTCCGGGCGGACGACTACCCGGCCGCGCGCGTGGCCCTGCGCTCGGCCGGCACCGACAGCTTCGTCCTCATCGACGCCACCTCCGGCGAGGTGCTCGGCACGATCGAGGCGGTGCGGGCCTACGGCACCGTCCACGAGGGCGCCGTGTACATGCACCTCGGGCGCTCATATCACGTGGCCGAGCTCGATCTGGCCGGCCGCCGCGCCCTGCTCGAGCCCTTCAACGGCGACTACTTCACCCAGACCAAGCGCGAGAGCATGACCTACATCGAGCGTCTCCACGCCGAGCGCGAGACCCGCGGCGTCACGCTCTACTTCGGCGAGGTCGTCTACTCCGAGACGGTCCTCGGGTATCAGCGCAAGGGGCTCCAGGACCTCTCGGTCATCGACTTCCAGTCGCTCGACCTGCCGACGGTCGAGTTCCCGACCCGGGCCCTGTGGTACGTGCTCGACGACCTGATCGCCTCCGAGCCCTTCCCCGCCGACCAGCTACTCGGATCGCTGCACGCGCTCGAGCACGGGCAGATCGCCGTTCTGCCCCTCATCGCCATGTGCGACCGCTGGGACATCGGCGGCCTCTCCACGAACGCCCACCCCCAGACGGGTGTGCCGACGATTTTCATCTACGACGGCCACCCCGGCGGGGTCGGCCTGACGCGGCGGGGCTATGACCAGTTCGAACGGCTTGTGGGCGACGCGCGGCGGCTCATCGGGGAATGCCCGTGCCAGGCGGGCTGTCCCTCGTGCGTCCAGTCCCCGAAGTGCGGCAACCTCAACGACCCGCTGTCCAAGCGGGGCGCTCTCGAGCTTCTCCGCCGTCTCGCCTGAGACGCCCGCGGGCTTGCCCGATGAATCGCTAGCATCGCCGCTCCACGGCGAGATAGCTCAGTTGGTAGAGCACACGACTGAAAATCGTGGTGTCCCCGGTTCGAGTCCGGGTCTCGCCATCGCTGTTGCGTGGGCGTCCGTGCCCTCGACCGGGGACGTCGAGCCGGACTGTGTCAGTGCTCGACGATCGAGACTGACTGTGTCAGTGCTCGACGATCGAGCGGGTCAGGGCGATCATCGTGACGAAGCTGCGGAAGAGGCGTAGCGGGTCGTCATCCGTCACGCTCACCACGCGCGTGGCCTCCCGATGCACTCCGCGAATCCACGTGGCCATCTCCGCCATGTCAGAGGTGAGAAAGGTGATCTCGAGAGTGGCCGGCAGATCGATCGCGGGCACGGGTACGGACCCGGCGCGGGTGAGTGCACGGGTGGCGCCGGCGCGAATCAGCTCACAAGCGCGATCAGGATGCAGGCTCTCGGCCGCGAAGCGCGTGATCGACCGCTTGACCACGACGGCCTCGATCTCAGGGAGGAACGGACGCGCCTCATCTGCCGTGGCCTCGTCGCCCGTGATCAGCACCACCGGGACGCGGTGGTGCAGGGCCACCAGCGCATTGAGGGCGCTCTCCCCGACCGCGACCCCATTGAGCCGTGCCTCCCAGACAGCGCCCGGATTGTAGGTGTGCGACAGAATCGCCCGCTCGGCTCCGATGGCCCCGTGGTAGGCGACCATGAAAACCGCGGCGAATGTGGCATCGAGGCCCTCCATCATGTAGAGCGGCTTGTGCCGGCCCGACAAGTAGGACGCGTGGTGGTGCAGAGCGCCTGGCCGCAGGTTGTGCATCGTGCGATGGGCGTCGTTGACCAGAATGTGGCCGGCCCCAGCCTGCACCGCGCCATCGATCGCCGCGTTCACCTCGTCCGTGAGCAGCTGGCGACCGATCTCGTACTCGACTCCCGGACCGCGCACCTGCTCCCAGTCCACGATCCCGGCGGTGCCCTCGATATCGCTCGAAATGAACACCTTCACGGGTCACCTGCGGTCACGACGCGTCGGGTGTCAGTTCTCGACGATCATGAAGGTCACTCCACCGGTGGCGAACGTCGCCACGTCAGCCGAAGCCGCCTCGCCCTCCGGGCTTCCGAACGCGGCCTGCAGATCCTCCTGACTGTCGAACGACAGCTCGGCGATGAGGTGGTACGGGGCGGGTGAACCGTCGGGCGTTCCGAGAACCTTGCCCCACTCGAACCGCTGGACCCCGGGGATCTTCTCGGCCAGCGGCGCATGGATGTCGCTGTAGTGCCGATCGAAATCAGCCGGGTCTTCCGGGGGGCCGTAGGCAACGATGAGTTTGACCACGTCGTCTCTCCTCTCGATTTGACCGGAGCCTATATGGCGGCTACCTGTCGGCGGCGAGGTAACGAGCCCAGATGTCGCCGAGGACGACCTGATCGGTCGCCGTGAGGTGCTCGAGGAAGTAACGCCGCACGCCCGCGTGGTGTGTCACGCGAGCGGCGGCGAACTTCTCCGATCCCTCCTCGGTGAGCTGGGCGTACAGCCCGCGCCCGTCGGCGCAATCTGCGCACCGTGCCACATAACCCAGCTCCACAAGCCGGTCGACCAGGCGCGTGCACCCGCTGCGGCTGAGCAGGACCCGCTCAGCGATCTCCGACATGCGTAGGCGGTGATCCGGGGCGTCGGCCAGGAACATCAGGACCTCGTAGGCAGAGACCGACAGGCCGTGCTCGGCGTGCATCTGGGCGTCGAGCTCCTGGGTGACATGCGCGTGCGCCTGCAGCATCCCCCGCCAGGCGGCGAGCTCCTGCTCGGAGAGGTATCGGCTCGTGGTGTCCGTGGTCAGGCTCCCTGCTTGACCGCGGAGATGTCCAGTGCGAGCTTGACCCTGTCGGCGACGAGCATATTGCCGCTGCCCAGCGCCTGGTTGAACTTCATCCCGTAGTCGCCGCGGGAGAGCTGGCCGGTCACCTCGAGGCCAACGCGCTCGTTGCCCCAGGGGTCGATGTCGGTGCCCTGGACGTCGGCGTGCAGCACGATCTCGTTGGTGATGCCGTGAATCGTCAGCTGGCCGGTGATGCGGAATTCCTCGTCATCGAGGGCCTCGATGCTCGTCGACTCGAAGCGCAGCTCGGGGTACTGCGCGGCGTCGAAGAAGTCGGGGGAGCGCAGGTGCTCGTCGCGCTGCGGCTCGCTGGTGTCGACGGACTCGACCTTGACGGTGCCGTACGCCTTGGCGCTCGAGAGGTCCTCGCCGAGCTCCAGCGTGCCCGCGAAGCTCGTGAACTCGCCGCGGACGTTCGCGATGCCCATGTGCTTGACGGCGAAGCCGACCTTCGAATGCGCCGGGTCGACGGTCCACGTGCCGGTCGGGATGATGGTGGAGGTGGATGTGCTCATGATCTGTTCCTTGGGACGGGGAGCCAGAGCTCCGTGTTTCGTTGACTGCTCAAGCATAGCACGATATGATTGCGCGTGCAACTACTTTCCCAGCCGGAATCGGCCGCACAGGAGAACCTCATGAAGCTCGATGGCATGCACCACCTCACGATGATCACCGGGGACGCTGAGAAGAACGTCGACTTCTACGCCGACGTGCTCGGCCTCCGGATGGTCAAGAAGACGGTCAACTTCGATGCGCCCGAGGCGTACCACCTGTACTTCGGCGACGAGCACGGCTCGCCGGGCTCGATCCTCACCTGGTTCGAGTTCGCCGGCGCCCAACGCGGCCGGCCGGGCGCGGGGATGATCCACACGCTCCAGCTCGGCGTGGCGTCCGACGCCTCGCTCGGCTTCTGGGCCGACCGGCTCGAGGCCAAGGGGTACTCGAGCGCGCGTGGCGAGCACTCGCTCGCGTTCGAGGACTACGACGGCCTGCGCTTCGAGCTCGTCGTCGCCGACGCCGCAAACCCGCCCCTGCGGGCCGAACATCCGGAGATCCCGGTCGAGCACGCCATCCTCGGGGTGGAGGGCGCGCGCGCCTATATCGCGCGGGGCCTGGACGCTGACCGGACCCTCCTCACCGAGACGCTCGGCTTCACCGAGCTCCGCGATGGCGAGTACCGCCTCGACGGCGACACCCGGCACTTCCACTGGGGATACGACGCGACCGACCAGCGCGCGCTCCAGGGCGCGGGCACCGTGCACCACATCGCCTGGCACTCGCGCGACGAGGACCAGCCGGTCTGGCGGGAGCGGGTCGCTCAGGCGGACATGCACGTGACGCCGGTCATCGACCGCGACTACTTCCTCTCGATCTACTTCCGCCAGCCACAGGGCGTGCTCTTCGAGATCGCCACGACCTCGCCCGGGTTCGCAGTCGACGAGGACGCCGAGCATCTGGGCGAGGACCTGCGTCTCCCCAGACAGCACGAGCACCTGCGCTCGCAGCTCGAGCGCTACCTCACCCCGCTGATCAACCCACGCACGCGGGCGCGTCAGGAGGCGTAGAACGGTGACCCTCGTCTCCCGCGAGCGACCGGCGGCGGGCGATCCCGCCGGCCTGCTCGTCCTCCACCACGGGCGCGGCGCCGACGAGCAAGATCTCCTCGGCCTCGCCGACGTCCTCGACCCACAGCGCCGTCTGCACGTCGTCACCCCGCGCGCCCCGCTGACCGTCCCGGGATGGCCCGGATACCACTGGTACACGGTGCCGCGTGTTGGCTACCCAGACCCGGACACCTTCCACCGCGGCTACGACCAGCTTTCGGCCTTCCACGACGAGCTGCGGGAGCGCACCGGGATCGCTCCGGACCGAACGATCCTCGGCGGCTTCTCGATGGGGTCGGTCATGAGCTACGCGCTCGGGCTCGCCGGCGAGCGTCCCGTCTCCGCGGGGATCCTGGCTTTCTCCGGGTTCATCCCCACGGTCGAGTCCTGGGAGGCCGACCTCGCCTCACGGCCCGACCTGCCTGTCTTCATCGCCCACGGCCGACGCGATCCGATCATCGACGTCGCCTTCGCCCGGCAGGCGCGCGAGCACCTCGAGGCCGGCGGCCTCCCCGTCGAGTACCACGAGTCAGAGGTGGCTCATCACATCGATCCCGACCACCTTCCCGCGGCCACGCGCTGGCTGGCGAGGGCGATGGGGGTCTAGCCGCTCGCGCGCGGCTGCGAGAATCGCAACACCGGTGACGCCCAAGCCGGTATCGCCATGGTCAGACGCGACGAGGTTTCCCCCGACACCTGGACGATTGTGGCCGGCCGCCCCGAGCCGGTGCCCGGCGCGACGCTCAACGCCCCGATCGTCGCGGCCTCGACGTTCGTGCTCGGGAGCGAGCGGATCTACAGCCGCAACGAGGCGACGGAGGCCTGGGAGTCCTTCGAGGCCATGCTCGGCGGCCTGGAGGGCGGTGACGCCGTTGCGTTCGCCTCGGGCATGGCCGCCTGCGCGGCCGTGCTCGGCCAGCTTCCCAGCGGCGCGCATCTCGTGCTCGTGGCCGACTGCTACCAGGGAGTCGCCGGGATCGCCGAGGCAGGCGCGCGCGATCACGGCTGGCAGGTTGAGCGCCTTCACGCCACCGACGACGCCTGGACGGAGCGCGCGCTCGAAGCCGACATGCTCTGGCTCGAGTCGCCGTCCAACCCGCTGCTCGAGATCGCGGACCTCGCCCGGATCTGCGCGGCGCCGCGCAAGCCGGGCACCCGGGTCGTCGTCGACAACACGTTCGCCACCCCGCTCCTGCAACGGCCGCTCGAGCTCGGGGCCGACCTCGTGGTGCATTCGGCGACCAAGCTGATCGGCGGTCATTCCGACCTTCTCCTCGGCGCCGCGGTCGCCTCCGACGCGGACGGGGCGCGGCGCCTGCGCACGGCGCGGAGCCTCCACGGCGCCACGCCCGGGATGCTCGAGTGCTTCCTCGCGCTGCGCGGGGCACGCACCCTGCCCCTCCGCCTGCGCCGGGCGCAGACGACGGCCGCCGCGCTCGCCGAGCGGCTCGGCGAGCACCCGGCCGTGTATCGCGTCCGCTACCCCGGCTTCGGCACGATTGTGAGCTTCGAGCTCTCTGACGCCGCCGCTGCCGACCACGTCTGTCGGGCGACGCGAATCGTCCGGCATGCCACGAGCCTCGGCGGCGTCGAGACGTGCATGGAACGCCGCAGCGTCCATCCGGGGCAGGAGCACATCCCTGCCGGGCTGATCCGCCTGAGCACGGGTTGCGAGGACCTCGAGGACATCTGGCGTGACCTCCAGGCCGCCCTGAACGCCCGCGCGTAGACTGGCCGATCCGTGTCGTCCGGGCTCGAACACCGAATCTGCGTGCAGCTGCGGTGGCGCGATATGGACATGCTCGGTCACCTCAACCAGTCCGTCTACCACGAGCTGATCGAGGAGGGGCGCGCGGCGCTCATGACCGAGGTCATTCGCCGAGCCGGCGACGGGCATGCCCACGGCGCCTTCGTGCTCGCCCATGTTGACCTCGACTACCACCGCGAGGTGCGCAAGGACCACGGAGAGGTCCAGATCGTCGTCCGCCTCGTCGACGTCGGGACCTCGAGCCTGCGCCTCGAGCACGAGGTTCGCCTCCCGGACGATCAGATCGCGGCACCTGGGACGACCGTGCTCGTCGCGTGGGATCCCGCAGCGCGCGGCAAGCGAGTACTGAGCGACGCCGAGCGCGTCGCTCTGACGTGACGTTCTTCTCACCCGCGGCCCGAATCGCACGGGTATCCTGAATTGTGGCCGGTGGCGCGTGATAACCCCCGCTCGCAATGTGCCCACAGCGGTCCTGGGACGGGATCCGGAGCTGGCAGCGCTCTCGGCCTTGCTCGACCAGGCTCGCCTGGGCAACGGTGGGGCGCTCGTCGTCCGCGGTGAGCCCGGGGTCGGCAAGTCGCTGCTGCTCGCGGCGGCCGTAGCCGCGGCCGAGGACTTCACTGCGTTCGCCGTCGCCGGGGTCCAGTCGGAGTCCGACCTCACCTTCGGTGCGCTCGCTGCGCTGCTCCATCCGCTTCTTCCGGGCATCGACCAGCTGCCGGCGGTTCAGGCGGACGCGCTGCGGGCCGCCGTCGGCCTCTCCTCCGGCGCGCAGGTCGAGCGGATCGCCTGTTACGCGGCCGTGGTCAGCCTGCTCGCCTCCGCGGCTCGCACGCGACCCGTTGTCGTGGTGGCCGACGACCTCCAGTGGTTCGATGCCGGGTCGCGCGACGCCATCCTCTTCGCTGCCCGGCGCGTCGACTCGGATCCGGTCGCCTTCGTCCTCGCGGTTCGTGACGGCGAGGCCGAAACGCCGCTCGTGACCGGCTTGCCCGAGCTGCAGCTCGGGGGTCTCGAGGAGAGGCCCGCGCTCGAGCTCGTCGCCCGCGGCGAGGGCGAGGTCACCCCGGAGGTGGCACGGCGCCTGTGGTCGCAGACCGCGGGCAACCCGCTCGCCCTCACCGAGATCCCACGCCAGCTGACCCCCGAGCAACGGTCGGGGAGGGTGGCGCTGAGCGAGCCGCTTCCGGTCGGGCAGCGGCTCGAGGAGTCGTTCGTAGCTCGCGCCGCGGCCCTGCCGGACACGTGCCGGCGCGGCCTGCTGCTCGCCGCGGCGAGCTATACCGGCGCCACCGGCGCGATCCTCGAGGCGCTCGCGGTGCTCGATCTCCCGCCCGACGCGCTCGAGCCGGCGGAGGAGGAGGAACTGATCGCGATCACCGATGGGATCCTCACCTGGCGCCACCCCCTGGTGCGCTCGGCCATCTACCACGCGGCGACCACGCCTGCCCAGCGCGCCGCCCACGCGGCGCTCGCCCAGGTGGGCGGGGAGGCGCGCTTGCCCGACCACCAGGCCTGGCATCTCGCCGCGGCGGCGGCCGCCCCCGACGAGGACGTCGCGGTCGCGCTCGAGCGCGTGGCCGTGGAGGCCGAGCGGCGGGGTGCCCCGGCCACGGCACTGCGGGCGTTCGAGCGAGCGGCGAAGCTCACCCCTCGCGACGCCGACCGGGCGCGCCGCGAGGTCGAGGGCGCCGAGCACGCGCTCGCCGTCGGGCGCTGGGAGGAGGCGGTCGAGCTCGTCGACGGCGCACGGGGCCGGACCGACGATCCACGCCTGCGCGCCAAGGGTGAGCGCATCCGCGCCCGTGTGGAGATGCTCCGGGGCGATCCGCATGCCGCGCACGACCGGCTTGTCGCCATCGCCGAGTCGCTGGAGGAGATCGACCGGCCGCTCGCCGCCGCGGTCATGACCGAGGCGGCCGTGGGCCGGACGATGACCGGTCCCGTCGCCGCGTACCGGGCCACGGCCGAGCGTGCCTTCGCCATGGCCGAGCCGCTCGGCGGGGAGGCCGAGGCGATGGCCGCGCTCGCCCTCGGCTGCGGCCTCATCCTCTCCGGCGAGACGTTCGCGGGACTCGAGCTGTTCGGACGCTACGGCGAGGTCGCCGAGCGCCCCGAGCTCTGGCGCACGGCGCCCGAGCTGCTGGGGATGTACAGCTGCATGCACGCGGCGATCGAGCGCTTCGACATTGCGGCCCGGCTCTTCACCGCGATCGTCACCGACTCGCGCGACCAGGGGGCCATCCGCGCGCTGCCCTACCCGCTGAGCGGGCGTGCGCTCCTCGATCTCGAGCTCGGTCGCTGGCCGGCGGCGCTGGCCGGAGCCGAGGAGGCGGTCGAGCTCTCACGCGAGATCGAGGGGGGCGCCATGCTCGCCTCGAGTCTCGCCGCGCTCGCCCAGGTCGAGGCCAGGATGGGGCGGGTCGAGCAGACGCGCGCGCACGCCGAGGAAGGGCTGGCCATCTGCAAGCAGCTCAACGCCTGGGCGATCGAACCCGAACCCGTGCTCGCGCTGGCGTCACTCGCCCTCAGCCTCGGCGAGCACGAGGTTGCGGTCGGCGTGTGGAAGCAGACCACGGTCGACATTCGTGAGTGGGTGCTCGAGCCGGGGTGGGAGCACCTCGACGACGTCATGATCGAGGCGAGCATCCGCGCGGGCCGGCACGCCCAGGCCGAACGCGAGCTCGACCACCTCGAGGGCAAGGCGAAGCGCACGGGACGGACGTGGGCGCACGCGGTGGCCGCGCGGTGCCGCGGTCTACTTGCCCCGGCGGAGGAGATGGACGAGCACTTCCAGCGCGCGCTCGAATGGCACGCCCAGACGCCGCTTCCCTTCGACCGCGCCCGCACCGAGCTCTGCTACGGCGAGCGCCTGCGGCGCGCCCGTCGCCGTACCGACGCCCGCGAGCAGCTCGTCCGCGCGTCGGCGACCTTCCATGCGCTCGGGGCCGCGGTGTGGGGCGAGCGTGCCGAGCGCGAGCTGGCGGCGGCGGGATACAACCGGCAGTCACCAGCCGAGCACTCGCCGTGGGCCGAGCTGACCGCCGCGGAGACCCGTGTCGCGCAGGTGATCCTCGAAGGAGCGACCTACGACGAGGCGGCCAGCGCGTTGTTCGTCAGTCCGCGCACGATCGAGACGCACCTGCGCCAGGTCTACCGCAAGCTCGGCGTACGCTCGCGGAGCGAGATGACCAAGCGACTCGCGGTGTCCGCGGGCGCGCTCTGAGCTCGGCGCGGACCGGTTCCGACGGGCGAACTTCAGGATTTCCCCGGATGCGCCGCGCCCGCAGAGGCGCGAGTATGTCCTCAAACGCCAGGGGCATTGGTCCGGCGCGGTAGGGAGGGGCACCCGACGCGCCGGACCTGGTTTCCGGGACCGGGGAACATGCCTCGGGGGCTCACGCCCGGCGCGGGAGATGGGGGGCTATCTCTCGCGCCGGGCGATCACACGTCGCCGGCGTAGAGATCGACCGTCTTGGCCATCCCGCCGTCGACGCTGATCGTCTCGCCGGTGAGGAAGCGTGCGGCATCAGAGGCGAGGAAGACGACAACGTCGGCCACGTCCTCGGGCACCGACCAGCGCCGCAGGGGTGTGAGGGCGTTGACCTGGTCGATGACCCCTGGGACCGACTTGTTGCGCGCCCACATGTGGGTGTCGACGACGCCCGGCGCGACGGCGTTGACGCGGATCCCGTCCGGGCCGAGCTCGATGGCCAGCGACCGCGTCGCGGCATCGAGGGCGCCCTTGGTGGCGGCATAGGCGGCCCGGCGGGGCGTGCCCACGACCGAGGAGACCGACGAGAGGTTGATGATCGCGCCTCCGCCGCGCTCCACCATGCCGGGGACGAGCCGGGCCACGAGTAGCAGCGCGGCGCGCACGTTGACCGCGTACAGCTCGTCGATGAGCTCGGCGTCGAGGTCGACGGTGGGGCCACGCGCGGCCAGGGCGGCGTTGTTGACGAGCACGTCGACGCCGCCGAGCGCCGATTCGGCGTCGGCCGCCACCGCGGTACAGGCTTCGGCGCCGGCGAGGTCGGCCGCAAGCACGACCGGCTGATTGGCGAGGCCGGCCGCGACCTCCTCGAGGGCGGAGCGGTCACGGGCGATGAGCGCAACCCGCGCGCCGGCACGGTCCAGCGCGGCGGCGATCGCGGCGCCGATGCCGCGCGAGGCGCCGGTGACGATCGCGGTCCGGCCGGCGAGGGCCTGATCAGGCATCGAGGCGGAGCTTGAAGCCGTCGTGCGAGGGCGTGAAGCCGAGACCCGCGTAGAAGCGATGCGCATCGCTCCGGCGCTTGTCGCTCGTGAGCTGGACGAGCGCGCACCCCCGGCGCTCGGCCTCGGCGATGGCCCACTCGAAGAGCTGGTGACCGATGCTCTGCCCGCGCACATCGGCCGCGACGCGAACGGCCTCGATCTGGGCGCGGAGCGCGCCGTGGCGCGCGAGCCCCGGGATGAACGTCAGCTGCAGGGTCCCGACGACCGCTCCGGAGTCATCGGTGACAACGACGAGAAGCTGGGCTGGGTCGGCGTCGATGGCGGCGAAGGCTCGCTCGTACGGCGCGAGCTCGCCCCCGTCGCGGGCGGCGCCGATCTGGTCGGCGGCGATGAGTTCGACAATCGCCGCCACGTCAGCGCGCGTGGCACGCCGAACGGCATAGATGGCGCCGGGGGTCGAGAGCTGAGCCAGGGCGGAGATGGCGCCAGCCTAGACGCTCGCCGTCAGCAGGCGCCGCGAGCCATGGCTAGGCTCACCATCAGTGGACGACGAGTGGCAGGAGGTCATGCGGGCGTGCGAGCGGTGGCTGGGTCTCCGCGGGGCCGTGCACGCGGCCGACGTCCTGCGTGCGGCCGCCGACGCGCTCCCCGTGGACGCCTGGCCTGACCGCTACGGCGAGGGTGAAGCGGTCACGTCGTTCGAGGCACGCGTGGCCGAGATCCTCGGCAAGCCCGCGGCGCTCCTGGTGCCGAGCGGGACCATGGCCCAGCAGATCGCGCTGCGCATCCATTGCGAGCGCCGCGGCGTCCGGACGGTCGCCTTTCACCCCACGTGTCACCTCGAGCTCCACGAGCACGCGGCGTACGCCCATCTACACGGTCTGACGGCCGAGCTCGTCGGCGGTCGGGACCGGCTCATCGAGGTCGCCGATCTCGAGGCACTCGAGATGCCGTTAGGGGCACTCCTCATCGAGCTGCCGCAGCGGGAGATCGGAGGCCGGCTCCCGGAGTGGGGCGACCTGGTCGCCCAGGTCGGGTGGGCGCGCGGCCGCGGGATTGCCACACATCTCGACGGGGCCCGCATCTGGGAGGCGGCGCCGTACTACGACCTGTCGCACGCGGAGATCGCCGCGCAGTTCGACACCGTCTACGTGTCCCTCTACAAGGGCCTCGGCGGCTTCGCCGGGAGCGTGCTCGCGGGACCGCAGGACGTGATCGCCGAGGCGCGGGTGTGGCGCCGGCGCCACGGTGGCACGCTGTCGAGCTTGTTTCCTTTCGCAGCCACCGCGCTTCCCGGCCTGGACGAGCGGATCGCGGAGATGCCGCGCTTTCTTGCCCATGCCCGGGCGATCGCCGAGGCGCTCAAGGCGGTTCCGGCGGTGACCATCGTCCCTGACCCGCCGCAGACGCCGCTCTTCCACCTCCACCTCCGCGGCGACCGCGACACGCTCGAGCGACGTGCCCTCGAGGTCGCGCGCGCGAGCGGCGTCTGGCTCTTTCACCGGCTCGAGCCGAGCGTCGTCCCCGGGGTCAGCAAGCTCGAGCTCACCGTGGGCGAACCCGCGCTCGAGGTCACGCCGGCCGAGGCGGCGGAACTATTCGCGGCGGTGATTGGCTAGAGCCCGAGGGGCGGATCAGCTCTCGGAGTGCTGATCCGTATCGCCGAGCGGGGAGTCATCGCTGGACGGAACCGCGGGAGGCTGGTCGGCCGCGGGACTCTGGGATCCGCCTTCGGCCCCCTCGCCCGGGCGGTCCTCGGGTGCCTTCGGCTCGGCCGGTTCGTCGTCAGGTGATTCGCGCATCGATCTCCGCTTACCCCCACGGCGGCAGTCAAACCTGGCGTTCGAGCGACCGGGCCGAGCCCTGCGGTCCACACGGATGTGGCGCATCGGCGCGCCACCGGCGAGCGCTACGCCGCGCTGAAGTCTTCGCGCGGCTCGGCCTTGGCCCGGTCCATGGCTTCGTCCGCGCGGGCGAGCAGCGTGCCCTCGTCGTCTCCCTGCTGCAACTCGGCCACCCCGCCCGAGATGCGAACGCCGTGACAGACTGGGTCCTGGGCGACGGAACGGGTGATGCGGTCGAGGACGACTCGGCCGTCGTCGGACCCGGCGCCGACCATGATGAGGGCGAACTCGTCGCCGCCGATGCGGAAGGCTGTGTCCTCTTCGCGCACCTTCAGCAGATGCGAGGCGACAGCACGGAGGAGGCGGTCCCCCGCCGGATGCCCGACGGTGTCGTTGACCTGCTTGAAGCCGTCGAGGTCGAGGACGGCGAGAGCGAGATCGCCACCATAGCGGCGTACGCGGGCGATCTCGGCGCCGAGCCGCTCGGCGAACGCCCGCCTACTCTGCAGGCCGGTCGTGCGATCGTGGCGGCTATCGTGCTCCTGGAGCGCGACCTCGGGGGCCCCGGCCATCTGCGCTCCGATCACGCCGGAGAGAAGACGGAGGGTTTCGACGTCGCATGCGTCGAAGGCGTTCGGGTTCGAGTCGTACACCTTCAGCACGCCGGCGATGCGCTCGTCGTGGCGCAGAGGGACGGAGACGATCGAGACGGCGCCGACCCGTTCGCAGGCCTCACGATCAACGCGTTCGTCGGTGCGAGCGTCCTGGCAGTGGAGGACCTCTCCGCCGCTCACCGATATGCCTGAGAGGCTGACGTCGACGGGAAGCCGGACGTCGAGGTGAGCCGCGGGGGTGCCGCTGGCCACCCGATAGACCATCTCCTCGCCGTCCACGAGCTCGATGACCGCGGAGGCCGCTGCGGTCAGCGCACGCGCCCGCGTGACGACCAGCTCCATAACCGAGTTGAGATCGAGCCCGGTGGCGATGATCTCGTTCTGCGTGGTGATGATGCCGAGCAAACGCTCAGGTGGTAACCCGGTCGCCACGCCCGCATCATCGGCATTCCCGCGCCTGGGGTTTAGTTACCAGAGGTCATTCCTGGCCGGGCGTCACGAACTCCGGCTGGTCGAGCAGGCGCAGCCAGCTCCCGTCGGCCTGTCGGCGGACGACCTGCGCGCGGGCGCCGGCGCCGTCCTTCGGCGGGGTTGAGGTCAGCGCGATGTCGCCGCTCACGAGCGTGGGGAGGGGCGGCTCGGGCTGGAATTGCGGGCGGCGCTCGGCGAAGAGCGCCTCCCAGAAGCGCTCAATCGCGGCGCGCCCGACGGTCACGCTCCCCGGCGGGTAGGCCATGACGGCGTCCTCTTCGTACAGGGCTGCGATCCCGGCGGCATCGCCGGCGTTGGCACGCTCGACGAACAGGCGGGTGATGTCTTCCGGAGTCATGGCGCGCTCGGTGTGGGTCATCTCCGCTCCTCTGTCGTGGAATTGAGTTGGGCCAAGTTTCCATGAGAACGATCTAGAAGTCCAACCGATAATCCTTCTCCTAGCTAGAATTAACAGTCATGGATCTTCGGCAGCTCGAATACTTCGTCGCCGTCGCTGAGGAGGCGAACTTCACGCGCGCGGCGCAACGGGTGCACATCAGCCAATCGGGCGTCAGCGCCCAGGTGCGCGCGCTGGAACGTGAGCTCGGCGCCGACCTCCTCGATCGCTCGGGTCGCTCGGCCACCCTCACGACTGCGGGAACGGCCGCGCTGGCGCCCGCGCGCGCCGCGCTCGCCGCCGCGCGGGCCGTGCGCCAATCGGTCGACGAGGTCACCGGTCTGGTGCGCGGGCGCGTCGTAGTCGGGATGGTCAGCGGCTGCACGGTCACGCCGCTGTTCGATGCCCTCGCCGCGTTCCGCCGGGCTCACCCGGCGGTCGAGCTCATCCTCGCCGAGGCCAGCTCCGACCGGCTGATGGCCGACGTGCGCGCGGGCGCGATCGACCTCGCTCTCGTCGGGATCGCCGGTGGCCCGGATGGGCTCGAGGCGCTGCCAATCGTCCGGGAGCGGCTCGTCGCGGTCGTCCCCGTCGGCCATCCGCTGGCCGAGCGCGACGGCGTCAGGCTGGCCGAGCTCTCGGGACACCCGCTCATCGGCATGCCGGAGGGGACGGGAATCCGGGCGGTATTCGACCAGGCGTGCGCGTCGGCCGGCGTGCGCGCGGATCTGCCCCTGCAGGCGAGCGCCCCGGCGGCGGTTGCCGATCTGGCCGCACGGGGCCTCGGCGTGGGGATCCTCAGTGAGTCGATGCTGTCCGGTCGCGAGGATGCCCTGTGCGGACCCGTGATCGACGACGTCGAGCTTCGCGCCGTGCTCGCCCTCGTGTGGAAGGCGGCTGCGAACCCCGCCCTGGCGCAACTCGTAGCGTGCTGTGCGCAGGCATTCGGCTTGGCCCGGGGCGATGTCTGACGCGCACCCGACGATCGTCACGATCGGCGTGTACGACTGGGATCTCGAGAGCTTCCTCGCCGCGCTCGCCGATGCCGATGTGCGACTGCTGATCGACGTGCGCCAGCGCCGCGGCGTGCGCGGCAGTCAGTACGCCTGGGCGAACGCGCAGCGTCTGCAGAGATCACTGGCTGAGGCCGGCATCGCCTACGAGCACCACCTCGAGCTCGCCCCGACAACTGAGCTACGCCAGCTGCAATACGCCGAGGACGCGAGGCAGGGCGTCGGCAAGCGCTCCCGGAGCGTCTTGGCGCCCGAGTACGCCGCGCGCTACCGGGTCGAGATCCTCGCCCCGGTCGATCTCTGCCCGCTCGCAGCTGCGCTCCCCAGCGACGGCGCCGCGGCGATCTTCTGCGTCGAGCGCGATCCCGAGGCCTGCCACCGCTCGATCGTCGCCGAGCGCCTGGCCGCGGAGCGCGGCGCGACGATCGCCCACCTGCTGCCCTAGCCCGTGGCTCAGGCTGCCGCGGCGAGATCGCCGAGCGCGAACTGCACGAGGAGCTCCCGGGCGCCGGTCGAGGTGACGGTGAGCGCTCGCCCCCCGGGCACGCGGCGGACCCAGCCAAGCTCGAACAGGCGGGCGGCGATCGCGGCGCCGAGCGCCCCGGCCAGGTGTGGTCGCCGCTCGGTCCAGTCGATGCAGTGGCGCGTGAACGCCCGGCGCGCGGCACGAGCGCCGGCCACGTCCACGCCGAGGTCCGCGAGCCGTCGCTCGCCTGATCGCGTGAGCAGGAGATTGCCGTCTCGCCACGCGATGGTGCCCTGGTAGGCGAGCGCGTCGGTCAGCTCGACGCCAAGCTCACCCGCAAGATGGTCGTAGCACGTGCGCGCACGTCGGATGGCCGCGCCGCGGTTGGCCTCGCGCAGCGAGTGGGCGGGTCGTGCGGGGGCCACGCCGACAAGCGCCTCGAGCGCCTCGGCCACCTCGCGTCCGGCGACGCGATAGTGCCGCTCGCGGCCGCGGCGTTCGGCGGTGACGAGTCCCCCGTCGAGGAGCTTGGTCAGGTGCGAGCTGGCCAGCGAAGAGGAGGCGCCGGCCCGGGCGGCAAGCTCGTGCGCGGGCAGCGTTTCGCCGCCGAGGAGAGCGAGCAGCATCGTGGCGCGGCGGCGGTCACCCAGGAGACTTCCGATGCGAGCCAGATCGACGTCGGCGAGCATGCAGAAGAGGCTACACCGAGGATTGCTCAATCCACATTGAGCGATCACGCGGGTAGGGTCAAGGCATGCCTTCGACAGGGGAACGGACCCGGCACGCCCCGGGACTGGTCGCGCTGAGCCTGGGCTTCGGGGTCGTCCAGCTCGACGTCACCGTGGTCAATGTGGCGGTCAACCGCATCGGCGCCTCGATCGGCGGCGGCGTCACCGCCATGCAATGGGTGGTGAGCGCGTACACGATCGCCTTCGCCGCCCTCATCCTCACCGCGGGCGCATGCGGTGACCGCTTCGGTGCGCGGCGACTATTCACGGCCGGGTTCGTCGTGTTCATCCTCGCCTCGGCGGCCTGCGCCGCCGCGCCGGATGTGACGGTGCTCATCGCGGCGCGGACGGTTCAGGGCGTCGGTGCCGCAGTGCTCGTGCCGTGCTCGCTCGCGCTGCTCAACCACACCTATCCCGATCCGAGCCGGCGCGCCTGGGCGGTCGGCTGGTGGGCGGCGGGCGCGAGCGTCGCGCTGGCCGCGGGCCCCGTCGTCGGCGGCGTTCTCATCGCCGGCTTCGGGTGGCGGAGCATCTTCCTCATCAACTTGCCTCTCGGCGCGCTCGCGATCTGGCTGACCAACCGCAACCTGGATGAGACGCCGCCGAACGAGGGTCGCGGGCTCGACCTGCCCGGACAGGTCGCGGGCGTGCTCGCCCTCGGCCTGCTCGCCGCCGCGACGATCGAAGGCGGATCGGCGGGCTTCGCCAGCCCAGGCGTGCTCATCGCCTACGCCGTGTGCCTGCTCGCCTGGTGCGGATTCGTGACGGTGGAGGCACGCTCGCGGCGGCCGATGCTGCCACTGTCGCTGTTCGGCGAGACGACGTTCGGGAGCACCGCCGCGATCGGACTGCTCGTCAACGTGTGCATCTACGGCCTGATCTTCGTCTTCAGCCTCTCCCTCCAGCGCGGGCACGGGCTCTCTCCGCTCGACACCGGACTCCTGTTCCTGCCCATGACGATCGCTGTGGGCGTGGCCAACGTTGCGGCCGGGCGCCTGGCCGGCCGGGCGTCCGCTCGTCTGCTCATCACCGTCGGCCTTCTCGTCATGGCGCTCTCCTGCGGCGTCCTGCTGGCCACGACGTCCGCAAGCTATTTCGTGGCCTCGGGGGTGCTCGGCGGGCTCGGAGCCGGGGCCGGACTGCTCGTTCCCGCCCTGACCTCCGCCCTGCTCGGCTCGGTGCCGCGGGACCGGTCGGGGATCGCCTCGGCCACGCTCAACAGCATGCGACAGACTGGGAGCGTGATCGGCGTGGCGCTGTTCGGATCCCTCATCGCCGGCCATGGCCGGCTCACGTCCGGGACGCAGCTCGCGCTCGTCATCTCGATCGGCGGTCTCGTCGCGGCGGCCGGCCTCACCGCGCGGGTGCGGGCCTGAGGGCCCGGCCCGATGGCGGCGCCGGGTCGCGCTATTGGCAGCCGAAGCCGGGGGTCGACCCGCCCGGAGCGAGACAGCTGATCGAGATGCGGGGCGAGGTGCCTGAGCGCATCTGGAAGAAGTAGTACTTCCCGATCCAGCCGCGGCGGAGGACCTCGACCGTCACCTTCGTGCCGGGCTTGAGGCGGTGGCCCGCGAACAGCCGCGCGAGGTTGACCGGCGGGTCGACCTGACAGCCCTTGTGCTTCTTGCCCTTGGGGCATTTGTGCTTCTGCACCGGCACGGTCTTCTGCTTGAAGGGGCAGCCGCCACCCTTACAGAGCACCTTCACCTTGCCGCCGATGGGCGTGCCGTTGACCGTCAGGGCTCGCAGGGACGTGGAGCGCGGGCCCCAGAGGAATGTCCACTGCATGCTGGCGACCGTGGTGAGCGACGCGGCAGGGATCTGGGTCAGGTTCGCTTGCGCGGAGCGGTGGGTCTTCGTGTCGGTCGCCGTGATGCTCACCGTTTGGGGAATGTTCGAGCTTGTGAGCTTGGCGAGGTAGACCCCGTTGCCCGAGGACGTGACCGAGCCCACGTGCACATTGGGCGCGTTGGTCGACACGTGGATGGGGTCGCCGCTGACGGGGTTGCCGTTCGCGTCCGCGAGACGGATCGCCGCTGTAGAGGTGGCGAATCCATTGGCTGTGACGACGTTGGGCGAGAGGCCAAGAGAGACGCTTGTCGCCGGGCCCGCGACCTGGGTGACGGTGCTGTTTGCGGTGAGTCCTCCGATCGACGCCGTGACGGTGATCGGGTGGGCAACCTTCGAACTCGTCACCACCACCGTATACGTTCCGTTCCCCGTGTCACTGATCGTCGGGTGGACGTTCGGATCAGAGGATGCGATTGAGATGTCTGCGGCCTCGCCTGCCACAGGATCGCCCCCGGCATCGGTGAGCGTCGCCAGAGCGCTGGCCCTAGATGAACCGTCTGCGGTCACTGCGCTTGGATTGAAAGCGCCGAGGGTCAGCGTCTGCAGCGGGTATTCATTCAGCGTCGCGGTCGCATCTGGCGCAATCCCGTCGGAGGCGGTGACCATGTACGGCCCTGGGGTGGTCGTGCTCGTGATTGTGGCCGTGTAGACGCCAGGCGAACCGGACGACACGGCGCTCACGGTGTTTGGCCCACTCGATGACGTAATCGTCAATGGGTCGTTGTCGACAAGTTGGCCAGCCCCGTCTGTCACGGTTGCCGTGACTGTGGTCGAGGCTATGCCATTTGCCGTGAGCGAAATTGGATTCGGCGCCAGAACGATGGACAGTGGCGGTGTGTACTGGAAGACTGTGGTTGTCGCCGCCAGGTTGGGCGTCGTCGACACGTCGGTCGCGGTCAGGCTGACGGAGCCCTCCTGGCTGGGGAGAATGATCGTGGCCGAGTAGGTGTCCGTGCTCGGTGGGGACGGAGGAGCCATAAGAAATTGTTGGCCGTCGCCTGACAACTGCACGAAGTCGCTTGTGACTGGGATACCGCTGCTGTCCAGCACGAGAACATTCACAGTGACCGCTACGGTGCCGGTGCCCGTGTACTGCAGGAGGTTCGGCGACACAGAGGTAAACGAGATGCTCGGCCCGCTCGCTGCCGACGCCGTGCCGGCTCCGAGCACGACGACCAGACCCATCGCGATCCCAATCGCGACGAGCAGGCGTACGCAAAACCCCTGAATTCCGGGACGACGGCCACGCCGCCGTCCCCCTACAGACGACAGATCCAATTCACACCCCGAGACGTGGAGCGGCACAGTATTCCACGCTTTGCCGGGCTCTCCATTGCTTCACAAAACTGCTAATTGCAATCCGCCTTGGTGACGGCCTCCAGGCACTCCGGCGGCACGCTCAGGAGGTCGGTCGGTCGGTCGGTCGATGCGTCGTCGTGTCGACACACAGGCCGCGGCGACCGGCGTGGTGGTTTAGGGCTCGTGTCGGCGTTGGATTGCGGGGGGGAATTGGCGTTTGCGTAGTGTTTGGTGGGCTTGGCGTGCGGCGTTGGCGATGGTGGAGGATCCGCGTTGGGAGGCGCGGGCGTAGGCGCCGAGGGCTGCTTGGTGGTGGCCGTGTTCTTCGAGTAGCACGCCGAGGTTGAAGGCGCCGTGGGCGTCGCCGAGGTTGTCGGCGCGGCGGTAGGCGCGTTCGGCTCCGGTGATGTCGCCGCCGCGTTCGAGGAGGACGCCGAGGTTGGATGCGGCGGCGCCGTGGCCGCGTTGGGCGGCGCGGGCGTAGGCGGACATGGCGGCGAAGATGCGCTGGCCGCGCTCGAGGAGGACTCCGAGGTTGTAGGCGCCGTACATGCTTCCGCGTTCGTCGGCGCGGCGGAACGCGGCTTCGGCTGCGGGGAGGTCGCCTTGGTTTTGGAGTATGACTCCGAGGTTGGAGGCTGCTTCGGGGTGTCCGCGCGCGTCGGCGCGTAGGTATTCCGCCCAGGCGCTGCGGAGGTCGCCGCGTGCTTGTAGCCGGACGGCGACGGCGAAGATGTCCGCGGCTTCTTGGGCGCGAGCAGCGTCGTCGGGCTCCGCGAGCGCGGGATCCGGTGCTCGCGGTTCCGGCTCCTCCGGGTGCGGTGGTTCTGCTGGCTGTGCTGGCTGTGCTGGCTCCTCCGGCTCCAGTGGCTCTGCCACGGCCTCCGGCTCCGGTGGCTCTGTCAGCGCCTCCGGCTCCGGTGGCTCTGTGGCCGCCTCCGGCTCCGTCACCGCCTCGGGCTTCTCCGGGTCTGTCACGGCCTGCGCCTGGGGTGGCGGGGCCACGGCAGCCGTCACCTCAGCCGTCGTTGGCGGTGTGCTTCGCCGTTGCGATGTGATGAGAAGCGCGCCGAGGAGGAGGGAGAGCAACGCGATGATGAGGGTGAGGACGGGGACGGCCGTCGGGGATGGCCGTGTGCGGGGTGTGGCGTGATGGGCGGGGGGCGCGGGGGGTGCTGTGCGGGCGGGTGGGGTGGCTGGTGTGCGCGGGCGCGGACGGTGGGCGGGATGCCGTGCGGCGCGGGGCGGATGGGTGAGCAGGGCGTAGGTCTGGGGGTCAGCGACGCCGGTGGCGGGTTGGTGGTGGGTGTGCTGCCAGCGTTTGACCGCGCGGTCTGTTCGGGGTCCGTAGAGCCCGTCGATGGGTCCGGGGTGCTCGTGCGCGGCGGCCAGCCGGCGCTGGAGCATTCTGACCTCGGGAGAGCCGCCGTCTGGGTAGCCCGCGCCGGGGAGCAGCTCGGGGTGAGCGAGCGCGCCGAGCGTCTGGGGTCCGGCGATGCCGTCGAGGATCAGGCCCCGGTCGGCCTGGAAGCGCGCGACGGCGTGCTGGGTGATCGGGCCGTAGCGACCGTCGATCGCTCCGGGCCGCTCACCCGCGCGCTCGAGGTCGCGTTGGAGCGTCCGCACGCGCGGGGACCCGTGGGGGCTCGCGTACCCGCTGCCGAGGGCGAGCACGGGGCTCGTCCGCGGCGCCGGCGAGGTCCGGGCCGCGGCCGGGGCCGGCAGCAGCGCAAGGCAGGCGAGCACGCACGCGGCGAGGGTGAGAGGCCGCAGGCATGCGTGGAATGGGCGTGGGGTCGGTGCCCGGGAGGGGCGGAACACGACAGGTACTCCTCTTGCTCGAACGGTGGACGCGGCAGCTCGGCGTGCCTCAGACGAGGCTCACCGAGGGGCGTCGCGGCTAGCCAGGCCGTTCGGGCAAGAGCGTGCACGGCGCCGGGCGCAGCGGAACCGTCCGCGTGCCGAGCCGTGCACAGAGAAGCGAGGTCGCGAGCGCGACCAGCGCCGCAAGCATCGCGACAGCGAAAAAGAACGTGCCCCCAGCCCCACTCGACGCTCCCCCGGCGCCGCCGGTCGCGGCCAGCGGCGGCGGGACCGGGGCGCCCGGGCTCGACGGACCGGCATGACCCTGCGCGGGAGGAGGCGATCCGGGCGCGTGGCTGGGAGTCGTGGCGGTGCCCGACGAGAGATTCCCGGCCGCGATCGGCCCAGCGGCGGGGGCGCGGGTCGCGGAGGTGAGCGGGGCCGCGGCGGTGAGCCGGCGCCCAGCACCATCAGAGCGGCCGGGCCTGCGAGCGAGCGCCGCGGGAGCACTCATCCGCGGCGACGGGACAGTCGCCGAGGAGGGGGCCGGGCGCGGCGCCCTGGGCTGGGCGACCGGGGCGGTGCGCTGCGGCGCCGCCTGCGCTGAGGAACCGCTGGGCGGAATCGTCGCCGTCGGCGCCGGCGCGGCCACCGAACCTTGGCCCGGGGTCGCGGTCGGGACGATCGTCCGAGTCGCCGGGACGATCGTCCTGGTCACGACGGGGGCGACGGTCTTGAGGATCGGCGCGACGGTGGTCGTGACGATCGGGGTGACGGTCTTGAGGATCGGCGCGACGGTGGTCGTGACGATCGGGGTGACGGTCTTGAGGATCGGCGCGACGGTGGTCGTGACGATCGGGGTGACGGTCTTGAGGATCGGCGCGACGGTGGTCGTGACGATCGGGGTGACGGTCTTGAGGATCGGCGCGACGGTGGTCGTGACGATCGGGGTGACGGTCTTGAGGATCGGCGCGACGGTGGTCGTGACGATCGGGGTGACGGTCTTGAGGATCGGCGCGACGGTGGTCGTGACGATCGGGGTGACGGTCTTGAGGATCGGCGCGACGGTGGTCGTGACGACGGGGGCGACAGTTTTGGTTAGGACCGGGGCGACGGTCTTGAGAACCGGGGCGACGGTCTTGAGGATCGGCGCGACGGTGGTCGTGACGACGGGGGCGACGGTCTTGAGGATCGGCGCGACGGTGGTCGTGACGACGGGGGTGACGGTCTTGAGGATCGGCGCGACGGTGGTCGTGACGATCGGGGTGACGGTCTTGAGGATCGGCGCGACGGTGGTCGTGACGATCGGGGTGACGGTCTTGAGGATCGGCGCGACAGTCTTGGTCACGACCGGGGCGACGGTCTTGGTCACGACCGGGGCGATCGTCTTGGTCACGACCGGGGCGACGGTCTTGGTCACGACCGGGGCGACGGTCTTGGTCACGACCGGGGCGACCGTCTTGGTCACGACCGGGGCGACCGTCTTGGTCACGACCGGGGCGACCGTCTTGGTCACGACCGGGGCGACCGTCTTGGTCACGACCGGAACGACGGTCTTGGTGACCACCGGCGCCACGGTCTTGGTCACCGGCGCGACGGTCTTGGTCATGACGGGAGCGACGGTCTTGGCCGCCGGCGCGGTCATCTTGTTCACGACCGGCGTGACCGACTTCTTGCCCACGACCGGCGCAGTCGTCTTGCTCACGACCGGCGCGACCGACCTGGTCACCGGCGCGGTCTTGTTCTTCACGATCGGCGCGGTCGTCTTGCTCACGACCGGCGCAGTCGTCTTGCTCACGACCGGCGCGACCGACCTGGTCACCGGCGCGGTCTTGTTCTTCACGATCGGCGCGGTCGTCTTGCTCACGACCGGCGCGACCGACTTGCTCACCGGCGCGACGCTCTGCCCGACGAGGCCACCCGTGCCACCGGTGGTCGCCTGGTTGGCACCGGCACCGGCACCCGCGCCGGCGCCGCGAACGATCGATCCCACAGGCGACGCGACCGGGCTCGCCAGCGCCGACGTCGCTCCTACGACCGGGGACTCCACGGCCCCGAGACTCGAGACGCCTCCTCCGAGCGAGACGCCCTGGGCGGTCGCCGGGCCGGTCACCCCCATCACCATGGCCACCGCAGCAACCATCGCAACCACGATGGTCCGTATTACGGAGTTATTGATAGTGCGGGGCAACACTGCGGTCCCTACCGTCTCCAGTTCCCAAAGGGAGATCCCCTACCAACCTTCCACGTACCCATATGACGCGGTTTTGCAACGTTTTCTAGGCTCTAGCCAGTTTCGACCTGGTTCCGCTGCTGACGGCCGAAATCGTGCTGTCAGCCACCCCTGGCGTGCGGAATCGAGGCTATGATCCGCCCTTCTCACACGACTGCAATCTCGGGGAGTCGGTGGAATGGGCGTTTCAACTGCGGTCACTGATCGCTCTATCGGGAGGACCTTGGCCTGGCGCCCGTGGGTCATGGCGCTGGTTGTCCTCGCCTGGGCCGCGCTATTCGCCGGCGCGTACGCGATCGGCTCGAGCTCGAGCTCGACTCCGAGCTCGAACGCCCGGCAGGGCGGCGGAGCGGCGCTCGCGGCCGGCACCGACGTCTCAGCTGCCGCCGCCTCGACGACGAGCAGCCGCGCGGCCACCGCCAAGGTGACCGGGCTCTCCAGTGTCCCGGCTCCGCCCGCGCTGAAGGCCAAGGCGAAGCCTCCGGCCAAGCCGGTCACGCACACCACGGCCGTCTCCCGGCCCGCGGTCAGGACCGTGCGCCGGTACGTCTATGTCGCGCCGCGGGTCACCACGCCGCCGGTCAGGAGCACGACGCCTTCGACCCCCGTCACCAGCCCGACACGCGGGACGAGCTCGGGTGGCTCGACGACCTCGACGCCGAGCGGCGGCTCCGCTCCCGGCACGGGGACGACGAGCGGCGGCGGCTGATCCGCCGCACGTCCCGCACGCTCACTCCACGCGGTAGCCGAGTGTGTCGAGCGCGGCCAATGCGCTCGTGATCCCGGCGTTGCCCCGCGCGACCGCGGACTGGGCGGCGCGGTAGGCGCCGGCGTTGTTGCTGGCGGCTGCTTGGGAGAGCGCGTGATACGCGTCGGCCGTCCGGCGCAGCGCCGTGGCCAGCGCCACGTTCGCGCGGCTCGCCGTCCCGGCGCTCAACGCGGACACCGCGGTAGCAGCGCTCGTGTGGGCGCTCGCCAGCGCGCTCGCAGCCCGCGCCTGCGTGGCCGGATCCCGTGCCCCCGCGAGCTCCCGGGCGTCGCTGGTCCGGGCGGAGTTGAGGCTCGCCAGGATTGTGCTCAGCTTGCTCGCGTAGATCGCGTCGGGCGCCGGGGTAGTCGCTCCCGGCGCCGGAGCGCGTAGCGTGGCCAGAATCCGTTCGCAGCTCGCCGCGAACGCTTGGCTCGCCGTGTGACAGAGCGCAACGATGGCGCCCCCGGTCGTGGGCAGGGCGTAGACGGACTGGCTCTGGCGGCCCGCGGCGAGGCCGGGATCGAGGACCCGGAAGAAGTGGTTGCCGCCGAGCACGACGAGCTGGGGCGTGGACGCGCCCGGGAGGGTGGCGGCCACGAAGCTCTCGGGAAGGGGCGAGCTCGAGCTCGATTTGACCAGCCCGATGATCACCCGTCCGCGTGGCGCGGCGTTCGAGGCCAGCGCGACTCCGTCCGTGAGGGGAAGCCCCGCGACGGTCGGTGCCGCGCTCTCCCGCCAGTCGGAGGGGTAGACGAAATGCGCCGGCCCGGCCGTGCCGCTGCGATCGAGCACGAGCGCCGGCAGGGCGGGGGTCGATCCGGGGTGGGAAACCACGAATCCGAGCACCGCGGCGACGATGGCGCCGAGCATCGCGATCGCCGCGAGAAGTCGACGCGTCGCGTGGGATCGCCGCCGGCCCCGGGTGCGGCGGCGGTGCACGGGCGCCGGCGGGGCCTCGGGCTCCGGGGGAGGCTCGACCGGCGGGGGCTCCGCCACGACGGCCGCAGTCGATGGAGGTGGCAGCTCGGTCTTGATGACCCGGTACTCGCGCGGCTGGGCCGCCCGGGCGACGGGCTCCGTCGCCTTCGCTACCGGCGGCGAAGGACCCGCCACCGGCAGCGAAGGGGTGGCCGCGACCGACTCGGGCGCACGCCCAAACGGAACCGGCGCCGGGCCGGGCGGGCTCAGTCGCTCCGGCGTACGCGTCTGCTCCCCGGCGGCGGGCGCAGCGGGCCGTGGCGGGACGGCCTCCAGGCGCCGTGGCGTCTCCCCGCCGCGCGGTGGGTCGACGCGCGTGGGCGGAGGGCCTTCAGGCGCAGTCGGCGCGTGGTCGGCCACGCGCTTGCGCAGGCCCGCCAGGGCAAGCCGCGTCGTCGCGCTCGCCAGGCGCTGGCTGTACTCGCCCTCAAGCGCCGTGGCCACGTGTTCCAGGCCGACCGCTCGGCCTCCAGCCTGGGCACGCGCCGCGGCGCAGCACGCCGCGATCGCCTTGCCCGGCAGCTGGAAGGTTGCCGCGAGAAGCTCGATGTCCGAGTCGGCCAGCGCGGCCCGCGGTCCAAGCGAACGGCGCCAGATTTCCGCGCGCGCCGCCGCCTCGGGGAAGGGGAAGTCGATGACGCGATCGAACCGGTGCAGCGTGGCGTCGTCGATGTCATGCTTGACCGTCGAAGGGAAGACGACGAGGCCGGGATACGCCTCGCAGCGACGCAGGAGGTCGCGGACGTCGTTCGCGGTCAGCCCGGCCACGCCCGGACGCGCCGCGGGGCGTGCGGACAGGAGGACGCCGTCGGAGTGATCGAGGACGAGCACGGCGCCGAGCCGTTCGGCGGTGGCGAACAGACGAGCGATGAGCTGGGTGGCCTCGCTGCGTCCACGCGAGTAGAACGCGGCGATGTCCGCCTCGAGCACGGGCAGCCGCAGCTCGTGGCCGAGCGCCTGCGCCGCGAGCGTCTTCCCGGTGCCATCCGCCCCGGCGAAGAGCACGAGCATTCCCCGCCTCGCCTCGGCGCCTGACTCGGAATCGCCGGGCGACTTCGTCCAGAACCGTGAGCTGAGCAACCCCGGGACGGCCTTCAGCTGGTCGACCACGGTCGTGGGCAGGACGAGCGCCTCCCAACTCACAGCGCTCTCCAAGCGCTCCCACGGCTCAAATCCCAGCGAAGAGTCCCCGGTTTGGCCTCTTGGCATTGGCCGAGGATAGGGGGCGTCCCGGAAAAGACATACCGCGCTCGCGCATCAACCCGCGGCGCTCCCGGGAGACTTGAGGCCCGAGCCGCACAGCGGGACAACCACGGTCCCCTCGAGGAGGTCGCGGGCGCGTTGCCACCCAGGCGCGTCCGCCCCAGAGGAGACCCGGGCGGCGAGTACCGCGGCCCACGCGACCGCGCCGGTCGGCTCGACGAGCAACCCCCGACGCGCGAGGTCCCGCCCCGCCTCCGCGATCTCGTCTTCGGACACCGTGAGCATCACCCCGGCGCTGGCACGCACGGCGGCCAGGATCTCCGCGCCGCGCGCAGGTCGCGGGATGGCGATGCCCTCGGCCGCCGTGGGCTCGGCCGTGATCTCCGCGGCGGACGCCGCGCCCTGCGACCAGGCCGTGGAGAGCGGCGCGCAAGCCGCGCTCTGCACCGCGATCAGCGCCGGTAGGCGATCGATCAGGCCGGCCGCGTGCAGCTCCCGAAACCCGATCGCCGCGCCGAGCACCAGCGTTCCGTTCCCGCAGGGCAGCACGACCGCGTCCGGAGCGCCCCCGACCTGCTCCCACACCTCGAAGGCGAACGTCTTCGTGCCTTGGAGGAAGTACGGGTCGTACACGTGCGAGGCGTAGAAGGCGTCTCGCTCCCGGACCGCGGCGCGGGCGGCGTCGGCCGTCGCCGTGCGGTCGCCGGGGACGAGCACGAGCTCGGCCCCGTAGGCCGCGATCTGTGCGCGCTTGCCCGGCGAGGTCGCGGCGGGCACGAACACCTGGCAGGGAAGCCCGGCGCGGGCGGCATATGCGGCGATTGCGCTGCCCGCGTTCCCGCTGCTGTCGGCGACGAGCGCCGAGGCGCCGCGCGAAAGTGCCGAGGCGACGAGGACCACCGCTCCGCGATCCTTGAAGGAACCAGTGGGGGAGAGGAACTCGAGCTTCAGACGGACATCAGGAAGCCCCGGATCGCCCGCGGAGATCATCGGCGTGGCGCCCTCGCCGAGGCTCAGGCGCATCGCGTGCGACGGCTCGACTGGAATCGCGGCGGCGTAACGCCACAGCCCCCCGGCGTCCGCGCGCCGGCCCACCCGCGTGAGGGCATGCGCCGCCACGAGCGGCAATCCCTCCGGACGGGACCCGGCCTCCACTACGCGGCGGTGCCGCCGGCCGCGCGGTGCGAGCCGAGCACACGGACGCGCAACGGCTCGTCCGCGTCCCCGACGAGCTCGAGCACGTCAGGCCACAGCTCAGTCCCCACCGCCGCGTCGAGCAGGGACGACAGACGGGCTTCGTCGATCAGCCCGAGCACGTGGTCGATCGCGCTCAGGTCCTCGAGCACGAAGGCCACCCGCAGCAGGGTGAGGTCGTCCATCTCGCGCAGAGCAAGCGCGAGCGAGCGGTCGGGGAGATGGCCGACGAACCGGCCCAGCGTCACGTGCTCCCCCCGGTCGACGAGCTCACGGGCGACCTCGGCGATCCGCTCGGGCGGAATCCGCGCGAGGACGGGCGCGGCTCGGCGTGGGTCGAGATGGGTTGCCACCTCGGCGAGGAAGCCGGTGGGGAGCTTGGCTGCGACGTCGGCGGCGCGGTCGGGCTCGAGCAGGGCGGCGATCCTCGCCGCGAGCATGGCGCCGAACGCTCCCTCGGCGATCTTGGCGATGGCCGCGGTGGGGAGGATGCGACTGGCCCCGGCGAGTCGGCGCAGCGCGCCGGCGTCGGAGTCGAAGAACAGCTCGGTGAGCTGCTCGCGGAACCGGCGGAGATCCTCGGCCGCGACCGTCTCGAGATAGGCGAGGTGCTCGGGCTCGACACCGAGCATGCGCGCGAGCTTCATGACCTCGGCTCGGGTGGCAAGCCGCGCGTGGGCGGGATTCATCCGAGCACCCGGCGCAGCGGACCTCGCAGCAGTCGCGGCACGAAGCGCAGCCCGCGCTCGCCCGCGGCGGCCAACTCCGCGGCCTGCCTGCGGCGAGCCTCGCGCAGCGTCGCGGCGAGGTGCTCGAGGTGGCGGGGTTCGAGCGCGCGCACGCCATCCGGAAGCGGCGCGCCGAGCGTGGACTCGAGTTGCTCGGCGCCGCTGTCAGCCGTGGGCATCGACCTTGCGCAAAAACTTCACAAGATTGGTGAAGAAGGCGTTGCGCGGGTAGGCACCGGCGGGGTCGTTATGGGCGTAGGTGGAGTGCCGCTTGACGAGCAGCAGGTTCTTGTCCGGGATGTTCGACTCGCCGGCAAGCGTCGTCGTGGCATCAAGGATGGCCTGTCCGCCGGCCGCGCCGAAGGCGTACATGAGCAGCGAATGCGGGAGATGCTTGGCCATGGTCGCGTGCACGTTCATCACGCTCTGGGCGGGATTGGCGACTCCGTTGCCGAGCGCCGTCTGGATGTCGACGGTGAGACGCGCGGGGAAGTACCACTCCGTTCCGTCGGCGCCGTCGACTTGCGGGCCGCTCAGCATCGTCGCCCACCGTTTCGGAGGCGTGAGGGCGCCAGTCGCGTTCCACCCGTGGACGCCGTTTACGGCCTTGGCCGCGATGCCCATTCCCTCATGGGCGAGGATGGCGAAGTCGCCCTTGCCGAGGATCGAGGTCGAGACATTCGTGTTGTAGGCGAACAGTGCGAGGTTGGTCACGCGCACGTTCGGGTTGAGGATCGACGTCACCGGCTCGTGGGCGAAGAAGGCCTGGCCCAGGGCCGGCTGGTTGGGCTGCTGGACGCCGGCGAGGCCACCGGTCGTCGAGAGCAGGCCGAGCAGGGGAACGTCACCCGAGCCCGGCAGCGTGATGCCTGCCCAGGGCGACGTGGTCGATCGTAGCTTCGACAGGGCGGTCTGCGCCGCCGAGGCGGAGACCGGCGCGCCGAAGCTCGCGCCGTCATCAAACACGAGCCCGGACAGTCCGTCCGCGCCCGCGTGGCCGCCGAAGTCCCAGGTGGCGTAGGCCGTGACCAAAGCGCCACCCAGCGAGTGGCCGCTCAGCACGACCTTGCCGCCGAGCGCCTCGGCCTTTCGGATCACGATCCGGAGATCCTGGACGGCCACATTGAGCCCCCAGTCCTTGGCGAACTGCACGCTCTGATCGGACGGGATCCGCACGTGGTGCTTGATCGACTTGTCGTAGAGCCACTTCAGGTAGTAGTCGTAGACCTTCACCGACCCGGCCTTGCCCTCCTTGGCCTGCGTCAGCACCGACTGGTCCTCGAGCAGGTTCTGGCGGCGCTCGACCGACCACACCTGCCAATTCGGGAGCCTGGAGGTGAGCCACTGCGCGAAGGGCACGATGTAGGCGCTACCGGCCGTCGTCCCGGGCTCGAAGACAAGCACGTTGCGAGCGGCCGGAGAGCCGATCTTGAGCACCCCGACCTTGTCGAGGCGTGCCGGGGTCCCAGGCGCGGCGAAGCCCTTCATCCAGATCACGCGGTAGGGCAGCGTGTGGTGCGTGGCGGCCAGTGCCCGCCCGGCGGGAGCGAGGGCGAGCGCCGCGAGGGCGCAGGTGGCGACGGCCAGACGGCGTAGGACGGTGCTCATCGGTGATCCTCCCAAGCTACAGGTGCGCAGGACCGTCACGATACCCAGGGCGGCCTGCTGGTGTAGCGGCACCCCCGCGATGGGGAGCCGGTACCCTCGATGGTCCGTCCGCCCGGTTCCGAAGTCAATCGAAATCAACAGTAGGCAGGTCTGATGACGTTCGTTGCATCCCCGTGCGGTCGCCCCGCGCGCAGACTGAAGACGCCGCTGCTGGTGGCGCTGATGATGCTCACGACCTTGCTCCTCGCTGCCTGGTCGGCACCGCGGGCGGACGCGTCCGCTCGGAAGGTGCCCAAGGGCTTTTACGGCGTCGTGCTGAACCCGCAGGTCGTGGCCGGCATCTCGAACTCCTCACTGAATGCCCAGATGGCGCTCATGGCCCGGTCGGGGGTCGAGAGCGTCCGGCTCAACTTCTACTGGTCGGAGTTCGAGCCGAACAAGAACCACTACGACTGGAACGTGATCGACCCGATCGTGGCCGCCGCGGCCTCACACGGTCTCCAGATCCTGCCCGTGGTCGAGTTCACCCCCACCTGGGCGAGCTCGAACCCCCACAGCAGGACGCCCAACCTCTACCCGCCGACCAGCGCGAGCACCTATGCCGCGGCGATGACCGCGCTCGTCAAGCGCTACGGCCCGAAGGGCTCGTTCTGGCACGGCTCGGGCGTGCCGCGGGATCCGATCACCGCCTGGCAGGTGTGGAACGAGCCGGCCGGCAACTGGGACTGGCTGACCTTGCATCACGAGCCGTGGGCCAAGCCGTACGGCGTCCTCCTCAAGGCCGCCTACAAGGCCATCCACGCCGCCGACCATCGCGCCACCGTCGTATCCGCCGCGCTCGTCGGCGCCACCGGCGGCGCGACCCCGTGGGGCGAGGCGGCCTCGCTCTACAGGCTTGGATACAAACGCTACTTCGACGTCGTGGCCATCAACGCGTACAGCGGCTCGCCGAGTGTGCAGAACAGCGTCGATCGCGTCATCAAGATCATCTCGATTCTGCGCGGTGTCATGGACCAGCACGGCGACAGGCACAAGCCGATCTGGCTGACCGAGGTCACGTGGACGGCGGCGGCGGGCAAGTTGCGGCTCAGGTCGCAGTACATCGACATCGAGACAACGCCGTCTGGGCAGGCCCAGCGGCTCGGCCGTTTCATGTCCGAGGCGGCCTCCCACCCGGACGGGATCTCGCGGGTCTTCTGGTACACGTGGGCCTCGCCCTATCAGCCAACGTTCGAGTTCGGGACCCCGCCGACGTTCCAGTACGCGGGCCTGGTGCAGTGGAACACGAATCAGCCGTTCCAGGCGCTGCCGCTTCTCAGCAGCTACGCCAATGTGGTGGCGCGTTACGAGGGCTGCCGGAAGAACTCATCGGGAAGGTGTGGCTAACGCGGCACGTTAAGTGGATGGGTCACGGATGACCGTGTAAGGAGGAGACACCATGAATCGCGCGCCGGATAACCGCCGTCAGCTGCGGGCTGTGCATGCCACGGTGGGCGGGGGATCGCCCCGACACACGACGGCGGTGACGACGCACGGGGAGGCGATTCGCCGCATCATCGAGCGCAGCGATCTCGAGGATTTCACCGAGCGGATCCTCGACAGCTTCTGGGATCGTCCCGAACTGCAGGACATCCGGCCGGTGCGCGAGGAGATGCGGGCCTTCGTGCGCTGGAACCTGAACTTGTGCATCCGGTGGCTCGTCGAGGGCGTTCCGCCTGGCGAGGCCGACTTCGAGGTGTTCCGTGAGCGTGCCCGGCGCCGCGCGGCCGAAGGCACGCCGGCCGACCTCGCGCCGGCCAACTTCCGGCGGGGCGCCCGCTATGCCTGGGGGGCGCTCCTGGACAGCGCCACCGACGACGAACGGCTCGCGCTCATCGACAGCGCGGACCTGCTCTTCGAGTTCGTCGACCGCGTCTCTCAGATCTTCTTCGAGACCTACGAGCACGCGACCCGTGCGCGGCCGTCAAGCCCGGATGAGGCGGGAGCGCGCGCGCTGCTGCGGCGCATCGCCGGCGACGACCTGCCCCAGGCCGAGGACCACCAGCTCGCCGAGCGAATCGGCTTCAGCCTCGAGCGCGGGGCGTGGCCGTTCGTCATCGCCTGTCCGGGCCGCTCGGCCCAACATCACGTTGAGCTGGCGGCCGCGCTGCGCCGCCGGCGCGCGCTGGCCGTCTCGGAGGGCCGTCGCGTCGTGGGCCTGGCCAGCAACGAGACCCCCTGGCAGGGCCTCATGCTCGATCTCGACACCATCGTCTGCGCCGGCGCGCGGTCGGTGCGCGGCGAGCGAGGCCGCGCGCTCGAAGAGCTGCGCGACGCGGTCGACGTCGCCCTCATCCGCGGTCATCGGGGCGAGATCAAGATCGAGGACTACTTCGCTGAGCTGTTGCTGCGCCGATCGCCGCGGCTCGCGACTCGGCTGACCGGGCGCGTCTACAGCCAGCTCGGCCCTGAGCTCGCGCACACGCTCGATGTCCTCGTCGAGCACAGCTTCGAGCGCGGCCGTGCCGCGGCGGCGCTGCCCGTGCACCGCAACACCCTGAGGGACAGAATCGCGCGCATCGCGGAGATCACCGGACTTGATCTCGATAGTGCCGAGGGACGCGGCTTGGCCTGGTTGGCGTGCATCCAGCGCCGGGACTCGACATCCGGGCTGGGCGGCGATTACGCCAGCTGAGCGCCGTGTTGCGGCTTGATTAGGAAGCCGCCCGCGGCGTCCAGACGTCGTGAAGTTCGCATAGATTTACCCGCAGGGACCCACGACCTCTGTGGAGGAGGAATTTATGCGGATTCACAGCAGATCGGCGCTGGGCGTCGTTCTTGCTTTGCTCGCCGTCGTCGCGCTCGCGGCGTGCGGCAGCTCTTCGAAAAGCTCGACGACGTCGTCGAGCACGCCTAGCTCGTCCAGCTCATCGAGCTCATCGAGTAGCGGAAAGTCCGGAACCATCAACATCGTCGAAGGCACCGCCCCCGACTCGCTCGACCCGGGCTTCGGATATACAACGCAGGCGGCTGAGGCCGACTGGCTCGCCTACACGGGCCTGACGACCTACGCGCACGCGAACGGCCAGGCCGGCGGCCAGGTCATTCCGGGCCTGGCGACCGCTCTGCCGACAGTCAGCGATGGTGGCAAGACCTACACCGTGACCCTGCGCAAGGGCCTCGTGTACTCGAACGGACAGCCGGTCAAGGCGAGTGACTTCGCCTACACGATCGAGCGCTCGAGCAAGATCCCCTGGGGCGGCTCCGGCCAGTTCTACGGTGGCACGATCGTCGGCGCGGCGGCCTATGCCGCCGGCAAGGCCAAGGCGATCTCGGGCATCGTCTCCAACGACGCCACCGGGCAGATCACCATCCACCTGATCTCCCCGTACGGCGCCTTCGACAACGTCCTGGCGTTCCCCTCCTCGGGCCTCGTCCCGAGCGGCACGCCGATGAAGAACGAGCCGAACAGCCCGCCCCCGGGCGTCGGCCCGTACATGATCACCAACATCGTGCCGAACCAGTCGTTCCAGGTGGTCAAGAACCCGCACTGGGCGTCCGAGGCGATCCCCGGCATCCCGTCGGGCTACAACAACATCAGCGTCAAGATCTCCGCGAACGTCTCGGCCAACGCGCTCGCCGTCCTGCAGAACCAGGCGGACGTGTTCGACTGGGCGGACACGGTGCCCGGCAGCCTCCTGCCGCAGATCCAGTCGCAGGCCTCCTCACGGTTCTCGAAGAAGGTCATGAACTCGACCTACTACATCTTCCTGAACTCGAAGGCCAAGCCGTTCTCCAGCCAGCTCGCCCGTGAGGCGGTGGTGACCGGCCTCGACGAGAATGCCATGAACCGTCTCGGTTCCGGCACGTTGCTTCCGGCCTGCTTCTTCCTGCCGCCGGGCATGGTTGGTCATCCGACGGCCACGTGCCCCTACGGGAATCCGGCGAGCGGCGGCAACCTGGCCAAGGCCAAGCAGCTCGTCCAGCAGTCAGGCATGGCTGGGACGCCGGTGACGGTGTGGTCGGAGACGCGCTCGCCGCGCCAGCAGTGGATGACCTACTACACGCAGTTCCTGAACCAGATCGGGTTCAAGGCCACGCAGAAGGTGATCGCGGACGCGACCTACTTCTCGACCATCGGAAACCTGAAGCTCAACCCCCAGACCGGTTTCGCGGACTGGAACCAGGACTTCCCGAACCCGATCGACTTCTACCTGTTGCTGCAGGCGTCGGCGATCCTGCCGAACAACAACCAGAACTTCGGTCAGGTCAACGACCCGAAGGTCAACACCGAGTCGGCCACGCTCGGCGCCACGCCGACGAGCCAACTGTCCTCAATCGCCAGCAAATGGCAGGCGCTCGACGAGTACGTCGCCCAGAAGGCCTACGTCGCCGTGTTCGGCTACCAGACCTTCCCGGCGTTCACGTCCTCGCGCATCGATCTCAGCAAGGCCATCTTCCATGGCCTGTACGGCTGGGATTGGAGCAGCCTGGCTCTGAAGTAAGTCGCGCTGGAGGGGTCAGGACAGATAGTCTGTCCTGACCCCGACCGGCGGGGTATCGACATGGCGACCACCTCAGCCTCAGGCACCGAGTTCTCGGGCGAGCTGCCCCCGGCGTCGGCTCAGGCCGGCGGAGAGTTCCCTCCCGGCATCGGCCCGTGGCGGCTCGCCGGGCGGCGACTGCGCCGCAACAAGGTCGCCCTGTTCTTCGGGGGAATGTTCGTCCTCATCGTCGTGCTGTGTCTGCTTGCCCCGGTGTACTCGCACGACATCGCGCACATCTCGCCGGCGACGGGACTTCCTGACGGTCAGATCGTGGTCGGAGGGAAGAAGGAGTATGTCCTCAGCATCACCGGCATTCCCATCGGCCCGACCTGGCACAGCAGGTTCTTGCTCGGCGCCGACGGAAGCGGCCGCGATGTGGCGGTCAGGCTCCTGTACGGCGGGCGCAACTCGCTCGAGATCGGCGCGGTGGCCACGATCATCACGATGATCCTGGGGACCCTGTTCGGGCTGCTCTCGGGGTATATGCGCGGGATCACCGACGGTGTCCTGCGGATCATCATGGATGTCATCTGGGCCTTTCCGGCCGTCCTGCTCGGGGTCGCGCTTGGCGTGTCCATCGCGGTCGGCGGCTTTGGCCCGCTGAAGGGCAATTCGCTCATGGTGCCCGCCGTCGTCGTCGGCATCGTGTACATCCCCTACGTGGGGAGACCGATACGCGGGCAGGTACTCGGCTTACGCGAGCGCGAGTTCGTCGATGCTGCACGCCAGCAGGGCCTCTCGCACATGCGGATCATGCTGACCGAGATCCTGCCCAACCTGGCCAGCACGATCATCGTCCTGCTGCCGCTGATCCTCGCCAACGCGATCCTGCTCGAGGCCGCGCTCTCCTACCTCGGCGCGGGCGTACAGCCTCCGAACCCGTCGTGGGGCACGATGATCTCCGACGGCGTCAACAGCATCCCCGCCGCATTCCACACCGTCCTCGTCCCTGGCATCATGCTCGTGCTCGCCGTGATGTCGATCAACATCTTCGGCGACGGCATGCGTGATGCCTTCGATCCGCGGGCCAAGGTCCGAATCGCGCACTGATGCTTCGGTTCGTCCTCCGCCGCGCCGGATCCGCGGTCGTCGTGCTCGTCCTCGTCTCATTCGTCACCTTCGCGGTGTTCGAGGCGATTCCGGGCGACCCGGCGGTCCGTCTCGCCGGCCGCCACGCGACAGCGGCGCAGATTGCTCAGGTTGCGGCCAAGTACGGTTTCAACAAGCCGTTCTACGTCCAGTACCTGCGCACGATGAAGAACATCTTCACCGGACAGGCGTACTCCTACACGCAGGGCTTCAAGGTCAACACGGAGATCTTCGACGGCTTGCCGGCGACACTCTCGCTCGCGCTCGGGGCGGGCATCCTCTGGCTGCTGGCCTCGATCGCCGTGGGCACGCTCGCGGCCGTCAAAGCGGGCCGCTATACCGACCGGCTGCTCACTGTGCTGGCCATGGCCGGCGTCTCCTTCCCACCGTTCTTCCTCGGCGCCGTCCTCCTGTATTTCCTCGGCTACAAGGCCAACATCTTCCCGCTCTCCGGCTACGTGCACCTGACCTCGAATCCGGTGCAGTGGGTGACCCATCTCATCCTGCCCTGGATCACGTTGTCGGTTCTGTTCGTCGGCTTCTACTCGCGTGTCCTGCGTTCGACGATCCTCGACACGATCAACGAGGACTTCGTGCGCACCGCCCGAGCCAAGGGGCTATCCGAGCGGCAGGTCCTCTTCCGCCACATTCTGCGCAACAGCCTCATTCCGATCATCTCGCTGTGGGGCCTCGACCTCGCCCAGGTCATCGGCGGCGGGGCGATCCTCACCGAGACGGTGTTCGGTCTCCACGGTGTCGGCGAACTGCTACGGGACTCAATCGGGCAGCTCGACATCATCGTGATCCTCGTGATCGTGATGTTCACGGCGTTCGCCGTCGTCGCGCTCGGCGCTCTCACCGACATCTTCTACGCATACCTCGATCCGCGCATCAGGCTCTCGTGAGCACGAGCACCGCGAACCTGCTCGAGGTCGACGACCTCAAGGTGTCCTTTGCCACCGAAGACGGCGTAGTGCGCGCGGTCGACGGCGTGTCGTTCACCGTCAGCAAAGGCGAGGTGGTGGCGATCGTCGGCGAGTCCGGGTCGGGCAAGTCGGTGACCGCGATGACGCTCATGGGCCTGACCCGCGGGCCCAACGCCCGCTTCGAGGGCCGCGCGATCTTCGAGGGCCGGGACCTCGTTACGGCCAGCAACGACGAGCTGCGACAGGTGCGCGGCGCCGGCATCGCGATGGTCTTCCAGGACCCGATGAGTTCCTTGAATCCGGTCTACCGGATCGGACCGCAGATCGTCGAGCAGATTCGCGTCCACGACCGGGACGTCTCCAAGGCGCAGGCGCTCGACCGAGCGGTCAGCCTGATGGAACGCGTGGGCGTCCCGCGAGCCGGCGACCGGCTGCGCTCCTACCCGCACGAGTTCTCGGGCGGCATGCGCCAGCGCGTGATGATCGCCATGGCGCTGTCCTGCTCGCCCACGCTCCTCATCGCCGACGAGCCGACGACCGCGCTCGACGTGACGATCCAGGCGCAGATTCTCGACGAGCTCCGCCAACTGCGCTCGGAGACCGGCGCCGGCATCATCCTGGTCACCCACGACCTCGGCGTCGTGGCCGACATCGCCGACCGCGTCGTGGTCATGTACGCGGGCCGCGTGGTCGAGCAGGGCACGCTCGACGAGATCTTCTACGACCCCCAGCACCCGTATACCTGGGGTCTGCTCGGATCGATAACCCGGGTCGATCGCGATCGCTCCCAGCGGCTGCCGGCCATTGCCGGGTTGCCGCCGTCGTTGCTCTCGACCCCCGAGGGCTGCCATTTCCGTCCGCGCTGCCCGCACGAGTTCGACCGCTGCTCGCAGACGCCCGAGCTGATCGCGCGCGTGGCCGACGCGCCGGATCACCTCGACCGCTGTTGGCTCGAGACCGAGCGCAAGCGCAAGCTCCGGAAGGTGGCTGACGGCATCGGCCTGGCCGCCGAGGAGCCGGTGAGCTCGTGAGCGCGACCGCCGAATCGCAGCCGGCCGGGGAGCCGCCCGCCGGTCAGGGTGACCTGCTCGACGTCGAGCATCTGCGCGTCCTTTTCCCGATCAAATCCGGCCTGATCATCGACCGCAAGGTCGGTCACGTCCATGCCGTCGACGATGTTTCATTCGAATTGCGTGAGGGTGAGACGCTCGGCATCGTCGGCGAGTCGGGCTGCGGCAAGACCACGCTCATCCGCACGCTCGTGCGCCTCATCGAGCCGACGGGCGGATCGATCCGGTTCCGGGGCGAGGACATCACGAAGGCCGGTCGCGCGCAGCTCGAGCCCATCCGCCGACAGATGCAGATGGTCTTCCAGGATCCGCAGGCGTCACTCAACCCGCGCAAGCGCATCACCCAGATCCTGGCCACCCCCTTGCGGTTGCGCGGAGTGGACAAGAACCGGGTCGATCCGGAGGTCCGTGAGCTCCTCGGGCGAGTCGGGCTGCACCCGGAGCACGCCGCTCGGTTCCCCCACGAGTTCTCCGGGGGTCAGCGCCAGCGGATCGGCATCGCCCGCGCCCTGGCGGTCAATCCCAGCCTGATCCTGCTCGACGAGCCCGTCTCGGCGCTGGATGTGTCCATTCAGGCCCAGGTCATCAACCTGCTCGACGAGCTCCAGGACGACCTCCATCTCTCCTACATCTTCGTCGCCCACGACCTCAGCGTCGTGCGCCATGTGTCGGACCGGATCGTCGTCATGTACCTCGGCAAGGTCATGGAGGTCTCGCCGGCCGAGGAGCTCTACTCCAAGCCGATCCACCCGTACACCTCGGCGTTGCTCGGCGCGATCCCCATCCCGGATCCGAACGAGAACCGCGCCCGTGAGCGGGTCGTGGTGACCGGCGAGCCCCCCAACCCGATCCGCCCGCCATCGGGCTGCCGCTTCCACACCCGCTGCCCGCGGGCCACGGACATCTGCCGCCAGGTCGAGCCTCAGCTGACCGAGTACGCGGGCGGTCATCTGGCCGCCTGCCATCACCCCCAGCACGTGACCGCCGAGGACATCCGCGCCGCCACGCGCTCCGAGGCCTCGCCGGTGTCCTCGGGCACTGAAGCTCCCGACGCGACCAACTAAGCGTCGCGACGCGGGCAGGTAAGGCCCGCGGCCTGAGAACCGGCTCCATTCTGCCGATGTAAGCGGTCTCCTCTTAGCTCATCGTGAGGCTCAGTGAAAGCCAACGAGAGGAAGGCCACATGCATCCCCAGCTCAACAACGCAATCGCGTCCGTCCGCGAATCCGAGATCCGGCGTAGCATCGAACACAACCACGCCTCGGAGTTCGGTCCTGCCCAGCGCAGCCATCTCCGTTTCCGAGGTCTGCGGGGATACTTCCATCATGCCCAGCCGGCTCACGAGCGCACATCTGGTGGGGCGCGTAGCCGAGCTCGCGGAGCTCGAGCTGGCGCTCACGCAGGCAGCAACCGGACAGCCGGGCCTGGTCCTGCTGGCCGGTGACTCCGGCATCGGCAAGACGCGACTGCTCGCCGAGTTCGAACGCCGGGCCTGCGCGGAGCAACAGCGGCCCGCAATCCTGCGCGGCGAGGCCGTGCAGACGGGGGACGGCGAGCTTCCCTACGGGCCGCTGCTCGGAGCGCTCCGCCCCCTCGTCAGGGAACGCCACGAGGCGCTGAGTGAGCTTGCGCCCGGCAGCCGTGCCCAGCTCGCCGCCCTCCTTCCGGGGCTCGACAACGGAACGCCACGTGAGGAGCGCGACGACCCTTCGGCGCAGGTCCGACTCTTCGAGGCGCTCATCGAGCTGCTCGACCTCCTCAGCTGCCATGCCCCGGTCGTGCTCATCCTCGAGGACATCCACTGGGCCGACCGTTCCACGCGCGCGTTCATCGCGTACCTCGCCCGGAGCCTACGCGAGGAGCGCGTCCTGACGCTCATGAGCTACCGCAGCGATGAGCTTCACCGACGCCACCCGCTGCGCACCCTCCTGGCCGAGCTCGACCGGATCGAGCGCGTGCGTCGGCTCGAGCTCGAGCCCTTCGATCGCGACGAGCTCTCCGAGGCCCTGACGGACATCTTGGGCGCGCCGCCCGGCCTCGAGCTCGTCGAGCGGGTCCACGTCCGCGCCGAAGGCAACCCGCTCTACACCGAGGAGCTGCTGGCGGCCAGCCTCGACGCGCGCGGCGGCGCCCCGCAGAGCCTGCGCGACGCCTTCATGTTGCGGATCGAACGGCTGTCCGCCGGGGCCCAGCGGGCTGCGCGGGTCATCGCCGTCGGGCGCGCCCTCTCCGAGCCCGTGATCGCCGAAATATCGGGCCTGCCGCACGACGAGCTGCAGAACGCGCTCCGCGAGGCGGTGGCGGAGCAGGTGCTCGTGCCCGCCGGCGAGGCGTCGCTCGGCTTCCGCCACGAGCTCCTGCGCGAGGCGCTCTACGACGACCTCCTACCGGGTGAGCGCTCGGACCTGCACCTCGCCCTGGCCCGCGCCTTCGAGAGCCAGGCTGACGCCGGCGGAGGTTTTGGCCTCGAGCTCGCCTCGAGCATCGCCAGGCACTATGCCGCGGCCGGCGCTCAGCCGGACGCGCTGCGGGCCAGCGTGAGCGCCGCGCTCGCTGCCCGGGCGGTTCACGCGCACGCCGAGACGGCGCACCTGGCCGAGCGCGCGCTCGAGCTCTGGGGCCGCGTCCCCTCGCCGCGCGAGCTGGCCGGCATCAGCCACATCGAGCTCGTCCTGCTCGCCGCTCGCGCGCTCCTGCTCTCCAGCAGCTATGCCCGGGCGGATCAGCTCCTCACCGCCGCGCTTGCCGATCTCGACGCGCAGGAGGATCCCGACTGCGAAGCCGCCCTGCTCAGCGTCCTCGCCCACGTGCAGTGGATGCTCAACCGCGGGGTGCAGGGCGTGGAGACCGCCAACCGCGCCCTGGCCATCCTCCCCCCGGGGAAGGCCGTGGAGGAGCGGGCGAAGCTGCTCGAGTGGCTGGCGCGGCGCAAGTACCTGCGCGGCCGATTCCGCGAGGCCGCGGGCGACGCGCGCGACGCCCTCGCCGCCGCCATGGAGGTCGGTGACCGGGCGAGCGAGGCCCAGGCCCTGAACACGCTGGGCATGGCCCAGATCGTCCTCGGTGACATCGACGGTGGCACCGAGCGCCTGCGGGAGGCGATCGCCCTCGACGAACGGAACGGCGATCTCGACGGCGCCGCGTACTCGTACGCCAACCTGGCCGATCTCCTCGTCATCGCCGGCCGCACGCAGGAGGGGCTCGAGACGGCCCGGGCGGGGCTGCGCACGCTGTCGCGCCACATGCGCGCGAGCCACGAGTGGATGACCATGACGCTCTCCGAGATCGCCTTCGCGGCAGGGGACTGGGAGGCCGCCGCCAGCCATCTCGGGCCGCCTCGGGGCGAGCTCGATGGTCTGCGGCTCATCTTCCGCCTCCTGCGCGAGGCCGAGCTCGCGCTCGGAGTGGGGGACGACGATCTCGCCGCGCGCGCGCTCGCCCGGGCCGAGCCGCTCGTGGCCCTCTCGTCCGAGCCGCAATGGATCGGCGCGCTGGGTTCGCTCCTCGGCGAGCTGCGCCGCCGGCAGCGCGAGCTTCTGCCGGCCCGCGCGGCGGTGGCCCATGCGCTCGACCGGATCGAGGTGTGCACCGACGACGTGGCGCGGATCGCCCGGGTGACCGCGACCGGCCTGCGCATCGAGGCCGACATTGCGCAGCGGGCGCGGGATCTCGCCGAGCGCCAAGAGGCGCGCGACGCAATCACGCGAGCCCGGCTGCACCACGAGCGGCTCAAGGCCGCGGCACTCGACGGCGGCCCGGTGGAGGCTGCCTGGGCGCTCACCGGTGCGGCCGAGCTGGCTCGCGCACGCGGGCGCAGCGACGTGAAGCTGTGGCGCAAGGCAGCGGAGAAGTGGAGCGAGATCGCGCGTCCCTACGAGGTCGCGCTCACCCGTTGGCGCGCCGCGGAAGCCGCGGCCGTGGCGGGCGACCGCTCGCAGGCCGCGCAGGACGCGGCCGCCGCGCTCGAAATCGCGCGCGAGCTCGGCTCACGCTGGCTGGCCGCCGAGCTCCTCGCCCTCGGTCAGCGGGCCCGGTTGGCCCTCGAGGCACGCAACGCCGACGCCGAGGCGGTCGCACCGAACGGCGACGGGCAGGCGGAGGAGGATCCGTTCGGCCTCACCGCCCGCGAACGTGAGGTGCTCTCGCTCATCGCCCAGGGCGCGACCAACCGCCAGATTGGCGCCGCCCTGTATATGGCCGAGAAGACAGCCAGCGTCCACGTCTCGCGCATCCTGGCCAAGCTCGGCGTGCGCAGCCGCACCCAGGCCGCGGCCGTGGCCCACCGGATGGGCTGGCCTACGGGAGATCTCGTCGCAACGAGACCTCGTTGAAGGCGACGGCGAGCAGGGTCTGGAGATCTTCGCGGTCGAATGGCTTGGCCAGGTAGTCGTCGGCCCCGGTTTCGAGGTCGCGCTGGATCCGCTCGCCCTCCTGAAGGGCCACGAGAGTGACGAAGTACGTCTGGCGGTCGGGCTCCTCCTGGCGGATGCGCCGGCACAGCCGCTCGGCGCTCATCTTCGGGAGCCGTGAGTCGCAGATGACCACGTCGGGACGCAGGCGCCGGACCGTGCGCCAGGCGCTCAGGCCGTCGGACACCGTCGTGCACTTCTGGCCGGCGCCGTCGATGGCCCGCGCGAGCAGGAACCGCGAGGCGGCGTCGTCATCGGCCACAAGCACGTGGAGCGCGCGGCGCCCCCGCCGCGAGAGCTCGCGCAGCGTGGCCTCCTCGGGAGGGCCAAACTCCTCGTGGAAGGCCTTGACGACATCGGGATCGAACTGGCTGCCGCCACCCAGGGAGAGCTCGTCGAGCGCCTCGTTGGCGCTGCGGGCCGGGCGGTGGGCCCGGGCCGAGGTCATGTCCTGGAAGGCGGAGCAGACGAAGAGGATCCGGGCGCTGAGGGGAATCTGCTCGCCGCTCAGCCCGTCGGGGTAGCCGCCCCCGTCCCAGCGCTCGTGGCTCGAACGCACGAGCCGCGAGACGGCCTCCATGCCGAAGTTGGCCGCGAGCAGCCGCTCGCCCACCACCGTGTGCAGGCGAACGAACTCCCACTCGTGGCCGGGGAGCTCGCCTGCCCGCGTGAGAACGGCGTTGGGAAGCGCCATGTTGCCGACGTCGCGCAGGTGCGCTGCGGCCTCGAGATCGTCGAGCTCGTTGCCGGCCAGGCCCAGGCGGCGGCCGATCCGGGCCGCGACCTCGGCCACCTGGTAGCGCGGACGCTCGAGCGGAAGCACCTCGAGCGGATCCTCCGGCGGGCGCAGCTGCTCATCTCCGGGGCGCGCGCGTCGCTCGGCCAGCGCCCGGCGCGTGGCCACTTCGATCGCCGCGGCCGGATCGCGCGCCTCCTCGGGGACGACGACGCGGCCGACCGAGCCGCGGATCATGAAGCCCTCACCGACCTCGAGCAGCGCCGAGGCACACCGGCGGGGCATGTCCTCGGCCGACTCGGCCAGGCTGGCCAGCACGGCGAAGCTCGCTCCGCGCAGGCGGAACACCGTGGCCCGCGGCTCGACGGCGTCGCGCAGTTTGCGCGCCAGCCAGCCGATCATCGCGTCGCCGCACGCCTCGCCGTAGGCCTCGTTGTACTGAGCCATGCCGTGGAGCACGCAGATGTGCAGCGCCGCGCCGTAGCCGCTCTCGGTCAGCTCGGCTTCGATTGCCTCGTGCAGACGCTCGCTCGACGGCAGCCCGCTCACGCGGTCGACCTGCGCGCCGGCCGAGGTGGCGGCCTGTGCCTGGGCCGCGCCCGACATGCCGATGGCGAGCAGGGTGGCGAGCGCGCCGGTCAGACAGCCGACGAGCACGGCGAAGAACCAGATGCCGAGTCCGGCCACAAGCCCGACGGCGATCGTGGCGCCGCCGAACACGGCGACCGTGGCCACGGCCGCGGCCCGTCGGCCCGCGATCCAAGAAACGCGCATGTGACTCCATTCGACGCCCGTCGATCGGCGCGAGACCGTAGTCTCCCGCATCGGAATGAGTAGTAACTACGTAGTAGGTGATGTAGAGGTCTGGCTCCGCCATCGGACAAATGGCTGCTTACGGCTGTAAACGCGCCGCAAGCCGGGTAGCCTCAGGAAGGTGGTTCATTGACAGAGCCGATGCCCTTTCTGCGGCGGGACTTCCGCGGAAGGGTCGAGAGAGACGCCGCTCGACATGTCAGGCCAGATCGCGAATGGGACCGATCGCCCCGGGGGAGCCGGTTCGGCCCCGACGGCCTCCCAGGCCCTCTCAGACCATCCGGTTCCTGACGCTCCCTTGCGAATTCTCATCATCGAGGACAGTCCCGAGTACGCGACGCTCGTCGACATCATGCTGCGCGAACGGCTGGGGAGTGACCTTCAGACCGTGGCGCGTCACGAGCTCGCCGGCGCGCACGATCTCCTGCTCGAGCAGCACATCGACATCGTCCTGCTCGATCTCTCGCTGCCCGACGCCCACGAGCTCGAAGGGCTCGAGGCTGTGCAGACGGCGGCGCCAGACATGCCGATCGTCGTGCTCACCGGCAGCGATGACCCCGCGCTGGGGATCGAGGCGGTGCAGGCGGGGGCCCAAGACTTCCTGGCCAAGCGCAGCGCCGACGCCGAGACGCTGGCTCGCTCGGTCCGCTACGCGATCGAGCGCAAGCGCTCCGAGGTACGTCTGGCCGAGCAGGCGCTCCGCGACTCGCTGACCGGGCTGCCCAACCGCGTGCTGCTCCTGGACCGGCTCAAGCTCGCGCTCGCCCGGGCGCGGCGCCGGCCGACATCGGTGGCGGTGCTCTTCCTCGACCTCGACCGCTTCAAGACGGTCAACGACAGCCTCGGCCACGAGGCCGGCGACCAGCTGCTCGTCGAGATCGCCGGGCGGCTGCGCGCCGCGCTGCGGCCCGGGGACACCGTGGCCCGCTTCGGGGGCGACGAGTTCCTCATCCTGTGCGAGGAACTGGCGGGCGAGTTCGAGGCCGTGCGCGTCGCCGAGCGCGCGCTGCACGCCATCCGCGCTCCGATCGTCGTGGCCGGACATGGAATCTCGGTCGTGGCCAGCGTCGGCATCGCCTACGACAACGACGTGAGTGCGAGCGCACACGAGCTCATCCGCCAGGCCGACGCGGCGATGTACCGGGCCAAGCGTCGCCAAACCGGAATCGAGCTCTTCGAGGCGGCAATGCACAGCGAGGCGATGAGTGAGCTCGAGACCGAGCATCAGCTCCGTGCCGCGCTCGAGCGCGGTGAGCTCGTGCTCAACTTCCAGCCGCAGGTGTCGCTCCTCGGCAGCGGGCGCATTGTCGGAGTCGAGGCGCTCGTCCGCTGGGCCCATCCCGACCGAGGGCTGCTCGGCCCGGCCCAGTTCATCCCCCTGGCCGAGGACACAGGTCTGATCGTGCCCATCGGCGGCTGGGTCCTCAAGGAGGCGTGCCGGCAGCTCGGCCGCTGGCGAGCCCAAGGAGCGGTGGCGGACGATTTCTCCATTTCGGTCAACCTCTCCCTGCGCCAGCTCGCCCGCCCGGATCTCGAGGCCACGGTGTCCGCCGCCCTCGACGGGGCCGCCCTGCCGGCGGCGTGTCTGTGCCTCGAGGTGACCGAATCGTGCATGGCCCAGGACCCGGAGCACGCCGCGCGCGTGCTCGGCGGGCTCAAGGCGCTCGGTGTGCAGCTTGCGCTCGACGACTTCGGCACGGGCTACTCGTCGCTCAGCGCCCTCTCCTCCTATCCCCTCGACGTGGTCAAGATCGACCAGTCGTTCATCCACCGCGTGGCCGAGGACCCCGCGGCCGCGCGCATGTTCGCCGCCGTGCTCGGCGTGGCCCGCGCGGCCGAGCTCAACGCCGTGGCCGAGGGGGTCGAGCAGATTCCCCAGCTGCGCCTGCTCCGGCGTCTCGGCTGTGAATACGGCCAGGGCTACATCTTCGCCCGTCCGGTTGGGGCACAGGAGCTCCTCGAGATCCTCCGCTCACCCGGTATCGGTCCGCTCGCGCCGCGTCGGGTCGCGGCGGCGTGAGCCGTCTCGCAGCGACGCAGGCCGGGACGTATGTGGCGCTGCTCGACGCGATCCCCGAGGCGATTCTGCTCATCGGGGACGACGGCAACATCGTCTTCGCCAACCGCCGGGCGCACGAGATGCTCGGATACCCGCCCGAGGAGCTCGCCGGGGTGAGCCTGGAGTCGCTCGTCCCGGGGCTGCCGCCGGGACGGGTGGTCCGGCGGATACGCTCGCTCGGGTCCGCCGAGCGCGGCACGCTCGGCACGAGTGTGGACCTCCACATGCTCCGGCGGGATGGCGCGGAGGTTCCGATCGACATCACGATCTCGCGGGCCGAGATCGACGGCGGCGCGGTGGCCGTGGCCACGATCCACCAGGTCTTCGAGGCCGAGCACGCCCATGCGATCGAGCGGCTGGCCGCGGTCGTGGAATCATCCGCCGACGCGATTCTCACGACCGACCTCAACGGCGTGCTGACGAGCTGGAACCGGGGCGCCGAGCGGATGTATGGGTGGAGCCAGGCGGAGGCGCTCGGCCAGTCCGTGTCGATCCTCATGGACCCCGATCGAACGCACGAGATGGGCGAGGTGATCGGCGAGATCAGCCAGGGCCGCGCCGTGGACAGCCTCGAGACCGTGCGCATGGCCAAGGACGGGCGGGAACTCCAGGTCTCGATCACCGTCTCGCCGCTGCGCGACAGCCGCGGGACCATCGTCGGCGCGTCGACCGTCGCCCGGGACATCACCGAGCGCAAGCGCGCGGACGAGCGGGTGCGGGCTCTGCTCGAGTCCGCTCCCGATGCCGTCATCGTCGTCGGGGAGGGCGGCCGCATGGTCGTGGTGAATCGCCAGACCGAGGAGATGTTCGGCTATGCGCGGCAGGAGTTGCTCGGCCACGACGTCGAGATGCTCATCCCCGAGCGGCTGCGCGAAGTCGGGGCCTACCGCGTCGCCTACTTCACCTCTCCCGAGACACGCCAGACGGGAGCCGCGCTCGAGCTCAGCGGCCAGCGGGCCGACGGCGGGGAGTTCCCCATCGAGATGACCTTCAGCCCACTCGGGGCGGATTCGGGCCTGCTCGTCTACATCGCGATCCGCGACATCAGCGACCGCAAAGTCGTCGAGGAGGAGCTGCGCCGCTCCAACCACGACCTCGAGCAGTTCGCCTACGTCGCCTCCCACGACCTGTCCGAGCCGCTGCGCGTCATCGCCGGCTTCGTCGACCTCCTCGCCCGGCGCTACCGCGGCCAGCTCGACGAGGACGCGGACCGCTTCATCGACTTCACGGTGTCCGGGGTCGAGCGCATGCAGGCCCTGATCGACGATCTCCTCGCCTACTCGCGGGCCGGGCGTGTCCGCATCGAGCGCCGGGAGGTCGACGTCGGGGTGGTGCTGCGCGATGTCCTGTGGGCGCTCGAACCCCAGGTGAGGGCGCGCGGGGTGAGGGTGGAGACCGGAGAGATGCCGATCGTGGCCGCCGAGGAGGCGCTCCTGCGCCAGATCTTGCAGAACTTGATCTCGAACGCGATCAAGTTCAGCGACGCTGACGAGCCCGCGGTCGAGGTCCGTGCTGTGCGCTGGAACGGTGGCTGGCGCTTCGACGTCATCGACAACGGGCCCGGCATCGAGCTACGCCATGCCGCGCGCGTGTTCGAGATGTTCCAGCGTCTCCATGGCCGCGAGGTCGCGGGCAGCGGCATGGGCCTGGCTATCGTCAAGCGGCTGACCGAGCGTCACGGGGGGCGGGTCTGGGTATCGCCCGCCCACCCGCGCGGCAGCGTCTTCTCCTTCACCATCCCCGACCTGCATCGAGCGCCATGACCTTCACGGCCCGTCCCGATCCCTCGCTCCTCGTGCGTGCCCGGCTCGTGCGCATTCTTCTCATCGAAGACAGCCCCGCCGACATCGAGCTCACGCGGCAGGCCCTGGCCGAGGCCAAGATCGCCAACGAGGTCATCGTAGTCAGCGACGGCGAGGCGGCGGCCCGGTACCTGCGGAGGGAGGGCGAGTACGCCGACGCCGTGCGCCCCGATCTCATCCTGCTCGACCTCAACCTCCCGCGCAAGGACGGCCGTGAGCTCCTCGTGGAGATCAAGCGCGATCCGGACCTGTGCATGATCCCCGTCGTCGTGCTCACGACCTCGGCCTCCGACGAGGATCTGCTCCACGCCTATCGCGAGCACGTCAATTCCTACGTGCGCAAGCCGGTGCGCCTGCTCGAGTTCATCAACGTCGTGCGCACGATCGACGAATACTGGCTCGGGGTCGTGACCCTCCCCCCGGGAGCATCTGGACTGCCGTAGGCTGCAACGCGTGCGCCTGCCGGCGGAATGGGAAGAGCATGAGCTCACCCTGATGGGCTGGCCCTGCCGCCTCGAGTTGTGGGGATCCACCTTCGCGCAGGCGCGCTCCGACTACGCGGCCGTGGCCAACGCGATCGCCGCCTTCGAGCCGGTGATGATGCTCGCAAATCCTGGAGCTGACGCGCACGCCGCGCGGGTGGCGTGCGGGGAGAATGTGCGCGTGGTCGAGCTGCCGCTCGACGACTCGTGGCTGCGCGACAGCGGGCCCATCTACGTGCGCGAGGACGACGGCACGCGGGTTGCCGTGCACTTCGGCTTCAACGCCTGGGGTGGGAAGTTCCCCCCGTGGGACCGCGATGCCCAGGTGGGCCGCCTGGCGGCCGAGACGCTCGATGATCCCGTGCGCCGCGCGCCCATCGTGCTCGAGGGCGGCTCGATCCTCAGCGACGGCGAAGGCGCGCTGCTCACCACCGAGCAGTGCTTGCTCAACCCCAACCGCAATCCGTCGCTCTCGCGCGAGGAGATCGAGGACGTGCTGCGGGAGTTCCTCGGCGTCGGGCGCTTTCTCTGGCTCGGGCAGGGCCTGCTCGAGGACCGCGACACCGACGGCCATATCGACCTCATCGCCGCGTTCGTGGCGGGCGGGCGCGTGCTCCTGCAATCCGTGCCCGAGGAGAACCCGAACGCACCCTTCTGCACCGAGAACGCCTCGCGGTTGCGTGCCGCCGGGGTCGAGGTCCTCGAGATGCCCTTTCTGCCCTACGTCGAGGTGGCCGGCGAGCCCGTGGCCGCGAGCTACATGAACTTCTACATCTGCAACCGGGCGGTCATCGTCCCGGTCGCCGGCGTCGAAAGCGATGCCGATGCGCTCGCCGTCATCGCTTCGGCCTACCCGGAGCGTGAAATTGTGCCGGTCCCGGGAGCCGTGCTCGCCTATGGTGGCGGCGGACCCCACTGCATCACCCAGCAGGTGCCACTTCGCCATGTCTGAGCCCATCCAGTTGATCACCGGCTATGCCATCCCGCCATCGCCGGCCCGGACGCGCCCGCCCGAACGCGAGCCGGTGCGCGTCGCCCTCGTCCAGCACCGTTGGCACCCCGATCCCGACGAGCACGCCGATGCCCTGGCCGAGGGGATCCGCATCGCCGCCTCGGAGGGCGCGCGGATCGTCTGCTTGCAGGAGCTCACGCTTTCGCCCTACTTCGCCATCACCCCCGAGGGTCCGGCCGAGGCCGGGGCCTCGCCCGAGGAGCTCGAGACCGGGCCGACGTTGCGGTTCGCCGCGCGCCTGGCCGGCGAGACCGGGGCCTTTGTCCACGCCTCGCTGTACGAGCGGGCGGACGCCTCCGATGGATTGGGGTTCAACACGGCGATCGTCGTCTCGCCCCAGGGCCAGCTCGTCTCGCGCACGCGCAAGCTCCACATCCCGGTGACCGCCGGGTACTACGAGGACCACTACTTCCGCCCCGGGCCGGCCGACGGCGAGCCCTATCCGGTGATCACGCTCGGCTTGGGCACGTCCGAGGCGCACCTCGGCCTCCCGACGTGCTGGGACCAGTGGTTCCCCGAGCTCGCCCGCGCCTACTCGCTGCGCGGGGCGGAGATCCTCGTCTACCCGACGGCCATCGGGTCCGAGCCCGATCACCCCGACTTCGACACCCAGCCGCTCTGGCAGCAGGTGATCGTGGGTAACGGCGTGGCCAACGGCATGTTCATGGTCGCGGTCAACCGGATCGGCCTCGAGGAGCCGCTGACCTTCTACGGGTCGAGCTTCATCTCCGATCCCTACGGCCGGGTGCTCGCGCAGGCGCCCCGGGATCGGCCGGCGGTCGTCGTCGCCGACCTCGACCTCGACCAGCGCCGGGACTGGCTCGAGCTCTTCCCGTTCTTGACCACGCGGCGGCCCGATGCCTACCGGGTGCTCGTCGAGGGCGGCTGAGCGGCTGAGCGCGTCTAGCGGCGTCGCGGAGCTCGAGCTCTCCGACCTCGCCGCCGACGGCGCTCGACCACGGATGCTGGGGGTGGCGATATGACGGATGGCGCGCTTGCCGCCGGGGTGGGCCTGAGCAGCTTGCCCCGGCGGTGGCGGGGGTTCGGCTCCCCAAGATGACGAGAAGCTCTCACGTCGGTTCGTCGCCCGATTGCCGGCGCGGCCTCGACTACTGTTCAGCCATGGGCAAGATCTTCGAGGGCATCGATGACCACCTCCGAGGCTGGATCGCGCGCCAGCAGATGTTCTTCGTGGGCACGGCACCTATGGCGGGTGACGGCCATGTCAACGTCTCGCCGAAGGGGCCGATCGACACTCTCCGCGTGCTCGACGACCACACCGTCGCCTACCTCGATCTCGTGGGCAGCGGGGCGGAGACGATCGCCCACCTGCGCGAGAACGGGCGCATCGTGATCATGCTCTGCGCCTTCTCGGGGCCGCCCCGGATCGTGCGCCTCCACGGTCGCGGCGAGGTGGTCCTCGCGGGCGAGCCGGGGTTCGATGCTCTCTTCGAGCGGGGTGGGTTCCCGCCGCCCCCGCAGCCGTCGATGCGGCGCTCGCTCGTCCTCGTCGAAGTGGATCGCGTATCCGACTCGTGCGGCTATAGCGTGCCGCTCATGAGCTTCGAGGGCACGCGGCCCCACTCGGCGGCCTGGGCCGCCAAGAAGCTCCGGGTCGGGGGGCCGGAGGCGCTGGCGGACTACCAGCGCGACAAGAACGGCGCGAGCATCGACGGCCTGCCCGCGGTCGAGCTCCCCGTGCCCGCCGTCCCTTCGTGATCGAGGGGATCACTTTGTGATTCCCGTCTTCGACGGACACAACGACGCGCTCACCCGCGACGATCACGCGCGTCTGGTCTCGGGTCGCGAGGGCGGCCACCTCGACCTTCCCCGCATGCGCGCCGGTGGCATGCGCGGCGGCATCTTCGCCATCTTCAGCTCCTACGGCGATGTCCACGCGCTGGATCAGCCGATCCCTCGTAACGACGGCGTGCTCGAGTTCGAGCTCGAGGGGCCGCTCGGGCACGAGCTCGCGGCGGCGCACGCCGCGCGAGCCGCGGGGCGGCTGCTCGCCCTGGAGCGCACGGGCGACGTCGTGGTCGGCCGGTCCGCGGCGGACCTGGATCGCGCGCGGGAGGCGGCCGGGGGCCCGCCGGTGGCCGTGCTCCATCTCGAGGGCGCCGAGGCCATCGACGCCGGGCTCTCGGCGCTCGAGCTCTGGTACGCGGCCGGCCTGCGCTCCCTCGGGCCGGTGTGGAGCCGACCCAACGCCTTCGCCCACGGGGTGCCGTTCATGTTCCCGGGGTCGCCCGACACCGGGCCGGGACTCACGCATGCCGGGCGCCGGCTCGTCGCGCGCTGCGCCGAGCTCGGCATCCTCGTCGACCTCAGCCACCTCAACGAGGCCGGCTTCTGGGACATCGCCCGGCTCGAGGCCGGGCCGCTCGTCGCCTCCCACTCGGCCGCTCATGCGCTCGTGCCCTGCACACGGAACCTGACCGATGGCCAACTGGACGCGATCGCGGCCAGCGACGGGCTCGTGGGCATCGTCTTCGGCTGCCCGTTCATCCGCTCCGACTTCGCCGAGAACCCGGACACCCCGCTTTCGGACATCGTGCGCCACGCGCGCTACGTGGCCGATCGGATCGGCGTGGCGCACGTCGCGCTCGGCTCGGACTTCGACGGGGTCACCATCCCCGTGGCGCTCGGCGACGTGGCCGGGCTGCCGCGGCTGCTCGAGGCGCTGCGGGTCGACGGCGGGTTCACCGACGCCGAGCTCGCGGCCGTGGGGTGGGACAACTGGCGCCGGGTGCTGGGCGTCTGGTGGCGGGGCTAGGCGGTCTCGCGAATCAGCGCTTTCAAGGTTCGCTCGAGCTCGTGGGGGCGGCCGGTGAGCTGTCGCCAAGTCGTACGCACGGGGCGCCAGCGGGCGACCGTGAGCCGCTGGTCCTTGCGACGGTCGGTCTCGAAGGTCTGGTGGGTGAGGTGGAACTTCTTGCCGTCGGTCTCGACCGCTACGCGCTGGGCGCGCCAGAGGAAGTCGACCAGGATCGGCGCGTCGCCGTCGCCGGGGTCGATGAAGACGTTGACCTCGGGGCGGGGGAGGCCGAGGCGGTCGGTCAGAGCGTAGAAGCGGCGCTCGAACTCGGACCAGGTTGGGACCGGACCGGCGTAGTGGCGGTCGAGGACGCGTCTCAGGGCAGCCGCGCCCCGGCGGTGCCGGTTGCGCTCGATCTGATCCTGGACTGCGGTGAGGTCGAAGGTCTCGAGGATTTCGGCCTGGTCGCATGCGCGCTCGAGCGCTCGCAGGCCGACGACGTCGCCCAGGTCGAGGAGCGTGCGGGCCACGGTCGTGCACGGAATGCCGCGCACGATGGTGACGTCCGCCTCGGTGAGGGTGGTCGAGCGGTGGATGTAGATGCCCGCGTGGCCGCCGCGGGAGCGGCCCGGGACGGTGAGATCCACCCGGCTGGACCCGTAGGCTCGGAGCCCGTGCAGGGCGGCGGCCGAGCGGTGCGAAAGAACGGCGTGCGGGCCGAGGGCCAACACCGAGGCCAGCCAGCGCGCTTCGCGTGAGAGCAGCGGTCGCGGCACGACGGCATACACACCGCGATGGAGGCGGTGGAGCCGTCCCGCGGCCGCGCGCTTCTGGACGGCGCGGGCTGAGAGTCCGAAGGCGACGAGCTGATGCAGGCCGAGCACCCCGTACTGCGACGCGGCGATCGCCGCAATCGCGGCATCCACGCCGGCCGGGGCGAGAAAGCGAACTCCTGGTTCGCTAACTCGCCCAGGTAGTGCGGGCTGGGCGTCGGGCTCGGGCGGGGCGGGGAGGGCCACGACCCTGATGATCCCCTACGGCGGCGGGGATTCTGTTCCAAAACTGCACCAATTCCAGGGACTACGCCTCCGCGGTGGCGATCGGCAGCGCGTAGAACACGGCCACCGCGGCCGTGATGATCAGCGTGGCGTACGGCGACACCGGCGCGAGGGCGGTCGCGAGCACGTACGGCGTCACTCCGCTCGTGCTCCGCACGAGGATCTGCCGGCGCGCGGAGTGCGACATCTCGCGCTTCAGGAGCTCAGGCCGCACGTAGAGGATGTGGCGGTGCAGCAGGGCGAAGGTTGCGCCCATCATCAGCAGCGATCCGCTGTAGATCGCGGCCGCGAGGTGCTGGCCCGAGGAGGCGCGCAGATAGGTCGCCATGAGGTTCGTCGCGAACGGGAGCGCAACGACCCACATGAGGAGCAGCAGGTTGAGGAACATGACCGTCTGGTCGGCCGCCCTCAGCCGGCCGATCGCCGCGTGGTGGTTGATCCAGATGATCCCGATCGTGACGAACGAGGTCGCGTAGGCGGCGTACTCCGGCCACTGGTGGCCGAGGTCGTGCGCAAGGTGCCCGCTCCCTGGCGCGGGAACGGTGATGTTCAGGATGAGCAGCGTGATCGCCACGGCCAGCACGCCGTCCGAGAACGACTCCAGCCGGCTCGTACTCATGCAGTGGAGATTCGCCGCGGCGGGCGCGACGCCTCCCGGCGACCACCCCGCTCGGCCCGCGAGCTCAGGCGGTCTCGCGCGCCCCCCGCACCCCTGCGCCGTCGAGCGCGAGGTGGTAGCCCGCCGCGAGCCGGTCGAGTGCCGAGTCCCAGCTGCGCTCGCGCACCGCGGTCAGCCCGCCCCGGCGCAGCCGCTCGCGCAGCAGCGGACCGTTGACGACGGCCAGCAGCGCGCCGGCCAAGTCGGCCGCGTGCGGCGCGGCGAGAAGCCCCGACTGGCCGTGCTCGACGAGCGACGCCGGACCGCCCTCGTCCACGGCGACGACCGGCAGGCCGCTCGCCTGCGCCTCGAGGATGACCTGGCCGAAGGTGTCCGTCCGGCTGGCGAAGAGGAACACGTCGGCGCTGGCGTAGGCCCGGGCGAGCTCCTCGCCGCGCAGCCAGCCGAGGAAGGTGGCGTGCGCGCCGAGCCGCGCCCGCAGCGCGTCCTCCTCTGGGCCCACGCCGGCGAACGCGAGATGGAGCCGCGGATCGCGTGTCCGAGCCAGCTCGAAGGCGTCGGCGAGAAGGTCGATGCCCTTCTCGCGGGCCAGCCGCCCGGCGTAGAGCACGTTCACGGAACCCGGCAGCGAGCCCGGCTGCGCCCGCGAGGGTCCGAAGCACCCGAGGTCGACGCCGCGATCCCACCTCGCCACCCGCGTCACCCCGAGGTCGGCTAGGCGCGTGTCGCTGGCCGGGCTCGGCGAGAGCACGAGCTGGCAGGCGCCGTAGAAGGCGCGCAGGCCCGCCGCCATGAGCAGCTCGAGCTCGGCGCGGCCGCTGCGCAGCTGGGCGTAGCTGGCCAACTCGGTGTGGTAGCTGCCGACCAGCGGGATTCCGAGCACGTGGGCGATCAGGCCGGCGAGGATGCCCGCCGGCCCGGGGCTGCAGATGTGCACGAGGTCGTAGCGCCCTTCGGCGAGGGTCTCGACGATACCCGGGAGCGCCGGGACGCCGAGCCGCAGGCCCGGATAGAAGGGCACGTCGACCTCGCCCACCGTGCTCAGCCGCCGGTCGACGCCCCCATCCGTACCGACGACCTCGAGCTGGAAGCCGCGGACGCCGCGCTCGCGGATCTGGCGCACGGCGGCGCTGACCCCGTGCATGGCGTCGAGCCCGTCGGCCACAAGCGCGATGCGGAGCGGCTCGCCGTCGCTGCGCGCAAGCTTGCCCTTCTCGCCGGCCAGGAAGGCCGTGGCGGCGGCGTAGGGGATGGCGGGCACGCAGGCGTCGAAGAGCCGGATCGCCTCGCGGCCGATGTCGAGCGCTCCGTCGTCCGCGGTCAGAGCCTCGAGGCTCCTGACCGCGGCCTCGAGCCGCCGTTCGTGCACGAGCCGCGCCCGCCGGCCCAGATCGGCGTGCGACACCTCCCCGCCCGTGAGCAAGGCGATGAGCTCGTCGGCGTCGAGCTCGAGCGCAGCCAGCCACGCCCCGAGCAGCGCCCGGGCGTCATCGGGGCCGAGGTCGGCGCTGGTGGCGCCGTGGCGAGCGTCGCCCTCACGCAGCACCCGCTCGAGGATCGTCAGCGCCGTTCGGGGGTCGAGCGGACGCGCCGCGCCCGCGCCGCCGTGCGCGCGGACGGCCAGCGCGATGGCTGCGTGCGCCCACTTGGCCGCGCTGCCCTGGTCGCCCCGCGCGGTGGCGCGCCCCGACCGGATGTGGCCGAGAAACTCGTGCGGTGTCGCGGCGGGCGGCGTCTCGGTGAATGTTCGCCCGATATCGATTCCGGCGTGGTCGTCGGATCCGCCGATGGCGGTGCCTCCGTGGGTCTCGATGTACACGAACGCCGGCAGGTTGAGTTCCTTGGCCCTCGAGCCGTTGCGGGTCTCCCAGATGGGGAACAGCTCGGCCAAGCGGCGGCGATGGCGCGGGGTGAGCGGTGCCTGTACGGCGTAGAAAGGGTGGGCGAGAGCGGCGGTGATGTCATGGCCGCTCAGGTACTCGGCACAGGCTTCGACATCGTCGGCATGAGCTTGGAGCCATTCGTGATCCTCGGGGGTGATGCCGTAGCAGAGGACGTGCACGGCCTGAGGCTCGCCCTTGAAGCTCACCGTGAGCTCCTCGGAGATGAAGGTGTCGGGCAGATGGGCGATCGCCAGGACGCCGGCGATCGTGTCGTGGTCGGTGATGGTCACGAAGTCCATCCCCCGGCTCTTCGCCTGCTCGTAGACCTCGGTCGGGTTCGTCGCGCACTCGGGAAGCGCGAGCGAGCGCTGGACGCCCAGCTTCGAGAGCTCGGAGGCAGCTGAGTGGACGTGCATGTCTGCGCGTGTTCTCTCTTCGTTCATGACCCGGAGGGTCGCCCGGAGCAGGGCTTTTCCGGTGAACGAGGCATAGCCGGCCTGTGAGGATTCTGGGAACCGCGATGCGTGCGATCGGCTCACTATCCTCGACCCGAGATGCATTTCAGCGAGCTGACACCGCCTGAGCAGCGCGTGCTCGGCTGCCTGCTCGAGAAGCGCTGGACAACCCCGGATCAGTACCCGCTGTCCCTCAACGCGCTGCGGCTCGCCTGCAACCAGTCGACCAACCGCGACCCCGTCACCGACTACGACGAGGCCACCGTCCGGGACGCCGCGCAGCGCCTCTCGCGCTACGGCCTGGCCCGCCTGGCGAGCGGACACGGGAGCCGGGCGACCAAGTACCGCCACCTGGCCGAGGAGGCACTCGGGCTCGGGCGCGAGGAGCTGGCCGTCCTGGCCGTGCTCCTGCTCCGCGGGCCGCAGACCCCGGGCGAGATCAAGGGCCGCACCGAGCGGATGGCGTCGATCGTGTCGCTCGCGCAGGTCGAAGAGCTGCTGGCCGCGCTCGGCGAGCGGGGCTATGCCCAGCGGATGCCGCGCCGCCCGGGGCAGAAGGAGGACCGCTTCGAGCACCTCCTCGGAGGCGCGGCCGCGAGCGAACCGGGTCCGGCCGCCGCGCCCGGCTACGAACCCGTCGCGCTCACGTACGAACCGATGCGCTCGTCCGCGCCCAGCCCGCCCGCTCATAGCCCGCCCGAGCGCGCCCATCCCGAGCCCGCCCATCCCGAGCGCGCCCATCCCGAGCGCGAGGACGGTCTCCGCGCCCGCGTCGAGGCCCTCGAGGACGAGGTGCGTTCGCTGCGCGCCCAGCTCGACGCGCTGCGCAGCGAGCTCGGCATCGAGACCGAGTCCGAGTCCGAAGCGGAAGCCGAGCCCAGCCCCAGCGGTCGATGAGGCCGCTGCCCGAGCAGACGATCCTCGTCACGGGCGCGACCGACGGCCTCGGGCGCGCGGTGGCCGGGGAGCTCGCCGTGGCCGGAGCCACCGTGCTCATCCATGGCCGCGACGAGGCTCGCGGGCGCGAGACGATGGCCGAGATCGAGGAGCAGGCGCCCGGCGCCCGCCTCCACTGGCTGCAGGCCGACCTGGGCTCGCTCGACGACGTCCGGCGGCTCGCCGACGAGATCGAGCGCGAGCACGAGCGCCTCGACGGGCTCCTCAGCAACGCGGGGATCGGCACCGCGGTTCCCGGGGACGGCCGGCGTCTGATCAGCGCCGACGGCTATGAGCTGCGCTTCGCGGTCAACTACCTGGCCGGGTATCTCCTCATCCGCCGCCTCCTCCCACTCCTCATCCGGTCGGCGCCGGCGCGCATCGTCCAGGTCGCCTCGGCCGGCCAGGCGCCGATCGACTTCGACGACGTCATGCTCGAACGTGGCTACGACGGCGTCCAGGCGTACTGCCAGAGCAAGCTCGCCCAGGTGATGTTCACCATCGATCTTGCAGACGAGCTGGCGCGGACCGGCGTCACGGCGACGTGCCTGCACCCCGGGACCTTCCTCCCCACCAAGATGGTCCGCGGCGCCGGTGTCACACCGGTCACGCCGCTCGAGCAGGGCATGGCCGCGACCGTGCGCCTGCTCGCCGATCCCGACCTCGACGGCGTCAGCGGCCAGTACTTCAATGGCGAGCGCCCGGCAACCCCGCACCCGCAGGCGGGCGACGTCGCCGCGCGCCGGAGTCTGCGCGAGCTGAGCGAGCGCCTCACGGGCGTTTGACCAGGGGAGACAGCGGATAGGGTGGGCCGGCTATGCGCGCGCTCCTGACCACCGCCGACCCACCTCACGTCGAGCTCGGCGATGCCCCCGATCCCGAGCCCGGGCGCGGCGAAGCGCTGGTCGAGGTCAGGGCGATCAGTCTGAACCGCGGCGAGAGCCGGCGCCTGGCCACGACTGAGCCCGGCACCGTGACCGGCTGGGACCTCGCCGGCGTTGTGCGCCGGCCGGCGGCGGACGGGAGCGGGCCCCGCGAGGGCGCCCGCGTCGTCGGCCTGATGAACGTCGGTGCCTGGGCGCAGCTCGCGGCCGTGCGCACGGAGTGGTTGGCCGAGCTGCCCGAGGGCATCTCCTTCGAGCAGGCGGCCGCCCTCCCGGTGGCGGCCCTCACCGCTCTGCGTGCGCTGGAGCTCGGCGGATTCGTGCTCGACAAGCAGGTGCTCGTCACCGGCGCGAGTGGCGGCGTCGGACGTTTCGCCATCCAGCTCGCGAAGCTCGGCGGCGCCCGGGTCACCGCCATCGCGCGGCGTAGCGAGGGCCTGCGCGAGCTCGGCGCGGACGACGTCGCCGCCGAGATCGACCCCGAGGGGGCCGAATACGACCTCGTCATCGATGCCGTCGGCGGTCCCATGCTCGGGAGCGCGCTCGAGCGCGTCAAGCCGCGCGGGCTCGTGGTCAGCTTCGCCGCCACGACCCCCGAGCCCGTCTCCTACGCGACCCGGGAGCTCTTCAGCCGGGCCCCCGGCGCCCGCCTGTACGGGCTCTACCTGTTCGCCGAGCTCCAGCACACGCAGAGCGGGGCGAGCGACCTGCGCCGGCTGGCCGAGCTCGTGGCCACCGGGAGGCTCGATCCTCAGATCGACCTGACGGCGTCGTGGCGCGAGGCAGGCCGGGCCATCGAGGCGCTCCTCGATCGCCGGGTGAACGGCAAGGCTGTCCTAACGATCGACTAGATCAGGAGGGCAGCGCGAGGCCGACGAGGAACGTTGCGCCGCCGACGATCACACCGGCCAGAGTCATTTCGAGCCCGGCCGACCACCAGGTGCGCAGCGTGACGAGCGACTTCGCCGCGCCGACGAGGAAGTGCGCGATGAGGGAGATGATCGCGGCGGCGACGATCGCCACGGTGCCGGTGGTGAAGATGAAGGGGATGACGGGAACGATCGCGCCGAGCCCGGTGGAGATCCCCGCAGCGAGCGCGGCCTGCGCGGCATCGCTGCCATCGGTGTCGCCGGTGACTCCGAACTCCTCCACGGCGAGCGCCTTGAGCATGGCGTCGGGATAGCGCGACATGCGCTCGGCGAGCTCGTCGGCGGTCCGCTCGTCGATGCCCTTGAGCTGGTAGAAGAGCGAGAGCTCCTCCTTCTCCTCCTCGGGGTGGGCGGCGATCTCCTGGCGCTCGCGTTCGATGTTGGCCGCGGCCACCTCGGCCTCCGAGCGCTCGGCCAGGAACGCGCCTGTGGCCATGGAGAGTGCCGAGGCGATCGCGCCCGCGAGCCCGGCGGTGAGTACGAAGCTCGAGCCGCCTGTGGCGCCCGAGACACCCGCGACGATGCCGAACACGGCGGCCAGGCCGTCGTTGGCGCCGTAGATGGCGCCGGAGATCCAGCCGCCACCGGTGCGGTGCCAGCGCTCGCGTCCGAGGATCCGGTCGAGCCGGTCACGGGCACCGGGGACGGCGATCGGCGCTTCCGGCCCGGGCGCCGGGGGGCGGGTCGGCGGCTGATCGCCGTCGGGTGAGCCGGAGCGGATGTCCTGCACGGCAAGGGAGTGCGAGCGCTCCTCCTTACGGATCTCACGCAGCAGGTGGTCGGTCTCGGGATCGCCGGTGGAGCGCTTGTAGAGGTCGTCGACCTCCTCGTCCTCGGCCGCCTCGCGCGCGGCGAGCAGCCGGTCGATGGGAGCGATCCGTGCCTGGAGGCGCAGCCACAAGGGAAGGCGAACGCTCGCCGGGTCGGGGATGGGGATCTCGAGCTCGGTCATCCGCTGCTCGAGGCGGCTGCGGTGGCTGCTCTCGGCCTCGGCCATCCGGCGCAGGATGTCCGCCTCGCGCTCGTCCATCCGCTTGGCGATCAACTCGTACACCGAGCCGGCGACGATCTCCCCCCGCCAGGCCTTGAGCAGGCGATCGCGAACCTCTGAGGTGGCCGGACTCATGTGCGCCCCAGGGTATCCAAGAGGTCCCGGTAGCCTTGGCCGGCGTGCCCCTCAGGCGGACGATCCTCCTCGCCCTGATCGCCGTGGCCGCAGCCGGCTGCGGTGGGGCGTCCGCCACCTCGAGCTCGACGAGCGCCGCGAACGCGTCCCCGACGACGCCCCGGGTGGCGATCGCGAGCACGCTGCGCAACCCCGCCCACCGCAACTCGGCCCCCCGTCACGTCCCCGCCCTCGTCCCGCCGGCGGAGGCGCAGGCCCGGAGCGTCGAGGTCCCCGTCCTCACCTACCACCGCGTGCACACGCTGCCGGCGGTCGGCCAGCTCGACCTGATTGTCGACCCGGCGACCTTCGCGGCCGAGCTCGAGGCGCTGCACGCGGGCGGCTATCACCCGATCAGCCAGGCCCGGCTGTTCGACGCGCTCTACCGCGGCGCCGCCCTTCCGCCCAAGCCGGTGATCATCTCGGTGGACGACGGCTACGTCGACGACGTGCGGACGATCCTCCCCGACCTCGAGCGCATGCACATGGTGGCCACGTTCTTCGTGATCACCGGCCGCACCAGCGAGCCGGGCTTCGTCGACGCCGATCAGATCCGCGAGCTCGACCGAGCGGGCATGGACGTGGGGGATCACACCGCCCATCACGTCGACCTGAACGAGCTCACCCCGGCCGAGCTGACCAGCGAGACGGCGGGATCGCGCCGCGCGCTGCAGGCCATCCTCGGCCACCGGGTCTACTTCTTCGCCTACCCCTTCGGCGCCTTCGACGACGCGGTCGTGGCGGAGGTCCGCGCGGCCGGGTTCAGCATGGCCTACACAACCGCGGCGGGGACGACCGAGAGCACGGCCGATCCGTTGACCATGCCACGGCTCCACATCGGCCGCGACGAGACGCCGGCCGGATTGGTCGCGCTTCTGGGGAACCGATGATCGTCTTCCACGAGGGACGCGTCGACGAGGGTGACGGTGGCGCGCTGGCCCGGGCCATGCGCGAGGAGATGGCCGTCCTCTACGAGGGGCTCGAGCTCGACGGCGAGCGCATGCCCAAGGCCGGCCATGCCGAGCTGAGCCCGCCCGGAGGCGCCTTCCTCGTCGGCTACGCGGACGGGCGGCCGATCTGCTGTGGCGGCGTCAAGCGCCTCGCGGAGGGGACGTGCGAGATCAAGCGCATGTTCGTCGACCCGGAGTTCCGAGGCCGCGGCCTCGCTCGGACACTGCTCGTGGCGCTCGAAGACAAGGCCCGCGAGCTCGGCTACGCGGTCGCCCGTCTCGACACCGGCCCCAAGCAGCATGGTGCCCGTCACCTCTACGAGTCCGCCGGCTATCGACAGATCGAGAACTTCAACAGCAATCCGGTGGCGACGTTCTTCGGCGAGAAGCGTCTCGACTGACCGGGCGTTTGACGCCGAATCGCGCGGGCAAACTCTGAGCCAGAGGTCTGTCAAGGAGGTTCGAGGATGCGTAGTCGCAGGTTTCTCATTGCCGTCGCGGCGCTGTTCACACTGGGCGGCGGAGGCCTCGTCCTCGCCCCGGCATCGTCGGCCAGCACCGGCGGCCCGTGGACCCTGACCGCCACGAGCTCCGCCGGGACCTACGCGCCGACCTTCACCGGCAACGGCCTCATCGCGGCGCGGGTGCCGCCCGCGGGGCAGGGCTACGCCCCCGTTCCCCCCGGCGCGAAGCAGGGAGCCGTCGCGTCGGTCTCCGAGCTGGCCGGGTTCTACGCCCAGCCGCCCGGGCAGGTCCAGCAGCGCGCGAACACGCCGACGTGGTCGACGCTCGAGTTCGTGCCCGCGACGGGCGGTACGACGAGTACGCCGGCGATGAGCAACTGGCGCCAGACCCTCGACCTGCAGACGGGCGTGATCACCACGAGCTACCAGCTGACGCAGGGGGGCGACGTCTCCGAGGTCACCTATGAGGTGCTCACCGATCGGGCGCGGCCCAACGTCGGGCTCGTCCAGCTCACCGTGACCCCGCACTGGACGGGCTTGGCCGAGGTCACGGACATGATCGACGGCACCCCCGCCACGGAGAGCACCGAGGTCGGCTCGGGCGCGACCGCCGCGAAGCACCTTGATTGGGTCGCGGTCAAAACGCAGGGCACCGGGATCACCGCCGCTCTGGCCAGCCAGCTGGCGAGCACGACGCCCGCCTACACGGGCGTCACTCCGCCGAATCCGAGCGGCACGCTGCCCCAGCAGAGCGTCGTCCAGCGCTATTACTTCTCGGCCACCTCAGGTCAGACGTACACCTTCACCAAGTATGTGGGCGTCGACGATTCCCAGCGCACGAGCAACCCAACCAGCGCCGCGCAGTCCGAGGCCTCCTCGGCGGCCGCCCTGGGCTGGACCGCGCTCATGCACGAGAACGACGCCGCCTGGGCGAAGCTCTGGCAGGGCCGCATCGACATCAAGGGCAACCGCTCGCTCGCCGCGATGGTCAACGCAAGTGAGTTCTACCTGTGGTCCGATACGCGGGCCGGCGTCGACTGGAGCGTGTCCCCGGCCGGCCTCTCGTCCAATGGCTACGACGGCCACATCTTCTGGGACGCCGAGACGTGGATGTACCCGAGCCTGCTGGCCATGCACCCGGACCTCGCCCTCGGCATGGACAACTACCGCTTCGACCGGCTGAGCGAAGCCGAGCAGCACGCGCAGGCCACCGGCTACAAGGGTGCGCGCTTCCCCTGGGAGAGCGCGCTCGACGGGACCGAGCAGATTCCGCCGCCGGTGAGCACCAACAGCGAGGGCCTCTACGAGCAGCACATCACGGCCGACATCGCGCTCGCCCAGTGGCAGTACTACCTGGCCACCGGCAACCGCAGCTGGCTGGCTCACCGAGGGTGGCCGGTGCTCGAAGAGGCGGCCGTGTTCTGGGCCTCGCGGGCCAAGAAGGCGGCCAACGGCAGCTACCACATCGACAACGTCACCGGTCCCGACGAGGAGAACCCCGACGTCAACGACGAGGTCTATACGAATTGGGGGGCGGCGCAGTCGCTCAACTTCGCCGTGCAGGCCGCCTTCGCCCTGGGCAAGAAGGCTCCCAAGGCGTGGTCGGTCATCGCCTCCGGGCTCGTCGTGCCCGTCAACAAGAAGCTCGACGTGCACCCCGAGTTCAAGGGATACGCGGGCCAGCTGGTCAAGCAGGCCGACGTGACCCTGCTGCAGTACCCGTGGGATCTGACCATGACCCCGAAGCTCGCCACGAGCGACATCAACTACTACGTCCCGCGCACCGATCCGGGTGGTCCGTCGATGAGCGACGCCATCGGTGAGATCGACACCTCGGCCCTGGGGACGCCGGGATGCGCGTCGTACGTGTTCACCGAGCGGAGCTTCCAGCCGTTCATCAGTGATCCCTTCGACCAGTTCTCTGAGACCCGCACCGGCGGGGCGTTCACGTTCATGACCGGAATCGGCGGCTTCCTGCAGGAGTTCATCTACGGATACTCCGGGCTGCGCTTCGGCACGAACTCCGTCACGATCAATCCGAGCCTGACCGCTCAGCTCCCGGGCGTCGTGCTGCGCGGGCTGACCTGGCGCGGGCGCACGTTCACCGTGGCCGTCGGGCAGCGACGGACGGTCGTCACGCTCGTGCACGGGGCCTCGTTCACGGTGCAGACACTGGGTGTCGCCCACCGGCTCCGCCGCGGGCACCCCCTGTCCATCGCCACGCGGCGGCCGGATCTGACCCGGACGACCGACGCGGTGCGGTGCACGACCGCAACCGCGACGAGCGCCGCAGCCGGTCTGCCGGCGCTGGCGGCGGTCGACGGGAGCCCGGCCACCGGATGGCAGCCGGTCACCCTGCCGGCGACGCTCACGGTGCCGGTCCACACCGGCGCGCACAAGCTCCGAAGCCTGAGCGTGCGCTGGGCGCGGCAGTGGCCTCAGCCGCCCAAGACGCCGAACGTGCCGCCGCCCCCGGGCCCGGTCATCACGCTCCGGCCCGCGAGCTACGAGCTCCAGGTCTCGCGCGACGGCTCCGCGTGGAGGACCGTGGCCACGATCGGGAACCGGTCCGGCGACGTCGACACGGTGCATTTCGCGCCGGTGGCGGCCCGGGCGGTCCGAATCGTGATCACGTCCGGCTCGGGCGCGACGACGACGCTGCCGATGGTCGACGAGCTCACCGCGGGCACCTAGGGCAGGATCCCGGGGTGGACTCGGCTCAGGGGATGCCGATCTCCGAGTTGTCGCCGACCATGAAGCGGAAGGCGCGCGGCTGCCGGATGTCACGGCCGACCCTGGCGTTTCGCCCGAGCAGCGAGGACTCCATGCGGCCGTCGAGCTCGCACACCGATGAACCGGCGAGGAGGATCGAGTGCTCGACCTCGGCGTGCTCGATCACGCAACCCTCGCCGATCGCGGTGTAGGGGCCGATGTAGCAGTCGGTCAACCGGGCGCCGGCGCCGATGATCGCCGGGCCGCGGACCGATGTGCGCTCGAGCCGCGCGCCGGGGCCGATTACGACGCGCCCGTCCACCTGAGAGGCGATGAGCTCGCCCTCGATGTGGCCCTCGATCGTGTCGAGCACGAGGCGGTTGGCCGCGAGCATGTCCTCGAGCCGTCCGGTGTCCTTCCACCAGCCCCGGACGATGTGCGGGTCGACGCGCAGGCCACGGTCGACGAGGTGCTGGATCGCGTCGGTGATCTCGAGCTCCCCGCGCGGCGAGGGCTCGATCGCCCGCGCCGCGTCGTGGATCGTCGACGTGAACATGTAGACGCCGACCAGCGCGAGGTCGGTCTTGGGCTCGGAGGGCTTCTCCACCAGGCGGACGACCTGGCCGTCGTGCAGCTCAGCGACCCCGTATTGATCGGGATCGGGCACCGGCGTGAGAAGGATCAGCGCGTCGGGCTGGCGGTCGCGGAAGGCCGCCACGAGATCCTCGATCCCGCCCTGGAGGAGGTTGTCGCCGAGGTACATGACAAACGGCGAGGTGCCGAGGAACGGCTCGGCGGTCAGGACGGCGTGGGCCAGGCCGAGCGGCTCGTCCTGGAGGATGTAGGTGAGCTTGACCCCGAAGCGCTCACCGGTGCCCGTGATCTCGCGGATCTCCTTGCCTGTCTCCGGGGCGATGATGATCCCGACCTCCTCGATGCCGGCATTGGCCATCGCCTCGATGCCGTAGAAGAGGACGGGCTTGTTGGCCACGGGGACGAGCTGCTTGGCGCTCGTGTGCGTGATCGGGCGCAGACGGGTGCCCTTGCCGCCGGAGAGGATCAGCCCCTTCAAGCCTTGCATGCGGCTCGGGAATGTAGCGGTGGGAGTGCCGGCGCGTGTTACCGGGCTGCGGCCGCCGCCGCAGCCAACACGCTCTGGGCAGCCTCACGGACGGCGGCGCGGGCGTCCTCGGGCTCGAGCACGACGGCGTCACCGGCCTCTTTGAGCACCTCGCGCACGAGCCAGTCGACGCCGGCGAAGCGCAGCTCGACGATCACCCCGCCGTCGGCCAGCTCGCCGACGACCGTGCGCTCCTCTCGAGCCCAGCGCGCGCGCTCGGGCGAGATCCACACCCGGGCGCGGCGCGAGGCGGGCACCTCGCCGGTCCGGGGCCAGCCGTCCACGTCGGCGGCCGGATCGACGTCGGGACGCGGCTCGAAATGCTCCTCGCCCACCGCGGCGGACTTGATGCGATCGAGCCGGAAGTGGCGCACGTCCCCGCGGGTGGGGTCGAAGCTCGCCACGTACCAGCCCTCGCGCCCGTTGATGAGCGCATAGGGCTCGACCGTGCGGGAGGTGAACTCGTCCTCGTTGGACTTGTAGTACTCGAAGGAGAGCAGCCGGCGATCGGCGATGGCGCGCGAGACGACGGCGGCGATCTCGGCGTCGTCGCCACCCGGCGTGGCCACCTGGAGGCCTTCGCGGGCGGGGTCCTCGCCCAGCGCCGCGACGACCTTCTCTCGCACCGAGGTGAGCGACCCCTGGGGGATGTGCTCGCCGATCAGGTCGATGGCGGCCATGAGCGCCTTGGCTTCGACGGGGAGCAGCCGAGCCGGGCGCGCGAACGAGTCGCCGTAGGGCTCGGGGTCGACTTCGATCATGCCGTCGGGGCCGACCTCGGCGTAGAGCACATAGGTCCCCGCGCCGAAGTTGACCACGTTGAGGAGCGAGATGTCCTCGCGCAGCTCCTGATCGGAGAGGCCGAGCGCGTCGCGCAATCGGCTGGCCTCGAGAGGGCGGCCGGCGCGCCCGGCGTCGATGAGGATGCTGGCCAGAGTGACGAGGCGGGCGAAGCGCTCGGGGCGGATGGCCGAGTCGGGGTGGTGGCCGTTGCTCGGCTCGGGGTCGGCGAGGTCGGGGCGCGCCTGCGCCGCGCCATTGCTGCCCACGGCGCGCGCGGCGGGGGCGGGGACGTCGGGCTCGCCGGTGTGCTGGCGGGCGAGGAGCTCCGCGCGCTCGCGAAGCTCGCCGGCGAGCGAGAGCGGCGCCTCGATCCGGGCGTTCTCGCCCAGGCCGAGGACCCAGGCGATGAGCTGGCGGGCGTCGGAGTAGTCGGTGCGGAAGACGCGCCCACCCAGTTCGGCGTCAGCGGAACTCGCCAGAGCCTCGGCCGCCTCACCCATGTCACCGTAACGGCCGAAGTGGCGTTCGATCTGCCAGGCGATCCGCTCGGCGATCCAGATCTCGGCCGTGCCCAGTCCCACCCCGAACTGCCACTGGATGCGGTTGGCGTAGGAGCGCGGGTCGAAGTCGGGCGGGCGCTGGAAGTCGTGCTCGGCCTTGGTGGCATAGCCGACCTTCCCCTGGATGCGCGAGAGGCGGAAGACGCGGATCGCGTCGCGCTCGTGCGAGAGCCCGACGAGGTAGAACTGGCCGCCCTGGTAGAGGAGCTGGTACGGGTCGACCCGGCGGCTGCCGGTCTCGCCTCGGCCCATCGTGTAGTAGTCGAAGACGATCGTCTTGCGGCGGAAGATGGCCGTCTCGATCTTGGCCAGCCGCTGAGAGATCTCGTGGCCGCCGGCCGCGCCGGTGATCCCGAGCGCGACGGTGTGCTGCTCGGGTGCGCTGAGGGGGCTCGGACGGCCCCAGGAGATCTGTTGGAGGGCGAGTCGCAGGGGCTCCGCGTAGGCGAACTCGCCGTCGAGCAGGTGCAGGGCGGTGTGCAGGGCCGCGAGCTCCTGGTCGCTGAACTCGATGGCCGGGAGGTGGAAGTTCTCGGGCGGGAGGGAGTAGGTCTCCTGCTCAACGACGCCATCCACCGGCTTCTCCACCGAGAGGACGATTCCCAGCGCTTCGAGCTCGGAGCGGTCGGCATAGAAGCGGCGCGCGAAGGCGTCCTCGTTCATCGCGCTGTATCCCTCGACGTCGCGGCGGATCTCGGGTGCCGTGACAGGCCGCCGCTCCGCCATGAGGTACGAGATCAGCGACAGCTGGCGGATCAGCTTCTCCGTGTCCTTGGCCATCGGCTTAGAAATGTAGTCGCGCCAAACGGCCCCCGTGGCCACTCGCCGCCGAGGGCCGCTATTTGCGGCTTTTCAGGCTCGAGGACTAGCGGGTGGTATTGGTCGGGGTGTCGCGGAGGAGGGCGGAGACGCGCTGGCGGCTGACCCCGAACAGACGGGCGATCTCATCCATGGTCATGCCCTCGCCGTGCAGGGCGCGGGCTTCCGTACGCCTGACGCGCGTCCCGTAAGTATGAAGCAGGTTCGCGCTCTCGGTGAGGAGCTGGACGAGCAGAGGCGACTCCTCGGCGGGCACGATGTCCGGCAGGCCCCGGCCGTTGTCGAGCTCCCGGCGCAGGTAGCGAATGCGATCACGCATGCGCGCGGTCATCTCGTCGCTGCGGGCCAGGGACTCCTCGAGATCGGCCAGAGCTTCGAGGAATGCCGCCGTCTCTGTCGTCATACGCGAACTCCCGCCGTTGTCATGGCCGTTGCAGCAATGGCTATTGCCACAGTGTGAAGCTTAACCGAGGTCCCGGCGGCAAGCGCTGATCGGAGCGTGCCGTGCACTCGGGGGCCGCTTGGAGGGGACGACGCAGGTGTGGGCCGAGCTGGCGGTGGGCTGAGGCCGTTGTGCCGGGCCGGATAGGATCGCTCGAACGCCGGTTTGGTGGTGGCTAAGTGTGATCCCTCGTGGTGCCGATAGAGACCGGGACGGACGTCACGGATGGCGCCGACTTTCGCGGCGCGGGACTCACGGATCCTCGAGCCCTCGCGTCTGCGACAGAACTGGAGACGTGACGTGAGAACAATCGCCCACGGGTGCTTCAGGCACCGCCGAATCGTTGTGCTGGCCTGGGTCGGTGTGCTCATCGCCCTGACCGTGATCCATTCGGCGGCCGGGAGCAGCTATTCGGACAGCTTCCAGCTCACGGGCACCCAAAGCTTCGAGGCGGTCAACCTGCTCGAGCGCGCGGCGCCCCGGGCGTCCGGCGACACCGAACAGGTGGTCGTGGGCGTCGAGCACGGCAAGGTCACCGACCCGGCCGTACGAGCACGGCTCGACGCCACGCTCGGCGCCCTGAGCAAGCTTCCCCACGTCTCGGACATCAGCTCCCCCTACACCGCGCGCGGGGCCTCGCAGATCTCGCCCTCGGGTCAGGTCGCCTTCGCCAACGTGACCTTCGACATCCAGGCCAACAAGATCAGCGGGGCCGAGTCCAAAGCGTTCGTCAACACCGCGCGACCCGGGACGGCGAACGGGATCCAGCTCGAGCTCAACGGCCAGGTGGCGGAGAACACCACCCAGAACGGGACGGGCGGACTGCCCTTCGGGTTCCTCACCGCGGGGATCGTCCTCTTCCTCGTCTTCGGGTCGGTGCTGGCCATGGCTCTGCCCCTGCTCACGGCCGCGCTCTCGCTCGGTACCGGGATCAACGTGATCGGCCTGCTCTCGCACGTCATCCCGATGGCGGATTTCAGCGGGGAGCTCTCGCTGCTCATCGGCCTCGGCGTCGGCGTCGACTACGCGCTCTTCATCCTCACTCGGTATCGCCAGGGACTCCTGCGCGGGCTGAGTGGCGAGGAGGCGGTGATCGAGGCCGTGGACACCTCGGGCCGGGCCGTGCTCTTCGCCGGGATCATCGTGTGCATCGCCATGCTGGGGATGTTCGCCCTCGGGGTGAGCTTCCTCTACGGCGTAGCCGTCGCCGCGTCGATCGCGGTCGCCTTCACGGTCATCGCCGCGCTCACCCTTCTGCCCGCCTTCCTCGGCTTCTTCGGCACGCACGTTCTGCGGCGGCGCGAGCGCCGGTCGCTGGCCGCGGGCGAGCGGCGCACGACCGACGAGTCCGCGGGCTGGGCTCGCTGGTCGGCGTGGATGCAGCGCCGCCCGACACTCTTCCTCGTGGCCGCAGCGGCCGTCATCGTCGTAGTCGCCATTCCGTTCCTCAGCATGCGCCTGGGCTCGACCGACGCCGGGACCGACCCGTCGAGCACGACCACGCGCCAGGCCTACGACCTCATCGCCAGGGGCTTCGGGCCCGGTTACAGCGGCCCGCTCCAGCTCGTGGCGCAGGTTTCCGGTCCGGCGCAGGAGGCCGAGTTCGTCCGCGTCGAACGGGCCGTGGTCGCGACTCCGGGGGTCGCCGGGTCGGCGCCGCCACACTTCCTGCCCGGGCGTGGCGGGCTGCCCGGTGTCGCCCTGGCCGCCGTCTATCCCAAGGGCTCGCCCCAGGACGCCTCGACGGCCAACCTGCTGCACCGCGTCCGCGACCAAGTCGTGCCGGCGGCCACGCGGGGAACCGGCCTGACCGTGCTCGTGGGCGGCCAGACGGCGATCTTCGACGACTTCAGCACCGTGCTCTCGGCCAAGCTGCCGCTCTTCCTTGGCGTCGTCATGGCCATGAGCTTCGTGCTCCTCATGGTCGTCTTCCGGAGCCTTCTCATCCCGCTCGTGGCGGCGATCATGAACCTGCTCTCGGCCGCGGCGGCGTTCGGCGTCGTCACGGCTTTGTTCCAGGACGGGATCGGCGGTTCCCTCATCGGGATCGACAAGACGGGGCCGATTGCGGCCTTCGTCCCGGTGATGATGTTCGCCATCCTCTTCGGCCTCTCGATGGACTACGAGGTCTTCCTCGTCACCCGGATCTACGAGGAGTGGCATCACCGGCGCGACACCGGCGAGGCCATCGCTCACGGCCTCGCCGCGACCGGCCAGACGATCACCGCGGCCGCGGCCATCATGATCCTCGTCTTCGGCGCGTTCATCCTCGGCGGATCGCGCATCATCGAGCTCTTCGGCGTCGGTTTGGCCAGCGCTGTGCTCCTCGATGCGCTGATCGTGCGCTCGGTGCTTGTGCCTGCGCTCATGCTCAAGCTCGGCGGCGCGAACTGGATGCTCCCGGCCGTGCTCGAGCGGTGGCTGCCACACCTGCGCGTGGAAGGCCGCAGCGTGCGGGATGTCCAGGGTACGGTGCTCCCCGAGGCGCCGGTCCTCGTCGAGATTCCTCGGCTGCTCGAGAAGCCGGGACTGCCCGAGGATCCGAGCGTTCCCGAGCCGGTCGCGAGCTAAGCGGCCGCCGAGTCCGAGCTAGGCGGCCGCGGCCTCGCCCTCGGCGAGCAGCTGGGGCTCGTCGGGCCGGGCGGCGAAGAAGGCCCCGCCGCCGAGCGCCTTGTCATAGGAAGACCACTGCCGGCCGTCCGGCAGCCCCTTCTCGAGCCGATCGAAGCTGCCCAGGCGTCCCCCGAGGTTGTCGATCATGTGCACGAGCGTGGCCTCGCGGGTGCAGGGTACGACGGGGCTTCCGTGCTCGAGCGAGCCGTGGTGACTGAGGATGATGTGCAGGACGGCTTGGGCGATGGCGTCGGGGAAGCCGTCGAGGCCCTCGATCATCCGTCGCACCCGGTAGTAGCCGAGAGGGATCTCACCGTACAGACGACCATCGTGGGACATCTCGATGGCGGTACCCCGGAGCTCGTAGGCATCGAGCTTGCCGATGTCGTGCAGGAGCGCACCGGTGACCGCGACATCGCGGTCGATGCCGGGGAAGGTGGCCGAGATCGCGCTGACCGCCTGGGCCACGCTCAGGCAGTGCTCGAGCAGCCCGTGGCGGTAGGCCTGGTGGTAGCGCTTGGCTGCGGGCGCGTCCCGGTAGCGCCTCCACACGGGTGAGTCGGCGCCGAGCGCCTCGTCGAGCAGTCGCCGCAGGTGCGGGTTCTGAATCGTGGCCAGCAGCTCGCGGAGATCCGCCTCCATGTGCTCGGGCGCGCGGTGCGGGCCATCCTGCAGGTCGGCCTCGTCGTACTCCCCCGGGCCGGCGGGGCGAACCTCGTGCACCTCAAGCTGGCCGCCGTAACGGGGGTGCAGCGCGAAGTGGCCACGCACGAAGACGATCCTTCCCGGCTGGCAGACGCGCTCGGCGCCGTCGACCGACTCGCGCACGATGGCCGGCACGCTCCCGGTCCGATCGCCCAGCGCGAGCTTCACGAACGGGCGCCCGTCGCGATGCCGGCATAGCTGGGCCTCGCGCACGAGAAGTGCCTGCTCAACCTCGGAACCGTCCGCAAATTGGCACACTTTCATCCCGCCTCGAAGATAAAGTGACGGTCGGACGACACCCATGGGCGACACCGCACTCATCACCGGAGGGACCGGCGGCCTCGGGGCCGCGGTGGTCCAGCGGCTGCTCGACGGCGGCTGGCGTGTCGTCGTGCCCTGGGTCGTCGAGGCCGAGCTCGAGCGCGTCAGCGAACAGCCCGGCCTCGAGCTCGTGCAGGCCGACCTGTTCGACGCCGGCGCGGTGGCCGGCGTGGTCGCGCGGGCGGCAGGCGACGGCGACCGTCCGCTGAGCGGGGTCGTCAATCTTGTGGGCGGGTTCGCGATGGGAGGCCGCGTGCACGAGACCCCGATCGAGGACTTCGAGCGCCAGTACACGCTCAACCTGCGCCCCACCTACCTTGTCGTCCAGGCCGCCGTCCCTCACCTGCTCGCGGCCGGGGGAGGCTCGATCGTCTGCGTCGGCTCGCGGGCCGCGCTGCAGCCGTTCCGCGGCGCCGCCGGCTACATCTCCTCCAAGGCGGCCGTCATCGCCTTCGCCCAGGCGGTGGCCGCCGAATACAAGAACGACGGCGTGCGCTGCAACGCGATTCTCCCGAGCACGATCGACACGCCCGGCAACCGTGCCTCGATGCCCGACGCCGACCACGAGCGCTGGGTCAAGCCCGCCGAGATCGCCGGTGTCATCGCTCACCTGCTCTCCGACGACAGCCGGCCCACGAGCGGAGCGGCGATTCCGGTTTACGGTCGGGCGTAGGCGGCGAACTAACTGCCATGGAACGCAAGTGGTGGACGCTGCTCGTTGTCTGCGTGGCGGTATTCATGCTGCTGCTCGACATCACGATCGTGAACGTCGCGCTACCGAAGATCGCCAGCGATCTCCACGCCAGCTTCTCCGACATCCAATGGGTGATCGACGCCTACGCCCTGACGCTGGCCTCGCTGCTCCTGACCGCCGGCTCGCTGGCTGACCTCCTCGGCCGCAAGCGCATCTTCGCCATCGGGCTGGCCCTGTTCTCGCTCACCTCGCTGCTCTGCGCGCTCTCGCCGAGCTCGCTCTTCCTCATCCTGGCTCGCGCCGCCCAGGGGATCGGCGGGGCGATCCTCCTCTCGACCTCGCTCGCCCTCGTGGCCCAGGAATTCCACGGCCGCGAGCGCGGGACCGCCTTTGCCGCCTACGGGGCTACGATCGCCGCCTCGGCCGCGGTCGGCCCGCTGCTGGGGGGCGTGCTGACCCAGGCCTTCGGCTGGTCGTCGATCTTCTACATCAACGTCCCCGTGGGCCTCGCGGCGGTCGGTCTGACCCTCGCCACGGTCAAGGAATCGCGCAATCCCCAGGGCGCGCGGCTGGACTGGGTCGGGACGGTCACTTTCACCGCCGCCCTCTTCATGCTCGTGTTCGCGGTCATCCGCTCAAGTGCCAAGGGGTGGGGGAGCCCCCTCATCCTTGGCCTGCTCGCCGGCGCGATCGTCCTGCTCGCGGTGTTCGTCGTCGCGCAATTCCGGCAGCGCAACGCGATGTTCGACGTCTCCCTGTTCCGCAAGCCCACCTTCAGCGGCGTTTCCATCGCGGTGTTCGCCGTCTCGGCGGGGATGTTCGCGATGTTCCTGTACATCGTGCTCTTCTTCCAGACGATCCTCGGGTACTCGCCGCTGCAGGCCGGGGTGCGCTTCCTGCCCTTCACCGTGGTCTCGTTCTTCGTGGCCGCCGGAGCCGGCCGTCTGACGGCCCGCGGCCCTGTGCGGCTCATCATGTCCGCCGGCCTGGCCCTCACCGGCCTCGGGCTCATGCTCATGCGCGGCCTGACCGTGACGTCGGGCTGGACGGCCATGCTCGCCGGCTTCATCGTCGCAGGCGCCGGCGTGGGCCTGGTCAATCCGGCGATCGCCTCGACCGCGATCGGCGTCGTGCCGCCGCAGCAGAGCGGCATGGCCTCGGGGATCAACTCGACCTTCCGCCAGGTCGGAGTGGCGGCCGGGATCGCCGGTCTCGGCTCGATCTTCGAGAGCCGGATCTCGACCGCGCTGGCGCCCGCGCTCCGCCACACGCCCGTGGCCGCGCACGTGAACAGCGTGGCCCGGGCCGTGGCCGGAGGCGCGAGCAAGCAGGTCGTCGCCTCGGTGCCGGCAGCCGAACGGGCGCGGGCGGCGCTCGCGGTCCACGCGGCCTTCGTCAGCGCGTTGAACGAGATCCTGCTCGTCGGGGCCCTCGTCGCCTTCGTCGGCGCCGTCTTCGCACTCGCCCTCGTCAGGAGCAAGGACTTCGCCACCTACGGCTCGCCCCAGCCGGTCGGCGCGGGCTAGCTCCGCTCGGCGAACCGCCGAACCGCCGAACCGCCGAACCGCCGAACCGCCGAGCCGGCGGCCGGGCTTGGCTTCAGGTCCGATCGCACTCGTACGATCACCTGGGACGTGATCCAGCCGCTCATCGAGCATCGCATGACGTTCGCGGGCTATGAGACGCGGGTCCTCGAGCTCGAAGGCAAGGGCACGCCGCTCGTCCTCTTCCACGGCTACGCGGACAGTGCCGACACGTGGCGGCAGTCGCTGAACCTCCTGGCTCGGGAGGGGCGGCGGACGATCGCGCTCGACCTGCCCGGATTCGCCGATGCCGATCCCCTCCGGCACGATCCGATCCTCCCCCAGCTCGACGCCTTCGCCGCCGAGGCGGTCGCCTACGCGGGCGGCCGTCCCCGCGAGCCGGTGATCGTCGTGGGCAACTCGCTCGGCGGGGCTGTGGCCCTGCGTCTGGCCGAGCGCCGCGGAGCCCGGTTGGGCGGCGTGGTCGCCGTTGCCCCCGCGGGACTGCAGATGAGCCGGCTCCTGACCATCGTCGAGCGCGACCCTCTCCTGCGCTCGCTTCTCGCCCTGCCCACGCCCGTCCCCGCTGTGGTGCTCAGGGCGGCGGTGGGCCGGCTCTACCGCGCCATCGCCTTCTCCTCACCGGGGGCGGTCGACGGAGCGCTCGTGTCCGCGTTCACCCACCACCACCGCTCGCGCGCCGCTGTGGCGCGCTACCTCGCCACGGCGCACCGGCTCATTCCCGAGCTCCGGGCGCCGTTTGAGCTCGACCGGATCGACTGCCCGGTGCTCGTCGTGTGGGGGGACCGCGACCGCCTGCTCTTGTACCAGGGCGCCCAGGAGATCGTCGAGACCGTGCCGAACGCTCGCCTCGAGCTGCTCCCGGGCATCGGCCACTGCCCGCAGGTCGAGGCGCCGGGCCGCCTGACCGACCTCGTGCTCGCGTTCTGCGACGCCGCCGAGGCGGCATAGACCGCCGGAAAGCTCAGTCTTCGAATTGCCCACCGTAGAGCGCGAAGACCGCGCCCTGCGGGTCCTGAGCCACGGCGATCGAGCCCTGGGGAATCTCCATGGGCTCGCTGAGCTTGGTGCCCCCGAGCTCCTCCACCCGGGCAAGGGTGGAAGCGGTGTCATCGCTGCCGAAGTAGACGAGCCAATAGCACGGCTCCGTGTCGGCCGCCTGGCGGATGCCGCCGTTTCCGTGGTCGTCGGCGTTGGCGATGACCAGGTACGGCATGCCCATGCCTTCCATCGGGTTGACCTTCCACCCGAAGAGATGGCTGTAGAAGGTGGCCGAGGCTTCGGGGTCGGGGGTGGCGAGCTCGTTCCACGAGAGCGCGCCGTGGGCGTTGACCAGGCCGGCGCCGATGTGCAGTCGTGGCTCCCAGGCCATGACGTAGGCGCCCTGCGGATCCTGGATGACGCCCATTCGCCCGACATCCATGACGTCGAAGGCCGGGGCGTGGATGGTGGCGCCGAGCTCGCGAGCCCGTGCGAGCGTCTCGTCGGCGCTGGGCACCGTGACGTAGGAGTTCCACAGCGGCGGGACGCCGGCGTCACGCTGCTGCTCCGGCTGGGGCGAGATCGCCCCCACCGGCCGGCCGGCGAGCGAGGCCATCGAGTACACGACGCCCTCGCCGATCGGGCTGTCCTCGAACTCCCACCCGAACAGCCCTCCGTAGAACCGCTTGGCTGCGTCCTGGTCGGTGGTGGTCAGATCGACCCACGAGAAGGTCCCCGGTGTGTACTTCGTGCGCTCGGCCATGGGCTGACCCTACCACCGGGGTCACGCTCGGCACTGACGATTCAGGAGCGTGCGATCGCGGCGGGGTCGACGCCGTCGAGCCGCGTCATGGTCACGCTGGCGGTGAGCGCCGCGCGGGCGGGCCCGCGGTAGACACCCTTGATCGGCGGCACGTCAGCGTAGTGCCGGCCGTGGCCGATCTTCACGTGCTGCTCGCCGGCGAGTCCACGGTTCGTGGGGTCGGCGGCGACCCATACCGGCTCCCCCCCGCCGGGCACGGGCAGGAGCGCCTCGAGCCAGGCGTGGGTGTCGACCTCCACGGATTCGGCGCTGCCGTTCTTGGCTGTGGCGAAGAGATAGCCCGAGACGTAGCGCGCCGCGATCCCCTGGTGGCGGAGCAGCCACAGGCCGAGGTGCACGAAGTCCTGGCAGACGCCGGCGCCGCCCTCGAGCAGCTGGGCGATATCGGAATCGACGTACGTCGCGCCCTGGCGGTATTCGAAGCGGTCCGGAATGAGCTCGGAGAGGAGCATGAGCAGGGCCAGCGGGTTGTCCGAGGCCCGGGTCACGGTGAGAAGCTCGTCGAGCACCGAGTGCTCGCCCGGGTCATCGCTCTGGAGCAGGAACTCGCCGCCCGCCTCGCGGTAGCCCGGCTCGCGCAGCGTCTCCCAGGTGGCCTGCGGGGGATCGGGCGGGGGTTTCGTGGTCACCCGCGCGCGGACGTCGATGTTGAGCTCGCGGTGAGGCTGGGAGACCTCGAACTCGACGACCTCGGTGCCGAAGTAGTCGGCGTGACGGTGCTGGCGAACCTCCGGGGCGAGGCGAACGCCGAACTCGTCGCAGCGCTGACGGCCGTTCGCTGCGGGCTTGACGCGCAGGGCGTTGAGGTTGTCGACGACCTCGCTGTCGTACTCGTACCTCGTCAGATAGCGGATCGCGAAGTTCATCTCGGCCTGCTGCATCTCGCGCCCCACGCCTACCGGTAGTTCACCGCCGGGGCCAAGGCAAAGTAGCGGTCGCCGATGTCGTGATCGACCAAAGCCAGCTCCTCCTGAACCCGCTGGAGAATCTCCTGGAGGGTCACCCCGCGGCCCGGCGCCCGCCGCTGGAGCTCGAGCTCGGCGATCAAGCGGCCGAGGCGGAGCACCGGCGCCGAGGCTCGCGGCTGAAGATCGGTGGCCGAGAGCGCGTCGCGCAGGGCGTCCACGGCCGAGGCGACCGAGCCGGGGTAGGCCCCGTCGTAGAGCAGGAAGGCGACAACCGGCTCGACGGTCGGGTCATCGCGCACGGCGCGGCGATAGGCCTGGGCGCCGCCGACCGCGTGCAGGAGGGCGAGCGCCTCGCTGGCGTGCCCGCTTTCGACCTGGCCCGCGGGGACGGTGACCCGGAGCATGCGCAGGACCATGTCGGCCTCCTCGATCCGGTGTCCGGCCTCGAGGAAGGCGCGGCTCTCGTCGCGGAGCATCGTGCGGTCGGTGAGGCCCCAGAGCATGGCGCAGCGCGACTTGACTTCCTGGAAGAACGAGTACGGCCCGGTCTGGAACAACGTGGCCTCGTCGTAGGCCCCGAGCGAGAGGTAGAAGGCGTTGAGCGCCTCCCACATCTCGGTCGAGATGACGTCGCGAAGCGTCCGCCCGCGCTCGCGCGCGCGGCCGATGCAGGAGACGATCGACGCCGGGCTGTCGGCGTCCAGGGAGAGGAGCCGGGCGACGTCGCGGCGCCCGAGCGGCGGGGCGGCGACGACCAGCTGGCCGTCCGCGGCCCCGGTGCGCACGCTCGGGCCCAGCGGCTGGGCGTCGAGTGCGCCCTCGCCCGGAGCGGGCGGCTTGGCCCCGATGATGGCCAGGACGGCGTCCCAGCTCAGGGAGATGCCGGTCTCGTCGGCCAACCCGGCGACGTCGGCGTGGAACGCGCCGTCGAGCATGCGCGCGGTCTGCTCGGCCCGGGTCAGGTCGCGGCCCAGCCAGAACAGCTCGTGGGCGATGCGCGACAGCATCACTGCTGTTGCTGTTGCTGTGCCTGGCCGTGCCAGCCGCCGTAGCGCACGTCCGGGAGGCGCGGCGGACGCTGGGTGGGCAGCGTGCCCGGCGCGAGGTCGGCGGCCGCTCCGTCATCGAGCACCCAGGTGTCCTTGGATCCGCCGCCCTGCGAGGAGTTGACGATCATCGATCCCTCCTGGAGCGCGACCCGGGTCAGGCCACCGGGGACGATGCGGATCTCCTCGCCGAAGACGGCGAAGGGTCGCAGGTCGACGTGTCGCGGCTCGAGCCGGCCGCCGCCGCACTCCGTCGGCGCGGTGGAGAGGTGCACGAGCTCCTGGGCGATGTAGCGGTCAGGGTCGTGCTCGATGAGCTCGGCCTGGGCGCGGAGCTCCGCCTGGGTCGCCTGGGGACCGATGAACACGCCCTTCCCGCCCGACTCGGACGTCGGCTTGATCACGAGCTCGTGCATGCGCCCGAGCACGTGCTTGCGGACGGTCGCGTCAGCGAGGATGTAGGTGTCGACGTTCTCGAGGATCGGCGACTCGCCCAGATAGAAGCGGATCATCTCGGGCACGTAGTGGTAGATCGCCTTGTCGTCGGCCACGCCGGTGCCGATCGCATTGGCGATGGCCACGGTCCCGGCGCGGTAGGCACGGACGAGGCCAGGCACGCCGAGGAGCGAGTCGGGACGGAACTCGAGAGGGTCGACGAAGGAGTCGTCGAGCCGGCGGTAGATCGTGTGCACGCGCTGGAGCCCGGAGGTCGTGCGCATGTAACAGACGGCGTCGCGGACGACGAGGTCGCCGGCCTCGACGAGCTCGATGCCCATCGTCCGGGCCAGGAAGGCGTGCTCGAAGTAGGCCGAGTTCATCGGGCCGGGCGTCCAGAGCACGACGTTCGGATCACCGTCCACGCCGGGGGCGACGGAGCGCAGGGCGTCAAGGAGGAGCTGCGGATAGTTCTCGACGGCGCGCACGCGGTGGCCCTCGAACAACTCGGGGATGAGCCGCGTCATGGCGAGGCGGTTCTCGAGCACGTAGGAGATGCCCGAGGGGGTGCGCACGTTGTCCTCGAGCACGCGCCAGCGCCCGTCGCCGCCGCGGACGAGGTCGCAGCCGGACACGTGGCAGTAGACGCCGCCGGGCGGTCGCACGCCGTGCACCGGTCGGGCGAAGGCCGACCGGCTGACCACCAGCGACCATGGAACGATGCCCGCGCGGACGATCTCGTGGGCGTGGTAGACGTCGTCCACGAAGGTGTTCAGCGCACGGATGCGCTGGGCCAGCCCGCGCTTGATCGAGGTCCACTCGGCCGCGGTGATGACGCGGGGGACGAGATCGAGCGGCCAGGCCCGGTCGCGACGCTCGCCGTCGCTTCCGGGGACCTCGAAGGTGATCCCCTGCTGCATGAAGATCGTGTCGCGGCGCAGGCCAGCGGCGTGCAGGCGCTGTGGCCCCATGCGGGCCAGCGTGGCGAGGATGCGAGCCGCATGGGCCCGCGGCGTGCCGCCGGCGTCGACGAGCTCGTCCCAGCAGCCGGGCGGGATGTCGTAGGAATCGATTGACTCGGCGGGCGTCTCGAGGCTCATGGATCTCTAGGTGTACCCGGTGAGCGCCGCGGGCTCCAGTACCCCTCGGCTAGACGCCTCGGCGCTCAGATTGGCCAAGTGGAGAAGATGACTGGACGCGTGTGATCTGTCTACTCTTGAGCGGCACATGCGACTTCTCATCACGGGAGCCGCGGGCATGCTCGGGCAGGACGTCCAGCGCGCCGCCGAGGTCGCGGGGCACGACGTCGTCGCTCATTCCCGCGCCGAGCTCGACATCACCGATCTCGACGCCGTGCGCGCCGCCGTCGGCGACGCGCGTCCGCAGGCCGTCCTGAACTGCGCCGCCTGGACGAGGGTCGACGCCGCCGAGACCGAGGAGGAGGCCGCCACGCGGGTCAACGGCCCGGGGGCGGGGAACGTGGCCCGGGCCGCGGCCGACGCCGGGGCGTGGACGATCCACGTCTCGAGCGACTATGTGTTCGACGGCTCGGCCCGCGAGCCGTATCTTGAGACGTCACCGACCGGGCCGGTCTCGGCCTACGGCCGGTCGAAGCTGGCCGGCGAGCTCGCCGTGGTGGAGGCGGCTCCGGGCGCGAGCACGATCGTGCGCTCCTCGTGGCTGTTCGGCGTCTCGGGCCCGTGCTTCCCCGCGACGATCCGCCGTCTCGCGGCCGAGCGCGACACCCTGCGCGTGGTCTGCGATCAGATCGGCTGCCCGACCTTCACGGGCCATCTCGCCCGCGCGCTCGTCTCGCTCGCCGAAGCGCGGCCGGCGGGGATCCTCCACGTCGCGGCGGCCGGCGAATGCTCCTGGTTTCAGTTCGCACGCGCGATCGTCAGCGCCACCGGGCTCTCGTGCGAGGTCACGCCGTGCAGCAGCGAGGAGTACCCGCTGCCCGCGCCACGTCCCGCCTACAGTGTGATGCGATCGGAACGCGGCGCTGAGGCGCCGGAGCTGCCCGACTGGCGGGAGGGACTGTCCGACTACTTGACCATGGGGGTGTCGCGCGTATGAAGCTGCTGGTGTGTGGCGGTGCTGGGTTCATCGGGTCGACGTTCGTGCGCCTGCGCGTGCACGACCACGGCGACGACGTCACCGTGCTCGACAAGCTGACCTACGCCGGCCGCCGCGAGAACCTCCAGGACGTGAGCGACGATATCCGCTTCGTGCACGGCGCGATCGAGGATCCCAGCGCCGTGGCCGAGGCGGTCGCCGGCTGCGACGCGATCGTCAACTTCGCCGCCGAGACGCACGTCGACCGATCGATCTCGGGTCCCGAGGCGTTCATCATGACGAACATGCAGGGCACGCACGTGCTGCTCGAGGCAGCGCGTGAGCGAGGGCTCCGTTACCTGCAGGTCTCGACGGACGAGGTCTACGGCTCGATCGAGGAGGGTTCGTTCACCGAGGAGTCGCCGCTGCAGCCGTCGAGCCCCTACAGCGCGACCAAGACCGGCGCCGACCTGCTCGTCTCGAGCTACTTCCACACCTACGGGCTCGAGACACTGATCTGCCGCGGCTCGAATAACTACGGGCCCTACCAGTACCCCGAGAAGCTCATCCCCCTGATGATCCTCAACGCGCTGGCCGGCGATCACCTGCCCGTCTACGGCGACGGCCTCCAGGTGCGCAACTGGCTCTTCGTGGAGGACTTCGGGCGGGGGATCGGTCACGTGCTCGCGCATGGAATCCCCGGCGAGGCCTACAACTGCGGTGGGCCGGACGAGTGCGAGAACCTCGCCGTCGTGCGGCGCATCCTCGAGCTGACCGGCGGGGACGACTCGCTCATCGAGTACGTCACCGACCGGCCCGGCCACGACCGCCGCTACTCGCTCTCCTCGGCCAAGCTCCAGGAGCTCGGCTGGCGGGCGCAGGTCCGCTTTACCGACGGGCTCGAGCGCACGGTCGCCTGGTACCGGGACAACACCTGGTGGTGGGAGCCGATCCGTACGGGTGCCTATCGGGAGTACTACGAGCGCCACTACGGGCGCGCCCTGAAGACCTGAGCACGCCCCCGGAACTCGCCGCGCTCGAGGCGGAGGTCGTCTCGTGTCGTCGCTGCCCGCGGCTTGTCGCCTGGCGCGAGGAGGTCGCCCGCATCAAACGCGCCGCCTTCGCCGATCAGGAGTACTGGGGCCGGCCGGTGCCCGGGTTCGGCGATCCGGCCGCGCCGGTGCTCGTGCTCGGGCTGGCGCCGGCCGCGCACGGGGGCAACCGGACCGGGCGGATCTTCACCGGTGACCGCTCGGGCGACTGGCTCTTCGCCGCCCTCTGGCGGGCCGGGTTCGCCAACCAGCCCCAGTCGGTGTCGCGTGACGACGGCCTGACCCTCCGCGACTGCTTCGTGACCGCCTCGGTGCGCTGCGCGCCGCCGGCGAACCGGCCGCTGCCCTCGGAGCGCGATCACTGCCTGCCGTATCTCTCCGGCGAGCTGCGTCTGCTCGAGCGCGTGCACGTGATCGTGTGCCTGGGCGGCTTCGGCTGGGATGCGGCGTTGCGGGTCCTTGCGGCGCAGGGCGTCGCCCTGCCCCGTCCGCGACCGCGCTTCGGCCATGGCGCGGAGGTCACGCTCGGCGGGTACGTGCTGCTCGGCTGCTACCACGTCTCCCAGCAGAACACCTTCACGGGGCGCCTGACCGAGCCCATGCTCGACGCGGTGTTCGCGAGGGCGCGCTCGCTGGCGGGGCTGTCGTGAGCGGGCCGGTGCTCGCCGGTCTGTCGGTCGCCGATCCTGCGTCCGCGTGGGAGGCGCTCGGGTTCACGGTCCGCTCCGGGGTCCTGCGGCTGGGTGGGGTCGCCGTCCGGGTGGGCGGGGCGGGGGTGGGGATCACGGGCTGGTCGGTGGTGCCGGACGTTGGCGACGTCGACGGTCTGCCGCGGTGTGACCCCGTGCCGGGGCCGCCCTCGCCGGCGACTCACGACAACGGGGCGGTCGGCCTCGACCACATCGTGGTCACCACGCCTGATTTCGCGCGCACGGGCGCAGCGCTTTCGGCGGCGGGGATGCCGTTCCGTCGCGTACGCTCGGTCCCGGCGAGCGAGGACCGGCCGGGGTTCCGGCAGGGCTTTCGCCGGCTCGGGCCGGCCATCCTCGAGGTCGTCGAGGCCGTCGGGGCTGCGCCCGGGCCGGCCACGTTCTGGGGCCTCGTCGTCATCGTTGCGGATTTCGAGGCGCTTGCGGTGCGCCTCGGCCCGGAGCGGCTGAGTGCCGTGCGCCCTGCCGTCCAGCCCGGGCGTCACATCGCCACCCTGCGCCGGCCGGCCGGGCTGTCGGCGGCCGTGGCCTTCATGGATCCCGAGCCGGTGGGCTGAGGGGCTCTGGGATATCAGTGCCCTATATGAGGGCTGATATCCCTCAGCCCCGGAGTCGCCCGACAACGACGCCGGCGTGCATTGTCGCTTGGCGACAACACCCCGGGGGCGTGCCCGCCGATACCGCTTCTGAACACCACGCTCACTTCCTGGGAACGGCGGAGCTGCCGCCGCCGAGGGTCGTGAGTCGGATCCACGGCGCCCATAGCCTCCCCACCATGCGTCGTGGACACGGAGCGGCCCGCCCCGGCGGGTCGTTTCGTTTTCGGTCTCGAGGAAGGACGCTCGCTACGCTGGCTAGCCATGCCACTCGAGTACTTCAGCGAACGTACGCGCGAGTGGTTCGGGGCCGCCTTCGCCGGGCCGACCGCGGCGCAGGAGCAGGCCTGGCCGGCGATCGCCTCGGGCGAGCACGTGCTCATCTCCGCCCCCACCGGGTCGGGCAAGACCCTGGCGGCGTTCCTGTGGGCGATCGACCAGCTGGCCAGCCAGCCAACCGGGGTGGGCGAGGGAGCGGCTGAGGGCGAGCGTGCCGGGATCGGGCTCGTGTACGTGTCTCCGCTCAAGGCCCTCTCCTACGACATCGACCGCAACCTCCGCGCCCCGCTGCGCGGCATCGGCGCCCAGCTCGAGGTGGCCGTCCGGACCGGCGACACCCCCCAGCGCGAGCGCCAGCAGATGCTCCGCAAGCCCCCGGACATCCTCATCACCACGCCCGAGTCGCTCTACCTCATGCTCACCGGCCGGGCGCAGGCCCTCTTCGAGGGCACGCGGTGGTGCATCGTGGACGAGATCCATGCCGTCGCCTCGACGAAGCGCGGGGCGCATCTGGCCCTGACCCTCGAGCGGCTCACCCAGGCCGCGGGACGCGATGTCCAGCGGATCGGACTCAGCGCGACCCAGAATCCGCTCGAGGAGGTCGGCCGCTTCATGGTCGGGCCGAGCCGGACGTGCCGGATCGTCGACACGGGAGTGCGCAAGCAGCTCGATCTCAAGATCCAGGTCCCGGTCGAGTCGATGGTGGAGCCGGAGGGCACGGCGGCTCCCGAGGTCGATCCGCTCGCCGGGGGCGAGGCCACGCGCCGCTCGATCTGGCCCGCCATCTACCCCGAGCTGCTCGAGCTCGTCCGGCAGCACAGCTCGACGATCATCTTCGTCAACAACCGCCGCGGCGCGGAGCGCCTCGCGCTGCGCCTGAACGACCTGGCCGGCGAGAACATCGCCCGCGCCCATCACGGCTCGCTCGCCCGCGAGGAGCGCACCGTGGTCGAGGAGCTCCTGAAGTCGGGCGAGCTCCCCTGTCTCGTGGCCACGAGCAGCCTCGAGCTGGGGATCGACATGGGCGCGGTCGACCTCGTCATCCAGGTCGAGTCGCCGAAGTCCGTGGCCCGCGGCCTCCAGCGGATCGGCCGCGCCGGCCACTCGGTGGGGGACGTGAGCCGCGGGCGGATCTTCCCCAAGTTCCGCTCCGACCTGCTCGAGTGCGCGGTCGTGGCGCGCCGCATGCGCGAAGGCGCGATCGAGCAGACCGTGGTCCCTCGCAACGCGCTCGACGTCCTCGCCCAGCAGATCGTGGCCATCGCGGCCGCGGCGGGCGAGACCGACCCGGTCTCCGTGGATGACCTGTTCGCGCTCGTCACACGCACGCACTCCTACGCCGAGCTCGGGCGCCAGCAGTTCGAGAACGTCCTCGACATGCTCGACGGCCGCTACCCCTCGAGCGAGTTCGCCGAGCTCCGGCCGCGGATCATCTGGGACCGGGTGGGCGGCACGGTCCGCCCCCGGCCGGGCGCCCGCCAGCTCGCGGTCACCAACGCGGGCACGATTCCCGATCGCGGGCTGTTCGCGGTCACACTGCCCGACGGGCGACGGGTCGGGGAGCTCGACGAGGAGATGGTCTACGAGGCGCGGCCCGGGCAGACCTTCCTGCTCGGCGCGAGCACCTGGCGCATCGAGGAGATCGGCCGCGACCGAGTCATCGTCACCCCCGCGCCGGGCCTCCCCGGCGCCGTCCCGTTCTGGAAAGGCGACACCGTCGGGCGGCCGAAGGAGCTCGGCGAGGCCATGGGCGCGTTCAGCCGCTGGGCAGTCGACCAGGCGCCCGAGCGGCTCGAGGCCGAATACGACCTCGACCGCCGCGCGGCGAAGAACCTGGTCGAGTTCCTGCAGGAGCAACAGGCGGCCACGCGGGTCGTCCCCTCCGACCGAGCGATCGTCGTCGAGCGCTTCCGCGACGAGATCGGCGACTGGCGCGTGTGCGTGCTCAGCCCGTTCGGCGGGCGGATCCACGCCGCCTGGGGCCTGGCGCTCAGCGCGCGCATCCGCGACGAGCTGGGACTCGAGTCGGACGCCATCTGGTCCGACGACGGCATCATCGTCCACCTTCCCGACGCTGACGAGCCGCCCGGCGCCGACCTCGTCCTGCTCGAGCCCGACGAGGTCGAAGACCGGATCGTGGCCGAGCTGGGCTCTTCGGCGTTATTCGGCGCCCGCTTTCGGGAGAACGCCGCCCGCTCGCTCCTCATCCCGCGTGCGCGCCCGGGCAAGCGCACCCCGCTCTGGCAGCAGCGGCTGAAGTCCCAGACGCTCCTGGAGGTCGCCCGCAAGTACGGCGAGTTCCCCGTCATCCTCGAGACCTACCGGGAATGCCTGCGCGACGTGCTGGACCTGACCGGCCTGGTCGAGCTACTGACCAAGCTGCACCGCCGCGAGCTCTCGCTCGTCGAGGTCGAGACCGCCACCGCCTCGCCCTACGCCTCCTCGCTCCTCTTCGACTACGTCGCCACCTACATGTACGAGGGGGATGCGCCGAACGCCGAGCGCCGCGCCGCCGCCCTCTCGCTCGACCGCGACCTGCTCCGGGAGCTGCTCGGCCAGGAGGAGCTCCGCGACCTCATCGACCCGCAGGCGCTCGCGCGCGTCGAGGACGATCTCCAGTTCCTCAGTCCCGAGCGCCAGGCGACCGGGCGCGACGGCCTCCACGACGTCCTGCGCACGCTCGGCGACCTGACCGTAGCTGAGGTCGGCCTGCGCGTGCTCGCGGGTCTCGACGCCCGGGCGATGCTCGAGGAGCTCCGCTCGGAGCGCCGCGCCGCGACGGTCCGCGTCGGTGGCGAGGAGCGGTGGATCGACGCCGCGGACGCCGGGCTCTATCGCGACGCGCTCGGCGCGGTGCCCCCGGGTGGGCTGCCCGCGGCCTTCCTCGAAGACGTCCCCGATGCCCTCGTGCGCGTCGCCCGACGTTACGCCGCCACGCACGGGCCGTTCACGGTCGCCGATCTGCGCGGGCGCTACGGCGTCGACCTGGCGGCGGCGCTGGGTGAGCTCGAGCGCGCCGGCGACCTCGTCCGGGGCGAGCTGCGCCCCGGCGGGACCGAGCGCGAATGGTGCGATCCCGAGGTGCTGCGACGGCTGCGCCGCGCGTCGCTCGCCGTGCTGCGCAAGGAGGTCGAGCCGGTCGACCAGCGTGCGCTCGCCCGCTTCCTTCCCGCCTGGCAGAACGTCGACCGTCATCCAGCCGGCGGCGCGGGCATCGACCGTCTGCGCGAGGCGCTCGTGCCTCTCCAGGGCCTGTCGCTGCCGGTGCCCGCGTGGGAACGTGACGTCCTTCCGCGCCGGACGGGGGCGTACTCGCCGGCCTGGATGGATCAGCTGTGTGCGAGCGGCGAGCTCGTGTGGATCGGCGCGGGCGCGATGGGACGCAACTCCGGCAGGGTCGCCCTCTACTTCCGCGAGGACCTGCCCATCCTCGGCGGGCCACCGGTCAAGGGCGCGCCCCTCGACGGCGAGGCCCACGACCGTGTGCGCGCGCGCCTGGTCGCGGGCGCGTGCTTCTTCACCGATCTGCTCACCGATGTCGACCTCAACCCCGAGGCGCTCCAGGAAGCCCTGTGGGATCTCGCCTGGGCCGGAGAGGTGACCAACGACGCGTTCGCTCCGCTGCGCGCGCCTCGCCTCACGCTCGCCCGGGCCCAGCGGGAGCGGGTGCGGCCGGGCCGTTCCCGGCCCTTCGCCTCGCGCCGGCGGGCCGGGGCCTCCGCGCAGGTGCAAGGGCGCTGGTCGCTCACCGAAGCGCTCCTGCGCGCCCCGGCCGATCCGGCGGCCCGCCGCCGGGCGCTGGCCGAGGTGATGCTCGAGCGCTACGGCGTCCTCACCCGCGAGCTCGTGCTCGCCGAGGGGATCCCGGGCGGCTTCTCGGCCATTTATCCGGAGCTCTCCCAACTCGAGACACTCGGCGTGGCCCGACGCGGGTACTTCGTCGAAGGGCTCGGCGGGGCGCAGTTCGCGCTTCCCGGTGCGGTCGAGCGGCTCCGGGCTCAGATGGGCGGCGACGAGCGGCCGGTCGTGCTGGCCGCGGTCGATCCGAGCCAGCCCTACGGGGCCGCGCTTCCGTGGCCGGCCCGCGGCGCGCAGGCTACCCGCGAAGGGTCCCCGGCCCGGCGCCCGGCCCGCGTCGACGGCGCCTACGTCGTACTGTGCGGCGGCGAGCCGGTGCTCTACCTCGAGCGCAGCGGACGGGCGTTGCAGACGCTGGTCGAGGCCGGGGATGCGCGACTCGAGGCCGCGCTGCGCACGCTCGTCGAGCACGTGCGCTCGGGCGCGGTCAAGCGGCTCGCGCTCGAGAAGGTCGACGGTGAGCCGGCACTCGGCTCGCCGCTCGGTGAGCTCCTGCTCGAGCTCGGGTTCCAGGAAGGCCCGCGCCGCCTCACCCTGAGCGCCTAGCTTGGGCGATGCCCGAGGGGGACACGATCGCCTGGCATGCCCACCGGATCCGTCCGGTGCTCGAGGGCCGCGTGCCGGAGGAGATCCTGACGCCGCAGCCCCGGCATGCCATGGACCGCTGGCCCGAGCGCCTGGCGGGGCGCGCGGTCACGCGGGTCGACACCCACGGCAAGCATCTGCTCGTCAGATTCGGCGGCGGGCTTGTCATCCACTCTCACCTGCGCATGACCGGGAGCTGGGGCGTCTATGAGGGCGGTGGGTGGCGCCGGCGCGGCGGACGGGCCTGGCTCGTCCTGCGCTGCGGGACGAGCGAGGTCGTGCAATTCGGCGGGCCGGTGCTCGAGCTCCTGACCGAGGGCCGGGCCCGCTCGGACCCGCGCCTCGCCGGCCTTGGTCCCGATGTCCTGGCCGAGACGTTCGACGCCGAGGCCTTCCTGCGCCGGCTTCATGGCGAGGACCGGACGCGGACGCTCGGCGATGCCCTGCTCGACCAGCGCAACGTCGCCGGGCTCGGCAACGTCTGGAAGGCCGAGGGATGCTGGGAGGCGCAGATCGATCCCTGGCGGCCGGTGGCGCAGCTCAGCGACGCCGAGGCCGTGGCGGTCATCGAGGCCACGCGGCCGCGGATGCTCCTCTCGGCGATCGCGGGGCCGCGGACGATCAAGGCCCGCGTCTACGGCCATGCCGGGGAACCTTGCCCGCGTTGCGCCACGCGCATCCGCGCCAGAGGGCAGGGCGACGACAACCGCACGACGTACTGGTGCCCGGGATGTCAGCACTGAGCCCGCGAGCGCTGCGGCGCGTCGGCCACAAGGGCGCCGAGCACATCGTCCCCGGCAACACCGCGGCCAGCTTCGACGCCGCTGTCGAGGCGGGCGTCGACATGATCGAGTTCGACGTTCTGCCCGAGTGGGATGGCAGCGACCGGCTGGTGCTCGCCCACGACTACGCGGACGCGGCAAGCCGCAGGCCGCTGACTTTGGCCGAGGGCCTCGATCACCTCGCGAGCGCGGCCTTTGCCGCGGTCGAGCTCGACGTCGATCTGAAGCTGCCCGGGTACGAGCACGCGGTCGTGTCCGCGCTGCGTGAGCGCGGGCTGGTGGAGCGGGCTTTGATCTCCACGCAATATCCGGCCAGTCTGGCTGCGCTGCGGGCGCTCGAGCCGCGGTTGCGCCTCGGCTGGTCGGTGCCGCGGCTCCGGCGCGATCCGTTCCGCTCGCGGGCGATGACGGTGCCGGCGCTGGCGGGCCTGCAGGCGGCGCGCCTCGCGCTTCCGGGTCGCGCGGCGCGGGCCATCCGCGCCGGCTACTGCGACGCGCTCATGTCCCATTGGCGTCTGGTCACCCCTCGCCTGGTCCACCACGTCGCCCGCGCCGGAGGTGAGCTCTACGTGTGGACGGTCAACGAGCCGGCGCGGATCCGGGCGCTCGAGGCGCTGGGGGTGACCGGGGTCATCACCGACGACCCACGGCTCTTCGTGGGCTCGGGGTGAGGCGGTGCACTCGCGCGGGACGCGCCGGGACGGTCACTTGATCGTGCACTTGGCGGCGCTGTAGCCCGGCGGATCGCTGAAGTCGGCCGACTTGTGCCCCGCGCTCGTGTTTCGGGTCACGCTGAGCAGCACCTTGCCCGAGCGGCGCCAGGCGAACGTCACCGTGCCCCGGAGCAGGCCGGAGTGCGCGGGGAACGGGAATGTCCGGCCGCCCTGCTCGTCGCCGAAGGAGACCACGCCCAGCTGAACGACGCGGCGGGCGTGGGGGTCGGGGAGGAAGCGCTTGTGACTGGGGTCCCAGTAGTCGACGACGACCAGCATCGACAGCCGTGCCGGAAAGCCGAGCGTGGGCATCTGGCCACGGATGCCGATCGTGTGCGGATGCTTGTGCGTGTTACAGACGTTGACCGTTGCCCACAGGTGGGAGGAGCGCTTGGCCTTGGCCACCGCGGCCTTGATCTCGGCCTTCGTCGGGTTCTTCGATGCGCTGCCGGCGAGGGCGACCGGGGAGACGGCCAGCACCGCCGCCGCGGCGCACAGCAGGGCGGTGAGCTCGAACTTGCGAGGCACGACCGACCAGACGATAGCGTCGCCTTCACCTGATCGCAGTCGCCGGATCTGGTCCTGTGATGGATCATTCGCTTCGTCGTAGTGACGATGTGAGCGAGATGCAGACCCTGTCGCCGACGCCCGTGACGGATCCGTGGGCGCGCTTCGAGGCGCTCTACCGGTCAGCGCGCGATGACGTCTACGCCTATGTGGCCACGCTGCTGCGCGACACCGCCGCGGCGGAGGATGTGACCGCGCTGGCCTTCGAGCGGGCCTACCGGCGTCGGCGCACGTTCGACCGCCGCCGCGGCGAGGAGCGCGCCTGGCTGTTCGGGATCGCCCGCAACGCCGCCCTCGACGAGCTCCGGCGCCGCCGCCGCCACGCTGCGCTCGTCGTCGATCCCGCCGATCCGGGGGCCGAGCCCGCCGAGGAGGGAGCCGAGGTCGCCCTGCGGCGCACCGCGGTCCGCTCCGCGCTCGGACGCCTGGGCGCCCGCGAGCGCGAGATCGTCGCCCTCAAGTTCCACGCCGGGCTCTCGAACGCCGAGCTCGCGCAGGTCCTCGGAGTGAGCGAATCGAACGCGGGAACGCTCGTCTACCGCGTGATGGAGAAGCTGAGAAAGGCGTGCAATGAGACGGCTTGACGATCACGAGCTCGATCCCGAGATCGAGGCCTGCCTCGACGCGATCGACGCGACGCTGGCCGGCGAGCCCGTCGACCCGCGGCACGCCGAACTTGCCGAGCTGGCGCTGCTCCTGGCCGACGAGCGGCCGCGGTGCAGCCCACGACTGGCCCAGGCGCTCGACGCGCGGGTGGCGCGGCGCTTCGCCGCGCCGCAGGCCGGCGCGTCCGGTGCCGGCGCCGTCGTTTCGGCCCGCCCCCGCAAGCTGCTCTGGAGCGTGATGACCGCGGGCGGATTCGCCGCGGCCGCCGTGATCGCCGTCGTGGCCATCGGCTCGCTGCCCAATGGGAGCTCGAGCATGTCGTCGAGCAGCGCGAGCGCGTCCGCGAGTGCGTCGCACGCCCCCACGCGGTCGCAGTCCGCCTCCGGAACGTTCGGCCGGAGTTCGGCCTCCTCCGCCGGCTCGTCGTCGTCGTCGGCCCCGCCGACGCACTCCCTCCCGGGCGGCTCCGCGTCAGCCGCGTCGTCCGCGTCGTCGGCGCAGGCCGTCACCCCCTCGCCCAACGGCCGCAAGGTCATCCAGTCAGCCGAGGTCGACCTCGCCGCCGCGCCCAACCGCATCGACTCCGTCGCGCAGGAGGTCTTCAGCGTGGTCGGATCCGCCAACGGCATCGTCGACACGTCGAAGGTCACCCAGACCGGTGGCCTCGATGGCACCGCGTACTTCTCGCTGCGCCTCCCGAGCGCGAACCTCGGAGAGACGCTGGCCCGTCTGTCGAACCTGAACGGAGCGCGCGTGGTCTCGCGCACGGACACCAGCAACGACGTCAACAGCCAATACCTCTCGACCGAGCGCGCGCTGTCCGACGCCCAGGCGCTGCGCCAGGCGCTGCTGCACCAACTCGCCGCGGCCGCGACGACGGGCGAGATCGACAGCCTCCAGGCCCAGATCCGGGACGTCGACGGGGAGATCAGCTCCGATCAGGCAGCGCTCCGGGGACTGGGCTCCCAGATCGACTACAGCCGCGTGACCGTGACGATCAACGCCCAGGCCGTTTCGCCGCCGGCCAAGCACAGCAGTGGGGGCTTCACCCTCCATCACGCCGCGCATATCGCCGGACGCGTGCTCGTGGTGGCGGCCGGCGTGGCTCTCATCGCGCTGGCCGCGCTCGTCCCGGTCGCGCTCCTGATCGCGGTGATCGCGTGGATCCGCCTCGTGCTGCTGCGCCGGCGCCGCGAGCAGGCGCTCGATCTCGCGTAGCCGGCGCTATTCGGCGAACGCCCCCGGCTGGTAGTGGCCGGGCTCGGTCTGCGCGGTGATCATGAGGCGGTTCCAGGCGTTGATCGCGGTGATGGTGAACACGAGCCCGGCCAGCTCCTCGCTGTCGAAGTGCGCCGCGGCCACGTCCCAGACCTCGTCGCTCACGCCGCTCTGGGAGATCAGTGTCATCGCCTCGCAGAGTGCGAGGGCGGCGCGCTCGCGATCGCTGTAGAGCGGGCTTTCGCGCCAGGCCGGGATCATGTACAGCCGCTCCTCCGTCTCGCCGGCCGCGCGCGCGTCCTTCCAGTGCATGTCGAGGCAGTAGGCGCAGCCGTTGATCTGCGAAGCGCGAATGCGGACGAGGTCGCCGACGACGCGGTCGAACTCGATCGAGCGCTGAAAGCGGAACATGCCGCCGAAGGCCTTCGGGGCAACTTCGCTCAGCTGCATGCGGTGGGCGGGAATCGAGACGCTCATGGTGTCCTCGTTTCGTCGTTGTCGTTCGGAGTGGTGGCTTATGTCGTCAGGACGATCTTTCCGTGCGTGTGGCGCCGGGCAAGCTCTGTGTAGGCCTCCCGTACCTGCTCGAGCGGGTAGGTGGCAGCGACGGGGAGCTCGAGCTCTCCGTCGGCGATGAGGCGCGCGAGCTGCGCCAGGGTGTCCGCCCCGGCTCCGACGGCGCTTGCGTCCGTCTTGGCGCCGAATCGCTGAGCCGCGGCGTAGTCGATGATCGTGTCGATGCGCTCCGGGCGGACGCCGAGCTCGACGGCCATCTCGACGTAGCCGCCGCCGAACGTGTCGATGAAGGCGTCGACCCGGTCGCCCGTCGCCTCGCCGATGCGCCCCCCGACGCCCTCTCCGTAGGTGAGGGGAACGATGTCGTGAGCCAGGAGCCAGGCATGGTTCGGTTCGCTCGCCAGGCCGAAGACCGCCGCGCCGGTGTGCCGAGCCAGCTGGACGGCGAGCGAGCCCACGCCACCGGCAGCCCCGGACACGACGACGTTCTCCCCCGCCGCGGGTGCCACGGCGCGTACGGCAGCCAGCGCGGTCGCTCCGGCGACGTGGAGTGCTCCGGCGACCTCCCATGGCACGGCTTCGGGCTTGGGGGTGAGGTGCCCGGCGTCCACAGCGACGAACTCGGCCTGGCTTCCACGATCGTCGGTGTAGCCGATGACCGCGTCTCCGGGGGCGAACGTCTCGACGCCCGCGCCGAGCTCCTCGACCACGCCGGCGAAGTCGCTGCCCTGCCCGGAGGGAAACGTGGCGGGCCAGCGGTCGTGCAGAAGGCCCTGGCGGATCGAGATCTCGCCCGGATTGATGCCGGCCGCCCTGACGCGGACGAGCACCTGACCGGCGCCGGGCTGAGGCCGTGGGACCTCGAGCACGTTCAGGACATCGACATCGCCGTACTGCTCGAACCGCACCGCTTTCATCGTCAGCCTCCGGGTTGATCCTCCCCCCACCTATAGCAACCGCGTCAGGCCAGTTCAGGACGCTCGCGCGGAGTTCTGCGCTGACCTCCGCGCCCACCGTTTTGCCCAGTCGTCGAGCGGCTCGAGGGCGGCGAGGAGCTCCCGGCCCTCGGGAGTCAGCGCGTAGGCATCGCCGGCCACGACGCCGGCGGCGCGGAGCTCGCGCACCCGGTCGCTGAGCACGCTGGAGGAGATCATGTCGCAGCGCAGCTGCAGCTCGCGGAACGTCGGCACCGGCTCGCCGCGCAGCTCCCACAGAATCCGCAGCGACCAGCGGCGACCGAGGAGATCGAGCAGCGCCATGACCGGGCGGCCCGTACGTGATCCCCGGACCGGGCTCCCCGGTCTCACCCCGGTGGGCTCCCCTCCAGTAGACGCCGCAATGTCTCGGCCACGCGGCGCTCTCGCGTCGCGGCCCCGCGCGGCTTGAGCCGGGTGGTGAAACGCAACGTTCTCGGGTCCTCAGCGGTCATGGGGAAGTCGATCTTCGACGATACCTGGGTCCGGCTGTGGTATTGATCATGGCGCGATGGCCGCCACGAGCGTGGAGACGATCGAGCTTCTCCATCGCGTGCCGGTGTTCTCCTCCCTGGCCGAGACCGAGCTCGCCCGGGTTGCCGAGGTCGCCGTGCCGCGACGCTTTGCCGCGAGCGAGGTTGTCTTCCGAGAGGGCGACGAGAGCGACACGTGTTACATCGTGAAGTCGGGTCGGGCGCGCGCGGTGCGCGAGCACGCGGAGGGCCGCTCGCTGACGCTGGCCCACTTCGGGCCCGGCGACATCTTCGGCGAGCTCGCGATGTTCGATGCCGAGCGGCGCTCGGCCACGGTCGAGACCGTCGAGGAGACGGATGCCATCGCGATCCTCGCCGGCGACATGCGTCGCCTCCTGCGCCAGCACCCGGACATCGCCGTCAAGCTCCTGCAGGCGCTCGGTCGCCGGCTCCGCGAGACCAACGAGCGGCTGGCCCGCCAGTCGTTCCAGACCGTGCAAAGTCGCGTGGCCGCAGTGCTGGCCCAACTCGTCGCGGCCGCGCAGACCGAGGGTGCCGCGGCACGTGACGTGTTGATCACCCAGACGCAGGCCGAGCTGGCGCAACTGGCCGGATCGTCGCGTGAATCGGCCAGCCGGTTTCTCGCCGTCCTGGAGCGCGCAGGAATAATTACCCAGGGTCGCGGAAAGCTGGTGGTCCATGACCCCGAGGCCCTCGAGCGCTACGTCTACTGATCGGTCGGAGTTCTCGGCCGGCGGCGTGGTGGTCCGCGACGGCGATGTCGCGGTCATCGTGCCCGTGCGCCGGGACGCGCACGGCCACCGTGTGCTCGCGCTGCCCAAGGGCCACCCGTACGGCAACGAGAGCGCCGATCAAGCAGCCAGCCGCGAGGTGCGTGAGGAGACCGGTCTCAGCGCAGAGTTGATCGAGCCCCTCGGAGATGTGGAGTATCAGTACGAGCGCAAGGGCCGCCGGGTGGCCAAGCGCGTTGCCTTCTTCCTCTTCGAATTCCGCTCCGGAGACCTCGCCGACCACGATCACGAGATCGAAGAGGCGCGCTGGATGCCCCTCGCGGAGGCGGCCGAGGCACTGACCTACGAGGGCGAGCGGGAGATGGTGCGCCGCGCGTTGTCGCGAAAGGCCGCGGATCGATAGGCTGCCAGCCGTGCGAGTCCTGAATTTCTACTCGTCGGTGTTCGCCGACCAGCTCCGCCGCGGCCGCAAGACGGCGACCATTCGCCTCGGAGACAAGTCCCACAAGTACCGCAAGAACGAGTGCGTGCTCGTCACCATCGGCTATCAGCACTCGCCGCGCGAGAAGATCTTCTACGCCGTCATCGATCAGGTCGAGGTCAAGCGGGTGCGCGATCTCTCGCCCCGGGACATCGAGCACGACAACCCCGAGTTCCGGCGCGTGGACGAGATGGTCCACTTCCTCGAGCAGATCTATGGACGCAAGGTGGCACTCGAGGACACCGTCACCGTCGTGCGCTTCTCGCAGATCATCGAGAACCCGCCCGAGCTCCGCGACCGTCTCCACGGGCTCGGCGGGGCACAGAACTAGATCTCTCCCGCCTGGGCGGGGGCGCCGGCACGGGGACGTACGATCAGCACGTTGCAGGGCGCGCGCTCGGCGACGAGGTCGGCCACGCCACCCAGGAGGCGGCGCGTGGTCTTGGTCCGGCCCCCTGCTCCCACGACGATGAGCCGGGCGCGTTGCTCGGTGGCGATGTCGGCCAGCACGAGCGCCGGGTCACCGCGGCGGGTCTGCGACGCGACGATCACGCCGCGTTTGCGGATGCTCTGGGCCGTCGCCTCGAGCGTGGAGCGCAGCTCGGTCTGATCCCCGCTGAGAAAGCCATGCACGGCGACGAGCTCGATCCGGGCGCCCGAGGCGAGCGCGAGCTCGGCGGCCATCTCGAGCGCGGGCCTCGCGGCCTGCGAGCCGTCGGTGCCGACGACGATGACGTTGAAGCGGTTGTCCGCGGGCGCGCCCTGGCGCCGCGGCCAGATCCGCTCGAGGACGGTCCGCGCCGGCTCGAGGACGCCTGAGGCGAACTGGCGCAGGAGCCCGCGCCAGCGCGTGGCGGCGTCATCCGGGGCCGGAAGCTCGATCGTCAGCTCGACCTCCCGGCCGCTGCGCCGGGTCGTCGTCTCGCCGAGCGCCTCGAGCACCCTGATCGCGTCGGGGTTGGTGGCGAGGACCGGTGCCTCGAACGTTGTGATGCCCTCCTCGCGAGCGCGCGCGACGAGCTCGCGCAGTAGCCACGTTCCCAGGCCGCGGCCCTGCCAGTGATCCGCCACGACCACGGCCGGCTCCGCCGTGGTCCCCGCCGTGCGCACGTATCGCGCCACCCCGATGCCCTGGCCGGTGTCGAGGTCGATGGCCACGAGCGCCTCGTGATCGTGGTGATCCACGAGCGTGAGGTAGTCGAGTTCGCGCTCGCTCAGCTCGGGCACGGGCCCGAAGAAGCGGCGGTAGCGCGACTCGGGCGAGAGCCGCTCGAAGGCGGCGCGGAGCTCGTTTCGGTCCTCCGGCGCGATCGGGCGGATCTCGACGCGCGCGCCGTCACGCAGACGGGTTTTCCCACCCGGCTCGTTCACGGGCTCATTATGGGAGGGTCCGACCGGCGCCTGCGGGAACTCGTTCCGTTACTCGCCGCGCGGCGCCGGGTAAGCGAGGTCGAGAAGGGAGGTTGGAATGGAGCCGCTCAGCGCGCTTGATGCGACGTTCCTCGACGTCGAGGATGACGTTAGCCACATGCACATCGGCTCGGTCGGGATCTTCGAGGGTCCCCCGCCGCCGGCGGCGGTGATGCGCGAGGCGGTGGAGGCCAAGCTCCACCTCGTCCCGCGCTACCGCCAGAAGGTCCGCTTCCCGCCGATGCGGCTCGGGCCGCCCGTGTGGGTCGACGACCCCCACTTCAACCTCGACTATCACGTCCGCCACACCGCCCTGGCCTCGCCCGGCGGGGTGCAGGAGCTCCGCACGCTGGTCGGACGGGTGATGTCCCAGCAGCTCGATCGCGCCAAGCCGCTGTGGGAGATGTGGGTGGTGGGCGGCCTCGGCGGTGGTCGCTGGGCTCTCATCTCGAAGACCCACCATTGCATGGTCGACGGGGTCTCGGCGACCGATCTGCTCTCGATCATGCTCGACGCCGAGCGCGAGCCGGGACGCGGACAAGCGCCGCGCTGGACCCCGGCTCCGGAGCCGACGAGCGCCGAGCTGATCGCTCAGCCGCTTGCGCGTCGGCTCGTCACCCCGCTCAGCCTCGCCTCGGCCGCGCGGGCCTTCCTGCGGGCGCCCCAGCAGATGGCCGAGCTCGCCGTCGGCACGTTGCGGGGCGTGGCGGCGATGAGAGGACTCCTGAGCCCGATTCAGACGAGCACGCTGAACGGGCCGATCGGGCCGCACCGCCGCTGGACTTGGGCACACGCCCAGCTCGGTGACGTCAAGACGGTGCGCGCCGGGCTCGGCGGGACGGTCAACGACGTCGTGCTCACCGCGATCAGCGGCGGGTTTCGCGACCTCCTCGCCAAGCGGGGGGAGTCGCTCGCGGGCATGACGATCCGCACACTCGTGCCCGTCTCGGTCCGCCGTCCGGGCGAGCGTGGCACGTACAACAATCGCGTCTCGGCCATGTTCGCCGAGCTGCCGGTGGGGATCGAGGACCCGGTGCAACGGTTGGGGGCGGTCCGCGAGCAGATGGACGGGCTCAAGCGCTCCCAGCAGGCGGTGGCGGGCGAGGTGCTGACCTCGCTCTCCGGCTTCGCGCCCTCGATGCTCCTCGCCCTCGGGATGAGGGTGGCCATCCGGATGCCGCAGCGCAGCGTCAACACGGTGACCACGAACGTCCCAGGCCCGCAGCAGCCGCTGTTCCTCACCGGCCGGCGCATGCTCGAGGCCGTCCCGTACGTGCCGCTGGGAGGGCAGGTGCGGATCGGCGTGGCCATCTTCTCCTACGACGGCGCGCTGAAGTTCGGCGTCACGGGCGACTACGACACGGCGCCGGACATCGACGTGCTCTGCGCGGGCATCGAGAGCAGCATGCGTGAGCTGGTGGCCGCCGCGGGCGTGCCTGCCACGGCAGGGTCCGCGCCCGATGGGGGCGCTAAGCGAACGGCGGGGTCGCGCAGCGGACGAAAGCTCACGGCTGTGTCCCCCCCAACCGATAGGGTATGAGACGGATAGAGCAATGTACGGGTTGCGGATTCCCATCTGGCGGGAGGCAAGGATCGGCCTCGAACGAGCCGCGCTGAGCCGCGACCCGGTCCTCCGGGGCCAGGGTGTCGCCCGCGGCGACGGGGAGCCGGTCCTCCTCATTCCCGGTTTCATGGCCGGCGATCTCTCCCTCTCGCTCATGGGCAATTGGCTGCAGCGGCTCGGCTACGAGCCCTGCCGAGCGGGAATTCGCGCCAACGTCGACTGCGCCGCCCGCGCGCTCGAGCGTCTCGAAGAGCAGCTCGAGACGCTGGTCGGATGCCACGAGCGGAAGGCTTCGATCGTCGGGCACAGCCGCGGCGGCACGATGGCCCGGGTGCTCGCCGTCCGTCGCCCGGACCTTGTGCGCGGGATCGTCTGCCTCGGCTCGCCGCTCGGCGATCAGCTGGCCGTCCATCCCCTCGTCCGAGCTCAGGTCGAGGCGGTGGCGAGGCTCGGCGGGCTCGGCCTGCGCGGGCTGTTCTCGCGCGACTGCGTGCTCGGTGACTGTTGCGCACGCGTGCGGGAGGAGGCGGCCGCGCCCTTCCCCGACGGCGTGCGCTTCACCTCGGTGTATACGCGCAGCGACGGGATCGTGGATTGGCACAGCTGCGTGGACCCGGCGGCCGAGCCGGTCGAGGTGCACGGCAGTCACTGTGGGATGGCGGTCAACGCCGAGGTGTTCCTCGCCATTGGCGCCGCGCTCGCGCCTCAGACAACGGGCATCCGTCGCGTCTCCACCGTGTGCGCGGTGCGCTCTGCGGACGCACTCGCCGCCTGAGCCCTGGTCAACAGCCCATCACGCGCGCCGAGGCCGTGTTGCGGGGCGAAGGGAGCCGGCCGGAAACTTGGCACTCCCCACTGTCGAGTGCCAAAAAATCTTGAAAGCCTCCGCGGACAAGCTATAGTCATGCGCCGTTGGCACTCTTAGCCTTCGAGTGCCAAGTTGGACGGGTGGTCATCAGGCGACCGCTCGAGACGGCATCACATCCCCATTCGGAGGTTTCATCAATGAAGCTCAAGCCCCTTGGCGATCGGCTGATCGTGCGGGCAATCGAGGAGGAGGAGACCACGGCAAGTGGCATCGTCCTGCCCGATACCGCCAAGGAAAAGCCGCAGAAGGGCAAGGTCCTGGCCGTCGGTGACGGCAAGGTCAACGAAGACACCGGAAAGCGCACCCCGCTTGACGTCGCCGAGGGCGACGAGGTCCTGTACAGCAAGTACGGCGGCACCGAGATCAAGGTGGACGGCGAGGAGCTCCTCGTCCTCCGCGAGTCCGACGTACTGGCCAAGGTCCAGTAACCAGGAGACCAGAGACAGATATGGCACACAAGGAACTCAAGTACGAGGCGGAGGCCCGTAAGGCACTCGAGCAGGGTGTCGACGCGGTCGCCAACGCCGTCAAGGTCACGCTCGGCCCCAAGGGCCGTTACGTCGTCCTCGACAAGAAGTTCGGCGCCCCGACCATCACGAACGACGGCGTGACCATCGCCCGTGAGATCGAGGTCGAGGACGTCTTCCAGAACCAGGGCGCCCAGCTCGTGCGCGAGGTCGCCACGGCGACCAACGACGTCGCGGGCGACGGCACCACCACGGCGACCGTGCTCGCCCAGGCGATCGTTCGCCAGGGCCTCAAGAATGTCGCCGCCGGCGCCAACCCGCTGGCCCTGAAGCGCGGCATCGAGCGCGCGGTCGACGAGGTCGTCAAGAACATCGAGTCGCAGTCGGTCGAGATCTCCGGCAAGGAGCAGATCGCCCGCGTGGCGACCATCTCCGCCGGCGACGACGAGATCGGCGACGTGATCGCCGATGCGATCGAGAAGGTCGGCAAGGACGGCGTGGTTAACGTCGAGGAGGGTCAGACCTTCGGCATGGACCTCGAGTTCACCGAGGGCATGCAGTTCGACAAGGGCTACATCTCGCCCTACATGGTCACCGACCAGGATCGGATGGAGGCGGTGCTCGAGGATCCCTACATCCTCATCGCCAACCAGAAGATCGGCTCCGTCCGCGATCTTCTGCCCGTGCTCGAGCAGACGATCCAGTCGGGCAAGCCGCTGCTGATCATCTCCGAGGACGTCGAGGGCGAGTCCCTGGCGACCCTGGTGGTCAACAAGCTGCGCGGCACGTTCACCGGCGTGGCCGTGAAGGCGCCGGGCTTCGGCGATCGCCGTAAGCGCATGCTCGAGGACATCGCGATCCTCACGGGCGGCGAGGTGATCACCGAGGAGATGGGCCTCAAGCTCGAGAACACCCAGCTCTCGCAGCTCGGCCGCGCTCGTCGCGTGGTCGTGGCCAAGGACACCACGACGATCGTCGATGGTGCCGGTGAGAGCGAGGCGATCAAGGGTCGCATCAACCAGATCAAGAACGAGATCGAGAACACCGATTCGGACTTCGATCGCGAGAAGCTCCAGGAGCGCCTCGCCAAGCTGTCCGGCGGCGTTGCCGTGGTCAAGGTCGGCGCGGCCACCGAGACCGAGATGAAGGAGAAGAAGCACCGCGTCGAGGACGCCCTTCAGGCGACCCGGGCGGCGCTCGAGGAGGGCATCGTGCCCGGCGGCGGCGTCGCGCTGCTCGTCTCGCAGAAGGCCCTCCAGATCGACGCGTTCGAGGATGCCGACGAGCGGACGGGCGCGAAGATCGTGCACCGCGCGCTGGAGGAGCCGCTGCGTCAGATCGCCGAGAACGCGGGCCTCGAGGGTTCGGTCGTCGTCAACGACGTCCGTAAGGCCGATCAGGGCTATGGGCTCAACGCGGCCACCGGCGAGATGGTCGACCTCGTCTCCGCGGGCATCATCGACCCGGCCATGGTGACGCGGTCGGCCCTGCAGAACGCGGCCTCGATCGCCAAGAACATCCTCACCACCGAGGCGATCGTCGCCGAGGTGCCCGAGAAGGATGGCGGCGGCGGCGGTGGCGGTATGCCCGACATGTCGGGGATGATGTAGGCCAATCGGCTTCGCCGATTGACTTGGGAGTTCGCCTGGCGGCGAACTCCCGGAGGTTTCCCGGGGCCCGGCTCACGCCGGGCCCCGGCGTGTTTACGCGGGCGCCTCAGGTGAGCGGGCGGGCTTTGGCGTTCGGCGTTCGGCGGGAGGGAAGGCGCCGGCTGGGGGGGCGGGGTGGGGCTGCGGCTGGGGTGGGTGGCGTTCGGCGGCAAGGGAACGGCGCGGGCTGGGGGGTGCGGCGTGGGGGTGCGGGGTGGGTGGCGTTCGGCGGCAAGGGAACGGCGCGGGCTGGGGGCGCGCCCGAGGGTGGGTGGCGTACAAAACACGACACTCGACCCCGTTTCTGGCTCGACTGTCGTGGGGAGGACGCCAGACGGCCCGTTCACGTCAATGGACTCCCGGGCACGGTCGAGTGTCGTGTTTTGGACGTCGAGAACACGACAGTGGCCGGCTGATCGGGGCGCAGTGTCGTGGCAACCCCGGTTTTCGCGGCGACACGGCCGTCGAGCCGAGCACGGGCGCGAGTGTCGTGTTATCGGACGCCGCGCGTGGTATCGACGCGCGACCATCCTCGGCCGCACCCCCAGCCCGCGCCGTTCCCTTGTCGCCGCCCGCCACGCCCCGCCCGCCACCGCCCCCGCGACCGCCACCGCCCCCGCGACCGCCCTCACGAGGGCAGTGGATGACTGGGTTTCCCTACACGGGAAACAAGGTCATCCACGTCTGATCGGTGGCACGCGACGAGCCCCCGCGCGCACGAGCGACCCGTAGACCTCGCCGGTCCGCCGCGCGACCTCGGCCCAGTCGAAGCGCAGCACGTGCTCCCGCGCTTCGGCCACAAGCTGTGCCCGCGCTTCATCGTCTCCCACTCCCAGCACGTGCTCGAGCACCTCTTGCAGGGCGGCCGCGTCGCGCGAGGGGAAGCGCAGACCCACTGTTCCGTCCCCCGGGACGACCTCCCGCAGCCCGCCGGTGTCGGCCACCACGCACAGGCACCCCGAGGCCATGGCCTCCAGGGCCACCAAACCGAAGGGCTCGTAGATCGAAGGGACGATGCACAGGTCGGCCACCCGGTAAAGGGAGTGGAGCATGTCGTCGCCCACCCACCCGAGGAACGTGCCGTGGCGCATCAGCCCAAGACGGCGCGCCTGGCGCCTGAGCTCGGCCTCGGCCGTGCCGGTGCCGGCCACGACGAAGCGCACGTTGCCGAGCCGGCGCACGATCGGTCCCAGCGCGTCGAGCGCGAGGTGAAAGCCCTTCTCGTAGACGAGCCGGCCGACGAGGAGCACGAGGCGCTCGTCCGGTCGCGCGAAGCGGGACCGCAGCTCGTCCAGGTGCTCGGTCACGGGCTCGAGCTCGCGGGGATCGATTCCGTTGGGAATCGCCGTCACCTTCGATTCGCGGACCCGGAAGACGGTCCGCACGTGTCCGCGCATGAACTCCGAGCAGGTGAGGACGTGATCGGCCCGCCGGATCATGGCCCGTTCGACGGCGTGGATCTCCGACTGGGGGTGAGTCTGCACCCAGCCCTGGTGGCGGCCGTACTCGGTGGCGTGCACGGTGACGAGCCACGGACGGCCGATCTCCCGGGCCACCTGTTCGGCGGCGCCGGCCACGAGCCAGTCGTGGGAGTGGATGAGGTCGAAGTCGAAACGGTCACACAGCTCGCTCCCCAGCGCCCGCATGTCGTCGTTCATGTCCTGCACCCAGAGGACGAACTGCTCGATGTCCGTGGGGAACTGTGGCTCGCGGACGCGGTGCACGTGGACCCCATGACGCTCCTCTTCGCGCGGCAGCCGCCCGCCGCCGCGGGTGAGCACGTGCACCTCGACCGCGTCGGCCACGAGGTGTTCGGAGAGCTTGCGCACATGGCGACCAAGGCCGCCCTCGATGACCGGTGGGTACTCCCAGGACAGCAGCAGGACTCGCATCACGGGGATGCGGAGGATGGGTGATTACTCCACATCTCAACCGCTCATGGACCCTACCGGCCCGGGGTCAGAGCGGCGCACGGAGATCTCGGGCGACTCGTGCACGGCTTGCGCGCTTTTAGCGGACGATCGGCGCGAACTGGGGGGAGCGACGCTCGAGGAAGCTCTGCACGCCCTCGGCGAAGTCCGGAGCGCCGAACGACTGGCCCATGAGCCGGTCGGCGTCCGAGACCGAGTCGCTCAGCGAGCGCTCGAGGTCGGCGTAGACCTGGCGCTTCATCGCGGCCATGCTCGCCGGTGAAGACTCGCGGGCGAGCTCGCGCGCGTACTCGAGCGCGGCCTCGAGCACGTCGGACTCGAACACCCGGTTGACCACACCGAGCTCGGCCGCCTCGGTGCCGAGGAAGATGCGTCCCGAGAGGAGGATGTCGAGCGCGCGGGCCGGCCCGATCAGGCGCGGCAGCATGAACGCGATGCCGTGCTCGGCAACCAGCCCGCGACGCGCGAACGCTGTGGTGAACTTGGCCTCGGCGGCGGCGAAGCGGACATCGCACATGACCGCGAGGACGAGCCCGATACCGGCGCACGGCCCGTTGATGGCGGCGATGACCGGCTTGGGGATCGAGAGCGGGTAGCGGACCGGGCGGTCGTCGATCCGCGCTGTGGCGGCGCCGTTGCCTTCGGCGCCGGCACCGGCGTTCGCCGCGTCCGCGAGGGTCTGCAGGTTCTGCATGTCCGCGCCGGCGCAGAAGCCGCGGCCCGCTCCGGTGACCACGATGGCCCGGACCTCCTCACGGCCGGTGCATTCGTCGAGGAGGTCGAAGTACCGCGTCTGCAGCTCCGGCGTCCACGCGTTCAGGCGGTCCGGCCGGTTCAGCGTGAGCACGGCGACGCCGTCGCTCACCTCCATCTGCACGACATCGCTCAATGGTCCTCCGGCCGATCGTCGGGTCCGCTGACCACCACCCTAACGCGTCCGAGCTCGATCACTGCGGGCGGCGCGCCCCTCCCGGTCAGCCGGATCTCAATCAGGCCGGGCTCGGCGGAGTCGTCGCTCAGGCTCACGCCGTCCAGGCCGCCGATCACGCGCTCCCAGCGCGCGCCCACGCCGGCCGGGTCGGCGACAGCCACCTCGACCCCGGAGAGTGCGAGCCCGGCACCTCGCTCGGCCCAGCCGGGCCCGCCCCACCGCCATGACTCCGGCGGGTCAGGTTGGCTGAGAGCGACGATGGCGGCACGCATGTCGGCCGGATGGAGGTGGACCTCGTGGATGTCCTCGAGGTCGACGGCGAAGACCTCGCGAACCCGCTCGGCGTGCGCGCGTTCCCGCGCTGCGGCGAGGTCACTGACCTGGAACATGACCATGTACCCGCAGTCACCCCCGCGCCGGTCGATGAGCCGGCCGGCGGCCGTGTCGTGGCGCACGGGCGACACGACCTCGAGGAACGTGTCGCCGAGGGCGAAGACGGCGTTGTGCAGACCGAAGTAGCCGACGGCCGGATCAGCGAACGGCTCGCCGAGCCCGAGCTCCTCGCGCAGCTGCCCGGCCACCGCCTCGAGATCGCGCGCGGCAATCACGGCCTGGCGGAGGCGTGGGGGGCCGCTCAAGCCCGGCCCAGTCTCTCGAAGACGGCGATCCCGCGCCGGCCGAGGAGCTCGCCCAGAGGCACCTGGCCGGAGAGCGAGTGCTGCTCGCCCCGGAGCACGTTGCGCCACCGGCCGCTCGGCGCCGCGAGCACCCCCTCGGAGGCGCCATCGCGCACGCCGACGATCACCAGGAGCTCATCGCCGCGCAGGAACGCGCAGGCTCGTTCTCCCGCCTCCACCGGCTCGTAGCCTGTCTCTCCGAACAGCTCGGGCCGCCGCCCGCGGAGGCCGAGCAGCCGCAGGATGAGGAAGAGCTTGCGTGTCTCGGAGTCGGGAGGCGAGCCGCCCATGAGCCGCCGCAGCATGGCCTCGCGCCAGTTCCAGTCGACCGCTCGGCGGTTGTCGGGATCGACGAGGGCGCGGAAGCGCAGCTCGTCGCCCTGGTAGATGTCTGGGATCCCGGGGACCGTGAGCTTGAGGACGAGCTGCCCGAGCGCGGCCCGGTCCCCGGGGCCGGCGAGCTGGGATACGAACGGCTCGAAGTCGGCCAAGAACGCCCGGTCGGCGTAGAGCCCGGCCAGAAAATCCGCCACCGCCCGCTCGTGCGCCTCGTCGGGCTCGATCCAGTTCGTCGTGCGCTTGGCCTCGCGCAGCGCCTTCTCCATGTAGGCCTGGATCCGCTCGAGCTCGATCGGCCAGGCGCCGACGAGTGTCTGGAAGATGAAGTAGCGCTCGACATCGTCCGGGGCTTCGTCAACGCGCAGCGGCTCGGTCAGCTCCATCCAGCGCTCGACGTGCTCGCGCCAGGCCGCCGGCATCGTGCTCAGGGCGCCGATGCGCGCCCGGACATCGGCCGAGCGCTTGGCGTCGTGCGTCTGGGTCGTGAGGAGGCCCAGAGGGAAGCGCTCGGCACGCTCGAGGTTGGCGGCGTGGAAGCGCTCGAGGTCGAGGCCGAACCGGCTCGGGTCACCGCCGACGTCGTTGAGGGCGAGCAGCCGTCCGTAGCGGTAGAAGGCCGTGTCCTCCACGCCCTTGGCCATGATCGCCGGCGTCGTCTGCTGGAAGCGGGTAACGAAGGCGCCGGGCACCTCCTGCTCGAGTAGGAGCATGGCCCGCAGCTCCTCCGGCATGTCGCTCGCGGCGAGCGCGCGGCGGTCGGCCTCCTCGACGTGCCCGCGACCGGGTTCGACGTAGGTGCGGTAGACGGGCAGGGAGGCAAGCGCCCGCCCGAGCCCCTCGAGGCCGCCGGGTAGCTTGGCCCCGCCGAGCTCGCGGGCGAGCCGCTCGACGTCCGGCCAGAACGGGCCGTGGACCTGCTCGAGCTTGGCCTCGAGCGCGACCTCGCCGAACGGCCGCGGATCGCCGGAGATCTCGTGCCAGAACTCGGTGAGCGGCGCCTCTCCCGCGGGATCGACGAACAATGCGCAGACATCGTTGAGGAACTCGTAGCCGACCGTCCCCGCGACCGGCCAGTCGCGGAGCCGCTCGCCGGGGTCGAGGATCTTCTCCACCCAAACCTGGCCGACGCCCGCGTCGCGCAGCCGCTCGAGGTAGCCGGCCGGGTCGGCGAGGCCGTCGGGATGGTCGATCCGGATGCCGTCGATGACGTGCTCGCCGGTCAGCCGCAGCGACGAGCTCGTGCGTGTGGGCGAAGACCTCGGGATCCTCCTGGCGGACCCCGGCGAGCTCGCCGATGTCGAAGAAGCGGCGGTGGCGGCCCGTGACCGGATCGATGTCGAAGTAGCGTCGGCGAAGCTCGGGGTCGGCCCAGTAGCGGTTGGCGTCGTCGGCCGCCATGTGGTTGGGCACGACGTCGAGCACAATGCCGAGGCCGGCGTCACGCGCGACCTCGGCCAGCCGGTCGAACTCCTCCTGGCCGCCGAGCGCCTCCGAGAGCCGATCGGGCTCGATGACGTCGTAGCCATGCGTCGATCCCGGACGGGCCTGGAAGGAAGGCGAGAGATAGAGGTGGGAGACACCGAGGTCGCGAAGGTAGGGGACGAGTGCGCGCGCGCGCGCGAAGCCGAACTCCGCGGTGAGCTGGAGGCGGTAGGTGGCACGCAGCGCGGGGCCGTTCACAGCACGCGCCTCAGGACCACGACCGAATGTGCGACGAGCTTGATCTCCATGCGCGCGCCGAAGTGGGCCGTATCCGGCTCGACACCGGGATCGGCGGTCGTGAGCTCGAGCGCCCACTGGGCGCCGAACCGCCGCCGCGGGAGCATGATCGTGCGTTCCTCGGGCTCGGCGTTGAAGAGCACGACGAACGAATCGTCGGAGATGTCCTGCCCGTGGGCTCCGGGCGTGGTGATCTCCATGCCGTTGAGGAACATCCCGAGCACGTGCTCGCCGTCCTGCCAGTCGCGGCGGGTCATCTTCATCCCGTCGGCGCGGAACCACCACACGTCGGGGAGCCCAGATGTCTTGACCATGCGGCCGCGGAGGAAGGTTTCGCGGCGGAACACGGGGTGGGCGCGACGGAGCTTGATCAGCCGGCGCGTGAACTCGTGCATCTCGTGCGTCTGGGGTGAGTCGCGCCAGTCATACCAGGAGACCTCGTTGTCCTGGCACCACGCGTTGTTGTTGCCCAACTGGGTGCGTCCGCGCTCGTCGCCGCCCAAGAGCATCGGCGTGCCCTGGGAGAGGAAGAGCGTGGTGAGGAAATTGCGCTGTTGTCGGGCCCGCAGGGCGAGCACAGCGGCATCGTCGGTCGGCCCCTCGACGCCGCAGTTCCAGGAACGGTTGTCGTCCGTCCCGTCGCGGCTGTCCTCGAGATTAGCCTCGTTGTGCTTGTCCTCGTAGGCCACGAGGTCGGCGAGCGTGAACCCGTCGTGGGCGGTGATGAAGTTGATCGAGGCGAACGGCTCGCGCCCGTCGGACTCGTAGAGATCCGAGGACCCTGACAGGCGGTTGGCCATCTCGCCGCAGCGTGCCCGGCCACGCCACCAGTCGCGCATCGTGTCGCGGTACATGCCGTTCCACTCCGACCAGAGCACGGGGAAGTTGCCCACCTGGTAGCCGCCGGGGCCGACGTCCCACGGCTCGGCGATGAGCTTGACCTGGGAGAGGATCGGATCCTGGTGGATGACGTCGAAGAACGCCGAGAGGCGGTCGACATCGAACAGCTCCCGGGCCAGCGCGGCCGCGAGGTCGAAGCGGAACCCGTCGACGTGGCAGTCGACGACCCAGTAGCGCAGCGAGTCCATGATCAAGCGCAGGACGCTCGGATGGACCGGGTTGAGCGAGTTGCCCGTCCCGGTGAAGTCCATGTAGTGCTGGGGGTCATCCGGGACCAGGCGGTAATAGGAGGCGTTGTCCACGCCCTTGAAAGCGAGCATCGGCCCGAGGTGATTCCCCTCCGCCGTATGGTTGTAAACGACGTCGAGGATGACCTCGATGCCCGCTCGGTGCAGCGCCTTGACCATGCCCTTGAACTCGCGCACCTGCTCGCCGCGCCTCCCGGTGGCCGCGTACTCCGAGTGCGGCGCGAAGAAGCCGATCGTGCTGTAGCCCCAGTAGTTGCGCAGACCGCGCTCGGCGAGGAACGACTCGTCAGAGATGTGGTGCACGGGGAGCAACTCGATCGCGGTTACCCCCAGGTGGTGAAGGTAGGCGATGGCCTCGTCCGAGGCCAGCCCAGCATAGGTGCCGCGGAGATCCTCGCGTACGCCGGGATGGCAGATGGTGAAGCCCTTGACATGCGCCTCGTAGATGACCGTGTCGGCGAAGGGGATGCGCGGCGGGCGGTCGCCCTCCCAGAGGAAGGCATCGTCGATGACCACCGACTTCGGGACCGCGGCGGCGTCGTCCGCGTCGTCGAGCACGAGCTCCTCGCCGTCGGAGCCCGAGCGCCCGTAGGGCAGCACGGTCGCGCCGGACGACCAGTCGACCGTGCCGTCGATCGCCTTGGCGTAGGGGTCGATGAGGAGCTTGGCCGGGTTGAAGCGGTGGCCGCGCTTGGGGGCGTGGGGCCCGTGGACCCGCAGGCCGTAGCGCTGGCCGGGGCCGATGCCCGGGATATAGCAGTGCCAGTTCATCGCTCTGCGGGTCGGCATGTCGACCCGCGTCTCATGGTCCTCGTCGTCGAACAGACACAGCTCGACGCGCGTGGCGTGCTCGGAGAACACGGAGAAGTTCGTTCCGCCCCCGTCCCAGTGCGCGCCGAGCGGGTACGGCCGTCCGGGCCAGACCTCGATCACTGCGAGATCCGCAGACGTGTGAGCGCTAACCGGGAGATCAGGGGCGGGAATGTAGCGGGACGGTCCGAGCCGCAGCTCAGCTGTCGGGGATCAGCCAGATCGCCGCCAGCGGCGGCAAGGTGACCTCGGCCGACACCGGCTGGCCGTTCCACGGGATCGGCTGCGGCTCGACGCCACCGAGGTTGCCGACATCGCTCCCGCCGTAGAAGGTCGAGTCGGTGTTGATCGCTTCCTTCCAGCGGCACGATCGCGGCAGACCGAGGCGGTAGCTCGGACGGGGCACGGGTGAGAGGTTGGCCACGAACACGAGCACGCGCTCGCCGTTACGCGACTGGCGGGCGAAGGCAACGACGTTGGCGTCGGCGTCGTTGGGCTCGAGCCACCAGAACCCGCTCGGATCGGAATCCACCTCCCACAGCGCGGGCTCGTCGCGATAGAGACGGTTGAGGTCGCGCACGAGGGACTGGATGCCGGCGTGCTCGGGCTGCTCGAGCAGGTGCCAGTCGAGCGAGCGCGAATGGCTCCACTCGGCCTCCTGCGCGAGCTCGCCGCCCATGAAGAGGAGCTTCTTGCCGGGGTGGGCCCACATGTAGGCGTAGAGCGCGCGGAGATTCGCCAGCTTCTGCCACTTGTCGCCCGGCATCTTGTTGATGAGCGACCCTTTGCCGTGCACGACTTCGTCGTGGGAGAGCGGGAGAATGAAGTTCTCGCTGAAGGCGTACATGAGCGAGAAGGTGAGCTCGTGGTGGTGGTAGCGGCGGTAGATCGGATCCTGGCTGAAGTAGGCCAGGGTGTCGTGCATCCAGCCCATGTTCCACTTGAAGCCGAACCCGAGCCCGCCGACGTAGGTCGGGCGCGAAACCCCCGGCCAGGCCGTCGACTCCTCGGCGGCCGAGATGATTCCGGCCTGGTCGCCGTAGAGGATCTCGTTGAGCTGCTTGAGAAAGGCCACCGCGTCGAGGTCCTCGCGGCCGCCGAACTCGTTGGGCACCCATTCGCCCTCGCGACGCGAGTAGTCGAGGTAGAGCATTGATGCGACCGCGTCGACGCGGATGCCGTCGACGTGGTACTCGCGCAGCCAGTACAGCGCGTTGGCGATGAGGAAGTTGCGCACCTCGTGGCGGCCGAAGTTGAACACCAGGGTGCCCCAATCGGGATGGGCGCCGCGCCGCGGGTCGGCGTGCTCGTAGAGTGCCGTCCCGTCGAAGCGCGCGAGGGCGAAGTCATCGCGCGGGAAGTGGGCGGGTACCCAATCGAGGATCAAGCCGATGCCGTTGGCATGCATGCGGTCGACGAACGTGCGGAAGTCGTCCGGCGTGCCGTAGCGCGGGGTGGGGGCGTAATACCCCGTGACCTGGTAACCCCACGAGCCGCTGAACGGATGCGCCATGACGGGCAACAACTCGACGTGGGTAAACCCCATGTCCTTGACGTAGCTCGAGAGCTCGTCGGCCAGCTCGAGATAGTTCAGCGAGCGGTTGTCCTCGAGCGAGTTGAGCCGCCACGAGCCGAGGTGGACCTCGTAGATCGACACCGCCTCGCTCAGCGGCTCGGCGGCGTGCCGGCGGTCGAGCCATGCGCTGTCGTCCTTGCTCCAGTGGTGTGACGCAGCGCTGACGACCGACGCGGTCAGGGGCGGCATCTCGGTCTCGAACGCGTACGGATCGGCCTTGAGGCGCAGCTCGCCGTCGCCGCCGATGATCTCGTACTTGTACCGCGACCCGACGGGTACGTCGGGGATGAACAGCTCCCACACGCCGCTCGAGCCGAGCGTGCGCATGACGTGGAGCCGCCCGTCCCAGGAGTTGAAGTCGCCGACCACGCTGACCGCGCGCGCCGCCGGCGCCCACACCGCGAAGGCGACGCCCGTGATCCCGTCCTGCTCGTGCACGTGGGCGCCGAGCTTTTCGTAGATCTCGCGGTGGCGACCCTCGCCGATGAGGTGGAGGTCGAGCTCGCCGATCGTCGGGCTGAAGCGGTACGGATCCTCGATGGTGAACGTGCCGGCGCTGCCGTAGTCGACCTCGAGGCGGTAGCGCAGCGGGAGCTCCGCGCCCTCGACGACGCCCTCGAAGAGACCCCCGGGATGGATCTGCTCGAGGTCGACGGGCGGCTCGCCGTCGAGGTGTGCCCGAATCTCGCAGGCAGCGGGACGCAGAGCCCGGATGACCACGCCGTCCGAGCTGGGGTGGGCGCCGAGCACGGAATGCGGGCTCGGGTGCTCGCGCTTGATGAGCAGGTCGAGATCGTGCGTGGCGACGGTCATACGTTCTCCAGAAGGCGGGTGATACCCGCAACAGGGATGGACACCCAGTCGGGCCGGTTATCGAGCTCGTAGCCGAGCTCGTAGATCGCCTTCTCGAGCTCGAAGATCGACAGCAGGTTGATGATCGCCGTCTCGCCCGCGGGGAGCAGCGTCATGTCCACCTCGGCGAAGTAGCGCTCGAGGAAGGCGTCGCGCGCGCGCGCCTCGAAGTCGGCGGGCGCCGGGGCGTGGTCGAGGATCTCCACCGCCGAGGTGGCGTAGGCGAAGGAGCGCAGCATGCCGGCGACGTCGCGCAGCGGCGAGCGCTTCTGCCGACGCTCGTAGAGCGGTCGCGCGGGCTCGCCCTCGAAGTCGAGCACGACCCAGCCAGCGGGTGTGTACAGAGTCTGGCCGAGGTGATAGTCGCCGTGGGTGCGGATGATCCGGCCGCCGACGCCGATCTGGGCGCGCGCGGCCAGGCGCTCGCGCACGTCCTGTCCCCGGCCGACGATCGGAGCGAGGCGGTCGTCGTCCGGCAGGCGCACGAAGATGCGCTCGATGTCCTCATCCACGGTCGCGGTGAGGAGCGAGAGCGCCTCCTGGCTCGGCTCCTCGGGACTGAAGGCCGAGTCGGTCGAGCTCGAGGCCAGGACGCTGTGCATGTGCGCGGTCACGGTTCCGAGACTGCCCAGCCGGCGCAGGAACGATTCGGGCTCGTGCGCGATCTCACGCAGGGCGAGGTTCCAGCCGTCCTCGGCCCGAGGCAGGAACTGCTGGGCCACGCCGAGCGTCGCCGCCAGCGCCTGCCCGTCGTACTCGTACCAGCCGTGCAGCGTGGCGATGTTGGGAAACTCGTGCGCGGTGAGGAAGCGGAGCATCTCGAGCTCGGGATTGATGCCCGGCTCGAGCTTGCGGAAGATCTTGAGCATGAGCTCCTCGCCGATGACCAGCGACGAGTTCGACTGCTCGACGCCGATCGGACGCACCTCGGCGCCACGTCTGACCACACGGGCGCCGTCCACGCGGTGAAAGGAGAAGTTGCCCTCGCCGGCGTCGATCTCGCTCCCGGCCTCCATCCGGGCCACGAGCTCGACGAGCTCGTCGGGCTCGCCCAACGCGTCGTAGACGGCCCAGCCGGGTGTCCGGGCGATCCAGTGCTCGGGCTCGGGCTCGTCGTCGTCCTCATCGCTCCCGCCGCCCGGCCGCAAGATGAGCGGGAGCTGATAGAGCTCGTGGGTGCCCGTGGCGAAGCGCGTCTGCACGAGGGCGAGGTAGAGCTCCTCGCCGAGGGAAATGCCCTCGACGATCTCGATCCCGGTCACGTTGCGGGATTTCGACGCGTACCAGCGCTGACCGGCCACCCAGTCGCGCAGGCTCTCCTCGTCGAGGCAGCGCCGGATCTCCTCGGTGGCGATCTGGACCGGGTCAGGCATCTGGTCCCTGCTCATGTTCCTCGATCAGTTGAAACCAGTAGAAGCCGCGGGGCGCGAGGGTGAGGAGATAGGGGAGCTCGCCGATGCGGGGGAAGCGGGAGCGGCCGAAGAGCTCGACTGGATAGCGGCCTTCGAAGGCACGCAGATCGAGCTCCACCGCCTGGGCCGAGCGTGCCACGTTGTGGACGCACAGCATCAGATCATCCTCGAAGCGGCGAATGTGCGCGAAGATGCGCGGGTTCGAAGGTGAGATCGGCTCGTAGGTCCCGAAGCCGAACACCGGGTGCTCCTTGCGCAGGGCGATGAAGCGGTGGATCCAGCGCAGCAGCGAGGTGGCCGTGCGCAGCTGCGCCTCCACGTTGACCGCCTGGTAGCCGTAGACCGGGTCCATGAGCGGCGGCGCGTAGAGCTGGGCGAAGTCGGCTCGCGAGAAGCCGCCGTTGCGGTCGCCGGTCCACTGCATGGGCGTACGTACCCCGTCGCGGTCGCCGAGGAAGACGTTGTCGCCCATGGCAATCTCGTCGCCGTAGTAGAGGACCGGCGAGCCGGGGAGCGAGAACAGGATCGCGGTCATCAGCTCGATATCGTCGCGGCCGTTGTCGAGCAGCGGGGCGAGCCGCCGCCGGATCCCCAGGTTGATCTTCATGCGGGGGTCCTTGGCGTACTCGGAGTACATGTAGTCCCGCTCCTCGTCGGTGACCATCTCGAGGGTCAGCTCGTCGTGGTTGCGCAGGAACAGACCCCATTGGCAGTTGTCGGGGATCGCCGGGGTGCGATCGAGGATCTCGTAGATGGGCACCGCCTCCTCGCGGCGGACCGCCATGAACATCCGCGGCATGACCGGGAAGTGGAAAGCCATGTGGCACTCGTCGCCCTCGCCGAAGTACTGAACGACGTCCTCGGGCCACTGGTTCGCCTCGGCCAGGAGGACCCGGTCGGGGTACTTTTCGTCGATCTCGCGGCGCACGCGTCTCAGGAACTCGTGCGTCTCGCGCAGGTTCTCGCAGTTCGTCCCGTCGCGCTCGAACAGGTACGGCACGGCGTCGAGGCGGAAACCGTCGAGGCCGAGATCGAGCCAGAAGCGCAGGACGCCGAGCATGGCCTCCTGGACCTCGGGATTGTCGTAGTTGAGATCGGGCTGGTGGGAGAAGAAGCGGTGCCAGTAGTAGGCCTTAGCCGTGTCGTCCCAGGTCCAGTTCGATGCCTCGGTGTCGATGAAGATGATCCGCGCGCCCTCGTAGCGCTCGACTGTGTCCGACCACACGTACCACTCGCGCTTGGCTGAGTCCGGGCTCGAGCGCGATTCCTGGAACCACGGGTGGTCCGAGGAGGTGTGGTTCATGACCAGGTCGGCGATGACGCGGATGCGGCGCGCGTGGGCGGCGTCGATGAGCTCGTGGACATCGTCGACGGTGCCGTAATCAGGGTGCACGGCAGTGAAGTCGGCGATGTCGTAGCCGCCGTCGCGCAGCGGCGAGTTGTAGAAGGGCAGCAGCCAGATGCAATCGATCCCCAGCCACTGGAGGTAGTCGAGCTTCTCGGTCAGGCCGCGGAAGTCGCCGGAACCGTCGCCGTTGCCGTCGAAGAAGCCGCGGATGTGGATCTCGTAGAACACGGCGCCCTTGAACCACAGCGGCTCGGCCTCGAACCATTGGCGGGTCTGCGCCTGCGTGCCGGGCGTCGGCTCGGTCATGGCGTTGAGACGGGCCGCCGTCCGCTCGCCGGCGATCAGATGAGTGAGGGTCGGGGGACCCGTCAATGGATGTCCACGCGGTTGATGTGGGCCTGGCGAACCCCGGGCTCGAGGCGGACGAAGTTGGGGCCGATCCGCCACTGGTAGCGCTCGCCCGAGAGCAGGTCCTGGACGGCGAAGGACGGGGGCAGGCCGAGGCTGGCCGGCACGACGGTGACGCCCTCCTGGGTCGAGAAGGGATCGAGGTTGACTACTGTGATCACCGTGTTGCCGCGCGTGTGCTTGGCGTAGGCGATCAGGGCCTCGTTGGCTGTCTCGAGGAACGTGATGTTCGAGAGCTCCTGCAGGGCGGGGTTCTCGCGGCGGATCTGGTTGAGCCGTGCGATCGTCGGCATGAGCGGTCCGTCAAGCTTGCGTTCGCGCACCTCGTACTTCTCCGAGTGCAGGTACTCCTCGGAGCCCTCGTGGACGGGCGTGTTCTCGAAGTTCTCGTAGCCCGAGTAGATGCCGTAGCTCGGACTGAGGGTGGCCGCCAAAACAAGGCGGGCCTCGAAGGCGTGCGGACCGCCGTGCTGGAGGTACTCATGCAGGATGTCCGGTGTGTTGGCGAAGAAGTTCGGCCGGAAGTACTCCTGCTCGCCCGAGTAGGCGAGCTCGGACACGTACTCGGTCAGCTCCCAGCGGGCGTTCTTCCAGGTGAAGTACGTGTAGGACTGGCTGAACCCGATCTTTCCCAGGTGGCGCATGACCGAGCGCCGCGTGAACGCCTCGGCCAGGAAGACCACCTCGCGGTTGCGCTCGTGGACCTCTCCGATGAGCCATTCCCAGAAGACGAACGGCTTGGTGTGTGGGTTGTCGACCCGGAAGACGTGGATGCCGCAGTCGACCCATTGCAGGACGATCTCGAGCAGCGCGTTCCACAGGCCGCGCCAGTCCGGCGACTCCCAGTTGACGTTGTAGATGTCCTGGTAGCGCTTAGGAGGGTTCTCGGCGTATTTGAGCGTGCCGTCCGGCCGCCGGTGGAACCACTCCGGGTGCTCGCTCAGCCAGGGGTGGTCGGCCGAGCACTGAATGGCGAAGTCCAGCGCGAGGTCGATTCCGTGTTGGGCAGCGGTGGTGGCGAGGCGCCGCACGTCCTCGAGGGTGCCGAGCTCGGCATGCACTGCCTCGTGGCCGCCCGTCTCGTCGCCGATCGCCCACGGCGAGCCCGGGTCGCCGGGAACGGCGGTCAGGGCGTTGTCGCGGCCCTTGCGGTTCGTGTGGCCGATCGGGTGGATCGGCGGGAGGTAAAGGACGTCGAAGCCGAGCTCGGCGAGCCGCGGCAGTTGGGCCTCGACGCCCTTCAAGCCCCCCCACGAGCGCGGGAACAGCTCGTACCAGGTCCCGAAGCGGGCGCGCAGGCGGTCGACCTCGAGTACGAGCCGGGGCAGCGCGACCGCTCCGTGACGTTCCTGCGTGCGCTCGACGGCGTCGTGAAGCTCCTCCCCGAGGACAAGGTCGTGCTTGGCCTCGGCCGGCGCCTCGTCGTCCTCGATTATGCGGATCGCGTGCTCGATCAGTGCCTTGTCGCGCGCCGCGGTCGCCCTCGCGCCGGCCTGGCTCAGGAGCAGGGCTCCCTCGGACAGCTCGCCCTCGAGCCAGCCGCCCGCTCGGCGCCCAGCCTCGCTCGCACGGGCGGCGCTCGAGTCATCCGGCTGCTTGCCCTGACCGGCTGCAACCTTGCGCGCAAGCTCGTCGCGCCAGGTTCCGAACACATCGGTCCAGGCCTCGAATGTGTACTCCCAGCGGCCGATGCGGTCGACTGCGAAGCTGCCGGCCCAGCGCACGCCGCCCAGGTGTGCGTCGATGCGACGCAGCTCGGACTCGCTGTAGTCGCTGTCGCCCGGCCCGCGGTAGCGGACCACGGCACGCAGGAGATCGTGGCCGTCGCGGAAGATGTCGGCGGCCACTTCGACGGTATCGCCGACGCACCGTTTCACCGGGTACTGGCCGGCGTCGACGGTCGGCGCGGGGTACTGGATCTGGATGCGGGCCGGAGGCTGCTCCGACGCCGGGGCCGAATCGGTACGGGCACGCGGAGTCGGGCGAGTCGCGGAACTGGCCATATCCCGAAAGTATCCCGCCCTCCCCATGGCGTAAACAGCGATGCGGCCTTGTTCACACTCGAAGTGCGAAAGCCCCCCGGCCCGGGGTAGCTTCCGCGGCGAATGATCGACGCTCCCCGTTCAAGCGGCCTGCAACTCCACGTCACCTCTCTGCCGAGCGGTCGCCTCGGCGCCGACGCCTACAAATTCGTCGACTGGCTGCACCGCGCCGGCCAGTCGTGGTGGCAGGTCCTGCCGCTCGGCCCGCCGGACCGCTACCACTCGCCCTACAAGGCGCGCTCGGCCTTCGCCGCCTGGCCCGGCCTCCTGGCCGACCCGCGGGCCCGCGTGTGTGCCGCGGAGCGGCTCTCGTTCCGCGAGCGGAATGCGTACTGGATCTCCGACTGGGAGCGGTTCGCCGGGCGGGGGGCGATCGACGATCAGGTGCGCTTCGAACGGGAGTGGGGCGCGCTGCGCCGCTACGCCCGTGAGCGCGGCGTCCGCCTGTTCGGTGACGTGGCCATCTACGTCGCGCCCGGGAGCGCTGACCATCGGGCCCACCCCGAGCTCTTCCAATCCGGCGTGGTCGCCGGGGCGCCGCCGGACGCGTATGCGAAGTCCGGCCAGCTGTGGGGCAACCCGCTCTACGACTGGCCCGCCCTGCGGCGCCGGCGCTACCGCTGGTGGGCCGACCGGCTGCGCCGCACTCTCGATCTGTTCGACCTCATCCGTATCGATCACTTCCGCGGGCTCGTCGCCTACTGGGCCGTTCCCGCCGGTGCGCGCACCGCCGCCGGCGGCGCCTGGAAACGCGGGCCGGGCCGGGCACTCTTCCGGGCGCTTCACGAGCAGCTCGGGACGGTTCCACTCGTGGCCGAGGATCTTGGCGTCATCACGCCGGCCGTCGAGACCCTGCGCGACGAGCTGGGCCTACCGGGCATGATCGTCATCCAGTTCGGGTTCGGAGGCGAGGATCCGGCCAGCCCGCACCGGCTCGCGAATCACCGCGAGAACCGCATCGTGTACACCGGGACGCACGACAACGACACGGCGCGCGGGTGGTACGAGTCGTTGGCGCCCGAGGTCCGGGCCGAGGTCGACGCCGCGCTGGCAGCGGCGGGCCTGCGCGAGCGCCGCCCGTGGTGGTCGCTCATCCGCTACGCCTTCGCCTCTCCGGCTCGGATTGCCATGGTCCAGGCGCAGGACGTGCTCGGTCTCGGGTCCGTGGCCCGAATGAACCTGCCCGGGCGGGCCGCCGCGAGCTGGCGCTGGAGGCTGCGGGGGAACGAGCTGACGCCGGCCCTGGCGCGGCGGCTGCGCTCGGTCACCGAAGAGGCGGGGCGGCTGCCGGCTGAGGCGAGATCAGCATCTGGCTGATGCCGCCGAGCCCGGCCGCGCTCGCGCGGTCGATCGTCGCGTTCATCGGAGGCGGCGCTACACGTGCCAGAACGCGCGCCAGCGATTCGCCCCCAACCGCAGCGCCAGCGCCCGGGCGCTGACCTTGGCGTGGCGGTAGACGTATGTGAGGTCGCCGCGTAGCCGCTTCCACGGCGTGATCTCGTAGACGATCAGCGAGGACGGTGCCACGGCCACGCGCGTGCCGTCGCGCTCGAGCTCGGCGAGCGCGCGCTCGGCGATGGCGATCTGGCCGAACGCGGTGGGATGAACGTGGTCGGTCATGAGGTGGTTGCGGGCCCCGAAGTCGGCCAGCTCGACGACGAGCGCGCCGAGCTCGGTGGCGGACTCGTGGATGACCCGGTTGAGGTCGAGGACCCTGGCGCCCGCCGGCGGGCGGCCGAGGTCGCGCGGGGCGGTCAGGGTCAGCGTGCGATGGCACCGCGCGGTGAGGAAGAGGAGCGCGGCGCGGAAGTCGCGAGCGAAGGCCTCCGGATCCCAGTCGAGGGCGCGGACATCATTGACGCCGATGTACAAGCAGCCAACGTCGTAGCGGGCGTCCGGATGCGCGGCGGCGTAGGTGTACGCCGGGATCTGATGGGCAAGGACGTCCGCCACGCGCGCGCCGTCGGCGGCGTAGCCCGTGTAGGGAAGGCCGAGCCCGCGTGCGGTCCACAGCGCCCACGATTGCAGGGCCACGCCCCACTGCAACTCCCCCCCGCCGTTCGTGATCGAGTCGCCGAAGGCGAGCACGCCGAGGGGCTGGTCGTGGGGCGGCGGGAGGGGCAAGCGGGTCAGCCTACCGGCGCCCAGCGGAGGCCTGGCGCGGACGTCGCTGCTTAGAAAGAGGCGATTTGTCAATAATCGGGGGCGTGGACCGCGGAATCGTGACCGACGGGGGCGCGGAGTTGCGTCGCCGTGCGCAGGAGCTGGCCGACCGTCTCCCGGCCGAGCTCGCGCCCTTCGCGCGGCTCGCCTTCAACTACCGCTGGGCGTGGCTCCCCGGCGGCCCCGAGCTGTTCGCGGCGCTCGATCCCGAGCGTTTCGAGCTGTGCCTGCAGAACCCCGTCCGTCTGCTCCAGGAGCTCTCGGGCGCGGCCATCCGCCGCGCCTGCGGCGATGATGCCCTGCTCACTCGGGCGGCCGAGCTGGAGGCTCAGGTGCAGTCCGATCTCGACCGGCCCTTCGACACGCGTATCGATCCCGCCCGTCCGGTCGCCTTCCTGTGCGCCGAGTACGGGTTCCACGTCTCGCTGCCCGTCTACTCGGGTGGCCTTGGGGCGCTCGCCGGCGACCTCCTGAAGGAGGCCTCGGACAACGCCATCCCGCTCGTCGCGGTCGGGCTCATGTACCGCAAGGGCTACTTCCGCCAGCGCATCGACGCCGGCGGCTGGCAGCACGAGTACTGGATCGACACCGACCCCGAGCGGGAGCCCGCTGCGCTCGTGCGCGGTGCTGATGGCGAGCCGATCACCGTGTGCGTGCCGATCTACGGCAGCAAGGTCTTCGCCCGCGTCTGGCGGGTCGACGTCGGCCGCGTGCCGCTCTTCCTGCTCGACAGTGATGTTCCCGAGAACGGGCCGCACGAGCGGTGGATCACGGCACGGCTGTACGAGTCGGACTCGCGCACGCGCCTCGCCCAGTACGTCCTCCTGGGCGCGGGCGGGATCCGAGCGCTGCGTGCGCTCGACATCGATCCCGGGGTCGTGCACATGAACGAGGGTCACCCGGCGATGGCGCCGATCGAGTTGGCCAGCAGCCTCGTGCGGGGTGGAGCCCGGCTCGACGACGCCCTCGCCCAGGCTCGCGAGCGGACGGTCTTCACCACGCACACGCCGGTGCCGGCGGGCAACGACAGCTATCCCGCCGAGCAGGTCGAGGAGGCCGTGGCCGACCTGCTCGAAGAGGTCTCGATGCCGACCGGCGATTGGCTCGCCCTGGGCCGCACGAACCCGGTCGATCCGCACGAGCCCTTCGGGGTGACTCAGGCGGCGCTCCGGATGAGCCGCGCTGCGAACGCGGTCAGCCGGCGGCACGGCGACGTGGCCCGTGAGATGTGGAACGTCCTCTGGCCGGACTCCACGGCTGACGAGGTTCCGATCGGGCACGTGACGAACGGCGTGCACGTGCCGACCTGGATCGGAGCGCCGATACGGGCCTTGTTCGATCGCTACCTCGGGCCGGACTGGATGACGCGCTCGGCGGATCGGGGGGTGTGGGCGCGGGTCGACGACATCCCCGATCGCGAGCTGTGGGACGTCCGGCGGGTGCAGCGCGCGCAGCTCGTCCAGTACATCGCCCGCCGTAGCGCGAGCGACCGACTGCTGCGCGGCGATGTCTACGAGTACATCGATGCCGCCGCTCGCGTGTTCGATCCCGACACGCTCACGCTCGGCTTCGCCCGCCGCGTGGCCACCTACAAGCGGCTCGACCTCCTCACCCGCGATCCGGAGTTCACCTTCTCGCTGCTGGCCGGCGACCGGCCGGTCCAGGTCGTCCTCGCGGGCAAGGCCCATCCGCGCGACGAGGAGGCCAAACGCTCACTGCAGCGGCTCTTCGGCCTCAAGTACGCGCGCGTGATCGCCGAGCGGGTCGTCTTCCTCGATGACTACGACCTGGCCTCGGCCGCCCTGCTCGTGCGCGGCTGCGACGTGTGGATGAATCTGCCCCGGCCCCCCTTGGAGGCCAGCGGCACGAGCGGGATGAAGTCGGTGATCAACGGTGGGCTCCAGCTGAGCGTGCTCGACGGGTGGTGGGCCGAGGGCTTCGACGGGAGCAACGGCTGGGGGCTGCCCGGCGAGGTCGACCACGATCACCACGCCCAGGACGCGCGGGACGCCCAGGCGTTCAACGCCGCGCTCGCGGACGAGGTCGTCCCGCTGTACTACTCGCGGGAGGGGGAGGACGGCGTGCCGACGGGTTGGCTCGCCAAGGTGCGCAACTCGCTGCGCACGCTCGGGCCGCACTTCAGCGCCACGCGGATGCTGAACGAATATGTCGACGGGCCGTATCGGGGCTGAGCGTCAGGCCGCCAAGCCGAGCGTCAGGCGGCCAAGCTGTCGAGGCGAGCGCCCGGCAGCCGTCGGTGAGTCCCTGGAGGTGGTGAAAGAGGGACGACCTCCGCCATGATTACTGCAGGGCGGAAAGGGGCCGTGGCGCCGGGCCCACGTACTTGGCCGTCGGCCGGATGAGACGGCCCTCGCGCTTCTGCTCGAGGACGTGAGCCGACCAGCCGGCCGTGCGCGCGCAGGTGAACATCGGCGTGAAGAGGTCCGGCGGCACGTCGGCGAAGTCGAGCACGACGGCCGACCAGAACTCGACATTGGTCGCCAGCACACGGTCGGGCCGGCGGGCCTGGAGCTCGGCCAGCGCCGCCTTCTCGAGGGCCTCGGCCACGTCGACCCGGGGAGCGCCGATCTCGTGCGAGGTGCGGCGCAGAACGCGGGCGCGCGGGTCCTCGGCCCGGTACACGCGATGGCCGAAGCCCATGAGTCGCTCGCCACGGTCGAGCACCTGCTTGACGTAGCGCTCCGCGTCGCCCATCTCGGCCACGTCGTCGAGCATCTTCAGGACGCGTGAGGGAGCCCCGCCGTGCAGCGGACCGGAGAGCGCGCCAACTGCCGCCGATAGCGCGGCCGCGACGTCGGCGCCGGTCGAGGCGACCACCCGGGCGGTGAACGTCGAGGCGTTCATCCCGTGCTCGGCAGCGGAGATCCAATAGGCATCGATCGCCTTGACGTGGCGGGGATCGGCCTCGCCGCGCCAGCGGATGAGGAAGCGCTCAGGAATCGACGTCGCCTTGTCGATTTCGCGCTGAGTGACGGGCGGCTTGCCGATGCCGCGGGCGGACTGAGCGACAAAGGAGAGCGCCATGACCGAGGCGCGGGCGAGGTTGTCGCGCGCCTCCTCGTCGGAGATGTCGATGAGCTGGCCGAAGCCCCACTGGGGGCCGAGCATGGCCAGCGCGGACTGCACGTCGACCCGAGGATCGCCCGAGTGGACGTAGAGGGGATGGGGTTCGGCCGGGGGCATGCCCGGCCTCAGCTTCCCGTCCACGAGCAGGCCCCAGACCTGCTCGAAGGGGACCCGTCCGACGAGCTCCTCGATGTCCACGCCGCGGTAGCGCAGCGCGCCGCCGGCGCGGTCGGGCTCGGCGATCTCGGTGGCGAAGGCGACGACTCCTTCGAGCCCGGACTGCACTTCGGCGGTGGCGCTCATTGATCTTGACTCCTGCTGGGGGGCGTTCGGCGTAGAAGGCTAGCCAGGGGACGGCGCGGAGGGCCGCACCTGGCCCCACCGGTAGGGTTCGCTCCCGTGTCCGAGTTGCTGTCCCGCTCCGCGGTCGAGCTGGCCGGGCTCGTGCGCGCGGGCGAGTCGAGCGCGCGGGAGCTCGTTGCGGCCTCGCTTGATCGGATCGACGCGCTCGAGCCGGCGATCAACGCCTTCACGCACGTGGCCCATGAGCGGGCCTTGGCCGAGGCCTCGCAGATCGGTCCGGACGACCCGCGGCCCTTCGCGGGCGTCCCCATCGCCATCAAGGACAACCGGCCGGTGGCGGGCATGCCGATCACCATGTGCAGCGACCTCTTCGGCGATCGGGTCGCCCGCCACGACGCCTATCTCGTGCGCCGGATCCGCGAGGCCGGATTCGTCATCGTGGGCAAGACGACGATGCCTGAGATGGGCATCCTGCCCACGACCGAGCCGCGTCGCTTCGGCCCCACCCACAACCCGTGGGCGCTCGACCGCACGCCCGGAGGATCGAGCGGTGGCTCCGCGGCAGCCGTGGCGGCGGGCATGGTCCCGGTCGCCCACGGCAACGATGGCGGCGGCTCGATCAGGATCCCGGCGGCGTGCTGCGGCCTGGTTGGCCTCAAAGCGGCACGCGGCCGCGTGTCGGTGGGTCCGGACGCCGGGCAGTCGTTTCTCGTCAGCGACGGCGTCCTCACCCGCACGGTGGGCGAGACGGCTGCGCTGCTCGACGTGCTCGCCGGCTATGAGCCGGGCGACGCCAGTTGGGCGCCCTCGCCGCCGGGAAGCTACGCCTCGCTGACGAACGCCGTGCCCCCGCGGCTCCGGGTCGGGCTCGCGCTCGAGCCGGCGCTCGAAGGCGCGACGGTCGACCCGGTGTGCGCGCAGGCGGCCCGCGATGCCGCGACGCTGCTCGAGGGGCTCGGCCACTCGGTCGAGGAGATTGCGCCGCCGTGGGCGCGCGGTGGGCTGCTGAGCGATTTCACCCGCGCCTTCGGGCCCCAGGTGTCGATGGGCGTGTGGCTCGGCGCGCGGCTGGCCGGGCGCGAGCCGGGGCCGGAGGACGTCGAGCCGCTCACGTGGGCGCTATACGAACGCGCGCGCTCGCACAACGCGCTCGAGCACCTCGCCTCACAGGGCGTGCTCGAGGCCTTCGCCCGGGAGATCGTCGCCTTCCTCGCCCCCTACGACATCGTGGTCACGCCTGCCCTGGCTCGACGGCCACTGCCGATCGGAGAGGTGCACGGGCGCGGCCCGGACCCCATGGATCACTACCGCCGCTCGGGCGCCTTCACGCCCTACACGGCGATCATGAACGTCACCGGGCTTCCGGCGATCGCGCTGCCCCTCTACCACGGGGAGGACGGCCTGCCGCTGGCCGTGCAGCTGATCGGGCCGCCGGCGCGCGAGGAGCTCGTGCTCCAGGTGGCAGGGCAGCTCGAGCAGGCGCTGCCGTGGGCCGACCGCCGGCCCCCGTTATGAGCCCTCTGCGCGAGGAGGAGGTCGATCGGGATCCCTTGCGCCAGTTCCGCGCCTGGTTCTCGGCGGCGGGGGAGGCGGGTGTCGCGGCGCCCGAGGCGGTGGCGGTCGCGACCGCGTCGCCCGACGGGATGCCGTCGGTGCGGATGGTGCTGCTCAAGGCCTTCGACGACCGGGGGTTTGTCTTCTTCACCAATTACGAGAGCCGCAAGGGCGCCGAGCTGACGGCGAATCCCCGGGCGGCCCTGCTCTTTCACTGGCCGCCGCTCGGTCGTCAGGTCCGGATCGAGGGTCCGGTGCAGCGGGTGTCCGCGCCGGAGACCGAGGCGTACGTGCACAGCCGCCCGCGCGCCAGCCAGATCAGCGCCCTCGCCTCCCCGCAGAGCAAGGTCGTCTCCGACCGGGCGTGGCTGGAGCAGCGCGTGGCCGACCTCGCCGCTGCGTATCCGGCCGAGCTCCCGGTGCCGGAGAACTGGGGTGGCTTTCGCGTCGTCCCCGGGCGGTTCGAGTTCTGGCAGCACCGGGATGATCGGCTGCACGACCGGTTGGTGTACACGCCGGGGCGCTCCGGCTGGGAGGTCGTCCGGCTCGCTCCCTGACCGCTCGGGCGGGCCAGCTGCCGGTCAGCCCGAGCCGAGCACGTCGGACATCGCCCGTGGCGACACCCCGAGTCGCTCGGCGTCCGCCGTCCCCCCGGCCGCGACGAGGCTCAGCTCGAGCAGCTCGGCCTCGTCCCAGGTGGCGAACGCCGCCGGGCCGGTGAGCAGCTCGGTCAGCTGGAGCGAGCGCCGCACGAAGCCCAGAGGCAGCTTGGCGATCTGGCGCCGGCGCCCGAATGAGCGCAAAGCGCAGCGCACGATCTCCTCGTAGCTCATCGTCTCGGGGCCGGCCAGCTCGAAGCGCGCGCCCTCAGCGTCCCGCCCCGCCGCGCCGTCGGGCAGCGCGGCGAGCACGCACGCGGCGACATCATCGGCCCAGATGGGCTGAAAGTGCGCCTGGCCGGACCCAGAGATCGGCATGAGCGGAAGCACGGAGAAGCGCTCGCACAGGCGCATGAAGGGGTCCTGCGGCGCGTACACCCAGCCGGGGGCGAAGATCGTGTGCTCGAGAGTGGACTCGACGACCGCTCGCTCGGCGATCGCCTTGGCCCGGAGCAGGCGTGCGCCGCTGCGCGTGGAGGCGCCGAGCACCGAGAAGAAGACGAAGCGCCTGACTCCGGCGCGCTCGGCCGCTTGCACGAGGCGCCAGGTCGCCACCCCGGCGAGCTCCTCGATCGAGCCCCGCGGCTGGTCGCGGATCACCGAGGCGAGGTGAACGACCGTATCCACACCCCGTAGGGCGTGGCGGAAGGACAGGTGGTCGGCCAGATCCCCGAGGGCGATCTGGACACGCACACGCTCAGCGCCCAGCCGGCGCGGGTCGCGCACGAGGCAGCGAACCGGGGTCCCCGCGGCCGTGAGCCGCCGGAGCAGAGGCATGCCGATCGTTCCCGTTGCGCCCGTCAGCAGCAGCACGGTGGAGCAGCCTACCGGCGGGGACCCAGCGGGCGGGGACCCAGCGCGCGGCCGACGGCCCGCGCTTCTAGAATCGGCTCCCGCCGGCCCGTGCCGGCCGATCACGGCAACAAGAGAACGGAAACCCGGAGATCCCATGGCCTACGTCATCGCCGAGCCTTGCATTGGCACGAAGGACAACTCGTGCGTTGAGGTCTGCCCGGTCGACTGCATCCACCCGACGCCCGACGAGCCCGATTACGACGCCGCGACGATGCTGTACATCGATCCCGAGGAATGCATCGACTGTGATGCCTGCGTCGAGGCGTGCCCGGTCGATGCGTGTTTCGCTGAGGACCAACTGCCCGACGAGTGGCAGCACTACGCGAAGCTGAACTCCGACTACTACGGCAACCGCTGAGGGTCGTGACTGGCGTCGCCCGGCGCCATTCGAATAGGCTCCGTCCAACTCGACCCCAGGGGGACGCGTGGCGGATGACAAGATTCAGCACCTTCAGAACCGGCTCCATTCCGACCAGGGGCTGCGCGAGCGCTTTCGGCAGTCGCCGCATGAGGTCTTCCAGGAGCACGGGATCCCGCTGAGCGACGAGCAGAGCTCGAAGCTCAGCAGCCTCGACCTTTCGTCCAAGAGCGACGACGAGGTCAAGGGGATGGTCCGGGATACCGCGACTCTGAAGATGACGATGCTCTGACGGTCGGCGGGGGCGACCATGCTCGGCAGGGCCTTCCCGCCCGCGCCGGTGCGCAGCCCGGCGGGACACGCGCTGGCCTATGCCGAGACCGAGCGACGGCTCGAGCCTCTGCTCGACCGCGTGCCCATCACGCGCGTCTACGACGCCACCGCGCTCGATCGTCTCGGGCTGCCCGTGTGGGCGGCGGTCACCCCGCTGGCCCGCGATCTCACCGTGCACGCGGGGAAGGGACCCACCCCGGCCGCGGCCCGGATCAGCGCGATCATGGAGGCGATCGAGCGCGTCTGCGCCGAGGCGGTCGACCCCGCGCGCATCCGCCGCGCGTCCTACGAGACACTGAGCTGCTGTGCGTCCGAGGCGGTGCTCGACCCCGAGGCGTGCGATCTGCCGTTCGGCACGGGGTTTGCCCCCGCCCGCGAGTGCGGCTGGGTGCTCGGCCACGACCTCCTCACCGACCGCCCCACCTGGGTCGCGCTCGACCTGGTGATCTCGCCGGCGGCGGAGGGGATCTGTCAGGGCGTCGAGACGAACGGCCTCGCCGCCGGCAACCTCGAGGTCGAGGCGATCCTGCACGGCCTGCTCGAGGTGATCGAGCGTGATGCCGCAGCCCACGACCGCTTCGGGCGTCGGTTCGCCGAGGACGACGCCTTCCCGGCGCTGCGGCTGATCGAGCCCCGCGGCCTACCCCGAACCGCGGCCCGGTGGTGCGCGCGCCTCCGCCGAGCGGACCTCGAGGTGACGATCCAGGACCTCCGCCACGACCTCGGTCTCCCCGTCTTCAGGGTCATCCTCTCCGACTCGGGGTTCCCCGGGCGCGAGGGCGCGGCGACGCTGTTTCAGGGTTTCGGCTGCGCCCTCGACGCCGGCCACGCTCTGACGCGCGCGATCAGCGAGGCCGTCCAGGCCCACACGGTGATGCTCGTCGGCGCGCGCGAGGCCTTCGAGGGCGATCCGGAGCCGCCGACGAGCCTCGGCAGGCTCCTGCAGCGGTTGGGTGGTGCCTCGTCGGTCGGTCGCTTTTCCCCGACCCCGCGGGAGGAGGTCCCGGGTGATCTCGCCGGGCGCCTCGAGCTCGTGCTCGCCCGCCTGCTTTCCGCCGGACTGGAGCGCTGTGTCGTCGTCGACCTCACGCGTCCGGAGCTCGGCATCCCGGTCGTCCGAGTGATCGTGCCCGGCGCGGCCGCGCCCTTCGGGGAGAGCGCGCGGCGGCCTGCCGACCGCCTGCTGCGGATGCTCGCGCCGTGAGCGGGATCGCCGTCTTCGTCGGCCCCTCCCTTTCGGCCGAGCGGGTCACCGCCGCGCTCCCCGGAGCTCGTGTGGAGTCGCCGGCCTGCCGCGGCGATCTCGGCCGGGTGCTCAGCGACGGGGCGCGGACCATCCTGCTCATCGACGGCGCCTTCGCCCATACGCCGGCCGTATCGCCCGGCGAGGTCGTGCACGCGCTCGACGCGGGCGCCCGGGTGATCGGCGCCGCGAGCCTCGGCGCCATCCGGGCGGCCGAATGCCGGCCGGCAGGGATGGAGGGGATCGGCGCGGTCCAGCTTCTGTACCGCCTGGGCGTCATCCGCGACGACGACGAGGTGGCGGTCGCCGTTGAGCCCGACCGTGGCCACCGAGCCGCGTCGGTCGCGCTCATCACCATCCGCTTCGCGGTGCTGTCGGCTCTGCGGGCTCGGCAGCTCGACCGCCCGGCGGCGCAGGCTGTGTTGAGCGCGGCCAAGCGGATGCACTTCAGCCTTCGGCACTGGGAGGCGGTGTTCGCCGAGGCCGAGGTCGTCCTGAGCGACCGGTTGCGGGACATCTGTCGGACCAGCGATATCAAGCGCCGGGACGCCGAGATGGCCGTGGCATGCCTCGCCGCCGAGGTGGAAGCCGCGGGTGTGGGCGCGGCGGCGCCGGGCGTCCCGGCCGCGCGCCGACCGACGGTGCCGACGGTTCCGGGGCTGCGCTACCACGGCCACGACCCGCTGCTCGGGCTGAGCCCCCGCGACGCGCGCCGAACCCTGGCGGACTGGTTGCTCGCCAGCGGGCGCTACCGCCGGTACTCCGAGTCGCCGCCCGGCGCGGCCACGGAGGATGCGCTGTGGGATCGGCTCGAGGAGGAACGGGAGCTCGAGCACGAGCTCATGCGCGCCTACGCCGCGTCCCGCGTGAGTCGCTGATGGTCGGGGCCCGACACTAGACTCCGGGAACCGGGGCTTCGAATGTCTATGCAACCACGGCGCGTCAAGGACGGTACCGAGGCGGGGCATGCTGCCCGAACCGTCGGTCTACCCAGTGGCGTCGTGACGCTCGTGTTCACGGACGTCGAGGGGTCTACGCGCCTCCTGCGCAGCCTCGGCGGACAGTTCGCCGAGCTGCTCACCGCGCACAACGAGATCATCCGCGCGAGCGTGGCCAGGTACGGCGGCGCGGTCATCCGCAGTGAGGGCGACGCATTCTTCTGTGCCTTCTCCGACCCGTGCGCGGCCCTCAGCGCCTGCCTCGAAGCGCAGCTCGGGCTGGTCGGGTTCGCTTGGCCGGCCGGAGCGGAGTTCCGGGTGCGCATGGGCCTCCACACCGGGCCGGTCGACCTCGGCGGTGACGACTACATCGGCCTGGCCGTGCACCAGGCGGCTCGCGTCGGGGCCGCGGCCCACGGCGGGCAGGTCGTGCTCTCGGAGGGCACCCGCCAGCTCCTGGAGGACCGGGCGCCGGATGGCGCCGGCTTCACCCGTCTGGGCACCTATCGACTCAAGGACTTCTCCGATCCGACCGTCATCTACCAGCTCACCCACGGCGGGCTCCCGGCCACATTCCCCGCCCTGCGGGCGGCCCCCGCCGCCGCCCACAACATGCCCGAGCAGGCGACGCTCTTCGTCGGTCGCCAGACCGCGCTGGGCGAACTGGCCGAGCTCGTCGGCGCGAAGCGGCTCGTCACCGTGCTCGGGGCCGGCGGGGTGGGCAAGACGCGACTGGCCGCCGAGGTCGTGCCGCTCGTGGTATCCCGGTTCGAGGACGGGGTGTGGATGGTCGAGCTCGCCAAGCTGCGCGACGGGCACGCCGTGGCCGACGAGATCGCGGCCACCCTCGGCGTGCGGCCGGAGGCCGAGCGGGAGATCGCCCGCACGCTGTGCGAGACGCTCGAGACGCGCCGTCTTCTGCTCCTGCTCGACAACTGCGAGCACGTCCTCGACGACCTCGCCCCGCTCGTCGACCGCCTCATCGCCAGCTGCCCCAGCCTCCACGTGCTCGCCACGAGCCGCGAGCCGCTCGCGCTGCCGGGCGAGCGGCGTTACCCGCTCGCTCCGCTCAGCCTTCCCGACGCGGTCGGCGAGTGGGAGGGCTCGGAGGCGGTCGCGCTCTTCGTCGACCGCGCGAGAGTGGTCGCGCCGAGCTTCGACCTCGACCGTGAACGCGCCGCCGTCATCGAGATCTGCCGCCGGCTCGACGGTCTTCCGCTGGCCATCGAGCTCGCCGCGGCCCGGACCGCGGCGATCCCCCCGGGGCGCATGGCCGAGCGGCTCGACCGTCGCTTCTCCGTCCTTCGTCGCTCTTATCGGGGACAGCTGCCCCATCACGAAACCCTGCGCGCCTCGATCGAGTGGAGCTACGAGCTGCTCGAGGACGACGAGCGCGTCCTCCTGCAGCGCCTCTCCGTATTCACCGGCGAGTTCGAGCTCGAGGCAGCCGAGCAGATCTGCGCCGCCGATCCGCTCGATCCCGACGACGTCCTCGAGCTCCTCGCCCGGCTGATCGAGAAGTCACTCGTCCAGCCGGCCCACGAGCGCTACCTCCTACTCGAATCGATCCGGGCCTTCGCCCGCGAGCAGCTCGAGCGCAGCGGCGAGCTCGAGCCGCTCATCCGTGCCCATCTCGACCACTACACCGAAGTGGTCGAGACGGCTGCGGCGGCCGCGCGAGGGCCCGCTCAGGGCGCCGCCTTCGACCAGCTCGATGCCGACCTGCCGAACATCCGCGCCGCAATCGAACGCGCGCTCAAGCGCGCGGACCAGAACGCGCTGCGCATCTCCGCCGCGGTCGGACAGTTCGGCTTCATCCGCAACCGACTGCGCGAGGTGGCCAAGTGGTGCATCGACGCCGCGGCGCTCACCGACGCGCCGCCGGGACTGCGCGCGCGGGCGTTCAACCAGGCGGCGTTCGCCGTCGTCCTCCTGGGCTCACCCGACGGGGGCCAGGCGCTCGTGGACGACGGCCTCGCGCTCGCGCGCAGCGCGGACGATGACCAGATCCTGGCCGAGGCGCTCCTCATGGCGGCCGATCTGCGCCTCGAGTCAGGACGGGTGGAAGCGGCGCGCCCGCTGGCCGCCGAGGCAGTCGATGTGGCCGAGCGGCTCGGTGGCGACGGCCTCCTCGGCCGGGCGCTGCTCCTGGCGGCGCGAGCCGAGCACGAGATCGTCGGGCCGGAGGCCACCGCGGCCCGGCTCTCCGAGGCCATGGCCGTCTTCGAGCGCGCGGGCGACCCGCGCCAGATCGGGCGGGTTCTCCTGACCCGCGCATATCTCCGCCTCGAGTCAGGCGACCACCCCGCCGCGGATCTCGACGCGATCCGATGCGTGGAGATCTGCCTCGAGCTCGATCACGCGATCGGCTGCGCCATGGCGCGCACGGTGCTCATGTGGACGGCGATCGACCGGGGTGAGCGCGAGAACGCCCTCACGCTCCTGGCCGAGTGCGCGGCCACGGGCCGAGAGGCGGGCTACCGCGTGCTCCTCGCCTACTGTCTGGCCGCGGATGCCTCGCTATGTGCCCGCGCCGGGGCCGGCGACACCGCCGCGCGCATCCTCGGGGCGCTCGACGCCACCAACGGGGCGATCGGCGCCGAGGGCGGCCAGGCCATCGCTCTGCGGCTCGAGCGGCTGCGCGAGGAGCTCCGTGCGGCGCTCGGCCAGACCGAGCTCGAGGCGCGGCTGGCCGAGGGCGCGCGGGTGCAGCTGGAAGATCTTGCCGCCGAGCGGCTCCTGGCCGGCTGAGAGCGCCGTCAGGCCATCGGCAGCGACATGCCCGTCGGCCGCGGAGCCGCGGCCGGGGCCGCCATCTGCATGACCGGCAACTCGACGGGCGAGAGCGCGATCAGGCCGCGTGCGCCATGGGCGAGGGCCTGCGCCGCCGGGTCGTCCGGATCGGAGAAGACGATCGGCACACCAGCGTCCGATTGCTCGCGGAGCCCCAGGGTGAGAGGGATCTTGGCCAGCAGCGGCACTTCGAGCTCCTCGGCCAGGAGCTGACCGCCACCCTCGCCGAAGAGCTGGTAGCGCTCGCCGTCCGGGGTCACGAAGCCGGACATGTTCTCGACCACGCCGACGATCTCGAGCTTGAGCTTGGTCGCCATCTCGGCCGAGCGGCGAGCGACCTTCTGAGCCACCGGCTGCGGCGTGGTCACGATGACGAACTTGGCCTGCGGGAGGAGCTGGGCGAGCGTCATCGACACGTCGCCCGTGCCGGGGGGAAGGTCGATGAGCAGGTAGTCGAGCTCGCCCCAGTCGACGTCCTCGAGGAACTGTTGGAGCGCCTTGTGGAGCATGGGTCCGCGCCACACGACGGCGGAATCCTCTTCGACGAAGAACCCGATGGACATGACGCTGATGCCGTCCTGGGCCTGGAGGGGGATGATCTTGCGCTGGCCGTTGACCTTGGGGCGCTCGGCGCCGAGGCCGAGCATGCGCGGCTGCGAGTAGCCCCACACGTCGGCGTCGAGCACGCCGACGCTCTTGCCCTCGGCGGTCAGGGCCGCAGCCAGGTTCGCGGTCACGCTCGACTTGCCCACCCCGCCTTTGCCCGAGCCGATGCAGATGACGTTCTGCACCTGGGCAAGCGCGCCCTCGGGGAGCGAGCCGCGGCCGAGCTTGTGGCCGAGTGCCTGCTTCTCGTTGTCGGAGAGAACATCGAAGCTCACGTTCACACCGGTCACGCCCTCGAGCGCGTGCACGGCCTGCGCGACGCCGGTCTGGAAGTGGCTGCGGATCGGGCAGCCGGCGGTGGTCAGCGAGACCATCACGTCGACGACGCCGTTCGGGTGGACCTCGATCGACCGGACCATCTCGAGTTCGACGATGTCGCGCCGCAGCTCGGGATCGATCACCGTGCGCAGGGCATCTTGGATTTGTTCACGCGTGGGCATCGAATTCATTGTGGCAGACGGTTTTCCGCCCTTCGGGGTGGGTGGTGTGTGATGAATGACCGCCTGCGACGTGGGTGAGGCGATGGCCTCGTGTCGGTGGTGTGTGGGGGGTTGCGTGGTTTTCGCGGTTTTCGCGGGGGTGGCGGCGGGAGCGCTTCGCCGGGCGACCGCGGGACGGGGTCCACGAGCGCTTCGCCGGGCGACCCGGGACGGGGTCCACGAGCGCTTCGCCGGGCGACCCCGGGACGGGGTCCACGAGCGGCTCCTCGGTGATCGCGTACCGAGGTACCCCCGCGCGCCGGCGATCGTTCCGGTGGCCGACTCCGCCGCTCTCGCCCCATGGAAATGCCCCGTTCGCGGGGCGGCTGCTCCTGGTGAGGGCGAACTTTGGCTGATCGGGGACCGTGGCGGTACCTACATCGCCATGGTTCGCCGCGGAGGGGCGACGGGACGCGCTGACCACCGGCTCGGAGTGGAGCGTCGCACGTCATCCATGGGCATAGACGCGCCATGGGCATAGACGCGCCGACCCCCTCCGAGCACCCGGCGTGGGCGCGTTTATGCCCGGATAGCGGTCACGGACGCGCTCACCCCCTCGCAGACCCAGGGGTGGGCGCGTCTATGCCCGGCCGACAGTGCGCGATCACTCCCGCCCGCGGCCACTCCCGCCCGCGGCCACTCCCGCCCGCGACCACCCCCCCGCCCGCGACCACCCCCCCGCCCGCGACCACCCCCCCGCCCGCGACCACCCTGAGCCCGGCCTGGTCGCGCGCGGGTGCTGGGAGCGCCGCTTGGCCGCGACCGCCATCCAAAAAGACCGACGGGGCGCCACTTACGTGGCGCCCCGGCGGTTGAGGGAGGAGAGGGTGCTACGTCCGCCGGCGAGGATATGAGGCCGGCGAACCTCTCCCGGATCCGGCGCTCTCCTGATCGCCGGTCGGGGTAAGTCGATTCGGTGCTTAGGAGGCCGAGCCGATCAGCTCCTGAGCACCGGCTACGAGCTTCTCGACGCGCGCGCCGACGAGGCTCGACTGCTTCTCGAGGTCCTTGCGCACCGAGCGCACCTCGCGCTCGACGCGACGGCGGTTCTGCTTGACCGACCGCTCGAGGGTGCCACGGCGCTGGCGCAGCTCGCGCTCGAACTGCGTCCGGGTCCGGCGGACCTGGCGCTCGAAGCGGTTGCGGGCGGTGGTGCCGCGGCGCTCGTAGCGCTTGAGCTCGCGCTCGAGGCTGGCGCGCGTGCGGTACTTGGTCGTCAGGCCGCGGACGGTCGAGACGAGGTTCTCCTGCGCCAGCAGGCCGGCGCCGAAGGGAACGAGGACGGCGCGCTCGGCGATCTGCTGGACCTGGGCGACGCGGGCCGCCGGCGTGGTCGCAGAAGTGGTGCTCCGGCTCGTGCTCGCGCGCGACGTGCTCCGGCTCGTGCTGCGCGTGCTCCGGCTGGTGCGGGCACGGCCGCTCGCGGCAGTCGTCCGCCCGCTCGCCGTGCGCTTGCCGGCGGCAGGGGTGGTGCGCTTGCCGGCAGTGGTGGTGCGCTTGCCGGCGGTGGTGCTGCGCTTGCCGGCGGTGCCGCGTCGGCTCGGCGACTTGCGCGCCGGGGTCTTGGTGCTGGTGGCGGCGGTGGTGCCGCTGGCGGGCGTACCCGCGGAAGTGTTCTCAGGCGTTGTGGCCATTGCTCGCTTGCTCCCGGTGTGTCGGTCTCTCGAGGTGTTTGCAGTGTCGATGATATCGAACACATGTTTGTACACCCGGGCCCGAGACGCGTTACAGCCGGCTACCCGGACGACATGCCGCTAAGCGCGGGAGGTGCCGGCCTGGGGCAGTGTCCGGGGCGTGGTGCGCTCGATCCAGGCCGCTGGATCGCGCAGCTCGGCGGCCGTGGGGAGCGACTCGGGCCTCGAGAACACGCGGTTGAGCGTCTGGATGCCGCCTTTCCGCACGACGGTGTCGCAAAAGACCTTGCCCTGCTCGTACTGGCGGAGTTTCATATCCATCCCCAGCAGCCGCCCAACCAGGCGGTTGAGCCCCGATTGCGAGCGCCGGCGCCGGTCGATCGCCTCGCGGAGCTTGGGCAGGTTGGGGAGGAGATCGGGCGCCACGGCGTCCATGGCGTGCTCGGCGTGACCCTCGATGACCGCCATCACGGCCTGGACCCGGTCGATCGTCTCGCGCTCGGCGTGCGTGGTGACGATCGACACCAAATCGCCCTGGCGCAGCGCGTTCAGGACCCGGCGGATCTCCGCGCCATTGGGCAGTCGCAGCTTGCGCGGGGTGTCGAGGCGGATCTCCGCGCTTGCGAGCAGCTCGCGCACCAGCGCCGAGAGGTAGCTGTGGAGCCAAGGGACGGAGCTGAACTGCACGGCATGCGTGACCTCGTGGAGCGTCACCCAGGTCATGAACTCCTCGTCCTCGGCGTCGAATGCCGCGACGGCCTGGCCGAGGTTCGGCATGACGAAGAGCAGCCGCGGTGGCCGGTCCTCCTCAGCCTCGTCGAGGAGGACGAGTTCGTACTGGCCGAGGACGCGCTGCGCCAGGTAGCCGAGTACGACTCCGACCTCGGTGCTGATCACGAGGCCCATGGCGAGATCGACGGCGGGTCGCAGCGCGCCGAGGTTCTTCGTCGACTTGGCCAGAACGGGATCGAGGAGGAGCCGCATCGAGGCGACGTTGCTCGAGACCCATTCCTTGCGGCCCACACCTTCCGGGGCGGGCAGGGGACGGGCCGGCACCAGTCCGGTGTAGGCGGTCACGCGTGCCTCCGACTTGACGGCCAGTGCGGCCAGGTCAGCCTTCGGCGGCTCCGCGTCGCCCGTCCCGGCGACGTAGCCGGCGATCCGCTCGGCAAGTATCCAGTCGATCACGTCGGCACCTTTTCTAGCGCGTGCAGGGTCTCGAGCGTGCGCGCCGCGATGACGGGCGAGCTCGGCGTGGTGTCGAGGGGGGCACCGAGCGGGTCCCGGCAGGCGGGAAAGCTGACCAGCCCGCCGGCCTCGCGCACGATGAGCTGCCCGGCCGCCGCGTCGACGCCGCGCGAGCGCCGGAGCGAGACCATCCCGTCGAAGCGTGCTGCCGCCACCTGGCAGAGCGAGGCGGCGATGGTGCCGAGGGCCCGCACCCGGTAACAGCACTGCTCGAGCGACTCGGCCGAGGCGGCGAGCCAGCGAGGGTCGGCCGACTCGATGCCGAGCACCTCGAGCCGACCGTCGCGCCCGCGCCGCTCGCCGAGGCTCGGGTCGAGGCGTTCGTGGTTGAGCCGCGCGCCCTCGTCGCGCCGCGCCCACCACTCCTCCCGGGGGCCGAAGTCGTAGACGTAGGCGAAGACCACGTCGGCCATCGTCGGGCCGTCGGCCACGGCGAGCGACATGGCGTGGTGGGGGATGCCGCGCTTGGCGTTGAGCGACCCGTCGATGGGGTCGATGATCACGCGCACCGCCTCGTCGCCGTAGCCGACCTCCCCGCGCTCCTCCGACAATGCGGTGAAGCGGTAGCCGTCGGCTTTCAGCTGGTCGAGCTGCTCGAAGACAAGATCCTCGGCCGAGTGATCGATGACGAGCGTGCGGTCTCCTCCGGAGCCCCGCGTACCCGTTTCCACCGCCCGTTCGACCGTGCTCGGGGAGGCCGCCAGCATCCGGTCGAGCCCCTCGACGGCCCGACGGCAGATGCCGAGCCAGTCTGCGTCGAGTGCCGAGCGGGTGGAGGTCATGACAAACCTATGCTTGCAGACGTGGCTCTCACCTCTCAGGAGTTGCTTCCCGCTCAGCGCCTGGCCGTCACCTACCCGGGAAAGCGACTTGTCGTCAGGGGCATGGCCGGAACGGGCAAGACGACGGTCGTCGAGGCTCGGTTCGCATGGCTCGTCGGTGAGGGTCACGCGCCCGAGCGGCTGGCCGTCGTCGTCCCCACGCCCGCCCGCGCCGCGGCGCTGCGTTCCCGCCTCGAGAGTCGCCTCGAGCGGGGCTATGAGGAGCTGTTCGTGCTCACGCCCGCGCAGCTCGCCGCGCTCGCTCTGGGCGCGGAGCTGAGCTTCGCCGACGGTCTCGACGTCGCCCTGACCGCGGGCGAGCGGCTCGCCATGCTGCTCGAGCGGGTGGACGATCTCTCTCTCGCCCGCCACGACATCGGCGGCAGCCTCGGCGGGCTCCTGGCGAGCTTCGTGCGCCGGATCGACCGCCTGAAGGCGGAGCTGATCAGCGCCGAGGACTACGCGGGCTGGGCCACCGAGCTCGAGGAGAGCGGCACCGATCCGTCCGAGGCGGCGCTCCAGCTCGAGTTCGCGGCCGTCTACCGCACCCACGAGCGGATGCTCGCCGAGACGGAGACCCGCGACGCCGGCGACCTCATGCACGACGCCCTCCGGGTGCTGCGCGAGCGCCCCGCCCTCGCCGGGCGCTTCGCGCACGTCCTGGCCGACGACGTCCAGGAGCTCGACCTCGCCGCGGCCAGCCTGCTCGAGGCCGTGGCGGGTGCCCATCTGACGGCCGCCGGCGATCCCGAGCACTCCCTGCGGCGCTTCCGGGGCGCGGCGCCCGAGCGTCTCGCGCGGCTGAGCGCGTCGGCCGACCTCGTAGTGGAGCTGGGCGAGAGCCGGCGCTGCCGGCGGGCCGTGCTCGCCGCCGCGGGAGCCCTCGTGCCCTGGGCGTCGCTGCCGTCGGCGTCCGACGAGGATGCCGAAGGGCAGGTGGCCTACTGGCGCTGCGCCAATGACCGCGCCCAGGCGCAGTCGGTGGCGGCGGACATCGAGCGACTCATCGCCCGGGAGGGCGTCGATCCCAGCCGCATCCTCGTGCTCGTCCCCGACATCACGCGGGAGGGGCACGCAGCGGCGGTCGCGCTCGAGGAGCGCGCCGTGCCCCATCGGCTGATCGGCCAGGCGGCCTTCTTCCAGCGCGCGGAGATCCGCGACGTCCTCGCCTGGCTGCGCCTGCTCGCCGACCCCTCCGACGCGCCCGCCGTCGTGCGCGCGCTCGCCCGCCCGCCCATCGACCTGCGCTCCGTCGATATCGCGCGGTGCACGCAGATCGCGCGCCGGCGCAAGCTCGACATGGTCGCCGCCCTTGCCGCCGCCACCGAGTCGCCCCAGGTCCCGCCCGAGGCGCGCGAGCGGATCCGCGTCTTCCTCAAGCTCTTCCGCCTGGCCGCAGCGGCGATCGACACCGCCCGGCCCGACCTCTACGTCCACCGGCTCATCGACCGGCTCGGCCTCCGTCGCCAGCAGCTCTTCGCGGCGCAGGCCGACGTGGTCGAGCGGCTGCGCGCCCTGGCACGCTTCGGCGAGCTCGCCTCTGCCTACGTGCGCCGCTCGCCGCAGGCCACGCCGCGCGAGTTCGCCCGCTCGATCGCGGCCGTGGCCGAGGCAGGGATGCGCGAGCAGGACGAGCCCGAGCTCGCCGAGCCCGGGTCGGTTCAAGTCGTGCTCATGAGCGCAGCCGGGGGCCTCGAGGCCGAGCACGTATACATGCTCGGCCTCCACGCCGGCGTGCGCGCCCCAGCGCCCGAGTCCGTTCCCGACGCTCTGCTCTCCGAGCCGTTGCCGCCCGACAGCGACGCGCTCGCCGAGACCATGCTCCGCCGCCAGCTCTACGTCGCGGTGACGCGAGCGGGCGAGCGCGTGGTTCTCTGCTACCCGGCGGCCGACGACCGCGGCGGCGGGATCGCGCCCTCCGCGGTGCTCGAGGAGATTCGCGCCGCGGTCGGGGGGGAGTGGGAGGACCGCGATGAGGAGCTCTTCGGGCCGGCTGAGACAATCCACTCGACCTACCGGCTGCTGCGCGACGAGCTGCTGGAAGGGACGATGCGGGCCGGCGGCCGGCTCGGCGAGCTGCGCTTTGACACCGACCTGGATGTCTCCCACGCCGTCGTGCGCTACCTCGAGCTGCTCAAGCTCGCTGCGCTGATCGCCCGGCCCGAGGGGCAGAGCGTGGCCGAGGGCCTGCGCGATGTGAACTCGCGCATCCTCCAGGCGGTCACGGCCGAGCAGCGGGAGATCTTCGTGAGCTCGGCCCTGGATGACTACCTTCTCGACGCCGAGCAGGACGCCCGCCGCCGCGCCCAGGTGGTCGCGGCGCGGGACGAGCCCTCCCTGGAGCAGTTCCTTCCGCGCCGCGGCGAGGGGGTCGTGCTCTCCGCCTCGGACATCGACACGTACCGCACCTGCCCGCTCAAATACAAGTTCGCCCGCGTCTTCCGCATCCCCCAGGAGCCGACGATCCACCAGCGCTTCGGGATCCTCGTGCACCAGGTGCTCGAGCGCTTCCACGGCCGGGATGAGTCGGGCGACTCGCTCCCCGAGCTGCTCGGTCTGCTCGATGCCGGCTGGCGGCGCGGGGGCTTCGGCGACTCCGAGGAGGAGCGCCAGCTGCGCGGTAAGGCCGCGGCCGCGCTGACCCGCTACCACGAGCGCTTCCAGACCGAGGAGGTCGAGCCGATGTGGTTCGAGCGCGCGTTCACGTTCAAGCTCGGTCCGCATCTCCTTCGCGGCCGCGTCGACCGCGTCGACCGCCTGCCAGGCGGCGAATACGAGCTCATCGACTACAAGACCGGGCGGCCCAAGAACGAGGCGCAGCTCGCCGAGGATGTCCAGCTGTCCCTCTATGCGATCGGCGCCCGCGAGGCGTGGAGCCTCGAGGCCTCACGCCAGGCCTACTACTACGTCCTCGACGACGAAAAGGTCTCGGTGCCCGACAACGACGGCACGCGGGGCGAATGGATACGTGAGGTGACGATGGAGGTCGGCGAGGGGATCCTTTCGCAGGGGTTCGAGCCGACGCCGTCGTTCTCGGCCTGCTCGATCTGCGATTACCGCCTCATGTGCCCGGCGGCCGAGCACTGATCCGCCGCCGGGGTCGGGCGCTCAGAGGTTCGGGTGGGGCGGGGGGTCCTCGCCCGCGCCGCGCTGACGCAGGAAGCGCTGGAGGTCGCGGGCGATCGTGTCACCGGAGGGGAGCGGACCGGGCTGCTCGGTGGGGTCCGTGCCGGCCGCCTGCTCCAAGCGCTCGACGAATGCCTGGACGTCGGGATCGGACTGCACCGCCAGGTTGACCTGGCGCTCGTAGTCACCCGAGGCGGTCTCGAGCTCGGAGGCGTCGACAGCCACCCCGACGAGACCCTCGAGCTTGCGCACGAGCGCGAGCGAGGCCTTGGGGTTGGGGGCGGCCGCAATGTAGTGCGGGACCGCCGCCCACAGGCTCGCCGAGGGCAGCCCGCTCTGCTGGCAGGCCGCGTGAAGCACGCCGACGATTCCCGTCGGGCCCTCGTAGCTCGAGTTCTGCAGGCCGAGCCGGGAAACGAGTTCCGGGTCGGAGGCCAGTCCGGTCACGCTGATCGGCCGGGTGTGCGGCACATCGGCGAGGAGCGCACCGAGGGTGACCACAAGCTGCGTGCCGAGGGCCTCGGCCAGCTCAACGATGACCTTGGTGAACGTGCGCCAGCGCATCGATGGCTCGGTGCCGGTCAGCAGGACGAGGTCACGCGGGGCGCGGGGGACACGCGCCTCGTAGAGCTCGACCTCGGGCCACACGATCGAACGCGCGAGGCCGTCGACGAGCTTGACCTGCGGGCGGGTCGATTGGAAGTCGTAGAACTCCTCGGGATCGATGCACGCGAAGCGGCGGGCGCCGAGAGCGCTCCCAACGAAGGTGATCGCGCTCGACGCGGCGTCCCCGGCGTCGTTCCAGCCCTTGAAGGCGCAGATGAGTGCCGGTGCCCGCAGGCCGTCGGGGCGGTACTCCCACTCGAGTGGCTGCATCCGACTCACCGTACATCATGGACACATATGGCTACTGAGGATTCCCCGACGATTCGGGTCACTTCGCTTCGTCCGGGGCAGCCCGTCGACGGGGTGTTCGCCTGCACGCGCAAGGACCGTTTGAACACGCGGAGCGGCTCGCCCTATCTCGCGCTCGAGCTGCGTGACAGCAGCGGGACGGTGGCCGCCCGCGCCTTCCGCGACGCCGATCTGCTCGCGGGACGGTTCGAGCGTGGCGACCTCGTGCACGTCCGGGGTGCGGTGGAGCGCTTCCGCGACGAGCTTGTGGTCGAGGTGTCGAGCATCGCGCGGGTCGATCCTGAGGCCTCAGCGGCCGACCCCGCCGAGTTTCTCCCTCAGGCCTATCGCGATCTCGACGAGCTCGAGGGCTTCCTCGAGCACCTGGCGGGCGAGGTCTACGACCGTGGGTACCGCGGGTTGCTCGAGCGCATGCTCGCCGACGATTCATTACGGGCGGGGTGGCGGCGCGCCCCGTGCAGCCGTGCCGGACATCACGCCTATCTGGGCGGTCTGCTCGAGCACACAGTGGCAGTGACCACGTTGGCCCTCGAGACCTGCCAACTCCATCCCCGCCTCAATTCCGATCTGCTCCTGACGGCGGCGATCGTGCACGACATCGGGCGCACGCGGGAGTTCACGTACGGAGCGGAGATCGGGCTGACCGAGGAGGGCCGGCTGTTGGGCCACGTTGTGTCCGGCGAGCGGATGCTGTCAGAGCGCGCTCGGGAGGTTGGGCTCGACGGCGATCGCTTCTTGGCCCTGCTGCACTGCGTGCTGGCGCACCATGGGGCGGCCTCGCTGCCCGGTGGGCGCTTCTCCTCGGCCGAGGCGCTGGCGCTGTTCCGGCTGAACGCGCTCGACGCGTCTGTGAAGGACGCATTCGAGCACGGTCTCACGCGCTAGGCCTGCCGGGCCAGGCTTGCGAGGTTCTCCAGATTCACCTGGCGACCGGGGGTCAGTCGCGGACGCGGGTGCGCTCGCTGAGCATGTCCGCATCGGAGTGCTGGGGCCATGGCGGACCGGGGCGGCCGAGGAGGTAGCCCTGCACGAGCGGGACGCCGAGCTCCTGGATCGCCTCGAGCTCGTCGTCGGTCTCGACGCCCTCGGCGACGAGCGCCCCGCCCATGCGCTCGGCATAACCCAGGAGAGCGGCGATGAGGGCCTGGCGCTCGGGGCTCGACTCGATGCCCGTGACCAGCGAGCGGTCGAGCTTGAGATAGCGGGCGTGCACGGAGGTGATCTGCTTCAGGCCCGAGTAGCCGGCGCCCATGTCGTCGATGGCCAGGTGGGCGCCGCGGTTGCGGAGCCCGGCGATCGCGGCGCGAAGCTCGGGCGTGTCCTCGAGGAGCGTGTTCTCCGTGAGCTCGATGATGAGGCGAGAGACGTCCGGGGTCTGGAGGAGGAGCCTGGAGGTGCGATCGTCGAGGAGGAGCGAGCCGGAGAGGTTGACGCTCAGGCGCGAGCGGCCGGGAAGCTCCTCGAGCAGCTCAAGCGCGGCGCGCAGACATGCGAGCTCGAGCTCGGGCCGCACGCCGAATTCCTCGGAGAGGGCGAACCAGTGCAGGGGGCTCGAGGTGGAACCGGTCTCGAAGCGGGCGAGCGCCTCGAAGGCGTGCGGCCGCCCGGTGTCGAGCTCGACGATCGGCTGGACGAAGATGGAGAGGTCTTCGCCTTCGATGAGGCGGCCGAGCGCGGCGCGGGCGCCACCGGGACCTTCGTCGGAGAGGGAGTCGCCGACATACGCCGAGACCTGCTGGCGGCCCGCGCGCTTGGCCACGCGGAGGGCGATGTCGGCGGCTCGCAGGAGGGAGTCGGCGGTGTGGCCGTCGGCCGGGGCGCGGGCGATGCCGATGGAGGCGGGGACGGGCGTCTCGCAGGCCGCGAGGTCCCTGATGACTTCGCGAGCGACGGCCTCGGGCTCGGCGGAGCGGATGGCGAGCCCGAACTCGTCGCCGCCGAGACGACCGACGATCCCGCCACCGCCGGTGCGTGCGGCGAAGAGCTCGCCGAGGCGGGTGAGGAGGCGGTCGCCGGCGGCATGGCCGTTGGCCTTGTTGATCTGGCCGAAGTTGTCGAGGTCGACGAGCAGGAGCACCTCGCCGGTCTCGGTCGTGGCCCCAGCCGCACGGCCGTCGAGGAGATCGCGGAACTTCGCCCGCGAGAGAGCGCCGGTGAGGAGGTCGTGGTCGGCGTCGTAGCGGGCGCGGGCGAGGAGGAGCTGGAGCTCCTGGGTGACGCGGCCGCACGTGAGCAGGAGCGCGATCGTGGCGACGCAGAGCGCGGCGTGGGAGAGGGTGAGGCGTTGCTCGATGACGACCGGAAGAGCCAGCGAGAGCACGACGACGGTTCTGCCGACCCAGTGGACGCGCCCGCCGCGGGCGAGAACGCCGGCGGCGACGGCGGCGAGCCAGAGAAGGCTGAGGACCGTCACCCGTCCGTCGCCGAGGCCGATGATGAGGATGGCCGGGAGGGCGAACGCCTCCTCGATCTTCATCCATTTGGATTCGAGGAGGAGGAGCTGGAGGGCCGCCGTGGCAAAGATGAAACCGAAACCGACGTAGGCGAGCGTCCGATCGGCCGCCAGGCTCCGGTCGGCCAGGAGGAGCGCGACGCCGCAGACCCCGATAGCGCCCCGCGCGAAGGCAGCCGTTCTCCGCGCGCGAAGGACGTGCGCTGATGTTTCGGCATCAGGATGCATCTCCCGGGTGTTCGGCACCCGGTGTCGGTTCTATAGATGCAGGGCTTTTGCGCCGTCAGGCTTGTGACTGAGTTACTGGCGGTGCTCGCGCATGCCCGTCGGACTGCCCCCGATCCCGTTGAGGGCCCGGCCGAACTCGATGCACGCGCCGGCCAGGAGGATGAACGCAGCCGGCGGGGGAAAGTCCGCGGCGGCAAGGGCCAGTGCTAGGCCGATGACGAGGTTGATGGCCGGCCGGAGCTCGCTGAGCGTGATGCGCGGCCGGCGGCGTCCGTCGGACTCGTCCGGGTCGGGCTCGGGGGGCGGTTCGCGGGTGTCGATGAGGAGCAACACCGCTGTTCGATCCTAACGCGCCCGGGGGGTCGGCTTGCTTGGTTTCTCGTTGGTCGCTCGGGCGGGCCTCGGTGTGGGAACGGCTGTCGCAGGTCAGGGGTACCGCTTGCTCGCGCCCGGGACGGAGCCAGGGTCGCAGCCGTCATAGGATCACTCGCGGCGCGGCACGGGCCTGGTGGCCCATCCAGTCTTCAAAACTGGCAGGGCCGGGCAGCCCCCGGCTTGGAAGGTTCGATTCCTTCGCCGCGTCGTTGACTGGAAATACTGCAGATTCGGGGCTTGTTGCGCTGAGTTTCGCTGAGTTCTTCTGCGTCGAAGTTCCGAGATTCGACTACATCGCTGGAGCACCCCGCAGAGGTGCTTTCGACCCTCTGTCGACCGCGGCTGGAGCGCTCCCTTTGGCGACGTTCCGCATACGCCGGCTTGGCGGGCTCAGCGTTCCCGCCGGTCGCCAAGAGCAGCCGCGCTGGCCTTCAGGATCGCGTGGCTGAGGCTGTCCGACACCGGCAGCGAGGGCGGCCGGTCCGAGTCGATCCCGCGGCTGCTGGTTCGGCGTGCCAGCGGTCACGACGCGATCGCCTCGGGCGCGTCCACCGGCATCGGTCGCCACCTGGGAGATCGAGCGGCGGAGTTAGCAGCGGGCAGACGCTGACGAGCAAGCACTGGATGCTCGGAATTGGCGAAGAGGAGGTGTACGACGACGCGCGGGGCGAGACTCGCTTTGCGAGCCCTGGGCCTTTGGCGAGCCGCGACTGATCATCGGTGGGCGTTCCGGCCCAGTAGTCAGTTCCGCCCACGGGGTTATGGGCTGGCGTAGTGGGCGAGCAGTGGGACGAGCACCTGGGCGTTGGGGGTTCCCCAGCCGGTCATCGGGTCCCACCCGGGCGCTGCCGGGTAGCCGGTGATCGTGACCCCGTTGAGGGACACCGTGTTGTTGCCGGTGGTGATGTCGTGGAACGCCTTGCGGTAAAGCGGGTTTTGGGCGATTCGGTAGATGGCGGGATTGACGAAGCCGAGGGGGTGGCCGGCCTCCTGGTCAGCCAAGGCGATGAGTCCGGCCCAGAAGGGCGCGGCCGCGCTCGTGCCTCCAGCCCCGACGAACTCCTCACCGCCGCCCGGAGCGCTGAAAGCGAGTGCCATGCCGCTGCTGCCGGTCGCTTCCCCGGCGACGTCTGGCACGCCACGGGTCGCGCCGATGCCGGGCACGTTGCTCTGGTAGCTGGGGCGGGTGAACAGCCGGCTGAACCCGCCACCGGACGCGGACGGCGATCCGGACTGGTCGTTCCAGGCGGTCTCGCTGAGGTATGCCCCTGTGACGGGGTTTGCGGTCAGTGTGGTGCCGCCAGCAGCGAGCGCCCACGGATCTGAGGCGGGCAGGCTGACCTCCTTGAGCGGCCTCGATGAGCCATTGCCGATCGCGCCGTAGTCGCCAGCCGCGACGACGACGGTGAGGTGGTGGGCGGTGGCGTATTCCAGCGCCGAGTTCATGGTCGCCACCTGGGTGCGGGTCCACGAGCTCTCGCCCAGGTTGAAGTCTTGGCCGATGCCGCTTTGGGACATCACCTCTCCGTTGCGCACGGCGGTCCGCACGTAGGATGCGAACGTGACGGCGAGCTTCGCCGGGGTGCTCACGTCCGCCGCGTCGACCAAAAGCTCACGGATGGTGGCGTGCGGGGCGATGGCGTGGACCAGCTCGGTGTCCTCCACCTCCTCGACACCGGCCAACCATGGCGAGGCGGACGAGCCGGCCAAGGTCGTGATCACTTTGATTCTTGCTGGCGGCAGTCCAAACCGGCTGTCGAAGTCCGCCAGGTCCTGCCGGATGTCGGTGACCGACTGCAGGAGGTTGGTGATCGGCCGGGGTCGCGCCGGCCCTCTTTCGGCTTCCTCCGGCAGCACCACGGTGACGCCGTGGCCAGTGATCCCGCGGTCTAGCAGCGGCTGGACGCCGTAGGCCACCAGAAACTGGCGAGGGGCGTAACACTGCGACACGGTCAGGCAGTCAGCCGCCACGCCAGCACGAGCGCTGGGCGTCGCCGGCGCTGTCGTGCTGCCGTTGGGCAGCAGGGCCTTGCAGGCGTTATTAGCACGCCCTGCGGGGCTGTCGGCGTTCGGTTGCCCGCTGAAGTGGAAGCTCTCCGATGGATGGGGGTCGGGGAAGCTCGGAAGGCCGTGGGTTTGCATGCAATGCGCGTAGGCAAGGTCCGCCCGGAAGCTCGCCGAGCCTGTCGAGGCAGAGCCGCTTGAGGACAAGGGACTGCTGCCGTCGCACGCAGCTGCCAGCCCGGCAATGAGGGCCGCAAGGACGGTCAGGCAGGCGAGGCGCGTGAGGCGACGTGGTCGCATTGGTAGTTAGGGGCCGCAGCGCCGGGAGCGCTTGCTTCCCCGTTCCTCTTTCAATCCGTGCGCGCGGCGTTCCCGCGCTTCGTGGGGACTTGCCGTGTCATGGTTCGGCGACAGCGCGGCGGCCGAGGTATAGCGAGGTCGCGATCGGAGCCAGCACGAGCAGAACGAACACGACGACTCCGAGACTGGTGGTGCCCTGGCTGGCGGCCGCCGTGCAGTGCTGCGGGCCGCCGGCAATCCCGCGGCAGAGTTTCTTGGTGGGCACGCCGATCGCGATCAGCCCGATCAGCACGCTGGTCGCCAGGCCGCCGGGTACGACGAGCGTTCCGATCCACTTGTCGCGCACGGTCCAGGCGCGCGAGCTCCACAGCAAAACCAGCCCGGCAACCCAGCCGACACCGACGACGAAACCCCCGAGCAATAACAGGACGATCGCGGCCCACTCTTTGGTTCCGCGACCAGTCGGGAGCTCGTCCGCATCCGGCGCCTCGGCAGCGATGATCGCCTTGGGCTCGCCGAGCTTGTCGAGAATAGTGAGTACCTGTGCGTCCGTCGCGCCCGGGTCGATCGCCTCGGACAGGTGCCCCTCGATCTCGGCGAGCAGCTCTCGGCGCCGATCCGGTGGGAGGCCGCGTCCGGCGCGGCGCAGGCGCTCCAGATACGTCGCGGCGAGCGGATGAAGGCTTTTGGTGGTCATCTGACGGCTCCGTTGTTAAGTAGGGCGTCGACCGAGTCGCGGAATCGTGTCCACTCGGTCACGAACCCGTCGAGCGCTGCTTGGCCGTCTGGGGTGAGGTGGTAGTAACGGCGTGGCGGTCCTGTCGGCGATTCGCGCCAGGTCGTATCGACCACACCCTCGCGACGAAGCCGGCCGAGCAGCGGGTACAGCGTCCCCTCAGTTGTGACCAGACCGTCCGCATCGCCGAGCGCGCGGACGAGCTCATAGCTGTAGCGCTCGCCATCGAGCAGCAGCGCGAGCACGCAGAACTCGAGTACGCCTCGCCGAAGTTGCGAGATCGCCGTTTCACGCGATGCCATGTAACGCAAGGTAGCAGGTGGCGCCAGGCTGCGCCTTCTTCAAGATCGACGGGCAATACCTGGACCACCAAGGCCAACACGTCAGCCGCTTTCGGGCGTCGCCAACATCTTCACCAAGCTCGGTCTGGCGCCCTCAGACACTGACCACCCTGCTTTCGCACCGCGACGCGTACCTCGCCCGACTCAACGAGCCACCTGTTAAGCGCGGCAAGCGCGCACGCGCCCGCGACCGAATTTGCTGGGTCTGAGCTAATTGCGAGCCTGCCAGGGCGTGTCGGCTGACTCCGGTGCCATGCCCGCGGACCCGTCGAAGGGCGCACTCCGCCTGACTGGTTCATTGTCGAAGCGGCCACGTGGCCGCCGTGACCGGTGTAGGCGTTAGGCAGGCGCGGTCCGCGCCGGGCGCGGACGACTGGTTTCATCATCCTGCGGTCGCCGGAGCTGACGATCGGATTGGCGACGATGCGCTCGCCCTGCTTCTGCCTCTCCTATGTCAAGAGAAGTTCGGTATTTACGGAGTTCGAGCGATTGATATGCACGGGGGGCGGGGTGTCTGTCTGGGTGGTGTAGAGCCGTCGCCAGATGCGCTGCGCGAGGTGGCGTTTGAGGCAGCGGATCGCCTCGATTTTGGTTTTGCCTTCGCTGTGTCGGCGATCGAGATAGGCGCGGGTCGCGGGGTCGGTGCGGGCGCGGGAGAGCGCGATGATGTGCAGTGCGCGGTTGAGTTGGCGGTCGCCGCCGCGGTGCAGTCGGTGGGGTTTGGTGTTGCCGGAGCTGGCGGGGATCGGGGCGGTGCCGGCGTGCCGGGCGAAGCATGCGTCGGTCGGGGAGCGTTTGGCGCCGGCGGTGTGGCCGATGATGATCGCGGCGGTGACGGTGCCGCAGCCGTGCTCTTCGAGCAGTTGCGGGCAGTGCGCTTCGATCAGCGTCTTGAGCTCGGCGAGCAGCTCGGTCTCTTCGCGGTAGATGTCGCAGATCCGCTTGTGGATCAGCTTCGCGACCCGGGCCTGCGGGCTGCGGGGCAGTCGGGCGATCCCGAGAGTGACCTTCGCGCGGATCCGCGGGCCGATCAGTCCGGCGGGCCGGACCTGCGCCTCGAGCTCGGGGGCGATCTGCACCAAGTGCCAGCGCAGCCGGTTCACGAGCCGGACGCGTTCGTTGATCAACTGGTTGCGGTAGTCGCTCAGGACCCGAATCTCGTGCGCCGGCTCATCCAGGAACGCGACTTGGAGGGTGTCGAACCTTCGCGCAGCGCGGCCCTGGCGATCGCGGTCGCGTCGATCGGATCCGACCTCCCGGGCGTGCGGACCGCTCGCCGCGAGGTCTCGGTCAGTCCGGGGGCGATGCGGACCACGCAATCGCCATGAGCGACCAGGCTGCGCTCCAGACGACCGGACACATGCCGGCAGTCCTCGACTGCCCACACCCGATCGTCGTCAAGTTCGGCTGCGAACCGCAGCGCGTCGAGGTTCCTTCGTCGGTCGCGGAAATCGTGAGCTGCCCGCGAGCGGCTCCGGTTGCCGCGTCGCGCGCCACGATCGTGTGCGACCGCTTGTGCGTGTCCACCCCGATCACGATCATCTGCACCGTCCCTTCGTTGGAGATATGGCCGACGGAGCGGATCTCCGGCGGACACACCTCAGTTGGGGCGATGCCACGCTCCTATCAAGTCACGCCGGCGATCCTCGGCGGCGGGCGACACGGCAAAAGCCGGTCAGACCACGAGGTCGACAGGCGAATAGAGAGTCAGCCCGCCGCCGTCCGAGAGCCAAACCGACGAGCCGGACGACACCGACCGCCGGGCCGTCAGGTTCTCACTGAGGCGAAAAGGGGGTTTGCAACCGGGGCCGTGCGCGGAGACCTGCTCTGATCGTGGCGCGGTACTTCAGCTGGCCTCTTCCGCCGGGAACGGTTGGCGCTGTTGAGTTCAGGCGGCGGATGGCTGCGAAGGGGTGCCTGCAGGCAAGGGTGCTTCTTCGGGTGGCTGGGCCAGGCTTGCGAGTTTGACCCCGGCACGCAGTCCGCCCTCGGGGAGGGCGTCGAGCTTGAGCTTGCCGCCGTGGGCGTTGAGGATCGCGGCCACGATCGAAAGGCCGAGGCCGTGACCGTCGCCGCGGCTTGTGCGTTCAGCGGTCAGTCGCTGGAATGGCTGCTGGATCCGTTCCAGGTCGGTTGGCGAGATCGTCGTCCCGCTGTTTGCGACCGTGAGGACCGCGTGTCCCGAGAATGTTGCCGATGTGACCTCGAGCCAGCCCCCCGGGGTGTTGTGAGCGATCGCGTTGTCGAGCAAGTTCGCGACCACCCGCTCGATCAGCTGCTGGTCTGCGTCTGTCCAGGCGTGATCAAGGGTGGCGCTCGCTCGCAGCTCTCGGCGCTCGATCTCGCCAGCGCGCGTCCGGAGCAGGCGTCTGGTCACCGCTGCGAGGTCAAGTGGTTCGCGGTGCTCGGCAACCTGCTCGCTGCCTGCCAGCGCGAGCAGCGCGTCGATCAGCTGTTCGAGTTGCTGCTCGGCGGCTAATGCCCGTTGTTGGGCGAGGCGCATGGATGCGAGCGTCGGCTCGGGGTCGGCGAGCGCGACCTCGAGCAGTGTCTTCTGGCGCGCCAGCGGCGTGCGCAGCTCGTGCGAGGCGTTGGCCACGAACAGGCGTTGTGACTCGAACGATGTTCGAAGCCGGTCGAGCAGCGCATCGATCGTGTCCGACAGTTCCTTGAGCTCATCCTCTGGCCCGGGCAGCGCGAGCCGTTGGTCAAGGTTGGCGGCGGAGATCTCGCGGGTCGTGGTCGTGATCGTCCGCAACGGACGCAGCACGCGCCCGGCGATCAGCCACTCCACCAGCATCGACACCGGGGCCATCACGACGAGCGCGATCGCCGACATGACCACCAGCGTCAGCGCCAGCGAGGTTCGCCCCACGGGATCAGCGATCAGCACCAGCAGGCAGACGAGCGCGACCCGTAGCGCCCAGGAGACGATGGACACGCATTCGTACAGCACCGTGAGCCGCAACCGCGCCGTTCGCCGTGGGAGATGCAGCCTGACAGGAAACGAAGCGAACCTGCCGTTCAGAAGCGAGCGCATCGCACTAGATCCGGTAGCCGGCCCTGGCAACGGTCTCGATCACCGGCGGATCGCCAAGCTTGGCGCGCAGACGGCTGATCGTGATCTTGACCGTGTGCGTGAACGGATCCGCCGCCTCATCCCACACGCGCGCGAGCAGCTCCTCCGCTGAGAGACACCGCCCCCCGCTCGCGAGCAGCAACTCGAGCACGCCGAACTCCTTCGGCGCCAACTCGAGCTCCCTGGCTGCCCTGAACGCACGCCGCCGAGCCGAATCGAGCACCACGTCCCCGTGGCGCAACACAGGCGGCACCACGGGATGCGCCCGGCGGGCCAACGCCCCGATCCGCGCCACCAGGACCGCAAACTCAAACGGCTTGGGCAGGTAGTCATCCGCGCCGAGCCCAAGCCCCTCGACGAGATCGTCGTTGCTCGCCGCCGCGGTCAGCATTAGCACCCGACTGCGGCACTCGCCGGCGAGAAGCCGAGCGCAGACCTGATCGCCGTGCAGCCCGGGCAGGTCGCGGTCGAGCACGACCACCTCATACTCGTTCAGGAGCGCGCGCTGCAGGCCAGCCGATCCGTCCAACGCCACATCGACCGCGATCCGTTGGTGACGCAACCCCGACGCGATCGCCTGCGCCATCTCCGCGTCGTCCTCGATCACCAGCACACGCATCGTGACGCCAGCCTAGCCGGGCTGGGTTTCGACACGGTATCGCCCTGAAGCGACCGGCACCGTCCGATACCTTGCCGAAACCAGCCATGCCTTACAAGCCCGGGAACAACCCCAAGGCGGAGCCCGAGACGACATGGCAACCCAATACAACCACCGCCGCGGCACGCGGACAAGCCCGATCCGCACCGCCCCAGCGCTCAGACCGGGGATCCTCGTGATCACGGCCTGCCTGCTAGCAGCAGGATGCGGAAGCAACGCGCCCAGACAGACCGCAGCCTCGCCCACGATCGCTGCCCGGGCACTGGCGTTCTCGCAGTGTATGCGCATCCACCGGGTGACCAACTACCCCGATCCGAACGCCAACGGCCAGGTGAACATCGCGAGCGCCTCCGGCATTAACTTCTCCTCCCCAGCGTTCCAGGCCGCCCAGGCGGCGTGTCAAAAACTGCAGGACGGCGGCCCGAGCGCGTCCGGGCCCACCTCGGGCCAGATCGTGGGCAAGTTCCTGGCGTTCTCCAAGTGCATGCGCGCCCATGCCATCAGCGACTTCCCCGACCCGACGACCTCGCCGCCGCCCCCCGCTCCGGGCCGCACCGTGAGCAACGACGGCGTCTACCTCTTCATTCCGATCACCTTCGACGTCAACTCGCCGACCTACAAGTCGGCCTCGGCCGCCTGCAGGCCCTATTCCGGCTGACTGCTGCCCCGTGGCGATGCCCATCCCCACGAGCTGGATGCAGAAAGAGCTGCCATCGGGTCATCCATTCGCAGACACCTGCTTTCGCGCCACGACGTGCATCTCGCCGCGATTCGACGAGCGACCTGCTCGGCGCGGACTCCAGGGGAGCCGGCGCCTACCGATCGGCCCGGTGCCGAGAGGCGACACGCCGCCTTGTGCTCCTGGCGAGAACCGGGTGAGCGACCCCGGTCTCCTCCGACGACCTGCTCTTGCTGTAGCGCGCGTATCTCGGTCGACGTATGGTGCCAGCGCATGAGCAACGTGTTCGAACCGGAGTGGCAGGGGGACAGAGGCGGCAACCCCTTCGCGAGGGTGGCCGCGGCCGCCGGCTCGCAGCGCCTCGGTGCGAGCATTGTTGAGCTCGCGCCGGGCGCGCTAAGCAGCCCGTACCACTTTCATCACGCCAACGAGGAGCTGCTGATTGTGCTCAGCGGAACGCCGGAGCTGCGTACATCCGACGGGGTTCGTGAGTTGCAGCCAGGCGAGGTCGTCTCGTTCCCGTGCGGTCCTGAGGGCGCACACCGGCTGCGCAACACGTCGTCGGAGCCCTGCCGGCTTCTCTTCATATCCGAGATGAACTTCCCCGACATCGTCAGCTACCCCGACACGGGCACCACACTCGCCGTAACAGCGCCGACCGCCCGAATGGCGTTCCCCCGCGGGAGCGACGGGCCGTTGACTGACCTCATTGCCGCAGCGTTCGATGCCGACCCGGGCAGCGGGTCGTAAATGGGGTCGGCCTACCGACACCTGCTCCGGTAGCAACACGTGCATTCCGATCCGCCGACCAGCGGCCCTGCTCAGCGCGGCAAGCGGGCACGCAACGCCCGGGCGCTCAGGCCACAGCAGCCGCCACGACCGCGTTCGCCGGCGCCTCGATCCGCCCATCCTCGCCGGCGAACTGCGACAGCGTCTCTTGGGTCTTGGCCCGGACCTTCGCTACCTCGTCGGGCCGCAGACCCTCAACGGCCCCCAGAATCGGCGCCGACATATCCATCGTCTCCTCCCAATACGCGTCGAAGCTCGCGTACGTTTGCGGGAACGTAATCACCTCGGCGCGCGCCGAGCGGAAGCCCGCGGCCTGTAGCCGGCGCTCAATGTCGGCGGGATCGGGCATCGCGAACGGGCTCGGATCGGCGGGGTTCGGCGGCGGCATCGCGCCCTCCGAGACGAGCGCGATCACTGGCGCGGACATCCACAGGTTCCTGTCGGGCCGGTCCCAAGTGGCCATCGCCAACCGACCGCCCTGCTTGAGCGCCCGCCGGGTCCGTCTCAATGCCTCGTCGGGGTCCGCCATCAACATATATCCCCAGCGGCACAGAACGGCGTCGAAGCTCTCCGGCTCCAGCTCCATCTGTTGGGCGTCGATGACGCCAAAATCGACGTTCTCAAGCCCGAGCTCTGCGGCGCGCCGGCGCGCGATCTCGACCATCTGCGGCGCCTGGTCGGTGCTGAGCAACCGCCCCTCCGGGCCAACACGCTGCGCCGCGATCAGCCCGGTCTCCCCCGGCCCGGCCGCCAATTCGAGCACCCGCTCGCCTGGCTTGGGATCGACTGCGTTCACGAGCCACTGCGCCACCGGCGCGGTCTTCTCGCGAAGCGTCTGCTGACGGCGATCCCAACCTTCGGCACCGCGCCGCCACGTCTCCTGTTGGCGCTCGTCTAGCTCCTGCGCATCCGCGCTCATGTCAACCCCTCGGTTCGGTTCGATGGCAAAGCCTAGCCACCTGTGCCGCCCCGATCAGCCGCGCCACGCGTGACCGCATGGCACACCGGGCGCGACCCGGTCTGGAACACGACCAGCGTTCTGCGGCAACAACGCGGTAAGCCCTGGAGAGATGTGAGTTCTCCTCAATGGCCCTGCTCTCGCGCCAGCGCGGGCATCCCACCGCCCGCATCGACCCACCTGCAACGCGCGGCGAGCAGGTCCGTCGCCACCTCGCCGGCCCAACCCGGCGCCGATGGTCGCGCTCGTGGCGACGAGCGGGTTCCGGGGCTCGTTCGGGCAGACACCTGCTTTTCCAATTCGGCGCAACTCTGCGCCCGCGGCGACGAGCTGCTCCATTTCGTTTGATTCCGATAATCACCCGGTTACACGTGTGCGAGAGGCTGCATGATCGCGGTGCGGGGGCCGCGACCCCCGCGTTGCTCGCTATGCGCTGGCGGTGGGCTGCGTGCCCGGAATCTCTGGTGGGAGCGCCTTGGGTCCGTCCGGGTAGAGCCACGCGAGCTGTTCTGGGGTCATCTCGAGCGTGTTCGCGGCCTCGAGCGGCGCGCCGACGACGAGCCAGAGCTGATCGGCGGCGGTGTCGTTGAATAGCTGCCGGACCTCGTCGGGGTCGAACGAGCAGGCTGCAGAGGGGCTCAAGCGTGTGGAGGTCTTGACCGATCCGAATGCGACCGGTGCCTTCGAGCAGCACGTAGAGCTCGTGCGTCTGTCGGTGGCGATGGCGAGTCGAGGCTTGGCCGGGCTGCAGACGCCATAGCCGCGCACCGAGCGTGGTGGCTTCCAGCTGCTTGGCGAGATCGGTGTTGAGCACGCCCATCTGGTTTGACGGACGCCAGAAGGCCTCCTGGGCCAGCAGGGTCCGATAGCTCATCCGCGTCCGCGTTCCTTTTCCCGATCGCGGTACGCCTTTGTGCGGATGCGGTTGCCGCACGCGCCACTCGAGCACCACCGTCGCCGGCCAGGACGCGACACGTCGACGAACAACAACGCACAGTCAGGAGCGGCGCACTCACGAACGCGCCCCGCGAGCGGGCCGCTCAGCAGCTCGAGCGCATCCCGCGCGATCGTGGCCAGCATCGCCTCGACCGGCCGAGCCGCGACCCACAAGAGTTCGCCGCTCGTCGTCAGCTGTGGCGCCAAAGGCGCCCGCGTCGCCCAGCGGTTGAGCTCCTCCAGGTCGCCTCGGTGTGGCTCGACGCCGGGACGCGCGAGCCGGTTGATCGCCTCGCGAAGCACGCGTCCTACCAGCAGCTGTCGAGCTGAGACCCGCGGTGGTTCCCGCAGCATGCCGGTGCCCACCATCCAGCGAGCGAGATCCTCAGGTACGAGCAGCCGTTCGAACGACCGCCGCCACCGCTCGCCGACCGTAGCCACGAAGTCGAGGCACAGCCTGCCGCTCTTCCAATGGAAGCGAAGCTCCTCCGGCGGAAGCTCGTGGACAATCGCAACGCCCATTCGTGACATAGGTATAACCCATGTCGTCCAACGACGCAAGAGCATGCAACGAGATGACTGCCGCACACCGCCCGCGCATTGCGTGTCTCTCACAGCGTGGTCGACATGCGTGTCGTGTGGGGAAAGCAGGAGCCGGCGGTCGACTCGTCGGCGGTGATGAGCCTGCTGACAAGAATCAGTCTCCGACTGCGAGGCTCGCGTTGGTACTCGTGGCCTGTGCGGCGTTGGTACTCGTGGCGTGGGAGCCGACGCCTTCTGAGCGGACCGGCGCCGAGATCTCCGCGGATGCATTGTGCTCTTGGCGACTTGCGAGACTCGCGACCCCCAGCGACGCGGGACCTGCATCCATGCTCGCGCGTGTACCCGAGGTGATGGCGCTTTCGCGGCTGCATCTGTCCGGAAGCGGCAGTGTTGGATGCGCCCCAAGGCCGTCGTGCGAGTGCTGCTAGTTCGTGAGAGGGGCAGTCTCGCGACCTAGGCTTGCCAGGAGTGTTAGTGGCCGGGCCAGATTAGCCCTGACTCGTAAGCGAGCACGACCGCTTGGGCGCGGTCGCGCAGGTGGAGTTTCATCAGGATCCGCCCGACGTGCGTTTTTGTGGTCTGCTCGGCGATGCACAACGTCTCGCTGATCTCAGCGTTGGACATGCCACGAGCGATCAGGCCCAGGACGTCGAGTTCGCGCGCGGTGAGCTCGTCGAGCTTCTTGGGTTTGCCCGGTGGCCGTTCGCGCCGGGCGGCGAATTCTGCGATCAGGCGTTTGGTGATCGTGGGCGCGAGCAGCGCTTCGCCGGATGCAACGACTTGGACGGCGTGGACGAGTTCCTGGCCGGGCGCATCCTTGAGCAGAAACCCACTGGCCCCGGCTCGCAGCGCCTCGTAGACGTATTCGTCGAGGTCGAAGGTCGTGAGGATCAAAACCCGTGGGCGTTCCTCCACGGGGTTCGAGGAGAGGATCTGTTTCGTCGCTTCGAGTCCGTCCATGACGGGCATCCGCACGTCCATCAGTACGACGTCGGGTGTCAGCTTGCGTGCGAGGCTGACCGCCTCGTCGCCGTTGGCCGCCAAACCCAGGACGGTCAGGTCCGGTTGAGCGTCGAGCAGCGCTCGGAAGCCCTCGCGGACCATCGCCTGGTCGTCCGCGATCAGGCATCGCGTCAAACGCTCGGTCACGACGGCGCGGTGAGTGGCAGCACGGCCGTCACCGAGAATCCGCCGTCGCGCACTAGTTCGGCGGTGAGCGCGCCGCCGAGTAGGCCGGCGCGCTCGCGCATCCCGGTCAGGCCATGGCATGGTCCGTGGTCTTCGCTCAGCAGGGCGATGGAGCGGCCGGGGCCGTTCGTGATCGTGAGGCGGACAGCGTCGGGGTCGCGATGGATTTGGACGCTGACGATGGCTCCGGGGGCGTGCCGGGTCGCGTTTGACAGCGCTTCTTGAACGATGCGGTAGGCGCATACCCCGACCGCTGGCGGTATGGCATCTACGGCGCCGTTGAGCGAATAGTCCACGGGCACTCCGGCGTTGCGGGCGGTATCGATGAGTTCGGCGATTTGCTCGATCTGCGGCTGCGGCGCGCGCGCGGCCGCCTCGTCGTTGCGCAGGACGCCCAGCAGCCGCCTCATGTCCGACAGCGCGTCGCGGGCGGCGTCACTGATGGCGCCAAATTCTGCGCCGACCGCGTCGGGGACTTCGTTGATGCGGTATCGGGCGGTTTCGGCTTGTACCGCGATCAGGGACATGTGGTGCGCGACCACGTCGTGCAGTTCGCGCGCGATTCGGGCGCGCTCCTCGAGCACGGCGCGATGGGCTTGTTCGCGCTCGACGTGCGCGGCCTCTACCGCGAGCTGTTGTCGCGCTCCGCGCCGGCCGCGGGCCGCATCGATGGCGACCGTCAGTGCGACGGTTATCACCGTGGCGGTTGCGGATGGTTGCACGGACCCTTGCAGGGGTACCCACAGCCAGCTCAGTGCGACCGTCAAGGTGCACATCCACCACAGAACTGTCCGCTCGACGGTAGCCGCGGCCACGCAGAAGATGACGAGAAGCAGCGCGAACTGCCCCGCGTTGATACCGGCGACGTGCTCGACCGTCAGCGTGTCCAGCACCGCCGCGAGCAGGCCGAGTCGCCAGGTGATCAGGGGAAAGCGTGGCGCGGCCAGCAGCAGACCCAATTCGAGCCATACGAAATGCTGTTCGTCTTGAAAGTCGCTTCTCTGCACGGTCCGCAGGAAGTCGATAGCCATGATGACTCCGGCCGCGATCGCCGCCAGGCTCGCGAGCCGGCGCAGCCAGGCCGAGCGCCAGGGCCGAGTCGCGGGCGGGGCGAACAGCGTCTGCGCGAGCCCGGCCCAGGCAGCCGTGCGGAGCTCCCGCCAGTCGATCGACCGTAGCGTATCGAGGGGTCTCACCGGCATAGCTTGGCACCAGCGAGGCGCGCCGTCGTCCCTCTCCGGTGGGTCATACCCGGGTATGACCTGGGCACGGATCGCCGCCGCCGTAGCTCTCGAGTATGACGCGCGATTTGGCTCTCCCGGCCGACGACAGATCACGTGGCGCTGCGTACGTTGTCGCCATGGATGCTCTAGTGCAGATCAACGACGTGACGAAGCGCTATGACGGCTCGGGTGGCCCCGCTGTGGACGGGATAACGCTCGAGGTCGCTTCGGGTGAGGCGGTGGCCGTGATGGGCCCGTCAGGCAGCGGTAAATCGACCCTCCTGAACTTGATCGCCGGCCTGGACCGGCCAACGAAGGGCACGATCAGCATGGCCGGCCAGCGGATCGACAGGCTCAGTGAGACCGGGATGGCCCGTTGCCGCCGGCGTCAGATTGGGATGATCTTCCAGTTCTTCAATCTGCTCGACGATCTGACCGTCGCCGACAACGTCCTGCTGCCGGCGCAGCTGGCCGGGATGCGCCGGTCGCAGGCACGGGCGCGCGCCGGGGAACTACTGGCCGCGCTGCATATCGAGCGCCACCGGGATGCCTACCCGGGCCGGCTGTCGGGCGGCGAGCGTCAGCGGGTGGCGATCGCCCGGGCTCTCGTCAACCGGCCGGCGGTGCTGCTGGCCGACGAGCCGACGGGGGCGCTCGACACCGCTACGGGGGAGGAGATCGGCGAGTTGCTGCTCGAGCTCAACCGCTCCGGGCAGACGCTCGTAATGGTCACCCACAACCCGGGCCTGGCGGCGCGCTACACCCACCGCTCGGTCCACCTCCTCGACGGCCGGATCGACGGACGGAGCGGTGCGCCGCTTCCGACCGCCAGCGTGTCCGAGGTGCCGCGATGAGCCCTGGGGCCGTGGCCCGCGCCGTGCGCGGCGGGATCGGCCGCCGCCGGATGGTGCAGACGATCGTCATCGCCCTGGTGCTGGTCGTCTCCACCGCCTCGTCGGTCCTCGGCCTCGCCCTTGTCGTCGACTCACACGCCACGTTCGATCAGGCCTTCTCGGCCCAGCGCGGCGCGCACCTGGTCGCGACGGTCGACACATCACACGCCACGCCGGCGCAATTAACGGCCACCTCCCACCTTCCGCAGGTGTCCGCGACGGCGGGACCGTTCGCCGAGGCGGACGTGACTGCCACGGATTCCTCTCCGGGCTTTCCAGCGTTCGTTCTGCCGCCCCTCACTCTTGCGGGGCGCACCACACCGGACGGCCCGGTCGACGACATCACGCTCCAGGCCGGCCACTGGCCGCAACGAGCCGATCAAATCGTGCTCGAGAACGACACCAACGGGTTCGGGGCGATCGGTGACACGCTTACCGTGAACAGCGCGCCGGGGAAGCCGCGACTGACCGTCGTCGGGCTCGCCACATCGGCCTCGTACTCGGCCGACGGCTGGGTCGTCCCGGCAGAAATCCGGGCTCTGCGCTCGCCGGGCACGCGGGCCACGGCCGAGATGCTCTACCGCTTCCGCAGCGCCGGCACCGCCGCTGAGGTGAGCGCTGATACCGCGGCCCTGACCAGGGCGCTCCCGGCCAGGGCGGTGACCGGCGCACAGTCCTATCTCAGCGTGCGGGCCGCGCAAAAGAATGACATCGCGATCTACGCACCGTTCGTGGTCGCGTTCGCGATCATCGGCTTGGTCATGTCCGTGCTGATCGTGGCCAACGTGGTCAGCGGCGCGGTGATCGCCGGTTACCACCGGATCGGGATCCTCAAGAGCATCGGCTTTACGCCGGGCCAGGTGATCGCCGCCTACACCGGTCAGGTCACCGTGCCCGCGGTGGTCGGCTGTCTCGGCGGCGTGGCGCTCGGCAACCTGCTAGCGGCCCCGATACTCCAGAAGACCGCCGACGTCTACGGGGTCGGGCGGCTCGGAGTGCCGCTATGGGTGAACGTGGCCGTCCCGCTCGCCATGTGCGGCCTGGTCGCGCTGGCCGCCATCCTGCCCGCGCTCCGCGCCGGCCGGCTCAGCGCGACTCAGGCCCTCGCCGCGGGTCGCGCCCCGCGCACCGGCCGCGGATATCTGGCCCACCGCCTGCTCGGCCGGCTGGCGCTACCCCGGCCGCTGACACTCGGACTCGCCTCACCCTTCGCCCGCCCGGCGCGGATGGCAGGCACCCTCGCCGCGGTCCTGCTCGGCGTGACCGCCGTGACCTTCGCCGTCGGCCTGGTCACCTCGATCACACGCGCTGTGGCCGATCTTGACCTGACCAACACGGAGCAGGTGCGGGTCAACTACGGTGGGCCCGGGCCCGGTGGGCCCGGGCCTTCCGGTCCGGGGGCACCTTCGCAGTCCCAGCCGTCCTCGGCCCAGCTTCAGCGCGTGGTCCCCGCCGCGCTCCGCTCGATGCCCGGCACCGCCCACTACGCGCTCGAGGAGGACAACCAGTACGTCAGCGTGTCTGGGCTGGTGCAGCCAATCGCGGTGACCGCCTTCCTCGGCGACGCCGGCTGGATTTACACGATGTCGAGCGGTCACTGGTACACCCGCCCCGACCAGGCGGTCGTCCCCAAGCGCTTCCTCACCACCCTCCACCTCACCGTCGGGGACACCCTCACGATCACCGGCTCCGGCGGCCGTGGGATCTCCGTCCGGATCGTCGGCGAGGTGTTCGACCACGAGAACGACGGCCTGATGATGCTGACCGACTGGCGGACGCTGACCGCCGCCGACGCGGGGCTCACCCCCGACCCATCGAACTCCCAATACGACGTCGGCCTGCGGCCCGGGACCGATCCCAACGCCTACGCTAACGCGCTCGGCGCGAAGCTCGGGTCAAACTACTTCGTCGCGATCAACCAGCGAGGTGGTCGTGGCGCCGCAATCGCGATCGCGCTCGCCGGCACGCTCACGCTTCTGCTGTCGATCGCCGCCGGGCTGGGAGTGCTCAACACCGTCGTGCTCCACACCCGCGAGCGCGTCCACGACCTCGGCGTGTTCAAAGCGGTCGGAATGACGCCCCGCCAGACCGTCGCGATGGTGCTCTGCTCGGTCGCTGGCACCGGCCTGCTCGCGGGCCTGCTCGCCGTCCCCGCCGGCATCCTCGTCCACGGACACGTGATCCCGGCCATGGTCGCCGCCCTCGGCCTCGGCCTCCCAGCCAGCCTCCAGAACGTGTACGGCGCCGGGGAACTCGCGGCGCTCGTTCTGGCCGGACTGGCAATCGCCCTCGCGGGCGCGCTGCTGCCGGCCGGGTGGGCAGCACAGTCGCGGACAGCCGTGGCGCTGCGAGCTGAGTAGCGGCGGCGGTGGCGCGGGGCGGGTCGAGGCCAGTCGGCGGGAGTGTTCCCACGACAGGAGCCCGACACCGATTGGTCCAACGCCACCGCCCGCCGGGGCCGCCTCGCGCCTTCGCGGATCGTGCCGACTGCGACACGTGAACCCGGCTCCGTCACCGCCTCGCGTACTCCCCGCGTGCCACGCACGCCCCTCCTTTGAGCGCGGCATGCAGGGCGAGGAACGCCGCCCAGCCAGACTACTGCCTTGTCGCCCGAGCAGCCACGAGCCGAAGACTGCTGCAACAGGCGTGAAGCGGCAGCGCGCGTTCAGTCGCGCTAGGAAGCAAGTGATCGGTCACGAGACACCTGCTCTGCGGGTGCTACGAGCATCTCGGGCGTGACGCCGACTTCCCTGCCTTGCGCGGAAAGGGCAACCGTCGCGACGGTTGATTCACTGAGGGACGCACCCGCTCGCGCTCGTGGCGAGATGCAAGACGGGCCGAGGCCCGCGTTCGTGTCGGCGCGTGTCCTCGGAGCAGGGACCTCTTCTTGTGGCGCCCAGTCACCGGGACCAATCACCAGCGAGGCTTTCCGAAGAACACCTCGCACTCCTGCCGCGCGACAATCCACAGGTTGAAGGGTGATGGCTGTAGATTTTTCTCCGGGGTCGTCGAGGCTCAGGGGCCGGGCGCGTGATGAGCATCCCAGATGAGTGGCTTGGTCGTCGATCTCACGATTGCGTGGGCTGGCTCGTTCCATAGGCATGACTCATTTCATTATTCGTGCGCTTCCGGCCGGCGAGCCCGATGACCGCGCGTCGGTCGGACGTCAGGTCGCCGCCGACGGGCCGTCACCATGCCGGCGGTGTCTTGCCAATGCCGTCGTAGGCGACCGTCTCCAATTGCTCCCCTATGATCCCTTTACCGTCGCCAGCCCGTATGCCGGTGAAGGCCCGATCTTCGTTCACGCTGACGCGTGCAAACAACGCCAGTTCGCTCCGGGAGAGCTGTCTGAGCAGGTCCGGGGCCGCGTGTTGTCGGTGCGCTCATACGATCAGGACGCACTGATGTGGAGCGCGGAGGTGGTGCCAGGTGAGGAGCTCGCTGAATGTGCCACTCGGCTGCTTGAGCCGCCGTCAGCGTTCCTGCACGTCCACTTCGCCGGTCCGGGCTGCTTCGCGTTTCGCATCGACGCCATGTGAGACCGCTCCGAGCACGACCGTGCGCGTCCTCGCCCGAGACATCGCTGAGCGCACCCTGCATGCGATGGAGTGGCGCCCGAGCGTTGTGCTGACCCTCCGGCCAAGGGACGCACTCGCACCTGAGCTTCGTGGCGCGAGGGCCTCAAGACGGGACCGCGCGAAACCGTGTCCCGAGCCGCGTCCCGAACTCCGCAAATCTGAGGGCAACTTGCCGAAACTTAGAGCAAATAAACTCCCTGCAAAACGCCACCACAGCACCACGTCGGAGCCACTTCAAAACCGGCAGGGCCGGGCAGCCCCCGGCTTGGAAGGTTCGATTCCTTCGCCGCGTCGTGGCCGAACCCACCGCATGCACGTTTCTGCACTCGTTGGCGAGTGTCGCGTTCCGCGCGTTGCAGGGCTGCTGACCGAATGCGGGGCCAGCTCGCCCCAGATGAAAAGTAGGTCACTGCCGTCGCTCGCCTCATCGACCACTTGCTGATCGCTGTTGCATGGGCGGAGAGGCAGTGCTGGCAACACGGAATCCTGGAAAGTGTCGGGTCGTGGTCACCCGTTTGTGGTCTGGGGATGCCACCGGACGATCCCGGAGCCGTGGTCGATGGCGGCGTGGAGGCTGTCGGGATCGAATTGGCCGTCCGGTGTCTTGCGTATCGCCATGAAGGCGTTGGCGCGGGGGTTGGCGGCGTTTAGGATGCCGAGGAGCCGCTCGATTTTCCCTCGGGTCACGTAGCGGGCGTAGCTGAGCGCCAGGCGATTAGACAGGGCCGGTCTTGCGCCGTTTGATGTAGGCGAGCATCAGCCGGGCGCCGGTTTTGCTCAGGATGATGTCCTTCGGTCAGGTTCGGGATGGTAGGGCGGACGGTGCTCACAGCATCGTCCTGCCGCCAGCGATATCGATCGTGGTGCCGGTGATCCAGGCGGACGTCTGCGATGCGAGGAAGAGTGTCGTCGCCGCGACATCGTTGGGTTGGCCGAGCCGTCCGAGCGGGAAGCTGGCGACCAGTTGTCGGCGGCGGTCCTCGGGCATGCGGGCGCGCATGCTCTCGTTCTCGATCGTTGCCGGTGCCAGGCAATTGACGCGGACCCCGTCGGTGGCCAACTCTTTAGCCAGATGCCGGCTGAGCGCGACAACACCGCCCTTGGCGGCCGCGTACGCGGCCGATGATTGAGTGGCCTGCCGGGCGGACTCAGAGGCCATCGTCACGATCGTGCCGCCGCGGGCGACCAGATCGGGCAGGAACGCGCTGATCGTCAGGAACGTGGCTGTCAGGTTCCCGTCGAGTACCAGGCGCCAATGTTCTTCAGTCTCGGTGGTGGTGGCCACCGGCGCGCCATGGCCGCCCGCGAACGTGGCGAGGATGTCGACGGGGCCGAGTCGGTCGTGGATGTGGTCGACGAGCGCTGCCAGGTCTGCGTCGACGGTGCAGTCAGCGACCGCAGCGAGCGCACGGCCGTCGCGGGAAGTGATCGTCTCCACGACCTGATCGATCGCCGCGCGGTCGCGTCCGACCACGACGACGGCGACTCCGTTCGCGCCGAGCGCTACGGCGGTGGCAGCGCCGATCCCTCGGGAACCGCCCGTGACCACCGCAGTCTTGCCGGCCAGATCGGGGTATGACGCCAAGTCACTAAGCGCAGTCGCAGCCACGGTGTCGCTCCTCTCCTAAGCAATCAGTCAGACAGTGCGTCTAAAATACCACAGCAGCAGCTACCGCCAAGACGATGAGCCCCCGCCAATACAACCTCGGCAAGCGCCAGGAACAGATCGACGAGGCCCGCGGCCAGGTTCTCGATGCCGCCCGGGCACTGCTCAGGGAGGCCGACAGCTACAGCGACTTCACCGTCGACGCGGTCGCCAGGCGCGCCGATGTCGCAAGAGCGACCGTCTACTACCAGTTCGGATCCAAGTCTAGGTTGCTCGAAGGTCTCTGCGACCAGCTCGCTGAGCTCGGCGGGCTCTCTCAGCTACCCCAAGCATTCACCACCCCCGATGCCGAGCAGGCCTTAACCGCGTTCATCGCCACGTTCGGTCGTTTCTGGCAAGCCGATCGGATCGTGATGCGGCGACTCCGGGCGCTAGCCGCACTCGACCCCGAGGTCGGAGCGGTGATCACCGCACGCGACCAACGACGCCACCAAGGGCTCGACGTGCTCGTCCGCCGGCTCATCGATGAAGGAGCCGCACCGAGCGATCTCGACCACAACAGAGCCGTGCGAATCCTCACCGCGCTCACCAGCTTCGAGACCTTCGACGCCCTCACCCCTGCAGACGCAGAACTCGCCGACGCCGTACCCGAGATCCTTCACCTCGCGCGCGGAGCGCTCCGGTAGACCAAAGCCCAGCGAACGTGCACACGGTGACGATCGGCCCTTTCGACCCGAATTGACCTCGCCGCTCTAGCCGACCGTGAGGAGTTACGCGAAGGCGAGGCCCAGCGAGACAGCCACGCCCCGAGCCTCACTTGCGATGGCTGAACTCTTTGCGGAGCTCCGTCGTCAGTCGGCGCGCCGGAGCGTCTAGACGGCTTCCATCGCCTTGCCGACGCCGGCCCGCATCTCATCGGCGTTCATCACGGGCGCGAACGTGATTTTCGCGTCAAGGCCCATAAAAAACGGCTCCGCCGCCGGCGGTATGTCACTTGAGTCGGCCATGTCGAAAAAGATCAGACCGGTCCGCATTCCTTCCTCTGAGGTGAAGTAGGCGGCTTCCGCCTTCAGTGCGTCAAGTGCCTTCCCCACGATCTGCGGCAGGCTGCCGTCCTTGATCGCAGCGTTTCCGGCTTTGGTCGGGATCTGGACCTTCATGAGCACCCGCATGTCTAGCCTCCTTCATCGGTTACACGGTTTCGTGCCGAGCCGACGCAACCAGCATCACAAAGACCGCAGGCGACACAGCAAAGCTCGCCTCGGCCGCCCAAGCCAGCCGCGCCCGCTCGCACGGCGATCCTATGCCGACGGCCGGCCGCGCGTCAACGACCGCACGGACGCATCGATCGCGCAACCCGAACAACGCCACCTGCTCGCGAGCAGGACCACCAAATCGCCACGACCTCCCCGGCGCCCGTCCGTGGGCCCTCCACCACGACCGCTTCGCGTTTCCCGGTCGACCCGCAGAGGCGCGTCGGGGCCGGAAAGCAGGTGTGCTCAGCGGGGGCCGTTGACGCGCCGCCCCATTGGTTTTCGTAAAGTTCTCGCCGCAGGGTTGACGGTCTTCGTCGTGGGCCTGTCATGGTTCGCGACTCGAGTCGGCGTGAGTCACGACTACTTGACCGTCTGGCTGCCCGGCATCCTGATCGTCGGGCTCGGCATCGGGCTGGCCTTCCCCGTCCTCAGCGCGGCAGCGGTGTCGAGCCTGCAGCCGGAACGCTTCGCCGTGGGCAGCGCCGTGAACCAGACAGCGCGTCAGGTCGGGGGAGCGTTCGGCGTCGCGTTGCTCGTGGTCATCCTCGGCAATCCCCATAGCCTCGCCGATGCGCTCAATCACTTTCACGACCTGTGTGGTGGTACGCCGCCGCGACAGCGACACTGTCCGGACTGGCATGCACCTTCATCCAGCCGGCACGGCGAACCGTCGCCCTCCGACCCGACGTGACGGCGGGCCGCCGCGAGCGCCCCGACGTCGGCGGCCGATGAGGTCCAGGCTCACGCGGGCGCGAACCCAGCTTCCAAGCACTGATCGCGACGAGCGCATCGGCGGTCGGACCGTCGCACACGACCTCAAGCTCGCTCAAAGAGCCGACACGCCTGCGCTCCCTACCAATCGGTTCGGCTAATGCCCCATCAGAAAAGCAGGTCTCTCAACAGAACTTTGGCTGAGAGTTCTGCTTGGACCTAATTGCTAGCTGCGCCCGGGTGGATCGCCACCGGGTCATCGACTCCGACGGAGTTGCAGGCCGGGCGAAGCACACCGGTTGGTCGTCCCGGCACACCAGATGAGCTCGCAAGCCTCGTCGCATTCCTTGCCGGGCATCTCCATCGACCGCTACGCAGCGGACGCGAAGATCTCGCCGACGATGGCATCGAGGGCGGCGACCACGCGGTCGGCGTCCTCGATCGTGGTCGTCGGCCCCATCAGGGCCATGTTGTGGAACGGCGTGAGCATCACGCCGCGGTTGAGCAGCGCGGCGTGGGTGAGGTCGTCGATCAGCGGGTCGATCGCGTCGTATGCGTCGGCGCCGGTCGCGTGCGGCACGGGCGTGTAGCCGAACTCGGCGCGCGCGCCGAGAGCGACGATGTGCCACGGCGCGCCGTGCTTGGCGAAGACCTCCTCGACGCCGGCGACGTAGTGCTGGCAGGTGAGCAGCATCGACGTGTAAGCCTCGGTCGTGAGGACGTCGCTCAGCGTCGCGCGCGCGGCGGCAAGCGACAGCGCGTTGCCGGCCAGCGTGCCACCGACGCCGCCCCAGTCGAGGTAATCGCCCTCGCGGTCGGCCTCGACGCGGTCGCGCAGCTCCGCGCTCAGCCCGTAGGCGCCGATCGGGATGCCCGCGCCCAGCGCCTTGCCGAGCGTCACGGCGTCCGGTGTCAGGTTCCACGTGCGCACGCAGCCGCCCGGGCCCATCGACATCGTGTGCGTCTCGTCGTAGATCAGCAGCGTGCCGGTCTCCGCGCACGCCTCCTCCAACCCCTTCAGGAACCCGTCGGCCGGCAGGACAATCCCGACGTTGGTCATCGCCGGTTCGGCCAGGACGACGGCGACGTCGTGCGGTGCGAGCGCGGCGCGCACGGCGTCGAGGTCGTTGAAGGGCACCACCTTGGTCGTCAGCGCCGGGTCGACCGGCGCGCCGACGTTGCCCTCGCGCGGGACGACGTGGCCGGCGGCGTCCAGTGATGCCACGGTCTCGTCCACGGTCCCGTGGTAGGCGTGCAGGAAGATCATGATCTTGCTGCGCTTCTGCACCTGGCGCGCCATCCGCAACGCGAATCGGTTGGCGTCCGTGGCGCTCAGCGCGAACTGCCAGGCCGGGACGCCAAAGCGCCGGCCGAGCTCCTCGCCGACGGCGATCGCGTCCTCAGTCGGCATCATGGTGGTGATGCCGCCGCGGCCCGAGACGCGCTCGATGACCGCGTCGACCGTCGCCTGGGGCGAGTGCCCGGGCATCGAGCCGGTGTCGCCCAGCGCGACGTCGACATACTCGTTGCCGTCGACGTCGGTCACACGCGCGCCGTGCGCCTCGGCCAGGAAGACCGGCGCGCCGCCCGCCCACTTCGCCATCCACGGCATCGGAACGCCGTGCAACATCACGGCCCGTGCGCGCTCGGCCAGGGCGATCGACCGGGCGTGCGTCGCAGCGAACGTCTCCCGCTCCCGCGCCAGCAGCGCCTGGAGGCGCACACGGTCGAGGTCCGGCGTCAAGGAAGAAGGAGCGGCCACTGCCCGAGGCTATCCCGCGCCGCGCCGCCACTTTGGAGAAGCGTCCCCGCAATCATGTGCCGCCGCGGCGGCGCCAGGCCCCGACGATCTCTCACCTTCGGGCTCCAAGCGATGCTGTCAGGTCTCGCCGCGGTAGACCACCTTCCCGTCGACGACGGTGAGGCGGATCGGCAGTTCGGTCAGGTCGTCGGGATCGCACGTGACCGGATCGGCGGCGAATGCGCTCACGTCGGCTCGGTACCCCGGCTTGATCCGGCCCGCGACATTCTGCTCGCCGACGACTGTGGCGTTGGCAACGGTGTACCCGTGGAGCGTTTCGAGCCCCGTCAGTCTCTGGTCGGGTTCGAACACCGGTGCGTTGGGGCGACCGGGCGTGCGGCGCAGGCGAGCCCACGCCATGCCGATCCGCGGGTCATACGAAGCCACTGCCCAGTCGGAGCCGAGCGGCAGCAGGGCACCGCTGTCGAGCAGGTCGCGGGTGCGCCACGCGCGCGCGGCGCGCTCAGGCCCGAGACGCTTGGCCCAGGAGTCCTCGTGGTCGCCCCGGCGCCACTGCATATGCAGGGGCTGCATTGAAGCGGCCACTCCTTCGGCATGAAAGCGCGGCAGGTCGTGGTCCTGAAGGGTTTCGATGTGCTCGATCCGGTGGCGCACGCCGGGAGCGGCACCGGCGGCTCTGTAGGCGTCCAATCCAGCTCGCACCGCGCGGTCGCCGGTTGCATGGGTGGCGCATTGAAAGCCCGCCCCCGCGAACAGCGCCACAGCGCGGGCGTAACGATCGGGGTCGGGCCAGAACGGCTCTGACCCTCCGCCCAGCATGTCTGGGTCGTAGAGCCAGCCGGTCCCAGTGTCGATCACTCCGTCGATGAAGAACTTGGCCACGCCGCCGCGCCACAACCGTCCCCGCTCGTCGCGTAGCGACAGCTGCTCCCGCATCTCTTCGAATGGCGTTTCCGGGCGCTGCCAGAACGGGATGATCGCGCGGAGCTTCAACTGGCCCGAGGCCTCCAGCTCTCGCAACATGTCGAATGTCTCCGGTCCGCCGTTCATCGCGTGTACTCCGGTGACGCCCAGGGAGTTGAGGCCGGCCTGGGCGCGCAAGACGATTTCGCGCAGCTCGGCGTCGGTCAATGCTGGAATGACTTCCCGCACGAGCTCGATCGCCGCGCCCTCGCGCAGCTCACCGGTGGGGCGGCCGTCGCGAACGACGATCTCAGAGCCTTCGGGGAATGTCACCGGGCCGGTGACCCCCGCGAGTTCCAGTGCCCTCGGGGTCGCCAGCCCAGTGTGCCCATCCATGAACTTGACTAGCGCCGGGGCGCCTCCAACGGCGGGTTCGAGCAGCTTTCCGTCGATGCCGGTGTCATGGAAGATGCCGTAGTCGATCCCCCAGCCGCGCACCCACCCGTCGTCGCCCACGCGCTCGCGCTCGACGGCCAGCTCCCGGTGCAGCTCGGCGAGAGTGGCGCACCGGGTGAGATCGGCACCGACCACCATCTCTGGCCAGAACGGGTGGATATGCCCGTCGACGATGCCGGGGACGATGGACATCTCGCTCCCATGGATGAGGTCGGTGGCGCCGTCGCAGGCCTCCCGTACCTCGTCGTCGGTCCCGACGGCGACGATCGTGCCCTTCCGAAACGCGACAGCCGTCGCCTGGGGCCGGTCGGGATCGAGGGTCCGAACCGAGGTGGAAATGATCGCCAGATCGGCGGCAGTGCGTGAACTCATGCAAACCCTCCTGAAGCGAGGTGGTGGGCGGTGGCGATGGCGCTCACAGGGTCGGGTCCCGGTACACGATCTCGCCGTCGACGATCGTCATCAAGACGGGGTTGTCCGGCAGGTCGTCAGCCGGGCAGTCGACGGGGTCCTCGGCCAAGACCGTGAGGTCGCCCCAGAAGCCGGGGGTTATGCGCCCCTGGTAGTGGTCGTGGCCGACGGTGCGCGCGGGCCAGGTGGTGTAGCCCTCCAGCGCGGCCAGGGCGTCGATGGCCTGATCGTCGTAGGCGGCGCGGCTGCGCATGTGCGGCGGCCGGCGCAGCCGAGCGGCGGCCATGCCCTCGCGGGGGTCGAACCGCGCCACCGGCCAGTCCGAGCCGAGCGTCACCATCGCTCCGGATTCGAGCAGCGAACGGATCGGAAACGCGCGGCCGCAGCGCTCGGGCCCGAGGCGGCGTGACCAGTTGTCGCTGCGGTCGGGCGCCAGCCACATCATGTGCTGGGCCTGCATCGATGCGACCACGCCCTGGGCGGCGAAACGGGGCAGATCCTGGGGTTGGAGGGTTTCGATGTGCTCGATCCGATGGCGCCCGCGCATAGCCGCGGGCGCGTCGCGGTAGGCGTCGAGCGCCTCGCGCACCGCGCGGTCGCCGCACGCGTGGGTGACGCACTGGAAGCCGTGCTCGGAGAACTGCGTCACCGCCTCGCGGTAGCGCGCCGGGTCAGGCCAGAAGGGGAGGGTGCCGTCTCCCGCGGTGTCCGGTTCATACAGCCAGCCGGTACCTGAGTCGATCACGCCGTCGATAAAGAACTTGGCGACGCCCGCTCGCCAGCGCCGTCCGCGGGCGTCGCGGTGGAGCATGTACTCGTCCCACTGCTCGCGCGGCGTATCGGGGTGGATCCAGAACGGAGCGACGAACCGCAGCATCAGGTCACCGTTGCCTTCCAGCTCACGCAGCGTCTCGTGCGTGGCCAGCGTGCCGTCCATCAGGTGCGTGGCCGTCAGCCCAGCCGCGGCCATCCGCCTGAGGTTGTCGACGGTCAGGGCGTAGAGCTGCTTTGCGGTCAGGTCGGGGGCGGCCGCCTGGACGAGGCGGATCGCCGCCGACTCCCGCAGTTCGCCAGTGGGGTGGCCGTCGACGCAGACGATCTCGGCGTTTGACTCGAACTGGCGGGGGCCGTCGACGCCGGCGAGCTCCAGCGCGCGCGGCGTGGCCAGGGCGGTGTGGAAGTCCATGAACCGCAGCAGCGTCGGCGCGCCTCCGGCGGCCTCTTCGATGAGCGTGCCGGTGATCCCGGTGTCGGCGAACGCGTTGTAGTCAAGCCCCCACCCGAAAATCCAACCCGCGGGGTCGCAGCGGGCGCGCTCGGAGGCCACTGCGCCTTGGATGTCCTCAAGCGTACGCGCGTCCAACAGGTCGATGCCGCGGGCGTTGTTGGAGTTCGGCAGCGCGTGGGTGTGGCTGTCGGTCAGGCCGGGAACGACCGCCGCGCCGGCGAGGTCGACCCGCTCGGTATGCGGGCCGGCAACAGCCAGGATCTCGCCATCGCTGCCGACGGCCGCGATCTCGCCTTCGGCGATCGCCACCGCCGAGGCCGACGGGCGCGCGTGGTCCAGCGTGCGGATGCGCCCGCCGGTTAGGACAAGTTCAGGTGCACTCATCGAGACTCGCTTTCGGTGTCTGGGGCAATCTCGGTCAGAGCCGGCGATTCGGTGCCGAGCTCCGCCGTGGGGGCGCCGCCGCCGGGCTTCGTGGGCAGACCGTTCCGTTGGTTCTCTGTCGAGAGGCGGTGGGGGTCCCATCCGGGTTCGGGGATCGAGGCCAGCAGGCGGCGCGTGTACTCGTGCTGGGGCCGGTCGAGCACCTCGTCCGTCGGGCCCCGCTCGACGACTTGCCCCCGCTGCAGCACGAGCGCCTCGTCGGTGACCTGGCGCACGACCGCGAGGTTGTGGCTGATGAAGATGTAGGCGACGCCGGTGTCGGTGCGAAGACGGTTGAGCAGGTTCAGAACCTGCGCCTGGATCGAGACGTCAAGCGCTGAGACGGCCTCGTCCAGCACGATCGCGATCGGTTCGGCGGCGAGCGCGCGAGCGATCGCGGCTCGCTGGCGCTGGCCGCCGGAGAGCTCGCGTGGTCGGGAGCGCGCATGTCGCTCGTCCAGTCCGACGTGATCGAGCAGTTCGGCGACCCGGGCGCGTCGCTGGTCGTCGTTGAGCTCGGTGTGAAGGCGCAACACCTCGTCGAGGCATTGTCCGATCCGCTGGCGTGGATCGAGCGAGGTGTAGGGGTCCTGGAAGACGATCTGCAGCTCGCGGCCGCGCCGCCTGCGCTCTTTCGCGTTGCGGACCGGAACCGAACGGTCACGTCCTGCGACGGCGATAGTTCCGCTCGTCGCCCGCTCCAGACCGCTGAGCATCCGGGCGATCGTCGTCTTGCCGGACCCCGACTCGCCGACGATGCCGAGCGACCGCCCGCAGGCCACTGAGAAGCTGACGTCATCCACGGCCGTGAACTGGTGATGGCCGCGGCCGTGGGCGCCGCGGACCCGGAACGTCTTGATCAACGACTGGGCGACGACGGCATGGTGACCGGTCCCGGTCGCAGGCTGCGTCCTGTCGCTGAGCACTTCGCCCGTCACGATCCCGGTCCCTCGCCGACGAGGGCGCTACGCCCCAACTGTGCGCGGCGTTCGTCGGCGCGCAGGCACATGACCGACTCCGAGCTGGCGTTGACCGGAGGCGGCAGCTGCACCTTGCACTGCTCCTGCGCGTAGCTGCACCGGGGATGGAACGGACAGCCGGAGGGAGCCTCGTAGGCGGCCAGCGGCCGCCCTGGGATCTGGGGGATCTCACGCATCCTCTCTCGCAGGAGCGGACGCGACTTCAGCAGGGCTTCGGTGTAGGGGTGGATCGGCCCCTGCAGGGCCTGAGACGACGGGAGCGTCTCGACGAGATATCCGGCGTACATGACCGCGACCCGATCGCTGATCGTGGCCGCCAGTTCGAGGTCGTGGGTGATGAACACCATCGCCATCTCCCGCGCCGAGCGCAGGTCATCGAGTAGGGCGATGACCTCGGCCTGCGTGGTCACGTCAAGCGCGGTCGTCGGCTCGTCAGCGAGGATCAAGTCGGGCTCGGCGAGGAGCACCGAGGCGATCATGACCCGCTGCAACATGCCGCCCGAAAGCTCATGGGGGTGCTGTCGCATGCGCCGGTCCGGCTCATCGATGCCGACCTCCTCCAGGACGGATGCCGCCCGCGTGCGCGCCGCTCGCCCGCCGATACCGCGCTCTCGCACCAGCGCCTCGGTCAGGAAGTCCCCGATCCGGTGAATCGGGTTGATCGCCGCCCGCGGATCCTGAAAGATCATCCCAATGCGGCGGGCGCGGACCTCGCGCAGCCGGCGGCGGCTGGCGCTCCGCAGGTCGATGCCGTCGAACATGATCCGCCCCGAGCTCGTCGCCCCCACGGGTAGCAGGCCGACGATCGCGCGAGCCGTCATCGACTTGCCGGACCCGCTTTCGCCCACGACCGCGACGACCTCGCCCGGCTGCAGGCTGAGCGACACGTCGTGCAGCACCGGCTTCTGGCTGCCTTCGATCGGCAACTGGACGGCGAGGCGGTCGACGTCGAGCAGCGCGGTCATCGGACGCCCCGCTCCTCTTCGGCCCCGAGACGGTTGCCGAGGTACGTGATCGCCGTGACACACACGACGATCATCAGGCACGGATACAGGACCTCGAGAGGGTGCCCGTTCAGCAGCGCGTTCTCGTTGTTGACCATCACGCCCCAGTCCGAGGTCGGCGGCTGAATGTTCAGTCCCAGAAACGACAGCGCCGTGAGGTCGATCAGCGCGTAGCCGAACGAGATCGTGACCTGTGACCAGATGATCGACGAGATGTTCGGGATCAGATGCCGGACGCAGATCGCGAACCCCGACACCCCCTGGACCTCAAGCGCGGCGATGTAAGGCTTGCTGCGCTCGCGGACGATCCCGGACCGGGCGACCCGCGCGATCCATGGCATGTACGAGATCGCCAGCGCGATCGCGCACGGCGCCAGGCCGGGGCCGTACAGCGCCACCACGAGAATCGCCAGCAGCAGCCCCGGGAATGCGAACAGCAGGTCGAGCACCCGGCTGATAACGAGATCGACGACGCCGCCCCGCCACGCCGCCACGGCGGCGACCGGAACGGCGACGACGGTGGCGGCACCGATCACGATCGCCGGCCCCAGCAGGCTCGTGCGCGCTCCCCAGATCAGCCGCGAGAGCAGGTCGCGGCCGAGCTCGTCGGTGCCCATCAGGTGCGCGACCGACGGCCCTGAGTAGAGATGAAGAAGGTCCTCAGCGTTGGGTTGATAGGGCGCGACGACGGGCGCCAGGACGGCCGCCGCCACGAGGATGAACAGCACGACCGCCGCCACCACCCCACCGGCCCCAACCCGATCGCGGAACCGCGAGAGCCGGCCGCGGAGCGGCATACCCCGGGCGATCGCGATGGCGGTCACGTCTCGCGCCCCCCCAGGCGGATGCGGGGGTCCAGCACCGTGTAGGCGATATCCACCACCGTGTTGACGATCACGAAGGCGGCCACGAGGATCAGAGACACCGCCTGAACCGTCGCAAAGTCCTTTTGCTCCACGGCGGCCAGCAGCAGCTGGCCAAGGCCGTTGAGGCCGAAGGCCTGCTCGACGATGATCGTGCCGGCGATCAGTCCCGCCACCTGAAGTCCCGTGACGGTCACGATCGGCAGCATGGCGTTGCGCAACACGTGGCGGCGAATCACAAGAACCTCGCTCAGCCCACGCGACCGGGCGGTCGCCACGTGCTCGCCGCGAAGCTCATCGCGCATACTCGTGCGCGTAACCCGCGTGAGATAGGCGACCGCCCACAGGGCCAGCGCGACCGCTGGCAGCGTCAGGTGCTGCAGTCGGCCGAAGAAGCCCGAGCCCGCGCCGAGCACGGGAAACCAATGGAGATCCAGTGCGAACACCTCGAGCAGCACGATCGAGGCCACGAACGTCGGAATGCTGGTGCCGACATTGGTGATGGCCATGATCGCCCCGTCGAGCTTGCGACCACCGAGTGCCGACACCACACCGAGCCCCACGCCGGCGACGGTGATCAGGATCGAGGCGTAGACGACGAGGAAGATCGTCGTCGGCGCGGCGGCGGCCAAGCGCTGTGAGACCGGCGTTCGCAGCGCCAGCGACAGTCCGAAGTTACCGTGGAGGGCGCTTGTCAGCCAGTCCCAGTACTGAACCTGGAAGGGCTGGTTGAGGTGGTACTGAGCGTCGACCGCCGCCCGCACCGCCGGAAGCACGGTGTGGTTCCCGAACAGAACCGCATCCGCGCTCCCGGGGGCGAGGAACATGCTCCCGTAGATGACCAGACTGCTGAGCAGCAGCAGCACGAGCATCGACGCGAGCTGCCTCGCCAGGTAGCGGAGCATCGTCGACTCAGCAGCCTCCGACCGAGGTCGCCCAGGGGCTGGCCATCGTCGAGAAGTCGAGCGGCACCCCGCAGATCCCGCTTCTGACAAACGTCGTGTTGGGGCGGAAGTCGAGCGGGATCCACGGCAGATCCTGCATGATGATGCTCTGCGCCTGGATCACCAGCGACGCCCGCTGCGTCGGATCCGTCGCCCCCCTGGCCTGGTCGAGCAGCTGCACCACCTTGGGGTTGTCGTACTGGTTGAAGTTTGAGATCCCGGCCGGCTGGGCGATGTCGTCGTAGACCGCCAGCGGGTCCGGATCCTGGTCGTAGTTGATCGTGAAGATCAGATCATCGCCCTTGCGCGTAGCGGGGTCGCTGAACAGGGCGCCGTACTGGTCCAGCGGGACCGTCTTGAGCCGAACGTTCAGACCGGCGGCGTTCGCGCTCTGCTGCACCACCTGTCCGACGTCAGCGACCTCCTGGGTGCCGGCCGGGATCGCCAGCACGATCGGCTGCTTGGCGGTGGCTCCCGCCTGCGCCGCGAGCTTCTTGGCCGTCGCCCGGTCCTCGCCGGCCTTCTCCAGGCTCTGATACGCCGCGGTGTACTGGCTTGCGGCATAACTGAAGTAGCCGGGCGACGCGTCGGCGTAGCCCGGCGTGCCCGCGCCCGCCTCCGCCGCCGTGATCAAACCGGTGCGGTCGATCGACATATACAACGCCCGCCGCACGACCGGGTTGGCGATCGCGCCCTTGGTCCCGACCACGATCAGCGCCATCACCTCCATCGCCTGCGAGTCGGGCCCGATATAGAGCTTGCCGGCACTGCTGTTCTTGAGCGTCGGCAGAACCGAGGTGGAGAGGAAGTATCCGCCGGCGGCCGCGCCGCTCTGGTATCCACTCGCTGTCTGGCCGGGATCAGTCGGCCACTGGAAGGTGATCGTCTTGGCCTTCGGTTCAAGCGCCTTGTCCCAGTAGTTTGGGTTCGCGGTCATCACCGCGCTCGACGTCCCGTTCCAGGAGACGAACTTGTACGGCCCGGTGCACATCAGGCCGCCCGCAGGCGTGCCGAACTTGCTGCCCTCACGCTGCACGTAAGTCGGCTCGACCACCGCGCTGGCCAGCGTCGCCATCTCAGACAGGAACGTGACTTCAGGCTTGCTGAACTTGATCGTCACCGTGTCGGGACCAGTTGCGGTCATCGACTTCACGTACTGAAACACCGGGCCGTAGATCGACTGTGCCGACGCCTGGAGGTTGCGCTTGAGGCTGAACACCACATCGGCGGAGGTCATCGGAGTCCCGTCCCAGAAGTGAACGCCCTTCTGCAGGTTGAACACAAGTGTCGTCGGGTTCGGCTGAGACCACGACCGCGCGAGCCACGGAACCGTCTTCATCCCCGGCACCTGACGGACCAGCGACTCGCACATGTTCGGGATGATGTTGTCCTCGGGATAGTCGTTGTACTTGACAGGATCCATCGAAGACGGGGGATACGGGTTGATGAACCACGTCAGCGACGCCAGGGGCTTCGTGGCCGCCGGCGTCTGAGTCGCGGCGCTGGCGCCCTGCGAGTTGGCGCTGGTCTGAGCGCTGGATTGCCCTGCACTGGAGGCGCTGGACGCCGTGCCGCCGCAGGCGGCGATCGCGACCGCCGCCAGGACGCACGCCGCTGCGGCCAGACCCGTACGAACCTCGGCTCTCATAGCTCTCCCCTCGTGGTCGCGATCGCTGGTGGGCTCACCGGCGATCGAGGCCGATTAAAACGCGTGCCAAAGCCGTTGTCAATGGCATTGGCTTAAGCTTCCGGCAAGTCGCGCTCCCGTGCCACGCACGGCTCCCGGCCAAGCCGTGATGCGCCGCCTCCTGGCACGCGCGCTACCGCCCCAGACCTGTGCGCCGCGTGGCCTGGTGCATCAAATGCCCGCGACGCTGTGGGCTCCCGCGGTGCACGGGCATCCCGCGGGAGCAGCCGCGCGCAGGCCCCCGAGGAAGAACGCCAGAGCCTGCTCATAGATGGCGTCCTCTGTCACCAACGGCAAGGAGTCTCGCAGCGATGAGATGTGGGGGTACTCGGCTGGGTCAACCGATCGGTAGGCCCTCGTCCACGCCCCCGCGTCCGCCTCACGCTCCTCTGGTTCCAGGCTGAGGAACTTGGCTTCGCCGCCTGCGATGTAGAGCGAGAAGTCCGCGATCGTTCGGTAGGCGAGGGCCGCCTGGTCACCCTCAAACCCCGCCAGGAGCACGGCGGCGGTCAGCCACTCCACCGCCTGCATCTCGGCCGGCCGGCGCGTGGTGCGAAACGCCGAGAGCGACGCGGCCGCCGGGTGCGCTCGGTAAACCGCGCGGATTCTGCGTGCCAGCTCGGCCACCGTCTCGACCCAACACTCTCGAGGTTCAAAACCACCAATCGCCTCCTCGATCAGACGGTCGGCGATCGCGAGCACGAGCTCGTCCTTGCTCTGGAAGTAGCGGTAGACGGCCGTCGGGTCGGCGCCCAAAGCACGGCCGAGCTTGGGCAAGCTGAACCCCGCCACGCCACCGGTGTCCAGCAGGCGCAGGCTCATATCGATGATCGACGGTCCGGTCAGCACGCCCCTCTGCAGCCGTGGCCGTCCTTTGGCTACATCTGATCTTTTCGTCGCCGTCTTCGCTCTCCTCGCTGAGTCGCTTTGGCGCTCGCCACACGCGCCGGGTCCGCCCAAAGATCTATCACGCTCACGTCGCCCATGCCATTGACAATGGCTTTGCGGAATGGTTTAGTCCGCCGCCGGCGATCGCTGCTGCCGTGTCGCCTGCACGACGTGTGCGGCTTTGCGCAGCTGCATGAGACACACGATGAAGAGGAGGCGGAGTCCGTGGACGAGCTTTGCTACTTGTCGGCGATCGAGGCGCTGCGCCAGTTCAGGTCCAGGTCACTGTCTCCCGTGGAACTGCTCGAGGCCCTGTGGGTCCGCGTCGACGGGGTCAACCCGGGTGTGAATGCGGTCGCCGAGGAGTTGTTCGCGGACGCGCGCAACCAGGCGCAGGCCGCGGCCGACCGATACGTGTCGCGCCCCGACGAGGTACGCCCGCTGGAGGGTCTGCCCATCGCGGCTAAGGCGGAGCATCCGATGAAGGGCCATACCTGGCCCGATGGCTCGCTGGCCTATGCCGACAGGGTCGCCGACCTCACCCACCCGATCATCGACCGCATCGTCGCTGCCGGCGGGGTCATCCACATCCGGACGACCACGCCCGAGTTCTCTTGCGCGGCGTTCACTCACTCCAAGCTCTGGGGCGTCACCCGCAACCCGTGGAACCTGCACTACAGCCCAGGCGGCTCCTCGGGTGGCTCCGGAGCGGCGCTGGCTGCCGGGATGACGCCGCTGGCGACCGGTTCGGACATCGGCGGGTCGATCCGGATCCCCGCGTCCTTCTCAGGAGTGGTGGGCTACAAGCCCCCCCACGGGCGGGTCCCCGACCTGCCGCCGTTCAACCTCGACGCCTACTGCCACGTCGGCCCACTGGCGCGCACCGTCGGCGACTGCGCACTGCTACAGAACGCGATCGTTGGCCCGCACCCGATCGACACCGACTCCCTCCGACCTACGGTCATGATCGACACCACCCAGGACAGCGTCGACGGGCTCCGGATCGCCCTCGCGGTCAACCTCGGCGATTGGCACATGGAACCGGAAGTCGAGCACAACACCCGCGCCGTCGCCGACGCGCTGCGGGATGCGGGCGCGCTCGTCGAGGAGGTCGAGCTCGGGATGCGCCGGGCGGAGGTGGCGCATGCCGCCCATATCCACTTCAGCGTGATCATGGGCCGCCTGGTGGCGGACGAGGTCGAGCGCCACGGGGACCTGCTGACGCCGTACGCCAAGCAGTTCGCCGAGCGCTTCACCCCAGCCGACCCGCCGGAGAGCTTCCTCGCCGGCTTCGAGCTTGAGGCCGCGATCCACGCGCGGATCGCGCCGATCCTCGAGCGCTGCGACGCGCTCATCTGCCCGACTGCTGGGTACCCCGCGCTGGTCGCCGGCGAGGACTACGTCGACCGGGGATTCGACGTCGCGGGGGAGGAGGTCGATCCGATGTTCGACGCGACGCTGACGCTACCGTTCAACATCCTCAATCGATGTCCCGTTCTTGCCGTGCCGTCAGGTTGGGCATCAAACGGCGTCCCGACCGGGATCCAGATCGTCGGGCGGACCTACGACGACCAGACCGTCTTCCGCGTCGGCGCGGCGCTCGAGCAAATCAAGCCATGGGGGTATCGCGACGCGCAGCACCTCCCCAATCTGCCCGCCCAAGTCGCGGCGTGAGCGGCCCGACTTCCCGCTGCCACTAGGAGACCCTCGACTGGCCGACGCTGCAGTATCCGGGCCTCACCGCGACGCACAACGTCTGCCACGGACCATCCACGCGACGCGTCGAGGGCGGCGGTCAGTACTTCTGCATTGTCGCCTCACCGACCTCGTGGACGCCGCCGTGATCGCCAACGGCGGGCTGATCGGCAAGCACGCCGGCGATGGGGCCTCGGCTCTGTTCGTCGTCGATGGCGTCGACGCGGAATCCGCAGCCGCCCGCGGCGCGATCGACGCAGCGCGTTGCATTCGCGACGGCGCCGCTGGCCTTCTCGGCGACGGGACCGATGTGCTCGTGCCTCGGTCCTGAGGAGGCTAACGCCCTAGAGCTCGAGCTTGCCCGCGTGCATTTCACGGCCGTTAGGTCACTGGGCGCAGACTCTAAGGCGCTGGGTGACGCAGGATCGATCGCCGTCGCAGAGATCTGAAGAAACCAGCGAGCTTTGGTGCACGCGCTCCGGCGGGGCGTCGATCGTGAGGCGGTGCGGGATATTCGCCATTGTGTGTCTCCTTGTGTGTGGTGGGTGGTTTTGTGGGTGGGTGGGTTCAGGCGGCGATCGGTAGATCGGCGACCTTGACGGGGGCGACGGATGCTGTGTGCCGCCGGGTGATGCCGAACGCGGTCAGCGCCGCCAGGACGGCGAAGGCGGCACATGCCCACAGCGCGGGCCTGAAGCCGGCAGTGACACTGGCGGGGCTGCCAAGGTGGCCGTTGGCGGAGAAGACGGCGCTGGCGATCGCGATCGCGAAGACGGTGCCGAAGCGTTGGGCCATGAAGTTGATCCCGGACGCCTTGCCCATCTCCTGCGGGGCGACCGCGCTCAGGACCGCGACGGGAACGGTGGGGAGGGCCATCGAGATGCCGATGCCGGCGATCAGTAGCGCGATGTCCAGCTCGATCCAGCTGGTTGCGAGTGAGCCGCGGGCGGCGACCCAGATGAACCCAAGTGCCTGCAGCGCGAGGCCGGTCACCATGATCGGCCGCCGTCCGATCCGGTCAGAGAGTGCGCCAGCGGCTGGCGAGACGATCATCGGCGTGGCGAAGAACGGCAGCAGCCGCAGCCCGGTACCAAGCGGGGAGTAGCCGCGGGCGAGCTGGAATTCCTGGGTGAGGAAGAACGCGGCAGCGAACGTGGCGCCGGACATCAGGTAGGAGGTGAGGTTGCCGATCGCGAACTCGCGGTTCGCGAACAGCCGTAGCGGCACCATCGGCTCAGGGGCACGGTGCTCCCACCACAGGAACCCAGCGAGCAGCACGGAGCCGACCGCAAGTGTGCCAATGGTCTCGGCGCTGGCCCAGCCGACATCGTTGGCGCGAGTGAGCGCCCAGACCAGCGCGACCACGCCAGCGGTGACCAGTGAGACGCCGATGAGGTCGAGCCGCGCTTGGGCGCCACGGCTCTCCGGTAGCAGCCGCCGACCGAGGACGACGGCCGCGAGCCCGATCGGGACGTTGATCCAGAAGATCCAGTGCCAGTTGATGGCTTCGGTGATCGCGCCTCCGAGGATCGGCCCGAGCGCGACCGCGAGACCAGCGAGCCCGCCGTAGATGCCGACGATCATCCCGCGCTTCTGGGGCGGGAACGCCGTGGTCAGGATCGTGAGACTGAGCGGCAGGACCGCCGCTGCGCCGAGCCCTTGCACGGTGCGGGCGACGATCAGCTCGGCCATGTTGGGGGCGACCGCGCACGCCGCCGAAGCGAGCGTGAACATCACCAAGCCGCCGCTGAAGACGAGGCGGCGGCCGAAGCGGTCGCCGAGGGCGGCGGCAGTGATGATGCCGGCGGCGAACGCGATGCCGTATGCGGTGACCGTCCATTGCAGCGAGGAAACGCCAACGTGCAGGTCGCGATGCATGCGCGGAAGCGCGGTGACCACGACCACCGAATCCAGGACGACCATGAAGTACGCCGTCGAGGTCAGGGCAATGACCCAGCCGAGTCCCGGCTTCGCCTTTTCGCTCGCGGGCCGCTTGACGCGGCCGGTGCCTGTGGGTGTGTCGATCACCGTGCTCCTGTTCGGTCGCGGCCGGCGCCAGATGCCGGCTTCTGATCTGATGACGAACAGCCGGCGCGCGGACGGACAGGTCGATCGACCCACCTGCCGAGGTGTCCGTCCGGGTCGCGCCCGTTCGTCTAGAAGGGGATCCGCAAGCTCGAGAAGGGAGCGCAGATGAAGTACGCACTACTCGCCTACAGCAGGGGAGAGACCTATCGGGAACCCCGGACGCGCGAGATGCAACCCGCCATCGCCGCTGTCCTGGACCGACCCAATGTGACCGGCTGGGTCCGCCTGCAGCCGGCAGAGTCGGCGACAACGGTAAGGCTCGAGACGCGAAAGACGCTGTTGACCGACGGCCCGTTCGTTGACAGCAAGGAGTTTCTCGGCGGCCTGATCTTGATCGAGGCCGAGAACCTCGACGGGGCACTCGCCGTCGCCGCCGAGCTGCAGGAACTCGACACCACAGCCGCGATCGAGGTCCGTCCCGTGTTCGAGCAGGAGCTCGGGGGTGCTTGAGGACATCTTCCGCGATCAATGGGGGCGGGTACTGGCCACCCTGGTCGGCTTGCTCGGCGACATCGAGCTCGCCGAGGACGCCGCACAAGAGGCGTTCGCGCTCGCCTCAGAGCGCTGGCCGCGCGACGGCCAGCCCGAGAACCCGACCGGCTGGCTGATCATGACCGCCCGCAACCGCGCGATCGACCGCATCCGCCGCGAGCGGACGCTCGTTGCGAAAACCGAGCAGCTGCAACGGGAGGTTCGCGACCAACCGCAGGAACCGATGGACGACACGCCAACATTCCCCGACGAGCGCCTCGAGCTCATCTTCACCTGCTGCCACCCGGCGCTCGCGCCCGACTCCCAAGTCGCCCTCACACTGCGCACGCTCGGCGGACTGACGACCGAGGAGATCGCGCGCGCCTTCCTCGTCCCGTTCGAGACGATGAGCAAGCGCCTTACACGCGCGAAGCACAAGATCCGCGACGCCAACATCCCGTTCGCCGTGCCGCCCGCGTACATGCTGCCGGAGCGGCTCGACGCCGTCCTCGCAGTCGTCTACCTGATCTTCAACGAAGGCTGGGGCGGCGGCCGCGTCGACCTCGCCGCCGAAGCCATACGCCTCGAGCGTGCACTCGTCGAGCTGATGCCCGACGAAGCCGAAGCAGTCGGGCTCATGGCGTTGATGCTGCTCAACCACTCCCGTCGAGCCGCGCGGTTTCACGATGGCGAGCTCATCCTCCTCGACCAGCAGGACCGCTCCCTCTGGGACGAAACGCAGATAATCGAGGCACAGCAGCTGCTCGAGCGCGCACTCGCGCTCAAAGGCGCAGGTCCCTACGTTCTCCAGGCAGCGATCGCAGACCTCCACACGCAGGAGCGACGCGACTGGGAGCAGATCGCGCTTCTCTACCTCCGCCTCGAGGAGCTTACGGACTCGCCGATCGTGACGGTCAACCGCGCCGTCGCGCTCGCGGAGATCGAAGGACCGGCAGCCGCGCTCGCCCTCCTCGCCGATCTCGACCTCGACAGCTACCAGTACTTCCACTCAACCCGCGCCGATCTTCTGCGTCGCCTCGGCCGCAATGACGAAGCGCGCGCCGCCTACACCCGGGCGCTTCAGCTGGCGCAAACAGAGCCCGAGCGGCGGTTTCTCCAATCACGGCTGCACGAACTCGACGCCCGCAGCGGCGAAGCAGGCGTAGAAGTTTGAGCTGGCGGCGGTCCCTCCCGTCCGTCCGCTGCGGCTGAGAACCTGAGGGTGGATTTGTCCGTCGGCGCTGGTGCCGTTCGTCAATGAAGAAAAGGCGTGCATAGGGCACGCCGGTTCCGAAAGGACGATCGACATGGCGAAGTTCATCTACCTCTACCGCGGCCCGGCCCCCGACCATGCGCCGGAGAAGCTCGCCGCGAGGATGACCGCGTTTGCCGCCTGGCAGGAGAAGCTCGGACCGGCGCTCATCGACGTCGGTCATCCGTTCGGGGCGAGCGGGTCCGTTCGCGATGACGGCACAGAAGGAACAGCCGGCGACCTGGTTGCCTACACGGTGATCGAGGCCGACGATCTCGCCGCAGCGAAGGCGTTCACCGACTGGCCTGCCGTTCCTGTCCGACAATGATGGGAGGCGCGCGATAGAGGTCTTCGAGCTGCTGCCGATGTAGAAGGATCGGTCCTCCGACCCCAACAGACGCCGCTATGCCGGACTACCCGCACCGACCCAGCGTTGGAACGCGGCGACGCGGTCCGGCGCCCAGGCGCCATCGCACGGCATAGTCCCCGCCTGTAGGCGCGCGAGGATCGCATCGGCGTGCGTGCTGACGTCGTCGTGGGACCAGAGGTCGAACGCGAAGCGCATCGAGTCGCGGTCGCGCTCGCGGAACATTGGCTTGATGTGGGCTTCGTAGGAGAGCGGCTGGTCGGTGTCTGGTAGCTCGGGGAGTCGCTGCTCTGGGACCGCATCCAGGGTGGCGTGAGGCCGCGACCAGGGGTAGGCGTCGCATACCCACCACCAGCGAGGGACGGGCATGTGCGGTGGTGGATGGACTCCCGGCTGGGAGTTCTCGAGCGCGATCCGGGACCCCCATTCGAGGTACGCCGTGAACGCGGCGCGGAACTCGGCATCGGCGGGGAGCCCGACGTCGTCGGCGCTACGGCCGAGCAGCTGCACCCAGCGAGCGCGCTGCTCAGGGGTGAGCGCCTTGTCGAGGTGCTGGCTGATCATCCGGTCGTACTCGCCGTAGCGCTCGCTGTAGGCATTGGGGCCGCCAAACACTTGGCCGAGCCATGCCGCGACCCGCTCGGGATGATCGGGGGACATTTGCGAGAACAGCCCCGACAGCAAAGGGTCCGCTGGGACGTGGACCTCGTAGAAGCGCCGGGTGAGCCGCAGCAGGGCCGGGAAACCCCCAGCCCACTGGAATAGCGTGGCTTGGTCGGGCGCCCGAGGGTCGTGGAAGTCGGCGTACCAGTGCATGCCGCTGCAGAATGGCTTGTTCTGCGACTTCCCGCAGCGGCACAGGCTGTAGTGCTCCAGCGATGCGCCGTCGTTGCGCGCCTCGGACTGGCCTTTATGGTCGAGCAGCTCGACCTGACCGATGATGCGGTACGGGCCGTCTTTGGAGACCTCGATCGCGAACTCGCGCTGGGAGTCCGAGTGTCCGACCGGGTCCCCTTCCGCGGCTGTTGCGCTGAGCGCCCCGGACGGGCAGTCGCGCGCGGCACGCAGGATCTCGTCGATGCGGCCGCCCGCCGGCGCGACGAATGGCTCCTTGTCGGTTCGAAACACGGTCGGCAGCCGGTCGGTGCAGAATCCCGAGTGCGCGCAGGTGCCGCGGTTGTCGGCGATCGTGATTCCGATGCCCAGATAGCGATCGAGCCGGTCTGGCACGCGGGTTTCGGCCTTGGTGTCCTCGAAGCCGATTCGGGCGTGGGAGCCGTCGCACCAGGGCTTGATCGCTGACGCACCACAGCGACACACCGCTGACTGCGAAGTGGGGTCGATTGAAACTCCCAGCCAGTCGGTCATCCTCGTCACGTTGGTGACCAGGTAGGGCCCGTTGGGTGCTGACTGGATCGTGCAGCGCAGGCCCGCCATCAGCGCCGACAGCTCGCTGCGCCTGGCTTCGAGGCGCTCAACGTCATCGGCCACCGCCTGGCAGGCGAGATCCTGCAGCGCCGCCGCCGCTTCTTGAAGCGACAGGGCGCCGGCGGCTCGCACTCGCAGTCGCGTGGCCTCGACGGCGAGTAGATGCAGCTGGTGGCCAACCTCCGCGGCGCTCTCCGCGGGGTCCGCTTCGCGGGGATCCGGCGTCGATTCGAGCGCCGCGCACAGCGGCCGCACGACCGATGAGCTCAACCGGCCGGCGACCCGGGCAAGCGTGGCGCGTGTCGCCTCGTCTTGCGTCGAGGCGGCCAGTGCTTCGCACCGCGTCCGCACCCCATCGGCGCGCGCGGTCAGCTCGCGAGCATCGTCCGCCACGCCCGTGATCGCGCTCATCCGATGCCTTCGGTCGGGCGCTGCAATGAATCTCGAAACAACATCTGGAAGGCCGCGAATGAACGAAGCTCGATCAGCTCGAGCGTCATGATCTCGTTGGCCATCAGCGGTAGCTGTGCGAGCAGCTGCTGCGCCGTGTCAACCGAGTCCGCTTCGAGTACGAGCACGGCACCGGGATTTCCCGGCGAGTACATCTCACGCACAGTCCCGCTGCGATATAGCTCCCAGAGTGCGCGCAGCTCGGACTCGGCGTGTGGCGCGATCTCTCGGTGCGCATCGACGCCGTCGCGTGGGCGCATGACTGCGAGAAGCTTCACGACCGCAGGTGATATCAACCGGCGGCGTTGGCGATCGCGAGTTCGGCGATCCGCCGATCTTCGGCTCCGGTCATCGCGCCGGCGACACCGATCGCGCCCGCCACCTTCCCGTCCGCAATCACGGGCAGGCCGCCGGCGATCAGCGCAAGACCCGGCCTGGTTCCAAACTCGGCCACCGCGGCCCCGTCGGACTCGATCGCCGCATAGAAGTCGTCGGGGGGCATCCCGATCGCCGCCGCGGCGTACGCCTTGTTAAGAGCGGTCTGGACGCTGACCAGCGGCGCGCCGTCCATCCGCAGCATCTCCTTCGTGACACCCGACTCGTCGACCACCACCACCGTAACCGGCACCGACATCGATCCCGCCTCGGCCACAACCGAGTCAACCATCAGACGCGACGCGGCGGCGGACAGTGTCGGACGCGTCGCCAGCGGCTCATTGATATTGGACATCCGATCTGCCTCCTTCGAGTGTCGGCCGAGTCAACAGCGTGCCCTCGCGCCCGCGCCAAGTCCAAGACCAATCGAACCGCGATCAATAGGCTGTGGCTATGGAGCGCCTGGACCTTCGCCTCGTCCAGTACTTCGTCGCGGTCGCCGAGGAGCTGCATTTCGGCCGCGCGGCCGAGCGCTTACACATCGCGCAGCCCTCCCTGTCTCAGCAGATAAGGCGTCTCGAGCTGCAGCTCGGCGTCACGCTGCTCGATCGCAACAGCCGCAACGTCCACCTCACCGACGCCGGCGAGGCGCTGCTGGCGGAGGGCCGCAAGACGCTCCGGCACGCCGAGCATGCGATCCAGGCCACCCGCACCGCCGGCGCTCCCCGGCTAAGGGTCGGCTTCTACGGCTCGGCCGGCAGCGACCTACTACCGGACGTCCTGCGGGCGTTCGCCGAACGCCAGCCGTCGCTCGCCGTCTCAGTCAACGAGCTTCTACTCGGAAACCTCGACGCAGTGCTCGACGGGACGGTCGATGTGGCGTTCACTCGTCTGCAACCCGGCCAAACCCAGCTGGATGTCGCGCCGATTCGATCGGAGCCGCGCGTGGTCGCACTTGCCGCCGCCCATCCGCTCGCCGCCCGTGCATCGGTGATGTTCGCGGAGCTAGCCGACGAGAGCTTCATCACGAACCCGATGGTTCCCGACCACGGTGCGCGTCCGCCGAGGTGGCTCGCCGAACAGCACCGTCACGGGCTTTCTGGCCGCGTCGCTGCTCAGAGCGCCGGGGTGCTGGAGATCTTGACGCTGGTGGCGGCCGGCCGCGGCGTATGCCTGGTGCCCTCAGCCGTCGCCCGCCACCATCCCCGCAGCGACATCGCCTACGTCCCCGTTAGCAACGCCGAACCCGCCGTGGTGTCCCTCGCCTGGCGACCCGGGACTCTGGATGCGTCGCTCCAGGAGTTCATCCAGACTGTGCACGAAGTCGCCGCCCGCCACGGCGACAACATGTTCAGCGCCTGACCATCATTGCTCTCGAGCGGGTCGCTCACGACGAGACTTCTCGCGCGGTCGAGTTGCGACGCCGACACAACGGCTCAGGCCGCGACGACTCCAGTCCGCGGCTTTCCCGGATCGACGTTGCCATGATGCTCGCCGGGTCACCCCGTGGCGCTCGGACGCAGGAGTCGGTGCGAGGATGTGATGGTCGCCCTCTCAGGGTGGCGGGGGCTGGGTGCTTGAGCGAGTTACGAGCTCGGTGGGCAGTTGCTGCTTCGTCTTGGTGGCGTGGTTATCGATCCGGGCGAGCAGGGCGTGGGTCGCGAGTTCTCCTTTGAGTCGGTGGGGTTGTCTGATCGTCGTTAGCCCGAGGTCGGCCGCGGGCGGTCCGTCGTCAAAGCCGACTATCGAGAGGTCGCGGGGAATATCGAGCCCGCGGGTGCGAGCTGTCTGCATCGCGCCGTCTGCGAGGCGGTCAGATAGACAGAGGATCGCGGTGGGGCGGGATGTACGCTCGAGCAGTGCGGCGGCCGCGGCGGCGCCCTCGGCGACGGTGCTGTCGGTTCCCGCGGCGACTGGCACGGTCGACCAGTCGAGCCCGGCTTTGGTCACGGCGTCGCGGTAGCCTTGGAGCCGGTGGCGGGTCACTGAGTAGGTGGCGGCTGCCTGCGCCCGCTCGTCGGCGAACTCGCGCCGGGGACTGCGGTGCAGGCCAAAGGTGATGACGGCGAGCTCGCGATGGCCCAGGGCCAGGAGATGCTCGGCGGCCTGCCTGGCAGCCGCGCGGTCGTCGATCCCGATCCACGCTGGGGGCGTGCCGCTGGCTCGTCGTTTGAGCTGTCCGGGATCGGGCTGGTCGATCACGACTGTGGGCAGACGGCGCGTCAGGGCGGCGTCGACGAGGGGGTCGTCGTCGGCGAGCGAGTTGACCAGCAGTCCGTCGATCACGGCGGCGCTGACGGCGGCGGAATTGCGGCTGGCGGTTGCGGAGCCCGGGAGCAGGAGCAGGCCCGTGCGGGCGTCCTCCGCTACTGAGCTGATGCCGGCCAGCAGCTGCACGCTGATCGGGTCATCGAATGCGTAGGTCAGGCTGTTGGCGTAAGCGAAGCCGAGCGCGCCGACTCGGCCGCGTCGCAGGCTAGCTGCGAGCGGGTCGGGGCCTGGGTAGCCCAGGCGCGCGGCGGTGGCTAGGACTCGATGCCGGGTGGCGGGCGATAACTGGTCGGGTCGGTTGAACGCATTGGAGACCGTTTTGGCTGAGCATCCGAGCTGATCGGCGAGCAGCTGGAGAGTGATCCGGGGCGTCATGTGGGTAGACATGATGAATTACTTCATCGATGAAGGAGAGCCGCGACGATCTCGCGGCCGCAGCAGATGGTCAGGCCGTGACCGTCCTGTGCGCCCTGCAGTTCCTCGACGTGCTAGGGGTGACCGTGGTGGTGAGCGCGTTGCCGAAGATGTTGGACAGCGTGAAGGCATCGCCATCGTCGGGCAGTCTGGTGGCGACCGGGTATGCGATGTTCTTCGGCGGTCTGTTGATGTTCGGGGCGCGGCTCGGCGATCGCCTTGGTCACCGTCGCGTGATCCTGCTGAGCTTGGTCGTGTTCGCCGGCGGCGCCGTACTGGCCGCGGCTTCAACCTCGGTTGTGCTGCTCACCGCGGCGCGCTGCGTCCAAGGCGGGGCGGCGGCCAGCGCGGTGCCATCGGCATTGCGCCTGCTGACGACGATCACCGCCGAGGGCGCCGAGCGGCAACGGGCCGTCGCGGCCTGGAGCGCGGCCGGCGCGGCGGCCGGCGCTAGCGGCTTCGTGGTCGGCGGAGTGGTCACCGACCTGACCAGCTGGCGGGTCATCTTCTGGGCCTACCTGCCGCTGTCAGCCGTGCTGGCCGCCGCTGTCTGGCGCTCGGTCCCGTCCGACGGCGGAGGCGACCCCACCCGGTCGTTGAACGTGACCGGCGCCGCCCTGCTCACCGCAGCGGTCATGACGATTGTGGTTGGCACCACCGCCGTCGCCCGGCCGGCCGACCGGCTGCTCGGCGCCGTGCTGCTTGGGCTGGCCATCGCGCTGGCGTTGGCATTCGCGCTCCTCGACGGCCGCTCCGCGTCCCCACTGCTGCCGGGCGAGCTGCTGCGGCAATCGGCAGTCGAGCAGGGAGCGCTCGGAGCCTTCCTCAACACCGCCGCTACCAGCTCCGTTGCCACCCTGGCCACCTTGTATCTCCAGAACACGTTGCACCGCAGTCCGCTAACCGCGGCGGCCGCGCTGTTGCCGTTCAGCCTGGCCGTCATCGTCGGATCGAGCCTGGCCGCACCCTGGTTACGCCGGGCTTATCCGCAGCGGGTGGCCGCGGCTGGACTCGCCATCATCGCCGGCGGAGACGCGGTTCTGATCCTGGTGGCTTCTCACGTCCCGGCCTTGTCGCTCTGTATGGCGGCCGCGGGCTTCGGGATCGGAATGTCGTCAGTTGCTACCACCACTCTCGGCACCAGCGTCCCCCTCCGGTCCAGGGGAACTGCCTCCGGCGTCATCAACACCACCGCCCAGCTCGGCACCGCCATCGGAATCGCCGTCTTGGTCCTCGTCGCCACCGCGACCACCGGCGCGCCCGCGGCCGACACCGCCCGACCCGCCATCGCCTGGGCGGTCGCTGCCGCCCTCGCCGCGGGCGGGGCCACCGCGTTTGCCCTCTCCCGCCCCACCGGGTCGCGACCGCGCAGACAGCACACCGACCACATGCCTTGATCGGGGCCGCCATGGACTGTTCCGCAAGCCGGTCGGCGATCGGATGCCTCCGCCAGCACGCGCTGGGCGCGATTATCAGCGCGGACCCGCCGGGCCTTGTCGCAGCAGATCAGCTAGCGATCGTGGTCGGTCACAGTCCCGTGGTCGAGCGGCCGGCCATCGAGCGGGTGTTCGAGCGTTGCGTGCGCGGAGCCGCCGAGGCCGACGCCGAAACATGCCCCGCCGTTGGCTTTGACGACGTGCACGAGCACGGTGATCGTCACCGTGTCATCGGTCTCGTGGATCACGAGTCTGGGCCGTGGGCGGAGGGGCGGTCCGCGCAGGACGCACGAGCCGGAGGACCAGTTAACGGTGATCGTGCGGCCGTGAATCGCCGCGAGCCGCCACGGCACGCTTTGAACGCTCGGATGCATCGGTGGGGGGAGCGGCGGAATCCCGGGATGCAGCTCGAGGCGGCTCTTGAGGTAGCTCGCGACGTAGAGCGGTTGCCCGGCGCGGATCAGCGCGGCGGGGATGGCGTCGAGCGCGATCGTACGCATGGCGAGCACGTGTCGGCGCTGCGGGTCGAGGATGAGCTCGAGTTGGTAGTCGCCCGACGGCATCGCCAAGCCCGTGCAGCCTCGTCCTCCGTCTGGGTTGTGACAGTGGGGGCCGGTGAGGATCTGCAGGGGATGGAGATCGGTGGCCTGTTCGGCCACCGACATGCCGGAACGGCCTTGGGGGTCTTTGACCGGCCCTAGTTGCTGCAGTCCGGGAAGCTGTTCGATCGCCTCGAGGCCGGCTGCCCGTGACTCGGGTGTCTGAGCATCGTCGACGAGCATCGTTCCGAGCTGCGCGAGCCAGATGAGTGGACTTGTCACCTCGGCCGGGTCGGACTGGCCTGTCTCGAGCCGTCCGCTTTGGAGGAGCGCCATCACTCCGGATTCGGTGTCCGGCAGCGTGTAGATGGTCTGCGCGTCCCAATCGCCGAAGCCCGGCTCGTTATCGGGCCAGTCGTAGCTTGCGGAAAACGGCACGTGGCCGGGCCATGACGTGCCGTCGTACTCGGCGTTCTGCCATGTCATCCACTTCCGCTCCAGGAAGTGGCTCGTGCCATGACTGTGGTTGAGCGCCGTTCCGGGCGAGGTGTCGAGCGTCTCGCTGTACCAGGCAGCGCCGTGCGGAAGCGGCCCGCCCCCGACGGTGGCCGGCCGGCTCGAGGCCGCGCCCAAACCGGTCGTGAGAGCCAGCGGCATAACGACGACACCCAACACAGCAAGTGCCAGGACCGGCCCGCGGGCCGAGCGTGGAACGAGCGCTATCCCTCGAGGAAACATCGAGCGCAGCCTCTCAACACCAAGTCGTCGCATTCACCCTCCTCCGCAACAAGCTCCACGATCTCACCCGCTATACGAAGGAAGCGGCCGATGGTCACATCTGGGCCCCCTTCCGACGCTCGTTGTCGTGGCTTTTACGAAAGCGCTCAGGGCCGAGCATGGGTGGTCACCGGGATAACCCGGGTAAGAAGAACGTCCCACCGTTGACGTGAAGAACGTCCGGGATTGCGGCTTCCGGGATCCCCAATCCGGCCGATTCGCATCAGGCGTGGTCTGCCGCTGCGTCGATCTCCTCGCCGCGCTTCATCAAGAACGCGCCGAGCGCGCCCGCAAGCGAGGCGATGACCGTGATCGCGTAGATCTCCATCACGACGTCGAGAACCCGTGCCGGGAACGAGATCGGGTTCTGGACATTGGATGAGACCGTCAGCAGCTGGGTGCTTGTCCAGAACAGTGCACTGCCGAAGCTCTTGATCTGGGTCTGCTTCTGATGGTGCTCGAACAGGAACGCCAGGACGGCGCAGACCATGTCGAGGCCGAGCGTCGCCACCGCGACGGCGACGAGTCGGTCGCGGAGCCGGCCGTGCGTCGGCGTGCCGGCACGGAGGACGTCGCGTACCTCGGCGACCGCCTCGCTCAGCACCCGCATCAGATACATCGTCCGCTATTCGCTGCCCGGGGCGAACGTCCTGTGCCCTGTCGCCGCCGGGGCCAGACGATTCGTGGGTTCGCGAACCGCCCATTTCGCCACGGCCATCAACACGCTATCGAGCTGAGCGCCTCAACCGCTCGCGTGTAATGGACCGGCTCGAGCCGGATATGGGACTGCTGGGACATGGATCGCGCCGCCACGCCGATCGCCTCGACGGGCGGAGCGAGATCGAGATCCGGGACGACGAGCAGCGGCTCCAGCGCGATCCGCCATGGCCAACGCGGATGCTCCACTCGGTAGGGCTCGCCGATCGCTACCACCACTCCAAAGATCCGTCGCCACACACTGGCGTAGAGCACGAGACGGTCATCCTCGCTCACGCGCGGGCGCCGCGGGAAGCCACCCTCCCGCAAGACACTCGTCCGCCCCTCCTCGATCCACCGCGCGGGAAGCGGGCCACGCGCGTGTCCAACCGCTTTCAGCCAGTGAGACTGCATCAGAGAATCGTCGCACCCCGTCCGTCCTCAGCGTGATGCGAAAGGCTCTCCTGTTCTCATAAGCCAGACGGCAGCGGCGCTACCCAAGTCTGGCGATCACGGGCCGAGAAGATCCCATCGGTTCCCAGCGACATCCAGGAACACTGCGATCTGCCCATACGGCTCCACGCGCGGCTTGCCAATGAACCTCACACCAGCCGCCCGCATACGCTCGTAGCTGCTCTGAAAGTCGTCGACGCGTAGGAAGAGGCCTACGCGACCAGCGAACTGACGGCCGATGGCTCGCGCCTGGTCATCCCCGTCGGCGCGAGCGAGCAGCAGCCCGGTCGTGGCGCCAGGCGGCCGCACAACCACCCAGCGCTTGGGACGGCCGTGCCTGGTCGTGAGCGCCGGCGAGTCCTCAACGAGGTCAAAGCCCAGGTCATCGACAAAGAACCTGATCGCGGCGTCGTAGTCCTCGACGATCAGGGAAACGTGCTCGAGATACATGAACAGCAGCCAAGCATGCGGAGCAGACGTGTCCGATTCGCTCCGCGCCGACTCGGCTGGCGGATTCGATGCCCTCCAGAGCGGGAACCCATTAGGCACCGGAACTTCTGAGGAGGAGAAGCGATGCGCAGCATCAGTACACGCACCACGGGACTGTTGCTGGTGGTCCTGGGAGTATGGGGCGGCCTCGTGCCGTTCGTGGGTCACTACTTCCACTTCGCCCTGGGCCCGGACAAGGCCTGGACGTGGACCACGGCGCGGCTCTACCTCGACGTCCTACCTGGCGTCGCGACCGTGCTCGGCGGGCTGATCCTCATGAGCGCAGGGCCCCGGGGCAGCGCCCGCCTCGGCGCGCTGCTCGCCCTCGCCGGCGGCATCTGGTTCGCGATCGGCCCCGAGATCAGCCAGCTGTGGCATGCGGGCGGCGCGCAGGGCGCGGGTCACGGCTCGGCGCACCTCCAGATGCTCGAGATGCTCACCTACCACACGGGTCTCGGTGTGGTGATCGCGACGCTGGCCGGCTATGCCTTCCCACGGTTCCCCGTGGTCGCGGCGGAGGTCGTGGCCCCGAGGCACCGTGCGGCCGAGGCCGGCGTGGGCGCCGGAGCTGGCACCCTGGTCGCGGGCGGCGATCGTCGCGCCTATGACGAAACCGGTGAGCCGATGTCCGAGCGTGAGGCAGCACGGGCAGAGTCCGGCACGCGCCAGCACCACCTCGGTCGCGACGCGGCAATCGGAGCGGGAGCTGCGGGTGCCGCTGTCGCTGCGGAGCATCATCACCGTGAGCACGTGGCTGAGGAGGAGGCAGCGGCGCGCGAGCCCGTCGCTGCGCGTGACGCCGCGGGCCCCGCGGGCGAGCCCGTGGCCGAGCGCGACCTGGCCGGCAGCGCGGATCAGCCGGTCGCTGCGGATCAGCCGGTCGCCGCGGATCAGCCGGTCGCTGCGGATCAGCCGGTCGCCGCCGACACGGATCCCGGGACGACGCGATCGGGCGACTACTCGGGGCATTCGACTATGCGCCGCCGACGCGGCGGGTTGCTTGGCAGCTTCCTGCGGCGCTGACGTCGCTGCTGCCCCTAGGTCGGCTCGGGTCACCCCGTCACGAAGCGCGCAGGTTAACCCGCTCTAACTGAATAGCTTGGAGAACCACCGGCGGCTTCCAAGAGCCGGAGGATCTCCTGTTGCTGTGCCCTCGCCTCAGCTGAGCCGCTTCCCCCGCGGCCGGTCGTCCAGCGTGCGAGCTGCGTGGCAGTGGATCCGCTTCGGTTGGTGGCATGAGGATTTGCGCCTGTATCGAGGAGCGCCTTGACGGCGGCTGCGCATCGGTTGCGCACGGCACGGTGGTCGCGCCGCCCGTCACGCGTGCCAGCGCGAGCTCGGGTGCGTCGGCGAGCAGCCCCGCCACGCGAGTCTGATCCCGCTGCACGATCGCCTGCACGAACCCGATTAACGCCGCACCCTCGCGCACCGGTCGACTGTACCGGGACCTGATCGGCGCCAGCGCGTACGGGCCTGCTCTGCGGCTCGCGTCCGGAGACTGATAACACGGTGCCGCCTCTCGTGTCATCGCCGCTGATCTCGGACCAGCGTCGAGCGTTCCGTTCGGACCTTCAGGGCGCGACGGGGACGGCCGATGACGGGGTCGCATGGGAGTTTTGGCCTTTGGAGGCGAATATCGCGATGGCGGTTGACAGCGAACCGGTAGCTGGAAGGGCGAGTAGGTACGGCGTCGGCGCGAGTGAGGCGACGGACGCCCGGAGCGCAGCTCGGGAGGCCGTACGCCGCGCATGCGGCGATCGTGTGCCGACTGAGCACGACCTCGTGGTGATCTTCGTGAGCGTCGAGTACGACGTGCCCGCCCTCTACGCTGCCGCGCTCGAGGCGGCCCACCCGGCCCAGGTCGTCGGCTGCACGGCGATGGGCTCGCTCACCGACGGCCTTCAGCTGAGCCGGGGATGCGTAGCCGCGCTCCTGCGCGGTGATGAGTGTCGCTACGGCGTCTGCCACGTGCAGCGTGACGACGGCGACATCGCCGGGTCCGCGCGCCGTGCGACCGCCGTCGCCCGCGAGCGTGCGGGCGATCTCTTCGTCCACTCGCTGCTGATGCTGCTGAGCGACGGCATGACACCCGACCAGCGGGAGGTCGCCCGCGGCGCGTACGAGATCACCGGGGCGTCGATCCCGTTCGTCGGCGGCGCCGCCGCGGACTCGCTGACCTGGGAGCGCACCTTCACCTTTGGCGACGGAGCGGTGCGCGACGACGGATTCCTGGCGGTGTGGGTCAACTCCGCAAGTCCCCTGGCGATCAGCGTCGGCCACGGCTGGCTACCGGCCGGTAGGCCGATGCTCGTCACGCGGACCGGTGGCACGATCGTTCATGAGCTCGACGGCGTTCCCGCAGTCGACGCCTATCTCGCCGACCTCTCCGGCGACCTGCATCCCGAAGATCCGGAGTTCTTCCTCAAGGTGCTCCACAACCCGGTCGGGATCCCGAACGCGCGCGGTCGCTACGACGTTCGCCAGCTCCACGCTTACCTCCCGGAGGGTGGCGGCCTCAATTTCAACACCGGCATCTCCGAGCACAGCATCCTCCAGGTGATGAAGAGCGATCCCGAGTCGCTGCTCGCCGGCGCACGTCAGGCCGCCGAAGAGGCCGCCCGGGAGCTCGCAGGACCGGCGCGGTTGGCGCTCGTGTTCTCCTGTGGCTCGCGGATGCCGCTGCTCGGCGACCGGCTGGCCGAGGAGTCGGCGGTTATCTCCGAAGTGCTCGGCGGCGCCCCGTTGTGCGGGTTCTACACCTACGGCGAGTTCGCCCGGATCAACGGGTCGAGCGGCGCTCACAACTCGAGCGTGGCAATCCTGGCGCTCTGATGCACCCTGCCGTTGACGCGCAAGCGACGGCCGTCGAGCGGCTAAACGCGGAGAAGGAGCAGCTCCGCGAGCGGCTGCGCAATGCCGAGCAGCACACGGCCCGGACGTTGATGCGAGCTACCCGGCTCGCCCAGGTCGTCGGGGTGCTCGGCAACCACGCTGACGTCGACCGCACGATCGAGGAGACCTTGGTCGAGATGTCTGAGCTGTTCTCGTGTGACATCGCGGTGCTCCTGCTCGAATCCGGTCACGACCTCAAGGTCGCCGGCAGCTGGGGCATTCCCGCTGCCGAGCTTCCCGACGCTCCGATCGGGCTCGAGGCGCTCAAAGCGCGCGTGTCCCAGCAGTCTGTCGGCCTCGACAGCGCCGCGGAAGTTTGGCTCCCCGACTGGCTGACGCGCTTCGCGCCGCTGCACGTTGCCTGGGCGCGTTTGAGTGTCGCCGACAAGCCGCTCGGCATGATTCTGCTGCTCCGGCGCGCTGATGAGTCGTTCGAGCTCGAGGAGGCCAACGAGCTGCGCGCGATCGCCTACCGCATCGCGCTTGCGATTGAGAACGGTCTTCTCCACAAGCACATGCGCGGGCAACTGGCGCAACTGCGGCGCCTCCAGGAGCTGACCGCGGAGCTGACGGGGGCCATGGAGCCCGCGACGATCGGCCGGCTGGTCGCCGAGACGCTCGTGGCTGAGGTTGGCGTGAAGGCAGGGTGCGTATTCGTCGTCGACGGCGGTGAGCCCCGGCTATTGGCGAGTTCGGGCCTCACCGAGCTCGATGGGGAGGACCCCCCGGACCAACCCGATCGGCTTCCTGCGGGCTGGGAGCAGTTCGCGCTCACCGTCGCTGATCGGACGGTGGGGACGATCGCGGTCAGCTCGCCGCCGCCTCCACACTCCGAGTGCGAGGAGATGCTTCGCCACCTTGTCGGGCTGGGCGCGCTCGCGCTCGAGAAGGCGTTGCTGTATCAGCAGAGCCGCGAGCACGCCCGCCACGACTCGCTGACGGGCCTCCTCGGTCACCGCGTGTTCCAGCAGACGCTCGAGCACCTGCTCACGGGCAGACAGCCGTTCAGCGTCGTGCTGTTCGACATCGACGACTTCAAGGAGATCAACGACCTCCATGGCCACGGTGCTGGTGACGAGGTGCTGCGACTCGTGGCGGACGTGATGCGACAGGGGATGCGTGCCGGGGACAGCGTGTTCCGCGTCGGCGGCGAAGAGTTCTACGCTGTCCTGCCGGGCACTGCGGCCGACGACGCGTTCACGATTGCCGAAAGGCTGCGGTCGATGGTCGCCGCGGCGGCGGCCGACCGATCTCACCCGGTGACCCTCAGCGGTGGCGTCGCGAATTTCCCCGATCACGCCGCGGAGCGCGACGAGCTGCTCGCTCGAGCCGACGTCGCGCTGTACGCCTCCAAACGCGCGGGCAAGGACCGCACGACGATCAGCGGCGCCAGCGTCACGGCGCCGGAACAGGCACCGGCACCGGCACGAGCACACGCCGACGATCGTGCCGTCCGGCTGGACCTCCTGCTCGCCAAGGATCCCGACACCGTCACGCACTCGATTCACACCGCGATCCTCGCGGTCAACGTGGGCCGCCGCCTCGGGCTCGACCCGCCGCGACTGGCCAACCTCCGCATCGCGGCCAAACTGCACGACATCGGCAAGCTCGGCATACCGGACACGATCCTCCTCAAGGCTGGCCCGCTCGACGACGACGAGTTCCTTGTCGTCAAGACCCACCCGGTCGTCGGCGCTGAACTGCTCAAAGCGTGGGGTTTCACCGAACCGGCACGCTTCGTCCTGCAGCATCATGAGCGCGTCGACGGCACCGGCTATCCCCACGGTCTGCACGGAGACGAGATCACGCTGGAGAGCCGCATCATCCACGTCGTCGATGCGTACACCGCGATGACGCTCGACCGTCCCTACCGCACGGCGCTCGGCCGCGACCAGGCGTTCGCCGAGCTCACCCGACACCGCGGCACCCAGTTCGACCCCGCCGTCGTCGATGCGCTGCTTGCAATCGAAGCCGACGTCAGGACAGTGGCCAGCCGCGCCGCCGCCTGACTGTGGTCGGGGGTATGTGAAACCCGGCCCGCCGCGGATCGCTCAACTCAAGCGCGCCAGGCTAGGCAGGGCACGGCAAATGGCTCGCGGTTGCTGCTAAGGCGCGGTAGGGACAATCCGCACCCGGCGGAAGCTCGTGTAGAGGTTGGGGTAGCCATCGCCGGGGCCGTTCTGGCTATCGTCGCCGGCCGCCCCGATCTTCTGCAGCACGTTCATGCCGCGGATCACGGTGCCGAAGGGGGTGTAGTCGGGAGGGAGGGTCGTGTTCTGCCAGGTGAAGAAGAACTGGCTACCGTTGGTGTTCGGTCCGGCGTTGGCCATTGCGAGCGTTCCGGCCGGGTAGGTTGCCCCGGCGAGATTCTCGTCGTTGAATGAGTAGCCGGGACCGCCGGAGCCGGTGCCAGTGGGGTCACCGCACTGCAGTACGAAGATCGTTTGGGTGGTAAGCCGGTGGCAGTGAGTCATGTTGTAGTAGCCCCGCTCGGCCAAGAAGCGGAACGAGAACGTCGTACAGGGCGCTTTGTCGGTGAGCATCTGCACGGTAATGACACCTTGAGAGGTGATGAATTGGACGTCAAACGGACGGGCGGCCTCGGCGGCGTTGAACACCGGGATGCCCTTGAACCTGTCGGCTGGGATCGACGCCTGATAGCCGCAGGCATCCGTGGCTGTGGGAGCGGCGGCTGCGCGCACATGTAGGCCAGGAGGATTGAGTCCGAGCCGCGCGGAAGTACTGGAGGCTCCAGAGGTGGCGACGCTGACCGCCGTGACCGCCGTGATCACGATGGCCGCAGCGAGCAGCAAACGGAAAGGCCGCGTAGTGAGCATGACGGACACACCTTTCTGTTAGGACGACTCCGATTGTGACAGTCGCAGGCGACCGGATCAAGACCAGCACACGTCGTTGGCGACCAGGCTGTAGCGCTCATGCCGGACGAGCGCCGCATTGGTATGAGACGCTCGCAAGAACACGCCCGGCGAACAGGGGCTACGTGTCGCGACGCGTCGTAGGATCCTCTGGTGCGCGGCGAGTGGTTTGAGTGGGAGTGGGATGAAACGCTGTTCGCCGGGGCGGCCGCCTTCTATGACCGTGGACGTCTCCCGAACGCTCCGGGGCTCGCCGATGCGTTCGAGCGGGCGCTCGGGCTCGACGGTCGAGGCCGGCTTCTGGATGTCGGCTGCGGACCGGGCACCGTGGCGCTTCCGCTGGCTGGCCTTTTCCGAGAGGTTGTTGGACTCGACGCCGACCCAGGAATGATTCAAGAGGCGCAGCGGCTTGCGTCTGAGCGAGGCGTCCTGAACGCCAGGTGGGTTCATGGCCGGGCCGAAGACCTGCCCGCTGATCTCGGGACGTTTGGTGTCGTCACCTTCGCGGCGTCGTTTCACTGGATGGACCGATTACGCGTTGCCGGGATCATCCGAAGGATGCTCACATCGGACGGCGCCGTCGTGCACGTCGACAATCGCCACCAAGACGGTCTAGCCCCCGACGACGCTCGCACGGCTCCGCCTGTCGAGCGCATCGCCGAGCTCCGTCGGGCCTATCTTGGTGAGGATCGCCGAGCTGGCCAAGGCATCCGGAACTCCTCACCCGGTGACGAGGCCGCGGTCTTTCGCGCCGCTGGGTTCGCTGGCCCAGAACTCGTCGCCGTGCCCGACGGTCGCACGATTCTCAGGTCGGCGGATGACCTCGTGGCCGAGACATTCTCACTGTCGTCCGCCGCACCGCACCTGTTCGGCGACCGACTGTCGCCGTTCGAGGCCGACCTCCGCCGAATCCTCGCCGAAGCGTCGCCCGACGGCACGTTCGCGGTTCGTCTCCCCGATAACGAGCTCAAGATCTGGCGAGTCGCGGCGCCGTAGCCGCAGTCCTCCTCCTCACCCCGGAATCTGTCCCGCTCACGGATCGGCGGTTTGGCGCTACTTGTGAGTTCTGAACATCGCCACGATGAGTTTCCGTCTCCCCATGGGTCCAGGCCCAGAGAACCAACCGAACGAGGTCCAGTCATGACAAGTCCACTCGCCGCGGCGCATGCCGTGACCAAGCTCCCCGCACAGAACCTACATCGCGCGCAGCGCTTCTATCGCGAGCGGCTCGGCCTCGAGCCGGTCGAAGAGCGCGACGGTGGGCTGCGCTACGTGTGTGGGACCACGGAGTTCCACATCTTCGCGTCCTCGGGCGCCGCGTCGGGCCGTTCCACCCAGCTGGGCTTCGAGGTGGAGGACATCGACCAAGCCGTGGCGGACCTGCGGGCCCGCGGCCTCGAGTTCGAGAGCTTCGACCTGGGCGATCTCGAGGTGACCGACCAGATTGTCGCCGTGCCCAACAACTATCCGAGCAAGGGCACGGGCGAGCGTGGCGCATTCTTCTTCGATAGCGAAGGCAACCTGCTCGCGCTCGGCCAAGCCACCCGATAGAGGACGCGTTTGAACCGCGCCAAAGGGGGCCGGACAACCAAGCCGCACGACCCCCACGCGACGCTTCGAGGCACCGACGACCGGGGCGGAGCGTTCAGCGGACGCGTGTTCAGCCTAGGCTTTGTGTTATGGCGGTGGGATCGGAGCTTGCGCGCCTGGAGGGTTATCCATTCGAGGTGCGCTACCGCGATGGAACGCTCCTGCGGGCGCGGGTCGCGGCCGATGTCGCTGCTGACGCCTATGTGTACTTCCGTGGCCTGTTTTCAGGCGTCGAGCCCGACATCGCTCTCGTCGTGGCCGACGAGACGGACTGGCCGGGTAACTGGTCGCCGTACGGGCTGCCGTTCTTCCGAGATGATGCCGGCGAGATCCGTCCCGGCGTCGTGGTCATGCCCGCCGGCGGTGGAGAGTTCTGGATCGCGATGGCGCAGGACCTCCGCGACGCATCACCCCGTGGTTATGCGAAGTTGCTCGCGACATACCCCGACGGCGCCGGGGGCCTGGATCTGCAGCCGTTCTTCGACCTCATCACGATTCATGAGCTCGGCCACGCGTTCGAGGGGCTCGGAGATCTGCGGCTGCCGACCTTTTGGCTCAGTGAGATATTCGTCAACCTGGCCTTGCACGCGTTCGTGGCAACCCGGCTGCCGGCGAGTCTCCCGACGCTTGAGGTGCTCTCCACCGTCGGAGCGGGGAGTCGAAAGCTTGCCGCTCGGATGCGCGCCGAGGGCTACAGCACGCTCGAGGAGCTCCAAGCCCGCTACGCGGGTGCTGATGAGCCGATGAGCCCGTTGAACTACGTCTGGTTTCAGTATCGGTGGCAGCGGCTCGCGGCACAGATGTTCGAGGTCGACGGTGAGGACGGACTGGTTCGCTTTTGGGCGTGCTTTCACTCAAGGGATCGCCTGGCCAGCGAGGCCACGGCGGCGTCACTGGCCCCGCTTTTGCAGACCGAGGTGAGCCAGGTCCTCGGCCGAGCAGTTCGAGATTGGCGATAGTCGACCTTCCTGCGGCGGGCGCGCTCGAGCGGTTCCGGCTCGTTCCACACGCGCGAATGGGCAGCCCGTGCCCCGCTGCTAGTTGAGGGATCCGCGGGGCCCGATCGCTGGGGCAAGATAGGCTGCGGCCGGCCCGAACCGTGAACAGGAGGTCTGGATGGCGGCGAGAATCCCGCTTCCGCGAGACGATGAGCTCACGCCGGAGCATCGCGAGATGCTCAAGAAGGTTCCGCCGCTGAACGTCTTTCGGATGGTCGCGGGTACGCGCGGCGGGCTGCGCCCGTTCTTGCAACTCGGCGCCGCGGCGCTCTCGAGCTCGCTGGATGCCCGCCGCCGTGAGATCGCGGTGCTCCGGGTTGCGCATGCCACGAGCGCCGGCTACGAGCGGGCGCAGCACGAGCGGCTGGCTCGGCTGGCGGGTGTCACCGAGGAGGAGATCGCGGCGGTCGCAGTCGAAGAGCCGGTCGCCAGCCTCGATGAGGAGGTCAACCTGATCTGCCGCGTGGCCGACGAGGTGAGCCGCGACGTGCGCCTCTCCGACGAAGCGCTCGCCCGGCTGATCGAGCGTTATGGCGCCCGCGAAGCCTCGGATGTGATTCTGCTGGTCAGCTACTACAACATGGTCAGCCGGTTCCTCGAGTCCACACGAGTTGAGCTCGAGGAGGAGGCCCCCGAGCGGTGGCGGGAGATCGGCGGGGCGGCCCAGCCGCGGCGACAGGAGGACGGCGGATGAGGCTTGGCGGCAAAGCCGGGATCGTCGTTGGCGCGGGGCAGACGCCCGGGGAGACAGCGGGGACCGGCCGCGCGGCTGCCCTCGTGTTCGCGCGCGAGGGCGCGAAGGTGATGCTCGCGGACCGCGATCTGGCATCGGCGCAGGAGACGGCGGCGATGATCGCCGACGCAGGCGGTGTGGCCGACTGCGTTCGCGCCGACTGGACGAACGCGGCCGACTGCCAGGCGATGGCGGCGGCGTGCGTCGAGGCATGGGGACGAATCGACTTCCTCCAAAACAACGTCGGTATCGGCGCAGGGGACAGCGACCCGCTGAGGCTGACCGAGGAGGCGTTCGACCGGATCATCGCGGTCAACCTCAAGGGCTGTGTCCTCTCGTGTCAGGCGGTGCTGCCGATCATGCGCGATCAGGCGGCCGGCTCGATCGTGAACATCTCATCGATCGCCGCTTTGGCCGCTGCCACTCGCCTGACCGCATACAAGCTCTCGAAGGCGGGGATCAACGCGCTCGGCCAATCGCTTGCCATCGATAATGCCGCCCACGGCATCCGCGTCAACACGATCATGCCCGGCTTGCTCGACACGCCGATGGCGGTTGACGCTCGCGCCGCCCACACCGGAGTGCCACGTGAGCAGATCGTCGCCCGACGCGCCGCGGCGGTCCCGCTCAGGGCGCGGATGGGAACGGCGTGGGATGTCGCGTACGCGAGTCTCTTCCTCCACTCAGACGAGGCGCAGTTCATTACCGGGGCCGTGCTCCCCGTCGACGGTGGCCAGCTCGCTCGCGTCGGCGGTTAGTCAGCTGACGCCGACGATCCGACCGCTCATCGAGGTCTCGCGTCGTGGTGCACGCTCCTGGCCGGCGACGGCCGATCCAGTCGCGCTACGGTGAGGGGCGGAGCCGTGGCTCGTCTGGTCGGCATCAATCACATCGCGCTCGAGGTCGGCGACCTCGACGAAGCGCTTGCGTGGTACGGACGTCTCTTCGAGTTCGATCTGCGCGGGCGTCATGGTGCTCGTATGGCGTTTATCGATCTGGGCGACCAGTTCATTGCCCTCTCCTCCGGGCGCACGCAACCGCCCGACGGGTCGCGGCATTTCGGCCTGGTCGTCGACGACAAGGAGGCGGTGCGCGAACGCGCACGAGAGCAAGGCATCGCGGTGCTGTCGTCGGGGTCGCTCGATTTCCGCGACCCCTGGGGCAACCACATCCAGATCGTCGAATACCACGACATCCAATTCACCAAGGCCCCGGAAGTCCTCCGTGGTATGCAGCTCGAAGGGCTCGGGAAGAGCGAGCAGGCGCTCGCCGAGCTCCGGGCAAAGGGGCTAGGCGGGGACTGATGCTGTGCGAGCGCGAGCCGTGAGTGCGGGTCAGGCTGAGACGATCGCGCGAGAGCAGGGCTGCACAAACAGGTTCGGCGTTGCGCCCCGCGTTCGCAGCGCGGGCTTGTTCGCTGAAGAAGTCGTCAGCGTTTGGCGGTGAATGCGTAGATGCGCTCGGCGTACGTGTCGGCCTGGGCGCGCATGACGGCGAGATGTCCGCCGGGCATCAGGTCGAGCTCGGCGCCGGGGATGAGGCGAGAGAGCTCACGGCTGTCGGCGATGGGCACGACGCGGTCGCGCTGGCCATGCAGCACGAGCGCTGGGACGCTCACGTCCGCTAGGCGGCCCCTGACGTCGTAGCCGTTCCCCGCTTCGAGCTGGCGGCGGATTCCGCCCCCGCCGTCGCGCTCGGCGACGGCGGCAATTCTGGCCAGCAGCCTTATGCGCAGGCGCGAGCGACCGGCGGGACGTCCGGCGATGACGGTCAGGCTCCGCGCCCGCTCGGGGCGGGCGAGGCACAACTCGATGGCGATGCGCGCGCCCATCGAGAAGCCGACGATGTCGGCGGCAACGACTCCGGCGGCGTCCATCGCCGCGAGCGTGTCGGCCGCCATCATCCCGTAGCTGTATGGCCCGTCGGGCTTGTCGCTTGAGCCGGCGCCACGGTTGTCGGCGGCGAGCACCCGGTGATGGCGGGCGAGCGCGCCGATGAGCTCACGGTATTCGTCGGTGTGCACACTGAGCCCGCCGATAAGCACGAGCGCGTCACCGGTCCCAGCGAGCTCGTAGTGGATGCATACGCCATCGCTCTCAGCGCTCGGCATCGGCTCAACATAGCGCCGCCGAGTTCCGCATTCGCTGGGCCGCACACAACGTCCGCTTCCACGACACCGGCACCAAGGAGTTCCATCACCCGGATCCAGGTCAGCAGAGGCACTAAGCCTCCTCGGAAGCGAGCCCCCGGCCTCGCTAAGCCTGTGGCAGAACGACCGGCGGAGCGACGAGGGGCGCTACGGCAGGTAGCGCGATGGGGGTCTGCCGCCGGGTGATGACGCGGTCGTAGATCGCCCACACGGCGAAGATGAGCGAGCCGATGATGCCGGTCAGCGTCACCAGCACGCCGGCGGCAGCCGTGGCGGCGACACCATGGGCCCCGAGGATTAGGACGGTGGCGGCGGGACCCGTGCTCGGGCCGATCGGCAGCTGGCCGACTGTGAACATCACGATCAGCAGGGCCATCGAGTCAAAGATGGAGACGTGCACGCCGATCGCGTGGAGCATCAGCCAGTTGCGCAGCACTTGCGCGCACACAGCCAGTAGCGCAAAGGTGATCAGGCGGCCGCGACTCTTCATGCGCAGGACGGCTAGCCCCGCTCCGAGGCCGGTCCGGTGACGGGCCGAGACACGACACAGCCCGACGACGACGCCGGCCATCAGCGCGATGATGAGCGCCGGCACCCATAGCGGGACGCCGAGCGGCGCCACGAGCGTGAACGAGAATATCGCCACCAAGGCCAGTTCGACGGTGATGATCGGCACCTCGGCGGCGACAAGGGCCGACGCCCGCGGCGTGGTCTGCGGGGCGGCCCTGCGCACGGACGCGACCCGCACCGCCATCCCGACCGATCCGTTGACGATGCTCGCAATGCACCCCAATGCGGCCGAGCGGAAGAGCACGCGCCGATTGACCGTGCCGCCGGCGGCCCGCACGCAGATCGTCCACGCCTCGGTGCGGGCCAGCAACGCGCCGATCTGAAGCAGCACCGAGAGCGCGAGGAGGGTGATCGGGGCCGTCTGCAGAGCCGTACTGAACTGCGCGCCCCGCCCGGCAAGTACGTAAGCCAGGAGGGCGCCGACAGCGAGAGCTCCGGCGACGCTGATCGTGATTCGGCGGCGCATCGAGGGGACGCGGAAATCACGCTCACCGACGTCATCAGGCACATGGTCCGGCGGTTGTGTCTCGGGGTTCACGGAACGGCCCTCGCGGTATCGGTTCTCAGACTGCGGCGGATGAGCGACTGCGTCAGGCCGTCGCTCCTTAACATCGACCGCAGCAGCGCTGTCTAAACGTACGCGTTCAGCGCTCGAGCCGCACTATCGCGCCGCGATGCCACAAGCTGCTGACTAGTCGGTTTGCGTTCGGCGCAGGTCCGGCGATAATACCGAAGGGCAAGTGCGACCAAGGGATGCTATGGGTGGCACGGGCAAAGGGGTTGGCGAGCTTGTCGCTCAGAAGCGTGGAGAGCAGTCCGGTCGCCGAGTGACCCTTCGCCGGCGGGCGTTGACCGGGCTGCGGCGGTTCTGGCGCGTGATGATGGACGCCAACGTCACCGGTTCCTCGGCGATGGTCGCTTACAACATGCTGCTGGGCGTGGTTCCCGTTGCGCTGCTGGCGCTATTCGTCGGCGGTCAGATCCTGTCCAGCCCCTCGGTGCAGCAGAGCGTCCTGCGCGACCTTCGGGGGATCTTTCCCGGGGCCGACGCGCATACGCTCGATTCGCTGCTTGACCAGATTCGGAGCTCTACCACCAGCACCGGCGTCCTCGCATTGCTTGCGAGCCTGTGGCTCGGCTCGTCGTTCTGGGGAGCGCTCGACACCGCGTTCGCGCGCATCTACCGCTGCAAGTCGCGCCCGTGGCTTGAACAGAAGCGATTCGCGCTCGGGATGCTGATTGTCGTGCTGCTGTTCATGATCGCGACCGTTGCTGTGCCGGCGGTGCAGAGCATCCTCACGGCGGGCGCCGCAGCGCTGCCATTCGATCTCGCGCGGGTGACAGGCGCCGTTTATGCAATCTCACTGCTGGTTAGTCTCGCGCTGCTGTTCGGCAGCCTGGTGCTGATCTACGCGCGCGTGCCCAACCGGCCGGTGCGCTGGAGAGCCGTGTGGCCGGGGGCGCTCGGGGCGACGACCGCGATCGGCGTGGTCGACTTCACGTTTCCGCTCTATCTGACGAGTATCTCCACGATCGCACGGTTCGGCACCACGATCGTGTTCATCGTGATCATGCTCGGCTGGTTCTACGTCGTCGCGTTGGTGATTCTCAGCGGCGGGATCGTGAACGCGATGCGGTTGGGGGTGGATGACCAGACGGGGTTCACGCCAGGCTAAATCATGCCTCGCCAGGGCGCGCGGCGAGCAGCGCCGTTGCTGGATCCTCGACTACGGTCAGTCGTGCGGATAACGCTAACGATCTCGGGGCCGCGGTCCTACTCCTGAACGTCGGGTGCTCCTACCGCGCTCGGGCCTGCTCCAGGTTCGACTGGTGGGGCCCCGAGAGCCACTCCGCATCCGGCCCCAGACGCGCGTCGAGCGGTTCCTGTCCTCGTCGCAGCGCATCGATGTAGGCGAGGTCGGCGGCCAGGCGGGCCGCCACGTCGGGACCTTCGGCAACGGCGCCGTGGCCGGGGACCAGGACGTCGACGTGCCTGGCGGCTTCTTCCAGCCGGTCAAGTGCTGTCTCATACGCGCCCACCTGATCGAGGCGGCGCGGGTCGAGGAGCGGGATCAGGACATCGGAGAGCATGTCGCCGGCGAGCAGGACGCCACGGTCGGCGAGGAGGACCGCGGCATGGCCGACGGCGTGCGCCTGATGCTCGATGATCTCGCCCGGCACGGGTCCGCCGTCCGCGGGCAGCGGGGTGATAAGCGCGATGAGCTCGAGAGGGATGCCCGACGCGCTCTCCGCCGCCATCGCCTGCGCCCGCTCTCGCGCTTCACTGGCGGCGTGGGCGCCCGCGGCGGTGGCGTAGCGCGGCACGTCGCCGAACCGGGGATGCCAGAGGAGGTGGTCCCAGTGGGGATGGGTGGAGAACCCGGCGACGACCGGAATGCCGAGCCGGTCGAGGTCATCGGCGAGCTGGTTCAGCTCGGCACCCTCGATGCCGGGATCGACCAGAACCAGCCCAGCCTCGCCGCGCACCACGATGGAATTGGTCCAGACCCACGCACTCTGCCGGACCCAGACGCCGTCGGCCACCTGAGTCAGCACCGGCAAGCCGCCACGGCTACCGCATGTGTGCGAGGAGGTCGTACTGACCCGCGACGAGCGCCGACGGCGCCAGGCGTTGAACGGTGCCTGGGCCGACGCCATCAGCGCTGAGCTTTCTGCGGATCGAGGCGATCGCGGTGGCGTCCTGACCCGCGCTCAACTGACCAGTCACGTTGTGGGCGTCGATCAGCGCAGCGATTCTCGCCCCGATTGCGTGCTCGTGGCGCTCTGCCGCCTTGAGGTCGCTGACGAACCGGTTTCCGGCCTTGCTCTGACGTCGGAGCGCCGCCGCGTGGTGGGTCTTGTACGCCTTCGTCTCGCGATCGACTGTCGTCAGCAGCGCCGCGGCGATCGCCGCGGAGTGCTGCGCGGCGGCGATCTGGTCCGCGAGATCGGTCCGCAGGGTCCGGCAGAAGGACTGCAGCGCGGTCGGCTTTCCAGCGCATGAGGGCAGCTTCTTGGCTGCCGCGGCGCTCGACGGCGTCCTGGCGGGCTTCGCGATCGCGTTGATGTTGCCGGCGGCCGGGTCATTGACGATCTCGATGTCGTGGAAGGCCTGCTGAAGGTACGCCACGCACAGCGGGGACCCGGCGGAGATCAAAAACCCGGCCGGAATCAGCGCGGCCGGGGCGGTCGGACCGCCCACCGTAGATGACCACACAACCGTGCTGACCCCGATCGCGACATAGCCGCACGGCCCCTCGGCCCTGAGCAGCTGGGTCAGCAGATCCCCCTGAGCAAACACCTTCTGGCGCCGCTGATCCGCGAGCGCCCGATTCGGCGTCGGCACGGGCGGTCCACCCGCTCCCACGATGAGCTTGGCGTGGATTGACCGGGTCGCGGAGAACGTCGAGCCATTGCCGCACCCCCCTATCTGGGTTGCCGTCTGAGCGAGGTCGATCGACTTCGTGTACCCCGCCGCGCGCGCGTTGCGCACCGCTTGCTCGGGCATGAACGCGGTCGTCGCTGGGAAGGCCGCGCATGAGCCCGTCTGCTGGGACCCATCCGGGGCGGTGGCGCCGATCACCGTCGTCAGCTGACAGTGGCCCGTCCCAGTCGAGGTCAACTCCGAGCCCGGGCCAGCGTTGGCAGGGATCTCAGCGCTCACGGCGAGCGTGCCGGCGGTGTCCCCGAGGCCGATGGTCATCGGCAGGTTGGCCGTCTTGCCGCTCTGCTTGAGCGTGCAGTTGTAATTGTTGTTGGCGAACGCGCCGGTGTTTACGCTGACATGCGAGCCGTCCGCCACCAGCGACCGCGTGACGGTGCCCCGCTGGACGTCCCAGGAAATCTTCATCGTCCAGGACAGCGCGTCGGTGGTGTCCGAATTTCCCAGGGAGCTGATCCCGTGGGTCTTTTCGATGTAGCTGCCCTCGTAGGTGGCGTGGTAGACGCTGGCCGCGCCATGAGCCGTTCCCGCCAGGCATCCCACGATCAAGCACGACAGGACGCCAAGGCGAAGCCCGGCGACGACTCTGAAGAAGCGCTTCCGCACTGATGCCCCCAGCGTTTGGTCCGCAGGTCTGGCCAACGCCCCGAATCGGACAATGCTTGCTCTCTCAATGAGCACCCTATCGCGTCACGACCTCCTCCGCGAGGGCCGGCATCTTCATCAGCGCCGTGGGCTGTCCGAACCCCTCCGACACCCCGAACCCTAGACCGGCGAAGAAGCTGCGCCGAGATCATGCCGCTCAGCGGGAAAGCTTCGCAAACACTTTGCGGACGCGCCGTCGAGCGGTGCCTTGCACCACGAGTCGCGTCCCGCCAAGCCCCGACTCGATGAACGCAACCACAACGCGTTCGTCTTGCCGCTGAAAAACCAGAAGCTCGCGGTCGATCCGGCTGATGACGTCGAAGCCGCCCGCCACCATCATTGGGAGCATGTGCTCAAGCGCCTGACGAAAACACAGTTCCTGGTCGGTTTCGAGTTCGTGAATCTGGCGAAAGCTTCGCCGTCCCGGCGGCCCCGGCGTTACCTTGGCATGTGCGCGGCGGCTGGCCGGATCGGCCAAGCGGGCTGTGCCTGGGAGGTCTTCTACGAGCCGCTCAAGTTGATCGACAGTTCGCGCGGACAGCGCCGCGGCTAATCGCTGCTCGAGCTCCGCAACCTGAAGGCGCCCGGTCGCGCAGTGCCACCGCAACGCGTCCGCTACCGCGTCCCGCTCGGCGTCGGAAGCGAGAACCTCCGGCCCGACCGGGGAGCGGCGCGCGGGATGGCCGTCATCTTGTTGCCGGTGAGCCACGCGGACACCCAACGCTATCCAAGCCGCGGAACCAGGTGGCAGGTGGCGGCGGTCCTCCCAAGCGGCCCGCCGGTTCGCTCGAGTCGCTCTAGTTGCCAGGCTGCTCCAGATCGGTCTCGAGCGCGGAGTGATCGCTGAGCCCTTGCTCTCGCCACGTGTGGTGGTACTGGCAGGCCTGAGGGAGCAGGGCGGCGGAGAGGAAGGTGTGATCGAGGCGCCAGCCGCCGTTGTGGCCGGCGATCGTCTTCCAGGTCCAGCTCGGCGACCCTGACCCGTAGCCGTGCAGGGCTCGATACGCATCGCGGTATCCCAGGTCACGGAGACCCGGCACGACGCCGAGCTCGGCTGCATCCCATTCGGGGCCGCGCTCGGGACGCAGACGCCCGCGTGAGTCGCACGCGAACGAGATCGTCGTCCCGTCCGGCAGCTCACGCCGCGGCGTGTTCAGATCGCCGCACAACACCCGTGGCACACGATCCGGCGTCGCGAGCCCGCGTCGTACGGCCTGGAGGGTCTCGACCTTTACCCACCCGTTCGCCGCATTCGGAACGTGGACGCAGTGGACCTCCACCGGCCCCGCAGAGGCATGTACGAGCACACTGAGCGCGCTCTCACTCCGCGGAGCCGACAGCGGCTGCTCCACGTCCTCTTGCTCGAAGCGCGATGCGACCATGACCAGCGTTCGTCGACCCGACACCTCCCCGTTCGCCTCGCCCCCGATCGCGGAAGTCCTGACGTGTGGCAACCCCATCAGCGCGAACGCGTGACACCACAGAGGCACGGTCCTTCGCGTGAGCTCCTGGAGCGCGACGACGTCCGGGTCGCGCTCGGCTAACGCGGTGGCCTGGTCGACGAGCCGGGAGGTGCGCCGCGCGACGTTCCAGGTGATCAAGCGAATCACGCTCAGCTCACCTTAGCTTTGGCCGGCCGCGAACCTCCACCCGGGGCCTGGTTGATCGGGCGACCGCCAGCGACTAGAGTCGGAACGGATCAGGCACCGGAGCGGCGGTTCGACGTCTCGGAGGGGTGATGGGTAGGCAAGTGCAGGCGCCGGCTCGTCTGGCGAGCGAAGACGTGATTATCAACGCGCCGATGAGTTACGCCGGCTCGGCGCAACGGATTTTCCGGCTGCGGCGGCGGGCACCCGACGGCTGGCAGCTCGCCGCGATCACTTTTATGGCGGTTCTATTGCTCATTGTCGTGTGGGCGATCGTCACCGTCTGGTATTTCACATGGGGGTTGTTCCTCGTCCCCTACCGACTGCTCCGGCGCGGTGCGCGCAAGCGGAAGATGGAGGCGCTCAGACACCGTGAATTAATGGGAACCATCCAAGGATCGGCGGTCGCCTCCGCGGCGGCGATCGTGGGGGCGAACATCCGCTCCTCTGCTCTGCCCATCGCGCCGCCGGTCGCACCTGGAACAGAACTCATCTCAGATGCGGATCGTGAGCAGGCGATGCTGGAAATGAGGGAGCATCTGCTCGCTGGCCGGCTCACCGCGGGCGAATTTGAACAGCGCGTGGCTGCCGTGCAGAGGGCGCGAACGCATGGCGATCTTGTCGCCGCCCAAGCGGACCTGCCTGCGCCAAGTAGCGCGAGGAGCGATTGAGCTCAACTACGCCGCGTCTGGCTCAGCGCCTTTGGTCAGCGGGGCGGGTTCGCGATCCCTTCGGAAACTCTGTCGACAAGCTGACAGAGGCAATCGCCGTGGGCTCATGGCCTACTCCTGAGCGCCGGTCAGTATCGGCTGGAGCTGATGGTGGGCGATGAGACCCGGCAGCGCCGCGAGGAGCAGGTTGAACAGACGGTAGGCGACCACGGCACAGAGCGCCGGAGCCAGCGGAAGTCGCACCCAATAGATCGAGTAGGTCATCAGCACCTCGGTCAGCCCGGCTCCGCCGAGGGGCAGCGACCGACGCGTCGCCGCGTATCCCGTGGCATAGGCGAGGATCACCTTACCTGCGCCCGGATCGAGGCCAAAAGTGCGCAGACCGCCGTAGAGGGCGCAGATGTCAGCACCCCAATACAACCCGGTCCCAAGCCACGCCCCCGCATAGCTCCGCGGGCTCCGAAGGAGCAAGCGCAGGACACCGATCGCCTCGAGGCCGCGCGCGGCCATCCCGCGAACCCGGCCGCGGCCGCGTACCCATCGCAGGACCCGAGGCGAGACGCTCGCCCACAGACCGAACCCAAACCCGGCCGGCACCAAGACCGCCCACGGCCACACCAACGACGGCAAGATGTTCGCGCTCTGCAACAGGAAAACGATCGACACCACGCACGTCGTCGGGGCGAGCACGGCCCATTCCAGCGCCCCCAGCGCGAGAACCCGCACGCGCGCGCTGTGCTCGTCCTCATGCAGCGCCCGAAGGACCTGGCGGTCGATGCCGAAGCCGCCACCGATCGAGAAGGGCCCGAACCCCGCTACCACGATCCGAGCCACGAGCGGCAACGCCAGAGGTGCGTGGCCATGCACACCCGCGATCGACCTGTACGCCCACATATACGCCGGATACGCCAGCAGCTCGGCGCCGGCGACTAGGCCGAGCCAAGCCGGGTTGAAATCGTCAAACGCCCGACCTACGGCGTCCGCTCCGGTCACCCTGGCGATCACGAGGACCGCCAAGACGGCAATCAAGGTGGCGAGTACCGAGAGCTCGATAGGCCGGCTACGAAGCCGCTGACCCACCGAACCGACGATACTCGCACGATCTATCGCCGGCGCTTGCAACCGCTGGGAGGCTCCGCCGGCCCACAACCAGCGATCCGCCCGACGGTCTGGCCAGACCGGCGCCGCTTCGAGTCAGGCTGCGTGTGCGACGGTGTGTCGTCCGGTCCGCTCCAGAGCGCTTCTCCCAGCCTGGATCGCGCTGGCGAAAGACACCTCGGATAGGCAGCCGTCCGCCGCGACCTGATCGCCGCAGAGGAAGATGCCCTCGCCGCGATCGACGGCCGGGCGATCGCGCCAGGTGGTGCCGGGCAGGTCGAGCGCGCCGCTGCGGCCGTCCATGACTTGCCGTCGACGCCAGGTGACGCGCTCGCGCCAACCTTCGATGGAAGCATCGAGGAGCTCCTCCAGACGGGTGGCGGCGCCGTCTGGACTCTCGTCGGGCCGGATCGGCATCTGTCCCTGCACGAGCGCCTCGCCGGGCGGGGCGAGCGACGGGTCCTGCGCGGTGTAGCGCTCGATCCAGCCGGCGCTTTCGAGGTCGGAAACGATCCAGGGGTCGCCGCCCTGGTCGCGGAGCCCGAGGTCGAGGCACGCGGTTTTGCCGCTCGGCCACTGCAGGGTGTCGTCCTTGAGGAGCGTTTGCGCGTCGCGAAGTTCGAGCGCGACGATCACCGGCGGGTTGGGGAGTGCGTCAACGCGCTCGCCGGTGAGGATCTGCACACCCAGCTCGCGGGCGCGACGCTCAAGCGCGTCAACCATGCGTGTCCACCCGCCGATGACGAACCGGGCGGGGGGCCGGGGAGTGAGCAGAAGCCGCTGAGTGCGTCCCCACACGAACGCGGCCGATAGCTCGCCGGGGTCGTGGTAGAAGGTGTAGACCCCGGCCAGAGCCGAGAGGAAGTTGGCGGTGCGCTCGTCCGCGTGGTCGGTGACCCAGGAGCGGAAGTCCTGGTCGACCGGAGCGACTCGCCCGCGGAGTCGCAGGCCCGGCGGGATCAGGCTCAAGGGCGGGGTGCGGTGGACAGCTCCGGCGTAGCGAAAGCGAACGCCGGTCAGTGGCGGCCGAGCCACCGGTGGCATCAGGTTGCGCTGGGTGAGCCATTCCCAGAGAGCGCCGCCCGTATAGATCGCGTGTGGGCCGAGATTGGCCTTGTAGGGGCCGTCGGTGGTGCGCGCGCGCCCGCCGAGCTGCCGATGTGCTTCAAAGAGCTTTACCTCGGAGCCGCCCTCGGCGCAGGTGATGGCCGCGGCGAGCCCGCCGAGCCCGCCTCCTATGACTGTGATCTCGCTCATGCCGAGGACCCTAGTCCTGAGCTGGCTCTGCGTACAGTTCCAGTTGTGACCGAGGCAAAAGGGCCAGTTGGCCTCCTCCTGGAGCTCGACCGCCGCTCTGAGCAGCCGCTCTACGAGCAGCTCGAGCGGCGGTTGCGCGCCGCGATCCGCGACGGGCGCGTTGCCGCTGGAGCGCGACTGCCGTCGAGCCGTGGGCTCGCGGCTGAGCTCGGAATCTCACGTGGGGTCGTCACCTCGGTGTACGAGCAACTCGCGGCGGAGGGCTACCTCGACACCCGACAAGGCGCGCCGGTCCGCGTCGCGCAGGGGGTCCGCGCTCAGCCCCCCACACCGCCCGCGCCGCCTCTGACGCCGAAGTTCGCCTACGACTTCACCCCAGGTCTGCCGGATCTCGCCGGGTTCCCGCGCGAACGGTGGCTACGCTCGCTGCGGACTGCGTGGCGCGAAACGGCCCTCGATGCTGTCGGGTACGGGGACCCACGCGGAGCACCCGAACTGCGCGAGGCGCTCGCCGACTATCTGGGGCGGGTTCGCGGGGCTGCTGCCGAGGCCGAGCACCTGATCGTGTGCACCGGCTTTCGTCAGGGGCTGGCGCTCACGTGCCGCTGGCTGCGGGCCAGCGGCATCGATCGGGTGGCGCTCGAAGATCCTGGCTGGCACGCCCACCGACTGATCGTTGAGGATGCGGGCCTCCAGGTGACGCCCGTTGCAGTGGACCACTACGGAATCGATGTCGCCGCGCTCCGGCGCAGCGGCGCCGACGCGGTGATCGTGACCCCAGCCCACCAGTTCCCCACGGGAGCGGTGCTCGCGGCCTCGCGGCGCGCGGGGCTGATCGAGTGGGCTGAGCGGGGAGATCGGCTGATCATCGAGGATGACTATGACGCCGAGCTGTGCCACGAGCGGGTCGGCTCATTGCAGGGCCTCGCCCCCGACCGGGTGCTCTACATCGGGTCCGCCAGCAAGCGGCTGACCCCGGGGATGCGCCTCGGCTGGATGCTGCCGCCTTCCTGGCTGTCCTGGGCGCTGATCAGCGCGAAGGCGATCGAAGACGCGGGCTCGGAGGTCGCCAGTCAACTTGCCCTGGCTGACTTCATCGTACGAGGCGAGCTCGAGCGCCACCTGCGGCGGATGCGCCTGCGCTACCAGCAACGCCGGGCCAGGCTCCTGGCCACGCTGGCCCAACGGCTCCCGAGCTGGCGGCCCATGGGCACCGGCGACGGGCTTTACCTCACGGCGGTCCTACCCGACCACATCGACGAGCCGGCCCTCCTGGCGGCCGCCGCCCGCCGCAGCATCGGCATCGAAGGGCTGTCGCTGCACAGCTACACCGGCGACTGTCCGCCCGGCGTCGTCCTCGGCCACGGCTACATGGCCGAGCCGGCCATCGAACGCGGCATCGAACTGCTCGCCACAGCCGAGCTCGATCGATAAGCGCGGCGCGGATCACGAGCGTCGGGCCGGAAGATGATGCGTCCGGCGGTCCCGGGCGTCGCGAAGCTCGTCCGGTCCGGCGGTGTCCGGCCTGAGGTCGTAGCGTCCGGCGAGCTCCTCGCGGAACGCCTGCTCGACGTCGGCCACCTGGACAGCGGCTGCCTCATCGCTGATCGCTCCGGCCGTAGCTGGGTCCCAGTCGAGACCGAGCGCGCGGTAGACGTCCTCGAGCACGGGGCGGATGGGCAGAGCCGTCTCGACGACGACAATCGTCGAGAGAAGCCAGGCACCGCGAATCACTCGCTGTGCCGCCCCGATCAGCTTCGTCTGCCCCCGGGCGTTGACGGAGAATGCGCCAGGGCAGTACTCGCCGGGTACCTCGCCAACTCGCGCGTCGATTCCCAGAGCCCGGAGCGCGTCGGCCTGACGCCGAGCGACTGCGGCGAAGCGGTCTTGGATGCCGGCCAGCGGTGCGTGGTCGGAGACGACTTCGTCGATCACGATGCACCCCTTGTGATAGGCGGCGGCGCGACCACCTGGAGCGCGGATCACTGGGGTGAAGCCATGGCGCTCGGCCGCCCGGCAGGCCTCGTCGAACCCGGGCGCAAAGGAGTCCCGACGGCCGAAGGCAACCGTTGGACGGGGACGGTAGACCCGAACGGTGGCCCGACGCCTGCCGTCTGCGACGGCGTCGAGCAGAACGGCTGAAAGCGCGACGTCGAGCACAGCATCGGTGCGGGAAGCCCCGGGCAACAGATCCGCGGGCAGGCGAGTCACCGGGCCTTAGCTTCGCAGCCTGCGAGTGGCCGCGCATTAGGATTGGTGCGTGGCCTCTGAGGGTGCGGTCTGCGCGAGCTGTGGCCAGCAGCTGGCGCCCGGCGCGAAGTTCTGCATTGAGTGTGGCGCGGCGCAGACGTCATGTCCGGGCTGCGGTACTCGGATTCGCCCCGCTCAGAAGTTCTGCATGGAGTGCGGGCTGGCGCTGGCCGGGGGGCCGGCGGGAGCATTCGTTTCTGCGCTCGTGCCCCATCCGGGGGGACGGGCCGAGCGCCGGCTCGTGTCGGTGCTCTTCGCCGATCTCGTCGGCTTCACGACCTTGGCCGAGCATCGGGATCCGGAGGAGATTCGCGATTTGCTCTCCCAGTATTTCGATCGGTGCCGCACGCTGATCGAGCGCTACGGCGGGACCGTGGAGAAGTTCATCGGCGATGCCGTGATGGCGGTGTGGGGTAGCCCGGTCGCCCGCGAGGACGACGCCGAGCGGGCAGTGCGCGCGGCGATCTCGCTGACGAGCGCGGTGAGCGCGCTCGGCGAGGAGGTGGGAATGCAGGCGCTACGTGTCCGCGCCGGAGTGCTGACTGGCAACGCGGCGGTCGATGTGGGAGCGGAGCGTGAAGGAATGGTGCTGGGCGACACGGTCAACACGGCATCGCGGCTTCAGTCGATTGCCGCGCCGGGCACCGTCCTGGTCGACGATGTGACGCGCCGGGCGAGCGAGGCCGCGATCGATTACGAAGATGCCGGCCTGCACGAGGTCAAGGGCCGCGAGCAACCGATTCACGCCTGGACGGCTCTGCGGGTCGTCGCCGGGGTGGGTGGAGCCCGTCGCGGCGCGGGTCTGGAAGCGCCGTTTGTCGGGCGGGAACGCGAGCTGCAGACGATCCTTGACATCGCCCACGACAGCGTGACTCGAGGCGCCGCCCGGCTTGTCACTGTGACGGGCGATGCCGGAGCCGGCAAGTCACGGCTTTTGTGGGAGTTCTTCAAGTACGTCGACGGGATCGAGGAACTCCGCTGGTGGCACCAGGGTCGGTGCCTGTCCTACGGCGAAGGGGTCTCCTACTGGGCGCTGGCGGAGATGGTGCGCGCACGAGCCGGCATTGTCGATGGGGACGATCTCGCAGCGGAGCGGGGCAAGCTCCAGATGGCCATCGAGCGGTTCGTCGCCGAGGAGCGCGAGCGGCGCCTGGTGGCGCCGCGGCTCGCTCAGCTGCTCGGGCTCGAGGAGCGGTCCGGTGGCGAGGCCGCTGACCTGTTCTCGGGCTGGCGTCTGTTTTTCGAGCGGATGGCCGATGCCGCGCCCGTCGTGCTCGCCTTTGAGGACCTGCAGTGGGCGGACAGCGGGCTGCTCGACTTCATCGACTACCTGCTGGAATGGTCCGCGGATCACCCGATCTTCATCTTGGCCCTCGCCCGACCGGAGCTCGAGACACGGCGCCCGAACTGGGGGACCTCGATCCGGCTGGGCGCCCTTCCCAATGAGCCCATGCAGTCCCTACTCGAGGGGCTCGTTCCGGGCCTGCCAAGCGATCTGACCGCTCGCATCCTCGAGCGCGCCGAGGGCGTCCCGCTGTACGCCGTGGAAACGGTCCGGATGCTTCTCGACCGCGGCGTGCTCGCCCAGGAGGGCAGCCGCTACGTCGTGGCCGGGGCCGCCGAGGACCTGGAGGTGCCGGAGACGCTCCAAGCGCTCATCGCCGCTCGGCTCGACAACCTGGCGCCGAACGAGCGGGCGCTGCTTCAGGACGCCGCTGTCTTGGGCAGCTCGTTCAGCGCCACGGCGCTGGCGGCCGTCTCGGAGCGGCGCGAGGCCGACGTGCGGCAGATCCTCGACGCTCTCGTGGTCAAGCAGGTGCTCGGTCGCGACGATGACCGGCGAGCCTCCGAACCGGGTCAATACCACTTCCTGCAGGCCCTGCTGCGCACAATCACGCTGTCCACGCTGTCGCGCCGAGACCGGAAAGCCCGCCATCTGGCGGCGGCCCGGCATCTCGAGCAGGCCTGGGGTACCGAGGCGAGTGACATCGCCGAGGTGCTGGCCAGCCATTACCTGGACGCGGTGGCGGCCGAGCCGGACGCGCCCGACGCGCCGGCGATTCGCCGTCGTGCCCGCCAGACCCTGGCCGCTGCGGCGCGACGCGCGAGCGCGCTGGCCCTGGGTGCCGAGGCTGGAGCGCTGTTCCAGCGCGCGGCCGCGCTATCGGAGAGCGAGGCTGAGCGCGCCTCTCTGCTGTCCGAGGCGGGCGCGGCTACAGCGCGCAGCGATCGCGAATCGGGGTCCCGGCTACTCGAGGAGGCGATCACGGTGCTCGACGCGGCCGGCCAGTACGAGGAGTCCGCGCTCACGCGGATGCGCCTGGCGGACGTCGTCATCGGACTCAACCGGCTCGAGCTGGCGAACGAGTTGCTGGCACTCGCCGAGCCTGCCCTGCGCGATCCAGCGCACATCGCTCAGGCGGCGGCGCTTCGGGGAAAGGTGGCGTTCCTGTCGGGTGACTACGAGCTGACGCGCCAGCAGTCTGAGCTGGCGCTGTCGATCGCCGATCCCCGCCGCATCGCGCCTGTGGTCGCCGAGGCGGCCATGAACAAAGCCATCGCCCTCATGTATGAGAACCGGCAGAGCGAAGCTGGGGCGTTGATGACGCTCGCGCTCGACGTCGCCGTTGACGCTGATCTGCCCGAGGCGGCGCTCCGCGCCTACTACAACCTGGCCGACTTTCACTGCGGCACCGCCGCGGTCGCCGATGGGCTCGCTGACGTCGAACACGGACTCGCACTGGCGCGTGAGCGCGGCAGCCGCGCCTGGGAGCGTGACCTCATCTCCCAGGGTGTCCAGCTCGACGTCATCGGTGGAGAGTGGGACCGAGCGATCGCCGCGACGCATTCGCTGGATCTCCCGGGAGCGGAGGAGAGCTACCGAATTGGGGCCACGTTCCTGACGGTGATCTACGCGGCTCGCGGTGTGCTGTCCGCCCTGGATGCGCTGCTGGTCGCCACCCCGCCACCGTCGGAGTGGAGCGAGCTTCGGCAGTTGGAAATCCTCGCGCGAGCGGTGGCCCTTCGTGCGGTGGGCCAACTCGCGGAGGCCGCAGCCATGGTCGCGTCCGTCGCCGGCGAGCTCGAGCGCTTGGACACCGTCCCGGTGACGATCTTCCGCGTGGAGGCGGTTGACATCCTGCTGGCCGGAGGGAGGCGGGACGTCGCCCTTGCGCTGATCGCCGGCGATATCCTGCCGCCGCCGCTGGCGACATCTCAGCGCCAGCACGCGAAGGCGATACTCCATGCCGAGGCCGGAGAGGACGACCTGGCCGAGGCCGCCTTCCGTGACGCCCTGGCCGCGTTGCGACTCATCGACGCACCGTTCATGCGCGCGCGGTGTCTGCACGACACGGCGGCCCTCCTATTCCGCCGGGGCAGCGATGTCGAGGCGCGCGAGCTGCTGGAAGAGGCCGAGGGGCTGTTCGGAAAACTGGGCGCCGTCGCCTGGACGGAGCGCGTCCAGGCGCTGGTCGCCGCTGTCCCGGCCTGAGCTCGACGCCGCAGACCGAGGTCTCGCGGGGGGTTGGCTACAGGGAGCCGATGCGGTCGGGCGGCCAGTAGGTGAAGAACGCGTCTCCGATGATCCAGGCTCCGGGGATAGGACCCCAGAAGCGGCTGTCGTCCGAGATGCCTCGGTTGTCGCCCATCACGAACCACATACCGCGGGGAATCTGGACTGGGGTCGTGAAGGTGCACGCGGCTTCCCCCGGGAAGCACGGGCGGGTATACCCGTCGGCTTCCCGGTGCCCGTTCCTGATCACGTGCCCGTCTTCGATGGTGACGATGTCACCAGGCCCGGCGACGATTCGCTTGATGAAGGTCTCACTGGACTCCGGGTTCGGCCAGTCGCAGACAGCGTTCGGCGGGTGGGGTCGTCCGCATCGCTCGCTGTCGGCGCCCTGCGGGGGGTTGAACACGACGATCTGGCCGATGTTCAGCGACTTGAACATGCGGTCGACGAGTACTCGCTGGTGAAGTGCGAGCGTCGGTTCCATCGAGCCGCTGGGGATCTTGTATGGCTTGACAATCCAGGCCTGGATGGCGACCGCAAGCCCGACCGCCACCAGGACGGTCGCGATCAGCTCCGCGAGCGATCGCGCGCGAGAACTCGAGAGCACCGGCATGTGCGTGGGAGATGACTTCGGCCAGTGGCCGTACCGCCCGGTCGGCTGTGCTCGTGCCTTCGACTACTCGCCGGTCGGACTCCGACATGAGGGGAGAGAGCGATCTGGGGCCTTATGGCCTTCGCGCCGGATGCCTGAGGCAGCTCGACTGCTGCCAAGGTGACGATCGACATCGCGCCGACAGCGATCCAGGCGATTGCCACGCGTGTGACGCTGGGCCAGGGCAGACGACGAGTCGAGCGCGTGGCTCGAACCGCGCTCACGATCGTGTCCACATCGCCCAGCCGCGCAATCGCATCGCGAACCGCCTCCTCCTCGGACACACCAGCTTCCCTCAGGTCAGCCACGCAGTCCTCGAGATGGTGCTCTAGCTCGCTCAGGACGCGGCGGCGCTGTAACCATCCGCCGTCCAGCGACTCGCTCAATCCGGCGAGGTACTCGGCTCTGGGGTCGCGGCTAATCTCCGGCCTCCTCTGGCCCCGGCGCGAAAACAGAATCAATCGCGCGACTCAGGCGCTGCCAGCTCTCCAGCCGCTCCCGGAGCGCAGTCTGGCTCGAGGGTGCCGCGGCGTACACGCGTCTACGCCGGCCGCCGACCTTCTCCCAACGGCTGCGTATCAGTCCTTGTTGCTCGAGCTTGTGCAGGACCGGGTACAGCGTTCCCTCCGGGACCTCGAGCGCGCCACCCGAGCGCGCGCGCAACTCCGACGCGATGGCATAGCCGTGCAGGGGACCCTGCTGAAGAATCGCCAGCAAGAGACCGTCGAGTTGTCCCTGGAATCGCTGCATGCCTCGGCACTCTATGCATCGGAGCCAGAGGTGTCAACGAATTTGGTGATAACGGTCGAAGTCGGCCGGCCAGGGCAGCGGGAACAGATGCCGGTAGGGCTGCGCGTCTGCGATCACCTTGGCGAAGGACGGCCGCTGCGCGAGTGCGCGGTAATACCGCGTCAGCTGTGGGTGCGTGGCCTCGGACCACGGGTGGATCGCCAGGGCATAGAACAGGCCCGGCGCGGCAGCGCAGTCGGCGATCGTGAGCATGTCGCCAGCGAGAAACTCGTTCACCGCCAGCTGGGCCTCGAGCATGCCGTAGGCCATGTCGAGGCGGTTCTGCGCCTGGGTGATCGCATGCTCATCGAAGCGCCCCTCGATCGTGTCGCGGACGATCGCCTGGACCGCATCGGACACGTACTGGTCGCAGAGGCGGTCCCACTTGCGGGCTTCCAGCGAAGGCACCAGCCGCGCGCCGGCAAGGTGCTCGATGATGATCGACGTCTCGCCGATCACCCGGTCACCGTCGCGCAGCACGGGGATCGACGCCGGCGGCCACAGCGCGGCCAGCTCGGCGCGGTCGAAGTCGCGTTGCTCCTCACGGACTTCGTAGACGACGCCCAGCTCGTTGAGGGCGATCAGCACCTTCTGGCAATAGAGCGCGAAGGGGTGTTCGTAGAGAGTGAGCATCAGTCAGTCCTCCGCCGCCCCGCCGTGCATCAGGGCGCGGATCTCCATGCCCCAGTGCTGCGCGTCCGGCCAGCGCGCCGCGATCTCCTCCGCGCGCTCCCGGGTGGCGACGTCGACGATGCAGTAGCCGGCCAGCGCCTCCTTGGCCTCCAGAAACGGCCCGTCAGTGACGGTGACGCCGCCGCCGTGCACGTGTGTCGAGCGTGCCTGCGAGGCGTCGGCCAGACCCTGGCCGTCGACCCACTCGCCGCTCACCGACAGCTCCTCGACGATGTCGCCGGCGGCGCGCATGAAGTCGCTCTTGTCCTCCTGGGAGAGGCCGTTCCAGGCTTCGGTGTTCTGGTAGATCAGCAGGATGTACCGCATGGGGACGCTCCTCGTGGTCGGGGGTGTTCACCCTATGGTCGGAGCTGTCGACGGCTTCTCGACATTGCTGCGCAATCGTTCAGCCTGGGCCCGCAGGTAGCGCTGCTCGGGAATGCTCGTGGTCCGGCGGGCGGCGTCCTCGTAGCCGGCCAGAGCAGCCGCGGCGTCACCGGCCATCTCCTGCAGATGGGCCCTGACGGAGGCCAGCCGGTGGTGCTCGGCGAGACCGCGGTCGTCGGCCAGCTCGTCGAGGCCGGCGAGCCCAGCACGTGGGCCGTTGACCATCGCGACCGCGACGGCGCGGTTGAGTGTGACGACCGGGCTTGGCGCCAGCGTGTGCAGCAGATCGTAGAGCTTGAGGATCTGGGCCCAATCGGTGTCGGAGGCCGTCGTCGCCTCGGCGTGGACGGCCGCGATCGCCGCCTGAACCTGGTAGGGACCCAGCCGGGCGCGCGACAGCGTCTCCTGGGTCAGTTGAATGCCCTCCTCCAGGAGCGCCCGATTCCAGGTGCCTCGGTCCTGGTCGGCCAGCGGAACGAGCGTGCCGTCGGAGCGCTCGCGTGCACGGCTGCGCGCGTAGGTGAGCAGCATCAGCGCCAGCAGCCCTGCGACCTCGCCGTCGTCAGGCACGAGCGCACGTGTCATCCGCGTCAGGCGGATCGCCTCGCGCGCGAGCTCGCACCGCTGGAGCTGCGCGCCGGAGGTCGCGGTATAGCCCTCGTTGAACATCAGGTAGAGCACGTGCAGCACGACTGCGAGCCGCGCCGCGCGCTCATCGTCGCGCGGAAGCTCGAAGCGGCCCCCGGCGTCGGAGATGGCCGCCTTGGCCCGGCTGATGCGCTGAGCCATCGTTGCCTCGGGCACCAGGAACGCGGCGGCGATCTCCGCCGTTGTCAGGCCGCCGACCGCACGCAAGGTGAGTGCCAGCTGCGACGGTGGAGACAGCGCCGGATGGCAGCACAGGAACACCAGCGTCAGCGTGTCGTCCTCATCTGGGATGTCGGGGCCGGGCGCAGGCTCCTGGGCGAACGCCGTTTCCTCGCGCCGGGTCCGCGATGCCCGGGCGCGCAGGAGGTCGATCAGGCGGCGGGTGGCCACCGCGATGAGCCAGCCGCGGGGATTCTCCGGCAGGCCCCGTCGCGGCCACTGCTGCGCGGCCGCGATGAGCGCCTCCTGAGTAGCGTCTTCGGCAAGGTCGAAGTGCCCGGAGCGCCGGGCGACAGCGGCGAGGACCTCGGGCGCGAGCTCCCGCAGGATCCGCTCGGTCACGCGACGGAGGTCACTCTCGCTCGATCCTTCGCAGCCCGCGCGTCGGCGTCCACCAATCGACGATGAGCATCGTGGCGTCCTCGTTGAGGTGGGTGTGCACGACCGCGGCGATGTCGGCGTGGAAGCGTTCGCCGTGCGCTCCTTCAGTCACCGGCCCCGCCGCGATCGCCCGGCCGGAGATCTTCACCTCCCCTGGCCACTGCGCCTCGGAGCCCTCGACGGGGTCGACCGTGGCGCTGTGCAGCGCGAACCGCGGATCTCGACGGAGATCCGCGCCCTTGCGCGCGTTCGGCATCGAGCCAAACGCCAGTTCGCCGTCCTCGAAGACCGCCTCGATCCCGGAGATCCGCGGCGAGCCGTCGGCTCGCAAGGTGGCAACCGTCTTGTGCCTGTGGGCGTCGAACAGCGCGCGCACGCGCTGCGCGAACACCGGCTCTGCGTGTTCGAAGTCTCGCCATGCCGTCATGCGCCCCATGGTCGCACCGATGACGACAGCAGGGCGATCAGCAAGCGTGCGCCGGCTGTTCTCGAGGTGTGGGCGCCGGGTGGCCGTGGTGATCGTTCCCAGCGGCCGCAGCGCCCTCCGCGGGGAACCCACCTCAGGGATCTCGTGATTGACTAACTTTGGAGGAACCCTAAAATTGGTGCGGGTCAAGTCCGTGTTAGGATGATTCCGATGGCGACGGAGTTAGGACTTAGAGAGCGCAAGAAGCAGCGCACCAGGCAATTGATCGCCGACACCGCGCGCCAGCTGTTCGCAGAGCGCGGGTTCGAAGCCGTGCCGGTTGCGGAGATCGCCCACGCGGCGGAGGTCTCCGAGGCGACCGTATTCAACTACTTTCCCACCAAGGAAGACCTGTTCTACCACCGCCTCGAGGCGTTCGAGGACGAGCTGCTCGCGAGCGTCCGCGCGCGCATGCCCGGCGAATCCGTGCTCCGCGCGTTCGGCCGTTTCGTGACCACGCCGCGGGGGCTTCTCGCTGCGCGTGACCCCGACCAGGTCGAGCATCTCGCCGCGATCGCGCGTGTGATCACCCAGAGCCCAGCTCTGCTCGGCCGCGAACAGCAGATCTACGCTGAGTACACAAATGCTCTCGCGAGACTGCTCGCCACGGAGACGGGGGCGAGAGCGGATGACCTGGAACCGTGGGTCGTCGCGCGCACCCTCATCGGGCTCCACCAAGCCGCCGTCAACTACGCCCGCCGGGAAATCCTCGCCGGCACGCGCAACCCAGCCCTCGCCCGCCGCGTGCGCCGGCAGACGCAGCGAGCGCTCGAACGGCTCGCAAACGGCCTCGGGGATTACGGGAGACGCGACGGGCCGTGACGCGCCCGGGGCCGCTAACCCCGCAGCGCCCTCGTGGCCAACGCGGCTCCTATCAGCGTGGTGCGCCAGGCTTTCGTCGCTTGCGGTTCTTGGCATCTTGGCCGCACTCACTCATTGAGCACCAGCGACGGTTGCCACGCTTGGTGGTGTCGAGAAAGAACCAGCCGCAGTGCTCCCCCGGGCACTGCTTGAGACGGGGCGAAGCTTCGGTATGGAGCAGGTCGATCGCGTTGGTGACGGCGACTCGGCGGATCGTCGCCAGGTCAGAGGGATCCCAACGCCAGTGGAGGCTGCCACCCCGGCTGGCCTCGAGACTCCCCGCGCGATAGGCGTCGGCGGCAAGCTCGGCCAGGTCCGCGAGCGCGCCCGTCGGCAGGGATCGGCCATGAACGCGGGCGAGAAACAGCGCGTAGAGCAATTCGCGCGCCTGGCGAGCCTTGCCGAGCTCGGCCGCTGCGCTCTCGTCCAATTTGGCTGATCGAGCGATCAGTCCGTAACGCTGGCCCCACAAGCGAAGGTCGGCTGCCGTGGTCAGCGCGTCGCCAGCATCGGGGTGACCTCGCTCCTCCGCGGTGTTGACGAAGTCGAGCGCTGCATTTCCGGCGATGAACGGCATCTCAGGAATCGACTGCACGTGGTCATTGTACCCGCAATCGTCGTTTTGCCGGTGGTGTCTCCGGGGTAGCTTTGTACCAGTGAAACGCAATTTGCTGGTACATAAGAACGCCGTTCGCAGGCCGGGCTGATGGCAGTTCTTCTGGCGGTCATGGCGGCGATGGGCTGGGGCGCCGCGGACTTCTTCGGCGGCGACGTCTCGCGGCGACGTACGCCTGTCTTTGTCGTCGTCGCGGTTTCCGAACTCATCGGCGTAGTGCTGTTGGCGCCTGTCCTGATCGCGCGCGGCATCCCGCTTCCCGGTAGTCCGCGAATGCTGTTGGCCGTGGTCGCCGGCATCGCCGTCACGGTCGAGCTCAGCCTGATCTACGTGGCGCTCAGCCGCGGAGATGCCTTCATCAGCGCTCCAGTGGGGGGGCTTGGGGCCGCCGCGGCGGTGACGGTTGGCCTGATCGGCGGTGACCCATTCGATGCCGCGATCGCTGCAGGGCTGCTGCTCGCTCTGCTCGGAGGCGGAATCAGCACCTGGACGTCCCGCTCCAGCGACAGCCGTACGACACCAGCCCGGTCTGCTGTCATCTGTCTCGGCGCGGCCGCCGCGGTCGGGACCATGCTGACTTGCTTTCACGCCGCAGGCCGGCTCGACCCCTACTGGGCAACCGCCACCGAGCACGCCAGCACCGGCCTCTCGGCAGGGCTCGCCGCGCTCGCCCGCAGCGGTCGATCGCCGAGCGGCATGCTCCCGCCCAGAGCCCGACTCCCCGCGCTGGGGTGCATCGCCGCGGCCAGCGTCGGGGGCGACCTGGCCTACGCCGCCGCGTCACGCCAGGGCGCGTTGAGCATCGTCTCGGCGATCTCGTCGCTGTATCCCGTGACGACGATCCTCCTTGGCCGGATCCTCCAGGGACGCCGCGCCGCCCGCATCCAATTCCTCGGCATCGCCCTCGCACTCCTCGGCGCCGTGTTGCTCGGGGCAGCCGCCCGTTAGTGGCCAAACGCAGCGGTTGCAGCTCAGCCGCGTGGAACGAGGCGAGACTGATACGTCAGGTACGCCCAGGTCGCGCCTCCCCGATCCAGCCGGTGCGGGATACTGGTTCGATGCTTGGTGGCGGGTCGGCCCGCGACGACGGCGGCATCCATCTCCGCGGCTTGGCGAAGACGTTCCGCGGCCCGCAGGGTCCCATCCATGCGGTGCGCGGAATCGACGTGGTGATCGCGGGTGGAGAGACCGTCGCGCTGCTTGGCCCGAACGGTGCCGGCAAGTCGACCACAATCGACATGGTGCTCGGGCTCGCCAAGCCGGACAGTGGGACGGTATCTGTCTTCGGCCACACGCCGCGCGCGGCCGTCGACGCCGGGTGTATCGGGGCGATGCTGCAGACCGGCGAGCTGATCCGCGATCTCTCCGTGCGCGAGATCGTCGCGATGATGGCCTCGCTGTATCCGGATCCGATGGACGTCGACGAGGCGCTCGACCTCACTGGGCTCAGCACCGCCGCTGGACAGCGAACGCAGAAGCTCTCCGGCGGGCAGACCCAGCGCGTGCGTTTCGCTGTCGCCTTGGTCAGCAACCCCGACCTGCTGGTGCTCGACGAGCCGACCGTCGCGTTGGACGTCGAGGGCCGCCGGGAGTTCTGGGTGGCCATGCGCGCGTTCGCCGCTCGGGGCAGAACGATCCTCTTCGCGACCCACTATCTCGAGGAGGCCGACGCCAACGCCGACCGCGCGATCCTCATGGCGCGCGGACGGATTGTCGCGGACGGCCCGACGACTGAGATTAAGGCGCGCGTCGGTAGGAGGACGATCCGCGCCACGCTCCCGGAGGTCGCCTCGGCTCGGCTTGCAGCCATGCCCGGCGTCGCCTCCGCGGACCGGCATGGCGAGGCGGTGATCCTCACCTGCACCGACTCCGATCGGGCTATCCGGGCGCTGCTCGAGCTCTATCCAGTCGCGCGCGACATCGAGATCACCGGGGGAAGCCTTGAAGAGGCGTTCCTCGAGCTCACGGGCGAGCCGGAAGTCCCAGCGCCGGAGCTGATGGCGCGATGAGAGGGGCGTCCTACGTGCGCTACGAGCTCCTGCGAACGTTCCGCAACCGGCGCTTTTACCTCTTCGCGTTGGGCGTGCCGCTGGTCTTCTATTGGCTCTTGGCCGCGCCCCAGAGGAACAACCACAACTTCGCCAACAGCGGCCTCCCGGTACCGCTCTACTACATGGTCGGGCTCGCTGGGTTCGGCACCATGGTGTCGATGCTCTCGGCCGGTGGCCGAATCGCCGGCGAGCGTCAGGTCGGTTGGACCCGACAACTGCGGATCAGCCCGCTCTCCGTGCGGGCCTACTTCCGGGCCAAAGTCGTCACGGCGTATGCGATGGCGCTCCTCACCCTCGGCCTGCTCTACGCCTCCGGCGCGGCGCTCGGCGTCAGCCTTCCGGCCCATCGCTGGCTGGTGATGACCGGCCTGATCCTGATTGGCCTGCTGCCCTTCGCCGCCCTGGGAATCCTCATCGGCCATCTCGTGACCACCGACTCAGTTGGCCCGGTGATGGGCGGTGGGGTCTCGATACTCGCGTTCCTTGGCGGCACGTGGTTCCCGATTACCAGCGGCTTCCTGCACACCCTGGGGCCCTTCCTGCCGTCCTGGTGGCTCGTTCAGGCCAGTCACGTGGCCCTCAACGGGCACGGCTGGGGCGCCCGCGGTTGGGGAACGGTCGCCGTCTGGACGGCGATTTCCACTGCCGGCGCCGCCTGGGCTTACCGCCGGGACACGAATCGCGTGTAGATAGTCCGCGAGCGCCACACGCCGCGGCATCGCCTGGGCGATCAGGGCCTGCGGTCCGCTGGTAGGCTGACTCGCATGTCGACTTGGTCTCCTCGTCGGCTCGCGCAGGGGTCACAGGCACACCGGGTCGCGCTGGGCGTGATCGGTGTTGTTGCGTTCGCGTGCCTGTTTGCGCCCACGGCTGTGCGCGCCGATCCCGCTCCTCCCGGTACACCGCAGTCCACGCCGTTTGCCGGCACGCCCACCGTCGCCGCGCTCTATCGGAGCGCTACGACCAATCAGCATTCCTGTACCGCGAGTGTGATCGCGAGTCCGCACGGCAATGTGCTGCTGACCGCCGCGCACTGCGTGGCGGGCACGGGCGCCGGATACGTCGTGGCACCCGGGTTCTACGACGGTATCTCGCCCTACGGTCGATGGCGGGTCACGGCCGCCTACCTCGATCCGGCGTGGCTGACGAGCCAGGACCCGCGCCGTGACTTCGCCTTCCTCACGGTTGCTCCCCTGCGCATCGACGACCGGTGGAAGACGATCCAACAGGTGACCGGCGCCAACCGTCTCGGCACGCGTGCCTTCGCGGGCGAAACGGTGACCATTCCGGCCTATCCCGGCGGCACGAGCAACGTACCGGTCACGTGCACGGTGCCCGTCTACCTCGACGGCGTCTATCCGGCGTTCAACTGCAACCCTTACGTCGGCGGGACGAGTGGATCGCCGTGGATAGCCCAGACGCGGCGCGGTCCCACGGTCGTCGGCCTGATCGGCGGCCTGCACCAGGGCGGGTGCTTCGCCTATACGTCGTACAGCCCGCCGTTTGGGCGAGCCATCCTCCGTGCCTACCGGCGAGCGGTCGCCGCCGGACCGAGTGACGTGGCGCCGGTGGCTGGGAGCGACGGCTGCTGAGGGCCCCGGCGCCGTTATCGCTGGGCGGCATCGGCGGCGCCCTTAGAAAGCATCGACAGTCGAACCGCATCGCCGATGGCGGCTGTGCCGCCGACGTAAATCCGGCGTCGAGAGTCAGTGGCACGCAGGATGGCCGTGATGCTCGCGGGCGCGGAGAGCGCGTCGCCCATGTCGACGGTGATCTGGTCGCCGTCATCGTGGAGAAGGCCGGTGGCGAGGCAGGCAGTGCTGTTGGCATTGGCGATGTCCTCGGGCACGCCGATTGCCGGCGCGAACATCCGGGCGGATAGTCGATTCCGGGGCGTCGGCGGCGAGTAGACGTAGCAGCCGAGGAGCCCGAGCTCGTCGCACGCATCGCGCAGCCGGTCCTGGTCTGGCCGCAGCGCCGCGAGACCGCTGGTTGTAGCGATTGGGATGAGCATGCGGGCCCGGCCGACCGACGCGATGCAGGGCGCACCGCTGAGCTCGTCGTGGCTCAGGCCGAGCGCGCGGAGGGCGAGGTCGCGCGCGTGCGAACTGGCCTCACGCTGCTCCACCGGACCAGGGTCGAAGGCGGCGAAGCAGTGACCCTCGGCATCGCCGGCCAGGGCGTAGCCAGCAAAGCTGCGCCCCGCTGCGTGGAGGACGATGTCGTGGGGAGCGCTCGGCACCCGCCCCGCCAGGACCGCGAGAGCGGCCACGGTCCCGTGGCCGCACGCCGGCAGCTCGCGTTCGGAGGTGAAGAAGCGCAGGGACGCGGACATGCCGTTGCGTGCGTGAGCGGCGACGAACACCGCGTGGGAGGTGCCCATGAGCGCGGGCACACGTCGGCGCTCGTGGTCGCTCAGTGACAGGTCCCGGAGGACTGCGGTCGGGCTGCCTCCGCGACCATCGCGCAGGCATGCGTGCACGAGCGTGGCATCCGGGACGTCCTCGGTCATTCGCGTTGCATGATGGCGCGCGGAGCCGTCACCGCGCCCGCCTGCGGGTGCTGACCTCAGGAGCGCGGCGGTGGCAGGACAGGGAAATTCTCCGCCCGCCCGTCTGCCGGGGCGGGTAGCGTGCGCGGTGCATGGCTGCTGAGGAGGGCGCGCTCACACAACCGCATGGGCAACGCGCGTTCGAAGCCGGTGGCGAGTGTCCGACCGAGGTTCTGTCGGCCGCCTTCGAGACCGCGGCGACAGCGTTCCGAGCGAGCGCGACCGGCGACCCGCGGGTGATGATTGCCTTCGCCCTCGGCTGGCAGATGGCCGAGGTCTACCGGCCCGACCGCCGCAGCGGTTCGCCGGCCGCCGCACAGCTCGACCTGCCCGGCATCTCGCGCCTGAGCGCCGTCGAGCTGCAGCAGATGGGCCTGTTCCAGGTCCAGGCCGGCATCACAAAACTGCGGGATCCCATTTGCGCTGCCGGCCTCGACATGCCCGACGCCGAGGGCTTCGGCGAGAGGGTCAAGGGGATCGACGATCCGCACGCCCGCGGGCAGGCGATCCGCGAGTTCCACGTCAAGCTGCTGGCCACGCTGACCGCAGCCGACTACCGGCTCGGCAAGGCCTACGGCCTCGGCCGGGCACTCGCCGACACCACACGGCTGCCGCCCGACTGGCGAGCCGAGCTGGCCCTGTACCGCGTGGCCACGGTGGCCGGCTGGATCCGCGAGTTGGACAGCGCGCTCCCGCCTCACGCCGGTCGCCCGGTCGCCCAGTCGCTGGAGGACTGGGCCCGCTGGGCGCAGGCGCAGAGCGACGACGGCGGCGACACCCGGCGTAAGCTGGGTGCCCAGGGCCGCCTGTGGCGCAGCCTGCTCTCGGGCGAGAAGCGCGCCACCGACGTGCTGGAGGCCAGCGACTACCTGCGGGCCGGCGAGGGCATGCTTCAGCGCACCGGTGCGCTAGCGGCCAGGTTCCTGCGTCACTACTGGTGGCTTGTGCTGACCGCGCTCGGGTTACTGGGCGTGGGCGTGTGGCTCATCGTCGGCCCCGGAAGCGGGGTGGCGGCCGGGTTCGGGGGCGCGACGATCTTCGCCAGCCTCGGCTTGAGCTGGAAGGGCATCGGCACCTCGCTGGGCACGGCGGGAGCCCGCGTGGAGCAGCCGCTGTGGCAGGCCGAGCTGGATCAGGCGATCTATGAACGGATCACGCCGGACGAGATTGTGCAGAGCCAGCGCGACCACAAGCGAGGCCCCGATGAGCCGTCGCTGGAAGCCGAGGCCCCTCGAGGCCCGACGTGAGCCGCCTGATCGAGGATGCCGAGGTCGGAGACGGATGCTCGGAGTGATCCGGGGAGCGGTCGTCGTCCCTCACGTGCACTGACCGGCGTCGCGCGAGGGCACAGCCGGGCCGGGAGAGAGTCGGACGACGAGGGCGCGCGTCAGGTTCCGTGCGTCAGGCGTGTCTGACTGGTGTCATGACGTTGGTCCCATGAGCGAGCGCGAGCTGCTGATCGATCACTTCGAGCGCCAGAGACCGCATCTGCGCGCCGTCGCCTACCGAATGCTCGGCTCGCTGATCGAGGCCGACGATGCTCTGCAGGAGGCATGGCTTCGGATTCGGGACGAGGATCCCCAAAGCGTCGGGAACATGCGGGCGTGGCTGACGACCATCGTGGGGCGCGTCTGCCTGAACATGCTGCGCTCCCGCAGGACGCGGCGCGAGGAGCTCACGGACTTTCACGTGCCCGATCCCATCGTGACTGTCTCCGGAGGGGTCGACCCGGAGCAGGAGGCACTGCTTGCCGATTCCGTCGGCCTGGCCCTGCTCGTTGTCCTCGACACGCTCGGGCCGGCCGAGCGGCTTGCCTTCGTGCTGCACGACGTGTTCGGCGTGCCATTCGCCGACATCGCCACGATCCTTGAGCGCAGCGAAGCCGCCGTCCAGCAGCTCGCCAGCCGCGCGCGGCGGCGGGTGGGGGGATCTGCCGAGCCGGACCGCGACCTCGCCCGACAGCGGGCGGTCGTGGACGCGTTCTTCGCGGCTTCGCGCGATGGCGACCTCGAAACGCTCATCGCCCTACTCGCGCCCGGCGTCGAGCTGCGGATCGATGGCGGCGCGCTACGTGCCGAGGCCTCACTTGTGCTTCGGGGGGCGGACGCAGTCGCGGGACACACGGCCACCTACGCCAGGCTGTATCCGCACGTCCGGCCGGTGCTCGTCAACGGCGCTGCGGGAGCAGTGGTTGTCCCGGGCGGCCGGCTGTTCTCGGTGATGTCGTTCACCGTCGCCAACGGGAGGATCACTCAGATCGACGCTCTGGTCGACCCCGAGCGCCTCGCCGAGCTCGAGCCGACCCTTGGCATCCCGCCCACGTACCGCGAGAGCTGATCTACGGACCCGGTGCGAAAGCGCACAGTCAGGTTTGCCCCGCCCGTCGTGTCTCATGGTTATGCGTATCGCCTATCCCGTACTCACAATCGTGGCCGCCCTGGCCAACGGCTACGCCGCCTGCCTGAACTTCGCGCGGGCGCAGTCAGTCGCGGCCATGGCGGACCGACTCAGAGTCCCACGGAAATGGATGCTCCCGCTAGGTACGGTGCTCGCCTCGGGAGCGCTCGGGCTGCTGCTCGGCTTTGCCGTCCCGGCACTCGGAAGCGCTGCCGCGATCGGCCTCGTCCTGTACTTCGTCTGCGCCATCAGCGCGCATATCCGAGCGCGCGACCACGAGGTCGCCGGGGCGATCTTCTTCTTGGCGCTAGCCGCGGGCGCCCTCGTGACAAGCCTGGCCTACCACCACAGCTGGTGATGCTGTCCCCGCCCCTGCACGCCGACCGCTCGCTCAGCTACCGTCGCCGCCGTGCGGATCGATCACGTGATCTACGCGACGCAGGATCTCGATGTCGCGGCGGAACGGCTCGAGGCCGAGCTGGGTCTCGCAACCCTCCCGGGCGGCCGTCACGAAGGGCTCGGCACCCACAACCGGATCATGCCGCTCGGCGGCGGCTACCTCGAGTTGCTCGCGATCGCGGACGCCACGGAGGCGAATCGGTCGGAGCTTGGGATGGCGCTGCGGGGTCTGATCGAGCAGACCGCGGATGGGCTGGCTGCGTGGGCGGTGGCCGTTGACGATGTCGCACCGATCGCCGCTCGCCTGGGCACGTCAATCACCGGGATCGCCCGATCCGGGCTGACGGCTCGTCTGACGGGGATGCTCGAGGCCATCCGCGAGCCCTTCCTGCCGTTCTTCATCGCTCGCGATGCCGGCGCCGCCGATCCCGGAGAGGGCCCTGATGGCGGGGGCATCAGCTGGATCGAGGTCGGGGGTGACACGGCTCGCCTCGAGGACTGGCTCGGAGGCGCGGCGCTGCCGGTCCGCGTCGTCAACGGGCTCACCGGCGTCCGGGCCATGGGCATCGGCACGCGCGACTTTCCTCTGCGCTGAGCGGTGCGCGACCGTCTCCGACACGATCTCACCCTTGCCTTGAAGGCGCGTGATTCCGTCGCGGTCGCTGCCCTGCGGTCTGCCATCGCCGCGATCGACAACGCTGAGGCGGTTGACGCCGATGGTGTGCGGCCGTCGACGACCAGCGAGCACATCGCCGGGGCGACGGAGGGTGTGGGCTCCTCGGAGGTCGCGCGCCGTGAGCTGGGCGTGTCCGAGGTTCGCGAGATTCTCCGCACCCAGGTAGAGGAGCGCTCGCTTGCGGCCGCCGAATACGAGAAGCTGGGACGGGAAGATGCAGCGGCGAGGCTCAGACGCGAGGCGTCGCTGTTGGGTGCCTATCTCAGCCTCCCGTGATCTCGGACGCCAACCGGCGTGGCTTTCACGCCCGCCCCGCGGATGCGTGGTCAGGAGGTGGCTGGTCCGGCACTAGCGCTCGAGATCCTGGCCCTCGTGTGCCAGCGAGCGCGAGAACCAGCCCGCGCCGAACACGGTGCCGTCCTTCTCGGGCGCAAACGGGATTCCGGCCGCGATCGCCCGGGGGACCACCACGAGCGCCTGCGCGGCACGGTTGAGACCGAGCATGAGCAGGATCGCGCTGGTTCCAGCGGCCACGTGCGCGCCGGTCGCGTGGGCAATGCCGATGAGGACGAGGCGGCTGACGAACAGGCCGCCCCACAGCCACAGACCCCGCTTTGGGAGCTGGGCCCAGAGGTATCCCTCGCGCCGCTCGAGGCGCGTGATCGCTCCGAGGGCGACGCCGATGGCGGTGGCGATCGCCCCGCCGACGACGAGGATCAGGATGTCCCTAGCGCCCGGATGAGATCCATGGCCGGCGAGGTCGGCGACTCCGATCACGGTCAGGACCGCGGGCAGCACGACCATGCGCTTGCCCTGCACGGGGCTGCCGAGCACCTGCTGCCCGATCACGTAGACGATGACTCCGAGTGCGAGAACCGCGGTGAGAAGCGACATTCTTGATCTCCTTGGCGGGTTGGTTGACGCTCGGTGACGCTACGGCGGCGTGGCCGTGCGCACATCGGCCCACGGGTTGATCTCCGGGTTGATTCAGGGTGGAGAGCGGGATGGACGACTCTGGTTCTCGGCATGTGGAGCGGGTAAGGCCTCGTTTGGTTGCACCGCGATCCGGAGGTCTCCCATGCGACGTCGCCTGGCTGTCATGCTCGCCACCGCCCTTCTCGGCGTCGCCGCGCTCGCCGCCGCCCCCGCGGCCGCCAGTCCTCGGGGAGCTGCCACCGACGCGACGTACTTCAACAACGCGGCCCTTCCCGCCGCCGACGTCTACGTCCTGCACGACCCGCGCAGCGGCTACTACTACGCCTACTCGACGACCGGCGCGTATCCCGGGTACTACTTCGCGATCTACAAGTCGGCCGACCTCGTCACCTGGGAGCGAGCGGCGCCCGGCGCGCTTCCGGTCAACGATCCCAAGCAGTGGGGCAACACCTGGTTCTGGGCGCCGGAGACGTACTACAACCCGCGCACCGGCCTGTACTACATGGTCTACGCCGCGCGCTCCGACGCCAATGCCAAGCGATGGTTCGGATACAGCGACTACGCCGAGCCGTGCAAGATCGGCGTGGCCGTCTCACGATCGCCGGCCGGCCCGTTCCACAACATCGCCAATCACCCGATCGACTACAACCCCTACGACCCGACCTATCACGACGTCAACCTGATCATGCCCAACCAGTTGAAGCCTCCGGCCACGCTTCAGGAGGGTGAGAAGGCGCCGCTCGGCACCTACGTGCCCGAGATCGATCCCGACCTGCTGTTTGCCCCGGACGGCCGGATCTACATGTACTTCTCCCGCAACGCCTACCGCCACTGGGTCTGGGATCCGCAGCTGCACAAGTACCTCGAGCAGTCGGAGATCGATGCGGTGCAGCTCACCGATGGGTGGTGGAACGATCCGACCGGTCGCACGATGCCGACCGTCGCGCCCGCGTTCCGTGGGACGAACAACGTGGCGGGCGGACCGCCCGGACCCCGCCGCGACGGGTATGTGCGCGTGCTCGACTACAACCACGACCCGCAGGCGTGGGAGAACGCCGACGTCAACGACTACGCGCTGTCGCACGGCACGCTCAAAGACCGCCGCTGGGAGGAAGGAGCTGAGGTGCTGGCGACGCATTTCGGCGGGCGCTCGCGCTACTACCTGCTCTACTCGGCCAACAACTCCTCCACCGAGCACTACGCGGAAGGCTATGCGGTCGCCGAGGACCCGCTGGGGCCTTTCCACAAGTCGCCCAGGAACCCGATCCTGGCCACCGACCCGGCGATCCACGAGTACGGGCCGGGACATGGCGGCATCGCGCTCTCGCCGGACGGAAAGCAGTACTACTTCGTGCACCTCGGCCGACCCCAGCTCGACGCCGAGCGTCACCTCTACACCGATCGGATGGTCTTCTCCCCGAGCGCGCTCGATCCTTGGGGGAACCCGCTCCTGTCGATCGACGAGTCGACGAGCGACCAGCCAGTCCCCTCGGGCGTCGCGCCGTACTCGGTTCTCGCCGCGCCCGCAGCGGTGACGCTCACCTCGGGTACGAGCACGCAGCTGAGCTGGCATGTTCTGGCGGCAACCGGAGCCGAGCTCGCGCTCGGCAACCCGCTGAACCGGGTGCGGGTGACGGTCGGCGATCCGAGTGTCGTCACGGCCGCGCTCGCGCCTGGTGGTTCGACGGCCACGCTGACTGCGCACGGAGCCGGGCGCACGACGCTCACGCTCACCTACCAGCGCCTGTCCTCGAACGGCGTCTACCACGACGTCCATCAGGGACAGCCGATGGCGACGGTTCAGCTCGAGGTGCCGGTCATCGTGAACGGCTGAACCTGCGCCGGGCCTGGCACGATCCCCATATGCAACCGGAACGGATCTCAGGAACCCTCGCAGCCGCGGTGACCCCGCTCCGCGAGGCCGGCGACAGCCTTGACGAGGAGGCGTTCACGCCCCTGTTCGACTTCTACCGCGCCAGCGGGATCGACGGGCTGCTCGTGCTCGGCACCACCGACGAGGGCATCCTCCTCACCGCCGAGGAGCGCCGGCGGGTGGCCGAGCTCTCGGTCGCCGAGGCCGACGGCCTGAAGATCATCGTCCACTCCGGCGCCCAGACGACGGCCGAGACGAGCGCGCTGTCGGCCCACGCCGCGCAGACGGGCGCGGACGGCGTCGCGGTGATCGCCCCGCCGTACTACGCCTTCGAGCCGACCGAGCTGGTGGAGCACTTCGCGAGCGCGGCGGTCGCGTGCGCGCCGCTGCCCTTTTACGTCTACGAGTACGCGGCGCGCAGCGGCTACGCGATCCCGATCCCCGTACTCGAGGAGCTGCGCGATCGCGTGCCGAACTTCGCCGGCCTCAAGGTTTCCGACGCTTCCTACGATCGCGTGAGGCCGTACATCGAGACCGGGCTCGATGTCTTCATCGGGTCGGAGCCGTTGATTCGGGCCGCGCTCGCCGACGGTGCCGTCGGCATCGTCTCCGGCGTTGCCGCGGCCTTTCCCGAACCGGTGGCGGCGCTCGTCCGCGACCCCGACGCCCCTCGCGCCGCGGTCGCGGACGCCCTGCGCGCGACGCTCGCCGCACAGCCGTTCCAGGCCTCGGTCAAGGCGGCGCTCGGTTTCCGAGGAGTCCCCGTGCACCCCGACGTCCGCGCTCCTCTGCGCCCACTTGCGGCCGACGCCGCGCAGCGCCTGCGTGACGAGCTCGAGCGCCTCGTCGGCGGCCTTGTTCATCTCGCAGAGACGTAACCAACAACGCCTTGCGCCGGCCCCTGGCCCGCTGTTAGATTCGCTCTCGATAGCGAGAGTCGCCAGTGTTGTGCGCGGGTGGCGTTGGGGCACGCGGACATCAGATGCGGACGGATCTCGGGAGAGAGTTCGCTTTAGGGAGGAACCGTGACGCGTGGCGTGGTTCGATGGGTGACTGCGGCGACCGTTGCGCTCGCAGCGCTACTCGGCGTCTCTTCCGCCGTCCCGGCTGGAGCGCGGACACCCCCCGCGCGAAGCGCGGCTGAAGGGACATGGATTCGGATCACCGCGTTCGCGGTCGACCCGGTGGAAAGCGCGGACGTGACCGTCGTGTCGGTGAAGAACGGACACTTCGACAAGGTCCTCTTCAGCCAGCGGCTGAAGAGCGGCGCGGGCGCCTTCGCCGCGCACGTCGACCACGTGCCGAGCGCGTTCCGGGTCGTCCTGTCGAACGTGCGGGTCAACGGCGACTCCTTGGACGGGGAGCTGATGGCCGACGCTCGGCATTTCAATGCCAAGCTCGACGTCGTCGCGACCAATCCCGTCACCACGCTGGTCAGCACGCTGCGCGCGAAGCGCCGAAGCATGACGCTTTCGGAAGCGCAGGCACGTGTCCGCCGGTTCCTGGGGCTGCCGAGCGGCTCCGACCTCGGCGTGGCTCTGCGCGAGGTGGCAGGCTTCGACTCGCCGTACTTCAGCATGACGACATTCATGTCCGAGGCGCGCGATCACCACGGTCTGCGCGTGTTCGAGGCCGCTCTCGTCAAGGACATGTTGAAGTCGCCGAAGGCCACGCGGCGGTTCCTGCCCGGCCATCGGTTCAAGTCGGTCGGTGGCTTCATCGCGCGCAATCTTGCCGCCGGTGTCCTGTCCTACGCGGGCGGCCAAGGGGCGGGCTGGGTCGTCTCGGCCCTCGGGCTCTCGACTACGTCCGGCATCTCCGCGGCCGACATCGCCAATCTCCAGCAGGGCCTCAACGACCTACAGACGAGCGTCGCCAACCTCTCGCAGCAGCTCGACGCGCTCGACCAGGAGATCAAACGCTCCGCTCACGAGACCCAGTACGCGACGCTGACGAGTCAGGCCCTGGTGATCGCTGGAACGATCACCGCCACGCAGGACAACCTCACCCAATATGCGAACCAGTGCCTCGAGCTCGATTCCGCCAATCAGTTCGTCCCGCAGGGCGCGGATTGCACGAACCAGAAGGACACGGTGATCAGCGAGTTGAGAGACCCGGCGGTCAACGGGGCCTACGACCAGCTTGCGAACCTCGTGCTCGACTCACCGGTGGGGACCTCCGGGATCGTTCACCTGTTCGGCCTCTCGCTGGCGGAAAGCCGCAGGTTCTTCCGGCCGGCGGACTCCGTCGCCGTCCAGCAGGTGTCGGATTTCTGGGACAACGAGCTCATCCAGGCGGGGAACCTGAAGACCGAGCTGTTGCACCTCAACGGTGTCCAGAACTCCAAGACGCCCAACGCGCTCACGCGCCTCCTCGGCGATCCATCGGTCAAGCCGCCGCTCCTGGGGACCTTCCAGACGAACCGTGACGCCCAGGCCAAGCTCGTCTATCCAGCCGTGCCCGACGGGACGGTGATCCTGACCACGGCCGCGCCGACGATGTGGGCGACCGCGCTGCCGAGCTGGGTGCCGGGGCCGGCCCCGAGGAACACGAGCGTCTCGTGCCCGACCCTGCAGTTCTCGAAGTTCTATCCGACGACGCCGGCCGACCCGACGGGGTTGAACTACGGCGCTGTGACGACCACGCGGAAGTTCATCCCCGTGGACGCGCCCGTCAGCTATCTGGGCCTGGACGGGTGGACATCACCGACGACCACGGACGATGGGCGGCACGCCGACTTCAACACGCTCATCAGCGGCTGGAACGGCACCTCGCCGAACGCGTGGCTGACCGCACAGACGAAAGCCGAGGCGCCGGAATCGCCGACCAGTCCGGGCTTCTTCAACATCGTCAACTGCTCGTATCCGAAGTGGCTGCCGACGGACTCGCAGGGCTACCCCTACATGCAGTTCCCGAGTGTGAGCTCGGCGACCGGCGACTCGCTCGACATGAGCAACGGGAAGGTCTCGCTGAAGGCCGCGTCGTGGTGGATCATGCTCGTCCGCACGCTGTCGTCCAAGGAGCAGTACTACCCCTATAGCTAAGCGGGCGGAGCAGGTTCCTACCCGCCGCGGTCCAGGACGTGACCCCAGTGCAGCGTGGGCGGCCAGGTCCTCGGCGCCTGACCTGAAGTCGCCGGTTCGCCTCGCCTGGGCGGGGGTACACAACCCCTTGACGGTCCCCCCATCGAGGAGGCGCTCATGCTCCGTATTAGGCCAGTTGTCGTCGCCGCGCTCGCTATCGCGCTCGTCTCGGCCGCCCCGGCTGCGGCCAAACCGGCCTCGGGGGATTCGCCCGCGGTGTCCGTGGGCACCGGCGGTGCCGTCGCCTCGATGGATAGCTACGCGAGCCGGGCCGGGATCGACGCACTGCGGCATGGCGGGAACGCCATCGACGCCGCCGTGGCCACCGGCAGCGCCATGGGGGTCAGCGTGCCCTTCGTGGCCGGGCCGGGCGGCGGTGGCTTCATGGTCATCTACCTGGCCAAGACGCACCAGGTCGTCACCCTGGACGGCCGCGAGAACTGCGCGGACGCCTGCACCACCACGACGTTCATCGACCCCACTACAGGACAACCGCTCGACTACACCTACGCTTCCGATCAACCTCTCTCGACGGGTGTGCCGGCGATGGTCGCCCTGTGGGACAAGGCGATCTCCCTCTACGGCCGGGAGAGCTTTGGGGCCGATCTGCAGCCGGCGATCTCCCTCGCGCGCCGCGGCTTCCGGGTCAATCAGGACTTCCGCCAGCTGACCACCTCCGGGATCTCCACACTGCGCGCGTACACGGCAAGCCGTGAGCTGCTCCTCACTCCCTCGGGCGAGCCCCTGCCGCTCGGCTATCTCCTGAAGAACCCCGATCTGGCGCGGACCTACAGGCTGCTGGCCAAGTACGGGCCGTCCTATTTCTATGACGGCCCCATCGGCCAGGCCGTCGTCCAGGCCGACGATCACCCGGTTCTCTATCCCGGCACGACCTCGATCACCCTGCCCGGAATCCTGAGCATGAAGGACCTCCAGGACTACGTGGTCCGGACCCCCGAGCCCACGCACGTCAACTACCGCGGCCTCGACGTCTACGGCATGGCCCCGCCCTCCAGCGGCGGCTCGACCGAGGGCGAGATCCTGAACATCCTCGACGGCTACAACCTGGCCAGGGAACCGCGGGTCACCGCGCTCTTCCATTACCTCGAAGCCTCGCGTCTCGCCTACGCCGACCGCAACGCCTACGTGGGCGATCCGAACTACGTCAGCGTCCCGCTGAGCGGCCTGCTCAACCCGGCCTTCGCGGCCACCCGCCGCTGCCTGATCGGGACGACCGCGCTCACCTCGCCGGTCGCCGCGGGCAACCCGTTCGGCCCGTTTCACCCGTGCCATGGCGCCTCCACGAACAGCGGCGTCGCCGGCTCGCCCGAAGCCCACCACACGAACAACATCGTGACCATGGACAAATGGGGCAACATCGTCGCCTACACGAACACGATCAACTTCTTCGGTGGCAGCGGCCAGGTCGTCCCCGGCTACGGCTTCCTGCTCAACGACGAGATGACCGACTTCGACTTCGCGCCCCCGAACCCGGGTGCGTATGACCCAAACCTCCCGGCTGCCGGCAAGCAGCCGCGCTCGAGCATGGGTCCGGTCATCGCCCTGAAGGACGGCAGGCCAGTGTTCAGCATCGGCGCCGCGGGCGGCTCGACGATCATCACCACCGTCGTGCAGACGCTGATCAACCATGTCGACTTCGGGATGTCGATGCCGGCGGCGCTGGCGGCGCCGCGGGTCAGCCAGCGCAACTCGTCAACCTCCGAAGCCGAGCCGGACTTCTACTACAGCAAGCTGGCTCAGGAGCTCACGCAGCGCTATGGCGAGAAGTTCTCGCTCGCCACCGGGCCGATCCTCCCGCTCGACTACTACCCGGGGGACGCGACCGCCCTGCAGGTCCTGCCGGACGGGTTGATGGAGCCGGTGGCTGAGCCCGTGCGGCTCTTCGGCGGGAGTGCCATGACCGTCCATCCGACGCACGGATCGGCGGCCAGGCATTAAGCCAAGCGCAGCACGTCGGCGCGCATCGGCTGGATGAAGCAGCGCGAGCCCGGTTGCGCACCGGGCTCGCCGAGCCGGGCGAAGGCCTCGGCGAGCTCGGCCCGGCGGGCGTCGAAGACTGCCGCCCGCGCGGGGTCGACGCTGACGATGCGCGTGCGCAACGACTCGAAGCCGCCGAGACACACGCGAACCTCGTAGTCGACGGTGGCCGCGCATTCGAGCCCGGTCTCCTGCGCCCGGGCGACGGTGTCCTGCGCCGCCGCCCGCACGTCGACCTCATCCTCGACCAGGCGCGTCAGGGCAAAGAAGTCACCCTCCGCCAGCGGCTCGACGACGTAGGCCGCTCCGCCCGGGCGCAGGACGCGGCGGGCCTCGCCGAGGGCGCGGCCCATGTCGGCCACGGGGACGTGGTGAAACGAGCGCATGAAGATGACGAGGTCGACCGTTCCGTCGTCGAGGGGCAGCTCCTGGGCCCGGCCGACGAGATAGAGCGCCCCGGCGCCTTCGTCGCCGGCGATCGCCGGCGCGAGCTGGTCCTCGGAGATCTCGACGCCGGTCACTCGGGCGCCGAGCGCGGAGAGCGCGCGCACGAGCGCCCCGCCGCCGCAGCCCACATCGACGACGTCCCGGTCCGCGGGCGCGACGAGCCGTTCGAGCATCGCCAGGTCGGTGGTGCGCTCGCGGCTCAAGGGCCGGGATCCTAACCGGGGCCACGGCACCCTCTCGGTACAGTGGCGCCCGTGCGCCACGACATCCCGCTGCTGGCCACGACGCTCATCGGCAGCTACCCGCAGCCCGACTGGCTGATCGACCGCGAGCGGCTTCGGGGGTCGCTGCCTGCGCGGGTCCGCGACGCCGCCCTGTGGCGCATCCCGGAGCCGTATCTGGGCCAGGCGCAGGACGACGCCACGGCGCTGGCCATCTGCGACTTCGAGCGTGCCGGCCTCGACATCCTCACCGACGGCGAGATCCGTCGCGAGAGCTACTCGAACCGCTTCGCCACCGCGCTCGACGGGATGGACGTCGAGAATCCGGCCATCGTGCCCGGCCGGGCAGGGGGGACGAACAGGGTGCCCCGGGTGGTCGGCCCCGTCCGGCGCACGCGCCCGGTCGAGCTCGACGACCTGCGCTTCCTGCGCGCGCACACCGACCGGGCGATCAAGATCACGCTGCCCGGACCGTTCACGATGAGCCAGCAGGCACACAACGAGGCCTATCCCGACCTCGCCAGCCTGGCCATGGACATGGCCGCCGCGGTCAACGAGGAGCTCCACGACCTGTTCGCGGCCGGAGCCGACGTCGTCCAGATCGACGAGCCCTGGCTGCAGGCGCGCGCCGAGCAGGCGCGCGAGTACGCTCTGCCGGCCATCGACCGCGCCCTCGAAGGCGCGCTGGGGACGACCGCGCTGCACACATGCTTCGGATATGCCCACGTCGTGCACGAGCGCCCGGCGGGCTATCCGTTCCTGGCCGAGCTCGCGGACTGCGCGGCCGATCAGCTTGCGGTCGAGGCGGCACAGTCCCGGCTCGATCCGTCCGTCCTCACCCCGATCGCGGACAAGACGCTCATCGTCGGAGTCCTCGACCTCGCCGACGACGCCGGCATCGAGACGCCCGAGCAGGTGGCGGAGCGGATCGAGCGCGTGCTCGAGGTCGTCCCGGCCGAGCGCCTCCAGGTCGGCCCCGACTGCGGGATGAAGTACCTCTCGCGCGAGGTCGCTTACGCCAAGCTCGAAGCGCTCGTGCGGGGGGCCGCGCTCGTGCGCGCCGCTCTAACTCTCGTCGAGGACCAGAGCACCTGAGTTGACGCCAGGCTGCTCGCGCAGCCCGGCGGCGAGCTCGCGCATCGGCGCGCTGCGGACCGCGCCGGCCCCGATGAGCCCGCGCACCTCCGCGAGCACGGCGCTCATCGCCTCGAGCCGCTCGGCGGTGTCGGCGAGAAACGGGTGGAAGAGCAGGGCGAGAAAGCCACCGTCGCCCACGGCCGCGCGCAGGGCGGCGATCGCGCCCGCCCGAAGGACGCCCGGGGGGAGCAGGTCGGGCGCTCCGAGCGTTGCCTCCCGCCGCCCGGCGAAGTCCGCCAGGTAGTGGAAGGCGTCGATGAGCTCCCAGCGAAAGGGCAGCAGCGCCAGCGCCGTCCCGCACCCCCGACCCGGCCCCGGCGGGCGAGCAGTACGTGAATCCGGCATCGGCGAGGGCAGCCCACGACGACGGCGCGAGCACGCCGCCGGGCGGGCGGAATCCGACGGGTCTGAGGCCCAGTCGTCCCAGCGCCCCCACACCGCGTGCGAGCAGATCGACCTCCCGCTCCGGGGAGAGGCGCGACCATGACTCGTGGCGCCAGCCGTGATAGCCGATCTCGTGGCCGCCGGCATCGATCTGGCGCAGGGCATCGGGATAGAGCTCGGCGTTCAGTCCCTCGACGAAGAACGTGGCTTGCAGCTCGAGCGAGGCCAGGAGGTCGAGGATCTGGGGGAGCGCGCGGGTGACGGAGAAATGCCGGCCCAGAGGTTCGTCCGCCGGCCACCGGCCCCGCTCGAGCTCCGAGAACTCGCCGAGATTGTCGAAGGTGACGGCGACGGTGGCGCTCAAACCCGCTCGGCCACGACCGGGTTCTCGAGCCGGCCCACCCGCTCGATGTCGATGACCACGCGGTCGCCGTCCCGCAGCACGACCTTCGGCTCGCGACGGAAGCCGACGCCGCTCGGCGTGCCGGTGAGCACGACGTCGCCCGGCGCCAGCGGCACGAACTCCGAGATCGTGGCGATCACGGTCGGGATGTCGAAGATCATCATCCGGGTATTCGCCGACTGCATGCGCTTGCCGTTCAGCTCGAGCGAGATGTCGAGCTCGTGGGGGTCGCCGACCTCGTCCGGAGTGACGAGGAACGGCCCGAGCGGCGTCGAGTCGGCCCAGGTCTTGCCCGCCAGCCATTGGTGGGTCCGGTACTGGTAGTCGCGCATGGTCACGTCGTTGGCGACGGTGTATCCGCCGATGGCCTCGAGCGCGGCCGAGCCCGACGCACGCCGCGCGGGCCGCCCCACGACCAAGGCGAGCTCGGCCTCGTAGTCGGGCGCTGAGGACTCGGGCGGCACGACGATCGGGGCGCCCGGCGCGACGAGTGCCTCGGCGAACTTGGAGAACAGCACGGGGTAGTCGGGGACCTCGTAAACCCCCTCCGCGACGTGCTCGCGGTAGTTGAGACCGAGGCAGAGGATCTTGCCCGGATGCGGGATCACGGGGCGCAACCTCACCTGGTCGAGATGTAGACGCTCCTCGCTCAGCGGCGGATCGGCGAGGACCTCGGAGGGCGTCTCGCGTCCGAGCTCGGTGATCCCCTGGAGCGGGCGCACGAACTCTCCGTCGACGAGCGCCGCGAACCGGCGTCCGTCGCGGGCGCAGCTGGCGAAGCGCACGCCGGCCTTAGCCCCGCGCGACGGCGCGCAGCCTGATGTCAAATTCACACGTGTAGAACGGGCGATCGAGGCCCCGCTCCGACCCGTCCTCGTAGCGGGTGAGCGGCCGCACGAGGGCGGGCTTGACGGCGCCGATCGTGTCGTTCTCGAGATAGGGATCGTCAGGGAAGAAGACCTGCGTCGTGAGCGGCTCGTGGCCGGCGGCCTCGACCTTGAAGTGGATGTGAGCCGGGCGCCACGGGTGCTGGCCGACCAGCTCCAGGTAGCGCCCGACCGGGCCGTCGGTGGGCACCGTGTACGGCTTCGGGACCATCGTCTGGAACTCATATTGACCCGCGTCGTCGACGCCGAAGCGCCCGCGGAAGTTGTAGGCGGGCTGGCGCTCGTCCCACAGGTCATAACCGCCGCTCGGGCCCGTCTGCCAGATGTCGAGGATCGCCTCGGCCAGCGGCGTGCCGTCGACCGAGGACACGCGGCCGGCGACGAAGAGCACGTCGCCGTCGCCCATCCCGTCGTACTCCTCGTAGATCTTGACCGGGCGCTCGCGCCACGGCGGGTCATCGCGGTAGAGCGGTCCCTCGACGTCGCTCGCGGTGAGCTCGCCGTCATCGGCGGTGTGCGATAGGGCGTCGATCAAGACCGAGGTCTGGGTGACGTCGGAGAGGAGGACGAACTCGTCGTGGCGCCCGACCTCGGTCAGGAATGTCAACGCCGCTCGCCACTCGTCCTCGGTGATCCGGTGGCGCTCGAGCACCTCGTGGAGCGCGGCCACCACGTCCGCGGTCACCTGGGCGACGCGTGCGTTCCTCACCACGTCGGTCGAAGTACTCATGGCTGCCTCCCGTGTCGGGCCGAACCCGATTCGTAGTCGGTGTACGTATACGGATTGTCGAGCACCTTGGTCTCGGGGATGTCCGGGTTCATGCCCGCGGTCCACGCTTCCTCGCCGAGCTGGCCGCATCGCGTACTCGACCGTCCGCTCAATCGCCCGGCGCGCCGGGGCGAGGTCGATGCCCACGAGTCGGTGCGCGTGCTTGACCATGCGGCCGTCGACGAGCACGGTGTGGACGTCCGCACGCTGGGCCTGGAAGGCGACATGCCCATAGGGATGCAGGACCGGGAACATGACCGGCGAGGCGTCGTTCTTGATGAGCACCACGTCGGCTTTCTTGCCCGCCTCGAGGCTTCCCACGATGGAGTCGAGCCCGAGCGCGTGGCTGCCGCCGCGGGTGGCCCAATCCACGACCTGTTCGGCGCGGAGCGCGTGATGGGTGACGGTCTCCTGGTGGGCGTGAGCCTCGAGATGCTCGCGCGAGCGGTCGGCGCCGAGCGTGCCGCGCATGGCCGAGAAGAGGTCGCCGCTCCACCACACGCTCGTGTCCATCGACAGCGAGACCGGGATCGCGTGCCGGCGCAGCTGCCACGTCGGCGGGTACCCCTGCCCCGCGCTCTGTTCGCTCTCGGTCGAGACCGAAACCGAGCCCCCGGTGGCGGCGATGCGGTTGTACGAGTCGGCGGTCAGCGTCGCCGCGTGGACGTAGACGTTCTCGGGCGTCATGAACTCGTGCTCATGCATCAGTCGGATGCCGTCGTCGTTCGTGGCCCCCCACACGCCGGCGTGAGTGGTCACGGGGACGCCGAGGTCGCGGGCGACCTCGAAGGCGGCGCGCTCGGGGAACTCCGGGTCGCCGGTGACGTCGAAGGCCATCTGGAGGCCAAGCATGTCATTCGAGCCGCTGAACCGGCGGCTGACGAAGCTGCGGAAGTCCGGGGAGGTGGCCCACTCCCAGGGGCCCTGCTGGATGTTGCCGTAGGCGAGAATGAAGCGACCCGGAGCGGCCTGAAGCGCGTCAACCGCGGCGTCCGCGTGATCGACGGTCTGCAGGCCGTGGGACCAGTCGACGGTCGTCGTCACCCCGGCATCGAGCGCCTCGATGGCCGAGAGCAGGTTGCCGGCGTAGATGTCCTCGGGGCGGAAGATCTTGCCCCACTCGAGGTAGAACCACACGAAGTACTGCGTGAGCGACCAGTCGGCGCCGTAGCCGCGCAGCGCCGTCTGCCACATGTGGCGGTGGGTGTCGATCATCCCCGGCATGACGATGCCGCCCGAGGCGTCGACCTCAAACGCCTCCCCGGGGACCTCGAGCCGCGGCCCGACCTGGGCAATGCGCTCGCCCATGATCAGGACGTCGGCGTCGCGCAACACGTCGTGGGCGTCGTTCATCGTCAGCACGGTGCCCCCGCGCAGGACGATCGGACGGCCGGGATCGATCGACGGAGCGTCGGTGCTCATGTTGGCGGGCTCTCCTCTCTCGCTGGGGCGGCGGCGCCGTCGCGGCCGGGAACGACGACGAGCTTGGGACCGCCGGCCGCCCCGCGCTGGCGCTCCCAGGCGCCGCCGACGTCTTCGAGCGCGACCGGTTCGATGTCGACCGCGAGCTCGCCGCGGGCGGCGCGTTCGGTCAGGCGGCGGTAGGCCTCGCGCTTGACCTCCAGCGTCGGGTGGGCGACCGAGAAGCCGAGCACGTCGAGCGAGATCGAGCGGATGAGCGGGGCGGGGAGCACGAGATCGTTCCCGGCCATGTGGCCGATTTGGACGTGGCGGGCAAAGCGCGCCGAGGCCCGCATGGCGGCGACGCCGGGTTCGCCCCAGAGCACGTCGATGGTGACGTTGATGCCGTCGGGCGCGGCGGCGCGCAGAGCCTCGGTGAGATCGTCGGTGCGGTCGAGCTCGATGACCGTGTCGGGAGCGAGCGCGCGCAGTCGCGGGATGAGCTGGTCATCGGCAAGGGCAACGGCGATGACCTGGCCGGCGCCGAGCAGCTTGGCGATCTGAACCGCCAAGCTGCCGACCGCGCCTGTCGCCCCGAGCACCAGCGCCGTCTCGCCGGAACGCAGCCCGGCCCGCCAGGTGAGGGCCAGCCAGGCTGCGAGGCCGGTGTTGCCGAGCGCCGCTGCGACAACGTCGTCGACGCCGTCGGCTACCTCGAGCATCGAGTCGGGCGCCACGAGCGTGCGCTCGCACATCGACCCGTACGGCGCCACCGTCTGATCGAAGTACACGCGGCGGCCGTCCGCGAGACGTCCCACCCCGTCGGTGCCGACGACGCTCGGGAGCGGCAGCGGCCCGGTGTAGAAGGTGCCGCTGGCCTTATGGATATCGAAGTGGTGCAACCCGGCGGCGGCCACGTCGACCACGACACCGTTTCCGCGTGCCGACGGCGCATCGAACTCGGCACAGCGGGGTGTCCCCCCGTGTTCGTACAGAACGGCGGCGCGCACGAATCACAGTCTGTGCGATCGCGAAGCGAGGCGCAAGCGGCGCCGCGGCCTATCGACTTGACCTTGACCCAGGGTGAGGGCGCACACCGGCCGCTGAGCCGCCCTTCCGTCAGACGGCGGCCGAGCGGGCCGGCGCGAAGTAATGGCCGGCCTCGAGGTCGGCCATGAGCCCGATCTCCACCGGTGTCCAGCCGAGACGCGCCTGGGTCAAGGCGCTCGAGGCGGGGGCATCGAGGGCGAAGAACGCCCCCAACCACCCGAAGTGCTCGGCCGCGTCCTCGGGCTTGACGGAGACGACGGGCAGGTCAAGGTGGCGGCCGATCGCCTCGGCGATCTCCCGGGTCGGAACGCCCTCGTCTCCGATGGCGTGGTAGACCGATCCCGCCGGTGCGCTCTCCAGCGCCAGGCGGTAGAGCCGGGCGGCATCGAAGCGGTGCACGGCCGGCCAGCGGTTCGATCCGTCGCCGATGTACCCGGACGCGCCCTGCTCGCGCGCGATCTCGACGAGCCGCGGCACGAAGCCGTGGTCGCCCTCGCCGTGCACGGAGGCGCCGGGGCGCACGACGGACGAACGCACGCCGCGCTCGGCGAGACCCAGCGCAGCGCGCTCGGAGCAGAAACGCGGATGGCGAGCCTCCTCGGGAGTGGGGGAGTCGTCCTCGGTCACGACCGTTCCGGGCCGGATGAGTCCCGTTCCCGTGGTGATGAGCAGGGGCCGGCCGGAGCCTTCGAGCGTCGCGCCGAAGGCCTCGATGGCGCGCAGGTCGGTCTGCGCCGCGCGCTCCATCTGCGAGAAGTCGTGGACATAGGCGGTATGGACGACGCCGTCGGCATCGGCGGCGGCCCGGCGCAGGCCCTCGAGGTCGTCGAGAGTTCCGCGCTGGACCTCGGCGCCCGCCGCCTCGACGGCCGCAGCGCCGTCATCGGATCGAGCGAGCCCGACGACCTCGTGTCCGGCCTCGAGCAAGTCGGCCACGACCGCTGATCCGATGAACCCGGTTGCCCCTGTGACGAAGACACGCATGGAAAAAACCTCCCTATCGAGTGATCTCTATGTGGCCGCCTCGGATCCGAGAAGGACCGATGTCAGTCACTGTCATCACGTTAGCACAATGATGACAGTCTCTGCCATAGCCTAAGATCACCGCCCATGGTCCGATGGGAGCCAGACGCCCGTGGCCGGCTTGAACAGGCGGCGATGGCGCTATACGCCGAGCGCGGGTTCGACCGCGTCACCGTGGCAGAGATCGCCGAGCGGGCGGGTCTGACGGAGCGAACCTTCTACCGGCACTTCGCCGACAAGCGCGAGGTGCTGTTCGCCGGGGCCGACACGCTGAAGGACCGGTTTGTCGCCGCCGTGGCGAGCGCGCCCGATTCCGTCGCGCCGCTGAAGGCGGCGGCCGTCGGGCTCGAGGCCGTGGCCGGGCTGCTCGAGGAGCGGCGCGCCTTCGCCCGCCAGCGTCGCGCGATCATCGCCGCCAACCCTGACCTCCTGGAGCGAGAGCTGATCAAGCTGGCCACGATGTCGAGCGCGCTCGCTGACACCCTGCGCGAGCGCGGAGTCGGCGACCCGGCCGCCGGCCTCACCGCCGAGGTCGCGATCGCGATCTTCAAGTCCGCCTGGGAGCGCTGGACCGACGAGCGCGGCGACCGTGCGTTCGCGGCGATCATCCGCGACTCGCTCGAGGAGCTCAAGGCGGTGACGGCAGCATGAGAGCGGCCCCCTGCATGAGGCACTGCCCGGTGGGGTAGGGGCGCCACCAGACGAACGTATGACCGACGAAACGCAAGTTCATCTGGGCACCGGCCAGGTCATGCTCGTGCCGGACGCGAGCATCGCCGCGCCCGAAGACCGGATCCGCGATCTCTACAAGCTGAGCGATCCTGCCCTGTCCGAGCTCGGCTTCGAGCCCTTCCTCGACGAGCTACTCGAGCGCGTGCGCGGCATGCTCCGCGTCGACACGGCGGCGATCCTCCTGCTCGACGAGGAGGCCCGCCAGCTCGTGGCCCGGGCCGCCAAGGGAATCGAGGAGGAAGTCGAGCAGGGAGTCCGCATTCCCATCGGGCGTGGCTTCGCGGGCCGGATCGCCCAAGAGCGTGTCGCAATCTTCATCGCCGACGTCGACCACGCCGACATCCTCAATCCGATTCTGCGGGAGAAGAGAATCCGCTCGCTGCTCGGCGTGCCCCTCATCGTCGAGGGACATCTGATCGGCGTGCTCCATGTCGGGTCCCTGACACCGCGGAACTTCGACCAGCGAGACCTCGCCGTGCTCGAGCTGGCGGCGGCGCGCGCCGCGCCGGCGATCGAGCGCACGCGACTGCGCAGCGCGCTGGAGCGCGAGCACCGGATCGCGGTCATCCTCCAGCGGAGCCTGCTGCCTCGCCACCTGCCGGAGGTTCCCGGCGTCGATATCGCCGCCCGGTACTTCCCGGCGCGCGACGGCGTGGGCGGGGACTGGTACGACGTCATCGAGCTCCCGGCCGGCCGCATCGGCGTCGCCATCGGCGATGTGGTGGGCCACGGTCTCGATGCCGCGACCCTGATGGGCCAGCTCCGCACCGCCCTGCACGCCTACGCGGCGGAGGGCCACAGCCCGGGACGGGCGCTCGAGCTGGTCGACCAATTCGCCAGCTCTTTGGGCCCCACGGCGATGGCCACCGCGGCCTATGCCATTCTCACCCCCGAGAGCGGGCTACTTAGCTTCGCCAGCGCCGGGCATCTGCCTCCGATGCTGATCGGGGCCGACGGATCCACCTACGCGCTCGAGATCGACCCCGCACCGCCGCTCGGCGCCTTCGGCTTCAAGCACTGCCCGGAGCTCGAGATGACCCTGGGCGAGGCGGAGACGCTGCTTCTGTACACGGATGGCCTGATCGAGCGACCGCGCATCTCCCTCACCGACAGCATGGACGAGCTGGCCCGTGTGCTGATGGGTTCGCGCACGGCCGAGGACGCGTGCCTGCTCGCCATGGACGCCATGGTGCCGCTCCGCGGGCCGCGCGACGACGTTGCCGTACTCGCCCTCCGAAATCGCGGCGTACCCAAAGTGCTCCGTCTCCATCAGAGGGCCGAGCCCGCGCGCCTCTCGCAGGTGCGTCGGATGCTCGACCGCTGGCTCAGGGCCAACGCGGTGGAAGGCGAGGTCGCGACCGAGGTCACGATCGCGGTGAGCGAGGCTTGTGCCAACGCGATCGAGCACGCCTACGGACCGGGGGGTGGCGATTTCGAGGTCCAGGCGCGGCGCGACGGCGACGCAATCGTCCTCACCGTCCGGGACGGCGGACATTGGCGCGCGCCGCGCGGCGCGAACCGCGGACGCGGACTGACCATCATGGAGGCCGCGATGGATGAGCTCGAGGTGCGCACCGACGATCGCGGCACCGAGATCCGAATGCGCCGTCTCCTGAGGCGCTCATGAGACTCGCCGAACTCGAGCACGCGCGGGAGGACGAAATCGTCGTCGCCCGGATTCGCGGCGAAGTGGACATGTCCAACGCCGAGGAGCTGCGCTACGAGCTCACGAGGGTCACGCCGAATCAGGCGCTTGCCCTCGTCCTTGACCTCACCGAGGTGGAGTACCTCGACAGTGCGGGCATCCACCTCGTCTACCGGCTGCGCGAGGATCTCTCCATGCGTGGACAGGGCTTTCGGCTCGTCATCCCGAGCGACTCCCCGGTCATCGACACCCTGCGGCTGGCCGGTCTCACGCTCGGCGCCGATGCCATGCCCACGCTGGAGGCGGCCCGAGAGTCGCTCGGCGCGGATCGGTCGCGTATCCCGAAGCTCTGAGGCGCCGGCCCCGAGTCGCGTTCGGCTCCAGGTAGGGTCCGTACGGCTGACAACGAAAGGGGCCGGGAATGCGTGTTCTCGTGCTGGGTGCCGGGTTCGGTGGCCTGGAGCTGACGACGAGGCTGTCGGAGGAGTTCGGCGATGCGGTCGACATCGTGCTCATCGACCAGAACGACAGCTTCGTCTTCGGGTTCTCGAAGCTGGACGTGATGTTCGGCCGCGCCGACGCGGGGCACATCCGACACCCGTATGCGGACGTCCTCAAGCCGGGCGTGCGCTTCGTCCAGACGGTGGTGCGATCGATCGACCCGGCGGCCAAGCGCGTCGAGACCGATGCCGCGACGTTCGAGGCCGACGTACTCGTGGTGGCGCTCGGCGCCGATCTCCACCCCGCCGCCACGCCTGGCCTCGACGAGGGCGGCCATGATTTCTACACGGTTGAGGGCGCGTTCGCCGCGCGCGACGCGATCGCCGCCTTCGACGGGGGCCGCGTGGTCGTCGGCGTCCTCTCGACCCCCTACAAGTGCCCGCCTGCGCCGAGTGAAACCGCGCTCCTCATGCACGAGCTGCTGACCAAGCGCGGGGTGCGCGAGCGCTCCGAGATCGCGCTCGTCGTCGACTTCGCGCGCCCGATCCCGCCCTCGCCGGCCGCGTCGGAGGTCCTGGTGACGACGTTCGCCGATCGAGGGATCGAATGGCATCCCCGCCGGGAGGTGTGTGCGCTGGACCCGGCCCGCAACGTTGCCACTCTGCGCGACGGCGGCCAGATGGACTACGACCTGTTCCTCGCCGTGCCCGTGCACCGTGCCCCGGCGGTCGTGCTCGAATCCGGCATGACCAAGGACGGCTGGATCCCGGTCAACTCCCGCACGCTCGAGACGTCGTTCCCGGGTGTGTTCGCGATCGGGGACGTGGCCGCTGTGGGCACGCCGCGCGCCGGAGTGTTCGCCGAGGGTCACGCCGCCGTCGCCGCCGAGCACATCGCCGCGCTCCTTCGCGACACGACGAGCGGCGCGGAGTACGGCGGGCGGGGCGTCTGCTACCTCGAGTTCGGGGACGATCGGGTCGGGAAGGTCGACGTCACCTTCTTCGGCGACCGGCGCAGCGGCGAGCTCGTCGGGCCCTCCGAGGAGCTCGTCGCCGAGAAGGCCGACTTCGGCGCCCACCGGGTGAGGCGGTGGTTCGGCCGGGAGTGGACGCCGATCGGGCCGGCCGCTACTCGCCCGTCACCGGTCCGAACCGGGTGAACTCGTCGTCAGGACGCGATGCTCTCGCGCGAGGCGATGTCCACGAGTACCGCGGTCACGGCCGAGAGGTGCGTGCGCATGGCCTGCTCGGCGCGCTCGCGGTCGCCGTCGGCGATGGCGGCGACGATCGCCTCGTGCTCGGCGAGCGAGTTGACCGAGCGCCCCGGCGCGAGCACGGTGCGGAACTGGAAGCGCACGCTCTGGGAGCGCAGGCGCCCGCAGATGTCGATGGCGGCGTGGTGGCGCGAGATCTCGAGGATGCGGCGATGAAGCATGCCGTTGTGCGTCGACATCTCGAGCAGCTCGCCGCTGTCATGGAGCCGGCGCATCTCGGCCACAAGCTCGCGGAGCTCGCCCGCCTGGGCATCGGTGCGGCGCGCCGCGGCGTAGCCCGCGGCCAGCGATTCGAGCGCGGCGCGGGCCTCGAGGATCTCGATCGCCTCCTCGATCGTGATGCGCCGGACCTGGGCTCCCCGGTTGCGCTCGCGCGCCACGAGCCCTTCGTGGCCCAGCCGCACGAGCGCGGCCCGGACCGCCCCGCGGCTGGAGCCGAGTCGCTCGGCGAGCTCCTCCTCCACGAGTCGCTCCCCGGGCGAGAGCTCGGAGGTCACGATCGCGCGATGGATGGCCTCGTAGACATCGCCTTCGCTCATAGGGCAAGCTGTATATCAGGTTCTGGTGAACCGTTACCGAAATTGTTGACGATCTTGTTATCGTTGCCGTGGTGAGCGAACGCGTCCATCCGGTGCCGTCGGACCGGGCGCGTGAGACGGTGCGCGGCGGGTTCGATCCGCACGTTCATGTCGGGCCCGATTTCGCGCCTCGGAGGATCACCGACCTCGAGCTAGCCGAGCGCTGCCGGGACGTGGGACTGGCCGGCTTCGGACTCAAGTCGCACTACGCGCCCACGGTCGAGCGGGCCGCCGTGGTCAGCGCCGCTCGCCCGGGGATCCGGGCCTTCGGGACGATCACGCTCAACCACGCGGTCGGGGGTCTCAACGCGACCGCGGTCGAGGTGGCCGCGCGCGAGGGTGCCCGGATCGTCTGGCTGCCGACGGTGAGTGCGCCCGGTGAGTACGCCGAGGTAGAGGACACCGACCCCGAGGGCAACGTGCCCGTCTGGGTGCGCTTCGAGCTCGAGCTCCGGGCGGCCGGCGCCTCACCGCGCCCCGTACCCGTCCTCGACGACGCCGGTCGGCCGCTGCCCGCCCTGCTCGAGGTGCTCGAGGTCATCGCCCACCACGACGTCGTGCTGGCCACGGGCCACCTCTCCCAGCGGGAGATCGTCGCCGTGGTCGACGCGGCCATCGACGTGGGCGTGGGCACGATCGTCGTCACCCACCCCGAGTTTCCCTCCCAGTCGATCCCGCCCGCCGTGCAGCGCGAGCTCGCGGACCGGGGAGCGCTCATGGAACGCGCGTTCACCACGCCCTACACGGGGAAGTGCTCCTGGGATCAGGTGTTCGCGGCAACCCGGGCCGTCGGCCCGAGCCGGACCGTCTGGGGGAGCGATCTCGGACAGGTGTTCAACCCCCCGGTCGAGGATGGTCTGGCCCTCATGGCCGACCAGTTCCTGGCCGCCGGCTTCAGCGAGGAGGACGTACAGACAATGGCGGTGGCGAACACACGGCGCCTGGCGGGCGTGGCAGCCGGCCGACTCATGCCGACCTCGGGGTTGGCGAGCCCGGAAGGCGAGTGGGGTCAGGCATGAGCCGCGTGCTGGTCATCGGCGCCCATTCGGCCGACTTCGTGTGGCGGGCCGGCGGCACGGTGGCCAAGGCGGTCTCGCTCGGCGGGCAGGCCGAGGTGATCGCCCTGTCCTACGGGGAGCGGGGCGAGTCTGGCGAGCTGTGGAAGGAGGAGGGGCAGACCGTCGAGAACGTCAAACACCTGCGCCATGCCGAGGCCGAGCGCGCCGCCGGCCACCTTGGGGCGTTGTTTCGCTGCCTCGATCTCGGCGATTACCCCCTTCAGATCGACGGCGATGCGCTGATCCGCGTCGCCGACGCGATTCGCCAGTTCGCCCCCGACGTGCTCATAACCCACACCGACACCGACCCATTCAATCCCGACCATCCGGTGGCGTACGCCGCCGTCGACCGGGCGCGCGGCCTCGCCTCCGGCGCGGGCGTCTCGAGTGCGTTCCCCACGATCAAGCCGCCGCAGCTCTTTCTCTTCGAGCCCCACCAGCCCGAGCTGTGCAACTTCACCCCGACCGTGCATGTCGACATCACCTCCGTGTGGGAGAAGAAGATGGCGGCCATGGGTGAGATGAAGGCGCAGAGCTACCTGCAGACCTATTACACCCAGCGCGGCGAGCAGCGCGGCAATCACGCCCGCCGCGCCTCGGGCAACCAGGCCGTCCGGCACGCCGAGTCCTTCCACCGCGTGGTTCCCCAGGTGGTGGACGAGCTGTGAGCGGGCCTGAGGTGGCGGGGGAGCTGGCCCGTCTCGGCGCCGCCACCGTCTACGAGGCCGCGGGGCGCAAGGGGCTTATCGACGCCGATCTGCGCCAGCTCATCCCCGGCTCGCGGGCGTGCGGGCCGGCGCGCACGGTCCGCTGTGGGCAGAACGACAACCTCATGGTGCACGCCGCCATGGCTCGCCTACAGCCGGGCGAGGTACTCGTCCTCACCATGCCCGAGCCGGCGGCGGTGGCGCTCATCGGGGACCTGCTCGTCACCCAGGCCAAGGGCCGGGGCGCGGTGGCGATCCTCAACGATGCGGCCGTCCGCGACAGCGAGGAGCTCCTCGCCATGGGAGTGCCGGTGTGGACGCGCTGGATCCGCTCCCGCGGGGCGACGAAGACCGAGGTTGGCGCACTCGACGTGCCCGTGGTGGTCGGCGGTCAGGAGATCCGGCCAGGCGATCTCGTCGTCCTCGACGCCGACGGCGCCACGGTGGTCGCGGCCGAGCGGGCCGAGGAAGTGCTCGCGGCCTCACGTGAGCGAGAGGAGACGGAGCGGGTAAAGCGGGCCAAGTTGCAGGCCGGGGAGCTCTCCTACGAGCTCGACGGACTGCGGGCCGTGGTAGAAGGGACGTCGTGAACGACCTCGCGCATCTCGGGCCGGTCGAGATGTTCACCCCCAAGGGCGAGGAGAGCCTGCGCTTCTTCATCGAGACGATGGGCATGGAGATCGAGCACGAGGACGGCCCCTCGACCTACCTGCGCGGCTGGGGCGACTACCAGCGCTGGTCGCTCAAGCTCACGGCCTGCGACACCTCTGGGATGGGCGTGCTCGGGCTGCGCGCGTGGAGCCCGGAGGCGCTCGAGCGGCGCGTGAGCATGGTGCAGGCCACGGGCCTCGGCATCGGCTGGACCGACGGCGATCTCGGACGCGGGCCGAGCTACCGCTTCACCGACCCCGACGGCCACGTCTTCGAGCTCTACTACGAGTGCGAGCGCTACGACCCGCCCCCACATCTGGCGCCCGCCCTGAAGAACGTGCCCGGCCGGTACACCGGACGGGGCGCGGCGGTCAAGCGGCTCGATCACATCAACATCCTGGCGGCCGACGTCCGGGCCAACCGCGACTTCTGCCTCGACACCCTGGGTTACCGGCTCTATGAACGCATCAAGCTCAACGATGGATCGGAGGCCGGGGCGTGGATGAGCCTCACCATCGCCGCCCACGAGCTTATCTACACGCGCGACGCGCTCGGCGCTCACGGGCGCCTGCACCACGTCGCCTTCTGGGTCGACACGCGCGAGGAGTGCCTGCGCGCCGCCGACATCTGGCTCGACGCCGGGATCGAGATCGAGGCCGCGCCGTCCAAGCACGCGATAGCCCAGGGCTTCTTCCTCTACGGGATCGAGCCGGGCGGTAACCGCGTCGAGGTGACGAGCGGCGGCCGGTTCGTCTACGCGCCGGACGAGCCGTGCGTCGTATGGACGGAGGCCGAGCGGGCCAAGGGCCAGGCGTGGGGCGTGCAGACCGTGCCGAGCTTTCACACGTACGGGACGCCGCCCGTCGAGGCCGCCGAGGTCACCTCGCACTGACGGGCCGTTCGGGAGGAGGAGGGTCCGCGCTCGGACAAGTCGGCGTGGAATCGTCTCGTCGGGACGGACGCGACCAGCGGCTCGCCTCGGCCACCGCGCTAGCCACCTGGGGCATCGAGCTCCCGCCGCAGCCTCGTACACAGCTCGTCCGCCGCGCGGGCGGGCGGGTCGGGGTGCAGCCGGCCGGGGTGGGGGCCACGTAGGCTCGAGGTGAGGATGATGGCGTCGGCCGTGTCGAGGTCGCCGAGCCTCGCGGTGGCGACACGCACAGAGAGGCCGAGCCGCTCCGCCGCGGCGAGCGTCTCGCGCCGGGAGATCGAGTCGAGGATACGGCCGTCGAGGGGCGGGGCCAGCAGGGCGCCGTCGCGCGCGATCAGCACGGCGGCGTAGCCGGCCTCGAGCACGCTGCCGTCGAGATCGCAGAAGAGGGGCGTGCGCCCGGGGCCCGGAGAGTGCGTCGATGAGGGCGCGATCTGCCCACTTGTGCGGGCCGAGACCGCCGGGGAGGATCGCGGGAACGAGGAGGATCGCGGCCGGTGCCGGCCGCGACCGAGCGGTGAGGGTCGCGCCGGCGGCGTCTATTAGGAGGCGCAGGCCGCCGTCGCGGAGGCCGGCCGCGGCGCGGGTCAGGGTCGGTTCGAGGTCCTCCGGGAGCGCGAGGCCGAGCTCGGCGCAGGCCGCGCTCAGCCGCGCCAGATGGTCCGCGAGCCGCCGCAGGCGGCCGTGGGCAACGCCGATCGTCTCGATCACCCCCCGCTGCGGGTCGGGCCGGGGGAGGCGGATCAGAGGAAGCCCGCGGGTCGGCAAGGCCTCGATGGGATCGCCTGGCTCGATGGGATCGCCTGGCTCGATGGGATCGCCTGGCTCCATGGGATCCCCTGGCTCGATGGGATCGCCTGGCTCCATGGGATCGCCTGGCTCCATGGGATCGCCTGGCTCGATGGCCAGTCCGGCTGCGTCGGCGATCCCCTGCGCCTTGGCGAGTGCCTCCTCTGCCTCGTGCGCCGGGGAGGAATCGGCCACGATGCCGCCGCCGGCGCCGAGCCACATCCGCCCGCGGCGGAGCTCGATCGTGCGGATGGCGACGGACAGTTCGAGGCCGGCCTGCGGCGAGGCGAAGCCGATGGCGCCGCAATACGCCTCGCGGCGCGTCGGCTCGAGCTCATGGATCGTGCGCAGGGCCTGCACCTTGGGCGCGCCGGTGACCGAGCCGGGCGGGAACGTCGCGCGCAGGAGCCCGCCGTCGCCCACCTCGGCACGCAGCTCGCCGCTCACCGTCGAGACGAGGTGCCACACGCCCGCGGCCGGCTCGACCTGGCAGAGCGCGTCGACCGTGACCGAGCCGAAGGCGCACACCCGGCCGAGGTCGTTGCGCATGAGGTCGACGATCATCACGTTCTCCGCCCGGTCCTTGGCGCTCGCGGCCAGGTGCGTGGGGTCGGTGGCGAGCGGCGCCGTTCCCTTGATCGGGCGCGAGGTGACCACGCGCCCGCGCCGGCGAAGGAAGAGCTCCGGCGAGAGGCCGGCGATCGCGTGCTCCCGGCCGGCCACGTAGGCCGCGTAAGCTGGGCGCGCCGCCGACACCGCGCCGAGCCAGAGATCGAGGGGATCGCCGTCGTAGTCGCCGTCGAGGCGGAGGCAGATGTTGGCCTGCGACATCTCCCCGGCATGGATCCGGGCGACGGTCTCCGCCACCGCCACCCGGTGCCCGGCGATGCCCGGCGCCGCGGGGCGCAGCGGTCCGCCGGCGAAGGGCTGGGGTGGCGGCGGCTCGGAGACCAGTCGGGCGCGCCAGCACTCGAGGCGCTCACCCAGTCGCTCGGCCCGGTCGGGCGACCACAGCGCCTCGAACCACCAGCGTCCCTCCCCGTCGCAACGGACGACGTGGTCGTGGAAGGCGAGGTCGAAGGGCGGCATCGGCACCGGCCGGCGACCGGGTGGAGGCAGCGTCTCGATCCGGCGGGCGAGGTCGAAGCCGAGCCAGCCGAACCAGCCGCCGCTGACACCCGGGGTGGGGGGCGAGCCGGCGACGCCCGGGGTGGGGGGCACGCCGCTGACGCCCGGGTGGGGGGGCACGCCGCTGGAGCCGAGCGCCGGCGACCCGCCTCCGAGCTCGACCGGGACCGACTCGATGATGGCGAACGGGTCGCCGTCCGCGGGGGCGACCGCCACCGGGTGCGAGGTGAGGAGCGCGCCGCCGCCCGCCCAGGCGCCGATCAGGGCGACGGCGCGCGGTTCGCCGCGCAGCCATCGTGCGGCCAGAACCGGATCGAGGTCGCCCTCGAGTGCCTCACGCATGGCGCGAGCCTGAACGACGGCCAGGGTTAGGGCAAGCGACGGGAGTAGTCGGCGGGTTCGGAGTCTGCGCGCCGCATCTAGCCCACAACCTCCGAGACGAAGCGCGTCGTGTCGCGGAGGACCTCGTCGCGGTTGGTCTCGTTGTAGATCTCGTGCCGTGCCTCGGAGTAGTGGCGGACAGTGACCTCGGCGCCAGTCAACAGGTCGATGAGTCGGCGCGTGCCGGCCAGGGGGACGAGGACATCGGCCTCGCCGTGCTGCCAGAGCACCCGTCCGCGGATGTGCGGCGAGTCGAGGGCGATGTCGAGCAGGCCGGCCGCCATCGCGGCCAGGGTGGCCCGCTTGAAGCCCCCGTGGTAGACCAGCGGATCGTCCATGTAGGCCTTCTGGACGGTCTCATCGCGCGAGAGCACGGTCGGGTCGATCGGGATCTCGGGCAGCGGCTCCATGGCGAGCAACACGCCTGTACCCGGGTTGCCGACGAGCGGCGCCGAGAGCACAAGCCCGGCGAGGCCATCGCCGTAGCGCTCGGCGTACCGGGTGGCGATCAGGCCACCCATGGAATGACCGACGAGGACGACCGGGCGGCCCGGCTGCTCGTCGCGTGCGCGCTCGACGAGGAGGTGGACGTCGTCTACGACCGGGTCGAAGTCGGTGATGAGCGCGCGCTCGCCGGCCGAGCGCCCGTGGCCGACGTGGTCGAGCCCGTACACGGCCGCGCCGTTGTCCACGAGCGCGGCGGCGACGTGGTCGTAGCGGCCGATGTGCTCGCCGTACCCGTGGGCGATGACGACGGCGTGCGTGGGGTCGGCGCGCTCCCAGGTCTGGACATGGAGCGTACCGGCGTGACCCTGCAGGGTTGACTCCGACATGGGCGCACCGTAGTGGATTCCGGCCGGTCGATACTGGCCGGCGGCCGGTCGTGCGCGGTCGCAGGGCCAACGGACTGCGGGTGGTTCGAACGCCCCACGCGCGCGCGTGTGTGGGCGGGTTGGGGTCCCGTGCCGGGTGAGCCGGCGCGCGAGCCCAACGCGCGTGTGGGGAGGCCCGGGTGGGGCGTTTGGCGCTCGGGGGCGCTCGGGGGCGCTCGGGGGCGCTCGGGGGCGCCCGGGGGCGCTCCGGGGGGCTCGGCGGCGCTCGGGGGGCTCGGCGGCGCTCGGGGCACTCCGTCGCTCGGGGCGCCGCGGCGCTCGGCCCGCCCGGCGCCCGCGGGCGACGTTCTATCGTGGAGGTATGGCCAAAACCTGGGTGCTACACACCGAGACGAAGGGAACGGGCGCCCACATGGTTCCGCTCGACAGCGCGGAGAAACGCCCGTCGCTCGCTGAGCCCATCTTCGTCCCACGCAAGCCCGCGCCACCGCGCGAGCCCGAGGCGCCCAAGCCGAAGGCGCCGCACCGCTTCCGCATCGTCGACGTGATGACCCGCCAGGAGCTCGTGGACGACGGGAGCGTGCGCGAGGCCGTCGCCGCGCTGAAGAGTGTCCGCAGCGTGGTCGACGTAGAGGTCTACGTCTGGCAGGAGGAGTCGCGGCGGTGGCGGGCGCTCAGCTTCGCCGAGCGGCGCTCGCTGCTCGAGCTCGCCCGCCGATAGGCTGCCCACCAGCTCGCGATGGTCACGACGATCCACGAGCGAGCGCGACTCGAGCGAGCCGTCGAACGGAGATACTCGCTCAGGCGCTCTTGGGAGCGGGCCGCCGGCGCATCCAGCCGAAGCAGCGTCCCCAAAACCGCTTGAACGCGCTGCCCGCGGCGTTGCCGGCGCCCGCGCCCAGCGTCACGCCGCCGACCGGCGGCGCCTTGCTGTGCTGCCCGGCCGAGACCTGCGGCGCGCGCGCCGCCGGAAGGGGCGCGGACTTGGCCGCCACGGCGTGGGCGGCCGACGCGCCCGCTTCGCCGAAGAGCGACTCGGCGGCGGTGTTGGCCCACATGATCGCCTCCATGTAGACATCGCCCGCGTGGGGGACGGAGGCGGTGACGGCGCCGTACTCGCCCGACTCGAGCGAGGCCACGCAATTGAGCAGACGGCCGCGCTCGCCTCGGCGCTGGACGAGCGCGTCGCGCATGTCCTCGGCGAACGGCAGCGAGGCGACAACGTCGTGCATGGGCGCGTCCATCATCGCGTCGATGACGGAGAAGAGGCCGAGTGTGAACAGCTCGGAGGATCGGGCGATCCCCATGCTCTCGCCCGCCCGCTCGCAGAACCGGGCCCGAATCAGGGCGGTGACGGTCAGCTCGGTTGGCTTGTCGTCGATGCTCGCGAGCACGCTCAGCGTGGCCCAGCGACGAAGGTTCTCGATCCCGAGGAGGGCGAGCGCCTGGCCGATCGACCTGACCTCGCCGCGCAGCCCAAAGAAGGCCGAATTCACATAGCGCAGGAGCCGGAAACTGAGAGCCACGTCACGGGCGATGAGCTTCTCGACGTCGCCGAGCTCGACCGTGGGATCGTTCAGCGCCGCCACGACCTGGAGCAGGGACAAGCGGTTGGCCGCGATGCCGCGCGTGCAGACAACGGCGGGACGGCAGAAGAAGAAGCCCTGGAAGAGATTGACGCCGGCGTTGACGCAGAAGGCGTGGTCCTCCTGCGTGCCGAGCTTCTCGGCCAGGAGCATGCCCCCGTAGCGCTTCAGGCGCTCGACCTGCTCGGTGAGCTGCTGGCGTCCGAGGCCGGGCATGTTGAGCTTGACGACGCTGAAGAGGTCGAGAAGCGCCTCGCTGCCCGGCCGCTGCTGGAAGTCGTCGATGGCCAGGCGATAGCCCGCGTGCTTGAGCTCGCGCAGCGCAGTGACCATCTCCTCGTCGGCGAGTTCCCGCTCCTCGATCTCGAGGCCGACCGCATCCGAGGGAATGGCGTGCGCGAGGCCGCCGAGGACGAAGTCGCGCGAGACGTTGACCCAGGCGGTCTTGCTGCCGACGATTCGCTTGAGGTCGAGCTCGGTCAGCGAGTTGAGCACGACGGTCGCGGTAGCCCGTTCGGGGTCGGCGACAAGGGCCTCGTTGACGTAACCGCCGCCGCGGAAGAGGAGCTCGTAACCGACGACGTCGAGTTTGTGATCGAAGATTGGCTGTCGCGCGACGAATGCGTCTGGCATGGTCAGATTCCGCTAAGAGGCCCCCGTTCGACTAAGTCGGCACACCGGGGTCAGGCTTGAGGGCGCAGGCCCCTGACTGGACGGTTCAGCGTCACCTGGGAGGACGCAGCCAGCCGGCCTCGAGCCGGGCCAGGCCATCGGCCGCCAGTCCCTCGGCGGCCGCGAGGTCTGAGGGCTCGATCGCCACCGCACCCTCGGCCAGGGCACGGCGCAGGAGGCGGCCGCGCTGCTGGCGGCGGCTGCCCTCGAACGGCCGCCCGCGACCGCGGCTGGCTCGCTCGGCGTCGCGTGGTCCTCCGCAGCCCTCGCTGACCGGGCAGACCGAGCAGTCCGGCCGGGCGGCGCAGATCCGCTGTCCGAACTCCATGAGCGCCTGGCCCGCCGTCCACGGATCGCCCGAGGTATCGATGCCACCCGGAAAGCGCCGTGCGAGCACGCGCTTGACATTGACGTCGAGGGGAAGCACAGGCTCCTCCCGCGCGAAGCAGCGAATCGCCGAGGCGATGTAGGGGCCGACGCCGGGCAGCTCGGTCAGATCCTCGGGCCACCCTGAGGCGGCCACGATCCGGGCCGAGCGGTGGAGGTCGCGCGCGCGGCGCGGGTAGCCGAGCCCCTGCCACTGGAGGAGCACGTCGGCGAGCGAGGCCTCGGCGAGCTCGGTGACCGTCGGCCAGCGCCCCATCCACAGCGTCCACGCCTCGGCGGCGCGGCTGATCGTCGTCTGGACGGACATCACCTCCGAGACCCAGACGCCGTAGACGTCGCGCCGGACGCGCCAGGGCAGAGGGCGGGCGTGCTCGCGCCACCAGGCGAGCACAGCAGCGATGTCGGGGTCGGTGAGGCGTGCGCTCACGCCGCACGTTCTAGCGGGCTTTGCGCGCCGCGGTCAGCTCGCGAAAGCCTCTGGCGATTCCCGTTACGCAGCCGTTTTGCGGTCGATCCCGCATGAATTCATCGCGGAAAAGTACGGATAAGAGTCAAGTCGCCCATGGTTGAGCCGATGAACGCGCACATCAGTCAACCCCCGCTGGTCCGCCACTACTGGCATAGGAAACCGACCGACAAGGACCGTCGGGAAATACGGACAACATCATGGAGGATGCTATGCAACGTAGGACCAGGCGGATCATCGGCGCCATCGCGCTGATCGCCGCCCTTGCCGCCGGTGGTGCCGCGTTCACCGCCAGCAACACCCTGCCGGCCACCGACACGGCTGGCTACGGCAACATCTCGGTGACCGGCGCGGATGTCAGCGACATCCAGAACACGCTGAGCACCGACGGCCAGAACATCACCGAGGTGACGCTGACCTTCGCGTCGGCGATTCCCTCCAACGCGGCCGTCACGGCCGGGTTCGGCCCGACCGCGAATACGGCCCCGACCACTCTGCCCATCTCGTGCACGGTGGCGGTCAACCTCCTGTCGGCGACGTGCGGTGACGGGTCGACCAACCTGTCCACCACGGCAGGCGCCGGCGAGTTCGCCGTTGCCGTCGATCACTAAGCCTGATCGTCTAGCGTCGGGAGAGCGCGGTACGGCCGCGCTCTCCCTCCGCGCTTAACCAACACGGAAGATGAAGAACCACCGTGAATCCGGCTCGCGTGCGTTCCCGATTGATCACCGTCGCGTGCATCGTGCTCGTCGTGTTGGCCTGGGTCTATATGGCCCCGACCCAGATTGGCGGGTCGACTCGGTACGTCATCACGAGCGGTATCAGCATGGAGCCGCGCTTCCATCGCGGCGACCTGGCGCTGGTGCGCCCGGCAGCACAGTACCGCGTCGGCGACGTCGCGGCCTACTACAGCCCGCTCCTCCGTGTGGTTGTCCTGCACAGGATCGTCGCTCGCGACGGTGCGCGGTATGTGTTCAAGGGCGACAACAACAACTTCAAGGACCCAGTCCAACCCGTCCAATCACAGCTCCTGGGCAAGCTCTGGCTACACGTCCGCCAGGGCGGCGCCGTGCTCCGCTGGATCCACACGCCTCTCCACGCCGCGCTCATCGTCGCGGCCTTCGTCATCCTCGCGCTCGTCACCGGGAACGAGGACCGGAGACGCCGTAGGCGGCACCGAACGAGCCCCCCCGGTGCACAAGGCCCCCCGCCCGTGAAGATCCCCGACAAACCCTTCCGTCCCGCCCAGCTCGGGACAGTGCTCGCCGCGGCGCTCGCCGCGGTCGTGGCGTTTCTTGGGCTCGCCATCTTCGCCTTCATCCGGCCGCTCACCCGGCCGGCGCCTGCGCGCACGGCCTATACCCAGAAGGTGCAGTTCGCCTACGGAGCGCAGACGCCGCGCGATCCGGTGTACCCGACCGGGACGGTCACCACTGGAGACCCGATCTTCCTCGCCTTCATTCACCAGCTCGGATTCACGGTCGGCTACCACCTGAGCACGCAGGCGCCGCATGAGCTCACAGGCTCGATGCGCGTGGTCATGCAGCTGCAAGGCCCGACGGGGTGGACACGCAGCCTCCCGCTCATGGCTCCCGTGCGCTTTGCCGGAGACACGGCGACCGCCCACGTCACCGTCGATCTCGCGGCGGCGGAGGCGCTCGTCACCCAGGTGGAGAACCTCACCCACGAGCCCGACGGTGCCTACACGCTGAGCATCGTCCCGCACGTCCGCCTCCACGGGTACCTCGGCGACGGTCGTCTGCAGACGGCCTACGCGCCCCTGCTGAGCTTCCAGCTGAGCGCCTCTCAGCTCCAGCCGGGCGGCGGCCCGACGGCGACGATGAACGGCGGAGCGAGCACCGGACAGGGGAGCTTCACCCAGAGCCAGCGTGGTTCCGTGGCCACGGCGGGAAGCGCGAGCAACCCCGTCGATCTTCTCTCGCATCGAGTGTCGGTCGCCCTCGTGCGCTGGCTGGCCGTTCTCGGGCTGTTCATCTCGGTAGCGGTCGCGGTCTTCGTCGCCGTCCTCAAGCGCGCCGCCCCGTTCGACGAGGCGGGCCGCATCCAGGCCGAGTACGGGCACCTCATCGTGCCGGTCATGGGCGTGCCCGAGGGGCTCGCCGGCTCGCCCGTCGACGTTCCCACGATGAGCGCGCTCGCACGGCTCGCGGAGTGCGGGCAGCGTCTCATCCTCCACTGCCGCGAGCACAGCCGCGACACATATCTGGTCAACGACGACGGCACCGTGTACCGCTACACCGCCGACTCGGCCAAGGTCGTGTGGGGGGAGTGGTCCGCGAGGCCGCGGCCGCTGGAGGGCGTCACCGAGGTGAGCCGCTCCGCGCCGGCGCCCGCTCCCGTGCCCGCTCTGGCCGCCGACGCAGCCCCGATCGTCTTCCCGCCGCCGGCCTTCGTCACCGCGTCTGCGGCGAGCGCCCCGGCACCGCCTCCAGTCCCGCCTCCCGTCCCGCCTCCGGCCCCCGCCGGCCCTGCGCAACCCACTCCGACCGTGGCGGCCACGACGCCCAACGCTCCGGTCGAGCGCGCGCTGGCCACGGCCCGGCGGCTCAGCAGCCGGGCGCGGAGAAGTGCTATGAGAACTGCTGCCCGCTGGGGCGTGTCCGCTCAGGAGTAGCTGTAGAGGCCGCGCCCGGCCTTGCGCCCGAGCAGGCCGGCCGCGACGAGGCGTTGGAGGAGCGGCGGAGGGGCGTAGAGCTGCTCGCGGTGCTCGGCGTAGAGCGTCTCGGCCACGCTCATCACCGTGTCGAGGCCGATGAGGTCCGAGAGCGCGAGGGGTCCCATGGGATGGGCGCATCCCTTGACCATGCCCATGTCGATGTCCTCCGCCGTGGCCAGCCCCTGCTCGAACATGCGGATGGCGGCGAGCAGGTAGGGGATGAGGAGGGCGTTGACCGTGAAACCGGCGCGGTCGGGGGCGATGATCGGATCCTTGTGGAGCTTGTCGGTCACGAAGCCGCGCACGCGGTCGGTCACCCCGGCCCCGGTGAGGAGCGACGGAATGAGCTCGACGAGCGCGAGCACGGGGACCGGGTTGAAGAAGTGCATTCCGAGGACCTGACTCGAGTGCTCCCCGGTGGCCACGGCAAGGTCGACGATGGGGATCGACGAGGTGTTCGAGGCCAGGATCGCGTGACTCGGCGCCTCCTGGCCGAGCCGACGGAACACCTCGAGCTTGGTCGGCTTGTCCTCGATGACCGCCTCGACGACGAGGTCGCGATCGTGCAGCGCGCCGAAGTCGCTCGTGCACACGAGCACCTCGAGGGCGTCCTGCGCTCGCTCGGCCTCGAGCTTGCCGCGGCGCACCGCGCGGTCGAGCGAATGCTCGATCCGCTCGCGCGCGCGGCTCGCGGCCGAGTCGTCGATCTCGACGAGCACGACGTCACCGACGGCGCGGGCACACACCTCGGCGATGCCCGAGCCCATGATCCCTCCGCCGACGATGCCGACCCGCTCGATTCGGCCGTTGCGCTCGGATGTGCTCATGCGGCCGATCGTACTCCCGGCCCGGCAGGGTCCGTCAGAGCGCCGCGAGCGCCTCGGAGATCGGCGTGGTTCCCGCGACCAGATCGAACGCCTTGCCGATCGTGCTCGGCGCGGCGAGGACCGCGGCGAGGACTTGAGCCACATCGGCACGCGGGATCTGTCCGCGTTGGAGTTGCGGGGCGGCGCTGATGTGCCCGGTGCCGGGGTCGTCGGTCAGGCCCCCGGGCCGGACGATGGTGTGATCGAGCCCGCTGGCCACGAGCGCCTCGTCGGCCGCGAGCTTGGCTTGGAGATAGGCGCCGAACACCCCCTCGGCGGTGATCATGCCCGAGCGTGCCCCCATTGCGCTGACCATGACGTAGCGCCGCACGCCCGCGCCGAGGCAGGCGTCGATAAGCCGGATGGCGCCGTCGCGATCCATCGTCCACTTGCGCTCGGCGCCGCTGCCCGGACCGGCGCCGGCCGCGAACACCGCGGCCGTGGCCTCGGCGACCGCGGGAGGCAGCGCCGGGTCGTCCTGCTCGAGATCGCACACGACCGGGATGACGCCGACCGCCTCGAGGTCGCCGATGTGATCGGGGTTGCGGATGAGGCCGCGCACGTCGTGCCCCTGCCCGGTGAGGACGCGGGCCAGGAGCAGCGCGACCTTGCCGTGACCGCCGGCAATGACGACGTTCATGACCCCAGCCTACGCGAAGGCGCCACGCGGGCCCGGGCGGTCACAGCCCTGACAGCGGTTTAGGTGCCAACGGGCGGCGGTCGATGGGGAAGGCATGTCCCAACGCCTTTGCCGCCTGGCCGCCGCGCTCCTCGTGGCCGCCCTGATCGTCCCCGCCGCCGCTCAGGCGGCCAGCGCCTACACCAGTCCGTTCACCGGCGATACCCCGTACATCGGCCGCACCGACATGGGCGTCGACGCGTGCCTGACGCCCGGCGATCCGATCCGTGCCGTCGGGGATGGCGTCGTGACCGGGATCATGCGCGCCTGGTTCGCCGGCGAGCCTTACATCTGGTACGAGCTCACGAGCGGGCCGGACGCCGGCCGCTACGTCTACGTGGCTGAGCAGCTCACCCATCTGGCCCGGATTGGCCAGACCGTCCACGCCGGCCAGGTGATCGCGCGCTTCGCCAAGAAGGGATCGTGCATCGAGATGGGCTGGAGCGCGGCCGACGGTGCGACCTTGGCTCAGGCGACGACCGGATACACGGAGGGCGAGGTCACCGCGGCCGGGATCTCCTTTGCCCACTTCCTCATCTCGCTCGGCGTGCCCGGAAGCTTCGAGCTCACCGCGCCCAAGCCCGCCGTCGCCAGGGCGAAGAAGACCAAGCACCACCACAGGGCGGTCCCCTCAAGATCCCGGGCCAGCTGACGAGCACCCGAACATGCGTCCTTCCATCGCCCTTGACCGCACCTACCGGCTGGTCACCCGCAGCGACTTCGACGGCCTCGTATGTGCAGCGCTCCTCAACGAGCTCGGCCTCGTGCACGACATCCTCTTCGTTCACCCCAAGGACGTGCAGGACGGCAAGGTCGATCTGACCTCCGAGGACATCACGACGAATCTGCCCTACCAGGCCGAGGTGGCGCTGTCCTTCGACCACCATGCCTCGGAGGCGCAGCGGGTGCGCGAGCAGGTCGGCAACCGGGTCATGGTCTCCGACGCGGCGTCGGCGGCGCGGGTCGTCTACGACTACTTTGGCGGGGCGGAGACGTTCCCGCGGGTCAACGACGAGATGATGGTGGCGGTCGACCGGGCCGACGCCGCCGAGCTCACCGTCGAGGACATTCTCGATCCGCAGGGCTGGATCTTCCTCAGTTTCCTCATGGATCCGCGTACCGGGCTCGGGCGCTTCCGCGAGTTCCGGATCTCCAACTACCAGCTCATGATGCAGCTCATCTACAGCTGCCTCGACGTCTCGATCGAGGACATCCTGGCCTCGCCCGACATCCGCGAGCGCATCGAGCTCTATAACAAGCACGCCGAGGCGGCCAAGGAGCAGATCCGCCGCTGTGCCACGGTCCACGGCGCGACGGTCGTGCTCGATCTCCGCGACGAGGAGATCATCCACCCGACCAATCGCTTCTTCATCTACGCCCTGTTCCCGCAGTGCCAGGTCTCGATCCACGTCCTATGGGGCCGGGCGCAGCAGAACACGGTGTTCGCGGTCGGGCGCTCGATCGTCGATCGTTCCTCCGACTTCAACATCGGCGCACTCATGCTCGCCCACGGCGGCGGTGGCCACGAAGCGGCCGGCACCTGCCAGATCGAGAACGAGCGGGCCGAGGCGGTCCTGCCCGAGCTCGTGCGGGCGATCAACGGCGGCGAGCAGCAGCCGCTCGCCGCCTGATCGAGAGTCCTCGGCGCTAGCCGAGGTGGAAGACGAAGAAGTACTCCGTCCCGCCCTTGTGCGAGATGAGGCTCATGTCGCCGCGCGCGGTCGTGTAGGCGCCGGTGCCGCCGGTTATGGCGAGGACGCTGTTCTTCGTGTCGTAGTACGGGCCCTGAACGGTGATCTGGCCCTTGGCCAGGAATGTCGTCCAGCTGCACTCCCAGCTCCCCTCAGCGGGGTCGATGCGCACGCAGGACCCCTGGTCCGTGCCGACCTGCTTGGTGTCGGCCGGGTTGTAGACCTTGTTGTGCCAGGTGAGCAGGTTGCCGGTGACGTCACCGGATCCGCCGGAGTGCACCACGGTGTCGGTCACGGCGTGCTCGAGCACGGTAATCGACGGGTGAAGCAGGTGGATCGGCGAGTTCGACTTGGCCGCGTTCGCGGCGTGAGGGGGACCGGCAACCAGCCAGGCGGCGGCGGCGAGCGCGAGCGTGGTGAGAACGACGCGGGTGCGCAGTCCGAGCGCGCGCAGATGCACAGGATTACCTCTCATGAGGGGTCAGCTCCTTGGCTCGAGGGCCTGATCGAATGTTCGGGGGCGATCCTATGTCGCGGCCGCGAAGGGCGCCAGGGCGCGAGCCGCTGGCCCCGCATCGCACGCGGCTATCGTCTGAGGCGTGAGCGCGCGCGAGGACGGAACAGCGGCGTGGCATCGCCGCCTGCACCACACCGGACATGGCCATCTCAGTGAGGACACCGCCCAGACGCCCGGGATGCGCCGCTACGAGGCGATCTCGGGCCAGCGCAACGGCTCACGCAAGATCTGGATGGGCGAGAGCCACATCGCCGCCGGCATGGTCTCCGGCGACCACCACCACGGCGAGGCCGAGACGGGGATCTACGTGGTCAGCGGCCATCCCGTGTTCGTGTTCCTCGAGCACGGCGAGGAGCGCCGCGTGCAGACCGGTCCCGGCGACTACGTCTACGTGCCGCCCTACGTTCCCCACCGCGAGGAGAACCCCTCGCCCGAGGAGCCGGCCGTCGTGGTTCTGGCCCGAAGCACCCAGGAGGGAATCGTGGTCAACCTCCCGAGCCTCCGCGCCGAGGTGCCCGAGCTCGATCGCCTGATCGCCGAGCTGGCCGCGGGCGAGACGGCTTGACCGCCGAGCCGACCGCCTCCGCGCCTTCGCGATTCGCGGCGCGTCTCGAGCGCCAAGGCGTGCTCCTGGCCGACGGCGCCACGGGCACCAACTACCAGGACATGGGCATAGAGCCCGGGGTCGCGCCGGAGGAGTGGGTCTTCGATGCGCCGAAGCGCGTTCGCGATCTCCACCGCCGCTTCGTCGAGGCCGGCTCTGACATGGTTCTCACCTGCAGCTTCGGCGGCTCGGCCATCCGCCTCGAAGATGGCCCGCTGGCCGGGCGGGCCCGGGAGCTCGGGACCCGGGCGGCCGAGCTGGCGCGTGCCGCGGTCGGCGACGACGTGCTCGTGGCCGGTTCGATCGGGCCGACGGGTCAGCTCGCCGAGCCATTCGGACCGCTGAGCCGGGACGGCGCGCTGGCCGCGTTCGCCGAGCAGGCGAGCGCGCTCGTCGAGGGCGGCGCGGATCTGCTCGTGCTCGAGACGTTCTTCGCTCTCGACGAGGCGCTGTGGGCGATCGAGGGCATCCGCGAGGTGAGCGACGTCGCCGTCGTGGCGTCGTTCAGCTTCGACCAGGGGACGCGGACAATGATGGGCCTCAGCCCGGCCGACGTCGTGGCCGCGGTCGAGCCGCTCGGCGTCGCGGCCATCGGCGCCAACTGCGGGCGCTCACTCGACGACACGGCCGAGCTCGTGGTGCAGTTCGACGCCGCCGGGCTCGGCGTCCCGCTGTGGATCAAGCCGAACGCGGGTGTCCCCCGGGTCACCGCCGGCGGGGTCGTGTATCCAGAGGACGCGCAGTCCTTCGCGGGTCGCGTGGCCGGGTTTGCGGCGGCGGGAGCGCGGATCGTCGGGGGGTGCTGCGGGTCGACGCCGGCGCACCTGGCCGCCCTGGCCGCGGCGCTCGGTCGTTAGGGCGCACTTTGGCTGGTTGACCACCACCCTGGTCGTCAGATAGCCAACGTTCGCCCTTACTGCGCGACGGCCACCTCGGCGGTCGCGGCGACCCGGAGTGCCCGGCGCGGGATGAGCGTCAACCCGGCGAAAGCGGCGGCGAGGGAGACGGCGGCGATGACGAAGGAGGCGCGGTTGTAGGCGTGGAGGGTGGCCGTGGGGCTATGGGGCGACCCCAGCAGGGCGATGAGCACGGCGACGCCGATGGCCAGGCCGATCTGACGCAGCATGTTGATCACCGCCGAGCCGGTGGCGAACGAGTGAGGGGGCAGCGAGGAGGCGCCGGTCGCCATGAACGTCGGCAAGGTCAGGCCGACGCCGATCCCTGTGAGAATCATGCCGCCGAGCATCTCCCCGGCGTAGTCGGGCCGTAGCCCGGCGGACAGCCCCCACCAGGCCGCGCCGGCGGCGAAGATCGTCGCCCCCGCGGCGATGACCGGCCCGGAGCCGTAGCGGGTGATCAACCGGCCGGCGACGAGGAAGGAGAACAGCGGAACCATCGCCGGTCCCGGGGCGATGGCCAGACCCGTGCTGAGCGCCGACCAGTGCCACACGTCCTGCGCCCACAGGACGCGGGAGAGCAGCATGGCTCCGAAGGACATGGAGAACACCAGCGCGACGATGGAGGCGCCGGTGAACGACCGCAGGCGAAACAGCCCCCGGTCGATGAGCGGATTCTCCCGGCGCAGGCAGTCGAGCGTGAACAAGCCGAGCGCGACGATCGCGGCGGCGAGCACGCCCACCGTCGACGCGCTTCCCCACCCCCAGCTGCCGCCGTTGACCAGGCCGAGCGCGAGCGCTCCCACGCCGCTGGTGACAAGCAGCGCGCCGGTGAGGCTCGGCGCCTTGACCGGATGACCGGGCACGCGGGGCAGCCGGCGCCAGCCGACGACGAGCGCGGTCAGTCCGATGGGCACGTTGACGAGGAACACCCAGCGCCAGCTCGCGGCCACGAGGACTCCGCCGATCACCGGGCCGAGCGCGGCCGCCACGCCGCCGACCGCGGTCCAGGCGCGCACCGAGCTCTGGCGGCGCTCGGGCGGCGCCGTGGCGAGCACGAGTCCCAGCGAGGTGGGGGTGAGGAGCGCCGCGCCGGCTGCCTGCACGACCCGGAAGGCGACGAGCATGGCCACGCTTGTGGCCGCGCCACAGGCCGCCGAGGCGGCCACGAACACCGTGACGCCGAGCAGGAACCCGTGCTGGCGCTCGTAGCGGTCCGCGAGCCGACCGAAGAGGACGAGGAACGCGGCGTAGACGATTGCGTAGGCGTTCAGCACCCACGACAGCCCGGCCAGGCCGCTCGAATGGACGTGGAAGTCCCGCGCCATCTGGGGTAGCGCGACGTTGACGATGAAGAGGTCGAGGCTGGCCAGCACGACGCCGGCCGAGACGATCATGAGCACGGCGCGAGGCGAGGCATCGCGGCCACGCGTTCCGGCAAGCTGGCTTAGCTTTGACATAGTCAGGCACCGTAACACATCTGGGTTAGCTATGCCGAAGTCAGCTATGCTTCGGGATATGACACACACTGTGGAGCTGACCGGCAGCCTCGAGCCCCGCTCCGGCTGGACCGCGGAGCGCTGCACCCTGGCCAGGTCGCTCGATGTCATCTGCACCCGTTCGGCCTTCCTCATCCTCCGCGAGGCCTTCTACGGGACCACCCGGTTCGACGACTTCGCCGAGCGCGTGGGCATCAGCCCGCCCGTGGCCGCCGCGCGGCTGCGCGAGCTCGTCGACGAGGGCATTCTCGAACGGGAGGACTACCGCGAGCCGGGGCAGCGCACACGCCGGCTCTACCGCCTCACCGACAAGGGCGCCGACCTGTTCCCCGCCCTCGTCGCCCTCATGCACTGGGGGGATCGGTGGCTCGATGACCGCGGCGGCCCGGTCGAGTTCCGCCACCGCGATTGCGGCGAGGTCGTCGAGCTCGAGCTGCGCTGCGCGGCCGGCCACGACGTGGCCGTCGACGATCTCAGCCTGAACCGGCGCCGACGCTCCTGAGCCCCGGGCCTCAGGACCCCGGCTGAGCGTAACCGGCGATGTCCTCGTCGAGGTTGCCCTGCGACTCGTACTGGCCGGTGTGGACGTAGACAACCTTGCCGGCGCGGTTGATGTAGATCGTCGTGGGCAGGTCCTGGGCGATCGCGATCGGGCTGAGCGCGCTGGCGCTGCTCTGGTAGCTCGGATAGCTGACCGGGTGCTGGGAGAGGAACGAGCGGGCGTCGCTCGCCGTGTCGTCGGTGTCGGCGCCGAGGAAGGCCACGCGGCGCCCGTACTGGGCCGAGGCGGAGGCGAAGAGGCCGAATTCCGCTCGGCACGGGCCGCACCACGACGCCCAGGCGTTGATGACGATCGGATAGCCGCGCAGCGCCCGGATCCGCGCCTCGAGCGCCGGGGCGCCGCCGAGCAGCTGCCCGGCCTGCTGGTGGAGCCCCTTGAGCGGCGCGGGTGAGCCGGCGAGCAGGGATTGGACGGCGGCGCTCCCCGTCACCGTCGGCGCCTTCGAAAGGGCGGAGCGGACGTGGGCGGCGAGCTTGGCGGGGCTGAGCCAGCCATTCGTCGAGATGTCCCAGTACCAGAGGAAGCGGCCGGTCGAGGAGACGAGGACGTACCACGGCTCGTCCTGGACGCCGTATCCGTCGGCCACCCGCCCGGTGGCGTCGACCGCCACGGGATAGCCCATGGGTCTCCCCAGCGTCTGCAGGAAATGCGCAAGCGCGGTGGGGGAGGGCTCGACGCTCGCCTCGTCGACCGCGGTGAGGGAGGGGAGATGCTCGGCGGCTGCGCTTGCCTCATAACGCTCGAGCGTCGTCAGCTGCGCCCCGAGGTTCGTGACCTCGGAATCCCAGGTGGCGAAGAACACGAGCAGCCGCGGAGCGCCCGGGCCAAGGCGGACCGAGCCGCCCGTGGCCTTCGGCAGGCTGACTGTGCGTGCCGGGGTGATCGTGGGAATCTGCGCGTAGGAGAGGTGCGAGCGGACCGCGGGGTGGTCCGGGAGGAGGCTCGAGATCTCGGTGGCCAGAAGCTGAGCCTGCTGGTCGATGCTCGAATACGCCATCTGGGTGAGGTAGACCTTGGCCATGCGGCCGTCGGGCGTGATGACGAAGAGGGCGGGCGTGTGGTCGATCTGGCCGCCCTCGATGGCGACGTCGATGTTGTAGGCCTTCCAGACGCTGCGCAGCTGGGTGAGCGGTCCGGTGAGGAAGTGCCAGGCGCGCGTCATGTCGTGCAGCTCGGAGTAGGCGCGGACGTCGGCCACGGAGGTCGCGCTCGGGTTGGCGTCGATGCCGAGCAGAGCGACCTTCGAGCCGGCGTTGCCGAGCATCCGCTTGGCGTCGACCATCGCCGTCGTGGTCAGCGGGCACACGGTGGTGCACTCCGAGTCGTTGAAGGCGAGGACGACCACCTGGCCGCGATAGGTGCGCAGGGAGACGGGCCGGCCGAACTGGTCGGTCAGGGTGAAGTCGGGCGCCGTCGCGTGGAGGGTGGTGCCGGGGTCGAGATCCGGTGTGAAGGCCGGTGAAGGAGGCGAGTCCTTACGGCCGATGTCGGCCGCGAGGCTCACCGCCACGACGACGAGCAGCAGGCTGACAGCGAGGAGCGCCCACCAGCGCGTGGTGGCGATCCGGCGGATGACGCGGCGCATCAGCTGTAGTTTGCCGTGCCGATCGACTGCATGCGAGCTCGGCGCGGCCTGGCCTCAGGCCAGCTCGCGCCAGCTGAACTCCGGGGCGTAGCCGAGCACCGAGCGCGCCTTGCCTATGTCGAGCAGGGTGTCGTTGCCGGCGACGTGCTCGGCCACCGGGACGGCGGGGAACACTTCGGCCATGAGCTCGCGGCTCGGGCGACGCATGACCGTGTCAGCGGCGGCGATGATGAAGCTCTCCGCTCCGCCGACGTCAGCCTCGAGGGCCAGGCGGACGCTCTGGGTGACGTGGCTCTCGTCGACGTAGCCCCAAAGGTTCCACTTGCGCAGGTGGGGGTCGTGCTGGAACCCGGGAAAACGCTCGTAGTCGGAGCGGACCATGATGTTGGAGAACCGCAGGCCGACGATCGGCATGCCGGTCCAGCGACTCACCTGGCGGGCGACCTCCTCGCCGAGGACCTTGGAGAGCGCATAGCTCGTCTCGGGGTACATGTGCTTCTCGTCCACCGGCGCGTAGTCGGGCGAGCGCGGGCCGAACGGGAGCCCCAGGGTCGTCTCACTCGAGGCCCACACGACCCGCTTCATGCCGAGCCTGGCCGAGGCTCGCAACACGGCGTAGGTGCTGTTCATGTTGACGTTGAAGATGTGCGCCGAGGTCGCGTGGGCCGGCGAGGGAATGGCCGCGAGGTGGATCACGGCCTCGATGCCGGGCAGCGTGTCGCCACCGCTCAGAGCCTCGAGCGCTTGCCCGTAGTCGGTCACGTCGGCGCTGAGGAAGGGGATCGGGTCCTCGGGGTGTCCCGACTCGGGACAGCCGACCCGATCGATGTTGAGCACCTCGTGGCCGCGCTCGAAGAGGTCGCGGATCACGGCTCGCCCGGCCTTGCCGCTCCCGCCTGTCACTGCGATCTTGGTCATGCGAAGAGCTTTAGCAGGCGGCTCCTTCGCGCCCCTGCTCAGCGCGCCGAGGACGTTTCGGCTCCGACCGCGGCGAGCCCGTACTCAATCGCCTCGGCCATGAGCCCGAAGTGCTCCTCGGTGGCAGTGAGCGGCGGCGAGACCGCGATGGCGTTCGGGAGCGCGCGGACGAGCACGCCCTTCTCGCGGGCGCGGCGCGTGATGGTGGTCAGGGCGCCCGGCTGGCCGGCGAGCACCTCCTCGGTCAATCCGACGGCGGCCATCATGCCGACGCCCCCGCGGACCTCGGAGACCGACGCGTGCTCGGTCATCGGCGAGAGCGCGTCGAGGAGCGGGCGCTCGAGAGCGCGTCCCCGCTCCACCAGCCCCTCTCGGTCGAGGATGCGCAGGTTGGCCAGCCCCGCGGCACAGCACGTGGCGTGGGCGGCGTACGTGGGGCCGTGCCGGAACACCGGCGCCCCCGGGGCGCCCCAGAAGGGCTCGGCCACCGCGTCGGAGACCATCACGCCGCCGAGCGGCAGGTAACCGCTTGTCACGCCTTTGGCGAAGACGATCATGTCGGGCTCGACGCCCCAGCGCTCGATGCCGAACCACGTTCCGAGGCGTCCGAAGCCGCAGATCACCGAGTCGATGACGAGGAGTACGCCGGTGCGGCGGCAGAGCGCGCTCAGGCCCTCGAAATAGCCGGGCACCGGGGGATAGACGCCGCCCGCCCCGATCACCGGCTCGGCGAAGACGGCGGCGATGCGCTGGGCGCCGATGCGCGCGAACTCGGCCTCCATAGCCTCGAGGGAGTCGTGCGGGACCTGGACGGTCTCGACCTGCGGCCCAAAGCCGTCGCGGTTGGCGGGAATGCCGGCCAGCGCGGTGCCGAACCCATGCGTGCCGTGGTAGCCCCCGGTGCGGCTGACCAGGAGCGTGCGGTCGGGCTCGCCGCGGGCGGCCCAGTAGCGCCGGGCGAGCTTCGCCGCGGTGTCGATGGCGTCGCCGCCCCCGGAGACGAGGAACACACGTGAGGGCATGGGGGCGAGGTCCGAGAGCATCTGAGCGAGCTCGATGGCAGGCTCGTTGGAGAAGTCGGCAAAGGCCGAGTAGGTCTCGAGCCGAGCCATCTGCTCGCCCACCGCCTGCGCGATCTCCGGACGGCCGTGGCCGACGTTCGCGTACCAGAGACTCGCCGTGGCGTCGAGGTAGCGCCGGCCCGCGCGATCCCACACCCATACGTCCTCGCCGCGGTCGATCATGAGCTCCGCGCTGCGCACGGAACCCATGTCGGCGAAGGGATGCCACAGACGCGAGTCCATCGCGGCTGACTCTAGCTCGCGGGCGGCTGGCCCGGACGGTCAAAGTTGTGGCCGGATTCGCTCCAGCGTGGTTGACTGCGAGGCGTGCGCATCGCGTGCTGCCAGCTCGCTCCCGACGTCGCCGATCCCGGTGGTAATTGCGCGTTGGCCTGTCAGGCCGTGGCCTCGGCGGTGGACCGAGAAGCCCAGCTCATCGTGCTTCCCGAGCTCGTGAACAGCGGGTACGTGTTCCGCACCGAGGCCGAAGTGCAGGCGGCGGCAATCGCCTCCGGCGACGCGCTGTTTCATGCCCTCGCGCAGGAGGCGGCGCGCGGCGACGCGGTCATCGTCACGGGCTTCTGTGAGCGTGGCGCCGACGGGCGGCTGTTCAACAGCTCGGCCGTCCTCGACGGCGAGGGGGTCGTGGCCACCTACCGCAAGCTCCATCTCTGGGACGAGGAGAGCCACTGGTTCGAGGAGGGGGAGCAGGCGGCGCCGGTGGTAGAGACCCGCCACGGCCGCATCGGCCTGGCCATCTGCTACGACATTGAGTTCCCGGAGGTGGCGCGCGGGCTGGCCCTTGAAGGAGCAGAGGTGATCGCGCTGCCCACCAACTGGCCCCATGATCCCGCACCGCCGAACGGGCGTCCGATCCTGCCCTCGCTGGCGGCCACGACCGCATACCTCAACAAGGTGTTCGTGGCGGTGTGCGACCGCTGCGGCTCCGAGCGCGGAGTCGAATTCGAGGGCGGGAGCGCGATTGCCGGACCCGACGGCGCACTGCTCGCCGCGCCGCCCGCGCACCGCGGGGCGGGGATGCTCCTCGCCGACTGCGATCTCGCCCGCGCGCGCGACAAACGAACCGGTGCGCGCAACGACGCCTTCGCCGATCGACGGCCCGGCCGGTATACCCCGGCGCTGGTGTACTCCGAGGCGCAGCTGAACAGCGAGTGAGCGCCGCTGCGGCGTCCATCCGCGGTGGTAGTGTCGCCCTCGAGTGAGGCTTTCCTACCCCCGGGGAAAGGTTGGAGGGAGAGACTGTGGCTGATCCGGTAGCGCCGTCCGCCGCGTCGGCGAGCACCACGCCGAAGCTGTTCGTGCGCCAGTCGTCGGGACTCGTACGCAACGTCAGCGTCACCAACGCGCTGTTCTTCAACGTCGCCGCGTTCGTCGGCGTCGGGTTGACCCTGTACCCGATCTTCTACTCGCTGGCCGGGGTCACGGTATGGCGTGCGGGTCCCTTCTCCGAGTACGGGTGGGCGGCGATCGTCGCGGGCCTGTTCTGCATCCTGCTCGCGCTCATCTTCGCCTCGCTGACCTCGGTGATGCCGCGCTCGGGCGGTGACTACGTCTTCACCAGCCGCATCATCCACCCGTTCCTGGGCTGGATGGAGTCATGGACGCTCGTCATCGCCTCCGTGCTCATCATCGCTTTCGAGGTTCCGCTCGTCCTGCGCAACCTCCAGATCACCGCACGCATCATCGGCATCGGCGCGGGCGGACACTTCTTCACGCACGCGAACTCGTGGTTCACGGACTCGAGCGGCACGATCACGGGCCTTCCGGGCTTCGCCGGCTCGATCATCGTCCTCCTGCTCATCGGGACCGTATGCATACTCCCGACGCGGAGCTTCCATCGCGTCGTCACGACGCTCGCGGGGTTCGGCGTGGCGTGCTTCGCCGCCATGTTCATCTTCGGGCTTCTCGCCACGCACAAGGGCAACTTCGACGCCAACCTGCCCCATTACACGGGCGGTGTCACCGCGACGAAGATCGCCGCTTCGGGCAAAGCGGCATTCCTCACCGGGACGGGCGGTGGCTTCCTCGGCAAGATCTTCTCCACCTCGGTGTTCCCGCTCATGCTCTCGGTGCTGCTCTTCCAGTACATCGGGTTTCAGTACTCGGCGTACATCGCGGGCGAGGTGCGGGGCAACGTGCGCCGTGGTGTGCTCATCGCCCTCCTCGGGGCGCTGCTCATCGGCGTGCTCGCGAACTCGGTCTACGTGGACGCGATCTCGAGCCACTTCGGCTTCAACACGAACGTGAGCTGGGGAGCGAGCTACTGGGGCTTCAACCCCAACCTCACGGCGGCCCCGCTCGGACAGCCCAACGCGATGCCGCTGCTGGCCGTCATCGCCAACAAGTCGCTGTGGCCCCTGTGGGCGCTCATCAACCTCGGCGGCGTCGTCTTCCCATTCCTGCTCTGCCCGGTGTACATCAATTTCATCAGCCGCATGCAGCTGGCCTGGAGCCTCGACCGGCAGGTGCCCGCGTGGTTCGGCGAGGTCAACGAGCGCCTGCGCGGCCCACTCAACGCGATCCTGGCCACCCTCGGCCTGACCGCGCTGTTCCTGTTCTTCCAGAGCTTCAAGGCGTTGCCGACCTTCTTGGCCACGTCCGGCCACAAGCTGAACCTCGCCGGCACGGCGTGGTTCTCGATCGTCATGGCCTTGCTCACCTGGTCGCTGCCCGGGTTCAACGCCATCCTCGTGCGCTTCCGCCGCCCGGATCTCATCCGCAACGCGCCGTTTGCCAAGAAGCTGCCCTATATCGGTGCTGTGTGGCTGGTGTTCCCACTGTGGATCTACGTCTTCGCCGTGGTCAAGCCGATCGTGAAGGCGCTCGGTAACTCGGGCGCGCTCACCTATCTCGAGACGAACGGCATCCTCGACGCCGCCCTGTTCTACCTGCTCGGGCTGGTCATCTACTTCATCATGCGCGCCCGCGCAGTCAGGGCGGGGGTCGACGAGAAGATGCTCTTCACCGAGCTGCCTCCGGACTAGTGGCCGCCACCCGCCTCTACATCGCCAGCGACTTCCACGCCGCCGAGAAGGCGTGGCGGAAATTCATCAACGCGATCCGGCTCAACGTCTATAAGGCCGACGCCGCGCTCCTGGCCGGCGATCTGACCGGCAAGGCGATCGTGCCCATCGTCCAGCGCGACGGCGGGTACCAGACCGAGCTCTTCGGCGTTCACCGGACGGCCCGGGGCGACGAGGAGCTGGCCGCGCTCGAGCGCGACATCGCCGACGTCGGCTACTACTCGTTCGTGACCGACTCGGACGAGGCCGAGCGGCTCTCCCACGACGAGGCCGGACGCGACGATCTGCTCGAACGGCTCATGAGTGACCGCGTGGAGGAGTGGCTCGCGCTCGCCACCGACCGCCTGGCTGAATCAAGCGTCCCGCTCTTCCTCATGCCGGGCAACGACGACGATTTCGTCATCGATCCGATCCTCGAGCGCCCCGACTTCAGCCCGGTCAACGCGGACGGGAAGGTGCTCGACATGCCGGGCGACCTGCAGCTCCTGGCCTGCGGGTGGTCGAACAACACACCGTGGAACACGCCGCGCGAGGAGACCGAGGACGATCTCTACGCGCGGCTGGAGGCGCTGGCCTCACAGGTGCGCGACCCCGGGCGAGCTGTGTTCATGATCCACGTCCCGCCTCACGACTCGGGGCTCGACACGGCGCCGCTGCTCGACGAGAACCTGCGTCCAACGATCTCCGCCGGGGACGTGCTGCGCGGGCCGGTCGGCTCGACCGCGGTGCGGCGGCTGATCGAGAACTACCAGCCGGTGCTCGCCATCCACGGCCACATCCACGAGTCCGGCGGCGAGCGCAAGATCGGCCAGACGCTGTGCATCAATCCGGGCAGCGAGGCCAACCACGGGATCCTGCGCGGGTACCTCGTGGACATTGGGCGCAAAGGCATCGAGCTGGCTCAGCGGGTCGAGGGCTAATCCGCTGCGCGGATTCGCTTGCGCGTTTCGCAAGTGAAACTCGGGGCTAAGTTCCGCAGAAGCGCATCGCGGCGACGGCGAGCGCCTGAGCGCTGAGCACGAGTCCGTCGATGGGCACGTACTCGTCGACCGTGTGCGCGACGCTGACCCCGTCGAGGTTGAATCCCGGCGGCCCGAAGCCGATGGCGGGGATGCCGCCGAGGGCGGTGAGGGTGGCGCCGTCGAACCAGGAGTCGAGCCCGCTGAGCCCAGCCGGGCGCCCCGCGTCGCGCGTGGCCGCGAGCATGACCCCGGCGATCGGCTCGGAGGGGTCGATCTCGACGGGCATGACCGCGTTGGGCCACCATTCGATCGCCGGCGGGTGCGCGGCCAGCCAGTCGTCCCGGGCCGTCTCCCGAGCGATCCACTCCTCCACCTCTCGCCGAACGCCCGCGCCCCAGCCGTGCTCGTCGGCCTGGACGGGCAGGTACATGACCGCGATCGTGAGCTCGCACGAGGCCGGGTAGGTGACGTGCCACTCGCCGCTACGCGCCATCGTCGGCAGCAGATCCGGACGCGACAGGAAGGCGTGGTCGAGGCCCTCGCGCTGGGCCCACTCGCGGCGCAGCCCCTGGATCGCCTCGATGACCACGCCGGCCTTCTCGATCGCGTTGACCGCGCCGCCCTCGCGCCAGCCGGGCTGGCGGACCTCGGCGTGGCCCGGGCGGCCCGGCACGCGGATGACGCCGTACTCGGATCCCCGGCAGGCCACCCAGACCTGGAAACCGGTCGGCTCGGTGACGATGGCAGCGTCCGCTCGCAGGCCGTGGTCGACCAGCGCGGTGCCGCCCGCGCCCGAGGACTCCTCGTCGGTGTTCGTGGCGATGAGGAGATCTCCCGCGAGCTCGACCCCGAGGTCGGCCAGCACCTCGGCGGCGAAGACCATGGCAGCGATCCCGCCCTTCATGTCGCAGGCGCCGCGCCCGTGGAGGTTGCCGTCGCGGACGGTGGCCTCGAAGGGATCGCTCGTCCAGTCCGCCCGCGGCTCGACCGAGACCACGTCGATGTGGCCGTTGAAGACGAGAGAGCGCCCGCCGCCGCCGCCCGCGCGCCGGGCGATGAGCTGCGGTCGACCGGCGAAGTCGAGACCTGGGGGGACGAGCGGCCGGCCCGCGAGCGCGGCCGCCTCCGGCTCGAAGACATCGACCTCCGCACCGGCCGCACGCAGGCGCTTGGCCAGACAGTGCTGAAGCTCGGCTTCGGCGCGGGGCGGGTCGCCGGGATTGCGCGCCGTGGTGTCGAAGCCGATGAGCCGGCTCGCCAACGCGACGAGCTCATCAGTGCGGGACTCGATGGCTGAGCAGACTCGACGCTCCGTCTCCGAGAGCCCCATGCCCGGGACCTTAACAGGCAGTAACTTACGCTCGATGAGCGAGATCGCGCAAGAGGGCTCGCTGATCGGAGAGGCGCAGGCGCTCATCGATCTGGCGGGCGAGCACGGGATCGTCCTCCGTCTGGTCGGTGGGCTCGCGATTCGCTTCTTGTGCCCTGATCTGCCGCCGCGGACGCGCGAGGGTCAGGACCTCGATCTGTGCTCCCGCAGATCGACGCGACGCGAGCTCAGCGCGCTCCTCGAAGGGCAGGGCTTCGAGCCCGACAAGATGTTCAACGCGCTCAACGGCGACAAGCAGTTGTACTTCGCCAATCCGGGGACTGGCCTCACACTCGACGTGCTCATCGAGAAGCTCGACATGTGCCACACGCTGCACTTCGCCGATCGGCTCGAGCGCCTGCCCTACACGCTCGATCCGATCGACCTGCTGCTCTCCAAGCTCCAGATCGTCGAGCTCAACGAGAAGGACGTCGACGACTGCCTACGGCTGCTCGTCAGCTTCGGCTTCGCCGACTCGGACGCCGCCGACGTGATGGACCTGCGCGTGTTCCGGGAGATCGTGGGAGACGACTGGGGCTGGTGGAAGACGGTCACGCTCAACCTCGAGCGCATCGGCCATGTGCTCGACGAAGGCGAGCGGCCGGCCATCGCCGGCGGCCGGCTCGATCCCCGCGACCAGCTCTCGGTCCTCGCGCGCACCGCCGAGGACGCCCCGAAGAGCCGGCGCTGGAGGCTGCGGGCCAAGATCGGCGAGCGCAAACGGTGGTATGAGCTACCGGATGAGAGTGCGCATGACTGACCGACGGATCGGCATCTAAGTCGCCAGCACCGCTGAGCCATGCCAGCGACCGCGCCTACTCCCGCTTCTCGATGTCTCTGCCCGCCCGAGCGCTGCGAGCGGCGGACGGCGCGCGAGATCCCGGTGTTCGTGCTCGAGCCGGCTACCGGGTAGCCAGCCAGCCGGTCAGCCAGTCGCGCACGGCGTCCTGCACCGCCGTCCGGGCGCGCAGCGAGTGATCGCCTGACACCGCGACGACGGTGCGCCACGGGCCGGGCGGCGGCATGCCGAACGGGTCCCGTTCGCCCTGGATGACGAGCGTGGGCACGGTCACGGCATCGAGCTCCCCGAGCCGGCTCTTGCTCGGATCCCCGGCGCGTCCCGGCGGGTGCACGGGGAAGGCGAGGCAGAGCACGCCGCCGGCGCCCGCCGCGCCCGCCGTCCGGCAGGCGACCCGTGCGCCCGAGGAGCGGCCGCCGGCGACGAGCGGCAGATCGCCCAGCGGACCGTCGCGCAGCTGCGCGATCACGGCCAGCCAGGCGGCGTCGAGCTGGTGCGCGGGCGCGGGCGAACGGCGGCCGGCCACCCGGTAGGGCTGCTCGACGAGGACGACGCTCACCTCGAGCTCGACCGCGGACTCGGCAGCCGCGGTGAGGTCGGGCGCGGCCACGCCGCCCCCGGCGCCGTGGCCGAGCACGAGCGCGGCGGCGGGTCGCTCGGCAGCTCGCAGATGCGCTCGGGCCAGGCCATGCGGAGTCCCGATGTCCACGGCCCGGACCCTACCTGGGGATAATCCGCGCGTGGAGGAGCTGCCGGAGCACGTCACCCGTAACCGCGCGCAGTGGGACGAGTGGGCGACCGAGTACGCGGTACCCGCGCCGCGGTACTGGTCGGGGGAGCCGAACTGGGGGATCTTTCACGTTCGCGAGAGCGAGCTCGGCATCCTCCCCGCTGATCTCGACGGGGTCGACGCCATCGAGCTCGGATGCGGAACGGCGTACGTGTCCGCCTGGCTGGCTCAGCGCGGCGCGCGCCCAGTCGGGATCGACAACTCAGCGGCGCAGCTCGAGACCGCCCGGCGCATGCAGGAGCAATTCGGAATCGACTTTCCACTCCTGCACGGCAACGCCGAGACGGTGCCCCTCCCCGACGAGAGCTTCGACCTGGCGATCTCGGAGTACGGGGCGAGCATCTGGTGCGATCCCTACGAGTGGATTCCCGAGGCCGCCCGCCTCCTGCGTCCCGGCGGCCGGCTCATCTTCCTCGTCAACGGCGTCTTCGCGATGCTGACCGTTCCTGACGGCGCGGGCGTCGCCACCGACCGCCTGCTCAGGCCGTACTTCGGCATGCACCGCTTCGAATGGTCCGACGACGACTCGGTCGAGTTTCACCTGCCCCACGGCGACATGATCGACCTCCTCGGGCGTTGCGGCTTCACGGTCGAGCGCCTGGTGGAGATCCGACCACCCGACGGCTCGACCACGCGGTTTCCCTACCTCACGCTCGACTGGGCGCAGAAGTGGCCCTGCGAGGAGGTATGGATCGCGGGCAAGGCCGCCGGGTAGCCGATCAGACGAGGCGCGGGGAAAGGCCAAACCGCCGGCGCCGGCCCTCACGCGCGATCCTCAGGTGGCGGGCGCGCAACCGCAGCAGGGTGATGGCATCCCGGGTGGCCACGAACGGGTCGGCCACGACCCGGCCGTCGAGCAGGGAGAGCGCGGCGACCGCGCGGCCGTCGACGAGCGCGAGCAGAACCGGGCCGTCGAGGGGCGTGGCCTCGTCCAGGATGACGAGACGCTCGACGAGCTGGCGCTCGTGGGGGGCGGCGATCCGGAGATCAATCGCCGGAGCCCCGGCCGCCGCGGCCGCCGCGCTCGGGGGGACAGTCACGGTGCGGATACGCCGCTCGCGGGCGGCGGTGCGGCGAAGGTCGGCTTGGTGTTCGGTGGCGGCGAGAGCCTGAAGCGAGGTCATTCCTGATTCCTTTCTCGGTGTGGCGACTACGGATAGATTCGGCTAAGAGGGCCCCGCACACATCGGGCATCCGGAGTGATCTCGGCGCCTTCCTGCCTTACCTGGGGAGCGCCACCCCTTACTGTCTGCGACATGCCCGACGTGACCGACGCCAACGCCGCGAGCGAGACCGGTTCCTGGTTTCCCGTCCCCGACGAGAGCGAGCTGCCGGGCGACCTTCACGGCCTCTTCGCCAAGGCGCGCGAGCGCCTCGGCTTCGTGCCCAACGTGTTCCGTGTCTACGCCTTCCGGCCAGAGCGGCTCAGCGCCTGGTTCACGCATTTCCGCCAGCTCCACGAGCCGACGGACGGCCTGAGCGTGGCGGACCGCGAGATGATCGCGGTCGTCGTGAGCTCAGCCAACGGCTGCCTGTACTGCCTCGTCGCGCACGGCGCGGCCCTGCGCGAGGCGCTGGGCGATCCGGTCCTCGGTGAGCGGATCTCCTACGACTGGCGGCGCGCCGGCCTCGACGCCCGCCGGACGGCGATCTGCGCCTACGCGGAGAAGCTCACGCTGACGCCGCGCGCCGTGATTCACGCCGATCTCCAGAGCCTGCTCGACATCGGGCTGACGCTCGAGGAGGCATGGGACGTGGCCGAGCTTGCGGCCATGTACAACCTGACCAACCGCATGGCGATGGCGACGCACATGCTCCCGAACGCCGAGTACAGCGGCCAGGCCCGGCCGCCGGATCAGATCCGGGAATAGGTGTTGTCGAGGTTGTCCTGAAGGACCTGGGCGGCCGTCTTGACCGTCACGACACTGAGCGGGTGCTTCAGCGTACGCACGCGGTAGCGCCAGCCGGTCGGCAGGTGCAGACGCGAGCCGAGCCTCGCGAGCTGGGCGCGGGTCAGGCTCGGGTCGATCTGCCGGCTGTAGGACTGCATGACCCACGTCGCCCCGCCCGGCGCGAGGAGCTCGTACACCTTCTGGCCGGCCTTCCAGGCGAACGTGGTCGAGCGATCGACGCGATGGACCGAGTAGGGGCCGGTCTGGGAGCCGATGATGATGCTCGCCTCCTCGATCATCCGGATGCCGCCGAGGTCCTTGATCACCCTCGCGCCCCGCCAGTTCTTGGTAATCGAGTTCATCAGCCAGAAGCGCGGCCCGTTGGGCAGCGCGACGATCGCGTGGTTGGTCTTGGCCACGGCCGTGAAGTCGACCTTCCTCCAGGCCGCGGGCGGGCAGTTGTTGAGGCCATAGGTGTTGTAGACCTTGGCGCTCAGTACACCCTTGACCCTGCGGGCGAGGAGGATCTCGCAGTAGCGGCGGCCGAAGACCCCTGTGACGACGGTCGGCTTGGGTGCGCTCGTGTGCGGTCGGGCGAGCGCGGTGGTCGCGAGCGCTCCCAAGGCGGCGGCCGTGGCGAGGACGGCCGCGAGGACGCGCGGGCTCAGCGGAGGTCGGCGAGGCATGTGCGCTTCATACCGGAATCTCAGCGCCGGCGCTCGCGTGACAGCGAGCTCGCCCCGACGTGGTCGTCGAACCAGGCGCACAGCGGCTCGGCGGCGGACCATGTCGCGGCCACGAACTGTAGGGGCTCGCGCCCGGCGAGGGCGCCGTCGGGCGCAAGGAGCCGCCCGGCGAAGACGCTCTTGTAGCGGAGGAGATGCGTGCGGGGATGGTCGCGGGGCATTCCGCGCGGCGCCGTTTTGAGCGCGGGCTCGCTCAGCTCGAGCCCGTCCGCGGCGACGCCGGCGAGGAGCGCCTCGAGCGCAGCGCCCGTCCGATCGTCGAGCACCGCCTCGTGGTAACGCTCGAGCTGGTCGCGGGCCATCCGGTAGTAGCCGCTCCCGGCGAACAGGCCCCGAGCGGAGATGCTCGCGTACATGCCCGCGGCGGAGCCGGGGCGCGAATGGACGATCCCGTAGGTATGCGTCTTGTAGGGCGACTTGTCGGGCGAGAAGCGGATGTCGCGATGCTGGCGAAAGACGCGGACCTGGCCGCCGAGCTCACCGGCCAGCTCCTCGAGCATGAGCTCAAACGGCTCGCGCACCTCGTCGAGGTACAGCGCGCGCGTGGCCTCGAAGTAGCGCCTGCTGTTGTCGCGCTCGAGTCCCTCGAACCAGTCGATCGCGCCGTCGCCGAAGCCCGCGAAGCTCATGCGGACTTCAGTATCGCTAATGCATCGCCCGGCGCCTCGGGGCGCCGGCCGCCGACCTTCGATCTTGCATCCACCGGGGGATCGACGTACCGTGGCGCTTGGTCGGCCAGCAAGGAGAGGGCGGATGTCGGATCGCATCGCTTACGCACACGGAAGCTCGACGACGCCCCTGATGGGCGAGACGATCGGGGACAACTTCGACCGCATGGCGGCGGCGTATGCCGACCGCGACGCGGTCGTGGTCGCTCACCAGGACATCCACTGGACCTACGCCGAATTCGCCGCCCGCGTGGACCGGTTCGCGCGGGCGCTCGTCGCCGCCGGGCTGCGTCCGGGCGACCGTATGGGGATCTGGGCGCCCAACTGCGCCGAGTGGCTTCTCGTCCAGTACGCCTCGGCCAAGGCCGGGGTCATCCTCGTCAACATCAACCCGGCCTACCGGACCTCCGAGCTCGAGTACGTGCTCCGGCAGTCGGGCTGCCGCCTGCTCGTCTCGGCGCGCGCGTTCAAGACCTCCGATTACGCCGCCATGGTGGCCGAGGTGGCGCCGAACTGCTCGGAGCTCGAACGCACGGTGTTCCTCGGGACCGGTGACTGGGAGGAGTTGCTGGCCGCGGGCGAGGACACGGTGCAGCTCCCAGCCGAGTTGCAGTTCGACGACCCGATCAACATCCAGTACACGAGCGGCACGACCGGCTTCCCCAAGGGCGCGACGCTCACCCACCACAACATCCTCAACAACGGCTTTTTCATCGGGGAGATCTGCGCCTACACCGACGCGGACCGCGTTTGTATCCCCGTGCCCTTCTACCACTGCTTCGGCATGGTCCTGGGGAACCTCGCCTGCACGACGCACGGTGCCTGCATCGTCGTCCCGGCTCCCGCCTTCGAGCCCGAGGCGACGCTCCGCGCCGTGGAGAGCGAGCGGTGCACCTCGCTGTACGGGGTGCCCACGATGTTCATCGCCGAGCTCGACCTGCCCAACTTCGGCGACTTCCAGCTCGGGTCGCTGCGCACGGGGATCATGGCCGGCTCGCCGTGCCCGGTCGAGGTCATGCGCAAGGTCATCGAGCGCATGCACATGGCCGAGGTGACCATCTGCTACGGCATGACCGAGACCTCGCCGGTGTCGACCCAGACGGCTGCCGACGACGATGTCGATCACCGCACCTCGACCGTCGGCCGCGTCCATCCCCACGTGGAGATCAAGATCGTCGATCCCGGCAGCGGAGCGTGCGTCGAGCGCGGCGAGGCCGGCGAGTTGTGCACGCGCGGTTACAGCGTGATGCAGGGCTACTGGAACGACCCCGAGCAGACCGCGGAGGCCATAGACCGGGCCGGCTGGATGCATACGGGCGATCTCGCCACGATGGATGACGACGGCTACGTCAACATCGTCGGGCGCTCGAAGGACATGATCATCCGGGGGGGCGAGAACGTCTATCCGCGTGAGATCGAGGAGTTCCTCTACACCCACCCCGAGATCCGCGACGTGCAGGTCGTGGGCGTCCCCGACGCCCGTTACGGCGAGGAAATCGCCGCCTTCGTCATCCCCCGCGCCGCGGATGCCATCAATGCCGATGCGGTACGCGAGTTCTGTCGCGGACGCATCGCCCACTACAAGGTGCCGCGCTATGTCATCGCCGTGGACGAGTTCCCCATGACGGTCACGGGCAAGATCCAGAAGTTCAAGCTGCGCGAGGAGGCGATCGAGCGCTTCGAGCTCGCGAGCCAGATCGCCCCCACGGCTTAGATCGCACGAATGGCTAGGATGGCGTGAGGCCCATGACCCCTTTTCGCACCGCCGTCGAGAGCCGGGACTTCGACGCGATTCCCGGTCTGCTGGCCGACCGAGTCGTCTTTCGCAGTCCCATCGTCTACGCCCCCTACGAGGGGAGGCCGGCGGTGGCCGCGATCCTCCACGCCGCCGCGCACGTGTTCGAGGATTTTCGGTACGTCCGCGAGATCGGCGATCCGGACGGCGACGATCACGCGCTCGTGTTCCAGGCGCGCATCGGCGACCGCGAGGTGGACGGCTGCGACTTCATCCACACCGACGAAGCCGGGCTGATCGATGACTTCATGGTGATGGTGCGCCCGCTCTCCGGCGCCCATGCCCTGGCCGCGGCCATGCGCGCCGAGCTCGAGCGCTCGATCGCGCAAACATAGGCAGCCCCGCCGGCCAACATAGGCAGTCCTCCCGATGTGCCCAGGATGGCGCACACGTAGGTTCGTGACCCAGAACAGGTCAACGATCGAGGAGGACGATTCCATGCCGAGGTACATGGTGCAGCGGACCTTCGAGGAGGGGCTGCACATTCCCATCGCCAACGGGGGCGCCGACGTCTGTCAGGGCGTCGTCGATCGCAACGCCGAGGAGGGCGTCACGTGGGTGCACTCGTACGTGAGCGACGACAAGCGCTCGACGTTCTGCATCTACGACGCCCCGACTCCCGAAGCGATCCGCAAGACGGCCGCGCAGAACAAGCTGCCGGTCGACCAGATCACCGAGGTCCGGGTGCTCGACCCGTACTTCTACTCCTGAGGAGTTTGAGATGCGACGTCTTCTCATCGTCACCGTTACGGCCGCGTTGGCCGTGACCGTGGTCATCTCGGTCACCGCGTCAGCCTCGACGGGCAGCCGCTCATCGAACGCTCGTGCCGCCGCTGCGCCCACGATCACCACGCTCCCTGCCGGGCTCACCGCCGACGTGCTCGCTGCGCGGCTGGCCACGGCGAAGTACGCGACGAACCTGCGCCGGGCGAAGGCCGACGGCTACGGAATCATCACGCAGATGATCCCCAACATGGGGTGGCATTTCATGAACCCGAACATCTCGGGCTTCGACGTCACCAAGCCGCCGATCCTCGTCTACGAGCATCGCGGAGATCGCTGGCAGCTCGGAGCGCTCGAGTGGGTGTTCACGAGCATGCCAAGCACGCCACCGCTGCCAGGGGCGCAGTACGGCGTGTTCGGCGCCGCGTGCCACTACCGGGATGGCACGTTCGTCTTCCAGGAGAACCAATCCCTGTGTCCCACGACGAGTCCGCAGACCGGGGCCGCGTTCAACTTCTGGCACCCCCGTCTGATCACCCTGCACTTCTGGGTGTGGTATCCGAACCCCGAAGGCTTCTACAGCGGGACGAACCCGCTGGTCGAGCCGTTCAACGCGGGCTGAGCCTGTGCCTGAACCGCCGCTCATGTCGGCGGATGATGGTCTCGTGCAGCCAGCCGGGACCGGTCATCCAGCGGGGGCGGCGGAACTCCTCGAGCGCTCGAGCCAGCTCTCGGCGCTCGAGGAGCGTCTCGCCGAGGTGGCGGAAGGTGCGCCCGGGCGTCTCGTGCTCGTGCACGGAGGCGGCCGCGGCGGCGGGGCGCCTCGGTCTCACCTGCCCCGCGGGCGGTGGGAGCGGGTCGCGGTGTGCGGGTCGCGGTGAGCGGGTCGCGGTGAGCGGGTCGCGGGTCCGGGTCGCGGGCGGTGGGCGCGGGTCCGGATCGCTGTGGGTTGGGGCATAAACGCGCCGACCCCCGGAGTTTCGGCGGGGTGAGCGCGTTTACGCCCGGAATCCGGGCACGGACGCGCCCACCCCTCGGGCACGGGCAGGCTGGGCGCGTTTACGCCCGCCTGCGCCGCGCGATGCCCGCGCGATGCCCGACGCCCGCGCGATGCCCGACGCCCGCGCGATGCCCGACGCGCGACGCGCGACGCCCGACCCCCGCGCGACGCCCGAGGCCCGACCCCCGCCCGACCCCCGCCCGACGCCCGACGCCCGCGCCACCCCGCCGCGCCATCGCTGTGTCAGCGCCATGCTCTCCGGGCAGCCACCACCTGACCATCGACGACGACAGGGGATGAACGAGCCAATGGAGTACGTGAACCTGGGCCGCAGCGGCCTGCGGGTCTCCCGGATCTGCCTGGGCATGATGAGCTACGGCAAGCACGAGAGCCGCGAATGGGCGCTCGACGAGGACGCCGCCGAGCCGATCGTCAGGCGCGCGGTGGAGGGCGGGATCACCTTCTACGACACCGCCGACGTCTACAACGGCGGAGAGAGCGAGGTGCTGACGGGCCGGCTGCTGCGCAAGTTCTTCGGGATGCGCGAGGAGTACGTCCTCGCCACCAAGGTGCATGGCCAGACGATGCCGGGCGAGAATGGACGCGGCCTCTCGCGCAAGCACATCATGGCCTCGATCGACGCCTCGCTGAAGCGGCTCGAGCTCGACTACGTCGACCTCTACCAGATCCACCGCTGGGATCCGAGGACCCCGATCGAAGAGACGATGGACGCCCTCCACGACGTGGTCAAGGCGGGCAAGACGCGCTACCTAGGCGCGAGCAGCATGTACGCCTGGCAGTTCGCCAAGGCCCAGCATGCCGCGGCCACCCCCTTCGTCTCGATGCAGAACCACTACAACCTCATCTACCGCGAGGAAGAGCGCGAGATGATCCCCCAGTGTCTCGACCAGGGCGTCGGGGTCATTCCCTGGAGCCCGCTGGCGCGCGGCCTGCTGGCCGGCAACCGCACCCGAGAGGGCGAGCGGCGCACGACTCGCGCCAACACGGATGCCTTCGCCGACAGCCTCTATCAGCCAGAGCTCGACTGGCCCGTCATCGACCGTCTGGGCGAGCTGGCCGAGCAGAAGACGGCCCCGAGCGTTCAGGTCGCGCTGAGCTGGCTGCTCCACAAGCCCGGTGTGACGGCCCCGATCGTCGGAGCGACGAAGCTCGAGCACCTCGAGGATGCGCTTGCGGCCGAACAGCTCACGCTGACCGGCGAGGAAATCGCCCGCCTCGAGGAGCCCTACGCGCCCCACCTCATCGCCGGGCACGCGTAGGATCGGCCGCGGTGGAGGCCGCGGCGAGGATCACCCACGGGCCGGGGGGCGGCCGGGTGGCTGGGTCGGCGAATCGACGCGCGAGGTCGCCGCGGGTCCCTAGCCGAACAGCGCGGCGAGCACGTGCGGCGCCACGTAGACCTCCCACAGCGCGGTGACGAGGAGCATGGGCACGGCGACCGCGACCGTCACCGCAGTCGCGGCGAGCAGCTGATCCCACTCGCCCCGCCGGCTGGCCGCGATCCACGCGGCCAGGGGCAGGAACAGGGCGACGAGCTCGGGCAGGGCATGCGGGAGGAGTCCGAGGAGCAGGAGGGCGGGCGCCGTGTGCAGCGCCGCCGCGTCGTGCGCCACGGCGGTGCCGATCGAGTACGCCTGCCAGCTCAGCGAGAACGCGGTGGCGCAGAAGACGAACCCGAGCGCCAGCGGCCGTCCGCGCTCGTGGACGGCGCGCTGCCAGCCGGTATGGCTGCCGGCCTGGAGCGGGAGGGAGCTTCCGGCGATGAAGCCGGCCACGCAGGCCATGGCGTGTAGGGCGAGGACGAGCGAGTTGTGTTCGAGGAGGCGCAGGACGTCGGAGATGTGCCCAACGACGAACGGCGGCGCGTCGAGGAGCCCGGCGGGCTGGCCGGGGCCGGTGAGCGTGGCGATGATCCAGATAGCCACGAGCAGCGTCGAGCCGGCGGCCAGGCCGCCGAGCAACCACGTGCGCAGCACGCGCCATGGCTGCGCGCGCCAAGCGGTGAGCGTCGAGCGGGTGCGCCGCACCCCGTGGACGAACGCGTACGCGGAGGCATCCATTCGCGTGGCATCGGCGCGGACGTGCGCCGGCTTGACCGTTCTGGCCGCGCGAGCCGACGCGTCGGCCCGGGGTCAGCCGTCAAGCGCGGCCGTCGCCCGGGCAGAATCGGCGACGAGCATGGCCGCGCTCGCCGCCGGGAGCGACACGGTGTAGCGGTCGCGTAGGGGAGCGACCGAGATCGCCGCCGGGCGGCCGGTCAGTCGGCCGGTGCTCGTCGTGGCGCCAAAGCTCTGCCCGTTCAGCGTCACCCCGCGGGCCGCCTCGGCGCTTTGCGCCTCGAGGCGCTCGAGTACCGCTCTCCCGGCCACGCCCGCGACGCGCAGGCGGACCGTGATCGCGTGCGTGGGGTTCTTGTTGATGAGGACGACCCGGACGTGGTGGTCCGGTGCCGAGGTCGCCCACAGGCTCAGACCGTCGACACTCGGGACGGCGAGCCGGAGGAGACGCGACCCGGGCGGCGCGGCGGCGGCGAACATCATCAGGCCGTAGAACTCGGGCGTCACGGAGGCCGTCCAGCGGCTCCCGTGCCGCTGGGTCGGGAAGAGCTCGTACCCGGCCCCCGGGAAGGTGTGCATCTGGACTCCGTCGACGCCGACGCGCCGGAGGGCGAACAGCGTGTCCAGCGACCACAGCGCGGAGGCGAAGGTCTGACTGACCGCGGCATCGGCGCCGCACGAGACCGTGTTGAGCTCATCGATCCGCAGCGGGACGCCGCGAGCATGCGCGGTGCCCACGGCCGGCACGAAGGTCTCGGCGAACTGGCCGGAGGCGGATGGTGCGAGCAGGTTGGCCACGCTTGGGTAGCGATCGGAGCTCGTGGCCGTATGGCAGAGCTGGAGCGGGTAGCGGTGCACGGTGGCCACGCGTACCGCCGGCTCGGCGCTCAGGAAGCGGCCCAGGTTCGGGAGCCAGCCGGGTCCGCCCGTGGTCGGGCCGGCCAGCGCGGTCGGCGGCAGCTGCGCGGCGATGCGGTGGAAGTCGGCCATGAAGTCATCAAAGCTGTAGGGCGATCTACGTCCGGTCACGCCATGCCCCGGGGACGACCAGTACCAGGGGAAGCTGGCGTACAGCTCGGGCTCGTTCCCGAGCTGGAAGGCGAGAACGGAATCGCGGGTGAGCCCGCCCAGCAGGGCGTTCGCCTCGTAGTTGGCCACTGTGGCGCTGTCGGCCTCGAGGTTGAGGCCGAGGATGAGATGGGCGTGGAGTGCGGTGGCGAGGGCGCCGGTCACCGAGGTCCAGCGTGAGTCGAGCGCATAGCTCACGCCTGGGGGCCGGGCGAGGCCGGGCACGGGCCACCACGTCCAGTCGGCGCTGTCGCCGCCGATGCGGAGAACCGGGGACTGCCCGGGGTCGAGGTCGCGAACGAGTTGCAAGAACACCGGGTCCAGCGCCGCCGGGTCGGTGCCCGCGTAGGCCTCGACGGCCGAGAACTCGAGCGAGAGGCCCAGGTATCCCGACGGGGTCGGCGACCCATAGGGGACCGCGGAAACGACGGCGTCGACCCGGGCGGGGGCCGGCGTGTCGGCCGGCCCGCGCGAATGGGCAAAGAGCAACCCGACGATGAGCGCGAGCACTGACACGACTGCGGTCACCCAGAACGCGGAAATCTCGGTTGGCGCGGGTGGAGCAGGTCGGCGCGCGGGCACCCGGCCAGTGTCGCTCGTCAGGCGGTCGTCGGGTGGGCCAGCTCGACGCGCCCGCCGCCGGCTGCCTTGGCCTGATAGACCGCTGAGTCGGCATTGCCGAGCAGGGTGTCGGGATCGCACGGGCCGAGGGCAACGCCAACGCTGGCCGACAGCCGGTGCTCGATCGCACCGATCACGAGCGGGCTCTCGATCGACTCGAGCAGGCGCTCGCCGAGCGCGAGGGCGGACGCCTTGTCGACGTCCTCGCAGACGACGACGAACTCGTCGCCGCCGAGCCGCGCGACCGTGTCCGCGGGTCGCACGGCCGTCCGCAGGCGTCCGGCGAGCTCGACCAGGACCGCATCGCCGGCTGCGTGGCCGTGGGCGTCGTTGACCTGCTTGAAATTGTCCAAATCGAGGAAGAGCACGCCAGTGGTCCCGCCCTCGCGGTCTGAGCGAGCGAGCGCGTGCTCGAGACGGTCGCGGAGCAGCGTCCGGTTGGCAAGCCCGGTCAGGGGATCGTGCACGGCCTCATAGCGCATGCGCTCCTCGCCGCGAAGCCGTGCCAGACCGGACGCCAGGGTGGTGGCCAGGGCTCGCAGGACGCTGACCTCCTCGTCGCCAAGTGCACGCGCGGGACTGACGATCAGCTCGTCCCCGGCGCCGAGCGGAAGGCGAATGACCTCCTGCTCGGTCGCCGTGCCGAAGGCGGCCAGCGTGCGGCCGCCGACCAAGCGAAGCTCGGCATGCGCGACCGGAAGCCAGTCGCGGAGAAGCTCGACGGACTCGGTGGCCAGGTCGACCGGGTCGGCGCCGGCGAGCGCTCGCTCGCCGATCGCCGCGACGGCACGGAGGCGCGCCTCGGCCGCCCGGCGGGCAGAGATATCGCGACCAATGGCGAGCAGCAACGAGCCGGCGTTCGTCTCGACGATCCCCCAGCTCATCTCGCCGACGAAGCGGCTGCCGTCCTTGCGCTGTCCCCACGCCTCGTGTGAGAAGCGCAACGGATGCTCGGTGGCGAAATAGAGCTCCATGTTGCGCGTGTATCGGTCGCGCACGTCCGCCGGCCACAATGTCTGCACCGGGGCTCCGAGGAGCTCGTCGCGCGGATACCCGAACAGCTCCTCGGCGAGCACGTTGACGAACACGATGCGTCCGTCACGGGCGGTGGCGACGACGGCGTCCGGTAGCGCCCCGAGGATCGCGGCAGGGGCCAGCAACAGCTCATCGAGCGCGCCGCCGCCGCTGCTCTGCGGCGTTGTTGCGTCTTCGAAGTCGTCCATGACCTGGACCCCTCGGTCATCGTAAGCCCAATGGTGCCCGGCTGACAAGCCCGGCGGTCGTGGGCACACGTCACTCGTTGAGGGGCGAATCCCGAGCGTGGCATCGTCTCGAGACGTGCCCGTGCCCTCGACTCCCACTCCATGGCGAGCGCAGTTCCTCGCGCTCGCCGCCGTGTGGGGGTCGAGCTTTGTGTGTATCAAGGTCCTCGGCCGCCACTGGCCGCCGGTCGATGTCTCCCTCGGCCGGGTGACCCTGGGGACGCTGTTCCTGCTCGGCGTGCTCGCCGTGCGGCGGACCCCGCTGCCGCGCGGAGCGGTGTGGCGTGACATCGCGGTCGTCGCCGTGCTCATGAACGCCGTGCCCTTCACGCTCTACGCCTATGGCGAGACGAAGGTCTCCTCGGTCCTGGCGGGACTGTGGAACGCCACGACGCCTCTGACCACGATGGTCGTGCTACTCACGGTCATCCGCGAGGAGCGCCTCGACGGCCGGCGGCTCGCCGGCCTGGCCGCCGGCTTCGTCGGTGTGGCACTTCTGCTCGGCCCGTGGCGCGGGATCGCCGGGGGTCAGTGGCTCGGCCACCTCGCGTGCTTCGGGGCGGCCGTCTGCTACGGCCTGGGTAGCCCATACACTCGGCGCCATCTCTCGGGCCGCCCCGAGAGCGGCGTGGCGATCGCCGCCGCGCAGCTGCTGTGCGCCACCGTCATGCTCGCGGTGTTCGTGCCCTTCGCGGGCCTGCCCACGTTGTCGCTCGGTCCCGGCCCGTGGATCAGTCTCGGCGTTCTCGGCATCCTCGGCAGCGGCGCGGCCTACGTCTTCATGCACGCGATCGTCCGGGCGGCGGGGGCGAGCACCTTCTCGACGGTGACCTATGCGGTTCCCATCGTCTCGACCGCGCTCGGGGTGATCATCCTCGGCGAGCCGCTGAGCTGGAATGAGCCCGCCGGGGCTGCGGTCGTGCTCGGGGCCATGTGGTGGTCATCGAGACCGCGCGGGGGGCGACGGTCCGAGGTGCGTCGATAAGGTGGGACCGTGTCCGCAATGGCCTTCCAGTGTGCGGCCCGGACCGACCTCGGTGGCCGCGTCAACAACGAGGATGCCCTCTTCGGCTCCGGCCGGCTCGCCGCCGTGGCTGACGGCGTCGGCGGTGCGGCAGCCGGCGAGGTGGCCAGCCGCGTCATCATCCACGCCCTCGCCCAGCTCGACAAATGCCGCATCGGCCGTCCGCTCGAAGACGAGCTCAGGGCCGCGATTCTGCGCGGCAACGACACGCTGGCCTTCCTCATCACCTGCCGCCCCGAGCTGGCCGGCATGGCGACGACGCTCACGGCTACCGCCTTGACCAACGACGGCCGCTACCTCGTGGCCAACATCGGCGATTCCCGCACATACCTCCTGCGGGATGGCGTCCTGCGACAGCTGACCCGGGACGCCAGCCTCATCCAGGCGCTCGTCGACCGCGGGGCGATCACGACCGCGGAGGCCCGACTGCACCCGCAGCGCTCAGTCGTGCTCGAGGCGCTCGACGGTCGCGCCCGAGCGGAGCCGAGGCTGAGCTCCCAGCCGGCGGCGGCAGGCGACCGCGTGCTCCTGTGCTCGGACGGTCTCTCGGACGTCGTCGAGCCGGAGGCCATCGCCGGCGCCCTCGCCGACCCGTCCCGAGCTGCGGCGGCGCAGCGACTGGTCGACCTCGCCCTCGCCGCGGGCGGGCAGGACAACATCTCGGTGCTCGTGGCCGATGTCGTGCCCCGCTCCGACCCCAATGCGGGGTGGCTGGCGACAGCGGTCGCCTGAGCGCTGAGGCCTACCCGTCCCACTCATGGCGCGTAGGAGCCCGGCGCCCACGCCCGGGTGCTCACGGCAATCATGTTCCACGCGTTGATCGTCACGATGAGTGAGACGAGCGCGCCGACCTCGTCCGGGCTGAACTGGGCCGCGACGGCGTCGTAGTCCTCGGCCGGGACGTGCTCGTCGGCGAGCACCGTCACCGATTCGGCGAAAGCGAGCGCGGCGCGTTCGCGGTCGGTGAAGAACGGCGTCTCCCGCCAAGCCGGGAGTGCGTAGATCCGTTGCTCGATCTCGCCGATGGCGCGGGCGTCCTGCGTGTGCATGTCGATGCAGTAAGCGCAGCCGTTGAGCTGCGAGGCGCGTATGCGCACGAGCTCGCGCAGCCGCGGATCGAAGTCGACGCGGTCGAGCTCCTTGGTGGCCGCGTTGTCGAGGTGGGACACCGCGCGGTAGTAGCCCGCGGCGTGGCGCTCGAAATCGAGGCGGACGGGAATGGGATGGGTTTCCGTAGTGGTCATGGACCACACCATAGGCGGAGAGAGGCCCAGGTGTAAGGTCCAGAGATATGGCGAAAACTTGGGCCACTTCGGCTGGCATCGACCTTCACCTCGACCTCGCCGGGACCCGGGTGCGCGCCGGTCTGGAGAGCGCGCTGCGTGACGCGGTCTGCGATGGGCGCCTTACCGCCGGAACGCGGCTCCCCTCCTCGCGCGCGCTCGCCGCCGATCTCGGGGTAGCGCGCAACACGGTCGCTGACGCTTACGGTCAGCTCGTGGCCGAAGGGTGGCTGACGGCCCGACACGGCTCGGGCACGTACGTCGCGCCGCGCGTCGCCGCGGTCGCGCCGCCGGCGACGAACCGGCCGGCCGTGGTCCGCCGGCCCCGGTACGACCTCAGTCCCGGCACGCCCAACCTCAGCGCCTTCCCCCGCTCAGCCTGGCTGGCGGCAGCCCGCCGCGCCCTCGCCGCCGCCCCCGACGAGACGCTCGGCTACACCGAGCCGGCGGGGCTGGTCGAGTTGCGCGCCGCCCTGGTCGAGTACCTGGCGCGCACCCGAGGGGTGCGCGCGCGGGCCGAGAACGTCGTCATCTGCTCCGGTTTCACTCAGGGCCTCGCTCTGCTCTGCCGCGCCCTGCGCGATCGCGGCGCCGGCACCCTGGCCGTCGAGGGTCACGGCCTGACCGGCATCACCGAGGCGGCGGCCACCGTCGGGCTCGGTGTCACCCGCGTCGTCGTCGACGAGGAGGGCGCACGGATCGATGGCCTGGGGCAGGCCGACGCGGCGCTCCTGACGCCGGCGCACCAGTTCCCCCTCGGCGTGTCGCTCTCGCCCCGCCGGCGGGCCGCCGCTGTGGCGTGGGCGCGGGGGCGCGACGCCGTGCTCATCGAAGATGACTACGACGGCGAGTTCCGCTACGACCGCCACCCGCTCGGCGCCATGCAGGCGCTGGCGCCGAGCCAGATCGTGTACGCGGGCACGGCGAGCAAGACCCTCGCGCCCGGGTTGCGTCTGGCCTGGCTCGTCGTGCCGGACGAACTCCTCCCCCGGGTGGTCGCCGCCAAGGCGCAGGCCGACCGGCACACGAGCGTGATCGATCAGCTGACGCTCGCCGAGTTCATCCGCTCCGGCGGATATGACCGCCACATCCGGCGCTCGCGCATCGCCTACCGGCGCCGGCGAGATCGCCTCGTCGGCGCGCTCGCCGCTGCTGCGCCCGAGGTGCGAGTGTCGGGCATCGCGGCTGGCCTGCACGTCCTTGTCGAACTTGCCGCGGGCGACACCGAGCGGGCGGCGGTCGCCCGCGCGGCCGACCGGGGGCTGGCGCTCGAGGGTCTCTCGGGTTATGCGGACGCGGCGTCGGACCGGCGCCCGGCGGTGGTGATCGGGTATGCCAAGCCGCCAGAGCACGCGTTCACGGGCGCGATAGCCCGTCTGTGCGCGACGCTCACGAGCGTCCGGCCGCCGCGTGTGTGATGCTTACCGCCAGCGCGGCGGCCGGGGCGCGCACACGCCGAAACGTCTCATCAGCCTGGGGAGAGAACCGATGACCCACCGCCGCTGCCCCCGCCTCGCCGCCGTCGTCGTTGCCGGCCTGGTCCTCGCTCTCGCCGCGGCTGTGCCGGCCTCGGCGCGAATCATCCGGTCCGATTCGATCCTTCCCCCCGGCGAGAGCGGCTACGTCTCCGGGTCAGGGCTCGGAACGGGCAGCGGGTCGTCTCACCTCTACGACCAGCAGGCGCTCTTCATCGCCTTCAGGCGCCTCAACGCCGCGCTCGGTCTCGGAGGGACGCCCGAGCCGGTGCCCCATGCCGGCACGACGATCATGCGCGACCGCTACGGCGTGCCCGCGGTCACCGGCAAGACCGATGCCGACGTGTGGTGGGGGGTCGGCTACGCGACGGCTCAAGACCGTCTCGTCCAGCTCGAGCTCTTCCGCCACGGCGCCACCGGCCACCTGGCCGAGATCCTCGGCAAGACCCACCTCGATGCCGACATCGAGGCCCGGCGGGACTTCTACACGACGGCCGAGCTGACCCAGATGGGCAAGCAGCTCCCGGCCGCGATCCGCGCTCAGTACCTCGCCTACCTCGCCGGCATCAACGCGTGGGTGGCCTATCTGAAGGCCAACCCGTCGCAGGCCCCCGGCGAGTTCCTCGTCGTCGGGCTCAAGCCCACGCCATTCAGCCTCGACGACCTCCTGGCCATCGGCGTCAACCTCGCCCGCACGACGCCCAACGGCGACGGCGACGAACTGACCAACGCGCAGGCCCTCGACGAGCTGGGCGCCGCACGGTTCAACCGGATCCTGCCGCTGCGCATCGCCGGCCAGGTGTCGACGATCCCGGCGGCGGACGGCCTTTTTCCGAGCGTTCCCGGGCGCACGCGCGCGCAGGAGCGGGTGGCGCTGAAGCGCTCGACGACCTTCGTCAATCGTCTGCCGCTCCCGCAGGGCAACCAGCCCTCCGGCAACCCGGGTGACCCCGCCGCGTCGGCCGCGCAGGCCTCGGCACCGATCCGCGTGGGGGGCTCCTCGGCGATCGCCGTGCGCGACGTCCGCCACCACCGGGCGTTCCTCTTCAGCGGCCCCGAGCTCGGCTTCCAGGCGCCCTCGCAGCTCTACGAGGTCGAGGTGCACGGACCGAATCTCGACGCGCGGGGCGTGACGATTCCCGGTGCGCCGATCGTGGGGATCGGCCACAACGCGCACGTGGCGTGGGGCCTCACGAGCGGCCTCTCCCAAACGAACTCGCTCTACGCCGAGAAGCTCACCCACCCGGGCAGCGACAGCTACTACTTCCGCGGCCACGTGCTCAAGATGAGCTGCCGCCAGCAGGTGTTCCGCTACAAGAGCGGAGCCAAGGAGGTCTCACTCACCGAGAAGCTGTGCCGGACGATCCACGGACCTGTGCAGGCACGCGCGGGCGACATCGCCTACGCCCGGCGCTACGCCACGTGGAAGCGCGAGCTCGGCACGATCGTCGGGTTGGCCGCCCTCGATGAGGCCCGGAACATCAACGATGTCAACCGCGCCGCCGCCGAGCTCACCTGGAACGAGAACCTCATAGCCGCCGACGACCATGGGAACATCGGCTACTGGCACCCCGGCCTCATGCCGCTGCGACCGGTCGGGTGGGACGAACGGGTCCCCTATCCCGGCACCGGCCAGGCCGAGTGGCGAGGCTTCCTCCCGGTCTCCGAGCGCCCGCACGTGATCAACCCCCAGCAGGGCTGGCTGACCAACTGGAACACCCTGCCCTCGCAGGGTTGGACGACCGGAAACGACCCCGCCTCCGAGCGTGTGGCCGGACCGTGGTTCCGCGACGCCTTCCTCGAGCGGGTGGTCGTGAGCAAGATGGTGCGCAAGACGCCGACGTTCGCCGGATTGCAGGCGGTGATTCACACGGCCGGCACGACCGCCCAGCAGCGTCCGCTCGCCACCGCTGATCTGCGGGCCGCGCTGGGGCACGCGCATGGCCACGCCCGCATCGTGCTCGAGACGATCCTGGCCTGGGATGGCTCCTACGCCCAGACGGACGCTCACGGTCACGTCGCGCCCGGCGTCGCCGCCTGGCAGGCGTTCAAGGTCGCGGCTCAGAACCTGGCTCTGGTCCGGCTCGGCAAGGGCGCCGCGCTCATCGGCGGCGGGGGCCCGAATTCCGAGCACATCTTCGATGTCTCGCTGGGCCAGGCGTATGCGCTGCGCACCCTCGGACCGGCCGGATGGCGGGCCGCCGCCGGGGCCGCGTACACCGCACTCGCGCATCAGTTCGGCTCGGGGACGCCGTCGCAGTGGGCCGCGCCGCGGACGCTCGCCGATCAGTCGGCGCTCGGCGCCGAGCAGCCGCCCCCGATGCCGTTCTTCGACCGCGGCTCCTGGGAGCAGCTCGTCGAGCTTGGCCGCTGAGGCCGGGCGGCTTGCGCCTCCGCGGGGGTCCCATATAGGTTTACCTTTCAGACCATTCCTGGAAGGGGGCGTCGTTGCGGCTGTCAACCGAGCTGATGGAGACGCTCGAGCGTGCACTCGGTCCCGGCGACGGCGAGGCCGTCGCCCTCGAGGGCGGGATCACGAACCGAAACCTGCGCATGCGCTTCGGGGACGGCGACTACGTCGTCCGACTGTGCGGCAAGGAGACCTCGCGCCTGGGCATCGACCGTGACTCTGAGGTCCAGGCCACCCGCCACGCGCACGAGCTCGGATTCGCGCCCGAGGTGGCGTTGTACCTGCCCGAGCACGACTGCGTGGTCACCCGCTGGGTGGCGGGGCGGCCGGCGGCCCCCGAGGAGCTCCGCGCTCCCGAGGGGGTGGCGCGCGTCGCCCTCGCCCTGCGGGCGGTTCACCGGGGTCCGCCGCTGCCCACCAGCTTCGACACCTTCCGCCTGGCTCGGTCATACCGCGATCAGACGACCGCGCGGGGAGGCGCCGTGCCTGCGGCCTTCGGGGCCGTGAGCGCGGTCATGGCGAGAATCGAGGCGGTGCTCACCGGGCCCGAGCACCAGCCGGTGCCCTGCCACAACGACCTCCTCACGGCGAACTTCCTCATCGGCGACCACGGCGGTGTGACGATCGTCGACTGGGAGTACGCGGGCATGGGCGACCGCTACTTCGACCTCGGCAACCTCGCCGTCAATAATGGCTTCGGCGAGGAGGATGATCGCCGTCTGCTCGAGGCCTACTGGGGCGAGCCGGTGAGCGAGCGTCGTGCGGCGACGCAGGCGCTCATGCGGCTCGTGTCGGACTATCGCGAGGCCACCTGGGGCATGGTCCAGGGCGTCCTCTCCGAACTCGACTTCGACTTCGGCGCCTACGCGGACAAGCACTTCGACCGGCTGCTCACCGCGGCCGCCGACCCTCGACTGGAAGGGTGGCTCGATGCCGCGTCCTCGTGAGTTGCCCGCTCGTGCCCGCGTGGTCATCATCGGCGGCGGGGTCGGCGGGACCTCGATCGCCTACCACCTGGCCGAGCTCGGCGAACGCGACGTGATCCTGCTCGATCGCGGCGAGCTGACGAGCGGTTCGACGTTCCACTCGGCCGGGCTCGTCGGCCAGCTCCGGGGGTCGCTCTCGCTGACCCGGATGATGATGTACAGCGTCGAGCTCTACCGCCGGCTCGGCCGCGAGACGGAGACCGACCCGGGGTGGGTCGAGTGCGGAGGGATCCGGCTCGCCTGCACCGAGGAACGCGAGCAGGAGCTCGACCGCCAGGTGGCGTGGGCGCGCACGTTCGGGCTGCCGTTGGAGCGGATCTCCCCCGAGGAGGCGCGCGAGCTCTTCCCGCTCATGGTCACCGACGGCGTGCGCGCCGCCTCCTACCTCCCCACCGACGGCTACCTCGACCCCTCGCAGCTCACCTACGCTCTGGCCGACGGCGCGCGCCGGGGCGGCGGGCGCGTGTTCACCCACAGCCGGGTGACGGGTATCGAGGTGGACGGCGGGCGCGTGCGTGGCGTGCGCACCGAGTGGGGCGACGTCGAGGCCGAGATCGTGGTCAACGCCGGCGGCATGTACGCGGCGGAGATCGGGCGGATGGCCGGTGTGCGCGTACCCGTCGTGCCCTTCGCCCACGAGTATCTCGTGACCCAGCCGTTCCGCGACCGCGGCGGTGCCCACCTGCCCACCCTGCGCGATCCCGACAACCTCATCTACTTCCGGGAGGAGGGCGGGGGACTCGTGATGGGGGGCTACGAACGCCGCAGCGCGCCGTGGTTCCTCGACGCCCACGCTCGCGACCGCATCCCGCCGGATTTCAACGGCCGCCTGCTCGAGGAGGACTGGGAGCGCTTCGAGGAGATCGCCGAGAACTCCAAGCGGCGCGTGCCCGTGATGGACGAGGTCACGATCACGCGACTCATCAACGGACCGGAGGCGTTCACTCCCGACAACGAGTTCTGCCTCGGAGAGACGGAGGTGGCCGGCTTCTTCGTCGCCGCCGGCTTCTGCGCCCACGGACTGGCCGGCGCGGGCGCGATCGGCAAGGTCATGGCCGAGTGGATCGTGGCCGGTGAGCCGTCGCTCGACACCTGGGAGATGGACGTCCGCCGCTTCGGACCCCACTACCGTTCGCCGTCCTACACGCTCAAGCGGGCGCGCGAGGTCTACGAGACCTACTACGACATCCGCTACCCCGGCCACGAGCGCCAGGCCGGGCGCCCGCTCCGCGTCTCGAGTGCGTACGGGTGGCATGCCGAGCACGGCGCCGCCTTCGGGGAGAAGTCGGGATGGGAGCGTGTCAACTGGTATGAGCCCAACGCCCGCAACGGCGATGGCGGCCTGCGTCCGCGCGGCTGGGCGGGCATGCACTGGTCGCCTGCGGTCGGCGCCGAGCACGTGGCCACGCGGCGAGCGCGCGGGACTGTTCGACGAGTCCTCGTTCGCCAAGCTCGAGGTCACCGGTCCGGGCGCGGCCGAGTTCCTCGAGTCATTGTGCGACAACCGGGTCGCGCGCGGGCTTCGGGAGATCACCTACACGCAGATGCTCAACGCCCGCGGCGGCATCGAGTCCGACTTCACGGTCACTCGCGTCGAGGAGCAGGCGTTCTCGATCGTCACGGGAACCGCCTTCGGGAATCACGACCTCTCGTGGATCCGGCGGCATCTTCCCTTGGACGGATCGGTGCGTGTGGCCGACGTGACCGCGCGCTGGGCGTGCTTCGCCCTGTGGGGCCCGCGCGCCCGGGACATCCTCGCTCCTCTGACCCCGGACGATGTCGGCGACGCCGCCTTCCCGTACATGACGATGCGCGAGCTCACCGTGGGCGACGTCCCGGTGCGGGCGCTGCGCGTGACCTTCGTGGGCGAGCTCGGCTACGAGCTCTACTGCCCCAGCGAGTACGGCGCGGCGCTCTGGGGCACGGTGTGGAGGGCCGGTCGCGAGCACGGTCTCATGGCCTGCGGCTATAAGGCGATCGACTCGCTGCGCCTCGAGAAGGGCTACCGGGTCTGGGCCGCCGACATCACGCCCGACGAGACGCCGTACGAGGCTGGACTCGGCTTCTGCGTCAAGCTCGAGAAGGAGTTCACCGGGCGCGACGCGCTCGTGCGTGCCCGCGAGCGCGGGGCCAAGCGGCGGTTGCGCTGCCTCGCACTCGAGGACCCGCGCTCGGTCGCCCTGGGCAACGAGCCCGTCCGCGTCGAGAAGTCGATCGTCGGACGGGTGACGAGCGGTGGGTACGGCTTCACGGTCGAGCGCTCGATCGCCTACGCCTACCTGCCTCCGGAGGTCGAGGTCGGGACCGCGGTCGAGGTCGACGTGTTCGGCCGCTGGGTCCCGGGCACGGTGACCGCTGAGCCGCTGTTCGATCCCCGGGGGGAGAGGATCCGGGCGTGAGCCGGCCGTCCGGACGTGCGCTGGGCGAGCGGCTTGACTACGCGCCGCCGCTGACGCCCGGCAACCTCTTCGGCCATCTCGCCGCCACCGCCGTCCCAGGGGTCGAGGAGGTGAAGGGAGCGACCTACCGCCGCACGCTCCGGCTCACCGGCGGGCCGGGCATCTGTGGGCTCACTCCGGCCGAGGATCACATCGCCTGCCGGCTGTGGCTGAGCGATCCCTCCGATCGCCGCGAGGCCCTGGCCCGGTGCCGCTGGCTGCTCGATCTCGATGCCGATGCGCAGGCCATCGACGCGCATCTGAGCGCCGACCCCGCGCTCGCGCCGTGCGTCGCCGCGGCTCCGGGCCGCCGCGTGCCGCGCTGCGCCGACGGTGCCGAGATGGCCATCCGCGCCGTGCTCGGCCAGCAGGTGTCCACGGCGGCGGCCCGGACCCACGCCGCTCGCCTCGCCGCGAGCCACGGAGAGGCGGTCGAGGACCCGGAGGGCGGGCTCACCCGTCTCTTCCCGGCGCCCGAGGCGCTGCGAGCGGCGCGGTTCGCCGTCCCCGGGTCACGCGCCCGGAGCCTGGCCGCGCTCATCGCCGCCCTGGCCGACGGCGCCCTCACGCTTGACCCCGGCGGGGACCGCGAGAGTGCCCGCGCCGAGCTCGCCGCGCTGCCCGGGATTGGTCCGTGGACGATCGAGGTCGTCGCCATGCGCGCGCTGGGTGACCCGGACGCGTTCCCCGCCTCCGACCTCGGGGTCATCCGCGGCGCCGAGGCGCTCGGGCTGGCGCCGACGCCGCGGAGGCTGGCCGAGCGGGCGCGGGACTGGCGGCCCTGGCGGGCCTACGCCGTCCAGCACCTGTGGGGTGCCACGGCGCACGCGATCAACCATTGGCCGCCGGTCCGTGTGGAGGCGGCGCGGTCGTCGAGCGCACGACGAGCGTCGGCTCGATCAGCCTGACCCCGCTGGAGCGGCGGTTCTCGCGGCGGTCGAGGAGGAGCTCCAAGGCCAGTCGCCCCATCTCCTGGCGCGGCTGGTCGATCGTGGTCAGCGAGACGTGGGCCAGGTGGGCGATGGAGATGTTGTCGTAGCCGACGATCGACACCCGGCCGGGAACCTCGATACCTTCGCGGTCGAACCCGCCGAGCAGGCCAGCCGCCACCATGTCGTTGGCCGCGAAGACGGCGGTCGGCAGCTCACCTGCGGATAGCAGCACCCGGGCGGCGTTCGCCCCGGCTTCCTCGGTGAAGTCGCCCGCGATGACTCGCGCGTGCCTGCCGAGCCGCCGGGCGCGCATCCAGCGCATGTACGCCGTCCGGCGCTGCGGCCCGCCCGGGGCTCGCCCTCCGTCGACGTGGGCGATGCGCTCGTGGCCGAGGCCGAAGAGGTGGTCGAGGACAAGGTCGGTCCCGTGCGTCTCGTCGATGAGCACGCTGTCGGCGTCCGCGCCCCGCACGGTGCGCCCGACGAGCACGAGTGGGACCTCGGCCGCGGCGGCGATGATCTGGCCCGGCGCCATGCGCGGGCTGACGAGGATGAGGCCGTCCACTCGGTACTCGAGCAGCGCCGAGAGGGCGGAGCGCTCACGCCGGGGCTGGCGCCCGCCGGTGCCGAGCAGGAGTTGATAGCCGAGCTCGGAGGCCATCTCCTCCACCCCGCCGGCGATCTCGGCGAAGAAGGGGTTGCGGAGGTCGTCGAGGATCACCCCGATCGTCCGGGAGCTCCGGCTGGCCAGGCCGCGGGCCATGGCGTTCGGCCGGTAGCCGAGTCGCGCCGCGGCCGCGAGCACGCGCCCGCGGCGCTCCGCGCTGACGTTCGGCCGCTCGCGCATGACGAGGGAGACGAGGGCTCGGGACACGCCGGCCTCTCGGGCCACGTCCTCCATCGTGGGCGGCCGGCGCAAGGAAGAGCGCAAAGCATCGAAAGCCATCGCGTATCGCCGCGGAATCTACCGGACCGCAGCTCCGGTTCATAGGCGATTAGCGCGCTCTATTAAGTTCACTTCCGGGCTTGACGTCCTGCGTTCGCGGGGGTTATATTCGCGGCCGAGGTTAGAGCGCTCTAAAGAAAGTCTCGTGTCTGGAGCGCTCGGAGGAGAGAGATGGCAACCAGTGGACAACCGCCCACGGACCCGCCTCCGTGGTCACGTCGCTTGGCCGGCGCCCCGATCTCGTGGGGCGCCTGCGAGGTCCCCGGCTGGGGTCCGATGCCCGCGCCGGATGACGTCCTGGCCGAGATGGCGGCCGTCGGCCTGTCCGCGACCGAGCTCGGTGCCCCTGGGTTCCTGCCGGTCGATCCGGCCGCCGCCCGCGCCACCGGGGAGCGCCACGGCCTGCACATCCTGGGCGGCTTCTGCCCGCTCGTGCTTCACCGCGAGCCGACCGACCGCCAGGCCGTTCAGGCGGCCGTGGCGGGGATGGCCGCCCTGGGGGCGGAGGTGCTCGTGCTTGCGCTTGTGGAGGACGAGCACTGGAGTGCGCCGCAGCCGCTCGACGATGCCGACTGGCGCCGTCTCGACGCGCGGACCCGGGAGCTGGACGCGCTCGCCTCCGAGCACGGCCTGACCGTGGCTCTCCACCCTCACGTGGGAACGATCGTCGAGACCGCGGCGCAAGTGGAGCGCGCCCTGGCCGAGCTCGGCGTGGGGTGGTGCCTCGACACCGGACACCTCTTCATCGGGGGGTTCGACCCTGTCGCCTTCGCACGCGAGCACGGCGATCGCGTCGTCCACGTGCATCTCAAAGACGTCGATGCCGAGTTGGCGGCGGCCGTGCGTGCCGGCCACCTGTCGCTGCTCGAGGCCACCCGCCAGGGGCTCTTCCTGCCCCTGGGCAGGGGGGAGGCTCGGATCGACGCCGTGCTCGAGGCCCTCGAGGCGCACGGTTACGCCGGCTGGTTCGTGCTCGAGCAGGACACCGCCATCACCGGGGAAGAGCCGACGGTGCCGGGCGGGCCGATGCGCGATGCCAGGGAGAGCATCGCCTTCCTTCGCAACTCGGCTCGGAGAACCCAGGAGGTCCGTTAGATGAGGCACAGGCCTCGCCATCTGATCACGCTCACCATGGCCGCCGCGGCGCTCGCGCTCGCCCTGGCCGCGTGCGGCGGCAGTTCGAAGAGCAGCACCACGACCAACGCGGTCAACATCTCCAACAGCGCGGGCGGAAAGCTCTGCCCGTATCACTTCGCCGTCATCACCCACGGCGACAACGGCAGCTTCTGGAGCGTCGTGTACAAGGGCGCCAAGGACGCTGCCAAGGATCTCGGGTGCAACCTGACCGAGACCTACGGCTCGCAGCAGAACGGGCAGGCGGAGCCGGACGACAACGCCGAGAACGCCCAGATCCAGAACGCCATCAACGCCCACGTTGACGGCATCGCCGTGTCCGATCACGATCCGTCCCTGATGAATCCGACCCTCGCCTCGGCGGCCGCAAAGGGCATTCCCATCGTGCTGCTCAACGCGGGCTGCGACAACAAGGACATCGCGGCCAGCGGCGCCATGACGTGTGTCGGGCAGCCCGAGCAGCTGGCCGGCCAGGCGTCGGGCGCGAAGTTCGCCCAGCTCGGGGCGACGAACGTGCTCTGCGTCATCCACCAGTCGGGCCAGAACTTGCTCGACCGCTGTAACGGCATTGCCCAGGGACTCGGAGTCGGCTCGACGTGCAAGACGGGCTCGCCCCCCGCCAAGGGCCCGGCCTGTACCGAGATCAACCTCTCCACGCCCAACGCGGCCTCCAACCCGCAGCAGGCGATCGGCCAGGTGACCTCCTACCTTCAGGCCCATACGCAGATCAACGCGGTGATGACGCTCAACAACGCGATCGCCACGGCGCTCGTCTCGGCCCATCCGGCCAACAACCCGAAGATCGCCACGTTCGACCTCAATACCGGCGTGCAGACGGATCTGCAGAACGGTTCGCTGGCTTTCGCGGTCGACCAGCAGCAGTACCTGCAGGGCTACCTGCCGATCGAGTTCCTCTACCTCTACAAGAAGCACGAGGGCAACAGCGTGGGCGGTGGGACCACCGTCGCGAGCGGTCCGCTGCTCGTGGACAAGTCGAACGTCAGCAAGGTCGCGGCGGCCATCGGGGCCGGAGACGACTAGGAGCTCGCCGGACACACACCCACGACAGTCGCCGGGCGGGCGTGCCTCCGCCCGGCGGCGCGACCTTCGAACAGGACGATGAGCGCAACTACACATCCGCCGTCCGCCGCCGCCCCGAGTCCGGGTGACGAGAGGCTGGTTCCGGTCAGTCGCGTCACCCGGGTGCTGCGGCGCCCCGAACTCGGAGCTCTGATGGGCGCGATCGCGGTCTTCGTCCTCTTCGCGATCACCGACACGAGCCCCAACCACCTGTGGCTCCACCAGCCGGGCCTGGCCGCGTGGACCCAGCAGGCGGCGTTCTTCGGGATCCTCGCCGTCCCCGTGGGGCTGCTCATGATCGGCGGCGAGTTCGACCTCTCCACCGGGGTCATGTCCGGCGTGACGGCGATCGTCATGGCGCTGCTGGTCGGCAAGTACCACTGGAACACGTGGCTGGCCATCGTCGGGACGATCGTGTTCGCGACCGGGATCGGATTGTTCAACGGCTACATCGTGGTCAAGACGAAGCTGCCGAGCTTCATCGTTACCCTGGCGACGTTCTTCATCCTGCGTGGGCTGAGCATCGGCGGTGTGCTCCTGCTCAACCACAACAGCACTCAGGTCGCCGTCACGACGCTGCATCCAGCCGGATTGAGCAGCGCGAAGTCGATCTTCGGCAGCTCCTTCTTCTCCAGCGGCGCGCTGCCCAACGGCTACTCCACGGCGATCATCTGGTTCGTCATCGTGACGATCCTCGGCACGTGGCTGCTGAGCCGCACGACGTTCGGCAACTGGATCTTCGCCGCCGGCGGCGACGCCAACGCGGCTCGGAACACCGGCGTGCCGGTGGACCGGACAAAGATCCTGCTCTTTCTGAGCACTTCGCTTGCCGCGGCTCTGGTGGGGATCATCTCCTTCACCCAGGCGTCCTCGGCCGTCTCCGAGCAGGGCGTGGGCTACGAGTTCTTCTACATCATCGCCGCCGTCGTCGGCGGGTGCTTCCTCACCGGAGGCTACGGCTCGGCGATTGGCGCCGCCCTCGGCGCGTGCATCATCGGGATGGCCTTCGAAGGGGTGATCTACGCCGGGTGGGACAGCTCGTGGAACTACACGTTCCTGGGGGCGATCCTGTTCATGGCCGTGGTCGTCAACACCGTCATCTATCGGCGAGCGCTGCGAGCGCGGCGATGAGCGAGGAGGTTCAGAGCATGAGTAACGGCGCGCCACTGCTCGAGGCCCGGGGGCTGTCCAAGTACTTCGGCAGCGTCAACGCGCTCGAGGACATCAACCTCCAGGTCAAGGCCGGCGAGGTGACGTGCGTCCTGGGCGACAACGGGGCCGGGAAGTCGACCCTGATCAAGATCCTCTCCGGCGTGCACCTGCCCGACGAGGGCGAACTGCGCATCGACGGCCGGCCGGTGGCCTTCGGCGGCCCGCGGGACGCCCGGGCCCAGGGAATCGCCACCGTGTTCCAGGATCTGGCCACGGTCCCGCTCATGTCCGTGTGGCGGAACTTCTTCCTCGGCAACGAGCCGACGCTCGGCCGCGGGCCGCTGCAGCGTCTCGACGTCAAGCGAGCGCAGAAGGTCATGCGGGAGGAGCTGTCCAAGATGGGCATCGACGTCCGCGATCCCAACCAGACTGTCGGCACGCTGTCGGGCGGCGAGCGCCAAGCGCTCGCCATCGCGCGCGCGGTCTATTTCGGCGCGCGCGTCCTCATCCTCGACGAGCCCACCTCGGCGCTCGGCGTGCGCCAGTCGGGGATCGTCCTCAAGTACATCGTCCAGGCCCGGTCGCTGAACCGCGGGGTCATCTTCATCACCCACAACCCGCATCACGCCTACCCGGTGGGCGACCGCTTCGTCCTGCTCAAGCGCGGGCGGCTCATGGGCTCCTACCTCAAAGCGGAGACCTCGCTCGACCAGCTCACGGCAATGATGGCCGGAGGCGCCGAGCTCGAGGAACTGAGCCACGAGCTCCAGGGGCTGGCCGCCGAGGTCCCGACGGTCGGGGAGGTGGCCAAGGAGCTGGCGGCCGAGCTGCCGAGCGGCGCCTGACGGAGATGGCGGGTGAACTGGAGCTGCTGACCGTCGGACGGATCAGCATCGACCTGTACTGCGACGAGATCGGCGTCGGCTGGGAAGCGGCCCGGAGCTTTCACAAGGCAGTTGGCGGCAGCCCGACGAACGTGGCCATCGCCGTCGCGCGGCTCGGTCACCGGGCGGCCGTGTACACCAAGGTCGGCGAGGATCCCTTCGGAGCCGTGGCGCGCGGTCGGCTCGAGGCCATGGGCGTCGAGGTGGCATACGTCGGCGCGGAGCCCGGAACGGTGACGCCGCTGGCCTTCGCTGTGCTCGACCCTCCCGAGGATCCGCAGCTTCTCTTCCGGCGCGAGCCACCCGCGCCTGATCTCCAGCTTCGAGCCGGCGAGGTGCCCGCGCGCGTCGTGCGCGAGGTCGAGGCGTTCTGGGTCTCGGCCAGCGCGCTCTCGCAGGAGCCGAGCGGGACCACCGTCGAGGCGATGCTGCGGGTGCGCGCGCGGCGCCCGCTGACCTTCCTCGACCTCGACTACCGGCCGAGCTTCTGGGCCTCGCGCGAGCAGGCGGCGGCCCGGATCGGGGCGGCCGTCGTGCACGCCACCGTGGCCGTGGGCAACCGCGAGGAGTGCGCGGTCGCGGTGGGCAGCGACGATCCCGGGGAGGCGGCGCGCCGGCTGCGCGCGGCGGGGGTCGACCTGGCCGTGGTCAAGCTCGGCGGTGAGGGCGTGCTGCTCCGGGATGCCGATGGAGAACGGGTGCTGGCGCCCGCGCCTGTCGACGTGCTCTGCGGACTCGGCGCGGGCGACGCGTTCGGCGGCGCGCTCTGTCACGGGCTGCTCTCCGGGTGGTCCCACGACCGGGCAGTGGCCTTCGCCAACGCCGCGGGGGCGATCGTGGCCTCACGGCTGCTCTGCTCGGAGGCCATGCCGTACCGGCACGAAGTGGACGCCCTACTCGAGGAGGTCTCGGCGGCATGAACGCGTCGGCCGCCCACGCTCCCGTCCGCATCCCCTCGACTGAGCGCCCGGCGCGCCGCCGCCTGGGCGTCGGGGTCATTGGCTTCGGATGGCTCGGCCGGGCCCACAGCCGCTCGCTCCAGCGCATCTCCACGCTCTTTGCCCAGCGCACCTACGACCCGGTGCTCGTGGCCTGCAGCGACGTCCAGGCGGCGGCGGTCGATGACGCGCTGCACTCGTTCGGCTTCCAGCGGGCCTCGAGCGATTGGCGCACGGTCATCGAGGCCCCCGAAGTCGAGGTCGTCTTCATCGCGGCGCCCAACACGGTCCACGTCGAGCTCGTGCAGGCCGTCGCCGCGGCCGGCAAGGCGGTGTTCTGCGAGAAGCCCGTGGGTGGGCGGCCCCAGGACGTGGTGGCCGCGGTGGCGGCGGCCCGGTCGGCCCGCGTGCTCAGCGGAGTCGGCTACAACTATCGGCGCGCCCCGCTCGTCCAGTATGCCCGTGAGCTCATCGACGCCGGCGAGCTGGGCGAGCTGACGAACTACCGCGGGCGCTTCTTCTCCATGTACGGGGCCGACCCGCTCGGGGTCAACTCGTGGCGCTTCCGCCTCGCCGAGGGCGGCTACGGCGTCACGAGCGATCTCCTCAGCCATGCTGTCGATCTCGCGCACATGCTCGTGGGCCCGATCACGAGGGTGACCGGAACGATCGCCACCTTCATCGAGACTCGGCCCGAGCCCGGCGGCGCGGGCTCGCACTACGGCCGCGGTTCCGCCGAAGCGCCGCGCACGCCGGTCACGAACGAGGACTACGCCGGGATGTTGTGCGAGTTTGCCTCCGGCGCGCGCGGGACTTTTGAGGCGAGCCGGACGATCGTCGGGCCGGAGAGCCAGATGGCCTTCGACGCCTACGGCACGCGCGGGGCCCTCGGCTGGGACCTCGAGCGCCTCAACGAGCTGCGTCTCTACCGGGTCACCGGCGACCGCGGCTCGGGCTACACGACCGTCCTCGGCGGTGAGCGCTTCCCGCATCACGGGGCCTTCGTTCCCGGCAGCGGCAATCCGATCGGGTACGAGGACCTGGTGACGATCGAGGACTACGAGTTCTGCCGCGCCGTGGCCGACGGCCTGCCCTACGAGCCCGGGTTCGAGCAGGCGCTCGAATGGGCGGCCGTGCAGGATGCGCTCCTGCGTTCGGCCCGGACGGGCACGTGGGAGCAGGTGACGCCCCTCGAGGGAGCGCAGCCGTGACCGCGGTGACGCCGACCACGACCGCCGTGGCCCCCCTGCGCGTGGGGATCATCGGAGTGGGCCGGATCGGGCGCCTCCATGCCGAGCTCCTCAGCCGAGAGGTTCCCGGGGCCGCGCTCGGCGCGCTCTACGACCCCAGGGGCGATGCGGCGCGCGACGTGGGCGAGGAGCTCCACGTTCCGGTCACGGCCAGCGTCGACGAGCTGCTGGCCAGCGAGGTCGACGCGGTGGCGATCTGCTCGAACGCGGACTCCCACGCCGAGCTGACCATCGCCGCAGCGGAAGCGGGGAAGGCCATCTTCTGCGAGAAGCCGGTGTCGCTCGATCTCGCCACGGTCGACCGTGCGCTCGCCGCCGTCGAGCTGGCCGGCGTGCCCTTCCAGATCGGCTTCAACCGGCGCTTCGATCCTGCCCACGCCTCCGTCGCCGAGGCCGTCGCCTCGGGAGCGGTCGGCGAGCTGCATCTCGTGCGCATCTCGAGCCGCGACCCCGAGCCGCCGCCGCTGGCCTACGTGAAGACCTCCGGCGGCCTGTTCCTCGACATGATGATCCACGACTTCGACATGGCCCGGTTCGTGACGGGCAGCGAGGTCGTCGAGGTCTTTGCCAGGGGCGCGCTGCGGATCGAGCCATCGTTCGCCGAGGCCGGCGACGTCGACACCGCGCTCGTCACGCTCGTGCACGCCAACGGGTGCCTGACCGCGATCGACAACTCGCGCCGCGCGGTATACGGCTTCGACCAGCGGGTCGAGGCCTTCGGCTCGGCGGGGGTGGCGATGTCGGAGAACCCGCTCGCGCACTCCGGGACGGTGATCACCCCTCAGGGCACACGCCGCCCACCCCTGCCCTACTTCTTCCTCGAGCGCTACATGGCAAGCTACATCCGCGAGTGGCAGGCGTTCGTGGCCGCCGTCCACGACGGCAGGCCGCCGCCCGTCTCCTCGCGCGATGCCCGCGCTCCCCTGGTGATCGGGATCGCCGCCTGGCAGTCGCTGCGGGAGGGCGCTCCGGTCAGGCTGGGGGCGGCGTTGTGAAGGTCTACCTGACCGGCGCGATCGGCCTGCGCGGTCTGCGCCAGCAACTCGATTCCCATGGGAGTGCCGCATGCCTCACCTGACCGTCGCCCAAGCCCTCATTCGCTTCCTCGCCGTCCAGGAGGTCGAGCGCGACGGGCGGCGGGGGCGCTTCTTCGCCGGTGTGACCGGCATCTTCGGGCACGGCAACGTGGCCGGGATTGGCCAGGCCCTGCACCAGTACGCCGATCAGCTGCCGTTCCTGCCCGCCCGCAATGAGCAGGCCATGGTCCATCTCGCGGCCGGCTACGCGCGACAGCGCAATCGCCTGGCCACCTACGCGTGCACGACCTCGGTCGGCCCGGGCGCGACGAACATGGTGACGGGCGCGGCCGGGGCGACGATCAACCGTCTGCCGGTTCTTCTCCTGCCCGGGGACACCTTCGCCACCCGCACGCCCCACCCGGTGCTCCAGCAGCTCGAGGTCCCGCACGACGCGACCGTCTCGGTCAACGACTGCCTGCGCCCCGTGTCGCGGTTCTACGAGCGGGTGGCGCGCCCGGAGCAGCTCGTCCCGGCCGCGCTCGAGGCCATGCGCGTGCTCACCGATCCGGCCGAGACGGGTGCCGTCACCCTGGCCATGCCCGAGGACGTGCAGTCAGAGGCCGTCGTCGTACCGGGTGCGTTCCTCGAGCCCCGCGTGTGGACGGTCTACCGCCAGCCGCCGCCCGCCGAGGCGCTGCTCCATGCCGTCGCGCTCATCCGGGCGGCTGAGCGTCCCCTCATCGTGGCGGGTGGCGGCGTCATCTACAGCGAGGCCACGGCCGCGCTGCGCGCCTTCGTCGACGCCACCGGGGTGCCGGTGTGCGAGACGCAGGCGGGGCGTGGGGCGCTTGTGTCCGGACATCCGCTCAGCCTGGGGGCCGTGGGGGCCACGGGAACACTGGCCGCCAATCGGCTGGCCCGCGAGGCCGACCTGGTCATCGGCGTGGGCACGCGCTGGAGCGACTTCACCACCGCCTCGAAATCGGCCTTCGCCGATCCCGGCGTGCGGTTCATCAATATCAACGTCGCGGGCTTCGACGCGGCCAAGCACAGCGGTCTGCCGGTGGTGGCAGATGCGCGCGTCGTGCTCGAGCAGCTGCGGGTGGCGCTCGAGGGCCATCGCGTTGCTGAGGCCTGGCAGCGCCGCGCGGCCGACGCGTCACACGCCTGGGCCGAGGAGGTGACGCGGCTGGTCGCCGGGACCGGCGGCGGCGGTGGCCGCGAGCTCCCGAGCCAGGCGGAGGTCATCGGCGCGATCAACGACTTCGCAGGCGAGCGCGGCGTCGTCGTGTGCGCCGCCGGCTCGGCCCCCGGCGATCTCCACAAGCTGTGGCGGGCGCGCGACCCGGAGGGGAAGGGCTACCACGTCGAGTATGGCTACTCGTGCATGGGCTACGAGATCCCGGGCGGGATCGGGGTCAAGCTCGCGGCGCCCGAGCGCGAGGTGTACGTGATCATCGGCGACGGCTCCTACCTCATGCTCCCGGGCGAGCTCGTCACCGCGGTGGCCGAGCGTGTGCCCATCGTCATCGTGCTCGTCGACAACCACGGCTACGCCTCGATCGGGGCGCTATCGCGCTCGGTCGGATCCCAGGGCTTCGGGACCCACTATCGGTACGCAACCAACGGCGGCCTTCCCCTCGATCCCACCGAGGCTCCGCCGCTCCCCGTCGATCTCGCCGCCAATGCGGAGAGCCTGGGTGCGCGGATGGTGCGCGCGCGCTCGATCCCTGAGCTCCGGGACGGGCTCGCGAGCGCGCGCGGCGCCGAAGGCCCCGTCGTCGTGTGGGTCGAGACCGACCGCTACGTCGGGGTACCGGCCTACGAGGGCTGGTGGGACGTCCCGGTCGCCGCGGTGTCCGAGGAGGACGCCGTGCGCGCGGCGCGCGAGCGTTATGAGCGCGACCGGGGGGCGCAGCGGGTCTACCTGGAGACGGTCGATGAGTGAGCTCGTGGTTCGCGCCTCGGCGCCCCAGGCCGACGGGACGATCCTCTCCGTCACGCCCGCGTCGGCGGGGTGGAGGTACGTCGGCTTCGAGGTGGTGAGCCTCGTCCCCGGCCGGAAGGCCGAGCGGGCCTGCGGCGGGCGCGAGGTCTGCGCGGTAGCGATCAGCGGTCGCGTCGAGCTGAGCTCGGCGCACGGAGCGTGGGCGTTGGGCGGTCGACCCGACCCGTGGTCAGGCCCGCCCGACGCCGCCTACCTGCCGCCGGGGACCGACTTCGCCGTGCGCGGCGAAGGCGAGGTCGGGCTCTGCTGGGCGCCCGCCCCCCGGGGCGGCGCCGCCCCGCGGGTGCTCCCCGGAGAGGACATCGAGATGGAGACGCGCGGCCACGGCGCGCTCGAGCGCACGGTCTGCCCGATCCTCATGGGCGACCGCGCCGCCGAGTCGCTGCTCGTGTGCGAGGTGCTCACGCCCGCGGGCCATTGGTCGAGCTACCCGCCCCACAAGCACGACGTCGAGGACCCGCCGACACAGACATTCTTGGAGGAGACGTATTACCACCGCGTAGCACCGGAGCGGGGGTTCGGGTTGCAGCGTGTCTACACCGAGGACCGCGAGCTTGACGAAACGTTGTCGTTCGGCGACCGCGACTGCGTGCTCGTTCCGCGCGGCTATCACACCGTCTCTGCGCCGCCCGGCTACAACCTGTATTACCTCAATGTCATGGCCGGTCCCACGCGCTTGTGGGCTGTGGCCAACGATCCTGACCACGACTGGACGCTCGTCCCCGAGGCGCACGCATGACTACCACGACGACTCGCCTTCTCGACAACTACATCGCCGGCCGCTGGACGCCTGCGGAGGATCCGGGCGACGTGCTCGACGTCACCAACCCGGCCACGGGCGAGACGATCGCGCGCGTCCCGCTCTCCTCGCCCGGCGACCTCGACGCGGCCGTCACTGCCGCGCGCGCGGCGCTGCCCGAGTGGCGGGCGGTCTCGACGATCGCGCGGGCACGCAAGCTGTTCGAGCTGCGCGAGCGGCTCGTCGGCCGGGCGGAGGAGCTTGCCCGCTCGGTGACCACCGAGATGGGCAAGACGATCGATGACGCCCGCGCCGAGGTGGGGCGGATGATCGAGATGGTCGAGTGCGCGTGCGCAATCCCCACGACCATGCAGGGCCGGATTCTCGAGGACGTCTCGCGCAACATCGACGCCGAGACGGTCCGCCAGCCTGTGGGCGTGTGCGCGGCGATCGTGCCGTTCAACTTCCCGGCCATGGTGCCGTTCTGGTTCCTCCCCTTCGCCATCGCGTGCGGGAACACGTTCGTGCTCAAGCCCTCCGAACAGGTGCCGCTCACCCAGCAGATCGCCTTCGAGGAGATCGACGCGCTCGGGCTGCCCGCCGGAGTGGTCAACCTGGTCAACGGCGGGCGCGCGATCGTCGAATCGATCCTCGACCACCCCGGCATCGACGCCGTCTCCTTCGTCGGCTCGGCGCCCGTGGCCAAGCTCGTCTACGAGCGCGCGGCCAGGGCGGGCAAGCGCGTACAGGCTCTGGGGGGCGCCAAGAACCACATGGTCGTCATGCCCGACGCGGTCATCGAACCGACCGTGCAGGGGATCATCGGCTCGGCCTTCGGAGCCGCGGGTCAGCGGTGCATGGCCGGCTCGGTCGTCGTCACCGTGGGCGAGGCGCACGAGCGGTTGATGCCGCGGCTCGTCGAGGCGACCCAGGCGCTCCAGGTGGGCGACGGGCTGCAGGAGAGCACGGACGTCGGTCCGGTCATCTCGCGCGCCGCCCGTGATCGGATCGCGGGCTGGATCGACCGAGCCGTGGATGACGGGGCCGTGGTGGCCGTCGACGGCCGAGCGCCGTCGGGTGACGGCCTGGCCGCCGACGGTGCCTACGTCGGGCCGACGATCCTCGACGACGTCGAGCCGGAAGCGCCGATCATCTCCGAGGAGGTGTTCGGCCCTGTGCTCACGGTCGTGCGGGCGGCATCGCTCGACGAGGCGATCGATCTCGTCAACCGCAGCCGGTTCGGCAACGGCACGTCGATCTTCACCGAGTCCGGCGCCTCGGTGCGCCGCTACCGCCACGAGGTGCAGGCGGGCATGATCGGGGTGAACATCGGCGTGGCTGCGCCGGTGGCGTTCTTCCCCTTCACGGGGTGGAAGGACAGCTTCCTCGGCGACCTGCACGCCCACGGCCCCGATGCCGTCGAGTTCTACACGCGCAAGAAGACCGTGACCACACGCTACCTGTCCAGCGGGCAGGGCAGCGGGAGTTACTTCGTCGAGCGCTGAGGCCCGCCCGCTATCCTGCAACCATGCGGTTGCTCATTATCGGGGGGACGATGTTCCTCGGGCGCCATCTCGTGGACGCGGCACGGGCACGGGGACACGAGCTGACGCTGTTCAACCGGGGCCGGACGGCGCCGGGCGGGGTGCCGGGCGTCGAGGAGATCCATGGGGACCGCGAGCACGACCTCGTGGCGCTGGATGGCCGCGACTGGGACGCCGTGATCGACACGTGCGGCTACCTGCCGCGCATCGTGCGGGCGTCCGCCGAGGAGCTCACGGATGCCGTCGAGCACTACACGTTCGTCTCGAGCATCTCGGTCTACGGCACCTTCCCCGAGCCTGGCGTGAATGAGGACGACCCGGTGGCACCGCTCCCTGACCCGCCGAGCGAAGACGTGGTCGGTGACTACGGCGCGCTCAAGGCCGGGTGCGAGCGCGAGGTCCAAGCCGTCTTCGGCGAGCGGGCGTTGATCGTCCGTCCGGGGCTCATCGTCGGTCCTTATGACCCGACCGAGCGGTTCACCTACTGGGTGCGGCGCCTCGGGGAGGGCGGGCGCGTCCTCGCCCCGCGCGCGCCGCATCAGCCGGTTCAGCTCATCGACGCCCGCGACCTCGCCGAGTGGATGGTCGGGCTGGCCGAGGGTCGCGTGTCCGGCGTGTTCAACGCCACCGGCCCGGCCGCGCCTCTGACGCTCGGCGCGTTGCTCGAGCGAGTGCGCATGGCAACGGCCGCGGAGGCGGAGCTCGTGTGGGTCGATGAGGCGGACCTGGCCGCGTCCGGGGTCGCTCCGTGGGACGGACTCCCGCTCTGGCTCGACCTTGAACGTCATCCCGACTTTCGCGGCTTCCTGGATGCCAACGTGGAACCGGCCATACGGGCCGGCCTGCGCTTCCGGCCTCTCGAGAGGACAGTCACCGATACTCTGCGCTGGGTGCGCGAGCGGTCCGGCGAGGCCGCCGGGCTGAGCGACTTCGGATTGGCACCGGCGGGATTGAGCGGCGAGCGCGAGGCGGAACTGCTCGACGCCCTGACCCCCGGATGAGGAGAGAGCCGATGCCCGAGGCGCCGCGTGTGACCAGCCTCGACGAGATCGAGGCGCTGCCGGGGCCGGATACGCTCACGTGGCTGCCGGTCCGGGCAACCCTGGGCATTCGCGCCTTTGGCTGTAACGCCTACGTGGCGCGCTCGGCGGGCGACGACGTCGTCGAGCCGCACACCGAGGGCTCCTCGGACCACGAGGAGCTCTACTTCGTCGCTCGCGGCTCCGCCACGTTCACGATCGATGGAGAGACCCACGCCGCCCCGGCGGGCACCTACGTCTTCATCCCCGATCCCGCCTCGCACCGGCACGCGGTGGCCGATGAGTCGGGGACGACCGTGCTGAGCTTCGGCGGCCCCCCGACGTTCACACCCTCCGACTGGGAGTGGGCGTTCCGGGCCGCGGCTCTCGGGCGCACCGATCCGGCGGCGGCGCGCGACGTGCTCGAGGACGGCCTGCGCGTGCATCCCGACAGCGCCAGCCTCTATTACGAGATCGCCTGCCTAGAGTCGCGTGGAGGCGATCGCGAGGCCGCGGTGGCATCGCTCCGCCGCGCCGTCGAGCTCCGACCCGAGTCAGCCGGGTGGGCGCGCAAGGACGACGACTTCGCGGCGCTGCGGGGGAGCGCGGAGTTCGAGGCCCTGCTCGCGGGATGAGTTGGGCTACGGCGCGCAGGTCCTGACGTAGCGGCAGGCCACGACGGACGGCTGCTCGACCGGGCGTCCGGCGGAGATCGACCACGCAAGGCGGATGAACTGGGCCTGGCTCCAGGCCAGGGGAGTGGCCGAGAAGGTCGGCGTCCCCGCGGCGAAGCCGGGCGTGCCCGACGGAGGGTTCTGATCCCACACCTGCTCGGGGATAAGGCCGGTCGAAGTCGCCGCGGCCGCCATGGCCGCCAGTCGCGGGGCGGCCGGGACTCCGTCCGCCACCTCGTACTCGCCCCGCTCGCCGGCGAAGATGGGCCACACCCGGCCGATCGTCGTCTGCGAGCCCGCCGGGAACCCGGTGCCCCACGGGGCGCCGTTGCGCTGCTCGCCGTAGCCGTCGTCGGTGTAGCGGTGCCAGAACTCGCCGTGCGGCGTCATCACCCCGAGCTGCTGATCGACGACCTTGATCGTGGCCACGATGTTCGGATCCGAGGGCGAGAGCACCCCGAGCCGCACGAGCTCGAGGAAGCTCGGATCGACGACGCGCCGCTGGTCGATGGCCGACGGGCCGCTGTCGCCGATCGAGTACGTCGTGCCGGCGTTCGGGTTGCCGTCCTTGGTCAGGCGCAGGTAGTAGGCCGGGCCGTAGGGCCCCGTCGTCGTCAGCGTCCAGGCGTTGAGGTGTGCGCGCCAGGCGTCGGCGTCGGCGAGATAACGCGCCGCGTCGGCGGTGTCCCCGTTGCGCCGGGCGATGTCGGCGGCGCAGACGAGGCCGGCAATCTCGCTGGCCATCGTGGCGGGCGAGTAGCCGCCCTGGTTCTCCCAGCGCTCCTGCGGGCTGTACGGCGCAGCGTCGCCCTTGCTGTCGTGCCATCCGATGAGGAAGTTGGCCGCAGCCTTGACGTGCTGCCAGGTGGCGGCGTCGAAGGCGCCGAGCTGCCAGGCGAGGATGATCGGATCGGCCACCTCGTCGAGCTGGAGGTTGGTGAGCACGGGGCGGCCGGTGACGTCCGAGTTCTGCGGGAAGGCTCCGTCCGGCCGCTGCTGGCGGTAGAGGAGGAAGTGCAGGGCGCGGCGTGCGCCGCCCGTGTCGCCGTCGGCGATGAGCGCCGTGGCGATCTCATACAGGTCGCGTGACCAGACGAGGTGGTAGGGGCCCGTCGGGGTCTGCAGCCCGGTTCCCCATACCCACGGCATCGTGGGCGAGGCGACATACGCGCCCCGGTACGTCTTGTCCTCGCTGGCCGCGAGCACCATCTCCGAGATCCGGTACTCGCCCCGCTCGGAAGTGCTGGCCAGGCTGGGAGGCGGCGAGTGCAGCGAGCCGAGATAGCCGTGCCAGCCGGTCTCGTAGCGGTGCAGCAGGCGAGTGAACCCGGCGTTGAGCGACGCGGTCGCGGCGGCCCGCGCGTTCCGGGTCGAGCGTCCGAAGCCCAGGGCGAGCGTGAGCTGGCGGTGCGCACCGCGCCCGGTCAAGGACGTCTCCGCCGTCTCCACCACGTTCCCGGCACGCGCGCTGCGGTAGTGCCAGTCGAGCCGGTGGTGGCGCGCGAGATCGGTGAGCCCGTCGCTGCGGGCCTTGAACCCACACGAGGTCGCGAGCATCGGCGTGCTCGTGAGCACGGCGCTCGCGCTGTGACCATCGCCGGCCAGCAGCCCATCGCTCGTGCACGTTCCTGTCGTGGGGCGCCCGTTGTCGAGGGCCGGGTTGGCCACGAGGTAGACGTGATACGCGTGCTTGGTGAGGGAGCGGAAGCCCACCTTGACGACAACGGTGGACCGAGCCGGGTCGGTGATGACGGTCTGGGTCAGCTGCCAGCGCCCGTGCCTCTCGGTGTCGATCTGGCGGAAGGCGAGGCTCCGCCCGTCCACGAGCTCGGTGCGCTGGACGGTGGCGGTGCTCGCCGGTGCCACGGCGCTGTGCCCGTCCGTGACGACGAACTGGAGGTCGCGGAAGCTCGGCGTGTCGATGCGTGGGTAGTAGACCTCGGTCAGCTCACCGTGCTCGAGCGTGAACCACACCTTGCTCGCCTGGCCGGTGGACGTGCCGAATCCCTGCTTGTCGGCGGGGGCCCAGGTGAGGGTTTGCCCGGGCGCTCCGGGAGCGGCCCCGGACGAGACGTGGACGGCGCCGCGCGTGAGGCTGGCGCCGGCGCTGCCGGCCACGGCGACGATCGTCAGGGTCAGAACCGGGATGAGGAGAAGGAGCCGCGTGCGCATGCCGCCGCCCTTTCCCTTGGCTGGCGCCGCGAAACCGGCTCAGCCATCCCGGAGCGCGGCCAGCCGGCGCTCGAGCAGGCGGCGCTCGGCGTCGTCGTGCACGAGGCTGAGGGCCAGCTTCAGCTCCTCGCCCGCCTCCTGCGCCCGACCGGCCCGGCGCAGCAGCTCGCCTCGGGTGGCATGGAGATACGAATAGCCCTCGAGCGCGAGCGCGTCGACGATCCCGAGCGCTGCCTCGGGTCCCTGCGCCTCGGCGACGGCCACCGCCCGGCTGAGCTCCACGACGGGCGAGTCGGTCAGCCGGCCGAGCTCACCGTAGAGCGCGGCGATCTGGTCCCAGTCGCGCGGCTCCTCGGCGTGGAGCGCGGCGATCGCCGCCTGGAGCACATACGGTCCACGACCGTGCAGAGCCAGGGCGCGGTCGAGCACGGCGCGGCCCGAGGCGATCTGCTCGCCGTCCCAGCGGGTGCTGTCCTGCTCGGCCAGGAGCACGAGCTCGCCTTCGCGGTAGCGCGCTTCGCGCCGGCCGTCGTGCAGCAGCATGAGCGCGAGCAGACCCTGGACCTCGGGCTCGTCCGGCATGAGCTCGGTCAGGGCCCGGCCCAGGGACAGCGCCTCGCGGGCCAGATCGGAGCGGGTCCCGTAGCCCTCGTTGAAGATCAGGTAGATGATGGCGAGGACGGCGGCGAGCCGGTCCGGCAGCTGGTGCGCGGGCGGGACACGGAAGGGGATGGCCGCGGCCTTGATCTTGCGTTTGGCGCGCACGAGCCGCTGGGCCATGGTGGCCTCGGGGACGAGGAAGGCGCGGGCGATCTCCGGCGTGGTCAGGCCGCCGAGGGTTCGCAGGGTGAGTGCGACCTGGGCGTCTGTGCTCAGCGACGGATGGCAGCAGGTGAAGAGGAGCTCGAGGCGCTCATCCGGATAGTCGGCTGCGTCGGTCGGATCGGTCATGGCGATGGCCTCATCTGGGCGGTCGAGCAGCGCGCGCTTGGCCGCCAGCGTCCGCTCGCGGCGGAGGCGGTCGATCGCTCGATGACGGGCAGTGGTGATGAGCCAGGCGGCGGGGCTGTCGGGCATCCCGTCGCGCGACCAGCGCTCGGTGGCGATGGCGAAGGCCTCCTGCGCGGCTTCCTCGGCGAGGTCGAAGTCGCCGAGGAAGCCGACCAGCGAGGCCACGACGCGGCCCCACTGTTCGCGGAAGACGTGCTCGAGCCCGGCTACCACGCCTGGATCGGGCGCACCTCGACGGCACCGCCGAGGCGCGAGGCGGGAACGCGCGCCGCCAGCTCGATGGCGGCGTCGAGGTCGTCAGCCTCGAAGAACAGGTAGCCGCCGATGGCCTCCTTGAGCTCGGCGAACGGCCCGTCGGTGGTCAGCGTCTTGCCGTCCCGGACGCGCACGGTCGTTGCGGTCTCGGGCGGCGCGAGACCTTCGCCGGGGGTGACGCCGGATGTGCCGTTGATCGCCTGGTAGTCGGCGAACACCCGCTTCTGCTCGTCCTCGGAGAGCCGGCCCCAGGCCTCGGGGTCAGCGGGAGTAGGGGTGGTGCCCTGATGGATGAGAAGCATGTACTTCACCTGAGTCCTCCTTTGGGGGAATGGTCGCCTATGAGACGAACGGGGCTCGCGGAAATCGACACCGCGTCGCCCGCTACGCCTCGACGGCGACCCAGCCCTCGGTCAGCGTGAGCCAGAAGGCCAACCCGGCGTAGTCCCGGTAGCGGCGAAAGGCTCGCTCGATGCCCTTGTCGGTGACGCGCGGGCGGCCACTGAGCCGCCGGTAGGTCGGTCGCGTCCAGGAGTCGAGGATGAGGCGGCGGTAGCGGCCAAGCAGCATCATCACGTGGGCCATGGCGTAGGGCCCGACGCCGTCGAGGGCAAGCAGCCGCTCGGCCACCTCCGCCTCGGGTAGCGCGGGGTCGGTGAGCACCTCGAGGTCGAGGCGACCCTCGGCGACCGCGGTGGCCAGCTTCTGCAGGTACGGGCCGCGGTAGCCGGCGCGGGCGACCTCGACGTAGAAGGCGGAATCGGCGGCGGCCATGGCCTCGGGGGTGGGGAAGGCCCGGCGCTCGGGCGCGCCGGCCGCCGGAAGACCGAGCTCGGTGACGAGCGCGGTGACCATGCGGACCGTGGCCGACCACGTGCAGTTCGTCGTGCAGATCGTCTTGACGACATCCTCGAACACCGTCGGGCTGCGGAGCATCCGCCCCGCGCCCGCGACGACCCACGCGAGCACCGGATCCGCCGCGGCCAGTGCGTAGAACGGACTGAGGTCATCGTCGAGGCGGAGCATGTGGCGGGCCTGCGCGGTCAGCGCCGCACGGTCGGGCTTCGGCGGGCTCTTGTTGCCGGCGACGCTGCGGATCTCGGCCCGGTCCGGGCCGGTCTGGACGAGCTCGACGGCGTGGGCGCGCGTGTCGGTGCGCATCACGGTCCTGAGCCGCGACCCGTCCTCGGCCACGACGTTCGGCAGCAGGTCCGCCACCCCGTGGGAGAGGACCGTGCGCGCGAAGTCGACCGGCTCGCCGCCGCCGCCGCGCAGCTCGATGTCCTCAGACCAGGTCGTCACTTTGGGCATCTTGCACCTATCGAGGCCGTCGCGGGCAGCGGGCGATCGCGCTTCGGTGGTCCTGGGCTTGGGGCTGGAGGTGCAAGGCGGTGTAGGTCGCGGGTGCGGGGCGGTCACGGGTGTGGGGCGGCTGTGGGGTGCGGGGCGGTCGCGTGCGGGGGGCGGTCGCGGGTGCGGGCCCCCCGCGGGCGCGCGGCGAGGCCCCTGGTCTGGAGCCCAAATCGCCCGCGCGGCGGGAGTCGTGGGGCCTTGACCCTGACATAGCGGTCGCGAACCCAAATCTCGCGGGCGACGAGCGGTTTGGGAAGTCGCCCACGCTGACCCGCTTCGAGCGTGTGCTCGGGAGCCCAAAGCTCGCGCGCTGCTCGCGGTTTGGGGTCTCGAGCACATATACGGTGCTCGCGAACCCGTTCGACGGGCGGGCCGTGAGCTTTGGGCTCGCGAGCACACTCGGGTACCGCGACTCCCGCCCGCACCCCACAGCCCCGGGGCGAGCTGGTTGCCACCCCCGGCGCCCCCTCGGATAGGTTCGGCGCTCATGGGCACGAGGTTCTGGCCGCTCACGCCTTCGCGCGCGCGCCATCGGGGGCGGCCATCTCCCCGCACCGGGCGTTCGACCCCCGCCGCGTGGGCCTCGAGCGGGCGGCGCTCGTCCGCTCCTACGCCGGGCTCCTGGCCGCGGTCCACCGTCTGCGCGAGTGAGTCAGAGTGGTCAGCCGAGCACGAGCTTGGTCGCGCGGCGGATGGGGAGCTGGCCGGTGCTCGGAGTCGCGGTCACGGTGACGGCAAGCTTCTTGTGCGACGGGGTCAGCTGCGCGAGACAGGCGTGGGTGAGCTTTATCGTGACCGTGCCCTGCTGGTTGGCGGCGATGCGGTAGGACGCGCTGCCGCAGGAGAGAGTCTTGGCCTTCGTGTCTATCGGCCTGGTGGCGATGGCGAAGCGGCCCTGGCACGCCGACTTGCTCTGACAGCGGATGGAGGCCGCCGCGGTCTTGCCCGTCACGGTGAGCGTGGTGAAGGGCAGCCTGAGCTTGCCCACGGGTTTGGTGATGAACGACAGGGCCTGGCCGAAGCCGGGCGCGCCGGCCGCCGGGATGATGACGATGAGCTCGTAGCGGTACGCGGTTCCCGGCCGCAGCCCCGCGATGCGGCGCGACACGGAGACTGTCCCATGGCCTGGGGTGACGCTGGCCAGCGGGGTGGCATGGGTGAAGGGCTCCGAGGTGCCGTACTGGAACTGCCACTCGACCGACTGGCCGCCTGTCACCAGGGTGCCGTTCAGGGTTGCGGCCGTCGTCGAGAGGTGACTGGCGTGGTGGGTTGTGGCCGAGACCGACGGCGGCGGCTTGGACGCGACGGTGACCGGGGCCGGGGGATAGGAGGGCGAGGCGCTGAAGTTGCCGTCGCCGCCGTATGTGGCGGTGATCGCGTGAGCGTGGGCGGTGGTGTAGCGGACCGAGCACGTGGCGGTCCCGCCGGCGCTCAGCGGCTGGCTCATACAGCCGGCGATCGGGTTACCTCCGTCGGCAAAGCCGACCGTCCCGGTTGGAGACACCGGCCCGGCCCTGCCGGGCGTGACGGTCGCCGTGTAGGTCGCCGTCTGGCCGACGGCAAGGATGGAGACGGAGCTCCGGACCGTCGTGGAAGTGGGCGCGGGGGTGACGTCGATCGTGGCCGGGAGGCTGGTCGAGCCGGTCGCCTCGGCGGCACTGTCCGGCTTATAGGTCGCGGTGACCGTGGCGGGTGACTCGGTGGCGTCGAATACGGTCGGACACGTCGCTGTGCCCGACGTCAGGGGAGCGTCCTGGCAGCCCACAATCGGGCTGCCGTCGAGCGAGAACGCCACCCTCCCCGTCGGCGAGCCCGCCCCGACGGCCACGCTGGCCGTGAGGGTGACGGGCTGGTTGGTCACCGGGTTGCTCGGGGCGAAGCTCAGCGTGGTGGTCGAGCTGGTCGGATCGGCGGTGAAGGTCTCGGACGATGTGGTTGCTGGGTCGTAGTTCACGTCCCCGGAGTACGTGGCAGCGATCGGATGCTGGCCGGCCGCCGTGATGGTCACCGTGCATGTGGCGAGCGAGGTGGTGGTCGACGTCCCTCCTTCCGGCGTGAGCGATTGACTGTCGGGATCGCAGGTGATCGGGACGCCGTTGTCTTTGAAGACGACGCTGCCAGTCGGCGCCATCCCCGCGTCCCCGGCTACGGACGCTTGGTAGGTAACCGTCTGGCCCACCTGCGCGCTGGCGGGAACAGCGAGCGCGACGGCAGGGGTTACCTGCGCGGCTGCTGAAGCGGGAGCGCCCAGGCACGCGAGCGCCACCACGACAGCCACACGCCATCCCAGCATCCGCGACTCGCCCCCTGAGCGACTACGACACGCCACCGGCGTGCGAGTCTATAGCGGCCAGCTCGGCAAGGCGCCGCAGCGACGAGCTGATCACCTCCTGCTGCCCGTCCAGCCGGTGGGCCTCGGCGTCGGGAATGTCGACCGCGACGGCGATGACGGTTCCCTCTCCCGAAGGCTCGAGGCGCCACTCGAAGCGGAGGTCGGAGACGAGGCAGGACACCGTCACCCGACCCTCGTCGCGGCGGGTGTCGAGGATCTGGGCCATGGGGAAGTCCGGGTAGCCGTCGGGATACATCGTGTAAGAGCCCTCGTCCTGCACCTCCACGGTTTCGATCCCCGTCCACCAGTCGGGGAAGCGCGACGGGTCGTAGAGGAGCTTCCAGACCTCCTCGGGCGCGGCCGGCGAGGTCGCGGTGTCATGGAACGACGGCATCGATGGTGCTCCCTTCTCGTGGTGTGAGCGAAGCGAGCTCCGCGCGCACGCGCGCCAGCTCGCGCTCGGGTTCGACGAGTCCGACGACCGGGCGGCCGAGGTCGGCGAGGACCGAGGTCATGCTTTCGGCCCGGATGGCCGAGGGCAGGAGGCGCTCCCACCCCGCGATCGCCTCCTGAAACCGACGCCGCGCCTCGTCGGCGTCCCCGCGCGCCTGCGCGACGAGCGCCTGGACACGGGTCAGGGCCGGGACGAGCGCGGCCGGGAAGTCCCCCGGCCCGACGGGCTCGAGGACCGTGGCTCGGAGCTCGTCGGTCGCTCGTTCGAGCTCGCCCGCGCGGGTCAGCGCCTCGGCCAGGGCGAGGCGGGTGTGCGGCCGGCTGATCGGCGCGCCCTCGACGAGCGATCCGGCCAGGAGCTCGGCCGCCTCGGTGTACTCCCCGTTGGCGAGGGCCACCTCTCCCAGGTCGTGCAGGCTCATGGCCTCGAGCTCGGGCTGTCCCAGCTGCTCGGCGAGCCGGTGCTCCGCCTGAGCGGCCGCCCGCGCCTCGGCCAGGCGGCCGGTGCCGCGCAGGACGAACGACCGGGCGGCGAGCAGATGCACCTCGAGACCCTGGAGCCCGCGACCGGCCAGGGCGGCCATTCCCCGATCGAGGAACTCGAGGGCGCGCTCGGGCTCGCCGGCGGCGTTGGCGGCGCTGGCGACGTTGGCCCAGCAGCCGTAGGCGAGATCGGGTCGGGCGGCCCGGGCGATCGCCTCGCCGGCCGCGATCGACGGTCCGTAGGAGTCGCCGAAGCGGCCGCGCCGCATGAGCGCGAGCGCGCGGGCGTGGCCGGCGTCGTAGATACCGAGGTCGCCGCGGGCCTCCCCGAGCGCGGACACCTCGGTCAGGAGCTCGTCCGCGCGCTCGACGCTGCCCGCCACTGCCTCGGCCCAGGCCGCCGCCGCGAGAGCCTCGCTCAGCTCGACCGCGGGCGGCGGATCCAGTTCTTCGAGGAGGGCGACCGCCGCCTGGGCACTCTCCCGCACCGCACGGGGCATGCAGATCGGCCCGTGGTAGGCCCGGGCGCGGCGCAGCCAGGCGCGGGCCCGATCGATGGCTGGCGCGTCCTCGAGGAGCGCGAGCCCTCGGTCGAAGGCTCTCTCCGCCTCGGGGCGCCGTACCCGCCAGGCTTCGAGCTCGCCAAGCTCGAGCCACATGTGGCTGCGCTCGGGCGCGATGCCTAGCGCCTCCTCGAGGTAGGCCACCGCCTCGGCCAGCGCGCCGAAGGTCCGGGCCGCGCCGGCGGCCCGCACGAGCAGGGGGACCGCCTCGGCGTCGGCATGCGCGAGGCGGAGATGGCGCGCCACCTCCGCCGGGTCCGCTGCCACCTCGCCCCCGCTGGTCGCCTGCAGGGCCTGCGCCCACCGGTGGTGCAGCGCGGCACGCCGGGGGACGGCGATCTCCTCGTACACGGCATCGCGCAGCAAGGCATGGCGGAACCCGACGCGGACATCGCCGGCCAGGAGCAGCCCCGTCTCGAGCGCCTCGCCGGCCGGATCGTCCTCGCCGGGCCGCACGAGCGCCCGCAGTTCACGCGGCTCGACCGGTCGCGCCGCCACGGCAAGCACCTCGACGAGCTCCCGCGCCCGCGCGGAGACCGTGGCCAGGGCGGCGCGCGTGGCGCCACGGACCGTGGGGGTGATCCCGGCGCCGCCCCGGGCGAGCGCCCGCGCGCTCTCGAGCGCGAGCAGCGGGTTGCCGTCGGCCAGGGACACGACGCGCTCGACGTCGGCTGTCCCGAGAGCCGCCGCGCGGCGGGTCAGCTCGGCGAGCTCCCGGGCCGGCAGCGGGCCGAGCTCGATCTCGCAGGCGAGCAGTCCGCGCGCACGCAGGGCGTGCTCGAGCCGATCGACATCGGCGTTGTGCGGGAGCTCACGCCGGGTCAGGACCAGCATCACCGGGAGCGAGGGCAGGCGGCGGGCCACGTAGCCGGCGAGCTCGAGGCTGGCCGAGTCGGCGCCGTGCACGTCCTCGAGCGCAATCAGCACCGGCGCCAGGTCCGCGGCCCATCCGATCAACCCCACGACCGCCTCGAACAGCCGGACGCGGAGAAGATCCGGGGCGATCCTCGCGGCGGGTGGCTCGGTGACCCGGAACGGCTCGGGCAGTCCGCCGGCCAGCACTGCGACATCCGCGGCCCAGGACGGCGGCTCGAGCGGGGCAGGCAGCGTGCGCACGAGCTCCCGGACGACCTCGGCCCACAGGCTGAACGGCGCCAGGCCGCCGAGATCGAGCCCCGCACCGGAGGCGACGCGCCCGCCGGCGCCCGCCGCGAGACGCTGGAGCTCGGCCGTGAGCCGGGTCTTCCCGATCCCGGCCTCACCGCGGAGCACCGCGACCGCACCGCGTCGATGCGCGGTCACCGCGGCCCAGGCGTGCTCGAGCTCGGCAAGCTCGGCGGCGCGGCCGATCAGCGGCAACGTCCCGGCCGCGACGGAACGGGGCAGGGGCGGTGGAGCCGCGATGGCGGGAGCCTGAAGGCGGGTGGCCAGCTCGCGCGTGACCGGCGAGGGCGCGACGGCGAGCTCGCGGCGCAACCGGTCACTCAGCGCGCGATACGTCCGCAGCGCGGCCGCGGGGTCGCCGCCCGCGGCCAGGCGCGCCATGAGCCGGCGATGCGCGGGCTCGTCGAGGGGGTCGAGATCGACCTGGCGACGGGTGAAGGCGATGGCGGCATCGAGCTGGTCGGCCGCCTGGGCTGCGGAGGCAAGCCGCTCGAGCAGCTCGACGACCCGCTCGCGGTGGCGCTGGCGGGCGAGGATCGCCCATTCGAGCTCGACGCCCTCGAGAAGCTCGCCACGGCAGAGCGCGAGCGCTTGCTCGGGGTCCCTGCCGGCCAGGCGCTCGAACTCGTGCACGTCGACCCACACCGACCCCTCGGGTCCGAGGGCGATCCGATCGCCGTCGACGACAAGCGCGTCGCCCAGCGAGCGCCGGAGGGTCCACAGGGCGCTGCGCACGCTGGCCCGCGCGCTCTGATCGAGGACGTCTGGCCAGAAGCGGCCCGCCAGCTCTGCGCGGGTGACCGCCCGGCCGGAGAGCGCAATGAAGCCAAGCATCGCCCACGGGCGTTGCGAACCCGGTGAATCGACGATCGCCCCTTCACGCTCGACCTCGAGGGCTCCAAGTAGGCGCACACGAAGCACGGTGGGCGAAGCCTACGCCTGCTTTGACGCTCGTTTGACGTTTTCGAGACGGCCGGGCGGCAGGGTCTTGTCAACACCAACCACGGCTCCCACAGGAGGGACCAGATGAGCACAACCATTCACACCGCTTCGTTCGACCTCGATCGCTTCACGCGCGCCGCGGAGGAGCGGGACGCCTCGACACAGCTGTCGATGTACGGGCCCGGCGCGACGGTCACGATCGTCGACAAGCTGAGCCAGCCGCGCGCACCGCGCCGGCTCGATGGGCGCGAGGAAATCCAGGGCTGGCTCGAGGACATGTACGGGCGCGACATGACCCATGCGGTGCGGCACACGGTCAGCGACGGGTCCGGGGCTGCCTACACGCAGGCCTGCCGCTATCCCGACGGGACGAACGTCCTGTGCGGGACGGTCATCGAGCTCGCGTCCGGAGCGATCGCGCACCAGACCGTGATCCAGGTCTGGGACGAGGCGTAGGCCGTGATCGGCACACTCAGGTCGAGCGCGTGGCCGAACGCGTCGCGGAGGTCCTCCTCGACGGGTCATTTGAGGTGATCGAGCACATCATCTTGTGAATCCGTGCACCGGGTGTCGTAGCCGCGACCGGATCTCGAAGCGCGCACAAGGCTAGGAGTAATGTCCGCCCTGTCGACCCACGACAAGGAGGAGAGAGTCCATGCCGCGCGTGAGCGTGTCGGTCGAGGTCAACGGCACCCGGTACGACCGGGACGTGGAGCCGCGACTTCTGTTGGTGCATTTCCTACGCGATCACCTTGGGCTGACCGGCACCCACGTCGGCTGCGACACGTCGAACTGCGGCGCGTGCACGGTGCATCTGAACGGCGAGGCCGTGAAGTCCTGCACCGTCTTGGCCGTCCAGGCCGACGGCTCCAGCGTGACGACGATCGAGGGCCTCGGCTCCGAGGACGAGCTGCATCCCGTGCAGGAGGCGTTCTGGGAGCACCACGGCCTCCAGTGCGGTTACTGCACGCCGGGGATGATCATGGCCGCGTCCGACCTGCTCCAGCGCAACTCCGACCCGACCGAGGCCGAGGTACGCGAGGCGCTGGCCGGCAACCTGTGCCGGTGTACCGGCTACCACAACATCGTCAAGGCCGTACTGGCGGCAGCGAAGGCGCCGCACCCCGGCGATGCCGCCCCGCCAGCGTCGCCGGGCGACCCGTCCGTGCCCGTCACGGGAGTCGGAGCATGAGCGCGACCGTGGAGCGTCCCGCCAACGGTTACATCGGGCAGCGGATGCGCCGCAAGGAGGATCCGCCACTCATCACCGGCAAGGGCATCTACACCGACGACATGGTCGTGCCGGGCATGCTCTATGCCGCGCTCGTTCGCTCCCCCGAGGCGCACGCCCGCATCACCTCGATCGACACGAGCGCCGCGCTAGCGCGTCCGGGCATCCATGCCGTCCTCACGGCCGACGACCTCGGCCTTGCGGCCGGCCTGCCGATGGCCTGGGTGCCGCCGGGAGTCGAGATCAAGACGCCCGAGCACTGGCCCCTGGCGCGTGATGAGGTCAAGCACGTGGGACAGGCCGTCGCCGCCGTGTTCGGCGAAGACAAGTACGCCGTCGTCGATGCCCTCGAGGACATCGTGGTCGAGTACGAGCCGCTGCCGGTCGTGGTCGATCCGGAGGCGGCGCTCAAGCCCGGCTCCCCCCTCGTCCACGAGGACTTCGGCACCAACCAGACGCACCAGTGGGGCCTCGGCTCGGAGGACATGGACGTCGCCTGGGAGGAGGCGGACGTCGTGCTCGAGCGGCGGATCGTCAACCACCGCGTGCACGGTGCTCCGATCGAGCCGCGTTCGTGCATCGCCGAATACCGGGCTGGCTATCTGACCCTCTGGACGACCACGCAGATCCCGCACCTCGTCCGCTCCTTCCTCGCCGGCTCGATGGGCATGAGCGAGGACCGCATCCGGGTCGTGGCGCCGGATGTCGGCGGCGGCTTCGGGGTCAAGCTCAACCACTATCCCGAGGAGGCCATCGCCTGCGCCGCTTCGCGCCGGCTGGGCCGTCCGATCAAGTGGACCGAGACTCGCTCCGAGCACATGGCCACGACGATCCACGGACGTGACCAGATCGACTACGTGAAGATGGGCGTCAAGCGCGACGGGACGATCACCGGGATCCACATCAACGTGATTGCCGACCTCGGCGCCTACTTCCTGCTCCTCACCCCGTTCATCCCCTCGTTCACGGCGTTCGTGGCCGGAGGCTGTTACAAGATCCCCCGCGTCCGGACCGACATCACCGGGGTGTTCACGAACAAGTTCCCCACCGACGCCACTCGCGGCGCCGGGCGGCCGGAGGCCACCCACGTGCTCGAGACCATGATCGAGCAGGCTGCCCACGAGATCGGGGTGTCGCCCATCGACATCCGCCGGAAGAACTTCATCCCCAAGGAGGACTTCCCCGCCGAAGTCGCGGTGGGTGTCGTCTACGACTCGGGCGACTACCACGGCACGCTGGACAAGCTGCTCACGAAGATCGATTTCGACGCGTTCGAGCGCGAGCGGGCCGAGTTGCGCGAGCGCGGGATCTACCGCGGCATCGGCTACTCCACCTACATGGAAATCTGCGGGCTGGCCCCCTCGCGGGTCGTCGGCCCCGGCGGGGTGGGTATCCAGGCGGGCTTCTGGGAATCTGCCGTCGTGCGCGTCCACCCGTCCGGCTCGGTGACCGTGTTCACCGGCACCTCGCCCCACGGGCAGGGACTCGACACGAGCATGGCCCAGATCGCCGCCGACCGACTCGGCACTTCACCCGAGGTCATCGAGGTCATCCACGGCGACACGAACACCGGCCCCTACGGGATGGGCACCTACGGCTCGCGGTCACTGTCCGTAGGTGGTGAGGCGGTCGCCCGAGCGGCTCAGAAGGTCCAGGACAAGGCCAAGCGGATCGTGGCGCACCTGCTCGAGGCCGCACCCGAGGACATCGAGGTGAGCGGCGAGCGCTTCGCCGTTCGCGGCTCGCCCGACAAGGGCATGGCGCTGGCCGAGATCTCAGGGGCCGCCTACATCCCGGAGAATCTCCCCGAGGGGATGGAGCCAGGGCTCGAGGAGACGACGTTCTACGACCCCGAGAATTTCGTCTATCCCTTCGGCGCCCACGCATGCGTGGTCGACATCGATGCCGACACGGGCAAGGTCGACATCGTCCGCTACATCGCGGTCGACGACTGCGGCCCGGCCATCAACCCGCTCCTCATCGAGGGCCAGGTCCACGGCGGGATCACCCACGCCATCGGGCAGGCGCTCTACGAGCGCATCCACTACGACGAAGCCGGCCAGCTCGTGACCGGCACGTTCGTCGACTACTGCCTGCCGAGCGCGGCGGACCTGCCGAGCTACGAGACCGATCGCACCGAGACTCCCTCCCCGACGAACACACTCGGGGTCAAGGGTGTGGGCGAGGCGGGCACGATCGCCGGCTCGCCCGCGGTGCTGAACGCCGTGATCGACGCCCTGCGTCCGCTCGGTGTCGACTTCATCAACATGCCGCTCGGATCCATGCATGTGTGGAAGACCATCCAGCAGGCCCAAGGCAGCCAAGGAGGACAGTCAGCATGATCGCGGCGGAATTTGACTACACCGCGCCGGACAGCCTCGACGGAGTCATCAAGGCACTGGCCGACGGAGGCGAGGACGCCAAGTTGCTCGCGGGCGGCCATTCGCTGCTGCCGCTCATGAAGCTGCGCCTGGCGACGCCGTCGCTGCTCGTCGACCTGAGGCGCGTGGACGGCCTGACCGGCGTCCGTCGCAACGGCGGCCTCACGGTGGGCGCGATGACCACGCATGCGGCGGTGGCGCGCGAGGGCGTGGGCCTGCTGTCGGCGGCGGCGGCGACGATCGCCGATCCGCAGGTCCGCCATCGCGGCACGATCGGCGGCTCACTCGCTCACGGCGATCCCGCGTCCGACCTGCCGGCGGTGGTGCTCGCGGCCGAGGCGAAGATCGTGGCGCGCGGATCCTCGGGCGAGCGCGAGATCGCGGCCTCGGAGTTCTTCCACGATTACCTCGAGACGGCGCTGTCGCCCGACGAGGTGATCACCGAGATCCGCTTCCCCGATGGCCTCGAGGGATGGTCGTTCGGGTATGAGAAGTTCAACCGCCGCCAGGAGGACTGGGCGATGGTGGCCGTGTGCGCGATGGTCAAGCAGGAGGGCGGGACCTGCACGGACGTCCGCGTCGGCCTGACCCACATGGGCTCCACGCCGCTGCGCGCGATGGGCGTCGAGGAGGCGCTGCGCGGTCAGCCGCTGTCCAAGGAGGCGATCGCGAGCGCGGCCGAGCAGGCGTCCGAAGGAACCTCGCCACCGGCCGACCTCAACGCGACGGCTGAGTACAAGCGTCACCTGGCACGCGTGCTCTGCCGCCGGGCGCTCGAGCAGGCGGGGGATTTGCTCCGCAAATCGGGGGATTAGCTGGGCGATGGGGGATTCGCTGCGCAAATGGGCGATTTGCTGTGCGAATCCCTTTAGCGAGTTTGCCAGCGGCAAACGCGCGTACTGATGCCACACACCAATTCGATCGAAGAAGTTCAGGAGGCGCTCGGTAGCCAGGCATACCTGGCCAATCGGGCGCTTGCCACGGCGGTCTTCCTCGCCGCCACGCTCGAGCAGCCTCTTCTGCTCGAGGGCGAGGCCGGCGTGGGCAAGACAGAGGTGGCCCGCGCCTTTGCCCAGTCCACCGACGCGCGCCTCATCCGCCTGCAATGCCACGAGGGCATCGACGTCCACCACGCCCTCTACGAGTGGGACTACCAGCGACAGCTCCTGGCCATCCGGGCCGCCGAGCACGGCACGCCGGTCGATCTGTATTCGGAACGCTTCCTGCTCCGGCGCCCGCTCCTGCAGGCGCTCGAGGCCGAGGAGCCAGTCGTGCTCCTCATCGACGAGGTCGACCGCGCCGACGACGAGTTCGAGGCCTTCCTGCTCGAGCTCCTCTCGGACTTCCAGGTCTCGATCCCGGAGCTCGGCACCGTGGTGGCGACGCGGCGCCCGCTTGTGGTGCTCACTTCCAACCGCACGCGCGAACTCCACGACGCGCTCAAGCGTCGCTGTCTGTACCACTGGATCGACTACCCCTCGCTCGAGCGCGAGATCGAGATCGTCCGTGCCCGACTGCCCGGCCTGCCCGCCGCGACGGCGCGCCGCGTGTGCGAGGCGGTCGCCCGCCTGCGTGGCGCCGACCTGTACAAGCTCCCCGGGGTCGGCGAGACGATCACCTGGGCGCGGGCGCTGGCCGCGGTCGGCGACCTCGATGCGTCGCTCGGCGCGGCTCTCAAGGTAAAGGAGGACGTGGAGCGGGTGCGCGCGACGGGGGTTCTCAGCGGTGCCTGAACGGCTGGTGTCGCTGCTGGCGGCGCGGATGCGAGCCCGCGGCGCCACCGTGGGCGTGGGCGAGGTCCTCGGCGCGCATCGCGCGCTGGCCGCCGTGCCCCCGCCCGCCGCCCGCGATGCCCTGCGGATTGCCCTGTGCGCCTCGCGGCGCGACCTCTTCGCCTTCGACGGTGCCTGGGCCGAGCTGGCCGCGCCACCGGAGGGCGAGGACACGCTCGTCGATCTGCTCGACGCGGCTCGCGCCGCGCTGCCCCGCGCGGCGGTCCCGCAGGCCGAGGTTCCGCAACCCGCGCTCGCTGAGCTCGGTCTCGAAGAGCTGCCGGCGGCGTGGAGCCAGGAGGAGCTCCTCCTGCACAAGGACTTCGCCGCCTACTCCGACGCCGAGCGGGCGGCGGCGCGCATCCTGCTCGCCCGACTGGCGCTTCGCGGCCCCCGTCGGCGATCTCGGCGCACGCGGGCGGCGCGCCGCGGGCCGGTGCACGATATGCGCGGAACGATGCGCGCCTCGCTGCGCCACGGCGGCGATCCGATCGACCGCCGCTGGCGAGCCCCGGTGAAGCGCCAGCGCCCGATGGTCCTGGCCGTCGACGTCTCGGGATCGATGACCCCGTACGCGCGCATGCTCCTTCAGTACGTCCAGGCAGCGGTCGCCGCGCGCCGGCGCGTCGAGGCCTTCGCCTTCGGGACGCGGCTGACTCGGATCACCCAGGAGCTCAAGGGACGCGACCCCGACCGGGCGTTGGCGCGCGCGACCGCCGCCGTCGTCGACATGGGGGGCGGGACGCGCATGGGCGACGCGCTGGCCGAGCTCAATCGCGAGTACGGCCGGCGCGTGGGGCGGGGCGCCGTCGTCGTGCTTCTGTCGGACGGGTGGGATCGGGGGGAGCCCGAGCATCTCGCCGCGGAGATGGCCCGCCTGCGGCGCACTGCGCACCGGCTGGTCTGGCTCAATCCGCTGGCCGCGGATTCGGCGTACGAACCGCTGACCCGGGGGATGCAGGCCGCCTTGCCCCACACCGATCATCTGCTACCAGGTAACTCGATCGCGTCGTTACAGGCGCTGGCCGAGCTGATGGAGGGACTCGAATGAAAGATGTGATTGCCGACCTCGATGCGTGGGGCGACGTGCGCGTGGCCCTGGCCACGGTGATCGACGTCAAGCGGTCGGCACCGCGCCCGCCGGGAGCCAAGATGGCGATCAACGATCGCGGTGAGGTGAGCGGGGCGGTGTCGGGCGGCTGCGTCGAGGGATCGGTCGTCGAGGCTGCGCAGGAGGTGCTGGCCGGAGCGCAGCCCCGCGTCGTGCGCTACGGAATCGAGGACGAACAGGCGTGGGACGTCGGGCTCCCGTGCGGCGGGGAGATCGCCGTGTGGATCCAGGCCGACCCGCACCCCGGGTTCGCCCGGCTGGCGCGGGAGGACCGGCGCGGCGCCCTCGTGACCGATCTGGGCAGCGGGGAGCGCTGGCTCGTCACGGCCGACGGGCCTGCCCCCAGCGGCCTCGATCCCGAGGCGCTCGAGGGGGCCGAGGATCTCATGTGGCGGGAGCGCTCGGAGCTGACCACGCTGGGCGACCGCGAGCTCTTCATCGACGTGACGCATCCCGCGCCCCGGCTACTCGCCGTCGGGGCGGTGGATTTCGCACGCCAGCTCTGCCGAGTGGCCCGGGCGACCGGCTGGCGACCGTACGTGATCGATCCGCGGGGCTTCTTCGCCACGGCGACCCGTTTCCCGGACGCCGAGGAGGTCGTCGCGGCGTGGCCGCAGGAGGGCTTCGCGCGCCTGGGCATCGATCGGGCAACCGCGATTGCGATCCTCACGCACGATCCCAAGCTGGACGATGCCGCACTCATGGCAGCGCTCGAATCCGAGGCCAGCTACATCGGGGCGATGGGCTCGCGGCGGGCCCAGGCCCGGCGCCGCGAGCGGCTGGTCGAGCACGGCGTGAGCGAGGAGGCGATGGCGCGCATCTCCGCGCCGATCGGGCTCGATCTCGGCGCTCTGACGGCCGAGGAGACGGCGCTCTCGATCATGTCCGAGATCGTGGCCGTGCGTCACGGGCGGGGCGGCGGGCGGCTGAAGCACGCCGAGGGAAGGATCCACGAGGTTGGGTGAGGCGCGCTTCGGCTGCGTCATCCTGGCGGCCGGCGCCGGGCGGCGCTTCGGGGGAGCGAAGCAGGTGGCGCTGTGGCGGGAGCGGCCGCTGCTCGACTGGGTGATCGACGCCGCGCTCGGAGTGCCGGCACTCGATCCGGTTGTCGTCGTCCTCGGCGCGTACGCTGCGGCGGTGCGTGCGGCGGCGGATCTCTCCGAGGTGACGGTGGTCGAGGCATCAGATTGGGACGAGGGCCAGGCGGCATCGCTGCGTGCCGGTGTCGCGGCCGTCGGCGATGTCGAGGCCGCGGTCGTGCTCCTCGCCGACATGCCGTTCGTCGGCCCGCAGGTCGTGGCGGGTGCGATCGATCACTTCTCGTCGCGCTGCGACGCGGTGCGAACGACCTACGAAGGACGGCCGGGCCATCCCGTGGTGCTGGGACGGCGCGTACTCGAGCAGGTGCCCGAGCTGCGCGGCGACGTGGGCGCCCGGGAACTGCTGAGGGGGGTGCGCCTGCGTGAGTGGGAAGCCGGCCACCTGTGTGATCCCACCGATGTCGACACCCGTGAACAGCTGGAGGTGCGGTCGTGAAACTGGAGCACTCTTTCGAGGTCAACGCGCCGCTGGATCGCGTGTGGCAGGCGTTGATCGACGTCGAGTACGTGGCCCCGTGCCTGCCGGGGGCGGCGATCACCGGCCGTGACGACGACGGCGCGTACACGGGTACGTTCAAGGTCAAGCTCGGTCCGACCACCGCCGCCTACAACGGCACGCTGAACATCGGCGAGGTCGACGAGGCCAACCACGTCGCGACGCTGCACGCCCGCGGGACCGACAAGCGCGGTCAGGGCGCGGCCAACGCGACGATCGTCAACACCGTGTCGGAGACCGAGGCCGGATCCACGCGCGTCGACGCCGTGACCGACTTCACGATCACCGGCCGGCTGGCGCGGTTCGGGCGCGGGGGGATGATGGAGGACATCTCCAACCGGCTGCTGCAGAACTTCGCCGAGTGCTTGCAGGCGAAGCTCGGGGCCGAGCCGGAGGCCGCGGCGGAGCCGGAGGCGCAGCCCGCGCCGGAGGCGGCAGCGGCGGCGGGGCCCGAGGCCGCGACCGCGGAGGCGGAGGCCGACGAGGCGCTGGCCGCGGTGCCCGAGGCGGCGGCGGCCGCGCCGGTCGTGGAGACAGGGCCGCCCGCTGAGGCCGAGCCCGAGCCCGTCGCGGAAACACAGCCCGAGCCGGCCGCGGAGCCAGCGGCTGCGGCGGAGCTGGAGCCCGAGGCGGCTCCGGCATCGGCCGTCGAGGCCGCGGCTGAGGAGGTCGAGCCCGTCGCCCCCCAGGTCGAGGAGCCGGCCCCGCGGGTCGAGCCGCCGGCCGCCGAGGTTGAGGAGCCGGCCGCCGAGGTTGAGGAGCCGGCCGCCGAGGTCGAGGCGCCGGTCGCCGAGGTCGAGGAGCCGGCCGCCGAGGTCGAGGAGCCGGCCGCCGAGGTCGAGGAGCCGGCCGCCGAGGTCGAGGAGCCGGCCGCCGAGGTCGAGGAGCCGGCCGCCGAGGCCGAGCCAGAGGCCCCAGCCGTGTCGTGGTTCGATCCGCCCAAGAAGACCGTGCTCCCGGACGAGCCCGAGGGCGCGCCCGCGGCCGCCGAGCCCGAGCCGGCCGCGACCCCGACCAAGCCGGAGCCCGAGCCGGCCCCGCCCGCCCCGGAGCCCGAAATGGTCACGCCAGAGCCGCAGCCAGAGCCGGAGCCCGCCCCGGAGCTGGTGGCCGCGGAGCCAGAGCCACTGGCGCCAGCACCCATGCCCGAGCCACCGGCTCCACCGCCGGCGCCCGAGCCGCCGAAACCGCGCACCGGATCCGTCCCGCCTCCCGGCTACAACGAGCCGACGGCCACGCCCGCGGCGCGTCCCGCGACCGGGCCGCCCGCCCCCAAGCCGGTCAACGGCTTCGCCCTGTTCTTCTCGGTCCTCTGGGAGCGGATCAAGCGGACTTTTCGAGGAGGGCGAAAAGCTCAGTGAAGTGACGCTCGGCCGCGCCCTCGTCGTAGGCGGCTGTGTCCGCCATGGTGTAGCCGTGGGTGGCGCCCTCGTACACCTCTGAGCGGTAGCGCACGCCGGCCTCGTCGAGCGCCTGCTCGAGCTTGGCGATCATGTCCGCGTTCATGCTCTGGTCGTTGTCGGCGAAGCCGAAGTAGAGCTCGCCCGAGATGTCGGACGCCGAGAGGTGCGGGCTGTCCGGGGCGTCGGTGACGAGTCCGCCGGCGTGGAACCCGGCCAGGGCGGCCACGCGGTCGGGATGGGCGGCGGCGATCCGCCAGCCCACGCGCGCCCCCATGCAATAGCCCGTGAGCGCCACCGGTCCGGGCGCCTCCTGGGCGAGGAAGCCGAGGTACGCCTCCCCGTCGGCGGCGAGCCGCTCGGGCGTCAGCGACTCCATGAGCGGCCGTACCTGCGCAAAGAAGGACGCCCGGGTGTCCGGATCGCTGAGGTCGGGCATCTCGAACTGCGGTGCTCGCCCGGCCCGGTAGAACAAGTTCGGCGCGAGCACGACGTAGCCGCGCTCGGCGATGCGGTCGGCCATGTCCTCGATCTGCTTGCGCAGGCCGAAGGCGTCGAACAGGAACAGGACGGCGGGCGGCCGCACCTCGCCGTCGGGGCGGCTGAGATACGCGTCGGCGGTGCCGTCAGGCGTGGGGATCTCGACTCGGGAGCTGGTCATACGACGAGGATCGCAGGTCGGCTCAGCCAACCTGGTGCTGCTCCCAGATGAGCGACCCGCCCCGGACCGACACCGTCACCGTGTACAGCCCGGCCTTCAGCGCGCCGGTCGGCTTCAGGATCAGCGTTAGGTGGTTGACGCGCACGCGGGACAGATGCCCGCGCGCGACGACGCGCCCGCGCAGCGCGACGGTCACGGTGACGTTCCGCTGAGCGCCATTGGGTGCCCATAGCTGGACGGCGATGCCGGCCGGGTCCGTGCGGACACCGAGCCAGTGGAAGCGCAACAGCTTCGACCGTGTCACCGGCGCGGGGGCGAGCGAGTTGCCCGGAGTGATCGAGGCGCAGCCGTTGGGCACGGCCACACCAGCCAAACGCGTCTCCAGGAAGGCGGTGGCGTCCGGATCGAAGGCGAGCGCCGCCGTGTAGTGGTTGTCGCCGGTGTACTCGCGGAACTCGACCGAGACCCCCCGCCTGCAGTAGGTGTACGCGAGGGCCTGAACATCTCGAGCGACCATCACGCCGTCGCCGGTCCCGTCCGCGTTGCCCACGGCGATGAACACCGGGCTGCGCGGTGTGCCCGACCGGCCCATGATCATGTGGTCGCTGACCGCCACGAAGCTCGCGAGCTTGAACACGTCGCTGTACTGGGGCTTGAACAGCTTCTGGTAGGTCAGCCCCGGATACTTGCTGAGGAAGCTGCCGATGCACTGGTGCGCGACGGTGTGGGCGAGGCTCCGGCCGTACGCGGAGAGCGCCGGCCCGAGGTTGAGGTCAAACGCGCGGCTGATGGCCACGATGCTCGCCGGAATCACCCCCGACCACGAGGGGCTGCCGTTGATGTAGCGCAGGTTGTGGAGGAGGTCGACCGGGACGCCGCCCGCGGCGGCGCCGACGATGTCGAGATCCGGCGCGTAGGCGTGGGCGAGCTCGCTGGCAAACTCGGTGGCGATCGATCCGCCCGAGTAGCCGATCATGCCCACCGGCGTACTCGCGGCGTGGAGGTGTAAGGCGTGCTCGGCGGCCCGGATCGCATCGAGGGTGCCGTAGCCCGATTCCTGGCCGGCCTCCCAGTCGAGCGCCTCGCCCTCGTAGTCGGAGACCACGACCGTGTCCCCGCTCTTTACGAACGTCTGGAGCTGGGCCTCGTCGTAGCCGGCGGTCGCGTCCCCCGTCCCGCCCTGGAGCGAGTAGGAGGGGTCACACTGCGCGCCGAGCGCGTCGTAGGGCGTCTGCAGCGAGACGAGCTTCGTCGCCCCGACAGCCGGGGTCACGGGCCGGATGATCGTCGCCACCGTCACCGTCGCCTGGCCGAGCTCGCCCGTCGTGCGGTAGAGCACCTGTGTGGCCGTGGCCGGCTCGCCGCCGGTCGTGCCGGCCAGCGCGATCGTCCGGGTGCGCAGCACAGTTCCGGGAGCGATGTGGGCGAGCGGCCGGGCGTCGCGGTAGAAGGGATCACGCGTCGGCAGCACCGGTCCCGTGCTCGCGCCTGCGGCGGCCACCCCGGCCAGCGCGGTGGCCGTGAGGACGCATAGGATCAGCGACAGGCGAGCCAGGGCACGCCGGGTCCGAGCGCAGGACGCGGTCATCTCATCTCCTCCAAGGGACGAACGGGCTCGACGATTATGTCGAGGACGGGATGACGGACCCGCCGATAGGGGCATGATGTAGGCATGCGAGATCCCGACCGAGCAGACGGGGCCGGTCTCGTCGTCGCGGTCACCGGGCCGACGGGGACCTTCGGGCACGGCCTGGTCCCGCTGCTCCAGGACGACGCCCGCATCGCGCGCATCGTCGGGGTCGCCCGGCGCCCCTTCGATCCGAGCGAGCGGGGCTGGACGAAGATGGACTACCAGCAAGGGGACGTCCGCGATCCCGAGGCTCTCCGGGGCGCCTTCGCCGGCGTGGACGTCGTCGTCCACCTCGCCTTCATGATCACCGGCACGGCGTCGCGCGAGACGATTCGGGCGATCAACGTCGAGGGCACGCTGAACACCTTCGCCGCCGCGGCGGACGCGGGGGCGCGACGGTTCGTCTACGCCTCCTCGGTCGCGGCCTACGGCTTTCACCGCGACAACCCTGTGGGGATGACGGAGGAGTGGCCCGCGCGCCCGGCGAGCCGGTTGTTCTATGCCCAGGAGAAGGCCGAGCTCGAGCAGCTCCTGCAAGAAGAGGCGACGCGCCGCCCCGAGCTCGCCCTCTACATGCTCCGGCCGCCGATCGTGCTCGGCCCGCACGCGATGGGGGCGAAGAACGTCCTCCCGGGGGCGGTGACCGACGCGGGACGGCTCGCCCGCGGCCTGCTGGGCCGCTTGCCCGTGCCCATCCCCGTTCCCGCGCCGGACCACCCCATGCAGCTCATTCACGAGGACGACGTCGGACAGGCGCTGCGCCAGTGCGTGGTCGCGGCGGGCTCGCCGGGCGTCTACAACATCGCCGGCGACGGTGTCGTGACTCCGCGCGACGTCGCGCGCGAGCTCGGGCTGATGCCCGTCCCCGTCCCCGGCGGGGTGCTGCGGGTCGGCGCTCGAGCCCTGTCGCGCATCCCCGCGCCCGGCTTCGCGCCACCCGCACTGGAATGGGTCGAGGCGGTGAGCCACCCGGCCATCATGGACACGGCCAAAGCCCGCCAGGAGCTCGGTTGGCAACCGCGGTACACCGCCCTGCAGGCGCTCCGGAGCACGCTCGGAACCTGACCGCGCGTCGCGCCGGACCTACAGAACGACGGCCCTGAGCACCGCTTCGGCGAGCAGCGCCTGGCCGGCGAAGCTGGGATGCACGCCACAGGTCACGGTCGGCTTGAGCCACTGGGTCAGCAGGCCCGCGGTGCAGGTGTCTCCGGCGAAGTCGCGCGTGGCCTGCCGGAGCTCACCGTAGCCATCGGCGATCTCGACGTGGAAGGGCGCCGCGCCCGCGTCCTGAGCGGCATTGAGCTCCTTGGAGAAGCTGCTCCCGGCGACGGAGGCGTAGTTGAGCGAGTAGTAATTGAGGATCACGAACTGACCGCGGTAGTGAGCCTGGTGCCGGATGGCCGCGACGATCGTGTGCACGTTCCGGGTGATCTTGTCCAGCGTGGCCGTCTGCTCAGACGTGCTCGCGCAGGCGTCCGACGTCGTCTCCTGGCACAGGAAGAGATCGTTGGCGCCAATCATCAGCGAGACCAGCCGGACGTCGTGGTGCTCGTGCAGATAGGCCAGGGCGAAGGCGAGCTGCGATCCCTTGTAGCTCACGTGCAGGGGATAGAGCGTCCGGTAGCCCACCTTGGCGCCCCCGGGCGCGTTCTCGCAGCCGTTGCTCTGCGCCTTGTCGTTGATCAGGCTGGCGGAGGTCTCACCCGGGCAGGCGGGGTTGGTCACGATCGCCCCGGTGTCGGCGGCGATGTGCTCGGGATAGCCAAGGAAGCTGCCCTGGTCGTGGTAGTTCGGTGTGGGGACGACGGTGCTCTCGCGGTAGCCGAAGGTCACGGAGTCGCCGAGCGCGAGATAGCGCGTGCCGGGCACGAGCGCCGGTCCGCGGACGGGCGCGGGGCGGGCCGCCGCGGGGGCGGCACACAGGGCCAGGACGGCGACGACGGTTGTGGCAGCGCCGGCGAGGCGCGCGATCAGATTCCTCTCCATGCGCCGATCGTACTTGTTGGCCGGACCGGGACCGCGCCGAGAGATAGTTGTGCATTCAACTATCTGCTAGGCTTGGGGCATGGAGCTTGGAATCGCCACCTTCGCCGACCTGCATTCCGCAGTGACGCCGCAGCAGCGTATGCGCGATCTCCTCGAGGAGGCGGAGCTTGCCGATCAGGTCGGACTCGACGTCTTCGCGGTCGGTGAGCACCACCGCCCCGACTACCTCGTCTCGGCCCCGGCGGTCGCGCTGGCGGCGATCGCGGCGCGGACCGAGCGCATACGGCTCTCGAGTGCGGTCACGGTGCTCAGCTCGGACGACCCGGTGCGCGTCTTCCAGCAGTTCGCCCACCTCGACCTCATCTCCGGCGGCCGCGCCGAGATCATGGCCGGGCGCGGCTCGTTCATCGAATCCTTCCCGCTCTTCGGCTACGACCTCGACGACTACGACGAGCTGTTCGCCGAGAAGCTCGACCTACTGCTGGCCATCCGCGCCTCGACCGAGGTCACGTGGTCCGGCCGCCACCGCGCCCCGCTCGCGCACGCGGGGGTGTGGCCGCGTCCCGTTCAGGATCTCCTTCCAGTCTGGGTCGCGGTGGGCGGAAGTCCCCAGTCGGTCGTGCGCGCCGGCGCGCTCGGACTGCCCCTCACGCTCGCCATCATCGGCGGCCAGCCCGAGCGCTTCGTGCCCCTGGTCGATCTCTACCGCGACGCCGCGGCCCGATCCGGGCACGACGCCGCCCGGGCACAGGTGGCCATCAACACCCATGCCTTCGTCGGCCAGAGCTCGGCCGCGGCTGACAGCGCCTTCGCCGCGCCCTACCTGGCCATGATGAACCGGATCGGACGCGAGCGCGGCTGGCCGCCCTCGGGGCGGCCCGAATACGACGCGCTGCGCTCGCCCCGCGGCGCCCTCGCCGTGGGTGACCCCGAGGAGGTGACGGAGAAGATCCTCTTCGAGCACGAGCTGTTCGGCCACGACCGCTACATCGCCCAGATGGCCGTCGGGGCGGTCGCCCACGGCGACGTCATGCGCTCGATCGAGCTCTTCGGCAGCGAGGTGGCGCCCGTCGTGCGGGAGGAGATCGCGCGCAGGATCTCCGCCACGGCCGCGCCCACCGTGGCCGGCGCGTAGAGCCGGACATGAAAGCGGCGGGGACGTGATCGCCCCCGCCGCAGTCAGCCCCCAGCCGTCACGCCACGTGCAGCACCGGTGTGCGCTATCCGCACGGGCGTGCCCAGAGCGATCAGTCTGGGTTGGTCTACCCGACGCGGTGGACCGGAAACCGGCGCGCTTGATTTGCCGCTCGCGCACATCGGGTAGGGACAGAAGATGACCACGACTCTGAGCCCACGTCCCGGTGTCATCGCCGAGGTGCCCAACCCCAGCGAGCCCGTGACGCCGGCGGTGCCCGATGCGCCGATCGCACCGATCGAGCCGGACCCGGGCACGCCCGCCGACCCGGAGGAGCCGGCCCGAGTACCGGAGCCCGAGGAGCCGGCGACGCCGGTCGTCCCCGAGCCATCTCCGGACAACGGCTGACTACGCCGCCGCGACGATGATCTCGGCGAGCTGCTGCGCCCGGTGGTGCAGCAGCAGATGCCCGGCCCCCGGGAGGACGACGAGCTCGGCGCCGGGAATCTCGTCCGCGAGCGCGCGGGCTGAGGAGAGCGGCACGATGCGGTCGGCGCTGCCGGCCACGATCGTCGTCGGGGCGTCGACGTACTCGAGCCGCCGCTCGAGCGACGGGAGGTCGCGCACGAGCGCGCGCTGGTCGGCGGCGAAGGCCCGCCAGGCGCCGGGAGTCCGAAGCGCCCGGCCGGTGGCCTCGAGATAGCGCTCGTCGAGCGAGAGCCAGCCGGCGACGCGTCGCCGCAGCGATGAGGCGAAGAGGACGAGACCGACACCAGCGAGCGCCGGGGCGCCGACGAGCTCGCCCGCGAGCGGCCAGGCGAGCCAGTGATCGAGGGGGACGAGCGAGGCGCAGTTGGCCGCCGGGGCGGCAAGCACGAGCCGGTCGACCCGCTCGGGGTGCTCGACGGCCAGCCACACCGCGACAGCGGCACCGAGGCTGTGCCCGACGACCGTTGCCTTCCTCGTGCCCGTGGCGTCGAGCGCGCGAATCGCGGCCGCGGCGTTCCCGGCCAGGTCGGCCGGTGCGCTGCCCGAGCTCCACCCGGGGCGATCGATGGCCAGCGAGCGCACGCGTACGCCCATGGCGGCGCGGACGCGGTCCCAGTCGCGGGCGCCGCCCGGCTGGCCGTGCAGGAGCAGGACCAACTCGGCGCTCGACTCGGGCATCGGCGGGAGATGGTATTCACGGTCGGCACGGCCATACCGGCGCGCCGCGCATGTGGGCATACTAGGGAGGTGACGTCAGCGCTCTTCTCCGAGGCGCTCGCGCCGCTTCGCGCCGATCCCCAGCGCGCCGCGATCCTGCTCGACATCGACGGAACGCTGGCTCCGATCGTGGAGCATGCGGCGGACGCGCACGTGCCCGAGGGGACCCGCCAGCTGCTCATCGAGGTCGCGCGCCGCTACGGCGTCGTGGCCTGCGTCAGCGGCCGTCAGGCCTCGCAGGCGCGGGCCATGGTCTCGATCGGCTCGATCTCCTACCTCGGCTCCCACGGCGCCGAGCTGCTGCGCGCCGGCTGGACCGAGGCGAAGCTCGATCCCGCGGTCGAGGACTGGGTGCGCCGCATCCACGCGTTCGGCGACGAAGCCAACACCGCGGATCTGCGCCGCCGCCGTGTGCGCATCGAGGACAAGGGGCCGATCGTCGCCTTCCACTGGCGCGGCGCACCCGACGAGGACGAGGCCCGCGCCGCCGTCGACGCCCTGGCCGCCCGCGCCCAGGCGGCCGGCCTGCATACGCACTGGGGTCGCAAGGTCCTGGAGGTTCGTCCCCCGGTGACGATCGACAAGGGCGCGGGCATCCGCCTCTTCCTCGAGGGCACCGAGATCGACGTCGCCCTCTATGCGGGCGATGACGCCACGGATCTCGACGCCTTCCAGACGCTCGAGGAGCTCGTGAGCGCCGGACGTCTCTCGCACGCCATCCGGATCGGCGTGAGCTCCGAGGAGGGCCCCGAGGAGGTCGTCGCCGGGGCCGACGTCGTCGTGGATGGCACCGACGGCGTCAAGGAGCTGCTGACCGCGCTGCTCGCGGATTGACGGGGCGAGCATGCGCTTCACCGACTTCCTGCGCACGACTGTCCTGCTGACCGCGGCCTCGGCCACCGTCCTGGCCACGGTCACGGTGGCGGCTGCGGCCAATCGGGGCCAGGGCCTGGTATTCGGGTTCGCGGCGGCGTGGTGGGTGGTCGCAGCCGGACTTGGCGTGTGGTCGGGGCGCCGCGCCGGCGCGTCGGGCCCGATCGCGTCGCTCCTCGCAGGAGCGCGTACCCAGCCCTCGCTCCCCGAGGTGACCCCCGCGCGCACATTGCTCAATCGGCTCTGGCCCCTGCTCTTCTGCACGATCGGGGCAGGGGCAGTGGCTTTCGCCCTGCCGCAGGTGCCCGCGGTGGCGGCGGGCTTCGCGATCATCTGGGCACTGGCGTGGCGAAGGCAGTCGAGCGCCGTAACGGCGATCGAGGAACGCGACGGTGCCCGGTTCTACATCGAGCGCACCTCCCCGCTGAAGCCGATCCGGCTCGTGCGCACCCCGGGCTTCCGCTCGAACCTGTTCGAGCTCAACGGCGCCTCGGGCCGCCGCGGCGTCAGCCCGCGGGTCTGAGCCGGCGTGGGCACGACGGACGTCCTCGTCGTCTCCGTGCCGAGCACGGGAGGGTGGACGGTGGCGGTGGGCGAGCTCGTGGCCGCGCTCGAGCGCGTCGGTGCCCGGGTGGCCACGGTCGCGGTGGCCTCCGTCCCGGAGGTGCGGACCTTCGCGCTCACCGACTACGTGCAGGCCCGCGCGGCGCGCCGGGCCTGCGCACACGCGCTCGCCGTCGATGATCCGGCCGCGATCGTCTACTGCTCGATGACGGCGGCTCTCCTGTGGCCGCGACCGGGCGCGATCTGGCTCGACGCCATCGCGGCGGAGAACCGTCCCGGCCGGCACGGGATCTGGCAGCGGCAGGTCGAGCGGCGCCGGCTGGCCGAGGCGCCCGTCGTGATGACCATGAGCTCGCGGGCCCTCGAGGGAGCGGCCGAATACGCCGGCGCGGTCGCGGTCGTCCCCACGCCGGTCGCGAGCTCGGGCCCGCCGCGACCGCGCGACATCGCCGCCGTCACCTACGGCGCCAACCCAGAGAAGAAACGGCTCGACTTCGTGCTGGAGGCATGGGAACGGGCGCGCCGGGGCGACGAGGAGCTCGTGGTGGCGGGCATCGACGGCGTGGCCCCGCGGCCCGGCGTGACGGTCGCCGGGCGCCTGCCCGCGGCCGAGTACCGCGCGCTGCTCCGGCGCGCACGCGTCTTTCTCGCCGCGCCGACGCGCGAGGACTACGGGATCGCTCCCGCTGGAAGCGCTGGCCGACGGGTGCATGCTCGTGAGCACGCCCGCTCCGGGCGGCTACCCCGCGCTCGACCTCGCGCGTAGGCTCGACTCGCGCCTGGTCGGCGACGACCTGGCCTCGGCGGTCCGGCTCGCGCTCGACGACCCTCGCCCCGGATACGCCGAGCGCGCGGCCCGGCTTGTCGAGCCGTTTTCGCCCGCGGCGGTCGACCGGACCCTGGCAGAGGACGTCTTGCCGCGATTGTTGCCAGCATGGCGGAAGCGATGAACACGGTGTCGGCTCTCTCGCACGGACTCACCGGGTTTGCCCTGCCCGGCCTGGCGTCGATTCCGAGCCCGTCGCACAACGGCTTCTACCTCGGTCCCCTGTTCATCCACGCCTACGGCCTGGCCTACGTCTTCGCCGTGGCCGCGGCCATCTTCATCACGCGCCGACGCTGGGCCAAGCTCGGCGGCGATCCCGACCTCTGCTACGAGGTCGCCATGTGGGGGTTCCCGGCCGGGCTGGTCGGCGGGCGCATCTACTTCCTCATCACGACCCCGAGTCAGATCCCGCCGCACTGGTGGGGGCCGTTCGCCATCTGGAAGGGGGGCCTCGGCATCTGGGGCGGAATCGCTCGCGGGCGTGGCCGGCGGCCTGTTCATCCTCAACCGCCGCCTTCCGCGCTCCGAGATTCGCCGCTTCATGGACTGCGCCGCTCCCGGGCTGCTCGTCGCGCAGGCGATCGGACGCATCGGCAACTACTTCAACCAGGAGCTGTTCGGCGAAGCCGACGAGCCTGCCGTGGGGGCTGAAGATCGACCCCGCGCACCGGCCGTCCGGCTTCGCCCAGTACGCCACGTTTCAGCCCACGTTCCTCTACGAGATCATCTGGAACCTCTCGCTGGCCGGCTTCCTCGTCTGGCTCGGCCATCACCGCAAGATCCGCCCGCCCGGCCTCCTCGCGCTCTACGTGGCCGGCTACTCCGGCTTCCGCATCTTCGAGGAGACCCTGCGTATCGACTACTCGAACTACATCCTCGGCGAGCGCCTGAACTTCTGGATCGCCTCTCTCCTTTGCCTGGCCGGACTGCTGTGGTTCGTCGGCATCCAGCGCCGTTGGCGCCCACCGTGGGTCCGGGGAGAGCCGGAGCGGGAGGCCGAGCAGCCGCCCGCCCGGGCCAGCACGCGTAAGCCGCCGCCTCCGCCGCGCAAGCGCTCAGCCGCCGCCGGCCGCGGCCGTCGCCGCTGATCAGCCCCGGTTGCGCTTGCGCCGGGCCGAGAGCTCGGCCCACGGCCGGGTGTTGAGCACGTCGTCGGCGGTCAGCCAGGCGCGCCGCGCCGTCGCCACGCCGTAGCGGGCCACCTCGAAGCCGCCCACGCGGTGCGAGTCGCAGTTGATGATGATCGGCACGCCCCTGGCCGCGGCTGCGCGTGCGGTGACCTCGTTCATGTCGCGGCGGTCGGGACTGGCGTTGATCTCGAGCATCGTGCCGGTGCGAGCGGCGGCATCGATCACGCGCTCGGCGTCGAAGGCGTAGGGCGGCCGGCGCTCGATCTTGCGGCCGGACAGGTGGCCGATCGCGTCGACCAGCGGATGCTCGATGGCCCGGATGATCCGCTGGGTCATCGCGTCGGAGGCCATGCGGAAGGACGAGTGCACCGAGGCGATCACCCAGTCGAGCTCGGCGAGAATCGTCGTCGTCGTAGTCGAGCGTGCCGTCGGGGAGAATGTTGACCTCCGATCCGGCCAGGAGCTGATGCCGTCGATGCGCGTGGAGCGGATGGCGGCCATGTGGGCGCGCAGCCGGTCGGGGGAGAGGTCGTCGCCGAAGCCGAAGCTCGCCGAATGGTCGGTGATGGCCAGGTACTCATAGCCCGCCGCGCGCGCCGCCATGGCCATCTCCTCGATCGACGCGGTCCCGTCGGAGGCCGTGGTGTGGCAGTGCAGGTCGCCGCGGAGGTCGCCGAGCTCGATGAGCTTCGGCAGCGTCCCGTTCGCCGCCGCCTCGAGCTCGCCGCGGTTCTCGCGCAGCTCCGGCTCGATGTAGCCCATGCCGAGGCGTCGGTAGACCGCCTCCTCGGTCGCGCAGCGATGGGTCTCGCCCGTCGCGTCGTCGAGCACGCCGTACTCCGAGACGTGCAGGCCCTTGCGCACGGCGGCCTCGCGGAGCGCCATGTTGTGCTGCTTGGAGCCGGTGAAGTGCTGGAGGAGGTTGCCGAACTGGTCGGGGGCGACGATGCGCAGGTCGACCTGGATGCCCGTGTGCGTGCGCAGGCGGACGCCGGCCTCGCTCGGGGTCGCCGCCGACTCGACGAGATCGAGCGCGACCGCCGCCTGGGCCAGCGCGAGCGGGTCGCTCGCCGTGGCGATGAGGTCGAGATCCTTGACGCTGTCGGTCATCCGCCGCGCCGAGCCCGCCAGCTCGACCCGCTCCGAGGCGGGGTGCGCGCGCAGCGTCGCCACGAGACTCTCGCCCACCGTGAGCGCGCGGCTCAGCACGACGCGCCCGCGCGGCTCGCCCGCGCCCGCGGCATCGAGCGCGGCGAGCAGGCTCTCCTCGGCCTTCGGTCCGAAGCCCTTGAGCGTGCGCACGCGCTGCTCGGTCAGCGCGGTGCGCAGCGACTCGAGCGAGTCGATTCCGAGCTCGTCGAACAGGCGCCGGGCGCGCTTGGGCCCGAGGCCGCTCAGATGCGTCATGGCGATCAGTCCGGGCGGGAACTTCGCCCGCAGCTTGACCGCCGCGGGGATGACGCCGTCCTCGGCCAGCGCGAGGACCTTCTCCTGGATGATCGCTCCGACCCCGGGTAGCTCGGTGGCTCGGCCCTGGCGGGCCAGCGAGACGATCGACACGGGGGCGTCGCGCACCGCTTTGGCGGCGTTGCGGTAGGCGACGATGCGGTGGATGACGGCGCCGTCGAGCTCGTAGAGGTCGCCGAGCTCGTCGAGGGCCTCGGCGACCTCGGAGTTGGTCGGATCGGATCCGCGCGGCTCGGTGGCGTCGGACTCCGGTAGCTGCGTGTCGGTCACATCGTTCACGATATTGCCTGAGCCGAGCTCGTCGCAGGTCCGGGTGCGGTCACGCTATACTTTTTGAAGCAAGGTGATCGAAAGGAGAGCTGTCAGATGGCAGGCAGCGTCCCTGAAGTAACCGACAACAACTTCCAGGCCGAGGTCCTCGAGTCCGACGTGCCGGTGCTCGTCGACTTCTGGGCACCGTGGTGCGGACCCTGCCGGATGGTCGCTCCCGTGGTCGAGGAGATCGCCCAGGAGCGCGCCGGAGCGCTCAAGGTGGTCAAGATGAACACCGACGAGAACCAGAACACGGCGCTCAACTACAACATCATGTCGATCCCGACGCTGATCCTCTTCCGCAACGGACAGCCGGCCAAGACGGTCATCGGCGCCTATCCGAAGCGTAAGCTCGAGGCCGAGCTCGAGCCCGCACTCGCTTAGCCCGCGAGCGCGATACCGACGCGCAGTTCGCGCCCGTCGATGGCGACGGGCGCGATTCCGTTAAGGGACTCGTAGCTCACCTGCACCGCGAGCGTCTCGCCGGCGATGTACCGCTCGTGCTGCCTGGCGGCGGCGAGCAGGGCCGCGTCGCCGTCGAGGGTGAGGACGATGCGATCGCTCACGTCGAGGCCGGCGTCGCGGCGTGCCGCCTGGACCGCGTGGACGATCTCCCGCGCCCAGCCCTCGACGTGCAGCTCCTCGTCGAGCTCGAGCTCGAGCGCGACGGCGTGGGAGCCCTCGCGCTCGACCTGGTAGCCCTCGAGCGGCTTCATTGAGATGAGGAGGTCCTCCGCGCTCAGCTCGTGGTCGTGTCCGCCGACGGTGATGGCCACGGTCCCGCCGGCGCGCACGGTGGCCGCGACGTTGCCCGCGTCCAGCGCGGCCACGGCGGCCGCGACGAGCGGCATCTGCTTGCCGAAGCGCGGGCCGAGCGTGCGGTAGTTGGGCTTGACCTCGACCTCGCCGAGCTCGTCGGCTTCCGAGACGAAGCGCAGCTCGCGCACGTTGAGCTCCTCGCGCACGATCTCGGCCATGCGCTCGATGGCCACGCGCTCGGCGCCCGTGGCCACCACGACGGCCGCGCGCAGAGGCTGGCGCACCTTCATCCGCGCCTGCCCGCGGGCGGCCAGCCCGAGCCGGACGGTTTCGCGCGCCACCGCCATCGCCGTCTCGAGCTCCTCGTCGCGGTTTCCCGGCGCTGGCCAAGTCGGTCAGGTGGACGCTGGGCTCGCGCCCGTCGAGGTTGTCGTAGATCTCGTCGGCGACGAAGGGGCAGAACGGCGCCAGCAGCTGAGCCACGGTGACCAGCGCCGTGCGCAGGGCCTGGAAGGCGCCCGGGTCGCCGTCCCAGAAGCGCCGGCGCGAGCGGCGCACGTACCAGTTCGAGAGCTCGTCGACGAAGTCCTGGATGGCGCGCCCGGCCATCGTCGCGTCGAAGTTCTCGAGGCGCTCGGTGACCAGTTCCGTGGTCGCGTTGAGGCGCGAGAGCATCCACCGGTCCAGGTCGTCGTCCATGACGTGGCGATCGCCGCGCCGCGCGATGCCGTTCGCGTTGGCGTAGAGGACATAGAAGCTGTACGTGTTCCACAGCTGCAGCAGGAACTGCCGCACCCCCTCGCCGATCGTCTCCAACGAGAAGCGGTAGCCGTCCCACGGGATACTTGGAGGTGAAGAAGTACCAGCGCATGGCGTCCGCGCCGTAGCGGTTGATGACGTCCCAGGGGACGACGATGTTGCCCGAGCGACTTCGACATCTTGCGCCCGTCCTCGTCGAGGATGAGGCCGAGGCAGACGACGTTGCGGTACGGCGGCTGGTCGAAGAGGAGCGTCGAGACGGCGAGCAGGGAGTAGAACCAGCCGCGGGTCTGATCGAGGGCCTCGCAGATGAAGTCGGCGGGGAATCGCTCGTCGGAAGTGGTCCTGGTTCTCGCGGGGAGCGTGGAACTGGGCAAACGGCATCGAGCCCGAGTCGAACCAGACGTCGATGACCTCGGGGACCCGGCGCATCGCCTCGCCGCACTCGGCGCACGGGAACGTCACGTCATCGACGAAGGGCCGGTGTGGATCGTCGAGGCGGCGTGCCGGAGAGCTCGGCGAGCTCGCTCGAGCGACCCGATGACGTGCACGTGCCCGGCCGCGCAGCGCCACACCGGCAGCGGCGTGCCCCAGTAGCGCTCACGCGAGAGCGCCCAGTCGACGTTGCCCTCGAGCCACTTGCCGAAGCGCCCGTCCTTGACGTGCTCGGGATGCCAGTTGATCTGGCGCGTTGCCCGCCAGCAGGCGGTCCTTGATCTCGCTCGTGGCGATGTACCACGACGGCTTGGCGTAGTAGAGCAGCGGCGTTCCGCAGCGCCAGCAATGCGGGTAGGCGTGCTCGTACTCCTCGGCGCGCAACAGCCGTCCGCGGCCGCGCAGGTCCTCGATCAGGTCGGGGTCGGCGTCCTTGACCCAGCGGCCGGCGTAGGGGCCGATGCGCTCGTCGTAGGTGCCGTCGAGGCGCACGGGGTTGATGACGTCCAGGCCGTACTGGGCGCCGAGGCGGAAGTCGTCCTCGCCGAAGGCGATGGCCGTGTGCACGAGGCCGGTGCCGTCGTTGGCCGTGACGAAGTCGCCGAGCAGGACCGTATGGCCCCGCTCGCCGTACGCGGAGCCGGGAATGAAGCTGAAGGGCGGCTCGTAGCGCACGCCCTCGAGCTCGCTGACCCGGGGAAGCTCGAGAGGATGTCCGCGCCGCCGGGGAGGACGCGCTCCAGCAGCGCCTCGGCGACGATGACCACCGTGCCCTCGTCGGTGCGGGCGCGGACGTAGGGGAGATCGGGGTCGACGGCCACGGCCGCGTTGGAGACGAGCGTCCACGGCGTCGTCGTCCACACGATGAGCTCTTCGCCCGGGTGGACCGCCGCGTTGCCCTCGACGATCGGGAAGCGGACGTACACCGACGGATCGACGACGTCGCGATAGACGTCGGGCTGGCCGAGCTCGTGGCTCGACAGCGTCGTCTCGTCGCGCGGGCAGTACGGGACGACCTTCAGTCGCTCGTAGAGCAGCCCCTTCTCGTGGATCGTCTTCAGCGCCCACCACACCGATTCGACGTAGGCCGGATCAAGCGTGCGGTAGGCGTCGTCGAGGTCGATCCAGAAGCCGATCCGCTCGGTCAGGCGGTTCCAGTCCTCGACGTGGCTGAGCACCTTCTCGCGGCAGCGAGCGTTGAACTCGGCGATCCCGTAGCGCTCGATGTCGCTCTTGCGACGTGAAGCCGAGCTCGGCCTCGACGGCCAGCTCGACCGGCAGCCCGTGGCAGTCCCAGCCGCCCTTGCGCTCGACGTAATAGCCCTGCATCGTCCGGAACCGGGGGAAGATGTCCTTGAAGACACGGGACGAGGACGTGGTGCGAGCCCGGCGCGCCGTTGGCCGTCGGCGGGCCTTCGTAGAAGCCCCAGCGGGGTCCCCCGCGACGCCGCTGCAGTGAGGCGGCGAAGATGTCGCGCTCCCGCCAGCGCTCGAGCACGCCCTCCTCGAGGGCCGGGAAATCCGCGCGCGGATCGACGGGGCGGTGGGGGGATCCCATGGGCGCGTGATTGTAGGAGGCGCCCCCAGGAGGAGATGGTCGCGGCGTCAGCGCAGGGCGCGCGTCGGCTGATGCGGCCGTGTCACGTGCGCCCGAGCCAGCCGCTCGCCATCCAGGCGCTCGAGCAGGCGGTCGCGCGCCGCCACCGGCGTGTATCCGAGCCGCCCGACCGTGGTCGCGCCCGTATCCGGGATGGCGCCCCGGAAATCGAACACCGCCGCGTCGTTCTGGATGTTCCGCACGGCGTAGACGACGCGCCCGATGGCGTCGAGGCTGCTCCAGCATCCGGTGAGGATGATCGCCCAGGGCCGCAGCGCCCGCATCGCCCGTCCTAGCCGGGCCGGATCGATCGCGGGAGAGAGGGCGAGCGTCCGCAGGCCGGCCCGCCGCAGCATGAGCTCGAGGGCCTGGGCATGTAGAGCGTCGAGATCGAGCGCCGCCGAGCCGTCGAGCACGAGGATGCCCTCGGGTCGCTGGGCTGGCGGGGAGAGCCGCTTCATGGCCGCCAGCCAGCCGGTGGAGTAGCGCCAGCCGAAGTCGTATTCCGCCGAGCCCGCCCCTCCCACGGAGAGCACCGAGGCGGCCTCGAGCAGGAGATCCTCGATCGTGCGCTCGACCGAGCGCAGAGCCAGGCTCTCCTCGAGCAGGCGGTTGGCCGTCTCCTCGTCGAAGCCGCGGAGCGCGGTGACGAGGCGCTGGTGCGAGGCGGGCCCTTCGCCGCGCTGTTGCGCCAGCGCGACGGCGGAGGAGACGTTGTGGGTCTCGGCCAGCGCGATGCGCAGGGCCTCGATCTCGATCAGCGAGTACTGGCGGTGACCGCCAGGGGAGCGCAGTGGCCGCGGGAACGAATAGCGGCGCTCCCAGCTGCGCAGTGTGTTGGGGCTCACGCCGAGCATCTCCGCGGCGGCGTTGGTTCGCATTCCGCTCATCCCGCGGCGAGTTATCGAGACTTGACCGCTTGAGTTCAAGGTCCGCAATGGATCATGCACATTGCGGAGGTTTTGCCCGGATCGATCCCCCAATCCGACCGCGGGACCCGGCCAGAGACAGCTCGAAGGGTCAGCGGGAAGGCGGTTCGGGGTTCCGGCGCGCCCGCCGGGTCGTCATGTGCTCAGGCGCCCGCGGCGCGAAAGTGCGGCGTGGAAGCGCCGCCCCCCCGCGTCTCGTGTCCCACGCGCTGATCCGCCTCGGGAGCGAGCATGGCCACGAGCTCGCGATGCGCGTCGGCGGCGCCGTTGGGCAGCGCCATGTTCCCTGTCGAGCGCATTCGCGTTCGCTGCGTGCCGCGCCGGTAGAGCGCGACGGGGAGGCTTCCGGCGGCGAGCCGGATGGCGTACGCCCAGCGGGCGACCATGTCGTCGTCGAGGTGGCCACCGGCGACCACGACGAGGTTCGGCCGGTGGACGGCGATGGCATCTCCGATCCCGGTGATGCCCCGCGCGGACAGGCTGAGCACCCGGACGCCGGCGCGGACGCAGAAGAGCTCGAAGGCGCGAATGTGCGGGGCGTCCTGGTCGAGTTCGTCGCGCGACGCATCACCGATCACGATCGAGACATCCCGGACGGGGGGCGGGGCGAGGCGCGTGGCGCGCCTCAGCCAGTCCGAGCCCCAATGGGCGGCGAAGGCCCAGGCCGCCGACTCGACGGTGTGGCGGCGGGCGATCTCGTCGAGCGCGGGGAGCAGGACCTCCTCGACCGAGCGCTCGACCGAGCGCAGGGCGAGGGCGGCCTCGATGGCGCCGTCGGCGCGTTCGCGATCGAAGGAGGACGAGCGCACCGACGAGCGAGCTCGTGTCAGCGGCCAGACCTTCGCGCGCGCGCGAGACGGCCGAGGAGATCGAAAGCCCCTCCTGGAGGGCGTCGCGCAGCGCTGCGACCTCGCCGTGGGTGTAAAGCCGATGGCGTCCGGGAGAACGTTGAGGCTTGGGGAAGCCGAAGCGTCGCTCCCAGGCCCGAAGCGTGTTCGGGCTGACATTGAGCAGCGTCGCCGCTTCGCTGGTCTTCAGATAGCGCATGCGCAGGTAAAGCCGCCTAGCTACTGCTATTTCGACCTATACGTTGTGAACTTGAGCGGCTGCACCTAGGATTGCACAGATTCGAGGCCAAAAAGTGTCTCGAAACATCCAAAAAATGGTGCGTCGCGCAGTCGCCCCGTCAAATCTGCGCGCGTGTCCTGGCCCCCCAATTGGAGAGTGCTCGTGTCGTATCGCGGCAACTGAAGGACTGGACAACTGTCCGAGGAGTAGTTGGCGCTGCACCCCGCCAGGCGGTACCGTGCGCCTGTGAGCGAGGACCGTGTCCTGCGGTCGCGCGCGAATGATGCGACCACCGCTGTTGCGGTAGCGGCTCTCGGGCTAGCTGGGTGTCTCGCTTGGGCGCTTGGCGTCGCCTCACGTGAGCGGATCACGGGCCTGAGCGCAGTCTTGGCCGTGGCCGCGGTCGCTGCCGGCCTCGGCGTCGCGCAGGTGCGGGGTCGCGAGCTGGCGATTTCTGCCGCCTTCCTGGTCAACCTGCTGGCCGCCGCGTTCCTTGGTCCGTCATCGGCGTTCGTCGCAGCCGTCCTGTGCGAGCTCGTGGCCGCGCTCCTGTCCTCGACACGGGTCCGCGCGATGCTCTTCAACGTCGTTGGGTCCGGGGTTCCGGCGTTGATCGCCGGAACCGTACTGCGCAATTTCTCCTCCCACCGCGATGGGGTGGGGTACTACGTACTGCTCGCCGCTTCCGGACTCGCGATGCTGGAGCTCAGCTGGGTGATCGTGGCGCCGCTCTACACCGCCCTCGACGGCCCGTCCGATGCCTGGCGCCCGCGGACGCTCATCGAGCATCTGCCCGGCGCGCTCATCAACGTCGTCCTCGCCGTGGCCGGTGCGGCCATCTACCTGAAGGTCGGGCTCGCGGGCATCGCCTTCGCGCTCGCGGCCGTGTTCACGTTCTCCTACATGTCGCGTCTCCTCGAGCACTCGCGCCACCGCGCCGAGCAGTACGTCTCGCTCTCCTGGGGCGTGCTCGCCGGTCTCGTGCGCTCGCTCGACGTGCGCGACGGGCGGGCCGCTCGCCACGCCGCGGCGGTCGCCCGCTTCGCCAAGGACATGGCCGCTCAGCTCGGCATGGACGCGCAGGAGCAGGAGCTGGCCCACACCGCGGGCCTGCTCCACGACATGGGTCACTTCGCGCTGTCGGATCGGGTGCACGAGCGCGGTCGCACTCTGACCGACGAGGATTGGGTCGCCATCCAGCGCCATCCGGAGCTCGGCGCCGACATGCTGCGCGACCTCGGCATGTACGGGCCCGTGGCCGAGATCATCCTCGCCCACCACGAGCGCATCGACGGCCGCGGGTATCCGAACAACCTCCTCGGCGAGGAGATCCCGGAGATCGCCAAGATCATCGCGGTCGCCGAGGTCTACGACACCCTCACCGCCAAAGACACGTACCGGACGCAGATGAGCTCCTTCGAAGCGCTGAACGAGCTTCGCCGGGTGGCCGGCAGCCAGCTCGACAGCCACTATGTGGAGGTTCTGGCCAGTCTCCTCACCGGTGAGGGTGTCGAATACCGACATGCGGACGCAGCCGACTTCGACTCAGAGCTGGATATGGAACGCCGGATCCGGGAGGCCCGTACCGGCACAGGCTGATCGTCCGACCGACCAGCCAGCCACGCTGTTTAGGATGCGACTTTCTCTTCCGACTCGACGGCTCCGCGCTGGAGCTTCTCGAGGAACTGCTCGATCTGCTCAGCGCTGAATCTGCGCTGACCGCCTGGTGTCCGGTAGGACGCCAGGTGGCCCATATCGGACCAGCGGCGGATCGTCCCCAATGAAACCCCGAGCGCCTCAGCCGCCTGCGATGTCGACAGGCCGAGAGGGCTGTTGCGGGTGATGTTCATGAGGCTATTTCACTCTGCATCGCCAGCGTTCGGGAGGGACGTGGAGCAATTGCACAGCCTCTGAGGGGTCAATAACCCCTAGCGGCGGTTCAATGCAGGGCAATTCCCATGCGTCTACGCCTCTACCACCATCACGACGGCGCCCGCGTCGCCTACCGCGAGACGGGCGCGGGGCCCGCGATCGTCCTCCTGCACTCGCTCGGCCTCTCCTATCGCGAATGGGAGCCGGTGGTGGCGCCGCTCTCGGAGCGTTTCCGTGTCGTGACGCCCGATTTGCCCCTGCACGGCGATTCCGAGGACCGCCCGCGCCACCCCTACACCCCCGAGTGGCTCACCGAGGTCGTGTGCGGCTTCTGTCGCGAGGTGTGCGGGCCGCACCCACTTCTCGCCGGCCACGACGTGGGCGCCGAGCTCGCGCTCATGGCGGTCTCCGAAGGCCGGCTCGAGCCCTCGCGCCTCGTGCTCATGAGCAACCGCCTGCACCGACGCGAGGAGTTCGCCCGCAAGCGGGCCGCCTGGCGCATGGCCTGCCGCGCCGGTGCCCTCCCCGGCCTCGATCGCCTGCTCTCCTACAGCGCCAAGCTCGTCTTCCGCCCGGCCATGGCTGAGCGCCTCTCGGCTCACAACGCCCCCGGAGCGGCCGACCTGCTCCGCCACGCCTTCGCCGACGTCGGCGGCAACGGCAACCGCGCCCGCTCGTGGGCCAAGTTCGTCCGGCGCTGGCCAGCCGGGCCGCAGCGCCAGCGGCTCGACGACTACCCGTCGATCGGGATGCCCGTCCTGCTCCTGTGGGCCGACGAGGACCCCGCGCACCCAGTGCTCGCGGCCCAGGAGGCGCTCGACCTGCTCCCCGACGCGCAGCTGCGGACGCTGCCCGGCACGGGGTTCCTCATGACCTACGACGATCCGGTGGCGGTCGCGCGGGAGCTCATCGCGTTCTGCGGATGAGCGCGTGGGCCGTTCGTGGGCCGCGCGTGGGCCGTTCGGCGCGCGAGGCGTCAGCGCGTGTCTCCGCGGGCATGGACGCGCCCACCCACGCTGGCGAGGGGGGGAGGGCACGTTTAGGTCCGGATACCGGGCACGAACGCGCCGACCCCCTCGAAATCCAGGGGGTGGGCGCGTTTAGGTCCGCTGCCCGGCTGCGGCGCCCGACCGCGGCGCCCGCCCGCCCGCGCGCGGCCCGCGGCCCGCGGCCCGCGGCGCCCGCCCGCCCGCGCGCGGCCCGCGGCGCCCGCCCGGGCTGCGGCCCAGCTCCGCCCCCCACCGAGTTGTAGCTTTGGGTCATACGCACCGTTGGCACAGAAAGGACCTGACATGAGCGTGCAGGAACAGGAGCAGCTCTGGGGCGGCGAGACCAGCAAGGCGGTCGACAACTTCCCCGTGTCCGGGGAGCACATCCCGCTTCCGGTCATCCGCTGGCTCGGGCGCATCAAGGGCGCGGCGGCACGCGTGAACGCCGAGCTCGGTCTGCTCGACGCGGGCCTCGCCCAGCGGATCGCCGAGGCGGCCGACCGCGTGGCCGCGGGCGAGTTCGACGATCAGTTTCCCATCGACGTCTTCCAGACCGGGTCGGGGACCTCCTCGAACATGAACGCCAACGAAGTCATCGCCACGCTGGCGGGCGACGGGGCGCACCCCAACGACCACGTCAACATGGGCCAGTCCTCCAACGACGTGTTCCCCTCGGCCGTCCACCTGGCCGCGCTCGACACCGCCAGCCAGGATCTCCTGCCCGCCCTGGAGAAGCTCGAGGCGGCCTTTCAGGCCAAGGCGGACGAGTTCCGCGACATCGTCAAGTCCGGGCGCACTCACCTCATGGACGCCGTCCCCGTCACCCTGGGCCAGGAGTTCTCCGGCTACGCCGCGCAGGTCCGGCTCGGCTCCAAGCGCGTGCGGGGCGCGCTGCCCCAGGTCGCCCAGATCCCGCTCGGCGGCACGGCCACCGGCACCGGACTCAACACGCACAAGGAGTTCGCCGGGAAGGTCCGCACGCTCCTGCGCCAGGCCACCGGACTCGAGATCAGCCCGCCCGAGGATCCGTTCGAGGCGCAGGGCAACCGCGATGCCCTCGTCGAGCTCTCGGGCGCCCTCAAGGTCCTGGCTGTGTCGCTGACCAAGATCGCCAACGACCTCGCCCTGCTCGGCTCCGGGCCGCGCGCGGGCATCGGCGAGATCTTCCTCCCCGAGCTCCAGAAGGGCTCCTCGATCATGCCGGGCAAGGTCAACCCGGTCATCCCCGAAGTCGTCCTTCAGGTCAGCGCCCAGGTCATCGGCAACGACACGGCGATCACGATCGCCGGCAGCCAGGGTCAGTTCGAGCTCAATGTGCGCGTGCCGCTCATCGCCCGGAACCTGCTCGACTCGATCAAGCTGCTGACCAATACGGCGAAGATCTTCGCCGAGAAGTGCGTCGGGGGCATCAAGGTCAACGAGGAGGGCTGCGAGCGCTCGGCCGAGTCGACGCTCGCCGCGGCGACGGCGCTCAACCCCTACATCGGCTACGACAAGGCGGCCGAGATCGTCAAGGAGGCCGCGAGCTCGGGGCGACTGCTGCGCGAGGTGGCCTACGACAAGGGCGTCGACGAGGACACCTACAACAAGGCGATGGACCTGCGCAAGATGGCACAGGGGAACCTCTGACTTCGAGGAGATCGTCGTCGAGGCGTGGCTGACGCGCGCGTCCAAGGCCGATCTGGACGCGCGCGCCGGCTCACCTGGCTCAGCGGATCAGAACGGGCTCGTTCCCAGCGGTCCGTTCTCCTTCGTCGGGCTGGAGTACACGCACTGGCCGCTGCGCTCGCCGCCCACCGTGTTGGGCTCCGGCGTGCGCGGGAAGAGCGCGCCGCTCTGGGGGATCTCCGCGCTGTCCCAGGTCATGCTGTTGCCGCGGCAGGCCAGGTTGCCCGCGATGTCATTGGCAATGATCTCGACGCCATCGCGATCGGCCAGCTGGTTGTTCACGAAGCGGGCGTTGCCGCCGACATGCACGCGCGCCATCCCGACCCAGCAGGTCCGGAGGTTCTTGATCGTCAGGTTGCCGCCGATCGTCGTGTCCTCGTAGTCGCTGTAGGGCGGCTGCCCGAAGGCGGTGAAGATGCCGCTCGGCGCGCAGCTCACGCCACCACCACCGCCGCGCTGGAACACGCTGCCGCTGATCGTGGTGTCGTGGACGATGATCCCGAGCGCGTCCTGGCCGACGATGCGGCCGACCATGTCGGCGCTGGCCAGGGTCGGACTCGTCTGGCTCGGGTCATCGAGGCAGGGGAAGCTCGAGGCGAGGCAGCCGATCAGAGCCGCGCCGCCATTCATGACGCGCAGCCCATGGGTAATCGTCAGCGAGGATGTCCCCGAGCCGGCGATGTCGTTGAGGGCGAATGCGGCCACCAGAGCCGAGCCCGGGCTCACCGTGACTGATCCGTGCACGGTGGCATGGCCGCCGTTGACGAAGCAGACCCCGTCGACGGTCACGTTGCCCCAATAGTCGCCGGCCAGCAATCCCGGCGCGGTCGGCGTCCCCGAGCACGTGTTGGCCGGGCTGGCCAGCGCTGCTCCCGGGGCAGCCGCGCCGAGCGCGCCAACGGTCAACACGGCGGCGAAGAATCCGCGCGCAGTCAATTTACGAGACATAGGTCCCTCCTGGGTTTCTCACCCGATGTGGTCGCGCAGCACTACTCCCCAACGGCACCCATCTGACCCCATCGGATGGGAACCTCGCCGAACCTACCAAATCTTGGTGGTCCGGCGGGAGATTTCTACGTGGCGACCGTCTCGGCTCCGAGCTCTTCGGAGATCGCCACGTCGACCGAATAGTCGATCGGCACGACGATGAGCGAGGGCACCTCGAGGGCGAGCGCGTCCGTGAGCCGGCGCGAGAACTCCTCCGCGCTCGCGCACCGCCAGGCCGGCATGCCGAAGGCATCGGCGAGCTTGACGAAGTCTGGGTTGCCGAACTCCACGTCGAAGTGCCGGCCGAACTTCTTGTCCTGCTTCCAGGCGATCGACCCGAACTCGCCGTTTTCCCAGACGATGTTGACGATCGGCGTGCGCAGCCGCATGGCGGTCTCGAGCTCCTGGCAGTTCATGAGGAAGCCGCCATCCCCGCTCACCGTGACGACGTGGCGGTTCGGGTAGACGAGCTTGGCCCCGATCGCCGTGGGCAGCGCAAAGCCCATACCGGCCAGGCCGTTGGCGATGAGCACGGTGCCCGGCTCGTGGGCGGGGAACATCCGCCCAATCCACAGCTTGTGCAGGCCGACGTCGGAGACGAGTATGTCCTGGGGGCCGAGCGCCTGGCGGATGTCCCAGAGCACCCGGGGCGGGCGCATGGGGAAGTGGTTGTCCTCGCTGGCGTCGCGCAGCGCGCCCTGGACGAGCTGGCGGAGGCGGCGGGTGTCGCCGTGCATCGAGTTGTTGCGCCTGGTGCCGGCGGCGAGGCGGGCGAGCACGTGGGCGATGTCGCCGATGAGCTCGACCTCGGGCAGGAAGAACTCGTCGATCTCCGCCGCGACGGTGTCGATGACGACGATGCGCTTGTCCCCTTTGGGGTTCCAGTGCTCGGGGGCGTGCTCGACGAGGTCGTAGCCGATGGCGATCACGAGGTCGGCGTCGTCGAACCCGGCCATCTCGTAGTCGCGGGACTGCAGGCCGACCGTGCCGAGCGCCCGGGGATCTTCGTAGTCGATGAGACCCTTGGCCATGAACGTCTCCGCCACCGGAATGCCCGTCGTCTGCGTGAACGCGCGCAATGCGCGGCTGGCGTGGCCGCGGATGGCGCCGTTGCCCGCGAGCGCGATCGGATTCGAGGCGGCGTCGATGAGCTCGGCGGCGCGCTGGAGCTCCCGCACGCCTGGCTCGGGTTGGACGGGGGCGCGGCGCGGCAGCGGCGAGGCGTCCAGCGGGCGTTGCATGACGTCCTCGGGGAGCTCGAGATGGGTTGCGCCCGGCTTCTCGGATTCGGCCACCTTGAAGGCCTTGCGCACGACCTCGGGGATGATCTCCGGGCTCGAGACGCGCGCGTTCCACTTGACCACCGGGCGCAGGATGCCGATCAGGTCGATGTACTGATGGGACTCCTTGTGCATGCGCTCGAGGTCGGACTGGCCGGTGAGCGCGACGAGCGGCGCGCGGTCCAGGAAGGCGTCGGCGACCGCGGTGACCAGGTTCGTGGCGCCGGGACCGAGCGTGCCGAGACAGACTCCGGCCCGTCCGGTCAGACGACCATAGGCGTCGGCCATGTAGGCACCGCCCTGCTCGTGGCGCACGGGGATGAAGTCGACCGAGGAGTCCGCGAGCGACTCGTTGAGGTCGAGGGTCTCCTCGCCGGGGATGCCGAAGACGTACTGCACCCCCTCGGCCTCGAGACACTCGACGAAGACCTCCGACGCTTTCCGTTCAGCCATGACCGCACCGTATCTAACCGCGAGCCCGTGGCGCCCCAGCGCAACCCCCGGCGCCGGCGCGTGTCTACGCTTGAAGTGATGCGCCGCCTGCTGTTCCTGGTCTGCCTGCTCGCCGGCCTGCTCGTACCCCCGGTGGCCGAGGGCGCGGCGACGTTCTTCATCCGTGGCGGCGGCTACGGGCACGGGATCGGCCTCAGCCAATACGGGGCCGACGGCTATGCCCTGCACGGCAAGGACTACCGCTACATCCTCGCGCACTACTACCGGGGGACGGCGATCGGTCAGACCGACCCGACCCAGACGGTGCGCGTACTCCTGAAGACGGGCAGCGCGTCGTTCTCTCGCGCCACCACGGCCACCGGTCTCAACGGCGCGGCGAAGGGGCTGCACTCGGCGTGGACCTACACAGTGAAGGCGCTCGCCAGCGGGTCGCTGCAGCTGATCGACCCCTCCGGCAGGACGGTCGGGAAGTTCGCCGCGCCGCTTGTCGTCTCGGGGTCGGGCTCGGGGGCCTCGCCGCTCGAGGTCGTGGGGCTCGGGAGCTACCGCGGAGCCCTCGAGTTCCGGCCCGACGGCCGCGGTGGCGTCCAGACGGTGGACGCGCTCGGGCTCGATGAGTACGTCCAGGGCGTCATCGCGGCCGAGATGCCTGCGAGCTGGCCCGCTCAGGCGCTCGAGGCCCAGGCCGTCGCCGCGCGGACATACGCGATCACCACGAGCGTCGACGGCAGCGGCTACACGCTCTATCCCGACACCCGCTCGCAGATGTACGGCGGCGTCGGCGCCGAGACGGTCACCACCAACGCAGCCGTGCAGGCCACGCGCGGGCAGATCGTGACCTACCGCGGCGCCCCCGCCGTCACCTACTTCTTCGCCAGCTCGGGCGGCTACACGGAGAGCATCGACAACGTCTGGCTCGGCGCCACGCCCGAGCCGTGGCTCGTGGGCGTCCCCGACCCCTACGACGCCGCCGAGGGAGCCGACCCTTATCACCGCTGGGGCTACAACCTCTCGATCGCGCGGGCCAGAGCCGACCTCGGCCCGCTCGTCAAGGGCAACTTCGAGGGGATCCGCGTCGTCCGCCACGGTGTCTCGCCACGCATCCTCCTGGCCGACGTGGTCGGCAGCCGGGGCACCAGCCAGGCGAGCGGAGCACAACTCCAGCAGGCGTTCGGCCTTCCCACGACGCTCGCCGCCTTCGTCACCCTGGTCACGCTTCCCGGCCCAGCGCCGAAGATCACGCACTCCAAGCACGCCACCGGCGGCCTGAACGGCTTCCTCGCGCTCATGCACCAGGTCGTCGTCGCGGCGACTCCGGCGCTGCACGGGACGGTGTTCCCGGCTGCGCGCGGTGCTCGGATCGCCGTGCAGCTCGCCGGCAGCCACGGCTGGCAGACCGTCAAGCACGCCCGCCCGGGCGTCCAGGGTGCGTACTCGGTGACGTTGCCGAGCACAGGCCGCTACCGCGTGGTGTACGCGGGGCTCGACGGGCCGGCGCTCACGATCGGCTGAGCGACCGCCCCGCGCCAAAAAAAGGGCGCACTGGGGCGAGACCGCGGATATGCTCGGCCCAGTCAGCGCCGCCACCAGGGCCGGGGTTGCGGCCGGGAGAGACAACTCAAAGGAGTGCGAATGAGGCTCAGAGCCGCAGCGGCATGCGGCCTGGTCGTGGTGCTCGCAGCCGCCGGGACCGCGCTGGCCGCCTCCGGGGCGACCGGCAACTCACACGCGATCGCGCTGGCCCGTACCGAGGCCCGCGCCTACACCCACGTCCGGGTCGAGAAGTACAAGCAGACCGGTTTCATCGACATGAACGACCAGGAGGGCAAGACCTCTTTCTTCTACTACAACTGGGGTCAGACGACGCTCACCCCGGGTTGGGTCTGGGCGAGCGAGCATGCCACCGTGGTGCTCAAGCACGGTCGGATCGTGTGGTGGCGCGATGACCTCACCCCACCGCCCTGCACCGGCGGCGGCATCTGCCACCAGATCCCCGTCGAGCTGCTCCTGGACCACAACGGCGCCTACTACGCGTTCGGGAGCGCGGCCCATCACTCGTGCTTCGGCAAGCTGTTCGGTTCCCTGCCCCAGCACGTGGGAGCACTGTGGGATCAGGTCTTCGGCCACTACTCCGCGCCGGCCTCCGGACCCGGCGTTGTCAAGCTCACCTACACGTTCCCCTACGGCAAGGGCCGGACGATGCGGGAGACGGACACGATCTCCACCCACACGCATCTGGCGAAGTCGGCGCGGCTTGTCATCACCGGTGGACACACCATCCGCGATTCAGACGCCTATCCGAGCACGCTGCCGAGGACACCGACGGTGAACCTGTGCGCCGGTTAGCCTGGGGGGATGCCGGGACCGCTTGCCGTCGTCGACGCCCCTTACCTGCTCTACCGGTCGTTCTTCGCCCTTCCGGACTCGATCAAGGGGGCTGACGGCCGGTCGGTCAACGCGCTGCTCGGCGCCGTCAACGTGCTCCTGCGCCTGGCCGCGGACCGCGAGCTGCGGGCGATCGTGGCCTGCTTCGGGGCCGAGGCCGCGGCCTACCGGGTCGAGCTCTACGAGCCCTACCACGCCGATCGCCCTCCCGTCCCGGACGCGCTCGCATGGCAGTTCGAGCACGCGCCCGCGCTGTTCGCTGCGTTTGGGTGGAGCTCGGAGTCCTCGGAGGGATTCGAGGCCGACGACCTGCTCGGTTCCTTCGCTGCGGTCGAATCCCGGGCGGGCGGCGAGACGCTCATCCTCACCGGCGACCGCGACATGTACCAGTGCGCGGACGACCGGGCGCACGTGGTCATGCTCAGGCCCGGCACGGCCGGGTTCGACGACGTCGACGCGCACGAGGTCGAGCGCCGCTACGGCATCCCGCCGGCGCTCGTGCCCGACTTCATCGCCCTGCGGGGAGACCCGTCCGACGGGCTGCCGGGCGCGCCCGGAATCGGGCCCAAGACGGCGGCCCAGCTCCTGCAGCGCTACGGCTCGCTCGAGCACGTGCTCGCGGCCGCGCCGCAACAGCGGCCGAAGGTCGCCGCGGCGCTGAGCGACAACGCCGACGCGCTCCGGGCCTACCGGGAGATCGCCACGCTCCAGGCGGTGAAGGTGACGCGCCCGCCCGACCGCGCGACCGACCTCGCCGGCGGCGCCGCGGCGGCCCGCACGCTCGGCCTGGGCCGTCTGGCCCAGCGCCTCGAAGACGCCGAGAGTCTGAGCGACCTCTAGGGCGTGAAGCGGACGGTGATGACGTCGCCGTCGGCGACGACGTAGTCCCGGCCCTCCAGGCGGAGGGTGCCCCGATCGCGGGCGCCGCTGTAGCCGCCGGCGGCAACCAGCTCGTCCCAGGCGACGACCTCGGCGCGGACGAACCCCTTCTGGATGTCGGAGTGGATCTGCCCGGCGGCGTGCCAGACCGAAAGGCCGTGGCGCAGGTGCCACGATTGCGCGGGCTTGGCTTCGCCCGCGGTGAAGAAGGCCACGAGGTCGAGCAGGGAGAACGCGCCGCGAACGACCGTCTGGAGTCCCGACTCCGAGAGGCCGAGGTCGGCCCGCATGGCCGCCGCCTCCTCGTTGTCGAGCTCGCCCAGCTCGGCCTCGAGCCGGGCCGAGACGGCGACGGCGGCGGCCCCCTGGGCGGCCGCGTGGGCGAGGATCGCCGCCGGGACCTCGGTCGACCCCTCCTCGACATTGGCCACGAAGAGGACCGGCTTGGCGGTCAGCGGCTGCAGGAGCGTCACCGCGTCGGGAATGTCGGCGGGCGGCGGCACGGTCCGCGCGGGCTGGCCGGCCTGCAGCGCCTCGATGAGCCGGCGCAGCCATTCGGCCTCCGCGACCGAGCGCCGGTCGCCCGACTTGGCCGCCTTGCTCACGCGGTCGAGGCGCCGCTCAGCCTGCTCGAGGTCGGCGAAGACGAGCTCGGTCTCGATGGTCTCGATGTCGGCCATCGGGTCGACGCGCCCCTCCGGGTGGACCACGTTCGGATCCTCGTGGGTGCGCACGACGTGCACGATGGCGTCGGTCTCGCGGATGTTGGCCAGAAACTGGTTCCCGAGGCCCTCGCCCCTGTGCGCGCCGGACACGAGGCCGGCGATGTCGTGAAAGGCGATGGTGTCGGGCACGATCTTCGACGCCTTGATCGTGTCGGCGACGGCGTCGAGCCGCTCATCGCCCACGGGCACGACGGCGATGTTGGGCTCGATGGTCGTGAAGGGATAGTTGGCCGCCTCGGCCGCGACGCCGGTCAGCGCGCTGAAGAGCGAGGACTTGCCGGCGTTGGGCATGCCGACGATGCCGACCTTCACGGCGCCGCTCCGAGCAGGGCCTCCGGCACGGGATCCGGCCAGGCTGCCGCGACGAGGGTGCCGAGGACCGCCCCCGCGAGCACGTCGGTGGGGTAGTGGACGCCGAGGTAGGGGCGGCTGAGGGCGAACGCCGCGGCGGCGATGTAGAGCGGCGCGGCGGGAGCGGCGGCGCTGAACGCGCGGGCGGCGGCGAACGAGGTCGTGGCATGCGCGCTCGGAAAGGAGAGGCGAGAGACGGTGGGCGTGAGGGCGGGCAGACCGTCGATTTCAGGTCGCGCGCGCCGCACCGCGACCTTGACCGCGTAGTTGAGCGCGTAGGCAGTGGCGACGACCTTCACGCCGTGCAGCCACGTGCGCCGTTGCGAGGGCGAGGGGCTGAGCGCGGCACCGGCGAGGCCGAGGACGAACCAGCAGGCGGCGTGCTCACCGCTACGGCTGAAGGCGCCGATGGCCCGCTCGGCCCAGGGGGAGTGGGCCCTGGTGCGGGCGGCGAGGAGCGCGGCACGGTCGATCTCGGCGAAGGACACGGTCCTGCAGGGTAGGGACCGCGGGCCACGGAGGCCCGGGCGGCGACGCCTGCCGCCCGGGGCCGTGGTGCCGAGGGATCCGGGGCGCGGCGCCCGCTACGCGCGCCTAGCCCCGGGCGGCGGCAACGTGCGCACCCAAGCGCGCGGGCGCATCGTCGTCGCACTCGGCGAAGAATCCCCCGACGACGTCGAGCAGGTGCTCGATCCCATCGGCGGCGAACAGGATGGGCTGGTAGTGGGTGATGTCGTAGGACTGCACGCCCATGGCGGCGATGTCGAGGGGGCGGATCTCCGCCGAGCGGAACTCGTCGATCTCGCCGTAGGACGAGAGGAGCCCCGCGCCGTACGCGCGGAGCTCCCTGTCCTCCCACAGCACCCCAAACTCGATCGTGAACCAGAACACGGTGGCAAAGAAGTCGCGTGCGGCCTGCGTCTCCAGCCGTCGCGCGGCCGTGCCGGCGAGCCGGTTGAGCTCGGCCAGCCGCGGGCTGGCCAGCGTTCCGCCGTGCCCGATGACCTCGTGGATGAGGTCGGGCTCGGGGGTGTAGAGCGGCCGGGCATGATGGCGGATGTATTGCGTCGAATGAAAGACGCTGTCGGCGAGCGAGCCGTAGAACTCCTCGAAGGGGACGAGCCCCGCCGCCGGGTGGTACTGGAAGCCGGTCAGCGGCTGCAGCCGGGCGCTGACCTCGTCGAGCTGCGGGATGTGGTCGCCGGGCAGGGCAAGCCGAGCCATGGCCTCGCGGTACTCCGCGCAGGCCAGGCGCTCGTGCTTGATGGCCAGCTCGCGGCACACCGTCCGCCACAGGCCCTGCTCGGCCTCGGTGTAGTTGACCTGGGGGACCGGACGGCTCGACTCCCAGCCCAGCGCGAGCGAGGCGATGTGGTTGCGCCGCTCGCGATAGTGCTCGTCGGCGAAGCCGGGGTGATCCTCGGAGAGCTCGACCGTGACCTTGCCATCGGCGCTCGTGGTCACCGGCGCGTAGAGCTGGGCTTCCTTGAACATGTCTGCAATGATCCGACGCCAGACCGGCCGACTCAATGCCACTTCGTTGCAAGCAAAGGCCGAGTCACCCGCTTATGGACGCCGTTGACAGAGAGATCGTTGCGCTGCTGCGGGAAGATGCGCGGCGGTCCTTCCAGGACATCGGCCGTCACGTCCACCTCTCCGCGCCCGCCGTCAAGCGCCGGGTCGATCGCCTCGAGCAGGACGGCGTGATCCTCGGATACACGACGATCATCGACCCGCTGGCCTTCGGCTGGCACGCCGAGGCGTTCGTCGACCTCTACTGCGACGGGCGCATGCCGGGCACCTCGATCAAGCGGGCGGTCGAGCGCGAGCCCGGCGTCGTGTCTGCCCACACGGTGGCGGGGGAAGCGAGCGCCCTGCTCCATGTGATGGCCCAGGACACGAAGGACCTCGAGTCGGCACTGGAGCGGATCCGGGCCACCGAAGGGGTGACCCGGACCGTTACCGAGGTCGTCCTGTCTACGCTGTTCCAGCGCTGAGCGACGGCTCGCCGGCGGCGACTGGCTCCCCCGACCGGCGCGGGAGACCGAAGGCGACGGCGAAGCCGAGCGCCAGCAGCGCGGTGCTGGCCAGGGCGATCCACTCGCCCGCGCTGAGGAAGCGGTGGAGCTCACCGCGCCCGACGATGGCGAAGAAGATCGCCCCGAGGCCGGCCACGCCGAGGCTCGAGCCGAGCCCGTTGGCCGACTGCAGGACGCTGGCCGCCGAGCCCATCTCATGGGGTTCGATTCCGGCCATGACGATGTCGAACAGCGGCACGAACACCATTCCCATCCCGACCCCGCCGGTGACCATCGGGGCCAGGAGGTCGAGGCTGCCGACCCCGGCCCCGGCGGCGCGCAGGACGACGACGATGGCGAGCAGGCCGACGGATTCGACGACGAGCCCGGCGTGGAGTACGCGGCGCCCGTGGCGCGCCATCTGGATGCCGCCCACGGCCGAGCCGGCGAAGGCCCCGGCCGCCCACGGAGCCGTGGTCACGGCCGAATGCCAGGCCGAGAAGCCGAGACCCGCCTGGAGGAGCACGTTGAAGATGAGGATGATCCCGCCCATCGACGCGCAGAAGACGATTGAGAAGGCGATCCCGGACGCGTACGAGCGACGGCGGAAGATGCCGAGCTCGATGAGCGGAGAGCGCCCGGAGTGCGCGCGGGAGCGCTGCTGGGCGACGAAGAGGCCGAGCATCGGCGCCGAGGCAGCGAGCATGGCCAGGATCCACGGCCGCCAGTGGAGCTCGTGGCCCTCGACGAGCGGGAAGACGAGGAGGAACATCCCGGCGGCGGCCAGCGCCGTGCCGGTCAGGTCGGCGCCCCGACGGGCGGCCGCCGGCGCCGTCGCCGGAAGCAGGCGGGCGCCGGTGATGAGCGCAAAGGCGGCGATGGGGAGGTTGGCCAGGAAGATCATCCGCCAGCCCGTGCCGAGGAGGTCGAGGCCGATGAGGCCGCCCGAGACGATCGGGCCGAGCATGGCCGCGAGGCCCATTACGGGCCCGTAGACGCCGAACGCCTTGCCCATCTCCTCCGGCGCGAAGAGATCGCGGATGAGGCCGAAGACCTGCGGGACCATGACCGCGCCGGCAGCGCCCTGCACGGCCCGCGCGGCGATGAGCTCGCCGGGGCTGACCGCGGCGGCGCACACGGCCGAGGCGAGGGAGAACGCGCCGAGGCCCGCGAGGAGGACTCGCTTGCGGCCGTAGAGGTCGCCGAGGCGGCCGCCGATGAGCAGGCCGACGGCCATGGCCAGGCCGTAGGCGGCGGTGATCCATTGGATGACGGCGAACGAGCCCCCGAGATCGCGGCGAATCGACGGCGCCGCCACCTGGGCGATCGTCGAGTCGAGGAGATCCATGGCCGCGGCGGCGACGGCGGCGGCGAAGGCAAGCCAGCGCAGCCGACTGGGTCGCGGGCCGAGGGAGGGGACAGAGGCTGACGATGACACGAGGTACACCTCCGGATGATGTTGAACGGAACAAACTGCTCCGTTCCACAATATCAGAACGGAATACTTTATTCCAGATATAGTTGGGTCACCTCCCAAGCTCCGAGCCGAGGAACGTCCGTGACCACAGATCCGCAGCCCCCACCCGCAGCCCACCCTTCTCCGCTGTCCGGCCGGCGCCGGCAGGCGGCCCGGAACGACGGCCTCATCCTCACCTCAGCTCGGGAGGTGTTCCTGGCCGACCCCGGGGCCCCCATCAGCGCGGTGGCCAAACACGCCGGGGTCGGAATCAGTGCGCTCTACACCCGCTACGCGAGCAAGGAGGACCTCCTGCGCAAGCTCTGCAACGACGGGCTCCAGCAGTTCGTCGACGAGACCGAGGCAGCCCTCGCGGACGAGCGTGAGCCCTGGACGATGTTCAGCGAGTACATGCAGCGCCTCGTCGACGCGGACACGAGCTCGCTCACCCTCGCCCTGGCCGGACGCTTCACTCCGACCGAGGAGATGTTCGCGCTGGGCGAGCGAGCCAACGAGCTCAGCGCGCAGCTGTTCGCTCGCGTGCGCGAGGAGTTGCGCCCTGATGTCGAGGGCCACGACGTCTCGCTCGTCTTCGAGCTCGTGGCTGCTGTTCGGGTCGCCGACCGCGAGCGCACGATGCTGCTGCGCCGCCGCTACCTCGAGCTCATCCTCGACGGCCTACGGGCGCGTGAGCGCGGTCCGCTCCCCGGCCCGGCCCCGACGTGGGCCGAGCTGAACGAGCGCTGGGTCGCCTGATCCCGGTTGCGCGCTGGGCTGCCCGAGCCGGCGCGGCTCAGGTGCCGAAGCCGACGCGGTGGTCCTCGTCGGCCACGATGACGTACACGATGCTCCCGAGGGAGAGGGCCACGGTCCCGTCCTCGGTGGTCACGTCGTGCCACCCCGTCGAGCCGAGGGCCGCGCGCAGCTTGGTCAGCTCGGCGGGGTTCAGCCGGGCACTCAGGACCTGGCCGCCGTCGAAACCGATGCTGATCTTCTGGGGCTTTTCGTCTGCCATGTCAGTGGGACCCTTCGGCTGGCTGCACGATTTCGGTGAGCACTCCGCCCGTCGAGGCGGGGTGGAGAAAGGCTACCCGCGAGTCGCGAATGCCGACGCGCGGACGTTCGTCGATGAGGCGCAGCCCGGCCGCGCCCAGCGCCTGCAGAGTCTCCTCGATTGAGATCACGCGGTAGGCGACGTGATGAAGCCCGGGCCCACGTCGCGCGAGGAACTTGCCCACCGCGGTGTCCGGACCGAGAGGCTGGAGCAGCTCGACGTGCCCGTCGCCGACGTCGAGCAGAACGGCCTCGACGCCCTGCTCCTGCACCGTCTCGCGGTGGACGAGCGGCATGCCCAGGACGTCGCGATACAGCGCCAAGGCGCTCTCGATGTCGGGCACGGCTACGCCGATGTGGTCGATCCTCGACAGCATCGGCGCCGGAGGATACCCGGCGCTACTTGCTCCCGGGCCGGCGCGCCGGGTTGACCGCGGTGGCGGCGGCCAGGGACAGCTCGCCGATGCGCCGCGGAGCCGCGGCGGGGACGCCACCCATGATCACGTCGATGTCACCGCGCTCGAGAACCTCGTTGGCCAGGAGGGTCGAGGCGAGCTTGTCGAGCTCGAGGCGGTGGCGGTCGAGGATCGCCGTAGCGGCGCGGAAGCCCTCGTCGGCGAGCTCGCGGGCCTCGTCGTCGAGCAGTCGACGGGTCATCTCCGACGCCGTCGCGTCGTGCGCGCGCAGCGAGGACATGCCCGTGCCCATCGCGTACTCCCGGACCATGGCGCGCGCGATGTCGCCCACTCGGCGCAGGTCGTCGGCCGCGCCCGTGGTGATCGAGCCGAAGACGAGCTGCTCGGCCGCTCGGCCGCCGAGGAGCATGGTCATGTAGTCGATGAGCTCCTCGCGCGTCTTCAGGTATCGGTCCTCGTCGGGCAGGTTGAGCGTGTAGCCCAGCGCCTTGCCGCGGGGGACGATCGAGATGCGGTGCACGCGATCGACCGAGGGGAGCAGCTCGCCACAGAGCGCGTGGCCGGCCTCGTGGTAGGCGACGACCCGCTTCTCGTGGTCGGTGAGCGCGCGGCGCGACTCGACCCCGGCCACGACGCGCTCGAGCGCGGAGTCGAAGTCCTGCATGTGGACCCGGTAGGAGCCGCGGCGCGCGGCGAAGATCGCGGCCTCGTTACAGATGTTGGCCAGGTCGGCGCCGGTGAGGCCGGAGGTCTGCCGGGCCAGCAGCTTGAGGTTGACATCTCCATCGAGCGGCTTGTTGCGCGAGTGGACCTGGAGGATGCGCTCGCGGCCGATCACATCGGGAGGCGAGACGAAGATCTGACGGTCGAAGCGCCCCGGCCGCAAGAGCGCCGGGTCGAGCTTCTCGAGCATGTTGGAGGCGGCGATGACCACGACCTCGCGCCGGGCGGTGAAGCCGTCGAGCTCGACGAGCAACTGGTTGAGCGTCTGGTCTCGCTCGCCCGAGATGTCGTGACCGCGATGGCCGCCGACGGCGTCGATCTCGTCGATGAAGACGATGGCCGGGGCCTTCTTGCGGGCGGCCTTGAAGAGCCGCCGGATGCGGGCGGCCCCCACGCCGACGAACATCTCCACGAACGAGGCGGCCGACTGGGAGAAGAAGGTGGCGCCTGACTCGTGCGCGACGGCCTTGGCCAGCAGGGTCTTGCCCGTGCCGGGAGGTCCGTGCAGGAGCACTCCCTTAGGGACCTTCGCGCCGATGTCGCGGAAGCGCTTGGGATCCTTCAGATAGTCGACGATCTCCCGCAGCTCCTCCTTGGCCTCGTCCGCCCCGGCGATCTCCGCCCAGCCGATCGACGGGGAGGAGTCGGCCTTGATCTGCTCGGGCCGGGTGCGGGGCATGAAACGCATGAGCGCGAACACCGCGACGACGAGCAGGCCCATGAAGATGATGGGCAGCCAGTCGTGCAGCCAGGAGTAGACGTCCGGGTAGCCGAGGAAAGTCGCGGTGAGGAAGCCCATGAGGCTCTCATCGGCACCTGTGGAGTTCTACTGAACTCTCTCTAAGCGGGGGTTGGAGGAATAGCGCCGGCCCGCCTTGGCACACGGCCGGCCGTCGACGCGCACGACGTCGGCGGTGAAGTCGTTGGCCCCGCGGATGAGCGAGGAACCCACGCCGTAGGCGTCCACGGGCACGCCTGCGGACTCGAACTCCGAGATCCTCTGAACCGTGAAGCCGCCGCTGGCCACGATGCGAACCTCCTCGAAACCCGCCCGGTCGAGGGCGTCACGAACCTTGTGGACGAGGCGGGGGTTGACGCCCGTCGGCTTGAAGCCGCCCATCTCGTCGAACAGGGAGCGGTCGACGAGGTCCTCGCTCGTGTCCAGGCGGACGCCCCAGAGCTTGGGCCCGAGGGCCTCGGCGACCTCGAGTGCGGTCCGCACGGAGTCGTTTTCGAAATCGACGAGGACGGTGATGTTCATCTCCGGGTGGTAGCGCTCGGCGAAGACCCGGGCGGCGCGGACGGTGTCGCCGGCGTAGGCGGCGATGAGGCCATGGGGCACTGTGCCCATCCCCCGGCCGCCCCACCAGGAGGCCTGGGCGTCGGTGGAGACCCCGATCGCACCGGCCACGTGGGCGCTGTAGCCGTCGCCGGTCTGCACGAGCCAGTGGTCGTGCCGCGCGGGAAAGTAGAAGATCTGCTTCCCACCGGCTGCCTGCACGACCTCGAGGACGTTGCGCATGATGAGCGAGCGGCGCGCGAGCGAGCCGAGATAGACAGTCTCGAGGTGGGCGAAAAGGCTGTAGTCGCCTTCGATCGTGAGCACGGATTCGCGGGGAGCGATGCGATCGCCCTCCCGCAGGGCGTGGACCTCGAGCTCGTCCCATCCCGTCACCCAGTTGCCGTCCTCGTCGCGTCCGGAGCACAGCTTGAGGATTGCGATGGCCTCGTCGATCCCGCCGAGCACCGAGTCCTCCTTCTGGAAGACCTGCATGGTCACGCACGGGTGGTGATCCTCGGCCTCGAGCACCTGCTTGGTGTAGGCGAAGTACGCGTCGGAGTAGTAGCCCTCGCGGATGCGTCCGACGGGTAACCGGAAGATCTCGGGCGCCAGGCGGGCTCGGGGGGTCACCTCCGTCGCCATGCCGGGAGTCTATTGCGGGCCTTTCGAGGACCGGCGCCAGCGGTTGACCCACAGCGGCGTGAGCCTCGCTTGAACAACTGGCCGCGCGCAGCTAGCCTCGCGGGCACGATGCTCGCTCTCGCACGACCGTGACTTTCCCCGGGCTCGTCCGCCGCACGCGCGGCCGCTGAGCCCCTCCGGTCGTACCGAGCCGTTCCCCGTCGTTTCCCTGTCGAGAGTGAGCCGTGAGTTCCCATCTGCGCGTCCTGCGCCATCGAGATTTCCGATATCTGTTCGCCGGTCAGGCCGCCAGCACGATCGGTGACCGCGTCGTCGTCGTCGCGCTTGCCCTGTACATCACTCAGCGCACGAACTCGCCCACGGACCTCGGCGTCGTCCTCTTCGCCCAGTCGCTCGCGCTCGTCGCGCTCCTCCTCTTCGGCGGCGTGTGGGCCGACCGGCTGCCGCGCCACCGCATCATGGTCGCCACGGACGCGATCCGGGCCGTGTTGCACGCCGGGCTTGCGACGCTGATCCTGCTCGGTGACGCCACGATCTGGCAGATCGTCGTCATCGAGACGTTGTTCGGCGGCGCCCAGGCGTTCTTCCAGCCGGCCTACAGCGGGCTCGTCCCCCAGACGGTCCCCGAAGACCTCATCCAGGACGCCCGGGCTCTGACCGAGTCGATGGCGAATCTCGCCTTCCTGCTCGGCCCGGCCATCGCCACCGCTCTCGTCCTCGGGGTGGGCGCCTGGGAGGCCTTCGCCCTCGACGCCGCCACGTTCGTCCTCAGCGCGGCCCTGCTCGTGCGCATCCGCCCACGGGCGCGCGGTGCCGAGGCCGCGGCCGCGCTCGAGACCGTGGTCCAGAGCCTGCGCTCGGGCTGGCGCGAGGTGCGCTCGCGCTCGTGGGTGTGGGTGACGATCGCCGTGTTCACCGGCGCGGTCCTCTGCGTCTTCGCTCAGTGGTACGCGCTGGCCCCCAGCGTGGCTCGTCAGGACTACGGCAGCGCCGGTATCTTCGGCCTGTTCGAAGGCCTGGCCGGCGTCGGCGCGGTGCTCGGGGCGGTCGTGGCGCTGCGCTGGCGCCCGGTCCATCCGATGCGCGCGGGCCTCCTGCTCGTGTTCGTCTGGCCCGTCTCGAACCTCCTGTTCGCTCTGGCGGCACCGGTCTCGGTCATGGGGGTGATCTCGTTCCTCGTCGGCTTCGGCTTCTCGCTCTTCGGCATCTGGTGGGAGACGGCGCTGGCTCAGCACATCCCGCCGGGCGCCCTCTCGCGCGTGAGCGCCTGGGACTGGATGGGCTCGCTCGCGCTGCTGCCGCTCGGCTACCTGATCGCCGGTCCGCTGGCCGGCGCGCTCGGAGCCCGCAACACCATCGGGGTCGGCGCCGTCATCGGCATGCTGCTCATCGGCCTCGCGCTCCTGCCCCGAAGCACGCGGCAGCTCACCCTGGATGGCGGCCGGAGCCCGTCAGGCCGCGGAGCCGAGCAGCTCGCGGGCGAGATCGGCGTAACAGCGGGCGGCGAAGCCCAGGTCGCGCACGTCGATGCGCTCGTCGGCGCTGTGGACGAGAGGCGAGGACTCGAGGAGCGTCTGGTGCCGTTGCGGGAAGAAGCCATAGGCGATGCAGTCGGGGAAGGCGTCGCGGAACCAGCGAGAGTCCGAGAAGCCGGGGAGGATGACCGGCACGGTCTCCGCCCCCGCATCCTGCGCGCGGACCCACGCGTCGATCGCCGTCATAAGGTCTGAGGCGACCGGAGACGAGTTCCCTACGACCTGCTCGGTGAAGGCGATCTCGTAGGCGCCGTTGCTCTCCCCGAGGACCTCGGCGATGCGCCTGCGAGCGGCCTCCTCGCCGAGGCCCGGAGGCACGCGGCAGTCGACCTTGATGTAGGCGCGCGAGGGGATCACGTTGATCTTGTCCGAAGCGTGGGCCATCGTCGGCGTGAGCGTCACCCCGAGCATGGGCTCGAAGAAGGTGACGAGCTCGGGTGCCGAGGCGGTTACCGCCTCGAGCGCGCGCGCCGGTTCATCCGGGTCCTGCCCGAGACCGCGCAGGAGAGCGGCCGGCGCCTCGGTCAGCTCGAACGACGGTCCGGCTGCGGCGATGCGGCCGAGGACGGGGCCGAGCTTGAGCAAGGCGTTATCGCCGGTCTTCGGCAGCGAGGCGTGGCCCGCTGCCCCACGCGCGGTGACCGTGAAACGGAAGATGCCCTTCTCCGCGCAGCAGACGCCGTAGAGGCGCCGGCCCTCGTAGTGGAAGACCTCGCCGCCGCCCTCGTTGAGGAGGTAGTCGCAGCGCACGGCGTCCGGCTGCTCCTCGCACAGCCAGCGGGCGCCGACGTCTCCGCCGGTCTCCTCGTCGGCCACGAAGACGAGCTTGAGGTGTCCCCGGGCGGGTCGCCAGCCCTGACGAGCGAGCGCCACGCCTGCGACCGCCTCGGCCGCGACCTGCGACTTCATGTCGAGCGCGCCGCGGCCCCAGAGGAACCCGTCCGCGAGGTCGCCCGACCACGGGTCGTGGCGCCACTCCGTGGCGTCGGCGAGCACGGTGTCGACGTGGCCGAGGTAGCACAGGGTCGGCCCGTCGACGGCGCCGTGCAGGTCGGCGACGAGGTTGGGCCGGGCGTCTTCGGCGGCGAGGAGGCGAACCTCGAAGCCGGCCTCGCGCAGGTAGCCGGCCAGGTACTCGATGGCCACGCGCTCGTTGCCCGGCGGGTTGACCGTGTTGAAGCGCACGAGGCGCTGGAGGACCGACGTGGTCTCTGACTGAAGCTCGTCCGCCATGGGCCGCAGCCTACTGCGTAGCATCCGGGCGGTGCCCGACCTGGCTGACGATCTCGCGCTCGCGCTCGAGCTCGCCGACGTCGCCGACGCGATCACGCTCGGGCGCTACGGCGCGGGCGACCTCGCCGTCTCCACCAAACCCGACATGACGCCGGTGACCGAGGCCGATACGGCCACCGAACAGGCCATCCGCGGGCGTCTCGCCCGGGCACGTCCCGACGATGCCGTGGTGGGCGAGGAATACGGCAGCGAGGGCAGCGCCGCCCGGCGCTGGATCGTGGATCCGATCGACGGGACCAAGAACTACGTCCGGGGCATCCCGGTGTGGGCAACCCTGCTCGCCCTCGAGGCGGACGGCGAATGCATCGCCGGAGTCGTCTCGGCGCCGGCGATGGGGCGGCGCTGGTGGGCGTCGCGGGAGGCGGGGGCCTTCGGGTACGACGCCCTGACCGGCATGACGCACGAGCTCCGTGTCTCCCGCGTGGCCACGCTCGGGGACGCCCAGGTGTCGATGGCAGGACTCGAGGACTGGCCCGCGGGCGCGCGGCGCGATGCGCTGTTCGCGCTCGTCGCGCAGACCTCGCGCACGCGGGGCTTCGGTGATTTTTGGGCGTACATGCTTCTCGCCGAGGGCGCGATCGAGATCGCCCTCGATCCCATCGTCTCCCTCTGGGACCTGGCCGCGCCCCGGGCGATCGTCGAGGAGGCCGGGGGGCGGTTCACCGATCTCGCCGGCGTGCGCACCGCCAACGGGGGAGACGCCCTCGCCACCAACGGCGCGCTGCACGATGCTGCGCTGGCCATCCTCCGGCGCTAGCCCGGACGTGGTGCGGGCGGCGCGAGCGCAGTGAGCTTCCTGCACATCATCGCCATCCTCGGCGCGGGGGTCGTCGCCGGCGCGATCAATGCCGTGGTCGGCAGCGGGACGCTGTTCACCTTCCCCGTCCTGCTCGCCTTCGGCTACGCGCCGGTCGTGGCCAACGTCTCCAACACGATTGGCCTCGTCCCCGGCTCGGCCGCGGGTGCGGTGGGGTACCGCCGCGAGCTCGTAGGTCAGCGGGCGCGCACGCTGCGGCTCTCCGCGGCCTCCGTGACCGGCGGGGTGATCGGCGGCGTGCTTCTCCTGACCCTCCCCGCCTCCGCCTTCAAGGCGATCGTCCCCGTTTTCATCGTCATCGCGCTGGTCCTGATCGTCGCGCAGCCGCGAATCTCCGTGGCCCTCGCGCGGGCTCGTGAGCCGGGCAAGCGCCGCGAGCACGCCGGTCCGCTGGCCACGGCGGGCGTGTTCGCCAGCGGGATCTACGGCGGCTACTTCGGCGCGGCGCAGGGCATCATGCTCCTCGCCATCCTCGGGCTCGCCCTCGACGACGACCTGCAGCGCATCAACGCGCTGAAGGTCGTGCTCGCCGGCCTGGTCAACTTCGTGGCCGGTGTCATCTTCGTCTTCGCCGCGCACGTGGCCTGGCTGCCGGCGGCGCTCATCGCCATCGGGTCGGTCATCGGAGGCATCCTGGGCGCCAAGGGCGGCCGCCGTCTTCCGGCGCCGGTGCTGCGCGCGGTCATCGTGGTCGTGGGGATCTTCGCCATCGTGCGCCTCCTCGGCTGAGGCTGGCGGTGCCTGTCAGGACGCGATGCGATGGCAGTAGCGGTAGATCTCCCGGAAGCCGAGCTGGGTATAGAGCGCGATCGCCGCGGCGTTTCTCTGCTCCACCTGGAGGTATGGCACGGCCTCGGGGAAGTGGGCCATGAGCTCGGAGGTGATGATCCGGCCGAGCCCCGTCCGTCTGCGCTCCGGGGCGACGGCGATGCAGAACAGGCCGAGGAGCCCGTCGCCCGGGACGGCGATGGCCACGGCCTCGCCCTCGATCTGAGCGAACGTGGCGCGTCCACGGAGCAGCCGGAAGACGCTCGTCTCGTGCTCTTCGACGTCCTCACGCCCCTCGCAGCGCTCCCAGACGGCCAGCCAGTCGCGCGTAGCGTGGGCTTCCGTGGTGATCTCGAGGCGCAGCCCCGGATCGCCGACGCGCGGCGGCGGGCGGCCGGGGGGCGCCACCATGACAACGGTGGGCCAGCGGGACTCCCACCCGCGGTCGTCGAGCTCGGCCTGGAGACGAGCATGGAGGTAAAGCGGGCTCACCTGGATGCCGAGGGGTGTGCCGTGCCGCTGCGAGAACCGGCCGGCGCGCTCGAGTGCCGAGTCGAGTTCATCCGGCGTGATGCCGCGCATCGGGGGCAGCGCGTGGTTCGAGCGGCCGCGGCTGAGGCCCGGGGTCGCGCGAAGGGTCCACCCGTCGTAGGTCTGCTCGGAGAACGTGGCCGGCCAAGCGTGGACCGCGTGGGCCTCGAGCCGGGCCACCCGTTCGAACGGCGGCTCATCCATCGCAACCCAAAATAGGGTGTCTGGGTTCGGGACCGGTCAGTCGTGGGCCGCCGAGCGCACGGCCATACTGGGACGATGGAGCGGCTGTTCGGCGAAGACGACGCGCCGGCGCGGGATGCCGCCTCGGCCCGGGCGGAGGCTCAGATGCCCCTGGCCACGCGTATGCGGCCGACGAGCCTCGACGAGTTCGTGGGCCAGCAGCGGCTCCTGGCCCCCGGCTCGGCCCTGCGCCGGGCGATCGAGGAGGGACACCCGCACTCGATGGTCCTCCACGGACCGCCGGGCTCCGGCAAGACGACGCTTGCCCGCCTCATCGCCCAGGCCAGCGGCGCCGCTCTGGAGGAGGAGAGCGCGGTCGAGACCGGGCGCGCGGAGGTGCGCGCAGTCATCGAGCGCGCGCGAGAGCGTCTGCGCAGCGGCGGCCGGCGAACAGTCTTCTTCCTCGACGAGATCCACCGCTTCAACAAGGCGCAGCAGGACGCGCTGCTCCCGTCGGTCGAGGATGGCCTCCTCACTCTGATCGGGGCGACAACCGAGAACCCGTACTTCGAGGTGAACTCCGCGCTGCTCTCCCGGGCTCGCGTCTACGAGCTCGACGCGCTCGGCCCGGCCGAAGTGCGCACGTTGCTCGACCGCGCGGTGCAGCGCGGCGAATGCGGCGACGCTGGACGGGTCGATGTGGCAGCCCTCGACTTCCTGGCCGAGCGCTCCGGCGGGGATGCGCGAACCGCCCTGAACGCGCTCGAGCTCGCCTGCGACGCCGCCGGTCCCGACCAACCGGTCACGCTCGAGCACGCGCAGGACGCCTTGCAGCGGCGGGCCCTGCTCTACGACCGCCAGGCCGACCGGCATTACGACACGATCTCGGCGTGGATCAAGGCAACGCGCGGCTCCGACCCCGACGCCTCGCTCTACTACCTGGCCGTCATGCTCGAGGGCGGCGAGGATCCCCGCTTCATCGTGCGCCGGATGGTCGTCCTCGCCTCGGAGGACATCGGCAACGCCGACCCGCAGGCCCTCGTCGTGGCCGCGGCGGCCGCCCAAGCGGTCGAGCACGTCGGCATGCCCGAGGCTCAGTTCGCCCTCGCGCAGACGGCCATCTACCTCTCGCTGGCCCCGAAGTCCGACGCGGCCAAGCGGGCGATCGGCGCCGCCCGCGGCCACATCCGCGAGCAGGGGGCGGCACCCCCGCCGGCTCATGTGCGCTCATCGACGCGCCGTGACGGGAACTACGACAACCCCCACGGCCATCCCGGGCACTTCTCCGCGCAGGAGCTCATGCCCGATGAGGCGGTCGGCGCCCGCTTCTACGACCCCGACGACGCCGAACAGGCGCTCGTGGAGCGTCTGGAGGCGATCCGCAAGGCCCGGGGACGCGCCTGAGGGCGGTTACCTAGTTGCGTACGGCGCGGTAGCCGAGCGTCAGCGACACCTTGCTCCCGGACGGCTCGCGGCGCGCGCTCCGGGCCGAGGTGGCAACGACGACGAGCGCCCAGTGCTTGTGCTTGCCTGGCCCCTGGCGAGGCTTGTGGCGGGGCTTGTGCACGGTCCCAAGCTTGCAGTGGGCGGCATGCAGCGCCTTGGTGGCCTGGCTCAGGCTCTTGCCCACGAGCCGGGGGACGGTACAACGCGGGGACGAGGGCGGGTTGTGGCTGCCTCCGGTCGACGGCGGAGTGCTCGGGGGTTGCGAGCTCGACGCCGCGGTGATGGTCACCGTATGCGAGACCTGGCCCGTTTGCCCGTCGCTGCCGGTCACGCTCAGCGTGACGGTGTAGACGCCCGCGGCCGAGTAGATATGGCTGGCGGCCGATCCGTGGGCCGTCGTCCCGTCGCCGAGCGTCCAGCCGTAGGAGTTGATCGTCCCGCCCGGATCGGTCGAGGCAGCGGCGCTGAACGAGATGACGGCGCCGGCCTGGGCCGAGGGGGGCGAGATCGAGAACGCGGCCGTGGGCGGCGCGCCCGTGACGGTGACGGTGTGCGAGACGGAGTCGATCAGGCCGGCGCTGTCGGTGACCGTCAGGGTCACCGTTTGCGCGCCGACTTGGCTGAAGGCGTGCGTCGCCGTGGCCCCGCTCGCGGTCGTTCCGTCTCCGAAGTTCCAGGTGTAGGAGGTGATCGCGCCGCCGGCGTTCGGGTCGGAGGAGGCAGTGGCGTTGAAGGCCACCGGCGTGCCCGGGACGACCGAGCCGGGAGCGAGGCCGAACGCGCCCACCGGCGAGGACGCGCCGCCCACGTCAAGGGTGGCCGCGGTGGCCCCGCTCGTGCCGTCCTGGGCTAAGACGGTCAGGGCGACGTCGTAGAGGCCGGCGTTTCCGAAGGTGTGCGAGATCGTGGGGCTGGTCGTCTCGACTGTCGAATTCTGCCCGGGTCCGTCGTTGAACTGCCACACGTACTCGGCGATCGAGGCAGTGCTCGTCGACGCGCCGGCGTCGAAGTTCACGGTGTCGCCCGACCCGGGTGAGTCCGTGAAGGCGGCGCTGACCGTGGTGCCGTCCGAGGTGAAGCCGCCCACGCACGCGTGACCCTGATTGCTCCACTCCATCTGCAGCAGGTAATGGCGGCCGTTCAGCGTCTGGTTGTACGGCGTCTCCTGCGTCCCGTTCGCCTGGGGCTGGAGGTGGGGGTCGTCGAAGCCGTCCCCGTTGCACTTGTCGCCGATCTCGCCGCCGCACGTGCTCTGTGCGCAGCCGGGCTGCCAGTCCGTCCAGGCGTTGTTCGGCTCGGGGTCGGTGACGGACTCGTTGTGCTCGTGCGAGACGGCGCTCAGGACCCCGTCGGCGGGCCCGTTGTTGTAGAGGCAGGTCATCGAGACCGGGCAGGAGGTGACGTACGGATCGCAGCCGTCGACCCCGGAGAGGTCGGGGATGTTGGCGTAGAGGTAGCCGGCGGAGCTCTCGCCGTGGTACGCGCAGTAGGCGAGGCTCTCATCGGCATTGGCCGAACACTCCGCGCCGGTCGCGTCGAAGCAACTCGCCACTCCGGGCGGGGTGAGGAGGAAGTACTCATGGGCGAGATCGTGCGGGAGGCCGTGCGAGGCCAGGAAGGCGTCGAGCTCGGTCTGAAGCTGGCTGTCGGTCAGGCAGATGTGGCCGCTGGCTGCCGGGCAACCGTTTGACGGGAGCGGGTCGGTGTCGGTGTAGGTCCCGCCGTAGGTCGAGTTGAATGCGGCGTCGTCACCCTCGGCGTCGCGGTACTGGGAGGAGACGCTGTCGGTCGCGCTCGCGCTGCCACTCGAAGCGGCGAGGTCGGCGAGGAACTGCCCGACGCCGCTGACGTAGCCGGGCTGGAAGGCGGTCCCGGCATACCCCGAGGGCTGCCACACCACCGCGTAGTTCGTGTTCGACGACATGACCGGGCCGCCGCTGTAGTCGAGGTTGCTGAAGGCCGAGTCGAAGTTCCGCGCGGTGTGCGTGGCGGACCAGCTCGACACGGGGGCGAAGTTGGCGTAGCCGCCGCGCGCCAGCTTGACCAGGTTCGCTGAGGCGGGGGAGGCGGCGACGAGCACGAACGCGAGCGCCATGAGGATGGCGCTGCAGGCACGCATGCTCGGCTGAGCGGACAGCTTCACCGGGACGTGATCGACGCCCTGCGCGGAGGTAGCGCCGATGTCGCGCCCCAGTGGCCATTTGTCTGACCGGAACGGCGTTTGGCGGCCGGTGGGCTGCCGTTCGTCTGACCGGGAGGGCGAGCGCGGCCGTTACTCTCCTTTCGTGACCACCGCCCACCTCGAATCGTTCGATCCGGCGCGGGGGACACGGCTCGGGGCGGTGGGCGTGACGGCGCCGGGCGACGTGCAGGGGGTGGTCGACGCCGTGGCCAAGGTGCAGCCGTTCTGGGCCCAGCTGACCCTCCGCGACCGGGGCCGCTACCTCGAGCGCGCCGCCCAGGTCATCATCGACGAGGCCGACGAGATCCGCGATCTCATCGTCCAGGAGCAGGGCAAGCCGCGCAACGAGGCGTTCTCGATGGAGATCCTGCCCACCATCGATACGCTCGGCTGGATCGTCCGGGAGGGGGCCGAGATCCTGGGCGACGAGAAGATCAGCCTCTCCCAGGTCTTCCTGCGCAGCAAGCGGGCCGCCTTCACCTACGAGCCGCTCGGGGTGATCGGCGTGATCTCGCCGTGGAACTACCCGTGGAGCATCCCCCTGGGCGAGGTGGCGCTTGCCCTCATGGCCGGTAACGGCGTCGTGCTCAAGCCTGCCTCGCTGACGCCCCTCATCGGCGAGCGCATCGGCCACGTTTTGGAGCGCGCGGGGATCCCGGAGGGGCTCGTGCGGATCGTCCACGGCCCCGGCACGGGCGCCGCGCTCGTCGCGTCCTCGGTGGCCAAGGTGTTTTTCACCGGGTCGGTGCAAACCGGGCGGCAGGTCGGGGAGGCCTGCGCGCGAGCACTGAAGGGCTCGGTGCTCGAGCTCGGCGGGAAGGACCCGATGATCGTGCTCGACGACGCGCCGCTGGAGCACGCGATCAGTGGGGCCCTGTGGGGTGCGTTCGCCAACGCCGGGCAGACCTGCTCGGGGATCGAGCGGGTCTACGTGATGCGGGAGGTGGCCGAGCGCTTCATCGCCGGTGTCGTGGAGGGAGCGCGGCGGCTGCGGATCGGCGATCCCCTGGGGTGGGAGACCGAGATCGGCCCGATGAGCTCACGCTCGCAGTTCTCCGTCGTGTGCTCGCTGGTCGACGACGCCGTGGCGGCGGGGGCTCGGTTAGAGTGCGGCGGTCCAGTCGAGTCGCCGGTCGGACTCTTGCACGGGGCCTTCTACGCGCCGGGCGTGCTCACCGGGGTGACGCACGAGATGCGGATCATGCGCGAGGAGATCTTCGGTCCGGTGCTGCCCGTGGTTGTCGTCGATTCCGAAGACGAGGCGCTCGCGCTGGCCAACGACAGCTCGTTCGGTCTCGGCGCGTCGGTCTGGACGTGCGATCGCGGCAAGGGCGAGCGGTTCGCGCGCGAGCTCGAGAGCGGCATGGTGTGGATCAACGACCACATGTTCAGCCACGGGGCATGCCAGTGTTCGTGGGGCGGCGTCAAGCAATCCGGGCTCGGCCGCACCCACTCGAAGTTCGGCCTCTACGAGTGCGTCAACGTCAAGCTCCGTGTGTGGGAGCCCTCAGCCATGCGCAACAGCTGGTGGTATCCGTACGACGAGACGCTCGGGCAGGCTTTGAAGGCTTCCGCGACGCTCCTGTACGGCCGGCCGTCGATCCGAGCGCGGGCCTTGCGCGACGGGGCGGGGCCGCTGCTGCGCGTGGGGCTGCGGCTCGCGCGGGATGCGGCCCGGCGCTAGTCGCGGGGGCGCGTCCGCGGGGCGCCTCCGCCGGGCGCCTCCGCGGGGCGCCTCTGCCGGGCGCGTCCGCGGGGCGCCTCCGCGGGGGCCGAGGTCGAACTTTGCCCAATCGGGCACCGTGGCGGTACCCAATTGCACATAGTTCGCGCCGAGCGACCCCGGGGCGCGAACTTTGGCTCCCCGCCCGCCGTACAGACGGGTAGATCGCCATTGTTCAGCGTCGGGATGGGGTTCGCGCGGGATGCACGGAGGTGTTAGAGACGCCGGCCAGGAGGTTGAAGACATGGAGCAACTTGTGGATGTCGACAGTCTCCGCCGCAATGGCAAGCGGCAGCTGGGGTCGTCCGTCGATCGAAAGCGAGACGATGCCGCAGTTCGGGGGGAGGTCGGCGATCACGCGGAGGGCTGTGCCCTGCAGGAAGGCAATGTGTACCGTGGCGCCTGACCCAGAGCGACAGACAGGCGTCTGCGGCTGGGCTGCGGGAAGGCTGTTGAAGTAGGAGAGGATTTCCCGGACGTCTGCGGGTCGCGTGAGCGTCACGTGCCGATGCGGAGCAGGCTGTCCGTGCGACGGCTTGCCCAGCGCCCCGGTCACGTGCACCTGGATCCGCGTCACCGTGGCGGGGATCTGCTCGCTCGCGGGTCGCAGGTTGCCCCAGTACGTGTACGCATCCACCCGCACTAGCGTGTTCGCGCCGGCCGGCGCCAGGGCGACGGCAAGCTGGCGCTGCACCGCCCCGACCGGGGTCAGCCGGAATCCCGCCGTGTTCGGTTGCTCGTTGCCTGAAGTCTCGCTCGATGAGCTCGAGACCTCGTACACCCCGCCCCCGGCCGGCGGGTGCTTCTCGATGAAGTTCATGGCCGATCGGCGGTCCCCCGGCACGCGCCAGACGGTCCAGAGATGGACCGAGCCGATCGGTGTGGGGCCATCGAGCCCGGACGCAATGGACTGGGCGGCGGTCGAGCCCGGTGCCAACCGTATGGCGTGCGGGGGGTGCACGCCGTCGATGATCGCCGTGGCCGCGGCCAGCTCGAGTTGGTGCTGTCGCCCGGCCTGCGACGGGGCTGCCGTCTGTGATCCCGGATGCCGGGCGAGCACGAGCACAGCTCCGGCAACGAGAATGGCCACCACCGACGCGGCCATGAGCGCGAAGGCCCCGAATGGCCTCCGAGTCGGACGCGGGCGCCGACGTGCCGGCTCGGCCGGACCTCCCGCCGCCTGCCGCTCGGCGGCCGCGACGATGCTCTCCCGAAGTTCCGGCAGGTAGGTCATCCCGCGCGCTCCAATCTCGCTCGTAACGTCTTCAGCCCCCGGCTGACCCGCTGGCGCACCACGCTCTCCGAGCACGCCAGCTTGCGGGCGAGCTCGGCGTAGTCGCGCTCCTCGACGACACGGCCCTGGACCGCCGCGCGCTGGTCCTCGGGCAGCTCGCCCAGCAGTGTGAGCACACCTGCGCCCGCGCCGCCATCAAGGTCGATCGACTCGATGCGCTCGATCATCTCGTCGCTCAGGGCGAGCGGCTCCATCCCGATTCGGCGGCGTGCTCTGTCCTCGACGCGGCCCCGCTCCCACATGTCGGCGAGCTCGTGCCGGGCGATGCCGAACAGCCACCCCCGGGCGTGGCCGCGCTCGGGATCGAACGCCGCCGTCCCGGCAAGGGCGGCGGCGAAAACCTCGGCGGTCAGGTCGGCGGCGAGATCCGCGCGCCGCGTCGCCCGGTAGAAGAAGCGCACGAGCTCGGCCTCGAAGCGGTCGTAGAAGAGGCCGAAGGCCAGCGGGTCGCGGCTGCTGCGCGCGAGGAGATCCTCATCGCTGGCGGGAACGGTCGGCACCGGAAGCATCGTGACTGTATTCCGGGAGCTCGCGAATTTGTGACGAGTACCCTAGGACGCGATGCCCGCCCAGGCCTACCGAGGGAAGGAATGCGTCTGCCAGCTCCATAAGGGGATCTGCGACCAGTCCTGCGTGGCGGGGATGCTCGAGACCCCCTTCTACATCGCCTGCCTACGTCTCACGGGCCGCCGCTGCGTGGTCATCGGGGGCGGCGATGTCGGCCTGGAGAAGGTCGAGGGCCTGCTTGCCTGCGACGCGCAGGTGACGCTCGTCGCCCCGGAGGCCGACCCCGAGCTCGAGCGGCTGGCCGCCGAGGGATCAATCGAGTGGATCAGCCGCGATTACGAGACAGGCGACCTCGACGGCGCGCTGATCGCCATCGCGGCGACCAACCACACGGACGTCAACATCCATGTCTTCGACGATGCCGAGGCGCGGGCGATGCTCGTCAACGTCGTCGACGTCCCGCCGCTCTGCAACTTCATCCTCCCCGCGATCGTCCGCACCGGCCCGCTGGCTGTGGCCATCTCCACCGCCGGAGCATCGCCGGCGCTGGCCAAGCGCATGAAGCGCGAGATCTCCGACCTGTTCGGCGAGCCGTATGCAACCCTCGCCATCCTCCTCAACGATGCCCGCGGCTGGGCCAAGGCAACGCTGCCGACCTATCAGGACCGCAAGCAGTTCTTCGAGTCGATCGTGGGCGGCGAGCCCGACCCGGTCGAGCTGCTCCGGGCCGGCGACGTCGAGGCGGTGCGCGAGCTGATCGCCGGCGCTCAGCGCGCCTACGCGCCGGCGTGAGCGAGCCTACGCCCAGCCTGACCCATCTCGACGCCTCCGGCCGCGCGCGCATGGTCGACGTCGGTGCCAAGCCGTCGACGGAACGCCGGGCAATCGCCCAGGCGGTGATCACCGTGGCCCCTTCGACTGCGCAGGCGGTTGCCGCCGGCGACGCGCCGAAGGGCGACGTGCTCGGCGTGGCGCGAATCGCCGGGATCCAAGCGGCCAAACGCACCGCCGAATTGATCCCGTTGTGTCACCCGCTCCCGCTGTCCTTCGTCGGAGTCGAGGCAACCGTTGATCACGACACGGGCGTCATCACGCTGACCGCCGAGGCCAGGACGACCGGCCCCACGGGAGTCGAAATGGAGGCGCTCACCGCCGCGTCGGTCGCGGCGCTGACCGTGTACGACATGGTCAAAGCGCTCGAGCGGGGCGCCGAGATCAGCTCGATTCATCTGCTCGAGAAGTCCGGCGGTAAGTCCGGCACCTGGCGCCGCGCCGGCGGTTGACACCGTCCGGGCCGGGTGGGAGGATCGCGGCCACATGGGGGTTCGGAGGATCGCGCAGCTGGCTGCGCTTATCGGGGCGTTCGTGCTGCTCGGGGCCGCGCCGGCACTTGCCAACGAGGCGTTGACACCGAGCGGCGAGCTTGTTTACACCTGGCACGGCGACCCGGCGCGGGGATGTGCGGCCGTCGGGGTGTGCGGAGTGCAGGGCGCGTTGATCATCCGCCCGGACTCTGATGTCGAGTACTTCACGCAAGGCGGGGAGGGGGCTGAGCTTGACTTCGGTGATGCGACGGCAACCGTCCGCGTCCGCCGGACGGACCCGGGATCGAGCGGCACGTGCGTAGACGGCGACACGAGCGGTGGCGGCTTTTTCAGCACCCTGTTCCTGAGGTTCGGCCAGCACGGCCGGGTGAGTACGAAGCTGGCCGATCAGGTCTCCAGCGGCCGGTGCGCCGGTCCGCTAGCGGAGGACCTTGGACGACTCGTCCTCCACGGCATGGCAACGCGCGGCAAGCATCTCCGCTTCGTCTTTCACCAGAGCCTTCCCTACGCGGCCGGGCCGTACCGCGGCATGTTCAGCTCAAATCTCACTCTCGTGCCGGATCTCCATCCCGACCCCGGATTCTCCTCCACGTCTGAGTCTTCGTCGTCCAGCGGATCGACGCGGCCGCGATTCGCCCTGATGGAGCGCGTGACCCTCCGCTATCACGTCGCCGTGGGCGCGACGACCGTAACCATCCCGTTCCGGGGCGAGGGGGATGCGTTCTGTGCCGCGCTCGACTCCTGCGGAGTCACCGGCTCGCTGGCGCTCGGCCTGCGATCCGCCGGGGCGACGCTCACCCTCACGGCTCAGCGACGAGTCGCTCACCGCGTCGGGCGCGGTCGCACGCTTGCCGACTTCCGCTCGGGCAAGCTCGGCCTTCTGCTCTCGTTCCCCGTGGCCATGCAACACGCCACGCTGTCCGAGTCGCTGCAGCGATCCGGCGGCCCGGTCTGTCGCGATGCCCGTGGCCTCGGGGCGGTGGCGCAGACGTGGTTCGGAGCGCCTTTCGGCCAAAGCCCGTTTGTCGGTATCCACGGCCCCTCGCTGCCCATCCTCCTCACCGCCCAGAGCACGGACGATCTGCTGCGGACGTACTGCCCCGGGCCTTCCCAGGCCGACGTCTTCAACTCCAACGTGGTCCTCGCTCGCGGCTCGATCTCGCGCCGCGAGCTCCTCATGGCCCACTCGACCGTCGATGTGACGGCGCGCGGCGGCTTCGCCGGGCCGGGCTATACCGGCTCGAGCGATGGATCACTTGCGCTCGCCCTGTCCCTCCTGAAGATGACCGTCGCCACCGTGCGGGTGCGGGTGCCATGAAGCGCGGGCTGACCGTTCTCATCGCCCTGCTTCTCCTCGCCTGCGCAGGCTCGGCCGGCGCTCAGGAGATCTCGAGCCTCGGGATCACCTTCGGGAACGTCCCGGCCAACGCGAAGCACGTGATTGATCGTGATGTCGCGCTCGGCGTGTCTGGAGTGATCACGGTGAGCTTCCACGCGGATGCCACCTCGGATTGCGCCCGCCTTGCCAACTGCGCCTACCACGGCACCCTGATCTGGAACCCGGGCGGTGGCGGTGGCGTGATCGAGAGCTCCTACACGGTGCGCGGACGCCGGCACACCGATCGTGCTCTCATCTTCGGGCCGACAAACTCGCCGATCAGCGCGGTGACCTATGCCGACGTCACGCGCGACGCTGGCGCCGGCGCTCCCAAGGAGTGCGTGGACGAGCAGCCGTCCGGTCTGGGTGCCGACGGCCGTCGCACCGGCTCGGGGTACATTTTCTCGCTGAGCCAGCTGATAACGCCCACGCGCTGCGCCGGTCCGCTGCCCAGCGATCTCAGGAGCGCCCTGCCCGCGATCTTGCTCCCAGCGGTGTTGCACCCCGGCCTTCACATTACTGCGAACGGCACGAAAGCCTTCGCCGCGCATGGGTTCGCAGGCACTGTGACCTCATCCCTTTTGATCACGGTGGGCGCAACGCAGACGCAGCCGCTGATCACGCCCGGCGAGCGCCTGAGGTCCCACCGGTTTCGTCTGGTCACCGTGCCCATCGTGGGAGTCCGCGCCGCGGGCGCCCTGACCGCCCGCGTAAATGGGTCGACGAATACAGCGGTGTGCGTTCTGCTCGACTCGTGTGGCGTCGTCGGAACGCTCACGGTCGCCCCGGCACCTGGCGTGCCGCATGGGTTCCTGACCGCCCAGGCGCCTGTGTCGCGGCCCCTGCGCGATGTGCTCACCGCCCTTGGTCTGGCCACGGGCGGCCGGGCGCAGGGGATCGGCGTGCTCGGCACTGTGAGCTGGCCCGAGCGGGGCACGGTTACCGCCGCCCTAGATCAGAGCTCCGACTGCCGCGATACCGCGCCGCTCGACACCGGCACCGCGATCCTCGTGGCGGACGGCGGCAGGACCTCCGCGGAGTACGTGCCCGGGGGCCTCGAGGCGCCCGGGCCGCGCACGCGGTGCCCGGGACCGATGCTGTGGCAGGCCGGCGGCATCACCGGATCGTTCGCGCAGCGGATCCTCGGGCATCGCACGTTCAGCATCGACTTCAGCCCGCACTCGGCGGCGACCGACGATGGCTACGACGCGCAAAACAGCGGCCACATCAGGCTCACCTTCCGGCGCGGGAAGCCCAGCGTGCGGATCGAATCCCAGCCCACCTTCTGACCGCCCACCCACCCGTGCCGTAATCTCGCGGCCCGATGAAGACCGTCGTCGTCACGATCTCGACCTCCGTGGCCGCTGGGCGCACCGAGGACACCTCGGGAGAGGCGCTGGCCGACCATGCCACGCGGGCTGGGGCTGAGGTCGTCGCCCGGGAGACCGTCACCGACGACCAGGCACAGATCGAGGCCGCGCTTCGCCGCCACATCAACGGCGGAGCCTCGCTCATCTTCACCACGGGCGGCACGGGCCTGACCCCGGACGACGTCACCCCGGAGGCGACCAAGGCGGTCATCGACCGCGACGCGCCCGGGTTCGCGGAGGCGATGCGCGCCGAGTCGCTCCGCCACACGCCGATGGGAATCCTCACGCGCGGCGTCTCCGGGATCGCCGGCCAGACGCTGATCATCAACTTCCCCGGCAATCCCAAGGCGATCGGCGAGCTCTTCCCCGTCATCGCACCGACGCTCGCCCACGTCGTCGCCACGCTCGGGCGCGAAGGTGGACGGGCCGCCGGCCATTGAGCTCGAGGGCCTCGTCCGCCACTTCGGCGAGCGGACGGCGCTCGGCAGGGTCTCCCTGACCCTGCCGGCGGGCCAGACCCTGGCCGTCCTCGGCCACAACGGCGCCGGCAAATCGACGCTCCTGCGGATCCTCGCCACCCTGCTGCGGCCCCACGCCGGCACCGTCAAGGTCTTCGGCGAGGCCCTGCCCCGGCGCGGGTTCGCCGTGCGCGGCCGGATCGGCCTGCTCGGCCACGACCCGCTGCTCTACCGCGATCTGAGCGGCCGGGAGAACCTCACCTATCACGCGCGGCTCTACGGCGCGAGCCCAGAGCGGGTCGAGCAGTTGCTGGTCGCCGTTGGCATGGATCGCCGCGCCGACGAGCCCGTGGCCGGCCTGTCCCGCGGGATGGTGCAGCGGCTGGCCGTCTGCCGTGCCGTCCTGCACGAGCCCGAACTGCTCCTGCTCGACGAGCCGCGGGCCAACCTCGATCCCGGCGCAGGTGAGCTCGTCGAACCACTGATCGGCCGGGGGGCCGGACTCACCCGGGTGCTGACGAGCCACGACCCGCAGACCGCGATCGCCGAGGCCGATCTCATCCTCGGGCTGCACAGCGGGCGGCCTCGCTTCGTCGGCCCCCCGGCCGAGCTCGACCCCACGACGCTCAGGCAGCTCTACCAATGAGGACGATCGTCGCGGTCCTGCGCAAGGACCTCCTGCTCGAACTCCGCTCGTTCGAGACGCTGCCGACGATGATCCTCTTCGCCGTCGCCACCTTCGTGGTCTTCCACTTCGGCCTGAACGAGGCCACGATCACCGGGCAGGAGGCGGCGGGAGTGCTGACCGTCACCCTGCTCTTCGCCGCCATGCTCGGGATCAACCGCCTGTTCGTGGCCGAGCGCGAGCAGGGCGGATTTGATGCGTTCCTCCTCGCTCCGGTCGACCGCAGCGCGATGCTCGTGGCCAAAGCGGTCGCCCTGTTCCTGTTCCTGGCCGTCCTCGAGATCGTGGCCGTGCCCGCATTCGCCCTTCTCCTCCTCGGCGTCCCGCTGTGGCCGGGCCTGCCCGGGCTGATCGCTGTGCTGGCGCTGGCGGACGTGGCCATCGCGGTCATCGGAACGCTCGTCTCGGCCATCGCCATCCAGAGCCGGGCCCGGGACCTCATCGGTCCGCTCCTCGGGTTGCCGCTCCTCATCCCCGCGCTCATCGGCATGGCGCGCGGAGCTGGACCGATGCTCGCCGCGCACGCGAGTGGCGCTCCACCGGGTAAGTGGGTGGCGATCCTGGCTCTCTATGATCTGGTCTTCGCCCTCCTCGCGTACGCGCTGTTCGACTTCCTGCTGGAGGACTGAGTCACTTCTATGACCTACGGTCGCCGCCTTCGCGGCCTGTCTCTCGCCACCGTCGCCACCATCGGGGTGGCGCTTGCGCTCGTCTTCTTCTACGCCCCCCAGGATGCCGAGCAGGGCTTCATCCAGAAGATCTTCTACATCCACGTGCCGCTGGCCATCGTGTCGCTGTGCGGCTACATCTTCGGCGGCGTCCTGGCCGTGCAGTATCTCCGCACGGGCGACCGGCGCTGGGACATGCGCTCCTACGTGGCGATCCACATGGCGCTCATCTTCTCCATCGCCGGGCTCGTCACCGGGTCGATCTGGGCCAAGGGGTCGTGGGGCCACTGGTGGGTGTGGAACGAGCCGACGCTCGTCTCCTACCTGATCGTGATCCTCCTCTTCGCGACCTACCAGCCGATGCGGTTCTCGATCGAGGATCCGGAGCGGCAGGCCCGCTACGCGAGCGTCTTCGCCATCGTGGCCGGCGCGTTTGTCCCGATGAACTTCATCGTCGTCCGCCTTGCCCAGCAGTACGTGCATCCGCGCATCCTCAACCTCGAGGGCGGCAACCTGCCGGGCTCGATGGCGCTGGCCTTCTACGTGTCCCTGCTCGGGATCGCCCTGCTCTACGTGACGTTGTGGAACTACGAGATGGCCGCGAAGAACGCCCGCATGCAGGTGCGGGCGCTCCGGCGCATGCTGCTCGGCGAGGACTCGATCGCGCCTCTGCGCAGGAGCGCCGCGCCGTCGTGATCGCTCTCGCCGCCACCGGCCCCGCGCTCTCGCTCCACACCGCCGTCAAGTACGTGGCGGGCGCCTACATCGTCTTCCTCGTCGTCGTGCTCGTGTACGTGACGATCATGGCCAACCGCCTGCGGGACACCGAGCGCGACCTCGTCGAGCTGCGTCGCGACCTCGCCGCGCGGCAGGCCGCGGAGGCCCGCGACGCTGAGGTGGAGCACGCGGCGTGAGTGAGCTCCTGGCCATCGGCACCTCGTACAAGACCGCGCCGGTCGAGGTCCGCGAGCGCCTCGCTCTCCCCGAGACACGTGCGGGGGAGTTCCTGCGCGATCTGCGCGGGACGACCGACGTCCACGAGGCCGTGGCCGTCTCGACCTGCAACCGGACCGAGCTCTACCTCGTGGTCGGCGACCCGGTCGAGGCCGAGAGCCGGGTCCTCTCCATGCTCGCCACCCAAGCCGGGATCCGGCCGACCGAGCTCACCGGCACCATCTACGCCCACCGTAACTGCGATGCCGCCCGCCATCTCTATCGCGTGACCGCCGGGCTCGAGTCGATGATCATCGGCGAGGCGGAGATCCAGGGCCAGATCAAGCGCTCCTACGAGGCCGCACTTGGCAAGGAGACGGTCGGCCCGCTCACCAACCACCTCTTCAAGTCCGCGCTCGCCACGGGCAAGCGCGTCCGCTCCGAGACGGCGATCGGGGAGCGCCAGCTCAGCCTGCCCGCGGTCGCCGTCGCCCTAGCGCGTGAGCAGCTCGGAGCGCTGGCCGGCCGCCGGGTCGTCATCGTCGGCACGGGCGAGACGAGCGAGCTCACCGCGCGGGCGCTGGCCGACAGCGGCGTGCACACGCTCTTCGTGGCCAGCCGCCGCCGCGACCGGGCCCTCGCCCTCGCCCGCCGCTACGGCGGCACGAGCGCGAGCTTCGACGAGCTCCCACGCGCCCTGGGCGAGGCCGACATCGTCCTCGCAGCGACTGCCTCGCCGCACCTCCTGCTCGAGCGCGACGACCTCTCCGAGGTGATGACCGCACGCGGCAACCGACCGATGCTGCTCATCGACCTCGCCGTGCCCCGCGACATCGACGCCGGCTGTGCCGAGCTGCCGGGGATCTCGCTCTACGACATCGACGACCTCCAGGCGGTCGTGGCGCGCAACCGCAAGGTCCGCCAGGCCGAGGCCCGGAAGGCCGAGGGCATCGTCGAGGAGGAGATCCAGATCTTCGCCGTCTGGCTGGGCTCGCTCGAGGTTCGCCCGACGGTGGCTGCGCTCCGGGCCCACGCGACGGAAATCGCCGAGCAGCTCCTGCGCGAGAACGAGACCAAGTGGGAGTCGGCCTCGCAGCGAGATCTCGAGCGTGTGGACGCGCTCGTACGGGCCATGGTCAACCGCCTCCTGCACCAGCCGACGGCGCGAATGAAAGAGCTTCAGGACGGCCGCGTCCACGCGCGCATGGCGCTCGTACGCGACCTCTTCGGCCTGTCCACACCGGATGAAGAGCCGATGGCCGACGTGCACGTGCTGCCGGCGCCCGAGGCGCGTGGCGCCCGCCGGCGCTGATGCGCATCGGCACCCGGGGCAGCGCGCTCGCCCTCATCCAGGCGGAGTGGGTCGCTGACCGCATCGCCGCCGACACGGAGATCGTCACCGTCACCACGGCGGGCGACCGCGGGATCGGCGAGGCGGACAAGTCCCGCTGGATCTCGGAGCTCGAGCGCGCCCTCCTGGCCGGAGAGATCGATCTCGCGGTGCACTCGGGCAAGGACGTCCCCACCGAGCTTCCCGACGGTCTCGAGCTCGTGGCCATTCCCGAGCGTGCCGATCCCCGGGATGCGCTCTGCGGAGCTGCATCGCTCAGCGCGCTGCCCCCCGGGGCACGAGTGGGCACGAGCAGCCTGCGCCGAGCGGCCCAGCTGCGCGCGGAGCGCGAGGACCTCGAAATCGTCCCGGTGCGAGGGAACGTCGACACGCGCCTGCGCAAGCTGGCCGCGGGCGAGTACGACGCGCTCGTGCTCGCGCTGGCCGGGCTCGCGCGACTCGGGCGGGGCGATGAGGCTGAGGCGACCCTCGAGGGGCTCGTGCCCGCCGCCGCCCAGGGCGCTCTGGCCGTCGAGGCGCTCACGGGCCGCGACTTCGGCTCGGCGCTCGACGGCGTGCGGGACGCGGCCGCGACGATCTGCGTGAACGCCGAGCGCGAGCTCGTGCACACCCTGGGTGCGTCGTGCAACACCCCCGTCGGGGCGTACGCGGTGCTGGCGGGTGCGAACGTCAAGCTCTGCGGCTGGGTCGGGCTGCCCGACGGGTCGCGCTGGATCAGCGACCGGCTCACAGGTTCCGCGGATGGCCTCGGCCGGGTCGTGGCCGAGCGGATGCTCGCCGCCGGTGCCGGTGACATCCTCGCCGAGGCCGAACGGCAGGTCACGGGATGACGGTTTACCTCGTCGGCGCCGGTCCGGGGGATCCGGGCCTGCTCACCGCTCGTGCCCTCGAGCTCATCGCCCGGGCCGACGTGATCGTCTATGACCGCCTCATTCCGGCCTCCGCGCTCGACGGGGCGCGGAGCGACGCGCTCCTTCTCTACGCCGGGAAGGAGGGCGGGGGCGCGTCGATGGCCCAGGCCGAGATCGAGCGACTCCTGCTCGAGCACGGCGGCGCGGGGCGGTCGGTCGTGCGGCTGAAAGGCGGTGACCCTTTCGTGTTCGGCCGCGGCGGCGAGGAGGCGGAGACGCTGCGGGAGCGCGGGATCCCCTTTGAGATCGTGCCCGGCGTGACCGCCGGTGTCGCCGCCAGCGCCTACGCGGGGATTCCCGTCACCCACCGCGACGCGGCCAGCGCGGTCGCCTTCCTCACCGGCCACGAGGATCCGAGCAAGGCCGAATCGGCGCTCGATTGGGAGGCGCTTGCCGCCTTCCCGGGGACGCTCGTCGTCTACATGGGCGTCCGCCAGCTCGCCGCGATCGCCGAGCGTCTGCGCGCCGCCGGCCGCTCGGAGCAAGAGCCGGCGGCCATCGTGCAGAGCGGGACCCTTCCCGGGCAGCGCACGATCGTCGCCACCCTGGCGACGATCGCCGGTGCCGCCGCCGAGGCGGGGATCCGCGCCCCGGCGATCACGATCTTCGGCGAAGTGGCGGCCCTGCGGGAGAACCTGGCCTGGTTCGAGCGCCGGCCCCTGACCGGCGTGACGGTGGCCGTCACCCGGGCGCGCGCTCAGGCCAGTGGTCTCGCGGCCTCGCTGCGCGAGCTGGGCGCTCGCGTCCTCGAGACCCCCGCCATCCGCATCGTGCCGCTTGTGGTCGAGCTGCCGCGGCTCGCGGACTACGACCTGATCTGCCTCACCAGTCCCAACGGCGTGCGCATCCTCTTCGAGCGCATGGCGCAGGACGGCCTCGATGCCCGGGCGCTCGCGGGGGCGCGCGTGGCCGCCATCGGTCCGGGTACCGCTCGCGCGCTGCGCGAGCGCGGTGTGGTCGCCGACGTCGTGCCCGAGCGCTCGGTGGCCGAAGGACTCGTCGATGCGCTCCAGAGCGTTCCCGTGCGGCGCGCGCTCATCGCGCGGGCGGCGCAGGCGCGCGACGTCCTGCCGGAGGCGCTGCGGGAGCGAGGCGCCGAGGTCGACCTGCTCGCGCTCTACGAGACGGTGGCCGAGGCGCTCGACGATGCGACGCGCGAGGCCGTCGCCAGCGCCGACTACATCACCTTCACCTCATCCTCCACCGTCGAGTACTTCCTGCAGGCCCTGGGCGGTCCGCCCCCGCCCACCGCGCGGCTCATCAGCATCGGCCCGGTGACGAGCGAGGCCCTGCGCGCCCATGGTTTCGAGCCTCACGTGGAGGCCACGCAGCACGACATCGACGGGGTGCTCGCGGCGGTGGTGGGCGCCGTGGAGCGGGCTGGCGCCCGCTTGATTGGGAGTTCCGCCGGCGCGGAACTCCCGAGGAGGCGGTGAGCATGAGCGCTCCGGTCATCACCTTCCTCTCCGATTACGGCCTGGCTGACGGTTTCGTCGGCGTGTGCCACGGCGTGATCGCCCGGATCTGCCCCGAGGCGCGAGTCATCGATCTCACGCACGGAATTCCGCGTCACGACGCCAGCGCGGGCGCGCTCGCCCTGGCGGAAGCCCTTCCCTACATGCCAGCCGGGGTCCATCTCGCCGTCGTCGATCCCGACGTGGGCGCGAGCCGCCGGGCGGTGGCGCTGCGCGCGGCGGATGGTCGCCTCCTCGTGGGCCCGGACAACGGCGTGCTCAGTCTGGCCGCCGAGGGAAGCGGCGGCGTCACCGAGGCGGCGGACATCGCCGGTTCGCGGCTCCGCCTCGAGCCCGTGTCCGCCACGTTCCACGGCCGGGACATCTTTGCCCCGGTGTCGGCCCATCTTGCGGCCGGGGTGCCACTGGCCGAGGTGGGCACGCCGCTCGATCCCGCCAGCCTCGTCCGGGTCGAACTGTCGCGTCCGCGCGTGCAGCCGTCCGGCGCGATCGTCGCGCACGCCGTCTCCGTCGATCGTTTCGGCAACGTGCAGCTCGACGTCACGCACGAGGATCTCGCCGGCTCGGGCCTGAAGCTGGGGCGAGGGGTGGTGATCCGTCTCGACGACGGTCGGGTCGAGGCCGCTCCGTTCGTCCGCACCTTCGCCGAAGCACTGCCGGACAGCGTGCTCGTCTACGAGGACGCCTCCCGTCGGCTGGCCGTGGCGGTGCGTCACGGCGACGCGGCCGCGTGGCTCGGCCTCGCGGCCGGCGACGAGCTGGAGATCGCGCCGGCATGACGCGGCTCGGAAGCCCGCGCGTCCACTACCGCCTCACCGATTCGACCAACGATTGTGCCCGCGAGCTCGCGGCGCGGGGCGCCCCCGCGGGCACGCTGGTCACCGCGGCCGAACAGTCGGCCGGCCGGGGACGGCAGGGACGCTCCTGGAGCGCGCCGCGCGGGCAGGCCCTGCTCTGCTCGCTGATCCTGCGCGACCCGGGCGCGCTCGTGTCGCTGGCCGCCGGCGTCGCCGTGGCCGAGCTGGCCGGCCCCGAGGCGACGATCAAATGGCCCAACGACGTCCTCCTGGCGGGTCGGAAGGTCGCGGGCATCCTCGTCGAGGGGCGCCCGCAAGACGATTGGGCGGTGCTCGGGATCGGCATCAACGTGGCCGTGCGGGAGTCCGACCTCCCCGCCGAGCTCCGCGCTCGCGCCGGTTCGCTTGGGCTCGAGGCCTCAGCCGTCGACACCGTGCTCGGACGCCTGCTCGCCGGGCTCGAGCGGTGGCTGGCCGCGCCGCGCGAGCAGGTCCTGGCCGCCGTGCGGACGCGCGACGCGCTCCTGCGCGAACCCGTACGGTGGGCGGCCGGATCCGGCGTCGGTGCCGGAATCGACGATCGCGGCCGCCTGCTCGTGGACAGCGGGGAGACGGTTGTGGCCCTCAATGCCGGGGAGGTGCACCTTGGCCGGTGAGCTCGATGTCGAGCGCGCGCGTTCACGCTTCTCCGCCCTCGAGCGCGAGGTGGCAGGCGTTCGCGTGCGCTTCTTCGACGGAGCCGGCGGCTCCCAGGTCCCGGACGCCGTGATCGACGCCATCGCGGACTACCTGCGTCACTCGAACGCCAACGAGGGCGGGGCCTTCGTCACCTCGCGCGAGACCGACGGCGTCCTCGCGGCGGCCCACGCCGCGGCGGCCGACCTGCTCGGTGCGGCCACGGAGGAGATCGCCTTCGGGGCGAACATGACCACGCTCAACTTCCTCCTCACCCATGCCTTCGGGCGAACCCTCGATCCTGGCGATGAGATCGTCGTCACCCAGCTCGACCACGAGGGCAACCAGAGCCCGTGGCGGCTGCTCGCCGCCGATCGCGGGCTCACCGTCCACACCGTGCCGGCGCGGGCCGACGGCAGCCTCGACCTCGACGAGCTCGAGCAGCGGATCGGGGAGCGGACCCGGGTCGTCGCGTTCACACTGGCCTCGAATGCGCTCGGCACGGTCCCTGACGCGCGGCGGATCGTGGCCGCCGCGCACCGTGGCGGCGCCCTCGCCTGGGCCGACGGGGTACACGCCGCCCCGCATCGGTCGCTCGCCTTCCGCGAGCTCGACCTCGACGTCCTCCTCTGCTCGCCCTACAAGTTCTTCGGCCCCCACCTCGGCGTCGCCGCGATCCGGGCCGAGCTCGCCGGCGCCTGGCCGGCTGATCGGGTCTCGCCGGCGGCACAGACCCCCGTGGGCCACCGCTTCGAGACCGGGACACTCAACCACGAGGCGCTCGCCGGGATGAGCGCGGCGATCGCCTACCTGGCCGAGCTCGCGGACGAGGCTCCGTCACGCCGGCAGCGGCTGATCGCCGCCTACGTGGCGATCGAGGGCCACGAGGCCGCTCTGTCGCGGCGGTTCCTCGCCGGCGCGGCCGAGCTGGCCGGGCTGACCGTCCACGGCACCGCCGACCCCGAGCGCGTTGCCGAGCGCACCCCGACCTTCCTGATCAGCGCGCGTGGGCACGCTCCGGCCGGACTGGCGGGCGCCCTGGCCGAGCGCGGCTTCTTCACCTGGCACGGAGACTTCTACGCGCCGGGGGCACTCCGCGGCGTCGGTCTCGGTCCCGAGGGGGGCGTGCGCATCAGCTTCCTGCACTACAACACGGTTGCCGAGGTCGACGACCTCCTCGACGCGCTCCGCGAACTCGTCGGCTAGGGCTAGGCGGCAGCCTCAGCGTCGTGCTTGGCGGGCTCGCGCTCGGCGTCCGCGGACTTCGAAGCGGGACGCGGCTTGCCCCGGCGTGAGGACCGGCGCTTCGGGGGCGCGGACGCGGGTTCCGCCTCGGCCTCGTCATCCTCGCGCCCGTCGAGCTCAGGCTCGTCGACGTCGCTGTCCGGGCCGTCATGCACGTCCAGATCAGCGTCCGTCTCGTCGTCGTCAAAGTCGTCGCCGTCATCCACCGCGGTGGCCAGGATCGCCTCCTCGCTCGCGGCGGCCGCGGCCTCGCTGCCGCTCGCCCCGGCCTTGCGCCGGCGACGGCTCTTGCTCCGCCGGCCCTTGGGGAAGTTGCGCAGGAGCTCGCGGGCCAGGGCGGCCGGCTTGCGGGCCATACGCGTGCGGGCGCCGCGGAGCGCCTCCTCGGCCTCGGGGGTGTGCGCCAGCGCCGCGGCGAGCAGGGCGGCCGACAGGCGGCGGTCCTCCTTGCGCGAGGCGTGGACGAGCCGGCGGGCGTTCCGGGCATGGGCCGAGCCGCTCGAGTTGACGAGCAGGCCGAGCAGCCGCTTGGTCTCGGGCCAGCGCTGGACGGCGTACTCCTCGTGGACCTCGCGCGTGTATTCGGCCATCCGCCAGATCCACGCGTTGGCCTGGTCGCGGCGGCCGATGCGCCGCTCGGCCAGGGCCTGGAGCATGATCTTCACGCCCTCGCGCCGCTCGTCCCGCGGCCAGCCGGCCATGATGTCGATGGCCATGTCGAACGCCTCGGCGTCGCGCGAGGCGGCGATCTCCTGGAGCGCGCGGAGCCGGAGCTGGGGGTTGCGGTTGCGCTGCACCGCGGTGAGCAGGAAGCGCCGCTTCAGCTCTCCGCCGCGGTCGAAGTGGAGCATGGCCTTGGCCCGGCGCCAGCCGTTCGGGGCCACGCGCGCGCCTGCGAGCGCGGCCCACACGTGCTGCTCCTCGTAGTCGAGGTTCTCGACGGCGATCCGCCACAGCTCGCGCTCGAAGACCGCGGCGCGCCGCTCGGGATCGGGCGTGACGGGTAGCACGCGCCGCTCGACACGGACCCGGCGGCCGCGACCGCGGCGGACCGGGCCGACGACGATGGCGCCGCCGCGATAGACGTCGCGATCGAGCAGCGAATGGAGGGTGACCACCGGATCGTCGTGCTTGGTCGCCGGGTGCACGAAGTCGACGACGATGCCGGCCTCCTTGCCCGGATGGCGGCGCGTGACGCGGCCGACCCGCTGCTGGTAGATGCGCTTGGACGCCGTCGGCGCCAGATGCATGCAGATCGTTGCGCGCGGGCTGTTCCAGCCCTCGGCGAGCAGCTGAGCGTTGACGAGGACGTCGATCTTGCCCGACTCGTAGTCGGCGAGGATCTTGGCCAGCTGGCGCTTGGGCGTCTCGCCGGAGACGCCCTGCGCCTTCATGCCGAGATCGCGGAAGGCCTGGGCGACGTTGTAGGCGTGGCGCACACCCGCGGCGTAGACGACGCCGGGGACGCCGTTGAAGCGCGTCTTGTAGAGGTCGGCGATGGCGAGGTTGAAGGGGAGCTGGTCGAGCAGTTCGGCCAGGAGCTCCTGATCGAACTCGGTGTCGACCTCACCGCGGCGCAGCGGAACCTTGGCGATCGTCCGCACGCCGGGGCCGGGCGGGATGCGGATGCAGCGCAAGGGCGCGATGACGCCGCGCCGGGCGGCCTGGGCAAGGTCGAAGCGCGAGGTCTGCGTGGGGAAGAGGTCGGTGACATGGCGGGCGATGAGGGCGCCGGTGGCCGTCATGCCGATGAACACGGGGCCGGCCCAACGGCGGATCGAGGCGGAGGTCTTCTCGCCGAGGGCGGTGTGGGCCTCGTCGCAGATGACGATCGTGTAGGCGTCGGAGATCTTGCCCGCGTTCCGGACGAACCACTGGTACGTCTCGACCGTGACCGGGCCGTTGGCAAGGTCCTGGCCCTTCATGAGCGCGGGGCTGATGCGGTCGCGATAGCCGCGGTCGCGCAACTCGCCGTGGAACTGGTCGACGAGGTTCCGGCGATGGGTGAGGATCAGGACGCCGCCCGTGCGCGAGGCCTCGACGAAGCCGAGGGCGGCCACGGTCTTGCCGGCGCCGGTGGCGTGCTCGAACCAGAAGCGGCGGGCGGCATTCGGGTCGTCGGGCTGCTCCTCGAGCTGGACCTCGGCCTCGTCCAGCCAGTCCTGCGGCTCCTCGTCCTCGGGCTCGGTCTCGTCGAAGTCGGGCTCGTCCTCGTCGAGGTCATCGTCGTCGTCCTCGACGTCGACGTCTCCGGTGTCCGCGGGGGCCAAGCCGTTCGCCGCGGGGGCGGGCGCCTCCGCGGGGGCGGGCGCCTTGGGCGACGCCGGCTCGGGCGCGGGCGACGCCGGCGGCTCGGCGAGGGCCGAGCCGTTGCTGTTCGGCGAGCCGTTCGTGCTGCGCTGAGCCTCGGCGAGGAGCGCCGTCAGGGTGCCGGAGAGCGCATCGACCTGGTGGGCGGAGAGCACCGTCCCGTCCACGAGGCTCGGTTCCTCTTCGGAGAGCAGCCGCTCGAGGCCGAGGAGAAGCGAGAAGCTCCGCCGCCAGTCGATCGATGGTTGCCGGGCTTCGGCGTCGAGCTCGGCCAGCGCGGCGTCAAGTGCGCGACGGCGTGCCGAACCTGGCGCGAGGGCCTCCTCGAGCGTCTCACCTTCATATACGAAGCGCTCGCGCGTGAACAGCTCGGCACGCGCGATCGCGGCAGGACTCGGAAAAGGGGTGGAAGCACCCATACAGGTTGAAAGGTTGCGTCTGGATGAGCGAGCCGCGGCAGTACGTGGAGCGGCCCACCAGTCGGAGAGACCAGACGGCGAGGAATCCTCTCCAGGAAGCGAATGCCCCCTCGCCGCCTCTGGTCCTCAGAGGATAGCCAACATTTAAGCAGATGCCGGGACGGAGTCGCGGCGCGCGCACCAGGCCCGTCGGTCACCGGCGCGCGGCGAGCCGCAGCGGGGCGTGTGGCAATCTCTTCCTGCAATGGCGCTACGTCGGGGTTCGATGGCACTGCTGGCCGCGGTGGCGCTCGCCGGCTGCGGGGCAGGGCAGCCTCACAGCGCCGCCCCGTCGGTGAACGCGACGGCAAGCGCCCTGCAGGGATCTCCGACGCTGCTGGCCTCGCTGCACTCCCAGGCCAACCAGCTCCTCGGCGGCGGTGCGGGGGCCTTCAAGGCGCGCCTGGCCTCGCTCCATGGCTATCCGGTCGTCGTCAACAAGTGGGCCTCGTGGTGCGGTCCCTGCCAGAGCGAGTTCCCCGTCTTCCAGAAGGTCGCGGTGGCCTACGGGCGTCAGGTGGCGTTCATCGGGGTGGACGGCAACGACCACAACGCGGCGGCCCGGGCGTTCCTGCGCTCCTTCCCGGTCACCTATCCGAGCTACACCGACCCGCACCAGAGCATCGCCGACGCCATCAAGGCGGCGACATACTTTCCCGAGACGGTGTACTTCAACCGCGCGGGCAAGCCCGTCTTCGAACACGCCGGGCCGTACGAGAGTCCCCGCGCGCTCGAGCAGGACATTCGCCGCTACGTTCTGGCGCAGTCGTGAGCGAGACGTCGCGACAGATGCCGGGCACGCGCCCCAACGGCTTCGAGATCCGCCGCGCCATGGGCGAGGGGGAGATGAAAGCGGCCATCCAGCTGCGCTACGACGTGTTCTGCCTCGAGCAGGGGGTGCCCGTCCGCGAAGAGCTCGACGGCCGTGACTATCAGGGCCTCCATCTCGTCGCGGTCGACCAGGGCGAGGTCCTCGGCACCTGCCGCATCGTCATGGTCGGCACCACGGCGCAGTTCAGCCGCCTGGCCGTACGCTCGCATGCGCGCCGGCGGGGCATCGCCACCGCGCTGCTTGAGGCGGCCGAGGTCGAGACGCGCGCGCTCGGCGGCCGCCGGCTCGTGCTTCACGCCCAGACGTACGCGCGCCGGCTCTACGAGAGCGCCGGCTACCGCCCGCATGGGCGGATCTTCTGGGAGGCGGGTATCGAGCACGTGGCGATGGAGAAGCGGCTTGGATGAGCGAAAGACCCCCGGCGAGGTTCGGGTCGACCCCCTGACCGGGCTGCGGGCGATCGTCGGAGGTGAGCCGGTCTGCGAGAACCGGGCCGCCGAGATCGAGGCCGAGGCCAACCGCGACCTCTTCTGGGCCGGGCCCGCGCGGGGGGGCCACGAGGTCATCGTCAACGCGCCCGACCCCGTGCACTCGCTCGGCGAGCTGTCCCCCGAGGACGTCGTGGCCGCCGTCGATCGCTGGCGGGAGCGGATGCTGGTCCACGAGGCGGCCGCGTGCCTGCATCTCGCCGTGGACGAGGCCGGGGGCGAGGCCACCGCCCCTGCCCCGTCGCAGGCGGAGCTCTACGCGCTCGACTTCGTGCCCGCCGCCGTGGCCCGCGAGCGCGAGCGCTTCGGCGCCTACGCGACGCGCACGATGGGCGGCAACCTGCTCGCCGACCTCGTCCGGGAGGAGGTCCGCCGCCGCGCGCGCATCGTGGCCATCGACGACGAATGCGTGCTCATGTCCGCCTTCGGAGCGCGCGCGCCGTACGAGCTGATGATCGCCCCACGCCGAGTCCGGGCGCGCTTCGAGGAGGAAGGGCCCACGGGCGCGCGCATGCTCCACGACGCACTCGGGCGCCTCGCTCGGCGCCTCGGTGGCCCCCCGGCACTCAGCCTGTGGGTGCGCACCGCGCCGCAGGGGGCCGAGCACTTCTGCTGGCACATCGACATCGTCCCGCGCGTCGCCCCAGTCGCCGGTCTCGCCCTCGGCGTGGGGGTCCCGCTCAATCCGGTCGCGCCCGAGCGGGCCGCGGCCGAGCTGCGCGAGGCCTGAGGTCCGCGAGGCCTGCGGTGCGTGCCCTCGTGCAGCGCGTCTCGCGGGCGTCGGTCTCGGTCGACGGCGCCACCGTGTCCGCGATCGGCCCGGGGCTGCTCGTCCTGCTCGGGGTCACGCACGGGGACGATGAGCGCGAGGCCGACTGGGTGGCGGCGAAGGTTCGCGGCCTGCGCATCTTCCCCGACGGGGGCGGGCGGATGAACGAGGCGCTCGGTGAGGGTCGCGAGGTGCTCTGTGTCAGCCAGTTCACGCTCTACGGCGACGTGCGCCGGGGCAACCGCCCGAGCTTCGTCGACGCGGCCGCCCCCGAGGTCGCCGAACCGTTGTACGAGCGGGTGTGCGCGGCGCTCGGTGCGCAGCGCGGGGTGTTCGGCGCGCTCATGGCGGTCGAGCTGGTGGGCGACGGGCCGGTGACGTTGCTCATCGAGAGCCCAGGCGAGGCGCGCTGAGCGGGGCGGGCTGGGCCCTCGGGCTGGGCCTTTGGGGACGGCTTGGCGAGCGGGGTGGGCGGCGCGCCGATCGGCGCGGTGCGGGGCTGTCCGGCGCTCAGCCCGGGGCTGTCCGCGTTGTCCGGCGCTCAGCCCGGGGCTGTCCGGCGCTGCCCGGCGCTCAGCCCGGGCGGCTTCCGTGCTCAGGCGGCGTGTGCTCGGGAACCCAAGGCGCGCGCCGCGGCCGTCGAACGGGTTCGCGAGCACGTTATATGTGCTCGCGAACCCACAGGTCTGGTGCTCCGGGAGCTTTGGGGTCGTGAGCACCCTCTCGGGCCGGCCCCGGCGCGCGGTCGACCTGGTCAACTCCCCAAATCGCTAAGCGCCCTCGCGATTTGGGCTCGCGACCCCTATACCAGGGTCAACGCCCCACACCACGCGCTGACCGGGCGTCCTGGGTTGTCGCCCAGGTCGACTCGCGCGGGACGGTCGGCGTCACCTGATCACCGTCAGCGGTACTCCGAGCAGTCGGAGACGAGCACGTCGGGCGCGCAGAACGTCTTCGGCCGCAGGTCAGCCTTGGCCGTCGCGGCGACCTTGATCTGGTTCCCGTGCGCTCGCCGGCTGAGCGCGCTGAATGCCTCGTTGACCCGCACGCGGTAGGTGATGTCGGAGAGCGTCTGACCGGTCTGGCGCAGGAAGGCGTTGAAGGAGGCCGCCGTCGGGAACTGCTTGGCCTTCTCCGCATCCAGGGTCTTCGTGACCTGGGCTTCGGTGATCGTGATGCCGGCCCGCGCGGCCTCGCTGATGTACCACTGCGACTGGATGAGGAACTCCATGACCTGGGTCGAGAGGGTCCGGTAAAGCTCGCTGCACGTCGCCCGAACGACCTTGTCGGAGGCGTGGGCGAGGGAGGGCTGCGCCTTGCGGAGCTGGGCGATGCAGCTGGCGAAGCCCGGCGGATCGGTTGGCGCGATGGCCGGTTGACCCGGTGCCTGGGCCGCCTCGTTCTTGGCCGCCACGGTCATCCAGTGATCGAACGTGGAACGGCTGATCTGGGCGCCCGCCACCACGGCCGCGGGGCCTCCGGGCAGGGTTACGAGCGTCTTCGGATCCTTGCTCGCCGCGGTCGCCGCGCCTTCGGTCCTCCGCGTGGTGGCGCTGCTCGTCGCGGCCGTGGCCGGCGTGCTCGAGCTGTGGCTCGTGCTAGCGCTCGTGCCATCACTCGTGCTCGAGCTGGTGCCGCAGCCCGCGAGGGCGAGCAGGCAGGCGAAAACGGTGATGGGTCGCAGCATCGTGACGGTTTAGCTACCCCGTGTGCCAACACTGTGACAGTTCGCGGCTCGGCCATTGCCGACCCCCTGGTCGCTGCTTAGCGTCGGGGCGGTGGCGCGGCTGCTCGATCAGGACACGGCGATTCGGTTGCTGAAAGTCGATGGCTGGAAGCAAACCGTCGGTGGCAAGCATGCGGTGAAGATGATCAAGGCAGGGCGGCGTCCGATCACCCTGCCGTCTCACCGCGGCCAGGCTTACGGCAAAGGGCTGACGCGCGCGATCATGCGGCAGGCTGGACTCAAGAACGAAGGCGGGAAGTGGATTTCACGGTCGAAACACATGCGGAAGGCGATGGTTTCTGGTCGCGGGTCCGGGAGATCCCGGGGTGCTTCGCATCAGGACGGACGCTGAGCGAGCTCCGCGAGGCGGTGGGCGAGGCCATCGGGCTGTGCCTCTGGGACGCGCCGGCACGCATCGTCGCCGGGGACGTGGCCGTCGGCGAGAGCCGCGTGCGCGTGCTCGACCCGCGGTAGCGAGGGCCCGCGGGTCCCCGTTACCGTCCTCCCGTGCGCCAGTACTACGAGGACCTGTGGCAGTCGCTCCCCGACGTGCTCGTCCTCCCCGACTTCGAGCTCCGGCGCGCCTTCCTCTTGGAGCGGTTGGGGCCCGGCGAGCGGGTGCTCGACATCGGCTGCGGCGAGGGCGCGTTCAGCGCGGAAATCGTCCGAGCCGGAGGCGTGGTCATCGGGGTCGAGGTCGCCCAGGCGGCGATCGACCGAGCGCGTCGGCGTCACCCTGACCTCGATGTGCGCCTGGTGGAGATCGACGGCGCGCTCCCGTTCGATGACGGGTCATTCGAGCTCGTGTGGGCGAGCGAAGTGCTCGAGCACGTGACGGACACGGCCCGCTGGCTCTCGGAGGTCCGGCGTGTGCTCAGCCCCGGCGGCCGGCTCCTCGTGACGACGCCGTCGCACGGGTGCCTGCGGGTCGCCCTGGCCGGCCTGGAGCGCTTCTCCGAGCCCCTCGGGGACCACCTCCACCTGTACACGGAGCGTTCGCTGCGCGCGACGCTGGGGGAGTTCGGATTCGGGGACATCTCCGTGCGAGCCGTGGCCGGGCCGCCGTTGCTGCGGCGCCTGCTGCTCGCCGAGGCCCGGCGGTGAGCGTGCCTCATCGATAGGGGCTGAGCGCCCTGACGCGGAGCAGTTCCCGTTCCGCGTCGACGGGGTGGTTGTGCGCCTCATCGAAGCTCGCAAGCTGCGACCACGGATCCGGGTTGGACGGTTGCACCGAGGTGGCCTTCACGTACTCGCCGCGGGCCGCGGTCAGATCCCCGAGGGCCGAGTAGGTCTCGGCCAGGATCTCGTGCGGCACCCAGTCGACCGGGTCGGCGCTCGCGGCAGTGCGGGCGTCGGTCAGCGCCGTGCCGGCGTTGCCGGTGCTCAAAGCGGTAATCGCATCGCCATCGGCGTTGTCCGAGCGCAGCGGCTGCCAGGCGATCCAGGCGGCGAGGAGCGCCACCGTGCCGAGCGCGAGCGCGAGTCCCGCGCGGAGGGGATCGACCCCGTGGCGCCTCGAGGCGGCGGTCGGGGCCGGCGCTGCCGCGAGCGTGCCCCGGCCCGCCACCCAGCCCGCGCACACGAGCGCGGGCACCGTAACGCCGGGGATGAACCACGTCCAATCGATGGCGGACTGAAGGCCGAAGGTCACGGCGATCGCGAGCATGGTCACGAGGCCGACGCGCTGCTCGGACGCCTCTGCGGAGGGTGGCCCGCGCTGCAGCGTCACCCGCACCGTGAGGATCCAGGCCACCAGCAGCGCGGCGCTGAGCGCCAACCCAATCCCGCCGAGGTCGGCGAAGGTCTGGACGACGTAGCTGTGGGCCTGGAGCACGCAGCCACGGGAGTAGCGCTGGCAGGCGGTGGCGAAGCCGAAGGCTCCCGCACCGGCCACCGGGTGGTGCGCCCCCACCTTCAGCCCCTGGCGCCAGTACGTCGGCCGGCTGCTGCCGAGCTGGGTGAGCCGGTTCGGGTTGTCGGATACGCCACTGGTCGGGCTCGTCAGCCTCGACCACAGATGGGAGACCTCGCCGCCGAACCCGCGCGAGGAGGTGACCAGCACGCCCAGGAATGCCACCGGGACCAGACAGAGGAGCGCCACGAGCGCCGCCCCGATCTGTCGGCGGGTTCGTTCCGGCACGCCCACCCGCTCCACCCCGACCGCTGCCGTCGCCCCGGCGACCAGGGCGAGGACGAGCATCAGCACGATGACGAGCCCGAAGCGGTGGCCGGCCGACACTCGGGACGGAAGGGACGCGTAGTCACGCGTCAGGCCGTGCTGAGCGCTCGCCCAGATGCTCACGCCGGCGCCGAGCACCACGCCAAGACCCAGGAAGAGCGCGGCGCGTAGACGCGCCGGGACGAGAACGAGCCACAGGGCGAGCCCTAAGACGACCGCGGCGACGGAACCGCGGCCGTAGGACATGATGAGCGCGCAGACGAGCACGGCGAGGGCGGGCACGCTCACCGCGACGCTCGCGCGCTGCCACCCCCGCGCGACCGCACCGCGGCGAGCCCCGGCCACCCACAGCCAGGCGGGAATCCCGAGAGCTGCCGCCAGCCCCGTGGCGTTGTAGTAGCCGAAGGGCTGGAGCAGCCGCCCCAGGTTGTCGGCCGTGTCGAGGCTGGCCGGGAAGATCTTCGTCAGCAGGGCATAGCAGCTGAGCACGAGCGAGGCGACGGCGATGCCGACAAGCACGGCCGCCCACCGCTCGGGGAAGAGCCGGGCGAGCACGAGCGCGGCGGCGAAGGCGGCGAAATAGGACAGGGTGCGGTTGGCCTCGACCCACGAGTACGCCGGCTCGACCGACCAGGCGATGGATACGAAGCTCAGCACAGCAAGGGCTCCGAACAGCCCGAGGGCTGCGCCCCCACGCGGCCGCGCCCGTCCGCCCCGCAGCAACCACACGATTCCCACGCCGGCGGCCACCAGAACCAAAACGATCTCCGACACGGTGTTGGCCGTGTCGGGGGTCAGCGCGCTCCCACCCGTCGTGGCGAACGCGAGCAGGCAGAGCGCGGCGGCGACGACGAGTCCGACCATCGCGTCCGTTCTCACGCGGCGGGGGACCGGGCGATGAGCATCAGCGTGTGGCCAAGACGGGCGACCCGGGGACGGGAGCCAAGCGCGTCGAGCCCGCGCAGCGGACGCTGGATGCCCTCCGGGAGCCGCCGCCAGCCGAAGGTGACCGCGTGAAGCTCGGGCGAGAGGCCGGCCGCGCGCGCCTCGCCCACCAGGCGCCGCGGCGACAGGGGGATGTCATCGGGTGTGCCGTGGATCGCCGTGGCCAGTCCGGCGCGGTTCGCCAGCTCGAGAGCGACCCCGACGGGATGCCACAGCCCGGGCTCCACGGCCACAAGCGCCCCGCCCGGGCGCAACAGCCTGGCCGCCTCTTGAAAGCACGGCGCGAGCGCTCCCTGGTAGGCGATGTGATGGAGGACGAGCCGGTAGAGGACGACGTCGAAGGACGCGGGGGCGAAGCCGAGGCGCCCGGCATAGCCGACCTCCGCCGCGTCGGCGCGGCCGCTCTCGAGTACCCCGGCGACCCGGTCGGGGTCGGCATCGACGGCCACGAGCCGGAACGACGGCGCGGGGAAGAGATGACGGCCGGGGTGCCAGCCGCCGCCGACGGAGAGGACGTCGCCGCGGGCGACGCCGAGCCGGCGGTCGAGGATCTGCCGCTCCCGCTGCTCAACGTGGCGGTAGTGGGCTTCGAGGGCCGCCCGCCGGCTCACGCGGTCGAGCACGTTCGCCTCGGAGTACGGCTCCGAGCCGGGAGGACGCGTGCTTTGGGCGGAAGCGGCGATGGGCGGGCAGTGTAGGTGCGGGTCAGTTGCCGGCCGCCGCTGCGCGGTAGGCGGTCACGGTGTCGGCGCCGCAGCGCTCCCAGGTGAAGCCGGCGGCCACGGTTGCCCGCGCCGCCGCACGCAGCTCCTCGAGCTCGGCCGGGCGGCGGAGCAGGGATTCGATCTGCACGGCCAGGGCCGGCCGGTCACGGGCGGGCACGAGCGCGATCCCGCCTCCGGCGGCGGCGAGCTCTTCCGGGCCGTCCTCGCCGGCACACCCGATTGCCGGCACCCCTGCGGCCATCGCCTCGATATAGGCGACGCCGAAGGCCTCCTCGACGCTCGGGAGGACGAACAGCGTGGCCTGGCGGGCCACGGCGATGGCGACCTCCGGCTCGAGCGTCCCGAGGAACGCGACCATGTCCTGCACGCCGAGCGCCTCCGTCGCCTCCACGAGGGCCGGGCGCTCCGGCCCATCGCCCACGATGACGTAGCGCAGATCGGGGTGAACGGCCCGGAGCGCCGGCAGGGCGGCGATGACGTCGAGATGCCGCTTGCGGGCGACGAGGTTGGCCACGGTCACGAGAATCGGATGGGCCGGAGGCGGCGTGGGCTCGTCGGGCAGGTCGGTGCCGAGGTGGACGACGCGGGTTTCCTGCGCCCCCAGGCTCTGGCAGCGACGCTCGGTGCCGGCGCTGTTGGCGAGGACGAGCCGGGCGTGCTGGAGCGTGGTCCGCACGGCGGCGCCCCCGGAGCCTGAGCCCTGAACGTCGTGTCCGTGCACCGAGACCACGAGCGGCCAGCTCGGGGCCGCTCGCCGCACCGCGTCGCCGGCCGGTACCGCGTAGTGGGCGTGAATGAGCTCGAAGGGGAACTCGCCGTGGATGCGGATGAGCGCCCGGCGCAGCACGGGCGCCGCCCACGCCCCCCACGCGTCGTAGCTGAGACGGCGTGGGGGCGAGAGATAGCGCACGTAGTCGACCTGGAGGCCGTCGAGCTCGACCTGGGACGGCTGCGCGACGGCGGCGCGGGCGCTGCCGAGGTCGAGGCGACGTACGGCCGCGAGCGGAGGGATCGGGCGGTGCAGGACGAGCACCCGGACCTCGGCGCCCGCGCGCACCGTCGCGAGGGCCTGGCGGTGAGCCCAGATCCCGAGCGCCGGGTTGCCGGCGCGGGGGTAGTACTCGGCCACGACGAGGGCTTTCATCGCCAGGCGCGGTGTGCGATGAGCGTCCGCTCGGCCTCGGCCCGCGTTGTATACGGCCGTCCGGCTAGGAACCGCCGACCTTCCTCGATGGCTGCGCCGCGGTCGTACGACGAGGCGATCCGGCGCAGGCCGTGCCGCACCGGTGTGGCATCGACGATCCCGATGCGGTGGCCACGCCGGCGGGCCAGCGCGGACCAATGAGCGTCGAGCCCCCAGCCGAAACGGAGCGTCGGGAAAGGGCATGACGAATTCGAAGGTCGTCGGCACGGAAGGCGACCACAGGACCAACTTCGACGAACGCCGTCTCGCGCACCACGCTGCGGGCCTGTCGGCGCGTTACCGCCCACGCGGCGTGGGAGCGGTGTCGATGCGCGGGCTGGACGATGGCCAGATCGAACCGCTCGGCGAGGAAGAGGAACGTGTCGAGGAAATCCCGCGGCAGCGCGACGTCGTCATCGATCACGATCAGCCAGTCGTATCCCTCAGCCGGATGGCTGGCCAGGAGGCGATTGACGTTTTCGAACTTGCCGCGATCGCCGACCGTCGTCGAGAAGAACTCGACCTCATGTCGCGAGCCGATCAACTCGGCCGCTGCCACATCCAACAGGTTGGGCATCCCCTCCCGCTGGACGCCGAGCGCCAGGACACGTCGGCGTGGGCCACGTCCCGCGGTCCGGGCCAACCGCCACCGGCGTCCCGAGGCCAGGGCTCTCGCGTCCGCCGCCGCGTCGGCCGTCATGGCCCGGCTCGTCGCTCGTATGCCGTAGACCTGCCCGCTGGACCCGGAGAGGAAGTCCTCGGTCGCCGGGGCCGGACTAGGAGCCGGCCGGCGCGCGCCTGCGAGCTCGCCGGCGATCTCCTGGATGGTGCCTATCGTGCGGGCAGCCATCACGACGCCATACAGGCACCGCCGCCGAACGACATGCCAGCCGCACCCCGCCAGACGCTGAAGCTCGTGGAACATCGAGCGCGAGGTCCCCAGGCGCACGGACAGCCGGCGGGTCGCCCGGCCCTGCGCGTGCGCGGCTCGGATTAGCGACCAGAGACTCGAGTCCTCCCGCGTGCGCCGGTGATCGAGGCCGGCCCCCGCGAGATAGCGAATCCGTCCCCCGCTCCTGCGGTAGCGCTGAAGCCATTCCTCCTCGTCTCCATGACCGACCAACTGCTCGTCGAACGGGTCCGATGCGCTCGATCGCGGATCGGCGAATCGCCATGTTGGCCCCCCAGACAATCGGCGCCTCGCGGTCCTCGGGACCAAGATCGAGCGTGGTGATCGGCGGTGCTTCGCGGCCACAGGCCCGAGGTCCGCCGCCCTCCAACCGGGCTCGGATTGGGCCGCCGAAGACCTCATAGTTCGACGCGCCGGCCACTCCGGCAAGCAACCGCCCGAGCCAGCCCGGCGGCACCTCCACGTCGTCGTCGATGAAGCACGATGAGGTCACCGTCAGCGGCTTGTATGCCGGCGTTGCGGGCAGCGTTGGCGCTGGTCTGCCGCTCGAGTTGGACGCGCCGCACGCCGTGTCGACGGGCAACGGCCTCGATCTCCGAGTGCGAACCGTCCTGGGCCACGATCACCTCGGCGCCGTGCTCGACCGCCTGCGGCACGAGCGAGGCGAGAGCCACGTCGAGATATCTCGGGCGAGACCGGGTCGGGATAACGATTGAGGCAGTAGAACGACTCGGCACGCGCCAATTGTCGCCGTCAGCGGCGGCCCGGCGCTCAGCCCGTGCGGGCTGAGCGGCGGTGACGCGCGAACTGGCGAGCGAAGGCGATGAGGAAGCGCGGGTTGTAGCGCGAGTAGCGGCGCCACAGGCGGCGCGGCTCGTGTGCGAGCCGGAAGGCCCACTCGAGCCCGGCGTCCTGCACCCAACTCGGGGCCTGGCGGACGAGGCCGGCATGGAAGTCGAACGCCGCCCCCACGCCGATGAGCACCGGCGCGTCGAGTTCAGCGCGCATCTGGGCCATCCACTTCTCCTGCTTGGGCACGCCGATGCCGACCCACACGATGTCCGCCCGCGAATGGTTGATCTCTTCGACGATCGCCTCGCGCTCCTCACTGGTGAGGGGACGGTGCGGCGGCGAGTAGCCACCGACGATCTTGATGCCGGGGTAACGCTGGCGAAGGTTGAGGGCGAGCTGGAAGAGCGCCCCCTGGTTGCGTCCCCCGTAAAGGTAGAAGCGCTGACCACTGTCGGCGGCCCGAGCGCACGCCCGGGCCATGAGCTCGGGCCCGTACACCCGGCTCTCGAGCCGATGGCCCAGCGAGTTGACCGCCCACACGAGCGGCTGGCCATCGGGCACGTTCAGAGACGAGGCGCCGAGCGCGGCGCGCAGCGCCGGGTCCTCACGCGACGCCATGACCGTATGCACGTTGCAGACGCACACGTAGCCACGCTCGCGCTCGGCGACCATCGCGTCCATCCAGACGAGCGCCTCCTCGTAGTCGGTCAGGGAGAGGGGGACGCCGAGAACCGCGGTCGTGCGCGGTGGCTGGATGGCGGCCGGACGGGACTGAACAGAGCCTTCGGGACGCATCGAGAGCCGGCTAAAGCTTTCCTGTTTGCGGAATCAAGACACCTAACCTTATGAGGGAGAACGGATTTCGATCCCGGTGGTTGCGGAATTTGTTGCAATTTCTTCTCCGCATCCTTCCGGGTATTTCCCCCGGGATGGAGGCATATCGCTATGCTGGGCGCAGACACGGACGTCGCTGCGGCCCGCGAGCATCGCCCCCTTTCTCGCGGGTCTCGGACGGCCCCCAGCCCTACCAGGGTCGTCCTTTCGCCGGGTCCGCGCCGCGCTTCCGAGCGCCGCGCGGGCCCGGCTTTTTCATGGCCGACGTCTAAGCTCCCCGCCGTGCAATGCCTCGTTACCGGGGGTGCGGGCTTCATCGGCTCAAACCTTGTCGACGCGCTGCTCGCCCGCGGTGATGCCGTCGCGGTGATCGACGACCTCTCCTCCGGCAAGCGTGAGAACCTCGACGACGCCCTCGCGGCCGGAGCCCGGCTTCACGAGCTCGACGTCACCGAGGCCGACGCCGTCGGGGCGCTGGTGGCCGACGTCCGCCCCGAGGTCGTCTTCCACCTCGCGGCGCAGATCGACGTCCGCTATTCGGTGGAGCGCCCGGCCGGCGACGCGACGAGCAACGTTCTGGGCACGATCGCCGTGCTCGAAGGCGCCCGCGCGAGCGGCGTGCGAAAAGTGGTCAACACGTCGACCGGGGGTGGGCTCTACGGCGACGCCGAGCTGCTGCCCACACCCGAGGACTACGCGATCAGGCCACTCGCCCCCTACGGCCAGAGCAAGTACGCGGCGGAGGGCTATTGCGAGCTCTACACGCGCCTGCACGGCCTCTCGACCGTGTCGCTGCGCTACGGCAACGTCTACGGCCCCCGCCAGGACGTCCACGGCGAGGCGGGCGTGGTGGCGATCTTCTGTGGCCACCTGCTCGAGGGGCGGGTGCCGACCGTGTTCGGCGACGGCCGCCAGACGCGCGACTGGGTCGACGTCAGCGATGTCGTACGGGCGAACATGGTGGCGGCCGATGCCGAGCTGACCGGCCCGGTCAACATCGGGCACGGCCAGGAGACTTCGGTGCTCGACCTGCTGGAGGCCCTGAATGACGTCAGCGACCGGGGGCCGCTGGCCGAACCGGCCTTCGCGCCCGAGCGGCCCGGGGAGGTCCGGCGGAGCTGTCTCGACGTCACCCGGGCTCGCGAGGCGCTCGGTTGGGAGCCGCAGAGCGATCTGCGGTCAGGGCTGCGGCGGATTCTTGCCGCGCTTTAGAGGTTCTCCGCCACGCGCGGAGCCTCGCGAGCGAACACCAGCCATCCGATCAGGAACGCGGTGGGGATGAGCGCGAGGGCTATCCCGGCCGACAGGAACCCCCCGGCCGAGGCGGCCGGCGGAAAAGCCGCACCGCCAATCAGAGCCCGCCCCATCTGGGCCAGCAGCGCCGCCACCGGGTTGATGAGGGCCGCATGCTCGAGGCCCTTGCTGCCGAACCCGACCCGGGCGCGGGAGGCGTAGGCGGTCACCGGGTACATGATCGGCGAGGCGTAGAACCACACCTGGAGCGCCACGTCCCAGATCGGCGCCACGTCGCGGAAGCGCACGTATAGGGCGGCAAGCAGCATGCCGAGCCCGGTGCCGAGCACGACGAATCCGCCCGCGATGGGAATGAGCTCGATCCACCGCCAGGTCGGCACCACACCGTCGGCGAGCGCGAACACGATCACCACGATGCAGTTGAGGGCCAGGTTGAAGGTCGCGGTGAGCGAGACCGACAGCGGGATGACGATGCGAGGGAAGCGGATCTTCCGCAGCATCGCCTCGCGGGCCACCAGGCAGCTGACGCAGAGCCCGGTCGCCTCCCCGAAGTAGGTCCACAGCACGATCCCGGTGAGCAGGTACACGCCGTAGTGCGGGATGCCCTTCCCAATTCCGAGGATCTTGGTGAAGAAGAGGTAGAGGACGCCGAAGAACAGGAGCGGGCGTACGAGCGACCAGGCGTAGCCGAGCAGCGATCCGAAGTAGCGGAGCTTGAACTCAGTGCGCGCGAGGGTGAGCGTCAGCTCGATGAAGCGGCGCAGATCGCCGCCGAGGGCGGAGGGGCCGTAGGCACGGCCGGCATGGACACTCACGCGCGGGCACGCTAGCAGCGGGGGCCCGCCGCGATAATCCGCCCTCGTGCCAGTCGAGGTCATCGAATCCGGGCCCGCGCTCGGGCGCCGCCGCGGCGAGGCGGTCGTCTGCATCCCGGTGTTCGGCGCCCACGAGCTGTTCGTAGCCTGCCTGGAATCGGTGCTCGCCCATACGCCCGCCAGCGTCCTCATCCTCATCTGCGACGACGCCGGTCCCGACCCGCGCACGAGGGACTTCGTGGCTGGGCTCGACGGCAGGGCCGGGCTCGAGCACCGCGTCCTCTACCGGCGCCAGGAGCGCACCCTCGGCTTCCCCGCCAACGTCAACTCGGCCTTCCGGCTCACTGCGCCAGCCGATGTCGTGCTGCTCAACTCCGATTGCCAGGTCGCGGAGGGCTGGCTGGACGGGCTGCGGGCCGCCGCCGCCTCCGACGCCCGGGTGGCGACGGTCAGCACGCTCACGAATCACGGATCGCTCGTGTCGATCCCCGAGCGCAACCGGCCCGGTCCCGAGCTGCCCGAGGGCTGGACGCTCGAGGGGCTCGCGGCCGCGGTACGGGTGCGCTCGCTGCGCCTGCACCCGGCGCTTCCGACCGCGATCGGCCACTGCCTGTACGTTCGCCGGTCCGCCCTCGAGCTCGCTGGTCCATTCGACGAGACGTTCAGCCCCGGATACGGCGAGGAGGTCGACTTCTCGCAGCGATGCCTGGCGCTCGGCCTCACCCACGTCCTCGCCGACGACGTGTTCGTCCTGCATCGCGGCGGGGCCAGCTTCGCCGTCGGCGGCGCGCCCAGCCCCCACCAGACCGAGCACGAGCGGATCTTGGCCGCGCGCTACCCCTACTACCACGAGGCGGTGCGGCTGGCCGAGCGGGATGTGTCCGGGCCCCTCGCCCGGGCCCTCGGCGCCGCCCGCCGAGCCCTGCGCCCGCTGTCGGTGCTCATCGATGCCCGCGTCCTGGCCGGGGCGATGACCGGCACCCAACTCCACGTACTCGAGCTCATCGCCGCGCTCACCCGCACCGGCCGCGTCCGGGTCGGGGTGATCGTCCCAGGTGCAATGGGTGCCGACGCGCGCGCGTCGCTCGACGGGCTCGAGGGGGTCGCATCGCTCACCCGAGCCCAGCTCGAGGCGGGGGAGCGGGGGGCCGACCTCGTGCACCGGCCGTTCCAGATCGATGACGAGGAGGATCTGAGCTTCCTCTCCGGGGTGGCCGACCGCCTCGTGATCACCCAGCAGGACCTGATCAGCTACCACAATCCCGCCTATTTCCGCGATCTCGACAGCTGGAGCGGATACCGGCGCATCACCCGCTCGGCGCTCGCGGTGTGCGACCGGGTGGTGTTCTTCTCCGAACACGCCTACCGGGACGCCCTGGCCGAGGATCTGCTCGAATCCAGCCGGGCGAGCGTCGTGCCGATCGGAGTCGATCATGCCGTTGTGGGCGGGCGCACGCCGTCGGCCCGGCCGGCCGAGGCGGCGGCGCTCCCGGACGGCGCACCGGTCCTGCTGCACCTCGGCACCGATTTCCGACACAAGAATCGCCTTTTCTCGCTGCGGGTGCTCGCCGCCCTGCAGGACCGTCACAGCTGGGAGGGACGACTTGTATTCGCGGGTCCGGCCGTGCGCTCGGGCTCCTCGCGCCCGCAGGAGGAGCGCTGGCGCGCCGAGCACCCGCGAGCCGCTGCTGCGGTGCTCGACCTCGGGGCGGTGAGCGAAGCGGAGAAGGCGTGGCTGTACGAGCGGGCGGGGCTCGTGCTCTACCCGAGCGTCCACGAGGGTTTCGGCCTCGTGCCCTTCGAGGCGGCCGCGCGCGGCGTGCCCTGCCTGTGGGCGAGCGGCACATCGCTCAGCGAGGTCCTGCCCGACGCCGCCGCGGCGATTGTGGCCTGGGACCCCGTCGCCACGGCCGAGGCCGCGTACGCGCTGCTGCACGACGACCCCGCGCGGCAAACGCAGCTGGCCACGGTCCGGGGCGCGTCCGCGCGGCGGAGCTGGGACGCGGCCGCCACCCAGCTCATCGACGTCTATCAGGCGACCTGTGACGCGCCGTCCTCACCAGCCGGGGCTCTCGAACGGCGCCATGGCGGCATGGCCGGCCATTTGAGCGAGGACGCGATGCGGCTCGTCGGGCCCTCTGGCGCGCTTCCCGCCCGCTACGAGCGGCCACTGCTCGCCCTGGCCACCCACCCGCCGCTCGCTCGCCCGGTGCTCGGCGCGATCACGCTCGGCTACGCGGTCGGCTTCCGGATCCGGCGGTTGGTCGGCGCGCTGCGGGGGGACCGCGGCGAGGGGTGAGGCTCAGGCCGCCCGACGCCCGGCCGGCGTGCGCGCCGCGGCGGCGAGCACGTCGATGATCGCCTCCGCCTGCTCCTCAGAGAGGTCGTTGGCCATCGGGAGGGAGACGACGCGCTTGGCCAGATCCTCGGTGCAGCGCAGCTCACCGTGGACGGGTACCGACCCGAAGGCCGGCATACGGTGCAGCGGCACCGAAAAGTAGCTACGGAGCTCGATGCCCACCCGCTCGGCACGCTCGAGCGCGGCCCGGCGGATTGCCGGAGTGGGGGCGAGCACGGACACGAACTGGAACGCGGCTCCCTCGGTGCCGGCCTGACCACGGTAGCCGTGCGCGGCCAGCGCCGCGAGTATGCCCCGCGCCCGGGCCCGGCGGGCGGCGAGCACGGCCTCGAAGCCATCGAGGACGGCGAGCGCGGTGGCGGCGGGCCACTCGGCCAGCTTGGCGTTGATCCCGACCGCACCGGTGACCACCCCCCCTTCGAACCCGAAGTTCGCCAGCCGGCCGAGCTCCTCGGCGAGCGCCCGGTCCTCGGTGCTCACGACGCCGCCCTCGCCGATCGCGAACGGCTTCGTGGCATGAAACGAGAACACCTCGGCGTTCCCCTGGTGCCCGAGTGGCGAGCCGGCCTCGTCCACCGCGCCGAACCCCGCCGCCGAGTCGACGAGCAGCGGAACGCCGGCGCCCAGCGCAGCCTGCTCCCAGCGCCGACGCTGGGCGAGCGATGGCGGGGTTCCAAATGTCGAGGCCGCCAGAACGAGAGCCACCTGCCCGGCGTGGGCGCGCAGTGCCGCCTCGAGCGCGTCCGGGTCGAGGTGAAACGCGTCCGCCTCGACATCGACGAATACCGGCTCGAGTCCGGCCCACAGGACCGCGTTGACCGGCGCCGCGAAGGTGAAGGACGGCATGAGGACGCGGTGTGCGCCCGGCGCGGGTCCGGTCAGGGCCCGCAGCGCAATCATCAGGCCGGCGGTCGCGCTGGCCACTGGCACACAGCGGACGCCACGGCCGACATAGTCCTCGAGCCGCTCGACCAGCAGCGCGTGGCACGGGCCGTGGTTGGAGAACCACCGGGACTCCTCCGACCGCTCGAAGTACGCGAGTACGTCGCGGGCGGGCGGGAGCTGGGGAGCCTGGAAGCGGATCAAGCGGAACTCCACAGCAGCGACGGGTAGTAGTCGAACACCACCAGCTCGCGCATGATGAAGCGCACTCCGGCGCCCAGCATGCGGCGGGCCCGGTGCCAGTCCCCCGGCTCGTCGAACAGGGCAGCCGCCTGCTCGTAGGAGAACAGACGGGCGATGTCCCGGTGCTGGACCGCGCACTGCCAGCCGAAGCGGTGACTCTGCGGCGGCCAGGCACCGATCACCTCGACCGAACCGTCCGGGGCGTGCTGAGCGAACTGGCCGTAGGCGACCTCCGCCCGGGCCTCCCGGGCCGCGGCCAGCAGCACGCTCACATGGTTGGGGCGCAGGGCATCGTCGTCGTTGAGGATGACGATCCACGTGCCGCGGGCGAGTTCCATCGAGCGGTTCAGCGGTCCGGTGCCCGCCACCAGCCAGCGGCGGCGGGGGTCCTCGGGATATGGCCCGCGGATGGCCAGGTTCTCGTAGCGAATCCGGTCCTCAGCCAGGCTCCGGATAGCCTCTGCGGTCTCCGGAGGCGCGGCGTCGCCGACCACGACGATCTCGATGCGCTCATGGTCCTGCGTCAGGGCGGAGGGAACCGCCCGCTCGAGGAGGCCGGTGATGTTCGTGTAGGTGGGGATGCAGATGCTCACCAGCGGGTCGGCGTCGGTGAACGGCTGCTCGTAGTCGCCCCGGCCCCGCACGGCAGCGAGCTCGCGACGCGTCCGGGAGGCGTCGTCGAGCGCGGCCCGGCCGAGCGCCAGCACCTCCGCACGCAGCCCGGCAAGCTCCTCGCGCAGCTGCCTGTCCCGCTCGGCTTGGGCGACACGGAGCGCTGCGATCTCGCGCTCGAGCGCGTCGAGCTGCTGTTCGAGCTCCTGGCTTGCCGGCGGTGGCGCGACAGGCCCCAGGCGGGCGAGCGGGGACACGCGCCGGCGCGTGGTCAGCCGTTCGCGGGGCGAGGCGGCGTCGGGGCCGAGGCCCATGAGCGCGAGCCGCTCCGCCGCCCCGCGCCGGACGTCGAGCGTCTCGCGCACCCGCTCGCTGCCCGACCGGGCGATCGCGCCTGCGCGGTCGGGGTCTTCCAGCATCGATCGGACGGCGTCGGCCACCGCCACCGGGGTGGCCGGTACCTCGAGGTAGTCGATGCCCGGGCGCAGCGCGCGGTGATCGCCGTCCGGGTTGGCGCTCACGAGCAGGCAGCCCGAGCTCATCGCCTCGCCTGCGGCGGTGGTGGGAAAGCCGTCGGTGATCCCCCCGTCCCCAGCAGGGTCTCCCGGCTGCTCGGCGCTGACCGGCGAGAGGAAGACCTGGCAGTGGCGGTGCAGGTCGCGCAGCTGCTCGCGCTCGAGCCAGCCGTGGAGGGTGACCCGGCCGGCCTCACCGTGCCAGCGGCGCGGATCGTGCGGCCCGACGACGTGCAGATGCACCACGTCTCCGGACAGCTCGTTCAGCGCGGCGAGCGCGACCGCGAGCCCCTTGCGCGGCTTGTCGTCCGCGACGAACAGGAGCTGGAGCGGGCGGGCCGAGAAGTCAGGTGCCGCGGCCGTGTAGTACGCGGTGTCGATGATCGCCGGCAGGATCGGCCGGACACCGCTCACCCGGGCGAGTACGGCCGGGGACCAGGACAGGACGGTGTCCGCCCGGGCCACGAGCGCGGCCGCCTCGACGACGGCGGCGTCCGCGTCGACCCACCCTCCGCCCGGATAGAGGCCGACATGCGCCCGGATGCCGTCGCGCCGGAGCACACCGGAGAGATCGAGGCCCTCGATCGGGCTGGCGGGGCCACGGCGATCCTGGCGCAGGCCAAGCACGCCGGCCATGAAGTCGAGGAACACCCCGTAGACGTCGGTGATCCCGAGCGACGGAGCGAGGCGGGGGAACTGCGCCAGGGGCAGGACGGGCGCCGGAAAGGAATCGCGCAGCCGGTACATCGAGAAGAACACCGTGTCGGGCCGAGCCTCGCGCAGGGCCAGTGCATCTCCGTAGCGGAAGCCGCTGCGCTGCCAGGGGAAGTGTGAATCAAGGTAGGCGAGGCGGGGGCCGCGCACCCGCCGGCGCACGTCGCCGACCAGCCGGCGTGTCCGGCCCTCGCCGCGGCGGGAGAACTCGAGGCTGGGACGCGCTGCGGCCGCGTCGACGACCGGCACGTCGTACTGCGCGATGAAGTCCGCGTGACGCATCCCGATGCCGGGAGAATGTAGCGATGCCCTCTGCCGCATCAGGGCGCGGCGCCGACGGCCGCCGCGCGGCCGCGCGGCCGCGCGTCGCCATCTATGGATCGCGTCCGGATGGTCACGCCAAGGTGCTCGCCGACCTGTTCGGGGACGGCGCGGAGATCGCGATAGCCGGCCTGATCGACGATCTCGCCGAGAACCGGGACCGGACGGTCCGCGGGCTCCGGGTGATCGCCACCGGAGCCGAGCTCGACGGACTCGCTGAGCGCGGGATCGCTGGGGTGATTCTCGGCTTCGGCGATGCAGGCGGCCGTGCCGCCGCGCTGCAGCGGGTGCGCGAGGCCGGTCTCGCCCTCCCGCCGATTGTGCATGCGACTGCGTTCGTGTCGCCAAGCGCCGCCGTCGAGGAGGGTGCCCAGATCCTGGCCGGAGCGTACGTGGGGCCGGACGCGTACCTTGGCCCCGGCACGCTCGTCAACACCCGGGCGATCATCGAGCACGACTGCCGGCTTGAGGCCGCCGCGGTGGTGGCGCCCGGCGCCGTGCTCCTCGGCCGGACCCAGATCGGGGCCGGCGCGAGCATCGGTGCGAACGCGACTGTGCTGCCCGATCGGATCGTCGGGGCCCGCGCGGTGGTGGGCGCGGGTGCGGTGGTCACGCGGGAGGTGTCGGCCGGCGCGCTCGTGGTCGGGGTGCCGGCGAGGGTGCCCGGCTAGGGCCGTCGCGGCTCAGCGCGATTCGCGGCGGAGCGCCTCGATCTCATCACGCAACTCGGCCGCGATGACCGAGATGCGCCGGCCCTGCTCATAGAGACCGGCGCGGAGCATCTTGAGCTCGCGATCGTTCTGGCGCGCCCCGGGCCCAGGAGTCGCGGATGTCCCCAACGCAGAAGACAACGACCCGGACAGCCGGCGGCCTACCCGGGCGGCGAGCGCGGAGAACGCGGATTGTGCAGCATCCTGGATCCGGGATACGGATCGGTTGGCGGAGGGGTGAGGCTCGGCGAGAGCCGGGATTGCCGAGGACCCGTGGCCGATCGGACGCTGGCGTGCATCATCGTCGGAGCGGCGCCGCATCACGATCAGGTCCTGCGACCACGACCCCTCGGGGATATATGCGGCGAGGTCGAAGAACTCGGTCCAGTGCTCGAAGATGTACCAGGGAGCATGGAAGGCGGTGTGGTAGAAGTCGGGATGGCTCGACCCCACCCAGTGATCGTCGCTGACGAACAGCACTCCCTCGGCCTCGAGGGCCTGGCGCCAGCGCTCGACATCGACCCCCGCCTGCTCGCTCTTGCGGTAGATGAAGTTCCACGACGCCGTGCTCTCCACGGTCAGCAGCAGGACGGCGTCCGGCCGCGTGATCCGCCGCAGTTCTGCCAGCCAGAGGTCCTGATGCCGGACGTCCAGATGCGTGAATACGCTGTGATTGATCACCAGGTCGAAGTGACCGTCGGGATAGGGAACCGGCGGCTCGTGGGGCGCCACCTCGTAGTAGCCTCCAGGCACATTGGCACGCAGCCAGGCGACCATTTCGGCATCGATGTCGGTTCCGTGAATCTCGACCCGATCGTTCAGTTGCACGAGGTGCCGGAGGAACCGGCCACACCCGCAGCCGAAGTCGAGCAGTCGCTCGAAGTCGGTCCAGGTCCGGTCGAGCCCTGCGAGCGCCCGCTCGAACGCTCGCAGATGGTCAAGCCCGTGGTGGTCGAAGCTGGTCCGAGCATCCTCGATACCCTCGGGAGCGAATCCGGAGCCGACTCGGAGCATCAGATCCGCCGGAGGCAGCGGGGGGCGTTGGGGGACGAGCTCGAGCATGAGTCCCGATACTAGGAGACGGCAGATTCCGCGGTCGATCAGGTACGCCGCACGCCGAAGCGATGCGGGAGATCGACCAGGCCTCCCACCGGGCGATCCGCCAGCACTATGATCGAGCGGTCCGACTGCACGTCGAGCGGCTCGGGTGGCGTCTCGCCCCGGGCGACGCTGGCGATGATCCGGTACTGCCCAGGCCTCAGCCAGTTCTCCAGGCGGAGGCTCACCGCTGCCGTCTCGCCGGGTTCCCAATCTCCGGTCTCCAGCTCGGCGCTCTCGGTGCTGGCGGCGAACGCCGTATGACCGGCCTCGTTTTGCAACGCCACCGCGAAGGTGGGCGCGCTGACCCGCTCGTTGAACGTGACCTCGAGACGGATCTCGCATGGCTGGCCATGCTCGGCGGTGACCATGAGCTCGCCGTCGGCGGCGTGGAAGGAGATACCGGTGATCTCGGCGGGCGGACGATCCGACGGCGGGCGGACGGCGCTCGGCGATCGTGCATCGTGGATACCGGGGCGCCTGAAATTGAGCTCGTTGTAACGGCGAGAGATATCGGCGGGGCCGCCGATATCGACCATCCGGCCGGCGTCGAGCAGCATGGCGCGATCGCAGAAACGCTCCACCGCCCCCATGTCGTGAGTGACGAAGAGGATCGTGCGGCCCTCGGACTTCAGGCGCGCGAACTCCGCGTAGCACTTCTGCTGGAAGGCGGCATCGCCGACCGCCAGCACTTCGTCGATGAGCAGGATCTCCGCCTCGACCTGGATCGCCACCGCGAACGCAAGGCGGACATGCATGCCCGACGAGTAGTTCTTGAGCTTGAGATCCATGAAATCGTCGAGCTCGGCGAAAGCGACAATGTCGTCGAACCTGGCCAGCGCCTCCTTGCGCGAGAGGCCGAGCATCACGGCGTTGATGACGACGTTGTCGCGAGCCGTGAGGTCGGGATTGAAGCCGACCCCGAGCTCGATGAATGGGGACAGCCGACCTCGGATCGCCAGCTCGCCCTCGTCGACCTCGTAGATACCGGCCAGGCACTTCAGCAACGTGCTCTTGCCGCTGCCATTGCGGCCGACGATGCCGAAGAACTCGCCCTGCATGACCTCGAGGCTGACGTCAGACACCGCTCGGAGCAGCTCGTAGCCGGTTGGCTTGAATAGCCGGAGCATCCGCTCCTTCAGTGTGTGGTAGCGCTCGTGCGGGAGGTGAAAGGTCTTGCTGACGTGGGAGAGCGAGACGGCGGGCGCTCCGCTCGCTGAAGCCGTGCCGGACGCGGCGCTGATTTCCCCGACCGTGGTGCTCACGCCGCTGACGGTACTGATCCGGTTCGGGTGCGGCATCTCGTCACCGGGCGCCGGCAGCACCGCACACGCTGAACGGCCCGGTATCGACCACCTGGACGGCCCAGCTCACCTGAGGGGCGAGATCGCGGGGGAAGGCAAGTGTGGTCGTCCGGCCCGCGGGCACTGTCGTCAGGGCCGGCAGGCCGAACGCCGAGGCGAACCGACGCAGGTAGATGGTGGCCGACCCGCCGGCCGGCTGGTGCACCGACAGGGCCGTGCCGACCGCCGCCGAGAGGTCGACCGAGGCGAGCGGGGCGGTCGGCGTGACGCTCCCGCAGCTCCCGTGCCGACTGAACACGGCGCCGAAGAGCGCGGCGACGTGCAGGCCGCTCGGGGGCATCGCGCTCGCCCCGCCCCCGCCGATGCCCTCGGCGTGGGCGAGCACGATGTCCGCGCGGGCCCGGAAGGACTCCGCTGCGCGGAGGAGCGCGGGCTCCGATGGGGCGGGGGAGCCGAGATCGTGCACGATCTGGAGGTAGCCGCCCGCGGTGAGCTGAGGCGCATTGACCTGGTCGGGCACGAAGCCGGCCGGTTCCGCCGGTGCGGCAATCTGGACCGCGGCGAGCGAGGCGCGCACGGAGTCGTCGGAGGCGCGGAGCGAGCGCTCCCCGCGGCGGAGGTTATCGATGTTGGTGAGCAGGGCGCCGGCGAGGAGAAGCCCGCTCAGCGCGAGCCCGAGCCAGGTGAGACGGCCCCCGGTGGCGCCAACAGCGCCGGCTGCGCTCTCCACCACCGCCAGCAGGATGAACGCCGCCCCGATGTAGACATATCGGCTCGCCGCTGGCTCGCCGACGCCCGAGCGCACGACCGCGGTCAGCACCCAGAATACGAGGACTCCGACCCAGGCGGCGATCGCGGCCCGGGTGGGCGCCGCTTCGCGCGCGCGCATCACCAGCGTGGCGAGGAGCGCGACGAGCAGCGGACCTCCCCACGTCCCGGGATCGAGGCCGACGATCCCGGCCACCGCTCCGCCCCCCGCGTTGGCCACGTACTGCGGCGCGCCGAGGATGGCGTCGGCGGACGTCTGCTCTCCTCCACCCCACCCGATGTACCAGAGGATGTAGAGCGCGGCCGGCAGGCCGACAATCCAGAGCTCGCGCCACGGACGGCGCTGCAGGAGCAGCAGGGCGGCCGCGGCGAGCAGGAAAGATATGCCGGCGCTCGAGCTGGCCAGCGAGACGCCGAGCAGCAGCGCCGCCCAGCCGTGGCCGCGTCGGCCGGGCCGATCGAGCAGCGCGAAGGCACCGAAGCCACCCGCCACCGAGCCGAGATAGCCGATCTGAAACGGCCACAACAGGTCCTGCCAGGCGCTGCCCAGGAACAGGAGCAGGCAAGCCGGAACGAGCGCCCACACGGGCCCGACCCGGCGGCGCGCAAGCACGTACAACAGTGCCCCGCAGAGCACGTGGAGCAGGGTGAGCACGAGGCGGTACGGGAAGTAGTGGCGGAGCCCGACGGTGGCGTAGAGCGCCTTGTAGACAAGCACCGGAAATAGCGAGAGATGACCGTTGTGCGGGTCGAGATACGTCCCGACTCCGCCGCCGCGGCGGGTGATCGCGAACGTCCACTCGTCATAGAAGAACGTCAGGTGACGTCCGGCGTACATGAGCAGCAGCCCGGCGGCCAGCAGCAGCAGCCCCAAGCCCGCAGCGCCGAGCCATCCCGCGTCGGGTGGGCTCACCAGGCGGACGCGCTCTCGCGGTGCGGAGCTCGCGGTCATGGAATCAGGCGGGATGGCTGCGCACCGACTCGAGAATGCGTCGGCTGACCGGACGAGCCCCGTGCCGACAGGGCCGGCGCCTTGCGCCGCCGTCCGGGCAAGACGATGTCGGTGCGGCGGCAGTTGCCCCGGCTGAGATGGTCCTCGAGCCAGAGGCCGGAGATCCAGCAGCGCTGATCGCCGACGCAGTCCTCGTCCGACAGCGTCCAGTTGAGCTCGCACCCGGCGATCTGCTCGCACATCGGGATGGCCTCGAGCATCGAGCAGTTCGAGGCCCGCCAGCCGGTCCGTTCTGGCGTGCGGCCCGCAGCACGTTGAGCGTGCCGTTGGCGTTGACCCCGAAGTCGGTCTGGGCATCGGAGGCGGCCCAATCGTGGGCCGGCTGGGCGGGCGTGTGGATCACCAGTTCGAGGCTCGGACTGAGATCACAAAAGACACGATCCACTGCGTCGTAACCAGCCTGGACAAAGAGCTGAACCGACTCGGCCCGATCAAACCACCGGAGCCGGTGACGAGGGCTGTGGGCATGCGGGTGAAGTGAAGCATGAACCTCCGCCGGTAAGCGCTCCGTGCGCCCCAAGCGTCGGACGGACCAGCGCGATCACGCCACATCGCCGTCCCGGCGTCACAGCGCGGGTGCAGCACCCCGATTGCTAGCTTGCGGCTGGTCGGGTGCCCTCCCGGGAGCCGACTGCCCTTGGAGCCCGTGCCCCTTTTCGAGCTGACAGCCGCCGACTCACTCGACCTCCGCCGCGGTGACACGGTGGTGGTCATTCCGGTCTACGGGGCGTACGACCTCTTTGCCCAATGCCTGCATAGCGTGCTCAAGCACACGTCGCCCACGAAGCCTGTGCTCATCTGCGACGACGGCAACCCGGACCCGCAACTGCTTGATCTCGTCCGCGACGGGGTGACCGGGGGAGAGTGGCCGCACCGCGTCCACTATCTGCGCCAGCCGGAGAACCTCGGCTTTGTCGGGAACGTCAACACGGCGCTGCGGGCGACCGCGCCGGCCGATCTCGTGATCCTCAACAGCGACTGCATCGTCGGCGACGGGTGGTTGGACGGCCTGCACGACGCCGCCTATAGCGAGTCGCGCGTGGCCACCGCCACCGCGCTCACCAATGCGGGCACAATCGTTTCGGTCCCACACCGCAATCGGCCGGTCTCGAGACTACCCGAGCATCTCACCGCCGATCGGGCCGCCGCGGACGTGGGGCGCGCCTCGCTGCGCCTCCGACCCGACATCCCGACCTGCATCGGGCACTGCGTGTACATCCGTCGCACGGCGATTGACCTCGTCGGCGGGTTCGATCCTGTGTTCAGTCCCGGCTATGAGGAGGAGGTCGATTTCTCCCAGCGGTGCGTCCTCCGCGGCCTGCGCCACGTCGCCGCCGACGACGTGTTCGTCTATCACCACCACGCCGGTTCGTTCGGAAGCGGCGAGTCGGTAAGCGGGCGACGCCTCAAGCATCACGAGATCATCACGCAGCGGTACCCCTATTTCGACGACTGGATCGCCGAGGTGGCCGAGGATCGCTTGAGCCCGCTGGCTCAGTCGCTCAGCATCGCGGCTATCGCCCTGCGCGGCCTCCGCGTCGCCATCGACGGGTCCTGCCTGGGTCCGGGGGTGACTGGGACCCAGCTCGTCGCGCTCGGGGTGGTGGGCGCACTCGACGCACACACCAACGTGCAGGTCCAAGTGCTCGTTCCCGACGACATGGGTCCGTGGGCGAGCGCGTTTCTCGCCGCTCGTCCCGGCGTGCGGGTGGTCCGTCGCAACGAGCTCGACGGTCCCTTCGAGCCCGCCGATGTCGTCCACCGTCCCTACCAGGTGACGGCAGCCGAGGACATCCACCGGCTGCGTCGGCTCGGCGATAGGATCGTCATCAGCCAGCTCGACAACATCGCGCTACGCAATCCGGGCTATTTCGAGTCCTACGCAGCGTGGCGCCAATACCGCGAACTCGGCGTCGGGGCGCTCGCCAGCGCCGATCAGATCGTATTCATCAGTCGGCACGGGGCAAACGATGCTCTCGAGCTTGGGCTCGTGGACCGCGAGCGCGTCAACGTCGTCTATCCCGCCACGGAGTCCGACGCGCTCGGGATCGTCCCGGACTCAACCCCCCCACCTGATGCGCACCGTTTGCGGGAACGGCCCTTCCTGCTCTGCCTGGGCACGGATTTCCGCCACAAGAACCGCGCGTTCGCCTTCGAGCTGCTCGAGGCTCTGCGCAAGGATGGGACCTTCGACGGCGTACTTGTGCTCGCTGGGCCGACAGTGGCCTCGGGCTCGTCGGCCGGTGACGAGTCCAGATATCTGCTCCGTCACCCCGAGGTGGCCGCGCGCGTGATCGACTTCGGCATGGTCGACGAGCCTGGCAAGCGCTGGCTCCTCGAGAATGCTACCGCCGTGCTCTATCCGACGACCTACGAAGGCTTCGGTCTCACGCCGTTCGAGGCGGCCGACGTCGGGGTCCCGTGCCTGTTCGCGTCGCACACGTCGCTCGCCGAAACCCTGCCGACCGCTGCCGGCCTGCTCGTGCCCTGGGACCCTGAGGCGAGCGCCCGCCGGGTCGCTCCTGTCCTGATCGCGGGGGCCGACCGTGACGCCCACGTGCGCATGACGCGTCTCGCCGGTGCCCGGTTCACCACCCGGGGCGTCGCGGCCGGACTAACCCGTGTCTATCACCGCGCCGTCACAGGCCGACCGCGCGGATCCCAGAGCCAGCTGGAACGTGAGCGGCTCCAGGCTGAGGTTCACGCGTTGCGGGAGATGGCAAGCGAAATCTACGATGACCCACTCAACCGCGGCCTCGCCGGACGCTACGCCGTGCTCTCGCCTGAGTTGCGCCGTCCCGTGCTCGCCCTCGCCACCCGGCCACCACTGCGTAACACTGCCCTCGCCCTGTATCGCGCCGCCCATGGTCTGCGCGCGCTGCGCGGCGAGCGACCGAAGGAGGAGCATGTCGACGGCTGACCGACCTGCTGCCCGCGGCGACGACGATCCGCAGATCTGGTTCACTGAGCACTTCGACGGCGCCGCCGGCCAGGTCCTCGACTTTCTGGGCGGCTCGGGGGTGGAGATCGTCGGCAAGCAGGTGGTCGACATCGGCGCGGGCGACGGGATCATCGACCTCGGACTGGTGATCAGGGGACGGCCCGAGAAGCTCGTGGGCTACGACCTGCGGCCGACCGATGTCGATGCCCTGCGGCGCAGCGCTCAGGCCGCGGGGGTCGCGGAGCAGTTGCCGGAGGCCCTCTCCTTCTCGGTGTCGGGCCCGACTCACATCCCGGAGCCGGATGACACCTTCGACGTCGCGGTCACGTGGTCGGTGTTCGAGCACGTCAATCGCCCCGAGCAGATGCTCCGCGAGGTCACCCGCATCCTCAAGCCCGACGGCGTGCTGTTCCTGCAACTGTGGCCATTTTTCTACTCCGAGCACGGCGGACATCTGTGGCCGCACTACGACGGCGGCTTCCCGCACCTGCTGCACGGCGCGGACGAGATCCGCTCCTGCATCCAGGGCCGTCGCGGCACCGACGCGACGCGTGGCGACGCGCTCGAGGAGTTCGAGAGTCTCAACCGGATCACTCTCGACGATCTGCAACGAGCCCTGCTCGGCGCTGGACTCACGGTGACCAAGCTCGAGCTCATTTCGCGGGCCGCTCACATCCCGCTCGAGGCGAGTCACATCCCGCTCAGTGCGTTGGGCATCGGCGGGGTCAAGCTGCTCGCCGTGGCGCGATAGAGACCTTCAGAGACGCGCCACGACCCGGTAGCCCGCCATCGCTGAGAGCAATCGCGCTGCGTGCACGGACGGTGAGCGTGGTCGGGCGACGTAGCGCTCGTCAAGGCACGGATAATGCGCACAATGAAACGGATCGAGACCCGCCGCGAAGGGCCCCTGGCGCCCGAGCCGCACGGATATGATCCGGCGGCATTCGCCCAGATCGTCGAGTTCGAGGATCGATCATGGTGGTTTCGATCTCGCAACCGGCTGATTGAGCAGACCGTGCGCCACCTCTTCCCGCAGGCAGCATCGGCGCTCGAAATCGGCTGCGGGACGGGGTACACGCTGGGGGCGCTCCGCAACGCTCTGCCCGAGGCGGCTCTCACCGGAACCGAGCTGTTCGAGGAGGGTCTGCGGGTCGCGCGGGACAGGTGGCAGACCGTGCGGCTGATGCAGGCGGATGCGCGAGCGTTGCCGTTTGATGCTGAATTCGATCTGGTTGGCGCGTTCGACGTGCTCGAGCACATCGACGACGACTCCACCGCGCTGGCGGAGTTGCGAAGAGTGGTGCGCCCCGGAGGGGGCCTGATCGCCACCGTTCCCCAGCACCAATGGCTGTGGAGCGCCGCCGATGATTATGCCCAGCATCAACGCCGCTACTCGCGCAGGGAGCTGGTGTGCCGGGTCATGCGCGCGGGGTTCACGGTGAGACTAGTGACTTCGTTTGTCACGGTCCCGCTTCCCGCCATGGTGCTCTCTCGAGTCAGCCGGCGTCTGAAGGGTCAGCGGCTCGAGGATTTCGACCCTTGGGCCGAGTTCCGGATCCCGTCGTTTCTGAATTCGATGTTGGAGTCGCTGACGACGGCCGAGCGGTACGCCATCGCCCGCGGCGTCTCGCTGCCCGCAGGCGGCTCGTTGCTCGTGGCGGCCGTGGCGATCTGAAAGCTCGCAGCGACGCCTTAGCGCGTGCCGGCGAGCCGGCCGGGGATCTCGGCGAGCGCATCGTGCACGGCCTCGATGATGTGGTCTGCTCTGCGGGTGCCCAGGCCGCTCCACATCGGAAGTCGCACGAGACGCGCGCTGGCGTCCTCAGTGACCGGCAGCGGGCCGGTCGTGCGCCCGAGCTTGTGTCCCGCGGGTGAACTGTGTAGCGGCACGTAGTGGAACACCGCGTGCACTCCGCGCGTTCGCAGCGCGGTGATGAAGGCGTCACGGAGGTGGGGATCGGGCAGCAGCAAGTAGTACAGGTGGCCGCTATGCGCGCACCCGGCCGGCACGATTGGCCGCCGCACCAGTCCGTCTGACTCCAACCGGGCGAACGCCTCGTGATAGCGCTCCCAGAGAGCGCGCCGTTCGGCCGTCACATCATCGAGATGCTCGAGCTGAGCCCACAGGAACGCTGCCGCGACCTCGCTGAGCAGGTAGGACGAACCCACGTCTCGCCACGTGTATTTATCAACGTCTCCACGGAAGAATCGGGCGCGGTCGGTGCCCTTCTCCTGAACAATCTCCGCTCGCTCGACGAGATCGTCGTCATTGATGACGAGGGCTCCACCCTCGCCACAATGCACGTTCTTGGTCTCGTGGAAGCTGAACGTCGCCATGTGGCCGATTGAGCCGAGCTGCCGGTCGTGCCACGCGCCAGGAAGCGAATGGGCAGCGTCCTCGACGACCCTCAGCCCGTGTTCGCGGGCGATGGCCATGATGCGGTCCATGTCACACGCGACGCCCCCGTAGTGGACGACGACGATCGCGCGCGTGCGGGCGGTGAGAGCCGCCTCGACCAGATCGGGATCGATGTTGAGAGTGGTCTCCTGGACGTCCACGAACCTGGGAACGGCGCCCCTGAGAGCGAACGCGTTCGCCGTTGAGACGAACGTGAAGGAGGGCATGATCACCTCATCGCCTGGGCGCAGATCGCACAGCATCGCGCTCATCTCCAGCGCCGCGGTGCACGAGGGAGTGATCAGCGCGCGCGGCGCAGTCAGGTCGGTCTCCAACCGGCGCGCGCACAGTTCGGCGAAGCGGCCGTTGCCCGACAGCTTGCCGCTCGCGAGAGCCCGATCGATGTACGTGTGTTCCTGGCCGAGCAGCCGTGGCCGGTTGAACGGAATGACCTCCATGATGGACCATAGTAGGGGCCGCGCGCGATTCGGGCGGGCTTGCGATCATGCCCGCGATGGACGATCTCGACACTCCAGATCACTCCCGTCCAGCGCGTCCGTGGCTGAGCATCGTCATTCCGCTGTATCGCGACGAAGACGCCCTCGGACCGATTTTCGAGCGCTGCGGCGCCGTCCTGGACGAGATCGAGGGGGGCGGGGAGCTGATCCTGGTCGACGACGGCGGCCTGGACCGGACGACTCCCAATGCGATCAAGCTCGCGCGCTCCTACCGGCACCCCACAACCATCGTCCAGTTGGCACGCAACTTCGGTCAGCACCCCGCCGTGTTTGCCGGTCTGGCGCAAGCGACTGGAGATCGCGTCGTCACCCTTGACAGCGATCTGCAATATCCCCCCGAGGAGATACCCAAGCTCCTGGCGGAGCTTTCGGACGAGTTCCCGGTTGTTTCAGGGTATCGGGAGAACCGTCAGGATCCACGGGCCCGCCGCCTCGTCACCGCCACCCTCACCCGCTGGCTCAATGCGCGGACCGGTGCGAACCTGAAGGACTTCGGCTCGATGTTCCGTGCCTACAGCCGCGACACCGTGGATCTCATGCTCACGTTCACAGAACGCCATCGGTATCTCCCCGCGGTGGTGGCGTGGCTGGGAGTCCCGATCAAGGAGATACCGATTACGCACGTCGCACGCGGCGAACAGGGATCGCGCTACCGCCTTGGGAACCTCGTGGATCTCCTGCTCGACATGGTTACCGGGTACTCCGTATTTCCGCTCCGCTTTCTGACCGCACTCGGCCTCCTCGGCTCACTGGTCGGCTTGATCGCGACGATCTGTTTTCTGGTATACCGGGTCGTGGTGGGAAGCGGTGTGTCGGGCACCGTCTCTGCGTTCGCGCTGGTGTTCGCCCTCCTCGGTTTGCAGTTGCTCATAGTGGCGATGATCGGGGAGTACGTCGGTCGCATCTACACCGAGGCCAAGGGCCGCCCGTACTTCCTCGTCGCAGCGGTGCAGCGGTTCCGCGGCGAACCGACGCAACGCACGGCGGGGCCACCGGGAGAGCGATCACGTGAGTTATGAGAAGTTGCCATGGGACAGCGAGTTTTTCGGGTTCCCGATCGGTCGGGTCGCTGACCGGGTGGAGTCCGACGCGCTCGCCGAAGCGGTCGCGCGGGCCGATGCGGACGGGATTCGCTGCCTCTACTACCTCGTAGCTGCCGGCGATCTGGGTACGCTCCACGGAGCTCTGTCTCACGGCTTCAAGCCCTACGACGTCCGTGTTGAGTTCGAGCGACGATTGGACAGCCCAGATCTGCCTGACGCGGCGGTGGCAGTGCGCGAGGCGGAGCCCCGTGACGAGCCTGTGGTCGCTACGCTGGCCGCTCGAACCAGCTTCGCCACGCGCTTCACGCGTGACGGGCACTTTCCCAGGGGTCGAATCCCGCTTCTGTACGCGGAATGGGTGCGAAGAGGGCTGATGAGCGGATCGGCGCGCCGCGTCTTGCTCGCTGAGCCCGCCGCCGGTTTCGTCGTGTGCGGGCTGCCCACGGGCGAGTCGACGGGTTCGATCGAACTGATTGGCGTGGACAGCGATTCCGCTGGCCGCGGAATCGGACGTGCCCTCGTGGCGCAGGCCCACTCGATCATGGTCGCGGCGGGCTGCGAGCGCGCCACGGTCGTCACCCAGGGAGACAATATCCCGGCGCAGCGCCTGTATCAGAGTCTTGGTTACCGGACCCTGACGGTGGCGTGGTGGCTTCATCGCTGGACTCGTGCCTGAGGCCCAGCCCACCGGGCCCGCTAACGGCGCACCTCGACCGTGTAGGGCGGGAACTGCCCGATGGGGCGGAAATCTCGGTCGAGGTAATTGACGATCGGCGAGCTCAATGGAGCTCCGCCGTACGTGGCAGCCACCCCGTCGTTGCGCACGACACACAGGCGGTCGCTCTGCGTCGCGGCGTGAAGGAGGGTGACCTGCTGGCCGTAGGTGAGCTCGCGCCAGTAAGGTTGCGCACCGATCGTCGGGGAGGGCGTGGGCAGGCCGGTCCAGATGTTGAAGGAAGACATGGCCGGCAGCGTCATGAGGGTCCGGCAGCGCGCACGAACCAACTTGACCGCTTGATCGATCGGGACGCCTTGCGCTGGGCTCAGGTGGAGTCGCGTCGCACCAGACACCGTGAGCGCCGTCCCCTCCCGATACTGATCGTGGTTATCTGCGACCGGTTGGACGATGTAGAGGAACGTGGTTCCGACCGCGAGTGCCAGCCCAAGCGCCGGCAGCAGCGACGCCGGGATGCGGCTCCCAGCGTTGTCCCACGCCTCGAGCTCCGCCCATCCGTCGGCGATGCACATCGCACCGCAGGGAACCAGCAGGATTGCACCGAGCCGGAGTTGCGTTCCGGCCACTGGGTAGGCCAGCAGGCAGTACAGGATGGCAACCGACGGGACCAGCAGCCGACCGAGGCGCTCGCGCGGCGCTCCGGTGTCGCGGATCGACGGGAGTGCGGCGATCCACGCCAGGGGCATCGCGAGTGAGAAGGGCGCATTCGGAGCGACGCTGAACACGGACTCACTGGCCAGCGACAGAAGAATGGCAACGCCGGCGATCGTCCGCAACAGCCCGCCCCAGAGACCCTTGGACGCGATGGAGGCGAACCCCGAGCTAGGCCCCGCTTGGCGCCACGTCCACGCCAGCGCTGCCGCCATCAGCGACCACCAGATCACGTCTCCGTCGAGCGGGGCTGGGATGGTGAGGAAGCTCGCCTGACGGGTCGGGACCACGATAACCATGTGGACCAGCGCTCCGGGGGTTGTCCCGAGAGCGAACAGAACGGTCAGGACGATGACAACGCAGACGCCAAATCCGCCGATCAGCCAGGAGGGCCATGCCACCCAGTCCTCCGGAGCGTCATCGTCGAGCGCCCGGGGCAGGGCGACGAAGACAAGAGCCAGTGTCGAGAGCACCGCGAGGAGGGCGTATGAGCGGGCCCAATCGCTGTTCAGGTTGCTTGTCATGACAGCGGGCCCCACAAGCACGAATGCGGCGACGGCGAGCCAGCGCACCAGGGCATGCCCGGCCAGCGAGCGGCGGGTCATCACGGTGGCGAACCCGATCGAAACGATCGCGTACGCGCCGACGTTGACTTTGGTGAGAAGAAGCGTGGCGGCAAGGGCGCCGATGGCGGCGAGCGCAACCCGGGGCCGAGCCGGCAGCACGAAGGCGACGACTGCAACGAGCGCTGTGAGGAGCACGCAGATGAGCGCGCCGGGGAGCATGGGCTCCGGGGTCAGGCCGGTGAGCAGGACAAACGACGTGGCAAGCGCCGCGACGCCGAGGGTGAGCCGCCCAGTCAGTCGGTGCGTCGTGACTCCAAGGCCGAGGCTGGTGGCAACCCAGATGGTCACTTGGATCAGACGACCCGCGTCGGTGGTAATGCCGTGGCCCACCGCAGCGAGGAACCCACCGAACACCAGGTAATAGAACGGGCCGTAGGTGGTCCAGACCGAGTTGTAGAGTGGGTGTCCGGCGGCGAACAGCTTCACCGAGTAGTCGAAGAAGCCCTCGTCGTCGTACGCCGCGTATTGGCTGAACATCAACCAGTACGCGGCGAGCGCGCACAGAACGGTCAGTACCCCGTAGATGAGGGTCGGCCCTAGCCATCGCGGATAGGACCGAGATCCGGGCGGCGCCGCGAGTATCGACTCTTCGGCTGAGACCGTCTGAGGCGTTGGCACCGGGATGAGGGTACGCCAAGGTCGCGGCACGGCGTCGTGCGCGGGACCCATCCGCGCGCGGTGTGACACGTGGTACAGGGAGCTGCAGACTGCAGATCTGTCAGCCCGTACCCTTCGCGCCATGGACCGCCTCCCCACCCGCCTCGACGGCCCCATCCTGCTCGAGGGCACCGCCTACGGAGACGAACGTGGCTTCTTCCTGGAGAGCTATCGCCGCAGCACGTTCGGCGAGCTCGGCATTCCGGACGAGCTCGTCCAGCACAACCACTCGCGCTCGCGCCGGGGCGTCGTGCGCGGGATGCACTACCAGCCGGGCATGGGGAAGCTCGTGCGCTGCGTCCGGGGCGCGATCGTCGACGTGGTCGTCGACATCCGGCGCGGTTCGCCCCAGTTCGGGCGATGGGAGGCGTTCGAGATCACCGACGAGAACCAGCGCCAGATCTACTGCCCGGACGGGTTCGGCCATGGTTTCTGCGTGCTCAGCGAGATCGCCGACGTCATCTATGGATGTACGACCTACTGGGATCCCCAGATCGAGGGCGGCTTCCGCTTCGACGATCCCGAGCTGGGCATCGCCTGGCCGGCCGGCATCGAGCTGACGCCCTCGGCCAAGGACGCGTCCGCGCCGACGCTGGCGGAGATCGCGGACCGGCTGCCATTCGACTACGTAGCTGCGCTTTAGCTCCCGGGCATTAGCATTGAGCATCAGATGCGCGAGCGTTTTGCCCTCTCGCCCCACCGGTTCCGCACTCTGACGTACGTCACGCTCGCCGCGCTCACGGTGATCGTGCTCACCGGTGCCGCGGTGCGCCTGACCGATTCGGGCCTGGGCTGTCCCGATTGGCCGCGCTGCTACGGCAAGGCGCTCCCGCCCCTGTCGACCCATGCGCTGATCGAGTTCGGCAATCGCGCCATCTCCGGCCTCGTCGGCGTTCTGACCGTGGTCGTCTGGGCGGCGGCGTACTTCCGTAGGCCCTACCGCCGCGATCTCTACTGGCTCGCTCTTCTGCTCCCCCTCGGGGTGCTCGCCCAGGCCGTTCTCGGTGGTTTCACGGTTCGCGAGCACCTGGCGCCCGGCTTCGTCATGGCCCACTTCAGCCTGTCGATGGTCATCCTCATCGCCGCCGTCGCCCTCGCCTGGCGGGCCACGTTCGAGCCGGGCGTGCGCCCGCGCTCCACCGACCGGCTCGTCGTCTGGTGTGTCCGCGTGCTCGCCGTGCTCGGCGCCATGACGATCGTCCTCGGAACGGCGGCGACGGCCGCCGGACCGCACGCGGGCGGATCGACGGGCCAGCGCATCCACCGACTCCATTTCAAGGGCGCAGACACGCTGCAATGGATGGTCCATCAGCACGCCACGATGGCGGCGCTGTTCGGGGTCGCGGTCATCGGCGTGTGGCTGCTCATGCGCCACCGCGGAGCGACCGAGCGGGCGCTCGAGCCGCTGACCGTCCTCGGAGTCCTCATGGCCGCCCAGGGGCTCGTCGGCAGCGTCCAGTACGAGCTTCGACTGCCCACGGACATGGTGTGGGTCCATGTCGGATTGGCCACCCTCACGTGGCTCGTCGTGCTCTGGGCGGTCGCGGCGGCCGGGCGGCTCGTCCCCAGCGCCGCGCCCGTCCCCACGGAGATCCCGGCCCCCGAGCGCCAACTCGAAGCGATCGGCCGCGCGGGATAGCATCGCCTGGGATGTCCACAGAGCGCACAGCGCCCTCGACCAGCCCGCCGCGCAACACGGACGCGTCGCTCAGCATTCTTGTCGTCGATGACGAATCCGATCTGCGCGAGATGCTCACCCGCTCGTTCTCGCGCGAAGGCCACAAGGTGAGCGCCGTCGCCGACGGCCGTGCCGCCATCGACCGGGCCAGCACCGACCACTTCGACATCGTGCTCCTCGACGTAGCCCTCGGGGCGGGCCCCGACGGCTATGAGGTCTGCCGCACGCTGCGCGGCCGGCGCAACGTCGTGCCCATCATCATGCTCACCGCGCTGGACTCCGAGGCCGACGCCGTGCTCGGTCTCGAGGCGGGCGCCGACGACTACGTCACCAAGCCGTTCGGCCTGGCCGAGCTGCGCAGCCGGATCCGGGCCGTCCTGCGCCGCGCCGGGACCCGAGCGATCGGCGAGGACGTCCTCGCCGTCGGCCCGATCACGCTGGACCGCGCCCAGAGGGAGGTCTCGGTCGACGGCGAGCCCGTGCGGCTCACCTTCTCGGAGTTCGAGCTCCTCGATGCGCTCATGGCGGACCCCGGGCGTCTGCTCAACCGCCAGGAGCTCCTGCGGGCGATCTGGGGCGACAGTGCCTACCGCGACCCACGGGCGATCGATGTCCACATCCGCCACCTGCGCGAGAAGCTCGAGCCCGAGCCCGATAAGCCCAAATACATCCTCACCGTACGTGGGGCCGGTTACCGCCTGCGAGGTCCGTAGGCGATGTCCCTGCGGCGCGCGCTTGGCCTCCGCGGCCGGATCGTGGGCGCGGTGCTGGTCACCACGGTGGCCACCCTTGCGGTCGCGGCGCTGACGCTCCTCGGCCCGCTGGAGAACAAGCTGCGGGCGGCCGACTTCAAGACGTTCCAGTCGGCCGTGCCGCGGTCGGCCGCCACGCCGTTCGCCACCCTGCACCTGAGCGAAATCCCGTTCATCAAGACGCCGATCCCGCCGATCACGAGCAGCATGTCCAGAGAGGAGCGGGCCAGCATCGCGACCGACCAGACCATCCAAGTGGATGGCAAGAAGACGCTCGAAGACCTGAAGTTCCAGGAGAGCTCCCTCGCCGGACGTGCCGATGCCACCCTCGTATCGGTCTACGGCTACGCCGACGCGAGCGGCCACGGCTTCCAGCTCGTCTCCCGCACGCCAATCGACGCCGACCTCGCCGGGAACGACAGCCTGGACGACGTGACGCGCGCGTTCATGCACCCGACCGCCAAGGCGGTATACAGCACGGTCACGATCGGCGGAACCGAGTACGCCCGGGCGGCCATCGCCTTCAAGACCAAGGATCCCACGACGGCGCGGCCTTACACGTGGGTGCTCGCCGTCCGCAAGCCGTTCGCCGAGGTCAACGACGCCGCCCACGCCATCCGCACGGCCTTCATCGACGCCGTCTTCGCCGGCCTCGCGCTGACGCTCCTGCTCGGCGTGCCGCTCTCCTTCCGCATCGTCCGCCGCCTGCGCCGCCTGCGTGAGGCCGCGGTGGAGCTCGCCGAGGGCGGCCCCCACGTCGAGTTCCGCGCCGACCGGGCCCGCGACGAGGTTGGGGACCTCGCCCGCACCTTCGCGCTCATGCAGACCCAGCTCGAGCAGCAGGAGGAGGCCCGCCGCGCCTTCGTGGCCACCGCCTCGCACGAGCTCCGAACCCCGCTGACCTCGCTCGAGGGGATGCTCGAGCTGCTCGAGGACGACCTCGATCCGGCCCATCCGGATCTCGACGAGGCCCGCGCGCTCCTCATGCGTGCCCGCGCCCAATCGCACCGCCTTGGCCGACTGGCCGCGGACCTGCTCGACCTGAGCCGCCTCGACGCCCAGGTCGAGCTGCGCTCAGAGCCGGTCGAGCTCGGCGAGCTGAGCCGCGCCGTGCTGGCCGAGTTCGAGCTGGGGACGCTCGAGCGGGCGGTCACCTGCGAGCTGCAGGACGGCGATGGCCCCGTGTGGGCGCTCGGGGACCCGGGCAGCGTGGCGCAGATCCTGCGCATCCTCCTCGACAACGCGCTCCGGGCCAGCCCGCGCGGCGCTCGCATCGTTGTCGAGCTCCGCGCCCGGGAGCAGGCCGTCCTCAGCGTGTGCGACGAGGGTCCCGGGGTGCCCGTGTCCGACCGCGATCTCATCTTCGAGCGCTTCAAGCGCGGGCGGGATACGAGCGGACAGGCCGGTTTTGGTCTCGGGCTGGCCATCGGCCGCGAGCTCGCCCGGCGCATGGGCGGCGAGCTCGTGCTCGAGGATACGGGGTGCCCGGGTGCGCGCTTCACCCTTCGGCTTCCGGTCGCCACCGCCCCCGAGCACGACCCGCTCGTCTTCGTGTGAGCTCGCGCGACCCCGCCGGGGGCCGCTAACTGACAGCATCCATCGTCATGGACGAGCGTCTCATGCAGACGATGCTCGAAGTCGACGAGCATCACTGGTGGTACCGCGGCCGGCGCCGGGTCATCCGCGCCGAGCTCGATCGCCTCCCCCTGCCGCGCGCGGCGCAGATCCTCGATGCCGGCTGCGGCTCGGGTCGCACGCTCGAGGAGCTCGTGCCCTACGGCGCGGTCCAGGGGATCGAGCTCGACCCCGAGGCGGCGGCGGTCGCCCGGGCCCGCGGGCAGGGCGAGGTCCGGGAGGGGCGCCTCGAGCATCTGCCCTGGCCGGATGAGACCTTCGACCTCATCACCTGCCTCGACGTGATCGAGCACACGCCCGATGACCGGGCCACTCTGCGCGAGCTTCGGCGCGTCTGCAAGTCCGGCGGGTATCTGCTCGTGACCGTCCCCGCCTATCAGGTCCTGTGGTCCCAGCACGATGAGGCCAACCATCACTTCCGGCGCTACAACCGACGCATGCTGCGCGCCGCCGCGGCGCAGGCCGGCTGGACGGTGCAGCGAATGACCGCGTTCAACAGCCTGCTCTTCCCGCCCGCCGCGGCGGTCCGGATGCTCCAGCGCTGGCGGCCGCCTTCCGACTTCAAGCCCGACCTCAACCTCGGCCCCGCGTGGCTCAACTCCGTGCTCGAGCGGCCCATGGCCTTCGAGGCGTCGCTCCTCGCCCGGGGTCGCACGCTCCCGGCCGGACTCTCGCTCCTCGCGGTGCTCGCCAACCCGTCGTGAGCAGCCTCGCGCTCGCGGCAATCATCGGCGTCTCGAACAGCCTCGGCTACCTGCTCCCGGCCATCATCGGCCTCGAGTCCATGGGCATCCCGTCGCCCGGCGAGACGGCCCTCGTGGCCGCCGCCATCCTCGCCAGCCAGGGCAAGCTTCAGATCTGGCTCGTCATCCTCATCGGCGTGAGCTCGGCCATCGTCGGCGACAACATCGGCTACTGGCTCGGGCGCAAGGTCGGACGCGACGTGCTCGAGGCGCGCGGCCCTCTGCGCGCTCACCGCGTCCGGGCGCTCCGGGCCGGAGACCGCTTCTTCGGCCGTCACGGGGCCAAGACGGTCTTCCTCGGCCGGTGGATCGCCCTGATCCGCATCGCCACGGCGTGGCTGGCCGGCATCAACGAGATGCCGGTCGCGGAGTTCTTCCTCTGGAATGCCTTCGGCGGGATCACCTGGGGCGTGACGTACGGGCTCGTCGGCTACTACGGCGGGCATGCCGCCGCCCACGTGCTCTCCCAGATCGGGATCGTGGGTGCGGTCGTCCTCGGGGTCACGATCGTGGGCGGGTTCATCTACCTTCAGGTGCGCGAGCGCCGCGAGGCGCATCCCGGCGGCGACGAGGACAAAACATGAGCGACCGCGTCGACAGGCTCAACCGCATCGGGCTCGTCGTCCATCCCACGCGGGATGTCGATGCCCCCCTCGGGGTTGTGCGCGCCTGGGCGGAGGCCCACGGAGCCGAGCTCGCCCAGATTCCGCTCACCGAGCCCCGGCCCGAGGTGGGGGAGGAGCGCAGTGCCGGGGAATGCGACCTCGTCGTCGCCATCGGCGGCGACGGCACGACCCTGGCGGCCATCCGCGCCGCCGCCGAGGCGCACCGCCCGGTCCTGGGAGCGGCGTGCGGCAGCCTGGGCGTGTTGACGGTCGTGCCGGCGCAGGAGGTCGGCGCCGCACTCGATCGTTTCGTGGCCGGGGACTGGACGGCACGTCCCATTCCCGCGCTGCGCGTCCTCACCGCCGAGGAGGAGCTGCGCGCCTTCAACGATCTTGCGGTCGTCCGCCAGGGCTCGGGCCAGCTGCGCGTCACCATCTCGGTTGACGGGGTGCTCTACGCCCGGCTGGCCGGCGACGGCTGCGTGGTCGCCACCCCGGTGGGATCGAGCGCCTACACGATCGCCGCGCGCGGGCCGCTGCTCGCTCCCGCTGTCGATGCGCTCGTGGTCACCCCGCTGCCCACTCACGGAGGGTTCTGCCCACCGATCGTGGTCGCCGGGAAGTCGGAGATCGAACTCGAGCCGCACCCCGGTTTCTCGGGCGGGCGGCTCGAGATCGACGGCCGCGAGGTGGGCGAGGTCCCGGGACGGATGACGATCACGCTTGCGCCCCACGTCGTGAGCGTGGTCTCGTTCTCAGGCGCGGAGCCGCACCTGACCGGATTGCGCCGGCGCGGCATCGTGACCGACAGCCCGCGCATCCTGGTCGACGAGCAGCGCGAATGAGGCGCGTCCGCCGGTTCTCCCGCGACTGACGTGGGTAGGCCATGGAGAGACCTTTCGACACGGGGAGGATCCCATGTCTTACCGATTTGAACCGAACGAGGCGGTGCGGGAGAGCGTTGCGCGCTGCGCTCGCGAGCAGCTCGACCGCGCCATTCGCGAGCTGACGGACGGCGTCAAGGCCGATGAGGTCGAGGCCGTCCACAGCGCGCGCAAGGCTCTGAAGATGGAGCGCTCACTCCTGCGCCTCAGCCGCGCCGCGCTGCCGCGCTCCGAGCGCCGGGCCGCGAACGCCCGCCTGCGCGGGGTGGCCGGCCGCCTGTCCGGCCCGCGTGACGCGGATGTCATGCTCGAGGCGCTCGACGAGCTGGCCGAGCGTTATGCCGGACAGGTGCCGAAGGCGACGTTCACGGCCATCCGGAAGGAGCTCGAGGCCGATCGCGACCGCCGCCGCGCCGCGCTGGAGGCCTCGGGCGAGATCGAAGCCGCTGTCGAGGAGCTGCGGGCGATCCGGACCGAGCGCTGGCACGTGCGCGGCCAGGGCTGGTCGGCGCTCGAGCCGGGACTCGAGCGCAGCTACGCTCGCGGCCGGCGCGCCATGCGCCGCGCCGAGCGCCGCCCAACGGTCGAGAACCTCCACGCGTGGCGCAAGCGGGTGAAGGACCTGTGGTACCACGCCAGGCTCCTGCGCCCGGTAGCGCCCCTGACCATGGGCGGGCTAGTCGACGAGACCCATGCGCTCGCCGACCTGCTCGGCGACGACCACGACCTGGCCGTGCTCCGCCGCACCGTGACCGCGGCGAGCGAGCATGTCGCCGCCGATACGGCTCCGGTCATCGCGCTGATCGATCACCGACGCGAGCAGCTGCAGGGGGAGGCACGCACGGCCGGCGCTCGCGTGTACGCCGAGTCACCATCCCGGTTCACCCGCCGGCTCAAGCGGTACTGGAAGGCCGCCGTCGCGGCGGAACGCGTGATCGAGGCTCGCGCTCCGGCCGAGCTCGCGGGGTTGACGCGTCACAGTCGGTCCGCCTGACGCGCGCGACTCCCTTTACAGCCGCGTTACTCCTGCGGCTCGAGCTCGAGCGCGCACGAGTTGATGCAGTAGCGCAACCCGGTCGGGTCCGGGCCGTCGTTGAACACGTGGCCGAGGTGGCCACCGCAGGCGCGGCAAATGACCTCCGAGCGGTGCATTCCGTGACTGTCGTCGGCACGGACTTCAACGTTGGCGGCCACGGCCGGCTCGTAGAAGCTCGGCCAGCCGCTGCCCGAGTCGAACTTCGTCTGTGAGTCGAACAGCTCGGCGCCACAGCCCGCGCATCGGTACGTCCCATCGTCTTTGACGTGCACGTACCTGCCCGTGAAGGGTCGCTCGGTCGCCTGGCGGCGGAGCACGTCGTACTGGTCCGGCGTCAGGCGGGCGCGCCACTCCTCATCGCTCAGCTGCAGGGGGCGCGCGGTGTCGGTCTCTCGTTCGGTGGCCATGCTCCTACCGTAGCGCGGCGCCGCTCCGCTACGGTGAACGCGGAATGAACTTCGGGCTGGCCATCTTTCCCACCGAGGACGTGCACGGCCCTGGAGAGCTCGCGCGGATGGCAGAGGAGCGCGGATTCCAGTCGCGCTGGAGCGCACCACCGCCGTCGTCCGCGAGTACGAACACGCGCGCGTTTAACCGAGGCTGACTGGACCGAGCCGATCGCGGGGAGGAGACGAGCATGCTGCGCGTGCTCGGGGTCGTCATCTCGATCGGGCTGGCCGACTCGCTGAACCCCAGCACGATCGCGCCCGGCCTCTACCTCGCCTCGGGAGACCGCCCGCTCCGGGCCGTCACCCAGTTCACCCTCGGCTTGGCCGGCGTGTTCATCCTCGCCGGCGCGTTCATCGCCGCCGGCCCCGGCCAGGCGATCCTTGACCTCGTCCCCCATCCTTCCCCGACGACCCGGTACGTGCTCGAAACCGTGGCCGGCGCGGCCATGCTCGTTGCCGCAGCCCTCCTGTGGCGCCGGCGCGCCCGACTCTCCGAAAAGGCGCTGCCCGAACCCCCGGCACGGGGCAGGTCGAGCGCCGTCCTCGGCGCCTCCATCGGCGTCGTCGAGCTTCCGACGGCCTTCCCCTACTTCGCCGCCATCGTCGCCATCGTCGGCTCGGGGAGCAGCCTCACGGGCCAGATCGTTCTCATCGTCATCTACAACGCCTGCTTCGTCCTGCCCCTCCTGCTCATCGTCGTGACGCTCGCGCTGGCCCCGGGCAAGGCACAGCGCCTCCTCACCCGCGCGCGCCGGTTCCTCGAGCGGCGCTGGCCGGTACTCGTCGCCGGTCTCGCCCTGCTCGCCGGGGTATTCGTCATCGTGCTCGGGATCACCGGCCTGGGAAGCGGACAGAAGGGCGCCGTGGGCCAGATCTCGCGCCGGGTGCGCAAGGCGATCACGCGGTAGGGGGCGCCACGAGCACGACCGCGCGGCGCGGGAATGCAAGCATTGCCCGCATGAGCCACGTCACCGTGTCCCGCCTCGCCTACGCCCACCCCGGCGGTGAGCTGCTCTTCTCCGAGGTGACCTTCCGGGTGTCCGGTGGCTCGCACGTCGGGCTCGTCGGTGGCAACGGCGTGGGCAAGAGCACTGTTCTCCGCATCCTGGCCGGGGGGCTCGAGCCCGACGAGGGCGAGGTCGCGCTCGGAGGCCCCCGGGTCGGCTATATGTCCCAGGACGTCGGGGTATCCGACGACGCGCGCACCGTGCGCGAGCTCCTGCTCTCGCTCGCGCCCGCCGCCGTGCGCCGCGCCGGGGAGGGCGTGCTCGCGCACGAGGCGGAGCTGGCCGCGGGGGACGAGGCCGCGGGCATGAAGCTCGGGACGGCGATCGCCGACTGGTCGGCGCTCGGCGGCTACGAGCTCGAGGGACAATGGGACGCCGCCTGTCGCCGGATCGTCCGAGCCGGATTCGACACGATCGCCGAGCGGCCCGCGATCACGCTTTCGGGAGGAGAGCGCAAGCGCCTCGTCCTCGACATCCTCTTCGCCTCCGACGCCGAGATCCTGCTCCTCGACGAGCCGGACAACTTCCTCGACATCCCGGCCAAGCTTGCGCTCGAGCAGCAGGTGCGGACGAGCAAGAAGACCGTGCTCATGGTCTCCCACGATCGCGAGGTCCTCTCCGGCGCGGTGGCGACAATCGTCACGCTCGAGGGAAGCGGCGCCTGGGTTCACCACGGCCCCTACCGCACCTACCGCGAGGCCCGGGAGGAGCGCCAGCGCAAACTCGGCGACGCGGTCAAGCGCTGGCGAGAGGAGGAGCGCCGCCTGTATCGCCTGATGAAGACGTTCAAGGAGCGCGCTAAGTACTCGAGCGACTGGGCCAAGAAGGCCGACGCGGCGGAGACCCGGTGGCGGCGGTTCGCCGAGCCCGGGCCGCCGCCCGCTCCGGTTCTCGACACGACGATCACCGTGCGCATGCGGGGCGGCGATTCGGCCCGGCGCGTGCTCGATCTGCGCGATCTGGCCGTCGACGGCCTCGTGGCGCCGTTCGCCGACGAGATCCACTTCGGCGAGCGCGTGGGGATCATCGGCCCCAACGGCTCGGGCAAGAGCCAGCTCATGCGCGTGCTCGCGGGCGCGCGTGAGCCGGACGGCGGGGAGCTTGTGGTCGGCCCGCGGGTGTCGACGGGGTTCTTCACCCAGCTGCAGTCGCGACATGACTTCGCCGCCCGCGGCGTACTCGAGCTCGTGCTCGGCCGCGTGCGGGGCGGAGGCGTCCAGGCCGGCATGAGCGCGCTCGCCCGCTATGGCCTCACCGACGCCGCGCGCCGGGTCTACGACGTGCTGAGCGGGGGCGAGAAGGCACGGCTTGAAGTGCTCGTGCTCGAGCTCGAGGGCCACAACCTCCTGCTCCTCGACGAGCCGACGGACAACCTCGACATCGACTCCTCCGAGGCGCTCGAGGCGGCGCTGGACCGTTTCGAGGGCACGGTCGTCGCCGTTTCGCATGACCGGGCCTTCCTGCGCACGCTCGACCGCTACCTCATGGTCCTCCACGACGGCACGGTCCTCGCCCTTCCCGACTACGACGCGGCGCTCGCCGCCCTGATGGAGCCTGACCGGGCCGCTGAACTCAAGCTGGCCAAGGCCCTCTGATCTCACGCGCTGAGCGCCCAGCGCGTTCTCGGGGCATGACAGATGCGATCTCCGCGCGCGTCGGCGCGCTTTCATGGGATGAGCTGGGCGAGCAGCTCGACACCCGCGGGTTTGCCCAGACCCCGCCGCTTCTCAGCGATTCGGAGTGCTCAGAGCTCTCCGCTCTCTACGAGACCGGGGCGTTTCGCAGCACGATCACCATGGCGCGCCACGGCTTTGGCCGGGGCGAATACAAGTACCTGGACTACCCCCTCCCGCCTCTGGTCGCGACGCTCCGACGCGCCCTCTATGAACCATTGGCGGCGGTGGCCAACCGGTGGGCCGAGCGCCTCGGCCGCGAGGGCGACTACCCGGACGAGCTCGAGTCCTTCCTCGAGCGCTGCCACGCCGCCGGGCAGACCCGGGCCACCCCGCTCCTGCTGCGCTACGGCCCCTCGGACTGGAACGCGCTGCACCAGGACATCTACGGCGACGTCGCCTTTCCCGTCCAGGCCGTGACCGTGCTCGACCGGCCCGGGGACGACTTCGAGGGCGGGGAGTTCGTGCTCGTCGAGCAGCGCCCGCGGGCCCAGAGCCGGGCCCATGTGTGCGCGTTGAAGCCCGGGGCGTTCCTCGTCTTCACCACGCGCGAGCGCCCGGCGCAGGGCACGCGTGGGTATTACCGGGCCGCCATGCGTCACGGCGTCAGCACGGTGACGTCGGGCCGGCGCACAACGCTCGGGATCATCTTCCACGACGCCCGGTGATCTCGCCGGCTTGGGCAGGTAGTCCCGCTGGCGGCCCCCGCTGGTAGCGTTCGGCTCCCTGATGAGCCTCGACGTCGACAGCCTGGCCGCCATCGACGTCCACGTTCACGCCGAGCGCAACGAGAACGAGCAGCAGGATCCCGTGACGGCCGAGGTCCTGGCCGCGGCGGCGAAGTACTTCGGAGCCGAGCCGCGCCAGCCGACCGCCCGCGAGGTGGCCGACTACTACCGCGAGCGCAACATGCTCGCCGTCGTGTTCAACGTCGACGACGAGGCCGGAATGGGCCGCCGACGGCTGGGCAACGACGAGGTGCTCGAGGCCGCGCGGGAGAACCCGGACGTGCTCATCCCCTTCGGCAGCGTTGACCCCCACAAGGGCAAGCTCGGAGTGCGCGAGGTGCGCGAGCTCATCGAGGCCGGGGTTCGGGGGTTCAAGTTCCACCCGAACATCCAGGCCTTCTGGCCCAACGACCGGGCGCATTACCCGATGTACGAGGCGATCGCCGAGGCCGGGCTGATCGCGCTCTTCCATTCCGGTACGACCGGGATCGGGGCCGGAATGCCGGGGGGCGGCGGGGTGCGGCTGAAGTACTCGAACCCAATGTGCGTCGACGACGTGGCGGCCGACTTCCCCGAGCTCGACATCATCCTGGCCCACCCGTCCTTCCCCTGGCAGGACGAGGCGCTCGCCATCGCCGTGCACAAGCCGAACGTCTACATCGACCTGTCCGGGTGGTCGCCGAAGTACTTTCCCGAGAACCTCATCCGCTACACGAACACCCAGCTCAAGCGCAAGATGCTCTTCGGCTCGGACTTCCCGCTCATCACCCCCGACCGCTGGCTCTCGGACTTCGAGAACCTCCCCATCAAGGACGAGGTGCGTCCGCTCGTGCTCAAGGAGAACGCGGCCCGCCTCCTCGGCCTGCGCTGAGGCGCGCGAGGTCGGCCTGGTCGTCGAGGGCCGCCGCGCGCCCCGGCCGTTGCCTCAGCGCCACCACGGGCGCCGGCGAACCTCGGCCAGGCGGGCGGCCGGAGCGAGGAGCTCCTCGAGGTGCTCAGCCAGATGGTCGAGATGCTCGTGCAGCCAGACCGTTCGGTGCGAGGGGGCCGCCGTCACCGCGAGCTCGCCGTCCCACTCCGGGGTGGCGAGATCGGTCACGGGTCCGTTGCCCCGGGGGCGGTCGACCTGGGCCGCGAGCTGCTCGAACCAGGCGTGGAGAATCTCGGCCCGCTCGTGCAGGACGGCGCTTGGGCTCGCCGGGTCGTGGGCGCATTCGCGCGGGAGGGTGGCCACGGCGTGCGCGGTGAGGCGCAGGCGGAGGCTGCCGCCCACGAGGCGCCAGAGCTCCTCCTTGCGCAGGTGCTTGGTGCCCTGCTCGGTGAGGAACGCGCGCAGGGCCTCGTCGAGTCGCAGCCCCGCCGTGGTCGCGACCGGGGCTCCGTCGGGCGCCTCGGCCCGCAGGCCGCAGACCCACTCGACCGCCTGCGAGAGGTAGGCGGAGCCCGAGCGGTACGCGTCGGCGAGGTCGTCGCCGACGAGCGAAGAGACGCCGCGCGGCCAGAAGAGAGCTCCGACGAGGACGCTGACCGCACAGCCGATGGCGACGTCTTCGATGCGCAGCTCCCCAACCTTCCATCCCACGGGAACGAGGATGTTGAAGAGGACGGCGACGGTGACCGTGAAGGCGGCCTGGCCGACCGTGAAGGGTGCGGCCCCCGGGGCGTAGGCGGCAATGAGGACGGCGAACGGCAGCACGATCCAGAGTGCGGTCGTACCCGTACCGATGGCGAGCAGGAGCGCGGCCCCGGCGATGAATCCCAGCGTGGTGCCGAGGATCGCGCGGACGGCGGTCGACCCCGTCGAGGCGGCGTTCGTCCGCAAGACCGAGAGCGTGCCGAGCACGACCCAGAAGCCGTGCTGGACGCTGCTCAGGTCGGCCACGAGCACGGCGGCGGCGAGCGCCAGGGCGCCACGGAGGCTGTTGACCATCCAGACAGAGCGCACGCTGGCGTGGCGGGCGGCGACGCCGGCATACCGAGAGAGGGCCGCCAGGCGCGGGAGGCCCGCGCTCGGCCGGGCGTCGGTCCATCGCGCGCGAGCCTGCTCCATCCATTCCGCATCGCCGAGGCCCGCGGCGACCACGGCGTCCGCGCCGATTCCAAGGATCGTCATGGCGAGCGTATGGACGTGGAAGGACAGCCGTGCTTGCTCCGCGAAGTCGCCCTCGCGCGGGCTCAGCGCGTGCACACGCTCGAGGCTCTCGCGCCGGCCCTCGTCGAGCCGCTCGAGCTCCGGACGGGCCGTTTGGCCGGCGAACAACCGGCCCGCGTCGGCGAGAACGGACGCGCCGAGCCCGAGGAGGGCGCGCTCGCCCTGCGCGGCGGCACTGAGGTCACTGCGCTCGTGGATCGTGTCGGCGATGAGCGAGGTGCACCACTCGAGCAGCTCGACGGCGTTGGCGAGCGCCTGATCGCGGACGGCGAGGCCCGTGGGGCGATACGGCGTGGCGTTGAACACCGCCAGGAGCTCATGCTTGGCCTCGATGCACGCCCGGAGGCTCGCCTCGGTGGCCTGGCCGCGCAGCGCGGCGTCGAGCTCGTGCGCCAGCCCGGCGCTCAGCTTGGCCATAGCGGCCCGCAGGCGGCTGGCCGCCGCCGGCGTGGGGAGGAGGAGCACGGCGGTCGTGCCGAGAACCGCAGCCAGCCACCAGCCGGCGAGACGGTCGGGAATCATGCTCACGGTGCCGGGTGAGGCGGCCGGGAGCACGTAGAGGAGCAGCGCGCCGGTGACCCCGGTGGCGGCATTCGGACCGATGACACCGGCGAAGAAGACGGCGAAGGCCACCGGGACTGTGACGATCGCCGCCAGCGCGGTCGATGAGCTGACCGCTGTGCCGATGGTGAGGAGCAGGCTTCCGGCGAGGGCGAGCGCGAGGTGGGCGATCAGCTTGTCGCGTGCGCTCCCGGCGAAGCTGACGAGCACGAGCGTGGCGAACGAGCCGAACGCGGCGAAGAGCGCCATCTGGAGGTTCCCGATGACCTCGAAGGTCAGCGCGAAGAGCGCCGGCATGACCACGGCGGCACGGATCGCTCGCGTCCCTGCCACCGGCGACCACGTCGGCAGCCACGCCTGCGTGTCGACGCGGAGGCGGCTCATGCGAGCTCGACGGCGTCGAGCACGTCGCGTGCAGGTGCGGAGAGGTCGTCGAGGACGCCGAGCAGGCTCGTCCCATCCAGGTCGCGCAGCTTGGCCTCGAGGTCAGCGGGCGTGGCCGCTCGCTCCGGCGAGCCGGTCGGACTCGGCACGCGCGCGAGCTCGCGGGCCCCGGCGCGAACCACGGCGCCGAAGGGTGGCTGCGCCGGATCAGTGGTGATGGCGATCGCCGCGGCGCGCGCGCTCACCGCCGGGTCGAGGGCGGCGAAGTCGCCTACGCCAGGCGGTCCGTAGCAGAGCGTGTAGGCCACGCAATAGGGAATGGAGAACTTCGCCTCGAGTCCGGTGTCGACGGCGTCGAGGTGGGCGGCCTGTCGCGCCACGGGATGGACCACGACCTCGAGCGGCCCGTCGCCGCTGCGGTCCCGCCGTATCTCGCCGGCCGCCTCGATCGGCGCGTGTGTACCCAGGCAGCTCGGGTGGAGCTTGACCCAGTTGTGGGCGATGTGCCTGTGAACGGGAGCGCCCCACGACGCCGGGACCGTGGCGTGGAGCACCCCCTCGAAGCCGAGCGGGCCGTGAATCGCCCGCGCGTCGACGACGGCGCCCGCCTGGGCGAGAAGAGCACCCTGGACGCCGGCCGCGGCCGCCATCCCGACCTGAATGGCCTTGCCCTCGGAGCCGAAGGCCCCACGTGTCCCGCCCGCACGGAGCAGCGCGGCGGCGAGCGCCGTCTCGCGCTGCTCCGGGCCGAGATCCAGCAGGTGAGCGGCGGCGACGGCCGCTCCGACCGGGCCACAGACCGCAGTGGGGTGCCAGCCGCCGTCATAGAGGGCCGGGTGACTGGCCGCCGCCACGGCCGCCATGGCCTCGAAGCCCTCGGCGTACGCGGCCAGCATCTCGCCGGTCGTGCAACCGCAGCGCGCGGCGACCAGGAGCGCCGCGGGCGCGCACGCCGCGCTCACGTGGGCGACGCCCTCGGCGAGGGTGTCGTCGAAGTCGAGGACGTGGCCGGCCGCGGCGGCCGCGGCCACCCGGCCGGGGAGGTCGGTGCCCACCGTGGCCAGCGCGCGGACGGCTCGCTCGGCGCGGCCCGCGCGGGCGCAGGCCAGCCAGTCGAGAAAGGCCGCCTGGTAGGGCGCGAGCGTTGCCTCGGCGGCCGGGTGATCGAGCGCGGTCACGGTGACCGGACAGCCTAGTGCCGCGGCACGAGGCCGAGCGTCTATGTACCCAGGTCCCGCGCACCGATGAGTTCGGCGTGACGGATCCGTCCTAGCCTATGACGTCCATCCGCGCTGCGGCCCGACGTCGGCGCCAATGAGGTCAACCCAGGAGGTCACGATGCCCGAGCACCGGATTGGAACGCGCGAGGAATGGCAGGCGGCCCGCGCGGAGCTTGCCAAGCTGGAGGCCGAGCAGGCCCAGCTCGGCCAGAAGGTGACCGAGCGGCGCCGTGAGCTTCCTTGGGTGCCGGTGGAAAAGGACTACGAGTTCGACACCGAGGACGGGAAGAAGACGCTCGTCGAGCTCTTCGAGGGGCGCTCGCAGCTGCTGGCCTACAACATCATGTTCGGGCCGGACTACGAGCTCGGCGCCTGCCCCGGATGTACGAACCTAGGGGATGAGCTCGACTGCCCGCGCGTGCATCTCAACCGCCGCGACGTGACGCTGATCTGCTTCTCCCGCGCGCCGATTCACCGGCTGACCGCCTACAAGCAGCGGATGGGTTGGCAGTTCCCCTACGTCTCGACCTACGGGACGGACTTTCCCTTCGACTTCGGACTCGCCCTGACGCCCGAGCAAGCGCAGGCCATACCTGAGGTCAAGGGGATGATCGACGATCCCCCGGTATGGCTAGAGGACTGGGGACGGCAGATCGGAGCCAAGCTCGAGGACGGCCTGCGCGAGGGACCGGGCTTCATCGCCTTCGCGCGCGAGAACGGAACCGTCTACCACACATACACGGTCACCGCGCCCGACCCCTTCGTGGCCCCCTATCACTCATTCCTGCTCGCGCGAACGCCCAAAGCGGGGTCGAATGAACCCCGCGCCTGGCGCAAGGACGAGTACCCGGACGAGAGTCGCTAGGGAGCGATCCCGCTTGGCTACAACGGGGGGACCTGGTTGTTGACCTGTGGCCCGTGGTAGAGGTGGTCGTGGGCCCGGCACGCGGCCGGGAAGGTGAACCGGACGCTGTCGCTGCGGACGCCGTTGTAGCTGGCGAACAGCATTACGCGCCCGAGCGTGCCGACCTTGCACCGGGGGTCGGTGCTGCTCTGCACGCGGACGATGATCGTCATGACGTTGCCGGGCACGGCCCACATCACCGCATGGTGCGAGTGACTGACCAGATGCTCCTGGACGGTCATGGTGATCAGGCGATCGGGCTGGCGCCGCATACGGTCGACCTGGCAGAGGATGCCCGAGACCGTGTTGGCGGCGAGGTTGATGTCGCCGTGGCCGCGGGCGTAGCTGCCGGTCGCACCCGTGATCGGCGCGCCCGTGTGGAAGCCCCACGGTGGGATCCCGCCGACGATCGGGATCTGGGCGCAGTACTGGACCCGCGACGCCGTTGCCTTGTGGCGGACGGACCTGTGCCGATGGGACAGCTTGGCGTGGGGGTGAGCGGAGGCCGCGTGAGCACCCCCGGTGCTCAGAGCAGCGTAGGCACACAGCACCGCGAGGGCACCCCACAGAACGATCTGAAAGCCACCGCCGGCGAACCGCCGGCCGCGGGCCTGCCTGGGCACGGAGGAACCAAGCCTCACCCGAGCACCACCTTCCTTTACGTCTTCGGTTGTCGCCTACGGGGTTAGCTGACGGGCTCGCGACGAGGTCGCTACAGCCGCGGCCGGAGATCCGGGCGGCCGATTCGCCCCAGCAGGAGAGCAGCGCTCACCTGCATTTGGGTTCCCCGCCCGTCCTCGCGCGGAGCGAGAACGGCTCGGCGTATTTTGTGGGCGCATAGGTTGCCATAACGCCCGGCGGAGTGCTCTCTGGGTGCGCGAGCGCGGTCAGTCGACGCCGTGGGTTCCGCCGGAACCGATCAATCCCGACCGTCGGTGGTGGCGTGCGCGAGTCCGAAGGGGCTGCCCTCGGAGTCCCGGCAGACCGCCCACCGCTCGCCGGGGTGGATCACCGTGCCGCCGAGCCGGGCGACCTGGGCCAGAGCGGCGGAGACGTCGTCGACCTCGAAATACGGCAGGGAGAAGGAGTCGCCCGGGCCACGTCCACGTCGATGGATCCCCACGCCAAGCGACCCGCTCTGAGCCTGCCAGCCCTCGCCCTGCTCCGCGTCTCGTGGCTCGAGGCGATGACCGAGGAGGCCCGACCAGAAGCGCAGCGCGCGCTCGGGGTCGTCGGCGGGAAACTCGATCAGCGACGGTCGCACGGAGACCATGGTCGGTCGCCGGAATCTAGCGCAGGCTGCATGTATCGAGCTCGCCCCGTGGCATGGGGGCGAGCCGGCTGCGGGGATTATCCGCAGCCGGTATTGAACCCGCAGCTCGAGCACGTGTAGCAGCTGCCCGTGCGCTGCATCATGCCGCCGCACTGCTGGCAGGCCGGCCCGAGATCGAGGCCCCTGCGCATGGCGGGGATGACCGGGGGCTCGTCGGTCAGCGCCGCGGTCGGCGCCACCGCGGTCGAGCTGTGGCCGCCGTGGCCGTTTGTGCCGTTGCCGTTCGCAGGCTCCTCGTCGTCGTCGGCGTCGCCGGGCGGAAGCGCCGGACCCGCGGTGTCGCTGCGCTGCGAGATCAGCGCGTCCTGCGCCGCCTTGCGCGCCCGCACCTCCTTGGTGAGGATGCCGAGCTCCTCCTGGAGCTCGACGTCGAGGAAGCGCGAGGCCAGCCAGCGCATGATGTAGTCGGGCATCGACTTGGCGAACGGGATCTCCGGGTTGGAGGTCATCCCCTCGGGCTCGAAGCGCATGTAGCTGAACTTGCGCACGAGCGTCTCGAGCGGCACGCCGTACTGGAGCGAGATCGAGATCGCGGTGGCGAACGAGTTCATCATCCCGCGCAGCGTCGAGCCCTCCTTGCCGATGTCGGTGAGGAAGATCTCGCCCACCGTGCCGTCGTCGTACATGCCGGCCGTGATGTAGCCCTCGTGGCCGCCGATGGAGAACTTGTGGGTGATCGACTGGCGCTCGCGCGGCATCCGCCGGCGCTTGGGCGGCGCCTTGGCCAGCGCGTCGGCGACCGCCTGCTCGATCATCGCCTCGGCCGTCTCACCGGCCGGCAGCTGCTTCTGCGCGTCGGTGCGCAGCGCCTGCGCGGTCTTCGAGCCGTCGCGGTAGATGGCCAGCGCCTTGATCCCGAGCCGCCACGCCTGCAGGTAGGCGTCGGCGATGTCGTCGACCGTGGCCGTCTCGGGCAGGTTGACCGTCTTGGAGATCGCGCCGCTGATGAACGGCTGCACCGCGCCCATCATCTTCAGGTGGCCCATGTGCGAGATCGCCCGCTCGCCGACCGCCACGTCGAACACCGGCAGGTGCTCGTCGGCCAGGCCGGGCGCGCCCGACGATCGTGCCGTGCTCGTTGACGTGGGCGAGGATCTGGTCGATCTGCTCCTCGCCGTAGCCGAGCGTCTGCAGCGCCAGCGGCACCGTGCGGTTGACGATCGTCATCTGGCCGCCGCCGACGAGCTCCTTGAACTTGACCAGCGAGAAGTCGGGCTCGACGCCGGTCGTGTCGCAGTCCATGAGGAACGAGATCGTGCCGGTCGGGGCGAGCACCGTGGCCTGGGCGTTGCGGTAGCCGTGCTGCTCGCCGGCGCTGACCGCCTGCTCCCAGGTCGCGCGGGCGGCGTCGAGCAGCTCGGTGTCCTCGCAGGCGACGTCCGGGATCGCGTAGCTCGCGTCGCGGTGCATGCGCATCACCGCGTTGTGCGCCTCGCGGTTCTCCGCGTAGCGCTCATACGGGCCCATCGCCGCGGCGACCCGGGCCGAGCCGAGGTAGCCGCGCGCGGTCATGAGCGCCGTGATCGCCGCCGCCGTGCCGCGCCCGGCGTCGGAGTCGTACGGCATGCCGTTGGCCATCAGGTAGGCGCCGAGGTTGGCGTAGCCGAGGCCGAGCTGGCGGAAGGCGCGCGCGTTGCTGGCGATCTGCTCGGTCGGATAGCTCGACGGCGAGACGATGATCTCCTGGGCCAGGAAGACGATGTCGACCGCGTGCTCGAAGGACTCGACGTCGAAGCGTGCCGTCGGCGCGGCGGAACTTCATCAGGTTCAGCGAGGCCAGGTTGCAGGCCGAGTCGTCGACGTGCATGTACTCCGAGCACGGGTTCGACGCGTTGATCCGCCCCGACACCGGGCAGGTGTGCCACTGGTTGATCGTGGTGTCGTACTGGACGCCCGGATCGGCGCAGCGCCACGCCGCCTCGGCGATCTCCTGCATGAGCTCGCGCGCGGGGATCGCCTCGCCGATCGGCTCGCCGGTGGTGCGCGCGAGTCAGGCGCCAGTCCTCGTCGTTCTCGACCGCGCGCATGAACTCGTCGGTGACGCGGACCGAGTTGTTGGCGTTCTGGTACTGGATCGAGTGGAAGCCGTCGCCGTCGATCGACATGTCAAAGCCGGCGTCGCGCAGCGCCGCGGCCTTGTCCTCCTCCTTGGCCTTGCACCAGATGAACTCGCGGATGTCGGGATGGTCGACGTCGAGCACGACCATCTTGGCCGCCCGGCGCGTGCCGCCGCCGGACTTGATCGAGCCGGCCCAGGCATCGGCGCCGCGCATGAACGAGACCGGGCCCGAGGCGGTGCCGCCGCGGCTGAGCGGCTCCTTCGAGCCGCGGATCTTCGACAGGTTGATGCCCGAGCCCGAGCCGCCGCGGAAGATCATGCCCTCCTTGGTGTTCCACTCGAGGATCGACTCCATGCTGTCGTCGACGGAGAGGATGAAGCAGGCGCTGGCCTGCATCTTCGGATCGCCGACCGGATGCCAGCCGACGTTGAACCAGACCGGCGAGTTGAACGCCGCCATCTGGTGCAGCAGGATGTGGGTGAGCTCGGCCTCGAAGGTGTCGGCGTCCTGCGGCGGTGGCGAAGTAGCCGCGCTCGCGGCCCCAGCCGGCGATCGTGCCCGCGACGCGGGTGATCATCTGCTTGACCGAGCTGCTCGCGCGCGGGCGAGCCGAGCTGGCCGCGGAAGTACTTCTGGGCCACGATGTTGGTCGCGTTCTGCGACCACGTCTTGGGGAACTCGACGTCGCGCTGCTCGAAGGAGACCTTGTCGCCGTGGCCGATGCGGGCATCGCGCGTCTCCCACTCGACGGCGTCGAAGGGATGCTGCTCCGGGGTGGTGAAAAAGCGGCGGATCGAGAGACCCTCGCCCGCCAACAAGCTGGCGCTGGGTGGGGTGTGTGGCGTGTACTCCATACCGACCTGCTCCTCTCGTTTTCCGCTGACTTCTCCGCTGCTCCCGCCGGCTCCGAGGTCGGCCGAGGCGGGCAGCGAATCCTGGCGGAGGCCCCGGACGGAAAAGCTCGGAGCCGAGCGGTTCGCGCAGGAGCTCTAACGGCTTCCTATTTTACTTCGGCGCGGAGGCCCGTTCCGGCAGCGTTTAAGCGCTCGCTGCGGCGTCTCTGTTATCACTCCGGACCCTTCATGAACCGACACCGAGGCATACGCGTGAAGCTGCTCGTCACCGGCGGCGCCGGCTACATCGGCTCGATCGTGGCCAAGCAGCTGCTCGGCGACGGCCACGAGGTCGTCGTGCTCGACAACCTCGAGCGCGGCCACCGCGAGGCGGTGCCCGCGGGCGCCGAGCTGGTCGTGGCCGATCTGCTCGACCGGCCGGCCGTCGAGCGCGGCGGTCGGCGGAGGGCTTCGACGGCGTCCTGCACTTCGCCGCGCTGGCGCTGGTGGCCGAGTCGGTCGAGCCACCCCGAGCGCTACTACCGCACCAACGTCGGCGGAACGCTCAACCTGCTCGAGGCGATGCGCGACGGCGGCGTGACGCGGCTGGTGTTCTCCTCCACCTGCGCCGTCTACGGCCAGCCGGACGAGGTGCCGATCGCCGAGGACGCCCCCACGCGGCCGCAGACCTCCTACGGCGCCTCCAAGCTCGCCGTCGACTGGATGATCCGCGACTTCTGCACCGCCTACGGGCTCGGCGCGGTGAGCCTGCGCTACTTCAACGTGGCCGGCGCCAGCGGCGAGCTCGGCGAGGACCACGAGCCCGAGACCCACCTCATCCCCAACGTGCTGCGCGCCGCCTGGGCACAACCCGCACGTCAAGGTCTTCGGCACCGACTACCCGACCCGCGATGGCACCGCCGTGCGCGACTACATCCACATCGAGGATCTCGCCGAGGCCCACGTGCTCGCGCTGGAGGCCACCCGCCCCGGCGAGCATCAGATCTACAACCTCGGCAACGGCAACGGCTTCTCGGTCCGCGAGGTGATCGCCGCGGCCGAGACGGTGACCGGCCGCGAGATTCCCGTCGTGGAGGCCGAGCGCCGGCCCGGCGATCCGGCCGAGCTCGTGGCGGCGAGCGAGCGCGTCCGCGCCGAGCTCGGCTGGACGCCCCGCAAGCCCTCGCTCGAGGACATGGTCGGCGACGCCTGGGCGTTCGCCCAGGCCCACCCGCGCGGGTACGCGGGCTGAGTCAGAGCAGGTCGGCCAAGCGCGCGCGAGGCCGCCGCGAGCACCGGCTCGGGCGGCTGGGTGGCGTCGATGCGGCGGATGCGCTCCGGCTCGGCGCGCCACAGCTCGCCGTAGGCCGCGCTCGATCCGCTCGAAGAACTCAGCCTGCTCGCGCTCGAGCCGGTCGGCCGGCTCGCCCCGGGCGCGCGAGCGCGCCCGCCCCGCCGCCGGATCGAGCGCCAGCCACAGCGTGCGGTCCGGGCGCAGGCCGCCGGTGGCGAACGCGTTGATCGCGCGCACGGCGTCGATGCCGAGCGCGCGCCCGGCGCCCTGGTAGGCCAGCGAGGAGTCGACGAAGCGGTCGAGCAGGACCCACCGGCCGGCATCCGAGCAGCGGCGCGAGCGCCTCCTCGACGAGCTGGGCGCGGGCGGCGGCGTAGAGGAGCGCCTCGGCGCGCGCCCCGATGTGCAGCTCGGGATCCTTGACCAGCTCGCGCACCCGCTCGGCTGCGGCCACGCCGCCGGGCTCGCGCAGCAGCGTGACCGCGAGCCCGCGCGCGTCGAGCGCGTCGGCCAGCGCCCGGGCCAGCGTCGTCTTGCCGGCGCCGTCGATGCCCTCGATCGTGATCAGCCGTCCCGGGGGCGTCATGACGGCCTGACCCTACCGGCCATTAGGATCGAGGCATGCTCGCCGAGCTCGACCGCCACCCGCACGCCCGCGCCGTGCTCGCGCCGGCGCTCGGACCGGATGCGAGCGCCTCGCACGCGTACCTGTTCCACGGCCCGGGCGGCTCGGGCAAGCGCGCGGCGGCGCGGGCGATGGCGGCGGAGCTGCTCGCCCGCGGCTCGGCCGACCCGGACAGCGCCCGGGCGCGCGCGCGCTCCGGCGCCCACCCCGATCTGACCTGGGTGACCCCGAGCGGCGCCCACGAGATCCTCGTCGGCGACATCGAGGAGCCGGTGATCGCCGCCGCGAGCAAGACGCCGTTTGAGGCCTCGAGCCGGGTGTTCGTGATCGAGCGCGTCGACGAGCTCGGCGACGAGGCGGCCAACCGCATGCTCAAGACGCTCGAGGAGCCGGCCTCGTTCGTCCATCTGATCCTGCTCACCGACCGGCTCGCCGAGGTGCTGCCGACGATCCGCTCGCGCTGCCAGCTCGTGCGCTTCGATGCGCCCTCGAGCGCCGAGGTCGCGCGGCTGCTCCAAGCGGCGGGGTCGCGCCCGAGCCGCCACGGCCTCCGCCCGGCTGGCGCTGGGCGACGCCGAGGCGGCGCGGGAGCTCGCGTCCGAGCGGGGCGCGCGCTGCGGGCCGCGGCGACCGCGTTCGCGCGTGCGCCGCTCGCCCAGGGGGCCCGCCTCCGAAGCCGTGGGCCGCGCTGCTGGCCGCCGTGCGGGCGCCGGGTGACGACGTCACTGCGCGGCTCGAGGCCGAGCGAGACGCGGAGCTCGAGCTGTATCCCGCGCAAGGAGCGCAAGCGGATCGAGACCGAGTGGACCGAGCGCATCCGCCGCGCCCGGCGGCGGGCCGAGACGGCCGCGCTCGACCTCGGTCTGCAGCTCGTTTCGCTGTGGTTCGCCGATCTGGCCTCGCTGGCCTGGGGCGCCGAGGATCTGGTGCGCAACGTCGATCATGGCCGAGGAGCTGCGCGACGACGCAGGACTGCCGCCCGAGGCGCTGCGTGCCGCGATCGAGCTGGTGGAGGACACGCGCGCGCGCTTTCATGCTCAACGTCTCCGAGGAGCTGGCGTGCGAGGCGCTCGCCTACCGACTGGAACGGCTGCTCGCTCGATGAGAAGCGAGCGCGAGGTCTTCCTGCGCGCGCCGACGCTCGACGACCGGGAGGAGTTCATCGCGCTGATGCGCGCGAGCCGTGCCTTTCACCGGCCGTGGGCCAGCGCGCCGACCGACGACGAGCGCTTCGCCGCCTACGTGGCCGACTCGCGGCGGCCCGACTTCGAGGCGATGCTGCTCTGCCGCCAGGTCGACATGGCGATCGTCGGCTTCTTCAATCTGTCCCAGATCACCCGCGGCTCGCTGCAGAGCGCCTATCTGGGCTACGCGGTCGGCAAGCCGTTCGCCGGGCAGGGGTACATGCGCGCCGGGATCCAGCTCGTGCTCCGCCACGCCTTCCTCACCCTGCGCCTGCACCGCATCGAGGCCAACATCCAGCCCGACAACAAGGCCTCGATCGCCCTGGCCAGCGGCGCCGGCTTTCGGCGCGAGGGCTTCTCGCCGCGGTATCTGAAGATCGGCGGCCGCTGGCGCGACCACGAGCGCTGGGCGATCCTGGCCGAGGACTGGCGGCGCCGGAACGGCGCAGGGGCCGACTGAGCTCGGCCGACCCGGGTGAGCGTCGGGAGCGGCCAGGTGCCGTTGAGCACCGCCGGCTTGGGCTGGTAGAGGCGCAGCGCGAGCGCGAACCTGCCGGTCGGGGCGGGCAGCCAGTTGGAGCGTCGGTGTGTGGCCGGGTGTGCTGGATGACGATGTCGAGCGAGCCGTCGCGGTTGCGGTGCAGGCCGGGCGTCCGGTCGCCGATCGCGTAGCGGTCGAGCGCGTTGGGCACGAGGAACAGGTCCCGGTCGTACATGGTCAGCGACCAGAACGCCTTGACCGGGGGAAGCTGGCCGGCGGCGAAGTGCAGGACGTAGCGGTGGCGCCCGTCAGCGGCTGCAGCTTGTGGTCGACGTGGCGAAGGGGTACTCGGCCTCGGCGGGAATGTTCGCGCCCAGCGCGGTCTGGCCGACGTAGGCGCGCAGGAGATAGTTCGTGCCGTAGTTGCCGGTGGCCGCGGGCGGCACGAGCCAGCCGTTGTGGTGGCGCTCCGAGCTGGCCTTGAGCGTGGCCGCGTAGCGGTTGATCTCGCTGCGGCCCGCCTGCAGGCCGGCGAGAAGCCCTTGGCGGACGGCGCGCGTCAGGTGCTCGGTGGACGGGGTCAGCCCGGGGCCGATCCCGACGGTCCTGAACTGCCTGAGCAGCGCGCGGTCGGATCGCGGGGGAGGGTTCTGCGCCATGGCGGCGTCGATGGCGTCGTAGAAGGCGAGGCCGGTCGGCAGCGGCGCCGGTGCAGCCGGGACGTGGGCAGGAAAAAGGCTCGTGGGATGGCCGGGATAGCCGCTCAGGGGCGTGAGCGAGTACTCGTGCTGGATGGCGTCGACGCGGGCGACGTCGGCGGGCCCGTCGACGAGCGTGCGGCCGAGCATCCACACCGTGGGGGTGGGGGCTCTGATCGCCCTGACCCCGGCGGGGAGGTCCCGTGCCAGCCGGGGCCGACGATCGCGAAGTTGCCCGCGTGCGTGCCCGTGGTGCGACGGCCGACGTAGGCGAACGAGTTGGTGTAAGCATCGAGGAACTGGAGGGTGTAGTAGCGGCCGTGCTCCTCGGGCACGTGCACAATCAGCGGCTGGTGGGTCAGGTCCAGGCGCGCCGTCGTGTAGAGGGTGTCGACGTTCGGGGCCGGGACCAGCCGTTCAGCCGGCGTGCCGAGTGCGGTGACGTTGATGAGCATATTGGCCGGGAAGTTCTCGATGACGCGCTGCTCATCCAACAGGGCCACGCCGTAGACGTAGGCCTGCGCGCCGAGCTGGCGGGCCTTCTGCTTCGCGGAGGGCGTGGCGGCCGACGAGACGGGGAGGTTCGCGAGCAGGCCGGCGGTGACGGCGAGCGCGACGGGAGGAGCGCGCGACGGCGGGCGGAGGATCCGAGCATCGCGGCAGCCTAACCGCTGCTTCTTGCTCGAGGCGCGGGTTCCGCGCGGGCGCAATACTGGGACCGTGGCGATAGACGAAGCAGTGCCCGTGTGTCCGACGTGCGGCGCCAACTACCCGCCTGGGGAGCCGCCGCCGGAGGTGTGCGCGATCTGCGCCGACGAGCGGCAGTGGGTGCCGCCGAGCGGTCAGACGTGGCGGACGCTGGGCGAGCTGGCGGCGGCCGGTCACCGCAGAGACGTGCGGGAGGTCGAGCCCGGCCTACACGGCATCGGAACCGAGCCGAACATCGCGATCGGTCAGCGCGGATGCTCGTGCGCACCGACGCCGGCAACGTCCTGTGGGATCCCTCGCCGTACGTCGACGAGGCGGCGATCGAGGCGGTGCGGGGCCTCGGCGGCCTGCACGCGGTGACCTCGAGCCATCCGCACATGTACGGGTCGATGGTCGAATGGAGCCACGCCTTCGACGCGGAAATCCTCCTGGCCGAGGTCGATGCCTCGTGGCTGCCGCGCCCCGATCCGGCCGTCCGGACCTGGTCGGAAGCTCTCGAGGTGGTGCCGGGCGTAACGCTCGTGCAGTGCGGTGGACACTTCCCGGGCAGCTCGGTGCTCGTGTGGTCGGCCGGGGCGGAGGGGAGAGGGGCGCTGCTCTGCGGCGACACACTGTTCGTCACCCCGGGCGAGGACCGGGTGTCGTTTCTCTACAGCGCGCCGAACCGTCTGCCCCTGCCCGAGCGCGAGGTCCGGGGTGTCGTCGACGCGCTCGCGCCGTACGAATTCGATCGGCTGTATGGCGGATGGTGGACGCCAGTGCTCCGAGCGGGTGCGCAGCGCGTGCTCGCGCGGTCGACGGC
>CAWCIA010000002.1:0-1106609 GCA_963795525.1 uncultured Solirubrobacterales bacterium
GTTGGCTAGAGCGTCTGCTTGCCATGCAGAAGGTCGAGGGTTCGAGTCCCTTCAGCCGCTTCGTACGAGAGCCCTCCAATCGGAGGGTTTTCCTTTCGGGCAACCGGTGCGGACAGGTCGGTGAGCCGCCCGGCGCTACCACTCGGCGCTATCAGAACGTGCTTCTCGGTGGCTGAATGAGCAGTCTCGAAATTGCGACGAGGAGAGAAGACCTCCGGCATGCGTGGGGCGACAGAGCGGGACGTTGACGCAGTGTTTCAGGCGGCTGCTGATGGCGATGACTCCGATGAAGCCGGTTGCGGCAAAGCATCCGCATCGACCACCGGCGCGTCGGGGAGGGGCCGACGCAGGGGGGCGATTATCCGGCGCAAAGTCGTCATGGTGTCGCGCGTCACCGGTCGGCTTGGGCCGTGCTCCGAACCGTGACGATGTCGTGCCGCAGCTTCCAAGAGCTCTTGCTGGCGAGCGCGCGCGAGTTCACCGCTTAGGGAACCGAACATGCTGATCACCTCCATGATGTAGTGGTCTAACGGACTTAGACCCTTATACCTTCATAGCACCACTGAAGCATCATGTAAAGGCCTATCAAGAAAAGACCATGTTGTATGATGACTCTGTGAGCACGCCTGTCACAGACGCCCCGCCCCCGCTTGACGACGACACGCCCGTCGAGCTGCGAGGACTGATCAACTTCCTCAACTCACGGCCCAGCGCCCGCCGGCCCGAGCGTTTCGACACGCCTACCAACGCGGCCGCGTTCCTTGCCCACTGCGAGCTCGGCTACGACAACCAGGCCCTCACAGCGCCGGATACGACCCGTCTGAGGCGCCTGCGCGACGCGGTCATGAGCGCCCTTACAGACGCGAGCGACGCCAACCCCTGGGATGCCATCAACAGACTCAGCGCTACCGTGCCGCTTCGTCTACAAACTGCGGCCGGACCGGCCGTCAGTCTGCAAGCGACGCGCACCAACCCAGCCGACGCTGTAATCGCGCGCGTCCTCGACCAGCTCGTCACCGCAATCGCGACCGGCCGCTGGGCTCGGCTGGGAGCATGCGCACGATGTCAGCGCGTCTTCTACGACAACACCCGCAGCCACACTCGCCGCTGGTGCTCATACGCCACCTGCGGAAACCGCGCCAACGTCTCCGCCTACCGCCGCCGCACCCAGCAATGATGATTCGTCGCTGTCCGGACGCCGCCTGGGCCAGCGATCGCGTCCTTCATGTCGTGGCGTTCCAGAACTCACATCGGCCTTAACGTGAGCCCGAGCGCGCCGAGCTGGTCCTCTTGGCTGTCTCGGTAGGGCTGGCGCAGGTCGCCACGTCCGCCACAGCGGGCGGCGTCGTCCTCCGGCCAGGCCGGCGTCGACGGCACCGCCCGGCTTGGCGGCGTGGCGTGCTACGGCAGGCTTAGGCGCTGGTCGGTCTCCCGCTGGCGGGCGATCCGGAACAGGAACGCGGCCCACACCCAGTGCACGGCCGTTCCCACACCCAGCAGCCACGCCCAGCGGCCGCCATGGCCGCTGCGGTAGAGAACGGTCATCAGGAACAGCAGCCAGATCCCGATGGCGACGCGCAGGCGGGCGATCCGCCGCGGATGACGCGACGCGACCGTGCCGATGCGCGTGATCGATTGATAGGCAGTCATGGTCCCTCCCGGGATTCACGTCGTCAGAAGGCGCTCGCGTCGAGGGAGATCCTTCCGTACTTGGCTTTGTGCGACAAACCTAGCGCACTTTGCCGCGCAAAGTCAAGTCCTCTGGATGCGCCCCCGAGTGTCGGCCGGTCGGTTGACTTTGGGCCGCAAAGCTCATAAGGTTTGTGACGCAAATGCTAAAAGGAGCGCACCATGGGCGGCACACTGGACGCGGGAACGACTGAGAGTCACGGGGAGGAGCTGGATCCTCGCGCGGCAGCGCGACTGCTGGCCCAGACGCAACGACGAACCCGGCGCGAGTTGGACTTCCGCTCGCCGGCACTGTCGTTGCTCGCGGCCGCGGCGGCGCTGATCGCGTTCGGCTCGGTGTGGCTGTCGGTCCGCGCACAGCACCCCTACAAATGGCCAACCCCAGCCGGCCTGGCAGGCCTCTACGTCGTGATCGCGATCCGGGTCGGGTCGGTGCTCTACGCCCATCGCCGCGCTCAGACCGGAGTCAGCGGCCGCTCGGTCCGCCGCCGCCAAGCCGAGGGCGCCGCGTTGGCGGTGGCGCTCATCGTCGTGTACGTGGCCATGATCGCACTCGCCGACGCCGGCGCCAGCGACGGCGTCGTCTACGGGGTCTACGTGGCGACGGCGACACTGCTCGTGCTCGGCACATTCGGAGCGGCCTACGCCGCCGCCCGAGAGAACTGGGAGGAACTCGGCATCTCGATCGCGGTCATGCTCGTTGCCACCGCCAGCGCGTTCGCCGGCCCGCGTGGGGTGTGGCTGGCGGACGGAATAGGCCTCTGCGCGGTGCTGATCGCATCCACCGCCCTCCAGGCGTGGCAGCGGCGCGCCCCCCTGCCCGGCGCATGACACAAGTCGGGCTTGACCCGCTGATCCACGTCCCGGCCAGACTGCAGATCGTGGCCACCCTGGCCGCGCTGCCCGATGGCGACGCCCTGTCCTTCGCCCGCCTGCAGGACCTGATCGAGCTGACCCCCGGCAACCTGATCACCCACCTGCGCAAGCTCGAGGACGTCGACTACATCACGATGGAGAAGAGCGGCAGCGGACCAGCCTCGCGCACCGCCATCGCTCTGACCCAACGAGGACGCGCCGCCCTGGACCTTTACACCGAAACGCTCCGCGGCCTCCTCAACGGGCTGCAGACCAACGGCGATCGCGGATGATTACCGCAGAGCGTTCTGTGCCGGGGAACGCGTTACGGACCTTCCCAACAGGCCGACGGGATCTGGACGAACCGACGACAACTCAGCAAGATCCGCCCGTTGATCATTCCCCGAACCGGGACGCTGCCGGAACATCCTGGTCTACGCTCTCTCAGAATCGCAGGCGGCCGAGCCTCATCTGCGCGGGCACCGTATGAGCTGCCATTGGATTTGGCGACCGATGATTTCTCCGCGGTCGGCGGTCTACAGACTCCATGACAACACCAACCACCTGCCACATGTCGATATCGCTCGACGGATTCGTCGCGGGCCCTGATCAGAGCCGCGAGAACCCGTTGGGTATCGGCGGCCTCGAACTCCACCACTGGCACTTGGACGAGCCGCTCCACGAAGCTGACGCCCGCGCCCAGAATGCGCTGATGAGGCGCCGCGGTGCTTATGTCATGGGCCGCAACATGTTCGGCCCTATCCGCGGCTCCTGGGATGGCGAGTGGCGGGGATGGTGGGGAGACGAGCCGCCCTATCACGCGCCGGTATTCGTTCTCACCCACTATCCGCACGAGCCGATCGAGATGAACGGCGGAACGACCTTCCACTACGTGACCGAAGGGTTCGACGCCGCGTTCGAGCACGCGACCGCAGCGGCCGACGGGCTCGGGGTCGATATAGCGGGCGGCGCCTCGACCGTCCGCCAGGCGCTCGCCGCGGGCGTGGTCGACGAGCTCATGCTCGACATCGTTCCAGTCCTGCTCGGTAGCGGCGAGCGACTGTTCGACGGGGTGCAAGATCCCGGCTTCGAGCCGCTCGAGACCATCCATTCCCCGCGCGCGACACACGTGCGCTACCGCGTAGGTTCGCCGACTCGACCAACACCCGAGCAGGTCTGACCGCCCTCCGATCCGAGTGTCGGGCAATCGCCAGACGCGCGTCCACCGAGCTAAGCAGGACGACCGCTCGAGCACAGAAGCGGCAACGACGGTCGTCTGGCAACGCGCGGAATGGGTCATCGCCTCCGCGTCAGTTGCTATGTCTCGATGAGGGAAACGCTCGGCGCCACCGCCGACTTCGTCAGCGCTACCTTCGGCCAGTGGACGGTTGGAATCCGGCAGCGCCGGGAGTCCTAGAGCTCCCGTCAGGACGGCTGGTACGCGGTCGCGGGCTCCGAAACGGCGCTCCTGCTGGCCCGGCACCCGAGTTTGGCCTCTATCTGCAAGCGAAGCCGCCGCCCCCAATCCCATGGCCATCGCTGTGGATCCGTTGGCCTGACTGGTGGCTACCGGCCGACGACGCCGAGACCGCCGCAGCGGTTAGGCAGGTGCATCAGCGCGCCGTCGGCGAGCGCGTCGAGGTTGCCTGCAGCGGCGGTCGAGGCCGCACCGGCACGGTGCTCGCCTGCCTGGCTGTACTTGACCGGGTTCCGCCGGTTGATGCCGTTGCCTTCGTGCGGTCGCACTACCATCCTCATGCCGTCGAGACGCCATGGCAGCGAGCCTACGTCCGCCGCTTCGGGCGATGAGCGGCTGGCGATAGCCGATGCCCAGCGAGATACCGCTCTCGGTCCCGCGAGAGTTCATACTCGCCGCCCCGCCCTGACCCGCCACGCGCGGCCAGCAGGGCGCGCGCTCGGAACTCATTCAGATATGCCGCTTCGCGATCATCAGTCCCGGTTGTGGTGGACCACCTCGACGTTGTGCCCGTCCGGGTCGAGCACGAACGCTCCGTAGTAGCCCGGGTGGTAGACCGCGCGCTCGCCCGGCGCGCCGTGATCCTCGTAGCCCGCCGCGAGCGCGGCGGCATGGAACGCGCGCACCGCGGCGTCCTCGCTCGCGGAGAACGCGAGGTGGACGTGCTCGGTGGGCGGCCGCTCATCCCGGATCAGCGAGAGGCTGTAGCCCGGGCCGGAAAGCTGCACACGGCCAGGCTCCTCGTGCCCCAGGCGCAGCCCGGCGTGCGGGGCGATCGTCGTGTAGAAGTGCCGGGAGACCTGCGGGTCCCGCACGCGGATCCACAGGTGGTCAATGCGGCCGTCGGGAACGGCGTCCTCGCGCTCGTCGTGGACCGCCTCGACGCTGTTGCCGTCGGGATCGAGCAGGAAGCCGCCGTAGTAGCGCGGGCTGTACTGCGTGCGCGGCCCCGGCGCGCCGTCGTCGCGGTAGCCCGCGTCGATCCCGGCCTGCCAGAACGCGTCGACCTGCGCGCGGTCGCGGGCCCGGAAGCCGACGTGCAGCCCGCGGGTCACCGGGTGCTCGCGGTCCGTCGATCCGATCCACCAGTCCTCCCACCCGACCATGTCCTCGCCCGCGTAGCTCGGCTCGACGCCCAGGACGCTCAACACGGTGCGGTAGAAGCGCTCGGAGGCCGCCAGGTCCGAGTTGTGGACACCGACGTGGTCGAACACCCGGCCAAGACTACCGTCGCGGACATGCTCGACGCTCCGCATGAGGCAATCGACCCCAAGCCAAGCCGAATAGCGCCGCCACCGAGGCTGCTGCGTTGAGGCAGGTGCAGCCGGGCCCAGTTAGGGGCGCGCCGCTGCCTCAGCAGCGGCGGCGCGGAGACGTGCCTCCGCCCCCTCGCAGACTCTCTCGAGCTCGCGCATACGTGCAGGGCTCGTGGGCCGTGGGCCGTACGCCTTGGCCCGGTAGAGCTGGTAGCGCTGGCGAGCGTGCTGAGCTTCCGCTCGTAGATTGTCCAGATGGTTGACGGGCATCAGGTTTCAGCGCCCGTGCCGGCTGGTGGCAGTGATCGGTAATGCTCGCGCCAGATCAGTTTGTAGATTGGGATCCGCCGGGGCAGGTCGCGGATTCCGGGCAGGTACGGGACCAGGACAAGCCCAAGCGTGAGCACGGCCATCAAAGCCAGTACGAGGATGTCGGCGTTGGCCGACGTGGAGAACGGCTTGATCTGGTACCAGAAGGTGTAGAGCCACAGCCATACCTGCCCTGGGTAGCTGCCGGTCTCGTTCATCAGTCCCCACTGGCTGCCGAGCAGATTCTGTTGCTGGGCGCGGCTGGTGAGCACACCGCCATCGGCCATGAACAGCAGCGGCTTGGTGTAATCGCTCTGGTAGAACTGCCGGCTGGTCAGTAGCGCGCCGTCGAGACCGCCGGACTGGGCGAAGGTGAGCAGCGAGCTCATCATTCTCGGCAGGGGGCCGTAGTTGCCCGGCTTGACCGCGACCGTGTCGAGGGACGTTGGGCTGGCCTTGGCCAGAGCCGTCTCGTACGCGCTGGTCCACATGGTCTGGGTTTTCGGGGGCGCGGCCTCGTAGGCGGAGACCGCGCGCTGCAGCGGTGGTTGCCCGGTGATCGAACGCAGCGGTGCGAGTACGAAATCTTGGGCGCTGTTGATCGGGTGGCTGACACCGAGCCACTTCGCCAGGTGGATGAAGGCGATGTGCTGCCCGTCGGCGGCGTGGTTGTACGGCGGCCCGTAGCCTCCGGTCCCGCTCGACCCGTCGAGCTCGGTGGCAGCGGTAGTCACGAAGTCGACGGGGTCGCTGCGCGACCATGACTTGATCGTGCTCGGCGCGAGATCAGGCGAGGAGAACAGGATCGTCAGGAGAACGACGAGGGCGAGCACGCCGCCAAGCGCGATCGTCCCCTCCTTGAGGATGTCGTAGGGGCGATAGGAGCCGTGCCACTCGCGGTAGGTCTCGTCCTCGCGCCGACGGCTTGCGCGACTCATGGCCGATCCCCGTTCGGGGAGCCGTTGGGCTCGCGCCCGTGTCCCTGCCCCGGCGCCGGGGCGGGGACGAGCGCGGGCGCGAGCACAGGGCCCTCCCGGCGCGCTGGCGCCGGCGCGGGAGAGGGCGCTGGCATGGGGGCAGGCACCGGCAAGTGGTTGGAGTCGGAGATCAACACAGGCGCCGGGGTTCCCTCGCGCAGCACGAACGGCGGCACTATGCCGTGCTTGCGGACGAGCAGGATGTGCGCGGCCACGATTCCCACCACCGCCAGCGGCAGCAGGAGCACGTGGTAGCTGTACATCTGCCCGAAGTTCAAGAGATTCCAGAAGGCCCCTAGACCCGAGGCGTTGATCGCATCTTTGGCCTGCGTCGAGATCCACTGTGCATCGAAGTTCTGCTGAGACACGTAGCCGGTCAGGGCACATGGGATCGACACCACGAACGCGACGACCCCGGTCATCCACACGCGCGCGCGACCACCGCGCCAGGCCGCCATCCAGTATTTCCCCCACAGGTGGATCACCATGAAGAAGAAGAACAGCTCCACCGACCACAGATGGATGCTGTTGAAGAAGTGACCGACGCCGGTGACGTGCCACCAACCCGGACCCTTCAAGCTCAGGATCGAACCCGAGGCGATGATCAAGACCAGCGAAGCCAGGGAGAGCACACCGAAGACGTAGATCCACGACGCCATGTAGGCGGGCTGGCTATCGGGGAGAAGCTTCTCGGGCGGCAGCGCGCGCATTGCGCGCTTTCGTACCGATCCGGTCCACGACCCACGCTCGGTGGCGCTCATTTCGTCCGCCGCTGCCTCGCGTGTCCCGGAAACGGAATCAGGATCGCCAGCGCGAACACGACCAGCATCAGCACGATCACCACTACGTTGGAGACCGACATGAAAAAGAAGTGCCAATGCACCGCGTGGGCTGGATGGCTGAGGTTGAAGATCGCGGCCATTTCTCTATGCCCGTCTGGTCGCGGTGCTAGTTGGAGTCGCGGGGCGCACCTTCATCTCCACGGTTTCCGGGGCCTGCGAATCAGTTCACTGTCGGCCCGGGCGATCAGGTCGTCGGCGCTCTCGCCGGTGTCTTGTAGCTGGGCAAACCCCACCCTGATCTCCCCCGTCTGGAATTGCTGGCTGATCATCGCGGCGATTGTGTGAAACCGTTCTCGCGCGCCCTCCACGGTCAGGTTCGACATCACGCAAAGGAACTCGTCGCCGCCGACCCGGATGACCAGGTCGTAGGGACGCATGTGGGCCCTGATGCTTGCCACGACGCCCTTGAGCAGCGCGTCTCCCGCCGAGTGTCCCAGGGTGTCGTTGACCGCCTTCAGGCCGACGACGTCGAGGTAGGCGACTACGAGCGGACTGCCGGTGCGCCGGGCACGGTCCAGTTCGTTATCAAACTCGCGGAGACCGGCCGCTCGCGTACGCGCGGTCGTCAGCGCGTCGACCGCCGCCCGGTCCAGCTCGGCCGCGAGCGCCTCGCGGTCGCTCAAGGCCTGTTGGCGCTGCTTGGCCGCAAGCTCTCGGTCTCGCGCGGCAGCGTGACGGTCCTCGGCTGCGAGCAGGCGCTGGTTTGCCGCCAGAGCGCGCTGCTGCGCCGCGCGCCGGCGCTGCTCGACGGCGCGGGCGACGAGCTCGACGCCCGTCAGCGCGCGTGGGTTGTCCCCTTGCGCGGAGGCGGCGTCAAGCTGGGCCATCGCCAGGTCTCGCGCGTCGGCGGCCTGGTCTCGGGCCGTCGCCGAGAGATCTCGGAGGCGAGCGACCGCGTCACGCTGCTCGGCGACCCGCAGCCGCTCCCGGGCCGTCTGTTCACGCTCGCGGGCGGAGCGCCGGCGGATGTCCCGACTGAACTCGTGCGCTTCCCGGTTGACCCCGGCCGCGAGATCGTGATCGCTGGCCGCCTGGTCATTGTCGGCCGCGGCTTGGTCGCACTCCGCACGCGTCTGATCGTTCTCCGAGGCGCTCTGATCAACGTCGGAGAGCGTCTGGTCAGTCTCACTCGCGGTCCGGTCAAGCTCGGCCGGCGGCTGGTCGCGTTGGGCGAGAACAGATGCCATCCCGGCTAAGGGGCGGGATCCGTTGGCGTGGGCGCCCGCGAGCCCGTCGTCGTCTGGCCGCGTAAACCCGCTTTCGCGCTCAGGAAGATCGCCGGTCACATCAGCGACCGACGAACTCGCCGTTGCTGGAACTTGCTGGCGGCTTGACCGCGTCTGCGGCCGTGACGGCCGCTTTGCCCTCCCGTTCGAGAAATGCGCCGAGTTCGGCGATCGTGCTCATCAGGGGGGCGGGGAACACGACAGTGGAGTTCTTGTCGACGGCGACCTCGGCGAGGGTCTGGAGGTTGCGCAACTGCAGCGCCAGCGGGTGGGCCATCATTACGTCGGAGGCATGAGCGAGCTCGCCGGCGGCGAGCGCTTCGCCTTCGGCGGCGATGATCTTGGCGCGCTTTTCGCGCTCCGCTTCGGCCTGGCGGGCCATCGCGCGCTGCATGCTCTCGGGCAGCTGGATGTCGCGAAGCTCGACGACGGTGACCTTGATGCCCCACTCCTCGGTCTGCACGTCGAGGATCTCGCGAATGTTCTGATTGATCGCGTCGGTCTCAGACAGCGTCTCGTCCAGCGTGTGGCGCCCGACCACCGCCCGCAGAGTGGTCTGGGCGATCTGGCTGATCGCCTCCTGGACGTTCTCGATCGCGACCACCGAACGGATCGGGTCCTCGACCCGGTAGTAGGCCACAGCGGAAACGTCGATGCTCACGTTGTCCTTGGTGATGATCCCCTGGGACTGGATCGGCAGCGTGATGATCCGCAACGACACCCGATGAACGCGCTGCGCGCCCGGCACGATGAAGATGAGCCCCGGTCCGCGCGCCTCGCCCGTGATCTTTCCCAGCTTGAACACCACCGCGCGCTCGTACTGCCTGATGACTGAGAAAAAGATCATGCGCTCGGCTCCTGACGCGTTCATGGCGCTGACCGTCTCGGGTCAAGCGCCGACGCCGGCCGAGTGCTGGAGCCGGATAGCAGCTACCCGCCGAGGATTGAGGCGGGCAGCCCTTAATGGTACTCCTTTGCCACAGATCGGTGGTAAGTGGGTGCCCGCTGTCTACACCCGGCGTAGAATTTCAGGTGTGCAGCCGCGCACCGATGGGACTCGACATCTGCGCGTCCTGATCGCCAACGAGCGCAAGGACCGTCTCGCGCTGGTGGCTCCGCTTGTTGTCGCGCTCGGCCACGAAGTCATCGCGCGGGAGATCGAGGTCCAGGACGTCGGCGCCGTGACCGCTCGGGAACGGCCCGACGTCGCGCTCGTCGGACTCGGCGATAGCTCGGAGCACGCGCTGGACCTGATCGACAAGATCGTCCGGGAAGCCGCCTGCCCTGTGATCGCGTTGCTCCACGCGCCCAACGCGCATTTCGTCAGGGAAGCTTCCAAGCGCGGCGTGTTCGCCCACATCTCCGACGATGACGTCGAGGACTGGCAGAGCTCGATCGACATCGTGCTGCACCGCTTCGCCGAATACCACAATCTCGAGGGAGCATTCGGCCGGCGTGCGCTCATCGAGCGGGCCAAGGGGATCCTGATGGAGCGCCACTCCATCGACCAGGACTCCGCGTTCGAGATGCTCCGCGAGCGCTCCCGCATCGACAACCGCAAGCTCATCGACCTCGCTACCGCTGTCGTCGACGGCCACCGGCTACTCCCTCAACAGCCAACCGCGTCGCCCGAGCCCTGACGCGGCACTAACCCTTCCCGGCCACCCTGGCGAGTTGTGGGCGGCGACGGAGGGTGACATGTCCGATCGGATCCGGAAGGTCAGTCTCGACAGTTGTCGATCCGGGTTGGAGGTCGAGGAGCGTCATCAGCAGCAGCAAGGGAGCCCCTGCGGCCCACGCCTGGGGACGCGACGCCGTGGGGAAGGCCACCGGAACGGAAGTGAGAGCCGACGGGAAGCCGGCGAAGACCTCGGGTAGGCGATACTCGAAATACGGTGCCGCGGCGAGGGTCGCAGAGGCGATCGCCCCGGCGGCCTCGTGGTGTCCGTAGCGTGCGAGACCGGCGGCGATCAGCGAGTTGTCGTGCGGCCAGATCGTGCCCGTGTGGTAGCCGAGTGGGTTGTAGCCGGCTTCGCGCGCCCCCAGAGTGCGGACGCCCCAGCCGGAGTACAGCTGATCGTCGAGAAGTTTCTCGGCGGTGGCGGCCGCCTCGCTGTCGTCGAGGATTCCCGACCACAGGAGGTGACCGATGTTGGACGTCAGGCTGTCCACCTGCTGCTTGTCGCCGTCCAGCGCGAGGGCGTGGCACCCGCGCCCGGGCATCCAGAAGTCGCGGCGAAAGCGGGCTCGAAGGTCGTCGGCGCGCTCGTCCAGACGGTTGCTCAGCGCTTCGTCGTCCCAGACCTCGCGGGCGAGACGGGCTGAGCGCCGTTGTGCGTCGTAGACGTAGCCTTGGATCTCGCAGGTCGCGACCGGCCCACGTGCGAGCCTGCCGTCGGCAAATTGCATCGAGTCCCAGCTGTCCTTCCAGCACTGGTTGACCAGGCCGGTGGTCGGGTTGCGGCATTCGTACTCGACGTAGCCATCGCCGTCGAGGTCACCGCTCTCCTCGATCCAAGCCAGCGCTGCGCGAGCGTTGGCCTCCAAGCCGAGGACCAGCTCGTCGTCGCCGGACCAGCGGTGGTACTCGTCGAGGAGCACGAGGAACAGGGGGGTGGCGTCGGCGCTTCCGAAGTACGGGGAATGGGGCCGTTCGCCCCGCGCGGTGAGCTCACCGAAGCGCAGTTCGTGGAGGATCTTCCCCGGCTCCTGCTCGTGGAAGTCATCTCGCACAGTGGCTTGGCGGGCGGCGAGGACACGCAGGGTGGTTGCGGCCAGCCCCGGGAGGTAGGGCAGGGCCTGGAAACTCGTTATCAGGCTGTCGCGACCGAAGAGCGCCATGAACCACGGCAATCCAGCCGCGGGTAGCGTCGCCCCCTCGGCGAGGTCGGGGTGCATGCGGAGCGCGCCGAGATCGCTGAGGCTGGTCCGATAGGTGCGCAAGAGCCCCGGGTCGTCGGTTTCCAAGGCCGGCGCACTGGCCAGCCACGTCTCGAGCTCGGCCGACTTTGCCGTGCGCATGTCCGCGAGCCGTCCGCGCGGCTCGCGGCGCGTGAACACGAGCCCGGGCTGGGCGGCGAACGGAGAGATCGTGAAGGTGGTCGACCACTCCTCACCAGGCGCGAGGTTCAAGCTGTACTCGAAGCCCGCGCGGGTGATCGCTGCCGGTGAACTCGCCTCGATGGTGACCGCGCGACGGAATTCGCCGTGTTTGTAGGCCAGAGTCAACCCCGCACCGTCGTGGCTGTATGTGACCTCTCGCTTAGCAGTCACCCCGTCCTTGATCTCGAACAGGTCGGCGAAGTCCGTGTCGACCTCGAGCGCTACACGGAGGCGGCTTGCGACGTGGAGGTGGTTAGTCACGGTGACTTCCTCCATCCACACGTGGTCGACGAGGCGATGACGCACGATCGAGCACGGCGCCTGCTCGTCCGGACCGATTCTCGGCGTCAGGAAGAACTGAGCGTCGAAGTGCGTGCCCTGATGGAGACTCAGCAGCTCCAGCGGTCTCTCCTGCACCCGGAGGACCCAGCGCGAGATGAAGCGCGTGTCCTCGGAGAAGAAGCCGTGCTCGCGACCCTCGTCGGCGCGGACGTCGCCGAGCCGGTCCCCGACGACGAACGTGCTCCCCTCCAGGACGCTCAGCGTCCCCTCAGACACTGGCGAGCGCCCTTGCTGTGCCCCGGACCATCACTGACCGGTACGTTCGTTCGTAGGCGGCGGCGACGACTTCGACATCGCAATGCTGGCTCACCCAGGCTCGGCAATCGCGCGCGTCGATCCGCGGCAACTGGCCGATGGCGACCGCCATGGCACGTTCGTCGTGGACCAAGAAGCCGGTCGTCCCGTCCATCACGAGCTCGCGGGCCGCGCCTTCCGGAAAGGCAATAACCGGTGTCCCGCAGGCGAGGGCTTCGACCATCACCATCCCGAACGGCTCGTCCCAGCGGATCGGCATGAGCAGTCCGCGGGCGCGAGCGAACAGCGAACGCTTGGCCGACCCACCCACCTCGCCCACGAAGCGGACGCGCTGGCCATCGACGTGAGGGGCCACCTCTCGGTCGAAGAACGCCTGCTGCCCAGGCTGGATCACACCGGCCAACACGAGCGGTGCATCAACAGCGCGTGCGGCGGCGATCGCGCGGTGCGGCCCCTTCTCCGGAGTCATCCTTCCGATCCAGAGAAGGTAATCGCCCTTGCGCTCCCGCAATGGCCAGGCGCGGAGGTCGATCGGGTTCGGAATCGAGCCGATGGCACCTAATCCGGGCGGCGCCGATCCGAGCTGGGCTCGGCTGATCCCCAGAAGTGTCGCCTTATGCCCGTGGCGTTCGTAGAAGGCCGCCGTGTCTGGGGTGAACTGCCCATGTAACGTGTGGACGAGCGGTGTGTCGATGCGGTTGGCCATCGCGAGCCCAGTGAAGCCGCAGTGGTCGTGCACGACGTCAAAGCCATCCGTGGCGCCGTCGATCGCGTCGAAGGCTCGGCCCACATGGTCAACCTCGTAGAGCGAGCGCTCGATCTCGTCAGGATGCGACTCGTCAAGCAGCGTCACGACCTCTGCGCTCGACACAGAGCCCGGAGCGCAGAACAGCGTCACGTCGTGCCCTCGGCGGACCAGCGCCTCCGTGAGCGTGTGTACGACCGATTCGACGCCCCCGTAGCCGGGCGCCGGCACCGAGATCCACGGCGGGGCAAGCATCGCGATACGAAGCGGTGCTCCGGGCCAACTTTCAGCTGGCCCCGCAAGTGTTCGATCGCCCATGCCGACGGAGCTCGCCCGTCCCAACGGGTGACGATGCAACCTCCGTGCAGGCGGTGCGCTCACAGCCTCCATCGACGCTCCTCGCGTGCCTCTCAGGCAGAGCGCTCACGAGGCAGAGAGGTCAAGAAGGACCGGGAGAGCGCACGATCGCCAGCCCCGGAAGGGGACGCGATGGACGGGTCAACCGTAGCACAGGCGCCACCAAATCCGAGCGGCCAGGTCGGATATGAAACGACGGTTAGAAAGCCCTTAGCGCGCGGGCTAAGTGTGGCTAGGCCAGGGCGTCGTGCCAGCGGGCGCTGTCGGTGATCTGAACCAGCTCGTAGATGCGCTGATCTCTGAGGCGCAGGACATGAGCGAAGGCGGCGTCGAGCTGGCGTCCTGTGGCGCGGCTATGGCCGTGATAGCGGCCCAGGACGACGACCCGGTCTTCATCGCATGGCAGGTACTCCCGTGGGACGGGGCGTACGGCGAGCTGGGTGAAGATCGGCCGCCAGCAGCGATCGAGCATGTCCCGGGAGCCCGAATAGACACCGCCCCAGCCGTGAGGCAGGCCGGCGGTGATCTCCGCGTGCAGCTGCGGGTCCAGCAGCTCGAGCAGGGTGCGCGTGTCGGAGGTCGCCAACGCGCGATAGAAGCGCTCCGCGATCCTGAGGTTGCCCAAGCTGGCGCTCATCAGTCTGTCGCGTATTCGAGGAGCACCGCAATGGCGCGGGCGAGACCGGGCAGCCTGTGGGCGCGATGCGTGCTCGTCTGGCGCTGCCAGGCGCGTAGGAAGCATGCCCCGACGACGAGGAGCGCGGCCGCCTCGGGATCCACGCCGGCATCGCTCCTGCGGTCCGGGTGCTGGGCGAGGTAGCGCGTGACGCGGGCCACGGCTCGATGGGGACCGAGATCGTGAGCTGAGAGTCGGGGGGCGAGCGCGTGGCGCAGCTGAGGGTCGCTCTGGACGGCGGCGAGCAGCGGCACGAGCTCCTCGTAGGAGCGCTCCAGCGCGCTCGCGAGCTCGAAGAGTGATTCCCCCGGGGAAGTGTCATCTGACCTGGACCGCGGTCCTTTCTGGCCTCGCAGCGGCTCGAGCGCCTCCAGGATCGCGGCCTCCACCAGAGCCTCTTTGCCGCCGAAGTGGTAGTGGATGCTCGCCTCCGAGGCACCGGCTCGCTCTGCGATCGCAGTGCTCGTGGCTCCCGCGAGTCCCTCCTCTCGGATCAGCGCACGGGTCGCGGCGAGAACCGCATCACGCACACCCTGGGAAGGGCGGCCGCGTCGTTTCGGGGCTACAGGGCTATTTACTGGCTTCACAGCCAGTTATTGTATTACTGGTTGCGAGTCCAGTAAAGGCAGTCCGATACAGGAGGCAGACAGGATGCGGATAGCAGTCGCCGGAGGAACGGGACTGGTCGGCCGCCACGTCGTGGCGGCGCTTCGTCAAGCGGGTCATGACCCGCTCGTCATCGCGCGGTCCGAGGGTCTGGACCTGCTGAGAGAAAGCCGCGATCTGAACGTGGCACTCGAGGGCGCAGAGTGCGTGATCGACGTCACAAACACGCCGACAACCGACCCCGAACAGGCGCGGCAATTCTTCGGCACCGTGACGCGCAACCTCGGCGCCGCCGAGCTGGAGGCCGGGGTACGCCACCACATCGTGCTCTCGATCCTCGGAGTCGACCGAGTCGAGGGCAACGGCCACTACGCGGGCAAGCGCGTCCAGGAACAGGTCGCCCGCGCGGGAAAGGTGCCCACCACGATTGTGCGCGCGGCGCAGCTCTTCGAGTTCGCCGAGATGGTGTCCGGCTGGACGCGGCGCGGCGACAGCGCCGTCGTGCCCCCGCTACTCATCCAACCACTCGACGTCTGTGACCTCGCGCGTTTGCTCGGCGAGCTCGCCGCCGGACCACCGGGCGACACAACCATCGATGTGGCCGGCCCCGAACCGCATGACCTGGTTGACATGGCTCGGCGCACGCTTGCCGCCCGCGGGCACGACCTGCGTCTCATTCCGAGCTGGCGGGGGCCATTCCGAACGGACATGGCCGGCGAGGTGCTCCTACCGCAGGCCGCCGCCCAGCTCACACACACCACGTTCGATCACTGGCTCAGCGCGCTCGCCAGCTCGAGCAACGACCGTGCGTCCAGTCGTCTATAGAGATGTTCGCCCCCTCTGCTGCGTCCGCGGCACCGAAGAACTCATCGTCGAACTCGCGGTACGGCTCGAGGGCGCCCGCCGCGACCCAGGGCTTGGCGCTCGGACCTCCACGTCGATGGTGGCGCGGTGTGCGCCCCAGGCCAGCGCGAGCTTCCAGCACCCGCCCTCTGGGAGGTCAACGTAGGAGGGGTAGATCTCACCGGGGGAGGAGTCCGCCGCCCGGCTGATTCGCACGATTCGCGAGGGGTCGCTGCCCAGCCGCGCTGTGATCGTGAGCGGGTAGCCGTCGCGAGGGAAGCGGACGATCCACAGGACCTTGTTCGCTGGGTTGGTGGGGTGGCCGGCTCGCAGAGGATGCGCGAAGAAGAACGCGGCCGCGGCGTCCTCCGAGGCGAGCGCGTAGGGGATCGTCAATCCCGGGCTCGAGTCTGACCAGGCGGCAGCGGTCCAGCCAGGGGGCTTGCCGGCGTGGATCGGGCCCGGAACGCACCGCGCGCCGGCCGGAGCGCTGGACGCGTGTGCTGGCACCTGGCTGGTGGCGCCGCAGGCGGCAAGCAGGAGCACCGTCGCCGCGGCCATCGCCGGGCGTATCGCGTCACACACCGTCATCACCCATTTACACCGCTCGAGCCGGAACGGTTCCGATCGGTGGGAACCGATGGAACCGCCGCGGTGTATGCCAATCAGTTCGAGATCTAAGGAGGGCCGATGCGTCGCGGGGTGGTACTGCTGGCGGCCGGCGCGCTCGCGTTGCCCGCTTCAGCAGCCGGCAAGCAGGGCGCGATGGTCAGTCCCAGGCTATTCGGCCTGCCGGCCGGCGCGACGACGCAGCTGGAGCTCTACGTGCTGCCCGTGTACCGCGGCGATCAGGAGATCGCTCCAGCCGCCGGTTTGCCCGTGTATCGCCCCGACGGGGAGGTCATTCCCGCTCCGCGGGTGGGTTCGGTGCCGATCGTGATCCTGCGCGAGGTCGGTGGCGTAAAGATCATGCGCTTCGTTGGAACCGCGCTTGACCCCCGCCTTCGGTCGGACGTCAAGGTGGCGGTGCCGGCATCCGCCGTTTCGCGACGCTGGTCGGTCTCGGTCCGCGCCAGCGGCCACGTGTATCCCGATCTAACCGACCCGCCGCTGACCACGATCGCCAACCTGACGCCCCGATCTGCCGCGTCCCGGCCACAAGCGGGCGGCGAGAGGCGCGGCGAGCGATGGTGGCCACCGCCGGTGGTCGCGCTCGCATGCGGCATGACCGCCACCGTGCTCGCGCGCGTCCGGACCCGCCGGCGGGGGCCGCGGCAGCCCCAAAGCGCTTAGCTATGGCCGGAGATCGGCGGTGAGCGGGTGGTGCTGGAGCGCTCGGTCGAGGAGTCTGTGTCTGTCCAGGTGAGCCAGATCACTCCCGTGTCCGCTCCGTTCGATGAGCGACCTCTGATCGTCGCGGCCAAGGCCGGCGATCAACGCGCATATGCGCAACTGCTCGGACGCCATCAGGCCGTCGCGTTTCGTGCCGCATATCTGATCACCGGCTCGGCCGCGGAGGCCGAGGACGCCGCCCAGGAGGCGTGCGTGAAGGCGTGGTTGGCGCTGGACCGGTTTCGGCCAAGTGCTCCGTTTCGCCCGTGGCTCGTCCAGATTGCGGTCAACGAGGCGCACAACCGCCGGCGGAGCGCGGGTCGACGGGCCGGGCTCGCCCTGCGGCTGCGTCCCGACACATCGGAAGTCGGCCTGGCGCCCTCAGCCGAGGCGCAGGCGATGGCCGCCGAGGAACGTCAGCGCCTCGCGTCCGCGGTCGCGCGGCTTCGCGAGGAGGACCAGCTCGTGATCGCGGCCCGCTACCTGCTGGGGCTCTCGGAGGCCGAGACCGCGATCGCCCTGCGGCTGCGGCGTGGGACCGTGAAGTCGCGGCTGTCCCGAGCGCTTGAACGGCTGCAAGCGCAGTTGGAGGCACTGGAATGAGCGGCGAGCTCGAACCGCGGCTCGTGGCGCTCGGCGCGGCGCTCGATATGCCGGCCGCGCCCGACGTCGTGCCGGCCGCGCTGGAACGACTGCCGGCACGACGGGGCCGCCGTGGGCGCCCGGCGAGGCGCGTGGTCGCCGCGGTCGGCGCCGCAGCCCTGCTGCTGGCGGGCGCCGCGATGGCAGTACCCCTGACGCGCGATGGAATCCTGCGAGTGCTCGGCCTGCGCGGCGTGACGATCGAGCGAGTGCACCATCTGCCACCGCTGCCGGCCGGCGCCGGTGGCGGCGCACGCCTCGGGCTCGGGCGGCGGATCTCGCTGTCGCGCGCGCGCCACGCAGGGAGCTTCACCGCCCTGCTGCCGGCCGGCGCATCGGCCGCGTTCATCGACCACGACCTCCCCGGCGGGCGGATCTCGCTGCTGATCGGGCGAGTCCTGATCATCGAATTCCGCGGGAGCACGACACCGTTCATCTTCAAGGTCATCGGACCCGGCACCACCGCGAAGGACGTGCGGGTCAACGGGATGCCCGGTGTGTACCTGTCCGGCGCGCCGCACCAAGTGATCTTCCGAGAGGTCACCGGCCAGATCCAGACCGACCGCGTTCGCCTCGCCGGCAACGTGCTGATGTGGGAGCAGGGGCCATTGATGCTGCGGATCGAGGGCACCCGCAAGCTCGGACAGGCGCTCGCGCTCGCCCGCTCGCTGAGATGAGGGTCCTCGCGACGCGTCGCCGACCAGCCGCGGCCGCAGTTGCCGTCGCAATCGCGTTGGGTGGCTGTGGGAGCTCCCGCACGACCCACCAAGCGGCATGTCCCACGAGTAAGCCCGGGGGACCGCCGCCTCCCCGAGCCGCGCTCCTGAACCTCGGCGACCCCATCGCCAAGGCTTCGGACCCGGGCTGGTATGGCAACGGCGTGGTCTGGACAGAACTGCCGCTAGCCGCCGAGGTCCGGCGCGACCCGCATACCGGTATTCTAGGAGCGAAGGTGGGCTGGTTCCGAGCCCGCCGCGGGGTCGTCACGATCACCGCGAAGCCGCTCACCGGTCCGCCCGCGCGATTCTCAGGACAGGTCGGCACCCCGGCGCAGTACGGACCGACGGGATTCACGGCCAGCGGCCTCGCCTTCGGGCGTCCCGGGTGCTGGCAGCTCCACGTGCGCCTCGCCGGCCGCGTGCTCACGCTCGTGGTCAACGTCCGCGTCCCGTGACACCCCTGAGCGACCACGCTAGCGTTCGCGCCGAGATGGTGCGTTCGTCGTTTCCCATCCTTTACGTCGACGACCTCGGCGCCTCCCTGCGCTTCTACTGCGAGCTGCTCGGCTTCGAGGAGATCTACCGCTTCCCTCAGACGGGCGAGCCCGGGTTCGCCTCCCTGCGCGTCGGCGGGGGGAAGCTCGGCCTGAGCCAGGCCGGCTACCCCGGGCGCCACGGCAAGCCGCAGCGACCGGTGACGGGCCGCCCGTTCGAGCTCTGCGTCGAGGTCGCCGACGTCGATGTCTTCATCGCCGAGGCACGCGGCCGCGCGGCGCCCGTGCTTGCCGAGCCCGAGGACCAGGTGTGGGGCGAGCGCGTGGCCTATCTCGAGGACCCCGACGGGAACCCCGTGCATGTGCGCGGGCCGGTGCGCGGCGAGTAGGCGAGCCCGAGTCGACGTTCTGCCGGGACGCTCGGTTCGTCCTGGTGGTGTTGAGGAGCCACGTTTGAAAGCTGACGTCCCGGGCGCGCGGGGTGCTGATTGCGTTACGATCAGCACAAGCGTGCCCGCCAGCACAGCGCGCTGGTCGTATGAGCGTCGACACCCGGTTCTCCCGGAGCCCACGATCGGCCCCTCGCTCGGGGACGGATCCGGACAATCAGCGCCTGGTGGCCCGGATCGCGGCCGAGTTGCACGCCATCGGACGCTCGCCCGCCCGTGGACCGGCGCGGAAGTCCGGTGGCGACGCCGGTGCGCCGGTGGCAGACGCCCGAGCCGAGTCCCCTGAGCGCGCCCGGGCAGAGTCGATTGCCGGCTTGCTCGAACAAGCCCACCGCGTCACCGGCATGGAGGTGGCGCTGCTCGGCGAGATTCGCGACGGTCAAGAGGTCCTCGCGGCGCTCGCCGGAGATGCATGCTCGTTTGGGCTGACTCCGGGGGGGTCCGTGCCGCTGGAGGAGAGCTACTGCCAGTTCCTCCTGCAGGGCAGGCTTCGCAACATCGTGCGCGATGCGCGCTCGGATGAGCTCGTCCGGGATCTCGGCCTCACGCGGGCAGCGCATATCGGCGCGTATATCGGGGTTCCGCTGACGACCCGAGACGCGCAGTTGTTCGTCCTGTGCTGCCTTGCGCATGAGCAGCGTCCCGACTTGAGCGATCGTCACGTCCACGCGCTTCATCGGCTCGCCCAGAACATCGGCCGGCAGCTCAGCGCCGGATCAGGCCCGGCATCGCCGCGACGGGACGGCCGCTAGTCGGACGGCTGGGCCGCATCGGTCAGCGGCGCAGAACGGCGAGCGGGTCGCGGTGATACGCCGCGGCTTGAATGGCAGGGACAAAGTCGGTCCGGGTGGAAGCGGATTCGAAATCGCTCATCGTCGTTACCCCCTGCACAGCGGTCCGCACGGCGTCTGCGGCGCGGGTTCACAGGAACGCGGAGGGGTACGTGGAGGCAACCGCCGCCTGCAGATCCGGCGCCGGTTGCCCACCAGCCCCTAACAACAGACGCAGATAACGCCATTCTCGCTGCCGGTGAGCCGGCGTTGACGGAGGTCAAAGATGAGTGCAACGGAAACGCGCCCCTTGGCGCTGGTGACAGGCGCATCGAGCGGGATCGGCTTCGAGCTGGCCAGGCAGTTCGCCGAGAACGGGTTTGACCTGATCATCGCCGCAGAAGATGCGGCGATTGCCACCGCAGCCGATCAGCTCGACAGCAACGGGACGCGCGTTGAGGCCATCCAGGTCAACCTCGCCAGCGCTGAGGGCGTGGAGGAGCTATGGCGGACCGTCGCGGGGTCGAATCGGCCACTTGACGCGGTGGCCTTGAACGCCGGAGTCGGCGCCGGGGGCGCGTTCGCCACGGACACCGCGCTGGACGACGAGCTGCGCATCGTCGACCTCAACGTGCGATCAACCGTGCAGTTGGCGAAATACGTGGTGCGCGAGATGGTGAATCGCGGAGCAGGCAGGATCCTCTTCACCTCGTCGATCGCCTCGACGATGCCCGGGTCCTTTCAGGCGGTCTACAACGCCTCGAAGTCGTTCGTGCAGTCCTTCGCGCTCGCGCTGCGCAACGAGTTGAAGGACACCGGTGTGACGGTGACCTCGCTCATGCCCGGACCCACGGAGACGGAGTTCTTCGAGCGGGCCGACATGCTCGACACGAAAGTGGGCTCCGGCGAGAAGGACGATCCCGCCGACGTGGCTCGAGACGGGTTCGAGGCGCTGATGGCCGGCGAGGAGCGAGTGGTGTCTCACTCACTCAGCACCAAGGCTCAGGGCATCGGCAGCCGTGTGCTGCCCGACAGCGCCAAGGCGGAGATGCACAGAAAGCAAGCCGAGCCGGGCAGCGCCTGACGCTCCAGCGCGGTCGCGGGGGCCTGTCAATGGCAGCACGTTGAGCTCATCGGCTGCGCCGAGCGGTCGACCGACCGCTAGTGCACGCGTCAACCCCGGCCGGGCGGGAACCCGACCTGGACGGTGCTGCCGCCGTCGCGGACGATCGTCGGGACGACACCCCGATTGTTCGTGTAGCCCATGAGCTCGTCGCGCCACGTGGGATTCTGCGTCGCGTCGCGCTCCTCCACGGCCTCGCCCTCCGCCGCAAGGTGCTCCCGCGCCCCCTGGCAGTACGGGCACCCCGGCTTCACGTACATCACGGTGCTCATGCCACCGAGCGTAGCTCGCGCTACAGCTCGTCGAGCTCCGTCTGGGCGGACTCGTGGGCCTGCGCGGCTTCGGCGGCGCGCGCCTCGGCGCCAGCCACGCCTTCCTCGGCCTCGCGCAATGTCACGGCGGCCCGATCGCGACGCGCCCGCGCGGTCTCGAGCTCGCGCACGGTCCGCTCGGCCAGGCGCCGGGTCTTGGCCTCGGCCTTGCGGGCCGCCTCGAGCCGCGCCTCGTGCGCGCGGGCTCGGCGCTCATCGTCCACGGGTGGCGAGGCCTCGCGGGAGCGCGGCGGGGGCCCGGCCGCAAGGGCGAACTCCCCCAGCCCGACGTGGCGCAGCTCGCGGGTCAGGCAACCCTGCTGCACCTCCGCGCGCGCCTCGGGCTCGAGCGCGGCCGCGTGCAGGGTGTCGGCGACGCGGTCGAGTGTCAGCTGGCTCAACCCGTGCCCTTCGGAGCCGAGGAGGCCGCGTGCGCGCTCGAGCAGAGCGGAGACCGCGACCCGCTCGCGTTCGCTCGCCTCGCGCAGCGCCCGGGCATTACCCCGCCCCGCGACCACATCCTCCTGGGCGCCGCGGAGCGCATCCCCGGCCTCGAACAGGTCCGTCACCTCGCGCCGCTGCGTGCGGATGAGCTGGTTGACCGCCCATGCAGCCACCGACGGCTTCGCGAGCTTGGCCACTGCACCCGCCTCGGCCCGGTCGCCATCCCCGCGCAGGGCCTTGGCGAGGGCCGTCCGTTCGGGGACGAAGCGGTCGAGCGGGAGACCGTAGAGGTCCGCAGCGTCCATGGTCGCGACTTTACCTCTGGCCTCTCCCGCGTCCGCGGAGAAGCTTTATGTCGCAACCTACGCACTCCCATAGACTCGCCGCCTTGACCGCCGCGCTCCGCATGCCCGGCGACCTGGACGGCCTCCCCCAGGCGCAGACCGCGATCGCCTACGCGACGCGGATGCACGCCGATCAGCAGCGCGGTGACGGCACGCCGTTCATCCTCCATCCTCTCGAGGTGGCCTCGCTCCTGCGCGCGGCCGGCGCGCCGGACCACGTCACCGCCGCCGGCGCCCTGCACGACGTGCTCGAGAAGACCGAGGCGACGCCCTCAGAGTTGCGGCGGCGGTTCGGTGCGCGGATCACGCGGCTCGTCCTCGCGGTCACCGACGACCCCGAGATCTCCGGCTACGCTCGGCGCAAGACGGCGCTGCGCTGCGCGGTGGCGACGGCCGGGGACGAGGCCCTGACGATCTTCGCCGCCGACAAGCTCTCGAAGGTCCGCGAGCTGCACCGCGAGGCTGACCTGGACGCGCTCGCGCGCCCGACGCGCGCGCGTCAGCTCAGGGCGCGCCGAGTGCGCCACTATCGCCGCTCACTCGCACTGCTGGAGGAGCGCCTCCCCGGCTCTCCGCTCGTGCGCACGTTCCGCGACGAGCTCCACGCGCTCCTGGGCGACTGCGCGCCACTGGCGGGAACCCGCTGAGCGCCAGCGCGCCAAAGGTCAGGTTCGGGGCGCGCGAGATCCCGCACCGGGAGCTGACCGGCCAGGCGGCCCAGATCGCGGGCGCGCTGAGCGCGGCGAGTGTCGGGCACGGCGACCGCGTCGCCCTCGTCCTGCGCAACGAGCCGACCTTCCTCAGCCTGAGCGCAGCCTGCGGCCTCATGAGCGCCGTGCCCGTGCCGGTGAACTGGCACTCCCGTGACATCGAGCTCCGCCACGTGCTGACCCACTCCGGCTCCCGCGCGGTCTTCGTTCACTCCGACCTCGTCCCCGGCGTCGAGGCCGTGCTCCCCGCGGGCGTCGCGCTCGTCGAGGTCCCGGTGCCCGATGAGGTGAGCGCCTGCTATGGCCCGGCCCCGCCGACCGGTCGCCACCCGCTCCTCGAGGACTGGATCGCCGGCCACGCTCCCTTCGCCGAGCCCCTCGACGCTGCCCCGCTCAGCCTCATCTACACCTCGGGCACCACCGGGTTGGCCAAGGGCGTGCTCCGCACCGCCATGGTCCCCGAGCAGTCCCGGCAGGTCGCCGAAGCCACGCTCGCGGCCATGGGCCTTCGCCCGGGGATGCATTCGCTCATCACCGCGCCCATGTATCACGCCGCGCCGAACGCCCAGGGCCTGTTCGCGCTCGCGCTCGGGATCGAGCTGACGATCATGCCGCGCTTCGAGCCAGAGGAGTTCCTGCGCCTGATCGCCTCACAGCAGATCACGCACACCCAGGTCGTGCCGACGATGTTCGTGCGGCTGCTCGAGCTCCCCGACGAGATCCGCCCCCGTTATGACCTGAGCTCACTCGAGTGCGTGGTCCACGCGGCCGCGCCGTGCCCGGCGCACGTCAAGCGGCGGATCATCGACTGGTTCGGACTGGTGATCCTCGAGTACTACGGCTCGACCGAGATCGGCATCGTCGTCGTCTGCGACAGCGAGCAGTGGCTCGCGCACGAGGGCACTGTCGGCCATCCCTTCCGCGGCTCTGACATCCATATCTTCGACTCCGCCGGCGCGCTCCTCCCCGTTGGCGCGACGGGTGAGGTCTACGTTCGACCGCCCGACTACTGGCCCGGCTTCACCTATCTGGGCCAGGAGGACAAGCGGCGCGAGATCGAGCGCGACGGCTACCTCTCGATCGGCGACGTCGGCCGGCTCGACGAAGACGGATTTCTCTACCTGAGCGACCGGGCGCGCGACATGGTCATCTCCGCCGGCGTGAACATCTACCCGGCCGAGGTCGAGGCCTGCCTGCTCGAGCTCAGCGGCGTGCGAGACGTCGCCGTGGTCGGCATTCCCGACGACGCCTACGGCGAGGCGCTGGCCGCGCATGTCGATGCCGACCCGAGCGAGGTCAGCGAGTCGGATATCCGCGACCACGTTCGCGCGCGCCTCGCCGGCTTCAAGGTCCCCCGCCTCGTCGTCTTCGACCACGAACTCCCGCGCGAGGAGTCCGGAAAGATCTTCAAGCGCCGGATCCGCGAGCGCTACTGGCAGGGCGCCGGACGCAACATCTGAGCTCAGTTCACCGATGACCTTTCCGGCCCTCGGGCGTGGGTGGAGGTAAGCTCGGCGGGGGCGCCGCAACCAGGCTGGAGGTCGTGATGTCCGAGGTCCTGCAGTGGAGCGCCGCGGTCGTGGTGCTGGTCGCCTATGCGCTGTCGCTCGCCGGCGTATGGCCTGTTCGGTCCTACCGCTACCTCCTCTTCAACTGCGTGGGCGGGGCTGGTCTGGCCGCCGCGGCCGCGCTCAGCCATCAGTGGGGATTCGTCCTGCTCGAGGGGGTGTGGGCGGCTGTGGCCGGGTGGAGTGTCTCGGCCCGCCTCCGCGGCCGGGCTGTTCCCACCCCGACGGCCTAGCGGCGAGCCGGCGCCTGAGACGACGCGCCCACGGTGAGGACTGAGTCGTGTCGGGCCGCCCGCGCCCGCAGTTCCGGCAGCACCGCCTCAGCCCAGCGGAGCTGGGCCTCGGTGCCGATCAGACCCTGCCGGAGAGTCATCAGCGGCAGCTCATCCGCCTCGGTCGGGGGGTTCTCGTCGGCGATCGCTCGCAGCCTGGCGAGCTTGGCCAGCGCCTGGTCCCGGAAGCGCTCGAGGTGAGCGACGAGGCAGTCGGGATCGCCCTGATCGCCGAAGAACAGCTTGAGCAGGAGCACGCCCCGCTCGCTGAGCGGCTCGGGATCGATCCTATTGACCCACGCGCGTACCGCCGCTCGGCCCCGCGGCGTGATGCGCCATACATGCTTGTCGGGCTTGCCGGTCTGCGCGACGACCCGGCGCCGGGCGTGGCCGCTCGCCTCCAGGCGGGGCAGCACGTCGTAGACGTGGCTGCGCGCCGGCGACCAGAGAAAGCCGATACCGGACTCAGCCAGCTTGAGCAGCTCGTAGCCGGAGTGCTCGCCGTAACGCGCGAGCATCCCGAGCAGCGCGTGCTCTGTCGTGGTCAGGCGCTCCAGGCATCACATCCTACTTTCGCCGGGACGCTCGAACGTTTATAGTCCGCTCCGGACTATGTCGAGTCAGGCAAGACCGAAGGTTCGCGCGATCGCGGTCGCGCTCGTGCTCGCGGCCGGCGTCGGCGGATGCGGAAGCGCCGCGCGGCATCCCGCCACGGCGCGCGCGCCGGCGCGACAGGCACAGACCGCCGCCGCGCGCGTCGACGGGTGCGTGACGCTCGGCGGGAGAACCCGCGCCGTCGTGCTGCACCCCGCGGGGGCGCCGTCGCTGCCCGCCGTCCTCATCGGCCGCGGGCCGGTGACCTTCGTGCTCAGCGACGAGAGCGACGAGAACCTCTGCAGTTGGTTGCCCTTCGTCGCCGCTCTACGCGAGCGCGCCTACGCCGCGCTGCTCTACGACTACGCCGACCCGGCCGCGCTCGCGGCCGACGCCGTCGCCGGTGTTCGTGCGGCCCGCGCGGCCGGCGCCCGCGCCGTCGTCCTCATGGGCGCTTCGGTCGGGGCGCGAGGCTCGATCGAGGCGGCGGCAACCCACCCCGCCGGTCTCGCTGCCGTGGTCAGTCTCTCGGCCGAGCAGCGTGTCAGCACCGACCAGACCGACCTCCTCGGCCCGGCGCGGCGGGTGAGCGCTCCCGTGCTCCTCGTGAGTGCGCGCGATGACCCGTTCGTGGCGGGGTTCACCCCCGCGCTCCTGCGGGCGCTCGGGAGCCGAGACAAGCACGCGATCGTCGTCACGGGGGCCGATCACGGGACCGACCTCCTCTCCGGCGCCGAGGGGCCGGGGGTGCGCGACGCGATCCTCGCGCTCGCCGCCCGCCTCCGCTGACCCGGCCGAGACCTATCCCGCGATGGGCGCGAGCGCGGCTCGAAGGGCTGCGAGGTCCGGTGCCCCGAACACCACCCGGTTGCGGGTCGCCACGTAGACGAGGTCGAGGTCGACACCCGCGCGCGCGATACGGCGGGTCAGGTCGGCCAGCACGCCGGGACGGTCCTCGACATCGACGACGACGACCTCGCGCTCGCGCGAGGCGGCGAGATGCGAGATGGCCAGGAGATGATGCGCCGCCTCGAGGTGGGGAACGAGAATGTGGAGCTCAGCCCGTTCACCGGTCCCGACGCACGTCGCAGCGGCGAGGTTGATGCCGGCATCGCTGATCGCGCCCGCTACGTCGGCGAGCGCGCCCGGCACGTTCTCGATGTCGATGACGAGGTCGAAAGCCATGTCCGCGGTGCGCAGCGCAGCCTACAACGAGCGGATGGCGATGGCGTGTCAGCCTGTGCGGCGATGCGACGCTCCCGCGGCCATCCCGAGCTGATCGCCCGTCGTGGCGAGCTGGTCGTCGAGCGCGACCCCCGCCGTCCCTCCGGGCGCCTGCTGCGCGATGGCGCGATGGACTCGTCCTACGTCGATCTCGCCGACGTCTCCCATCTCGAGTTCGACTACATGCGCTGGATGCGCATCGTCTTGCGCGTGGCGCGGGCCCGGAGGGTCGTCCACGTCGGCGGTGGCGCCTGTGCCCTGGCCCGGGCGTTGGCCGCGGCGGATCCCGGCGGTCGTCAGGAGGTGTGCGAGATCGATCCCGACGTGCTCGAGCTGGCCCGCGCGCACCTTGGCCTTCGTCGTGCGCCCGGCCTCCACGTACGCCAGGCCGATGGGCGCGACTTCATCTGTACCCAGCCTGGCGCGAGCTGGGACGCGGTCGCCATCGACGCCTTCGTCGGCGCTGCCGTGCCCCGGCGCCTGATCACCGCGCAGGCGCTCTCAGACGTCGCACGCATCGCGTCCCTCGCGCTCGTCAACGTCCTCGACAGCGGCGCCGCGGGCGAGCTGAGGCGCGTTGCGGCCGGACTGGCGCAGGCCTACCCCGACGTCTGGGGCCTGGGTGGCCGCGGGGGCAACACGGTTCTTGTCGGCGGCCGCTCGCGCGTTGACCGCCGACGCGTGGGCGCCCAAGCCGCCGCGGACCCGTCACCCGCCCGGATCACCGGGCCGGCCGAGACCGCGCGCCTAGCGGCCACGACCGCGCCCTGGTGCGACGCCGATTGCGCGGCTCAGCCGGAGGGCGTGAGCCGTCCCCAGCGCAGGTAGCCGAGCGCGCCGAGGGCGTTGAGGCAGAGCAGACGCCACAGTGATCTGTTGCCGCGGATCTCGGCCGCGGGGCGCGAGTGGATGTCCCGCTCGGCCACCCCGACGATGACCAGGGCGACGGCAAAGAGAACGGCGAGGACGATGCGGCGCCGGACGGACATCGGTTCACGGCTCTGCGAGCTCATCGCCTCACCCCAGGCGGTGGGCGCCGATGAGGACGTTCCACGGCTCGACGGCCACCGTCCTCAGCACATCGGTCGCGGTCCAGGGATCCTCGGCCAGGCGCTCGTTCACCGTGCCCTCGTCCTGCGCCTCGACGACGATCGAGACACGGTGCCGGTCGGCGCCGTCGCCGATCGGGCCGGCGATGCGCACGAAGCCCTCGTCCTCGAGCGCATCCATGTAGGCGGCGTGCTCGTCCCATTGATCCTGTTCGCGCAGGGAGCGCGAGCGGTTCCAGCCGCTCCCGCCTTCCCGCGTCACCGTCCAGTACATCTCACGCCTCCAACGACGTTCCGCTCGTGACTCCACAGGTTGCCGCGCGGAGCCGCCACGCGCAAGTCGGGATAGCCTGGACAGCGATCCTGAGCCCGACCGCCACGTATCGCATCGCGCTGATTCCCGGTGACGGCATCGGGCGCGAGGTCCTGCCCGAAGGGCGGCACGCGCTCGAGGCGGCCGCCTCGACGCACGGCTTCGAACTCGTCTTCGACGAGTTCGCCTTCGCCAGCTCCGACTACTACCTCGAGCACGGCGCGATGCTGCCGGACGACTGGAAGAGCCAGATCGGCGGGCACGACGCCATCTTCTTCGGCGCCGTCGGCTGGCCCGCCACGGTGCCCGACCACATCTCGCTGTGGGGGTCCATCGTCCAGTTCCGCCGGATTTTCGATCAGTACGTCAACCTCCGCCCGGTGCGCCTCGTCCCCGGTGTCGAGGCCCGCCTGGCCGGCGTCTCGGACATCGACTTCCTCGTCGTACGCGAGAACACCGAAGGCGAGTACTCGCAGGTCGGCGGCCGGATGTTCCACGACACCGAGCGCGAGTTCGTCGTCCAGGAGACGGTGATGACGCGTACCGGGGTCGATCGCGTCGTCCGTTACGCCTTCGAGCTCGCGGCCGGACGCCAGGCCCGCCATCTCACCTCGGCGACGAAGTCCAACGGCATCTCGATCACGATGCCGTACTGGGACGAGCGCGTCCGCGCGATCGCCGTGGACTTCCCGGACGTGAGCTGGGACCAGTTCCACATCGACAACCTGGCCGCCCAGTTCGTGCTGCGCCCCGAGTTCTTCGACGTGATCGTCGCCTCGAATCTGTTCGGGGACATCCTGTCCGACCTCGGGCCGGCGCTGACCGGCACGATCGGGATCGCGCCCTCGGCGAACATCAACCCGGAGCGCTCGTTCCCCTCCCTCTTCGAACCGGTTCACGGCTCGGCGCCCGACATCGCCGGACGGGGCATCGCGAACCCGGTCGGCCAGATCTGGGCCGCCTCGATGATGCTCGACCATCTCGGGCAGGCGAAGGCCGCGGCGGCGATCCTGCGGGCCATCGAAGCCGTACTCGCCGATCCGGGAATGCGCACCCCCGATCTCGGCGGTCCCGCGACGACGTCCCAGTGTGGAGCGGCGATCGCACGGGCCATCGACTGAACGTCGATGGCCTCCCCCGACTGCTTGGTGCCGGTGATACTGTCCGCGCGCCGACACGTGACGTCTCATCGCACTGGACACGATGCAACCGGGACCGGCGTTTCAGATCGAGCAGAGCACCGATGAAACGGGCGCCGTGCACCTGCGGCTTCTCGGCGAGCTCGATCTCGCCGTGGTCCCCAGGCTGGTCGCGCGACTGGACGAGCTCCGAGCCGAGCAGCGGGTCGTCCACCTCGATCTCTCCAGCCTGAGCTTCATGGACAGCGCCGGGCTGGGAACGGTCATCGGCGCCGTACTCGACGCGCGGCGTGACGGATGGTCGCTCGAGATCCGGCCAACGCTCGCTCGGCCGGTGCAGCGCATCGTGGAGATCTCCGGAGCCGCGCCGTACCTGTGGCCCGACCCGCCCGCCTGAGCCGTGGGCGCGCCGTCGTTTGGTCCTCTTCACCGAGCTCGACGGAGGGCCCTTCACCGAGAAGGCTGCCACCATCAAGGCCTCGATCAGCCAGGTGTGCAGGTCGCGCACCGGGGGGCCGACTCAGCCGCCGGCCCGGTGGAGACTGACCGCGTACTCGCGCTCGTAGGCTTCGAGGAAGTTCAGCCACAGCTCGCTCCGCGTCGGGAACGGCGCGATGGCATGGGCGAGCCGGTACAGCGGTATCTCGGCTGATACGGCAATCGTGGCCGCCTGGAGAAAATCGGCCACTTCAGCGCCGACGAGCGTCACCCCGACAAGGATCTCCCGCTCGACGTCGACGACGAACCGGCTGGTGCCGGGCGCGCCCCGTCCGTAGAAGCTCGCGCCTGCGTTGGCGCCCGTCTCGACGTCGAATGTCGCGACCCGCATGCCAGCCTCCCGGGCGGCACTCGAGGTGAGGCCGACGGCGGCGATCTGTGGCCGCGTGAAGATCACACGGGGCGAGCGAATCCCGTCGGCGCGCGCGGTTGCGTGCCGGCCGAGGATGTTGTCGGCGGCGATCCGAGCCTGGTACTTGCCCGCATGGGTGAGGAGCGAGCGGCCGTTGACATCGCCGACCGCGTAGAGCCACGGATGACCGGGCACGCGGAGGTGATCGTCGACCTTGAGGTAGCCCTCGCCGGCCAGCCCGACGCTCTCGAGCCCGAGACCCTCGGTCAGAGGCTTGCGCCCGATGGCGACGAGCAGGCGCTCGCCGCTTGCCTGGACGCCGCTCTCGAGATGAACCGTGATCGCCTCTTCGCTGCGCTCGACCCGCGTTGCCTTGGAGCCGAGGTGGACCGTGACACCATCGGCCTCGAGCGCCTCGCGCAACTGCTCCGACGCCGTGTCCTCCTCGCGCGCGATCAAGCGCTCGAGCGCCTCGACGACCGTGACTTTCGAGCCCAGGGACCGCCACGCCTGCGCCATCTCGACCCCGACCACACCGCCGCCGAGCACGACGAGACGGCGCGGCACCTCGTGGGCGTTGGTGATCTCGCGATTGGACCAGGCGTGGGCGTCGGACAGGCCGGGGATCGGCGGGAAGAGCGCCCCGCTTCCGACCGCGATAACCACGGCGTCGCCGGCGCTCAGCACGTCCTCGCCGACGCGAATGCGGCGCTCGCCGTCAAGCACCGCCTCTCCGCGAAAGAGTGCGATCCCGCGGTCCTCGACCCAGGGGAGCTGGCTCGAGTCGTCGAGGGCGTGGATGACCTCGTCGCGCCGGGAGAGCACCGCCGTCACGTCGAGCGGGCCCGTGACGGCCTCGGCCGCCCCCGGCACCCGCCGCACCTCGGCCAGCACCTCCGCCGGACGCAGCAGAGCCTTCGAGGGCATGCACGCGTAGAACGAGCACTCACCTCCGATCAGGTGGCGCTCGACGAGCGCCACCCGCTTCCCATTCTCGGCGAGCCGGCCGGCGATCACCTCGCCGGCCGGACCCGCGCCGATGACGACGACGTCGAAGCCGGACTCGGCCCCCGAGCTCACGGCCCGGTCAGCGCACTCAGGAACGCAGTCCCGATCGAGCCGAGACCCGTCATGTTGTCGTAGCCCGGAGCCGTGTGCAGAGCCACCTCGCGCGTGCGGCACTTACCCGTCGTCTCGCAGAACTCCTCGCGTCCCTCGTAGTCGATGATCCGGGTCGTGTAGAGCTTGCCGTCGAACTCGGTGATCGAGTTGGCGAAGTCCGCGCGGGACATGTCCTGCTTGCCGGCCGGGAGCACATCGTAGAACGCGCCCGGCACGCGGTAGAGCCCGTACAGCGCTGGGTTGAGGAAGCCGAGCGCGTGGCCCGCGGTCTCGTCCGCCCGTGCGATGACGCCGGCGAAGAGCGGCGAGGACAAGCTCGTCCCACCGATCCGATACTGGTCGTAGTAGACGCCGTTGGGGAACGTCTGGGTCTCACCCTCGAGGAATCCCGTGGCCGGGTCTGCGTCCATCGAGATGTCCGGCGAGACCCGCATCGGCGCCGGGCCTCCGCCCGCCTCCGACAGCGAGGTCGGGACGACGCCGGCCTGGTACGACGGCTGGGGGTAGACCTGGCTCGTGCCGCCACCCGAGGCACCGTCGAGGCTCTGCTGGATCGGCAGCCACTGCCCAAGCTGAGAGGCCGTGCAGCCGCCACCGGCCTCGTAGGTCTGGTTGCAGAGGAAGGCCCGCGCGGTCGACCACCCGAACTCGCCGGAGCGCTGCCCGCCGGCACCGAGCTGCAGCGTCGTCCCGCCGACGCCCGTGGCCCACGGGCTGCTCGTCGGGTAGTCGGCGGCAACCTGCCCGATCGTCGTGTACTCGTCCCCGTCGTCGCCGCTGGAGAAGAGGACGCTGATGCCGGTTCCGGCGGCCATCATGAGGACGTTGTCGACGTCGGCGCGCATGCTCGGCGAGTCGAGGATGTCGCCGCCGTCATCGCCGTAGGAGTTGGTGATGACCGAGGCGAGATGGCCGTCGACGACCGACCGGACCGCCTCGTTGAGGTCGGCCTCCCCGCAATTGTGCCCACCGGCATAGAGGATGTTTGCCCCCGGCGCCGTGGTATGGACCGCCTCGACGTCGAGCGTCTCCTCGCCGTACCAGCCGCTCGCCCCGCAGGGGTCCTGGTCGTTGAATGAGCTCGGCAGCAGCTCGCCGAACTGCCCGCTGCTCAGCGGATGTGAGGGATCGTTGAGCTGCGCGTAGTGGTGGGCGTCCGAGAAGAGCGTCGGCGACGCATAGGCATCGACGATGGCCACCGTGACCCGGCTGCCGTCCGCACCGCTCGTGAGGCCGTAGGCGCTGCGCAGCTGCGGCGGCGTGTAGCCACAGACGGCCCAGGGCGCGGGCGACGGGTAGCCGCCGCCGAACGGCGGCAGCGTCGTGTCGAGCAGCTGGGAGTAGTAGCTGGCGCAGGGATGGGCGACACGGAAGCCCGGCGGCTGGGGCGTCACGGCGGTGGTGGCGCTCGAGCTCGCTGGGTTGTCCGTGGTCGAATCGGGTCGCGCGATCACCTGGTCGAGGCCGGCCACGCCGGCAACCACCTGGGCGAGGGCGGCCGGCACCGCGATGTTCCGGTCCGTGAAGCGCAGGCGCTTGTCATCCACCCGCCGGTAGGACAGCGTCGTGCCAAAGGTCCGCTCGATTGTTCCGGCTGACCCTGAGACCCGGATGACCATCCGATCGGCGCTCACGCCGGTGACCGTCAGACCGGACTGCTCGAGGTAGCGCTCGACCTCCGAGACCTCACCGGCGCTGGGCGAAAAGCGCTGCTCCCACGCGGCGGCGCTGAGATAACGACCGTATTGGGCGTTCCCGGGCGTCGACGCGGCGTGCGCGAAGGCTTCCGCGGCGACCTGGTGAGGCAGCGCCAGCTCGACCTCGAAGTCGATGCGAGACGACGAGCTGACGGCGCCCACGCGCGGCGCCGATGCGGCCGCGGGCGCGGACGTCCCGGCGACCCGGACGCTCGGCACGGCGGCCATCGCGCTCGCGGTCACGGCCAGAAGTGAAACGAGCACGCCTAATGCGGCGAGAACAGCGGAAAACGCCCGGGGAGAACTCATTCAACCTTTCCCTTCCTTGGTGTAAGGGCTCTGAACCTAGCGCAGGCTGGGGGGCTGCCGCGCTGCCGACACGTGTGAAGACAGGCCAGGATCATGTACGACTTGCACAACTCCTCTCGCCTTGGCGCGATCCAGCGTCGCGTTCTGTGCCTGCTGGCGGTCGTCGCCGGCGGCCTGCCGGCGGCCGCCTGTGGCCATGCGCGCGTGCTGCCCGCTACCCATCGCGCGAGCCCGGTCGTGCGCATGGCCACGGGCGAGCCGGCGCACATCGCGGTGATCGTGATGGAGAACGAGGAGTACGCCGACGTGCTCGGTGCCTCGGGTCCCCCGTTCCTGCGCCGGCTTGCCGCGCGTTCGGCGGTTGCCGGCCAGATGTACGCGACGACGCATCCCTCGCTGCCCAACTACCTCGCCCTGACGGGTGGGTCGACGTTCCACATCACGAGCGACTGCACGGGCTGCTCGGTCACGGCGACGAGCCTGGTCGACCAGCTCGAGGCCGCACGCATCTCGTGGCGGGCCTACATGGAGGACATCCCACACGCCTGCTTTCACGGCTCAGGGGCCGGGGACTACGCCAAGAAGCACAACCCGTTCATGTACTACACGCGCGTCGCCGGAAGGACGCGCTGGTGCTCGCACGTCGTGCCCCTGACCGAGCTCAGCGGCGACGAGCACGCCGACTCCTTGCCTCGCTTCATCTGGATCACGCCGAATCTCTGCCACGACATGCACGACTGCGACACGGCGACCGGCGACCGCTTCCTCGGTGGGCTCGTCCCCTCTCTCCTCGCCCGGCTCGGGCCTGGCGGCCTGCTCTTCCTGACCTGGGATGAGGGTACGAGCAACGAGGGCTGCTGCGCGCTCGCCCGGGGCGGCCACATCGCGACGATCGTGGCCGGCCCGGGCGCGCGCTCGGGCGTCCGGCTGGGCACCCCGACGGACGACTACTCGATCCTGCAGACGATCGAGGACCTGCTCGGGCTCCCGCGCCTGCGCGGCGCCGCCTGTTCGTGCACCCGCTCGCTGGCCCCGCTCCTGCGAGGCGTCAGCTGACGGTAAGCGTGGCCTGGATGCCCGCCGTCAGGAGGAGTTCGAGCCCACCGGCTTCCTTCCCTGCCACCGACCCCTCGACACGAGGCGGGCCGTATGCTGCCCGCGAGGGCATGAGAGGGCAGCGCCAGCTCGATCCCGACCGTCTCGGCGACCACATCGACCGTCTCTACCGCGCGGCCTGGGCACTCTGCGGCTCACGCGAGGAGGCCGAGGACCTCGTCCAGGAGACGTTCACCCACGTGCTTCGCCGGCCGCGCCTGCTCCACTCCGACGACGACCTGGGATATCTGCTGCGGGCTCTGCGCAACACGTTCTACAGCTCCCGGCGATCCGCGGCCCGGCGCGTCCAGGAGCTGCCGGCGGGCGATGATCTCGAGCGCATGGCCGGCTCCGTAGCCCCCGACGTCGACGCGCGCATTGAGTCGGCCGCGCTCTACGCGGCGATCGCCGAGCTGCCCGAGAACTTCCGTGATGCGCTGGTGGCCATCGACCTCGCCGGCCTCAGCTACCGCGAGGCCGCCCGGGCACTCCGCATTCGCGAGGCCACGCTGACCACCCGGCTGCACCGCGCCCGCCGGCGCCTGGCCGAGACGCTGACCAATGAGCAGTCCGCATCCTCGGGCGGCGGCGAACGTACAGGGTGAGAGCTATTCGCTCCAGGCCGCCAGCGAGGCCAGCTCGCCCGCGGGAGCCTGCGAGCTCACGAGCAGGCACGTGGCCTTCCCCTCGTGCCAGCTCACGACCGTGGCGCCGCCGACGCGCATCGTGCGCAGCTCGAGCGAGCCGACCCAGAGGGCCGGGGCCTGGGGCCTGGGGGATGTGGCGTCGAGCACGGTGTAGGCGACCCGATCGGCCCCGCGCGCGTAATAGACGGTGAGGGCGGTGCGTCCATCGATGGTGTCGCGGCGAGCACCGGTGGCCCGCCAGCCAAAGCGTGGCTGCCAGTTCGGGAAACTGACGCCGCCGATGCTCGCGTCGAGCCGCCCAGCCCCGAGCGCGGCGGGCGCCGGCTGGACCGCGCCCCGGGACGAGAGCACCGCCGCCTGGACGACCGACGGCACGCCCGGCGCGCCGGAGGGCAAGACGAGCGCGAGTACCACCGCGACCGCCGCCAGCGTAGCCGCGACGGCCGCGCCGTAGGCGCTACGCCGGTTGCGCGAGGCGCGCGCCGCCGCACGATCGCGCCCGATCCGCGCCCGCAGCGCGTCCGGCGCCCGGTCATGCTCGCGCGCCCGCGCCAGCAGGGCCATCACCTGGGCCTGTCCTCGCTCTGGGTCCTCCATGGGTTCCATCACTCACTTCCTGCTCGGCAAAGCTTAGAGACGCCCGAAAGGGCTGCAAGCTTCCCGGGACTACGCGGGTGACGCGGTGTGGGGCTCGTGCTCCTGGAGGGAGAGCGGGTTGCCAAAGCTGACGCGCAAGATCGCGCCACCGCCGGGGGCGTTGCCCGCCTCGACGGACCCCCCGTGCGCCTCGGCGGCCTGACGCACGATGGCCAGGCCGAGACCCGAGCCCGGCTTCGAACGGGCCTGCTTGGCCCGGTGGAAGCGGTCGAAGACGAAAGGCAGGTCCGCTTCGCTGAACCCGGGGCCGTGGTCACGGACGGTGATCACGCCACGCCGCAGGCGAATCTCGACCGTCTCCCCCTCCGGGCTCCACTTGCTCGCGTTATCGAGGAGGTTGGAGACCGCGCGGTCGATGCGCTCGCCCTCACCGTGTACGAGCGTGGGCTCGAGCGAGCTGTCGAACACGAGGTTCGGGGCCCGCCGTCGGGCCCGCGCCACGGCGTCGGCGACGATGTCGTCGAGGCGGAGCTCACCCGGTTCGGAGCCGAACTCACGGCCGCGGGCCAGCTCGACGACGTCGCCCACGAGCGCGGTCAGCTCGTCGAGCTCGGCGATGATATCGGCCCGCAGAGCCTCGCGGTCCTCCTCGGTGAGGAGGCGCTCGTCACGCATGAGCTGGAGGTTCGCCCGAATCGAGGCGATCGGCGTCCGGAGCTCGTGCGAGGCGTCGGCGACGAGGTTGCGCTGGGCCTGGACCGATTGCTCGAGCGCGTCGAGGGTGGCGTTGAAGCTCCGCCCCAGGCGTGCCAGCTCGTCGTTGCCGGTGACCTCAAGTCGCTCGTGCTCGATGCGGTCGGGCTGCTCGGCGATCCCCTCCGTCTGGCGGGTGAAGCGGGCGATCGGGGCGAGTGCCGTGCGGGCGACGAGCAGCCCGAGGAGGGCGGCGAGGGCGATGCCGGCGACGGCGATGATGATGAGGAGGATGAGCTGGTTGTGGAGGGTGCGGTTGACGTCACCGAGCGGGAGGCCGACCTCGAGCGCTCCCCGCCGGCCGAGCCCGGCCACGAAGACGCGGATCTGGTGGCTACCAAACTGGCGGTCGGTGAAGTACTGCCCATGACCCCTGGCCGCCAGCGCCTTGGCGCGGGAGTCCGGCACGATCACCGAGCCTGAGGCTTGGTAGATCGAGCCGTCGCGCCGCACGAGCGTGAGCGTGCCCGTGGCCCCGCCGAAGGCCACTCCGATTTGGTCGTCGATCTTCAACCCTTCGTCCGGGTCGCCTGGCTGCCAGGAGTTGCACGTGTCGAGACCGTCCGCCGCGTTGTCCGGTCCGCCGCCGTCGTCAGGCGCCGATGGCGGGCGCTGGCCCGGAACCATGCATGCCCGGATCAGGGTTGGCCTGGAAAGGTTGCGCAGGCTGTGATCGAGCTGACCGCGGAGCTCCGACCGCGTACCCGCGTAGGACGACGCGGCGACCGCCACGACAGCGATGAGCACGGCCACGCCGGCGGCCAGGCCCATGCGGGCGCGCAGGCTCATTCCTCGGGCTCCCGTAGGGCGTAGCCGACGCCGCGAACGGTGTGGATGAGCGGCCTGGCGCCCGCATCCTCGAGCTTGCGACGCAGGTATCCGACGTAGACGCGGAGAGCGTTCGAGGTCGGCCCGAAGTCATATCCCCAGACCCGGTCGTAGATGAGCGTGTGCGGGAGGACGCGGCGCGGGTTGCGCATGAGCAGCTCGAGCAGCTGATACTCGGTCCGGGTCAGCTCGACGAACTCCGCTTCGATCCACACGCCGTGGCGGCCGGGGTCGAGACGCAGCTCGTTGAAGCGGAGCACGTCGGGCTCGGCGTCCGCGCTCGCGCGGCGCAGCAGCGCGCGCATCCGCGCCTTGAGCTCGTCGATGTCGAACGGCTTGACGAGGTAGTCGTCCGCCCCGGCGTCGAGGCCGTCGATGCGGTCGGAGACGGCATCGCGGGCGGTGAGGATGAGGATGGGGATGCGGTTGCCTTCGCTGCGCAGCAGCCGGCAGACGTCGAGGCCGTCGATATCCGGCAGGCCGACATCGAGCACGACGGCGTCGGGCGACTCCGCCGTCACCTGCGTCAGCGCCGAGCCGCCCGATTCAGCGAGCACGATCTCGTAGCCGGCCAGCCCGAGCGCCCGGCGCAGCACCTCGCGCAGAGCGCGATCGTCATCGACCACAAGCAGCTTCATCTGCCGAGATTCTGGCGGAATGCCGCTCTCGCATTCGCATTCATACGTCCGTCTTACGCGGCCCGCCGGACGGACCGCGATGTCGCTGGGCGCTCAGCGCTGCGCGTGTCGCTCGCGCAGGACGGCGCCGAGGATGCCGTTGACGAAAGCCGGCGCGTCGGCACCGCAGAACCGCTTGGCGGTCTCCACCGCCTCGTCGATCGCGCCTTCGGCCGGGATCGCGTGATCACCGGGGAGATCCTCCCCGTAAAGCAGCTCGACCAGACCCACCCGGAGAATCGAGCGCTCCAGTGGCGCGATGCGCTCGAGCGACCAGCCGCTCGCGTACTCCCGGATGAGCCCGTCGAGCTCCGGTTGGCGCTCGCGCACGAGCTCGGCCAGGATCCGCGTGAACGGGTGGGTGTCGCGCGGGAAGGTCTCCTCGAGAGGCTTGGCCAGCAGGTCGCTCTGGTACAGCGCCCAGATCGCGGCGCGTCGCTGCTCGGTTCTACGCACGTGGGAGGTGGGGCACCGGGCGGCTCACGCGCGTGAGACGTACTCGCCCGAGCGGGTGTCGACGCGGACGACGTCCCCCACGTCGATGAAGAGGGGAACCTGGATTCGGGCGCCGGTCTCGAGCACGGCGGGCTTGTTGCCGCCTCCCGAAGCGGTGTCGCCCCGTAGTCCGGGCTCGGTCTGGGCCACGGCGAGGTCGATCGCGCTGGGCAGCTGGACGTCGGCGGGCTCGTCGTCGATGTAGAGGATGTCGACCTCGTCGGACTCCTTCATCCAGCGCAGCGCCTCACGCAGCGTGCCCTCCGGAATGGTCAGCTGCTCGTAGCTCTCGGAGTCCATGAAGTGGGCGTCGTTGCCGTCTTGGTAGAGGAACTGCATGCGCCGCACCTCGGTGCGCACGGGGCGGAACTTCTCGCCCGCCCGGAAGGTGCGGTCGATCACGGCGCCGTCGCTGGCCCGGCGCAGCTTGGTGCGCACGAAAGCGCCCCCCTTGCCGGGCTTCACGTGCTGGAACTCGACGATCTTGAAGATCGTGCCCTCGACGTCGATATGCGACCCGTTGCGGAACTGATTGGTCGAAATCATGGCTTTCGGCAGTGTAGGACGTGGCTTCGCAGGCGCGCTCGAGTGTCGGTGGGCGGGCCGCGGATGCGCGGCGGCGCGGTCCGCGGAAATGTGCTCCGGAGCCCGAAGCTCCCTCGCGGCTCCCTGATTGGGTTCCCGAGCACAAATACCGTGCTCCCGAGCCCATTCGACGCGCGCCGCCCGCGCTTTGGGGTCGCGAGCACACTCGCCGGCCATCGCCCAGACAGACACCTGGGCGTCTTCCCAAATCGAGCGCGAGCCTCGCGATCGGGACCGCCTACCGCTATATCAGGGTCAAGCCCCCGCGCTACCCGTCTCGCGGAGGATTTGGGTCGTAGCCCAGGTGCACGGCGCGCCCCGCCCCGCGCGGCCAGCCGTCAGGCCACCCAGGCCCACACCCCCCAGAACCCGCTGAGCACGACGAGCCCCGCCGACAACGCCCCGAGCGTCACTCCCCGGGCCACCCGCCGCTCTCCCAGGAACGCCCCCCAGCCCATGAACACGGGGAAGACGAGGAGCAGGTAGCGGGAGAAGGACTCCATCGGCTCAACCGGGGTCGGGTAGCTGAGCGCCTGGCAGAGGAGCACGAGCGCGTAGGCGGAGTAGGCGAACGGCAGCCGCCGCCAGCAGAACCACAGGCCGGCGGCGGCGAAGGCCAGGTAGGGGACGTCGATGAGCTGGTAGGCCTCCCACCCGACCGGCGCGCCGAGCGCGAACACGCGTTGGTGCCCGCCGAGCACGACGCTCACGGCGTGCGGCAGCCCGCGCAGAGCGCGCACCGCGCCGCCGAAGGGCCCGGCGAACGCCCGGTGCCAGTAGTCCTCGGCCGAGAGCGGGGCAAACGGCGTGCCGTGGCGCAGCCCCAGATAGGCGAAGTAGGCTGCCATGCCCGCCGGCACGAGCCCGATCCAGGCCACGTTCCACCCGGCTCGGTAGCGCGGGCGCATCCCGGCCGGACGTAGCCGAGCCATCGCGCGGCGGCGAGCGCCCGCGACCACCTCGACACCGACCGGCCGCCCGCCGGCCCGCGGCCCGTAGAAGTACATGATCACCAGCGGCAGGGCAAGCAGTACCCCGCTCGAGCGCGTCGCGCCGGCGAGCGCCGCCAGCCCGGCCGCGAGCGCCCAGCGCTCCCGCCGGGCCGCGTAGAAGGTCCCGACCGACAGCGCCAGGAACAGCGACTCGGTATAGACGGCCGAGAGGAAGAATGCTGTCGGAAAGAAGGCCACGAGCAGCACCGTCGTGCGCGCCGCGCCTGCGCCCAGCTCGATCCGGGCCAAGCGGTCGAGCAGCACAAGCGCCGCTCCCATGGCGCTGAACGACACCAGCGTCCCGACCACAACCGGCGAGCCGAGCACCCACGTCCCCGCGTGGATGAGCAGCGGGTACAGCGGGAAGAAGGCCATCGCCTGGTGCGAGCCGTACCCCCAATGGGCGATGGCGAGGTACCAGACGGAGTCGTAGCGCGCGGCCGGCGCGACGAGCAGGTTGGCCGCAGCCGGGCCGAACGGACTCGTCAGCGACGCCGGATCGAGCGGCCCGCTGACCGCCCGGTTGACCCCGAAGAGCACGATCGCCCACAGGGCCGCGGCCCACACGAGCAGACGGGATCCGAGGACCGCACCGGCCACGAGCCAGCTCTCCTCGGCGGCCGCGGCGCGGTGGCGCAGTCGCGCGGGGCTCCAGGTGGCTGTCGCGCTATTCGACGACCGTCAGCTCCTTCGAGAGCGAGGTGAGCACCGTGGCGCCGTCGTCGGTCACCAGGACCAGGTCCTCGATCCGCACGCCGAACTTTCCCGGCAGATACACGCCGGGCTCGACCGTGACGATGTGACCGCTGACCAGGTGGTCCTCCGAGCGCTGCGAGAGCCGCGGCGCCTCGTGGATGTCAAGGCCGACGCCGTGTCCAAGCCCGTGGCCGAAGTGCTGGCCGTGGCCGCCCGCCTCGATGATCGCACGGGCCGCCTCATCCGCGTCCCGGCCGTCGACCTCCGCCCGGACGGCGTGCAGTCCCGCGAGCTGGGCCTCGAGCACGAGATCGTAGATCCGGCGCGCTTCGGGCGACGGCTCGCCGACCGAAAACGTCCGCGTGCAGTCCGAGCAGTAGCCGTCGAGCACCGCACCCCAGTCCACGACGACGACATCGCCGCGGCGGATCTCCACGTCGCGTGGAGTGGCGTGCGGCAGGGCCCCGTGCGGGCCGGCGGCGACGATCGTGTCGAAGCTCGCGCGGGTGGCCCCGCGGCGCCGCATGTCCTGCTCGAGGGCGATGGCCACGTCGCGCTCGGTCCGACCGGCCAGCCCCTCACCGATGATGCGGCGCAGGGCAGCGTCAGCGAGCTCGGCCGCCTCACCGATGCGCCGGACCTCCTCGGCATCCTTGACCGCCCGGAGCTTCTCCACCAGGCCGGAGACCCCGACGAGCTCGACCTGGTCGCCCAGGCGCTCGGCCAGGCGGGCGTGACGCTTGACCGACGTGTGCTCGTCCTCGAAGCCGACGGGCACGCCGCCGTCGGGCAGAAACTCGCCCACGGCGTCGAGGAGGTCGAGCGAGACCATCCGCCGCTCGAAGCTCGGATCGACCTGCTCCGCCGCCTGCTCGAGGTAGCGGAAGTCGGTGAGAAACTCGCGCGTGTCCGGCCCGATGAGCGCGAGCCCGTTGCTGCCCGTATAGCCGGTCAGGTAGCGGACGTTGACGAGGTCGGAGACGATCATGACCTCGACCCCGGCCTCGGGCAGATGCTCGACGAGGCGATCGACGCGCGTGCTCATATGGTCAGCTCCTTGGCCAGTAGCTCGAGGGCGTCGCGATAGCCGTCGGGCCCCTTACCGACGACCCGCCCGCTGCAGACGTCGCTCAGCACCGAGTGTCGGCGCCACGCCTCGCGGTGATCGATGTCCGAGAGATGAACCTCGACGGCGGGGAGCCGGGTGAGCTCGAGGGCGTCCCGGATGGCGTAGGAGTAGTGCGTCCAAGCCCCGGGATTGAGCACGATCCCATCGGCCATGCCCACGAGCCGGTGCAGATGCTCGACGAAGTCGCCCTCGTGGTTGGTCTGGAAGAATCGGGTCACGAGAGCGAGCGCCCCGCCGAAGTCCGAGATGCGTCGTTCGAGCTCACCGAAGCTCAGGCTCCCATAATGCGCGGCGTCGCGTCGCTCGAGCTGGTCGAGGTTGACGCCGTGCATGACCTCGATGCGGTTGCGGACGGTGCTCACGCCGCCGCCAACTCTCGCACAGCGGCCACGAGCGCGCGCTGTGTGACGACGCAGCCGGGCCGGGCCGACCCCGGGGCGTCGAGGAGCACGAAAGGCACCGGGCCCTCCCCCACCCGCTTCTTGTCCCGCGCCGTGGCCAGGACGACGGCGGCGGGGTCAGCGTGCTCGAGGACGACCGGCAGCCCGCGCGCGGCGAGCAGGTCGCGGACCTCCTCGCGCAGCTCTGGCTGCTCGGAGAGTCGCAGAGCGGCCAGCAGCCCGAGGCCGACGGCCTCGCCATGGCGGTAGGCGGCGTACTGGGTCACGGTCTCGATGGCATGGCCGACGGTGTGCCCGAGATTGAGGATCTGGCGCAGGCCGCCGTCGCGCTCGTCCTGGCCGACCACGCGGAGCTTGGAGCGGACGCAGGCGGCGACCACCTCTGGATCGGCCGGGTCGGCACCGAGCCGGACGCGCTCCCACAGCTCACCCCCAGCGATCAGAGCCGTCTTGACGACCTCGGCATAGCCGGCCGCGAGCTCGGCCGGCGGGAGGGTGGCGAGGGTGTCGCTGTCGGCGAGCACAGCGCTGGGCTGGTGGTAGGCGCCGACGTAGTTCTTGGCCTCCTCGAGATCGACACCCGTCTTCCCGCCGTACGCAGAGTCCACCTGGGCGACGAGCGTCGTCGGTACCTGGACGTAGCGGACGCCGCGCTGGTAGGTGGCGGCGCAGAAACCGGCGAGGTCGCCGACCACCCCACCGCCCAGCGCGACCACGACGTCGCTGCGGGTCAGCCCCGCGCGGGCGAGCTCGGTCCACACGATCTCGGCGTGAGCGACGGTCTTCGATTGCTCGCCGGGCATGATGGCCACTCGCCCGCAGCGCGGCTCGAGCACGTCGGGGTAGAGCCGGCCGACCGCGCCGTCGGTGACGAGGAAGCGCCGGCCGACGACTCCGGCGGGCCAGAAGCCGGCGGACAGGATTCCGGGGCCGATGTAGGCGGGGTAGTCCCCGGAGCGGCTGGCCGCCCACAGCAGCTTGACCTCGGGCGGCACCCCCTCGAGCGCCGGGAGGATGGCGGGCAGCTCGCGGGCGCGCCCGGTCGGGACGACGACGTCGGCCAGGGCGGCGTAGATCGGCTCGCGCTCGCGATAGAGGGCGAAGAAGGCGTCGCGATCCTGGGCCAGCGGGCGGCCGCCGACCTGGCAGCGCTCCCACGCCAGCTCGGGGCCGACATCGAGCCAGACGACGAGGTGGTCGCCGAGCGCGTCGCGCACGGCCGTGGACCCGATGGCACCCCCGCCGAGGGCGACGACGCCCCGGGCCGGCTCGAGTGCCTCGAGGGTGACCCGCTCCTCCGTCGCCCGGAAGGCGGCCTCGCCGTCCTCGGCGAAGATCCGGGAGATCGGCTTGCCGAACCGTTCCTCGATACGCGCGTCGACGTCGATCGCCGTGCCGCCCAGCTCGTCCGCCAGGAACGACGCCGCGCTCGACTTTCCGGAGCCCATGAACCCAATCAGGGCGATGCTGCGGGTGCGGGCGAGCGGAGTGCCTAGGGGCGCCGCCACGCGATGCGCTCCTCGTAGGCACGCAGGGCGGCGCGAACATCGTCGAGGTGATCGCCGCCGAACTTGTCCCGGTAGGCCTGGGCGAGAACGAAGGCCACCATCGCCTCGCCCACGACGCCGGCCGCGGGCACGGTGCACGAATCGGTCCGCTCGCGTAGCGCCTCGGCCGGCTCGTGCGTGGCGATGTCGACCGAACGCAGCGGCTTGGTCAGCGTGGGCAGGGGCTTCATCCAGCCGCGCACGACGAGCGGCTCGCCCGTCGTCATGCCGCCCTCCAAGCCGCCCGAGCGGTTCGTCTCGCGGTAGTACCCGCGCGCCTCGTCGTAGAAGATCTCGTCGTGGGCCTGGGAGCCGGGAAGTCCGGCCACCTCGATCCCGGCGCCGATCGCCACCGCCTTCATGGCCTGGATGGAGAGGATCGCCTGGCCGAGCCGGCCGTCGAGCCGCTGCTCCCAGGAGACGTGCGAGCCGAGGCCTGGCACGAGCCCGAAGGCGCGGACCTCGAAGACGCCGCCGAGCGACTCGTTGGCCTTGCGCAGGCGGTTGATCTCCGCCACCATGGCCCGCCCCGCCTCGTCGTCGAGGCACCGCACGGGTGAGTCGTCGACCCCGGCGAAGTCCTCAGGCGCGAGATCGTCGCGCTCGGGCGCGCGCACGCCCGTGATCTGGACGACGTGCGAGAACACCTCCACGCCGAGGGCGCGCAGGAATCCCTTGGCCACCGCCCCGCCCGCCACTCTGGCGGCCGTCTCGCGCGCGCTCGCGCGCTCGAGGATGTCGCGCACGTCGGCCAGCCCGTACTTCTGCGTGCCCACGAGGTCGGCGTGGCCGGGCCGGGGCAGGTGCACCTCGGCCACGTCCACGTCGACCGGCCACGGATTCATCCGCTCCTCCCAGTTGGCGAAGTCGCGGTTGACCACCTGCATGGCGATTGGGCCACCGAGGCTCCGCCCGTGCCGGACACCGCCCGTCACGGCCACCCTGTCGCGCTCGATCTTCATCCGTCCGCCGCGGCCGTGGCCGAGCTGGCGGCGGGCCAAGTCCCGGTCGATGGCCGCCCGGTCGAGCTCGAGCCCGGCCGGAAGCCCTTCGACGATGCAGGTGAGGCCGGGGCCGTGCGACTCGCCGGCGGTAATGAGACGGAGCGCCATGGGCGCCCTAGGTTACGGGCCGCTCGGGAACAGCTGCGGTTCAGAGCCGCCGCCCGGCACGTGGCCGGGGCGGCGATCCGATCAGAACTGCTTCAGGACTCCGCCGCCGTCGAACGTCTTGGTGAGGTAACCGGGGGCATGCAGCGTCAGCTTGACCGTCACGGTCAGGTAGCCGAGCTTGCGCAGCTTGGCGAGCGTGGCACGGGAGAGATGAATGTGCAGCGTGACCTTCCCGGCCTTGATCAGCCCGGCGACGGTGCCCTGGCCGATGACCAGTGACTGCGCCGCCCCGGCGATCCTCAGGTGCGCGCGCTTGGCCGCGCGCCGGGAGATGACGAGCTTGACGATGCCGTCCGCGCGTGAATTGGAGGTCACGTTCACCGCGAGACCGGCCTTGATGAACCTCTGGAAGCTCTGCGGGGGCAGGGCGACCTTGACCTGGAGCCCGCTGCTCCCGGTGCTGCCACCGCCGCCGCCACTGCCGCCACTGCCGCCACTGCCGCCGCTGCCACCGCCGCCGGAACCCAGGACGGTGATCTGCTGGGAGAGCTGGTTGACGTTCCCGCCGCGGTCGATGACGGTCAGCTTGACGGTGTAGACACCACCGTGTGCGTAGCTGTGCTCGACGCTCGGGCCAACCGCGCTGCCGCCGTCGCCGAAGCTCCACCAGTAGTAGAGCTTGGGCACGACCTCGTTGGAGTTCGTTACCGAGCCGTCGAAGGCGACGACGTCACCCGCGTTGATCGGGCTCGGGACGACGAACGAGGGGTTGAGCACCGCCCACTGCGGGCACGGGAGCGCGTTGAGATCCAGGCTGAGCGCGCTGCCATTGTTGAACTCGCCCTGCAGGATGTAAGAGCCGCTGCCCACTGTCTCGGTGTCGACCTTGGGGCCCTCAGGGACGCAGGAATCAAAGCTCTGATACGGATTGTCGTCGATCTCGGAGCCGTCCTGGGCATACCAGCCGTTGAGCCACGGGTTCACGATCGAGGAGATCAAGCCTGCGCTGAGCGGGCTTTCCAGCCGGGTCGCCGCGTCGTTCTCGACCTCAACGGTCGTTGGGTTGGCGGGAAGCGGGGGGAGGCCCGGCTCGTCGCAGTTCGTGTAGGTGGTGAACGGCTGCACCACGTAGGCGACCTTGATGCCGTTCATCGTCACATAGCCGTGGTAGGAGCAGAATTGCGCGGTCGAGCCGCTGCCCGCCGAGCACAGCTTGCCCGTACTGTCGAGGCAGACCTCCACGCCGCGCGGCACCATCATCACGACGAGCGGTGAGTATCCGGGCTGCGTGTAGGACGGGAGCCGCGTGCTCGCGGCGACATAGCCGAGTTCCTGCTCGACGGCCGCGTCGGTAACGCAGACGCTGTTGACGCCGGTCGGGGTGCAGTTCTGGGTCGGGTCTCCGACGGGATAGTTGTTGCCGACGCCGCTGCCGTTGGTCGACCCGTACCGGCAGGTGTACCCGCCCGGATTTCCGAGATCGATGCAAGCGCCGCCGTACTTGGAGTCGTTGGCCGCGCGCTTGCCGAGGGCGTCCGTGTATTGCGAGGTGAGCGAGAAGGGCGACGTCATCTGGGCGAGGCCACCACCCGAAGCGCTTCCGTCGGCGATGTCCCGGAGAAACTGTTCGATGTCACCGCGCGTCGTGGCCCAACCCCAGCGGTTGGGGTCCCACGTGACCGCGAACGTCTCGTTCTTGGGAAGCACTGTGTCACCGGCACTCGGGCTCAAGTTGTGGAGGCACAGAGACCCCGTCGGCAGCGAGGTCCCGAGATCCGGGGTGTTCGCCAGCGCCGGATCCTGGCACTGCCCGGCGGAGGTCACGACCGGCACGCCGGCGGACGCCAGCTGGCTGGGGCTCCCGGGCACGATTGCGACCCCGTAGACCTGGTTCTGGCTGTTGCTGACGACGACGGCCTGCGCCGAGCCCGTGGCCAGCGTGAGCGAGCCGAGGAAGGCGACGACGACGAACAGGCGCGGCCAGCGTGCGATGTGCGAGAAGCGGCGCATCAGTTTCCTCCAACAGTCAGGTTGCGCTGGTCCACAAGAGCGCCAATCGACGGGTCAAACGAGAAGAGCTGGGTGGCGCTGAGCGCGGCGTTGTCCAGGGCGGCGCGGCCGGCAGCCGAGACGGCATTGCGTGCCTTGGTGGCCGCGGCAACCGACGACTGAGTCGCGCCGAAGATCTTCTCGACCTGGAACTGGTAGGGCGTGCTCGCCGTGTCGGCGGTGGCGACGCTCTCCTGCTGGCCCTGGCCGAGAGAGAGGATCTGGCAGTAGACGGGGCCCGGGATGCAGCTGCCCTGCCCGCTCAGCGAGGTACCTGGCATGACGGCGAACAACGCCCGCTGGCCGCCCTCGAGAACGCCTAGGTAGACGAGCACCGGAGCCTGGGGGTTGGGGAAGACGCTGTCGCGCACCTGGAGGCTCGGGCTCGTGAGCGACCCCGAGGGATCGCTGAGTGAGAGACCGACCGCGTACACCTGGTCCTTGGCCAGCGCAGCGGACTTCGGCGCCGACGGCGTGCTCGGCGTCGTGGGCGTGGTCGGCGTCGTCGGCGAGGTGTAGGTGCCGCCGGTCGAGCTGCTGCCCGAGCCGGTCGATCCGGTAGCACCGCTGGTGGCCGTGCTCACCGCGCTGGTCACGGCCGCGGCCGCGTTGTTCGCCGCCGCCGCGGTGGTCGATGACGTGGTGCTCGACGCCTTGACCTGCTGGGTGAAGGGGTCACGGGTACCGCCGTTCAGCGCCGCCTGCGACGGCGAGGCGTCGACGGTGACCGACGGTCCGGTCTTCGCGATGTCGACCGGGATGGCCAGCGAGGGCGTGCCGTGGGTGGCCGATGCCGGGGACGCGCTCTTGGTGAGCATGACGGGCACGGCGACGACGGCCACGAGCAGGGCCACGGCCACGGGCCACAGCTTGCGGTCGCGCAGATCGGAGAGAAGGGCGTTCAGATGGCTCATCGGATTCCCGGAGTGATCGTGGCTGGCGCTGCCGCCGTGGTCGAGCTCGAGCTCCCCGCGGCGGGGGTGGTACCGGCCGGCCCGGCCGCCGTCGCGCCGTCGGTGAGTCCGGTGCTGGCCGGGGCCATGTAGGTCGTCGCCGACACCGTGGCGGTGATCTGCGGGAAGCCCTTCGGCCCCTCGGCGAGCGAGATGGCGTTGAGCGTGAGCAGGCGGCCGCTGACGGCGATGTGGTTCTTCGACGCCACGACGAAGCGCTGCAGGCGTCCGAAGAAGTCCGACAGGTGGAAGAAGTTGCCGGTGAAGCTGAAGGTGAACTGCTCGGTCGGGAACCCGGCGGCACCGACCGACGCCCCTGGAGGCAGCGGGGCGGTGCTGGCCGTGCTCGCGGCTGAGCCAGTCGTGCTGCTCGTGCTGCTCGAGCTGCTCGAGCTGCTCGAGCTGCTCGAGCTCGCCGACGGGGCCGGCGTCGAGCCCGCGGCCGACGGCGTCAGCTGGAGCGAGCGGAAGTCAACATGGGCGGCAACGGCGGCGTTCTGGAGCTGCAGGATGAGCGAGGGGACGTTGTCGTCCTGCGGCAGCGCCTCGCCAAGCTTGGCCAGCTGCTCGTAGTCGCCGGCGAACTGACCGCGGGCGGAGAGGCCCTTGGCCACGGTGCTGCGGGCGGAGCTCAGTTGGCTCTGCAGCGTCGTCACCTGCGCGCCCAGTTTGGAAGCCTGCGAGCGCTTCGGCGAGATCACGAGCATCCAGCAGCCGGCGACGGCGCCGATTGCGACGACGACGAGCAGGACGATGCGGTCACGGGCGGTCACGAGGCACCCCCGGCGCTCGAGGTCGAGGTGGAGGTAGCTGTGCCGGCCGACGTCGCCCCGTCCGCGCCGGCCCCATTGACGGGCGTGAAGAAGACGACGATCTGGAAGGTTGGCGCGTTGCCGGCGCAGCCGACGGCGTTGGCCGCTGTCGTCGACGCGCCCGGAGCTGCGGCCGCGCTCTTCGTCGTGCTCGACAGCGCGACGCGCGTGACATCGGGGATCGCTCGCAGACGAGAGATCAGGCTCGCGACGTCATCCTGGGTGCTCGTGCAGCCGGTGAGCTCGAAGGCCGGGCCCGGGAGGTCGGTGCGCAGGCCGTTGCCGCCCCCGGCGTTGCCCGCGCCCGGGACCACCGTGGCGTCGACGCTCTGCAGCGAGGTGTCCGACGGGACGACCTGGGCCAGTTCGGACATGGCGTTGTGCCAGTCGAAGCGCGTGTCCGCGATGCCCATGACCGTCTGGACGCGCTGCTGGGCGGCCTGGACGAAGTTGGCGTAGGTGTTCAGCTGCGAGGCCTCGTTCTGGGCCTGCGCCACCTGGCCGCGCAGGCTCGTGATCTGGGCCTGGCGGGTGGTCACCGAATTGTTCGAGAGCACGTACAGGGTCACGAGGAGCACGGCCGCGGCGAGCACCCCGAGCAGTCCGTAGGTGGCCGGCGCAAGCTTGAGCGCGGCACCCCCGGAGCGCTGGGCGTCAGAGGGGATCAGGTTGACGGCTTTCATGCCGGGACCTCGTCGACGGTCAGACCGGCGGCCACGGCGAGCCGCCCGGCATCGATATCACCGAGGGCGCCGGGGCGCGCCTCGACGACGGTTCCGACCTCGAGCGGAAGCCGCGCGAGCTCGGAGAGTGACTCGGGCAGGCCGGGGATCGCGACGGCCGGCCCGGTGAGGACCGCCCGTTCGACGCCGGTGGAGCCGACCTGCATCATGTGGAAGTCGATCGAGTTGCGAACCTCGTCGGCGATGCGGCGGGTTCCCTCCTCGAGCACCTCGCGGGCCTCGACCACGATGTCGGCGTCGCCGTCGATCTCCTCGACGGGCTTGACCATGCCGACGTGGCGCAGCCAGGCGTGAGCGTGCTCGAGGGTGAGCGCGCGACGCTCGGCGAGCTCGCCGGCCATCGACTCCGTGCCGTGGGCGACGACGCGGGTGAAGACGCAGGTGCGGCCGATGGCGACCGCCAGGTTGGTAAGTCCGCCCACGGCGACATAGAGGGTCGCCTCGGTCGCGCCCGGCTGGTGGAGCGCACGGATCATCGCGAAGGCCGAGAGGTCGATGCCGTGGGGGCGCAGGCCGGCGCGCTTGATCGCCTCGAGCTGACGGTCGATCATGTCGCGGCGCGCCGCGACAACGACCACGCGCGTGCGCGGGCCATCGGCGGTCTCGACGGTCCCGAGCGACTGGTACTCGAGCACGGCCTGCTCGAGCGGCATCGGGATGTGGTCCTGCGCCTGAAAGCGCACAGCGGAGGCGATCTCCTTCTGGCCCTGCAGCGGCGGCAGGTCCAGCGTGCGCATCACGATGCGCTGGTTGGCGACGCCGAGTCGCACGCGCTTGGCAAGCTTGTGCTCGGCGAACATCTTGTTGAGGACGCCGGCGAGCGTCTCGACATCAACGATCTCGCCGTCGCGAACCACACCCGGCGCGAGCGGTGCCGTTGCGGCACGCTCAACGGCCACGCCGTTGCGGGTCTGCACTGCGGCGACGTAACCAGGCTGGATGTCGAGCCCGACGACGTTCTTGGCGTTAGAGCGTCCCATGCTAGGCAGAGTGATCGGCCGGGTGGTTGGTGAAGTTGAGGGCTCGTCCAATCGGCTGGACGCGAGAGACGCGCAGCCTGGTGCGTCCAAAGCAGATCAGGCGATGAACGCCCAAGTGCCGAACTGGAAGGTGAAGAAGGCGAGCAGCCCGGCGCTGAGGCAGCACACGGCGATGCGCGTCCGCTCGCGCTCGGCCAGCCACGCCGCCGCGGCCATCCACAGCGGGAAGATCGTCAGGCAGAAACGGTCGAACGCGTACAGCGGCTGTCCGGTCCCGGGACTGGAGAGGCACACGAGCAACGATGCGGTGGCGAAAGCCGCGTACGGGCCGGGCAGACGCTTCCAGACCAGCCGCAGGAGGATCACGGCCAGGACGAGGACGCCCAGGAGCATGATGCTCTCAGCACCGATCGACAGCGGGCCGAGCACGCTCGGCATGTACACCGACTCCGTGCCGCTTCCGAGCAGGCGGACGCCCTTCGCCGCCGCTTGGACGGCGAGGACGATGGCGCCGAGCGGGCCGGCGCTCTCCCGCCCGTAGGCCGCCTGGGCGCTGAATGCCGCCGTCGGCCCCCACCCACGCAGCGCGTCGTAGGCCAGGTAGACGAAAAGGGCCCCGGGCACGGCGGCCAGCGAGGCGATCCGCTTCCACGGCCGGGGTGAGCGCCGGTAGGCGACCATGAACAGGGCGATGACGAGGAGCACCCCGGTCACGCGCGTGAGGGCCGCGAGCGCGCTCAGGAGGACGGCCAGCCACCAGCGGTCGGTCCTCAGGGCATAGAACGCGCCGAGTGAAAGGGCGAGGAAGAGCGACTCGGTGTAGACCGCGCTGAAGAAGAAGGAGAGCGGAGCGAAAGCCAGCAGCGTGATCGCCGCACGCGCCGCCGGACGGCCGAGCTCGAGTTCGGTCAGCGCACCGAGGAGCCAAAGTGCCACCGCGAAGCTGAGCACCGAGAGGACCACGCCGGCGACCGCGGTGGACTGCAATCCCAGCCCGAGGACGTGGGTGAGGAGCGGATAGAGCGGATAGAACGCCGCGCTACTCGGGGTCGTGTACCCGTGGGTGGCGATCTGCAAGAGATGGATGGAGTCCCAGCGCACGGCCGCGCCGGCGAGCACGTTTCCCACCGCGCCGAGGTGGAGGCTGAGCAGGGTCGGGTCGAAGGTCTGCCACGAGGTCCGCCACGGGACGGCGCGTGCGCCCGCGCTACCCGCCGCGAGCACGAGCAGACGCGAGACGACGAGGGCGACGAGGAAGGGAGGCCGCGGAACGTCGGCCACGCGCACCCGGGCGCGTGCGCGGACCGGATACGCGGTAGCGCTCACGCCCGCCTCACGGTCGGCGGCTCGCACAGGGCCAGGCAGACGAGGGGCACGAACCAGGCCAGGTAGAGGAAGCTCCAGTAGTCGGCGGCGATCTGGAGCCCGATGAGGACGACGGCGAAGAGCAGCCCGACGCGCACGCGATCACGCGCGAGCGCGCCGTCCCGCCGCAGCCGCAGCGCCCCGCCCGCGATGAGGGCGAGGACGGCCGCCTCGACGAGCTGCTGTCCGGGGACGGACCCGATGTGGTCCCACAGGGTGAAGGCCGAGGTGCGCTCGCCTTGAAAGCCGATCGCCCGCAGCATGGCCCCCACGCCCCCCACCCCGCCGAGCGCCACGAGCACGAGCACCATGGGGAGGCTGATGACGGCGACCAAGCCCAGGACGCGAATCCAGTCGCGGCGGCAGCGCAGCCGGGCCAGCGCGAACGGCATGAGCGCGACGGGGACGAGCTTGAACCAGGCGCCGAGCGCGAGCACGCCGGTGCTCGTCCCGGGGCGGCGCCAGAGCAGCACGGCGAGGAGGAGCGACGCCCCGAGGAGGATGTCCGTCGTCCCGGTCGACACGGCCACAAGCACGGCGGGGAAGCACAGCCACGCCACCGCCGCTCGCAGCCCGGCGAGGCGGCGGCCCTCGGCGACGGCGCCAGCGGACGGCCGCCGGGCGACGCGGTAGGCGCGTGCGAGTAGCCAGGCCACAAGCACCGCGCCAGCTACCGACAGGGCGAGCGTCCAGTCCGCGTCGCCCCAGGCGTTGTGCACCGGGGTGAGGGCGGCGAAGGGGACGTAGAGGAGGTAGGAGGCGATCGGGTAGGTGTCGCCGTGCAGGATGTCCGGGATGTGGCCGTAGGGCAGGACGCCGTGGAGCATTGCCGTGGCCCCCTCCATGACCGCATAGCCGACGTCGAGCACGTGGAGTGAGCTCAGCCCGACCATGGCCACGACGAGCGCGGCCGCGAGGAGGAGGACGCGGAGCAGGCGGATCTGAGCGGCCACCCCGAGCCCGCGGGTGAGCGAGTCGAAGAGCGGACGCGACGGCGCGGGCGCCCGCGGTCGCGCGAGCGCCCGCCAGGCACAGCGCGCGGCGAGGTAGGCCAGACACGCGTAACTCATCGTCACGAACGGCGTCGGGAGCAGATCGTTGTAGAGCGCGATCGAGGCGACGAACCCGGCGCTCACGAGCACGTCGAGGTTCTGCAGGCGCGGGAGCGGCCAGACCGCCGTCATGAGCACGAAGGTCAGGGCGAGGAGGAGGAGTACCGCGGGCTCCGCGGCGATGCCGCTTCCGAAGGCGTCGCTCTTGCCGCGCAGGTCGGCGGCCGCCACGACGGTCCCCTTCACGCTCACGTCGGCGCTGAAGACGATCCGCGCGCCGTCGTAGACGTCGACGTGGTCGTAGTGGGCGTCGAGCGCGAGGACGTTGAAGGCGGTGACGCGGCCGTGACCGAGGAGCGCGCGCGACGGGCCATCGGCCTCGATATCGCGCACGGCGGCCGCGCGCGGGAGGGCGAGGCCGGGCGCGTGGTGCGAGCCGATCAGCGCCGGTAGGGCGACGGCGAAGACGGCCAGCGCGGCCACACCGGGAAGCCGTGCCGCAACCAGACGGCGGGCCCGGACCACGACGGACGCGCGCGCGTCCCCTCCGTAGCTGACGGCACCCACCGACACCGGATCAGATCCCGGTGTGCAGGTACCAGTGAAGGATGCTCGGTCCCGCGAACATGGCCACGAGGCCACCGAGGGCGAGGAAGGGACCGAAGGGGATGGCGGTCTTGCGGCCTCGCTCGACGCCGAGGCGGGCCATGACGACAGCGCCCACGACGGAGGCAAGTAGGACGCCGCCGAGCACGGCGACAGCGACCGAGCGCCCGAGGAAGAGGCCGAGGACGGCGGCGAGCTTCACGTCGCCCATGCCCATCCCACGCGGGTAGGCCAGGACGAAGAACAGGAGGAAGCCGCCGGCGGCGAGCCCGGCGATGAGCTGCTCGGGGACCCCGGAGGGCTTCGTCGTCAGGCCGATGGCAAGCGCCAGCACGGCCGCGGGCGCCGTGATGCGGTTGGGGATGAGCCGGTGATCGAAGTCGATGAGCGCCACCGGCACGAGCACGGCGATGAGGCTGAAGTCGAGGGCGAGCGCGTGGGCCGAGCTCTGCGTCAGGGCGACGGCGACGGCCAGGGCAGCGGTGACCGCCTCGACGATCGGATAGCGCGGCGAGATCTTTGTCCGGCACCCGCGGCAACGCCCGCGCAGGAGCAGCCAGCCGAACACGGGCACGTTGTCGTAGGCCTTGATCGCCGTGCCACACCCCGGACACCGCGAGGGCGGTCGCACGAGGGACTCGTGACGGGGGAGCCGGTACGCGACGACGTTGAGGAACGACCCGATGGCCGCACCGAGCGCGCCGGCCAGAGTGGCTGCGAAGACGAGCGGCATGCCGGACTCAGGAGACGGGGACGAGCGGCCCGGACGCCTCCGGGAGCTCGTCTGAGTCGGGCCGCTCGATCGGGGCGACGATCTCCGCCAGCGTCGCCTCCGGCGTGTCCTCGACCACGTTGGGCGCGAGCACGGCGATGAGCACGAGCGGGAAGAACCAGACGATGTAGAGGTAGAACCAGTGCAGCGCCGGGAGCTGGACCGCGATCGTGAGCGCCGCCGCGAGCGCGGCGAGCTGGGCGGTGGTACGCGGGCCCCGGGGCCGGACGGCGACGAACACAGCGAGCCCGGCCGCGAACAGGGTGAGCGCGTCCTTGATCGGCGCGAGCGATGGGTGCAGGGCCCATGGCGAGAAGATGTCCGGACGCGTGAGCTGATAGCCCATCGTGTGGTTCCACATCTCCTGTAGGCCGCCCGGCGGAAGGAAGAGTGCGACCGACGCTCCGGCGGCGATGACGAAGCCGATCAGGACGCGCTTCCAGGCTGGCTGCTCGCCGGGTCGGGTGCGGAGCGCGACGAGGGGCAGCAGGACGGCGGGGAAGAACTTCGCCGCGGTGGCGAGTCCGAGCAGCGCGCCGCGGCGCACGGGCGCCGACCAGGCGAGCACGATGGCCACGACGAACAGCGCCGTCAGCCCGTCGTTCGTGTTCTTGGTCAGCCCGAGCACGGTGAACGGACACGCGGCCCAGAGCCAGGCCATGAGGAGACCCAGCCGCCAGCCATCGCGACCACCACCACGGATCTGACGGCCGAGCATGATGAGCCCGCCGATGGTCAGGAGGTCCCAGGTGATCGTGGCCGCGCGCACGGCGGGCGTGTAGGTGAGCCAGGACTTCAGCGGCCAGATGAGATCGAAGGGCACATAGGCGAGATACGAGATCGGGCCGTACGTGTCGGGATGGCCGAGCGAGGCGAAGTAGAGGGGCTGGCCGTGGAGGATCTTGTAGGCGCCGATCAGGGACGCGTAGCCCACGTCCATGACGAGATTGGGGATGAGCGTCACGGCGATGCGCCCGGCGATGAGGGCGAGCAGCCCGCCGATGAGCACCCACGTGGGCAGGGCGACGTCGACCGGCCCGCGCCGGCGCCGCCGGGGCGGCGACGAGCTCGCCCGCCGTCGCTTCCAGCCGAGTCCGCGCGCGAGCATGCGCACGAGGAGGTAGACGAGCGGCGGATAGCAAAGCCACACCGCGGCGTCGAGGTGCTGGGTGTCGAAGAGGTAGTAGGAGAGGCCGAAGGTCAGGACCGACGCGATGTCCAAGCGGTCGAGCCACGAGCGGCCGCGCAGGAGGAGCAGCGGCAGCAGGAACATGAGCGTGAACGGCACCCAGCTGAGCGGAGTGTCGAAGTCGGAGCTGTAGTCCCCGCGCGCATAGGATCCGAGTACCTCGCCCCCGGTGTACACCGGCCCGACCTTGCCGGTGGGCCCGACGATGACGCCGGCCACACTCTTGAGGTGGAACCAGAAGTCCACCTCGTAGTGGTTGTGCGGCATCCACATGATGATGTAGGTGAGAGGATGCTGACGGCGGTGGATCGCCTGCATCTGCGGCGTGCGCTTGGCGATGGCCGCCGCCTGCACCGGGCTGATCTTGAACCCGGCCGGCACCGAGTTGTTCTCGACCACGGGGAAGAGCGGCACCGCCACGTCGAGGAAGACCGGTGAGGCTGCCCGAGCGCTCGCGCTCGGCTTCGCCCCGGCGGGCGCCGCGCTCACGGCGGTGATGAGCAGGACGCACAGGGCCCCGAGGACCGCGTGCCACCGCTTGCGAGGGATGAGCTGCACGAGATGCACCTGTCCGCACTATCGGCGTGACGATCCGGTTCTTGACTTAAAAGCAACGAGGCGGCCCCTAGGCCGCCTCGCGCGAATTCCGTTTGGCTGCCTGGTTTACCAGGTGGAGCCGACGCAGCCACCGCCGGTGCCGGTGCAGGACCGGGTGACGGTGCCATTGCTGTTCGCGTAGGTGAACGCGTCACTGGTGACCGGATCGGTCGCGGTGAGCGAATAACCCGTGCCCGAGCCGCTGGCGGCCGAGAGGTACGCGTTGCTGGTGTTGGACGTGATGTTGATCGAAGGCTCGATCGAGGCCAGCGAGCTGGTGGTGACGCTGCTGTAGCTGCCGTTGGCCTGCGTGGCCAGCGTCTCAGCTGCCGTCGCGGCGGTGGCCACGACCGACTTGGCAGCGGCGTCATTCGCCTTGCCCTTCTGGTTGAGGAACGACGGGATCGCGATCGCGGCAAGGATGCCGATGATCAGGATCACCACGAGGAGTTCGATGAGCGTGAAGCCCTTCTCCTCCTGTGCGCGCGAGCGCAGCTTGTGAAGCATTGATCCTCCTGGGATTGATTGGGTCTTTGCCAGTTCCCAGGGTCACCCGCCATCCATGGCCGTACTGCTAGCCCGGTGGCAGCCCGGCTTCCTCGTGATGAGGTCCGTGGCTTTGCGTCCCGCCCTCACGGACGGTTTGCCTTTGGCACCATGTGGCTCTGGCACCCACGGTATCGACCGTTCGGCCCCGGATCTCGATGGTGCCTGGACGTTTGTGCTAGGGCCGTGACCCCAGGCCCGGGGCCTCGAGAGCGGCCGAATCGCGCCCTAGTGGCCGCTGCGGACGACGACGATCCGCACCCGGCCGATCATCGCGGCCGGCAGGGTGAGCGTCGCGGCGCCGCGCAGGGTCACCCGGCGCGTGCATGCCGACGGTGCGCCGGCACGCGAGGTCGCGACCGGACACACCCAGGCCCGGAGGATCCCCCTGACCCCGTTGGCCCGGCGGAGCCTGACCTGCCGATGGTCCGCTCGCGCCATGACGGTGTGGACGAGGCCCGTGGGATCAGCGGCCAGGGCGGGCGAGCCCGAGACCTGGGCGAAGGCCAGCACAGCGCCCTGCACGTTGCGCAGGGCCGCCTGGCCCGAGCCCAGAACCGCCCATCCGGCCGTGATCGAGCTCACCGGCCCGACGTAGGCCGAGGACCAGACGACGGTCGTGCCTCCGGAGTTCGTCGCCGTCTCGCGCACGCGCAGGACCGCCCCGATGTCCGCCGTGGCGATCGTGTACGTACCGCCCGTGCCCATCGGCACGGAGATGCAGACGTTCGTGCAGCGCATGAGCTCGACGGTGTCATTGGCGACGGCAGGACCGCCCCACTCGCCCGGGGTGATCCTCAGCGCGTCGCCGACGTGGCCGGAGTCCTCGGAGATCATCGGCAGCGCCTTCCACCGCGGGGCGGCGGGCAGGACAACGGCGCTCGGCGGCGAGGACGCGGGGACGGCCCGGTCGGGATTGGTCGCGGTGACCACGGCCACAAGCGTGTGCCCGACGTCGCCCGCAAGCGGCGCGTACGTCGGCCCGGTCGCCCCGGCGATGGCCACGCAACCTGTCCCGCCGGCAGCGCAGCGCTCCCACTGGGTCGCGTACGTCGTGTCCCCGGTGGCCTGCCACGTGTCGGCGGCCGCGGTGACCGAGCCCCCCTGCTGGGCGCTTCCCTGCACGACCGGGACGTGGGTGTTGACCGGCGGTGAGGCGCTGACGACCGACGTCGGAGGCGCCGTCGCCGTGGCGCTGCCCGAGGGGTTGACGGCCCTCACCGCGACGGTCAGGGTCGAGCCCTCGTCGCCCTTGACCGGCACGTAGCTCGGTCCGGTCGCCGCCGAGATGGCCTGGCAGTTCTTGCCCGTGTTGTCGCACTGCTCCCACTGGTAGCTCAGCGCGCTCGGACTGTTCGTCCAGGCTCCGGGATAGGCCCGCAGGGTCTGGGCCCGCGCGGCGATGCCGCCGATGCTCGGCTGCTGGGAGGGCTGGGGCAGCGGCTGCGCCTCGACGGTCAGCGGCGCGCTCTGCACCGTCGCGGTCCTGCCCGGCGAGGCGGCCGCGGCCACGAGCACGATGGTCGATCCGAGGTCGGCGTTGCTGAGCGTGTAGCGGGGGGCGTTGCTCGCGACCAGCGTGCAGTTCGAGACACCGTCGGCGGCACAGCGATCCCAGTTGTAGGAGATGCTCGAGAGCGGCACGCTCCAGCCGCCCGCGTTGGCGCTCAGCGTCTGGGGGATCTGCGGGTTGCCGGAGATGCTCGGCGGCACGGTGTTGGTGAGCGGCTGGCCGGACACGGCGGCGGTCGCGGCGCTCTCGGCCGAGGTCGACCCGCCCGCGGACGACGCCGTCACGGTCACTCCGATGGGATGCCCGACGTCGTTCGTGGTCAGGACGTAGGTCGAGCCGGTGCCGATCTGGACGCACGCGCCGGTCACCACCGTCGCGCCGGCCGGGCACCGCAGCCAGGCGTAGGCCAGGGTGACCGGCGTGCTCCAGGTGCCGGGATCGGCGGTCAGCGTGTAGGAGTCCATCAGCGTGCCCGCGGGGGCGGCCGGCGCGGTCACGCTCTGGGGCGGGGCGGCCACAGTCGCCGTGGCGGCGGTGGTGACGGTCGTCGACCCGTCGGGATTGGTCGCAGTCACGAGGGCCCGCACCGTCTCGCCCACGTCGCTCGGGGGCAGCGTGTAGCTGGACCCCGTGGCCCCGGCGACGGTCTGATAGCCGTTGGTCGGGTCGCCGAGCTGCCAGGCGTAGGCGAAGGTCGCGCCGGCGGGGCTCCAGTTCCCGGCGCCGACGGTGAGCGTGGCGCCCGTGCGCGCGGCCCCGCTGATCGTGGGCAGAGTGCTGTTCACGGGCGGTGCGCTTTGCACGATGGCCGTGCCCGCGCTCGCCGCGGTCACCGCGCCGTCCGGGTTGCTTGCCGTGACCTCGAGCCGCAGGTTGCTCCCCTCGTCGCCGATCACCGGAACGTAGGTCGACCCGGTAGCCCCAGAGATGTTCGTCCAGGTCGTCCCGCCGTCGGACGAGCTCTGCCACTGGTAGGCGTAGTTGTTGCCGAGGCCGCCCCACGCGCCGGGCGTACCCGTCAGGGTGAGGGTGCGCTGCGGCGTGCCGGTGAGCGTCGGAGCGGTGGTGTTCAGCGGCGGCGCGGCGGACACGACGGCGGTCGCGTTGCTTGTGGCCGTGGCCGTGCCATCGGAGTTCGACCCGGTGAGGAGAACGCGCAGCTCGCTCGCCTCGTCGGGCACGCCGAGGATGTAGCTCGTGCCGTTCGCGCCCGTCACGTTCGCCCAGGTGCTTCCGCCGTCGGTCGAGCGCTGCCACTGGTAGACGTAGGTGTTGCCGAGGCCACTCCACGTGCCCTGCGTGACGGTGAGAGTGAAGCTGCGCTGCGCCGTCCCAGCGAGTACGGGAGCGACGGTGTTCGCCGGGGCGGCGGCCGCCACCGTCGCGGTCGGGCTGCTCACCGCGGTGACGCTGCCGTCGGGATTGGACGCGGTGATGGCCAGGCGGACCGTGTCGCCCTCATCCGCGACGGCGAGCGTGTAGCTCTGCGCCGTCGCACCGTTGATGTTCGCCCACGTCGTGCCGTCGCTCGAGCGCTGCCACTGGTAGGCGTAGCTGTTACCGAGCCCTGTCCACGTCCCCGCGGTCGAGCTCAGAGCGGATGAGCGCTGCGCCGTGCCACTGATCGTCGGCGCGGCCGTGCTGACGGGCGGAGCGCCGGCAACGGTCGCCGTCGGCACGGTGCTCGCCGCGAGCGAGCCGTCGGGGTTGCTCGCGGTCACCAGCAGCCGGACGATGCTGTTCTCGTCGGCCACGGCCAGCGTGTAGCTCGCGCTCGTCGCGCCGTTGATGTTCATCCACGTCGTACCGGCGTCGGAGGAGCGCTGCCACTGCAGGGCATAGGCATTGCCGATCCCGGTCCAGGTTCCCTGGGTCGAGTTCAGGACGCCCGTGCGCTGTGCCGTCCCGTTGATCGTGGGAGCCACGGTGTTGACCGGCGGCGCGGCCGCGATCGTGGCCGTCGGCGCGCTCGCCGCCTGGACCGTGCCGTCGGGGTTCGTGGCCGTGACGACCATGCGTAGCCGGCTGCCCTCCTCGCCGATGCCGAGCGTGTAGCTCGGGCCCGTGGCGCCCGTGATGTCGGTGAAGCCGGCGCCCGCGTCGTGCTGCCACTGGTAGCTATAGACATTCCCGATACCGCTCCACGTGCCCTGGGTCGCGCTCAGCACGCCCGTGCGCTGGACGGCGCCCGTGACCGCCGGCGCGATCGTGGCGGCGGGCGCGGTCGCCTGGACGGTGGCGGTGGGGACGCTCGCGGCCGTGGCGGAGCCGTCAGGGTTCGACGCGGTGACAACGACGCGCACGACGTCCTGCTCGTCCGCCACGGCGACCAGGTAGTTCCCGGCGGTGGCGCCGTTGATGTTCGTCCACGTCGAGCCGTCGAGCGAGCGCTGCCACTGGTAGGCGTAGGCATTGCCGATGCCGGCCCATGTGCCCGGTGCCGAGGTGAGCACGACGCCGCGCTGGGCCGGGCCGGCGACGGTCGGGAGGGCTGAGTTGACGGGCGCGGCCGGGGGCACGGTGCCGGTCGGTGCGCTCGCCGCCGACAGTGTCCCGTCGGGGTTGGTGGCGGTGACGAGCAGCCGCACGGTGTCGCCCTCGTCGGCGACGGCCAGCGCGTAGGTGAGCCCGGTCGCGCCGGTGATGTTCGTCCACGTCGTGCCGTCGTTCGAGTGCTGCCACTGATAGGTGTAGCCATTGCCCACGCCGCCCCAGGTTCCCGGGGTCGAGGTCAGGGTCGAGCCGCGCAGCGTCGTCCCCGAGACCGTCGGCGATGCGGTGTTGACGGGCGGAGCGGCCGAGACGGCGAGGCTGGGCGCGCTGGCCGCGCTCAGGCTCCCGTCCGGATTGGAGCAGGTGATGACCACACGCACCAGGTCGCCTTCGTCGAGCACGCCGAGGGGATACTGCTGGGCGTTTGCGCCGGGAATATTCGCCCACGTCGTGCCGTCGGGCGAGCGCTGCCACTGGTAGGCGTAGGCGTTGCCGATGCCACTCCAGTTGCCGGTGTTCGCGCTCAACGTCGAGCTTCGCTGGGCGGTGCCGCTGAGCGTGGGCGAGGTTGTGTTCAGCGGCGGCGCCGACTGGACGGTGGCGCTTGGCGCGCTCGCCACGGCATGCGTCCCGTCTGGGTTGGACACCGTGACGAGCAGGCGCACCGCGTCGCCCTCGTCGGCCCCGGTGAGCGTGTAGGCCGTGCCGGTCGCGCTGGAGATGTTCGTCCACGTGCTCCCGTCGCTCGAGCGTTGCCACTGGTCGGAGAAGCTGTTGCCGATGCCCGTCCACGTCCCCGGCGTCGAGCTGAGCACGAAGGTGCGCTGCGCCGTGCCCGAGAGCGCGGGGGCGATGGTGTTGACCGGCGGCGCGCTCTGGATCATCGGCGTGGCCGCGCTCGCGGCGAGGGCCGAGCCGTCCGGGTTTGTCGCGGTCACGAGGACGCGGAGCTCCGTGCCCTCATCCCCCACGCCGATGGCGTAGTTGGGAGTGGTCGCCCCCACGATGTTCGTCCACGTGTTGCCGTCGCTCGAGGCCTGCCACTGATAGGCGTAGACGTTGCCCTGGCCGCCCCAGGCCCCCGGGCTCGCGCTCAGGGTCGAGCTGCGCAGTGCATTGCCGGTCAGCGTGGGCGCGGACTGGTTGACCGGCACGGCATCGAGCACCGTCGTGGTCGGCTGGCTCGCCTCCACGATCGTGGCGTCGGGGTTCGTCGCCGTGACCACGACGCGGACGGCGGAGCCCTCGTCGGACTGGGTCAGCGTGTAGGTCGAATTCGTCGCTGAGGCGATGTTGACGAACCCCTCGCCGAAGTCCCTCTGCCACTGGTAGGCGTAGGTGTTGTCCGGCCCGGTCCAGGTTCCCTGGGTGGCGCTCAAGGTGAAGGTGCGCTCGGCGGTGCCGCTCACCGTGGGCGCAGCCACGTTGCCGGGCGGGTAGGGCGAGATGATGAGCGTGGCCGTGCTCGGGGCGGCGACGATCCCGTCGAGGTTCGCGGCGCTGACCACGACGCGCACGTCGTCGCCCTCATCGGCGGTGCCGAGCGCGTAGGTCGCATTCGTCGCGCCGCTGATGTTCGTCCACGTCGACCCGTCGCTCGAACGCTGCCATTGATAGGCCTCGGCGAGGCCCGGGCCGGTCCATGTGCCTTGGGTGGCCGTCAGCGTGTAGGTGCGCTGGGTCGTCCCGCTGAGGACGGGGGCGACGGTGTTCACCGGCGGGTTCGAGCTCGCTGGGCCCACGGCGGGACTGGCTGCGCTGGCCTGGCCATAGGCATTCGTGGCCGTGACCGTGACGCGGAGCGTCGCGCCCTCGTCGGCCACGGCGACCGTGTAGCTCGGCCGCGTCGCACCGGTGATGCTCGTCCACGTCGCGCCCGCGTTCGTCGAGCGCTGCCACTGGTAGGCGTAGGACGTGCCGGAGGGCGACCAGGTCGAGGTCACGTTCAGGACGTTGCCCTGGGCGGCGGTGCCGGTGACCGCGGGGAGGACCGTGTTGTACGGGGCGCCGGAGACGATCGCCGCCGTCGCCGCGGTGGGGACGACCTGCGCTCCGCCGCTATCGGTCCCGGTCACGACGACGTCGATCTCGTCGCCAACGTCGGCGCCCGCCAGCGTGTAGGTCTGGCCGGTGGCGCCCGAGATGTTCGACCAGGTCGACCCGTCGGGCGAGCGGCGCCACTGGTAGCCGAAGGTGAGGCCGCTGCTCGGCGTCCACGCGCCGGCGGACGCGGTCAGCGTCTGACCCTGCATGTCGGTCCCGGCAATGCTCGGCGCGGTGCCGTTGACCGGCGGGGGCATGGGGGCGCTCGTCGTCGTGAAGGTGTAGTCGTAGCCGTACGTCGTGCCCACACTGTTCTGGGCCACGAGCCGGTAGTGGTAGGCGGTGCTCGAGGCGAGCCCCGTGAGGGTGGTGGGCGTCGAGACCGGGGTCGAGCCCGCGCCGATGTCCGAGGCGGCGGTCTGCTGGCCGTAGGCGGTCGTCGTGCCGTACTGCCAGGTGTACGTCGTGTCGTTCGCGTTGGGGTAGACGCCGCCCGAGAGCGCCGCGCTCGTCGCCGTGACGTTCGAGGACGAGGTGGCGCCGATCCCCGGCGCGCCGTTCGTCACGTCGCCCGAGATCGACCCCGCGCCGGTCGGTCCGTCGTAGCCGGGGCCGGCGGTGCAGATGTAGGAAATGGTGGCGGCGCAGCTGCCGGTCGAGCCGCTCATCGGGTCGTTGAGGAGCGAGCTGTCGCTGTAGGCCCAGCGCGGGGTCGTGCCGGTGACGCCCGTGACCGCCTCGTATCCGGCGATGAGCGGCGTGGCCAGGCTCGTCCCGCCGATGAGGTACCAGCTCCCCGAGTCGTAGATGATCAGCCCGGTATTCGGGTCGGCGTCGGCCGAGACGTCCGAGTACGAGCGCCCGGTGCAGCCGGTGTCGCTCTGGAAGGACGGCTTGGCCTCGTTCATGTCACAACCCGAGCCTCCGCCCCACCCGTAGTTGTCGAGCGACCACGCCGTCTCGCTGAAGCCGCGGGGGTTCGTGCTTCCGGCGGTCAGGCTCGTGCCGCCGGCCGCGGTGAAGGTGGGGAACGCGGCGGGATAGTTGTCCCAGCCCGGCCCGGCGTAGCCGTGATCGCCCGTGGCGGCGACAAGGGCAACCCCCGGGTAGGTTGGAGCCGCGCTCGCCGAGGAACTCGACCCCGCCCAGCTGTTGGAGATCTGGTTGGCACCCAGCGTCTGGGCCTCGCCCACCGCCGTGTAGAGGTCGGTGTTGGAGTTCGAGTTCGCCTCGACGAGGAGGATGTGGCAGTTCGGGCACAGCGCCGAGACCGCGTCGAGATCGAGCGACTCCTCCTCGGCCCAGTTGCTGTCAGCGGCGGGCAGCGGCGAGGCCTGGCCGTTCTGATTGACCTTGCGGAAGCAGCCGTTGGCGGTGGTGCACGCCGAGAGGCCCCAGTTGCTCCGGTACGTAGCCAGATCCGCTTCGGCCGTGGGGTCGTCGTAGGCGTCGACGATGGCCACCGTGTCCGAAGCGCCCGCCGTCTGCGAGAGGTAGGTGAGATCGTAGGCCTGCTGGAGGAAGGCCGGCGTGCCGGGCTGCGGCGGGGCGGCGGAGGCGGAGGTCATGCCGGCCGCCCCGATACGCGAGGCGGCGGCTCCCGAGCCGCTTGTCGGGAAGACCTGGGTGAAGGTCGCCCGCGGAGTGGCGAACGGCTGCGCCGGCTGGCCGGTCGCGCGCGAGACGACGACTTGGGCCTCGCACTCGGAGTACCCCGCGCTCGGAGCCGGGCAGAGCGAGGCCGAGGTCACCTGGGCGGCGGAGAGGCCGGTCTCCTGGCTCACGGTGGCCGAGAGGGCGGCCGCGCTCACCGGACTGGCCGCGATCCCCGGGCCGGTGGCCGCGTGGGCCGGTCCGGCGCCGGCGCAGAGCAGGGCGACGGCGCTCAGGGCAAGGCTGAGCGCCGCGGCAAGGCAGCGGGCGCGCGCAGGCGCGGCGGGCCAGGCGGGGGTGACCATCTGCCCTGTATTGGCGGGCGGCCCCCTGGGCGCGCGCATTCGGAGCGCGCCTCGACGCATGTACCACCCGTGTGGGGGGCCCGTGGGGCGGGGGTCCCGGGCGGGCAGGCCGGCGGGGGCTGGGGTGCCGGCGGGGGTGCCGGGCGGGCAGGCCGGCGGGGGCGCGGGCCGGCTGGGGTGACCGGCGGCTGGGCCGGAGCCTTAGGCGGCGTCCCCACCCTCGGCGGGGTGCGCTTGGGCGTCGTGCCCCGCCTGGAAGGCGCCGCTGCCCTCACACCAGGGGCAGCGCACCTCGTGCGGCTGGCCCCCGAGCCCGGATATCACCCGGCCGGTACCACGGCACGCGCTGCACTGGGTACGGCCATCGTCTGTCTCGGGCGCTCCCATCGAGGCGGCAACCATAGCCTGAGTCGCGCAGGGGTGCCCCGCGCGGCCCCGAGCTGCTGTTATATGCCAACTAGCATAATGGTTCTAAACATTATGTCGCTCGCTATAATCTGCTTATCGCACCTCCCCTCAATCCCTTCCGCTTCGGCGACCTCGCCCTCGACCAGGCCTTCGCAGACCGACGGACCGAGCTCGCCGAGCTGACCGCCGATGTCCGGAACGGCCAGAACACGGTCATCTTCGCCCCCCGCCGCTACGGCAAGAGCTCGCTCATCTGGCGGGCAGCCCAGCATCTCGTCACCGAGGGGGTGCTCGTCGCCCAGGTCGACCTCATGCGCACTCCGACGAAGGAGCGGCTGGCCGAGCGCCTCTCGGAGACGATCCACGAGCAGATCGCCTCCCCCCTCCTCCGCGCCGCCGACCGTCTCCGGGTTTTCGCCGGCCTGCGCGTCCGCCCGACGGTCACGATCGACCCCGGAACCGGCGCGACGTCGTTCGCCTTCAGCGCCCGCGTGGCCCGCGAGGACATCGACCGCACGCTCGAGGAGCTCCTGAGCCTGCCGGCTGAGCTCGCCTCCCGCCGGCGCCGGCGGGTTGCCCTCGTGTTCGACGAGTTCCAGGAGATCGTCGACATCGATCCCCAGCTCATCAACCTCATGCGCTCGGTCTTCCAGGAGCAGCCCGAGGTCGCGCACGTGTTCCTCGGGAGCCGGCGCCACATGATGGAGCGGATCTTCAACGACGAGAACGAGCCGTTCTGGCGCTCGGCCAAGCAGATGGAGCTCGGGCCGATCGATCCCCACGTGTTCGCCCGCTTCGCCCAGCGCCGCTTCGAGCACAGCGGCAAGCGCCTGCGCGCCGACGCCGGCGCCGAGGCGCTGCGGCTCACGCGCGGCCATCCGTACGCAACCCAGGAGCTCCTGTACGCGCTGTGGGAGCTTACCGAGCCGGATGCCGCAGCGGACGTCGAGCTCGTGCCCCGAGCGCTCGAGCAGACCCTGCGCTCCGAGCACGCTCACCTGAGCCTCCTGTGGGAGCGCTCGAGCGCGACGCAGCGACTCGTCCTCGAGGCGCTGGCCTCCGAGCAACCCGCCCGCCCGCTCTCGGGCGACTACCAGCTGCGCCACGCTCTGCCGGCCGCGCCGAGTATTCAGGCCGCGCTCGAGAGCCTCATCCGGATCGAGGTCGTCGAGCGCCTCCGGCGGGGCGAGTACCGGATCGCCGAGCCCTTCCTGGCCGAATGGATCCGGCGAATGGGCTAACGGGCGAATCTGCTGGTCGGCGAATCGGCTGGTCGGCGAATCGCTGGCGAGTTCGCCTGCGGAGACTCGGGGCTACGTCAAGGCGGGAGCGTCCGGGAGCCGCGCGAGCGCGGCCTGCATGTCGGACTCGGAGAACTCCGGATCCTCGAGGCGCCCGGCCAGGTAGGCGTCGTATGCGCTCAGGTCGAAGTTCCCATGGCCGCAGAGACCGAAGAGGATGACCCGCGACTCCCCCGCCTCCCGGGCAGCGGTCGCCTCCTCGATGACCGCGCGGATGGCGTGCGCGGGCTCGGGCGCGGCAATGATCCCCTCGGTCCGGGCGAAGCGGACGGCGGCCTCGAACGTCTCGTTCTGCCGGTAGGCCCGGGCCTCGACCAGTCCCGCCTTGACCAGGCCGCACAGGAGCGGCGAGTCGCCGTGGTAGCGCAACCCGCCGGCGTGCACGGGCGGCGGCACGAAGTCGTGGCCGAGCGTGTACATGGGCATGAGCGGCGTGAGCCCGACCGTGTCGCCGAAGTCATAGGCGTAGACCCCGCGCGTGAGCGTCGGGCAGGCGGCGGGCTCGGCGGCGATGAACCGCGTGCGGGCGCCGCCCCGGATGACCCGGCGCAGGAACGGGATCGTCAGACCCCCGAAGTTCGAGCCACCGCCCACGCAGGCGATGATCGTGTCCGGCTCCTCCCCCGCCATGCCCATCTGGGCCATGGCCTCCTGCCCGATGACCGTCTGGTGCAGGAGCACGTGGTTGAGGACCGAGCCGAGCGAGTAGTTGGTGTCCGGCGCCTGCGCGGCCACCTCGACGGCTTCGGAGATGGCGATCCCGAGCGAGCCCGTCGTGTGCTCGGCCTGCGCCCGTCCGGCCGCCGTGAGGTGCGAGGGCGAGCGGTGGACGGTCGCTCCCCAGGTCTCCATCATCGAGCGCCGGTACGGCTTCTGGTCGTAGCTCGAGCCGACCATCCACACCTCGCACTCGAGCCCGAACAGCTGGCAGGCGAAGGCGAGCGAGGAGCCCCACTGGCCCGCGCCCGTCTCCGTGGTCAGCTTGCGGATGCCCGCGGCGGCGTTCTCGTAGGCCTGGGCCACGGCCGTGTTGGGCTTGTGCGAGCCGGCTGGGGAGACGCCCTCGTACTTGTAGTAGATGTGCGCCGGCGTATCGAGCTCCCGCTCGAGCCGGTGGGCCCGGTACAGCGGCGTCGGCCGCCACAGCTTGTAGGCGTCGCGCACCGGCTCGGGGATCTCGATCTCCGGCTCGGGTGAAACCTCCTGCTGGATGAGCCCGAGCGGGAAGAGCGGCGTGAGGTCCTCAGGGCCTGCGGGCTGCTTGGTCCCGGGGTGCAGAGGCGGCAGCGCGTCGCCGCCGACGTCGGCCATCAGGTTGACCCAGTGCGTGGGGATATCCCGCTCCTCGAGCAGGAACTTGACCCGCGTCTCGCTCACTCGCGTCTCCTTTGCTCCGGTGCGGGCGCGATTATCGCCCAGGTTGAAAGATTCCGCCTCTCATCGATGATTAGTGGGGCATGAGCGCGACCCTGGTCGACCCGGCGCAGCGGTTTCGGAGCCTGTACGAGGCGAACTACGGGGCGATCCATGCCTACGCCTCGCGTCGGGTCGGGCTGCAAGCCGCGGACGAGATCGCGGCCGAGACCTTCCTCGTGACCTGGCGCAGGATGGACGCCGTACCCGGCGAGCCGCTCCCATGGCTGTACGGCGTGGCGCGCAACGTCGTTGCCCGGCACTGGACCGCGGCCAAGCGTGACAGCCTGACCGAGGCGGCACTCGTCCGCGAGCGGATGGAATCCGCGTATGCGACCTCGAGCTTGGACGATCCCGAGCTATGGCAGGCATGGGAGCGCCTCCGTCCCCCGGACCGCGAGGTGCTGGCTCTCATCGCCTGGGAGGAGCTCACCGTCGCCCAGGCCGCCCGAGTGCTCGGCTGCTCGGCAGCCGTGTTCTCGGTGCGGCTGCACCGCGCCCGCCGGCGTCTCGGGCGGAGGCTCGCCAGCGGCGCCAGCCGCACCATTCCCGAAACCGAGCTAACGGAGGCGTGATGTCACCCAACCAGCTCGAGACCGTCTCGCGCCTGCGCGCCGCCAATCCCGTCGACACTGAGGTCGACCTCGGCCGCAAGCCCATCGCGCAGGCCGCCCTCGAGCGGATCCTCAGCGATCACCCCGCCCCCGCCCAGCCCCGGCGCCGGCGCTTCCGTCTGCCCCGTCGTGGAGGACTCGGCGTAGGTGTGGCGCTGCTCCTCGCGGGCGGCGGGGCGGCGATCGCCACGACGAACCCCTTCGGATGGTGGAGTCCCAATCCGAACACGGCTCGCTACGAGATCGATCCCGGACGCCGGGTGGCCACCCCTACCGTCACAACGATCGCCTGCGCTGACACCACGTCGGCCCGGTTCGATTGCGCGGCCGGGGGCCGGGGGCAGCGTTACATGCAGATTGACTCCGTTCAGCTCCCCGGACAGCTTGGACTCTTCACGCGCGACAACGTGGTCAAGGCGATCCAGGTCGACCAGCGGAAGGATCAACTCACGAAGGCACAGGCCGCACGGTTTCTCCACGACCTCTCCCAGGTCCCGGACAGCTTCTTCCCCGAGTTCCGCCTTGCCATGACGTATGGCACGGTGGCCGGCGGTGATGACAGCCGAGTCCCGCCGCGTGGGGTGCCCGAATGGCTGGTTTGCCAGGACGGCGCGGCAGGCCTTGCGTGTCAAGACCTCAACGGCGACGCCCATGCGCCGATTGGCGCCGGCATATACGTGGCGCAACCATCCTCGGATTGGCGTCCCGCTCCCCGTCAGCGGCCGGACTTCTCCCTGCCGCCCGGCATCACCTTCACCGGCCCTGAATATCGGGTCCTGGCCGATTTCTTGACGCAAGCCCAGCCGATCCGCCAGCAGCACACGAGCAGCTTCCGGGCGCCCCGGGCACCCGCGTCAGCCAGCGAGGGCCGATAGGCCCTCGCTGGCCTCAGGCGCGGCGATCCCCGGCCGCGTTCGCGCGGACTAGCCCGCGACCTTGTGGTACGCGGCGATCTGCGGATCGACGGAGGAGATCGCCGTGCAGCCCTGGGCGAGGACCATCTTCCCGTTGTCCGGAGTGACCGTGTAGTCGGTGTTGTTGGCGATGTGCAGCGGATAGTCGCCGAAGGTCCATGGCTGACAGAGCATCCCCGTGTCGTACTTCGTCACGCTGTGGAATGCCTTGTTCACGCTCTGGAACGTGTACGCGCCCTGCATTGCTTCGAGTGCGTGGACAGCGATCTCACCCTGGAGGAAGCCCATCTGGCTGAAGCTTCCGATCCCGCCGGTGACGGCGTGTCCGTACTGCGTGAGGATGGCCTTGTAGAGCTGCATCGTCGGCGTGTTCGTCGAGTCGGGCGGCGTGAGCTCCGCGTTGACGAACAGCTTGTGGTTCCACTTGGGGCCGAGCGCCTTGGCGAGGAAGTCCGTGTCGCACGGCGTGGAGCAGCCCCAGAGCTTCACCCGGTTCTCGACGCCGAGCTTCTGGGCCGCCTGCAGGATCACGAGCGCCTCGGGCGGCGTGAAGTTCAGCACCACCGCGCCGTTCGGGCCGGCGTCGTCGACGAGCTTGAGCGCCACCGAGTTCGCGTCCTGGATGGGGACGTTCTCGGTCTGGAGCGTGATCGGCACGTGCGCGGCGATGGCCAGGGCTTGCGGACCCGCGGCGATATACCCCGTGCCTGGGACGTTGGACTGGTCGAAGATGATCTTCGAGACGTGTTGGCTCAGCGCGTACTGGACCGCTCCGTCGGAGCTGTAGCGCGGGCCCATGTTCACGTCGGCGATGTTGGGCGTCGAGTAGCACTCGGGCGCGATCCCGGCGCCGATGACGTAGACGCCGAGCTTCTCCCAATACGAGTGGTCGATCGTGCACTCGAGGATGCTCGAGTTGCCCGACATGCCGACCACGTGATCAGTCTGAATGAGCTGATGCGCGTCGGCGATGATCTGGGCCGGCTGCGTCTGCTCGGTGAGGCCGATGAGCCTGATGATGTGGCCGTTGACCCCGCCGTTGGCGTTCACGCAGTCGAAGTACGCCTGCTCCATGTTCGGCTGATCGGTGAAGTCGGTGCCTGGCTGCTTCGTGTTGATCGCACCGAGCACGTCGGGGAGCCGGTCGCCTTGACCCCGGGCTTCCGCCCGCACGACGAGGTGCTGGCGCTCGCCGAGCTCCCGCCGCTGGGGGCACTCGACGTGCTCGCCGTGCTCGAGCTGGTCGACCCAGCGCCGGGCGGCGCGCTCGTTATCGAACTCGAACTGCCTCCACATCCAGCGAGCGCGATCAGCGAAAGTGCGGCCACGACGGTGATCCGAAGCCGCCAGGGGCCAGCCGCATTACCAGTGCGCACGGTCTCCTCCCAGAGTTCTGACGCAGCTTGTGAGCGATTTGGTCAGCTTATCTCGCTACAGGATTGTGCGCAATATCGCGGCCAATTCTGCCTTCCGCCCGACTCTGAGGACGTGGATGACTCTCTTTCCCCTAGAGGGAAACAAGCTCATCCACGTCGCTTCGGCGCTGCGCTCTCGGGGGTGGATGTAGTTAGTCGTCATAGAGACGACCAACGACATCCACGTCCCTCCGGGCATTCCCCGGACGACGTGGCGTCAGCGTCAGCGCCCGCCGGGATCGTCGGGGTGTAGCTCCGCGCAGCGCGCGGCCTCGGCCTCGGCCGACCTCGCCGGCCCGCACGGCGGAGGAGGACTACTTGATCGCGTTGTAGATGCTGAACAGCGGCATGTACATCGAGATGACGATCACGCCAACGATGCCGCCGACGACGATGATCATCACCGGCTCCATGATGGAGGTCAGGGCCTTGACGGCCGCGTCGACCTCGCTGTCGTAGAAGTCAGCGATCTTCGCGAGCATGGTGTCCAGGGCGCCGGTCTCCTCGCCGACGCTCACCATCTGGGCGACCATCGACGGGAAGGCGCTGGCGCGGCGCAGCGGCTCGGACAGCGTGCCACCGCTCTTGACCGAGGTGATGACGTCGTCCATGGCCTTCTCGAGCACGGTGTTGCCGGCCGTCTTGCCGGTGATCTCGATGGCCTGGAGGATTGGCACGCCGGCCGAGGTCAGCGACGCAAGCGTGCGCGACCAGCGGGCGATGGCGACCTTCTGGACCACGTCGCCGATCTTCAGCGGCACACGCAGCTTGAAGGCGTCCCAGCGCGGCTTGCCCCACTTGGAGCGCTTCAAGGAGATGACGCCGACGACCGTCCCCACGAAGGCGACGATGAGCAGGTACCACTGCTTGGTGAGGACGTGGGAGAAGTTGATCATGAACTGCGTCAGGGCCGGCATCTTGCCCGGGAAGGTCTTGAAGACCCCGGCGAAGACCGGGATGAGGAAGGCGACGAGGGCGAGGAGCACGATCGCCGCGAAGGTGACGATCACCGTCGGGTAGATCATGGCCGCGCGAACCTGACGGCGCAGGGCGGCATCGCTCTCGAGCTGGTCGGCGACCCGGTTCAGGCACTCCTCGAGCACACCGCCGGCCTCACCTGCGCGCACCATCGAGACGTAGAGCTGGCCGAAGACCTTCGGGTGACGGGCGAGCGCGTCGGAGAGCAGGAGGCCGGCCTCGACGTCCTTGGAGACGAGCGCGATCGTCGTCTTGAGGACTTTGGACTGGGTCTGGTTCTCGAGGACGTTGAGCGCCCGCAGAATCGACATGCCCGAGGTCACCATCGTCGCGAGCTGGCGCGAGGCGACGGCGAGGTCCTTGGCGCCCACCCGCTGCATGAAGCTCAGCGTGAGCTCCTTGGAGCGGTACTTCTGGGCGATGTCGACGACGACGAGCCCGCGCTCCTTCAGCTGCTCGGCGACTGCCTGCTTGGATTCGGCCTCGACCTCACCCTTGGCCGAGGACCCGTTGAGGTCCATCGCCTTGAAGACATACGTGGCCATGAGCTAGGCCGCCATTCCCATCGAGCCGACGCCGCCGAGCAAGCGGCGCAGCTCCTCGACAGAGTGCGCTCGCGCCTCGGCCATCTGGCGGTTGATCTTGCCCGCGCGGACGAGCTGGGCGAGCGAGGCGTCCATCGTCTGCATGCCCTGCGAGCCGCCGGTCTGCAGCACGGAGTAGATCTGATGGCTCTTGCCCTCGCGGATGAGGTTGCGCACGGCCGGCGTAGGCACGAGCACCTCGGCGGCGACGCAGCGCCCCGCCCCGTCGGTGGTCGGCACGAGCATCTGGGTCATGATCCCCTGCAGGGCGACGGCAAGCTGAGCGCGGACCTGTCCCTGCTGCCCGGGCGGGAACACGTCGATGATGCGGTCGATCGTCTGCGGCGTGTCCTGCGTGTGGAGGGTGGCGAACACGAGGTGGCCGGTTTCCGCCGCGGTGATCGCGGTGCCGATCGTCTCGAGGTCGCGCATTTCTCCGACGAGGATCACATCGGGGTCCTGACGGAGCGCGCCCTTGAGCGCCTCGCCGAAGCTCGTCGCATCCGAGCCCAGCTCGCGCTGATTGACCAGGCACTTCTTGTGCTGGTGGAGGAACTCGATCGGGTCCTCGATGGTCATGATGTGCTCTTCGCGCGACGAGTTGATGACGTCGATGAGCGAGGCCAGCGTGGTCGACTTGCCCGAGCCGGTCGGTCCGGTGACGAGCACGAGACCGCGTGAGCGCTTGGCGAACTCGGCCACCGACGCCGGCAGGCCGAGGTTCTCGAGCGGCACGACCTCGAAGGGGATGAGGCGGAAGGCGGCCCCGATGGCCGAACGCTGGAAGTAGGCGTTGACGCGGAAGCGCGCGCGGCCGGGAATCTGGTAGGCGAAGTCGAGCTGCCAGTTGTTCTCGAACTTCTGACGCTGCGTGTTGGAGAGGATCGAGTAGACGATCTCCCGCGTCTCGGTCGGGCCGAGCACCGGATACCCCTCGATCGGGGTCAGGCGTCCGCGCACGCGGACCATCGGCGGCGCGCCGGCCGTGATGTGAAGGTCCGAGGCCCGGCGGTCAATGACCTCGAGCAGGACGTCGGCGAAATCCAGATCCATGCCTGTATGGCTCCTTTGTGCTGCGCCCAGGGTGGGGCCTCAGCCCCATCTATCGGCAGACACGCGGAATCCTGGATGCCGCGCGGAGGTCGGCTGGACGAGCGTTGCACTCGCGCGCCGCTGGCTCATCCCTCGCGCGCGCGTGCCGATACGCCGCATCATGCAACCGTCTCCGGCTCGACTCCACGGGCAGGCCCTGGCGGCGCTCGGCGCGGCCGGGCTCGCCGCCAGCCTCTGGTCGCCCTGGTACACGTTCCAGTTCCCGCAGGCTTTGGTCAACGAGACCGACGGCGCGGCCACCCAGATGGGCGCGTTCGGTCAGTTCCTCGCCCGCGGCGCCCAGCTCCTGCGTGCGCTCGGGCCCTACCACGTGACCGCGTGGCAGCTCTTCACCACCGGCCCCGCCCTCGTTCTCGCGCTCAGCGTCATCGCCGGCGGCCTCGCCCTGCTCGCGCTGACCGGCCGGGCGGCAAACGTCGGTCAGATCATCGCCGGCGCCGGCGCGGGCGGATTCCTGCTCGTCTTCTACCGGGTCCTCGTGCGTCCCGGGCCGGGCGGTCTCCTGCACATGAGCTGGGGGCTCTACCTGGCGCTGGGCGCGGCGCTCGCCGTGATGGCCGGAGGCGTCCTCTCGGTGCGCGCCGAGCGGGAGGTTGAGCACGAGCCGATCGCCGCCGACCCGTTCGGCGTGGCGAGCCCGGTGCCCGCGGCCGCGGTGCCCGGCGACTCGATCGCCCCTCCCGGGTTCTAGTCCGGGCCAGGGACTAGCCCATTCCGGTCACCCGGGCGATCTCGGCCATCGAGGTCAGTCCCGTCTTGACCTTGTCGAGGCCGTCTTCGCGCATGCGCCGCATGCCCTCGGTGACGGCGAGCGCGCCGATCTGATCGGCCGAGGCACGGGCCAGCGTGAGCTCCCGGAGCTCCTCCGACATCGTCATGACCTCGTAGAGCCCGATCCGTCCCCGGTAGCCCATCCCGTTGCAGCGTGAGCACCCGACCGGCTCGTAGGCCTCGATGTCGAACTTGGCCCGGAAGCCGTGGTCACAGAGCACGTCGGCGGGGACGATCGTGCGCCGCTTGCAGTCCGGGCAGAGCTTGCGCGCCAGCCTCTGGGCCACGACGCAGTCGATCGCAGAGGCGACGAGGAAGGGCTCGATGCCCATCTCGATGAGGCGGGTGATCGCGGCTGCCGCGTTGTTCGTGTGCAGCGTGGAGAGGACGAGGTGGCCGGTGAGCGCGCCCTCGATCGCGATCTGGGCGGTCTCCCGGTCGCGGATTTCGCCCACCATCATGATGTCGGGGTCGGCGCGCATCATCGAGCGCAGGCCGGTGGCAAAGGTCAGCCCTGCCTTGACGTTGACCTGCACCTGGGTGATCCCGGCGATCTGATATTCGACGGGATCCTCGATGGTGATGATGTTCTTCTCGGGCGTGTTGAGCTCGGCCAGCGCGCCGTAGAGCGAGGTCGACTTGCCCGAGCCGGTCGGACCGGTCACGAGCACGGCGCCGAACGAGCGGTTGAAGGCCCGCCGGAAGCGGCTCAGCTCGTGGTCCTGCATCCCGAGCTTGTCGAGCTCGAAGCGGACGCTCTCCTTGTCGAGGATGCGCATGACGACGCCCTCACCGTGCACGCTTGGCATGGTCACCACGCGGATGTCGACGTGCCGGCCCTCGACCGTCAGACTGACGCGTCCGTCCTGCGGGATGCGCCGCTCGGCGATGTCGAGCTCGGCCATGATCTTGATCCGGGACACCACGCCCGAGACCATCCGCTTGGGCACCGTGGTTGCGTCGATGAGGACGCCATCGACGCGCATGCGCACGCGAAGCTCTCGCCCGGCGCGGCCACGCTGGTCGGCCTGAGGCACGAAGTGGATGTCCGAGGCACCGCGCTCCGCCGCTTGGGCGATGATCGAGTGCACGAGCTTGATGACCGGTGCGTCGTCGGCCGACTCGTGCAGGTCGACGATCTCGACCTCCCCGTCGTCGCCCTCGTCGACCGCCTCCTGAACCGCGTCCTCGAACCGGTTCATACGCGCGATCAGCGCGGCGATGTCCTCGGGCGCGGCCACGGCGGGCCGGACGTCGAGTCGCGTCATGAGCGCGATGTCATCGACGGCGAGCACGTTGGCCGGATCGGCCATGGCCACGAGCAGCGTGTGGTCGTCGGCGTAGGAGACGGCGATGGCGTTATAGCGCTTGGCCGCCGACGCGCTCAGGAGGTTGACCGCGGCCATGTCGACCTGGAAGACGCCGAGATCCAGGTGGTCGAGGCCGTAGCGTTCGGCCGTCGCCCGCGAGAGCTGACTGCTGTTGATGACGCCCTTGTCGAGGAGGACCCGCTCCGGTGGCACGCCGGCCTTCCGGGCCTCGTCGGTGGCGGCCTGCACCTGGTCGCGCTTGGCGAAGCCGAGGTCGAGGAGGACATCGGTGAGGAAGCGGCCGGAGCCGCCGCGACGGCGCGGCGGTGTCAGGCCGGTGAACCCCCCAGGCCGGGTCGGCTCAGCCACCGCGGCGAGGTGCGACGAGGTCTTGCTCATCGTTCACTGACCGCAGCTCGCATCGTCCGTACGGATGCATGGCGGCCGGTGAACTGGGTGAAGCTGAGCGCGCCCTGCCCGACGAGCAATGTGAGCCCGTCGACCACGGCCGCCGAGCGCTTCCTCGCCGCTTGAAGGAGCCGCGTTTCTGTTTCCCCGTACACGTAATCAACCACACATTCGTAGGCCGAGATCGCATCGGCGCTCAGGGGAAGCTGCTTGAAGGGGTCGTCGTTTGCGTCCAGCCCAATGGACGTGCAGTTGACGAGCATGTCCGCATGCGGTATCCGCGCGACCGGACGACCGCCCAGCTCGGCGCACAGCTCGGCCGCCCGCTCGGGGGTCCGGTTCCACACGCTCACCTCGTTCGCGCCGGCGTCGAGCAGCGCCCACACTGCCGCCCGGGCGCTTCCACCGGCGCCGAGCACGACGGCCGTGCGCCCCTGGGCCGGGAAGGGCAGGGCGGCAAGCAGGGCGGGGACGTCTGTGTTATCGGCGTGGATTGCCCCGCCCGGCCCGAAGACGAGCGTATTCGCGGCGCCGACGGCCCGCGCGGTCGCCGTGGCGCCGGCGGCCAGGGCGAGCGCGGCCCGCTTGTGGGGGATCGTGACGTTGGCGCCGCGAAACCCCGCCTCCGGGAGCGCGCGGACCACCTCGTGGAAGAGCTCGGCCGGCACCGGCAGGAGCTGGTAGCGCCACTCCCCCAGCCCGGCGGCGCGCAGCGCGGCGTTCTGCATCACCGGCGAGCGGCTATGCGCGACCGGCCAGCCGAGCACGCCCAGGCGCGTCGCCGGGGCCACTCAGCAGCGCTTCTTCGGGGGTGCGCCGTTCTGGCTCTGGGTGGCGTCGAAGGCCGCCACGTCTTTGAGGAACTGCGGATAGGACGCCGCGAAGGCGAGCGAGCCGCTGCACGGCTTGGAGACGAAGTACAGGTCGTCCGTCCGCGGCGGGTTCGCCGCCGCCCGGATGGCCTCCATCGCCGGATTGTCGATCGGCGTCGGCGGAAGGCCGGTGTGCGTATGGGTGTTCCACGGCGAGGGTGACTTCAGCTCCGAGACGGTGAGCGGGCGGCTGAAGTTGCCCGTGGCATAGCGCGTGGTCGAGTCGAACTGGAGCATCATGCCGTCCTGGAGCCGGTTGTAGATGACCGAGGCGACGAGCGGCATATCGTGCGCCGTCTGGCCCTCGGCCTGAACGAGCGAGGCGATGATGAGCACGTCATAGGGGGTCAGATGCCGGCTGCGCGCGTAGCCGAAGCTGATCGTCGCGAACTCCTGCTTGAAGCGGTTCAGCTGATCGGCGATGAGCGCCGAGAGCTGGATGGGGACGCGCAGCTGGTAGGTGTCGGGGAACATGAAGCCTTCGAGCGAGGGGGTGTTCGTCGGAGCGCCGTACTGCTCCGGGCGCAGCAGCGGGGAATGCTTGGTGGCCTGGAAATAGTCGCCCTTGACGCCCTGAGCGCGCAGGAGCTCGCTCAGGCCGTCGCGGGTGCGGCCGGGGGTCGTCGTGAGCTCGGTCACCCGGGCCGCGGGCGGCGCCGTGGTCAGGAGCTTGAGCACGTCGCCGTAGCTCATGTCGCGCTTGAGGTGGTACGTGCCCGAGAGCAGGCTGCCCCGATCCCCGTCGAGCGTGGCGCGCAGGTCGAAGAAGAAGCTGGAGCCGATGACGCCGTCGTGGGCGAGCAGGTTGCCGACCTGCTTGCTGCTCGAGTGTGGCGGGATCGTCACCGTGACGCTTCCGTGTCCGGAGCCGTGGAGGGGCTGGAAGAGCTCGACGAGGAACCAGATCGCGGCCGCGGCGACGATGACCATGATCGCCGCAAACACGCGGCCGGACCACGTGTGTGCCTTGCGCTGGGACCCGGCCCCCCGCGCCACCGTCGGGCGGCGCGCGCGGTTGGCCGTCCGGCGCCCGCGCCGGGCGGCGCGGGGGGCCGCCGCTCGCTCGCCCGCGGCGGCCGGTCGCTGCGACCGCGTGACGCGTCGGGTTCCGATCGGCACGTCCTCGAAGTAGTCGTAGTCGTCGTCGCCGCCGTCGAGATCCGGCTCGCCCCCGTCCCCGGCAACCGGACCCTCGTCCGGCTGGGCGGCGCGTCGGCGCTCGCGCTCCAGACGCGCGGCCTCGCGTTCAGCGGCGCTGCGTTCGCCGTCAGCCATCGAGCACCTCCGGAGCGCGGGCCGCGAGCCAGCTGCTCAGCAGGTGCGCGGCGGCGCGGGAATCCTCGCTCGCGCGGCCCCCGTTGCGCTGGGCCAGGCGGGTGGTAAAGCGTTCGTCGTAGAGCTCGACCGGCACGGCGACGTTGGCCTCCAGCCGCGCGGCGAACTCCCGCGTCTCCCGCGTCTGCTCGGAGTCGTGTCCCGAGAGCGAGAGCGGCAGCCCGACGACCACGCGCTGCACCGCCAGCTCCTCCACCAGCGCGCGCAGCCGCGCGAAGCCCCGCCGCGTGGCCGGCATGGCGACCGGTTCGATCGGCGTGGCGAGAACGCCGGTGGGATCGCTCACCGCACAGCCGCACCGGGCCCGGCCGTAATCGAGCGCAAGCACGCGCAAGAACTTATCGGCTTCCGAGAACGGACTCGATCGCCTGCCGGGCGACGGCAATCGCCTGAGGAAGCTTGTCGGGTTCACGGCCGCCCGCGCGCGCGAGCCTGTCGCGCCCGCCCCCTCCGCCGCCGACCTGGGCCGCCGCGGCCTTGACGATCTCACCGGCTTTGACGCCGCGCTCCACCGCCCCCGGGGTTACGCTGACCACGAGGTCGACCCGACCGTCGGTGGCGCTGCCGAGGACGATCGCCGCCTCGCCGAGCTTGTTCTTCAAGCGGTCGGCGACGTCGAGCAGCGCCTTGCCGTCGCTCACCGTGACCGCGCTGGCGAGCACGCGGACGCCATCGAGCTCGACCGCCTGTCCGGCAAGCGCATCGACATCGACCCCGCCCCCGCCCCCGCCCCCGCGCGCGGCGCGCTCGAGCTCGCGCACGCGGCCGCGCAGCTCGCCGACGGCGTGCGGCACTCGTTCCGGAGTCACGCGCAGGAGGTCGGCCGTCTCGGCGAGCACGCGATCGTGCGCGCGCATCACATGAACCGCCCCGGGACCGGTCACCGCCTCGATGCGGCGGACGTTGGCGGCGCTCGAGGTCTCGCTGAGGACCTTGAAGAGGCCGATCTCCGACGTCGAGTGGACGTGTGTGCCGCCGCACAACTCGCGCGAGAACGAGCCGTCGCCGACCTCGACCATGCGCACGACGTCGCCGTATTTCTCGCCGAACAGCGCCATGGCGCCGAGGCGCTTGGCCTCGTCGAGCGTCGTCGTGAGGGCGTGGACGGGGTGGCTTTCGAGGATCCAGCCGTTGACCGCGTCCTCGATCCCGCGCAGCTCCTCGGCCGTCAGCGCCCTGCCGTGGGTGAAGTCGAAGCGCAGCTTGTCCGGCCCGACGTAGGAGCCGGCCTGGCGCACGTGCGCGCCCAGCCGGCGGCGCAGGGCGGCGTGCAGAAGATGTGTTGCGGTGTGGTTGCACTCGGTGGCGTGCCGGGTCGCCCGATCGACCCGCGCCCGCACGCGCTCGCCGGGGTGGAGCTCGCCGCGCTCGGGGACGAGCGCCAGCACCTGATCGCTGCCCAGGCGCAGGACGTCCTCGACCCGGGCCAAACAGTCGCCGTCGAAGCATTCGACGTAGCCCGAGTCCGCGACCTGGCCGCCGCCCGTTGCGTAGAACGGGGACTCGAGGAGCTTGACCAGGACGTGGCCGTCCTCGGTCGCAATCGCTCCCACGGTCGTTTCGCGCTCGGTCGTCTCATAGCCCACGAAGTCCGTGGCGAACCCGGCCTGGCCGGAGAGCACCTGCGCGTGCTCGCGCAGCACCCCGCCGCCCGCGCCGGGTCCGGGGCGGCGGGAGCGCTCGCGCTGCTCGCCCATGAGACCCTCGAATCCCTCCTCGTCGACGCCGAGGTCGTGCTCGGCCACGAGCTCGCGCGTCAGGTCGATGGGAAATCCGTACGTGTCGTGGAGCAAAAAGGCGTCCTCGGCCGAGATTCCCTCCGCACCCTCGGCCTGAGCGCGCGTGATGAGGTCCTCGAGCAGACGGGTGCCCTGCTCGAGCGTGTGTCCGAAGCTCTCCTCCTCGGAGTCGAGCCACTTCTGGATTGCGTCGCGCTGCTCGGCGAGCTCGTGGTACTCGCCTCCCATCAGCTCGGTCACGCGGTCGGCGTAGCGGCGCAGGAAGCCCGGGTCGAGCTCGAGCGCACGGCCGTGCTGGATGGCGCGGCGCATGACCCGGCGCAGCACGTAGCCGCGATCCTCGTTGGATGGGACGACGCCGTCGGCGATCAGGAAGGTCATCGAGCGGCCGTGGTCGGCGAGGATCCGCAACCCCCGATCCGTGCTGAAGTCCTGGCCGTAGCGACGACCCGAGAGCTCCTCGCCGAGCGCGATGAGCGGCGCGAACTGATCGGTCTCGAAGACCGACGGCTTGTCCTGCAGCAGCGCCGCCATCCGGTTGAGGCCGAGACCCGTGTCGATGTTCTTGGCCGGGAGCGGCGCGAGTGTGTTGATCGGGTTCTGATCGAACTGCATGAACACGAGGTTCCAGTACTCGAGGAAGCGCTCGTTGTCCTCGCCGGGGAGGTCGTCCTGCTTGCCAAACGCGACCCCACGGTCGAAGTAGAGCTCCGAGCATGGGCCACAGGGACCGGTCGGCCCGGCCTGCCAGAAGTTCTCCGAGCGCGAACACTCGACGATCCGCTCGCGGGGCACGCCGACCGCCAGCCAGGCGTCGATCGCCTCTTGGTCCGGTCCGATCCCGAGCTCCTCGTCGCCGGCGAATACCGTGATCCAGATGTCCTCGGGCCGGAAGCCGAAGCCCTCGAGTGATAGCTCCCAGGCGAACTTGACCGCCTCCGGCTTGAAGTAATCGCCGAACGAGAAGTTGCCCAGCATCTCGAAGAAGGTGAGGTGCCGTGCCGTCGTTCCGACCTCGTCGATGTCAGGCGTTCTGAACACCTTTTGGCACGTCGTGACCCGCTGATGCGGTGGCCGCTCGGCCCCCGAGAAGTACGGCTTGAGCGGATGCATGCCGGCGACCGTAAAGAGTGCAGATGGGTCGTGTTCGGCAGGGATGAGCGACCCGGACGGGAGCCGGAGGTGGTCGCGTGCGACAAAAAACTCAATGAAGGTCCGACGAATGTCGTCCGAGGTCATGGCGCCAGTGTAGGCAGCAACGGTCCATAAAACCTGGACACTTCTGACACGTTTCTTCAAGTCCGGGGGACATCGGCCGAAGGAGAAGCTGATGCTCCGGATCCGGCTTCTGCTCACGACGCTTTCCGTCGGCCTGGCGTTCGCGCTGATCCCCGCCGGCGCCCAGGCGTCGTACGACCCGGGCGGCTTCCGTTTCAGCGCCGAGAACTACACCGTCCACGAGTACTCCGGTGAGGCGACGGTGACGATCACCCGCTCGGACACGAGCACCGTCGGGCATGCGGACTACATCGCCGTCGGTATGGGCCACCCGTGCGGGAGCACGAACTGCACGGCAACGCCGCCCCAGGATCAGTACGGCGTCCCCTCCGACTTCGGGGCGGCCAAGGGCGAACTCGACTTCCCGGTCGGCGTGGCCAGCGAAAGCTTCCAGGTGCCGATCATCGATCACCATTTCGCCACGATCACCAAGACCGTGTCCGTCGGCATCTTCGCCGCCTGGCCCCAGGGCACAGCGAACCCCGACCATGCCGTCATCACGATCCTGGGGGATGATCCGGCGACCCCCCGGGATCCGAACAACCCGCTCGAGCTGCCCGTCGCACCGACGACGGGAAACCCACTGAGCGGGGCGACGTTCTTCGTCGACCACCAGGACGATCCCTGGCAGTTCGCCGGCCGGTACCCGGCCCTGCGCACGATCGCCGATCAGCCCGGCGCCGCGCGCTTCGGCACCTTCAGCGGAGCCGACGTCGGCATCGCCGTGAACCGCTTCCTCGTCCGCGCGTCGGCCGAGGGTCCGGCCACCGTGCCGCTGCTCGCCACCTACAGGATCGTCGACGGCCATTGCGGCAACTGGACGCCCACGGCGGCGAACGTCGCCGACTACGAGAACTTCATCTCTCGCTTCGCCCAGGGCATCGGGAGCCACCGCGCGGTGCTGTTCCTTGAGATGGACTCGCTCATCACTATCGGCTGCCTCAGCCCGCAGGGCGTGAACACCCGCATGGCCGAGCTCCACTACGCGATCGACACGCTGACCACGAACTGCCCCCATCTCGTCGTCTATCTCGACGCGGGTGCCGGCGATGCTCTCTCCGCCTCACGCGCGGCGGCGCTTCTGCGCCAGGCCGGCGTGGCCGAGATTCAGGGCTTCTTCCTGAACTCGACGCACTTCGACTGGACCTCGAAGGAGATTCACTTCGGCGAGCAGGTTTCGAAGCTTCTCGGCGGCGCGCACTTCGTCGTCAACACGGGCGACGCCGGCCGCGGTCCGCTCGTGCCCCCGGACCCGGTGCACCAGGGCAACGAGGTCCTCTGCAATCCCGCCGGCCGCGGACTGGGTCCCAAGCCGACGACGAACACGGGCTACCGGAACGTCGACGCCTTCGAGTGGACGACCAACCCGGGCGAGTCCGGCGGCGCGTGTACCCCAGGCGCCCCTCCGACGGGCGTGTACTGGCCAGCCTACGCGCTCATGCTCATCCGCAACGCGGACTACTCGGTCGATTCGACGTGCAACCTGAGCGCCTGGGCGACCAACCCCACCGCGCAGCCGAGCCGCGCGCACCACAAGCCCAAGCCGCACCGCAAGCCCAAGCGGCACCGCAAGCCCAAGCGTACGCACACGGTCATCCAGGGTCTGCGCCCGGCGGCCAGCGGTGGTTCCGGGGCCGCCTGGCACCCGGTCCACACGCCGGTCTACGCCCGCATGGCGTGAGAGGGGAATCGGCCAGGGCCGATTCCCTCAAGAGTCTGCCCAGAGGGCAAACTCCCGGGGCCTAGGTTGAGCGGGTGATCGTGCCCCAGCCGACGACGAGCTCGCCGTCGAGCAGGCAGCCCAGCTGACCGGGCGCGGCGCCGTCGACGGCGCCGTCGAGCGCGAGCTCGAGCGAGCGGTGGGCTCCGGCTCCGACGCCGCCCGGCAGCGTCGCGGCGAGTGGGCGTGAGCGGTAGCGGAGCTTGACCGCCTTGACCCGCGCGCCCTCGCGGTGCAGGCGCACGCCGCGCAGCCGGACCGTCCTGGTGTCCAGCGCGGAGCGCGGGCCGACGAGGACGCGGTTGCTCTCGGAGTCCTTGTCGAGCACGTACAGGGGCTCGCTCGAGAAGAGACCGAGCCCTCGGCGCTGACCGACCGTGAAACGATGCTGGCCGCGGTGCTCGCCGAGGACCCGCCCGTCGAGGTGCCGCACCTCCCCGGCACGATCGGGAATCCCGCCGTGGCGGGCGAGAAAGCGCGCGCGGTCGGTGCCGGCGAGGAAGCACAGGTCCTGGGAGTCGGCCTTGCCCGCGACCGGCAGTTCCGCCTGCGCGGCGATCGCCCGGACCTCCGGCTTGGTCAGCTCGCCGAGCGGGAAGCGCATCCGCGCCAGGGACGAGGGCGCGAGGGCGGCCAGCATGTACGTCTGATCCTTGGCCGCATCGGCCGCGCGGCGCAGGAGCGGTCCGCCGGGATGCTCCGCCTCGGCGGTGCGGGCGTAGTGACCGGTGGCCAGACGCTCGCACCCGAGCCGGTCGGCGAAGGCGAGCATCGTGTCGAGCCGGACGTGCCCGTTGCACCCGACGCACGGGTTCGGCGTCTCGCCCGCGGCATAGCCGGCGATGAACGGGGCCACGACGCCGGCCCGGAACTCGTCGCGCAGATCGAGCGTGAAGTGCGGCAAGCCGAGCGAATGGGCGAGCGAGCGCGCCTGGGCGACGGCGGAGGCCGAGCAGCAGCTCCGCTCGGCGTCGTTCTCCGGGTCGGCCCACAGCTCGAGCGTGACCGCCACCGCCTCGCCCTCACGCCGGCACACGAGAGCGGCCACCGAGCTGTCGACGCCGCCGCTCATGGCCACAAGCGTGCGCCCGGGCACGGGAGCCAGCACCGCCGCCTCGCGCGCCGCCTTCCCGAGCGCGCGGTGCAGCGCGTCCGCCGCCAACTCGGCGGCGTGGAGCTTGCCCGGGCTCAGACCGCCGAGCTCGTGCGCGATGTCGTCGGCCCCGATGCGTGCCGCGCCCAACAGCGTCCTGCGGCGCACCAGTGTGACCGCCGCGCTCCCGGCCGCCGTGGCCGCCCCGCACCCCTCGGCGAGGAAGCCGGCGTCGGCGACGCGCTCGCGCTGGAGGCTGACCGAGAAGCGGATGCGGTCGCAGCACGCGCCGCCGTCCGCGAGCACCTCGAAGCCCTCGGGCGCAAGCCGTCCGAGCCCCTGTGGGGAGGTGAGATGGTGCTCGAAGGCGTCGGTGTCCAAGGCGTGGACCAGGATAGAGCGCGACCCCTGCGCGACCGGCTTCGTTTACCGCGTCATGCCCCAGGGCAAGGCGAGGGAGATGCCTGATGCCGTGGTCATCGGCGCGGGCCCGAACGGGCTCGTCGCCGCCAACCTGCTCGCCGATCGCGGCTGGGAGGTCGTCGTCCTCGAGGAGGCCGCCGAGCCGGGCGGTGCCGTGCGCTCGGCCGAGCTCCTCGAGCCCGGCTTCGTCAACGATCTCTTCAGCGCGTTCTATCCCTTCGCCGCCGCCTCGCCGCACATCCGCGGGCTCGAGCTCGAGCGCTGGGGCCTCGAGTGGCTGACCGGCGAGGTCGCCGTGGCCCATCCCGCCAGCGACGGCAGCTGCCCCGCCGTGGCGCGAGACCTCGACCTGACGGCCGAATGGCTGGACGAGCTCGCCCCCGGCGACGGGGACGCGTGGCGCGAGCTCTACCGCCGCTGGCAGGCAGTGCACCGGGACGCGCTCGGCGCCTTCTTCGGGCAGTTTCCGCCTGTGCGCTCGGCCGCCGGGCTGATGCGCACGCTCGGACCCTCCGAGCTCCTGCGCTTTGCCCGCTTCGCCCTCCTCCCCGTCCGGCGGCTTGGTGAGGAGCGCTTTCAGCACGAGGGGGGCACCCGCTTGCTCGCCGGCAACGCCCTGCACGCCGATGTGGGTCCCGACTCGCCTCTCAGCGGGATGTTCGGCTGGGTGCTCTGTTCTCTGGGCCAGCAGCTCGGCTTCCCGGTCCCCAAGGGCGGGGCCGGTCGCCTCACGACCGCGCTCGTCCGTCGCCTCCTTCAGCGTGGGGGGCGCCTGGTGTGCGACGCGCGCGCCGAGCGCATCGAATGCCGGGGCGGACGCGCCGTCGCCGTCCACGCCGGCGGCGAGCGCTTCGCCGCATCCCGCGCCGTCATCGCCGACGTCGACGCCCCCCAGCTCTACCGCGACCTCCTGGCCGGGGAGGCGCAGAGCGCGCGGGCTCGCGCCGAGCTCGCCACCTTCCAGTTCGACAACGCGACGTTCAAGGTCGATTGGACGCTCGACGGGCCGATTCCCTGGAAGGCGGAGCGCGCCCGGCATGCCGGCACGGTCCATGTGGCCGACGGGATGGCCGCGCTCACCCGTCACACCGCCGACGTGGCGAGCCGCCTGCTCCCCGCCGATCCCTACCTCGTGCTCGGCCAGTACGCGACGATCGATCCCACGCGGGCGCCGGCCGGCCGAGACACCGCCTGGGCCTACACCCACGTCCCCCAGCGGATTGCCGGCGATGCGCGCGGGGAGCTCAGCGGCCGCTGGGAGGACGAAGAGGCGGCGCGGTTCGCGGGGCGGATCGAGGAGCAGGTCGAGCGCCTGGCGCCCGGATTCCGTGCGCTGATCCGCCAGCGTCACGTGTTCACCCCGGTCCGCATGGAGGCGACGAACCGCAATCTCGTCGGCGGCGCCCTGAACGGCGGCACGGCCCAGATCTATCAGCAGCTCGTCTTCCGCCCGATCCCGAGCCTCGGCCGTCCCGAGACGCCGGTCGACCGCCTGTTCCTCGGCTCGGCCTCAGCCCACCCGGGCGGGGGCGTGCACGGCGGGCCGGGCGCGAACGCCGCGCGGGCAGCTCTGAGCGCGGACCGCCGGCTCGCGCTGCGTCCCGTGGGCCGCCTGAGCCGTGCGCTTCAGCGCTGAGGGGAGGGATCGAAGGCCGACCCGTCGACTCGTCGCGTCTCGATGTCGATGCCCTGGCGCAGCCGCCCGCCGGTCAGCTTGGCCACCCGCTCGATGACCGAGGTCCACATGTGGAGCTGGACCTCCTTGGCCATGAGCAGCCGGTCGTGGGCCAGGGCCGAGAAGCGATCGCCCGCCCGCGCCCACGACTCGATCTGGAAGCGCAGCCCGCCGTTCGCGTCGAGTGCCCGCCATTCGATCTGGCCCGCCTCGAGATGACCGTCGAGCGTGGCGAAGCGAAACGACGTGTCGGCGACGTGGATCGTGCGCACCGGCCCGTCCCACGGACCCGGCATGTGGACGAGGAACTCGTCGCCCACGCGCATCACGCCTGGAGCTCCGCTCGTCTTGCGGAACTTCGCCAGGGCCCGCGGCGCCACCTGATCGGGATCGGCGCCGAGCCTGGCCATCAATCCCTCCGCGGCCAGCCGCGCGTCCGTCACGTCCCCGGTGTAGCGACGGCGCAACAGCGGTCCGGTGCCGTCATCGGGCGTCTGGACGCCGTCGAGATCGACCTCGTGGGGCAGCGGCGGCGGAAGGTCGTCAGGCAGCGCCCCGTCGAGCTGGCGGCGGTGCAGTGGAGTGGTCCGCCAGATGTAACTCCACGAGGTCCACAGCACCCCGACCGGCCACGACGCGGCGGTGAGGAGGCGGTGACGCGCGGGAACCTCGGTCGGCATCATCTGCGACTACCCCTGCCCAGGTCCGGGGAACCGGCCATACCGAGCCGGTTGGTCGGGCGCGATCCCGGGGTAAGCCACAGGTCGTGATCGCCAAGCTTCTGCACCGAGCAGGGATTCGCAGCTGGGAGCTGCACTCCCTTTCGCTCGGCCTCGTCGCGTTATGCCTCAGCCTGTGGATCCGGGCCAAGACCGTCGATCAGGCCGAGCGCGGCAATGCCGAGCGGCGCGCCATGTTCGTCGGACTGTGGCCGTCGATGTTCTGGTTGATCGGCGACGCGATCGAGCGCCGGGAAAACCAGCGGCGGCGCTTGGGCCCGCGGGCGCGCGGTTAGGAACGGCGGTCGCGGCCGGGGGGCTACTTCGCGGCGAGGGCCGCGTCGACCAGCTGGTTCATCTGAAGCTGATCGGCGAAGCCGACGAGCGTCGTCGCCCGGTGAAGGGGGTCGATGACGACGAGCGTCGGGGAGCCCTGGACCGGCACCTGATCGGTGATGACGCTGTAGCTCGTGAGCTCGCTGAGCGGGACGGCCACGGTGACCACCTTGCCCTTGTGGGTGGAGACCCCCTTGAGCTGGGCGAGATCGGCCTGGTCGTCAGCACCGGTCGGGTTGTAGAAGAGAAGCGCGATGACCTTTTCGGCGCGCAGTGCGCTGGTCACCTTGGCGACGCGGCGCTGGGCCGCGGACGCCTGCTTGGCCGTGACGGCGGCGGCATGACGGCGGGCGGCCTCGAGCTTGGCCTCGGCCTTCGTGTGGATGGCGCTGACCGCGTGAGTGGCCGTCTTGGCCTTGGCCGCCTCGCGGCGGTGGAGATTCGCCACGGCCTGCTGATAGGCGTGCTGGACGCTCGTGCTGTTCGAGCCTGACTTGTTCGAGTCGGGCTTGAGCACAGTCGTCCAGGCCGCGAAGGCGGCGACGACGGCCACGAGGAGCGCGAGCAGAGGTCGGGGAAGGGTTCCCATCACTCGCAGTTTTCGGCAGCCCGCGGCCAAACCTGAGCGCGGCCATCCGGGCTGGACGGCCGCTCGATCCCGCCGCGCCGGGAGACCGGATCAGGCCGGCCGCAGCCCGAGCTCGCGCAGCTGCGCCGGCTGTACGGGAGCCGGGGCTCCGGTCAGTGGATCGGCTCCGCTGGCGGCCTTCGGGAAGGCGATCACGTCACGGATCGAATCGGTCCCCGCGAGCGCCGAAACGATGCGATCGAGGCCCATGGCAATGCCGCCGTGCGGCGGGGCGCCGTACCGCAGCGCATCGAGCAGGAAGCCGAAGCGGGCCTCGGCCTCCTCCTCGTCAATGCCGATGAGATCGAGCACGCGGTGCTGGACGTCGAGGCGGTTGATACGAATCGATCCGCCGCCGATCTCGGTCCCGTCGAGGACGAGGTCGTAGGCCCGGGAGGTCAGCCGGCCGGGATCGTCGAGGTCGCCCGTCGGGGCGGTGAACGGATGGTGCATCGCGTCCCACCGCTGTCCCTCCTCATCCCACGCGAACATGGGGAACTCGACGACCCAAAGCAGGTCGTGCCGGCCTTCGGGGACGAGGGCGAAGCGGCGCGCGAGGTCGAGGCGGAGCGCGCCCAGGGCCTGCCCGACCGTGCTCGGCTTATCGGCCACGATGAGGAGAAGATCGCCCTCGGCCGCCTCGAGACGCTGCCCGACGGCCTCCACCTCGCGCTCGGAGAGGAACTTGGCGATCGGCGAGCGCCACCCCTCCTCCTGAACGAAGGCCCAGACGAGGCCCTTCGCGCCATGCTGCTTGGCCAGCTCGGTCAGCGCATCGAGCTCGGAGCGAGGCAGCTCGCGCGCCCCGGCGTTGATCCCGCGCACGACGCCGCCGCCGGCCAGCGTGTCGGCGAAGACCTTGAACTCGGTGGCGCTGAGGGCCTCCCCGAGGTCGTGCAGCTCAATCCCGAAGCGGGTGTCGGGGCGGTCGGTGCCGAAGCGGGAGACGGCCTCGGCGAAAGTCATCCGTGGCCACGGGGGCGCCGCCACGGGGAAGTCCGCGGCGCGGAAGACCGCGCCCATGACCGCCTCCATCGTGTCGATGACGTCGTCCTCCTCGACAAAGGCCATCTCGACGTCGAGCTGGGTGAACTCGGGCTGGCGATCGGCCCGCGTGTCCTCGTCGCGGAAGCAGCGGGCGATCTGGTAGTAGCGCTCGAAGCCGGCGATCATGAGCAGCTGCTTGAACAGCTGGGGCGACTGTGGCAGCGCGTAGAAGGAGCCGGGCTGGGTCCGCGCGGGCACGAGGAAGTCGCGTGCCCCCTCCGGGGTCGAGCGGGTGAGAAACGGCGTCTCGATCTCGAGGAAGTCCCGCTCGTTCAGGACCTCGCGCATCGTCTGGGCGACAAGGTGCCGGACCGCGAGGTTGCGCTGCATGTCCCCGCGGCGGAGGTCGAGCGAGCGATGCCGGAGGCGCAGGCTCTCGTCGACGGCGTCGCCCTCCTCGAGCGGGAACGGCGGGGTCTGGGCGTCGGCGAGGATCTCGAGCGCGCTCACGGCGACCTCGATCTCCCCCGTGGCCAGGTTGGGGTTGAAGTTCTCGGGCGCCCGGCGGGTCACGGTCCCCGAGGCGGTGATGACGTCCTCGGAGCGGAGCTGATGCGCGAGCTCGTGGGCGGCGGGCGCCGCGTCGGGGTGAACGACGAGCTGCACGACGCCCGAGCGGTCGCGCAGGTCGATGAAGATGAGGCCGCCGTGGTCGCGCCGGCGATGGACCCAGCCGGCGACGCGCGCACTCGTCTCGGCACGCTCCGCCGTGAGCTGGGCGCACCAGGCGTCCCGGAAGTCGTTGGGGCGCGGTGCGTGCTTCATGACAGCCTGCTGCCCCGCAGGATGGTGGGAATCACATCGGCCGGCGAGAGCTCGCGCTGGTCACCGGACTCCATGTCCTTCAGGCTCGCCTCCTCGCCCTCGCCCAGGATGGCCACGTAGCGCGCGCCGATGCGGTCGGCATGCCGGAGCTGGGTCCTCAGCGAGCGGCCGGCCAGCTCGAGCTGCGACTGCAGCCCGGCGCGGCGCGCGTCCCGGCTGAGCGCGAACGCGGCGCGCCCCGCGACCTCGCCGGTGACGGCCACGAACAGGTCGACGAGATCGGGTGCGGTGGGCAGCTCGCCGGCGGCCAGGAGCATGCGCTCGACGCCGGCCGCCCAGCCGACGCCGGGCGTGGCCGGACCGCCGAGCTGCTCGACGAGCCGGTCATAGCGGCCGCCGCCGCCGACGGTCGACTGCGCGGCGTCGAGGGCCTCGCTGTCGAACTCGAAGAGGGTGCGGGTGTAGTAGTCGAGGCCGCGCACCATCGTGGGGTCGATCTCGTAGCGCACGCCGGCGTCATCGAGGAGATCACGCACGGCCTCGAAGTGCTCGAGGTCCTCGGCGGTGAGCCGCTCGAGCAGCCTGGGCGCGCCGCGCATCGTCTCCTGCGTGCCCCGGTCCTTGGCGTCGAAGGCGCGCATGGGGTTGAGATCGATGCGGTCGCGCACCGCGGGGGCGAGCGCGTCGGTGTGGGCACGCAGGTAGGCGATGAGGTCCTCGCGGTACTCGGCCCGCGTCTCGGGCTGACCAAGGCTCGCCAGCTTGAGCCGCGCGCGCACTCCGAGCGCATCGAGCAGCTCGGCGAGGAGCACGATGACTTCGGCGTCAGTCTCGGCCCCGGCCGAGCCGATCGCCTCCGCGCCCACCTGCCAGAACTGACGGTAACGGCCGCGCTGCGGCGCCTCGGCCCGAAAGAAGCTGCTCAGGTACCAGAGCTTCACCGGCTGAGGAAGCTTGTGCATCCCGTGCTCGATGTAGGCGCGGCACACCGGCGCGGTGCCCTCCGGACGCAGCGTGAGCGAGCGCCCGCCGCCGTCGTCGAAGCTGTACATCTCCTTCTGGACGATGTCCGTGGCCTCCCCGACCCCACGGGCGAACAGCTCGGTGGACTCGAAGGTCGGCGTCTCGATCCGGCGGTAGCCGGCGGCGCTGAGGATGCGCTTGACGTGAAGCTCGAGCGCCTCGCGGCGGGCAGCGTCATCCGGCAGCACGTCAAAGGTGCCCTTCGGGACCTGGATCATCAGTGCTGGGCGAGCTCTCGCAGGAATGGGTTGGCGGCCCGCTCCCGGCCCAGCGTGGTGATGCCCATGTGACCCGGATAGACCGTGGTCTCGGCCGGGAAGGCATCCATGAGCGACTCGATCGAGGCGAGCAGGGTCGGCCAGTCGCCGCCCGGGAGGTCGACGCGCCCCACCGAGCCCTCGAAGAGGACGTCGCCCGAGAAGAGAACGCCCGACTCGCGGATCCCGTAGGTCACGTGGCCGGGGCTGTGGCCGGGCGTGAAGAGCACCTCGAGGCGCAGGCCGGCCAGCTCGAGCGTCTCGCCCCCGGCGACGGTGTGGTCGGCCTCGTAACTCTCGAACGGCCCGAAGCCGGGCCAGGGGACGTAGTCCATGATGTTGGCCAGGACCTGTGTCTCGAGCTCGGGGCAGTACACGGAAGCGCCGGTGGCCCGGGCCATGGGGGCCACTGCGCCGATGTGATCGAAGTGGGTGTGCGTGAGCAGGATGGCCTCGACCGTCGTGATCCCGAGCGACCGGACCGCCGCGAGGAGACGATCGGCCTCCTCCCCCGGGTCGACGATCAGCGCGCGCTCGGAGTCCTTGACGCGGACGACGTAGCAGTTCTCCTGCACGGGCCCGACGGTGAACATGCGGACATCGAGCCGCTGCGTAGCGGCGTCGCTCATCGGCCGACCTGCTTGCGGCGCTGGCGGCGGCGCCACAGGAAGACCTCCATGTAGTAGCCGGCGGGCACGTAGAGGAGGAAGGCGAGCACGGCGAAGAGGGCGCCGGAGACCACCCGGTTCTTCGTGTGGGTGAAGAAGCTGAGGAAGAGGAACATGAGGACGGCCGCCAGCGCGGCCCGCTGCATGGACGCTTTCCAGGTCGGCGGGGTGTTGAGGCGTCGCTCGCGGGCGTCGACCCGCGACTGCCGCTTCTTCTCCTCGGGACTCAGCGGACGGCCGGTGCGTCCTCGGGTTTCGATCGTCCCGGCGGCGTTGCCGCGATGCTTGGTCCGGCGCTTGCGTTTGGTCTGTGCCATGGCTGTGAGTGGAGCTTAGGGCCTGCGAGCGAGGGCTTGCTCGATCGTGAGGCGATTGGCCACGGGGAGCTCGGCGGGGAACCCGGCGAAGGCCGCTTCCGGGGCGGGTGCCACGAGCTCGGCCGCGGCCGGCTCGGAGTGCCGGGCGATGGCCGCGACGAGGTCGGCGAGTGTGGTCGCGCGGTGGTCCTCGACGTTCGTCGAGACCTGGGCGACGCCCCGGTGATCGAGCCAGAGACCAAGCGCACGGACCGCCGGCAGGCCCTCGACTCCCCCCTCGCGGATCGCCGCGGCGATCGCGCGGGCGTCGGCGAGCGTTGCCGGCGGGGCGAGCTCGACGTTGAAGGCGACGAGCGGCGGCCGGGCGGCGACAAGCACGGCGCCGGAACGCGGATCGAGCCTGCGCGGGCCGAAGTCGGGGCGCAACTCTCCCGTTTGTATGCGGGCGGCCAGCGCCTCGGGGCCGCCCCGGCGCAGAGACGCGCGTGTGCGCCCGCCCGCGAGCGCGCCATAGAGGAAGACCGGCAGCTCGAGTTCGCGCCCGAGCAGATCGGCGAGCACGAGCGCCTCCGCGCAGGCCGCGCCGCGGTCCTCGTCGGCGAGGTAGACGATCGGGGCGACGTCGATCGCGCCGACGCGAGGGTGAACGCCCCGGTGGCGGCTCAGGTCGATCCGCTCGAGCGTCGCCCGAGCGCCGGACAGGACCGACTGCGCGAGTCCGCCGGGCGGACCCGCGAGGGTGAAGACGCTGCGGTGATGGTCGGGGTCGGAGTGGACGGCGAGCAGCTGCGCATCGAAGGCCGCGGCGATCGCGTCGATCGCGGCGCGATCGCGGCCCTCGGAGATGTTCGGGACCGCCAGCAGCGTCCGCGCGCCCACCGTGGGTCAGTCGAGCACGTAGCGGCCGCCATCCAGAACGGTGCGACCGTCGACTTTGAGGGTCGCGTCGAGGACGACGACGTCGAGATGGATCGGGACCGAGACGGTGCCGCCGATGCCCGCGCTGGCACCGAAGGCGATGTGCACCGTGCCGAGGATCTTCTCGTCCTCGAGCACGTTGCCGGTCAGCTGCGCGCGGTCGTTCGTGCCCACTCCGAGCTCGGCGAGGTTGCGCCCCTTTTCGCCGTGGGCCTCGAGGCGCCGGAAGTACTCCGGGCCGAGACCGCCCTCGGCGCCGACGATGAGTCCGCCCCGCATGGTCAGCCGGGCGGGGTCCTTGTGGAGGCCGAGGGGCGCGAGACTCGAGGCCACGATTGCGCCCTCGCCGCTCATGGGGGCGATGAAGGCCTCGCCGCAGGGCAGATTCCCGAACGCTCCGGGCTCAGTCAGGCGGCCGTCGTCGGAGATCCCCTCCCGGCCCACGAGGTCGAGTGTCACGTCGCTGCCGCGCGGGCAGGTCACCCGCGCCTCGCGTCCGCTGGCGAGCAGCGTGGCGACGGCTTGTGAGCGAGTAGCCATGAGGTCGAAGTCGACCGCCATGACGCGCGCGAGCATGTCCGCGGTGACGCCCGGCATCGTCGCGCCCCGGGCACCCGCTTCGGTGGCCCGCTTGCGCGCCGTCGTATGGCTCAGAGACCGCGCGGTCGGGGCGATGAACACGTCGCAGTCGGCCAGCGCGGCCGCGATCGGACGCGCCGGCTCCGTCCCGTCCTCCGCCCGCTCATCCATGACCGCCAGCACCGCGTCCGCCCCTACGGCGGATGCCTCGTCTCTCAGCGCCTCGCCGATCGCCCGGGTCGCCGCGTCGGCAACAACGAGGACGTCCTCTCCCGCCGCGACCTGCAGGCAGCGGCGCACGACGGTGGCAACGGCGGGTCCGAGATCGGCCATCGCCGGATCATATGCAGGCGCCGCAGCCGAAGGGGGCGGGCACCGAGCTACTAGACTCCGCGTCCCTCGCCGGAGTAGCTCAGTCGGTTAGAGCAGCGGAATCATAATCCGCGTGTCGGGGGTTCGAGTCCCTCCTCCGGCATGGCGAAGTGCCTGGTAATGAGTACTTTCTGGTGTTGACGTGCCAGACTCGGAGGGCGGGATGTCTCCCCGACCTGTGCCGAGATTCGCGCCGGCCGTCGTCGGTGGCGGGCGACACTGATAGGTGGGGGCCGGTCGCGGCGGAAGTGCTCGGCGCTCGTCGTCGAGCTGTGGGTCGCGCCGCTCAGGGGATCGACTGCGGGTCGACGAGTTCGATGCTTTGGGAGCCGAAGTTGGCGACCGCCAAGTATCCGTTGGCTTCGGCGGTTATTTCGCGAGGAAAGCTGCCGGCGGGGATCGCTCCGAGAACCGTCAGGCGGCCTGGCTTGCCGTCGAGGAGGGCAGCAGGCACCTGGATGACCGATAGCTTGGTCGTGGCGCCCGGAGTGTGAAATCGGTTTGAGGCGGCGACGATGACGCGCTGCCCGTGGCGCGTGACGGCCACGCCAATCGGGGCTGACCCGACGTGCACCCATCCGAGCAGCGCATGCCGAGTGTTGCTGATGAGGTTGGCGGCGGAGAAGGCTAGGAGGGCATTACTTTCGCGGGCGGTGACCCAGACCACGCGGCCGTTCGGTGCCACGGTCACCCGGACCGGATCGCATCCGGCCCTAACAGTGATCCGCACACTCCGAGCGGGAGCGCGGATGGCTTCAGGCATGTCGATGACGCTCAGCCCGCCCGGACCCACCGGCGCGCCGCGAACACCCGCCTCGCTCGTGGCGTACAGCCACTTGCCGTTGGGAGAGACCGCAAGGCCAACCACCCCGGCGTGCAGCGGGATCGTCCCAACGAATCCCGAGCGGCGAAAGTGGTCGGCCATGGCGACGCGAAGGTCGAACACCGCGATCGTGCCGGCGAATTCGTCGCTGAGGAATACGAACCGGCCATCGCGCGAGCTGGCCACCTCAATCGATCCCGGCGGAGCTCTGCCGGGATAGGCAAGGTGTCCGAGCACGGCATCTCCCACGCCGGTCTCGGCCCGCGGGATGCTGACCACGAAGACCCCGCCGCTGCTCGTGTCGGTGACCAGCAGGTACCGGCCATCCGGGGTCACAGCCTCGCCATAGGTCAGGCGCCGGGACACCGGAATCACCCGCAGGAGAGCGGGCGCCAAGCCGCGGTTCGCGTACACGGCGATACGCCCATCAGTCCCGGACGGCACCGACGGGCGAGGGGGCGGGCGACCGACCAGCGAGACGAACGAGAACCGCCCATCGCGCGATCCCACGACGTCGAACGGGGTGCCCGGAACCGAGACCTCTCCCGACCTGACCCCGGTCAGTGTCGTCTCCGCCTGGACCCTTCCGTTGCAGGCAACCGACCGACTCCGCGTCGCGACCCCCAGCCCCTGAGCTCCGGCGGCGCCGAACAGTCCACTCACCACTCCGAGCACGACAACGCAGCGCCACCGGAACCTCACAAGCGGACAGTCTCGCAAGCCCGCCACGCATCGGACGTCAACCGCGAGACGCTGTCGGCTGATCGGCGAGGGACAGCGTCGCGAAGCCAGACTCCGCCCCCTCGGGATCAGCACACCTGGGCGCTAGTAGCTGTTATCGCAGTATTCGGAGAGGTTCAGACGGACCGTTTTGTGCGCTCGAACGCGGACCATCTCGGTGTCGGGGCCGCATAGGGCCCGACCGGCCTTGAGTTCGACCTTGTAGCGGCCCGGCGCCAGACCGAAGCGAAAATGAGGATGACTCTCGCGGATCGCGTGGTGCGCGACCAAGCGACCGCTGGCATTGAATATCTCGACGCTTGCTGTCTGAGTGGAGTTCCACGGAAAGCCGTCTCCGCCCACCGTGCCCCTGCCGGGTGTGCGACGCGGAGACGACGCGAGTGCCGCGCTCGTCTCGAGGCCAGCCGCCATGGCCAGCGCGACTAGACCTGCAGCTATGCCGTGTCGTCCCATCTCACAGCAGAATTCACCACTCCCCCCACGTCGTCAACCCGGCTCACGGTTTGATCGAATTGCAGAAGCGCGGCACGGGGTTGCGGAGGGTCGACGAAGGCACGAGCGGCGTCGCTCCGTGAGAAAGGCCTACGTGGGGCTTGGGTTGGCCCGGACAACGGTCTCGGCGAAGATCCATTCGAGACTCAGCCCTTGTTTCATGTCCGTTTGCCATTGCGCGTCGTTCCATCCCACAGCGCGAACCGTGCTGCGGCTGCGGTTCTGGGCACTCGGACGAGGTAGAACGCGATCGCGCCCTCTCGAGTCGAGAACAGCGCCAGGGCAGCGTTCACGAGACTTGTCTTGCCGTGCCGCTGCGGACCCTCCACGACGGCATCGGTCCGCTGGACGAACGCGTCGGCGAGCGCAGCGAGCTGCTCATCCCGATCGATCAACGCCCTCCGACTCTCGAGCGGCCGATCAAAGACGAATGGCTCATCGGACCCTACGATGAGGCGTGGTCGTGCAATTTCGAAATCGATCACCGGGCCTTGCCAAGGCGTGTTGATTGAGCGTCCAGGGGCTCAACCTGAGCCTTCGCCGGTATTCGTTCCTGTAAACAGCGGGCCGGGAGTCGCGTGAGCGCCGCCGCCTGGACGCGCAGCCGAGCCGGACGAGCCGTCGGGCGTCTCGACCCGGACGCCGTTGCTCGGCCGGCGTTCGTCCCGGTGCTCGTCGCCTCGGGATTGCTGCTGGTCGTACTGACTCGAGGAACGACCTTCTGGGTCGATGAGTGGAACTTCATCACTAGCAGACGGGCGCACACGTTCGGCACGTATTTCTCGCCTTATCAGGGTCATTTGTCGGCGGTTCCGATCGCCATTTACCAGCTGATGATCTCGGTCTTTGGGATCGGGAGCTACGCGCCCTACCGGATCCTGCTGATCATCTTGAACCTGGTCGTGGCTGGCCTGGTATTTGCCTATGCGCGCCGGCGCGTAGGCGACCTGCTAGCGCTGTTGCTCGCGGCGTTGATCGCGTTCCTGGGGCCTGGCTGGCAGAACATCATGTGGCCGTTTCAGATCTCGTGGCTGATTGTGACCGGGGCAGGGATCGGCGCGCTGATGCTGCTCGAGAGGGACGAGCGGCTGGCGGATGCGGTCGCGTGCGGACTCGTGCTGGTGGCGCTGGGGAGTACGAGTTTTGGGCTGGCGTTCGCGATCGGGATCGCGGTTGATGTTGCGCTGTCGCGACCTTGGTGGCAGGACGCCTGGATCGTCGGGATTCCGCTGCTGCTGTATGTGGGGTGGGCGGTTCATTACCACCCGACCTCAATCGCCTGGTCGTCCGTCACGGCGTTTCCGTGGAACCTTGCGCAGGCCGGGTCGGCCATGCTGAGCGGACTGACCGGACTCTCGGGTGTTACGCCGTTCAATCAGGACGGAACCACGGCGCTCACTTACGGAGCACCGCTGCTCGCCGGGGCTGTGGTAGCCGGGATCTGGCTGGTGTTGCTGGGGCGCTTCTACGCGCGGGCGGTGTCGCTGCTCACCGTGCTCATGGTGTTTGTGGCGATGGTGACTGTGGGCCGGATCTTTGAAGGCGTGCTGACTAGTCGCTACGTCTACGTGTACTGCGTACTTGGCGTACTGCTGATCGCTGAGCTGGCGCGCGGAATCCATCTCTCGCGGGCTTTCCAAGGAGTGCTATGCGTGCTCGCGCTGGGCGCGGTGGTATCGAACATCGGGATCATGCGAGGGTTCAATGCTTATCTGCGCCACGAAGCCGACCTGACCAAAGGAGCACTCGGGGCGCTGCACCTCGATCGCGACCGAGTCGCGGGGGCGACTCTGCTCAGAGTCGGCCTGTTCCCATACATGCGCCTGACCGCCAGCGCCTACCTCGGCGCCGCCAGAGAGCTGGGCAACGCACCGATGTACTCGGCCACCGAGCTCCAGCGCGCACCAAGCGACGCGCAAGCCGCCGCAGATTCACAACTGCTTGCCGACGGAGCCGTGCAGCTCAGCGATACTCGACCCCAGGTCGTGGAACCCTCCCAGACGCCATCAGCGGCCGCGACCGTGGACGGGACAGCGACCACAGTCGGCTCCTGTCTACGGTTTTTGCCCGCCGCACTTCCGCTCGGCGGGTCAAGCTCGCTCACGCTTAGCCTTCGATCCGGGAGCGTCACGGTGGCGGCCGATCGCGCGCCCGTAGCTATCTTCGCCCGACGGTTCGCCATCACCGCTACGCAGCTGGGCACGCTGAAGTCGGGCGACAGCATCTTCATGACCTTTGCCCGAGACGCCGCTTCGACGCCGTGGCATCTCCAACTCCAGACGACAGCACCCGTTCGAGTCTGCGCCCTCCCGTAGGCCCGCCGGCGACCGCTTTAGCGACGATTGGACGGCCCGGTCGGGCCGGCTCGCCGCCGAGCCCGGATCGGCGCCGCAACTCCCGAGATTGGCGACGAGGACGGAGCTTAAGGTTTCGGACGAGAGACTCTCGGCGAATGAAAGCGCGTCTCCGGATCGGCCGCGCCGCCCGCCGCCGCCCGTATACGCGGGAAACGGAAAGCGGGTCTTTCGGACGGCGGTCGTACCAACGAGCCGATCGACGACCTTCGGCGGGACGCGCTGCTGGCGACGAGCACGTCTCTCGTGAAGGCCGGGCCGACACCCGCATTCGTCTTGGCGCGCGTATCGCCGCTGGCAGCGGCATGACTGCCTGCGTCCGATTGCAGAAGCGTGGCCGTCCAGATCGGCCCGAGCTGAGACTTCCGCGTGTGGCCCAACCCGGAAGCGAGCCGAGTTCTGCCCCGTGGCGAGGAGCATGCCGGTCCCGGAGGTCGGGCTGACAGCTCGCGATACGGCAGGTGGCTTGACTTAGATAGTTCAACTGTATATGCTGCTCAGCATGGCAAAGCGGCCGATGCAAGAGGCGACATTCATGATCCTTACGGCCTTGGCCGCGGGCAGCCAACATGGCTACGGGATCATCACCGACGTCAAAACGATCTCAGCCGGCCGGGTTCAGCTGAAGGCCGGCACCTTGTACGCGGCCCTTGACCGTCTGCGCGCGGACAAGCTGATCGAGGTTGACCGGGAGGAGATTGTCGATAGCCGACTGCGCCGTTACTACCGGCTGACGGCCGCGGGCGCGGAGCTGCTGGCCACCGAGGCAGCCCGGTTGCAGGCCAACGCTCACGTCGCGATCTCGCGCCTGAAGCCGGCCGCAGGGGTGCTCACATGAGTGACTCCGCAGGCCTCGAGCGACGCTACCTGCGGCTGCTGTCCTGCTACCCGCATGCATTCCGGCGCGAGCACGAGCAGGAGATCCTCGCGGTGCTGATGGCCGGCGCCGACGAGGGGCAGCAACGGCCCCGAGCGGCAGAGGCCTTGAACCTGATTAAACACGCGCTCTGGATGCGTCTGGGGCTATCCCGAGGAGGAATCATGATCAACGATAAGACGTTCCCGATCAGCGTCGACCCACCCAGCCGCACCCTCATGACGGCGTTCGGCGCCGGTCAAAAAGGCCCGCGGGTGACGATGAGTGATTCAACGGTCGACGTTCGCATGGGATGGGCCTTTCACGCCACGATCCCTCGCGAGGCGGTGGCATCCGCTCGACCCCTAAACAGAGACGAACTGCGTGGTGCTTTCCGAATCAGCGTTCTCCGCGGAGTCAACTACTGGCCACGCACCGCGCTTGTCAACGGCGCCGGAACCGGACTGGTCGAGATCACATTGGACCGACAGAAGTGGGTGTGGCTCGGTCCGCTCCGGGCCCCGATGCGTCGGCTCATCGTGAGTGCCGAAGACCAATCCGGACTCGTCGCGGCGCTCAACCCGAGCACCCCACCCTCACCAGCTCCAGATGACCCAAGTCTGTAGTCGCGAGCCCGGTAGCGCGGGCGCCGCGACCGGTGTAGCCGTGGAGCAGTAGTAGCCGGCCCTGGTCAGGGCCTTGGTCGAGACCTGCCTTGGTTTTCGCACGGGCATCTTCGCGCCAGCGCCGACGGTCTCGGAATGCGCGGATCTCGGGCACGTCGCGGCTCCGATGGCATCGAAGACGCCATCGGCGAGCGCTGGGGCGCCCTTCCCGCGGCAAAGCGCGTCCGGCGATTTGTGCCTCGCTAGCGCGTCGCTGCATCAAAGCGGGTCGATGGCTCTGCTTTACTCCTGCAACTCGCGCGCGGGCGCATCCCCGGCGAGCGCGCGTCGGCACCAGTCAAGTACCGCGTCGGCAACTTGGCTGGTGGTCACAGCTAGCGATGCGCGTCGTTAGTGCGTAGCTGGCTGGTGGTGGGAGGCAATGGTTCCACACCCACCCTTCGTCCGGACCAAACCACCGACCAAATCCTCGCCAAAGCCAACAGCCCCAGGGCCAGGAGGCCCAATGCATCGCGGTGAAGTCTGGTGGGTTGATTTCGACGAGCGCCGCCCCGTTCTACTGCTCGGCGATGAGGAACCCTCGGGCTTTCGGGCAATACAAGTGGTCGCTGCCGCCCCGACCGACATCACCGGCGTCGCGTTGGAGGTCGCCATAGGCAACGTCGAAGGACTGCCTTTCGAAGGCATCGTGCGCGTCGCGCTTCCGCGTCCAGGTCTCGTCCCGTGCACCTGGCTGACAACGCTGTCCCGTTCAGATCTCCTCGAACCAGCGGGCGCCATTCCCCTAACGAAGCTCAACGAGATCACGGAACTCCTCCACCTCGCAGGACTCGATTACGCGCGAGAAGAGTGGGCCTGAGTGAGTAATGCCGGCTACGGCTTCGGGCTCAGCACCTTTGTAGCTGGCGTGGTTCTAGTGCGGTTCTCAGCGCTGGGTTCGTTTCTGGCAAGCTCACCCCTCGCCTACGCGAACGGATCGTCGCGCTCGTCCTCCTGGGCGGCGGCTCCGTTGTTGTCCTCGTCGCTTTCGCCGTGTTCGCGTCTGCTTCCCATTCGCCATGCCCGGAGTCATCCTGGCCGTCACCCCAGAAAGGGAGACGTCGAGCGCGATGAGCTTCAACATTGACTCACCGCACGCGCAACTCGACCGCGTCGCGCCCGCCTCAGACGCGCGGAAAGGGCGCGTCGTCGCAGAATGGATCCACAACCGCACAGCCGAGCGCGCATTCCAGTGTCCACGCTCGTCTGTGCGCCGATCGTCTCACACAGCCCGCCCGTGATCCTGCCTCACGATCGGGGACTATACGACCGCCGCAACCATGCCTCGAAGCGGTCAGACGCGCGTGAAGACGAAAGCAGGGCCAGACCCCGAGTCCGGGGTCAGACGCGCACATCGCCAGCCCGGGGTGCGCGATCGGGTCGGCCGACTCCTGCTGCCAGGCCGACCCGGTCGCGGGTTGATCTATCGCCTCAACTGGAGACCAGCGCTGGCGGAGATCGTCGGCGACGGCCGTCCCGTGGACGGTGCTGATGATTTCGCTGCTGTCGATCCCTTGGAGGTAGATGCTGGGCCAAGCATCCGGTAGCAGTGGACCTGCAGCGCGCGGCGATACGGCTCCACCAGCTCGCGAAAGGCCCGCTCGTCGCCGGCCTGCGCCCGCGCCAGCAGCACGCGGGTCTCGGATTTGTCTGGGTCGGCCTTTCGCATAATCGCTCTCACTACGTCTAACGGTCAGAAGCGCCGAACCTCATCCCCGCCGACCTAACGGTGCACAGGATCAAGGATGCAATACCGATAGCTTCGGCTGTTCGTTCGGTTGCGAGAAAGTCATCGATCCCTGACGGGTGCGTGCCGCGGAACGAATGCAGGGTCTTTCCGGTCGCGCAGCACGACGGAGTCAGCGGTTGCCCTGTGCGGGGTTGCGAATCGTTCGGGGAAGGCCGAACAGCCGTAGTAGGCTGTTGTCCACGAGGCGGGTGATCGCGGTTATCTGCTCGTTGCTGAGCGTGAGGACGATCAGGCCGTGGGCGCGGGCGGTCGGTGCGTGCGGGTCGGCGAGATAGCAGGCGAACGCGGCCTGGGTGTTGGCCCGTGTAGGGATCAGGCGCAGCCGCAGGTTCTCGTGCCAGCCGAAGCGTTGGTCAGGAACCTTCCGATGGCGTCTTGCCCCCGGTACTGGAGCGGCTCTGGCGGCATTGTGAACGTGGCATCGTCGGTCAGCAATGCGAACACTTGGGCGATGTCGCCGTTCTGGTAGGTCTCGACGAATCTGTCGATTACGGCGCGCTCCGCCGGACGGTCGGGAAGCGGGGCGCGGTCACGGCGGCCGGGTGGAACGCGGCTTCGATGGTTTGGCGCGCGCGCTGCAGCGCGCTGTGGATTAAGGTCTCGGTTGTGTCGAGCATGCCGGCCACCTCGCTCGCACTGAACCCGAGCACGTCGCGCAGCAGCAGCGCCTGCTCGGCGCCGGGCTCTGATCTCAGCGCTGATCGCGGTCGGTGACCAGTACCAGCTTGCCTTGGCCACTGCCTGTTTCGAGACGCTCGTGCGCGAGACGTGCCTGCTCGAGCTTCAGGACCTGATCGACGATCGGGCGGACTCGCCCAGCCTCCACAAGTGCTGCGAGCGCGTCGAGGACCTCCCGGCCGGGCCGGACGAGCACGCCATGCAGGGTCACATTGCGGTCGATTGCGTCCTCGAGGTCGCCGACGATGTCCACGATTGATGCTGCCCGGCCCCCTTCGGTGATGATGGGGAGGCTGGCGCTGAGCAGACCACCTCCCACCAGGTCCGCGACCATCGCCACCTCGCTGCTGACGGCGTCGCGAACCGCCTGGACGGGGTCAACGCGGTCGCGGTCGACGATCACCTCGACACCGAGTTGGCGCAGCGTCGCGTGTCGGCCGGGACGAGCGGGCGCTGCGACTCGCACACCGCGCGCGTGCGCGAGCTGCACGAGCAGATGGCCAACGCCGCCAGCCGCACCGTGCACGAGCATCCACTCATTTGGTCGGGGGGCTAGCCGGTCGAGCAGCTGAAGCGCAGTGGCCCCGGCGAGCGGCACTGCCGCCGCCTCGATCGCGGTCAGCCGCGACGGACGCCGCGCAACGAGCCGCGCGTCGACGACCACCTCCTCGGCGTAGGCGCCCCAGCGCGTTCCTCGCACCGGCAGCAACCCCCAGACGGCGTCGCCTATGGCGAGATCCTCCACCTCAGCGCCGACCTCGGTGACGTCGCCGGCAAACTCGTACCCGACGACGAACGGAACTGGGAGCCGCGCCCATGCCGGATCGGCGCGATTGCCTGCATCGACTGGGTTGGCGCCCGCCGCGAGAATCCCCACCCGAACGTGACCGGGCTTTACGGTCCGGGCTGGAACGTCGGCTACCTAGAGCACCTCAGGCCGGCCAGGACGTTCGATGACGACGGCACGAGGCATGACACGACGCTACTGCCAAACACGCCCCGGCGCCACGTGGCGCCCAGGTCGTAACCGCGAGTCGCGGAATCCAGCGGCTGACGACGCTCATTCCCGCGCCAAGCCCGACTCGCAAGTGATCAGTGCTGGAGTACCGAGTCGAGCCGATAGCGGGCTCCGTGTGCGCGGCGGCTCTCACGGGCGAGGGCCTTCGAGCGTCGCGCCCGGGCTGGTCGGATGCGCGACCCAAGGTGATGGTCGTTGGGCTCGGTCTGAACCTAATAGTTACCTCCGGTCGCGGACTGCGCGTTGCGTGCCGCGACGACCGCGAAGCCCGACGGCGCCGGGCGTCCACCCGCCGTGTCCCGCCGCTCGTCAACAACTCTTCGGGCTCGGGGACGTTTCGAACGATATGCGCAACGAACCCGTATTTCCGTCGGTGCCTGTCCCGACCGATCGCGCGGTGCGATTGAGGTGGTGGCGCGCTGCCGTCGCTCGACGGGTTGGGGTCGTGCCGCTTTCTTCGACCCGGTGGTGCAGTCCTTGCGCTGGCCGCAGCAGGGCGGACCGTCGCTGTGAGCTTTGTCCCCAGTCCTCTCGGCGGGCTCGACCAGTGTCCGTGCATGGGCGATGTCCGAACCTTCTCCGAGCCGGCGCACGGGTGGTCAGGACGGGTCCGAGGAGACGCATCGACCACGCTGGAAAGCGAAAGCGGCACCCTGCCGCTGGCCATCGAAAATCAAACGATATTCGCCGGCGGCGGGACCACCGTTCAGCTGCTGCGGCTGACCCCCCGCGGCTGATACGCAGGGAATGCTCCACGCGAACTCAAGCTCGTCCGTCAGCCTGCGTGCTAGGCGTGGCAGGGTGTAGTTGCGGGCGCACTGCCGCAGATGAGCGTGAGACTGAGAGGTAGGGGGCCGAGCCGGAGCTCGGTGGCCAGGCCCCGTGCGGAGGAGGGTGTGAGCCCGCCCGTGATGTCCGCGCCGTTGGCTCCCGAGACGCCGTCCGGGTCGGCCTTGAAGTCGATGTCCGGGACGGTGATGAGTTGGCCGTCGAGCGCCACGGCAAGGTGTTGGCTGAGGGTGCGGCGAATCGAGCTGTCGAGCTCACCTCGCCGAGCGATGCCCGCGGTCAGTTTCTGGAACGCCGTCCTGCCGTGGACGCTGAACCCGAGCGTGACGTCGGGCGAGCCCGTGTTGGGGTCGCGGCTCGGCCGTGGGTTCGTCAGATCGCTGTTCCGCAGGGCCACGTTATCCCTGAGGACGAAGAACCGCGCGTTCGGGGCGGTGAGCGGGACCGCGCGACCGTAGTCAGCCGCTGTCGCCTCGAGCACGACCGTCCCGCGCTTGACGACCAGGACCTGGCCCTCCTGGGGGGTGATGCCCGCCGGGAGACCGGCGTCAAGATCGGGCAGGTTGGGCTCGGGCCCAGAGAGCAGACAGTGATCGCCTGCCGCATTTGCGTGGTTGTCCTCGTGCGCGGCGGTGGCGCAGGCCGCGCTTCCGGGCGCGCCGAACATGTAGTACTGGCTGCCGACGCGCGAGGCCGCGGCGATGGCGGAGTACGGTTGCTTCGAGGCGAGCAGAACGGCCCTGTAGAGCCCTAAGCCGCCGGCTCCGGGAGACCCGGGGGACGACCCCGGAGCCCCTTGGCTGACATCGATCGCTAGGGGATCTTGTCCCGCGAGTTGACTCGCGACGCTCTTGCCGTTCGGCGTGAGGACATTCGCCTCCCAGTCATAGAACGCGAGCTGGGCGGTGGTGCTCACCGCCTGCTCGGCTCTCGCGGTGTCACGGACGTTGTGCAGGATCACGGTGATCTCGCCCGTGCCGGAGAGGTACACGTTCGCTGGCGCGATCCCGAGCATGTTCAGCCGCTGGCGGATGATCGCCGCGGTCCGCTCGAGCGCCGCGCGCGTCACCAGCGGGGTCTGGGCGCTTGGCTGGGCCGCGAAGACGAACTCCACCGAGCCAGGTGTGGGCGAAGTGGTGCTCGGCCCCGAGCTGCGAAGTCCAATGAAGATCGCGATCACGACCGCCACAACGAGCACGCCCACCGCCGGTAGCAACATCGCCGTCAGCCGCGCGGAGTGGCGCCGTGTGCGAGCGAACAGCTCAGACGGGGAGCGTTCGAGTGCACCCTCGTCGAAGCCGGCTGCGCTCGGAGGGCCGTCGTGCTCGATCTCGTCCGCGATGGCGGACGCCACGCGGGCATGCAGCATCTCTTCTGGCGGGAGCGTCACGCCGACGTCGCGCAGCTCGCAGAGCAGATCGAGGGTCCGGTCGCCCTCAGACATGAGACTCTCCGTTCACGATTGGTTCCTCCTTGTCGGCGGTCTGGCCGAGAGCCGAGCCAAGTCGCTGTCTCGCGCGGGCGATGCGAGAGCGGATCGTGCCGATCGGAACGCCCAACGCCGTGGCCGCTTCCTCATAGGTCAACTCCCCCCAGACGACCAGCAGAAGCGTGTCCCGATCCACCGCCGGTAAGCGCAGCAGCTCACCGACCAGCTCTGGTGCGAGCACCCCGAGGCTGGTCTCCGACAGCATCGGCCTCGCGGTGGCCAGGCGCTGCAACATCTCCAGCCGTCGCCGCTCCGCTCGCCGACGATCGGCGATCAGGTTGTTGGCGATTCCCAACAGCCACGGCAACGCGCTCCCGTGATCGTCACGAAACACCGCACGCCGGCGAAACGCGCGCACAAACACCTCAGCGGTCACATCCTCGATCAGCTCACACCCAATACGCCTGGCCACATAGCTCGCCACCGCACGCAGATGTCGCTCGTAAAGCGCGGCGAAGATCGCCGGGTCCGAGACCGAGTCACGCAGGATCCGGGCGTCAGACGATGCGGAGGCCATACCCCCTACATCGTCACAAGCGTCCAAAAAGTTCGCGCGCGAGGATCACCAGACTTGAGAAAGCCGCCTGCAGCGGTCACGAACCGTCCACCACGCGCAACCACCTCGCCGTGACCGTCGACGACCTCCAGGGGATCGAAGCGGGCGCGGAAGGCGCCGGGCCATATGACCAGGGTGAGCTGGCCGTCCACTCGCGCCGGCGGGTCGTCCGCCTGGCGGCTCAGCTCGTTCCTCTCCGAGCGGCTTCGAATGGAGCTCGATCGAAGATGAAGCGGTTGTGGATGATCTTGCCGTCGCGAACGGTGACGCACTCGGCCCCGGGTGCGCTTTTGACCGGCACGGTCTCGGTGTCGTACATCACCATCGCGGTTTCCTCGTCGCCGAATGCGGCGATCAAGTTCGCCTTGACGAGAATCTGCACGAACGGTTCCATGAAGGCGCGGTATGCCTGGGCCCCTTCGATGCGGCCGGCGGGCGCTTCGCAGATGATGTCCTGTGCGATGTAGGTCATCGCCCGGTCAAAATCCCCGTTTGTCCACGCGTCGTAGTAGGCGAGTGCGACCTGCCGAGGGTGGCTGGACGCGTTGGTCGTGATTTCCTTCTTGGCGGTCATGGGGCCGTGCCTCCAGCGAATCGGTTGGATGTCTCTGATGATCAGGACACAACCTGACGCGAGAACGAATCGGTCGGGCTCGTGCGAGCATGAACGCGTGAGCGAGGCCTCGCTGCGACCCGGCGCGAACACGACATTGCTCGAGCGAGCCCGCGCCGGCGACGATCGCGCGTTCGCGCAGCTCACCACGCCGTACCGGCGCGAACTGCAGTTCCACTGTTACCGGATGCTGGGCTCTGTCTCGGACGCCGAGGACATGCTTCAGGAAACGCTTCTGGCGGCCTGGATCGCCCTGCCGCGTTTCGAGGGGCGCTCATCACTTCGCGCCTGGCTCTATCGGATCGCGACCAACCGCGCTCTCAACGCGCTCCGCGACCGACCGCCGCGGCCCGAGCCGCCGAAGCCGCCGTTTCAGCCGCCCGAGCCGACCAGCTGGGGCGACCCGGGCTGGCTCGAGCCGTACCCCGACACGCTGCTCGATGCGGCCGCCGACGCAAACCCCGGGCCCGCGGCGCGTTATGAGACGCGCGAGGCGATCGAGTTGTCATTCATCGCGGGTCTGCAGAAGCTGCCGCCCCGCCAGCGCGCGGCACTCGTGCTGCGGGACGTGCTCGGCTTCCGCACCGACGAGACAGCCCAGATGCTCGAAACGAGCGAGCCAGCGGTGAAGAGCGCACTGCAGCGTGCCCGCGCCACGCTCGCCGAGCCGCACGCGGCGAGCAGCCACGAGCTCACCCCCGCCCCCGGCTCTGAGCGCGAGCGGAGCATCGCCAGACGCTTCGCCGAGGCGTTCATGGCCGCAGACGTCACGGCGCTGCTGTCGCTGCTGACCGACGACGCGATGCTAACGATGCCGCCGGCGCCGCACGAGTATCGCGGCCTGACGGCGATCGCGGCGTTCCAGAGCGCGAGCTTTGCCTACCGCGGAGATCGGCGCTTACACCTACTGCCGACGCGAGCTAACACCCAGCCGGCGTTCGGGGCCTACATGCAGGATGAGGAGACGGGTCTCGCCCGTGCGGCCGGGCTGATCGTGCTCACCCTGCGCGGCGAGCAGATCGCCGCCGTTACCCGCTTCCATCACGATCGCCTCCTGCCCCGGTTCGGGCTGCCGCTCGAACTTCCCGAGAAATGACCCCTGGCCAGGCTGGGCCTCGACCACACAGCCCCAGTCACTCGCCCGGGACGGGCCCGAATAGCGTGAACGCGCCATGCTTCGGCAACGAGGCGCAGGCGGGGCTGGCGGCCTTGCCCTTCCACGCCGTCGTCTCGCTCAGGTGGTTGCCCTCGAAGACGTAGTGGTGCACCGGCCCGTTCACGTGATGGGTGCTGATGGTCACGGTCGTGCTGCCGAGCTTGGGTGCGCCGGCGTAGTCGGCGGTGATCGTGGCCGCACCGCGGTAGGAGAGGTGTCCACCCGAGATGTGCACAGTCGGAACGTGGACGAGAATGTCGGTCGTCGAGGTCGAGTACGCCTGGTTGACGGGCACGCAGGCGAGCGCGAGGTCCGCGATCCGGCTGTGGCGACGCACGTGGAAGGTGACCTCAGTCGAGGGCACGCCGACCAGGTTGGCGTAGTAACCGTTCTTGATCGGCGGTGCTGATGCGCGAGCGGCGGCCAGGCCCGGGAGAACGAGCAGGCCGAGCGCGGCCGCGACAGTGAGCAGTGACTTTCGCATCTGTGGCCCCTTACGAGCAGGTGTTGGAGCTGGCCAGGGTGATCGAGGTGCGCATCAGCACCTTCGAGCTCTGGCGGATGGTCACCGTGTACTTGCCGGCTTGGGTGGGAGTGGTGAACATCGGCGGCAGCGCACCGGCGCCCCAGCCCTCCGTGCCCCGGCCCGTGGCCTGCTTGGTGTGGAAGCGCATCTTCTCAGCCCCGCCCGGCCCGGCGATAGTCATCGCGTAGGGCAGGCCGTGCGCGACCGCATGGCTATAGCTGTAGTCAACCTCGAGCTCGTTCAGCTGATCCATGTTGCACAGGGTGTAGTGGCCGCTGGATTTCACCTTGTGCGGCCGGGCGTAGCCGGTCGAGTCGGGGACCCACACCCGCCAGTAGAGTGCCTTGAAGTGGGGCTTCGGGGCGCTCGCGCCGAGCGCCAGCGGCGCGGTGCCGAGCGACCCCACGATACCGGTGAGTGCGACCGTGGCCACGAGGCCGCAGAAGGTGGATCGACGCATGGCTGCCTTTCTCAATGGATGGTGATGTTGACCCGCGTGCCAGCGGGCACGGTCTAACCGGTGAGCGCAGGCCAGGAGCGCCGGCGCCGAGGTTTCTCGGCTCCGGCGCCCCGGGCGGATGCCCCCGTCCGTCCGGGCCCCCGGCTGATGGAGTGTGGCTCAATCTAACCGAAATTGTGTGAAACGGCAGCCAACTTTCGCGGGTTCGTGCATCGGGGACCGCGCGGTGCCCGGATTCCTTTGGATCCACGGCGCCCAAAGTACGTCGAACTTGCGTATGACCGCACGGGGCGACATGATCGCCCGACATGCCCGCAGGGCTCGAGAAGCGCGTCCTCACGCTCGTCGGCGAGGTTGTCGGCCTGCTCGACGTTGAGGAGTTCAGCCGCGGCCTGCTCGTCGCCCTGCGTGAGGCGGTCCCGGCGGAGTGGTGCGCGCTCAACGAGGTGCCCGCCGATCTTCCCCGTCCGATCTCGCTCACCGAGCCGTTGGTCCCTGCGGAGATGCACGAGGTGTTCGCACGCTACGCGGTCCAGAACCCGATCGCTGCGCACTTCCTGCGCACCAGCGACGGGCGGGCGACCCGGTTCTCGGATCTCGTCACCCGGCGCGAGCTCCACCGGCTCGACATCTACCGGTACGTTTACCGCCCGTTGCGGGTCGAATTCCAGATCGCGTTTACGCTGACCTCAGACTCCTCCCGCCTGCTCGGCGTTGCTCTCAGTCGCGGCCACCGCGACTTCTCGGCCCGCGAGCGCGACCTGCTCAACCTCGCCCGTCCATACCTGATTCAGATCTACCGCAACGCGATAGCACACACGGCTCAGGCGCCCGGGCTCCCGCTCGAGCGCCTACAGGCCCTCGGGCTGACCGCGCGCCAAGCCGCGGTGCTGCGGTTGGTCGCGCGGGGGTCGACCGCCCCGGAAGCCGCGGCCGTGCTCGGCATCACCACCCGGACTGCTCAGAAACATCTGGAGCGCTGCTACCGCACCCTCGGGGTGAGGAGCCGCAGCGAGGCCGCGCGCATCGCCTGGGGTGCCGCCGGGGTGCCCTGAGCCGGCGTCGTCAGATCGCCGACTGGTGAGCGCCCGCACCTAGACCGGCCCGTGAAGCGGTCAATCCGCCAGGGAGATCGTCAAGACGCTCCCGTCGTGACGGCCGAGCCTGAGCGCAACCAGGGCGTCCTCGCCGCTGACGGCCTGCTCGACTCTCACCGCCGCGGCGTCCGCGAGTACGAACTCGCCTCTCTCGTCGACCACCGCGCCTAAAGCCTGCAGCGCGCCGATCAGCGTTGCAGCCGCGCTCGTTCGTACGTGAACGCCTGCCAGGCTGATCGCGCGGTTGTCGTGCGCCGCCCGCAGGTGCGGCGGCCATGTCGGAAGGTCCACGCGGCGCGTGAGGACCGGCAGCATCGCCGTGGCCGACGCGGCGAGTTCGACGTCCAGCCACGCCCCGTCCCGGCCCTGGTAGACGGTTGGATCGTTCGCCGCTATGCCATGCGCGCGCAGAGCGGTGACGCTGCCCACGAGATCCGCTGGGCGCAAGAACCATCCCCGGCCCCGGATCCCTGTCTCTCCGCCGGCAAGCGGCATCACCTCGAGGTACCCGCGGTCGAGCAGCACGCGCGAGTGGTCATCGGTTCCCGTAGTTGCCGTCAGGCGGAAGCCGAGCTGCTCAAGTGCACCACTTGGCGCCATGAGGCTGACGTGGTCGAGGTGCAGGACATCCACTGCTACCGAGTCTGTCAGTCCGCGTGCCACGCTCACACGACGCATGCGTCCGCCAGCGCCGTATCCGCGCCAACGGCGACCAGACTCGGCCGGCGCATCCGCGGCGGCGGCATGGGCGATCAAGCCTCGTCCGCCCGGACACGCACTGCGGTGGCGGGATTCGCACCTCGACCTGGACGGCGGCGATGGCCTGCCCTGAGTTGCCGGTGGGTACCACCAGGGGATATGTCCGTGCGGAGGCTGAGATGTGTCGTCACGGTGTCTCTTGGCGTGCTTCTCGGCACCGTGAGTGCGTGCGGGTCGGCGGCTCGCGGCGGCGCTGGGATACGCGTGACGCCCGCGGTGGGGCTCTATGACGCGCCCCGCTCGATCGTCGTGTCAGGCCTGGTGCCCGCCGAGGTCGTGACCATCTCGGCGAGTTCACCGCGGGTGAATGGGCGTTGGTCGGCGAGCGCGGCCTACAGAGCGAATGGCGCTGGTGTGGTCGATCTCGGTCGCGACGCCCCGCTATATGGGAGCTATCGCGGTGTTTTCGCGATGGGGCTGCTCTGGTCACAACACCTCGTGGCCGCCGGTTCCTCGGGCATCGAGCGCACCGTGTCGACGCTGATTGTGAGCGCCGGGACGCGTCGGCTGGCGTCGGCGCTGTTGACACAGCTGTTTCAGCGAAACGGTGTCGAAGAACGCGCGGAGACGGTTTCGAAGACGGGCTTCGTGGGCGACTATTTCGCTCCCGCCGGTGGCGCTCGGCATCCCGCGGTGGTTGTCTGGGGCGGCTCGGAGGGCGGTCTCAGCCCCGGCCGCGCATGGGCCGCGTTGCTGGCCTCTCACGGCATCCCGGCGCTCGCGCTTGCCTACTTCGACGAACCGGGCCTTCCGTGCGCCCTCAGCAACGTCCCGCTGGAGTACTTCGTCAATGCGATCGGATGGTTGCGCCGCCAGCCCCAGGTCGACCGGGGGCGGGTGTGGCTTCTCAGTGGCTCGCGCGGTAGCGAAGCGGAGTTGCTCGTCGCCGACCATTGGCCGGATCTCGTCCACGGCCTCGTCGCTGAGTCGCCCAGCTCGATCGGCTACGGGGCAACCCCGGGGGAATGCTCGCCCAGTGGCCCAGTGGCATGGACGTTACGCGGCGCGCCGGTTCCCTATGACGATCTGGTCCTCCGCGGAGCGATCACCTATAACCGTGATGGTGCACTCAGCGAGGTCAGCGCATTTCAGGATGGACTAGGACTTCCGTCGGCCGCGGCCGCGCACATACCGCTTGCGGGGATCGAAGGACCGGTCCTGCTCATCAGCGGCGGCGACGACCAGCTCTGGCCGTCGAACGTCTACGCCCGTCAGATCATCGAGGGGCTCAAAGCTGACCGTTTCATCCACCGGCACCTCAACTATCCGGCCGCTGGGCACATCGTGCTAGCGGTCCCGTACGAGCCGACAGGAACCGAGGAGCGAACAGCCCGGGCGACGATCGCGCTCGGGGGATCCCCCGCCGGCAACGAAGCCGCGCACGAGAGTGCCTGGCCAGCCACGATCAGCTTCATCGCCGATCATTGACCAGCGCGCATCACGTGCCATGGCATGCGCGGGCGTGGGAAAAGGGAAACAGTGGCGTCGGCCGACGCGGCTAGCCCGTGCGCCGGACCCAGGTGAATGGCTCGATATCGCCGGTGCTGACCCAGCGCACCGGGGGATCGACGCGGCGCGGGCTGTTGGTCAGCCACCAGGTCTCGTCAGGGTTCCATCCGGCGAGAACGGTGTGGGCCTCGCCGGCGCGCATGGCTCGGCCGGCCGTCGAGAGATATCCCGCGACGCTGAGGTGGACGGCCTCGTAGTCGGCAGCCACCGCGTAGAAGTCGGGAATCGCCCATTCGAGATCACAGCCCGTGGCGCGCCACCAGTCGTGGCGCCGGGACTTTGTCACCACGAGCGGGTAGCGCCGCACCAACTCGGTCCAATCGTCCGCGCCGCCGATCTCGAAGATCGAGGCGCCGGGGTGCAGCTCGAGGAACCAGCACCGGGCCGACCTCCAGCTGAACGCGTCCTCGACCAGGTGCAGGCCGACCGGGCCGATTGCTTCCACACTTCGGGTCGAGCACCGCAGCGCGGAGAGCGCCGGCGTCGACCACCAGTGCCCCGAATACGGTGCCCGGGGATCATCCGGCCAGTCGGCTGCGCGCCGCTCGTCCTCAAGCGTGTTCGCGCGCCAGGCGAGGAGCGCGGCGCGTCCGTCGTCAGGCGGGTCGGGGACTGGGCGACCGTCGGGGTCGTCGAACACGACCTCGTGCTGGGTCGCTGGATCCATGGGCGTCCACCACCAGCGCCCCGCCGGGGCTCTGCTCACCGCCTCGGCCACCGGCCACAGCTGCTCGGCGACACGCGGATCGGCGAGACGACGGTCTCGGTCATCGGGCTCCTGCCAGTACATCGCCCAGGCCACGGCGTCGGCCAACGCTAAGAAGTACGACGCCGGCTCGCGCGCGACGGAAAGTGCCCCGAGGTCACTGCGTGCGATGGCGGCGCCGAGGGCCGCGGCCAGTCCTGCCGCACCTGCGGACTCGGGCGGCTCCTCCCACTCCCAGCCCCCCGACTGCGTCAACAGCTCCCAGCACGCCCGCCGGCCACGCGGCCCGGCCAACAGCGCACCGGGATCCACATCCGACCGCATCGCCTGACCAGCCTAGACCGCACGAGACAGACTCCGTCCACCCGAGCCGCTCCCGGAGTCTCCTGTTGGTCGGTCGCCTCACCGGGTAGGGAGGCGCTAGATGGCGACCGCCGACACTTCGTTGCCGCAGCGCGCATCCCGCGCCGGCGGTGACGGGCGCTTGGCGCGCGGGGTTCTCAGTGATGTCGATATCGCCGCGGCGACGCTGGCCGACATGGCGCCGGCAATGAGCTTTTTCTTCGGGTTCGCGACGATCGTGACGACGGCTGGGATTGCCGCACCGCTGACGGTGATCGCGGCGGCCATTGCGATCGGGTTGCTGGGTAATACGCTAAGTCAGTTCTCGCGCTCGCGACCATCGACGGGCTCGTTCGTGACCTTCATCGGGAGCTCGTTCGGCGGCTACAGCGCGGTGGTGACGGCGGTCGTGCTGTGCACGGGATACATCATCGCGGTGGCCTCTGTCGTGACGATCTCCGGCGGCCTCGCCGAGACCATCCTCAAGCACTACCTGTCAATCACGATTCCCTGGCAGGCGATCAGCGCGGTGCTCTCGCTCGGGGCCCTGACCCTGATCGTGACGGGCGCAAAGCCTTCGACCAAGGTCGCTGCCGTCCTGTTCGTGTTCCAGGTCCTGTTGCTGCTCGCGGTCGCGATCGCGCTGCTCGTCGAGCACTCCGGCGCCATCAACGGGCAGCCGTTTGATCCTTCACGCCTGCACCGCGGCTTCTCCGGCCTGTCGCTGGGCTTTCCGCTGGCGGTCTACCTGTTCGTGGGATGGGAGAACTCGGCCGCGTTGGCCGAGGAGCACCACGACCCGCGCGCGGGTGTCACGCGCGCAGTCTTCTCGAGCATCCTGGTCGTCGGCGTCTTGTACGTGTTCCTGTCCTACGCCACCGTCGTCGGCTTCAACGACAATGCCACCGCGTTGACCAACGCTCAGATCCCGTTCATCACGGCGGCGGGCACGGTCGCCAGCGGACTGGTCTTCATTGCCTACATCGCGGGCTTCACCTCGATCTGCTCGTGCCTGATCTCGGCCACGAACTCCCAGGCGAGGATCATCTTCAACTCCGGGCGCGAGGGGCTGCTGCCATCGGTCACCGCCCGTCTGACCGAGCGCGGCAAGACGCCGTGGGTCGCGTTCTCGGTTTATCTCGCGCTCGCCCTGGGCCTCTCATACGTTTTCGGCTGGAACACGGATCCGGTGACGTTCTTCGGGGAGACAGCGACAATGGGCACGATCCTCATCGCGCTCACCTACCTGGTGGCCAACCTGGCGCTGCCGGTCTACTACCACCGCCACGAGAGGGAGCGGTTCTCCGCTTTCACACACGCGCTGCTGCCGCTGCTCGGAGCTGCGGCGATCGGCTATCCGCTGTACGAACTCGTCAAGCCAGGACAGCCCGCGCCGTTTGATCGCTACCCGCTGATCGCCGCGGGCGTGGTCGTGGTCGCGCTGATCTGGGCGGCGGTTGCCTTCGGACGCGACCGAACCCTGGGCGAGCGGGTCGGCTCGATCGTCGCCGACGCCGACTGACCTCAGTGTGCGGCTCCGATCGCGCGCGCGACGAGCCGTGGGCTAGGCTCAGGCCATGAGTGAGAACCACCGCGTCGAGCGCGGCTGGATCTACGTCAACGGCACCCGCCAGGACGACGGCACGATCAAGCCTGCCACGGGCGACGAGATGCGCTTCAGCCCGTTCGAGGCGATGTCACAGCGCCGCGACACCCAGATCACCTGGGGGCACATCCTTACGGCGTCGATTCAGCGGCTGGCTTTCTGGCGCCGCTAAGCCGGCACGCAAGCATTGGAACGGCCGGGCCCGGCTAGCGCGATTTCGATCCGTTCAGGCTGACCGCGGCGCGAATGAGGGTCGTGAAGGCCTTCTCATCGATGCCGTCATCCTCACGGATGTCGATGGCACGCCGCGTATTGCCTTCGAGGCTCGAGTTGAACAGCCCCGACGGATCGTCGAGGGAGGCGCCCTTGAAAAACGTGAGCTTGACGACGCTCTTGTACGTCTCTCCCGTGCAGATCGGACCGTCGGAAGACCACACCGGAACCCCCGGGTTCGTGGCCTTTCGCCACTTCCACTCCTCGACCACGTCCGGGGCGGCCTGCTTGATCAGGGCGCGAACCCGGGCGAGGGTCTCGCCACGCCAGTCGTCCAATTCTTCGATCTTCGCGTCGATGAGCTGCGATGGAGAGTCGTCCTGCTGCGCCGAGCCGTTGGTCATGGCCTAGACCCTACCCACCGGCGGGGAGCGCGCCTCCGCCGGTCGCTTGACCGGTGTCGCCTGATCGTTCTCGGCGCCGGGCCGTCCGTCAACCCGCTGTCTTCGCCCGGGCGCGGAGCCCGGGCGCGTGGGCGGAGAGGAACGTGTCCACACCCGCCGCGACATGCCGGTCGAGCTCGCTCGGCGCGGGCAGCCAGCCCGGGCCCAGGAGCATCGCCTGGTTGATCGGCGCGGACATGATGAGCCAGTTGAACTGCGCGGCCGCCACCGCCGGGTCGTCGATCTCGAGCAGGTTGCGGTGCGCCAGATGGGCGAAAGCCGTCGCGAGCGCCTCGATCGTGCGCCCGGGGCCTCGCTCGTAGAAGACCCTGCCAAGCTCGGGGAAGCGGGCGGACTCGCCGATCACGAGCCGGCGCAGGTCGAGGAGCCGAGGCTGCACGACGCGGGCGAGCAAGCGGCGCGCGAGGTCGAGGAGATCGGCCTGCAGGTCACCGCTGTCGGCGAGCTCGAGCACTTCCACGTGCACCGGATCGCTGATCTCGTCGACCATCGTCGTAACGATCTCGACGAAGAGCGACTCCTTGTCGGCGAAGTGCTTGTACACGGTCTGCTTGGACACCCCGGCGAGCGCGGCGACCTCATCCATGGACGTGCCGAGGTAGCCGTGGCGGAGGAACACCGTCGTGGCGGCGCCGAGGATCGCGGCGCGCTTGCGGATCGAGCGCGGGAGTACCCCGTACGGGTCGACCAGCTGCTCGGCCGGGTGGTCCGGAGGCTCGGGCACTAACGCCTAGTGTACTAGACAGTCTAGTTCTGCAAGCGGTACTATACGGTCTAGTTTTCCCAGTCGACCAAAAGGAGCATCCATGCCCACGCTCAGCATCGTCGAGTTCCTGACCCTCGACGGGGTCATGCAGGGCCTCGGCGGCCCCGACGAGGACCGCGACGGCGGCTTCGAGTACGGCGGCTGGGGCGCGCCGTACGCTCAGGACGTCTACGCCCACACCGCCGGACGGGGCCTCCCCACGACCACCGCCTACCTCTTCGGCCGCAGGACGTACGAGAAGATGGCCGAGCACTGGCCCCACGAGCCGGCCGACAACCCGGTCGCGGCGAGCCTGAACGCGGCCGAGAAGTACGTGGCCAGCCGTACGCTCACGAGCGTCGACTGGGCGGGGTCACATCTGCTCGGCCAGGACGTGCCCGCGGCTGTGCGCGAGCTGAAGGCCCAGGGCGAGGGGACGATCGTGGTGCTGGGGAGCGGGCTCCTCATCCAGACGCTGATCGAGCACGATCTGATCGATCAGTACCGCCTCTTCGTGCATCCGCTCGTGCTCGGCACGGGCAAGCGCCTCTTCCGCGAGACGGCTCGGCCACTCGCGCTCCGGCTCATCGAGTGCACCCCCACGCCCGCCGGGGTGCTCCTGCTCACCTACGAGCGGGCATAACGGGGGCCCCGTCGAACCTCGTCCAATCGAGCACCGTGACGGTGCTCGATTGCACAACGAAGGGATGAGCTGGACCTAGGGCATCGGGCACACGCGGGGAGTGGCCTCGATCTCGTGCAACAGGGCGTCAAGCGTGTGTGAGTGGGTGATGATGAACTGGTCGGGCTGCCCTGCGGGCACCGGGCGACCGGCCAGGAACGCGAGCAACGGGGCACCGCTGTATGGCACACCTGCCGGGCAGTGGCGAGCCGCAGCGACCGACGCGGCCACCTCGGACCGTGTCTGAACGATCGCCCACGCCGGCGCTGAGCCGGCGCGCAGGAAGGGCACGGAATGGTGCGGCGAGGCGATCAACGACACGCTCTGGGCGAGCGTGAACAGGATTCCGATGATGCACAGGACCCCCGGCCAGCGCCGACGCGCGACCCGGAGCGCCAGCACCGTGCCACAGGCGGCCAGTGGAACAAGGGTCGCCTCAACCGGCACGGTGATGTTGAGCCCGGTCCCCTCCTTGAAGTTGGTCAGGAACGTGACGATCATGGCTGCGGCCAGGGCGAGGCTCACCCGCAGCATCCGGCCATCCACGGCTGCCGCTCGGTAGCGCACCGCGCAGGCGGCGCAGGTCAGCAGACCGACGACGTTCCAGCCCGCCTGGGCCCAGAAGCCCTTGAGCACACCGAGCGACCGAGAGCCGGTCTGGGTTTGGGCCACGACCGTGTCCCGCCAAAAGCTGTCTCCGGCCAGGATCGTCGTGACCGCCAGGACAAAGAGAAGCGTCACCGCCGCCCAGAGCGCGCTGCGACGGGCGTCGCCCGACAGTGCGACGAGCACGAGGGCGGGGATCACGAACGGATACTTGACGGCGGGCAGCAGGCCGCAGAGCACGCCGGTCAGCACCGGGCGGCTCCCGTCCCCGGCGGCAAGGCCGGCGCCGAGCATCAGCGGCAGAGCGACGAGCTCAGGGGTGAGCGCGCCGTGCTCGTGCACGGCCCAGGGCGTGAGCAGGACCGCGGCCGGCGTCAGCATCGCGGCAACCCGGCTGCCGGTGGCCCGCAGCACCATCACCGCCGCGAACAGGCCGCCCAGAAGCTGCAGACCGCCCACCGCGAGGCGCAGCCACTCGAGCGAGTCGTGAATGGCCAGGAGCCCGGCTCCGACCACGAACACCCCCGGGGGCTGCGCACCCGCCATCCCGCTGTACAGGGCACTGCCGTGGAGCATGAGGTGCGCCGAGAGCGCGTACACGCCCTCGCTGGGGTCCCAATAGGTATCGCGCAGCAGGAGGTGCACGGCCACGAGCGCGCCGGCGCCGAGGAGCAGCCCGGCTACGAGTGACGGCGCTCCGTCGCGGAGCGAGTGCGACGTCGGCCGTGCGCCATACCGCCGGGGCTGGGCGAGATCGAGCACGAACCTCTCAGATCGCCAACGTTCGGCCCTCACACGGCGTCGGCGAGGATCTCGGCGTGCTCGTCCTCGGGCGGATAGCCGTAGACGTAGACGAGGAGATCGCGATCGCCGTGGTTGACCGTCTGCAGCGCCGTGCCGGCGTCGATGTGGATGAGGCTGCCCGGGCCGGCCTGCGCCCGCTCGGGCGGCTCGCCGAGGTACATGGTGAGGGTGCCCGCGAGCACGACGAACGTCTCCTCCTGGGTCGGGTGGCGGTGGCGACGACCCTTTGCCCCTGGCTCGTAGCACCAGACATTCGCCCGCGTGTGCGCAAATCCGGCCCGCTCGCTCAGCTCGGCCACGTGCCGCGCCGGCTCGCCAGCGCCGTGCGGACGGGTGATCCAGTCGAGCTCGTCGAACGCGACCTGCCGGTATCCCGTGGCCATCGCGCGACCGTAGCTCACCGGATCCAATAGCGCCGGTTGCCTCCGCCGGATGGGGCGGGCCGGATGTCTTCGAGCTCGCCCCCGAGGCGCTCGATGACCCGGGCTGACGCCACGTTGCGCTCGTCGCACACGAGCAGGGCGTCCGAGACCCCCACGGCCCGGGCCACGATGAGCGACTGCCGGAGGATCTCGGTGGCGACGCCCCGCCCCCGCCAGGCCGGCCGCACGCCGTAGCCGATGTGGCCGCCGTCGGAGAGGAGGGACTCGTTGAGCTGGTGGCGGATCGAGACTCGCCCGACGATCTCCCCGTCGGTCACGGCAACGAGGAAGGTCGCGGGCACGAGGCCGGACGGCAGTTCGACGCCGCGGCGCTGGCGCTCGAGCTCGTCCAGGTAATCCGGCCAGCGGTCCCCCGGCTCCCAGCTCAGCAGGAACCAGAACCCATCGGCGGCGAACTCGCTGTGGGCCCGCACCGCCTCGTCTGAATCGTCCGGGCCAAGCGGACGGAGACGCAGGTCCATCAGCCCCATGGCCTAAGTGTGGCCGCATCCGCCGACCGGTGGACGCAGCCCGCGGCGTTGTCCTGGGGCCTCGTGTTCCGACTCGTGCTCACGGTCGTCTTCGAGCTCGCCTCCAACAAGCACGAGCATGGCCTCGGCGCCCTCCCATCCCGGCGAACCGCTCTAGCGGACGACTGGCTCGGTGGCCTCGAGCATGGCCAGGGCCGCCCGGTCCGGCAGACCCTCCCAGTCACCCGTCACCGTGACGGCGAACGCGCCCGCCGCCACCGCGGTGGCCACGCGCTCGGCCGGGGCCGCGCCGCTCATGAGCTCGGCCAGGTAGCCCGCTACGAAGGCGTCGCCGGCGCCCACCGTGTCGACGGCGTGGACCGCCGGCGCCGGGAGCTCGAAGGTCGCGCCGGCGATGCGGGCGAGGCAGCCGAGGGGGCCGAGCTTGATGAGGACCTGCGAGGGCCCCAGGGCCTCGAGCGCGAGCGCGGCCTCCGCCGGATCGTGGAGCCCGGTAACGATCTGGGCCTCCTCAATCCCGGCGAACACGACGTCCGCGGAGCGGACGGCGTCGGCCAAGGCGGGCGCGGCGGCCTCGGGCGACCACAGAGCCCGGCGGTAGTTGAGGTCGAAACTCCGCACAGTGCCGGCGTCCGCCGCCAGCTCGAAGGCGCGCGCGATCGCCGCGGCGGGGCCGGGGCCGAGAGCGAGCGTGATCCCGGTGGCGTGCATCACCGCGGCGCCCCGGACGGCCGCCTCAGGGATGTCGGCGGGCTCGAGGTGGGACCCGGCGCCGTCGCGCCGGTAGTAGCTGACGCGGGCATGGAGCGCGCTCGGGCGCCAGCGGATCATCAGGCCGGTGGGCGCCGGATCGGTCGTGGCGATGGTCTCGACCCGCTCGGCGCGGAGCTCGCGGCGGATGAGCTCGCCGGCGGGGTCGGCTCCGAGGCGCCCGATCCACGTGGCCCGGTGGCCGAGGCGGCGCACCCCGATGGCCACGTTGGACTCCGAGCCGCCCATGCCGAAGCTCATCGGCTCGCCGTTGCGCAGGGCACCGGGGGCGGCCTGCACGATCAGGCCCATCGTCTCCCCCGCGGTCACGAGTCCGTCGCGAGCGCAGCCGGCCGTCACGCTCGCCCCTCGCGCACGGCGTTCAGCGCGGTCCCGGCGCGGGCGCGTAACTCGGACAGCGAACCGCCCGCAAGCGCGTCGCCGATGAGCGGGCCGCCGAGACCGACGGCGACGGCGCCGGCGGCCAGATAGGCCGGGATCTCCTCCAGCGCGACGCCGCCGGTGGGTACGAGGGGGATCTCCGGCAGAGGCTCGCGGACGGCACGCAGATGGCGCGGGCCGCCTGAGCCGGCCGGGAACAGCTTGACGGCGGTGGCACCGAGCTGCCAGGCCTGCAGAACCTCGGTCGGCGTCCAGCCACCCGGATAACAGGGCACGCGGTCGGCGGCGACCTCGAGAACCTCGGGCACGACGGCCGGGCTGACGAGGAAGTCCGCGCCGTGCTCGAGCGCGGCGAGCGTCTCGCTTGCGCCGGTCACGCTCCCCATGCCGACCGCGACCTCGCGGCCGGCCAGCCCACGCACGCGGGCGAGCCCGTCGAGCGCCCCCGGGGTGGTCAGGGTCAGCTCGAGGCAGGTGATCCCGGCCTCGATCAGCGCGTCCGCGACGCTCTCGAGGTGCTCGGCGCGATCGGCCCGGAGGATGGCCACGATCCCCGAGGCGAGCAGCTGTGGAGTAATCGGGGGTCGACCCGCGGCGGACGGCGAGGGCGCGGTGCTCACGTGCTCGCCCCGGCCACATGCGCCGCCGTCCGCTCGGCGCCGTCGAGCTCGAGGCGCTGCAGGAGCTCGACGAGGAGATCGCGCAGGCGGGCGTCCGCGCCGAGCTCCTCCCCGAAGATCTGGCGGAGCCCGAGCAGCGCGTCGGCGATGTGCTCGGGCGTCCGGCGCTCGCCGAGGAGCCGCGCGATGTCGCCGGCCAGGGGGTCATCGACGGTCAGCGGGGCGCCCGCGTCGGAGCGCCGTACGCCGACGAAGCGCATCCAGGCCGCGACGCCGAGCGCGGCGGCGATCGGCTCGGCCCCGGCGCGGCGGCGGTCGCGCACGGTGTCGAGCAGCCGCTGAGGCAGCTTCTGGCTTCCGTCCATCGAGATCTGAAGGGTACGGTGGCGGATCGCCGAGTTGGCGAAGCGTTCGAGAAGATCATGCTCGTAAGCCCGCAGGTCGAAGCCCGCCGGCACCTCGAGGGTGGGGGCGACATCCACGCGCATGAGCCGGCTGGCCAGTCCGGCGAAGGGGCGATCGGCGGCGACGGTGTCGGCGAGGAACTCGTAGCCCGCGAGCGCGCCGAGGTAGGCGAGGGTGGAATGGCTGCCGTTGAGCATGCGCAACTTGATCCGCTCGTAGGGCTGGACGTCGTCGGTCATGAGCACGCCCGCGCGCTCCCACGCCGGGCGCCCGGCGGCGAAGTCGTCCTCGATCACCCACTGGCTGAACGGCTCGGTCACCACGACGCCCTCGTCGCGCACTCCGAGCGCGGCCGCGACCTCGACCCGGTCCGCCTCGGTGGTCGCGGGCGTGATCCGATCGACCATCGTGGAGGGGAACCGCACGGATTCCTCGATCCAGCCGAGCAGCCGGTCCCCACCCTGACGCCGCCCGGCGAAGTCGGCCACGAGCGCCCGGAGGACCTCGCCGCCCCGCGGGAAGTTGTCGCAGCACAGGACGGTGAGCGGGGCGCCACCCTCCCGCCGGCGGCGCTCGAGCCCGGCCACGAGCTGACCGATGACCGTGCGCCCCCCGCCGTCGCACAGGTCCGCGGCGATGTCGGGGCTGTCGAGACGCAGGCGGTTCGTCGCCGGATCGTGGTGATAGCCCTTCTCGCTGACCGTGAGCGTGATCAGGCGCGTCGCCGGGGCGGCGATCCGCTCGATCAGCCGATCGCCGTCCTCCTGCGCCCACATGAGCTCGCGCACGATGCCCATGACGCGCAGCCGCTCCTCCTGGGCGCCGCGCACCGCCAGGGTGTAGAGGCCATCCTGAGGAGCGAGTTGGTCGACGACCGTGCGGGTCCGTTGCGTGACCCCGCAGATGCCCCACTCACCGCCCGCCTGTAGGACCGCGTCCTCGGTGTGCACCGCCTGGTGGGCGCGATGAAAGGCGCCGATGCCGAGATGGACGATGCCCACGCCGAGCGAGCGCGGGTCAAGCCGCGGCCGGTCGGCGGGGGGCAAGCGGGAGAGCGCGGCCAGGTCCAGCCGAGCCAGGGCTGCGGTCACCGCCGCCGGCACGGGCTCACATCACCGCGCCGAGCTGCCAGGGGTTGAACTCCTCGTCGCCGAAACCGAGCTCCTCGCTCTTCGTCGGGCGCCCGGAGGCTACGGCGATGATCTCCTCGAAGAGCGCGCGCCCGAGGTCCTCGACGCTCGCCTCCCCGTCGAGCACCGGCCCGCAGTTGAAGTCCATGTCGTCCGACATGCGCCCGTAGAGCTCGCTCGTGCTGGCCAGCTTGAGGCTGGGCGCCGGCTTGCAGCCGAACACCGATCCCCGGCCGGTGGTGAAGCAGACGACATTGGCCCCGCCCGCCACGATGCCGGTGACCGACACCGGGTCGTAGCCCGGGGTGTCCATGAACACCAGCCCGGAGCTCCCCACGGGCTCGGCATAGCGGTAGACCGCGCGCAGGGGGCTCGACCCGCCCTTGGCCACCGCACCGAGCGACTTCTCCTCGATCGTGGTCACCCCGCCGGCGCGGTTGCCGGGCGAGGGGTTGTTGTCGAGGGTGCCGCCGTCGGCCGCGCTGTAGCCCTCCCACCAGCGCACGCGCTCGAGCAGGGCCTCGGCCACCTCGGGCGTGGCCGCGCGATCGGTGAGCAGATGCTCGGCCCCGTGGATCTCCGGCGTCTCGCCGAGCACCGCGGTTCCGCCCGCCTGCACGAGGAGGTCGACGGCGACGCCGAGCACCGGGTTGGCGCTCACCCCCGACCACGCGTCGGAGCCCCCGCAGTTCAGCCCGAGGGTCAGCGCGCTCAGCGGCGCGGGACGGCGCCGCGCGGCGTCGGCGGCGGGCAGCACCTCGCGCACCGCGGCGACGCCCGCGCGGACGGTGGCGACCGAGCCGCCCAAGTCCTGGATGGCCATGTTGTGCAGCGGCGTGCCCTCGGGAAGGTCGAACTCGTCCACGAGCGCGGCGACCTGGTTGACCTCGCAGCCGAGACCGACGACGACGACCGCGGCGACGTTGGGGTGCCGGGCGTAGCCGGAGAGCGTGCGGCGCAGGAGATCGAGCCCCTCGCCGTCGGCCGCGAGACCGCATCCACCCCGGTGGGTGATCGCGACCACGCCGTCGACGTTCGGGAACTCGTCGAGCGCACCGGGCGCGGCGTAGGCGGCGGCGATCCGCTTGACCACGGTGGCCGAGCAGTTGACCGAACTGAGAACGAGGACGTAGTTGCGCGTGCCGACCCGCCCGTCCGCACGCACGATGCCGTCGAAGGTGCGCTCGGGAGCGGCTGACCCGCCGGCCTCGCGGCGCCGGGGGGCGGGGATCCCGGGACCGGTCGCGAGCGCCGGTGCCGCGGGAGAAGCGCCGGTCCGTGAGGCGGAGACAAGGTTGTGCTCGTGGACGTGCTCACCCGCCGCGATCGCCCTCGACGCGAGTCCGATCGGCTGGCCGTACTTGCGCACGGTCGCGCCTTGGGCGAGATCGACGAGGGCAACCTTGTGGCCGCGGGGGATGGCGTCTCGCGTCCGCACGCCGCCAGCCGCGACCTCCTCGCCCGGCTCGAGATCGCGTCGCGCCAGGGCAACGGGATCGCTCGGCTCGAGCTGGAGGACCGCGTCGGTGATGGTGGCGAGGCTCATCCGCCCTGCTGGACCCAGGCGTGCGCGGGGTCGAGGTAGGGCAACATCACCCGGCCCTCGCCGGCCATTGCCCACAGGTAGTAGAGCGAATATCCCGAGGCGGCGACCACGGGGTGAAAGCCGCTGCGGATGACCGCGACGTCGCCGTCGCGCACGAGGGACGCCTCCTCGCTGCCGTGCTCGTCGTAGAGGATCTGCACGCCGAAACCGCCCGGAGGATCGACCCGGAAGAGGTAGACCTCCTCGAGCTTGACCTCGCGCGGGGGATCGTCGCGGTCGTGGCGGTGCGGCGGGTAGGAGGACCAGTTCCCGGGCGGGTTGATCGTCTCGCCGAGCAGCAGCCGGACGGCGTCGTGCTCGGGGCCGAGGATCGTCCGCACCGTGCGCGACCAGTTGCCCTCCCCCACCTCGGTGATCCGCTGCTCGGCGGGGGTGATGATCCGCGCCGCAGGCGCGCCCTCGGGCGAGCCGGATGCGGCCACGACCGCAACCTGGGCAGGGCCGCCGCTCGCCTCGAGCGCCAACGCGACGCCGGGCGGGGCATAGACGGTGTCGCCCGGGCCCTCGAAGACCGAGCCGCGACCGCCCGCGGCGCCGAGCGCGGTTCCGTCGGCCGCCGCTTCGAGCCGGCCGCTGAGGACGACGACGGCGGTTTCGCCTCCGGACTCGAGGCTCAGCGCGTCCCCGGCGGCAATGTCGGCGAGGGCGAGATCGATGTGCTCGGTCTCCTCGCCGGCCCGCGTCAACGTCCGTACCGAGGCCCCGGTGGCCGTCAGGTTCTGATTCATCGCTTCATCGCTCACTTCCTGGCTTACCCAGCATCGTGGCCGTGGTCACTGTAAAGGTTTACAGTGACCATAGCAATCAGCCGGGAGGCGGCCCGGTCGAGCTACGGACGACGAGCTGGGCGGGGAGCTCGCGGACACCGGCGGACCGCACCGCGACCGGGCCGTCGAGCCGTTCCATCAGCACCTCGACGGCGGCCTCGCCCGCCCGGGCAGCGGGCAGTGCAACGGTGGTCAGCGGCGGAGTGACCATCGCGGCGAGCGCGATGTCGTCGAACCCGACGACGCTCAGCTCCTCCGGTACCGCGACGCCGAGCGCGGCCATCCGGCTGAGGATCCCCACGGCGACGAGGTCGTTGTAGGCCAGTACGGCGCTGACCCGGGCCGCGAGAACGGCCTCGGCGACGTCGACCCCGCTCTCGAATTGGGGCGAGACCGGGCCGAGCACGGCGACCTCGACGCCGAGGCGAGCGGTCTCGGCGAGCAGGGCCTGGCGGCGTTGCCGGTTCGACCACGAGGCGCGCGGGCCCGATACGAACGCGCAGCGCCGGTGCCCCAGCTCGGCGAGGTGCCGCACCGCCTGGCGCATCCCGCCGGCGCTGTCGAGGATGATCGCGGGCAGGCCCGGGATCTTGCGGTTGACGAGCACCAGGGTCGGTACCGGATCGAGCGCGGCGAGACGGCGCGGAGGGAGCCGCGAGGAGCACAGGATGATCCCGTCGACCTGCTTGCGCATGGCGGCGATGAGCGCCGCCTCCTCGGTGGCGCTCTCCCGGCCGTCGGCCACGAATACGGCGTAGTCCGCCTTCCGGGCCCGCGCCTGCGCGCCTCCCAGCATCTCGAGGAAGAACGGGTTCCCGAGCTCGGGGACGATGACCCCGACGTTGCCCGTGCGGCCGGTGATGAGACCCCGCGCGGCGCGATTGGGCTGGTAGCCGAGCTGCTCGGCGGCGGCGAGCACGGCGGCACGCGTCTCCTCGCGCACGGCCTGGGGGATGGTGAACGAGCGCGAGACGGTCGCCACCGACACGCCGGCGAGGGCGGCTACGTCGTGGATGCTGGCCGGCATGTCCTCACCAGTCGTGCATGGTTCCGTCCTCGAGCCGGGCCACCGGGAGCTGGGCCGGCTCGTAGGGATGGCGCGCCGCGCGGTCCTCGTCGATCTCCACGCCGAGGCCGGGCGCGTCCCCCGGGTGCAGAAGCCCGTCGGCGAAGCGATAGCCATGCCGGAACACCGCGTCGGTCTCCTCGGTGTGGCGCATGTACTCCTGCAGGCCGAAGTTGGGGATGGCGAGATCGAGGTGCAGCGCGGCGGCCATGCACACCGGCGAGAGATCGGTGGCCCCGTGAAAGCCCGACCGGACGCGGTACAGCTCGGCCAGGTGAAGCACCCGGCGCAGGTGGGTGATCCCGCCGGAATGCACGACGCTCATCCGGATGTAGTCGATGAGCTGCTCGCGCAGCAGCTGCTCGCAGTCCCAGATCGAGCTGAACACCTCGCCCGTGGCCAGCGGCGTCGTCGTGTGTGCGCGCACGAGGCGCAGATTGGCCTGTAGCTCGGCGGGGACGGGGTCCTCGAGCCAGAACAGGCGGTGGGGCTCGAGCTGCCGGCCGAGCTGGGCCGCCTCGATCGGGGTGAGTCGGTGGTGCACGTCGTGCAGCAGCTCGAGCTCCGGGCCGTAGCGCTCGCGCACAGCCGCGATCGCGTCCTCGACCGAATTCAGATACCGGCGGGTCGACCACACCTCCTCGCGCGGGCGGGCCCCGCCCGCCGGCTCGTAGTGGAGCTCGCCCCGCCCGACGCCGTACGTGCTCGCCAGACCGGGCACCCCGCTCTGGACCCGCACGGCGCGGTAGCCCAGGTCGACGTAGCGGCCGACCGCCGCGAGCACGTCGTCGACTGTCTCCCCGTTGGCGTGCCCGTAGACGGTGACGCCGTCACGGCAGCGCCCACCGAGCAGCTCGTATACCGGCATCCCGGCCAGCTTGCCCTTGATGTCCCAGAGCGCGGTGTCGACGGCGGCGATCGCGGTCATGGTCACCGGGCCGCGCCGCCAATAGGCGCCGTTATACAGGTAGCGCCAGGTGTCCTCGATGGCGCCGGAGTCACGGCCGACCAGGAGCGGACAGAGGTGATGCTCGAGGTAGGCGGCGACCGCAAGCTCGCGGCCGTTCAGGGTGGCGTCGCCGAGCCCGCTCGTGCCGTCCTCGGTCGTGAGCTTGAGCGTGACGAAGTTCCTCCCCGGGCAGGTCACGATGACCCGGGCCTCGGCCAGGCGCGGGGTCATGGGGCGGCTCCGGACGCGGCCAGGGCGGTCCCCACCCGGCGGAAGCCCACCCGCTCGTAGATCCGGGCGACCGGCTCGCTCTGGGCCGAGAGGACGACGAGCTCGACCCCGCGGCGGCGTGCTTCGGCCACGAGCGCGCGCGTGACGGCCGCGGCGAGGCCGCGACGGCGGTGGCTGGGCAGCGTGGCCACGCCGACGATCTCCGCCGTGTCCCCGACCGGCTGCATCGCGCCCTGGGCGACGACGCCGGCGGCGCCGTCGACGGCGACGGCGGTGACCGTGAGTCCGGCCTCGGCGCGCTGGCGCATGCGGGCCTTGAGCCCCGGCGGAAGCGCGGCCATCCGCTCGTCGCGCTCGCTCACGCCGGCCGGCCCGGAGTCCGTGCCCCCGGCCGTGAAGCCGACGTCGGCCACGGCCCGCGCGGCGAGGAGCTGCGGATCGTCCGGGGCGAGGACGGCCACGCCGTCGTGCGGGCCCGGATCGAGCGCGTCGGCCCGCATCTGCAGGAGGGCGTGGCGCTCGACCTCGAGCCCGAACGCACGGGCGGCCGGCTCGAGGGTCGGGGCCAGCTCGCCCACCCATTCGAGGTTGAGCTTGAGGTCGAGCTGCGCGCAGCGGTCGGCGAGGTCGGCCAAGTCATCGGTCGTGAACTCGGCCTCTTTCCCGTGCTGGGGCCGAGCGTAATACGGCCATCCGCCAGGGCCCTTGAAGAGCACGAACGGCCCGACGAGCTCGGGGTCGGCGTCAGAGCGCGGGACGGCGTCGAGGTAGCCGTCGATGCGGACGAGGGGATTGGTCACGGGCCGGGTACCTTACGACCGGTCTGGCGAGACGACCCGTGCCGAGACGACCCGTGCCGCGGCGGCGCGGCACATCCGCCGCCGCGCTCAGCGCGTTCGCCCCTGGGATCGGCGCACACGGCGCGCGATCAGCCTGAGCGGTGGCGCTCTACCCGCCCCGACGACGGGTAGAGCGCCAGAGCGCCCTAGCTGGGCGTGTTCGCGTTGATGGGCAACGGCGGCGCCATCGGCGGATCCGGGAAGGTGTAGAACGCTCCGGGCGCCGAGCCCTTAGCCCCGAACCCCACGCCGGCGCCCTCGAGCGCCGCCTCGATCCCGCTCGGCTGGTGGATCGAGTAGACCTCGAAGCCAACATTGTTGGGCGGGTCGGCATTGAGCAGCGTCTCCGCGAGGACGCGATGCTCCGATTCACACCCCGCGAGCTCCGCGCTGTAGCGCGCGAGGGTGTGCATGCCGGCGCGAGCGAAGCGGGTCACACCGATTAGATAGAGGTTGATGAACAGCGTCTCCCCGGCCACGAGGGCGTTGCCCACCGAGGTGAGCGAGAGCGCGTTGCCCGATCCCCCGAAGAACCCGTCCGGGATCCAGAACGTCTTCGTCGTCGGCGTCCAATGCGCCCGGGTGAAGCGGTAGTGGTCCACCTCGGCCGCGTAGGCACCCTCGAACACCGCCTTGACGCCGGCCGGCACCCCCGGGTTCGCGCCGACCCGGCGCAAGAGCTCGGTGAGTAGCGTCACCGTCAGCGCCTCGGTGGTGACCGCGACGGCGCCGAACTGAGCGATCGGCCCGGCGTGGCCGTTGGCCGCCAGCGCGGGCGCGACCGGGGCGAGCGCACTCCCGGCGGTGACACCGGCGGCGCCGATCGCCGCGCGCTCGAGCAGCCATCGGCGGGTGCCTGTCGGTGTGCCCGCCCGCTGAAAGGCACGCTCGAGCGTCCGGACGGTCGTCGGATCGGATGGATGGGACATGGCTCGCTCCCTCCCGTGGACGCCTTGGCGCGTCCACAGCCGTTGCTGTGCGAGTGCGCCCGCATTCGCCCACCGGCTCCACTCCGAGCTCCTCACAGGGAAAAATGCCTAGGGCGCCCACGTCTGCGCTTGCCGCTCGCTTGCCCGCGAGTATACGCCCGGCAGGCACACACGGCCGTATTGGGTGGTCACCGCAGTCGCCATGAAGCCGCTGCGTAGGCGCGGACGAACGTCACCGCCGTTCGCGCCGGTTGTCGGGTGGAACGGAAAGAGACCGAGTGGCAGAGGAACGTACTTGCGCGCGTTTAAGCGCGAGGTGTTAATCTGCTGGTGCGCTCGACCGGCGGGGGTCGGGGGCAGACGACTCGCTGGAACGGAGGGGTTGGACATGCCGTCCACCCCCGGCCGGGCCATCGCACATCCCAGAGCAAGGACACGACGTGCGATGACCCACATGACCTGCCCGAGCTGCGGGTTGAGCCTGACCTTCCGGACGAAGTTCCTCGTCCTCGAGCGCTGCCCTCGGTGCCTCGCGCGCCGCGGCACCCTCGTGGCCATGGAACCCGCTACGGCTTGCCCCGCCTCGCGACCGTCCCCGGGGGGCCGGGGCGTCGCGACGACGGCGCCGCTGGGGGCACGCGGCGCCGCGACGACACCACCGTGAGGTGGAGCCGGCGGCGCGTCCGCCGAGACCGCGGCGCTCGTTGGCCGCGTGACTCGACGGACGCGCCCCGGCTGCGGGGTCAGCCCGCGCGGCGGTCCGCGTTGGCCACGATCGCGTCGTGGATGTACTGCGCGAGCCCGGGTGCGGCGTCGTCGTAGACGTGCGCGAAGCGCGCGTCGCGCACGTACAGATCCGCCAGCCCGCGGTGCATGTCGGGACCGCACGCGTAGAACCAGCGGGAGATGTGCGCACGGTGCGCCTCGGCGAGTTCGACCGCCTCGGGGGCGTCGGCCGGGCGCCCGGCGGTGAACGCCTCGGCGAACGCCCGGACGTTGGCGTCGCCCTCGCGCTTGATCGCGATCCAGTCCTCCTTGGTGTAGGCCGCCGAGCGGCGGCGCGACTCGCGCCACGCCTCGGTCTGACCCCAGCGCTCGCGCGCCTCGTCCTCGTATTCGGGCAGCTTGTCGGTGCCGAACACCTCGAGCTGCTCCTCGGGAGTCAAGGAAATCCCCATCTCTCTGGCCTCCATCTCGGTTTCGATCGCCTGGAGGAGCACCTCGGTGCGGGTGAGACGCTCTCGCAGCAGCCGGTGCTGGCGGCGGAGATGTTCCTCGGTGCCTGCGTCCGGGTCGGCGAGGATCGCGCCGATCTCCTCGAGCGCGAAGTCGAGCTCGCGGTAGAAGAGGATCCGGCGCAGGCGACCCACATCGGCCTCGGAGTAGAGGCGGTAACCCGCCCGGCTCCGGCCGCTCGGCACGAGCAGCCCGATCTCGTCGTAGTGATGCAGCGCCCGGACGGAAACCCCGGATAGCCGCGCGATGTCACCCACCTGGTACTCACTCATGCGCGGATCATGCGGCCTCACGTTGCGTGAGGGTCAAGGCCTCGGTCCTCAGCCGGCGGGCAATAACCCGCGCAGGTCGGCGCACAACTCGCCGATCGCGGCCTGTGCCGTGCGGCTGAACGGCCCAAAGCCGAAGAAACCGTGCACGAGCGACGGATACCGGCGATGGATGACCCGTACGCCGGCCGCCGACAGCGCCTCGGCGTAGGCGTCTCCATCGTCGCGCAACGGGTCGAGCCCGGCGGTGGCGATCACCGCGGGCGGTAAACCCCCTAGATCGCGGGCGCGCAGCGGCGAGAGCCGCAGGTCCTCGGCCACGGAGGGATCGGGTAGATAGTTACGGTGGAACCACAGGATGTCGTCGCGCTCGAGGAAGTAACCCGTCGCGTTCTCCTCATGCGAGGGTCGCTCACTCAGCAGATCGGTCGCGGGGTAGATGAGCAGCTGCGCCGCGAGGGGGGGCTTCTCACCCCGTAGCTGCTGGGCGACGACAGCCGAGAGGTTGCCGCCCGCGCTGTCGCCGGCGACGGCCAACCGCCCCGGGTCGCCGCCGAGCTCGGCGACGTGGTCGCGCACCCACCGCGTCGCGGCCAGCGCATCGTCGACCGCGGCCGGGTACGGATGTTCGGGGGCAAGCCGATAGTCCGTGCTCACCACGACGGCGCCCGCCTCGGCGCAGAGGGTGCGGCACTGCAGGTCGTAGGCCGCGGTATCGCCGATCGTAAAGCCGCCCCCGTGAAAGAAGGCAACGGTCGGATGCGGCCCCGCCCCGGCGGGCCGGTAGATGCGCGCAAACAGCTCGCCGGCGGCTCCGCTCACGCTGATGTCCTCGGTCTCCGCGATCGTCACCGGCGTCGCGATCGTCGCGCCGTAGGCGCACAAGGCGCGAAACAGCTCGCGGGCCTGCTCGGGGGGATGGCTCGACAGCGGCGGGGCTTGGCTCACCTGCTCGAGCAGGCCGACGAGCTCGGGATCGAGCGGCATGCCTCCGAAGCTTATTGAGATCTGACCTCTGCCCTTTAGGCAGAGCGTCGTTGCATCCGATTACCCGAACATGTTTTCCTCGCACCGCGAGGCACTAGGAGAGTTCGACTGTCCCGCCACCGCGCCGGGTGCAGCGATTCAGGCTGTCCTGATCGATGCGCTCGACTGCGCCGTCGTCGCCTGTGACGCCGCCCGCCGGCTCCTCTACGCCAATGGCGCGGCAGGCGACATCTGGGAGGTCGAGGACTGGGAGGCGCAACTCGACGCCGCCGCCCTGCTGCCGTTGCGCGATCAGCACGGCCAGGAGCTCTGCGCCGCCCGGCACCCGATTCTCCGTGCCCAGGCCGGCGAGTGGGTGAGCGGGGAACGGTTCGGCGTGCTCACCCCGTCGGGCGCCGTCCGCAGGGTGCACGTCAGCGCCCGCCCGCTGCCAGGCGAGGACGGCGCCGGAGCGGTGCTCGAGGTATCGCTCGAACGCGAATCCGCGGCCGAGGCCGAGCTGCGCATGCACGTCTCGGACTTCGAGATCCTCAGCGAGGTCAGCCGCCAGCTCGCGGACGTCTCCGACGCCGAGGAAGCGGCCAGCATCGTGTGCACCGTCGCCACCGGTTGCACCGGGGCGATCGCCGTCTTCCTGTGGGAGGTCGAGGGCAATGGCTTGATCCTCCGGGGCCAGGAAGGGCTCGTCAGCGGCGACGCGCTCGTGCGCTTGACCGAGCACGGGCGCGAGGGGGCGACCCGGGCCATCGCCGACAGCACCGCGCGGATCGAGCGCGAAGACGCTGAGAGCGATTCCGCGACCACGGCCGCGGCACCGGTGGGCACCTCGTGGCATCAGCCTCTGCTCACGCGCGGCCGGGCATCCGGGGCGCTCTCGATCCTGTGGCCGGGCGTGCTCGAGGACACGAGGCGACCGGGCTGGCTCATCGGGGAGCTGGCCCATCACGCCGCCACCGCGCTCGAGCGCGCCTACCTCGTGCGCCGGCTCAACGCCGCCGCGCGGACTGACCCGCTCACCGGCCTGGCCAACCGGCGCGTGTGGGACGAGCGGCTCGGCCACGAGCTCGCCCGGGCCCGGCGTGAGAGCTCGCCGGTCAGCCTCATCGTGATCGACCTCGACCGCTTCAAGTCCTACAACGATCGCTACGGCCACCCCCAGGGCGACGTCCTCCTGCGCGAGGCCGCGGCCTCGCTCGCCCTCCAGCTGCGGACGACCGACCTCTTCGCCCGCATCGGCGGCGAGGAGTTCGCGGTGCTCCTGCCCTCGTGCCCGCTGGAAGACGCGATCGTCGTGGCCGAGCGGCTGCGCGAGGCCATGCCCTACCAGCAGACGTGCTCGCTCGGCATCACGGCCTGGGACGGGGTCTCGAGCGCCTTCGAGCTCTACGCGACCGCCGACGCGGCGCTGTATCGCGCCAAGGAGACGGGACGCAACCGCGTCGTCGTCGGCCACCTGCCACCCGTCGCCGAAGTCCAGCTCGGCTCCTGAACGCGCCGGCGGGCTAGCATCGGCCGCGATGCAGCTGTGCCTGATGATCGAGGGCCAGGAGGGCGTGAGCTGGCCGGAGTGGGCGGCGCTGGCGCGCGCCTGCGAGGAGCACGGCATCCCCACGCTCTTCCGCTCCGACCACTATCAGAACCTCGACGGACGCGATCCGTCCCGGCCTGCGCTCGACGCGTGGGCAACGCTGAACGCCCTGGCCGCGATCACCGAGACGGTGCGGCTGGGAACGCTCGTCTCGCCGGCGAGCTTCCGCCACCCTTCGGTCCTGGCCAAGCAGGTGGCGACGGCAGACCAGATCTCCGGTGGGCGGGTCGAGCTCGGGCTCGGGGCCGGGTGGCACGAGCGCGAGCACGCGGCCTACGGGTTTGCCTTCGCCTCCACGGGCGAGCGCATGGACGTCCTCGAGGAGCAGCTCGAGGTCGTGCTCGGGAACTGGGGCGACGGGCCGTTCAGCTTCCAGGGCCGGCATTACCGGCTCCATCGCCTCGAGGCGCATCCGAAGCCGGTGCAGAGGCCGCACCCGCCACTCATCATGGGCGGCGCGGCCGGGCCGCGCGCGGCGCGCCTCGCCGCCCGCTTCGCCGACGAGTACAACACGGCCTTTCCCACGGTGAGCGACGTCCGGGAGCGTCGCGAGCGGATCGGCGCCGCGTGCGCGAAGGCCGGTCGCGATCCGATGCCTTTCTCGGTCATGACCGGAGTGCTGGTCGCGAGCACGGAGGCGGAGCTGCGCGCCCGGGCCCGGCGCCTGGGCGAGAAGATGGGCGCCGACGGCGCCGCCCTCATCTCCGATCCGCCCCCGGGCTGGATCATCGGAACCGTCGAGGCGGCGGCCGAGCAGCTGCTTGCCCTCCGCGAGGCAGGCGTCAGCCGAGTGATGTGCCAGCAGCTCGTCCACGAGGACATCGAGCACGTCGCCGTGCTCGGCCGCGAGCTCGCGCCGCTGGTCGCCTGAGCGGCCCGGCTCTCGCGGCCCGGCTGTCGCGGTTCGGCACCAGGGGCGGGCGACGGTCGTGGCGCTCCGGCCGGGCTGCGGGTGGCGTCGTGGCGCGGCAACGCTTGCTGCGGCGCGGGGTCCCGCACCGGGCGCGACGATGCGGTGCCGACCGCGGAGACCCGTGCGCGCAATAGGGGTTGCCACGGTCATGGACGCGCCGACCCCCTCCGGGAGCGAGGGGTGAGCGCGTTTGTGCCCGGAAGGCGGGCAGGGACGCGCCGACCCCATCGCAACTGCGGGGGTGCGCGCGTTCATGCCCGCGACCCGTTCGGGCGCGCGGGCAGGAACGCGCGTCCCGTCTCAGGAACCCTTCGGGTCGATGACGATCCCGGCGGGCGCGATGACGTACGAGCTGACGTGGGTCCCGATGGGCGCGTGAAAGCTGCTCCAGGGAAAGACTCCGGAGGCGATCTCCCGCACGCCGCTCACTCGGCTTCCTTGCGCAGCTCGCGCTGCTTGGCGAAGCCTTCTTGACGCTGCTGCTCGCGCGCGCTCCGGGTCGCGTTCGACCGTCGCGCCGCCGCGCCGCGCAGGCCGACCGTGAACGGGCCGGCGAAGCTCCCGAGCAGCCGCTCGGGATCGGAGGCCCCGCAGGCCGGGCAGGGCGGCTGGGCGTCCTCGGGCACGAGCTCCTCGAAACGCTCGCCGCAGCGGCGACAGCGGAAGTCATAGAGCGGCACGGGCCGGAGCTTATTGCCGCGCCGCGCCCCGCCGAGCTCATTGCCGCGCCGGGCCCGCCACGCCCCGCCGCAGCGCGCCCGCCGCAGCCCAGCGTTTAAACGCGACGCGCCCCTGAGCCGGCGGGATATGAGGCCGACCCTACGGGGCGCGTGGCAGGAGGAGAGGGTGCTGCGTGTGCAGCATGGCGCGCCATTGCTTAGAAGTCAAAGACCAGTATCGACTCAGATCTATAACTATCGCGCATGAATACGAGCCTGGCCGCGCCCAGGCCGGCCGTCCGGATGGCGCTCTTCGGCTCTACAGTTACGGGAGCTTTCAGCAGGTAACCGCCACCTGACAAGGGGAAGAGCAACTATGACGCGCTTGCGCTCGCTAGCCGCCGGAGGGGCCATCGGGCTCGTCGCCGCCCTTGGACTCGTGCCCGCGACCGCCGCTCTCCCCGGGCTCGTGCCCGCGACCGCGCTCGCCGCCGCGCCTGGGCACTGGTCGCTGCAGCGCACCACCGTCCCCGCGGGCGCGGTCTCGACCTTCCCGCTGGCCGTGTCGTGTCCGAACGGCGGTTCCTGCATCGCCGTGGGCTACTACAACATCCAGCCGAGCTCCCAGCAAATCGACCAGGTCGCCTTCGCCGAGCATTGGGACGGCCATCACTGGATCGTCTCCGACGTCCCCGTGCCGAGCAGTGCCGCCGCCCTGAGCGAGCTCACGAGCGTGTCGTGTCCGACGGCGACGAACTGCACCGCGGTCGGCGAATACCTCGGCCGCGCCGACGACACCCCGACTCCGCTTCCGCTCACCGAACACTGGAACGGGCGGACCTGGTCGCAGCAGACCGCGCCGTATCCGACCTCGGGCGTGAGCGGAGCGCCGCTGACCGGCGTGTCGTGCCCGAGCGCCGAGAGCTGCACCGCCGTCGGCCACTACGACGTGCCGGCCGGCCTGCGCCAGGCGCTCGTCGAGACCTGGAACGGCACCACCTGGACGATGACGGCCAGCTCCGCGGCCTCCAGCGAGGAGCTCAACGGCGTGGATTGCCTCGCCGCGGGCTGCATTGCGGTCGGCGACGCGAGCCAGCCGTTCCCGCTCACCCTGGCCGAGCAGTCGTCCGGCGGCGCCTGGTCGGTGCAGACGACGCCCAATCCCTCGGACACGTCCTTCAGCTACGAGCTCGAGAGCGTGTCCTGCCACACGATGGCGTCGTGCGTCGCCGTCGGGACGGCCCCGAGCAACCTGAGCGGCGGGCTCTCCTCAAACGTCGTCGAGCGCTGGGACGGGTCGGCGTGGGCGCTCCAGAGCGTCCCCGTTCCCGCCGGAGGCGCCTCCTTCAACTTTCTCTCCTCGGTCTCCTGCCCAGCGCTGCGGTCCTGCGTGGCCGTCGGATCGGCCGGCTCCGCCCGCGACAACTGGATCCTCCGTTGGAACGGCACGACCTGGAAGCTCCAATCCTCGACGGCTCCGTCGTCACTGCCGAGCCACGGCTCGGTGCTCAGCGGCGTGTCCTGCAGCGGGGAGAACGCGTGCATGGCCGTCGGCTACTACGCCGGAGAGAACTTCAACGAGCTGCCTTTCGCCCAGCGCTACGCCCCGCCAAGCTCGACCACGAGCGCGGCGCGCCTCAGTCGTCGGTCTGCCGCGGCGCGTAGCGGTGGTGCAGCATGAGCGCGTTGCCGTCCGGATCGTGGAAGAACGCCATGTGACAGACGCCGGTGTCGAGAACTTCGCCGTCGAATGCCACGCCCCGCGCTTCGAGCTCGGCCCGCGCGCTCTGCACATCGTCGACATGGAGGGCGATGTGGGTCCCGACCGGATGGTGGCCGATGCCCATGGCCTCGGCATTGATGACGCTCAGGGTGAGGTTGCCCGTCTCGAACTCGGCGAAGTTCCGCTCGGGCCGGTACACGGATCGGTGCAGCCCGAGCGTCTCGCCGTAGAAGCGCACCGCCGCCTCGATGTCACGGCTCGGCAGCGGCACGAAGTCAACGCCCTTGACCTCAAAGCCCATGTCTGACCCTCCTTCTCTTCAACGGCGATCTCACGAGGCGAGCGGCGGCGTGCGTTCGGCCCACGGCTGGGCGGCCTCGATCTGCCCGGCCAGCGAGTAGAGGACGTCCTCGGCGCCATGGCGCCCCACGAGCTGCACGCTGAGCGGCAGCCCGTCCGAGCCAAACCCGGCGGGAATGGCGATTGCCGGCTGGCCGGTGAGGTTGAACGGTGCCGTGAACGGGGTGAACCGGCCGGCGCGATCGATCGCCATGGGCAGGTGCTGGCCGTAGCCCCCCTCCGCCCGGATAGCCGTCGTAGCCAGACCGGGCGTGAGCAGGACGTCCACCTCGTTCCACAGGGCGGTGACACGCGTGGTCGTCTGCGCCCGGTGGGCGAGGAGTCTCGCCCGTCGCCGCGGCGGGACGAAGATCCGTCCGGCGCCGGCCATCTCCTTGGTCAGCGGCTCGAGCAGCGAACGGTCAGGCACCCGGCGGGACTCCTCGTAGATCCCGCGCAGCCATGTCTGGAGGAACTCGATTTGGATGAGGCCGTAGGCCGGATCGCGCTCGACGACCTCGTGCCCGAGGTCGCTGAGCAGCCGCCCCGTCCGCTCCCAGGCTCGGCGCTGGTCATCCGACACGCGCCCGATCACCCCCGGAGGCAGCTTCCGCGACAGCGCGATGCGCAACCCGCCGGGGGCGCGCGCGGCGGCCTCGAGGTAGGAGCCGGCGAACGGCGGCGCCTTGGCGGCATCGGTATCGACGGCGCCGTGCACCACGTCGAGGAGCAACGCGCTGTCGGCGACCGTGCGCGCCAACCCGCCGTAGACACTCAAGCCCAGCCACCCCTCACGCCCCGGGGCCATGGGCACCCGGCCGCGGGTCGACTTCATCCCCACCAGTCCGCAGGCGGCGGCGGGGATGCGGATCGAACCGCCGCCGTCCGAGCCGGTGGCGGCCGGCACCATGCCGGCGGCGACCGCCGCGGCTGATCCTCCCGAGGACCCACCCGGCGTCCGCGACGGATCCCACGGATTGCGCGTCACCCCATTGGCCGTCGTCGCGGTCCAGGGGAAGATCGTCAGCTCGGGGACGTTGGTGATCCCGATGACGATTGCTCCGGCGGCGCGCAGCCGCCGGACGACCTCGCTGTCCTGCGCCTCGGCCGGGCCGAAGCTCCGCGAGCCGCGGCTCACCGACTGACCGGCCACGGGAAGATCGTCCTTGACCGCGATCGGCACGCCCGCGAGCGGCCCCTCGTGACCCTCGCGCGCGTCGGCCTCCTCGAGCGCGCGCTCGGCCATGAGGACGCGGAAGGCGTTCAGCCGGGGGTCGAGGGCCTCGATCCGCCGCAGGCACATCTCGACCAGCTCGCGGGGATGGACCTCCCGCGAACGGACGCGGCCGGCTAGCGCGGCCGGGCCGGCGAAAGCAAGTTCAGTGTCGGTGGTGGCGCTCATTGCCTGCACTCTCTCATTGCCGTGCCCATCCGCGCAAACTCAGGCCGCCAGCGCGATCAGGAGCTCACGAATCGCTATGGGATAGCGGTAGGCGATGCCGCCGTGCTTGCCGTCGAACAGCTCGAGCGTGTGGGCGATGCCGAGACGGTCGAGCTCGGCCGCGAACGCCTGGGCGCCAAGATCGAGGAAGTACTCGTCGCTGCGCCCGGCATCGAGGAAGATCCGCCGCATGCTGCGCAACGCGTCGGCATGCCCCGGCGCCATGCGGACGGGGTCGCGTTCGAGCCACTGCTGCCAGATCTCGTCCACGAGCCGGCCGGTGGCGAGCTCGAAGGGCATCCGCGCCTCGCCGGGCCGCTGCGGGTCGGGCGAATAGGCGCAGGCGTAGCCATACATCTCGAGCGGCTCGCCGTAGATGGACCAGTCGAAGCGCTCGGCCTCGGAGAGCCGCGCGTGGAAGACCTCGTAGGAGCCGTCGAAGTGGTCGCGCAGCGTGCGCGCGATCGAGCGGAACTCGGGCTGGTAGCAGCACTCGAAGAGCGCGTCACCGGCGTGGGAGGCCAGGGCCCCGAACACGTCTGGGCGGAGCATGGGCACGACCATCGCGCCGTAGCCACCCGAGGACTTCCCCGCCAGGCCACGGTGATCGCGGTCGGCATGCGTCGGATAGCGGGCGTCGATGAACGGGACGACCTCGTCACACAGGTAGTCGAGGTAACGGCCCGTGCTCGTCGAGTTGAGGAACTGCGCCCCGCCGCGTGAGGTCCAGGCATCGACCATGACGATCACCGCGTCGGGGCAGCCGCCGGCGGTGAACATCGCGTCGAGACGCTCGACGAAGGTGGGCTCGAAGGCGGAGCGCGACAGCCACATGTCCACCTGCCCGGTGAACCCCTGAATCACGTAGATGCACGACACCGGGCCCGCGCCGTCGCGGGCGCCGGGCGAGGAGTAGACGTAGAGAGGGCGCCGCGCGGGATCGCCGAGCGGGTTCCCGGCCAGGAGCTCGGACTCGACGACGATCTTGTCGAGCGCTCCGGAGAGAGCACGTCCCCAGGGCGCGCCCTCGGCGCCCTCGACGCTCGTCAGTGTCATCGACGTGCACCCTACGCCAGATCGCGTTCAGGGGCTTCCAAGGGCCGGGGTATAGTGACCTTCCCTGGCGTACCTACCGAGACAACGCACCCCCGAGCCGTGAGCGAACGTGTGCACCCCGGCGCAAGTAACGGCGCCGCCCCCGACATCGATGCGCTCGAGACCAGTGAGTGGCTCGAGGCGGTTGACGCAGTCGTCGAGCACGACGGGCCCGACCGAGCGCGAGAGCTGCTGACCCGGGCGGTCGAACGCGCCCAGCACTCCGGCACCGGGCCGATCGCCACCCTCAACACCCCGTACGTCAATACGATCCCGCCCGAGCGCGAGGCCCAGCTCCCCGGTGACCCGGCAATCGAACGGCGGCTGCGCTCGATCATCCGCTGGAACGCGATGGCCATGGTCGTCCGGGCCAACAAGATCTCCTCCGAGCTCGGCGGCCACATCGCGTCCTACCAGTCGCTGGCCGTGCTCTACGAGGTCGGCTTCAACCACTTCTGGCGCGCAGCCACCGAGGACTCCTCGGGCGACCTCGTGTACTTCCAGGGCCACTCGTCGCCTGGCAACTACGCGCGCGCGTTCCTCGAGGGGCGTCTGACCGCGGAGCAGCTCGACGGATTCCGTCAGGAGGTGAGCCGCGACGGCCTCGCCTCCTATCCCCATCCGTGGCTCATGCCGGACTTCTGGCAGTTCCCCACCGTCTCACTCGGCATCGGCGCGATCACGTCGATCTACCAGGCGCGCTTCATGAAGTACCTCGGGGCCCGCGGCCTGTCGGAGACCGACGGGCGCAAGGTGTGGGCGTTCATCGGCGACGGGGAGGTCGACGAGCCGGAGACGATGGGCTCGATCGGCCTGGCCGGACGCGAGCGCCTCGACAACCTCATCTGGGTCATCAACTGCAACCTGCAGCGCCTCGATGGCCCCGTGCGCGGCAACGGCAAGATCATCCAGGAGCTCGAGTCGGACTTCCGCGGCGCCGGCTGGAACGTCATCAAGGTGATCTGGGGCTCGCGCTGGGACCCGCTTCTGGCGCAGGACACCGACGGGCGCCTCGTCCGCGTCATGGAGGAGAGCGTCGACGGCGAGTACCAGACCTACAAGTCGCGCGACGGGGCGTACGTGCGTGAGCGCTTCTTCGGCAAGGACCCGGTTCTGCTCGACCGCGTCAAGGACATGTCCGACGACGAGATCTGGCTGCTCAACCGGGGCGGGCTCGACCAGCAGAAGGTCTACGCCGCCTACCACGCTGCCGTCCGCCACACCGGCCAGCCGACCGTGATCCTCGCCAAGACGATCAAGGGCTACGGCATGGGCGCCTCGGGCGAGGGGCAGATGATCACCCACCAGGCCAAGAAGATGGCCGAGGACGCGCTGCTCGCCTTCCGCGATCGCTTCGAGCTGCCGCTCACCGACGAGCAGGTGCGCGCCGCCGAGTACTACAAGCCGGCCGACGACGCGCCCGAGATGGAGTACCTGCGCGAGCGCCGCGCCGCGCTCGGTGGGAGCCTGCCCCTGCGCCGCCGCACCGCGCCCGAGCTCGCCGTACCGTCGCTCGACACCTTCAAGGGACAGCTCGAGGGCACGGGCGACCGCGAGATCTCGACCACGATGGCCTTCGTCCGAGTCCTGGCGGCACTTCTGCGCGACAAGCAGATCGGAAAGCACATCGTTCCCATCGTCCCCGACGAGTCGCGGACGTTCGGCATGGAGGGCCTCTTCCGCCAGGTCGGAATCTACTCCCCCTTCGGGCAGCTCTATCAGCCGCAGGACGCCGAGCAGCTCATGTTCTACAAGGAGGACGCGCACGGCCAGATCCTCGAGGAGGGGATCACCGAGGCCGGCTCCATCTCCTCGTTCATCGCCGCCGGGACGTCGTACAGCGCCCACGCGGCGCAGATGATCCCGTTCTACATCTACTACTCGATGTTCGGCTATCAGCGAGTGGGCGATCTCGTCTGGGCGGCCGCCGACAGCCGGACGCGCGGGTTCATGCTCGGGGGCACGGCGGGGCGCACGACGCTCAACGGCGAGGGCCTCCAGCACGAGGACGGACACAGCCACGTGCTCTTCTCGGTCGTGCCCAACTGCCGCTGCTACGACCCCACGTTCGGGTATGAGGTGGCCGTGATCATTCAGGACGGACTGCGGCGGATGGTCGGCGAGCAGGAGGACGTCTTCTACTACATCACCCTCATGAACGAGAACTACCACCATCCGGCCATGCCGGAGGGCGCGCGTGAGGGCATCCTCAAGGGCATGTATCTCCTGCGGGAGAGCACGCTGAAAAGCGCCGCGCGCGTGCAGCTCCTGGGCTCGGGGACGATCCTCAACGAGGTCCTGGCTGCCGCCGAGCTCCTCGAGTCCGAGTTCGACGTCGCGGCCGACGTGTGGAGTGCCACATCCTTCACCGAGCTGCGCCGCGAGGGCGTCGAGGTCGAGCGCTGGAACATGCTCCATCCCCTCGAGGAGCTGCGCCGGCCGTACGTCGCCGAGTGCTTCGACGGGCGCCAGGGGCCGGTCATCGCCTCGACCGACTACATCCGCGCGTTCGCCGAGCAGATCCGCCAGTGGGTGCCGAACCGCTACACGGTGCTCGGGACCGACGGCTTCGGGCGCAGCGACTTCCGCAGCGCGCTGCGGCACTTTTTCGAGGTCGACCGCCAGTACGTCACGGTGGCCGCGCTCCGGGCGCTGGCCGAGGACGGCACGATCGAGCTCGGGCGCGTTCAGGAGGCGATCGAGCGCTTCAAGATCGACCCTTCGGCTCCGATGCCGACGCGGGTATGAGTACGAGCAGCGCGGTCGCCGTCGAGGTGCCGGACATCGGCGACTTCGACGATGTGCCGGTAATCGAGATCCTCGTCTCCGCGGGCGATACGGTGGCGGCCGACGATCCGCTCGTCACGCTCGAGTCCGACAAGGCGACCATGGACGTGCCGGCGCCGTTCGCCGGACGCGTGACCGAGGTCATCGTGACCATCGGTGACCGCGTGGCCCAGGGCTCTGCGATCGTGCGCATCGAGCCGGCTGAGAACGGCTCCGCTTCGGAGAAGGCGGCGACGATCGCCTCCCAGGGCGCGCCGAGCGAAGCCAACGCCCCGGCCGCCATTGCCAGCGCGCAGGAGGCGGAGGATGGCGATTCGAGTGATCCGACTGACGGCGGATCACGGGCGAGTTCGGCTGGCGCCGAGCTCGAGGGCCCGGATCAGCGTGCCGAGATCAACGGCGGTCCCGTGTACGCAAGCCCAGCGGTGCGCCGCCTGGCGCGCGAGCTCTCGGTCGATCTGAGCTCGGTGCGGGGCAGTGGGCGCAAGGGCCGCATTACCAAGGCCGACGTCGAGGGCGCCACATCCGGTGCGCCCCCCCGCCCTTCCGACGGGCAGCTCGGCATTTCCGGGCTCCCGCCCTGGCCGTCGATCGACTTCTCCAAGTTCGGCGAGATCGAGCGCGTCCAGCGCTCGCGCATCCAACGCATTTCCGCCCCGAACCTGGCTCGCAACTGGGTGATGATCCCCCACGTCACCCACAACGACGAGGCCGACATCACCGAGCTGGAGGCGTGGCGCAAGGAGCTGAACGCGGAGCACGCCAGGGGCGATGGCACGAAGTTCACCATGGTGAGCTTCCTCATCGCGGCCTCGGTGGCGACGCTGAAGGCGTTCCCGAACTTCAACGCCTCGCTGGACGGCGAGGAGCTCGTCCTCAAGCGCTACTACAACAGCGGCTTCGCCGCCGACACGCCGGGCGGCCTCGTCGTGCCCGTGATCAAGAACGCTGACGGCAAGGGACTGGCGGAGATCGCCCGAGAGCTGACCGAGCTGTCGGGCAAGGCACGCGACGGGAAGCTCGCGCCCGGGGACATGCAGGGCAGCACGTTCACCATCTCGAGCCTCGGTGGGATCGGCGGCACAAGCTTCACGCCGATCGTCAACGCCCCCGAGGTGGCGATCCTCGGTGTCACCCGCGCCGCGATGAAGCCCGTGTGGGACGGCTCGCAGTTCGTGCCTCGGTTGATGGTGCCGCTGTCGCTCTCCTACGACCACCGGGTGATCGACGGCGCTGCGGCGGCGCGCTTCGTCGTCCATCTCGTCGGCGTGCTGAGCGATCTCCGCAGGGCTTTGCTGTGAGTGAGGCTCGGGAGATCCGCGTCCCCGACATCGGGGACTTCGCCGATGTGCCGGTCATCGAGGTGCACGTTGCCGCCGGCGACGAGGTAGCGCTCGAGGACCCGCTCGTCACGCTCGAGTCCGACAAGGCGACGATGGACGTGCCCTCCCCGGTGGCCGGAACGATCACGCAGCTGAGCGTCAAGGTCGGCGACCGTGTCTCCGAGGGCAGCGTGCTTCTGAGTGTCGAGACCGCCGCCGGCAGCAACGGCGGCGCCCCCGAGACGGGCGAGAGCCCGTCCACGGAGGTCCCGCCCCCGGCGCAGGCGCCCGGGTCTCCCCCATCGCCCGCCGAGGAGGAGGGCGGGGACGACGAATACGACGCCGACGTCGTCGTCATCGGCTCAGGCCCGGGCGGATACACCGCCGCCTTCCGCGCTGCCGATCTCGGACTGAAGACGATGATGGTCGAGCGCCAGGACACCCTCGGCGGCGTGTGCCTGAACGTGGGTTGCATCCCCTCCAAGGCGCTCCTGCACGCCGCGCGCGTGATCGCCGAGGCCGAGGAGATGGCCGACCACGGGATCTCCTTCGGCGAGCCCGACGTCACAGTGGAAAAGCTCATCGCCTGGAAGCAGTCCGTCGTCGACAAGCTGACCGGCGGGATCCGCAGCCTGGCCCGTGCCCGCAAGGTCGAGGTCGTCGAAGGGGAGGCCCGCTTCAGCGGCCCCCACACGCTCGAGATCGGCGAGCGAACGCTGAGCTTCGCCAACTGCATCATCGCCGCCGGCTCGGAGGCCGCGTGGCTCCCCGACCTCCCGGACGACGAACGGATCATCGACTCGACGGCCGCCCTCTCCCCCGCCGACATCCCGGAGCGGCTCCTCGTCATCGGCGGCGGGATCATCGGCCTCGAGATGGCGACCGTGTACGACGCGCTCGGCGCCCGGGTCACGGTCGTGGAGATGCTCGACCAGCTGATCCCGGGCTGCGATCCCGACATCGTCGAGCCGCTTCACAAGCGCATCGCGGGACGCTACGAGGCGATCCACCTGGGCACGCGGGTGACCAGGGTGGAGGCGGCCGCCGACGGGCTGCGGGTTGAGCTCGAGGGAGGGGCGAGCGCGACGTACGACCGCGTGCTCGTGGCCATCGGGCGCCGTCCCAATGGGAACGCGCTGGGCGCCGCAGCCGCGGGCGTGGAGGTCGACGAGCGGGGAACGATCCCAACCGACCGTCAGATGCGCACGAACGTGCCCTGGATCTATGCCATCGGCGACGTGACGGACGGCCCCATGCTCGCCCACAAGGCGACCCATGAGGGTGCCACCGCGGCCGAGGTGATTGCGGGCGAGGCCGGCGCGGCCTTCGATGCGCGGGCGATCCCGTCGGTGGCCTACACCGATCCCGAGGTCGCGTGGATGGGCCTGACCGAGACGGCCGCGCGGGAGGAGGGCGTCGAGTACGACAAGGCCGTCTTCCCGTGGTCGGCCTCGGGACGAGCGCTCTCGCTCGGACGCAGCGAGGGCCTGACCAAGCTGCTCTTCGAGCCCGAGAGCCGGCGGCTGCTCGGCGCCGGGATCGTGGGGCCGAACGCGGGCGAGCTCATCGCCGAGACCGTGCTCGCGCTCGAGCTCGGCGCCGACGTGGAGGACATCGCGCTCACCGTCCACGCCCACCCGACGCTTACCGAGACGATCGCGTTCGCCGCGGAGATGGGCGCGGGCACGATCACCGACCTCATGCCGCCCCGGCGCTCCCGCGAGCGGGCCGCGCGCTAGCGGATTAATCAGCCCCGGCGCAGTCGCCGGGCGAGCAGGAACGCCGCGGTAAAGGCAACCGCGATCTGAAGCATTCCCCGAGGCGAACGGGCTCGTTCGGCGAGGGTCGGCGGAGACTCGTGACGACGCGCCGCGGGCATGGCGAACGCCTCGGCGGCCAGGATGTCGTGCGGCTCGGCGATCCCGCTCGGGTCATCGGGGAGGACGACCGGGCCATGGTGGTGCAGCTCCGGGTCGGCCGCCGGCACGCCAAACTCCTCCGCGGCCAGGATGTCATGGGCGGGCTCGCCCTCGGGCGGCTTGGACGGGTGGGGGTCGGACATCGAGGCCATCTTCTCAGATACGGCCACATGGGCCGCGGACGGGTGAGCACGTGAGTGCGGCTCAGTCGGTTGGGGGTGCGATAATCTCAGCCGACCGGACTAAGATATGAGTAACGCGTGGAAGGCTTACGCGCTATCCTTGCTTACAGTCCATAAGTTGCTATTGAAAGTGAAGAGTCTATGAGCCGCCTTCTGCTTGTCCCGATGGACGACCTGGTCGTCTTCCCGGGCATGTCGCTGACGCTGGCCATCGACGTCGGCGAGGAGGACCAGGTCCTGCTCGTGCCACGCCACGGTCAGGAATTCGCGACGATCGGCACCGTCGCCGAGATCTCTGACCGTGTGCGCCTGCCCGGTGGGGCTCGCGCGGTCGCCCTGGAGGGGCGTCACCGCGGCATCGCCGGTGCCGCCCACACGCTGCCCGACGGCCGCCTCTATGTCGAGGTCGAGGAGCACGTCGACGACGTGCCGGTCGACGGCCGCACCCGCAACCTCGAGCGTGAGTACCGCGCCCTGGTCGAGGAGCTGCTCGAGCTCCGTGGCGACGACGGCCGCGTTGCCGGCTTCGTGCGCAGCATCACCGAGCCCGGCACGCTGGCCGACACGAGCGGGTACGCCCCCGACCTCACCTACGAGCAGAAGGTCACCCTGCTCCAGACGCTCGACGTGACCGAGCGACTCGAGCTGGCGCTCTCCTACCAGCGCGAGCGCCTGGCCGAGCTCCAAGTCCGCAAGCGGATCCGCGAAGACGTGGAAAGCGGCGCCGAGAAGCAGCAGCGCGAGTACTTCCTGCGCAAGCAGATGGAGTCGATCCGCAAGGAGCTCGGCGAGGACGACGCGTCGGTGGCCGAGGAGTACCGGACGAAGATCGCCGAGTCCGGGATGCCCGAGGCCGTCCGCGAGCAGGCGGAGAAGGAGCTGGGCCGCCTGGAGCGGATCGGCGAGCAGACCGCCGAGTCAAGCGTCATCCGCACCTACCTCGACTGGCTGATCGCCGTGCCGTGGTCAAAGCGCTCCGACGAGCGCCTCGATCCCACGCATGCCCGTGAGGTCCTCGACGCCGACCATGCCGGTCTTGATGACGTCAAGGAGCGGATCGTCGAGTACATCGCGGTGAAGAAGCTCCGCCAGGAGCGCGGCATCACCGAGGACAAGCGCTCGGGAGCCATCCTGACCCTCATCGGACCTCCCGGCACGGGCAAGACCTCGATCGGCGAGTCGATCGCCCGGGCGACCGGCCGTGAGTTCGTGCGCATGTCACTTGGAGGGGTGCGCGACGAGGCTGAGATCCGCGGCCACCGTCGGACGTACATCGGCGCGCTGCCGGGGCGGCTCGTGCGCGCTCTGCGCGACGCGGAGACGATGAACCCGGTGATCATGCTCGACGAGGTCGACAAGGTCGGCGCCGACTGGCGCGGCGACCCGAGCTCGGCCCTGCTCGAGGTGCTCGACCCGGCGCAGAACCACAGCTTCCGCGATCACTACCTCGATGTCGAACTCGACCTGAGCGGCGTCCTGTTCATCGCCACGGCCAACGTCGCCGACACGATCCCCGGGCCGCTGCTCGACCGCATGGAGGTCATCCGCTTCGACGGGTACACGACCTCGGAGAAGGTCGCCATCGCCCGCGGGTACCTGTGGCCGCGCCAGCTCGAGCGCAACGGCCTGCGGGCCGAGGAGGTCGAGATGAGCGACGAGCTGCTCGGCACGATCGCCACGGAGTACACCCGCGAGGCGGGCGTGCGCCAACTCGAGCGCGACCTCGGAACGCTCCTGCGCAAGACCGCGACGGGGATTGCCTCCGGGCAGACAACCGCGCCCGTGGTCCTCGACCTCGATGCCGTCCGTGACGCCCTCGGGCGTCAGCGCCACTTCCAGGAGTCGGCGATCCGCACCGCTGTCCCCGGCGTGGCCACCGGCCTGGCGGTCACGGGGGCGGGAGGCGACGTCCTCTTCGTCGAGGCCACCGCCATGCACGGCAAGCCGGGCCTGACCCTGACCGGCCAGCTCGGCGACGTGATGAAGGAGTCGGCGCAGATCGCCCTCTCCTACGTCCGCGGACATGCGAGCGAGTTGGGCATCGACGGGGCCGGGTTCGACGATCAGTCGTTCCACGTTCACGTCCCGGCCGGGGCGATTCCCAAGGACGGCCCGAGCGCCGGCGTGACGATGGTCACGGCCCTGTCCTCCCTGCTCACCGGGCGACCCGTCCGGCACACCGTCGGCATGACCGGCGAGGTCACGCTCCAGGGCCGGGTCCTCCCGATCGGCGGGGTCAAGCAGAAGGTGCTGGCCGCTCACGCCGCCGGGCTCACCGACGTCATCCTGCCCGAGCGCAACCGTGGCGACCTCGACGACGTTCCGGCGGAGGTCCGCGAGGCCATGAAGTTCCACTTCGCCATGACCGTCGACGAGGTGCTCGGCGCGGCGCTGGAGCCGGCGCCGCTCGCCGCAGCCGCGTAATCCCCTCCGCCGCGGCCCCCAGAAGCGCAGAGCCCCCGGGACGGTCTGCCGGGGGCTCTGGCTTCGGGGGGGATCAGGGTTGAGGTCGCCCGAGCCGCGGCGGGTGTGGCCGCGACTCGGGCGGCGTGATCACCAGCCCGAGGGGTAGTTCGGGGTGGTTGGGGTCGGCATGGGCGAGGCCGGCGTCTGGTTCGTCTTCGTCGGCGAGGAACCGCCCGACTTGGCCTTGACCACGTGCCAGGTTCCGCCAAAGCTCGTGACGGCTTCGCCTTGACCAGAGTCCTTCTTCGTGTCAAGGAAGAACCGGTAGAGCGGGTGGCCGCCAAGGGTCACCTGAGTGAAGCCGTTGCGCTTCCAGGTGCCGAGCTTGCCCGAGATGCCGGGGGCCTTCGCGAGCTTCTTCATCGAGGCGACGGTGACCGGGGGCCAGAACTGGAAGCAGCCCTTGGCCTTCGTGCATTCGGGATGGGACTTGCTGTCGCCGCTCAGCGTGTAGACGACGAGCGCCTTGGCATCGACCACCACGGCCTCCCTGACCGTCTTGTGCGTGTTCATGTTCGTTACGGTCGCGTGCTTGGCCACGTTCAGGGTGAACGTCTTGGCCAGCGCGACCGACACGAGGATCAGCATGGCCGCGACGGCGGCCGCGGCGAGCGTGGCCGCGCGCCGCGACCGGCGGCGACGGCGATGATGGAACCGGGCGGTCGGCCGGCGCATCGAGGAGTCGGACATCTGCTCTCCTTTCGGGGGTCCCCGGCCGGGAGTCGGGGTCGTTCGATCCCTAAGACGCCCCCGGGCGCCCATCCTTCCCGGCCAGCGCGAAAACGCCCGCCAAGGTGATGTGCTCGAGCGCTCGGGTAAGTTCTCTCCATGAGCACGATCACAGCCTCCGAAGAGCAGCAAGTCGTACAAAGCGCCCCCAAGCAGCTGTACATCGGGGGCGAGTGGCGAGATGGCGCGAAAGGCACGCTCGCCGTCGAGGACCCGTCGACCGGCCAGTCCCTGTGCGAGGTCGCCGACGCGTCGGCCGACGACGCCAAGGCCGCCCTCGACGCCGCCGTCGCCGCCGGCCCCGAATGGGCCCAGCATCCGCCGCGCGAACGGGGTGAGATCCTCCGGCGCGCATTCGAGGCGATCGTCGACCGCGCCGACGAGCTCGCCCTCCTCATGACCCTCGAGATGGGCAAGCCATTGAAGGAGTCGAAAGCCGAGATCACCTACGGCGCCGAGTTCCTGCGCTGGTTCTCCGAGGAGTCCGTGCGGATCGACGGCCGCTACGCCATCGCCCCCAACGGCCAGGGCCGGCTCCTGACCATGAAGCAGCCGGTTGGGCCGTGCCTGCTCATCACGCCGTGGAACTTCCCCCTGGCCATGGGCACGCGCAAGATCGGGCCGGCTATCGCCGCGGGTTGCACGATGGTGGTCAAACCCGCCCAGCAGACGCCCCTCTCGATGCTCATGCTCGTGCAGATCCTCGAGGAGGCCGGCCTTCCCGGCGGAGTCCTCAACCTCATCACCGCCTCGTCCTCGGGCGAGACGATGGGTCCGCTCATCGCCGACCAGCGGCTACGCAAGCTGTCCTTCACCGGCTCGACTGAGGTCGGGCGCACGCTCATGGGCCAGGCGTCCGAGACCCTCCTGAAGCTGTCGATGGAGCTCGGAGGGAACGCGCCCTTCATCGTCTTCGACGACGCCGACGTCGACGCCGCCGTGCAGGGCGCGCTCATCGCCAAGATGCGCAACGTCGGCGAGGCGTGCACCGCGGCCAATCGCTTCCACGTGTCCGACCGGGTCGCGGCCGAGTTCGCCGAGAAGCTCGCCAAGGGCATGGGCGAGATGAAGGTGGGCCGGGGAACCGGCGAGGACGTCGAGGTGGGCCCGCTCATCGACGGCACGCAGCGCGCCAAGGTCGCCGAGCTCGTGCAGGACGCGCTCAGCAAGGGCGCTACGGCGCTCGTGGGCGGGCACGAGCGCGATGGCGCGGGCTACTTCTACGACCCGACCGTGTTGTCCGACGTGCCCGAGAACGCCAACCTGCTGCGCGAGGAGATCTTCGGACCCGTCGCCCCGGTCCGCGGCTTCCACGACGAAGACGAGGCAATCGCCGCCGCCAACGACACGGAGTACGGGCTCGTCGCCTACCTCTACACGCGCGACATCAAGCGCGCGCTCCGGGTGGTCGAGCGGCTCGAGACCGGGATGGTCGGCCTCAACCAGGGCATCGTGTCCAATCCCGCCGCACCGTTCGGCGGCATCAAGCAGTCCGGCTTCGGCCGGGAGGGGGGTCCCGAGGGGATCGAGGAGTACCTCGAGACGAAGTACGTCGCCGTGAACCTGTAACCACGCCGCGGTGAAACCGTCGTCGACGGGAGTGGTGGGCGCATAACCGCTCGCTCGGGTAACCGCGCTTCCTATAGGCTTGGCGCGTGGCGCGGTTCCGTCAGGACGCCAAGGTCACCCATCTCAAACGCTCTCCGCTGTTCGAGGGACTGTCCCGCAAGCAGCTGCTCGAGATTGCGCGACTGACCGACGACCTCGACGTGCCCGAGGGCACCGTGCTGTGTGAGCAGGGCTCGCGCGGGCGCGAGTTCTTCGTCATCACGGAGGGTGAGGCGACCGTGACTCGCGACGGGAAGGAGGTCGCTCGCATCGGCTCGGGCGATTTCTTCGGCGAGATCGCGCTGCTCGACCACGTCGTGCGGACGGCCACCGTGACCGCGGCGACCCCACTGCGCTTCTTCGTCGTCACCTCGCAGGCCTTCGCTGCGGTGCTGCGCTCCGACCCCACGGTCGAGGGCAAGGTCCTGCGGACGCTCGCCCGCCGGGTGCTCTCCCACTCGGGCGACCCCGAGAGCGCCTGACTCCAGACGCGGGCGCTAGGCGCGGGCCTTCTCGCGCCCGGCGCGCGCCCGACCCGCGCCCGACCCGCGCCCGGCGCGCGCCCGACCTGCGCCCGGCGCGCCGCTGCGCGCCCGCCGCGCTCATATTGATTTCTTCACCGGTTCTCGTCGAGCTCTTCGGGAAGTCCGAATGAGCTCTTACTGGGGGCGCTGACACTCATACGTGCACCTTCCCATGACACCCAGGACCCCACGATGAACCTCTCCGTCACCCGCATGATCTCCGCTGGCCTGGCCTCCATGGCCGCCGGCGCAGGCGCGCTCGCGCTCGCGGCGACCCCCGCCTCGGCCGCGGTCGCCACGGACTCGAGCGCGAGCGAGAACTGGGCCGGCTATGTCGCTCAGAACAACAACTTCTCCGCCGTATCGGGTAATTGGATCGAGCCGGCGGCCAAGTGCACCTCCGGCGAGGGCTACTCGGCCTTCTGGGTCGGCCTCGGCGGCGCGACGGGCCAGTCGGATGCGCTCGAGCAGGTCGGCACGCAGTCGGATTGCTCGAGCAATGGGCAGACCGACTACTACGCCTGGTACGAGCTCGTCCCCGCCGCCCCGGTCCGGCTCAGCCTCGCGGTCTCGCCCGGCGACCACCTCGGTGGCAAGGTGGCGGTGAACGGCACCCAGGTGACGCTCACGATCTGGAACGACACAACCGGCAAGTCCGTGAGCACGACCCGGCAGACCAGCAACATCGATACCTCGAGCGCCGAATGGATCGCCGAGGCCCCCTCTGAGTGCGATTCGATAGGCAACTGCCAGCCGATGCCGCTCGCCGACTTCGGCACGGTCAAGTTCACCAACGCGGCCGCCACGGCCGGGGGCCACAGCGGACCGATCTCGGACGCGGCCTGGCAGGCCCAGGCGGTCGACCTCGACGGCTCGACCGGGGCCTCGCGCTTCGGGGCCGTCGGCGTCGCCTATCAGCAGTCGGAGAGCAACGCCGCGGCGCAGACCTCCACCCTGTCCGGTAACGGGTCGGCCTTCTCGGTCGGGTGGCTCTCCGACAGCTCGCAGCTGGCGAGCACCTCGGACGGCACCGGCAGCTCGAGCAGCTCGGGCAACGGTGGCTACGGCGGTGGCGACCCGTACGGCTATGGCTCGGGCTACGGCTACGGATACGGGTACGGTGGCGGCAGCGCGTATGGCTATGGCGGTGACGGCTATGGCGGGTACGGCTATGCCGACGGCGGGGGGTACTAGGGCTATGGCCTCTGAACCGTCGAAGCCCTCCTGCTCGCGCGAGCGTTCGCGGCGTGCCCGCGCCGTCCCAGCGTCGCGCCGTCCCTCCGACGGCGCGAGGGCGAGCCACGAGTGCCCGCCCGGGCGCCCCCGCCGGCGGGCGCCCCGCTCGCCCCGCCGCCGCCCCGTCTGAGGCGCATCGCCTACGACGACAGCCCGGCGGCGAGCGCTTCGATGCCGTCGACCACGTGCGCGCGCATATTGCGCTCCATCATTTCCAGGGATGCGCGGGCGAGCTCGGGATCGATGTGGGCCACGCAGTCGCGCGCGATGGCGATCTGGAACCGGCGCACGTAGGCATCGAGCGCCGAATACAAGATGCACTGCTCGGTAACCTGGCCCGTCAGGATGAGGCGCTCGACGCCCTCCTGACGGAGCAGGTACTCGAGTACGGTTCCATAGAAGATCGAGTGTCGGGCCTTGATCACGAAGGGCATCTCGCCGGCGGGCAGAATCGGCTCGACGAGCTCGGGGGCGGCACCGTTGAGCGCGGCCTGGGCGATGTCGTCGCGGCTGGCGCTCCAGTCCTCGTAGCAGTCGTTCACGTAGACGACAAGCTCATCCTGGGCGGTGGCGCGCGCGACCAGCTCGGCGATGACCGGGGTAATCGTGCGGACGGACCCGATCAGTCGATCGGCATCCGCGTGGTCGTAGGGATTGAGCATGTCGATGACGATCAGCGCCTGGGACACGCGCGTTCCCTACCCGGCCCGCGGCGTGTTTAGAGCGTGAGCGTGAGCGAGCTCGAGATCGTCGTGTGCCCGACGGTCACCGCCACGGTCACCGTATAGCCCCCGTGAGGTGCTTTCTTGGCGCCCAGGTGGCGGTTCCACGGGACGTTGCCCAGTCCGGCGTCGACGCGCTGGCGGGTGATGAGCAGCTTCTTCTTGCTCCCCTCGCGCACGTACAGGGTCACCTGAGCGGGGGTGCTCACCACGTAGCGCACGGCAACCGTCCTGCTCGACGTGACTGTCCCCAGCGCCATCAACCATACGGTGGTCGAGCCCGACCGCGCGCTCGCCAGGCTCGAGGTCGACCTCGGCACGAAGCGGATCTCGTTGTCATAGGTGTCGCTGATGTACACGTTGCCCGACGCATCGACCCCCACCGACTGGGCCGAGCTGAGCATCGCGCTCGTCGCCGGCCCGTCGTCGCCGCAGGCGGGCGCGGCCATGCACTGGCTCCCGTTCCCGGCCAGACGCGAGATCGTCCCGTTCTTGGACACGACCCGGACCTCGTTGTCGCCCCAGTCGGCGATGTAGACGTTGCCCACCCCGTCGACCGCGAGGCCCGCGGGAAGGTAGAGCATGGCGCGCGTCGCCGGTCCGCCGTCACCGCAGCTCGGAGCGGCCGCGCAGGCGGCGCCCGTGCCGGCGAAGCGCGCGACCTTGCCGTGGATGACCTCGCGGATCTCGTTATCGCCGTTGTCGGCGATGAAGAGGTGACCGGCCGCGTCGACCGCGACGGCCTCGGGATAGTTGAGCTGCGCGCTCGTCGCGCCCTGCCCATCGCCACACGCGGGGGCGGCCGTGCATTGCGATCCGTCGCCCGCCACGGTGGTGATCGTGCCGTCCTTGGCGACCTTGCGGATCTCGTCGTCGCCCGTGTCGGCGATGTACACGTTGCCCCCCTTTTCGACGGTGACGCCGTCCGGCGAGGTCAGCTGAGCCGAGGTGGCCGGGCCGCCGTCGCCACACGCGGAGACATCGACGCAGTCGCCCCCCATGCCGGCGAACCGGCTGATGACGCCCTTGGGGTTGACCATGCGGATCTCGTCGTCGCCGGGATCAGCGATGAGAAGGTCGCCCTTGCCGTCGAGCGCGATGCCGGTGGGCGCGCTGAGCTGGGCGTCGACCGCCGGGCCCCCGTCGCCACACGCCGGGGCGCTCATGCACGACGTACCGTCGCCTGCGATGGTGGAGACGGTGCCGCCGGGGGCGATCTTGCGGATCTCGTTCGTCCCCCAGTCGACGACGAAGACGTCGCCGGCCGGGTCGATCGCCGTGCCCTGCGGGAAGGCGAGCGGGGCGTTCGTGGCCGGACCGCTGTCGCCGCAGTCGGGGGCCGAGGCCGGGCACAGGACGCCGTTGCCGCCGATCGTGAAGATCGGCCTCGTCCGGGCCAAGGCACCCGCCGGGGCCGCCAGGGCGGCCAGGGCGGCGGCCAGCACCAAGAGGAACACGCCGGCGAGCCGTACGCGGCCCACCCGTCCCGATCCGTCTCTCGACTGCCCCATCCTCCGGCGTTCTCCGTCCCCAGAGCTCATGCAGGTCCCCAGCAGGTTACACGCGATACCGGTGGCTTTGGGCCCACGCGCCTGTACCCTGATGTCGCAAGGAGCGAGATGGCTTACGCCGAACCGAGCACGAGCCTCCGGGGGCCGATCAACCAGCATGCGGGCGCGCTTGCCCATGAGTGGCGCCGGCTGACCCGTGTCGCCACGAGCGTGGCGCTGCTGACCGCGCCCGCCTTCTTCCTCCTGCTCTACCAGTCCGACGGCCTCGGGCTGGTCCCGTCGCTGATCATCACGGCGATCGCGGTCGTGGCCTTCCGTGGCGTCGTCGAGGTCATCGTCCGCAGGCTCATCCCCTGGCCCAGCCTGTACGGAGCCGATGACGAGCTCAAGGAGCACGACATCGTCGCCCGCCGGCGCTACTGGTACTGGCGGGGGAAGCTGCGCCGGATCCCGGTCTACCTCCTGCTCCTCCTCCTGCTCCTGCTCTTCTGCCAGCTGCTCTTCTCCTTCGCCGGGGTCAGTGCCTCCTTCTTCCATCCGTTCGCGGGCCTGCGCCAGATCTTCCCGCCGGACACGCTGCCGCAGCTGGCACTCGTGTTCGTGCAGCTGCCGCTGCTGCTCTTCATCAACGTCTTCATCCTCTTCGGACCCTTCCTCTTCATGGCCGTGCGCGGCATCCGCAGCTACGAGCCCGGGGATGCGAGCTGGGGCGTGCGGATGAACGACGTCCGCGGCCAGGCCGAGGCCAAGGAGGAGATCACTCGGGTGATCACGCTGTGGCAGTCGGGCGAGGAGTTCGAGCAGGCCGGCGGCAAGCGCGAGCGCGGGCTCCTCTTCCTCGGCGCGCCCGGCACCGGCAAGACGATGATCTCCAAGGCGATCGCCACGAACTTCAACTGTCCGTTCGTGACCATCCCCGGCTCCGGCTTCGCCCAGATGTTCATGGGCATGGACGCGCTCGTGGTCCAGTTCCTCGCCTACAAGGCGCGCAAGCTCGCCCGGAAGTGGGGCGGCCAGTGCATCGTCTTCATCGACGAGATCGACGCCGTGGGGATGCGCCGTCAGGCGCTCCAGGGCGCGGCGACCGCAACCCAGCCGAGCTCGATCCACGACTTCTGCTTCTTCGGCCCGAACGGCTCGCTGACGCCATCCGGGCGATCTCATCATCGAGACCCGCGCCTGGCGGGAGATGCTCTTCGCCCAGCGCGAGGCCCCCGCGACCTCGCCCGGCGGCGCGCTGAACGGCGTCCGCGCCCGCCTCGAGCGGATCATCCCCGGGATGATGGGCGGCTACCAGGGCCAGGCGCTCAACCAGCTGCTCGTGGTCATGGACGGCATCGACGAGCCCCCGGGCATGCGCAAGTTCCTCACCAACCGGGTCAACACGTTTCTCGACGCGATGTTCGTCGTGCCCACGCGGGTCGGCAACGTCCGCCTGCGCCTCCCTGCACCGCGTGTGCGGCCCGAGCAGATCTACTTCATCGGCGCGTGCAACGTCCCCATCGAGGTGCTCGACCCGGCGCTCACCCGCCCAGGCCGCATGGGACGCCACATCTGGTTCCGCACGCCGACCAAGGACGACCGGCTCGACATCTTCGAGCTGTACCTGAACAAGGTCGCGCACGAGCCGGACCTCGACACCGGCCGCCGGCGTGACGAGCTCGCCCGCATCACCAGCGGCTACTCGCCGGCCATGATCGAGCAGTGCTGCTCGATGGCGCTGACCATCGCGCACTCCGAGGGGCGCCGCCAGTTCGGGTGGGGCGACATCGTCGAGGCCATGACCACAGTCGAGGCGGGGACGGCCCAGAACATCGAATACGTGCCGGAGGAGACGCGCGCGGTGGCCATCCACGAGGCCGGTCACGCCGCCGCCGGCCACGTCTTCCTCGGCGACGAGATTCTCTCCACGCGACTGTCGATCCGCAAGCGCGGCGGCTCGCTCGGCCACTACCAGGGCATGGAGAAGGACGAGCGCTTCTCCCACTTCCGCAGCCGCGTGCTCGGCAGCCTGATCATGACGCTCGGAGCCATGGCCGCCGAGCACGTCTTCTACGGCGAGAACTCCCAGGGCGTGAGCGGCGACGTGGCCAGCGCCACGGCCACCGCGGCAGCGATGGTCGGGCTGTGGGCGATGGGCCCGGATCCCGTTCACATCGACGGCAGCCTCGAGGCCGGCGAGGACACCGAGCACGTGCTCCGCCGGCTCGAGCGGATCGGCTCGACGATCATGAATCGCGCCTCGAGCGGCGGTCCGATGAGCTCGGATCCGCTCGGGGCGGTGCTCGGCGACCGCGACAAGCGCCGTTCCGCCGCCCAGCTCATCGGCCAGGCCTACGTGACCGCCTACGCGCTCATGGCCGCCAACCGCGGCGCACTCGAGCAGATCGCCGACACGCTGATCGAGCGCAAGGAGCTCCACGGGGACGAGGTTGTCGAGCTGCTCAACCGCGTCGGCCTGCAACGCCCGGACATCGACCTGCTCGACGACCGGACGTGGCCGCAGGTATGAGCGAGCGCCGGGACAGCATGAGCGCGGCCGAGGAGCGCTCGGGCGGGCCGGGGCTGCACGGCCTGAGCGCGCCCGCCTCGCGGCGCTCGCGCCGGATCGCCTCGCCGCACTCGAGCAAGTTCCTCGCCGCCACCGCCCTGCTCGTCGGGTTCGCCATCGGCGCCCTGGTCGTGGCCATCGTCATCGTGGTCGCGAGCAGCCCGCGGGCCGGCTCGGGTCCGAAGTGGTCCGACCTGGTCACCCGTGGACAGCGGCCTGGCCGGCGAGCGCGAGATCGCCGCCGCCGTCTCACCCTTCTACCGCGCCTCACCGGCCGCCCAGCTCGTGATCGTGACCGTGCACAACGTCAACGCGAACACGAGCACCTCGAGCTCCTCGACCTCGTCCGAGATCGCCCTGCGCGACCCGACCACGGGCTCGCTCGGCGAGCTGGGCGGGACGACGGCGCTCTACAACCTGTGCGGCCTCGGCCCAGGCTGCGCGATCTCGACCGGCGCTCCGTCGGCCGCGCGGCTCCTGCTGCTGCGCCGCGAGGCGCTCGAGCTCGCCCTCTACACCTTCAAGTACATCGGCGGGGTGGACAACGTCCTCGCCGTCCTGCCCCCGGGCCACACAGGCGCCAGCGACTCGCTGACCCCGGCGCCGCCGTCCTCGAAGACCAGCTCGTCGGCCAGCGCGACGATCGAGATGGCCGTCCTCTTCCAGCGCGCCGCCCTGCAGCACTATCTCGATCAGCCCCTGCGGCTGACGCTGCCCGAGACCCTCCCGCCGACCGTGGCCGAGATGCCGCTCGCACCCGAGGCCGAGCTGGTCAGCGTGCTCACCGGCCAGACGCTGTTCCAGCAGAGCACGGTGCAGACCCAGGATGGGAGCTCGGTGATGGTGCTCGACCCGCTGCCGCCGCAGTAGGCCGGCGCCGCGCCGTGAGCGCCGTCCCCAACGCCGGTCTGTGCAACGCCTGCCGGCATCAGCAGATCGTCCGCACGACCCGCGGCTCGCTGTTCTCGCTCTGCCGCCGCTCGCGTGACGAGCCCGAGCGCTTTCCCCGCTACCCGCGCATCCCCGTGACCGACTGCCCCGGTTACTCGTCGCGCGTGAGCTCCTCCAGCAGCTGGACGAACGACTCGTAGGGTCGGCCCGTGACCTCCTGGAGCGCCGCCTCGCACGTGCGGTTGCTCGAGACGCAAGCGTCGAAGCTCTGACCCTCGAGCTCGGCGGCGACATCGCGCAGGGCTGAGGCGGGCAGCTCGGGGTGCAGCCAGCCGCGGTCGCCCGCCATGCCGCAGCAGCCGCTCGCCGCCGGGACGACGACCTCCTCGGCCAGCTGGGCGGCGACCGCGGTGAGCTTCGCGGCGATGCCGAGGTGCTGCGAGGAGCAGGTCGGGTGCACGACAATGCTGTCGACCCGCCGCCGGGGTGACAGGCGCTGGAGCAGGCGGTCGTGGATCCACTCGACGGCATCGAGGACCTCGATGCCCTCGGGACCGTCTCCGCCGCGCAGCGAGTACGTGCACGAGCTGGCGTCGATCACGACCGGGAGCCTGCCGCCGTCGGTCCAGCGACGCAGCGCGCTCCCCGTGCGCTGGACGACGAGGTCGTGGCCCGACTCGTAGCCCTTCGAGCTCCACGGCGTCCCGCAGCATGTTCCGGCGATGTCGTCGGGGATCCACAGAGGCATGCCCGCGCGCCGGGAGACGGCCACCAGCGCCTCGGGCAGGGTCGGATGGGGATCGCGGTCGCGGGAGTTGCCGAAGATGCGGTTGATGCAGGCCGGCATGTAGACCGCGGCCGCGCCGTCGCGGACGGTGAAGGGCAGCTGCCCGGGGGCGGACCGGGGGGTCGAGCGCGTCCAGGCGGGGATCTGCTCGCCGCCGATCCGCCGCCGGAGCCTGTCGGGCACGGCGGCCACGGGTCCTTCGCCGAAGCGGGCGGCGGCCTTCTCGGCCACGCGCAGCCCGGTGCGGGCGGCCCGCTCGGTCAGGGCGTAGCGGCGAGCCACGGCGCCGGCCACCCGCTCCGAACGCGGCGTGTGCTCGCGGTGGCGCAGCTCCTTCACGAGCTTGCCCGTATCGATGGCCACCGGGCACGCGCGCGCGCACGACCCGTCGGCCGCGCAGGTCTCGATCCCGTCGTATTCGAACTGCTCGAGCAGCGCGGCGAGCACGGGCGAGCCTGGTTGCTGGCGGGCCATCTCGCGCCGGATGACGATCCGCTGACGCGGCGTCGTCGTTACGTTGCGCGATGGGCACACCGGCTCGCAGAAGCCGCACTCGATGCACTTGGTGGCGACCTCCTCGATCTCGGGGGTCGACTTCAAGTTGCTCACGTGCACCTGGGGATCCCGGTTGAGGACGACCCCGGGCGCGAGGACGCCATGCGGGTCGGCGAGCTCCTTGATTCGCCACATCAGCGCGGTCGCGCGCTGGCCCCACTCGCGTTCGACGAACGGCGCCATGTTGCGCCCAGTCCCGTGCTCGGCCTTCAGCGAACCGTCGTACTTGTCGACGATGAGGTCCACGAGCTCCAGCATGAACGCTTCGTAGCGCGCGACGTCCGCCGCCTCGCCGAAGTTCGGGGTGAGAACGAAGTGGAGGTTGCCGGCCGAGGCGTGGCCGGCCACGCCGGGGAGGAACCCGTGCTTGCCCAGCAGGGCCTGCAGGTCGCGCGCCGACTCGGCCACGCGGGCGGGCGGCACGCAGACGTCCTCGAGGATGAGCTGGACCCCCGGCGGCCGCATGGCGGCGAGCAGGCCCTGCATGCCCTCACGCACCCGCCACAGCAGCTCGATGCGCTCGGGCTCGCGCGAGAAGCTCGCCGGCTCGTGGAGCGCGCGACCCTCGAGGATCTCGAGCGCGCGCCGCTCGGGCTCGTCGAGCAGGCCGGGATCGTGGGCCCGGAACTCCACGAGCAGCGCCGCTCCGGTCGGGGGAAGCTCCCTCCACTCCTCGGGGGTCCCCGGCATGTTGTAGGCGGCGGCGATGAGCGTCGGGGCAACCATGAGCTCGGTCGCGGCGGCGCCGGCCTCGACCAGGGGACCGACGGCTTCCGCCGCGGCGTCGAGGTCGTCGAAGTGCAGCAGCGCAACCGAGGCGTGCCGTCCGTAGGGCACGGTCTCGAACACGGCCTCGGCCACGAAGGCGAGCGTGCCCTCCGAGCCGATGATGAGCCGGCGGAAGATCTCCACCGGCTCTTCGGCATCGAGGAAGGCGCACAGCCGGTAGCCGGTCGTGTTCTTGATGGCGAACTTGGAGCGGATCCGGTCACGGAGAACCGAATCCGCCAGGATCTCGTCGCGGATCTCGGCGAGGCCGCGCGCGAGCTCGGGCGCGGCCTGGGCAAAGCGCTCGGCGGCGTCGGGCGCGGCGCTGTCGATCGTCGTCCCGTCGGCCAGGATGAACGTGAGGGCGCGCACGGTCTGGTAGGAGTCGGCGTGCACACCGCACCGCATCCCCCCCGAGTTGTTGGCGACCACACCGCCGATGCAGGCGATGTCGCTCGAGGCGGGGTCGGGACCGAGCTTGCGGCCGTGACGGTGCAGCAGCCGGTTGACGTGACCGAGGACCATGCCGGGCTGGGCGCGGACGCGCAGGCCGCCGCGCTCGACTCGTACACGCTGGAAATGGCGGCGCACGTCGACGAGCACCGAGTCGCTCTGGCCCTGCCCGTTGAGCGAGGTGCCGCCGGCGCGGAAGGTGAGCGGAGTGCCCGTGCGGGAGGCCCAGTCGAGCAGCGTGGCCACCTCGGTCGCGTCTCGGGGCATGACGACGACCTTGGGGATGAGGCGGTAGGGACTCGCGTCCGAGGCGTACTTGACGAGGTCGAGGGCGCGGCTGAGGACGCGGTCGGCTCCGAGCAAGCCGATGAGCTGGCTGCGCAAGGGCTCGGGCGTGCCCGTGGCGACCCAGTCGGGGGCGCGGTCGCTCGTCGGCTGGGGGTCGGGCGCGGTCGTCTCGCGGTGGGAGGTGCCGGTCGCCACGCCTACTCCATCCACATCCCGCTTGCCACCTGGACCTGCACGAGCCGCGGCCCCTCGTGGGCCGCGATCGCCGTCCGCAGGTGCTCGGTCAGCTCCTCGGCGCTCGCGGCCTCCTCGGCGGGCACGCCGTACCCCCGGGCGACGGCCGCCACGTCCAGACCGGGCAGATCGAGCCCCGGGACGCCGCCGACCTGCTCGAGCATGGCGAACCACTTGAGGATCATGTATTCCTCGTTGCGCAGAACGAGGAAGGTGACGGGAACGTTGTAGGCGGCTGCGGTCCACAAGGCGGTGATGCCGTACTGAGCCGAGCCCTCGCCCAGAATGCAGACGACCGGCCGGTCGGGCTGCGCAAGCTGGATGCCCACGGCGGCCGAGATGCCGTAGCCAAGACCGCCGCTGGCTCCGAAGTACCAGCTCCCCGGGCGGGACACCCGCAGCCGGTTGCGCGCCGCGATCGTGCTCGACGGGCTCTCGACGACGGCGATCCCGTCCTGTGGCCACACGGCCTTGAGCGCGGCGATGGCCTGCGATCCGCTCATCGGGTCCCCGGGCGGCGGCTCGCCGGGCTCGGGGCGCGCCTCGGGAGCGGGACGCCCGGACGTGCCCACGAGCTCGATCAGCCCCTCGAGGGCAAGGGCGACGTCGCCGAGAATGGCGTCGCCCATCGGCGCGCGCGCGGCCTCGCCGGGATCGCTGGTGAGGGCCACGAGACGGCTGCCGTCGGCCAGCAGCGGGCCGGGCAGATACGGGTAGTAGGGGAAGACCGAGGAGCCGACGACGAGGATCAGGTCGTGGTCCTTCAGGGTCTCCGAGAGCGGCCCGATGGCCGGCGGCAACACGCCGCGGAAGGCCGGATGGTTCTCGGGAAAGCCGATCCGCCCGCCGCCCGTGGCCGGCGAGGCCCAGACGGGAAGCCGCTGCTTCTCGGCCAGCGCGATGGCGGCGTGCCAGCCGCCGGAGGCGTCGATGTCGGGCCCGGCCACGAGCACGGGATGGCTCGCCGCGTCCAGCGCGGCGGCAAGCTGGGCGAGTGCGACAGGGTCGGGGCCCTGGCGGCCCGTCACCGTGCGGGCGCTCGCCTGGTGCGCGCGGTCGGCATCGGCCTCGGCCGCCCAATCGTCCATGGGGATCGAGACGAAGGCCGGCCCCCGCGGGGGCAGCGAGGCGTGGTGGATCGCGCGGCCGAGCGCGCCCGGAACGTCCTGGGCGCGAGGCGGCTCGTGGCTCCACTTGACGTAGGGCAGGGGGACGAGCGTGGCGTCGCGGTTGGTCAGGTTCGCCTCGATGGTGATCTGTGGCCGTACCTGCTGCCCGGCAGTGATGACGAGCGGCGCCTTGTTGGCCTGGGCGTTGAAGATGCCGCCAATCGCGTTGCCGACTCCCGGCGCCGTGTGGAGGTTCACATGGGTCGGACGCCCCGTCGCCTGGGCATAGCCGTCGGCCATGCCGACCACGACGAGCTCCTGGAGGCCGAGGACGTAGGTGAAGTCGGCGGGAAAGTCCGCCAGCATCGGCAGCTCGGTCGACCCCGGGTTGCCGAAGATCGTCGTCATCCCGTGGGCGCGCAGCAGGTCGAAGGTCGCTTCACGTACGGTCGGCATCTCAGGCGCGGGGGTCCTCCGGTGGGGGTCCCAGACCCTAGTGGCTCAGGGGCGCGGATGCCTCCAGGCGCGCACGGGGCTAGGGTGGGCGGGGTGGAGCCGGCCAACTGGGGAGGCAACTACCGCTACGGCGCCCGGGTGCTGCACCGCCCGAGCTCGGTGGGGGAGCTCCAGGAACTCGTCGCCTCGGCTCGCCGTGTGCGGGTGCTCGGCTCCCGCCACTCCTTCACCGGCATGGCGGACTCGACCGAGCTCGTGACTCTCGAGGACCTCCCGGTCGCGCTCGACGTCGACCGAGGGCGTGGAGCGGTCACCCTCAGTGCGCAGCTGCGCTATGGCGACCTTGCCGAGCGCCTGGCGGCCCAGGGCCTCGCGCTCGCCAATCTCGCCTCCCTCCCCCACATCTCGGTCGCCGGCGCGGTGGCCAGCGCCACGCACGGATCCGGCCCGGGCAACGGGAACCTGGCCACGGCGGTCTCCGCCTTCGAGCTCGTGCGCTCCGACGGCGAGCTCGTGACCATCGTCCGCGGCGACCCCGATTTCGCGGGAGCCGTCGTCCATCTCGGCGCGCTGGGCGCGGTCATCCGCGTCACGCTCGACGTCGAGCCGGACTACCAGGTGCGCCAGCGCGTCTTCGAGGGCCTGGCCTGGGATGCGCTGTATGAGCACTTCGACGCGATCATGGGCGCCGGCTACAGCGTCAGCGTCTTCACCCGTTGGGCCGGGATCGACCAGGTGTGGGTCAAATCGCGGGCGCCGGCAGGAGGTCCCGCGCCGGGACGGGAGCCTGCGGATCCTGGCGAGGCCCTCTTCGGCGCCCGCCCCGCCACGGTGCAGCGTCATCCCATCCTCGGCCTCGACCCGGTCAACTGCACCCCCCAGCTCGGCGTGCCCGGCCCGTGGATGGAGCGCCTCCCCCACTTCCGCATGGGCTTCACGCCGAGCGCCGGTGAGGAGATCCAGTCCGAGTACCACCTGCCCCGGGAGCAGGCTGTCGCCGGCATCGAGGCCGTACGCGCGCTGGCCCCGGGCCTGGCCGGACTCGTCCAGGTCTCGGAGATCCGTGCGATCGCCGCCGATGCGCTCTGGCTGAGCCCTCAGTACGCCCGCGAGACCGTGGCCATCCACTTCACCTGGGCGCGGCGTCGAGCCGAGGTCGAACGCGCCCTGCGTGAGATCGAGGGCGCACTCCTCCCCCTGGGCGCCCGGCCACATTGGGGCAAGCTGTTCCTCGCCCGCGCCGACGAGATCGGACCCCTGTACGAGCGCCTGCCCGCCTTCGCGCGGCTGCGGGAGCGGCTGGACCCCCGCGGCGCCTTCATCAACCCGTGGCTCGAGCACCACGTGCTCGGCGATACTGCGGGAGCATGAAGGAGGTCTCCTACGAGCGCCGGGGGATGCCCGTCGAGCGCAGCTCGCTCATCGCCTGCATGGCTACGCTCCTCGAGCTCGACCCGGCGGCGCTGCCCCATCCCGGGCCCGACGAGGATCCGGCGACCGGCTGGACGATCTCGCGCTGGCTCGGCGGGCGGGGGCTCGGGATCGTCGCCATCGCCAATCCCGAGACGTTCACCTGGCCGGGGCCGTGGATCGCCCGGACCGCGGCTGGAGACGGCACGGTCCGCTACGTCGTCATGTACGGCGTGCCCTCCGGCGTGGTCTGGGACCCGAGCGGTGGCGCGCCGGTCAGCCGCGAGGACGTGCGCGCCGGCTACGTCGTCGCCGCCTCGGACATCGCGCTCGCCCTTCCGCCGCCCGCAGCCGTCCCCACGGCCACGGGCACGGTCGACTCGATCTGGCTCGCGGCGCGGGCCGGGGCCACGGCCGAGAGCGTCACGGCCGCCCGGGCGCTTGCCGGACGGGGCCTCGACGGCGATCGCCACGTCGCCGGCACGGGAACCTTTCCCTCCGGCCTGCCCGGCAGCGCGCTCACCCTCATCGAGGTTGAGGTGTGCGAGTCCTTCGACCCTCCCCTGACCGCGTCGGTGCACCGGCGCAACCTGGTGACCCGGGGCATCGCCCTCAACGGACTCGTCGGCCACGAGTTCTCGATCGGAGCGGTGCGCTGCCGGGGTATGCGGCTGTGCGAGCCGTGTACGGTCGTGGACGGCTACGCCGACCGGCCCGTGCTGCGGGCGCTCGTCCATCGCGGAGGCCTGCGGGCGGACATCCTCGAAGACGGGGAGATCGCCGTGGGCGACGTCCTCCGCGTCGCCTGAGCGGCGCGCGTAGACCGCCTACAGCTCGGAGAGCGGCGCGTGTAGACCGCCTACAGCTCGGAGAGCACCTCACCCGCCGCGCGCTCGCCCGACTGCACCGCGCCGTCCATGTAGCCGTTCCACACCGTCGCCGTCTCCGTGCCCGCCCAGTGGATCCGCCCGCACGGTGTGCGCAGCGCGCTGCCGTACTCGGTGAGCACGCCGGTGGGCATGACTCCGACCGGGCATCCACCCGTGTAGATCTCCCGGTCCCATACCTGGTCGATGTACAGGCGGGGGTGCGCGGCCCGGGGACCGAAGTAGCGGACGTAGGAGCCGAGGGCGAGGCGCCGGCGCTCGCCCAGGGGCATGTCGGAGAGCCGGCGCGCGTCGACGCCGTCGACGAAGCCGAGCAGCACGCCGGGCGTTCCGCTCTTGGGCGAGGCGTCGAAGGTGACCTTGACCGGTCCCTGGTCGCTGTTGGCCTGGCCGTTGAGGTCGTCGGCGCGCCAGAACGGCTCGTCGTAGACGGCGATCGTCTTGATGAGTGAGCCGATGGGCACCCGCTGGGTGAACTGGGCTCGCAGCGCGGTGAGGCCGGGCTCGTAGACGATTTTGCCCGCCAGGTTCGGCGGAAGGGCCACGATCACCCGCTTGGCCATGATCGCGAGGCCGTCGGTGTGGACGGTGGCGCCATGGGGACCCTGATCGATCCGCCGCACAGGCTGGTTCAGGTGCACACGCCCGCTGAGCCGTCGCGCCAGGGCGATGGCGATCCCCTGGGTCCCGCCGTGGACGCGGAAGTCCTGGGCGCCGCCCGCACCGGCGTTGGCCACGAGGGCGTTGACGTTGCCCGCCGAGTGCACGTAGAAAAGGAGGTACAGCCACGAGATGTCCTGCGGCTCGACCGACAGAACGGCCTCGACGATGAGGGCCAGCAGCGCGCGCGCCTCGGGGCGGCTGACGTTCTCCTGCGCCCACGTCGCCACGGTCATGCTGTCGAGCGCCAGCGCGTTCGGAGCCTTCCAGGGCGCATCGAGGGGGACGGTGGCGGCGAGCTGGTCGATCGTGTTCATGGCGATCGCCGCCTCGCCGAGCGCCGCCGTGTCGCTCACCGGCGGCACCGTGCCGTTGTAGCGCTTGACCTGGCCGGATTCGTACCAGACGAGGTTGCCCTTGCTGTAGACGGGGAACTTGCTGATGCCGAGCTCCCGCATTGTGGCCTGGATGCGGTTCTGCGTGGGGCCGACGAAAGTCGCGCCCATGTTGGCCACGTCGGTGGCGTGCTTGCCGATCGGGCGGCTGAAGCAGCGCCCGCCGACCCGGTCGCGCGCCTCGAGCACGACGACCGAACGCCCGGCCCGGTGCAGCTTGGTGGCGGCCGTGAGACCGGCGAGCCCGGCTCCCACGATGACGACGTCGGCGCTGCGAGGCGCTCGGTCGGCCGCGTCCGCGTCGCCCGCGAGTCCGGACAGCGTCGCCGCCGCTCCCGCGGCCAGCGTGCCGGTGAGCATGCGCCGGCGGGTCAGTGCGCGTCGTGGCTCATCGTGCATCAGTCCGTCGTCTCCCTTCGCTTGGTGATCCCATACTCGCGGCTGGCCTCGAGAAAGGCCGCCTGTTGCGCGGCGTCGAGGACGCGCGGCTCCCCCAGTGTGGCGGCCCGCCAGTAGATCTCGCTACCCCACTCCAGCACGCGGGTGTGCCTGAGCGCCGTGTCGAGATCGGGCCCGATGGCGATCGTGCCGTGATTGGAGAGCAGCGCCGCGCTGCGCCCCTCGAGCGCGCGCAGGGCGGCCTCGGCCAGCTCCGGGGTGCCGTAGGTCACGTAGCGGGCGACGCGCACCGGTCCGCCCAGCGCCAAGAGGTCGTAGTGCACGATCGGCAGCTCGTCGAGCACGCACGCGACCGCGGTGGCGAAGCGGGCGTGGGTGTGGACGACCGCGCGGGCCTCGCGGTGGCGGTACACCCCGAGGTGGAGCCGGAGCTCGGAGGTGGGCGCAAGCTCCCCGTCGCGCTGCTCGCCCGCCAGGTCGACCACGGCCACCTGCTCGGGCTCGAGCTCGGCGAGCGCCGCGCCGGTCGGCGTCACCGCGACGAGTTCGCCGGCGCGCAGCGAGACGTTGCCGGCCGTCCCGACGACGAGGCCGTCCGCGGCGAGCCGGCGCGCGCCGTCCGCCACCAGCTCGCGTTCGCGCTCTAGCATGGCCTCGGAACCCTAGTGAGCGATCGGCCACCGCAGCTCGTCGCCCTCGGTGGGGCGGGTTTCACCGCCCCCGGGATGCGAGCGATCGACGATCACGCGCTCGGGCTGACCGGCGTCGAGCGCCCGCGCGTCTGCCTCATCCCCACCGCGTCGGGCGACGCCTCGGCCTACGTGGCCGCCTTCTACCGCGCCTTCGGCCCGCGGGCACGGTGCTCGCACCTCTCGCTCTTTCAGCGCGAGCCCGGCGATCTGCGCGAGCTCGTGCTCGGTCAGGATCTGCTCTACATCGGGGGCGGGAACACGGCGAACCTGCTCGCTCTGTGGCGGCTCCACGGGCTCGATGACCTCGTGAGGGAGGCCTGGCAGCGCGGGGTCGTGCTGGTCGGGGTGAGCGCCGGGGCGTGCGCCCTGTTCGAGGCCGGCGTGAGCGCCTCCTTCGGCGCGATCGCGGCGCTGCCCGACGGGCTCGGCCTGATCGCCGGAGGCTTCTGCCCGCACTGGGCCGCCCGCCGGGAGACCATGCTCGCGATGGTCGGCGACGGGCTCGGATGCGGGCACGGGGCGGGCGACGATGCGGCGCTGGTGTTCGAGGGCCCAGAGCTCCGGGAGGCGGTCGGCGTGGCCGGCGGGGCCGCGGCATTTCGGGTGGAGCCCGGACCGGTCGAGTTGCCTCTGGCGGTGCGCGTGATCGCGTAGGTCCGCTCCGATCGCCGGGGCGGCCGCGCTTCGGCCGCAAGGGGTCGGGCTGGGGGTACGGGCGGGGCCGGCGGGTGTGCCCACCGGGCTTGCCGGTGCAGACGTCCAAAACCCGACACTCGACCGTCCTCCGGAGTCGAGTGTTGTGCACGAGCCGTTTTCCGACCTCCCCACGACAGTCGAGCCAAGACGAGCCTCGAGTGTCGTGTTATGCACGCCGCACACCCCTGCGCGCACCCCCAGCCCGACCCCTTACCGCCGAACCTCGACCGCCACATGACCGCCACGTGACCGCCCCAGACCGCACGACGCGACCGCCCCAGACCGCACGACGCGATCGCCAATGCTCCACTATACTTTCTGAAGTATGTCTACGTTCAGACGCCTGCTCGGCTTCCTCGCTCCCTATCGCAAGGGTGTGAGATGGTCGTTCGTGCTCGCGTTCGGGGCGATGGGCACGACCGTGCTGATCCCGTACCTCACGGGCCGCGCGATCGACGCGATCGGCCGCCACCACCGCCACTCACTCACCATGTGGGCGCTGGCCATCGGCGGGGCCGGCCTCTTCCGGCTCCTCACCAGTGCCTCCCGCCGGCTCGTCGCGGGTCGCGTGTCGCTCGGCGTCGAGCTCGATCTCCGCAACCGCCTCTACGGCCACCTCCAGCAGCTCGAGCTCGGCTTCTTCGACCGCCAGCAGACCGGCCAGCTCATGTCGCGCGCGACCGTCGACCTCCAGGCCGTGCGCTTCTTCCTCGGCTACGGGCTGGTCTTCATCGCCCAGTCGATCCTCACCATCGGACTCGCGGCGATCGCCATGTTCGCCCTGAACCCGAAGCTCGCCGCCCTGTCGCTCGCTCCCGTGCCCTTCGTGGTCGTGATCGCGCACATGTATGGCCGCCGCTCACGGCCGGCCCTCCAGGAGGTCCAGCAGCGCATCGCCGAGTTGACCGCCGACGCCGAGGAGAACGTCTCCGGCATCCGCGTCGTCAAGGCGTTCGCCCGCGAGCAGCGCCAGCTCGATCGCTTCCGCCACTCGGTCGTGCGCGTCTTCGACCAGCAGATGCAGGCCACCCGGCTGCAGGCGCGCTTCACGCCGATGATCTCCTTTCTGCCCAGCCTCGGGCTGGCGCTCATCCTCCTCATCGGGGGCCGCGACGTCATCCACGGCTCGTTGACCCTCGGCCAGTTCACCGCCTTCTACGCCTACCTGCTCATGCTCATCTCGCCGATGCGCACACTCGGGTACATGCTCTCGGCCGCGCAGCGCTCGACGGCCTCGGGAGCGCGCATCTTCGAGATCCTCGACCGCGCGCCCGCGATCACCAGTCCGGTCGATGCTCCGGCGCTGCCACCGGGACCCGGCCAGGTATCGCTGCAGGGCGTCGGGCTGACCTTCGAGGGCTGCGCACCGGCCGGCGCTGAGTGGCCTTGACCTCGATGTCCCGGGGGGCCAGACGATCGCCATCGTCGGGGCCATGGGCTCGGGAAAGACGTCGCTGGTGTCGTTGATCCCCCGCCTCTACGACGTGACCGAGGGCCGCCTGCTCATCGACGGGGCCGACGTCCGCGACGTCGACCTGGTCAGCCTCCGTCACGAGGTCGCCCTGGTCACCGACGACCCCTTCCTCTTCTCGGCCACCGTGCACGACAACATCGCCTACGCGCGCCCCGACGCCACCCGTGAGGAGGTTCAAGCGGCCGCGCGCGCCGCCCAGGCCGACCGCTTCATCGCGGATCTGCCGAAGGGTTACGACACGCTCGTGGGCGAGCGCGGACTCACCTTGTCGGGCGGGCAACGCCAGCGCATCGCCATCGCCCGCGCCGTCGTGGCCAACCCGCGCATCCTCGTCCTCGACGACGCCACCTCGTCCGTCGATGCCTCGACCGAGCAGGAGATCAAGCTCGCCCTGCGCGAGGTCATGAAGGGACGCACGACGTTCGTCATCGCCCACCGGCTCTCGACGATCGCCCTGGCGCAGGAGATCGTCGTGCTCGAAGCCGGCCGAATCGTCGCCCATGGCACCCACGCGGAGCTCCTCGAGCGCTCGGACCTCTACCGCGAGATCGTCGAGAAGGGCATGCCGGACCAGGTCTTCCTGACGGTGGAGTCGGCTGACGCCGACTCGAGTGGGGATTTCGCGCAGCGAGACTCCCGGAGCGTGGTGTCATGAGCCGCCGCGACGACATCGTCCGCCGGCTGCGCGCCGGCTCCGGACGAGGCCGCAAGCTCCGCGGGCTCGCCCTGCTGCTCGCGCCCTACCGCTGGCGGGTCGTGGCCATGGTCACCTCGCTCGTGATCGCCACCGCGGCGGCGCTCGCGCCCGCCCCGCTGGCCAAGCTCGCCATCGACGACGGCATCCAGCGCCACGACGTCGGCAAGCTCGACCTCATCGTCGGGGCCTTCCTGCTCTCCGCCCTGATCTACGCGATCGCCTCCTACGCGCAGACGTATCTCGTCGGTTGGGTCGGGCAGCGGGCGCTCCAGGACCTCCGCATCGCGCTCTTCGAGCACCTCCAGCGCCTCTCCATCGGCTTCTACTCTCGCAACCGCGCCGGGGTGATCATCTCCCGCCTGACCAACGACGTCGAAGCCCTCGACCAGCTCGTCGAGGACGGGATGGCGACGCTCTTCCAGTCTGGGCTGACCCTCATCGGCGTGGTCGTGATCCTCTTCGTCCTGGACGCCCACCTGGCGCTGCTGACCATGCTCGCGCTGCCGATCCTCGCCGTGGGCGGCCTCCTCTTCCGCATCGCCTCGGCCGACGCCTACCGGCTGACCCGGGAGAAGATCGCCGCCATCACCGGCTATCTCCAGGAGACGCTCTCGGGCATCCGTGTCGTCCGCGCCTTCGGCCAGGAGCCGCGGCACGTCGCCCACTTCGCCACCCTGAACGAGGAGAACCGCGCGACGAACATGACCACGGTCAACCTCAACGCCGCCTACTTCCCCGCGGTCGAGCTGCTGTCCGCGCTCGTCACGGTGGAGATCCTCGCCATCGGCGGCATCGAGGTCCTGAACGGCCACACGTCCACCGGCGTGGTCTTCGCCTTCATCGCCGCGCTCAACAACTTCTTCGATCCGATCCAGCAGCTCTCCCAGCTGTACACGACCTACCAGTCGGGGATGGCCGCGCTCGACAAGATCTTCGAGCTGATGGACGAGCAGCCCGAGCTCGTCGATGCCACAGGCGCGACCGAGCTCCCAGGGCTGCGCGGCGAGCTGCGCTTCGAGGACGTCTCCTTCCGCTACGGCGCCGAGGGCAGCGACTACGCCCTGCGTGACATCGACATCACGATCCCGCCCGGGCAGACAGTGGCCCTCGTCGGCGAGACGGGAGCCGGCAAGTCGACCTTCGTCAAGCTCGTGGCCCGCTTCTACGACGCGACGGAGGGGCGAGTGCTCGTCGACGGCCACGATCTGCGCACGGTGACGGCCCATTCGCTGCGCTCACAGATGGGCATGGTGCCGCAGGAGGCCTTTCTCTTCAGCGGTACGGTGCACGACAACATCGCCTTCGGCCGCCCGGACGCTACCGACGAGGAGATCGCCGCGGCGGCGACGGCGGTCGGGGCAGACACGTTCATCGCTGAGCTCGAGCACGGCTACCAGACCGAGATCGGCGAACGCGGCGTCCAGCTCTCAGCCGGCCAGCGGCAGCTCCTGGCCTTCGCCCGCGCGCTGGTGGCCGATCCGCGACTGCTCATCCTCGACGAGGCGACGTCGAACGTCGACGTCCACACCGAAGGCCTGATCGAGGCGGGCATGCGCCGCCTGCTCGCCGGCCGCACGGCCATCGTCATCGCCCACCGGCTCTCGACCATTCAACACGCGGGACGCATCGTCGTACTCGAGCACGGCTCGATCGTCGAGCAGGGGACCCACGAGGAGCTCCTGGCCGAGCACGGCCGCTACTGGCAGCTCTACCGCGACTGGGCAGAGCAGGCCGCCGCGTGAGCGTGGCGGTCACGACCCTGTCGACCACGCCCGTCAAGGGCACGCGTCTGCGCACCGTCGAGCGCATCGATCTTGGCCCCTCCGGCGCCACGGGCGACCGGGCCTTCTACGTCGTCGACGAGCGCGGCCGGATGCTCAACGCCAAGGTGCTCGGCGAGCTCCACCGGGTCGTCTCCGAGCTCGTCGCTGGCCGCCTGCGGCTGACCTTTCCCGACGGGACCGTGTCGGAGGGTGAGGTGGGCACGGGCGAGCCGATCCAGACCCGGTTCTACTCGCTCACCCGCGAGGACCGAGCCCCGAGCGGCCCGTGGTCTGCCGCGCTCAGCGAGTACCTCGAGCGGCCGGTGACCCTGGTCGAGTCGCTCGGCCCCGAGAGCGCGATCGACCGCGGCACCGAGGGAGCGGTTTCGCTCATCTCGCGGGGATCGCTCGAGCGGCTGGCCACGGAGGCCGCCGTCCCCTCCATCGATGCCCGGCGCTTTCGCATGCTGATCGAGATCGACGGCATCCGCGCCCACGACGAGGACGGCTGGGTGGGGCGCCGGGTCCAGGTCGGCGCCGCCCTGGTGCGCTTCCGCGGTCACGTCGGGCGGTGCCTGATCACGAGCCGGGAACCCGAGACGGGCGTCATCGACCTGCCGACGCTCGAGGTCCTCGGGTCCTACCGGACCAATCTCGAGACGACGGAGCCGCTGCCCTTCGGCATCTACGGCGAGGTGCTCGAGCCTGGGCCGGTGGCGGTCGGCGACCCTGTCCGCTCGGTCGGCTGAGCTCCGACCGGCACCCCGCAGCCACTAAGCTCCACCACGCCCATGGCCGAGGCGCGCGTCACGATCGAGATCGACGATCACGTCGCCGTGGTCACCCTGACCCGGCCCGACAAGCACAACGCACTCGATCTCGCCATGTTCGACGGCCTGCTCGAGGCCTCCGAGCGGCTCAGCGGCGAGCCCGGGCTCCGCGCGGCCGTCCTCCACGGTGCCGGGCCGAGCTTCTGCTCCGGCCTCGACGTGATGGGCGTCATGGCCGCCGGGGGCGGGCTCGACGGGCTGACCGCACCGCTCCGGGGCGAGGTGCCCAACCGCTTCCAACGGGCGGCCTACGACTGGCTCGCCCTCCCCGTCCCGGTCATCGCGGCGATCCACGGCAACTGCTACGGCGGCGGTTTGCAGATCGCGCTGGCCACCGACATCCGCATCTGCACCCCCGACGCGCGGCTGTCGGTGATGGAGGTGCGCTGGGGACTCGTGCCCGACATGTCGATCAGCCGCACTCTCCCCCGCCTCGTGGGCATCGACGTGGCTAAGGAGCTGACCTACACGGGCCGCGTGATCACCGGCGAGGAAGCGGACCGGCTCGGCGTGGTCACGCGCCTGGCCGGGGATCCCCTGGCCGCGGCGCTCGAGCTGGCGCGCGAGATCGCCGCCCGCTCACCCGAGGCGATCCGGAGCGCCAAGCGGCTCTACGACGAGGCCTGGACCGGCTCGGCGCAGGACACGCTGGCCCTCGAGGCCGCCCTCCAGAGCCAGCTGATCGGCTCGCAAAACCAGCTCGAGGCGGTGCGCGCGGGCCTCGCCAAGGAGCCGGCCGCCTTCACCGACCCGGTCTGAGCTGCGGCGCGGACCGGGGCTATACTCGCCGACGCGTCGACCCTCGGACGGCGTGCGCAGCTCACTGCGGGGTGGAGTAATCGGCAACTCGCCAGGTTCTGGCCCTGGAATTCAAGGTTCGAGTCCTTGCCCCGCAGCTCTCGCGCTGCACACGGTGCGGCGTCTTAGAGCGCTTCGAGGTCCTCGGAGAGGTCGCCGAGCCGCTCCGGCTGGGCCGGGGTGGCGCGCTCGGAGAGCCAGCGCCGAGCGTGCGGGAGATCCTCTGAGCGCCCCACGGACAGCGCGGCAACCACCCGGTCGCCCTCCAGGTACCAGATCGTGAACGCGCCGTCGTCGAGCGAGCCCCGGACGATCTCGCGATCCCAGCTCCGCGCGGGCCCGAGGTACTCGAGCGAGGCCCAGTCGGCCAGGTCCGAGAAGAAGTAGGGCACGACGTCATAGGGCTCCTCGGAGCCGAGCATGCTGAGCGCGGCCGCCTTGCCCTGGTTGAAGGCGACGTCCCAGTGCTCGATGCGCATCCGGCGGCCGTGGACGACGCTGTCGTACTCGGCCATGTCGCCGGCCGCGTAGATGTCCGGCACCGCGGTCCGCAACTGGGCGTCGACCACGACCCCGCCCGACTCGCCGAGGGCGAGGCCGGCCGCCTTGGCGAGCATGACGTCGGGGTGGGCGCCCGTGCCCAGGACGACGGCGTCGGCCGCCAGCTCGCGGCCGCCCTTGGTGATCACCCGCGTCACGCGCCCGTCGGCACCCTCGAAGCGGTCGAGCTCGTCCCCGCCGTGGATCGTCACGCCGTGCTCGACGAGCCGGTCGGCAAAGAACTGGCCCGCCTGGGCGCCGAAGCCCCGGCTCAGGGGGAGGTCCTCGAGCATGACCATCGTGCACTGGCTGCCCAAGAGTGTGAGAGAGGCCGCGACCTCGCTCGCGATGTAGGAGCCGCCGATGAGCACGACCCGCTTGCCCGCCGCGTCCTCGCGGATGGCGTCGCTGTTGCCGAGCGTGCGGAGGTAGTGGATGCCCTCGAACTGAGAACCGGGGACGTTGAGCCGCTGCACGCCGGCCCCGGTGGCCACGAGCGCCTTGTCGAACGAAAGCTCCTGCTTGTTCGAGAGCATGACCGTCTTGGCCGCAGGGTCGAGCTTCGTCGCCGAGACACGGGTCAGCACCTCGATCTCGTTGTCCTCCCAGAACTCGGGCGCCTGTACGAGCGTCTCGGCCCGTGACTCCTTGCCCTGGAGGTAGCCCTTCGAGCAGGGCGGGCGGTTGTAGGGCAGGTCGGGCTCGCGGCCGATGAGCACGATCGCCCCCTCGGCGCCGGAGCGGCGCAGCCAGCGCGCACAGTTGGCGCCGGCCAGGCCCCCGCCGATGAGGGCGAACGCGACGTGACGATCGGCCATCTCAGCCGACGCGCGCGCCGCCGGGCGCGAACTGTGGAGTGATCTCGGCTTCGAGGCCGGGATCGAGGATGAGCAGGACCTGGTCGCCGGACTTGATCACCGAGTCCGCCTTGGGAACGAACCCTGTGCCGCCGCGCAGCACCGAGATGATGAGCGAGCCGTCCGGCAGGCTCACGTCGCCAACGCGCAATCCGGCGGCCATCGAGCCCTCGCCGACCTCGATCTCGATGATCTCGAGGTGCTCCTCCTCGAGGGCGAGGAGCTGGACGAGCCCGTACTCGGGCACCTCGTGTTCGATGAGGCGCAGGATCAGGTCGGTCGCCGAGACGGCGGGCTGGACGCCGAGCAGGCGGAAGTGCTGGAGGTTGCGTGGGTTGTTGACGCGGGCGACGATCCGCTGGACGCCGTACTTCTCCTTGGCCACCTGACAGATGAGGATGTTGTCCTCGTCATCGCCGGTGACGGCGATGACGAGATCGGCGCGCTGGATGCCCGCCCGCTCGAGCACCCACAGCTCGGTGGCGTCGCCGTATTGGACCGCGTGCTCGAGCTCCTCCTCCACGACCCGGAAGCGGCGGTGATCGGACTCGATGAGGGTCACCTCCTGCTCCTTGGCGATGAGCTCGCGCGCGAGGTTCCACCCCACCTTGCCTGATCCGGCGATGATCACGTACATCGCGGCGGCCTCACTCCGAGAGGGCGACGGTCGTCGCCTGGTCGATGGCCACCTGCGTCGGGCAGATCGTCAGCAGACCCTGCTGGGCGTACCAGGCGGCGCGGCCCGGATCGGCCACCCGCACGACGACGCGGGGCACGTTGAAGCGCCGCTGGGCGATCTGGGCGATGACGAGGTTCGTGTTGTCGCCCCGCGTGGCCGCGAGGAACACGTCGGCGTCCTCGACGCCCGCCTCGATGAGCGCGTCGACCTCGAGCGCGGTGCCCACCGTGAAACGGCCGCCGGCGTCCTCCCAGCTCGTGGACTGGTCCTTGTCGAGGCGCTCGTGGGAGAGCGGGTCGCTGTCGAGCACCGAGACCTCGTGTCCCGCCTCGAGCGCGCGTTTGGCGACCGCCGAGCCGACACGCCCGGAGCCGACGATCAGGATCAACATGGCCTGGACTCTAGATGGTTGCCGGAGGCGGGGACTTCATGCCGTCAGCGGCGGCGGGGTGAGCGCCGCGGCGACGATGACGAGGGCGAAAGCGAGGACGTGGAGGACGAGCTGAAGCTCCCCCGAGGGGAGCGGCTCACCGAAGACGATCGGCCCGGCGGCGATCGTGGTGAGGTTGGCCGCCGCGCTCGTCAGGGCGATCACGGGCACGGCCTCCCCCAGCTGCAGGCTCCGCGCGGACACGAGCAGCCCGATGAGGGACGCGATGAGGATGACGAAGGCCAGGGGGTGGATGAGGACCCCGATGCCCAGCGCGTGAAGATGCGAGCTCAGCGCCTTGATCGACGTGTCGGAGGCCGCCCAGAGCAGGCCGGCGGAGACCGCGAGGACGCCGGCGCGGCGAGAGGTCGCGGCGAGACCGAGTCCGGCCACCGAGAGCACGGTCAGGTAGATGGCGAGCGTGCCCGGCGGATAGCGCGAGTAGGAGCCATGCGCGCCCCGGCCGATCGTCGCGGCCAGGAAGGCGAGCCCGGCCGCGGTCAGGGCCACGCCGATCCACTCGCGCCGTGTCACGGCGATGCCGAAGAGCCGGTCGGCCACGAACGTGAGCAGCACGAGGCCGCCCGCGATCACCGATTGCACGAGCGAGATCGGCGCGAGCGCGAGCGCGCCCACGTGAAGGCCCCACGATCCGAGGGCGATGAGGATCCCCAACGAGTAGAGCGGCGAGCGAAACAGCTCGACCGAGCTGTGCCAGGGACGGCGCAGCGACACGGCCGGAGCGTTGCGCGCGCCGCGGAACTTGTAGAGGAAGCCCGCGATCGATCCGAACGCCGTCAGGACGGCGAGGCCGATCCCGAGCTCAACGGAAAAGGACATATCGGCGTGTAAGTGTGGACACGAGGGTTAACCCGGCTGGGTTTGCAGCCGATTAAGTCATGGGATGGAAGTGGAGGAGGCTACGTTGAAGGGCGGCGTTCCGGCGTCGCCGCTGTCCGGCCAGCCGCGCGAGACGAGCGGGGTCACCTCGGCCCTGCTGCTCGCCTACCTGGATCGCGCTGGCGGTCCCGAGGCGATCGCCCAGGTGCTTGAGCGCTGCGGGCTCGCCGGGTGCGAGGCCGAGCTCCGCGATGAGAACTCCTGGTTCTCCTGGGAGACGAAGATCGCCCTCTTCGAGGCCACGGCGGCCGTGCTCGACAAGCCGGACTTCCTCGAGCAGATGGCGGGCTTGGCTCTCGATCTGAACGTGGGAAGCGGCCTCAAGGTCGCCCTGCGCACGCTCGGCTCCCCCCAGCTCGTCTACCGGAGCATCGTGCGCGCCAACGCCCGCTTCAATGGCAGCCACGCCATGGAGCTCATCAGCATCGGCCGCGGCGAGGCGTGCATCCGCTTCTGCGGCATCGGCGACGAGCAGCGCTTCCATCGCCTGGATTGCCATTACAGCGCCGCCATGCTACGCGTCGTGCCCGAGCTCTTCGGGCTGCCCAAGGCCCAGCTCCGCCACCGCAAGTGCGTCGGCTCCGGCGACGACTCGTGCGTCTATGAGCTCGTCTGGCGTGAGCACATCTCCCTCGGGCGGCGTGCTCTGGCCGCGGCGGCGGGGTCGCTCAGCGCCCTGGGGGCGAGCGTGCTGTTGGCCCCGGCAGCAGTGCCCGTGGCGGCCGGCTTGAGCGTGGCCGCTGTCGGAGGGGTCGTGGTGAGCGAGCTTCGGCGCCACCGCGGGGCGTGGCAGGCGCTCCAGCGCGAGGCCGAGGACAACGCGGAGGTCGCCCAGCGGCTGTTCGCGAGCCTCGAGGACCTCGTCTCCGACCTGCGCCTCGACGAGGTGATCGGCAAGGTCACGCGCAACGCCCAGGCGGCGGTCGGCGGCCGCGAGTTCGCCCTGCTTCTGCGCGAGGGCGACGCGTACGTGTGTCAGAGCTCGTCCGCGCTGCCGGCCCGCATCGTCTCGGCGCTCGAGGCCTGGATGGCCGCGTGTCCGCGGGCGAGCGAGCAGCCGATCGTGCTCGACGACATCTGCGACGTGCCGGCGCTTGCCCCGCTCGTCGACAAGGCGATGGCGCTACGTGCGCTCGCCAGCGCCCCGTTGACCTTCTTCGGGGAACCGTCCGGCGTTCTCATCGCCCTCGGCACGCAGGCCCACGCCTTTCTGCCGCGGGACATCGAGGTGCTCCAGTCCTTCGCCACGCAGGTCTCGATCGCGCTCAACAACGCCCGCCGCTACCACCTGACGAAGACCCAGGCCGACGTCGACGGACTGACCGGACTACTCAACCACCGCAGCTTCCACGAGGCGCTGGACCGCCGTCTCGCCCCGGCGCAGCGCACCGGGTGCCTCGCGCTTGTGGACCTCGACAACTTCAAAGCGGTCAACGACGAGGATGGCCACGGCGCCGGCGATCGTCTCCTCCAGGCCGCCGCCCGCGAGCTCTCGGGCGCCTGCCGCGGCGACGATCTCGCCTTCCGGGTGGGCGGCGACGAGTTCGCGCTGCTCCTTCCGGCCCTCGAGGAGCGCGCCGCGTCCGACGTGATCGCCCACGTGTGCGTGGCGATCTCCGCGCTCGACCCACGCCTCGGCGCCTCGGCCGGCGTCGCCCTGCTCAGCGCCGCGCCCGACAAGGACGCCGTCCTCGAGCTCGCTGACGCGCGGCTCTATGGCGTGAAGCGCGAGAAGCGCCACGTCGTGCCTCGCTCGGTCACCGGCGACCGGGCCGCCTGAGCGCTGCGCGTCAGCTCTTGTAGCCGGGCGGCTGCACGAGCTTGCCCAGATACGGCCGAGCCGCAGCCTTCCCGACCTGCGGCAGGCGCTTCGCCGGCGCGTGCGGGATGGTCACAGTGACCGTGAGCAGGTTCACCCCATCCGTGGTCAGGAACTGCGACTCGGCCGGGAACCACCATGCGTCGAGCCCGACTCCCGGGACGTCATACGGCGCCGCAACCGCGCGCACGAGCCCGAACTGCTGTGACGCCTCGACCTCGGTGCGCTCGAGCAGGAAGTAGGCCTGCGGCGTGTTGTTCACATTGACCACCACCGACGACTTCCCCATCGCGTAAACGCACTCCGGGCTCCCATTGCTCCCCACATCCGCCCGCGTCTTCACACCCCCGCTCCTAACGCCAAACGAGCGCGCAACGGCAGCCAAGCCCTTCTGAGTGCAGGGCTTCGGGAGAGTCCGCGCCGAGCTTCCACAGCCAGCGAGCGCGGCTATGGCAATCAGCCCGCCTGCGAAGGCGATAGGGGACGTCCGGGTGGTGGTCGGTCTGAGGGCACTTGCGGCGAGAATCAAGGCAGACCGTACTGCCAGGCTCCCAGCGCGTGCCCTCAGACGGGCCCACCGCCCGGGCGTCACCACCAAACGCTAGCCGCGCTCAGGTAATCAGCGGAATGATCAACAGGGCCACGATGTTGGCCACCTTGATCATGGGGTTGATGGCCGGGCCGGCGGTGTCCTTATAGGGGTCACCCACGGTATCCCCCGTCACCGCGGCGGCATGAGCCTCGGAGCCTTTACCGCCGTAGGCACCATCCTCGATCAGCTTCTTGGCGTTGTCCCACGCCCCGCCGCCCGAGGTCATCGACACGGCCACGAACAGGCCGACCACGATGACGCCGATGAGCAGGCCGCCGAGGGCCTCCACGCTGATCAGGCCGACGATGAACGTGATGACGATCGGGATCAGGGACGGCAGGATCATCTCGCGCTGTGCCGCGCGGGTGACGAGCGCCACGCAGGTCCCGTACTCGGGTTGTTCGCTTCCGTCCATGATTCCGGGCTTCTCGCGGAACTGGCGGCGGACCTCCTCCACGACGGCCCCGGCAGCTCGGCCGACGGCCTCCATGGCGAGCGAGGCGAACAGATACACCATCAGGCCCCCGATAAGCAGTCCGATGAGGACGGCCGGGTTGCCGATCGAGAAGTCCGGATGCTTGCCCTTCGCCGCGAGCTCGTCCTCGAACGCGTTGAACAGCACGAGCGCGGCGAGGGCGGCCGATCCGATCGCATAGCCCTTGGTCACGGCCTTGGTCGTGTTACCGACGGCGTCGAGCGGGTCGGTGACGTTACGAACCTCTTCCGGCAGGTCAGCCATCTCGGCGATCCCGCCGGCGTTGTCGGTGATCGGCCCGAAGGCGTCGAGCGCGACGATGAAGCCGGCCAGCGAGAGCATTGCCATGACGGCAACCGCGATCCCGTAAATGCCCTCGGAGTGTCCACCGGCGAGCTTCCAGGCGCCGAGAATCCCCATTGCGACCACGATCGCCGGGGGCGCGGTGGACTGGTACCCCTGGGCGAGGCCCTGGATGATGTTCGTGGCATGGCCGGTCTGCGATGCGCGGGCCGTGCTCTTGACCGGCGCGAACCGCGTCGAGGTGAAGTAGTCGGTGATCACGAACAGGCAGGCCGTGATGCCCACGCCGATCAGTGCGCACAGATAGAACTTCCACCAGTGCGGAGCGGCCGTGCCACCGAGCTTGTAGGTGAGGCTGCGCATGAGCCAGTAGGTCACGGGCAGGAAGGCGAGGGCGGCGATCACCCCGGAGGTGATCAACCCCTGGTAGAGGGCGCGCTCGACGTTGCCCGCCTTCGACCTCACGGCGAAGGTGCCGATGATCGAGGCCACGATGGCCACGGCACCGATCACGATGGGATACAGGGCCACCGCGGACTGCTGGTTGAACAGGAGGACGCCAAGCAGCATCACCGCGACCGCGGTGACGGCGTAGGTCTCGAACAGGTCGGCGGCCATGCCGGCGCAGTCGCCGACGTTGTCGCCCACGTTGTCGGCGATGACAGCCGGGTTGCGGGGGTCGTCCTCGGGGATGCCGGCCTCGATCTTGCCTACGAGGTCGGCGCCCACGTCAGCCGCCTTGGTGAAGATGCCGCCACCGAGCCGGGCGAAGACGGAGATGAGCGACCCGCCGAAGCTGAGCCCGATCAGCGCGTCGACGGCGTGGCGCTGGCTCTCTCCGGCGATCCAGGTGAGGATGCCGTAGTAGCCGGCCACGCCGATGAGGGCCAGTCCGACGACGAGCAGGCCGGTCACGGCGCCGCCGCGGAAGGCGACATCGAGCGCACGGCCCACGCCGCCGCGCGCCGCCTCGGCGACGCGGGCGTTGGCTCGCACGGACACGTTCATCCCGATATAGCCCGCAGCCGCGGAGAACAGGCCGCCGACCGCGAACCCGATCGCGACCCGGATGTTCTGAATCGGGATGAGCGCGATGAACAGCACCACGCCGACTCCGGCGATGGTCGTGTACTGGCGGTTCAGGTACGCCGAGGCGCCTTCCTGGACCGCGGCTGAGATCGTGCGCATCCGCTCGTTTCCCGGCGAGAGCGCCAGGAGCGCGCGTGAGGTGAGCGCACCGTAGAGGACGGCGGCAGCGGCGCACACAAGCGCGACCAGCACGCCGTGATGCGTCAAGAAGCTAGTCAAGAAGTTCCTCCGGGAGAAGCTCTTTAACGAGGGGAAGGCGCGCGCCAAGCGCAGCCAATAACTGCAGAGGGGCCACGCGCGAGTCAATCGTGCGGGGCCCCATTTGATCGGCGGCGCAGTCTAGCGCGCGGGGAGGTCGCCTGCGGCGACCTCCCCGCTAGGCGCTCATTTTCGAGCGTCCCTGGAGGAATCAGGCTTGGAGGCGGAACTGCCCGACGAGAGCGGCGAGCCGCTCGGCCGTGTCGGCCAGCGCGGAGGCCGAGGCGGCGATCTCCTGCGCGGCGGCCGAGGTCTGCTGCGAGCTCGCCGAGACCTCCTCGGTGGCCGCCGAGGACTCCTCGGCCACGGCGGCGGCCTCGACCATGCTGTGATGCACGGCCTGGGCGCTGGCGGCGATCTGCTGAACGACCTGGGAGATCTCGTCGACCCGGCTGCTCATTTCCGCCACGCTCTCACCGAGCACGAGGAAGGCGTCCTTGGCCTCCTCGACGATGTGTGTGCCGTCCTCGGTGCGGCGGGCGCCGTCGTCGACGACCGACACGGTGGCGGCCGTCTCGGCCTGGATCTCCGCGATCAGGCTGGCGATCGAGGCGGCCGCGGACTGGGACTCCTCGGCCAGCTTGCGGACCTCCTCGGCCACGACGGCGAAGCCGCGCCCGCTCTCGCCGGCCCGGGCGGCCTCGATGGCCGCGTTGAGGGCAAGCAGGTTCGTCTGCTCCGCGATGCCGGTGATCGTCTGCACGATGCCGCCGATCTGGTCGGACTTCGACCCGAGCTGGGCGATCGCCGCGGTGACGGCGGCGGAGGACTCGCGCACGGCGTTCATGGCCTCGCTCGCCCGGGTCACGGCGGCGGCTCCGCCGGTGGCGAGCCCGCGGGCCCGCTCCGCGGCCTCGGCCGTGGTCTGGGCGATCTCCGCGCCGGCGCCGGCCGCGCTGGCGACCTCGTCGGCGATGCGCCGGGCTTCGGCGATGGAGGCGACCTGGCGCTCGGCCCCGGAGGCGACCTGGCCGATCGCGGCGGCGACCTCGTCGACCGCCCGGCCAGTCTCCCGCGACGTGCGGGCCATGGCGCCGGTGGAGGAGTTCACGGCACCGGACGCGGCGTTGATCTCGCCGACCAGGCCGCGGAGGTTGCCCGTCATGGTCACGAGGGCGTTGCCGAGGGCGTCACGCTCGGAGTGCGGGACGACGTCGGTCGTCAGATCGCCCGAGGCGATGGCCTGGGCCGTGGCCACGCTGGCGCGCAGGTATTCGACCATCGTCACGAACTCACGCCCGAGCTCGGCGAGCTCGTCGCGTCCCTTGGCCTCGATGTGCTGATCGAGGTCACCGCGCGAGATCGCGCTGGCCGCACCTCCCAGCTTCCGGAGCGAGGAGACGATCACCCGCGAGATGGCCAGGGCGATGGCGATGCCGGCCACGATGGTGAAACCGAGGAGCAGGAGGATGAGGAGCCTCGCCGAGCTGTAGGACGAACGCGACGCCTTGGCCGCGGCGCTGGCCACGGCCGACTTGTGGGCGAGCCAGTTCGCCGTGGCCGTCTTCAGGACGTTGAAGGCATCGTCACCCGCGCCGCTGCCGACGGCGGCACCGGCCGCCTGGATCTGGCCGGTGTCGGCGAGGTGGCGGTAGGCGCCGCTCTTGGCCACGTAGGTGTAGAAGGCGGCCTTGAACGCGTTCATGAGCTTGGCGTCGGTGGGATCGCTCACGAGCCCCTCGGCGCGGTACTGGCTGAGCAGCTGCTGCATCGTGGTCAGGTCTCCGGCGACGTCGCCGGAGACGCCTTGGGACCCGGCCCGGTCAGCGGGCGTGGCCAGGATGTAGTGGAGCTGGTCCTTGCGGTACTTGTTCATGGCCGCCGAGGCCTGGCCGACGAGGTCGGTCGCCGGCACGACCTTGGTGGCCAGCGCACTGACGTGGCCGTTCTCGGTCGAGAGCTTGGCGATGGCGAGGCCGCCGAGGACGGCGGTGAGAAGCACGATGGCACCAAAGGCTGCGAGCAGCTTGGTGCGGATCGACAGGGCGATCCCCGATTGCATGGATCCTCCTACGGACGATGTGGCGACGCCCGGTGAGGCCCAGGCAACGTGTGACACTCCGGGTGTTCGTCGCGCGCGGGGCGGACTTGAGGGCGGTGGGGACGCTTCCCGTCGCTCCCACACATCCGCAGCCATCCGGGGCGGGCAAATTGTCGCGGGACGACAATCCGTGCCCTGGAGTTAGCTCCTCGGCGCTAAGTCCCGGGCACCCACAGGCGGCCGCTGCGCTGCGCCGGTCCTGGCTCCCCCGGCTTCGCCGGGTCGGGCGGCGGCTCGGAGGGCTGGGGCGCCCCCGGCGGCGGCCCGGCCTCGCCCGGCGGCGGGCCAGCCTCCCCCGGCGGCCCGGCCTCGCCCGGCGGCGGCCCGGCCTCGCCCGGCGGCGGCCCAGCATCCCCTGGCGGGGGCTCGCCGGGTGCAGGCTGCCCTCCGATACGCAGGTAGGCGAGCTGGAGCTGCGAGAGCGCGTCACGAATCTGACCGATGTCGCCAGGCGCGACCTGCTCGAGCTGCGGCACGAGCGCCCGCACGGAATCGATGGCCAGGCGCACCTGGGCGGGATCCCGTTCCGCTTCGGTGCCCGGCGCCAGCCCCGTCCGCCGCATCCCGAGGTTGATCAGCGACACGACGTTGTCGATGAGGATGTGCTCGACGCGGAGCTGCTTCAGCTGGGCCTCGTAGGCGGCTCGCAGCTCCTCCTCGCTCGGGGTCCGGCCCGGCTCGCCGCCCATACTGCCTGTCGCGCTCATCGGCTCACCTTCTCTGTCCTCATCTCGGCTCGCGCCCCGACAGCCGGTGCATACGTGTCGCGGGTCTCGCTGACCACCGCTCGGTAGACCTCCGCGAGGCTCAGCCCCTCGGCGAGCATACGTCGCTGGCGCTGCGCGCCGTTCCGCGTGGGCAGCTCGACATCGAGTCCCAGCTCGCTCCTGGTGGGCTCCGTCCAGGCGAGCAGCCGCTCGAGCGCCTCGGCGGCCGGGTAGGTCGCGCCGGCGGGCAGGTCGATGAGCTCTCCCTCCAAGCCGTGGCGAACCGCGCGCCAGACGTTCTCCTCGATCAGCCGCCTGGGCAGATTCTCGTAGGGGACCGCCTCATCGTGATCGCGAGCGGCCTGGGCGACGCATGCGGTGATGAGCCCGGCGAGACCCTCGGACTCACCCGCCGTCGCTTGTGCGTCGCAGATTCGCACCTCGACGGTGCCGAAGGCGAAGTGTGGCCGGATCGACCACCAGACCTGCGTGTACTCGACGATCGAGCGTGTCCGCGCGAGGAAGTCGATGTACTCGGCGTAGGCCTCCCAGCTCCCGAAGGCATCGGGGACGCCGCAGCGCGGGAAGCTCTTGGTGAACGTCTGCGTGCGCGCGCTGTGCAGGCCACTGTCGCGTCCGTCGAGGAAGGGCGAGTCGGCGGAGATGGCGAGCAGGACGGGCAGCACGGGCCGGAGCCGGTCGCACACGGCCACCGCGCGGTCGGCGCCCCGGATCCCCACGTGAACGTGCACCGAGAAGGTGTTGTTGCGCCAGGCCACGTATTTGAGGCCCTCCTCGACGCGGCGGTAGTGCTCGGTGTCGATGATCGGTTGCTCGCGGTAGTCCGACCACGGGTGCGTCCCGGTGGCCCCGAGGGCGAGCCCGCACTCGGCAGCCACGCCGAACAGCCTCCGGCGACGGTCGCGCTGGGCGTGCTGAGCGGCGGCGAACGTCTCCGCCCGACCGGAGCGGATTTCGATCTCGGAGGAGATGAGCTCGCCCGCGATCGCGTCGGCAAGCACTGCGTCGCGGGCGGCGGCCTCACGCAGCTGCTCGAAGCACGGCACGAGACCGAGCTCGGCCGGGTCGAGGATGGCGAACTCCTCTTCGAGGCCGACGGTGAAGTCAGTCGACGCGTCGAAGGCCGCGCGCGCGCTGTCGAGATCGAGCTCCACGGGGTGACGCTCAGGTCAGATAGAAGTACAGCGCGTAGAGGAGATCGACGGCCGGGCTCGAGGTGTGAACGGTGACCTCGGGCGGAACGTTGAGAAGCGCCTCGGAGTAGTTGAAGATGATCTTCACGCCCGCGTCGACGAGCTCGTCGGCCAGGTCCTGGGCTGCCGCAGAGGGAACGGCGAGGACGGCCACGACGATGTCGAGGTCGTCGATGGCCGCGCGCATGTCGGAGTTGTGGCGCACGGCGAGTGTGCCGATGGCGCTCCCGACCTTGCCCGTGTCGCTGTCGAACACGGCCACGACGCGGAATCCATGGTCGGCGAAGATGTCCGAGGTGGCGATCGCCGTGCCGAGGTGGCCGGCGCCGAAGAGGCCGATGTTGTGCTGGCCGGAGGTGCGGAGGATCTTCCTGATCTGGGTGACCAGCGACTCGACGTTGTAGCCGACTCCCCGCTTGCCGAATTTGCCGAACCCGGAGAGGTCGCGGCGGATCTGTGTCGAGTTGACGTGCGTGTAGTCGGCCAGCTCCTGGGAGGAGATCGTCTCCTTGCCCATCTTGCGGGCCTGCGTGAGCACCTGGAGGTAGCGCGAGAGGCGCGCCGCCACGCCGAGGGAGAGCTTCTCCGCGGCCCGCTCGGCGCCCTCGGGCTCCTGTCCCAGGGTGAAGCTCATGCCGCCTGTCCCGCGGTCACCCGGCGGGCCAGCTCGGCCTCGTCGACGAAGAACTGGAATGCCTCCACTCCGTCGATCGTAACGACGGGAATCCGCTCGAGATACGCTCGGTGCAACCTGTCGTCGCTTTCGATGTCGATTTCCCGCAGCGAAAACGGCACGTGAGCACGAACGCGCTCGAGTACGTCACGGGCCTCGTCGCACAGGCAACAGCCCTCGCGGCCGTAGAGCACGACGGCCCTCATCGCAGCGCCGGCGCCCGTTCGCCGCTGGCGTATGCATCGAGGGCCAGATAGCCGGGATAGGCCAGAGCCTCGACGTAGCGGCCGGCGCTCGCGATCATCGCGGCGTTATCGGTGCACAGCTCGATCGGTGGCACGTCGAGCTCGACCTCGAGACCACGCAGGCGCTCGCGCAACGGCCCGTTGGCGGCCACGCCGCCGCCGATGGCGAGCCGCTCGAGACCCGTGGCCTCGAGTCCGCGCTCGACCCGCTGGGCCAGCGCCTCGACGATGGCGCGCTGGTAGGACGCGGCCAGGTCGGCGGCCCGCCGCTCTGCCTCGGCCTCTCCAAGCTCACGCACGCGGTAGAGCAGCGCCGTCTTCAGTCCGGCGAAGGAGAAGTCGAGTCCCGGGACGCGCCGCGCCGTGGGAAAGGCGAAGGCCTCGGGATCGCCCTCACGCGCCAGACGCTCGAGCGCCGGACCGCCGGGATAGCCGAGACCGAGGAGGCGCGCTCCCTTGTCGAAGGCCTCGCCGGCCGCATCGTCGAGGGTCTGACCCAGTACCTCGAAATCCGGACCGTGGTCGCGCGCGTGCGCGAGCACGGTGTGGCCGCCGCTGGCCAGCAGAACGAGAAACGGCGGCTCGAACGGATCGGGCGCGAGGAAGCTCGCGGCGACATGCCCGTGGAGGTGGTCGACCGGGGCGAGCGGCAGCTCGTGGGCGGCGGCGAGGCCCTTGGCGCTGGCCAGCCCGACGAGCAGCGCGCCGACCAGGCCGGGGCCGCGGGTGACCGCGACGAGGTCGAGGTCGTTCAGGCTCGTCTGGGCGCGCGCAAGCGCGTCGTCGACCACCGCGCCGATGAGCTCGAGGTGGTGGCGCGAGGCGATCTCGGGGACCACTCCGCCGTAGCGATCGTGGATGCCCTGGGAGGAGATCACGTTCGCTCGGATCTCACCTGCGGCGGTGATGACGGCGGCGCACGTGTCGTCGCAGCTTGTCTCGATCCCGAGGATCACCCGGAGGCGCTCTGGGCCGAGGTGGTGGGCGCGGTCCGCCACATGATCACCGCGTCCTCGCCGGTGTCGCTGTAGTAGCGGCGGCGCATGCCCGCGCTGCGAAAGCCGAACTTCTCGTACAGCGTGATGGCTGCGCCGTTGGACGGGCGGACCTCGAGGGTGAACGACTCGTCGCGTCCCGCGCGTTCGAGCATCTGCTCGAGCAGCGCCGTGGCGATGCCCTGACGCCGCACGACAGGGTCGACGGCGATGTTCATGAGATGCCACACGTCCGCGTAGCGCGCGCACACGAGGTATCCGACCACGCGCTTGCCCTCGATGGCGGCGAGGCACACCCCGGACGGCTTGGACAGCTCGAGCACGAACATCGACAGCGACCACGGGCTGGCGAAGGCGCGCCGTTCGATGGCGATGACCTGCGGGAGATCCGAGTATCCAAGGGAGCGGACGGTCAGTGGCTCAGTGCTCATGGCGGCGGCGAGAGAGCTCCGCGTCCGGTGCGCGGAGGTACTCGGGCAGGACGCTCTCGGGATCGCCCTCGGGTAGGTGCCGAGCGAGCAGACAGTGACTCTGGGCTGAAACCCGGTGCAGCTCTGCGTCGTCGCCTGCGATCAGCGCCCCGGAGCGCTCGAGAACACCTCGAAATGGTACCGCGCCGTCCCCCACGACCAGTGTCTCTCCTGGCAGCGCGAGCACCGCTTCGGCCAGGGCTTCCGCGCTCATCGCGCGCGGCCCGAACACCGCCGCTTCGCGACGGGCGAGCCCAGCGGCCGGGTCATCGCCGTTGCCGGTGACCGGCCAGGCGGCGCCGAAGGCCTCGCCGCGCCGCGCGTCGATGAGCGCGAGAACCGTGCCACAACCCTCGCGCCCAGCGGCCGTCCACGCGCCGAGGGCGAGCGAGGCCAGAGTCGGCACTCCCACGAGCGGGATCGCCCGCGCCTGGGCGAGCGCGCGGGCCGTGGCGATGCCGATACGCAGCCCGGTGAAGGAGCCCGGCCCAACGCCGACCGCGATCCGCTCGATGTCGGGCCACCCCACCTCGGCGTCGCCCAGAACCTGCGCGGCGAGCGGAAGCAGCTGCGTGGCGTGCCGGGGCCGCGCCCCCGTGGGCGGGTCGTCCCGGGCCTCGAGGGCGGCCGAGCCCTCGCGGCAGAGCGCCACCGTCGTCGCCCGGGTGGCCGTGTCGAAGGCGAGGGTGCTCACGCGAACCTCCCGCCGGCCAGCCTCGCCCGTGTGGAGGCCACGTGAGTCATCCGGCTCCGATCTCGACCACCCGGCGGTCGCCTCCAGCATGCTCGAGCCGGACCCGGGCCACGACGCGGCCGTGGGGCGAGATCGCCGCCGCCTCGTCCCGGGGCCATTCCACGAAGGCGATGCGGTCACCGCCGAGGTAATCGGCGAGCAGCTCCGGCTCCTCGTCCTCGAAGTCGGCGATGCGGTACAGGTCGAGGTGCGACACGGGCACCGGAGCCGCGTAGCGCTGCCCGATCGTGAAGGTCGGGCTGTTGACGACGCCGGCGACGCCGAGCGCGCGGCATGCCCCGCGCACGAACGTCGTCTTCCCGGCCCCCAGTTCGCCGCTGACCAACACGACATCTCCGGGGCGCAATTCCGCGGCCAGATCAGCGCCGATGGCCTCGGTTTGCTCGGGTGATTCACTTTCGTGGCGGCGCATTTCGCTACCTTCAGTCTGACGATGCTCAGCCCTCCGGCGGAAACCGAAGCCAAGCTGGGCCGTGTGGCAGGTCTCCGGAGCAAGTACGAGTCACAGCTCACGGACCTGCGCGGCTCCGACGTTGCCAAGGCCGGCGCTCTGGCCGGTGCGATGATCGTCAACAACGTCATCGCCCTCGGCTCGACGGTCGTGTTCGCGCGCGAGCTGAGTGACTACGGCGCGCTCGCGGCGCTCGTCAGTTACTTCCTCATCCTCGGGGTGGCCGGCCAGGCCATGCAGGTGGCCACGGCCCGGGAGGGCGTCCTCGGCCACCTCGGCATCGGCCACGGGCTCGTCGTCACGCTCCGGGCGTGGTCGCGCACGATGGTCTGGTTCACGATCGTCCTGACCGTGGTCTCGGTCCTGCTCCGCCACCCGCTCGCCTCCGCCGTGGGCGTGGGCAAGAGCAATGAGTGGGCGGCCGCGATCGGATTGCCGGCGGGCTGTCTGTGGCTCGAGCTCTCGATCCTGCGCGGCGCGCTGCAGGGGGTGGGCGACTACAAGTCCGTCGGCCTCAGCCTCATCGGCGAGCAGGGCTCACGGCTCATCGTCGGCGCCATCCTCGCCCTCCCGCTCGGCGTCGCCGGGGCGTATCTCGGCACGCCCCTGTCGTTCATCGCCATGGGCGCCTACTGCACCATCCAGTTGCTCGCGTACGCCCGCCGGCTCGAGGCGGCCGCGCCCGGCGCGGACGAGGAGCCGCCGGCCGCCGCCCTGCACCTGTGGGAGCACGTCCGCCGCGCCTGGGCGCCGATCGCCGGTCTGATCGTCATCGCCGTGCTGCAGAACATCGACATCATCGCGGCCAAGCACCAGTTCGATAAGAACCTGGCCAGCTCCTACGCGGCCACGGCCGTCGCCGCCAAGGTCCTCATCTGGGTGGCCATCGGCGCGGGCTTCTACCTCGTCCCCGAGACCTCGCGGCGCCGCGCCGCGGGCGAGGACACCCGCCCGGTCCTGGCCCGCGCGCTCGCGATCATCTTCGTCTGCGCGGTCCCCGTGCTCCTCATCTTTGCCTTCGGCGCCAAGCCGCTCCTGCGAGCTGCCTTCGGGGCCAACCGCACCTCGGCGTCGGGCTCACTGCTCATCCTCGGCATCGCGTTCACGGTGCTCGCCGCCACGTACCTGGCCATCCAGTACATGCTCGCGCTCAAGCGCACCGGGTTCCTCGTCCTCCTCGCCGCCGTCGCCATCGCCGAGCCGATCATGCTCCTGCAGGCCTCGCGCAAGCCGGCCGGTTTTGCCGCCGTGGTCCTCGCCGTGCAGGCCGTGGGCGCGCTTCTCGCCTTCGGGCTCGCCCTGCGCCGGGACAGCGCGCCGCCGGCCACGGCGGCCAGCCCGGAGCCTGCCTAGGCCGGCGGCGCCTCGAGGCCCGCCGGCCCCCCGGTGCGGAGTCCCTTGGTGAGGGTCGCGCCGAGCGCGACGACCAGCGTCCAGCCGGTGAGCGCGAGCACGGCCGCGGCCTCCCCCGCGCTCTGGAAGATGATCCCCACGGCGAGGGGTCCGAGCCAGGCGATGGTGCCCGCGAGGAACGACGCACTCGCCTGGACGCGGCCCCGCAGGTGGTCCGGGGTGAGCGCGAGGCGCTGCCCCACGACGACGCCCGAGCTGAGCGCCATCGGCAGGAGCATGACCGCGATCGTGCAACCGACGGCCAGCCCGGAGCGGCAGAGCAGGAGCACGGGCATGAGGATGACGTCGAACCACACCTCGGTGAGCACCGCCCAGCGCGAGCTCATGCGCCGGCGCAGCGGACCGGCGAGGAGCGCGCCCGCGAGCCCGCCCGCGCCGACGATGGCGAAGGCGAGGCCGATCGCCGCCGAGGACGCGCCGTGCCTGCGGGCCACGAGCACGCCGAGCAGCTCGACCGCGCCGAGGGTCAGGTTGGCCGCCGCGTAGAGGAGCGAACCGGCGCGCAGGAACGGCTGATGCCAGAGCCACGAGACGCCCTCGCGGATCTCCCGGCCCATCACGCGCAGGTCGCGGGCCGAGGGTTCGCGCGGGCGCGCCGGCGCGGGCGGCACGCGGACCCCGGCCGCCGCGAGGGCCGAGGCCGCGAACGAGGCGACGTTGGCCACGAAGGGCAACCCGCGCGCCAGGCCGAACAGCGCGCCGCCGAGAGACGGCCCGCCGATCGCGGCGATGGCCGCGCGGGCCTCGTTGAGCACGACGGCGTCCGCCAGCGCCTCCTCGGGGACGATCTGCGTGAGGAGTCCGCGCTCGGCGATGAGGGCGGCGCTGACGAGCGCGGCGTCGAGAAAGGCGACGACGAGAAGCTGGATCAGCGGCGGACGACCGAAGGCGAGAACGAGCGGGATGCTGCCCATGGCGAGCGCCCGTCCCACGTCGCAGCCGATCATGACCCACCGGCGGTTCCAGCGGTCGACGAGGACGCCGGCGGGCAGCGCGCTCAGCGGATAGGCGACTGCGCGGGCGAAGCCGACGAGCCCTGCCTGGGCGGGCGAGCCGGTGAGCGAGAGCACGAGCAGGGGCAGGGCGACGGTGACCGCCTGCGATCCCAGCTGGGAGAGCGTGTCCCCCGTCCAGAGCAGCGTGAAGTTGCGGGTACGCAGGACGCCCGTGGTCCCGCCCGAACGCTCCGGCACGGGCTAGAACAGGCCGAGCTGGATGACCGGCTCGGCCTCGCCGGCGGCCGCGTCTGCCGCCTCCGCCGCGTCTGCCGCCTCCGCCGCGTCTGCCGCCTCCGCCGCGTCCGCCGCCTTCGCCGCGTCCAGCTCATCGGCGTCCTCGAGGTCGGGCACGTCGAACTCCTCGGGCACCGGCTCGGCCGGCGGCGGCTGCTCGGGCGGCCCGAGGGCAAGGAGCTCGGGGATCCGCTGGAAGTCGGTGCGCAGAGTGGCGAGCATCGACGGCGTGTAGAGCGCCGCGGCCGGGTGGTACAGGGGATAGAGCCGGACCGCGCGGTCGCCGATGAGCCGCAGCTCCTCATGGCCGTGGAGACGCGAGATGCCCGTCGTGTCGCCGCGCAGGAGCTTGGTCGAGAAGTTCCCCAGGGTGCAGATGACCGTGGGCTCGATGAGCGCCACCTGACGGCGGAGGTAGTCCGAGCAGGCCGCGATCTCGTTGGGGTGCGGGTCGCGGTTGTCGGGGGGGCGGCACTTCAGGGTGTTGGCGATGAACACGTCCTCGCGGCGCAGCCCGATCTCGCCCAGGAGCTTGTCGAGCAGCTTGCCGGCCTGGCCAACGAAGGGCAGGCCGAGCCGGTCCTCGTTGGCTCCGGGCGCCTCGCCGATGAACATGAGGTCCGCGTTGGCGTTCCCGGCTCCGAACACGACATTGGTGCGCGTCCGGTGCAGGGCGCAGGCCTCGCAGTTCCGCGCCTGCTCGTAGACCGCCTTCAACAGCTCGCGACGCTCCGCGGCAGTGCTCACGCAGGCGATCTTAACTCCGGCGCACGACGGTTCCCGAGGCGTTTTCCGCAGCGTGCGGAGTGGACCTGGGCGAAAAAGCGTCCTGGGAGTTCGCTTTTTCGCCCAGGTCCAACCGGCGACGGCGAGTTCGTGACGAATCACACACACGCCGAGATACCTTTCGCGCGCCAAGGGGTATCCTGAAAGCACAGGCCGTCACCGGACCGGGACGGACCTGCGAATTCTCCGCACCGACGCCACCCCCAGCCGACCGGTATCTCCGATGCGAGAACTGGAACGGGATCTCCCCTCCGACACCCCTGCCTGTAGGCGCCTGACCATTATCGGCCGGGGCCGTGTCGGTATCGCGCTCGCCGCGGGGCTCCGCAGCGTCCCGCAGCCCGGCAGCCCGCATTTCGCGGTCACCGGCCCGCTGGGCCGCGGCGCTGACGGCGCCGGAGCCGACGCCGTCCTGCTCTGCGTTCCCGACACGCAGATCGCCGCCGCCGCGGCGCTCGTCGCGCCCGGGCCCCTCGTCGGGCACTGCTCCGGGGCCACCGGGCTCGGGGTCCTGACCCCCCACGAGGGCTTCCTCCTCCATCCCCTGATGACCGTGGCGGGCCCGGGGACGGAGTTCGGCGGCGCGGGCGCGGCCGTCGACGGCACCACCGACCGGGCCCTGGCCCTCGCGCGCGCCCTCGCCGACGCGCTCGGGCTGAGCGCCGTGCGCGTGGCCGAGCAGGACCGGCCCGCGTATCACGCAGCCGCCTCGATCGCCTCGAACTTCCTCGTCACGCTCGAGGCGACGGCCGAGCGGGTCGCCGGCACCGCCGGGGTCGACCGTGCGCTCCTCATCCCGCTCGTGCGGGCCACGGTGGAGAACTGGGCCGCGCTCGGCCCCAAGCGCGCTCTCACCGGGCCGGTGGCGCGGGGCGACGAAGCGACAGTTCAGCGTCAGCGGGCCGCGCTGGCCGAGCGCACGCCCGACCTCCTCCCGCTTTTCGATGCCCTCGTGGAGGCGACGCGCGCGCTCTCCGAGACCGCGACCGAGACCGAGCCCCACGCCCAGGCCCGGACCCAGCGGCAGGCGGCGGCATGAGGACGTTGCGCACGCTCGCCGAGCTGCGCGCCGCCCTGGCCGACGCGCGCCGCGCCGGGCGGTCGATCGGCCTCGTCCCCACCATGGGCGCCTTTCACGATGGCCATCTCTCGCTCATGCGGCGCGCCCGCGAGGACTGCGACGTGGTCGTCGTCTCCCTGTTCGTCAATCCGACGCAGTTCAACGAGCCGACCGATCTCGAGCGCTATCCCCACGACGAGTCCCGGGACGCCGAGCTGGCCACCGAGCTCGGCATCGATTACCTCTTCGCACCCTCGGCCGAGGAGGTCTACCCGGCGGGGTTCGCGACCACGGTCTCCGTGCGGAGGGTCAGCGAGGGTCTCGAGGGCACCTTTCGCGGCCCCGCGCACTTCGACGGGGTGGCCACCGTGGTGACCAAGCTCTTCAACATGGTCGCCCCCGATGTCGCCTACTTCGGGCAGAAGGACGCCCAGCAGACGCTCGTGATCCGCCGGCTGGTGCGGGATCTCAACCTGCCCGTGCGCATCGAGGTGTGCCCGACGATCCGCGAGGCTGACGGCCTCGCCCTGTCGAGCCGCAACGCGCTGCTCGCGCCGGAGGAGCGTAGCCGCGCCCTCGCGCTGAACCGCTCGCTGCACCTCGCCCAGGAGGCGGTCCACGACGGCGAGCGCCAGAGCACCGCGATCCGGGCCCGCGCCCTGGCCGAGTTGACCGAGGCCGGCGTCGAGCCGGAGTACTTCGAGCTGGTCCGCGCCGACACCCTGGCGCCGGTGGAGCGGATCGACGGCGACGTGCTCGCCGTCGTGGCCGCGCGTGTTGGTGGCGTGCGTCTCATCGACAACGCCCCGATCCAGAACGGGAGGCTGTGAATGCATCGCACGCTGCCGCAGCCGAAGATCCATATGGCGCCCAGCGCCGCCTAGGAGGAACCGAGAAATGTCTGCCACGCCACACGTTGCCGTCCCCCACAACCTCGACGCGCCGCTGCCCATGACCCTCCCCCGCCTGGTGGAGAAGAAGCGTCTGGGCGAGCCGATCGTCATGGTCACCGCCTACGACTACCCCTCGGCGCAGGTCGCCGAGGAGGCCGGTGTCGACATCGTCCTCGTCGGCGACTCGGGCGCCATGACCGTGCTCGGGTACCCCTCCACGGTCCCCGTGTCCACGGACGAGATGCTCATGCTCGCCGCCGCGGTCCGCCGCGGCCTGCGCACGCCGCTGCTCGTCGGCGATTTGCCCTTCGGCTCCTATGAGACCTCCGACGAGCAGGCGATCGCCACGGCGCAGCGGTTCATCAAGGAGGCAGGCTGCGACGCCGTCAAGCTCGAGCGCGGAGGCACGAGCGTCCAGCGCGCGAGGGCTATCGTCGAGGCCGGCATCCCGGTCATGGGCCACGTCGGCCTGACCCCGCAGACGGCGACGGCGCTTGGCGGCTACCGGGCCCAGGGCCGCACGGCCGAGCAGGCCCTGTCGGTGGCGCGCGACGCGCGCGCGCTCCAGGAGGCGGGCTGCTTCTCGATCGTCTTCGAGGCCATTCCGGCCGCCGTCACGGACGCTGTCATGCCCCGGCTCGAGATCCCGGTCATCGGCATCGGCGCCGGGCCCGGAAGCGACGGGCAGGTGCTCGTGTTCCACGACCTGCTCGGCATCTACGACGGGCACGCCCCGCGCTTCGCCAAGCGCTACGCGGAGGTCAAGGCGCAGATGGTCGCGGGGGTGGCCGAGTACGCCGCGGAGGTCCGGCGCGGAAGCTTCCCGGGCCCCGAGCACTGCTACTCGATCGACGACGAGGAGCTCGCTCAGTTCCGGGCCGGGCTCGACGCCACGTCATAGCCTGGGCATAGCCCGCACCCGGCGGTGATCCCTTCACCGTACGTGCGCGACCCGCCACACGAACATCCATATGATGGGGCCGTGCCTCGCATCGGCCAGGTCTTCGCTCCGCGCGACCGCGTCTACTTCGAGCTCTTCGAGGAAGCTGGCAAGAACGTCCAGAAGGCCGCCGAGCTGCTCGACAGCCTGCTTCGCGATTATCCGGACCACAAGGAGCTCGCGGCCGAGATCCTCGACTGCGAGCACGAGGGCGACCGGATCGTCCACGACATCCACCACCACCTCAACCAGACGTTCGTCACCCCGATCGATCGCGAGGACATCCTCGCTCTCGCCTCGGCGCTCGATGACATCGTCGACTACACCGAGGAGGTCGCGGATTACCTCGGGCTGTATCGAATCGAGGCGCCGATGGACCAGTCGATCCGCCTGGCCCGAGTCCTGCGCGACGCCTCGCGACAGATCGCCGAGGCGATGCCTCGGCTGCGGGGCTTCCGCGATATCTCGCACTACACGGTGGAGATCAACCGGCTCGAGAACGAGGGTGACCGGATCACCCGCGAGGCGGTGGCGGCGCTGTTCGACGGCGGGATCGACCCCATGGTCGTGATCCGCTGGAAGGACATCTACGAGCGCCTCGAGGCGGCGATCGACGCGACGGAGCGCGCGGCCAACATCCTCGAGGGCGTCGTCATTAAAACTCCTAGACCTTCGTGTCTCCTATTGGCAGCGGCGGGGCCCTGCTGTAGCTTGCGCGCGTGGAGTCGAGGGAGCTGTCGAATCCGTCCGGCCTGTCGGTGCGCGACGTCAGCGTCTCGTTTGGCGGCATCACCGCGCTCGAGGAGGTCTCCGTCGACGTCTCCCCGGGCGAAGTGCTGGGGGTCATCGGGCCCAACGGCGCGGGCAAGACGACGCTGTTCAACGTCATCTGCGGCTTCGTCACCCCGCAGGCGGGCTCGCTGTCCTGGCGCGGTAAACCGCTCGGGCGAATCAGGCCGCACAACCTGGCCGGCCTGGGGATCGCGCGCACGCTCCAAGGCGTCGGCCTCTTCCCCCACCTCACCGTGCTCGAGAACGTCATGGTCGGAGGCGAACGCTTCCGCCACGCCCGATTCCTCAGCGCGGCGCTCGCCCTGCCCCGCTCCGATAAGGACGAGCGGGCGCTGCGCGAGCGGGCCGTCGCCGCCCTGACCCGGCTGCACTACGAGAACGCCCTCGACCGCCTTCCCGGGACGCTGCCCTACGCCGTGCAGAAGCGCGTGGCGCTCGCTCGGGCCCTCGTGGCCGAGCCGGAGCTCCTCCTCCTCGACGAGCCGGCCGGCGGCCTCGACAGCGAGGACATGACCGAGCTCGGCGGGCTCATCCGCGAGCTCGGCTCCTCGATTGCCGTCATGCTCGTCGAGCACCACATGGACGTCGTCATGACCGTCTGCGACCGCGTCGTCGTCCTCGACTTCGGCCGGGTCATCGCCGCCGGCGAGCCCGAGGCGATCAAGCGCGACCCGCAGGTCGCCGAGGCCTACCTCGGACGCGAGGCCGAGGAGTTCCACGTCGCCGACGCCACGCCGGCGGTGGGCGATGCTTGAGGTCGAAGGCCTGAGCACCGACTACGGACCGGTCCGTGCGGTCAACGAGGTCTCGCTCATCGTGCCGGAGGGATCGGTGATCGCCGTGCTCGGCGCCAACGGCGCCGGCAAGACATCGCTCCTGCGGACGATCAGCGGCCTCGTGCCCGCGAGCGCCGGGCGCGTTCGCCTCGGCGGCGAGGACATCACCACCCTCCCGGTCGAGGCGATCGTCCGCCGCGGCCTCGCCCACGTTCCCGAAGGACGCGGCGTGATCGCCGAGCTGACGGTCGAGGAGAACCTCCGCCTCGGGGGCCTCTGGCGGGGCCGAGAAGCGGCTCCGCTGGCCGAGATCTACGAGCTCTTTCCTCGCCTCGAGGACCGTAGCCGCCAGCCCGCCTCGCGCCTGTCCGGAGGCGAGCGGCAGATGCTCTCGATCGGCCGGGCGCTCGTGGGCCGGCCGCGAGCGCTCCTGCTCGACGAGCCCTCGCTTGGCCTCGCCCCCCTCCTCGTGGCTCAGATCATGGGCCTCGTCCGCAGGCTCGCCGACACGCTCGGGCTCGCCGTGCTCCTCGTCGAGCAGAACGCCCGCGGCGCCCTCTCCGTGGCCAACCGCGGCGTGGTCCTCAATCTCGGCCGCGTGGTCGTGGAGGAGGACGCCCAGAAGCTCACCGCCGACGAGGGCCTGCGCCATGCCTACCTGGGGTTCTGAATGACGAAGTTCATCGACCTCACGCTGAGCGGCATCTCCACCGGGGCGATCTACGCCGCCGTGGCGCTGGCCCTCGTGCTCATCTGGCGCGCGACCCGAATCGTCAACTTCGCTCAGGGCGCGATGCTCATGTTCACGACGTTCATCGCCAGCGCGGTCATCAACTCGACCGGCTCCTACGTCGTCGGCCTGCTCGTCGCCCTCGCCTGCGGGCTCGTCCTCGGCGGCATGGTCGAGCGCATCCTCGTCCGCCCGATCGAGCATGCGCCGCCGCTGAACGCGGTCATCCTCACCCTCGGCCTCTACACCCTCATCGTCGCCATCGCCGGGATGATCTGGGGCAACACCCCGCGTTCGTTCCCCGCCGCCTTCTCGCTGCGCGGCTACAAGGTCGGGGGCACGACGCTGCTCTTCACCCCGAACGACACGTTCATCGTGCTCATCGTCGTCGCGCTGGCCGCGCTGCTGGCGATCGTTTTCCGGGCCACCTCGCTCGGACTGCGCATGCGCGCGGCCGCCTTCCAACCTGAGGTCGCGCGCCTGCTCGGCGTGCGCGTGGGGCGCATGTTCACCGTCGGCTGGGCGCTCGCCGCCGCGGCCGGCGCCCTGGCCGGCGTGCTCGTCGCCCCCTCGACCTTCCTCGGCCCCAACAGCTTCGACCCGATCCTCATCAGCGGCTTCGTCGCCGCGGTCCTCGGGGGCCTCGACAGCCCGCCTGGCGCGGTCGTGGGCGGACTGCTCCTCGGCCTTGCCCTTTCCTACGTCTCGGGCTACGAGGGCTCGGCGCTCGTGCCCCTCGCCGCCCTGGTCATCCTCGTCGTCGTCCTGATGGTGCGGCCCGGAGGTCTCTTCTCCTCCACCCAGGAGCGGCGGGTATGAGCGCCGTCCGGGGGTTCGTCCAGCGCCACACGCTGCTCCGTTCGCTGCTCATCACCCTGTTCGCGGCGCTCGTCCTGCTCATTCTCACCGGCACGCTGAGCGACTACCGCAACACGCAGATGGCCACCGGGGCCTACTACTTTGCCGCGCTTGCCGGACTGACCGTGCTGGCCGGTCAGAGCGGCCAGGTCTCGCTCGGACACGGCGCGCTCATGGCCGTCGGCGCGTACACCTCGGGGTTGCTCATCGCCAACGAGGGGTGGGCCCTCGCTCCTGCGCTCGTCGCCTCCGTGATCACCGCGGCCGTGATCGGCGTGCCCATGGGCCTGGCCGCGAGCCGCCTGCGCGGGCCCTATCTCGCCGGCGCCACCCTCGCCTTCGCGGTGGGGCTGCCCGCCCTGGCGGACAAGTTCCCGGGGACCTTCGGGGGCGAGAACGGCCTCACGCTCAACCCGCCCACCCCGCCCTCTTCGCTCGGCCAGAGCTTCACCCTCTATCACTGGGAGGCGTGGATCGCCTGCCTGTGCGCCGTGCTCGTGCTCTTCGTGCTCTACAACGTCGTGCACAGCGGCACGGGACGGTCGCTGCGAGCCGTGCGCGACGACGAGATCGCCGCCGCCCTGTGCGGACTGCGCGTCGGGCGCACCCAGACGAGCGCCTTCGTCCTGAGCGCCGCCTGCGCCGGACTCGGGGGCGGGCTGCTCGCGGCCGTCGTCGAGCAGCTTGCGGCGCCGAGCGCGTTCACCCTCCAGCTCTCGCTCTCGCTTCTCGCCGGGGTGGTGATCGGCGGCCTCGGCTCGCTTTTCGGAGCCATCTGGGGTGCGATTCTGCTCGTCCTCCTGCCCAGCTGGACGAACGATCTCGCCCACAGCTTCTCGCTCTCCAACAACGTCTCGAACAACCTGCCGCTCGCCATCTACGGCGCCGTGCTCATCCTCGCCATGCTCATCTGGCCGACAGGGATCCAGGGAGGCGTGGTCGCGCTGTGGCGGCGCGGCGGCCGGCTGCGCCGTCAGGGCCGGATGCCGAGCAGGGCCGCCTGGACCTCGCGCATCCGCTCATGATCGCCACGGATCCCGGCCGCGGCGTCGTTGTAGAGGAAGGCCTCCATGAGGCGGACGAGCGCGTAGGCAACGGTGTCGGGACTGGCCGGCGGCTCGTAGGCCCCGGCGCGCATCTGCTCCTCGATCAGGTTGCGCACGCAGGCGACGACCCGAGGCTGCACGCCGCCTCCGCTGGAGGTGAGCAGGCGCAGGCCGACCTGGCGCTCCTGCTCGAGCAGGCGGCGCAGCGCGGTCGAGCGGCTGAGCGTGCGGTTGATCCCGTCGAGCACCTCGAGCAGCCAGGTCGCGCCGCTGCCCGTGACGGTTCGGCGCTTGCGCGCGAGCAGGAGCTCGAACTCCAGGAAGATGGCCTCGCTGATCAGCGCCTCACGCGATCCGAACCAGCGGTAGATGGTCGCGCGGCCGAGACCGAGCTCTCGGGCCACGACGGTCAAATCGACGCGCTGGCCGTCGAGATACTGGCGGCGCACGACGCGGACGACGTCCTCGGCTGATGCCGTGGCCGGACGACCTCGCTTTGCCCCGGTTGACGTGCCCATGGTCTGTGGTCGCGACCGCCTCGATCACAACGGCGTTGCTAACGCGAATCTCCTTGCGTTGCGCGGAATCGACAGCTTAGTATTTGGAACGTGTGAGGGAGAACGTATCGAATTGCCGTGCCCGGTATCGGCTTCGCACCGTCAGCACCGAGGGGCGCCGGCGGCGCCACGGTTAAACAACGAGGAGGAGGTTGGAGGCACATGAGGCACCCCAGGCTCAACTGGCTGGGCTCGCTCGTGGTCGTGGTCGCGCTCGCCCTGGCGCTGGCCAGCTGTGGCTCGTCGAGCAGCAGCACAAGCAGTGGCACGTCCAGCAGCGGTGGTTCGAGCAGTAGCAGCACGAGCGGCAACGGCGGGAGCACCGCGCCCGGCGTTACGGCAACGAGCATCACCTTCGGCACCCACCAGCCGCTGACTGGCCCGGCCGCACCGGGCTACAGCGAGATCGCTCGCGCCTCACAGGCGTTCTTCGACTACGTCAACGCCCACGGGGGCGTGTTCGGCCGGTCGATTCACCTGATCATCAAGGACGACGCCTACAACCCGACGAACACGGTCCAGGTCGTCCACCAGCTCGTCCTGCAGAGCAACGTGTTCGGCATCTTCGAGGGCCTCGGCACGCCGACCCACACCAAGGTCGTGGGCTTCCTCAATGCCGCGAAGATCCCCGACATCTTCGTGGCCTCCGGCTGCCCCTGCTGGGACAAGGGCTCCACGCAGCCCGAGACCTTCGGCTGGCAGCCGAACTACACGATCGAGGGCAAGATCCTCGGCCAGTACATCAAGCAGCACTTCGCGGGCAAGAAGGTCGCCGTCCTCTACCAGGACGACGACTTCGGCCAGGGAGGCCTGGCCGGCATTCAGGACGAGCTGCCCGCCTCGCAGATCGTCACCAAACAGCCGTACCAATCCGGCGTGACCACGCTGGCGCCGCAGATCACGGCGATCAAGGGCTCCGGCGCACAGGTTCTCGTCAGCTTCACGGTGCCGATCTACACGGCCATCGCCGAGCTGACCTCCTTCACGCTCGGGTACAAGCCGCAGCTCGTCGTCTCCAACGTGGGCATCGACCCGATCACCGTCGGCGGCCTCCTGAAGACGATCTCCAAGGGCAAGGCGTCCGGGACCGCGCTCATCGAGGGCGCCGTCACCGACGGCTACCTGCCGTCCTCCAGCGACACGTCGAACCCGTGGATCCAGTTGTTCATGAAGGTCCACAGCCAGTACGACGCGAGCGCGCCGTTCGACGGCAACGTCGAGTACGGCATGGCCACCGCCTACACCCTGGTGCAGGCGCTCAAGGCCGCGGGCGCGCACCTCACTCGCCAGGGCCTGATCGACGCGATCAACAACGACGGCGCGTCGTGGCAGGGCCCGGGCCTCGTCCCGTTCCGCTACAACAAGACGGACCACGGCGGCTACGGCGGCACCGAGATGGGCCAGATCCGTGGCGGAAAGATCGTCCTCTTCGGCGGTCCCCTGACCACCGATCCGACGGCCAGCGGTGCGATCAACGCGTACAGCGGCACCCAGCCCTCGCCGCCTGCCAGTGGCGTCCCGGCGTCCTGAGACGCCGAGCCGGGTGGGGATTTCCGGCCCCTTCTGGGGCCGGAAACTCCCTGGCGCGGCCGCGCTCGGGCTGATCTGCGCCCTTGCCCTCTCGGGCGCCGCGCCCGCGCTGGGCCAGGTCCGGGCGGGCGGCGCGGGCCTGCCCGGACTCACCCGGCTCCAGCTCGCCGGCCAGCGGGTCGTCTTCAGCTACCACGGGCTGACGCCTCCGGCCCGCCTCCTCTCGCGGATCAAGGCGGGGGAGGCGGCGGGGGTCATCTTCTTCGGCGACAACATCTCGAGCGAGCACCAGATCGCCGGCGTCGTGGCCGAGCTCGAGCACGCGGCGAGCCAGAGCCCGATCAAGCACGAGCTGCTGCTCATGACCGACCAGGAGGGCGGCCTCGTCCGGCGGCTCCCCGGGCGCCCCAACCTCTCGGAAAAGCAGATCGGCGCCTCGTCCCAGGCGGCGGCGAAGGCGACGGCGGCTGGCCGGTCGGCAGGGCTCAACCTCGCTGGCGTCGGCATGAACGTAAACCTCGCCCCCGTGCTCGACGTCTTCCGCACGCCGGGCAACTTCATCGACGAGTTCGGGCGCTCCTACTCGCAGAACCCGCATGTCGTCGCGACGCTGGGCGCCGACTTCATCCGTGCCCAGCAGCACACCGGCGTCGCGGCCACGGCGAAGCATTTCCCGGGGCTCGGCGCCGCCGCGACGAGCCAGAACACCGATCTGCGGCCGGTGACGCTCCCCGTGTCGCTCCACGCTCTGCGCACCATCGACGAGCTGCCCTACACCTCGGCCATCGCCGCCGGCGTGCGCCTCGTCATGGTCTCCTGGGCGGTGTATCCCGCGCTGGACCCGCACCGGCCGGCCGGCCTCTCCTCCATCGTGGTCAAGCAGGAGCTGCGCCGCCGCCTGGCCTTTCACGGCGTGACGATCACGGACGCGCTCGGGGCAGGCGCGTTGAAGGCGTTCGGGTCGACGTCGACGCGCGCCGTGCTCGCGGCCGGAAGCGGCATGGACCTCATCCTGTGCGCGAGCCAGAACGTCAACGAGGGGATCAGCGCCGAGAACGCGCTGGCGGCTGGGCTGGCCAGCGGTTACCTGGGCAGCACGAACTTCACGGCTGCGGTCGATCGGATCGAATCACTCCGTCAGGCGCCCTGAAAGGCCTCGGGCTCCGGGTACTCGATCGTCCGCAGTACTCGCGCGGGTGCTCCGGCGGCGATGGAGAACGCCGGGATGTCCTGGATGACGACCGAGTTCGCCCCGATGACGCAGCGCTCGCCCACGGTGACGCCGGAGGTGATGACGACGTTCGCGCCACACCAGACGTTGTCGCCGATGCGCGTCGGCCCCTTGCTCGTGAAGCCCTGCCAGGTCACCGGGCGATGGGGGTCGTCGAAGCGATGGCTTGCGTCCGAGACGAAGCAGCCGTTGGCGAACATGCAGTGATCGCCGATCTCGACGAGCCGCGCGGCGGCGACCATGACCCCCAGGTTGAGGAACGTGCCGGCGCCGATGCGCACCCGAGCGTCGCCGGGCGCCGTGATCCACACGCCGGGCTCGAACAGGGCCCCCTCCCCGATCTCGAGACGCCCTTCGCGCAGGGCCTCGAGGACGTTGCCGTGCACTGGCCAGCGCACGAAGGCGCCGCGGCGCATGAACTCATAGTGGATGGAGGCGCGGTTCCAGGGCAGGGAGTTTCGCTCGTACCAGCGCCACTTCTGGAGCCAGGTGCGCAGCGCGTCTGACGTCATCGGCCGAGCAGGCTAACGGACTCGGCGGCGGCCGTCGCGCGAAGGTCGCCGTCGAAGCTCTCGATAGATTTAATGAGAGTTAGTCCATTCTCACTCCCGGACGCGTCCGTAGTTAACCCGCTGCCGCGACTGAGTAAGACACGTGCGCATTGACACGAGCGCAATGGCGGATTTACGCTTACCCCGGCGGGGACGTCACCACGAGGGGGTTGACAAGATGGACATGCACGTTCGTCATCGGGACGGGATCCCGCACTCGGCGGTGCGCGCGCTGCGCTATCCCGGAGAGCAGTGGCGGTTTGTCATGGGCGCCGTCGTGTCGACTGGCTGGCTCGCGATCGTCGTGGTGGCCATCATCAAGGGGGGTAGCGACGGCTCCGGGGTGGCCGATGTGGTCCTTGTCGTGCTGGGTGCGGTCGTCTCACTGTGGTTCACCGTCCATCTCCTCCGGGCCCGGCTGCTCGGCAGCGCGGTGCGCGTCACCGCAGCGACCTTCCCCGATATCCAGACGATGCTCGAGGAGGTGTGCGCGCAGCTCCACTACGCCAAGCGCATCGACATCTACGTGGCCAGCAAGAGCGATCCTCCGGTCAGCCTCATCACCTACCTGGGGACGCACATCATCCTCATCGAGGGCGGCCTGGCCTCCGAGCTCCTCGCACCGGAGAAACGCGCCCAGCTGCGCTTCCTCATCGCCCGCCACGTCGGCTCGCTGAAGACCAAGCAGTTCCGGCTCGACCCGATCGTCGTCATGCTGAACGCGGCCAATGCGATGCAGTTCGTCAAGCCATTTCTGCTGCCCTACTTCCGCACCGTCGCCTACACGGGCGACCAGGTCGGCCTCGTCGCGTGCGAGAGCGTGCCGGCCGCGCTGGAGGCGACCGGGCGGCTGCTCGTGGGCGGTGAGTTGGCGGCGAAGCTCCCGGTCGGCGGCGTTCTTCCCCAGGCGGCCATGGTCAAGCGCCGGCTGCTCCCGCGGCTGGCGCAGCTCATCTCGCCCAACCCCCATACGATCAACCGGTACTTCAACCTTCTGGCCTTCGCGCGCCGGCTCGATCCGAACACCTGGGCCACGGTCTGCGCGCAGCTGCGTCCAGAGGAGGTGGTACAGCTCGAGCGGCTGTGGAAGCGCTCGCCCCACCGCCGTCGGGCCGAGTCGCGCCATCCGAACTCACCGGCCGAGTGGTGGCCGGGCGCCGGGGTGCCCGTCGAGACGCCGCCCGCGAGCGCTCCGGTCATGGAGCCGCCGGCGCTCGACTTCCCGCCGCCGGCGGTGACCGTGCCCCCGGCGGTTCCGCCGTCGGGCGAGGCGGCGGAACCGCGGCCCCGCCGGTGGGCCGGACGCATCGCCTCTCACCGCCGGCGCGTCTCGCCCTGACGGAGGCGTAGCGCCGGCGCCACAAGGTCTGGCGGAGGCGGTACCTTCGTGGCGTGAGTTTTGGCGAGTTCGGCCCACGTGACGTCGAGGCACGTCGGCGCGCCCGGGAGCGGGAGCGCCGCGCGCGGGTTCGGCGCCGATGGACGGCGGTGACCGCGCTCGCCGCGGTCATCATCCTCGTCGTGGTCGGCGTCGCCGTGGCCACGGGCGGTGGCGGGGGTAAGGCGCGGTCCACGACCACGGCGAGCCGCGGCCAGGGCACGCGTCGCGGGCACTCCGGGGCCGGTGCGGGGCACACGACCAGGACGACCGCTCAGGCAACCGGCGTCCCGGGCACCCAGTCGGTGCCGATCCTCATGTACCACGTGATCAACCCGCCGCCCAACGGCGCGCCGTTCCCGGGCCTGTATGTCCCCTCCGACGAGTTCGCCGCCCAGATGCAGGCCCTGAAGGCGGCCGGATGGCACGCCGTGACGATGGATCAGCTCGAGGCGTACTGGACGCGCGGCGTCCCCCTCGGAGCAGGCAAGCCGATCGTGCTCAGCTTCGATAACGGCTACCAGTCGCAGTACACGAACGCCCTGCCCGAGCTCAGGCAGCTCGGCTGGGTCGGCGTGGAGAACCTCCAGCTCAGCGGCCTGCCCCCATCTCAGGGCGGCATGACCGATGCCCAGATCCGGGGCCTGATCGCGGCCGGGTGGGAGCTCGACACGCAGGGGATCAGCCACGCCGACCTCATCGCGCTCAGCCCGTCCGAGCTCCAGTACCAGGTGGTCAGCGCGCGGCAGACGTTGCACAGCCGCTACGGGGTGCCGGTCAACTGGTTCTGCTACCCCTCGGGGCATTACAACGCGGCGGTCATGGCCGTGGTCAAATCGGCCGGCTTCATTGGCTCGACGACCGTCATCCCCGGCTGGGCGAGCCCGCAGGAGGACCGCTATACCCTCCCGCGCCTGCGCGTGCTCGCCGGCACGAGCCCGTCGGCGCTACTCGCCCAGATCGCCACGGCGCAGAACGACGGGACCCCGCCGACCTCGTACAGCGGCTAGCCGAAACGCCGGCGCCTCCACCAGCCGCGGGCGCGGGCGGTCAACCCATCCCGACGAGCCGCGCCGTCTTGAGCTTGGCCGTGTCCCTGCCGTTGGCGTTCGTGACCGAGAGCGAACCGGAGAGCGACTGCCGCAGCTTCTGCGCGAGGCCGGCGAGCGCGCCGGATGGGAGCTTGATCGTGAGGCGCGTGGCGTGATGGGCGGTGAGCGTCATCGTCCGGGTCACCGTGAACGACTTCTTCGTGTCGTGACGCTTTCCGGCCGGGACGAGCCCACTGAAGACGAGCTTCAGCTTGCCGCTCGCTGTCTCGTCGCAGCTCAGCTTGAGCGTGACCGTGCCCACGCTCGGCTTGGCTCCGTGGTGGTGCTTGGGCGCCCTGAGGAGGACGTCGCGCGAGCCGAGGTGCGCCGTGCAGGCGGGGGCGGGCGACGGGGGTGGCGAGCTTGCGCCCGCGCTGAACGTGGCGATCACCGACTTGGCCGAGTTCATCTGGAGCACACACGTCGGCTCGGTGCCCTGGCAGTCACCGCTCCACCCGGCGAAGGTCGAGCCCGAGGCCGGCGTCGCGGTGAGCGTGACCGGCGTCCCTGCCTTGTAGGTGTTCGAGCACGTTCCAGGACAGGAGATGCCTCCCCCGCTCACGCTGCCCGAGCCTGAGCCAGCGGTCGACACGGCCAGCGTCACCTCGATGGGCGTCGGCGGCGTCGCGGCCACGCTTCGCGCGGCCGAGATCGAGACGTACATGCACACCAGGGTCATGCCGAGCAGCAGGTTGCGTGGGGTGGGCCTCATCACGCGCCTCCTCGATTACGCGAAAACATGAGCTTTGGCGCCCTATGTACCCGGCGCCGGCGAGGCTTATGCCCGGTGTGCTCAGCCGGCGGCGCGTGCGGATCAGCCGGCGGCAGCGGCGGGCTTGCGCTGCGGACGCGCGGGTGCGGGGGCCGTCTTCGTCGGACGCGGCCTCCCGTTCGCCGTACCGTTGCGGCGCACCGCCGGCGCGGGGAGCACCCCGGCGAGGAAGCGGCCGGTGTACGACCCCGGCGTGGCGGCGATCTTCTCAGGGGTCCCGGTGGCCAGCACCCGGCCGCCCTCCTCGCCGCCCTCGGGTCCGAGATCGATGAGGTGGTCGGAGACCTTGATGACGTCGAGGTTGTGCTCGATGACGACAACGGTGTTGCCCGTGTCGACGAGCCGCTGCAGCACCTCGAGCAGCCGCTGGATGTCCGCGAAGTGCAGCCCCGTCGTCGGCTCGTCGAAGATGTAGAGCGTCCGGCCCGTGGCGATCTTGGCCAGCTCGGCCGCCAGCTTGACCCGCTGGGCCTCGCCCCCGGACAGCGTCGTGGCCGGCTGGCCGAGACGCATGTACCCGAGCCCGACGTCGCTCAGCGCCTCGACCCGCCGTCGGATCTTCGGGATGTGAGCGAAGAAGTCGAGCGCCTCCTCGATCGGCATCTCGAGCACGTCGGCGATCGTCTTGCCCTTGAAGCGGACCTCGAGTGTCTCGCGGTTGTAGCGCTTCCCGTTGCACTGCTCGCAGGGCACGTAGACGTCGGGGAGGAAGTGCATCTCGATCTTGATCTGCCCATCCCCGCGGCACACCTCGCAGCGACCGCCCTTGACGTTGAAGGAGAAGCGCCCGGGCTTGTAACCCCGCGCTCGCGCCTCCTGCGTCTTGGAGAAGAGATCGCGGATCTGATCGAACAACCCGATGTACGTGGCGGGATTCGAGCGCGGTGTGCGGCCGATGGGCGACTGGTCGACCGAGATGATCTTGTCGAGCTGCTCGAGGCCGCTGATCCGCTTGTGCGTTCCCGCGCGCTGACGCGTCCGGTGCAGGCGGTTGGCCACCGCCTTGTGCAGCACCTCGTTGACCAGGGTCGACTTGCCCGAGCCGGAAACGCCGGTCACCGAGCAGAAGACCCCGAGGGGAAACTTGACGTCGATGCTCTTCAGGTTGTGCTGGGCGGCGCCTTCGATGGTGACGTAGCCCGCGGGCTTGCGCCGGCGCTTGGGGATCTCGATCGTCCGCGTGCCGGCCAGGAACTGGCCGGTCAGTGAGTCGGTCACCTCCGACACCTCCGCCGCCGTCCCCTGGGCGACGACGTGGCCGCCGTGCTCGCCCGCGCCCGGACCCATGTCGACGAGGTGATCGGCGGCGCGCATCGTGCCCTCGTCGTGCTCGACCACGAGCACGGTGTTCCCGAGGTCGCGCAGCCGCTCGAGGGTGGCGATGAGCTTCTCATTATCGCGCTGGTGCAGTCCGATCGAGGGCTCGTCGAGGATGTAGAGCACTCCGACCAGAGAGGAGCCGATCTGCGTGGCCAGCCGGATGCGCTGCGCCTCGCCGCCGGACAACGTGGCCGCGGCGCGCTCCATCGAGAGATAGCCCACGCCGACGTTGTCGAGGAACTGGAGCCGCTCCTGGATCTCGCGCAGGACGAGGCGGGAGATCCGCTGGTCGTGGTCGCTCAGCTCGAGTTCCCCGACCCAGGCGAGCGCCCGGCGCGCCGAGAGCGCTGCGAAATCGTGGATCGCCGTTCCCCCCACGAGGACGGCCCGCGACTCGGGCCGCAGCCGCGCGCCCTTGCACTCAGGGCACGGCCGCAGGGTCATGTACTCCTCGATCTTCTCGCGCGAGAAGTCCGAGTCGGTCTCGCGGTAGCGGCGCTCGAGGCTGGGAATGATCCCCTCGAACTGGGTCGCGTAGGAGCGCCGGCGGCCGAAGCGGTTGCGATAGGAGATCTGCACTCGCTCGCCGTTCGTGCCGTGGAGGAAGAAGTCGCGCTGCTCCTGGGGCAGCTTGCGCCACGGCGTCTCGAGGTCGATGTCGTAGCGCTCGGCAATGCCCTGGATCAGCTGCTCGTAGTAGTTCGATGCGCTCGCCGCCCAAGGCGCGATCGCCCCCTCCCCGATCGAGAGCGTCGGGTCGGGCACGACGAGCTCAGGGTCGATCTCCATCTGGGACCCCAGCCCGGTGCACCGGGGGCACGCGCCGTGGGGCGCGTTGAAGGAGAAGACCCGCGGCTCGAGCTCGACCAGGCTGGGGCCATGGACGGGACAGGCGAACTTCTCGGAGTAGATCTGGATGTCTCCCGAATCGACTAATTCGATCTCCACGAGACCGTCGGCCAGCGCGACCGCGGTCTCGATCGAGTCAGCCAGCCGCTTGCGCAGCTCCTCCTTCATCACGAGCCGGTCGACGACCACGGCGATGTCGTGCTTGAACTTCTTGTCGAGGACGATCTCCTCGTCGAGCCGGCGCAGCTCGCCGTCGACCTTGACTCGGCTGAACCCCTCGGCGCGGAGCTCCTCGAGCTGTTTGCCGTACTCACCCTTGCGCCCGCGCACGATCGGCGCGAGCACCATGAAGCGGGTGCCATCCGCGAGCTCCATCACCTGGTCGATGATCTGCTCGGCCGACTGTCCGCTGATCGGTCGTCCGCAGATGTGGCAATGGGGGTGGCCGATCCGGGCCCAGAGCAGGCGCAGATAGTCGTAGATCTCGGTGACCGTGCCGACGGTCGAGCGCGGGTTGCGCGAGGTCGTCTTCTGATCGATCGAGATGGCCGGCGACAGACCCTCGATCGAATCGACGTCCGGCTTGTCCATCTGCCCGAGGAACTGCCGCGCGTAGGCCGAGAGCGACTCGACGTACCGGCGCTGTCCCTCGGCGTAGATCGTGTCGAAGGCCAGCGACGACTTACCCGATCCGGACAGGCCGGTGATGACGGTCAGCGACCCGCGCGGAATCGCCACCGTGACGTCCTTCAGGTTGTGCTCCCGGGCTCCCGAGACGACGAGCATGTCCACATAATCGAGTCTAGACGGCCGAACAGACGTTCTGGTCAGTGGCGCTCAGAATCCCCGCATCTTCCGCGATTCGGCACCATCGAAGCGTCCGTCTTGACACCTAGCCACACTATGCATTACTTTCCTAGGCATGAAAGCGGACACGCTCGCCGGGCAGCTCGACTCACTCATCCTCGCCACGGTGGCCCACGACCCGGCCCACGGATACGCCATTTTGCAACGCCTCAAGCAGCGCAGCAGCGGCGCCTTCGACCTGGCCGAGGGCACGATCTACCCGGCGCTGCACAGGCTCGAGCGGGACGGGCTCCTCCGCAGCTCGTGGTCGATCGAGGCGGGCCGGCGCCGGCGCGTGTATCAGGTGACCGGTAGCGGCCGCTCGTCTTTAGCCTCCCGCCGCTCTGAGTGGCAGCACTTCTCCCGCGCGGTCGAGGCGGTGCTCGGATGAGCTGGGTTCAGGACCTGACCGATGAGCTCACGGCGCGCGGCGTCGGGGGCGCCGCGCGGCGCCGGATCGTCCTCGAGCTCAGCGATCACATCGCCTGCGAGCCCGGCTGCGAGACCCGGCTCGGGGATCCACGCGCCCTGGCGGGTACCTTCGCCGAAGAGCTCGCCACCTCGCGCACGCGCCGCTCGGCGCTGTGGGCCTTCGCGGCGCTCGCCTGGACCGCCATCACCCTCGTGGCCGCGCAGATCGCCATCCGCCATGCCGGTGGCTACCCGGGCTTCAACCATGGCGTCTCGATGATCGTGTTCTGGCCCGGTCTGCTGGGCATCACCATCGCGCCCCAGATCGCCCTGGCCGCCGGGACGCTGGGCGCATGGCGGACGCTCCGGCGCCGCCGCGCCCCCTCCCTCCCCGCGGCCGAGCTCGGGCTCATCGCTCGCCGGACCAAGGTTGCCCTAGGCGCCGGCCTGGCCACGGTCGCAGGCCTGGAGCTCTACGTCATCAACTTCGTGTCGCGTTTCCCCGCCTGGTACGAGATCCTCGTCGCCGGACTCGCCGCTACGGCCGGCGCGGGGCTGCTCGTGGCCTGGCGAGCCATGACGAGCGCCCGCGCCGTGCTCTCCACGGCGTCCGGGCCGGCGGGCGATGTCTTCGACGACATCCCGCTCATCGACTTCGGCTGGCTGCGCGGTCGGCCCTGGCTCCTCGGGGCCGCTAGCTCACTCCTCGTGGCGGCCGGCGTAACGGCGTTCACCGGCCATGCCGAGCACTCCCTCATCGAGGGGCTCGAGCGCGGCGGTGCCGAGGGCGTGGCCGCGGGAATCGGATTCGTGCTCCTCGGCCGGGCGATCGGAGTCTTCGCCGCCGCCCAGCGGACCGATCAGCCCTCGAAGGAGGCGTAGACCTCGTCTACGAGGCTGCGCAGGTCGCGCACGCGGAAGTTCTCGGCCAGGTAGCGCTCGGTCTCCTCGCGCGGCTTGTGGTCCATGGCCATGTTGAGGGCGACGAGCCGGGCGCTCTCGTCGTCGGCCCCGTTGCTCACCGCGGGCTCGGCGCCCGCAGCCAGGCCGACGTGATCCTCGAGCGCGTCGCCGTGGACCTTGGCCGACTCGTCCTCGCGGTCGAAGGGCGCGCCCTCGGAGAGGGCGTGGCTCGGCGCCGGCGGATAGCCACCCGCGGTCGAGGGCTCGGGCTGGAAGCGGGGGCGCGGCGCGACGGCGTCCCGGACCTCCTCGAGATTGTTCTCCAGCAGCTGGAGGTCGGCGTTTAGGCGGTTGCCGCCCGTCTTGAGCGCCTCGATGAGCGCCCCGAGCTCGCTCTCCATTGCCTCTAGGCGCTGCAACATCGTGCTCGTCGATTCCGAGACCTGCCCGACGTACTCCCGGGCCTGCGAGGTTGCCTGCTCACGCGTGGCCCGAGCCTCGCTGCCCGCCTCGGTGCGGATCTCCTGAGCCTCGTCCTCGGCCTGGCGCTGGATCTCGGCCGCGCTGTTCTCGGCTGCCTCGACGATCGAGCGGACCTGTTCGCTGGCCGCCGCCGCGAGCGTCTCGGTGCGCCGCCGGGCCGAGCGCTTGAGCTCGTCGACCTCGTCGGCCAGGGAGGCGAGATGGGCATCGACCGCGTCCGGGTCGTAACCCCGGCGTCCGATGGGGAAGTCCTTGCGCTCGATTCTCTGCCGGTCAAGGGCCACGTGAACAACCTCCGTAGGGGCGAAGTCAGAGACGGCCCGAGCCTACCGCACCGGGCGGACCCCCACGGCCTGGCTCAGCCCGTGGCGACGGCCTGGCCGAGCTGACGCTTCAGGTCCCGGATCTCGTCGCGCAGCTTGGCCGCATACTCGAAGCGCAGCTCCTCGGCCGCGACGAGCATCTCCTCCTCGAGCTCGACGATCGTCTTCTCGATTTCGGCCGGGTTCATGCCCTCGGCCGAGCGGCGGCGCCGCCGTGACCGCGGCACCTTCGAGTCGGACTGGAGGAACTCGGCGATGTCGGAGATCCCCTTGACGATCGTCTCGGGCGTGATCCCATGCGCCTGGTTGTAGGCGCGCTGGATATCGCGCCGCCGATCGGTCTCGCCGATGGCCGCGCGCATCGCCGCGGTCTCCTTGTCGGCGTACATGAGGACCTTGCCCTCGACGTTCCGCGCGGCGCGCCCGATCGTCTGGATGAGGGACGTCTCGCCGCGCAGGAAGCCCTCCTTGTCGGCGTCGAGGATGGCCACGAGTGAGACCTCGGGCAGGTCGAGACCCTCGCGGAGCAAATTGACGCCGACGAGGATGTCGAATTCGCCGAGCCGGAGCTCGCGAATGATCTGGATCCGCTCGAGCGTGTCCACCTCTGAGTGGAGGTAGCGCACGCGGAAGCCCATCTCGAGCAGGTAGTCGGTCAGGTCCTCCGCCATCTTCTTCGTCAGCGTGGTCACGAGCGTGCGCTCGTTGCGGTCGACCCGAGACCGGATCTCGTTCATGAGGTCGTCGATCTGGTTGCGCGTCTCCCGGACGTCGACCTCGGGATCGATGATGCCCGTCGGACGGACGATCTGCTCGACGATCCGGGTCGAGTGCGAGCGCTCGTACTCGCCCGGTGTGGCCGACACGAACACGATCCGCGGGGTGATGGAGAGGAACTCCTGGAAGGTCTGGGGACGGTTGTCGAGCGCGCTGGGAAGGCGGAAGCCGTAGTCGATGAGCGTCTGCTTGCGCGAGCGGTCGCCCTCGTACATGCCGCCGATCTGGGGCACGGTCTGATGGGACTCGTCGATGAAGCAGACGAAATCATCTGGGAAGTAGTCGAGCAAACAGTACGGGCGGTCGCCGGGATTGCGGCCATCGAGGATGCGCGAGTAGTTCTCGATCCCCGAGCAGAAGCCCACCTCGCGCAGCATCTCCATGTCGTACTGGGTGCGCTGGCGCAGCCGGTGGGACTCGAGCAGCTTGCCCTGCGCCTCGAGCTCGGCGCACCGGGCGTTCAGCTCACGCCCGATCTCGGCCACGGCATCGTCGATCATCCCCTCGCGCACGTTGTAGTGGGAGGCCGGCCAGATGCCGACGTGCTCGAGGTCGTCCTCGAGGACCTCGCCGGTCAGCGGGTCGAAGTGCTGCAGGTGCTCGACCTCCTCGCCGAAGAGGACGATCCGGTACGCCGTCTCCGCGTAGGCCGGAAAGATCTCGAGCGTGTCGCCGCGCACGCGGAACGTGCCGCGGGAGAGCGCCGTGTCGTTGCGCGTGTACTGGATCGAGACGAGCTTGCGCAGGAGACCGTCGCGGTCGATGAACTCGCCCTTGCGCAGGGTCTGGAGGTTCTCGTCGTAGACCTCGGGCGAGCCGAGGCCGTAGATCGCGGAGACGCTGGCCACGATGACCACGTCGCGACGCGCGAACAGCGCGGCCGTGGCCGAGTGGCGGAGACGGTCGATCTCCTGGTTGATGGCTGAGTCCTTCTCGATATAGAGGTCCTTGCTCGGGACGTAGGCCTCGGGCTGGTAGTAGTCGTAGTAGGAGACGAAGTACTCGACCGCGTTGCGCGGGAAGTACGTGCGGAACTCGTTGCACAGCTGGGCGGCCAGGGTCTTGTTGTGGGCGATGACCAGCGCGGGCTTCTGCACCGCCTCGATCGTCGCCGCCATCGTCATCGTCTTGCCGGTGCCCGTCGCTCCGAGGAGGGTGACGAAGCGATCGCCGGCGTGGATGCCCTCGGCCAGCCCGGCGATCGCCGCCGGCTGGTCGGCGGTGGGGCTATACCCGGCGTCGAGCTCGAACTTCGGCATCCTCATGAGCTTATCCGCGCCCGCGGGCAGCGCCGACCGGTCCGCGGTCAGGAACCGTCCTCGGCCACGTAAGTTCCCGGACAATCTGGACTTCTCCGATCGGGAAAGCATTGCCTCGTTCGAATCGCCTGGCATACGATCGCGCTCCCCCCGAACGACGGAGCACCCATGTCACGGATGAGGCCAGGGCAGCGGTCCTCTCGATGCTGGACGCTGTCGATCCTCCTTGCCTGTGCGCTGGGTGCCCTCGTAGGGGGCGCCCAGGCCGCAGCCGCGGGGCTGAGTGTCGACGCCTCGGTTGCGACCCACCAGTCCTCGGCCGCCAAGACGATCACCTCAGCGGCGCTGTCGACAACGCAGGCGAACGACCTCCTCGTCGCCTTCATCGCCTCCGACGGCCCGAACAAGGCGGGTTCTCAGACGTTCACTTCGGTCACGGGCGGCGGCCTGACCTGGAAGCTGGCGGAGCGCGCGAACAGCCAGCCGGGCTCCGCGGAGATCTGGGAGGCCGCGGCACCCTCCCCCCTCAGCGGCCTGACGGTCACCGCCACCCGCGGCAGCGGATCCTACGTGGGCAGCATCGACGTCGTCGCCTTCTCGGGTGCGAACCTCACCACGAACGGCGCGCTCGGCTCGGCCAGCGCCGTTAGCGGCGCGCCCAGCGCCTCGCTCACCCCGGCGGCGTCCGGCTCGTGGGTTTGGGGCGTCGGCAACGACTGGGACGGCGCGGTCGGAAGGAGCGTGGCCGGCGGCCAGACGCTTTTTGACCAGTACCTCGCCAGCGTCGGCGACACCTACTGGGTGCAGAGCCAGAGCGGCCCAGGCACGACGGCCGGCACCCCCGTCACCTTGAACGACACGGCGCCGACGAGCGATCGGTGGGACTTCTCGATCATCGAGATCCCGCCCGCGATCGTGGACAAGACCCCGCCGAGCGTCCCTACGGGCCTCGTCGCCAACGCGACCGGCCCCAATCAGGTGAAGCTCACCTGGTCGCCGAGCACGGACAACGTGGGGGTGGCCGGTTACGACATCCTGCGCGGCGGAACGGTGATCGGCACGAGCACGAGCACGAACTACACCGACAGCACCGTCAACCCGGCCACCGCGTACTCATACACGGTCGAGGCCTATGACGCGGCCGCGAACATCTCCCAGCCCTCGACGCCGCCGGCGACGGTCACCACCCCGCCGGCCTCGACCAGTCCGCCGGCCATCTCCGGCGTCACCGTCGGTGCGATCACTCCGACAGCGGCCACGGTGAGCTGGACGACGGATATCCCCTCGAGCTCCCAGGTCTTCTACGGTCTCAGCAGCTCCTACACGAAGAGCACGGCACTCGACGCGACCCAGGTGACGAGTCACAGCCAGAAGCTCACGGGGCTCACTCCGAGCACGCTCTACCACTACGCCGTCCAGTCGACCGGGTCGAGCGGCAACACGTCGACCTCGCCCGACGCCACCTTCAGCACGGCGAGCGCGATCACGCCGCCGGACATGAAGCTCGAGGTGCCCACGAACGCCATCTCGATTGGCACGAACCCGGCCAACGGGCACCGCCAGCTCCAGTACACGCACGTGACCTGGGACGCCGGCCCGGGGCCGTTCGAGATCGATCCGACGTACGACTCGACCACGGGGACCTCGACGTTCTCCCAGGAGATCTACCAGAGCACCTCGCCCGGGGTGTGGACCCCGGCCTACAGCGTCCCGCTCGCCGCCACCGGGGTCTTCGAGTCACCCTCCGACTACCAGTTCCCGCTGACCAAGTTCACCCTGAATACGCCCAACGCCGACGGCTCGCCCGGGGCCACCGTGGCCACGAGTCCCAAGTCGGATTACTGCATCACGGCCGATACATATGTCGGTGGAGTGCCGAACAGCCCTAACGAGACATACATCCCGCAGAGCAACTGCACCACCCCAACCAAGCCGCTCGGCTGGTCGGTGGGCTGGGGCGACGAGTACGACCAGACTGACTCGGGACAGCCGATCGATCTGACTGGCGTACCGGACGGAACCTACATCCTCCAGGGCACGGTCGATCCCCAGCACGTCTTCACGGAGTCCGATCCGACCGACAACGTCACCGACACCACGCTGCAGATCAGCGGCAACACGGTGAGCGTGCTCTCGCAGACGACCCCGACCGTGAGCCCGCCGGCGGCGACCGTCACCGGCCCGGCCGCCGGCAGCGACGTGTCCGGTACGGTGAGCGTCCAGGCCTCCGCCTCGGCCACGGCGCCCGCGACGGTGGCCTCGGTGCAGTTCCTCCTCGATGGCCAGCCGCTCGGCGCGCCCCTGACCGCCGCTCCCTACAGCTACAACTGGACGGTGGGGAGCCTGGCCCTCGGCATCCACACGTTGAGCGCGCGCGTCGCCGACACGGACGGTGTGATGGGAACCGCAGCGCCGGTGAGCGTCAGCGTTGTCTCGGGCGGCGGGGGCGGCAACACGCCGCCCAGCCTGTCGATCACCAACCCGACGAACAATGAGACGGTGTCCGGCACGGTGCCTGTCGCCGCCACGGTCACGGCCGGGAGCGCACCAATCGCCTCGGTGCAGTTCCTCCTCGACGGTCAGACGCTCGGCGCCCCGGTGACCCGCGCGCCCTACGTGCTCAGCTGGGACACGACGCTGACCACACCGGGGGCGCACGTCCTCACGGCCCGGGCTACCGACACGAGTGGGAACACGGGGAACGCGAGCGCGGTCAACGTGACCGTGCAGAACCCGTCGCCGCCCATGACGTGCTTCGTCATGCAGGCCCAGGCCAGCGTCCACGGCAAGAGCACGGTGACGACGCCCGCCTTCCACACCGCCGCGGGAGGGGAGGTCCTGGTGGCCTTGGTGGCCACCGACGGGCCGAACACTGCCGGCACCCAGAAGGTCACGGTGTCGGGCGCCGGTCTCACCTGGACGCTCATCAAGCGCGCCAATGCGCAGGACGGCGACAGCGAGGTCTGGGAGGCCACGGCCTCGACTGTCCTCCCCAGCGCGACCGTGACCTCGACCGAGACCAAGTCGGGCTACTCCCAGGACCTCACGGTCATCGCCATGGAGGGTGTCGCCGGGATCGGCGCGTCGGCCGCGGCTTCGGGCGCCTCAGGGGCGCCCACGCTCAACCTGACCACGACGGCGAGCACATCGCTCGTATTCGCCGTCGGCAGTGACTACGACAACGCCATCGCGCGCACACTCCCGCCGGGGTGGACAACGCTCGATCAGTGGGTCAACACGGGCGTGGGCGACACCTACTGGAGCCAGTACACCAACACCCCGACGGGCGTGGCCGGGTCGGTCGTCACGGCTGGCGACACCGCGCCGACCGGCGACCGCTGGAACCTCGTGGCCGTCGAGCTGCTGAACGACGACAGCTAGCGATCCGCCGCCGTCGTCAGCGGCTGCCGCCCGTCTGGCCCCCGTTCGGCAGGGAGGACTGGCCCGCGCGGGGGACGTTGTTCGCGGCCAGGTCGGCCACGAGCACGCCGTCGCGGATCTGCGACATGAGGTCCCCGACGGCGCTGGGAGAGTGGGGCAGGAGGATCGTATTCGTCTTCGCCCCCTCGCCCAGCGCGCGGATCATGTCCGTGTATTGAGTGAGCGCCACGAGCGCCATGGCCTCGCGCGGGTCGAGGCCCTGCTCGGCGATGATCTCGAGGGACTCGCGCAGACCCTCGGCTATGGCCTTGCGCTCGGCGGCCACGCCCTCGCCCTGGAGGCGCATCGTCTCGCGTTCGCCCTCGGCCTTCTTGACCGCCAGCGTCTTCTGGGCGTCGCCTTGGGCGGAGGCGGCCACCTGGTTGCGCTGGGCGGCGTTGATGTTGTTCATCGCGTCCTTGACCCGCTGATCGGGCTCGATGTTCGTGATCAGCGCCTTGACGATTTCGTAGCCGTAGTCGGCCATCTGCCGGTGCAGCGTCTCCTGGATGTGCATGGCGATCGTGTCCGCGTCGGCATAGGCCTCGTCGAGACCCATGCTCGGGATGTGCGAGCGGACGACGTCGAAGGCGTAGGACTGGATCTGCACCTCGGGGTTGTCGAGCTTGTAATACGCATCCTGCACCTGCTGAGCCTCGGGACCGACCTTGTACTGGACCGCCAGCTTGACCTTGACGAATACGTTGTCCTTCGTCTTTGTCTCGATCTCGGCGTTGAGCTGCTCGACCTGGAGACTCATGCGCCCGGCCACGCGCTCGACGAAGGGACTCTTGCGCTGCAGGCCGGGGCCGGCGACGCGCACGAACTTTCCGAAGCGCTCGACGATCGCGCGCTCCTGCTGCTCCACGGTGAAGAAAAAGACGGGCACCGAACTACCCCCTTGGGCTGGAAATGGCTCCGAGACTCGGTCAGTCGGTCTGGAGTTGCCCTGAAGAGTCAACCACTTCGCGAATCCCGGTCAAGCAGGCGGGCATGGCGGCCGGCCGCCGGGAGTACCTTCCACACCATGACCTCCCAGTCCGCGCCCGAGCCCGTCGAGCCCAAGCTCGCCGAGCTCGTCGGCCGGATTGCCGACGAAGGGCTGCTCGATCCGAGCGCGCCGAACCTCCCGGCCGAGCTCGGACGGGCCGAGCTCATTCCGGCCGCCCGCTCCCGTCCGGCCATCGTCGCCGCCGGTGTGGCCATGACCGGAGCGACGCTGCTCGGAGGCCTCGCGCTCATGGCTGTCTCACTCGTCTCGGCCTTCTCCGACGGCGCGGATCTCGTCAAAGGCATCGTCTTCGCCATCGGACTCATCCTCGTGGCCACACACTGGGGATGGGTCCACGTCGCCGAGATCACCGCGCAGGGGGTCGAGGGGCGCAGCGGCCGGGAGATCGTCGATCGCCGTCGGGAATGGCTGCGGGCGATCGCGCCCTACACGCGCTTCGAGGTCCACACCGAAGTCGAGGAGGACGGAGCCATCGCCATCGAACGCGTGGTCTACCGACCCGTCCTCGGCCGAGCCGACAGCTTCACGTTCGTACGCGAGGTCGAGCTGCGCGAGGTCCATTCCGGGGACGAGCCGGCCGCAAAGGTGACCGAGCGGGCCGAGCGCCTACGCCGGGACGCTGCGCTGGACACCGAGCGCGAGCAGGCCCGCTATCTCGCCGCCGCCGACGAGCGGGAGACCGAGCGGCTGCTCGAGGACGACGAGCGCGAGCGCCTGGACGCCCAGCGGGCAGCCTCGCGGGCGCTCTCGGACCAGATCAACGCCAACCTCCAGCACCCCCCGCTGGAGGAGTAGGTGGCATCGGCCTGGCGGCCGATGCCCTTGGGAGTTCGCCCAGGGGGCGAACTCCCGGGGGCTCATCGATAGCCCAACTCCGTCGCGTAGTCCTTGCGGTACTTCCTCTGGGCGCTGAGCACGCGCGAGACGTAGTCGCGTGTCTCGGGGAACGGGATGTCGTTGACCGTGAGCGACTGGCCGCGTGAGTGCGCGGCCGTCAGCCAGCTGTCGACGTTCGCCTCGCCCCCGTTGTAGGCGGCGAGGGCGAGGACCTTGCTGCCGTGGTAGGTGTCGAGCAGGTAGCGCAGGTAATAGGCGCCATAGGCGATGTTGACCGACGGCGTTCCCAGATCCGCCGTGGTGAAGGTCCTCGCTCCGGAGCGCTTGGCCAGGAACTCGGCCGTGGCGGGCATGATCTGCATGAGCCCCTCGGCCCCGGCGGCCGACCGCCGCGCGTCGAACTTCGTCTCGGCGTAGATGACGGCGGCGATGAGGGCGGGGTCGAGGTGCTTGTCGGCGGCCTGCTCGCGGATGACGTCCTGGTAGGCCAGGGGGAGCGTGAGGTCGCGGACCGCGCGCTTGAACTCGGGCAGGGTAAGGACGACGAGCAGCCCGATGAGGCCCACGCCGACGAGCACGAGCAGCGAGCGCCGCCGGCGGGCGGCCGTCCGCCGACGCTGGGCACGCCGCGCCGACTCCCCGCGCGCTCCCACCCGTGCGACCGTCGTCGGACTCACTCGCGCAGCATGTCAAGGATCGACGACAGCTTGTGCTCCAGTTCGAGGACCGTGCCGTCGTTGACCACCGCGTACGTCGCTCTCTGCGCCTTTTCCTCTTGGGTGAGCTGGCGTGCCGAGCGCTCAGCCAGCGCCTGATGTCCGCGTGCGCCCGCCCGCTCGGACCGGATGGGCTCGTCCGCCACCACGGCAATCGTGGCATCGAAGCCGTGGTTCATCCCGGACTCGAAGAGCAGCGGGATCTCGATCACGGCCGCGCGCGGAGGCGGCTGCGAGCGCTCGACCTCCTCGCGCCATTCGACGATCCGGCGGCCCACCCGCGGCCACAGAAGCTGCTCGAGCCACGCGCGCCCGTCATCGCCGGCGAAGGCGGCGCGAGCCAGGGCGGGGCGATCGATCACGCCGCCTGGCGCCACCTCCGGACCGAAGCGCTCGACGACGGCATCCCGGACCTCGGCTGAGTCGTAGAGCTCGTGCACGACCGCATCGGTCGAAAGCACGGCGGCGCCGAGGCCTTCGAACGCCGCGAGCGCGGTTGATTTACCGGCGCCGATCCCGCCGGTCAGCCCGATGAAGGGCACATGGCGGGAGGCGGTCAGGCGGGTTCCTGCGGCGCGTCCTCAATGGTGGCCGCGGGTTCCTCCTCGGCGGTGGCCGTTGGTTCCTCCTCGGCGGCCGGAGCGGGCTCCTCGTCGGCGACCGCCGCAGACGGCTCCTCCTCGGCAACCGTTGCGGGCTCGTCCTCGGCGACCGGCGCGGGCTCCTCCTCCTCGGCGACCGCCGCGGGCTCCGCCTCCTCGGCGACCGTTGCGGGCTCGTCCTCGGCGACCGGCGCGGGCTCCTCCTCGGCGACCGTTGCGGGCTCGTCCTCCTCGGCGACCGGCGCGGGCTCCTCCTCGGCGACCGGCGCGGGCTCCTCCTCGGCAACCGCCGCGGGTTCGTCCTCGGCGACCGGCGCGGGTTCCTCGAGGAGAGCCGTCGGCTCCTGCGCCGATAGCTCGGGCGGCTCGGAGGCGGGCATCTCCTCGGTGCCGGCGAACACGTCCTCGGAGAGGCCGAGCTCGGGCACGTTGTCGAGGTCGCCGGCGTCCGGGGTCGTGTCGCCCTCGATCGGGCGGACCGGGAGGATCTGGCCCTCGACCCGCTTGATCGACAGCGAGAGCCGCCGGCGCTCGGAGTCAATCTCGAGGATCTTCACCTTGACCGGATCGCCGGGCTGGATGATCTCGCGCGGGTTCTCGACGTGGTGCTGAGCCAGCTCGGAGATGTGCACGAGCCCCTCGACGCCATCGAGGATCTCCACGAAAGCCCCGAAGGTGACCACCTTCGTGACCGTCCCCTCGAGCTCGTCGCCGATGTTGTAGGTGTCGACGACCCGCTGCCAGGGATCCTCCTGGGTCTGCTTGAGACCCAGCGAGATGCGCTGGCGGTCCCGATCGATGTCGAGGACCTTGACGCTGACCGTGTCCCCGATGTTGAGGATCTCGCTCGGATGGTTGACGTGCGACCACGAGAGCTCGGAGATGTGGATGAGGCCGTCGATCCCCTCGAGGTCGACGAAAGCGCCGAAGTCGACGATGTTCGAGATCGTCCCCTCGACCACCTGGCCGGGCTGGAGCCGGTCGAGGATGCGCTCGCGGTCCTCCTTGCGCTGCTCTTCGAGCACGGCGCGCCGGGAGAGGACGACGTTGTTGCGCGAGCGGTTGAGCTCGATGACCTTGCACTCGATCGCCTGGCCCATGTACTCGTCCAGGTTGGGCACGCGGCGGATGTCGACCAGCGACGCGGGCAGGAAGCCGCGGACGCCGAGGTCGATGATCAGACCGCCCTTGACGACCTCGATGACCATGCCCTCGACGGGTTCGCCCGACTCGGCGGCGGCCTCGATGCGGCGCCAGGCCTTCTCGAAGCGTGCCCGCTTCTTGGACAGGATGAGGCGACCGTCCTGGTCCTCCTTGGTGAGGACGAGCGCGTCGACCTCCTCGCCGAGCTGGACCTCATCGCTCGGGTCGACCGACTTGCGGATGGAAAGCTCGCTGGCCGGGATGACGCCCTCGGACTTGTAGCCGATGTCGACGAGGACCTCATCGTTGTCGATCCGGACCACATGACCCGTGACCACGTCACCCTCCCCGAAGGGGTGCAGGGTGGCGTCGTAGTTCGGGACGATGTGGCCGTCGATCTCGAGCAGCAGACCGTCGGACCCTTCGACGATCTTGGCTTCGGGCTGCTCAGTGGGTGGGGACAAAGTGCTGGTAGAAGACATTGATCCGACGGAGGATAGCCGCAGTCGGGGCAACGGGCGCGTCCCTATCATCAGCCGCCATGCCTCGGCGAGCCACCAAGCGCGGCGATGAGCGGACCAGGCTTCAACGCGACTGCGACGTCCTGATCTGCGGGGCGAGCTTCGCCGGCCTGGCCGTGGCGCGCGAGCTCGCCGCCAGCGGGGCCGAGGTGCTCGTCATCGATCGCTACGAGATCGGTGAACGTCAGACCTCGGCGTGCGGCATCCCCACCGCCTGGTTGCACGCCGTCGGGTTGGAGGGCGCGCTCCAGCAGACCTTCCCCGAGCTCGTCATCCACACCCCCCACACGACGGCGCGCTACCGGCTGCCCTGGACGTTCTCCACGTTCGATTACCGCACGTTGTGCGGGCTCCTCGCCGACCAGGGAAGGTTCGAGTTCGAGACCGCCAAGGCCAATGGCCGGACGGGAGACACCGTGCACACCGATCGCGGCGACCTGCGCGCCCCGCTGATCGTCGATGCGCTCGGCTGGCGGCGCGTGCTCGGCGCCGGCGAGAACGTCCAGCCTCCCGACGCGCTGCTCTCCCGCGGCCTTGAAGTGCACCCCTTCGGCTCGGGCGAGGATCTCGAGGTATGGATCGACCGCTCCTACGTGCCGGCCGGCTACGGCTGGAGCTTTCCCGCAGGCGAGGAGATCCGCATCGGGGTGGGATCGTTCGATCCCCGGTTTCACGTGCGCGAGCCGACCATCCGACTCGCCCAGGACCTCCAGGCCGACACCGCGCGCTACCAGGGCAATTGGATCCCCCACGCCCTCCGCGACGGCACGGAGGACGGAGTCTTCTTCGTCGGTGACTCGGCCGGCCACTGCCTGCCCCTGACGGCCGAGGGGATCCGCACCGCGCTCTACTTCGGGATCGCCTGCGGCCGCGAGCTTCGGGGGGTGCTCGAGGGACGCCAGACCCGCGAACAGGCGCTGCAGCGCTACCACGCCTTCTCGGCCGCGCACGCGCGGCCCTTCATCTGGATGCTCCGCGTTCAGCGGCTCATCCCCCGCGTCGCGCCGCGCCTGCTCGCCGGGTCGCTGCGGGCGATGGACAGCCGGCGGTTCCTCGACTGGTCCTTCGGCCACTACCTCGAGATCGCGCACCCACGCTTCGTCGCACAGGATCGGGCCCCGGCCGGGCGGCCCAGCGCGGCGCTCAGCGCTTGACCGCGTGATGCGGCTCGCGGGCCGCGGCGGGATAGATCCGGATCACGTGGGAGGCGAAGGCCCAGTTGCCCCAGCTGTCGGTCGTCCGCAGGACCACGTGATAGGTCCCGGGTGACTTGAACGTAGGGCTGGTGATGCGGCGATGGCCGTAGCTCCCGTCGCCGAACGTCCACTGGTAGGCGACGATCGACCCCTGGGGTGCACGCCCGTGCGCGACGAGCTTGATGACCGTCCCAGCGGCGGGTCGGGATGGCAAGCCGATCGAGACCTGGTCGGCTCGGGCCCTCGGCTCGCAGTCCCCGCTCGCGTTGCTCCACTCCTCCTGGAGGTAGAAGTGGCCGCCGTCGATGGCCTCGTTATAGGCCTGCTGGCCTGAGCCCCCGAGCGCCGGGCCGAAGTTCGTGATGCAGAGATCGCCGATCTCGTTGCCGCTCGAGTCGATCCACGACCCGTACGGATCGGGGTCCGTGACGGTCTCGTTGTGCTCGTGGCTGAGCGTCGAGAGCGCCGGATCGGCCGTGCTCCCGTTCGGCCGCGGGTTTCCGGACTCGCAATGCCCAGGCACGGCGTTGTAGGGGATGACGGCGTAGAGAATGTCGGACCCGTCGGTCGCGGAGTGGTAGCCGCAGAACCCGGACTGGCTGCCGCCGAGCGCGCACATGGAAGAGGCACTGTCCGTGCAGGTTGCGAATCCGTCGGGCAGGATGAGGAAGTAGATGTCTGAGCGCGTCTGGGGCAGGTTGTCCGCGCTCACCACGTGGTTGATCTCATTCTCGAGATCGTCGTCGGTGAGACAGACTGACCACGCCGGGCCGCTCGCGGGCTCGGCGCAGTCGCTGGCGGGCAGCGCATCGGTATCGGTGACCGCGCCCCCGTAGGTCGAGTCATACGCCGCGGGTCCGGAGCTGTCGCCGTACTGGCCGCTCAGCGAATACACGTTCGTCGTCTTGTGCGAATCGGCCGCGACATCGGCCAGGAAGCGCTCCATGAGCGACTCGTAGCCGGCGTCGAAGCGAAGCCCGGAGCCGGACGGGGCCCAGAAGATCAGGTGGGTGCGGTTGGAATGAAGGACCGGCCCGTCGTAGGGGTTCTCCACGGCCGCGACGCGGGCCATCGTCCCGTGGGTGATCACGGGACGGGCACCCAGATCGGGGACGACCCCGGCGAGCTGATGGGCGCCGGCCGACGCGGCGGCGGCGAGGCACGCGGCGGCGACGATGAGGACCGCCGTGGCCCGCAGGCGCGGGAGGTTCATTTGGCGCTCAGCCAGTCGCTTCCGATGCCGGCGTCGACCGCCAGAGGCGGGTCCATCTCGAAGGCTCCGGCCATCTCGGACACCGCGATGTCGCGAACACGCTCGGACTCCTGAGCCGGCCCCTCGAAGAGGAGCTCGTCATGGATCTGGAGGACCATGCGGGACTGGAGGCCCGCGTCGCGCATGGCGTGATCACAGCGGACCATGGCCACCTTCATGATGTCGGCCGCCGTGCCTTGGATGACCATGTTGACCGCGAAGCGCTCGCCCTGCTTGCGCAGCTCCCAGCGACGTGCGCGCAGCTCGGGGACCTGGCGACGGCGGCCGAACAAGGTCGAGACGTACCCGTGCTCGGTGCCCTGGGTGATCGTCTCCTCGATGAACCGGGCGACCGCCGGGAAGCCCGCGAGGTACCGCTGGATGAACTCGTCGGCTTCCTCTTGGGGGATGTCGAGACGGTCGGCCATTCCCCAGGCCGACAGGCCATACACGATGCCGTAATTGATCATCTTGGCCTTCGAGCGCATGCCCGGATCGATCTGCTCCGGCGTGACCCCGAAGACACGGCACGCCGTCGCTGTGTGGACATCTTCGCCCTTTCGGAAGATTTCCTTGAGCACCTCTTCCCCGGCGATGTGGGCAAGTAGGCGCAGTTCGACCTGGGAGTAGTCGGCTGAGACGAGGAGATGACCAGGCTGCGACACGAAGCAGGCGCGGATTTCGCGTCCGAGCTCGGTCCGGATGGGAATGTTCTGGAGGTTCGGATTGTTCGAGGACAGCCGACCGGTCGTCGCCGCGGTCTGATTAAAGGTCGTGTGCAGACGACCGTCGCCGGCGATGAGAACGGGGAGGGCATCGAGATAGGTCTGCGCGAGCTTGGTCAGCTCCCGCCAGCGTTCGATCTTCTCGATCACCGGGTGCTCCTGCCGGATCGCCTGCAGCACGCGGGCATCGGTCGAGTAGCCCGTCTTCCCGCGGCGTTTGCGGCTCAGCCCCAGCTTCCCGAAGAGGATCTCCTCCAGCTGTTTCGGTGAGCCGAGCGTGAACTCCTCCCCCGCGAGCTCGAAGATCTCGAGCTCGAGCGCGTCAGCCTCCGCCTTGACGCGGCCGGAGATCTCCTGCAGGCGCTCGGTGTCGAGCTTGAGACCCTCCTGCTCCATGTTGCGCAGCACGCGGACGAGCGGCAGTTCGACCTGCTCGAAGAGATCGGTCAGCCCCCGACCCCTGATCTCGTCGCGCTGCCACTGCGCGAGCGCGCCCAGGAGCACCGCGTCGGCGGCCGTCTCGTCCTCGACGTCGGCGGCGAACCCCCGCTCCTCGGTGAGCTCGCGGAACGGGTAGGCGCGGCGCGCCGGTTCGAGTAGATAGGCGGCGACTTCGGTGTCGTGGGCGAGAACGGCCGGGACCTGTCCGAGCGCCTTGGCGTCGTGGGCGACGACGGGCCGGCCGCCGACGGCGGCCACGAGGTCCTCGGGGCGCTCGCAGCCGCCGGTGAGCACCATGTCGGCCTTGCCGGCGCGCACGGCGAAGGTGAAGGCCGGACCGGAGCCGAAGAGCGCGTCCTCGGGCACGGGGACACCGCGCACAGCGACGGCGACCTCGGTGTGCGTCATCTTGCCGACGTCCTCGAGGCTTCCCGCGCGCACGCGCGCGGAGATCGCGGTCTCGGCCACCGGGGCAGGCGCGGCCGCGTCGGCGGAGCCGAGGGCTTCCTCGAGGCGGCGCAGGGGCTCGCGGAGCTCGAATTGGCGGAAGGTGTCGCGCAGCTTCGAGCGCTCGGGCGGGGCGGCCACGAACTCGGTGATGTCGAGCTCGAGCGGGATATCGCGCTTGGCCGTGGCGAGCTGCTTGGAGATCCGCGCGTCCTCGGCGTGCTCGGTGAGGTTCTGCTTGCGCTTGGCGCCGCTGATTTCGTCGATGCTCTCGAGGACCTGCTCGAGCGAGCCGAAGCGCTGGAGCAGCTCGGCCGCGGTCTTCTCCCCGATCCCGGGGACGCCGGGGATGTTGTCGCTCGTGTCGCCTTTCAGCCCGATGAAGTCGGGGATGAGCTCGGGCGGGATGCCGTAGCGGTCCTTGACGCCGTCGACGTCATAGACCTTCGTGTCGGTGATGCCGCGCGAGGTGGTCATGATCCGCACGCCGTCGGTGACGAGCTGGTAAGCGTCGCGGTCGCCGGTGACGACCATCACCGGGACGGACGGCTGCTGCCCGCGCGCCCGCTCGACGATCGAGGCGATGACGTCGTCGGCCTCGAACCCGTCGACCTTCAGGTTGCGGTAGCCGAAGGCCTCGACGAGCGGTGCGAGATGCGGCCACTGCTCCTTGAGCAGGTCTGGTCGGGTGGAGCGCTGGGCCTTGTAGTCCGCGTAGATCTCCTTGCGGCCGGTGTACCCGGCGTCCCACACCACCACCGTGGCCTTGGGACCGTAGTCGGTGAGGATCTTCACCAGCATGGAGGCGAACCCGAAGATCGCGTTCGTCGGCATCCCGGTCGAGGTCGCGATCGATTCCGGCAGGGCGAAGAAGGCGCGGTAGGCCAGGCTGTTGCCGTCGATCAGAAAGAGCTCGTCAGGCACCGTCGAGGTGTCGGTGAGTCCGCGTGCGGCAGAATCTGGGTGAAGCGACGTGGCCACTTATGTCAGGCTATCCCAGCCACCATGAGCACACCGAGCGCCCAGTACAGCCTCACGCTGCGGGTCGAGATCGACCACCGGCCGGGCATGCTCGGGAAGGTGGCCAGCGCGATCGGCGATGCGGGCGGCACGATCGGCGCGATCGATCTCGTCCAGGTCGAGGGTGCACACACGATCCGCGACATCACGGTGGAGACGGCCGACGCCTCGGACTGGCCGCGGCTCACCGACGCCGTCAACGCGGTGGCCGGCGCACGGGTCCTGGACACCACCGATCGCACCTTCATGCTCCACATGGGGGGAAAGATCGAGCTCCACAACAAGAGTCCCCTGCGTACCCGCGATGACCTCTCGATGGCCTACACGCCGGGCGTGGCCAGGGTGTGCCGCGCGATCGCCGACGATCCCGATAAGGCCTTCCAGTACACGATCAAGCGCAACACGGTAGCTGTGGTCTCCGACGGGACCGCCGTGCTCGGCCTTGGCGACATCGGCCCCAGCGCGGCCATGCCCGTGATGGAGGGGAAGGCGATGCTCTTCAAGGAGTTCGCCGGCGTCGACGCGTTTCCCATCTGCCTCGACACGCAGGATCCGGACGAGATCGTCGCCGTAGTGCAGGCGATCGCGCCCGGGTTCGGCGGCATCAACCTCGAGGACATCTCGGCCCCACGCTGTTTCGAGATCGAGGACCGCCTGAAGGCCGCGCTCGACATCCCCGTCTTCCACGACGACCAGCACGGCACGGCCGTGGTGACCCTCGCCGCCCTCGTGAACGCCCTGCGCCTCGTCGACAAGCGGATGGAGGACCTGCGGATCGTGATCGTCGGCCTCGGGGCCGCCGGCGTGGCGGTGGCCAAGATCCTCATGGCCGCCGGGGCGCGAGACATCATTCCCTGCGACTCACGGGGCGCCGTGCACACGGGGCGCGCCGACTACCTCGAGGGCACCATGCCCCCGGTCAAGCGTGATCTCGCCGAGCGGACGAACCCCTCGCGGGTGTCGGGCGGGCCGGTCGAGGCGCTCGCCGGAGCCGACCTGCTCGTGGGCGTCTCCGGGCCGGGCGTCGTGCCCGCCTCCGCGCTCGCCCGCATGAACCGCGACCCGATCGTGTTCGCCATGGCGAACCCCGATCCCGAGATCTCGCCCGAGGAGGCGGCCCCCTACGTCCGGGTCATGGCCACGGGCCGCTCCGACTACCCCAACCAGATCAATAACGTGCTCTGCTTCCCCGGGATCTTCCGCGGCGCGCTCGACGTCCGGGCGACGGCGATCACCGAGGAGATGAAGACGGCGGCCGCCCGGGCGATCGCGGCGATCGTGGGCGAGGACGAGCTCCGCGAGGACTACATCATCCCCTCGGTCTTCAACCGCGAGGTCGTCGGGGCGGTCGCCGCCGCGGTCTCCGCCGAGGCGCGGATGAGCGGGAACGCCGAGGCGGGAGCTGAGGTGGGGTTCGGGCAGACCGAGGAGTTCAGGGTCGTTCGGTAGCGGCTCGGCTGCGTTCGTCGCAGGAGTGCGCCAAGACTGCATCTTTTCGGCTACGGGTCGGGGTTTTGGGCTGAAGAGGATGTGGATGTGAGGTATTGGTGGGCGAGTGTGCCCTCCCGAGCCTCCCGAGCCTCCCGAGCCGTGCCAGCCGTGGCCCGACCCGCCGGGACCGCCCAACCCGGTCCGACCGCCCGACCCGGGCCGACGGCCCAACCCGCCCAACCCGCCCGGACTGCCCAACCCGCCCAACCCGCCCGGACTGCCCAACCCGCCCGGACCGCCCGGACCGCTCAACCCGGGCATAAACGCGCCCGCCCCGCCGCCTGCGCGGGGGTCAGCGCGTTTAGAGCCGGTTTCCGGGCATACACGCGTCCACCGCATCCAGATCGTGGGCGTGGGCGCGTTTGTGACCGCTTCGGGCGGTCGCGACGCCCGGATCGGGCAAATCGCGCGCCGCCAGCGCGGCGTGGTGTCCCGCGACCAGCTCCGGGCCGCGGGCATCAGCGACTCGGCGATCACACGGCTCCTCGCCCGCGGCAGCCTGCACCGCATCCACCCCGGCGTCTTCGCCCTCGGCCACGATGCGCTCCAGCCGCTCGCCCGCGAGACCGCCGCGCTCCTCTCCGTCGGCCACGACGCCGTCCTGTGCGGCCTCACGGCGGGGGAGCTCTGGCGGCTGGTCGCACCGCAGTCGACCCCAGAGCGTGACGTCGAGGTCCTGCTGCTTGGCCGCCACGCCCATCCGAGACCTGGCGTCGCGCTGCACCGCACCACGATCCTCGAGCGTCGAGACGTCCGCATCCATCAGGGGCTCCCGGTCACCTCCCCGGCCCGCGCCGCGCTCGACATGGCCGACCGCCTCACCTCCCGCGGGCTCGAACGGGCGGTCGAGGAGGCCCTGGCCCGCCACCTGACGAGCAAAGCCCAGATCCGAGACGTCATCGCCCGCGCAACCGGTCGTCGCGGCGCCCAGAAGCTCGAGGCGATCCTCGCAACCGCCGGCACCACATACACCCGCAGCGGCGGCGAGGAGCTCATGCTCGGGCTGATCCGCCAGGCCGAGCTGCCCGAGCCGCTCGTCAACGCCCGCCTCCACGGCTTCGAGGTCGACTTCTACTGGCCCGAGCATGGACTCGTGCTCGAATTCGACAGTGTCGGCTACCACTCCAGCCGTTTCGCCTTCGAGCACGACCGCCGCAAGGGCGCCGTGCTCACAGCACACGGCCTGCGGGTCATGCGGGCGACGCAGGCGCAGGCCGGCGAAAGCCACTGGCGACCACCGCCCGGGTCGCCCAGGCGCTGGCTGCCACGCCATGGCGTCCGGACCGGCCGGGAAACTGACCGGCATGCCAGCCACGCCGAGGACCCGACGGACTGTCGGCATGGCCCCGCCCCTCGACGTCCCCGGTCGTCATCTCCCCCGGGCCACCCCTCGACTCGCGGCGAACACCGCGGCGACCGCGGTCCTCATCGCCGTGCTCGTGCTCGCGCTCGGCGGCGGTCAGGCCTACTGGCTATGCGTGCCCGCGGTCCTGCTGAGCAGCGCCGGCTGCCGGACGCGCACCGGGACAGCCATCGTCGCCGCTGCGATCGTCGCCGCGGCGGCCGGCCCGGCGGGCCTTGCTCATGGCTGGCAGACGCTCCCGTCGGCTCCGCTGCTCGTGCTCGTCCCCGCGCTCAGCGCCGCCGTCCTCCTCGCCGTCAAGGAGCGACTCGAGTCCGAGCGCGAGGCGATGCGCCGATCGGCGCTGACCGACCCCCTCACCGGGGTGGCCAATCGCCGGTCGTTCCTGTCGCGCATCGAGTACGAGATCTCCCGCCACAACCGCGCCCGGCGCCGGTTCGGGGTCGTCATGCTCGACCTGGACGGCTTCAAGGCGCTCAACGACCGCTTCGGGCACCCCGCCGGCGACGACCTCCTGCGTGACGTGGCCGCGGCCATCGCCCAGGCCGTGCGTGACCAGGACACGGTCGCGCGCATGGGCGGGGACGAGTTCTGCGTGCTCGCGCCCGAGACGGACATCGGCGGCACTTCGCAGCTCGCCGACCGGATCATGCGCGCCGTGAGCAGCGTGACCGCGGGGGTCGACGCCCTGGGCGCCAGCACCGGCGTGGCCGTCTTTCCCACCGACGGCAAGACGACGATGCTCCTGATCGAGGCCGCCGACCAGCGGCTGCTCGACGCCAAGCGCCGCCGGGGCCGTGGGCGCGCCCGGCGGGCCGCCTGAGCGATCAGTCGGCGCGCGGCTTGTGGCGCTTCGGCATCGGACCCTCGACCTTCCAGGCCGACCCCGGCCGTCCGGGCAGGATGGCCACGATGATGAGCCCGACCACCGAGAGGACGAGACCGAAGGTGAGACCCATGCGCTCGCCGTAGCCCTTGCGGTCGGCCATCCAGCCCGCAGCGGCGGCCGATACGAGCCACAGGAAGAGCAGCCAGAGTGCCTTGGAGCCGATGGTGGCGAGGAGGATCATGTTCCGAGGTAGGCCCTCTGCACGTCGGGGTCGTTGCGCAGTTGCGCGGAGTCATTGGCGAGCACAACCTGCCCGGTCTCGAGCACGTAGCCACGCTTGGAGACCTCGAGGGCGTAGTTGGCGTTCTGTTCGACGAGCAGGATCGACATTCCGCTGCGGTTGATCTCGGCGATCGTCTCGTAGATCCGCTGCACGAGGATGGGCGCGATGCCCATGGAGGGCTCGTCGAGCATGAGCAGCCGGGGCCGCGCCATGAGCGCCCGGCCGATGGCCAGCATCTGCTGCTCGCCGCCCGACATCGTGCCCGCCTTCTGCTTCTCGCGCTCCCTGAGGCGGGGGAAGAGCTCGAACACCCGCTCCATATCTTCGTCCACCGAGGCGCCGCGGCGGCGGAACGCCCCGAGATCGAGGTTCTCGCGCACGCTCATGCGGGGGAAGCAGTGACGCCCCTCCGGCGAGAGGGCGATGCCGTGGCCGACCACCTCGTGGGCGGGTAGGCGCGTCACGTCCTGCCCGGCGAAGCAGATCTTGCCCTTGCGGGCCGGAGTGAGGCCCGCGATCGAGCGCAGCGTCGTCGACTTCCCCGCGCCGTTGGCGCCGATCAGGGTCACGACCTCACCGTCCTCGACGGTCAGCGAGACGCCCTTGAGCGCCTGGATGGCGCCGTAGTACGTCTGGATCTCGGTGACCTCGAGGAGCGCCATCACTGCTGCTTTCCGAGGTAGGCTTCGATGACCCGGGGATTGTTGCGCACGTCCTCGGGCAGGCCCTCGGCGATCTTCTCGCCGTGGTCGAGCACGGTCACGCGCTCGGAGACACCCATGACCACCTTCATGTCGTGCTCGATGAGGAGGATCGTCAGGGACAGTTCGTCGCGCAGCTTGCGCATGAAGGCCGTCAGCGCGGACGACTCGTTCGGATTCATCCCGGCCGTGGGCTCGTCGAGCAGGAGCAGGTGCGGCTCGCAGGCCAGCGCCCGGGCGACCTCGACGCGGCGCTGATCGCCATAGGAGAGCTGGGAGGCCAGACGCTCAACCGCGTCCTCGCGGAGCCCGACGTAGAGCAGAAGCTCGCGGGCCTTGTCGCGGATCTCGCGCTCCTCGCGCTGCACCCAGGGGGGACGGAAGATCGCTCCGAACACGCCCGTCTTGGTGCGGGCGTGGCGCCCGATCATCACGTTCTCGAGGGCGGTCATGGCTCCGAAGAGCCGGATGTTCTGGAATGTCCGGGCGACCCCGAGGCCGGTGATGATGTCGGGCCGCGCGCGGGTCACGTTACGTTCGCCGAGGAGGATCTGGCCCGAGGTCGCCTTGTAGAGGCCCGTGAGCATGTTGAAGAGCGTCGTCTTGCCGGCGCCGTTGGGGCCGATGAGCGAGACGATTGAGTGCCGGGGCACGTCGAAGGAGACGTCGTTGACGGCAACGAGGCCGCCGAACTCCTTGGTCACCCGGTCGGCCCGGATGACCGCGGGCGCGGTCGCGGTCGCGGCGGCCTCGACGGTCATGCGCACGCCTCGGGCGTCATGGCACCGGCGCCTCCGCGAGCTCGGCGTCCTGGGCACCGATCTCCGCCGTGAGCTCCATGGTCCGTCGTCGCTCGGGAACGAGGCCCTGCGGCCGTAGGATCATGACGAGTACGAGCAGGAAGCCGAAGATGCCGAACTCGATCTCGGTGAGCTGGAAGTTGAGGCCCAACTTGCTCGGCAGCGAGTTGAGCACACTGGGGATGAGCCAGACGTTGATATAGCCGAGGAGCAGGCCGCCCATGAGCGCGCCCCAGATCGACCCGAGGCCGCCGACGATGACCATGGCGAGGATGAAGATCGAGAAGCCGAAGGCGAACTGGCCCGCGTTGACGGTGGAGTAGTAGGTGCCGAAGAACGCGCCCGACATCCCGCCGCAGGCCGCGCCGATGGCGTAGGCGAGGAGCTTCGTGCGCACGATCGGGATGCCCATCGACACCGCCGCCACCTCGTCCTCGCGCAGCGCCACCCACGCGCGCCCGAGACGGGAGTCGCGCAGGCGCACGTTGATGAAGAGCACGATGAGCAGAATGGCCAGCGCCAGCCAGTACCAATCCCGCAGGTGCAGCAGGTCGAACGAGCCTATCCCCGGGAAATACGGTGGGTCGATCGAGCTGATGCCGAGGTTGCCGGCGGTCAGCGTCATGCCGCTGCCGACGTGAATGTCCGTCCCGTTGACGGCCACCACCTGGATGATCTCCCCGAAGGCGAGCGTGACGATCGCGATGTAGTCCCCACGCAGGCGGAGCGTCGGCAGCCCGATGAGCATGCCGGCGAACGCGCAGATGACCGCCGCGAGGATGAGGATGAGGATGAAGTTCAGGTGGATCCCGATGAGATGCGAGGCCTGAGAGGAGACGAGGACGTGGAAATGCGCGTTGAAGAAGAAGTCCGACCCGAACCAGCCCATCGAGTAGGCGCCGAGCGCGTAGAAGGCGACGTAGCCGAGGTCGAGCAGCCCGGCGAAACCGACGACGATGTTCAGGCCAAGCGCCATGACGGCGTAGGCCATGGCGCGAATCGTCGCGTCCATGAATCCGCTCGCCTGGGTGAAGAAGAAGGGCAGGATGATGCCGACGACGAGCAGCGCCACAGCGAGGGCACGGGAGGTCCACGGCGGCAGCTGCCCGGTGATCGACTCCCGCCACTCCCGCAGTTGCGCCCGCAGCTCGTTCATCCGGCCTCGCGGGTCTCCTCGCCCAGTAGTCCGCGCGGCCGCAGGACCATGATCGCGATGAGGTAGCCGAAGACGACGGCCTCCGTCCACTGCGGCCCCATGCGAGCGTCCGAGAGCGATTGGATCACCCCGATGATGAGCCCGCCGAGGACGGCGCCCTGGATGTTGCCGATCCCCCCCATGACCGCGGCCGTGAAGGCGATGAGGCCCGCCTTGAAACCCTGGAAGTACCAGATGTTCGTCTCGTAGAGCGCGTAGACGAGGCCACCGGCCCCGGCGAGCATGCCGCCGAGCAGGAAGGTCAGCGAAATCGTGGCATTGACGTTGATGCCCATGAGGCGGGCGGCCTCGGGATCCTGCGCAGTCGCCCGCATCGCCTTGCCCGCTCGGGTGCGCGTGATGAACCATCCGAGGGCGAAGACGAGCGGGATCATCACGCCGAAGGCAAGGACGTACCCGCGCTCGATGGGCACACCCGAGATGTTGAAGATGGGCTGGTTGGTGTGGATGAGGTCGTCGACACTCTGCTGATTGCCGCCCCGCCAGAGCAGTCCGACGTTCTGGAGAATGAAGGAGAAGCCGACGGCTGTGATGAGGGGGGCGAGCTTGGGCGCTCCGCGCAGCGACCGGTAGGCGACCCGCTCGATGAGCACGTTGAGCGCACCGCAGGTGGCCATGGAGATGATGAGGGTGAGAAGCAGGCCCGCGATCAGGCCGAGCGGGCCGGTGGCGAGTCCAAGACCGAGGGAGCCCCAGAACCCGGCCGCGGTGAACGAGCCGACCATGAACACGTCGCCGTGAGCGAAGTTGATCAGCTCGATGATCCCGTAGACGAGCGTGTAGCCGATGGCGATGAGGGCCCAAATAGCGCCGTTGGAGAGGCCCTGGGCGAAGTTGTTCCCGAGCTGGGTCAGGTCGTGGCGCATGACCACGTGACCGGCGGCCGCGACGGCTTGATAGCCGTGCGTGAGGTCCCGTACCCCGTAATAGATGGGCAGGGCGGCGAGGGCGACGATCAGACCCCAGCGCCCGAGCGCCCGGCGGACCGCGAGCACCGGACGGGGCGCGGCGGCGGGCAATCTCGGAGTGAGTGAGCTGGCTTCCACGAAACTCGGGCGGGGAGTATGGAGCGTAAAGAGGACGGAGGGGGCACCGCAAGTGGTGCCCCCTCCGCCGCTCAGCGGCTACTTCGCGGCGATCAGTGAACGACCTTGGTCGGTGTGATCGTCTTGAAGAACACCGGGTTGCCGTCCGAGCCGACCTTGTACAGGCCGTAGGACTTCAGCGTGGTGTCGCCATTGGCGTCGAACCCGTAGGAGCCGAGCACCGAGCTCCGGGACTTGGTGGCGAACAGGGCCTTGAGAACATCGGCCTTGTTGTTGCCCTGGGCCCCGAGGCCCTTGATCGTGCTGAGGGCGAGACTCATCGCCTCGTAACCGTAGATCGCATAGGGATCCGGGTCGCCCACGTTGAACTTGGCCTTGTAGGCGGCCAGGAAGGCCTTGCCGCCCGGATAGGCCGCGAGGTCCTGGGTGGCCACCGTGCACTCCATGAGCGGGTCGATGCTCGCCGGAACGCCGCCCTGCTTGGCATTCGTGTAGGAGCTCGTGCACACGCCGTCCGCGCCAAAGATCTTGGCCGTGGGCAGTGCCGAGTTGATGTCCTTGGTGATCTGGACCGCGCCATTGGACACGATGCCGGCGAACATGAAGCAGTCCGCGCCCTGACCCTTGACCGTCTGGGCGTAGGAGCGGAAGTTCGGCGCCGTCGGATCGATGCCGGTGTTGCTCGTGATCGTGATGCCGTAGAAGCCCTTCTCGAGCTCGAGGAGGGTCGCGAGACCCTGGCCGTAGGCCTCCTTGTCATTGGCCACGGCGACCTTCGTACACCCGGCCTGCTTCATCGCGATGAGGTCGGCCGCCGCCTGAATGGAGTCGATCGGCACGATGCGCAGGTAGGTGCGGGTGCCCGTCGGGTAGTACTTCCCGGGCTCGCCCGGCGCGCTGCCCGGCAGGCTCGTCGTCAGGCCCACGTACGTGTTGGCCGGGCTGACCTGTGGAATGCCCGCCTGGTTGAGGATCGGGATCGAAACCTCGCTCGCGCCCGAGTTGAACTCCCCGATGTACATGACGGCCTTCGGATCCGACGCCGCCTTGCGGGCGTTGGCCGCCGTCTGGCCCGGGTCCCACTTGCCGGCCGCCGCCGTCGAGTCGTCGAGCGACTGGTAGTGGACGGTGAACTGGCCGGCCTTGCCGCCCGCCTGCGAGAGCGCCAGCTCCATTCCGTTGACCAGTGGCCCGGTCTGCGCGCTCGACGACCCCTGCAGCGGCAAGCTCGAGTAGATGTCGACGGTTTTCCCGCCACTACTGCCCGTGCTGCTGGAGCTAGCGCTGCTGCTCCCGCTGCTTGTCGTACTGCTCTTGCTGCTGCTCCCGCATGCAACGATTCCCATAACGGTGCCGGCCAACAGCAGAGCTGTCAGGGCGGTACGCAGAGATCGCATATGCCTCCTCGTTGATCGATGCCGGGCTCCCAGGCCCGCACGGCGCAGCGTAATCTCGCCGTCGGACTGCAACAAGGCGAGTCGCCCAGTCCCTAACGAAACGTCAATCGCCGCCGCCGCGCTCCTTGACGGCGCGTCTAGGCAATGGCCCTTTCAGGGCGCGGTGACGGTCCGCCAACGGCTGAGCTCCCCGCCCGCCACCTCGTCGATGTTGTAGACGTCGAGCGTCGTCGCACCCGTCGAGTCGACGGTGAAGGGGCCGAGGACGCTCGCCTGGACCTGAGCCGACATGAGTGCCGAGACGACGTCGGAGCGCTCGGGCTCCTGACGGCCGCCCTCGGTGGCGGCGGTGATCGCCGCGAGGAGCAGCCGCATGGCCTCGAAGCCGTAGAACGAGTACGGACCCACGGGCCCGAAGCGCGTGCCGTACGCAGCTTCGAAGAGCCGGGTCGCGGTCCCACGGGCCGGCGCGGGCACCGTGAGGAGCATCCGAGCATCGAGCGAGACGGCGAGACCGCCCTCGGCGGGGCTGGTGAATCCGGGCTGGGCGAGCGCGCCCGTCCCGAAGATCCGGGCCCGAGGGAGCACGGTGGCAATCTGGGTCACGAGGAGCGCCGCGTGGCTCTCCGGGGCGGCGCTCACGAGCACGCAATCGGGGTGGATGGGCACGAAGCCGAGCAGCAGAGAACGGTAATCCGTGGCCCGCGGATCGAAGTCCACCGGTCCGGTCGCGTGCAGTCGCGCGGATCGGGCGGCGAGCACGAACGAGGTCGCTGCGTCGTAGCCGTCGAACTTCCCGTCGTCGAGGACGAGCGTGCGGGTGCATCCCTGGTTGCGCTGCAGACGGACCTGAACCCTCGCCTGCAGGGCGTCGTCCGGGGAGAGGCGGACGAATGTGCGCTTCCCCGTCGGGTAGTACTTGGCCGGCTCGCCGGGTTGCGCGTCCGGCCCGTCGGTGGTCAGCCCCACCGCCGTGCTCGTCGGGCTGATGGCCGGAATGCCGACGCGGTTGAGCAGCGGGATCGCCACCGCGGTCGCGCCCGAGTCGAGGTCGCCGAGATAGCCGATCGTCGTCGGGTCCTTGAGCACGAGGTTGGCGTTCAGCGTCGTCTGCCCGGGGTCCCAGCCGAGGCGCTGGGGCGTGGCGTCGTCGAGCGGGCGCAGCTCGATGCCGTAGGAACCGACGTGGCCGCCGGCCTGGGCGAGCGCGAGGCGTTCGCCGTTGAGCACGGTGCGCGCCCCCGCGGCCGAGGGACCGACGAGCGGGAGGCTCGAGTAGATCGTCAGCCGATGCCCGCGGATGCGATTCCCAGGAAGCATCTGGTGGCTCGTGCTCCCGCAGCCGCCGAGGGCCAGCGCCGCGATGAACGCGGGCGCCGCCGGGCCGAGGAACCGGGCGACCGATCGACCCCTGCGGCGCCGGCTCACCCCTGCTCGGACATGGATCGGAACGGGGTCAACTGTCCGGCGGAGACCCGGCTGATGACGAACGGCGCGAGGCTCGTGTCGCCCTCCTGGTTGATGGAGTACGTGCCGAGCACCGACGTGCGGTTGCGGATGGCGAAGAAGGCGCGCTGGATCGTCGTCCGGTTCGCCGCCCCTGTCCCCGCCCGCTGGATCACGCTGAGCAGCGCCTGCATCGCCTCATAGCCGAAGATCGCCTCGGGGGAGGGCTGGTGGTGGTAGGCCGCCTGGAAGTTCGAGACGAACTGCTGTCCCGCGCCCGAGAGGTCCGCGGGCAGGAAGCCGGGGGCGGAAACTCGCAGGGCCGACTGCGCGCCCGACGAGAGGGCGTTCGCAAACTGCACGTCGTCGAGCGCCGAGGGCGCGAACAGCCTGACCGAGGGCGAACCGGACGCCACGGCATTGAAGAGCGACACCGCAGCGGATTGGTTGGACCCGGCGAAGAGGACCGCGTCGGCGCCCGAGTTCGAGAAGGCCGAGGCCGACGGCGCGCCCGTCACCAGGCTGAGCGACGCGACCGCGGCAGCCCGCTTCACCGCGTAGGCCAGCGCCGCGCCGTAGGGGCTGCCGTCGCTGGCGACGAACAGCTTCGTCACGTGCTCGGCCGCGGCCTCGGCGACGAGCGCCCTGGCCTCGAGCGCGGAGGTGGGAACGACACGGGCGAACGTCCGCCCATACGTGCTGTAGGACTCGTAGTAGCTCTTCGGCGCCCCTGCGACGGCAGGGCTGCCCTGCGTCAGCTCGACGGCCGTATCGGTCGGACTGATCTGGAGCACGTCCTGGTCCTCGAGGATGCCCATCGAGTCGGCCGACTGGCCGGGCACGATCTCGCCCAGGTAGGCGATCGCGTCGCTGTCCGAGATCGCCGCGCGGGCGTTGTTGGAGAGCTTGGCCGAGCGCACGACGTCGAAATTCAGCTTGAAGCGGGTGATCGCGCCCTGGCCCTGCTGGAAGGCGAGATGCTCGGCGGCGAGCACGTCCTGCGCGCGGCTGTCGGCCGCGGAGGGGGAGCTCGCGTAGATCGTCAGGGTGGTCCCCGACACGGTCACGGTCGAGGAGGCGGAAGTGGTCGCGCAGCCCGCGCCAAGAGCACCGACGCCGCAGATGGCGCAGGCGATCATCGCCCGGCTGCGTGCGAGCCCACGGCTGCGCAAGGATCGCGCGGGCTAGTCCCGCCGGCCGGGCAGGAACGGGAGCACGTTGCGGATCCCGATCGCCAGAAGGACCATCACCACGGCGATCATGATCGCGTCAAAGCCGCTGATGTTGATCGCCCAGAGGATGATCCACAGGCACAGGCCGGCTGTGGCGGTGAGAATCAGACCCATCGCAGAGATCGTAACCGAGCCTGGCGACGCGCGGCGTGCCGATCAGCGCAGGGCATCGGCGAGTTCCCGCACCGCCCGCTCGACGGTCGCGGCGTCGGTCTCGCCGGCGAGGCGGACGAGCCGGCTGCCCACGATGACGCCGTCGGCTCCGGCGTCCGCGGCCGCCGTGGCCTGCGCCGGGCCGGAGATCCCGAAGCCGACAGCGACGGGGACCTCGGTGTGCACGGCCGCGCCGGCGATGACCGATGCCAGCTGGCCATCGAGACTCACCCGTTCGCCCGTCGTCCCGGTGACCGACACGGCGTAGAGGAAGCCGCGCGCACGAGCTCCGATCTGGGCCATCCGGTCGGCCGGGGTGGTCGGCGCAACGAGCGGGACGAGCGCGAGGCCACGCGCATCGCAGGCGGCACGCATCTCCGCCGACTCCTCGAAGGGCAGGTCGGGGACGATCACGCCGCAGACGCCGGCTCCGAGCAGCGTGTCGAGGAAGCGCTCCAGCCCGCGAGCGAAGATGGGGTTGGCGTAACACATGACGACGACCGGTAGCTCGGCCGAGAGCGCCGCGCCGATCTCGAGCACGTCCTCGAGGCGCACCCCGGCCGCCAGGGCCGCCGTGGCGGCAGCGTGAATGACCGGGCCGTCGGCCAGTGGGTCGGAGAAGGGCACGCCGAGCTCGACGAGGTCGCCCCCGCCCTCGACGTAGGCGCGTGCCACCGCGTGCGAGCGCTCGGGGTCGGGATAGCCGCCCATCATGTAGGGCATGAGCGCGGCCCGGCGCCCGTCGGCCCGGGCGCGGGCGAACGCCTCGGCGATGCGCTCGACCCCGCTCATGGCTTGGCCAGCAACGCGAGTGCCTCGGCCAGATCCTTGTCGCCCCGGCCCGACAGGCAGACGACGTCGAGCTCGCTCGGGCCATGGGCCAGGGTCCAGGCGAGTGCATGGGAGCTCTCGAGCGCGGGGATGATTCCCTCCAGCCGCGCCGTTCGGGCGAAGGCGGCCAGCGCCTCGCCGTCGGTCACGGCGACGTAGCGAGCCCGGCCGCAGTCGCGCAGCCACGCGTGCTCCGGTCCGGTGCCGGGATAGTCGAGCCCCGCGGAGATCGAGTGGGCCTCGAGGATCTGGCCGTCCTCGTCCTGCATGACGGCGGAGAAGGCGCCGTGAAGGACTCCCGGGAGGCCGCCGACCGTCAGCGGCGCGCCGTGGCGACCGGTGTCGATCCCCGCGCCTGCGGCCTCCACGCCGACAAGCTCGACCTCGGCGTCGTCGACGAACGGGATGAAGATGCCGATCGCGTTCGAACCGCCCCCCACGCAGGCGATCACTCGCTGGGGCAGGCGGCCGGCGCGCTCGAGGATCTGCGCTCGCGCTTCGTCGCCGATGACCCGCTGAAGGTCGCGCACGATCACCGGATAGGGCGCAGGCCCCACACAGGAGCCGATGATGTAGTGCGTGGTGGCCACGTTGGTCACCCAGTCGCGGATCGCCGCGGACACGGCCTCCTTGAGCGTCCGCGCCCCTGCCTGCACCGGTTCGACACGGGCGCCGAGCAGCTCCATCCGCTCGACGTTGGGCCGCTGGCGGCGCATGTCCTCGGTGCCCATGTAGACGATGCACTCGAGATCGAGCAGGGCGCATGCCGTGGCCGCGGCCACGCCGTGCTGGCCCGCGCCCGTCTCGGCGATGATCCGCCGCTTTCCCATGCGGCGGGCGAGAAGCCCCTGGCCGATGGCGTTGTTGATCTTGTGCGCGCCGGTGTGGTTGAGGTCCTCGCGCTTGAGGTAGATCGGGTGGCCGGCGGCCTCGCTGAGCCGCTCGGCGAGGTAGAGCGGCGAGGGCCGGCCGACGTAGTCGGTCAGCAGCCGGGCGAGCTCGTCGCCATAGGTCGGATCGGTGCGGGCCTGCAGCCAGGCGGCCTCGAGCTCGGCCAGGGCGGGCATGAGCGTCTCGGGGACGTACTGACCTCCGTAGGGGCCGAAGCGGTGCTCGACCGCGCTCATCGCATGTCGCCCACCCGGGAGTTCGGCTCTGCCGAACTCCCAACGGAATCCGCGTGAGCGGATTTCGCGGAATCCGCGTCAGCGGATTTCGCGCGCACCGCGGCCGCGAAGGCCTCGAGCTTGGCGGGATCCTTCCGTCCCGGGGAGAGCTCGACGCCGCTGGCCACGTCGACGGCGAAGGGACGGACCGCGGCGACCGCCTCCGCGACGTTCTCCGGCGTGAGTCCCCCGCTCAGGATCATGGGCGCATGGCCTCGGTGCGCCCGCGCGAGGTCCCAGGAGAACGCCTCCCCGGTGCCGCCGGGCAGCCCGGCCGTGTAGCTGTCGAGCAAGTGGTAGTCGGTGTGGAAGGGGGCGAGCGCCTGGATGTCGGCGCCGGTGCGCACCCGGGCGGCCTTGATGATCTTGCAGCCGGTCCGGCGGGCCGCCTCGGAGCAGAAGGCTGGGCCCTCGTCGCCGTGGAGTTGGATCATCGAAAGCTGGGCCGCCTCGGCCGTGCCCGCGATCTCGTCGAGCGACGGATTGACGAACACGCCCACGATCTCGACGCGACGGCGCAGGGCCCCTGAGATCTCGGCCGCCGCCTCGAGTGTGCACCGGCGTGGGGAGCGCGGCCAGAAGATGAGGCCGACGGCCCACGCGCCGGCCGACACGGCGAGCTCGGCATCGCCGAGCCCGGTCAGGCCGCAGAACTTGATCTTGGGCGCACGGGAGGCCACAGGGAGATCGTAGGACAGGCCTGATCTCAGTCCGGCGCGGTGAGCCGGCGGCACGCCACCTCGAGGTCGGGCGAGCGCATCAGCGCCTCCCCGATGAGGACGGCGTCGAGCCCGGCGTCCGCGAGCTCGTCGAGCTCGCGCCGGGTCCGAAATCCCGACTCCGCGACCACGACGGCCGAGCCGGGCACCCGGGGCAGGAGCGCGAAGGTCGTGCGTGGATCGACCGCGAGCGTCGTGAGGTCGCGGTTGTTGATGCCGATCAGCTCGGCACCGAGCTCGGCTGCGACCTCGAGCTCGCGTGCGTTGTGCACCTCGACGAGCACGGCCAGGCCGAGGGAGGTCGCCTCGCCGTGCAGCCGAGCCAGCTCGGCTGGGCTCAGCGCAGCCACGATCAGCAGCACCGCATCGGCGCCGGCCGCCACCGATTCGACGAGCTGGTAGGCGTCGACAATGAAGTCCTTACGCAAGATGGGCAGAGTGCTGAGCTCCCGGGCGAGGCCCAAATCGGGCAGGCGGCCGCCGAAGTTCGCTCCCTCCGTCAGGATGGACAGCGCCGCGGCGCCGCCCCTCTCGTAGGCGCCGACGACGTCCTCGAGGCCGAGGTCCTCGCGGATCGTCCCGGCCGAAGGGGAGCGCCGCTTGTGCTCGGCGATCAGCGAGAGCCCCGGACGCGCCAGCGCTTGGGCGAAGGGACGGTAGTCGCGATTGCGCACTCGCTGTGCGGTGTCCCGTTGCAGCCGGCTCAGGGGCAGCCGCTGCTTGGTCCGATCGACCTCGTCGCGCTTGGTGGCGACGATCCGCTCGAGCACGTTCATGGCGCAAGCTCCCGAGTGCGGGCCACGAAGCGGTCGAGCGCGTCGGCGGCCGCGCCCGAGGAGATCGCCTCCTCGGCCGCCCGCACTCCCTCCGCGAGCGTCACGGCGCCGTTGCCGGCGTAGATCGCCGCGCCCCCGTTCAGGAGCGCGAGATCGCGTGCCGCGCCCGGCTCGCCGGCGAAGATCCGCCGCGTCGTCTCCGCGTTGGCCTCCGGGTCGCCTCCGGGGATCATCTCGCCGGGCGACCGGGTCAGGCCGACCTCCTCCGGGGTGACCGTGTAGCGTCGCAGCTGCGGGCCACGCACCTCGACCACAAGCGTCGGGGCCGAGATGCTCAACTCGTCGAGCCCGTCCTCGCTGCAGACGAGCAGCGCATGCTCGGTGCCCAGGAGCGCCAGCGCGCCGGCCATCGTCTCGAGGTAGCCCGGGTCCGAGACGCCGATGAGCTGGCGCGTCGCCCCGGCCGGATTGGTCAGGGGCCCGAGGAAGTTGAAGATCGTCCGCACGGAGAGCTGGCGGCGCACCGGGACGACGAAGCGGGTGGCGTGGTGGTGGGCCGGCGCGAACATGAAGCCGAACCCGATCTCCTCGATGCATCTGGCCACGGCGCCGGGAGCGAGGTCGATCCGCGCGCCGAGCGCCTCCAGAACGTCAGCCGACCCCGACAACCCGGTGGCCGAGCGATTGCCGTGCTTGGCCACCGTGCACCCGGCCCCGGCGGCGATGAGCGCGGCCGTCGTCGAGACGTTGAACGTACGCCGCCCCCCGCCCGTGCCGGCGGTGTCGAGCAGGTCGTCACGGTCCACCCGGACGGGCGTGGCCAAAGCGCGCATGGCCCGGGCCAGGCCGGCCAGCTCCTGCACGGTCTCCCCTTTCGTGCGCAGCGCGATGAGGAAGCCGGCGATCTGCACCTCGGAGGCATTGCCGGCCATGATGTCCGAGAGCACCCCATCGGCCTCCTCGAGCGAGAGGTCGGTGCCACTGGCGAGCGCGTCGATGGCCCGCGTGAGCCGGTCGGATCTGACGCTCATTGCGCGCGGTGAAGAAAATTGTGCAGCAGCTCGCGACCCTGCTCGGTCAGCACCGACTCGGGGTGGAACTGGACGCCCTCAGCCGGCAGCTCGCGGTGGCGGACGGCCATGACGACGTCGCCTCCGAAGGCGCTGCGCTCGAGGCAGCCGGGCAGGTCGGGGTCGGCCACCAGCGAGTGGTAGCGGCCGACCTCGAGGGGCTCGCGCAGGCCGCGGAAGATCGTCCGTCCGTCATGCTCAATGGCCGTCGTCTTGCCGTGCACCGGCTCATGGCGGACGACCTTGCCGCCCCAGGCCTGCACGAGGGCCTGGTGGCCGAGACACACTCCGAGCGTGGGCACGCGCGCGATGGGAAAGCGCCGGACGGCCTCGAGCGAGATCCCCGCCTCGTCGGGAGTGCACGGACCGGGCGAGACAATGACGCGGTCATAGCCGCGTACGAGGAGCTCGTCGACGCCGGCATGATCGTTGCGGACGACCTCGATCTCGGCTCCCAGCTCACCCAGATACTGAACGAGGTTGTAGGTGAAGCTGTCGTAGTTGTCGACGACGAGGACTCTCACGGCCAGTCAGCCTGCCCGACCGCGAGCTCGATGGCAGCCAGCACCCCGCGCGCCTTGGCCTGAGACTCGGCGTACTCGTAGGCGGGCTTGGCGTCGGCCACGGTGCCGCCCCCGGCCTGGACGTGGGCCATCCCGTCCTTGACCACGACCGTGCGAATGTGGATGCAGGTGTCGAGGTCCCCGGTGTAGCTCGCGTAGCCGATCGCCCCGCCGTAGCCGCCGCGCTTGACCGGCTCGAGCTCGTCGATGATCTGCATGGCGCGGACCTTGGGCGCGCCCGAGAGGGTGCCCGCCGGCAGCACGGACCGGAGCGCTTGCAGCGCGCCCACGCCCTCGCGCATGCGGCCGGTCACGCTCGAGACGATGTGCATGACGTGGCTGTAGTTCTCCACGGCCATGAAGTTCTCGACCTCGACGGTGCCGAACTCGCAGACCCGCCCGATGTCGTTGCGGCCGAGGTCGACGAGCATGACGTGCTCGGCGCGCTCCTTGGGGTCGGCGAGCAGCTCCTGGGCGATCCTCAGGTCCTCCTCGGCGGTGTCGCCGCGCGGGCGCGTGCCCGCGATCGGACGCGTCGAGAGGGTGCGTCCCGTGACCGTGATGAGCGGCTCCGGGCTCGCGCCGGCGATCTCGAAGTCGCCGAAGTCGAGGAAGTACATGTAGGGGCTCGGATTGACCACCCGGAGACCGCGGTAGATCGAGAACGCCTCCACCGGCACCGTGGCCGACCAGCGCTGCGAGGGAACGACCTGATAGGCGTCCCCGGCGCGGATGTACTCGATGATCCGCGCCACCATCCCCTCGAACCGCTCGCGAGGCATGTTGGGCTCGAACTCCGGTGCCCGGCGATCGCCCGCGGGTGGGCGCGCGGGTCGGGGGACGGGACCGGCCAACCGCCAGCGGATCTCGGCAATGGTTTCGCGGGCGCGCGCGTAGGACTGCTCGAGATCCGCCTCGGGATAGACGTTGGCGAGCACGCTCACCGTGTGCTTGAGATGGTCGAAGGCCACGACGGCGTCGGTGAGCATGAGCGCCAGGTCCGGGACGCCGATCGGGTCCGGGTTGGGCTCGCCCACCGGCTCGACCGTACGCACGAGGTCGTAGGCGAAGACGCCGACCGCGCCGCCGGCGAACGGCGGCAGCCCGGGCAGGTGCGCGGGCGTGAAGCGCCCGAGCTCGGAAGCGGCGATCGCATAGGGGTCGCCGGGATCGCCGAGCGACCAGCGGACGACCTTGCGAGGCCGGAAGCCGAGGAACGAGTAGCGCCCCACCCGACCCTGCTCCGCGGACTCCAGGAGGAAGGCCGGCCCCGTCTCGCGCAGCTTGAGGAAGGCTGACACGGGCGTCTGGCAGTCGTCGATGAACGTCTCGCAGACGGGGATGAGATTGTGGTCGCGGGCGAGCTCGCGCACCTCGTCGAGGCTGAGCGGGCCGTCCGCCGCGGCGGCGTCAGCCCGGGCGACGGCCATCGAGCACCCGTTCGGCATCGGCGAGGGAAAGGCCGCGGCCGCGGAGGAGCACGGCGAGGTGGTAGAGAACGTCGGCGGCCTCCTCGGCCACACGCTCGTCGGACTCCTCGCGGGCGGCGCGGACGACCTCCTCGGCTTCCTCCTCGACCTTGAGCCCGGCTCGTCCGGGCTCGGCCAGGAGCGCCGCCGTGTATGAGCCGTTCGGGCGCTCGGCCGCGCGCTGGGCGATCGTGCGCTCAAGCTCGGTCAGCGTCAGGAAGGGTGCGTGAACGGCGGTGTCGCCGTTGTGGAAGCAGGTGCGCTCACCGGTGTGGCAGGCCGGCCCCGCGGACTCCACGAGGGCGAGGATGGCGTCGGCATCGCAGTCATAGCGCAGCGCCCTGACCGCCTGGGTGTGGCCCGAGGTCTCGCCCTTGTGCCAGAGCTCCTGGCGCGAGCGGCTGAAGAAATGGGTCTCCCCCGTCTCGCGCGTGCGCCGCAGGGCCTCGGCGTTCATGTAGGCCAGAGTGAGCACCTCGCCGCTGCGCCAATCCTGCACGATGCAGGGCACGAGGCCCCTCTCATCCCATTTGATCTGGGCGTCGTCCACGCCCGAGAGTCTAGGTAAGACGCTTATTCAATTCCCAGGCGGTCGAGCAGCCGCTCGTCCGAGCGCCAGTGCCGGCGGACGCGCACCGTCAGCTCGAGGTGTACGCGCGAATCGAGCTCGCGCTCGATGGTCCGCCGGGCGGCCGTGCCGATCTCCTTGACCATGCGGCCGCCCGCCCCGATGAGGATGCGCCTCTGCGACTCGGTTTCGACGAGCAGGAGCGCGTGGATGCGCACGAGCTCGTCGTGCTCGATCGATTCGATCTCGACCTCGACCGCGTGCGGCACCTCCTCGCGCGTGCGCCGCAGGACCTGCTCGCGTACGAGCTCGGCCAGCATGACCGATTCCGGCTGGTCGGAGAGCTGGTCGACCTGGAAGTAGAAGGGTCCTTCGGGCAGCAGGGACACGAGCTCGCCGACCAGCGGCCCAATCCCCGTCCCCGTCCGCGCGCTCAGGGGGAAGATCTCCTTGGCGATGCCGAGATCGGCGGCCGCCTGGAGCGTGGCCGGCAGCGAGCTGCGTCGCGTGCGGTCGACCTTGTTGACCGCGATGACCACGGGTACCGGCGAGCTCTCGAGCAGCCGGGCGATGAAGCGGTCCCCGGGTCCGAGCCCCTCCTGGGCGTTGAGTACGAACAGGCAGCCGTCGGCGTCCTCGAGCTCGCGCTCGACGCGCCGCTGCATGCGCTCGGTGAGGGCGTCGCGCGGGCGCTGCACGCCGGGCAGGTCAACGAGCACGAGCTGCCAATCGGGACCCGTGGCCACGGCGCGCACGGCCCGGCGCGTCGTCTGGGGCTTGTCGGAGACGATCGCCACCTTGGCTCCGACGATCGCGTTGGCGAGCGTCGACTTGCCCACGTTGGGGCGACCGGCGAGCGCGATGAAGCCGGACCTCGTCACCGCACCCATCGCATCAGCTCGGCCTGCAGGGCCAGCATCTCCCCGTCGTCGGTCTCGTGGTCCATGCCGGTGAGATGGAGCGACCCATGCACGATCGCCTCCCGCACGTCCGCGGTGTGAGGCGGGCAGATGACCACGTCGCCGAGCTCGCGCGGCCCGGCGCTCTCGCGGTCCTCGTCGACGCCGAAGGAGAGGACGTCGGTGGGCTCGTCGCGGTCGCGGTAGCGGAGGTTGAGCTCGCGGATGCGATCCTCGCCCACGAACTCGATCGCGGCATGCCCCTCGTCGATGCCGGCCGAGGAGAACGCGAGGGCGCAGAGCTCCTGGGCCTCGGTCGAGGTCAGGCCCTCCGGGGAGACGAGCTCGAGGCCGAGGACCTCGATGTCGAGCGCCATGAGCGCTCAGCCTCTCGGAGAGGCGCCGGTGCGCGTCACGCGGCTGCGCGCGTGGAGTTCGGGCGGCAGGTGCTCGGAGTGCTCGTTGTAGGCCGCCACGATGCGGCGCACGAGCTTGTGGCGGACGACGTCCTCGTCGCCGAAGCGGACGAACTGGATGCCCTCGACCTCGGAGAGGATGTCGGCCACGACGATCAGCCCGGATTCGTGTTCGCGGGGCAGGTCGATCTGGGTGATGTCGCCGGTCACGACCATCCTCGAGCCGAAGCCGAGGCGGGTGAGGAACATCTTCATCTGCTCGGGCGTCGTGTTCTGGGCCTCGTCGAGGATGATGAAGCTGTCGTTGAGCGTGCGGCCACGCATGAAGGCGAGCGGCGCGACCTCGATGACGCCCCGCTCGAGGTGCTGGGTCACGCGCTCGGGCTCGAGCATGTCGTGCAGCGCGTCGAACAGCGGACGCAGGTAGGGGTCGACCTTGGCCATGAGGTCGCCGGGCAGGAAGCCAAGTCGCTCTCCGGCCTCCACGGCGGGCCGGGTGAGGATGATGCGGCTGACCTCGCGGCGGTGGAGCGCAGCCGCAGCCAGGGCGACGGCGAGGAACGTCTTCCCTGTGCCTGCCGGCCCGATGCCGAAGGTGATGGTGTTGCGGCGGATCGAGTCGACGTAGCGCTTCTGGTTGACCGTTTTGGGGGCGACCTTGCTCGCCCGGTGGCGCCAGACGACATCCTCGAGGATCTCGGCCGGCGACTCGTGCTCGTCGAGTGCGCGGGTCACCGCCTCGATCGTCCCCGGGGCGATCTCGTGACCCTGGGCGATCAGCTCGGAGAGCTCGCCGATGACGGCCTCACCGGTGGCCACGGCCTGCTGCTCGCCGTCCAGGGTGACCACGTTGCCGCGCAGGAAGACCTGGCAATCGAGATGGCCCTGAAGCGCCCGGAGCACGGCGTCCTCGCTTCCCGCGAGCTCCGCGGCAACGGCGTTGTCGAGCTCGACCTGCTTACGCAACGGCACCGCCGCGCTCGGCCGTGAGCGCTGCCCGCACCCGCTCGGAGGCGCGCCGCCCGTCGGCCCGGCCACCGGCCCGCGCCATGACCGCCTTCATCACCTGGCCCATGTCACTCGGGGCGCTCGCCCCGGTCTCGCTGATCGCCAGGGCGATGATCTCGTCGAGCGCCGCGTCGTCGAGCCCGGCCGGCAGGTAGCCCTCGATGAGGATCGCCTCCGCCGCCTCGCGGTCGGCCAGCTCCGGGCGCCCGCCGTCGCGGAACTGCGCAGCCGCCTCGAGCCGGCGCTTGCGTTCCCGGCGCAGGACCGCGAGCTCGTCGTCAGAGCCCTCCTTGGCGGCCTTCTGGAGCTCCGAGAGAACGAGCCGCAGCGCGGTCACGCGGTCCTTCTCGCCCGACTTCATCGCCGCGGTGATGTCCCCGCGGACCTGTTCCATGACAGTCACTCGCTTAAGGGTAGCCCCGTCGGCGCCGGCAACCGGCACCTCATGCCATCGGCGTGGAGCTCGCGGCATACGACGTCCACGAGCGCACCGCGCGCCGCCGTGCCCGGGGGCAGGTAGCAGCGCGTGTAGTCCGCCGTGTACCCCGAGCACTGCGTGGCCGCGACCTTGTCGACGAGGACGCGCTCGACGCCGCCGAGCTTGGCCGCCCGGTGCAGGCGAGAGCGTGCCTCGGAGTGGCCGCGGAGCACGCGCGACCGGCGCTTCTTCTCCTCGGGCCCGACGCGATCGCCGAGCGCTCCGGCGACCGTGCCGGGCCGCGGGGAATACGAGAAGGCGTGCACGCGCGTGATCGACGCCGCGTCGAGCAGGTCGAGGGTGCGTGTGAACGCGGCATCGTCCTCGGTGGGGAAGCCGACGATCACGTCGGTCGTGACGTTGACCCTCGGCACCGCCTCGCGCAGCGCCGCGACGCCCGCCAGGTACTCATCGGCCGTGTAGTGGCGGCCCATGGCGGACAGCACGGCGTCGTCCCCCGACTGCAAGGGGATGTGGAGGTGCGGGCACACCTTCGGCTCGTCCGCCAGCGCCGTGAGGAGCGAGTCCTTGACGTGGATGACCTCCACGCTCGAGAGGCGCACGCGCTGCACCCCGGGTACGCGTGCGACCTCCTGCATGAGCTGGCCGAGCTCGAGGCCGCGCTCGGGATCGCAGTAATCGCCCACGCTGATGCCGGTCATGACCATCTCTGGCTGTCCCTGGGCGACCCGCGAGGCCGCCTCGCGAAGCACCGCGCTGGCCGGCCGCGAGCGGGCCCGGCCGCGGACGGTGGGGATGATGCAGTAGGCGCAGTGGCAGTCGCAGCCATCCTGGACCTTGATGAAGCCGCGTGTCCGGCTCGCAGATGCCGACTCGGGAGCGCGGCGAGCCCCCACGTCGTGCGCAATATCCGCGCACGCCCCCAGGCCCTGCGCCATCGCCACGGCGACGTCGTCGGCCGTCCCCACGAACGGCCGCACCCGCGGGTCGATTTCCGCGAACTGGCCGGGGTTGAGGTTGGCCGCGCACCCGGCGACGTACACCTGGCGGGCCTGGCGCAGCGAGCGCCGTACGGACTGGCGCGACTTGGCCTCCGCCTCGCTCGTGATGCAGCATGTGTTGATGACGTGCAGCTCGGCCGCGTCCTCGGCGGCCTCGGCGTGGCCGGCCCCCAGCAGCGCCGCTCGGGCGGCCATCGCGTCCGCCTGGGAGACCTTGCAGCCGAGGAACTTGACCGCAAACGTGCTCATGTGTGGGTCTCCGCCGGGAGCCGGTGCTCGCGCAGGGACGGCGGCGATTCGAAGCTCCCGAGCTCCGCCGTGTCACGGTCGAACCAGAAGTCGATCGTCCAGTCGGTGATGAGGCGGACCTTGCGCAGGATCCCGGGCATCCAAGCCAGGTGGTAGAGGCGGGCGATCGACCAGGCGGGAAACCCCCGCACGCGCCCGCCCATGAGGTTGGCCACGGCGTTGTGGCGGCCGAGGTCGGCGAAGGCGCCGAGCGTCTTGAAGGTGAACGGCTTCGGCGCCTCCCCGGCCAGGACGGCGGCGAGGTTGCGCGCCAGGAGATTCCCCTGGCGGATGGCATGCTGCGCGGTGGGCGGGCAGGGCTGCCCGGGCCGGGCCGGGTCCGGGACGGCAGCGACGTCGCCGATGGCCCACACACCGGGGTGCCCGTCGACCTGCAAGGTCGGCCCGCAGCGGATACGGCCGCGGTCGAGCGGCAGCCCGAGCTTCTCGGCCACCGGGTTACCGCGGACGCCCGCCGTCCAGCAGACCATGCGGCAGGGAACGGTCTCTCCGGTGGACAGCGTCACGGAGTTCACCGTGACCACGCTGAGCTGGGTGTCGACGAGGATCTCGATGCCCCGCTCGCGCATGAGCCGGGTGGCGAACTCGGCCAGCCGCGGCTGGATCTCGGTCATGACACGCGGCCCGGCCTCCACGAGGATCCAGCGCATACCCGTGGCGCGGCAGCGGGGATAGCGCTCGAGGGCGTCAACCGCGAAGTCCTGAAGCTCGGCAATCCCCTCCAAACCGGCATAGCCGCCCCCGACGAAGACGAAGCCGAGGTATTCGCGCCGGGCCTGCTCGTCGTCGAGCTCCTCGGCGATCTCGAGGTGGCGCACGAGCCGGTTGCGCAGGGCGATGGCCTCGGCGATCGTCTTGAAGCCGATCCCGTGCTCGCCCAGACCTGGAATCGGGGGCGTGCGCGAGATCGATCCGAGCGCCACGACAAGCTGGTCGTAGGCGAGCTCGATCTCCTGACCCGGCAGCAGGCGTACCGCCAGCGTCCGGCGCGCCGGGTCGCCGCCGGTCACCCACCCGACCCGCAGCTCCGTCCGCCGCAGCCGCTCGCGGAGCGGCACGACGACGTGACGAGGCTCGAGGGTGCCCGCCGCCGCTCCGGGGAGCAGCGGCGTGTAGAGGAGGAAGTTGACGTCGCTGACCAGCGTGATCCGGTCGCCGTCGGGCAGGCGCCGTTCGAGCCCCTTGGCCGCGTAGTAGCCACCGAAGCCTCCACCCGCGATGACGACGTGCCGGCTCACCACCCCCACGCTACCCGCTCATCCATGCGAGCGCGTGTCGGCGCCCTCGCGGACCCGCCCGCGCCTGGCGGGCCCGCGATGGGCGCCTCGTGGGATTCGTCGCCCCTTACCGCCCGCGGCCGGGGAACGATCGTGCGTCGACGCCGTCGGCGTGCCGAGCTGTCCTCGAGCCGGCCGGCCCGGAGAGGAGAGATAGTTCGGGCGCAGCGCCGACCCGCGGCTTGGGTCGCGGCACAACAACGTCGAGCAACAGACCGCCGAGCGTCACACCGATCGCAAGCGGGTTGTACACCTGATTCACCTCCTTCGCAGACGTCAGAACACACCGCGAGAGCAAGGATGCGCCCTGGCGGGCATCCGGGCATCGGCCCGATGGACAGGATTCCGCGGCCGGGGGTTGGACACGTGCGCCGCCTGCCTGGCGCCGCGGAGCCGACCCGGGTCAGCCGGTCCCTTCGAGGAGGAGCGCGGCCCAGTCTCCGCCCGTCCGCCGGGCCGTCTCGGCCAGCCCGAGCGCTGCGAACGCCGCGGCGATCCCGTCCGACTCGGCGGCGAGCAAGCCGCTGGCGATGATGCGCTGCGGACGCTTCGGCGGTGTAAGCCCGGCGAGGCGGTCGGCCCACGTGTGCAGGAGGGGCGCGAGCAGATTGGCCGCGACGGTCGCCCCGCTCACCGGGGGATCGGCGCGGAGGTCGTGGCGCTCCACCTCGAGCAGCACCCCGTTGCGAGCGGCATTCTGGCGCGTGGCAGTGAGGCTGGCCGGGTCGTAGTCGAGCGCGCGGACCGGGTCGAAGCCGAGCTTGGCCGCCGCGATGGCCAGCACACCCGACCCGCATCCGAGGTCGACAAGCTCGCCCCGCTCGGGAAGGTCGAGCAGGAGCTCGAGGCACAGGCGTGTCGTCCAGTGGGCTCCGGTGCCGAAGGCTTGGCCGGGGTCGATGACGATGTCGAGCCCCTGCGCCCCGGCGGCCTCCCACGGCGGGCGGACCGTGAGCCGAGCGCCGAGGACGAGGGGGCGGTGGAACTCTCGCCACCGGTCCTCCCAGTCATCGGCCACCTCGGTGGTCGAGACCTCGACGAGCGCCCCGCCGGCCGCCGCGGTGAGCTCGGGGAGCGCGGGAAGCTCGCCCGGCGGCCCGTAGACGGCGTACTCGACGAGACCGCTGTCCAGGGTCACCTCCTCCACCCCGCCTGGGGCCAGCTCGAGCAGCTCGGCGAGCACGAGCTCGGCGTGGCTCGCGCGCACGCGGATCGCCAGCCGCAGCATGCTCCAAGGGCCGCTCAGCCGCCGAAGGCGCGCTTGAGCTTGCTGAACACGCCCTCGTCGTTGCGGAGGTTGTGCTCGGTCATCGATTCGGCCAGCTCTTCGAGGAGAGCGCGCTGCTCGCGGCTCAGATGCCGCGGGACGATCACGTTGACCACGACGCGGAGGTTGCCGTGGTGGCGCCCGCGCAGCGCGGGCATGCCGGCGCCGCGGATGGTGAGCGTCGTGTGCGGCTGCGTGCCGGCCGGGATCTCCAACTCGACGTCGCCGTCGAGCGTCGGGACCTGGACGGTCGTCCCGAGGGCGGCCCGTGGCGCCGCCACGTCGACCGCGGTCACGAGGTCGTCGCCGTCGCGCACGAAACGCGGGTCCTCGCGTACGCGGATGAGGACGTAGAGGTCCCCCGCCGGACCGCCTCGCTCGCCCGCGTGACCCCGACCCGCGATGCGGATGCGCTGGCCGTCGGAGATCCCCGCCGGGATCTCGACGCTCACGTTGGGCCGCTCGACCTTGCGTCCGCGGCCACGGCAGACGTGGCAGGGCTCCTTGGGGACCCGTCCGTCTCCCTGGCAGGTGTCGCACACGGTTGCCCGCATGACCTGCCCGAAGGGCGTGCGGACGACGCTGCGCAGCTGGCCCGCGCCCTGACAGCGGGGACAGGTCTCGATCGGCGTGCCCGGCTCGGCGCCGTTGCCGCGGCAATGGTCGCAGCTGAGCACGGCCTCGTAGGCGACCTCGATCGTCGTGCCCGCGGCCGCCTCGGCGAGGTCGACCTCGGCGGAGACGGCCACGTCCCCGCCCTGAACCATTCCGCCGGCCCGGCCGCCGCCGCCGAAGGCGCCACCGAAGCCGCCCCCTCCGAAGAAGGCCTCGAAGATGTCGGCCACCGAGCCGAAGCCCTCGAAGTTCGGAGCGTAGCCGCCGCTGCGCAGGCCCTCGTGGCCGTAGCGGTCATACGTGGCCCGGCGGTCGGGATCGGAAAGGACCTCATAGGCTTCGGCCGCCTGCTTGAACTTGTCCTCGGCATCGGGATCGTGCTTGTTGACGTCGGGATGGAGCTCCCGCGCGAGGCGGCGGAACGCCTTCTTGATCGCGGCGTCGTCAGCGTCCCGGGAGACCCCAAGGATCTCGTAGTAGTCACGAGTAGCACTCATCGCTCGTCGTAGATCTCACTGACGAAGTCCGACAGCTGCGCCGCCGCCTGCCGAACCGAACGGATCGCGCGAGCGTAGTCCATGCGCAAAGGCCCGATCACCGACACCGTGCCGAGCTGGCGCTGCGGCAGCCCGTAGCTGGAGGCGACGAGGGCGAGCGAGCGCAGGGCGGGCGCGTCGTTCTCCGCTCCGATGCGCACGAGCACGTCGCGCTGGGACAAAGCCGAGCGCAGCACGCCGAGCAGCGTGACCCGACGCTCCAGCATGTCCATGAGCGCGTTGAGCTCGGTGATCTCGCCGACACGGTCGCCCTGGAGCAGCCGCGCCGTGCCCTCGACGTAGAGGGTGTCGTGGGAGCCCTCCTCCAGATCGGTGAAGACCGGCGCGAGCGCGTCGAGGAAGGCGGACTCGGTCTGGGAGAGCGAGGAGTCGTGAAGGCGCTGATGGAGCATCCGCGCTCCGAGGCCGAGGCCGACGAGGCGCTCGTTGAGGTAGCTCCCGGCCCAGTCGACGAGGCCGGCATCCACGCTGCGGGCGAAGGTGAACAGGCGCTTGGTCACCCCCCCCGTCGAGGTGATGACCACGACCATGAGCACCTGCGGCTGGAGCATGAGCACCTCGATGTGCCGGACGGTCGAGGTCTCGATCGGGGGCGCGGTGACGATGGCGAGCAGGTTGGTGACCTGGGAGAGCGTCTCCGTGGTCACGCGCATGGCCTCATCGAGCTCGTGGCGAACGAGCGAGAGCGCTACGCGCGGGGCCGGGTCCTCGTGCGGGAGCAGCCGATCGACGAAGTAGCGGTAGCCCGCCTCGGTGGGTATTCGGCCCGCGGACGTGTGCGGGTGGGCGAGAAGGCCGCGCTCCTCGAGGTTGGCTAGCTCGCCGCGGATCGTCGAGGGGCCCCACTGGACCTCGGCCGCAAGCATCTTCGAGCCCACGGGCACTCCGGAGTCAAGGTATTCCTGGACGACCCGGCGCAGCACGAGTTCCTGACGATCGGTGAGCACAGCCCGATTGTAGGTCGGGGTCGCCCGCCCCTCCGGGGGCTCGGCCGGCGCCAGCCCGCCGTCAGATGGAAAGCTCGGCGGCGCCGTTGCGGATGATCCGCTTGCCCGACTGCACGGCCTCGGACGCGACCGTGGCCACGCCATCCTGGACGGCGGTCACCGTCCCGCTGACCACGACCTCCTCGCCCATCCGCCCCATCCCCCGGAATTGGACCGAGAGCCGGCGGAGGTGCTCGGGGCCGCCCGCCGCCTCCGTGTGCGCCCGCGCCACCTGGGCCATCGTCCAGAGACCGTGGAGGATGCGGCCCGGAAGCCCGACCGACTTGGCGAACTCCTCGTCGATGTGGATCGGGTTGAAGTCGCCCGAGGCGCCGGCGTAGCGCACGGTGACGAAGGGGTCGGGCGTGACCTTGAGCTCGATCTGCTGTCCGGCGCTGAGACTCATCCGGCGTTCCTGACGATGTTGGTCCACGTCCCGGTGCACACGGTCTCGCCGCGCTGGTTCGTCGACACCGACTCGAAGACGAAGAAGGTCATCTCGCCGCGATCGGAGATGTCCTTGACGGTCGTTGCGGTGGAGATCTCGTCCCCGGCCACGACGAGCGGTCCCCACACGAACTCCTGGCCCCCGTGGACCATCATGGCGAAGTTGAGTCCGAGCTCAGGGTCGAACAGCGCCGGCCAGAGCGACCGGCCCGCGAAGACGACGGCGAACATGGGCGGAGCGACAACGTCGGCGTAGCCGGCGGCCCGTGCCGCCGCCACGTCGAGATGCAAGGGGTTGGTCTCCCCCACGGCCGAGGCGAACTCGCGGATCTTCTCGCGCCCGACCGCGTATTCGACGGGCGCATAGACCTTGCCCACCGCCTTCGTATCCGCGCCCGTGGCCACGGCGGCAGTCTCTCAGATGATGATCTGGACCGTTCCGCCGTCCACCGACCAAGCGGCCCCGGCGACATAGCCGGCGGGCTCGGAGCAGAGAAAGACGATGACCGAGGCGATCTCGGCTTCGGTGGCCATCCGCCCGATCACCGTGCGGGACCCCGTGGCCTCGATGACCTCGTCGCGCGTGACGCCGCGCGCCTGCGCCTGCTGATCGGCCAGCCCACCGGGCGCGAGCCACAGCTCTCCGCCCACGGGGCCGGGAGCGACGGCGTTGATGAGGACGCCGCGTCTCGCGTAGACGTCGGCGTAGGCGCGCGAGAGCGACAGCTGTGCCGCCTTGGTGACCGAGTAGGCCGGCCCAAAATTCGAGGAGGGCCGCTTGCCCGAGGAGGATGAGACGTTGACGATCCGGCCCCACCCGCGCTCGGCCATGCGCGGAGCCGCCGCGCGCATGAGCCGCATCGGCGCCATGACGTGCAGGTCCCACTGCTCCTGCCACTCCTCGTCGGTGACCTCCTCGAGCGCGCGCACCTTGCTTGCTCCGGCGTTGTTGACGAGCACGTCGATGTGGCCGAACGCGTCGCAGCAGGCCGTCGTGACGCGCTCGCCCGCGTCGGCGGCGGTCACATCGAGGGTGAGCGTCTCGGCCCGCCCGCCCTCCGCTCGGCAGCGCTCAGCCACCGCGCGCAGCGCGTCCTTCCGCCGCCCGACGAGCAGCACCGCCGCGCGCTCGCCGGCCAGACCGAGAGCGATCTCGCGCCCGATCCCACCCGAGGCTCCGGTCACGACACAGGCGCGATCATCCAGGCCGAGATCCATGGGCCTGGATTCTCACAAATCAGCTCGGCAGCACGGGGATCGGGGCGTCGGCGGGCAGGCCGCGACGCTTGTACTCCTCGTAGCGCTCGCGCCAGGCGCCCTCCTCCGGCTCGGTGCCGTCGAGCTGTGCGGCGAGCCGATCGAGGCAGCTGTGCCATCCGGCGGCGTCACGGGCGGACTTGTCCGGTGACTCGAGCACGACGGTGAAGCGCAGTTGGCAGGCGGCACCGCCGTCCCGCGGCTCGAGCTCGAAGATGAGCCGGTCGCCACCCCAGTAGAAGGCGAAGAGACTCGGCGGGTCGAGCTCGACGACCTCGCCCGTCATCGTGTTCCCGCCGTCCGGCAGCGTGTACTGCTCGAAGGTGAAGGTCATGCGCCCGCCGACTCTGAGCTCGAGCTCGACCGCCGTCGGGAACCACGCGAGCAGCTCCGCGGGCTCGGTGACGGCCTCCCACACCGCCTCCACGGGGTGGGGGTAGCGTCGCTCGAAGGTCAGCGTGGGTCGGTCGGGGGCGTCCTCGTAGGTTGCGAACACGGTCTACTCCTTGGTGGCGGGGCGGCGGGTCGAGCGGGCGGCGCCGGTGGAGCGGGCGGCCTTGCGATCGAGGTGATCACCGAGGGCGTCCAGCCGCTCCTCCCACAGGCGCCGGTACGGGGCGAGCCAGGTGTCGAGCTCGGCGAGCGGGCGGGTGTCGAGCTCGTAGACGCGCCGCTGGGCATCGGCCCGGACGCTCACGAGACCGGCCTCCCGCAGCACGCGCAGATGCTTCGAGGTTCCTGGCTGGGACAGGCCGACGAGCGCCACGAGCTCCCCCACGGGCCGTGGATGGTCGCGCAGAAGCTCGACCAGCGTGCGGCGGTGGGGGTCGGAAAGGGCGGCCCAGGCGGTCGTCACGCCGCGTATATAACCATCTCGCTATATGCCTGTCAAGGCATAGAGACTCTTGACCGTCTCGCCCCCCGCACGTGCGGGCGCTCGCCTCCCCACGTGCCGGCGGCGAGATGCGGGGCGCAGATCTTGTCCGGGCCGCCCTCGCGCGCTAGCCTGAGCCCATGGCCAGGCGCAGCACCCTGAGGGCGTCCGATCTCGATCGAGATCAGGTCGCCGAGAGGCTTCGCCAGGCCGCCGCCGAGGGCCGGCTCCTCGCCGAGGAGCTCGAGCAGAGACTGGCGAGCGCTCTGCGCGCGCGCACGTACGCGGAGCTCGACCCGCTCGTGGCCGACCTCCCCGGAGCGCGCACCGGCGTGCAGCGCCGCGCCCGGCACCTGCCGCTCCCGATGATGGCCGTCGCCGCCGTGCTCGCCTTCGTCCTGGTCGGAGCGGTGATCGCCGCGGCCGTCCTGCTCCTCATCGGGCTCGTCGTGGCCTGGGCCTTCTGGGTCCTCCTCGTCTCCCTGCTCTTCCGGCGCGCCCACTGGGCCCGGATTCCCATGTACGGGCCCCGGCGCCGCGTCTACTACGCGCACCGCCGCTCGCTGCCCTAGGCCACGGCTCAAACGGCGCGCCGACCAGCCGTCGTAAGATTTGACACGTTCTGGGCCGATATCAGTCCTTTTTGTGGTTTCCTACGGATGACACGGCGTCACACATGTTGTGTTATCTCTGGCACGTGAGGGCCAGTTGGGGGCAAAGGTGAACGGAGCGTTGACGCCGCCGCATCAGACGGCGTCAACGCTGCCATAGCGAGCCAACATCGTCTGGTAGTTTGCGCCGCGTGAGCAGCGGCGGCCTTCCGATGACCACGGGACTTGAGATTCCGGGCGTCACGATCCGGGAGAACATCGGCGTCGTGTACGGGCTCGTCGTGCGCAGCATGGGAATCGTCGGAGGCGTCACGTCGTCGTTCCGGGCGTTGCGGCGCGGCGAGGTCCCCGAGTACACGCAGCTGCTCGAGGACTCGCGCCGGCACGCCATCGACCGCATGGTCGAAAACGCGCAGCTCATGGGCGCCGACGCTGTGATCGCGGTCCGCTTCGACTCTTCCGAGATCGGCCAGCAGTTCACGGAGATCGTGGCCTACGGCACCGCGGTGAAGGTCGACCGCACGGGCTGAAGCCAGGCGTGCGGCTGACCGACGGCGACCGAGAGCTGTTCTACGAGCAGCTCAAACGCCACGCCGCCGAGGGCTCACTCTCGCTGACCGAGCTCGAGCGCCGAGTCGGCGTGGTCGCCGCGGCGGACACCCGCGAGGCCGCGGCGGTAACGCTCTCCGACCTGCCCACTCTCCTTCCCTCGCCGCTCGCCACCGAGGCCGAACGCGCGCGCTGGGGCCGCGGGCACGCCGAGACGGCCCGGCCCGGCGCCAACTGGCAGGCCACCGACGAGCGCTTCCGCGACCCACGCAGTGGACGCATCATGCGCGTGTGGGTCGACCCCGCCGGGGCAAGGCACTACGTGCCCGAGTGACATCAGGACGTGGCCGGCTTCGGGCGCCGGACCCGCGCGTTATCACCGTAATCGGGAGGAGGGGCCGCATGCGGCCCCTCCCCGGGCGGCGCATGCGCCGCCCGGCGGGGGCGTGCATGCACGCCCCCGGACTAGCGTGAAGACTCGCCCAACTCGAGGACGGCCAGGAACGCCTCCTGGGGCACCTCGATGCGCCCGACCTGCTTCATCCGCTGCTTGCCCTTCTTCTGCTGCTCGAGCAGCTTGCGCTTGCGGGTGATGTCGCCGCCGTAGCACTTGGCGGTGACGTCCTTGCGGTAGGCCTTGATCGTCTCGCGGGCCACGATGCGCGAGCCGATGGCCGCCTGGATCGGCACGTCGTACTGCTGCCGGGGGATCTTCTCGCGCAACTTCTCGACCAGCATACGCCCGGCCTCGTAGGCCTTGGACTTGTGCACGAGCATCGACAGGGCGTCGATCGGGTCTCCGGCGAGCAGGATGTCGAGCTTGACCAGGTCCGACTCGCGCAGCCCGATGAGGTCGTAGTCGAGCGACGCGTAGCCCCGCGTGCGCGACTTCAGCTGGTCGAAGAAGTCGAGCACGATCTCGGCCAGCGGCAGGTCGTAGGTGAGCTGCACCCGCTCAGCCGAGAGGTAGTGCATGCCGTCGTGCTCGCCGCGGCGGTCCTGGCAGAGCTCCATGATCTGCCCGATGAATTCCTTCGGGGTGAGGATCGAGGCCCGGATATAGGGTTCGCGCACCGAGGCGATGCGGGCTGGATCTGGCATGTCGGTGGGCGAGTGGACGGGCAGGACCGTGCCGTCGGTCAGCGTCACCTCGTACTCCACGCTCGGCATCGTGGCCAGGAGCTCGAGGTCGTACTCGCGCTCCAGGCGCTCGCGCACGATGTCCATATGCAGCAGTCCGAGGAAGCCGCAGCGAAAGCCGAACCCGAGCGCGTCGGAGGTCTCGGGCTCCCAGCTGAGGGCCGCGTCGTTGAGCGACAGCTTCTCGAGCGCATCGCGGAGGTCGGGGTAGGCGTCGGAATCGATCGGGAAGAGGCCGCAGAACACCATCGGCTTGACCTCGCGGTAACCGGGCAGGGGCTCGGTGGCGGCGCTGCCTTTCGTGGTCAGCGTGTCGCCGACGCGCAGCTTGGTCACGTCCTTGATCCCGGTGATGAGGAACCCGACCTCGCCGGCATGCAGCGCCGGGGCCGAGGTCATCTGCGGGGTGAAGAAGCCGATGTCGTCGATGTCGGCCTGGGTGCCGGCCTGCATGGCCACGATGGCGTCGCCCTTGGTGAACGTGCCGTCGACCACGCGGATGTAGGCGATGACGCCCCGGTACTGGTCGAACTCGGAGTCGAAGATGAGCGCCCGGGGGGCGGCGTCGGGATCGCCGGCCGGCGGCGGGACGCGGGCAATGAGCTCGTCGAGCACCTCGGTCACCCCCTCCCCCGTCTTGGCGCTGATCCGCCGCACCTCACCAGCCGGCTCGCCGATGAGGTCGGCAACCTCCTCGGCCACCCGATCGGGCTCCGCGCCCGGCAGGTCCACCTTGTTCAGGCAGGGGATGAGCTCGAGCCCCGACTCGATGGCGAGGTAGGTGTTTGCCACGGTCTGGGCCTCGACGCCCTGGGAGGCGTCGACGACGAGCAGCGCGCCCTCGCAGGCGGCGAGCGATCGCGAGACCTCGTAGGTGAAGTCGACGTGACCTGGGGTGTCGATGAGCTGGAGCTGGTAGGCCTGCCCGTCACTTGCCTCATAGAACACGCGGACCGCCTGAGCTTTGATCGTGATCCCGCGCTCGCGCTCGAGCTCCATCGAGTCCAGCAGCTGCGCCCGCATGAGGCGCGGATCGACCGTGTGCGTGAGCTCGAGGATGCGATCGGCCAGCGTCGACTTGCCGTGGTCGATGTGCGCGATGATCGAGAAGTTGCGGATGTGGGCCTGGTCGGCCATGCACCCAAGGGTATTGGCGGTCTCGCCTAGAGCGTCTTTTCCACCCACTCCGGGACGAGGCCGAGCTCCCGCAGGGCGCCCCGTCCGGCCACTCCAATGGTCAGCAGTCCGGCGAAGATGGCCACGGCGTCGATCGACTTGCGCCCCTGCTTGTCCCAGTAGTCGTCGTGCAGATCGAGCCACAGCGCGAACTCATCCAGGGTCAGCGCCGAGGCGACGCCGTAGAGGGCCGCGCTCAGGCGCGAGAGCTCGCGGCGCTGCTCGGGGTTACCGATGCCCTGGCGGTAGGTCCACACGTAGCCCACGCCGAGGAGCCCGAAGATGCCGAACGTGCTGTGGTGGATGTGGGTTCCACCGGCACTGAGGTTGTGGAAGGGGCCGACGCCGGCGCGGATGGCGTGAGTGATGCCGCGAGCTGCGGCGAAGGTGGTCGTGAAGCCGACGGCGCTGAGGAACCCGCGCTCGCGACTCGGATCGGAGAAGTGGCGAGAGTAGAGGCCGCCCAGATCCATACCCACACCCTACCCGCGTCGGAGCCTTCCGAGCACGAGCGCCTGGACCTGCCGAGCCTCGGGAATGCGCATCACGAGCACGAGGCGGGCGTAGAGCAGGCCGGCCAGGCCGAGCGAAACCCCCACGGAGATGATCTGGGCGATCGTCGAACGTCCGAACAGGCTGTCGAGCAACGTCCACAACCCCCGTGCCACCGCCGCCATGATCACCGATGCGGCGGTGACCCGGATCGTGATCATGAGCGTGTGGGCGCCCTGGAGCCGGCCGTTGAAGCCGATCGTCAGCCGGCGGAACAGGAGCGCGGTCATCACGGCATTCGCGACCGCGGTCCCGATGACCAACCCGGCGATCCCGAACGGCTTGTAGAGGGCGACGCTGAGGATGATGTCGACGACCATGTTCATCGCCGCGTAGCGGGTGGGGATCCACGGCCGTTTCAGCGCGAAGAAGGTCCGCGTCAGCAGCAGGTTCAGCCCGCCGAAGGGCAGGCTGAAGGCGAACCAGAAAAGCGCGACCGACACCAGATGGGTCGACCCGGGGGTGAAGTGCCCGCGCTGGTAGACGAGCCGGGTAATCGGCGTGGCCAGGACGATCAGCAGCGCCGCCGCCGGGATGAGCATGAGGTTGATCTGGCGCATCCCGATGCCGATGGCCGCCCGCATCTCGCGCGGGGCCCGCCGCGCGGCCTGCCGGCTGAGCGTCGGGAAGAGCACGGTCGCGACCGCCACGCTGAACACGCCCTGGGGAAGCATGTAGATCCGGAAGGCCTGGTCGATGGCGCGCGGGGCGGCATTCGAGACGAGGCTGCCGAAGACCGAGTTCAGCAACTGGTCCAGGTTGACGATGCCCAGCCCGATCGTCACCGGCAGCATGAGCACGAACACCTGGCGCACGCGCGGGTCGTGCCAGTCGAGGTGGAAGCTCAGGCGAAAGTCGATCCGTCGCAGGGCCGAGGCGACCATGACCATCTGCACCGCTGTGGCCACGAGCCAGGCCACGGCATAGGCATAGATCCGCTGGTGGAACTGCGAGCGCAGTCCGATGAGCAGCGCGAGGATGACGATGTTCCAGACCGCGGGCGCGATCGCCGGGATGGAGAACTCGTCATAGGACTGGAGGATCCCGACGAGCAGGCCAGTCAGCCCGAGGAGGAGGACGACCGGGAACAGCACCTGGGCGAGCCCAGCCGTCAGCGCGTTGTCCGCTCCGCTGAACGTCGTGCCGGTGAAGACCGGCATGATCACGCTCGCCAGGACGATCCCGACGGCGGTCAGGGCGCCGAGGGCGAGGAGGATGATCCAGAAGAGCGTCGAGGCGAGCCGGAATGCCTCGCGTCGCCGTCCCTGCTGGAGGAGGTCGGTGAACACCGGCACGAAGGCGGCCGAGAGGGCGGCCTGTGCGAAGAGGTTCGACATGAGGTTGGGGATCTGCGAGGCGATCGTGAAGGCGGAGGCCGCCGGGCTTGTCCCGAAGTAGCTCGCGGCGACGATCTCGCGGCCGAGGCCGGCGATGCGCGAGATGCCGGTGGCGATGGCGAAGATCGCGGTGCTGACCCCGAGACGGCGGCGGGGTGGCGGCGACGACGCCGTGCCGGTGGCATCGTGGGCGGCGGTGATCTGCTCCGTCACGGGGGCGCTATAGTACGGGCGCACCGCGGCAGACCCGCCGCGGCTTTTCTCTGCCATGGCGAACATCCACTCACAGAAGAAGCGGATTGAGCGCGCGGCGCGCGAGCGGCTGGAGAACCGCCGCTACACCTCGCGCATCAAGACCTACTTCCGTCGCCTCGAGCGCGCGGTCGCCGACGGCGATGACACGGTCGCCGACAGCGAGCACCGCGTCCTCGTGCAGACGATCGACAAGGCCGTCAAGCGCGGCGCCCTGCACCGCAACACCGGCGCTCGGAAGAAGTCCCGGGCCGCCCGCGTGCGGCGCGCCAGCGAAGCCGAATAGCGGTCGCGAACCTGCAGGCCGGGCGCGGACGCTCTGCTAGCGTCGCGCGGATGGCTGAGGCTCTCGAGCCGAGAACCATTGTGGCCGGGGCAGTGAGCTTCGAAGTCGAGCGCTTCGCCTTCGCCGACGAGCGCCTCGAGCTCGATGGCCGCTGGTTTGGCGTGCGCGGCCGCCGGTTCATGCGCCCCGCCCTGACGATCGCGCCGAGCCATCGCGTCCTGGCCGAGCTCGAGCACAAGCCGTGGGCGGCCGAGGACGGGGAGCTCTGGCAGGCAGCCTTCCCGGTGGAGGACGCCGAGGCCGTCGAGCTGGCCGAGGTTGAGCTGGCCGTCGGCAATGACGTCGCGATCAAGCTGCCCGCGCCTGACGGCTCGAGCGGGTCGCGTCAAGCCGGGCGTTCGCTCCCAGCCCCGAAGAAGCCCGGACGGCCGCCCGCCGGGCGGCGTGCGGCGGCGGAGCGCGATGCGGCGCGGAGCGAGCGCGACGCCGCGGTGGAGGAGCGCGATGCCGCTCGTGCCGAGCGGGACGCGATCGCGGCGGCGCGGGACGCGATCGTGGCTGAGCGCGACATGGCGGTGGCCGAACGGGCCGCGGCAGTGGCCGAACGGGCCGCCGCGATCGCGGCGCGCGACCGCGCCATCGCCGAGCGTGACGCGGCGATCGCCGGTCGCGACGAGGCCCTGGCCGACCGCCGCCGCGCCGCCCGCGACCGCAAGGCGCTCCTCGGCGAACGCGACACAGCTCTGGCCGACCTGCAGGCCGTCCGCGCGGGCCTCGCGGCCGACGTTCAGCCTCCTTCCCCTCCGGCGGCCCCGATGCCGCCGCTCGAGCGCCTCGCCGCCACGCCCATCCCCGCCCGGGATCCCGGCGAGACGCCGCCTGCCCTGCAGCGCGATGTCGGCTGGGCCCGTCGGGCGCTGGTCGTGCTCGTGCTCGTCATCGCGCTGATCGCCTTCGCGATCGTCGTGCGCATCGTCTGAGTCGGCCGGACGGGGGGAAGGCCGAGACGACGCCCGAGGGTTCAGCCCGCGATGAGCTGGATCGCCCGGATAGCCGATGTGTCCTCGCTCTGCCCGCCCGAGGTCCCGCCGCGCGAGGCCAGCTCGAGATCGGCGATCTGCTCGAGCGCCGCGCGCAGGCGGTCCACCCCCGTCCGGCGGGCGTCGGCAATCAGTCGGTCGGCCGCCCGCGAGGGCATACGCAGCCCGCGCCTGATCTGCGCCGGCGGCTCTCCCGCGTCGAGCGCCTGGGCCACGTCGTGGGCGGCGCGGACGCGCTGGGCCATCCAGTAGAGGAGTCCGGACACGCGCTCTCCCTGAGTGCGCAGTGTGAGGTAGATACGCGTGGCCGCCTCGCCGTCTCCGGCCACGAGCGCGTCGGCCAGCGACCAGGCCCGCCGCTCGGCCGACGGCGCCGTCAGCGCCTCGATCGCATCCGCGTCGATCGTCCTGCCCGGCTCATGTCCCAGGGCCAGCTTCTCGAGCTCGCGCAGTAGGCGCTGCTGGCGCTCCCCGACGTGGGCGATGAGGGCGTGCGCGGCGGCGGAATCGAGCGTCACCCCGAGCTCGGCGGCCCGCGCCATCACCCATTTCGGGAGCTCCCACGGCTTGACGCTTTGTTCGGCCGACACGTCGCCACCGACCTTCTTCACCGTCTTGTGAAGTCCTTCCGGGGCCTTGATCCGTCCGTCCTCGCGGGCGAAGAACGAGACCGTCGTGTCGGGGGCGATGTGCGCCAGCGCCTCGACGAGCGGCTCGAGCTCCTTCTCCTTCCACCGCTCCGTCCCGTCGACGATGATGAACCTGCGCCCGATGGCGAAGGTCATCGCGTTGAGCGCCGCGGCCACCGCCTCGGGGGTGGCGCCCTCGCCTTCGAAGAGCTCGACACCCTGAGCCCCGCTCTCGCTCTCAGCCAGCGCGCGCAGGCGCGCCCGGCGCTCGGCGAGGCGGCCGTGATCGTCGCCGTGGATGAGGTACGCGGGTTTGAACTGCGGCACGGAGTCCCAGTCTAGGCGCCGGGGCCGACCGCTCCTCGGGCCCCGACGGGCCGCGCGCCCGAGCCCGTGGGCTAACGGGTGACGATGTTGACCAGCTTGTCGGGGACGACCACGACCTTGTGCACCTCATGGCCGTCGAGATGAGCCTGCACGCCGCGCGCGTCCATGCACAGCCGCTCGAGCTCCTCCCCGGGTGATCCGGTCGCGGCAATCACGCGGTCGCGAACCTTGCCGTTGACCATGCAGACGAGCACGAAGGTGTCGGCCTGGAGCATCGCCGGGTCCGCGTCCGGCCACGACTCCTCCCAGGCGCGACGGCCGGTCAGGAGCTCATAGACCTCGGCACCCAGGTGGGGCGCGAACGGGAAGAGCAGCGAGGCCGCGGTCGCGGTGGCGAAGCGGCGGGCCTCGATGTCCGCCCGGGGGTGGCGGTAGATCTCGTTGACGAGCTCCATGATCGCCGCGATCGCCGTGTTGAAGGCGAAACGGCCGCCCATGTCACCGGTCACCTTCTCGATCGCCCAGTGGGCTTTGCGGACGATCGTCAGCGCGTCGCCGGTCGCCCCCGCCGGCTGCTCGGCGCCAGGCGGGTCATCGGCTGAGCCGAGGTCGTCGCCCAGGCGCCAGAGCCGGGCGAGGAACTTGTGGACGCCCTCGAGGGAGCTCTCGGACCAGGCGGCATCCTGATCCGGCGGCCCGATGAAGAGGATGTAGCAGCGGGCGGCGTCGGCCCCGTAGCGATCGACCATCGGCGTTGGGCTGATGACGTTGCCGCGGGACTTCGACATCTTCTGGCCGTCGGGCCCGAGGATCATGCCCTGGGTGAACAGGGCCTGGAAGGGCTCCTGGAAGTCGAGCAGGTGCATGTCCGCCAGCGCCTTGATGAAGAAGCGGGCGTACATGAGATGGAGGATCGCGTGCTCGACCCCGCCGATGTACTGGTCGACGGGCATCCAGTGATCGACGATCTGGCGATCCCATGCGGCCGTGTCGTTGCGGGCGTCGCAGTAGCGCAGGAAATACCAGCTCGAGTCGACGAAGGTGTCCATCGTGTCCGTCTCGCGCCGCGCCTCGCCCCGGCAGTTCGGGCAGCGCGTGCGGACCCAGCCCTCGGCCGCGGCGAGCGGCGAGCGGCCCTTCGGCTGGTAGTCCTCGACCTCGGGCAGCTCGACCGGGAGCTGGTCCTCGGGCACGGGGACCATGCCGCACTTCTCGCAGTAGAGGATGGGGATCGGGCAGCCCCAGTAGCGCTGCCGCGAGAGCAGCCAGTCGCGCAGGCGGAAGCTCACCGAGGCGTGGCCGCGGCCCTCGCGGTCGAGCCAGTCGACGATCGCCTGCTGGCCCTCGACCGCGGTCATGCCCGTGAACTCGCCCGAGTTGACCAGCCGCTCCTCCGCCGTGTGGGCGACGAAGGCCTGGCCCTCGGGGACCTCTCCTTCCTCGGGTGCGACGACCCGGCGGATGGGCAGGTCGAAGGCCTGGGCGAACTCGTAGTCGCGTTGATCGTGCGCGGGCACGCCCATCACCGCGCCCGTGCCGTACTCCATGAGGACGTAGTCGGCCACGAACATCGGCATCTGCTCGCCCGTCACCGGATTGGTCACCGTACGTCCGAGCTCCACGCCCGTCTTGGGCTTCTCGGCCGCACCACGGAGCTCCGCCGACTCAGTGAGGGCCCGATTGACGTAGTGGTGGACCTCCTGCTCGGCGGGGGTTCCGGCGACGAGGCGGAAGACGTCGGGATGCTCAGGCGCCATGACGAAGAACGTTGCGCCGAACAGCGTGTCGGGACGGGTGGTGAACACCGGGTAGTCAATGCCCAGCTCGTCGCAGCGAAATACGACCTCCGCCCCCTCGCTGCGCCCGATCCAGTTGCGCTGCATGGCCTTGACGTGCTCGGGCCACTCGATGTCGTCGAGATCGTCGAGCAGCCGGTCGGCGTAGTCCGTGATGCGGAAGAACCACTGCTCGAGCTGGCGCGCCTCGACCTCGTGGCCGCACCGCTCGCACCGCCCGTCGATGACCTGCTCGTTGGCGAGCACCGTCTGGTCGAAGGGGCACCACTTGACCGCCGCCTCCTTGCGGTAGGCGAGGCCGCGCTGGAAGAGCTTGAGGAAGATCCACTGGGTCCAGCGGTAGTACTGGGGCTGATGGGTGGCGAACTCGCGCGACCAGTCGATGGAGATGCCCCATGACCGGAAGGCCTTCTGGAAGGCCGCGATCGACTCGTCCGTCGATCGCCGCGGGTGGACGCCCGTGCGGATGGCGTGGTTCTCGGCCGGCAGGCCGAAGGCGTCGTATCCCATCGGGTGGAGCACGTGACGACCGATGCGCCGGTGGAAGTGGGCGATCGCGTCGCCCAGGGAGTAGTTCTTCAGATGGCCGATGTGCGGCTCCCCACTGGGATAGGGGAGCATCTCGAGCACGTAGGAGACCTCCTGGCCGTGCGCCGAGTCGGGGTCGTTGGCCACCTCCCAGGTGCGCTCGTCGGCCCACACCCTCTGCCATTTGGGCTCGATCGCGGCCGGGTCGTAACGTCGGTCAGGCATCAGAAGTCCCAGATTACTTGCGTTGTGGAGGTTGGCGCCCGGGCGGCGGGTGGAGCGCCGCATGCAGCGGCGTGCCCCGCCGGGTCTTAGCATCGCTGCCGTGAGCGACCCGAGGGAGCACGAGAGCGGCGAGCGGCCGGCGGCGGGAGGAGGCGAGAGGCCGGCGGCGGGAGGGGACGAGCGGCCCTCGGCGGGAGGAGGCGAGCGGCCGTCGCCGGGAGGAGGCCGGCGGCCGGCGGCGGGCGGGGACGAGCGGGCCAGTGGGCGGCCACCGGCGCGCCGCTCGGGGACGAGCTCCGCCGCGGCCGCCGCCGAGCGCGTGGCGTCGATCGTGGCCGCCGCCGAACAGACGGCCGAGCGGATCGAGGCAGAGGCCGAGGAGCGCGTCCGCGCGCGGATCGCCGAGGGCGACCGCGCCGCCCGCAACCGCGTCGAGGCCGGCGAGCGCGAGGCGGCGGAGACTCTTGGGGCGGCGCACGAGCAGGCACAGGCGACGACCGCGGCCGCGTCGGCGCAGGCCGAGCGACTGCGCAGCGAGGCGAGCGCCCAGGCCCACGAGATCCTCACCCGGGCCCAGGAGAGCGCCGAGACCCTGCGGGGGCAGGCCGAGCAGGAACGGACCGCGGCGCGGACCGAGGCGGGCGAGATCATCGCCGCGGCCCAAGCGTCCGCGCGCACGCTCCTCGACGAAGCCCGCGCCGAGGCGGGCACCGCCCGCCGGGACGCCGAGGAGCGCGCGCGCCACCTCATGTCCGAGGCCCGGCGTACGGCCAGCGATGCCCGCAGCGAGGGGCTCGAGCTCGTCTCGAACCTGCGCGAGATGGGCGAGTCGCTCCGCGCCAACGCCGAGCGGCTGCTCAGCGACGTGCAGACCGTCCACCGGCGGATGATGGCCGCGATCGACCACGACGAGCGGGCGCTCGGGCTGCGCTCGCGTGGCGGAGCCGAGGGGGACCGGACCGGCTCGCGCGCGACCGCCGGAGCCGAGCGTGGCGGCCACGCCGACCGTGACGAGCTCGACGTGCCCGAGTTCATTCCACCCGGGTAGTCCCCCCCCCAGGGCGTGAAGACGATCCGTCCGATGTCTGTGCGAACATGTGTTCGTGCTCGACTCGAACATGAAAGGTGCCGTGGCCGAGCAGGCGATCGTGCTCGCTGCGACGAGGCTGGGAGTGCCTGTATGGCGCCCCGTCGCGGAGCACGGTCGCTGCGACCTCTCCTTCGAGACAGAAGCGCGGAGCTGGATCGCGCGTATTTGCTGGCCGGCGTCGTTAGGTGCCGGTAAACATGAGATTCGGCTCCGCCTGTGTGCCCCTCGCAACGGGCAGCGCGCATGTATTAACCTTGCTGCTACCTTCGAGTTCGACGGGGCTATAGCTCAGCTGGGAGAGCGCTTGCGTGGCACGCAAGAGGTCGCCGGTTCGAGCCCGGCTAGCTCCACTGCGACGGATTGCACACCGACCTTTGTCGGGTGCAATCCGTTTCGCGATCGGTTCGGCGAGTGGATCGAACGCGTCAGCACGGGCGAGGAGGTGATCGTCACGAGGCGCGGCAAGCCACTGCTCCGTCTCTCACCGGCATAAGCAGCTCGGGAGGCGGCGGCTGGGTCTGCACTCGCGAACGTCGCGCACCCGGAGGCGCGGGGTACTGTGCGGCTGATGCCGCGGGACACCGTCACCTCGCGGGACGGCCAGGCGCCTAAGTCTGGCGCCGAGTCCTCGCCCGATTCCGCACCCCAGTCCGCGCCCGAGTCCGCGGCGCTGACCACCGCGGTCCGGGCAGCAGCCAAGTTCGATCGTCGGGCAGTCTCAATAGCGGCTGGCCTGCTCGCCGCGGTGCCCGTCGTGGCGCTGCTCGGCGGCGGACTGCTCGCGGGCGACAAGCCGGCCGCGGTCACCATGGGCGCGGGCGCGATGCTCGTGGGGATCGCGTGGCGGACCACGGGCGGGCGGCCGCCGCTGGCCCTCATGGCCGTGGACGCGGCGCTCATGGCGACCTCGACGTTCCTGGGCTGCGTCACCGGATCGAACACCTGGCTCCATCTCATCGTGCTCTGCCTGTGGTCGCTCCTCGGCGGACTGCTCGTCAGCCTGGGCCAGCGTGGCGCGGTGCTCGGCACCCAGGCGATCATCGCCGTGGTCGTGTTCGGCCGCTTCAGCGAACCCGCGGCCGCGTCGCTCGGGCTGGCCGCCTACGTGCTCGTCGGCGGCTGGGCGCAGGTTCTCTTCCTCACCCTCGTCCGCTGGCCACCGCCGCTGCGGGGGCAGCGGGCGGCGACCGCGGCCGGGTACCGGGCGCTGGCCAACCTGGCCACGGCCTCGGCGACCACGTCGACGCTGCCAGTGGCCACGGCGCTCGACGAGGCCCAGGATGCGCTGTCGGCCGGCGCGCTGTTCGGCGATCCAGCGCTCATGACGCTGCGCAGCCTCGTCAACGAAGGCCAGCGGATGCGCGTCCAGCTCAGCGCCATCCACGCGCTGCTCACGCGCGACGAGTTCCGCCCCAGCTCCGCCGACGAGGGCGGGGCGGCCCTGCGCGCCGCGGCCGAGCATCTCCTCGCCCTCACCCAGCGGGCGCTCGCGCTCTCCGCGGCCGCGATCGCCGGAGACAAGCGTGCCGCTCAACCGCTCGCCGAGGTCGTGGCCGAGTTCAGCGCCCACCCGGCGGCCGGCTCGCCCGACGACATCACCGCCGCCCCCGGCTCCGCGGCAGTCCAGCTACGCCGTCGTCTGGCCGCGCTCGCCGGTCAGCTTCGCGCCATCGGCTCGCTGGCCCCGTCCGCGGGCGAGGCGCGAGGGCTGCGCAGCCGCCGCCCCCAGCGCCGCACCTCCCGCCCCATGGCGCGCTTCCGCGCGGATCTGTCGACCCTCCGCGACAACACCTCGCTCGACTCGCCCGCCGGGCGTCACGCGCTCCGCCTCGCCGTCGTCGTGCCGGCGGCCGAGCTGCTCGCGCGCACGCTCCCCCTCCACCGCGGCTACTGGATGGTCGTGGCCGCGGCCACGGTGCTCCGCCCCGAGTTCGGCGCCACCTGGACCCGCGGGACCGAGCGCGCCCTGGGGACGTTCCTCGGCGTCGCCATCGCGGGGGCGATCGCCGCCACTCTGCACCCGATCGGCAGTGTCACCGTGGCGATCGTCTTCTTCCTCGCGTGGTCCGGCTACGCCGTGTTCCCGGCCAGCTTCGCCGTCGGCTTCGCTTTCATCACCGCCCTCACCGTCTTCCTCCTCAACGCGATCAGTCCCGACACGCTGTCCACGGCCGGCGCCCGTCTCCTCGACACGCTCGTCGGCGGCGCCGTCGGCCTCATCGTGTTCGCGCTCTGGCCGACCTGGTCGCGCCTGCCTGCGCAGCGCTCCCTGGCCGAGGCCCTCGCCGCGCAACGCATCTATCTCGGCCAGGTCCTCGCCGCGATCATCGCCGGCCGGCGCGCCCAGGATCCGGACGTTCGCCCCTACGCCCGGCGTGCCCGCCTCGCCCGCACGACCGCCGAGTCGGCCGTGGCCCGCTCCCTCGCCGAGCCTGCGACCCGGCGCATCGACGCGGGCTGGAGCGAGGCCGTCCTCGCCGCCACCCGGCGGTTCGTCCAGGCGGTCCACGTCCTGCGCCTCGATGTCCAGGAGGCCGCCCACCCCCGGCCCTTCCCCGACCTCACGCGCCTGGCGAACGATCTCGACGCCCTTCTGCGCACGGTCGAGCACCGCATCGAGGCCGGCCGAAGCGCGGCGACGTCAACGCGCATCCCCGACCTCCGGTCGGATTACGCGATCTTCGCGCGCCGCGTCGGCCAGGACCCGGACGCGCTCCCCCTCCTCGGCGAGCTCGACGAGATCGTCGACGCTGCCAACGGCGTGGCCGCCCTCGTCGGCCTCGAGGCCACCGACGAGCCTACCGTCACCCCTGCCGACGCCGCTCCCGTCTGAAGCGCGGCTCAGGGCTGGCGCTTGGCCGCCTCGAGCGCGGCCGGGGGGTCGAGGGTCCGGTCCCCGCGCACGAGCTCGAGCGCGCGATCGGCCACCTCGGCTGCCTGCGCGCCATCGAGCGAGTCGTCCCCGAGGGCGAGGGCGAGGAGCGCCTGACGCAGCAGCTCCGGGCTATCGAGATCGGGTGGAGGCCCGGCCGGCGGCAGCTGGCGCGTCGCAGCCAGCAGCCGGCCCACCGACGCCCCACCCCCGAGGAGCCGGCCCGGATGCTTGTCCGGGATGGCCATGACGATGGCGCCGGTCGCCGGGTTGACGACGCTGACCCTGCTCCGCAGCCCCGCGCGCTCGGCGGCCATCCGGTAGCCGGAGAGCCGGAGATATCCGAGCTGTGCGGCGAGCTGGATGAACGCGTACGCCTCGGCCTCGTCGCGCAGTCGCGACTGATGCAGGGAGATCTGCGTCCCCGCGTCCGCGATGTTCGGGTCGGGCTCCGGTGCGACGAGCAGGAAGGCCTGGGGCCCGAGCCGCCCGGCGCCCACGCCGCCCACGTCGGCGAGCAGCTGGTAGCCGGCCAAGCCGAGCGCGCCGACGATCCCCGGAGGGAGCGGATTCGTCGCGAGATGCCCCGGGCGAAACGCCATCATCGCCTCCTAGTTGTCGAGTAGGCCGCCGACGATGCCGCCGAGCAGGCCGCCCCCGGAGTCGCGCTGGGAGACCCCGCCTGCCCCCTCCTGCACCGGCGGATGGAAGTAGGCGCTCTGCAGGCCCACTCGTCCCGGACCGGTGAAGCGGTTGAACACGAGATTGCCGGCGCCCGAGAGGAAGCCGGTCTTGAAGCCGTAGACCTCCTGGGTCATCGAAACCGAGTGATCGCGATAGACCCACCCGCCGGGCTCGATGTCGATGGTCTCCCCGGGGTCGAGCTGCTTCTCGAACACGTTGCCGTAGCCGTGCACCCATACGACGCCCTCGTGATTGCCGGCGAAGAACTGGTCGACGAAGAAGCCGCCGCCGTAGAGCATGTTGGCGAAGCCCTTGATCCGCGTGTAGTCGTACTCGACGTTGCCGGTGGCGGCCAGGAACTGGTGCTCGCGCACGACGATGCCCTCACCCGGGGGCAGATGCAGGGCAGCGATATGCCCGGGCGCGTCCCGGCTGAACGCGAGTTCCCCGGGCGACTGCGCCTCGAGGAGCAGCAGGGGCATCCCTCCGAACACGCGGCGCTTCAGCCCCTTCTTGAGCGGATGCAGACCGATCTGGAGCTGCGGGTACTTCCACAGGAGAACGTGGTGCTCGAAGTACACCGGCACCTGACCGTCCAGGGCCATGTGCAGGACGGGGACCAGCTCGCCCTCGAGTCGATAGCTGAGCCCGGGGGCGGTGCCCTGGGTGATCTGGGTCGGCAGGATCTGTGGCGCAGAGGGCATCGTCCCTCTCCTCTCGTTCACGGGTCACGGGTCACGGGGCGGCCGGGCCCGCCAGCCCCCATTCCAGACGGCACCGTATCGCGGCCGGGCGCGGCAATCCAGCGGGGATAATCCCCTCGTGCCCCCGATCTACGTCACCGGACACCGCAACCCCGACACCGACTCGATCGCCTCGGCGATCGGCTACGCCGAGCTCAAGGGCCGCGTCGACCCGCACAACACCTACGTGGGGGTGCGGCTCGGCGAATGTAATCCCCAGACGCGATGGGTGCTCGAGCGCAGCAGCGCCTCCGAGCCCGAGCTGCTCCCCCACGTGATGCTGCGCGCCACCGACGTGATGCAGACCAAATTTCCCATCACGCGGGAGGACGAGCCGATCCGCGACGCCGGGCTGGCCATGGGCCGGGCCGAGCTCGAGCTCGTACCGGTCGTCGACGGCGATGGCGCTCTGCGCGGCATCGTCACTGAGCGTGCGCTCGCTCGCCGCTACATCCGCGAGTCGCGCAGGACCTCGACTCTCCAGGAGACGCCCACCCAGGTGAGCGCGATCGTCGAGGTCCTCCAGGGCGAGCTCGTCCTCGGCGCCGACGCGCTCCTGGCCGGCCGCGTGTGGGTCCAGTCGATGGACGTGGCCTCCCCGAGCGGCATCAAGGACGGCGATGTCGTGGTGGTCGGCAACCGGAGGGACGCGCAACGGCTCGCCCTCGAGCTCGGCGCCGCCCTCCTCGTCCTCTCCAACGATGCCACCCCGGAGCCGGACATCGTCGCGCTGGCCCGCGAGCGCGAGGCCGCCATCGTCGTCTCCCCGCTCGACACCTACGTCTCCGGGCGCATGATCACCCTGGCCGCCCCCTGCCGTGCCCTCATGGAGAAGGACCCGCTGACCGTCTCGCCCGCCTACCTCGTGGCCGACGTATCCGAGCAGATCAAGGAAAGCCACTATGGCGCGGCGGTCGTCATCGACGGCGAGGGGCGCCCGATCGGGCTCCTCACCCGCTCCAACCTCGTGGCGCCCCCGCGCCGTCGGGTCATCCTCGTCGACCACGCCGAGCAGGGCCAGAGCGTGCCCGGCGTCGAGAACGCGGAGATCCTCGAGATCCTCGATCACCACCACATCGGCTCGATCGAGACTCGCGTGCCCGTCACGGCCACCTTCGATCCCGTCGGCTCGACGGCGACGCTCGTCGTCGAGCGCTTTCGGCAGAACGGGCTCGAGCCGAGCCGTCCAACCGCGATGCTGCTCCTCGGAGCCGTCCTCTCGGACACGGTCATCCTCAACTCGGCGACCACGACCGAGCGTGACCGCGCCGTGGTCGAGTACCTCGAGCGCGTGCTTGCGGTTGACGGCGCCGCGCTCGGCCGGGAGATGTTCGAGGCGACCTCCGACGTCTCGGAGGTGAGCGCGGAGGAGATCGTCAGCCGCGACGCCAAGCACTATCAGGTGCGCGGCGGTCAGACGATCTGCATCGCCCAGGTGGAGGTCGTCGGCGATGCCCTACTCGACCGCCGCGACGAGCTGCTCGAGGCGCTCCGCACGGCACGCGAGAGCAAGGGCCTACACCTCTACGCGCTCATGGTGACCGACGTGCTGAGCAAGGGCAGCTCGCTGCTCATGGCGGGCGACACGGTTGGCGCCGCCCGGGCGTTCGGAGTCGACCCGAGCAACGGCGAGATCGCCCTGCCGGGCGTGATGAGCCGCAAGAAGGAGGTTGCGCCGAAGCTCCTGGCGACGCTGTAGTCGCCCGCCGGCGCTCTCGTCGCTCGCTAAGGGAGGCTTGCGCTGAGGGCCTGCGCCGGAGCCTCGCCCCACAGCTGCTCGAGGCGGTAGTACTCGCGCGTGTCCGGCGTGAACACGTGGACGACCACGTCGAGGTAGTCCATGAGGATCCAGTGGGCCTGGGTCAGTCCCTCGACCCGGCGCGGCAGCACGCCGTGCTCGTCCTTGAGCCCCTTGTGGATGGCGTCGTGGATCGCCTTGCATTGCCGATCGCTGCGGCCCGTGCAGATGACGAAGTAGTCGGTGTAGCCGATGATGCCCCGCAGGTCGAGCTGGACGATGTCCTGCGCCTTGCGATCGGCCGCCTGCAAGACGATGGCGGCGGTCAGCTCTTCCGGGGTCATCCCGCGGGTGCCTCCCGATAGAGCCCGAAGCGGTCGATGTACTCCCCCACTTCGTCCGGAACGAGATACCTGATCGGCAGTCCGCTCGCGACCCGGCGACGGATCATCGTCGAGGAGACCGCCACCGTCGGCATCTTGAAGAAACATGCGCGTTCACCTCCAGGGATCGACGCCAGAGCCGCGGAAACGGCCGCCGGCGGGGTTCCACGCCGCGCTGCCAGAGCCGGCGTGGCCAGGGACAGGACACGGTCGGGATCACGCCAGCGCGGCAGCCCCGCGGCCACATCGCCACCGAGGATGAGAAACAGTTCGCTGTCTGGCGTGCTCGATTTCAGCTCCTGAAGCGTATCGACTGTGAAGGACGTGCCCTCCCGGCTCATCTCGAGCTCCGACGCGCGCAGGCGATCCTCATCTCCGGCGATGGCCGCGCGGCACAGCGCGAGGCGATGCTCGGGGCCCGGGTCCTCGGGCACCGGCTTGTGCGGCGGGATGTACGCGGGCATGAGGAGCACGAGCTCGAGGCCGAGCTGAACGTACGCCTCCTGCGCACAGATGAGGTGACCGACGTGTGGCGGATTGAAGGTCCCGCCGAAGACTCCGATGCGCACAGCCGAACGGGTCAGCTCACGGGCGGACCTGGCCCGTGCCCTGGACCAGGTACTTGAATGTGCACAGCTCGCGCACCCCGATCGGCCCCCGGGCATGGAGCTTCTGGGTCGAGTTGCCGATCTCGGCTCCCATGCCGAACTCCCCGCCGTCGGTGAAGCGCGTCGAGGCGTTGATGTAGACCACGGCGGCATCGACGCCGAGCTGGAAGGCGGTGGCTGAGGTGTAGTCGTCGGTGAGAATGGCCTCCGAGTGCCCGGAGCCGTGGGCGTTGATGTGCGCGATCGCCTCCTCGGTGGAGTCGACCACGCCGACGGCCAACTCGAGCGCGAGGTACTCGGTGTCCCAATCGGCCTCGGAAGCCGCGTCCATCTCGATCCCCGGGGCGGCGGCCCGCGCCCGCTCGTCACCGTGGAGCGTGACTCCAGCCGCGCGGAGGTCGCGCAGCACCGGGGGCAGGAACTCGGCCGCCGTCTGCTCGTGGACGAGGAGCGTCTCGGCGGCGTTGCAGACACCCGGCCGCTGCGTCTTGGCATTGACGACGATCGCCCGGGCGGTCTCGAGGTCAGCGCTCGCGTCCACGTAGACGTGGCAGTTGCCCGAGGCGGCATACATCACGGGGACGGTCGCCACGCCTTTGAGCGCGGCCTTCAGCCCCTCTCCACCGCGCGGCACGATGAGATCGACGAGGTCGCTCTGCGTGGCCAGCTCGGCCAGCTCCTCCCGGCCACCGCCGGCCACGAGGGAGATCGCTGCGCCGGGGAGGCCGGCGGCGGACGCGGCCTGTGCCGCGATCCCCGCCAGCACGGCATTGGAGTGTGCGGCCATGCTCGAGCCGCGCAGGACGATGGCGTTGCCGGACTTCAGGCAGAGCGCGGCGGCGTCGATGGTCACGTTCGGCCGGGCCTCGTAGACGACCGCGACGACGCCAAGCGGAACGCGCACCTTGCGGACGTCGAGGCCGTTGGCCAGCCGGTGGCCGTCGATGACCTCGCCGACCGGGTCGGGCAGCGCGGCGATCGTCCGCACGCCTGCGGCCATGTCGGCCAGTCGGCCTCCAGTCAGGCGCAGACGGTCGATGAGGGCGCTGGAGAGCCCGTTCTGCTCGCCCGCCTCCAGATCGCGCGCGTTGGCCTCGAGGATCTCGGAGCTGTGCTCGAGCAGCGCCGCCGCGATCGCTTCGAGCGCGGCGTTCTTGACCGCCGCAGAGGTGGCGGCGAGGACCCGCGCCGCCTGCTTGGCGGCGAGACACGTGTCGCGGACGGAGAGCGCGATGGTGGCCATGAGACAAGAGTAATCGAGGTCCCGAGAACGGCGCAGCCGTTCTCGGGAGCTGATCGCCGAAGGCGATTAGCCAGTCAGCCCAGGACGAAATAGTCGCGGTGGACGGCCTCCTCGCCCGCGCGGGGCACAAGCTCCCGCACGGCGGTCGATTTCAGGCCCTGGACCTTGCGCAGCTCGGCCGCCGAGTAGTTGCAGATTCCTTTCCCGACGAGCTCCCCAGCGTGGGCGACCTCGACCGCGTCTCCGGCGTTGAAATCGCCCGAGACGTCGACGATGCCCACGGGCAGGAGGCTCGTGCCCGCCTCGCGCAGGGCCCGCGCCGCCCCGGCGTCGACGAGGACTCGGCCACGGACCGGCTTGGCGTACTTGAGCCACAGCTTGAAGCTCGAATACCGGCCCTCGCGGGCCTCGAACCGAGTGCCCGTGCCGTCGCCCGCAACCGCGCCGAGGATCGTTCCCGGGGCCAGCCCGCTCGCCACCACGGTGGGGATCCCGGCGGCAGTGGCCATCTCGGCCGCAACCACCTTCGAGCGCATCCCCCCGGTCCCCAGCGCGGAGGTGGCGTGTCCGATGTCGAGCCCCTCGAGCTCGTCGAACTCGCTCACGCGCGGGATGAGCGTCGCGCTCGGATCCTGGCTCGGATCGGCGGTGAACAGCCCGCCCGCCTCCGTCAAGAGGACGAGCAACTCGGCCCCGAGGAGGATCGCCACCTGCGCGGCGAGAAAGTCGTTGTCCCCAAACGAGATCTCGTCGGTCGTCGTCGTGTCGTTCTCGTTGATGACCGGGACGACCCGCCAATCGAGGAGCTTGCGCAGCGTCTGGCGGGCGTTGAGGTAGTGGGTGCGCGCACTGATGTCGAAGAAGGTGAGGAGCACCTGGGCGGTGGGGACATCGCGCGCCGCGAGCAGCTCGTCGTAGACGCGATAGAGCCGGCCCTGTCCGACCGCGCTGGCCGCCTGGAGCTCGTCCATCGCGCGCGGGCGCAGCGGCAGCGACATGAACCCCATGCCGCGGGCGATCGCCCCGCTCGTGACGACGACGACCGATCGATCCGTGCGGTGGAGCTCGGCGATCTCGTCGCAGATGGCGGCGAGCACGTCCAGACGAACGTCGCCGCGCTCGTCGGCGACGATGCTGGAGCCGAGCTTGACGACGATCGGGGCCATATGGCCCGAAGGGTAGGGGGCGGGCCGTAGTTGGACGGCCCGCCCCCTGGTTTGGGATGGCTAGGCCTTCTTGCGCGAGCACCACGCGTTCTTGGGAACGCCGGCGCACGGATTGGCCATCGGCTTCAGCTGCTTGGTGGGCAGCCGGTGCATGATCACCATCGTCCGGTGTGGGTAGTGGTCGCCGGGCTGGCAGCCGAACGGTGGGACCTTGACACCCGAATCGCACAGCACCTCGTTCAAGAACGGGATGTTGAGGTTCGGCGGAACCGACGTCGTCGTGCAGTTCGGAGAGGTCGTCTGGAGCTTCGCCGCGTCTGGCGAGAGCGTTCCTCCCGTGTCGGTGTTGCCACGGAAGCAATCACTCGGATGCGACTCGAAGTTCAACTGATCGAAGTCGCCATTGGTGGGGTTCCCGTATGCGCCATTGTGCGTAAACGAATTGTCGAGCAGGGCGTCGCCCCACTCGTCGAACAAGCAGCTTCCCGTACCGAGAATGGGCGAGTTCGGCGTGCCGCCCGAGCACGGCGGCCCGCTGTCGGAATACGGAACCATGATCATGCCCCAGGCGTCGTTGTCGACGAACCGGTTGTGCATGATCGTGTCGTTGCGCGCGCCCGAAACGGACATCCCGGTGCCGACGGGCCCGGCGGCGGCGGATCCGGCTGCCGGGACGTTGGGGTTGTTGTTGTCGTGCACGTAGTTGTCTTCGAACACCCAGCACGAGGTCGTGTGGGTGATCGGGCTGGTGCTGCCGTTCGGGCAGGCCCCGTTCTGGGGAGGCGGGTTGTCGCCGTTCTGGCTGTTGGTGTCGAAGCCGTCCTCGTTCTTGTCGAACTGCGAGTTCTCGATCAGCATGCGCCCGCCCGAGTTCGAGCCCGAATAGCCGAGGGCGCTGTACTCCGCCCAGGCGTGATCGATCGTCTGGTTGCACGACTGCTGGCAGGCCCCGATGTAGTAGCCCGAGTCATTGAAGTTGCTCGCGTACGTCTGGTTCCAGGTGCCGCCGTCCCAGTTGCTCGAGAAGATCCCGTACTTCGCGGCATTGGCTTCCGTGGCGTAGAACGTGCTTGTCGCGGTGAGGAAGGAGCCCGTGTAGCCCCAGCCACCGATCGTGCCGGAGCCGTCGCCGCCGTTCCACCAGATCTCGTTGCCTGAATCCCCAGATCCACCGAGGAAGTTGCAGGCGGTGAGGTTCTCGATCGAGACGTTGTTCGCCTTGTAGACGAGGATGCCATTGAGCCCGGTGTGTCCCTTCGACGTGTTCGGGCCGAAGTTCTGGTTGGCCTTCTTGCTGTTGCAGGCGGCACCCTTGGTCGTGCCGTCGATGATCACCGTGTTGCGGTCCATACCGCGGACGGTGAGGTTCTTCTTGGTGATCAGGACCGCGGTCTTGAGGTCGGGACGGCCCTTGGGCGAGCGACTCGACGTGGTCTTGTAGTCGCCCGGGCCGACGAGGATCCAGTCACCGGACTTGGCGGCGTTGACCGCCGCCTGCAGCGTTTTGTACTGCCCTTTGAGGCCGTGGTAGCTGCCGACGAGCAGGACCTTGGCGCTCGCGGCTGAAGCCGCCAGCGCCGCCAGGGCACAGACGCTCACCGCAACGAGGATGCAACGACGCAATTCTGACTCCTTTCGGGTCCGCCTACGCGATGCGCGGCGGCTCTCCTCTCAGTTGCCGGAACGGGGGGCGCCCGGCCCGCGCGATCCTACATGTCGGGGTCGAGATCAAACGCCACCCCGGCGATTTCGACCTCGTCACCGGGCTCGAATCCGTGCTCCTCGAGCGCGCCGATCACGCCGATCCCGCGAAGCCTCCGTTCGAGGTGGTCGAGCGCGTCACTGTTGTCGAGGTCGTAGCGGGCGACGAGCCGCTCGATCCCCCGGCCGGTGACCGCGAAGCTGTGCTCGCCCGTGCGCTTGACCGAGTAGCCGCGATCGGCCGCCGGGCGGAAGACGCGGTGCTCGGCGAGCTCGTCGAGCTCGGGCCCGGTGGCAGGTCCATCCGGCGACGAGCTCGGCTCGGGCTCCTCCACGGGCACCCGGCGCACAAGCTCGATAGCGAGCTCTTCGAGCCCCAGCCGGGTGACGGAGGAGGTGACGATGACCGGCACCTCGGGTCCGAGCCGCTCCTCCCATGTCGCCTTCGCGCCGGTCCGCGTCGTGTCGTCGACGAGATCGGCCTTGGAGAGCACAAGCACTCGCGGCAGCTCGGCCAGCCGCGGGTCGTGCAGCGCGATCTCGCGCTCGACCGTCGCGTGGTTCTCGACCGGGTCGGCGCCGTCGAGGGGTTTCAGGTCGAGGACGTGGACGAGCAGGCGGGTGCGCTCGATGTGGGCGAGGAACTCGTGGCCCAGGCCCGCCCCCGAACTCGCGCCCTCGATGAGCCCGGGGATGTCGGCGATGATGAGCTGGCGGTCGTCGAGCTGGAGGGTGCCCAGAGCGGGCTCGAGCGTCGTGAACGGGTAGTCGGCGACCTTCGGGTGGGCGCGGGTGAGACGGGAGATGAGCGAGGACTTGCCCGCGTTTGGCAGGCCGACGAGGCCGACATCGGCCAACAGCTTGAGCTGGAGGGTGAGCCAGGTCTCGTCGCCCGAGAGCCCACGCTCGGCGAAGCGCGGCGTCTGGTGGGTCGGCCCAGCGAACCGCTTGTTCCCCCGGCCCCCCGGCCCTCCGCGGGCGACGAGCGCCCGCTGGCCCGGACGGACGAGGTCATGGCGGGTGCCGTCCTCCTCGACGAGCACCTCGGTGCCCGGGGGAACGGCGATCTCGAGCGTCTCGCCGTCCTTGCCGGCGCGGAGCGCCCCCTGGCCGTGTCCCCCCCGCCGGGCTTTGAAATGGGCACGCCGGCGGAAGCTCTCGAGGTCGCGCAGCGAGTCGTCGCAGACGAGCACGACATCGCCGCCCCGGCCGCCGTCACCGCCGTCGGGGCCGCCCTTGGGCACGTGGGCCTCGCGGCGGAAGCTCAGGCAGCCGTCGCCGCCACCGCCGGCCTGGACGTGGATACGGGCGCGATCCTGCATTGCCATGATCCTGACATGCCTCAGCCAGTCTTCCTCATCACCGGCGCCTCGAGCGGCATCGGCGCCGCCACGGCTCGGCACGCCGCCGACGCCGGATACCGCCTCGTCCTGGCCGCCCGCTCCATCGATCGGCTGGAGCAGCTCGCCTCCTCGCTCGGTGGCCCTGAGCGGGCGATCGCGGTCAGCTGCGACGTGACCGAGTTCGACCAGCAGGAGGCCATGGTCGCCCGGACGCTCGACGAGTTCGGACGCCTCGACGTCGTGTTCGCGAACGCCGGGTTCGGCGGTCCGCGCGGCTTCACCAAGGGCGACATTGAGCACTGGCGCGCGATGGTGCTGACCAACGTGTACGGGACGGCGCTGACCATCCGGGCGACGATCGACGCGATCCGCGAGACGCGCGGCCATCTCGTGCTCACCGGCTCGGTGGCGGGCCGTCGCGCGCTGCCCGGATCGCTCTACTCGGCCACGAAATGGGCCGTCACGGCCATGGGCGAGTCCGCGCGCCAGGAGCTCAACGACAGCGGCGTGCGGGTCACTCTCGTCGAGCCCGGGATGGTCGACACGCCGTTCTTCGACAACGGCGCCGGCCCGGGAGCGCTCCAGGCCGAGGACATCGCGCGGACGGTTATGTTCGCCGTCTCCCAGCCCGCGCACGTCGACGTCAACGAGATACTCGTCCGGCCGACGGCGCAGCCGAACTGAGGCCGGATGCCCTGAGCGGGGGCTCCAGGCTCAGCGCACGCGTCAGGTCCGCCACCACCGAGGCGGCGTCGTGGACGACCTGGCGCCAGACATAGCGCAGAACGAGGAAGCCCAGCGCCCGCAGCCGTAGATCGCGCTCGCGGTCGCGCTGTATCTGGGCCCAGGTGTGGTGGCCGTCCCGGCCGTCGAGCTCGACGATGACGCGCTCCTCACGCCAGAGTGCGTCGACGATGTAGCCCTCGAGGGGGGAGTTGAACTCGGGCAGCGGCAGCTCGTGGCGCTCGCACAGCCCGAGGAGACGGCGCTCGAAGGCACTGCGGGTGTGGGCGAGACGCGGCTCGTGGCGCTTCAGGGCTCGTCTGAGCGCGGTGCTGCCCTCGTGTCCCCTGCCCAGCGCGGGGCGCAGGGTGGCCAGGTCGAGCCAGCCGTGGTACTCGGCCTCGGCAAGGACGCGGCGCAGCCGATTCTCGGTGAGCTCGCAGGCAACGTCGAGGAGGATCTGGGCGATTGGGGCGACGGGGAGGCCGCGGTGCCAGGTGCGATCGGTGGTCGAGCGAGCGCGAATGCCGAGGCCGGGCCGGGAGCGGCAATGTCGCGGGGTGCGGACGTTGATCGTCTTCGGCTGACGGTCGACGAGCTGGAGCCACCACGCCGCGGTCATGCCGTCGAGCATCGCCCCCGGGCCGGCGTAGAGCAGGGCCGCCGTGAGATCGGCGACTGGAGATGGTGCGGTGTGGCCCACGGCATAGACGCCCGGAAGGCCGCGAGGATGCAGATAGGCGGATGAGACCAGGCTCTGCACCTGACGCTCCGAGAGACCGAGCAGCATCAGCTGACGCCGCGAGACGATGCCGTTCTGGCGCCCGGCCAGCGCCCCAACCCGAACCTTGTCCAATCCAGTACCACCACGGTGCTCGATTGGGCAACGTTCGGGCATCCACGCAGGATCGCGCCCCCGCCTGCTTCAAAACAAGACGCGATTGGAGCAAAACTGCTCCAATCGCGTCACAGAGGAGCGCTACTCGGCGGCGGCGGCGGAGGAGGAGGAGTGGGAGGAGGAGGAGCCGGCGTCCGGGTCGACCGAGATCACCCGGCCGCGCCGCCCGCGCGTGAACTGCACGGTCCCGGCCGAGCGGGCGTAGATCGTGTCGTCCTTGCCGAGCCCTACGCCGTCGCCGGGCTTGAAGCGCGTGCCGCGCTGGCGCACGATGATCTCCCCGCCGGTGACCGCCTGGCCGGCGAACACCTTCACGCCGAGGCGCTTGGCGTTGGAGTCGCGGCCGTTGCGTGAGGAGCCGAGGCCCTTCTTGTGTGCCATTACTTGGCCCCCTTCGCGAGCTTGATGCCCGTGATCTCGATGCGGCTGAGGTTCTGGCGGTGGCCGGTGCGCCGCTTGTAGCCGCGCTTGGGCTTGAACTTGACCACGCGGAGCTTCGGCCCGCGCTCGGCGCTGAGGACCCGCGCCGACACGGTCACCCGCGAAAGCTCCGCCGCCGCGTCGATGACCGTCGAGCCGTCGACATAGAGCAACGGCTGCAGGTCAAGCGACGAGCCGTCGTCGCCGGGCAGGCGCTCGACGAGCAGGTACTGGCCCTGCTCCACGCGGTATTGCTTGCCACCTGTCTTGACGATTGCGTACATGGATTACTCCGACGACGATGACGATGACGACGAGGACGTCGACGCGGTCGAGGCCGACTCGGCCTTGGCACCGGAACGGCGCCGTCCGCCTCTGCGGCCACGGCGCCGAGGCTTCGAGTCTAGACCATCCTCGTCCGATTCCGGCTCCGGGTCGGGGGAACCGTCCGCCGACTGCGTCCCCCCTCCCGCGTCGACGAGCGACGCCAGGGCCGAGGTTCGCCCGGCCGACTCGATGCGCACGAGGTGCTTCTCCCCCACGTGGCGCTCGCCGCCCGTCACCTGGATGATGTAGCCGTCGATCTTGGCCACGGCATCCCCGGCGGAGAACATATGGGGTTCGACGAGGTCGACGTGGACCTCCTCGCCCTCGGCGAACGGAACCGCCCGCTCCAGGATCTCGTCACGCGAGCCTTCGAGGATGACCGAGAAGTGCTCGATGGGGAGCCCCTCGGAGCCCTCGAAGACGAACACCTTGCCGGTCTCCTCCTCGATCTGGTGCAGGACCCGGGCGTCATCGCCGGTGAACTCGGCGCTCACCCGGGGATTCATTTGGATGAGCAGCGCGTCCGCCTTCGTCTGCGAGGCCAAGTCGCGCATCCGCCGCTCGAACTCGATGGCGATCGTCTCCTCGGACTTGATGACCCCCTCGCCGTCGCACGTCGGGCAGGGCCGCGTCATGATCTCGCGCACGCCGTCGGTGACGTTCTGCCGGGTCATCTCGACCAGTCCAAGGGGCGAGATCTCGACCACGAAGGTCTTCGTGCGGTCCTCGTCCAGGGCCTTGCGCAGCGTCTTGAGGACCGCGTCGCGGTTGCGGGCCCGCGCCATGTCGATGAAGTCGATGACGATGATCCCGCCGATGTCGCGCAACCGCAGCTGGCGCACGACCTCGTCGGCGGCCTCGAGGTTCGTCTTGGTGATCGTGTCCTCGAGACGGGCGCCCTTCCCCCGGCCGATGAACGAGCCCGAGTTGACGTCGATGACCGTCAGCGCCTCGGCGTAGTCGATCATCAGGTAGCCGCCGCTCGGCAGGTCGATCCGCCGCGACAGCGTAGAGGCGAGCACCTCCTCGACCCCGAAGGCTTCGAACAAAGGCTGCTGGTCGTCCCAGAGCTCGACCTGCTCGACGAGCTCGGGCGCCGTACGGGAGAAGAAGGAGAGGAGGCGATGGTGCTGCTTGGGGTCATCGACGATCGCCCGCTCGAAGGCGGAGGAGTAGATGTCGCGCACGACGCGGACCGAGAGGTCGGCCTCCTGGAAGACGAGGGCCGGCGCGGGCGTCTCGGCCACGCGCTTCTGAAGCACCTCGTTGAGCTTGAACAGGTACAGGAGCTCACGCTCCAGATCCGCCCGCTTGGCCCCCTGGGCGGCGGTGCGGATGATCGCGCCGGCGCCTTTCAAATCCAGCTTCGCGGCCTCCTTGCGCAGACGGTCGCGCTCGGGGTCGTCCAGCCGCCGCGAGACCCCGACGCCCTCGCCGAATGGTGCGTACACCATGTAGCGGCCGGCGATGGTCAGGTCCATGGACAGCCGGGCGCCCTTGCTCTTGAGCGGGTCCTTGACGACCTGGACGACGATCTCCTGGCCCGGCTTGAGCATGTCCGTGATCTGGCGGCTGTCGCGTCCGGACCCCCGGCCGCGTCGGGGTGCCTCGACGCCCGGGAGCACGATCTCGTCGACATGGAGGAAACCGTTCTTCTCCAGTCCGATGTCGACGAAGGCCGCCTCGAGACCGGCGAGCACGTTGTCGACGCGGCCCTTGTAGATGTTCCCCACGATCGAGCGCGAGCCGCGGCGCTCGAGGTAGAGCTCGGCCACCTGCCAACCCGCTGATCGGGTCGACGGCTTGCGCCGGCGGCGTCCGTTGCCCGAAGCGGGCTTACCGGCGGAGGCGGTTCCGGTGGCCTCCAGCATCGCGACCCGGGTCTCTCCCCGGTCGACGCTCACCAGTACTAATTTCTTCAATGGTCATTCAGTCCTTTGTCGGCGAAGCGCAGGGGCTCCGCGCCGTTGTGCCGGGATCGGGTCCCGGCGTGGCTCAAATCAGAGATCGACCCTTCCCCGCGGCCGTGAGCCGGGATTGGATGTGGATCGATTGCAGGAGGCCGAGGCAGAGGAACGTCACCAGGACGGACGAGCCGCCATAGCTCATCAGCGGTAACGGCACTCCTGTGATGGGCATGATTCCGATGGTCATGCCTACGTTCACGAAGACCTGGAACATCAGCATCGCGAGGATGCCGCCGGCGATGAGGGTGCCGTAGAGGTTCTTGGCCATGGTGAGGATGCGCAGCGATCTCCAGATCAGCAGCGCGTAGAGCGAGAGCACAAGCGCGGCTCCGGCGAACCCGTAGGTCTCGCCGACCACCGCGAAGATGAAATCGGTTGTATCCGATGGTAGGAAGTGAAGATTGGTCTGGCTCGCCCCGGCCACCCCGCGCCCGGTCTTGCCGCCCGACCCGATGGCGGTGAGCGACTGGGTGATGTTGTAGGTCTGGTTGCCGGGGTCGTGCGAGGGATGGAGGAAGCCCGTGAGCCGCTGCATCTGATACGGCTTGAGCACGTGCATGCCCACGGCCGGGCCGATGGCGAGCACGAAGGTCGCCGCGACCACGAACAGCGTCACCAGGGCGAGAAGCTGCTTCCAGGAGGTGCCGGCCACGACGAGCACGGTGAACCCGATGGTCACGAACACCAGTCCGGTCCCCAGATCGGGCTGCGGGATGACGATCATGGCCGGGATGAGCGCGAGCAGCATGATCAGCGCAGTCGTGCGCCGCTCGTGCAGCCGGCGGGCCCGCTCGACCGCGAAGGCGGCGAGCGCCAGGATGAGCATGACCTTGCCGAACTCCGACGGCTGCACCGAGATGAAGGGGAGCGGGTACCAGCGATGCGCGCCGAGCTGCGCGGGCATGCCGAACACGAACACGTTGGCCACGATCATCAGCCCGTACAGGCCGTAGCGGAACTCGCGCAGGCGCGAGTAATCGAGCCGGGCCACGATCAGAGCGAGAAGGAGCCCGATGCCGGCGTAGATGGCCTGCTTGTCCATGACGCTCTTGCTCGCCGCCCCCTTCAGCGTGACGAGCGAGCAGGCGACGAGCCCGAGCGCCGCCAGCAGGAGCAGCGGGTCGAACAGGAGCGCCACGCGCGGACGCGACGACGCCACCGTGGTCGGCTCCTCGAGCGCATGGATCGGGTGCGTACGAGCTCCGCTCACCATCCGGGTTCGCTCCCGTCGGAGCTCGTAGGAATCGTCCGGCTGCTCATAGGGTCTGCGATGTGCCGGCGACGAACTTCCCGGCGCGTCCGGTGAACCACTGGGAGAGGATCTCCCGGGCCACCGGCGCGGCGGCCACGGCGCCGAAGCCGCCCTGCTCGACCGTGACCACAACGGCGATTGGGGTTCGCGTGGCCGAGTCGGGCACGAAGCAGGCGTACCAGGCGTAATCCTGCTGGCCGTTGTACTGCGCCGTGCCGGTCTTGCCGTACACCTGCTCGGGGAAGTTCCCCATGACGTCATACGAGGTGCCGCCTGGGCTCTGCGCGGCCGCGTGCAGCCCGGCCCTGATCGTGTCCAGGTACGCCGGGTTGATGTTGATGTGCCGGGCCGCGGGCGGGTCGATCTTCTGCAGCAGCGTCCCCTGCGGCGAGTCGATCTCGAGCCCGAGGTGCGGGGTCACGACCGTGCCGCCGTTGGCGATCGCCGAGTAGGCCACCGCAAGCTGCAGCGGCGTCACCTGGACGTCACCCTGCCCGACGGCAAGGTTGACGTTGTCGCCCGGCGACCACGGCCGGTTCGTGCCGTCGGCGATCCCACAGCCGCCGGGGGGCAGGCTGTGGTCCGGGTGGTGGGGAAACTCCGCGGTCGGATGGGTCAACCGATCACACGCCGCCTCATCCGCATTGATCTGCGAGCGCCACTTCGGGGTCGGCAGGTTCCCCAGCACCTCACCACCGAGATCGATGCCCGTCTTGTGCCCGATCCCGTACAGGCTGGCCCACTTCTGCAAGGCGCCGCCGTTCGGCGCCTGGGAATTCAAGAGCGCACCGAGGTTGTAGAAGAACACGTCGTCGGAGACGCGGATCGCGTTGACGAGGTCGAGCACGCCGTACGCCGCGCCGCCCGCGTTCCGGCGGCACAGCGTGCCCTCGCAGAACTGACCGGTGTCGTCATAGACCTCGCCGGTGCTCCACACCCCGCTCTGCAGCGCCGCGGTCGCGGTGATCGGCTTGAACGTGGACCCCGTCGGCCCCGCCGTCTGGATCGCCCGGTTCAGAAGCGGATAGTTGCTCGCCGCGCTGTTCAGTGCCTTGTAGGCCGACGCGGAGATCGGATGGGTGAAGAGCGACGGATCGAAGCTCGGCAACGAGCCCATCGCATACACCTCACCCGTATCCGGATTCAGCGCCACGAACGCGCCACTGTTCGCCGGGGGGTTGGAGCTGATCGACTGCTGCAGGGCGTTCTGGCCGACCTTCTGGAGGTTGTCGTCGAGCGAGAGCTTGAGCGAGTTGCCCGGGGTCGGCGAGACTTTCGAGACCTGGCCGCTGAAATGGCCGAGGGCATTGACCTGAACGCGCTGGGCGCCGTCCTGCCCGCGCAGATACTTGTCGTAGTTCCACTCGAGGCCGGACTGCCCGACGACATCGCTCTGAGCCACGCCCTTGTAGCGCGGGTCGTGGACCTCGCTCGGCTCGAGCGGGCCGACGGTGCCGAAGAGCTGCGCGGCCAGCGTGCCGAGCGGGTACTTGCGCAGCCAGACGGGCTCGACCTCCACGCCGGGGAACTGGGTCTGGCGCTCCTCGAGGTAGTACTGCACGTCCTTCGCCACCTGTTCCTTGATCGTGACGTTCGCGTACGGGAGCTTGGCCCAGCTCTGGTCGACCAGGCAGCCGACCGGGGAGCGGATCACCTGGCCCAGCCCATCGACGACGCACGGCCCCGGCTTCGTGGACATCCCCAGGACCCTCGCCAGGCCGGCGTAGAGCCGCTGGTCGGCGGGCGGCGTGTTGGCGAGCGCCGCCTGCGACATCGCCACCGGCAGATCCGGCGGGGAGATGAGCACGGCCGGCACCGAAGTCGAGTCGACGAGCACGGTCCCGCTGCGGTCGAGGATCTGCCCACGCGGCGCCTCAATGCCGATCGAGCGCACCCGGTTCGAGCTCGCCTGGGCCAGGTACTGGTTGCCCGAGAGCACCTGGAGGAACCACAGGCGGAAGAAGATGATGGCGAACAGCGCCAGCGCGAAGGTGCCGATGATGGCCACGCGCAGGGCGAGCTGCGGGGTCAGCGGCGGGCGCTCCTCCTGGGGCACGATCTGAAAGCGCTTGTCGTCGGGGAGCCGGTTCATCGCACCGAGGAGCGAGGCAGGGGTCCGAGCCGCTCCGACGGGCGCTGCAAGGGGCTGAGGCCGCCCGTCGTGTAGGCCCGCCGGCGGCGCCGGCGCGGGTCGTCGGGCAGCGTCGGCTTGAGCACCCTGCGCACGAGCGCGTAGACGGGCAGCGCGATGAGCGTGTTGACGAGCACGGTGACGAAGATCTGCTGGAGCAGGACGAGGCTCACCGGCGCGTCGACCCCGAGGAGGAACTGGATGAGCGACATCCCGATCCCGGACACCGCCGTGGCCGCGGCGCCAACGGCCAGCGGGACGAGCCCGTGCGAGGGATCGCGCAGCTCGCGCAGGCGCCCCGACCAGTAGCCGATCGCGATATAGAGGAGCGAGCTGATCCCGAGCGTCTGGACGAACACCAGGTCGACGAGCATCCCCATGCCGAAGCCCATGATCGCCCCGGCCATCGAGCCGGTGAGCAGGCCGACCGATATGACGATGAGGGGCGTCAGGTCGCCGCTCACCCCGAACACGGTGATCTGCGAGATGCAGGCCTGCTGGACGACCACGGCCACGAAGCCGAGGAGGACGAGGCGCAGGGGCAGCCGCAGGCTCTCGCTCAGACGGGGCTCGGCCGTGCGGCCCGAACGGATCGTCCCGGAGCTCATCCCGTCGGCACCTGCGCGCGCACCGTGCCCGCGTGGGGCGCCGTGAGGACCTGGACGGCATCGAGGTGGCGCAAGTCGACGGCCGGGGAGACCTGGACCTGACCGTTGGCGATCAGATCGCTCTCGCTCGCGTTCGACACCGTGCCGATGGGGATCCCAGCGGGATAGAGGTCCTGGAGCGCGCCGTCCTTGAAGCCGGTCGTGACCACCTGCTGGCCGACCTGGACCTGCGCGGTCCGCGGCAGCGACTGGAGGAGCAGGTTGTTCGGGTTGCCCACGTCGGGGACGAGCACCCCGGTGTCGCCAGCGCCGTCCTGGACCTGGGCGGCCACGGCCATCGAGTGGTCGGTGATGAGCGTGACGATGGCGAAATTCGCGCCCACGAGCGAGATGCGGCCCACGAGGCCGCCATCGCCGATGACCGGGTCGTCATAGGCCACGCCGTCCGCCGTTCCCTTATCGATCTCGATCTGGGCGTACCAGAGCGTCGCGTCGCGCACGACCACGTCGGCGGTCACCGGGTGATAGGCGCTCACGCCGATCGCGTCGTCCAGCCCAACCAGGTGGCGCAGCTGGGGATCCTCGATCGCCTGCGACTTGGCCTGGGCGAGCTGCGACTGCAGCGTGGCCACCTGGTTCTTCAGCCTGTCCACCTGCGACTTGGCGTGGAGCGTGTCCGAGAACCAGCCGGCGATGTCACGCACCGGCTTGAGCGCCTTGCTCGCCCCATCCTGGATCGGTGAGAGCACCTCGACGATCCCGCGCTGGACCGTGTGCAGGGGGCTGGTCGGAGACTCTCCGAAATAGGCCGTAAGCGAGATCAGGGAAACGGCGACGAGCAGGCCAAGGACCGCCCGTCTCCGTCGAACTGTCTTGTCGTGCACGAGATCCGTGTCTCCAAGGTTTGCTCCGCGCCCCTAAGTTCTAGTACCGGCGGCGCCGATTGCGTGAATTCTTGCTCGAACGGTGGATCGCCTCGAACTCCTCCAACGACCTCCCCGAGCCCACCGCCACACAGGTGAGCGGCGACTCGGCCAGATGCGCGGGCATCTGCGTCTCGTGACGCAAACGCTCTTCGAGCCCCTGTAGCAGCGAGCCGCCTCCAGCCAGCATGATGCCACGATCCATGATGTCCGAGGCGAGCTCGGGGGGAGTTCGGTCGAGGGTCTCCTTGACCGCGTCCATGATCTGGGAGACGGGCTCCTCGAGCGCGCCCCGGATCTCCTCGCTGGTCAGCACGACCGTCTTCGGGAGCCCCGAGACCATGTCGCGCCCGCGAATCTCCGCCTGGACCTCTTCTCCCATCGGGTAGGCGGAGCCGATCTCGAGCTTGACCTCTTCGGCCGTCTGCTGGCCGATGAGGAGCTTGTACTCCCGCTTGACGTAGTTGATGATCGCCTCGTCGAGCTCGTCGCCCCCCACGCGGATCGACTGCGAGACGACGATGCCGCCGAGGGAGATGACGGCGACCTCGCTTGTGCCGCCGCCGATGTCGACGACCATCGAGCCGGTCGGCTCGCCCACCGGCAGCCCCGCGCCGATCGCCGCGGCCATCGGCTCCTCGATCAGGTAGGCCTGACGGGCGCCCGCAGAAAGGCAGGCTTCCTCGACGGCGCGCTTCTCCACCCCGGTCACCCCGCTTGGCACGCAGACGACCACGCGAGGGTGCGCCCAGCGGTTCTGATGGACCTTCTGGATGAAGTGCCGGAGCATCTCCTCGGTCACCTCGAAGTCGGCGATGACGCCGTCCTTGAGCGGGCGGATGGCCTGGATCGTCCCCGGGGTGCGGCCAAGCATGCGCTTGGCCTCGATGCCGACCGCGTGCACCTCGCCGCTGCGCGAGTCGACCGCGACCACGCTGGGCTCGGAGAGCACGATGCCACGCCCTCGGACATAGACGAGGGTGTTGGCGGTGCCGAGGTCGACCGCCATGTCACGGCCGCCGAAACCGGTCAGGTACGTAAAAAAACCCATAGGTAAGGGGGGTGGGAGGAACCGGGGACGGGGCGGCGCGACGAGATGCTGCAGACCACGCGCGGCTGCCGGTTCCGTCCGCGAAGCAGTGTATCGGAGAAAGTCCGGTGATCCGTGGCCGGCAAGCAGAAATGCCTGCATGTGCGCGGAGTAACTTGAATCTCGCCGCTCATGGGCCTCCACGGCCGAGAATCTCCGGCATCAAGTCGAGCAATGTGGTGACGGGCAAGCCCACGACGTTCGAGTAATCGCCGTCGATTCGGGCCACGAGGGCGGCGCCGCGACCCTGGATGGCATACCCCCCGGCGCGCTCGCGCCACTCGCCGCTGGCCAGGTACCAGTCGAGCAGATCCGCTCCCACAGGGCGGAACTCGACCTCGGTCCGGCACACGGCCGTACGAGCCGCGGCCGGCCCGACGACGCACACACCGCTCACCACCGTGTGGACGCGGCCCGCGAGCATGCCGAGCGTCGTCCGCGCCTGAACCACGTCGGCGGGCTTGCCGTAGATACGCCCTCCCAGGGCCACGACGGTGTCAACGCCGAGTACGACCGCCCCGTCGCGGCACTGCCCGCTCTCGGCGACCCGCTCCGCCTTGCGCCGCGCGTTCTCGCGCGCCACCTCATCCGGCGGCCCGTGCTCGCGCTCGTCGACGTCGGGGACGACGACGTCGAAGGCGATTCCGAGCTGCTCGAGGATCATGCGTCGCTGCGGCGAGCGCGAGGCGAGAACGAGTGGCCGCACCCGGCCCGGACTCAGCCGAGCTCGGGAAAGAAGAGGCCGACCTCGCGCGCGGAGGATTCGCCGGAGTCGGAGCCGTGGACCATGTTCTGGCCCACGGCGATGGCGTAGTCGCCCCGGATCGAGCCGGTCGTCGCCTGGAGTGGGTTCGTGGCGCCGATGACCTGCCGGGCCGCCTCGACCGCCGCGTCGCCCTGCAGCACCATGGCCACGAGCGGCGCCGAGGTGATGAAGGCGACGAGCTCATCGAAGAAGGGCTTGCCCTCGTGCTCGGCGTAGTGACGCTCGGCGAGCTCGCGGGTCATCGTCATGAGCTTGAGCGCCGCCAGCCTCAGGCCCTTGCGCTCGAAGCGGGCGATGATCTCGCCCGTCAGGTTGCGGGCAAAGGCGTCCGGCTTGACAAGGATGAGCGTGCGCTCCATGGTGAAGAGCCTCCGGGGGCGTTCGTTGTCTGGGGGCGGCGGGTCAGGGCGCCGTCGTGCCGCCGCGCTCGACGGTCGGCGCAGCACCACCGCGCTCCGGGAAGCCGGTCCCCGGTCCAACGGGCTGCTCGACGACCCCCTCGCGGCGGCGACGCGCTCGGCGCGGACTGGCCGTGACCGTGCCGACCTCGGCCTCGCAGTACGGGCACACGCGCCAGTTCGGGTCGAGCGGCTTGCCGCAGTTGTGGCACGGGTCCTTGAGCTTGCGCATGCAGTGCGGGCAGCGCAGGAAGTCCCGCTCGACTTCGTGGTCGCAGTGGGGGCAGAGGTGATACCCGAGCTCGGCCAGACGGGCCTCCGCGGCCTGCATCTCGAGCTCGCGCTCGCGCACGTCCTCGAGGTACTCCGGGGGCCGGACGATCATGTAGACGATCGTGCCCACGAACGGGAACAGGGACGCGACCGTCGCGCACCCGACGAGCAGAGGATCGGCGATCCGACGGCGCGCGTCGGCGTAGGTCCAATACACCAGCGCCAGCCAGATGACGACGAGGAAGAGGATCACCAACTCGATGGCGAGGCTGATCCCGCTGTTGGTGATGCCGAAGATGCCGGCTAGGGAGAGCATGTTGTTAAGCGCGCGAGTGTAGTGGGGCCAGATTGGTATCCGTCGCGGTATTCGCCCTGAGCGCTCGGATTCCTCACAAGAAGAGGCGCCCGAACGCGTAGCCCAGCCCGAAGAACACGAGGATCACGACGGCCACGGTCAGTGCGACCAACCGGATCATAGAGAGGAAACTCGGCTGATCGTCCGGATCGTTCATAGCATCGACACCCGGCTGCGCCCCGCCGGTCGCACCAGATCAGCGATGAGATAGATGGATCCGGTGGCTACCACGACACCGTCCGGGCCGGCGAGCTCGCGTGCCCGAGCTACGGCATCTCGCGCATCGCCCACGACCTCCGCGGGCGGTCCCCCGAGCTGCCCGGCCAGTGACTGAAGCGTCGGGGGCGGGAGCGCGCGTGGGTTGCGCGAGCTCGTGAACACGGCGCCATCGCAGTTGGGAAGCAACGTGCGCAGCATGCCCGCCGCGTCCTTGTCATCGAGGATCGAGACGACGGCGATGACGCGGTCGTGCCCGGCGCGCAGGTCGGGCAGCGATTCGACGAGCGCGGCCATGCCGTCGGGATTGTGCGCCCCGTCGAGCAGAGTGAGCGGATGCTCGCCCACCACCTGGAGCCGGCCGGGCACGCGGATGGCCAAGGCGGCGCCGGCGACGGCGCCGGGGTCGAGCTCGCCGAGGAACGCCTCGGCGGCCACGCGGGCGAGGGCGAAGTTCCGCCGCTGGTAGGCGCCGAGCGCCCCGAGCGGGACACCGGGGTCCGCTCCGGCGTGGACGATGCGGGTGCCGCGCGCGCGCGCCACCGATGAGGCCACCGCCTCGGCCTCGGGATGCAGGCCGGCGCCGAGCACGAGCGTCGCCCCCGGCTGGACGACGTCGAGCTTCTCGCGCGCGATGTCGGTGATCGTCGGGCCGAGCCAACGGGTGTGCTCGAGCCCGACGCTCGTGAGGACCTGGACCTCGGAAGGGATGACGTTCGTGGCGTCGTAGCGGCCCCCGAGACCAGCCTCGATCACGGCCACCTCGACCCCCCGCCGGGCGAGCTCGTCGTAGGCGGCCGCGGTGAGGAGCTCGAACTGGGTCACTCGATCGCCGGGCTCGAGCGAGCGGTTGACGAGCTCCGCAGCGCGCGCAGCGCGGGCGATTGCCGCCCCGAAGGCGTCGGGATCGAGATCGGTGTCGTCGATGCGGATGCGCTCGCCGAAGGAGACGAGGTGCGGCGAGAGGTAGGCGCCGGCGCGCACTCCTTGCCCAGCAAGGACGGCGGCGATCATGCGTACGGTCGAGGATTTGCCGTTCGTCCCCACGACGTGGATCGAGCGGAAGCGGCGCTCGGGATGGTCCAGCGCGGTCATGAGACGGCGCATCCGGTCGAGCCCGAAGCGCATGCCGAACAGCTCGAGGGAGAGCAGGTAACGCTCGGCGTCCTCCGCGCTCATCGGCCTCATTTCTGCTCCCCGGGGGGTTCCGCGCCAGCGGAACCCCCAAGGGAGTCGGCGCCAGCCGACTCCCCCAGGTCGGCCCTGAGGCGCTCGAGCTTCGCCCGTTCGGCCTCGACGACATTCGCCGGCGCGTTGTCGACGAAGCCGCGGTTGGACAGCATGCCCTCGGCCCGCTTGATCTCGGACTCGAGCTTGGCTCGGCGGTCGGCGAGTCGGCGCGCGGCCGCCTCGAGGTCGACCTCCTCGGCCGGGAGGATCTCCACCGCCCCGCCCGGAATCGGCACCGAAGCCACGGGCTCGCCGCCGTCGGTGCTGAAGGCGAGCCGGGCAAGCCGTCCCACGTGATCGGCCGTGTCCGCGTACCCGTCGGCCATGAGCCGCGCAGGCACAACCGCGCCCGGCCGCACGCCGGCCGAGGCGCGCCAGCCGCGCAGGGCCTGCACGGCCGCGATCACGTCGGCCAGGGCGGCCTCGGCCACCGGGTCGATCGGCGCTTCGTGGTGCTCGATCCCCGCGGCCAGGAGACCCGCGGCGCCGGGAACGTAGCTGTAGATCTCCTCGCTGACGAAGGGGATGAGCGGATGCGCGAGGGCGAGCGTGCGGGTGAGCACGTGGAGCAGGGTGCTCGAGAGCGCCGCGTCCCCGGCCCACAGCCGTGGCTTGATGAGCTCGAGATACCAGTCACACAGCTCGCCGTAGACGAAGTCGTAGAGCGCCAGGGCGGCGTGGGAGAAGTCGAAGTGCCCGATCCGCCGCGCGATCTCGCTCTCGGCGCGCTGCAGCCGGGTGAGGATCCAGCGGTCCTCGACCGCGGACGGCCGCGGCTCGGGGGCCGCGGCCGGATCGACGCGGAGCAGGACGAGCCGGGCGGCATTCCACAGCTTGTTCGTGAGCTGCTGGCCCTGGGCCACCTTGTCCTCGCTGAAGCGGACGTCCTGGCCGGAGGACATGGCCAGCAGACCCCAGCGCACCGCGTCGGCGCCGTAGGCGGGGAACGCGCCCGGATCATCATCTCCTTGGGCGAACACGGGCGGCCGCGGACCCCCGTTGATGAGGTCCATCGGATCGATGCCGGTGCCAAGCGACTTGGACATGCGCCGGCCGTCCGGGGCCTGGATGATCGAGTGGACGTAGACGTCCTCGAACGGGACATCCCCGGTGAACTCGATGCCCATCATGACCATGCGGGCCACCCAGAGGAAGATGATGTCGCGCGCCGTCGAGAGGACGTTGGTCGGGTAGAAGGCGCGCAGCTCCGGTGTCTGCTCGGGCCAGCCGAGCGTCGCGAACGGCCAGAGCGCGCTCGAGAACCACGTGTCGAGCACGTCGGGATCACGCTCCCAGCCCTCCCCGTCGGGCGGCTCCGTCCCGCAGTGGGTCTCATCGTCGCGATACCAGACGGGGATCTGGTGGCCCCACCACAGTTGGCGGGAGATGCACCAGGGGCGGATGTTCTCCAGCCAGTCGAGGTAGCGCCGGCGCTCGGAATCGGGGTGGATTCGCACACGGCCGTCGCGCACGACCGCGATGGCGGGTGCGGCCAGCTCGTCCATGCGCATGAACCACTGCAGCGAGATGAGTGGTTCGATGCGCTCGCCCGAGCGATGGGAGTGGGGCACCACGTGGGTATACGGCTCCACCGCGGCGACAAGTCCCTGCTCCCGGAGGTCGCCAACCACGGCCTCGCGGCACTCGAGCACGGGCATCCCGACGTAGCGCTCGGGCGCGGGCGCGATCATCCGCCCGTCCTCCCCGATCACGGTGATCTGCTCGAGCCCGTGACGGCGCCCGATCTCGAAGTCGTTCGGGTCGTGGCCGGGAGTGATCTTGAGCGCGCCCGTGCCGAACTCGGGCCTGACGTAGTCGTCCGCGATGATCCGCAGCTTGCGTCCGACCAGGGGCAGGACGGCCGTCTCGCCGACCAGTCGCTGGTAGCGCTCGTCGTCGGGGTGCACGGCGATCGCGGTGTCGGCGAGCATCGTCTCCGGCCGCACGGTGGCCACGGTGATGGCCCCCGAGCCGGAGGCCAGGGGATAGTCGACGTAGTAGAGGGTGTCGGTGACCTCTTCGTCGGCGACCTCGAGATCCGAGATGGCCGAGCCGGTGCCCGGATCCCAGTTGACCATGTAGCGGTCGCGGTAGATGTAGCCCTTCTCAAAGAGGTCGACGAACACCTGGAGCACGGCCCGGGCGTAGGCCTCGTCGAGGGTGAAGCGCTCCTCGTTGTAGTCGCATGAGGCGCCCAGGCGCTTGAGCTGCTCGACGATCGTGCCGCCGTACTGCTCGCGCCAGCGCCACACCCGCCCGACGAAGGCCTCCCGGCCGAGGTCCTCCCGGCTCGAGCCCTCGGTCGCGAGCATGCGCTCGACCTGGGTCTGGGTGGCGATCCCGGCGTGATCGGTGCCGAGGATCCACTTCGTCCGGCGGCCGCGCATGCGGTGGAAGCGCACGAGGCAGTCCTGCACCGCGTTGTTGAGCGCGTGACCCATGTGGAGCGCCCCGGTGACGTTCGGCGGGGGGATGGCGATCGAGTAGTTCTCGCTCGCCTCACCCCGCGGCTCGGGGTGGAAGAGACCGGACTGAAGCCACCGCTTCACCATCCGCGGCTCCACCTCCGAGGGGTCGTAGCGGGTCTTGGCCTCGAGGTCGCTCATGGACGGCCGAGTGTAGGGACGGGATCTCAGGAGCGAACCCGCGCGACGGAAAGGTCGGACCGAGGGGAAAATCCTTTCCACGCTCTCACGCCCTGTTTACACGACCCTTCGGTGGGTAATGCACCATCCGCTTGCCGGAGAGGATTTCGAGCCGCTCCGACCATTACGAAAGCGCCTCACGGGGCGCTTTCGCTGTTAAGCCGCCGTCTTGGTCGCGGAGCGTCGGGTTTCGCGCAGCGAAACCCCCCAACGTACTCGCGCAGCGACTACGCAGCTTCCTCTTCCGGAGCGACGGTCACGAGGGTCGGGGGGGTGCCCTTGTCGATCGTGTCGCGGGTGACGACGCACTTGCGCACGTCGCGGCGGGAGGGCAGCTCGAACTGGACCTCGAGCAGGGTCTCCTCGATGATCGAGCGCAGACCGCGGGCCCCGGTCTCGCGCTCGAGCGCCCTGTCGGCCACCGAGGAGAGCGCCTCGTCGGCGAATACAAGCTCGATCCCATCGAACTGGAAGAACCGCTGGAACTGCTTGACCAGCGCGTTGCGCGGCTCGACGAGGATCTTCATGAGCTCGTCACGTGAGAGCTGGTGGATGGCCGACATGACGGGCAGGCGGCCGATGAACTCCGGGATGAGCCCGTACTGGATGAGGTCCTCGGGCAGGCAGTGCTCGAAGATCTCGCCCGTGTCGCGCTGATCCTTGGACTGGATGGCGGCGCTGAAGCCGACGCCCTGATGTCCGATCCGGCGCTCGATCACCCGGTCGAGGTTGGCGAAGGCGCCGCCGCAGATGAACAGGACGTTCGTCGTGTCGATCGAGAGGAACTCCTGATGGGGGTGCTTGCGCCCGCCCTGGGGCGGCACCGAGGCGGTCGTTCCCTCGAGAATCTTCAGCAGCGCCTGTTGAACGCCCTCGCCCGAGACGTCACGGGTGATCGACGGGTTGTCGGCCTTGCGCGCGATCTTGTCGACCTCGTCGATGTAGATGATCCCGGTCTCGGCCTTCTTGACGTCGTAGTCGGCGGCCTGGATGAGCTTCAGGAGGATGTTCTCGACGTCCTCGCCGACGTAGCCGGCCTCGGTCAGCGCCGTGGCGTCGGCGATGGCGAAGGGGACGTTGAGGATCTTGGCCAGGGTCTGCGCGAGCAGGGTCTTGCCACAGCCGGTGGGACCGAGGAGCAGGATGTTCGACTTCTGCAGCTCGATGTCGTTGTCGCCCGACTGCATCATCTGGACGCGCTTGTAGTGGTTGTAGACCGCCACCGACAGCGTTCGCTTGGCCTGCTCCTGCCCGACGACGTACTCGCCGAGCACGTCGTGGATCTCGCGTGGCTTCGGCAGGTTCTCGATGTCGAAGCTCGGCGGGGCGGTCAGCTCCTCGTCGATGATCTCGTTGCAGAGATCGATGCATTCGTCGCAGATGTAGACGCCGGGACCGGCGATCAGCTTCTTGACTTGCCGCTGCGACTTCCCGCAGAAGCTGCAAAGAAGCTGTTCGTTGGAATCCGTCGGACGTGCCATGTATCTCCCCCCCGTAACTCTACGCCCGGAGGTTCAGCCCCGCTGAACCTCCAATGGAAGCGCGCAGCGCTTCCACGCTTAGTGCTGCGAGATCACTCGGTCGATGATTCCGTATCCCTTGGCCTCTTCGGACGTCATGAAGTAATCACGTTCGGTGTCGTGCCGAACTTTCTCAAGCTCCTGCCCCGTGTGTTGGGCGATGATCTCATCCAGGCGGCGGCGGATGTCGATGATCTCCTTCGCGTGGATCTCGATATCGGTCGCCTGGCCCTGGAAGCTCGAGGAGACCTGGTGGATGAGGATCTTGGCGTTCGGAAGCGCCATGCGCTTGTCCTTGGCCCCTCCGCAGAGCAGAAGTGCGCCCATCGACATGGCGATGCCGACGCAGATCGTCTGCACGTCGGGCTTGATGAACTGCATCGTGTCGTAGATCGCCAAGCCGGCGTAGACGGAGCCACCCGGTGAGTTGATGTAGATCGAGATGTCCTTGTCCGGATCCTCGGACTCGAGGTGGAGCAGCTGAGCCACGATCAGATTGGCGATCTGATCGTCAACCGGCGTGCCCAGGAAGACGATCCGCTCGTTGAGCAGCCGACTGTAGATGTCGAACGCCCGCTCGCCACGCGAGGTTTGCTCGACGACCATCGGTACCAAGGGGCTCATCGTCCTCGTTTCTTTCGCTTCCTCGGGCGGATTCCTGCCGACTCTAGCAACCGCCCCCTGGCCGTTCGGCTCGTCGGATCAGCGGCTCGAGCGCGGACGTGGCACCGGCCCGTGGCGCGAGCTCAGCCCGCCCCGGAATAGCTCTCGGCGAAGCCGTACTCCGTGGTCGTGGTGAGGTAGGTCCCGGTCGCCATGCAGCTCGTGGTGCTGGGGCACGAGATCGAGGACAGGAAGGACGACTGGGCACCTGACGGGTTTGGCGTGGCCTGCACCGACCAGGCGCTGCCGTCCCAGCGCTCGGCCAGGCTCGGATTGCCCATCAGGAAGAGCGAGGGCGCGCCGCCGACGGCCTCACATACCTGAAGGGCGGGGCATGAGACGCCCTGGAGGAGGCTCCCGCCAGAACCGGGAGGCTCGGGCACCGTCTGGATCTGCCACGTTCGTCCGTCGTAGCGTTCGGCCAGCGCATGCTCGCCGCCCGTGCTCGCGTCCTCGTTGCCGACCGCCGTGCACCTGGTGGGCGTTGTGCATGAGACGGCGACGAGCCCGGCTCCGCTCGCCCCGGCCACTGTCGGCGTCGACTCGATCCGCCAGCGCCCGGCATCCCACCGCTCGACGAGAGCGCCGCTCCCGCTGTACCCGGTGGCCGTGCAGTCCGTGAGGGTCGGGCACGACACCCCGTAGAACGCGCTCGTCTGCGAGCCCGCGGGATTGGGCGTCGGCTGAATCTGCCAGCGCCCGCCCTGCCAGCGTTCGGCGAGCGTCCGCGTGTTCGCCCCGTCGATCTCGTAGCCGACCGCCGTGCACACCCGCGTACTCGGGCAGGAAATGCTCCACAGCGTGTCGGCGCCTCGTAGGGTCGCGTTCGGCGTCGGGAGCACTCCCCATTGCCCGGCGTCGAAATGCTCGGCCAGCGTCTCCGCGGTCTGGACCTGCGGGTTCGTCTGGGACAGTCCGACGGCCATGCAACTCGTCGGCCGGGGGCACGATACGCCCTCCAGCTGGGTGCTCTGGGACCCGGCGGGCTCCGGCGTGGGCGACACGGTCCACGAGCTGCCATCCCAGGGCTCGGCCAGGGTGAGTGCGAGGCGCGCGGAGCCCACCCAGTGCCCAACCGCTGCGCACATCGTCGTGCTCGCGCACGACACGGCATCGAACTCGGTGCTGATTGCCCCAGCCGGGATAGGCGCCGGCTCGAGGACCCACCCGGGGGCCGCGGCGGCAGCGGGCGCAAGCGAGAGCGCGGTCAGGACACCTGCCAGCATGACAAGACGTCGCATGAGACCTCCCCGTCTCGCCCGGTCGCACATGCGGACCGGTTCACACGGGGTCCAGCCTACGCGCGCCTCCGCGCGCGTGTCAACGCTCAGCTACCGGGCGTCCAGAGCTGCTCAGCTACCGGGCGTCCAGAGCTGCCCAGAGCCCTCTTCGGGCTTCTCGGCGTCGGGCGTCCACAGCTGTTCGCGCGCCTTGGCCTGCTCGATCGAGATCGGCTTGGCTTCGTGGACGAGCAGCTCGACCGCCTGGCGCGCGGCGACGTCCGAGCGGAGCTGGTCGAGGCGGTTGTTCTCGCGCACACGATCGAGCAGCTGATCGGTCGTCGTCCCCTCCCGGTCGGCAGCCGGCTCCAGCGCGGCCCGCAGGTCGTCATCGCTCGGCTCGAGCTTCTCCGCCTCGACGAGCGCGGCGAGCACCGCCTCGCGGCGCAGCGCGCGGTCGGCTTCGGGCTCGGCCTCGTGGGCGAGCGTCTCCTCGTCCTTGCCGGTGATGCGCAGGTACATCTCCTTGGAGATCCCCCGCGCGACCAGCGCCGACATCGTCTCGTCGAGCAGCTCGTGGGCTCGCTCGTGTACGAGCTCGGAGGGCACGTCGACCTTGGCCGCCTTGACGGCGGCCTCGAGAACGGCCTCCTCGAATTCGCGCTCCACGGCGGCCTCCTCGGCCTCGCGCAGGCGCCGGGCGATGTCCTCCCGCAGCTCGGCCATCGAGTCGAAGCCGCCGGCGTTGACGGCGAAGTCGTCGTCGAGCTCGGGCAGGCGCTTGGCCTTGATCTCCTTGACCGTGACGTCGAACTCGGCGTCCTTACCGGCAAGGTCCGCGGCCTGGTAGTCCTCGGGGAAGGTGACCGTGACCGTACGCTCGTCGCCGGCGACGGCGCCGCGGAGCTGATCCTCGAAGCCCGGGATGAAGCGGCCGGACCCGAGCTCGAGCGGCTGATCGCGTGCCTCTCCGCCGGGGAAGGGCTCGCCGTCGACCTTGCCGACGAAGTCCATGACCACGAAGTCGCCTTGCTCGGCCGCCCGCTCGACCGTTTCGAGCGTGCCCACGCTCTCGCGCAGGCGCTGGATCTCGGCGTCGATCGCGTCGTCATCCACCCCGGGCTCCCGACGGCCGACCTCGAGACCCTTGTAGTCGCCGAGCTCGGCGCGGGGGCGCACGCCGATCTCCAGCGAGAAGGCCAGCGGCTCGCCCTGCTTGGGCAGCTCGTACTCGTCGATCCGGGGACGGCCGACGTGGTTGATGCCCGCGCCCTCGATGGCGTCGTAGGCCCACGCACCGAGCGCGCTCTCCACGGCCTCCCCGACGACGGCCTCGCGGCCGAGGCGGCGGAGGACGACGGGCGGGGGAACCTTGCCCTTGCGAAAGCCAGGGATGCGGAGCTGGCGACCGAGGCGGCGCGCGACCTCCTGGACGCGGCGCTCGACCTCGTCGGCCGATACCTCGGCCTCGAGGCGCACGCGCGAGTCGGGCAGCTCGGTGATGCTTGTCTTCACGGATGCCATGAGTGGGCGAGACGATAGCTTGACGCCGTGCTCGGGACTTGCAGGCCGCGTGATCACCGGCCCCTTCGCCTTTCTCGTCGCCGGGGTGGTCGACGTGGCCGCGTACTTCGCCGCCGTCGGGCGCCATGCGCTGGCGCGTCGCCTTGGCCGCGCCAAGCCGTGATCAGGGTTCGGCGATCCCTTCGGCCTCGGTACCGCCCCGGATGAGGTGACGCACCTCACGCAGCGCCACCGGGAGCGTGGTCAGGTCATAGGTACGCGAGGCGCGGATGTCGGCGAGCATGCCGAGGCAGCGCTCAACCGCGTCGGCGTTGGCCTCGCGCCACGCCTCGATGGCCGTCTCGCCGTCGTCCTCGGCGGCCGCGCCCCTGAGCACCTTTTCGGTCAGCTCCCGGTGCAGGACGTAGAGCTCGTCGCGCAGCGCCGTGCGCGCGAGGGCCTGCCAGCGGTCGCCGCGCGGGAGCTCGACGATGCGGTTGCGCAGCCAGTTGAGCTCGAGCCCGGCGCCGAGACGGAAGTAGACGTCGGCCACGTCCTTCTCGCTGCGATTGCTCTGCTCGGCCGCCACCACGATGTCGAGCGCCGAGAGCATGGCCGGCATGCCGGCGACCTGCCGGGCGAGCCGTTTCGGGACGCCGGCATCCCGCAGACCGGCCTCGCGCTCCTCGAACCCTTCGCGCTCGGCCCCTTGCAGGAGGTCGGGCAGCCCGTGCGCGAGCCGCTTGGCCCCCGGGGCGAAGTGCTCGATCGAGCGGGTGACCCGCAGCTCGTGGGGATAGGCGTGCACGAGCCACCGGGCGCCACGCTCGACAAGCTTGCGGCCCTCGACGAGCATGCCGAGCTGAACCTTGGCGTCGAGCTTGTTGTCGAGCTTCTCGACCTCGGCCCAGAACGCCCGCATGCCGTAGACCTCGCGCGCGACCGCGTACGCGCGCGCGAGAAGCGATGGCGGCGCCCCGGTCTCCTCCCGCAACCGGAAGACGAACGTCGTCCCGGCCCGGTCGACGAGCTGGTTGGCCACGACCGTGGCGACGATCTCCCGGCGCAGCCTGTGCTCGCGCATCTGCTCGCCGAAGCGGTCGGAGCCGGATGACGTGGGCCGGCCCCCTTCAGGCGAAGCTGGATGCTGAGCGGGGCCGGGGCCCAAGGGACCGGGGAAGTAGCGCTCGAGGTCGTGGGCGAGGTACGGATCCTCGGGGAGGTCGGAGTCGAGCAGCTGCGCGTAGAGGTGAATCTTGCAATAGGCCATCACCACGGCGAGCTCCGGGGCCACAAGGCCCTGACCGGCGGCCGTACGCTCCCCGATCGCCTCGTCGGTGGGCAGGAACTCGAGCGCGCGGTCGAGCGACGTCGTCTGCTCGAGCTGGCGGATGAGCCGCGCATGGACGTCGATCATCGGCGGCGCCTGCAGCATCGCGAGGCTGAGTGCCTGGGTCTGCGTGTAGCTGCCGTACAGGACCTGCTGGGCGACGGCCTCGGTCATCTCCTGCAACAGGTCGTTGCGCTCGGGCTCCGCGAGCTCCTGCTCGGCCACGAGTGCGTCGAGGAGGATCTTGATGTTCACCTCGTGGTCGGAGCAGTTGACGCCAGCAACGTTGTCGATCGCGTCGGTGTTGATGCGGCCTCCCTTGTGCTCGGGCCCGCCCTCGAGCGCGTACTCGATGCGCCCCCGCTGCGTGCAGCCCAGGTTCCCGCCCTCTCCCACGACCCGGCAGCGGAGGTCGCACCCGTTGACGCGCACGGGGTCGTTGGCCTTGTCCCCGGCATCGGAGTGCGTCTCGCTCGTCGCCTTGACGTAGGTCCCGATCCCCCCGTTCCACAGGAGGTCGACCGGGGCGCGGAGCAGGCGCTGGATCAGCTCACCCGGCGAGAGGATCTTCTCCTCGATCCCGAAGGCTTCGCGTGCGGCGTCGGTGAGCGGGATCGACTTCGCCGAGCGGTCGTAGATGCCGCCGCCCGGCGAGATCGCCTGCTCGTCGTAGTCCCGCCAGCTCGAACGGCCGCGGTCGAAAAGCGCCCTACGCGCCGCGAAGCTCCGCTCCGGATCGGGATTCGGGTCGAGGAACACGTGGGCGTGATTGAAGGCCGCCAACAACTTGATGTGCGGCGAGAGCAGCATCCCGTTGCCGAACACGTCGCCCGACATGTCGCCGATGCCCACGACGGTGAAGTCCGTCGTCTGGATGTCGGTGCCAAGCTCGCGGAAGTGTCGCTTGACCGATTCCCAAGCCCCGCGGGCGGTGATGCCCATCGCCTTGTGGTCGTAGCCGTGCGAGCCGCCGGAGGCGAACGCGTCGCCGAGCCAGAAGCCGTACCGGGCCGAGACGCCGTTGGCGATGTCCGAGAAGGTGGCGGTGCCCTTATCCGCGGCCACGACCAGGTACGGGTCGTCTTCGTCGTAGCGGACGACGCGCTCGGGAACCTCGACCCGACTGCCGGCGTAGTTGTCGGTCAGGTCGAGCAGGCCGGAGAGGAACAGCTTGTAACAGGTGATGGCCTCGTCGGTGAGCGCCTCGCGGCCGCCCTCGCGTGGCGGGCGCTTGAGCACGAAGCCGCCCTTGGAGCCCACGGGCACGATGAGCGCGTTCTTGACCATCTGCGCCTTCATGAGGCCCAGCACCTCGGTACGGAAGTCCTCGGAGCGCTCCGACCAGCGCAATCCACCGCGGGCAACCTTCCCGCCACGCAGGTGGACACCCTCGAAGCGGGGTGAGTAGACGAAGATCTCGAAGCGCGGACGCGGTCTTGGAAGCACGGGAACGCGCTCGGGATCGAGCTTGAACGAGACGTATGGACGGCGCTCGTCCCCGTCGCCGTCATCTGTGAAGAGGTCGTCCTCGCGGAAGTAGCTCGTGCGCAGGATGGCCGTGACGACGGCGAGGAAGTTGCGCAGGATCCGGTCCTCGTCGAGGCTCGTCACCTCGTCGATCGAGAGCTCGAGCTCGGCGACGAGCTCGTCAGCCCGGTGCTCGTCGCGCTCGTCCGGGTGCAGCCGGGCCAAGAAGAGCTTGACCAGGAGCCTCGCCACGTCGGCATGCGCGAGGATGGTTCGCACGATGTAGGCATCCGAGTACGGGATCGTGGCCTGGCGCAGATAGCGCGCGATCGCCCGGATGATCGTCACCTCGCGCCCGCGCATGTGCGCGCTGAGGATGAGGCCGTTCAGGCCGTCGTCTTCGAGCCGGCCACGGCGAATGTCGAGGAAGGCCTCCTCGAAGCTCGCGCGCACCTGCTCCATGTCCTCGAGCGGGCAGAGAAGGCCGAAGTCGTAGATCCACGCCGGATCGCGCCCCGCCGGGGTGATCCGGTAGGGGCGCTCGTCGGCGACCTTGGCGCCCATGTGCTCGAACGTGGGCAGGACGTCGGAGAGCGAGATGGCGTGGGCGCTGTAGAGCTTGCACCGCGCCGCGCCCGACTCGTCCGCGGTGTACAGGCTGACGATGGACGATTCGCCCGCGGCCAGCCGTTCGAGTCGCTCGACGTCGGCGACGGCGGCGGTGGGCCGCACGTCGGAGCGGTAGCCGGGCGGGAAGGCTTGCTCGTAGCGGCGGTGCAGCGCGACCCCGCGCTCCTCGCCGAGCTCGTCCACGAGCGCTACGCGGAGGTCGTCGCTCCACGCTCGCACCGCCTTGGCCAGCCGCGCCTCGACCTGCTGGACGTCGTAATCGGAGGGGATGCCGTCCGCGCAGTGGACCACGAAGCGCACGCGGGCCAGCACGGACTCCGTCAGCTGCACGCCCCAGTCGACCTGCCGGCCGCCGAAGGCCTCGCGGAGGATCTCGCCTGCGCGCTCCCGGCTCTCGGTTGTGTAGCGGTCACGGGGGATCATGACTAGGCAGGACACGAAGCGCTCGAGCGGGTCGGGGTGCACGAAGAGCCGCACCCGCGACCGTTCGCCGAGGCCGACCACGCCCATGGCGACTCCGAACAGCTCCTGGGTGTCGATCTGGAGCAGACCGTCGCGGGGATAGGACTCGAGGAAGTCGACGAGGGCCTTGGCGTCGTGGCTGTCGCTGCGGAAGCCGGCCCGGTCGAACACCGCGCGGACCTTGCCGCGGATGAGCGGGATCTCGAACGCCCTCGCCTTGTAGGCCGCGGTCGTGTAGAGGCCGAGGAAGCGGCATTCACCGCACACCGTGCCGTGCTCGTCGAAGCGCTTGACCCCGATGTAGTCGAGATACGAGGGCCGGTGCACGGTGGAGCGCGAGTTGGCCTTGGTGAGGACGAGCAGCTGCTCGGAGCGAGCGAGCCGCAGCGCCTGGTCGGTCAGCTCCTTGACCGGCCTGGCCGAACTCCCGCGCAGAATTCCCAGGCCCGAGCCCTCGACCGCGGTCAGGACTCCGTGCGCGTCGTGGTCCTCGAAGGAGTACTCGCGGTAGCCGAGGAACGTGAAGTGATCCTCGGCCAGCCACTCGAGGAAGGCCTTGACCTCCGCGATGTCCTCCGGGCCGGCAGGACGGGTGCCGCGCTCGAGCTCGCCGACGAGCTCTTGGGTCCGCCGCCGCATGGCCGGCCAGTCCTCGACCGCGGCGCTGACCTCGCCGAGCACCCGCACGACGCCGGCGTGGAGCTCGTCGAGCCGCTCGCGGTCGGGCTCTCGCGCGACCTCGGCGTGCATGATCGACTCGGCGATCGCGCCGTCGTCGGGGTCTCCGGGCTCGAGGACGTCCTGGACGCGGCCGCTGCCGTCACGGCGCACGCGGATGACCGGGTGGATGACCAGGTTGATCGTATGGCCGAAACGGGCCAGGGCCATCGTCACCGAGTCGACGACGAACGGCATGTCGTCGCTGACGATCTGGATCACCGTGTACGGGAGCTCCCAGCCGTCGCGCTCGAGCTCCGGGTTGAAGACGCGCACCTTGGCCTCGCCGTCCGGCCGCGAGGCGCCGAGCTCCCATTGCGAAACGGCGGCACCAGCGAGCTGCTCGACATCCCGGTCGGCCAGATCCTGCGGCGGGACCCAGTGGTAGTACTGGCGGACGTAGGTCTCCCACCCGGGGGGCTGTTCGCTGAGCCGACCACGCAGGCGCCCACATACTGCGTCGATGAGGTCGGCGTCGACCTCCGGAGCGTTTACCACCATGTGAACACCTCCTCTCATCTGAGCCTACACCGCGTCCTCCCGTCCGGCACACATGCGAACATATGTTCGATGTCAGTGCACGAACGCTTTCTTGCCCGCCGGTGACCAGCGAGGGCAATCCGTACGCGCGGTTCCGCCGTGCGCTGTCCACCGGAAATGAGGCTGTCGTGCTCGCGGCCGCGCGCGAGCTGCCCCAGATCGCGCTCGATGATGCGCTGCGGATCTGCCTCGTCCTGCGCGGCGGCGATCCCGAGCGGTTCGAGCGCGCCGCCGTCCGTTGGTTGGGACGGTTCGCACTCGAGGCGCGGGGGGTCACCATCGACGACCTGCGTCTGGCCGCCGCGGCACTCGACGCCCTGCCCGAGCGGGCCGCCGACGCGATGGAGCGGCTGCAGAGCCTGTGCGTGATGCGGGGTGTGGGATGATCGCCATCGGGCGCGGCTGGGGGCTCAGACACAGTTGTCGCCGGGACTCGCGAGGGAGTACGGTCGCGCGTGCGCTTGGGAGGTTGTTCGGCCAGGGAGGGGCCTTCCGCCGGCCAGGGAGGAAGGGACATGACCCGCAGCTTCGGATTGCCCAGCCAGGTCACCGCACGCGACCAGGTGCAGAAGTCGTTCCCGGCCGGGACCGTTCAGCCGCTGCCACCGGGGGGCCCTGGCCAGGCCTCGGCGTCCGTGGTCGGGATCACCGACGCGAACCCGCTCACGTTCTTCGTCATCGGCGACCACGGCGGGGTGGCCGCGCCCGGTCCCCAGAACGCGGTCTCCTTCGCCATGCAGCGCGCCTCCGGACCCGCCGCCGCGTTCGTGTACTCGGTGGGCGACATCGTCTACTTCCACGGCGAGGCTTCCCAGTACCAGCCGCAGTTCTACGAGCCCTACGCCCACCTCCAGCTGCCTATCGTGGGCATCCCGGGCAACCACGACGGCGACGTGGCGATCGACGATTCCGGCAATCCCACCGGCCGGCAGCCACTCGACACGTTCATGGCCAACTTTTGCACGGCCACGCCGCATCCGCCGCCATGCGACCCCCAGCTCGAGTTCGGCCGCGACACGCAGACACTGCCGTGGTGCGACTGGACCCTCGGGCTCGAGGCGGTGACGATCGTCGGCATCTACACCAACGTGCCCGAGGGCGGCCACCTCGAGACGTCCCAGACCGCCTGGCTCGTCCAGCAGCTCGGAGCGGCGCCGACCGACCGTCCCCTCGTGGTCACGCTCCACCACCCCCCGCTCTCGGTCGACGCGCATCACGGCGGCTCACAGGCGATGGCCACCGCCCTGACCCAGTCGTTCGCCGCAGCGGCCCGGTACCCCGACCTCATCCTCACCGGCCATGTGCACGACTACCAGCGGTTCACGTGGACGCTGGACGGGCACCCGATCCCGACGATCGTGCAGGGCAACTCCGGCTACCACAACCTCCACCAGCTCGCCTCCGACGCGCAGCCCGGCATGGACCTCGGCAACGGCGTGGTCTTCGAGTACGGCGACGCGAGCGAGTACGGGTTTCTCACGCTGACCGTCTCGGCCGGCAAGATCAACGGCTCGTACACGGGCGTCAAGCCGGGCACGATGCCGGACGGCTCCGACGCAAAGGTGACGCCGGCCAAGGACAGCTTCTAGTACCGCGGCGGCGCGGGCGAGACCCCCCGCCCGCGGAGTGCGGGCGGACGGGCGCGGAAGCTCGCCCCCCAGGCCACGACGACGAGAACGAGCCCGGCGGCGAACACCGCCCAGGCGGTCAGATCGGTGTGCGACGCGCTGCGGGCGACGCTCCCCGAGGGCAGGGCCAGCGGATGCCCGGCGGCCGCGGCCAGGCGCCGGACGGCGCCGAGCGCGCCTGACGCCAACGCCTTCCCGGGCGGGCGCAGCCCAGCGAGGGGCCCGGCAGCGGGCGTCGCCGTCGTGCCGGCGATCCGCACGGCGCCATACCCGTCCGGCATCACGACGAGCAGCGGGCCACGGTCGACGAGGCCGAGCTCCTCTCCGAGGAAGCGCGCGTAGCTCTGCGGCTGGTCCCACAGCTCGGTGACCGAGCCGAGGTCGGTTCCCGAGGCGACGAGGGCGACGTGGATCGGATACCCGGCGCGCGCGGCCTCGCCGACGAGCGCGGCGAGCTGGGCCTGCTCGGGCTGGGACAGGCCCGCGTCCTGGGGCAGGAAGAGCGGCTGCGAGGCGAGCACGTCGCTCGCCGGGTCCCCGTCGGCCCCGGCCGTGGGAGCCCAGGCGAGGAAGAGCGTCAGCATGATGACGAGCGCCGCAGATGCACGCCGTCGCCCGGAACGGGAAGCCGCAGGAGGTTTAGAGTGCGTCATCACATGAGCTGCTCATGGGTGGAATGGGTCCGCCGGCGGCGACACGGCGGGGCATGACGCAGTCTATGAGTCACGTGTCCGGGAGCCGGCGGGGTCTCACCGCGGCGCTTCTCGCGGTCGCCCTCATCTGCGCGCTCTTCCCGGGCAACGCTGCCGCCCACGGGCCGGTCGCCCCGCTCGCCTCCGACTTCCAGGCGCGGATCGCGGCGAGTCCGGTGGGACTCGACGCCAAGGTCGTCGACGGCGATCAGCGGATGTGGCTCAGGGTGCCCGCCCAGCTCACCGTCGTCGTCCTCGATTACCGCGGCGCGCCCTACCTGCGCTTCTCCCCCACCGGCGTCGAGGTCAACGCGAACTCGGAGATGTATTACCTCAACCAGACGCCCGTGGCCGAGACGCCGCCCGCCGACCTCACCCGGACGACGCCGGCCCACTGGCAGCACGTCAGCGGCGGTCACTCCTATGGTTGGCACGACGGCCGCCTCCACGCCCTGGCCACGGTCGCGCTGGCGCCCGGAGCAAGCTATGTCGGCCGCTGGACCGTTCCTCTGCTCATCGGCGGATCCGCGGCGTCGATCTCGGGCACGCTGTGGCACGCGGGCGCGCCCTCGATCGTCTGGCTCTGGCCGATCGCCGTGCTCCTCCTGTGCCTACTCGCCGTTCGCCGCCTACGCCGGGGCGAGCTCGACGCCCGCATGGCCCGCGTGCTCGCGCTCGTCGTCCTCGTGGCCATCGCGGTGGCGAGCTGCGGCCGCCAGCTCCACGGCCGCCCGGACATCTCCGCCTTCGGCGTGGTCGAGCTCGTGGTCATCCTCGCGCTCGCCGGCTGGGGACTCGAGCGCGTGCTCCGCCGGCGCGCCGGCTTTCTCGGCTACTTCGTCATCGCCTTCGTGGCGATCTGGGAGGGCATCACGCTGCTGCCCACCCTGTTCGACGGCTTCGTGCTCATGGCGCTCCCCGCCTTCGCCGCCCGCACCGCCGCGGTGCTGTGCCTGGGCGGTGGCGGCGGGCTCGTCCTGCTCGCCTTCCGACTCGCCGAGCTGCCGGAACGCCTCGCGTCCCGGCGCTCCGATTCCGAGGACGTGCTCGAGGGGGAAGATGACAGCTTTGCCGGGATCGTGGCCTAGTCCGCGTCGCCTCGCCCACGCGCTTGCGCTCGCGGCTGTCATCGCCCTGGCCCTCCCGGCCGGCGCGCTCGCCCATCTGCGCACGGGCACGATCGCGGTGGACTACAGAGCGAGCGTCCTGCGGCCGCACACCGGCGCCTACGACGCGACGATCTACCAGAGCGACCGCGGGCTCAGCCTGACCATCAAGCCGAGACACGCCGTCGCTCTGGTCGGCTATCTCGGCGAGCTCGTCTTCCGGCTCGACCCGACCGGCCTGTGGATCAACGCTTCCTCCCCCACGGCCGTCGTCGTCGGCCTGCTCAGCAAGGCCGATCTCACACGGTCAGGTCGCGGCGGCGCGGGGGGCGCGCCCAGCTGGCGCCTGCAGCGCGGCCGCCGTTCCGTGTCCTGGCACGACAGCCGCGTCCAGGAGGTGAGCGGCAGCGGGCTCCGCGGGACCTGGAGCGTTCCGCTCATCGTCGACGGCCGCCCCACGCACCTGCGCGGCACCCTCGAGCGGTTCGGCGCCCCGGCGCTCGTGCTCTGGCTGGCCATCCTGGCCTGCCTGATCGCGCTCGCGGCTCCCCCCGTCCTATCGCGGCGGCGTCTGGTGCTGCGGGACCTGGCCATCGCCTTCGGCCTGGTGGCCTGCACGGCCGCGGTCGTGCTCGCCTTCGCGTTCGCGTTCGACGCCTACGCCTCGCCCGGAACCTGGATCGAGGCGATCGACGAGCTGGCCTTCTTCGCGGCCGGCCTTGGCGTCCTCCTGCTCGGCCCCCGGCATCTGCACGCCGGGGCGGCGGCCGGCCTCGGGTTCGTCTCCCTCGCTGTGGGGCTCCTGAACGGCGCGGTCTTCCTGCATCCACTCGTACTTGGCGTGCTGCCCGGGGTGATCACCCGGGTGCTCTGCGTGACGGCGATCGCCTTGGGCATCGACGCGGTACTCCTCGGCTGCCTCTTCTACGCCGATTCGTCCGGCACGGCGCGGGGCATCGAGGACGAGGTCGGCTTGCTCCCCGCCTTGGCCGGCCACTGGGACACGGACATGGCCCAGGGACCGGAGCGCTGGCCCAGGACGGGCGAGCGCTCCGAACGCGGAGCTCCCGGCTGAGCGCTGCGCTCCGGGCGCTGGGTGAGCTCCGGGCTGCCAGGTACTGGTGCGGGGTGAGCTCCGGGCTACCAGGTACCGGTGCCGGCGGAGCCGACGCCGACGCAGCCACTCCCCGTGGCGCGCGTCATCTGGACGCTGCACGTGTGCGACAGGCTGCCGTCGGTCGCGCGGCTCACCGTGAAGGTGTCGCCGCTCGACGCCGTCACCGTGGCGTGGAAGGAACCGCCGTGGCCCGAGGCTGACGACAGCCACGCAGCGCCGTGGCCACGGGCGATCGGCAGACCGCCCGCCTTACGCAGGGAGAGCAGTCCGACGTGCGAGTACGAGCCCTCGTGGTCGCCCGAGACGATGTAGGCCGCTTCGACGGCGGTGCGCGCGAGCGACAGCGCAGGTGCGTCGCGCACCGACGGCGCGCCGGGGCGGGAGCCACCCAGGCTGAACGCTGCGGTCGCGGCGAAGGCGACGAGGCAGAGGGCGACGATGACGCCGAGCAGGGCGAATTGGGTTGAGCCCGTCTCGCACTGGGCGCGAGCACGCGGGTACAGCAGCATTTAGTTCTCCGGTCCGTTACGGCCACCGCGTTTATGAGCTCTCGGCAAAGATGCTCCGCGGCGCGCCTCTCTAATGCGGGGTGATCGTCCGTACCTGAGCAGGACTGAGCGGGCGCGGACATTTGTTGGACAGAACCGCGCGGTTCCGGGGCTGTCCGTGCCGGGAGGCTCAGCCGCCGAGGGCGTACGACGCGATGTCGGCGTCGAGCAATCCCTGCGCGTCGTACTGCCCCGTGTGCACGTAGACGACTCGCCCCGCCCGGTCGATGAAGATCGTCGTGGGCAGGCCCTCGATGATCGCCAGCGACCGGAGGCCGTTCGTTGAGGTCTGGTAGCTCGGATAGCTCACCGGATGAGCCGCCAGGAAGGCGCGGGCATCGCCGGCCGAGTCATTGGTATCGGCGCCGAGAAAAGCCAGGCCGCGTCCGTAGCGCGCCGATGCCGAGGCGAAGAGCCCGAACTCCGCCCGACAGGGCGTGCACCACGACGCCCAGGCGTTGACGACGATGGGCCGGCCACGCAGGGCGGCGATCCGCCGCGCCATCGCCGACGCGCCGCCGAGGAGCTGCCCGGCCTGTCGATGCAGCGCGGCCAACGGCGCGGGCGATCCCGCGAGCGTCCTCGCCACGGCCGCCGCTCCGGCCGGCGCCTGGGGAGCACGCGCAAGCGCGGCCTTCACCTGATCGATCAATTTGTCCTGCGAGAGCCAGCCCGAGCTCGTGACCTGCCAGTACCAGAGGATCTGTCCGCTCGAGGAGACAAGCACGAACCAGGGCTGGCCCTGAACCTCGTAGCCATCTGCGAGTCGCCCGCTGCCGTCGACGGCGACGGGATACCCGAGACGGGCGGGCAGGCCGCTCAGGAAGCGAACGAGAGCCCCGCCGGGCTCGACGCTTCCCTCGTCCACCGCCGTCAGACCGGGCAACTGCGCGGCGGCCGCAGCCGCGGCGTAGCGGTTGAGCGCGTCGAGGTGCCCGGCCAGGCTCGTCACCTCCTGATCCCATGTGGCGAAGAACAGAAAGAGGTGCCCGCTCGGCTGCGGACCGATGGCCATCGTCCCACCTCCGGCGCGCGGAAGCGTGACGCGGCTCGCCGGGCTGATCCCGGCGATCGGGCCGTAGGAGCGATCGGAGTGAACCGCCGGATGTCCGGGAAGCAGGCTCGACGCCTCGTGAGCGAGCAGCTGGGCGAACTGCGGGACCGCGGCGTAGGAGGCCTGCGTGACATAGAGCTTGGCAAGCTTTCCCGCCGGGTCGATGACGAACAAGGCCGGCGAATGGTCGACCTGGCTCTGGGTGATCTGGACGCCGATGCTGTAGGCCTTCCAGACGCGCTGGAGCGTCGCCAGCGGCCCGGTGAGAAAGCGCCAGGCGGCGACCATTCCGTGGACCTGTGAGTAGGAGAGGACGTCGGCGATCGCCGTCGCTTTGGGGTTGGCGTCGACTCCGAGGAGCTGCACCTGGGCGCCGGCTCTGCCGAGCATGGCCTTGGCGTCGATCATCGCGGTCGTCGTGAGCGGGCAGATCGTCGTGCACTGCGAGTCGTTGAAGGCGAGGATCACCACCTTGCCGCGAAAGGCGTGCAGGGCGACGGACCGCCCCAACTGATCGCTCAGCGTGAAGTCGGGTGCGGCACCCGAAAGCCTGGTGCCGGGATCGAGATCCGGGTTCGTGGCCAACGAGGCCTGCTGCGACGGGGCTGCCGCTCGGACAAGCCCGCGGGCTGCGAGTCCGAGGCCACCCAAGATCACCAGCCCACCGATCGACACGGCCCAGAACGCGGCCGGCGCTCGTACGGACGGGCGCCGGATGAGACGACTCGGGTGGCGGCGGAGGAGGCGGGGGATGGCCTTCCGCGACGCGACCGCGCCCACCACCAGGAGCACGAGCACCACGAGGACAATGAGGCGCTGGTCGACTCCGCCGGCTCCCCGCGCCGCCCCCGAACCCGAGCCTGAGCTCGCCGTGGCCCCCGCGGAGGGGGCGGGGGTGCCTGCGCTTGGGAGGCGCACGCCATCGGCCCTGGCCAGCGAGCGGACCGCCGTCGCGGCCGAGGCGGCCGCGCCGCCGCTGGCAGGGTTGACATGGATGCGGCCAAGAACGCGGTACTCGGCGGCAGCCGGGTGACCCTGCCAGCTGAACCCGAAGCCATCGGGCATGACCACGAGCAGCCGTCCGCGATAGGCCAGGGACAGCTCGAGCCCGAGAAAGCGCGCGTAGTCATGCGGCTTGTTCCACAGCGAGGTGATCGCGCCGAGATCGCTGGGCGCGGCGATGATCGCCACACGGATGGGAAAGTGCGCTCGCGCCGCGGCCGTGAGCAGGTTGCCCAGGGCGACCTGCTCACTCACCGATACGCCGGCCTGAGCCGTGAGAAAGAGCGGCTGATAAACGAGCACGTCGCTCCCCGGATCACCGTCGGCCAGCGCCTGGCCCGGGCGGACGCCGAAGGCGACACCCGCCAGCACGCCCACGAGGACGAGCACCAGCACGATCGCCCGCAGGGGGCCTCCGATCGAGCTCCGTCGCATGGCCCTCAGCCGAGCGCGCTGCGCACCAGCGTGATCGCGACGATGAGCGCCACGATCCCGGCGACCAGCGCGAGCACGGCCGCCAGCAGCCGCAGGCGAACGGCGGTGCTCACCGGACCGGTTGCCGGAGACCGGGTGGGCGGCATCTGATCAGCGCTCATCCGTCTGCCTGGTCGAGGATGAGCGCGGTGAACGGTGGACCCCCCGGTGGCGAGACGTCGAACGCCAGGGCCCACTTTCCCACCATGACGAGTGCCGGCGCCGCACGGCTGTAGACGCCGGGCTGGGTCTCGGTGAGCTGATATTCCTGCTGAGGCATCTCCATCTCCGTGTGGTTGAAGGTCAGGGTCACGCTGGCGCCGCGCACCGGACGACCGTTGCGCGTGATGCGCAGGGCGAAGGTGTCCGGGGCCGCGGCCTTGTTCGGCGAGACCAGGACCTGGAGGACGTAGCCGCCGCGCCGGACCGCCTGGACCACCCGGCCCGGGCCCACGTTCGCCAGAGCCGAGTTCTGAAGCGCGAAGGCCGGTGGCGGCGGCGCGAGGCTGGACAGGACGGCGGCGGCGAAGACGACCCCGGTGACGATGATCACTTCGCCGCTCACGAGTCCGCGGAGCAGGCGAGCCGCGGGCGCCCCCAGCTCCGGGCGCGACGCCGCGGCGATGAGGCGCGGCCGGGAGCGTAGGAGGTTCCCGGAGGCGACGAGCAGCGCCCCGACGAGGAGGCCGGTCTTGACGAGTATGGCCTGGCCGTATCCGGTCTTCCACAGTGCGTCGACCGCCGGCATGTGATCGATGGCCTCGCCGACTCCGGTGGCGGCCAGGACGATGACCGAGCACAGCGCGACCGCGGAGAAGCGCGGCACGGCGATCGTCAGCGCGGGGATCCGCTCACGCCGCACCAGGGTCAGCGAGAGCACGAGCAAGCCGACGAGGCCGCCCAGCCAGATCGACCCCGACCCCATGTGCAGCCAGTCGAAGAACAGGGTGAGACCGCGCGGCGAGGTCTGGGCGGCGTGCCCGGAGGCCCCGGGGATGACGAGCACGGCCGCTCCGGCGAGGACGGCTCCGGTGCCGGCCGCCAGCTCGGCCGCCGAGCGCTGCCGCCGGTCCGGCCGGTCAACCCACAGACACACCCAGCCGGCCACGCAGAAGAGCGCGAAGCACAGCTCGAGATCCAGGATGCCCCGCCCGAAGGCCGTGACCCCATACAGGGGCACGAGTGCGCCGAGGTCGAAGACCGGGCGCAGCGAGTCGTTGGCGATCGAGAAGTCGAGGTAGACCGGTATCGCGATCAGGCCGAGGATGGAGGCGACCACGAAGGCGATCGACACGCCCCGCACGCCGGCATCCGGCAGCCGCCGACCGAGTGGCCTGATCACGATGAGGCGCAGCGCGAGGATGCCCACGGCGGCCATCACGAAGATGAACATCAGCCATCGTGTGATGAGCAGCTGGGGCGCCGTCGCCCCTGCCGCGATGCTCGGAACCTGGAACTGGGGGGCCGGCCCGGGGTCCGGGCCGACCGCGTAGGTGAACGCCCCCTGCACGGGATGGCCGTCGACCGAGATGGCCCGCCAGTAGATGAGATACCAGCCCTGGGGCAGCCCATGCCGCACGGGCACGACCAATGTGTCGGGATTGCCCGGGGACCGAGCTACCGGCCCCGTGGTCTCCTGCTGGCCGGTGGCGCTTGTCACCGAGATGATGGCGAACCTCGGCTCGACCGCCTCGTCGTAGGTGAGCTGCACCGTCGCGGGCGGAGAATCGAGGATGACGCTGGCGGCAGGCACCGTCTTGATGAGGTACGCATGCGCCGAGGCCGAGGCCGGCAACGCGAGCGCCGCCAGCACCAGCCCCACCGCCAGCGCAGCCATCCGGCCTCGACGGCTCATGCCAGCGCGCGTCCCCGCGATCCCCCGGTGAGCGCGAAGCCGCCGGCGAGAAGGCCGAGCACGCCGACGACCAGCGCGATGATCGTCAGCACCGAGACGCCGCCTCCGCCCAGCGAGCTCGCCGCCTGGATCGTCGGGGCCGGCGCGGCCGAGCTCTCCGACCCGGACCAGTCGACGATCGAGCCGTCCGAGTAGGTCTGCTCGACCTGGAAGCTGTATGTCTGCGCTGACGCCGGCTGGGCGAGGAATTGGAAGAGCGAGTCCTCGCCGGTCGGGGTGCTCCCGCCGGTCCACGTCACCTTGGTGACGACCGCGCTGTCGCCGGATCCCGTCTGCTGGACCTGCTGGTGCCACCCGGCCGGCGGCGGCACGAACGAGTCGATGCCGAACCCGGACGGCACGGTCAGGACGATCTTCGTCGTCGTGAGTCCGCTCTTCTCCGTCGGGACGGCGAGGCTGTAGAGCTGAAGCTTGCCCGCCACCGACACCGCCGGACTGATCCGGGCGTGCGCGGAGGCGAGCGCCGGCAGCGCGAGGGCGGCGGCGAGCGCCACCGCGGGGGCGATGAGCACCATCCGTGGAAACCGAGATGTGACCTGCACGAACTGCCTCCTCGTGTGAAGTATTGAGCCGAGAATCGGACGCGGCCGGCGCTCGCGCGATGGCGAACACGCCCTGGAGCCGGCCTCCACGACCTGGTTACGCAGCACCGACACGCCCGGGATCCCACCTCGAGGCCGGAATGCCAGAGCGAGGCAGCCGCCCAACGGACGCCTGCGTCGATCGGTCGGCGAGCGTGGCGCTTAGGAGGGTGGGCCGCGGCCGCAGGAGCCGTCGACGAGCGGCAGCGCCACCGGGAACCACGCGTCTGCGGGGCGCAGCGGGCGAGTCCGCAGCGTGACCGCCTGCGGCGGCCGCGCGAGCGATCGCCGGGCCACCGCGTCGAGCGTCCAGCGCGCGCCGTGGAACGCGGCCGCGAGGACGAGGCCGACGCATGCCGCGGCCGGAATCGCCCACCACCCGCCGTAGCCGAAGATCCCCACCCACCCGGCCGCGTGCCCGGTGGCAAAGAGGCCCTCGAGGTATTCCTGACCGATGTAGATCGCCACGAGGGAGAGCGTGCAGAGGAGCCACAGCGCGGCGAGCGAGAGCGTGTAGCGAGGAGCCGAGCGCTGGCCCGCCATCGCCCGCCCGAGCGCCCAGAGAAATCCCCCGGCGGCGACGCCAGCGACGAGCACGATCCACGGGACGAGCGAGTGCAGGTAGGAGTGGCCGGACTTCGCGAGCTCGGCCGACGCCCCGCCCCCGTAGGCGAGCATGAACCTCAGCTGATGGACGGCGAAGGCGCCCGCGGGAACGAGACCGGTCCTCGCCACCGCGGCGGAAGCCCTGCGCCGATCAACGCGCGGGATCATCGAGGCGGACGATACATCGCACGGCGCGCTCAGGAAACCAGCGGTTGCAGCACGTGCTCGAGATCCTGGGGATAGAACGGCCAGAGGAACAGGGCGCGCTCATGCCCGGTGCCGTCAATCACGTAGGCGGCCTCGGTGTGGGTGATGTACCGAATCGTCGTGCCCGCGATGTGTTTGGTCACGACGTTGACCCCCACGCTGTACTGACGCCAGACCGCGGCCAGCGCGCTCGGCGCGCCGACGGCCCAGTTCCACTCGGGCACGAGCCGCCATTGGCGATCGTCCTGGCGCAGATCGGCGCGCGTATCCGCGTAGACATCGACGCTGACGGCGACGATCGCCGGCCGCTCGCGCGGCGACATCTCGCCGACCACCTGATTGAGGAGATGGGCCTCGAGCGGGCACAGGTTCCGGCACAGGGGGTCGACGAAGGTCAGGATCACAGGCCTGCCGCGGTAGGCCGCCAGGGATACGGGACGGCCGTTCTCCCCCCGGAGCCCGAAATCGGGCGCGGCGCGCCGACCCGGGGGCCAGGCGTAGGGCGGCGGCGTGATGATCGTGCCGGCGTCGGTCGCCGCCGCTGAGCTGCCCCGGAGCTGGCGGACGATCACGATCGGCGCACCGACCGCAAGCACCAGCAGTGCGAGGATCGCCGGGGCGAGAGCTGCCCGTGACAAGGCGGGGCGACGACGCCGTCGCGATCGGGAACGACCCCGCCGACGGCTCAGCATCCATGCTCCCCCGGCGACCCCGCAGGCCAGGACGGCCAGGAGAATGAGGACGGTGCGGTCACCTGCACGTGCGCCGGCGTGGCGGGTGCCGGCAAGGCGAGAGCTCCCCGTGGGGACGGCCAGGCGCAGTCCCGCGGTACTCGCCAGCCGCTCGACCGCCGCCTCCCCCGCCGTGGCCAGCGTCTGATCGCCCGGCGCGACGCGCACGGCGGCGAGGGCACCGTACATCGGCCCCGCCGCGTGATCGCTCCACTCCACGCCGATTCCATCGGGCATGACGACGAGAAGCCGGCCGCGGTAGGTCGAGCCCAGCTCGAGGCCGAGGAACCGGGCATAGAGGCGCGGTTGGCGCCAGAGCTCCGTGATCGAGCCCATGTCGTACTCGGTCGGCACCAGGGCGACGCGCAGGGCCAGGCCCTTTCGGTTCGCCTCCGCCACGAGGTTCACCAGCTGCCGCTGGGCGCTCGACATCGACGTCGTCTGAGCGGAGAGGAAGACCTGATTCGTCAGGAGGTAGTCGCTGGCCGGGTCGCCGTCAGCACGAGCGCGCGGAGCCAGCACGCCGACGGCCAGCGCAAAGACGAGCACGACGGCAATCGACGCGCTCACGATGCGCGCATGCCTGCCGGAAAGCCAAGTGCCCGTGCTCTGCAACCGCCGCTCCTCTACGCCAAGGATCCTCCCCGGGATGCTAATCCCGCCGACCAAGGCGTAGTGCCGCCGACCCGTTTGCGCCGAGAAGCCTGTTGGGTAGGAACAGGGAGCCATGGCTCTGCTCGAGATCGTCGAATTCACGGATCCTGGCTGTCCGTTCGCGTGGTCGGCCGAGCCCGTGCGGCGCCGCCTGACCTGGCTCTACGGCGATCAGATCGCCTGGCGGCTGCGCATGGTCGGCCTGGCCGACAGCCCGCGCGTGTACGAGGACAAGGGCTTCACTCCGGAACGTCAGGCCGACTCGTTCCGGCGCCTGTCCGAGGCCCATCACATGCCGATGGACACATCGCCGCGTCCGCGCCTGGCTGCCACGCTTCCCGCGTGCCGGGCCGTTGTGGCGACCCGTCGCCACCGGCCTGAGTGCGAGCGCCGGATGCTCCGGGAGCTCCGTCGCCTGCACTTCGCCGGCTGGCTCCTCGACGAACCAGAGACTTTGGCGCGCGCAGCCGCACGGGCCGGCCTCGACCCGGAGGCGCTGAGCGCATGGACGGGAGAGCCGGAGACCGAGCGGCTCTTGGCCGATGATCTCGAGCAGGCGCGGCGTCCAACGGCGGCGGCCGAGGCGCTCGTCCATAAGCTTGCCGCCGACAACGGCGGCTATCGCTACACATGCCCGTCGTATGAGATCACCCGGCGGAGCGACGGTGCGAGAGTGAGCGTCCCCGGCTTCCAGCCGCTCGCCGCCTACGAGGTGGCGATCAGCAACCTGTGCCCCGAGATCGAGCGCCGGCCCGATCCCGACTCGGTCGAGGAGATCATTGCCTGGACCGGCGAGCCGCTTGCCACGGCCGAGGTGGCCGCCGTTTGCGATATCGATCTCGAGGACGCGCGCGAGCAGCTCGGGCGCGTGGCCAGCGAGGAGCACGTCGGCTTCGACGGGTTCTGGGCGCTGGAGAGCCCGGCTCTCGCGGCTTCGTGACCAACCCGCGCAGATCGGCCCGCGCGTGACCCCGAGCCTTCGCGTAGCCCCCGGCCTGCGCGGTATCCGTACCCTTGCCGCGACACGATGGCTATCGACGCGTGGATGCAGCACCCGACCCTGCGGTTCCTCTCCCAGGAGATGTTCGCGCCCCTGCGGCGCTGGACCGGAGGCGAGCTGCCCCGCGAGGAGATTCCCATCGGCGCGACCGTCGCCGCAATGGAAGAGGCCGGCGTGGGCTTCGGGCTGCTCAGCGCCTGGCACGGGCCGCGTGAAGGCGTCCTCATCTCCAACGACGAGGTCGCTGGGTGGGTCGCCGCTCATCCCGACCGGCTCGCCGGGCTCGCCGCCGTCGACCTCGACCGGCCGATGGAGGCGGTTCGGGAGCTGCGCCGCTGCGTGACCGAGCTCGACTTCCGGGGCCTGCGGGTCATCCCGTGGCTGTGGGAGGCGCCTCCCACGGATCGCCGCTACTACCCCCTCTATGCGGCGTGCGTCGAGCTCGGGGTCCCGTTCTGCACGCAGGTCGGCCACACGGGCCCGCTGCGGCCCTCGGAGACCGGACGGCCGATCCCCTACATCGATCAGGTCGCCATCGACTTCCCCGAGCTCGTCATCGTCGGCGGGCACACCGGTTACCCGTGGACCGAGGAGATGATCGCCCTAGCTCGCAAGCACGAGAATGTCTACATCGACACCTCGGCGTACACGAGCCGGCGCATCCCAGCCGAGCTCGCGGCCTTCATGCGTACCGGCACCGGTCGCCGGAAGGTGCTCTTCGGTACCAACTATCCGATGATCCCCCATCGCGTCGCGCTGGCCGATCTCGCGGCGCTCGAGCTCGACGACGAGGCCCGCGATCTCTACCTCACCGGCAACGCCACCCGCGTTTTCCGGGTCAGCGAACCGAACGCGTAGCGACCGCGACGAAGGCTCGCTGAGAATCGGTTGGCTACGACCCTGACCCCCGGCCGGACCCTCGCCGCCCCGCGCCCCGCCCCGATGGAGACGCGGCTGCTGGCGCGGATCACCGATGACATCCGGCGCGAGCGGCGCATCCGCCGGCGCGCCAGGTTGCCGCCAGGGGACACCACGCCGAGCTGGTCCAACACTCGGCGGATCATCGCCGACCCGCTCGCGCTGCTGCTCGAGCACGAGCGGCGTTTCGGACCCGTGTTCACCATGCGGCTGCTCCACGAGCCGATCGTGTGGGCGATCGGTGCCGAGGTCAACCACCAGATCCTGGTCAGCGATTTCGACGCCTTCCAGTGGCGGGACGGGCGCTTCGCCGACCTCTGGCCGTTGCTCGGCGACGGCCTGCTGAACGTCGACGGCGCCTACCATCGCGACTTCCGCATGTTGCTGCTGCCCGCCTTCCACCGCGAGCAGATCGAGGCGGTCACGGGGACGATGATCGAGCAGGCGCTCGCCGCGGCCGAGTCGCTGCAGGGGGGCCAGGTCGTCGAGCTCTACCACTGGGTGCGTGAGCTTGCCCTGACCATCGCCCTGCGCGCTCTGCTCGGCATGGAGGCCGGCGGCGGCCGGGCCCAGACACTGGCCGCGGCCTTCGAGGCCTCGCTGGCCATCCACGGCGAGCCCGTGCTCCTGCAGCTGCTCCCGGCGCCCCGCACTCCCCTGGCGCGGGCGATCGCCGCCCGGCGGACGGTCGACTCCGCCATGCGCGCAGAGATCGACGAGCGGCGCCGGCGAGGCGATCCGGGAGAGGGCGTGCTCGGCCTCCTGCTGCGCGCCACCGACGATTCAGGGGCCCCGCTCAGCCCGAGCATGGTGCGCGACCAGGCGATCACGTTGCTCTTCGCCGGCCACGACACGACGACGACCACGTTCACCTTCCTGGCCTACGAACTGGGACGCAACCCCGCAGTCCGCGAGGCGGTCGAGACCGAGCTCGCCCGGGTCCTGGGCACGCGCACCCCGAGCGCAGCCGAGCTCGATGGTCGGGCCCTGCCCGTGCTCGAGCGCACGCTCAAGGAGACGCTGCGGCGCTATCCGCCGGCCTGGGTGGGGCCGCGCCGCGCCACCCGCGACGTGACGCTTGCGGGGGTGGAGGTCCCGGCCGAGATCGCCGTGCAGTACTCGTCCTGGGTAACCCATCACCTGCCCCAGCTCTATCCCGACCCGTTCCGCTTCGATCCCGACCGGTTTCTGCCCGAGAACGAGGCGAGCCGGCCGCGCGGCGCCTACGTCCCGTTCGGCGGCGGCTCTCGTATGTGCATCGGCAAGCGCTTCGGCGAGTACGAGCTCCGCGCCCTGGCCGCGATCGTGTTCAGCCGCCTTCGCCTCGAGCCGGCCTCCGGGCAGGAGCCGACGATCGCGACGACGCCGACACTCGGGCCGAAGGGCGGTCTGCGCTTCGCGGTCAGGGCGCGCTGAGCGGCGCCGGTGAGCGCACGCCGTCGCTGATCGCCCCGCTCAGAGCGTGGACAAGCGCGGCGCACTGGTCGAGAATCGTCACATGCGCCGGCCCGGCTCCTCGCGCAGGCAGATCGCCCGGATGTTGAACGCCGCCTACGCGGACGGCCTGATCAGCCACGACACGTTCGTGCGCCGGCTCGACGGCGCGCTGGCCACGGGCCTCGTCGATCCGCGCCGCCTCGTCGGGGATCTCAGCTTTCCGGCCGCCGGGCGTACCTGGGTGAATGCCCTGGCATCGCGCCTGCGGACGATCATCGAGCGGCCGCGACAATTCGGGACGCTCGATGACGCGGAGACCGTCCTCCTCGCGCTCGACTGGAGCGGCGCAGGCACTGAGCTGGTGATCGGCCGCCACCATGCCTGCGACGTCGTGCTTCCGAGCCCCGATGTCTCGCGCCGGCATGCGCGCTTCTTCTATCGCGACGGCCACTGGATCGTCCAGGATCTCGAGTCCACGAACGGCACGCTGGTCAACGGCGAGCGGGTCGGGCGCCGCCGGCTTCACGCCGGCGACGAGCTGATCCTCGGCACCCAGCGCCTTGAGGTCGACTGACCGCGGGCGCGAGGCGCGACACGGTCGGTCGACACGAGGCGTGCGGTCACCAGATCAGGGGAATGAGCCGCTTGTGGCGGACGGCGTACCTGCGGTACTCCTCGCCGAGCGTGGCGAGCAGCGCCGTCTCCTCGACATGGATGCGGTAGAGCAGCGGCAGGCACACGAGCAGCGTCCAGGCGGCGAGGCCGAACCAGTTGCCCGACACCACACCGGATCCGAGGACGACCAGCACGACGCCCGTGTATCCGGGGTGACGAACGAACCGGTAGGGGCCGGTCGTGATCACCGGGCTGATCGGCGCTGACCATGACCGAGAACGTGAAGTAACGACCGAGTGTCATTTCGGACCACCGGCGCATGGCAAAACCCGCGACGAAGAGTGTCGCTCCGGCACCGAACGCAGCGGGCACCGGAGCGATGACCGCGGCCGGCGCGATATGCGGGGCCAAGACCAGCAGGGTGAGGCCGGCGGACGCGCACGCAATCAGGACTCGAAAGCTGCCGCGGTCCGCGTGCGCGGCCTCGTCTCGCCGTTGCTGCCATTGGTGGAACTCGAAGGCCGCGGAGACGAGGTTGATGAGCAGCCACAGCGCGAGCGCGACCGGCGCGGTCTGGACGTACGGCCTGATCGTGGCGAGGACCTGCAACTCGTGTGGGACGACGTTCATGCTCAAGATCCCCTCGTCTGAGGTGTGGAAGGTCGCGTTGCGCGCTCGAAGAGCGCGATGAGCTCCGCGCCGTAGGCGTCGAGATCGAGCTCGGCGTCGGCCGCGAACTCACGCAGAAGCGCGTCGAGGGCGCCCTTGATGCTCACCGCCATCACGCGGGCCGAGAACGTGCCGCGGTTCCCGCTCGCCTGGCCCATCTCCAATACCTGCTCGACGATGGCCAGCTCGCCCGCCACCGCGTTCGCGCCGAAGCGCTGACGCCCGGACTCGTCGCGAAAGCTGCTCCAGATCTCGGCGATGGCGAGCATGTAGCGCCGATGGGTTCGGTAGTACTCGACCCACGCACGGATGTAATCGGCCACGAAGCTCTCGGGCGTCGTGGTGCCGAGGCGGGACTCGAGGCACTCCGTGATCGAGTCGAAAACATGCGCCACCACGGCGTAGATGAGGTCATCCTTGGCGGCGAAGTGATACGTGACGACTCCCTTGCTCACCTGAGCGCGCCGCGCCACCTCCCCGACCGAGGTGCGCTGGAAGCCCACATCGACGACCGCGTCGATCGCGCACTCCACGAGCTGATCCCGGCGCTTGCGACGGGTGAACGTCGTAGCGACGGGCGCCGGCTGTTCTTCTGTACGCACGAGCTAATTCTAGTACGGGCGTACGAACTAGTCAAGCGTCACATTTTGGGCGCCCGCGGTGCTCAGTGGGTGTGATGGGGTTGCCGGCGCGACGCAACGAGCGGTGGGAGCACACCAGTGCCGAGAGCGCCAGGCTCGCCTTCGAGAGGTTCTTCCGCGCGCACTACCGGCCCGTCGTGCGCCTCGCCCAAAGCGTCGTCGGTGACTCGCAGCGAGCGCAGGACGTGGCCCAGGACGTCTTCCTCGCCGCCTACCGGCGCTTCTCCGGCGACTATGAGCAGGCGACCGGCTGGGTCAGGGTGGCGGCGGTCCACACCGCGCTCAACCTGCTTCGAGGGGAGCGTCGCCGCGATCAGCGTCAGCTCCGCGTGCAAGTCGTGCAGCCGCTGCCCAGCGCCGAGGAGACCGTGATCGAGCGGGAGCGACGCGCCGAGGTCCGCGTCGTCCTCGGCCGGCTGCCGCGTCGCTCGGCGGCGATCCTCGTCATGCGCCACGGTGGCATGAGCTACCTGGAGATTTCGGACGCGCTGGGAGTGAAGGTCGGAAACGTCGGGACGCTGCTCAGACGGGCGGAGTCCGCGCTGGCAAAGGAGATGAACCGTGAGACACATTCCTGACGGGGTGCTCCGGCGGCTCGACGACGAGCCGCTGGCCGTGCCTGACCGGGTTACCGACCACCTCGACGGCTGCGAGCGCTGCCGCTCCCGGCGCGCCGAGATCGCGCACGACACGGAGCTGGCGGCCCACATGTTCGCCGCCCCCCAGCTCGTGCCCGACCTCGACGTCGCGTGGGCCCGGTTAGAGCGTGAGTTGGGCCAGCAGGACGCCCGGCGGCCGACGCCGGTGCTGCCTCGCCGCCCACGACTTCCCCGCGTCTCACTGCGTGCCGGCCTGGTGATCGGCACGGTCGGCGTCGTCCTCGCGGGCACCGCCGCGGCGGCCACGCTGACGACGGTCTTTGCGCCGACTCATGTGGCCGCCGTGTCGGTGAGCCCGACCGATTTGCGGGCGCTGGCCGACTTCACCGGGCTGGGTGACGGCCAGGGGCTCGGCGGTCTCACCACCCCCAACGGGTCGAGCACGCTGCGATTTGGGATCGTCACGTGGTCCTCGGGCGCCCCCCGGCCGGCGGCCTCGCGTGCCCAGGCCAGCTCGGAAGCAGGCTTTCCCGTCGCCCTGCCCCCCCACCTGCCGGCCGGCGTCGGCCGCGTCCAGCAGTTCACGTTCCAGCCGCACGTCCGGGCCACCGTGACCTTCAGCGCCAAGGCGGGGAAGCTCGCCGGAAGTTCAGTCACGGTTGACGCCGGTCCCGCCGTCATCGCCGAATACTCCGGCGCCGCCGGCTCCGGCGTGCCCACGCTGGCAGTGATGACGATGCAGCGTCCGACTGCCCGGTCGACAGGTGCGAGCATCAGCCAGATCGAGGCCTACCTGCTCAGCCAACCGAATATCCCGCCGGAGCTGGCCGAGGAGATCAGGCTTCTCGGCAATCCGGGCACGACGCTCCCGGTGCCTGTCCCCTCCGGCGCGGACGTCCACTCCGTGCGGGTCGACGGCTCCCAGGGCGTGCTCCTCGCCGACAGCTCGAACGCGGTCTCCGGCGTGATCTGGGAGGACGGCCGGCATCTCCTCCATTCCGTCGTCGGCATCCTCGACTCACAAGACGTGCTGAATGTCGCCAGGCAACTCGGCTGATCAAGCCGCGATCGGGCGGTCTGAGGACCACGCGCGGGCGCGGCTGTCGGAGGCGGCGGGCGCGCCGGCGAGCGATGGCTCGCCGGAGTCGTCCACCTCGCCGGCGATCCATACAGATCGCCTGAGCAAGCGCTTCGGGGACACGCTCGCCGTCAACGCCCTGTCGATGACCGTGAAGCGGGGAGAGGTCTTCGGCTTCCTCGGCCCCAACGGGGCGGGCAAGACCACGGTGGTGAAGCTGCTGCTCGGACTGGCACGCCCCAGTGGAGGTGAGGCGCTCGTCCTCGGCGCACCCCTGGGAGACCGCGAGGCGCGGCGTCGCATCGGCTACCTGCCCGAGCTGTTTCGCTTTCAGGCCCTGCTCACGGCGCGCGAGGTGCTGCGCCTGCACTGCCGGCTCCTCGCGCTGCCCAAGGCAAGCTGGGCCGAAGAGAATCGCCGGACATTGGAGACGGTGGACCTACTCGAACGCGGCGACGATCGCGTCGGCACCTTCTCCAAGGGCATGCAGCAGCGCCTCGGGCTCGGCGTCGCCCTGCTCGGCAACCCGGCCCTCGTCGTGCTCGACGAACCGACGAGCGCGCTTGACCCGGTCGGCCGTCACGACGTGCGGGAGATCATTCGCGGGTTGCGCGAGCGGGGGTGCACCGTGTTCCTGAACACGCACCTGCTCGAGGAGGCCGAGCACGTGTGCGACCGGGTAGCGGTTATCGACAAGGGCACGGCCGTCGCCACAGGGAGCCTCGCCGAACTGCTCGGGCAACATAGCCGCGTTCGGCTCAAGGTCACGGGCCTCGGTGAGACCTGGTGGGGCGGGCTCGGCCGGTTCGGCGAGTGGCACCGCGAGGACGAATGGGCGGTCGTCGACAGCATCGACCCCGCGCGGATCGCCGAGCTGGTGAGCGAGCTCGTCGCGCTCGGCGGGCGGATCGAGGCCGTCATCCCCGAGCACCAGAGCCTGGAAGCTCGCTTCCTCGAGCTGCTGGGGGAGCGATGAGCGCCGCCCTGACGATTGCCGCGCTGACGATTCGGGAGTCGATCCGGCGACGTCTCCTCCTCGCCTTTGTGGCCATCACCGTGCTCATCGTGGCGTTGAGCGCGTGGGGCTTCGACCGCCTGAGCCACACCCGCAGCCTCACCTCGGGCGAGACCAACCTCGCCGTGCCCGACGCTCTCATCCTCTTCATGTTCATGTTCAGCTTCGTGCTGGCCCTCAGCGCCTCGGCAATCGCCTCTCCGTCGATCTCCTCCGAGGTCGAGTCCGGCGTACTCATGACCATCGTGACCCGGCCCATCCGACGCGCCGAGGTGCTCGTCGGCAAGTGGCTCGGACTGGCGGTCCTGCTCGCCGGGTACGCCGGCGCCGTCTGCGCGCTCGAGTTCGGGGTCGTCCACATGGCGAGCGGCTTTACCCCCCCGAGCCCGGTGCTCGCGAGCGTATACCTGTTCGCCGAGAGCGCCCTCCTGCTCACCCTGGCCCTCCTCCTGAGCACACTTGTGCCGGTCATCGCCGCGGGTGTGATCGGGGTCGCGGTATTCGGCGCGGGATGGCTGGCCGGCGTCGTCGGCACGCTGGGCTCGGCACTCAACGTCGCCGCACTGCGGACCATCGGCCAGGTCGGACGATTCGTCCTCCCCACCGACGGGCTGTGGCACGCCGCCATCTACTACCTGCAGCCGCCCTCGCTCGTCGCCAACCAACTCGCCGAGGGAGGCGCTGGGCGCAATCCGTTCTACGCGGCGGGCGCGCCATCGTGGCCCTACCTGCTGTGGGTGGCCTGCTGGTTCGGCATCGTCCTCATCGCCGCGCTGGCGTGCTTCGAGCGGCGCGAGCTGTGAGATGCCCCCGGGCGGCGCTCCGGACCTGACGTCCGCGGCACCGACCCGGCCGGCCTACTTGGAGGACGCCGCGGCTGAGCAGCGGCTTGACGAGGGGTGAGCGAGGGGACTCGAACCCCCGACCGCCTGGACCACAACCAGGAGCTCTACCAGCTGAGCTACGCCCACCGCGAGGGCTTTGAATCTAGCAGTGCCGTGACGGTTCCCGCTTGATTCCGCGCCGTTGCATCGGCAGGATTGCGCGCCGCGCGACCGGATCCCTACCGCCCCGCTGGAGCTGCCCATGAGCCTGCCGGAACCTCAACCGAACTCGATCGCCCTCGTCACCGGTGCCTCCTCCGGGATCGGCGAGCAATTCGCCCGCCAGCTCGCCGAACGAGGCCACCGCGTCGCTCTCGTCGCCCGGCGCGCCGAGCGACTCGAAGCCCTCGCTGACGAGCTCGGCGGCGCCGAGCGAGCGGTGGCGATGGCCGCCGACCTCTCCCGCGCCGAAGATCGCGACCGTCTCGCCGACCGGCTCGCGGAGCTCGGCGCGGACGTCGAGATCCTCGTCAACAGCGCCGGTTACGGCATCTACGCCCCGTTCGCCGAATCCGGACACGACCGTGAGGTTGCCCAGGTCCGACTGCTCGTCGAGGCCGTCGTCGATCTCATGGCCCGTTACCTGCCGGGGATGGTGAGCCGCGGACGCGGCGCCGTCATCAACATGTCCTCGACCGCCGGCTTCCAGGCCCTGCCCTATAACGCCGGCTACGCCGCGGCCAAGGGTCACGTCCTGCTCCTCTCCGAAGCCGTGCACATGGAGGTCAAGGAGCACGGAGTGACGGTCACCGCGGTCTGCCCCGGCCCGGTGCCGAGCGGTTTCCAGGAGGCAAGCGACGCGGGGTACTTCGCCGAGCGCCTGCCGAAGCTCACCTTCGTGAACCCCGACCGTGTCGCGCGCGACGCGCTGCGCGCCGCCGGTCGAGATGCCATCTCCGTCATTCCTGGCGGACCGCTCGTGCGGGCGGCGTTCGCGCCCAACCGCCGACTGCCCCGGGCGCTCGTCCTCGGGATCAGCAAGCGCATGATGACCCGCGGCTAGGACTCGGCCCTGAGCTCCCCGCCCGGCGCAGCGGCCGTCTGGGGCTGCCCTGCCAGCCGCAACGCGAGCGCGGCGGTGTCATCCGCCTGGGCGCCGACCTGGAAAGCCGTGAGCGCTTTGTCGAGACAGGTGAGCAGCTCGCCGGGCGCGAGCGGGCCACATTCGGCGGCGGTTTGCGACAGCCGGTGCTCGCCGAAGCGCTCGACCTGCCCGACCGTGTCCGTGACACCGTCGGTGTAGAGCAGGAGCACCTCGTTGGGGCGCAGCACGATTGCCTCGGTCGGCCAGTCCCCGTCCTCGAAGGCGCCGAGCACGGCCCCAGCCCGCCCCACCATCCGCACTCCGTCGTCGGTCACGATGAGAGGCAACGGGTGCCCTGCCGAGGCGAAGGTCACGCGATCGCCGTCGATGCGCAGGCACAGCGCCGTGCACAGCGAGAGCGTCGATTGCTGGCGCAGAGAGCGGTCGAGCCGGGCGAGGATCTGCGCTGGATCGGGGATGTGGTCGGCGACGAAGCGCGCGCCGTGACGCACCAGCGCGGTCATCGCCGCCGCCTCGACGCCCTTGCCCGTGACGTCGCCGATGAGGATGAGCCAGCCGTCGCCGGTAGAGAAGACGTCATAGAAGTCACCCCCGACCTCGACCTCGCCACCGGAGCTGGCCGGGCGATACAGCGATGCGAGATCCCAGCCGGCGACCTCGGGGAGCGCCTCTGGCAGCAGGCTCTGCTGGAGCGTGGCGGCGATGCGCGAACGCTCGCTGTACAGACGTGCGTTCTCGACGGCCACGCCCGCCCGAGCGGCGATCTGCTCGGCGAAATGGAGGTCGTCCTCGCTGAACGAGCGGCCCGACTCGGCATTGACGAGGGTCATCGCGCCGATGATGCGGTCACCGCCGCGCATTGGGACGATGAGAGCCGAGCGGATCCGCAGCTCGCGCAGGAGACGGAGCTGTTCCTCGCTCCGCACCGCGCGCTCGAGCGCGTCGGCCGGGAGCTCGGGCACGAGCTGGGGCTCACCGGTGGCTAGGACGCGACCGAGCCCTCGCGTCGGATCGAGCTCGGACGGTCCGGCCTCGCGTACACGCCTGGCCAGCTCGAGCTTCTCCGGGTCACGGTGGGCTGTCACGACCTGCTGGCGCTGGCCATTGGCGTCGAAGAGGTCAACCGCGCACCAGTCGGCGATCTCGGGGACGGCGAGCCAGGCAACGTTGCCGAGGGTCTCCTGGTAGTCGAGCGAGGCGGCGAGGATCTCGCTCGCCCGCGAGAGAAAGGCGCTCTGCTGTTCGGCCCGCTTGCTCGTCGTGACGTCCTCGATGATGGTCACGGCGGCCTCGATCTGACCGTGCGCGTCGTAGAGGGGCGTGGCCTTGAGCAGGCTCCACCGCTCCTCGCCGCTGGTTTCGTGGACGAAGCGGAGCAGCAGCGGCGGGGGGTCCTCGCCGGCCAGGAGCTTGACCGACGGGAGGTCGTCCATATTGAGCCGTTCTCCGTGCTCGTCGGTGACGATGAACTCGTCGAACAGCCCCCGCGGGCCCCGATCCTGCATGTCCTGGACCGACGCCAGCCCCATCGACTGCAACGCGGCGTCGTTGGCGTACACGAGGTTGCCCGAGGGCTCACGGATCGTCACGGCGTCAGCCAGCGAGCCGACGATGGCTTCCATGCGCTGCTGAGCCGCACGGAGGTCCGAGAGCAACGAGGCGTTCTGGATGGCCAGTGCAGCACGCGAGCCCACCGTCGTGGCGAACCGTCTGTCCTCGGGCCCGTACCGCCGACCCGATCGTCCCACCGCCATCACCAACAGGGCAAGTGTCATGTCGGACGCCCGCACGGGTGCGAAGATCACCGAGCGCATCCCCAGACGGCGCAGCGCCTCGCGGTCGGCTCCGAGCGACGCACCGTCACTGCGCAAGTCGCGAATGAGCACCGACTCGCCCGTCCGGACCGCACCGAGCGCTGCCTCCGAGGACGTCGCCGGCCGCTCGAGCATCCACGCTTCGGCGTCGGCGTCGGCCCGGGCGAGACGAGTCACGAGCCGACGCGCGACGTCGTCCTGGAACACGACGAGTTCGCACAGGTCGGCGGCCCCCGGAACGAGAACGGCCGCCAGACGGCCAAGCGCGTCCTCGATCTCCGCGGTGCCGTCCGCCACCTCGGCGATCTGCGCGAGCATCTCCATCCGGTCGCGCGCCAGCACCGCCCGCACCCGGAAGGCGGCGCCCAGAGTCGCCAGACCACCACCCCCGGCGACGATGGCCACTCGGTAGACGTGGGTGGTCGAGAGGAAGTCGCTGTGCCACGCTCCGCTGAGAACCCCAAGGACGACGGCGACGAACGCCAGGAGGCCGGTGCGCTCGGTCGTCTCGACGACCGCCACCCCGAGGACCGGGACGAGGTAGGCGGAGGTGAGAATTCTCGTGTTCGCCGACACATCCACGAGGGCGAGCACCAACTCGAGCACGAGCGCGACGGCCACCCAGCGGCTGCCAAAACGCCACACTGCCTCCTGTGCACTCGCCGCCCGAGCGTCGGGAAGGCCGCCGGTGCCGCGCCCACTCACGCGGCCATCCTAGACGTAACGCGCCTGCTCGCCGGAAAACCGGCCTGCAGGCGACACTCGGGTCAGAGCCCGGGCTCTCCGAGCCCGTCCGCGCCCAGCGTGCGCGCGGTGCCCGACTTGGGCACGCCGCCCTGCTCGGGCGCTGTGCCGAGCAGGTGGTCGGCCACGGTCGAGGTAACGCCGAACCAGTAGTGCTCGTTCTTGTAGTGGTGGAGGCGGTGCCCGCGCCAAATCGCGCGGTAGTACCGGCCGTGCGGGCGGTAGGGCGTGTGGATGAGGAAATGCGACCACTCGTACGCGGCCAGGATCGCGTAGCTCATGAGCAGGCCCGTGGCGGCATGGGGGATCCGGTCGCCGCCGAACACCAGGCGGATCGGGAAGGAGACGAGCCACACCGTCACCGCGATCTGAACGAAGAAGGCGATCAGAGCGTAGGTCGGGATGAGCACGCCGCCGAGCTTCCCCGGAGCCATGTGGTGAGCCCTGTGCTCACGCGCAGCCAGCAGGTCGTGCTCGTGGCCGAGGAGCCGGACGGGCTTGGCGTGCAGGAAATAGACGTGGATCGCCCACTCGACGGGCGGGGTCAACGCGACCACCCCTCCCGCCACGACGAGGTCGCGCCAGTCGAAATGGCCGAGCAGGATCCGCAGCGCGATCGCGCCGAGCACGGCGGCAGCGAGGAACGGCGCTGAGCTCTGGCGCATGAAGTGGCGCCAGCAATCGCCGAGGGTCAGTTGATCGCCTCGGCGCCGGGGAATGGCGTCAACGGGCGCGGTGAGGGAATCAGGTGAATGCATCGCAGAAGCGAGATTCCTGGTACGAAAGAGTACCGCACCGATACGCCCCTTCTAGAAATCGGCTGACAAGCTTGACCCCAGGGTTCCTGGCTGTTGCCGGGCCGGTCTTGCATACGCTGTACATCTGCGTCTCTCAACGGTCGACTACCACACAGCCGGCGAGCCTTTCCGGGTGGTCGTGCGGGGCGGGCCGGTCATACCGGGCGACTCGGTTCGTGACCGCCGCGCGGCGGCGATGGTGGACGAGGCCGTCCAGGCCGCGCGTCGCCTGCTCTGCTACGAGCCCCGAGGCCACGCGGACATGTATGGCGGTTTTCTCGTGCCCCCGAACGACGATGGCGCTCATCTCGGCGTCCTCTTCTGGCACAAGGACGGCTTCTCGACCGCCTGCGGGCACGGCTCGATCGCACTTGGCGTCTGGGCCGTCGAGGAGGGCATCGTGGCCGCAAGCCGCGACGGGACGACGGAGGTCGTCATCGACGTGCCGTCGGGGCGCGTCAGCGCGCGGGTCAGCTGCGAGGCCGGCTCGCCGCGGGCCGTTACGTTCCGCAATGTGCCGGCGTACGTCGTGGCGCGCGAGCTCAGCGTCGAGGTCGACGGTCGGTCACTCCGGGTCGACGTCGCCTATGGGGGGGCGATCTACGCCACCGTGCGGGCGCGGGATCTTGGTCTGTCCGTGGAGCCGGTCAACCTCGATCGCCTCATTGCCGCCGGCCGTGCGATCAAGCAGGCGCTCCGCGACGACGATGTGGCACGGCACCCCACGGACGAACGCCTCTCAGGCATCTACGGCGTGATCCTCTACGACGATCTTGGCGTGACCGATGCGGGCCCACATCAGCGCAACGTCACGATCTTCGCCGAGGGCGAGGTCGACCGGTCTCCCTGTGGCTCGGGAACCTCGGCGCGCGTCGCCCTCCTGGCCGATGAGGGCCGACTGCGCCCGCACGAGGTGCTCGAGCACGAGTCGATCATCGGCACCGTGTTCCTCGCCCGCGTGGCCGAGCGCGTCCGGGCCGGCGCGCGCGACGCCGTCGTGACCGAGATCGAGGGCATGGCGTACCGCACCGGCGAGCACACGTTCACGCTCGACCGCAGCGACCCGCTCGGCACCGGCTTCCTCCTGCGGTGAGCGGGGCTCTGCACGTACTCGGCCCCGATGCGATCGCGCGTCTCGGGCTGGTCGAGGCGATCGACGCTCTCGAGGCGGCCCTGATCGCAGGGCTCGACGTGTCGGGCCAACCAGCCCGGAGCGCGGTGCGGGTCGAGCCCGGCGAAATGCTCATCATGCCGGGCATCGCCGGCGAGCATTTCGTCCTCAAGGCGGTGACGCTCGGGGCGGATGGCCCGCGGGTGCAGGGCGCCTGCATCGTGTTCGAGCGGTCGACGCTCGCGCCCGTGGCCGTGCTCGACGGGCCGGCGCTGACCGCGCGCCGCACGGCGGCGGTATCGGGACTCGCCGCCCGCCACCTCGCTCGCGCCGACGCGCATCGGCTCGTTGTCTTCGGATCGGGACCGCAGGGGCAGGCGCACATCGAGGTCATGCGAGCGGTGCGCCCGATCGAGCGGGTCACGGTCCTCGGCCGCCGCGACCGAGGCGATGTGGACCGAGCGGTGGCTGACGCGGACATCATCTGCTGCTGCACGACGTCAGCCGAGCCCCTCTTCGACGGCAGTCTCGTCGCCGACGGCGCGCTCGTCGTGGCCGTCGGCTCCCACCAGCCCCAGGCGCGTGAGACCGATCACCACCTCATGGCCCGCGCGGCGGTCGTGGTCGAAGATGTGGAGACCGCGCTGCTTGAGGCGGGTGACGTGATCTGCGCGATCGAGCGCGGAGCACTCGCCGCGGCTGACCTGGTGACCCTCTCCGACCTGGTCGCGGGAGTCACTCTCTCCCCCACCGCGCCACGGGTGTTCAAGAGCGTCGGCATGGGCTGGGAGGACGCGGTCGTCGGCGCCGCCGTGGTGGCCAGGCACCCGCTCGGCTCGCAGGTGTAGCGGCCGAGAATCGCCGGTCGCCAGCCGCGTCACGCGGTGCAGAAGATGCTCATCGGAACCGACGCCGACAGCCCGACGACCGCATCCCCGGCAACCCGCCCCGTGTGCGGCGCGGGGGCCGCGCGGGGTTAGCATATGGCGCCGTGAGCAGCGAGGGCTCCGCGGTGATGGACGGACGTCTGCTCTCGGTCAACGTCGGGAGACCACGCGAGGTGGCGTGGCAGGGCAAGACGGTCCGTACCGCGATCTGGAAGGCGCCGTGGACGGGCCGCGGTTCGTCGGTCGCCTCAACATCGACGGCGACGACCAGGCCGACCGCGCCGCCCACGGCGGCGAGCACCGCGCGGTGTTCGTCTACCAGATCGACTCCTACCGCTACTGGGAGCAGGAGCTCGGCCGCGACGATTTCACCCACGGGCAGTTCGGCGAGAACTTCACCGTCGAGGGCCTGCCCGACGACGAGGTGTGCATCGGCGACCACTATCGCATCGGCGAGGCGATCTTCGAGGTCACCCAGCCGCGCGTCACGTGCTTTCGCGTTGGGTTGCGGATGGACGAGCCACGCATGCCCACGCTCCTCGTGGCCCACCACCGCCCAGGTTTCTATTTCCGGGTGCTCCAGGAGGGTCACGTCCAGGCGGGCGACGAGATCGTGCGGGTCCGGGTCGGGCCGGAGCGGCTGAGCGTCGCCGACACGGACGCGCTGCTCTACCTCCCCCACAAGTCGCGGCGAACGCTTCAGCGCGCGCTGCGCATCCCCGCGTTGAGCGAGGGCTGGCAGGGCTCGTTCCGGGCGCTCATCGAGCGCGGCGAGCAGGCTTCGGCGCCTGCGCCGGCCACGTGGCCGGGGTTCGTGCCGCTGGTCGTGACCGCGATCCACCGCGAGAGCGACAGCATCCTGTCCTTCACGCTTGGACCGTCCGACGCCGCTCCGGCCCCGACGGCCACCCCGGGCCAGTACCTCACCATCCGACTGCGGCCCGACGGCGCCGCCGGGCCCGCGGTCATCCGCAGCTACTCGCTCTCGACGGTCGCAGGACCCGGCGGCTACCGGATCAGCGTCAAGCGCGAGCCGGACGGCAGCGGCAGTACCTATCTGCACGAGCATGTCCGCGTCGGGGATTCGCTCGAGGCCGCCGCCCCACGCGGCGGTTTCACGCTTCGCCCGGGACAGCGCCCAATCGTCCTCATCAGCGCCGGGGTCGGCGCGACTCCGGTCCTGGCGATGCTCCACTCCCTCGCGGCTGCGACCGACAAAAGGACGGTGTGGTGGCTGCACGGAGCACGCAACCGCGCCGCGTACGCCTTCGCAGCCGAGGTCGACAGCCTGCTGGGAGCGTTGCCGGACGCCCGCCGGCTCGTCTGCTTCAGCCGGCCAGGCCCCGGCGAGGCCCCGGGTTCCGACTTCGACGCCGTGGGCCGGATCTCGATCGATGCGATCGCCGCGGCCGGGCTCCCGGTCGATGCCGACTACTACCTGTGTGGGCCTGATGCCTTCATGCGCTCACTCTCCGCTGCGCTCACGGCCCGCGGCACCGCCCCCGAGCACGTCATCACGGAGACCTTCGGCGCCGCCACCGTCGTCGGTCCTCCCGGGCTCGATGGGGAGCGTCCGGCCCCGCACCCACCGGCCGGCACGGCGGGCGCCGGTTCGGTGGTCATCTTCAGCCGCAGCAACCTCGCCGTTCCCTGGGATCCGGCCTTCGGCACCCTGCTAGAGCTCGCCGAGGCCTGCGACGTGCCGGTCAGCTTCGGGTGCCGCAACGGCGTCTGCCACTCCTGCGAGAGCGGCCTGCTGATGGGGGCCGTCGAGTACGTCACCGAGCCGCTCGAAGCCCCCGGCCCCGAGCGCGTACTCGTGTGCTGCGCCCAGCCCGCCGGCGAGATCACGCTCGAGCTCTGATCCGCCACCGAGAGGACAGCCACAAGCGCGTCAGCCGCATCGCCATCCGCGAAGCGCCCCGGGTACAAGCCTCGTAGACCTCGTCGAGCCGCGCAGGCTGAGAACGTCCTCGGGACGGACCTCGGGAGTTCTACGACGGCTGACCGGAGTCTGCATCTCCCTCCCCCGGCTCGGGCGCGCGATCGAGCCGCTCGCGCGCGGCGCGGTAGGCCGGCATGAGATCGGTCCCCTCGATGACGATGTCGGCCAGGTCGGCGATGTGGTGGTCTCCGTTGACCGAGACCCGGAGGCCGACCTCTCTGAACAGGAAGACATCCGACATGGAGTCGCCGTAGGCGACGGCGTGACCCAGGTGCAGCTCGTGCTCGGCACAGAATCTCTCGGCCAGCCGTGGCTTGTCCTCGGGACTGAGGATCCCGGCGGCATCGAGAGCCGTCGTGGCCGCACGCGGGAACCGCGAGGCGAAGACGGCGTCGAAGCCGAACTCCAAGAAATGCTCGGCGAAGTAGTCGGGCGACATCGTGATCAGGCACGCGTGCTCGTCGCGATCGTGAATGTCGGCCAGGACCTGACGGATGTTGTCCAGGCGCGGTGCCGTGTCGAAGGCCAGTCGTGCGATGTCGACCGGCACGACGCCCCACATCTCATGCAGTGCGTGCGCGACCTGCGCAGAGGTCGCCGCGCCGGCGGCGAACCGGGCCTCCAACTCGACCAGGGAGTCGTCGCGCCCGAGTGCGGCGGCGACGAGGCCGGGCGCCGAGACGCCGGGCAGCAGCGTGCCGTCCATATCGAAGATGTGTGCTCTCATCGAGACCGCTCCTGGCCCATCGTAATCCGGGTGATTGACGAGCCGTGCGCTCACGACTGAGAGTCGCCGTGAGGACGCGGCTGCCCGGCGGCCGGGGGCGATCAGAGACCTGCACACATTCAGTCCGATCCCGATCAGCCACGCTCCGAACCGATCGTCTTCGCGGAGGCGACCGAGGCCGAGCATCGCGGTCAGCACCGCTTGCTGGGCCGCATCGCGTGCCACCTCCGCGTCACGCACAGCACGCCGGCAGCTGCTGAGCAGCACTGGATAGTGGCGCTCGATGAGCACGGCGAACGCGCTGCGATCCCCCTCCCGGGCACGAGACGCGAGCGTTCGATCCTGATGGTCGCCGGACATCGCTACCTCGTTAGTGTCACGAGCAGGGGCGCGGGTTACCCACAAGCCCGCGGCGCCGGTCGCCGGCGGTCCCGTGGGAAACTGTCGGGGGTGGCGGAGCGGCCTCTCTTCTTCTTCGGAGCGATGTCCCCGTACTCGTGGTTGGCTGCCGAGCGCATCGACCGCGTGATCCCCGATGCGGAGTGGCGACCGGTGTTCGCCGGGGGCGTGTTCAAGGCGTCCCGCCGAAGCTCCTGGGGCCTTGACGAACGCCGAGCGGCGGGCCTCGCCGAATGCGAGGCGCGCGCGCAGCAGCGCGGGCTGGGCGCTATCCGCTGGCCGGATCGGTGGCCGACGGTCGACGTCCGGGTGGCTCGCGCCGTGCTCGTCGCGCGCGAGGCGGGCGCGCTCAAGCCGTTCGCGTTGGCGGTGATGCGGTTGGCTTTCCGCGAAGGCTGGGACCTCGAGGACCCCGCCGCGATCGCGCAAGGAGCCCAACGCGTGGGGCTCGATCCGACAGCTCTCGAGCGCGCCATCGAGACTCCTGAGGTCAAGCAAGCGTTGCGTGACGAGACCGACGAGGCCGTCGCCAAGGGCGTGTTCGGGGTTCCCACGGTGCTCGTCGATAACGACCTGTTTTGGGGCGATGACCGTCTCGAAGACGCCGCCAAGGCCGCGGCCAGGCGCCGGACGAATGGGCCCGTGTAGCACCCTTTGCCCCGCGCGATTGAGTCCGCCCGCAGCGCCGCCGTGGCAGAGATCCGCGGCCCGCCTCGATCAAGCCGCCAATCCCACCTACCGCTTCGGGGGCACGCCTTTCAGCGCAACGTGCGGTCCCGAGCCTTCTGGATCATCCAGAGACCCGACAGCGACGCGGTGAGCAGGATGAACCCGACCACCACCGCAGGCCAGCCACCAAACGTCCCGAGCATGTCTGACACCATCATCGCGGCCGCGATCATGCACACGCCGACGGCCGCCAACACGACCAGGACGAGGACCTTCAGCGGTGGTCTGTCCGGCGATCCGGTTGCCATGGCGAGGACAGTACTCCGCAAGGGTCAGCGCCTGTTAGCGAGCCCGAGCGTTGTGACTCGGATCCGCCCCCTTGCTGAACGAGCCGCGTGCGCTCCAGCGGCCAGCCGCGCGATGTCGGAGCCTCGCACCGTCATCCGGCTTCGGCCCGTCCATATCGTGGCCGTCGCCAGCGCCTAAACCCCGCACTCGTGGATCGACCCCCGAAGTCGGGAGTTCTACACCGCCGAGGTCGTCGAACGCGACGGCTGACGTACGGTGCCTCGGGTTTAGCGGCCCTCCCGTATCTGTAGCCGGTTGCCGTCGGGGTCCTGGAACAGCGCGACGTAGCCCCAGGGGAACTCGAGCACGTCCGTCTCGAACTCGACGCCGCGCGACTTCAGCTCCTCGACCGTCTTGCGGCAATCGTCGCTCTCGATCGTGATCGACGCCGGCGGGCGTCCCATCACCGGCTGGGCCTGCCCCGGTGTCCCGGGCCAGAGAACCAGCTGGAACTCGTCCCCCGGGACGCCGACGGTCAGAAACCGCAGCCCGTCTGGCGCCGGGTTCTCAACCCGCTTCTCCAGGCCAAGAACGTTCGTATAGAAGTCGAGCGCCTTGTCCTGGTCGCTGACGAGCACGCTCGTGTAGAAGACCTTCTCCAGCATTGCCGTTCCTCCATGGGTCGTGGTCACTATTCCGATGACACGCAGGCATCGGTGAACGTGACCAGATCCGCGACACCGAATGGATCGATCTGCGCTCGGTCGGTCAGGCGGACTCGATCGTGGTGAGGAAGTCGGCGAAAGCCTGGTGCGTGCGTGCGGTGTCGCCGGTTGCGTCGAGGTCCATGAGCAGGCCCCGGATGACGGCGAGTACGACGGTGGCGAGCTCGGGTCGGCCGAGGCTGCGCATGCCGTGCTCGAGCGGTGCGAGCCAGTCCGTGGTCGCGCTGCGCCGGAAGCCGGGCCACAGTGGTTCTCCCGCGACGTCGTGGAGCCGGCTGAACATACGTAGATAGGGCTCGCCCGCCGGCCCGGCGATCGCCGACCATGCGCGGGCCAGCGTCACCGGGTAGCGCTCGTCGGGTCGCAGGCGTATGTGGTCGGTGAAGGCCTCAATCTGGCGCTGACGGGCCTGTCGGAGGACCTCGCGGAGCAGTCCGTCACGGGTCTGGAAGTGGTAGATCAACATCCGGCTCGAGGTGCCCGCGGCGGCCGCCAACGGACCGAGCCGATCAGGGAGCCCGTGCTCGAGGGCGTAGTCGGTGCACGCGTCGAGAAGCCGCTGCTTGATCTGCGGTTGGCGCTGCCTTCCCATCTCGTTATCTTTTCACGTAACGATCAGTACGTCTACGCTTTCTCGACAGCAGATCGATTCACGAGCAGGAGGCCATGATGAGGGTCGTTTTTGTGCACGGGGCATGCGTCAAGGACGGAGCGTGGTGGTGGCACCGAACCGGTGAGCTGCTGGCCGACCGAGGTGTCGCCAGCGAAGCGCCTGCCCTGCCGAGCTGCGGCGAGACGGGTGAGCTGACGGGTGCCGAGGGACCGGGGCTGGCCGAAGACGTCGCCTCGGTGAGGCAAGTCCTGACCGCGAGCGATGAGCCGACTGTGGTCGTCGCCCACAGCTACGGCGGCATCGTCACCGCCCAGGCAGCTGCCGGCGTCGACGCGGTGCGCCATCTGCTGCTCGTTTCCAGCTACCTGCCCGAGGTCGGGCAGAGCCTCTCCTCGTTCGGCAGCGAAGAGCCCGCCCCTTTCCTCGACATCGATCCCGAGCACGGGACGTTCACCGTCCGATCCGAGGCCCTGGCCAAAACGTTCTTGCAGGACTGCGATGCCGAGATCCAGCGACAGGCCATGGACAAGACGGCCCGGCAGAGCCTGGCGGTTCTCGGACAGCCGGTGCAGTCAGCGGCCTGGCAGCACGTGCCCTCGACCTACCTCGTCTGCGCGCAGGACCAGGGCACGCCCGCCGACCGGCAACGCGAGTTCGCCGGTCGAGCAGCCAGCGTCCAGGAACTCGACGCCGGCCACCACCCGTTCCTCTCCCAGCCCGCGGCCGTCCGTGACCTGATCGTCGCGCTGTGACGGCGGGCGGCGGGGTGGGCATCGATGTCTATCGGGCGTACCAGGATGGCGACGCGGAGAGCCGGCTGCTGGCCATGTACGGGAGCGCTGCCGACGGCCAGACGCTGGGGGTCGTCCGGTCTCAGCGAGCGCGAGGAAGCGCGGGCGAGCATGGACGCGAGCGGCCGGCGTCGCTGTCCGCGCGCCACCACTCGCGCCTACCTGGAGCGCAAAGCCAGCGAAGGCAAAACCAAACGCGAAGCCATCCGCTGCCTCAAACGCCACCTCGCCCGCCACATCTGGAAGCTCCTCTACAACAGCTCCCAGCCCGCCCCCCGTTCAGAACAAATCGCTCGCTGGAAAACCGGAACCACCGAACTTCAATTGACATAGGAGGAACGGAAGGAGCAGCGTTGGTCACGCTCGGTTCGGCGAGGAGCGCAAGCCAGGTCCTCCAGCTGAGCCACCCGGACTGTCAGCGAGCGACTATGCGCCGACGCACGCGTGTCGATTCTTGCGCCGCTGACCTGGCCGTCGCGGCCGCGAGCGGTTAGGTTCGCCGCTGCGCATGCCGCTGCCGCCCCCCGGTCCCGTTGCCGCTCCTGCGAGTCGTACTAAGCGCCCGCCAGCGGCTGCTTGATGCCGTCGATCTCGGGGTCCCCGTCGAGTGGCCAATCACTCTCCGGCGATCAGCGCCTCCGTGCTCCCTCGTCGCCACCGGGATCGTCCGGCCCACATGAGGTCGGCCCACGGACTGCGGAACGCCTGGGGTGCTGGCGGAAGCCTCGAGTCGACGCGCTGACGCCCTTAAGAGCCAGGGCCACCGGACGGACCGTCCGACTCGCGGCGCAACTTCTCGACGAGACCCTCGAACAGCGGGTACGCCCCCGGGCCGTGGGCCTGGTGAATCGCTGGCCTCCACATTTCCCATCGCTCGACCAAGGTTTGCCCCAGCAACAGCCTGATCAACTCCAGATCGAACGCACCCCAGCGCTCGAGCGCCGCCAGCTGCTCAAAGTAGTCGAGCTCGCGGTAGAGCACCCACGCCTCAGGGGTATCCGCGGCAACGTACGCAGCGAACGCGTCCCGTAGCTCGTCGGCGGACTTGAACCGCGCGACCATCCGCCGCGTCTCCACAAGCGCGTCCTCGTTCCAGCGGCGGAAGAACTCGGCCGCCATCTGCGCCTCGCGGCTTCTGCGCGTCTCCCGCGCCTGCTGCGCTGCAAACACGGCCGCGGCGAAACCCCCGAGCAGGCCGAGGGCCAGAATGGACGTGGCGACTGCCGTTACCGCGGCCCAGTTCACGGCCGCGATCAGCAACGCTCATCTCTCATCTGCCGCCCGCGACCAGGCTCCGCCTCCACCATAGGACGAGCACGATACGAGTTCGGGCGATCCACGGTGAGCCGCAGCTGACGGCTCCAGACTGCCTGGCTGAGAGAGCTGGCCGGGCGGCGTACGGTCTGCTGGACCATTCCGTGCGTGGTTCGGTGATGTCGGCGCTCTGAGACACTTCGTCTGTTGCGAGACGCGATGTCCGACGAGCGATCTGATCCGACGCGCTGGAATCACGCCAACCCGATTCTCGAGGTGTCCGACGTCGAGCGAGCGATCGCGTACTACCGCGACGTGCTCGGCCTGTCGCCCACGTGGATGTGGGGGGATCGCATGGGTGGCGTTCACACCGATTACGGCCCGATCGAGGTCTACCTGTCGAGTGCCGCGAGGCCTTCGCCGTCGCGACTGGCTGTATTCGTCGATGACGCCGATGCCACGTACGAGAAGTATCGGGCGGCCGGGGCAGAGATCGTGGACGAGCCGAAAACCGAAGCGTGGGGTCTGCGCGGGTTCACCGTGCGTGACCCCGACGGGAACCTGATCAGCATCGCTCATGAAGTCGCCAGTCCTCTAGGTCGCCGCGAGTATCGGGACCTGAGCACCGAACGGCCGCGGCCTGGATGACCAATCCGTCCGTCGGTCCGGTCACCGGTCGAATGGACATGACGGTCTCAGGCGCCCCAGACGGCCGGGTGCGAGCCGAGGCCGCGCAGGAAGTCTCGGACCGCGGCCACGCTGGCGTCGGCGGGACGCTCACGTTCCAGCACGTACTCGGCCCATCCAAGTGCGTTATCGCGGTTGAAGTCATTTGTCCGATCGATGTCGGCGCCTCTAGCGACCAAGAGCCGGACGGATTCGATCGCTCCGAAGGCGGCAGCCAGGTGCAACGCCCCGCAGCCTTGGTAGGGACCGGCGTTGGGATCAGCCCCGTGGTCCAGTAGCCAGGCAACGGCCTCGGGCCGCTCGTTCTGCGCGGCGTGGACGAGCGCCTCGTCAAGGACGTCCTGCGCGTCCTCTCGCGCGGGGAGGCGGTGCAGCCAGCCGACGTCCGCGGGATTTGGGCGATGCACGTACGCGTCGGGGAGCAGGCCGCCGTGTCCGTCGAGGAAACGTTCGAGCCGATCGACGCGACCTGTGCCGGCGGCTACCCAGGGTGCGTCGGGGATGAGCGCGACTGCGGCAAGCACGTCAGCAGACGCACGGGAGGCGTGGTAGATCGCGCTCTCGAGCGGCGTGATGCCCCAGATGCCGCAGGCGTCTACGCGGGCGCCGGCAGCGAGCAGGATCTGTACGAGCTCGAGCCGGTCAAAGCAGGCCGCCAGGTTGAGCGGGCCGTCCAGGTCGCTGCCCGCTTCGATCAGCACATCCACGCATTCGCGGTCGACCTCGAGCGCATGTCCGAGCGAGGTCCCCAACACATCGGGTTGCGCGACCGCGCCGAGCAGTGACCCTCCCGCGCCCACCTCGGCGTGCGCCAAATCAGGGTGCGAGTAGAGCAGGCGCCTCAACGCGCCCACTTCGCTTGAGCGGATCGCCTGGAGCGCAGCGGCCACAGGCTCGGCGTGCTCGCGCGAGCGCCGCGATGCTGTCGTTTCGTCCCGCAGGCCGGCCAGCAGCTTGCGCCAGGTCGGGAACCCATACTCCCGGGCGATGACCAACCGCGCGTCGGCGATGGTTGCCTGCCGGCTCAGCGCCGCATCACCCAGTCCAGCCAGACGAGGAACGTACGCGCGCAAGCGGGCGAGCGCGCGCTGATCGCCGCTGGCCAGCATCCCCAGTAGCCGAGCGGCGCCCTGCTCAAACCGCACAGGATCGACTGGTCCCAGACGAGCCACCGAACGTGCCGACTCACCGGCTTGTCCGTCCAGGTCCCGGCGAAACGCTGCCCACGATCGATAACCATGCTCCCGCGCGATCGCACGCTGGGCGTCGGCGAGCCGCAACTCACCAGGCGCGTCTCCGAGCGCGTCGCGCAGACGGGACACCGCGTCCGATTGGCCAGCACGCGCGGCACGCAGCAGCTCCTTCGCCGCCTTGCGTTGGTACTCCACCCGCTCGACCGCGGGAAGGGTGTGATCGATTTCGCGGGGTGCTTCTGGCATGACCGCCACCTCCACTGGCCCGCGTCCGCGATCGGGCCCGAAGAGGGCGTCAGCAACAACGGCACCAGCCCACTGCTGCGAGGTGGGAACATCCCTCTCCACGGACCGGTGGCGACCTCGCTCGCCGCGATCAGAGTACCGGACAGCAGACCCTCAGCGGCGAACGGCCCGGGCACAATCATGGCTTTGCCGAGTCGCGAGCTGAGGCCAACGGAGGACGCAACCAACGCAAGAGCCCGCGACCCACTTCTCGCCAAACTCGCGGCTGGGTCGAACGGCTGGAACGTGGCCACAGGCATCGTCCGCATCCGCGCAGTGCTGGCGACGAGTTCGTGGCCAAGCACTCGTCCGGCGTTGCCGGCGCGCGTGATTCCCTGGTCGCCAAGGCGATCATGGGCCGCACACCGAGGACACAGCGGAAGCGATCGTCGGCTCGGATGGCCGCCGGTGTCCGCTTTCGGCAGCACAATGTCGCCGCCTCACCCGAGTACCAGCAACTCACGCTCGGCGCAGGCCAGCTCCTCGGGCAGGAGCCGACCGCTGAGCAGATGGCATACCGGCGCCACCCGTTCAGGACTCGCGCCGCCCTGCTCGACGCGCATCGCAGCGATCCACGGCCGCTCCCTGCCTTCGTAGGGTTGAGGCCATAGAAGTCAGGATGCCGCGGGCTAACCGCGGTCCGGCTCATGAGACTGCGCAGGACCTAAGCGGACTGCACGAGGTGGCGTTCGAACGCCCAGACCGTCGCTGCGGTCCTAGTGTGTGCGCCCGTCTTGTCGAGGATGTGCTGCACGTGATGCCCCGCGGTCTTGGCGGAGATGCCGAGGCTGTCGGCGATCTCCTTGTTGGTCTTTCCCGCGGCGAGGGCTAGCAGGACCTCAAGTTCGCGGTCCGTCAGGCCAGCGGGCAGCTCGTGTGGTCGTTTCGCTACGCGGTGCCCCGCCGCAGCGAGCACAGCGTCAACCGCCTCGGGACACAGGCGACCATCCCCAGCGGTGGCCAGCAGTTCGGCCTCGGCGCCGGCAGCGTCGAGCGCGGGTCGGTGCGGGCGTCGCTCTCGCATCGCCTGGTAGGAGTCAGCGGCGGCAAGGATGCGCGCCGCCCGCCCGAGCGCCGGCGCATCCGTCTTGCGGTGATAGCCACCGCCGTCGAGCCGCTCATGATGGGAACCCGCCAGCTCACCGATCGACGCCAGTGCAGCCGCGTGCGCGAACGAACGCTCGGTGAAGTACGGGTGCAGCTGCACGCGCTCCCAGTCGGTGAGACCGAATGGTCCGGGCTTCTCCCAGATCGCGTTGGATACCGCGACTCGGCCGAGATCGAGTGCGAGCGCAGCGCGCCGCACCAGGGTCACTTCGTCCTCCGGAAGACCGAGGCGCCAGGCGGCCGCTTCGGCGAGCTGTGACGTGCCCTCGGCATGTCCGCGCAGCCAGTAGGACTTCAGATCGGTGAACGTGCCGATCACGCGGAACGCGGCGTCGATCTCGTCGCCGGTCATCCACCGCTGTGGCGGCGGTTCGGCAGCCATCGCCTGCTCCCAGATCCGCGCGTCGTCGAGTCCGCCGAGCAGCTCGTCGAGGTGGTCAGTCGCGAGGGCGGCCAGGTGTGGGTCGTAGGCGGCACCCGCGCGCTGCTCGATCACGGCGGCTGCCCGCTCGGGACCTGCCGCGGACAGGAAGACCGAGATGTCACGCGCCACATGCAGTACCCGCGCCGGCGGCGCGATCTGCTCCCCCGCAACCGCGCCCGGGAACCCGTTCCCGTCCCAGCGCTCGAAGACGTGCGCCAGGTTCGAGACAACGCCGGGGCCGAAGCCGAGCCATCCGGCGAAGCGCTGCGCGACCTCACAGTGCAGGGCGAACGTCGAGCGCGCAATCTCAACCGCGTTCTCGAGCGCGTGAGCGACCATTCCCTCACGAACTTCAGGCGGTCGTCCTTGTCCGACCACATCCATGAGGAATGCGCCGACCTCTTCGGGGTTGCCTCCGTCGACGAGTGCGAACTTGGCGCGCGGCTCGATGTCGTCCCCGAACAGCTCGGTTTGCTCGGTCGCGTCCGACGTGCAACCGATGGAGTGGAGCAGGGAGATGTAATACGCGTCGATCAACTCATGCGGCGTGAGCTCGGCGAGCTCCCCGAGGCGGACCGCGAGGATCGCCGTCCTGAGCGCGTGCTCGAGCGGCTGACCGGTACCCAGATCGGTGGCAATCGACATCGCGCCGATCATCTCCGCCGCACGGATGGGTGCGTCGTCGAAAGAGGGTTGCCCCGGGGCGCGGCTCTCCGTTGCCACTGGCCGATCGTATTCCCGCGACGGCCGTGTGTGTGGAAAAGAAGGGAAGCCACCACGCGGGCGGCTTCCCTTCTGACTGGTGGCGTCTGTATCTACGTCTACGCGACTGGCTGCAGGTGCTCGTGAGGGTCGACCGCCCCGAGGCTCTCGACAACCTCGAGGGTGCCGTTCCGCACCTCCGCGATGTAGATGTTCATTCGCACGTGGTGCTGGCCGGGCACCATCTCGGCCGGGCCCCCCGGAGCCTCTCCGAGCTGCGCGTGGTCCAGCGCCGCGACGACGGCACCCTGGTCGAGCGAGCCCGCTTCCGTGACCGCGGCCTCCCACAGCTTGAGACCGCGGTACATGCCCGTTGATCCGCTTCCGGCGCTGAACTGCGGGCCCTGCGGAAAGCGCGCGTTGTAACGGCGGAGCAACTCCACGCTGAAGGGATCGCTCACCGACTGGTAGTAGTCGATGCACCCATACAGCCCCTCGATGTGCTCGGACGGCAACGCGCCGACGAGGTTCTCCTCGATATACGTTGTGACGATCCGTCCGCCACGCTTGGTGAAGCCGGACTCGTACAGCGCCTCGAAGAACGGGACGCACCCGGGAGGCACAGTCGTGTTGAACACCACGTCAGCACCGCTGGAGTTGATCCTCTCGACCGTCTCGCCCCAGTCGGCGTGATCGATCGGGAAGTACTCCTCCCCGACGATCTTGCCGCCGTTGGCCGAGGCGACCTCGTGGACCTTCCGGTTCATCACATGGGGCCAGATGTACTCCGCCGAGGGCAGGTAGAACGCCCGCGCTCCAGTCTGCTGCATTACCCACGGGATCAGCGGCTCGACCTGCTGTGCAGGCACGGCGCCGGTGCAGAAGAGAAGCGGGTGATACTCCTGCCCCTCGTACTGCTCGGGGTAGATGTAGACCGTCTCGCCGTCCACGACCGCAGGCTCTTTGATGGCTTCCCTGGTCGAGCTGAAGATGCCGCCCAGCAGCACATCGACGTGCTCATCCTGGACGAGCCTGGTGGCCACGGCCGCCGCCTGCGCGTCGTCGCTTGCGCTGTCCTCGATCAACAGTTCGACACGACGGCCGAGCACGCCGCCCGACGCATTGATTTCGTCCACGACCAGCGTCGCGGTGTTGGCCTGGGCGCCGCCCAAGGGTGCGAGGGCGCCCGTCTGGTCGGCGATCACGCCGACGTTGATTGTGTCTCGCATGACTCGCTCCTATGCCTCGTAGCGACCGCTGAGCTCGGGCACCTGCGGCCGGGTCTTGTGCCCGGCCTGCTGCATGATCGGCGGGACCTCAGGGTCGGAAGCAAACCGCTGCCAGCCGTCGAGGTCCCAATCGAAGATCACCCAGACCCGATCATCCTCGTTGGGATCGCGGAACACGAGCGAGCCCTTCGAGCCATGCTGCTTGCGCTTCTCGGCACCCGTGGTGGAGAAGACATCCGTGAAGCGGTCGAAATCCTCGACCGTCGTCGTTGCTAGAAGCATCCGGCCCTCCGTACGTTTCCAGTGTCTCGGAGCGACACCGGCTGGAGCGAGTATGCGTCGGAGGCGCTCCAGCCACATCGGGCAATTGCCCTATACGGCGATCGGTCGGCGCACGCTACCCGCATACCTCGGCGGTCGTTGGGCGGACGATCGCTTCCGCCGTGTCCTCGGCGTCCGGCGTACGATCGCCTTGGCGACGAAGCGATTGCCCGGTGCTATGCGGGCTGCTGCTTGTCGATCAACGGGAAGCGTGCCTGCTCACGTGTAGCAGTTGTGGTGGTACCACCAGAGCTGAAGCCCTATGAAGACGAGGAAGACGGATAGCAGGAAGCAGGCGAGAATCGGCGCGGCGAGCCGCCGAGCGGCGGGGCGGGCATGACGTTCGCGCCAGGCGACGGCAATGGGGCCAGCGAGGACTAGAACAAAGAGTAGGAGCCCCGCGTGAGCGACGCCCTCGCCGCCTTCCCCGGTCAGGCAACTGCGAACGGAGACGGTCGCGCCGGACCAGAACCAACCAGCGACCCCCGCGACGACGGGGAGGACGATCACGAGAAGCCAGGTCCCAAGCTCGGACGGTGGTCTGCGCTTGCTCACGCCGCGCATGATGTCCCACTGCTTTCAGCGGTGTCTATGGCTCGAATCTGAGCAATCGGGGCCGCCGCCGCATCCTTCCGCAACGGGCCTAGATCCGACAGTCTTGCCACCTCGAGGATGCCGGACCCCACTCGAACGCACCCCGGGCGCTACTTGCGAGATGATCAGCCAGCCAATCGCCGCGAAGGAAGTCTGTGGAACGCCAATCGACCGCATCAGCTTTGGAGCTCTTCCGCCCCCAACTCTCAACCCGCGGCTCGGCACACCGAAATCCGCGTCACCGGCATCGGGATGGTTGCCCGGCGTGGGTTGCCCGAAGTATGAGCACTCAATCAACTCAGCTTTGACGAGTGCGGAAACTCCTGATTTGCAGGGACGTTCGAGACGCCCCCGGCAGGACTCGAACCTGCGACCCACGGCTTAGAAGGCCGTCGCTCTATCCAGCTGAGCTACGGGGGCCTGCGGGCACTGTAGTGCGCGGCGCCCAGGCGATCGGCCTCGCGCTCGCCCTCGGCGTCGTCCTCGCGCTGGCCTGCGCCCCCGCTGCCGGTGCGAGCACGCGCGCGTGCCTCGTCCCCGGATTGCGGGAGACGGTCGATCAGGCCTGGCACCCCGATATGAAGGCGGCGGTCACCTATGCGCGCACGCGAACCGGCGATATCGCCTTCGCGGTGCGCACCGAGCAGCGCTTCTACGGCTACCGGCCCAACCACGTCGAGTGGTCGGCCAGCGTCGTGAAGGCGATGCTCATGGTCGCCTACCTCGACGAGCCGTGGGTCGCCCGCCGGAACCTCGACACCTACGACCGCTCGCTGCTCGTCCCGATGATCACCGTCTCGGACAACAACGCGGCCTCTGAGGTGCGCAACATCGTCGGCAACGGCGCGCTCCAGGCTCTGGCCGACCGCGTCGGCATGACCCGTTTCGCCACCGCGGCGATCTGGGGCGAGACGCAGATCACCGCGGCGGATCAGACAAAGTTCTTCCTCCACATCGACCACTTCATCGCTCTCCGCCATCGGGCCTACGCAATGCACCTGCTGGCCAGCATCATCCCCTCGGAGCGGTGGGGAATCGGCGAGGTCGCCCCGAAGGGATGGAACCTCTACTTCAAGGGCGGCTGGGGCTACGGCACCGGCCTCCTCGACCATCAGGTCGTCCTGCTCACGCGCGGGTGCGCCCGCGTCTCGCTCGCCGTGCTCTCGATGTACGACGGCTCGCATGCCTACGGGAAGGCGACCCTGCGCGGGATCTTCGCGCGCCTCCTCAGGGGCTTCCCGACCCGCTTCGGATCGCATCACCACGCCACGGGCTGAGCGCCCGGCCGCACGCGGCCACCGGGCGCTCGAACCCGAGGAGAGTCAGCGGAGCCGGTCGGGCACCGCCCGGGCCTTTGCCCCGCGCGGCGAGGACCGGTGGATCAATCGCGCGGGTATCCGTGCGGCCGCCTCAGTCCGTGCCGCCCGGGCTCCGTGTCCCGAGGGGAAGCTGAACATGTCGAACAGATCTCCGATGGCCGGCTTGTTCTCCGGCACGTACGGGTTGCCCGCCGTGGGCACCGGATTCGGGAGCTGATCCAGGCTCTCGGACGAGAGCGGGTTCAGGCCCCAGTTGCGCTCGATGAACTTCAGGATCGAGACGTGGTCGGTGTAGGTGTGGCTGATGTAGTTCGTCCTCGCGAAGGGCGAGATGACGATCATCGGCACTCGCGTTCCGTCGCCGAAGAACGAGACCGGTTCGATGTACCCGGAGTCGTAGTAGCCACCGCCCTCGTCGAAGGTGACGAAGATGGCGGTGCTCCGATACAGGCTCGGGTTGTTCTGCACCGCGGTCACGGCATTGGCCACGAACTGCTCGAAGGCATTGAGCGTCGAGTAGCCCGCATGGCCATCATCGTTGCCCGGCTTCAGGAACGAGACGGCCGGCAAAGTACCGGCCTTCGCTTCGCTCATGAAGTCGGGCAGGCCGTGCTGGACATTCGCCCGCAGGGCGGGGTTGGTCATGATCTGCGACGAGTACTGCATCGGGTCGCAGATCCCGCAGTAGCTGTCGATCGTCTTACCGTCGATGTAGCCCTCGCCGAAGTACCCCCAGCTGATGCCGTGATCGGACAGCTCGCCGCCGATCGTGGGCCAGTTCTGCTGCGGGGGAACCGTGAAGGTCGAGGTGTTCAGCGACCCATCGACGTGGTAGCCCGGGTTGTAGTTGTTGAGCAGGTAGTAGTGCCCCGGCACGCAGTTGTTGAACACCTTGTAGGACAAGCTGTCCAGGTACTGCCACACGGCGGAGACGCCCGGCGCGCCCTTGTCCGAGCAGTTCGAGTAGCTGCCGCCGTTCGTCGTGCCGCTCTGGCCGTACCCGTCCTGGGTGTACCAGTTGTTCGTCCCCGGCAGCGGGTTCGGGTTCTCGATCTCACCGGACGGGGGTGCCGTGGGCTTCCCGCTGGCGTTCTGGTAGTAGGCCGCGTATCCCGTTCCGAGCGCGATGTGGTTGGCGCCCGTGCCGCCCATGACCGGCTGGTGGTAGTTGTCCGAGATCGCGTAGTGGCGGGCAAGGAAGTTGAGGATCGGGACGTCGCCCTGGGCCATGTTGTAAAAGCCCATGTCGACGGCACCCTGGGCGGTCGACTGGGGCGTGAACGGGCTCGGCGGCGGGGCGCCGTTGTTGTCGCCCGAGGTCCCGTGGACCCACGTCCACAGGTCGTTCATCCCTTCCGAGACCTGCTGATACATCTGGTAGAAGCGGTGGATCGGGTCACCGACGTAGGCGCCGGAGAACTCGCACTTGGACCCGTTCGCGTACTCGGAGTGGTTGTCGAGATACGGGACGTACTTCGTGATCTGGTAGGGCGCGTTCGCCAGGCCGTCGGGGAACCGGGTGTCCGGCTGATTACCTGGCTGGCCGTCGCACGCCGAGGCGACGTACGTCGTGTTTGGGCGCGGGAGCTTCGCGTAGGCGCCCGTTCGGGGCGGGTTCAGCGAATACTTCGTCGTGTCGCTGGCCGTGTCCTGTCGTGCCTTGGCGGCATTGGGGCCTGGTGTGCCGTTGGCGGTGACGATCCCCTCGGAGAGAAGGTTCATCACCTGCTGTCCGGCCGGCGCCTGATAGGTGCCGAACACGTTGTCGAACGTGTGGTTCTCCCCGATGATCACGATCACGTGCTTGATCGGGGTCACTGGGTTCCCCAGACCGACCTGCGCGCCGCCGGTATGCGACGTCGCCGAGCCGGCACTGGCAAGGGCAATCGCGCCCGTCGCGGCCGCTGCGAGGGCAACCGCGAGGCGGCGATGAGCTGTGAGACGCCTCATCACTCTCCTTCGCTGAAATGTTGGAGGTGGGCGAGGCCAAGGGGGCAACCACCGCCACGACGGTCCCCGCCGCTCGGGGAAGACGGCCCGAGCGTGGCGAGCCTATCTGACGGCGCCCTCGCAGTGTGTTTGTGTCGTGAACGACCGCGCCGCAACCACCCCTACGGGCGGGGACGGCCTACCCGCGCCCGCGAGACCGCACCGGCTTCCCGCGCGCCTGTCACGCGCGCGCCGCTGATGGGCGGGCGCTACCGGTTCAGCTTGCGGGGATCCAACAGGAAGATGCCCGGACCCCATGCGGCGCGGACACGTTCGCCGTCCCGGGTGATCGCCGACGCGCTGGGCTGGTTGAACGACACAGGTGGCCGACCTCCAGCCACCGCAGCGGCTCCTAGTCGTATGTCGGGTGCTGCTGGGCCAACGTCCATCGGGGCGCCGGGATTTGAACCCGGGACCTCCTCGCCCCAAACGAGGCGCGCTACCAGGCTGCGCTACGCCCCGCGCGCAGACGATTGTATCGACACCCTCGCTTGGCGGACACGGTTCCGGTCGCGCCGCTACGCTCGGCGCCGTCATGGCCGAGATCAAGCCCCTGCGCGCGCTGCACTACGACCTCGCGAGGACGGGAGGCCTCCAGGAGGTCGTCTCGCCCCCCTACGACGTCATCGATCCCGATGAGCGCGAGGCGCTTGCCGCGCGCTCGCCCTACAACGTCGTCCGGATCGACCTTCCGCTCGGCCCCGAGCCCTACGAGGAGGCCGCGCGCCAGCTCGCCGCTTGGCGGGAAGACGGGGTCCTCGTCCAGGACGCTGACCCCGCGCTGTGGCCGCTCGAGCAGGACTACACCGGTCCGGACGGCCGGCGGCGCACCCGCCGCGGCTTCTTCGCGCGCGTGCGCGTGGAGGACTATGGGGCGGGACGGATCCGCCCGCACGAGCGCACCCACCCGGGTCCGAAGGAGGACAGGCTGCGCCTGACCCGGGCCACTCGGGCAAACCTGTCGCCGATCTTCGCCCTCTTCTCCGATCCCGCCGGTAGCGCCTGGAGTGCGCTCGAGGCCGTGCGCGCCGCCGAGCCGTGGGCGAGCACCGAGGACGCGGACGGAACCGTCAACCGGCTCTGGCGGGTGGCCGATCCTGAGGCCATCGAGGCGGTCACCGGCGCGCTCGCCGCCGGTGAGCTGCTCATCGCCGACGGCCACCACCGCTACGAGACGGCTCGCGTCTATGCCGAGGAGGTCGGCGGCGAGGGCGAGCACCGCTACGTGATGATGTGCCTCGTCGCGCTCGAGGATCCCGGACTCACGGTCTTCCCGACCCACCGCCTGCTCCGCGGGCTGCGCCCCGACCAGCACGAGAGGCTGGCGACGGCGATCCGCCGCGACTTCGAGGTCGAGCGCCTCGAGAGCACGGTAGAGCTCGTCCCGGCGCACGCCGACCCCGTGCGAATCGGCTACATCGACTCCCACTTCCGCCAGCCGTTCATGCTCACCCTGCGCGACCAGGCGACCGCCGATGCGGCCCTGCGCGACCACGCCGAGCCCTACCGGCACCTCGACACGGCCGTGCTCGAGGCGCTCATCCTCAAGGGGGCCCTCGAGATGAGCAACGAGGACATCGACCACCTGTCGGGCCTCGGCTACGCGCGCAACTTCGACGAGGCCCTCGGTCTCGTCGAGTCCGGCGAATACGACGCGGCTTTCTTCATGGCCCCACCCCCCATCGAGCAGGTCCAGGCCGTGGCCGCCGAGGGCGAAAGCATGCCGCCAAAGTCGACCTATTTCTTCCCCAAGGTACCGACTGGTCTGCTCTTCAGTCCATTGTCGTCCTGAGGCCCGAACCGGCGCTACGATGCGATGTGCAGGGCATCCACACATCGACGAGGACGGACATGAAGGCCATCGCGCACCGCACGGCACGGACAGCATTCATCCACACGGTTGACATTCGCCAGCACCAGCTCACGGCGGACGAGCCGACCGAGCACGGTGGCGACGACGACGGGCCGAGTCCGCAGGAGCTCCTCGCGGCGAGCCTCGCGTCCTGTACCGCGATCACCATGGAGATGTACGCCAAGCGCAAGGGCTGGGACCTGGGCCCGGTCGAGGTCGAGTGTGAGTACACACCGGCCGAGCGCGGCTGCCCGACGAACTTCAAGCTGGTGCTCCGGCTTCCCGCCGACTGCTCGCCCGAGCAGGTCGAGCGCCTGCGGATCATCGCCGCCAAGTGCCCGGTCCACCGCACGCTCGACGGCGAGGTCATCTTCAACGAGCGCGTCGAGCAGGTTCAGATCGCCGCCACATAAGCCCGGACGCCGGGTGGGCCGCCGACGGCGTCAGTCGGCGATGACGACGCCCGCCCGGGAGAGTTCGTCGACCGCCCGCTCGCCGTCGCCCGGCTGCGCGTCGACGGCGCGCGTGGCCCGGCGGTGGAGCACGACGTCGAAGCCCGCACGGCGCGCGTCGAGCGCGGTCGCGCGCACGCAGTAATCGAGGGCCAGCCCGCCCACGTGGATGGTGTCGACGCCGCGCTTGCGGAGCGTCGCCTCGAGTCCGGTGTCCTCGAACCCGGAGTAGCCGGCACGGTCCGGCGCCTGCCCCTTGTCGACGATCAGCTGCACCCGCGTGGCGTCGAGACCTGGGTGCAGCTCGGCCCCTGCGGTCCCAGCCACACAGTGGGCAGGCCACGGGCCGCCCCGCTCACGGAAGGAATCGTGGTTGGGGGGATGCCAGTCGCGCGTGGCGACGACGAGCGGGAACCGCTCGGCCAGGACGTTGAGCGGAGCGACGACGTCGTCGCCCTCGCTCACCGCCAGCGCCCCACCGGGACAGAAATCGTTCTGCACATCCACGATGACGAGCGCCTCCATCGCCCCGAATATAGTCAGGCGATGGCGGTGTCCAGGGGACCTTTGCGGGAGGTGCTGCGCGGGGTCCTGCTTGACGTCGAGGACGCCATGGCGCTCGAGGTGCGCGGTGCGACGGAGGCGGCCGTGCTCGTTCCCCTCTATCTCGACGCCGGCGAGCTGCACGCCGTCTTCACCAAGCGACGCGACGACCTCCGCCGGCACCCGGGTGAGATCTCCTTCCCCGGTGGCCGCTACGACGAAGGCGAGGCCGACCTCCGGGCGACCGCTCTGCGCGAGGCCCACGAGGAGATCGGGCTTCCCCCCGAGGCGGTCGACATCCTGGGCGCGCTGCAGCCGACGCCGACCATCGCCACGGGGTACGCCGTGTACCCCTTCGTCGGCCTGATCGACCCCGGCCGCACGTGGACGCTCAGCGCCCTCGAGGTCTCCGAGGTGATCGAGCTGCCCTTCTCCGCCCTGCGGGCCGGCTACGGCCGGCGCCGGCTCATGCGCCGGGGCTTGCCGATCCGCACCGATACCTACCTGGTCGGCGACCACATGATCTGGGGTGCAACCGCACGCATCCTTTCCGACCTCTTCGAGAGAGTCGATCCGGTGCTCTGCGCGTGAGCGCGGGTCCCGGTCAGCAGGCGAGCAGAGTGTCGAGCGCTCCCACCGCCTCCCCCAGCCACCCCGCGTGGTCTGAGGGATCGCTTCGGAGCAGCGCGTAGGGCACGCGAGAGTCCTCGCAGAACGCCGTGACTCGGCGAGCGCCATCCTCGAGCACCGACTCCGCGACCGTGCCCGCCGCCTCGTAGACGATGGCCCGCGTGGTCGAGTCGAGGATCTTCGAGAGGAGCATGTCGAGCCGAGTGGAGTGCAGAGCCTCGAGTTCGTCGGCCGGTCCGGTGGCCGAGCCGAGCAGGATGTAGGCCACGGCGATGTGGTCGAGCGAGGCGACGAGCGTGGCCACGCGGTCGGGGTCACCGAGGACGGCCTCCGCACCCAGCGCCTCGAGCGCATCGAGGCGGCTCGGGTTCCGAGTCGTCGCGCGGACGGCGTGTCCTCGCGCGCGCAGGGCGCCGGCGAGGGCGCCGCCCCGGCAGCCGCAGGCGATGATGAGGCAGCGCGGCAGGCGCTCAGTCCTCGGCCGGGCCCTCGCCGCCGAGCTCGGCCCGCGCCTGGTCGCGGGTGCGCTCGGGAAGACCGCGCGCCCGCCGGCGCGCGTTCGTGAGCTCGAGCAGGTCATCGAGCTCCTGGTCGGCCTCGGCCGCCGCGCGCCGCTCGCGCTCCTCGGCGACATACCGCAGCCGGCGGCGCTCCTGCTCGGCTGCCTCGCGGGCGATCTCGGACTCGACCTGGTCGGCGCTGAGCTCCGCCTCCCCTCGCGAACGCCGCCGCGCGTTACGCGCAGCCACCATCTCATCGAGGTCCTGCGCCTCGAGCGCCTCACGCGTCTCCACGATCTCGCGCGCCGACCGCAGCCCGAGCTGCTCGAGCCCGGACCCCGGATACAGGCGCCCGAGCATGTAGATGGCGAACACGAAGACGGCGAGACCGCCGAAGAGAACGAGTACGAACGGGTCCATCGCGCGCCGAGTCTACTCCGGGCGCAGGCCCGCGCCCAAGCCCTCGCGGCACACCGCAACTCCTGGCGGTGATTGTGTGTTCATAGGGCATCCATCAGCCACCGCCTGGTAGGGAGCCGGCACCGGCGGAGGCAACACAACAACAGCACCAAGGAGGCACTTATGCGCCTACGTTTCGCTGTGCTCGCGTCCGTGTTGGCCGCACTGCCGGCAGTTGTCCTGCCGTCGGTCGCCGTCGCGGCGCCCAAGCACAACGACGGGCTGACCATCAACGCCGCACCACGTCAGGTCATCGCCGGCGAGGGTGTGCTCATCTACGGTCAGCTTGTCGGCAGCGACGTCGCCGGTCAGACGGTCCGGTTGTATCACCGGGTCGCCCTCTCGCCGCGCTTCACCCTGATCGGCACCACGACCACCGATCCGCACGGGTTCTATGAGTTCACCCGGGCCGAGGGCGTCGTGCTCACGAACCGCAGCTGGTTCGTGCGCGGCCCTGACGGTAGCCATAGCCGCACCATCCATGAGGTGGTCTCGGCGCTCGTGTCACTGAACGCGAGCACCTCCGCGACCGACACCCGCCATCCCGTCGTGTTCACCGGGCACGTGTACCCCAACCACGCGTTTGAGCGGATCGCCCTGCAAGTGCAGAGCGGGTCGAGCGACGACTGGCACACGATCCGCAGCAGCTTCACCGGTGGCGGCTCGAACTACCGAATCGCCTATCGCTGGTCCGTCCCAGGCACGCGTAACGTGCGCACGGTGTTCGTGGGTGACGGCCGCGACGTGCGCAGTTACTCCGATCCGGTCACGGTGACCGTCCAGCAGGCGCAGGTCGACGGCTTCACCATCACCAGCACGCAACCGGTGATCGATTACCTCGGCTCGACGACGATCTCGGGGATCCTGAGCCAGCCGGGCAACCCGGGCACACCCGACTCCGGCGTGGTCGTCACCCTGCTCGCCCGCACGGGCGGCACGGGCCGCTACGAGGCGATAGGCCTCACGACCACGGGGAACGACGGCAGCTACAGCTTCGCCAACCAGTCGCCGTCGCACAACACCGAGTACGTCGTGCGGACCACGCTGGCCCCGAAGCGTCACAGTGCGTACCTGTTCGAGGGCGTGCGCGATGCGGTCAGCGCAACGCCAAGCTCGAGGAGCTCGAGCGTGGGCAGCACCATCACCTTCTCCGGCCAGGTCCTGCCGGGCAGGGACGCCGGTGACGTCGTCTACCTCCAGCGTCTGGGGAAGGACGGCGACTGGCACACGGTGAAGATCGGGTTCGTGAATGCCCTCTCCGCGTTCTCGATCCCGTGGACGCTCGGCAATGCGGGCACGGACACGTTCCGCATCCGGGTGCTCGGCGACCGCGCCAACATCGGCGGGGTCTCGTCGGCCATGTCCATCAGCGTCGCTCCGGCCCCATCGCCGACGACGCTGCCTCCCGCGTCCTGAGCGCGGGCTCCAGGTAGGGGGTAGCGGGCGGGCCCTCGCCGCGGTAGGCGGCGGGGGCCCGCTCACGTCGTGACGGCGTAGAGGCGCCAGGTGCCGGGCACCCCGCGCAGCTCGCGCTCGCCGCGCTCGTCGAACTCGAGGCCCGAGCCCACGACAAGGTCCTTGACCGTGCTCGAGACGATCACCTCACCCGGCTGGGCGCAGGCGAGCACGCGGGCGGCGATGTGCACGGCGATTCCGCCGACGTCGTCGCCGATGAGCTCGATCTCCCCCGTGTGCAGGCCGCTGCGCACCTGGACGTCGAAGCGATTCGCGGCCAGATCGCCGATCGCCCGGGCGCAGCGAATCGCCCGGGCAGGACCGTCGAAGGTGGAGAGGAAGCCGTCGCCGAGCGTCTTGACCGCGCGGCCCCGATAGTGCGCGAGCTCGCGCCTCACAGTGCTCTGGAGCGCCTCGATGAGCTCGCGCCAGCGCCGGTCGCCAAGCTCGGCCGCCGTGCGCGTCGAGTCGGCGATGTCGCAGAACATCACCGTGGCGAGGATCCGCTCGGAGTCCGCCACGTGTCGGGTCCCGGTAAGGAACTCCTCGATCTCGTCGAGGAGCAGATCTGACTCAGGGCCGAAGGTCAGGGCCTCGTTGCCCGGCAGCTCGCGGTAGCGAGCACCGGGAATGTTCTCGGCGAGATAGCGCGAGTGCCGGATGTCGATCGCCTGGTCGTGCGCGCGGTGGAGCACGAGCGTCGGCGCCTGGATGGACGGCAGCACCGCGCGGACGTCGATGTCGGAGTTCATGAGGAGCTGGCGCCGCGCCGTGCCCGGGCTGGCGGCCAGACGCTCGAGCCGGGCGAACCACGCCCTGAGCCGCGGCCGGTCGGCGGCGCTCGGCGCGAGAGCGAGCAGGCGGGAGCCGTCGCCCCAACTGGTGAGCTCGGCGGCGTGGCGCTCGCGCTCCTCTCGGCGCAGCGCCCAGTCGTAGTCCGGAGCCCACGACATCTTGGCCATCGCCTCGTAGAGCACGAGGGCGCCGGCACGCTCGGGATGGGTGGCGGTGAACAGCGCCGCCATCGGGCCGCCGTCCATCTGAGCGAAGACCGCGGCGATGCGCGATCCGGCCGCGTCCATGACCGCCACGACATCATCGATCTGCTCCTCGAGGGTGGCCGGCTGCGCAACCGGGTCGGAGAGCCCGGTGCCGCGCCGGTCGAACATGATGAGGCGCGCGAACGAGGCGAGCCGCTCGAAGTAGCGGGCGACCGAGGGCTCCTCCCAGTAATGCTCGATCTGGGAGATCCACGTCGGGACGTAGAGGAGATCGAAGGGCCCGTCCCCCACGACCTGGTAGGCGATGTGGTGCTCTCCGCTGAGGGCGTAGCGAATTTGAGACACCATCCGGGCTGAGCCTACATTGCGGTAGCGTCCGGGCATGGACTTCGAATTGACCGACGAGCAGCGCCTCATCCGCGAGACTGCCCGTGACTTCACGAACAACGAGATCGTCCCCCGCGCGCGCGAGAACGACCGCAACGAGCACTTCGACGTCGAGCTCGTGCGCAAGATCGCCGACCAGGGATACCTCGGGGCGATCGTCCCGCGCGAATACGGCGGAGCCGGGCTCGACTACATCACCTACGGCTTGATCGTCGAGGAGGTGGGCCGCGGGTGCTCGGCCATGCGCACCGTCGTCTCGGTTCAGACCTCGCTCGTGTGCTCGGCCATCTTGCGCTGGGGCACGGAGGAGCAGAAGCAGGAGATCCTGCCCAAGCTGACGTCCGGCGAGTGGCTCGGCTGCTTCGGCCTGACCGAGCCCGACACCGGGTCCGATGCGGCCAACCAGCGCACACGCGCGAGGAAGACCGACGGCGGGTGGGTGATCAACGGCGCCAAGATGTGGATCTCGATGGGCAACCACGCCAACGTCGCCCTGATCTTCGCCCAGACCGACCCCGAGAAGGGCCACCGGGGCCTCGCCTGCTTCATGGTCGACACCGACCAGCCCGGCTTTCAGCCCCAGGCCATCCACCACAAGCTCGGGCTCCGCGGCTCGGACACCGCTTCGATCTCACTCGACGACGTCGAGGTGTCCGGCGACCGCATGCTCGGCGAGGTCGGCGACGGCTTCAAGGTGGCCATGAGCGCACTCGACTCGGGCCGCTACAGCGTGGCCGCGGGCTGCGTCGGCATCTGTCAGGGCTGCCTCGACGCCTCGGTCCAATACTCCAAGGAGCGCGTGCAGTTCGGCCGGCCGATCGCCTCCTTCCAGCTCGTGCAGGAGATGCTCGCCGACATCGCGCTGCGCACCGAGGCCGCGCGCATGCTCGTGTGGCGCGCCGGCTACCTCAAGGACAGCGGGAAGCCGAACACGACCGAGACCTCGTACGCGAAGCTGTTTGCCACCGAGTCGGCCGTGCACTGCGCCAACACGGCGATTCAAGTGCACGGAGGGGCGGGCTACGTCGACGACCACCCGGTCGAGCGCTACTTCCGCGACGTGCGCGTGACCACGCTCTACGAGGGCACGTCGCAGATCCAAAAGCTGATCATCGGCCGCGCGCTGACGGGGATCAACGCGCTCGTGCCGAACTGATGGCAGCAGATCCCGCGCGCGTGATCGGTGTCGCGGGCGCCGGCACGATGGGCGCCGGCATCGCCCAGCTCGCCGCCCTCTCCGGTGCCCGCACGCTCCTGCACGATCCTCTGCCCGCGGCCCTCGAGCGCGGGATCGCTCAGATCCGCCGCCACCTCGAGCGTGGAGCGGCCCGCGGACGATGGACGGTGCAGGATGCCGAGCAGGCGGCCGCTCGGCTCGAGCCGGTCGAGGGGCTCGAGGCCTATGCGCCGTGCGAGCTCGTGATCGAGGCCGCTCCCGAACGGCTCGAGCTCAAGCGCGAGCTCTTCGCCCGTCTCGCCGACGGCATCGTCGCCGAGGACTGTGTCCTGGCCAGCAACACCTCGTCGCTGCTCGTCACGGCGATCGCCGCCGCCGTCTCCCGGCCCGAGCGCGTCGTCGGCATGCACTTCTTCAACCCGCCCCCGCTCATGGCGCTGCTCGAGGTTGTGGCCGGCGCCCAGTCCTCGGATGCGGCGCTCACGCGCGCCCGGGCGACCGGTGAGGCGATGGGCAAGACGGTCATCACCGCCATCGACGGTCCGGGCTTCCTCGTCAACCGCTCCAACCGGCCGTTCGGACTCGAAGCGCTGAAGCTCCTGCAGGAGCGGGTCGCGCCGCACGAGGAGATCGACCGCATTTGCCGCCTCGGGGGCGCCTTCAAGATGGGCCCGTTCGAGCTCATGGACCTCGTCGGCGTCGACGTCGGCTACGAGATCTCGCTCTCCTTCTACGAGCAGAGCTTCGGCGAGCCCCGGTGGCGGCCGTCGATGATCGCCGCGAGGACGGTGGCGGCGGGCCGCCACGGCCGCAAGACGGGGCGCGGCTACTACGAGTACCCGGAGTCGGGCGAGTACCGCCCGGCCGACCCCGAGCCCCCGGCGCGGGGGGGCGGTGACGGGCTGATCGTCATCGCCGGCGAGACCCCCCTGGCCATCGAGCTCGCCCGGGCGGCCCTCGCGGCCGGATGGGAGGTGGCCGAGCCCGACGAGGCGCAGAGGCTCAGGGCCCCCTTCCTCATCCTCGACCTGACCGCCGGCGAGGTGCCGGACGCGCCGCTCCAGGGTGGGCCGCAGGCGATCTGCTGCGCCGCCGGCTCGCTCGCGGCGCTCGATCCCGCCGGCGGGGCCGTCGGCTTCCACGCTCTGCCGCCGCTCGCGGCGAGCTCGCTCGTCGAGCTGACCCGCGGCCCCGAGACGATCGCCTCCGCGGCCGAGGCGGCGGAGCGCTTCTTCCGTTCGCTGGGCAAGCACACGACGTGGGTGCAGGACGCCCCCGGGCTCGTGCTCGGCCGCATCGTCTGCCAGGTCATCAACGAGGCCACGTTCGCCCTGGGCGAGGGCGTTGGGAGCGCCGAGGACATCGACACCGGCATGGTCCACGGGCTGGCCTACCCCCGTGGGCCGCTCGTCTGGGCCGACGAGATCGGGATCGACCACGTCCTCTCGGTCCTCGACGGCCTCTACGACGAGCGGCGCGAGGAGCGCTATCGGGCCGCGCCCCTGCTCCGGAAGCTCGCGCTCTCGGGGCGCCTGGGGGCTCAGACCGGCGAGGGCTTCTTCACCTACGAGGAGGGCGAATGAGAGCCGTCACCATCCAGGGTCCGCAGCTCGTCCGCGTGGAGGAGAAGCCCGAGCCGCGCCTTCAGTTCCGCGACGACGCCATCGTCCGGATCGAGGCGAGCGGCATCTGCGGCTCGGATCTCCACATCTACCACGGGCGCGTGAAGATCGAGCCCGGCTTCACCATCGGCCACGAGTTCGTCGGCACCGTGCTCGAGGCGGGCGAGGACGTGACCCGTGTCGCCGTCGGCGACCGCGTGCTCGGGTGCTTCCAAGCCGCCTGCGGCGCATGTTTCTTCTGCCTGCGCGGGGCCTACCACAAGTGCGACCGCGCCCGGGTGTTCGGCCACGGCGAGCTGCTCGGCGACCTTCAGGGTACCCAGGCCGAACAGGCCCTCGTGCCGATGGCCAACCTCACGCTGCGCCGCGTTCCCGAGGGCGTCTCGGATGAGGTCGCCCTGTTCGCCGGCGACGTGATGGGCACCGGGTACCACGCCATCTACGAGAGCGGCGTGCGGCCGGGCGACAGCGTGGCCGTGCTCGGCCTCGGCCCGGTCGGGCTGTGCGCGGTCCAGGTCGCGCTGGCGGCTGGGGCGAGCCCGGTCTTCGCCATCGACACCGTCGCGGCCCGGCTCGAGGTGGCCGGGAGGTTCGGTGCGGTGCCCGTCCACCTGACCGAGCAGAGCCCGCGGGACGTCGTGCGCGCCGGGACCGAGGGCCGCGGGGTCGACGTGGCGGTCGATGCCGTCGGGCATCCGGACGCGCTGGACAGCGCGATCCGGCTGACCCGCAAGGCGGGCCGGGTGTTCGCCATCGGCGTCTACGCCGAGCGCTGCGAGGTCCACATGGGGCTCGTGTGGATCAAGGCGCTCACGCTCGGCACCGGGCACGCGAACGTGATAGCCCACGTCGACCGGGTGCTCGGCATGCTGGCGAGCGGAACGCTCGACCCGGCACCCTTGATCAGCGCGCATATGTCCCTCGACGACGCCCCCGAGGCGTATGCGATCTACGATCGCCGCGAGGCTCTGAAGATCGTGCTCACGCCCTAGGAGGCAAGCGATGTCCGTCACCGAACTTCCCCACCAGCTCTCCGAGTCCGCCCGCAGCTTCGTTAGCCGCGAGCACCAGCTGCTCATCGCCGGCGATTGGGCGCCCGCGGCCGACGGCCGCACGTTCGAGACCGTCGACCCGGCTACGGCGCGCCCGGTTGCGGTCATCGCCCAGGCCGGCCCCGCGGACGTGGACCGCGCGGTCGCGGCCGCGCGCCGTGCGCTGCAGGACGGGCCCTGGGCCACCAGCGCGGCGGCGGAGCGCGCCCGCCTCATGTCCCGGTTCGCCGACCTCGTCGAAGCGGCCGCGGACGAGCTCGCGCAGATCGAGGCGCTCGACAACGGCAAGCCGGTCAAGATCGCCAAGATCGTCGACGTGGCGGGAACAATCGGCTTCCTGCGTCACTTCTCCGGCTGGGCCGAGCGGATCGTCGGCGAGGTCATCCCCGTCCGCCAGCCGGACATGCTCTGTTACACGCGCCGCGAGCCGGTCGGCGTGTGCGGGCAGATCATCCCGTGGAACTTCCCCATGCTCATGGCGGCGTGGAAGCTCGGCCCGGCCCTCGCGGCCGGTTGCACCGTGATCCTCAAGCCGGCCGAGCAGACGCCGCTGAGCGCCCTGCGCCTCGGCGAGCTCGCGCTCGAGGCGGGCATCCCCGCCGGGGTGATCAACGTCCTCACCGGCGACGGGAGCACCGGCGCCGCGCTCGTCGATCACCCGGGGATCGACAAGGTCGCGTTCACCGGGTCCACCGAGGTCGGCCGCGAGATCGGGGCCAAGGCGGGACGAGCGCTGAAGCGGGTCACGCTCGAGCTCGGAGGGAAGTCGCCGAACATCATCCTGCCCGACGCCGACATGAAGGCGGCCATCGCCGGGTCGTTCAACGGGCTGTACTTCAATACCGGGCAGGCCTGCAACGCCGGCAGCCGCCTGTTCGTGCACCGCGACCAGTTCGACGACGTCGTGGGCGCCCTGGCCGAGCGCGCGTCCAAGGCGCGGGTCGGCCCGGGACTCGAGGCGGACACCCAGCTCGGACCGGTCGTCTCGGCCGAGCAGCGCGACCGCGTACTCGGTTACATCGAATCGGGCCGTTCCGAGGGCGCCGAGCTCGTGGCCGGCGGCGGGGCCGGCTCGGGCGACGGGTACTTCATCGAGCCGACCCTGTTCACGGCGACTCGCGACGACCTGCGTATCGCGCGCGAGGAGATCTTCGGCCCGGTGCTCGTCGCTCTGCCCTACGAGACGCTCGAGGAGGTCGCGGCCCGGGCCAACGACAGCGAATACGGACTCGCCGCCGGGGTCTGGACGCGCGACGTGGGCAACGCCCACCGGCTCGCGGCCCTGTTGAAGGCCGGGTCGGTCTACATCAACACCTGGGGCGACGTCGACCCGGGCGCCCCCTTTGGCGGCTTCAAGGCCTCCGGTATCGGCCGCGAGCACGGCCGTGCCGGGCTCGACGCCTACCTCGAGACCAAGACGGTGTGGACGAAGCTGTAGGCCTATTGCTCCGTGGGCCTGACGCCGATGAAGGGAAGGTGCGCCAGGTCCCCATCGCGCGTCCTCTTCATCGCATCGGCCTGAGCGCGGTCCTCGCCGGGCTGCTCGCGCTCGCCGGGCTGCTCGCGCTCGCCGCCCCCCAGATCGCCCGCGCAAGCGGGCTGGGCGCCGTCTACCACGCCGCCCGCTCCCCGCGCGTGGCCGCCAAGACCCACCGCAAACACAAGTCGCCTCACCCGGCGCATCCCGCCTCGGACAAGGGCTGCCTGTACGCGAGCACGCCGGCCGCGCCCGGGGGTCTTGCCGCGATGCGCGGCGCCGTCCTGTGCCTGGTCAACCAGGAGCGCACCTCGCGCGGGCTCCCGGCGCTGCGCGAGGACAGCCGTCTGGACCGCTCGGCCGAGGGGTGGACCGAGAGCATGGTGAGCTCCGACCAGTTCACTCACGGCAGCGACTTCGCCGCGCGGATCACCGCGGCCGGCTTCACCTGGTCCTACGCCGGAGAGAACATCGCCACCGGCTTCCCCTCCCCCGCCGCAGTGCTCAAGGGCTGGATGGGGAGCCTCGGCCACTGCCGGAACATCCTCGATCCCGGCTTCAGCCGTATCGGGATCGGTGAGGTGCCCCACGGAGTCAGCGGCTTCGCCAGCGGTCCGGCCACATGGACGCAGGACTTCGCCCTGCCCATGGGTGCCTCGGCACCCTCGGGCAACACGGGCCCGCAGAGCGGCTGTCCCTACTAGCGAGACGGCCCGTCGCGCCGACGCTAGGAGATCGCGGCCTCGGTCAGGGAAGCGGGAAAGGGTGTGTCGCGGAGGTACCACTCCGCGTCGAGGGCGGCCTGGCAGCCGGTGCCCGCCGCCGTGATCGCCTGCCGGTACGTGTGGTCGACCAGGTCGCCGGCGGCGAACACCCCCGGGAGACTCGTCAGGGTCGAGCGGCCCTGGGTGATGACGTAGCCCTCGGGGTCGGTCTCGACCTGGCCCTCGACGAGCTGGGACTGCGGGACGTGGCCGATGGCGATGAAGGCCCCCGTGATCTCGAGCTCGCGCTCGCTCCCGTCGACGGCGTGGCGCAGCCGGGCCACGGCCAAGGCGCCCTCCGGACCGGCGGCGAGCTCCTCGACGACATAGGGAGTGATCCAGTCGATGTTCTCCAGCGCGCGGGCCCGCTCAAGCATGATCTTCGAGGCCCGGAACTCGTCGCGGCGATGCACGATGGCCACGCGCCGGGCGAACTTGGCCAGGAACATGGCCTCCTCCATGGCGGAGTCGCCGCCGCCGACGATGAGCGTCGGCGCATTCTTGTAGAAGGCGGCGTCGCAGGTGGCGCAGTAGCTGACACCGCGGCCCGCGAGCTCGACCTCGCCCGGTACCTCGAGCTTGCGGTGCTCGGCTCCCATGGCCAGGACGACCGTCCGCGCCAGGTGCACGTCATCGCCGACCCATACCTTGTGCAGTCCGCCATCACGGGCGAGCTCGACCTTCGTCACGTCATCTGTCTCCAGACGGGCGCCGAAGCGCTCGGCCTGATCGCGGAAGCCCTGCATGAGCTCGGGGCCCATGACTCCCTGGGGGAAGCCGGGGAAGTTCTCCACGTCGGTCGTCTGCTGGAGCAGGCCGCCCCAGGCGAAGCCCTCGACGACGAGCGGATGGAGGTTCGCCCGAGCGGTGTACAACGCCGCCGTGTAGCCGGCCGGCCCGCTCCCGACGATGATCACGTTCTCTACGTTCTCGGACACTTCAATAAGTATAGCTTTGGATGTCGACGGTGCGCCGTCTCAGGCCCGTGCCGGCTCGGCCTGCCAGCGGGCCACGGTGCGCCGTAGCTGAAGGTAGGCCACGGCGCCCGGGAATGTCGGCAGCCAGAAAGCGAAGGCCCGGTAGGTCAGGACCGAGACGATCGAGACCTGGACGTCGACGCCGAAGGCCGTGAACGCGCCGATCATGCCGCCGTCGACACCCCCGATCCCGCCCGGCAGCGGAAGGGTGTTGCCGACCATGCCAACGAAATAGGCCATGACGATGACGGCCTTCGGGGGCGATGCGCCGAAGGCGTGGAAGCACGCCCACAGCACGGCGATGTCGAAGGCCCACCAGGCGATCGCCCCGAGCAGGTACGGGCTGCGGCCGCGCAGCAGCGAGATCGCCGTGCGCACGCCGCTGGCCGCGGTCGCGGGGGCGGCCGCGACATAGGAGGCGAAGCGGCCCAGCCGGCCGCCCTTCCGCCAGCGTCCGACGAGATGGTCGATGTCGGTGGGCAGGAGCGACACCCCGAGGAAGATGACGATGACCGACGCACCGAGGATGGCCGGCACGATGGTGATGGCAAATGGCGCTTTCCCGGGGAAGACCCCCAGATAGAGGCCCAGTCCGTCGATCACCAAGGTCAGCATGTACACGCCATAGAGGAGCGCCATGAAGGCGATCATGCGGCAGGCGGCCACGCGCGCCTCCATCCCCGAGCGCCGCAGCGCCCAGGCCGTCAGGGCGATGCCGCCCGCGCCGGCGGAGGCGAAGAGCCGAGTCGCGGCCAGCCCGGCCATGGTGATCTGGTAGCTCTCGCGCCAGTCGATCCGCCCCTCGCCTCGGACGAAGACCGCCCGGAAGAGCGCGATGTAGCCGAGGAAGGAGCAGATCTCGAGCACGGCCGCGAACCCGAACCACCACGTATTGCCCTGGCGGATCCGGTTCCACGTCTCCCGCAGCCCGACGAGCCGGGGAAGCCCGAAGTAGAGGAAGGCGACGGCCGCGACGATGAAGAGGACGGTCACGAGGAGCTGGCGCCGCGTGAAGTGGATGCGCGGCATCTCGTCGGACTCCATCGAGGCGAGCTTCTCGCCCGCCGTCGGGGAGAGCGGATGCGGAGGCTCGCGCTCTTCGAACTCCGCGCCGCGACCGGACTCCGATTCGAGCGTGGGCTTCCTCGTGCGCACGTGTTCGGGCGCCACGGCGCCTAGATCCTCGACCGCAGCCACGACCGCGGCCGGCGGCGAGCGGGCGACGGGGTGGCCGCCGGCGCGACGCGGGCGCCGATACCGCGCACGCTCTCGGTCAGCGCGGCTCCGGCGAGCAGGTCGATGGCGTAGTGCTCGCCGAGATAGACGAGCGCCAGGCCGAGGAGTGAGGCGTAGGCGAAGCCGACGGCACCTGGGACCGGACCCACCTCCGAAAGCAAGTGGGCAGCCATCAGCGACGTAGCGAAGTGAAGCGACGGCATGGCAGCCAGCGGGTTTCCTCCGAGGACATCGTAGAGCGAGCCCCAGCGGTCCCCCCAGAAGAGCTCGCCGTACTCGAGCATCATTCGCCGCACCTCGAGCGTCTCCCGGTCCGCGAGCTCGCCCTGGGCGGCGGCCCACCATGGCGGCGCCGTGGGGATCACCCAGTAGAAGATCGCGCCGACGTCGAAGACGGCGTACATGCGGGCCGCGGCCCACGGGAAGCGCTCGGGCCTTCGCAGCATGACGTAGAGGACGCTCGCGTGGGGCACGGTGAACCACAGCCAGTGACACCACACGAGGAGGCGCTCGAAGCGGTTGACCGCTCCCGTCCGGGCGAAGCGGCGCTGGAGGCGCATGGTCGGCGTGACCCCGCGGCCGAGTATCCGGTCGGCCACGATCGGATAGACGACGTGGGCCCGCGCGCGCAACCGCGCGGGGTCGTCGTTGGGCATCTCGTAGGCGGCCAGGTAGGCCCACATGTTCAGGGCGCAGATGGCCGCCTGGCGGCGGCGGCCGGGCGGTATGGCCACGTACGCCGCGACCGGGGCGATGGCGCTGCTGCCCAGGACGGCGACGGCGGGAAGACGCAGCCGACGCCGCAGTGCGGGAGCCGCCACGCCGGCGGCGACGAGGGCCCACGCGGTGACTTTGATGGCCCTCGATCCGCGCAAGGAGCGGGCAGTATAGGCGTTGGCCGGTCGCCTCCGAGGGCCCGTGTAAGAGCGCCCTTAGCGCCTTTGTCGCTCGTGCGGCACGTCCGTTGGCTGACGTGGGCAGGGCGACGAAGACAGGGGCTCCGTGGGTAGAATCCCGCGCCTTGCGACGCCAGCCCGACGCCAAGCGCAGCCCCAGGCGCCCAACCCGAACCGTGACCATGGTCGTGACGCTGTCCGTCATCGGGTTGCTCGTGCTCGCGCCGGCGGCGATGGCGAACTTCATCACCCCGAAGTCGGGCGGGTCCCCCAACGCGAACGAGATCGCGTCGCTCTACCGGATCATCCTCTACATCGCGGCCGTCGTCTTCGTCGTCGTGGAGGGCGCCCTCATCTACTCGGTCTACAAGTTCCGGGCCAAAAAGGGGGCCGTGGCCGCGCAGATCCACGGCAACACGCGCCTCGAGATCGGCTGGACGGTGGGCGCGGCCCTGATCCTCGTCGTCCTGACCGTCGTGACCTTCGTCAAGCTGCCGAGCATCATCGACCCGCCCAACTCGGATCCCGGCGCGGTCCTCTCCGCCTCCACGACGCAGCCCACGCCGCCCAACGGCCAGAAGATCACCATCTGCATCCAGGGCCGGCAGTACATCTGGCGCTACACGTACGGGAACGGCTGCCTGAACAGCTTCTTTACGAAGACGCTCCCGTACTCGTACACGACGATGGAGGCGCCGGCCGGGGTCACCGTCATCCTCGACATCCAGGCCAACGACGTGATCCACTCGTGGTGGGTTCCCTCGCTCGGCGGGAAGGTCGATGCCGTCCCGGGCTATACGACCTACACCTGGTTCAAGGCGACCCACCCCGGGCTCTACCACGGCCAGTGCGCGCAGCTCTGCGGGCGCGGCCACGCCGCCATGGTCGCCTACGTCAAGGTCGTCTCGCCGCAGCAGTACCAGCAGTGGCTGAGCCAGCAGCAGACGATGATCAAGGCCGCCAACACCCAGGTCGCCGGGCTGCGCAGCTATCTGAGCGCGACCGGCAATCTCACCCAGAACGTAAACCCGTAGGAGCTGTCGCGAGCGATGTCAGTGATCACCGAACCCGCGATCCGTCCGGTGCCACAGGTCACTGCGCACGAGGTCCACGTGCCGCGCAGGACGAAGCGCTGGGTCGATTGGATCACCACGACCGACCACAAGAAGATCGGGATCATGTACCTGGTCCTGACCTTCGTCTTCTTCATCCTTGGCGGCATCGAGGCGCTGTTGATGAGGTCGCAGCTCAGCGTGCCCAACAACACACTGCTGACCGGGGAGCACTACAACGAGCTTCTGACCATGCACGGGACGACGATGGTCTTCCTCTTCGTCGTGCCGGTCATGGCCGGGTTCGGCAACTACTTCGTGCCGCTCATGATCGGCGCGCGCGACATGGCCTTCCCGCGCCTGAATGCGCTCTCGTTCTGGCTCTTGCTCACCGGCGGGATCGTCTTCTACGCCACGCTCTTCTGGCATCCGCCCGAGGCCGGGTGGTGGAGCTATCCGCCGCTCTCGAGCATCCAGTTCTCCCCCAGCGGCGGCCAGGACGCCTGGATCTTCCTCATTCACCTCACGGGCATCTCCTCGCTCCTGGGCGCGATCAACTTCTACGTGACGATCGTCAACATGCGGGCGCCGGGCATGAGCTGGGGCCGCCTGCCGCTGTTCGTGTGGTCGATCCTCACCTACGCGATCCTGCTCATCATCGCGCTGCCCCCCGTGGCCGCGGCGGTGACGATGCTCCTCACCGACCGCCACTTCGGGACCCACTTCTTCGACCCGGCCGCGCACGGCTCGCCGATCCTCTGGCAGCACCTCTTCTGGTTCTTCGGCCACCCCGAGGTCTACATCATGATCCTCCCGGGCTTCGGGATGATCTCCGAGGTGATCCCGGTCTTCTCGCGCAAGCCGGTATTCGGATACAAGGCGATTGCCGCGTCCACCGCCGTGATCGCCTTCCTGGCCACGCTCGTGTGGGCGCACCACATGTTCGCCTCGCCGGTGCCGCTCGTCGTGCTCGGCTTCTTCATGCTGAGCTCATTCCTCATCGGGGTGCCGACGGGGGTGAAGATCTTCAACTGGATCGCCACCCTGTGGCGAGGCTCCATCGTCACCACGGCCTCGTTGCACTTCGCCGTGGGCTTCATCGCCATCTTCATCGTCGGCGGCATCACGGGCATCTTCCTGGCCACCTTCCCCGTCGACTGGCAGCTCAACGACACCTACTTCGTCGTTGCCCACTTCCACTACGTGCTCATGGGCGGCGCGGTGTTCTCGATCTTCGCCGGGCTCTACTACTGGTTCCCGAAGATCACCGGCCGGCTGCTCAACGAGCGCCTCGGCAAGGCCTCCTTCTGGGTCATGTTCATCGGCTTCAACCTGACGTTCTTCGTCCAGCATGCGCTCGGCCTCTCGGGCATGCCGCGACGGATCTACACCTACCAGCCCGGCCTCGGGTGGTCGACCTACAACCTGATCTCGACCATCGGCTCCTACATCCTCGCCCTGGGGATCCTGATGACGATCATCAACATCGCCCTCAACTACAAGAACGGACGCATCGCCGGCCCGGATCCGTGGAAGGGCAACACTCTCGAGTGGTTCACCACCTCGCCCCCGCCGGTCAACAACTTCGATGTCATCCCGCGCGTGCGCTCGGTCGAGCCGATGCGCGACATCCGTCGCCAGATCGAGCGTGAGACCGGGATGACCCAGAAGACCGGCGGCAGCGAGCGCTTCGCGCGCGTATAGTCGCCCGCAGTGGCCTTCTCGTCCGCTCAGACGGTTGCGCCGGCGAGCGCCGCCGGTGCCCGGCAGCTCGCCCGCGATTACCTCGAGCTGACCAAGCCGAAGGTCCAGACGCTCCTCCTTTTCACGACGGTCACCACCATGGAGATCGCGGGCGACCCTTCGGTCGGACGGATCGCCCTCACGTGCGCGGGCGGGTATCTCTCCGCCGGGGGCGCCGGCGCGATCAACCACTACTACGACCGCGACATCGACGCCCGGATGAAACGGACGGCCTCGCGGCCCATCCCGGCCGGACGGATCGCTCCACGCGCGGCCCTGACCTTCGGCCTCGTCCTGGCGGCGGCGTCGTTCGTGCTCCTCTCCGTGACGATCAACGTGCTCGCCGCCTCGCTCTCGCTGAGTGGCTTCGTCGGCTACGTCGGGGTGTACACGCTGTGGCTGAAGCGGCGCACGCCCCAGAACATCGTTATCGGGGGCGCCGCCGGGGCGGTGCCGCCCCTCGTCGGATGGGCCGCGACACGCGGCTCGCTCTCCTGGACCGCCGTGTATCTGTTCGCGATCATCTTCTACTGGACACCCCCCCACTTCTGGGCGCTCAGCCTGCTCATGAAGGACGAGTACGCGAAGGTCGACGTGCCGATGATGCCCGTGGCCCGCGGCGAACACGAGACGCGTCGGCAGATCGTCCTCTACACGCTGCTTCTCTACGCCGTCTCGCAGCTGCCCTTCTGCGCCGGCGGCTTCGGCGGGATCTACCTCGTCGGCTCGATGCTCCTCGGCCTGGCCTTCGTGACCGGCTCGGTCCTCCTCTACCGCCGGGCGGACCGCCGCACCGCCCTACGCCTCTATCTCTTCTCCCTGGCCTACCTGGCGCTGCTCTTCGGCGTGATGGTGGCCGACGTAAAGCTGTAGATTTCCTTCGACATGGACAGACGACTCGCCCGCAAGAACATCCGCGCCGGCCTCATCGCCGGGGCCGCAGCGCTTCTCATGTTCGGCATCACCTTCGTGGCTGCCGCGATCTACGTTCACGCGTGAGCGACGGTCCGAGCCACGCGCCGCCCGCCGGGGAGGAGATCCACCTCCCGGGGCCCTCGATTCTCCCCTTCGCCTGCGCGATCGGGATCACGCTCATGGTCGTCGGCACGACGATCAACTGGCTCTTCTCGATCATCGGGCTGATCATCTTCCTGGTCACCGTCTACCGGTGGATCGCGGACACGCGCCGCGACATCAACCAGCTGCCAGAGAGCCACAGCGGTCCCGGGCACTGACGTTCGGGCCTGGCCGCCGGAACGTTTAAGCGGTTCGGCTGACGCCGAACTCTCGGGTCTGAGCGGGCGCGGCTAAGGCGCTGCCGCTGAGCTGAACTCGGGCGGCATGGAGGACGTCGCGCCGTCCTGGGTCCACACCCGGACGATGTCGCGCATCGAGAGCACGCCGAGGAGCTCTTCGCCCTCGACGACGAGCATGTGCCGGAACCCGCCGCGGACCATCATGGCCGCGGCATGCTCGAGCGACCAGTCCGGCGCCGCCAGCTTGAGCTCGGAGGTCAGATGGGCGGAGACGAGCTGCTCGTCGGGGTCTTCCCCGGCAGCGATCGAGCGCAGGATGTCGCGCTCGGTGATCACGCCCGGACCCGCGGCATCGGGATCGATGGTGACGGCGGCGCCGACGTTCCGACGGCACATCGCGGCCGCGGCCTCACGAAGGGTGTGACCGGGCCCGATCGTGAGCACCACCTCTGACATCCCTTCGCGTACCTGCATGATGCGCCTCCACCCTAGTTTGCAACAGATGCCTCAATCATACGCGACGAGCACGATGGCCTTCATACCCTCGCTCGCGCCCCCGGACACGGCTGTATCGCGGGCGCGCCGAGACCCACGGCGGGGTCACGGCACGCCGGGGACGTCCGTCGTGCAGAATGCATAGGATGCCGCGGCAGTGCTCGCTGAGGGTCGCGACGGAGGAGTAGGTGCGTAACCGCCCCATCTTGCAGATGATCGTTTTCGGGGTCGTGGTCACGGCGATCCTCATCGTGATCGCGCTGCTCATCCCGTGGTTCCCGACCAAGGCCTCGACGCAGGCCGGGAACATCCACACCCTCTACGACGTCCTGCTGTTCGCCTCGATCCCGATCTTCGTGCTCGTGGAGACGGTGGTCATCTTCGCCGTCATCCGCTACCGGGTGCGCCCGGGGGACGAGCTCAAGGACGGCCCCCCGATCCACGGCAACACCCGCCTCGAGGTGCTCTGGACGATCGCCCCGGCCCTGCTCATCCTGGGCCTCGTCACCTACTCCTACACCGTGCTGCGCTCGAACGAGAAGAGCCACGCGAACGAGATGACGGTCAACGTGACCGCCCGCCAGTTCGCCTTCGAGTTCTCCTATCCGCAGGGCACGGGCACCGCCCAGGTGGTCTCTCCAGTCCTCTACCTCCCCGTCGACCGGCCGGTCGTCTTCAAGCTCCGCTCACTCGACGTCATCCACAGCTTCTTCGTGCCGAACTTCTCGGAGAAGCTCGACGCCGTCCCGGGCATCACCACGACCCTGAGGGTCACCCCGACCCGAATCGGCAGCTATCCGGTGGAGTGCACGGAGCTCTGCGGCGCCGGCCACGGGCTCATGCGCGCCGGCGTGCGGGTGGTCACCGAGCCTCAGTTCCAGGCGTGGCTGTCCAAGCAGAAGACCGGGGGCGCGCCGCCGATCGGCGTCCCGCCGCCCAACAACTCCCAATCGGCCGGAGTCCCGGGTTGATGGGGGCTTGCCAGCCTTTCGCCCCGCGTGCCAAAGTGAGGGACACGGTGCAGCTGTCGTACGAAGAGAAGGAGATCTGCTGATGGCGACCGTCGCTCACGAGCCCGTCACCCATCCGCGGCCGCGGTCGCGCGTCCCGCTCCCGGCCAAGCTCCGCGCACCCGGTTGGTACCGGGCCGCCTTGTTCGATCTTCTCGGCTTCGGCTTCGCCTTCGGGCTCGTCGTCGTCGTGCGAATCGCCATGCACGAGCATCCCGTGGTCGACGGCAACGCGATCACGATCGTCGCCCTCCTCGCGGTGCCGCTCTTCTTCCTCGTCGGCCTGGGCGCCGCGGACTACTGGTTCTACTGGGCGGCCGGCAAGCCGACGCGGGCCGAGGAACACTCCGCCCACGGCGCGAACAGCTGGCGCGACTACTTCCGGATCAACACCGACCACAAGGTGATCGGGATCCAGTACACCGTCACGTCGTTCTTCTTCCTGCTCGTCGGCGGCCTCATGGCCATGCTCATCCGGGCCCAGTTGGCCAAGCCGGGCATGCAGTTCCTCACCCCCGAGCAGTACAACGGCGTCTTCTCGGTCCACGCGACCCTGCTCATCTTCCTGTTCGTCATCCCGGTCTTCGCCGGACTGGCCAACTTCGTGCTGCCGCTCATGATCGGCGCGCCGGACATGGCCTTCCCGCGCCTGAACGCGCTGTCCTACTGGATGCTGCCGCTGGCCGGGCTGATGATGCTCGCGAGCTTCCTCGCGCCCGGAGGGTCGTTCGCCTCCGGCTGGACGGCCTACGCGCCGCTCTCCACGACGATGCCGCTCGGGCAGCTCTTCTTCTCGATCGCGGTCCAGCTCGCCGGCGCGTCCTCGATCGCCACCGCGCTCAACTTCCTCGTCACGATCATCACCATGCGGGCGCCCGGGATGAGCTTCTTCCGGATGCCCCTGCTCGTGTGGGCGAACTTCTCGACCTCACTGCTCGTCGTCATCGCCACGCCGTTCATCGCCGCCTCGCAGTTCTTCGTACTCCTCGACCGGGCGCTGAGCTTCCATTTCTTCGACGCGTTCGTAGGAGCCGGGAAAGACGGCAACGTGGTCATGTACCAGCACGTCTTCTGGTTCTACTCCCACCCGGCCGTCTACATCATGATGCTGCCGGGCTTCGGGATCATCTCCGAGGTCATCGCCGTGAAGTCGCGCAAGCCGATCTTCGGCTACCGCATGATGGCCTTCTCGCTGCTGGCCATCGTGGTGCTCGGCTTCACCGTCTGGGCCCACCACATGTTCGTCTCGGGCATGTCGCCGTGGATCCGGATCCCGATGATGATCACGACGGCGATCATCGCGATCCCCACGGGGATCAAGATCTTCTCCTGGCTGGCCACCCTGTGGAAAGGCGTGCTCCACCTCGACACGCCGATGCTCTTCGCGCTCGGCTTCCTCACGATGTTCACCCTGGGCGGGATCAGCGGCGTGATGCTGGCCATGATCCCGTTCGACATCCACGTCAGCCAGACCTACTTCATCGTCGCCCACATCCACTACGTGCTCTTCGGTGGCTCGCTGTTCACGATCTTCGCGGGCGTCTACTACTGGTTCCCGAAGATGACCGGGCGGATGTTCGACGACCGGCTGGGCAAGCTCCACTTCTGGCTGACCTTCGTCTTCTTCAACCTGACCTTCGGGCCGATGCACATCATCGGCCTCCAGGGCATGCCGCGGCGGGTGGCCGAGTACGCCCAGAAGTTCGCTGCCTGGAACCTCTTCATCTCGATCTCGTCCTTCATCCTCGGCCTGAGCACGCTCATCTTCATCTACAACATCGTGGTCAGCTGGCGAGGCGGCCCGCGCGCCGCCGCCAATCCCTGGCGCGCGCTCACGCTCGAGTGGCAAGTCTCCTCCCCGCCGCCGATCTTCAACTTCGACGCCGTTCCCACGGTCGTCGGCGGCCCCTACGAGTACGGCGTGCCCGGCGCGGTCCACGGCATCTTCAAGCCTCCGACGGAGGCCAAGCCGGTGGCCGCGGGCGCCTACACGACGCCCCCCAGCCAGGAGAGCCACGAGTGAGCACGGGGGCCAATATCGCCTCGAAGACGATCCTTGTGGTCGGCAACGAGACGCTGGGGGGACGGGAGCTCCTCGATGCCGTCCGCGAGCGCTCGGACTCGGACACCCGCTTCATCCTCTGCGTGCCGCAGAACCGGCCGCGGTCGGGGCTCGTCATCTACGACGACGCCGTGTTCGACGCCGCCCAGGTGCGGATCGATCTCGCGCTCGACGTGATCCGAGACGAGGGCATCCGGGCGATCGGCGAGGTCGGCGACCCCGACCCGTTCACGGCCACGCTCGATGCCGTGCGGGAATACCACCCGCAGGAGATCATCATCTCGACCTACCCCGAGACGCGCTCGGGGTGGCTGCGCCGCGATCTCGTCGACCGGGTCCGAGACGCCACCGGGCTTCCGGTCGCCCACGTGGTGAACGACATCGACTCCGAGGGCCTTCCCTTCCAGGTCACGCTGGCGGTGGCCAACCGCACGGCATCCGGTGACGAACTGCTCGAGGCGCTCAAGGCCAAGACCGAGGTCCACGGCAAGACGCAGCAGCGCCTGTTCATCCTTCTCGTGCCCCAGGAAGGCGGGGACGGGACGGCCACGCGGCGGGCTCGAACGCGGCTGAAGCTCGTGCTCGACCGTCTCCACGTCCGCGGCCTCTATGCGGCGGGGATGATCGGCGATCCCGACCCGTACACGGCGATCATGAACGCGCTGCAGTACTTCCGGGTCGACGACATCGTCATCTCGACCTTCTCGGAGACGAAGTCCGGCTGGCTGCGCTCCGATCTGATCGAACGTGTCCGCCGCAGCACTGGAAAGCCCGTCGAGCACGTCGTCCACAGCGACGTGACGAGCACGGCCGCCTGATCAAGGGAGACCGACATGGAAGCCGCCTCGATCCCCCATCCCGAGCATCACCACGGCCCGCCGCTGGCCCACAGGTCCTCTCGGGTGGCCGCCCCGACGCTCGGGATGCTGCTTTTCATCATGTCCGAGATCATGATCTTCGGCGCCTTCTTCACGGCGTATTTCTTCATCCGGATCGTCACCCATAACCCGTGGCCGGCCCACGGGACGAAGGTCCCGGAGGCGGTCGCCGGCGTCAACACGGCGATCCTCGTGTCCTCCTCGCTGACCATCCACTGGGCACTGCACTCGATCAAGAACGGCAACCGCTTCGGCCTGAAGGCGGGCATGGCCTCAACCTTCCTGCTCGGGCTCACCTTCCTGTGCGTGCAGGTCAACGAATACGTCCACGTGGGCTTCGCGCCCCACGATTCTGCTCAGGGCACAGTCTTCTACGCCCTGACCGGGCTGCACGGCGCGCACGTCTTCATTGGGCTGTGCCTGCTCCTCATGGTCACGGTCCGCAGCTTCCGAGGGCACTACTCGGCGGAGAATCACCAGGGGATGGAGGTGCCAGGGATCTACTGGCACTTCGTCGACATTATGTGGCTCGTCGTGTACACGACGGTCTACGTGCTCTAGACGGTTTCGCGGTGAATCCGCTGCGCTCCGAAGCCGACGCCTTCCGCATCCTCATCTACCTCCTGGCCGTCGTCGTGGTGATCGTCATCGTGGTGGTCCTCGTCCGGGCGATCACCTGAGTCAGACGTGACACCATGGGCAGCGTGCCTGTGAGCTCGCTGCCGCTCGCCGGGGCCGGCCCGACCGGGACGATCTTCCTGCCCCTCCTGGCGCTGCTCTGGTGGATCCCCTATCGCGCGCGGGTCCGGGCCCTGAAGGACTCCTCGCGCGCCGTGCCGGGCTGGCGGCAGGCCTGCTACGCCTCGGGCCTCGTCGTGCTCGCCGTGGCGCTCAGCCCGCCGGTGGACAACCTGGCGGACGAGCTTCTCATCGTCCACATGGCCGAGCATCTGCTCATCGGCGATCTCGCCGCCCTGCTCCTCGTGCTCGGGTTCACCGGTCCGCTGCTCGCCCCCGTGCTGCGCAACCCGGTGGCCGGGCGACTGCGCATCTTCGCCCACCCCGTCGTGGCCATCACCGTGTGGGCGGTCGACTTCTACGCCTGGCACCTCCCCGTCCTCTATCAGGCTGCGCTGCGCCACGACCCGGTCCACGCGCTCCAGCACACGATGTTCCTGGCCTGCGGCATAGCCATGTGGATGGCCCTGCTCGGCCCTCTGCCGAAGCCGCAGTGGTTCACCAACGCCGCCCAGCTCGGCTACATCATCGTCGTGCGCCTGCTCGGCACCGTGCTGGCCAACGCCATGATCTTCGCCGGGACCGTCTTCTACCCGATCTATAAGGCGAGCGAGGCCAGATGGCACATCAGCCCGACGGGCGACCAGATCGGCGCCGCTGGAGTGATGATGGTCGAAGAGAGCATCCTCACCATCTGCCTCTTCTGCTGGCTCTTCCTGAAGGTTGCGCGCGAGGGCGAGGAGCGCCAGGCTCTGCTCGATTTCGCCGCCGAGCAGGGCGTCGAGCTCGACGAGCGCAGGGCAGCCCGGGCGGTCGCCGCGGGCCGGGGCGACGAGCTCTGGGAGCGCGTGCGCTCCCATGCGCCCGCTACTTGATCGTCAGGGTGCCGCGCATGCCGGCGGCGGCATGGCCGTCGACCGAGCAGTAGAACTCGTACTTACCCGGCGGGAGGGTGGCCGCGACGGTCGAGACCCCGCCGTTGGTCACCACGGGCCCGACCTGGCTGACGCCGGCGCCCTTGATGGCGATGTCGTGCGGCGTCGAGGACATGTTCTTCATCCGCAGCATCACGTGGCCGGCAGTGCCGGAGGCGCTCGAGGCGAGGAACTTCAGCTGGCCGGTCGGATCGGCGTCGATTTCGATCGTCCCGTTCTTCTCCACCGCGGGCTTCTGCTTGGCCGTCGACACGGCCGCGGCCAGCGCGCCCGTGTCCTGGCCGGGGATGGCGGCCACGTGGGCGACGTAGGCGGCCACGTCCTGGGCCTTCTGGCCTGTGTAGAGCCTGGCCGGCATGACGCCCTCGGAGTTCGGATACTGGATCCAGTAGGACACGAGACCCTGGATGGAGGTGCTCTTCTCGCCGTCCGCGCGATCCTCGGCAAACGCGTCGTCGAGGTTCGGGCCGACCGTGCCCGCGCTGTCGGCGTGCGCAAGCGTGTGGCAGGCGCCGCACTTGGCCACGAACAGCTCCTTGCCGTGCACGAGGTTGGCCGTCGGGTGCTTGAGCGTGCATCCCCCGAGGGCAAGCGCCGACAGCGCGCCGGCGCCCAACGTGGCAAGGCGTGTGATTGCTCTGACCATACGGCTGCGCGCGGCACTCTATCCAAGCGCGCGGCTGGAGGGCTCACCGCCGGGCGTCCGCGGGTCGCCAGGCGACGGCAGCTGCCTCCGGGAGCGCTGGTAGCATGGCCCCTCGATGAGGATTCGCCAGAGGTACCGGATGCGGACGCCGTCGAGCGGCCGCGAGGTCATCATCGAGGCCGAGCCCGGCCACGTGTACCGTGACCGGGAGACCGGGGAGGAGCTCCAAGTCGTGGCCCAGCTCTTGCCGCTGGCCCCGACGGCCTCCGAGCTTCCATGGTCCGTCGAGAATCTGCGCTTCTGCAACTGGTGTGACCAGCTCACGCAGAAGGACCTCAACGACTGCCCACACTGCACTCGGCGGATGGCGCCGCTCGAGGCCTGATACTGGTTCGATGCTCGGCGGCCTGACCGCGCCCCGTCTCTGCCTCGCCGTGATCGCGGCCCTCGCTCTCGGCGTGGCGGGCTGCGGTGGCGGCAGCAGCACCCCGGTGGCTGACACGGTCGATGCCCCGCCGCTGACCGTCCCGACCTCGAGCCTCGCGGCGGCGCCCACCACGACCACGGCCACGACGGCGACCACGGCCACCACCGCGACGACGGCCACAACCTCGTCGAACACCTCGCCGGCGGCGAGCTCCTCGAGCTCGTCCTCGGCCGGCAGCGCAGGGACGAGCGCCGCGTCCACCCCGGCCGCGACCGGAGCCACCAGCGGCACTGGCGGAACGAGCGCCACCGGGACCGGCGGAGCCGCGGGCACCGGCGGCGGGACGACGGGCGGCGTAACGTCCGGCGGCGGAGCCTCCGGCGGCGGAACGTCCGGCGGCGGGACGTCGAGCACCGGGAGCGGCGGCGCCGGGCTTGGGTCGGCGTTCTGCCAGCAGAACCCCGGGGCCTGCTGAGCGCGGCCCGACGCCGGGCTAGCGGAGCACCCGGGGGCGGAGGTTACGGTCCTGCACGGCCCGGTTACGCCCGTGGATCGGGTTGACCGAGACCGGGTTTGTGATCTCGGTGGCCGTGTACTCCACGCGCGTGCCCGGATAGTTGCAGCCGTAGGTGGCGGTCTGTCCCACCGTCTGCGCTGCGGTGGACGCCGGCGGTCCGGTGCACGCGGTGCGGCTCTGGCGATAGGCGAACTTCTTGGCCGTGAGATCGATCGACAGGACTGGAGCCCACGTCGGCGTGGTCAGCGCCACGACGTCACCGCGCCGGACCGGAAGGCTCGTGACCAGCGGGAACTGGACAACCTCGCCGAGATAGGGCTGGACGTGAAAGGCCGGGCTCTCCGCGACGACTTTCCAGCGGCGCAGCTTCTTGTTCGTCTCGCGTAGCACGGCGATGGCGACCCTCGTCGTGCCACCGAAGCTGGAATCGAGAGCGTGAATCTCCTGATGGGCCGTCGTGCGGCTCGTCGAGAGGCCGGAGAGGCCGACCGTGAAGGCGACGATCGCCCCCGCCTGCTTCACCGTGCTCGGATACGCCACGCCGTCTCGCAGTGTCTCCATCGCGGTCGAGCGCGTGAGGATGATCGTGCAATTGACGGCCGAGACCCCCGGAGGGCAGGTCGGCGCGACCAGCGCCGTCTTCGTTGCCCCGACCTCGAGGACGGCGGCCGTCGCCATGGCGGGCACGAGCGCAGCGACTAGCACCGCCGCTGCTGCCGGGATCACAGTGCGTTTCATATTTCAATTGAACACGACGACGCAGTCGCAGTTGCGAGCTGCGTTGCAGGGGGCCGCGGCGGACAGGACCGCCCGGCGCGCCACCGACGGCGCGCGGACGGGCGCGACCCGCCCTGCCGGCTACATCTTGAGGACGTTGACCGCCTTGGGCCCCTTGGGCCCGGCTTCCTCCTCATAGGTGACCTTGGCGCCCTCGGCGAGCGATCGGTATCCGTCTCCTGAGATGCCCGAGAAGTGCACGAACAGATCACGCCCACCATCGTCAGGCGTGATGAAGCCGAAGCCCTTGTCGTCACTGAACCACTTGACCGTACCCGTTGCCATCTACTCCCCTTCGATGCCACTGCATTTAGGACACATCGGGACGGCACCCCCGAGGCCCCCACTAAACGCGGGAAAAGTATCAGGATGCGCGGCGATCCGGCTAGTGACCGCCGAACTTCGCCTTCCCTGGTCCTTCCTGCAGGAACGTTCGCACGGCTCCGCAGAGGTCCTCGGTGTCGAACAGGCCGCCCGGGGCGGCGGTCACGCGCGCCATCAGGCGCGGAGCTGCTCGGCGGCGGCGGCGATCTCCTCGGCGTCGCCCGGCGCCGGGCGCCACGGCAGCTGCAGCGGATCGTCCACGTAGCGCGGAATGACGTGGAGATGGAAATGGAAGACGGTCTGCCAGGCGGCTTCGCCGCACGAGTTGATGATGTTGACGCCGTCGGCCCCAAGGCGATCGGTCATGCGTGCGGCCAGCGTCCGCGCCGTGAGGATGGCCGCCTGGAGATCCTCCGCCGTGATCTCGAGCAGGTTGCGGGCGTGGTGGCGCGGGATCACGAGCGCGTGGCCGCGGGTCCCGGGATTGATGTCCATGAAGGCCACCGTCGCCTCGTCCTCGTAGATCGTCTCGGCGGGCAGCTCGCCCGCGACGATCTTGCAGAAGATGCAGTCAGGGTCGCTCATCGCGGGGAGCCTACCGGGAGCGAGCCTGCGCGCTGCGGGCCAGCTCCAGCGCCTCCTCGGGCGAGCCGATCTCCCCCGCGTAGGCCGCTTCTTCGAGCTCCTGGAGGAGGACCCCGAGGGCCGGCCCGGGCGCCAGCCCGAGCGCGCGGGCGAGCTCGTCGCCCCGCACGGGGGGCCGGGGACGGTCCGCGCGCCAGCGCAGCGCATCGGCCATCATCGCGCGCGCCAGCGCGAGATGGCGCTCGATGGCGACATCGGCGTTCTCCCCCCGGGTGGCCAGGCGGTCGGCCACGCTGAGCACGGTCACGTCGATCTCCACCGGCTCGCACGTGCGCAGGTAGCGATAGACCGCCCGCCGGCTGAGCGGTGCCGCGTGGACGAGGAAGCCGAGTCGCAGGTGATGGCGCGCGAGCGCCGCCACGTGCTCGGCCAAACGCTGGCTCGCCCGCAGGCGCGTGAGCACGCCGGCGGCGACCTCCGCACCCCGGACGTCGTGGCCTATGAACGTCGTGCGCCCCTCGGGTGTGACCGCGCGCGTCTGGGGCTTGGCGATGTCGTGGAAGAGGGCGCCGAAGCGCATCGCCTGCCAGCGCGTGAGCTCGTCGGCCAGCGGCTGGGAGAGGAAGCCGTCGAGCTCGGCCGCCTGATCGGGAAACCACGTCTCCGGGCTGCGCTGCAGCTCGATCGTCGCTTCGAGCACAGCGCGTGTGTGGTCGCGCACGTCGAGATGGTGAAAGTGGCTCTGGCTCACGCCCTGGAGCGCGCTCAGCTCTGGGAGCACGACCTCCGTGATCCCGAGCTCATCGGCGACGGCGAGCCCGGCGAGCGCCGCCGGGGCGCCGACGATCCGCTTGAGCTCGGCGAACACGCGCTCCGGCGAGACGCGCTGGAGGCCGGCAACCGCGCCGCGGGCCGCGCCGGCCGTCGCCGCTTCGATCGAGAAGCCGAGCTCGCAGGCGAGCCGGGCCAGGCGCAGGCTGCGCAGCGGATCGGCGGCAAAGGCGCCGTCGGAGACCATGCGCAGGCGCCGCGCCCCGAGGTCGCCGCGGCCGTCGAACGGGTCAACGAGAGCTCCGTCGGCAAGCGACTCGGCCATGGCGTTGACCGTCAGGTCGCGCTGGGCGAGGTCGTGCTCGATGCCGCCGTCCTGCAGACCGAGCACGTCGACCTGCCAACGCCGGTCACGGGCGACGACGCGCCAGGCGCCGAAGGCCTCCGAGAGCTCGAAGGGATGACCGCCCGCCGCGGCGGCCAGGGTGCGGGCGAGCTCGCGCGGGTGGCCGTCCACGGTGACGTCGTAGTCGCACGTGGCGCGGCCGAGCAGCCGGTCGCGAACGGCGCCGCCGACGAGATAGCCGCCGGGGGCGAGCTCGTGCAGCGCGCGGAGGGGCTCAGCCGGCACCGGGGGCTCAGCCGTCACAGGGGGTTCCGTCGCGGTGGTAGCGGCGCGGTACGCGGGCGGAGATGCCACAGAGGACCTCGTAGTTGATCGTCTGGAGCCGACGCGCGACGTCCTCGGCGGTCTGGCGCTGAGCGCCGTCGCGGCCGATGAGCGTGGCCGTGTCCCCGAGGCGCACGGCCTCCGGCGCGCCCACCTCGGCGGTCACGTTGTCCATGCTCACGGTGCCGACGAGCGGGAAGCGGCGCCCCGCGATGAGGATGTCGCCGTTGTCTCTCAGCGCCCGGCGCACTCCGTCGCCGTAGCCGATCGGCACGGTGGCCAGCCACGTCTCGCGCGCGGCGACGAAATGGCGGCCGTAGCCGACGCTCTCCCCCGGCCCGGCGCGCTTGACCGCGGCGACGTAGGAGATGAGCTCCAGGGCAGGCTCGAGGCCAAGCGGCTGGGGATCGACGTGCATGGGATCACAACCGTAGATGGCAATCCCGCAGCGAACCAGATCGAAGTGGGCGGCGGGCTCGCGCAGGGTGGCGGCGCTGTTGGCGGCGTGCACGACGAGCTTCGGCTCCAGCGCGCGGAGCTCGGCCACGAAGGGCTCGAAGCGGGCGAGCTGCTCGGCCATGAAGGCCGCGTCGTCGTCCGCGGTGGCGAAGTGGGTCATCGCGCCGGCGAGCTCGAGGGCGGGCGCCGCGGCGAGCACGCGCTCGGCGACCCGCCGGGCCTCCCCGGGATCGCGAGTGCCGAGCCGTCCCATGCCTGTGTCGAGCTTGACGTGGACGCGCACGGGCGGCCCGGGCGGCCGCCGCAGGAGCGTGACGATGAAGTCCTCGCTCCAGGCGACGACATCGGCGCGGGCCGCGAGCGCGGCGTCGACCTCGGCACCGGACAGCGCGCCCATGACGAGGATGCGGCCCTCGATCCCGGCGTCCCGCAGCGTCACCGCCTCGCCCGCGGTGGCCACGGCGAGCCAGTGCGCACCCCCGGCCTGGGCGGCGCGGGCGCTCGGCGCGCCCCCGTGCCCGTAGCCGTCGGCCTTGACCACGGCGCACAGCCGAGCGCCGGGCCGGAGACTGGCGCTCAGCCGCTCGACGTTGCGTTCGATGGCGGCCAGGTTGATCCGCGCGAGCGCCCGCTCGGGCACCGGTCAGCCTCGCGCGGCCGCCGCACCCGCCGGCGCGTCCGTGGCCGGGTTGCGGGGCGGGAGCGCTCGGGGGAGCCGCGCGATCACGTCGCTGGCGATGACGCCCTCGGCGCCGATGTCGGCGCCGGCAAGCCGACCCGCCGCGGCATGCACGAAGACGCCTGCGCAGGCGGCGTGCCATGGCTCCATGCCCTTGGCCAGGTAGGCGCCGATCACGCCGGAGAGGACGTCCCCGGTTCCGGCCGTGGCCAGCGCGGGCGCGCCGCCGGGGCTGACCGCGACACGGCCCGTGGGCTCGGCCACGAGCGTATCGTCGCCCTTGAGCACGACCACGGCCCCGGCGCGCCGCGCGGCCTCGCGCACGCGCTCGAGCCGGTGGGCCTCGATCTCCGCGCTCTCGCATTCCAGCAGACGACCGAGCTCGCCCGCATGGGGCGTGAGCACCGTGGGCGCCGGGCGGTCAGCGAGCCGCTCGAGCACCCCGGCGTGGGCGTTCAGTCCGTCGGCGTCGAGCACGAGGGGGACCTCGGCCCGATGGGCCAGGGTGCGGGCGAAGCTGATCGTCGCGGCGTCGCGCCCGAGTCCGGGGCCGAGCACGAGCGCGTTCGCGCGACGCGTCCGGCCGAGCACGGGCTCGACGGCATCGGGGACGAGCGCCCCGTCGGCATCGGGCAGGGCGAGCGACATGACCTCGAGCAGTTGGAGCTGGAAGACGAAGGCGACCGAGGCGGGCACGAGGGCGGTCACGTAGCCCGCGCCCGCCCGCATGGCGGCCTCGGCCGACATCCGCACCGCGCCCGTCAGGCCGGGCGAGCCGCCGCACACGAGCACGCTGCCCACGGCGAACTTCGTCGCCTCGGCGCCGCGGCGGGGAACGCCGTCGGTTGTGCGCTCGCCCATGAGTCCGGTCTCGGGCTCGCCGGGACCGCCCGCGGGAATGCCGATGTCCACGACGACGACCTCGCCGGCGTGGGACTTGCCCGGGGCGATCCACAGCCCGGGCTTGGCGGCGTGGAAGGTCACGGTGACCTCCGCTCGGACGGCCGGCCCGCCGACCTCCCCGGTCGAGGCGTCGACGCCGCTCGGAACGTCGCAGGCGACCACATGCGCGCCCGAGGCGTTGATGGCCTCGATGACGTTGGCGTAGGAATCGCGCACCGTGCCCGAGAACCCGGTGCCGAGGACGGCGTCGACGATGACGGCGTGGCCGTCGAGCGTGCCGCGAATGAACTTCGTGGCGCCTGGCCCCGGGAGACGGTCGTAGTTCGTCTTGGCGTCGCCGTGGTACTCAGAGCCGCCCACAACGACAACCGTCACGTCCCTGCCCCGCCCGCGGAGCACACGGGCCACGACGAGACCGTCGCCGCCGTTGTTGCCCTTGCCGCACACGACCGCGATCCGGCCGGCCGGGAAGCGAGCGGTCAGGGCATCGGCCAACCCCGTCCCCGCGCGCTCCATGAGCTCGAGGCCGGGAATCCCCCGCTCCGCGATCGCCCACGTGTCGAGCGCGCGCTGCGCCTCGGCGCCGGGCAGGGATGCCAGCCAGTCGGGAAGGGTCATGCGGCGATGGCCACGGCGGCGGCGTCGCGGCGGCTGTGGGTGAGCGAGACCGTAACCGCGACGCCGAGGGCCCGTGCGCGCTCGGCCACGGCGCCGTGGAGGCGCACCTCGGGCGGCCCTCCCCCGCCGAGCACCTCGACCTCGCGCCAGTTCCAGCTCTCCAGCGCCAGCGCCTTGGCCACGGCTTCCTTGGCGCAGAACCGCGCGGCCAGGTGCTGGGAGGGGCGAGCCCGTCCGGCCGCGTAGCGGCGCTCGTCATCGGTGAACAGCCGCTCGGCCAGGCGCGGCGTGCGGGCGAGAGCGCGTTCGAGCCGTTCGATTTCGAGCAGATCGATTCCGACCCCGGGCGAGGCGGAGGTGCGCTCGCCGGATCCGGTCACTCGACCGTGACCGTCTTGGCCAGGTTACGGGGCTGGTCGACGTTGAGTCCGCGCTCCCGGGCGATGTGGTAGGCGAGGAGCTGGAGCGGGACGACGGCCAGGAGCGGGGCGAGCATCCAGTCCGTGCGCGGGATGCGGATGATCTCGTGCGCGTGCTGGGTGATCTGCTCGTCGCCCTCGGTGGCCACGGCGATCACGCGGGCGCCGCGCACCTTGACCTCCTGGATGTTCGAGATCACCTTTTCGAGCACCGGCGACTCGGTCGCCACCACGACGACCGGCGTGCTCTCGTCGAGCAGGGCGATGGGGCCGTGCTTCATCTCCCCCGCGGCATATGCATCGGTGGCCAGGTAGGAGATCTCCTTCAGCTTCAGCGCGCCCTCCTGCGCCACGGGCACGCCGGCGTGGCGCCCCAGGTAGAGGAAGAAGTCGGCGTCGGCGTGGCGCTTGGCGATGTCCGTGACGTTGTCCAGGCCGCCCTCGAGCATCTCGGCGAGTAGGTGCGGAAGGTGCTTGAGCTCGGCGATGATGGCCGACAGCCGGTCGGGCTCGAGGGTTCCGCGCAGCTCTGCCAGGCGCAGCGCAAGCAGGTACATGGCCACAACCTGGGTCACGAACGTCTTCGTGGCCGCGACGCCGATCTCGAGGCCGGCGCGGGTGTAGAGGACGCCGTCGGCCTCGCGGGTCGCCTGCGAGCCCATGATGTTCGTGACCGCGAGAACGGTGGCGCCGCGCGACCGCGCGGTGCGCATGGCCGCCAGCGTATCGGCCGTCTCGCCGGACTGGGAGATTCCGATGACGAGGTCGCCCGGTCCGACGACCGGGTTGCGGTAGCGGTACTCAGAGGCGATCTCGACCTCGACGGGCACGCGCGACCACTCCTCGATGGCGTAGCGGCCGATGAGCCCCGCGTGGTAGGAGGTGCCACAGGCGACCACGACGATCCGGCGCAGGTCGCGCAGCAGGGCGTCGTCGATCGCGCCGAGGTCGCCCAGGTCGACCCCGTCGTCGCGGACAGCGCGCTCACCGATCGTCTCGGCCACCGCGTCGGCCTGCTCGTGGATTTCCTTGAGCATGAACGTCTCGAAGCCCTGCTTCTCGGCCGTCTCGGCGTCCCAGTCGATCTCGACGGTCTCGCGCTCCACGGGCTGGCCGGCCGCGGTGAGGAACTCGACGCCGCTGGGGCGCAGCACGACGATCTCGTCGTCCTCGATGTACTGGACCTGCCGCGTGTGGCGCAAAAAGGCGGGGATGGCCGAGGCGATGAACTGCTCGCCCTCGGCCCGGCCGACGATGAGCGGGCACTCGTTGCGGGCGCCGACGAGCACACCCGGCTCGTCCGCGCTCATGGCCACGAAGGCGTAGTGGCCACGCAGCTCGGCGTAGGCGGCGAGCACGGCCCGGACGAGATCGCCGTCGTAGTGCTCGGCGACGAGGTGCGCGATGACCTCGGCGTCGGTCTCCGAGGTGAAGCGGGCGCCGTCGGCGATGAGGCGCTCCTTGAGCCCTACGTAGTTCTCCACGATGCCGTTGACCACGATGTGGATGCGGTCCGCCGTGTCGTAGTGGGGGTGCGCGTTCTCCTCGCTCACCCGCCCGTGCGTGGCCCAGCGCGTGTGGCCGATACCGGTCGCCGGCTCCGGGCTCTCGACGAGGGCGACCCCGCCGCTCTCAGCCTCCCCGGCGCCGTTCCCGAGCGCCAGGCGCAGGGCGCCGAGGTTGCCGACAGCGCGCACGGCCTCGATGCGATCTCCCTCGAGCACCGAGATCCCGGCGCTGTCGTAGCCGCGGTATTCGAGTTTCTCGAGTCCGGCGAGGAGCAGCGGCCGCGCCGCTCGAAAACCTACATAACCGACGATGCCGCACATGGGCGGGGTGCCTCCTGGTCTCGCAAGTCGAACCGCATCGGCGGTCCGCGCCCTCCCCACCCGACCGGAGAGCGAGCGCCGAATGTTAGCCGTGGCGCCTTACGACCCTCGGTGACCCTAGATTTCCCGCCGTGGTGAACGTCCCCCGCCTTCCGCTGATTCCCGACCCATTGCACCGGATCCGCGTCCCGGCCGAGCTCGAGCCGATCACCTCGATCGCCGACGAAGCCGATCCCGAGCCACTCGGCATCTCGCGCGCCACGATCGAGCGGGTGTGGGAGGCGGCGGTCGACCTCTACCGGAGCGGCGTGCACCCGGCGCTGACGCTGTGCCTGCGCCGCCACGGCGCCGTCGTGCTCGACCGGGCGATCGGCCACGCGCGCGGCAACGGGCCCGACGACGGACCTGAGGTCCCCAAGGTGCTGGCCACGCCTGAGACGCCCTTCTGCGTGTACTCGACCTCGAAGGCCATGACCGCGATCGTCGTCCACATGCTCGCCGGACAGGGAGCGCTGAGCCTCGCGGACCGGATCGCCGACTACATCCCGCAGTACGCCGTGCACGGGAAGGACGAGACGACGATCGCCCACGTCCTCGCCCACCGCGCCGGCGTGCCCACCCTCCCGCCCGAGGTGCTCGACCTCGAGCGCATCGGCGACTCCGAGTTCATCCTCGACGCGCTCGCGCGCGCCAAGCCGTTCGTCAAGCCGGGGACGGCGCTCGCCTACCACGCCGTCTCCGGCGGGTTCCTCCTCGCCGAGGTCGTGCGCCGCGCCACCGGCCGGCCCATCAAGGACGTGCTCCGGCAGGACATCCTCGATCCGCTCGGCTTCCGCTGGGGCGGCTACGGGGTAGCCGAGGCCGACGTCCGGCAGGTCGGCGTGAGCTACGCCACGGGCCCCCGGCTTCTGCCGCCGGTCTCCGTCTTCGTCAGGCGCGTGCTCGGAGGCTCCATCGACGCTGTGGTCGAGCTCTCCAACGATCCGCGCTTCCTCACCGCCGTCCTGCCGAGCGCCAATGTGGTGACATCGGCCAACGAGCTCTCGCGCTTCTTCGAGATCTTCCGCGCGGGCGGCGAGCTCGACGGCGTGCGCGTGATGTCCCCGGAAACCCTGCGCACCGCGCTCACCGAGCAGTCCCGCCTCGAGGTCGACCTCTCCCTCCTCTTCCCCACGCGCTTCAGCTACGGCCTCATGCTCGGGGCGCGGTGGCTGAGCCTGCTCGGCCGCGACACCGACCTCGCCTTCGGCCATCTGGGGCTGATCAACATCATGGGCTGGGCCGATCCCGAGCGGGGCCTCTCGGGCGGGCTCATCACGAGCGGCAAGGCGCTGCTCTACCCCGAGGTCCACCGCTTCTACGGCGTCATGCAGCGGATTGCCGCGGAGGTCCCGAAGGTCCCGGCCTCCGAACGGCCGTTCTGAGGGCTCAGGCAGCGCGGCGCTGCTGCTCGTCGAGGAACCGCTCGACCAGCCCGCGCACGACGACGGCCATGGGGAAGTTGTGGCCCTCGGCCCAGGCGCGCAGCCGCTCGTACTGGGCCTCGGGGAAGCGAACCGGCATCGTGCGCAGCGGGCCCTGCGGGGAGGTCCCGAGGTACTCCGAGGGCGGGCCGGGCACGGCCGAGCGGGCGACGATGGCGGCGGAGACGGTGTCGAGAAGCTCGTCGGTGGGCTCGAGCTCGCTGCGCAGCTGCTCCAGGGTGAGACCAAGCTCGGTCGCCGCGCGCTCGTCCAGCCGCCCGCCCTCGGCCAGCCACCGGAAGAGCTGAGCCCGAGGCTCCGAGGTGCGCGAGCGCCGCGCGACATCGCGCAGAGCGGCCGTGAAGACCTCGTCGCCGAGCCCCAGCTCGCCGCACATCTCGCCGGCGGCCTCGCCGTCGGCCAGGCGTGCGAGCACGAGCGCGGCGGCCCAGCGCGGGCCGGGCAGCGCGGTCCACGGTGAGGGGCGGGCCGCGGCGAAGGCGGGCGTCACGCCCCGAAGCCAGGAAGCGGCGGCGGTTCCGTGACGGAGCGGCTCCACGGTGGGGGCCCGCTCGAGCAGGTAGGCGAGCACCGTGTCCTGCTCCTCGGTCGCGAGCGTGCGGACGGCTTTGAGCAGCAGCTGTTGTGGGGAATCTGCGATATCTCCGGCGATACCGCCACGATACCGGGGTGGTGGCTGGCGGGCAAGCGGTCCGCATCGGGTGAGAAGATCGCCGGGTGAAACTGGAGGGCATCCACGCCGGAGACATCGTGCTCTGCGCGATCAAGGGACGTCGTGTCTACGGGGAGGTGCAGGAGATCACCGACAGCGTCGTCCACTTCACCCCCATCTCGCAGGCCGCCGGATGGCGCCACGCGAGCGCCCGCGAGGTCATCGGGCATTGGCGCAAGGCCGGCCGTCGCGGCCCGGAGGCCGAGGCTTCGCCCGTGCCGCGCGAGCAGCTCTCGCTGGGGATCTGGAGCTGAGTTTGCGGACCGCGCGCTCCGGCGGCACGCGTCAGGCTGAGGGTGCGCGCGGGGTGTTCGGCGTCCAGAACGCGACACTCGCGGACGTTCTCGGCTCGGTTGTCGTGGAGAGGACGGAAAACGGCTCGTGCACGACACTCGACCCTCGCGGGCGGTCGAGTGTCGTGTTTTGGACGCCCAAGCAGCCGCGGCACGCCCGTCACCCGTGGCGAGCGAGCTCAGCTGAGCGCGGCGTCGACGACGCCGGCCAGCCGCTCGCAGACCGCGTCGGTCTCCTTGTGGCTCGGCGCCTCGACCATGACCCGGATGAGCGCCTCGGTGCCTGAGGCGCGGACGAGCACGCGCCCGCGTCCGCTCAGGCCGGCCTGCTCGCGCTCGATCGCGACGCGCACCTCGGCGCTGTCCATCGCCGCGGTGAGCGCCGCCCGGTCGCCGGCACGGATGTTGACCAATCGCTGAGGCAGCTTCTGCATCGCCCCGCGCTCGCTCAGGTCGCGCCCGGCGAGCGCCTCGAGGGTGAGGAGCGCGCTGGCGATACCGTCGCCGCTCGGACCGAAGCCGAGATCGATGATGTGGCCGGACTGCTCGCCACCGAGCGTCCAGCCGCGGCGGCGGAGCTCGTCGAGGACGTAGCGGTCACCGACCGCGGTGCAGGCGACCTCGATGCCCGCGCCGGCCATGGCCGTGTGGAAGCCGAAGTTGGTCATGACCGTCACCGCGACGCCGTTGCCGGGGAGGCGGTCGCGGGCACGGAGGTGCAACGCGGCCAGCGCCACAAGCTCGTCGCCATCCACGATCTCCCCCGTGCGGTCGACCGCGAGCACGCGGTCGCCGTCGCCGTCGAAGGCGAAGCCGACGTCGTGGGCGCCGACCAGCATGCGCTCGCGGATGTGATCGAGGTGGGTGGAGCCGCACCCGTGGTTGATGTTGCGGCCGTCCGGCTCGTCAGCCAGGACCGTGACCTTGGCCCCGAGACGACGGAAGATCTCCGGCGCGGCGTGAAACGTCGCCCCGTTGGCGCAGTCGAGCAGGACGCTCGTCCCCCCGAGCGCCAGGCCGCCGAAGCGGACGTGGAGCTCGCGCAGATAATCCTCGAGAGCTCCGTGGAAGCGGCGGACGCGGCCGATCCGTTCCGGCTGGGGCAGCGACCCCTCGAGGAGCGCCTCGATCTCGTGCTCGGTGTCGTCGTCGAGCTTGTAGCCGTCGGCGGCGAACAGCTTGATCCCATTGTCCTCGTAGGGGTTGTGGGAGGCCGAGATAACCGCTGCGAGGTGCAGGCCGTGGCGACGGACGAGCAACGGCGCGGCCGGTGTCGGCAGCACGCCCGCGAGGAGCGCGTCACCCCCGGCGGCGGTGACGCCGGCGGCGATCGCCGACTCGAGCATCTCGCCCGACTCGCGCGTGTCCCGGACGATGAGCACCTGAGGCCGCGGCTGGGTCGCCCGGACGACCGCGGCGCGGGCCAGGCCGAGGGCGAGCTCCGCGCTGAGGAACTCTCCCGCGCGGCCACGGACACCGTCCGTGCCAAACAGCTGGCGCGCCATGGGCGGGGGCGATCGCCCTAGCGCTTGGAGAACTGCGGCCGCTTGCGGGCCTTCTTCAAGCCAGCCTTCTTGCGCTCCTTCACGCGCGGGTCGCGCGTGAGGAAGCCGCGCCGCTTGAGCTCGCCGCGCAGGTTCGGGTCGGCCACGATGAGCGCACGCGAAATGCCATGACGCAGGGCGCCGGCCTGGGCGGCGACGCCGCCACCGTGCATCCGGGCCACGACGTCCATGCGCGACTCGTAGCCCACCGTCTCGAGCGGCTGGCGGATGATCCGCTGCAAGGTCTCGCGGGGGAAGAACTCCTCCAGCAGCTTGCCGTTGATCGAATACGTGCCGCTGCCCGGCTTGAGGATGACGCGGGCGACCGCGGTCTTTCGCTTGCCGGTGGACGTGTAACGGGCACCGGCGGCGAGGTCGATGGCCGCGTCGGCGATGGGCATCGCCGCGTCCTCGGCCTGCTCCTCTTCGCGCGCGGCGGCGGCCTCAGCGTCGGCTTCCGCGGCGGCCTGCGCCTCCGCGTCAAGGAACTCCGTGCCCTCGGGAACGAGGTCGGGGACGAGGTCGGCACCCGGGATCTCGGGCTTGGCCCGCGGGGTCTCATCCTCGTCCTCGTCGAAGTCCGGGGCCTGCGGGGCGGGCTGCTCAGCCGCGGGGGCGCCAGCGGCTTCCTGCTCGGCCGCGGGGGCGGGAGCGGGCGCCTCCTCGGCGGCAACAGCCGGCGCGGGCTCCTCGTCGGCGGCAACGGCCGGCGCGGGCTCCTCGCCGACGGCAACAGCCGGGGCGGCCTCCTCCTCGACGGCGGCCGGGGCGGATTCCTCCTCGGCGGCCACGGGCTCCTCGGCGGCCACGGGCTCCTCGGCAGCCACGGGCTCCTCGGCAGCCACGGGCTCCTCGGCAGCCACCGGCTCCTCGGCAGCCACCGGCTCCTCGGCAGCCACCGGCTCCTCGGCAGCCACCGGCTCCTCGGCAGCCACCGGCTCCTCGGCAGCCACCGGCTCCTCGGCAGCCACCGGCTCCTCGGCAGCCACGGGCTCCTCGGCCGCGGGCTCCTCGGCCGCGGGCGCCTGCTCAGCGGCCTCGGGCTCGGTCGGCTCGGGCGTGCCGGCGGTTTCCTCCTCGCGCGGCTGCTCGTTCTCGGGTTGCTCGGTCACTGCGAGATCTCCATGGGTTGCGGCTGCTGTGCAGCGTGCGGGTGCTCGGGACCGGCGTACACCTTGAGCTTGGTGATCTGCTTTCGCGCCAGCCGGTTGCGCGGCATCATGCCCTTGACCGCGAGGCGGATGACCTCCTCGGGCCGACGGTCGAGCATCTCGGCCAGGCTGCGCGACCGCAACCCGCCCGGATATCCCGAGTGGCGGTAGTAGCGCTTGTCCGCGCGCTTGTTGCCGGTCACGGCGATCTTCTCTGCGTTGACGACGATCACGAAGTCCCCGGTGTCGATGTGGGGCGTGTAGGCCGGCTTGCGCTTGCCGCGCAGCGCGTCCGCAATCTGGGTGGCCAGACGGCCGAGCGTTAGTCCGCTCGCGTCGACGAGCAACCAGTTGCGCTCGCGGTCAGCTGGGGTGGCAACGTAGGTCTTCATGGCACGCACAAACCGCGCGAACTCGCGCGGCCGCCAGCCATGATAGCCGGAGGAAAGCTTTGCCGTCCGCGCAGCGCGTAGGCTCCGCTCAGTGAGGCTTCCGACCCCGGTCTGCCGCGTCGCTTATCGCAGTGCATATACGGCTTTGCGCGGCTATTGGTTCCTCCGCCGCCCCGACGTGGAGGGGGTCAAATGCGTTCTCACCGACGGTGACCACGTGCTTCTCGTCCGCCACACCTACGGCCACCGGGAGTGGGATCTGCCCGGCGGCGCCGTGCGGCGTGGCGAGCCGCCGGACCAGGCGGCCACGCGGGAGATGCAGGAGGAGCTCGGGGTGACCGTCGAGCAGTGGCACGAGCTCGGGACGGTCCACGCCCGGGTCGACCACCGCCGGGACAACATGCACTGCTACCACGCCGAGATCGGCGAGCGCGCGATCACCATGGACCGCTGCGAGCTCGCCGCGGTGCGGTGGTTCCCACGCGCCCAACTGCCCTCTGAGTTGGGTCGTTTCGTCTCCCGCATCCTGACCTTCCTCGCCTCCTAAGCGGTCCTCCACGCCAGGCGACTGGCTGCCCGGCCAGCTATATCCGCCCTCCGGGACGGGTAGCAAGGGGTGTGGACACCCGGTCAACCCTGATGGAAGTGCGCACCGTGCAGACGCGGGGCGGTAACACGCGCTACGTAGTCAAGGACGCGGACGGCAGGGAGTACACGACGTTCCGTGAGGAGATCGGCGAGCACGCGCGCCGGCTCGAAGGGCGGCGGGTATGCATCTCCTTCCACGAGGAGCAGCGCTCGCAGTACACGAACGTCTACCTCGACGCCGTCTCACTCGCGCCCGAGGAGCCGGCGGACGGTACTCCGAAGGACACCGATCCCCAGGAGGCGGCGTGGCGCACCGCGGTCGAGGCTGCGCCTTGGCTGGTCGGCAAGCCGAACGGCCAGACCGATCCCGACGAGCTCTACGAGAAGCTCAAGCCATTCGAGGAGCGCGTCGCGCAGGACATCGAAGCCGAACGGGTGGACCAGGCCCGCCCGTGAGCTCCGGCGCGGGCACCTTCACCGAGCTGATGGCCGAGCTCGACTACTCGATGCTGATCGTCACCGCGGCGGCGCGAGGCGAGCGCGCCGGCTGCCTGGTCGGGTTCTCGACTCAGGTCTCGATCCGCCCGGCGCGTTTTCTCGTCTGTCTCTCGGACAAGAACCGCACCTTTCGCATCGCGCAGGGCGCCTCGACGCTCGCCGTGCACTTCGTGCCCGAAGAGCAGGCCGGGCTGGCCGAGCTCTTCGGCGGCGAGACGGGCGACGACGTCGACAAGTTCTCTCGCTGCGCCTGGCGACGCGGCCCTGAGGACACACCGATCATCACCGACCTCGAGAACTGGTTCGCCGGCCGGGTGATCGAGCGGCTGGCCTTCGGCGATCACGAGGGGTTCCTCCTCGAGCCGATCACCGGCGAGTCGGGCCGCGGTGCGGGGACGTTCACCTTTCACCGCGCCAAGCGGATCGAGCCCGGGCACGAGCCCTAGGAGACTACGCGCCCATCCGCGCCCGGGAGTTCGGCGCCAGCCGAACTCCCAATGGTCCGGGCGTACGCCCGGACCCTCACTCCCACTCGATGGTGCCCGGCGGCTTGCTCGTGATATCGAGCACGACGCGGCCCACCGGCCGGATCTCGTTGATCATCCGCGAGGCGATCTGCTCGAGCAGGTCGTAGGGCAGGCGCGCCCAGTCGGCGGTCATGGCGTCGTCGCTCGTGACCGCCCGGATGACGATGACGTTCCCATATGTGCGCTCGTCGCCCTGAACCCCGACGGTCCGGATGTCCGGGAGCACACAGAACGACTGCCAGAGGTCGCGGTACAGGCCCGCCTTGCGGATCTCGTCCTGGAGGATGGCGTCGGCCTCACGCAGGGTGTCCAGCCGTTCGCGGGTGGCCTCGCCGCCGACAATCCGGATGGCCAGACCGGGCCCGGGGAAGGGCTGGCGCCACACGAGCCGCTCGGGCAGCCCGAGCTCGGCCCCAACCGCCCGGACCTCGTCCTTGAACAGCGCGCGCAGGGGCTCGACGAGTTCGAAAGCGAGGTCGTCGGGCAGTCCCCCCACGTTGTGGTGGGACTTGATCGTGGCCGCGCCGGTGCCTCCGCCGGACTCGATCACGTCCGAATACAAGGTTCCCTGGACGAGGAAGTGGACGTCGTCGAGCCTGGCCGCCTCCTCCTCGAAGACGCGGATGAACTCGGCGCCGATCGCCTTGCGCTTCTGCTCCGGGTCGGAGACGCCGCGGAGCTTGGCCAGGAAGCGATCGGAGGCATCGACGGCGACGAGGGGAACCCGGAAGTGGTCGCGGAAGGCGGCGATGACCTGGGCGCCCTCGTTCTTGCGCATGAGTCCGTGGTCGACGAACACGCACGTCAGGCGGTCGCCGATCGCCCGGTGGACGAGCAGCGCGGCCACGCTCGAGTCGACTCCGCCGGAGAGGCCGCAGATGGCGCGGCCGTCGCCGACCTGGGCGCGAATCCGCTCGATCTGCTCCTCGATGACCGAGGCCGGGCTCCACGTGGGCTCGCAGCCGCAGACGTCGACGAGGAAGTTCGTGAGCACGTGCTGCCCGTGCGGGGTGTGGATGACCTCGGGGTGGAACTGGATCCCGTAGATCGCCCGCTCCGCCGACTCGAAGGCCGCGACCGGCGACGCGCTCGAGGCAGCGAGCTCGCGGAACCCCGGGGGCGCCGCGAACACCGTGTCGCGGTGGGACATCCAGCAGCTCTGGTCAGCCGGCGTGCCGGCGAGCAGCCGGCCCTGGTCGGAGACGGTCAGCCGGGAGCGGCCGAACTCGCCGACCTCGGCGCCCTGGACGGTGCCGCCGAGCTCGCGGGCGATGAGCTGCATCCCGTAACAGATCCCGAGCACAGGGATCCCGAGCTCGAGCAGCTCGCGCTCGAGCTGCGGCGCGCCCGGCTCGTACACCGAGGCCGGCCCACCGGAGAGGATGAGACCCTTGGGCCGCCGGCGAGCGATCGCCTCGAGGCCGACGTGGTGGGGCAGGAGCTCGGAGAACACTCCACACTCCCGCACCCGGCGGGCGATGAGCTGGGAGTACTGCCCGCCGAAGTCGAGGACGACGACCTCGTCGGTCGCCGCCTGCGGTTTGCCCGGTGCGTCGGTCGCACCCTCGGCCGCGATCGCGGCGTTCGCAGCGGTCGTCGGCGCGCTAGTCGCCGACACTGATAGCCGCCGCCCGCCCGCTCGCGCCCATCCCCACACCCTGCTCACGCTGGAGGTGCTTGCCCTCGGTCTGCAGCGACGGGGCGACCATCAGCTCGGCACGGTTGAACTCGGCGATGTCGCGGTAGCCGCACGTCGCCATCGATGTGCGCAGGCCGCCCATGAGGTTGAACGTGCCGTCGTTCTCGCGAGCCGGACCCTTGACGATCTCCTCGAGTGTCCCGTTCTGGCTCGTCACGACGCGAGTACCGCGCGGCAGCGTCGGGTGGAACGTGGCCATGCCCCAGTTGTAGCCGCGGCCCGGCGCCTCGTAGGCGCGTGCCAGGGCCGAGCCGAGCATGACGGCGTCGGCGCCGCAGGCGATCGCCTTGGCGATGTCGCCGCCGTTGCGCATCCCGCCGTCGGCGATGACCTTGACGTAGTCACCCGTCTCGAGCATGTGCTGCGAGCGGGCGGCGGCCACGTCGGCGATCGCCGTTGCCTGGGGGACACCGATCCCGAGGACGCCGCGCGTCGTACAGATCGCGCCCGGTCCCACGCCGACGAGCACGCCCGCGGCGCCGGTGCGCATGAGGTGCAGGCCCGTGTGGTAGGAGGCGCAGCCACCGACGATCACGGGGGTCGGAGCGAGCTCGCGGATGAACTCCTTGAGGTTCAGCGGCGGGCGCGTCTCGTCCTTGGACACGTGCTCGGCCGAGACGACCGTGCCCTGGATGACAAGGATGTCCAGCCCGGCCTCGAGCGCTACCTCGTAGTACGTGCGGACCTTCTGCGGGGTGAGCGAGGCGGCGACGACGACGCCCTGCTCCTTGATCTCGCGAATGCGCTGCGCGATCAGCTCCGGCTTGACCGGCTCGCGGTAGATGTCCTGCATCTCGCGCGTCGCGATGTCCTTCGAGAAGGTGGAAATCCGCTCGAGCTGTGCATCGGCATTCTCGTAGCGGCAGAAGATGCCCTCGAGGTTGAGCACGGCGAGGCCGCCGAGCTTGCCGATGACACCTGCCGTCTCCGGAGAGACGACGCCGTCGAGCGCCGCCCCGAGCAGCGGGAGCTCGAAGCGGTACGGGCCGAGGGTCCAGCTGACGTCGACGTCATCAGGATCGCGCGTCCGCCGTGAAGGGACGATCGCGATGTCGTCGAATCCGTAGGCGCGACGCGCCTTCTTACCGCGTCCGATCTCTACTTCCATTCCAGAAATGTAAAACGCGTGCCGGACGGCACGCGTCTAGGTCGAGGTGGGCTGAGGGGCCACGAGGGCGGCAACCATCGTCCCGCCGATGCTAGCACTGGCCAGGGGGCCCGAACCGCGCGGTCGGCCTCCCCGATCGACCTACTCACGAGATCTCCGCGGGCGCCTCCACGCGCTCGGCCTCGACCTCGCCCAACAGCCGTTCGACCTTGGCCGGATCGAGCAGGCCGGCCCCGAAGTGCTGGGTCGACTCCGCGCCGCAGGCCACGGCGTAGCGCAGGCACTCGACCGGGGCGCGGCCCGAGTAGCGGGCGGCCACGTAGCCGGCCAGGAAGGCGTCGCCCGAGCCGATCCGCGAGCGGACCTCCTGCACCTGGACGAGCACCCTGTAGAGCACCGCGCCGCCGTCCTCGTGGACCTGGGCATAGCAGCCATCGGGCACGGTCATGATCGCCTCCCCGGCTCCGAGCCGGGTCATCTCGGCCGCGGCCTGGGCGCGATCGTCGTCGTCGTTGAACTCGTGCCCGACGAGCTCCTCGGACTCGAGCTCGTTGGGCGAGACGACATCGGGCTCGGCGCGCATGGCCAGCCGCAGCGGATCCCCGTCGGTGTCGAGGATCGTCAGCACGCCGATGCGCTTGACCTCACGGATGAGGCCGGCATAGATGTCGGGCTCGACGCCGCGGGGCAGGCTGCCGGCGAACACGCAGATGCTCGCGCCCTTGGCCAGGTAGAGGAGCTTCTCGCGGAAGAGCTCGAGCTCGGTGGCCGAGACCGACGGCCCGCGCTCGTTGATCTCGGTGTGCGAGCCGGTGGTGGGATCGAGGACGGCGGTGTTCGTGCGGGAGTCCTCACGCACGCGCACGAAGCCGTTGAGGATCGCCTCGTCCCCGAGGCCCTCGACGATGCGCGACCCGGTGGCTCCGCCCGCCAGGCCGGTGGCGATGACCGGCTGGCCCAGGCGCTTGAGCGCGCGGGCGATGTTCACGCCCTTGCCGCCCGGCATGGTCGTCTGATCGACGGTGCGGTGACGCCGGCCCGGGGTGAAGTTCGGGACCTCGAGCGTCTTGTCGAGCGCTGCGTTCAGCGTGACCGTGATGATCATGTTCGCTTCTCAGCTCGCGCGGCTCTTCCCGCTGTCCGCCTACGGCCAAACCCCGTTGTCATGACCCAACCGACGACGAGGAGGAGCGCGACCACAAGCGTAATGGGTAGCGCCACACTCGCAACCGACACCGGGGCCGGCGGCTTGGGAAGGGCGCGGCCGAGGAGGAGCGCGACGCGCGCAACCGTGCGCCCGCCGGCGCGGACGAGCAGGGTGCCGACCCTGGTGCCTCGGGCCAGCGGTCCGGCAAGCTCTTTGGGGAGGACGAGGCGAGTGCGGACCGGATCGGCGCGGGCGAACACGCTCGAGTACGAGGCGGCGGTGACGATCACGGCCCGCAGGCTCGACTGCTCTCGCACGGGCAGCCGGGCCACGATTGTCGCGCGCCGCACCGGGGTGAGCCGGTGGAAGGCTTCGAAGCCGTAGCCCAGCAGGGCGAGGGTCGTCGAGTCGCGGACGCTCTCGCTCGGGGTTCCGAGCACGGCGCTGATGAGGGTCATCCCGCCCTGCGTGCCCGAGCCGACGAGCACGTACCCGGCTTGGGTCGTGTGTCCCGTCTTGACCCCGCTGATCCACGGCACGCGGCCGACGAGGTCGTTGCGGTTGATGAGGAGGCGGGAGTGGTTGCCGCTGCGCAGCATCGCGCGCGGAAGCGCCACGGCGCGGGCGAAGAAGGGACGCGTGCTCAGGTCGTAGCGCGCGAGCTTGACCAGATCGGCCGCGGTCGAGTAGTTGCCCGGAGTATCGAGGCCGATGGGCGTCGAGTAGTGCGTGTGCGCGAGCCCGAGGCGGCGCGCCTCGGCGTTCATCATGGCGATGAAGCGGTCCACGGACCCGTGGCCGACGCCGTAGGCGAGGTCCTCGGCGGCGTCGTCGGCGCTCGGGAGCAGAAGGGCGAGCAGCAGATCGTGCACGGTCATGCGCTCGCCGGGCACGAGCCCGATCTGGGAGTCGGCCGCGGCCGGATACCAGTCCGGCGCGGTGAACACCGCGTTGAGGGGGACGTGCTCGAGCGTGACGAGCGCGGTCATGAGCTTCGTCGTGCTCGCGATCGGCAGCTCCCGGTCGGCCTCGCGGCCGTAGAGGAGCTGGCCGCTGCCGGCGTCGAGCAGCGCTGCCGCGGTCACATCGAGGTTCGGCGGGCCGGGCGCGGCGCGCCCGCTTGCCGGCGTGAGGACCGCCGCGACTAGGAGCAGGCAGAGGCACAGCGCGAGCCGGCCGCCGAGCGCGCCGGGGCGGCCGCGGGGTGCCCGCGCCGCTCGCGCAGCTAGGAACGACGACGCCATGCGTACATCTTCACCGCAGACGCAGATGCTGTCCGGTCTGCAGCGCGGACGGGTTGACCTTCGGGTTCAAGGCCTCCAGCGTAGACAGTGAGACGTGGGACCTCGCCGCGATGCTCGAGAGGTTGTCGCCCGACTTGACGATGTAGACCGACGGGCGGTTCGACGGCGTCCCGTGGTGCACGGTGGTCTGGTGGGCGGCAACCGGCGGGCGTTGCTGGACAGTCGTCGTGTGCGTCTTGTCCAGTGTCTTGTGAACGACGACGTAGACCGCCGCGACGACGGCGACAATCGCGAGCGGCGCCAACCACCGGGCAACCTTGCTTGCCGCCATGACCCGGCGATCATACAAGCGCGCTCACCGGCAGAAAGCGCGCGGTTGCGGGAAGAACACGGCCGGGTGACTCAGCCGCTCACGTGCCAGGCGAGGCCGCGCAGCCGCGCGGCCTCGTGCGCGGCCGCATGTCCTGGCTCGCCCCCGTCGCGCTCGAACGCGTACACCAGGCCGCGCGAGACGGCCACGAGCGCGCCGGCGCGGTCAGCGGCAAAGGCCGGAGCGAGGTCCTCGATGCGGCCGCCCTGCGCGCCGACGCCCGGAAGCAGGAAGACCGCGGCGGGCATCCGCTCGCGCAGCGCGGCCAGGCGGTCGAACGCCGTGGCCCCGACGACGGCGCCGACGTCGGACAGGCCCGACCGTCCCACGCCGCCTCGGCCCACCTCGGCGACGATCCCGGCCAGCCGGTCGCTCACCGTCTCGCCCCCGGCAAGCTGCTGCTCCTGGACGTCCCGGGCTCCCGGATTCGACGTGCGGACGAGCACGAAGAGGCCGCCCCCGAACCCACGCACCGCGGTGACGAAGGGCTCGATCGAATCGCGGCCGAGCAGCGGATTGATCGTCAACGCGTCCGCTCCGAGCCCGCCGACCGGCCCGTAGGGGGTAGCGGTCGTCCCGAAGTAGGCCTGCGCGTAGGCCGCCGCCGTGACGTCGATGTCACCGCGCTTGGCGTCGGCGAGCACGATCAGGTCGTGGCGGCGCGCGTAGGCCACGACCTCGGCGAGCGCGGTCCAGCCGGGGGCGCCGAGGCGTTCGAAGCACGCCACCTGGGGCTTGATGGCCACGCAGTGCTCGGCCACCGCGTCGATCACGAGCGCGCAGTGGATCGTGACCGCCTGCGCGGCGCGGTGAGCCGGCGACCCGTCCGGGTCGCCCGACACGCCGGCGAGCTCGAGCGCGCGCGGCCACAGCCGCGCGGGGTCGGGGTCGAGGCCGAGCACGAGCTGTGACTCGCGTTCGGCGACACGCCGTGCCAGGCGGTCGCCGAACAGCTCAGCCTCGACGTCACCGACCGGCGCGTCGCCTGCAGCCACCCCTGTCGGGTGGCTCATGGCGCCGGGGTGGCGCCTGGACAGGAAAGGGTGCATGCCGCGGTCACGGCGTCGCGGGGCGTCATCACGCCGATATGACCTCCCGCGACCGCAGCAGCCAGCACCCGGGCCGTGTTACTTGACGGCCTTCTTGAGCGCCGCACCAGCGGTGAACTTCGGCACCCGTGAAGCTGCGATCTGGATCTTCTCGCCGGTGGCCGGATTCCGGCCCTCGCGCGCACTGCGCTGCGAGACGCTGAACTTGCCGAACCCGGAGAAGCTGACGTCGCTGCCGCGCTTGAGCGCGTCCTCGACCGTCTCCAGAAAGGCGTCGACCGCGTCCTGCGCATCCTTCTTGGTCAACCCGGCGCGATCAGCGACCTGGTCGACGAACTCTGACTTCGTCATTTTCTCCCTCCTTCGAGGTGGTAGGAATCCTCGACGCTAACAGGGCTCGCGGACGGCTGCTGCGCCAAGAACCGCGGCTGCGGACCATTCTCTCCACTTGCACTCACTCAGACAGTGCGGTCAGGGCAAACGTCCGCAATTAGCGAGAATCGGAGGTCGCTCTCTCCACGGTCGGGGCGGCCCGCCGCCGCCCGGAGGGCCAGAATGGGCCGGTGGATCTGGCGCGTGTGGCCTGGCTGACGACTGTGCTGGCCTGCATCCTGGCGGCGGTCATCCTCTTCGTGCGAGGGGAGAACGGCTACGCCTGGGTGGCCGCGGCCGTGGCCGGGTCCGCCGCGATCAACCTCCGCTGATCGCGGCTCACTCACGCCCGGGCTAAGCCTGGTGACCCCCGGCTAAGGGTGTTCGCCCGCCGCGGGCGACGCGCGCGCCGCGGGCGCCAGGATCTCTCCGGGGCGCACCCGGTCCTCGGGCTCGAGGTGGATGAGCACGTCAGCGCCCTCCAGGCGACCGCTGATCCGGTCCTGGAGCGCGTGCGCCGTCCGGTGCGCGCTCTCCAGCGAGGTCCCGGAGCGGAACTGCACGTGGAGGTCGACGTAGCGGCGCGACCCCGCCCGGCGGGTGCGCAGCTCGTGGTAGCCGACGACACCTTGACTTGCGAACTGCTCGATCGCGCGGCGGATCTCCTCGACCTCGGCAGGCGGGAGGGCCTGGTCGACGAGGACTCGCGAGGAGCCGGAGAGGAGCCGCACGCCGGTGACGACGATCGCCGCAGACACTGCGAGGGCCACCGCGGGGTCGATCCACTGCGCGCCGGTGAGCTTGACGAGCGCCAGCCCGACAAGCACGGCCGCCGAGGTGAGCGCGTCGGTGCGCAGGTGGGCGGCGTCGCCGGTCAGGGCGACCGAGTCCGTGGCGCGGGCGTTGCGGGCGATCACCCGGGAGACGACGATGTTGACGAGCATGGAGAGCGCGACGACAGCGATTCCGAGCCCGACGGTGCGCACGTGGCTGCCGCTGATGAGGTGGCGAATGGCCTCGAACGCGATGGCGGCGGAGCCGACGAGGATGAGGATGGCCTCGATGGCGGCCGCCAGATTCTCGATCTTCTCGTGCCCGTAACGGTGGGTCTCGTCGGCGGGCTCGCCGGCCTTGCGCACGGAGAAGAAGGCGACGATCGAGGCGACGAGGTCGATGCTCGAGTGGACGGCCTCGGTGAGGATGGCCACCGAGCCCGTGAACGTCCCGGCGATGACCTTGGCCAGGATGAGCACCGAGTTCGAGACGATGGACAGCGCGGCCGTGCGGACCTTGCTCGGCGCAGGCCCCGCGCCCCCGGCGGAGCTGGCCAGGGTCCTCCCGGCCGGATTCAGCTCTGACGCCATCTCACGAACGCGCGCACGGCCTCGCCCCGGTGGCTGATCGCATCCTTCTCTGCGTCGCTCATCTCGGCCATGGTGCGCACATCCTCCCCGTCGGGGACGAACGCCGGGTCATAGCCGAAGCCGCCGCTGCCGCGAGGCTCCGTGGCGAGGCGGCCGTGGCACTCCCCGAAGAACATCTCCTGCGCCCCGCTCGCGGGATCGACGTAGGCGAGCGCGCACACGTAGCGCAGCCCACTGCCGGCCGGGGCCTCGCGCAGGAGCTTGTCCAGGTTCGCCTGGTCGGTGGCGTGCTCGCCGGCGTAGCGAGCTGAGCGCACGCCGGGCGCGCCGCCCAGCGCCTCCGCCTCGATGCCCGAATCGTCGGCGATCACCGCGCGCCTCAGCGCTTCTGCCGCTGCCCTCGCCTTGCCGAGGGCGTTCTCGGCGAACGTCTCGCCGTCCTCGGGAGGTAGGACGACGTGATCGGGGAGCGGGTCGGCGCCGTGGCCCGAACCGCGGAGGAGCCGGTTGAACTCGCGCAGCTTGTGCGGGTTGCGCGTGGCGAGCGTGATGACCACGAGCGGCCGCACCGTCGGGCCCTCAGCTCCCCGCCGCGACCGCCTCGTCCTGGTGCGCGCGCAGCCGGTCGATGCCGCTGGCCGCCAGGGCGAGCAGGTCGTCGAGATGGGCGCGGGAGAGCGGTGTCCGCTCGGCCGTGGCCTGCACCTCCACGAGTCCGCCGGCGCCGGTCATCACGACGTTGGCGTCGACCTCGGCCGTCGAGTCCTCGCCGTAGTCGAGATCGAGCAGCGCCACGCCCTCGACCATCCCGCAGGAGATGGCGGCAACCGTCCCGGTGAGCGGTGTGCGCTCGAGCCGGCCGTCGGCCTGGAGACGCCCGCAGGCGAGGGCGAGTGCGACCATGCCGCCGGTGATCGAGGCGCAGCGCGTGCCGCCGTCGGCCTGGAGGACGTCGCAGTCGATGTAGATCGTGCGCTCGCCGAGGGCGGAGAAGTCGATGACGCCCCGCAGCGAGCGGCCGATGAGGCGCTGGATCTCGACGCTGCGGCCGTCGGGGCGGCCCTTGCTGACGTCACGCTGCTTGCGGTCGCCGGTCGAGGCGGGGAGCATCCCGTATTCGGCCGTCACCCAGCCGCGGCCCGAGCCCATCAGCCAACGCGGCACGCTCTCCTGCGCCGAGGCCGTGCAAATGACACGCGTCTCGCCCATGGAGATGAGGGCCGAGCCCGTGGCCGTGCGCATGAAGCCCGGCTCGATCGTGGTCGGGCGCAGGTCTGCGGGCGAGCGCTCGTAGCTGCGCGCGCGGGCAGGGGTGATCTGGCTCGAAGTCATGCGGGGACCTTACGACCTCGCCGCCGGCACGGCGTTCACGAGATCGACGTGCTCGACCGCGCCCAGCGGCATCTGCAGGAAGCGGGTCCCGAGCGCGCGGAAGGCAGCGACGTCGCCCGTGCAGCGGAAGCGGTAGTCGCCCTCGTCGCGGCGCGGGTTGAGCAAGCCGCGGGCGGCCAGGGCGCGCTCGACGCCTCGGGCGATCCCCGTGCCCGAGGTGACGAGTTGAACGTCGCGGCCGAGGATGCGCTGGAGCATGGGCGCCACGAGCGGGTAGTGGGTGCAGCCGAGGATGACCGTGTCGACCTCGGCGGCGCGCAGCGGCGCACAGTAGGCGCGCACCGTGTCGACGATGTGATCGTCGAAGGGAAAGCCGCCCTCGATGATCGGTGCGAGGTCCGGGCAGGCGACGGACTCCAGCAGCACGTGCGGGTCGGCGCCATGGACGGCCCGCGCGTAGGCGCCGCTGGCCACCGTCGCGGGCGTGGCCAGCAGCCCGATCCGGCCGCGATGGCTACCCGCGACGGCGAGTTGTGCCGCCGGGGCCACCGCGCCGATCACATCAAGCGCGTGGCCGCTCGCGGCCAGATGACCCTCGATCGCCTCGAGCGCCACCGCGCTGGCGGAGTTGCAGGCGACGACGAGCAGCTTGACGCCCGCCTCGAGCAGGTGGTCGGTGATCTGGACCGCGAATGCGCACAGCTCGCGCTCGCTCCGTGTGCCGTAGGGCATGCGGGCCGTGTCGCCGAGGTAGAGGTAGTCCTCGGTGGGCAGTGAGACGAGCAGTTCGTGGAGCACGGTCAGACCGCCCACGCCGGAGTCGAAGACCGCCACCGGCGCGCCGGGGCTGCCCTCGCCGGCGCCGGCTCTCACCGCTCCGTTCGCGCTGCGACGCTCATCCACGCGGCCGATGGTGCCAAAGTCCCCGGCTGCTCCCGTGCGCGCACTCATCGTGACCAACATGTACCCGACCCCGGAGCGGCCCGCGCTGGGCAGCTTCGTGCGCGACCAGGTGGAGGCGCTGCGACGCCTGCCCGACGTGCAGGTCGAGCTGTTCGCGTTCGCGCCGGGCGCCGGACGCCGCTACCTTCGGGCCGCCGGCCGGGCGCGGCGCCGTTACGCCCGCGAGGAGTTCGACATCGTGCATGCCCACTTCGGCCTGAGCGCGTGGCCTGCTCTTGCCGCCCGGGGTGGGGCTACCGCCGTCACTTTGCACGGTACCGACCTGACGAACCCGCGCTCCCGCCTGCTGAGCACCGGCGCGCTGCCCCTGCTCGATCTCGTGGCCACGGTGTCCGAGCCGCTGGCCGCCGAGGTGCCCCGGTGGGCGGTGCGCGGCCGACGCGCGGTACTGCCGTGCGGCGTCGATGTGTCTCGCTTTCGCCCGCTCGCTCGGCGCGCCGCGCGCGAGCAGCTGGGCCTCGATCCGAACGCCCCGTGTCTGCTCTTTCCGGCCGACCCGACTCGGGCGGAGAAGCGCTACGGCGACGCGCTCGCGGTCGCCGGGACGGTCCGCCTCCACACCCTGGGCGACGTGGCGCCCGAGACCGTGCCGCTGTGGGTCAACGCCGCCAACGCTGTGCTCGTGCCCTCTGCCCGGGAGGGCTTTGGCCTGGCGGTGCTCGAGGCCCTGGCCTGCGACGTTCCCGTGTTGGCGACCCCGGTCGGCATCCACCCCGAGGCGCTGAGCGGCATCGACGGTGCGCTCTGTGCCGCGTTCGACGCCGCACGCTGGCGCCGGGCGCTCGAGCCGCATCTGGAGAGCTCCGATCCCCGCATCGCCGGCCGGTCGGCAGCCGAGCGCTACTCGTGCGACCGCATGGCCGAGCGCGTACTCGAGGCGTGGCGGCAGCTCAACTGAGCCGGCCGCCCCGCGCCACCCGCTCGGTTCAGATGCTCAACTCGGGCCACCACTCGGAGAGCCGGCGGCGCGCACCGAGCGACTCGGGCGTGAGGCCGGGCACCGGGTCCGCCCAGGCTGGTACCGGCTCGCCGAGCACCTCCACGGTGGCCGCGACCGAGCGGGCGAGCGCGTCGAGCGCATAGCCGCCTTCCAGGACGACGCCGACCGGAACCCCGAGCTCACCGGCCACGCGGCGCATCGACCGCGTCATCTCGGCGTATCCCTCCTCCGTGACCTCGCAATCGGCCAGCGGATCCTCGCGGTGGGCGTCATAGCCCGCCGAGATGAGCACGAGTTGCGGCTCATAGCTGAGGGCGAGCGGTACGGCGATGTGATCGACGAGGGAGCGGAACACGGTGTCGCCTGCGCCCGGCGCCACGGGCAGGTTGACCGTGTAGCCAACGCCGGCATCGGTGCCGACATCGCGGGCCGCCCCCGTGCCCGGATAGAGCGGCGACTGATGGATCGAGATGAAGAGGACGCGATCGCTGGCGTGGAAGAGGTCGTTCGTCCCGTTGCCGTGGTGGACGTCCCAATCGAGGATGAGGACCCGCTCGCATCCCCCCGCATCGAGCGCGTGCTGCGCGGCCACGGCGATGTTGTTGAAGAGGCAGAAGCCCATCGCGCGGTCGCGCGTCGCGTGGTGGCCCGGCGGCCGGTGGACGCTGAATCCCGACTCGGCCTCTCCGGCGAGCAGGAGCGAGACGAGCTGTGCGGCGCCGCCCGCCGCGTGCAGCGCGGCCTCATAGGAGCGCTCGCTCGCCACGGTGTCGACGTCGAGGTGCCCCCCGCCCTGGGCGCTCACGCGCTCGATCGCGTCGATGTAGTCCACCGGATGGACGGCCTCGAGCGCGGACCGGGACACGGGCTCGGATTGCAGGCGCCGCAGGCCCATCCACCCACGTCGCTCGAGCTCGGCGTTGATGGCGGTGATGCGCTCCGGCTGCTCGGGATGCCGGCCCGTGTCGTGCTCAAGCGAGGAGGGATGCTCGAGAAACACCGGGGCCATGGCCGCCGGTACCGTACTGGTCCTTGACCGGCACGGAGACTCAGCTTGTTGTCGTGGGCGCTGGGGCGGCTGGTCTCTACACCGCCCTTTGCGCGGCGCGCGACGGCGCCCCGGTCACGCTCGTCTCCGCCACGCCCCTGGCCGGCTCTTCGAGCTACTGGGCCCAGGGCGGTCTGGCCGCCGCTGTGGCCGATGGGGACAGCGCCGATCTGCACCTGCGGGACACGCTCGCCGCGGGCCGCGCGGCCGTCCGCGAGTCGGCCGCCCGCGTCCTGTGCGACGAGGCGCCGCGCGCGGTCGAGGACTTGGCCGGCCTCGGGGTGCGCTTCGACGCCGACCGCTACGGCAACCTGGCGCTCGGTCTCGAGGGCGGCCACAGCGCACGGCGGATCGTCCACGCCGGCGGAGCCGCCACGGGGCGTCGCCTCATCCGCCAGCTGAGCGCGCTCGTGGCCGAGGACGAGCGGATCGACGTGCTCGAGGACCGGCGCGTCGTGGCGCTCGTGGCCGACGGCGAGCGCTGCCACGGGGTCCGGCTCGGGGGCGACGGAGCCGAGATCCTGGCCGGCGCCACCGTGCTCGCCACCGGCGGGGCCGCCGCCATGTGGACGCGCACGACGAACCCGCTCGGAGCCGTCGGGGGTGGGTTGTGGCTGGCCTTCGCCGCGGGCGCCACGTTGGCCGACCTCGAGTTCGTCCAGTTTCACCCCACCGCCGTCTCGGCGCCAAACGGCGGCGACGGCTTCCTCGTCACCGAGGCCGTCCGAGGCGAGGGCGCGACCCTGCACGACGCCGCAGGCGAGCGCTTCGTCAACGAGTTGGCGCCCCGGGATGAGGTCGCCCGCGCGGTCCAGCGCCAGATGTCCCAGAGCGGGCGCCCGGCCGTCGACCTCGACATGCGGGCCGTCGACCCCGCGCTCTTCCCCAACGTGGTCAGCGCCCTGCGGCGGTCGGGGATCGATCCCGAGCGCCAGCTCGTGCCCGTGGCCCCCGCCGCGCATTACATGATGGGAGGGATCGCCACCGATCTCCATGCCCGCTCGACGCTCCCCGGGCTCTACGCCGTCGGCGAGTGCTCGGACACCGGACTGCACGGCGCCAACCGTCTGGCCTCGAACTCACTCACGGAGTGCTTCGTCTTCGGAGCGCGCGCCGCGCGCGCGGCCCTGGCCGAGCCGCCGCCAGATCGCCGTTCCCGTGCGGCCGCCGATGCGCCGCCGCCGGCACGCGTTCCCGAGCTCCGTCCTGAGAGCCGGGCCGCGCTGTGGGAGCTCGCGGGCATCGAGCGTGACGGCGAGGGGCTCGAACGGCTGTCCCGGGACGAGCACCCGCTCGTGCGGCTCGTCGCCCGGTGCGCGCTCGCCCGGCAGGAGAGCCGCGGCGCGCACCAGCGGCGCGACTTCCCCGGGCGCGATTCCGAGCTCGACGAGCGCCACGTCGTGGTCGCACGCGATCGCGCACCGGCTCTCGAACTCTGGTCTTGAGCCGGCTCCAGGATCCTTCAGCGCCGTAGGTTGGCGCCAACCTGCGGCAGCGTAGGTTAATATCTGCTTAACATTTTCGCGCGAGCGGTCTTCACACACACGGGGAATACTGGCCGCAAATCGGAGGTGCCCTGGCAGGGGCCGAAAGGAGTCGTGGTCTGCATGTACCGGTTCAGCCGAGCTATCTACCGCGAGCTCGCTGACGACATCTGCGAGGACCCGCACAGCGGGTGCTCGCACACACATCACGCACGCGTCCTGCACGCGTGCGAGTCGGCGATCGAGCGCCTGGCGACCGACCGTCACTACTTCGCGCATCCCGCGCGAACACTGTTTCACGACATACGCATCTACTTTCCCATGACGTCGCAGATGCGTGTGCTGCAAGTCATCCAGCATTACCTCGGCCTGGCCGACGAGTTCCTCCTGACGTTGCCGCAAAATGGCTTCGACGCCTACGGGAACCCGCTCCAGTGCCGGGCGAGCACGCGCAAGGGGACCCCGTGTCAGCGGATGCCGCTTCCCCGCAACGGGTACTGCCCCTCGCACCAGCATCTGGCCGAGACCGAAGAGGTCGAGACGCCGCTGGCAGCCTGATCGGGACCCAGGATGTCGGCGGCGGCTGTGGCGCGCCGCCGACCCTGAACCCTCTCCTCGGAATCGCTTGATCCGGTCGGCCACCGCTGGCGGACCACAGCTACCGTAACGTCATGCTTCTGGGCGTCGACGTCGGCGGGACGTTCACCGATGCCGTCCTCGCGATCGATGGCCGGCTCATCACGGCCAAAGCGCCCACGACCCCGCGCGACCAGTCCGAAGGCGTGATCGCCGCCGTGCGGAGCGCACTCGAGCGAGCCGGCGCCACGGCCGGCGACGTGCGCGTCTTCGCGCACGGGATGACCGTGGCGACCAATGCCCTGCTCGAGGGCACCACGGCGCGCACGGCGCTCGTGGCCACCGAGGGCTTCACCGATCTCATCGAGCTCGCGCGCCAGAACCGAGCCGAGCTCTACCGTCTGTGCGCGGCCCGCCCGGCACCCCTGGTTGAGCCGGCGCTGCGCTTCGGCGCGCCGGAGCGAATGACGCCCGACGGGCCCCTGCACGGACTCACCGAGGACGCCGCAAGCGCGCTTGTCGCCGAGCTGTCCACCGCCGACCTCGAGGCGGTGGCGGTCGTTCTCCTGCACTCCTACCGCCACCCCGAGCACGAGCAGCGCCTCGGCGCCGCGCTCGCGGCCGAGCTGCCCGGCGTCCACGTCTCACTCTCTCACGAGGTGGTGGGGACCTTCCGCGAGTTCGAGCGGGCGGCCACGACGGAGATCGATGCCGCCCTCTCCCCCCTGCTCGCGGGGTACCTGCGCCGGCTGGCCGTCGAATCCGAGCAGGCCGGCCTTCCCGAGCCGTCGATCATGCAGTCCAACGGCGGGCTCATCGACCTCGATGCGGCGGCCGGTCATGCCGCGTGGACCGTCCTCTCGGGGCCCGCCGGCGGCGCTGCGGGCGCGGCCTACGTGGCCCGTGCGGCGGGGGAGCGCGACGTCCTCTGCTTCGACATGGGCGGCACCTCGTGCGACGTGTGCGTCGTCCAGGACGGTGCGGTCCAGGAGCGCGGGGCCGGTGAGATCGCCGGCCGGCCGCTCGCGCTCCCGATGCTCGCGGTCCACACGGTCGGCGCGGGCGGCGGGTCGATCGCCTGGCGCGACGGGGGCGGCGCTCTCCGGGTCGGGCCCCGCTCGGCGGGCGCCGACCCGGGGCCGGCGTGCTATGGCCGTGGCGGCGAGGAGCCGACCGTGACCGACGCCGACCTCCTGCTCGGCTATCTCGCACCCGACCACGACCTCGCCGGCGGCGTCGAGCTCGATCGCGACGCCGCGCAGGCTGCGGTGTCGCGCCTGGCCCGGGAGCTCGGCCTCGGCCTGCTGGAGTGCGCGCAAGGGATCGTGCGCATCGCCGGCGTCGAGATGGCGCGCGCGCTGCGCGTCGTCACCGTCGAGCGCGGCGTCGACCCGCGCGGGTTCTCGCTCCTGGCCTGCGGCGGGGCCGGCCCGCTTCATGCCACCCAGATCGCCGATGAGCTCGGCATCAACCGCGTCCTCTGCCCGCGGGCGTCCGGGGTGCTCGCGGCCCTGGGGCTCGTCGTGTCACCCCGGCGGCGCGACGCCCAGAGCAGCGTGCTGCTCAGCGGGGACGAGCTGACCGCAGCGCGGGTGGCCGAGGTCGCCGAGGCGCTCGGGGAGCACGCGCGCGCGGCGCTCGGCGAGCCCGGCGCGGAGCTGCGGGGCATCTACGAGCTCCGCTACCGCGGCCAATCGTTCGAGCTCCCCGTGCAGCTGGGGACCTCGCCGTCCCGGGCCGAGCTGCGCGCGGGCTTCGAGGAGCTCCACGAGGAGCGCTATGGCTACCGCGACGCCGAGCAGGAGCTCGAGCTCGTCACCGTCCGGGTCAGCGCCGTTTCCGAGGCCCCGGACGTATCGCTCGCGGATGGCGACGGGAACGAAGAACCGAGCCGCGGGCGGCGCCGGGCGATCCTCGGGGGAGAGGAGATCGAGCTCGACGTCCTCCGAGGCGCCCCGCCCCCCCGATCCCAGCTCGCCGCGCCGCTGATCGTCGAGCTGCCCGAGTCGACGCTGCTCGTGCCTCCCGGGTGGTCGGGGAACGTCGATGCCGCGGGCACGATCGTCATCGACCGCGCATGATCGACCCGGTCGAACTGCAGGTCCTCACCGGAGCGCTCCGGGCGATCTGCGAGGAGATGGGCGCTGTGCTCATCCGCTCGGCCCACTCGGCCAACATCAAGGAGCGCCGCGATGCCTCCACGGCCCTGTTCGATCCGGACGGGGAGATGGTCATGCAGGCCGAGCACATCCCTGTCCATCTCGGGGCCATGCCCGCTGCCGTGGCCGCCGTGCTGGGCGAGGAGCACGCGCCCGGACGGTCCTGGATCCTCAACGATCCCTACGCGGGCGGCACCCACCTTCCCGACATCACGGTGATCACGCCGGTGTTCGCCGGGGAGGAGCTCGTCGCCTTCGCGGCCAGCCGTGCCCACCATGCCGACGTGGGCGGCCCCACCCCGGGGTCGATGCCCGCCGACAGCCGGAGGCTCGAGGACGAGGGCGTGGTCATCTCGCCGCGGGTCCTCGACGACGAGGCCTTCGCGCTGTGCACCGAGCGCATGCGCCAGCCCGACCAGCGGCGCGCCGACCTCCGGGCCCAGCTCGCCGCCGGCGCCTTTGGCGCACGTCGGCTGCTCGAGCTCCGTCGCCAGGCCGGAGCGCGCGAGCTCGCCGACGCGTTCGCCGAGATCCTCGACTACGCCGAGCGCCGCACCCGCGCCTGCCTGACCGAGCTGCCCGACGGCCGCTACCGTGCCCGTGACGTTCTCGAGGCCCGGGAGGGCGAGCTCGAGATCGTGCTCGAGGCGACGGTCGCCGGCGACCGGCTCCGCCTGGACTTCACCGGGACGGCTGCCCAGCACGAGGGCAACCTCAACTGCCCGCTCGCCGTCACGCGCTCGGCGTGCTACTTCGCCGTGCGTGTCCTCACCGACCCGGACATCCCGCCGAGCGCGGGCGCCTACCGGCCGCTCGAGATCGTTGCGCCGGACGGCTGTCTGCTCAACGCGCGGGCGCCGGCCGCGGTGGTGGGCGGGAACGTCGAGACGTCATCGCGAGTGGCCGACGTCGTGCTCGCCGCCTTCGGCCGGGCCCTCGGCCAGGGCACGATGAACAACCTCACCCTCGGCGACGAGGAAGTCGTCTACTACGAGACGATTGCCGGCGGCCAGGGCGCGTGCCCGGACGCCCCGGGCCCGAGCGCCGTCCACGTGGCCATGAGCAACACGCTCAACACGCCGATCGAGGCGCTCGAGCTCGAGTTCCCGGTGCGCGCGATCACCTACGCCGTCCGGCGCGGTTCGGGAGGGGCCGGTGCGTATCCGGGCGGCGACGGGGTCGTCCGCGAGCTCGAGGCGCTCGCCCCGTTGCACTACTCGCTCATCACCGAGCGCCGCCGCCACGCCCCCCCGGGAGCCGAGGGAGGGAGCCCCGGAACCCCCGGGCGAAACCTCCTCGACGGCGCAGAGCTGCCGGCCAAGGCGATCGGGAGGCTCGAGCCCGGGCAGCGCCTGCGGATCGAGACACCGGGCGGAGGTGGCCACGGCCCTAGCGACGATGGACGTTGACCGCGCCTGACTGATCGCGCGCGAGCACGATGAGCGTGTCGACGTTGACATGACTCGGGCGCGTGACGATGAAGCCGATGCAATCGGCCACGTCGTCGGGACTGAGCGGGGTCATGCCCTCGTACACCGCCGCGGCCGCCTCCTCGTCGCCACCGAAGCGGACGACGCTGAACTCGGTCTGCACCATCCCCGGGTCCACCTCCGAGACCCGGATCGGCCGCCCGAGGAGCTCGAGGCGCAGCGCCTTGGTCATCGCCCGTACGGCGAACTTGGCCGCGTTGTAGCCCGCGCCGCCGACGTAGGCCTCGTAGCCGGCGATCGACCCGACCATGACGACATGGCCGTCGCCGCTGGCCTCGAGCGCGGGCAAGAGCGCCCGCGTCATGCGCATCGAACCCATGACGTTCGCGTCGTACATCCACTGCCAGTCCTCGTCCTTGGCCGCCTCGAGGCGATCGCGGCCGATCGCTCCGCCGGCGGCGTTGACGAGCACGCGACAGTCGGGGACGGCGGAGCAGAAGCGCTCGACCGAAGCCGGGTCGGCCACATCCAGGCCCATGGCGCGCCCGCCGATCTCCTCGGCCAGAGCGCGCAGGCGGTCCTCTCGCCGGGCGCCCACCACGACCTCGAAGCCCTCGGCGGCGAGCCGGCGCGCGGTGGCCATGCCGATGCCGCTGCTCGCTCCTGTGACGACTGCCACACCCACGCTCATGTCCCCAATCTATAGGTAACCCGGCGGGCCCGGCACCGCCCGTGAGCCGCCCTTCCTACGCAAGCGTCACAAAGTCAGGATGCGAAATACCGCTTATTTGCAGCAACATTTTGGGATTTTCCGGGCTTCGCGTACAATCTCGGTTCCTGTTGCTGGCGGTCGCATCATCGTTCTGATGCCGCACGGGACCGACAGTAAATTCGTCTCCCCCCACCACCTCTATATGCCAATTGCCTTTAAAGAATGGGCCGTGACTGTGCGAGCCCTTGCGGAGGGTGAACAGCTTCTCACCTTGCGCAAGGGAGGCATTCGCGAGCCCCAGAAGCATTTCAAGCTGGACTACGAGAGGTTCTTCCTCTACCCCACGTTCGACCATCAGCGCACCGACCTCGTTCGCGAGTCTCACCAGCCGGAGCTGGCGCGGGCGCTCGAGGAGGGCGTGTGGAGCGACGGCGAGCCGCCGCTTCACGCATTGCACCGCGACGACGGGATCAGCCAGCCGGATCGAGTGAGGATCCGGGCCTGGGCCGAGGTCGCGGCGCACTACACGATCACCGATCGGCGCACGCTTGACGCGCTGTCGCCGTTCTACGTGTGGACGACCGATTACGCCGAGAAGCGGCTGGCCTGGAAGCGCCGGCATCCCCTTCACGTGATCCTCCTCCGGACCTACCGCATCCCGCGGCCTGTCACGGTGAAGGTGCGCGACGAGTACGGCGGATGTCGCTCGTGGCTCGAGCTGACTCGCGACCTCCCCTTCGAGGGGACGCCGGTCCTCTCCGACGACGAGTTCGAACGCGCCTCCGAGGAGATCTCCGCCATCGCGGCCGATCGCCAGCCGGTCCTCGTCTGAGGCCGGCCGGGAACGCAAGACGTGCGGCCGCCCGCGTCAAGCGGGCGGCCGGACCCTGCGACTAACCAGCTCATGCCCTGGGTCGAGTCGTCCTCGCCGTCCTTCCGCGCCCGCCACGATGCCGGTCAGACCGCCGAGGCCCTCCAGCTCCTGAACGCCCTCGAGGCCACGCGTGCCCGCATGGCCGAGTATTTCCCGCGTCTGGTCGACGGCGTCACCCTCGTGCTGCACGCGAGCACGCCGTCGCTGCTCATGGCCCGGCCGCAGCTCGCGGTGAGCTGGGCCACGGCCGCTCCCGCGTCGCGGCGCTACCTCGCGGGCACATGCGGCGTGACCGAGCTGCACCTGCTCAGCTTCGACGCCCTGGAGGAACGTGCCTCAGCCGTCCCCGGCTCGCGCCAGATGCTCGCCCGAAGCGCCCCGGCCCTCTACGCCCGCCGCGTCGTTCTGCTTAACAACCGTGATCTCCAGAGCACGCTGCGCCCGACGCGGCCCGCCCTGGCTCTACGCTGGGCCTGGCTGCTCGAGGGCGCTGCTCGCTGGTTCGCCGGCCAGACCGAGTACGCGCGGCCGGCCATCGCCCGGCGGCTGCGGGAGGGTCGGACGCCGAGCTTCCCGCCGTCGCTGCGCGACGCCCCCCTGCTCGGCGGCACGGTGATCGACCTCCTCGTCCGCGAGGAGGGGCGGCTCGCGGCCGCCCAGCTCGCCTGCCGCCTGCACCGCGGCGGTCCCCGGGCGGCGCTGGCCCGAGCCTTCGGAGGGCGCCCGCTCGTCCATACCGAGGGAGCCTGGCGCACTCACCTCGCGCGCCTAGCCGGGACCGCCTGAGCGCCCGGCAGGATCAGCGCACGGTGACCGTACCGAGCCAGATGATCAGCGCGCCCAGCGCGAGCGCGAGGAGCAGCCCGGCCAGGAGCCTCCCCGCCGACACGGTGGCGCGCTCGGGCACGGCGGGCACGAGCTCGGCCTCGAGCAGCACCTCGCGCGCGGTGGCTGCACCGGACTCCGGCACGAGCACGTCGCGCGGCCCGGCAGCGAGGAAATCCGGCACGTCGAAGCCGGCGCTGCGACGGAGCAGGCTGGGGATCCCGGCCTCGAGCAACAGTCCCTGGAGCATTTCCCCCTCGGCCTGGTTGCGAGCTCCGGTGACGCGGACGAGCCGGCCCTCGGCGAGCTGAGGCTTAATCTTGCGCGCGCGCTCGTGCCGCTCGCTCGTCGCCGGCACCGTGTCGGCGTCGGCGAGCACGAGCGGCAGGTGACAGTCGGGGCAAAACCGCTCGGGAGGCGGTTGTTCGAGCCCGCACGCCGGACAGCGCAACCGAGGCGCGGAGGCATCGGCCCCGGCCCGGCGGGACATCACTCGAGGACCAGCTCGGCCTCGGCGACCTTGCCGTCGCGGATCGCGTAGCCGCGCAGCTCGGGCTGCCCGGGATCGCCGAGACCAACGATCAGGTAGAGCGCGTCGGGATAGAAGGCGAGGTTGATATCCGTCTGCGAGGGATAGGGCGCCGTGCGCGTGTGTGAGTGGTAGATCGCACCCAGCTCGAGGTCGGCGTCGTCGATCTCCATCTGGATGCGGTACTGCTCGGCCCCATCGATCTCGTAGCGCAGCGGACTCGCGGCGGCGTTCGTCGCCGGGTAGACCTTGACCGCGTCACCGTCGCGCGCGGCGACCATGCCGCAGCACTCGTTGGGCGCCTCTGCCCGGGCGTGATCGATCATCTGGTCGTAGAGCTCGCGGGCGATCCGCATGGCGATTCGAGGCTACCAGCGCGGTGTCAGGACACCCCGGCGACGTACCAGTAGGGCACGTACTGGGTGACCTGCGTGGGATACAGCAGCTCGGCGAGCAGGGCGGAGTGCTGCGCGTCGCTGGCCAGAGCCTGGGCGCAGCGCACGAGAGGGCCGGTCGCGCTCAGGCTCGCGATGGCCGTGTAATACGCGCCCTCGCACAACGCCTCCACGTCGAGGAGCAGCTGGAGCGTGTCCTTCAGCGTGCTCGCCGTCTCGAGGCTCCCCGCCATCCCGTGCTTCGAGAGCGCCTGGTCGACCTCGACGAGCTTCGTCGGCGGAGGCGGGTACGGGACCCCGAGCGTCTTCAGCTCCTGCTCGAGCGAGCGCACATGGGCGCGGTTATGCCGGAGTAGCTCGCGCAGAAGACGCCGCGACTGGGCGCCCACGGCCGGGAGGGCGATGATGTGGCGGTAGGCCAGGACGGCGAGCCGCTCCATCCCGAGCGCAGTCGTGAGGAGGCTGCCGTCGGTGACCGGGGCGTCGGCGAGGGCTGGCGCGGAGGATGCGACCGAAACCGCGCCGCCGGTCACGAGCGCGCCCGCGATGAGCTCCCGGCGCGAGAGCCGGCCCGCACGATCTCCTTGCATCGAGCCGAGATCTTATTCCCGCCCGGTCACAAAGGCGGCCGGGGCGGGCGGGCGCTCAAGGAGCCCGCGGAGGATCGCCACATGCTGGGCATCGTTGGCGAAGATGGCGGAGAGGGCGGCGCGCACGGCGCCGTCGGAGAGCAGCGGCAGGGCGGTCAGATACGCATTCAGCTGGGCGCTCTCGAGCCGGTGCCAGAGCATGAGCACCTCGGTCGCGTCGGACGGGTGACCGAGCTGATAGCCCAGCTGCGGGCTCGGGGGCTTCTTGATTCCGGCCTTCCTGATCAGACCGGCGAGCTCACCCGCGTGCGAGAGCTCGTGGTGCAGGAACTGCTGCGCCGCCATCGCGCTCGGGCTCTTGAGCGTGAGCAGGGGGATGCCGGCCTCGTAGGCGGCGATCGTCGCGTACTCGAGTTGCAGCAGATGCTCGAGGATGGCGATGTCCGGCGCGGGCACGGGTCCGGAGCTCGTGACGTGGTTCTTCCGGGCACCGCCGCATCCCTCGAGCGCCAGTGCCGCCCCCCCGGTGAGCACGACCGCGGCGCTGCCGAGCAGGGCTCGGCGCGAGGTCTCGGCCGTTGATGGTCGACCGGTCATGCCGACGAGCTCGTGGGTGAACTCACCACCAGACGGTGGAGTCCAGATTCTCGATCTCCTCCAGCGGCTTGGTGTAGATCCCCGAGGAGAGGTACTTCCAGCCGTCGTCGGCCACGAGGAAGACGACGTTGCCCTCATCGAGCTCGCCCGCGATCCTGACCGCGACACGAGCGATCGCGCCCGAGGAGACGCCGACGAACAGCCGCTCATCCTCGAGGAGCTTGCGCGTCCAGAGGATCGCGTCGGCGTTGGTGACGAAGATCTTGCGGTCGAGTAGCGACAGGTCGATGATCGGAGGGATGAACCCGTCGTCGAGGGAGCGGAGGCCCTGAACGGGCTCGCCCTGCATCGGCTCGGCGGCGACGATCTTGATCTGATCGCCGAGCTCCTCCTTCAACCGGCGGCCGTTACCCATGAGCGTACCCCCGGTGCCGAGGCCGGCGACGAAGGCCGCCACCTCGTCGAGCTCCTCGAGGATCTCGAGCGCGGTGCCGTTGTAGTGCGCGAGCGGGTTGGCCTCGTTGCCGTACTGGTAGGGCATGTAATACGAGCTGTCCTTCTCGGCCATGTCAAGCGCCTTCTCGACCGCGCCGTTGGAGCCCTTGCTCCCCTCCGAGTAAACGATCTCGGCGCCATACATCTGCAGCAGATCGGTGCGCTCGCGGGTCACGTTCTCGGGCATGACCACCTTGAGCGGGTAGCCCTTGCGGCCGCAGATCATGGCCAGGGAGATGCCGGTGTTACCCGAGGTCGGCTCGAGGATCGTCTGGCCCGGGCGGATCAGGCCCTTCTCCTCGGCGTCCTCGATGAGCGACCGGGCCACGCGATCCTTGACCGACCCGGTCGGATTGCGCGACTCGAGCTTGGCCCAGATGCGCACTCCGGGCTTGGGGCTCAGGCGCTTCAGCTCGACGAGCGGGGTGTGCCCGATCGACTGCACGATGTCGCCATAGCGTCCCCCGCAGGGCTTGTTCTGGAGGCGCTCCAAGGCCATGCTTCAGGAAGTGTAGCGATGGGTGGCATCGCGGCCACGGACGCGCCCACGGCGAGCGACACGAGCCCGAACCTGCTCAGAACCCAAAAAACGTTGCAAAACCGCGTCATATGGGTACATCGAAGGTTGGTAGGGGATCTTCCTTGGGAACTGGAGCCGGTAGGGCCGACGTGTCGCCCCGTACTACCAATAACTCCGTAATACGGACCATCGTGGTTGCGGTGGTCGCTGCGGTGGCGGTGGCGATGGGAGTGACGGGCCCGGCAACCGCCGAGGGCATCTCGCTCGGAGGACTCACCTCGAGTCTCGGGGGAGTGCAGTCTCCGACCGCCGGACCGCCGTCGGCGCCGGCGAGCCCGGTCGTGTCCACTGTGGGATCGATCGTCCGCGGCGCTGGCGCCGGGGCCGGTGCTGGACAGCCGACCGGCCAGGCGATAACCGCCGGCACGGGTGGCCTTATCGGGAAGGGCATCGCGCCGGTGAGCAAGTCGGTCGCGCCGGTCGTGAGCAAGAAGTCGGTCGCGCCCGTGCTGAGCAAGCCCGCCGCGCCGGTGAGCAAGTCGGTCGCGCCGGTCGTGAGCAAATCCGTCGCCCCGGTCCTGAGCAAGACGACAGCGCCCGTGACCAAGGCCGTCGCCCCGGTGACCAAGGCCGTCGCCCCGGTGACCAAGGCCGTCGCCCCGGTGGCCAAGACCGTCGCCCCGGTGACCAAGGCCGTCGCCCCGGTGACCAAGGCCGTCGCCCCGGTGACCAAGGCCGTCGCCCCGGTGGCCAAGACCGTCGCCCCGGTCGTGACGAAGACGGTCGCGCCGGTGACCAAGTCAGTCGCCCCGGTCGTGACGAAGACGGTCACCCCGGTGACCAAGTTCGTGGCGCCGGTGGTCACCAAGAGCGTGGCTCCCATCGTCACCAAGACGGTCACCCCCATCGTGGCGAAGACCGTCGCGCCGGTGACCCAGGTGGTCACTCCCGTCCTCACCAAGACGGTCGCCCCGGTCCTGGCCAAGACGGTGACACCGGTGCTGACCAAAGTGGTTGCCCCCGTGGTCGCCAAGACCGTCACACCAGTTGTCAGCACCGTCGCCCCGGTCCTGACCAAGACCGTCGCCCCGGTTCTCAACACTATTGCCCCGGTCCTGACCAAGACCGTCGCCCCGGTTCTCAAGACGGTCGTCCCGATCGTGACCAAGACCGTCGCGCCGGTTCTCAGGACTGTCGCCCCGATCGTGACCAAGACCGTCGCGCCGGTTCTCAAGACGGTCGTCCCGGTCCTGACCAACACGGTCGCCCCGGTTCTCAAGACGGTCGTCCCGATCGTGACCAAGACCGTCGCGCCGGTTCTCAGGACTGTCGCCCCGATCGTGACCAAGACCGTCGCGCCGGTTCTCAGGACCGTCGCCCCGGTCCTCGGCGCCACGGTCGCGCCGATCCTCAAGACGGTTGCGCCGGTCCTGACCACGACGGTGGTCCCGGCCACCAAGGTCATCGTCCCGGCGACCCGGATCATCGTTCCGACCACGACGTCCCGCCCGCGCTCCGCGGCCGTCCCGGCGACGCCGACGCAGCCCGTCAGCTCCTCCCCGCAGACGGTGCCGCGGCAGACCACCGCGCCGCTGGTCACGCAGCCGAGCCCGCCGCGCCCTGCCGCCGCCCCGGCGACCGCGCCGGCCCGGCGGACGAGCACGCCGGCTGCGGCGCCCGCTCGCCGGCCCAGCCGCGCTGACGGCGCCGGCCGCCGGCTCACCGCCGCGGCTCCGCGCATCGCGGGCCCGTCCCCCGCCGGCCCCGGCACCGTGGCCGCAATTGCCCGGCCCGCCGCCGGTACGACGCGCAGCCACGCGGCCACACCGCGGGTCCCGGCCCACGGCCAGGCCGCAGCCGGCAGCACCGGCGCTCCGGTTCCGCCTCCGAGCGCCGCCGGGAGTGGCGCCGGCGGGGCCTCAGGTGGCGCCGGTGGCACCTTCTTCTTCGCCGCCGCGATGCTTGCGGCGCTGATCGCGATCGCGACATCGCTTCTCACCGCACGGCTCGGCACGCGGACGGTTCCGCTGCGCCCGGCGCCGTGCGCTCTCTTGCCCGAACGGCCTGGCTAGCCGCGACGCCCCCTCGGTGAGCCTCGTCTGAGGCGCGCCGAGCTGCCGCGTCCACCGTTCGAGCAAGAGGAGTACCTGTGGTGTTCCGCCCCTTCTGGGCGTCAACCCTTCGCCAATTCTGCGCAAGCCTCCGGCCTCTCACCGCCGCCGCGTGCGTGCTCGCCTGCCTCGCCCTGCTGCCGGCCACGGCCGCAGCCCGGACGTCGCCGGCGCCGCGGACGAGTCCCGTGCTCGCCCTCGGCAGTGGGTACGCCACGGCCAGCGGGTCGCCGCGCGTGCGGACGCTCCAGCGCGACCTGGCGCGGGCGGGCGACCGGCCCGGACCGATCGACGGCCTCTACGGTCCGATCACGCGGCAAGCGGTCGTGCGTTTCCAGGCCGACCGTGGTCTCGTGGTTGACGGCATCGCCGGGCGTCAGACGTTCGGTGCGCTCGCTCATCCGGAGCTGCTTCCCGGCGCGGGATACGCGGTCGGAGGCTCTCCCCAGGTCCGGGTTCTCCAGCGCCGGCTAGCCGCCGCGCACGACCATCCCGGGCCCGTCGACGGGTTCTACGGGCCGCTCACCGAGCGCGCGGTCAAACGCTGGCAGCGCGGCCACGGCCTCCCCGCGACAGGTGTCGCCGACGCCTCAACCCTCGCCCGCCTAGCTCGACATCCCGCCTCGGCCTCGCGGCGCCCGAGCCCACGGGCGCACCCCCCGCATCGTTCGCGCCCGGCGGCCAGGCCACCGGCCCGGACGTCACCGCCGTCGCGGCGCGCGAGGCCTCACACCTCCGGGTCCCCAGCCCCCCTCCTCGCCCTCATCGCCACCGCCGCGATCGTGTTCCTCCTCCTCGCCGTCCTCCTCATGCGCGCGCGAGGGCGGCACCCCTCGGCGCCTCCGGCAGCGGCACCGGTCCTCGCCGCGGAACCACGCTCGCCGCCTCCCGCCGAGCCACCGGAAGGGACCGACCGGGCGGCGGTGGCCGAGCCACCGAAACCCGAGGAGCCACCGAAGCCCGCCGAGCCACCGGAGCCCGCCGAGCCAGCGAAGCCCGCCGAGCCACCGAAGCCCGAGGGACGACCGAAGCCGAAGGAGGCACCGCAACCGCCGCCGACACCGGAGCCACCGCAGCCGGAGGAGCCGCGGGCACCGGATCCCGCGCTCGCGGAGCCCGACGACGCTGCTCGCGCCCAAGAAGCCGCGGACATCTTCGCCGTCGCCGTCCGGCTACAAGCACGCGGCGACCTCCGCAGCGCCTGGGCGGAATACCTACGCGCCGACGCGCGCGGACACCCCGAAGCAGCCTCCAACCTCGGAGTCATACTCCAAAACCAAGGCGACCTCCGCGGAGCCGAAGCCGCGTTCCGCCGCGCCGACGAACGCGGAAGCATGTACGGCGCCTACAACCTCGGAGTCCTCCTCGAGCGCGCCCAGCGCATCTTCGCCGCCATGTCCGCCTACGCCCGCGCCGCCCAACGCGGCCACGGCGCCGCCGCATCCAACCTCGGCGTCCTCCTCGAACGCGGCGGCGACATCACCGGAGCCGAACGCGCCTACCGCCGCGCCGACAACCTCGGCGACGCCCACGGCGCCTTCAACCTCGGCGTGCTACTCGAAGAACACGGCCACCACCAAGCAGCCCTCGGCGCCTACGCCCGCGCCTCCCAACGCGGATCCTCCACCATCGCCAACGCCGCACGCCAAGCCCACCAAACACTACGCAAACGCCAATTCCCCACCGCAATCCAACGCCGACACGAGCCCTAAACCAACGCCGTGGACACCGAGGCGCACGGCCGCGACGGCCCGGACGATCCGGATCAGTCGCGCGGCGCCTTAACGCATGCCGCCCGCCATGGCGGGCAGGATGACCAGCGTGTCGGCAGCGCCGACCGGCGTCTCGAGACCGTCCAGCACTCGCACGTCCTCGTCGTTGAGATAGACGTTGACGTAGCGGTTCAGCCCGCCGTCGGCGGCGAAGAGTTGCGACTGCGTATCCGGGTGGTCGTCGGCCACCCGCTGGAGGATCTCGCCCACCGAGGCGCCGTCAGCGGTCAACTCCTTCTCCCCGCCGACAGCGGGGCGGAGCACGGGAGGAATACGGATCGTGGCCATAGGCGGCGACAGACTAGTGGGCGCCCGCGCAGAACGCTTCGTAGTCCGGGAACACGCCCATCTCCTCGTCGGCGATCTCCTCGGGGTGCCGCGAGCAGATCGGACAGTGGGGATCGCGCCGTACCTTGACCTCCGTCGTCGTGGCGGCGAGAGCGTCGTACATGAGCAGGCGGCCGACGAGCGGATCGCCTTCGCCGAGCACGAGCTTGATGACCTCGGTGGCCTGGAGGAGGCCCATCGTCCCGGGGAGCACGCCGAGCACTCCGTTCGCGCCGCAGGAGGGTGCGAGCTCGGCCGGCGGCGGCACCGGGAACAGGCAGCGGTAGCACGGTCCGTCGTAAGGCTTGAACACCGACAGCTGACCCTCGAAGCCGAGGATGGCGGCGGAGACGACGGGAATGCCGAGGCGCACCGAGGCGTCGTTGAGCAGATAACGGGTGGGGAAGTTGTCGAGCCCGTCAACGACGATGTCGTAGCCCGGGAGGATGTCCATGATGTTCTCGGCCCCGAGCCGCACCGGGTACTTCTTGACCTTCACGTCGGGGTTGAGCGCGGTGATCGTCTGTTCGGCCGAATCGACCTTGGGGACGCCGATGCGATCGCTGGAATGAATGACCTGGCGCTGGAGGTTCGAGAGGTCGACCTCGTCGTTGTCGACGATGCCGAGCGTGCCCAGGCCCGCGGCGGCCAGATAGAGGGCAGCGGGAGAGCCGAGCCCGCCGGCGCCAAGAAGGAGGACCTTGGCGTCGAGCAGCTTCTGCTGGCCGTCGGGGCCGACCTCGGGGAGGAGCAGGTGGCGGGAGTAGCGCTCCCGCTGCTCGGCCGTCAGCGAGCGCGGAACCTCGACCTCGTAGCCGCGGTCCTTCCACAGCGTGAACCCGCCGGTCATCGACTCGACGTGCTCGTAGCCCAGGTCATCGAGCAACGTGCGCGCCGCCCAGGCCGACCGGTTGCCCGAGGCGCAGTAGAGCACCACGTGCGAGGCGCGATCGGGCACGGCGCCCTCGATGCGCGACTCGAGATAGCTCTTCGGGACGTGAGTGGCGCCGGGGATGTGACCGGCGGCCCACTCCTCGGGCTCACGGACGTCGATGAGGACGACACCATTCGAGAGCTGCTCGCGCACCTCGGAGGGATCGGTTTCGTCGATCCGGGTCTTGATCTGGCGGAGGACCTCCGCACCTGACGGGCTCATCAGGAAACTCCTCAAAGGCAGTATGGATTCAATACTTCATGAAGTATAGCCCGAGTACCAGGCTCGCACGAAGGGTGGCTGCCGCCTGGCTCAAGCCGCGCACCCGCCGGCCGAAGACAAGTGATATGTCGTTCGTCGGAAAGCCCGCTCCGGGCTTCGAACATCTTCCCAGCACGAGGAACCTGACCCGCCTCGACGAGCCGGTCTCGCTCGTCGACTACGCCGGCCGGTGGCTCATCCTCGTCTTCTACTCGGCCGACTTCTCCTTCGTCTGCCCGAGCGAGATCCTCGCCTTCAGCCGGGTTGCACCCGACCTCGAAGACCTTGGCGCCGAGATCCTCGCCGTCAGCACCGACTCCGTGTACTGCCATCAGGCATGGATCGAATTCGCGCTCGGCAGACTCAACTTCCCCCTGGCCAGCGACATGGCCCAGCAGGTGAGCCGCGACTACGGCGTGCTCCTCGAGGACCAGGGGATCGCCCAGCGCGCCCTGTTCATCGTCGACCCCGCGGGCACGGTGCGCTACGAGGTGGTCCACGATCTCGACACCGGGCGCAATGTCGAGGAGATCGTCCGCGTCTTCCAGGCCCTGGTCAGCGAGGGCCGCTGCCCGGCGAACTGGCAGCCGGGCGAGCCCGGCCTGCTCGCGCTGCCCTGATCCCTTTCCGCCGAAGCGGCGGCCCGCACCGGAGGTAATGAGCGTCGTTCCGCCGAAAGCGGGCGGCGCTCGATCGTTCGCAGCGCAGCGCGGCGGGCGACCAAGGGGGCGGGGCGCCCCCGGGATGGAGGCGCCCCGCGGAATCGAGACCCAATCGAATGACCCTGGTTGAAATCTTGTGGACGGCGGCCCATCAGGGGTATCGGCCGGGGGCCCGCGAGCCGATATCGGGGGAAGACCCCATCTTCCCTTCGCAGCTCATTTCGCCCGCGTTGACTTCTCGCTCACTCCTCGCCCAGGTCCTGGCCGTCAATCTCCTCCTCGTGGCGGCCACCGTGCTCGTGGCCACGCTGGTGGTCGACGTTCACGTGGACAGCATCCCGCGGGGCCGCGAGGCGGTCGTCTTCGGTCTCGCGATGATCGCCACGCTGCTCGGCAACTGGCTGCTCCTGCGCCGCCGCTTCAACCCTCTCGACGAGCTCATCTCCGCCATGGAGGAGATCGACCTCGCCGCGCCCAACCAGGTGGCGGTGCCGCGGCGCGCGCTCGACAGTGCCGAGGTCAAGCGGCTCGAGGCCGCCTTCCGACGCATGATCGCCCGCCTCGAGGCCGAGCGACGTCAGGCCGGCCGAGCCGCCATCCGCGCCCAGGAGCGCGAGCGCCGCCGGATCGCGCAGGATCTCCACGACGAGGTCAACCAGGCGCTGACCGCAGTCTCGCTCCGCCTCCAGGCCTCGATCGAGCAGGCGCCTTCGGAGCTCCGGGCCGAGCTCGTCGAGACCAAGCGCCTCTCCGGGCAGGCCATGCAGGAGCTCCTCACCATCGCCCGCCAGCTGCTCCCCGCCGTGCTCGACGATCACGGGCTCGTCCCCGCGCTCGACAGCCAGGTCCGCCACTTCGGAGAGGGCTCGGGCCTCGTCGTGCACTTCGAGGTGACCGGCACCGTGCGCGAGCTGACCCCCGAGCAGCAGCTCGTCCTCTATCGCGTGACGCAGGAGAGCCTCTCGAACATCGCCCAGCACTCGGGTGCGACGAACGTCGAGATCGTGCTCGCCTTCGCCCATGGGACGGTGCTCGCCATCACCGACGACGGCGCCGGCTTCATCTCCGGGCGCGACGGCGGCCTCGGCCTCACCGGCATGCGCGAGCGCGCGCTCCTCGTCGGCGGCGAGCTGAACGTCGATTCGGTGCCCGGCGCGGGCACGCGGGTGGAGCTGAGGCTGCCATGAGGATCCTCATCGCCGACGACCACGGCATCGTGCGCGCCGGAATCAAGCTCCTGCTCGACCGCCAGCCGGGAATGGAGGTCGTCGCGGAGGCCCAGGACGGCATCGAGGCGGTCGAGCTCGCGCTCCAGACACGGCCCGACCTGTGCATCCTCGACGTGGGGATGCCGCGGCTGACCGGATTGCAGGCGGCCCGCGAGATCCGCGCGCAGCTGCCCAACGCCCGCGTGCTCATTCTCTCGATGCACGACGACGAGCACTACGTGTTCGAGGCGCTGAAGGCCGGCGCCTCGGGCTACGTCCTCAAGCGCGAAGCCGACCAGGACCTGGTCGGCGCCGTCCACGCGGTCATTCGGGGCGATGCCTTTCTCACCAACGCCGCGCAGCGCTCGATCATCCGCCAGTGGATGGCCGACGGCGCCCGCGGGCCTGCCGTCCCCCTGACGCCACGCGAGGAGGAGGTGGTCAAGCTCATCGCCGAGGCCTACACGAACGTGCAGATCGCCGAGATGCTCCACCTGTCGGAGAAGACGATCGAGTCCCACCGGGCCAACGTGCTGCGCAAGCTCGGGATGCGTGACCGCGTCGAGCTCGTGCGCTACGCGATCCGGCGCGGCCTCATCGAAGCCTGAGGCGTCGCGGCCCGGGCCGCGCCGTCTAGGATCGCCGACCGGTGCGCGCGCCCGTCGACCACATCGCCGCCCCGCCCTTCCCGGCCAAGCTCGAGTGGGTGGGTGTCGCCATGCTGCGCATGGATCAGCAGCGGGGCCGGCCGGTCCTCATCGAGTTCTGGGACTTCTGCCGGCCCAACTCGATGCGGACGCTCCCGTACCTCAAGGCCTGGAACGAGCGCTACGAGGAAGCCGGGCTGCGCGTCATCGGCATCCACACACCCGGGTTCGAGCCCTCGCGCACCCCCGACGCCGTGCGCTCCGCCGTGCAGCGGCTCGGCATCCCCTACGCGGTCGGCATCGACTCCGAGGCCGAGGTGTGGCAGCTCTACGACAACCTCGGCTGGCCCGCGCGCTACCTCTTCACCCAGGACGGCTACCTCTTCGACTATCACTACGGCGAAGGCGGCTACGAAGAGACCGAGCAAGCCATCCAGGAGCTCCTCGGCCTCGAGGCGCCGACCGTCCCCCCGCTCCGGCCGGAGGACGCCCCCGGTGCCGAGCTCGCAGTGCAGAGCGACGACGTCCCCGGTCCCTACTCCGGCCCCTACGAGGCCGGCGGGGTGTGGGCGGTCCTCGACGGCCACGGCACCGTCACCGCCAACGGCCACGCGATCCCGGTCGACCATCCGGGCGCCTACGAGCTCCTCGCCCACGAGCGGAGCACGGCGGGAGAGCTCGAGCTCGTGCTCGACCCCGGCGTGACGTGCTACGCGGTCTGCTTCACGCCGGGGCTGGCGCGCTGATCCGGTCGAGCAGGTTCACGAGCTCCGGCTCGCCGGACTCTGCGGGCACGCGCACGGCGAACCCCGCCCGGTAGGGGCTCTCCGCCGGCCGGCGGCCGAGGTAGGCCGGCTCGTGCACCCAGCTGCCCGTGTTGATGAGCCGGCCGCCTGCCGCGGTCATCCACTCGCCGGCGTCGTCCCCCGGGAATGGACCCGCCCGGTGCGTGTGGCCGAAGACGACGTACGGCGCGGCCACCCCGAGCCGGAAGATCGCCTCCTCGACTCCCCGCAGGCCGGCGCGGCGCAGCTCGGCCGTGGAGATGTCTGCGCGCAGGGGCCCGAGCCCGGCCCGGTTGAGGGCGCCGACGGCGGCCGGAAACCCGACCCGGAAGGTCTCGCGGCGCACGCGCGCCCGCAGCCCGCGGCGGCGGCCGGCCCCGTTGAGCGCTCGCCAGGCACGCGAGGAGGGCCCGTGAGAGCTCCGTCCCATCCCGGAGCCCCGGCGTTGGGCGACACCGTGGATCCATGCGTACATCGGCCCGAGCACCGCCTCGTAGTCCTCGGCGCTGGCGGGTCCGCCCCCTGGCTCGCTGACCATGCGGGCCATCGCGCCGGCGCCGAGGCGCTCGAACATCGGCACTGTCGTGTGGCGATCTCCGTAGTGGCCGTGGAAGGCATACAGGTCGGGGCGTATCCACACGCCGGGATAGGCCACCCGCAGGCGCGCCGGGGCAAGCGACTGCGCCAGGACCGCGAGCGCCTCGCCTTCCCGCCAGTCCACCTCAGACGACAGTCCGATTGGCGGTCCAGCGTGCGCGACGGCGCGCCGCGCGAGCCACGGCGCGAGCAGCTGATGGTCGTGGTTGCCGGGCACGATCACCACCTCGCCGGTGTCGCCGAGCACCGCTGCGATCGACCGCAGCACCGGCTCGGCCGCCGCGAGCGCCTCGTGGATGGGACCGTGGCGCAACTCGAGCACGTCGCCGAGGAGCACCAGGCGCTCGGCGCGGGCGAGCTCGCCGGTGAGCGCGTCTCGCGCAGCCGCGTGCCGGCGGAGCACATCGGGGTCGCCGCGCGAGCCGAGGTGCAGGTCGGAGATGACCAGCGTGCCCAGCGCAGGCTGCCTGACTAGCGGCCCGTGCTCGATGCCATCGCCCGGCGGATCGCCTTGGGCAGCATGAAGCGGACGTCCTCCTGGACGACCTCGAGCTCCTGGACGTCCACGTCAGCGCGCTCCTGGAAGAAGGCGACGAGCCGCTGGACGAGCTCCTCGGGAGCGCTCGCGCCGGACGTGATGCCAACCACGCGCTTGTCCTGGAGCCACTCCTCACGGACCTGGCCCTCGGTGTCGATGAGGTGCGATTCGGACCCGTGCTCGCGGGCGACCTCGACGAGGCGGTTGGAGTTCGACGAGTTGCGCGAGCCGATGACGAGGACGAGGTCGCACTCGCGCGCGAGCTGCTTGACCGCGGCCTGGCGGTTGGTCGTGGCGTAACAGATGTCGTCGGTGCGAGGGCCGATGATGGCCGGGAACCGCTCGCGCAGGCGGGCGATGATCGAACGGGTCTCCTCGACGGAAAGCGTCGTCTGAGAGATGTAGGCGACCTTGTCCGGGTCGGCGACCTCGAGGCAGTCGACGTCGGCCTCGTTCTCGATGAGCACGATGTGGTCGGGCGCCTCGCCCATGGTGCCCTCGACCTCCTCGTGGCCGGCATGCCCGATGAGGACGATCGTGTAGCCCTCGGCGGCGAACTTCTTCGCCTCGACGTGGACCTTAGTGACGAGCGGGCAGGTGGCGTCGATCGTCTCCAGACGGCGGCTCTGCGCGTTGGCGTGCACGCTCGGGGCGACGCCGTGGGCAGAGAAGACGACGGTGGCCCCCTCGGGAACCTCGGTCTCGGAGTCGACGAACACGGCGCCGCGAGCGCGGAGCTGCTCGACCACGTGCTTGTTGTGGACGATCTCCTTGCGCACGTAGACGGGTGCGCCGTAGAGCTCGAGCGCTCGCTCGACGGTCTGGACCGCGCGATCCACGCCGGCGCAGTACCCACGAGGAGCGGCGAGGAGCAGTTTTTCCAGGGGCAGGGCCATCGCCGGCTAAGTGTAGGCAGCGTTCACGGCATGTCCCTTTGCCTGGCCCCAACACCGGGCTAGTCTTCGAGCTTCTCTCGTTCCCGATCGGACACAGCACATGCCTCAGCAGCACCTGGACCGCCTGACCTCCACGGACGCGTCGTTCCTGCACCAGGAGGGCCGCAGCTCGCACATGCACATCGGCGGGGTGCTGATCTTCGAAGGACCGCCTCCGGACTTCGCCGATTACCTGGACCACGTCCGCAGTCGCTTGCACCTGGTCCCGCGCTACCGCCAGAAGCTCGCGGTGCCGCCGCTGGAGAGCGGGCGGCCGCTGTGGATCGACGATCCGAGCTTCAATCTCGAGTACCACGTCCGTCACTCGGCGCTGCCCGCTCCCGGAGGCGAGGAGCAGCTCTTCCGCCTGGCCGGCCGCATCGCCTCCCAGCAGCTCGACCGCGACCGCCCGCTGTGGGAGAACTGGCTCGTCGAGGGACTCGAAGATGACCGCTTCGCCCTCATCTTCAAGACCCATCACTCCCTCGTCGACGGCATCTCCGGCCTGGACATCGCCACGGTGCTCTTCGACCTGGAGCGCCATCCGGCCCCGCCGCCCGCCGACCTCGAGCCCTGGCAGCCGCGGCCCGAGCCGTCCTCGGCCGATCTGCTCGTGGCCGGCGCGCGCGGCATGCTCCGCACGACGGCGGGCATCCTCAACCGGACGCTCGAGGCAGCCACCCGGCCGGCCACCTCGCTCGCGCTCGCGCGCGAAGCGCTCGAGGGCATCGGGGAGATCGTCTGGGCCGGCCTCAACCCGGCCCCCCAGACCCCGCTCAACGTGGAGATCGGCCCCCACCGCCGGTTCGCCGTCTCGCGTCAGCGGCTCGCCGACTACAAGGAGATCAAGGACGCGCTCGGCGGCACGGTCAACGACGTCGTCCTGACCGTCGTCTCCGGGGCGCTGGCCACGTGGCTGCGCTCCCGCGGCGTGCGCACCGAGGGCCTGGAGATGCGCGCCCTCGTGCCGGTGTCGGTCCGTACGCAGGAGCAGCGCGGCACCCTGGGCAACCAGCTCGCGGTCATGCGCGGCCCGCTGCCGGTGTACATCGAGGACCCGGTGGCGCGCCTGGACTTCGTGCGGGCGGCGATGAACGGCCTGAAGGAGTCAAAGCAGGCGGTCGGGGCGGCCACGCTGGCCCAGGTCAACAACCTCGCGCCGCCGACCGTGCTCGCCCAGGCATCGCGGCTGAACTTCTCCACGAGGCTGTTCAACCTCATCGTCACCAACGTGCCGGGACCCCAGCTCCCTCTCTACGCGCTCGGCCGCCGGCTCGAGGACCTCTTCCCCCTCGCCTTCCTGCCCGACAACCACGCCCTGGCGATCGCCATCATGTCCTACGACGGCGCGCTCGACTACGGCCTCCTCGGCGACTACGACGCGATGGCCGACATCGACCTCGTGGTCGCGGGCCTCGGCGACGCCCAGCAGGAGCTGCTCGCCGCGGCTCGGGCAACGAGCGGGCGGCACCCGGCTGGGGCCCGGCGCCGGTCGGCCGCGCGGAAGCCGACGAGCGCAGCGAGCCCTGCGGCCACGCCGACGCGCGCAGCGAGCCCCGCGGGCACGCCGGCGAGCGCAGCGCCAGGCGCTCCGAACGGCGGCCAGGCTTCGATCCTCGCCGCCGCCGCGGCCCGTCCGGCCCATGGGCCGGCGACGGACATGCGCGCCAAGCGCGCCCGCCGGAGCCGGCGCGCGTCGAGCAAAGCCTCCGAAAACTGAGTCAGCGACTCAGAAGCCGAGCGCGAACTTCGCGTCCTCGCTCATGCGCTCGGGCGTCCACGGCGGCGAGAACGTCATCGTCGGCTGGACCTCGTCCACGCCGTCGAGCTCGCCGACGAACTCCTCGATCTGCTCGGAGACCTGGGGCCCGATCGGGCACCCCGGGCTCGTCAGGGTGTACGTCACGCGCACAGTGGGGCCTTCAACCTCTATGTCATAGATGAGCCCGAGCTCGACGAAATCGAGCCCGAGCTCGGGGTCGATCACGTCGCGCAGGGCGTCGGTCACGTCGTCGACAGTTGCCATATCTCCTCAGGATAGAAAACCCACCCGAATTGCTTGCGCACACATGTGCGAATTGGGTAGGTTTCACGAATCGTCGAGTTCAACGAACATCGCGCGACGTTGTTCTGTTGTGGAGATGAGGACCGGTCGACGCAGGGCTTCAGACGACGCGCTTTGGCGCGTGCGATCAGGGCACAGACCGATGTCATCGTCGACCTGTCAGAGCTGGTCTTCGCCGACCCCTCTCTGATGCTCGACCTGGCGATGCTGGCCCGCCGGCTGCGTGTCCGCGGCCGCGCGCTCCTCATCTGCCGGCCGCAGCCGCAGGTGCGTGCGCTGATCGAGGGCGTCGGCCTGCACCGGCTCCCCGGCGTGCGGCTCGAGGGCCCCTCACCCGCCTTCGCCTGATCGCTAGATTGTCGGCGGCCGATGGCCGCCTCCCCCCCGCCGACCCTGCTCACGTTCGCCTTCGCCATGCCCGAGCAGGAGCTGTGGGGCATCGGCTGGTTCCCGCAGCTCGCCGGTCCCGGCCTGCTCGTGCTCGCGGCCGGCTCTGAGGTGGCCGGTCTCGTCGCCGAGCTCGACCATGACCAGGACACCTGGCAGGTCCATGCGCAGAACGCCGAGCTGTCCGTCGCGCCCGGTGGCGACCCCGTAGCCCTGGCGACGGCGACCGAGCCCTCGGGCTACACGCAGCTGGCCACCGTCGCCGGCACCGCCACCGTGGCGAGCCGCGCCCTCGAGGTGGAGGGGGGCGGGCGGCGCAGCGGACACGCGAGTGTCGGCAAGCTGTCGGGCTACGACTCGATCCGCGAGGTGTCGGGATGGTTCGATGGCGGCGAGGCGATCTCACTCATCGCGCTGCGTCCCCGCAAATCGAAGGGCCACGAGCAGGACGTCGTCGCGGCCGCGGTGATCGAGCCCGAGGAACCGCCGGCGATCACCGACCCACGCCTCTCGACGACCTACGACGCCGCGGGGCGGCCCGCGCGGGTCAATCTCGAGCTGTGGACGGAGGATCCCGAGCAGCCCCCCCGGCGCATGGCCGGCGAGGCGACCGAGCGCGAGGCCCGGGCCACGGGCGCGGGCTGGGAGCTGAGGGCCGAGCTGCTGCGCTGTCACAGCCGCGGCCAGGACGGCAGCGGCGTCTACCTGCTCGCCCGCCCCGCCTGAGCGTGACGCGACCGGCGTGCCTCCGATCACCGCGATCGTGTGCGACTTCGGCGGAGTGCTGACCTCGCCCCTGATCGACGCCTTCAAGGCCTTTCAGGCCGACTCCGGCATCCCGCTCGAGGCGCTGGGTACCTCGATGGCGGCGATCACCCAACGCGGGGGCGTCCATCCGCTCTTCGAGCTCGAGACCGGGCGCATGACCGAAGCGGGGTTTCTCGACACCATGTCGCGCGAGCTGACCGACCAGCTCGGGCGCAAGGTCGACATGAGCGGGTTCGGTCGCACGTATCTCGAGCTGCTCGACCCCAACGAGACGCTGATCGACTACATGCGAGAGCTCCGCGAGCGAGGCTACCGGATGGCGATCTGCACGAACAACGTGCGGGAGTGGGCGGCCGGGTGGCGGGCCAAGCTCCCAGTCGAGGCGATCTTCCACGAGGTCGTCGACTCCGCCTGGGTTGGTGTCCGCAAGCCCGACCGGCGCATCTACGAGATCACGCTCGAGCGGCTGGGAGTGGATGCGGCGGCGGCGTTGCTCCTCGACGACGTCGAGATCAACTGCGCCGCGGCCCGCGAGCTCGGTATGACGGCCGTGCGGTTCCGCACGACGGATCAGGCCATCGCGGAGGTAGAGGCGGCGCTAGTTCTCGACGCCTAAGCGGTCCCAGCAGTAGAGCTCGAGGCACTCCTGCGCGAGCTGCACGCAGCGAGCCTGTGAGAGCCACGGCAGGACGGTGTCGAATGCCTGCTCTTCCCCGACGCCGGCCTCGAACGCCTCCTCGCCACGGAAGCTCGCCGCGATCTTCAGCGCCTCGCGCCGGTTCTCGCCCAGCGAGGCGAACACGTTGACGAGGAACTCCTTGTTCGGGACCGGATGGCCCACCTCGAGCGAAGCGTGCCAGGCGGCCAGCATCGACAGATCGTGCTCGTCGAGGTCCGCCACGGCCTTGGCGTAGTGGGAGTCGAGCTCGGAGTCCGGGATCTCGTCCACCCACGCGCGGACGACCTCGCCCAGGATCTGGCGGCGCGCCTCACGCCCGACGGAATCGGCGATCACACGGATGGCGTTCTGCGGTTCGATGAAGCAGAGTGGCATTGCAGCTCCGGAGCTCGTAATGCGAACGCCGCAGAAGGTAGGTGGTGCCTCGGACGTAATCGCCGAGCTCCGGGGGGCCCTGCCCGGTGGCGTCTCTCAGAGACCGAGCGCGGATCGCGTCCGCTCGAGCGCCTCGCCCTCGGGCGCGGAATCGGGCGGCAGCCCACCCCGCGTCCGCTCGCCGCGCTCCCAGTTGAAGAGGCCCAGGTCGAGCGCCTCGAGCGGGATGGCGCTCGCCGAGGCCAGGTCGGCGGCTCGCCGGTCGAGCAGCAGCGGGTCGCCGATCCCGAGCGCGCGCTTGGCCCCGACGGTAACGCTGTTATCGCCTCCGAGCGCGAGCGAGCCGGCCGTCAGCTCGTAGACACCGAGGCGCCCGAGGGTGATGAGGAGGTCGAAGCGGGCGTCCCGGTGAAAGCCGGGCAGGGCGAGCCGCTCGAAGGCGCGGGCGAAGCGCCGCTCCGGCGTCCACCCCTCGTCCCCGGTGAAGGCTGCGGCCTGCCCGCCCGCCCGCGCCGCCCAGGCGCGATAGGCGATGAGCGTGCGCGTGCCGCGGGCGGCGTCGTGGGCGCCGCGTGGGCCGGGTTCCAGCGCGCCGGAATCGGGATCCTCGCCGCTTGCCCAGGTCGTCCGGGCCGCGCGGATGGCGGCGAAGGGGTCCTCGCCATCGAGCGGCCCGGCGTAGGCGATGAGGAAGGCCAGCCACGTCCGCTCCTCGATGTCGCGCCCCATGGCGACCTCGCCGTAGAGCCCGGGAGGATCGTCCCGGAGCCGGTGCAGCCGCGTGACGGCGAAGGCGAGCTCCTCGGCGAGCCGCTCGGCGTCGAGGCTCGACTTCAGCCCGGGGACGAGCGGCGAGTGGAAACCATCGTCCTCGCCGCGGGCCAGCCGGCGCACCCGCAGCCCGCCGGGGGCGGTCGAGCGGGCCGCGGCCGGCCGGCGTCCGGCGCGCGAGGGGGATTCGGGTCGTGACTGGGTGCTGCGCGGCGCGCTCGAGCTGACCACGGGCCGCAGATCCACGTGCTGCTCGCGGGAGCAGATCGGGCAGTTCTGGATCAAGCGGTTGTGGCGGCAGAACGTCGGCATCGTCCGCTCCTCATACTCGCACGCGCGCGGGTGAGGGCGCGGGCTCGGAGGCGCCCTCGGCCCGCCGGTGCTCACGCCCCCGGGCCACGACCTCACGGAAACTCCGGAAACGGAAGATGAGGACGAGCGCGCCGAAGCCGAGCGCTGAGGTGAGGATCGCGGTCGCGATCTGCTGTCCCACCGAGAAGGCCGCGACGTACTTCGAGTGGGCGAAGATCGTCAGCAGGAAGGCCTGCTGGACGCCTGCCCCGCCCGGGGTGAAGGGAAAGACCGAGGCGATGACCTGGACGGCGAGCACGAGCAGGGCGGCGCGCACCGAACCACCAATGTGGAAGGCGTCGAGCAGCGCCCAGTAGGAGGCGAAGCGAAGGATCCAGCTCGCGAACTGCCAGGTGGCCATCTCGCGGCGCCAGCGCGTCTGGTCGCGCAGGATCGTGAGGCCCTGGCGCACGCGCGCCCAGAACGCCGCCACGCGCGCGGAGAGCAGGGCGAAACCGACGAGGAAGGCGACGGCGAGCACGGTGAGCAGGAAGAGCGTGAAGCGCATGTGCCCGGCGAAGAAGCTGATGTCGAAGGCGGGGAGCTTGGAGAAGTCCGGGGGCTTGGGAAACACGCCCTGGGTGAAGGCGAAGCACATGACGAGCACGCCCATGAACCAGTCGAAGATGACCCCGGTCCACAGCCCCGAGACGACGGCCGGATAGCTGCTCGGCGGGATCGCCATCCGGGTGAGGTAGAGCTGCGCCAGGTTGCCGCCGCCGAGGGGGAAGACGTTGTTGATCGCATAGCCGACCATGTACGCCCCCCAGACATCGCGCCAGCGGATGCGCTCGCCCGGATAGGCCGCGCGCAGCGCGTGAAAGAGAGCCCGGGAGCGCAGGAGGAGGTAGCCGGCGTAGAGGGCGAGCCCGAGCAACAGAGAGGCCCAGCTCAGGTCGGCGAGCTGGGAGAAGAAGGTGCCGGCGTGATCGATGAAGCGCGTGACCGTCGAACCGATCGACTCGTGATGGTGCACGAGGGTGATCGGGGTCCTCTGGACACGCCCGACGGTCATGGACACACGGTCGCACACGCGGCAGGCGGACCGGCTCGCGCAGGCCCCCGCGCAAGCCTCCGCGCGGCCGCTGAATCAGCCTCAAGGCCCTTCGCGAGCAGCCGATTATCGGGCTGAGAGGTCATCTCAGAACCGAACGACGCGCGAATCGGCTCGGCGAACACCTCTTAACAAGGACCGGGAGGCCCAGATCCATCTGGACCCCCCGGAGAGTCAGGGAAGTGGGGGCGCAGTTCCCTGACCGACAGGGGCGAGTTTCCCCGTCCCAAGCGTTAGCTAAACACTCTGCAGTACGGTTCGGATCAACGCGTACCTGCGCCCTCTCGCGCGAGCGTAGCACGGGCGGTCTGGCCGCGTCGAGAAATCCGAGGATTTGGCGGACGTCAGTTCGATCTCGTACCTGGGCCGCTGAAGAACTCCTCCCACGGACGCACGGTTCCGGCCGCTTCGGCCTCGTGGCGCAACGTCCGATCGGCCTCTCCGCTCCAGGCTCCGACGGCGAGCATCTCGCGGTCGGCATCCATCGGGCTGCCCCCGAGATCGCGGTTGACGATCCGCGCGCACTTCCGTCCTTCGGCGATCGCCGTGACGACGAGCGACTGCCCGATGCGGGCGTCGCCACAGGCATAGACGTACTCCACAGAGGTCCGGTACGTCTGCTCGGTCCGGATGTTGCCTCGCATGTCGAGGTCGAGGGCGAACTGCCCGACGACGCCGTCGTGCTCGGGATGCTCGAAGCCGATGGCGATGAGCACGAGATCGGTCTCGAGCACGAATTCACTCCCCGGCACGGGCGTCAGGTCGCGCGAGGAGGTGCCGGTGACCTGCCGGGCGTAGACGTGGCTGACCGCGCCGTCCCGGCCACCGAAGCCGGTCACCTCGGTGCCCCACCGGCGCTTGCCGCCCTCCTCGAGCGCGTAGGTGTTCAGCGTCCGCTTGGGCGGGAGCGGCCAGGGGTGCTGGGCGTCGCGACCGTCAGGGGCGAGCTCGGCGTAGACGTCGAGCACGATCACGCTGCGTGCGCCCTCGCGATGCGAGTTGGAGATGCAGTCCATTCCGGTGTCGCCACCACCGATGACGATGACCCGCTTGCCCGCGGCCGAGATCTCGCTCCCCGGCTCCGGCGCCCGCGACGGGCGCCCCTCCTGCGCCGCCACCCACCGGTTGCGCTGGTAGAGGTAGTCCATGGCGAAGTGGATGCCGGTCAGCTCGCGGCCAGGCACCGCGAGGTCGCGCGAGACCCGCGAGCCGATGGCCAGGACGACGGCGTCGTGCTCGGGGCGCAGCTCTGCCGCCGTGACGTCGCGCCCGACGTCGACGTTGTAACGGAATGCGATCCCCTCCTCCTCGAGAACGTTCACGCGCCGGTCGATGATCCGCTTCTCCAGCTTGGCGTCGGGCACGCCGAAGCGCATGAGGCCGCCGGGCCCCTCGTCGCGTTCGAACACGGTGACGGAGTGCCCGCAGCGGTTGAGCTCGGCGGCGACCGCCAGCCCGGCGGGTCCGGAGCCGACGACGGCCACCTTCTTGTCGGTCCGCCGGTCGGGGGGCTCGGGGACGACCCATCCCTCCTCGAAGGCCCGCTCGGCGATCGCCATCTCGATCTGCTCGATCGTCACGGGGTCGTCGTTGATGGCGAGCACGCACGCGGATTCGCACGGGGCAGGGCAGATGCGACCGGTGAACTCGGGGAAGTTGTTCGTGGAGTGGAGCTGATCGATCGCCTCTCGCCACTTGCCGCGGTAGACGAGGTCGTTCCAGTCGGGGATGAGGTTCCCGAGCGGGCAGCCCTCGTGGCAGAAGGGGATGGCGCAGTCCATGCAGCGAGCGCCCTGGCGGCGCAGCTCCTCCTCCGGCTGGAGGTCGAAATACTGCCGGTAGTCCCGCACGCGCTGGCGCGGATCGCGCTTGTCGAAGCCGACCCGGTGGATCTTGAGAAATGCGCCGAGCTCACCCATGGGGGCAGCCGAGAGTAGCAGCGGGATCCGGCCCGTCCGCCCCATCCCATAAGGTCCACGCCCGTGCGTACGCGGGTGAGATGGGAGCCGACCGCCGGTCTGATCCTCGCCGTCTGCGCGGTGTGGGCCGGGACCGCCGCGGCCTCGGCGGCGGCTGCGCCATCGCTCACGCTTCATGTCTCGACGACGCAGCTGCGCAGCCACCAGCCGGTCACGGTGAGTGGCGTGGTCCCGGGGGCGCCGGCCGGGACGCCCGTGACCGTGGATGATGACCCTTACGGCAAGCCGGCCATCGTCCTCACCACGTCCACGACGGATGCCACGGGCGACTTCCACATCATTTCCGAGCCGGACCGAACCTCGTGGTTCCGGGCCGTGGCCACCGTCGGGGGCACGCAGCTTTCCTCGGCCATGGTCAAAGTCGGGGTGAGCGACCGCAGCGACACCCGCGTGCGTGGCATCTCGCTTGGGCGGGCCGCGGTGACCATCCTCGTCTACCACCCGAAGGACCTGCGCTGGAACGGCGCGCTCGCCCGCTGGCGGTTCGTCTCGGGCGGACAGACGACCGGCGCCCAGATCCGGACGAAGCGCCTGAGCCCGTACGTGACGATGCTCCGGGTGCTCGTGGCCCTGCCGGCCGGACACTTCCGCTGGCGGGTGTGCTTCTACGCCCCGGACGATCAGGCGCTGCTCGACGCCGGGCGGCCCTCCACGTGCAAGGGTCGCGGGTACTCCGGCCGGGGCTGGCTGCCCGGCGGATTCCCCTTCGGGCGCTCGGTGGCCGCGGCGAGCGCGTACCTCGCCGGACGCGCCGGGCGAACGGCCTTCGCCGTCATCGACAGCGAGGGACGGCTCTCCGGGGTGCACCTCCACTGGACGTTCGTCTCGGCCAGCGTGGTCAAGGCCATGCTCCTCGTGGCCTACCTGCGCCGTCTCGACGCCATGGGCCAGCACCGCGTCGACTCGTACAGCAACTCATTCCTCTATCCGATGATCAACGTCTCCGACAACTCGGCCGCGACCCAGACCTGGTCGATCGTGGGGGACTCGGGGCTGTACTCCGTGGCGCGAGCGGCCGGGATGACCGACTTCTCGATCGTCGGCATCTGGGCCAACGCGCAGATCAGCGCCGCCGATCAGGCTCGCTTCTTCTTCGAGATGGACTCGCTCATCCCACACGAGTTCGTCGGCTACGCCCGGCGCCTGCTCTCGACGATCGCCGGCTACGAGAGCTGGGGTATCCCCGCCGTCGCCCGCCCCTTCAGCTACAACGTCTTCTTCAAGGGCGGCTGGCGCACGACCGGCCTCGGCCAGCTCGTGCACCAGGTCGCCCGGCTCGAGGGCCACGGCCGCACGTTCGCCATCGCCGTGATGACCGATGGCGATCCGTCGATGGGCTACGGGATCGACACCATTGAGGGCGTCACCCGCGCCCTGCTGGGATGAGCGCGCCGCTCGAGCTCGAGCGGCGCGAGCTAGGCGGCGACCGTGCGTTGCGCCGCGGCGACCGCTGAGGCCTCGACCTGCTCGCTCAGCACGCGTTTGTAGTCCCGCGGCATGACCTTGACGAAGCGCTCGCGCGCGCCCTTGTCCCAGGAGGCGAGGAGATTGCGGGCGACGAGTGACCCCGTGCGCGCGACGTGTTCCTTGATCAGGTCCTGGACCTCGAGGTCGTCGCCGGCATAGAGCGGTTCGAGGTCGACGAGCTCGCCATTGACCCGGGACTCGAAGCGGCGGTCGACGTCGTAGACGTAGGCGACGCCGCCGCTCATGCCGGCGGCGAAGTTCCGCCCGGTGCGCCCGAGCACGACGACCCGGCCGCCCGTCATGTACTCGCAGCCGTGATCCCCGACGCCCTCGACGACCGCGTAGGCCCCCGAGTTGCGCACGGCGAAGCGCTCGCCCGCAAGCCCGCGGAAGAAGGCCCGGCCAGACGTGGCCCCGTAGAGCACGGTGTTGCCGACGATCATGTTCTCCTCGGCACGGAAGCGCGCCTTCTCCGGCGGGCGCACGACGACGATCCCGCCCGAGAGGCCCTTCCCGGTGTAGTCGTTCGTCTCCCCGCGCAGGCAGAACGTCGCCCCGGGCGCGAGCCACGCGGCGAAGCTCTGGCCCGCCGAGCCGGAGAAGGCGATCTCGATCGTGCCCTCGGGCAGGCCGCCGGCGCCCCGGCGGCGGGCGATCTCGCCCGAGAGGATGCCGCCGACCGTCCGGTTGACGTTGCGGACGGGCACAGGCCCGAGCCGGACCTGCTCGCCGTGGTCCAGCGCGGGCGCGCAACTGCGCAGGAGCTCCCAGTCCAGAGCGTCGTCGAGCACGGGAACCTGCGGCCGCGTCCGGTGCCTGGGCGTCCCGGCGGGCAGCTCGGGCTGCTCGAGGACCATCGAGAGGTCGACGCGGCGGGCCTTCCAGTGCTCGATGGCGGGGCGCATGTCGAGCAGCTCGGTGCGGCCGATCATATCCTGGAAGCGGCGCAAACCGAGCGAGGCCATGATCTCGCGGACGTCCTCGGCCACGAGCACGAGGTAGTTGACCACCTGATCGGCCGTGCCCTGGAAGCGGCGGCGCAGCTCGGGATCCTGGGTGGCGATCCCCACCGGGCACGTGTTGAGGTGGCAGACCCGCATCATGATGCAGCCCATGGCGATGAGCGGGGCGGTGGAGAAGCCGAAGGCGTCGGCGCCGAGCAGCGCGCCGACGACGACGTCGCGGCCGGTGCGCATGCCGCCGTCGACCTCGACCGTGATGCGCGAGCGCAGGTCGTTGAGCAGGAGCGTCTGCTGGGTCTCGGCCAGGCCGATCTCCCACGGGATACCGGCGGCCTGCACCGAGGACTGCGGCGACGCCCCGGTGCCCCCGTCCTGGCCGGCGATCGTCACGTAGTCGGCGTTTGCCTTGGCCACGCCGGCGGCCACCGTGCCCACGCCGACCTCGGCCACGAGCTTGACCGAGATCGACGCCGTCGGATTGGCGCACCGCAGGTCGTAGATGAGCTGCTTGAGGTCCTCGATCGAGTAGATGTCGTGGTGCGGCGGGGGCGAGATCAGGCCAACGCCCGGGGTCGAGTGGCGGATCCCGGCGATGTAGTCGTCGACCTTGTGGCCGGGGAGCTGTCCGCCCTCGCCCGGCTTGGCGCCCTGGGCCATCTTGATCTGGATCTGGTCGGAGTTGACCAGGTAGTCGACCGTCACACCGAAGCGGCCGGAGGCCACCTGCTTGATGGCCGACCGGCGCAGGTCGCCGTTGTCGTCGGGCCGGTAGCGCACGGGGTCCTCCCCGCCCTCACCCGTGTTCGAGCGCCCGCCCATACGGTTCATGGCGATGGCCAGCGTCTCGTGGGCCTCGCGGCTGAGCGAACCGAGGCTCATCGCGCCCGTGGTGAACCGCTTGACGATCTCGGTGGCGGGCTCGACCTCCTCGAGCGGCACGGGATCGCCCGCCGGCCGCAGCTCCATGAGCCCACGGAGCAGGGCCTTGCGCACGCTCTCCTCATTGGCGATGGCCGCGAAGTCGGCGTAGGTCTGCCGGCTGTCGCCGTTTTGCCCCGCGCCGCGGACCGCGTGCTGGAGCTTGGCGATCGTGTCCGGATTCCAGATGTGCGTCTCGCCGTCGCGCCGCCACTGGAGGAAGCCGCCCACGGGCAGGATCTCGCGGCCCGTACGGGGATAGGCGCGGAAGTGGCGCTCGAGCGCCTCCTTGGCCAATTCCTCGAGGCCGATGCCGCCGATGCGCGAGGCCGTGCCGGTGAAGAACTTGTCGATGAGCTCGCGCTCGAGCCCGACCGCCTCGAAGATCTGGGCGCCGCAGTAGGACTGGACGGTCGAGATGCCCATCTTCGACATCGTCTTCATCAGCCCCTTGCCGATCGCCTTGACGATCCGCTTCTCGGCTTCCTCGCGATCGAGGTCGACCGGCAGGAGCGAGCGGTCGGCGAGCTCGTCGAGAGACTCGAACATCAGGTAGGGGTTGATCGCGGCGGCACCGTAGCCGATGAGGGTGGCCATGCTGTGGATGTCGCGCGGCTCGCCCGACTCGATGACCAGGCCGGTGCGCAGGCGCGTTCCCCGCCGCACGAGGTGGTGATGGACGGCGGCGACGGCGAGCAACGAGGGCATGGCCACGCGCTCGGCTCCGAGGTTGCGATCGGAGAGAATGAGGATGTTCGCGCCGTTGTCGACGTAGCGCCCGGCCTCTCCGCACAGGTCGATGAGGCGCAGCTCCATGCCCTCGGGACCGAGCTCAACCGGCCAGGTGATGTCGAGCGTGGCGGCGTCGAAGACGTCATGGGAGACCTGCCGGAGCTTCTCGAGCTCGTGGTTGCGCAGGATCGGCTGATCCATGACGAGCTGGTGGGCCTGCTCGGGCACCTCGCAGAGGAGGTTGAGCTCGGCGCCGACGCCCGCCTGCAGGCTCATGACCACGCTCTCGCGGATCGGGTCGATCGGCGGATTGGTCACCTGGGCGAAGAGCTGCTTGAAATAGGAGAAGAGCGGTGGCTGACGGTCGGAGAGGACGGCGAGGGCGGCGTCGTTGCCCATGCTGGCCACGGGCTCCTCGCCCTTCGTCGCCATCGGGGCGATGATGAGCCGCAGGTCCTCCTGCGAGTAGCCGAAGGCGAGCTGCTTGGAGCGCAGAGGCTCGATGCGCGGCGTGCGCGGCTCGCGGCCGGGCAGGTCGGAGATGTGGACGACGGAGCGCTCGTACCACTCGCCGTAGGGCTTGCTCCGGGCGACGCGGCGCTTGACCTCCTCGTCCTCGACGATCCGCCCCTCCTCGAGGTTGACGAGGAAGAGCTTGCCCGGGGCGAGGCGGCCCTTGCGCTGGATGTGCTCGGGGGCGACCGTCATGACGCCGGTCTCGGAGGCGAGCACGACGTAGCCCTCGGTGTCCTGGACCCAGCGACCGGGGCGCAATCCGTTGCGGTCGAGCACGGCGCCGGCCAGGCGCCCGTCGGTGAAGACGACGGCCGCCGGGCCGTCCCACGGCTCCATCAGGCAGGAATGGAAGTCGTAGAAGCCCTTGACGTCCGGGTCGAGGTCGCCCCGGGTCCGGTAGGCCTCGGGGACCATCATCATCACCGAGTGCGGGATGGACCGGCCGCCGAGCACGAGGAGCTCGAGGACGTTGTCGAAGATGGCCGAGTCCGAACCGCCCTCGCGCACGACCGGGATGACCTTCTCCAGGTCCTCGCCGAACAGCTCCGAGGCGAGCTGCGACTCGCGTGCCCGCATCCAGTTGACGTTTCCGCGCAGCGTGTTGATCTCGCCGTTGTGGGCGATCATCCGGTACGGGTGGGCGAGCTCCCAGCTCGGGAAGGTGTTGGTCGAGAAGCGCGAGTGGACAAGGGCGAGGCGCGAGGCGAGCCGGGGGTCGCGCAGGTCGGTGTAGTAGCGCGGGAGCTGGGGGGCGGTGAGCATGCCCTTGTAGACGAGCGTCCGGCTGGAGAAGCTCGGGAGGGTGATCTCGCGACCCGCCGCGCGCTCGATGACCCGCCGGATGACGTAGAGCTTTCGCTCGAAGGCGTCCTGATCGGGGATGTCGCCGTCGGCCTCGATGACCACCTGCCGGATGACCGGAGCCGAAAGCCGAGCGGTCTCGCCCACGTGACGGTCGTCGACCGGGACGTCGCGCCAGAAGATGACGTGCTGGCCCTCGGCGACGACCGTGTCCTCGATCAGCCGCTCGAGCGCACCCCGGCGTTCGGCGTCGCCGGGCAGGAAGCACACCCCCACCCCGTAGCGGCCGGGCGGCGGGAGGTCGACTCCGGCCAGGGCGCCCCGGAAGAAGCCGTCGGGGATCTGGATGAGGATGCCCGCCCCGTCGCCCGTGTTCGGATCGGCGCCCTCGGCCCCGCGGTGCTCGAGGTTCTCCAGGGCGGCCAGGCCCTTTTCCACCACGGCATGGCTCGCCTCGCCCCACAGCTTGGCCACCAGGGCGACGCCGCACGCGTCGCGCTCGTTGGCGGGGTCGTAGAGGCCGATGGCCCCGGGTGGAGCAGAGCGGAAAGGCATAGGAGAGGGATCCGGCGGTGAAGCGGCGTCGCGGAGAGAATCGCGAAGGCTACCAGCGGACCCCCGGATCCCCAAGGCTCGGGCGACTCGTCCGAAGGGTATTGACCCGGATTCCGGTGTCAGCTCGTGGCTTTGGCCCGGGACTTGCCCGCGCCATCGTCCGAGGACGCGCGCTTGCGCGAGGCCTTGGCCTTGGCCTTGGCCTTGGCCGGCTTGGCCGGCTTGTCGGGCTCCTCGTCGTCGGAGCGCACGGCGGCCAGGCTGGCCTCCAGCGCGGCCATGAGGTCTGGGGCGGCCGCCGGCTCCTCGGCCTGCGGCTGCACGGCGATCTTCTCACCCGCGGCCTTGCGCTCGATGAGGTCGATCACCCGGTCGCGATACTCGTCGCGGAACTTCTCCGGCTCGAAGGTGGCCGAAAGTGAGGAGATGAGCTGCTGGGCCATCTTCAGCTCGCGCTCGCTCGCCTCGGCGTCCGCGATGGCGTCGAGCTCGTCGAGGCGGTCCGGCGCGAGCACCTCGTCGCCGAAGAGCATCGTGGTCAGACTGAGCACGTCGCCGGTCGGACGCAGGGCGCAGAGCTGCTGCTTGGAGCGCAGCACGACGCGTCCGAGGCCGACCTTGCCCGCCTCGCGCATAGCGTCGAGCAGGAGCCGGTAGGCCTTGGCGCCGCCCGCGCTCGGGGCGAGGTAGTAATTGTGGTCGTAGTAGATCGGGTCGATCTCGACCAGGTCGACGAACTCCTCGATGTCGATGGTCCGCGTGGCCTTCGGGTCGAGCGCCTCGAGCTCCTCGGGCTCGATCATCACGTACTGCTCGGGCGTGATCTCGTAACCCTTGACGATGTCCTCGAACGCGACCTCCTCGCCGGTGCTCGCGTCGACGCGCTTCTGTTTGATCCGCGCCCCGGTCTTGGCCGAGAGCTGATGGAAGCGGACGGTCTTCGGCGAGGTCGCCGTATAGAGCTTCACGGGGACGTTGACGAGCCCGAAGCTGATTGCGCCTGACCAGATTGCGCGCGCCATATACCTAGTTTGTATAGCCGGTTCGGCGCGGCATCAAGCCACGGAGGGATTCTTGCTCGCTCTGCATGCCGGTTAGACGGCGCGCATCGGCAGAACTCATCGGCCGATGCGCGACATGTCGGGATAGCGCGCGCCCGCGGCCGCGCCGACCGGTGCGACCTCGTCGATCCGCCGCAGGTCCTCCTCGCCCAGCGTGACCTCCACCGCCTCGACGTTCTGCTCGAGGTAGGCCCGCCGCTTCGTCCCCGGGATGGGGACAACGTCGCTGCCCTGGTGGAGCACCCACGCCAGGGCGAGCTGGCCGGGTGTGCAGTCGTGCTCGTCCGCGAGCTGGCGCACGCGGTCGACGAGCTCGAGGTTGCGCCGTAGGTTGTCCCCCTGAAAACGCGGATTGTTGCGCCGGAAGTCGTTCTCGGCCAGGTTCTCGGTCGTGGTGATCTGCCCGGTGAGGAAGCCGCGTCCGAGCGGGCTATAGGCGACGAGGCCGATCCCAAGCTCGCGGAGCGTGGGCAGGATCTCCTCCTCGATGTCGCGCGTCCACAGCGAGTACTCGCTCTGCAGGGCGGTGATGGGATGGATCGCGTGGGCCCGCCGGATCGTCTCCGCCGAGGCCTCGGAAAGCCCGAGAAAGCGCACCTTGCCGGCGTCGACGAGCTCGGCCATCGCCCCCACGGTCTCCTCGATGGGGACGTCAATATCGACCCGGTGCTGGTAGTAGAGATCGATGTGGTCGACCGCGAGCCGGCGCAGGGACGCGTCGCAGGCCGAGTGCACGTAGTCGGGCCGGCCGTTGATTCCGCGGGCCGTGGGGTTCTCACGATCGCGGACGAGCCCGAACTTCGTCGCCAGCACGACTTCGTCCCGGCGGTCGGCGATGGCCTCGCCGACGAGCTGCTCATTGGCGCCGAGCCCGTACATGTCGGCCGTGTCGAGCATCGTGACGCCGAGGTCGAGGGCCAGGCGGATGGTGGCGATCGACTCCGCCTCGTCGCCGGCGCCGTAGAACTCGGACATTCCCATGCAGCCGAGGCCCTCGGCGGAGGACTGCAGGCCCTGGCGGCCAAGTGTGCGTTGTTCCATGCTCACCACCCTAGCCGGGCGCCGGTCGGGCCGCGAGCGTCCCAGGGCGCGGCGCGCGAGCGTCCCAGGGCGCGGCGCGCGAGCGTCCCAGGGCGCGGCGCGCGGGCGTCCCAGGGCGCGGCGCGCGCGAAGATCTCACGCGGTGCCCCGCCCAGGCGTTGAACGACATGTGCAGCTCCCGCCGTTCCAAGCGCTGCTCGACGCGCATGGCCGCGACGTCCACCGCTTCCTCGTCGCCACGGTCGGCCCCGTCGACGCCGACGACTGCTACCAGGAGACCTGGATCGCCGCCCTGCGGGCCTACCCGCGCCTGCGCGACGCGTCGAACCTGCGGGCGTGGGTCATGAAGGTCGCCCACAACAAGGCCATCGACCACATCCGCGCCCGCCGCCGCGCCCCCGTGGCCGTGGCCGAGGTGTTCGAGGGCGCAACGGCGGACAGCCGCGGCGCCGGGGGCGCCGACGAGCTCCCCGCCGAGCGCGACGGGCTGTGGGGCCAGGTCGCCGCTCTGCCGGTCAAGCAGCGGGCGGCCGTGGCCATGCGCTTCATCGCCGATGCCGGCTACGAGGAGATCGCGGCCGCTATGGGCACGAGCGAGGACGCGGCCCGGCGCAACGTGCACGAGGGACTGAAAAGACTGCGGAAGGAGTTGGGGCGATGACTGACTGGCTCGAGGATGCGCTGCGCAGCGGCGCACGTGCGCTCTCACCGGCGCTGCCCCCCGAGGTGGGCGCGGCGGCGGCGCACGCCGGGCTGCTCGACGTCGCCTACGCGACGCTCGACTCGCCCGTGGGGCAGCTCCTCGTGGCTGCCACCGAGCATGGGCTCGTCACCGTGGTCTATCTCGACGGCGACGCCTTGGATCCGGCGCTCGCGGAGCTGGCCAACCGCATCTCGCCGCGCGTGCTCGCCGCCCCTCGGCGGCTCGATCCGGCCCGGCGCGAGCTCGATGAGTACTTCGCCGGGGGACGCACCGCGTTCGACGTGCCACTCGATTGGCAGCTCACGCGCGGCTTTGGCCGCCGCGTCCTGCAGGCCACGGCTCGGGTGCCCTTCGGCGCGGTATCGAGTTACCGCGACGTCGCCGCCGCCGCGGGGAGCCCGCGCGGCTCGCGCGCCGCCGGTAACGCTCTCGGGACCAATCCGCTGCCGATCATCGTCCCCTGCCACCGCGTCCTGCGCTCGGGCGGGGCGCTTGGCGGGTACACGGGCGGGCTCGAGCGCAAGCGCACGCTGCTGAGCCTCGAGGGCGTGCTCGACGCCTGATCATCTGAGCGCGGAGACTGTGGCGATTCGGCCGCGATAACGGCGCGGGCGGGGAGCAGGGATCCTGGCCGCTGCCGCACTCCGTCGTGGGCTACGTAACGTCCACGATATGGCCGTCCAAAGCACGACACTCGACCGCCAGCGGAGGTCGAGTGCCGTCAGCAGGCCGTTTAACGCCCTCCCCGTGACAGTCGAGCCAAGAACGCCCTCGAGTGTCGTGTTCTGCACGCCACTCACCCCGACGCGTGCGGGTGACCGACCAGCGTGAGGCATCTCACACACGGCTCGTGGCTATCGGGACATAACCGAGGTTGAGAACCGCGAGAGGGAGTCGGATGAGCCAGCCCAAGCTGTTGCCGTCCCTACCACCCGGGCCGAACCGGCCGGGGCTGGTGAACCTGCTCGGGCTGTGGAAGCGGCCCACGGCCTACCTCGAGCGCCTGCGCGCACGCTACGGCACGCGCGTGACGCTCAAGCTCCCCTTCCAGCCCCCGTTCGTGATCCTCTCCGACCCGGACGAGATCAAGGCGCTCTTCCAGGCCTCCCCCGACGCGATCCATCCCGGCGAGGGCGCGCGGATCCTCGAGCCGATCCTCGGGCGGCACTCGGTCATCCTGCTCGACGGCAGCGAGCACCTGGAGCAGCGCAAGCTCCTCCTGCCCGCCTTCCACGGCGAGAAGATGCAACGTCTCACCGGCCTCATGACCGAGCTGGCCGAGAGCGAGCTCGCGTCCTGGCCGGTCGGCGAGCCGATCGCCCTGCATCCGCGCCTCCAGCGGCTCACGCTCGAGATCATCTTGCGGGCGGTGTTCGGTCTCGAGCGGGGACAGCGGCTCGACGACCTGCGCAAGACACTCACCGAGCTGCTCGAGTTCAGCGAGAGCCCGCTGTCGGTCCTGCCCGCCGCCCAGCGGGTGGCCGGGCGCTTCGGCCGCTTCCGCCGCTTCGACGAGCTCATGGTCCGCACGAACGAGCTCATCTTCGCCCAGATCGAGGAACGCCGGCGCGGCGACGGCGAAAGCCACGACGACATCCTCACGATGCTCCTGCAGGCGCGTCACGAGGATGGTTCGCCGATGGCTCCGCAGGAGATCCGCGATGAGCTGATGACCGCGCTCGTGGCCGGCCACGAGACGACCGCCTCGCAGCTCGCCTGGGCGTTCGAGCGCCTGGCCCGCGCACCGGCGGCCCGCGCGCGGCTCGTCGAAGAGCTCGACGACGGGACCGCCGAGGAGTACCTGACGGCCACGATCCACGAGATCCTGCGCCTGCGGCCGGTGCTTCCCAATCCGGAACCCCGGCTGACCAAGGAGGACATCGAGATCGGCGGCCACCGCTACCCCGCCGGGGTGCTCCTGCTCGCGAGCATCTACCTCGTCCACCACGATCCCGAGCTGTATCCCGAGCCGAATGCCTTCCGCCCCGAGCGCTTCCTCGGACAGGCCCCAGGCACGTACACCTGGATCCCCTTCGGCGGCGGCCGCCGCCGGTGCCTGGGCGCGAGCTTCGCTCTCCAGGAGATGAAGATCGTCCTGCGCGCCGTGCTCGCCGGTCACGAGGTGCTCGCGCCGTCGCCCGCCGCCGAGCGGACCGGCCGGCGGAGCATCACCTACAGCCCGGCCGGTGGCGCCACCGTGGTGCTGCGCGAGCGCACCCGCGAGCCGGGACAGGCCTCGGGCGAGCACGTGAGAGTCGCTGCCTGACCAGCTGCCGCGGAATGAGCGGCTTTCCCCCGGGGTAGCAGGCGGGCGTGGACTTCCTGCGCCCCGTGCGCGCCTTCGACGGCTACCAGCAACGCCATAAGTGGCTGGCCATTGCCATGGCCGTGGTGAAGAAGTTCAGCGACGACCAGGGCGGGAGCCTGGCCGCCCTCGTCGCCTACTACGCCTTCTTCTCGATCTTTCCGATCCTGCTCGTCTTCACGACGATTCTCGGCTACGTCCTCCAGGGCCACCCCAACGACGTGGCGTCGGTCAGCAAGTCGATCACCAACCAGATTCCCGTGGTCGGTCACGCCATCTCCGTGCAGGGCCTGCGCGGCAGCGCGGTCGCCATCGTGATCGGACTCGTCACCTCGCTGCTCGCCGGTTTCGGCGTGACCAACGCCGCCCAACAGGCCTTCGACCGCATCTGGGCCGTCCCCTTCAAGCAACGCCCCGACTTCCTCAAGGCACGCCTGCGCGGGCTCGGGCTGCTCGGCTCCCTCGGCGTCCTGTTCATCGTCTCAACGGTGGTGAGCGGCACCGTCGCCGGCGGCCTCGGCGGTCCGCTCGCCAAGCTGGCGGGCATCGTCATCTCGCTCGCGGTCAACTTCGTCCTCTTCCTGGCCGCCTTTCGCTTCATGACCGCAGCCACGGTGGCCAACCGCTGCCTCTGGGTCGGGGTGATCACGGCCTCCGTCTTCTGGGAGATCCTCCAGCTCCTCGGGGGCTACTACATCGGCCACGTGCTCAAGCACTCACAGCACTACGGCATCTTCGCCACGGTGATCGCCCTGCTCGTGTTCCTCCACCTCGGGGCCCAGATCACCCTCTACGCCGCCGAGCTCAACGTCGTGGTCACCCGCAAGCTCTGGCCGCGGAGCCTGCTCGGGCCGCCCGAGATGCCGGCCGACGAGAAGACGCTGACCGCGCTGGCCAAGGTCGAGGAGCGCCACGACACCGAGCAGGTCGACGTCGCCTTCCGCCCCACGCCGGGTCAGAACAGCTGATCGGGCCGCTCGCGCCGCGTCAGCGTGAGCGGCCATGAGCACAGGCCGCCCTCGGCCGGGCATCCTGCGCACAGCGACCGGTACGGGGCGGCCGTGACCTCGAAGCGGCGCGCGCGGATCCCCGCGGCGCGCCGGGTGAGCTCGTTACGCAACTCGGGGATCTGGGCGGCGTCGAAGGCCGCGAGCACTGGCTCGTGCGGCCGTTCGAGGAACACGTGCGCAACCTCGACGAGCTCGGCCCCCGAAAGGAGGACGGCGAGCGCGTAGATGAGGCGCTGCCCGGCGTACGCCTCGGCGACCACGGCGGCCGGGGCGGAGCCGAGGAGACGATCGCTCTTGTAGTCGACGACGAGCATGCCCGCGCGCTCGCGGGCCACGACGTCGAGCGCGCCCGTCATGAGCACGTCGTCCTCGAGGCGGAAGCTGAAGCGCTGCTCACGGCGGACCTGGGTCGCGGCGGCCAAGCGCGCGAATAGCTCACTCTCGCTGAAGGCGGACACGAGCCCGGCGAGCTCGCGGGCCTCCACGTCGCTGGGCGCCCGGACGGTGAGTCGCCGGGCGGCCGCGAACACCGCGTCGGGGCGGCAGGCGAGCGGGTGGCGAAAGTCGAGCTGCTCGAGCAGGGCATGCGCGAGCACGCCTCGGTCGGCCCCCGCGAGGCCGCCCGGCGATCCGGCCGGCGCGGGCGCGGCCCCGTGCGCCGGGGGTAGGCCAAGCACGCGTTCGACGTAGAAGCGGTAACCGCACCGGTCGTAGTCAGCCAGCGCGGAATAGCTGAGGGTCGCGGGGGACGGGCCTGCGGCGGGAGCGAGCGCCTCGGTGGTCGGGGCGAGCGCCGGGACCGGGGCGGGCGCAGCCGCAGCGGACGTGCCCGACGAAGCCGCCGCCGGAGCCGGCGCCTCGCGCACGATGGTGAAGGCCACCCCGCGCTCGGTTACGCCGCTCCCCTCCCCGGCGCGCGCGGTGAAGTCATCCACCACCGCTGGGGCGATCCACGCCGCCGGCGATCCTCCGTTGCCCTCGGGCCAGCTCTCCAGCTTGTCCAGCCGAGCCGCCCCGCTGAGCACGAGCCGCTCCTTGGCCCGGGTCATGGCCACGTAGAAGAGCCGGCGCTCCTCGGCGTCGTCGATCTCGGCCCGCTCGTCGCCGAGCGCCCTGTAGTGGAGGGCGGGCTCGCGCCGCCCGCTGCCAGGCTCGGCCAGCCGCAGCCCGATCCGGCCGTCGCGGCCGAGACGGATGAGGTCGGCCGGGACCCAGCGCGTGCGCCCGAGGTCGGCCACGCATACCGTGTCGAACTCGAGGCCCTTTGAGCGGTGGATGGTCATCAGGCGCACGGCGTCGAGCGCCTCGCCCTCCACCGGCGCCTCGCTCTCGCGCGGGTCGCCTCCCCCCTCGCCGGAACGGTCGGCCATGAGTTCGAGGAAGGCGCGAAGCCCCGGCCCGTGCGCGGCCTCGTGCTCGCGGGCCAGGCGCATGAGCTTGCGCACGTTGGCCAGCCGGCGCCGCCCGCCGGGCAGACCGAGAATGGCCAGGTCGTAGCCCGAGACCGCGAGGCCGCGGTCGATCAGGGCTTCGATGCTCGTGCGCCCGACGGCGGCGCGCTCGGCGGCGAACCAGCTCGTGAAGCCGGCCAGACGGGCGCGATCGGCGTCGTGCAGACCCGCAAGCGCGCCCGCGGAGGTCTCCAACACCGCCCACGGGTGGCTCGCGTCGGCACTCCCCGGCACCGCCGCCTGCGCCGCGGCGGCCAGGATCACGAGCGCGTCGAGCGAGGCGCCGACCATCGGCGAGGCGAGCACGGTGTAGAGCGACTCCTCGTCGCGGGGATTGGCCAGGGCCCGCAGGTAACCGACGATGTCGATCACCTGAGGGTGCCCCCAGTAGCCGCGGCCCCCGATCAGGTAGGTGGGCACACCTCGCTCCTCGAGCGCGCGCTCGTACGTCCTCAGATCGGTGGTCGCCCGAGTGAGCAGAACGATGTCCCGCGCCGCGTCGCCGCCCTCGAGCAGCTCCCCGACCCGGGCGGCGAGTGCCCGCGCCTCGGCGAGGCGCCAGGGGGAGGCAAGCCCGTCGGACTGCCAATCGGCGCCCTTGTCGACGAGGAGCAGCTCCACGCGGGGGTCGACGGCGGGTGGATCCTCGCGGCCGGCGATGAGCTCGTGGAATCGCTCGCCGAGCTCGTCGGCGAAAGCGTGGTTGAGGACGTCGAGGATCTCGCTCCGGGAGCGGAAGTTGACCCGCAAGGTGGCGTAGCGGCCGGTGGCGCGCCGCTCGGTGGCGAGCCGCTCGAACAGCTCGACATCGGCGTGGCGGAAGCCGTAGATGGCCTGCTGGGCGTCGCCGACAGTGAAGAGGTTGCCCGCGGCGACCGAGGCGATGAGCTCGAGCTGGACCGCGTTGGTGTCCTGGAGCTCGTCGACCATGATGCGCTTGAACCGGGTCCGGTAGCGCTCGCGCAGTGCGCCGTCGGCGAGCAGCAGCTCACGCGCCAAGAGCTCGAGATCGGCGAAATCCAGCGCCGAGCGCGCCCGCTTGCTGTCGCGGTAGTGCCGGGCGTAGCCGCGGAGAAGCCGGTCGAGAAGAGCGTGTATGCCCACCGCGCGGCGGTGCTCGCACACCTCGCGCAGCCGGTCGAGTGCCTTCGTGTAGGCCTCGCACACCGGGGTGCTGAACGCCCCGTTTCCCTTGGGCAGCGCGAGGGCGAAGAGCCGGCCCGGCCATGGATCCGCGCCGGGGGCTCCGGAGAGCACTTCGGTGACACGCTCGAGGCGTGTGAGCGCCTGCACGACGCGCACCCCGGGCTCGGCGATCGCTCCGAGCTCGGCCGCGGCCGCGGCCGCCGCGGCCCGGAAGATGTCGAGGGCGGGAGCGAGGGGCGGGGCGGGCGGAAGCTCCGGAAGGGCCGGCTCGAGCTGACCCCGCGAGCGCAGTTCGTCGTGCAGGCCGAGGATCGCCCCGCGCAACGTCCACGGGTCATAGGCGGCGATGAGATCGACCGCGTCGGTCGAGCTCGTGGCCAGCTCCTCGAGCGCGGCGGCGAATGCGCCCGCGGCGAGCCTCCGCGTCTCCTGCGCGTCGAGAACGGCGAAGGCGGGATCGATCCCCGCGCTCAGCGCGTGCGCTCGGAGCACCCGCGCGCAGAAGCCGTGGATGGTGGCGATGAAGGCGCCCTCCGTCGCGGCCGCCGCCTCTTCCTCGCCGAGCTCGCGCAGACGCAGGCGGATGCGGTCGCGCATCTCGGCCGCCGCCTTCTCGGTGAACGTGATCGTGAGGATCTCCCCGACCCCGATTCCGTCTTCGCGCACGGAGGCGACGAACCGCTCGACGAGCACGGAGGTCTTCCCGCTGCCCGCGCCCGCGGCCAGGAGCAGATCGCCCTCGCGCCGCTCGATCGCCGCACGCTGCTCGCCCGTCCAGCTTCGCGTGAGGTCGCCCGGATTCCCCATCGTCTCGTCGAGCAGCGCGCTCATGCGCTCCGGCAGATGCCGGGGTGGCGACAGCCGTCGCGTGAGCACGTCGACGGACATGGCTCGAGCGCTCCCGAGCGCAGCCGAGCGGCGAGCACGAGCGCGCGCGCCCGGGCCTCGTCGAGCAGGGCGCCGAGCTCATCGGGCTCGCGGCCGTCGTTCGGATACAGGGCATCGCCGACGTCGGCCTCGTGCAGATGGACGCCCCGGGCGCGCAGCTCGCCACCGCGCAGCGGCTGGTAGAGGCCGGCCACGGGCTCGAGGCCGAGCAGCTCGCGCACGGCGAGCATGTAGAGGGCGACCTGAAGGCGGCCGTCGAGCGCCCAGCGCCCGGCCTGGAACTCCTGGCGGACGGAACCGCTCTTGTAGTCGCGCACGACGGCGCGGCGGCCGGAGGGGTCGACGTCGATGCGATCGATGGCCCCGCGGACGCGCACGCCCTCGCCGTCGGGCGCGGCTCCGAGCTCGAGCGCGGGCAGCGAATCCTCGTCGTCGTCGAAGCCGAAGCGCTGCTCGAAGCGCACCGGTTGCCACTCGCCGCCCCCCTGACGCGCCTCGTGCTCGAGGTAGCGGCGCAGATCGGCGGCGATCATCCGCAGGGCCGCCGCCCGGACGCCGGGCGGGCTGCCCGGCGCGAGGTCGGCGGGCAACCGGGTGAGCATGCCGTCGAGGAGCTCGAGCGCCCGCGGAAGCGTCGCCGGGGTGACCCGCTCCCCGAGCTCGCGGAGGACCCGCTCGAGCGTGTCGTGCATGAACGAGCCACGGGCCATCGGCTCCGAGGTCGGCTCGAGCGCCTCGGGTTGGAGCTGTCGATCGACGAGCCACTTCACCGGGCATTCGGCGTAGGACTCGAGCGCCCCGGCGGAGAGGATCTCGCGATGGCGAACGTGAGCGAGCGCCGCGGGCGAGAGCACGCGCTCTCCTCCTGGCTCACCCGCCCCCGCGGCCGGCGCGACCGCCGCCGCCTCCGCCCGCCGGCGCTCACGCTCGGTCGGCGCGTTCTCCCGTGTCCATACCACGTCGGCGAGCAGGCGACGGCGCCGCCGCTCCCACCAGCCCGTGTCGAGCAGCTCGCCGACGTCGCGCAGGAAGGGCGACGGGAGGGATAGGTTGCCCTCTTCGTCGGAGCTGCGGTAGGAGAGCACGACGCGGTCGGTGGCCCGTGAGATGCACGCGTAGAGCAGGTAGCGCTCCCGCGCGAGACCATCCTCGCGCGGGCGCAGGCGCAACCCGCTCGCCACGGCGAGCTCGTGGCGCAGCTCGTCGGGGAGGAACGGCTCGGGCGTGCCCGCGAGAGGGAACTCGCCCTCACCGAGCCCGGCCACGAGCACGGCGCGGAAGCGGCGCGCGCGAATCGACAGGGGGTCGGTGATGAGCACAGCTCCCGGCCGAGTCGGCGCCCCGGCGGGCACCGACAGCCGCTCGAGCTGCTCGATGAGCTCGGGCCCCGCGATGCCGGGCTCGAGCTCGCGCAGCTCGGCCAGGGCGCTGAGGACCGCCCCGCAGGCCCGGGCATCCTGCTCGGCCACCGCATCCAGCACCGGCGCGCGTCCGGCGTCGCCGCCGGTGAGGAGATGCCGGGCGGCCGAGCCGAGAGCGTCGAGCGGGTCGCCGGCGGCGCGCAGCGCGTCGAGTTCCTCGAGCCTGAGCGTCGTCCGCTCGCGCGCTCCGCGCACGGTGAGCACGCCCGCGCGGGCGATCTCGGCCTCGAGGCGGTCGACGAGCTCCCGATCGGCGGCCATCCCCGGCGTGCGGAGGTAGGCGATGAGCTCCCCGGCCGGCGTGGCGTCCGGGTCCGAGAGAGCACAGCGGGCCAGGGCGAGGAGGCCGCGGCCGAGTGCGGTATGGCCGAGGGGCACACCGAGTTCGACGGCGAAGCCGATCCCATACTGGGCGAGGACGCGCATGAGCACCGGCGCTCCACGTTCCGGCGAGCGCAGCACGAGCGCCACCTCCCCGGGGTCGATCCCGCCGCGCTGGAGCCCGAGGATCTCGGCGGCCAGGAGCTCCGCCTCGGCCCGCGCGCCGCCCGCCTCGAGGAGCCCGACCACGCCCGCCGCGTCCACGCGGCCGGCCTCTGGCTCGAACAGGTGGCGCTCGAGGTGGTGCAGCACCGTCCGGCTCGACGGGGCGTAGTACTCGTCGGCGGGCGGGAGCTCGAGCACACGCTCGGCAAGCGGGCGCAGCTCCTCGACCGCCTCGGCCCGGGCGCCGAGCGCGGTCCGGCCGGGCTCGTAGGTGAGCGACACTGTCACCTCGGCTCCGGCCAGCGCGGCAAGGGTCTCGATCGCGTCGCGCTGGAGCGGGTGAAGGTCGTCGAAGCCGTAGAAGAACACCGGGCTCGCCCCCCACCGCCCCGGCGCGGCCCGCAGCGCGTCGAGCGCCTGCCAGGCGTAGAGCTCGCTATCGAGGCGACCGGCCCGGTCGAGCGCTCGGCGGTAGGCGAAGTAGACGGCGGCGACCTCGCGGCCATAGGCGACGCGATCCGCGTCGGCACCGGCCCACAGGCGCAGCGCCTGAGCCAGCCGAGCGGGCGTGATGAGCGAGCGCTGGAGCTCGGCGATGAGCGCGCCTGCGGCGGTCAGGAACCCGGGCGAGCCGGCGGCCTCGGCGAGGCGCTCGAGCCGCGCGTCGCGGATGGCGCGCGTCAGGAGCCGCTCGCGCTGCAGCTCGGTCACACGCGCGGCGCCGAATCCGGAGCGTCGCGCGATCTCCGCGGCCAGGCCGCCGAAGGTCAGCACCGATCCGAGCAGCGCGCCCTCGCTCGTCAGCTCGCGGAGGTAGTGCTCGGCATCGAGCGCGGTGGGCACGACGAGCAGGGCTCCGCGCGGCGCGGCGGCGGCGTAGGCACCGAGCACCTCCCCCGCCTTGGCGGAGTTGGCCGGACCGATGACCAGGGTGAGCGCCATCACCGACATGGTGGCGTCCGCCCCCGACGGCACCGTGGGTGTAGCTTTCCGGGCGACCCCGGGAGAGGAGAGCAATGACCGTCACCCTTCGTCTGCGCGTCGCCGCGGTCGGCGCCGCCCTCATGGCCACGCTGGTCCTCGGCGCCGCCGCTGCCCGCGCCCAGGCCGCGACCGTGATCTCGTTCGACGGCACGCCAATCCACGTCAACTTCTTTCCCGCGGCCGGGCTCAGGGCCGGCCACCGGGCGCCCACCGTGCTCGTCGGTCCCGGTTGGGGTTCGGCCGGCGACACGGACCCGAACAGCGTGGCGGGTCCGTCCACCGGCTATCCGGGCCTCGGCCCGCTCCGGCGCGCCGGCTTCAACGTCCTCACCTGGGACCCCCGCGGTTTCGGCTCCTCCGGAGGCACCGCGCAGGTCGACAGCCCGATGTACGAGGGCCGCGACGTCTCGGCCATCATCACCTGGCTCGCGCATCGCCCCCAGGCGCTGCTCGACGGCAGGAACGACCCCCGTGTCGGCATGGCTGGAGGCTCCTACGGTGGGGGCATCCAGCTCGTGGCCGCGGCCATCGACAAGCGAATCGACGCGATCGTCCCCGACATCGCCTGGCATTCGCTGATCACGAGCCTCGACAAGAACAACACGGTCAAGACCGGCTGGTCGGGCCTGCTCTACCTCGCCGGGGAGGCGGGCTCGCACGGACGGCTCAATCCCCTCGTCACCCAGGCCTACCTCGCCGGCCAGGCCGGCGGGCCGCTCACCGCGGCGGAGCGCAACTTCTTCGCCAGCCGCGGGCCGGGAAATCTGGTCAGCCACATCCACGTCCCCACGCTGCTCGTCCAGGGCACGGTCGACACGTTGTTCTCGCTCCAGGAGTCAGTGACCAACTACACGATCCTCAAGCGCGATCACGTGCCGGTGAAGATGCTGTGGTTCTGCGGCGGGCACGGAATCTGCCTCGATCACCCCGGTGACACCGGGCTGATCGTCACGGACACGGTGGCCTGGCTGAAGCGCTACCTCATGCGCGACCGGCACGTGCGCACGGGACCGGGGTTCGAATGGGTCGACCAGCACGGCGCCGAGCACACGGCACCGGTCTACTCGACCCGGTGGACGTCGCTGCTCTCCGCCCACGGAAGCGGGACCCTGGCCATCGACGCCGCCGGCGGCGCCGGACCGATCGTGCCGCCCGCCGGAAGCGGAGAGCTCGGCACGGCCGCGGCGACGATCACGCCCGCCAAGGCGACAAACGCCGTCGACCTGCGCCTGCCGGCCCCCCACGCCACGCGCCTGCTCGTGTGGGCGCCTGATCTGGAGATCAGCTACACCGGGACGGCGACCGAGACGCACACCCGGGTCTACGCCCAGCTGGTTGACGATGCGACCGGCGAGGTGCTCGGCCACCAGATCACGCCCGTGCCCGTCACCCTCGACGGTAAGCGCCACAGGCTCACCCTGCCCCTCGAGATCGTGGCCGCCGCGGATCACCCAGGCGAGCACTTCACGCTCCAGATCACGCCGAGCACGGTCGCCTACCAGCGCCAGCGGGCGGTGGGCACGATCACCTTCGCGAAGATCGCGATCGTGCTGCCGGCTGTCCAGTAGCCGCCTCAGGCGGCGGCGGGCTGCTGCACCGTCGCCGCCGCCTCGCCGGCGTCGGCCTCGCTCTCGGGCGGCTTCGCGCCCTCCTTGGCCCACGGCTCGTCGAATTCGACACGCCACTTGCCCTCCTCGTTCTGCTGGAGGGCGAGACGGGCGCGGAAGCTCTTGCCCGAGCGACCCTTGAAGCCGGTCACCGGCTTCTCGGTGCGCCCGATCCGGATGAGCTCGCGGGCCACGGCGAGGGGGAGCTGCTTGCCGGCCTTGGACTTCCAAATCACGAAGCCGCACCCGGGGTCCTCGCGCGACCAGCAGGAGTAGCCCTTGCGGTTCTCCACGATGTCGTGGCCGCACACCGGGCAGGGGCCGAGGTTGGCCCGGGGGATGCGGACGTCCTTGAGCTTGACGTCGAGCTCGCCGACCGTCGCCTGCGCGAACTTGGCGATGTCGTCCATGAACGCCTTCCGGGAGTCCTGACCGATCTCGATCCGGGCCAGGCGGCGCTCCCAGTCGCCGGTGAGGCTCGGTGAGGTGAGCACGTGCTCGCCGAGCAGGCGGATGACGTTCATACCCTTCTCGGTGACCACGAGCGCGGTGCCCTCGCGCTCGACGTAGCCGACCTGGATGAGGCGCTCGATGATCGCCGCGCGCGTGGCCGTCGTGCCGATGCCCGACTCCTTCATGGCCTCGCGGAGCTCCTCGTCATCGACGAGCTTGCCTGCCGTCTCCATGATGGTGACCAGCGTGCCGTCGCTGTAGCGCCGGGGCGGCTTGGTCTCCTTGGCCTGCGAGCTGACCTCGAGCACCTCGACCTGCTCGCCGCGCTCGAGCTTGGGCAGCTGCTGCTCGCGGCCCTCGTCCTCGTCGGGCCGGTCGCCGTCGGCGAGCTCGCCGTAGACCCCGCGCCAGCCGGGCACGATGAGCCGCTTGCCACGCGTGCGGAAGACGTGTTCGGCCACCGTCGTCTCCACGCGCGTGTTCTCGAACACCGCCTCGGGGTGGAAGACGGCGAGGAAACGTCGCACGACGAGGTCGTAGATGCGCCGGTCGTCGTCGCTCATCTTCTCGACGGGGTGGCTCTCGGCCAGCGTGGGGATGATCGCGTGGTGGTCGGTGACCTTCTCGTTGTCGACCACGCGACCGAGGGGCAGGACGTCGAGGCCGAGGACGTAGCCGGCACCCTGCGCGTACTCGGCGCGCTCGCCGACCAGACGGGCGATCGGCTTGATGTCGGCGATCATGTCGGACGTGATGTAGCGCGAGTTCGTGCGCGGATAGGTGAGCGCCTTGTGCTCCTCGTAGAGCCGTTGCGCGGCGGCCAGGGTGCGGCGGGCGTAGAAGCCGAAGCGGCTCGAAGCGTCGCTCGTCAGCGAGGTGAGGTGGTAGAGCTTCGGGGAGAGGTCGCGGCTCTCGCGCGTCTCTACCTTGGTGATCTCGCCATGGCGGCCGCGGCAGGCGACGACGATGGCCTCGGCTTCCTCAGCAGACTTGACGCGCGGGCTCGCTCCGGCGTGGAAGCGGCCCTCGTAGGGGCGCGGGCGAGCCTCGAGGGGGTCGAACTGGGCGTCGACCACCCAGTAGGGCTCGGGCACGAAATCGCGGATCTCCTGCTCGCGACGGGCCAGGATGGCGAGCGTCGGCGTCTGCACGCGCCCGAGCGAGACGGCGCCGTCGAAGGAGGAGCGCAGGCGGATCGTGGCCGCGCGCGTGGCGTTCATGCCCACGAGCCAGTCGGCCTCGGAGCGCGAGCGGGCCGCGGCTTCGAGCAGGGCGAGCTCGCTCGCCGGGCGCAGCCCGGCGAAGGCTTGCCGCATGGCCTCGTTGGTCATGGAGTTCAGCCACAGGCGCTGGACGGGCTTCTTCGCTCCCGCCTTCTCGTAGAGGTAGGCGAAGATGAGCTCGCCCTCGCGGCCGGCGTCGCAGGCATTGACGACGAGATCGACGTCGTCCCGGGCGAGCTGCCGGTTGACCACGTTCATCTGCTTCTTCGAGCGCTCGTCGCGGACGACCAGCCTGAAGCGATCGGGGACGATGGGCAGGTCGGCCATCCGCCACTTCTTGAAGCGGTCGTCGTACTCGTCGGGATCGGCGAGCTGCACGAGATGTCCGACCGCCCAGGTCACGATGTGCTCGGGTCCCTCGAGAAAGCCCTCGCCCTTGGTGAACGGGGCGGGGAGGACGCGCGTGAGATCGCGACCGACCGACGGCTTCTCGGCGATGATGAGCGTCTTGGCCATGGGACCGCGGAGGGTAGCGCGGTCGGCAAATCCCCCTTGAATGCCCGCGCCCAGGCGCTCAGCGAGGGCGCAGCGCGGCGACGCGGCGAGCCACGAGCGGCAGCTCCTGCGCGGCGGCCGTCTCCGCGGCGGCCGCGATGAGCCGCTCGGCGCGGTCCCCGGGGCCGAGGAGCGCGGCATAGTCGAGGCGGCAATGGGCGAGCTCGACCACAGCCCCCAGCCGTTCGTTGGCGCTCAGAGCGTGCTCGAAATGGCGGGCCGCGTCGCGCTCCCGGCCCATGGTGGCGGCCAGCTTCCCGAGATAGCGCGAGGCGGCCCCGAGGCACACCGCGGCCAGACCGATGACCACGTTCTGGCGCTCGTAGGGCACGAGCAGCTCGTAGAGCACGGCCGCTCGCTCGCCGTCGCCCAGCGCCGCCGCGACATCGGTCAGGAGCGTGATCGCGGTCATCCAGTCCCCATCGCGCGGGATGTCCTGAAAGCCCGAGGTGGCCAGAGCGTCGAAGCGACGGCGCGCCTCCTCGCGCGCGCCGCCCTGGATGAGGAGGTCCATGAGCGCCGCGTCCCATCCGGGACGTCCCGGGTTGGCCTCGATAAACGCTCGCGCCGCGACCTCGAGCTCGGCCATCCGGAGCTGCTCGCGGCGGATCCCCAGCATCTGAATGGCGTAGTACTGCGGCGCGGCCACGGATTCGGCCGAAGCGCCGGCGGCCACGGCCTCCCCGGCGAGCGACTCGGCGAGATCGAGCTGGCCGGTCAGGATCGCGCGCATGCTCCGCCACACCATCGCGTGCCAGAGGTAGAGAGGCTGGCGCAGCCGTGTCGCCCCGGCGCTGAAGGACTGGATCTGGGCATCGACGGCCTCGAGGTCGCCCTGCTCGAGAAGGTCGACAACGAGCCAGGCATGAGCCTGCAGCTGCTGCTCGAGGCTCCCCGTCTCGCGCGTGAGCTTGAGCATCTCGGTTGAGGCCTCGAGCCGCTCCTCCAGATGCGACGGATCCCACAGGGCGCGGCGGCGGGCCGCGCACGCGTACGCCCGCGACTCGGGATCGCCGAGCTCGGCGGCGATCTGCGCCGCCTCCTCGCTCAGTCCCTGCATGCGGCTGCGCAGCGGCGAGAAGTACAGAGCGCCGCACAGTCGGGCCAGCAGGAGGACGCGGGTCGTCGTGCGCTCGCCCCGCGTCAGCTCGAGCGCACGCTCGAGCATGGCGATGAGCTCGCTGTCGACGACGCCTGGCTGCTGGAGGTAGCGGCGAGAGGCGGCGATGGCGGCGCGGGCGAGCGAGCTGCTGTCGCCGAGCCGCTCGGCGATGACCGCGGCCTGACGCAGGGCGCGCGAGGCCAGCTCCTCGTCACCGGCCCGCACGTGGGCCTCGCCTTCGAGCAGCAGGAGCTCGCAGCGCCCTGCCTCGTTGGCGGCGGCGAAGCGATCGAGTACCTCGATCGCCCGCTCGTAGTGCTCGGCCGCCTCCTCGTGGGCGAGCATGGCCGTCGCCCGGTCGCCCGCCTCGCGGGCGTACCCGATGGCCTTGGCCGCGTCCTCGCGCGTGGCCGCGCGCCCGAAGTGCAGCGCGAGCGCCGAGAGCTCGGCCGGCCCGTCGCCCGCCTCCATCGCCTCGCCAACCCGGCGGTGCAGGCGCGAGCGACGCGGGGCCGACATACCCTCGTAGAGGGTCTCGCGGATGAGCGCGTGCGAGAAGAGATAGCGCCCGGGCTCGTGCTCGCTGACCAGGCCGGTCTCCAGCACCCGCTCCAGTGCGTCGAGGAAATCTGCCTCCGGAGCGCCGAGCACGCGCTCCAGCAGACCGGCGTCGAAATCCCGGCCGATCACCGCGGCGAGGCGCAGCCATTCGATGGCGGGCGTCTCGAGCCGCGACAGACGCCGGGCGATCACCTGCTTGACCCCCTCGGGGAGGCCCACGCGCTGGAGCTCTGCTGCCCCGGCCATGGCCGGTCGCACGCCGGCATCGGACAGGTGACGGACGATCTCCTCGATGAACAGCGGGTTGCCCTCGGTCTCGGCGTGCAGGGCCTGGACGAACGCGCGGGCCGGACGCTCGCCGGTGCGCAGATGAACGAGCTCGGCGGTGTCGGCCATGGTCAGGCCGCCGATCCGCTGTTCGGTCAGGAGCCGCTCACGGTGCAGGTCGGCGAGCAGGCCGGGCAGCCCCTCGCCGGCCTCGGTGGAGCGGTAGGCGGAGAGGATGAGCACGCGCCGCGGATCCGGGGCCCGGGCGAGGTGGCGCAGCAGAAGGAGGGTCGGCCGGTCGGCCCAATGGAGATCGTCGAGCACGAGCAGGATGGGCGCGTGGCGCGAGATCGCGCTGAGCAGCCCGACCACCGCCTCGAACATCCGGTAGCGCTCCGTGTCCGGCTCGGGAGGCAGAGTCGAGACGATGTCCGGCACGCGACGGCGGAGCTCGGGCACGAGCCGGGCGAGCTCCGAGCCATAGTCACGCGCGGCCGCGCGTAGGTCGCCGAGCGGCGCGGTCATGACGTAATGGCGGAGCGCCTCGAGGAACGGCTGGTAGGGCACGAGGGTCTCCTCCGGCGCACGGCCGGCGAGGACCACGGCTCCCTCGGCGTGCACGCGAAGGGCGAGCTCGGCCACCAGCCGGGTCTTGCCGACGCCGGGATCGCCGGAGAGCACGACGACGCGGGCCGCGCCGAGCTCGATCGCCTCCTGGCCTGCGGTGCGTCCGGTGCTAGCGAGCTCCCAGAACCGCTCGAGCTCGGTCATCTCCTTCACCCGCCCGACGAGCGCGGCGCGCGCGCGCCCGGCCAGCTCGGCGGGGAGCTCGAGGGCCGAGCCGGCGCCGTCGAAGGGCGCCGGCGGGGAGGCCGGACGCGGCAGAGGGTTGAGCAGCCGCTCGTAGACCGCCATCGCCTCCGGTGAAGGAAGCGTGCCGAGCTCTGTCCGCAGGAGCCGGCGCAGCTGGTCGAAGATCCGGAGACCCTCGGCGATGTTCCCCTGCGTGGCGAGCGCCTCCATGAGCAGGACGTAGGCCGACTCCCGGTAAGGCTCGACCGCGATGAGGGCTCGGGCCGCCCGCTCTGCGCTCGCCACCTGGGACCCGCCGAGACCGAGGCCGGCCCGTCCGATGACCTCGAGCGCCTGCTGGCGGAGCTCCTCGAGCTCGCGCCGCGCCGGATCGAGCCATACGGCCTGGGTGCCGGGGAGGAGCCCGCGGCTCGCCACGTTGAGAGGAACTTGGCCGAGCGCCCACGCGGTGCGCAGGTCGCCGTGCTCGAGTGCGCTCTGGGCCCGGGCGACCTCCGTCCGGGCTGCCTCGAGATCGACCCACACCGGCTCGGGCAGCGCGAGCGCAAGCTGCTGGCGACCGATCAGGACGGAGGCGCCCACGGCGCTGCGCAGACGCGAGAGCAGCGTGCGCAGTGCCGCGTCCTGTGACTGCGGCGCGCGATCGGGCCAGACCGCCGCGCTCAGCTCCTCCCGGCCGACCTGGCGTGAGCGGTTGAGGATGAGGTAGGCGAGCAGCGCTCGGACCTGCCGGCCGCGCAACCCGTCGACGACCTGGACGCCCGCGATCTCGACGGACATGCGCCCGCAGAGCTGAATCCGCGTCGTCTCGGTGGCAGCTGAACCCGGTGGCAACGTTTTGGAAACGTATCGCTAACGGAGGTCCGCGATCTTGGCAGGCGTGAAAACCGGGGTAACCGGAACCGACGCCCTCGGCGGGGCGCATGACATGGAGAACGGCAGCGATGGCACGGGGCGCGCCATCGTCGCGGAGCATCGGCAGATCGCCTTCTGCGAGTGCGGGGCGCAACTCGCGGGCGAGTCTCGGCTGGCACTCTTCGAAGCGGCCGAACGCCATGTCGCTCATCACCATCCTGAGCTCCTGGGGGCGCTCGAACTCGAAGTGGTGATGCAGATGGCCGAGGACGTTGGCGGCATTGACGCCGAGAGGCGCCCGGGGGCATAGCACCTAGGGGCGGGCGGTGTGCAGACCGCCGCCCGCCCAGGGGCGCTCCCCCGCGCGCGCTGTTCCGTCACCGCCCGCGCGATCAGCTCGCGCAGGGCCCGGTGCCCACGTCAGTGGCCCGGCCCCGGGCTCCGGCCAGCTCCCGGGCCACGAGCGCATTGGGGACGGCGAACCCGCCGTGCTCGTTCGATCCGCCGACGATGGCGGCGAAGACGGTGGCGATGACCTGTCCCCGGGCATCGATCATCGGACCGCCCGAGTTGCCCGGACGGACGAGGCCGCGCAGCGTGGTGATGGTCCGCAGGACCGGGCCGTTGCCATAGGCGTCCTCGGTGCTCACCGTCTCGGTCTGGCCGATCCGGCCGGGCTCGGCCACGAAGGGGCCGTCGAGCGGGTAGCCGAGGATGGCCGCCGAGGTCCCAGCAGACGGGTCGTGGGCCAAGGCAAGCGAGGGCTCGTCGAGCCCGGGTACGCGAAGAACGGCGACGTCGTTGTGGGGGTCGAAGACGACCGCCTGGGCGGGCAGCCCGGGCGGCTGTCCGGAGACCTGAACCACCGTGTCGGACTCGCCGGCCACGACGTGGGCGTTGGTGAGAACGAGATCGTGCCCTGCCACCCAGCCGCTGCCCTCGATGCCGAGCCCACAGGCCGAGCCGACGATGCGCACGACGCTGTGCTCGGCACCGCGCACGCCCGGCGCGGCCACGATGCCCCGCTCCGGCGGCGCCACGTCGGCGGCCGGCCCGCGCACCGAGGGCAGCGGATCCAAGCGCGCCAGCGCGTGGAGGAAGGGACCCGAGGGCGGGAGCAGGACGTTGAGCTCACGCAGGATCGCCGAGTCCTGAATGTCCCGGCGCAGGCTCGCCGACCCCGAGGCCTGCAGGGCGATCGCCCCGATGATCCAGGCCACGCCAAGTCCGACGCACGCGGTCAGCCCCGCGCCGAGCAAGCCGTCGACCGTGCGCAAACCGGGGATGCGCAGGGCCGCGCGGGCGTGGACGGCCACTCCCTCGAAGCCGGTGGCCAGGATGCCTCCGGCCAGCAGAGCCCCGAGGAGCCCGAAGACCGGCGCATAGGGCGAGCGTGAGCCGCTGGGTAGGAGCAGCGGGCCCACCCGGGTGCCGACGAAGGCGCCGAGGACGAAGCCGAGCAGGGAGAGCACCCCGACGAGGAAGCCCTGGGCATACCCGTAGATCGCGAGCAGCGCCGTGAAGATGACGATCAGCCAGTCGACGCCACTCATCGCCCAGAGCTTATGGACTAGCCGTTTCGTCGAGCGCGCGCCGGGTGCGTACGCGCGCGGACCGGGGCATGGGCGGGCCACGAGGCCGTCGGCACGAACCGGTACCGTGTGCGCCGGGGCCGAGCCAAGGAGCTCAGATGGTGGCGGGTCAGAGAGGGGTGCACCGGTCGATCAGTCCGGCGCGGAGGCGCCGGCGGCGCCGGCGGCTGTTCGCGCCTCTCGCCGTCGTCGTCGTCGCCGCGGCCGGGGTTCTCACCGCCGTCGTCGCGCTCGGCTCGGGCGGCTCCGAGCGCGCGCTGGCCACAACCTACGTACGCGACTGGGTCCGCGGGAACTACGCCGCCATGTACGCGCTTCTGGACCCGGCGTCCCAGAGTGCCACCTCCGAGCACGCCTTCGCGGGGGCGTATCACCACGCGTCGGTGACCGCGACGCTGAGCGCGATCCACGTCGTACGCGTCGGGCACTTCCGCGACGGGATCGTCCCCGTGAACATGCTCGCCGACACGCGGTTGTTCGGTGCGCTGCCGGAGACGCTCGAGGTCACGATCGCGGGCAACGGCTCCGACGCCCACATCCGTTTCTCGCCGGCCCTGCTCTTCCCCGGCCTGCGCGCCGGGGAGCGCCTGAACCGGCGGATCTCCATGCCGGCGCGCGCCTCGATCCTGGCCGCCGACGGCACGCCGCTCGCCGAAGGCCCCGACCGGACCTCGCCCGACCCCGAGGCGGCCAACGCCATTGCCGGTGTTCTCGGCCCGATCCCGCGAGGTGACGCGGCGCGGTATGAGGCCCAGGGCTACCCCGCGGATGCGAAGGTCGGGCTCGACGGGCTCGAGCGGATCTTCGAGCACCGCCTCGCCGGCACGCCCGGCGGCACGCTCCTGGCCGGAGTGCGTGTCCTCGCCCACCGTGCAGCCGCGGCCGCGCCGCCGCTGACCACGACGATTGACCCGCGCATCGAGACCTCGCTCGCCTCGGCCATGGCCGGACGCTACGCCGGGATGGTGGCCATGGACCCGCGCACCGGCGCGATCCTCGGTGCCGCCGGCATCGCCTTCTCCGCTCCGCAGCCGCCGGGCTCGACGATGAAGATCGTCACGGCGACGGCCGCGCTCGAGGCCGGATTGGTCAAGCTCGACGACGTCTTCCCGGTCAGCACGGAGGCGACGATCGACGGGTTCCCTCTCCAGAACGCGAACGGCGAGGCGTGCGGGGGCACGCTCGAGAACGCCTTCGCCGTGTCGTGCAACTCGGTCTTCGCTCCCATCGGGGTGAGGATCGGCGCCGCCCGCTTCCTCGCCACGGCCGAGCGCTTCGGCTTCAACCAGGCCACTCCCATCGCCGGCTACCCGCCGAGCACGATCCCGCCGGCGAGCATCGCCCACAACGATCTCGAGCTCGGAGCCTCGGCCATCGGCCAGGGCCAGGTGCTGGCCACGACCCTGCAGATGGGCGACGTGGCGGCGACGATCGCCATGGGTGGGCGCCGGCCGGTCCCCACGCTCACCGCCCACCTGGCTCCGCGCTTCGTCGACGTGACCACGCCCGCGATCGCCTCCCTGGTGCAGCGGATGATGGTCGCGGTGGTCACGGAGGGCACGGGCACCTCGGCGCAGATCTCGGGCGTCGAGGTGGCGGGCAAGACGGGGACGGCGGAGCTGCGCGACACGGCCAACCCGAAGGACCCGAACGCCAACAACCCGTCCAACACGGACTCGTGGTTCGTCGGCTACGCCCCGGTCGGGGTCCCCCGCGTCGTGGTCGCCGGGCTGTTCCCCGGACAGGGCGCCGGGGCCGAGACGGCCGCGCCGGCCGTCCGTCAGGTGCTCGAGACTGCGCTCACGAGCGGCTAGCTCGTCGGCCGTTCGGGATCGGCGCTCGACGGACCCTTAGCGCCACTCTGCGGCGCGGAATGTCGTCTTGGCCGCGTTCTCGCTCCAGGCCGCCACGATGCGCCCGTCGGTTCCCGCGGCGAGGGTCAGCCCGGCGGCGTCAGCCGAGCCGGCGAGACGGGTCGGCCCGGCGAACGCGCGCCCGGCGGAGGTCCGGACGGCCACCGTGACCCGACCGCGGTTCACCCAGCCGACCACGGCCGCGCCGTTTCGCGTGAGCGCCACGGCCGGGTCGGCCGCCGGATCGATCGGGCCGAGCGTGACCGGGGTGGCGAATCGTCCACCCGCCCCACGGCTGACGGCTTTCACCGAGCAGACCGGCTGGGCGTCGCAGGCCTTCCACGTGAGCATCTCATCGCCGGCGGCATCCGAGGCGGCGGCGAGTCCTCCCACGGAGAGACCGGGGGCGGTGAAGATGCGCGGCCGCGGAGCGCCGCTCAGCCCGGTGGCGACGACCTCCGACTGGTAGGTCCCGGTGCTGTCGAAGTAGTCCTCGACCCACGCGGCCGTCGATCCGCCGGAGCCGTGGATGAGCTGGAGCTCGCTGCTCGAATGGCCGCTCGCGAGCGTCACGCGACCCTCGGAGCCGTGGGGCACGCGGGTGCTCGAGCCGGCGGCCGTGAGGACGACGCTTGGGCTGGTGCGATCGGCCGCCTGATCGCCCCCCGTGGTCCAGGCCACGAGCGTGTGCGCCCCGGCGCCGACCGCCGCCAGCGCGGTCGGCCCGGCCGCGGAGGAGCTGAGCTGGTGGGGCGGTCCGAAGCGCTCGCCGGTCTTCGCCTGCATCACCCACACCCCGCTCGGGTTGGCATAGGCGGCGAGCGTGCCGCGGGCGACCGGCACGAGGCGCCCGAGCCCGCCACCGCTCAGTTTGCGCAGCAGCGTGTGCGGCGCGGCGAGGCCCTGCGCCCCGAGGGCCATGATCTGGAGCGAGGTGCAGCAGGGCTCCCGCGTCGCGCTCACCCCGGTGAGCAGCTGGAGCACGCCGCCGAGGAACCCGAGATCGAGGACCTGGTGGTCGGCGGGCAGGTGGACCGGGGGCGCGGCACGGTCCTGCCCAGAGATGAGGACGACCGAAGCGCGCCCGGCGCTCGGCGTCGCCGCCTCGTCGAGGCCGAAGGCGACCGCCGCCTGGCCGTTCGGGGCGACCGCGGCGATGGGGCCGAGGGGGTCGAGCGCCGCCGGCGCGGCGAGGCGGATCGGCCGGGTCCAGCCGTGCGCCAGCGCCTGCGCGGGCAGCGCCAGCACGACGAGCAGGGCGATCAGCGTCGTGGCCGCGCGCGCCACGGGGGCGGACCGGCTCAGAGGTCCAGCGAGATGGTCGCGGGCTTCAGCTGTCCCTGCGCGAAGATCTCGAGCGTCAGCGGGCGGTTGTTGTAGACGCTCGTCGGCAGCTTGAAGAGAACGAGACCGCCCTGGGTCGGACCGTCGGACGCCGTCGACTCGGGGCCGGGCTCCGTTTGCAGCGGCTGGAGCGTCTGCGCCGTCCAGGCCCACCCGTTCGCCGCGGGGAGCGTGGTGGGCTTGTACACCTGGTCCTGCGTGTCGACGATCTGGAACGTGTCGGTGGTCGTGGCGGTCGAGTTGCTCTTGTTGACCGCGTAGAGGAAGACGCCGTACCACAGCTGATTGGGCGCCGGGCTGGACCCGGCGGGCAGCCCGGCCAGGTACTGGTGGTCCTCGGTCGAGTATTGGTTGAGCTCGCGCGAGACCTGGAGCTGGTAGTTGATGTCGCCGAGCTTGACGTAGAAGCCGTTGTTGTCGGCGGTGGCGTCGAGCGGGTGCTTGGCCGAGCCGCAGGCGCTGAGGGCCACGGCCGCGGCGAGGAGGACCAGGCAGGCGATCGCACGATGACGGAGGGCTCTCATCGGGGCGCCAGAGTTTAGATGGGATTCGGTCATCTAGTCGCGTCCGGCGACCGAGGCGCGTCTCCCCCGGCCGCGGCCCTCCTCGAGGATCGTGCGCAGCCGGCGCATGGCCTTCGTGGCCTGCCGGCGCGTCCAGACGCGCCCGCCGAGGACCTCCATGAGGCGGTCCGAGAGCAGGGCGGGCACGGTCTCGACGGTGTACTGCACCCGGGTCGAGCCGCTGGAGCCCGGCTGCAACGTGTACGTGCCGAGCATGCGGATCCGGTTGTACTTGCCGCCGCGGCCCCGCTGGACGATGCGGAACGGCGGCTGGACCTCGGCGAAGGTCACGTCCGCCCAGGAGAACCGGTTGAGCGGCGCCCTGATCCGGAAGCGGGCGCCGGCGCCGGGGCCGAGCGAGTCCTCCCGGGTGAGGTGCCAATCCGTGAGGTAGTGGTCGGTGAACTCCGGATGGTTGGCGATATCCGAGAGATAGTCGAACACCTCCTCGCGGGGGCGGGAGATCGTCGTCGTGACCGTGATCGGGTCCACGGGGCCGATTCTATGGTTGGGGGGCGGTGGTTGGCGTCGTGGCCGGGAGCGCTGGGGGGCCGGCCCGGGTCGCCGAGCGCTGGTCGGCGGGCGCTGGTCGGCGGGCGCTGGTCGCCGGGCGCTGGTCGGCGGGGCGCGGGTGGCCGGCAGCAAGGAACGGCGCGTGGTGGGGGCGGCGGTTCGGGAGGGATCACGACGCGCAACTATCTGGTTGCTATGGATATCTTATGCGCTATACGGGCAAAACATCCATAGCAACCGTACGGTTGCGCACGTAGGGGCCGCACGTAGGGGCGCGTCAGACCCGGCCCTGCCACCCCCGGCCCGCGCCGTTTCTTGTCGCCGAGCTGCGACAGCCGCGCCGCGACAGCCCAGCCACGACAGCCGGACTACGCCGCCCGGCGATCCGTGATCCGCATCGAGTGCCCGAACTCCGGGCCGTGGATCACGTGCGAGTGCAGCGGATCGCGGCGCTCGACCGAGCGGCAGAGCTCGCAGCGCACGGATTCGTGGTCGTAGACGTACATGCGCTCGCCGATCAACGGGGTCCGGTTGCAGCGCCCGCAGCGCTCGAGCTCGAGGCTCCGGACGGCGACGCCGCGGCGGAGCAGGGCGAGTTCGAGGTCGGTGGAATCGTCGACGGGTGTGCGCATGCGAGCGAAGTTCTGCGACGTTGCCCGCTTTCCTGCGTTCGTACTCGAGCGACCACCCGGAGGGGCCGGCGGGACCTGTGGCCGGTCCGCGCTCGTACCTCTCGAGCACCTTTCCGTACCGCGCGACACGTGTCCTACACAACCGAAGGAAGGTTTTATTTTCGGCTGAGAGGGCATCCATTCGGATCCGAACTGTCTTTATCGATTCTTTGACGACCGGGATATGATCGGCTGGCCGGGTTGTCCACCCCGGCACTTGCAGCCCGTAACGAGGAGACGCGCCCTGATGAAAGCTTGGATGTCGGGCAATGTTGCGGGGACCGGGACATTTCGATGCACCGAGTGCGATTACCCCCTATCGCTCGACGCCGTCGACGAACTGCCCACCTGCCCGAATTGCGGCGGGACGGAGTTCGTTCGTTCGTCGCTCTTCACGACCGCACAGAGCACGGTTGTCGACCTGCCGATGCCCACGGATGACCAGGCGTGGCTGGATGAGCTCCGCGCGGGGCTGAGCGAGCCGGGCCAATATCTGGCCTACCGCACGGATGGCGAGGACATGGTCGCCTTCGCCCTGCAGCGGGAGTGGACGCGGATCGGGCGCAGCCTGGCGGCCGACATCCGCTTCGACGACCCGACCGTGTCGCGACGTCACGCGCTCATCGTCCGCCAGCCTGACGGCCTGCGCGTGCTCGACGATCGCAGCCTCAACGGGGTCTTCGTCAACGGCGAGCGCGTGGAGTGGAGCACGCTGGCCGACGGGGACGAGGTCGTGATCGGCCGCCATCACCTGCATTTCATCGACGTTCCGGCGATCTCGGGGATGCGCTACAGCCACCCCGGCGAGCGCGGCGGCGCGGTCGGCCAGAGCTAGTGCCCTGAACCATAAATTCGGTGGCAGGGGAGGCTTCGCTCTCCCCCGCTCGCCCGTATAGTCGCAGCCCATGGCCTCCACGATCGCGGTCCTCTCGCAGAAGGGCGGCACGGGCAAGACGACCGCCGTGCGCACCCTCACCGACGTCTTCCGCAAGGTCGGCCTGCGCACCCTGGCCGTCGACCTCGACCCCCAAGGCAACCTGTCCGACTATCTCGACGTCGATCCCGATGCCGAGCCGACGATCGGCGACGTCCTCTCGGGCCGCGCCACGGCGACGAAGGCGATCCACGACGGCATCATCCCGGCCAACCTGGGGCTGGCCGAGGCCGAGCTCATGCTCGGCGGGAAGATGGGCCGCGAGCTCACACTCAAGAAGGCTCTGCGCGAGGTCAAGACCAACTTCGACGTCATCCTCATCGACTGCCCGCCTTCGCTCGGCCTGCTCACGGTCAACGCGCTCGTGGCCGCCGACTACGCGCTCCTCTCGGCCGAGGCTCAGTACTTCGCCATGCAGGGGGTCGAGCAGGCGCTCGAGGTCATCGACCTCGCCCGCGACAGCCTGAATCCCGACCTCCAGTGGCTTGGGGTGGTGCTGAACATCGCCGACATGCGGACGCGCCACTCGCGCGAGGCCTTCGACTCGCTCCGCGAGCACTTCGGCGAGAAGCTCATCGACACGACGATCCGCGCCTCGATCGCCTACGCCGAGTCGGCGGAGCGGGCGCTGTCGATCCTCGACTACCGGCCCGACCTGGCTGCCGACTACCTCAACGTGGCCGACGAGCTGCTCCGGCGCCTGGGCCTGGACGAGCCGCGCGAGCGCCTGGCCGAACTGGCCGCGCAGCACGTCGGGGCCCAGACCGCGAGCTGAGCGCTACAGCTCGCGAACGTCCGCGCCCTGCGCCTCGAAGGGGGCGCGCATCACGCTCGCCCACCCCTCCGCCTCGGCCTTGAGCGCCGCCATCACGGTGCCCGTCTGTTCGTAACGGCACCACACGAGCACCGTGGGTCCCGCGCCGGAGATCGTCGCCCCGAGCGCGCCGAGATCCCGCGCCCGGGCGAGCAGCTCGGCGGAGCGCGGATAGAGGCGGGCTCGGTGAGGCTGGTGCAGGCGATCGGCCAGGCCCTCGGCGATGAGATCCCAGTCCGACGCGGTGAGACCCAGCACGAGCGTGGCCAGGGAGCCGAGATTCGCCACGGCGTCGGCCATCGGAACGGTCGCGGGCAGGGCGGCCCGGGCAGCGGCCGTCTCCACCGGCTCGCCGGGCACGACGAGGAGCGCCTCGAGCCCCACGGGCGCAGGGACGCGGTGCACGGAGGCGCCGTGGCACACGACGAAGCCCCCGTGCAGAGCCGCCGCGACGTTGTCGGGATGGCCCTCGAGCTCGCGCGCGATCGTCCCGACGTCGGCGTCGAGCTCGAACATGTGGTCGGCGGCCACGAGTCCCGCGACGATCGCCGCCGCGCTCGAGCCGAGCCCACCGGAGAGGGGGATGGCCGAGGTGACGGTGAACTCGAGCGTGTCGGCGGGGTGCAGCCGTTCGAAGGCGCGCACGACGAGGTTCGTCCGGTCGCGCGGCACCTCGAGGTCGGTGTGGACGGCGAAGTGCCCGGTCTCGCGGACCTCGACCTCGAGATGGAGCGAGAGCGCGGCCGCGAGCACGTCGAAGCCCGGACCGAGGTTGGCCGTCGACGCCGGCACCCGCACGACCCGGCGGCGGCCCAGACTCATGCGAGGATCGCCGCCTCGATGGCGCCGAGCTCGGCCGCGCACGGGGTCACCGCGCCGACCTGCTCGAGCGCGGTCTGCGGGTCCTTGAGGCCGTGTCCGGTAAGCACGCACACGATCCGCTGGCAGTCGCCCACGCCATGGGCGAGGAGACCCGCGACGCTGGCTGCCGAGGCCGGTTCGCAGAAGATGCCCTCGCTGGCGGCCAGCAGCTGGTAGGCGGCGAGGATCTGCTCGTCGCTCACCGCGGCGACGCGTCCGCCCGAGGAGGTCATGGCGTCCATCGCCTGCTCCCAGCGGGCGGGATTGCCGATGCGGATCGCGCTAGCCACGGTCTCGGGGTGCTCGACCGGGGCGCCGTGGACGAGCGGAGCCGCGCCGGCGGCCTGGAACCCGAACATCCGCGGCCGCGTTCCGAGCTCGGTGAATCCGCGCCAGTAGGCGGTGATGTTGCCGGCGTTTCCGACGGGGATACAGAGCCCGTCGAGGTCACCGCCGAGCGCCTCGAGCACCTCGAAGGCTGCCGTCTTCTGGCCCTCGATGCGGAACTCGTTGACCGAGTTCACGAGCGAGATCGGGTGCCGGTCGGCGAGCTGGCGCACGAGGCGCAGGGCCTCGTCGAAGTTGCCGCGCAGGGCGATGACCCGGGCGCCGTGCATGAGCGCCTGGGCGAGCTTGCCCGTGGCGATCTTGCCCTCCGGGACGATCACCGCGCAGCGGACGCCGGCCCGGGCGGCGTAGGCGGCGGCCGAAGCGGCCGTGTTCCCCGTCGAGGCGCAGACGAGCGCCTGCGCACCCTCCCGCACCGCGGCCGAGACCGCGGCGGTCATCCCGCGATCCTTGAAGGACCCCGTCGGGTTGGCGCCCTCGAGCTTCAGCCACACCTCGGCGCCGGCCCGCTCGGAGAGCCGCGGCGCGTGGACGAGCGGCGTGTCGCCCTCACCGAGTGAGACGACCGGGTCGCCGGGCGCGAAGGGAAGCCGCTCGCGGTAGCGCTCGATGAGCCCAGACATGTGCGGCGCAGCATGTCAGCAAACCCGGGCGCCGCGCATCTTCCCGGCCGACGGGCTCAGCGGACGGTGAGCACGACCTTGCCGGTGGCGCCGCGCCCCTCGATGAGCGTGAGCGCCTCGCCGGCCCGCTCGAGGGGGAAGCTTGCGCCCACGATCGGCTTGACGAAGCCGCCCGCGATGAGCTCGTCGAGGGCCGCGCCGATCTCCCGGGTCACGCCCGGCTTGCCGATCACGTACGCCCCCCACCCCGCGCCGACGACCTCGGTGTTGCGCAGGAGCAGGCGGTTGACTCGGACCTCCGGGATCGAGCCCTCGGTGAACCCGACGACGACCGCGCGACCACCCTCGCGCAGCGAGCGCAGACTGTCGGTGAAGCGGTCCCCGCCGACCGGGTCGAGCACGACGTCGACGCCGCCGCCGGAGAGCTCGAGCGCCTGGTCCTTCCAGGGACCGTCGGAGCGCACGACCTCGTCGGCGCCGGCCTCGCGGGCCACCCGCTCCTTGTCCTCGGTCGAGACGACGGCGATCGTCTTGGCCCCGAGCCCCTTGGCCACCTGGAGGCCGGCCGTGCCGACGCCGCCGGCCGCCCCGTGGACGAGCACGGTCTCGCCGGCGTGCAGTCGCCCACGGAGCTTCAGGGCGAAGTAGGCCGTGTGGTAGTTGAGGATGAGCCCCGCGCCCTGGGCGAAGTCGAGCTCGTCGGGCAGCGCGAAGCAGAAGAAGGCGGGGGCGACGGCCAGCTCGGCGAAGCCGCCGAGCATGCAGAAGGCGGCGACCCTCTGACCGGGCTGGACGGGCGCGCCCTCCGGGGCGGCGCGCACGATCCCGCCCACCTCGCTGCCCGGGACGAAGGGCAAGGGCGGCTTGACCTGGTACTCGCCGCGAGTCTGGAGCACTTCGGGGAAGGACACGCCGGCCGCGTGGACCTCGACGAGGACTCCCTCGCCCGGGGTGAGCGGGTGCGAGGCCTCCGGCTCGGGCGCCTCCGCGAGCTTCAACGCCGATGCGGGGCCGCTCAACTCCACGATCTGGACGGCACGCACGGCGCGGGATCCTATCCGTGTGCGCCTCCGAGGCGTCGTCTCAGTCGAACTGCTCCTCGAGCACCCGGATGGCTCGGGGCGGCGCGCGCATGACATCGAGGCGCCCGATCATGTCCATCGCCTGCAAGAAGCGCGACTCGAGCACGGGGTGGACGACCATGACGAGCCGAGCCTGGTCGCCGAGTCCCTTCTGCACCACGGACTTGACCGAGACCTCGTGGCGGGAGAGGACCTGAGCAACCTCGGCGAGCACGCCCGGCTCGTCGGCCACCTCGAGGTGGAGGTAGAAGCCCGAGACGACGTCTTGGACGATCTCGAGCACCGTGCTCGTGGGCGGCGTGGAGGCCGGCGGGATCATCGCGCTGATGACGTCGCCGAGCACGGCGCTCGCCGTCTGGGTCCCCCCGGCTCCGGGACCGGACATGGTGATCTCGGTGATGTCCTCGGACTCGACCGTGACGGCGTTGAACGGGCCGCCCACCGAGGCGAGCGGATGGCCGGGATAGAGGAACGCGGGATGGACGCGCACCGACAGGCCGCCGTCGATCCGCTCGGCCGTGCCGATCAGCTTGAGGCCGAGCCCGAGCTCGCGCGCGTACTCGAGGTCGTCGGGCTGGATGTGCTCGATCCCCTCGTAGCGGACCTGGTCGAGATGCACGGGGGTGTCGAAGGCCAGCCGGGCGAGGATGGCCATCTTGGCCGCGGCATCGCGCCCGTCGACGTCCTCGGCCGGATCGGCCTCGGCGTAGCCGAGCCGCTGGGCTTCGGCCAGCGCGGCTTCGAACGTCGCGCCCGTCCGCGCCATCTCGGTGAGGATGAAGTTCGTTGTGCCGTTGACGATGCCGTGCAGGCGGTCGATGCGAGCCGCGGCGAGCGACTCCTGGAGCACCCGGATGACCGGGACCACGCCGGCGACGGCGCCCTCGAAGCGCAGCTGGACGCCGCGGACCCGCGCCGCCTCCCACAGCTCCTCCCCATGCTGGGAGAGCAGTTGCTTGTTGGCCGTGACGATGTGGCGGCCCTGTTCGATCGCCCGCAGGACGTAGGAGCGGGCGGGGTCGATGCCGCCGATGAGCTCGACGATGAGATCGGAATTCTCGAGGATCTCCTCGAACGTGCCCCGGCTGCGGGTCAGCACCCCGCTGAGCTCGGGCCGCAGGCCGGTGATGAGCTCGATCCGCTCGGCGTTGGCAGGCAGGAGCGCCGCGAAGGCGGCGCCGACCGTGCCATGGCCGAGTAGGCCGACGCGGAAGGACGAGTCAGTCGACATCCCGCGCCGCCAGATCCTCGTAGGTCTCGCGCCGCACGACGACCCGCGCGATGCCGTCGGCGCAGAAGATCACCGGGGGCCGGGGCACCCCGTTGTAGTTGTTGGCCATGGAATAACCGTATGCGCCCGTGGCCGGGGTTGCGATCACGTCGCCGGGGCGGGGGTCGGGCAGGGCCAGGTCGTCGATGATGAGGTCGCCCGATTCGCAGTGCTTGCCGGCGAGCTTGCAGCGCTCTCCGCCGGGGGCCAGGGGCCGGTCGGCCACCACCGCCTCATAGGTGGCGCCGTAGATCATCGGGCGGAGGTTGTCCGACATGCCGCCGTCGACGGCAACCCACTTGGACACGTTGCGCTTGACCGTCTGCACCGTGTACAGCGTCACCGTCGAGTTGGCCACCAGCGTCCGTCCCGGCTCGATGAGCAGGCGCTTGTCCGCACCGAGGAACTCGTGCGCGGCGCGAATGAGGGTGTCGGCGTACTCCTCCACGCGCGGCGGGTGCTGGGCCGCGGTGTAGGCGACGCCGAGCCCGCCCCCGAAGTTGTAGACGGGGAACTCGCCCAGCGAGGCGAGCGCCCGGACCGCGGCCCGGAACGGTTCGAGCTCGAAGAGCTGTGAGCCGATGTGGAAGTGCAGCCCGACGAGGTCGAGCTCCGGCACCGTGCGGACGCGCTCGATGGCCTCCCGCGCCTGCGCGAGCGAGAGCCCGAACTTCGAGTCGGCCTGGCCGGTCGAGATGGCGCGGTGCGTGTCCCCGGCCACCCCGGGCGTGACCCGGATGAGCACCGCCTGGCGGTGCCCGCGCTCGGCGCACGCGCCGCGCAGCCGCTCGATGTCGTCGAAGGAGTCGAGCACGATGTGCCCAACGCCCGCCTCGATGGCCTCGTCCAGCTCCACCCGCGACTTGGCGTTTCCGTGCAGGTAGATGCGCGCCGCGTCGAAGCCGCCGCGCAGGGCGAGGTGAAGCTCGCCCCCGGAGGCGACGTCGCAGGCCAGCCCGACGTCGGCGAGAACCCGGTAGACCGCGGTGCACGGGAACGCCTTGGAGGCGAAGAGGACGTCGAAATTGTCGTGGCGGGCGGCGACGGCATCGAGAAAGGCGCGGGCGCGCGCGCGCAGGTCCTCCTCGGCGACGACGTAGGCCGGAGTGCCGAACTCGCGCGCGAGCTCGACGGCGTCGCATCCCCCGAGCTCGAGGTGGCCCTGCTCGTTGATGCGCGTCCCGCGGGGGAAGATGTGGGAGAGCTGCGTACCAACGGGCATGCCGGCGCCGATCATGCCATGACTGCGATGATCGGCCCATGGGGCGACTGCGGGAACCGGGACTGACGCTTCCGGACGAGATCGGCGCCGTCGACGGCTTGGCCTACACCCTGTGGCTCACCCGGGACGGCCGGCCGGCGCGCGGCGGCGTGGTCGTCCTCCACGGCGCCGGGTCGTGCAAGGAGAACCACCATGACTTCGCCCGCGCCGCCCAGGCGGTGGGCCTCGCCGCCATCGTCTTCGACCAGCGCGGCCACGGAGCGAGCGAGGGCGCGATGGACGGGCACGTTCTCGACGACATCGCGGCCGCCGGGCGGCGCCTACGTGAGCGGCTGGGCGACCTCGCTGCGCCGCTCGCGCTGCGTGGCTCGAGCCTGGGCGGCTATCTCGCCGTCCTCGGCGCCCCGCCCCTGGAGGCCCGCGCCGTCGTGGCCATCTGCCCGGCCAGCGCCGAGGGCCTGGCGCGCGGGCTGGCCCGCGGCTCGTTCCCCTTCCGCGTCGACGCCCCGGCGTTCGGCCCCTTCCTCGCCGAGCACGCGCTCGGCCCGGCGGTGGCCACGCTCGAGGTCCCGCTGCTCCTCCTCCACGCCGAGGGCGACGAGATCGTTCCGGTGGAGCACTCGCGCGAGCTCGCGGGCCTCACGACGCATCCCGAGAGCCGCCTCATCGTCGTCCCGGGCGGCCACCACCGCTCGATTCAGCACGACGACGAGCTCCAGGCGGTCACGCTCCGCTTCCTGACCCGCAGGCTCGGCGCCTGAGCCCGCGGCGGCGCGCGGGCCAGCCGGGGCGGGCGGGCGGGCGAGTCGCGGTGGTCATCCGAGCCCTCGTCCTTCGCAGTCCTTGAAGCATGCCTTACGCCGCGTCCTAAGATGGAACCCGAAATGGCACGCTCTTCCAGCTCCTTCGGTCGCGACCCCGGCCTCCAGGCGCGGATGCTGGTCACGATGTTTCTTCTCGGACTCGTCTACGCCGTGCTCATCGGCGTGCTCATCGCGGCCGGGACGGGTGCCGTCACCGTTGCGGTGATCGCCGCCGCGCTGTTCGGCGTTCAGCTCTTCACCTCGGACAAGATCGCCCTGTACTCCATGGGCGCGCGCGAGGTGGGGCCGGGCGATTCCTCCGAGGCCCGGCGCCTGCACGCGATCATCGAGCGCCTCTGCATCCAGGCCAACCTGCCCAAGCCGCACGTCGCCATCGCGCAGACCCCGATGCCCAACGCCTTTGCGGTCGGCCGCTCCCCCAAGTCGGCGACCGTGTGCGCGACCACCGGCATCCTCGCGCTCCTGAACGATTCCGAGCTCGAGGGCGTCCTCGGCCACGAGCTCACACACGTCCAGAACCGCGACGTGATGGTCATGACGATCGCGAGCTTCTTCGCCTCGGTCGCCTCGTTCATCGTCCAGATGGGATTCTGGTTCGGCGGCGCCTTCGGTGGCGACGACAACGACAATGGCCCGGGCGCGATCGTCGTCATCCTCGTCTCCGCGGTCGTGTACATGATCTCCTTCGTCCTCCTTCAGGCGCTCTCGCGCTATCGCGAGTTCGCCGCCGACCGCGGCTCGGCCATCCTCACCGGCCGTCCGAGCGCCCTCATCTCGGCGCTCATGAAGATCAGCGGGACGATGGAGCGAATCCCCCAGCGCGACCTCAGGGCCGCCTCCGGCGAGCTGGCCGCCTTCTACATCTTCCCGCCGAAGGTCAAGCAGACGGCGGCGACCCTGTTCTCGACGCATCCTCCGCTCGAGGCCCGCATCGCGGCGCTCCAGCGGCTCGAGGCGCAGCTCCAGGGCACCGCCTGAGCGCCGTACGGCCATGGGCTTCCTCGACGTCATCACCGGGCGCCGCAAGCTGGTCAAGCCCGTGCCCGACCGTATCTTCGCCATGAGCACGGCATACGTGACCATGGAGACGAGCCTGTCACTGACCACCCGCGGCAAGGCCGGCATCGTCTTCCAGCCGCTGTCCACGGCCGACTTCGCCGGCATCGTGCGCGACATGGAGGAGGTCGTGCGGGGCACCGCCGCCGACTCGGGCACGACGGTGACGAGCTCTGACGACTCCTACGGCTTCCGCTGGCTCGTCCTTCAGGGCGGCGACTTCGACGACCTCGTGGCCGGGATTCATGCGATCAGCAGCGCGCTGGAAGCCGGTGGCTACGGCGAGCGCGTGCTCTGCGCCGTGTTCGCCTTCCAGGACGCCCAGGGCCGCCCGCTCTACTGGATCTACAACTACAAGCGAGGCACGTTCTATCCCTTCGTGCCCGCCGGCGGCTCCGAGCAGCGCGATAACGAGCGCGAGCTCGTGCTCCGGGCGCAGATCGGGGCCGAGCTCCCAGTCGAGGCCGAGCTCGAGCGGTGGTTCCCGCTCTGGGGCATCCCCATCTAGGGGAACCGCTGCGCGGGGCGCCGCTCAGCCAGGAATCAGGCCTTCCCCGCTGAACTCCTCCCGGGCCTCGGCCAGGGAGACATCCGGTGGCGGCAGGATGAGGTCCGAAGCCGAGAGCTCGTCGTCGCCGACCGGCCGGCCCTTCTCCCGCACGTAGGCGAGCAGGCGCTCGAACACCTCGTGGAAGTGCTGCTCGTCGCCGTGCTCGCAGACTGCCACCGCCTCGTTGTCGAGTTCGTTGAGGCCGGCCACGTCGGCCTCGGCGAGCTCGTATTGCCCCTCGGTGGCGATGCGGATGATCACTGCGCCGCGCTTTCACCGCCCGGCTCGGGAGCGGGGGCGGTGCCCGCGCCGAGCTCGCCCGCCGGCGCGGGGGCGCCGCTGCCCAGCTCGGCCTTCATCTTGGCCAGGTCGGCGTCGACGGCGCTCGTGCTCGACAGCTGCTTGAGCTGGCGGTCGATGTCGTCCTCGCCCGGACCGAGGGCGGTCAGATCCTCGAACGTCCCGGCCGCCTCGAGCTCCTGCACGGCATCGGCGCGCGCCCGCATGTTCTCGGTCTTATCGAGCGCCCGCTGCATGGCCAGTCCGACGTCGGCCATCTCCTCGCCCACGCCGGTCGCGGCCTCGGAGATCCGAACCTGCGCCTCGGCGGCGGAGTACTGGGCCTTGATGACCTCCTTCTTGGAGCGGAACTGCTCGATCTTCGTGCGCAGCTTCTGCTCGGAGGCCGTCATCTGCTCCTGCTGCTGTTCGAGCTGCGCGATCTGCGAGTCGAGCGACTGGAGCTCGGTCTGGGCGACGTTCTTGCGCTCGAGCGCCATGCGGGCGAGTTCCTCGTTGCCCGCGGCCAGCGCCTGGCGCGCCTGGGTGTCGAGCTTGACCACCTGCTGCTGGAGCTTCTCCTCCTGCAGCTGGAGGCGCTTCTTGGAGGTGACGACGTCGGCGATGCCCTTCTTGACGTTCTGGAGCAGCTCGATCTGCTTCTGGTAGCTGTACTCGAGGGTCTCGCCCGGGTCCTCGGCGCGATCGAGTAGTTTCGAGATCTTGGCTTTGACGACTGTCGACATGCGCCCGGAAAGGCCCGGCATCGCATCCTCCTTGCGGTGTTGAACGAGCACTCCTAGCGTATCGTCCCCGCCCAGTCGCGCGAGGCCGCGCTGCGGCGGCGCGACGCGAGGAGCGAACTAGTACCCGGCGGGGTGCCGCGCGAGGTATCCGCTCGTGCCCTGCAGCAGCGGCCGCCACCGCGGGCCGCTCCCCGGCGCCGGATGCGGATCGCCCTCGGCCGAGGTGTCGAGGCGGATGCCGGCGATCTCCACGAAGGCGTGGCCGGGGTTCGTGTAGACCGTGATCCAGTGGCCGAGCCCGTGCCGGCCCCATCCCATGAAGTCGCTCGAGTCCATGGGCGTGCCGACCAGCCCGGCGGCATGCAGGACGTAGGACACCGAGCCGGAGCAGTCGTAGCCCGCCGAGATGAACGACCCGTGGCCGCCGCCGTAGACGTAGGGCTTGAGCCGGATCTTGTTGCCGGCCCAGATCGCGCGCCGGACCTGGATCGGCGCGTCGGCGGGCGCGTAGGCGACGCCATGGATGATCTTGGCCCGCGTGCCCGGGACGATCGGGTGCGACGGTGTGCTGACCGGGATCGCAGGGCCCATGAGCCCGGAGCCCCCCGTGGTCGTGCTCGCCGGCTGCTGCGAGGCGGCGGCGGGAGCGCTCACGGCCACGGCGGCAACGGCGCTCATGACGAGCGCGGCTGTGCCTCTGCGTATCGGTCGGGGTACCCGCAAGTCAGATCTCTTCCGTCTGCCTGCGGGGTTAGCTGTCGGGCTGGCGCTGAAAGAGCTCGCGCCTCCCGCGGATTCACCGCGAGACTCGCCCCAGAACGTCTGGGTCCCCCGCCCCGTGGATGTGGACGGCCCACGAGTTCGGCGCGGGGCAGCATACACGGACCCGACGACGGGCGCGTCACGGGCGAGGTCCGCGCTAACGTCCGCGCGCGATGCGAATCGGTGCAGCGCGTACCGCGATCGGTCTTGCCGCGGCCTGCCTCGCCGTCGCGGGATGTGGGGGCAAGACCACGCTCGTCAAGGTTCAGGTCCCGGTCACCGGGATCCAGGCCGTCACGCCGCAGGCCGGGGAGAAGCTCGGCTTCCCCACCGTGGCGACGAAGAACACCACGCGGGTGGCCGGCGCCGACCCGATCGCCGACGCGGCCGGCGTGGCGCTGGCCGTCTATCCCTCCCAGGGCTCGGGGACCCACCCCTCCGCGGTCGTCGTGGCGCCAACCGACGACTGGGAGGCGTCGCTCGCCGCCGCCGTGCTCATGGCCGCGCCCATTCACGCCCCGCTCCTGCTCTCCGGCCAGAGCGCGCTGCCCTCGGCGACGGCCGACGCTCTGAAGGCGCTCGCACCCACCGGCTCGAGCTCGATCGACGGTGCCCAGACGATCCGCATCGGCGACGTCCCGAACACCGTCGGGCTGGACTCGAACACGATCTCGGGCGCGACGCCCTATGCCCTGGCGGCCGCGATCGACCGCTTCGAGTCCGCCGCCGCCGGCAAGCCGAGCCCCGACGTGGTCATCGCCTCGGCCGATGACCCGGCGTACGCCATGCCCGCCGCGGGCTGGGCGGCCGAGAGCGGCGATCCGATCCTCTATGTCACCGGCTCGACCATCCCGGCGCCGACCCGGCAGGCGTTGATCGCTCACCAGCATCCGAACATCTACGTGCTCGGGCCCTCGAGCCTCATTCCCGACAGTCTGGTCACCGGGCTCGGTAAGTACGGCCGGGTCAATCGGGTCGACGGTTCCGACCCCGCATCCAACTCGGTTGCCTTCGCCAGCTACCGCGACCCGCCGTGTGCCAGCCAGCAGTCGTGCGTACACGTGCCGGGGAGCTTCGGGTGGGCCCTGCGCTCCCCCGGCCACGGGTACACCCTCCTCAACGCCGGCCGCCCGCTCGACGCGGCCGCCGCCGCCGCGCTCTCGGCGAGCGGGAGCTTCGGTCCCGAGCTCCTCGTCGCGAGCCCGTCGAGCCTGCCCGCGCCCGTGCTCAACTACTTTCTGAACTACGCCACGCCCGGGTATACCCAGGAGGGTCCGACGGCCGCGGTATACAACCACGGCTGGGTGATCGGCGATCAGAACGCCATCTCAGTCGGCGTTCAGGCCGAGATGGATAGCCTTCTAGAGGCGAGACCGATACCGCAACAATGAGCCAAGCCGAGCACCCAGACCGCCTACGCCCGGGCCGAGACGTCACCGTGGATGACGTCCGCCAGCTCATGGGCGCCTCGACTCCGCACTTCGCGCTCCAGCTGCGCGAGCGGATCCGCGCGCTCATCCGCGGGCTGCCCGCCGATCACGCCGCGCGCATCGAAGGCGAGCGCGAGATCGCGCGCCTGGACCGGCTCGCCTTCAGCGGCGAGGTCCGGGGCCACGAGGCGGAGCCGGGACTGGCGCCCCTGCCCAGCCTCACCGAGCCCGCACCGCTCTGATCTTCAGCTCGCACCGAGCATCCCAAGGCCACCGTGGACACTGACCGCAACCCATCTCGCTTTGTTTCCGTGATCGGCCTCGGGCGGGTCGGACTACCGCTGGCGCTCTCCTTCGCGGGCCGCGGTCACCGCGTGCTCGGCGTCGACCACAACCCGGTCGTGCTCGACTCGATCCGCAGCGGGCGAATGCCCTTCGCCGAGGCGGGGACGCAGGAGCTCCTCGACCGGGTGCTGAAGTCGGGCAACCTCGAGCTCGCCGAGCGGGCCGCCGACGCCGCCCAGGCCGACGACATCGTGCTCACCATCGGCACCCCCTCGTTCTCCCACGTGGAGAGCGACCTCAGCCAGGTCCGCGCCGTCGTCGACGACCTCCTCCCTCTTCTCCGGCCCGGTCATGCGCTCATCCTCCGCTCGACCATCGCCCCGGGGACGACGGAGTTCGTGGCCGGCTATCTCGAGAAGCGCCGGACGCTCCGGGTCGGCGAGGATGTGTTCGTCGCCCACGCGCCGGAGCGAATCGCCGCCGGGCGATTCCTCGAGGAGATCTGCACGCTTCCCTGCATCGTCGGCGGCGTGGGCGAGGCGTCGACCGAACGGGCCGCGGCGACCTTCTCGGTGTTCGGCGCCCCGATCGTCAAGACGACGCCCGTGCAGGCCGAGCTGGCCAAGATCTGGACGAACATCCTGCGCTACGCCACCTTCGCCCTCCCCAACCTCCTGATGATGGACTGCGAGAGCTACGGGGCCAACGTGTTCGAGGTCATCGACCTCATCAACCGCGACTATCCCCGCGGGGGCATCGCCATGCCCGGCTTCACCGCCGGGACGTGCCTGCGCAAGGACTTCGCCTTCTCCGAGGAGCGCTCGAACGCTCCCGGCATGCTCCTCGCCGTCTCGCGCGTCAACGAGGCCGTCCCGCTCTTCCTCGTCGAGGGAATCAAGCGCCGGATCGGCTCGCTCTCCTCGCGCAAGGTGGCCGTACTCGGCCTGACCTTCAAGCGCGACACCGACGACGAGCGCGACTCCCTCTCGCCCAAGCTCATCCGCCTGCTCGAGCGCGAGCTCGCCGACGTGGCGGTGTGCGACCCGCACGCGCCGACGCCGACGCAGTCGCTGGCCGACGCCGTCCACGACGCCGACGTCGTCATCGTGGCCACCAACCACTCCGAGTTCGAGGGCCCGGCGGCGCTCGGCGAGATCTGTGCCCGCGTGTCCGACGAGTGCCTGCTCGTCGATCCCTGGAACGCGCTTGCGACCTCACAGGTGTTCGTCTACGCCAGTGAGACGACGCCGCTGCTCGACCCCAGGAGCCGCCTCGGCAGCTCGGCCGAGAGCGCGCGCTAGTCCCGCCGTGAGAAACCCCACCCTGAGTGGCCGAGGATGAGCCGCGTGCTCGTGACCGGAGGCGCCGGAACGATCGGTAGCGCCGTCGTGCGGCGCCTGATGCGCGACCCGAGCTGGGAGATCCGGATCTCCGACCACCGGTCCGCTCCCCTCTGGATGCGGGAGAGCGCCGAGGTCCAGACGGCGGATCTGCGCGAGCTCGACCACGCCCGCGCGGCGGTGGAGGGCTGCACGCACGTCATCCACCTCGCCGCCATCGTCGGCGGCATCGCCAACTTCCACAGGCTCCCCTTCACGCTCACCGAGGTCAACAACGCCCTCACGGGAGCCCTCGTGCACGCCTCGGTCGAGCGTGATGTCGACCGCTTCCTCTACGTTTCCTCCTCGATGGTGTTCGAGCGGGCCACTCAGTTCCCCACGCGGGAGGACCATCTGCTCGAGTGCCCGATGCCGCTCTCCGCCTACGGCTTCTCCAAGCTGGCCGGCGAGGTGTACACGCGCGCGGCCCACGACCAGCACGGGCTGCGGTACACGATCTGCCGGCCGTTCAACGCCTACGGCCCGGGCGAGCTGCCCGACCCCGACGAGCCCGGCATCGCCCACGCGGTTCCGGACCTCATCCACAAGACGCTGTCCGGCCAGTCTCCGCTCGAGATCTTCGGCACCGGCGAGCAGACGCGGACCCTGACCCACATCGACGACATCGCCGACGGGATCGTCACCGCGCTCGGATCCGCCGCGGCCGAGAACGAGGACTTCAACATCTCCGCCTCCGAGGAGCTTCCCGTGGCCGAGATCGCCCGGCGGATCTGGGTCGCCTGCGGCCGGGACGGGCGCGAGCTGCGCTTCCGCCACCTCGAGAGCTTCCAGGTCGACGTGCAGCGCCGTTGGCCATCGGTCGAGAAGGCGCGGGACCTGCTCGGCTGGGAGGCTCAGGTGCCGCTGGACGAGGGTCTGGCCCAGACGGTGTCGTGGCTGCAGGAGCATGAGCAATGAGCGCCCGGCGCGCGCTGATCACCGGTATCACCGGCCAGGACGGTTCCTATCTGGCCGACTTCCTCCTCGAGCGGGGCTACGAGGTGCACGGCATGGTCCGCCGCTCCTCGACCGAGAAGTTCGAGCGCATCGAGCACATCCGCGAGCGCGTCACCCTCCACCAGGGAGACCTCCTCGACCACCGCTCGCTCGTCGACACCCTCCGGGCGGCGGAGCCCGACGAGATCTACAACCTCGCGGCGATGTCGTACGTGGCCGCCTCGTGGGTCCAGCCCACCCTGACCGCCGAGTTCACCGGCACGGGCGTGACGCGCCTGCTCGAGGCGATGCGCGAGGTCTGCCCCGAGGCGCGCTTCTACCAAGCCTCGTCGAGCGAGATGTTCGGCAAGGTGCTCGAGGTCCCCCAGACCGAGCGCACCCCGTTCTATCCGCGCTCGCCCTACGGGGTGGCCAAGGTCTACGGCCACTTCATCACGGTCAACTACCGCGAATCCTACGATCTTCATGCGACATGTGGGATTTTGTTCAACCACGAGTCACCTCGCCGCGGTCTCGAGTTCGTGACCCGCAAGATCACCTGGCATGCCGCGGCCATCAAGCTCGGCTTGATCGACAAGGTCCGGCTGGGCAATCTCGAGGCCGAGCGCGACTGGGGCTTCGCGCTGGACTACGTCCGCGCCATGTGGCTGATGCTCCAGCAGGACACGGCCGAGGACTTCGTCATCGCCACCGGGACGGCACACTCCGTGCGGGAGTGCCTCGAGGTCGCCTTCGACCACGCCGGCCTGTCGATCGACGAGCACGTCGAGCTCGACCCGACCCTCATCCGGCCGGCCGAGGTCGAGCACCTCATCGGCGATGCGAGCAAGGCGAAGGCGATCCTCGGCTGGGAGCCCGACGTCTCCTTCGAGGAGCTCATCCGGATGATGGTCGAGGCCGACCACGCGCTGCTGAGGTACGACCCCGCCTCCCGGGGGCGCGCCTCGGGCTGACGGTTCCGGCTGGGGCGGGCGGTAGCCTCGGCCACCCGATGCCCCAGACTCAACCGCCAGCTGCCGAGGCGATCGCCGGCAGCGACCTGCCCGGCCCGTTCGCGGTCGGCAGCTACGCCGAGCAGCTGCGCACCCGGCTGCGCCAATTCGCCGGCGTGCAGGTCGTCGGCGAGGTGTGGGGCTTCCGCGTCGCGCGGGCGCGGATCTACTTCGAGCTGCGCGACGCCCGGGGCGCGCTTCCCTGCTCCATGTGGCGCACGGACTTCGAGGCGCTCGGCGTCGAGCTCGTCGACGGCCTGCGCGTCGTCGCCGGCGGCGGCTGCGACTACTACCCCGGCAGCCACACCTCCTCCCCCTCCTTCACCTTCGCCGTCACCGAGCTGCGGATCGCCGGCGAGGGGGACCTGCTGGCCACGCTCGCGCGCCTGCGCCGCCAGCTCGGCGCCGACGGCTTGTTCGAGCTCCAAAAGCGCCTACCCCGGCCGATGCTGCCGCGCACGATCGGCGTCGTCACGGGCGAGCAGGGCAAGGCGCGCGACGATGTCCTGGCCGCGCTGCGCCGCCGCGGTTGGGCGGGACGGCTCGTGTGGGCCTTCGCTCCCGTGCAGGACCGCCACGCCGCCCCGCACATCACCGCGGCGCTGCGCGAGCTCGCCGCGCTCGAGCAGGTCGAGGTCGTGATCGTCGCCCGGGGCGGCGGTTCGCTCGCCGACCTGTTCGCCTTCTGCGACGAGACGCTCTGCCGCACCGTCGCCCTCCTGCGCGTCCCCGTGATCTCCTCGGTCGGCCACCACACCGACCGCACGCTGCTCGACGACGTCGCCGCACTCGCCTGCTCGACGCCCACCCACGCGGCCGAGGCGGCCGTGCCCGTCGATTGCAACCGGGCCCGCGATCAGCTCGTCGCGAGCGCGAAGCGGCTTCACGGACATGCCCGGCGCGCCGTCCTGCACCGGGCCCGGGCTCTCGGGCACCTCTCCCGCGCCCCGCAACAGCACGTCGCGCGCCACCGCCGCCACCTCCACCAGCTTCTGCGCGAGCTCCGGGCCGCGAGCCGCCGACGGAAGGACCGCGCCCGCACCCTGGCGTCCACGCACGGCCTCGGCCTCGAGCGCGCGGGTGCTCGCGCCGTGGGCTCGCAGGCGGCTGCTCAGCGCCGGGACCTCGAGCGGCTCGCTCTTGCCCTCGCTGCCCACGACCCGAGCCGGACGCTCGCCCGTGGCTACGCCTTGGTCACGGACGGGGCCGGGCAGCCCCTGAGCAGCGTCGCGACGGCGCGCGCCGCCGGCGCCATCGAGCTCGTCTTCCACGACGGCTCGGCCGCGGCGCGGATCACGGAGCCGGCAGTGTGAGCGAGCCGCGCACCTACGAGTCCGCTGTGGCCCGGGTCGAGGAGATCATCCGCCGGCTCGACTCCGGTGAGGCCGGCCTGCGCGAGACCCTCGATCTCGTCAAGGAGGGGCGCGACCTGGTCGAGTACTGCGCGACGGAGCTCGATGCGGTCAGCCAACGGCTCGAGGAGCTCCGGCTGGACGAGCTGGTCGCGCGGCTCGAGCAAAGCGGCCGCGAAGGCTGAAGCGGCCTCAGTCATGGAGGTCCGTATTCTCAGGTGCAGGTGAGCACCTTCGACCTTCTTGCCGAGCTGCCCATCGAGGTCGACGGGTACCGGCTCGAAGGTCTCCGAGCGCAGGTGTCGAGCGGCTTCGAACGGCTGACCACGCTCGTCCACCTCAGCGGCGGCGGCCTCGAGGGCGTCGGCGAGGACGTCGTCTACCAGGCGGAGGATCACGTCGCCCTCCAGGAGGCCGGAGCCGTCCATGACCTCGCCGGCTCCTACGCGCTCGCCGAGTTCTGCGAGCGCATCGATGCGCTCGACCTCTTCCCGGTGCCCCCGCAGGCCGAGGTCTCTCGGCTCTATCGGCGCTGGACGTTTCACTCCGCCGCGCTCGACCTCGCTCTGCGCCAGGCCGGCCGGCCGCTCCACGACGTCCTCGGGCGCGCGCCGCAGCCGATGACCTTCGTGGTATCGATGCGGCTGGGCGAGCCCGCGAGCCTCGAGCCCCTGCAGCGCCGGCTGGCCGGCTACCCCAGCCTGCGTTTCAAGCTCGACGCCACGAGCTCCTGGACGGATGAGATCGTCGCCGCGCTGGCCGCCAGCGGAGCCGTCGACTCCGTCGACTTCAAGAGCTTCTACCGCGGCACGGCCGTCGACCAGCCGCCGGACCCCGAGCTCTATCGGCGGGTGGCCGCGGGCCTGCCCGACGCCTGGCTCGAGGATCCCGATGTCGTAGGGCCCGAGACCGCCGAGGCGCTCGCCTTCGATCATGACCGCATCACCTGGGATGCGCCCATCCATTCGATCGCCGACATCGAGGCGCTGCCGTTCCCGCCTCGGATGGTCAACCTCAAGCCGTCGCGGATCGGTGGACTGGGCCGGCTGTGCGCCGCCTACGACTACTGCGCCGAGCACGGCATCGGCGCGTACGGCGGAGGCCAGTTCGAGCTCGGCCCGGGCCGCGGTCAGGCCCAGTACCTGGCAGCGCTCTTCCACCCTGACACGCCGAATGATCTCGCGCCGGTCGGGTACAACGAGTCCGAACCGCCGACGGGGCTGCCCACGAGTCCGCTGCCCGCCATGCCGGCGCCAACCGGATTCCGCTGGGAGGCCGACTGATGGCAGACAGACTCGAGGGGACTGTGGCGCTCATCACCGGTGCCTCGAGCGGCATCGGCGAGGCGACGGCCGAGGCGCTCGCGCAGGCCGGCGCGACCGTGGCGCTCGCGGCGCGACGGGCCGACCGCCTCGAGGCGCTCGCACAGCGGATCGGCGAGGCCGGTGGCCGGACGCTGGTCATCGAAGCCGACGTCGGGGTCCCGGAGGAGGCGAAGGCGGCGGTGGAGCGCACCGTGTCCGAGCTCGGCCGTCTCGACACGCTCGTCAACAACGCCGGTGTCATGCTCCTCGGCCCGGCCGTCGGCGCGCCGCTCGAGGAGTGGCAGCAAATGGTGAGCGTCAACGTCAACGGCGTGCTCTACTGCGCCCACGCGGCGATTTCCCATCTGCTGCAAGCGGCGCAGGACAGCCCGCGCGGCGTCGCCGACCTCGTCAACATCAGCTCGGTGGCCGGCCGCGTGGCGCGTAGCGGGAGCGGCGTCTACAACCTGACCAAGCACGGCGTCGGGGCGTTCAGCGAGTCGCTGCGTCAGGAGGTCGCCAAGCGCCACGTGCGTGTTTCGCTCGTCGAGCCCGGCGCGGTGGCCACGGAGCTTTCCTCGCACAACCGGCCCGAGATCCGCGAGGTGATCCAGGGCCGGTTCGCGGACGTCGAGCGCTTGCACGCGACCGACATCGCCGACGCCATCCTCTTCATCGTCACGCGCCCACGGCACGTGGCCATCAACGAAGTCCTCGTCCGCCCGACCGAGCAGGCGGAGTAGTCCCGTGAACCACCCTACGGCCGGCGCCGCCCTCCGCCGAGGAACGAGTCGATGAACTCCGGGCTGGAGGAGAGCTCGGCAGGCGTGCCTTCCATCTGCAGCTGGCCGCCCCCGAGCACGTAGGTTCGGTCGGAGATCTCCAGCACCGCCCGCGCGCGCTGCTCGACGACCAGCACGGACGCGCCGGTGGCGGCGAGCTGACGGACGTGCTCATGCAGGACGGTATGTGCCAGGACGGGCGCCAGGTTCGCGGTCGGCTCGTCGAGCACGACGAGCGCGGGGGAGAGCATGAGCGCCCGCCCCATGGCCAGCATCTTGCGCTCGCCGCCACTCAGTTTGGCCGCTCGCCGCCCGGCCATTGCACTGAGCGCGGGGAAGACCGACAGCACATGCCCGATGCGCTGGGCGACGTCGCGGGAGGGGAGCAGGTAGCCCCCCATCTCGAGGTTCTCCCGCACCGTCAGCGGGCCGAACACGTCGTCGACCTGCGGCACGTAGCCAACGCCGATCCGGGCGATGTTCTCCGACGGCCACCCAGTGACGTCGCGTCCGCCGATGCGTACCTTGCCCGACAGAGCCTCGACCACGCCGACGATGCTCTTCAGCAATGTGCTCTTGCCCGAGCCGTTTGGCCCCACGAGCGACACGATCTCGCCGGGGCCGACCGAGATCGATATCCCATGGATGACGGGGCTGCCGCCGTAACCTGCGGTCAACGCCTCGGTCTGAAGCTCGATCCCTTCGACGAGGTCATCGAGAAGCACATCCGCACCGCCCGGTTCATCCGACAAGGTAGGCCTCCACGACCTCCTCCTTGGCGCGCAGGGCCGACATCGTCCCCTCCGCGAGCACCCTCCCGTCGGCCAGGACGAACACGGGATCACAGAACTCGTCCATGATCGAGAGCTCGTGCTCGACCATGATGACCGTGGTGCCGTCCGCGCAGATCCGCACGAGTTGCATGCCGATCTCGTGGGCCAGCCGCGGGTGAACCCCGGCCATCGGCTCGTCGAGTAGGAGCACGTCCGGTTCGGCCATGAGGGCACGCATGATCTCGACCAGCCGGCGCTGGCCGCCGCTGAGATCACCGGCGTAACGGTCGGCGAGCGCGAGCAGCCCGAAACGCTCGAGCATTGCCTGGGCACGCTCGATCGATGTCCGCTCCTGCGCGCCCCAGTAGCGCCGTCCAAGCATCGCGCCGCGGAAGGTCTCTCCCCGCTGATCCGGAATGGCCACGACGAGGTTCTCGAGCACGGTCAGGCGCTTGAACTCGCTGGCCAGCTGGAAGGTCCGCACCAGGCCCTTGCGGGCGCGCCGGTAGGCGGGTTGGGCGGTCACGTCCTCGCCGCGCAGGAGCACCTGCCCACTCGTCACGCGGACGGTCCCCGCGAGCATCGCCAGGACCGTGGATTTGCCGGCTCCGTTGGGACCGATGATCCCGGTCAGGCGCCCCCGCTGAAAGGCCATCGAGACGCCGTCCACCGCCGCCACGCCTTCGTAGGTACGCACGAGATCGCGGCACTCGAGAATCACCTCGCGTGGCTGCGCGTCACCCGGCTGCTCCAGCGGCCTTCGCTCATGCGACCGGTCGATCAGCCGGCCGTCGGGCGACCCGGGCGGGATCGCCTCCCACCTCTCGCCGACGACCGCGCCACCGAGTGTCGTCTCGCCGGGAAGCGGACGAGTGGACAGCTTGCGCCGGCGCTCGGGGAGGATGCCCTGAGGCCGAAACCACAGGAAGAGCAGGATGAGAAGACCGATGACCACCCACTGGAGGGCCGGAATGAGGTTCGGGTTGCCGCTGACCGGCGGGATGTAGCGCGTGGCCTCCTCGAAGGCGACGGGCACGAGAAGCGCCCCGAGCATCGCGCCGCGGTGGTTGCCGAGGCCGCCGATGATGACCGCCGCGAAGAGGACGACCGTCTCGGCGTAGCCCCAGGCCTGCGGATCCCAAAGGTTGATGAAACCGACGAGGACGCCCCCCGACAGGCCGGCGATCGCCCCGCCGATGATGAGTGACGACGTGCGAAGCGAGCGGAGGTTCTTGCCCAGGGAATCGGCCACGAGGTCGTTGTCGCGCATCGCGCGCAGAGTGCGGCCGAAGGGCGCCCCCGTGATCCGCTGGACGAACCAGTACGTGACCAGCGCGAGCAGGATGGCGAGGACGCCATATCCCCACTGATAGCTCGCGGACTGCGGGTTGAAGTGACTCTGCAGCGGCGAGGGGACGAGGGAGAGCCCTGCAGCACCGTTGAACAACGGCACGTAGTTGTTGACCAGCAGGTTGAACATGACCGCGGTGACCAGCAGGCCGACGGCCGCGAAGTCTCCGCGAAGCCTCCGCCCGACGATCGACGCGAACGGGATGGCCAGCAGTCCTCCGACGATCGCCGCGCCGATCCACGGGAGCGGAAAGGGAAGATTCCAACCGAGGACGTAATGCTGAAAGCCGCCGTTGGAGCTCGAGCTGGGGAGCGAGAGCACGCCGGCCACGTAGGCGCCTGCGGCCTGGAAGATGATGAATCCGAAGTTGGTGACTCCGCCCACGCCAAACTGCGCGCTCAAGCCGAGACATGCGATGGCATCAACACCCGCATAGACGAGCAGGTTGGTGATGTAGTAGACCACGGGCTCAGGTTCTTCCCGCCTCGACGGGCGCCCCGAGGAGGCCGGTCGGCCGCACGGCCAGCATCGCGAGCAGGATGACGAAGGCGATGACATCCTTGTAGTCCGAGACGACGATGGCGGCACTCACCTCGGTCGCGAGCCCGATGACGAAGGCGCCGAGCATGGCTCCGTACGGCTCGCCGGGGCCGCCGAGGAACACGGCGGCAAGAATGAGCACGAGGAACAGATCAGTGCTCGTGGCGCCGAACGTCCCTGAGTTCATGGCGAACGTCGCCCCGGCCAGCCCGCACAGAGCGCCGCTGATCAGCCATGTGAGCATCACCACGCGCCCGGTGCGGATGCCGCAGTTGCGTGCCAGGTTGCGATTCGCCGCGGTGGCCCGCATCGCCTTCCCGAGCTTGGAGTAGCGGATGAGCGCGTGGACGAGCAGCATCATGACCACGCTCAGTCCGATGATGACGAGCTGCACCACAGTGAGCTGGATGGACCCAAGACTGACCGTCGCGCCCTGGCCCATGTGGTAGGAGACGTTGGTCGCGCCGGCCAGCGCCTGGGTCCCGAACTCGAGGATCAGCGTCATCCCGAGGGAGACGATGACCATCGCGATCGGGGTGCTCCCGCGGCGCTGGAACGGCGTGTAGACGACGTTGTTGAGAAACACCGACAACAGCGCGCCGGCGGCGATGGCGCCCAGCGTGGCGACCCAGATATTTACGCCGGCGTTGTTCAGCGCGTACGCCGCATAGGCGGACACGATCATGACTCCGCCATAGGCGAGATTGAGCACATTCGTGACCGCGAACTGCAGCGTGAACCCCACCGCCGCGAGCGCGAGAACCGCGGCACTCACGAAGCCGAAGCCGAATGAGGCGACGAGCACGCTGCCGACGACGAGCACGGCTCAGAGTCCGAGTGCCCGCAACTGACTGACTGCGATGTTGCCCGCTACGTTGACCGCACCGCTCGGCGAGTACGTGTCGACCTGGAAGAGGCCGGCCGAGTCGTGATAGGCGTCGAAGCTGGTCGGGCCGCCCGGGCCCTCATAGCGAATCTGCTTGCCCGCCTTGAGCGCGGCAGCGCCGTCGGCGAACGAGTGGACGATCGTCGCGCCGGGTGCTCCGTTGCCGATCTTGATGATCCACGGCATCCAGGCCGAGGTGGAGGTGCTGTGGGCCGCGAGCATGGACAGGGCCGCGAGGTTGATCCCGTCGTAGAGATGTACCGCTCCGGGCGCCGTCAGGTAGGTCGAGAAATCGCCCGTTTGCCCAACCTTGCCTTTCTCGGCGTACATCGCCGCGGAGAACGGCTGGAACGCCGGGCCACTCGTCTCGGTGACGAGATTGTCGGCCGAGAAGTTCGACGCCAGCGTACTCGCACCGACGGCTGCGGCAACGGACTTGTACCAGTCAGGCGAGATGGTCGCCGAGGTGCCGATGACCGCCGGGAGCTTGCCACCGCCCAGCTGCTTCACCTCGCTGAGGAACGATGCCTCGGTAGGCCCGAGGGCCTCGGTCAGGATCACGTCGGGCTTGGCCGAGACGATCTTGTCCGCCTCGGTCCGGAACGTCGTCGCGTTCAGATCGAGAGTCTCGTTGGCGACGAGCGTCAGGCCAGCCTTCTTGATGGCCGCGATCGCCGGTGACACGAAGGTCTGCGAGCCGATGTCGTTGCCGAAGGCCAGGGCAATGCGCTTGTAGCCCTTGTTCTGAGCCATGGCGACCATGGCATAGGACTCCGACAGATCCGGCGGCACGAGCCGGAAGAAATCCGGGAACTTCACATGGTCGAACTCGGACTGGCCGGTCATGCAGAACGACACCGTGTGATTGGCGGCGAAGATCGGCACAACCGATGCGGCTTCGTCAGAGGTGCAGCCGATGACCAGCGCGGGGCTGCCCGAGGCGTACATCTGGTGCACGGCCGGTACGGCGTCCGCCGGGTCACCTCTCGTGTCGACTGGGGTGCAACTCAGCCGATGGCCGAGGACGCCGCCCGCGGAATCGATGGCGTGCGTGGCCGCATCGCATGACACGAGGTAGGTCGGGCCGAGGGCTCCGTCGGTCCCCGTAAACGGCGCCACGTCGGCGATGGTGAGGGTCGAGCCTCCGCCCGAGCTGTGGCTGGCGCCGCCTCCCGAGGCACTGGCCTGTTTGTTGTTCGAGCTGCTTCCGCAGCCTGCGAGGGCGAGGACGAGGGCGGCGGCGACGGCGACGGCTGCCGGCATCGCTGCACGACGTGACCTCACGGATGATCTCCTTCCCGGCATGGTTCTCTCCTCCTGGCGGGACGTGCTGATCTAGAAGGTGGCCTTGTCCGACACGGGCGGCACCCACGGCCAATCGGCGTGGTGATCGCCGTCCTCCCCGACGACGCGGTTGGCGATCCGACCTACACCCTCGACGGCCACCTCGAGCAGGTCGCCGGGTTGCAGCCACACCGGCGGCGTCCGGGCAAAGCCGACGCCCCCGGGCGTGCCGGTGGCGATCACGTCGCCGGCACGCAGCGTGGTGAAGGACGACACGTACTCGATGCACCTCGGGATGTTGAAGATCATCTGCGCGGTGCTCGCGGACTGCATGACCTCGCCGTTGAGCGTCGTGGTGAGCTGGAGGTCGGACGCGTCCAGCTCATCGGTCGTGACGATCTCGGGACCGATCGGCATCGTGCCGTCGAAGTTCTTGCCCGGCGTCCACTGAGTGGAGGCCCGCTGCCATTCCCGCGCTGTGCCATCCATCACGATCGTGTAACCGACGATCGCCTCGAGGGCATGCTCGGCCCGGATATAGCGCCCGCCCCGGCCGATGACCAGGCCGAGTTCGCCCTCGAAGTCGAACCGGGAGGTGAGCTTTGGCTTGACGAGATCGCCGTAGGGCGCGGCCACCGACTCAGCTCCGCGCACGAACACCTCCGGCCACTTCGTGGGCGCGCGGCCGCCCTCCAGGGCATGCTCGACATAGTTGACGCCGAAGCAGAGGATGCGGCTCGGTGCCGGGATGGCGGGTCCGTATTCGGCTTCGGTCAGCTCCCGCCCGGCGTCTTCGGCGGCGCGCCGGACCAGTTCGATGGCTTCGGATCCGCCGGCCAGCACCGCGCCCACGTTCACGAGGCGGCTGTCCCCGGTGGCCCGGGCCACGTCGACGTAGCCGTCCTCTCCGCGCACGTGAAGACGCAGACCCTCGTCCGTTCTCACGGTGGCGAGTCTCACGATCGATCCTCTCCTCGGTCCGAACACCACATCAGAGCACTATTGGTTCCGATGTGTTGGATTGGTTGGCAACGTACAACCGCCCGTCCGTCAAGTCAACCAATCAGAATTAGAAATTCATCAACGAGATAAAGGTGTGATTGGTTGCGAAACTGTGGTCGTCTCCGGTTTAATGACCGAGGAGCCGGTCCTCGACCGAGTCCTGCAGAGATGACCGACGCCGCGATCTCACTCCCGACACCCCCCCAGCCTCGGCCGTCCCCTTACGGCCGCGATCTTGCCCGGAAGATCCTTGCGCGCTGCGAGGAGCCGACCTTCGCACCCGGCGGACGGCTGCCCAACGAGCGCAGCCTGGCCACTGAACTCGGTGTGACGCGGACGCTCGTGCGCCACGCGCTCACCGTGCTCGAGGCCGAGGGGCGGATATCCCGCGAAGTCGGACGCGGCACCTTCCTGAAGCCCCGGGCAGCGGTTACAGCGGGGACCGACGGAGGCGCTCAGAGCGTGAGTGAGGTGGGACCGGGCGACGTCATGGCCGCCCGGCTGCTGATCGAGCCGCAGGTCGTGCCCCTCGTGGTGGCCTGGGCGACACAGCGGGACTTCGACGAGCTGCGCCGCTGCCTGGAGGGCGGCGCCGGCGCCCAGGACGCCGCCGAGTTCGAGGTGTGGGACTTTGCCCTCCACCACGCGATCGTCTCGGCCAGCCGCAATCAGCTGCTGGTGGCCATGTACGACGTCGTCGAGATGGCCCGCAAAGGGGAGATCTGGGGCAACCTCAAGCTACGCCAGGACTCGCGCGAGCGACGGACGGCCTACCAGGCGGAGCATGTTCGGCTCGTCGAGGCGCTCTGCGCCCGGGATGCCGGCGAGGCCGTGGCCGCGATTGAGGATCACCTCGAGCACGTCCAGGCGAACCTCCTCGAGGCTCCACGTCAGCGTCCCAGCACCTGATGGACGGCGGGGATCGGCGTCCATCAGGTCTCGACGCGCAGCGCCGCGCGGCTCAGACCCGCTGGATGAGCGTGCCGGTCCCGAGGCCCCCGCCGCAGCACATGGTCACGAAGCCGACCTCCTTGTCGGAGCGCTCGAGCTCATGGAGGAGCGTCGTGATGAGCCGCGCGCCCGTCGAGCCGAGCGGATGGCCGAGGGCCATCGCGCCGCCGTTGACGTTGACCCGGTCCATGTCGGGGTGATGCACGCGGCGCCAGGCCGCAACCACGGGGGCGAAGGCCTCGTTGATCTCGATCAGGTCGATGTCGTCGATGCTCATCGAGTTGCGCTCGAGGATCTTCGCCGTGGCGGGGATCGGGCCCTCGAGCATCTTCACCGGGTCACACCCGACCGTGGTCTGATCCACGATGCGCGCCCGCGGCCTCAGCCCGAGCTCCTTCGCCTTCTCCGCGCTCATGAGCAGAACAGCGGCCGCCCCGTCGGAGATCTGCGACGCGTTCCCGGCCGTGATCACGCCGTCGGGCTTGAACACGGTCTTGAGCTGGCTGAGCGCCTCGAGGTTCGTATCGGGGCGGATGCCCTGGTCGGTGACATAGGTGTCGCCGTTGACCGCCATGGGAATGATCTCGCGCTCGAAGCGGCCCTCCTCGGTGGCCTGATGGGCCAGCCGGTGCGAACGGACAGCGAGCTCGTCGAGCTCGGGCCGCGGGATCTCGTACTCCTCGGCGATCATCTCCGCGCCCATGCCCTGGCCGACGATGTTGTGCTTGGCCATGAGCTCGGGCGTGAAGGCGTAGCCGAACTCCTCCTGGGTCTTCGCCGTGGCCGCGAAGGGCAGCTTGCCCATGTGCTCGACGCCACCGCCGATGACGACGTCGTGGACGCCCGAGGCGATCTGCGCCGCGGCCAGGTTGACCGCCTGCTGGGCCGAGCCGCACTGAAGGTCGATGGTCGTCGCTGAGGTCTCGATGGGAAAGCCCTCGTGCAGCCAGGCGTTGCGGCCGATGTGCAGGCCCTGCGGACCGAACTGGGCCACGCAGCCGGCGATCACGTTCTCGACCTCGTCGGCGTCGATGCCGGAGCGCTCGATGACGGCCCGGTAGGCGGCGCCGAGCATCGCGGCCGGATGGGTGTCCTTGTAGTAGCCCTTCTCCGGATGTCCGCGCCCGATCGGGGTGCGGGCGGCTTCGACGATGACGACCTCGCGGCCGCGCTCTGCGGACATTCGCTTGCTCCTTGTGCCAAGTGATGGGCGGGGCCATGCTGGCCACCTCCCCGGTCAACTCCCACTACTCTACCGGGGCGACTGACCAGTCAATCAAGACGTTTTGGCCAGCTGGCCAGGAATCCTGGCCCCTCCCCAAGCAGATCAGGAGATCCCTTGCAGGAACGACTAGGAATCGCGGGCGCCGGCGCGATCGCGTGCGGGCTTGCCGTGACTGCCGCCCGGACCGGGGAGGTTCTGCTGTGGGCCCGTTCGGCCGCGTCGGCCCAGCGGGCGCACGCGACGGTCGAGAAGACGTGCGCGAAGCTCGCCGAGGAGGGCATCGACCCCGGACGCGTGCGCGTCGTCACCGACATCGACCAGCTCGCCGAGGCGACGTTCCTCGTCGAAGCGGTGGTCGAGCACCACGGGAGCAAGGCCGAGGTCCTCAGCCAGCTCGCTCACCACGCGGGCGAGGAGGCCGTCTTCGCCACCACGACGTCGTCGCTGTCGATCGCCCAGCTCGCTCAGGTCTCGGGCCACCCCGCGCGATTCGTCGGCCTGCACGTGTTCAACCCGGTCACGCGGATGAAGCTCGTCGAGCTCGCCTTCCCCCGGGAGGCCAGCGAGCAGACCCGGTCGCGCGCGCGTGAGCTCTGCGCCGCCCTCGGCAAGACCGCGGTCGAGGTCCCCGACATCCCCGGGTTCGTCGTCAACCGGCTTCTCTTCCCCTACCTGTTCAGCGCGGTCGCCCTCCAATCCGAGACGGGCATGGCCGCGGAGGACGTCGATAGCTGCATGACCCTCGGCGCGGGCATGCCGATGGGCCCGCTCGCGCTGCTCGATTTCGTCGGCCTCGACGTGTCGATGGCCATCGGCGAAGAGATCGGTGTGGAGGTCCCCCAGGACCTCGTCGACCTCGTCGACGAAGGTGCGCTGGGACGCAAGACGAAGCGTGGCTTCTACACGTATTGAGCTCTGACAGAGCCCAGAGGAACTCTTTAGCGTTCGTTCATCTCAGAGACCGATCCTTCATCTCGCGACGTACCTCATAGCAGCACCTCCTCCCCAGAAGCACAGCCGGCCCGTCCCCAGCGGGCCGGCTTCTTTTAAGCCGGGGCAATCGAGCAAGCTCATGCCCGGCCTCGCGACCAAGGCGGCCGTCGCAGTAAAGAAGCCGGCCCGAGTGAGGGGCCGGCTTCGATCTCTCCTCTCAACCACCGGGTGGCAAGACGCTCCTTGCGATCAGCGCGTCCAACCGGCGTTGCCTGTGACTGCAATGTAACTAACGTGGCAAAGTTTTGCGCCGCCGTCACGAACCCCGGCGATGGCGGATGCGCACGGCCTCGACCCGGTTCTGCCGGACGGACTCGACGCGGATCGAGTAGCCGTCGGCCGCAATCGTGTCCCCCCGCTTCGGCAGGCGGCCGAGCTCGGCGAACACGAACCCGCCCACGGAGTTGTAGGCGTCGGTGTCCACCGGCAGCTCGAGCCCGTAGTCCTCGAGATCGGCCACGGCGACGTGGCCGCGCACGAACCAGTCACCGTTGGCGAGCCGCCGCACCGCACCGCCCGCCGGGTCGGTCTCGTCGGAGATCTCCCCCACGACCTCCTCGATGATGTCCTCGATCGTCACGATGCCGGCCGTACGGCCGTACTCGTCGATGACGATGGCGAGCTCGGTGCGCTCGCGTTGAAGATCGGCGAGAAGGTCGTCGAGCGGCTTCGTCTCGGGTACGAGGGGCGCCTCGCGCACCTGTCCGTCGAAGTGGGCGTCCATGCCGGCGCGCAGCATCTGCTTGACCAGCTGGTTGACGTGGACGATGCCCTTGACTCGGTCCTTGTTCTCCTCCTCGGTCACGACGAGTCGCGAATGGCCCGTGTCGACGCACCGGCGCAGCGCGGCCTCGACGGTCTCCGCGACGTCGACGGTGACCACGGCGGGGATCGGGGTCATGACCTGGCGCGCCTCCTGCTCGTGCAGGTGGAAGACGCCGGTGAGCATGTTCGCCTCGCCGACGTCGAGCTGGCCCCCGGTCTGCGACTGGGCGATGAGCCGCTTGAGCTCATCCGGGGTTCCGCCTTCCGGCTCGGCGTCCGGGTCGGTGCCGAGCATCCGCAGCAGTGACCGCGAGGAAGCGTCGAGCACAAGGATGAACGGATGGAACACGTGCCGGAAGAACTGCAGCGGTCGGGCGATCCGCCGCGCCAGGCCCTCGGCGTGCTGAATCGTGTAGAGCTTGGGGACGATCTCGCCGACGATGCTCTGGGTCGTCGTGATCAGGAGGTAGGCGATGACGACCGAGACCGCGACCGCCGCCGCGTCGCCCGCGGCGCCGCCGAACAGGTGCTCGAAGGCGTGCGCGATGGCGGGCTCACCCAGGGCGCCGATGGCGATCGAGGCCATGGTGATCCCCACCTGGCAGGCCGAGATGTAGGGCGAGATGTCGTCGACCTGGGCCAGGGCGAGCCGCGCGCCGCGCATGCCCTCCTCGGCGAGCGCCTCGAGCCGCCCCCGGCGCGAGCGCACGAGGGCGTATTCGGCGATGACGAAGAAGGCGTTGACCAGCACCAGAAGTGCGGTCAAGACGATGAACAGCCCCGTCACGCGGCGCTCAGCTCCGCGCTGCCGAACATCAGCGCGCCTCTCGGCGCCGGCAGGCCCTCCGCTTGTGAGCTGCTACTTCGGGATGGGTCGTCGTCGGTCATTCAGCGACGGCACGAAAGGTAGCAGCCACCCGCACGGACTCCGGGCCCATCGAGGCCCTCAGGCGAGGCCGTCGAGCCGGCCCGCAAGCTCGAAATCAGCGTCCGTGATCCCGCCGGCCGAATGGGTGCTGAGGGTCAGCCTGACGTTGTTGTAGCCATGGATCGAGATGTCGGGATGGTGGTTGGCCGCCTCGGCGGCCTCGGCCACGCGATCCACGTAGGCGATCGCCTGGGCGAAGTCCTCGAACTTCAGGTCGCGGACGAGTGCCTCGCCCTCCCGGCGCCATTGGCTGCCCTCGAGTCGCGTGTCGATCGTCTGCTCTGTCAGCGGTTCGGCCATGTCACTCCCTTACCCGCGATCCTATCCCGTGCGCGGCACGCTAAAAACGTCGGTGTCATGCGAATCGTGAGCCTCGTCCCCTCGGCCACCGAGACGCTGTTCGCGCTCGGGCTCGGCCCGGACCTCGTCGCGGTCACGCACGAGTGCGATTACCCACCCGCGGCCTCCGAGCTGCCCAAGATCACCCGTGACGTCCTGCCTTCCGGGCTGAGCGCGGCGGAGATCGATGCCGCCGTGCGCGCGCGAACGCTGAACGGACAGTCGATATACGAGCTCGACGACGAGCTTTTGCGCGATCTGCGGCCCGACCTGATCGTCACGCAGTCGCTGTGCTCGGTCTGCGCGGTGTCGGCCGACGACGTGCGCGCGATCGCGGAGGAGATCGCGCCCCACCCGACGGTCGTCTCGCTCGATCCCCACACCCTGGGCGAGGTCATGGGGGACGTCCGCACCCTCGCCCAGGCGACCGGCAATAGGAGCGCGGCCGTCGACCTCATCCAGGACGTCTCCGCCCGCGTGGATCGCGTGCGCCTGGCCGTGCGCGGCACGCGCCGGCCGCGTGTCGCCGCCCTGGAGTGGCTCGACCCGCCGTTCGCGGCCGGCCATTGGACGCCGCAGCTCATCGAGTTCGCCGGCGGCGAGGATGTCCTCGGGTTCGCCGGCGAGCCCTCCGAGCAGCGCACCTGGAATGAGGTGCGGGCTTCCTCGCCCGACATCGTGATCGTCATGCCCTGCGGCTACGACGCCGAGATTGCCCACCGCGAGGCCGAGATGCACCGCGACGAGCTCGCCTCGATCGGCGCCGGCGAGGTCGTGGCCGTGGACGCCGCGGCGTACTTCTCCCGGCCCGGCCCGCGGCTCATCGACGGGCTCGAGTTGCTCGCCTATATCCTCCATCCCGAGCGGGTGGACGCCGCGCCGGGGCAGGCGCTGACCGTCGAGCTCTGAAGCCGTCACTCGGACGGGCGAATCGCGACGTCCCTGTCCGCGGCCTCGGGGGCGAGGAAGCCGAGCAGGCGGATCGCCTCCGCCGCGAGCTCGTCGCTCTGCGCGCGCGTGAGGGGCGCGAACAGCTCGATCGCGATGGCCGCGCGCGCGGGTTCCCGCCGCAGCCGCCACATGCCCCGGTAGAAGCCGTCGAGGAGCAGCGTCCCGGCGGCCGCGCCGTTGCCCGGGAGCAGGGGGAGCGGGTATCGGCGGTCGTTGATCCGGGCGCGGTCCTCGTGACCGAAGAGGACGTTGTCGTACTCGGGCAGGAAGCGCGGCGGCGCCGGTGTCTCCGGATCGGGCAAAGGCGCGTCGGGCAGGTCGAAGAGCTCCACTCCGCGCTCGTCGCGGAAGGTACGCAGGCGCGGGCGCAGACGCTCGATTGCCGGGCGCAGTCCGCTCAGGCCCGACCATTTGCGCATGTCGGCCGCGCTGGACGGTCCGAACGCGGCCAGGTAACGGACGAGGACCTCCGCCGCATCGGGCGCCTGCGTCATCAGCGGACCACCCGTCCACCGCTCGAGCGTCGTCCAGGCCGCCGCCCCGCTCTCGCCCCAGACCCCGCGCGGAGTGACCTGGACGGTCGGCACGAGCGACCCGACCGCCGCGGCCACGGCGGCGCTCTCATCCGCGGGATGCTCGCGCTGCAGCGCGGCCGCGAGCTGCGGGCGGGTGAACGTGCCGGAGTGCAGAAGCGCTCGGGTCGCCGGCACGAGCACCCCGAGCCGCGCGTCGCTCACATGCCTGACCAGCGTGTTACGCACGCTCCGCTCGAGCTGGGGTTGCATGAGCGGGCGGAGCGCCAGGGCGTCGCGCCCAGTGAGGAGGTGAATCGTGCTGCGCCAGAGGTGCGTGCGGAGCACCGCACGGCTGCGCATCGCCTCGGCGAGCGCATCCGTGGTGAACCCCTCGAGACGGAGCCACAGTCCGAGGTAGGGCGCCAGCGGCGCCTGCGCCTGGAGCCCGACAAGGCGCTCGACCGCGTCCCTGATGCCCAGCGGCGTGCGGCTGAGCAGGTGCTGGCGCTCGAGCAGAGCACGATTCAGCGCCCGCGGGCTGAGGACCTCACCGCCCCGCGTGGCCGCGCTCAATCTAGCTTCCGAACCCGATCCCGCCCGGCGCGAGGCCGTGACTGCCGGCGACGGCGATCGCGCCGGCGACGCTCAGCACCGCGACCGCCGCACACCCCAGGAGGGCGAGCGCGGGCATCCGCCGGCGCTCCGCCACCTCGACGACCAGCCACCCGCAGATGAGGCCCCCGACGAGTCCGCCCAGGTGGCCGCCGATGGAGATGCCCGCGTAGCTGACCGAGAGCACGAGGTTGAGGATGAGGACCATGCCCAGACCGCTCTGCCAGATCGAGATACCCCGGTGGTGGGCGACGACGATGAGCGCGCCGAAGATCCCGAAGATCGCCGTGGAGGCTCCCACGGTCGCGGCCGCCGGCTGGAAGAGCAGGGCGCCGAACGAGCCCGCGAGCAGCGAGGCGAAGTAGATCGCGATGAAGTTCTTCCGCCCCACGGTGGGCTCGAGCGAGGAGCCGACGAAGTAGAGCGAGAACATGTTGATGAGGATGTGGAAGAAGCCGTCGTGCAGGAACCCGGAGCTCAGCAGGCGCCAGTACTCGTGTCCCTGCGAGATGGCGTGCCCGTAGAGGACGCCGTGGGCAACGATCCATCCGTTCCCGAGTCCGCCGCCGAGCGGCGCCCCGGTGGCGGTCTCGGCGAGGAACACGATGACGTTGATCGCGATCAGCGCCTGAGTGACGACCGGCGTACCCGGGAGCGTGCGGATGGTGCGCACCTTCGTGCGCTCGCGCGCGCACTCGGGACACCGCATACCGACCGACGTCGGCGTCATGCAGTCGGGACAGATCGGCCGCCCGCACGAGGAGCAGGAGACTCCCGTTTCACGCGACGGGTGTCGGTAACACGTGGCCATCGGAGTTCTCACGCTATCAGCGGCACCCGCCGTCGCCGGGGGCCCGCAGCGGATCACCGTCGCCGGCGCAGGCGCCGCACTTCGGCGGCGACGTCGCCGAGCGTGCGCTCGGTGAGCTCGAGCAGATTGGCCGACTGCTGCTTGCGCGCCCGGTGACGGTTGCGCACGCGGAGCACGACGAGGGCGCTGCCCGCGGATGCCCCGACGACGACCGCGGCGGCGGGCCGCACCCAGTTGCGCGGATCCCGCATGGCCGAGAGCTCCCAGGAGTCGAGCTCTTCCTGGGCGAGCTCGGTCAGGCTGATGAGCGTGCGCTCGAGGCGCAGCGTGAGGTCCACCGACGGCTCCACCGGCCGCAGCGCCTCGCGCAGCAGGGCCTCGAAGTCCGGTGCGCTACTGCTCACGCGCGCCCTGCTTCGCTCGCCGCGCCCTCGGAGACGATGCCCTCGAGCTGACGGATCGCCCGGTGGAGCAGCACCTTGGTCGCGCCGTCGGAGCGGCCGAGCGCGCGGGCGATCTCGCGGTTGTCCATACCGAGCGCGAAGCGCATGATGAGCGCCTCGCGGCGGTCGTCGGGCAACTGCTGCACGCCGTCGAGAATCGCCTTGAGCTCCTCGCGCCCCTCGACGAGGGACTCGGTCGTGTGCGGGGTGGAGATCAAGTCGGCATCCTCGATGGCGGCCTCCGGCTTGCGCGAACGGTCGCGGTAGAAGTTGGCCGCGAGGTTGTGGGCGATGCGGATGAGCCACGGCCGCAGAGGCCGGCCGTTCGATTCGCGCAGGGCCCGTTCGAAGTGCCGGTAGGCCTGAAGAAAGGTCTGCTCGGTGAGGTCCTCGGCGTCGTGGTGATTGCCGACGCGGTAATAGCTGTAGGAGTAGACGTCCCGCAGGTGCGCGCGGTACAGCTCGGTGAACCGAGCGTCGAGCTCAGCTTTGCTCTTCGGGATGACGTCCGGCACGGCATAGCAGCCTACCCGGGCTCATGCAGCCCGCGTGGATCGGTTGCGCCGCGGGCGCGTGGGTTCGGTTACCGCCGCGGCCCAGCGCTCCGGCTCGATGCGGCCCTCGACGAGCGCGGCGAGGCCTTCGAGCGCCGGCGACTCGAGCTCGGCGTTGCGCGCGACGGTGGCGAGCAAGGGCACCGAGTCGACGGCCTCGACCGAGTGCCCGAGGGCCCGGCCGATCTCGGCCGCGGGCATGCCCTGGGCAAGCAGCTCACCCGCGCGGCGGTTGCGCGACTCGCTGGCCACGACCGTGGCCACGAGGTCGCCCGCGCCGGCGAGGCCGGCGAACGTCTCCGGGCGCCCGCCGCGCAGACGCGCGAGCGCGTCGACCTCGGCGAACACCTTGCCGGCGGCGGCGCCGGCGACGTTGGGGCCCGCCGAAGCGGCCGCCGCGGCGGCGAGGCCGGCGGCGTTCGTGGCGCACCCGGCGAGCTCGACGCCGGTCACGTCGCTCGTCAGGGAGACGTCGAGACCGGCGGCGCCGAGCGCGTCGGCAAGTTGGCGGGCCAAGCCCCCGTCGACGCTCGCGAGCACGACCGAGGCGCCGGTGGCGAGCGCCTCGGCGGCATCCGAGGGACCCCCGAGCACGGCGACCGCGCGAGCGCGGCAGCGCTCGGAGACGAAGGCGGAGGGCAGGGTGCCGAGGGGTGGCACGAGGCCCTTGGCGAGGACGAGCACGCCAACGCGCTGGGAGATGTGTTCCCCGTGGGCGGCGAGCACCGCCGGGAGCGCCCGGGCGGGCACGGCGAGGCAGACCAGGTCGTGTCCGCCGAGCGCGAGGTCGGCGGCGCGAATCGGCCGGACCGTGTCGGGCAGCTCGGCTCCGGGGAGGTAGCGCTCGTTGCGCCGCTCGCTCGCGAGCAGGCGCGCCTGCTCCTCGGTGCGGCACCCGAGGTCGACCTCAAATCCGGCGCGGGCGAGGGCGATCGAGAGCGCGGTGCCCCACGAGCCGGCGCCGATGACGGCCGCGCGGCGGATCGGCGGCAGGCCGCCGAGCCACTCCCACTGGAGCATGACGCACGGCCAGATCCGATCGGTCACGGCGCCGGCGAGCGCCGGCGAAGCGTTCTCGACCACCGGGAAGTGGAGCGGGCGCCCGGCGCGGAGGCGCACCCGGCGGGGGCGGATCCGCCATCCCCTGCGGACGTCCTCGGTGCCGATGACGGCGATGGGCACCACGGGAGCCCCGGTCTCGAGCGCGAGGCGGCCGACGCCGCGCTTGGGCTTACCGAGCGAGCCGGGACGCGTTCGTGTGCCCTCGGGGAACATGAGCACGATGTCCCCGCGGGCGAGGATCGCGTTGGCCGTCTCGATCATCGAGGCATCGCCCGCGCCCCGGTCGACGGGGAAGGCCCCGAGCGAGTTGAGCAGCCAAGCCAGCCAGCGCCGCTCGAAGATCTCCTTCTTGGCCACGTAGTAGATCGGCCGGTGCGTCATCGTCCCGATCACGAAGGGATCGAGGAAGCTGCGATGGTTGGCGGCGATGATCACCGGCCCCTCGGCGGGGATGTGCTCGCGTCCGATCCGCTTCATGCGGAAGTAGACGAGGAAGAACGGGGTGACCGCCGCGCGGACGATGAGCAGCACGAGCCGGTTGGCCCCGTGTTCGCGGGCGCGGCGGTGAAGCGCTTCGTGATCCATCGCACATTGGCGTACCCGTTCCGGCGGCGGCCGTTACAGTTGAGCACTTGTCTGCGCGCATTGATCGCACCCGTTCGCTCCGCGGAGCGGTCTGTGGCGCCGTCGCCGCCGCGGTGTGGGCGCTCCAGCAGCCGCTCGACAAGCTCGTCTTCCAGAGCCGCTACGACGACGTCGAGCTACTCGGTCGCGCGGCCGTCCGGGGCGACGCCTGGTACCCCGCGGGGCTGGCGTTGCACGTGGGCAACGGTGCCCTGTTCGGGGCGGTGTACGCGAACCTTGCGCCCGCCGTCCCGCTCCCGCCGATGCTGCGCGGACCCGCCGCCGGGCTGAGCGAGCACCTCGCGCTGTGGCCGCTCGTGGCGCTCACCGATCGCTTCCATCCCAGCCGTAAGCAGCTTCCCGTCCTCGGCGGTAACCCGCGCGCGTTCGCGCAGGCCACCTGGCGCCACCTCCTGTTCGGACTGGTGCTCGGCGAGCTCGAGCGCCGGCTGAATGCCGAGCCCGAGCCGGCACCGCTCGAGCCCGCGGCCGATTACTCGAGTAACGGACACGGGTCGCTCGAGCATGCCGTGTCCGTCGAGTCCTGACGGCGTGCGCACACTGATCACGGGTGCATCGGGCTTCGCCGGCCGTTACCTCGTGCGCGCCTGCCACGCGGCCGGCGCGGAGATCGTCGGCGTGTCGCGCAGCGGGTGGATGCCCGCGGGTTGTGGGCAGGGGCGCGCGCTCGACCTCGCCGACGCCCGGGCGGTCCGCGCCCTCGTGGCCGAGATCCGGCCCCGCGTCGTCTACCACCTCGCCGCGCTGAGCTCGGTCGGCCGGTCCTGGGAGGAGCCGGCGCGCACCATCCAGGAGAACGTCGAGAGCTCCGTCAGCCTGCTCGAGGCGCTCCGCCTCGAGGCGCCGGACGCCCGCGTCGTGTGGGTGAGCTCCTGCGAGGTGTACGGCACGCCCGCGCAGCTCCCGGTCGGCGAGGACGCGCCCATCAACCCGGCCAATCCCTACGCGGTCTCCAAGGCCACCGGCGACATGCTCGCCGCGGTCTACGCGGACGCCCACGGCCTTCAGATACTCCGCGCTCGACCGTTCAGTCACGCCGGCCCCGGCCAGAAGTCGATCTTCCTCCTCTCCTCGCTGGCCCGACAGGCGGCGCAGGCGCGCCTGCGGGGCGATGAGACGGTGCAGATCGTGACCGGCAACCCGGAGACGCGGCGCGACTTCACCGACGTGCGCGACATCGTCCGGGCCTACCGGCTGCTCGCCGACCGGGCCGAGCCGGGCGTCTACAACGTCAGCTCCGCCAGGTCGGTGTCGGCCGCCGAACAGGTCGCGCTGGTGGGTGAGCTCATGGCGCCGGCCACGATCGACCACGTCATCGATCCGGGCCGCGTGCGCGCCCACGAGGTCATGGAGCTGTGCGGCGCCCACGACCGGCTCACCGCAGCGACGGCGTGGGAGCCGCAGATCCCGCTGCGCCAGACCATGGCCGACACAATCGAGTGGTGGGAGCGCGAACTCGCCCGGGCGGATGCCGCGGGCGCCGTGCGACACTGACGGGCGGCGCGACCGCGGGCACCCTCTCCCCGCGCCGCGTACTCGCCCGCCTAGCTCAACTGGTAGAGCACTTGATTTGTAATCAAGGGGTTGGGGGTTCGAGTCCCCCGGCGGGCTTGGTGACGAGTCGGGACATGTGTCTCTCGTGGTCGTCCCGTAATCCGGCTGGTGATGCCCCCAGCCCTCAAGGCAACCGGCCGCGCGGTCGACAGCGGGATCAGCGTGCGTCGACTCCCGGCCATCCCTCTGCCCTACGTGGCAGCTCTCGTACTCGCTGGCGTCATCGGCGGTGGAATCTATGTGCTGCGCCAATCGGGTGCCGCCACGAAGACCTCGGCGGCCGTTGCGGCGTCGGTGGCTCATTCACACACGATCGCCCGGCCCAACCTGAATACGACGGTGGGGCTTCGTGCGAACAGTGAGGCGTCGAAGAGCGCGACGCAGATCCTGGCGGACGCCGCCTCGACGCTTCGGATCGCCAAAGGATTCGAGCTCACGGGAGCGGAGAGCCAAAACGGCCAAACCTGGCAGGTCCGCATCGTGGCGAGCGGGCACTCGGTCGACATGGCCGCTGCGACCACAGCCGGCGCCTACGAGATCCTGAGCGTTTCCACGGGCGTCTACATCCGTGCCAACGCGAGCTTCTGGACGCAGCACCTAGGTGCGCGTGGAGCGATCCTGGCGGACAGATGGATTCGCAGTCCCAGCGCTGCCCTCGCGTCCGACGGCGCCCATTTCGCACCGGCGAGGCTGGCGCGCTGCCTAACCGAAGATCACGGCACGCTCACGATCGAGGGAACCACCTCGATCAATGGCCAGCCGGCGGTGGTGCTCAGAGACGCTGGCAACCTCCCCGGCACACAGCCCGGGACGCTTGCCGTCGCCACGACAGGACGGCCATATCCGCTCCGCATGGCCACGACAGGCCGTCAACGTGCCGGTGGTCGCATCGACGTCTGCAACGAAGGCCATGCCAGTGGTTCCCCGGACGGCACTTTCGCCTTCAGCCACTTCGACCAAATCCCGCCCCTCCAGCCTCCGACGAACGCAATCGAGACGACGGGCTCGCCGGTCGCTTGAACCGCGGGCTGTCGATCGCATTGTCCGACGAGACGATCGTCGACCGGCTCGAGGCTCTGCCTGACGAGCACCTACGGCTCGTGGCATCCGACTGCGGCCTCCGCCGCCGAGGCGGCCGATTGGCCCGCATACGAGCTCTGGGGTAGCGGCCGACGCACCCGGGTAGACGAGCGAGGCACAACATCGGGACACGATTGGGCGCCTCACCGAGCGGGTTGGGGGTTGCCGGAAGGAGAGAAGGAAATGGCTCAGGTCGCAGTCGTAACTGGCGCATCGGCAGGTGTCGGACGGGCAACAGCGCGCGCCTTCGCCGAGCGAGGATTTGACGTCGCGCTGCTCGCCCGCGGCCAGGCTGGGCTTGACGCCGCCGTCGGTGAGGTGCAAGCCGCGGGACGCCGGGCGCTCGCGATCCCCACCGACGTCGCCGAGTTCGAGCAGGTCGACCGGGCGGCCAGTCGAATCGAGGAAGAGCTGGGCCCGATCGACGTGTGGGTCAACGACGCGATGACAACCGTCTTCGCGCCGTCCTGGGAGGTCAAACCCGCCGACTTCCAGCGGGCGATCCAGGTCACCTTCCTCGGTCAGGTATGGGGCACGATGGCCGCGCTGTCGCGGATGCGCCCTCGCGACCGCGGCTCGATCGTCAACGTCGGCTCCGCGCTGGCGTTCATTGGGATACCACTGCAGGCGGCCTACTGTTCCTCGAAGTTCGCCTGCCGCGGCTTCTTTGAGTCCGTTCGCGCCGAGCTGATCCACGAGAAGAGCCACGTGCGGATGAGCATGGTCCACCTCCCCGCGGTCAACACCCCACAGTTCGACTGGTGCGAGACGACGATGTCCCACCACCCGATGCCGGTCCCGCCGATCTACCAGCCGGAAATCCCCGCCAAGTTCATCGTCGACGCGGCGCTCGACGGCCGGCGCGACAAGATCGTCGGGTCGTGGAACAAGATGCTCGTCGTGCTCGCCAGCCTCGTGCCCGGGCTCGGCAACCAGTACGCGGCCATCGGCGCCTGGGGAACGCAGCTCACCTCAGAGACGGTCAGCCCCGACCGGCTGATCAACCTCTACGAGCCCGCTGACGCCGACACCGACCATGGCGCGCACGGCGGCTTCGACGATAAAGCGGGCGGCTTCCTGGACCCCAGCTTCCTGAGGTCGACGCCGAACACCGTCAAGACGTTTTTGCAGGCGCTCGCCCACACTGCCCAGGACAAGAGGCTCGTCTGGGAGAACCGGAGGCGTCACGGCCTGAATCCGACCGGCGTTGGGTCAGCCGACCGCCCGCTGTACGCGCTCCGCGCCAAGTCCGCGACCCAGCATGCCGACGTGCCAACAAGCGGCGTGCAAGCAAGCTCGTAGACGGTGCTCGTTCTCTCGGCGTTCGGGTCGGCGACGACCGCGCTGGGAAGATCGCGCTGGCGCACTCCCCCTTACGAGTGTTGATGACCACTCATCAAACGGACGCGATCGAGCAGTACGCAGAGCGCGCAGCCCTCACGTGAAGCGACTGACCGCGATCAGAGCAGCATGGGGCGGGGCTCTGCTGACCGCCCCAGGCCTGATCCTGCGGCGTCTGCCCGAGCAGCCGGACGGCGGCCCGGTGCGAGACATCGCGCGCATTCTCGGCCTCCGTCACCTCGTCCAAGCTGCGATCGTCGCGCGGCAGCCGACCCGCCGCAGGATCCTCACCGGCGCGGCGGTCGACGCCGCCCATGCCGCGAGCATGCTCGCGGTCGCGGTTCTGATGCCGGACCATCGCAGGCTGGCGCTGGCCGACGCGGCGTCGGCCAGCGCCTTCGCGGCCGCGGGCATTCACGAGGCCCGTAGCTAATGCCTGCCCCGGTCCGCTCGGACACGTCTTGCTCCCGTTAATCGACCATGCGGAAGGGAGACGCGTCCCGAAATCGATCGCCAGCGCGTTTATCGTCGTTCGAACGTGGGCGACTCGGGACCGAGGTCCAAGCGCTTGGGCCCCTCCTACGCGGTCGGAGCCAGGAGGATGAGGGTCTCCCCCGGGGCGATCTCGTCGTGCGTGCCGTAAGGAACGATCTCGCGGTTCTCGGTCAACGCGACGAGCCTCGTCCCCCGCGGCCACTCGATCTCGCTGAGCCGCCGGCCGAGGATCGGCGAGCTCTCGCCCACCGTGATCTCGACGATCTCGTAGCCGCTCAGCGGGTGCCTCGGCCGGCGCGCCGACGCCTCCGGGTCAGGGCTCCCGAACTCGGCCGCCTCGGCGCCGCGCGCCGCGTCCTGCGCGGCCCCGGCGAGGCTGGAGGCGAGGGCGTCGAGCACATCGCGGCGCGTGACCCAGCCCTGGAGGTTCTCGCGGTCCGGCGAGATGACCGGAAGGCCACCGCGCCCGTAGAGGATGAGCTGGCGCAGCGCCTGGTCGAGCGTCTCGTCGGGAAAGAGCTCCTGCGGCTCGCGGACCGTGGTGATCGGACCGATGAGACGCTTCCACTCCGCCGGGCTGACGCGCGCCGGGGTGCCGTTGCTCGGTGGTGGCGGCGCCACGGCGAGCCGCGGGGCCACGGGTTGCATCACCTCGGCCACGGTCAACGAGCTCAGGAGGTTTGCCATGCGCGGCCGCTCGATGTCGATGCCGCGACGCAGGAGCTTCGTCGTGTAGACGCTGCCGTAGGAGAAGTGCTTGGAGACGGCCGCGGCGATCCCCGAGGTGAGCATGACGGGCAGCGTGAGCCCGAAGTTCCCCGTCATCTCGACGACGCTGGCGATGGCCGTGAGGGGGGCCTGAGCCGCGCCGGCGAACACGCCGCCCATCGCGATCACGGCGTACATGGCCGGCGGGCCCACGGCGGAGCCGAACGCGTCGTGGACACCCGTGCCAAAGACCATTCCCGCCATCGCGCCGATGAACAGCGAGGGAGCAAAGACACCGCCCGATCCGCCGATCGAGAGGGTCAGGCTCGTGGCCAGGACCTTGCCGACGGCAAACAGCAGGACGAGGCCGAGCACCACGTGCCCGGCGATGACCTTGTCCATCACGGGATAGCCGACCCCGTACATCTGCGGGAGCGCGAGCAGCAGGAGCCCTAGCACGGCCCCGCCCACCGCGGGTCGCGCCCATTCCGGACGGCCGGACCACAGCTCGTCGACGAGGTCCTCCATGGCGTACAGCACGGTCTTGAAACCCAGGCCGAGCAGACCGGCGACGACGGCAAGCACGGCGACGAGCAGGTAGGTGGTGTCGTTGGTGATCGCCAGGTCATGGGGCAGCGCGGTGAAGAACGGTGCCGAGCCGAAGAAGGCGCGGCTGATGACATCGCCCGTGACCGCGGCCAGACTCGTCGCGAACAGAGCGTCGAGCGAGAACTCCCGGAGCACGAGCTCAAAGCCGAAGAAGAGCCCGGTGATCGGGGCGTTGAACGTCGCCGCGATGCCACCCGCGGCACCGCAGGCGACGATGATGCGCAGCCGGGTCTCCGACATGCGCACGAGCTGCCCCAAGGTCGAGGCAAGCGCCGAGCCGATCTGGACGATCGGACCCTCGCGGCCGACCGACCCGCCCGTGCCGATGGTGAGCGCCGAGGCGAGCGCCTTCACGAGAGTCACCGGCGGCCGGATCCGCCCGCCGTTCTCCGCTACGGCGAGCATCACCTCGGGCACGCCGTGGCCCCGCGCCTCGCGGGCGAAACGCTGAACCAGCGGGCCATAGATGAGGCCACCCGCGATCGGCGCCACGAGGATGAACCAGAAGCCGAGGCCGGGAACGTGGGTACTCGCGGCGTGTCCCTGCTGGCCGAACTGGTTGTGGCCGGTGACCAGCCAGGTCACGAAGAAGATGAGCCATCGGAAACCGACGGCGCCGAGCCCCGCGCCGGCACCGACGGCGAGCGCCATGATGACCAGGCCGAGGCGCCCGGCTCCGAGCCAGCCGAGGAGGAAGCGAGCGACCAGCTTCCGGCGCGAGGCGACGCACGGCTGTGTCACCGTGGCCTCGCTCACGAGTTGATGTCCCAGCCCAGGGTCCAGTCCTGCTCGGGCACCTCACCGGCCGCGTCGGCGAAGGCACGGAGCGCGCGGAGGACCGCCGGACGGTGCGCAGCGGGGATGCGGCTGACGATCGTCGCGATCTCCTCCCGGCGCCGGCGGGTCACGTCCATGACGAGCTCGGCGCCGGCCGGGGACAGGGAAACCCGCACGCCCCTGCGGTCGTCACTCAGTCGCCGGCGGTGCACGAGGTGCTTGCGCACGAGACGGTCGCACATGCGCGTCGCCGTCGAACGGTCGACGCGCAGCCCGGTCGCGAGATCCGCTACGCGCTGCGGCCCCCGGGAGGCGAGCTCGATGAGGACGCGGTACTGAGCCAGGGTGACGTCATCGGCCACCGTGGCGAGCGACCGCGCCGCGACGGCGACAAGGGCCCGGCTCGCCCCGAGCACCGCGTCGACGAATTCGTCCGGCTCAGCGCGCTCGGACCTCGGGGAGGCGCTGCCGGTGATGGTTGCAGAGTGCACTGGCTGCATAGTGCGATAATTGCATATTGCAACGACAATTCGTGGTCATCACTCTGACGAATTCGCGCTCGCGGGCTCCGCGATCCGCCGGGCACGGTGCTTAATGACCGTTATGAGCGAGAGCCTGAACCCTCCGCTGCCGGCTCGGTCACGGCCCGCGCGCGTTCTCGGGCGCCGGTTGCTCGCCCTTCCGACCCTCGTCTATGGCCTCGGCGGCGGGCGGCTCTTCGGCCACCGCTTCCTCCTGCTCGTCCATCGTGGACGACGCACGGGTCGGATCTACCGCTGCGTGCTCGAGGTCGTCGAGTGGCGAGCTGATCGCCAGGAGGCCATCGTCGTGTCGGGGTTCGGCGCCAGCTCGGGCTGGTACCGAAACCTCATGAGCGGCGGCGGGGTCGAGGTCCAGATCGCCGGCGACGCCTGGTCGCCGCAGGCCCGCCGGCTCGCGCCGTCCGAGGCTGCAACGATGCTGGAGCGCTACGAGCGCCGCCACCGACTGCTCGCCCCGGTGGTCCGCCGCCTCCTCTCACGACTGTCCGGGGTGCCCTACGACGGGAGGCCGGAATCCCGCACCGCCGTGGTGGCCGCGCTCCCGCTGCTGGCGCTGACGCCCCGGCATGGCGAACCTCCTGCGCCGGCAGGCGGCTAGAGCGCCGCCGTCCATCCCTCGGCCAGCATCGCCTCGAGCGACTCGTACTCCTCGACCACGGCAAGCTCCTTCCCGTCGATGAGCGTTCCCTCGACGAGCGCGACCTCGGCCTGCAGGGTGCTCCCGAACACGCGGAGGTGCTCCCCCGCCGCCACGTCCTCCTCGTACACGAGGCCATGGTCGAGCTCGCCGTCGGCCAGCTCCCGCCGGACCGCGAGCCACGGCCAGTGGGGCCAGCTGCGCGTATCGCGGATCAGCTCCGCCATGAGCGGCGCGAGTCTAATAAAGGCGTCAGTGGGACTCGCGCGTGACCTGCGACCCACTGGCTCCGACGAGGAAATCGAGGTCGGCGCCGGTGTCGGCCTGCTGCACGTGGTCGACGTAGAGCCGCTGCCAGCCGCGCAGCGGCCTGGCGAAGGCCGCCCGCGCCGCCTCGCTGGGCGCGCGCCGGGCGAGGTCCTCGGCCGGAACGTCGAGATCGATCCTGCGCGCCCCGAGGTCGAGCGTGATGGCGTCACCGCTCCGGACCAGCGCGAGCGGGCCGCCCGCCGCGGCCTCGGGGGCGACGTGGAGGACGACGGTCCCGTAGGCGGTTCCGCTCATGCGCCCGTCGCAGATCCGCACCATGTCCCGCACGCCCTGAGCGAGGAGCTTCTTGGGCAGGGGCATGTTCGCGACCTCGGGCATGCCCGGATACCCCTTGGGTCCGCAGCCGCGCAACACCATCACGGAGCTCGCGTCGATATCGAGATCGGGGTCGTCGATGCGGGCGTAGAAGTCCTCGATGCTGTCGAAGACGACAGCGTGGCCGCGGTGACACAGCAGCTCCGGGGTCGCCGCCGACGGCTTGATCACGGCTCCGTCGGGCGCCAGGGTGCCGCGCAGGACCGCGATTCCGGCCTCGGGGATGAGCGGATCCGAGCGCGCGCGGATGACCTCGGGGTCCCAGATCCGCGCCTCTTCGAGGTGTTCGACGAGCGGCGTCCCGTCCACGGTCAGAGCCGAGGGATCGAGGAGGTCGCGCACCTCGCGCAGGACGGCGAGGAGACCGCCGGCCCGGTGCAGATCCTCCATGAGGAAACGGCCCGAGGGCTGGAGATCGACGAGGAGCGGAACGCGCGAGCCGATGCGGTCGAAGTCGTCGAGGGTGAGCTCGACGCCAATTCGGCCGGCCAGGGCGAGCAGGTGGACGACCGCGTTGGTTGACCCGCCGATGGCGGCGAGGGTGACGATCGCGTTGGAGAACGACGCGCGGGTGAGGAGCCTGCTCGGCCGCCGGTCCTCGCGGACGAGCTCGACGGCCAGTCGGCCACTGGCATGGGCGGCCTCGAGCAACCGGCTGTCGGGCGCCGGGGTGCCAGCGAGCCCGGGCATGACGGTGCCGAGCGCCTCGGCCAGCAGCCCCATGGTCGAGGCCGTCCCCATCGTGTTGCAATGGCCCCGGCTGCGGATCATCGCCGATTCCGAGCGCGCGAAGTCGTCCTGCGAGAGCGTCCCCGCCCGGACCTCCTCGCTCAGCCGCCAGACGTCGGTTCCGCAGGCGAGCGGGGTCCCGCGAAACGTCCCGGTGAGCATGGGACCGCCGGGGACCACGAGCGCGGGCAGATCGACCGAGGCGGCGGCCATGAGGAGCGACGGGATCGTCTTGTCGCATCCGCCGAGTAGCACCGCCCCGTCGATGGGGTTGGCGCGGAGCATCTCCTCCGTCGCCATCGCCGCCATGTTGCGCCAGAGCATCGCCGTCGGGCGGACCTGGGTCTCGCCCAGCGAGACGACCGGCAGCTCGAGGGGAATGCCGCCCGCCTCGAAGACGCCGGCCCGGACCGCGCCCGCCACCTCGGTCAGGTGAGCATTGCAGGGGGTGAGCTCGGAGGCCGTGTTGGCGATGGCGATCTGAGGGCGCCCGGAGAAGGCGTCGCGGGGCACCCCGCGTCGCATCCAGGCGCGGTGGATGTAGGCGTTGCGGCCCTCGCCGGCATACCAGGCGGAGCTACGCAGAGACGGTCGCACGGACGTTCCGATGTTGAAATGATGAGCCATGGTGCGGAATTCGGCAGTGTCCATGCGCGCCTTCGTCCTCACGGCGCCGATGCGGTACGCGGTCCAGGAGGTGGCCGCGCCGTCGCCCACAGCCGGCGAGGCGGTCATCGAGGTCGAGCGGGTGGGCGTGTGCGGAACCGACGTGGAGTTCTTCACCGGCGAGATGGCCTACCTGCACGAGGGCCACGCGCATTACCCGATGCGGCTCGGCCACGAATGGTCGGGCACGGTGTCGGCGGTCGGCGAGGGCGTCGATCCCGGCTGGATCGGGCGCCGCGTCATCGGCGACACGATGCTCGGCGACGGCGTCTGCCGGCGCTGCCGCAAGGGCCATCAACACGTGTGCGAGCACCGCCAGGAGGTCGGCATCCGGGGTGACCGCGCCGGGGCGCTGGCCGAGCAGCTCGCCGTGCCCGTCTCCTCGCTGCACGAGCTGCCGGACGCGGTGGATCCGGCGCTCGGGGCGCTCGTCGAGCCGGGCGGCAACGCGCTGCGCGCCGCGCGGGCGGCCGATCTCTTCCCCGGCGATCGCGCGCTCATCCTCGGTCCGGGGACGATCGGGCTGCTCGCCGCCATGTTCGCCCGAGCCGCGGGCGCCGAGGTGCATCTCATGGGCCGCACCGCGGACTCGCTGGCCTTCGCCCGGACACTCGGCTTCGAGTACTGCTGGCCCGAGGACCGGTTGCCCGAGCTCGCGTACGACGCGGTCATCGACGCCTCGAACGCCGCCCACCTGCCGGCGCTGGCCCTCGACCTCGTCGAACCGGCCGGCCGGGTGGTGTACATCGGGCTCGCCGGCACCCACAGCCACATCGACACCCGCACGCTGGCCCTCAAGGACGTCACCGCGGTCGGTATTCTCTCCGCCTCGCCCGGCCTCGAGGCCACGATCGAGGCCTACGCCGACGGCGTGGTCGACCCTCGGCCCCTGATCGCCGCCACGGTGGGGCTCGACGAGGTGGGCCCCGTCCTCGCCGGCGACCGTCCGCCCGGAGCCGCCCCCGGACCGAAGATCCACGTCGACCCGCAACTGCGATGAGGAGGAGCGCATGAAGGACTTCGACGGGCTGGTCGCCATCGTCACCGGAGGGGCGAGCGGCATCGGGGCCGCCACAGGCACGCTCCTGCGCGAGCGCGGCGCCAAGGTGGCCGCCCTTGACCGCAGCCCGGACAAGGTGGCCGAGGGGATTCTCGCCGTCGCCTGCGACGTGCGCGACGCGGCCGCGGTCGACCGGGCCGTCGACACGGTCGTGGCGGAGTTCGGCGGCCTCGACATCGTGGTCAACAACGCCGGCATCGGCGCGGCCGGCGACGTCAGCCAGAACAGCGACGAGGAGTGGGCCCGGGTCTTCGACGTCAACGTCACGGGGATCGCCCGGGTCACCCGGGCCGCGTTGCCCCACCTCAGGCGCTCGCGCTCGGCCGCGGTGGTCAACATGTGCTCCGCCGTGGCCTTCATTGGGCTGCGGCAACGCGCTCTCTACGGGGCGAGCAAGGGCGCGGTCTTCGCCCTGACGCTCTCCATGGCGGCCGATCACGTCCGCGAGGGCATCCGGGTCAACGCGGTCGCGCCCGGCACCGTCGACACACCATGGGTCGGGCGTCTGCTCGATGCCGCCGCGAACCGCGACGAGATGGCGCAGGCGCTCCGCGCCCGTCAACCGCTCGGCCGGCTCGTCACCGCTGAGGAGGTCGCCCACGCCGTGGTCGCGCTCGCCTCGCCCGCGGGCGCGTCGATCACCGGCACCGTCCTGCGCGTCGACGGCGGGATGAGCACCGTGCGGCTGTGAGCCCTCCCCCCACGCGGCTCACGCGGGCGGGTCGAGTCCGAGCTCGGCGATGAGCATCGTGCCGCGGGCGCCGCTCTCGCCGAGCCGCTCCGGTACCTCCGCGCCTGCGTCGAGCAGCATCTGCACGATCGCCGCGTAGGGTTCTCGGGGGATCTCGTCGTCGATCGCCATCGACGGGCCGCCCTCGGGGTGCTGGCAGTGCCGCGAACCGTGCAGGGCCGCGCCCATGGCGCTCCCGCCGTCGCGAAAGGTGAGGGCGGCGCCGCGGCGGATGAGCTCGCGGGCAATGTCGACGCGGCCGCGCCAGCACGCGTGTCCAAGCGGGATCTCCTCGCTCTCGGGGTCGCCGTCGACGCGCGCGCCGGCGTCGAGTAGACGGCGAAAGGCCTCGCCGTGCCCGCCCTCGACGGCCCCCATCAGCATCGCGTCGAGCTGCGCCAGCGCGAGTCCGGGGGGTGCAGCCCCGCCCCCGCCGAGGTAGGCGCCGAGCGCGCGGTCCTCGTCGGTCACCCGCGACCCGTCGGCACCCCGGTCGCGGAGCACCTGCGCGACCGCCGCGTCGCCCCAGCGAACGGCGATCCGCAGCGGCGTGTTGCCGTACTCATCCGGGGTGTCGACCGGAGCTCCCGCATCGAGGAGCACCGCCACCGTCTCCGGCGGGCGACGTCGCCACACCGCCTGGTGCAGATGGCCGGCATCCGCTTGCGCTCCGTGGGTGCAGAACATCTCGACCATGGCGTGGTTGGGGAAGTTCAGGGCCCGGCCGAGGTCGTAGTCGAGGAGGTCCTGACGGCAGCCCGCCTCGATCACGAGCCGTGCGCACGTCGGGTCGGTGAACTCGCACGCGTGGTAGAGCACCTCGTTGCCGTGGTAGCCCTCGCGGTCGTCGGTCGGATCGGCGCCCGCCTCGAGCAGCATCCGGGTGAGCTCCGGGTCGCCGGCGATCCCGGCCGCGCCGTACAACGCCACCTGGATCCACCGGTCCTTGACGAACGCGGCGTTGGGATCGGCCCCGGCGGCGAGCAGACGCCGCACGACCTCGCGGATGCCCGGCGCGCGTCCGGAATCGCCGCGCAGCAACCGCGAGAAGCACGCGTAGAGGATGGGCTCCCAGCCGTTCGGTCCGGTCGGTTCGCCGGCCGCCTGCGGGCGCGCCGCGAGGCGGCGGGCGACCTCGTCCGCCGCCCCGGTCGCGCACGCGCACGCAAGGTCGTAGCGCACGAGCACGGGGTCGGCGGCGAGCAGCGCCCGGGCCCGGCGCAGGTCCGGCGAGGTGGCCGAGGCGATGAGCCCAGACGCGCGGGCGGCGGCGTCGAGCGTCACCGCCTCGACGTGGAACTTCAGGCGCGGCCAGGAGGCGAACCCATAGTCGCGCGCGACCGCGAGCTGGGCCCGCGCGATCGAGGGGAACTCCCCCGCCTTGCGCCGGCGCTTGGCCTCGTCGCGGAGGTGGCGGAGGTCGGGGCGGGACGGCAGGGAACGCGGCTCGGACATGGCAGCTCCTTCCGGTCTCCGGCGGGTCCGCACGCCGGGCCGAAAGTCACGTCCGTCACCGGTGGCATCAACGGATCCTCACAGGTGGGCCTGAGGCCCTTTCCGCGGACCGGATGCGTCCTGCACGCTCAGCGGGAACGATACCGCCCCGCGCGCCCTACCGGGGCGAGTTAGCGAACCTATGGTTCGCTAACTCGCCCAGGTCCCGTACGTCCGGGTCCCCCGCGCTGGCCCGGGTCCCCCGCCCGCCTAGGTCCCCCGCCGGCCCGGGTCCCCCGCCCGCCCGGGGCCCCCGCCCGGGGGCCCCCTGCCGCGCGACGCTCAGCCGTCGATGACCCGGATCGGCTCGCCCGCCGCGAAGGCCGCAATGTCCTCCACGACATCGCCGTACATCGCCCGGAACGCCCGCTCGCTCACGTACCCGAAGTGCGGGAGCAGGACGACGTTCTCGAGGGCGAGCAGCGGATGATCGCCGCGAAGCGGTTCGTGGTCGTAGACGTCGAGCCCGGCGGCGGCGATCGTGCCCGAGCGCAGAGCGCCGAGGAGCGCCGCCTCGTCGACGATCGGGCCCCGAGAGGTGTTGATGAGCACGGCACTCGGCTTCATGGCGCTCAGGTCCCCGGCCCCGAGCAGCCCGCGCGTGCGCTCGCTGAGCACGAGATGGATGGAGAGGAAGTCGGCCCCGGCCAGCAGCTCGGGCTTGGACACCCGGCGGACGCCGAGGTCAGAGGCGCGCTCCTCGGTGAGGTTCTGACTCCAGGCGATCACGTCCATCCCGAAGGCGCGGGCGGGCGCGACCATGGCTCCGCCGAGCCGTCCGAGGCCGGCGAGGCCGAGCGTCGTGCCCGCCAGGTTGACCGGCAGGTCGTCCTGCCAGCGCCCCTCGCGCAGCGCGCGGTCCTCGCGCGTCACCCGCTTGGCCACGGCGAAGATGAGGGCCCACGCCACCTCGACCGTGCTCGGCACTCCGACGCCCACTCCGCCCCAGCTCTCGGTGCCGCACACGACGACGCCGCGGCGCCGCGCGGCCGCCACGTCGACCGAGGCGTTGCGCATCCCCGTGGTCACCAGCAGCGAGAGCCGCGGGAGCCGCTCGATGAGCGAGCCGGGGAACGCGGTGCGCTCGCGCATGAGCACGATGGCCTCGAAGCCGGCGAGCGCGTCGGCCAGACGCTCGGCTCGGATCGGCTCGCGGAAGAACTCGACCTCCGCGTCCAGCGAGTCCCAGTCCGCGAACTCGCGCGCCCGCCCCTGGTAGTCGTCGAGCACGGCGATCCGCACGGTCAGCCTTCGTCCACTTCGCGCTCGTCGACCATGCCGGCGGTCGCCACCCGGTTGATCTGCGGCACCACGAGCGTCGGCCACAGCAGCGGCAGCAGGAGCAGATGCAGCCAATCCCACACGGTGTTGCCGTGGAAGCCCGTCCACCGCCAGTGAGCGAGGTATCCGCAGAGAACGGTTACGAGGAAACCGGCCAGGACGCCGGCGGCTATGAGCGTGTGGCGAGGAGTCCAGATCTCCCGCAGCTCCCGATACACAGGGGTCAGGGCGACGGCGATGGGGAGCGCCAGGAGCTCGAGCCAATCCCACAACGTGTTGCCCTTGAACCCCGTCCACGCCCAGGGCACGACGTAACCGACGAGCACGAGGGCGATGAAGGCGCTGAGAATGCCGTAGCCGGCCGACTTATGCCGGCGGGCGAGGCGCGTGCGGCGGCTGAGCCAGACCGGGAGCACCCCGACCGCCATCGGGAGCAGCAGCAGATGCAGCCAGTCCCAGAGAGTGGCGGTGTGCCCGTTGATGCCGACCCACGACCAGTGGTTGGCGTAACCGCCCCAGAGCACGACGGCGACCGCGACGACGCCCACCACGGACGCGAGCCCGCGCAGCCTCCACAAGCCGCCCCCGCGCCGGCCCGGGAGATCAGCAGATCTGCCGGTCACCGTCATTCAGGCGTCAGGTTAACCCACCGCGCTCGGCGACCACCACGTAGTAACCGAGGTGCAGCTCGGAGAGCTCGAGCAGCTCCGCGTGCCGCTCGTGCCACAGGCCCGAGGCGAGGTCGTCCCGCAGCGCGCGGAGTCCGGCGGTCGTGTGCTCGGGGGGGAGCTGGGCGAAGACGGAGATCCCCGCCCGCACGACAGGGTCGAGGTACGCCTCGGCGCGGCGCCAGAAGGCGCCGTAGAAGCCGTCATGGCAGTCGTGGGGCACGGGCACGGGCGTCGACCGCACCGGCCCGAGCGCAGCCCGCAGGTCGCGCTTCCACGCTCCGCGCTCGCGGAACATCTCGGGGATGACCTCGAGGAACCCCGGCAGATACTCGCGCGTGAGCCAGAACAGGTCCGCCTCGCCGGGATCGGCGTTGAAGAGCACGACGCGCCCTCGCGCGACGCGCCGGCACTCGGCCAGCCCCCGACGGCGATCAGCCCAGTGGTGGTCGCTGAGCACGGCCATGACCGCGTCGAAGCTGCCGTCCTCGAACGGCAGCGCCTCGGCCCGGGCCCGCACGACGCGGGCCGCGCCGGGCGCTCGCTGGGCGATCATCACCGGCGAGGGCTCGACCGCCACGACCTCGGCCGCGGCCGGCTCGTACGCGCCCGCGCCGGCCCCCACGTTGAGCACGGTCCGGGCATCGCCCAGGGCGTTCCAGATCGCCGTCCGGAGGCGCTGGTCAGGCCGTCGCGTGCTCGTGTACGTCCGGCCGATCTCGTCGTAGGAGACGCCCGTCACCAGGTCAGTCTCTCATCCCTCTCGTCCAGAGTTGACGAGGTGGCCGGGGCCGGTGCGATGATGCGTGGCACGATGGCTGATCCCGGCGGCCTCGATCTGCTCGGCGAGTGGCGGCGAGCCATGGGTTCGCTCGTCTCCTCGGCCACCCGGGCCGAGCTCCCGCGCCAGCTGCTCGAGCCGATGCAGCGCCAGCTCGAGCTCATCCAGGAGGTCGTCGAGCGCGAACGTCAGCTCCAGCGCGAGGTCGCCGGCCGGATGCTCGCTCCCATCGACGCGGTCTTCGATCTCCTCGCCGAGAGCGGCGTCATGCTGCGCCGCCAGGCCGAGGCCCTCGAGTCCGCCGGCCGCGCCCTCGAGGACTCAGCCGCGCTCGTCAAGTCCCAGGCCGAGCTCTTCGAACGCACGATCGGGCTGTTGCGCGAGCCGACAGAGCTGGCCAAGGTGGCCGCAGGCCTCGAGCGCGGCTCGCGGCGGGCGCCGAAGCGGGCGACGGGGAGCGCAGGGAAGAGCCGGCCCGCGCGCAAGCGGCCCTCAGCCGGGTAGCCAGCCCTCCCGATAACCGCTCGCGCGGTCGGGCGCCATGCCCTGGTAGGCCACGTCGGGGTCCGGCGTCGTCTGCGGCACACCCGCCCCGTACCGGTCGGCCAGCGCGGACTCGGGATAGACGACCCCCTGACCGGCGCGCGAGCCGATGGCGAGGATCGCGCACGGGCCCTCCCCGGCTCCCACGAAGACGTGCTCGGTCCAGGGCGGGCAGTGGACGAAATCCCAGGCTTTCAGCTCGCGCTCGGTGCCTTCGATGAGCAGGACGCACTCGCCGCTGAGAACGAGGAAGTCCTCCTGGTTGTCCTCACCGTGGTACTTGCAGGCGGGCTGCCCGGGCGCGAGGACACCGATGTTGATCCCGATCTGAGGGAAGCGAGCCTCCCCCTCGAAGCGGGTGTACCTGCCGAAATCCCCGTCGAGCCAGCGCGCCTCGCGCGCGTTCAGGACGAACCAGCCCTCGCCCTGCGGGACCTTTCCGCCGTCGGTGGACTCGAGCCGCGCCTCGGGAACCATCTGGGCGCATTATCGCGTGCGCGTCCCGACGGTTGCGCGCCGCCACGGCGCGCAGGAAATCGGGCGCGTGCCGACGCCGGCGGGCGCGACTTCTGAACCCCGAGGTCAGGCCGTGGTGCCGAGCACGAGGTCCGCCCCCCGCTCGGCAATCATGATCGTCGGGGCGTTCGTGTTGCCCGAGGTGACGCGAGGCATGACCGACGCGTCGATCACCCGCAGGCCGGCGATGCCGTGCACGCGCAGCTCCGGGTCCACGACGCCTTCCTGCGGCGAGGCGATCCGGCACGTGCAGGTGGGGTGGTACTCGTGCTCGCAGGTCGCGCGCAGCCAGTCCGTCAGCTCGCGGCGCGTGCGCATCCCTGCGCTCGGATTGAGCTCCTCGCCCAAGTGCTCGCTGAACGGGGGCCGGGAGGCGATCTCGCGCACGAGCTCGAGCGCCCGCAGCATGGCCTCGACCTCGCCGTCCTCGCTCAGCAAGTTATTGAGCACTCGCGGGTGATCGCCCGGATCGGCCGAGCGCAGGCGGACCGTACCGCGACTGGTCGGGCCGATGTGGGCGAGGCCCGCGCTCATCCCGGGCGCGCCCGTCTTGCGAAACCCGTGCTCCCAGAAGTGCACCGGGCCGAGAAGGATCTGGAAGTCGGGCGCCGGCAGGCCTGCGCGCGAGCGCCAGTGCAGCGCCGCCTCGGCGATCGTCGAGGAGAGCTTGCCGCGACCCGCCACCAGCCAGGGCAGGAGGTAGCGCGGATCCGCCGCGTCGTCGAGCGTGTCCGCGGTCCGGCAGCGCCAGTTCATGAGCGCCATCGGGTGCTCCTGGAGGTGCGCGCCGACGTTGGGCTGGTCGAGGCGGACCTCGATGCCGTGCTCGCGCAGGTGATCGCCCGGCCCGATGCCCGAGAGCATGAGCAGGTGCGGCGAGCCGTAGGCCCCGGCGCTCAGGATGACCTCGCGCTCGGCCCGCGCGGTGACGAGCTTCCCGCCCTGGGCGTACTCGACGCCGACAGCTCGGCCCGCTTCGAGGACGACACGGTGGGCGTGGGCCTTGGCGGCGACGGTCAGGGCATCGCGTTTCCGGACGGGCGCGAGGAACGCCCGGGCGGCGCTACAGCGGCGGCCGCCGCGCGTCGTGGTCTGCAGAAGTGCCCCGCCGTCCTGCTCGGGCCCGTTGCAGTCGGCGATGCGGGGAATGCCGAGACGCTGCGCGGAGTCGAGGAACGGCTCCCAGTGGCCGGAGAGCCACCGCCGGCTCGTGACGTGCAGCTCACCACCCCGCCCGTGGTAGGGGTCGGCGAACTCGGCGTTGTCCTCGGAGCGCTTGAAGTACGGCAGCACCTGGTCGTAGCTCCAGCCGGTCGCCCCCTCACGCGCCCAGCGGTCGTAGTCCGAGCGGTTGCCGCGCACGTAGAGCATCGTGTTCATCGACGAGGAGCCGCCGATCATCCGGCCCCGCGGCAAGTAGACGCGCCGGCCGAACAGAGCCGGCTCCGGCTCGGACATGAGGTTCCAGTCCCGCGCGGTCTGGAACAGCGTGGGAAACGCCGCGGGGGCGCTGACGCTCAGGTGGCGGTCGCTGCCGCCCGACTCGAGCAGGAGCACGCTTGCCCCGCCCGCGCTCAGGCGGTTGGCGAGCACGCAGCCGGCCGAGCCCGCGCCGACGACGACATAGTCATGGGAGGACACCGAGGCGATCCTACCCCGGGCCACCCAGGCGAAGGTGTGGTAGGAACCCCGGCGATGACCGAGTCGCCATCCGTCGCCCAGGTGATCGACGACGCCAAGCGGATCTGCGCCTGCGCAGCGCCGACCTTCGCCGAACAGCACCGCGCCGCGCTCGTGGTGACCATGCTCGCCGAGCTCGGCCTCGCCGGGCAGGCCGATGCCGTCGGCAACATCCTGTGCGCGTTCGGTCCTCCCGACGGCCGCGCGGCGGTCTTCGCCGCCCACCTCGACACCGTGTTCGGCCCCGACCATCCGTCGCACATCGACCACGACGAGGCAGCGGGACGCATCACCGCGCCGGGCATCGGCGACAACGCCCTCGGCGTGGCGGGTCTGCTCGCGCTGGCCCGCCGGCTCAAGGCGACGCCGCCGACGCGGCGCGTCGTCCTCGCCGCCACCGTCGGTGAGGAGGGACTCGGCGACCTCCGCGGGGCCAAGCACCTGGCCTCGACCGTGCCCTGCGACGCCTTCGTGGCCGTCGAGGGCGCGATGCTCGACTCGATCCGCACGGCGGGCATCGGCTCGGTGCGCTACCGGGTGACCTACCGCGGGCCGGGTGGCCACTCCTGGGGCGATCGGGGCACGCCCAGCGCCCTGCACGGGCTCATCGCGCGCTCGGCGAGCCTACTCACGAGCTCCTCGCCGCCCGAGCTCTCGCGCAACATCGGCCGGCTCAGCGGCGGGACATCGATCAACACGATCGCGTCCGAGGCCAGCCTCGAGCTCGACCTGCGCGCCGAGGACGCGGCCATCCTCGAGCAGGGCGCGACGGCTGCGCGAGAGCATTTCCAGCCGGCCCCGCCCGGCCTCACGGCTGAGGTCGAGCTCATCGGCGAGCGTCCCTCGGGCGCGATCGCTGAGGACCATCCGCTGCTCGCGGCGGCACGGCGAGCGCGGGCGAAGGCCGGCCTGCCGCCCGCCACCGAGGGCGCGTCGTCGACCGACGCCAACGCCGCTCACGGCCGCGGCATCCCGGCGATCACCGTCGGGCTGACCGTCGGCGCTCACGCCCACCGTCTCGACGAGTACATCGAGACGGCCCCGCTGGCGAGCGGGCTGGCCGCGCTCGAGTCTCTGGCGCTCGAGCTCGGAGGCCTCCCCGCCTGAGCCGGCGTCCCGGGGGGACGCGGTCAGGGCCGCGGATCGGTGAGGATGATCCCCTGCCGCTCGCGCTGGTGGCGGGCGATCCGCCCGCCGGCGGCGGCGAGGAGCATGCCGATGATCGTGGTAAGAACGGCGAGGAACGGCGGAAAGCTCCCGAGCGAGACCTTGGCGTGCGTGCCGACGATCGCGTGGACTACGAGCAGGCAGACCCCGTAGATCAGGCCGCCGAAGAACCCCCGGTCGGCGCCGCCCCAGCCATCGCGGTGCTCGAAGCCCGAGAGAAACGCGCCGACGGCGGCGAGCAGGCCGATGATCCAGTACGCCACGGCCGAGGCGCCGAGCAGGACGCCGGCCAGCGCGCCGAGGGCGGCGGGCAGGACACCGCCCAGAAGCACCTGAGTGGCGCGCGAGCGATCGCGAAACAGGACCGGCGTGGGCATCGTCCCTCCTCGATGAGCTGCTCTCGCCTTCAAGCCTACGGCGGGGCGCCGCCCCTGTGAAGAGCTCCCCGAACGCTGAGCGCAACGCTCAAGGTCCACGCTCCGCATTCCGATCAAATGCAGGGGCGGCACCGGCCGGCGTTGAAACACCCCGGCCGCCGCGATGGCCGCCCGGTTCCCCGCAAGGCAGATCGGAGACGTTGGGTGTCGAACGAGAAGATGGTCAAGCTCGCGTTGAAGACCGGCAGCATCCGGCCGCTGCGCAACCTCTCCCTGGCACAGGCCGTGCTCGTCCCCGTCCTCACCCAGGGCGTCCTGGCCGGAGCGGTTCTGGCCGCGGGAGGCGGCCCGGTCGCCGCCCTGGCCCTCGCCTTCGGAATCACGCTTGCCCTGGCGCTCCTCTTCACGCTGAAGCTGGGGCGCGACGCGGGCATCGTCATCTTGTTCCTCGGGATGTTCGTCGACCAGGCCACCCCGCGCCTGCGGGCGGGGCTGAAAGCGCTGGCCGACGGTGACTTCTCGAGGACGTTCGAGCTCACCTCGACCTCCCAGCCGATCATCCTCGGCGGCGAGTTCGGCCAGATGAAGAAGAAGATGGAGGCGCTCCGGCTCGGCCTCGTCGAGACCTATATCGCCTACAACGACACCACCGAGCGGTTGCGCGGCCTCGTCGGCGAAGTCTCGGAGACGGCGGCGAGCGTCACGGCGGCGTCGGCCGAAGTGGCCGGCACGTCCGAGGAGACGGGGCGCACGAGCGGCGAGATCGCCGCCGCCATCGGCGAGATCGGCGCGGGCGCCGAACACCAAGCCGAGGTCGTGGCCGGGGCGCGCGAGTGCGCGACCGAGGTCGCGGACGCCGCCACCCAGAGCGCCACCGAGCTCGGCGAGGCCCTCGACGTGGCGCAGCGCGTTCGCACGATCACCGAGGAGGGCGTCCGCGCTTCGGCCGAGGCGGACTCGGCCATGCGCGCGGTGCGGGATTCCTCTCACGCCGTGACCTTGGCGATCGGCGAGCTATCCGCCCGCTCGGCCGAGATCGGCGCGATCGTCAAGACGATCACGGGCATCGCCGGCCAGACCAACCTGCTCGCGCTGAACGCCGCCATCGAAGCTGCCCGAGCCGGCGAGCAGGGCCGCGGCTTCGCCATCGTGGCCGAGGAGGTGCGCAAGCTGGCCGAGGAGTCCGGTCGAGCCGCCGAGCAGATCGGCGAGCTCCTCAAGACGATCCAGAATGACACCGAGCACGTGGTCGTCGTCGTCCAGGACGGAAGCGAGCGCACCGACTCGGGCGCCCTCGTCGTCGGGCGAACGCGCGAGGCGTTCTCCTCGATCGAGGAGGCCGTGCGCGACATGCACGCCCGCATCGGCGAGGTCGCCCGCGCCAGCGAACGCGTGGGCACCGGCTCCACGCGCCTGTGCGAGATGATCGAGCAGGTCATCGACGTGGCCACGCGCTCCTCGGCCTCGACCGCCCAGGTGTCCGCCTCGGCCCAGGAGTCCTCAGCCTCCGCGCAGCAGCTCGCCGCCACGGCGCAGGAGATGCGGACGAGCGCCGACCAGCTCGCCGCCATCGTCGGCCGCTTCAAGCTCACGCCCGAGGACCAGACGTCCTGAGCCTTTCCGCCTCCCCGCTCCCCGTCCTGCGCGGCCGCTTCACCCCACGCCACGCCACCCGCCTGCTCTGGCGCGCGGGCTTCGGCCCCCGGCCCGGCGAGGCCGAGGCGCTGGCCGCGCGCGGGCTCGACGCCGCCGTCGCGTCGCTGACGCGCCCGAGCGGCGCGGCGCGGCTCATCGGCAAGCCGCCGCACGACAGCCAGGGCAACCCGCTCGATCCGCTCAACGTCTGGGGCCAGGACCACTGTTGGTGGCTCGATCGCATGGTCCGCTCCGACCAGCAGCTCGTCGAGCGGATGACGCTTGTCTGGCACAGCTGGTTCGCCACCTCGATCGACGCCTCCGACGCGGCCCTCATGCTCCGGCAGAACCGCATGATGCGCGGGCACGCTCTGGGCAACTTCCACGCGCTCCTGCTCGATGTGACCTGCGACCCGGCGATGCTCCTGTGGCTGTCGGGCACCTCGAACACGAAGTACAGCCCGAACGAGAACTACGGCCGCGAGGTCATGGAGCTCTTCACGCTCGGCGCGGACCGCGGCGCCTACACCCAGAGCGACGTGCACGAGCAGGCCCGGGCGCTCACCGGCTGGACGAACGACTGGAACGACGGTGGCCCGTCGAACTTCCGCTTCGACCCGCAGCTGCACGACGACGGGAGCAAGCGGATCTTCGGCCACCGCGGCGACTTCGACTGGCGCGACACGTGCCGCCTGTGCGTCGAGCACCCGCTGCACGCCTCGTTCATGGTCGTCAAGCTCTGGGGCTACTTCATCCCCGTGCCGCCGCCCGCGCGCGAGCTGCGCACGCTGGCGCGGATGTACCTCCGCAGCGGCTTCGAGGTGCGCCAGCTCCTCGAGGCGATCCTCCGCCATCCCCTTTTCTATGAGGGCCCCCGGATGGTCATCCCGCCGGCCGTGTACTGCGCTGGGCTGCTGCGGGCGCTGGGGCGCACGATCGAGACCGACGCGTGGGCGTGGATCGGCCAGCAGGCGGGCCAGCGCCTCTTCGACCCGCCGAACGTGGCCGGTTGGGACTACACCCACTGGCTCGACACCTCGCGGTGGGCCGGACGGTTCACCGCCGTGACCTACGCGCTGGAGGGGCGGGTGCTCGACACCTCGAGCGCCTCCTACCCCGCCCATGAGAGCGCCGCGCAGGCGGTCCGCACGGCGCTCGAGCACTGGGGCAATCCTGCGCTCTCCGCCGCCACGCTGCGGAACCTTGCCGCGTTCAGCCGCCGGGCCCAGGCCGGCATCAGCGCCGACTGGGAACAGGTGACCTACCGCATCCTGCGCCAGAACGCTCTGCGCGGCCTCATCCCCACGACTCCGGAATGGCAGACCTGCTGATGGCGAGCGACGAGCGCAACTGCTGTGCCGGCTTCACCCGCGCCGAGGCCATGCGCCAGGCGCTCGCTCCGGGCGGGCGCGTGACCCCGCGCGAGTGGGATCCTCGCATGCCGGTGCCCGCCGGCACCGGTATGGACCGCCGGCGCTTCCTCCTCGGTGCGGCCGGGGGTCTGCTCTCGGTCTACGGCGCCGAGCGCCTCGGGCTGACCGACGCCGTCCTCGGCGACGGCATCGCCCACGCCGCCGCCGCGCCCTCCAACCCGATCCTCGTCTCGGTGTTCCTGCAGGGCGGCATCGACGCGCTCTCGCTCCTCGCGCCGGTCGGCGACCCCCTCTACCGCACGCTCCGGCCCACGCTCGCCATCTCTCCCGCCGCGGGCACGCCTTTTCTCGAGGACCCGCGCCTTCGCTGGCATCCGTCGGCGGCGGGCTTCGCCGCCCTGCACGCCGCGGGCAAGGTGACGACGTTCCCGGGCATCGGCTACACGAGCCCGGACATGTCCCACTTCACCTCCCGCCACTACTGGGAGGTGGGCGCGACCGAGACCCGGCTGCAGACCGGCTGGATGGGCCGCTATCTCGACGTCGCCGGGAGCGCGAGCAACCCGCTCCAGGGGCTCTCGCTCGACAGCCAGATGAATCCCACGCTCGCCACCGCCCGCAACCCCGTCGCGGCCATCGATCGCCCGGAGGACTTCTCGCTCTGGCTCGACGGAGTGTGGGGCGACGTGTTCACCTGGACGCTCGACGCGGCCGCCGGCCTGGGCACGAGGCAGGCGTCCTTCAGCGATCCGGCGATCGCCCAGGTCGCCCAGGCCGCCTCGGAGGTGGGAACGGTGCGCCACGCCCTGGCCCCGTTCCGGGACTCCAGCGGCAACCCGACCTACCGCAGCCCGGTGCCCTACCCGACGTCGGGCACCTCGGACTTCCCCCAGCGCTTGGCCGGGCTGGCGGCGATGATCGCCGCGGGGCTGCCGCTGCGCTGCGTGGCCATGACGACCGACGCGCAGTTCGACACGCACTCGGCTCAGGCTCAGACCTTCACCTCCGGGCTTCAGCTCGCCGCCGACTCGATCGCCGCCTTCCAGGCCGACCTGGAGGCGCGGGGCATCGACGATCGCGTCCTCGTGCACGTGTGGTCGGAGTTCGGCCGCCGGGCCCAGGAGAACGGCTCCGCGGGCACCGACCACGGCGCTGGCGGCACCTCCCTCCTCATCGGAACGCGGGCGACGGGCACGATGGTGGGTGAGTTCCCCGGGCTGGAGAACCTGGACGTGAACGGCAACCTGCGCGAGAACACCGACTTCCGCGGCCTCTACTGCTCCCTGCTGGAGCAATGGTTCGACCACGACGGGGCGAGCGTCATCCCGCAGGCCTCCGGCTTCACCCGTTACACGGTCGTGAAGTAAATGCTCCGCCATCGCAGCGGACTCGTCCTCCTCCTCGCCCTCGCCGCCTCGCTCGGCGGCGGCGCGGCGGCCACGGGCGCAGCCGCGGCGCATCGAACATCCCACCTGCTCGTCTACGCGCAGGAGTGGTCGCTGTGGTCATCGCGCCCCTCGCTCCCCCACGGAGCCGTGAGCGTCGAGTTATGGAACCGCGGTCAGGATGCCCACGACCTGCACATCCGGCGGCTGAACCGGCACGGGGGCATGACCGGGACCTCCCAGGCGCTTGCCGTCACCGAGTCGGGCGGCCTCGGCCACGGGAAGTGGCATCTCGCGCCCGGGCGCTACGAGCTGTACTGCTCGCTCCCCGGGCATCTGGCCCGGGGTATGCACACCGTGCTCGTCGTGCACTGAGACGGCGCCTCATCCTTCACCGGCGTCGTTAACGCCGAGATCGGGTAGCCCAGCACACACAGCTGCTTGCGCCGCCCAGCCGGGCTCGGCGTCAAGCGTCCCGAGGAGGCGAGATGTATGCAGTGGGCGGCGGAGGCCGCGGTGCCATCTGAGGAGGAAGTACTCGAGCGCCTGAGCGCGGCGCTCAGCGCACTCGCCGCCCAGGATGCGCGCCAGCTTCTCGACGAGGCCAGGGCCGAGGCGACGACGCGCGTGCGCGAGCTGCTCTGCGAGGCGCTCAGCGACTCGCTGCTCGCGGCGGTCGACGCCGAGCTCGATCGCATCCCACTGACGCTGGCGAGCGGGGCGACGCCGGCCTCTCCGGTCATGCCCGTACCCCCAGTGACCCCGGCAACCCATATCCCCGGCCCGCATCTCACCTCCGACCCGGAGCTCGAGCTCGGGGCGCGGTCGGCGCGCTCGGCGCTCTACGTGTACGGCGTCACCCTCGAGAACGGCATCGACGTCGAGCGGCTCCCGCCCGGCGTCGACGGCGGGCCCGTATTCGGGCTGAGCAGCGGCGGTCTGTCCGCGCTCGTCAGCGAAGTTGCGGCGGACGACTACGAGGACCAGGTGCTGCGTCAGCGGCTCGGGCACGCCACCTGGGTTGAAGCGACCGCGCGCCGCCACGAGGAGGTGCTCGATGCCGCCGGCGCGACCACCACGGTCGTGCCCCTGCGCATGTGCACGGTGCTCGACAGCATCGAGAGCATCCGCGAGCATCTGGCCCGGGACGCCGCCGTGCTGCGCAACGCCATCGGCTACCTCGCGGGCAAGACCGAGTGGGGCGTCAAGGTCATCGGCGAGCCGGCCTTCGTCACGCAACCCGGCGCAGCCGGCGCCGGCAGCACGCGCGGTGGCTCTGGGGCCGAGTATCTGCAGCGCCGGCTCCGCGACCGCGAACAGCAGCGCGCGCTTGCCCGGCAGATCGAGGAAGCGGCCGTACGCATCCACGAGCGGCTCAGCGCGGTGGCCGCCGACGCCCTGATCGCCCCCGTGCAGCGCAAGCTCGCGGGGCGCCCGACCGCCGAGATGGTGCTCAACGGCGTGTACCTGGTGGGCGACGAGGCGCGGCAGCGCTTTCACGCCCAGACCGAGGCGCTGGCCGGCGAGTTCGCGGACCTCGGGCTCGAGCTCGAGGCGACGGGACCCTGGCCCGCCTACAACTTCGTTCCCGGCGCGATCGGGACAACGTGGTAGCCGGCGGGTAACTGCAGTGGTACTAGGAACCCCAGGAGGAGGTAGTTCATGTCAACCGGATTGATCATCGCCATCGTGGTGGTCGTCGTCATCGTGCTGGCGTTACTGGCATTCGTCATGCCCCGGGCGCGTGCTCGAGCCCGTGAGCGTGCCCGCGAGCGCGAGCTCGAGCAGCGGCGCGACCGGGCCGTGAGCGAGAGCCGCGAGGCCGCCGAGGAGCGCAACCGCCGCGCCGAGGTTGCCGAACAGAGGGCGCGGATCGCCGAACAGGAGGCGGCGCGCGAGCGGGCCGAGGCGCGCCTGCACGAGGAGCGCGCCTCCATGCATGAGCGTGGTCTCGCCGACCATGAGCTCATGGGCGACCGCGCCGCCACCACCGATGGCGCGGCCGAGCCGATGGCCGGTGAGCGCATCGGCACGCCGATGGGCAACGGGGACGAGTTCCCGGAGCGCGAGCGGATCATCGACCGCGACCGCGAGCAGCCGGTGGCCGAGGAGGTCGCGGACGAGCGCACCACGGGCCGCTGATTTCAACCAAAACCGACGGAAGGAGAACGACATGGGTGACCGGATGCAGAGAGTCAAGGGCAAGGCCACCGAGCTCAAGGGTGCGGCCAAGAAGAACGCCGGCCGCGACACCGGGCGCGGCGGGACGGAGGCGCGCGGCGCCGCCGAGGAGCTCAAAGGCAAGGCGAAGAACACGGCCGGGCGCGCGCGCAGCGCGGTCAAGAAGGGCACACGCTGAGCGGCTCGGCCGCTACGGGGAGGGTCGCCGGACGGCCCTCCCCACCACGACGGCGGCTGACGCGCAGGTGACGAGCGCGAGCGGCAGATCGGCGAGCTCGACAGCGTCGAGCTCCGGGTGGGCGAGATCGAGCTCGATCTCGGACTCCCGGCCGGTGAGGCCAAGGCTCGCGTAGCCCGCCCGGCAGAGCTCGCCCCACAACTCGCCGACCGCGGCGAGCAATCCGGCGCGGAGCTCGCGCTCACGGCGCGACAGCGTCTCGAGTTCGCGTGCCTCCTCGAATGGGTCGATGCGCACTTGGGAATCGCTGCCCAGGGCAAGCGGGACGCCCGCCTCCCGGTAGGCCATGGCGGGGAGGTAGCCGTCGCCGAGGTTGCCCTCGGTGGTCGGGCAGGTGACCACCGTCGAGCCCGACCGAGCAAGGAGCTCGACGTCGTGCTCGTCCACGTGGATGCCGTGGATGACGCTCGTCCGCGCCCCGAGGAAGCCCGTGCGGTCGAGCAACTCGATGGGGCTGCAGCAGTGCTCGGCCCGGCACTGCTCGAGCTCGCGCCGCTGTTCGTGCGCGTGGACGTGGCGCACGAGTCCGTGGCGGTCGGCGTAGGCGGCGATGGCTTCGAGCCAGGACGCGGGCACGGCCCGGATGCTGTGGGCGGCGATGCCCACCGACACGCCGGGACGCCCCTGCGCCCACGCCCTCAGGGCATCGACGCGCTCGAGGAACGTCTCCACGTCCGGGTCACAGAAGCGCCGCTGCCCGCCCTCCGGAGGGATGTCGCGACCGTCCCACCCGTTGCGGTGATAGGCCGCGGGAAGGAGCACGATGGCCAGACCCTCGGCCTGCGCGGCCTCGGCAACCGCGTGGGCCATCTCGTTGACTTCGGCGTACGGGGTCCCGTCCGGCTGATGGTGGACGTAGTGGAACTCGCCCACCGCGCCGTAGCCGGCGGCTGCCATCTCGGCGTAGGCATGCCGTGCGCAGGCCCGCATGCCGTTCGGGTCCAGCGATCCCGCGAGCGCAAACATTTGCTTCCGCCAGCTCCAGAAGTCATCCCGGGCAACCGGGGAGAGGCGCTCGGCCCGACCGCGCAGGCCGCGCTGGAAAGCGTGGGAATGGGCGTTGGCCATCGCCGTGACCGTCGCCCTGCGGGTCACGGCGCGAGCCCTTCGACGACCCGGGCGACGATGTCGGCGGCCACCGCGGCGTCGGCGAGATCGACGGATTCGGCGGGCGAATGGCTCACCCCGCTGGGGTTGCGGACGAGGACCATGGCCGCGGGCACGCACTCGGCCAGCACGCCCGCGTCGTGGCCGGCGAAGCACACGTGCTCGGGGACGGGGCGCCCGACGAGCGTCGCGGCTGCCTCCCCGAGGGCCTGCCGCAGCGGGGCGGAGAAGGCGCGGGCCGGCGAGCGCGAGGCGACGATGAGCTCGATCTCCGTCCGCGAGCGCTCGGCCAGGGCGGCCGCCTGGCGTTCCACCTCGGCCTGCCAGGCATCGATCCGCTCAGCCTCGCCTGAGCGGGCGTCGATCCATGCCCGGACCCGGCCGGCGATCGTGGTGGCCGCGTTTGGCTCGATGAGCATGCGGGCCGTGGTCACGCGAGGGTCGCCGCCCCCCGCCGCCTCCTCGGCGGCCACGATGAGCCGCGCCGCGGCCGCCAGCGCGTCGCGCCGATCGGCGGGAGGCGTCGTCCCGGCGTGGTCGGCCCGACCGCGGATCGTGGCCTCGAGTCGGCGGCGCGCGGCGAGCGCGCTCACGACCGAGACGGGCACTCCGGCCTCGTTCACCGCCCGGCACTGATCGATGTGGATCTCGAAGAACGCGCTCACCCGGTGCAGCCAGCCGGCTACCTCTCCGATCCGCTCCGGATCGACCCCGGCTGCGCGCATCGCCGCGCCGAGGGTGATGTCGTCCTCGTCGCGGCGCTCGAGCACGAACGGGAGATCGAGACGGCCGGCGAGCGCCTTGCTGCCGAAGGTCGGGGTGTTGAAGCGCGCGCCCTCCTCGTCGGCGAACGAGACGACCGCCACCGGGACCTCGCTCTGCTCGGCCACCGCGAACGCGCACGCGACCCCGAGCGGGCCGTCGAAGCGCCCGCCGCCGCGGACGCTGTCGAGATGTGAGCCCACGGCCGGCCAGGGCGGGGTCGCGTCCGGACAGGCCCAGAGATTGCCCGCCGGATCGCGCATCACCTCGAGTCCCGCGAGCTTGGCCTGACGCCCGAACCACGCCCGGCCGGCCGCGTCCTCGGAGGTCCAGGCCAGGCGGTAGACGCCCTCGGCCCGCACGCCGATGCCATCGAGCTCGCCCAGCGCCTCGGCGAGCGCCTCCGGCGCGGTCATGCGCCGCTCACCCGCCAGGCGCTGTCGGGCCGGACGTGCACTAGGCGCCCGGCACGGAACGCGAGCGCGACCGGGTTGTGGCCGAACCGGTAGGGGACCCGCTCGAGGGGGCCGTCGAGCACGAGCACGTCGGCCCGCTTGCCCGGCTCGATCGAGCCGGTCTCCCCCGAGCAGCGCAGAACCCAGGCCGCGTTCAGGGTCGCGGCCAGAACTGCCTCCCGCACCGTCCAGCCGTAGCGGCGCACGGCCAGGCCGATCACGAGGGGCATCGAGGCCACGGGCGAGGTGCCCGGGTTCAGATCGGTGGCGAGCACGCAGATCGCGCCGGCATCGGCGAGCTCGCGCGCCGGCGGCAGGTGCTCCTGCCCGAGGAACTCCGCGCCGGGGAGGAGCACGGCCGCGGTCTCCGATGCCGCCAGCGCGCCGACCTCCTGGAGCGGAAGGCAGGCGAGGTGGTCGACCGAGCGCGCGCCGGCCGCGAGCGCCACCGGCACCGAGTGGGAGGTCGAGAACTGCTCGACGTGGGCGCGCAGGTCGAGGTCGGCGCCGCGCGCGAGCTCCCCCATCCGGGCGAGGTGGTCGTTCGTGAAGGCGACCGATTCGACATAGATGTCGAGCGCGCTGACCGTCCCGAGGGCGGCGACCTCGGGGATGAGTCCGGCCACGGTGTCCATCCACCCGTCGGCGTCGTAGCCGTCGGGGACGGCGTGGGCGAGCAGGGCCGTGCTCCTCAGCGGCTGCTCGACCCGGGCACGCAGCTCGGCGGCCAGGCGCAGGGCCCGGAGCTCGCCGTCGGGCGAGAGCCCGTAACCGCTCTTGCACTCGAAGCTCGTCGTCCCGTGCGCGAGCAGCTCGGCCGCCAGCCCCGCCGCCTGGCTCAGCACCTGCTCGTCCGTCGCCCGCGCCAGGTGGAGCGCCGAGGCGCGGATCCCCCCGCCGGCGCGGGCGATCTCCTCGTAGGCCACGCCGGTGACCTTCTGCTCGTACTCCCGCTCCCGCCAGCCGGCGAAGGGCAGGTGGGTGTGGCAGTCGACGAAGCCCGGGACGACCGCGCACCCGGAGGCGTCGACCTGGACCGGCGCCTGGGGAGTGGCCTCGAGCGCGGCGATCCGCTCGTCCTCGATGCTCAGCGAGCCCGGCTCGAGTCCGAGCTCGGCGGCGCGGTCGTGGCGCAGGTAGTCGAGCCCCGGGGCGGGCGGGAGCAGCAGCTGGGCCGCGCCGTTGAGGCTCGCGCCGCTCGGCGAGACGACGCCGCCCCCGGACGCTTCACGGCGCGGCGATGCCTCGCCGCCCGGCAATGCCTTGCCGCCCGGCAATGCCTTGCCGCCCGGCAATGCCTTGCCGCTCACTCCCGCCCGGGCTCGGGATGGAGCATCGGCATGTCGAGGTCCTCGCGCTGTGCGAAGGCGATCGCCGTCTCGTAGCCGGCGTCGGCGTGGCGGATCACGCCCAGTCCCGGATCGGCCCTCAGGACGCGCTCGATCCGCTCCGCCGCCAGCGGCGTGCCGTCGGCCACCACGACCTGGCCGGCGTGGATCGACTTCCCCATGCCAACCCCGCCACCCTGGTGGACCGAGACCCAGCTCGCCCCGCACGCCGTGTTGAGCAGCGCGTTGAGGATCGGCCAGTCGGCCACGGCGTCCGAGCCGTCGCGCATGGCCTCGGTCTCGCGCTGGGGCGAGGCGACCGACCCCGCGTCGAGGTGGTCGCGTCCGATGACGATCGGGCCCTTCAGCTCGCCCGAGGCCACGAGCTCGTTGAAGCGCAGTCCGGCCCGGTGGCGCTCGCCGTAGCCGAGCCAGCAGATGCGCGCGGGCAGGCCCTGGAAACGGACGCGCTCGGAGGCGAGGCGGATCCACCGGGCGATGTGCTCCTGATCGCCGAAGAGCTCGAGGATCGCCTCGTCGGTGCGGTGGATGTCGGCGGGGTCGCCGGAGAGCGCGACCCAGCGGAACGGGCCCTTGCCCTCGCAGAACAGCGGACGGATGTAGGCCGGGACGAAGCCGGGGTAGGCGAAGGCCTCGCGGTCACCGTGCTCGGCCGCCAGCCCACGCAATGCGTTGCCATAGTCGAAGGCCTCGGCGCCGGCGGACTGCAGGTCCCGGATCGCCGCCACGTGCGCCAGCGCGCTCTCCCCCACCCGCCGCAGGTACTCGTCCGGGTCCGAGCCGCGCAGCGCGTCTCCCTGCTCGAGCGTCAGGCCGGCCGGCAGGTAGCCGTTGAGGGGGTCATGGGCCGAGGTCTGATCGGTCACGACGTCGATGTGGACGCCCCGGCGAACGAGCTCGGGCAAGACCTCGGCGGCGTTGCCGAGCAGGCCGATCGAGAGCGCGCGGCGCTCCCTCGCCGCCACCTCGAGCCGGCGCAGCGCGTCGTCGAGGTCGGCGGCGCGCTCGTCCAGGTAGCCGGTCTCGATGCGCCGCTCGATTCGCTGCAGGTCGACTTCGACGCACAGCGCGGTCCCGCCGCACATGGTCACGGCAAGCGGCTGGGCGCCACCCATGCCCCCAAGCCCGGCCGTGACCACGAGGCGGCCGGCCAGGGTGCCGTCGAACCGCTTGCGGGCGGCGGCGGCGAACGTCTCGTAGGTCCCCTGGAGGATGCCCTGGCTCCCGATGTAGATCCAGGAGCCGGCCGTCATCTGGCCGTACATGATCAACCCGGCGGCGTCGAGCTCCCGGAAGTGCTCCCACGTGGCCCATTCGGGGACGAGGTTGGTGTTGGCGATGAGGACCCGTGGCGCCCGCTCGTGGGTATCGAACACGGCGACCGGCTTGCCCGACTGGACGAGCAGCGTCTGCTCGTCCCCGAGGGCCTGGAGCTCGCGCTTGATCGTGGCGTAGCTCTGCTGGTCGCGGGCGGCCTTGCCGATCCCGCCGTAGACGATGAGCTCGGCGGGCTTCTCGGCCACGTCGGGATGGAGGTTGTTCTCGAGCATCCGCAGCGCGGCCTCCTGCTGCCAGCCGCGACAGCGCAGCGAGTGCGAGGTGGCGCCCATGCCTGGAACCTTATGGCCTTTGCCCCGATGGCATCCGAGGGCTAGGCTTGCGCATATGAGACACCTTTCCGCCCCCGTCCCAAAGTCGTACGCGCGCCTCGCGCTCTTCCTCGCCGCCGCTCTGGCCGCGACGTTCCTGGCGACCGCATCGGCCTCCGCGTCCTCCGCCCCGGTGTGGCTGTGCAAGCCGGGCCTCGCCCACGATCCCTGTAATCCCGGGCTGTCCACCACGGTCTACAGCGCCAAGCTGAGGAAGCTCGGCCTCGCGCATCCGCACGCGGTCAAGCACCCGGCGATCGACTGCTTCTACGTCTACCCGACGGTCAGCGACGAGACCACGGGGAACTCCGACCTCGTGATCCATCCCGAGGAGCGCTCGATCGCCCTCTACCAGGCGGCGCGCTACTCCCAGTACTGCAACGTCTACGCCCCCATGTACCACCAGGTCACGCTGGCCGGAATCGGGCAGGGCGCGCCGACGACGAGGCCGAGCAACGCCCTCGCTCTGAGCAGCGTGCGCAGCGCCTTCGCCTACTACTTGAAGCACTTCAACCACGGACGGGGCTTCATCCTCATCGGTCACTCCCAGGGCGCGTTCCTCCTGCGCCAGCTCATCGCCAAGGATGTCGACCGCAAGCCGGCCGTCCGCAAGCGGCTCGTCTCGGCCATCCTGCTCGGCGGCAATGTGCTCGTGAAGCCCGGTCCGAAGGGGATCGGCGGGGACTTCCAGCACATCCCCGCCTGCCATTCCGCAACCCAGCTCGGCTGCGTCATCGCCTACTCGACCTTCGACCATCCGGTTCCCAAGGGCAGCATCTTCGGCCGTCCGACGGGCGTGCTCGGGTCGAAGTCGAGCAAGAAGGACATCGTCCTGTGCACGAACCCGGCCGCGCTGGCGGGCGGCTCGGCGGTCGTGCACCCGATCTTCCCCTCGCAGCCGTTCGCGCCGGGGACGTTGATCTCGGCCGGAATCGCCCTCCTCAAGTTAACGCAGCCGTCTCCCCCGACGACCTGGTTCACGCTCAAGGAGGCCTACAGCGCGAAGTGCGTGAACTCGAATGGCGCCCACGTGCTCATGGTCAAAGCGCTCAACGGCGCCCAGGTGCCGCACCCGAGCCCCGATCCGACCTGGGGCCTGCACCTGCTCGACGCCAACATCGAGCTGGGCGATCTCGTCGCGGTCGAGAAGGCCGAGGCGGCGGCGTTCGTACAGCGCTACGGATAGCGAACCATCTAGGCTGGGGCGTCGCTGCATGAGCGGTGACGCCCCAACCTTCGACCTGCAGAGCCATTCCCGTCACTCCGACGGCACGCTGTCCCCTGCCGGAGTCGTCGCCGCCGCCAAGGAGGCCGGCGTCGAGCTGCTCGCCCTGAGCGACCACGACACCGTCGACGGCGTGCCCGAGGCACTGGACGGCGCCCGGGGAAATGGCATCCGTGTCGTCCCGGCGGTGGAGATCTCGTCGATCGACGTGGCCGGGGCCGACCTGCACATCCTCGGCTACCTCGTTGATCCCAGCGACGCCGAGCTGCTCGATCGGCTCGCCGGCTACCGGGGCCAGCGCGAGGGGCGAGCCGGCCAGATCGTGGCGCGCATCCGCGAGCTCGGCTTCGAGGTGCAGGACGCGATGCTCGAGGCGCGGGCCGCTCAGGGCAAGTCGATCGGCCGGCCTCACATCGCCCAGGCTGTCGTCGCCCATCCGGCCAACGCGCAGCGCCTGGCCGAGGAGGGCCGCAGCGAGTTCTCGGACTTCCTCGTCGGCTATCTCATTGAGGGAACGCCGGCCTTCGTCCCCCGCGAGGGGCCATCGGTGCCGGCGGCCATCGCGGCGATCCACGACGCCGGCGGGGTGGCAGTGTGGGCCCATCCCTTCTGGGATGTCTCGGAGCCTGATTTGGTCCTGGGCACGATCGACCGCTTCCGAGACCACGGGCTCGACGGCGTCGAGTGCTTCTACCCGACGCACGGCCAGGAGCAGACGCAGCTGCTGGCCGATCGCTGCGAGGCGCTCGGACTCCTGAGCACCGGGTCGGCCGACTACCACGGCCCGGAGCACCGGCACTTCTCGCGCTTTCGCGCCTTCAGCACGCACGGGCGGGCCCCGCGCCTCGGCCCGATCGCGGGGTGAGCGGCGCAGGCCGGCGGCCGGAGCCGGCGCTGCGCCATTCCCCTTCCTGGTGGTCGGAAGCTGTGGTCAGTGCGCCGCGGCGCGGGCGATGACCCATGTGCGCGGTAGGCCCTGGAGGACGAGCACGTGCTCACCCGGGCTGAGCTGCGAGAGCGTCGCAGCCTGTCCGCGGTTGCGCACCCGCGCGCCGCTCGGCACGGTGATCGACACCGTGCGATAGGTCGCCGTCCGGGTCGCCTCACGCAGCGTGAGCGTGTTGCCGCTCACGGAGTCGACGAATCCGCGGTCCACCGTCAGGGTCTTGAACCCCGATTTCGTGTGCACGACGACGTCGGCGTGGACGGCGCCGCGGACCGCGCGGCGAAGCGCGGCCAGGCGGGCCCGCGGGTGCGCCTTGGCCGCCTTCGCGCTCCGGCTGTGGCTCGTCGAGGTGGACGTCGCCGCGCCGGCGCTCGAGATCACGCCCGCGCCCGCCCCGAGGGCGAGACAGCTCACGGCGACGGCCAGGAGCCTCGCGTGAGATCGCAGAAATGACATGGGTTGCCTCCTAGGAGTGTCGATGGACGGTGCGCCGAGCATGCCCCGCGGCTGCAAGCGCTTGGTCAGCCAAAGGTCAGCTGCGTGTAAAAACCGCCCGCATCCGCTGAGTTTCGCTTCCCTCGTGGCCCTAGCATCCGCGACATGGCGGGCACGATCATGGTCGTCGAGGACGAGCCGAACATCGGCGCGCTCGTGCGGACCTACCTGGAGCGCGACGGCTACCACGTGCTCGGGCTGCGCTCGGGCGAGGACGCGCTGGCCGAGCTCGGGCGCCATGCCATCGCGCTCGTCGTGCTCGACGTCGGGCTGCCGGGAATGGACGGCTTCGAGGTCTGCCGGCGTATCGCCGGCCAGGTACCCGTCATCCTGCTCACCGCGCGCGACGAGGAGGCCGATCGCGTGGCCGGGCTCGAGCTGGGCGCGGACGACTACGTGGTCAAGCCGTTCTCTCCCCGCGAGTTGACCGCGCGGGTGAAGGCCGTGCTCCGGCGCGCCCGCAGCGGCGCTGCGGAGGACGTGCTCACCCTCGGCCCGCTCACCCTGGACCGGGCGGGGCGCGAGGTCTCCGTGGACGGGCGCGACGTCGAGCTCACCCAGCGCGAGTTCGACCTCCTCGAATACCTCGTGCGTCACGCCGGGCAGGTGGTCAGCCGGGACCGCCTGCTCGAGAGCGTGTGGGGCTTCGTCGCTCCGGGCGAGACGAGGACCGTGGAAGTCCATATCGCCCAGCTCCGGAAGAAGCTCGGTGACCCCGAGCTCATCCGCACCGTGCGCGGCATCGGCTACAAGGCGAGCGCGTGACCCTCCGCGGACGCGTGCTCGCGTACATGGCATTCGCCGCCGTGGCCTCGTGCGCCCTCACGGTCGCCGTGGCCGCCATCCTCGTGCGCCACCGGATCTCGCAGCAGCGCTTGGGCGCACTCGTCGTCCAGGCCGACACGGCCGCCTCGGCCGACTCCCTCCCGGGGACGCGCGTGTACCGGATCGGGGCCGCCCATCCCCGGGTCGTCGCGCTCGCCCGGGCGCGGGCCGTACTCGCCGCGGTGCCGAGCTCGGAGGTCGCGCAGGGGACGACGACGGTCGACGGTGCCTCACTCCTCTACGTGATTCGTCCGTCGATCGACGGCCGGATCGTGCTCATTCGATCGGCGGCCATCGCCTTCGCCGAGTGGCGGCCGTTCCTGATCAGCCTCGTGCTCGCCGGGGCTGGAGGGGCGCTGCTGGCGGCGCTGCTCGCCTTCGCCCTGGCCCGCCGGCTGACCAAGCCGATGGCCGAGCTTGCCGTGGCCACCGGCAAGCTCGCGGCCGGGGCCGAGCAGGTCTCCGTGCCCGCTGCCGGCGAGGACGAGCTCGCCGACCTCGGCCGCTCGTTCAACCGGATGTCGGCCGAGCTCGCCCGGGCACGCGCGGCGCAGCGGCGCTTCCTCGAGTCGGTCTCCCACGAGCTGCGCACGCCGCTCACCTCGATCCGCGGGTACGCCGAGGCGCTCGAGGAGGGCGCCGTGCTGGGCGAGGAGGGCGGCCGCGTGATCGCCGCCGAGGCGGGCCGGCTGGAGCGCCTCGTGGCCGACCTCCTCGAGCTCGCCCGCGTGGGCCGGGAGGGGTTCACCGTGGCCGCCGACGAGGTGGACCTGACCGATCTCGCCGCGCAGGCGCTCGAGCGCCACCGCCCGGCGGCGGCCTCGCTCGAGGTCCGCCTGCGCTTGGCCGAGGCGGGGGCCGATCCCGCCCCCGCGCGGGGAGATCCCGACCGGATCCTCCAGGTCATCTCCAATCTCATCGAGAACGCGCTGCGCCTCACGCCGGCCGGGGGCGAGGTGAGCGTCCGCGCCGCGCCCGGGGAGATCGCGGTGAGCGACACCGGCCCCGGGCTCGCGGCCGAGGACCTCCCGCGTGCGTTCGAGCGCTTCTACCTCCACGATCGCTACCGCAGCGCACGGCCGGTCGGCTCGGGCCTCGGCCTGGCGATCGTCGCCGAGCTCGTGGCCGCGATGGGCGGGGCCGTCGAGGCCCGCGGCGCCGCCTCGGGCGCCGGCGCCGAGTTCGTCGTCCGGTTGCCTACGCCGGAACGCTCCGCGAGGCCAGGTGCTGGCCGACTTTCCGCTTGACGCGCTGCAGGGCGTTGTCGACGGTCTTGCAGTCGCATCCCAGGCGCCGGCCGACGTCCTCGTAGGAGTAGCCGTCGAGGTAGAGCGCGAGGACGCGCGACTCGAGCTCGGAGAGCGCGGTCGAGATGCAGGCCACGAGCGCGCGGAGCTCCTCGGAGGAGATGACCTGGTTGACCGGGTCATGGACCGAGGAACCCGGCAGGACCTCGTCGAGTGTCGGCTCGCTGTCCTCCGAGCCGCCCGCCGGGCTGCTCGAGAACGACACGTACTGGTTGAGCGGGGTGTGCTTGTTGCGTGTGGCGGTCTTGACCGCGGTGATGATCTGCCGCGTGATGCAGAGCTCGGCGAAGTTCCGGAAGCTCGACTCGCGGTCGTAGCGGTAGTCCCGGACGGCCTTGTAGAGGCCGACAAGTCCCTCCTGGATGAGATCGTCGGCATCGCCACCGGCCAGGAAGTACGACGACGCCTTCAGGCGGACGAACCCGTAATAGCGCCGCACGATGCGGTCATATGCATCGGCATGGCCGGCTTTGGCCAGGGCGATGAGATATCCATCCTCTACCTGAAGCTGAGAGTTAGCCGAAGAAGCTGAGAGTCGTGCCACGAGGTACGCCTTCCCGGCCCGCTCCCCGCGGGCCTTGGATTCGTGGCGGGGCTACCTCCCCTGGCGCCGCACCGTATGGGGTTGTCGTTGTGGGCCACCGGGCCGAGTGCCGGCACCACCCTCGTCTCAAAGCCGACCTAAAGCTCGACTTGATCCTTATCTCCCGGCGCGAGCTTTACATAGCGATGCACGCGTTGTCAAGGTGCGGGAGATTTCCCGCAGGCGGCGTAGAGCAGCACGGCCGCGGCGGCCCCCACGCTGAGCGACCCGATGCGTCCTCGCAGCGGGATCGAGACGAGGGCGTCGCAATGCGCGGCGACGCGAGGGCGCAGGCCCCGACCCTCGGCCCCGAGGACGAGCACGGCGCCCTCTCCGAAGTCGACCGCGTCGTAGGACAGGGGCGCGCTGGCGTCCGCTCCGTAGCACCATCGCCCGGCCTGCTTGGCCTGCTCGAGGAAGTCGGTCAGGTTACGCACGCGCGCGATCGGGAGATGCTCGACGGCGCCGGCGGAGGCCTTGCAGACGGCGGGCGTGACCTCGGCGGCGCGCCGCTCGGTGATCACCACCCCGCGCGCCCCTGCGCACTCGGCGCTGCGGCAGATCGCTCCGAGGTTCTGGGGATCCTGGACTTGATCGAGCGCCACGATCACCCCGGGCGGCCCGTCAAGCAGGGCATCCGCACCGGCGTAGTGAAATGCCGACACCTCCGCGCAGATGCCCTGGTGCGCGGTCGAGCCGCTGCGGCGCTCGACCTCCTCGGCGCCGACCATGGTCACGGGCAGCCCCTCGAGCCAGGGCTCCCGGGTCGCCCCGTGACTCGCCCACACACGCGATATGCGTCGCGGTCCGCGAACCGCCTCGTGGACCGGGTTACGGCCGTAGACGATCACGGAGCGGGGACGAGCTCGGGCCCGCCCGACCCATCGCGCACCTCCCAGCCGAGCTCGCCGATCTGCTCGCGCAGGGCATCGGCTCGCGCCCAGTCGCGCTCCGCCCGCGCGTCCTCGCGCGCCGCCGCCAGCTCCTGGATCTCGCCCGGCACCTCGACGTAGGCCTGATCGAGCAGATCCTCGAGCCCGAGGACCCAGAGCATGTCGCGCAGATCCGCGTCGCCCACGGGCTCGGGCGAGGAGTTCGCCCGTCGAATCCAGGACCAGACGGAGGCCAGCGCCCTCGGGGTGTTGAAGTCCTCGGCGAGCGCGTCGAAGAACGCCTCGCGCGCCGGAGCCGACCAGTCCGGCGAAGCACCCGGCTCGAGTCGCCGTGCGGCCTCGCGGAGGCGGTTGACGTTGGCGGTGGCCTCGGCCAGCCGCTGCTCGTCGAACTCGACCGGCTGGCGGTAGTGGCCCGAGCAGAAGTACATGATCAGGGCGTCTCGCCCGTAGGCGGCCAGGGCCTCGGAGAGGACGAAGATGTTCCCCTCGGATTTCGACATCTTGGCCTGGTCGAGCCGGAGCATCCCGTTGTGGACCCACAGCCGAGCCAGGGGCTTGTCCCGGGCGGCGAACGTCTGCGCCGCCTCGTTCTCGTGGTGGGGGAAGACGAGATCCGAGCCGCCGCCGTGGATTTCGAAGTCGACCCCGAGCAGAGCCTCAGCCATGGCCGAGCACTCGATGTGCCAGCCCGGCCGGCCACGACCCCAGGGGGCGTCCCAGCCCGTGTCCTCACCGGGCTTCTGGGCCTTCCACAGGGCGAAATCGACCGGGTCGCGCTTGCGCTCGGCGCCTTCCCGTCCTTCCCCCTGGTCCAGGTCCTCGAGTTTCCGGTGGGATAGCTCCCCGTATTGCGGGTAGGACCTTACTCGGAAGTAGACATCACCCTCGACCGCATAGGCATGCTCTCGCTCCACCAGGTCCTCGATGAGGGCCACGATCCCGTCGATGGTCTCGCTGGCCAGCGGTTCGTCGTCAGGGCGCCCGAGTCCGAGGCCGTCGGTGTCCGTGACGTAGCGCTCGGTCATCTCGCGCGCGAGATCGGCGCTCGGTCGCCCGGCCGTCTGGGCCGCGGCGTAGATCTTGTCGTTGACGTCCGTGACGTTCGCTACGAACCGCACGTGAAAGCCCTCGTGCTCCAGAAACCGTTTAAGGAGAGAGAAGACGACGAAGGGGCGCGCATTACCGACATGGATGGGCCCGTACACGGTGGGACCGCAGGCGTAGATCCCGACCCGGCCCGGTTCGCGGGGCTCCAGCGGGCGGATCTGGCCGCTGAGCGTGTCATGCAGGCGAATCGTCCGCACAGTCCGGCAACCTTAGTGGTTGTCAGCGCGTGCCTCCGGGTGGCTCGTTAGGGTGCCCGCCGTGACCGGCACCCTGCGTCACGCCGAGCGGCTGGGCCTGGTCGAGAAGGCCTTCTCGACGCTGCCTGAGCGCTACCTCGGCGCCGATCCCGGCTTCGATGCGACCTACCGGATCCGCCTCGGCGACCTCGGTCTGACCTGGGAGGTCCGCTGCACCGACCACGGTGCGCGAGTGTGCAAGGGCGGGACGCGCCGCGAGCCCGACGTGACCATGTCGACGGACTCCCGGACGTGGATGGCGCTTCGCGAGGGCGAGCTGTCCGGCATCGATGCCTTCACCCAGCGGCGCCTCGGCGTCACCGGCAACCTTGACCATGCGATTGCCTTCGAGGGCCTCTTCCGCCTGGCCGGGGCCCGGCGCCCACTTCTGCACATCCGCGACATCGCGGTCGGCCGCCACCGCGTGTCGACTCTGAGCATGGGCCAGGGACCGGACGTGGTGCTCCTGCACGGGCTCGGCGGCACGCGTGCCTCGCTGCTCGAGACCGCCGCCGCGCTCAGCCGGCGCTACCGCGTCCACGCGCCCGATCTGCCCGGCTTCGGCTCCTCCTGCAAGCCTGCGGTGGGCCGTTATACCGCGGGTTGGTTCGCCGACATCATGACCGGCTTGCTCGACGCGCTCGAGATCGAGCGCGCCCACATCGTCGGCAACTCGATGGGCGGTCGCATCGCCATCGAGATGGGGCTCACCCGCCCCGAGCGGGTCGGCGCCCTTGGGCTGCTCTGCCCGGCCGTGGCCTGGCTCCGGCGCGGGTTCCACCCGATCGTCCGCCTGCTCCGGCCCGAGCTCGGCATGCTCCCGCACAGCCTGCACCGTCGCATGGTGGCCTCGCAGTTCTGGAGCATCTTCCACAACCGCGACCTCATCGATCCGGCCGTGGGCGACCTCATGGTGGACGAGTTCCGGCGCATCTACCACAGCGCCGGCGCGCGCTATGCCTTCCTGGCCAGCGCCCGCAACATCTACCTCGAGGCGCCCTACGGCCGCCACGGCTTCTACCCCCGATTGGGCGAGCTCGCCCCGCCCGCCCTGTTCGTCTGGGGCAGCCACGATTCGCTCATCCCGGCCGCCTTCGGCCGCCACGTCCGCAAGTGGCTCCCCGGCGCCGAGCAGGTGACCATCGAGGGGTGCGGCCATGTTCCCCAGGTCGAGCGCTCGGAAGAGTGCAACGCGCTCCTGCTCGACTTCTTTGCCCGCCACGAGCTGAGCGCGAGAGCCGACAACGTCCGCCCGCTCCGGCGCACGGACGCCGAGGCGGCCTGATCGCGGGGCGAGGCCGGCGATGGCGGTAGCCGACAAGTCCCGGAACGGCCACGCGGCGTTCCCCGGGGAGCGCGCCTCCCCAGAGGAGGGCTCGCGACCGGCGACGGGCGGCGGGTCGCTCCTGCGCCGGGCGATCCGCGAGGTTGCCGGACAGATGCAGCGCCGGATCCCGCGCGCCGATCTCGACGAACGGGACCCCGACTACATCCGCGAGAAGCTGCCGCAGCTCTGGCTCGCGGCCAGCCTGTGGTACCGCGGCGAGGTGCGCGGCCTCGGCAACGTGCCCGACAGCGGCCCGGTCCTCCTCGTGGGCAACCACTCGGGGGGCAACATGACGCCGGACACGCTCGTCTTCACCCTCGCCTTCAGCACGTACTTCGGGGTCGAGCGCGCCTTCTATCAGCTCGCCCACAACCTCGTGCTCTCGATGCCCGGTCTCGGCTTCCTGCGCAAGTTCGGCACCGTGGCGGCCTCGCCGAGCAACGCCAGCAAGGCACTCGCGTCGGGCGCCGCGCTGCTCGTCTACCCCGGCGGAGACTATGAGGTCCACCGGCCGAGCTGGCAGGGCAACCGCGTCGACTTCGGGGGGCGCCAGGGGTTCATCCGCCTGGCCATCGAGCAGAACGTGCCCATCGTCCCCGTCGTGTCGATCGGGGGCCAGGAGACGGCCGTGTTCCTCACCCGCGGCGAGCGCCTCGCCCGGCTGCTCGCCCTCGATCGCCTCTTCCGGCTCAAGGTGCTGCCGATCTCGCTGGCCGTCCCCTGGGGGCTCAACGTCGGCGACATGCTGGGCCACATCCCGCTCCCCTCGAAGATCACCATCGAGACGCTCCCGCCCGTCGACCTGCAGGCCGAGTTCGGACCGGACCCCGACCCGGCCGAGGTCTACGACCACCTCACCCGGATCATGCAGGAGACCCTCGACGCGCTCGCCTCCGAGCGCCGGCTCCCGGTGATCGGATGAGGGTCTCGGGGAGCATGCAGGTCGCGGCGCCGATGGAGCTCGTGTGGTCGATCGTCTCCGACCCCGAGCGCGTGCTCGACTTCATGTACGGGGTCACGCGCTGGGAGGTGGCGAGCGAGACGGCGCGCGGCGAGGGCGCCCGCTACCACATGCTCTTCCGCATCGGATCGGCCGAGGTCGGGGGCCTCATCGAGATCGTCGAGTTCGCCGAGCCGAGCGAGTTCGCCTGGACTTCGGTGACCGGCGTCGATCAGCGCGGACGGTGGCGCCTGCGCCAGGCGCACGGCGGCCGCACCAGGGTCGAGTTCCGTCTCGCCTACGGAGTGGCCGGCTCGGGCCTCTGGGGCTGGATGGCCGAACGGATCGCCGCTCCGATCGTCGGAGGCCACGTCCGCCGCAGCCTCGATCAGCTCCGCCGTCTCGTGGAGCAGGAGCAGATGCGGGCGCGGGCGAGCTCGAGCCGGCCCGCCGCCACGGCCTGAGCGCGCCGCGCACAGCGCGAAGTCCGTGTCGTCAGCTAGCCTGACCGCTGAGCGGTCCGACTTCGAGGAGCGATTCTGGGAATTGACTCGGGGCGCGGCCTGCTGGGGGACGGGGAGAACGAACCGTGGCCTCCTGAGGGTCCCGCGCCAGCACAGCCAGAGGCCGGCCTCGTGGTCGGTGGCTGTCAGCTGCACGCGCTCCTCGGCCGCGGTGGGATGGGCACGGTCTACCGGGCCACGCAGCTCGCTCTGAGCCGAGAGGTCGCGGTCAAGCTCGTGCCCGCGCTCGATGCCGACGCCTCGATGATCGCCCGCTTTAAGCGCGAGGTCCGCACCGCGGCCGCCCTCGAACATCCGGCGAGCATCCCGATCTACGCCGCCGGCGAGGAGGAGGGGCTCCTCTATCTCGTCATGCGCCTGGTCCACGGCCCCGATCTCGGGGCGCTCATCGCCCACGACGGGCCGCTGCAGCGCGAGCGCGCGGTCGGTCTGGTCGAGCAGATCGCCGGCGCCCTGGACGCCGCCCACGTCGAGGGGCTCGTCCACCGCGACGTCAAGCCCGGCAACATCCTCGTCGAGGACCGCCGTGACGGCGAGCACGCGTATCTATCGGACTTCGGGCTCATGCGCCAGGCCAGCGGGGGCACGGCGATCACCCGCGTGGGCGAGTGGGTGGGCACGGTCGACTACGTCGCACCCGAGCAGCTCGAAGGGCGAGCCGTCGACGGCCGCGCTGACGTCTACGCGCTGGCCGGCGTCCTCTACACGGCGCTGAGCGGACAGCGACCGTTCCCGCGCGAGAACCCAACGGCCACGGCCTGGGCCCACGTGAACGCCGACCGCCCCCGGCTGTCCGGAGGGCGAGCGCACGAGCGGATGACCGCGGTCATCGCGCGAGGCATGGCCGTCCGGCCCGATCGCCGCTATGCCACGGCCGGGGAGCTCGCGGCGGCCGCGCGCGGCGCAATCCAGAGCTCGACGGCACGGCGCGCGCTCGAGCCCCGCGTGCCCGAGGACCCACCACCCGACGACGCGCCGACGCGCCGGCTCTCGGCGCCCCAGCCCGGGGACGCGCGGGCTCAGTGGCGCCGTCGCGCCCGCACCCGCATCGTTCTCGCCACTCTGCTGACGTGCCTGGCCGGTGCCGTGGCCGCGGGCGTGGCCCTGCACGAAGGCGCGGGGCGCGCGCGGAAGTCCGGCTCGCGCACCCAGGAGCTCGCCCTCACCGACTACAGCTTCGCCTACCCCGCCGGTTGGCACGTCCTCCAGCGGGAGACACCCCTGGGGAATGCCACCTTCTTCCGCACCGAGGTCGTGAGCCCGGACGGCACCGAGGCCGTGGTCGTCGACCGCAACCCCGGCAACGACGCCACCCCACTCGCCTCGGCCGAGGGGGTGGCGGCCGCGACGGCCGCCAAGACCCCGGGGTACCGCCGGGTCAGCCTCTCCGCCACGAGCGTGGCCGGACGGTCGGCGGCCATCTGGAAGTTCATGCTCCCGGTCCAGGTCCCCGACGCTCGCGTCGACGTGTTCGAGCAGATCGGCGACAACGGATACGCCGTGCTCGGCGAGGGCCCCGATCTGAGCAGCATCACCCCGATCGACCTGGCCGTGGCCGGGTCGCTCCAGGCCTCATGAACGACGCCGCCGGAGCCCAGCCCGCGCCCCGGCCCCGCACCGGGCGCGAGCTGGCCGAGCGCCTGTCCGCCGAACGGGCCGGTTACCCGTTCCTGCTCTTCCGCGACGGTGAGGATGCGCAGCGCATCATCACCCTGACGGCCGAGCACACGCGGTACACGCTCGGCCGCGACGCCGCCAACGACATCGCCCTCCAGTGGGATCACGAGGTCTCCCGGGCCCACGCCGAGCTCGAGCTCGTAGCCGGCCAGTGGGCGATCGCCGACGACGGTCTCTCGCGGAACGGCACGTTCGTCAACGGCCGGCTCGTCCACGGCCGACGGCGCCTACGCGACGGCGACTGCCTGCGCCTCGGCCAGACGCTCGTCGCCTTCTCCGCGCCGGTCGGCACGGACATCGGGGCGACGGTGGCCGCCGCGAGCGCGGCGCCGATCGTCGAGGAGCTCACCCCCACGCAGCGGCGGATCCTCTCCGCCCTCTGCCGACCGCTCGTGGTCGCCGGCGGCCCCGTACCGCCGGCCAGCAACCGCGAGATCGCCGATGCGGTCCATCTCAGCGTCGAGGGCGTCAAGGGCCAGCTCCGTACCCTGTCCGAGCGCTTCGGCGTGGCCGACCTGCCCCAGAATCGCAAGCGTCTCGAGCTGGCCGAGCGGGCGCTCCGGGCGGGACTGGGCGCGCCGGCCGGAGAGTGAGCCGGCGCGCCGCGAGCGGGTCGGCCGCGGGCCGGATCGCGCGCTGTCGTCAGTTGCACATCTCGTGGGGGACGTAGCCCGCATCCTCCAGGAACATCTCGAGCGAGCTCACGAACGCCTGTCCGCTGTCCGCGTGCGGCATCAGCGCGCTGTTCAGATGGCCGGCCTTGGCCTGCTGGGTCAGGTACGTGGAGACCTGCGACTCGTGGCCGAGCATGTCCTCGTCGGCCGCCCAGGCGGCGATCACGCCCACGCTGTCGGCGTAGTGCTGGGCCGCCATGCCCCGGTAGGTCTTCAGCCAGGACGCCGCGTCGGCCCGGATGAGCTTCGGGTACTGCCGGGTCACGTCGACGAAGTGCCCGTTGTGGAAGGCCATGATCTGGATCGGAAGGCCGGAGGCGGCGAAGTCGGTGAAGGCGTAGGCAAAGCGGTCATCCGCGGTCACGAACTCGTACCGGCCGCTGGGCGACAGGTCGGCGAGCTCGGCCCCCGGATCGCCGAAGTTCCGCTGGCTCATGACGACCCGGTGCTGCGCGGCGTCGTAGGAGAACACCTCGACGATCGAGCAGCAGTGGGCTCCCCCGCTGAACAGGCTGAGCACGACCTGCGGGGTCGTGGCCGCGTCCAGGTTGACCACGCGCACGGACGGGTGGCGGGCATCGAACGACTGGGGCGCGCACAGGGTGCCGCAGAGCTTGGCCGTGACTGCGTGGCGATAGACGACTGTGCCCGCCCGCGTGATGGTCAGGGTCTGGTGGTGGATCTCGGGGGACGTTCCCGTGAACGAGAACGCTGCCGTGAGATCACCGCCATGGGCCCGCTGCGTGGCCGCCAGCGCGGGCGAGGCGGCCCCAAGCGCCCCGAGGGCCCCGAGGACCCCGAGGACCCCGCAGGCGAGGATCACCCGCTTCATCGTCGTAATCATGGTTGCGCTTCCTTTCGGTGAAGAGATGGAGGACCGGGCTAGCCGGCAGAGACGAGAGGCGTGGTGTCGATCCGGCCCCGCTCGCAGGCGGTGCCCCCGTTCCACGCGATGACGAGGTGGCGGTACATGTCGGGCGGGGTGATCTCGAGCCGCCGTGGCGCGCTCACGCAGGGCCCGGTTTCGTCGCCGACGCCCGGCACGTCGGACCAGTGCAGCTGTGAGGTGGCACGCTGGCCCGGGGCGAGCACCACCCGGTGGGGCCGCGAGCTCGCCTGGCGCACGACGTCGGTGGCCATGGCATGGCCGTGGGCGTTGAGGAACGCCATGCCCACGTAGCCATAGGTGTGGCACGTGTGGCTCGAGCGATTGGTGAGCACGAGCGTGCCGTACCGCTGGCCGGCGCCGGGAGAGCCGGCGACGAGCTGCGCGCTCAGATCAGCGACGTGGCAGGCCGGGAGGCTCGCGGCGGAGGCGCCGTGGGCTCCGCCCTGCGTCGCGGCCAGGGCCGCCGAGGGAACGGCGAGCGCCAGCGTGGCGCCCACGAGGGCGCCGGTGCTCGTAGGACGATGAATGCGGGAGAGGATCGATGACATGGGTCAAGGATCCGGTCTGGAGAGGCCCCGGACAATCACCCGAGGGTGGGGGTTTCACACCCTGTGCGGCGCCGCGGCCGTCGGCCGCGGCTTACTCAGGCCAGAAGCCGGGGGCGAGCTCGGCGTCGCCCGCGTGGTGGCGGCCGGTGGCCAGGAAGGTCATCCCGTCCGGGCCGGCCTCGAAGGCGCGCGTGGAGCCCGGAGCGACGCGGATGGCATCGAGCTCGCGGATCTCGGCCGTCTCGTCGTCGACGGCGACCCGGCCGGAGCCCGCGAGGATCACATAGATCTCCTCGTCGAGCTGGTGTCGGTGCCCGAAGGCCGCGCGGCGATTGGGGTGCAGGCGCTGGAGGCTCAGACCGGTGTCCTGCGCGCCAAGGTCGGCCCGCGCAAACCGTGCCTCGCCCTGCTCGCCGAAGCCGAACCGCTTGGCCATGTCGTCGAGGTCGGCGAGGTGGACGATGCTGAACCCCTGGGTGGCCTCGGGGTAGCCGACGCCGCCGGCCGGCTCGATGTCGATGCGCTCGGTCCGCTCGCGGTCGACAAGCGCGAGCACGTCCGGCATGGACTGCTGGGCGCCCTCGCTGGACAGCGCCGCGTCGACGTCCTCCTGGCCGCGCCAGAGCTCGGTCATCCAGATCGTGTCCGGATCCCCGGCGACCCGGTTGATGAGATAGAGCAGGCATCCCTTGGTCTCGCGGAGCTGGTCGGCGACCGCGAGCATCCGCGCGGCCAGCTCCTCGCCCTTGCCCGGCTGGGCGACCATGCGCACATACCGTCCGACCAGGGCCATCGGCTCACCCTACCGCCTCGACCTGCTCGATCGTGGCCACGGCAACTGCGGCGGCGCCCTCCTGGCGGCCGATGAAGCCCATCCCCTCGCCGCGCGTGGCCTTGACGTTCACGTGCTCGGGCCCGAGGCCCAGCGCCTGCGCCAGCGCCGTGCGGAGGGCCTCGCGGTGCGGCGAGATGTGGGGCTGCTCGAGCACGACCGTGGCGTCGACGTGGAGGATGGCGTACCCGTGGTCGGTGAGCCTGGCGACCGTCGCCCTGAGGAGCTCGAGCGAGTCGGCGTCGCGGTAGGCCTCGTCGGTGTCGGGGAAGTGCTCGCCGATGTCGCCAAGTCCGGCGGCGCCGAGGAGGGCGTCGATGATCGCGTGGGTCAGGACGTCGGCATCGGAGTGCCCGGCGAGCCCGCTGTGGTGGGTGAGCTCGATGCCGCCGAGAACGAGGCGGCGCCCGGGCTCGAAACGGTGGCAGTCATACCCGATGCCGGTCTGCGCGCTCACCCCGCCCGCTCCTTCAGAAGCAGGGCGGCCACGTGGAGGTCGATCGGCGTGGTCACCTTGAGATTGTCCGTCTCGCCGGCGACGATGCGCACGATCCCGCCGGAGCGCTCGATCAGCCAGGCGTCATCGGTGGCGGCGGCGAGGTCGTCCGGCGAGGCGCAGAGCAGCGCCCGCTCGAGCGCCGCCCGGCGGAAGACCTGCGGCGTCTGGACGGCCCACAGGCGGTGGCGAGCGAGAGTCGCCAGGACCGTGCGGCCGTCCTCCCCGACCTCCTTGATCGTCTCGGTCACCGGCTGGGCGGCGATCACCGCGTCGGCTCCACTCCGCTCGAGCTCGTCGAGCACCCGGCGGAACAGCCCCGCCGAGGCAAGCGGCCGGGCGGCGTCGTGGACGATCACCGGGTCGCCGTCGGGCACCGCGAGGAGGGCGTGCTTGACCGACTCCGAGCGCACCAGCCCGCCGGCCACGGCGATGGTGCCCGGCGGAGCGGCGTCGAGCTCGTCGGGCGGGAGCGCCACGACGATCTCGCGCACGCCCTCGACCCCCTTCAGAGCGTCGACGCTCCACTCGAGCAACGCACGGCCGGCAAGCGTGACGAGCGCCTTGGGCCGGCCGGACCCAAGGCGCTCGCCACGACCTGCGGCCACGATCAGCGCGACCGCCACTTCGGCTTGCCGGGAGGGTTACTTCGCGGCGACGGCGACCGTCTTGCGCTCACCGTCCGCGGTCTCCGTGATCAGATTGTGGATGTGCTGCTCGACCTCGTCCTCGTCCATCTCGAGCGCATACATCAGCTCCGAGGCGAGGATCTTCTTGGCGCGCGTGAACATCTGCTTCTCGCCCGTGGAGAGCCCTTTCTCCGCTTCCCGCGTAGCCAGATTGCGCACGACCTCGGCGAGCTCGTAGATGTCGCCGGTCTTGATCTTGTCGCGGTTGTGCTTGAAGCGGCGATTCCAGTTCTTGGGCATCTCCGAGCACTCGTCCTGAAGGACGGCCAGCACCTTCTTGACCGTTTCTTCGTCGATCACGCGGCGCAGACCGGCCAGGGCCGCGTTCTCCGTCGGGACCATCACGGTCATGTCGTTGTGCAGGATCTTGATCGTGAGGTACTCGCGGCTCTCGCCGAGGACCTCCTTCTGCTCCTTGCGGATGACCTTGCCGGCGCCGTGATGCGGATAGACGACGTTGTCGCCGATCTCGAATTCGATGTTGACCAAAGGCTCGACGCTCTCGAGATCCTTCAGCTGCTCTTCCATTAGCTCTGTGATGATGTCCTCCTCCGTCATGCCTGTGGCTCGCGCGAGGGATCCCCAGGCGAATTGCTCTGCTCGGCGATCGAACCTACGTCTGCAGGTACCGATCGACCAGGTTGATCTCCTGCTGGCGGCGAAGGCCCTCGCGGATGTCCTTCGCCCGGATCTCGCCGACCCCGTCGACGGTCTCCAGCTCGCCATCGGTGGCGGCGAGCATCTCTTCCAGTCCCCCGAATACATCGACGATCCGCTGGACGACGAGCTTCGGCAGGCGCGGTATGCGCCCGAGGATCCGGAAGCCCCGCGGCGAGACGGGATAGTCGAGGGTGTTCAGCTTACGGTCATACCCCAGCAGCTCCGCGAGGCGACCGAAGTCGAGAAGGTCCTGGTGCGGAAGCCGCACAAGATGATCGAAGGCGATGGCGAAGCTCTCGTCGGTGTCCTCGACCAGGTAGTCGTGCACGAGCGCGGCCTTGTCGGCGGATACGCCGACCATCGTCTCGTCGAGCTGCATCTCGATGAGGCGGCCCTCGGTGCCGAGCTCGACGATATAGCGCTCGATCTCCACCGCCATGCGGGTCACGAGCTCGGCCCGTTGGAGCACGGTGAGCACGTCGTGCAGGGTGGCGCCGCCCTCGAACTCGAGCGCGGTGAGACGGGTCGAGACCTGATCGAGGCGGCTGCGGTACTTGTCCAGGGTGGCCAGGGCCTGGTTGGCCTTGGCGAGGACGACCGGGATGTTCTCCAGGATGTACTTGACCCCTTCGACGTAGAGCGAGACGACCTCGCGACGCTCGGAGATCGCCACCACGAGCGCGTCCGTCTGCTTGGAGACACGCTCGGCCGTGCGATGGCGCGTGCCGGTCTCCATGGTGAGGATCGTGGGATCGGGCGTGAGCTGGACGTTGACCTGGACGATCTTCGTGGCGTTGATGCTCAAGGCGATCGCGCCGTCCATCTTGGCCAGCTCGTAGAGGAGCGCGGGCGAGTAGTCGATGTCGAGCTTGATCCCGCCCGAGAACAGGAAGGAGAGCTCATCGGGGTCGCCGACGACCAGCAGCCCCCCGGTGCGCGCATGGACGATGTTGTCGATCCCCTCGCGCAACGCGGTTCCCGGCGCCACCATCTCCAAGGCCCTTACGAGCCGGGAGTCTTGTCGCGACTCGAGCTCCTCTTTGAGCTCTTCCCCGGAACGCGGCGGCATCAAAGCTGATTTTACCTGGTCTTGAAGGCCTACCGTCCCGCCGCCGGGCGACCGGAACGCGCGTTCGGGACGTCCGGGCCACCGGGGCGAGTAGCTCACCACATACAACGCCCATCCGAGCGGCACGCTTCCAAGCCGACTCGTGTCGTGGACATGTGTTCGATGCCGTGGCTAGGCGGCCACCGGGCGAGAGCGCGCGCCGAGCGCCGCCCCGAGGGCGGCGCGGAGCTTGCCGTGGCTCTCCGGGGCGATCACCGGTGCCAGCCCGAACTTGGCCGCCTCGCTCGTGCGGCGCTCGGCGTGAGCGACGCTGCGCAGCTCGCCCGTCAGGCCGAGCTCACCGAAGCAGGCCAGCGGCGTGCGGGCGCCGTCGCCGGTCAGGGCCACGCCGCGCACGGCGCTGGCCACGGCGAGGGCGACGGCCAGGTCGGCCCCCGGGTCCTCGATGCGGACGCCGCCGACCACATTGACGAAGACGTCGGCAGTGCCGACCCCGACGCCGCCGTGGCGACCGAGGACGGCGAGCACGAGGGCGACCCGGTTGCGGTCCAGGCCGTTGACCACACGGCGCGGCGGGACGAGCTCGGACGGCGAGACGAGCGCCTGGACCTCGACGAGGAGTGGCCGCGAACCCTCCATGGCACAGAGCACCACGCTGCCGGGTGACTTCGTGGCCTCGCCCACGAAGCGGGCGGAGGCGTCGAGCACCTCGACAAGGCCGTCGTCCCGCATCTCGAACACCCCGGCCTCGCTCGTCGAGCCGAAGCGGTTCTTGATCGCCCGGACCGTCCGGTAGGTGCGCTCGCGCTCGCCCTCGAACTGGAGCACGCAGTCGACGAGGTGCTCGAGCACCCGCGGCCCGGCCAGCGCGCCGTCCTTGGTCACGTGGCCGACGAGCAGGACGGCGATACGCAGAGACTTGGCCACGCGCATGAGCGTCCCGGCCACCTCGCGGACCTGGGCGACCGAGCCCGCGGCGCTCGAGAGCTCGGCGCAGTGAAGCGTCTGGACCGAGTCGATGACGCAGACCTCGGGCCGCTCCTGCTCGAGCGTGGCCAGCACGGTGTGCAGGTCGGTCTCGGCGATGACCGGGAGCCGCAGCGCGCGGCCGTCCCCCAGGCGCTGGGCGCGCAGACGGATCTGCGCGGCCGACTCCTCCGCCGAGACGTAGAGCGTCCGCCGCCCGGCGGCAAGCATGTTGGCCAGAGCCATCGTGGTCAGCGTCGACTTCCCGATGCCGGGCGCGCCGCCGATGAGGATGAGCGAGCCGGGGACGATGCCCCCGCCGAGCACGTTGTCGAGCTCGCCGATGCCGGTCGTTATCCGGACGTGCTCGGCCGCGGCGACGTCGGCCAGGGGCACCGGCTTGACCGGCGTGGCCCGCGCGATGCCGCCAGCCCCCACGCCCCGGCCGCTGGTGCTCGTGGGGCGCGGCCGCGCCTCCTCGAGAAGCGTGTTCCACTCCCCGCACCCCGGGCACTGCCCGGCCCACCGCGGGCTGTCCTGGCCGCAGGCCGAGCAGATGTAGATCGTGGCGCTTCGGGGCATGGTCCCGCCAGGCTACGTCCCGGGGCCGACGTCACCGTGATTGGAGCGCTTTTGTTGCAAGCGAACTTGCCTTAAACACGACAGCCGGCGCCCCGCAGGGCACCGGCTGCCAAAAGCCAAGCTGTCTACGAAGCGCTACTCGGCGTCCGAGACGCCCTTGTCCTCCGCCGGGCCATGGTCGGCCGGCTCCTCGTCACCGGACTCCGAGCCGCCCTCAGCCCCGACGCCCACCGGCGTCGGCTGCGGGGTGGGCTCGATGATCGTGAGCTTGACCTCGTCGCTCGCCTCGTCCTCGGGAGCGTCGACCATGACGGTCGAGCCCTCGGGCACCTGCGAGCGGAGCACGAAGTCGGCCAGCGGATCCTCGATGTAGCGCTGGATGGCCCGGCGCAAGGGGCGGGCGCCCATCGCCGGATCCCAGCCCTTGGTGGCCAGGAGGTCCTTGGCCGGCTCGGAGAGCTCGAGCTGCAGAGCCCGCTCCGCCATCGAGCGGCGGATGCGCGCCAGGAGCAGGTCGACGATCTCCTTGATCTCGTCCTTGCTGAGCTTGTGGAAGACGATGACCTCGTCGATCCGGTTGAGGAACTCAGGCCGGAAGACCTTCTTGAGCTCGCCCATGATCCGGGTCTTCATGTCGTCGTAGGTGATCCCGGTCTCGTCGTCGGAGACCGCGAAGCCGAGCGGGGTGTTCCGCGCGATCTCCGAAGCCCCGATGTTCGAGGTCATGATCACGATGCAGTGCCGGAAGTCGACCGTGCGGCCCTGCGCGTCCGTGAGCCGGCCGTCCTCGAGGATCTGCAACAGGATGTTGAACACATCCGGGTGCGCCTTCTCGATCTCGTCCAGCAGCAGCACGCTGTAGGGCTTGCGGCGGACCGCCTCGGTGAGCTGGCCGCCCTCGTCGTATCCGATGTAGCCGGGAGGCGAGCCGACGAGCCGCGAGACCGCGTGCTTCTCCATGTACTCGGACATGTCGATGCGGATCATCGTGTCCTCGTCCCCGAACAGGAACTCGGCCAGCGTTCGCGCGAGCTCGGTCTTCCCGACACCCGAGGGGCCGAGGAAGATGAACGAGCCGGTCGGGCGCTTGGGGTCCTTCAGGCCCGCTCGCGAACGGCGGATCGCCTTGGAGACGACCTCGATCGCCGGGTGCTGCCCGATGACGCGCTTGTGGAGCTCGTCCTCCATGCGCATGAGCTTCTGCGTCTCGGCCTCGGTGAGCTTGAACACCGGGATGCCCGTCCACATCGAGACGATGTCGGCGATCTCCTCCTCGCCGATCGACGGGCGCTCGGTCGACTCGCCGGCGTCCCACTGGTCGGTGAGCTCGCGCTTGCGCTGAGTCAGGCGCCGCTCCTTGTCCCGGAGGTTGGCCGCCTTCTCGAATTCCTGGGACTCGATCGCCTCCTCCTTGGCTCGGCGCGTCTCCTCGATCTCGTCCTCGAGCTCGCGGAACACCGGCGGGGAGGTCATCGACTTGATCCGCATCCGCGAGGCGGCCTCGTCGATGAGGTCGATGGCCTTATCGGGCAGGAAGCGGTCGGAGATGTAGCGGTCGGCCAAATCGGCGGCCGCCTCGAGCGCCTCGTCGGTGATGTTCACCTTGTGGTGCTGCTCGTAGCGGTCGCGCAGGCCCTTGAGGATCTGGACCGTCTCCTCGGTGGAGGGCTGGTCGACGGTGATCTTCTGGAAGCGCCGCTCCAGCGCGGAGTCGCGCTCGAGGTACTTCCGGTACTCCTCGAGCGTGGTGGCGCCGATCGTCTGGAGCTCGCCGCGAGCCAGCGCCGGCTTGAGGATCGACGCGGCGTCGATCGCGCCCTCCGCGGCACCCGCGCCGACGAGGTTGTGGAGCTCGTCGATGAACAGGATGATGTCGCCGCGCTGGGTGATCTCCTTCATCACCTTCTTGAGGCGCTCCTCGAACTCGCCGCGGTACTTCGAGCCGGCAACCAGGGCCGCCAGGTCGAGGGTGTAGATCTGCTTGCCCTTCAAAAGCTCGGGAACGTCAGCGTTGGTGATCCTCTGGGCGAGGCCCTCGACCACCGCGGTCTTGCCGACGCCGGGCTCGCCGACGAGCACCGGATTGTTCTTCGTCCGGCGCGAGAGGATCTGCATGATCCGCTCGATCTCGGTCTCGCGACCGACGACCGGGTCGAGCTTGCCCTCGGAGGCGAGCTTGGTCAGGTTGCGGCCGAACTGGTCGAGCAGCTTCGAAGACTTCTTCCCCTCACCCTGGGCGGCGGCGCCGGAGCCCGAACCGCTGCCGGAGCCGCGCTGGCGGCTGCCGGGGCCGGAGAGCATGCGGATGACCTCGTTGCGGATCTTCTCCGAATCGGCGTCGAAGTCGAGCAGGATGCGGGCGGCCACTCCCTCGTTCTCACGCACGAGGCCGAGCAGGATGTGCTCGGTCCCGATGTAGTTGTGGCCGAGGCTCAGAGCCTCGCGCAGGGCCAGCTCGAGCACCTTCTTCGCGCGGGGCGTGAAGGGGATCTGGCCGGAGGTGACCTCCTCGCCGGAGCCGACGATGCGGACCACCTGGGCGCGGACGCGCTCGACCGTGATGTCCAGAGACTCGAGAACACGCGCCGCGAGACCCTCTTCCTCACGCAGCAGGCCGAGCAGGATGTGCTCGGTCCCGATGTAGTTGTGCTTGAGCGTCCTCGCCTCTTCCTGCGCCAGCACGACGACCTGGCGGGCTCGCTCTGTAAATCGCTCGAACATGGTTCTCTCTCTCGGGTGCGGCTGAGTACTCGGGCTGTTCGGTCGAGGTGTTTTCTTCTCAGTCTCCTGCGCTGCCAGATTCGTCTGAAGTCTTTACCAGCTAGCGGGGACGCCGAAGAGTCCGTTTACCCACCTATTTCGGCCTCTCGGCGAAAATGCTGAGCGAAACGGTCTCTTGCATCGGGCCTGGAATCCAGTCTACCAACAGGGTTCGTGGTTCCTTCCGGTGACGAAACGCCCGTAACGGGCTGTTCGTCGGCGTTGTCCTCGCTCGCGACGGAGCTTCATCCCAGCGTAGCCGACGCCCTCCGGGACACCCTCGCCGGGTGTCCTCTCACGTACGCAGAGCCGGAAAGAGCACGACTTCGCGGATCGAGCGCTGCCCGGTGAGGGCCATGACGAGGCGATCGATGCCGATCCCGATCCCGCCCGTGGGCGGCATTCCCTGCTCGAGCGCCTGCAGGAAGGACTCGTCGTAGGGCTGCGTCTCGTCGTCCCCCGCGCCGGCCAGCGCCCGCTGCTGCTCGAATCGGCGCCGCTGCTCGTCGGGGTCGTTGAGCTCGGTGAAGGCGTTGCCGAACTCGATCCCGCCGACGTAGACCTCGAAGCGCTCGACCAGGCCCTCGACCGAGCGGTGGCGCTTGGCGAAGGGGGAGAGCTCAACCGGATAGTCGATGAGGAACGTCGGCTGCACGAGGGTCGGCTCAACGTGCTTGGTCACGAGCTCGTCCACGAGCTGGGGCCAGGTGTCCTGCGCCGGGGCGGCAAGACCGTGTGCCCGCATCGCCGCAGCGAGCGCGTCGCGGTCGCGGAGCGCGAGGACGTCGACGCCCGTGCGCTCGAGGATGGCCTCGGTCAGGCGCACCCGCGGCCAGGGCGGGGTGAAGTCGTAATCACCTTCGTAGGCGATCTCCGAGGCCACGTGGGCCACGAGCTGCTCGCAGCGCGCGGCGACCTCGAGGTAGTCGGCGTAGGCCTCGTACCACTCGATCATCGTGAACTCGGGGTTGTGCGTCGTGTCGACGCCCTCGTTGCGGAAGTCCTTCCCGAGCTCGTAGACGCGCTCGAGGCCACCGACGATCAGGCGCTTGAGATAGAGCTCGGTGGCGATGCGCAGGTAGAGGTCGCGGTCCAGCGCGTTGTGGTGGGTGACGAAGGGCCGCGCGAGCGCCCCGCCGTAGAGCGGCTGGAGCACCGGCGTCTCGACCTCGATGAAGCCCGCGTCGTCGAGGAAGCGCCGCACGGCGGAGACCACGCGCGCGCGTGTGATGAAAAGCTCGCGACTCTCCGGATTGGCGATGAGGTCGAGCTCGCGGTGGCGGTAGCGCTGCTCGACGTCGCGCAGCCCGTGATGCTTCTCCGGGGGCGGCCGCAGCGACTTGGCCAGAACCGTGAAGGCGTCGACGCGGAGGGTCAGCTCGCCGCGGCGCGAGCGCAGCGCCGTGCCGTCGACGCCGATGAGGTCCCCGAGGTCGAGACCGAGCAGGCGCTGCATGTCCTGCGCCCCGAGCACGTCGGCCCGGGCCTGAAGCTGGACCTGGCCCGAGCGGTCGACGAGGTCGAGGAAGGCCATCTTGCCCTGCCCGCGGCGCGCGGCCAGCCGGCCGGCCACGCGGTGAGCCGTGTCGGTCTCCTCGCCGTCGGCGAGGTCCTCGTGGGTGGCGCGCACCGACGCGATCGGCTCGACGCCGGCAAACTGGTGGGGGAAGGGGTCGATGCCCGCCTCGCGGAGGGCATCGAGCTTCTGGCGCCGTGCGGCCAGCAGCTCGGACGTGCTGCCGGCGTCCGCCGGGTCCACTAGGCGGTGGCGACGTCGATCTTGGTGATGGTCAGGCGGCGCTCGCCCTTGGGGGTCGCGAACACCACCTCTTCGCCGCGCTTGCGGCCGACCAGCGCCTTGCCGACCGGAGACTCGTTGGAGAGCTTCATCTCCGCGGGCTTGGCCTCGGCGGAGCCGACGATCGTGTACTTGCTGGACTTGCCCGCCTCGTCCTTGACGTGCACGACCGAGCCCACGCGCACGACGTCCGTGCTCAGATCGGAGGCGTCGATCACCGTGGCGGAGCGAAGCTTGTCCTCGAGCTGGGCGATGCGCGCCTCGAGCATGGCCTGCTCGTTCTTGGCGTCGTCGTACTCGGCGTTCTCGGAAATGTCCCCGAACTCGCGTGCCTCCTTGATGCGCGCGGCGACCTCCCGGCGGCGCGTCGTGGAGAGGTGCTCGAGCTCGGACTTGAGGTTGGCGAGCCCCTCGGGGGTGAGGATGACGTCCTTGGGCATGACGGTGACCTGACTTGACGTGCGTTCAACAAGGCCCGAAAAAACCCGCCGATGGAGCGGGAATGCGTTGTTCCGGGTGTTTCGGGCGCAGGAGTATAGACGGCTAGCCGACGGTGCTCAGAACGAGCGGAAGCCCGAGGTTTCCCGCGCTGTCCACGGCCCGAATAGCCACATACCGGAGTGTCCCCGGCGGAAGCTCGAGGCGCTGGCGTGAACCGGGCCGGCCGGGGGTGGCGCGGACGTACAGGAGCCGCGCCCGAGCGAAGTTGGCGGCGGTGATCGGGCGGCGTGAGGTGGCGAGCTCGTAGCGCTGGGCACGGCCGCACATCAAATCGCCGCCGGGAGCGAGGAAGGACAGTGTCCCTTGACGCACGCGGCCCGCCCAGGGATGGCCCGGCGGGATCGCGTCGCGGGTGTAGTCGCCCGAGTTCGCGAGATCATGGTGGTAGCGCGGCGAGGAGCTCGCCGTGCAGGCGCCGGCGGGGGTGGAATACACCGACAGCGTCCCCGCGCGTGTGATCGAGACGACGTCCTTGCGCGCCCCGGGAGCGGTATCGAGGGTGCCGAAGGACCCGAGCGCCGGCGTGGCCGAGGTCCAGTCGCCGGACAGCTTCGGCCAGGCGCCGCTCGCCGGAGCGCCGCCGGCGCGCAACGCGGCCAGGTCGAGCGAGGAGGTCCCGCCGATGACCTGCTGGCCGGATCCGCCGAGGATGTTCCCGATCACCGGGCCGGTGAGGAACTGGAGGTCGTTGACCTCGGCCGGGAAGCCGGGCAGAGGATCGCCGGTGGAGGGATCCCATCCGCCGATGAAGTCCTGCCCGCCCTGGTACTCCGGCACGTCGAGGTCGAGCGCGCGGATCAGCCCGGTCGCGGGGGCAAAGAGCGAGATGTGCTGCCCGTCGAGGGCCCCGAAGGCCGGATAGCCGACGGTGGCGAAGTCGGGGCTGTCGTACTTGGCCGTGGTCGTGGTGAAGGCATCCGAGAGCGTGTTGTCGGCGCCGTCGGTCTGCCCGTAGCACGAGCTCCCGTTGGGGTTGAGCACGTAGGCCGGGCCGGCGTCCGGGGTGACGGCGATCTTCAGACCGAACCCGCCGGAGGGGCAGTCGAGCGGGGCGATGACGGGCGACCCGTTGATCCCTTCGCCGACATCGGGCAACAGGCCGGCATCGAAGATGCCGATCTTCACCGGCCAGCCGGGGAGGAACGGACCGCCCGGGGCACGGTTACCGTCGCCGGCCACGGCGTAGAGCCGGCCGTTGGCCAGGGGAAGGCCCGCCAGCTTGGCCAGCGGAGCGCTGAGGAAGGCGTTCGTCGGGCTGATGTTCACGCCGCCCTCGTCGCCCGTGTCGATCGGATACTCCTCGTTGCTGCCCACGAAGATGACCGCCCGGCCGCCGATGTCGGCTACGGCGGGCGTGTCGATGAGCTTGCCCTGGTCCTCGTCGAGGCCGGGATTGGATCCGACGTTCCTGAACGTGATGTGGCCGGTGACCGGGTCCACGGAGGCGACCTTGTCGGGGTCGGCGATGAGCACGGGGAAGCCGGCCACCGGACGGCCATTGGCGTGCCAGGCGTAGAGGTGGCGGTCCTCGCCTGCGGCGATGATGTCGAGCGGGCCGCCTCTGCTCCCGTTGAGCCGCGCGAGCACGGGGGCGGACAGGAAGCCGCCCTCCACGCGGTCGCGGACGCCCTGGCGGACCGTGTGGAACGGGATCAGGGGCGCGCCGGAGAACGCCCGGTTCGCGTGGGCATGGAAGACCAAGCGCCCGGCTCCGTTCCAGGCGTAGACGTTGCCCTGGTTGTCGTCGGCGACGACGTCGAGTCGGCCGTCCCCGAACAGGTCGCCGGTGGCGAGCGCGCCCATGATGGCGGCGTAGTGGCCGGTGCCGATGCCACCGGGGCCGTAGGCCCGCTCGCCGAGGTGCAGGGGCAGGGCCTGGCTGTGCACGGGCCACCCGGGGAGCTCCGAGCCGTCGGGCCGCAAGGCGTGGACCCAGCCGCCCGAGGTCGCGACTACGAGCTCGTTGCGGTTGTCGCCGTCGATGTCGGCGAGCACCGGCGAGGAGTCACCGTCGGAGCCGAGCTGGATGGGGAAGCCGCGCAGGAGATCGCGGTCGCGGTGCAGGTAGAGCTGGCGCCGGTCCTCCCCGCTCATCTCGTGCCCGCGCACCGTGTGCACCACGACCCGGACGGTGAAGGCGTAGGGCTGGGTGTTGGGGCGACCGTTGGCGTCCTGGGCACGGCCGCCGTCGGCGTTGCCGGTGAAGTTCAGCGGCGGAAACCACCGCTTCAGCCGGGCGAGGTCAATCCGGCCGAGGACCCCGGTGAAGGCGCCGCGCCGGGCGGTGCGTCCATCGCACCACCTCGACGCGACGGCGTGGAAGTCCCCGCGGGGAGCCAGGGAATTGTTCGGCTGCACCCCGGGGGCCACATCGACCTCGCAGCGGTAGGCGGCGCGGGCGTCGACCGCTCCCCGCACCGCCAACGATCCGAGCCCCGGGTCGACCTGGGTGAACCAGGCCGGCGCGGTGATCTCCGCCTCGGGCGGGATCTCCCCCGCGCCCGCCGCGGCGACGGCCCGGGCGGCGTTGAGGCGGCCGTAGCCGTAGAACTCGTCGAAGCCCTTGCGCGCCGGATAACGCGTCGTGTGCGGGAGGGGCCCGACCACCCCGCCGTTCTGGTCGGCCGCGAAGGTGATCTGGCGGTTCGGATCGGTGCACGTGGCCACACGGTCGCGCGCGCACGACATCTCGGGCTGGGCGGCGAAGTCGACGTCGTCCGCCTGCCCGCGGCCCTCGTCGGCCGGGGCCGAGGAGCCGACGTCGCCCGAGCCCATGAGCTGGCGGACCTCGTTGGCGGTGATGAGGCACGGCCTGCCGTTCACGCGCCGGCAGTCGGGGCTCGGCCGCAGATGGCCGGCCAGGTGCGCGTTCTCGGCCGCGCTGTAGATGAGCCCGGCCACCCCCGAGGCCTTGCCGGTCGCCTCCGAGGAACATGAGCTGCTCGGCACGGCGACGAGGATGCGCGGGCCGAAGTTCGTGCATCCGTTGAGCTGGAGGTAGGAGGGCGGCGAGGAGGTGAGCGAGGAGTCGTACTTCGTCACCGAGTTGACGACGATCACGTCGGCCATGGCCGAGGGCTCGTTGTGATGCTCGGCCGCCTCGTCGGCCGCCGAGGCGATCACCGTCACGCCGTGGTGGTAGGCGTACTCGATCGCCTGCTGGGCGAAGCCCGGTGCGTTGAGCGTGCCGAGCGCTTCCTGGATGACGTCACCGCCGCTGTCGGTGGCGTAGAGGACGGCCTGGGCGAAGCGGTTGGCGTCGGTGATGAACGACTCGCCGACACGGAGGGGCACGAACGTGCAGTTCGGGCACGTGCCCAGGTTGCCGCCGTTGTTGGCCTCGGCCGAGGAGTCCTCCGCCTCGCCGGTGCCGTGGCCGTACTGGACGTCGTCGAAGGGGTCGTTGTTGTTGTCGAGGAAGTTCCAGCCGGCGATGTCGTTGGCGAACCCATTGTGGTCGTGGTCCCTGCCATCGGTGAAGGCGAGGATGAGGTCCTCGGGGGTGAGCACGCCGGGCGGGCCGTGGCGGAGGCCGTGGCGCGGGCTCCCGCCGAGCACGACCGCTGCCACCCGCGAGTCGCAGGCGTAGTCCAGGACGTTGAACACGCCGTCGTGGTTGACGTCGTAGGCGCCGCGGGGGTTGTAGTCGCCGCCGGTGGCGGTCCGGTAATGCGCGCAGTTCTCACCCGGGACGAGGGAGGTCGACAGGTCGTGGCGCGGGGCGGGCAGCTCGCCCTGGTTGAGGTGCAGCTTGTCACGCAGGTCGGCCATGGCGCCGGCGTTGTTCCACTCGATGCCCGAGTCGAGGACGTAGATGACGACGTCCGGGCGCCCGGTGCTGGTCTCCCACGCCGTGCTGATCGGACCGCGGGCGCAGGTGCCCGCCGGTTGGACGGTCTGTGTATCGACGATGCTCATCCCGCGGATGCCACACAGCTCGTCGGGCTGCTCGTCGACCTTGGCCTCGGCTGAGCCGTTCGACGGGTTCTCGGGCGTGGCCGCGAGCTTCCAGTCCGAGCTCTCGCTGAAGTCGTCCGGGACGACGCCGGGGGCGAGGTGAAAAGTGCCAGGCGCGAAGGGGTTGGCGCCCGGGTCATAGGGAAAGTCGGCCCGCGCGACCCCAACCCCCGCGCCGAGGATGACCGTGGCGGCGAGGGCGATGAGCCGTCCGCGTCTCACGTGAGGTTCGGGAACACGTCGAGCCACACCCGGCGCCCGCGGGCGTCGAAGTAGCCGCGCGTGTCCCGGTCGGGGCGCGTCTGGGGCAGGCCGCTGAGCGACATCCATACCCGCGGATGGACGACGCGCCCGTTCGCCAGGGCGACGCCGACCGCGCGCCCGGCGAAGTGGAACGTCTCATCGCTCGTGCACTTGATCTCGGGACCGCCGAGCGGGTCGCGCGAGCGCTGCCCCGAGGGGAGGATGTAGCGTCCGCGGACGATCTCCTCGGGCGGGCCGCCGCGGGCGTCGAGCACCTTCACGAGCGCGGTGCCGACGATATTCCCGGCGAGCGCCGAGGTCGACTCGGAGTCGTCGGAGTGCCCGCAGCCGAAGCGATCGGTGTCGGACGGGTCGAGGTTGGTGAGCGTCGGGATCCCCACGGCGTTGCCCTCGGGGAAGATGTAGCCGAGCATGTCCTCGGCGAGGCCGTCGATGAACCGGAACGGGACGTGCATGTGGGGGAGCAGCCACGGCGGAAGCCCGGCGGACGGGTCGGGCATGTCCTGGGGGCCGAGGAAGCCCCGCAGGAAGGTGAAGGGGAACACCTCGCCGGGGACCGAGAGGAACTCCCCGTCGCCGATCTGGAAAGCAGCCACCTGGGAGCGCAGGGATTGCCCGGCCGAGGAGCCGTTGGCCAGGACGGGCGAGGCCACGGTGCAGTTGGCGTTGTAGCCCGGGCGGTTGGCGAAGACGCCCAACTGAGCGCCGAGGATGAAGAGCGCGTTCTGGAGTCGCACACAGATGTTCGCCCGCGCACCCCAGATCGTGTTCGTGTGCGAGTTGTGGTACTCGCCGGTCTTCAGCGCCGTGATGATCGGCCGTGCCATGTCCTCGCCGAAGGCGCGCGTCTCGCCCAGGTAGCCGACGGGAACGTGGAAGGCGCCCGCCGTGTCGGTGCCCTTTCGTGTGCTGAAAAGGGTCCGGCACCCGGCCGGATGGCTCGCGTCGACGAAGACCTCAGGGATACGCGAGATCGGCCAGGGGTAGACCTCGGGGCTCTCGACCGACCCGACCGTTCCCGCCATCTCGATCGCCACGCCGCCGAGCCGCTGCTGGAGGGTCGTGCGGAAGAAGTTGATCCAGTCCGCGGAGAGCCAGTCGTTCTGCGCATCGAGCGTCGCCGTCCCACCGTTGAAGCCGAGCGTCTCGGCGTGCTGGCTGACGCTGGCCAGGGTGACGATCGTCCGGCCGCGAGCGTCGACCGCCTGGAGCACGGGGATGTGCTGGTCGTCGACGAAGGGATACGAGGACCAGCACTGGCGGACGTTGGCCGGCTCGAGCACCTCGGTGTAGCGGATCGTGGCCGGCCGGAGCGCTCGATCGGCGCGCTCGATCGCCCGCGCGCTCTGGTCGACCATGTAGGTGACCCAGTACTCGTTCACGCCGGAGGTCGTCTGCGAGACCCCGCCGAGGCCAAGGCTGTCGGGGGCCGACTCGTCGTGGGTGGCGGAGATGAAGATGCCCGTCAGGTGGTAGCCATCTGCCTCGACCTTCGCGCGGATGCGCTGCTGGTAGACGTCGAACAGCCCTTCCTGGTCGAGCACCTCGACGGCGATCGTGGAGCTGCCGTTCGAGATCACCGTCGCCCGTGCGGTGACCGGGTCGGCGACCCTGTCGTAGAAGCGCGGGTTGTTGTTCCCCCCGCCGATGAGGTTCCCGTCCCAGCGGCCATCGCCGTTACAGTCGATGTACGGGTCGCCGGGGTCGTAGTGGCCGTCGTGCTGTGCGTCGACGTAGGGCTCCTCGAAGGCGAACGGCCGGGGACCGTCATAGGCCGCCGGATGCGCGCAGTTGGCCCGATCGCCGCCGGCCACGCGGCCGAACGCCGGCGGCGCAATGCTCTGCACCGCGGCGCCCACGCGGAAGGGCGCGGCCGAGCCGTGCACGTAGTGCCCGTGATATCCGCCGGCGGGGGTGAGCAGCGCGGCGGCGGCAAGCACTCCGGTAAGCGTCGCACCAGCCATCCCAGAGCGACCCTAACGCTCTGGCCGCCCGGCGGCAACCGGCTCAGGCGGCGATTGCGCTCTGCGCCTCGCCGGCGTGCATGAGCGCGCGCGCCGCCTCGACGGTGGGCGCCGTCTGGAGAGCGGCCTGGAGCGCCTTGGAGCCCCTCAGGCGCTCGAGGTACCACGGGTAGAACTTGCGCAGGTAGCGGTTCGCGCGCTCGGCGCCGAGGTGCTCGACGGCGGACTCGATGATCCAGTCGACCTCGGCGAGGATTTCCTCGCGCCCGGGCTCCTCGCTGCGGGTACCGAGGACCTGCTCGAACAACCAGGGGTTCCCGAGCGAGCCGCGGGCGAGCAGCACCGCGTCGGCGCCCGTCTGCTCGAACGCGATCCGGACGTCCTGCGCCGTCTGGAGGCCGCCCGAGACCATGACGGGCACCGGCAGCTCCTCGACGAGACCCCGGACGAGCGCGTAGTCGGGGCGGCCCTTGTGCCGCTGGGAGGCGTGCCGCGGGTGGACGCACACCCCGGCCACGCCGGCGTCGAAGGCGAGGCGCCGGGCCGTCTCGATCCCGCCGAGATCCCCGGGGCGCAGTCCCGAGCGCAGCTTGACGGTCACGGGCAGCCCGCTCCCTCGGGCGGCGGCCCGCGCCAGGGCGACGGCGCGATCGGGATCGTCGAGCAGCGCCGCGCCCGAGCCCGTCTTGCACACCTTTGGCACGGGGCAGCCCATGTTGATGTCGATGAGGTCGGCGCCGGCGGCCGCCACCTGCTCGGCGGCCGAGGCCATCACGTCGGGGTCGTTGCCGAAGAGCTGGACGGACACGGGATGCTCGTCGGGGTGGATGCGCAGCAGCTCGCGGCACGTGCGCTCGTTGCGGTAGTGCACGGCGTAGCTCGAGACCATCTCCGAGACGACGAGCCCGGCGCCGTGGCGCTTGGCCTGCAGGCGCACGAACCAGTTGCCGATCCCGGCCAGGGGCGCGAGCACGACCCGGTTGGGAATCGTCAGGCCTCCGAGCTCCCAGCTTTCGGTCAACACCCGCGTCATTCCCGGTTCATGGTACGAATGAAGAGCAATGGACCCCTTGAGCTTCCTGGCGCCCTACACCGATGCCGTCCTTCAGCAGGTCCCGGGGATCGGGCTCTTCGACGCCCACACCCACGTCGGCCAGAACGATCCAGACGGGATGAAGCAGACCCCTGAGGAGCTGCTCGACAGCCTGCGCGGGGCGAACGCCCGGGGGGCGTTCGTGTTCCCCTTCCACGAGCCCGACGGCTATCGGGAGGCCAACGACGCCGTTCTCGCCGCGGCGCAGGCCGACGGCGACGGCCTGCTCGTGCCCTTTTGCCGCGTCGATCCCCACGACCACCCGGTCGACGAGGCGCGGCGCAGCCTCGACGCCGGCGCGCGCGGCATCAAGCTCCATCCCCGCGCCGAGCAGTTCACTCTCGACCACCCCGAGGTGAACTCGCTCGTCGCGCTCGCCCACGAGCGCAGCCTCCCCGTGCTCATCCACGCCGGGCGCGGGATCCCGGCCCTCGGCCTCCACGCGGTCGAGCTGGCGGGCGAGTTTCCCGACGCGCGGCTCATCCTCGCCCACGCCGGCATCTGCGACCTCTCGTGGATCTGGCGCTCGGCGCCCGATCACCCGAACCTGCTCTTCGACACCGCGTGGTGGATGCCGGCCGACATGCTGACGCTCTTCTCGCTCATCCCGCCCGGCCAGATCGTCTTCGCCTCCGACGCGCCGTACGGGAACACGATGATCTCGGCCGCCTTCCAGCTGCGCACCGCGCTTGCCGCCGGGCTGTCGGCCGAGCAGGTTCGCTCGGTCGCCTCCGAGCAGGCACTGCGCCTGGCCGCGGGTGAGCCACTGCAGCCCGCCGGCCCGCCGGTGGGCGAGCGCCAGCGCGCCCCGCACGTGCTCCTGGACCGCGTGGCCGAGTTCCTTCTGCTCGCCGCCATCGCCGGGATGCGCGGCGGCGACCCGACCGAGATGCTCGCGCTGGCCCGGTTGGCCTGCGACGTGCCCGCCGAAGTCGACGATGCCCCGGTGTTCGCGGCCATCGTCGAGCTCCTGGACGGCTACGAGGCCTTCGAGGCCGAGCATCCGGGCCAGCGCCGGCGCATCGTCTTCCTCATCATGGCCGCGACGCTCGCGCGCACGCCCGACGTGCCCCTCCCGGCGCCTGGGGCACCCTAGGCCGCGACGGTCGCGGTACAGCGGCAAGGGGTCCGGCCCGGACGCGGTCGCGCCCTTTCGGCGTACATAACACGACACTCGCGGGCGTTCTCGGCTCGGCTGTCGTGGAGAGGACGCCAGACGGCCCTCCTACGACACTCGACTCTTGGGAACGGTCGAGTGTCGTGTCTCGGACGTTCAAGGACGCGCCGAGCGGCCCGAACCGCCACCCCTGCCTGCGCCATTCCTGGCCGGCGCCCGGGGACCTCGGTTCAGCGGTTGCGCTCGTAGATCAGCCGCAGGCCGGTGAGCGTCAGGAGGTCGTCGACGTCGTCGATCGTCCCGCGGATGAAGGGCACGAGCGCGCCCGCGAGGCCGCCGGTGGCGATCACGAACGTCGAGTCCCCGAGCTCGCGGCGCAGACGGGCGACGATGCCCTCGACCTGGGCGGCGAAGCCGTAGACGATGCCCGAGCGGATGGCGTCGACGGTCGACTTGCCGATGAGCGAGCGGGGCTCGGCGAGTTCGACCTTCGGGAGCTTGGCCGCCCGCTCGTAGAGCGCGTCGATGGAGATCTCCGCCCCCGGGGTGATGATCCCCCCGAGATACTCGCCGGCCGCAGAGACCGCGTCGTAGGTGATGGCCGTGCCGAAGTCGACGACCACACAGGTGTCGCGCACCCGCTCGTAGGCCGCCACCGCGTTGACCAGGCGGTCGGCGCCGACCTCGCGGGGGTTGTCGATGCGGATCGGCATGCCCGTGCGGATCGAGGGCCCGACGACGAGCATCTCGTGGCCGAGGTAGCGCGTGGACATGGCCGTCCAGCGCTCGGAGAGCTGGGGCACGGTCGAGGAGACGATCGACTCATCGACGTTCTCGAAGGACAGCCCGCGCAGGGCGAGGAGGTTCGAGAGCGCGGCCCCGAGCTCGTCTCCCGTCGACTCGCGCACGGTGGCGAAGCGCCAGTGCTCGGTGACCTCTTCGCCGGCGTCGGGGAAGACCCCGAAGTGCGTCTGGGTGTTTCCGACGTCGACGACGAGGAGCATGAGGGTCAGAACAGTAGAGGCGGACCCGCGACTCGGACCGCCTGGCCCTCGCCCAGCCCGGCCAGCGCGTCGGCCAGCCGCCCGCCTCCCGGCAGCGTCAGACCGGGGTCGAGCTCGAGCAGGGGAGCGAGCACGAAGCGCCGCGAGCGCACCTCGGGATGGGGCAGCGACAGACGCTCCGAGCTGTACTCGACGTCGTCGAGGAGGAGCAGGTCGACGTCGATCGGGCGCGGACCGTGGCGCGGACCGCCGGGCTCGCGCCCGAGCGAGCGCTCGACCGCCTTACACGCGGCGAGCAGGCCCTCGGGCTCGTGCTCGGTCTCGATCCGCAGGCAGGCGTTGAGGAACTCGCGCTGGTCGAGGACCAGGCCGACGGGCTCGGTCTCGTACACCGAGGAGGAGGCCAGCGGCGTGACGCCCTGCGACGGCAGCGCGGCGACCGCGGCTTCCAAATGGCTCCGGCGCTCACCGACGTTCGAGCCGAGGCCGAGGTACCCGACGGTCACTCGGATTCGCGCCAGACTTCGACCGAGACCTCGGTCACCGGCAGCGCCAGCGGCGGCTCCGGCTTGGCCGCCTTGACCCACACCGCGTTCGCCTTGAACTGCTCGAGCAGACGGTCGGCGATCGCGGCGCACAGTCGCTCCAGGGTCCGGTAGGAGCGCTGTTGGGCGACGAGGTTGGCCGTGTCGCACACCTGGCCGTAGTCGACCGTGTCCTCGATCCGGTCGGTCAGCGTGGCGTCGCAGTCGCCGACGTCGAGGCGGAGGTCGAGGAGCAGTCGTTGGCCGACCTCACGTTCGGCGGCGGTGACCCCGACGTGAGTGAAGAGCGAGAGGCCGCTGATCTCGATCGTGACCTCGGGCTCTGAGTGCCCCTCGTCGTCTTCTACCTCGTCGTACTCGTCGGGGTCGTCCATGGCGCGGAGACCGTAGCAGCAGCCACCGTGAGCGCGTCGTGGATGGGAGCGACGTCGTGGACCCGGAAGACCCGTGCCCCGCGCTCGAAGGCGAGCACGTTCGATGCGATGGTCGCGGCCAGCCGGTGGTCGACGTCGCGGCCCGTGATACGGCCGAGAAAGCTCTTGCGCGAGGTGCCGACGACGACTGGCCGGCCGAGGGCGACGAGCTCCTGCAGCCGGCGCACCAGCTCGAGGTTGTGCTCGGCGGTCTTGCCGAAGCCGATCCCCGGGTCGAGCATGATCCGCTCCTCGGCGATGCCCGCCGCGATGGCGAAGTGCAGCCGCTCCTCGAGGAACGCCTTGACCTCGCTCACGACGTCGTCGTAGCGTGGATCGGACTGCATCGTGCGCGGTGTCCCGAGCATGTGCATCAGGCAGCATTCCGCCCCGCTCGCGGCCACGACCTCGGCCATCGCCGGGTCGCCGCGCAGCGCGGTGACGTCGTTGACCAGGCTCGCCCCCGCGGCCAGCGCGGTGCGCGCCACCGCGGCCTTCGACGTGTCGATGGACAGCTGCGCGGCGCTGCCCGCGGCGCGCAGGCCCTCGAGCACGGGCACGACGCGCCGGAGCTCCTCGGTCTCGCCGACGGGAGCGGCGCCGGGGCGGGTCGACTCGCCTCCGATGTCGAGGATCTCCGCACCCTCGGACTCGAGCTTGCGCCCGTGGGCGATCGCGGCGGACCCGTCGAGGTAGAGGCCGCCGTCGGAGAACGAGTCCGGCGTGACGTTGACCACGCCCATGATCGTGAAACGGCCGTCCCGCACCGCGCTCACTCCGTCTCGTCGGGCCAGCGTCCGTGCTCGTCGAAGAACGCGCGCGCCGCCTCTTCGGTCTCGCGCTCGCGGTTGCTCTGAACGCTCATGCGGTACATCCAGTTGATCATCCACACGATGATGGCGGCGATGAGCATGGCCACGCCGCCGGCCGCGATCGAGTTGCCGAGCGACGTCCCGCCCGTGCCGTTGGTCTGCCCCTGGCCGACGATGATCATGATCACGCCGGCGATGGCGATGGCCAGGGGTAGCCACACCCGGGTGGCCGAGAGCATGATCCGCGTCATCCGTCCCGGGGGCCGGGTTGTTCTCGGTGCGCGCGCGTCGTTCACGGCCAAGTGACGTTACAACCCGCCCGCCGGGGTTATGCTGCCCCGGCGATGACCGACCCACAGCTGACCCGACGCGTCTTCCTCCGTGGCGCCGCCGGCGGCGCCGCCATCCTGGCCGCCGGGAGCGTCCCCGCCTGGGCGCGCCCGATCGCCCACGGTGCCCGCCTGCGCCGCCCCGACAGCCTCCCCTTCCCCCACCTGCCGGCGGGGACGCCCTCGATGCCCGAGATCGAGCACATCGTCGTGCTCATGATGGAGAACCACTCCTTCGACAACCTGCTCGGGCTCGTCCCCCACCAGATCCGCGGCCGGCGGGGCGTCGACGGTCTGCGCTTCAAGCACGGACGTCCGCTCAACTTCAACCGGGATGCCAGCGGCAACCGCGTCTTCGCCCACCACGCGAGCTCGCCCTGCCAGCTGAGCGGCAAGCCCAGCCAGGCCTGGGACGCCAGCCACCAGGCCTTCGACGGCGGCCGTAACGACGGCTTCGTTCTCGCCAGCGGCGACGACGCCATGTGGTATTGGGACAAGCACGACATCCCATACACGTACGCGCTCGCCTCGCACTTCCCCATCGGCCAGCGCTACTTCTGCTCCGTTCTGGCCCAGACGTATCCGAACCGCCGGTTCTTCTTCGCCGGCACCGCCTCGGGGTCGATCGACGACAAGGCCTACGCCCTCACCACGCCGGCGGCCAACGGCACGATCTTCGACCGCTTCGACGCCCACGGGATCAGCTACGCCACCTACTACCAGCAGATCCCCAGCTGGCTCATCCTGCCCAACGTCCGCAACAACCCCGCCCAGACGGCCAAGGGTCTTTCGATCGCCAAGTTCCACAGCGATGCCGCGGCGGGAAAGCTGCCCCAGTTCTCGTTCATCGACCCGAACTACGCGACGACCTCGGAGGAGAACCCCCAGGACATCCAGGTCGGCGAGCAGTTCATCGCCCAGATCACCAACGCGATCCTGCACTCGCCGAACTGGAAGCGCACCGCGCTGTTCATCAACTACGACGAGCACGGCGGCTACTACGACCACGTCCCGCCTCCGCGCGCGATCGCACCCGACGCCATCAAGCCCCAAACGTACCCGGGCGAGAACGCCCCCGGCGGCTACGACCGCTACGGCTTCCGCGTGCCCCTGATCGTCGTCTCTCCGTGGGCCCGCCCGAACTACGCCTCGAGGGTCGTCCAGGACCACACCTCGATCGCGGCCTTCGTCGAGCGCAAGTGGAACCTGCCGGCGATGACCTTCCGCGACGCCAACGCGGCGCCGATGACCGACTACTTCGACTTCACCCACGCGGCCTTCCGGCATCCGCCGAAGCTCGCGCCCGCGCCCCCGCTCGCGCCCGGGCTGGCCGCCTGCAAGGCCGCCGGTCTGACGCCGCCGGCCGGCACCCCGTCCTGAAATCCTCCTCCGGGGTGACGAATATCACCCTCCGGGGCGATGAAATTCTGGTCTGCTTGCGGTCAGATTCGCCGAGATGGCAATCAGCCTGGAGAGGAGCAGACGGTGAGGACGTGGACGGCCGATACGTGGCTGGCGGGGGAACCTGATGATGTGCTCGAGCTGCTGACCGAGCCCGAGGCCATCGCGCGCTGGTCGCCCGTGCCCTTCGAGCTCGTGGACTGCGAGACGAGGCGGCTGCTGGCCGGGACCCGGGCGCGCGTGCGCGGCGAGCTGGCCGGTCGCGGGCTCGAATTCCACGTTGACGTGCGCGAGGCAAGCGATCGTTGCCTTGCCCTGGTGGCCAGCGGCCCCATCTCGATCGACGTCGAGTACCGCGTCGCACGGCGCCACTGCGGCAGCGAGATACGGGCGGCGGTAAGCGTGTCGGGCCGCGGCCTGCTCGGCGGCCTGCTGGCTCGCGCCGTGGATGCGCTCCTGGCCGGCGGCGCGCTGCAGCACGCGCTGGCCCGCATCAGCGAGCAGCTCGAACCCGCGCTCGCCGCGGCGGCCTAACCGAGTTTGCGCTCCGCGCGAACTCGCAAGCAAATCGCGTCAGCGATTTGCCTTAGCCTTCGGAGCCCGCGAGGCCCGGACGGGGCAGCGGGCGGGGCGCCTCGCGCCCGGGGGCGCGCTCGGCCGAGGCCGGCGGGATCGGAACCTCGGGCGGCGGGGGAGCTTCGGCGCCGAACACCTCTTCCTCGCTCTGGCCGTCGAGAAGGGCCTCGAACTGCTCCTTCTCGATCGTCTCGCGCTTGATGAGGATCTCCGAGAGCTTCTCGAGCGAGTCGCGGTAGTTGGTGAGGATGTCCTTGGCCTGCAGGTGGGAGGACTCGACGATGCGGCGGATCTCGTCGTCGATCTCGCGAGCGATCTCGTCGGAGTAGTCGGGCTCGGCGGAGAACTCGCGACCGAGGAACGGCTGGCCGTGGTCGTGGCCGAAGACACGAGGCCCGAGCTTCTCCGACATGCCGAAGCGCATGACCATCTGCTTGGCCGTGGCCGTGACCTTCTCGAGGTCGTTGGAGGCGCCCGTGGTCACCTCGCCGAAGATGGTCTCCTCGGCGGCGCGCCCGCCGAGCGTCATGGCCATCGTGTCGAGGAGCTCGGCGCGCGTGGTGAGGAACTTGTCCTCGCCCGGCATCGAGATCGTGTAGCCGAGGGCCTGGCCGCGGGAGATGACCGAGATCTTGTGGATGGGGTCGGCGTGCGGGAGGAAGTGGCCGACGATCGCGTGGCCCATCTCGTGGTAGGCCGTGATGCGCCGCTCCTTGCCCGACATGACCCGGGTCTTCTTCTCCGGGCCCGCGATGACCCGCATGATCCCCTCTTCGAGCTCGATCTGGGTGATCTCGCGCTTGCCGTTGCGGGCGGCGAGCAGAGCGGCCTCGTTGACCAGATTCGAGAGGTCGGCGCCCGTGAAGCCGGGGGTCTGTCCGGCCAACGCGTCGACGTCGATCTCGCGGGCGAGCGGCTTGCCGCGCGTGTGGACCTCGAGGATCTTCCTGCGGCCGTTGCGGTCGGGGCGGTCGACCACGATCTGGCGGTCGAAGCGGCCCGGGCGCAGAAGGGCGGGATCGAGGATGTCCGGCCGGTTGGTGGCGGCGATCAAGATGATGTTGTCCTTCATCTCGAAGCCGTCCATCTCGACGAGCAGCTGGTTGAGCGTCTGCTCGCGCTCGTCGTGGCCGCCGCCGAGGCCGGCGCCGCGGTGGCGCCCCACGGCGTCGATCTCGTCCATGAAGATGATGCAGGGGGAGTTCTGCTTGGCCTGCTCGAACAGGTCGCGCACGCGAGAGGCGCCCACGCCGACGAACATCTCGACGAAGTCCGAGCCGGAGATGGAGAAGAAGGGCACTCCGGCCTCGCCCGCCACGGCGCGGGCCAGGAGCGTCTTGCCGGTGCCGGGGGGCCCGTAGAGAAGGACGCCCTTGGGGATGCGCGCCCCGAGGGCCTGGAACTTCTTCGGATTCTCGAGGAACTCCTTGATCTCATGGAGCTCCTCGACCGCCTCGTCGACCCCGGCCACGTCGCGGAAGGTGATCTTCGGGGAGTCGACGGACATGCGTTTCGCCCGCGACTTGCCGAACGACATGACTTTCGAGCCGCCGCCCTGGACCTGATTCATCAGGAAGATCCAGAAGCCCAGGAAGATGACGAAGGGCAGGATGTAGGTGAGCAGGGAGAGCCAGCCGTTGCTGCTCTTGCTCTGGACGTTGACCGCGGTGGGCCCGTCATAGACGATGGCGTCGTTGATCAGCTCTGACGAGTAGTTGTCCGGATAGCCGACCGAGTACTTCGTGCCTCCGTATTGCGGCAGCAGCGTCACCGTGGCGGAGTTCGACTTCTGATCGAGCGACAGGCTCTTGACCTGGCCGGCCTTGACCTGCGTGACCATCTGACCGAACGTGTAGCTCGGCGCGTGGTTCGAGCTCCCGATCAGCTTCTGGGCGAAGAACGCGAGCACGACCACGATGAGGATCGGAAACGCGGCGCTCTTGAAAAACCGACTCATAGAAGGTCCCCGCACGGACGGTTCATCGGCCGCGATCCGGGAATGCTCAAGCGTAGCACCTGTATTTATGCCTCCCTGCAGGCTGCATCGCGTCTCTCATTCCTTGAGCGCGGCCACGAATGGCAGGTTTCGATAGCGCTCCCCGTAGTCGAGGCCGTAGCCGATGGCAAACCGGTCGGGGATCTCGAAACCGACGTATTTGGCCTCGAGATCGACCTTCGTCCGCTCGGGCTTGATGAGGAGCGCGCACACCTCCAGGGAACGGGGGTTGCGCCCGGCGAGGTTGCGGAGCAGGTACTGCAGGGTGAGCCCGGAATCCACGATGTCCTCGACGATGAGGACGTCCCGGCCCTCGATGACGGCGTCGAGGTCCTTGAGGATCCGAACGACCCCGGAGGACTTGGTCGCCGAGCCGTAGGAGGCCACGGCCATGAAGTCGACCTCGCAGGGGACCTCGAGCTCGCGCATGAGGTCGGAGAGGAAGAACACCGCACCCTTGAGCACGCCGACGAGCACGAGATCGCGTCCCGCGTAGTCCCGGGAGACCTCTCTCGCCAGCTCGCGCACCCGTCGGGCGAGGTCCTCGGCCGGCACGAGGATCTCGCCGATCGCGTCGTCCTCCAGCACGGAGCCCAGTCTATGTGCGCTCGAGCTCGGGCGTGGAGGACACGTCGCGCGCCGGGTTGCTGAGGCGTGCGAAGTGCAGACGTCCGCGGTCGGCGATCGCCCTCAGCCCGGCCCCGACGTGGAGCTCGGCCCGGCCGTGGTCCGACAGGGCGAGGATCTCCTCCGTGCGCCGGGCCGTGCCCGCGGCGGGGCCGCCCGCGGCGCGGTCGGCCAGCCGCTGGATGACGAGGCGGGCGAGCGCGAGCGGGAGGGCGCGCAGGCGGGCAAGCTCGACGTCCGCCTCGGCGCCGAGGACCTCATCGACGAGCTCGTCGAGCACCGCCGCCTCCTGGCGGAGGATCTCGGCCACAGCGGCCACGTTGCGCTCCGCCCCCGGATGGATATCGCGCAGCGCCGGCACGAGGCGGTTGCGAACGCGCGCACGCGCGTACGCGGGCGCGTCATTGCTCTCGTCCTCGCGCCAGCTCAAGCCCCGGGTGCGGCAGTGCTCCGCCGTGTCCGCGCGGGTGAAGCGCAGAAGCGGCCGCACGAGCCTGCCCTCGCGTGGGCTCATGCCGAGCAGCGCTCGCCGGCTCGGGGACGACGCCAGGCGGTAGAGGATGGTCTCGACCTGGTCGGTCGCCGTGTGGCCGACCGCGATGAGGCGCTGCTCCCCGGCGAGGGCGGCGGCGGCCCCGTAGCGCTCGGCCCGGGCCCAGGCGTGGAGGTTGCCGCCCGGGGCCGGCCCGGGCCGGCGCACCTCGAGCGCGACGCCGAAGGACCGGCAGAGCTCCTGGCAGTGGCGCTCGTCCAAGGCCGCCGCCTCGCGCAGGCCGTAGTTGACGTGAAGAGCAAGCACCGCGGCGGGGCCGGCGATGCGGGCAGCGAGGTCGAGCAGGCAGACGGAGTCGCGCCCGCCCGAGAGCATGACGAGCACCGGCCGCCCGGGGACGATCAGCCCCTCGGCGCGAACGGCGGCGAGCAACTCCGCCGAGTCCACTATTGCTCCCCTCGCTGCCGGGCGAGGAAGATCTCGGTCGAGTCGGTGAAGCCCTTCAGGCGGACCTCGCCGAGGCGCTCGAATTCGAGGTGAGGCCCGCTGTGCTCGACCACCGGCCGGGTCACGAGCACCTCGCCCGCGCCCGAGCGGGCGGCCACGCGCGAGGCGATGTTGACCGCACGTCCGTAGTAGTCCCCGTCGCGGTAGAGGGCGACTCCGTAGTGGACGGCGATCCGGGGGCGCGGCCGCTCGATCTGCAGGCGCTGAAACCCCACCGCCCAGTCGATCATCGCCGCCGGGTCCGAGCCGACAAGCATGACCTCGTCGCCGATCGTCTTGACGATGCGGGCGTCCTCGGGCAGCGTCGTCTCGACGGCTTCGACGAAGCGCTCGACGGCGTCGACGGCCTCGAGCTCGCCCGCCTCCTCGGTCAGGCGCGTGTACCCGGCCAGGTCGGCGAAGGCGATGCTCACGCGCAGGCGCCCGAGGTCGAGCGTCTCCTCAGAGAGGTCGGCTTCCATGTGGCCGACGACGTCCTGCTCGACGAAATGCTGGAGGTAGCGGTGGTGGACGTGGTCCATGACCGGCGAGGCGAGCGGCAGGACCTCGCGGGTGAGCCCGACGAGCTCCTCGGCGGTCTCCATGCCGGAGGCACCCGAGCGCATGAGCGGCTCATGGACATAGAGGTGGAAGAGGCGCACCTCGGCGTCCGCGACCTGGGCCATGGCCTGGCCGTAGACGCGCACGAGCTGGAGCATGGCCACGAGCGGCAGCCCGGCCTCGAGCACGGCGCTGACGTAGCGCAAGAGCTGCACATCGTCGGCTTGGAGCGCCTCCGCCCGCATCGCGCTGAAGCCGAGCGCGCTGACGATGCGCTCGATGAGGGCGGGCTCCAGCCCGGTCGCCCGGGCCGCCGCGCGCAACGTGTAGAGGTCCTCGTCCTCGACCGGGAGGAGCTCCTCGATGTAGCCGAAGGCGAGCCGCCCCTCGTCGGTGGCGCGCCGGATCTCGGCCAGCGAGTGGCCGCGCTCGCGCAACCGGGCCACCATGCGCGCACGGCCGACCGCGCTCGTCGTCCAGGCGCCGTCGAAGTTGGGGATGACGCCCTCCCGGACCCAGCGGCGCAGCGTCGCCGGCTGGACCCCGGCCCGCTCGGCGGCCTCGCGCAACGAGAGGGTGCCGGGCCGGGTCAGGGACGTGGACGCCGCTCGGTCGGGCACGGAGAGCATTGTCTTCGATGTGCCCCGGCCCGGGCTGAACCGGCGCGCCCGCGCCGATTGTTCAGCGGCGGGGCCTCGCTGAGAACGAGGTCCCGCCGCCCGCGGGACTTACGGCCCGCTGCGTCGGCCGTTGGCGCTCGTCACGTTTCCGGCGGCACCTCGCGCGGAACTCCCGCCTAGCGGACGCGTCCCGCACGCTCCGGCCTGTTGCCGTTGATCGTGGCGAAGGTGTACTCCCGAGGCGCCGCGCTGTCAACCGCGCGGGATGGGCACGCCTATACGGTCAGATGCGGATAGTCGGCCGCCACCATGGCCCGGTAGCGCTCGAACAGCGGCTTGGTGACCGGGATCAGGGCCAGCGCCGCCTTCACGTCCCCGCCGGTCTTGATGCGCCTGCGGGCGATGGCGATGGCGACGTTCTCCTTGCCCTGGAAGTACCGGTTCGCGGTTTCCGAGCTCATGGTCATCCGCACCCGCGGCTCCCAATCGATCTCGTCCGTCCACTCCCACACGAGGTTGGGCTCGTCCCGTCCCCCGGCCCGGATGTTGACCACGAGGTCGAGGTCGGTGAACTCGAAGCGCTGCGGCGTGTCGGCGTCCCGGAGGCGCGGCCCCATGTCCGGGTCGTCGCTCATGAGCGAGAAGGTCCGATCGATGACCTGGCGAAACTCGGCCGGGGACGTGAAGCCGCTCACGGAGCCCCCAGTCTAACCTCGCCGCGGACCCGGACGCCGTGCCTGACCCGCTCCACCTCCACCCCACCGCGCCGCTGGCCGAGCGCGTGCTCGTCCCCGGCGACCCGGGCCGCGCCCTGCACCTCGCTCAGTCGCTGCTCGAGGAGCCGAAGATGTTCAACCACAACCGCGGGCTGTGGGGGTACACCGGGACGGCGTACGACGGCGAGCCGCTGACCATCCAGAGCACGGGCATGGGCGGCCCGAGTGCCGCCATCATCGTCTCCGAGCTCGCCGACCTCGGCGCCCGCCGGCTCATCCGCGTCGGGACGTGCGCCGCCCTCGAGGGTGGCCTGGAGCTGGGCGAGATCCTCGCGGTGGCCGAGGCGCTGGCCGCGGACGGGTGTAGCCGCGCGCTCGGCGCTGGGGATCGCGTCGCCGCGAGCCCTGAGCTGCTCGGCGCTCTGGGTGCGGCCGGAGCTGGGCTGGGGGCGACGGTCGTCTCGAGCGATCTCTTCTACGAGGACCGCGCCGGGCTCGAGCGCTCGTGGGTGCAGAAGGGCGCCGTGGCCGTGGAGATGGAATGCGCGACGCTCTTCGCCCTCGGGGCCAAGCGCGGCATCGAGGCCGGATCGCTCCTCATCGTCTCCGATCTCCTCCTGCCCGCACGCATGCGGATCGAACCCACGCTGCTACGCGCGGCCGAGACGCGCGCGGGGGAGCTCGCCGTGCGCGCGCTCGGCTGAGGATCTACTGGGCCGCGCCGCGGCTGCGGGCGCGAGCCGGGAGGGCCGCTTCGATGCGTCCGAGCGATTCCTCGATGGCTGACAGGCGGCGTTCCACCGCGCTGCTCTGGGCCAGTCCGTCGATCCGCCCCTCCAGGCGGTCGAGTCCGTCCTCGAGGGCCTCGAGCCGCTGGGAGACGCCGCGCAGACGGCGGGTGAGGCGCTCGAGATCGCTCGCCGAGGGAAGGTTGAGCGCGCCCATCGCGACCTCCTGGGCGCGGGACGCGCGCTCGCGCGTCTCGAACGCCGCCGCGAGGGCACGCGCGACCATCGGGTTCTCGAGTAAATCCTGCGCAAAGCGGCCGATCGCTTCCTCGCCCTGTCGTGTCATGCGTTCGCGGAGACCTTTCTCATCGCTCATGTCCCGACACTCTAGCCCCGGCTGCCGGCGCGGGAGGCACCGGTCTATCTCCGCACATCCCGACCGCCGCATCGTTGAAGATGTCCACATCGAAGACCCGCTCAAAACGAAGGCTCAGCCTCTGGGCGAGGGTTAGTGTGTCCGCGGTTGCATCGCCCGAACTACAGTGCCGGCACCCACCGGCCGATGGACTGGATCATGTGCCCACCGGCATGCCCGTGCAGTGATGCCAAAAACTGGGTAAAACGGCCCGACGGTTCCCCGTTGCAAAGCGCGAAAGCACTCAGTAGCTTGCCGACCAGACGCCAGTCCATTGGACGTTGCGCGCACGCGATGGCGCAACTGACGGGTCGGGAGGAGTCCAAAGCACCGTGTTGAGACGTGGGAAGCTGAAGGTTGCGCTCCTGACGCTGGGCCTCATGGCCGCAGTGTCGGGCGTCGCTGCGCTCCCCGCCGCCTCGGCCGCCAGCTGTACGGTCACCGTGACCCTGCTCAGCGGCCAGGTTCTCTACTTCCAGCTGCCCCCCGGGGCGCCGATCTCGTCCCTCAATCTTTCCGTGCCCGTCAAGAGCGTCTCGGAGACGTGCCCGCAGCAGTCGACCCCCACGACCTCGACGCCGACGACGACCTCGACGTCCTCGACGACTCCGACCTCGCCCACGCCGGGCTCGACGACTCCGAGCGGGTCGGGCACGACGTCGACCCCGACGACCTCGACGCCGACGAGCGCCAAGCCAGGGTCCTCGCACTCGGGTGGGTCAGGCTCAACCTCTACTTCACCCTCAGGAAAAGCGACCGCGCCGAAGACGACCGGCCCGGGGTCCAGTCAGCCGAGCTCGCACCACGGTCCGACCTCCGCGCCGGGCTCGAAGAAGTCCAAGTCGCCCAAGCCCTCCTCGGGCAAGCCACCGACCCAGCCGCCCGTCACCGGGAACGGGGTGCCGACGCCGTCGAACCCGACCTTCTCGTTCTCCCTCCCCGGCCCGGCGCCGATCGGAGTGCCGAACTTCTTCATCGACTCGTTCCGGATCCCCCCGTTCCTGCTACCGATCTACCAGGCCGCAGGCATCCAGTACGACGTGCCGTGGCAGGTGCTGGCCGCGATCAACGAGATCGAGACCGACTACGGGCGCAACCTCTCGGTGTCGACCGCGGGCGCGGTCGGGTGGATGCAGTTCATGCCCTCCACGTGGAAGATGTACGGGCTCGATGCCAACGGCGACGGCGTCGCGGACCCCTACAACCCGGTCGACGCGATCTTCACCGCCGCCCGCTACCTCCATGCGGCCGGCGCGTCGCAGAACGTCGGGCAGGCGATCTTCGCCTATAACCACGCGGGCTGGTACGTCCAGTCGGTGCTCCTGCGGGCGAAGCTCATCGGCGGCCTGCCGAGCAAGTTCGTCGACGCGCTGACCGGCCTCGTCGAGGGCCACTTCCCCGTGGCCGCACCGGCCAAATACGCCGACAACTCGGTGCTCAAGCTGGCCAAGACCAAGGTCAAGGGCAGCAACGCCGCCGTGCCGGTGAGCTCGGACCCGAGCAGCTCGGTCGTTTCGATCTTCGCCAAGCAGGGCTCGCCCGTCATCGCGGCCAATGACGGCAAGATCGTCGCCATCGGCCAGAACAAGCAGCTCGGCCGCTACATCGAGCTCCAGGACGCCACCGGCAACGTCTACACCTACGCGCAGCTCGGCTCGATCCCCAAGCTCTACCCGGTGCCCAAGCCGGTGAAGGTGAGTGCGGCCGAGATCGCCAAGTCGCTGACCATCCCGAGCGCCCCGAAGCCCAAGCAGGCGGCCTCGGCGGGCATTCAGCGGGCCCCGCAGACGACGAGCACGAAGCAGGCGGCCCAGAAGGCCTCGGCCGGGCCGATCAGCCTGCCCGTCACCCCGGTCCCAGCCAGCCAGTCGAATATCCCCGCCCCCCTGGTCAAGGAGCGTCTCTTCGCCTATCCGACCCGCCCGGCCTCCTACGCCGCCGGCGGCGCCCAGCAGGTCAAGGCCTCCGCCCCCACGCTCGCGAACTTCCAGGACTATTTCTCCGACGTCCTGCATCTCGGCAAGAAGCAGTACACCCTGGAGCCGCTCAAGAAGGGCGCCATCGTGGTCGCGGGCACGATCATCGGCCGCATCGCCGCAGGCACGCCGAAGCTCGCCTCCCACATGGACTTCAAGATCCGCCCCGCGGGCAAGAACGCGCCGTACATCGACCCCAAGCCGATCCTCGACGGCTGGAAGCTGCTCGAGGCCACCGCCGTGTACCGCGCCGCCGGCGTCGACCCGTTCTTCGGGCCCAACGCGAAGAACCCGACCGTCGGCCAGCTCCTGCTCATGTCCAAGCAGCAGCTCACCACCCGGGTCCTCAACGACCCGCACGTAGCCATCTACGCCTGCGGCCGCCGCGACATTCAGGCCGGGCTCATCGACCGCCGGATCCTCGCCACGATCGAGTTCCTCTCCGCCTCCTCGCTCGACCCCACGGTCAGCGGCCTGGACTGCGGCCACACCGCGAGCGGCTCGACCGGCGTCGACGCCGCCGGCGCGACGGGCAGCTCGATGGACATCTCGGCCATCAACGACATCCCGATCCAGGGCCACCAGGGTGCTGGCTCGGTCACCGACCTCACGATCCGCCGCCTGCTCACGCTGCAGGCCGCGATGAAGCCGGATGAGATCGTCTCGCTCATGAGCTACAAGGGCCAGTCCAACACCCTCGCGCTGCCCGACCACACCAACCGGATCCAGATCTCGTTCACGCCGCTCTACGGCTCGAACAAGAAGCTCTCCTCGGAGATCGCGAGCATCCTCAAGCCCTCGCAGTGGGTCCAGCTCATCAACCGTCTCAACCAGATCCCCGAGCCGGTCGTCCCGATCGCGCCCAGCCAGTACGCGATCAAGGTCAAGCCGTAGCCGCGATTCAGGTCGGGCGCACCCGCGATCTCCCAGCTCTTCCGGTTCATCCAGCTGGACCTGGCCTGGCCCCTGGGCCCGGCGGACGGGCGGTATCTGGCGCGGCGGGGCCGTAGCGACGAGGACACGCCGACCCACGTGATCGTGCTCGGCACGGTGACGGGCGCGCACCCGGCCTCCCGCCTGCGCCGTCGCCCGAGCGAGCGGCCGGCGAGCGAGCCGGGGCCCATCCAGGTCGCCCGGGCAACGATCGTCGACGTGGCCTCGCCGCTCGAGCGCGAGGGGGCCTCGGCGTGGCTGCGCGGCGCGGGAGAGGCCGACCTGGAACAGGGCGTGGCCGTGCTCAACTGGGCGCTTCAGGCCCACCGAATCGCCGCCGGCGACCACGAGCTTGTTCCGGTGGACCGCCGCCAGGCGCTCGGCGCCCGGATCGGCTTCGGGGCGGGTGAGGAGGTGGCCGAGGGCAGGTGGAGCGAGGTGCGCGAGCTGGCCTGGGAGCCCGGTCGTCGGCGGCGGCGGCGCATGCCGGCACCCGAGGGCCGGCTGGCCGCGATCCTCACCGGACGCGAGCAGGCCCTCGTGTGCGAGGAGCTCGCGCTGCGGGCGCGCCTCGACCTCGACACCGGGCGTATGCGCCACGCGGCGCTCCAGATGCTCATCGTCCTCGATGCCACGATCGCCGAGCTGGCGAGCGACGGGCCCACGTCCCTGGCCGAGCGGATCGACGATCTGCGGGGCCGCCGCGAGCCCATCGGCCAGGCCGCCCAGGCCGCGCTGAGCGGTGAGCCTTCGGCCGCCGCGCAGGCGGCGGTCGAGGAAGCGCTCGAGCGGGTCGAGGCCGCGCTCAGAGCGCGGGCTGCGATGCGGGGCTGAGCCCGAGCGCGGCGAGGAGGGCGCCGAGCTCATCGACCACGTCGCCTCCGAGGCGGACAGCGGCCCGGTGATCAAGCGGCGTCGGTCCCTGGGTCACGATGGCGACCCGGCCACCCCGCCCGAGCGTCACGCCGGGCAACTGGGAGACCGGCCAGACCTCGAGCGAGGAGCCGATGCAGAGCATGAGCTCGGCCGCGCCGGCGAGGGCCTGCGCGCGCTCGAGCGCGTCCATCGGCAGGTACTCCCCGAAGAGGACGACGTCGGGCTTGAGCGGCCGTCCACAGGCGCACCGGGGAATCGCGTCGGCGGCGGCGCGCTGGCGAACGCGGACGTCGGCCAGCTCGTAGCGAGCGGCGCAGGCCAGGCACGAGGAATGGGCGATCGTGCCGTGGACCTCGACGAGCTCTCGCGTCCCGGCGGCGGCGTGGAGGCGGTCGATGTTCTGGGTGATGACGGCGTCGAGCAGGCCCGCTCGCTCGAGCTCGGCCAGCGCGAGGTGGGCTCCGTTCGGGCGCTTGTCCTCGAGCGACTGGAAGCGCTCGCCGTAGAAGCGCCAGAAACGCTCGGGATCGCGATGGAAGACGTCGATGTGGGCGACCTCCATCGGGTCGACGTTCTCCCACAGGCCGGTGCGAGGCGTGCGGAAGTCGGGGATGCCCGAGGGCACCGAGATGCCGGCCCCGGTCAGGGCGACGACCGAGCCGGCCTCACGGATGAGCTCGGCGAGCTTGTCGACCTCGTCGCTCACGCGCCCTTGAAGTGCGGCGTGCGCTTCTCGAGGAAGGCGGCGATCCCCTCGCGCGCGTCCTCGGAGCTGAAGACCGCGCCGAAGCCCTGCTTCTCGGACTCGATCCCGGCATCGAGGTCCCCCGCGGCCGAGACGCGCTTGATCTGCTCGACGGCCAGCGGCGCCTGGCCGGCCAGCTTGCGCGCCCAGGCCAGCGCGGTGTCGAGGAGCTCGTGGTCGGGCACGACGCGGTTGACCAGCCCGAGCTGCTCGGCCTGCTCGGAGGCGATGGGATCCCCGGTCAGGTTGAGCTCGAGCGCCGCCGCCTCCCCGACCAGCCGCGGCAGGCGCTGCGTGCCGCCGAAGCCCGGGATGATCCCGAGGTTGATCTCGGGCTGCCCGAACACGGCCGACTCAGCGGCGATCCGGACGTCGCACGCCATGGCGAGCTCACAGCCGCCCCCGAAGGCGAGCGCGTTGACCGCGGCGATGGTGAGGACCCGCGACTGCTCCATCTCCCTGAGCAGTCCGTGCATCTCCTCGAGGAGCTCGCGACCGCCGGCGGCGTCCATCCGCGTGAACGCCTTGATGTCGGCGCCGGCACAGAAGAGCATGGGATTGGCGGAGGCGAAGACGAGGACGCGCAGCGCGCCCGGGGCCGTGACGGCATCCCACAGCCGGCGGAGCGCTCGCACGACCTCGGGGGCGATCGAGTTGGCGGGCGGGCGGTCGAGCCAGGCGATGGCCACCTCGCCGCGGGTCTCGAGCTTGACCGGGCTCTCGTCCCATCCGGCGTCCGGGCGGGCGTAGGGAAAGAACCCCTGGCCCGTCTTGACGCCAAGCCGGCCCTGGGCCACGAGCCGGCGCAGGATGACCGGCGGCGCGAAGCTCTCTCCCCAGTTCTGCTCGGCCCGTTCCATGCGCGCGAGCACGACGTCGAGGCCGAGCTGGTCCGCGCGCGCGAAGGGCGGCGGCATGATCCCGGCCCCGGCCATCATCCCGAGGTCGATGTCCTTCAGGGAGGCGATGCCCTCCTCGAGGACGAGGCAGCTCTCGACGAGCGCCTTGAGGGTGAAGCGGTCGACAAGGGCCTGGCCGTCGATCTCAACCGTGCTCATAGAAGCCCCTTCCGGTCTTGGTTCCGAGGTCGCGGGCGGCCACGAGCTCCTGCATCCGGCGGTGGACGAAGAAGCGCTCGCCGTAGGCGTCCTGGAGGTGCTCGGCCACGTGGAGGACGGTGTCGAGACCGAGAAGGTCGGCGAGGAAGAACGGTCCCATGGGGGCTGCCTTGGATTCGGCCACGAGACGGTCGATCTCCTTGACCTCCGCCCCGGTCTCCTCCTGGAAGCGCCAGATCTCCGAGACGCTCGAGTTGAGGATCCGGTTGACCACGAAACCGGGCGCCTCGGCGCAGCGGATCGGCATCTTCTTGATCGTCTGGGCGAGCGTGTACGCCGTCTGGGCGGTCTCGGCCGAGGTGTCGTCGCCCTCGATCACCTCGATGAGGCGCATGATCGAGGCGGGATAGAAGAAGTGAAAGCCCACGACCTTGTCCGGCCGGCTCGTGGCCATGCCGATCTCGGTGATCGAGAGCGCCGACGTGTTCGAGGCGAGGATGGCGTGGCCGGGAGTCACCTCGTCGAGCTCGGAGAACACGGCCTGCTTGATCTCGATCCGCTCGGGGACCGCCTCGATGACGAAGTCGACGTCGCCGAAGCCGTCGTATGCCGTCGTACCGGTGATCAGCTCGAGCCGCCGCTCGAGCTCGGCGGCCTCGAGCTTGCCCGCATCGACGCGACCCTGCCAGAGCGTGCGGGCCTTCTCCAGGCCCTGATCGACGAAGCCTTGCTCGACGTCCTTGAGAACCACGGGGATGTCGGCGCTGGCGATGGTGTGCGCGATCTCGCCGCCCATCGTGCCGGCGCCGACGACGGCGACCTTGAAGACGAACATGGACTGCCCTCGCTCGGTGTCGGGAGCCGCTCCGTGCGGAGCGGGCGGCCAAGTCTAAGAGGCCCGCGTGAAATCACGAGTCCGTCGAGATTCGTCTTGACAAAGCTATATCGGCGATATATCGTTATGTATCGACAACCGATCGATAGGAGATATCGACATGACACATGCAGCATTTGCCGGCGGCCCGTGGGCCGATCGGCGCAACTGGGTATTCAGCGAAGCCGAGGGCGAGTCGCAGCGGCCAGGAGGCCGGCGGCACCGTCACGGCCGCGGCCGGCAGTTCGGCCCGGATTTCGGGCCCCCGTTCCGCGGGTCCGGCTTCGGCGGGCCGCGCTTCGGCCGTCCGCGCAAGCGGCGCGGCGACGTGCGCCTCGCCATCCTGCGCCTGCTCTCCGAGGAGCCGCGCAACGGTTACCAGATGATGCAGGCGATCGAGGAGCGCAGCGACGGCAGCTGGCGCCCGAGCCCGGGCTCGGTCTATCCAGCCCTCTCGCAGCTCGAGGACGAAGGTCTCATCCGCGCCACCGAGCGTGAGGGCACCAAGGTGTTCGAGCTCACCGACGCCGGACGCGAGCAGGTGACCACGCTCGAGAACGAAGAGGACCCCTGGGAGCTCGGACCCGAGGAGTCCAAGGACGCCCGGCACGAGCTGTGGTGGCTGTTCAAGCAGGTCGCTCTCGCCGTCAAGCAGGTCTCGGACGCCGCCGGCGAGCAGCAGATCGAGCGCGCCCGCGCCACGCTGACCGAGACGCGGCGGGCGCTGTACCGCATCCTGGCCGACGAGGGCGAGGAGTGACGTACCCTAGGTCGGAGATGGCAGCGACGAGCAACGGCTCTGTCGCCGCCATCGCCGTCCAGGGCCTGGTCAAGCACTACGGTCCTGTGGAGGCGGTGCGCGGCGTGGACTTCGAGGTGGCCCCGGGGGAGGTGTTCGGCTTCCTCGGCCCCAACGGCGCCGGCAAGACGACGACGATCAGCATGCTCTGCACGCTGGTCACCCCCACCGGGGGCTCGGCCACCGTGGCCGGCCACGACGTCGTGACCGAGCGCGACGACGTGCGCCGGAACATCGGGCTCGTCTTCCAGGACCCGACCCTCGACAACTACCTCACCGCTGAGCAGAACCTGCGCCTGCACGCCGAGCTCTACGGCCTGCGCCGCGACGTCGTCGTCCCCCGCATGCAGCAGGTGCTCGAGATGGTCGGGCTGTGGGAGCGCCGCGCCTCGACCGTGGGCACGTTCTCAGGCGGGATGCGCCGCCGGCTCGAGATCGCCCGGGGCATGATGCACTCGCCCCGCGTCCTCTTCCTCGACGAGCCGACGATCGGGCTCGACCCCCAGACGCGGCGCTCGATCTGGTCCTACATCCGCGAGCTCAAGGAGCGCGAGGAGATCACCATCTTCATGACGACCCACTACATGGATGAAGCCGAGTGGTGCGATCGCATCGCGATCATGGACCACGGGCAGATCGTCGCCCTCGACGCTCCCGACACGCTCAAGGCGGGCGTCGGCAAGGATCGCGTGGTCATCCACACCGACGACGACGACGCCGCGATCGCCGCTCTGCAGGAGCGCTTCGACATCGAGGCGCGAATGTCCGAGGGCGCCGTCACCTTCGGCGTCACCGGGGGCGAGCAGTTCGTCCCCCGCCTGTTCGCCGAGCTCGGCGTGCCCATCCAGGGGGTGAGCGTCTCCCGGCCGACGCTCGACGACGTCTTCATGTCCTACACGGGCACGACAATCCGGGACGCCGAGGAGGACGCGGGCAAGAACCGCAACCGCATGATGATGCAGATGATGCACGGAGGCCGCCGATGAGCACGACGATCGATCGCCCGGAGGGGACGGGCGCGGAACCCCGCCCGCAGCGCCCCGTCATTCAGGTCAGCGTCCCGCCGCACAGCATCGTCTCCGAGCTTCGGGCCATCCGCATCGTCTGGCGTCGCGACCTCATCCGCTTCGTCAACGATCGCATCCGCATCGCCGCCTCACTCGTGCAGCCGTTCCTCTTCCTCTTCGTCATGGGATCGGGGCTGCAGCGCCTCTCGAGCGCGGGGACGCACGGGGTCAACCTCAAGACGTTCATCTATCCCGGGATCCTCTGCATCGCGGTCATGTTCACCGCGATGTTCTCGGCTGCCTCGATCGTATGGGACCGGGAGTTCGGCTTCCTGCGCGAGATGATGGTCGCCCCGGTGCGCCGCAGCTCGATCGTCATCGGCAAGTGCCTGGGCGGCGCCACCGTGGCCTGCACGCAGGGGATCATCATGATCCTCGTCGCGCCGCTCGTGCACGTGCCCTACAACGTCGTGCTCATCCTCGGCATCTTCGGGCTCCAGCTTCTGCTCGCCTTCGCGATCACGGCCTTCGGGGTCATGGTCGCCGCCCGCATCAAGCAGATGCAGGCCTTCTTCGGCGTCATGCAGATGGTCGTGATGCCGATGTTCTTCATCTCGGGGGCGCTCTTCCCCGCCTCCGGGCTGCCGGGGTGGCTGACCGTGCTCAACCGCCTCGATCCCATCACCTACGCCGTCGATCCGATGCGCCACCTCGTCTTCAGCCACATCACGATCTCGCCGGCGGCCCGGCACGCGCTCGATCCGGGCGTGACGTGGTGGGGCTACCACGTGCCGGCTCTGCTCGAGGCGGGCGTGATCGTGGCCCTCGGCCTGATCATGCTCGGCGTCGCCATCTGGGAGTTCAGCACGAGCGAGTGAGGGCCCGGCTCAGCCGATGAGGCGGCGAAAGGCCGCCACCCAGTTGGCGGCGATCTCCCGGCGCGCCGTGGCCAGGGGGATCGTGCCCGCGCACACACGCTCGCGCAGCCGGTCCTCGAGCCTGTCCTTCGGGTTGGGGCTCGCCCCCGGCTCGGGCCACAGGTTGCGGGAATCGTTGGGCGCGCCGCCGAGCTCGAGCGGGATGAGGTGGTCGTACTCGTAATCGCCCAGCCTGCCCGTGTCGCCGTAGGCCGCCATGCTCGCCCGCTTCTCGGGCTCGGTGACGCGTTGCGGCGGACGCACACGCCGGGTGTATCCCCGCCGGCAGATCGTCGCGTGCACGTCGGCCTGGGTCACGCGCGGATCGCTCGCGCCGGGCGTGCAGCGCGGGTCGGGGAGGGAGAACAGCCCGTGGCCCCGGGCGTGGCACGACACGGCCGGAGCGGGATCGCCCCTGTCCCCGGCGCCCGCCAGCGGGTCATCATGTGCGCGGGTGGCGCAACCCCCGCTCACTGCGGCGGCGGCGAGGACAAGGACCCAACGCATCACGCGGCGCAGTCAACCACCGCGCGCTGACGGACGGTCGTGCCTGATTAGTCTCCTCCCCATGCACCGGATCGAGATCGCCCAGGCCAGCGACCTTACTTTCGGCGGCGGAGCGCTGGACCGGGCCGCGCATCTGCGCGGAGGCGAGGAGACCATGCGGCTGCGGGCATCCGGCAGCGCCGGCGTCGTCCTCGTCGGAGACGGGCAGAGCGTCCTGCTCGAGGACGCGCACCGCCTCGCCCGCCTCCCCGTCCCCGCCGACGGGGACCTCGCCTTCCTGGGCCTCGAGCCCGGGGGCGCAGCGGTCTTCGCCGCCGACGGCGGTGAGGCCGACGTCCGCCCGCGCGGCACCGGGTTCACGCCCCTTCGTCAAGCCGCGGCCGAGCTCGCCCACGACGAGGCGGCCCTCGCCGCCTACGCCGTGGCCCTCGTCGGCTGGCACCGCACCCACCGCCACTGCGGACGTTGCGGGACGCTCACCCGTGTCGAGCAGGCCGGCCATTCCCGCCGCTGCCCGGCCTGCGGGCTCCATACCTTTCCCCGCACCGACCCCGCCGTCACGATGCTCGTCGAGGCCGGCGAGCACTGCCTGCTCACCCGCCGCCAGCGGGCGGCCACGGCAACGACGTGGTCGGCGCTGGCCGGCTTCGTCGAGCCGGGCGAGACGCCCGAGGCGGCGGTCGCCCGGGAGGCGCTCGAGGAGGTCGGCGTCGAGGTCGTGGCCGTCGAGTACGTGACCGCGCAGCCGTGGCCCTTCCCTCAGGCGCTCATGCTCGGGTACCGCGCCTTCACCGACGCCGATCCCGGCCGCGCCGCCGTCCACGAGCCCCTCGAGCTCCTCGAGGCCCGATGGTGGAGCCGGCCGGAGCTTCAGGGCGCGCTGCAGCGGCGCGAGATCGGCCTCCCACCGCCGATCTCCATCGGCCACAAGCTCATCACCGACTGGCTCGCCCGCCCCGTCCCCGCTTAGGTGACTACGCGGTGGCCGCGGCCGGCTCCTCGACGCGCCGCGGGAGCAGCGTCTCGCGCGCGATGACGAGCCGCTGGATCTGTGCCGTGCCCTCGTAGAGCTGGAGGATCTTGGCGTCGCGCATGAGCTTCTCGACCTTGTACTCCTTGATGAAGCCGTAGCCGCCGTAGACCTGCACGGCGTCGGTGCTCACCTCCATCGCGGTGTCGGCGGCGAAGCGCTTGGCGTGCGAGGACTCGAGGGTGTTGCGCTTGCCCTGGTCGAGCAGGACGGCCGAGTTCCACGTGGCCAGGCGGGACAGGTGGATCTTGGTCGACATGTCGGCGATCATGAACTGGACCGCCTGGTGCATGGCGATGGGCACGCCGAACTGCACGCGCTCCTTCGAGTACGCCACGGCGAACTCCATGGCCGCCCGGGCCACGCCCGTGGCCATCGCCGCTACGCCGGGGCGGGTGCGGTCGAGGGTCATCATGGCGATCTTGAAGCCCTTGTTCTCCTCCCCGACGAGGTGGTCGAGGGGGATCTCGACCTCGGGGAAGGTGATCGTGGCCGTGTTGGAGGCCCGCTGCCCCATCTTGTCCTCGTGCTTGTCGACGACGACGCCGGCGTCGCGGGGGACGATGAAGCACGAGATGCCCCGGTGGCCGGCCTCCTTGTCGGTCTTGGCGTAGACGGTGTAGAAGTTGGCGTACTCCCCGTTGGTGATGAAGCACTTCGAGCCGTTGATGACCCACTTGTCGCCCTTGCGGGTCGCCGTGGTCTTCATGCCGGACACGTCCGAGCCGGCGTCGGGCTCGGTGAGACAGAAGGAGGCGAGCAGGGGCGCCTCGCTGAGGCGGCCGAGGTACTCCTTCTTGAGGTCCTCCGAGGCGGCGAGGATGATCGGCGCGGTGGCAAGGCCGTTGCACGAGAGCGAGGTGCCGATGCCCGAGCAGCCCCAGGCGATCTCCTCTTCGATGATGGCCCCGTCCAGGTAGCCCAGGCCCGGGCCGCCGTACTCGGGCGGGAGGTGGTTGTTCATGAGGCCGAGCTCCCAGGCCTTGTCGATGATCTCCTGGGGCCAGGTGCCGTCTCGGTCGTACTCCCACGCGACCGGGCGGATCTCCTTCTCGGCGAAGTCATGCGCCATCTCCCGCATGCTCTTCTGCTCGTCTGTGAGCGTGAAATCAACCATTGCCGGATGTGCTCCTTCGAAAGCGGGCGCGAGCCGGGCGACCGGCTCGCACGGGTATAGATTGACTAGTCAGTCAACGTCCTTAAGCGTACCCTATGCGGAGGCGCTCGGACACCCACCGGACGACTGTCAGTCGATGGCGCGGCGGCGAAAGCCCCGCAGGCCGACGGCCATGAGCACACTGAGCGCGCTGACGAGCACGACGATGCAGACCCAGGGGGTGATGTGCGGCACGACCGGGACGAGCGCGCCCCGCATCGCCTCGCTGACATAGGTCATGGGGTTGCACGCGGTCACGACCTTGAACCACTCCAGGCGGCTCAGCGAGGGCCATGGGTACTGGCTGCAGCCGGTGAAGAGGAGCGGGGTGAAGACGAGCGAGAAGACGATGTTGATCCGATTGGGAACGACGAGCGTGCCCATGACGAGGCCCAGGCCGGCGCCCAGGAGGCTGCCGAGCAGGATGGCCAGCACGAGCAGGGGAACGCCCGCCCCCCGCCAGGGAATCGAGCCGAGCACGAGGATCCCCACCGGGATCATCACCACGGTGGCCACGATCGCCCGGAGGCTGGCGAAGACGACCTTCTCGGCGGCCACGAGGCTCGTGGCCATGGGCGCGAGCAGTCGATCCTCGATCTCCTTCGTCCAGCCGAACTCGACCACGAGCGGGAAGGCCAGGGTCTGCATGCCGGTGATGACGGCGGTGAGGGCGAGCAGCCCCGGGAAGAGCAGGTGGGCGTAACCATGGTTGGTGTAGCCGAGCGACCCGAGCACCTTGCCGAAGACGAAGAGGAGGAAGAGCGGCTGGAGGATGACCTGGGCGAGGAACACGGGCAGCTCCGACCACGTGACGTACAGATCGCGCCAGAGCACGGCCAGGAAGGCCCGCAACTGGGAGCCGGCCGGCGCTTGAAGCGGCGCGCTCACCCCGACTGCGCTCATCGGAGCGTCCGCCCGGTGAGGTGGATGAACACGTCCTCGAGCGTCGGCGCGCCGATCTCGACGCCGGCCAGGGTCAGGCCGCGCTCGGCGAGGAGCGCGGCGGCCGGGGCCACGAGCAGCGGGGCCTCGCCGTCGATGTAGAGACGCACGCGCAACGCGGCCGTCTCGCCGTCCGAGGGCGGGGCCTCGAGCGACTCGAGGCGGTCGACCGACCGGAGCTCGCGCAACGCGCCGAGGAGCGAGTCGTGTGGCTCGCCGCCCGGCGAGTGGATCGCGAGCTCGAGCGTCGAGCTCCCGCTCAGCGAGCGCATGAGCGCCTCGGGCGTGTCGAGGGCAAGGAGGTGGCCGTGGTCCATGATCCCGACGCGATCGGCCAGGGTCGCCGCCTCGTGCATGTCGTGCGTCGTCAAGATGAGGGTCACGCCCCGGTCGCGGAGCTCGCGCAGCCGGTCCCACACGAACAGCCGCGCGGCCGGGTCCAGGCCGGTCGAGGGCTCGTCGAGGAAGAGCACCTCGGGCTGGTGCATGAGCGCGCGGGCGATCATCATCCGCTGCGCCTGACCGCCGGAGAACAGATCGGGCTTCGAGTCCGCCCGCTCGAGCAGGCCGAACTGCTCGAGCAGCTCCTCGGCCCGGCCGGCGGCCTCGGCGGAGGGGACGCTGTGATAGGCGGCGTGGAAGGTGAGGTTGCGGCGCACCGAGAGCGAGCGGTCGAGGTTGCTGCGCTGGGGGACGACGGCGAGGCGGGCCCGGGCCCCGACCGGGTCGGCGATGACGTCGATCCCGGCCACCTCGGCACTTCCGGAGGTCGGGCGCACGCGGGTCGTGAGCATGCCGATGGTCGTCGTCTTGCCCGCGCCGTTTGGGCCGAGCAGGCCGAACACCTCGCCTGGCGCGACCGAGAAGGCGATGCCGTCCACCGCGGCCACGGGTGACTTCGGGTAGCGCTTGAGGAGCTCATGGACGGCGACGGCGGGCGCGGGGGCGGAGGACATGGGCTGACCCCCAGGGTAGAAAGGCTTGCGGCCGGTGGCTGCCCCGCTTCCCAGGTGCGACACTGAGATCGTGCACGAGGCGTTCGGCACCGTCGTCTTCATCGTGTGCGGCGTGGCCATCGTCCTCGCCCTGGTCGCCTTGCTCACGAGCGGCCGTACGTGGTCGGAGTACGGCAAGGGCGGGCTCGTCATGGACCGCGACAGCGGGCGCCCCTCCCCCGCGCCCGTCGCCCCCGCCGAACGCGACGCCGAGATCCGCGAGCTGCTCGCCGCCCGCAACGCGCGGCGCGCGCGCCGCGGGGAGGCGCCGCTCGACGTGGAGGCCGAGTTCGCGCGCCTGACCGCGGCCGGGAGCGCAGCCGGGGGCGCAGCCGAGGTCGCGGTCGAGGGCGCAGCCGAGGTCGAGGTCGACCCCTCGCTGCGCGAGGAGGTGCGCCAGCTCGTGGAGGCACGCAACCATCGCCGGGTCAGAGCCGGCAAACCCCCGCTCGACGTCGAGGCCGAGGTCGAGCGCGAGCTCGCGCGGGTCCGCGACCTGTAGCCCACCTGCTTTCGGGTAGGCTGCGGGCCCATGGCGGATCCGCGGAAATTCGAGCTCGACGAGCTGGTCAACCGGCCGGGGACGTACTTCAACCCCCAGACCGAGGTCGTCGTGGTCGTCGACGACTCCCCCGACCTCGACACCGAGATCTTCAACATGGAGGAGTACGAGGGCGCCGACTGGGTTCTCATCTCCGACGAGACCCCGCTCGACGAGGCGCGCCGGGACGAGCTGCTCGAGCGCTTCCAGGTCACCCATCACGCCCCCGAGGACCCGGACGCCGACGAGGACCTCGACGAGGACGAAGAGGACGAATACGAGGATCACGGCCGGGACTGACGCCTAGACTCGGGCGGTCATGCACCCGCGCACCATCCTCTACACGGGCAAGGGCGGCGTCGGCAAGACGTCGGTGGCGGCGTGCACCGGCCGGCGGCTGGCCGCGGATGGGCTGCGCACGCTCCTGCTCTCAACCGACCCCGCGCACAGCCTGTCCGACTCGCTCGAGACCGAGCTCGGCGGGGAGCCGCGCGCGGTCGGCGACCAGCTGTGGGGCCAGCAGGTCGACGCCCAGCGCGAGATCGAGCGCCATTGGTCCGGCGTCCAGGAGTGGCTGTCGGAGCTCCTCATCGAGCGGGGCGTCGACCGCATCTCGGCCGAAGAGCTCACGGTTCCGCCGGGCATGGACGAGCTCTTCTCGCTGCTCCAGCTCCAAGCGGCGTGTGAGTCCGGCGAGTGGGAGGCGATCGTCGTCGACTGTGCGCCGAGCGGCGAGACGCTGCGCCTGCTCTCCTTTCCCGACATTGCCCGCTGGTGGCTCGAGAAGGTATTCCCGATGGAGCGCCAGATCCTGGCCACGGCCGGCCCCCTCGCCCGCACCCTGCTCGACATCGAGCTGCCCGGACATGCGGCGTTCGAGGACGTCCACCGCCTCTCGCACAAGCTCATCGCCATCAACGCCTTCCTGCGCGACCACGAGCGGTGCACGATCCGGCTCGTCATGAACCCCGACCGCATGGTCATCGGGGAGGCCATGCGGACCTTCACCTACCTCAACCTCTACGGCTATCTCACCGACGCGGTGATCGTCAACCGGGTCTTCCCCGCCGGGGTGGGCGACTACTTCGCCGTCTGGCGCGGGGTCCAGGAGCAGCAGCTCGAGCTCGTCCGCTCCGCCTTCGAGCCGGTGCCCGTGCTCTGCGCGCCCTACTTTGACCGCGAGGTGCTGGGGGGCGAGATGCTCGACCGCCTGGCCGAGGCGCTTTTCTCCGAGGGCGACCCCGCGGAGGTGCTCTTCACCGGCCTGACCCAGGAGCTCGAGCTGGGTGAGACGCAGGCGCGGCTGCGCGTCGCGCTCCCCTTCGCCCGGAAGTCCGACATCTCGGTCAAGAAGATCGGGCTCGAGGTCGTCGTCCGGGTCGACGGCCAGAAGCGGACGATCATGCTGCCGAGCGCGCTTGCGTCGTACCGGCCGCGCGCGGCGACCTTCGAGGACGGTGCGCTGGAGGTGACCTTCGATGAACCAGACAGATGACCCTCTCCGGATGCTCGAGGCACAGCTCGAACGGGCCTCCGCCGCCGCCGAGCGGCTGATCGCCGAGGCCGCGGCCGAGGCCGGCGCGGCCGCGACCCGCATGGGCGATCGGATCAAGCCGCCCCCTGCCGGCTGGCAGACGGGGCGGGCGGCCGAGGAGCCGGGCTCGTCCTCGGGCTCGGCGGCCGGGGCCGGGACGGGCGGCAGCGAGCTTCAGATGCTCCTGTCCGTGTTCGAGTCCGTGCGCGACCTCGTCCCCCCGGAGCTTCGCCGGCGCGTGGCCGAGGCGCTGCGCGAGCTCCTCCTCGCCCTGCGCGCGCTCATCGACTGGTACCTCGAGCGCCTCGAGCAGGGCCGCCGCGACCCGGTCGAGGTCGAGGACATCCCCATTCTCTGAGACGGCGTACCGGGAGGGGCGCCGCTCAGTGCACGACGATCGTGCCCGTCATGAACGGGTGGATCAGGCAGTAGAACCGGTAGGTGCCCGGCGCCGTGAACTTCAGCTTCTCCGTGGCCGGGAACGGAGAGCCCGGATCGCGGTCCACCAGGCCGGTGTTCGCGAACCCGTTTCCGTGTGCGGCCGAATCGACGACGATCGGCCCGGGCGCCGGGTTGCTGCTCGGATAGACGGTCTCGTCGAAGTCCGCCGCGGTCGAGCCGTTGGACAGCGCCTTCAGGTAGCTCACCGGGCCGAAGGCGGCCGTGTGCCCCTCGGTGCGCTCTCCTGCGGGCACCGAGAAGGTCACCACGGTCCCGGCCTGGACACTCAGCCGGGCCGGGAAGAAGTGGTAGAGGGCGACGCCGCCCGGCCCGCCGACGCCCAGGTCGACCTGGTCGGAGGGCACCTTCGGCTTCAGCAGCTTCTTGACCGTCTTCACGTCGGCCGTCAGCTGGGCGGTGAGCGCGGCGGCGTCCTGCTTGCCCGAGGGGATCGGCGTGCCCTTGGCCCGCACCACGACGTAGCCGACCATGCCGGGGTGGATGTCGCAGAAGTACTTGTAGACGCCCGGCTTGGTGAACGTGACCGTGTACGCGTTCGGCGCGTTACCGCCGGAGTCGACGCGGGTCGTGCCGTTGTACTTCGTGCCCCCGATCGCGCTGTTCAGCTGCGGGTTCACAGTGATGTTGGGCCGGATGCCGTTGAACCAGAACGGGTCGCCGGCGAAGTCGTCGACCCCGCTCGCCGTGCCCGCGTCGGTGAGAAAGGCCAGGTCGTGGCCGCTGCGTCCCGGAAGGTCGACCGTGTGACCGCTGGTCGAGAGCCCCACCCATTTGACCGAGTCGCCCGTGTTGATGGTCACTCTCTGGAGCGAGAACGCGAGGATGGCCGGGCTGTAGGTCTTCACCACGGTCGCCGCCTGCTTACCGAGCAGCTTCGCGGCGATCGGCAGGATCTTCGACTTCGGCGCCCCCGCGTAGACGACCTTGGTGGCCGCTCCCGCGGCGCTGGGCAGGGCCAGCATCGCGGCCGAAAGGACCGTCGCCGTCGTAATCAGCACGCGTGCTCGCATGAGCTTCCCCCGAAGATCCGGTCCGGTGTTTGTGTGAACCTACACAAACTCTCCTCAGCTTACCTAAATCTCGGCGCGTGGCGGCGCGGAGGGCGTGCGGGTCGGCGCGCGGCTCGGACCGCGCGAACGCGGCGTGTCGGCCGGCGGCTCCCGCGCCGCGGACGCGGCGTGTCGGCCGGGGGCTCTGGCCTCGCGTTCGTCGGGCGCGCAGACCTCGCGTTCGGACGCGCAGATCGCTCTCTGACGGCTGCCCCTCCGCCTACAATCGCCGGGTGGCCCGAACCTGGATCCTGATCGGATCGCCCGAGGGCGCGCCGGCGCTGCGATGACGTCGGGAGGAAGCGCCCCGGGTGCCGCGCGGCGCGCCGGCACGCACGCGGGCCGGATCGTCCGGGCCTGGCGGGGCCTGCCTTCGGAACGGCGGCTCGCCGTCTGGGCGTCCCTCGGGCTGTTCCTCACGCTGTTCCTGCCCTGGTACCAGGAGACGGTCGTCGCCGCCGGCAAGTCCGCCACGACCGCCTCGCTGACCGGCTGGGCGTCGTTCTCCTTCGTCGAGGCGGCCGTCCTGGTCGTGGCCGGCGGCGTGCTCACGCTCGTCTTCGAGCGCGCGGACGGCCGGGCCTTCCACCTGCCGGGCGGGGACGGCTGGGTCATCACCGCGGCGGGCACCTGGACCTGCGTGCTCGTCGTGTGGCGGATCCTCGACAAGCAGAGCGCGCACGTGAGCGGACCCGGCGCCACGGTCTCGGGCGTCGAGTGGGGCATCTTCATCGCGCTCGCCGTGGCCGCGCTGCTGACGTATGCCGGTTCGCGGATCCGGGCCGCGGGCACGCCCGAGCCGTCGCTGCCCGACGACGACTACGACTTCCCGCTCCCGGCGCGGCGCGGCCGCCAGGCTGCCCCCGCGCGCACCGAGGCCGCCCGCCGGGCCGAGCGCCAGGCGCGCCGGGAGGCCGCCCGGGAGAAGCGCGGGGCGGGCTCGGGAGCCACCACGTCGACGCCCGCCTCGGCTGCGGCGGCGGGCGCGGCGCCGCAGACGCGGCCGACGCGGGTCCGGCGGCCACCGACCTCGGGCCTCCCCTACCCAGTGCCCGACGCGCTCGAGGACCCGCCGACGCTGCGCATCGGGGACCACCGGTCCTCGGCGCCGTCCTCTGATTCCAGGATCGAGCCCGAGTCGCCGCTCCAGGCGACGGACGAGCAGCTGACGATCCCCTTCGACGACGTCGAGAGTTAGGCCGCCGGGGCCGCGCGCGCGAGCGTCGTCGCCACCTCGACGAGGATCGCCTCGAGCTCGTGCTCGACCTCGCGCGCGGTGTAGCGCAGCGGGGTCAGCCTGCGCCCGCGAAGATCCCGGTCTTTCGCGTGGTCGCGCTCGAACGCACCGCGCGTGCTGTGAAAGCGATAGCCGTCGACCTCGACCACGACGCCCTGCGCGCGCCAATAGAAGTCGACCGTGTAGCGGCCGATGCGAGCGTTGCATTCGGGCCTCGGGAGGTTGACTCGGCGCAGCGCGGCCAGCAGGACCTCCTCGGGGTGGGACGCGGTGAGCGTCGTCCGCGTCGCGCTCGCCGAGGCGTCGGCCAGCTCGGCGAGGACCGCGGCGCCGCGGCGGCCGGGATAGCGGACCAGGGCGGCGCTGAGCGCCTTCGGGCTGACCAGGCCCCTGATCCGTCCCTCATCGAAGGCGCGCTCGAGCTCGCGGGAGGTTCGGGAGGCGGCGAGATCGATGAGCGTGCGGGCCGGAGAGGTCAGCGGGATGCCGTCGCGCTTGCAACAGTCGATGGGGTCGAGGTCTCTCACGCGATGGATGCGCACGCCGTCCCGCACCCCGGGGTGGCGCCCGATCACGATCACCTCGATCTCGGCGGACGGGCGCGGGCACATTCCCCACAGTGCCGCGGCGGAGCCGTGGCTGAGCACGGCGTGCGGGCCGCAGGACAGGACCGCGGCCAACTCCGCTCCGTACTCCGGGAGCGCGACGTGGCCGACGGCGTAGACGCCGCGGTGAACCACCCGAAGGGAGCCGCGCCGGCAGCGTCGGTGGATCGCCTTGGCGCTGAGCCCGGCGGCCAGGAGCTGCGAGCGAGTGATCAGTCCGCGCTGTCCGTCCGCGATCTGGCCGACCAGGAGGTCCAAAACACGACACTCGACGTCCTCCGCGACCCGAGTGTCGCTCGCGCGCCCAAAAACGGCCTGGCCACAACACTCGACCCCAAAGGGTGCTCGAGTGTTGCGTTTTGTACCTCCGTGGCGGGCCATCGACCGCCATCTTGGCCCACCCCCGCCCCGCCCCCGCGAGTTGAAACCGATTTGGAACAGAACCGGAGCAGAATCGCGACGGACAGACGGTCGCTACGACTGCCCAGGCTCCAGCGCGAACACGTACACGGCCGTGACGAGCCCGATGACCAGGATCCCGGTGATGACCATCGTCCGCGAGCGGATCACGTGGCCGGCCACGCCGAGGACGAAGCCGAAGGCCACGAGACCGGCGAACACCCCGAGATGCGAGGCGCGGACGGCGAGCGCGAGGGCGAGCACCCCTGGAGCCTATATTTGGGAACCCCCGCGCATGCCTCTCACCGAGCCAGCCTCCGTCGACGATCTCGCCACCGGCCTCAAGTCGGTCGGCTACCTGCCCGGCGAATCGACCGCGCTCGTGTCCTTCCTCGCCACCAAGCTGGGGAAGCCCGTCCTCGTCGAGGGCCCGGCCGGCGTGGGCAAGACCGAGCTGGCCAAGGCGCTGGCCCGGTACCTCGGCCGTAAGCTCGTGCGCCTGCAGTGCTACGAGGGCCTCGACGAGGCCAAGGCCCTGTACGAGTGGAACTACCGCAAGCAGCTCCTGCGCATCCAGACCGAGGCCGACGGCGCGGGCTGGGAAGCCGTGCAGGACGACATCTTCGGCGAGGAGTTCCTCCTCGCGCGGCCCCTCATGACCGCCATCGCCAGCCCCGACCCGGTCGTCCTGCTCATCGACGAGATCGACAAGACCGACCAGGAGTTCGAGGCCATGCTCCTCGAGCTCCTCTCCGACTTCCAGATCTCGATCCCCGAGCTCGGACGCATCGACGCCAAGACCCAGCCGGTCGTGCTCCTGACCTCGAACAACACGCGTGAGCTCACCGAGGCGCTCAAGCGCCGCTGCCTCTATCTCTGGCTCGACTACCCCGACCTCGAGCACGAGCTGGAGATCGTCAAGCTCCACTCCCCCGAGCTCGATGGCACGGTCGCCCACAAGCTCGTCGAGGTCGTCCACCTCGTGCGCGAGCTCGACCTGAAGAAGCCGCCGAGCATCGCCGAGTCGATCGACTGGGCCCGCGCCCTCATCCTCCTGGGCGCGCGCGACATCGACGAGGACATGTTCCGCCAGACGATGAGCGTCATCGTCAAGCACCGCACCGACCTCGACGTCGTGGCCGAGCGGGTCGGCGTGAAGCTCCGCCCGGCGGCGAGCGATGCCCGCCCCGCGGCCTGAGCCGCGCCGCCCGGGCCAGTCACCGGGCTACCACCCGGTCGGCGATCACGGGCCGGAGGGGTTCGGCGGCCAGCTGCTTGCCTTCGCCGAGGACCTGCGAGGGGAGGGCGTGGCCATCGGGACCTCGGAGATCCTCGACGCCTTCCAGGCGCTCGAGCACGTCCCCTGGACCGACCGCACGGACTTCCGTGAGGCCCTGAGCGCGACGCTGGCCAAGTCGCCGGAGGACCGCCGGGTGTTCGAACTCGTCTTCGAGCGCTTCTTCTTCCGGGCCGTCGAGGCCGAGGCGGCCCGCCAGGAGATCACCGAGGGCGGCGGGGCGATGGGCTCGGAGAGCGACATCGACCTCGACGAGCTCCGCCGGCAGATCGCCGCCGCGCTCCAGGATGGGTCGGACGCCGCGCTGCGCGACCTCGCCCGTCTGGCCATCGCGGCCTTCGGCCGCGGCGAGGGCTCGGGCGTGCTCGGGGTCGACGTGCAGCGGATCCGCCGCGCCCTCGGCCTACGCGCCGAGCCGCAGCCCGAGCTGCCCGAGGACGATCCCCGGCGGGAGGGCGTGCCCCGGGACCAGCTGCGGCGCTTCGAGGCCCACCTGCGGCGCGAGCTCGAGCGCGGCCTGATCGAACGCACGGCCACGCTTCCGCCCAAACGCCCATTGCACGAGCTCGACCGCGCCCTCCCCAGCGGCCCGATCCAGGATCTGGCCGCCGTGCACCGCGTCGTCGCCCAGCTCAAGCGCCGGCTCGCCACCCAGGGCCACGAGCTCCGCGGCCGCAAGCGTCACGCCCACGTCGACGTGCGCCGTACGATGCGCGCCTCGCTCGAGACGGGCGGCGTCCCGGTCACTCTGAAGTTCCGCCCGCAGCGGCCGCGCCGGCCCGAGATCTTCGTGCTCTGCGACGTCTCGACGAGCGTGACGAGCGCCTCGACCTTCTTCCTCAGCGTGCTCCACGCCCTCCACGACGCCTTCCGCAAGCTCCGCTCGTTCGTGTTCATCGAGCGGATCTCCGAGGTCACCGAGGTCTTCGAGCGCGAGCGCGACTTCCGCAAGGCCAGTGAGGCGGTCTCGCGCGACGCCGGCGTGGCCGACATCTCGGGCTATACGGACTACGGCCGCGTGTGGACCGAGTTCCTCTCGCTCGTCGAGGACGAGCTCCACCCCCGCGCCACGGTCATCGTCCTCGGCGATGCCCGCACGAACGGCCGGCCGCCACGTGACGACGTCTTCGCCGCCATCACGGCCCGGGCCGGCCGCACGTTCTGGCTCAACCCCGAGCCCCGGCTCTACTGGAACTACGGCGACAGCGTCATCTCCGCCTACGCCCAGCACTGCACCGCGTTCGAGTGCTGGCGGACCGATCAGCTCGAGGAGTTCGTCAAGGCGCTGACCAAGCCGGCGGTGGGGTAGGCGAGGTTGCGGCGCTCACGCACAGCCTCTGTGCCCTAACCCTCCTGGACGAAGTCGCTCGTGATCGTCCGCGTATCGCCGTTGGCGTCGCGCACCGTCCACACGGCGGCGTAGACGCCCGGCGCGAGCCCAGGCACGCTCACGCCCTGCGCGCGCTCGACATGAGAGAGCCGGAGCACGATCCTCCGGCTCCCGCGCGGGGAGACGGCGACGTCGACCCGGGCGGGAACGTCGACCACTCCGCCGTGGGCGCCGGGCAAGGCCGGCTGGGCCAGCGCCACGAAGGATCCGTAGAGTGTCGCCCCGGGCGCCGGGGTCATCGAGGAGAGCATCGGCACCTCGGTGCGCGTCACCCCGCCGCTGAAGCTGTCGGTCTGCTCGATCAAGCGGTCGGGGAGCCCCGCCGCGCGCCCGTCGAGCGGGCAGATCCGCCCGCTGCCGCCGACTGTGGGTGCGCCGACGCCCGCGCCCACCGGCGCGGCGGCCACGGGCGGGCCCCAGTACTCGCCCGCGCCGCAGCTCCCGCCGCTCAGCACGGTGCGGCTGCCGCGGATCGCGACCCTGAGCCGGGCCACGTGCAGGGCGGTCACCGTGCGGCCCGAGCGGTTGCGGAGGGTCAGCGTCTCTCCGCCCCTGATCCCAGGCGTTCCGGGGAAGGGCCCGAAGGTGGCAACGCCCGCCGCCCCGGCCCGCGCGATGAGCACCGACCGTCGCGGCGCGCGCCCGAGCGCGTACCGGGCGTGGGGCACGAGTCCGCTGCAGCGTACGGTTTGCGCGCGCAGGTCGGCCGTGCACGTCGGGAAGCCGGTGAGATGCAGCTCCGCGAGGGTGTTGCCGACGGCCGAGACGCTCCCGGGCTCGCCGAGCGCGACGGTCATGCGGACGAGCGCGCCAACCGGGTTGGCCGGGGTGGGCGCACGGTTGTCCGTGCTCGTCAGGGTCACCCCGGTCCCGGCGGAGATGCCGTGGGTCGCGAGCACGGCCACGTCGGTCTCGGTCTGGCACTCAGCCACCGGCGAGCCGGTGAGCACCCCGCCGACGCGGAGGCTGAGGAGGCCGGTCTGGCTGCACGGCGAGACCGCGACGGCGTGGCGCGCCACGGCGAAGCCATGGTCGAGGTCGAACCAGCCCGTCCACCCAGCCTCGGAGAACGGATTACCGCCACTGTCGGTCGAGATCAGGTCGGGGGCGGGCCCGCCGCGGCTGTAGTGCACGAGGAGCACGTCGCGGTCGTCGCCGAGGGGCACGGGTGCGCCGGAGTCAAGCGTGCGAAGCACGGCATGCCAGCTCCCGTGGCGGTCAGTCCGAGCACCGGCCAGGCCGACCGGGACACCGCCCTTGAGGAGCAGCGCGGCCACCGCTATGCCCGCCTTGGCCTGGCCGGTCGAGCCCGACAGCCTGGCGCTGAACTGACGCAGATCGACCGTCGCCAGCGAGGGCGCAGGCCCGGTCGGCGCCTGCTGGACACAGCCGGAGGCGGCGTTGGACCACATCGTCTGGATGAGGTACGCATGTCCGTCGATGAGCTGGTTGTAAGGCGAGCCGTCCGAGGCGTAGCCGAGCGGGGCGCCGTCGTCGGACTCGCATTTGTCCCCGACCTCGTACCCGTCGGGGTCCATCCAGCCGGTGCCCTCCGGGTCCGTGGCCGCCTCGACCGTCTCGTGGGCGGCGACGTCGATGGCGCTCTCGGCGTCGGGGTTGCCCTGCGGGTCCATGCCCGAGGGAGTGACCCCCTCGATGATCGGGTCGACGACGACGGCGTAGATCGTCTCGCCGCGGCCGAGGTCGAAGAGCGAGTGGTAGCCGGCGAACGCGCTCGTGCCGCACGACCCGGGCGAGATGCACTCGTCGACGTTGGCGGGGAGGAAGATCAGCCACAGGTCGTGCAGCCCCCGGCCGGCCGGATCGCGGACGGCGATGACCCGGTCGAGCTCCTGTTCGACCTCGAGGTCGGTGACGCATGTGGCCACCCCGGCCGGGGAGGCGCACTGATGGGCTGCAGTCGGATACGGCGTCGTATCGTCGATCGCATCCGCGGCGGCGTTGTAGGAGAGGGCGTAGCCGCCGGGCCCGCTCGTGTCGCCGTACTGCCCGAGCACCGAGAAGACGTTTCCGGTGGCGCCCGAATCGTGCGCGGCGTCGGTGAGGAAGCGCTGCATGAGCGGCTCGTATCCGAGCGCCCCCGCGCCCGGGGAGCCACTGAAGGCGTAGCCCGAGGGCGCCCAGAAGACGGTGTGGATGCGGACGTCGCGCATGACCGTGCCGCCGTGGAAGACGGCGGGCTCGCGCGGGGTCACCGCCGTCTCGGGGCGGGTCACGGGCGCCATCAGGCCCATGGCGTGTCCGATGCGGGGCCGCAGGCTCAACGTGCTCGCCCGGTGGGCCGGCGCCCCCGACCCGGACGGATGCGCAGCGGCGGCCGGCGCCAGCACCAGGATCATCGCCGCGCCCAGAGCGGCCAGCCGCCTCATGCTCCCCACCGCTGGCACGGTAGCGCACGGACAGCGGGTAGCATGCAAAGCCAGGAGTGACAACCAGGGGGGCTGGCGGTAGGCCGGCTGAGATAGCGCCCCCGTGTTTTCCGCGACCGGCGCTGACCCTTTGAACCTGTGGGGTAATGCCCGCGAAGGGAGCACAGGACCGATGCTTCAGACCGCCCGGACGTTCAGCCATCTGGACGGTTCACAGGGCGTCACGGTGGAGGGCGTCACGCGCGTCTTTACCGCCCGAAAGCGAACCGTCGCCGCGCTGGACGGCATGTCGCTGCACGCCGGATCGGACGAGATCGTCACCGTCGTCGGCCCGAGCGGCTGCGGCAAGACGACCCTGCTCGAGCTCATCTGTGGCCTGCAGAAGCCCGACAGCGGCCGATGTGAGAGCGCGCCGGCGGCATTCATGGCCCAGCGCGACCTCTTGTTGCCGTGGCGCAGTGCCATCGACAACGCCGCCCTCGCCCTGCGCCTGCGCGGCGTTCCGGCCGGACGGGCGCGCGAGCAGGCGGCGCCGTGGCTCGAGCGGTTCGGGCTCGGAGGGTTCGAGCACGCTCGCCCGGCCGAGCTGTCGGGCGGGATGCGCCAGCGCGTCTCCTTCCTGCGCTCGCTGCTGGCGGGCAAGCCGGTGCTCGCGCTCGACGAGCCCTTTGCCGCGCTCGACGCGCTCACCCGCCAGGAGATGCAGGGGTGGCTCGGCCACGTGCTCGAGACCGAGCCGCGCACGGTCGTGCTCGTCACCCACGACGTCGAGGAGGCGGTCGTGCTCGGCGATCGCGTCGTCGTCATGTCGCCCCGGCCGGGACGGGCGGTGGCGGAGTTCGAGGTCACGCTGGCGCGGCCCCGCCGGCGCACCGATCCGGCGGTCGTCGAGCTGCGCGAGCAGGTGCTGGTGGCCATGGGGGCGAGCGCATGAGGAGCCGCGCGATCTGGGGCTCGCTGCTCGTGCTCGGGCTGCTGCTCGGCGCCTGGGAGCTGTTCGTCGACCTCGGGGGCGCGGACCCGCTCATCCTGCCCCCACCCCACGCCATCGCCAGCGCCCTCTACGACGACCGCTCGCTGCTGTGGAGCAACTTCCTCGTCACCGCCGAGGAGATCCTGCTTGGGATCGCGCTCGCCGCGGCCGTCGGCCTGGCCTTCGCCATCGCTCTGCACTTCGGGCAGCGGACCCTGCGCCCGTCGATCTACCCGCTCGTCATCGCCTCGCAGGCCGTCCCGGTCGTCCTCCTCGCCCCCGTGCTCGTCCTCTGGCTCGGCTTCGGCCTGCTCGACAAGCTCATCGTCATCGCCATCGTGTCCTTCTTCTCGATCGTCGTGACGACACTGTCGGGCCTCGGCGCGGTCGACCGCGACCTCATCAAGCTCATGCGCACGCTCGACGCCTCGCGGGTGCAGACCTTCCGCTACGTGGAGCTGCCGGCCGCGCTTCCGGGCTTGTTCACGGGCACGAAGATCGCCGTCGTCGTGGCCCCCATCGCCGCCGTGCTGGCCGAGCAGGCCGGGTCGAGCTCGGGGCTCGGATACGTCTTCCAGGAGGCGCTGGCCCAGCTGCTCACTGCGCGCATGTGGGCGGCGGTGACCATCCTGGCCGCGTTCGCCATCGCCCTGTTCGGATTGCTCAGCCTGGCTGAGCGGCTCGCGTTGCCGTGGGCCTACCAATCGCTAGGAGACAGCACCGTATGAGATCGAAGTTGACCCTGGCCGTGGGCGCCGTCCTGGCCGTGCTGGCCCTGGCCGCCTGCGGTGAGAAGTCGAACGCCATCCAGCCGTCGGCCAGCCACGACCAGACGCTCAGCCTGATGCTCGACTGGTTCCCCAACGCCGATCACGTCGGCCTCTACCGGGCTCTGGCCGAGGGCGACTTCGCGGACGTCGGCCTCCACGTCAACGTGCAGACTCCGTCGGACCCCTCGCTCCCGCTCAAGCTCCTGGCCGCGGGCAAGATCGACCTCGCGATCTCCTACGAGCCGGAGGTCCTGCTGGCGCGCAACCAGAACCTCCCTCTGATCTCCATCGCCGCCATCGTCCAGCGGCCGCTGACCTCGATCGTCTCGATCGGCTCCAAGCACATCAGGAGCCCGGCCCAGCTGAAGGGCAAGAAGGTCGGGGACGCGGGCATCCCCTACCAGCACGCCTATCTCGAGACGATCCTCAGCCACGCCGGCGTGCCCGCGAGCTCGGTCAAGGAGATCGACGTCGGCGACAACCTGGTCCCGGCCATGCTCTCCGGACGGGTCGACGCCACGATCGGGGCCTACTGGAACTACGAGGCGATCCAGCTCCGCCAGCTCCACAAGCATCCCAACGTCATACCGGTCGACCAGGCCGGCGTCCCGGCTTACGACGAGCTCGTGCTCGTGGCGCGTCAGAGCACGATCGTCAAGAAGGCCGACGAGATCCGTCGCTTCGTCCAGGCGCTGGCCCGGGGCTACGAGTCGGTCCGCCGCGACCCGCAGGCGGCGGTGAACAGCCTGCTCGCCGCCAATCCCGGGCTCGCCCCGGGCTTCCAGCTCGCCGCGGTCAAGGCGACGCTCCCGGCCTTCTTCCCGGCCAACCCGTACGAGCGGTGGGGCTGGCAGGACCCGACCCAGTGGAACGCCTTCGGGCAGTGGATGCTGGCGCAGCACCTGATCGTGAATCCGGACGCGATCGTCCAGGCCTCGAGTAACGACTTTCTGGCCGGGGTTGGCCCATGAGCTAAAGCTCATGGGCTTAAGAGTTTCGCTGCGCGAAACTCTCGGCCCGACTAGGACGCCATCCGGGCCGCCGCGCCGCTCGCGCTCCCGTGGAGCGCGTAGGCGCCGGCGAGCCCGGACCACGGCGCGTAGGGGGCGAAGAACTCCTGCACCTCGTCCTCGGTCGCGCGCGCGTAGGGATGGCCGTACAGGCGACGGCCGACGAACTTGAGGTAGCCGACGTCCCCGGCCGGGATCTGGTCGAGGCGGCCCTGGCCGTGAAGAGCGAGCATCTGCACGGTCCAGGTTCCGATCCCCCGAAGCGTGCGCAGCCGCCGCCAGCTTGTCTCGGGCGCGTCCGCCGAGGTCGACCCGGCCCCGGGCGACCTCACGGGCTGCGGCGATGAGCGTGAGGGCGCGACCCGGGGAGAGGTCGAGCGAGGCGAGCAGCGCCGGCGCCTGCGCGGCCACGATCTCGGGACTCGGGGCATCGCGCAGGCCGGTGCGCGCACAGCGGCGCCCGATCCGGGCGATCAGCCGGCGCTCGATGGTGGCGGCGCGCTCATACTCGATGAGCTGCTCGCAGATCGCCCAGGCCAGCGCCTCGAAGGGGACGGGGCGGCCGACGACGCGCAGCGCCGGGTGGCGTCGCGCCGCGGGGCCGATCAGGGGGTCGAAGCGGAAGCGCTCATGGAAGGCGCGGAGGTCGTGGTCGACCCCGAGCGCGTGACGCATGCGCTCGATGCCCCATTCCGCGCCGGCGCGCGATCCCGCCCAGGCTCCGAAGAGGACGCGCTCGGGAGCCGTCTGGGCGACCCGGACGACGACCGGCTCGCCCTCGAGATGGAGCAGGCGCTCGAGCACACGCCCGCGCCGCCGGGTGAGCCCGTCCCTGCCGAGGCGCGTGGGCAGCGAGTAGCACCAGCGCGGCGTGACCTCGACGCGAACCTCGACCTGATCGGTGGCCGAGACGGCCGCAACCGCTCGCGCGGTGGGCGTCACTCGCCGGGCTTGGCGAGCAGGTGGACGTCGACGAGGAACGTCCGGCTGCCGACGATCGGCAGCATGTCGACCGCGCGCCGCGTGGCGCGGGACTTGGCGACCTTCTTGGCGCTGTGGCGCTTGACGAGGGCGAGCGTCGCCGCTCCGGCCACGAAGCTCGTGGCCGCCACGGCCGCGGCTTGGACCGCGGGCAGCGAGGTGTAGGGGAGCTCGAGCGTGCGCGCCTCGGCGAGGACGGGGACCGCGTCGATCACCGGCTCGGCCACGCCGTCCACCACCGGCTCGAGCATCGCGTCGAGCGCCGGATCGGAAGCCTCGGCCACGATTTCGTCAGGCTCGACGGCCGGGTCCTGCGAGGTGGCGAGTGCGTCGAGGTCGTCAGTCATCGGGGCCACATGGTGACAGCGATCTCGGTCGTCTGCTCGCGGTCCGCCTGTGGCGACCGTTACGATAGCTCCGCCGCGGCCACATGAGGAGCGCTCCTTCCCACGGCCCCGGTCAACGCGCCGGACAGCGGGCGCTTCAGGAGGAATCCGAATGCCGACCTCGATCGACGTCTTCGCCAAGGCTCGCCAGCATGAGCGCCTGGAACAGCTCAAAGTCGCTCGCGAGATCGATGCCCTTCCCTACTTCCGCGTGCTCGAGGGCCCGACGCTCCCGGTCGTGGAGATGGAGGGCAAGGCGCGGATCATGCTCGGCTCGAACAACTACCTCGGCCTCACGGGTGACGAGCGGGTCAAGCAGGGGGCGCTGGACGCCCTGAACCGGTACGGCACCGGGCTGACCGGCTCGCGCTTTCTCAACGGCACGATCGACCTCCACCTCGAGCTCGAGAGCGAGCTGGCCGACTGGATGGGCACGGAGTCGGCCCTCGTGTTCACCACGGGCCACCAGGCCAACCTCGGCGCACTCGGGACGATCCTCGCCCCCGGAGACACGGTCATCGCGGACTCGGGGGACCACGCCTCGATCCTCGACGGCTGCATCCTCTCCCGGGCGAAGCTGCGGGCCTTCCGCCACAACCGCCTCGACCGCCTCGAGAACCAGCTCGCCAAGGCCCAGCAGGACGGCGGCGGCATCCTCGTGGTCGTCGATGGCGTCTTCTCGATGGAGGGCGATGTCGCCCCCCTCCCCGAGATCGTCGAGCTCTGCCGCCGTTTCGGCGCACGGCTCATGGTCGACGAGGCCCACGCCCTGGGGGTGCTCGGCGCGCGCGGCGCGGGTGCCTCCGAGGCCCTCGGCGTCGAGGACAGCGTCGACCTGCGCATGGCGACCTTCTCGAAGTCGCTCGCCTCCTGCGGCGGGGTGATCGCCGGTCCGGCCGACGTGATCGAGTTCCTGCGCATCCAGTCACGCCCCTTCATGTTCACCGCCTCGGGTGTCCCGGCGGCAGTCGGCGCGGCGCTCGCGGCCGTGCGCATTTGCCGCTCGGACGAGGGCCGCGAGCTCTTCGCGCGGGTGCTCGAGAACGCCCGATACCTCCACAAGGGGTTCACCGATCTCGGTTTCGCCGTCGTCGAGCCGACCCGTCTGGCCGCCGGCAACGAGCTCGTGACGCCGGTCGTCCCGGTTCTCGTGGGCGACGACTGGAAGGCCGTCTTCCTGTGGAAGGCGCTCTACGAGGCCGGTGTGTTCGTCAACGTGGCCATCCACCCAGCCGTGCCTCCGGCCGGTGCGCTCCTGCGCACGAGCGTCATGGCCACGCATGATCACGCCACGCTGGATCGGGCGCTCGACACCTTCGCCACGGTCAAGCAGGCCTTCGAGGCCGAGCACGGCCCGCTTCCGACGAACGCGTAGCTCGATCGGGTCACTGCCCCGGCGCCACGATTCTGGACGCTCTGCGCCCACACATCCGCACGTCCAGTTTGTCCATTCCCGCACAAAAAGGTTGCGAGAAAAAAAAGGCGCTCTGAGCGCATCTCTGGCTCCTGTGACGTTGCTGTGAACAGACCTAGCCCGCTAGGTTTCTCCCTCGTCGCAACCGGGCCGCGTGGAGTCGCCGGAGAGGACGATCACCACGCAGGGGCACCATCACTGGGACTGGAGTCAGCGGCTCTCAAGCGCTGGACTAGAGCCGTGGGCTGAGACAAAAACTCGAGAGGACCTCCGACCGACCACCATGGGGCGCGTGGTTGGAGGGGTCGTGGTCAACGACGCCCGCCGTCGGAGCGGGCAGAAGTCAGGGAGAGAGATCACCTAATGTCGGACCGCTACACGACGCAAGCCGCACCCGTGCCCGCCGATCCACAACGGCTGCGCGCGCTCGAGCGAGCCAATGAGATCCGGCTCGCACGGGCCGAGCTGAAACGGCGGATCGCGGACGGGGAGGTCACCGTCGCCGATGTGCTGCTCGACGTACCCGCGCACGCCAGCAGTTGGGCGGTGTGGGATCTGCTGATGAGTCAGCGCCGATGGGGCACGAGCAAGTGCCGGAAGTTCCTCTGGAAGAACCGGATCAACGAGACGAAGCCGGTGGGCGCGCTGACCGAGCGCCAGCGCAAGCTTCTGGCCGCCCAGCTCGAGACGTGCGCGACGCGCGAGCGCGAGTTCGTGCTCGTCGAGGCGTAGCTGGGCGGAGGCGGTCCCGCGCTCTGGGGCGCGGGGCCGCCACCCCGGGCTCGAGGGGCCGCCACCCCGGGCTCGATAGCCGCCCCGCCCTCCAGCCACCCGAGGCCCACCACCCGAGGCCCACCACCCGCGGCCCACCACCCGCGGCCCACGCTCCCAGGAGCCCGTCAGAGCTGAATGCCGAGCGGGACCGGGCTGGCGCCGGCGAAGAGCAGGAACCAGACGGCGAAGACGGCGAGCGCCAGCCCGGCGCTGACCACGAGCACGCCCTCCAGGACGACATGGCCGGGGTCCTCCTGGCCGCGGGCGAGCTGATTCGCCCGATACGTGTTGCTCAGCTTCCCGAGCAGGCCGGCGATGAGCGCGACGGAGATGATCACCCCGATGAGCGCGGACCCGAGGGCGGCGCCGAGCGAGGTCGTCGCGCCCTGGACCTGCGAGCCGACCCACAGCCAGAGCAGAGGGGTGCCCACCCAGAGCACGAGGCTCCCAATGAACATGATGAGGACGACGAGCGCGGCGCCGAGGCCCGTGCGCATCACCTGACGCACGGCTCAGCCCCGGGGATCATCGATGCCGACGGGCCGCGGACGGGCGTCCGCGGCCCCCGGGTAACGGACAGCCCGAGGACAGCTTGACCTGCCACCAGCCCATCAGCATGCCGATCAGGCCGAGACGGGGCCGGACCTGCCAGGCGCCGCACCCCGGCTCTCCCAGCTCAGCCCGTTCGAGGCGGGCGAAGCGGTGCTTTCCGGGTTCGAGGAGCATGCGCTCGAGGCGGACGCGCGCCTGCTCCTGACGCTCCCCCGCGCGCGTGATGGCGGCTCGGGCAGCGTGCAGGCGCGTGGCGAGCTCATCGCGCACGAGCTCGAGCTCGCCGAGATCGAGCAGCCGGGCCTGGTGGGAGGCCGTGACCGGCACGGGTTCGAGACCCCCCAGAGCAAACGCGGTCAGGAAGGCGTCGGCCAGCTCGCGCTCGAGCTTGACGATCTGCGCGCGCAACGAGCGTCGCGCGGCGAGCTCGGCGTCCTCACCGGTGCGGGCCTCGGGAACGGTCCCCAGGGCCGGGGAAGCAGGGCATTTGCGGTCCAGCAGTTCCACGACCACCTCCTTGATGGCCTGGGCGAGATTATCACCGCTGGCGGGTCGCTTACCCCGGATCCATCCGCTGTATGCAGGTCCCGGCGAGCCACAGGGCCTCCTCCAGATAGATCGAGGGGACGCCGTCGACCCCGACCGAGAAGAGCACGAGCTCGCGCGTCCGCGGTCCGGGCGCGTGGACTCGGGCGAGCGCTCCGAAGAGCAGCCCGTGCACGGAAGCGGCATCGGCCACGACGAGCCGGCCCGCCGCCACGGGAACGCCCTCGCGCCCGGCGGTCCGCTCCCCCTCCCGCGCGGTGCGGACGGCGAGCGTCACGGTGTCGACCTGGGCCGCGTCGAGCGCCCACACGGGCACGCCGGTCTCGACCACGGCGATGAGGAGGGCGTCGCTGAGCAGGTCGCGGGAGAGGAAGCCCCCATCGAGCAGGCGGTTCAGCGCCGCCTGCTCGCTGGGAATCCGGGTCACGTCGGGGTCGAGGCCGGTCTGGCGGTAGAAGGCGCGGTAGGCGTGCGCGATGGGTTGTGTCCGCATGGCCACGACCCGGGCGCCGCGGTAGCGGTCCGACAGCGTGCGCAGGCGTTGCCGGACCGCGGGCGTGCTCGGGGCGGTGCGGGCCGCGACCGCGGTCCAGCGGAGCTCGAGGCCGGGGAACTCGGCTGCCACCCGGGGCTCGATCAGGCCGAGCGTGGATTCGGCGTCCTCGGTCATGGCGTGAGAACCCGGCGCACCTCGCCCGCGAGCGCGGGCGCGCTGCCCCACCGCTTGCCGATCAGCCGGTCGGCCACGATTCCGTCGGGGCGGACGAGTTCGAGCAGCGGACAGACCTCGACGCCGTAGCTCTCGCCCACGGCCCCGTCACGGTCGTAGGCCACGGGAATCGTCCAGGCGTGCCGGCGCACGGCCGCCGCCGTGGCCCCGCGGCTGCCGTGGACCGCGACCGCGGCGAACTGGACGCCGCGGGCGGCGCTCGAGGACGACACCGTCTGCATGGCGCTGACCGCACGCTCGCAGGCGCCCGAGTCGGTGACGAAGAAGCCGAGGACGAGTGGTCCGCGCTTGAGGAGCAGGCAGACGTTGAGCGCGCGCGGATCGTGGCGGACCTCCGAGCACGCAGGCCGGAGGTTGGCGTCGCCGACGAGCGTCGAGGTGGCGAGCGGGGCCGCGAATGGCCGGATGGCCTTGCCGGCGGGGATACCCGCCGTGCCGGAGCCATGCGATGTGAGCTGAATGATCGAGAGGACAACCACGATCAACAGGCCGACGCCGCCGGCCATCCACTGGTAGCGGCGCGGGTTGAACTGCGGCGCAGCGGTGCGGCCATGGTCGGGCTGCTCGCGTCGCCCGACCGGTATCGCACCCGCCGCGCGATCGGGGTCGAGCCGCTGGAGCGGTTCCTCGGGCGGCTCGTCCGTCAAGCCGTTCGGGCGCGACGCCGGGGCCGGGGTAGGGCCGTCACGCCACCCCGCACGGCGCCGAGCACGCCATCCATGAGCCCTTCACGCTCCGAGAGCGCAAGCACCGCGGGCAGCACCAACAGGACGCCCGCCAGCGAGACGGACAGGTCGATCACGGTGACGAACCCGAAGTCGCGCAGCATGGTGATGTTCGAGAGCACGAGCACACCGAACCCGGCGATTGCGGTCAGGCCCGAGGCGAGCACGGCCATGCCGGTCGACGCGTACACACGGTGCAGCGCCTGGACGAGATCGCCGCCGGCCCGCCGCTCCTGCCGGTAGCGCTCGGAGAGGAGCACGCTGAACTCGGTCGAGATGGCGATGACGAGCGCGCCGAGCGTGGCCGACATCGGGTTGAGCGGGATCCCGATGGCGAAGAGGATGAGCGCCGACCAGCCCGTGGCGAGCACGATGGGCACGAGCGGCACGACGACGCGCCGAGGCCGGCGGAGCGCGACCAGCAGGGCCAGGCCGACGGCCACGAGGCCCGCCAGTAGGGTGAGCAGGCGCCGGGTCGAGGAGGCGAGCGCATTGTCGGCCTGGGCCGCAAGCACCGGGAGCCCGGCCAGCCCGGCGCTCACACCCGGCGGCGGCCGCAGCTGCGAGCGCATGTAGTCGATGACCTGCTCCTGGCGCGAGAGCGGCATGAGGCGGATGCCGAAGGCGAGCGTGGCCTCGCGCCGATCCGGGGTGATGACCGCCTGGCGGAAGTACGGCGGCACGGCCGCGAGGAGGCTGTTGATCGAGCCGGTGGTGAGCGCGGCGGCCGCGTTCGAAGCCGATTCGCTGCCGGCGGAGAAGAGGTCGGGCAATGAGAGCGCTGGGCACAGGGTGGAGTGGGCGCACCCGCGCGTCTCGAGGTAGCCGTAATGAGAGAACAGGCCCTCCTCGTAGCGGATCATCCAGCCGATGGTCTGCGGGGTGGCGACGTTCCGGGCGTGGACGACGACGTCGATCTCGCCCGAGACGCCGGTCACCCGCTCGAGCTGGTCCAGGTCGCGGAGCGCGGGCATGCCCGAGGGCACGAGCTTGGTCACGTCGGACTGGACCGCGGTCTGGGTGTCGGCCACCCAGCCGAGGACGGCGAGCACGGCGCCGACGGCGAGGATCTGCCAGGGCGAGGCGAGGACGCGGACGAGCCAGCCCTCCCGCGGGCGCCCCGCTGAAGCCCGCCGCACACGCCGCACACGCCGCAGACGGCGCAGACGACGCAGACGCCGCAGGGGCGCGGCCATGATGGCCCCGGCCCCACGTCCCGCCGCGGCCGCGGCCATCCCCACCGTGGCCAGGATGTCCTCCGCGCCTCGCATCGCCGCGCCCACCCGGCCGCCGTCGCGAGCGCCGAAGGTCATCGCTGCCGAGCCGGCCACGAGTGCGCACGCCAGGGCGACGGCGATCCCGATGACGAGCAGGACGGCGAACCCGCGCACCATCGGTACCGGTGAGAGGAGGAGGACGAGGAAGCCGGTCGCAGTGGCCAGCGCCGCGACCGCGATCGTGGGCACGCCGGCCAGCGCCGCGCGGACGACGGCCTCGCGGGCGCCCACGTTCGCGCTGAGGTCCTGCCGCGATTCGTTCACGCGGGACTGGAACTGCACCGCGTAGTCCACGGCGAGCCCGATGAGGATGGGGAGCACGGCGATCGAGGCCATGGTCAGGGTGAAGCCGAGCAGCGAGGTGAGGCCGAAGGTGATGCCCGCGGCCATGAGCGCGATGACGAGCGGCAACAAGCGGAGGTAGCGGGACGACCCGCCGCCCGCCCGATCAGGCGAGGCTGGATGCCGAGCGGGCGGCTGCGGCGGGCGGAACACCACGAGCAGCATGAGCGCCATCACGACCAGCGCGCCGAGGAGCATGAGCGTGATCGAGTGCGTGAGCTGGGCGGTGAGATCGTCGAGGACCACGGGTGCCCCGCTCACCGTGTACGTGCCCCCGTAGATCGAGGCGAACATCGGCATCTTCACCGCTCGGCGGATGAGGGCGATGGCGCGCGTCTGCTGGCTCGGGCTGAGCGAGGCCTTCAGCCGCACCTGGATGAGCGCCGAGTTGGCCGTCGGGAAGAGGTAGGCGAAGCGGGCCTTCGGCTGGTACACCCCGCGCGTCGGGTCGAAGACGATCTGGGAGATGAAGTCCTGGTTGTCGATGCTGGGCAAGCTCGTCACGCCCGACTCGACGGCGAGCTCGGTCAGCCGGTTGTTCTGGTTCTCCTGCTCGAGCTCGCCGGCCGCGGTGGCCGCGCTGAGAGCCTGCTTCTGGGATTGATGCTGCCCGAGCGCGAGGGCGTAGGCGCTGCGCTGGGCGCTCGTCACCGCCGCCTGCTCCTGGGCCTCGATCGTGGTGACCTCGGTGTTGACCGCGGCCACCGAGCGGTTGAGGAACGTCCCCGGGCCGTAGACGACCTGAGCGGGGGCCAGACGCATGAGCTGGCCGCACGGACTGGTCCACCCGCCGTAGGGCGGCTGCGAGCCGGCGGGGGCCGGCGTGAAGGCGCTCAGCTTGGCGTTGGCCACCACTGTCTGGCCGGCCAGGCACGCCTCGAGCTTGGTGACGGTCGCGAGCTCCTTGGTCAGCACCAGGTCGGGGACCGGCTCGCGGATCAGCACGACGACCGGGTCGCCGCCGAAGTGCGCCTGGTCGTCGGCCGTGACCTTGTAGGTGGCCGACCCCCGGCTGACGAAGGTGTCCGCGCCCGTGCTCGGCTGCATGCCGAGGGCGAGGACGCCGCCGGCGAGCGCGATGGCCACCACGGCCGCAAGCGTGAGCCACGGCCGGCGAGTCGCCAGCCGCACGAGTGACTCCAACCTCTCGCGCACCCTCATGGCCGTGGTCAGGCTACCGCCCTCTCCGGGGACGGTGTGCTAGTCCATCGAGAGCGGGCCCTGCGACTCCCCGGCGAGGAACTGGCGGATGAACGGGTTCTCCGAGCCCAGCATGTCCTCGGCCGGGCCGGCCTCGACGATCCGCCCGCGCCACAGGACGTTGATGTAGTCGGCCACGCGGCGGGCGCTCATGATGTCGTGCGTGATGACGGCGAAGGTCGGAAGGTGCTCCTTCTCCTTGGCCTTGGCGTCGTCCATCATGTCGCGGTGGATCTCGAGGATGAGCTCGCCCAAGAGCGCCGTGCGCACGGGATCGAGCCCCGAGTCCGGCTCGTCGAAGAGCACGATGTCAGGCTCGAGCACGAGCGCCCGGGCGAAGCCAGCCCGCTTGCGCATCCCGCCTGAGAGCTCGTTCGGCATCTTGTCCCGGGCCGAGGCGAGACCGACCTCCTCGAGGCGCCGGTTGACGATGTCCTCGACCTCGTCCTCGCCCTTCTCCGTGTGCTGGCGCAACGGGAAGGCGACGTTGTCATAGAGGTTCATGGAGCCGAAGAGCGCGCCGTCCTGGAAGAGGAGGCCGAACTTCTTGCGCATCTCGAACAGCTCCTCGTCGGGCATGTTCGGGACCGACTGGCCGTGCACGAGGATGTCTCCGCGGTCGGGATAGAGCAGGCCGACCATGTGCTTGATGCACACCGACTTGCCCGTGCCCGACGGGCCGAGGATCATCGAGACCATCCCCTCCGGCAGGCCCATGTTGAGCCCGCGGAGGATCTTGGCCCGTCCGAACGCCTTGTAGGTGTCGATGAACTCGACGGCGTCGGGGCGGCCCGAGGGATAGACCTTGTAGGTGTGGAACTTGTATTCGTCCTCGTCGGCGCCCTCGGGCGGGGCCGGGCGCTCGGGCTGCTCGTCGACCACGGAGACCCGCGAGGACCGCTCGCCCTCTCCGCCGCCCGCCCGCTCGCCCGTGCCTGAGCCCATGCCTGAGCCCCCCACGTTGCCCTGGCCCGGGAGCGCGTGCGTGGGATCGGATTCGCTGTTCTGCCCCGGCTCGCTGTGCTCGGGCAGGTCGATCCCGTCGGGCATGCCGGGCCGCCGCTCGCGCTGCTCCATCGCGCGCTCCTGGAGATCGTCGGCGTTCCCGGCGCCCTCGCTGCCGTACTGGCCTTCACCGCTGCCGGAATCCCCAAATGACATGGTCAACCTCCGATTGGCGCTCTCGGATTGGCGCCCCAGAAGATCTGGGTTCCGAGCATGCCGATGAGATGGACGGCCACGAGGTTGAGCACCATCGATTTGGCCGTGGCTGTGCCCACGCCGACGGGTCCACCGCTGGCGTTGTAGCCGTAATAGCAGCCGACGATCACGATGACCGTGGCCATCGCCATCGCCTTTATCAAGCTGAATAAGAGATCAGGCGGGTTCTGGAATTCCCAGAAGATGAGGAAGAAGCCTCCCGAGGAGACCTGGCCGAGCTGCTGCACGACGGCGAGGTAGCTGGCGAAGAAGCCGGCGCCGATCGAGCAGAGGTAGATGAAGGGCAGTACGAGCCAGGCGGCCACGAGACGCGTGGCGCAGAGGAAGCGGATGCCGCTGATGCCCATGACCTCGAGCGCGTCGATCTCATCCGAGATGCGCATCGAGCCGATCTCGGCCACGAGCCCCGTGCCCACCTTGGCGGCCATCATGTACCCAAAGGCGTAGGGCACGAGCTCGCGCAGGTCACACCAGGCCGCGAACACGCCGGCGTAGGCGGGCGTACCGTTGGACTGGTCGAAGTATCCGCCCTCGATGCCGCATTCGAGGCCGACGATGAACACGAGGCCCCAGATGACGAGCGTCGAGGAGACGATGAGGATGCCCGACTGCCGGAGCGTCTCGCCGAAGAACTTGAAGACGCGCAGGCTGAAGATGTCGGCGAGCATCCGCCAGGTGAACTTGACCAGCTCGCCGAAGGACTCCACCCAGCCCTTCGGAGTCACCACGAACTCGTTCATGGCCTCGCCCCCAGGCTCATCGGACGATCGTCGTGATCTCGGGGTGGGTGGCGAGCAGCGTCTGCGTGAACGCGTAGTTGAAGGCGAAGATGCCCAGGAAGGCGATGACCACCGCCTGGTTGACAGCCCGCCCCACCCCCTCGGCCCCGCCTGAGGCGGTCATCCCCTTGTAACAGCAGACGATGGCGATGATGGCGCCGAACAGCGTCGTCTTGACCACCGAGCCCCAGAGGTCGGTGGTCGAGGCGTTGTTGAAGAAGGTGGAGAAGAACGGGCCGAGCGGCGCGTGGTTGACGAGCGTGGCCAGGATGCCGCCGAACACGCCGAAGATGAGGGCGTAGATGTCGAACAGCCCGGTGAGGATCATCAGGGCGAGGAAGCGCGGAACGACGAGGTTCTTGATCGGGTCGACGCCGAGCACCTGGAGCGCGTCGAGCTCCTCGCGGATCTTCCGGGCGCCGAGGTCCGCCGTGATGGCTGTACCGGCCACACCGGCGAGCACGATGGCGTCGACGAAGGGGGCGAACTCGCGCACGGATGCGAGCACGAAGAATCCGCCTTCCCGGTCCAGCGCCCCGAAGAGGACGAGGAAGTTGGCCGATTGCAGTCCCGGAGCGCCGTAGCCAAACGCCACGGTCGAGATGAGCAACGGGAACCAGCACAGGCGCAGCCCGAACATGAACTGGCTGGCGAACTCACCGCCGTAGGGATAGGGCGGGCGAACGGCCGAGACGAGCGTCTTGCCCGTGAGGATCATCATGTTGCCCACCTCTTCGAGCACGCTCTTGGTGGGCAGGAACGTCCGATCGGCGACTGCTCGAATCAACTCTCCTCAGATCCTCCCGGGACTCGCGCACCACCGAGCGGTGGCAGCGGGCCTGAAGCCTACGCCAGCGAGCCGCCGGAGCACAAATGGGAACCGTCGCGTGCGCGCGGGCGAGTACCGTCGCGTGCGCGCGGGCGGGAATGGTATGTTCGCGCCCCGTGCGGAGGAGGACCTTGATGGCGACGGTCGTGGTCGGCGCGCTTGTCGCGGGCTGCGGTGGCGGCGGCCCGCGCCAGGACGCGTCGGAGCCGAGCGCGACGTTCCCCGTCCAGATCACCGCCGCCAGCTTCCCGAGCGCGCAGTCGCTCTCGCAGCACACGACGATGAAGCTCACGCTCCGCAACGCGGGCAGCAGGCCGATCCCGGACATCGCCGTGACCGTATGCAACGTGACCTGCGCGTATCCGGCGCCGGTCGGCGAAGGAACGAGCTCGGCCTCGTTCGCCAGCGACATCACCGGCACCGGCCTGGCCAACCCCTCGCGGCCGAACTGGATCGTCGACCGCCCGCCGGGGTCGTGCCGCGGACGCAGCGGCTACAGCTGCACGTCGGGCGGCCTGGGCGGCGCGGTCACCGCCGACGCCAACACGTGGGCTCTCGGCCGGCTCGCGCCCGGGGCGAGCGCGACGTTCACCTGGGCCGTCACCGCGGTGACGGCAGGTACCCATACCGTGGCCTGGCAGGTCGCCGCCGGGCTGGCCGGCAAGGCCAAGGCGGTTCAGCCGGGCGGCGGAACCGCCCCCCACGGGACGTTCACGGTGACGATCTCGAGCAAGCCCGCGCAGTCCTACGTGAACAACAACGGGCAGATCGTCACCACGTCGCAACCCTAGGCTCGGCTCGAGGCCTCCCAGATGTTGATGTCGCTGTCGATCGCGTAGCGGTCGATCTCGGCCAGCTCCTCGCGGTCGAAATCGGCCGTCTGGAGCGCGGCCACGTTCTGCTCGAGCTGCGCGACGCTGCTCGCCCCGAGCAGGGCCGAGGTGACGCGGTGGTCGCGCAGGGTCCAGGCGACGGCCATCTGGGCCAGGCTCTGGCCCCGTCGCTGCGCGATCTCGTTCAGTGCACGCACGCGCGTGAGCGTGTCGTCGGTGATGAGACCTTCGGCGAAGTAGTTACCGCGCCGGACCCGGGAGTCCTCGGGAACCCCGCGCAGATACTTGCCGGTGAGCAGGCCCTGGGCGAGGGGCGAGAAGACGATCGCGCCCACGCCCTCGCGCGCGAGGACACCGAGAAGCTCGGCCTCGATCCAGCGGTTGAGCATCGAGTATGAGGGCTGGTGGATGAGGAGCGGCGTGCCCAGACGCTGGAGCATGGCCACCGCCTCCTCGGTGCGCTGAGGCCCGTAGGACGAGATCCCCACGTAGCGTGCCTTGCCCTGGCGGACGGCCGTGTCGAGGGCACCCATCGTCTCCTCGAGCGGCGTCTCGGGATCGAAGCGGTGCGAGTAGAAGATGTCGACGTGGTTCAGACGCATGCGCGTGAGGCTCTGCTCGAGGCTGGCCAGCACGTACTTGCGCGACCCCCATTCCCCGTAGGGCCCGGGCCACATGTCGTAGCCCGCCTTGGTCGAGATGACGAGCTCGTCGCGGTAGGAGCGGAGGTCCTCGTCGAGGACGCGGCCGAAGTTGATCTCCGCGCTGCCATACGGCGGCCCGTAGTTGTTGGCCAGGTCGAAGTGCGTGATGCCCAGGTCGAAGGCGCGCCGGAGGATCGCCCGGCTGTCGGCCAAGGGTCGGTCGTCGCCGAAGTTCTGCCATAGGCCGAGGGAGATCGCGGGCAGCTTGAGGCCGCTGCGGCCGCAGCGGCGGTAGGGCATCGTCTCGTAGCGTCCCTCGTCGGGGACGTACACGGTGGGGGCAAGCGGGTTCCAGGGCACGGGCCCAGTATTACCCACGCGCGCCCGTCGGCTGGCGCGGCCCGGCCCCGCGCGCCCTCGCGAAGCGCCCCGGCGCATTCGACCTAGGGTGAACTCGCTCCCTGCGGCATTTATCCATAGGGATAGTGCCGCGGAGGGGTGGATCGCCTACGCTGTTTCTCGTCCGGCCTCGGGGCTTCTGAGACCGATGCTCTCGTACGCGCCTCCGCCGCCAAGGCGTAGCTCAGGAAGGAAGACACACCGCATGCCGCGCATTCGTCAGCAGAATGTCCTTGCCGCGCAGTGGGCGCCCAACGGGGGCGCGCTCGGAGCGCCTGATCTCACGAGTCCCGACAACCAGGTCTTCGGGGCGAACGTCTTCAGCCCAGCGATCCAGCGCCAGCGCCTGCCCAGGGATGTCTTCCGGCGCCTGCAGGTAACGCTGGCCCGCGGCGAGGCGCTCGACACCTCGCTCGCCGACGCGGTCGCGCTGGCCATGAAGGAGTGGGCGCTGGAACGGGGCGCCACCCACTACACGCACTGGTTCCAGCCGCTGACGGGCTCGACGGCGGAGAAGCACGACAGCTTCTACGGCCCGACGGGCGAGGGCACGGCTCTGGCCGAGTTCTCGGGCAAGGAGCTCATCCAGGGCGAACCGGACGCGTCCTCGTTCCCCACCGGCGGCATCCGCGCCACCTTCGAAGCTCGCGGCTATACCGCGTGGGACCCGACGAGCCCGGCTTTCATCCTCGAGAACCCCAACGGCGCGCTGCTCTGCATCCCGACCGCCTTCGCCTCCTGGACCGGCGAGGCCCTCGACCACAAGATCCCGCTGCTGCGCTCCATGGACGCCCTCTCCAAGTCGGCCATCCGCGCGCTCAAGCTCTTCGGCGCCATGAGCGCCCAGCGGGTGTTCACCACCGTCGGGCCAGAGCAGGAGTACTTCCTCATCGACGAGCAGTACTACTTCGAGCGCCCCGACCTGGTGACGACCGGCCGCACGTTGTTCGGCGCCAAGCCGCCCAAGGGCCATGAGCTCGACGACCACTACTTCGGGTCGATTCCCGAGCGCATCCTCGCCTACATGCTCGAGACCGAGCGCGAGCTGGCCAAGCTCGGTGTGCCCGTCAAGACCCGTCACAACGAGGTCGCGCCCAACCAGTACGAGCTCGCGCCCGTGTACGAGAACTCGAACGTCGGAGCCGACCACCAGCAGCTGACCATGCAGATCATGCAGAACGTGGCCCGCCGCTACGGCCTCATCTGCCTGCTGCACGAGAAGCCGTTCGCCGGCGTCAACGGGTCGGGGAAGCACAACAACTGGTCGATGAGCACCGATACCGGCGAGAACCTCCTCGAACCCGGGGACACGCCCCACGAGAACCTCCAGTTCCTCTTCTTCTGTGCCGCGGTCATCCAGGCCGTGAACAAGCACCAGGGGCTCCTGCGGGCCTCGATCGCCTCGCCCGGGCAGGACCACCGGCTCGGGGCCAACGAGGCGCCGCCGGCGATCATCTCGATCTTCCTCGGCGCCCAGCTCGTGCAGGTGTTCGACGCCATCGAGCGCGGGGAGGCGGGCGAGTCGACCCCGGAGTCGTTCCTCGGGCTCGGGACGCCCGTGCTGCCGCCACTGCCCATGCACGGCGGAGACCGCAACCGCACGAGCCCGTTCGCCTTCACCGGCAACAAGTTCGAGTTCCGTGCGCTCGGCTCGAGCATGTCGCTCTCGCTGCCCAACACGGTGCTCAACACGATCGTCGCCGAGGCGGTCGACGACCTGGCCGAGGAGCTCGAGGACGCGCTGGAGGCAGGCCAGAGCCTCGAGGCCGCGCTCCCGGGGATCCTCCAGCGCAGCTATGCCGCGAACAAGCAGGTTGTCTTCGGCGGCGACAACTACTCGCCCGAGTGGCACGCGGAGGCGGAGCAGCGCGGTCTGCTCAACCTCCGAGCCACGCCGGATGCGCTCCCCTACTTGGTCAACGACCAGACCGAGACGCTGTTCGACAACTACGGCGTGCTTTCACCGCGCGAGCTCGAGTCCCGCTACGAGGTGTTCCTCGAGCAGTACGTGACCAAGCTCAACATCGAGGCGGAGACGGCGGCGGCGATCGCCCGCACGATGCTGCTGCCGGCGGCCGCTCGCCATCTGAGCGTGCTCATGTCAGCCGAGCTCGGATCGCTGGCGGGCGAGACCGCCGATCTCATCGGCGAGTTCGACACGGCGATCCGCGCGCTCGAGTCGGCCAACCTCGAGGACAACCAGCCGCACGACGACGTGCTCGCGCACGCCGAGTACATGCACAACACGGTCGTCCCGGCCATGGAAGCCGTGCGGGCGGCCGCCGACCGCCTCGAGAAGACGGTGGCCGACGATCTCTGGCCGCTGCCTAAGTACTCGGAGATCCTCTTTATTAAGTAGCGCCGGATTCATCGTGCCCGGCCGCGGGGAGGATCGTGCGCATGGAAGAGCGTGAGATCCCGCGGCTGGGGCGGCCGGTCAGCGTCATCGGCCTGGGCACCTGGCAACTCGGGGCCGACTGGGGGGACGTCGACCCCAAGGACGCCAAGGCGGTGCTGACGGCCGCGCGCAAGGCCGGTATCACCTTCTATGACACCGCCGACGTGTACGGCGACGGGCGCAGCGAGCAGTTCCTCGGCGACTTCCGGGCCAAGCACGACGAGGTGTTCGTGGCCACGAAGATGGGCCGGCGGGTGGCTCAGTCGCTGATCAACTACAGCGCGGCGAACTTCCTCGCTTGGAACGACCGCTCGCGCGAGAACCTCGGGATGGAGACGCTCGACCTCGTGCAGCTCCACTGCCCGCCCGACGAGGTCTTCGAGGACCGCGCCGTGTTCGACGCTCTCGACGACATGGTGCGCCAGGGACGGATGCGCGCCTACGGGGTGTCCGTGGAGACGTGCGCACAGGCGCTGCGCGCGATCGATCGGCCGGGCGTGGCCACGGTGCAGATCATCCTCAACCCGTTTCGGCTCAAGCCCCTCGAGGAGGTTCTTCCCGCGGCGCGGAAGGCCGGCGTCGGCATCATCGCCCGGGTCCCCCTCGCCTCGGGACTCCTCTCCGGCAAGTACGACCGGGACACGACCTTCGACGCCTCCGACCACCGCTCGTACAACCGTCACGGCGAGTCGTTCGACGTCGGCGAGACCTTCTCGGGCGTGCCCTTCGACGTCGGCCTCGAGGCCGTCGACGCCCTCAAGGAGCTGCTCGACGGCGACCGGCCGCTCGCCCAGTTCGCCCTGCGCTGGATCATCGACCAACCCGGCGTGAGCACGGTCATCCCGGGTGCGCGCAACGCGCAGCAGGCCGAGGCGAACGCCGCGGCCGCGGACAGCCCACCGCCGACGGCGGCCCAGCGCGACGGTGTGCGCGAGGTGTACGACCGCTTCATCCGCGAGCACGTGCACGACCGCTGGTAGCACGGCCCGGGGCGCGCGTTGACAGCAGCGGGGCGAGGTAGGAGGATCGGCTCCTCGAACCCCGAGCGATGGGAGGGAGCCATGATCCGCAGTACGTGGCTGGTGCGGCTGGCGGTGCTGGGCGCGTTCGCTCTCGTTCCCGCTGCCGCCCAGGCAGGCGTCGCTCCCCGTCCGGTCGGTCAGATCGACTGCAACGGGTTCTCCCACACGCAGGAGCAGCTGCGCACCACGGCCGCGTGCGCCGACATCCACGGCGTCCGCGACACCCGCTTCTACGACAACGGGTGGTACATCGGCCACGACGAGCCGGCCATCCGCTTCATCTCCTCAGCGCCCGGCTCGAGCTCGGACGTCACGTTCACCGAACGACTCGGATCGGATCCGGCGGCGACGCCCACCGTGGCCAGGCCTGGCAGCGACATCACCCATTACTTCGAGCTCACGATCGCTCCGTGGTTCTCGATGAACGTCTGCGACCCGAACTCCTTCCCGCAGAAGGCGTGTCGCCCCGTGTCCGACGCCAACGCGCCGAGCGCCACGAGTCCGGGCGGCGGCGCCGCCTTCGTCGAGCTGCAGTTCTATCCCCCGGGAGCGGCTCCCTTCTCGGACAACATCAGCTGCGACAACACCCATTGGTGCTCGGCGCTCACCATCGACAGTCTCGAATGCGACGTCACGGGCGCCTGCAACAACAACTGCACCGAGCCGGTCAACTTCGGCTGGATCCAGGACAACGGCGCCCCGACGGGGCCGCCCAGCCCCCAGCTGTCCGACCTGGAGACGATCACCCCGAACGGCCACACGCTGCTCATGAACCCGGGGGACGAGGTCGTCATCCGAATGTTCAACGCGCCCCTACCCGGGGGTGAGCACGCTCTCGAGGTGAGCGAGCGCGATCTCACCACGGGCCGCTCCGGCTTCATGATCGCCTCCGCCGACAACGGCTTCATGACCACGAACCCCACGACGTGTGAGGGCACCCCGTTCAACTTCCAGCCCGAGTACTCGAGCGCGAAGGCCGAGAACATCCTGCCCTGGGGCGTCGGGCCCTACAACGTCGACACCGAGTTCGAAATCGGCCACTACGAGCCGTGCACGAGCCTGAGCGACCCGACCACCGAGCTGACCTACGCGTTCTCCGACACGGCCTGGACGCGGTGCCATGGACCGTACGAGGCGGGCGGCGAGAACCCGCTGCTCGAACCCGACGACTCGCCGTGCTACCCAGCCGGGGACACGCACGGGGGCACCGCCCCACCCGACCTTCTCACCGGCTGTGACGTGTTCTCCGACGCCATCGGCGATCTCGACTACGACGGCCCCTCCTACCGCGCCGACTGGCCGACCTCGGCCGCGGCAGGGCGGTTCCCGGCCGCCTTCCTGCAGGCTCAGCCGACGAGCGGCGGGAGCCCGTACCCGAAGATCCAGTTCGAGACCGACCTGTCCGGAACCGAGAAGGACTGCAACGTCGCCACGGGCACCGGCTGCGTCGTTCCGCCGGTCGGGCCTGGCCACTTCTACCCCTACTGGACGCTCGGCTCCAGCTCACTCGGGTGCACATGGGAGTTCGGCAACGTGAAGAGCGGGGAGCGGTTCGGCGGCGACGCGCAGTACGGCGCCGTCACCCCGGCGAGCCTCGGCGCCTTCGTCAGCCCGATCATGGGCAACCCGCGCTGCTCGTGAGGGACGTGGATGACCGAGCTTCCCGTACAGGGACGAAAGGTCATCCACGTCCCGCAGAGGCTTCCTCGCGACCTGACGCGCCTGGATCCGTGACCCGCCGGTTGGGCACGAGGCGAGCCCGCAGGACGCCTAGCCCTGGCCGTAGTAGGCGTCGGGCCCGTGCTTGCGCAGGAAGTGCTTGTCGCGCACGTGCTCGGCCAACGCCGGCGCCTCGGGGTCGAGCACGGTGGTCAGCAGGGCGACGCGGGCGACCTCCTCGAGCGAGACCGCGTTGGTGACCGCGGCGGCGGCGCTCGCCCCCCACACGAAGGGCGCGTGGCCGCGGACGAGCACGGCGGGGACCTGCTCGGGACCGCGGTCCCCCACCGCTTCGGCGAGGGCGACGCCGGTCGCCTCCTCGTAGCCCGCGTCCACCTCGTCCGGCGTGAGCTGCCGGGTCACGGGCACGGCATGGGGGGAGAAGTCGGCGTGCGTCGTGCCGAGCAGGGGGATCTCGCGCTGGGCCTGGGCCCACGCCGTGGCCCAGGTGGAGTGGGTGTGGACGATCCCCCCGATCGACTCGAAGGCCCGATAGAGGTACAGATGGGTCGGCGTGTCGGTCGAGGGCCGGTGGTTACCGGCCACGACGGCGCCGTCGAGGTCGAGGACGACGATGTCCTGCGCGCGCATCTCCTCGTAGCGCACGCCACTCGGCTTGATCGCCATCAGTCCTCGCGAGCGATCGATCGCGCTGACGTTCCCCGAGGTCAGCTTGACCAGCCCGTGCCGGGGCAGGTCCAGGTTGGCCTCGAGGACGGCGCCGCGCAGCGCGTCGAGCTCGGGCGATGAAGAAACCGCGTTCACAGCTCGACGAGCTCGAGGTCGAGTTGCTCGGCCAGCCTCCGCCAGCGCCGGGTGTGGTCGCCGAGGTTGGTCACGAAGTGGTGCGGGCCACCGTTGCGCAGCCATGCGTCCATGAACGGCTCCATACCCCCATGGGGGCGGAAATGGAAGTAGTGCATCTCGACCTTCGGCAACTCGGGCGTATCGAGCACCTCGCCGCGCCCGAGGAGAAGGCGGAAGTGCTCGCCCCGGACGGGCACGAGCGCCGCCGTTGTGGCCGGGCCCGGCTCGGCCGAGAAGACGAGCGTCGGCGGGTTGTCGAGCCGGCCGATGCCGAGGGGCCGGTCGATGAGCCGGACGGGACGGTCGCGGCGCGCGACGCGCCAGTTGCCCTCGCCCATGTGGCTGATGAGCACCGAGTCGAGCTCCCAGTCCATGGCGTACATCTCACTGAAGTGGGTCTCGCCGATGAGCGCCTGCGCGGCGCACATGAGCGTGCCGGTGCTCGTGTCGCCCTCGGCGGCGAAGCCGTAGCCGTCGGCCATGATGTTCGAGGCGGCGAGCAGGGGGAGCTGGCGGAAGCGGCCGTCGCCGCCGATCGAGTCGAAGTGGAAGGAGAAGCCGCCGTAGCCGCCGTCCGCCAGCATCGACCGCAGCGCCACCTCCATCCGCGCGGCGTAGGCGTGGTTCTCGCGCGGGAGGTTGCCGGCCACCTCGAACAGCTCGGCATGGCGGGCCAGGGTGCTCTGCACCTCGTCGTCGCCGACCGCCTCGATCCGCCGCACGAGGGACCCGAGGTCCTCGCTGACCACGATCGGGCCGAGGCAGCGCATGAGAGCCGGGGGCTCGTAGAGGATGTCGCCCATCCCGTTCATGGGATAGCCGAGGAGGGCGATCCGCGTCTCGCGCAGCGTGCTCACCGCCTTGGCGGCCCGCGCCCAGTCCCCGAAGGCGTGCCGGAAGGCATCCGAGCGCCAGTCGCCGGTGATGACCGAAAAGGGAACGCCGCTGCGCATGAGCGCGTTGCTCTGATCTTGGGCGCCGTGGATCCCCTGGTTGTAGGTGAGATCCGCCATGTCCCACTCGGCACTCACCGCCCGGTCGGGCTGGATGTTGGCCAGCAGGAGCGGCAGCCGGCAGTCGAGCAGAGCACGAACCGAGCGCATCGCCGGCCCGTAGGTCAGCATCACGATGACGATCCCATCGACGCGCTCCTCGTGCAGAGCCCGCATGATCGCCTCGATGTCCTCGCGGTTGCGCGCGGGGCGGGTGAACACGACCTCGGCGGTGGGCGCGAGCGCACGCGCCACCTCGGTGGCGTAGCTTGCCTGCCGGTCGGTGATCCCCGGCAGCATGTCGTCGTAGAGCTCCTGCATGATTCCCAGCAGACCGATCCTGGGCTTCCTCTCCACGCTCAGCTCCTCTCGCTCATCGCGATCTGCTTCAACTCGTGCATGAGCTCCGCGCGCTCGGAGCCGAGGAGGCCGTAGAGCTCGCGATAGACGCCGTAGACCCGGTCGTAGACGGCCTTGGCGGCCGAGACGGGCTCGTAGACGCGGACCTCGCCGGGGCGGGCCGCATCGATCGCGCTGTAGATGTCCTCGTAGTAGCCGCCGGCCACGCCCCCGAACAGCGCCGAACCGCGGGCCGGAATCTCCTCTGAGTCGGGGACGCGGACGCGCAGGCCGCTCGTGTCGGCGAAGAGCTGCATGGTCAGCGGGCTGCGCACCGAAATCCCGCCACAGGCCACGATCTCGTTGATCGGCAGGCCGCCCTCGACGAAGTTCTCCACGATCCGGCGGTTGCCGAAGGCGATCGACTCCAGCAGCGCCCGGTAGATCTCCTCGGCCTTGGTCTGCAGGGTCAGCCCGAAGATGACGCCGGTCAGATCGGCATCGGCCAGAATCGACCGGTTGCCGTTCCACCAGTCGAAGGCGAGCAGACCCGTCGATCCGGGCGCAAGGTCCGCCGCCGCGCTCTCCAGCTCCTCGAACGAGCGGCCGTTCCCGAGCAGCCGGCGCACGAGCCACGCGAGCATGTCCCCCACCGCGACCTGACCGGCCTCGTAGCCGTAGAGGCCGGGAAGGATCCCGTCGCGCACGACACCCGTGATGCCGGGGACGCGGATCTCCTCGTCGTGGAGAACCATGTCGCAGATCGAGGTCCCGACGACGGTGACGAAGACGCCGGTCTCGCGCACCCCTGCGCCCGGCACCGAGACGAACGAGTCGACGTTGCCCACGGCGACGGCCACGTCCTCGCCGAGGCGCAGGCGCGAAGCCAGCTCGGGCACGACCGTGCCGGCCCGGGTGCCGAGCTCGACGAATCTGTCGCCGAGCTTCGCCTGGGGCTCGGAGAAGCCCGGGTAGGCCGCCTCGAAGTACTCGGCCGACGGCAGGCCGCCGTGCTCGGGGGTGTAGAGCGCCTTGTAGCCGGCGGTGCAGAGCTGGAGGCACTTGCGGCCGGTCAGCTGCCAGACGATCCAGTCCGTCGCCTCAAGGAAGACCTCGGCGGCGTCATAGACCTCGCGGTCCTCCTCCCAGAGCTCAATGAGCTTGGGGAAGTACCACTCCGAGGAGATCCTCCCGCCGTAGCGGCTGAGGAACTCCTCCTCGCGCTCGGCTGCGACCTCGGTCAGCCGGTCGGCCACGTCCTGCGCCGCGTGGTGCTTCCACAGCTTTGGCCAGGCGTGGGCATGCTCCCGCCAGCGATCCTGCTGGCACAGTGGCTCGCCGTCGCCGCTCACCGGCAGCACCGTGCACGAGGTCACGTCGATGCCGATCCCGACGACCTCCGCGCCGTCGACACCCGCGGACTCGAGCACGGCCGGGATGCCTCGCTCGAGCACGGCCATCCAGTCGGCCGGGTCCTGGAGCGCCCAGTCGTGTCCGAGCCGCTCGTCGCTGCCGGGCAGTTCGCGGTCGATCACCGCGCTCTCGTAGGGCACAACCTCGACCGCGACCTCCTTGGCGCCGTCGAGCGCGAGCAGGAGCACGCGGCCGGACTCAGTGCCGAAGTCGACCCCGATCGCGTATCCGCGCTCGTTCACGGCGTCGCGTCGGCGGCCGGCCTGCACATCTCCTGGCTCCTCGGGTAACGCGCGCCGGATCTCGAGGTGTCCGAGTACCTCATCGACCCCGGCGCGGGCCAGGTTCAGGCGCCGGCGTTCGACACCTCCTCGATCTGACGGCGGTAGCTCGAGACCATCAGCTCGGTGAGCTCCTCGAGCGACGTCTCGTGCACCTGCTTGTCGATGGTGACGCGGCCGCCCTGCATGACGTTGATGCGGTCGCACAGCTCGAAGAGGTGGGCGTAGTTGTGGTCGATCACGATGATCGAGACGCGGCCGCTGGCGGCAAGGTCCTTGACGAGGCTGATGATGAGACGCGACTCGCGCGCGCCCATGGCTGCGAGCGGCTCGTCGAGCAGGAGGATCTTCCTCGCCGAGCGCACGGCCCGCGCGACCGCGATCGCCTGCCGTTGACCCCCGGAGAGCAGCTCGGTGTCGGCGTCAACGCTCGGGACGCGCACGTTGATTTCGTCGAGGTACTGGCGCGCGAGCTTGCGCATCTCACGCTTGTCGAGGATGCGCAGGGGGCCGAGCTTCGTCAGCTCGTGGCCGAGGAACAGGTTCTGGTAGACGGGAAGCTGAGGAATGAGGGCAAGATCCTGATAGACCGTCTCCACTCCGCCCGCTCGGGCGGCCTCGACCGTCGGGAAGCGCACGTTCTCTCCCTCGATGAGGATGTCGCCGCCGTCCCGCCCGTGGAAGCCGCTGAGGATCTTGACGAGCGTGGTCTTACCGGCGCCGTTGTCCCCGACGAGCCCGAGCACCTCGCCCTGCCGCAGCTCGAGATCGACGCCGTTGAGAACCGAGAGCGCGCCGAAGCTCTTCGTCACGCCGCGGACCTCGAGCACGGGCGCGCCGGCCGGAACCGGGGCCTGGGGCTCGATGGGCTGGGCGCCGGCGCTCATCTCGACCTCGAGCGGGCGATGAACCGGTCGAACTGGACGTTGAGCGCCATCGCGATGATGATCACCACGCCCACCCAGATGAAGAACTCGTTGGTGCTGACTCCGATGAGCGTCAGCCCATCCTCGAGGATGCCGATGAGGATCGCGCCGATGAGGGCCCCCAGCACCGTCCCCCGCCCACCGGTCAGCGCGGTGCCGCCGATCACGCACGCACCGACGGCGTACAGGATGTAGTCGACGCCGAAGTTGCCCGGATCGAGGCTCCCGTATTTCACCGCGTCGACGATTCCCACCAGACCGGCGACGAACGAGCAGAGCACGAAGCACCACACCTTGACCCGCCGGATGGGCACGCCTGCCTCGGCCGCGCCGACGAGGTTGCCGCCGGTGGCGGTGATCCGAACCCCGAAGCGCGTACGGGTGAGTAACGCCATGAGGAGGATCGTGATCGCCACCACCCAGAGGATCTCGGCCCACTTCCAAGATCCCATGGCCTGGCCGGCGAAGCTTGTTTTCCCGCTCAGCGGGATCGGCGTCCCCTGCGCGTCATTCGACTCGACGAGCACGAGCCCGTAGAGGATGAAGTTCGTGGCCAGCGTGGTCACGAACGACGGAACGTTCAAGCGAACGGTGATCAGCCCGTTGATCGCGCCGACGGCGGAAGCGGCGATGAGCGCGATCACGATCGCGAGCACGAGCGGCAGGCCGTCGTTGTGCATCCAATACATCATCCACGGGCAGAACAGGAAGACCTGGCCCACGGACAGGTCGATCTCGGCGAGGACGAGGAGCAGCACCTCCCCGATGGCGATCGCGCCGATCGGGCCGGCGTAGCCGGCGGCCGAGCTGAGGCTGAGCGAGCCGGTGAACGTCGAGCCGGCTCTGATCGTGAAGTAGATGAACAGCCCGATCGTGATCACGACCGGGGTCAGTTCGCGCTGGTAGAGGAAGAGCCCTACGACACGACGGCCGAGCGATGCGGCTTTGGGCTGTTGCCCCGGCGGCGTCGCCTCCGGGGCAGCAGCAGACGTTGCGGCGTCCGATGACACGCTCGGGGACTAGGTCGAGATCGATGACGGCGGCGTCAATGCCTTCTTCGCTGAGCCCGTTCCCTCGAACCTGTTCGCGATGAGGTAGGGCGCGACGTTCGACGAGGTGACGATACCGATTCCCGTGTCGGTGTCCGTCGGCTTCATCAGCCCGCCGGAGACGTTGAACAGGAAGAGCTGCATGATCGTGTCGAAGCCCTGCAGGTAGGCCTGCTGGTCGATCGTGGCGGTGACGTAGCCCGCGTGGATGGCCTGCGCGACGGGCAACCCGACGTCCCAGACCGACGCGCCGACCTTCCCCTTCAGGCCCTGCTTCTGGATGAACTGCGCGACCGCGTTGCTGTCCCCGCTGTCAACGGCCATCATCCACTTCACGCTCTGGTGCCCGGCGTACCAGGAGGAGATCTTGTCGTACTCCGGCGAGCCTTCGGTGGCCGAGGTCCCGACCTCCACGAAATTGACGCCGGCCTGGGTCAGGACCGGCTTCGCGCCGTCGATCCGCGGCTGGATGTTCCCTGTCCCCGGAGTCGCGATGATCCCGGCGACGAGATCGCCCGACTTCACGCCGGCTTTGAGGATCGCCTGGCCGACCGCCGCGCCGGCGGTGAGGTTGTTCTGGCCGACGTAGGCCATCCGGTTGTTCTTGACGCCCGTCGAGACGTCGGCGTTGTAGGCGATCACGGGAATGCCCGCGCTCAGCGCGTTGTCCACGGGTGTGTTGAAGGCGGTGTTGTCGATCAGGCAGCACCCGATCCCGTTCGCCTTGGCGGCAACCGCGCTGTTGAACGCCGAGACCATCTCGTTGACGATCGAGTTGTTGGAGCCCGTCCACTGGAACGAGCTGCCGGTCAGCGCGCAGGCGTCCTGGCATCCATAGATCGTCGCGGTGAAGAACGAGTTCGTGGTCACGTGGTTGACCATCACGAAGTGGTTGCTCTTGCTCGACCCGTAGACCCCGCTCCCGCCGCCGCCGCTCGAGGCGGCCGCCGAGGACGTGCTCTTCGAGCTGCCACAGGCCTCCAGGGCCAGCGCGGCGATCCCGGCGGCGCCGCCGCTCAGAGCCGTGCGCCGGGTGAACTGGCGAAACCGCTTGGCGGGCGTGTCGTCCTGTTTGCGCTCATCCCATTCGAGGCGCTCGACGACATCACCCATATCAATACCCGACATTCAGGACTCTCCTCTCCTCTGAACCGATCCGGCCTAACGCTTTCAGACTCCGATCCGGCTGTCCAGTGCTCTTAACCAAGCCTTGATGCGCCGGTTTCCCGGCGCATGCAGGCGAGTTCGACGGCCGCGACGGGTTTCCTGCCATGTTCGAGACGCGGGCATGTTAGCGATAACACCGCGGCTGTCAACACCATCCGTCACGCGGGGGGCGAGGTACTCGCGCGGACGACCAGCTCCGGCCGCACGGACGCCCCGACGAGGCCGTCGCTCCCCCCGCTCCCGATCATCCCCAGGAGCGCCCGCACGCCCTGACCGCCCAGCTCGTCGAAGTCCTGCCGGATCGTCGTCAGGGGCGGGATGTAGTAGGCGGCCTCGGGCACGTCGTCAAAGCCGACGACGCTGACCGAACCCGGCACCTCGCGCCGGGACTCCCGCAACGCCAGGAGCACGCCGAGGGCCATCTGGTCGTTAGCGACGAAGATCGCGCTGACCGCCGGGTCGCGGCCGAGGCGCTGGCCGAGCTCGTAGCCCGCGCTCGCGCTCCAGTCGCCCAGGAGCGGTTCCGGCAGAGCCGCCCCCGCGCCCTCCAGGGTGGCGCGCCATCCCCCGAGGCGGTGACGCGCCTCGAGGAAGTCCGACGGCCCCGCGATGTGCCACACGGTTTCGTGGCCGAGCTCGAGCAGGTGCTCGGTGGCCAGACGGGCGCCCTCGAACTGGTCGACCGCGACGACGGGCACGCCGTGGGCCGGCCCCGCCTCGACGGCCACGATCGGCACCGGGGCGGAGACGCTCTCGAGCGCCTGCACCGCGTCGTCGTAGGGCGCGATGACGAGCACGCCGTCCACGCCGTGCAGGCACAGCCGGTCGACCGCCTCGGCCACCGAGGCCTCTGTGAGGGCCTTGAGGCTGGCCACGATGATGAAGTAGCCGGCCTCGTGGGCAGCGCGCTCGATGCCCACGAGCGTCGACGCCGGCCCGTAGAGGATCGTGTCGAAGCTGACCACCCCGAGCGTGCGCGAGCGGCCGGTGACGAGCGCGCGGGCGACCGAGTTGGGCCGGTAGTCGAGCTCGCGCATGGCGACGAGCACGCGCTCGCGCGTCTCGGGCCGGACGTTCGGGCTGCCGTTGATGACGCGCGAGACGGTCTGATGCGAGACGCCGGCCAGGCGGCCCACGTCCGACATCACCGCCGCACGACGCCTTCGTGGCTCCGCCATGTCACCCTCCCCAGGCTCGCGACCCATGCTCGGCCGGTACGGCCGGCGGGCATGTTAGCGCTAACGGCAATAGGATCGGGCCGGCGAAGAGGAGGAGAGAGAGTTGAACACGAGCGCGAGCGGGGAAGTTCTCGTCGGCCTCGACATCGGCACGACGAGCGTCAAGGGCGTGGCGATCGACCCGGACGGCCGGGTGCTCGCGCAGGACGACGCGAGCTATCCCCTGCTGAGGCCCCAACCCGGCTTCTCCGAGCAGGATCCTGAGGCGTGGTGGCGGGCCACCGAGCAGGTGCTCGACGGCCTGCGGCGCGGCGCCGGCCCCGCCGCCGCCATCGGCCTGAGCGGGCAGATGCACGGCCTCGTCGCCCTCGATCGCCGCGACCGGGTGCTTCGCCCGGCCATCCTCTGGAACGACCAGCGCACAGCGGACCAGTGCCAGGAGATCGAGGCCGCACTCCCCCGCCGCGAGCTCGTCGAGCTGACCGGCAACCGCGCGCTGACCGGGTTCACCGCCCCGAAGCTCCTCTGGGTGCGCGACCGCGAACCGGAGATCTACGCTCAGATCGCCCGCATCATGCTCCCCAAGGACTACGTGCGGCTCCGGCTGTGCGGCGAGTACACCACCGACGTAGCCGACGCGTCGGGCACGCTCCTGCTCGACGTCGCCCGCCGCCGCTGGAGCGACCGCGTGCTCGAGGCCCTCGACATCGATCCGGGGCTGCTTCCGCCGCTGCTCGAGTCCCCGGAGCTGAGCGGGATGACGGGCGATGGCGTGCCGGTGGCCGCGGGCGCGGGGGACCAGGCCGCGGGCGCGCTCGGCGTCGGGATCGCCGCCCCGGGTCCGCTCTCGGTCGTGCTCGGAACCTCGGGGGTGGTGTTCGCCGCGCTCGCGCGCTTCGCCGCCGAGCCCGAGGGGCGCGTCCACGTCTTCTGCCACGCCGTGCCGGACGCCTGGCACGCCATGGGCGTGATGCTCTCGGCCGCCGGGTCGCTGCAGTGGTTCCACGACGTCGCCGCGCCGGAGGTGCCCTTCGGCGAGCTCGTCGAGGCCGCGGCGGCGTGGGAGCCGGGCGCCGAGGGCCTGACCTTCCTCCCCTACCTGGCGGGGGAGCGCACGCCCCACGCCGATCCCGACGCACGCGGCGCCTTCAGCGGCCTTTCCCTGCGCCACGACCGGGGGGCGCTCACCCGCGCCGTACTCGAGGGCGTCGCCTTCGGTCTGCGCGACTGTCTCGACCTCGTCGCGGCGGTCGGCGCGGCCCCCCGGAGCGCCCGGGTCTCGGGTGGTGGGGCGCGCAGCCCGCTGTGGTTGTCGATCGTCGCCTCCGTGCTCGAGCTCGAGCTCGAGCTCGTTGCCGTCGATGCCGGGGCGGCGTTCGGCGCCGCCCTGCTCGGCGGCGTGGCGGGCGGCATCTTCCCGGACGCCCGGGCAGCGGTGAGCGCGGCGGTGCGCAGCACGGAGAGCATCGAGCCCGTGACGGCGTGGATCGAGCCCTACCACGAGCTTCGCGAGCGCTACGTCGCGCTCTATCCCGCGCTGCGCGAGGTGCGCGGCCACACCCCGGCGCCCCATGGTTAGGAGGACGAGATGAGCGAACCAGTCCGCTGGGGCATCCTCTCCACGGCCCGCATCAACGCCAAGTTCCTCGCCGGGGCGCGAGCGGCCGCCGGTGCCGAAGTGCTCGCCGTGGCCAGCCGCGACCGGGATCGAGCCGAGCGTTATGCCGCGGAGCAGCAGATCCCCCGGGCCTATGGCAGCTACGAAGAGCTCCTCGCCGATCCCGAGGTGGAGGCGCTCTACATCTCGCTACCGAACGCGCTCCACGTGCCGTGGACGCTCCGGGCGCTTGAGGCGGGCAAGCATGTCCTGTGCGAGAAGCCGATGGCTCGCCGGGTCGCCGACGTCGAACGCGCCGTGGCCGTGGCCCGCGAGCGCGACCGGGTCCTGGGTGAGGCATTCATGTACCGACACCATCCGCAGATCCACCGGCTCGAACAGCTCGTATCCGAGGGAGCGCTCGGCAAGCTGCGCCTGGTGCGGGCCCAGTTCAGCTTCCCGATCCAGAACGCCGGCGACGTGCGGCTCTCAAGCGCGCTGGAGGGCGGCGCGCTCATGGACGTCGGCTGCTACTGCCTGAGCGGGTCCCGCCTGCTCGCGGGCGAGCCCGAGCGGGTCAGCGCCATCCACCTCACCGGCGGGGACGGCATCGACATGCGCCTCTCCGCCGTCATGGAGTTCCCGGACGGGGTCCTGGCCCACTTCGACTGCGGCTTCGACCTGGCCAAGCGCAGCGAGCTCGAGGTCGTGGGCGCCGAGGCGAGTCTCGTGCTCCGCGACCCGTGGCACGGGCTGGAACCGGCGATCGAGCTGCGGCGGGACCAGGAGGTCGAGCTCATCGAGGTGCCCCGGGCGAACGCGTACCAGCTCGAGGCGGAGAACTTCTCCGCCGCCGTGCGCGGCCGCGAGCCGCTCCGCGTCGACACCGACGACGCGATCGCCCAGGCCCGTGCCATGCAGGCGCTTTATGCCTCCGCCGAGACGGAGCGTACGGTCAGGCTGCCGAGCACCCACGGCTAAAGCGCTGCGCCAGGGGTGCCGAGGGAGAAGGTGGGAGATGACACGTGCCGCCATGCCATCAGGACCCGACGGGATGCCCGCGGACCGCAACTTCCCTGCATCGATCGCGTTGAAGACATCGGTGGTTGTGGGCACGCGCGGAGGAGGCCGACCAGGCCTGAGTGGACGCATGGCTGCGCGGCTGGGACGCCCGTGGCACGTCATCGTGCCCGTCATCGCCACCGCGGCGCTCGTCATCGCCACCGCGGCGCTCGCCCTGAGCGCCCCGGCCATGGCCGCAAGCGGTCCCTCCGGCGGGTCCGGGCTCGCCCCGGCCGGCTCCTCGAGCCACAAGTCGACCACGAAGCCCAAGGCCAAGCGGAGGAAGAAGTCCAAGCCGAAGAGCCGGGACAAGTCGACCAAGAGCGTGGCCGATCCCTTCGCCGGCCGCGGCATGTGGCTCTGGTACGTGTCCGCCTCCGACGGCGGGAACCTGACCTCGATCATCGCCGACGCCCGCTCGCACGGGATCACGACGCTGATGATCAAGGCGGGCGACGGCTCGAGCCCGTGGTCCCAGTTCAGCCCCCAGCTCGTCTCGACGCTGCACGCTGCCGGCCTGCGCGTGTGCGCGTGGCAGTACGTCTACGGCAACTATCCGGCCTCAGAGGCCCAGATCGGCGCGGCCGCCGTCCACGACGGCGCCGACTGCCTGCTCATCGACGCCGAGGCGGAGTACGAAGGCAAGTACGTCGCCGCCCAGACCTATATGACCGATCTGCGCGAGGCGATCGGCGCGAACTTCCCCGTGTCCCTGGCGAGCTTCCCCTACGTCGACTACCACCCCGGCCTCCCCTACTCGGTCTTCCTCGGCCCGGGAGGCGCCCAGTACAACACGCCGCAGATGTACTGGCAGGACATCGGCACGACGGTGGACGGCGTCTACCAGCACACGATGTCCTACAACCAGGTCTACGGGCGCACGATCATCCCGCTCGGCCAGGTCTACAGCAATCCTCCCGCTTCCGCCGTGATGCGCTTCCGACTCCTCTCCCGGGCCTACGGGACCCCCGGGGTGAGCTGGTGGGATTGGCAGGACGCGGGGGCAAGCCAATGGCGCGCGCTCGCCAAGCCCGCCACCTGGCTGACCGGCTTCACCTCCCCCGCCTCCTCCCCGATCATCAGCCAGGGCGCCAAGGGCGACCTCGTCGTCTGGGCGCAGGAGCACATGCTCTCGGCCGGCTACGCGGTCACGATCAACGGCAGGTACACCGCGGCCTTCACCACCGTGGTCCAGGCCTTCCAGACCGCCAAGGGGCTCACCGCCGACGGCGTCATCGGCCCTCAGACGTGGGCCGCTCTGCTCGCCTACGCGCCGGCCAAGGTGCTCTGGAGCTCGAAGGGCGCCGTGCCGGCCACGACCGCGTCCTCGAGCGTGGTCCACGCGGCCCGCTTGGGCGAGGCGCTGCGCCTGGCCGTCCCCGCCTCGGCCGGGCTGCGGGCCAAGCGCTACGAGATCCCGGCGCACCTCGGCGCCCACTAGCGTCTCAGAACAGGTTGTGCTCGCGCGCATAGGCGACGAGGTCGGCGCGCGTCGTGCGCCGGGTCTTCTGCTGGATGTGGGCCCGGTGGGACTCGACGGTCCGCACGCTGAGGTACAGGCGCGAGGCGATCTCGCTGTTCGTGTGCCCGAGGGCGATGAGCCTGAGGACCTCGAGCTCGCGGCCGGAGAGATCGTCGGGCGGCCCGTTGGGAGTCGGCGGCTCGGCGGCCAGTCGCGCGCCGAGCTCTGGATTGAGGTAGGTCCGTCCCGCGGCGGCCATGCGGACGGCCTGCACGAGCTCGCTGTCCGCCGCCTCCTTGAGCACGTAGCCGATCGCTCCCGCGCGCAGCGCCTCGCGCGCGAAGGCGGGGTCGCTCTGCATGGTGAGGACGACGATCTGCGTGTCCGGAGCGCCCTTGCGGATCCGGGGGATCGCCGGCAGGCTCGACTCGCCGGGCATGTTGAGGTCGAGGATGAGCACGCGCGGGTGATACGCGCTCAATCGTCGCTCGGTCGTGGCGACGTCGCCCGCCTCGGCGACGACCTCGAAGCCGTCCTCGGCCTCGAGGAGAAGCCGCAGGCCGGCCCGCACCACTTGATGGTCATCGGCGATCACGATTGTGATCGGCTCATCACCAGGTCCGGCGGGGACGCCCATCAACGCGGACGATAACGCCAGAGACACGGGAAAGCCCACAAAGGTACGCCGGAGGGCCTCAGCGCGCGGCGGGCGCAGGCGCCTCGCGGAGCACGACCTCGCGGCCGCGCGGCCTCGTCGCGGCCCGAGGCGGAGACTCGAGGCGGAGCGCGCGCGGGCCGGCCGCGCGTTCGCGCGAGGACGGGAGCGTGGCCACGATCGCCGTGCCGTGGCGCGAGCTGTCGACCTCGAGACGTCCGCCGAGCAGGGCGATGCGCTCCTGCATGCCGGTCAGCCCCAACCCGCTGCGCGCGGCGGCCGGGTCGAAGCCGTGGCCGTCGTCGGCCACGAGGATGAGGATCTCGCCGCGGCGCTCGGTGATCTCGACGGCGACGTGAGCGGCTTCGGCGTGGTGGCCGACGTTGCTGAGCGCCTCCTGGACGATCCGGTAGATCCCGGTCTCGAGCTCGGAGTCGAGCCGGCCGGGCTCGGAGGGGTCGAAGCGGACCTCGGTGTGCACCTGGAGGCCGTGGCTCGACTCGGCGCGCTGGAAGAGGGCCGAGAGCGCGGGCCGCAGGCCGAGCTCGTCGAGCGCGGCAGGCCGCAGCTCGGTGATGAGGGAGCGCAGATTGGCGATCTCTCGGCCGAGCTCGTGGACGGCGGTGTCGAGCGCTCCCTGGAGGATCTCGACGTCCTCGGAGCGCCGCGCGGCGGAGAGCTGGACGCGCAGGACGCCCAGGGCCTGGAGCGTCTCGTCGTGGAGCTCGCGGGCCCAGCGGCGGCGCTCGTCCTCGCGAGCGCTGATGAGAAGCCGCCCCAAGCGCTGTTCCTCGACTCGTGAGTTCATGACTCCCATCGTCCCGTTGGGGGTTTATCGGCACCTGACACGAGAGCTTTAAGACTTGGATTCGGTTTCCAGTGCGGTGCCGTCAGCGATCTCGTGGGGGGAGTCGGCGTCGATTTCCACCGCGCCCCTGACGACGACGTCGCCACCGAAGGTCACATCGCCGTGGACGACGAGGCGTTCGGCCTCGCGCAGCGAGGGCGCCCCCTTGGGAAAGCGCTCCTCGAACTGATCGATGAGCTTGTAGTACGACGGGTCGAGGTCGACGAAGGGGAGCGATTCGGCGCGCTCGGGCAGAGGCTCGACGAGCAGGTCCTCAGAGACCGTGTAGACGTCCGAGCGCATGACCAGGAGGTCGTTCGTCGTCTTGACCGGGACGAAGCGGCCACGCGGGACGAGCAGCAGCTGCGCCCCCGGGAAGCTGGCGATGGCGGCGCCCATCGCGCTCTCGAGCTGGATGACCGGGGTGGAGTCGCGATCACGCGGGTCGACGGTCTTGCGATTGATGATGAGCGGCAGCTCGAGCACACCCTGACGGGAGTCGAGCAGCTCGGCAAGCACCTCGAGGTCGACCCACAGATTGTTCGTGTTGTAGTAGCGCCAGCGGCGGAAGTCGCGGAAGGACTCCTCGTCCTCGGGCGGCGTCTGGGCGGATTCGCGCAGGACGAGCTGCCCGTCGGCGCGGCGGCGGGCGATGTGCCCACCCTTGCGGTCGGACTCGGTGCCCCGGACGACCTCCATGAGGAACGGGATCTCCTCCCGGGCGACGTGGGCGGCGATGCGCGGGTCGACGGTGGCCCCGAGATTGTCGGAGTTGGAGATCATCGCGTAGCGGAAGCCCCGCTCGAGCAGGCGCGCGAGCAGGCCCGATCCGCGCAGCGACGCGTAGACGTCGCCGTGCCCCGGCGGGCACCACTCGAGGGCCGGTTCCTGGGGCCAGCTCACCGGCTCGAGGCGTTCGGCGTCGAGCTTGGGCTCCATGCTCTGGAGGAAATCGAGGGGGAGCCCGACGTCGAGCTCGGGGTGCTCGCGCAGCACCTCGAGCGTCGGCTCCTGCGTGCTCTCGCTGTCCATGAGGACCAGGGGCAGGCGCACGTCATGGCGGCGGCGAAGCGCCAGCGTCTGCCCGACGATGAGGTCGAGAAACGTCCGGCCGTCGCGGGCCTCGACGAGCGATTTGGGGCTGCGCAGCCCCATCGTCGTGGCCAGGCCACCGTTGAGCTTGATGACCACAAGCGCTTCCAGCGCCCCCGCGTCGTCACGAGACCCGAGGTCGTCGAGCACGGGCACGTCGCCGGCCGGCTCAAGCTCGGCGCTCGGCAGCATCGCCGACTCGCCCCCGAGCAGCCGGCGAAACGCGTTGTCGAAGCTGCGGACCGCCTCCTCGGACTGTCCGGCCTCGCGCATCTTGGCCTCGGCGGCCCTCAGTCCTGCCTCGCTCATTCCGCCCATTGTGCCCGGAGCGGACTCAGCTAAGCGGCCCGAGCTCGGTCTCGGCGGCCGCGAGCAGCTCGCCGGAGGCAACCATCGCCTCGGCCGCCGCCAGCTCGGGCGCGAGGTGACGGTCGGGGCCGGGGCCGGGGACGCGCTCGCGCAGCGCGCCGAGCACGGCCGCGGTCGCCGGGGCCGGATGCAGCGGCGCCCGCAGGTCGAGCCCCCGCGCCGCGGCGACGATCTCGATCGCCACAATCCGGCTCAGATTGGCCACGGCCGCGCGAAGCTTGCGGGCCGCCCCCCAGCCCATCGAGACGTGGTCCTCCTGCATGGCGCTCGTGGGCAGCGAGTCGACGCTGGCCGGAGCGGCCAGGCGGCGGTTCTCGGCCACCATCGCGGCCTGGGCGTAGTGGGCGATCATGAGCCCTGAGTTCACGCCCGGCTCCTCGGTGAGGAAGGGCGGCAGCCCGTGCGATCGGGTCGCGTCGAGCAGGCGATCGGTCCGCCGCTCGGCGATCGCCCCGGCCTCGGCGGCGGCGATGGCAAGGAAGTCGCAGGCAAAGCCGACGGGGGCGCCGTGGAAGTTGCCGCACGATTCGACGCGCCCGTCCGGGAGGACCATGGGGTTGTCGATGGCCGAGCGCAGCTCGATGTCGGCCACGGTGATGGCGTGGGCCACCGTGTCCCGCGCGGCCCCGAGCACCTGGGGGGCGCAGCGCAGCGAGTAGGCGTCCTGCACCCGCGGGTCGCCCTCACGGTGGCTGGCCACGATGTCCGAGCCGGCCAGCAGGCGGGAGATGTTCTCGGCGCTCGCCGCCTGACCGGGCTGGGGGCGCAGGGCGAGGAGGTCGGCCGCGAAGGCGCGGTCGGTCCCCAGCAGGGCCTCGACCGACATCGCGGCGGCGAGATCGGCCGTGCGCAGGAGCCGCTCGAGGTCGTCGATCGCGAGCACGAGCATGCCGAGCATCCCGTCGGTGCCGTTGATGAGTGCGAGGCCCTCCTTGGCCTGGAGCTGGATGGGCTCGATCCCGGCCGCGGCCAGCGCCTGGGCCGCCGGGACGGTCTCGCCGTCCGGCTGCAGCAGCATCCCCTCTCCGATCAGGGTGAGCGCGCAGTGGGCGAGCGGGGCGAGGTCGCCGCTCGCTCCGAGCGAGCCATGCTCCGGGACCACCGGGGTGAGCCCCGCGCGCAGGATTTCGAGGATCCGTTGCGAGAGCACGGGACGGGCGCCGGAGAACCCCATGGCGAGCGAGCGCGCGCGGAGCAGCATCATCGCGCGCACGACCTCGGTCTCGATCGGTGCTCCCATGCCGGCGGCGTGGGAGCGCACGAGCGCCTCCTGCAGAGCAAGGCGCCGCTCGGCCGGGATGCGCACGAGCGCGAGCGAGCCGAAGCCGGTCGAGACGCCGTAGGCCGGGGTGTCGGAGGCGACGAGACCGGCCACGACGGCCGCGCTGGCCTCCATGGCCGCGCGCGCGGCCGCGGTGAGCTCGGCCGGCTCGTGGCCGCGCGCGACCGCGAGGACCTCGGCGCGCGAGAGCCCGCCGGGTCCGAGGGCGATCATCTCTGTACCGAGGCGCCGGGCCCGGGACGGACGTCGACCGCGCCCTTCGGCGGGCGCGCGTTGGGAGGAAGGAGGGCGAGCACGTTGCCCCCGAACCCGCCGCCCATGATGCGGGCGCCGATGGCACCGGCTTCCTTGCACCGCTGCACGGCCGACTCCACGGCCGGCGTGGAGATCTCGAAGCAGTCGCGCAGGCTGGCGTGCGAGGCGTCGAGCAGCCGTCCGACCGCCTCGAGGTCGTGGTCGCGCAGGGCCTGCACCGTCTCATCGACGCGGCGATTCTCGGTGACGATATGACGGGCGCGGCGGTCGAGTGGGGCGGACAGCCGCTCGACATCGGCGAGCGTCGCCGCGCGTAGGGAGCCGAGGCCGAGCCGCTCGCAGGCCTGCCGGCATTCCGAGCGGCGCTCGTTGTAGCCCGAGCCGGCGTGCGAGTGCCGCTCGCCGGAATCGAGTGTGCAGAGCGAGAAGTCGCCGAGCTCGAGCGTCACCGGATCGACGGTGAGGGTGTCGAAATCGATGCGCAGGGCGTGGCGCTCCTCGCCGAACAGGGAGGCGATCTGGTCGAGCAGTCCGGTCTGCGCGCCCACCCAGTCGTTCTCGATCCGCGAGCACAGCTTGGCCAGCTCGATCCGCGCGGGCGGCTCCGACCCCGAGACGGCGCACATGGCCAGGGTCAGCGCGACCTCGAGCGCGGCCGAGGAGGACAGGCCCGAGCCGCGCGCCACCGTGCCGGCGATCTCCAACCGCGCTCCGGTCAGGGTGACGCCGGCGCGCCTGAGCTCGTCCGCCGCGCCGCGCACGAACGCCCGCCACCCACGGGTTCGCGGTGGCGCGTCGAGGCTGAACGTGTCCTGGGCGTCGAGGTCGAGGGCCGCCACCTCGATCCGGCGGTCCTTCAGCGGCACCGCTCGCACCTCCACGCCCTCGCGGACGGCAAACGGAAGGGCGAGCCCGTGGTTGTAGTCGGTGTGCTCGCCGATCAGGTTGACGCGGCCGGGAGCAAAGGCGGTGATCTCGTCAGGCAAGCTGCACAGTCTCTCTCGTTTGCGCTCCCGGCGTAGGATGGCTCCATGCAGTCGTTCCACGAGCGCGTCGTCCAGTCGGTGATGGGCGCGCTCGGCCTCGTGGCCGGCGTGCTCAGCGCGGTGACGCTGGCGATCGCGGCGACGCTCGGGCCCGCGCTCGGGGTGCTCGCGGTCGTGACCTGGCCGATCCGGGCGCTCATCGAGCGGCTGCGTCGCGGTACGAGACCGGCCCCGCCGCTCGGGAGCTAGTGACCGACTGGGCGAACGCCGCCACCGGCGCCGGGACGCTCGTGCTTGCCGTCGCGACCTTCGCCTCGGTCCGCTCCTCCCAACGTTCGGCCCGGGTGGCCGAAACCGCGCTGCAGGAGCAGCGCCGGCCGGTCCTCGTGCACTCGCGCCTCGAGGATCCGCTGCAGAAGATCATGTTCGCCGACGGTCGCTGGCTGCACGTCGGCGGCAGCCGGGCCTCGGTCGTGCACGAGGGCGACACGATCTATCTCGCGCTCAGCCTCCGCAACGTCGGCACCGGCCTGGCCGTGCTCCAGAGCTGGGCGATCCGCGACGGCGTGAGCCGAGTCAACGTCGACCACGCCGTCGAGGACGAGCTGCGTGCGCTCAGCCGCGACCTCTACGTTCCCGGCGGCGACATCGGGGTGTGGCAGGGCGCCCTGCGCGACCCCGCGGACCCGCGCCACGGCGAGATCGGCGAAACGATCCAGGCCCGGCGGCCGTTCACCATCGAGCTGCTCTACAGCGACCAGGCCGGTGGCCAGCGGACGGTCTCGCGCTTCACGGTGAGCCCCGCGGGCGAGAAGGAGGACACCTGGATGATCGGCGCCTCGCGCCACTGGTATCTCGACCGCGACGGTCCACGCTGAGGGCTCACGAGGATGACGCGGACCCTCGGCGGTCGCCCATGTGACCAGCCGGCGGCTCGGCGCGCCGAGCGAAACGCCCCAGCCAGGCTTCCGTGGGAGCGAAGTGGGCGCGGGCGCCCGCTCAGCGGGCGAAATTCCCCATCGCGAGAAATGTGAGGCTCGCGTGGGGAGTTCTCGACGGGCTCGCCCCCGCCCGCCCCGCCCCGGCCCGCCCTGCCCCGCCCCGCCCCGGCCCGCCCTGCCCGGCCCCGCCGTTTCGTGCGGGCGAGTGGCATCGGGCCGGATCAGGCCAGGGCGTCCCGCACCGCGCCCGCGAACGCCGCCACGTCCTCCTCCGTCGTGTCCCACGAGCACATCCAGCGCACCTCGCCGGTGCCCTCGTCCCACACGTAGAAGGGAAAGCGCTGCTGGAGGCCGGCCGTCGCTGCGGGCGGCAGCACGGCGAACACCGCGTTGGCTTCGACGGGACGGGTGATGGAAACGCCCGGGACGTCGCCGAGCGACCGGGCCAGCTCCGCCGCCATGGCATTGGCATGGCCGGCCAGTGACCGCCAGAGATCCCCGGTCAGAAGGGCTTCGAACTGCGCGGCCAGGAAGCGCATCTTCGAGGCGAGCTGGAGTGACTGCTTGCGCAGGTACTCGAACCCATCCGCCAGCTCGGGCGACAGCAGGACCACGGCCTCACCGCCGAGCAGCCCGTTCTTGGTCCCCCCGAAGGACACGAGGTCGACGCCCACATCGGTCGTGATCGCCCGCAGCGACACCCCGAGCGACGCGGCGGCGTTGCTCAGGCGCGCCCCGTCGACGTGGACGCGAAGGCCGTGCGCGTGGGCGGAGTCCACGAGCGCCCGCAGCTCCTCGACGGTGTACACGGTCCCGAGCTCGGTCGTCTGCGAGATCGTGAGCAGCCTCGGCTGGACGGCGTGCTCGTCGCCGACACGAACGATCAGGCGCTCGACGGCCTCGGGCGTGAGCTTGCCGTCAGCCGCCTCGGCCACCAAGAGCTTGACGCCCGCGATCGCCTCGGGCGCTCCGCACTCGTCGACGTTGACGTGCGCGGTGGGCGCGCAGATGACCGCCTCGTACGGGCGGCAGGCCGCGCGCATGCAGAGCACGTTGGCGCCGGTCCCGTTGAAGACGAGATACGCCCGGGCGCCCTCGCCGAAGTGCTCGGAGAAGAGCGCGACGAGCGACTCCGTCCAGCGGTCGTGGCCGTAGCCGCCGGCATGGCCGACGTTGGCGCGCGCGATGGCCGCCAGGACCTCGGGATGGACGGTCGCGGCGTTGTCGGAGGCGAAGCCGCGCGGATGCGGGTCGGTCACCCGCCGAGCTTAGCCTTGAGCGACGAGTAGAAGATCGAGAGCGGGAACTCGTCGGGCAGGACGACGTCGACGTAGGACCGCGGATCCTCGACGTCCTCGAACGCGCGCGCCGGAGCGGCCCACTTGGAGGCGACCGCAGGGGGCACATAGCGGGCGACGAAGTCGTGCGCGGCAGCCCAGTGATTGAGCTTGTTGCGGTCGATGCCGGAGCGGTAGAGCTCGGCCACCTCCTCGTGGAGGGCGGCGACGCCCGCGCCCACCGTGTCCCAGTTCACCGTGAGCTGATTGTCGGCCCAGGTCACGTGGCCATGGCGGTGGAGGTAGGCGAAGAGGAGCTGGCCGCCCAGGCCGTCGTAGTTGCGCACGCGCGCTCCCGTGATCGGGAAGCGGAGCATGCGGTCAAACAGGATCGCGTACTGGACAAAGCGCGCGAAGGCCAGCCCCTCGCCCTCGAGCGCCTGCGCCTGGGTGAACGCGGTCAGGTCACAGCGCAGCTCCTCGAGCGAGTACATCCAGTAGGGCGAGCGCTGGCGGATCATGAACGGGTCGAAGGGCAGCTCGCCGTGGCTGTGCGCGCGGTCGTGGATGAGGTCCCAGAGGATGTAGGCCTGCTGAGAGAGCTCGGGATCGGCGAGGAAGCGCGCGGCGTCCGGCGGGAGGTTGATCTGCAGGAGATCGGCGGCGGCTCCGGCGATGCGCCGCGTGCGCTCGGCCTCGCGGTCGCAGAAGATCGCCCCGAAATGGTTGACCGGGCGTCCGACGACGGACACGGTCTCGGGAAACAGCACCGCGCATTCGCTGTCGTAGCCCTTCGTGCCCTCGAGCAGCTCGACGGGCACGAATTTCGGGTTGTCGTAGCGCGTGCGCTCGAGCTCGGCCACGAAGGCCGGCCACGGGACCCGGATCAGGAGCGCCTCGAACACGCTTTCGCGGGGCCCGTTCTGCTTGTACATGGGGAAGAAGACGAGGTGCTGGATCCCATCGCGGCGCTCGAGCTCGGGCCGGAAGGCGTCGAGCGAGGCGGTGAAGTCGGGCTGGCCCATGCCGTGCTGCACCCAGCGGCGCAGATCGGCGACGGCGAGCGCGAGGTACTCGCGCTCGTGCGGAAAGCGCGGCGCGAGCGCCTCGATCGCCGCGGCAACGGACACGGCGAGACGGCGGGCGGCGTCGGGATCGGAGCCGTCGGCCAGCGAGCCGTCGGCGGTCTGGAGCGCGGCGAGCTCGTTCGTGCGCTCACGCAGCTCGGCCCAGGCGGGATCCCCGAGCGCGCCCTCCTGCGCCACCGCGCTCCGGGCGGCATCGCCGAGGGCACTCCGGCGCCCGACGGCCGCGTCCCCGCCCGCGGCCCAATGCACGAGGTTGCACCACAGCTCGCGGTGGTCAAGGTCGTCGATGCAGTCGTCGCCGAAGAGGTCGGAGTCGGCAAGGACGGCGACCCGGCCCACGCCCGGAGTCGCGGTGACGATCACGGGCGCGCCCGGCCTCGACGCCGTCGCGTGGGTGCGCGCGAGCACGTGCGCGCCGTTCTCGGAGGTGATCGTCGTCGCGCGGTACAGGCACGCCTCGCGCACCCGGGCGAGGACGTCGCCGGCGCGCCCGCGGGCTCCCTCCTGGAGATCGGCGAGGATCCAGCTCGGGGCTCCGCGGAAGTGCTCGTAGTCCTGCACGGTGTCGTTCTCGAGGTGGAGCTCGAAGCGGGCGAGCAGCTCGTTGAGGTTGTTGCCGTATTTCTCCTGCTCGGTCTCGCCCAGGACGATCAGCCCGCCGCCCCCGCGCACGAAGCTCTCGATCGCGTCGAGCTCCTCCGCGCTCAGCCGCGGCGAGCCGACGGCCGTCGTGCGCTCCCAGGCCGGGTCGGAGGGGTGGGCGAGCACGAGCACGTCGGTCGAACCGAGCGCGCCCGAGCTGAGCTCCCCCTCGCGGTGGGCGCGCACGTCGAAGTCGCGCTCGCGCAGGAGCGTCGCCGCCCGGGCGTAGGAGGAATCCCCGGGGTGGGCGGGCTGCATCTCGCGCGCCCGGCCGGGGTCGATGGTCCAGGCCTCGCTGTGGGCCTCGTCGAAGAGCACGTGGGCAATCTGCGTGGCGATCATGGATCGGATCGTACGTCCGCCCTGAACGGATGCCAATGCCGAAATCACTGTATTCTGCGCAAGGAATCTTCGTATGGACCTCCTGGACCGACATATTCTTGCGCTACTCGTCGAGGACGGCCGGCGAACCTACGACGACATCGCCCGGCACGTATCGCTCTCGGCCCCCGCAGTGAAACGGCGCATCGACCGGCTACGCCAGCAGGGCGCGCTGCGCGGCTTCACCGCCATCGTCGATCACAGCGCGCTGGGCACGAGCACCGAGGCGCTGATCGAGCTCTTCTTCGCCCCGGGAACGCTCCTCGACGAGGTCGCGGCCACGCTGCGGCGCCACCCCGAGGTGGTCGAGGCGTGGAGCGTGACCGGCGAGGCCGACGCCATCGCGCGCGTTCGCGCGCAGGACAACGCCGACCTCGAGCGCGTGATCATCGAGCTGCAGTCCGGCGGCCACGTCGACCGCACGCGCTCGCAGGTCGTGCTCTCGCGCCTGGTCAGCCGGGCCGCCCCCTGATCCGTCGGCGGGCGGCGGGGCTACCGTAGTGGCCATGGACGTCGCTCAGGCCATCCGTGAGCGCCGGACGCACAAGGCGTTCGCGCCCGAACCCATTCCCCGCGAGGAGCTCGACGAGCTGCTCGAGCTCGCGCGCTGGGCCCCCAACCACCACCTGACCAACCCCTGGCGCTTCCGCGTGCTCGGACCCGAAGCGCTCGATCGCCTGAAGGCGGCCGCGGGCCCCGAGGCCGCGGGCAAGCTCGACCGGGCGCCGACCCTCGTCGCCGCCACCGTCGTGCGTTCGGAGGACCCCGTGCAGGACGAGGAGGATCTCTGCGCCACGGCGTGCGCCATATACGCGATCCTCCTCGGCGCGCACGCGCGCGGGCTCGCCGGCTACTGGCGGACGCCCGGGGTGCTGCGTACACCCGAGGGCCGAGCCGCGATCGGTATCGGGAGTGAGGAGCGCTTCGTCGCGCTCATCCACCTCGGCCGCCCGCGCCAGGAAAGGGACGCGCCGGAGCGGGCTCCGGCGCGCGACGTCGTCACCTATCTGGACTGAGAGAGGTGCGCCCGGGCGAACCCGGGCGCACCTGAGACTCAGCCGTGCGGCTGACCCGAGAACGGGTCGAGGAACAGCCGGCGGTCGCGATGCGAGAACTGGAACAACCCCGCAAGGTCGAAGGGGATGCCTTCGCTCCTGTCCGTGCCGGCCAGCACCTGGTCGGCCGACCCGGCGATCCCCGGCAGACCCCAGTTGTACTCGACGAAGTTGATGATCGAGGCCTGGTCGCTGAGGTTGCTGTCGACCGCGTTGACGCGCGCGAACGGGGAGACGACGATGAGCGGGAGGCGAGGACCGAAGCCGCACCGGGCCTGCTCGCCGGCCAGTGGCGTCCTGCCGCCTGCCTCCGAGCCGCACTTCTCCGACGTGGGCAGCGTGGTGTGCGTGTCGGTCAGGTTGTCGGCCGGCGACCGCGACGGGTTGTGGACGCCGCTGAACGCGTGGTCGTACCAGCCGTCGGAGTCGTCGTAGGCGACGATCACCGCGGTGCTCGACCAGTCCGGCGTGCGCTCGAGCGCGTTGATCGTACGCGTGACGAACTGCTGCTCGTCCTCGGGATCGGAGTAGCCGGCATGACCGTCCTCATACCCCGGCGCCTTCAGGAAGCTGACCGCCGGAAGGTCAGAGGCCGGCACCTTGTGAGCCGTGATCGCGGCCAGCAGCTGGTTGAAATCGCTGAGGTCGTAATTGTGGTTGGGGGTGTTGAACTGGGGGATGCCGCTCTTGTAGCTCTGCGTGTCGCGGCCGATCGTCTTCAGGCCCGCGAGCGTGTCCTGGCCATTTGCGCCGCTCTGAACCGTCAGATGGTGCGGGTTTGCCGTCGACGCGTAGTACTGGAACGGCTCGTGGTGGGGGATGTAATCGTCCTTGTAGCCCCACTGGCCGGTGCCGCCAAGCGCCGCGCCGACGGGGTGAACGGCGTCGCACATCGCCTGGTTCGAGGCGTGCGCGGGCGGGGTGAGCGACTTGAACTCGTTCGGAATGAACGTCGCGGTGCCCTGTCCGCTCTTGCCGACCGCGGCCAGCGCCTGGTCGTAGCTCGTGGTCGGCCGGAAGCCGCCCTCGAACCATCCCCAGGACAGGCCGGCGGCGTTGAGCTCGTCGCCGATGTTCTGCCCGTTGAACGCGAAGGCGTCGCGAGTCGAGCAGTCGTCCCAATATGGCTGGGCGTCGTTGGTCATCGAGTACCCGCCGTTGCCGTCCGCCGTGAGGTCACCGTTGGGCGAGGTCGAGGTCGAGATATCCGGGGCGTTGGCCGTGTGCGTCATGTCGACGTTGCCTGTGTCGCCCGACACGAGATTGATCGCCCCCGGCGCCGAGGGACCGAACGTGGTGCCGTATGAGTTGTCGCTCATGGCGAAGTGCTGGACGTAGTTCCACAGCCCGGTCACCGTGTTGCCGTCGAAGTAGTCCATGACCTGCGAGGCCTGGCACGGCGCTCCGCCCGGCGTCGTGCCGCTGGCCGCGCCCGTGCTCTGGACGAAGCGGTCCATGTGTCCCTTGTCGAACGCCTGCTGCTCGTCGCCGTAGTTGTGGTCCTGGTCGCATTCGAGCTGGCCACCCGCCGACCCCGCGGAACCGTTCGGCGTCGAGTCGAGCCGCTGGGGGAGCGCGCTGTTCGGATTTGTCGTCAGGAGGTTGGTCGTGTGCCGCAGGCTCGGCGGTAGCGAGGAGGCCGTGGCCGGCGGCAGGCCGTCGACGGCGGGGGTGCCGGGCGCGGCGCTGAAGTGCCGGCCGTCCGTGTTGGCTGCCTGCGGATAGGTCCCGAAGTAGTGGTCGAAGGAGACGTTCTCCTGGTAGATGACCACCACGTGACGGATGGGGGTGCGCAACTCCGCGACGCGGGCGGCGCGCCGATGTGCGTGTCCGCGCGCGACCGCGGTCTCGGTGACCCCGACCCCGACCCCGACTCCGGCGACACACATCGCCGCGGCGAGCCCTGCAACCAATCGCCTCTGCGCCATCTTCAGCTCCCTCCGTTGAAGACCAAGGTCGCCGGTGGCCCCGGGCCGCCGGCGCCGACATCCTCGCGGCCGGCCGGCCCAATGGTGTTGCCGAGCTGTGATCAGTCAGCCGCGCGTGACGAGGACACTACCCGACAGGACGCGGACCACACCGATGATTTTGCGCCTGAAAGCCTGGGCGATGAGATTCGGACGCGCGAGCGGTCTCATGTCCATAGCCGGCGTCGCACACCATCCCGAAGGAGACCCCGCATGGGCAAGCTGGTCGTGACCGAGTTCATGTCACTCGATGGCGTGATGGAGGATCCCGGCGGCGCCGAGGGGTCCTCGTTCGGCGGATGGGCGTTCAAGTTCGACCGCGGCGAGGAGGGCAACCGCTTCAAGTACGAGGAGCTGATGGCCGCCGAGGCTCAGTTGCTCGGACGCGTCACCTACACCGGGTTCGCCACGGCGTGGCCGAAGATGAACCAGGATGAGTTCGGCCAGAAGATGAACGCGATGCCCAAGCACGTCGTATCGAGCTCCCCGCTCGATCCGGCGTGGGAGAACTCGTCCGTGCTCGAGGGCCAGCTGGCCAGCGCGGTGCCGGAGCTCAAGGCCCGGTACACGGGCGATGTCCTGGTGGCCGGCAGCCGCACGCTCGTGCAGGCACTGACCGAGCTCGAGCTTGTCGACGAGTACCGGCTCATGGTCTATCCGGTTCTTCTGGGGGCCGGAAAGCGGCTGTTCGCCGACGACGCGCGTCAGCGCGCGTTGCGCGTCTTGGAGTCCCAGAGAGCCGGCGACTGCCTGACCATCCGCTTGGGCAGGGCGTAGCATGGCGGTCGTGGAACAGGCATCGCTCAGAACCGCGCCCCGCGACCTCGAGCATCGGCTCGAGCAACACCGCCGCGAGCTCGTCGGCTACTGCTACCGGATGCTCGCCTCACCCTTCGAGGCCGAGGACGCCGTCCAGGAGACGTTCTTGCGCGCCTGGCGCGCGTATGACCGTTTCGAGGGTCGGGCGGCGCTGCGCTCGTGGCTGTACCGCATCGCCACGAATGTCTGCATGGACATGCTCTCGAGCCGCAACCGCCGCGCGCGGCCGATGGACCTCGGCCCCGCGGTCGAGCCGGTGGCCTCGAACCTCAACACGCTGCCCGAGACGACCTGGATCGAGCCGATGCCCGACTCCATGCTCGACGAGGCGGGCGACCCAGCCGACGTCGCGCTCGCGCGCGAGACCATCCGCCTCGCCTTCGTGGCCGCGCTCCAGCACCTGCCCCCGCGCCAGCGCGCCACCCTCATCCTCTGCGAGGTCCTGCGCTGGAAGGCCAAGGAGGTCGCCGAGCTGCTCGACATGAGTGTCGCTTCGGTGAACAGCGCGCTCCAGCGCGCCCGGGCCACGCTCGAGTCGACCAGCGCGAGCTCACTCGAGATCGAGGGCTCGGCGACGGCCATCACCCAGCCCGACCGCGAGCTTCTCGCCCGCTACATCGAGGCCTTCGAGGCCTACGACATCGACAAGCTGACCGCTCTCATCCGCGAGGACGCGATCCAGTCGATGCCGCCGTTCGACCTCTGGCTCGAGGGTCGCGAGAACATCTTCCGTTGGTGGTACGGCCCGGGGATCGCCTGCAAGGGCTCGCGGGTACTGCCCGCGCCGAGCGCGAACGGCACGGTCGCCTTCGGCCAGTACAAGCCGAGCGAAACCGGCTCCGGGTTCGACCCGTGGGCGCTCCAGGTGGTGGAGTTCAGCCCGGCCGGCGTGGCCGAGCTGACGTTCTTCCTCGACACCGAGCGGCTCTTCCCGCTCTTTGGACTGCCGCCGCGCCTCGACGGCTGAGCTCGTGCTGTGAGCTACGGGCCGTCCGGCAACACGTCGGTCAGGCCCATCAGGGCGGTCAGCTGCCGCAGGCCGGGTGAAGCGTTCTGGAGCCGCACCTGGCAGCCGCATCGCCGCGCGGCGAGCTGCAGGCGCGCGAGCGCGTCGACGGTGACCGCATCGGGGTGCTCGAACCCGCTGACATCGCAGTAGGCGAGGTCCGGCTCGGTTTTGGCGAGCAGCGCGCAGACCCGATCGCACAGGCCGGGGAGATCCTCGCGGGTCAGCGGCGCATGGATACTGAAGTGGATCGTGAGCGGCTCACCGATCGCCATCACCCGTTTGGACCGCCGTAACGGCCATTTCTCATCGGACCGATGAATCTGGACGGGCCCGCCCGTCTACTCACCGATGATGCGAAATCGACGGGAGGAGAACGAGATGACCCTGGAAGGCCGCACCCGGTGGTACGCGCTGGTCGTACTCTGCCTCGGCTCGCTGATGATCGTGCTCGACACCACGATCGTGAACGTGGCCCTGCCCTCGATCCGGGCCGACCTGCATTTCTCGCAGACCTCGCTGGCCTGGGTCGTCAACGCCTACCTGCTCACCTTCGGCGGCTTCCTCATGCTCGGCGGGCGCTTCGGCGACCTGTTCGGGCACCGGCGGCTCTTCGTCGCGGGAATCGGGCTCTTCTCGCTCGCCTCGCTGACCTGCGGCCTGGCGCCCGACCAGGGTTTCCTCATCGCCGCGCGCGCGGTTCAGGGCTTCGGCGGCGCTGTGGTCTCCGCCGTCTCGCTCTCGCTCATGATGGTGCTGTTCGTCGAGCCGGCCGATCGCGCCAAGGCGATGGGCGTCTTCGGGTTCGTGGCCGCGGCGGGCGGGAGCATCGGCGTCCTCCTCGGCGGCGTGCTCACCGACGTCCTCGACTGGCACTGGATCTTCCTGGTCAACGTGCCGATCGGCGCGGCGGTGTGCCTGTGCTCGCTGCGCCTGCTCCCCGCGGGCGGCGGCGGCCGGGGCCGGCTCGACGTCGCCGGGGCGCTGGCCGTCACGGCCGGGACGATGCTCGCCGTCTACGCCATCGTCGGCGCCGGGAACGCGGGCTGGCTGTCGGCCCAGACGCTTGGCCTCCTGGCCGGCGCGCTCGTCCTCCTCGCGGGCTTCGCCGTGGTCGAATCGCGGGTTCCGGCGCCGCTCATGCCGCTCGCGCTCGTGCGCCTGCGCAACCTCGCCACGGCCAACCTCATCGGGATTCTCTGGGCGGCGGCGATGTTCGCCTGGTTCTTCCTCTCGGCGCTCTACCTCCAGCTCGTGCTCGGCTACAGCCCCCTGCGCGTCGGCTTGGCCTTCCTGCCCGCCAACCTGATCATGGGCGCCTTCTCGCTCGGCCTCTCGGCCAAGCTCGTCATGCGCTTCGGCCTGCGGTTCCCGATTGCCTTCGGCCTCGGCACCGCCGGCGTCGGCCTCGCGCTCTTCGCCCGAGCTCCGGTCGGTGGCCACTTCGCCGCTGATGTCCTGCCGAGCATGATCCTGCTCGGCGTGGGGGCCGGGATGGCGCTCAACCCGGTGCTGCTGGCGGCCATGAGCGACGTGGACGAGCAGGACGCCGGCGTGGCCTCGGGCATCGTCAACACCTCGCTCATGCTCGGCGGGGCGATCGGCCTCGCCGTGCTGGCCAGCATCGCCAGCTCGCGCACGAACTCACTGCTGCACGCCGGCCAGGGCCATCTCTCCGCGCTCGACGGCGGCTACCAGCTCGCCTTCCTCGTCGGCGCGGTGTTCGCGATCGCGGCGGCTGCGCTGGCGGCCACGCGGCTGCGAGAGCCGCGTCTGCGCCCGCGGGTCGAGCACGAGATCGAGCCGGCGCTGCGCTGCGAGCCCGCGCTCGACGGCGCGAGCTGAAGCGCCGTCAGCCGGCCCGCGACCACAGGGCGTCGTCGCCCAGCGGCTGCCGAGACGCTCGGCCCGCCGCGACGAGCTCGAGCAACGCGCGCTCGGCCGCCATCCGGTCGGGTGCGTCGTTGCCCTCGGTCAGGAGCAGCGTGACCTCCTGGGTGGTGAGGCCGAAGTCGAAGTAATCGAGCAGCGGCTCCGGCGTGTCGGGGGCGGGCCGGCGCTCGAGCGTCGGATCGACGTTGGCCACGAGCACGTCGTAGGCCTCGACGGTTTGCCAGCCGCCGCCGACGAGACGGTGTCCGTTTGACTCGAAGATGACCGAGGGCGCGGTGAAGCGCACCGGACCGTCCGAGGTGGCCGTCTTGCCCTGAAGCTCGGCGGCCGAGCCGGTCGCGGTCCGGGCTTCGGCCCGGTCGCGCTCGTAGGCCTCCGTGACCTCGGGCGCGTCGAGGCGCCCGACGATCGCCGCGCCGTCGAAGCCCGCGGCCTCGAGCGCCTCGCGCAGCTGCTCGTCGTCCTCGAGCACGATCGTCGTGGTGAAGTTGGCCAGCTGCAACGCCCGGAAGACCGGGACCTCGATGGCGGGATCGAGCAGGCGCGCCGAGACGACGGCGCGGCAGGCCCGTGCGGTCGCGCTCATCCGCGGCTTGGGCGCGGGCGAGAATGGCATTCCGAAGCGACGGAAGCTCAGCTGCCCGAGCGCGCCCCGCAACGGTGTGTAGCCGCGCCGCTCGTACTGGGAGGCGTCCTCGGTCAGCCCGATGAGCACGAGACGCCAGTCGAGCTGGGCGCCGTAGCGCCACTCGAGGACGCGCAGCGCCGGATTGGCGGAATAGCCCCAGGGGCAAGCGGGATCGTTGTAGAGAGTGGCGGAGATCATGTCGTTGACGCCTCAATTATATGCGCAAGCCGACTTCCGGGATCCCTCCCGCGCCTAGGTTCGTGGCGAGCACCGGATGCGAGAGTCCTCCGCGCGCCCACACGTAGCCCGTGTAGTGGGCCGTCGGGCTGATGGCCTCCGAGCCGCTCAGGGCGCCCCGTCCTCGAGGTGGCGCTCGAGCCGGTCGAGCAGCTCGGCCTGGGCGGGATTGATCTTCCCGCGGGCGCGCGCGAGATCGAACCACTCGGCACGATCGACTTCCGGCACTTCGATCTCCTTACCCGACCGCGGCGGCCACTGCACCATCACCGTGTTGCTGCGGATCTCGCAGACGTCAAGATCGCCGGGCAGCGCCCAGGCGTGCACGAGCTTGCCGGAGCGCTGGCGGATCTCGCCGAGGTCGACGGGCTCGCCGTCCGGCGGCGCGACGCCGAGCTCCTCGGCGAACTCGCGCCGGGCGGCCGCGAGCCCCTCCTCCCCCGAGGCGTACTCACCCTTGGGCACTGACCATGCCCCGGCGTCCCGGCGCGTCCACATCGGCCCGCCGGGATGGACGAGGAGGACCTCGAGCGCGCCGCGGCCCCGGCGGTAAATGAGGAGACCGGCGCTGCGATTGCGGCTCGCCATGGCCTCCGGATCCTAGTCGGGAGGCTGTCTGCGAACGCCCTCCCGGCCCTCCTGAGGCAACCTCAGGCCGCGAGCATCTCCTCGAGCTCGCGCGCGTCGTCCTCGCCGCTCACGGGCCGCTCCGCCGAGGCCACCGGCCGGCCCCGCGGAGCGATGAAGAACACGGCGATGACCGCCCCGATCAGCGTGACCACCGCCCCGACCGTAAAGGCGACGCCGAAGCCGTTGGTCAGGCCCTGGAGCGCGCTGGTGCCCGGCCCGGCATGGGAGGCGCCCGTGGCCACCGTGCTCAGCACGGCCAGCCCGAGCGCGCCGCCGAAGAGGCGCGCCATGTTGAGCAGGCCGGAGGCGAGGCCGCTCTCCTGCGGCGAGACGCCCTGAGTGGCCGCGATCGTCGAGGAGACGAGCGTCATGCCCATGCCCAGGCCGGAGAGGATGCCGCCCGGCAGCACGGTGGTGAAGTAGTCGCCGCCTGGGCGCACGCCGGTGAAGAGCAACAGACCAGCCGAGGCGAGCACCATCCCGCTGCCGATGGCGACGCGAAGTCCGAGGCGCGCGACCACCCGGGCGGCGACGGTCGAACCCGCGAACACCGAGAGGGTCATGGGCAGGAATGCCAGCCCCGCCTCCAGCGCGTCATCACCGAGCACCTGCTGGAGGTAGAGGGTGATGAAGAAGAACATCGAGAAGAGCGCGAAGTACAGGAGCACGACGATGAGATTGGCCGTGCGCAGCTGGCCGAGTCGGAAGATCGACAGCGGCACGAGCGGCGCCTGCGCGCGGTGACCCTCGACATAGACGAACGAGCCGAGGAGCAGCGCCGCCGCGGCGAGCGGGACGAGCACGCCGATCGCGCCCCAGCCGAGCGCGCCGGTGCGGACGATGCCGTAGGTCAGGGCCACGAGACCTGTGGTCACGAGCAGAGCGCCGGTGAAGTCGAAGTGGCGCGGGCCCTCGTGGGCACGGTCGACGGGGATCGTGCGCAGCGCGAGCGCGATCACCAGGACGCCCAGCGGCAGGTTGATGGCGAAGATCGCCGGCCAGCCGAGCGTCTGAGTGAGTAGACCGCCGAGCAGAGCGCCGGAGGAGGCGCCGAGGCCACCGACCGCACCCCAGGCGGCCAGGCCGCGGTTGCGCTCGCGACCCTCGGGCAGCGTCGAGGTGATGATCGACAGCGTCGCCGGCGAGACGATGGCGCCGCCGAACCCCTGGAGCGCGCGGGCGCCGATGAGCACCCCGCGCGAGTCGGCGAGCGCGCAGAGCAGCGAGGAGAGCGCGAACAGCGCCGCGCCCGCCAGGAAGACGCGCCGGCGGCCGAGCAGATCGGCCGAGCGGCCGCCGAGCATGAGGAAGCCGGCGAAGGTCAGCGTGTAGGCGTTGACCACCCACTGCAGGCCGGTGGTCGAGAAGTGCAGGCCGTGGCGCATGGCGGGCAGGGCCACGTTGACCACCGCGACGTCGAGGATGACCATGAACTGCGCCAGGCAGACGACGAAGAGCAGGGCGTTCGGCGAGGAGAAATCGGGAACGGGGAGCGAGAACCGGAAGTCACGGAGCGAGTTGGTTGCGTGCATGGTGGCACTGTGCAACACTTCCTATCCAGGTACAAGAGAGGAACTTATCCTGGTACTAGACATGCCACCCACAGATCCGGACACCACCCCCACACACACCGCCAACGGCAACGGCGAGCGCCGTCGGGCCGAGCTCGCGGACTTCCTGCGCCGCCGCCGCGCGGACATCCAGCCCGAGGACGTCGGGCTGCCCGGAGGGGGTCGGCGGCGCACCCCCGGCCTGCGCCGGGAGGAGGTGGCGCAGCTCGCCGGAGTGGGCGCCACCTGGTACACGTGGCTCGAGCAGGGCCGCGACGTGCGCGCCTCCCAGGAGGTGCTCGAAGGGCTGGCCCGCGCTCTGCAGATGACCCCCGTCGAACGGGCGCACCTGCTCCTGCTCGGCCGCGGCGACGAGGCTCCCGACGGCGCTCCGCCACCGCCCGAGAGCGCCTCGCCCACGCTGCGCCGGCTCATCGAGAGCCTCGGGCCGACCCCGGCCTACATCCTCGGCCGCCGCTGGGACTACCTGGCTTGGAACCGTGCCGCTCGGGCGGTCATCACGGACTTCGAGCAGATCCCCGCTCCGGCCCGCAACCACCTCTGGCTCATGTTCAACGACCCGGTCCGGCGCGAGCTCATGCCCGATTGGGAGACCTCCGCGCGCAACTGTGTGGCCAAGTTCCGCGTCGATCACGCGCGGCACCTCGGCGACCCGAGCTTCGAGGAGCTCGTCCAGGCCCTGCGCCAGTCGAGTCGCGACTTCTGCCGCGCCTGGAAGCGCCACGAGGTCGGACACTCGGGCTCCGGCCGTAAGGAGCTCCGTCACCCCGAGGTCGGTCCGCTCATCTTCGAGCATGCGGCCTTCCACCCCACCGACGATCCCGAGCAGCGGCTCATCCTCTATACGCCGGTGCCGGGCACCGGAACGGCGGAGAAGCTCGACGAGCTGTGCGAGAGCATGCGTGCGCGCAACGAGGAGCAGGACGGGGCGCTCGCGGCCGTCGCCTGAGCTCGTTAGGTTTCGGTCGCGTGTCCGCGTCCGGCCACACGATCCACACCATCGGCGCCGAGCACTCGGCCTTCGTCTGGGACAACGCCGCCGAGCCGGCGCTCGAGATCGAGTCGGGGACGTCGGTCACGCTCGAGGCGGCCGACGCCTCTGGCGGGCAGCTGAGCTCGAGCGCGACCGCGGCCGATGTTGCCGCGCTCGACCTCGGTCGGGTCAACCCGGTGACCGGGCCGGTCTATGTCAAAGGCGCCGCGCCGGGCCACGTCCTCGCCGTGGAGATCCTCGAGCTTCGGCCGCGCGACTGGGGCTGGACGGCGATCATCCCCGGCTTCGGCCTCCTGGCCGACGAGTTCCCCGACCCGTGGCTGCACATCTCCACGGTCGACGCCCGCGCCGGGCGGGTGCACTTCACCGACGGGGTGACGCTGCCGCTCTCGCCGTTCCCCGGAACGATCGGCCTCGCCCCGGCCGAGCCGGGGCCGCACTCGGTCGTCCCGCCACGCCGCTGGGGCGGGAACATGGACATCAAGCACCTGCGGGCGGGGACGACCCTCCTCCTGCCGGTGGGCGTCGAGGGCGGGCTCTTCAGCGTCGGCGACACCCACGCCGCCATGGGCGACGCCGAGGTCTGCGGCACCGCGGTCGAGACGGCGATGGAGATCACCGTCCGCCTGTCCGTACGCACCGACCTCAGCCTGGCCTATCCGCAGTACCACGTGCCCGGCGGCCAGCTCGCCGAGACCGAGCGCTCGAGCTATCACGTGTGCACGGGAATCCACGAGGACCTCCTCGAGGCGGCCCGCGAGGCCACCCGTGCCGCCATCGAGCACATCGCCGAGCGCTACGGCCGCGCGCGCCCCGAGGCCTACGCGATCGCGTCCGTGGCCGCCGACCTGCGGATTCACGAGGTCGTCGACGTGCCCAACTGGGTCGTCGGGGCGTTCATCCCCGAAGCGATCTTTGCCTGAGCGCCCGCCGGCTCAGCCGACGGGCTCCTCGCTGACGTCGCGCGAGACGAGCGCCGCGTACGCGCCGCCGCGCTCGAGCAGTTGCTCGTGCGTGCCCCGCTCGACGATCACGCCGCGGTCGAGCACGACGATCTGGTCGGCGTCGCGCACGGTCGAGAGCCGGTGGGCGATGGTGATCGTCGTCCGGCCCTCCGCGAGCCGCTCGAGCTCGGCCTGCACCGCCGCCTCGGTCTGCGTGTCGAGCGAGCTCGTGGCCTCGTCGAAGATCAGCACGGGGGGGTTGCGCAGCACGGTGCGGGCGATGGCCATGCGCTGCTTCTCGCCGCCGGAGAAGCGGTAGCCGCGCTCGCCCACGACGGTGCCGTACCCGTCGGGGAGGGACTCGATGAGGGAGTGGATGCGAGCCGTGCGCGCCGCCGCCTCGATGTCGGCGTCGGTGGCGTCGGGCTTGGCGAAGCGGAGGTTCTCGCGCACGCTCGCATGGAAGAGATAGGTCTCCTGCGAGACGACCCCGATCGTGGCCGCGAGTGACTCGAGGCTGGCCGCGCGGACGTCGACGCCGTCGATCGTCACGCGCCCGCGCTGGGGCTCGTAGAGACGGGCCACGAGATCGCCGAGCGTCGTCTTACCCGAGCCCGTCTCGCCGACGATCGCGGTGCGCGTCCCCGGGGCAACCACGAGGTCGATGTGCTCAAGGGTCCAGGGCTGCGTGTCGTCCGAGCCGTAGCGGAAGGACACGTCCTCGAGCCGCACCTCCCCGAGCACCTCGTGGGGCACGAGCCGAACCGGGTGCTCGGCCTCGACGATGTCGATGGGCAGGTCGAGGTACTCGAAGATGCGGTCGAAGAGCGCGAGCGAGGCCTCCATGTCGGCGCCCACCCCGAGGAGCGATTGAATCGGGAAGAGCAGCCGCGTTTGCAGCGTGGTGAAGGCGACGACGGTGCCGATGGTCAGCGACTTGCCGGCGAAACTCTGCCCGGCCAGCCAGTAGATGATCGCCGGCTGCACCGCGAAGGTCATCTGGATGGTCGACATGACCCACCGGCCGGCCATGCGCGAGCGGACCTCGAGCTCGGCGATGTCCTTGGACTCGGCGGTGAAGCGGTTGGCCAGGTCGTGGCCTCGGCCCATCGTCTTGCCGAGCATGATCCCCGAGACCGAGAGCGACTCGGCCACCAGGGCCGACATGTCGGCCAGCCGGCGCTGCTGCTCGCTGGTGATCTTGCGCCGGAGCTTGCCGACGCGGCGGGTGAGCCAGACGAACAGCGGCACGAACACGACGGAGATGAGCGCGAGGCGGACATCGAGGATGCACATGGCCACAAGCGAGGCGATGACCGTCGTGGCGTTCTGGGCGATCGTCGTCGCCGTCGTCGTGACCACGTTGTCGAGGCCGCCGATGTCGTTGGCGATCCGCGACTGCACCTCGCCCGTGCGCGTGCGCGTGAAGAAGGCGAGCGACATGAGCTGGAGGCGCCGGTAGACGGCGGCGCGGAGGTCGTGCATCACGCGCTGGCCGACGCTGTTGGAGATGTACGTCTGCCAGACGCTCATCGCCGCGCTGAGGATGGCGATGGCGATCATGGCGAGCACGAGCTCGGTGAGCAGCGTGTGGCGGTGGCGGAAGATGCCCTTGTCGAGGACCGCCTTGAGGAGGAACGGGTTGAGCATGCTCAGCCCGGCCGAGACGGCGATGAGGCCCATGACCGAGAACAGCCGCGCCCGGTAGGGCCTGAACAGGCGCAGGATGCGACGCCGGTCGCGCTCGCGCGAGGGGTCCATGAGCGGTGGCGGCTTGCGGTCGGACCCACGGAGTGATCGCATCACTCCGGTTCCGGGCTGACCATTGGCCGCGCCCACTCCTCTTCCACCGAAACTCATCTGAAGCCATGATGACAGCGGGCGGAGGAACCCCGGGTGTGCCGGGCCCGGACGGCGAACGAAGTCAACTCGTGAGCCATACTGGGTTCGTGTCAGGACCCGAGTTCGGCCTCGCGCTGTCGGTGTTTCTCGCCTGCGCGGTCGAGGCCGTGGAGGCGTTGACGATCGTGCTCGCCGTCGGGCTGACGCGGAGCTGGTCCTCGGCGCTGAGCGGCGTCGGGGCGGCGGTGATCACGCTCGGCATCATCGTCGGCGCGCTCGGCCCGGCGCTCACCTCGCTGCCCATCAACGCGCTCCGCCTCGTCATCGGAGGACTCCTGCTCGTCTTCGGCCTGCAGTGGCTGCGCAAGGCCGTGCTCCGCGCGGCCGGGCTCAAGGCGCTCCACGACGAGGACGCGACCTTCGCGCAGGAGACCGCAGCCGCGCAGGCCGCCGGGCGGGACGAGGCCGGCTTCGACGGCTACTCGTTCACCATCGCCTTCAAGGGCGTGCTCCTCGAGGGCCTCGAGGTCGCCTTCATCGCGCTCACCTTCGGAGCCAACCAGCACCGCATCGGCCTCGCCGCTGCGGCGGCGGGCGTCGCGGTGGTGGTCGTGGCCCTCACCGGGGTGGCCGTGCGCGCACCGCTCACCCGCGTGCCCGAGAACACGATGAAGTTCTCGGTCGGCGTCATGCTCACCTCGTTCGGCACGTTCTGGGGCGCCGAGGGCGCCGGGGCGAGCTGGCCCGGCGGCGACGGCGCGCTCCTGGCGATCATCCCCGGCGTGATCCTGCTTGCCCTCGCCATGGTGCGCTGGCTGCGCCGCCCCACCCGCATCGGGATGGCCGGAGAGACGGCGTGAGAAGGCTTCGCCGGGCCGCCCTGGCCGTCTGGGACTTCGTCGTCGGCGACGACTGGGTGGCCGCCCTCGGGGTCGTCATCGCGCTCGGGATCACCGCGGCCGTGGCCGCGACCGACGCCGCGGCGTGGTGGATCATGCCGCTCGCGGTGGCTGGGCTGCTCGCGCTGTCGTTACGGCGCGCTGCGGGTCGCTGACGCGCGCCGCGAGCCCGCGCCGCGAGCCCGCGCCGCGAGCCGTGCGCCTGCCGGCGCCCGCGGCGGTCCGGGTCGCTACCGCTAGCGCCCGCGGCGGTCGGGCGGCAACAGCAGCGACCACACGCGCGTGGGGCGGTCGGGGGCGGTGCGCGCGGCCCCCGTGCGCAGGCCACGCAGGCGAGGCCGTGACAGGCTGGAAGCGGACTTCCCTGATCCGAGCTTGAGCTTCATGCTTAGTCCTATCGGCGGCAGACGGGGAATCCCTTTACCCGGAAATCTCCCTGCAGGCCGGCGACCGGCACGCACGACGCGTTGCGTGTCGCACGCAATAGGTGCGGTCGTCGAGCGAACCGGCGATACTCCGCCGATGGATGGGCGCAACGGGGAAGGTGAGGGACTGGCCGTCGGCCGGACCGAGACACTCGCGCGCCAGCTCGTCGCCGACGTCCCCCTCGGCGGAAGCCCGTTCCCGCCCATCGCCGACTACGGCTTCCTCTCGGACTGTGAGACGGTCGCCCTCGTCGCCCCGAGCGGCAGCATCGAATGGTTGTGCCTCCCGCGCGTCGACTCGCCGAGCGTGTTCGGCGCCATCCTCGACCGCGACGCCGGCTACTTCCGCCTCGGCCCCGCCGGCGCCCAGGTCCCGGCCGCCCGCCGCTACCTGCCCGGGACGATGGTGCTCGAGACGAGCTGGGGCACGGGCTCCGGCTGGGTCATCGTCCGCGACGTCCTGCTCATCGGCGGCTGGCACCACGAGGACGAGCGCTCGCACACGCACCGCCGGGCGCCGACCGACTACGACGCCGACCACGTCCTGCTGCGCACCGTGCGCTGCGTCAACGGCGAGGTCGAGATCATGCTCGACTGCGAGCCGGCCTTCGACTACGGCCGCGCCCGGCCGCGCTGGGAGTACGCCGGCGACGGCTACCACGAGGGCGTGGCCCGCTGTGAGGGCTTCGAGCTCGAGTTGCATCTGCGCACCGATCTGCGGCTCGGCTTCGAAGGCGCGCGGGCCACCGCCCGCCACCGCATGAAGGAGGGCGAGCAGCTCTTCGCCGCGCTCTACTGGAGCGAGCATCAGCCGCCGTCGGACTTCACCGAGGCCTACCGCCGGCTCGTGTGGACGGCCCACCACTGGCAGCACTGGCTCGACCGGGGCGAGTTCCCCGATCACCCGTGGCGGCAGTTCCTCCAGCGCAGCGCGCTGACGCTCAAGGGCCTTACCTATGCCCCGACCGGCGCGCTGCTCGCCGCGGCCACGACCTCGCTGCCCGAGTCGCCCCAGGGCGAGCGCAACTGGGACTACCGCTTCAGCTGGATTCGCGACTCGACCTTCATGCTCTGGGCGCTGTACACGCTCGGCTTCGACTGGGAGGCCAACGACTTCTTCTACTTCATCGCCGACGTGGCCGGAGGTAAGGACGACCTCCAGGTCATGTACGGCGTCGGCGGCGAGCGCCGCCTCGACGAGCGTGTGCTCGACCATCTGAGCGGCTATGAGAGCGCGCGTCCGGTGCGCATCGGCAACGACGCCTACAAGCAGCAGCAGAACGACGTGTGGGGCGGCCTGCTCGATTCCGTCTATCTGCACACGCGCTCGCGCGACGCGCTCGACGAGCGCGTGTGGCCGATCCTCAAGCGCCAGGTCGAGGCGGCGATCGTCAACTGGCGCAAGCCCGACCGGGGCATGTGGGAGGTCCGCGGCGAGCCCAAGCACTTCACCACATCCAAGATGTTCTGCTGGGTGGCGCTCGATCGGGGAGCCCGGCTGGCCGCCCTGCGCGAGGACTGGGAGCACGCGGAGACCTGGCGCGGGGTGGCCGAGGAGATCCGCGGCGACGTCTGCGCCAACGGCGTCGACAGCCGGGGAGTGTTCGTCCAGCACTACGACACCGACGCGCTCGACGCCGGCCTGCTCCTCATGCCGCTGTTGCGCTTCCTCCCCCCCACGGATCCCCGCGTGCGCAGCACCGTGCTCGCGATCGCCGAGGAGCTGACCGAGGAGGGACTCGTCCTGCGCTACCGCCCGGAGGAGACCGACGACGGCCTGAGCGGCCGCGAGGGGACGTTCCTCATCTGCTCCTTCTGGCTCGTCTCGGCCTTCTGCGAGATCGGCGAGGTCGACCGGGCGCGCGAGCTCTGCGAGCGGATCCTCGGTTTCGCCAGCCCGCTCGGGCTCTACGCCGAGGAGGTCGACCCGCGCACGGGCCGCCACCTGGGCAACTTCCCCCAGGCCTTCACCCACCTGGCGCTCATCAACGCCGTCATGCACGTGATCCGCGCCGACGAGGCGCTCTCGCTCGAGCAGTCGCCCTGGGCGAACTGGCGCTAGGCGGGCGGCCGGCTCGGGAGATGACCGGGTCGGTGGGTTCGCGGCTCGGCGGGGCGGGCGCCTAGGCGGCGACCCGGGTCTCGCCGGGCAGCTCGGGAGCTAGCGCCGCGGGGTCCGGCTTGCTCGGCTTGGACGCCGGCTCCTCGGCGAGGGCTTCGGGGGCCGCCCGCGTGAGCGAGCGCCGCAGGGCGAGGAAGCCGGCGGTGCCGCCGAGCGAGGGAACCCACAGGGCGAGCCCGTGGTAGAGGACGATCCCGGCGGCCGTCGGGCCGGCCGGCAGTCCGTAGAGCACGAGCGCGGCGAGCAGGCCGCCGTCGAGTACGCCGATCGCGCCGGGGATCGGCACGAGGTTGGCCATGTACCCGATCTGATAACCGGCCACAAGCGCGAGGATCGGCGGAGCCTGGCCGACCGCGTGCAGACAGGCCCAGAGCGCGGCGATGTCGAGGACGAGGTAGGCCACGGCACCGGCGAGCTTGGGGCTGACGCCCCGAATGAGCGCCTCCGTGTCCGCCACCCATGCTCCCGTGCGCGCGATGCCGAGGGCCGCGCGCGGGGCGGTCCGCTCCAGGCGGGCGCTGCGCGCGAGCCAGGGCACCAGCGCAAAGGCGGCGATGGCGCCGGCCCCGGCGGCCAGCGGGACGAGGCCGAGTACGAGCCCGGTCCGAGCCGCGCCCAGGCCGACGAGCACACCGAGCCCGGCGAGCGCGAGCACGGCGGCGTTGACGGCGCTCGTGACCAGGAAGATGACGGCCGAGCGGTTGGCCACGCGCGACCAGGGGATTCCCCACGCCCGCATCGCCCACGCGCCCACGGCGAGTCCGCCCGCGCCCCCGAGCGGGACGACGGCACCAAAGGCCATCTCCGCCCAGGCCAGCCGGCGCACGTCGCGCGCCGGGCCACGGTGAAGGACGAGGCGGACGATGGCGGCATACCCCAGGCACGAGGCGACCTCGAGCGCGACCGCGGCGATCAGCCAGAGGACATCGGCGTGAGCGGCGCGGCGCAGAACGTCGCGCAGGTCGGGCACCGCGAGGGCGACGGCCAAGCAGAGGAGCCCGAGTCCGGTGGCCCACAAAAGGCCGGCCCAGAGGCGACGCGCGTCGTGGTCGGGCGTGGTGATCGCCGTCCCTTCTTCCATCTCGCGCACTGGCTCCACGGCTCCCCCTCACGAGCGATTGACCTATCAATGATCTTATCAGAGACGGTTTGGACCCGAAAAGTCATCGGTGGGTGGACTGTGGGCGCAAGGGTGATCGTCGGATGCCACGAACGCTGGCGGTTTGGGTACCGCCACGGTGCCCGATCGCCAAGTTCGCGCTCGGCGGAGCGCCTCAGCCCTGCGCGGGCGTCAAGCGCACGGGCAGCGTCTTCAGCTGGTTCAGGAAGCCGGACTCGACGACGGTCGGCCGGTCGGCGAGCTCCATCTCGGGATAGCGGGCGAGCGTCTCCTCGAACATGACCCGAAGCTCGAGCCGGGCGAGCGCGGTGCCCAGGCAGAAATGGCGGCCACCGGCGCCGAACGCCTGGTGCTCGGGATCGCGGCGCACGTCGAAGCGGTCGGGATCCTCGTAGCGCGTCTCGTCGCGATTGGAGGAGACGTACCACATCACGACCTTCTCCCCCTGGCGGATCGTTTGGCCGCCGAGCTCGGTGTCGCGCGTGGCGGTGCGGCGGAAGTGCGCGAAGGCGGGGAACATCCGCAGCGCCTCCTCGACCGCGCTGGGGACGAGCGCGGGCTCGTCGAGGAGGACCCGGCGCTGGTCGGGGTGCTCCATGAGCGCGCGCATGCCACTGCAATAGGTCGCCTTGGTGCTGTCGTTGCCGGCCGCGACGAGGAGGAAGAAGCCCATGACGATCTCGTGCTCCTCGAGCCGCTCGCCGTCGATCTCCGCGTGCACGAGGACGCTCGTCAAATCGTCGGTCGGGTGCTCACGCCGCTCGGCGATCATCCGGCTGCAGCGGGCGAAGATCTCGGGGATGTCCTTCTCGACCACGGCGGCGACGCCGTCGGGATTCAGATCGGGATCGCCCGCGCCGAGGGCGGAGTTCATGAGCGTCGCCCACGCGTGATCGTCCTCCGGGGGGATGCCCATGAAGCTCCCGATGACCCGGGAGACGACGGGCTGGGCCACGTCGGTCACGAGATCGGCATGGGTGCGTCCCTCGAGTCGAGCGAGGACGTCGACCACGATGGCGCGGATGGCGGGCTCGTGGGCGGCGATCCGCCGCGGCGTGAACCCGGCCTGGAAGAGCATCTTCAGACGGTCGTGCTTGGGCGGGTCCATCCCGATGAACATCGCGCGCATGAGCTCGAGGGGGAAGATGTCCATGACCGCGGTGATGCCGCCGAGCTCGGAGGAGTAGGTCCGCCAGTCCCGGCTCACCGTGTGGATGTCCTCGGCGCGGGTGACCGACCAGTACCCGGCCTCGTTCGGATATTCGGTGATGCGCTCGGTGAAGTGGACGGGGCACTCACTGCGCATCTGCCGGAACAGCTCGTGCGGGGGGCCGTCGAGCCACAGCTCGCGCTCGGTGACGAGGACGTCGTCGAGGTTGATCTTCGTCGATGCCATCGGGACCCTCTCCTGTGGGTGTGCTCGACCGTCGGGGCGCCGCTGCGCGGCGCGGCCCACCTTGTCGGGGCGCCGCTGCGCGGCGCGGCCCACCTTACTGGCTGGCTGGCCAGCCTGAAAGCATCTGTGACACTTCGCACATCATGCACGCTGCGCTGGCCGGATTCGGCCTCGGGTTCCTCGTCGCGCTGCTCCGCCGCCGCGTCGGCCCCCGGGTGCTCGCTTGGGTCGAGCGGGTCGCGGGGCTGGGCCTGCTCGGTTTCGGCGGAGCCCTCGGACTGGCCACCCTGCACGATCGCTAGGGTGCCATCCCGACGCCCGACCGAGGAGAGGACAGCCAGTGAAGATCCGCGCCGCCGTGCTCGAGGAGTTCGGAGCCCCGCTCAACGTCACCGAGGTCGAGCTGGCCGACCCGGGGCCCGGCGAGGTGCTCGTGCGCATCGAGGCCTGCGGCGTCTGCCACACGGACATGTACACCGCCTCGGGCGCGGACCCGTCCGGGTATGCGCCGACCGTGCTCGGCCACGAGGGCTGCGGGATCGTCGAGCGCGTCGGCGAGGGCGTGGCAAGCGTCGCCCAGGGCGACCGCGTAGTGACGCTCTTCTCCCCCCAGTGTCGCGAGTGCGAGCACTGCCTGAGCCCGAAGACGAATCTCTGCCTGGCCATCCGCGAGCAGCAGAACCTCGGCTACCTGCCCGACGGGACGACGCGCCTGCACCGCGACGGCGACCCGATCCGGCATTTCATGGGGACGAGCACGTTCGCCGAGTACACCGTCATGCCGGAGATCGCCCTGGCCAAGATCTCACCCGAGGCCGAGGCCGACCACGCCTGCCTGTTCGCCTGCGGGCTCTCCACCGGGCTGGGCGCGGCCATCAACACCGCCAAGGTCCAAGCCGGCTCGACGTGCGTGGTCTTCGGAGCGGGCATGGTCGGCCTCGGAGCCGTGGCCGGCTGCCGCCTGCAGGGCGCCGAGCGGATCATCTGCGTCGACCTCTCCCTGGACCGCCTCGAGCTCGCTCGCGGACAAGGCGCGACTGACGCGTGGATCGGCGGTGCGGAGACCGTGGCGCGCGTGCTCGAGGAGACCCGGGGCTTCGGGGCCGACTACACCTTCGAGGCCACCGGCCTCGTGCAGGTCATGCGCCAGGCGGTCGAGTCGGCCCGCATGGGCTGGGGCCTGTGCACGGTGGCCGGCGTGGCGGGCAAGGGCGAGACGCTCCAGATCATCCCCCGCTACCTCATCACCGGCCGCCGCGTGTGCGGCTCCTCCTTCGGCGGCGTCAAGGGCCGCGACCAGGTTCCCGAGCTCGTCCAGCTCTACCTCGACGGCACGCTCGACGTCGATCCTTTCATCTCCCACCGGATGACCCTGGATGAGGTCAACCATGGCTTCGAGCTCATGGAGGCCCAGGACGGGATCCGGAGCGTTCTGCTCATGGGCTAGGCGAGATGCGCTGGGATCCCACGCAGTACGGTCGCTACTCCGACCACCGCAGTCGTCCCTTCTTCGACCTGGTCGCCCAGATCGGCGCCGAGACTCCTCGGCGGGTGGTCGACCTCGGCTGTGGCTCGGGTGAGCTGACGCTCACGCTGGCCGAGCGCTGGCCGCAGGCCATCGTGTCGGGGATCGACTCCTCGCCCGAGATGATCGCCCGCGCTCCCGCGAGCGAGGCGGTCACGTTCTCCGTCGGCGCGGCGCAGAAGTTCGCGGCCACCGGCGTCGACGTGCTTCTCAGCAACGCCATGCTCCAGTGGGTGCCCGAGCACATCCCACTGCTGCAGCGGTGGGCGCGCGAGCTCGAGCCGGGCGGATGGCTCGCCTTCCAGGTCCCGTCGAACTTCGACTCGCCATCGCATGTCCTCATGCGCGAGCTCGCCGAGTCGCCGGAGTGGCGAGACCGCCTCCACGGCGTCCTTCGCCACGCCGACGCGGTGGCCACGCCCGCTCAATACCTCGACGCGCTCACCGGCGCTGGGCTCGCGGTCGACGCCTGGCGGACCGAGTACCAGCACATCCTCCCGGGCGAGGATCCCGTGCTCGAGTGGGTCCGCGGCACGGGTTTGCGCCCCGTCCTGGCGGCGCTGAGCGACGAGGACGCGGCTGCGTTCAACCGCGAGTACGCCGCCCGCCTGCGCGCGGCGTACCCGGCGCGCCCGTACGGGACGGTGTTCGCGTTCAAGCGGACCTTCGCCGTCGCGCACAAGGGGCCATTACCTCCCGGGTAATCGACGCGCCACCCGGGCGGTGCGACCGTGCCGGGCATGACAACAGGAACCCTCACCCCACACCGCGGTGCCGGCCCACGGGCTCGGCTCGCCGACGCTGCCGCCAGCCGTTGGGCACCTTTGCCCGTCGTCCTCGCCGGCACGTTCATGGTCGTACTCGACTTCTTCATCGTCAACGTCGCCCTGCCCTCGATTCAGTCCCGCCTGCACGCCGGAAGCGGCTCAGTGGAGTGGATCGTGGCCGGCTACGCGCTCACCTCCGCCGTCTTCCTCGTCACCGCCGGCCGGCTCGGCGACCGCTTCGGCCGCCGGCGCGCCTTCTGCGCGGGCCTGGCCCTCTTCACCCTGAGCTCGGTGCTCTGCGGCATCGCCCCGAACGCCGCCGAGCTCGTCGCGGCCCGGCTGCTCCAGGGGCTCGGGGGTGCGCTGCTCATGCCCAACGTCCTGGCCATCATCAACGTCACCTACGACGGCCCGGATCGGATCCGGGCGCTGTCGGCCTACGGAATGACCATGGGCATCGCCGCCGTCGGGGGCCAGCTCATCGGAGGCGCGCTCGTGGCGCTCAACGTGGCCGGCCTCGGCTGGCGCGCCTGCTTCCTCATCAACCTGCCCGTGGGCCTCATCGCCCTCGCCCTCGCACCGCGCACCGTGCCGGAATCGCGCGAGCCGACCGCCGGGCGGACCGACCTCGTGGGCACCGCGCTCATCACCGCCGGGCTCGTCGCCGTCGTCCTGCCGCTCGTCCAGGGCCGGCAGCTTGGCTGGCCGGCGTGGACGTGGATCTCGCTCGGGCTCTCGCCGATCATCCTCCTCGCCTTCGTCGCGCATCAGCGCCGCCTGGCGGGACGCGGCGGGCACCCGCTCATCGAGCTCAGCCTGTTCTCGCGGCGGGCGTTCAGCGCCGGGCTCCTCGCCCAGCTCACGTTCTGGTCGGGGCAGGCCTCCTTCTTCATGGTGTTCGCCCTCTACCTGCAGGAGGGCCGCGGGCTGAGCCCGCTCCATGCTGGGCTCGTCTTCACGATCCTGGCCGCCTCGTATCTCGCCGCCTCGCTCACCGCGCCCGCGCTGGCCGTCCGCCACGGACGGCGCGTGCTCGCCGCGGCGGCGCTGACGCTGGCCGCCGGACACCTCACGCTGGCGCTCACCGTCGGCGGGGGCGGGTCGATTCTCGCCCTGACTCCGGCTCTGCTGCTCATCGGCGCCGGCATGGGCCTGGCCATCGCGCCCCTGGCCACGATCATCCTCTCGGCCGCGCCGCCCGAGCACGCCGGCGCGGCCTCCGGGGTGATGACGACGATGCAGAACGTCGGCAATGCGATTGGCGTGGCCGTCGTCGGCGTCGTCTTCTTCGGCGCTCTGCACACAGGCGTCGGCAATGCCTTCGAGCTCAGCCTGGTCGTGCTCGCCGGGATCCTGCTGGCCGTGGCCGCGCTCACGCGGCTGCTGCCGGCCCCGGGGAGGGCATCATGAGCACGGTTACCCTTCGAGCGATGAACCACGAGGGCATCGGGGCGCTCATCCGGGATTGGCGCCAGCGGCGGCGGCTCAGCCAGCTCGAGCTGGCCCTCGACGCCGGCGTCTCCGCCCGCCATCTCAGCTTCGTGGAGACCGGCCGCTCCCGGCCGAGCCCGGAGATGGTGCTGCACCTGGCCGAGCAACTCGACGTGCCCCTGCGCGAGCGCAACCAGCTCCTCCTCGCAGCCGGCTACGCCCCCCGCTTCAGCGCCCGTTCGCTCGACGACCCGGAGCTGGCCGTGATCCGCGACACGCTCGGTCGCCTGCTGGAGGCTCACGAGCCCTACCCGGCGATCGCCGTCGACCGGGCGTGGAACCTGGTGTCCTCCAACGGCGCCCTCGGGCCGCTGCTGGAGGGCATCGACGACAGCCTGCTCGAGCCGCCGGTCAACGTGCTGCGCCTCGCCCTGCACCCCGCCGGGCTGGCCCCGCGCATCCTCAACCTGCCGCAGTGGCGCGGCCATCTGCTCCAGCGGCTCGATCGCGAGATCGCCGTCTCCGGCGACAGCGGCCTCCGTGACCTACGCCACGAGCTCCGCGCCTATCCGGGTGAGACCGAGACCGCGTCGCCCGGCGCGGCCGAGATCATGGTCGAGCTCCACCTCGACGCCGGCGATCACGAGCTCGCCTTGTTCAGCACGATCACGACATTCGGCACCGCCGTCGACGTCACCGTCTCCGAGCTGTCGATCGAGGCCTTCTTCCCCGCCGACCGCGAGACCGCCGAGGCGCTGAGTGCCGCGGCCGCGGCCGTCTGACGCCTACACGGTCTCGCCCGGCCGCTGGAAGATGATCTCGGGGATGACGCAGGCGGGCGAAAGGCGCAGGAGCATACGCAGCGCCTCGGCGATGTCGGCGGGACGGATCATGTCCTCGGGCGACACGGTGCCCTTGATGAAGTCGGTCATGTCGGTGTCGACGAACCCGGGGCAGAAGGCCACGGACTTGATGCCCTCGCCGTTCAGCTCCTTGTTCATGGCCTGGCTGTAGCTCACGACCGCCGCCTTCGTGGCCGAGTAGACCGACAGCCACGGCTGGGGCGACTTGCCCGCGATCGACGCCAGATTGACCACCAGCGCATTGCGGTGCTCCGAGCCCGCGGTCCGGAGCATGTCGAGGCACTCGCGGTAGAAGATGACGATCGCGCGCAGGTTGACGTCGAGTTGCATGTCGATGAACTTCGTCTGATGCTCGTGGGCCGCGGCTCCGATCCCCACGCCCGCGCTGTTCACGAGCACGTCGAGGCGGCCGAAGCGCTCGCGGTGGTGGGCGACGACCCCTCGCAGCGCCTCCTCGTCGGCCATGTTGGCGGCCACATGCTCGACCTCGTAGCCCTTGCCGCGCAGAGCGTCGGCCGTCTCGGCCAGCGTGTCGGGCTTGCGCGCGGCCAGCGTGAGCGCGTAGCCCTCCTCGCCGAGGAGCTCGGCGAGCGCGAGTCCGATGCCGCGGGACGCTCCGGTGACGATGGCGGCACGATCAGCCATGGGGGACGACCTCTCTCTCAGGGGGAAAGCGGGCAATGTACTCAGAGCTCGCCGCGGACGACCTTGCCGAGTGAGTTGCGCGGCAGCTCGTCGGTGAACTCGACTTGCTTGGGCACCTTGTAGGGCGCGAGCTCGCGAGCGGCGTGCGCTCGGAGCTCCTCTGGGTCAACCTCGCGCTCGGCCACGACGACCGCAGTGACCTGCTCCCCCCATTGCTCGCTCAGCCGGCCGACGACCGCGACCTCGCGCACGGCCGGGTGGGTGGCGATGACCTCCTCGACCTCGCGCGGATAGACGTTGTAGCCGCCGGTGATGATCAGCTCTTTGCTACGCCCGACGAGGCGCAGGTACCCAGCATCGTCGAGCTCGCCGATGTCGCCGGTGCGAAACCACCCGTCCTGCGTGAACGCCTCGGCCGTGGCTTCGGGCGCTCCGAGGTAGCCGGAGATCACGTTGGGCCCGCGGACCTGGACCTCCGAGCGCTCGCTGAGCCGCAGCTCGACCCCGGGGAAGGGAAACCCGACCGTGCCCGGGCGGCGCTCGCCGTCGTAGGGGTTGCCCGTGAGCATGATCGTCTCGGTCATGCCGTACCGCTCGAGCGGCATCTGGCCGGCCGCGCTCGCGATCTCGCGCGCGAGCTCGGCTGACAGCGGCGCCGATCCGGAGACGAGCAGGCGGAGCCCGCGTAGCGCAGCGGCCTGGCCTGAGCCGGCCAGCCGCTGGTACATCGTCGGCACGCCGAAGAACAGCGTCGCCTCCGAGCGGGACTGCTCGGCGATGTCGGCTGGATCAAACCCGGGCCGCAGCAGGACGGCGGCCCCGGCGCACAAGCTGCCGTGGATCCCCACGCCGAGTCCGTGGACGTGGAAGAGCGGCAGGGTGAGGAGCAGCCGGTCCTCCGGCTCCCACCGCCAGGACAGTCCGACCGCGGTCGCGCTGGCCAGGAGGTTGCCGTGGGTGAGCGGGACGCCCTTCGGGCGCCCGGTCGTCCCCGAGGTGTAGATGAGCAGCGCGACGTCGCCGGTCGCGGCGGTATCGAGCGCGCACGGAGCGGCCGCGGGGAGCTCGAGCCCCAGCCCGTAGATCGGCAGCTCTCCCCCGGCCGCCTCGCGGATCCAGCTCGCCTGGTCGTCATCCTCGACGATCGCGGCCGCCGGCGCGCTGTCGGACGCGATCGCGGCGACCTCAGAGCGCGTATAGGCGGGGTTGAGCGTGACGACGGTGAGCCCGGCGCGCAGGGCGGCCACGTAGGCGATGACGAACGCGGCCGAGCGCTCGGCGGCGATGATGACGCGGTGGCCGGGCTCCAGCCCGCTCGCGCGCAGGCCTTCGGCGCCGCGCCGCGTGCGTTCCTCGACCTCAGCCGCCGTCAGCCAGGTGCCGTCGGTGTCCTGGAGCACCCGCGCATCCTCGTGCTCGCGCCAGCGCGCGAGCCATCGCGCGGGCAGCGACCCGCCCGCAAGCAGGCCGACCTCGCCCGCACGCATATCCGGGGGGAGGTGGATGGTCCAGTCGGCAGCGACGCTCATCGGCGGCAGCGCGAAGGTTATGCGCCGGCCAGCGCACCCGCCGCGCGCCGGGCGATCGCGGCCGCGCGCTCGCGGACGCGCTCGAATCCCTCGCTCGCTTCTGCGATGCGCTCGCTGCCGTTGGCGAAGCGAAACACGGTGAACACGAGGGGCCGGGCGAGGATGACCGCCTCGAGGCGCTCGAGCTCGGATGGCGTGAGGCTGACGTGCTCGCGGTAGCTCGAGGCCGCGGCGTCGACATGGCCCATGCCCTCCATGCCCGCGGCCCAGAGCAGGAAGGCCAGCGGCCACAGGCGCGGCCCCCGCCCCGCGCCGGCCCAGTCGACGATGACGAGCCCGCGCTCGCGCGTGGCGACGGCATTCGCCGGGACCAGATCGGCGTGGATGAAGGCCTCCGGGAGCCCGTCGCCCCCGTCGGCGACCGCAAGCGCGTCCGCAAGCGCGTCGTAGTGCGCCCGCGCGCCTGCCGGCGCGCGTGGGGCAGCGGCCTCGAGCAGGTCGCGCGCCGCGGCCAGCTCATCCCCGGGTCCTCCGGAGTAGACGAGGTGATGCCAGGCTCCGCCCGCACGGCGCGCCGCCGGGACGTCGAGCTCGAGGTCGCCCAGACGGCCGAGGAGCTCCCCGAGCCGGCGGAAGGTCGCCGTGGTGCGCGGCGGCTTGCCTCCCGGCACGTAGTCGGTGACGAGGACGGACTGTCCGCTGTGCTCCGAGACGGGCCGCGCGTGCGCGCAGCGCTCGGCGGGAAAGCCGGCGCGGCGCAGAGCGCCGAGAAGCTCCGCATCGTCCTGGGCCAGGCCCGCCGCCCTCGCCGCTGGAAACACGCGGGCCAGCCAGTCGGGGCCGTCCGCGCGGCTGACCCGCCACACGCCGGCCTCGAGCTGACGCATCCCGCGGACGGCGACTGCGTAGCTCGCCTCGAGATGGGCCGCCAGGTCATCGCCGCCGGCCCGGTGGTAGAGCCGCTCGAGGTAGGCTCCGACCCGGCTGCGGGTCGCGCGCGGATCGCCCGCCGGAGCGGGGGCCCAGCGTGGTGCGGCGACGACGAGGCCGGCGCTCTGTGCGCGCTCGGAGAGCTCGACCGAGCGCCAGCGAGCTTGCTCGAGCAGCCCGGTGAGAGCCGCGCGGTCGAGCCGGTTCCGGGTCGGCTCGCCGAGCTCAGCTACCCGCTGCTCGAACTGCGCGCGCTGCTCGCGCCGGGCGCCCGCCGTCGCCGCCGAGGACGACACCGCGAGCCGGGTGCCCGCCGTCGCGAGCGCCCGCAGCTCGGCCGCGAGGGAGGCGATGACCTCGGACTCGAGGTAGACGAGCACGCCCTCGCAGATGATGAGCGCGGGAGCGTCGGCTTGCACGCCGGCGGCGATGAGCGCGTCCGCGAGGCCGGGTTCGCGCAGATCGAAGGCGACGAAGGTGATCGCGGTGGTCTCGACGCCGAGGCGCTGCAGCCGCGCGAGCTTGTCGCCCTGGGTGTCCGGAAGGTCGACCTCGAACCACCGGACGCCCGGCTTGGCGTAGCGCAGCGCGCGCCCGTCGTAGCCCGCGGCCACGGAGAGGACCTGCGAGGTCCCGCGCTCCAGCGCCCGCACGACCACGCGGTCGAAGAACGCAGTGCGCCCCTGGAGGTAGCGCACCATGCGCTCCCCCTGAACGGGGTGCGCATCGCCGGCGACGTCACGGGCCAGCGCGAGATCCGCGCCCGGGTCGCCGTGGGGCGCGGGCAGGCGCTCGAAGCTCAGCCGCGTGGCCGCGACGTGTTGGGCCGTGCGCGACGGTCGTGCGTCAGCCATCGTCCTCGGGCCGGGCCCTGGGAGCGGCCAGGATCGCTTCGATCCGCTTGGCTATCTTCTGCGCGCCTTCGGCCGGAGCGCCGGGTTGTCCCACCCGCCGTCCGTCGGATTGATGTTGACCCCGGGCGGGACGATCGCGTCGATGCGGTCCAGCACGTCAGCCGACAGCGTTACCTCAGCGGCGGTCAGCTGGGACTCCAGATGCTCTCGCGTGCGCGGGCCGATGATCGCCGCCGTGACCGCGGGGTGGCGGATGACGAAGGCGAGCGCCATCTCGATCAGCGTCATGCCCGCTTCCTCGGCCAGCCGCGCCAGGGCGTCGGCGGCATCGAGCTTGCGCTGGTTGTGAGGGTCGGACATGTCGAAGCGAGAGGGAATGCGTTCGGCCCGCCGGGAGTCGGGCAAATCCTCGCCCCTGCGGTAGCGGCCGCTCAGCCAGCCGCCGGCCAGCGGGCTCCACGGGATGACACCCATCCCATGGCGCTGGCACGTCGGGAGAATCTCGGCCTCGACCCCGCGCACGAGCAGCGAGTACGGCGGCTGCTCGCAGACGAAGCGCTCGCGCCCCCGGCGCTCGGACACCCATTGCGCCTCGACGATGCGGCTTGCGGGAAAGGTCGAGGATCCGATGTAGCGCACCTTCCCCGCCCGCACGAGGTCGGTGAGGGCGCCGAGGGTCTCGTCGATGTCGGTGTCGTCCTCGGGACGGTGGATCTGGTAGAGGTCGATCCAGTCGGTCTGGAGTCGGCGCAGGCTGTTCTCGACCTCGCGGATGATCCAGCGGCGTGAGTTGCCGAACTCGTTGGGGTCATCACCCATCGTGCCGTGGACCTTGGTGGCGAGCACCACGTTGTCGCGACGTCCGCCGGCCAGCGCCCTGCCCACGATCTCCTCGGATCCGCCGCGGGAGTAGACGTCGGCTGTGTCGATGAAGTTGATGCCGGCGTCGAGGGCGCGATGGATGATCGCGACGCCCTCGTCAGGATCCGGATTGCCCCACTCGCCAAACATCATCGCTCCTAGGCAAAGCGAGCTCACCTTGGTGCCGGTGCGGCCAAGCGCGCGGTATTCCATGCCCTCACCGTAGCGAGGCGGCGTACTGTGTTCTCGAGGCCCGAATACGAGCACCCACGATCAGGAGGATGCGATGTCCGCTACCGCTGAGTTCCACCCGATCAACGTCGTCGCCACCCGCGAGTCGGGCGCGCTTCGGCGCAACGACGACTGGCTGAGGACCCCAGGGAACCGGGAGGCACTCGACGGTCAGATCGCTCCGGGCTTTCAGCCCGACGCGCAGTACGACCTGAGCTTCTTCGGTGGCCCGACGATCGCCAGCGGAACGGTGCAGCCGGTCTACGTCGGCGGCGACGGCACCCAGTCCGGGGGCGCGTCCCAGTGGGCGGCGAGCGACATGAGCTCGATCGACGCCGCCCTGGCCGAGGCCTTCTCGGACACCAACCTGGAGAGCGTCATCGCCCAGTACTTCCCGAGTCAGCCCACGCTGACGGTTGCGAGCTCGACCACCTTCACCAACCAGTCCACGAGCTTCCAGCAGAGCGACATCGAGACGATGGTCACGGGCGCCTACACGGCCGGCAACCTGAGCGGCGACCCGAGCTCGACCCTGTACTGCTTCATGCTCTCGGCGGGGACGCGACTGTTCGCGTCCGACGGGTCAGATTCCTACAACGGCCTCGGCGGCTATCACGGCTCGGTCTCGGTGACCGACGGCTCGGGCAAGCAGACCGAGGTGTACTACGCCACCGGGGTCTACTCGGAGACGAGCGGAGGGGTGACCAACGGCATTCCCGCGTTCGATCAGCCCTGGAAGAACGTCGTCGGCACCTTCTACCACGAGATCAATGAGTGGCGGACGGATGCCAACGTCGAGGACGCCACGGGGAGCAACGTCAACGGGATCCTCGGCTGGTACAACCAGCAGTACGGGGAGATCGGGGACATCCCGATCGACGAGGCAGGGAGCAACCTCTCCGAGGTCTTCGTCGAGGTCCCGCTGGCCAACGGCTCGGGGACCGTGCCCGTCCAGCTCATGTACTCGAATTTCGATCACGGCCCGGCCGAGGTGACCTCGGCCACGCCGGGGTCGGCGACCGCCGGCGGCGCCTAGCCGCCGGCGGCGCCTAGCCGCCGGCGGCCCCGGCCCGGGTCACGATCTGCGCGATCGTCCCCCTCGGGTCACGATCCCGGGAGTACCGCGGTGTGCTCGAGGCGCACCGCCTCCAGCGCGTTCGGGTTGAGTCCGAGAAGCTGCAGGATCGTCGGGGCGACCTGCGAGGTTTCGACCCACTGGCGCGAGGCTCCCGGGGCGATTCCCGGAGCCACGACGAGGATCGGCACGTCACGGTCACCCGGGTTGCTCCCGCCGTGCTCGGCGATCTTGCTGCCCGTGGTGTAGACGACGCCGACCTGGACGCGCCCGAGCACGTCGGGATGGCGCGGGTCGCTGCTCGGCACGCCGAAGAACCGCGCCGAGGCAGCGCCGGCGTAGATCTTCGCCAGACCGGAGTGGGCCAGCGTCCGTGAGCCGCCGCTGTAGGTGACGCCGGTCGCGGAGTGGGTCCACAGGTAGTGCTTGACGAAGTCGGCCGCCGGCTGCGAGCGCTCCGACAGGTAGCTCTGCCACAGGTCGTCGTCCGTGCCGGCGACGATCAGCTTGGGCGCTCCCGGATGGGTCACGTGCCAGGCCGTGTTGATCGCCTCAATGATCGGCGCGTCGTTGATCCGCGTCAGCTCGTTCGGATCCTGGGGCGACTGGCCGTGCTTGGCCGTGATGATGATCGCCGTGCTGGCGGCGAGGCCCTGGGCGTGGATCTCGCGATCCATGGCCTCGAGCTCGGTGTCGATGTAGCCGAGCGCGCTGCTCAGCAGCGGCCCCGGAGTGGTCGTGCCCGGCAGGTAGCCGCCGGCGAGCACCGGTCCGCCGAGCGTGGCCTCGGACTTCAACAGCTTCTCCGCCGTCGAGACGGCCTGGAAGTTCATCCCGAAGATCGCCGGCACGCCGACCTTGTGCGTGCCGCTGTGGTCGTAGCCGTCGATCTCGTTGAGGATGGCCTGGACCTTGTAGGAGTCGTACTGCCGCGTGGCGGCGTTGTCTCCCGTCCAGCTGATGTTGCCCGGGTATGGCGTCCCGTTCGGCTCGAGCGCGATGCTGTCGATCTCGGGCGCGAAGAAATCGTCGATCCCCGTGCCCGAGGGCCCGTTGAACGACTCGTAGACCGGGTGCTTGTCCGACCACGCCGTGTGCAGGCCGGCGTCGTGGATGACCTCGAAGATCGTGTTGACCTTCAGGTAGGAGTGCGGGTAGATCGGCTTGCACGTCTTGGGGTCGACCGGGAACGTGGCCGGGTTGAGCAGCGTCTGGGGATGGCCGGTCATCTGCAGGATGCTCCCGGGCAGCCCCCCCAGGCCCTGGCCGGCGTCAAGCGCGCCTGCGTTGATGTCGTCGGGGGAGTCATAGATGACATCTCCGCCCGTCGGGCCGTGGCACGAGGTCGTGCCCGCCTCGTAGACGTTGTGGTTGTACTCGACGTCGTAGTAGACGCCCGTGGCGCGGGGGTCGCCGCCCGTCATGAGCGCCGTGCCGCCCGGGTCGGAGTCCGAGGGCACCACGGTGTGGGCGTTCGCGTACTCGGCGCCGCGGGAGGCGAGGCGGGCGATCTCCGAATTCGGATGCGTCTGCGCGTACCACTCGAGGTCGGACTGGTGAAGCCCGTCAACCGAGATGAGGAGGACGTGGGCGATGGCGCCGGCGCCCCGGGCGGACCGCGGGTGGGACGCCGGACGGGCCGATACTGCGGCGACTGGGACCGCCACGGCGAGGCCGGCGGCGGCGAGAGCGAGCCACGCGGGCCGCCTCTTGCGTAAGGACATGGAACCGCTCCTTGTCTGGATCTGATGTCAGGTGCGGCCGATGTATATGTGCGCGCCCCCCGGCTCCTGTGACCGAGGTGTTCCTCCCGCGTGACCGGGCTGTGAAGGCGATGAGAAGGCGCTTAACGACTGCGGGCCCGGGGCCGGCGCACGTGGCGCGACCCCGGGCCCAAGTCAGACGTCAATGGTTCAGACGCCGCAACTGCTGTTCTTCATCACCGGGCCCTCGAACTCGGGATACCCGAGCGTTGGTGTCTGGTTGGTGCCGTACTGCGCGTCCTTGCCGAAATCGTGGACTCCGGTGCCGGAGCTCACGTTCCCGAACTCGAGGACGCAGCTCGTGCCCGTGCCGACGCGACTCCAGTAGGGGTAGAAATGCCCCGGAGCGTTGGGCGGCGGGACCGAGCACCCGCTCGGCGAAGCCGTGCAGGTTGACTCGCTGAGCGCGAGATCGGTCTGGATGAAGTACTGGCCGTAGGACCGCCCTTGGCTCGCTGGTAGCTGCTGAACGAAGCTACCGGGGAACGTCGCCGTCGGTGTGGTCGAAACCGGCCAGTCGGCCCAGTAGGGGTTGCCGTCGAAGTCGAGGTCCCCGTTCTGGGTGTAGTTGGCCAGACAACCGGTTGTGGTGTCCGGCGCGGTGTTCTGCGCGCCGTGCGTGTAGCCGGCGTAGAAGCAGAAGGCGTCAGTGATCTCGGGGTTGGTGCCGCCGTCACGCTGGTCGCCCGCCGCCTCGTACGGCCCGTTGCAGTACTTGTACGACGAGTCCGGCGTCCCGTAGAGGTTGACCGTGAACGGGTCGCTCAGACTCGTGCACGACTCCCAGTGACCGGTCTCGTACTGCGTGCTGATGTTGGTCTGCAGAGCCGCCCACGGGGTGATGTTCCCCTTGGCGGCGGTGTTGTACTCGGGCTCGAAGTTGTGCGGCGTGCCGCTGCAATTGAGTATCGACGTGTTCTGGAACCCGTTCTTGGCCGAGGCCTGCATGAGTCCTGTCTGGCCTGTGGTCAGGTCGTGGACCACCACCTCGAAGGCGTTCTGTCCCGCCTCCCCCGGTACCGGCGCATCCCACATGTGGATCGTGAGATGGTCACCCGGGTTCATCAGGAGCGTCTTCGAGTTCGGCGTGAAGGTGGCCAGATCCGTGTTCTGCGGCGCGGCGGGCCCACCGGGGACGCCGTTGGTCGTCAGATACGCGAAGTTGACCGGTTCCTCACACGCCGAGTTGCACTGCGCGAACCCGGCCGTGCACTCGAGGCTGTCGATGTTCAGCGCAGCGCACCAGTGCGTGTCGTCACAGCTGATCGCGTCCGAGAAGGGCGCGAACCCGGGCGGATAGAACTGCATCTCCATGAAGGCGGAGCCGCCACCAGGATAGGCGTGTGCGCCTGTGCCGCGCGGGGCGTTCTCATCGCTGCGCGGCGTGCACGGTAGCTGCGGATACGAGTTGGAATCGCACTGCGCCATGGAGAACCAGGGCGCGATCGACAGCTCGAACCAGTGCGTCACATCCGAGCCGGGATGCGCCACCGTCGGCGCCGCAGCCGGATCCTTCGGAAGCGTCTCCGTCCAGCTCACGTCGTTGCCCGAGTTCTGAGCACTCGAGAGGAACGTCATGTCGGGCTCGTCGTGCCCGATGTAGTGGCCGTTGTCGAAGAACCGGCCGTGCCACGTGTTGTCGTTGACCTTGCCCTTGAGCCCGCGGATGTCGGTACACGACATCGAGAGGCGAATCGAGTGCTGGCGGACGCTGTACCCGTTGCAGTCCAGCTCCCCGAACTTCCGAATCTTGTAGCTGTGGTGCTTGCTCGCGTGCTTCTTCGCGTGACTGGCGGCAAGAGCCTGTCCCGGGATCAGGACGGCCATCATCGCCAGAGCGGCAAAGACCACGAGGACGAGCCCCGCGCTGCGTCTATGCAGCCGTGGACCCACGATCGACCTCCCCATCGACTACCTCCTTGCGTAGAGCCACCGCTGAACACCCCGGCGGTGGCTGCTGATCGGTCCGGTCGGCAACCTACCACTGCGCCAACTTCCGGGTCAATAGAGAAGAGCCCGGAGCCCGCGCGCTGCGCGAGCCCCGGGCTCCGGTTCAGACGGATGGCTCCGTCAGGTACTGCAGGCGTTCGACATGGTCGGCCCGATGAACTCGGGATACCCGAGCGTGCCGACCTGGTTGGTGCCGTACTGAGCGTCCTTGCCGTAGTCGTTGACGCCAGCGCCCGAGCTCACGTTGCCGAACTCGAGTGTGCATCCTGAGCCCGAGGTCACCCGGGTCCAGTACGGGTAGAAGTGCCCGGGCGCATTCGGCGGGGGCACCGCGCAGCCGGAGAGGGTCGCTCCCGTGCACGTCGACTCGCTGAGGGCGGCATCCGTCTGGATGAAGAACGACGGATAGCTCTGGCCTGCTGTCAATGGCAACTGCTGGACGAAGCTGCCGGGGAACTTCGCGGTCGGCGTGGCCGAGGTCGGCCAGTCCGCCCAGTACGGAGACCCGTCGAAGTCGAGGTCGCCGTTCTGGGTCAGCTCCATGATGCACCCGGTTGCCATGTCCGGTGGCGTGTTGTGCGATCCGTGGGTGTAGCCCGCCGGGTAGCAGAACGCGTCGCTCACCTCCGGGTTGGTTCCACCATCGGAGTCCGTGGTCGACTCGTACGGCCCATGGCAGTTCTTCCAGTACTTGTCCGGGGTCGTCCGGGGATTGTCCTGGAACATTGCCGTGTCGCTGACCTGGGTGCAGGACTCCCAGTGGCCGGTCTCGTACTGCGTGCTGATGTTCGTCTCCAGCGCCGCCCACGGCGTGATGTTCTGCTTCTTCGCCGTGTTGTACTCGGGCTGGAAGTTGAACGGCGTACCCGCGCAGTTGAGGATCGACGTGTTCTGGAAGCCGTTCCTGGCCGAGGCCTGCATCGTTCCCGTCTGACCTGTGGTCAGATCCTTGATCTCGACCTTGGTGGCCATCTGCCCAGCCTCCCCTGGGACGGCCGCATCCCACATGTGGATGACTACTTTGTCTCCCTCGTTCATGAGCAGCGTGCTCCGGTTCGGGGTGAACGTGGCGTCGTCCGCCTGCTGGGAGCTCGGAGGGCCGGTCGGGCTGCCATTCGTCTGGATGAAGGCGAAGTTGACCGGCTCCTCGCAGGCTGGGTTGCACTGCACGTAGTTGAGCGTGCACTCCAGGCTGTCGATGGTCATGGCCGCGCACCAGTGCGTGTCGTCGCAGCTGATGCCGTCCGTCCACACCGGCGGGAAGCCGGGCGGATAGAACTGCATCTCCATGAACGCCCCACCGGCACCCGGGTACTGGTGCACGCACGTGACGCCGAAGCACTTCGGAGCGTTCTCGTCGCTCCGCGGTGTGCAGGGCAGCTGCGGATAGGCGTTCGGATCGCACTGGGCCATGGAGAACCACGGCGCGGGAGAGAGCTCGAACCAGTGCGTGACGTCCGACCCGGGGCTGGTCGCCGTTGGGGCGGCGGTCGGATCGGTACCGAGCGTCTCCGTCCAGGTCACGTTGTTACCGGAGCCCGGAACGCTCGAGAGGAACGTCATGTCGGGCTCGTCGTGCCCGATGTAGTGGCCGTTGTCGAAGAACCGACCATGCCACGTGTTGTCGTTGATGACGCCCTTGATGCCGCGGATGTCGGCACACGGGATCGTCCGTTTGATGGAGTGCTGGCGCGCGCTGTAGCCGTTGCAGTCCAGCTCCCCGTACTTCCGGATCTTGAAGGTATGCCCGTGGTGCCTCGTCTTGTGCTGTGCGGCGAGGGCTGACGCCGGTCCCAGAAGCGCCAGCAGGCCGAACACGGCAACGAGCGTCGCGAGCAGTCCAGGGCCACGCAGCCGTGGACTCACGATCGTCCTTCCCATCTAGGTACTCCCCTCCCTGCGTCTTGCCGCCTCCACACCCTAGGCGGCGCGTGGACCGGTCTGGCGCGGCAACCTATCACCGCGCCCAGGGGCGGGCAACCGCTATCGGGCCCGCGCGAGAGTGAGTTGGGCCACGTCGTCCACAGCGGCGCTGGACGCCGGGACGGGACGTCCCAATTCAGTTGAGGACGTTTGCACGCGGGGCGGCTCGGGCAGGCCGGTAACCCGCCGCGCAGTGCTCTGAGCAGAAGTAAACCGTGAGGCCGTCGACCTCCCGCCGGACCGCGTGGTCGCGGTCGACGCTCATCCCGCAGACCGGGTCGACCGCGCCTCGCCTCACGGTCAGGGCCCACAGCGCTGCGAAGGCGAGGGTGGCCAGGACGTTGAGGACGAGCTTGTAGTCGCTGTGGACGGCTCCGAAGACGTGGGTGCGCGTGGGCCGGGGGCCCGCCGGGACGGCGCCGAGCGCCCCGAAGACGGCGCCCACCACGAGCCCCGCGAGGGCCATGGTCACGAACATGAGCGCGGCGATACGCCAGGCGAAGGCCGTGCCGTAGTACTTGCGATAGATGACGAGGATGGGCAGGACGACGAGATCGGCGAAGAGGAAGGCCAGGACGCCGGCGAAGCTGATCCCGCCCGACCACAGGACCGCGGCAAGCGGCACGTTACCGACCGAGCAGACGAAGCTCGCCACCGCGATGAGCGGCCCCACGACCACGTTCTCGACCGCCCGGAGCCCCGCCGGGGCGTGCCGGATGAACAGCGCGCGGAAGACGCCGTTCCCGAGCTGGGCGGCGAAGCCGGCCAGGAGGAACCCGAGCGCGATCTCGCGGTAGAGCATCTGCCAGTCGCCGCGGAAGTTGTGGGCCACGTCCGACCACGCCGCGCGGCTGGACAGGCGCTCGCGCCAGCCGATGGCATGGGAGGCGCTGTGGTGCTGGTGGCCGGCGTCGGCCCGGGCGGCGTGCTCGCGCGCCGAGCGCTCGAGCGCCGGGCTGACGAAGGCTCGGAGCAGGAGGGCCATGAGCGCGATCATCACGATCCCCCCGGCGTACTCGGCCAGCGTGAACTGCCAGCCGATGAGGATCCAGAGCACGAGCCCGAGCTCCCACACGAGGTTGGTGGAGGCGAACTGGAAAGCGAGTGTGCTCGTGGCGCTCGCGCCCTTCTCGAAGAGCGACTTGCCGATGGCCACGGCCGCGTAGGAGCAGGATGAGGAGGCCGCGCCCAGACCGGTGGCGCGGGCAATGGCCCGCGGGCCGTGGCCGCCGAGCGCCCGCTCGATCCGTCCGCGCGAGACCCACGCCTGGACGACGGCCGAGATGGCGAAGCCGAACACGAGCGCCCACCAGACCTCCCAGGCCATGAGCAGGGCATCGCGGATTCCGTGCCAGATCAAGTTCACCATCGCTTGCCGACCAGATTATACCCCTACCGGGTATATGTATACTGACATGCCATGAGTGCGGAGTCCACCCGGGGCTACACGGCGAGCAAGGATCAGCTGCTCGCCCGCCTGCGCCGCATCGAAGGTCAGATCCGCGGCATCGAGAGCATGGTGCGAGAGGATCGCTACTGCATCGATGTGATTACCCAGATCGGCGCCGCCCGCGCCGCGCTCGACAAGGTCGCCCTGGGCCTCCTCGACGATCACGCCCATCACTGCGTGCTCGGGGAGCCCTCACCGGCCGAGCGCGATGCCAAGACGGCCGAGCTCATGGCCGCCGTCGGACGCCTCGTGCGCCACTGATCGGCCGCTCTACCATCGAACGCCATGCGCCTCTCTGTCCTCGATCAGTCACCTATCTCGGAGGGCTCGACCGGCGCCCAGGCGCTTCAGAACTCGCTCGACCTCGCCCGGCTGGCCGACGATCTCGGCTATCACCGCTACTGGGTGGCTGAGCACCACGGCGGCCCGATGCTGGCGAGCGCCAGCCCGGAGGCGCTGATCGGGCCGATCGCCGCGAGCACGCGCGAGATCCGGGTCGGAAGCGGCGGCGTCATGCTCCCGCACTACAGCCCGCTCAAGGTGGCCGAGACGTTCACCATGCTCGCCGCGCTCTTCCCCGGGCGGATCGACCTCGGGATCGGGCGGGCCTCGGGCACCGACCCGCTGACGACCTTTGCGCTGCAGCGCGATCGCCGCCAGGCCTCGCCGGACGACTTCCCCCAGCAGCTGGCCGAGCTGCTCGCCTACCTCGAGGACGACCTGCCCGACGACCACCCCTTCCAGCGCCTCGCGGCCACCCTGCCGGGCCTGCCGGCGCTGCCAACCCCCTGGCTGCTCGGCTCCTCGCCTCAGAGCGGCATCTGGGCCGCCCAGCTCGGCCTTCCCTACGCCTTCGCGGACTTCATCAACCCGGGCGGCGCCGAGATCGCGGAGCTCTACCGCGAGCGCTTCACCCCGGCACGCTCCGAGCAGGCTCCCCGGACGGCGGTGGCCGCGTGGGTGCTGTGCGCACCGAGCGACGAGGAGGCCGACCATCTGGCCGCGAGCAGCCGTATGACCCTGCGCCTGCTCCGTCAGGGTGAGCTCATTCCCGTCCCGCCACCCGAGAAGGCGGTCGACTACCTGACCCGCCTCGGCCGCCCGGTCGGCGGGTCGCTGCCCGGCCGCCGGGCCATCATCGGCTCGCCCGAGAAGGTACGCGCCGAGCTCGAGACGCTCGCTTCGGAATACGGCGCCGAGGAGGCAATCGTGGTCACGATCACCTTCGACCACCAGATGCGCCGGCGCTCCTACGAGCTCCTGGCGGACGCGTTCGCGTTGGCTCCCCGGGCGTCGCTGACCTGGGCGACGGCCTGATCTCACAGGGACGGCGGCGTGCGCGTTTCCTCTGATATGAACACGCTCTACACGACCTTCGACAGCCCGATCGGCCTGCTCCTGGCCGCGGGCGACGGCCGCGCGCTGACGCGGCTCGACATGCAGGGCGGTCGGCGGCCCGTGGCCGTCGAGCCGCGCTGGGAGCGCCGCGACGACGCCTTCGCGGAAGTGCGCGCGCAGTTGGGCGAGTACTTCGGCGGGCGCCGCCGCGCCTTCGAGCTCGAGCTCGCACCCGCGGGAAGCCCGTTCGAGCTCCGCGTCTGGCAGGCCCTGCTCGAGATCCCCTATGGCGAGACGGCGAGCTACGGCGAGATCGCCGCGCGGGTGGGGGCCCCGGGCGCCGCGCGCGCCGTCGGCCTGGCCAACGGCCGCAACCCGATTGCCGTCATCGTGCCTTGCCACCGCGTGATCGGGGCCGACGGGTCGCTCACCGGATACGGCGGTGGGCTCGAGCGCAAGCGCCTGCTCCTCGACCTCGAGGCCGGGGTCCTGCCGCTCGCCGCGGCGGCGCTGGCCGGCTGAGCCGCGCGCTCGGTCGGCTGAAACCGCGCCGGCCGCGGACTGGCCGGGCTACCGGACTGGCCGGGCTACCGGACTGGCCGGGCCTACCGGACTGGGCGACCGCTGGGGCCCACACCTCGCCCGTGCACGGGGGGTGTGGGCTGCAGCGGTCGCTATGGGACCACCGTGGCCCACACCCCCCGGCGAGGACCGAAGGTGTGGGCTGCAGCTTTCGCCCCCGCGCGGAGGCGAAGTCGCCCGGCGCGGGGCCGTCCCGCCGGGCGGGCGGGCTATCCGCGCTCGAGCGCCCGGGCCGCCGCGTCCACGAACCCGCCCGCCATCGCGTCCCCGATACCCCCGAGGGGCACGAGGCGGGGCACGTCGAGCGAGGCGTCGAGGGCCAGGTCGATCCGCGCGCGGTCCGTGCTCGCCGGGGCCACGCGCCAGTCGACGCTGAACCGCTCCCGATCGGTTCGCTCGTGCGCCACGCGGCTGAGCGTCACCCGATCCGGAGCGCGCACCACGCCCAACACAACCGACAGGTCACGCGAGATCGGCCCGGCGGCGGCATGGAGCTTGGCCCGCGCCCGGATCACGGCACCGGCCCCGTCCTCTTCGAGCACCTCGATCCCGCGCACGACGTCGGGGTACCACGACGGATACGCGGCCACGTCCTCGAGCAGCGCCAAGCACTGCTGCACCGAGGCGCCGACCGTCCGCGAGGCTTCGCCGTGAAGGTCTTTCATGGAAGGGAGATCAGACTTGGCGCGAGGACCACAGCGTCGCCGAGAGGACGACGCTCACGATGGCCACGACGAGTCCGGTGATCCAGCCCTGCACCTTACTGGCCGCCAGGATGGCCCCGAGGGCCACGCCGATGCCCACGATCCCGGCCGTGGCGATGACACGGACGAGGACGCGCTCGATTCCGAACCGGCGGCGAGCGCGACCCGGCAGCATGTTGCCCGGTGTTCGCTCAGCCGTCGCGCGCGGGCGCTCGGGCGAGCCACCGGCACGTCCGGTATCGGGAGTGGGGCTTCGAATCGGCTCATCGCCCGTGGTCATGGTGTGAATGTCCCCGGTGAGCTAGCCGGGAAACCTCAACCGTCGTCGAACAACCTTGGGTCGGCCGATGTGATCCCGTGCACGCCCAGCGCCCGGAGGCGATCGATGCCCGTGCGCTCGTTGACCGTCCAGGCGAAGAGCAGCCCGTCTCGCGTGACCACGTCCTCGATCAGCCGGCCGTCGATCAGCCGGTGCTGGAGCATGACCGCGTCCCAACGCCCGCGCGCCAGACCGGAGAGCACCGCGTGGCGCCAATCGCGCCAGCGGCGACTGAGCCGGGCCGCACGCCCGCCCACGGAAATGCCGACGCGCGCCCGCGGCTCGAGCGCGCGTACCCGGTCGACCACCCCGGGTACCTGGGACGAGATGACCGAGCGATCGAGCAGGCCGTGCGCGCGCAGCCCGGAGAGCAGATGGGCCTCGCAGCCGAGGTGCTTGACGTCGACGTTCAGCTCGATCCCGGCGAACCGGCGGCCGGCGAGGTGCGCGAGGGCAGGCTCGAGCCTCACCGGAGCCTCGCGCCGGCCGTGGAACACGGTGTGGGCGAGGACGAGCTCGCCCCCGCGTGCCCGGACGTCGAACTCGATGACGTCGACGCCGATCTCCTGGGCCGCGTCGAAGGAGGCGAGGGTGTTGCCGGTGACGAGCGCGCTGGCGCCGCCGTGGCCGATGCGCTGAAAGACCATCCTCACCGCCAGGGTATCTGGCGGGCAGACGCGATCCGCCGGGCGTGAGGCATGATTGCTCCATGCTCGCCGTCTTCGCCGCCGACATCAACCCGGACGACCCCCTCAGCGCGCTCGAGATCGGGGAGCGCCCCGAGCCCGAGGTGCCCGAGGGCTGGACGACGGTCGCCGTCAAGGCCGCCTCGCTCAACCACCACGATCTGTGGTCGCTACGCGGCGTCGGCCTCCCCAAGGAACGCCTGCCGATGATCCTCGGCTGCGACGCGGCCGGGATCGACGCCGACGGCAACGAGGTCGTCGTGCACTCGGTCATCTCCGACGACGCCTGGAAGGGCGACGAGACGTTCGACCCCCGCCGCTCGCTGCTCTCCGAGCGCCATCAGGGCACCCTGGCCGCGCGGGTGGCCGTCCCGCGTCGCAACGTCGTCCCCAAACCGCCCGAACTCTCCTTCGAGCAGGCGGCCTGCCTGCCCACGGCCTGGCTCACCGCCTACCGCATGCTCTTCACCCGCGCCCGCGTGATCCCGGGCATGACCGTGCTGGTGCAGGGAGCGAGCGGCGGCGTCTCGACCGCCCTGACCGTCCTGGCCAGCGCGGCCGGCGCACGGGTGTGGGTGACCGGCCGGGAGCAGCGCAAGCGCGAGAAGGCGCTCGAGCTCGGCGCCTCGGCCGTCTTCGAGGCCGGCGAGCGGCTCCCCGAACGCGTCGACGTCGTCATGGAGACGACGGGCAAGGCGACCTGGGGCCACACCATGCGCGCGCTCAAGCCGGGCGGAACGGTCGTCGTCTCGGGCGCGACGACGGGCGACCCGTCGCCGGCCGAGCTCTCGCGGATCTTCTTCCTCCAGCTCTCGATCATCGGCTCGACGATGGGCACGCGCGACGAGCTCGACCGGCTCATCCGCTTCTGCGTCGAGAAGACCGTACGCCCCGAGATCCAGATGACTCTCCCCCTCTCCGACGCGCGCCAGGGCTTCGAGACGATGCTCGCGGGCGACGTCTACGGGAAGATCGTCTTCACGACCTGAGCGGGCCGGCCGCGCCCGCCTGGTCGAGGAACCGGCCGAAGATGCCTCGGCCGAGGGCGTTCCACGCGGCGATGGCCGCGTGCGTCTGGCTGCGCAGCGCCTCCGGATCGCGCGGGCCGTCGTCATCGTCCGGCGCGGCGAGGTGTTGCTCGATCCAGGACTCGAAGTCGCTCCCGGTCACCTCGGCGTGGAATTGGATGCCCCACGCCGGACCGGGGCCGAGGCGGAACGCCTGCAGGCACCGCGCGCTCGAGGCCAGGGCGACCGCCCCCGGCGGAAGCGTGAACTCGCAGCTGTGCCACTGCAGCGCGGAGAACCCCCCGTCCAGCGGCCCGAGCAGCGGGTCGGAGCGACCGCCGGCGTCGAGGCGGACCTCGTACCAGCCGATCTCGGGCTCGGCGAGCAGCCGGCTCTCGCCGCCGCCGGCCCGCGCGAGGAGCTGCGAGCCGAGACAGACGCCGAGCACGGGTCGTCCGGCTCCCACGAGCCCGCGCAGGAGCGTCTCCTCCTCGGCCAACCAGGGGTGCGCCTCGTGCTCATGGGCGTGCATGGCGCCACCGAGCGTGAGCACCGCATCGTAGGTCTCGGGGGCCGCCGGGCAACGCTCGCCGCGGTCGATCCGCCACGCGTCCAAGCGGTCCCCGCGCTCGCCGGTGACCTCGGCGAACACCCCGGGTCCGGCATCGGCCTCGTGGACGATGGCGAGGACCCTCATATGGACGCGTAGGTTTCGCGCGCGAGCTCGAGGAACTCGGCCACGGCGGGCGGAAGCCGGCGCTCCTCGCGCCACGCCATGGTGATGTCGCGCCGCAGCGCCGGCTCGATCAGCGCGGCCACGGCCACGTCGGCGCCGGGCTCGAGCGCGTCCGACCGGGGCAGGATCGCCACCCCCATTCCGTGCGAGACGAGGCGGCGGATGCGCCGCGACTCGTTGGACTCGAGCTTGACCTGGGGCTCGAAGCCGGCGCTGCGCCCGGCGGAGACGAGCAGCTCGCGCAGCCGGGCCCCCTCGCGGAAGCTGATGAACTGCTCCTCGGCCAGCTCGGCCATGCGCACCCGCTGGCGTCGCCCGAGCCGGTGGTCGCGCGGCAGGATGACGTCGAGCTCCTCGGAGATGAGCTGATGGAGGCCCAGGCCGTGGCTCTCGATCCGCTCGGTCACCGAGAGAAAGGCCAGGTCGAGCTCGTCGACGCGGAGCATCTCGGCCAGCTCCTCACTCGACTGCTCGCGCACGGTCAGCTCGACCGCCGGATGCCGGCGGTGGAAGATCGCCAGCACGAGCGAGAGATCGATCGGGCCCATCGTGTGAAGCGCCCCGACGACCACCCGGCCCGACTGGACGCCCCGCAGCGCCTGGAGCTCCGCACCCGCGGCATCGAGCTCGGCGAGCATGCGCCGCGCGCGGGCGACGAGCAGCTCGCCTGCCTCGGTGATCGAAACCCGGCGGGTCGTGCGCTCGACCAGCGCGAGGCCGACTTCGTTCTCGAGCCGGCGGATCTGCTGCGAGAGCGCGGGCTGGGCGATGTGCTCCCGCGCCGCCGCCCGAGTGAAGTGCAGTTCCTCGGCGAGAGCGACGAGGTAGCGGAGCTGGGCCAGTTCCATAACTCCAGCTTATAGGTGAGTGAGAAGAACCGTCTTTGACATCTAAAGCAGAGAGGCCGAAGATCATTGCGCAGCACCTCTCTCCTCCCGACCGCGCCCCGCTCAGAGCTTTTCGTGGGGCGCGGCTCTTTAAAAGGGTGTCTCAAGTCCCGGCGCGCATGGGGCGGCGAGTCCTTGAGACAACCTCCTTAACGACCGCGAGCGCGCCGGCCCAAGGGCAGGCGCGCCGGAGGTCGGTCGACCGGCTGGCGCCGATCGGCTCAGCGAATCGCCCGAGGGACGATTCGCGGGAGCACAGCGCCTAGGAGCCGGAGCCGTCCGACGACGCCTCAGCGGCGGTCAGGCGGTATCCACGGTCGGCCTTGTTGACATCGCCGGCCCGCGCGAGCTTCGACAACGTCGTGCTCACCGAAGCCCGGCCCAGCCCGGTGGCCGCGGCCACCTCGCTCGCCGTCATGGCGCCGCCCTTGGCATCGGCGAGAGCCTTGAGCACGGCGTTCTTCGTGCCGCCGGAGGCAGCGCGGCTGGAGGACGACGCGCGGCTTCGCGCTGAGCTCGACCCGGCCCGCGAGCGAGCCCGCGAGGATCCGGCCGCCGCGCGCGAGCGACCGGCACCGCCGGCGCGCGAACGCGAAGTGGAAGTCGATGACGCGGCCCGCGGGCTGCGGGTCGTGGATGCGCGCTCGCCGCCGAGCGCGTGGAGCGCCTGGCGCAGCCGGTCGGCTTCGGCGAGCAACTGATCCAAGCGTTCTTGGATGTCCTGTCTGATGCGATCAATCATCTGATGACACATCCTTGTTTAGTCGGGGGGGAACATGGATCGTACTTACGTAAGCAGGTTGACGTCGAGTCGCGTGATCGATGCCATAACCTGACCTCGATGTGTGTCCCACGGTGTCACTCACCCGAACGTGGCATCTGTTGATCACTGTGACCGACGCCGAGCAGCTTCTGCGCGGATCTACCCGGCCGCTCGTCCTCGGCATCGGCGGTGGTGGCGACGTCGTCGGAGCGCTCGCCACGGCCGAGTTCGCCCGGATGTACGACGGCGCGCGGCCCGTGGTGGGAGGAGTGAGCTGGGAGCGCCGAGTGATCGATCCAGTCGCGGGTCCGCGGTCGGCAGCCGAGATCGAGGGTGCGCAGCTGCTGGCTCCGGGAGTGATGCTCGCCGGTCCCGACACCGCGGTGCGCGGCCGCAATGTGCGCTTCGCCGAGTCCCACATGTCCGCTTTCCTGCGTGAACCCACCCTCCTCGTCGACGTCCATCCCGGGCCGGCGGCGATCGCTGACGGACTGGCTGGAGCGGTCGAATACCTGCAAAGCGACCTGGTTGTGTTCGTCGATGTCGGCGGCGACGTCCTCGCTCAGGGTCACGAACCGGGATTGAGCAGTCCGTTGTGCGACGCGATCATGCTCGCGGCCGCCGCGCGCCTCGGCGCCGGCGGCGTGCCCGTCCTGGCCGGCGTGTTCGGTATCGGGTGCGATGCGGAGCTGACGCCCGCCGAAGTGCTCGCCCTCATCGCCACGGTCGCTGAGGCGGGCGGCCTGGCCGGCGTACGCGGTTTGACCGACCCCGTGGCCGACCGCCTGGAGGCGGCGATCGCACTCGTCCCGACCGAGGCGAGCGCGCAGGCCGTGCGTGCGTTTCGCGGAGCCTCCGGTGACCAGCCCATCCGCGGCGGACGCCGCACGGTGTCATTGATCAGCGCGGCGGCGCAGACGTTCTACCTCGATGTTGCCGTCACGTACGCCGGCGTGGCCCGTCTCGCCCGCGCCGTGAAGGACGCCACGAGCCTGCTCGAGGCGAACCAGGCGCTCGCCGGCCTCGGCCTACGGACCGAGCTCGACCGAGAGCTCGAGTTTGCCGCCGGCGGCGGCCAATAGCACCTCGATGTCGCCCGCGCATGAGGCGCGCGTGATCGCGGCTCTCCCCGAGCCCGTCCACGAACGCCGCGCTCGAGTATCCCCTCGCGAGTAAGCAACGCGTCCTCGGTGATCTCGAGCACGAGGCGCGACGGATCGGCGCCCGTCTCGGCGAGTGCGGCACGGACGTCGCTGACGAGTCCGGAGGGGGCGAGCTGGCGCACCCCGCACAGGTTGACGCTCATGGCGAGGCGGCCGGCGCCGTAGCCGGCCGGCTGCCAGTTGCGCAGCGCCTCGCAGGCGGTACGCAACACGAAGCGACCGAGCGCAATGATCAACGCCGTCTCCTCTCTCGATGGCTTGATAGAGATCAGAGGTGAGTTCGAGTTGACGCACGGCGTGCCGGTGCATGTGCTCGGCGAGGACCTCACCGCTGCCGGGGCCGCCCAGCTTGGCCGCGCACATCGCGAGGTCGGCATCGCGCATGAGTGATTGCGCGTCCTCCTCGTGGCCCGCTGAACGATTCAGGGCAATACCCACCGCCGCGCTGGTGACGATCTCACGACCGGCGACGTGAAGTGGCGTGGCCAGGCGCGACTTGATGCGCTGGCCACGCGCAGCACGTCCTCGTCGGCGCGGAGCTCGGGCAAGAGGACGGCGAACCCGTCCCCACCCACGCGGGCCAGCGTGTCCTCGGCGCGCAGGCCCTGGAGCACCCGCTCGACGGTACGCCGCGACTTACCGTGGAGGAACTACGGAGCGGCTCTGGTAAGAGGCTCGGGCGGGATAGCGAGACGGTCGAGCTCGGCCTCGAGGTCGCGGGACAGGGTGCAGAGAAACGCCTCCACGACGTCGGGGTCGAACTGCGTCCCCGAGCAGCGCACGAGCTCGGAGCGCGCATCCTCGGCGCTCATCCCCACCCGATACGGACGGTCGGCGATCATCGCCTCGTAGGCGTCGGCTACGGCGAGGATCCTCGCCTCGAGCGGGATCTCCGCGGCGGGGAGCCGTTCCGGGTAGCCGAGGCCGTCGATGCGCTCGTGATGGGTGCGCACCCAGGAGGCGATGTCGAGCAGCCCGGCGTGCTCGAGAATCCGCGCGCCGACCTCGGGGTGGCGCTTCATCTCGCGCCACTCCTGTTCGTCGAGTGGTCCCTCCTTGTAGAGGACCGCGTCGGCGATGCCCAGCTTGCCGAGGTCGTGGACGACGCCGGCGGCGTGGATGCGATCAACGCGGTCGGGCGGCAGGCCGAGCGCGGCTGCGGTGGCTCGGGCGTAGATGCCGACCGTGCGGGAGTGGCGTCCGGTTCCGGGATCGCGGAGATCGAGCGTCTCGGCCAGAAGCATGACCGCGGCGAGGCGCATCTCGCTCGACTGCTCCTCCATCACGGCGAGGTGGTGGCTGTCCCGCTGAGCGCGTTCGAGCGCGAGCCCCGCGTGGTCGATGAGGGCCATGAGGAGGCTGAGATCGCTGTCCTGGGGGCGCCGACCGCTGAGTGGGCGGTCGACCGAGACGACTCCGAGGACCTCACCGCTCGCCGCGCGTAACGGGAGCAGCAGCATGTCCTCGGGATGCCAGGCCAGGGGATCATCCTCGACCGCGATCGCCGGGTCCCACGTGTTCAGGCCGTACTCGGGGATCGTGCCGTGGGGCAGCCAAAACCCGCCACAACGCTCGTGCGCCGGGGTCATCAGAGCCTCGAATTCTCTCCATGGGTTGACCGTGCCCAGCAGCGCCGCGCGCGCCTCCTCGTCACCGATGACGAGTACGACCTCGAGCTCATCGGTCGCCGGGTCCCGGAGGTTGACCGCGACGACCTCGAAGGAGAGCTCGACCCGGATCATGTCGGCCAACGCCTTCAGCACGGGTACAGCGCCCGTCCCCGACGCCGCCGCTCGCGAGACGGTGAGCATGCTGCGCATCTGGCGCGGCACCGACTCAGCCTCGCCCGAGCGCCGGTCGCGCATGAGCGCGGGCTCGTCCCCGCTGGCGGCGATCACGCGGTTGCGGCCCGTACGCTTGGCCTCGTAGAGCGCGGCGTCGGCGCGGGCGATGAGCGCAGAGGCGTCCTCGCTACCCGAGGCGACTCCGATCGACACGGTGAGGATCCCCTCGATGCCGTCGGGATGGGGTATGGCTGCGCCCTGGACCGCAATCCGGACCCGCTCGGCCGCGGCGTGGGCTTCGGCCGGACGCGTGGTGCGCAGGACGAGGAGAAGCTCCTCCCCGCCGAAGCGGTAGCCGACGTCGCCATCGCGCAGCTCCGCCCGCAGGATGCCCGAGATCGTGCGCAGCGCCTCGTCGCCCGCGAGATGGCCGAGGCGATCGTTGTAGGCCTTGAAGTGGTCGACGTCGCACAGGGCGATGGCGAAGAGCTCGCCTCGTTCGCGGTGGTCGCCCTCGATCCGCGGAAGGTCGTAGGCCAGGGCCCGCCGGTTGCGCATGCCCGTGAGCGCGTCGTGGCGGGAGTCCTCGACGAGGCGACGGTTGATGCGGGCAAGCTCCGTCTCCCGCTCGGCCAGGTCGGCGACGGCGCCGCGCTCCCGGTCGAGGAGGACCCGCAGGCGACGCGAGAGGAGATGGCCGCGGAGCATGAGCGCGACCCCGGAGAAGAGCAGGCCACAGGCGAGCGCGAAGCGAGGTGCGGCCGGCGCGTGGGTGATCTGGGCGTTCATCAGGGCCACGCACAGAGCCACGAAGACGCTGCCGGGAAGCACGCCGCCGCGCGCCGCGCGCCGGTCGACGGCGACCGCGGGGACTTGCCCGCGGCTCGCCCAGGCGCCACCGGCGGCGATCATGAGCAGTCCGATGACGAACGCGGGATCGAGCACGTTCGAGCCCTGGACGTAGGTCTGGTTGAGCAGCTGCTGGCTCCAGAATGTGAAGGTCACGGCCTGGATGGCGATGCCGCCGAGGATGAGTCGCGAGGGGATCGAGTCCTCCGCCTCGAACCAGCCCCCGAGCAGCGCCTGCAGCGTGATGATGGCGGCGGCGACGTAGAGGGCCGGGTAGCCGAGCACGGCGATCCGAGTGGAGAACCCGAGCGACGAGGTCCTCATGTCGTGCCAGAGGAGCGCCGTGGTCAACGCCATCGCGGCGGCGATGAGGGGAACCGTCTCCACGAGCGCCACCGAGCGCAGCGAGCGCGAGCGCACGGGCGAGCGCATGACGCCGACGATCGAGCAGACGGCGAAGCCCCACCAGCCCAGATCCCCGAGGTTCGGCGATGGCGGGACGTGGGCCCCGTAGTAGTTCCAGGCGAGCTGGCCGCCGAGCCAGAACGCACTCGCCGCTGTCCACATCGTCCAGCGGAAGCGGTGCGAGCCCTCGGCGCGACGGCGGGCCATCCAGGTGCCGGCCACGGCGCTGAGGGCACCCGCGGTCCAGGCCGTGTCCCATGTGACGATCGGCGCATGCACGAGCCGACCGACCGCCATCGCCGCGATGGCGACGGATGCGGGCAGTCCGACCAGCAGGAGGAGATGCCCCCTTCGCCCGCGGGTGTCCATACCTCACCCAGTCGACAATCTCGACCTATTGCTTGAACAACCCGCTCAGCCCTCGGCGCCCGGACAAGCGGGGCCCGCGCGGCGCTGGCGCTCGAGGCTCAGCCCCGCGGACCCAGGTCCATCTCCGCGCTCTCGAACGTGACCCCGATCTCCGCGAGCTCGACCCGCCGCGGACCCTCGGTGACCGAGCCGGCGACGTGTGCGGTCAGCCCCTCCGCGTGGGCGAGACGCACCACGCGCTCGCCTTGCCCGACGGAGCAATACACGGCGAATCCGGCCCCCATGTTGAACGTCGAATAGGCGGCGGCCGCCTCGAGTCCCGCGTGCTCGACGAGGAAGCCGAACACCTCCGGTACCGGGGGGAGGCGGGTGATCGCATACCCGAGCTCGTGCCGGGGCCGCATGAGCTTGAGCAGCCCGTGGCCGGTGATGTGGCTGAGGTAGTGGATCTCGACCGAGGCCTCGAGCAGCGCGCGCACGAGCCCGACGTAGATGAGCGTGCGGTCGAGCAGCGCCTCGCCCAGAGGGCGGCCGGAGGGCAGGGCCGTCGCGTAGCCCTCGGCGAGCTCGCCCGCCACCTTGCGAGCCAGCGAATAGCCGTTGGCGTGCAGCCCGCTCGAGCGCACGAGGACGATCTCGTCGCCCGGGCGCAGGCCCTCGCCGAGGACGGGGCGGGCTCCCTCGGGGACGGCGCCGACCGCGCACCCGGCGAGCTCGATGTCCTCGGCGGAGACGAGCCCCGAGAGCGAGGGCGACTCCCCCCCGCCCCACGTGGCGCCCGCGTCGACGCAGGCCTCCCGCCAGCCCGCGAGCACGGCCTCGTGCCGCGTCCGGTCGGCGTACCAGCTGGAGGCTCCGGTGGCAAAGTAGGCGTTGACCACGAGCGGCAGGGCACCCACGCAGCAGAGATCGTTGACGCTGGCTGCCACCGTGTCGTAGGCGACGTTGTCGAAGCGTCCGACCCCGAGCTGCTCGTGGACCTCACGGGCGAGGACCGACTTCGTGCCCAGGCATTCCAGGACGAGCCCGAAGGCGCGCCCGGCCAGCTCGAAGACGAAGGCCGGCTCGCCGCGCGACTCGTCGCGTGCCCGCGCGCCGTGCGCGGCCAAGAGACCCGAGGTACTGAGCGCGAGGCTGAGCGCGTCGCGCTTACCGGCGTCGAGCGTGGCGTAGTCGACGCCGGCGCTGCTGTATGCAGAGGACTCGCTCACCGGCTCGGCGAGCATATCGGCGTCTCACGACGCCGCGTCCCGCGGTGGGGAGTCAGGCCGCGGCGAGCTCCGCGACGCGCGCGGCGTTGTTCCGAGAGGCCCACGCGTAGAGCCAGATCGCCGAGCGCTCGTCCTCGGTGAGATGCGGGATGCGCTCAAGCTCGTCGTCCAGCTGCTGCAGGGAGACGGTCCCCGCGGTGGCGCAGACGCTCTTCCAGCTCGGTGAAGTCATGGGGCTCTCTTTCGGTCCGTTCGGGGCCTCGTATCGCGGACCGGCGCCTCCATGGCACCGACCACCCCGCGTAGCCCACAGGAGTTATCTGGCCTGCGGGCGGGAAACCCCACCGCTTGCACTCCGGGGCGGACGGACGTATGACTTGCGGGTGTTGGTGGTCTGGACTCTTGGGTAGCTCAGAGCGCATCCGCTTTCCGTTTCGCTTCAGCGAGCCCTACCGGCTGGCCGCACGCCCATTCGGGGTCAAGCCCGATAACGCCTGGGTCGAAGTCGACGAGCGCGCGTTCCAGGCGACGTATGGTCCGTGGCTCGTACAGACCCCGCTCACGAACATCACCGACGTACGCGTGACGGGTCCGTATCACTTCGTCAAGACGGCCGGCCCCGCCCGGCTCGGCCTCACCGATCGCGGCCTCACCTTCGCCTCCAACGGCGATCGCGGAGTCTGCCTGGAGTTCGCCGAGCGGGTCTGGGGCTTCGACCGGCTCGGAATCATCCGCCACTCCAACCTGACCGTCACCGTCGAGGACGTCGAGCGGCTCGCCTCGCTGCTCGAGGGCCGAGCTGGATTCGCCGCGGCCCTGCAGTCACTCCGCCACTAGGCATGCGTGCCATCGCCTTTGAGCGCAACGGCGGCCCCCGGCGTCCTCGCGGCGCGCCGGTCGGCAAGCCGCTGCTGATTCCTCAGTACCCCGGCTGGGTTGCCGTGCCGAGCGCGCCGGTGCTCGAGCCGCTGCCGCTCGAGCTCGAGCCGGCACTGGCCGCGCCGGCGAGCGAGGTCAGGTCGGACACCTGACTGGCCGGCGGGACGGACGGCTCCGGCTGCGCGCCGTACTGGGGGATCGTCATCTGCAGCGACATGGTCAGGGCCTGGCCACTCGCGGGGGCGAGGCTCATGCGCATCTGCATCCGCCGGATGAGGTTGTTGCCATCGATCCACACGTCCACGGGCAGCTGGTGCGAGCCGAGCATCGTCTCGAGCTTCTTGATCGTCTGGTTGACGGCGGTCCGGTCCGACGAGGGCAGCTTGGTGGCAACCTTGTCGAGGTTGACGAGCACGTGGTAGTGCGTGGTCCGGAAGCCGGCGATTTGCGCCGAGCCGAGCTTCGTGACCTTGCCGGCGCCCCGCATGTACTGCAGGAACTGGCTCGGATCGCCGCCGGCCGGGTTGCTGGTCAGCGAGGAGAGCCCCGAGAGGCCCTGCGCCGCCGCGGCCTGGGCGAGGTTCAGTTTCCACCAGGGCTTGCCGCCGGGGAGCTTGGAGCTGAGCGTCGCCGGCATCTTCATGTAGATCGTGAGCTGGCGGATACGCTCTTCGAGGTTCAGGGTGCTGCTGCCGAGCGCCTGCGTGATCTGAGGCGAGTTCGGGAGCTGCATGGCGAGATTCATCGCACCCGCGTGGTCGCGCACATCAAAGCTGCCCGTGCCCGTCGCGGTGATCCCCGTCGGGAGCGCAGCCGACTCCATCTCCATGATGATGTTGGCCCGGAAGCCCGGCACGGAATTCGAGGTGGTGGCGGCCTTGGCCACAGGGTCGACCACGCTCGAGCCGCACCCGGAGATGGCCAGAGCCGCCGCGGCGCAGGTCACGGCCAGCGCGGCGGCGGAAAGCATCCGCCGGGGCCGCCGGACAAAGAGGGTCGCTGGCTTGGTCATAGATGTGAGGCTACCCGGCTTACGTAAGTGCCCCACCCGATCATGTAGGTTTGCGCCGCCTTCACTCGCCTTCACTCGCCTTCACTCGCCGGCACTCGTCACTCGCCGGCGGAGGCCGCACGCGTGAGCCCGCCGCTGCTCCTCATCCACGGATTCACCGACACGGCGCGGACGTGGGATCCACTGCGCCCCCACATCGAGGACACATTCGAGGTGATCGCTCCCACGCTGGTCGGCCACCACGGCGGCCCGCCCATCCCGGACGGGATGACCGACCCCCTGGCGGCCATGGCCGAGGGGCTCGAACGCGCCCTCGACGCCGCCGGAGTGGAGCGGGCGGCGATCGTGGGCAACTCGCTTGGTGGCTGGCTCTCCTTCGCCCTGGCCGCCCGGGGCCGGGCGAGCACGGTCCTCGCGCTCTCACCCGCGCTCGGCTGGCCCGAGGACGCGCCGCCGGCGCGCACACGGCGACAGTTCGCGCGGGCCCAGCGCCTCGCGCCGTTCGGCGCCCGGAACGCCGAGGCGATCGTCGCCCGCGCGTCGCTACGCAAGCTCGCCTTCCGCGACGTCGTCGCCCATCCGGAGCGCATCCCTCCCTCGACTGCGGCGGAGCTCATCCGCGGTGCCGCCGACTGCCCGATGTTCGACCCCTTCATGCGCCACCTCGACGCCGGGCGCTACCGCGAGGGGTGGAGCGCTCTGGACGTGCCGACGGTCATCGCCTGGGGCACCCATGACCGGACGATTCCCCTCGCGCGCTGCAGCGGCTGGTTTCGCGATGCCCTTCCCGAGGCACGCTGGATCGACCTTCCGGACTGCGGCCATCTCCCGCAGCACGACAATCCGGAGCTCGTCGCGGCCGTCATACGGGAGGCGACGAGCTCGGTCCGGGACGGCTTGTCGTCGGCTTCTGCGGCGGGGTAGGCAGCCGGCGCCGCGCTAGATGCTCCGGCGCGTCCGGGGGGCGAGAGCGTCTCCGGGGGGCGAGAGCGTGTCCGGGGGGCCAGAGCGTGTCCGGGGGGCGAGAGCGTGTGTCCCAGGACCCAAAGCTCGATCGCCCTGGGCGATTTGGGGTGGCGAGCACATATGTTGTGCTCTGCACCCCGGTCGATGGGCTGAGTGCGACGAATGGGGTGTAAGGCACGTCGGGGCCAGCGCAGGACGCCGACCGCACGCTCAGGCCCCAGTCGCGCGCGGACACGCGCCCGAGCAACCCGCTACTGCGCAGCGCGTCGGCGCTCTCGCGGTGAGTCCGCCGTCTCGCGCGCAACACTGGGACGTTGCCGCCGAGACGCCATCCGCAGGATTGACGAGTGCTTCACATCCACCGAGCCGAACGAGCCGACGGTCTCGCCGCCGCGCTGGCCGAGCTGCTCTCCGAGCCGCTCGATGACCCGTTCGCGCTTGAGCTCGTGGCCGTGCCCACGCGCGGCATGGAGCGGTGGCTCTCCCAGCGCCTCTCCGAGCACCTCGGCGCGCATTCCGGCCGGGGCGACGGGGTGTGCGCGGGAGTTCTCTTCCCGCCGCCCCGGCGACTGATCGGCGACGCCCTGGCCGCGGCCTCGGGCGTCGACCCCGAGGAGGACCCGTGGCTGCCCGAGCGCGCCGTCTGGCCCCTGGTGGCGGTGATCGACGAGCAGCTCGACGCGCCGTGGCTCCAGACGCTCGCCAGCTATCTCGGCGGCGCCTGTGACGCCGAGGCCGATCCGGTACGCCGGGCCCGCCGGCTGGGCGCGGCCCGGCATCTCTCCGGGCTCTATCACCGCTATGCGCTGCACCGCCCGGAGATGGTCGGGGCGTGGGCGCGGGGCGAGGACACGGACGGCTCCGCTCGGGCGCTGCCGCCCGATGCCGTCTGGCAGTCCGAGCTGTGGCGGGCGCTCCGGGCGCGCATCGGCCAGGCGGGCCTGGCCGAGCGGCTCGCACCGGCGTGCCGGCGGCTGCGCGCGGATCCGGACCTCGTCGACCTCCCGCCACGCGTGTCGCTCTTCGGCCTCACCCGCCTGCCCGCGGGCGACCTCCATGTCCTGCGCGCGCTTGCCGAGCAGCGCGACGTTCACCTCTTCCTCCTGCACCCCTCGCCCGCGCTCTGGCACGCGGTGGCGTCCTCCGGCGTCCTGCGCGCGGGCGATGCCGGCGGCCCGCCCCACGCGCTTACCCGCCGCGACGACCCGACGGCCGGGCGCGCGGCCAACCCGCTGCTCGCTTCCTGGGGACGCGACAGCCGCGAGCTCCAGGTCATCCTGGCCGCCGGCGAGGACGACCATGCCGACCACCATCACGCCCTCGCGCTCACGCCGCGCACTCTGCTCCAGCGGCTGCAGGCGGACGTCCTCGCCGACCGCGCTCCACCCGGAGCGCCCTTCCCGCCGGCGCCCGACGAGCGGATCGTCCTGGCCGGCGAGGACCGGAGCATCCAGATCCACGCCTGCCATGGACGGGCGCGCCAGGTCGAGGTGCTGCGCGACGCCGTGCTCCACCTGCTGGCGCAGGACACGACGCTCGAGCCTCGCGACGTCATCGTCATGTGCCCGGACATCGAGGCGTTCGCACCGCTCATCCAGGCGACCTTTGGCGCGGGCGAGCCGCCGCCGGACGCCGATGCCGCCGATCGGCTCTCGGAGACCGCGTCCGACCCCATCGATCTCCGCGTGCGGCTGGCTGATCGCTCACTGCGCCAGACCAACCCGATCCTCGCCGCCGTGGCCGAGCTGCTCGAGCTCGCCGGCCAGCGCGTGACCGCCTCCCAGGTGCTCGGGTTCGCCGACCGCGAGCCGGTGCGGCGCCGCTTCGGCCTGCGCGACGACGACCTCTCGCGCCTGCAGCGCTGGATCAGCGACTCCGGGATCCGCTGGGGCCTCGACGCCGCCCATCGAGCCCCGTTCAAGCTCGACGCGCTCTCGAGCGGCACGTGGCGTGCGGGACTCGACCGCCTCCTGCTCGGGGTGAGCATGACCGAGGAGGGCAGCCGCCTCTTCGAAGGCGTGCTCCCGCTCGACGACGTGGAGAGCGGAGCCATCGAGCTGGCGGGACGGCTGGCCGAGCTCGTCGATCGCCTCGCCGCGGCCGTCGACGCGCTCAGCCAGCCCCAGAGCGTCGAGGCCTGGGCGGCGGCGCTCGCCGACGCGGCCGACGCGCTGACCGTGGCGGCGCCGCGCGAGGTGTGGCAGCGCGTCGAGCTCCAGCGCGTCCTCGACGATCTCCTCGCCGAGGCGGATGCGACCCTCGCCGATGCGGCCTCGACCCCGACGCTCGCCCTGGCCGAGATCCGCGCGCTCGTCGCCGATCGGCTCGCCGGCCGACCCACCCGCGCCAACTTCCGCACCGGGCACCTCACCGTCTGCACGCTCTATCCCATGCGCTCGGTCCCGCACCGGGTCGTCTGCCTGCTCGGGCTCGACGACGGCGCGTTCCCCCGCAAGGCGCCCCGCGACGGCGACGACCTGATGCTCGCCGACCCACGCGTGGGCGAGCGCGATCCGCGCAGCGAGGATCGCCAGCTGCTGCTCGACGGTCTCCTCGCAGCCACCGAGCACCTCGTGGTCACCTACACCGGCAACGACGAGCGCACGAACCTGCCGCGCCCGCCGGCCGTCCCGGTCGGCGAGCTCCTCGACGCCATCGACGCCACCGCCCGGACCCCGAGCGCAGGGGCGCGTGATCAGGTGCTCGTCCGCCATCCCTTGCAGCCGTTCGACCGGCGCAACTTCTCGCCGGGCGAGCTCGTGACCGGCCGGGCCTGGAGCTTCGACCGCGTGATGCTCGCGGGCGCCCGGGCGCTCGAGCTCCCCCCCGCAGCCGCGCGGCCCTTTCTTTCCGCGCCGCTGCCACCACGGGCGGAGGAGGTGATCGCGCTCGAGGACCTCGTGCGCTTCGTGCAGCATCCCGTGCGCGCGTTCCTGCGCCAGCGGCTGCGCATCTACCTCGGCGAGATCGACGACGAGGTCGACGATGCGCTCCCGGTCGAGCTCGATGGCCTCGAGCGCTGGGGGGTCGGGCAGCGCCTGCTCGACGCCGCGCTCGCCGGAACCGACGGCCGGGCGGCCTGCCTGGCCGAGATCGCGCGCGGGACTCTCCCGCCCGGCCAGCTCGGCGAGCCCGTCGTCCGCCGGCTCTATCCGATCGTCGCCGCCATCGAACGCGAGACCGAGGCGAGCGCGCCCTCGGCCGAGCCACCCGCTCCGCTCGATGTCCACGTGGCTCTGCCCGACGGCCGGCTGCTGAGCGGGACGGTGCCCGGCGTGCGCGGTGACGTGCTGCTCACCTCGACCTTCTCACGCGTGGCGGCCAAGCATCGCCTGAGCGCGTGGGTGCGCCTGCTCGCCGCCACGGCCTCGGCACCGGAGCGCGAGCTGGGGGCCGTCACGATCGGCCGCGGGACCCGCGAGAACGACATCACCGTGGTCCGGATCCACGAGCTCGCGAGCGATCCGGTGGAGCGCAGGCGCGCCGCCGAGGCGCATCTGGCCACGCTCGTCGAGCTCTTCGACCGGGGCATGCGCGAGCCGCTGCCGCTCTTCTGCGCCACCTCGGCGGCCTATGCCACGGCCGCCGCCTCGGGGGAGGACGCGATCGCGGCCGCCCAGAAGCATTGGGACTCGAACTACAAATTCGACGGTGAAGGTGCCGAGCTCGAGCACCAGCTCGTGCTCGGCGGTCTGCGCTCCCTCGCCGAGGTGCTCGAGCGCCCGCCTGAGGCCGACGAGTGGGGCGAGAGCTGGCAGGAGAGCGAGACCTCGCGCTTTGGCCGGCTCGCCCGCCGCCTGTGGGACGGGCTGCTCGCGTGCGAGGAGAGGCGCACGGGATGAGCGTCGTGCTCGAGCCACCCGCGTTCGATATCGCCCAGGAGCTGCCCGCGGGCGTCACCGTGCTCGAGGCGAGCGCCGGCACCGGGAAGACGTACGCGATCACCGGACTCGCCGCGCTGTACGTGGCGCGGGGCACACCGCTGCAGCGAATCCTCCTCGTCACCTTCACGCGCATGGCCACGGGCGAGCTACGTGAGCGCGTCCGCGAGCGCTTGCAGAGCGTTGAGCGGGCGCTCCGGGCGGGGCTCGGCGCCGCGACGCCGAGCGAGGATCCCGTGGTCGCGCTGCTGCGCCGGGGCACGGAGCCCGAGCAGGCCCAGGCCAGGCGCCGGCTCGCCCAGGCCCTCTCGGACTTCGACGCCGCCACCATTGCCACCACCCACGGCTTCTGCCAGGAGGCGCTCGGGAATCTCGGCATCGCCGCGGACCTCGAACCGGGCGTGATCTTCGTCGAGGATCTCTCCGACCTCGTGGACGAGGTGCTCGACGACCTCTACGTGCGCCGCTTCCACCGGGACGCCGAGCTGACGAGCGCGCTCACCCGCGCGCAGGCCCTCGAGATCGCCCGGATCGCCGTCGGCAACCCCGAGGCTCCGCTCGCGCCCGCGACGGGCGCGGTCCCGGAGATGCGCCGACGGCTCGCCGAGCGCGTCCGCGGAGACCTCGACGAGCGCAAGCGCCGCCTCTCGGTCATGACCTACGACGATCTCCTCGTCCGGCTCAAGCAGGCGCTCCGAGGCGAGGACGGCGAAGCCGTGGCCCGGCGTATGCGCGCCCGCTACGACGTCGTCCTCGTCGACGAGTTTCAGGACACCGACCCAACGCAGTGGGACATCATGCGCCTGGCCTTTGCCCGCGACGACGGCACGCTCGTCCTCATCGCCGACCCCAAGCAGGCCATCTACGCCTTCCGAGGGGCCGACATCTATGCCTACCTCGACGCGGTCGCCGAGGCGCATACGCAGCGCACCCTGTCGGTCAACCGCCGCTCGGACCAGCCCCTGCTCGACGCCTACGACGCCCTCTTCGGCAACGCCCGGCTCGGGCATCGCGACATCGTCTACCGCCGCGTGCACGCCTCGGCGCCGTCGGCCCCCCGGCTCCACGGCACGGCGCTCCGCCTGCGCCTGCTCGAACGAGCCTCGGTGACGTGCACGCCGAGCGGGTTCGCGCAGACCGCCGCGGCGCGCGAGCGGGTCGCCGAGGACCTGGCCGGCGACATGGTCGCGCTGCTCGAGTCAGACGCCGAGGTGGCCATCCGTCCCGACGACGGGACGGGCCGCGGCGCACGACCCGTCTGCCCCGGCGATGTCGCCGTGCTCGTGCGCACCAACGCCCAGGCCGCACTCGTCATGGCCGCGCTCGAGCGCGCCGGCGTGCCCGCCGTCATCAACGGCGCGGGCAGCGTGTTCGCCACCGATTCGGCTCGCCACTGGCTGGCCCTCCTGGAAGCGCTCGAGCGCCCGGCCTCGATCACTCGTGCCCACGCCGCGGCGCTCACTCCCTTCCTCGGCTGGCCGGCCGAGGCGGTCGCCCAGGCTGACGAGGCGGCGTGGGAGGAGCTTCACCGCCGGCTGCACGAGTGGGCGCGCGTGTTGCGCCAGGACGGCGTGGCCTCCCTGCTCGAGACGGTCACGCGCGAGGAGGGCCTGCCCGACCGGCTGCTTGGCGCCGGGGAGGGCGAGCGCCGCCTGACCGACATCCGCCATGTCGGCCAGCTCCTGCATGGCGCGGCCACGGGCGAGCAGCTCGGCACCACGGCCCTCACCGGCTGGCTGCGCCGCCGGATCGTCGAGGCCGGCCGCGAGCTCGGCGACGAGGAGCGCAGCCGCCGCCTCGAATCCGACGCCCAGGCCGTCCAGGTCCTCACCATCCACCGCAGCAAGGGCCTCGAGTTCCCCATCGTCTACCTCCCCTACCTGTGGGATTTCGGCCGCGTGCGCGAGGGCAAGCCGGTGACCTTCCACGACGAGCAGGCGGGCAACCGGCGCACGATCGACGTGGCGCTCGACGGCCCGGCCTTCAGCGCCCACAGCGAGCAGCACCTGATCGAGGAGCGCGGCGAGGACCTGCGCCTCGCCTACGTGGCGCTGACGCGGGCCCGTCACCAGGCCGTCGTGTGGTGGGCGGGCACCTACGACAGCCGGAACGCACCCCTCGGGCGTCTCCTCTTCGCGCGTGATCCCGAGGGAACCGTGGCGTCCTTCGGACGTTCGACACCGACCGACGAGAAGGTGCGCGAGGTGTTCGCGACGCTCGCCGCCCAGGCCACGGGGCGGATCAGCGTCGAGCGCGCCCGGCCCGACGCGGGCGCGTACTGGAGCAGCCGGCCCGGGACCACCGACGCGCTCGAGGCCGCGCGCTTCGATCGCGCGCTGGACCGCCTGTGGCGGCGGACCTCTTACAGCGACATCACCGCCGGCGCGCACGAAACCACGGTGGGGAGCGAGCCCGAGGAACCCGCCGTGGCCGACGAGCCCGACGCCGCGGCATCCACGCTGGCCGATTCCGCGGGCGGCAGCGATCCGGTCCCCGCCGAGGCCGCGCTGGCCTCGCCGCTCACCGACCTTCCCGTCGGCACGGCCGCCGGCACGCTCATCCATCAGGCGCTCGAGGCGGTCGACTTCACGGCGCCCGACCTCGACCAGGCGTTGCTCGCCGCGCTCCAGCGCGCCCGGGGGCGCCGAGCAGTCGCGCTCAGCGACCTCACGAGCACGGTGGCGGGAGTGCGCGCGGGGCTGGAGACACCGCTCGGGCCGGTGCTCGGCGGACGCGCGCTCCGCGACGTCGCCCGGCCTGACCGGCTCGACGAGCTCGGGTTCGAACTGCCCCTGGCCGGCGGCGAGGCCCCGACGGCCATGCTCACCCTGGGGGCGATCGCCGGCGCCCTGCGCACCTGGCTCGCGCCTGAGGACCCCCTCCAGGCCTACGCGCGTCATCTCGACGACGCCGCGCTGCGCCAGACCGTCCGCGGCTACCTGACGGGCAGCATCGACCTCGTCGTGCGCGTCCCGGAACCCGGCGCCACGCGCTTTGCCGTCCTCGACTACAAGACGAACTGGCTCGCCCCACCGGACGAGCCCCTGACCAGCTGGCACTACCGCCCCCAGGCTCTGCGCGCCGAGATGACGGGCCGCCACTACGCGCTCCAGGCGCTCCTCTATCTCGTCGCCCTGCACCGCTACCTGCGCTGGCGCCTCCCCGGATATGACCCGGAGCGCAACCTGGCCGGAGTGCTCTACCTGTTCCTGCGCGGCATGAGCGGCCCGGAGACTCCCGTGCTCGACGGCGCGCGCTGCGGCGTTTTCGCCTGGCAGCCGCCGGCCGGCCTCGTGCTCGAGCTCAGTGACGTCCTGGACCAAGGCGCGGGCCGATGAGCGCGCTCACCGCCGAGGGGCTCGATCGAAACGACGTCCGCGTCGCCCGCGGGGCCTCGGGGCTCCTGCGGCCCTTCAACCAGGCCGGGGTCCTCAGCGCCGCCGACGTTCATGTCGCCACGCGCCTGGCGGCTCTGACCGGCGAGTCCGACGAGACCGTCCTGCTCGCCGCTGCGCTCGCCGTGCGGGCGCCTCGCCTCGGCCACGTGCACGTCGATCTGAGCGCGATCCGCGAGACGGCGGCGGTCGAATCCGAGGAGGCGGACGCGCTGGCCGACCTGCCGTGGCCAGAGCCGGCGGCGTGGCGCGTGCGCGTGGCCGCCTCGCCCCTGGTCGCGGAGGGCGAGGGCGAGCCCGCGGTGGCGCCCCTTCGGCTGCTCGGCGACTGGCTCTATCTCGACCGCTACTGGTCCGAGGAGCGCGAGGTGGCGCGCGCGCTGCGGGCGATGAGCCGGCAAGCCGCCGCCGACGTCGACGAAGCGTGGCTCGAGCGCGCGCTCGAGCGGCTCTACGCCGGCGACGCGCTCGACCCCGACGCCCGCCAGCGACTGGCCACGGCCACGGCCGTGCGGCGCCGGCTCTCGGTGATCGCCGGCGGCCCCGGTACCGGCAAGACGACGACGGTCGCGCGGATCGTGGCTCTGCTCGCCGGCCAGGCCGCGGCGCGCGGGGACCGGCCGCCGCTCATCGCCCTCGCGGCGCCGACCGGCAAGGCGGCCGCGCGCCTCGAGCAGGCCATCCACTTGGAGGCCGCGCGCCTGCCCATCAGCCCCGAGGTCCGCGAGCAGCTCGCGCGCCTCGAAGCCTCGACACTTCACCGTCTCCTCGGCCGGCGGATGGGCACGAACAGCCGCTTCCGTCACGACCGCCTCCACCACCTTCCCCACGACGTGGTCATCGTCGACGAGACCTCGATGGTGCCGCTCTCGCTCATGGCCAGGTTGATCGAGGCGCTGCGCCCCAACGCGCGCCTCGTCCTCGTCGGCGACCCGGGACAGCTCGCTTCGATCGAGGCCGGAGCCGTGCTTGGCGACATCGTCGGGCCCGCGGCCGAGCGGCCGGAGCCGGACGGGCCGCTGGCCGGGGATATCGTCGTGCTCGACCGCGAGCATCGCTTCGGAGGGAGCATCGCGCAGCTCGCCGAGGCCGTGCGCCGCGGTCAGGACGACCGCGTCGTCGACCTGCTGGCCGGCAACGAAGGCGAGGTGGAGTGGATCCGTCTCGACCCCGACGAGGAGCTCCGGCCCGAGGCCGAGGCGTTCACCGCGCTGCGCCGAGCCGCGGGCGCCTCCGCGGCCGCGGTCGTCCGCGCGGCGCGCGCCGGCGACGCGCGGTCGGCCCTCGACGGGCTGGGGGGCTTCCGCCTGCTCTGCGCCCACCGGCGCGGCGCCTACGGCGTGGCCGGCTGGAGCGCGCGGGTGGAAGGCTGGCTCGCGGGCGAGCTGCCCGATTTCGATCCCGACGAGCGCTGGTATCCCGGACGACCGCTCCTGGTCACCGAGAACGACTACGAGCTCGGCCTCTACAACGGCGACACCGGCGTCATCGTCGCCCGTCCCGGCGGGCGCGTCGGCGCGGCCTTCGAGCGCCGCGGCGAGCTCGTCGAGTTCAGCCCCACGCGGCTCGGCGCGGTCGACACCGTCTACGCCATGACGATCCACAAGAGCCAGGGCTCCCAGTTCGCCGTCGCCGCCGTCCTCCTGCCCGAACCCGGATCGCGGATCCTCACGCGTGAGCTGCTCTACACGGCCCTCACGCGCGCTCGCCACCGGCTCATCGTGGCCGGGAGCGAGGCGTCGATCCGCGCCGCCGTGGGGCGCCCCATCGCGCGGGCGTCGGGGCTGGGCCGCCGGCTGTGGGGCGACGGGGCTACGAGCGCCTGAGGTTGAAGGAGATCTTCCCGCTCGAGCAGGTGTCGACGTGCTGGGAGTTCGAGTCCTGGTAGACCTGCACGGTGCCGGTGAAGGTGCCGTGGATCCTGGTGCCCGTGAACGTCGCGTGGTCCTTGACGGTGAACTTCTCCGTGTACCCGTTGCCGGAGGGCGCCCGGTACTTGCCGGTCGCCGTCCAGCCGTGCCGGCCGAGCTTGACCTTGTATTGGAAGGTCTGCAGCGGCTCGAGCTTCGAGTTCGAGATCTGGCAGTGCGCGCGCCAGGTGATGGAGAACTTCTTGACCAGGGAGCCGGAGATGACCGCCTGCACGGGATCGGTCTGCGAGGTCTGACCCTTGTAGGTGCCGCTCGTGATGGCCGCCGCGACGGGCACGGCGCTCAGTCCGAGTACGACGACCGCGGCCACGACCGCGGGCGCCCGTCGTCTGCTCACAGCGGTTCTCACACCACGCATGCTCAGCCTGCCTTTCCGGTTGGATCGAAGGCATCGTTTCGGCCTCGGCTGTCCGGCGCGCGCCCGGATCATAAGGGGCGGCGGAGCCGTGGGCCCCGGGTCAGGAGGGGACCGATGTGCCGCCGACACGCGGTCTCGGGCGAGCCTCGCGCGCGCCCCGTATGCCGGCCGCGAACGGCGGCGACTCCCAGGCCGGCTCCTCGCCGCCGTTCCACCGTTCGAGATCCGGGGGCTGCAGGCGTGCGCGGCCGAGGATGAGCACGTAGAGGGCGAGCAGGCCGCCCCCGGCGGCGATTCCGAGCGCGATCCAGATCGCCGTCTGCCCTCCGGCGGCGGGGCTGCCGCCCGTCGTCATGGCCAGGTGCAGGAGCAATGGCGCGACCATGAACGCGGCCACCCCGCGCAGGAGCTCGATCAGGGCGAACACGCGCTGGATCTGCGCCGAGCGCATCGAGAAGCCGGAAACGAAGAGCGCGGGCGATACGGACGCGCCGACCCCAAGCCCGAGCACCCCCGAGCCGACGACGACGAGCGCATGGGAGCCATGAGCGACGCCCGTGAGCACGGCGGCCCCGCCGCTGATGAGCGCCATGCCCGCGAGCGCGAAGACCGGGAGCAGGCGCGTGCGGAAGATCGCCCCGAAGAGCACTGCCGACAGCGCCGCGCCCCCGATCTCCGGCCAGAAGAGCATGGCCAGATGCACCGGGCTCGTCGTCTTCTGCAGCGTGTTCTCGACCAGGTCGATGACCGCGACCGAGGCCGCGCCGGCTGACATGGCGATGAGGATCCCGGCGATCGGGAACGTGGTGGCGATCTGGCGGATGGGCATGAGCGGCTTCCGGATGTAGTACTCGAAGACCACGAGAGCGACGATCATGGCCACGCCGGCGACGAGCGGCACGAAGGTGATGACCTCGAGGAGGCGGTGGCTCTGGAGCTCGGACGCTCCAAAGAACGCGGCGGCGCAGCCGCCGCCGGCCAGAGCGATGGCCACCCAGTCCCACGGCGCGTCAGAGTCCTGCGGAGGCACGTCCTCGAAGGTGAGGAGCGAGAAGAGCAGGGCGGCCCCCGCCGACCCCGTGATCATCCAGAACAGCGGCTGCCACTCCTTGGCCCCGGCCTGGACGCCGCCGATGACCGGCCCGGCGGCCACCGCCCCGAAGATGCACAGGTTCATGATGACCGCCGTGTAGCGCATCCGGGACACGGGCCAGCCGATGATGAGCGGCGGCACCGCGGCGATGAGCATGAGGCTCGTCGTCAGGCCCTGGAGGACGTGGCCGGCGATGAAGAGTCCGGGCGTCAGCGCCGAGGCGGCCATGGCCGAGCCGATCACGAACAGCGCGGCGTAGAGCACGAGCATGCGCCGGCCCCGCAGGTGCTGAGCGAACTGGACGGCGAGCACGGTTCCGAAGGCGTAGGCGGCGTTGGCCATCCCCGTGGTCAGCTGGAGCGCCTGCTGGCTGAGGTGGAGGCTCTTGGACAGAACCGGGGTGAGCGGCGTCATCGCCGCCGTGAGCGCGAGATAGGGAATGAGCGCGAACACGACGAGCACGACCGCCGCGGGATAGCTGTTGGCCAACGGTCCCTTGAAGCGCATCAGATCCGGTCGCCGGAGCGGCCGGCCAGGGCGGGGTGCGGGTTGAACACGGCAGGCCGCAGAGACGGCTCAGCGTCCAGGCGCGGCATCTCGATGGCCGCCGTGGCGACCCGGGAGTGGCGGTGTTCGTTGAGCACGAGGCCAAGCGTGGCCAAGGCGGCCAACAGCCCGGCCTCGCCGACGCTCGTCCACCTGATGACGCCGGCAGGCATGGTCCGCGAGGCCACCACGAGCCATCCGCCGCCAATCGCGGCGAGGACATCGAGCACGCGCTGAACCCCGCCACGCGCGGCCATGGCGAAGCCCGCGAGGGCGATGAGCACGGCGACGGCGCCGACGCCGAGGGCGATCCACGCGACGACATGCCGGCCGAGCGCGAAGGTGGCGCTCGACAGCCAGGCACCGAGCAGCAGCAGGCAAAGGTTCGTGGCGAAGCGCGAGCTCACGACGCAACGGCTACCCGATGATGGACGGCTCAACCACCTCGAGACCGGTGTGCAACAGCCTGTGGGGGAGCGCCCCGATACGTCGCCCCCGCTGCCGGTCGCCGGTGTGCTCGAGCGCGGCGAGCCCGAGGCTGAGGGCGGGCATCCGCGCCGACCCGTGCGCGTCGGAGGCGATCACCGCCGTTCGCGCCATCCCGAGCACACGAAGGGCGTCCTCCTGGACCCCTTGGCCATAGAGCCCGGCCACCGACCAGGCGTTGACTTGCACGGCGCTCCCGAGCGCGAGCTCGTTCTCGAGCACCGTCCATCCGGGGTCGCGCCCGAGCAGGGCCCGCTCCGGATGGGCGACGAGGATGCCGAAGCCGCGGGCGCGGAGCTCGTCGGCCGCCTCGGTGAATGCCTCGTCGAGACCGGACAGCGACGCTTCGAGCAGGAGCCACCGCCCCCCGGGCGGCCCAGCCGCGATGCGCTCGAAGTCCGCTTGGCGCAGGCGACCGACCATGTGGTGCGAGAGCTCGCCGCCGCAGAGCACCTCGATCGGGATGCGCTCGGCGCGCAGCCGTGCCTGCACCGCTTCAACGATCTCGGGCAGGATTCTCACGTCCTGGACGTGCGCGGGATGGACGTGCGGAGTGGCGAGGATCGTGCGCGTGCCCTCCTCCGCGGCCGCGGCCGCCAGCTCTACCGAGGCGTCGAGCGTGGCCGGGCCGTCGTCGACGCCGGGCAGGAGATGGAAGTGCAGCTCGGTGTAGGCCATCGGGGTCATGTTCGACTCGGGACCCGCCATTCCCGTGACGTTCCCGTGAAAGACCGGTGACGAAACGCTCGCCCGCCTCAGGCGAGGTCGGCCGCGAGGGCGATCGCGCCGAGCACGCCGGCGTCGTCGCCGAGCTCGGGCACCACGAGGTAGCGGGCGATCTCGGCTCCGAGCAGGGGCGTGCCGAGGTAGCCGCCCTCGAGCGCGCTGAGCTGCTCGGCGACGAGGGCGTGCAGTCCCGGCCGATCCATGACGCCGCCGCCGAGGACGATCCGCTCCGGCGAGGCGACCATGACGATGGCGAGGATCCCGAGGGCGAGGTACTCGGCCTCGAGCGCCCATGCCGGATGGTCGCCCGGCAGATCCTGGGGCCGCGCGTTCCAGCGCTCGGCCACGGCCGGCCCGGCGGCCAGGCCCTCCCAGCAGTCGCCATGAGCGGGGCAGTTGCCGGCGAAGGGGTCGCGCTCCCGATCGTGCGGGACGCGCAGATGGCCGACCTCGGGGTGGACGAGACCGGGCAGTGGCCGTCCCTCGACGAGCAGGCCCGCCCCGATGCCGGTTCCCACCGTGAGGTAGCAGAGCGCGTCCAGACCCCGTCCCGCGCCCCAGCGGTGCTCGCCGACCGCCGCCGCGGTGACGTCGCTCGCGAAGGCCACGGGCACGCCAAGCCGCTCCTGCAGCACGGGAGCGATGGCCGTGTGCTGCCATCCGCGTTTCGGGGTTGTGGTCACCGACCCCCACGTCGGGGAGTCGCGATGGACGTCGACTGGACCGAAGGAGGCGAAGCCGAGGGCACGCGGACGGGGCCGCGCCTCGAAGAAGGCGGCGATCCGCTCGAGCGTCTCCTCCGGCAGGCCCGTGGGGAACTGCTCCCGGTCGGCGAGCTCTCCCGTCTCGCTCCCGAGCGCGCACACGCACCACGTGCCGCCGGTCTCCACGCCGCCGAACAGGGTCGCGCTCACGCGCGAAGATGATGGCGCAGGCGCGAGGCGGGGCACCCCCCGGCTGTCGGGTCTGGGACCGCTCGCGCTTTGCCTGGGGGAGGCAATGCCGGAACGTGTGGGCCATGTCAGCCACGACACCTGCCCCCTCGACACCCCCGCAGACAGATTTCCCGGCGCCCGACCAGGGCGGCGCCTTCCCGGCGCCCACCCGGCAGAGCACGTTCGCAGCCCGGACCCGGCAGGGCGCCGCGATCGTCTCGGTCGCCGCCACCGCGCCCGTGACCGTCGTGCCCAATGCCTCCATCGCCGATCGCCTTGGCGTCACCGACGAGTGGATCGTGCGGCGGACCGGGATCCGCACCCGGCACATCGCCGAGCCCGAGGAGCGGCTGACCACCCTCGCCACCCATGTGGGCGCGAGCGCGCTGGCCCGCGCCGGGGTGGCGGCCGAGCGTCTCGATCTCGTGCTCGTTGCCACCACGACCGCCGACGAGATCCTCCCCAACGCCGCTCCCCTCGTCGCCCACGCCCTGGGCGCGACCGGCGCGGGCGCCTTCGACATCGGAGCGGCGTGCACCGGTTTCCTCTCCGCGCTCAGCGTCGGCTGCGGCCAGATCGAAGCCGGCCGGGCCGATCGCGTCCTCGTGATCGGCGCGGATTTCATGTCGCGCATCACCGACCCCGACGACCGCTCGACCGCGGCGGTGTTCGCCGACGGGGCCGGCGCCGTCGTGCTCGCGGCGGCCGCGGGCAGCCGGATCGGGCCGATCATCCTCGGCTCGGACGGTGCCGGCGGCGATCACATCTTCGTCGAGCGCGAGGACGGCGTGATCCACATGCAGGGCCAGGAGACCTTCCGCGAGGCCGTGGCGCGGCTCTCGCTCGCCACCACCCAGGCCATCCATGCCGCCGGCCTGCGCCACGAGGACATCGACCTCTTCGTCTACCACCAGGCGAACGGACGCATCCTCAGCGCAGTCGGCGAGCGCCTCGGCCTCCCCGCCGACCGGGTGCTCGACTGCATCGCCGAGTACGGCAACACTTCGGCGGCGACGCTGCCCCTCGCCCTCGCGCACGCCGAGATCGGGGATCGCCTGCATCCGGGCGACCGCGTCCTCCTCGGCGCCTTCGGCGCCGGCTTCACCTGGGGCGCCACGGTCGTGGAGTGGGGCCCATGAGCCGCCGTGTCTTCATCACCGGCCTCGGCGCGATCTCGCCCCTCGGCGTCGGTGCGCGGACGCTGCACGAGGGGTGGCTGGCCGGCCGCTCCGGCATCGAGGCCGGCGTCGGCGCCTGCACGAGCTTCGAGCCGACCGAGGTCATGTCGGTCAAGGAGGCCCGGCGCAGCGACCGCTTCGCCCAGCTCGCCATCGGCGCCGCCACCGAGGCGATCGCCGACGCGGGATGGGACGACGGCGAGCCGCCGTGCGACTCCGTGGATGTCGGGTGCGTCATCGGTTCCGGAATCGGTGGCATGCGCACACTCGAGGACTCCTGCACCGTGCTGCGCGAGCGCGGGCCCGAACGCGTCTCGCCGCTTTGCATCCCTCTCATCATGGGCAACGCCGCCGCCGGGCTCGTGGCCATGCGCCACGGCCTGCGCGGACCGGTGCTTGGCGTCATGTCCGCCTGTGCCTCGGGGACCCACGCGATCGGAACGGCAACGCAGATGATCCGCTCGGGCGAGGCCAACGCCGTGGTCGCCGGGGGCTGCGAAGCCACCCTGACCCCGCTCGCCAAGGCCGCCTTCGCGGCCATGGAGGCGACCTCGCCGACCGGCGTCTCTCGTCCATTCGACGCGCGCCGCGACGGCTTCGTCATGGGCGAGGGCGCGGGCGTGCTCGTGCTCGAATCCGAGGAGCTCGTGCGCGAACGCGGCGCTCGGACGCTCGGAGAGGTCCTCGGCTACGCCGCGACCTCCGATGCCCACCACCTCACGGCGCCCGACCCGAGCGGTGACTCGGCCGCCCGCGCGATCACCCGCGCGCTGGCCGACGCCGGGCTCGAGCCGGACGACCTCGACTACGTCAACGCCCATGGCACGTCGACTCCGCTGAACGACCGCTCGGAGACCGAGGCACTGAAGCGGGCCCTGGGCGACCGGGCGGCCAGCGTTCCCGTCTCCTCCACCAAGTCGGCGATCGGCCATCTCCTCGGCGCCGCGGGTGCCGTCGAGGCCATTGCCACCGTGCTCGCGCTCGGCGACCGGGTCGCGCCGCCGACCCTCGGCTACGAGGAGACAGAACCAGGGCTCGATCTCGACTACGTGCCCGACGGCCCGCGCCCGCTCGCGCGCCGCTCCGGCCGGCCCCCGGTGGCCATCTCCAACTCGTTCGGCTTCGGTGGTCACAATGCCGTCCTCTGTCTGGCAGGTGCGGCATGAGTCTCGCCCTCGCCCCCCGCGAAGACGTCCGGCTGAGCCCGCTCGAGCGCCTCGAGGTCCTCTGCGACGTCGACTCCCTCCAGGTCATCCGGAGTGAGGTGAGCTCGCCCGTCATGGGCGCCAAGGCCCGCCCCGGCGACGGCGTCGTGGGCGGCGCCGGCCTGGTCGACGGACGCCCGGTCTTCTGCTACGCCCAGGACGCGAGCTTCGCCGGCGGATCGCTCGGCGAGGCGCACGCCAACACGATCGTGCGCGTGCTCGAGCTCGCCGAGCGGGCGAAGGCTCCGGTCGTCGGCTTCGTCTCCTCCGGCGGCGCGCGCATGCAGGAGGGCGTATCCGCCCTCGGCGGTTATGGGCGCATCTTCCACCGCACCGTGAGGCTGTCCGGCCGCGTGCCCCAGATCTCGGTCATCACCGGGCTCTCGGCCGGCGGAGGCGCGTACTCCCCGGCGCTCACGGATTGGGTCGTCATGACCGATGAGTCGAGCATGTTCCTCACCGGTCCCGGCGTCGTACGCGAGGCCCTCGGCGAAGACGTCACAGCCGACGGGCTCGGCGGCACGCGCGTCCACAGCCGTAACGGCGTCTGCCACCTCACCGCGCCGAGCGAGATCGATGCCGCCCTGCTCGCCCGTGAGCTCCTCGGCTATCTGCCCAGCCACCGCGACGAGCGGGTCCCGCCGGCCGTGCCCCGGCCGCCCGCGGTCCGCGATCCCGCCGCCGCGGTCCCGTCGGAGGAGCGTCGCGTGTACGACGTGCGCAGCGTCATCCGCGGGCTCGTCGACGGCGGCGAGCTGCTCGAGATCGCCCCCGGCTGGGCGCGCAATCTCGTCACCGGGCTCGCCCGCATCGAGGGCGAGACGGTCGGAGTCATCGCCAACCAGCCGCGCTACCTCGGCGGCGTTCTCGACGTGGCGAGCTCGCAGAAGGGCGCGCGGTTCGTCTCCAAGTGCAACTCCTTCGGGATCCCCCTCCTCGTGCTCGTCGACACGCCCGGCTTCATGCCCGGGAGCCGGCAGGAGTCCGAGGGGGTGATCCGCTTCGGCGCCTCGCTCGTGCACGCCTTCGCGGAGGCGACGGTGCCGCGCGTCACGGTCATCCTGCGCAAGGCCTTCGGGGGGGCGTTCATCACGATGAACTCGAAAGATCTCGGGGCCGACTACGTGTTCGCCTGGCCCGACGCGCAGATCGGCGTCATGGGCGCTAAGCCCGCGGTGGGGATCATCCACCGCCGCGAGCTGGCGGCCGCCGAGTCCCCGGAGCTCGAACGCGAGGTGCTCGCGCGCCGCTACGCCGACGAGCAGCTTCGCGCGCAGGTGGCCGCCGAGACCGGCTACGTCGACGAGCTCATCTCGCCAGGACAGACGCGGTCGCGTCTGGCCTGGGCCTTCCGAACCCTGGACGGCCGGCGATGAGCACGAACGGAAGCGGAGTGCTCCTGACCGGCGCGACCGGGTTCGTCGGCATGGAGGTGCTTGCGCGCTACCTCGAGCGCAGCGAGCGCGACGTGTTCACCATCGTTCGGGCGGCCGACGACGCCGCGGCCCGGGCGCGGATCGACGACGTTCTCGTCAATCTGTTCGGGCCCCGCGCGGAGCAGTACGCCCCGCGCGTCCACGCCTTCGCCGGAGAGCTGACCGCTCCGGGCCTCGGGCTCGAGGAAGCCCGCCGGCACGAGCTGGCCGAGCGCGTCAACAAGGTCGTGCACAGCGCCGCCTCGGTCTCCTTCGACATGCCGATCGCGCAGGCGCGCGCGGTCAACGTCGAGGGCACCCGGAGGATGCTCGAGTTCGCCGAGCTCGTGCAGGCCCGTGGTGGGCTCGAGCGGTACGGCCACGTGTCCACGGCCTACGTGGCGGGCACGCACGCGGGGTCGTTCGCCGAGCGCAATCACGACGTCGGGCAGGCCTTCCACAACACCTATGAGCAGAGCAAGTTCGAAGCCGAGGGGCTCGTGCGCGCGCACGGCGACCTCCCGTTCACGATCATGCGCCCGAGCATCGTCGTCGGCGATCGCCGCAGCGGCTGGACCGCCGCCTTCAACGTGCTCTACTGGCCGCTGCGCGCCTTCGCCCGGGGCCTCTTCACCGCCGTGCCGGCCGTGCCCTCGGCGCCCGTCGACGTCGTTTCGGTCGATTACGTCGCGGATGCCATCCACGAGCTGTGCGAGTCCGGCGAGGCGGGCGAGACCTATCACCTGACCGCCGGTGCGCACGCCAGCACGATCGGTGAGATCGCCGGCCTGGCCAGCCGGTACTTCCGCCGGCCTCTCCCCCAGGTCCTCTCGCCCTCCGAGTTCGCGGCCCGGCAGTGCGGCTCGGTCGAGCGCTCGGCCATCGAGGGGAGCCGGATCTTCTTCCCCTACTTCGCCATCGAGGCCGTGTTCGACGAGACGGCGACGCGGGCGCGCCTCGACCCTGCGGGGATCCGGGTCACGCCGCTGCGCGACTACCTCGAGCGCCTCCTGGACTTCGCCACGCGCACGCGCTGGGGCAAGCTGCCGATCGCCCGGGGCGAGGCGCTGGCTTTCTGAGCCGCGCCCGACTCGGCCGCGCGGCGGTGTGAGCGGCGACGCGGCGGTGTGAGCGGCGACGCGGCGGTGTGAGCGGCGACGCGGCGGTGAGCCGCGACGCGGCGGTGTGAGTGACGCGAGCGGCGACATACCCCACCTGGGGGGTTGGGTGGTGCGCGGGGTTGTGAGCGGCTGCGGATGCGGTAATGCTCGGAGCAATGTCCGTGTTCAACGACACCGCGCGCTTCCGGGGCGAGGACCCCGATCCGCTGGTTCTCGCGTCCTTCGCCTGCCCCGTGTGCCTGGGCGAGGACTGCGTCCACTGGGACGCCTCCCTCGAGGGATACGATCCCAGCGTCGAATGCCGGTGCGAGAGCTGCGATCTGGGCTGGAGCGTCTACCTGACGCCGCAGCAGGCGCTGCGCCTGCACCTCGTGCATGTCGCTTCCCCGTAGAGGGGATCGGCTCGTGAGCGACGCCCGGACGACCGAGCCGGGTGGTGGTGTCGGCATCGGGACGCTCGACGTGCTCGTCGAGGTGCTCTCGCGAGCCGACCAGGATTCGGCGAGCGGCTTCTACGACCAGCTGTGCGCCGCCGTGTGCCGGCTGGCCGGAATGCGCCGCGCGATCATCTTCCGCTACGACGAGGCCAGCCGCCGCGTCCGCGCCGCCGGCGCCTACGGGATCGACCTGCAGCAGTTCGCCGACGCGCACGTGACGGTCGAGTCGGCGCCGGTTGCCGCGCAGGCCCTGCGCGAGGACCGCGTCGTCGAGCTCGAGGGCGATGTGGCCTCGCAGTTCCCGCCCGAGTTCGCCGAGCTGCTGCGCGAACCGTCGCGGCTCGTGTGCGCGCCCATGACCGCGTCGGGGCGCGACATCGGGGTCATCCTGGCCGACCGTGTCCTCTCGGCGCCGGCGCTCGACGACGCCGCCCGACATCTGTTGTGGACGCTCGGGAAGGCCGCGGCGCTCGCCTCGGTTGCCCGGATCGTGGCCACCCAAGCCCAGGCCGCGCGCGAGCTCCAGCAGCGCATCGACCTCGCGCGAGAGATCCACGAGGGCGTGCTGCAGCGGTTGTTCGGCGTCTCCATGGCGCTCGACGGCGAGGGTGACCTCCCCGCGGCGGCGCGCCACCGCTGTGCCATCGAGACGCAGTCCGCCCTCGCCGACCTCCGGGCGGCCTTGCAGCGGCCGCTCGGGCGCTCACCACGGGCCACCTCGACGACGCTCAAAGCCGAGGTGGCGCGTCTCGGCCGCCTGCATCCCGATCTCGGCGTGCGGCTCGAGCCGGGTGCCGGCGAGGTTCCCCCCGCACTGGAGCCCCTGGCGCAGTCGGTCCTCACCGAGGCCGTGCGCAACGCCCACAAGCACGCCGAGCCGACGCACGTGAGCGTCCGTCTCGATCATCACAACGCTGCCTTCGTCATGGACGTGGTCAACGACGGCGTGACCGGACGTCGCCGCCAGGCGGGCGTGGGACTGCGGCTCGCCGCGCTCGAGGCGCTCCAGAGCGGGGGCGTCATCGAGTTCGGCGAGCGCGAACCGGGGACGTGGCAGGTGCGCCTCGTCGTCCCGAGTGATGACTGAGGAGACCCGGAGTCCCGAGCGCCTGCGCGTGCTTGTCGTCGACGACCACGACGTCGTCCATTGGGGGTTCCGCCTCATGCTCACCCAGCAGCCATGGGTCGAGCGCTGCAACAGCGCCCACACCGGCCAGGAGGCGCTGGCGCTGGCGGTCCGCTACCGGCCGCATGTCGCCCTCGTGGACCTGTTCATCGGCGAGGAGTCCGGGGCCGAGATCTGCGAGCGCCTGCGTGCGGAGGTTCCCGCCACCCGGGTGCTCCTCTTCTCCGGAGCGGGAGAGATCTCCCCGCACGCGGCCCGGGCCGCCGGCGCCTCGGGCTTCGCCTACAAGGACTGGCCGGCCGCACGCATCGCCGCCGCCGTGCGCGCGGTCGGGCTGGGCAAGAGCGTCTTCCGCCACCACGACCAGCTCGGCGCGCTCGGTCTCTCGCCGCGGGAGCGGGCGGTGCTCGAGCTCATGGCCTCGGGCGCGACGAACCCGGAGATCGCCGAGGAGCTCCATCTCTCCAAGCACACGGTGAAGGAGCACACGAGCGCCGTGTACCGCAAGCTCGGCGTGCGCAATCGCACCGAGGCCGTGCAGCGGGGACAGCGGCTGGGCCTTCTCGCGTAGGGTGCCGCCATGACGGCGCTCGATGCCATCGTGGTGGGGGCGGGACACAACGGCCTCGTGGCCGCGACGCTGCTCGCGCGCGCCGGCCTGCGCGTCGTCGTGCTCGAGCGCTCCGAGGAGGTCGGCGGTGCGGCCGTGTCGGCCTCGCCCTTCCCCGGGTTCGACGTGCGGCTCTCCCGCTACTCCTACCTGGTCAGCCTGTTTCCCCGTGACCTGCTCGCCTCGCTGGGGGTGGAGGTCGAGCTGCGCCGGCGACGGATCTCGTCCTACACGCCGTGTGGTGAGGGGACGGGCGTTCTCGTGTGCGACGACGCCGCGCGCACACGGGCCTCGGTCGAACGGGCCACGGGGTCGGAAGCGGACGCCGACGCGCTCGACCTTTTCTACAGCGCCACGGGAGATGTGGCCCGGGCGGCGTTCCCGACGCTGACCGAGCCGCTGCGCTCGCGCGAGGGGTTCTGCTCGCTCGTCGGAGCTCGGGCCTGGGGCGCGTTCTTCGAGCGGCCGCTCGGCGAGATCCTCGAGGCGTCGTTTGTCAGCGACGTGGTCCGCGGGGTCGTGGCCACGGACGCTCTCATCGGGACCTTCGCCGGGCTCTCGGACCCCGGTCTCGCCCAGAACCGCTGCTTTCTCTACCACGTGATCGGTAACGGCACCGGGCGGTGGGACGTGCCCGTGGGCGGGATGGGAGCCCTGACGCGCGGCCTGGCCGCGGCGGCCCGCCGCGCGGGCGCGCAGATCCGACCCGGTGCCGAGGCCTCGGCGATCGAGGCGGACGGTGCGATGGCGTCGGTGCAGACGGCGGACGGAGAGGTCTTGCGGGCCCGTCACGTCCTCGCCGGATGTGCGCCGGCCGTCCTGGCTCGCCTGCTCGGCGAGCCCGGCACCGCGCCTGCGCCCGAGGGCGCGCAGCTCAAGCTCAACCTGCTCCTGCGGCGCCTGCCACGACTCCGCGACCCGTTGCTCAGCCCGGAGGAGGCCTTCGCGGGCACGTTCCACGTCAACGAGGGCTATGGGCAGCTCGAGGCGGCGTTTCGCGAGGCGGCCGCGGGTCGCATCCCCGCGCTACCGCCGTGTGAGGCCTACTGCCACTCGCTCACCGACGCGAGCATTCTCGGGCCCGAGCTGCGCGCGTCGGGCACTCACACCCTGACCGTGTTCGGGCTCCACATGCCGGCGCGGCTGTTCGCGGGCGATCCCGCGGGCGCGAAGTCCGCGGCCGTGGCGGCGACGCTGAGCTCGATCAACTCCGTGCTCGCCGAGCCGATCGAGGAGTGCCTCCATGCCGGGCCCGACGGTGCGCCGTGCCTCGAGGCGCGGACGCCCCTCGAGCTCGAGGCCGAGCTCGCCATGTCCGGCGGCCACATCTTCCACCGCGATCTCAGCTGGCCCTTCGCCGAGGCACCGGGGGACGTGGGGCGCTGGGGCGTCGAGACCTCGCGGGCGAACGTGTGGCTGTGCGGGGCGGGGGCGCGCCGCGGCGGCGGGGTCAGCGGGATCCCGGGGCACAACGCGGCCCGGGCGGTGCTCGCGGCCGACTCCGCGTAGCCCCGGCCGCCCCGGCGCAGGGCGGCCGCGCGCTGGAGAGCGATCGCGCGCCGCAGGGCGATCGCGCGCCGCCGGGCGATCGCGCGCCGCCGGGCGGTCGCGCGCCGCCGGGCGATCGCACGCCGCCGGGCAATCGCACGCCGCAGAGCGATCGCGCGACGGTTTGGGCATCTTGTCCGATATGCGGAGAAGATGCCCAAAGCGATCCCCTTTGGTCGCCCGAGGGGCGATTTGGGGGTTGGGCGCAAGCGCGACCCACCGCACTCGATACCCCCAGCCCCCGCCTGTCACCGACGCGCGAGAGCGTCCCGCGCCTCAGCCTCGACCGCGCCTCAGCCTCGACCGCGCTTCCGCCGCGCCTCAGCCCTCGAGCGCCGGCTCGGCCGCCTCGGCCACCCAGGCCTCGGGCTCCTGGCCCTCCCGCCACACGCCCCGCGGCATGACCGCGGTCTGGAAGGGCAGCGTGACCTCGCCCGCGGCGTCGACGGCCACGAGGCCGCCCTCGCCCCCGATGGCGGCCACCTCGCCGAGCGCGCGCTCGGCCGCTTCGGCGACGCCGACCCCGTGCTCCATGAGCGCGGCGATGTACCGCGCAGCGCCGGAGCGAATGAACGCCTCCCCGTCGCCCGTGCACGACACTGCGACCCGCGGGTCGGCCCAGGTGCCCGAGCCGATCAGCGGGCAGTCGCCGACCCGCCCCGGCGGCTGCGCGCGGATCCCGCCCGTCGAGGTCGCCGCGGCGAGCAGGCCGTCCGAGTCGACGCAGACGGCGCCGACCGTGTTGTGGTCGGGCCCGGAGAGGTGGTGGTGGAGCCGGGCAAGCTGGCGCTCGGTGATGAAGTACGACTCGGGCACCTGCTCCGCGCCCGCGGCCGAAGCCAGCGCATCGGCCGCCTCGGCGACCATGAGCACCTGGGGGGAGCGCATCACCGCGAGCGCCCCGACCACCGGGTGCTTCGTGTGCCTGCTCCCCGCCACGGCGCCCGCGGCGCGGTCCGAGGAGCGCATGATCGCCGCGGACATCTCGACCGAGCCGTCGGCGCACAGCACCGAGCCCCGGCCGGCGTTGAAGAGCTCGAAGGACTCCATGACCATGACCGCCGCCTGGACCGCCTGCACGGCATCGCCGTGGCGTTCGAGCACGTCGCGGGCGGAGCCAAGCGCCTCGAGCAGCGCCTCGTGGCAGACGGCGGCGTTCTCGACGACCGTGCTGACGCTCGGAGCCGCGCCGGCGTGGATGGCGACGACGGGCCGGGTCACAGCCAGCCCTTACGCCGGAAGTAGATGAGGAAGCCGATGACCGTGATCGCCATGCTGCCCACGCCGATGACCCAGAACGTCCACGTGGCCGAGATCAGGTGGGTGACCATGAAGCTGAAGTTCTGCCCGAAGAAGCCGGTGATGAAGGTCAGGGGCAGGAAGATCGTGGCGATCACGGTGAGCTGCTTCATGACCTCGTTCTGACGGTTGCTGATCGTCGAGAGGTAGAGGTCCGTGGCCCCGGAGAGGAGGTCGCGATAGGAGTCGATGAGGTCGCTGATGCGGATCAAGTGGTCGTAGATGTCGCGGAAGTAGTCGCGCTCGTCGAGCTGCAGGCCCGGAAGCGCGGCGATCTGCTCGATCGAGCGGGCGAAGAGGTCCCGCTGCGGGGTCACCACCTTACGCATGGCGACGAGTTCGCGCTTGAGCGCGAACAGCCGCTCGAGGCAGCGTTCGTTCGGATCGGCCACGAGCGCCACCTCGAGCTCGTCGATCTCGTCGTCCATGTCGGAGAGCAGCGGGAAGTAGCTGTCGGTCAGGGAGTCGAGCAGGCGGTAGATGACGAACTGCTCGCTGTGCAGGGCGCGGCCCTCGAGCTGCTCCCGCTGCTGGTCCAGCGGAGGCAGCGGGTGGCGGTGGACGGTGACGATGTAGTGCCCCGAGATGAAGAAGTGCACCTCGCGCAGCGGCTCCTCCTCGGCGGCCTGCTCCCGCCAGGCCCCGTAGAAGACGAGCAGGACGTAGTCGCCGTAGTCGTCGAGCTTCGGCCGCTGGTGGAAGTCCTCGGTGTCTTCCATGGCGAGCGGATGGAAGCCGAAGATCTCGCGCAGGCGCTCGAGCTCGGCCTGGTTCGGAGCGGTGAGGTCGAGCCAGAAGAAGGCGTCGTCCTCCAGGTGCTTGCGGATGACGGGCTCGTCGAGCTCGGAGAAGCATGGGACCATGCAGGTGAACCCGTGTGCGCTCCCGTTCGCGGGGGCTGCTCTGGCTTTGCCGATCGACATCGTGATCTCCCCTCGGTGGGCTCTGCGCCCACATTCTTCCCGGATTGCCCGCGACGGCGCGTTCGCGAAACGCCGGCTTTCAGTTCAATCCACGCCGTGATCGTCACCGTGACCCTCAACTTCGCCCTCGATGTCACCTACCGCACGGCCCGGGTCGAGGTCGGCACCACCGCCCGCGTCGAGGTCCTCGGCCGGCAGGCCGGCGGTAAGGGCGTCAACGTCGCCCGCGTCCTGCACACCCTCGGGCGTGAGGTCACGGTCACGGGGTTCGCCGGCGGCGCCTACGGGGCGGCCGCGCGGCGAGAGCTCGTCGCCGCGGGCCTGCGCGATGCCACGGTGGACATTGGCGGGGACTCGCGGCTCGCCTTCATCGTTGTCGACGAGGCGGGCGCGGCCACCGGCTTCTCCGAGCTCGGGGCCGAGATCACGCCCGAGGAATGGGCGTCCCTCATCGCCCGCGTCCGCGCCCTGGCCGGCGAGGCCGAGGCGGTCGTGCTCTCCGGCAGCGTCCCCCCAAGCGTCCCCGTCGACGGCTATCGGCAGCTCGTCGAGGCGGCGCACGCGGGCGGGTCGCCCGTGCTCCTCGACGCCGACGGCGCGGCGCTGCAGCGCGCCCTCTCCGCGCGACCCGAGCTCGTCAAGATCAATCGCGCCGAGCTGGCCGGCGTGTTCGATGACGAGGATCTCGTCGCGGGCGCCCGCCGCCTGCGCGCGACGGGCCCGCGGACGGTGATCATCACCGACGGCGCGGCGGGGCTCCTTCTCCTGGGCGAGGGCCCGGTCCTGCGCGCCGCCCCGCCCGCCGAGCTGCGTGGCAACCCGACCGGCGCCGGCGACGCGGCCGCGGCCGCGCTCGTCGCCGCCATGGTCGACGGAAGCCCGTGGGAGGAGGCCCTCGCCGACGCCGCCGCGCTGTCGGCGGCCGCGGTGGCGGCTCCGCTGGCCGGCCACTTCGACCCCGCCATCTACGCCGAGCTCCGCACGCGGATCAAGGCGCGCGCGTCGCGTGGCTGAGCCGCCTTCTACCCTGGGTGTGAACGCTCACAACACGTGGCCGTCCGGAGACGGCTGGTGTACGAATTCGAGGGAGGACCATGGAATACCGGCAACTCGGACGCTCGGGCCTGCGCGTCTCGACCATGACGCTCGGCACGATGGGCTTCGGCGGTGGCGGCAAGTTCCGCTACGTCGGGACCGGTGACGTCGAGGCGGCGCGCCGCCAGATCGACCTCGCGCTCGACGCCGGGGTCAACCTCATCGACACGGCCGACGTCTACTCGGACGGCAAGGCCGAGGAGATCGTCGGCGAGGCGCTCGCCGACAAGCGCGACCAGGTTCTGCTCGCCACCAAGGTCCGCTTCCCCATGGGCCCCGGCAAGAACGACGCCGGTCTCTCCCGCCACCATCTGATCGAGGCGTGCGAGGCGAGCCTCCGGCGGCTGAGGACTGACCACATCGACCTCTACCAGGTGCACGAGTGGGACGGGCAGACGCCGATCGAGGAGACCCTGTCCGCGCTGGAGCACCTCGTCCAGAGCGGCAAGGTCCGCTATGTCGGTTGCTCGAACTTCGCCGGCTGGCAGGTCATGAAGGCGCTCGGCGTCGCCCGGGCCACCGGGCTGCCGGCCTATGTCAGCCAGCAGGTCTACCTCTCTCTGCAGGAGCGCTCGGCCGAGTACGAGATCGTGCCCTCGGCGATCGATCAGGGGCTCGGCCTGCTCATCTGGAGCCCGCTCGCCGGCGGGCTGCTCTCCGGCAAGTACCGCCGCGGTCAGGATCCGCCCGAGGGCGCGCGCCACACGAGCGAGTGGAACGAGCCGCCGATCTACGACGAGGACAAGCTCTACGACACGATCGACGTCCTTGTCGAGATCGCTGAGGCCCATGGCGTCTCGGCCGCCCAGGTCGCGCTCGCCTGGCTGATCGCCCGGCCCGGAGTGAGCACGGTGGTCGTCGGCGCGCGGACCGAGGAGCAGCTCTCCGACAACCTTGCCGCGGCCGAGCTGACGCTGAGCGCCCAGGAGCATGGACGACTCGAGGCGGTCAGCCGCCCGCAGCTGCTGTACCCCTACTGGCACCAGGCGGCGTCGGCCGGCGACCGGCTCAGCCCGGCGGATCTGTCACTCATCGCGCCGTTCCTGAGCTGAGCCAGGGCTTGGCCATCAGGCGCCCGGGGCGCGCAGGACGATGACGCAGTTCTGCCCGCCGAACCCGAAGGCGTTCACGAGAGCCGTGCGCACCGTCGCCGTGCGGGCTCGCAGCGGGACGTAGTCGAGGTCGCATTCGGGGTCGGGGCGCTCGAGGTTGGTCGTCGGGGGCAGGATGCCGTCGCGCATGGCGAGCAGGCTGGCCATGACCGAGAGCGCTCCGGCGGCGCCGATGAGGTGGCCGACCATCGACTTGGGCGAGCTGACCGCGACCCGGTCGGCCGCGGCGCCCAAGGCGGTGCGGATGGCGCGGGTCTCGGCCGCGTCGTTGGCGCGGGTTCCCGTGCCGTGGGCGCAGATGTAGTCGACCTCCTCAGCGGCCGTGCGCGACCGCTGCAGCGCGAGCGAGATCGCGCGGGCGGCATGCGCGCCCGACGGCTCGGGGGCGACGACGTGGAAGGCGTCGGCGGTGAGAGCACCCCCGGCGACGGTGCCGTAGGCCCGCGCACCACGCGCCGCGGCATGGGCCGCGGACTCGACGACGAAGACCACCGCCCCCTCGCCGGAGACGAAGCCGTCCCGGTCGGCGTCGAACGGACGGCTCGCCCGTTCGGGCTCGTCGTTGCGCTCCGAGAGCGGGCCGATGTTGACCAGGCCGGCGAACATGACCGGCGACAGATAGCCATCGGCACCCCCGGCGACGACAACCTCCGCCTCGCCGCCGAGGATGAGGCGACGGGCCTCGAGCAGCGCGGCGTTGCCGCTCGCGCAGGCGAGCGCGCTCGCGTTGACCGGGCCGTGGATCCCGAGGTCGATGGCAACCTCGCAGGCCGGCATGTTGGGGATCATCTCGGGCACGTAGTACGCGCTCACGGCGCGTGGACCGCGCTCCAGAAGCGCCTCGACGTTGGCCTGGGTCTCGCGCGCCCCGCCGATCGCCGTGTTGATGACCACGCCGGCGGACTCCGTCTCGCCGTCGAGCTCGAGCCCGGCGTCGCCGACCGCCTCCCGGGCCGCGGCCACGGCGAGATGCGACACCCGGGCCGAGCGCCGGCTGCGCTTGGTCCCGAGGAGCTCCTCGGCGTCGAGACCCCGGACCTCGCCGGCGATCCGCACCGCGAGTCCGGAGGCGTCGAAGTGCGTGACCGGTCCGATGCCCGAGCGGCCCTCGCGCAGTCCCGCCCACGTCGTCGCCGCGTCGAGGCCGAGCGGCGTCACCGCACCCATCCCGGTGATCACCGGGTCGCCGGTTCCGCTCGGCGCGGTCAAGGCTCGAGACGCAGCGTGCGGCGCAGGAACGCGTACTCGGCCCGCAGGGCGAGGTCGGTGATCGCCATCGGGAACCCGTAGTACCCGTGCGGCGCCTCCGGCCACACGCGCAGCTCGGTCTCGTGACCCGCGGCGCGCCAGCGCGCCTCCATGAACAGCGTGTCGTCGAGCAGGGCGTCCGCCGTGCCGACGCTGAAGATCGCCGGGGGCAGGTCGCGCAACTCGGCGTACAGGGGCGAGATGTCGGGGTCCCGTCGCGCCTCCCGGTCGATGCCGGGCAGGAACTGGTCGCCGAACCAGGCGATGATCGGCCCCGAGAGAACGAGGTTGCGCTCGCCCCACAGCCGCTGGCTCGGGGTCATGGACAGGTCGAACGCGCCGTACTGGAAGACCGCCGCCGCGAAGGCATCGGCGCGGTCGTGGCGATCGCGCAGCCGCACCAGCGTCGTGGCCGCGAGGTGGCCACCCGCAGAGTCACCGCCGATGGCCAGCGGGAGCCCCGGCTCGATGCCGAGCTCGTCGCGGTGCTCGAGCAGCCACAGCGCGGCCGCCTCGCAGTCGTCGGGCGCAGCCGGGTAGGGGTGCTCGGGCGCCAGGCGGTAGCCCACGCTGAGCACGGCCAGGCCGGTCTCGTTGGCCAGGCGCAGGAGCCGCGGGTCCTGCATGTCGTGGTCCCCGAGGACCCAACCGCCACCGTGGATGTGGAGAAAGGCTCCCGTGACCCGGGGCTCCGGCACGAACAGCCGCAGCGGCAGGCGCCCCCCGGGCCCGTCGATCTCGAGCATCCGGGCCTCAGGCACGAACACGGGGGCGGGCCAGATCCCCAGCCCCTCGCGGCGGATCCGGCGTGTCTGCGCCACCGGCAGCGTGTGGATCGACGGCTGCGCGGCGATGACGCGCTCGAGCTCCCGGCAATACGCGCGCGTGTCCTCGGCGAGCGAGGAGGGCACGTCCTGCGTCAGAACGGCCATCACACCCTCGGCGCGCCCCGCGGGGAAGCCACCCGGACAACGACGCGGGCGGGGCGCGTGGGCGCCGCGAGGGAGAGGAATTCGCGCAGCCTCCCGCCGTGGCGGCAGAAGGGGCAGCTCAGTCGATCGGACGGGCCGAGGGTACCCGGACCGATCGACACGGGCGCGTCACAGCGAGGGCAGGCGAGAGTTCCGGTTCCGAGCCGAGTGCTGCGAACCGAACGGCGGAGCTCCTGGTACCCGATCGACACGCGCGCGTCGGGCCTGGTGGCGTCATGCGGCGATCCGTTGAGGCCACGAGCAAAGCTCATGCAGCGCAGTGTAGGTCGGCGCCGGCGAGCTCAGGCCGGCCGCTGCCAGCGACTGCGCTCGAGCGAGTGCGCGCAGTGGGCCAGCGCGTCGCGCAGCGAGTCGACGGACTCCGACTCGAGACCGTCCAGCATGTCGGCCTCGATGGCATCCATGGAGGCGTCGCAGCGATCGAGAACCTTCAGTCCCTTGGCCGTCACCGACGCTCGGAGCACGCGGCGGTGATCGCGATCGGGACGGCGCCGGACGAGCCGCCGGCGCTCGAGCTCGGCGATGACCGAGTTCATCGCCTGTGGGCTGACGAAGGCCCAGCGAGCGAGCTCGGCCCCGGACATCCCGTCGCGGTCGCGCAGGACGCTGAGGGTGACGTACTCCGTCGTGGTCACGCCGTGGGCCCGCACGGCTTCGTCGAGCCGTGTGCGCAGACGGCGCTCCACCCGGTAGACCAGGTAGCCGACGCGCGCGATGCGCGCCCGCGAGCCCGGATGAGCGTCGCTGGGTGCCGGGGTCGAGGCGAATGGCATGCCCGAGACAGTATCCGCCTCGACGGCCGTGTCGCCATGTCTCAACATAGTTGACAATCGCGTTGTGACTCCCTAAGTTGACGGCCGGAGCAGCCTCGATCGGGACGAGGCCGCACGACGAGGAGAGAGACATGCTCACCGGACGCTTCGCCCGCTGGCTCGCGGGCCTGTCGGTCGCCTTCAGCGCACTCGCCCTGATCGTCGCTCAGCCGGCGGGCGCCTCCACCGTCTCCGCCAGCTACACGGGCACGACGTCCGACGGCGGCATCTGGGTGGCGGACGTGCCCGCGGACTTCAACGGCACCGTGCTCCTCTACAGCCACGGCTTCGGTCCCCCGGTGGCCGCCGACGCGCCCGACCCGACGACCAAGCAGGCGCTGCTCGATCGCGGCTACGCCCTGGCCGGCTCCTCGTATGACCCGAACGGCTCGTGGTGGGCCCTGAGCAGCGCGCGCCGGGACCAGTACGAGACCCTGGCGGCCGTCGAGCCGCACCTTCCCACGCCTCCCCAGCACGTCATCGCCTTCGGGACCTCGATGGGCGGTCTCATCAGCGAGCTGGAGGCCGAGAATCCCGAGGGCCGCATCGACGGCGCGCTGACGACGTGCGGCATCGTCGCCGGCGCCATCCAGCTCAACAACTACCAGCTCGACGGCGAGTACGCCCTCAGCAGGCTGCTCGCGCCCGCACAGGCGATCAAGCTCATCCACTTCTCCAGCCAGGCCGACGGCCTGGCCACTGGCAAGGCGTTCGACGCCGTCGCGCAGGGCGCCGAGAAGACGGCTGCGGGCCGTGCCCGTCTCGCCCTCGCCATGGCCTTCATGAACGTCTCGACCTGGGCGCCGAACGAGCAGATGCCGGCCGCGAACGACTATCTGCGCCAGGAGCAGGAGCAGTACGACATCCAGTTCACCGGCGCGATGAGCGCGATGGACTTCGTCGAGTTCGCGCGCTACTCGCTCGAGCAGGCGTCGGGTGGCAACGGCGCGTGGACGGCCGGTGTCGACTTCGCCCGGCTGCTGCGGCACTCGTCCTACGCCAAGGAGGTCCGCGCCCTCTACCGTGCCGCGGGCCTCAGCCTGACTTCCGACCTCTCGACGCTCACCGCGGGCGCCAACATCAAGGCGGATACGCGGGCCGTTCGATGGCTGCAGAGCACCTCCGTGCCGACCGGCCGGATCCAGGTCCCCGAGCTCGACCTCCACACGATCTCCGACCAGCTCGTACCGGTCCAGCAGGAGAACTACTACGCCCACACCGTCCGGGCCGCGGGAACGAGCTCGCTCCTGCGCCAGGACTTCGTGCAGCGCCAGCTCCACTGCAATTTCATGCCGGCCGAACTCGTGGCGGGCGTCCTGGCCATCCAGCACCGTGTCGACACCGGGCACTGGGGTGCCGTGGCCCGGCCGGCGCAGCTCGAAGCGACCGCGCTGCGCCTCGACCTTGGACCGGCGGCGTTCATCCCCTACCGGCCCGCCCGCCTGTCCGGCGACAACGGCCCGTTCGACCCACTCCTCGACGGAACCGACTGACCCCGGCGCCCGACCCGGTCCTCAGGTCGGTCTCAGCCGTCGAACTCGGCGAGGATCGCGCGCGGGCGCGCGATCCCGAGCCGGGTCGCCCCCGCGGCGATGAGCTCGAGCATCGCCTGTGCGGCCTCGATTCCGCCTGAGGCCTTGACGCCGAGGCGCCCGTCCACCGTCTCGGCCATGTGCCGCACGGCCTCGACGGACGCCCCGCCGGCCGGGTGGAACCCGGTCGAGGTCTCGACGAACTGCGCCCCGGCCACCTCGGCGGCGTGACATGCCGCGGCGAGCTCGTCGCGGGTGAGCAGCGCCGCTTCGACGATCACCTTCAGCGCGAGCTCAGGTGCCGCGGCGCGTACGACGGCGATCCCGTCGCGCACGAGCTCCCACGCCCCGGCTCGCGCGAGCCCGAGGTTGATGACCAGCCCGAGCTCGTCCGCGCCGTCGGCCACCGCGAGCTGGGCCTCGACGGCTTTGACCTCGGTCGGATGCGCGCCGGAGGGGAAGCCGACGACCGTCGCCACGCGCACCGGGCTCCCGCTCAGCTGCGCGGCGGCCAGCGGCACCATCGTGGGCGACACGCAGACGGCGAACACGCCCAGCTCGAGCGCCTCCTGGCAGAGCGCGAGCACCTCGTCGGGCCCGGCCTCGGGGTCCAGCAGGGTGTGGTCGATGATCCCGGCCAGCTCGTCGCGCGTGACCGGTGGCGGAGCGTTCATGGTGCGAGATGGTGGCGCAGCTCAGCCTCGAGGGCGTCGAGGCGGCCGGCCGCCTGCGCCCGCACCGCGCCGATGTCCTCCTGCGGGGCGACGGCGAGCACGACCTCGAGGTAGATCTTGACTTTGGGCTCGGTCCCACTTGGGCGCACCACGGCACGGCAGTCCCCGCCGGCGCGCAGGACGAGCACATCGGACGGATGGGCGTGCTCGAGCAGATCCTCGATCTCGTCGACCGGGCGACCGCCAAGCCTGGCGACCGGACGGTCGCGCAGGCGGCGCATCATCTCGCTCGCCCCGCCGGCCACGTCGAGCTCGATCGAGACCTGGCGCGTGGCGTGGAGACCGAACCTCCGCGCGAGGTCGTCGAGCTGTGCGGCGAAGTCACCGCCGGCCTGCCGCGCCTCGATCGCCGCCCGGCACGCCAGGAGCGCGGCCGAGATCCCGTCCTTGTCGTGCACGACGTCACCAGCGGCGTAGCCGAGCGCCTCCTCGTAGGCGAGCAGGAGGCGGCGGGGCCGGGCTTCGGCGGCCGCGCGCATCATCCACTTGAAGCCGGTGAGCGTTCGGCGGTAGGCGATTCCGGCCTCCTGCGCCATGCGCCCGAGCAGGGTCGAGGAGGCGATCGTCGTCACGAGCACGTGCTCCTCGGGCGTCTCGGAGTGGACGATGAGGTGGCGCGCGAGGAGTGCGCCGACCTCGTCGCCGGTGAGGACGCGCCAGTCCTCCGGACCCGCGGGGATGGCGACGGCCAGACGGTCGGCGTCGGGGTCGTTGGCGAGCAGGAGGTCGGCCCGCTGCGCCCGCGCCTGCGCGAGCGCGAGGTCGAGCGTTCCCGGTTCCTCGGGGTTGGGCCGCTCGACGGTCGGAAAGTCTCCGTCGGGCTCGGCCTGCGCGGCGACGACGTGGGGCTGCGGCAGGCCGGCCCGGGCGAAGGCCGCGAGGAGAAGGTCCTTCCCGACGCCGTGCAATGGCGTGTAGACGACCGTGAGCTCCGGAGAGGACTCTGCGGTGACGGGAAGGGCGGCGACGATGGCACGAAGGTAGGCGTCCTCGATCGCGGCGCCGTCGACCCACTCGACCTCGTCGCTCAGCGCGACGTCGCGGAGCGAACCGACCGCGGCGATCCGGGCAGATATCTCGGTGTCGACAGGCGGGGCGATCTGTGCGCCGTCGCCGAGATAGACCTTGTAGCCGTTGTCCTGAGGCGGGTTGTGGCTCGCCGTCACCATGACTCCGCCGGCGGCGTCGAGGTGGCGGACGGCGAAGGCGAGCAGCGGGGTGGGCACGGTCCCCGGCAGGCGTATCGCCCGCAGGCCCGCGCCGGCCATGACCCGGGCCGTCTCCTCGGCGAGCTCGGCCGAACCTCGTCGGGCGTCGTGGCCGATGACCACGCCCGCCTGCGCCGCCCCCTCGACGTGCTCACGCAGGTAGGTGGCGAATCCGGCCGTGGCCTGGCGGACGGTGGCGCGATTCATGCGCGCGGGGCCGGCACCGAGCCGGCCGCGGAGTCCCGCCGTCCCGAAGCGCAGCTCGGAGCCGAAGCGCTCGGCCAGCGCCTCGGTACGGCCGTTCGCCAGGAGCTGCTCGAGCTCGCGGCGCGATACCGGATCGGGGTCGTCGCTGATCCAGGCGCGCACGCGGGCGGCAAGACCGTCCGCGTCATCGCTGGCGAGCCCTCTCGGCGCAGGCGCCTCGCCGGGCAGCGACCGCGCCGGCTTCACCTGGCTAGCGACCCATCGCCGCTACGGCCGGGCTTCCCTGGCCACGTTGGGCGGGCGCCGGGGGCGCCCGGTGCGGGCTGAACCGGGAGAGCCCCGCGTAGAGCACCGCCGAGAGAAGCGCGCCCACCAAGGGGATCGGGAGCTGATCGGTCAGGCTCGCTGGGAGCACCAGGTGAATCCAGAGGTTGAAGGCCAAGCCGACGAAGAACGTTACGCCGGCCACCGGATCAATCCACTGCGACAGGGTGCGCGGACGCTGGAAGAACGTCTCGGCCTCGGTCGCCCGCCGCTGAACGAGGATCCAGTCGACGAGCATGATGAAGGTGAACGGGAAGATCACGTCGCCGATGTCGTTGAGGAAGCTCTGAATGTGCGTGAGGATTCCGGCCACGGCGAGGAGGGTCGAGGCGATGCCGAGCAGAAGGGTCCCGATCGGCTGCTCCCACTTGCGCGGACGCAGGAACGAGTTCATCGCCACGAGCACGTCGATGGTCGACGGATAGAGGTTCATGGCGTTCGTGTGGACGATGGCCACGACGACACCGATGGCGGCGACGACGCCCCACCACGAGAGATGGGCGCCGAGCAGGGCGACGTTCCAGTTGTGCGTCGCCTCCAGCGAGAACATGCCGACGATGCCGAGCAGGAGCACGGCCAACATGATTCCGGCCGACGGAGCGAGGAAGAAGCCGGGCGTGGATCGTTCATCCCGCGCCTTCGGGAGGGCGAAGCGCGACACCGTCGAGAGTTTGTAGGTCCAGGCGAGGATCGACAGACTCAGCACCGTGGTCAGCGCGGGCCCCCATTGCAATGCGCCGTGGCGCCCGGGCACAGTGACATGGAAGTGGGCGAACAGGTATGCCGTCAGAGCGCCGTAACAGACGATGAAGAGGACCGAGGTGTAGCGGTAGAACGGCTCGAGCACGCGCATGCCGAAGAGCACGAGGACGGTCTGCGCCACCCCAATGACCCACGTCCACAGCGTTGCGTTGGAGTGGGCAAGGGCCCCGAGCAGCTGGCCGCCGACCGCGGTGTTGAGGCCGAAGAACCCGGCATTGACCACTGTGAAAAGGAGCGAGAACAGCGCCGCGCCCGCGTAGCCATAGGTGCGCCGCGCGACGATGAGAGCGGTGAGTGGGACCTCGCGTCCCATCTCGCTGAACAGCCCGGCCGGAACGAACGCGAGTACCCAGGCGATGACGATGGCCACGACCATCCACCACAGACCGAAGCTGAAGAGCTGCGAGCCGACGATCGGCGTCAGCGCCGAGGCCGAGGCCATGGCCCACAAGATGAACAGCCGCGGCGAAGTGATGCGCCGCTGCGCGTCGGGCACCGGGGCCACCCCGACCGTCTCGAGCTCGCCCGAGAAGCGCCTGCCGGGTACCGTGCCAACCTCTGGCTCGGGCCGACCACCTTTCGCGCGGTGTCTCGTTGTCGGACGGGCGGCGTGAGTGCTCATGATTCCTCCTTGTCCCCTCAGGCTTACCCGCTCGCCGCGGTTTTTCCCCGCCCACGGCCGGGCAGCGAGCTGACATGGATCCAGTCCAGCTGATCGCCCGTAAGCGCGACGGCAACGCGCTCCCCCCGGCCGAGCTAGGCGAGCTCATTCTCGCCTTCACGCGCGACGAGGTACCCGACTACCAGATGTCGGCCTTCCTCATGGCGGGCTACCTGCGCGGCTTCACCGCCGAGGAGACCAAGGTGATGACCGAGGCCATGGTCGACTCCGGCGAGCGGCTCGAGCTCGGCGCGCTCTCAGGGCCGACCGTCGACAAGCATTCAACCGGCGGCGTGGGTGACGGCACGACGCTCGTGGTCGCTCCGCTGGCCGCCGAGCTCGGCCTTCAGGTGGTCAAGCTCTCCGGCCGGGGACTCGGCCACACCGGAGGCACGCTCGACAAGCTGGAGGCCATCCCCGGGCTCCGCGTCGACCTCTCGGCCGGCGAGGTTCTCGCCCAGGTGCAGCGGATCGGGCTGGCCGTGAGCGCGCAGACCGCGGATCTCGTGCCCGCCGACCGAGCCCTCTACGCGCTTCGGGACGTGACCGCGACGATCGGCAGCGTGCCGCTGATCGCCGCGAGCATCATGAGCAAGAAGCTGGCCGGCGGCGCGCAGACGATCCTCCTCGATGTCAAGACCGGGTCAGGTGCGTTCATGAAGGACCTCGACCAGGCCCGTGAGCTGGCCCGGACGTGCGTCGAGCTCGGCCGCGACGCGGAGCGGACGACCGGCGCACTCATCACCGACATGAACCAGCCCCTGAGCGAGATGATCGGGAACGCGATCGAGGTGCGCGAGGTCATCGAGGTCCTGCGCGGGGAGCGATCCGGACGCTTCAGCGAGCTCTGCGTCCGGCTCGCCGGGTGTCTCGCCTGGTTCTCCGGGATCGCGGAAAACGAGGCCGACGGGGTGCAGCGGGCGCGGCGGGCCCTCGAGAGCGGCGCCGCGCTGGAGCGCTTCGCCGCCTTCGTCGAGGCCCAGGGCGGCGACCGCGCCGTCGTCGAGGACCCTTCGCGGTTGCCCAGGGCCGCGGTCGTCCGCGACGTGCGCGCGGCCGAGGCGGGCTGGCTGTCGGGCGTCGCCACCGAGAGCATCGGGCACGCCGCGGGAACGCTCGGTGCGGGCCGGCGGCGCAAGGGCGACGAGATCGATCCCTCGGTTGGCATCGAGCTGACCGCCAAGCTCGGCGACGAGGTGCCGGCCGGGGAGTTGATCGGGCGGGTGTACGCGCGCAGCGAGAACGATGCCGAACGGGCCGAGCGCGCGGTGCGGGACGCGCTGAGGTGGTCGCGCGAGGCGGCGGCCGCGCCTGAGCTCGTCTACGAGGTGCTGGAGCCCGCCAACTGAGATCCGGCACGGATCGTGTCGTGGACGAAGCCCAGCTTCTCGATGACCCGAGGAGCGAGGGTGAAGGGGTAGAGGTCGTCGCGGCCGAGACTCCGGTTCACGGCATTGAGCGCGTAGGTGAACGGCAGCCAGGCGGCGATCATCGCCTCGATCGAGCCCTCCTCGGCCTGGGCGTCGGGCACGGCGATGAGGGCCGGATCGCGAGTGATCGTCGGGCCGGCGACCACGAGGCCGTAGGCGGCTCCGGTCTGCAGGGCATCCCGGATGTGGAGGTAGTGGGCAAAGGTCTCGGCCCAGTCCTCCCACGGATGCATGGTGGCGTAGGCGCTGACGTACGCCTCGGTCCAGCCCTCGGGGGGTCCGTCGCGATAGTGACGCTCGAGCGCCTCGGGGTAGGAGGGGCGCTCGTCTCCGTACAGCTCGCGGTAGCGCGCGAGCGTCGCGTCGTCGCCCGCCACGAGGTGTGGCCAGTAGAAGTGCGCGACCTCGTGCCGGAAATGTCCGAGCATCGTGCGGTAGGGCTCGTCGAGCTCGGTCCTCCTCCGTTCGCGCTGGGCGGGATCCGCTTCCGCCAGATCGATCGTGATGAGGCCGTCGGCATGTCCCGTGCTCACGGGGGCGAAGGCGCTCGAGAGCAGGTCGAAGCGCAGACCACTCCTGTCGACGGGCAGCCGGAGGTCGAGGAGCTCGAAGAGCAGCCGGCGCTTGGCCGCCTCCGCCGACTGCAGCGCGCGCAGTCCGTCCTGGTCGCCATCCGACGGGCGTGTCCGCGTGAGACGGCACGACCGGCACAGCGCCTCCCCATCGGCGGGGTCGAGCAGCCAGTTACAGCCCGCGATCTCGGCGTTCGCGCAGCGGCGCCACGCCCGAGAGCGTCCCGGTCCCGACCCGAGCGGCTCGAGATCCATCGTCTCGGGCGCGAAGCCGAGGGGCGTGGAGCAGCGCAGGCAGACGCTGTTCTCGAAGAAGAGCAGCTGGCCGCAGACCTGACAGGTGAAGGCGAGCACGGACTCTTCTTAGCGCATATCTGACGCTCGCCGACCAGGGAGGGATCGCCGACCCCGCGCCCGCCCAGCTGGACACGCTGATCAAGCATGCCATCATCTAGTCCATGCCTGAAGATTTCGAAGCCATGTTCCGTGCCATGGCCAGGGAGCTGGGCGAGTCCGTCGAGCGGGCCATGGAGAACATGGACGTCGACGACATCGCCGGGTTCCTTGGCGTCGACCCCGAGAAGGCCCGCGACTGGGCCGGGACAGCGGGGGCTTGGCTGCGCTCGCAGACCGAGACCTTCTCCGCCGAGCCCTCGGAGGAGAGTCCGGTGCCACCGTCGCGGCCGAGCCCCAAGCCGTCCGGGTTCACCGCGTCTGACGCCGGGGTGTTCTCGACCGTGGGGCCGCACCCTCTTGACCTCCCGACCGACGAGCAGGGGCTCGCGCTGGCCGCGCTCGACTCGGGCCGCTGGACGGTCGAGCCGGGGACCGATGCGCTGGCTTCGCACGGGCAGGGACGGGGCCCGGCCGACGCGCTCGGCCTCGTCCGCGAGCTCCGCGTGCGCGACTGGATCGCCGCGGACGGGACGATCACGCTGGCCGGGCGCAGGGCACTGAGCCGCTGGCTCGAGGCCTCCGCCCGGGGCTGAGCATCCCCATCGGGTCAGACCCGTCGGGTCAGACCCGCTGGCGCGCCTCCGGCGAGGCCTCCCAGAAGTCGTCGAGCTTCGTCGCATCGCCGCGGCCGAGCTGGCGTGACACGGCCCACATCTCGGCCGGCTCATCGCCCTCGTTGCGGTGCGAGCGGGGCGTCCGCGGAGCCACGCGGATCGCGGCGGGCGCCGCGAGCGTGTGGACGTCCTCGCCGCAGCGCACGGTGAGGGTGCCCCGGCTCAGCAGGTAGATCTCCTCGATCTCGTCGTGGAAATGACCCGTGCCCTGCTCGAAGTCCGAATGCGGCGGGACACGGATCAGCGTGACCGCGAGCTGCTCGGCGCCGAGCGCCTGAGTGAGGCTGCGGAACTCCCCGGGAACGTCGGAGCCGTCGTAGGGATTGCTGACCTGGTCGGGATCGACGATGGCGTAGTCGTTGCTCATCCGTCCCGGCTACCCACTCCCGCCTCGCAGAACCGCGCCACGATCTCGAGCGTGCGTCGCGGGTCCTCGAGCTGGGGATAGTGGCCGAGCCCGGCGAGGCGCGTGATGGGCGTCGCCGGCCGGAGCTCGAGCACGGCCTGGAGGACCGACTCGGTGCAGACCGGATCCTCCTCGGCCCAGGCGAGCGCGAAGGGTCCGGGCCAGTCGGCGATCGCCCGATGCCAGCGCGCGGCGTAGGTCACCCGCTCGTGCAGGTAGTAGGTCAGCCGGTCGAGGATGCGGTGGCCGTCGTGGTAGGCCAGGAGCGCCCACTGGTCGGCGGCCTCCTCCCGCGTGAGGGGATGCTCACGGCTGAAGATCCGGGCGAACTGGGCCCGGAACGTGCGCTCGTTGGAGAGGCGAGCGGCGACGGCGCCGAAGCGGCCGCGCAAGAGCTTCTGGCCGACGGTCAGGCTCGCCCGCTCGATCACCATGCTCCCGTTGAGCAGAAGGATGCGGGCGATCGGGAAGGGCAGGCGGCCGTCGAGGTCGCGGGCCATGAGCTCGTTCACGACCGAGGTGGCCATGTCGTGGCCCACGACGACCACCGGCTCGCCACCGGTCGCGCGCTCGACCACGGACTGCACGAGGTCGGCCTGAACCATGAGCGAGTAGATCTGGCGCGCGGGCTTGTCCGAGAGGCCGAAGCCGAGGAAGTCGAACGTGATCAGAGGGTGCCCGGGCATGCTCGCGAAGGCGTGGCGCCAGTCGTATGAGCTCGACGGATAGCCATGGAGGAGCAGAACCGGCGGCCCGTCGCCGCCCCGAACGCGTACGAACACGGCGTGGGGACCGAAGTCGACCATCTCGCCGTCGCGCCGCCAGGACTCGACACGGGGAGTCAGGCAAGCCACTACGCCACCTCCAGACGGGCCAACGTGGAGAACGTGCACCAGTACATGTCGCGGTGAAATCCGGGCGCCGGGAAGAGGACGGACTGGAACATGCTCGGCACGCGCGCCCGCGCCCGCTCCTCTCCGGTCTCGATGTCGAGGACGACAACGTCATCGCCCGAGCCGCGGGCGAGCGCCCGCCGGACCGCGGCCGAGCGCGCGGGCGCCGAGAACCGCCGGGCCAGCGCACGGGCGGGCCGGGTGTGCGCGATCGCCGGACCCCGGAAGTCGTGCATGACGACCTCGCCCGTGCCGGGGTAGAGGATCATGTGCGCCGCGTGGTCGAGCCGGCGCTCCCAGAGCCGCGCGAGGCGGTCGCCGTGGCGGAACGCGGCCACGACCCCGTTGCCCGAGTCGTAGGCCAGGGCCACCTGTCGCGACGCGTCGTAGAGCGGCGGGTCGGTGACCGTGCCGTGCGGCCGGCCGCACACCTCGACGCTCTCGTGATCGCCGGCGTCCTCGAGCGAGACGCGCCAGAGCCGCACCGCCCCGGGGGCACGTCCCGCGCCGCGCATTGTCGTCGCGTAGTCGTGCGCACCGTTGTCGAGGAACCACACCTGTCCGCCGGCGATGACCGGGTCCCAGCCGTAGCTGTGGCGCGATCCCCCGTGGTAGGCCAGCCGCCACTCCTCGTCGGGTACGCACCGCGTCCCATCCCACATCCAGCGCCGGAGGGTCCTCGCACCGACGACGTAGACGGCGTTGCCGTCGGCCGTGAGCCGGGCGATCGCCGGTTCGGGCAGCGCCACCTCGGGGGCCCGGGGTGCCAGCGTGTCCGGGTCCAGCAGCGTGAGCGTGGCGGGCGCGACGAGGTCGCGGTCGAAGTCCTTCGTGGCCAGCGTGCCGTCGGCCAGGACGACAAACGAGTTATAGGGCCGAGGACACGGCAGCTCGCGCCGCGCCTCGATGACCAGGTCAGCGGCGAGGCGGTGGCAATGGCGCCCGTAGACGACGTGCATGGAGCCGTTGCCGTGCGCGGCAAGCCCGCCCGGCCAGAACGGCCCGCCCTCGAGCGTGGGTGAGCGGGCGAGCGGCTCGAGGGTCAACGGGTCAATGCGCTCGACCCAGCACTCCGTCGGATCGCGCAGCGGCCGGCGGCCCATCGTGTGGCGCAGCACGTAGACCTCACCGGGGTCGCGCAGGACGACCATCGTGGTGGCGAACGCGTCGCGCGACGCCGCCAGGCGCAGGCTTTCCCCTGGGCCGATCCCGAGGCCGGTCCCGCCGTGGGGAACCTGCTCGCGCCGCGGCCCTCCGTCCTCGGCCGGCCACGGACTCGGCCACAATGCCGTCACAGAGCGGACTTATATCTCCGCGCCCGGCTGCCTCGCGGCCTAGCCTCTGACATGTGCCCGAACTTCCCGAGGCCGAGCGCGCGCGCCTCGCGCTCGAGAGCGCGCTCGGCCGTCGCATCGCCGCCGTCGACGATCGCGACACCTACGTCTGCCGCCCGCATGCACCAGGCGAGATCGCCGACGCCCTGACCGGCCACACGCTCGCCACAGCCCAGCGGCGGGGGAAGTTCCTCTGGGCCGAGACCGTCGCGGGACCCGTCCTCGGGCTGCACCTCGGGATGGCCGGCCGGATCGTGGTCGATCCCGAGGACGCCTCGCGCTGGGATCGCTTCGCGCTCGAGTTCGAGGACGGGGGCCGGCTCGTGCTGCGCGACAAGCGCCGGCTGGGGCGCGCCGTCCTCAATCCCGACTACACGCACGTGGGGCCGGACGCCGCCACGATCGACCGCGCCACCTTCCGCCGCGCCATCGGCGCCGGCCGTGCTCCGGTCAAGGCACGGCTGCTCGACCAGAAGGCCATGTCCGGCGTCGGCAACCTCCTCGCCGACCAGATCCTCTGGCAGGCCCGCATCGCCCCGACCCGGCTTACCGGCTCGCTCACGACCGAGGAGCTCGACCACCTGCGCCGCGACACGCGTGCCGCCGTGCGCTCGGCCATTCGCCTCGGCGGCGCGCATACCGGTCGCTTCGTCGGGGTGCGCGGCCCCGAGGGATCCTGCCCCCGCGACGGGCACGCACTCACCACCGCCCGGATCGGGGGCCGCACGACGTGGTGGTGTCCGGAGTGCCAGACGTGAACGGGGCGCGATCCTCGGGCCTTACCGGGCGATGAACGTCTGCGTGCGCAACGGATGCTCGTGGCGCAGCTGGGCCGCTGTGTAGGCCAGCGGCACCCACCGGCTCTTGGCGTAGAGCTTGGTCATGTTCGCGTACCAGCGCGAGCGCGGGTTCGTGGCCTGCGAATAGGTCAGGATCCCCTGGGCCGTCGGCCCGGCCGGGTTCAGCTGGGTGGTCATGACGAGCGATGAGCCGTCGTAGACCTGACCGTAGGGCGCGGCATCGAGCGGGCCGCTCACTGCCGGCGTGCCGTCCTGCGCGTACACCGCGCTGAAGCACCCGGTGTCACAGCCGTGCACGAACAGCGTCTTGGACTGCGGCGCGTGCTCGACCTGCCCGTAGCTCGCGGCGAGCGGGATGCCGTGGGCGTCCAGGTTCTCCACCGCGTCGGCCAGCCACTTCAGCGGCGTCGCCGAGGTTGTGTTGAGGCCGTTCGGCGTGGTGAGCGGATCAGCGGGACTGAACGGGGTGGCGTAGAAGTTGCTGTCGGTGTCGAGGTGTGCCCACACGGAGAACAGCCATCCGCCTTTGCCGCCCAGCCGGCCGGTGCCGTTCCAGCCTGCCAGCGCGCTGCAGGCTGCGGTCAGGTTGACCGTCTGGCCGTTGGAGGCGACCTGGATGGGATGGGCCTGGCAGTCGGCCACGAGGCTCGAGAGCACGAGCACCGCCTCCTCGGACTTGTCCCCCTCCCACATCCGCTGGAGGCTCGAGATCGTGAACTTCGCCGGGCCGAGGCCGTCGCTGCCGGCCACGCGCGCGGCGATCAGCTGGTTGCCGATGCGCGTGCGCAGGCCCTGCGCCGTGCCGGTGAGGCCGATGACCGGAGAAAATCCAGTCATCGGGTGCGAGGGGTTGGCGAGCCAGTACGAGTCGTTCGAGTTCTCGACGTAGTCGCGCCGGAAGAGGTGCGGCTCCGAGGCCGCGCTGAAGATCCCCTTCTGCGGGGTGCCCTTGACGTTCGCCGGGGCGCACGACGTCGTCGAGCCGTCGAGCGTGATGACGCGAGCCGACTCGAACACGATCTGGGCGATGGCCGAGGGCGTGCAGCGCGTGATCTCCGCGGCCGAGACCGCGGGCGCAGCGCCGATGTCGGCGTAGTAGGCGGTGCCGTGGTCGTCGGCCGCGATCGTGTTGAACGTCGGAATGGCCAGCCACTTCGCCTCGACGTTGTAGAGGGCGTGGACCGACGTGGCCTGGCCCATGCGGAAGTACTGGTCGGCCGTGCGCGGGCCGTTGTGCGCGGTGACGTCGTAGAGCGCGTAGGCGTCCGTCGCCGTCCAGTCGTAGGCGCCGTTCGGGACCTCGGAGACGTTCGCCACCACGCCCCAGTGGGTCGTGTAGAAGGTGTGCGTGACCGTCGTGCCGCCGTAGCTGACGTGAACGGTGACTCGGCCCATCTTGGTCGCCTTGCCGTTGAGGTAGTAGCTCGTCGGGTCACCCGGGACGAGCTTGAGGTGGTAGACGAGGAACCGCCGCGTCGTCGAGACGGTGTGCGTCCAGGCGAGGTTGCGGTTGAAGCCGATCCCGATGAGCGGGAAGCCCATGAGCGTGCCGCCCTCGACGTCGTACTGGCCGGGGACGTCGAGCTGGGCCATCCAGAAGCGCTCGGTCCCGCGCCACGGGAAGTGCGGGTTGGCTAGAACCATGCCGTGGCCCGAGCGCGTGTCGAGCGAGCCGAGGCCGATCCCGTTGGAGCCGAGGGAGTGGTCGACCCCGTCGCCGAGCTGGGCCTTCAGGGCGGAGAAGTTGGGGTGCTGGGGAAGGCGGCTCACGGAGGCCGGCTTGGCCGCTGCCACCGGCGGGGCGCCGTTGACCAGGTCGGCGAGGAACTGCTGGGAGGAGCCCTCGGTCTCGATCTGGATTCCGCGCAGGAGCATGTCCTTCAGCGTGATCGTGCGCAGCCAGGGCTTGCCCTTGCAGGCCGGATCGTTCAGCTTGCCCGAGCGCAGGTAGGCGTTGTAGCCCTCGACGAACCCCGTGTAGACCTGCTTGACCTGCGGGAGGAGGCCGGCCGGCGGCGGGGTGTGGAGCTGCTGGTTGATGTTGGTCGTCGCCGCCTCGTAGCGCCAGTACAGGTCGGACTGGATGTTCGTGGCGTCGGTGCCCGCGGAGTAGTTGATGGCGAGCCCGTTCGGGCCGAAGTATTTCGATCGCTGGCCCTCGAGGGTGACGATGTCGTTGGCGAACGTGCAGAGGTTGTCGGCCGCGAAGGCCTGGGCCTCGCCGTACCCCAGCGCGGTGAAGCTGCGCGCGACGATGTGGGGGATGCCGGCCCCGTCGCGGGTCACCGTGACCGTGCGCTGCGCCAGGCTCCCGCCGCTCGCCAGCGCGGCCGGGACGAGGAGCGCGCCGAGGGTGGACGCGAGGATCGCAACGGCTACGGCCGCGGCCAGACGACCGCGCGTGATCGACATGCTGCCCTTCATCCGTGTCTCCTCTCCCGCGACTACGACGAGGGGCGGATGCTAACGGGCCGGGGCGCACCGAGGCCCCGCACACCACGCTTGGCCCCAGAGCGTGACGACCTCAGCGACCCCCCGCGCCGCCACTGTATCCGGCAAACACGCCGCCACCGCCACCGCCACCTCCGCTGCCGCCCGCGAGGGCAAGCAGCGTGCCGAGGCTTCCTGCGCGTTACGCGGGTCCCGCTGACCGCCGCCGCCGACGCGGTGCCGGCTGGGCGCGGCCACGCGCGAGGCGGCGTACGGTCGCCCATCGCCCGTCGCAAATCCATAGACTCGCCGGTGTGTGGCGTCGCGTCTTGGCGGTCGGGGCGTATGTGCTCCTCCTGGCGCTCGTGACCGTGCCCCGAGTCGTCGCCTCACCGGCCAGGCCGCCCGACCGGTTCTCCGCCGAGGCGATGCGACCATCGATCGCCTCGACGTTCGGCAGCGGCTCCTTCGGCCGTTGGGTCGTCGACCGCTTCGGGCTTCCGGCGTACGCCTACATGGTCGACGAGCAGACGGCGGTGCGGGCGCGGCAGCCGGAGCTGAACGGTGCGACGGCCGCTCAGCACGAGCTCGGGAACGACCACATCAAGGGCGCCGCCTACAACGACGGCTACACCCAGCTCTGGTCCCAGGATCGCCTGGCCGAGTGGACGAACAAGCTTCTCCCCGCGCTGCGCCACTACGCCGGCGGCTACGGCTATCTCAACGTCGGCGGCCGGGTGCTGAGCACTCTGTGGTTGGACCGTCCGAGCGGCGCGGGCGTCTCGCGGCGCTTCGGCGTCGGCTACTACGAGCGGAACCTCCGCGCCTCCGGGGTGTCGGTGCGCGAGGACGTCTACGCGCCCTTCGGCAACGATCCCGCGCTCCTGCACGACGTGACGATTCGCAACCTCACCCGCCACGCTGAGCGGGTGTCGTGGTTCGAGTACTGGGACGTCGACCCGTATGACCAGACGAACAAGCGATTGATCGGGCTCGCGCGCCCCGTGTGGCACGCCCGCACGCGGACGCTGTCGGTGCGCCAGGCTTCCGGGGACGGCGACACGCGGCCGTTGTCCGTGTTCGCGGCCGCGCTCTCCGGTCCGGTCGCGGGTGTGGAGACCTCCGTGCCGGCCTTCTTCGGGTCTGGGAGCCGGGCACGCCCGGCCGCGGTCGTGGCCAACCGCCTGACCGGGGCGATGGCACCGGCCGCAGCGACCGGCGCCGGCGGGTCGACGCTCTTCGCCTTCCGGGCGCCGGTGCGGCTTGCGCCCGGGGCGTCGGTGACGTTGCGCTACGCCTATGGCCTCGCGTATCCGCGTGAGATGCGTCAGGTGGTCGCGCGGTATGCGCGCGCCGCAGCGCCTTTCGATGCGAGCGAGCGGGCCTGGAGGGCCTGGCTTCCCCAGGCGTACTTCGGGCCCGGGAGCGCGTGGGTCTCGCGGGAGCTCGAATGGGACGGCTACCTGCTCCGGGCCGCCACCGTGGACGAGACCGCCTGCGGGTACCACACGATCACCCAGGGCGGCTACTACGAGTACTCGAGCGGCCTGAACCTCGGCTCGCGCAGCTGGCTGCACTACCTGCTGCCCATGGTCTACGCCGACCCGGCCACGGCCCGGCAGATCCTCGATTACTCGATCGTCTTGCAGTCCGCCAAGACCGGTGCCATCCCCTACGGGACCGCACCCTTCTGTCAGCCCTACAACGCCTTCGGTACCTCCGACGACCTCGACTTCTGGCTGCTGCTCGCCGGAGCGGAGTACGGCCTGGGCACGAAGGATCTCTCGTTCTTCTCGCAGAAGCTGCCCTTCATCGACTCGCGGCAGCGGGTGACCGTGTGGCAGCACCTGAAGATCGCCTTCCGCCATCAGGAGTCACTCCGCGGTCCCCAGGGCGGCTACCTGGCCGGGACGAACGGCGACTGGTCGGACTTCTCGGCCGCCTTCCTGCACATGAGCGAGTCGATGCTCGTGCCCGCGCAGCTCGCCTACGCCTATCCGCAGGTTGCCGCGCTCGCCGATCTCCTCGGCGACCACGCCTTCGCCACGGAGCTCCGGGCCCGGGCGCGTGCGCTCGTGGCCACCCTGCGGCGCACGTTCACCGGCCGGTGGTACCTGCGCGGCTACTCGGGCACCAAGCCGATCGGCCAGGGGACGATCTTCGGCGAACCGCAGCCGTGGGCCGCGCTCGCGGGCGCTCCGACGGCCGCGCAGGCGCGGGTTCTCGTGGCGAACATCCGCCGGTTCCTGACGGGGGTCGGCGCCCCGGCCACCGTGCACGGTCCGGCCCGCATCGGCTCGGCGATCTCGCCGGCGCTGAGCGACCCGGGCGCCACCGATCCACCGACCTTCGGGGCCTTCGACGGTGCCTCGCAGTACGTCGGCGGCGTGTGGTTCGACGTCAATGGGTGGCTCACCTGGTCGCTGCTGAACCTCGATGGGGTCGTCCCCGGCTCCGTCGCGGACGCGTGGAGCGAGTACACGCGGAACACGCTCGCGATGCACGCGCACGTCTTCCCCGACAGCTGGGACGGGACGATCTCGATCGACGACGCCTGCCAGGCCTTCTACTCCTCGCACCCCGACCGCTGCGGCATCCCGCTCTACAACGACTACAGCGGGCAGATCACCGAGCAGCCCACCTGGATGGTCATGAACGCCATCCACTTCGCCGGCGTGACGCCGACGGCCTCCGGGTTCGCGGTCGTGCCCCATCTGGCGCGCATGTGGCTGCGGCTGGCCGACGTGGGCGTATCGCGCGCGCCCCGGCTGCTGCGCGGCTACTTCCGGGTCTCGCAGCGCTCCCGGCTCGTGGTCGACGTCGGCGACGTCCCGCGCTCGGCGTCAGGCGTGGTCGCCTGGGCGAACGGCCGCGCCGTGCGTCATCGCTGGGTGAGCGGCAAGGTCGAGTTCGTCCTGCCGGCCTCGGCGGGGAGGCCGGCCGACTGGGCCGTGCGCTGGACGTAGCATCCGCTGCGTGGCTCGCCCGGCTGCACCGCTTCCCTCGCGCGCGTCCGTCGTCATCGTCGGCGGCGGGGTCATGGGCACGAGCGCGGCCTTCCACCTCGCCGAGGCCGGCGCCGACGTCGTGCTCGTCGAGCGCGACGCCCTTGGCGGCGGTTCGACCTCGCGCGCGGCGGGAGGTGTCCGCACGCAGTTCTCCGATGCGCTCAACATCGAGATCGCCCGGCGGAGCATGGACGCCTTCCGGGACTTCGGCCGTCGGCCGGGCTGGGAGATCGACCTGAAGCCCGTGGGCTATCTCTTCGTGCTCAGCCGGTCCGCGGACGTCGACGCGTTCGAGCGCAGCGTGGCGTTGCAGCGCTCATTCGGGCTCGCCACCCGACTGATCGGGGCGGCGGAGGTTCGCGCGCGCTGCCCGCTTCTGGCGGGCGACGACATTCTCGCCGGAGCCTTCTCGCCCGGCGACGGACATGCCACGCCCGAGGGGGTCGTGCAGGGCTACGCATCCGGCGCCCGCGCGCTCGGCGCACGGATCGTCGTCGGCTGTTCGGTCGTGGGCATCGAGACCTCAGGCGCGTCGATCACCGCCGTGGTCACCGATCGCGGCGTCATCCGCACCGACACGGTGATCTGCGCGGCCGGCCCGTGGTCGCGGGCCTGCGGCGAGATGGTCGGGGTCGCGCTCCCGATCACCCCGCTGCGCCGTCAGATCCTCTTCACCGAGGCCATGGACGGCCTCCCTCCGGAGCTCCCCATGACGATCGACTTCGCCACGAGCTTCTACTTCCATCGCGAGGGGCCGGGCCTGCTCATGGGCATGTCCGACCCCGAGGAGACCCCCGGCTTCAGCGTCGAGACGACCGACGAGTGGATCCCCCGGCTCATGGAGGTCGTCCGCCACCGCGCGCCCAGGATCTCCGAGGTCGGGATCCGGGGCGGCTGGGCGGGCCTGTACGAGATGACCCCCGACCACAACGCGATCATCGGCGAGGCCGCGAGCGTCTCGCGCTTCCTCTACGCCACCGGCTTCTCCGGCCACGGCTTCCTGCAGGGCCCGGCGGTGGGTGAGATCCTCCGGGACATGGTCCTCGGCCGCCCCACCTTCCTCGACATCGCGCCGTTCAGCGTCGATCGCTTCGATGCGGCGCAGTTGCGTCCCGAATACAACGTTGTCTGAGCCGGCCACGATCTCGGTGCACGCCACGGGCGCCAGTCGGTTGGTCGACATGCTCGCGCAGCTCCGGGTGCCGGTGGTCTTCGGGCTGCCGGGGGTGCACAACCTCGCGGTGTGGCGCGCGCTCGCCGGATCGGACATCCGGCTCGTCGGGGTGCGTCACGAGCAGGCCGCGGTGTACGCGGCTGACGGGTACGCGCGAGCGACGGGCAAGCTCGGTGTCGCCCTGGTGACGACCGGCCCGGGAGCGGCGAACACGCTGGGGGCGACCGGCGAGGCGATGGCGTCGCATTCGCCGGTGCTCGTCATCGCGACGGATATCCCCTCGACGCTGCGGCGGCCGGGCGTGTACCGCGGCGTGCTCCACGAGACCCGCGACCAAGCCGCGATGTTCGCTCCGGTGACGAAGGCGATCCGCGTGGTGGGCTCCGCCGGCAAGATCGAGGACGCCGTGCACGTCGGTGCGCTCACGGCGCTCGGACCTGAGAGCGGCCCGGTGTACGTGCAGATCCCCACGGACCTGCTCGCGGCCCCCGCGGCGGTTCCGATCCGCAGTGTCCTCACGGGCGTCGGACATTCCGGCGCCCTGGCCGACGTCGACCGCGCGGCCGAGATGCTGATGCGCGCGTCGCGTCCACTCATCTGGGCGGGCGCCGGCGCTACCCGCTCGGGCGCGGGCGCGCTCATCGGCGAGCTCGCGACGCGCCTCGCCGCGCCCGTCGTCACAACGTATTCCGGCCGCGGCATCGTCCCGCCCGACCACCCATGCTTCGTCCCCGGTCCCGTGCACGCACGCGAGGTCGGCGTCCTCTGGGACGAGGCCGACGTCGTCCTCGCTGTGGGCACGGACTTCGACGGCATGATGACCCAGAACTGGCTCATGCCCAAGCCGCCAACGCTCATCGCCGTCAACTTCGAACCGCGCGACGCGAACAAGAACTACACGGCCGATCTGACGCTCGGCGGGGACGCGACGGCGCTGATCAGCCGGCTCCTGCCGCTCGTCACCGATCGGCGCGACCTGCACGAGCTGTCCAGCCGCTTGGCGCAGATCGGCGAAGCGGTGCGCGGATCCGTGGCGGCGGATGAGCCGCAAGCCCTCGAGTTCCTCGACGCCATGGACCGCGCTCTGCCCCCCGAGAGCATCGTCGTGGCCGACATGTGCATCCCCGGCTACTGGCTGGCCGGCTACCGCCGCGTGCCCGCGCCCCGCAAGCTCCAGTACCCGATGGGCTGGGGCACGCTCGGCTTCGGCTTCCCCGCCTCGCTCGGCGCCGCGCTCGCCGACCGCGGCCCGGTGGTCTGCGTGACCGGCGACGGCGGTTTCCTCTTCGCCTGCGGGGAGCTCGCCACGGTGGCCCAGGAGCGCATCCCCGTGACCATCGTGCTCGTGGATGACGGCGGCTATGGGATGCTCCGCTTCGACCAGGCGCGCGTGGGCGATGAGCCGTTCGGCGTCGACCTCGTGGGACCCGACTTCGTCGCCCTGGCCGAATCGTTCGGCATTCCGGCGATGCGCGTCGAGAGCTTCGGCGACGAGTTCGAAGCCACCCTGGCCGCCTCCGTGGCGAGCGCGGGGCCCCAGATGATCGTCGTCCGGGCCGCGCTGAAGCCGCCGCCCACGACCTCCCCGCGCTGGTATCGGCGAGGAGACGTTCACGATTAGAGGAGCCGACGCATGACCTCGACCTCATCCCTGACCGAACTGACCGTCGCCTCGACCGAGGAATTGCGCGACCGCGCGCGCCGGAGCCTCGAGCGCTGCGGCGTGCCGCTCGACGTCACGGCGGCTCCGCGGGTCGCCGCGCGCTCGCCCATCACCGGCGAGGACCTCTTCGAGGTGGCGGGCGCCGATGCCGCCGGCGTCGCCGGCGCGGTTGCCCGGGCTCGCGAGGCGTTCGTCGAGTGGCGCACGGTGCCTGCCCCGGTCCGCGGCGCCCTGGTCAAGCGCTACGGGGCTCTCCTCGCCGACCACAAGTCCGATCTCGCCGAGCTCGTGTCCATCGAGGCGGGCAAGATCCCCTCCGAAGCCCTCGGCGAGGTCCAGGAGATGATCGACGTCTGCGACTTCGCGGTCGGGCTCTCGCGCCAGCTCGACGGCCGCACGATGCCCTCCGAGCGGCCCGGGCACCGGCTCATGGAGACCTGGCACCCGCTCGGCGTGGTCGCGGTGATCTCCGCCTTCAACTTTCCCGTCGCCGTGTGGTCGTGGAACACGGCCGTGGCGCTCGTGTGCGGCGACACTGTCGTGTGGAAGCCCTCGCCCATGACCCCGCTGACGGCCATGGCGTGCTCCGCGCTGCTCGATCAGGTGGCCGCCGAGTGCGGCGCCCCGGCCGGGCTGCACGAGCTCGTCATCGCCGGGGTCCAGGGCGGTGAGGCCCTCGTCGACCACCCCGACGTGGCGCTCGTGAGCGCGACCGGGTCAGAGCGCATGGGCGCGCTCGTCGCCCCCCGGGTCGCCGCGCGCCTCGGGCGCTACCTGCTCGAGCTCGGCGGGAACAACGCGGCCATCGTGGCGCCCTCGGCCGATCTCGAGCTGGCCACCCGCGGGATCGTCTTTGCCGCGGCGGGGACCGCCGGCCAGCGGTGCACGACCCTGCGCCGGGTGATCGCCCACGACGACGTGGTCGACGACCTCGTCGCCCGCCTGAGCGACGTGTTCGCGCGCCTCCCGGTGGGGGATCCGCTGGCCGAGGGCACGCTCGTCGGGCCGCTGGTCAACGGCCGGGCCTTCTCCGCCATGTCCCAGGCCCTCGAGACCGCCCGCGCCGACGGCGGCTCGGTGCTCGTCGGCGGCGGGCGCCGCCCGGTCGCCGGGCACCGGGACGCGTTCTACGTCGAGCCGGCGGTCGTGCGGATGCCGGGCCAGACCGAGCTCGTGCGGCGCGAGACCTTCGCCCCGCTCCTCTACGTGATGAGCTACGGGTCCTTCGAGGAGGCGATCGCGCTGCACAACGGGGTCCCCCAGGGGTTGTCGTCGAGCATCTTCACCCGCGATCAGCGCGAGGCCGAGCGCTTCCTCGCTGCCGACGGGTCGGACTGCGGGATCGTCAACGTGAACATCGGGACCTCGGGTGCGGAGATCGGCGGCGCCTTCGGCGGCGAGAAGTCGACCGGCGGCGGCCGCGAGTCAGGCTCGGATGCCTGGCGCGCGTACATGCGAAGGGCCACGAACACGATCAACTACTCCGACGAGCTCCCCCTCGCCCAGGGCGTCGAGTTCGGCTGAGCCTCCGTGTTCGACGGCTTCGCAGCTCATGAGGTGCCGATCCCGGGTGGCACGATCCACGCCGTGCTCGGCGGGTCCGGGCCGCCGCTGCTCGTCCTGCACGGCTATCCCCAGACCCACCTCATGTGGCACCCGGTGGCCGGCCGGCTGGCCGAGCGGTTCACCGTGGTGGCCGCGGACCTGCCCGGCTACGGCGCATCCTTCCGGCCGCAGGCCGCCGAGGACCACGCGCCCCACAGCAAGCGCGCGTGGGCGGCGGATCTCGTCGCCGCGATGTCGGCGCTCGGATTCGAGCGCTTCGCCGTGGCCGGTCACGATCGTGGCGGGCGGGTCGCGTATCGCATGGCCCTCGAGCATCCGTCGGTCGTGACCTCGGTGGCCGTGCTCGACATCGTCCCCACCGCCGAGGTCTGGGCCCACGCAAACGCCCTCTTCGCCGCGATCTATTGGCACTGGGGCTTCCTCGCCCAGCCCGCCCCCCTGCCCGAGCGGCTGATCTCGGCCGACCCGGACGCGTTCTGGATCGCCGCCGAGCGGATCGGCATGAAGCCCGGCGACCCCCGCTACCCCGACGCGGTCCTCGCCGCCTACCGCGCCCAGCTCGACGACCCGGCGTTCGTCGAGGCCATGTGCGAGGACTACCGCGCCGGCGCCACGATCGACCGCGCGCTCGACGACGCCGACCGCGGGAACCGGACGATCGACTGCCGGGTCCGCGCGCTGTGGGGCGCGAACGGCGCGCTGCCGGTGTTCTACGCCGACCCGCTCGAGCTGTGGAAGCCGTACGCACCCGCGGTCACCGGGCGCGGGATCGCCGACGCCGGCCACTTCCTCGTCGAGGATCAGCCCGGCGCGGTTGCCGACGAGCTGCTCGAACACCTTGCCCCTGACCCGTAGATCGAATCCTGGAGACCGTTCAATGACGACGAAGGCCGCCTTCAACGCCGAGGAGTGGTCGGTCATCACGACCGCCCCGTACTTCGTGGGGATGCTCCTGGTCGCCGCCGACCGAGGCGGCACCGTGCGCGAGGCCATGGCGATCAACCATGCCTACGCGAACGCCCGCGAGCACTACAGCGACGGTCTCCTGCGCGAGGTCGTGACCTCGCCGCCGTCGCTCGACCCGGCGAAGGTGCCCCGCAGCCCCGAGGATCTCCGCGCCGCGGCGACGACCTCGCTGCGAGGCGCGATCGACCTCCTGCACCGCAACGCCACCGAGGATGAGGTCAACAGCTACAAGCGCTTCGTCTACTTCGTCGGCGAATCCGTGGCCAAAGCCCACCGCGAGGGCGGCTTCCTCGGCTTCGGCGGCACGGCGATCAGCGAGCACGAGCAGGCGGCCCTCGACGAGGTCGCCACGATCCTCGACGCACCCCAATCGCCGCGACCGTGAGCGCGCACAAGCCGGCGAGCAGCGAGTACGGCACCGCGTCGGCACTCGCCTGCGCCAGCCCGGCGCTGCCGGCGCCGCCGATCACCTGCCCCCCGGCCCACGCCAGGTTGAACAGGCCGAACCCGTAGGTCTGGCCGAGCCCGACCCGTTCCGCCCCCTCGGAGATCATCGCGCCGGCGGGCGAGTAGGGCACGCCGAAGAAGCTGTCGGCCACGACGACGAGGCCGAACAGGAGCGCCACCGTGCGCGGGAGGGTGAGCAGCAGCGCACACACCATGGACAGGCACAGCCCGACGAAAACCGGACGCCGCCAGCCGCGGCGGTCGGACAACCGTCCGACGAACGGGCTGCTCACCGCCGCGAACGCGGCGCCGGCGACGAAGGCGGACCCGATCGTCGCCGTGCTCGCGCCCAGATGGCTCAGCCGCAGCGGAGCCAGCACCGCCAGCGTGCTGTAGAGCAGCGCCGCCAACGTCGTCAGCCACATGCCGGTGAGGACGCCGCGGTCGCGCAATGCGGGCCCGAAGCCGTCGAGGCGCGTCGCTCCGCTGGGCGGGGGCGCGGGCTCGGTCAAGGTCCACAGGAGCAGCCCCAGCCCGAGCGCGCCCACGGCCGAGAAGGCAACTTTGGGTGTCGTCTCGGCGGCCACGGTCCCGAGCACCGGGCCAAGGAGTCCGCCCGCGATCGCCGCGGCCAGGGTCGTTCCGATCATCTCCGCCCGCCGGCCCTCGGGTGCCCGCTCGATCACCCATGCCATCCCGGCGGCCCATGAGGCGGCGCCGCCGAGGCCCTGGACGAAGCGCGCCACGTCCAACGGGCCGGCACTCGACGCGAAGGCAAAGGCCAGGCTGGCGGCGATCATCAGCCCGAGCCCGCTAAGGATCGTCCGCCGCACGCCGAAGCGGGCGGCCAGCCAGCCGGCGGGAAGCGACCCGAGCAGCGTGCCCGCCGCGTAGGAGGCCGCGAGCACGCCCGCCGCCGACTTGGCCAGGTGGAAGTGGTGGACGTAGTAGGGGAGCAGGGGCGAGATCGCCGCGTAGAACATCGTGTCCACCAGGACGATGGCGGCGACCATCGAGAGCAGCCTGCGCACGGGGGCATTGAACCTCAAAGCGTGCCCGCAGGACCTCGGCAAACGTTTGCGCAAGACGCCTGGGGGAACAGGGGGACCATGGCGGGTGAGTCGAATGACCACCGCACCGAGAGCAGCGCTGCGCTGACCGGCCGTTCATCGCGGCACTGGTACTGGTTGTTGCTGCTGCCCTTCCTCGGGCTCCTGTATCCGCCGCTGTACGCGCACGCCTCGCCGCGCATCTTCGGGATCCCGTTCTTCTACTGGTACCAGGCCGTGTGGCTCGCCGCCACCGCAGTGATCACGACCGTCGTCTACCGCCGCACGAGATAGGCGATGGACAAGCACCCCGTCCACGCCGCCGCGATCGTCGTCTTCTGCATCCTCTTCCTGTTCGTGACCCTGGTCGGGTTCGCCGCGGTGCGCTGGCGCAAGGCCGATCTCAACAATCTCAACGAGTGGGGGCTGGCCGGCCGGAAGTTCGGCACCTGGGTCACCTGGTTCCTCATCGGCGGTGACATCTACACCGCCTACACGTTCATCGCCGTGCCGGCGGCGATGTTCAGCACCGGTAGTGCCGGCTTCTTCGCCTTCGCCTATACGACCCTGGTCTTCCCGGTGCTGTTCGTGTTCGGGCCGCGGTTGTGGTCGGTCTGCAAGCGCCACGACTACATCACGGCGGCTGACTTCGCCCGCGGTCGCTTCGGGTCGGGCACGCTCGCCCTCGCCGTCGCCGTGACCGGGATCATCGCCACGATGCCCTACATCGGGCTCCAGCTGATCGGCCTGAAGACGGTGATCGCCGCGATGGGCATCTCAGGCGACTGGCCGATCATCATCGCCTTCGTCGTCCTTGCGGCCTACACATATCAGAGCGGCCTGCGCGCCCCGGCCCTGACCGCGATCGTGAAGGACCTGGCGATCTACATCACCGTTGTGGTCGCGGTCATCTACATCCCGATCAAGCTGGGCGGGTTCGGCCACATCTTCAACGCAGCCGAGCACGCGTTGCCCAAGCGCAAGCCGCCGGCGGCGCTCATTCCGGGCAAGCCGGCGTCGTACGAGACATACGCCACGCTCGCGCTCGGCTCGGCCTTCGCCCTCTTCCTCTACCCCCACGCGCTGACGGGAGCGCTCAGCGCCGGAAGCGCGAACACGATCCGCCGCAACGCGACCCTGCTGTCCTTCTACTCGCTCGCGCTCGGGATCATCGCCGTGCTCGGATACATGGCGATCGCCGCGCATCTGAAGCCGGCCAATCCGAACTTCGCCGTGCCGGACCTGATCATCAAGTACTTCCCGTCGTGGTTCGAGGGCTTCGCCTTCGCGGCCATCGGCGTGGGGGCGCTCGTGCCCGCGGCGATCATGGCGATCGCCGCCTCGAACCTGTTCACCCGCAACATCTACAAGGAGTACCTGCGCCGCGACGCGGACCCCCGCGAGCAGGCCAGGGTGGCCAAGGTCGTGTCCGTGCTCGTCAAGATCGGTGCGCTGATCTTCGCCCTGTTCGTCTCGACCAAGTCGGCCATCGATCTCCAGCTGCTCGGCGGCGTGTGGATCATCCAGACGCTTCCCGCGGTGTTCCTTGGGCTCTACACCCGCTGGTTCCACCGTTGGGCGCTCATCGTCGGCTGGGCGGTGGGGATGGGACTGGGCACCTACATGGCCGCCTCCCAGAGCTTCAAGTCAGCCTTCCCCCTCTCCGTCGGCTCGTTCAAGCTGACGATGTACTCGGCCTTCTTCGCGATCCTGGCCAACTTGATCGTCACCGTGCTGCTGACGCCGCTCACCCGTCGCCTCGACGCCCACGAACCTGCCGATGAGACCGCCGCGGGCGACTACGTCGACGAGCAGCCGTCGGGGCGGGCGAGCACGCTCTTGCCCGCCTGAGCGGACATCGATCGGCTCAGGGGACGACTCGCCCGCTCGCCTCGGCGGCGAGGCGCCCGCGGAGCCGGTCGAGACGCCGTTCGACGTCGAGAACACAACACTCGAGCCCGCGTTCGCCCCGAGTGTCGTGGAAGCCCCCGAAAATCGCCCTCCCCACGACACTCGACCTCGCGCGACGGTCGAGTGTCGTGTTCTGGACGTCGATGCCGTGACACTGGAGCCGGCCGGCGTCGACGGTCGCCCGGGCTCCCTCAGGATGGTTCGGAAGCTTCGCCGCGATGCAGCTCGCGGCGCGCCGCGACGTGGCTCATGGGGGGTCACTCGCTCCAGATCGGGTTGGTCAGGGCGGCCAGCTCGGAACCAGCGGGGAGGATCAGCTCCGCCCGGACGAAGCGGTGCTCGGCGAAGTCGACGTCGAGCTCGAGGGTGTACGGGTTTCGGTCGACCGTCGCCGTGGTCAGTTCGCCACGGCTCGTGATGAGGCGTAGTCGGTGAGCCTCGCCGCCGTCGACGCGGGCTGTGATGAAGCGCTTCCGCGACTCGAGCTCCAGCCACGGGCCATCCCGCGCCGCGGTGATCGTGGCCTTGCCGGTGCGGAGCGCCTCGAGCACCGAGTGCGTATCCAGCGAGGTGGTCCGCAGCCACGTCGTCGGGTGACCCGGCATCGGGCTGTTCGGCTTGCCAATGTGCGTATCGCTCCCGCCGATGGCCGTGATCCGCCGTCCGGCGGCGAGGAGGTCCTGCCAGATCGCGAGCGTCTGCTTGTTCAGCTCGCCGGCCACGCCATGCCAGACCTCGAGGCAGTCGAGCGGCAGGTCGTAGCCGAACGTCCAGCGCTGGCCTGTGAGGGTGGGGTGGCTCGCACTCACGATTGCGCCCTGGTCGTGGGCCGCGTCGATGATCTGAGAGATGTCTGCCCTCTCGCGGGCCCGGAAATCGAGAGGCATGGTGTTGCCCCAGACGTTCATGTGCCCGTAGTACGAGGTGACCTCCTCGCCGGGGATGAGGGCGAGGCTGTCGGCCGACGCTGCGGCCAGGTAGGGGACGTGGCTCGTCGTGTTGTGGTCGGTCACAGCAAGAAACGCGAGCCCGCGTCGGCGCGCTTCGGCCACGAGGTCCTCCAGCGAGCCCGGCGCGTCGCTGTGGTACGTGTGACTGTGGAAGTCCCCGGCGAGCCAGATCTCCGCTTGCTGGGTCGATCGCCGCCGCACGAGCGCGTGCGCCGCCGGCCTGAACGGCAGCTCGCCTTCCTCGGGCGACGGACGGATCGTGATCCTCACGTCGACGCCGCGGGGGTCGACCTTGTACAGCCCGAGCAACACCCACCACCCGCCCGGCGGCAGCGGCCCCGCGAGATAGCCGGGCGTCGCCGCGCGCTCGGTGACGACCGCGCCCGTGCGGGCGTTCCCGCTCCAGCCGCGGAACCCCGGGAAGGCGGGAAAATCGCCGCCGCGCGGATCGACGAGCCCGAGGTCGATCTCGTTGGGGCTCCCCGGCTGCTGCTGCCCGTCGTAGGCGTAGGCGACCTCGAGCCGCCGGGTGCCGGGGGGCACGTCGAACGGCACGAGCAGGTAGTCGCCGACCCGCTTCGTCTCCGGCGTGAGCCGGCAGTCGATGGTCGCGGCAGACACCGTCCGGATCCTAGGCGGCGCGCCCCGGAGGATGAATTCAGCGCGACTCTGGTCGGCCTCGTTCGCGCAGTGACTGTCGGATGGTGTCCCGATTTCGGGACAGCGAACTTGCGATTTCGTTCTTGCGGATGGCCCGAAGATAGTTGATACACCAGTCCAGCTGGTCGAGCGTTAGCTCAGCCGCACGCCGGTAACGTCTTGTCTCGTCATCTTTCATCACGCCTCTTTCATTCATGTTGTACCTGCCGGATCCGCTTACCGGTCAATTACGACCGGGTGAAGGGGAGCAGGAAGTCTGTACCCGTTATCTCGAACAGCCTCTGCACGGCTCGGGGTCCCGGTCTGATCAGCAACTGCACCGCTTGCCCCAGGCAGCTTGCGTGCAACCTCAGCACGGCGCGCAGTCCGCTCAGATCGATGAAAGCCAGTTCCCGGAGATCGAGCACGACGCGCACAACCGACGAGAAGTCGATCGAATCGCACGCGGCATCGAACCTCGTCACCGTCGCCAGATCGAGCTCTCCACGCAGGCCGATAACGGTCTGCCACCCGGTGCGGATGCAGACATTGAAGTCAGCAATCCCATCGGTAGGTTGGCGCGGCGTTCTACTCATGTCTGCCTCGGTGTAGGGCGGCACGTGGCTCGACGTGCGGCGCCGGGCGACGGCTGCATCCGCGGATGACGTGAGCGCGCCGCTCAGGTTCCGAGCTGGTCGCGCTGCGGTCGGGCATCACGCCGGCGCTGGCGCCGGTCCTCACGCGCCGAGTCGTAGGCATCCCGGAGCATGTCCGCCGCGACGTCGCGGCCGCCCAGCCCAAACGCCAGCGCACCCGAGACCGCCAGCATTCCGATGAGAGCGATGTACGTCGCGATTACGATCGCCGGTGCGATTCTCAGCTGCGAGAGGACCATGAACACGACGATGGCCAAGATCAAGGATGGCGCGATCGCCCGGGCCATCCGGCCGGCGGATGTATTCCCGAGCAAGCGGTGTGCGAACGGGCCTGCCACACCGGCTACCGCGATCCCCACGACAAGGATGAGCACCGCGGCGATCACATTCGGCAGGTAGTTCTGTACGTTGCCCATGAAGTTCGTGAGGGCCGGAATCTTCAGCGCGCCGACCGCTGCGGCGATGGCGTAGATGAAGATGAACCAGAACGCGACGATCCCGACCAGCCGCGACGGGCGCGCGCCGGGACTGGCCCGCTCGACGTACGCACCCGCTGGGCTCCCGGACAGAGCCTGATCGAGACCTACCTTCGCGAGCAGCGTGGAGACGACCGCACTGACGAGCCGTGCGATGACGTACCCGATCAGCAGAATGACGAGGAACGCGATGAGATTCGGGATGAAGCCGATCAGCGCGTCCAGGGCGCGTTGAAGACTCTGAGCTATGTGTACAGCCGCAATGGGCATGGCCGTGTTCCCCTCTTGGATTTGGTAAGCCGGTTCGATACCACGCAGGCGCAGACCCGATCAGTGCACGCCTCACACGGTGGCGCCCGTCGATCGGCGCGGGTATGGCTTAGACGACAACGCCAGGGGGGAATTAGTTACAAGGCATTTCCGGTGACCGATTCACCGTCTTTCGGATCAACACTCAGGAGGAGACATGCTGCTGGACCGAGCGGTGGAGAGCGATGAGGGACTGATCGAGCGAACACGCCAAGGTGAGCTCGCTGCCTTCGATGTGCTCGTCCACCGCCACCGCAACGTGGTCTACCGGACGGCCGCTCGGATCGTCGGTCCGAGCGAGGCAGAAGACGTGACGCAGGACGCCTTCTTGCGCGCCTATCACCGCCTCGACCAATATCGCGGCCGAGCGGCGTTTCGCACGTGGCTGCTGCAGATCACACACAACGCCGCCCTGAACACGCTCGCGCGAGCACGTCGCCGGCCAGCCGAGGCGGACTCGGCGTCGGACCATGTCCCGGATCGTGATCCGGTCCGTCAGCCGGTGACGCGCCTGGAGCGGCGAGAGCGACAGCAGCGGCTTGAGCTCAAGCTCGGCCGCCTGCGCCCCGAATACCGGAGCCTCCTCGTGCTCCGCGACCTCGAGGGCCTGAGCTACACGGAGATCGCTGACGTGCTCGAGATGCCGCTGGGAACGGTCAAGGGAAGGCTGCATCGCGCGCGCGATGAGCTCATCGAACTCCTGCGCAACAACACGTACGACTGGGAGCTACCAGCATGAGCGGAGCCGGCAACACCGATGAGGACCTCACCCCCGCCGAGCGGCGCCTGTCCGAGCACCTCGAATTGCTCCGTTCGAACCCTCCAGCCACCGCTCCCGAGTTGATCGCCCGCATCCTCCGAAGTGCCCGCTGGCAGATCGCCATCCGCGATCCGCTCATCTTCGTAGGAGCTGTGTCGGCCGCAATGGCCGAGGGCCTCAGCCTCCTGTCCGGCACGACGGTAGGCGATCGATGATCGTCATCGCAACCTCCGTAATCGGGCGAGCCGGAGAATCCCTGGGCGCGTTCATTCCGCGCTTGGGCGGCGCCCTGGCTTTGCTCCTCATAGGCCTCCTGATCACGCGCTTGATCTGGCGTCTTCTTCTCAAGGTCCTGGTGGCGGCGGGCCTGGACCGCACCGCTGACCGAGCCGGCGCCACGGACCTGCTCGAGAGATCCGGGCTGGGGCGCTCGCTGGCCGCGGTGGTCGCGCGCGCTGTCCGCATCGGCCTGTCCATCCTGGTCCTCTTCGCCGCCCTCTCCCAGCTCGGACTTCAGTTCCTGAGCCCGTCGCTCAACCAGGCGATCCTCGACCTGCCGAGGCTCTTTATCGCCGCGCTGCTCGTCCTCGCCGGCGCCGTGCTCGCGGGTGCGGCCCGCCAGCGCGCGGACCGCTTGACCTATCAGCTCGACCTCCCCGTACCGCTCGGCCAGGCCGGCCAAATCGCCGTCTTCTCCATCTTCATCATCATCGCGGCGGCTGAGATCGGGATCTCGACGCTCGTGCTCCTCGTCCTCATCGGGGTGTTGCTCGCCGCGGGGGCCGGAACCTTTACGCTCGCCTTCGGCCTCGGCTCGCGCGACGTGGCTCGAGCGCTCAGCGCCGGGCGCTATCTCCGACACGACTATCGCGTCGGACAGGTGATCGCCTTTGGCGCCGTCCGGGGGCGGATCAGCACGATTCAAAGCACGAGCACGACGCTCGATGCCGGAGAGGGCCGATCCATCCGTGTCCCCAATCACCTCCTGCTCGGCGAAGTCGTCACGATCTACGGCGAGGAGGACCGGCGCGAGGGGTGAGTCTGGCCGCGCGCGGCCAACCCCTGCCGGGGGTCAGTGCGCGACGCGCTTGGCGCGACCCTTGGTGGACCGTGCCGAACCGCGGAAACGGGCGGCCTTGCCCTTGGCCTTCGTCGTCTTGCGCCCAGTCAGCCTGCCCACCAGTTCCATCACCGTCCCACCGATGCGATCGAGCGTGCCCTCGGTCCGGTTGCGTCGCGAGCTCTTTGCCATGTCGTCCTCCTTTGAATCGCCGTGGGAGCGAGGTTCCCCAAAAGCTGAGGGAGGAAAACGCCGCAGCGGGCGCATGGCTCAGGGTTGGCGGTGCATCGCGCTGAGGACAAGAGACACCGGTTTTGAGCAGTTCGAGCCGGCGGCGTCTCGCGAGGAGTGGCGCGTCCTGGGCGCTAGGTCAGAGTGGCGTACCTGGGCGCTAGGTCAGAGTGGCGAGCGTGAGGGGGACGACCCGCTCCGCTCCGGCCCGGCGGAGCTGGCCGCCGGCCATGGCGAGCGTCCAGCCGGAGCTGCGCCGGTCGTCGAAGAGGATGCCGGTGCCCGGCGGGGGGCGACCCGTCACCGCGAAGGCACCGCGGACGTTCGCCACCTGTTGGGTGGCGTTGGCCATCTCGCGCTGCGGCGGGCGATCCTCCCGGCGGCCCAGGAGGATCGCCTGGGGCACGCCGAGTCCCTTGGCCACCTCCTCGCCCAGACGGGTGAGCGTGCCATCGAGCCGGACGGACGGGATCGTGGTGAGCCACGCCGCGCCGACCTCGGCTCCGCGGATGACGTTGACGAGCGCCTCGACGACGTCGTCGTCGAAGGAGCCGGTGCTCAGGCCGCGCTCGATGGCCGGCCACCAGCCGCCGTCGCCGATCCGCGCGAGGGCCCAGCCGGGCTCGATGCGGACCTCGTCGGGGACCTTGCGCATGGCGCCGTCGGGGTCGGGCGCCATCTTCTTGGCCTCGAGCTCGATCGGGCGCGAGCGCAGGTGGCGCCAGGCGAGCTCGACGAGCGCAGGATCGGGCGGGGAGGCGAACCGGGGTCCGGTGCACACCGAGCAGCGCCCGCAGTCGCGGGCGTCGGGGTCGTCGAGCTCCTCCTGCAGAGCGCGCATGAGACACCGGCCGTCGGCACCGAAGCGCGCCATCGCCTCCTGCTCGCGGCGGCGCAGGGCGGTGACCTGGGCGTAGCGCTCGGCGTCGTACTCCCAGTCGCTGTGCGGCTCCAGGTGCCAGCGCGTCCCGTCGCGGCGCACGGCGCCCTCGACGTCGAGGATCTTCAGCATCGCCTCGAGGCGGCCCATGCCGAGGTTGACCGTGGCCATGAGCTCGCGGGTGGTGCGGCCGGTCTCGCCGGCGCCTTGGAGCTCGTCGAGGACGGCGGTCACACGCGCGCGGTCGGGGAAGGCCTGCTCGATGAAGAAGTCCTGGATTCGGCGGTCCTCGTCGCCGCGAAGCAGGACGATGTCGGCGTGCTCGACGCCTCGGCCGGCACGGCCGACCTGCTGGTAATAGGAGATGACCGAGCCGGGCGCCTGGTAGTGGACGACGAAGGTCAGGTCGGCCTTGTCGTAGCCCATGCCCAGAGCGCTCGTGGCCACGACCGCCTTGATCTCGTTGCGCTGTAGGCGCTCCTCGGTGGCGATGCGGTCGTCGCTGTCCTGCTCGCCGCTGTAGGGGACGGCGGGGATCCCGTTCGCGGTGAGGAACGTCGCGACCTGATCGGCGTCGCGCTTGGTGAGCGTGTAGACGATGCCCGAGCCCGGCAGCTCGGGCAAGTGCTCCACCAGCCAGGCCAGCCGCTCGGCGGGGCGCGGAAGCCGGATCGTCTCCAGCCGCAGGCTGGCGCGGGCGAGCGGTCCCCGATAGGAACGGAGCGGTTCGCCGTCGGGGGCGGCGAGCTGGTCGAGGACGTCGGCCACCACGCGATCGTTCGCCGTCGCCGTCGTGCCGAGCACGGCGACGCCGTCGGGGAGGGTGCTGAGCATGTCCTTGACGCGCCGGTAATCGGGGCGGAAGTCGTGCCCCCAGTCGGAGATGCAGTGGGCCTCGTCGATGACGAGCAAGCCGACCGATTGGGCGAACAGCGGGAGCATCGCATCGCGAAAGCGAGGGTTGTTCAGCCGCTCCGGGCTGATGAGGAGCAGGTCGATCGTGCCCTCGGCCAGCCGGTCGCGGACGGCGTCCCACTCGTCCCGGTTCGTGCTGTTGATCGTGTGGGCGCGCAGGCCGAGCCGCTCGGCCGCGGCGATCTGGTTGCGCATGAGCGCGAGCAGCGGGCTGACGATGAGCGTCGGCCCGGCCCCGGCCTCCCGGAGGAGAGCGGTGGCGACGAAGTAGACCGCCGACTTGCCCCAGCCGGTGCGCTGGACGCAGAGGACACGGGCCCGGTCGACCACGACGTCGTGGATCGGCTCGAGCTGGTCGGGGCGAAACGCGGCACGGTCGTCCGCGGTGAGCACACGGAGACAGCGCAGCGCATCGGCGGTGAAGGTCTCCATGGTCGCGGCCCGGGGCATGAGTCCATCCTGCCAGGCCGGGCGGCGCGCGCCGCTGGGCGGTGGGTGGCGGGCGGCCTGATCCGCCCGCGTTGCGCTCGAGGCGCCGGCGGCGGCGGCGAGATTTGTGAAAGAAGTCTTGCGCTTTACCGGCCCGTCTGCCACGATATGAAAGATGTCTTTCACACCACGAACGACTCGCGCGCGCCGCCGCCGGATCAGTGACCCCAAGGCACTGCGTGCGTTGGCTCATCCCTTGCGCCTGGCTCTGCTCGATCGCCTGATGTCGTTCGGTGAGCAGACGGCGGCGCAGTGCGCCGAGGCCATCGGGTCGACCGCGTCGAACTGCAGCTATCACCTGCGCGCGCTGGCTCGGGTGGGGCTCGTCGAGCCGGGCAGCTCGCCTGACCGCCGCGAACATCCGTGGCGGGCGACGTCGACCGGCCTTGAGTTCGGTCCGGCTGACCTGGTGAGATCGCCGGCGGCCCTGAGGGCGGCGCTCGCGGTGGATGAGCTGTCGCTGACGCTCGATGAGCAGCTGACCCGCCAGGCCCGCAGGCGTCACCCGGAGCAGCCGCCGGAATGGCGGGCGGCGGAGGCCTATCACAGCTATGCCCTGAGGCTGACGGCGACCGAGCTGACGGAGCTGGTGGGTGAGATCGACCGACTCGTGCGCCCCTTCATCGCGGCAACACGCGACGACGTCCCGGAGCACGCGGACGTGGCCTCCCTGCGGCTGCTGGCCTTTCGCCACCCCCAGTCGCCGTGATGGATCGCTCCGCTCCGGACGCTCGCGCCCCTGGGCCCGCGGCCAAACTGGCCCGGCCCGCCGCCGAACCGACCGGGCCCGCCGCCGAACCGGCCGCGCTGTGGCGGGTCAACGCCCCATATCGCCGGCTGTGGACGGCCGTGGCCGTCTCCGAGATGGGCGACTGGCTGCTGTTCATCGCGCTGCCGCTCTATGTCCTGGGCACGTCCGGTTCGGCGTTGGCAACCTCGTCGGTGTTTCTTGCCGAGCTCGTGCCTGCGGTGGCCGTCGGCACGGTGTGCGGCCCGCTCATCGACCGCCGGAACCCGGCGCGGCTCCTCGCCACGCTCACCGGGCTTCAGGCGTTCGTCGTCCTGCCGCTGCTGTGGGTCGGGCCTGGAAGCGTGTGGATCGTCTACGCCGTCGCCGCCGCCCAGGCCGCATGCACGAGCCTCACGGCTCCGGCGCAACAGGCCGTGGTCCCGCTGCTCGTCGGCCCTCGCGAGCTCTCCAGCGCCAACGCCTGGGTCGAGATGGCCAGCAGCGCTGCTCGGCTCATCGGCTCCCCGGTTGGCGGAGCCCTCCTGCCCGTCCTCGGCTTGCGGGGTCTGGTGATCGGTGACATCGCCACCTTTCTGATCAGCTCCGCCCTGCTGGTGCGCCTCCGCCCGGCCCCATCGCGACCTCAGATCGCGCCTCAGCCGGCGCGCCTCCGGCGACTCATCGCGGTCACCGACGGTTGGCATGCGACCCGAGCCTCGACCACCCTGCGGGCCGCGCTTTCGATCTCATTCCTCGCCGCGGTCGCACAGGGCATGTTCCTCGTGCTGTTCGTCCTCTTCGTGCTGCGGTCACTGCACGGGGGCGACCAGCTCGTCGGACTCCTGCGCGGTGTCCAAGCCATCGGGGGCGTGCTTGGTGGCCTGCTCATCGGGACCTGGGCCAGATCTCTGGGCGCCCGCACGCAAGCCGTCTGGGGTCTGGCGGCCTTCGCGCTCATATCGGCGCTGTGCTGGAACAGCCCCGCCTTCACGACCGCCGCCTGGTGGTACGTCGCACTCTTCATCGTCGTCGGAGTCCCCGGCACCGCATTGAGCACCGGGCTGATCACCGGCACCCAACGAGCAAGCCCGCCAGACGTCCGCGGCCGCGTCCTCAGTCTCCTCGGGGTCGGCCAGGCGCTGGGGCAGGCAACCGGGATCCTCGCCGCCGGTCTGCTCAGTGCGGTCGCGCCGTTGGCGGTGCTGCTGAACGTCCAAGCCGGCTGTTACCTCACGTGCGCGCTGGTCGCGATCGCCAGGTTCGAGCACTCCCGACCCAGCGTCGCCCGCCCCTGGCGCGCCGGCGCGGGTTGCCGCGGGGAAGCCTCTCCATCCACGACCAGGGCCCCGTGACCGACGCGTCATCTCGTTTGTCGCGCACCTGGCGACTAAGGCGCCGCCACGAGACTCAGACAACCGGCGCGCGCCCGCCGGTGTGGACGATGTCGCCGGCGTGCTCGCGGATGGCGCTCTCCACGGCATCGGGGTCGTCCGGCGTGAGCAGCGGCTGGATCGTACGGCCCAAATCGAGGATGAGCCCCAATGGTCGGACGACGAACGCCGCCAGCTGGCCCAGGTGCTCGAGCGCAACCTCACCACACGTGGCAGGAGCTCGGCGAGCTCCTGCCCGTCTCCCGCCAGGCCGCCCAGCAGCGCTTCGGCGATCGGGCGTCGGTCAGGCGCAAGGGCCCGTACCGGGTGGCCGAGGTCCCGCTTGTCTTCGAGCACGGACCGATGCGGGCCAGCGTGGCCTTCGATCACGAGAACCGGGTGGCCGGGCTGTTCCTCCTGCCCCCGGGGGACGGTTGAGCCCGGGGAGCCATGACCGTTTCGTCGTCGCCTGTCGCGGGCGTGAGACCTCGAGCCTGGAGCCAGAGCTCAAACATGGGGTCGGTGAGCCGAGGGCTCCCGGTCTCGTCGATGACGTCGGCTTTCGCGGTCAGGCTTTCGAGTGCCCGGCCGATGCTCGAGCGCTTGATTCCGACGGCGGCGGCCGTTTCCGCGCTGTGCAGCGGCGTGGGCGCCACCGCCAGGGCCCGGGCGACGCGGCGCTCGTTGGGTGTCAGGGCTCGCCAGATCGCGCTCATGAGCGGATCAGTGTCGATGGCCGCCTGGTCGAGCGCCGCGAGCCAGGTTTCCTCGTCGGCGGCAGCGTCTCGCGGCGTGCGCTGCCAGAGGTAGTGGGCCAGCATCATGGAGCGCTGCGGGTGGCCGCGCGTGAATTCGAGCAGGGGCGAGAGCGCGCGGGCGACGTCGCGACCGGTCTGCTCGAAGCGCCCCGACACGTAATCGGCGACCGCGTCCAGCGGCAACGGAGCGAGGTGTCGTGCCACCGCCTGTTCAAGCAGCGGGCGGGTCGGGTCGGCGAAGAGCTGCTGCATGACCCCCGGGGCTGAGCCGGCGAAACCGTAGGTGGCGGCATCCGTCTGGTGCTGGATGACACTGCGGATCTTGCCGTCCGCGCCGGGCACGGCCAGCACGTCCTGGATCTCATCGAAGACCACGAGGCTCGTCGTTCCCTGACGATCGAAGAGCGAGGCGGGTAGCTCGAGCAGGCGCAGGAGGACCGACTCGGCATCCACATTCGGATTGCGCTGCAGCGTCGCCGTGAACCCGCCACCCCCCAGCGAGAGCCCAATGTTCCACGTGCGGAAGAGGCTCTCCACGTGTCGCCGCACCGGGCCCTTCAAGCGCTCATAGCCGCGCTCGATGCGCACCACGATCTCCGCGATCGAGAGAACGTCCTGAAGATCGACCAGGATCGCCACCACTCCCTCGCGCTCGGCGGTGGCGAGCACGCGCCGGAGAAGCGTCGTCTTGCCGTAGCGACGCGGCCCGACGAGGCGAAACGAATGACCCCCGCCGGCCAATGCCAGCAGGTCATCTGCCTCCGGATCCCGGTCGATCATGTCCTCGGGGGCGAGCGGTCCCGAGAAGCGAAACGGATTCAGATCGCGCTTGGTGGCCATGGCATGATTGTAGCCCTCTTGCATGCCACCCGCATGCTGTATCGCATACTATTTGTATGCTGATTTGAATGCTGTCAGCCAACTGAGGCGACGCCAGGGCGCCGTGAGCTGCCGGGGCGCCGCGAGGATCTCACTCCCCGCCGTCCGCGAGCGCGAACGTGATGTCCTGAGCGCCCTCCCACAGGGTGAGCACGCCGAGCGCATGCAGTTGCTCGGCGCCCTCCTCAATCGTCAGGAAGTGGTTGCCGGCGAGCTGACCGACGACGCTGGCAAACCGACAGCCGCCGTAGGGGAACAGGATCTCCGTCTCGCTGAAGCCCCCGGGATACCAGAGGATCTGTCCGGGCGCCGGATAGCTGGTGTGGTTCTCGAAGCCAAAGTCGGTCGAGAAGTCACCCATCGGGATCCAGCACGACTCGCCACTCCAGCGCACGTGAATGATGCGCTGGGCAAACGGCAGCAACCTCCGAAACGCCGCACACGTGCGCGGAGCCCGGTCCTCCTCGAGGCGGGCGGTAAAGCGGTGCGGGCCTGCCGTGATGCGGAGCTTGGTCATCTGGACTCCTGGACGGTCGATGGTCGGGGCGCCGGGATCAGCAGCCGCCCGGCCGGGGCGCCGCGGAGCCCGCCCGACGCCCAGACGGTTTCGCCGCGCAGCAGGGTCCGCACGACGCGCCCGCGCAGGGTGCGGCCGAGAAACGGGCTAATCGGGTGGCGCATGCGCAGGTCAGCCGGGGTCAAGACATGTGCGTCGTGCAACGCGACGAGCACGAGGTCGGCGTCCGCGCCTCTGGCGATGGAGCCCTTGCCGGCGAGGCGGAAGCGGCGCGCGGGGAATGCCGCCGTCAGATCGGCAATCGTCGCCAGGGAAACGCGGCGGGCGTGGTGACCCTCGGTGAGCAACAGCTCGAGCATCGTCTGGGCACCCGCGATCCCGCCCCACGCGGAGAACACATCCTCCGTCATCTTCAGCTCCGGCGGGGCCGGGGAATGGTCGGAGGCGACCATCGGCAGCGTCCCGTCGGCAATCGCCGCCCACAGCGCGTCGCGCTCGGCGGCCGATCGGAGCGGTGGCGCACACTTGGCCACCGGGCCGAGGCGCTCGAGGTCCTCCTCGGCGAGGACCAGATAGTGCGGACATGTCTCGCAGCTGACGTCGAGACCTTCCGCGCGGGACTGAGCAACGAGCGCGACGCCGGCGCCACATGTGACGTGCACGACGTGCAGCCCGCACCCGGTCTCCCGGGCGAGCGCAAGGGCGCGGTTGATGGCCTCGAGCTCGGCTGCGATGGGGCGGGTCGCGAGGAACTCGCGCGCGCCGGTGGCGCCGGCGCGCTGCGCCCGGGCGGTCAGCTCGCGGATCGCCGCCGCCGACTCGGCGTGCACGGCAACGGGTAGCCCGAGCGCCGCGGCACGGGCCATCCCGTCGTGCAGATCATCGTCGCCACAGGCCGGGAATTCGTCGATCCCGCTGTCGCACATGAATGCCTTGAAGCCGACGACGCCGCGGGCGGCGAGTTCGTCGAGCTCATCGACATTGCCCGGCACGATGCCGCCCCAGAGGCCAAAGTCGATGTGCGCAGCACGCTCGGCTGCCGCCCGTTTCGTGTCGAAGGCAGCCGCCGTGACCGTCGGCGGGCTCGAGTTGAGCGGCATATCGAGGAACGCCGTCGCCCCGCCGGCCGCGAGCGCGCCGGTCCCGGTGGTGAATCCCTCCCACTCGGTGCGCCCGGGTTCGTTGAGGTGCACGTGGGCGTCGAGCACCCCCGGCAACACGTGGAGGTCACGCGCGTCGACCTGCTCAGGCGCCTCGCGCCGGAGGTCGTCCTCGATCGCGGCGATGCGCCCGCCGGCGATACCGAGGTCGGCACGGCGCGGCCCGTCGGGCAGGACGACGGTCCCGCCGCACACGGTCAACTCGAGTGAGTCGTCCATGCCGCCTCCTGGGGAAGTAGCTCGAGGAAGCGCACGACCGCGTCGATCGCCGCGGCCACGTCCGCCTGCGCCACCGCTTCGCCAGGATGGTGGCTGACACCTCCCGCGCAGCGCACGAAGAGCATCGCCGCCGGAAGGATGCCGGCGAGGATCGCCGCGTCGTGCCCGGCACCACTCGCCAGCCGGCACACCGGAGCGCCACCCACGGCTACGGCTTGCGCAAGCAGTTCGCTGAGGTGCGCGTCGCAGGTGACCGCCGGCTGATCGAGCGTGGTCTCCCAGGTGAGCTCGACGCCTCGCGCCGCTGCGCACGCGTCGGCGCGTTTGCGTAGTGCGTGAACGGCCGTCGCGCGGACCGCGTCCTGGGGGTGACGAACGTCGAGGCTCAGCGTGACCTCGCCGGGGATGACATTCCCGGCTCCTGGGGCGACCGAGAGCTCGCCGACCGTGGCCACCAGATCCGGCGTGGCGTGGGCCTGCGCCTCGGCGGCGAGCACGATCTCGGCCGCGGCGCAGAGCGCGTCGCGGCGCAGGTCCATCGGGACCGTGCCGGCGTGGCCAGCTCCCCCGAGCACCGTCATGCGCGCGCGCGTCTGGCCGGCGATGGCCGTGACGACGCCGAGCGGCATCTCGGCAGCCTCGAGCACCGGCCCCTGCTCGATGTGGATCTCGACGTAGGCGAGGAGCGAGGCTGGGTCGCGGCGTGCGGCACCGATCGCGCTCGGGTCCCCGCCCGCGGCGCGCAGCGCGTCGGCCATGGCCACGCCGTCCGCGTCGCGGCGCTCCAACCACGCCGGATCGAACGCGGCCGCGAGCGCCGAGCTGCCGAGATAGGCCGTGCCGTAGCGCACGCCCTCCTCGTCGGCGAAGGCGACGAGCTCGAGCGCGAATGGCAGCCGCCGCTTGGCGCCGTGCAGCCGCTCGATGGCGGCGAGCGCGACCAGCACGCCCAGCACACCATCCCAACGGCCGGCGTCGCGGACGGTGTCGAGGTGCGAGCCGAAGAGCAGCGCCGGCGCGCCCGGTGCCGCACCCTCGTAACGGCCGCACAGGTTGCCGATCGCGTCGCGCGCGGCGCTCATTCCCGCCGCCTCCATCCAGCCGGCGACCAGCGCGCCCGCTTGCCCCAGCGCAGGGGTCGCGAAGCGCCGGGTGAGCCGGTCTGGCTCCTCGCTGCAGCGCGCGAGCGCCTCGACCCGCTCGAGAACGCGGAGCGCGAGCCCGGCGCCGCTCGCGTCAGCCGCCGCGGTAGACGACATACGACCAAGGAGAGACGAGAAGGGGGACGTGGTAGTGGGCCTGCGGATCGGCGACGCCGAACTCGACACGGACGCGGTCGAGAAACGGTGGGTCGGGCAGCGTATGCCCGCGTGCGGCGAAGTAGGCGCCCACGTCGAAGACGAGCTCGTAGCGCCCGGCGCTCAGCGCGTCCCCCGTCAACAGCGGCGCCTCGGTGCGTCCCTCTGGGTTCGTACGCACGCTGAGGAGAGTCTCCACTGCCTCGTTCCCGTCGTGCCGCAGCAGCGTCACCTCGACCCCCGCTGCCGGGCACCCGGCAGCCGTATCGAGCACGTGCGTCGTGAGACGACCGCCCGCGCTCACGAGGTCTCCCGCGTCATGGCCAGCGTGATCGTGCCCAATGCCGGGAAGGGCGGCACGAACACCTTGCGATCGTCATCGGGGTCATCGGAGACGGCGTACGGGTCACGGGTCATGTTCTCGGCGACGAACTCGACCGCGCGCAGGTGCGGGTAACGCGCGAGCAGCCGCTTGCCCATCTCGTGGAGCAACTGCTGGATCGACGCGCTGACGAACTCGTGGAAGACGACGGCGCAGACGTCGCGCACCTGCTCGCCGGCGACGTAGCGGTCATGCTCGGGACCGAGCGCGTCGGCCGGCTCGGCGTAGCGCCAGTGGACGTCGAGGTGGATGAAGAGCGGCCGGTCAACGCGGTCGGGCAGCGTCGTGTATTCGTCGCGCACGAACTTCGTGAAGGCGCTGCCCTTCGTCTTCAGGAGCTCCATGTTCACGCGCCCGCATCGGTGCTCGGTGATTGCCCAGCCGCCCTCGCCGCGCTCGTAGCGCAGCTCCGCCGTCGAGTAGTCGCTCCACTGCCGCTGGCGCAGCACCGGGCTGGGCTCGAAGCCGCCGGCCGCGGGGACCGGCTGGACGCTGAACGGCAGCTCGCGCCCGCTCATGCGCACCCCCTGCATTTGCGGGTAGGCGCCCAGGAAGCCGCCGCCGAGGTGGTCGAGGTAGCCCTCGAGGGTTGCGCCGTCGTACTCGCGCCCTTGCCGGAGGATGAAGTTCTTCATCGAGTCGGTCGCTACCACGTTCGCGTTATCACCCTCTGTGTAGGCGGGGAGGAAGTTCGAGCCGAAGACCTCGATCGAGATCTCGTGGGCAAAGAGGACGTTGTCGCGCCCGACGAAGTCGGACTCTGGCACGCGTGCGAGCCCGCTCAAGGGACGGGCGTACTGGCGGTAGACCGGCACGCCCGCCTTGCCGTAGGTGATGTCGTAGGTAACGCCCGGCAGGCCGGTGTCAACGTCGGCAATCGTCTCGCCTAAGCGCCGGGCGGCGATCTTCGTGATCTCGCCCAGCGCGACGTCCCGCTCGCGCTGCGCGTCGTGCTCGAGCCGATGCTCGGCCTCCTCGAGGATGCTCGCGACCGTGTGCTCGCCGACGCAGACGACGAAGGGGAAGCCGAAGCGCTCGCGATAGGCCGCGCTCGCCCGCACGAGCCGCTCGTGCACGTCGGGCGCGAGGCGGTGCAGGCCGGCCGACGCCTGCTCCGCCCGCGATGCGGGCGTCAGCTCGCCGGCCGCGGCGACACGGCCGGCCAGCTCGGGGTGCGCGCGGATGAGCGTGAGCTGGCGATCGGGTGGGGCGCTCTCGACCACCCGGCGCATCGCCTCGAGCAATCCGCCGAGGGACGCGAACGGGCGTGCCTCCCAGGCGCCCGCCGCCACCCACGGCGAATCCTCGTAGGCGAAGCCGACCCGCGCGACGAACTGTTCGCGGTCGAGCGCGTTGAGCTGCGCGAGCGTGGTTGTGGCGGCGATCGCGCTCACCCCCGCGCCTCCGCCGGCTCCGTCAGTCCGACAAGCTCCTCGGGGCGGACGGGCACGCGCGTCAGCGGGCGGCCCGTCGCCGCGCGGAGCGCCGCGACGATCGCCGGCGTGGAGGCGATCGTCGGGGGCTCGCCCACGCCGTTCAAGCCGTAGGGCGCCTCCGGCTGAGGCAGCTCGAGCACCTCGGCGCGGACCGGGGGCATGTCGAGAATCGTCGGGATCAGATAATCGGTGAACGAGGGATTGCGCACGACCCCGTCAGCGACCTGGATCTCCTCCATCAGCGCGAGCCCCAGCCCCTGCGCGATTCCGCCCTCGATCTGGCCGGCGACCGCGAGCGGGTTCATCGACCTGCCCACGTCCTGCGTCGTGGCGATCTCCACGACGCGTACGAGACCGAGCTCGACATCGACGTCGACGACCGCGCGATGTGCGGCGAAGGCGAAGGCGAGGTGGACGTCGCCCTGCCCATCCTCGTCGAGCCGGACGGTGCGGCGCGGGCGGTACTCGCGGGTTGCCTCGACCGCCTGCTCGCCAATCAGCTCGGCCAGCGAGATGACAGATGCACCCGCCTCGGTGACAACCTCCCCGCCGGCAAGCCGCACCGCTTCCGGCAGCTCGCCGAGGCGCTCGGTCACGCGCTGCAGGAGCTCGACGCGTACCGCCTCGCATGCCGCCTGCACCGCACCCCCGGTGAACCACGTCTGGCGAGAGGCCGAGGAGGAGCCGGCGTTGCCGACCTGTGTGTCGGAGGGCAGCACGATCACCCGGTCGACGCCCAGCTCGGTGCGGGCGATCTGCGCGTGCACCGTGATCCCGCCCTGACCGACCTCGCACGCGGCCGTGTGGACCTCCACCTGCGGTTCCCCGGCCGCCACTGAGACGCGCACGCGCGCGGTCGAGTAGTCGTCGAAGCCGTTTGAGAACCCGACGTTCTTGAAGCCGATCGCGTAGCCGACGCCACGCCGCACACCCTCACCGTGCGTCGTATTCGACACGCCACCCGGGAGCTCGCGCAGGTCGCGCTCGGCGCTCGGGTCCGGCTCGGGCGGCAGCGGCATCGCCTCGAGCCGCTCGAGCAACTCACCGACGGGCGCGGGCGTGTCGATCCGCTGGCCGGTCGGCATCACCGTTCCGAGCCCCATCGCATTCCGTCGTCGTATTTCGACCGGGTCGATGCCGCACGCCTCGGCGACCTTGTCCATCTGGGCCTCGAAGGCGAACGCCGTCTGCACCGCGCCGAAGCCGCGCATTGCCCCGCACGGCGGGTTGTTCGTGTAGGCGATCCAGCTGTCGACCTCGGCGTTCGGGCACTCGTAGGGACCTGCGGCGGTGGTGGCGGCGTTGACCGCCACGGCGCCCGAGCTCGAGGCGTACGCGCCGCCGTCGAGCCGGATGCGCGCCCGCACGTAGAGGAGCCTCCCATCGCGCGTGGCCCCGTGCTCGTAGGCGAGACGGGCCGGATGGCGATGGACGTGGCCGAAGAAGGACTCTTCGCGCGAGTAGACCATCTTGATCGGGCGTCCGGTGCGCAGCGCCAGCATGCAGGCATGGATCTGCATCGAGAGGTCCTCTCGCCCACCGAAGGCTCCCCCGACCCCGGCCAGAGTGAGCCGCACCTTCTCGAGCGGTAAGCCAAGGCTCGCGGCCATCTGACGCTGGTCGGCATGAAGCCACTGCGTCGCCACGTAGAGATCGACGCCGCCGTCCTCCGCGGGGATGGCCAGCCCCGACTCCGGCCCGAGGAACGCCTGGTCCTGCATCCCGACCTCGTACTCGCCGCTCACCACGATCTCGGCCTGAGCCCGCGCTGCCGCCATGTCGCCATGCCGGATGCGGACATGCTTCAGCACGTTGCCGCCCTCATGCAAGCGCGGCTGCTCAGCCGCCAGCGCCGCGTCCATGTCGACAAGCGGGCGGAGCACCTCGTAGTCCACGACGATCCGCTCGGCCGCCCGACGTGCGACCTCGGGATGGTCGGCCGCAACGAGCGCGACCGGCTCACCCTGGTAGCGCACGACGTCCCAGGCGAGCACGGGCTGGTCGGGCAGCTCGAGTCCGAACACCTTCGAGCCGGTGACGTCCTCGTGCGTGAGCACGGCGAAGACGCCTGGCATGGCGAGAGCTTCGGCGATCTCGATCGAGCGAATGCGGGCGTACGGGTGCGGGCCGCGCAGCGTCGCGCCCCACAGCATCTTGTCGGCCCACAGGTCCGACGAGTAGGCGAACTCGCCTTTGACCTTCGCCGTCCCGTCCGGACGTCGCGCGTCCGCGCCGATCCCGTCCCGGGCCGTCCTGGATGCCGGGGGCCGGACGCGGGTCGACGTTGCCGAGGCTCCCGAGCTCACGTCGCCAGCCGCGTGGCGGCCATTGAGACCGCGTCGAGGATCTTCTCGTAGCCGGTGCAGCGGCAGAGATTGCCCGCCAGGGCCTCGCGGATTTCCCCCTCGCTCGGGCGGGGAGCTCGGGCGAGGAGGTCGTGCGTCGCGACGATCAACCCGGGCGTGCAGAAGCCGCATTGCACGGCGCCCGCGTCGAGGAACGCCTGCTGCACGGGATGGAGCTCACCGTCCTTTTGTGCCAGCCCCTCGACGGTTCGCACCTCGGCGCCCTCCGCCTGGCCGGCGAGGACCAGGCACGAGCAGACGAGGACCCCGTTGAGATAGACCGAGCACGACCCGCACTCGCCCTGCTCACACGCGTTCTTTGAGCCCGGGAGGCCCATGCGCTCACGCAGGACGTAGAGGAGGCTCTCGCCTTCCCACACGCCATCCGCCTCGCGGTTCTCTCCGTTGACGGAGCAGGTCAGGCGCATGTGTGCCCCCTCGCCCACGCCAGCGTGCGGCTCGCGAGCACGCCGAGCGCGTGTCGCCGATAGGTCCCCGTGCCGCGCACGTCGTCGATCGGGCGCGCCGCCGCGGCGACGAGCTCGCCGAAGCGGGCGCGCGCGGCCGAGTCGAGGGGCGCGTCGGACTCCCAGGCGTCGCGCTCGTCGAGTATGCCGGTGAGGAATGCCTCGGCCTCCGGCGCACCCAGCGGCGTCGGCCCGGCCGAGCCGATGCCGGTGCCGACCCGGCGCTGCTCGGCATCGATGGCCAGGGCAAAGGAGCAGACCGCGATGACCATCGCGTTGCGGGTGCCGATCTTGGCGAACTGCTGACCGCTGGCTGCGGGGGCGAGGTGGACGGCGGCGATCAGCTCGTCGTCGGCCAGCGCGCAGCGCTTTGGGCCGACATAGAACTCGCGCGCCGCGATTCGGCGGATGCCGCGGGTGGAGGCAACCTCGATTTGCGCGTCGACCGCGAGCAGCGGTGGGTGGCAGTCGCCGGCCGGGGAGGCGGCCCCGAGGTTGCCGCCGATCGTCCCGCGGTTGCGGATCTGCGGCGAGCCGACCGTGCGCGCGGCGAGCGCGAGCGCCGGCGCGTGGCGGCCGAGCTCGGCGATCAGGCGGGTGTAGGTGATGCCCGCGCCGATGCGCAGCTGGCCGTTGCGGATCGTCCAGTCGCGAAGCTCGGCGATCCGCGTGAGATCGAGGATGTGCTCAGGCCGGCGGCGGTCGAAGTTGAGTTCGACCATCAGGTCGGTGCCGCCCGCGAGGGGGACCGCGTCCGGATGGGCGGCCTTCGCCGCCAGCGCCTCCTTCCAGGTCGCCGGACGCAGCAACTCCATGGGTGGTTTCTAACAGCCGCTCTACTCTCCGCGCTACCCCGGCCACCGAGCCGGCGATTGCCGACGCCGGTGCGAAGGGCCGACCACTCAGAGGTCGGCCCCTCGCGGGCGGTGCCGTTACTGGACGGGCGGGTAGGCGAAGGCCGGGAAGCGGCAGGACGGGATCCGGCCGCCCGCCTGGATCGGGGTGACGATCACATTCGGCCCGGAGGGCACCACGTTGGAGTTGTGGATTCCGATGCGGGCGTCGGCGGCCGTCGCGGCCGGATTGTCGAGGCTGACATTCTCCAGATCGAGGCCGAGCGGATGGTTGGCGTCGTAGCCCTGGAAGAGCGAGGTCGTCTTCGCCGGGCTGTCCACCGCGACGATGCCGTTCAGGACGATGTCCTTGAACGTCGGAATGCTCGACCCCCCGGCGGCGTAGAACGGATTGAAGTAGAGCGGGTTCTTCACTCCGGTAATGCACACCCGCTGATAGGTGACGCGCTCGGTCACCCCGCCGGCCAGCGCATCGCTCTTGATCCGGATCCCGTTGTTGCTCGTAGAGACGTTCCCCAGGCTGTCGGTGCCGCTGATCGTGTCGTTGTGAACGAGGATGTTCGAGATCCCTCCCGCGGTCTGGCTCCCGATCGAGATCCCGTGCGTCCCGTAGCAGTGCACATGCTCGACAGTGATGTCGCGCGAGGCCAGGCCGGGATTCGACTTGATCGCGACGCAGTCATCGCCATCCTGGACGAAGTCGTGTGCGATCGTCACGTCGCTCTCGCTCAGCGGGTCGATGCCGTCGGTGTTGCGGGCGCCGGCCGCCGGGGTGTCGACAACCGTTCCCCACACCGTCAGGCCACGGCCGTCGGTGATCAGCAGGTGGTACATCGGCGAGTTGGCCAGCTCCACGTGGTAGATCGTGAGGTCATCGGCGCCGTCGCTCTCGATCAGCTTCGGGTTGTTCTGGTTTCCCCCGGACTTGGCCTCCTCAGCCAGCCCCCACCAGGAAAGGGTCGAGCCGAGCATCGTCATCTGACCCCGCCCGTCGATCACGCCCAAGCGGCCGCGCCAGCGCGTTCCCATCACCCCGGAGTGCGACCCGGCCAGTTCGATGAACGGCCGGCAGCCGTTCCCCGCACCGCTGATCGTTCCGCAGGTCGTCGAGTCCGGGATCTGGTAGTCACTCGGCCGGCGCGAGGCGTACAGCGTCACCCCGCCGTCGACCAGCAGCACCTCTCCCTCGCGTACGGTCAGCGGGGCGCTCAGAAGCGCGTCCTGGCCCGCCCGGGGAGCCAGCTCGACCGCCCGGCCGGTGCCGGCGCAGGCGTCGAGTGCAGCCTGAATGCGTTGCGTGTCGGGGGGACTGTCCTCGTCCTGGGGGCTGAAGCTCCCCGTGCTGGTGGTGAGCCCGGCGAACACGCGCCGGCAGGTGCGCGGGACCGCGGGCCGGCTGACGTGGCGGGGGTCGCCGGTGGCGAGGTCGGTGCCCTGAAGATGCGTTGAGTGCGCGCTGCGGCGAGTGGCGCTCGCCCCGGCGCTGGCGGTCCACGTCAGACCTGCCCCGGCGAGGGCGCAGGCCATCGATCCGGCCACAAGCGTGGCCAGCAGGCGGCTGGACATCACATCCTCCGTTTCTCGTCGAGGCCGGCGCCGAGCACCTTGCGGCCGGCGCGCTGCAGACAAACGCGCGCAGCCGTCATCGACTCCAGACGGCGCTCTCCCTGCCTCTGTAAAGGTTTACAGCAGAGCGCCCAACTCTAGGAAGCCGGCCGCGAGGTGTCAAGCGGGTGCGGGCGGCGCGCATGTCCGGAAGACCTCGCCGCGGTGACAGAATCGAGCGATGACGCCGAGCGAACTGACGCGGGTGCGGTCTCTTCACGGTTCGCGACGGGGCGCATCGCGTTCCAGCGCGGGTATTGCGACAAGCTCTCATTTCTCTGACTGCTCGGCCTGCCAATTCCGCCCGAGTGACGACAGGCCGGCGACGGCTGGCGGACTGGCTCGTTACCGGCTAACCGGCCGCGACCTCGGCCCGGACCGTGCATCCCGAGCGCGGGCGGCGGGCGGGGGTCGTTGTAGTCCCGGCGCCAGTCGCTGATCGGGACTTCGCTTCGGCCAGGCAGGCGAGCTCGTCACCGTCCGTCGCGCACGCGCGGGGGAAGCTCTCGCCGAACGGGCTGCTCCCACGGGAGCCCGGCTCGCTGTACGCGGTCCTCAGCGTCGAGAGCTCGTCGGTTCCGCCTTGACAGCGAATTCTGGGAGAGCTAACAATGCCCGCGCTTGCGTGCCCCGGGTCTGCGGGAGGGGCTCGGTAAAGCGCCCTTGGTGCAGGCCGCTGTCCGGTCTGCTCGAGAGCGTCCGAGGATGGAGACAGGGAGGACGGATGACGCGCACGCACACGTGGCCGACCGCAATTGACTGGATCCGCCGAGCTCGCCTGCGACGATCGGCGCTCATCGGAGCGCTGCTCGCGGCAGCGATCTATGCCGCCGGCCCGGCTACGGCCGGCGCGAGCCCTGGGCGGCCGGCGGCTACCCGCCACACGGTCACCTACGACAGCTACTCGTTCATCATCGACGGTCACCGGACCTATCTGTGGTCGGGTGAGTTTCACTACTTCCGCCTCCCCAGCCCCGACCTGTGGCTCGACATCTTCCAGAAGATGAAGGCGGCCGGGTTCAACGCCGTCTCGCTCTACTTCGACTGGGACTACCACTCGCCGCGGCCCGGCGTCTACGACTTCACCGGCGTGCGCGACGTCGACAAGCTGCTCGACATGGCTCAGCAGGCCGGCTTGTACGTCATCGTCCGCCCGGCCCCCTACATCAACGCCGAGGTCGACAGCGGCGGCCTGCCGGGCTGGCTGACGACGAAGGCCGAGAACAACCGCAGCGCGGACCCCCGCTTCCTGCAGTACGCCTACCAGTGGATGACGCAGATCGACGCGCGGATCGCGCGCCACCAGCTGACGAACGGGACCGGCTCGGTCATCGCCTACCAGATCGAGAACGAGTACTACAACGGCTCGACGGCCGGCCGCGAGTACATGCAGGATCTCGAGCGCAAGGCTCGCGCCGACGGCATCACCGTGCCCCTCACGGGCAACAACAACGGTACGTTCAACTCGGGCGTGGGCGCGCTCAACGTCGACGGCCCCGACTCCTACCCGCAGGGCTTCAACTGCTCCAACCCGTCGGTCTGGAGCCCGGTGCCCGACATCTCCTACGACCACCCACCGGGCAAGCCGCTTTACACGCCGGAGTTCCAGGGCGGCGCCTTCGATCCCTGGGGCGGGCCGGGCTATGACAAGTGCGCCCAGCTCATCAACGATCAGTTCGCCAACGTCTTCTATAAGAACAACATCGCCGTCGGAGCCACCGCGCAGAGCTTCTACATGACCTACGGCGGCACCAACTGGGGATGGCTCGGCATCCCGGAGAACTACACCTCCTATGACTACGGGGCGGCCATCCGCGAGACGCGCCAGCTCGATCCCAAGTACTACGAGGACAAGCTGATCGGCTATTTCACCCATGCGGTGACGCCGATCACGCGCACCGACCGCATCAACGCGATCCCGCCTGATAACCCGGCGATCGTCGACACGGCGCGCATCAACGCCGAGACCGGGACGCAGTTCCACGTGCTGCGTCACGCCGACTCGACCTCGACGTCGGTCGACCGCACCCATATCGCGCTTGACTTCAACGCCAAGCCGGCGCCCGCGGTGAGCTACACCTACGACGACACCGACCCGGCCCTGCACTACGTCGGCAGCTGGTCGCATGTCGCCAACCAGAGCTACACCGGAGGCGACTACAAGAACACAGAGTCGTTCTCCGACGTTGCCGGGGACTCGATGAGCGTGACGTTCACCGGCACGGCTGTGCAGTGGATCGGTTCTCAGGCGGGCAACCACGGTTTCGCCGACGTCTACCTCGACGGGGTCAAGCAGGCCACGGTCGACTGCTCGGGCAACGCCGACCAGGTCGTCCTGTTTCAGAAGTCCGGCCTGACCTCCGGCAGCCACACGCTGGAGATCGTCGTCGACGGCAGCCACAGCGCAGGCTCGAGCGGCAACTTCGTCTCCATTGACGCGATCAACGTGCCCGTCGCGACAACGGTCACCCCGACCTATCCGGTCGTGCCTCAGGAGCCCGGAACGGCGATCACGCTCGACGGCCGCGACTCGCACATCATCGTGGCCAACTACCGCCTGGGCGATTCACAGCTGCGCTACTCGACCTCGGAGATCATGACCGTGGCTCGAATCGGCGGACGCGACGTCGCCGTGTTCTACGGCGACCCGGGCAGCGACGGAGAGACCGTTCTGCGCTACAAGACCCGGCCTGATGTCCAGGTGAGCGGCGGCGCGGTGACGACGACGTGGAAGCCGGAGAACGGCGACCTGCGCCTCAACTACAAGCACAACGGGCTCATCCGGGTGCAGATCACCCAGCCCGGCCGACGGCCGCTGCTGCTCCTGATCGCCGACAAACCAACCGCCGAGACGTTCTGGCGGGCGGACACGCCGAGCGGTCCGGTGCTCGTACGCGGGAGCCATCTCCTGCGCACCGCCGCCTTCGCCGACGGCGGACGGACGGCGGTTCTCACCGGGGACGACGGAACCGATCCCGAGATCGAGGTGTTCACGTCGGCCACCCGGGTGATCTGGAATGGACGCCCCATCGCCACGACGCTCACCCCCTCGGGCAGCCTGAACGGACGCATCCCGGTGGCGGCAGCGGTCCGCCTGCCGGCATTGACCCACTGGGTCCATCAGGAGGAGTCGCCCGAGGCCGAGCCGTCCTTCGACGACTCGCGGTGGCAGATCGCCGACAAGACGACGACGAACAGCATCACGCCGGTTCAGACCCTCCCCGTCCTCTATGCCGACGACTACGGCTTCCACACCGGCAACGTGTGGTACCGGGGCCACTTCCGTGCCACCGGCAGCGAGACCGGGGTTCATCTGGTCTCCGACTCGGGCGGCAGCAGCGATCCAAGCGGCGGGGCGCAGGCCTTCTCGGCCTGGCTCAACGGCGTGTTCCTGGGCAGCTCGACGACGGGGAGCGCCGACTTCGCCTTCCCGGCCGGCGCGTCGCGCAAGGACGCGGACAACGTCATCTCCGTGCTCACCGTCAACATGGGCCACGAGGAGGACTACAACTCGACCAACGCCAACAAGACCGCGCGTGGGCTGACCGCCGCGGCCCTGATCGGGGCGAGTCCGCCGGTGACCTGGCGTATCCAGGGCAACCGCGGTGGCGAGAACATCCAGGACCCGGTGCGCGGCCCGCTCGCCTACGGTGGCCTGTTCGGCGAGCGTGAGGGGTGGGATCTGCCGGGTTACCCGACGCGCGGCTGGACCTCCGTGAGCCTGCCGACAAGCGACCTCCGACCGGGAGTCTCCTGGTACCGGACCGACGTGACGCTGCATCTGCCCAAGGGACAGGACACCTCGATCGGCCTGACCTTCGCGGACAATCCGAGCCGCCGCTACCGCGCGCTCATCTTCGTCAACGGCTGGCAGTTCGGCAACTACGTCAACTACCTCGGCCCGCAGCACAGCTTCCCCATCCCCAACGGAATCCTCAACCCCGACGGCCCGAACACGATCGCCATCGCCGTGTGGAACCTCGACAACAGCACCGGCGGCCTCGGTTCTGTGTCGCTGACCAACTACGGGAGTTGGGCGTCATCGCTCAAGGTCGGGATGGTCAACAGCCCGGGATATCGCGGGGGTCACTTCTGACCCCGCATCGACTAGCCCTGCTGGTCTTCTTCACCTGGCGGGCCAGGACGGTTCGCTGACCGACGCAGTCACGTCATCGCGGCGACCAGGCGATGGTGGCGCAGCTGCGTCGGCGGTGCACCGTGCAGCAACCACTGTCCGTCATCTCGCCGGCTGACGGCGCCGGCCCGCACGAGGTCTCCCATGGCAGTGGGCACGGAGGGTCGGTGAGCTCCGACCACGTCCGCCAGCCGCTGGTGGGAGAGGGCAAGGGCACGACGACGATCCCTTCAGGCCGGACTCGCCTCCACCGTTCCGCCAGATGCCAGAGCGTCAGGAGGAGCCGATCCGCGACCCGCTGGTGGTGGGCGATGGCCAGCGCGACGGCAAGCGAATGCGCCCGCTGGGTGTTGCGGGCAAAGATGTCATCAGCACGCGCGACGCCACTATGAGCAACCCATTAGTTGCGGGTGACCCTCGCCCCTAGGCAAGCGCACACGGCGGCGGGAACGAGGCCCCGGCGTACGCAGATCCCCGCATCACCAGACTGGCAACGCGGACGAGGAGCCCCGTCCCGCCCCCGAACAACCCATCCCGTCGAACGCCTCATCAAGCGCTCGCGATCGCCCGCGAGCGCTTGACATATCGAAGGCCGTATCAGTAGCGGCGGTAGCGGCGTCGATGACCGAAGAGGCCCCCGAGAGGCAGCAGAAAGAAAAGCGGCAGGAAGAACACATGGCCGCCGCTGATTAGAAAGATCGCGGCGGCTATCAGAAGTCCAATAAGGGCAAATCGCACAGCGACACGTCCCGGAATAGATGGTGGTAGGAGCCAACGTCCACGGCCGAACGGCAGGGGCGCGGGGCCCTCGGCGCCGCCTCGTAGCGGCGCCGTAGGGCCTTCGTGCGCCTACCGCTCGTCGTAGTGCTGCGCGCTGCCTGACTTGGCCAGCCCGCGGCTGACCATGTAGCCGACCGTGACGATCGACACGTACAGCCACGCACGGGTCGCAGTGAGCACATCGTGGTGGGTGGACGTCGCCTTGGTGACCGCGGCTGCGATCAAGATCCCGGCAACGACCGCCACGAACGCGACAAATTCCGTCGTTTTGAACGCGGCCTTGGTCTCGGTCGACAGACGACGGGCGTTATCGGGGGCGTGATCGGGCACCGACGTGCGGCTCGCCGCGGCGTCGCCACCGCGGGTGGGGGCGCTGATAGCGCTCATAGGTACTCCTCTAGGTCGTGAAGAAAACCGACGGGACCTTCACGAGAGGCAGAAATGATCCGCCGTCGAAGCCGTCCCCGCCTGATGCTGCTGGAGCGCGCGCAAACTGTGGCCGGCGCGCTCGATTCATCTATACCCGCGCCCACACCCTCCAAACACCCGTTCGATTCACACGGCTCGGGCGTGGCGGCAGCACCACGCGCACCCGCCGCGGCGGTGGTCTATGGTCAGAGGGTGTTCGCGGACGAGACCGAGAAAGCATCACCGGCGGATCTCACGCCGCAGGCGCGCGTCTCGCAGGCGGTGGTCCGGACGATGAAGGACCTTTACGGTCGCGGGCCGACGCACGCCAAGACCTTCATCTGCGACGAGTACGTGTTCTGCGTGATGAGCGGCGGCATGACCCGCGACGAGGAGACGATGATCCGCGGTGGCGAGCACGAAGCCGTCAGGGCTTACCGCCTCCGCTTTCAGGCTGTGATCGCCCCGGAGCTCATCCGCCGCGTCGAAGACGTCCTCGGACAGAAAGTCATCGGCTACCACAGCCAGGTCCTGTTCGACCCCGATCGACTGGTTGAGATGTTCGTGCTCGACTCATCCGAGGACCGCAGCGCAGGCGACTGAGAGCTGCCGCCCCCGGCGGAGTCGACCCACCGGGCTCTCAGCGCGCTCACGCGACGCGTCGCTCGTCAGGTGTCAGCGCACGCCTAACGCCGCTAATGAGGCGACGCATGCGTGCTCCTCGACCGCTAGGCCCCGTCAGAGCAGCGTCAGCTACGTCCGCGCGCGGACGTCCGCGCCGAGACAGCCCAACGTTGTGCGGTGCAGACGGGCGGGTTCAATGCCAGCAATTCAACCTGGAGGTGAGCATGCTTCTCGCACTCGCAGTCGTCCTGCTGATCATCGCAATCGCCGGTGGAGTGGTGATTCACCCGCTGTTGTTCTTGATCGCGATCCTGGCCCTCGTGGTCTTCTTCACCGGGCGGCGCGGGACGGTTCGCTGACCGATGCAACCGGCAGGCGGTCCGCCCTGGCGGGCGGTCCGTCGCGCCGGATGGCTGCACTCACGTCATCGCGGCAACCAACCGATGGTGGCGCAGCTGCTTGGGCGGTGCGCCGTGCAGGACCCACTGCCCGTCATCTCGCCGGCTGACAGCGCCGGCACGCGCGAGGTCTCCCATCGCAGTGGTCACGGAGGGCCGGTGAGCTCCGACCAGGTCCGCCAGCCGCTGGTGGGAGAGGGGCAACGGCACGGCGATGCCTTCAGGCCGGACCCGCCCCCACCGCTCCGCGAGATGCCAGAGCGTGAGGAGCAACCGGTCATCGACCCGCTGGTGGTGGGCGATCGCCAGCGCGACGGCGAGTGAATGTGCCCGTCGGGTGCCGCGGGCAAAGAGCTCGACGCCGATCTGCGGCCACGGATTGGTCCGCGTCACCAGTCCGTCGTCGAGGACCGCCAGGTCGGTCGGCTCGAGCACGAGCCATCCCACCTCGGCATGGACATGCGAGCCATCCGGATCCCACCGCCACGGACGGAGGACATCCCCCGGTCCGAGCAGCTCGACGCACTCGCGCCCAAGCACATGGACCTCGCGAGAAAGCAGCCCATCGATGATCAGAAACCCACGGTGATGCTGGTCGGGCTCGGCGGCGTTCGCAGCGTCCCACTCACCCGGGGAGAGCCGGCGTACCCGGGTGAGGGCTTGACGCCTGGCGCGTTCGCGCTCGGGCTCGTCGAGCAGTTCGGCGAGGTCCGGGTCGGCGTCCACGATGCTGATGAGGTCGGTCACCGAGCCCATACCGGCTCCCACGGGGTGTTGACGCGAAAGGGCGGGATCCGCCTAGGGGTCGAAGCAGGTCTCATACTCGGTCGTCGCTGAGCGCAGAAGCGCGTCGGCACTGGACTCAGCCTACTGAGGCTCGGACGTCCGCACACCTACGTCCGCACGCGTACCAGACCGAGTCGCCTCGAATGGGCGCGGCGGTACTTCAGCTGAGACCGTTGGAGACACGGGAGGTGCCGGGATGTCGACTATGAGGTGCCCGAGGTGCGGATTGTCTGTACCCGTCCGCGCTTCGTTTCTCGCGTTGGACCACTGTCCTCGTTGCATCGCGAAGGCGAGGGTGAGGGTGCCGATGACCATGGTCGACTGCCCCTCGGACCAGCCGCCGCGGGGCGAATGGGCCGTAAGCGGGTGTACCTCCGTCGGACCCGCGACCACAGCCCGTAGCGGTCAGCCGGAAGCTTCAGCCGCTGGGCTGGTGATCACGCCCAAGCACGCCGCTGAGACAGTCGTTCTCGCGCTCGCCGGAGACCTTGACATTGCGTCCGCTCCGTTGCTCGAGCGCCATCTCGACGACGCAGCGACGGCCGGCAACGCGCGCGTTGTGGTCGACCTGAGCGATGTGGAATTTCTCGACAGCACGGGCTTGCGGCTCCTCTTGACCGCCCGAGAACGGCTGCAGGAGCGCGGGCAAGAACTGCGCCTCCGCCGGGGGCGACCGGCGGTCCGGCGACTGTTCGAGTCGACCCACACCGCGGAGCTGTTCCGGTTCGAGGACTGACTGCACCGCAAGCCCGCGGTTGCCGAGCCTGGGCGCGGGGTGTCACCATCCATCCCACGTCCGCGTGCCCGTGCGACCTCATCGTTGGTCAGCCGCAGACGTCCCCCACCGCTGATACCAGAGGGCCGAGAGGCGGGATCCCGTGGGCGGGGCACCGGTTGCCCGCATCTGCGTGTGGGTAGCTCGGGGAGGTGTCCGCGGCTTCCGAATCGTCAGCATCGCCTTCGCCCGCTGAGATCCTCGCTCGGCAGGACCGGATCAGCTCATGGGCGCTCCCGTGGCGCTACCTCGCGATCATCGGCACCGGCTACTTCTTCACCTTCTACGACATCACCGACATCGGGTTCGCCATCCCGCAGATCCAGACGCAGTTCGGTCTCAGTGGGCACGAGAGCACTTTCCTCGCGCTGTCAATCGGCCTGATCGGATATGCGGTGGGATCGGTGCTCATCGGGGCGCTTGCGGACCGATTCGGCCGCTTTCGGATGCTCATCCTGACGATCGTGCTCACCGCGATCGGCTCCTTCGGCGACGCTGCCGCGGGCAGCCTCACCGTGCTCATCATCTTCCGCTTCGTCACCGGGATGGGTGTCGGCGCCGACCTCAACCTCGTCTCAACGTACATCGGGGAGCTCGCGCCGGCCCGTCTGCGCGGACGCATCTCGGTGACTACGTTCCTCGTCGGGATCATCGGCCAAGCGGTGACCCCGTTCGTCGCCTTGGCGCTCATCCCGGGACTTCACAACGGCTGGCGGTGGTTGTTCATCATCGGCGGCGTCATCGCCATCATCGCCCTGCTCGTCCGGTTCGAACTCCCCGAATCGCCCCGGTGGCTGGCGCTTCATGGGAGACTCGAGGAGGCTGACGAGCTCGTGGGGGAAATGGAGCGGCGGGCTCAGGCGCGCGGGGAGGTGCTCCCCGATCCCGAACCTTCGGAGGTCGACTCGCGGCGGGGATCCCCCTATAGGGAGCTGCTGCGCCCGCCGTACATCGGTCGGGTGATCGTGTTCCTGGCGATGTGGTTCTTCTGGTACATCGGGAATTACGGCTTTCTCGGCGACGCCGCCGACCTGTTCAAGACGCAGGGTCTGCACGCGAGCACGCTGTACCTCGCGATCGGCGCGATCGGCTACCCGGTCGGCGCGGCCATCATGATCGTTGGCATCGATCGCTACGAGCGCAAGTGGCTGCTGCTGGTCTCGACGATCGTCTGGTTGGCCGGGATGCTGCTCGTCGCCAGCGCGGCAAGCGAGGCGATCATCATCATCGGAGCGTTCGTGGCCTCGGCCGCCCTCGGCATGTTCCTCCAGGCCGGCTACACCTACACGGCCGAGAGCTTCCCCACGCGGGCGCGGACGAGCGGCTTTGCCCTGTGCGACGGGATCGGGCACGGCGGCGGGGCGCTCGGCGGCCTCGTGTTGCCGTCGGTGGTGGCGAGCGTCTCGTTTCTGTTCGGCTTCGCGATGATCGGCGTCACCGGCCTCATCGCCGGGTTGATCGCGCTTGCGGGGCCGGCCGCGAGCGGGCGGTCACTCGAGCTCGTGTCGCGCTGACGGGTCGGATACGGAGAGGCGGCAATCGTGCACAGGACGGCCAAGCGGCCATCGACGTGCTCATGATCAGGTGGTTGCGTCAGCCACCTTAAGCTGTCAGGGGGGGTCACCGGTCGCGCGACCTCGCGCCGTCCCGTCGAGTCTCGCATCCTGCGTACGAGTCCTTTGTCCCGCCGAAGTTCGATGAGTTTTGACTGAAGCTTCGGTCTATAGATGCAGCGCGCAACACGCATGCTCGAACGAGGACGACATATGCCAGGTGGCCTCACGCTCGTGGTTCGGCCGATCAAGCCCGTGCCGCCGGCCGCAGCATCCCGCACCTCAAACCCGCCGGCACGTGGGACGTGCTGGGCCGGAGCGCGGCGAGATTGATGCGTACACCACACCCGAGGAGCGGCGCGTGAAGCCACCCGTGGTCACCCTGACCGGCGTGCATAGGTCCTATGCAATCGAAAAGGGCCGCACGCTCACTGCCCTCGACGGCGTCGACCTCGAGGTGTCGGCCGCAGCGATCGTCGCGATCACCGGGCCATCGGGATCCGGGAAGTCGACGCTCCTGCACGTGATCGCGGCGCTGGAGGCGCCGGATCAGGGCCGGATCGTGGTCGGCGGGCAGGACCTCGCCGGCCTCTCGCGCCGCCAGCTGGCTGCGCACCGCCGGCGGGTCGGGTTCGTCTTTCAGAGCTTTCACCTGCTGCCGGCGCTCAACGTCATCGACAACGTGGTCGCTCCCGTGCTGCCGGTCCGGACCGAATTCGACAAACGCGAACGAGCGCGAGAGCTCCTCGACTCAGTCGGGTTGGGCGGCCGCGAGCGCTCGCTGCCCTCACGGCTGTCGGGCGGCGAGCAGCAACGCGTCGCGATCGCCCGCGCGCTGATCAACGCGCCGCAGCTGCTGCTCGCCGACGAGCCGACGGGAAATCTCGATTCGGCCACCGGAGGCGAGATCGTCGCACTGCTGCTCGAGCTCCGGGCACGCAGCGGCGTGTCGGTGGTGATCGCCACCCATGACGTCGGCGTCGCCGCGCGCTGTGACCGCGTCCTCGCCTTGCGCGACGGCCGCATTGTCGGAGACATCGACGTCGCCACGTGCTCGGACCCCAGGGCGGCGCTGGCCGGCCTCACCACGTCCGCTCCGCCGGGCTGATGGGGCGCATGATCCTAGAGGAGGTCCGGCACCGCCGCGGTCGCAGCCTGGCGTTGCTGACCGCGGTCGCCATCGCGACCGCGGCGTTCGCGGTGTTCTCCGGTACCTCCCACACCCAGCAACTCGTGGTGCGTGGCACAGTGGCGCGCAACTTCCGGGCCGCGTACGACATCCTGGTGCGGCCGCGGGGGACGGAGACCCCGATCGAGCGCTCTCAGGGGCTCGTGCGCGACAACTACCTGTCGGGGATCTTCGGCGGAATCACCCTCGCCCAGAACCACACGATCGCGGGCTTGCCCGGTGTCCAGATCGCGGCGCCGATCGCGATGATCGGCTACGTCCTGCAGCCCGTGTCGATCACGGTCAACCTCACCCATGATCTGACCGGCGCCCCCCGCCAGCTGTTCGCAGTCCGCGTGACGCGCTCAACCGATCGCGGTCTCGTGCAGATGGTCGACGAGAGCGGCTACGTGTACGGCACCCGGCACGCGCTCAGCTCGCCCAGCAGTCCGTTGCCGTATTTCGCCGACGTCGAGGACACCGGCTCGGGGCACAGCGCGGCGGTGTGTCCCCGCACGGTCCACGCGGACGGGACCGCCGCGAGCCCGTTTGACCAGTCCGAGCGTGGCATCGCGTTCTGCTGGTCAAGCGCGACGGGCTTTGACGGGATCGGCTGGAGCGGGAGCGGGTTTGTCACCCATCAGCTCGGATTCTTCATCCGCTTCCCGTTTCCGTTTCTGCTCGCGGCGGTCGATCCGAGCGCGGAAGCGGCGCTGGACGGCGTCTCGCGCACGATTGTCACCGGCCGCTACCTGCGCGCCAGCGACACTCCACAACCGCACAGTGTGTACGGCACAACCCGGATCGACGTGCCGGTGATCGTCTCGACCCGCCCCTACATGGACGATCAGGACAAGATCACCGTCCGCGCCCTGCCAGCCACCGCGGCGCGCGCCATGCTCCACGACAGCACCCTGGCGCAGGTCGACGCCTCGATCGACCACGCCGGGCCCGGGCACGTGGTGCTGCGCCGCACGGTCGGGCTGCCGGAGGCCTACCGGGCGCTTCTGAGCGCGATCAGCTCCCAGCAGGTGACCCCGATCCAGAACTACTGGACGAGCGGGCCGACGACCTACCGGCGGCTCGGCCCGCGGGCGGTGGCCCCGGTCCCGGTCGCCAATCCTCTCTCGGTGTGGCGCTCGGACTACATGGCCACCGGGGTCGTCGACCCTCCGATCGATTCCGCGCTCACGGCCTTTCGCCCGCTGCATCCCCACGTCGGCGTCGGCGAGCAGGTGTCCTTGATCCAGCTGCCAACCCTACGTGCGGTCGGGACCTTCGACCCGACCAAGCTGCCGGGCTTCAGCCCCCTCAGCCGACTTCCGCAGGAGACTTACAACCCACCGGTCGCCGCCCCCGCCGACACGCGCACGCGGGCCCTGCTCCACGGCGAGGACCTGCTGCCCGACGGCAACCTGGCCGGCTATCTGCAGACGCCACCGCTGTTGTTGACCGACCTGCAATCGATCCCCGCATTCACAAACCCCACAGCGTTCCCCAACTCCAACCGCCACGCGCCGATCAGCGTCATCCGCGTGCGCGTCGTCGGTGTCCGCGGCGACGATGCACTGAGTCGCGAGCGCATCCGCGTCGTCGCTCAGCGCATCGAACAGGCCACGCATCTGCAGGTCGATGTCACCGCCGGTTCCTCGCCGACGCCTGTCCGCGTCGATCTCCCGGCCACCGCCGGCACGCCGGCGCTGCAGCTCACCGAGGGCTGGGTGCACAAAGGCGTGGCCGCAGCGATCCTCTCGGTGCTGGACAAGCAGAGCGTCGTCCTGTTCGTGCTCATCCTCGTCGTCTGCGCGGCGTTCGTCTACAACGCGGCGGCAGCCGGCGTCCAGGCCCGGCGCGTGCAGTACGGCGTGTTGGCCAGCCTCGGGTGGAGCGACCGTGACCTGTTCAGGCTGATCGTCGGCGAGCAGGCGCTGCTCGGGCTCGCCGCCGGGATCGCCGGCGCCGTGATCGCGGTCCCGATCTCGAGCGCCGCCGGCTTTCACGCCTCTGCGGCCCACGCACTGTTGGCGATTCCCGCCGCCGTGCTCCTGGCCATCGTGGCCGCCCTCCCCGCGGCGGCACGCGCGGCCCGGATGTCGCCGACGGCGGCGCTGCGTCCACCCGTCCTGCACGTCGGGCGCGGCTGGCAGGTCCGCAGCGTAGGGCAGCTCGCGCTGGTCAACATCGTCCGTGCCCCCGGCCGCAGTCTCCTCGCCGCCGCCAGCCTCGCGCTCGGCGTCGGCGCCCTCACGGTCCTGATGGCGATCACGATCATCTTTCACAACACGCTGACCGGATCGTTGCTCGGCTCAGCGATCAGCCTGTCGGTCCGCGGCGCCGACGCCGCCGCCGTGGCGGTGATCGTGATCCTGGCCGCCGCCGGGATCGCCGATGTCCTCTATCTCAACCAGCGCGAACGCGCCGCGGAGATCGCCACCCTCCAGGCCACCGGATGGTCCGACGGCACACTCGCGCGACTTGTGGTCACAGAGGCGCTCGGGCTCGGGCTCGCCGGCTCACTGGCCGGCGCCGCCCTTGGCGTCTTCGCAGCCTCAACCTTCGCCCACGCCCTCCCCCATCAACTGATCGCCGTGGCGGCCCTCGCCGCAGCCGCCGGCACGATCGTCGCCGCGCTAGCCGCACTGGCACCGACGATTGCCATCAGCCGGCTGGCCACGGTGCCGATCCTAGCCGGCGAGTAGCTCACGCGAGGGGCCCCATCCTGGGGCGACGCCGCCTCCTCTGCACCTTCATGTGCTGAGTCGCAACGGGGTCGCCGAGTCCACCGCGACGATCGAGCTCCGACGGATCCGGTGCGGGTTCACAAGGACCTCTGCCGATCTCGTGCCGGCGTGGGTGCGTGCGCTCGAGCAGGTTGGGATCCGAGTCCTGTTCCACTGAGCACGCTCACGAGCACACAACTGAGTGCTCACCGCGCGATCGCTCCGTGGGTGACCGCAGACCGTCGATCATCAGGACCCGAATGGCGGCAACCAGACACACGACGCACAGCGCTTTCTGCAGCCACATTCCCCGAGTACTGCTGCGCCGCCAAATTGGCGTCTAAGAGCAAGCTTGTTAGACGGCCTATTTCCGCACCAAACCGCAGGACCCAAAGAAGCTCGGGTTTGGGGGGTGTCGATAGGACAAAGCGGCTGATGTGATCGTCGTCGCATGAGGGCTCCACGGCCGTTAAGAGGCGCCAGGTGCCCAGATTCACCCCCCGACCCGAGTTCCGCCAGTAGAGCTGGCTGCCGATCGCTGTCCTCGCCATGCCACCTGGCGACGATGTCTGCGAATCTCGTGTTCCAGTCCTCGTCCACACCGAGGAGTCCGGCAAGCTCTGGGCGCCGATCGAGCTCGTGTTCAACACCCCGTCGCACTACCGCGTGCACCACGTGCGTACCAAGCACGTCCACGCCGTTTCGCCCGGGAGGCGACCCGGGCCACACGCCGACGCCGAACCACACCCATCGAGCGAACCGACCGACCCCGTGAGCCCCACCCGATGACGCGTGAGCTGAGCTGGTGGGGTTGGGGGTTCGCCGACGCGCGACCCGACGCTGCGACCGTCGCGCCCGTCGTGGTCGGGCAGCTGGGCTTCGAATCGACCGAGATCGAGCAGCCCGTCCCGCTCGAGGCGATCGAGCTGCCCGCCTCGCGGATCGAAACGCCCTTCTCGATCGACAAGCGCGATCGGGCCCGCCACGCGTACGGGCGCTCCTACCTGGACACCATCCGGGCGTTTCGGGGGCGGTTCGACCACGTCCCAGACGCCGTCGCACACCCGCGCACCGAGGCGGACGTTGAGCGTGTGCTCGAGTGGGCCGCCGACGCGAACGCCGCGGTCATCCCCTATGGAGGGGGAACCAGCGTGTGCGGCGGCGTTGAGCCCGCGGTGCCCGATCGCTTTGACGGGGTGATCTCGCTCGACCTCTCAGCCCTCGATCGCGTGCTCGACGTGGACGACATCTCGCGCGCCGCCCGCATCCAAGCCGGTGCGTCCGGACCCCGAGTCGAGCAGCAGCTCTCCGAGCACGGGATGACGCTGCGCTTCTTTCCCCAATCCTTCGAACTCTCGACGTTCGGCGGCTGGATCGCGACTCGCGCAGGCGGCCATTTCGCCACGCTCCACACGCACATCGACGACCTCGTCGAGTCGGTGCGGGCGATCACACCCGCCGGCGCATGGCAGTCGCGCCGATTGCCCGGCAGCGGCGCGGGCCCGTCGCCCGACCGGATGCTGATCGGCAGCGAGGGCATTCTCGGAGTCATCACCGAAGCGTGGGCCCGCGTACAACCGAAGCCGACCCACCGTGCCGCACGAGCCGTCCAATTCGACACCTTTCTCCGCGGGGCGGAGGCGGTCCGCGCGATCTCCCAATCCGGGCTGCACCCGGCGAACTGTCGGCTCATCGACGCGCTCGAGGCCGCGCAGGCCGGAGCCGGAGACGGCCGCCACGCGATGCTCGCGCTCGGCTTCGAGTCCACCGACCACAACGTCGACACGCTCCTCCATCGCGCGCTCGAGCTCTGCCGCGACCACGGCGGCACCGCACAGCCCGCGACGCCTGGCCGGTCCGGGGACCTCGCGGCCTGGCGGGAGGCGTTTATCGCTCTGCCCTACCTACGCGACGTGCTGCTCCAGTGCAGTGTCCTCGCCGACACGTTCGAGACAGCGATCACCTGGGAACGCTTCCCCGCGTTCCATCACGCCGTCACCGGGGCCGCCCGTGAAGCCTTGGGCGAGCCGTGTCGCGTCACGTGTCGATTCACGCACGTCTACCCGGACGGCCCCGCGCCGTATTACACCGTGATCGCCCCCGCCCGACGAGGTGACGAGATCGCGCAATGGCATGAGATGAAGACGGCCGTGAGCGACGCGATCATCACCTCCGGCGGCACCATCACCCACCACCACGCGGTCGGCCGCGACCACCGCCCCTGGTACGACCAGCAGCGCCCCGACGTCTTCGCCGCGGCACTCCGCGCCGCGAAGAACGCAGCCGACCCTCGCGGTCTGCTGAATCCCGGCGCCCTCCTCGACTGACGGTAGCGCGAGGCCGACCGACGACGGCATCGGCATCTACGAAAACGTCGTGTGCGCGGTGCGTAGAGATGCTGCCTCGCTCGATGATGAGCTTCCAGCGCATCCGCCCATGAGGCCGTCCTCCCGGCCGACGCGATCCCGTCGCGCGGAGGCCTAGCGGGGCGACGTGCCCTGCGTGCGCCTCACCCGCGAGTAGGGGTGGAGAGGTTCAATCCCCTCCGGCAGCTCGGCCGCCATTAACGGTTTGCTGATGTCGTTCAGTGCTCGTCCCGAGCGAGCCCGGCGTGCGTCCGTGGGGCTATGTGCGGGCGCGTACCGGCGGGCGCACCCACCGCGCCAGATGACAGCGGGGTGGTCACGCGGGAGATTCCGTCGCGCTGAGAGGGCGTCGCTATGCGTTGGTGAAGATGTACGCCGCGCCGGTGCTCGAATTTCTTCCTGGTGCGCTCACGACGGCAGTCGTGCCCGAGATCGCGACGCCAGTGCCAAAGACATCGTTCGCGACTCCATCGGAAGCGGTGAGCTTCGCGTGTTGGCCCCAGGTCATGCCCGCGCTGGTGAAGATGTAGGCCGCGCCGACATTCGAGTTCTTGCCGTTCGCACCGATCACCACGGTTGCATGCCCCGGCGAGCCGACGATCGCAGCCGACGTGCCGAAGTTGTCCGACGGAGCAGCGTCGGAGGCTGTCAGCTCCGCCCGCTGCGACCATCCGGCTCTGGTGCCACTGAACACGTAGGCCTCGCCAGAGCCGTTTTGGAACACCGCGCCGACTACGGCGGTTGAGCCAGTGATGCCGCACGAGTAGCCGAACTGGCCGCCGGGGCTCCCGTCGGAACCGGTGAGCTCCGCGTTCTGATACCAGGTTCCGTTGTTCAGACGGTTGAACACGTAGGCCGCGCCCGTGCCCGAATTCGTCGACGGAGCCCCGACCACCGCCATGGAGCCGGATAGGGCGACTGACCAGCCGAATCCGTCGCCGTCCGAGGAACTCATTCGGCTCCGCTGTGACCATGTCGTACCGGAGCGCGTGAAGATATACGCCTCGTTGGCGCCGTCCGCGCCGGCGATCAACGTGGCGCCGTCGATCGCCAGAGCACGGCCGAAGCCCGAGCCAAATTGAGCATCGGACGCATGCACCTCCGCCTGCTGGGTCCAGACTGCGCCTGAGCGCACGAACACGTACACGGCGCCGGTGCCGCCATTCTGCGATGGCTCGCCGACCACTATCGTCGATCCGGAGATCCCCACTGCGAAGCCGAAGTTGTCTCCGAACGAGCCGTCGGACGCCGTCAACTCAGCCTGCTGGCTCCAGGTCGAACCGGAACGGACGAATACGTACGCCGCGCCGGTGTTGAAGTTCTTTCCCATTGCGCCGACGACCACCGTGTTGCCGTCGATGGCCGCCGCTTCCAAGTTCCCACCGAACTGGTCGCCTGGGCCACCGTCGGCGGCTGTCAGCACCGCCTGCTGGGACGGTGCGAGCGCCGAGGGGAACGCCGTGTGCAGCCGCACGGTCGCGGCGCTTCCCGCGCTCGCGCACAGCAACGAGGCGATCACCCCCAGCGTCAACGCGAGCGCGGGCCGTGCGCAGGCCCGTTTGCGGCTCGCGCGAAGTGTGAGACGGGATCCTCGCGAACTTCGCCGCCGGCGCTTACCGCCCGAACAGTCATCGGTCCAGGGGGAGCGTGCCACCTCCGACACTCCGTCGACGATAGGCCGGCGCGTCGTGAAACAGTATCCCATGGCGTGGCCTCCCGGCCGTTGACACAACAGTTGGGTTCGGGGTTCTCGCTGAAAGGGAGCTGTCCGCCAGGCGGGCTGCCCCGCCAGAAGCCGGTGAGCGCAGCGAACTGTGCTCACCGTAAACGATCCGGCCCACTTTGGTCCCATCGCGCACACCGCGCCCGCTTTCCGTAGCGGGTCTTGACAGTGGACGGTATATCACCGCCCGGTTACAGCGGGGGAATTCTTTTGCGTCCATCACGCACGACGGGCGGAGCCGGCTCCACAGACAAGCCATCGTCGGGTGATCAGAGCTGCAGCGGCGCCGCCGTCCAGACGATGTGGTGCGACGACGGCTCAAAGGGGGTTCGCTAATGCCTCCTTCAGGATCTGCCGGAGTCTTGCGCCTTGGATATCGACTCGATCGCTTGGCTCGCCGTCCCCGGTATCTCTCGCTCAGCCGACCCAACCATTTCAAGACGCAGCAGCCGCTGCCATCCGATTCCCTACACGCGCCGTATTCGACCGCTGTCCTGAAGCCAACCCGGCCGCCGAGCATATGCGCGAACTTTCGGCTCGACCCCTAGCCGCAGCCGGTTGAACGAGTCGCGGCTGTCGGACGCCTGCATCAATCGGGGGTATCGCTCTACAAGCCGGATCGCGGTCATGGCACCGTCGGTTGCAACGGCACTCTCGCTCACGCCGACCCGATTTCGCCGTCGGCGATCGTCGGCTCCCACCGATTTCCGTCGCCCGTAGCTCGATTGTCGTTGGAGACGCCCGTCGCAGGCTTGAGAGCCCGAGCGCACCGATGGAGCTCCTCGAAGCGCTCGTCCTGATGGCGACGCCTCCTGGCCGCGACCGAGCCGACTGAGCTGACTCCGGGGTCTGCGGCTTGATGTGGCCCTGCACCGTGTTGGCCGCGATAGCCGGGGTGGGAGGAAATGCTTCCGTCCCGGTAGTAGAAGGCGCTGCGCTGGCCGTTGACAATGTTTGACCAAGCCCGTAGGCACCATCGCCACTAAACGACAAAGGTCATCCTGCGGTGACCTCGAGATCGGTCCGCCGGCTTGCAGGGCCTTTCCGTCCTAGGCCTGGTTGGCCTCGGTTGCGGGGCGTTCTAACCCGCGACCTTCGGGTTATGAGTTACAAAAGGTTACTCTAGTTCCCGCAAATTGGGCGAGATTTCCGGCCACAAAAGGCCCGCTTTGGAGTTCTTTTTGGTGAGTTTGGTACCCAAAGTGGTACTCCAGATCGAGTGGTACTCTAGTGGTACTCCACCGATTTGAGCCTCCGTCCGATGCCCTCGACAGACCCCGTTCCAACCGCGCATCTGATCGTCGTCGAACGGCGCGGCGAGGTGCACTTCGAGGCGAAGTTCCGCTATGCCGGCCACCAGGTGAAGAAGCGCATCGGGACGGGCATGGCTGACCCGGGGCGGCGCCGGCGGATGGAAGCCGCGGCGCGGCCGCGTGCCCGACGGGTATCTCGACGAACGGCGCGCGCACGTGGTCGCGGCCGGGTTCGTCCGCACCTACGTGAAGGACTTCCACGAGACCGAGCGCGTCGAACGCGAGCGCCGCACGCGCGGCGTCACGTTCCGCGAGCTCGCGCACGGCTACCTGGAGTGGCTGGAGAACGTCCGCGGCGCCAAGCCCTCGACGATCCGATCACACCAATCCGACCTGGCCGAGCCGGGGGCGCCGCACAAGCGCGGCAGCGGCAGGTGCGCGGGCCTAATCATGGCCGCGCTCGGCGACAAGCCGGCGGCGAAGATCACCCCGGCCGACGTCGAGGCACTCATGCGAACGGTCGCCGCCACCGGCGTGTCGGCCCGCAGCGTGAACCGCGCGCGCGAGATCGTCTGCGCGTCGTTCAACTACGGGATGAAGCCGACGACGTACTCCCTCCCGACGAATCCCGCGCTCGGCACCGACCGCCGGCGCGTACCCGAGCCCGGGGTGCTGCTGTTCTACTCGCCCGAGGAGATCGAGGCCATCGCCCGCTCGCTGCAGGCCGGGTTCCACCGTCCCGCCGTGTTGGCCCGCGGCGAGCTCGAGCACTTCGAGGACTACCGCGACGGCGAGGCGATCCGCGTCGCCGCCTACTCCGGGCTCCGCCTCGGAGAGCTCCTGGCGCTGCGCTGGCGGGACGTCGACTGGACCGGCTCGGCCCTCACCGTCAGCCGATCGCTGTCCTCCGGCGTGGAGGGGACGACCAAGACGGGACACGTCCGGCGCGTGCCGATGGCTGACCAGGCCGCGGCCGCACTCGATCGGCTCTCCCAGCGCCAGGATTTCGTCTCCGCCGACGACTACGTCTTCTGCAACGCCCTCGGCCGGCCGCTTGACGGCTCGGCCCTGCGCCGTCGCTACAAGCGGGCGCGCGATGCCGCCGGCCTGCGCCCGCTCCGCTGGCACGACCTCCGCCATACCTTCGGATCGCTCCTCGTCGCCGGCGGCGTCGACCTCGTGAGCATCAAGGACGCCATGGGCCATTCGCAGCTGACGACCACCAGCCGATACCTCCACGCCCGACCGGCGACCGAACGCGCAGCCGCGTTCACCGCCGCGTTCGGCGGCAGCGCCAATACGGCTTCCTACCCGCGACGCCGAGACAGCTTTGAGGAACCTGCCGAGCCGTAGCGAGCAGTGAGCCCGACACGCCCGGCGCCGGCCCAACCGTGACCTTCAGCGGATGTTGCAGCGGGCGCACCGAGGCGTGGGCTGCAGCCCACGCCTCGGCGTGGGCTGCAGCCCGAGCATGGCATCGAGCGCTCGCGATCTGGAGTCCGGCGAGTGCGGGCGCCCACAGTGTCCGCGATGTCGCGCGGAGCGCCTCTCGTGCGCTCGACTATCCGGCGGCCCTCGTGCGGCAGGTGAATGCGTCGTCGCCAAACCAAATTACGCGGTGCCGACGGTCCGCTCACCACATAAGCGATCGCCCACCGCGGCGCTGTCGGAGTAGTCGATGGCGAGTCCAGGAGCAATGACAGGGTGCACCGGCTGCTGCCCGCGGGCCATGCAGTCGTAAGCTCTGCCGACGAGGAGCTAAGAGAGGACGAGTCCGGGTCGACTTCGGACTCGTTGCGCTCCGGGTTCTGTGACTGAAGGTTTGGTCGAGCAGTCCGCGCACGCCGCATCTCAAAATCCAAGCGGGCTGCGCGGGGGGGTTGACGTGGCCGGAGAAGCTGCTGCTCGCTGAGGAGGCGGGCGTCCGGCGCGGAGATGGAGAGCAAACGCGTCCCGCAGCCTCAGAAGTGTCTGGACAACGCGAAATGGTCGATAGCTGCTGGGCCCCGATCTACCGTTTCGCACCTGAAAGGTAGGGGCGAGGTACGCGCCGAGGCCGTCCTAATGCGGTCAGCGATATCCGGATCTTGCGCCGAGCTGGGCTGTCGCGTTCCGTCCGACGCTGGCGCGATCCTGGGTTGCTATTTCTCCGACATAGGGAGCCTGCGATGACCGCACTACTGACGTCGATCACCGACGGGACGTCCGTCGCCCGGGAGCTTACGCCCGGTCGCTACCAGCACTACAAGGGCGGCTTCTACGAGGTCTTGGGCGTCGCCCACCACACCGAGACCGAAGAGGCGTTCGTCGTCTATCGGTCGCTGCCGCCGTCGCCGTATCCGCCTACCTTGCGGATCAGGCCGATGAACATGTTCCTTGAGACCGTCGCGGTCGACGGGCGCAGCCGAGCCCGGTTCGAGCGCATCGAATAGCCACGACGACGACTGCGAGGCCTCGGCTGGAGATCTATCGTGCTGGGACTACTCTTCAAGTATGCGGGCTGTCGCCCCATCGCTGACTATCCGCGTGGTCGAGGCTGAGATCCCCGACTTGACTCGGATCGGGCGCGCCAACGCCCAACCGCTGATGCACCGGCTCGCCAACGGAGGCACCCATCTTGCCACCGAAGACGAGGTTCGCGATGTCCGAGACTGGCTTCAGGAGCACGGCGTGGGCGCGAAGCTGCAGGTGGGCGGACGACGATCGGCGACGGCCACATGGGAGTTCCCAGTCCACCCGCTGATCCCGGTCAGCCTCGACGGCGTGCACATCGCCGATGTGGATTACCTGGAGCAGTCGGCTAGCGTTCGCTGGGCGCTCACATGGCTCGACCAGCGCCGTCCGCCGATGGCGCTGACTCCATTAGCCACGCTCGTGCCCGACGCGATCGACCGCGACCTAGCACTGAGGGACTATGTGATGGGTACGGCGATCGCGGCCATGATCGAGGCACACCCGCGGCTCCGGCGCTGATCGCGGCGGGTCGGCGCCGGGCAGCAGGATCGACCCCGCGGCGAGGCGGTCACGCCCGGGTGCCGGGCTAGAGTTGTGGGATGGCGGACGCCCATCAGGAACCAGAAGGACAGCACGAGCAGCTCGATCTGAGCGACCGTGGCGGCGTCGGGACCCTGCACGGCGTCGATTATCAGGTGCGCGTCGCGGTCCATCTGGCGCTGAGGCTAATCAAGCACCAACTGGAGGCGCCGCATCTTCGTTTCGCGATCACAGTTGAGCCCGTGGTCCTAGGCGAAGGCAAGACCGAGAAGTGGGATATCTCGACGGAGCCGCCCGATGAGGTCTTCGAAGCCAAGGTCACGCCGACCGCCGCCGATCTCAGGGGCTTCCTCGCGGATGTCGCCGGCTCGCAGGTCGCCACGTGCCATCTCGTGTACGGCGAGAAGAGCGGCGCGGTGAAGAAGCTGATCAACCTGGTCAAGCTCCATGACGGCGCAGGGGGGGACCGCGACCGGTTCGCAAGGATGCTCAACGGCGCGTCGAGCGATCTGCGCGACTTCGCCAAGCCGCTGGGCGACGCTGCGTTCGACGCGACGGCACGGATCCGCACTGAGAACCTGCCCGATGACTTCGTCGACTGCCACATCATGGATCAGGCGGTCGCGCTATGCGGCGACGGAGGCGACGCCCTCGTCGACCGGCTCGTGAACCGCTTCCTTGGACAGGCGAAGAAGCGGGTCCGGCACGGAGTCCGCGAGATGATCGGCGAAGCCCGCGATCGCGGCGTTGCATTTATGGCGCCCGCGGCGAATCCAGACATGAGCGCTGCCGAGCTCGCCATGGTGTTCGTGCTCGACGAGGTCGCGATGCCGGTGCCGGCGACGGTGCTCGCGGGAGCCGTCGGGAGCAACGCCGCCGCCGTCCCGGAGCAGCTTTCGAGAATGCTGGCGGCCGATGTCGTCGGCTGTGACGACGGAATGTGGACCATCGGCGATCTGATCGCGCCGCTTTCGCCGGCCGAGCCGGGGTCCGTGCTCTCCGGCGCACTGCGGGCGGCACTCGCCTGGGTTCGCGAGCATCGCTACGCCCCTCAGACGGCCGGCGCCGTCGACGTGATCGTCAGGCTGTCTGAACTGGTCGGGAACAGCGATCCGGAGGCCGTCGCGTTAGTGTTCCACGTCATCGACAAGGAGCTGAAAGCTCGGTGCAGTCGCAAGCAGGTCTACGAGGTCGCGAAGCGCTCGATCGACGCGGCCAAGATTGCGACGCGTTCGAACGAGATCGTGCAAGCGGAGTCGATCGCCTTGATCTGCGGTCGTTCGTGGGTGCTCCAGCGTCTGGACGAAGTCGCAGCTGCCCGTCTTGACGGCGACCGAAGTCTGGAGCTCGCCGAGAGTATCGGCGACGTCCGGACGGTAGCGTTCTGCCACAAATGCCTTGGCCGGATGTGCCGCCTCGAAGCCGAGACGGCCGAGGGCGACGATCAGCGCGCGTTGTTGCTGACACAGAGCGTCGATCATCTGACCAACGCGATTGCGCGGTTCACGGACCTCCGGAACGAGCCCGAGATTGGGGATGCGTACGGCCTGCTCGCGCGAACCCATCTCGTGGCCGGGGATGTCGCCGGGTGTGAACAGGCGATCGGCGAGGCCGAACCGCGCCTCACCGATCCCAAGAACAAGGACTTCCAGGATCTTCAGCTCGTCCGCGCCGACCTGGCGGCAGCAACCGGCGACTTGATCGGTGCGCGGTCGTTGTACACAGAGGTGATCGAGTCGTTCGCTGCGGACCAGCCCGATCATGAGATTCGCGGACGCGGGCTCCACGGACGCGGCCGACTCGATGACTCGTCGCCGCAGGACGCGGTCGCCGATCTCATGGCCGCGGCCGACGTCTTCGCGCGGCTGGGTGAGTACGAACGATCAGCCCGCTCCGAGATCATGGTCATGCGCATGCAGGGACGGCTGCCGACCCGTGATCAGGACGCGTCGATCGCTCAGCTGCTCGAAAGCGAACCGCTGTCGGTTCAGGTTCGTGCCGTCAAGCGCCATGAGGAGCGCGAGGACTCAGGCCGTTACGAGGCCGCGGTCGCGTTCCGTAGGCGCGCCGCTTTCCCGCACTGGAAGACGATCGTGGACGAAGCTCGGGCTGAGGTCGCCCGGTTGGCTAGGTTCTGGTGATCGCGGAGCGACCGACGACGCCGGGGCGGCGCCCTACGGGCCGGCTGGACCGGATGACCGACGCCGAGATCGAGGAGGTCTGCGCGGAGCTACTCGATGGGATCTCCACTCGGCCGACTGATCTGTGCTCGGTTGCAGGCAGGCTGAACGTTGCAGCGATCCGCGAGCGGCCGGACCTTCCATTTGCCGGGCTGCTCGACGCTCGTCCCGACGGCACCCTTGAAGTCGGGCATGCGCCTGTCCCTGCGCCGGCGTTCACGATCGCGCATGAGCTCGGTCACGCCTATCTGCGCGCGGCCGGACGGAGCGTCGAGAACGAGGAGCGCTTCTGCGATCGGTTCGCGGCGGCGTTGCTTATGCCCGCGGAGCTGATTCGTGAGGACCTCGCCGCTCGTCTGACGATCCAGCGGCTGCGATCGCTCGCGCGTCTGTATGAGGTGTCGATCGCGGCGATCACCGTCCGGACGGCCTCGTTCGGGACTCTCGGCGCAGTGGCTGCGGACAGGCGCGGAATGCTGTGGCGGGTCGGCACGATCAAGTCGTGGGACGCGTTCGTCTCAGGACATGTGGCCGAAGTGCTCGATTCTCCTGACCCGCTCCGCCGACGCGTCTGGAGAAAAACCACGCACGGCCTCGTGCCGTGGATACTCGAAGGCGAGCGCCTACGACGCTCGACGAGCGCCTTCCTGCTCGTGACACCGACTCTCTAACCGCTGCCATGCACGCCAAGACCAGACAAACAGCCGTCGTGCGACAATTCATGTCGACGACCAGACCACCCAGATTGCTCTACGGAGCGAACCCACTCATCTCCAGGGACCCTGCCGGCCTGAAGATAAGGGATGTGATCTGCACAGTCGTCGGTCACCGTCCCGGGCGGCCCGACAGCGCCGGCGACGCCCGGTGCCTTCGCTGTCTGACGACGCTCCCCGCAGACGGGAGCGTGCGTCGCGAGCGCGTGACACCGCTGCCGCCGTTGGTCACGCGGCGACGGCCCGCCGGCGGTGGCCGCAGGCGCAAGGACCGGCTCCTCCGGTAGCGCTTCCGGGAATCGGCGCACTGGGACCGGCAGGGCGCGTCCGACGTCGCGGAGAAAGGTCGAGTGAGCCGCCGAGATAGGTCGCGGTGGCAGGGGGAGCATGTCGCCGGCTGCGGCGACTCCCCTCGCGTCCTTGCACGGTTTGGCGACCACGGAGTCGTCTGTGCGTCCGCCGCCGTCCTCGCCGGCGACGTCGTCGCCGGGATCGACGCCTGAGCGCCCGACCTAACGGACCCGGTCGCGGGACCTAACCTTCGTCTGGCTCCTCCAACTCGTACCTCAGCGCCTCAGCCACGGTGAGCCGGCTCGACCGTCGATCGTGCTATTCAGACGCGAGGGCGACCTCGTCGAACTCGATGTCGTGCCATCCATGCTCGTCGTAGCGCGCGGTGAAACGCACGTGGATCGGACCAGCGAGTCGAAGTCGTGGAGGATCGGCGCGTCGGAGCTTTCGTTGAGCGCCAGCGATGCCAAGTGGTCGGCGTCGAAGAGCGTCGGCGCGTTGTACGACCACTCAAACGTCCACCTCGGCGCTCATCTCGAGCGCCACGGCGCAGGGCTCGTCGTCGTCGACCACCTCGACTAACCGTACCGGCCAATCCTGGACACGCCTTGATGCTGACCCCGTCAAGATGGCTCTCGATAGGCTCGCCGGCGACGTAGTTCTCGACCGTCTGCCCGTCGAGCGCGGCGCGGAGTTCCTCCCCCAGCTCCGCGCCGGCATGATCACCCCGGCGCCTGCGGCCTTGAGCAGCTCTTCGTGGCCCGTCAACAGCGCAAATGACGGGTGAGGCGTGGGCCCTCGACCGACGCCGCGCGCTCAGCGAGGGCCAACCCGTCAGCCTCACGAGCTACTGTCGCGAGGATGGCGATCAACCTGCGCAACCTGGCTATCTCCGAGGTCGTGGTGCATCAGGTGCCCAAGCGCGACCGCTCCCTGTCGGCTGACCATGCGATCACGTTTTCCGACGCCGCGATCCCCGACCTGGATTCCACCCGGCGCAACTTCTTCGGAGAGCGGATCAACGCGTCGCTGCTCGAGCGATCGTTCGAGATCGTTCCGTTGCCCGGGCCCGTCACCCAGCTGCCCCCCCTGATCGCCGGAATGATCGCCGAGGCCACGACGCTGGTCGACGCCTCGAAGGAGATGGCTCGCGCTCTCTACAACGCCCAGAACCGGGTCAACAACCCCGGGCTGCTGACGGTCCTGACCGGCCGCCTCGTGGACGAGCCCTGCGTGGGGGTGCTGAAGCTCCAGCATCACGAGGCGATGCAGATGCATCCGATCACCACCGACGACGGTCGCCATACCTTTTCCGCGACGATCCTCGGCGACCTGACGCTGACCGACGACACCCGCGTCTTTAAGGCGGCGCTGTTCCGCACGAGCGGCGGCGGCCCGCTCGATCTCGAGGGGCTTGCCAGCGACGACCAACGCGGCGCGGGCCTCGGCGCGGACCTCGCCGATTTCTGGCTGTTGAAGTTCCTGGGCTGCGGCTTCGCCACGGCCCCGGACCGGCAGACCCGTGAGTTCTACGACGCCGCGACGGCCTACTTCGACACGCTCGACGATCCCGAGCACAAGATCGAGTATCGGCGCGCGCTGACCGCGGCGCTGCTGGCCCCGGCAACGACGATCTCGGCACCGGAGTTCTCCGAGCAGTTCCTCCGGGACGAGCATAAGGCTGGTTATGACCAGACGCTGACCGAGCGCGGAGTGCCCACGGCCGCGTTCGACAAGGACATCGGCCTGATCAAGAACCAGCTCAAGCGCACGCGGATCATCACCGCACATCGCCTGACGATCGCCGGATCACCCGAGGAGATCGAGCAGCGGGTCACGGTCGAGGAGGCGACCGCCGACGCCCCGTCCCGGATCATCATCGCGGACGACGTCTCGAAGGTCGACGGGTGAGCGGGTACGAGGATCTGCGATCGGAGTACCTCGAGGTCTACCCAACCTATGAGCGACTGGCGGCGCGGCTCGGCGAGCTGGTGCGAGCCCGTCTCGACGCCGCCGGCCTGCGCACCGTCGAGGTGAGCGCCCGCGCCAAGGAGCCGGACTCGTTCGTCAAGAAGGCACTGCGAAAGGGGTACGCCGATCCGATGCAGGCGATCGGCGATAAGGCCGGCGTAAGGCTGATCCTGCCGTTCGCGCGGGATCGGGACCGCGTCGTGCAGACGTGCGAGGAGGTGCTCGAACTCAGCGACCCCGATGACAAGCGCGAGGTCCTCGGATCCGAGCGCATCGGTTATCTCGGCCTGCACTACTCGGCACAGCTTCGTCCGCAGGCAGTCGGCGAATCTGAGGACGACCTCGCGGGCCTCACCGCCGAGCTTCAGATCCACACCAAGGCCGAGAGCGCATGGGCGACCGCCGCTCACGATTCGCTCTACAAGGCGGTGGTCGACGTCCCCGATGGGGTAGCGCGGCGGCTGTACCGGCTCGCGGCACTGGCCGAGATCTTCGACGACCAGGTCGAGCAGTTCCTCGTCGAGCTGCATGAGCTCCCCGACTTCGCAGTCCTCGACGCGATCCTGCCCGCGCTCGATCGACTGCTACTGCGATTCACGAACCGCGCGGGCGACCGCGGACTGTCGGCGCTGCTCGTGCCGCGGTTGGCCGCGCTCTATGACGAGCCGCCACCGCGGATCGTGCCGGAGCGGATCACACCGTTCCTCGATAGCCACGAGGAGGAGATCAGCGAGCTCTACCACCGGCATGAAGGTGATGCGCGCGCCAACCCCCTCCTCTACCAGCCTGAGGGCCTGATGCTGCTCGAACGACTCGATGTCGATCCGTATCGGTTGCTGGGCGCCTGGCCGGCCGAAGTCGACGTGGAGCCGCTGCGACGACTGGCCGTCCTGCTGGGCAAGCGGCTACGGTAGGCGCCTGTGGCGGCTCGACTTTCTTGGGGTGCAGATGTCGGGTCCTCGGCCGGCTGACACGGAGCGGCGACGGCTGCTCGAGCGCCTGCGGCGGATCACCCCGGGCGCCGCACGCTCCACAGACGTGCTCGATGACGTCCTGCCCGCCTACGGCAACGTCGACCTCGAGATAGTCTGGCGGATCGTCTCTAACTACACGCGCGCGCACGCTGATGAGCTCCAACGGCTGCTCGACCGCGAAATGGCCGATGCGCGCCGGCCGATGGTCCTATCCGATCCGGCGATCATGTGCGTGCTCGAACGACTCGCCAACGATCGCTACGCCCTGCGCCGGGCGTGGGCTCCCCGCCGTGATCTAGCGGAGCTGCGCCGCCTGGCCAGCCTGTGGGGAGTCCGTCTCGGGAAGTGAGTTCGCGCGCCCCGCGCGCTCCGTCGCCTGGCCCGCACCCAAACCCCACAACAGCCAGCCTGACGCCCACGACCGCACACCGCGGTGTCGTCCTTGCCGCCCGTTACGTTCCGGCGATGAAGCACAACCGGTTCCGATCCGATCGCACCTGGTTCTTCGCCGTGGAGTCCGCCTACCTCGTCGTGCTGGCGATCATTTTCATCATCTACGAGGTGTCAGCCGGCGTTCGGGGGGCACTCCCGACCCACTTGGGCGATCTCCCCGTCGGGGTCCCGTGGTACGGAGCGGTCGGGGGAACCTTGATTAGTCTGACCGGCGTGTTCAAGCACAGCCGCGACTGGGATGAGCACTTTGCGCTCTGGCACTACGCACGTCCGCTTGTCGGAGCGTTCCTGGGCTCGTTGGGGGCGCTGATGTTCTTGGTCATCGTCGACGCCGCCGCCATCCACGGCACCACGCCCAACGGCGTCGTCTACGAGGTTGTCGCGTTTCTCGTCGGCTACCGGGAAGCCACCTTCCGCAGCCTGATCCAGCGAGCGACCGATGTTCTCCTCTCGCCCGGTGACAAGAGAAGCCCTCCGGATCGCCCGCGGGACCCCGACAGCCGGGACGACACCGAGACTGCTGGCGGGTAGCAGGACGAGCGGCGCGCTCCTGCCCGGAACGGTCGCCGCCGCCGCACAGCGGCGCATCGTGCCTCGCACGGCGCCGCCGGCCTGAGAGCGGACGATCGCATTCGTCCTTCCCGTGCCTAATTCCGCACGACCGGATTGGCGACTGAGGGATGGGCTTTGAACAAGCGTTTCGAGCCGGCTCCATCCCTATCCTCGTCCGAGCCCTGAGGAAAGCGCCCAGACTTTCCTCTGACCGGCGCGATCGGAGCGGGCGCGAACTCGGTCCCTGCGGCGTGCCATGTTCCCGATCGGGAGCGTTGCGGGTCCTAACGACGGCCTTGCGGTCCAAGTTCCCGACCGGAAACATTGGAGAGGCTGTCCGCCAGCGCGTGGCCTGCGGCTCGAGGATCTCGCGCTCATCGCGGGTACCCTCCCGGTGCAGGCATGCGATCCGGTCATGGGCTTCGTGCCGCTGCCCGCCGTCGCCTCCGCACGATGGCGCGGGGACGCGCCCGGCGCGGCGCGAAAACGCACGCGAGCAGCTGATCGAGACCGGCTGGGATGCGCCCATCCTCGCGAGGATCGTCGAGCTGATCGACGAGCGGGCGCGGTCGCTGCTGGATCTCACCGCTGCGAAGGCGTCGCCCCGGCATGACCCACAGGACCGCCATCGGCGTCCGCCGTCAACGGCCGCCGGCAGATGGCGGTGCTCCTGGCGATCGGTTCTGCGGGTTGGCCAGGGCTCTCCCTGCCACGACTTCGGCGGAGCACTGCGCGTGACCGACGGGCAGTCAAGGGAGCCGCGTCAGCGGCCGCCGAAGGCGGGGCCGAAGGCCCGACCTTGACGGCCCGGTGGCACGCGCGACAATCGCGCCGACTTCGTGACAGAGCGCCCCCTCCTGATTGCCGCGCCCGGCCGCGCAGGGGTCAGTCCCGTCGTCCTGGCCAGCGCCGCGGCCGTTCGATCGGCGGCGTCGGTGACTGTGGCGAGCGGCGTGCGGGCTCGACGTCCGGCTCGCGCGAGGGTTCGAGCGCGGCCTCGGCGAGGTATGCGCGACGACACTCGCGGGTGGGGAGCGATCTCGTCTCCTCCCAGCGTTGCTCGAATGCGTCGGCGAGCCGATCGAACAGCCCGCCACTTGTGCGGCGCTGAAGCAGGATCACGGGCGGCGGCTCGCTGTGGGCGCCGATCCGGTGCAGCGCGACGAGCATCTGCTCGTCGGCTCGGTAGAGGCCGTAGTGCTCGCCGCCGGGCGAGGCGTGGAGCTCGATCCCGTCGATGCCGAGGAGCGGTCCGAGCTGTCCATCGGGGTCCTCGATGATCGCCCGCGCATGACAGCCCTCAGTCGCCCTCGCGAGCAGCAGGTCGACGATGTCCGGTGTGACGTTGGGGAGGACGAGCTCGATCCGCTCCGCCGCTGAGCGCAGGACGTCGACGGGCTTTGGCGCGTCGCGGTCGGTCGCGTATCCGTAGCCCGCGACCACGTCGGTGACTCCCGGCATCGGCTGCCCGCGCTCGGGAGCCTCGGTCGGCGGCCGACCGGCGTCGGGCCAGAGCGCCTCCTCGGTCGTGTCGAGCGCACCAGCCACCCTGGCACGATTCCGCCGGTATGGGGCGGTGCGGCCGGCGAGCCAGCGCTGCACGGTCTTGACGTCGACCTGGACGATGTCGGCGAACTCCTCGAGTGTGAGCCCCGCGCGCGTGATCGCGGTCCTGAGGTGCTCGTTCTCCAACCCTCTCCCCTTTCCGAAAGTGCGAATTTCCAGGGGTTGAGTGTAGATGTCCGAAGTTGTCCCAGGACGTCTTCGGGGACGTCCCGAGATGTCCTTGCGCCGTCCCGGACGAGCCTGCATGGTGATGAGCATGCTCACGGCGACCCCGCAGATGGCCGGCTCGCGCGACCAGGGTGCTCGCGTGGCGCTGACCCGGGATGAGGTGATGACCGCCTCCGAGGTCGCTGAGCTTCTGCACCTTCCGGTCTCGACCGTCTATTACCTCGCGCGCCGCGGCGAGCTGCCGGCGAGTCGGCTCGGGCGGGCGTGGCGGTTCCTGCGTCCGCGGATCGAACGGTTGCTGGAGGAGTAGGCGCCGGTGGGGATGCTGAGATGACTCCTGTGAACAGGCCGGACGGGTGGGGACCGTCACATCAGACAGAGCCGCGCCGCCGGTGGATCGCACGGCCACCGGTGCTGCTCTTCGCCCTGGCCGTAGGGATCCTGATCGCGAGTGCGATTCACTTTGGCGTGACCGGCGTCGCGATCGCGCTGATCCTCGTGCTCCTCGCGATCGTCGTGATTGACGCGATCATCGCCTCCCACGCTCGACCCCGCAAGCCGAGGGCACCCTCCATCCCGGCTGACGCGGACGCTCTGCGGGCGATCCGCGCGCTCGCTGCGCGCGCCGGTGGCGGCGTGTGGCTCGGCGCCGGCGAGGATGGACAGTGGAGATTCGCGCGGCCGGAGCGGGCGGTGCTGCTGCTCGGTCCGCCGCGGTCGGGTAAGACCAGCGGCGTGATCATCCCGGCGGTGCTCGCGCACGGGGGCCCGGCGATCGTGACCTCGACCAAGCCGGACGTCGCCCGCGCGACCGCACGGGCCAGGACGCGCGACGGGCGGGTGTGGATGTTTGACCCGACCGGTGCGAGCCGCACGCCGGCGGGGCTCGAGCAGCTGCGGTGGTCGCCGGTCACCAGCGCGCTCACATGGGATGGAGCGGTGGTGATCGCCAGGGCGATGACCGTGACCGTCGGGACCGGCACGAGCGACCGCTCACACTGGGCCAACCGCGCGCAGGCGCTGCTCGCACCGCTGTTGCATGCCGCGGCCGTGCACGGCAAGGAGATGGAGACGGTCGTGGATTGGGTGATGCGTCACGAGCTCGACGAGCCCGGGATCCTGTTGGAGGATCACCGGGCGAGCCGGCTGGCGTTCGGATCCTTGGTCGGCCTGTTGAACACCGAGGACCGGGAGCGGTCCTCGGTCTTCTCCGCGGCCGCAGACGCGCTTCAGGCGTACACGAGCGAGGGCGCGCTCATGACCGCGAGCGACCCGAACTTCGACCCCGCCGCGTTCATCGCCGGCGGCGACACCGTCTACATCTACGCGCCCGCCGAGGAACAGGCCGCGGTCGCACCGGTCGTCTGCGGCCTCCTGGCCGAGGTCCGCCGCGCAACGTACCGAGCGCACGCCGCCGGCCGGCTCCCCCACCCCGTCTTATTCGCATTGGACGAGGTCGCGAACATCGCGCCGCTTCAGGAGTTGCCGCAGATCGCCTCCGAGGGTGGCGGGCAGGGCCTCGCCCTCCTCGCCGCGCTGCAGGACCTCTCCCAAGCACGCGCTCGGTGGGGAAAGGCTGCCGACGGGTTCCTGACCCTGTTCGGCGCCAAGCTGCTGCTCCCCGGGATCGCCGACACGACCACCCTGGAGGCGGTCTCGACGATGCTCGGCGAGTACGACCGGCAGGTCATCTCCCGCAGCAGCGACGCCAACCTGTTCAGCGACCCCGGTAAGAAGTCCCGGACGGTGTCGACCCAGCGCACGCGCCTCCTCTCCCGGGGCGAGGTCGCCGGGATCCCCGCCGGCCACGGACTGCACATCGACGGCACCCGCTGGGAGCTGCTGACCCTGACCGCCGCTCACCGCGACGAGCCGTGGCGGACGCTCACCACCCCGGCCCGGACATGACCACGGCCGAGCGTGGGCCGCAGATCGGCCTCCGTGGGCGCATCGCAGCCGGGACGTCGTGGGACATCTTGGGACGTCTTGCCGCCAGCACTGCCTGTGCGTGGAGTGTATGTCTGGATCGGTGGGCGACGGACGTGGCGGCAGTAAGGGGTGTGGGGTGCTGATCGTCGCGAAGATCACGCAGCGCGCGGCGGGCGGGTATGCCGAGTACCTCAAGGGGAAGGCCAGGGCGTCGGAGCTGGGTGACTACTACCTCAAGGATGGGGAACGAGTCGAGGCTCCGGGTCGCTGGGCGGGCGGAGCGCACTTGTTCGGGCTCGACCCCAACGTGCCGGTGACCAGTGAGCAGCTGCGGACGTTGATGGACGTCGGCCGGCCCGACACCGGCGGCGAGCTGCGCCGGGTCGGCGCCAGTGGTGAGGCGGTCGCGGCGTTGGACGCGACGTTCTCCGCGCCGAAGTCAGTCAGCGCCGTCTGGGCGCTCGGCTCACCGGAGCTGCGTGGGCGGATCGAGGCCGCGCACGAGATCGCGATTGGCCGCGCGCTCGACTACGCGGTGCGGCAGGTGCCGATGCTGCGCCAACGCCTTGACGCGAACACCGTCGTCCACGCGAATGCGGTCGGGGTGGTCGCCACGAGCTGGCGGCACACCACGGCTCGCGCGGTTGCCGATCAGGTCCCGGACCCGCAGCTGCACTCGCATGTCCTGTTGCATGCCGCGCACCGCCGCGATGGTCGGCTCGTGGCGATCGATTCGCGGACGTGGCTGCAGCATCAGCGCGAGGTCGGCGCGGCGTACCGGACGGAGCTCGCCCGTGAGCTCGCCACGCTCGGCTTCGCGGTCGAGCGTGGCACGGGCCGCGGGGAGCGGTACTTCGAGCTGGCCGGCGTTCCGCAGCCACTGCTGGACCGCTGGTCAAGCCGGCACCACCAGGTCCAGGCCGCGATCCGCGACAGGCTGAGTGCGACCGAGCGCGACCTACGAGCGGTGATCGCCGAAGGCGGTCCCGCCGCCGACGACGCGCACGAGCGCCTCGAGCTGCTGCTCGCCAACGGGCAGCTCGCCCCCGCCGAGGAACGACTGATGGGGACGATCACCCGCGCCGGCAAGGTCGCGGTCACCGCAGCAGATCTCGACGCGGAGTGGCAGCGCACCGCACGTGGGATCGGGATCACGCCCGAGCGCGTGGAGGTCCTCCGCCGCCAGCAGCGCCAACCGTTAACGCCGGCCGGGTCGGATCGGGTGCTCGACGCGTTGACGGAGTTCGACGCGATGTTCGCCGCCCGCGAGGCGCGTGCGGTCGCGCTCGAGCGCTCCGCCGGGACCCCGATCGATGACGCGCTCGGTCCGCTCGTTGAGCTGCGTGACGCCGGGGAGATCCTCCGCCTCGCCGACGGGAGCGGCACGACCCGCGAGCAGCGCGCCCGCGAACAAACCACCATCACCACCGCCGAGCGCGTGATCGAACACCGGATCGCCGCGCTCGATCGCGACGCTGTCGTCGCGCAGGCAGACCGGCTCGACCGTGAGCTACAGGGCCGGGGAGGCCGGCTGTCAGACGAGCAGCGCCAAGCGATCATGCTCGCCTGCTCAGACCGTCAACTCGTGATGATCGAGGGCCAGGCTGGCACCGGGAAGAGCACCGCGCTGACCGGCATCGCCCGCGCGCACCACGACGCCGGCCGGGACATCGTCGTCACCAGCACCGCCGCCGTCGCCGCCGAGCGCCTAGCGCGCGATCTTCACCACGCCGGCGTCGACACACGCCAGTACTCGCTCGCCGCGCTCCAGACCGCGATCACCAACGGCACGGTCGCCCTCGGACCAGAGACGACGATCATCCACGACGAAGCCGCACTCGCCTCCACCCGCGAACAACACGCCCTCCTCGCCGCCGTCGAGACCTCCGGCGCGAGGTTGATCGCAGTCGGCGACCCGCACCAGAACCCGCCGGTCGGAGCCGGTGGACTCTGGGCCCACCTCGAGGCCGCCACCCGCGACCAGCACAGCCAGGCTGTCCTGACCCGCGACCTCCGTGCCCACGACCCCGCCGACCGCCGCGACCAGGCCCGCTTCCGCAACGGCGACCACGAGCTTGCGATCCGCGGCTACGCCGCCCGCGCGCGCGTCCACACGGGCGGCAGCCTCTCCCGCGCCGAGGACGCCGCACTCGACGCCGCCCACACCGACGCCCGGAACGGGCGCACGACGATCGTGCTCGCCCAGGCCTCGAACGACCACTTGGACGAACTGAACGCCCGCTATCAGGCGATCCGCCACCAGCACGGCGAGCTCGGCAGCGACACGATCCCGGCGCCTGGGCGCCCGTACGGCCTCCACCGCGGCGACCAGGTCCAAATCCGTCATACCATCAACCACCCCGATCACGGACGGCTGCGCAACGGCACCACCGCGCTGATCCGCGATATCGACCCCGACGCCCGGAATATCGAGCTCACGCTCCCGAACGGGCAGCCCGCCAACCTGAGCATCGACCAGGCCGACGCCGCGCAGCTCCGGCTCGCCTACGTCCAGCACCCCTTCCCCGCCCAGGGCACCACGACCGACACCGCCCACCTGATCGTCTCAGCCCACGCCACCCGCGAAGGCACCTACGTCGCGCTCACCCGCGCCCGCGAACAGACCCACCTCTACGCCGAGCAGCCCGGCGACTCCGACCGGGACGGCGATCGCCTCCAAGCCCTTGCCGAGCGGATCAGTCGGACCGAGCCCGACCTCCCGTCGATCGCCATACCGCTCGAGCACGAGCGGACAGTCACCGCGACAACCCGCGGCCGCGAGCCGATCGAGCCCGACAGACCGGCCAGACAGCCGGCGGGCCGCGATCACTTGGGAGTCAATGAGCGGACCCCGACCGACGCGGCGATCGCGGGCGACGGGGCCACCGAACGTGACATCCAGCTGACGGCGGCCGAGCCCGACGCAGCACGCGACTCTGGGATCGACCCGAGTACTCCGAGCCGCAGCGATCAAGGCCCACCCCACCGGCGGTGGCCACGTCGACCTGGGATCGAGCCGACCCGTCGCCTGCGCGGATCTATCCGCAACAACGCAGAGACCACCCGGCCACCGGGCTGGGAACCATGATGAGCCCGAAGGCGCCAGGTGAGCGCGTTGGCGGGGGCGTACCGACCTACGACGCGCTTCTGCCTCGTCGCCAAAGGGGTCGTCGTCCGAGGCCCGGCCCTTGACGATGGCTTCCGCAGAATCCGATCGCGGCGCTGCCGCCGCGTCTCTCAGCGCCGAGTCTGCATATGAGCAGTTGAACAGCGGGCGGGACGGCCACCCGCCTTGGGATCGGCACCAGAGATGTGAAGTCGCAGAAGTGTGAAGTCGACTTCACTTGGCATGAGTCTCTTGGTTCTGTATATTTGTGATATGCACTTCACGACATCTCAGCGGGACACTCGGTTCACAGCCTGCGCTGGTTCGCGCATCATGCATCTCGTCGACGCCGAGAATCTCAGCGGCTCGCCAAGGTTCTCTTTGGCCCAGGCTCGCGGAATCCGGCGCGCTTATGCTGCGGTGGCGCCCGCTGGCGCCCGCGACATGACCATCCTCGCCACAAGTCACTTTGCCGCTCTACCGACATGGATGGCTTGGCCGAGCGCGACACGCCGGCTCGTGCGCTCTGGCGCCGATGGCGCCGATCTTGCGCTTCTCGATGTCATCGACTCGGAGAGCCTGCATCTTCGATTTGATCACGTGGTGATCGGCTCCGGTGATGGGATCTTTGCGCTTGCGGCCTCGCGGCTTCAGCTGCTCGGTTGTCCGGTAACCGTCGTCAGCCGGCGCGGCGGGCTCTCGCGGCAGCTCCGCCTCGCGGTCCGTGATGTGCGCTTTATTGACACGCCCGTGGCGGTAGCAGCGCTCCACTCCCAGCTCGGACGCGTCGCATGAGCACGACTCTTGCAATCCCGAATCCGGACGACGAGCCGCGCCTCCTGAGCGCTTCCGACATCGCCGAGCTGGCTGGTGTAAGTCAGTCCGCCGTGAGCAACTGGCGAAAGCGATTCTCGGACTTCCCGCCACCGGCAGGGACCGGTCCGACCGGCGGCGATCTATTCGATGAAGCGAAGGTCGAAGATTGGCTGCGGGTGACCGGGCGTGGCCCCAGCGCGCGCCGCCAGCTTCCGCCCAGGTGGTCAGCCATCGAGGCGCTGCGCGCGGAGGCCGCGGCGCCAGAGCTTGCCGCGATCGTGGCGACCGCGGCCGCGTTCGTCCGCCTGACCGGCGAACGCGCCGACTTTCAAAGGGTCGCCCCCTCGGAGACCGTGGACTGGGTTCGAGAAGCAGCCGCGCGGCTTGAGGAGGAACATCGTGTCCACGGCCTGTTCGATCCGCTGATGCGGGTTCAGCCGGTGACGCTCACTCAGCTCCTTCATGACATGCGGGAGATCGACGCGGCCGCCGAGGCCGACGCTGTCGTGGACTCGGCAATCGACCGTTCCACGCGCTACGGCGAGTTTCGGACTCCCGGGGCCGTCGCTGACCTGATGATCGAGCTCGCACAGCCAAGACGCATTGTGTTTGATCCGGCGGCCGGTTCGGGCGAGTTCCTGATCCGCTCCCTCGAAGCCTGCCGGAGTGCAGTCGCCTGCGGCCAAGAGTTGAGCCCCGACACATGGCGGATCGCCGTGTCCCGGCTGATCTTGCGAGGACTCGATGCGGAGGTGCTGCTCGGCGACAGCATTCGGGAGGACAAGTTTGAGGATCTGCGTGCTGAGGTTCTCCTCTGCGAGCCGCCGTGGGGCGTTCGACTCCAACGGGACCACGTGGCACCGGGCGATCCGCGCTGGCGGCTACTTGGGGCTCTTGAGGTGCCGCGATCCGGCGACTACGCCTGGATAGCGCACGCGATCAGCCACCTTGCCGAAGACGGCCGCGCCTACCTGCTGATGCCGCCAGGGACCCTGTTCCGAAGCGGCATCGAAGCGACCATGCGCGCCGAGTTATTGCGTCAGGGGACCGTGGAGGCCGTCATCGCGGTCCCGCACGGTGGTGCCCAGACGAGACTGCACTCGTCGGCGCTGTGGGTGCTTCGCCCCCCGCACCCAAATCCAGACGTCGTCCTCCTCATCGATGCAGCGACCGATCGCGTCGATCTCGATGCGGCATTGCGCTCTCGAATCGCAAGAGCGGTCCGTTCGTTCCGAGCTCGCGGCGCGTTCGAACTGCAGCCAGATTTCGCCGTCGCCGTGCCCGTCTTGGAGGTGCTCGGTGGTGATGTATCGCTCGTGCCTGCAAAGTGGGCCCATGAGCCCGAGCTTCTCGAGCCGGACGCTGCGGTCGAGTCCCTTGCGAGAGAAGTGGCGAGGCTCGAGGCAGCCCACGACCAGATACCGCCCAGGCCCCCGAAGCTCGCCCTCGAGGCGAATGAGAATCGAAGTTCTGAGCGCTTCCGCATCGGGGAGCTAATCGACAGCGGATTAGCGACGCTCGTTCGCCCCGGCCGCTACAAGCGCGACCAGTACGCGCCCGCGGGAGTGCCGGTGTGGGAGCCTGGAGACGTCAACCCATCTTGGCGTCGCGACGAGGAGGCCCGATTCCTCCCTGAGGAGGCCATCGATCCGCGCTCTGTCACGCAGCCCGGCGACATTGTCGTCACCACGATCGGCGAGCTGCGCACCCGCGTCGATTCCGACGGCGGCCACGTCCTCGGAACTTCGCTCCACGCGCTCCGCCTTGACCCGCAGCTATTCGATCCCCACGTTGTCGCCGCGCAGCTAATGAGCCACCAGAATCGCCGGCTGATCAAGGGGACGACGATCCCACGCGTCAACATCAGCCAGCTCGAGTTCGCGCGCGTTGACGCCGAGACCGCGGCTCGCCTGAAGGAAGCACTTGCCGTTCTCGCCGCTGAGGAAGCTGCTGGACATTCGCTGATCGAAAGCGCCGCCGGCGTGCGCGCCGCCCTCATCGAGGCCGTGGCGGCCGGGACAGTCCGGATGAGGCAGGCACCGTGAACCGTCGCCAATCGCTGGACGAGCAGCTCTGCGCGTGGTCACGGCGTGACGGTCAGCCCTACGGCATGCAGGTCTTATCAACACCTACCCCTTTGGACACATGATCACTGGAGATATCAAGAACAAGGTCGATGCCATCTGGAACGCTTTTTGGACCGGTGGCATTTCCAACCCTCTGGAGGTGATGGAGCAGATCACCTACCTGCTCTTCATCCGCCGCCTCGACGACCTCCAGACGGCCAAAGAAAACAAAGCGAACCGCCTCGACAAGCCGGTCGAGTCACCGATCTTTCCCTCCGGCAACGACGACCAAGGGCGCTCCTACACCGATTTGCGCTGGTCGCGCTTCAAGGATGTGGCCCCCGCCGACATGTTCGAGGTCGTGGGTGAGCGCGTATTCCCTTTCCTTCGCGAGTTGGGCGGCGAGGGCTCTACCTACTCGCACCATATGCGCGACGCGCGTTTCACGATCCCCACGCCCGGAGTGCTCGCCAAGGTCGTCGACCTGATCGGCGAACTGCCGATGGACGGCCGCGACACGAAGGGCGACATCTACGAGTACATGCTCTCGAAGATCGCGACCGCTGGCCAGAACGGCCAGTTCCGCACGCCCCGCCACATCATCGCCCTGATCGTCGCGATGACCGCGCCGACTCCGAAGGACGAGATCTGCGACCCCGCCTGCGGTACAGCGGGCTTCCTGATCGCCGCAGGCGAATACCTCCGCCGGACCTTCCCGGACGTCGAGGTCAACGCGGACACGCGCGAGCACTTCCACCACGGCATGTTCCACGGCTTCGACTTCGACGGCACGATGCTCCGCATCGGCTCGATGAACATGCTCCTCCACGGCATCGAGCAGTCCGACATCCGCTATCGCGACTCGCTCTCAGAAGGCACCGCCGGCGAGGAGGGCCTGTACTCACTCGTGCTGGCGAATCCGCCGTTTGCCGGCAGTCTCGACTACGAGACGACGGCTCAGAACCTGCTCAGGGTCGTCAAGACCAAGAAGACTGAGCTGCTCTTCCTCTCGCTGTTCCTTCGCCTCCTGCGGCCTGGCGGTCGCGCAGGCGTAATCGTGCCCGACGGTGTCCTCTTCGGCTCCACCAAAGCGCATAAGGAGCTACGCCGCATCCTCGTCGAAGACCAGAAGCTCGATGCCATCGTCAAACTTCCGACCGGCGTCTTCAGGCCCTACGCGGGCGTCTCAACCGCGATCCTCCTCTTCACCAAGACCGACAGCGGCGGCACCGACCATGTCTGGTTCTACGACGTCACCGCGGATGGCTGGAGCCTCGATGACAAACGCACCCCGCTACTCGATGCAACCAAGCTCGGGTGCGTCCCCGACCAGCCGCTCGCCACCGACGAGCACACGAAGAACAAGCTCCCAGACGTGCTAGCGCGCTGGGCAGAACGTGACGGAAGCGAACGTGAACGCGCCCGCACCGAGCAGAGCTTCTGCGTCGCCAAAGCCGACATCGTCGCGGCAGATTACGACCTGTCACTCAGCCGCTATAAGGAGATCGTCTACGAGGAGGAAGATCACCATCCGCCGCTCGAGATCATCGCCGAACTCGAGAAGCTCGAAGAGGAGATCCGCGCCGGACTTCGGGAGCTCAAGGGGATGGTGGGGTGACGGCGAGGTGGGCGGAGGTGGCGCTGGGTGACATTTGCGAGTTTCGCTACGGCAGGGCTCTAAAGGCCGAGGATCGTTCGGGCAGCGGCTCACCGGTCTACGGATCCAACGGCCGTGTGGGCGCGCACGACGTCGCGCTTATTACCGGGCCGGCGATTGTCATCGGCCGCAAGGGTTCTTACGGCCAGGTGCACTACTCGGCAGAACCGGCGTGGCCGATCGATACGACGTACTTCGTGGACGAGACGTGCACCTCGTGCGACCTGAAATGGCTCGCGTACCGCTTGGCTGGCCTGGGACTCACCAACCTAAATCGGGCAGCAGCCGTCCCGGGCCTCAACCGGGAAGACGCGTACCGGCTGCGCCTGCTGCTACCTCCGCTCGACGAGCAACAGCGCATCGCAGGAATTCTCGACCAGGCTGACGCATTGGTAGCCACCCGGCGCGCCGCGCTTGATCAGGTACGCGAGCTCGGCTACTCCGTCTTCATCGAGATGTTCGGCAATCCGGCCCAGAACTCAAAGCGGCTCGCTGAGGTCCTACTTGGCGACTTGGTGCTGAGCGTTTCGGACGGTCCACACGTAAGCCCGAGGTACGAAGAAGCCGGCATCCCGTTCCTGTCAACCAGACATGTTCGTGCTGGTGAGATCGACTGGAACGATCTGAAGTACCTGAGCCAGGAGGATGCCGACGTGCAGTGGAAGAAGTGCAAGCCACGTCGTGGTGACATCTTGTACACCAAGGGTGGGACCACGGGCCTTGCGGCGGTCGTGAGGACGGACAGACCCTTCGCTGTGTGGGTTCACATCGCTTTGCTGCGTCCGGATTCCACGAAAGTCGACCCTGTTTGGCTGGAGTCAATGCTCAACACGCCGTATTGCTACGCCCAATCGCAACGCTTCACTCGTGGAATTGCGAACCGCGACCTTGGGTTGACTCGGCTGGTGAACATCAAGATGGTTCTTCCGCGGATCGAACAGCAGCGCGTGTTCGTGCGTCAGCGTGAGGCCATCGACCGTATGTACGAACCTCAACAGACCTCACTTGCAACACTGCAGAGCCTCGTCACCACCCTCCGGCACCGCGCGTTCACGGGAATGCTTTGATGGTGGCGACACAGCCGCAGCGCCCGCATTCGAACTTCGCGTTCCTCAAGGCGGCGTGGCCGGACCTTGCTGTCGAGGCGATCAAGGCCGAGCGCAACGCCGTAGCCGATCCCCGCGGGGCCTGCTTCTACGCGAGGCGCGCCGTTGAGCTGGCGCTTCATTGGCTTTACGATGTCGACGCGACCCTAAGTCGGCCCTACAGGGACGACCTCTCGGCGATGCTCTTCGAGCCGTCGTTCCAGGCGGCCGTCGATCAGCGGATCCGGACCAAGATCGACTTCATCCGGCGCGAAGGTAACCGGGCCGCACACGATCGGAAGCCGATCAAGCAGGACGCCGCGGTTGGCGTTGTGAAGGAGCTCTTCCATGTCATGTATTGGCTGGCACGTACCTACGCGCGAGACCCGGACGACGCCCCGCACCCAAGTCTTGGCTTCGAGCCGGCGGCGATCCCGCGACCGCCCAGCGCAGAACAGCGGCAAGCGTCGATCGAGGCACTACGGAAACGCGAGGAGGAGAACGCGCGCCGCGACGCTGAGCTTGAGCGCGCGCGAGCCGATAACACAGCTCTGCAGGTCCAGCTCGAGGAGCTCCGCGGGCAGGTCGCGATCGCCAAGGCGGCTAACGAGCGGGTCCGCGACACCCACGACTACAACGAGCAGGAAACCCGCGATCGCTACATCGACCTGTTGCTCCACGAAGCTGGTTGGCCGCTCGATCAGGAGCGCGATCGCGAGTTCGAGGTCGACGGGATGCCTAACAAGCAAGGCAAAGGCTTCGTCGACTACGTCCTTTGGGGCGACGACGGCCTCCCGCTCGGCTTGGTCGAAGCCAAGCGCACCAAGCGAGACCCGAAAGTCGGCCGCCAGCAGGCCAAGCTCTATGCCGACTGCCTCGAGGAACGCTTTGGGCAGCGGCCGCTGATCTTCTACACCAACGGCTACGACACCTGGCTGTGGGACGACTCGCGCTATCCACCGCGCGAGGTGCAGGGCTTCTACACCAAGGACGAGCTGGCACGCGAGATCAACCGCCGCACCTCCCGCCACCGACTCGCCGACCTGGACGTCAACTCCGTGATCGTCGAGCGCCACTACCAACACCGCGCGATCCGTCGCATCGGCGAGTCCTTTGAGCGCGACAACCGACGCAAGGCGCTTGTCGTGCAGGCGACCGGCGCCGGCAAGACCCGCACCACGATCGCGCTGATTGACCTTCTGATGCGCGCCGGCTGGGTCAAGCGCGGGCTGTTTCTCGCCGACCGCATTGCCCTCGTCAATCAGGCGGTCGGTGCGTTCAAGTCACATCTTCCCGATGTCACCACGGTGAACCTGGTCACAGAACGCAACGAGGACGGCCGCGTGTACGTCTCTACCTATCCGACAATGATGGGGCTCATCGGCGAGGCGGGCGCGGGGGAGGAACGCCGCTTCGGCCCGGGCTTCTTCGACCTCGTGGTGATCGATGAGGCGCACCGCTCGGTCTATCAGAAGTACCGAGCGATCTTTGCCTACTTCGACTCGCTCCTGGTCGGGCTTACGGCGACGCCGAAGGATGAGGTCGGCCACGACACCTATGGCCTCTTCGACCTCGAGCCTGGCGTGCCGACCGACTTCTACGACCTCGACCAGGCGGTCGCCGAGGGCTACCTCGTCCCGCCCCGCGGGATCACGGTGCCGTTGAAGTTCCCGCGCGAGGGCATCCGTTACGACGACCTCAGTGACGAGGAGAAGGATCGCTGGGAATCCACCGACTGGGGTGACGACGGTGACGACCCGCCCGACGCCGTGTCACCCGAGGCGATCAATCGTTGGCTGTTCAACGAGGACACCGTCGACAAGCTGCTGGAGACGCTGATGACGCACGGTCAGCGGGTCGCGGGCGGCGACCGGCTCGGCAAGACGATCGTCTTCGCCAAGAACAACGAGCACGCGGAGTTCATCGCGGGGCGCTTCGATGCCAACTACCCAGAGCACGCCGGCCGTTTCGCCCGCGTCGTCACCTATCGCACCGAGTACGCCCAGTCGCTGATCGACGATTTTGCGCAGAAGAACAAGGCCCCGCACATCGCGATCTCGGTCGACATGCTCGACACCGGCATCGACATTCCGGAGGTCGTGAACCTCGTCTTCTTCAAGCCGGTCCGGTCGAAGACCAAGTTCTGGCAGATGATCGGCCGCGGCACCCGCCTGTGTCCGGATCTCTTTGGGCCAGGCGACGACAAGAAGGACTTCCTGATCTTCGATGCGTGCGGGAACATCGAGTACTTCAACCAGGACATCCCGGCAAGCACCGGCGCGGTTGGCGAGTCGCTGCGGATGCGGCTGTTCAAGGAGCGGCTGACACTGATTCTGGAGTTGGCTGGCGCTGAGGGTGACGGCGGCGGCACGGAAAGCGAAGCCGGGTTGCGAGGCGACACGGTCGCAGTGCTTAAGAAGCAGGTAGCGAACATGAACATCGACAACTTCCTCGTGCGCCCGCATCGTCGCTGGGTCGAGCTGTACCGCGATGAGGCGCCGTGGCTTGCCCTGGATCTTGAGCGCGCGATCGAACTCGCTGACCGAGTGGCTGACCTCCCAAGCAGCGAAGAGGATGACGACGAGGAGGCCAAGCGCTTCGACCTCATCATTGTCAAGCTCCAACTCTGCCGCTTGCTGGGGGAACCCGGGGAGGAGCGCCTTCGCCGCCAGGTCCAGGAGATCGCGTCTGGCTTGCTCGAGCAGCTGGCGATTCCGGTGATCCGCGAGCAGGCCGAGCTGCTGGACGCGCTTGCCGGTGACGAGTGGTGGATTGACGTGACACTGCCAATGCTGGAGCACGCGCGCCGCCGCATCCGCGGGCTGGTCCATCTGCTCGAGAAGCGGAAACGCGCGATCGTCTACACCGACTTCGTCGACGACCTGGGCGAGATCGCTGAGGTTGAGATGCGAAGCATCAGGGTCGCGACCGACGAAGAGCGCTTCCGCCAAAAAGCTCGGGCCTATCTGAGAGCACACGAAGATCACGTCGCTCTGCAGAAGCTGCGCCGAAATCGGCAGCTCACTCAGACAGATCTCAATGAACTCGAGGAGATGCTCATCTCCGCTGGCATCGGTGAGCCGGATGACCTGGCTCGGGCAGAAGAGGCGTCGGGCGGACTTGGCGCGTTCATCCGCTCGCTCGTCGGGCTCGACCGCGACGCCGCCACCAACGCTCTGTCGGGCTTTGTCGAAGGCCGCACACTCACTGCCGATCAGCACGACCTCATCGCGCTGATCGTCGAGCATCTCACTGCCAACGGAGCGATGGACGTCGGCCGGCTGTATGAGGCGCCGTTCACGACTGTTGCTGTCGGTGGGCCCGAGTCTTTGTTCGTAGAGGCGGATGTCGAGGCGCTGGTCGAGGCGATTCGAGCGGTGGCGGCAAATGCGCAGCCACGGGAGGACGCCGCGTAGTTCGAATGTTGAGCAGGACGAATAGCAAAAGCCTTGCGAGCCTCAAGTGGATGGCGATGTCTGTCCTCTGGGCCGTGATTAGACGGCGAGGACGCTCCGGTATCTCTGTGGGGTAGCTCGACGCACCTGGCTCTTGCGATCGGATTCCGCGGAAGCGATCGTGAGGGCCGGGCCTCGGACGACGACTCCTTGGCGACAATCCGAGCGTCCGCCCACCCGCGGCGGACTTCCGCCTCCGCCCAAGGGTGTCGAGCTGCCGATCTGCCTGGGGTTACGGACGTCCCGCACGCCGTCCAAGGACGCACGCATGTGCTGCAATCACTCTTGGGCCAGGCGTCGCCGCACCGCCCTTCTCTTCGCTCCCTTTCCGCGGAATACTCTTGCCATGGTTTTCGAGCGTCCACTCATCGATCGCGGCGACATTCTGGACGCGCTTGGTCCGATCCGCCATCGCGCGGAGCTCTCGTACCGATGGCTCCGAAGGAATGAGCTCCTGTCCCGTGGCATCGCTCTGCGGCTGCGCGGTGATGGAACCCTCCAGGGGTCGGCCATCGTCATGTCGGCCCTTAATCGTGATGTGGTCGCCGCCGTCGGTGCCGATGATCTAACGCTTGCCAAGGAGCTGAGCACTCGAGCGACGCGGCTCGAGGAGCAGCTCGGGGCTTGGATCGAACGCGCCGATTTGGCGCAGTCGCACAGAACGGCCATCAACGGCGGCGCAGGATCAGACCTTTGGGTCCCGAACCGTCCAGCCGAGCGCTGGTCGCGGCAGGCACTGCGGTGGGCACACGATGACGCCCCTGAGCTTCTTGACGAACTGGCGGCTCCAGCCGCCGAACTCTCCAAGATGCGCAGCGAATTCACGCCCCATTTGCCGCTGGCTCAGGTGACGCTCTCCCGCGTCTGGCGTATCGGACGACATGAGACTGAGCTGCGACCACTACGAGGCGACCAGCCGTTCGCCTTCCTGTCGAGCGAGGTTCTCGATGCGGGACTCAGATTAGGTGACGCCGTAGCGGTCAGACACGAGGAGGTATCCCCCGGCACCGTCATAACGACCCTGGATCCGGCCGTCGACGTCGCACGCCGCCGAGAATCTCTTTCGGGACGCCGTGTCCCCGGGCACATCGAGGCGCTCCTGGAAGAGCGCCCTCCGGGGCAGCGGTCCGAGGAACCAGCCCCGCTTCGACGCGTCGCCTGACGTGCCGCAGCACGTCGTCGGCGAGCCGACTGTTCGCGCTGCGACGCGGGGCGATGTAGTAGCGATCCGCGCGTTCCTAAGCTTCGCGCCTCCGGGTGCCCGGTACCAGCGCCGTGCCGGTCAGGTCCTCCGTCGCGCCGCTCTACTGCTCGAACAGCATCAGCTCCGTGACGATCAAGCGGTTCTGCTGTTTGAGGTCGGCGATCATCTCATCGCGGTCGCTGCCCTGGACCGGGATGCCCCGACAGTCGGTCATATTGCGAGCATCGGGCTCGACCGTCGGCTTCACGGCGCCTCCGTCGAGGGGTCTGGGACAAAGCTGAGTCGGCTCGTATTGGCGACGTGCCTTCAGTGGCTCTCAGATGACGGGTGCGTAACCGCAACCGCACTCGTGCACGTCAACCACGGGCGGTCGAAGGCGCTCTTGAAGCGGCTGAACTTCGAGTTCCAGTCGATGGACGACGCCGAGTACGAGTTGCATGCCGTGAAGTTGTAGAGGCTCAGCGTCATGCTCAACACAGAAGGGCGGAGCGCCCTCGCGCTGGACGCGGCGGGAGGCGTTCGTCCGCGCGGAGGGACCGCCCACCTCGGACTTCCGCTTTGCGCGGCAGCCGCGCGAGTCTCGGACGCTTTCGCTGATTGGCCTCCTCGGAGCGCACGGCTGCATTGGCGCGACAACATAGTCGGCCGGCGCAGTCGGGGGACTCGGGGCATCAGCTGCGCGCCGGCGGCGTTCCGCGGGTCCAGGCTGGGCGGACGACGAACGGCTAGGACAGATGATGAGTTTGAGTGCTCGAGGCGCCGTGGCGCGCCCGCTGTTGGCGGATGAGAGGACGCGTGAGATTCGGTTCTCGATGCGCGGAGTGCGCTCATCTGAACGCTGACTCGCCCGCGCGGCCGCATGCCCGCCGAGTATCTTCACGAGCGTGTCCGACGAGATACCGGGGCTGCGTGATGAGCTGGTCACGCTCCGCCTGGCTAGGCGCCTGGCAGGGATGAGCGAAGAGCTCGCGCAGCTAGCCCAGCTCGACGTCGCTGAAGCCCCGGAGCGGTTCGGGCGCCACGCCGGAGGGGCTATTCGCCGCGTCCTCGAAGACATGCAGGACGCTGACGAGTCGGTCGACGCCCAGGCGGTCGCGGTGAACCGCGTGATCCAGGTCTTGGCCGACGACGCGATCAACATTTCTGACGACGACGCGATCAGTCTTCCGCCTCAATTGCTCACCGGAGTGCGGCGCCCGGCAGTAGGTCTAGGCATACCGATCCTTCCGGCGAGCCCGATGATCGCGCTGTCGGCGAACGAGCTGCTCGTCAATGGCCACGCACAACCCGCGATCGGTCAGCAGATCCGCAGCGAACTGCCAAGCGCGTCGGACGTCGATTTCCTCGTGAGTTTCGTCCGTTGGACGGGCGTAAGGACGCTCATCGACGAGCTCGCTGACGTCGTCCACCGCAGCGGACGCGTCCGTGTCATCACCACCACCTATATGAGCGCGACCGAACCAAAGGCGCTTGAGGAGCTCGCAAAGGCTGGCGCCGAGGTGCGGGTCGACTACGAGGCGGACCGGACCAAGCTGCACGCGAAGGCGTGGATTGTCCACCGGCCGGGGGGACTCACGACCGCCTTCCTCGGCTCGTCAAACGTTTCATTCACCGCGCTCCACCAGGGCATGGAATGGAACGTCAGGCTCAGCGAGGTCGCGGCCCCCGGCTTGGTCGACCGCATGCGCGCAACGTTCGAGACGTATTGGGCCAGCGATGCCTTCGAGGCCTTTGATCCAGAGCAGGACGGCCAGCGGCTACGCGAGGCGTTGGACAGCCAACGACGCGCCAAACGGCGAAATCTCGGCGGCGGTTACGTCGCGTTTGACGTGACTCCCAAGCCGCATCAGGCGCGCATGCTGGAGCAGTTGCAGGCCCAGCGCGACCACCACGACCGCCACCGAAACCTCCTCGTCGCCGCGACCGGCACAGGCAAGACCGTGATGGCGGCGCTCGACTATCGCCGCCTCTGCGATCAATTCGGGCGCAAGCCGAAGTTGCTCTTCGTCGCACATCGCAGGCGCATCCTCGATCAGAGCCGGGCGACGTATGCAACGGTCCTCAAGGACCCAGACTTTGGCGAGATCCTCGGAGACGGCGAGCAGCCCCTCGTTGGTCGTCACGTCTTCGCGATGGTGCAATCGCTGTCGAACGAAGCGATCGAGAGGCTCAGCCCCGACGCCTTCGACGTCGTCGTGATCGATGAGGTTCACCACGTTGCTGCGCCGCGCTACCGCGCGTTGCTTGAGCACCTCCAGCCCGTCGAATTGCTCGGTCTGACGGCAACACCCGAACGCATGGATGGCGAGGACATCACCCGCTGGTTCGGTCATCGTACAGCCGTCGAACTCCGCTTGTGGGAGGCGATCGACGACGGCTATCTCGCACCGTTTCAGTATTTCGGAGTCCACGACGATGTCGATCTGTCGGTCCTGGAATGGCGCCGCGGCGGCTATCGGACGGAAGACCTCGACCGCATCTTCACCGGTGATGACGCACGCGTAGTCCGACTGCTGCATGCGCTCGAGCGGATCGTCCTGGACCCCGGTGAGATGCGTGCCCTCGGGTTCTGCGTGTCTGTCAAGCACGCGGAATACATGGCTCGTGCCTTCACGGACCGCGACCTTCCTAGCGTGGCCCTGTCGGGTGAGACGGATACCGCTGAGCGTGACTCGATCCTCAGGCGCCTCGAGCAAGGCGAGCTCCGTTGTGTGTTCAGCGTCGATGTCCTCGGCGAGGGTGTCGACGTTCCGTCCGTCGACACCGTGCTGCTTCTGCGGCCAACTCAGTCCGCCACCGTCCTGACCCAGCAAATCGGTCGCGGTCTGCGAGAGCATCAGAACAAGAGCACGCTGACAGTGGTGGACCTGATTGGCCAACAGCACCGGCGCTTCCGATTCGATGCGAAGCTCCGGGCACTGATCGACTCCCGCAACGGCCGACTTGTCGAACAAGTCGAGAACGACTTCCCGTACCTCCCAGCCGGCTGCGAAATCAAGCTCGACCGCCAGAGTCGCGAGGTGATCCTGAGCAGCCTCCGCGCCGCCGCCGGCGCTGGCAATTGGTCGGTGCTCATCGACGATTTGCGACGCCTTGGTGATGTGTCGCTGCGGACCTTCCTCCGCGACTCCGAGCGGAGCCTGGGCGACCTCTACCGATCACGGGATCGTACCTGGATCAGACTTCGCCGCGATGCCGGGCTCCGGGTTGCGGCCGGAGATGCGCATCAGGAGACCCTGCTGCGAGCGATCCATCGGCTCCTGCACATCGACGACGCAGACCGGGTCGAGACCTATCGTCGCTTCTTGACCGCCTCGAACAAGCCAGCACGGCTCTCGGAACGTGACCGGCGTCTCCTGAGCATGCTTGCGATCGACATCTTTGGTCGGCGCCACGGCATGGTGGATCTCGACGCCGCGCTGGATGCCATCTGGGGCAATCCGGCCGTCCGCGACGAGCTTGCCCAGGTCCTGGAGAACCTCGGAGAGGAAGCTGACTCTTCGACCGAACCGTTCGACTTCGGGCCGCTTCGCGTTCACGCGCGCTACACGCGAGACGAGGCGCTTCTCGCGCTAGGCGACGGCACCTTCGAAAAGCCACCCACCGCTCGCGAGGGCGTTCGCTGGCTCAGCGACATCAGCACGGATGTCCTCTTTGTGACGCTGAGAAAAAGCGAAAGCCGGTATTCGCCGTCAACCCGTTACCGCGACTACGCACTCTCGTCTCGACTCTTCCACTGGGAATCGCAGAGCACGACGACCCGGGACAGTCCAACGGGGCGTCGCTATCGCCAGCAACGCGAAGCGGGCACCACGGTCCTGCTCTTCGTGCGCGAGGGCCCAACGCTCGCCAACGGCGCGGCAGCGCCCTTCACGTTGCTCGGCCCGGCGACGTTCGTCGAAGACCGTGGTGAGCGGCCGATCCAGATCACCTGGCAGCTGCATACGCCGATGCCCGAATCACTGCTCGAGGTCGCGCGCCTCGTCGCGGCGTAGAGGAGCGGCCCTAATTGGGTGAACCGGGGCGAGTTGACGGGTGCCAGCGGCGATCCAAGCGCTTCGGGTCCGGGTCAAATCCGTCGTTTTCGAGCCCCGTTTGGTACTCCACTCTGGTACTCCACCTCAACAAGATCGGTGGAGATTACACACCGGAAGGTAGAAAAGGCCCGCAAATGCGGACCTTTTCAAAGTAGCGGGGGCGGGATTCGAACCCGCGACCTTCGGGTTATGAGCCCGACGAGCTACCAGACTGCTCCACCCCGCGGCGGACTTGTGATTGTAGCGCGGGTGGACCTAAAGGGAAGACAAACCAGGCCTAATCGCGCTGAACCTGGCTATTCGCCTGAGCCGAAGCTCGATCCCCGGTCCGCCCCAGCCCCGCCCCCGCGTCGCCCGCGCCCCTGAAGCAGATTTGGTGCAGATCCGAAGCCGGATTGGCACATCTGTGTCTAGATCCGTTGCAGGCGGCCGCGGCAGAGTGCCGGCCATGGCGACACTGGCACTGAAGATCCAAGCCGAAGCCCGCCTGCGGGAGCTCCTGACCGATCAGGGCATGCCGCAGCCGGACGAGGTCGAGTATGGCTTCACCTGCATCCGCTTCTTCTGGCACGAGCCGAAAGCCTGCGTCATCGTCGACATCGACGAGGAGACCGGCGAGCTCGGCCAGTCGTATCCGGTCCCGGACGCGCCCGGGCGGGGGTAGCGAGGCCCCACGCAGATGCCAGTCGACGCAAGCGAGAGCTACGGCGTGTTCGTCGCGCTCATCGGCGCGCACTGGGGCTCGGGCCCACGCACGAAGACCGTGGCCCGGCCCTTCTGCGATGCGGACACGTGCCAGCCGGAGCACATATCGATGGACATCGAGAACTTGGCCGTGAAGCCACCGACCCCGCCTGTCTTGACGACGCGGGTCTGCTGCGCCGTCCCCGAGGTGAGGGTCACGTGCGTCTTGGCGTCGGACCTGAAGTGGTGGCCAACGACCGTTGCGGGCGTGCGGCGGGTGAGCGTGAGCGTCGGCCTGGGCCGGGGTGAGCTGCCCGCCGCTGATCCGCCGGCCACGGAAGCCAGAACGGCGACGGCGGCGACCAGGACAGCCAACACGATCCGGTACGGAGAACGACGAATCCGAGACATCTCTTGCTCCTTCCTGCGTGCACTACGTGCGAGCCGGCGCCTCATCACACGACCAGCCGCCCGGCGCGGGAGCGCGCAACGGATATCTACCCGCGCGCGACCCACCATACGCCATGAACGGCCAGAGCGCACGCGGCATGCCGCCGTGGCCGGGCCCGCCCCGCCGGAGCGAGGCGGGCCCATCCCACAGGCCGTCCTTCTAGCCTCCGCTGCCCGTCGGAACGCTCAGCGAGTCCGTGTAGATCTCCTCGTCGTTGGCCAGCTGGCCGTTGGGCTCAATCCCCAGGCAGAGCGAGGGCGGGGTCGAGTCCGGACACAGGAACAGGTCCGGATTCCGCGTGTCGCTCCAGATCGGGTGAGCCTGATCCCAGACGGCCATCCCGATGTAGTCGCCGTAGAACTGACCACCGTTGGGCCCCTCGAACTGCGTCGGAGCCGGCATCGAGCTCGAGGTCACGCGCGTCGACCCGAAGCTGCTGAGATCGGAGCTCCCCGAGAGGGTGAAGTCCGACGAGCCCGTGGTCTCGTCGCTCCCGTACGAGCGGTCGTAGTAGTCGACCGCCAGCGCGCCGCGGCGCGAGAACCCGCTCCACTGCCAGTACTGGTCGGTCTTGGCCTGGGCCGCGGTCTGGGGAACGATCGTCTCCGTCTGGGGATCGACTCGGGTCCCGGAGAACGACCCGCCACCGTCGTTGGAGACGCTCACGAGGATCTTGTTGGCGCACCCACCCGGATCCTTCACGCCCTTGTACACCGGGTTGCCGTCCGCGGCAAAGCCATTCGGCGTGCAGCCGTTGCTCGGATTCGAGTCCTTGTTGATGTAGGACCCGAAGGCGACGACGACCTGGTTGGGGTTCGTGGGGTTCACCTGGCCGGACGGGTAGTTCGTCGCCCGGAACACGGAGATCTTCGACGAGCCCTTCTCGACCACGCACGCCCGCCCGGGGTCAGCCCCGGTGCCCTGGTAGGTATCGCAGTCGGGCAGGTCGTAGTACGCGCTGACCTGCACCGGGGCCGAGAACGTCGCGCCGCCGTCGGTCGACTTCGCCAGCAGCACCTGGTAGTGGTTGTTCGTCCCACTCGTCGGCTGGTTGTTGAAGTTGTCCCAGGTGACGTAGAGGTTCCCGTCCGGACCCACGAACGGATCCGAGAACTGATTCGAGTTGCAGCGACCGTGCGGAGTCGCCGCGCCGAAGCTGTTCGTGCACAGCGAGCTGTCCGTGCTCACGACCACGGGGTGGCTGAACGACTCGCCGTAGTTGCTCGAATGGACCTCGTAGATGTAGGCGGTGCCGTCGGCCGCGAACTGGGTCCACGTGACGTAGATCCGGTCGCGGAACTTGCTCGTGACGTTGTCATCGACGGCCATGAGCGCCTTGTCGACGAGCACGCCGCTCGTGCCCGCGGGGTCGAAGTTCGGCACCGTGGTGAAGCGGCCGGGGAAGTTCCACGACGCGCCGTTGTTGAGGGTCGAGCGGAAGATCAGGAAGGTGCTCGACATATCGGGATTCGGCGAAGCCACGGTCCCGCGGTTGAACGCCTGGCAGCTCAGGTATGCGTTGCCACGTGTGTCCCACGCCACCGACGTGTCGCCGCCGGCCTGCCAGTACTCGCGGGCGAAGCCCGGAGGTCCGGAGGTGAAGCCGTTCGGCGTGGTCGAGTCGTTCCAGGTCTGTCCGCTGTCGCCCGAGTACGCGACCCCGCAGGTGCCGTCGCCGCGGATGTAATCGTTGTCGCTGGCGACCATGTTCTTCGGGTTGAGCGGATCGATGGCGATCGACGTCTCGTTGTTCGCCTGACCACGGCCCTGAAGGGGAGGATCAGTGATGTTAAGGCAGTTTTGATTAACCTTGACGTTACTCCCGAGCGTGTTGGAGCACTTCCCGTTCGGACCCGGGACGTAGGAGTCAGGTTTCACCGACGGGCCGGCGGAGGAAAAGCTGCTCGGCGGGGTGTCACCTGCACCGTCGGGACCGCCACCTCCCTCCTCGGTCGGTGCACCGTTCGCAGTGGTCGGAGCCCCGATGGCGCTGGCGAGCGTCTCGGAGATGATGCGCTTTTGCATCTTGGTGAGATGCGAGAAGGTGAGTGGGCTGGTGGCCTGCGCGTGTGAGCCCGAGAGCAGCAGCACAACAGCCGCGATGACGCCGACGCTCGCAAGCGCGAGGCCGAGGCGACGTGTCAACAGCATTGACCCCTCCATGTGGCTGAACGGATGGCGGGCGCATGTGCCCGGTCCACGCCATCGACCCGAGGTCAGATTTCCGAGCCGAGATCCCCTGGAACGTGCGCCACTGAGTTGGCTCCCGCGGTCGGTCTCACCTCCTTTCCGTCAGACCGCGGAACGTGGCGGCACCCTATCGCGCGTCACCGGAGCGGGCAAGGTAAAACTGAGACGTTCACAACCGCGAGTAACCCCGAGCACGTGCCGAATCTGGTCCCCACCCCCACCGTCGCCACCGTCGTGGGCGAGACGATCGCCGCTCAAGGCGTCCACGACGTCTTCGGGGTGCTCGGGTCGGGCAACTTCGTCGTCACGAATGCGATCGCCGAGCGCGGCGCGGTCTTTCATCCCACGCGCCGCGAGGACGGGGCCGTGGGCGCGGCCGACGGCTACGCCCGGGTCTCCGGACGGGTCGGTGTGGCCACCGTTCACCAGGGCCCCGGACTCACGAACACGCTCACCGGCCTCGCCGAGGCGACGAAGAGCCGGACGCCCGTGCTCGTCCTCGCCGGCGAGACGCCCGCGGCCGCCCTGACCTCGAACTTCCGCATCGATCAGCACGGCCTCGTGGAGTCCGTGGGCGCGATCGCCGAGCGCCTGCACGGCCCCGACACGGCGGCCGATGACGCGCTGCGGGCGTACGAGCGGGCGCGCGCCGAGCGACGGCCCGTGGTCCTCATGCTTCCCATCGACATCCAGGCCCGGGCGCCCGGCCAGACGACGCCGAGCCGCGCGGCCGCGGCCGACCACGCCCGTCCCGCACCGGACGCGAAGGCGGCCAAGCGCGCGGCCGAGGTGCTCGCGCGCGCCGAAAAGCCCGTGATCATCGCCGGCCGCGGTGCCGTCAACGCCGACGCGGCGCAGGCGCTCGAGGCCCTGGGCGCGCGCACCGGCGCGCTCCTGGCCACCTCCGCTCCCGCGAACGGGCTCTTCGCCGGCCTCCCCTACGCCCTCGGGATCTCCGGCGGCTTCGCCACCCCGCTGGCCCAGGGGCTGCTGCCCCAGGCCGACGTCGTGCTCGTCGCCGGCGCCTCGATCAACCAATGGACGACCAAGCACGGCGAACTCATCGGCCCGCACACCACGATCATCCAGATCGACCTCGAGCCGCACGCGGTCGGGCGCAACCGACCCGCCGACCTCGGCCTGATCGCCGACGTGCGCCACGCCGCCGACGCCATCGCGACCGCACTCGGGAACGCCGAGCCGAAAGCCGGCTGGCGCACCCCCGAGCTCGCCGAGCAGATCGCCGCCCATCGCCACGCCGACGAGCCCTACGACGATCAGACGACCGAGGAGCACATCGACCCGCGCACGCTCACCAAGACCCTCAACGGGCTCCTGCCACCCAACCGGGCCGTCGTTGTCGACTCCGGCCACCTCACCGGCTGGCCATCGATGTACCTCGACGTCCCCGACGCCCGCTCGTTCGTCTTCTGTAACGGCTTCCAGGCCGTCGGGCTCGCCCTGGCTAATGGCATCGGCGCGAGCATCGCCAACCCCGACCGGCCGACGGTCGTCGCGGTCGGAGACGGCGGCGCCTTCATGGCCCTCCAAGAGCTCGAAACCGCCGCGCGGCTGAAGCTCGAGCTCCTCGTCCTCATCTACGACGACGCCGCCTACAGCGCCGAGGTCCACCACTTCGCTCCGATGGGCCACGACGCCTCACGAACCCGCTTCCCCGAGGCCGACCTCGCGGCGATCGCCCGCGCCGCGGGTGCGAAGGCGGCCACCATCCGCCACCCCGACGACCTCCAGATCGTGGAAGAGTGGCTCGTCAACCCGCACGGCCCGCTCGTCCTCGACGCGAAGGTCAACCCGACCGTCTGCGCGGACTGGCTGACCGAGGCGTTCCGCCCCTGACCACGCCCGTTCCGCCCCTGACCACGCCCGTTCCGCCCCTGACCACGCCCGTTCCGCCCCTGACCACGCCCCCAGGAGACCCGAAGCCCATGACCGACCCGACCCAGCTCGCCCACCTCGCCGCCGCCCTGACCGCGAGCGAGGTCGAGATCGTCGACCTCACCCAACCCCTGAGTGAGTCGACCCCCGTCATCAGGCTCCCACCTCCCTTCGCCAACACCCCCGGACTCTCGCGCCAGGAGATCTCGCACTACGACGAGCGGGGCCCGGCCTGGGCCTGGTACACGCTGACCATCGGCGAGCACGTCGGCACCCACGTCGACGCTCCCATCCACTGGGTTACCGGGCAGGACGGTGCGGACATCTCGAGCATCCCCCCGTCCTCGCTCATCGCCCCCGCGTGCGTGATCGACAGGACGGCCGAGACGGCCGAGAACCCCGACTATCTCCTCACGGTGGCCGACCTCGACGCCTGGGAAGAGGAGAACGGCCGCGTCCCCGACGGCGCGTGGGTCCTCTTCCGCACCGGCTGGTCGAGCCGGGCGCACGACGAAGCCGCCTTCCTCAACGCCGATGAGACCGGACCTCACACCCCCGGCCCGGACGTGGACGCCTCGCGCTGGCTCGCCCACGAGCGGAACATCGCCGGGTTCGGGGTGGAGACGGTCGGGATCGATGCGGGCTCGGCCGGGGGCATGGACCCGCCCTTCCCGCTCCACAACCTCCTCCTTGGCGCCGGCAAGCTCGGCCTCACCCAGCTGGCCAATCTCGAGCGCCTCCCCGCGACCGGGACCCTCCTGATCGTCGCCCCCCTCAAGCTCGTCGGCGGCACGGGCAGCCCGAGCCGCGTGTTCGCGCTTGTGCCGCAGACCTAGAGCGCAACCAAATCAGCTACCGGATCACCCGGTAGCTCAGGTGCCCCGCTCGCTCCCCCGTGGTCGCGATCGGCTCGAACGTCACGTCGCCAACGTTCTCGAGCAGCCGCTCGCCCTCCCCGAGCAGGACCGGCGCGACATGGAGGTGCAGCTCGTCGAGCAGCTCGGCCACAAGATATTGCTGAACCGTCGCGGCGCCGCCGGCAATCGAGACGTCGCCGTCGCCCGCAACGGCCCGGGCGGCGTCGAGCGCCGCGATCACACCGTCGGAGACAAACCTGAACACGGTCCCGCCGTCCATCTCGATTGGGTCATGCGGATAGTGCGTGAGCACGAAGACCGGCGCATGGAAGGGCGGGTCCTCCCCCCACCATCCGCGCCACTCCCGGTCCCACGGACCTCGCACCGGACCGAACATGTTCCGGCCCATGATGTAGGCGCCCACACCCGCCGACTGCGCCCACGCGGCCCGCGCGTCGGGTCCTCCGTCCGGCGAGGCCGGATCCGCGAAGAGCCAGCCATGCAACCGCTCCCCACCCTCGCCGAGGGGGTTCGACTCGTTCTGGCGCGGCCCGGCGGCGAACCCGTCCAGCGAGGCCGTGATGTGACAGACGACTTTGCTCATGCCCCTACAGACAGGGCACGATCGAAGAACTCATCGGAGTCTCAGTCGGTGGCGAGCGCGACGCGATCGCGCCCGGACCGCTTGGCCACGTAGAGCGCGCCGTCGGCCCGGCCGAGGAGATCGGCCATCTCCTGCTCGATCTCCGGTCCGGTCATCCGCCGGGGAAAACAGTCGGCCACGCCCACGGTCACCGTCGGCAAGCACCCGGGCACCAGCGCCTCCCAATCGGCCTCGCGCACGGCATCGCACAGCCGCTGACCGAGCGTCACGGCCGCGTCGCCCGCCGCGCCCGGCAGGAGGACGACGAACTCCTCGCCGCCGTAGCGCGCGACGAGGTCGGTCGGGCGCACGTTGGTGCGGAGCAGGTCGGCCAGCTGGCGCAGAACGTCATCGCCCACGAGGTGCCCGAAGCGATCGTTGATCGACTTGAAGTGATCGGCATCGACGAAGGCCACGCTGACCGCCTCGCCCCGGACCGAGGCCTCGCGCAGCAAGCGCGGGAGCTCGTGCTCGACGTGGCGGCGGTTCCACAGCCCGGTCAGGCCGTCCTGGTCGACGCGGCGGCTGAGGAGCTCCGTCTCCTCGCGCAGCGCGAGTGCCTGGGCCTCGAGCTGGCGCGTCCGTGACCGCTCGAGCTCGACCTCGAGGGTCGCCCGGCGCGCCTCGAGCTGCGCCTGATCGAGCTCGAGATGCGAGCTCAGGATCCGGGCGCGCGTCTTGGCCACCTCAGACTGCTGCGCGCGCTCGAGCTCGTGGAAGCATTCGTGGTGGTGGAGCGCTTCGCGGTACTCCCCGAGCTGCTTGTGGGCGCGGTACAGCGAAAGGTGGATGGGCACGAGGACGAGCGCGTCGCGTCCCTCCTCGACGTCCTGGAGCAGTGCGGTGTAGGCCTCGACCGCAGTGCGCAGCTCGCCGCGATCGAGCTCGAGCCGCGCCCGGACATGACGGGCCTCGAGGATGACCGGGCGATAACCGCCCTCTCGGGCCATCTCCTCCGCCTCGGCGAGCAGCTCGGTCGCGCGGTCGTACTCGGCACCGAGGGCCAGGGCGTGCCCCCAGCCGAGCAAGATGATCGAGATCGAATGGGCGTTCTCCAGCGAGCGCGCGAGCTCGAGCGCCTCAGGGGCAAGCTCGAGGGCCCGCTTGACGCGCGCACGGGCCTCCTCGACGGCGCCGGCGTCGATGAGGGTGCGCGCGAGGTTGTTGAGGTCGTCGACAAGGTTGTTGAGCGCGGAGAAGACCGCCTGGATGTCCTCGGCCTCGCGGGCCAGGCTGAGGGCGAACTCCATCGAGACGATGCCCTCGACGATGTTGCCCACCGAGGCGTGTCCGAGGCCGGCCCGGTTGTAGGCCCAGGCCAGGGTCAGCGGATCGCCGCTGCGCTTGGCCACCTCGAGGCTTCGGGCCGCGTGCTCGAGCGCCTCCTCCTGGAGGCCGAGCTCGTGGTAGGCGACGACCATCCCGTTGAGCGCGGCGGAGATCCCCCGGGGATCGTCGAGCTCGCTGTAGAGCGCGAGCGCGCCGTGCAGCGCGGCCAGGCTCGACTCGTTCTCGCCCAGGCGGAATTGGTGCATGCCCAGGGCGACCGAGGCGCGGGCCTGGAGCGTCACGCGGCCGAGGCGCTCGGCCAGGGCGGCGGCTTCGCGCGCCTGCTCGGCCCCGATCCGGTGATCGCCGGAGCGCGAGGCGTGATCGGAGCCAGCGAGTAGCTCCTCCAGTCGGGCCTCGTCGTCGGCGGCGGCATCGGCGCCGGGATCGGTGAAGGTCATGAACATCAGGGAACGCGCGCTATCCCATCAATATTCGGCCGGAATCGATAAATCTTGAACGGTTATCCCCGCAAAATGCGACTCGCTACCGTAGGTCCGGTGCCGGTCTTGCAGGCGCGGGGCCTTTCCAAAACGGTCGGCGTTGGGCGTGCCGCTCGCCGTGTGCTCGTCGACGTGAGCCTGGACGTTCAGGCAGGTGAGGTCGTGGCGGTGCTCGGTCGCTCCGGGAGCGGCAAGTCGACCCTGCTGCACCTGCTCGGCGGCCTCGACCGCCCCGACGCCGGCTCGATCCGCATCGGGGAGCGCGAGATCACCCGCCAGCGACCGAAGGCGCTCGCGCGGACACGTCTGCACCACGTGGGCTTCGTCTTTCAGTCCTTTCAGCTCATCGAAGAGCTGAGCGGGGAGGAGAACGTGCTCCTGCCGGCCCGCCTCCCCGGCGCCCGGCGCGGCGGCCATCAGCGCGCTCGCCGCCTCATCGCTGAGCTCGGCCTGGCGAGCATCGCCTCGCGGCGCCCGCACGAGCTCTCCGGCGGCGAGCAGCAGCGCTTCGCCATCGCCCGGGCCCTCGTCAACGATCCCGAGCTTGTGCTCGCCGACGAGCCGACCGGGAACCTCGACCAGGAGAACGGGGCCACGGTCCTCGCCCTCCTGCGCAGCCTCGACGCCCGCGCCGTCGTCCTCGTCACGCACGAGCGCGACGCGGCCGCGATCGCCGACCGCGTCCTGCACCTGCGCGACGGCCGTCTCGAGGACGATCCCGCGCTGCTCCCGGAGCCCGCCTGAGGGCAGGCACGACACGATGATCGCCGCCTTCGCTGAGGCTCGGCGCGGACTGCGCCTCCGGCGCCGGCGCTCGCTCCTCACCGCGCTCGGCATCGGGCTCGCGGCGGCGATGCTCTCGGCGGCGCTCGTTGTCGCCGACGGCCTCGGACGCGGCTTCGATCGCGGCGCCAAGGCCGCGGATCTCCCGGACATCATCGTCCGCTTCAACCCCGAACCCGCGGGCACGGTCGCCCAGCGGATCGCGGCGCTTCCCGACATCGCCACGTACACCCTCCGTGACGAGGTCACGAACGTCCCCGTCGACGGCAACGGGCAGCAGACCGGCGGCGCCTCGGTGGAGGTCGTCGGCGCCGGCCGGCGCGGGTACGCCATCGTCGCCGGCCGCGATCTACTCGACGCTCCACGCGCCCAGAACCAGATCGTCGTCGAGCAGGGACTGGCCACTGACTGGCATCTGAAACTCGGCGACACCCTCGACGTGGCCGGGCTCGGCGCGCAGCGGATCGTCGGCTTCTCCGAGAGCCCCGACAACGTCTCCTATCCCCTGGCGGCGGCGCGCGTCTACCTCTCGCGCGCCGCGCTGCAGGCGCGTCTCGGCGGCCAGCTCGACCCGCGGATCAACCTGGCGGAGATCTGGCTGCGCGACCCATCGCTCATCGACGAGGTGCTCGTGCAGGCCAGGGCGACGAGCTACGGGCTCGGCGGGCTGCGCTTCGTCACGCGCTCGGGCGTCCATGTCCTCCTCGACCAGGCGGCGGGGATCGTCATCGACCTGCTCGTCGCGCTCTCGGCCATCGCCCTCGTCACCGCCGCGGTCATGCTCGCGGCCTCGGCCCGGGCCGAGGTCCAGCGGCGCCTGCGGGCGATCGGCGTGCGACGCGCGCTCGGCGCCTCGCGCGCGCACCTGATGACGGTCCAGGCGGTCGAGGCGGTGCTCATCGCCGCCCCCGCCGCCACGCTCGGCCTGGCCGCCGGGACTCTCGCCACCTACGGGCCGACCGCACGCCTGCTCGCCATGCTCAACGAACCCGCCGCCGGCCTGGGGCTCATCGGCCCGCTCGCCCTCGCCGGGCTCGCGGCGGTGGCCATCCCGGCGCTCGCCTCCGCCTGGCCGGCCTGGCGCGCAGCCGGGCGCCCCGCCGTCACGCTCATGTCGGGTGGCGAGCTCACGCGCGAGCGCGCCCGCGACGCCCGTCCCCGCGCCTGGCGGCATACCGGCCTGACCAGCCTCGGCGCCCGACTGGCCTCGGCCCGTCGCGCCCGTCTCGTCGCCGGCGCGGCCGCCCTCGGGATGTCGTGCGCGTTCGTCCTCCTCATGCTCGCGCTCGCCTCGGCGCGGACCACGCTCGAGACCGACCCCGGTGCGCTCGGCAAGCGCTATCAGCTCGTCGCCAACCAGCCGCCCTCAGCCCTCGGGCAGATCCTCCGAATCCGCGGGGTCGCGGCGGTCGCCCCGCGCTACGAGGACGAGGCGCTCGATTCGTTCTCGCTCCACGAGACGATCGACGTCATCGCCTACCCCGGCGATCACACGGAGTTCGAAGCGCCGCCCCTCGTGAGCGGGCGCCGGCTGCGGGGCGAGCACGAGGCCGAGGTGGGCGAGGGCCTGGCCGACGCGCTCGGCCTCAGCCCAGGCTCGGTGCTCGCCATGCAGATGGCCTCGGGCAAGGAGCTGCGGCTGACGGTCAGCGGGGTCGTCGGCTCCTTCGACCACGACGGGCGGGTGGCCTACGTCCCGGCGCGCGCCCTGCTCGCGAGCGATCCGAACGCGTCCGAGCAGCTGGCCGTCCGCCTCACCCCAGGCGCGAACGCCTCCCGGGTGCAGGCCGAGCTCGGGGTGAGCGCGAGCCCGGCCTCGGGGGCGACCGCGCGCGGAGCCCCGCTGGTCAGCGTCCTGCGATCGATCCTCCGGGCCGTGGCGATCGTCGACGCGCTCGTGTGCCTCTACGCGCTCGTGCAGACGTGCGCGCTCACCGTGCTCGAGCGGCGCCGGAGCGTGTCGGTGCTGCGGGCGTTCGGCGCCGAGGCGGCGGCAATACGGCGGCTGCTGGCCGGATCGCTGGCCGCCCTCGTCGTCCCGGCCGCGATCATGGGCGTTCTCCTGGAACGGTTCGTGCTTGGACCGGCGCTCGCCCACCTTGCGGCCAGCTACGCAACCCTGTCACTGGGGGCGGGAGCGCTCGAGATCGGCGTCGTGCTCGCCGGGCTGGCCGTGTCGGCCGCGATCGCGGTGACCTGGGTGGCACGGCAGACGACACGCGAGACGGTGCTTGCGGGATTGGGCAGCCAGTGAGCGGCTACACGCGGCGCGAGGCGCTGGGCGCGGCCGGGGCCGCCCTGCTGTTGGCCGGGTGCGGCGGCGGGCGCGGCGCGGCGGGCGAAGGCGAGGGCGGACTCGGGTCGACGCTCGTCTCGACGTGGGCCGACCCGGGCGGCATCGGCCAGCTCAGCCGCGGACCGGGTGAGCCGCTGCTGGCCCGGACCGACCTCGGTCCCGCCCGGCTGCCGGCGCGGGTGCTCGCCACGCTCGCCCACGTCACCGACGCTCACGTGCTCGATGCGTCCTCGCCGGCGCGCGTGCCGTTTCTTGCTCGCCTCGGGCCGCCGTTCCAGTCGACCTTTCGCCCGCAGGAGGCGCTGACCGCGCAGGTGCTGGCGGGGGCACTGCGCTCGGTGCGCGCGCTCGACCCCGATGCCGTCATCCAGGGCGGCGATCTCATCGACAACGACCAGGCCAACGAGCTGGCGCGGGCGCTCGCCGCCCTGCGGGGTGGCCGCGTCGATCCGGGCCGCTACTACGGGGTCCAGTCACCGGGGGACGCCGACCCGTTCTACTACCGCCCCGACCTCGACGCCCCGCGCCATCCGGGACTCCTCAACGCGGCGTCGCGTCCGTTCAGGAGTCCGGGCGCGGGCGCCCCGTGGTACCCGGTGCTCGGCGACCACGACATCCTCGTCGCGGGGGAGATCGCACCGGATGAGACGACCCGTGGGCTTGTGGTCGGGGATCAGGCGCTGTGGGAGATGCCCGCCGGACTGAGCCTCCCGCCGGGCGTCGGCCTGATGAGCACGGGGTCGCCCGACGGGCCTCCCAGCCCGGGGCTCATCGACCAGTTCCTCGCCCAGGCGCTGCGCAGCCCGAAGGTGCGTGTGCCGGCGGATCCGAACCGACGGGAGCTGACCCCGGCCGAGGTCGTCGGACGGCTCCGGGCCTCGGCGCCGCGGCTCAGCACCGACGGCGCGAGCACGCTCGACTACGCGGTCGACGTCGGCGAGCACGTCCGGCTCATCGTCCTCGACCTGGCGCGGCGGGGTGGGGGCTCGGGCGGGCTGGTGCGCCCCGACCAGGCTGGTTGGCTAGCCAGCCAGCTCGCGGGTGGCGGGGGCGCTCCGGGTGGCGGGGGCGCTCCGGCGGGCGGGGGCGCTTCGGCGGGCGGCGGCGGACGCTGGGTGGTGGTCGTCTCGCACCAGCCGCTGGCGAGCTCCGCGGGCGGCGACGTCCTCCTCGCCCTCCTCGACGCCCACCCGCGCGTCATCGCCGCGCTGGCCGGCCACACCCACCACAACCGCATCACCCCCCGCCCCACCCCCGCGGGCGGCTACTGGCTCATCGAGACCGCCTCGCTCATCGACTACCCCCAGCAGGCTCGCGCCCTCCAGATTGCCGAGACACCGAACGGTGTGGCCATCCGCACCTGGATGCTCGACCATACCTTCCCCGGCCAGCTCGGGACGATCAGCCGGGAGCTCGCCTACCTCGACGCGCAGGGAGGGCGGCCGAACGGATTCGTGGGCGCGCACGAAGACCGCAACGCGGTGCTCCACTTGACGCGGAAGGCGTAGCGCCCGTGCGCCCGAAGGGCCGCCATGTTCGCGCTCAGCGGCCGGCCGCCCGGCGGTACCGGGCCACGGCGACGGGCGCCGCCAGCGCGATGATGACCGCGCACCACACGTAGGCGCCCCACACATTGTTGTGGGCGGGGAACCCGACCCACAGCGAGCGCATGGCGTCGACGACGACCGTGAACGGGTTGATGTTGGCGAACCAGCGCAGCGCCGCCGGCATCGCGGCCACGGGCACGAAGGCCGACGAGATGAAGGTGAGGGGAAAGACGGCGATGAAGCCGACCGAGTTCGCCGCCTCGGGCGAGGAGACGAGCAGCCCGAGGAAGGCAAAGATCCACGAGAAGGCGTAGCCGAAGAGGAGCAGGAGCACGATCCCGCCGATCACCTGGATGACCCCGGTGTGGAAGCTGAAGCCGATGATGAGCCCGGTGATGAGGAGGATCGTCATCGAGAGCGCGTTCGTGACGATGTCGGCGAACGTGCGGCCGGCGAGCACGGCCGAACGGGACATGGGCAGGGAGCGGAAGCGGTCGATCAACCCCTTGTGGAGGTCCTCGTTGAGGCCGAGCGCGGTCACGAACCCTCCGAAGGCGATGTTCTGGACGATGATCCCCGGGATGAGGAAATCGACATAGGGCACGCGCGGGCTGCGGATCGCCCCGCCGAACACGTAGCGGAAGAGCAGCACGAACATGATCGGCTGCACGGTGAAGGCGAGGAGCAGGTCGGGCGCGCGCGGCAGCCGCACGAGGTTGCGCTCGGCGATGATCATCGTGTCCGAGACGAGCCGCCTCATCCCGCCACCGCCTCCGTCGTCTCCCCGCTCGGCTCGGCCGCGTGCCCGGTCAGGGTCAGGAAGACGTCATCAAGGGTCGGGCGGCGCAGGGCGAGATCGTCGACGCCAACTCCGGCCTCCCCGAGCTGGTTGACCGCGGTAACGATGGCGCCGCGGCGCTGGCGCACGTGGATGCTCACGATTGCGCCATCGACGGACGGCTCCTCGTCGGACAACGATGCCAGCGCCTGCGCTGCGCGTTCGGCGTCCTCGCGGCGGTCGAGCCGGACCTCGAGGCGCTCGCCCCCCACCAGGTCCTTGAGCTCATCCGAGGTGCCGCGGGCGATGACCCGGCCGTGGTCGATGACCGCGATGTCGTCGGCCAGGCGATCGGCCTCGTCGAGGTACTGGGTCGTCAGGAGCACGGTCGTCCCGCCCTCCACGAGCTGCTCGATGACCTCCCAGAGGGAAAGCCGGCTGCGCGGGTCGAGCCCCGTCGTCGGCTCGTCGAGGAAGAGGATCGGCGGCTCGGCCACCAGCGCGGCGGCCAGGTCAAGGCGCCGCCGCATCCCGCCCGAGTACGTCTTGGCCGGCCGGCGCGCGGCTTCCACGAGGTCGAAGCGCTCGAGCAGCTCGTCGCTGCGGCGGTTCGCGGCGCCGCGCGAAGCGCCGTACAGGCGCCCGACCATGGTCAGGTTCTCGCGTCCGGTCAGGTTCTCGTCGACGGCGGCGTACTGGCCGGCCAGCCCGATCTTGTGACGGAGCTCAACGGCCTGGTGGACCGCGTCGTAGCCGGCCACGTAGACCTCGCCGCGATCCGGAGTCAGCAGGGTGGTGAGGATGCGGACGATCGTCGTCTTGCCCGCGCCGTTGGGGCCGAGCAGGCCGAAGACGACGCCGGCCTGGGCGTCGAGGTCGACGCCCGCGAGTGCCTGGACGTCACCGTAGGACTTGTAGAGGCCGCGTACGGAGATCGCGGACGGACCCGCGCCGCTCGCGCGCGCAGCCGACCGCAATGTCTCCCGACCTGAGACGTCCATGCCCCCACCATACGAAATGGGGCGGCGAGGTCGTGGCTAACCCGTGACCGCGGCCCGCAACACCGCGTCCAAGAGGCCGGGGAAGCGGCTCTCGAGCTCGTCACGGCGCAACTGGTTCAGGCGCGTCGTGCCCTCGTGGCGCTGGCGCAGGACGCCGGCCTCGCGCAGGACGCGGAAGTGATGGGTGCAGGTCGACTTCGTCACCGGAAGGGCGATGGACTTGCAGGTGTGCTCACCACCGGCGGCGAGCACCCGGACGATCTGCAGGCGCATCGGATCGCTCAGGGCGTGGAGGACCGCGGCGAGGTCGATCTCTCCGGCCTCGGGGTGGTGAAGCGGCTCGACCAGCGCTCGGGCGGAGACTTCTGTGGCGGACGCCTCAGCGGGGGTGATGCTCATGACCTCTCCGATTGTACGACGAATATCGAACCTTGCTACAGTGTACGACGATCATCGTACCGCGAAATCTCACGTCCCCGGACGGGCATCTCGTTCGTCTTATGACCAAAGAGCCCACCGAGACCTGAGGAGAGCAAGAGTCATGCCCGCCACCTCCCTAACCGCCAAGCCCTTCGCAGCCCGTTCGAGCGCCCCGGCGCGCCCGCATCTGCGCGCCACCCTCCTGCTCGCCTGCCTGGCCCAGTTCATGGTCATCCTCGATGTCTCGGTGGTCAACGTCGCCCTGCCCTCGATCCACGGCGCTCTGCACTTCTCCGAAGAGGATCTCCAGTGGGTGGTCAACGCGTACACCGTCACCTTCGCCGGCTTCCTCCTCCTCGGCGGCCGCGCGGCTGACCTGCTCGGCCGCCGCCGCGTCTTCGTGGCCGGCCTCATCCTCTTCGGCCTCGCCTCGCTGGCCGGCGGCCTGGCCCAGAGCCAGCTGACGCTCATCATCGCCCGGGCCATCCAGGGCCTCGGCGGCGCGGTCATCGCCCCCGCCTCCCTCTCCATCCTCACTACCACGTTCACCGAAGGCGCCGCGCGCAACCGTGCGGTCGGCATCTGGGGCGCCATGGGCGGCGCCGGCGGCGCGGCCGGCGTGCTCCTCGGCGGCGTGCTCACCGAGCTCCTCGGCTGGCGGTGGATCCTCTTCATCAACGTGCCGATCGCCGTCGGCGCGGCGCTCGCCTCGGCGCGGCTGCTCGCCGAGGGCCGGGATACCGAGCGCTCCCAGAGCTTCGACCTCATGGGCGCGCTGGCCGCGACCGTCGGCCTCTCCCTCCTCGTGCTCGGCATCGTCCGCACGGACGTCACCGGCTGGGGCTCGCTGCAGGCGCTCGGCCTCATCGCCGCGGGCGCCGCCCTCCTCCTCGGCTTTGTCGCCGTCGAGGCGCGGATCGCGCGCCAGCCGCTCATGCCGCTGCGGATCTACCGCTCGCGCACGCTCAGCGCGTCGAACATCGTCGTCCTCCTGATCGGCGCGGCCACGTTCGCGATGTGGTTCTTCCTCTCGCTCTACCTCCAGCAAGTGCGCGGGTACTCGGCCATCCGGGCCGGCCTCGCCTTCCTGCCCATGACCCTGTGCATCGTCGCCGGGTCGACCTTCGCCTCGCGCGCGGTGACCCGGCTCGGCACCAAGCCGCTTCTGGTCACCGGGCTGTTCGCCCAGGCGCTCGGCCTCGCCCTGTTCGCCGGGCTCTCGCCCGACAGCAGCTACGCCGGCTCGGTGCTCGTGCCCTCGGTGCTCGTGGCCATCGGCATCGGCATCTCGTTCGTCCCCGTCACCATCTCGGCCGTCTCGGGCGTCGCTTCGCACGAGGCCGGCCTGGCCTCCGGGCTCGTCAACACCTCGCGGCTGTTCGGCGGAGCGCTCGGGCTGGCCGTCCTGGCCGCCCTGGCCACGGCCCGGACGAATCACCTGCTGGCTCACGGCGTGGCCTCGACCGCGCTCACCCACTCGGCCCTGACGAGCGGCTTCGGCCTCGCCTTCGGGGTGGCGGCGGCGATCTCGCTGACCGGCGCGATCATCGCCCTGACCGGGCTCCCGGGCGTGCGCCATAAGACCGCGCACCACGCGGTCGTGGTCGAAGCCTGAGGCCTGGCTCGGTCGCGCGGGCGGGCGGCGATCGGTGAGAATCCGGCGTCGATGGCGAAATGCTTCGTCACCCGGACCCTGCCGGGGCCGGCGACCGAGCGCCTGGCCGCGGTGCACGAGGTCGAAGTCTGGCCGGAGCGCCTGCCGCCGACGCGCGAGCAGCTCCTCGCCCGGGCGGCCGGCGCTGACGGGCTGCTGACGCTCCTCACCGAGCGGATCGATGCCGAGCTCATCGCCGCCTGCCCGCGCCTGCGCGCCATCTCCAACTACGCCGTGGGCGTCGACAACATCGATCTCGAGGCCGCCGCCGCCCGGAGCATCCCCGTGGGCAACACGCCCGACGTGCTCACCGACGCCACGGCCGATCTCGCCTTCGCCCTGCTCATGGCGGCCGCGCGCAAGCTGCCCGAGGCGATGGCCGATGTGCGCTCAGGCGACTGGCTGACCTGGGAGCCGGCGCGCTATCTGGGCGCGTCGGTCCACGGTGCCACGCTCGGCATCATCGGCATGGGCCGGATCGGACGGGCGGTGGCGGCGCGCGCGAGCGGATTTGACATGGAGGTCATCGCGGTCGGCTCGCGGGGCCGGCGCGGATCGCCTGAGTTCGAGGACCTGCTGGCCCGGTCGGACTTCGTCACGCTCCACTGCCCGCTCACCCCGGAGACGCGCCACCTCATCGACGCGTACGCGCTGGGACGCATGAAGCCGAGCACGATCCTGATCAACACGGCCCGCGGGCCGATCGTCGACCAGGCGGCACTCGCGGGCGCGCTCCGCGCCGGGACGATCGCGGGGGCGGCGCTCGACGTCAGCGATCCCGAGCCGCTCCCCGCGGACGATCCGCTCCTCGACGTGCCGAACCTCATCGTGGTCCCCCACATCGGGTCGGCGACTAGGGCGGCCCGCGAGCGGATGGCGGATCTGGCGGTCGAGAACCTACTCGCCGGGCTCGACGGCCGGCCCATGCCCCATCAGGTGTGATGCGGGTCGCCGTCGTCGACATCGGGACGAACTCGACGCGGCTACTTGTGGCCGAGCTGGCCGAGGGCCGGGTGGCCTCCGAGCTCGAGCGCCGCAGCGTCGTCACCCGGTTAGGCCACGGGGTCGATTCCGGGGGCTCGCTGAGCGAGGCGGGGATGGAGCGGGTGTTCGCAACGCTCACGGAGTTCCGGTCGCTCATCGACGATCGCCGGGTTGCGCGCTCGGTCGCGGTGCTCACGAGCGCCGTCCGCGATGCCGCGAACGGGCCGCAGTTCGCGCGCGAGGTCGGGTCGCGCTTCGGACTGGAGCCACACGTATTGAGCGGGGACGAGGAGGCGCGGCTGACCTTCCACGGCGCGACGAGCGACCGCGCGGCCCACGACGGTGCGCCCACCCTCGTGCTCGACATCGGCGGCGGGTCGACCGAGATGGTCATCGGGGTGCCCGGGCGCGAGCCGGACTTCCACGTCTCCAACCAGGCCGGCGTCGTGCGCCAGACCGAGCGCCACATCCACTCCGACCCACCCCGCCCCGCGGAGCTGGGCGCCCTCCGCGAGGACGTGGCGAGGATTTTCGCTGCGGGCGTGCCGCCCGAGCGCCGGCGCGCCGTGCGCCAGGCCATCGGGGTGGCGGGTACGGCGACCTCGCTCGCCGCCATCGCCCAGGACCTCGAGCCCTACGACCCGGACCGGGTCCACGGCTCCGTCGTCGCGCGCGAGGAGTGCGCGCGCATCCTCGAACGCCTCGCCGCGCTCGCGCTGGACGAGCGGAGGAAGGTGCGGGGGCTCCATCCCGACCGGGCGCCGACGATCGTGGCGGGTGTCGAGATTCTCCTCGTCGCGCTCGAGCTGTTCGATCTGGATGCCCTCGAAGTCTCCGAGCACGACATCCTCCGGGGGGCGGCCATCGTGCTCGCGGGAGGCAACCGGTAGTTCGGGCGACCGCGTGTGTTTAGAGGTTTGTCAAAGGCGTAAAGCGGGCAGTATGGCTGCGCAAAGCTCCTCTTCCCGCACCGACAGTCACACCGGTTTCCGGGTCATAGGCAAAGCCAGACAAATCCTACTCAGGAGTAGTGATGTCTGGACGAATGTACGATTGCTGGCCAGCTGACCAGGCTGGAAGATAGCCGCGGGTCCAGGTTTGTCCTGGCCCCAACATAGGTTCGGGCGAAGCCGCAGACATCGGCGCCTCCCGCCGTCCGAGCCACTTAACCGGCCCTATCTGGCACGTACCCCTGCCCGTCCCGATTGGGCCAAACCTGGATCGGAAGCCGCCCGCTGAAAATGTGGGCGGTTTTCGTTTGTTAGCGCTCATCTGGCGGCGGTTCGCCGGGCGGGCGGTGGCATCCGCGCCGGAGCGCCGCGTGGGCTGGCGCCCACAAGGCGCCCCGTCGGGACGCCACGCCACGCCCACGTCCGCCCGGAAACAGCAAGCGACCCCCCGCCTCTTTCAGCTCTTAAAAGCTGGCTAGGCGAGGTTGGCGCGTCGCGGATATGCCACGGATGGATCCGTCAGCACGTTCACCAGCGCCGGCCGGCCCGCATTGAATGCCCGGTCCAGAGCGGGGCGAAGCTCGGGGGGCTCTTGGACGAGTTCGGCGTGACACCCCAGCGCTTCCGCTACTTGGTCGTAGCGGGTCTTGGGGCGGAGCTCGGCGGCTACGGAGTAGCCGTAGAGGAACTCCATGGGGTGCTTTTCCAGCGCCCAGATGCCGTTGTTGCCCATGACCGCGACGACGGGGATGTTGTGGCGGGCGAGGGTGTCGAACTCCATGCCGGAGAAGCCGAAGGCGCCGTCGCCGAGGAGGAGGACGACCTGGCGGTCGGGGTGGGCGAGCTTGGCGGCGAGGGCGTAGCCGGGTCCGGAGCCAAGACAGCCGAACGGGCCGGGGTCGAGCCAGCACCCCGGGCGGTAGGAGTCGACGACGCGGCCGGCGTAGGAGACGAAGTCGCCCCCGTCCCCGACCACAATTGCGTCGCGCTCGAGCACCTGAGCGAGCTCGCCGTACACGCGGAGCGGATGCAGCGGCGCGCGCGGATCCTCGAGCTCGGCCCGCTCAGCGGCACGCTTCTCATCCTCGATCGCGCGCAGGGAGGCGAGCCAGCGCTCGCGCTCGGCGGCCACCGACATCGATTCCGCTCCCGCGCGCAGCGCCTCGAGCGTGGCCGGGAGGGCGCCGTAGAGCTCGGCGCTGACCGCGCGGGGATGCTCGCGCGCGGGCTCGGCCACGTCGATGACGACGATGCCGGCGTCCTCGGCGAAGGCGGCGCCGAAGCCGAGGCGAAAATCGAGCGGCACGCCGATCACGAGAGCGACGTCGGCGCCGCGCAGCCCGTCGCCGCGCGCGCGGGCGAAGGAGCAGGGATGATCGGCGGGCAGGCAGCCCCGGGCCAGGCCGTTGAGGAAGACGGGGATGCGCAGCTCGTCGGCCAGGGCGCGCAGCGCCTCCTCCCCGTGGCCCCAGTACAGGTTCGTCCCGGCCATGATCACCGGCCGCTCGGCCTCGGCCAGGAGGGCGGCGGCGCGCTCGATCGCTTCGGGAGCGGCGCCCGCGCCGCGCCACGGCTCGGCGAGCGCCGGTGCGGCGCCCCCCTCGGGCGCTTCCATGAACACCTGGTCGAGGGGGAAGTCGATGAACACGGGCCCCGAGGGCGCAGCGATCGCCACGGCGAGGGCCTCGTCGATCAGCTCGGGGATCTCGGCCGTGGCGTCGACGGTGGCCGCGAGCTTCACGAGCGGGCGCACGAAGGGCACGTGGTCGATCTCCTGCAGCGAGCCCTGGCCCCAGCGGAACTTCGGCGCCCGGCCGCCGAGCACGAGCACGGGCGACTGGTTCTGGGAGGCGGAGGCGATCGCGCTCATCCCGTTGGTCACCCCCGGCCCCGCGGTCAGGGCGCACACGCCCGGCGTGCGGGTGACCTTCGCCCATCCTTCGGCCGCGAAGGCGGCCGTCTGCTCGTGGCGGACGTCGACGATCGCGATCCCCTCCGCGCGACAGCCGTCGTAGATCGAGAACAGGTGGCCCCCGGAGAGCGTGAACAGCGTCCCTACGCCGTGCGCGCGCAGACGCCGCGCGACGAGGCGCCCGCCGTGGAGAGTCTCAACCGGCTCGGGTTCGGCCATCGGGCGGGGAAGCTAACAGGGCGCTTCCACCCAGGCGTAGCATGAGCGGCGAACGCTCTCCTTCAGGAGGTCAAGCGATGACGAGACCCGACCCACCGAACACCGATCACTTCGACGCTATCTGCGCCCAGATCGAGGACTTCGAGCCCTTGCCCGAGCCCGGCCGGCCCGCGCTCTCGGACCGTCCCTGGGTCAACGAGGACGGCGAGGAGGGAACGGCCATCGACGGCCAGATCCTGGCCGGGCTCGTTATCCCGGTCTGACCCGGCTGAGCGCCATCCGCGGTCTAGGCGCCGCGGAGCTCGAGCGAGGCAGTGCCGAGCACCTGTACGACCGCCGTCGCCTCGGCCACGGCCTGCTTGCCCGAGCAGTAGGTGCGCCCGACGCGGATCGCGGGCAATTCGAGCACGCCCCGGCGGACGAGCCCGGCGGCGGTGGCCTGCAGCTGGTCGTCCCAGGAGGCGTCGCGGGCCGCGGCCAGGCACTCCTGGGGCGCGAGCCCCGCAGCCGCCGCGGCTTCGGCGAGCATCTCGGGGTCGTCGATGTCAAAGCCGCCGCAGAAGGCCAGTCGGCTGGCGGCAATGGCAAAGGGACCCGAGCGGCCGAGCTCAGCCGCGCACGCGGCGGCGCGGAGGGCGCGCGGGAAATCAGGCTCGCGTTCGGGCCACACGAGCGGCAGCCGAAGCGAGAGCGCGTGGCGCTCAGCCTCATCCGGCGACACGGCCGTGGCACCTGGGAGCGGAGCGGTGGGGATCCAGTCCACCTTGCCGAGCGCCCGTTCGACCCGCTCGGCCGCCAGGTAGGAAAACGGCGAGCCCAGCTCGAAAAAGAACGCCACAGGGCTTCGCCGGTTCGGACGCGACCGGTCGGCGAGGCGATGCGCGAGGACGATGAGGTCTCCCACGCCCTATACAAACGACCGCTATCGCAAAAACTGTCGTCAACTTGTGTCAAGCAATGGATTTGACGTCAGACAATTGGGATAGACTCGAATCAGGTAGGAAAGCGTCCATTAACCGGAGAGCACCATCGCTCACGTTCCTCCTCCCAAGCGGCACCCGTACGACCAGTGGTCGCCTGACACTCGCGCGCTCGATCTCGTGGGTGACAAGTGGACGCTGCTGATCGTCCGTGACCTGGCCAGCGGGCCCCGCCGTTTCGTCGAGCTCCAGCGCGTGCTCCCCGGCATATCGACCGAGCAGCTGCGCTCGCGCCTGAACCGCATGGTGGCCGACGGCATGCTGACCCGGAAGCGCTACCGCGAGGTGCCGCCGCGGGTCGACTACGAGCTGACCGAGCGGGCGCGCGAGCTCATGCCCATCCTCGGAGCTCTGGCCCGTTGGGGCTACGAGTGGAGCTGGAGCGAGCCGCGTCCGTCGGAGGCGATCGACATCGGCGCGATCTTCCGCCTTGCCCCCGGGCTCCTCGAGCGCTCAGACCCGGCCCGCACGGTGGAGCTCACGATCACCGACTCTGACGCGCACTTCGCCCTCACCATCTCCGCCGAGCGAATCGACCTCCGCGAGGAGGCGCCGGCGAGCCCCGAGGCGCGCATCAGTGGATCGATCGAGGCGTGGGTGGCCGCGATGTCGCCGATGCACGATCGCAGCGGGCTCGATGTCTTTGGCGACCAGACGGTCGTCGTCGGCGTGCTCGACGGGCTGATCGATGCCTCGGCGGCGCGACCCGCAGCCCGCCAGCCGGCCGCCGCCTAATCCCTCCCCGCCGCGTTCGCGCGGCGTCCCACGCGGCGGCGGCTCCGCACGCCGCCGCGAATCGGGCCTAGTGGCTCGAGTAGGCCGCCTGCGTCAGGTGCGGGAAGCGCTGCGGCTGGTGGATGAGCGGACCGAGGTTCGGGGCCAGCCAGCACGCCTCGGGTCCGCCGGGGCCGCCGGACGCGGGATGGTCGCTCTGGCCGACGCAGTCCCACGCCTCGAGGGTGCCCTTGACGGCCTCGAGCGGGTTGGCCAGCCAGAGCGGCGGCGGGTAGGTATTGCCGCGGTTGTTCGCATCGCGCGTGGCCGCGTACGTTGCCGTCTCGCCCTGCGAGGGGGCGAACTGGCGCAGGTAGTGCCCGCAGGGCACGCCGCCGCACGTCAGCCCGGTCCCGCCGTAGGCGGTCGTCTTGGCCGCCAGCGCGGTCGCGCCGTTGGAGATGAAATCCGAGGTCAGCTGCTGGTGCAGCGAGAGCCAGGTGAGAATCGGGTTGAGCTGCTCGAGGAACGGGCCGAGCTGCGCCAACAGCGGCGTGGCCCCGTTGATGACCTGGGTCGTGGCCGGCAGGCCGGTCTTCGACACGGTGATGAGCGGACCGAGGTTCGTGAACAGGTGCCGCAGGTCGGGCGAGAGCGCCTTGACCGAGGCCAGCGTCGGCCCGAGGTTCTGCGCCACCGGCTCGAGCTCTTTGAGCAGCGGATCGGTGTTCAGGGCGAAGGACTTCAGCAGCGCCAGGGTGGCCTTCGACTCGTCCAGGAAGGTCGGGAAGACGTGGATGGTGTCGGTCAATGCCTGGTTGTTCGCCGCCGTGGTGGCAAACGTCGTCTCGCCGGTGCGGATGAGGTTGGTCAGGGCGGACTGGTTCTGGGAGAGCGCAGAGAACACCGTCCCGCCGTTGCGCAGGAGGTTGACCACCGCGCCGTGCTCGACGTCGAGGACCTGGAGGATGTCGCTCGCGTCGGCGGCGAACGTCGGCAGGTTCCCGAACACGCTGCTCAGGTTCTGGTCGTTGCCCTTGATGGCCGCGGCGAGCTGTTCCTGCCAGACGTCGAAGGCGTTGCGCGTCGTCGGGTCAAAGGCGTTGAAGATCTCATCCAGCTGGACGTTGTGCTGCACGTTGGCGCGGGCGAGCATGCCGCCATCGGGGATCGGCCGGCTGTTGGCGGATCCCGGAGTGATCTGGACGTAGGTCTCGCCGAGGATCGTCTTCTCGCGCAGGATCGCCTGCGCGTTCTGGCGGATGGGCGCGTACTGGGAGTTGATCTCGAGGGTCGCCACCGTGCGGTTGCCCTGGGGGTCGAGCGACTTGCCGACGACCTTGCCGACGTTGACCCCGGCGATGCGCACGTCGGCCTGGGTCGCCAGCTCCTGCGCGTTCTCGAAGGCCACCTTGACGCGATAGCCCTGAGGGTTGAAGGGCAGGGTGCCGCCGAAGGACAGCCACAGGAAGGTGAGAAGGCCGACGCAGGAAAGCGCGAAGAGCACCATCGTGATGACCTTGCCGGCTGACGGAGCGCGGGTTTCCATCAGGCTCCGTTTCCTCGCGTCGTGGCCGTCGAGGACGAGTACTTGGCGCCGCTCGACGACGTCTGCGCGGTTGCCGACTTCGCCGAGGCGTCCTTGGCGCCGAGGGGATTGGGAATGCTGCCGAGGCCGGGGATGGTGAGGATCGTCGACGGGTTGGGCGTGCTCGCCAGGCCGGCCGCCTGGCACGCCTGATAGGCGGGCTTGAAGCCGAGCGTGGACATGACGAGCGAGTAGCTCCCGCCCGCGAGCAGCGAGAGCTGCTGGCAGCTGAGTTGGAGGAACAGCGGCCGGAACACGCCGTTGGCGTCCTGCAGGGAGAACAGCGTGCGCGCATTGTGGTCGAGCCAGGCCAGCCACCACAGGTAGGGATGCTGGCCCGCGCCCGGCTCGTAGTTGAGCATGTTGAACAGGTGGTTCAGGACCGTGAAGCTCGCGCTCAGGTTCGGCGTGGCCGCGGCCAGGTTGACCGAGGCCGGGCGGAGGTTGCGCACGAGCGGGCGGGCGGCAATGACGAATGGCCGGATCTGGTTCTTGAGGATCGGCGCGCTCGGCTTGGCCAGGGTGGCAAGCGCCTGGTTGGCCGTCGGCAAGTCCGCCGCCGCGGGCAGCAGGTTGGTCGCCGCCGGTCCGAGGGCGTTGGCGAACGTCTGGACCTTGGCCAACGTGGCCGTCGTCTGGTCGAGCGTGCCCGGGAGATCGGCGACGGCTCGGCTGATATTGGCCTCCTGCGAGGCGAACGCCCGGAACACCTTCGAGCTCGACACGACGAGCTGGCCGATCTGGACCTGCTTCTGGGCCAGGGCGGTGTTCAGGCGCTGGAGCGAGTTCACGAGCTGGCGAAGGTCCTCGCCCCGTACGGCGAGGGCCTTGGAGAGCCGCGCGAGGTCCTGATGAGTGGGCTCGAAGCGCTCGAGGATCTGGGCGAGCTGATCGCCGCCGTGGTTCTGCAGCCCGTTGCCGGCGCCGTTGACGAGCAGATCGAGGTACTCGCGCGTGTCCGAGTCCAGCGAGGAGAGCACCTCGTCGGAGTTGATGTCCGGCAGGGTGTTCGACACGGGAATGGTGAAGCCGGACTTGACCACCGGAGCGGTCGTCGTCCCCGGATCGAGCTCGATGAACATGTCCTTCAGTCCGGTCCGCGGCCGCAGGAGCGCGGTCGCGTCGGTGTGGATCATGTGCTTGTACTTCTGATCGATCTGGAGCTGCACCATCGCCACCCCGTTCTTGAGGGCGACGTTGCCGATCTCGCCGATCTGGACGCCGGAGACGCGCACGGTCTGGCCCTGACCCGGGGTCACCGCCTGCGCGGTCTGGAAGGCGGCGTTGATCTTGAACGGGCTCGACTCGATGAAGGGGAAGCGCAAGCGCTCGTTGTTGAGGATGTAGCCCGCGACGACAACCGCCAGGACGAGGAGGGCGAGGATCGCGGCGAAGTCGCCGGCGTGGGTCTTGATCGCCCGTTTCATGGCAGGGTCGGCAGACCGCCGGGGGTGGTCGAGGGGGTCGCGGGCTTCGGGCCCGCCGCCGTCGAGGAGGCCAGATCGGTGATCGGCGCCTGCGTCTCGCAGGGGATGTTCGGCATGAGCGGCGGGCGCTTACCGCCGTTGGCGTCGGCCAGCGACGGCTGGGCGCCGAGGAGCGGAACGGCCGACTGGCCGAAGGCGCCGTTGGCCAGCGAGTAGGTCAAGGCGCTGTCCGTGCTCAGGCCGACGCGGATGTACGGGCCGTTGGAGTCGAAGTTGCGCGACTCGCCGGCGAGCCCGGGCAGGTAGTCGACACCCTCGATGTAGACCTTGCGCGGCGGGAAGCCGTTCGAGGCATTGAAGTGCGAGTCCGGAACCGTCAGCTGCGTCCAGGGATAGATGTTGTTGGCCACACAGCTCGACGCCGGGCGCACCTGGTCGCGCATGAAGGGGATCGTGGCCACGGTGAGGCGGGCGAGGGCGGGAATGGTCACGGTCAGATCGCCGGCCAGGCCCTGGAGCTCGGAGGGCTGGACGAGGAGACGCAGCTGGTTGAGGAAGGGCAGGCTCGCGTCGACCATCGGACCCGTGCTCTTGACGCCGGGGATGAGCGCCGTCGCGAGACGGCGCAGGGGCGGGAAGGCGGCGTTGAGCGAGTTGAAGGCCGGGATGGCCGAGGACAGCGTCTTGGGGAGCTCGGCGATCGCGGCCTCGAGCGCCGTGTTCTCCTTGGCCAGGGCGCCCGCGGTGGTGTTGAAGTCGCTGACTAGGTTCTGAAGGTCCGTGGGGTGCGAGTCGAGCGCGGCGTTGACGCTGCCGCCCTGCGAGATCCAGTTCGAGAGGTCATGCGGCTGGATGCCGAGCGCGTCGTGGTTGACGATCGAGGAGTACTCGTAGGCCGGCAACCAGTACTGCACCGACTTGTTGAACGACGGGCCCCCCTGCTTGACCGCGGTCCCGTACTGCTCGAGGAGGATCTGGAGGTTGTGCCGGGTGTTCGCCTGCAGCGAGGTGAGCACCTGATCGAGCTGGACGGGCTCGATGCCCTGCTGAATCGGGAACGTGTAGTGGTCGGGCGCGACCGGCGCCGACGGGCTGCCCGGATGCACGTCGATGAAGAAGTTGCCCTCGAGGAAGATGCGCGCCCGGATGGCGAAGGTGGCGTCCTTGTGCAGCGGCAGGCCGTTGTCATCGACGGTGAAGGTCACGTCGGCGGCCGAGCAGGGGCCCCCGCCCTGGCAGTTGGACACCGGCGAGACGCTTTGCACCTTGCCCACGTTCACGCCGGCGATGCGCACGAGCGAGGCCGGGCGCAGCCCGTTGGCGTTGGAGAAGACCGCGTGCACCGTGTACGGCTTCGAGAACGGATTAGCGAACTTCGTGAAACCCAGATAGGTGAAGAGGATGAGCACGACGATGCCGATCAACCCGGCGACGAACTTGCTCATGCCTCCTCGGCGTCCTTGACGTCGGCGGCGTCTCATGGATTCGAGGGGATCACGGGCAGCTGTGGCCCGGTCGTGGGATTGCGGCTGTACGTCTCGCCCTTGGGGACGTGCGTGCGGCCGTGGAACGTCGGACCCTGATCGCCCGGGGTATGCGGATCAGTGGCCAAGTCGCGGCCCTGCGGATCGAGGTGGTTGAGCTTGAGCGGGTAGCCGCGCTGCCCCGTCTCACAGTCAGCGTTGCCCTGGTTGTCGATGGCGGCGCCGTACGGCTGGGCGTGCAGGTTCTCGGTACCGCCAAAGAGGGCCGGAATCAACGCCGGATCGTTCGTGACCGGCGCATTGGCGCCCTGCTGGCCGACGCCGTTGCCGCCGATGTCGCCGAGATCGATCATCGCCCGCTGGGCCATGCCGTATCTGGTCAAGGCCGAGACGTGCTCGCTGTAGTACGTCCACCAGTAGTTCCAGTCGTCGCACACGGTCTGGAACGGTCCGAGGTACCTGATCATCGGGTTGAGCGTGTCGACCGTGGCCGTCAGGCCGTTGACCGCCACGTTCGTCCCCGGCGCCTGGGCGAGGTTCTTCAGGGCCGTCATGACCTGCTGGAGCTCCTGGTCGAGCTGCGGCGTGCGGCCGAGCACCTGTGTGCCCTGCTCGATCGCCGGGTTGATCACGGGCAGCGCGGCGCGCAGTGAGGAGGTCGCCGGCGCCAGCTCGCTTCCGAGCGTCGTCAGGTCGGCGAGGAACGGTTGCTGGGCGCGCAGTGAGTCGGTGCCCACGGAGAGTGTCGACGGGGACTTGGCGATCGTCTGCTCGAGGTCGCTCGGGTTCTTGACCAGCGCGCCGAACGTCGTCGCGGCATCGCGGAACAGCGCCACGTTCGTCTGCGCCACGGGCGCGAGCGCGCCCATGAACTGGTTGAGCGAGCCGATGAAGCGGGTGAGCTCTGAGGAAGGCGCCGAGAGATAGCGCGCCACCGGGGTCAGATGCCCGAAGAGCGAGGGCAGGGCGGCGATGGTGTCGTTGAGGTCGGCTCCGTGACCGGCGAGCGCGTCGCCGTACCCGGCCAGGTTCTGCTGGATGGCCACCCGCGTTCGCGTGTTGAACGTCTTGAAGATGTCGTCGAGCTGGACGGGGACGTTCGTCTGCGCTATCGGCAGCGTGCTGCCGTTCTGGAAGTTGTCCTTCGACGTGCCGGTGCGGATGTCGACGTACTTCGTGCCCAGGACCGAGTCGGGCCGAATGGCCACGGTCGAGTCCTTGGGGACGTTGCCGTTGGACTTGTTGAGCTGAAGCGTGAGCTGGGCCCCGACCTGGCCGGAGGACAACTCGATCGGCTTCATGGCCGACACGAGGCCCACCCGGAAGCCGCCCTCGCGCACGTCGTTGCCGACCACGAGATCGGACCCGTTGGCGATGTCGACCTTGAGCTCGGTCGTGGGGACGAAGGGCAGCCCCTGATTGGCGTTGTAGGCCAGGAACACGGCCACAAGCACGATGAGCACGGTGACCGCCCCGATGAGGACAGGGCTCGTGAACGCGGATCGGTTCTGGCGTCTCACGGGGCGAGCAGGTAGTTGAGGAGGGCCTGGGCCTGGCTACCGGTCGAGCCCGTGCTCGAACCGGAGCTGCCTGAACCGCTCGATGAGCTCGAGCCGCTCGAGGTACCCGAGGATGTGTCCGATGTCGTGCCACCGCCGGCGCTGTTCGCGCTCGCACTGGGTGTCGTCGTCGAGCTGGTGCTCGTCGGGGTGGTCGTGGAGGCAGACGTCGCGTTCGCCTGGTCGCTCGCTCCGGCGGCCGACGCGCTCAGCTTGCACACCGGCGTGCTCGGGCCCTTCTCGCCGGGCGGGGCGCCGCCCGGGTCGGGCACGCACGCGCCCGGATTCGAGGGATCGGGCTCGTTGACGCCCGGCTGGCTCGGTCCGAGCCAGGCGTAGCAGCGACGCGCCTGGCTGCCGTAGGTCGCCAGGGCCTGGGCGATCGTGGCCGGCGTGGCGTACGGGCTGCAGATCGGGTCGACGAAGACGTCGACGGCGAGCTCGTGGCCGAGCGGCGTGTAGGTGTTGATGGCGAGCGCCTGGTTGAAGACGAACTGCAGGAGCGCCTCGAGTCCGGTGTAGCCCTTGCCACCGGGGCTGCGCTTGTCGGCTTCAACCGCCCGGCTGCGGCTGTCGAGGTCGGAGAGCACGATGCGCAGGTTCTGGGCGAGCTCGGGCGTGTGTTGGGCGAACTGGTTGAGGTGGTGGACCGTCGGCGCCGCGGCGATGACCGCGGTCTTGCCGGTGACCGAGGCCTGTCCGAGCGCTCTCAGGGCGGGCAGCGAGGCCTTCGAGAAGCCGGGCAGATCCTTGAACAGGCGATCGAGCTGGGCCGCCGAGGCGTTGAGGTTCTGTACGACCGGGAGGTTCGTCGTCGTGGCCGCTTCGAGCTTGGCCATGGCCGGCTTGAGCTGCTCGAGGAAGCCCGGCAGCTCCTTCCACGTGGCCGCGATGTTCGATTGCTGCGTGGCCGAGACGGTCGCCGCCTTGTTCGCCTCGTCGATGAAGTTCGTCACGTCTTTGCTGTTGTTGGCCAGGGCCGTGATGACCGTGTTGGCGTTGGCGGTCAGACCGTTGATCGTCTGCGAGTCGTTGGCCAGGAGGTTGAGCAGGTTGTCCGTCTCGGTGAGGGCGGGGACCGCGCGCTGGAGCGCGGCCTGCAGATCACCCGAGCGCCCGGCGACCGCGGCCCCGAGCTCGTTGATGATCAGGGTCAGGCGCTCCCGGTAGGGCATGCGCATGACATCGCCGACGAGGTCGATGGGGATCGTCGACTGCGTGTGGGTCACCGGGATGGTCGCCCCCGACTTCAGCTGCGTGCCGTACTGGCCCGGCTCGCAGTCGACGTAGTACTCGCCGATCAGCGACTCTGGGCGCGACTGGCAGGAGGCGTCGCTGCGGAAGGAGCCGAAGCCGTCCTGGGTGACCTGCACGGTCACGACCGCGCGGCAGTCCGTCGGCGTGCCCTTGATGCAGCCCGAGGGCAGGTTGATGGCCGAGATCGAGCCGGCCTTCACGCCCGCAACCTTGAAGTCGGCGCCGGTGACGAGCCCGAAGGCGTTGTCCAGGACGATCTTGTACGTCGGGTCGCCGCCGCCCGAGCCCGAACCGAGGGACACGACCATGAAGACTGCGACGGCCGCGAGGACGGCGCCGCTGGCGAGCACGCGCTTCATGGCCCGGTCGGGACCTCATTCGGGTTGCAGGGGAAGCCGGTCTGCGGGTACCACAGGGCGCCACGCTCCATCGAACCGGGGCAGCGGTCGCCCTGGCCGGCGGTGATCGCATAGCCGACCCCGCGGAGCGCCGAGAGCAGCGTGTTGAGCTGCTGGGTGATCGGCAGCCCGGGGACGACGTTCGTGAGGACGTTGAACAGGCTGCCTGTCGCCGGCTCGGGCGCGAGGTTGGACGCGACGCGGCTCGTGCCGCCATTGGCGTCGATCGTGCCCGGGTGGGTGAAGCCCTCGAACCAGCCCGTGAGGTCGGGCGCGTAGGGCCGCGCCGTGGCGAGCTCCGGCGTCGAGTCGCTCAGCGCGATCGTCGTCTCGGGGAACGCACCCGGGCGGGTCTTGCCGTTGACGGTGACGTTCTTGACCGTGACCGCGGCGAGCGAGGGCTGGAGCTTCGTCAGGTCGATGAGGTCGTTGTTGGCCCCCGGCTTGCTGATGACCGCGGCCAGGTCACGGACCGTGGGGACGGCCTGCTCGGCCAGCGGCCGGAGTTGCTCGAGGAAGGCCTGGAGCTTGGGCGCCACGGGCTTTGAGACGTTGACCAGCGGCGTGATGTCCTGGAGCGCGCTGCGCAGGTTGACGAATGTCGTGTTGGCCAGGCGCATGAAGCCCGGGAGCTCCTGGATGGCGTGGCCAAGGGCGGTGTGCTGGGCGGCCAGCGCAGAGGTCGTCTTGTTGAGGTTCGAGACCAGGCCGCTGAGCGCGGCGCTGCGTTGCGCGAGGTCGGTGACGAGGCTCGAGGACGAGGTGATGAAGCGGGTGAACTTCGCCGTGTCACGGTTGATCTCGCTGAACAGGACGCTCGTCGAGGCCACGGCCGGGTTCAGGTACTGGAGGGCCGCCTGCATCTTCTGGCCCTGCCCGGCGTACTGGGAGGCCGAGCCCTGGAAGACGTCCTGGAGACCCTTGCGGGTGGGGGCGTCGAGCGTGTTGAAGAGCTCGTCGAGGTCGACCGCGCTCGTCGTGTTCGTGTCCGTGATGATCCCGTTGTTCGGGATCGTCGGGGCCGTGCCCGGACCGAGGCGCAGGTCGATGTAGCGGTTGGCGATGCCCGAGAGCGAGCTGAGGCGAACCGTCGCCACCGTCCCCTGGCGCAGCGGGTGGTAGTTCGAGGTGTCGATCGAGAGCGTCAGCTCGGCCTGGCCGTCCGGGGTCAGGGCGACGTTGGTCACCGAGCCCACCGGGTTGCCCGCGACCATCACCTGGTCGCCCGTGACGATCTGGCTCGCGTCCTGGAAGATCGCCTTCACCTGGTAGCCGGAGCCCCCGGAGAAAACGATGATCGCGACCGCGATGACCGCGATGGCCACGGCTGCGACGGCCGCCGTCCGGCCGATCACAGTTGAGTTTCGCACCGCCGCGACCTACTCACGCTCCGCTCTCTCCTCCTGCTGGACGCCCAACCTTGGTCAGCGCCGCCCGCCGGGCGACGCTAGCAAGGCGCTCAACGCACTGTCAATTTGGAAGTGCGCCCGTCCCGAAGCCCATGAATCCGGGGATTTCGGGCCGGGGCGGACAAGATACGGGAACCCGGTGACATGCGCGCCGGTTCTGGGGGCCTGGGGAGGCGCGGCCTGCCCTGAGTCTGGCCAGGCAATCGGTAGGCTGAGACGGCCGCCCGGGTGGTGGAACTGGTCAGACACGATCGTCTTAAGAACGATTGCCTCACGGCATGAGGGTTCGAGTCCCTCCCCGGGCATTGGAGCCGATCGGTCGCGGATCGGTCGCGGTCCGGAAGCCCGGCGGGGCGGGGGCGGGGCGGGGCGGGGGAGCGGGGCGGGGCATGCGGCGTGCAGAACACGACACTCGCGGGTGTCTTTTGCTCCACTGTCGTGGAGGGGACGAAAAACGGCCTGCTGGCGGCACTCGAGGCCGGCGGGCGGTCGAGTGTCGTGTTTTGGACGTCCATGGCGTTGGCAACGACCCCTTCCGGCAGCCCACCCGGCCCCAGTCGACCACCGAGCCGTCCGCCCGCGACCCGCGCGGCGGGCGCGCCGCCCCCGCGCGGGCGCGTGAAACGAACGAATTTTCGTCCAGCCGACCGCAACTAATGCGCTGCTACGGTGTCGATGCAGGCGGGCAGCTCCGCCTGCTCCCGGGAATGGAAGTCTCAGCGCTCAGATATTCAGGAGGAATCGGGCTGCATGGGCGTTCGCCGCTGCTGCGCCTTCAGTCCGACGAGCGCCTGATCACGCTCGTCCGCCGGGGGAACTCCACCGCCTTCGAAGTCCTCGTCTCGCGCTACCACTCGCGCCTCCTGGCCTTCTGCCGGCACCTCCTCTCCTCCAAGGAGGACGCCGAGGACGTCCTGCAAGAGGTCCTCACCGCGGCCTTCAACGCCATGATCGCCGACGACCGGCCGATCAACGTCCGCCCGTGGCTCTACCGGATCGCCCGGAATCGCTGCCTGAACCATCTGCGCCGGGTCCAGCCCGTCGGCGTGGACTCGATGGACGTCCACCTTTCCGACCACGGGGCGAGCACGGCCGACAAGGTCCACATGGCCGAGGAGTTCCGCATCCTCGTCGGCGATATCCAGCAGCTCCCGGAGACCCAGCGCACCGCCCTCGTGCTCCGTGAGATGGACGCGCTGTCCTACGACCAGATCGCCGAGGCGATGGAGACGACCGTGCCGAGCGTCAAGTCGCTCCTCGTGCGGGCCCGCCTATCGCTGGCCGAGGCCTCCGAGGCGCGCCTGCTGACCTGCGAGCAGGTCCGCATCGAGCTCGCCGAGGTCGCCGAGGGTCTCCTGCCCAAGGCCGGCGCGCCCGTCCGCCGGCACCTTCGCTCCTGCCAGCGCTGCAGCGCGTTCCAGAACGAGCTCAAGCGCACGAGCAAGGCGCTGGCGGCGCTCCTGCCGCTCGGCCCGCTGGCGCTGCTGAAGCAGCTTGCCTTCGCGCACCTGGGCCATTCGGCCGGCGCGGGTGCCGGCTCGGGGGCGTCGGGCGCGAGCGCGGCCGGCACGGGCGCGGCCGTCGGCTCGGGCGCCGCGGCCGGAGGGGCCCTCGTCGGCGCCGGTGCGGGCGGCATGGTGCCGCTCGGCCTCGGAGCGCTGGCCACGAAGGCGGCCGCGGGCCTCGCCGCGGCGGCCCTCGTCACCGCCGGCGCGGTCGAGGTCACCCACGTCTCGCAGAACCCGCCCGCCCATTCGCACTATCACGCGGCTCTGAGCAGCACCCACGGCATCGCGAGCGAGGCCGTCACCACGGCCAGGCCGCCGCAGACCGTGCGCGTCGCGGCGACTCCGACGCGCGTCGTCCACCATCGTCATCACGCCCCCGCGCACCGGGTCGACACCGTGCTCGTCAGGCCGGTGAGCAAGAAGATCGAGGCGGCGAAGACCGCCACCGATCCCAAGAAGGCCGCGAGCAAGAAGGACGCGAAGGTCACGACACCGCCCGGCCGCACCGACATCGAGTCCGTCCCGACCGTCCTGACGAATACGAACGGCACGCCGCCGGGCGGCCCCGGCACCCAGTACACCGCGGGCACCGGCAGCACCGCGGACATCACGCCTACGACCACGACCACGACGACGAGCGATCCGAGCACGAGCACGACGAGCACGACGAGCGATCCGAGCACCACGCCCACGACGAGCAGCCCGACGCCGACGACGTCCGCCGGCACGACCCCCCCGACGACGGGCGGCACGACGCCCCCGCCGAACGGCGGCTCCAGCTCGTCGACGGACGGCACCGGGACCCCCGATCCGGGCTCCAGCGATGCGGGCGCCGGCGACGCGGGCTCGGGCGCCCCAGCCTCGGGCGACACCCGCGCGGGCGACAGCGGCTCGAGCGGCGGCGGCATCAGCTCCCGCGGTGCGGGCGCGTGCTCGAGCGCCGGCGACGCCGGCTCGGGCAACTGCCCGGACCCGGGGACCGGCAGCATCACCGGTTGAGCGCCGCGGGCGAGATCGACATCGGCCACTTTCAGGCCGTCGATATGCGGGTCGGCCGGGTGACCGCGGTCGAGGACTTCCCCGAGGCTCGGGTTCCCGCCTGGAAGCTGACCATCGACTTCGGCCCGGAGATCGGGAGCAAGCGCTCGTCGGCCCGGATCACGAACTACACCCGGGAGGAACTGCTGGACACGCTCGTCGTGGCCGTGGTCAACTTCCCGCCTCGACAGGTCGGTCCGGTGCGCTCGGAGGTACTCGTGCTCGGGGCGATCGACGCCGAGGAGCGGGTCATCCTGCTCCGGCCCGACCGCGGCGCGCCCCCCGGGTCGCGGATCGCCTGAGCCGGCACTCGCTCCGCCCGGGTCGCGGATCGCCTGAGCGCGCCGCCCGGCCGTCCGACTACGGCCCCGGCGCAGCCCCGATGGTGAGCGACCCGGCGTCCCGGCGGCCGTCGAGCGTGACGGGATAGGTCCCGTTCCGGACCGCGGTCAGGAGGACCGACACCCGCCCGCCGGCGGCCACGCTGAGCGCCTCGGGCTTGGCCAGCTCGAGCACGATGTGATGGCTGCGGCCGTCGCCGGAGACGATGGTCAGGGCGATCGGCACGGCCGCCGGGGCCGAGATGGCCGGGGGGCTGAGCGTGCCGCCGGGCTTGATCGTGAAGGTCGCCGGGAGGCGGACGTTGCTCGCGGAGGTCGCCGTCGTCCGGGTCGGGGCCGTCGCCGTGCGCGCGGCGGTGCTCGTCCCCGCGCCCGCACCCGCGGTCTGGGTCGACGCCGAAGTCGCGGTCGCCAGGGCGCTCGTCAAGGTCGCGGGCGCCACGGTGGCGGTGCTGGATCCCCTCGACGACGTGGAATGCCCGCTCCCACAGGCGGCCAGCGGTGCCGCGCCCAACATCAAACATAGTGCGAGTCGGCTCAAAGTACGCAAGTACCTGGTCGATTAACGGGTTGTGTGATCAGGGTGTCAGATGAAGGCAGGAGCACTACATCCCCTTAAACCGCTCGAGTACGACGCGCTGCGGAGGCGCGTTTGGATCTTCGGGCAACGTTGCCACCATGGGGCGACGGGCACCTGCGTGGCCGCGATGGCCTGCCTGGGGCTCGTCGTCTACCCCTCGACGCCCGTGGCTTCGCTGCGACGCACGCCGTCGATCCTCGCCCTGGCCGCGGGCAGCGTGCTCATGATCCACGACTGGAAGGACCGCTCGATCTGGTTCGAGCGCGGTCACGGCACGCAGCCCTGAACCCGGCCGGTCTGGCAACGTCCCGGCCGTGGGACCGGCGCTGCTGACCACCTACCTCTCCGATTACCGCGTCCCCCTGTACCGGGCGCTGGCCGAGCGCGACGGCCTCGAGGTGCTCTGCTACGGCCGCGGGGCGCGCTACGCCCCGCCGTGGTTCAGCGACCTCGACGCCCAGCTCGCCCGGGCGACCTTCCCCGCCCGGCGCATCGGCGGCCCGCGCGAGGCCGCTGCGGCCGGCCGCGATCACGACGTCGTCATCGCCCCGTTCGCGGGCGGGGCGATGCTCCCGGCGGCCTACTTCGGCGCGCGGCGCCACGGGCGGGCGTTCGTGCTCTGGGCGTCCGTGTGGGCCGAGCCGCGCTCGATCGCCCACGACCTCGCCCTTCCCGTCATCCGGCACATCTACCGTGACGCCGACGCGGTCGTCGCCTACGGTGAGCACGTCAAAGCGTTCGTGGCCGGGATCCGCGGGCGCGACGATGACGTGATCGTCGCCCCGCAGGCGGTCGAGCCCGAACTTTTCGCCCGCACGGTTGCCGAGGACGAGATCCACGCGTTCCGCGCTCGCCACGACATCGCGGACGGGCCGTTCGTCCTCTACGTCGGGCGGCTCGTGGTCGAGAAGGGCATCGATGTGCTCGCACGGGCGTGGCGGGAGGCTCCAGCGCCGCCCACGCTCGTGGGCATCGGCGACGGCCCGCGGGCGGAGCTGTTCCGCGGCCTGCCGCGCGCGCGCCTCCTCGGACCCCTCCCCCGCGCCGAGCTCCCGGTCGCCTACGCCGCCGCGGCGGCCGCGGTCGTCCCCTCGATCCCCACCCCGCGGTTCCGTGAGCCCTGGGGACTCGTCTGCAACGAGGCGATGCACCAGGGCTGCCCCGTCGTGGCCACCACGGCCGTGGGCGCCGCGGCTGGTGGGCTCGTGCGCAACGGGGAGACGGGGATCGTCGTCACCCCTGGCGACGCCGCGGCGCTCGCCCACGCCCTCGAGCGCATCCTCACCGACCCCGAGCGCCAAGCCCGGCTCGGCGAAGCGGGGCGCCGGGCCGTCGCCCCGTACACCTACGCGGCGATGACCGAGGCGTTCGAGCGGGCGCTCGCGCTCGCCCGCGAGCACCGCGCCTCACTGACCTAGCGAAAACAGCGCCTCGAGGTCGTGCTGCGAGAAGGCCTCGAAGGCGACCATCGTCTGCGTGCGCACGACCCCGTCGAGCTGCGAGATCGAGCCCGTCACCACCTGCGCGAGCTGCTCGGCCTCGCGCAGGCGGAGGATGGCGACGAAGTCCCAGTCGCCGGTGACCGAGTAGGCCTCGGCCACGCCCTCGAGGTCCGCGAGGCGTCCTCCGAGGCTGCCCAGGGCCGAGCGGTCGGCCTGGATCAGGACGATGGCGTGAGTCAAAACGAGTGGGTCTCGCCGGGCTCGAGGATGACCACGTGCGAGTCGGTGGCCGACTCGACATCGGACTTGAACGCCTGGGCGTCGGTCTCGATCGGCGGGAAGGTGTTGTAGTGGCAGGGGATGACCGCCTTGGCACCCACGAGCGAGGCCGCCTCGACGGCGTCGGTGCGGTCCATCGTGTAGTGGCCGCCGATGCACATCAGGGCGACGTCGATCGGGGTGCGACGGCCGACGAGCTGGAGGTCGGAGAACAGGCACGTGTCGCCGAGGTGGTAGACCACGGTGTCGCCGAGGCTGATGAGCAGGCCGGCCGGTGTGTTGACCGTTCCCTTGGGCGTCGTCGAGGTGTGCCAGGCCGGGACGAGCTTGACCCAGCCCCAGTCGAATTTGACCGTGCCGCCGAGGTTCGGGTCGTGAACGTCGACCCCCTCCTCGCCGAGCTCGTTGGCCAGCTCGACGATGGCCACCACGGGAGCCCCCGTGCGCTTGGCGATCGCCACCGTGTCGCCGATGTGGTCGCCGTGGCCGTGGGTGAGCAGGATCGTCGTGGCCGCGGCGTCATCCGCCGAGATGGCCGCCTTCGGGTTTCCGGTCAGGAACGGATCGACGAGGACCCGTGTGTCACCGTCGGAGAGCTCGAAGCATGCGTGGCCGAGAAAGCGAACGTTCATCGTCAGTCCTCCTGGTTGGTTTCAGTCCCGTCCCCGGCCAGCTCGCGGGCGAGCTCGAAGCCGACTGCCACGCCGACGAGCATCCCGAGCCGCGTCTCCTCGGCCACAAGCGTGTGGACGGCCTGAAGGCGGTCAGTGGGCTCGTCGTGGCCGGCGGCCTCCCGGATCGCCTGCTCGTGGCCGGCGTCGAACCATCCCCCGTCGGCCAGCGCCGCCGCGAGGACCTTCTGCAGCGCAGGGGCGGTCCGGGCGACAAGGTCCTGGGCCGCGCGCAGCCTGTGTGGCTCGGCGATCACCGCGATGGCGGCGTCGAGCTCGGCGTCGGTGTAGGAGCGGTCGAGCACTCGGTTGAAGGATCATAGGGGTGTGCCCGTGGCCCTGACATCGCTCTCTCACGGGGCCGGATGCGGCTGCAAGCTCCCCGCGGCGGCCATCGGACCCCTCCTGGCCGGGCTGGAGGTGCCGAGCAACGAGAACGTGCTCGTGGGCTTTTCCACCAGCGACGACGCCGGTGTCTACCGGCTGCGCGACGACCTGGCGATCGTGCAGACGGTCGACTTCTTCACCCCGATCGTCGACGATCCGTTCGACTTCGGCCGGATCGCCGCCACGAACGCCCTGTCCGACGTCTACGCCATGGGCGCCACACCGGTGACCGCGCTCAACCTTGTCGCCTTCTCGCTCGCCGAGCTCGGGGGCGACGTCCTCCTCGACATCCTGCGAGGCGCGGCCGCGGTGGCCATCGAGGCGGGCGTGGCCGTGCTCGGCGGTCACTCGATCGAGGACGCCGAGCCGAAGTTCGGCCTGGCCGTGACGGGCACCGTCCATCCGGACGAGATCCTCACCAACGCCGGAGGGCGCGCGGGCGACGCGCTCGTCCTGACCAAGCCGCTCGGCGCCGGCGCCGTCTCGACCGCGCTCAAGCGCGGCCTCGCCGCGGCGCCCCTCGCGGAGGCGGTCGCGGTCATGACCACGCTCAACCGTGCCGCGGCCGAGGCCGCCCGGCGGGCCGGCGTACGCGGGCTCACGGATGTCACCGGCTTCGGGCTGGCCGGCCACCTCCACGAGCTCGCCCTGGCCAGCGGCGTCGCCGCCGAGATCGACGCGGCCCGCGTACCGGCCATCGCAGGCGTCCTGCACCTCCTGGCCGATCCCGAGGGACGCGCCGTGGCGGGGGGAACGCGCCGAAACCGGGCTCACGCCGAGGAGTTCACGCACTTCGGGTCCGATGTGCCGGAGGCCCGGCGCTGGCTCGTGTGCGACGCCATGACCTCGGGTGGCCTGCTGGCCGCCGTCGCCCCGGAGCGTGCGGACGAGCTGCCGGGAGTGGTGATCGGGCGCCTGCTCGACGGCCCGGCGGGGACGATCGCCGTCGTGTAGCGGCTGGTTAGCGCTCGCCGACCCGGGCGAGCGGGAAGCCGATGGCCAGGCCGGCGAGAACGCCGACCGCCTCGGCGGGCCAGGTCGCTCCGTCGCCGGCCAGCGGCATGAGGGCGACGACCACGGCGAAGACCGCGGTGCCGAGCACGTCACCCTCGATCTCGTGCCCGGCGCGGAGCTCGAGCAGGTCCGGGATGGCCCAGGCCACGATCAGCGCGAGCGCCGCGCCACAGCCACCGAGCACCACTGGATAGGGATAGAGGGCGCTCGCGGCCAGCGTGCCGCCGACCGCCCCGAGCGCGAACAGGGCGAGCACGGCGAGCATCCCGTGTCGGCGCTCGAGCAGCCAGCCGTAGAGGCCGATGGCCGTCAGCGTGACGAAGGCATATCCCGTGTTCGTGTAGGTGAAGGGCGCGGTGAAGAGGCGCCACCAGTGCGAGCTGGGCTTGCCCACGACGGCGACGTCCGGGAGGCTGACCAGCGCCGTGCGCCAGAGCAGGCAACCCACGAGGCCGAGCAGGACGAGCACGAGGGTGGCCTGGGGCCGGAGGTCGCCCCGGATTCCGGGGATCTCGCCCCGGCGCAGGCGCGGGAGCGTCGGCCCAGGCGTCCGCCGGCGGCGGCGTTCCGTCACCCGGCCCTCACGGTCGAGCTTCGGCGCGCGCTTGCGCAGCCGCACGCCGCAGTAGGGGCATTCCGTGATGTACGGACTTACCTCCGCCCCGCAGCTCTTGCAGACCACAAAGAGATCCGGGCCGCCGGTGCTCATCCCTACCGATTGTAGGGAGCCGCGGGCTCCCGGATGAGCGATTAGGACGCAGTCACACCGCGGTCGCCGCGACGATCTCCGCCATGACCTCGTGGAAGTCGTGATTGGACTCGTAGACCACGACCTGGCGGGAGGCTCCGTTCCCGCGCGCGAGGAGATCCTCGACGGCCCCGAGCGCGTCGACCGAGCCGAGCTGCTCGCAGTGCTCGCGCATCCGGTTCAGCAGGCGGCGCGCCAGCGCCCGTGTCTGGACACGGTCAGAGCTCGGCAGATCGACCAGCTCGCCCTCGAGCCCGTGCCGGGCGGCCAGCCACTTGTTCTCGTCGAGCATCTCGAAGGGATAGCGCGCCAGGCGCTTGCCGGACTCGTAGTGGTCGGCCAGCTCGTGGACGAGCCCCTGGACGAGCGCGGCCAGTCCGAGCGTGTGCTCGACGTGGGTCTGGGAGTCCATGACCCGGATCTCCACGGTCCCGAAGCGCGGATGCGGACGGACGTCGTGCCAGAGATAGGTGTAGTCCTCGATCACCCCGGCGTCGACCATGAACTGGATGCGGCGCTCGTAGTCCTCCCAATCCTCGTAGTGGGGAGGGATCCCGACGCGGGGGAAGGCCCGGAAGATCGGCGTGCGCGTCGAGGCCAGGCCGGTCGTGCCCGCCCGCCAGAACGGCGAGTTGGCCGACAGCCCGAGCAGGACCGGGGCGTGGACGCACATGCCGTTGGCCACGTGAATCGCTTTGTCCGGGTCGTCGACGGCCACGTGGACGTGCATGCCGAAGATGAGCTCCTGGCGGGCGACGAAGCGCAGGGCGGCGATGAGGTCGCGGTAGCGTGGCCGGGCGACGATCCGCTGGTCCTCCCACATCGCGTAGGGGTGGGTCCCGGCCGAGCCGATGGCCAGACTCTTGGCACTCGCGGTCTGGGTGACCTGACGGCGCAGCGCGCGCAGCTGGACGCCCGCCTCGGTGATGTCCTGGCAGGGGTCGGTCGAGACCTCGAGCACCGATTCCATGAGCTCCGGCTTGATCTCTCCCGAGGCGGCGGGCTCGAGCATGCTCTCGATGGCATTGACGAGCTCGAGCGACTGCGCGTCGAGGATCATGAGCTCTTCCTCGATGCCGATCGTGTAGGCGGGCCCTGTGAACTTGTGTTCCACGGGCGCAGCCTAACGAGCCCGGGGGCGGGATTGCCCGGCCGCACAGTCGCCTGCGCGACCCAGAGTCGTCTCGTAGACTGGGCTACAGACGAATCATCGGGATAAAGGACGGACAGATGGCCCTGGGATACGACGGAAAGCTCTACGTCCTCGCGTTCGACCATCGCGGGTCGTTTCAGAAGAAGATGTTCGGGATCGAGGGCGATCCCACGCCCGAGGAGACCGCGACGATCGCCGACGCGAAGCACCTCATCTTCGAGGGCATGCTCGAGGCGGTGAACCGTGGCGCCGAGGCCGGCGCAACCGGGGTGCTCGTGGATGAGCAGTTCGGCTCCGACATTCCCGAGCAGGCGCCGAAGCACGGCCTGAAGCTTTCCATGCCGGTCGAGAAGTCCGGCCAGAACGAGTTCGACTTCGAGTACGGCGAGCAGTTCGGCGAGCACATCGAGCGCTATGCCCTCGAGTTCTCCAAAGTGCTCGTCCGCTACAACCCCGACGACGACGCCGAGTTGAACGAGCGCCAGCTCGGCCGGCTCAAGCGTCTGGCCGACTGGCTGCACGCGCACGATCGTAAGTTCCTCTTCGAGCTGCTCGTCCCGGCCACCGACGGCCAGCTCGCCGAGGTCGGCGGCGACAGCGACCGCTACGACGCCGAGCTGCGTCCCGAGCTCATGCGCCGGGCGATCGAGGAGATTCAGAACTACGGCATCGAAGTCGACGTCTGGAAGATCGAGGGCGTGGACGAGCGCGCGGACGCCGCCACGCTGGCCGAGCAGACGCGCTCGGGCGAGGGCCGCTCGGGCGTGGTGTGCGTGCTCCTCGGCCGGGGCGCGTCGACCGAGAAAGTCGAGCACTGGCTGCGCCAGGCGTCGTCCGTGGAGGGCTTCATCGGCTTTGCCATCGGGCGCTCGATCTGGTGGGATCCGCTCAAGGCCTACCTGGGGAACGAGCTCGAGCGCGGCGCAGCGGCTGAGCAGATCGCCGAGAACTACCTACACTTCGTCCGGGTGTACGAGCGCCAAGAAGTGCACTGATGGCACTGAAGATGCGTCAGAGCCTCCAGGAACTCGAACGCGAGTTCCACGAGGAGATGCAGCTCGACCGGTCTCGAGCCGAGTCGCTGCGCAAGGTGGCGGTGGCGCGCTCACGCAAGCGCCACCGCGAACGCCGTCAGAAGCGCGGCACGATGCGCTTCTGGCTGCTCGTCCTGACGCTCGTCGCCACGGCAGTCATCGTCACCGTCGCGATGTTCGAGACGCTGGCCGCCGTCTTGGGCTAACCCCGGCCAGGCGTTTGGCCCCCGGCCAAACGCCTCAGCGAATAGGCCGCCAGGCCTATTCGCCCTACTCGCCCTCGCCCATCCCCTGCAGGGCCGCGTCGACCTCTTCGCGCGCACCCTTGCTGGATGCCACGCGCTCCTGCTGGATCTCGAGGTAGACCTCTTTACGGAAAACGGGGACGTCGCGAGGGGCCTGAATCCCGATGCGGACTTTCTCCCCCATGATCGCCAGCACGGAGACCTCTATGTCGTCTCCGATCATGATGCTCTGGTTGGACTTCCGGGTAAGTACCAACATTTGATATGCCTCCCTGCTGCTTCGCCTGGTCGATTCTGGCCCGACCGGACGCTGTCCGAGCGACTCGCTGCCGGCCCGCCGTGCGGCCAGCATAGCGGCTGACATAAACGCGGGACAACCCCGGCACGTTTCGCATAGGAGGCAGTCTCATAACGAGTAAGAACGCCTGCACGCGGGCTGGTCGCGGCGGCTCGGGAGGGCCCCCAGCCGAGCGCTGTAATAGTCTCCGAGCGGTCATGGCACGACGATCACTCAGACCTGAGCTCAACCGCATCCGCGCATGGGTGCGCCAGGGCCGCACCGACGCCTGGATCGCCCACCAGCTCGAAGTCACCGTTCAGCAGATCCAGAGCTTCAAGCGCGAGCAGGGCCTCGAACCCGGCGAGGACGGCGAGACCTCGGTCACGGCCGCCGACTTCGACGACGAGATCGACCTGCGCGCCGAGGACGACGCCCTCATCGCCGCTGAGCTCGACGCCGCCGAGGCGGCGCGCTCAACCGAAAGCGACGAGGAGTCCGAGGACGAAGAGGACGACGCCAAGGCCAAGCGACGCCGCGGACGCCGCGGCGGGCGCACGACCCGGAGCCGCAAGAAGACCGCCACCACGCTCGAGGCGACCTTCGACCACGGCGAAGAGGGTTACGGCCTGTGGCTCGACCCGGCCATCCAGGACGATCCGGTGTACGCCGAGAACTGGGCCGGCCATCGCGCGGTCGAGGTGACGCTCGAGGAGGATCAGATCGTCATCCGCCGGGCGAACGCTGAAAACGGGGAATAGCGCTGGCGCGCTCTTCCCTTAGCGAGTTTGGCTGGCGCCAAACTCGCGGCATGCATCACTCGGGGATGATGCGCCGCCCTCCGCCGAAGTCGCTGGCCTGGCGCAGGTAGCGGGCGAAGGCCGACCCGGCCACGGTCGTCAGGTCCCACGCCTCGGGATCGGCCGGAGCCACCCGGGTGGCGATCTCGAAGCACCAGTCGGTCCCCTCGCGCATGTAGAGGTCGATGAGCTCGGCCGCGGTGAACGGGCCTCCGAGACGCCGTCGCAGATCCCCCACGAGCGCGTCGACCACCCGGTCGAGCATCAAGCGCTCCCGCCCCTCCGCCTGGAGCAGCCGGCGTTCGCCCTCCCGCCACAGCGCGCTGACGTCCCCGAAGGACACCTAGGGACGTCCCCTGGACCGAGCGGCTACTGCGAGCGGCCGCCGGTGATCACGTAGGGCCGCTCGCCCGGCTTGACCATCCCGAGCTTGCGGGCGTAGAGCGCGATCGTGGCCGGGTCGCCCAGCGACTTCTGCTGCTGGAGCAGCGCCGCGTTGTCGTGCTGGAGATGGCGCACGAGGGATTGCTGCTCGCGGGCCTGCGAGCGCGCGGAGAAGAACGAGAGCGCGTGCTGGACGTAGAGCCCGGCCACGATGACAAGCACGACGAGGAGCGCCACCCGCCCGACGCGGTCCCAGCGCACGCGCGCGTGCGGAGGCCGGCGGATCGACCGGCGCGAACCGGTGAGCTTGTGGGGCCCCGCCGCCGGCCGCGAGGCAGGGGCGGGCCGGGCGCGCGAACGCGAAGCGGCGGTGGCAGAACGGGTTGGCGGCATTCCCTGGGCGCTTCGCTGCACGCGCGCCATCTCCTTCCTGCCGCAAGCTCAATTGCGAAATGCGGAGCGCCCCGGGTAGCGCGCTTCGTCCCCGAGCGCCTCTTCGATACGGAGCAACTGGTTGTACTTGGCGACCCGGTCGGTACGAGATGGAGCGCCGGTCTTGATCTGCCCGCACCCCGTCGCGACGGCGAGATCGGCGATCGTCACATCCTCGGTTTCCCCCGAACGGTGGGACATCACCGCGGTGTAGCCGCTCTCCCGGGCCATCCGCACCGCGGCAAGAGTCTCGGTCAGCGTGCCGATCTGGTTGACCTTGATGAGGATGGAGTTGGCCACGTGCGAGTCGATCCCGCGGCGCAGCCGCTCCGTGTTCGTGACGAACAGGTCGTCGCCCACGAGTTGTACGCGGTCGCCGAGGCGCTCGGTGAGCGCGCGCCAGCCGTCCCAGTCCTCCTCGGCCATGCCGTCCTCGATCGAGATGATGGGATAGCGGCCAACGAGCTCCTCCCAGTATCCGGCGAGCTCCTCGGCGCTGAGCGTCCGGCCCTCGTGCTCGAGCACGTAGGCGTTGTCCTGGTAGAGCTCGGAGACGGCAGGATCGAGCGCGATGGCGATCTGCTCGCCCGCCGTGTAGCCCGCGGCGCCGATCGCCTCGACGAGCACCTGGAGAGCCTGCTCGTTGGAGCTGAGGTCGGGCGCGAACCCGCCCTCGTCGCCCACCGCCGTGTGCAGGCCCTTGGCAGCCAGGGTGGCCTTGAGCTTGTGGAAGACCTCGACGCCCATGCGCAAGCCCTCGTGGAAGGAGGGAGCGCCGATGGGGACGATCATGAACTCCTGGAAGTCGACGGCGTTGTCGGCGTGGGCGCCCCCGTTGAGGACGTTCATCATCGGCACGGGGAGCACGTGGGCCGTCTCACCGCCGAGGTAGCGCCACAATGGGAGGCGCTCTTCGGCCGCCGCGGCGTGGGCGGCGGCAAGCGACACGGCGAGGATCGCGTTGGCGCCGAGGCGGGATTTGTTCGGCGTGCCGTCGAGGCCGATGAGCATGCGATCGAGCGCCGCCTGGTTGGAGGCGTCCTGGCCGCGGAGGGCTCCGGCGATCTCCCCGTTGACATTCTCGACCGCCTTGGTGACGCCCTTTCCCGACCAGAAGGCGCCACCGTCGCGGAGCTCGGTGGCCTCGAACTCGCCCGTCGAGGCGCCCGAAGGGACGGCCGCGCGCCCCCAGGCACCCGAGCGCAGGCTGAGCTCGACCTCGACCGTCGGGTTGCCCCGGCTGTCGAGAATCTGACGGGCGTGCAGATGCTCGATCTGGCTCATGGCTCTCGGGCGTCTCCTTCGGTCAGGCGCGCGCGGGCGTAGTAGAGAAGCTGCTCATCGGGGGAGAGATCGTTCCAGTTTCGGTCCTCGGATGCGGCGAGCCGCTCCCCGTCCTCCACCCGGCCCCGGAAGCGCTCGGCGGCGGCGCGCAGAGCGAGCTCGGGGTCCACGCGCAGCTTGCGGGCGACGTTGACCACGGCGAAGAGCACGTCGCCGAGCTCGTGAAAGCGCGCGTCGGCGTCCGTCGCGGTCTCGAGCTCCTCGAGCTCGTCGCGGACCGACTGCAGGGGTCCTTGAACGTCCGGGAAATCAAAGCCGGTCGTGGCCGCCCGGCGCTGCACCTTGCGCGCGTACAGGGGCGCGGGCAGATTCTCCGGCACCTCGCCGAAGATGCCCGGCTCGCGGCCCTCCTCGCCCGCCTTGATCCGGTCCCAATTGCGCAGGACCTGCCCGGCGGTCTCGGCCTCGACCTCCCCGAACACATGGGGGTGGCGGCGGATGAGCTTCTCCGTACAGTGCTCGGCCACCTCGGCCAGGCTTCCCGTGCCGCGCTCCTCGAGCAGGAGGGCGAGGAAATGCACTTGGAAGAGCACGTCGCCGAGCTCGTCGAGGAGCTTTCCGTCGTCGCGCCGGTGCGCGGCGTCGGCGAGCTCATAGGCCTCCTCGACAGTGTGCGGGACGATCGTCCGCTCGTCCTGCTCGCGATCCCACGGGCACTCGACTCGCAGCCGGCGGGTGATCGCATCCAACCGCGCGAGCGCCTGTCCTGCCGCCTCGGGCTCGGAGCTCACCCGGTCGTGGTCGTGCCCGGCGCGCCCGTCGTGCCCGTCGTCGAGCTCTTCGGCGCCTTGTAGCCGTGACAGTCGGCCATCGCGTACGCGCTGCGACAGCTCGTCTGCGACATCCAGTTCTTCTTCGTCAGGTTGTCGACCTTGGTCTGCGCGCTCGTCGACTGAGCGCCGGTGAGTGTCGAGCGGATCGCCGGCGTGGCCTGGGCGAGCGTCTGCTGGGTCGCGGCGTGGATCTTCGTGACCTCGAGGACGTAGTAGCCGAACTGGCCGTGCACTGGACCGACGAGCTGTCCCGCCGAGGCCGAGAAGGCAGCGGCGTCGAGCGCGGCGTCCTGTTGGCCCTTGACCACGCCGGTCAGCACGCCACCCTTGTCCTTGGTCGTCGGGTCGGTCGAGTATTTCTTGGCCACCGCGTTCCAGCTCTGCCCGTGCTGGAGGGCGTTCTTGGCCGCCGTGGCCTGGGCCGCGGTCTTGGTCAGGACGATGTGCAGGTCACGGGTCTCGGGCTTGCCGAATTGGCTCAGGTGCTGCTGGTAGTACGCGGCGATCTGGGCCGCGGTGACCGCGCTCTTCTCTTTGTCGAGGAGCTGCGTGTAGATCTGGTTGATGCGGAAGCGGTAGATGATGTCCTGCTGGGTCTGGCCCGTCTGGGACAGGAACGACTGGTACTGGGCGGCGGTCTGGAACTGCTGCGACTTGGCCACGTTGAACGCCTTGAGCACGCTCGCGTCGGACACCTTGATGTGCTGCTTGGAGGCCTCGGCCTGGTACCAGTAGGCCTTGATGAGGAAGTCCATCACCTGCGAGGAGAGCGAGGTGAAGAGCGTGCTGCAGTCGGTCTTCAGCGTCTTGGCCGCGGTCTTGGCCAGCTGCGGGATCTGCTTGCGCACGTTGGCGATGCACTGGGTGAAGTTCGGCGGGTCATTGGGGACGATGACCGGCTGACCCGGGCTCTGGGCGGCCTGGCTCTTGGCGGCCACGTACATCCAGTGGTTGAACGCCTGGACGGTGATGGGGTTGCCGGCCACGTTGGCCACCGAATTGCCGGGCAGGCTCGATCCGCAGCCGGCGACGGCGGCCGCCAACACAAAAAAGGCGCCGAGCGCCGTGATGAACCGCTTCGACTTCATGACGGCGGCTGATGGTAGCGAGCCATTCGCAAGCTCGCGCCGAAGATTTCCTTAAGTGCGCCGCCTCACGCGGCCTCGCGCGTGACGGCGAGGAGCACATCCGCGGCCCGGACGACCGCGGGGAAGCGCTTGACGGGGTCGTCGGGCACGCGGACCGAAAGCTGCGACTTGCCCGACTCGTAGAGCGCCTCGGGGATCTCCTGGCGGATCTTCTTGGCTCGCACGGAGTCGAGCTCGATCGGCGTGACGGCGAGCCGGCCGCCGCGGAAGGTGACCGCGCGGGCGCCGGCCTGGCCGAGCTTGATCCGCGCTTGCTGGAGGGCGATGAGGTTGTTCAGCGGCTCGGGGAGCTCGCCGAAGCGATCCTCGAGCTCGTCGCGCAGGAGCGCGAGGTCCGCCACCTCGCGCGCGGCGGCGATGCGCCGGTGGACGTCGACCTTGGCCTGCTCGTAGGGAATGTAGTCCGCCGGGACGTAGGCGTCGACGTTGACATCGAGCCGTACCGGCTCCCAATCGTCATCCTCGGCGGCACCGTCGGCGCCCGCCGCCGCCACCGCCTCGTCGAGCATCTGCATGTAGAGCTCGAAGCCGAGGGCGGCAACGTGCCCCGATTGCTCGTCGCCGAGGAGGTTGCCGGCGCCGCGGAGCTCGAGGTCACGCATGGCGATCTTGAATCCGGCGCCGAGCTCTGTGTAGTCCGACAGGGCGCTCAGGCGCTGTGCCGCCTCCTGGGTGAGCGCCGCAGCGCTCGGATAGAGCAGGTAGGCGTAGGCCCGCTCCGTGCTCCGGCCCACCCGCCCGCGGATCTGGTAGAGCTGGGAGAGGCCGAAGATGTCGGCCCGCTCGACGATGAGCGTGTTGGCCTGCGGGATGTCGATCCCCGACTCGATGATGCTCGTGCACACGAGTACGTCGGCGTCGCCGCGCAGGAAGCTCAGCATCCTGCGCTCGAGCTCGCGCTCGTCCATCTGGCCGTGAGCGACCTCGAAGCGCATCTCGGGGCACAGTCCGCGCAGCCGGACGGCGGTCTCGTCGATCGTCTCGACGCGGTTGTGGAGGAAGAAGGCCTGGCCACCGCGCTGGTGCTCGCGCTGAAGCGCCTGCTTGACGAGCTCCTCGTCGTACTCGCCGACGTAGGTCTTGACCGGCCGGCGGCCCTCCGGCGGGGTCTCGATGACGCTGATGTCGCGCACTCCGGCGAGCGACATCTGGAGCGTGCGCGGGATCGGCGTGGCGCTCATGGCGATGACGTCGACGCGCAGCTTGAGCTGGCGCAGGAGCTCCTTCTGCTTGACCCCGAAGCGCTGCTCCTCGTCGACGATGAGCAGTCCGAGCTCCTTGGCCCGCACGTCGCGGGAGAGCAGGCGGTGGGTGCCGATGAGGATGTCGACCTCCCCCTTGGCGAAGCGAGCGACCGCCGCGCGCTGGTCGGCCGCGGAGCGGAAGCGCGAGACGTGCTCGATCGTCACCGGATAGTCCTTCAGCCGTTCGGTGAACGTGCCGTAGTGCTGCTGAGCGAGGATCGTCGTGGGGACGAGGAGCATGACCTGCTTGCCGTCCTGCACGGACTTGAAGGCGGCGCGCAGAGCCACTTCGGTCTTCCCATAGCCGACGTCGCCGCAGATGAGGCGGTCCATCGGGCGGGGCGCCTCCATATCGGCCTTGACGAAGTCGATGGCGTCGCGCTGGTCTGGCGTCTCCGTGTAGGCGAAGGCGTCCTCGAACTCGCGCTGCCAGTCGCTGTCGGGCGGGAAGGCATGCCCCTCCCTGCGCTTGCGCTCGGCGTAGAGGTTGAGGAGCTCGCCGGCCAGCTCCTGGGCAGCTCGACGCGCCCGCGTCTTCATCGTGTCCCAGCGCGTGCCGCCGAGCTTGGACAGCGGCGGGTGGGCGCCGCCCGCGCCGACATAGCGGCTGATCTTGGCCAGCTGGTCGACGGGTACGAAGACCCGGTCCGAGCCGGCGTACTCGAGGTAGAGGTAGTCGCGGGTGACCCCGGCCACCGTCTTGGTGTCGAAACCGGCGAAGCGGGCGATCCCGTGGTCCTCGTGGACGACGATGTCGCCCGTACGCAGGTCGGCGAAGCTCCGCAGCACACCGCGCCGGTGCGCGCGGTCGGGGCGCTCGGGGGCCCGGCGCCGGCGGAAGAGCCGGTGCTCGGGGATGACGGCGAGATGGAACTGCGGGGCGATGAACCCGTGCTGAAGGCGGGCGTTCGCGAACACCAACGCGCCGCGGCCGTCGGTGCCGGCCGACGCCGGGTCGTCCTCGAGCCACCGCACCTTGAGCCGGCCGAGGTTGTAGGCGGCCCGCTCGCCCTCGCCTCGGCGGGCGAAGGCGACGATCGTCCGGTAGCCCGAGCGGGCGAGCTTCTCGAGCTCGGGCTCGGCCTCGCGCACGCCGCGAGCAGCGATGTCGGCCGCCTGGCCGCGGAAGGCGAGCGCCTGGTCCTGGTCGATGCTCGAGAGGCGAATCCGGGCGCGGGCAGCGAGCTGCTCGGCGATCGGGCCGGGCGCCACGTAGAGATGGTGGGCGTCCTCGTCGTGGAAGGCCGCGCACACGTCCTGCCAGTGATCGGCCAGCGCCGGCTCGAGGTCCTCCTCGGCGGCGATGAGCACGGCGGCATCGTGGGGCGCGAGCTCGAGGAAGGGGTGGAAATCCTCGACCGGCAGAAGCTCGGCGATGTCCGGGCGGTCGGCCTGATCCTCGAGCGCGGCGATCTCGGCCAGCTCGCGGTACTCCTCCGCGAGCTCGGCCGCGGGGGCGACCTCAACCGCGTCCGCGTCGCCGAGCGAGCGCTGGGTGAAGGTGGAGAACCAGCGCAGGGACTCGATCTCGTCGCCGAACAGGTCGACCCGGACCGCCCGGTCCTCGGTGGCTGGATAGAGGTCGAGCAGCCCGCCGCGGATGGCGAACTGCCCGCGCTCCTCGACCTGGTCGACCCGTTCGTAGCCGGCGGCCACGAGATCGCGCGCGGCCTCGTCGAGGTCGAGGAGCTCGCCGGCACGCAGGGTGAAGCCGCGGGGCCGCAGGGTCGGGTCGGGCACCTTCTCCGAGAGGGCAACGGCGCTGACCACCACGACAGGCGCGGGCGCGGGCCGACTTCGTCGGCCTTCAGAGTTGGCCTGGCGGCCGACTCCCGGCTCTTCATCCATCAACGCGTCGAGAGCGGCGATGCGCAGGCCGACGAGATGCGGCGGCGGGGCGAGATGGGACTCGTAGGTGACCCCGCGGCTCGGGTAGTAGCGGACGGTGCGGGGCTCGAGCCAGGCGCGCAGGCCTGCGGCGAGGTCGCGGGCGGCGCGGTCATCGCCGGCCACGACGATCGCCGGGGTCGCGGGGTCGCGCTCGAGCAGGGCCGCGATGAGGTACGGGCGCAGCGACTGCGAGACGAACGCCCGGCCGCCGTCACGCCACAGCGTGGCGGTCTGGGGTTCCTCCTCGGCGTGGTGCAGCAGCGCGCGCAACATGGACTGCTTCCGAGTCTAGGTCGCGATCCGGGCCCGGCTGCCGGCGGGGCGCGGCTCAGTCGTGGTGGCGAACGAAGCGCAGGCAGCTCTGCTCGCTCGCGAACTGCGGGTAGTCGCGCCAGCCTCCGTGAATGCACTGCGTGGCCGATGTCGGCACGGGCGTGTAGGCGATTTGGACCAGGGGTACGCCGGTCGTGTCGGGGATTGCCGAACCGCCCGCCGGGACGAGGTTCGAGCCGGCGCCGCCGTTGCCGCCGGAACCGGTGCTGCCGCCCCCGCCTCCGCCGCCGCCGAACAGGCCACCCCCGCCGCCGCCTCCGGCGCCGCCGAACGTCGCCACGGTGCTCTCGCCTTCGACGCCGCCGTTGCCGCCGTTGCCTCCGACACCGAGGGCGCCGCCCCCTCCATCGGCACCGGCCCCGCACACATCGAGCCCGCATCCGTTGACGTCTCCCCCGGGACCGCCCGCGCCCGGACCAGTCGTCGTGGCATCGGTCCCGGGCCCTCCGGCGATCGAGCCGCCGATCCCGCCGCTCAGCGAGACCGGAGCGCCGCCCGCTCCGCCGCCTCCGCCGGCCACGAGGATGCGACTGGCCAGGGACGCCGCCGAGGTACGCACGTCCGACGCCCCGCCGCCCCCGAAGTTGGGGATCGGATTACAGATGTTCGCGGGCCCGCCCGGGCAGAGGTTCAGATACCACCCCGGCAGGCCGCCGGAACCGCCGCCATTGCCGCCGGCCACGCCCGCGGCACCATCGCTTCCGACGACCGCGTAGAGCGTGCTCGACGGGGTCACGGGGATGATCGCGCTCACGGCCGAGCCATACGCGCCGGGTCCACCGCCCTGCCCGCCGACGCCCAGCACGCGGAGGTGACCGACACCGGCCGGCACGGTGAAGGCGTTCGTGCCCGAGGTGTACGTACAGGTGACGAGGTCGCCTGACTGCGCGCACCCGCTGGGCAGAGCGGCGGCCGCGGCCGGCAGGGCAAGCCCGAGCGTGCTGACCACGAGCGCGAGTCGCCACCACCGCAGCCGGTCAAGAGTCGCCATCGCGAGGACCCTACGCCCGCGCGGGCCCCGCGTCAAAGGGCAACTCAGGCCGCCGGGCCCTGGCCGAGAACAACGCGATCGGCGGTATCGGCGGCCTCGCCAACGACCATCGCCACCTCCTCCCGGGGCTGGCGGAAGCGTCCCAGGACGTACGCCGCGACGCGGTCGGGATCTGTGCTCGGCGGCCGGCCGACGCCGATGCGGATGCGGGCGAAGTCCGCGGAGCCGAGCGACGCCTTGAGCGACTTCAGCCCGTTGTGGCCGGCCAGCCCGCCGCCGGTGCGGACGCGGATCTCACCGAAGGGCAGGTCGATCTCGTCGTGGACGACAAGCAGCCGGTCGAGGGGGACGTGGTAGGCGCCGCGGGTCGGCCCGACCGACGTCCCCGCGTCATTCATGTACGTCTGGGGCATGAGCACGGCCACGCGCGCTCCCCCGGGGCCGGTCCGTCCCTCCGTGAGGAGCCCGCGATACTTGATCTTGGGCGTCGGCAGTCGCCAGCGGCGGATGAGCTCGCCGGCCACCTCGAAACCGATGTTGTGCGGGCTCCCGGCGTACTCCCGGCCCGGATTGCCGAGACCGACGATCAGCCAGTCGACGGGAGTGGGCAGATGAGATCAGCCCTCGGCGTCGGCGGAGGACTCACCCTCCGCACCGGCCTCGCCCTCAGCCTGGGCCTCACCCGCGGCTGTTTCGCCGCCCTCGCCGACGACCTCGGTCTCCGTCTCGATCTCGGTCTCGGTCTCGAGGACGAGCCTCGGCGCCGTGATGCTGGCCACGACAGCCTCGGGATCGTCGACGATCACGACACCCGGGGGCGCGGTGATCTCGGAGAGGAGAAGCGTTGCCCCGATCTCCAGACCCGAGACGTCGTGCTGGATGGAGTCGGGGATGTCCCCCGGCAGGGCCTCGATCGTGACCTCGCGGAAGCCCTGCTCGAGCACGCCGCCCTCGATGACACCGGGAGCGCTCCCGGCCCCGACGAGGTCGATGAGGACGGTCGCCTGAATCTTCTCGTCCATCCGCACCCGGAGCAGGTCGAGGTGCTGGATGGCGCCTGACACGGGGTGGCGGACGATCTCCTTGACGAGGACCGGAGAGGCAGCGTCGCTGCCTACGGTCAGCTCGAGCACATGGCCGGCGTGGGCCAGCGTGTTGCGCAGGACGCGAGCGTCGACCGAGAAGGCGACGGGATCCTCCCCACCGCCGTAGATGACGCCGGGGACGTTGCCCGTGCGCCGGAGACGGCGCGCGGCGCGCGACCCCTCGGCTTGGCGCAGCTCGACGGTGAGAGAACTGGTATCAGAGGTGGTGGCCATGGCAGCGCCCGATGGTAGCGGCCGCCTGCTGATCGGGGTCCCTTGAGGCCCGGCGCGGCGGGCGAATATCGCTCGACCTGCCCGGCCGACCGCGCTAGGCTTTCTTTATGTCGGGCGATGTGCAGCTGCTGCTGCTGATCGGCGGCGTCCATATCTTCGGATTCGTCGCCGTGGGCATCCTCATGTTTCCCGCGCTCCGTGACGGGTGGGGCAATCCGCCGCTCCCGCCAGGTGCCGACGGCGGCGAGGGCCGCGGGCCAGGTGGTCCGGGGCTCCTGCCGGTGCTGCCCTCGTCCTCGCCAAGCGACGGGCTGCCCCTTCCGGATGCCGCGCCCGCGCGCGTGCGCCTGCGCGACCACCGTCGCCTGGCCGACCTGCTCCCCCCGCGCGAGCGCCGGCCCGCGCGCGAGCCCGCCCGGCAGCCGCGCCGCACCCCCGCCTAGATCAGAACCGCGCCGGGCAGTCGGCGTTGCTGGCAATCCGCGTGCTCAGCTTGAGCAGCTCGACGCGTAGCCCGCTGACGACGTTGCCAGCGTGGCGGACGCGTAGGCACTGGACGAAGGTGTGCGAGCCGCCGACGGTCCAGGCCACGCGCGCCGTGCCGAGCGTGCTCGTCAGCGAGAACGAGCTCGAGGTCTGGATCTGGATGACCGTGACCGAGCCCGGGTGGTGCAGGGCGGCGACATCGGCCCTCACGCGGGCCTGACAGGCCGCATTGGCGCTGCAGCCGGTGATCCGGCCGAGGACGGCGACGGCGTCCCCGCGCGCCTCGGCCTGCACGACGCTCGTGATGGCCGAGCGCTCCGCGCCGTCGACACTGAACGCGCGGGCGAGGATCGCGCTGATGAGCAGGAAGAGGATGACGCCGGCGGTGGCCAGCGCCAGCATGTGAGACCGGCGCACCGGCCGGAGTTTGCCCTACCGCGCGCTCAGCTCAGCCCGCGAGCGGGAAGTCGTCCCCGCTCAGCTCCAGGAAGCGCTCGACGGATGCCTCCTGGTGGTCGAGCCGCTCGGCGAGCACCCGGGCGTGATCGGCGGCGAGAGTCAGGAAGTCCTCGACGCAGCGCTCGGGATCGTCGGCCAGCGGGTACACGCGGGTGACATCGGACTGGGCACAGGCGATGCCCATCGGCGGCTTGCCCTCGGCGAGCGTGCGCGCCCCGCACACCGGGGTGATGACGAGCTGGGACTCCGTGGCCACGAGCGCGGTGGGCAGCAGCCGGGCGGCCGGGAGACGCACCGAGAGCTCGACCGAGTGGTCCACCTTGACCGTACTGCCGACGATGCCGTGCAGCGACTCGCGCCACACGTCGAGGACCATGTCGGCCCCGACGAGCGCGTCGCGCAGGGTCGTCGCCTGCTCGAGGTAGAGACGCTCGGCCTCGGCGCGGTCCTCGGCCTCGGCGAGGTCGAGGTCGCAGGGCACGCGGAGCAGCTCGCGCATGGCGACGGTGCTCCCGGCGCCGCGACTGCCTCGGGCCACGTAGGTCTGGAGCGTGCCGAGGTCGCGCCGGCCGTGGAAGATCACTGTGACCGCTTCGCTCAGCGGCAGGCCGCTGATCTTCAGGGAAACGGCGACCGACGAGGACTCATCGAGCAGCGCTCTCCTGAGCAGCTCTTCGGCTGCGTTATCGGGAGCGGGATGGTCCTCGTTCAACATGGCCCTTGCCTCATGTGAATCGGCGCCTGTCACCGAATATTTACCCGATCAACGGTCGGAAAGAGCCAGCGTGTGTAAAAGAGGCTGCGCTGATGAGATGACACCATCATGTCGATGCCCGTGGACGCGCTCGAAACGGAACGGCTCCGGCTCCCCCCCTGGAGCGAGGACGACCTCGCGCTCCTGACGCGTCTGAGCGCCCTGCCCGACGTCGTCCGCTACGTCGGCGACGGCCGTCCGTGGACGCGCGAGCACGCCGCCGAGGTCGCCGCCCGCAACCTCGAGCATTGGTCCACCCACGGCTTCGGCTGGCGGGTGGCCATCGAGCGCACGACCGCAGTGGCCGTCGGCCTCATCGCGCTGAACTATGCGGGCGAGGGCAAGGCCGGCATCGCTGCCGACGAGTTCGAGATCGGCTGGTGGCTGGCGCCGCCCGCGTGGGGACGAGGCCTGGCCAGCGAGGGTGCTCGGGCGATCCGCGACGAGGCGCTGCACCGGGTGGGGGCGCCGAGCCTCATCGCCCGGATCCTGCCGGAGAACCTGGCCTCGCGCCGGGTGGCCGAGGGCCTCGGCATGGCGCTCGACTTCGAGACGACCACGTCCTCGGGCGCGTCCGTCCTCATCTACCGGCTCTGAGCGACGTGGCGTATCCGGATCCCAGGCGGGTAGGCTCTCCCCGCCATGAAGATCCTCTACAAGCCCTTCGGCATCATCGCCGCGCTTATCGCAGCCCGGATCGGCAAGAGCGTGTTCACATCGCTGTGGGCGCGGATCGACAAGGAGGAGCCGCCCGAGCCGACGGCGCCGGGGGCGACGATGCCCAAGGCTGTGGGCGCCAAGGCCCTCGAGGCGGCCACGATGGCCGGAGTGGCCGCGGCCGTCGACCGGACCAGCGCCAAGGTCTTCCACCATCTGACCGGGATCTGGCCGGGCAAGGATCCCGAGCCGGCGCAGACGGAGTCGGAGTAGCTCAGGCCCGGGCCGGGACGTCGTCCTCGATGACGATCGTCCGCGCCCATCCGGGCGGCTCCCACCGATGCGGGAACCGCCCTTCGCTGAGCAGTCCGACGATGACGCGGACGCCTGGCGGCGGCTCGGAGGGCCACGGCGTGAAGCCGTCGGTGAGCACGATGACCACCGAGGGCCGCGGCCGCAGATCGGCGGCGGCGTAGATCCCGCTGCCCATGTCGGTGCCCCCGCCTCCGGCGAGATCGACCTGCGCGGCACGGCTCACCCGGCGTACCGCCTGGACCACGGTGTCGACGGCGAGCACGCGCACCTGGCCCTGGCGCAAGCCCGCGCGGACGAGCACGCCCTCGACCTCGGCGAGGGCGCGGGCGAGCAGCCGTTCGTGCATCGACCCGGACGTGTCGCACACGATCGCCACCTCGGGCACCGGTCGCACGAGCGTGGGCAGGACGATCTCGGGGGTCAGATGGGCGCGGCGCGAGGGGCGCCGGTAGCTGTAGTCGACCTTGCCTGCCACGGCGGCCACGGCGCTGCGCACCTCGGCCGCGAGCACGCGGCGCCAGTCGATGCGCGAGGGCAGCACCGACTCGGCCCACCGCACCCAGCCTCCGGCCACGGTGCCTGGCTCGCGGGCGTCGGCCCGTTGGATGTCGGCCGCGACCGAGATGCGCAGCATCTCTCCCTGGCGTGGATCGATCGTGCCCGTTCCGTCACCGGGGCGGTCGTGTCCGTCGGCTCCGGAGCCGCAATCCCAGTGCCGGCGGCCGCGTGCGGCTCCGTAAGCCTCGTAGTAGTGCTCGGCCAGCCGACCGGGCTCGCAGCCGAGCGTGGAGGGCAGATCGGGCGCGACGGACGGAACGAGCTCGTCCTGGGCGAGGTCGTCGTTGATCTCGGCGTCCCCGCAGCGATTCCACCGCCCGCGCGCGTCCTCCTCGGCGACGCCGAGATGCCCGGCCCGGCCGGCGTGGTCGCGGATGAGGTGGGCGGTCAGGTGCAAAAGGAGGCGTCCGAGCTCGTCGACCTCGAGCCTGGACACGACCTCGGGATCGGCATGGATCCGCCACGAGCGGTCGATGGCGATCGTGCCGGAGTCCGGTCGGGCGGCGAGGGAGCAGGCGAACACCGCGCTCGCCAGATACGGCATGCGCGCGGTCGCCCACAGTCGGGCGGCGGCGAGCTTGCGCGCCTGCACCGGGCCGTACGCGGTCGCGGTCATCCGAGCAAGCCGGCGTCCCGCAGCAGCGGGGCGAACGCCGTGACCTCCGGTGGGATCGCCACGCCGGGCGGCCGGCAGCGCGCGAGCGTCCGCGCCGCCGCCGCGGCGACGTCCGGGGCCGACTCGGCCGCCCGCCCGAAGGCGCGCCAGCCCCGCGCCCAGCGATCCCCCGACGGGTCGCCGGCCACCGCGGCGGCGACCGAGGAGAGCGCGGCGTAGGCGCGGTCACCGCGCTCGGGCAGCGTGAAGCTGTCCGGGTCGGCGAGCACGGCTTCGGGATCGGGCAGATCGGACTCGGCCAGCCAGGTCAGGTATTCGACGCCCGCGCCCGCGCCCACGCAGCCGCGCAGCAGGAGCGAGGTCGGGAGCTCGCCCGTGCCGGCCGCTTCGCCGGCGGCCTGCAGCCGGGCGAGCATGTCCCAGGTCCTCGGGCTCGCCCACGCCCGTCCCGCCCCGGCGGCGTCCTCGGGCACGGCGAGGGCGAGCATCGGGCGCACGGTCAGGAAGCCGGCGATCCAGCTCCGCATCACGGGGATGCGTCGCTCCCAGGCCGCGGGGAGCTCAGGCGCAGCCGGCGTCGGCCATCCCCCGGCGAAGCCGTCGGCGACGGTGCGGGCGTCGACTGGCCACTCGAGGTGGCAGAAGCGGTTGGCCAGGGGCGGGGAGAGCTCCCAACCGTCGGCGGCCTGGTCGGGCGGGTTGGCCGCGGCCACGACGGACACCGTGTCGGGCAGAGCGAGATCGCCCACCGTGCGCTCGAGCACGACCCGCAGCAGCGCCGCCTGGACCGCGGGCGGGGCGGTCGAGACCTCATCGAAGAAGAGCACGCCGTCGTCGCTGCCGGCGAGGGCCAGCGCCCAGGCGGGAGGGGCGAAGGACACCCGGGCGCCGGGGGCGGCGCCGTTGGCCACGATCGGCAGCCCGGCGAAGTCGGAGGGCTCGCGGATCGAAGCGATCACGGTCTCGCAACGTCGGCCCGAGGCCTCGGCGAGCGCGCGGATGACCGAGGTCTTGCCCGTTCCCGGCGCTCCCCACAGGAGCACGGGGACACGCGCGGCGATGGCGACGCCGAGCGCCTCGATGGCAACGGCCTGATCCTCCATGTTGGCTAGTTTGCCGGTGGGGGCAAACGATGTCAGGCTGCCCCCGTGTCCCGCTTCGATCCCGAGCTCTATCTCCGCCTGCTCGGCGAACGCGAGCTGACTGGGACGGAGCGCAACCGGGGTCGCTGGGGTTCGCCGCTCGCCGGGGCGGCCACGGCGCTCGTCGCCGTCGGCGCCATCCGCCGTTCGCGCGCCGAAGCCGTCCTCGCCGACTACGGCTTCGCCGAAGGGCTGCGGAGCGGTGAGGGCATGCACTTTCGCCTTTCCGCTGGGGGCCGGCGGCGCGCGCGGCGGCAAGCCAAGCCCTTCGAACCGATGCGGGTCGTGCCATGCAACGCCACGCTCGACGACGGGAAGGTAACGACGACCGTCTCCTACGTCGTCCTGGCCGCGTCGCGCACGGAGCTCGCCGTGACGATCCGCCAGGCGGCGGGCGGACCCATCCGGTCGGGCCCGCGGCCTCCCTTCGGCGCCTTCGGCGGCCCGCACACCACCCCGCAGCCGACGCTCGTCGACGACCAGGGAACATCAACGCCGACACACTTCAGCGGTGGCGGCTCCGACATCGAGTGGCAGGGCCAGCTGACCGCGGAGACCCCGCTCTCGCCCGATACCCGGTGGATCGAGGTCGACGGCCAGCGTCTCGAGCTGACCGCCGAGCCGTGGCCCTGCGAGGTGGCACTGGAGAGCCTCAGGGAGACCACGCCGGCTCACCGCCACCTCTGGAACCTGGTCGCCTCGGCCCAGCGATTCCACGGGCCGCCCCTCGAGTCGCTCGACGTGCCCATCGACGCCCTGGTGGCCGCGGGCGTCCTCGCACCGGACGACGCGGTGGCCGCCGAGGCGCAGGCCGTGGCCGCGGCGATGACGCATCACCCCGCCAGGCCGTCCAGCGCCCCTGTCTCGACGCTTCCCGAGCCATGGCGCTCGCTGCTGCGGCGACAGGCCCGAGGACGGGCGGGCGGGCAGGAGGCGAACCTCGTCATCGGCGCCGTGGTAGCGCCGTTCGACGGCTTCCGCGTGGCCATGCTGACCGTGCACCTGCACACCGACCACTTCGGCGTCGATGTCGACGTGTCACCGGGCCCTCAGTACGGGCCCCACGGCGAGATGAGCCTGGGCGAGCCGCAGCTCGAGTGGTGGGCCCAGGACGACCGTGGCAACCCGTACCTCGGTCAGTTCGGCGGCTGGAGCGGGAGCGAGGACCGGGTGCGCGCGGATGTCCAGTTCTCGCCGGCGCTGCCGGCGAAGACGCGGTGGGTACGGATCATGCCCACCGGGCCGACGACGCGCGCGGTCGTCACGGTCGGGCTCCCCCGAGCCGAGGACACCAATCGGGCGGCCGCATGACGGAGTGGTGGACGCGGCTGAGCCCGGCCGAGGCCATTGTGCCCTGCGGCGGGGCCACGCACCGGCTGCGCTGGGAGGCCGGCGCGCTCCGGGCGATCGACCATGCCGATCCCGAGGGCGAGCGCACGCTGGCCGCGCTCGCAGGCGAGTCGTGTCCGTGTCTGGACCTCCTCGACGCCTGGGCCCGGCACGAGCACGACGTGCGCGTGCTCGTGCTCGGCGCCCGAGGAGCGTCGGACGAGCTCACGCCCGGCGAGGAGTGGTTCGGGGTGCTCGGGGCCGGGTCGCCTGGGCCGCCGACAGCCTTCGTCAGACCCGCCCGGGGTGGGGGCCGGGGAGGTATGGTGAGCCAGACGGTTCTCGCTCGGGCGTCGGGCCGCGGCCAATTCGCGCCGCTTCGGGGGGTCTCGAAGGCGCAGCGCGCCGAGCGCGAGCTGGTCGCGCTGCTCGGACTGGGCGGCGGGGTGGCCGACCGCCTCGCCGCCACCGTCGCCGCGCATTGGCAGGAGCGGCTCGAGCGCCGGGAGCGCGGGCTGGCCCGCGTGCGTCCCCAGCTTCACGCCGCCCTCTACGGCCGCGCGCTGGCCTCTCTGCGGCCGTGGTTGGGCAGCGCGCTCCCGGAGCTGGCGGTCGAGCTCATCGGTGCGCGCCGCCGCCCCTCGCTGACCCGCACGGACGGGATCGTGCGGGCGCAGCTGCCGTTCCGCTGGCTGCTCGACGTCCACGCCCAGGGGCTCGCGGTCATCTGGGGGCGCTTCTGCCTGGCCGCGGAGACGGACGACGGCGCGACGTGGAAGCTGACCACGGTCGGCCCCGACCTGGGGACGCCCGAGCGCGTCACGTTGCAGTTGAGCTGACCGGGTCCGTGACCGTCCACGGCGCCAGGTCGGCCCGGAACCAGTCCGGGATTCGCGTTTTGACCAGCGAGACCGGATCGACGGTCACGTGACGCAGGCTGCCCTCGACGAGGAGGTCACCATCGCGCGTCACCGAGTGGTGGGTGACCATGCTCGTCGTACCGAGGTGGGCGATGAGGACCTCGAGCGTGATCAGATCGTCGAAGCGCGCGGAGGCGAGGAAGCGCAGCTCGGCGGCGGCCACGACGATGTCGATGCCGCGGTCGAGCGCCGCCTGATAGGAGCCGAACGCCGCGCGCCAGAGCTCGGTCATGTTCATGTCAAACCAGGCCAGATAGTGAGCATTGAAGACGACGTTCTGCTGGTCGCACTCGGCGTAACGGACGCGGAGCTGCTGGACGAGCGGCCCGCCCGGCGGCGTGGCCATCGGCTCACTCATCACGCCTCCGGGCCCGCAGGACGAAGCCCCGGTCGGCCAGGACGGCGAGCTGGTCCTCGAAGGCGGCGAAGTCGCGGGCCAGGAGCGCGTCGAGCGGCACACCGCCGGGGCCTCGCGCGCGTACCCAGCGCTTCAGCACGGCCGGGGAGGCCTGCTCGGCGGCCTCGTCGAGGAGGGCGAGGAGGATGCCGAGCTCGTGGCTCTGCTCGATCTGGCCCGAGAGCAGCGTGAGCGGGTCGACGGCAAGCGTCCGGCAGAGCTCGTCCTCGCTCAGGCCGAGCGTCTCCATCAGGCGCACGGCGCGCCGGCTCTGGAGGTCGCGCTCAGACGGTTCGCCGTCCACCCGAGCGGGCCCTAGAAGAGCTGGTTCTCTCCGCCGAACACGTCGCTCACCGAGCCGTCGGTGAAGATCTGACGGATCGAGTTCGTGAGCAGGTCGGCGCAGGAGAGGATGCGGACGTTGTCGAGCGCGCCCGGCGGGCTCGGGATCGTGTCGGTGACGACGATCTGCTCGAAGTCCGCCGCGGCCAGGTTCTGCCAGGCGTTGCCGGAGAACACGCCGTGGGTGGCGGCGGCGTAGACGCGGCGGGCGCCGGCATCGCGTACGGCGTGGGCCGCCGCCTTGAGCGTGCCCGCGGTGTCGATGAGATCGTCGACGATCACCGCCGTCTTGCCGACCACGTCGCCGATGACGTAGTGGATCTCCGCCACCTGTTGGGCCGGGCGATCCTTGTTGAGGATGGCAAGGTCGGCGCCGATCTCGTTGGCGAACTTCTCGTTGAGCTTGACCCGGCCGGCGTCCGGCGCGACGACAACGAGGTCCTCGAGGCTGAGATCCGCGAAGTACTGGGTGAGCATGAAGAGCGCCGTCATGTGATCGCACGGCTTCTGGAAGAAGCCCTGGATCTGGCCGGAGTGGAGATCCATGGTGAGGATCCGGTCGATGCCGGCCGACTCGAGCATGCGGGCTACGAGACGGGCGCTGATCGGCTCGCGCGGAGCGGACTTCTTGTCCTGGCGCGAGTAGCCGTACCAGGGTGTGACCGCGATGACCCGGTGGGCGGAGCCGCCGACGGCGGCGTCGACCATGAACATGAGCTCCATGAGCGCGTCGTTGGCGCTCAGGCCCTCGTAGGCGTTGCCGCAGATCGGCTGGACGATGAAGACGTCGGCGCCGCGCACCGACTCCTCGTAGCGGCAGTAAACCTCGCCGTTGGAGAACGTCTTCAAGGTCACGCCGCTGACCTCGACCCCGAGCTTCTCTCCGATCCGGCCGGCCAGACCCGGGTTCGCGCGGCCCGAGACGAGCATGAGCCGCTTGCTGTAGTTCAGTTCCATGTCGCGCGGGAGTTGGGGCACGACGCTCGGCTCCAGCAGGCTCATGGCGCCACGCAGTGTACGCGGCAGGGCTGACGCGACGGCCGCCGCGAAGCGGAAAGACCCCGCATCTACCGACTAACGGCGCGACCCGTCGCCCGCGACGCCGTCGCTCTCGCCGCGCTCGGCCTCGGCGCGCTGTCGCCGCCGCTCGGCGTAGCCCTCGATGTTCTGCTGGCGCGAGCGGGCGACCCCGAGCGCGCCGGGTGGCACGTCCTTGGTGATGACCGAGCCAGCGCCGGTGTAGGCCCCGTCGCCCACGGTGACGGGCGCGACGAGCATCGTGTCGACGCTGACGAAGGCGCCCGCGCCGATCGTCGTGCGGCTCTTGTTCGTGCCGTCGTAGTTGGCCGTGATCGTCCCGGCGCCGATGTTCGTCCCCTCCCCGATGTCGGTGTCGCCGATGTAGGAGAGATGGGGCACCTTCGCGCCCGGCCCGATGTCGGAGTTCTTGATCTCGACGAACGTGCCCGCCTTCGAGCGCTCGCGCAGGATCGCCCCGGGGCGCAGATAGGCGAACGGGCCGACGCTCGTCCGCGGGCCGATGTGCGCGCCCGTGGCGTAGGAGTGCACGACGCTCGCCGCCTCCCCCACCTCGCTGTCGATGATCGTGCTGAGCGGCCCGATCTGGGCGCCGGCGCCGATCGACGTCGAGCCATGGAGGTTCGAGAACGGTGCGATGACCGCGTCCTGCTCGATCCGCACGCCGATGTCCACGACCGTCGAGCCGGGGTCGACGATCGTCACGCCGGCCAGCATGTGGCGCTCGAGGATCCGCCGCTGCGCGACCTCGCGGGCGGCGGCGAGGGCGACGCGGTCGTTGATCCCGATGAGCTCGGAGTGGTCCTCGAGCTCGTGGGCCGTGACCGTGGCGCCCCGGGCCCGCATGAGCGGGAGAACGTCGGGCAGGTAGAGCTCCCCCTGGGCGTTATCGGGCTTGACTTCTTCGAGCGCGGCGGCGAGCAGGGCGGCGTCGAAGGCGTAGATGCCGGCGTTGACCTCGTGGATGGCGAGCTCCTCCGCGGTGGCGTCCCCTTCCGCCTTGGTCTCGGCCACGCGCTCGACCGTCCCGTCGCCCGCGCGCACGACCCGCCCGTATCCCCGTGGATCCTCGAGCACGGTCGTGGCCAGCGTCGCGCCCACCCCCGCGCGCTCACGCGCCCCGGCGAGGGCCAGGATCGTCTCCGGGGTGATGAGGGGGACGTCGCCGTTCAGGACGATCACGGTCGGGATGCGCTCGGTGCCGCCGAGGGGCGCAAACTCGGCGCGCGCCGCGTTCACGGCGTCGGCGGTGCCCCGCGCCCGCTCCTGGATGGCGAAGCGCAGATCGACCCGGGCGTCATTGAGCGCGCCCTCGAGCCGGCGCGCCGGGTTGTCGACGACGACGATCCGGGCCGCCCCCGCCTCGCGCGCGGCGGCCACCGGCCAGGTGATCATCGGCCGCCCGCACAGTGGGTGCAGGAGCTTCGGCAGGGCCGAGCGCATCCGGGTTCCCTCCCCGGCCGCGAGGATGACGACGACAGGCGGAGTCACGGGGAGGATCGTAGGCGAATCCTCAGACCGCCTCCTTTCTTTCTCGAGGTTCTGCGGCTGCGGTCCCCTCATAGGCGCGGAGCCATTTCCGCACGGCATTGTCGGACACGCCGTATTTCCGGCCCACGGCCAGCATGGACAGCTCGGCGACATCGGCCCGGAGCTGGGCATACGGAGGGCGGTCGACCTTGCGGTCGGCCGGGCGCGGCTCGCGACGCCGATTCGTGTGGCGGCTGCCACATGGACGCGAGCAGTAAAGCTGAGTCGACGACCGCGGCCGAAACTCCGACCCGCAGCGCACGCACGAGCGCGGCTGGTGCTCGATCCGGTTCTTGCGCCCGCAGTGCGTCTCGAGGGTCGCGGCGCAGTTGGGACATACGATGCGCAGGTTCTCCAAGCGGTTATCCGTCGGGTTGCCGTTGATGTGATCGAGGATCAGCGACATCGGTGCGCCCCGCCAGAGCTCGCCTTGGCCGCACAGCTCACAGTCACGCTGCTTGACGCCCTCGTCGTAGAGCCGTCGTTTCAGGTGACCGCGGCTGTAGGTCGATCCCTCAACGAGAATCTGCGAGAGCGGGATGCGCTCCTTGTGAGTGAGCCGCTGTGCGTACGGATCGAAGTGTGCCGTCGAGACTCCGTAGTGCTCGATCAGGCGCTTGAGGGTGCGGTAGTTGTGCCCCGCCGGCCGCAGACCGAGACGCCGAAGCGCGTCCGCGGTCGTTCGAACCGCGGCGACGGCGCTGCGCACCTCGCTCTCGGAGTATCGCGGGGTCCAGGCCACGCACGAACACTAGTTCGTGCGCCAGACGGAAAGCCCTGGAAATCTAGGAACTGGGGAGCCAGGAGTCGAACCTGACCCTGGACGTCCAAAGCGTCCCGTGCTGCCGATACACCACTCCCCAGTGCATTGCAGGGCGATGCGCTGGGGACGTTAGCCGATAGGGATCCGGGTCAGCAGCCTTCGCTGGCCACTTCACTCGCCACCGGATTCACGGTGCACGAGTTCTCCCGCGACAGGGTCCAGGCGGCATTGAGAATGTCGAACAGGTACGGCGGGGCGAGGTACTGCAGGCGGTCGTCGTAGCTGTAGGCCTTCAGGTACCCGGTCCCCACCGAGCCGTTGGTCCCGACGACGCCGCGGAACATCTGCACGATCGCACCGTTGACCGTGAGGTTCCCGAGCTGCGCGCCGCAGTTGTAGTCGTCGACGATGAACGAGTGCTGCAGGGCGAGGATCGCGGCATCGAACGTCGGGTTGGACTGCGTCACCGTGGGGGAGCTGCAGTTGTGCTCGACGCGGACAAACCGGTTGGCGATCAACCCCAGCACGCCGTTGCCGGTCAGCGTGCTCCCCGAACCGGTGGTCGTGAGGTTCCCCGCCAACATGATGTCGTTGGCCGCGGCGACCGTCAGCGACGTCGTGTAGCTCCCGCTGATGTAGACGTCACCGTTGCACCCCGAGCTCGAATAGCTGGGCGCCGTCGGGTCGTACGCCGGCGGCGTACAGCCGGCCGCGTTCTGGACGTAGATGATCGGGTATTGCGTCAGATCAAGATTGTTCGTCGTCGTGCAAGTCGACGACGTGGGGCAGTTCGTGACGTTGGCCGTCGTGCCACTCAGGGTGATGGTCGTCACGCCGCTGTAGACCTTGCCGTACGTTTGAGCGTCGTTCAGGAGCTGGCTGTTGCTCGACGGCATCGGATCGGTTACCCCGAGCTGCGGGGTGCTGCTGAACACCGCGCTGGCGCAGCCCGTGTCGCACATGCTGCTCGTCGCCAGGGTGGCGATCGCATCATTCGATCCCGATCGGCCGAAGGTAGGCGCTTCGCCACTCGGGACCATCAGCTGATCCTGGGTGTACATCGGCCCGTTGACGTGATCCCCGGTGACCCAGTCGATCTCGCAGCCCGACGGCCGGCCCTGGCGATACCACACCCCGCAGGAGCTGTTGCCGGTGATGCTCGAGTCGAACGCCTCGTACTTCGTGTACCAGAGGTAGCTCAGTGGAGACTTGCGCTTGAAGGTCGCCACGATCCCGCGATACAGCACTTGATTCCCGGTGCCGGACCGGCCCTCAAAGGCGATCGTCAGACCGCCCGAGTTCGTGTCGATCATCGTCCCGATGACATTGCTGCTGCTGCAGGCGGAGTTGTTGTTGGCCGGCACCGGTGCGTACTGGTACTGCTCGCCGGTGGTGTTCCCGGGCACGCTGATCCACCCGCCCGCACTCGCGGTCGAGTCGTTGCTGCACGTCTGCCAGTAGGTCGAGTTCTGATTGAGCTGATAGAGGTAGGCGTTCAGCCCCGCCTGGGCGGCGGCGTAAGCGCGCTTGCCGTCGAGATCGCTCTGGCTGAGGTGGGCGTCGCCGGTCAGGGCAACGAACGTCGCGGTGAGGAGGAGGCTCGTGACCACGAGCACGCCGAGGGCGATGATCATCGTGAAACCGCCTTCACCCGCGAGACGGTGGCGGATTCGGCTGAGGAGATTGGTGTCGGTGGGCATGGCTCAGGCGCAGGGTGTGAAGGTGGCGCCGTCTCCGGCGTGATTGGCGGGCGGAGTCAGGCGCAACACGATCTGGTCCTGCACCGTGGCGCCCACGTTGTTGAGGTTGGTCTCGACGAGCGATCCACCGTTGCTGTTCGGCCCCACCACGAAGGTCAGCAGCACCTCTACGGCGATGCCGGCATTGGTGGAGGTAAGCGGCGTGGCCAGCGGGGAGGCGGACGGCTTGGTCGTCGTCCCCGGCACGTAGTTGAGGCCGTCCTGGATCATCTCGTAGGTGTTTCCGGCGGAATCGGTGTAGGGCGTGCTCCCGCTCATCGGCTCGGTGTAGGCGAAGTACTGGAACATCGGCGTCCCGGTGACCGCAGCGACGTTCGTGAGCAGGATGCGCGTCTGTGACGCCGTCGTGCTGAACGTCCAGCCCGATCCCACCGACCCCGTCGCGGGGTAGATGTAGTCGGTCAGAGACTTGCCGCTCGACGAGTAGACGATCTTGTGCTCGACCGGGGTCGGTGTAGGTGCGTCGGCGTTGGAGCCCGAGCTGCCGTATTGGCTCACGAAAAAGAGGTCGCTGCCGTCGCTGCCGGTCTGGATCGGCGCCATCCCGCTGCTCAGGCAAGCGGAGTGCATCTCGTCCTCGATGTTCTCGGTAACGGTCCGCGCCGACTGCGACGCGTTGACCTGGCTGAAGGTTCGCGAGGTCTGCTGCAGCGTCGTATTGACCATCGTGAAAAGCGCCAGCACGATCACCCCGGCGGCGGCCATCGCCACGAGCAGTTCGACGAGCGTTACCCCGGCCTCCTCCCCGGCGCCGGCGCGGATGCGCCGGGCGACGACGCTCAGCATGTGGTCGTCCCGTAGGTCGTGCCCGCGGGCGGAGTGGTCGGGTTCGTCTTGTACACGGTGACCGACTGCGCGGTCGGGGCGCTGAAGCTCATCCCGCTGGGCAGCTGCACCGTGGTCTTGTGGTAGGTCGCGCCGGTGGTGTTGTAGTCGGCGCAGACCGAGAGCGTGCCCGTCTGGCCCGAGGCGCTCGCCGTCGAACCGCTGGTCGTGCTCGAGGCATAGGGGACGCCGGGAGAGGCGAGGGCGCCATTGGTGCTCGTCGCGGCCGTCGCGCTGATCGCCTCGTTCCAGGTATCGCTGCACGCGGTGCCGCTACCACTGGCGAAGAACACCTTCACGTGGCCCGGGGCGACCCGGCTCGTCGTCGTGCCGTTGTTGTAAAGGACGTCGAGGTTGAGCGCGGGTTCCTGGACCGTCGGGGTGGCCGCGCCGCCCGGCAGGACGGTCGCCGAGTCGTAGGCCGTCGGAGGCTCCTCCTGCAGGCAGCTTCCCGCCCACACGCGATAGTTGCCCGTGTAGGAGCCGGGCGGGCCGGAGAAGTAGAACGGGAACAGGTTGCTCGCGGTGAACGTCGTGTTTCCGCTGGCTGCGGTCATCGTGTCGTAGGTCGACATCGACGCGGTACCACCCGAACCGTAGGTGTCGGCGTCGGCCGCGACCTGTCCGCTGAGGGGACCGACGGTCGTGCCGCTGGTATAGGCATTCGTCCAGAACGTCGCCGACATCGAGCCGGCCTGCCCCAGGACCTCGGGAGCGTTCGTGGGGGTCGCCGTGCCGGAGTCGGTCACGGTGGCGCTGTCGGTGAGGGGCGAGGCGCCGTTGTAGGTCACGTAACCGGTGTCGGTGAGCGAAAGGTTGTAGGTGTCGGCGGTGAGACCGGTCTCGATGACGCAGCCGTTCGAATCCGTGATGCCAGACTCGGTATCGGTGCCGCTCTGGCCCGTGGCGGTGACATTCACGCCCGGCAGCGCCGCGCCCGTCTGATCCAGTGCCTTGACGAGCAGCGCGCCGCTGATCGGCGGGGTGATGATGCTGTCCTCGGTCACGCTCTGGGTTCCGCTGACGCTGCCCCAACTCACCGTGGAGACCGTGTGGTAATAAGCCACCGCGCCCGAGCCGGCGGTCGTGCAGCTCGTCGAGCCAGAGGTGCTGAGCAGGCTGGCCTGGGAGGTGACGGTGAACACGGTGCCGCCCGCGCTCACGGGGTAGGTCTCAGACGTGGCGAGATTCCCGAGCTGCTTGGCCGAGAGGCCGCGCAGGCGCTCCTGGTCCCGCTGGGCGATCTCGTCGGCCTGGGACTTGTGCTGCTGGTAGCCGCTGAGATGGGCGCCGGCGATGAGGCCCTGCGCGACGGCGACGGAGAGGAGGATCACGATCACCGCGCTCGCGAGCACCTCGATGAGCGAGAAGCCCGCCTCCTCGCCTACGCGCGCGCGCAGCCGCTCGCGGAGGCTCGTCCTCGTGGCCCGGCGTGGTGACGGCGTCTCGACTGAAGGCATAGGGATGCTGGCGACCGGTTCGGCCTCGTACCGAGCCGGTCGACAGGCTGGTTATCGACCGCACACCCGCGTTCCCGCACTTTCATGACTCGCGACCTGGACGATTGATCGAGGCGAGCGCGAAAAGACTCAAGCCACGGCCACGGCGCTACGGGCGGCGGCGGAGGATCCGACCGAGCTCGGACGGGAGCAGCGGATCGATGAGCGCCGCGCGAAGGTCGGCGGGCCGGTGCAGCGCGCGTTCCGGGCGCAACAGGCCGACGCCGAGTCCGGCCTCGTGCGCCGCGGTGATGGCCGTGGTGATGAAGTCGGGGCTGCGCCAGCTTCGTTCCGGCAGCGCGAAGAGCGCCGGCGTCGGCCGCGCGATCCCGATGAGATAGAGGCCGCCGTCGAACACCGGCCCGAGCACGACGTGTGCGCCCCCGCGGAGATCGTCGAGGGCGGCGGCGGCGTGCGCCGGGCTGAGCCGCGGAAGGTCGGGCCAGACGATGAGCAGGGGCCGCTCTCCCGAGGCGAAGACCTGGGCCGAGGCGGCGGCGGTCCGGCTGGCGATCCCGTCCCCGTTCTGGGGGAAGAGCCGCACATCTGGTCCGAGCAGGGTGGCGAGCTCGGTTCGCGCGTCGGCGGGCTCATAGGCCGCGTACACGGCCTCCCCGGCAACCTCCCGTGCCCACCCCACGGCGCGGAGCAGGAGCGCGCCCTGGAGCGCCAGGCAACCGTCGGGTCCGAGCACGGGCTCGAGCGCCTGGTGGACGCTCCCGCGGCGCGGCGCGCGGGCCATCACCACCACGGCCGGTGCCTCCGTGCTCACGCCACCCCGAAGCGGTAGACGGTCCCGGCCGGAGGGGGCGCAGAGGAGTCGAGGTCCGCCAGCGCCTCGGCGAGCACGGCGGCGAACACGGCCGGGCTGCGGCCCATGAGCTCGATCAGCCTCGACACGGGCGTCGGCTCGCCCGGCTGCGCCTCGTTGGCGTAGTCGGTGGCGAACCCGATGAGCGCGTAGGGGAGCTCGAGCTCGCCGCTCAGGACGGTCTCGGGCCCGCCCGTCTGGCTGACCGCCACGACCCCGCAGCCCGCCAGGTGGGCGATCTCGCTCGGCGTGTTGAAGCGCGGACCGTCGACGTGGCCGTAGGTCCCCCCGTCCCGCGCGGGGTGGCCGGCCCGCTCGGCCCCGGCCACAAGCGCCCGGCGGACGCCCGCGGAGAACGGGCCGCCGTGGAGGATCCAGTGGGCGCGCTGAGGATCGCCCGGCTCGGCGAAGAACGTGCAGAGCGATCCGTCGGGAAGGCGGTTGGAGAGGAAGTGCAGATCGTCGAAGACGATGAGCGAGCCGAGCTCGACGGCCGGGTCGACGGCCCCGCAGGCCGTGCAGCCGATGACCGCCCGAGCGCCGAGCTCGCGCAGCGCCCAGATGTTCGCCCGGTGGGTGACGTGGTTGGAGAGCCGGACGTGTCCCTCGCCGTGGCGGGAGAGGTGGAGCGCCTCGACGCCGGCGAAGGTACCCCGCGTGACGCTCGCCGGTCCGAATGGGGTCTCGACCTCGATCAGCTCGGCATTGGTGAAGCCGGGCAGTCCGTAGGTCCCCGATCCCGTGATGATGCCGACCGGCATCGCGCGATCCTAGACGGATAGCGCCTGCACATCGCCGCCTCGCGCCAGGTATTCGTCGAGCCCACGCGGCTTGATGGTGTCCTCGTAGACCTCGTAGTCCTTCAGCCGGCCCCAGGCCAGGTGGCCCCAGATGACGAAACGATTCTCGTAGACCGTCTCGCCAGTCGGCGAGCGCACGTAGTCGGTCCCGCGGATGCAGATCGTGGTGCGCCAGGGGAAGCCCTTGGCCACCACCTCCTCAGGGAAGGTCTGCACGCCCGCGGCGACGAGGCGCTCGAGCCACTTCCGGACCTGCTCCTTGCCCTCGTAGGTCCCCGACCACGAGTTGTCGCCGGGAAAGGTGAAGCGCACATCGGGCGCGTCGAGGAAGAGCGTGGGGCGGATGTTGCCCGCCCGGGTCTGGGCCATCACGTAGCCGATGAGCTTGTTGGCGAACCACGAGAGCATCGGTGCCTCCTTCTAGATTGATCGCTCTAGCGAGTAGCATACGCCCGGAGCCACTGCCCATGTCGAGCACTCGCGACCGCATCCTCACCACGAGCGCCGAGCTCTTCCGGCGCCAGGGCTACGCGGCCACCGGCGTCAAGCAGATCGTCACCGAGGCCCAGGCGCCCTTCGGCTCCCTCTACCACTTCTTCCCCGGCGGCAAGGAGCAGCTCGGTGCCGAGGCAATCCTCGTCTCGGGCCGGCTCTACGAACTCCTCATCCCCGCCATATTCGACCCCGCACCCGATCTCCCGAGCGCGGTGCGGGCGTTCTTCGCCGGCGCGGGGGCCCACCTGGAGGAGACCGACTACGCCGACGCGTGCCCGATTGCGACGATCGCGCTCGAGGTCTCGAGCGCCAGCGAGCCGCTGCGCGAGGCCTGCGCGACGGTGTTCGAGCGGTGGATCGCCGCCGGCTGCGAGCGTTTCGAGGCCGGCGGGCTGACCTCAGAACGCGGGCGCGAGATGACGATCACCATGCTCTGCGCCCTCGAGGGCGCCTTCATCCTCGCCCGCGCCCAGCGCACGACCGAGCCTCTGGCGATCGCCGGCGAACTGGCCGCGAAAGCGGTGCAAGCGGCGCTCGCTGAGGCCTGAGCCGAGACGCCGAACACAAGAATCGGGCCTTTTTTCCCGTTTTCTTGAGTGGTCCGTCCGGGCCGGCGGACGCCCGGGCGGGCCGACCCCTACCGCAGTGCCCGGACCTACCGCGGCACGCGGCCACCCTCGGCGCCCGGCTCGGTGGCCGGGCCGCGCGGTGCGGCGAGGCCGAGGACGCGCATCGCCTTCAGGCCGAGCGAGAGCTTCTCGCGGCCGTCGGTCGACGAGACGTCGAGCCCGGTGAGCTCGCGCACGCGCTCGAAGCGGTAGCGGATCGTGTGGCGGTGGGTGATGAGCCGCGCCGCGGTCGCGTTGACGTTGGCGTCGCAGTCCAGAAACGTGGCCAGCGTCCCGAGAAGGTCGGTCTCGTACTGCTCGTCGTAGGCCACGAGGGGACGCACGGTCTCGCTGTAGAAGCGACGCAGCTCGACCGGGTCGCTCATGTAGGGCAAGAGGAGCTGGTAGGTACCGGTCTCCTCGAAGCCGAGCTCGGTGCGCTCCGGATCCCCCTCGACGACGTTGGCGGCGAGGAGTGCCTCGTTGCCGGCTCGGCGGAACTCGAGCACGTCCCCGGCGTGGCGGCTGCGGCCGATGGCGAAGGCGAAGCCGGGCAGCCCGGACTCGACCTCGCGCAGCATCGCCGCACACACCCGGCGACCGGTCTCGCCGTCGGCATCGGGCACGAGCACGACGATCTCGCCGGCCACCTGGGGGTTCGGTGAGGCGATCGCCCCGGGTGCGATCGAGCGCGCGCCGCGACTGGCCAGGGCGAGCAGGCGCCGGCGCCAGTCGTCCTCGGTGGGGACACGAGGATGGGCGCGGGCGACGACGACCGTAGCCCCGGCGCCCAGGTCGGTGCCGAGCTCCTTGCCCCGAGCCACGGCGTCCTGGCGGTCCTCGATCCGGCCGTCGAGCATCGCGCGCAGGAACGCGTCCACCGCCTCTTCGGACGCGCGCTCGGGCGCACGCACGCGCTCCACCTCGGAGGCGATGAGCGTGGTCACGAGACGCAGGAGGGGACCGTCGGGCGTGCGCTCGCGCGTGCGCATGCGCAGCCGCCCGACCACGGCCTCGGCGACCTTGAGCTCGACGGTCGCCACGTCGTCGGCGTTGCGCATGAGCGAGCGCTCGTCGGCGGGCGAGCGCGCGGCCACCGCGAGTACGGTGGCCGAGCGGTCGATCAGGATGAGGCTGGCGTCGAGAGCGCGCGCGGCGGCGCGCAGGATCTCCGGCAGGCCGGCGCCCGCCTCGACCGCGTCGGTGATGGCACCCAGTGCGGAGTAGTCGGGCGTGGCGGCAGTCCGGTCGGTGGCGCCGTCGGGCATCCTCAGTGTCCGGCGGTCAGAAAACCCGTGGCCACTCGACGATGACGGCCGCGCCGATGACCACGCCGATCCCGACCAGCGCGGCAAGCACGAACATCGAGAGGACGACCGCGGCGACCCGCTCGAGCACGCCTCGATAGCTCGCCACGGCGGGCACGACGACCAGGGCGCAGAAGAGCCCCAGGCCGAACACGCCGAGACAGGCCCCGACCAGGTAGGTGATCGACTGGTTACTCAATGCGGGTAGTGCTCATTGTCCCTAACCCACACGACGGAAACGCAGTGTGTCCGCCGCGGAGGCCGGTCAGACGCGCTGGGGCGCGCCGAACGCCGCGCCCACAGGGTCCGCAGCGTAGGCCTCAGGGTACCGTCCCGCCAGCGCGGCTTCGGCGTCGGCGGCTCGCTGCGCCCCCGCGGCGCCCCAGAAGACCGCCGCCACGGTCGGGCCGGACCCGCAGACAAGCGCGTGGTCGGCGCCGGCGAGCCGCGCGGCGGCGAGCGCGTCGGCGATGGCCGGGCAGAGCGACAGGCTCGCCGGCTCGAGGTCGTTGACGAGCAGGTCGCCGTCGAGGCGGCCGACGGCCAGCCCGTCGGTGAGGCGGGCCCGCTGCTCGGCCAGCTCACCCTCGCTCCGCCCGAGCCCGAGCCGATCGGCCTCGCGGTAGACCGCGGCGGTCGAGAGCTCGACCGGCATGGGGACGATGACGAAGGCGTGATCGGCCAGCGCATCCACGGGCTCGATCAGCTCACCGCCGCCCGTGCCCAGGGACACGCCGGGCGCGAGCTGGCTCGGCACGTCCGAGCCGAGCGCCGTCGCGATCGCGCCGGCAAGCGTCTTCTCCACCGGCGCGAGCGCCCCGGCCAGCCGCAGGGCGGCCGCGGCGTCGGCCGACCCGCCGCCCATGCCGCCGGCCACGGGCACCCACTTCGTCACTTCGATCCGCACCGGAGGTCCGCCCCAGTCCGCCTCGCGCAGCCGCGCGAGCGCGGCCGAGACGAGGTTCGGACCCTCGAGCCCCCGGCACACGACCTCGTCGGAGCCTTCGCGCAGGACCGTGAGCTCGAGCTCGTCGGCCAGCGAGACCGACTCAAAAAGCGTCACGAGCTCGTGGCGGCCGTCCGCCCGCGTGCCCCCGAGGAAGAGACAGAGGTTGACTTTTCCGGGCGCGAGGGCCCGCCACCTCATCGGGCGAGCCTCGCCGCCAGCGCGCGAAACTCAGCCGGCGCCAGGCGCTCCGCGCGCTCGTCGGCGGGATGGCCGAGCTCGACGAGCGCCGCCCTGGCCCGCTCGCGCACGTCGTGGGGCGCGTGCGGCGCGAGCGCGAGCGAGCCGGCCAGCGCCTTCCGCCGGTGGGCGAAGGCTTCGTGAACGAGCCCGCGCAGGTCCGCGTCGGGCGCGGGGCCCACGCGGCGCAGCCCGATGAGCACCGAGTCGACGTGGGGCACGGGGCGAAAGACGGTGCGGGCGACCGGGCGGAGCACCTTGACCTCGCAGGCGAGCTGGGCGAGGACGGAGGGCGTGCCGTAGGCGGAGGTGCCGGGCGCCGCGGCCAGGCGCTCGCCGACCTCCCGCTGGACCATCACGATCCAGCGCTCGACGCCCTCGAGCTCGACGATCGTGCGCAGGATGACCGTGGCGGCGATTCCGTAGGGGAGGTTGGCCACGACCTTGGTCGGCGCGGGCCGTAGCGCCGCCAGGTCGAGGCTGAGCGCGTCGGCCATGTGCAGGGTCACGCGCTCGCCGAAGGGCGCGAGCACCGCACGGAGCCCGTCCTCGAGCCGCGGGTCGACCTCGACGACGTGCACGAAGCCGGCCCGCGCGGCGAGGCGCTCGGAGAGCCCTCCAGGCCCGCCGCCGATCTCGAGCACGATGTCACTGCTCGTGACCTCGGCCAGGCGCTCGATGACACCGAGGATGTTGCGGTCGACGAGAAAGTTCTGGCCGAGCTCGCGGCTGCGGGCCGTGGCCCGCCGCGGCGCGCTCACCACCCGAACACCTCCGCCGCGCTGCGCTCGATGTCCGCCTCGAGCTCGGCGTACGACACGCGGCGCTCGACGGCGACGGCCTGCGCGGTGTGGACGACGTGGGCGGGCTGGTTCGGCCTGCCGCGCAGGACCTGGGGTGAGAGATACGGCGCGTCGGTCTCCACGAGCAGGCGCGAGGCCGGCACGCGGAGCATCGCCGTGCGCAGCGGCTCGGCGGACGGATAGGTGACGTTCCCCGCGAAGGAGCACCACCAATCGGGATGGCCGAGGCACTCCTCGATGCGCTCAGCCATCGAGAAGCAGTGGAGGATGACCTTGACCCCGGCCGCGTGCTCGGAGAGAACGGCCAGCGTGTCGTCGGCGGCGGCCCGCGTGTGGATGACGAGCGGCTTGCCCGTCTCCCGGGCGAGCTCGATGTGCGCCTCGAAGGCGCGCCGCTGGTCCTCGGCGGGGGCGTAATCACGGTAGTAGTCGAGCCCGGTCTCGCCGATGGCCACGCACCGAGGGTGGGCGGCCAGCGCCTGGAGCTCGGCGAGGTCGGCGTCGTCGAAGCCGGTCGCCTCGCCCGGATGGCGGCCGATCGCTGCGTAGACCTGCGGGAAGTCCTCGGCCGCAGCGAGCGCGGCCCGGCACGAGGCGCTCGTCGTGCCCACGGTGACGATGCGCGTCACGCCCGCCTCGACGGCCGCCTCGACGAGCTCGGCGTCCGGCGGATCGCAGAGCTCCAGGTGCGTGTGGCTGTCGATCACTGCTTGGGGAACAGGGGCTCGAGCTCGCTCACCCGCAGCTCGCCCGCCCGCGCCGCGAACTCGGCGTCGGCGTAGTCCGCCGCCTGTCCGCCAAGTGTCTCGAGCAGCCGCGTGGTGCTCGCCGGCATGTACGGATGCAGGAGCACGGTGAGCGCGCGCACCGCCTCGCCGAGCGAGACGAGCGTCCGCTCGAGCTCGCCCGCCGCCTCGGGATCGCGGGCGAGCTTCCAGGGCGCGCGTTCTTCGACGTAGCGGTTGCAGCGGCGCACCCGCTGCCAGATGAGGTCGAGCGCCTGCGTCGGCTCGGCGCGGTCGATCTGCTCGGCCACGGCCTGCGCCAGCCCGGCGAAGTCGGCTCGGAGCGCCGGATCGGTCTCGCCCGCGGCCAGGACGCCCTCGCGGTAGCGATGGATCATGGCCACGGTGCGGCTGGCCAGGTTGCCGTACTCGTTGGCCAGCTCGGCCTCATAACGCGCCTTGACGGCATCCATGCCGACCGCGCCGTCGGCGCCGAAGGGCACGTCGCGCATGAGGTAGAAGCGCAGGGCGTCGGTGCCGTACTGCTCCATGACCTCGAAGGGGTCGAGCACGTTGCCCAGGGACTTGCTCATCTTGCGGCCGTCCGATCCGAGCAGGAAGCCGTGGACGAAGACGTGCTCGGGCAGCGGCAGGTCCGCCGCCAGGAGCAGGGCGGGCCAGAAGATGGTGTGGAACTTGAGAATGTCCTTGCCGATGACGTGGTAGCTCGCCGGCCAGAACCGCGGCGTGAGGTCTTCGCCCTCGCGTGCGTACCCGAGCGCCGTGTAGTAGTTGAGCAACGCGTCGAACCACACGTAGAAGACGTGCGAGGGGTCCCAGGGCACCGGGACGCCCCAGTGCATGCGCGCCCGGGTCAGCGACACGTCCTGGAGCCCCGACTCGAGAAAGGCGCGGGCCTCGTTGTAGCGGTAGGAGGGCATGACGAAGTCGGGGCGATCACGGAACAGCCGCTCCAGCGGATCCTGGAAGGTCGAGAGGCGAAAGAAGTAGTTCTCCTCCTGCTCGCGCGTGAGCGGTATCTCGTGGATCGGGCAGCGGTTGCCCTCGAGGATCTCGTTCTCGACCTTGAAGTCGGCGCAGCGGGGGCAGTACCAGCCCTCGTAGAGGCCCTTATAGACGTGTCCGTTGTCGTAGACGCGCTGCAGGACCCCCTGGACGCGGCGCATGTGCTCGTCATCCGTGGTGCGGATGAAGAAGTCGTTGGAGATGTTCAGCGCCGCGGCGAGGCCCCGGAAGCGCTCGGCGTTGCGGTCGGCGAGCTCGCGCGGCTCGAGGCCCTGGGCTCGGGCCGCGTCGGCCACTGGCTCGCCGTGCTCGTCGGTGCCGGTGAGGAAGAACACGTCCTCGCCGCGCTGGCGCATGTGCCGCGCGAGGACATCGCTGGCGATCTTCTCGTACGCGTGGCCGAGGTGCGGCTGCGCGTTGACGTAGTCGATGGCGGTCGTGATGTAGAAGGACATGCCGTCCCCGCAGCCTATCCAGAGGTGAGACCGCGATAGAGCGCGTTGGCGCTCACCCCGGTCAGCTCGGCCACGACGGACGCCGCCGGGCGTGGCTTGGCCCCCGCCTCGACCAGCCGGCGCAGCGCGTCGAGCGCGGGCCCGAGCGCGGGCTCGCCGGCCGCGGCCGCCCCGACGACGAGCGCGACCTCACCGCGAGGCGCCGCGGCGCGGTAGCGCTCAGCCAGCTCGGCGGCCGAGCCCCGCACGACCTCCTCGTGGGCCTTGGTCAGCTCCCGGCAGACGGCCACGGGCCGGTCGGGATCGAGGCCGGCGAGGACGTTCAGCGAGGCGGCCACCCGACGCGGGGACTCGAAGGCGACGAGGGTCTCGGGCGAGGCGAAGGCCTGCTCGAGCTCGCCCCGCTTGCGCGGGAGGAAGCCGATGAAGCGCCAGCGCTCGGCGGGGAGCGCGCTGGCCACGAGAGCGGCCAGGGCGGCCGAAGGCCCGGGCAGGACTTCGACGGCCAGGCCGGCGGCCACGCATCCGCGGACGAGGAGGAAGCCGGGATCGGACACGAGCGGCATCCCCGCGTCGGACACAAGCGCCACCACCGCTCCGTCGCGCATCCGCCGCACGAGCTCGGCCGCACGCTCGGACTCGTTGTGTTCGTGGTAGCTGACGAGGTGACCGCGAACGCCGTAGCGGTCGAGGAGCACGCGCGTGCGCCGGGTGTCCTCGCAGGCCACGACATCGGCCTCGCGCAGCGCGGCCAGAACCCGGAGGGTGATGTCTTCGAGGTTGCCGATCGGGGTCGGGCAGACGACGAGGCGCCCACTCATGCAAGATCCGTGGTCAGCGCCTCGTGAGCGAGCACGGCGGCACCCACCATCCCCGCGTCGACGCCGAAATGCGCCGGTACGATCCGGACCTCGTCGCGCCCGGGCGGGAGCGCGCGGCGGGCCATCTCGGCCCGGGCGGGGGCGAGCAGCAGCTCGCCGGCTCCCATCACTCCGCCGCCGATGATCACGACCTCCGGGTTGAAGATGTTGACCACGTTGGCGACGCCCACCCCGAGGTGGTAGCCGATGAGCTCGATGGCCTCGAGCGCCGCCGCGTCGCCGTCGTGGGCGAGCTCGGTGACGAGCGGCCCGGCCAGCTCGCGGCCCCGGGAAAGCTCCCGCGCAAGCCCCGAGTCGTCGTGCTCGCGGGCGAGGCGCAGGGCCTCTCGTGCGAGCGCGGTGCCCGAGCACAGACTCTCCAGGCACCCGCGGCCCGGGCAGTTGCCGTGACATGGCGGACCGTCCTCGGCGATTGTCATGTGGCCGAGCTCGCCGGCCGCGCCGACCGCGCCGCGGTAGACCTCGCCGCCGAGGATGAGGCCGCCGCCGATCCCCGTGCCGACGGTGATCATGACCGCCTCCGTGCACCCCTGAGCGGCGCCGGCCCGGTGCTCGGCCAGGATGGCCAGGTTCGCGTCGTTGTCGACGAACACGGGAAGGCCGAGGCGCTCGGACATGAGGTCGGCGAACGGGACGTCGAACAGCGAGAGGTGGACGGAGACGACCGAGCGGCCCGTGCGGCGGTCCATGAGGCTGGGGATGCCGACGCCGACGGCCCCGACCTCGCCCCCGGCGAGCTCGCGCGCCTCCTGCACGGCCTCGACCGCGATAGCGAGCAGCGACGACTGGTCGAGACCGCTCACGCTACGCTGGACGCGTCGGTGCACGAAATAGTCGGTGTCGACCGCGCCGGCGAGCAGCTTGGTTCCGCCCACGTCGACGCCGATGATGCGCCGGCCTGGCATAGGCGCCCACTATATGCACAGACGCACGAGCTGGATGAGATGCCGAGCGATCTAGAAGAACGCCCATACAAGGTCTATCGGTCGACACCGCGAGGGTTGATGGCGCGCCTGCGCGGCGAGGACGACCTGGCCGTTCCCGGCGGCGACGGCCCGTCGCGGCCCGGCACCCGCCGCTCGTGGCGCGGACGCTTCTTCCGGGGCCGGATCACACCGCTACGCGCACTCGCCTACCTGATCGCGGCGATCGTGGTCTGGCTCGCCCTCTCGCTCGTCCTCTTCCTGGTCAGCGCCCAGATCGAGACGAGCAAGCTTTCCAGCAACGTCTCGGACGCCCTGACCTCCGGCGGCAACATGATCACCTCGACCGACACGGTGCTCATCCTCGGCACCGACCAGCGGCCGGCGGGCTCCAAGGAACCGGGCGCGAACACGAGTGATGCCGGCTCGCGCTCGGACACGATCATGCTCTGGCGGGTGGGCGGCGGCGTCTCGCGGCGCCTGTCCATCCCGCGCGACACCGTGGCCGAGATCCCCGGGCACGGCGTGTCCAAGATCAACGCCGCCTACGCCTACGGCGGCCCCGCCCTCGCGATCAAGACGATCGAGCAGTTCACGGGCGTCCAGATCAACCACGTGATCATCGTCAACCTGGCCGCCTTCCCGCCCTTCATCAACGCCATCGGCGGCGTCGACGTCAAGACGGGTCGGGTGTGCTCGGAGATCAGCGGCGGCGCTCAGAACGGCGGCTGGACGCTCAACCTCCAGCCGGGCGTGCACCACCTGGATGGCACGCAGGCGCTCGTCTACGCGCGCACGCGCGATAACAAGTGCAACCCGTCCGACAGCGACCTCACGCGCGTCCAGCACCAGCAGGAGATCCTCAACGCGATCAAGTCCAAGCTGCTTTCGCCGAGCGCCTTCTTCCGCCTTCCCTGGGCCTCATGGGACGCTCCCAAGGTGCTGCGCACCGACATGGGCGGTCCGACGCTCTTGAGCATGTTCGCGGCCTCGGAGATCGGCGGCTCAGCGCCCGTGCAGGTGCTCAAGCCGACGGGTGGTGAGACGCTGCCCGACGGGGAGTCGGCGCTGACGGTCACGCCGAGCGCGGTGCACACGGCGGTCAATCAACTCCTGAACGGCTGATCAGGCCGCGTCTTTTTTCGCGCTCGACGTCCTCGGCTCGCTCCCCGAGCTCGACGACGACGACGAATCGCTCTTGCTCGCGGTGTCCGAGCTCTTGCTCGAGTCCGAGCTCTTGCTCGAGTCGGAGCTCTTGCTCGAGTCCGAGCTCGAGCTGCTGCTCTCAGCCGCCTTCTCGCGGGCGCGCTTGCGCGTGCCGTAGTCGGTGTTGTAGAAGCCGGAGCCCTTGAAGTGGACGGCGACCGGATGGAAGACCCGCTGCACGGGTGAGCCGCAGACCTCGCACATCGCCACGGGATCGTCGGTCATGCGTTGCATGACCTCGAAGGTGTGGGCGTTCTCGCACCGGTACTCGTAGATCGGCATCGCTGGTAAAAGTGTAGCTTGCAGGGGTTGGCACTCTCAAGGTCAGAGTGCCAATCCTCCGGATTGGAGGCCTCCCTAATACCATCGGCCGCTCGGATGCCCGCTGAAGACCTCGTGACCATGGACAAGATCGTCTCGCTGTGCAAGCGGCGCGGCTTCGTGTTCCTCTCCAGCGAGATCTACGGCGGCCTCGGATCGAGCTACGACTACGGCCACTACGGGGTTCTGCTCAAGAACAACGTCCGCAACCAGTGGTGGCGGTCGATGCTCCAGCAGCGCGACGATGTCGTCGCGCTCGACTCGGCGATCATCCAGCACCCCGCGACCTGGCAGGCCAGCGGACACCTGGCCGGCTTCACCGACCCGCTCATCGACTGCCGCACGTGCAAGCTGCGCTTCCGGGCCGACAAGCTCGAGGAGGCCCAGTGCGGACGCAAGCCGTCGAAGCGACCGGGCGAGACACCGGAGTGCGATCTCACCGAGGCCCGCGACTTCAACCTCATGTTCGAGACCACGATCGGCCCGGTGAAGGACGAGGGCTCGACCGTCTACCTCCGCCCCGAGACCGCCCAGGGCATCTTCCTCAACTTCAAGCACTACCTGCAGTTCTCGCGCAAGAAGCCGCCGTTCGGCATCGCCCAGATCGGCAAGAGCTTCCGCAACGAGATCACTACGGGCAACTTCATCTTCCGGATGCGCGAGTTCGAGCAGATGGAGATGGAGTTCTTCGTGCCGCCTGACCAGGCGTCGGAGTGGTACGAGCACTGGCTCGAGCAGCGCATGAACTGGTGGGTCGAGCTCGGGCTACGCCCGGATCGCCTGCGCCTGCGCCCGCACGACGAGGATGAGCTCTCGCACTACTCGAGCGCCACGAGTGACATCGAGTACGACTTCCCCATCGGCTTCTCCGAGCTCGAAGGGATCGCCAACCGGGGCGACTACGACCTGCGCGCGCACGCCGCGGCCTCGGGACAGAAGCTCGAGTACGTCGACGGCGCCACCGGCGAGCGCTATGTCCCCCACGTCATCGAGCCCGCGGCCGGGGTCGATCGCGCCGTGCTGGCCTTCCTCGTCGACGCCTACGACGAGGACGAGATCGAGGGGGAACGCCGCACCGTGCTGCGCCTCCATCCCCAGCTCGCGCCCATCAAGGTGGCAGTGCTCCCGCTCGTCAAAAAGGACGGCCAGCCGGAGGTCGCGGGCGACATCTACCGCACCCTGCGCGAGCACGTGCAGGCCGAGTACGACGAGGGCGGGGCCATCGGCCGCCGCTACCGCCGCCAGGACGAGATCGGCACCCCGTGGGCGGTGACCGTCGATCACCAGACGCTCGAGGACCGCACCGTGACGCTTCGCGACCGCGACAGCCTGGAGCAGGTGCGAATCGCCATCGACACGCTGACGGACGAGCTCGAACGGCGCCTGCGCGCCCCGTGGCGGTCCCCCAAGCTCTAATTCTTGTCTCACACAGGACTTAAGCGGCTCTTCTGAGGACTGCCGATACTTCAGGACGTATGGATGCGGCGAACCGTCGAAACCGCGGACTGGATCTCATCGGCCGAATCAACCGCTGGTTGATCAGCGGTGCCATCGCTGCCACCGGCGCGATCGCGTTTCTCGCCGCGAACGCGTTCCACGGACACACCGCGCACGCCGCGACCACCCCGGCGACGAGCACTTCGTCGACAGCGCCGTCCTCGGGCGACGGCAGCCAGGGCGTCGCACCGCCGAGCAGCGAGGACTCCGGCGGGCTGTCCGCTCCGAGCGCAGCCCCGAGTCCGGCCGCGGCGGCGCCCAGTGGGCCGGTCTCCGGCGGCTCATAGACCTCGTCCTGACCGAACACATGCTTTCTGTCGCCACCGCCGGGCCGACCGCCTTCTGGTACACGACGCGTGCCACCGGGTTTGTCGCCCTCCTTCTGCTCACCCTGAGCGTCGGGCTCGGGGTGATGAACGTCCGCCGCGACCAGCCGGCGGCCGTTCCCCGCTTCGTCCTCGACGCCGTCCATCGCAACGCCTCGCTGCTCGCCATGGCGTTCCTCGTCGTGCACATCGTCACCTCGGTGCTCGACGGGTTCGCCCCGATCACTTTGACCGACGGCATCGTGCCGTTCATCTCCGGCTACCGGCCGATATGGCTCGGACTGGGCACGGTCGCCTTCGACCTGCTGATCGCGGTCGTGATCACGAGCCTGGCCCGGAGGCGGCTCGGCTACGACGCCTGGCGCGCCGTGCACTGGCTGGCCTATGCCTCGTGGCCGGTCGCGGTCGTCCACGGCCTCGGCACGGGCAGCGACACCAAGACGGGGTGGGCGCTCGTCATCACCGGCGTCTGCGTGGTCGCCGTGCTCGTCGCCGTGGTTGCCCGAGCGAGCGCCGGATGGCCCGCGCACCGGGGCATGCGCATCACCGGCCTGGCCAGCGCCGCCGTCGTGCCCATCGCGCTGCTCGTCTGGCTCCCCGGCGGCCCGCTGGGCTCCGGATGGGCGAGTCGGGCGGGCACGCCCAAGTCGCTGCTGGCGGCCACGAGCGGGACGGCCAACTCCGCCACGGCGGTCAGGACCTCCACGTCGGGCTCGAGGGGCGCCGCCTCGACCTCGTTCAACGCCCAGGTCAGCGGGACGAGCAGCCAGGGCCAGATCGACGGCGGGCTTCAGGCCGTCGACCTGGCGCTGACGGTGAACGGCGAGCAGCTCAGCCGGCTCGAACTGCGCATCATCGGCCAGCCCGAGGGCAGCGGCCTGGCCATGACGAATAGCCAGGCCTTCCTCGGCACGCAGACCGACCCGCACCGGTACACGGGCAAGATCGTCGCGCTCCAGGGCACGACGATCGAAGCCTCGCTGACCGACGCGAACGGGAACCGCCTGCGCGTGCTCGCCCAGCTGCAACTCGATCCGAACAGCAACGCGGTGACCGGCACGGTGACCGTCTCACCGAGGAGGGGCGCATGAGCCTGCATCCCCCGGCCAACCTGCTGCCCCGTCTGCTGCGCGGCGTCGGCCAGCGCGAGCTGACCAACCTGGCCGAGCACAACGACGTGCACGGCGAGCTCGCCGACCTGCGCGACTACGCGCCCGGGGAGCTCCTCTCGATCATCGAGGCGTCCGGTCTGCGCGGTCACGGCGGAGCCGCCTTCCCGACGGCGCGCAAGATGCGCGCCGTGGCCGCCCGGCGCAAGCCAAAGGTCCTGGTGGCCAACGGCACCGAAGGCGAGCCGCCGAGCAAGAAGGACCGCGTCCTGCTGCGCGACGTCCCCCATCTCGTGCTCGAGGGGGCGGCGCTGGCCGCCCGGGCAGTGGGTGCATCCGAGGCCGTCCTCGCCGTTTCCGAGGCCGACGACCGCGGCGCGCACAGCCTCGCTCTCGCGCTGGAGCAGCGCCACCACTCACGCCGTCACCGCTCCGACCCGCAGTGGCAGCTGATACGCCCGCCCGCCCGCTACCTGGCCGGTCAGGAGAGCGCGCTCATGAGCTTCCTGAACGGGGGCCCCGGGCTGCCGACGTTTGGCCCCCGGCCCTTCGAGCGCGGGGTGCGCGGACGCCCGACGCTCGTGCAGAACGTCGAGACGCTCGCGCACATCGCCCTCATCGCCCGTTACGGCGCGGACTGGTTTCGCGGCCTCGGGACCCCCGCGCACCCCGGCTCGACCCTCGTCACGGTGTCCGGAGCCGTGGCGGCGCCCGGCGTCTACGAGATCGCTCACGGCATGCCGTTGGCCGAGCTTCTGAGGCAGGCGAGCCTGACCGAGTCCCTCGCCGGGGTGCTCGTGGGCGGCTACTTCGGTACCTGGCATGCGGCCACCGAGATCGGCGAGCTCGGTCTCGCCGGGGATGTCCTGGCCCGGCACGGCGCGGCGCTCGGCGCGGGCGTGGTCATCGCGCTGCCTTCCAGCGCGTGTGTCGTGGCCGAGGTGGCGCGCGTTGCCCAGTGGTTCGAGGCCGAGAGCGCGGGCCAGTGCGGTCCGTGCATCAACAGCCTCGATGCGATCGCCTACACGGTCTCGGAGGTCGCGGGGGGAACCGCCTCGCGCTCGGACCTTCTGAACCTCGAGCGGTGGTCGCGCGAGCTCCGCGGCCGCGGGGCCTGCCAGCACCCGGACGGCGCCTCGCGCTTCCTGGCCAGCGCGCTGCGCGCCTTCGAGCCTGAGTTCGCCGACCACGCCCGCCACGGACGATGCGAGCGGTGCGCGCATCCGCCCCTCCTCCCCGCCCCGCTTGCTCTGAGGGCTGCGGCATGACTCGCCTGCGCGTCAACCCCACCCGCTGCGTGGCCCACGGCCTGTGCGCCGAGATCCTCCCCGAGGCCGTGCGTCTGGACGAGTGGGGCTACCCGATCGTCGACGGCGACCCGGTCCCCGAGTCGCTCATCCGGCACGCCCGGCGTGCCGCCGACGCCTGCCCGACGCTCGCGCTCCTGCTCGAGACCGAGCCCGACTGACCCGTCCCGATCAGCGGTGGCGCAAGCGGCGGATGAGCGCGTCCGCGCCGAGCAGGACGAGCACGAGCACGGCCACGATCGCCACGACGGCGACCCCCGGCGAGACGATGAGCAGGACGGCGGCGACGAGGATGGCGATGGCGAGGTCGACGAGCATCAGGCGGTCGCTCACAGCGGGAGCCTCCGGAAGACGGCGCGCGGCAGGTGACGGAGGATCGCGAAGACGTAGCGAAGCCGGCTCGGGACCCAGATGGTGTGAGCCCGTCCGGCGAGGCCGGCCACCGTGGCCTCGGCCACCGCGTCCGCGGTCGTCGCCATCGGGGCGACGGGCAGCCCGGCGGTCATGCGCGTGGTGACGAACCCCGGCCGGACGACGAGCACCCGCACACCCGTGCCCGCCACCGCATCGCCGAGGCCCTGGGCGAGGCCGTCGAGACCGGCCTTGGCGGCACCGTAGATGGGGTTGCTCGCGCGCACCCGCTCGCCGGCCACGGTCGAGAGCACGACGAGCGTGCCCGAGCCCTGCGCGCGGAGCCGGCGCAGCGCCTCGAGCGCGAGCGAGCCGCTGCTGAGGAAGTTGACCCGCATCACGTCGAGCGCTTCCTCGGGCGGAGTGTCGAGGCCGGCCTGGCCTCCGAGGACCCCGACGGCGAGCACGACGAGGTCGAAGCCGCCCGCGGCGGCGAAGGCGGCGCCGAGCGCGCCCGCGTGGGCCTCGAGGTCGTCGGCGTCGAGCGCGGCCACGGCTCCGTCCTCGATGCCGCCGCGGCGCAGATCGGCGAGCGCGAGCTCGAGCCGGCCGCGGTCGCGCCCGATGAGGTAGGGACGGACGGGGCGCTCGGCGTCAAGGCGGCGAAGGATGGCCAGCCCGATCTCCGACGTGCCGCCGAGGAGCAGCACGCGCTGGGGCGCGGTCGAGCTCATGCCGCCTCCGGCACGAGCCCGGTGCGCAGCGCGAGGTCCGAGCGCCACACCCGCTCGGGATCGACGCGATCGCGCACGACCTGCCAGTCGCGCAAATGGGGGTACATGGCGCGCAGCGTATCCGGGCGCACGCGGGTGTCCTTCGAGAGATAGACGCGGCCGCCGGCGCCGGCCACGAGTTCGTCGAAGGCGTCCTGGAGGGCGAAGTACCCAGGGACGGCCCGGGGCAGGTCGAGCGTCAGGGTCCAGCCCGGGATGGGGAAGGAGAGCGGCCCGACGCCGGCGGGGCCGAGATCCTTGAGCACGGTCAAATACGAGGGAACTCGGCTGGCGCGCAGACGGGCGATGACCTCGTGCAGCACCGCGTCCTGGCCGTAGGGGACGACGAGCTGGTACTGGACGAAGCCGAGCCGGCCGTAGAAGCGCGGCCAGGCCTCGAGGCCGTCGAGCGGGAACATGTGCGGGGCGATGCCCTCGACATGGCCGCGCTGGGCGCGGGGAGCCAGGCGGAAGCGCAGCTCGTTGAAGGCGCGAACCGTGGCGGGGCGAAGAACGCCGGCGGGCCAGGCCCGGGGCACGGCGGCGCGGGCGCGCACGGTCGCGCCCTCGCTCCCGCCTCGTTCGGGCACGACGTCGAGATGCTCGGCGCGGGTGACGATCCCCCGGCCGGGGCGGGGCCCGAGGAGGTCGAGCCAGGCCACCCGGTGCCGGCCGCCGGGAGCCTGGAGGGCGGACAGCGCGGCGTCGAGGTCGTCCACCCGGTCGGCGTCGACGCTGAGCAGGGGCGTGCTGAGCGGGCGCATGCGGATCCGTGCCCATACGATGAGGCCGGTGAGGCCCATTCCGCCGAGCGTGGCCGCGAACACGTCGGGCTCGCGTTCGGGGCCGAGCTCGAGGAGCGCGCCCGCGGCGGTGAGTAGGCCGAGGGCTTCGACGTGCGCGCCGAGCGCGCCATCGACGCCGTGGTTCTTGCCGTGGATGTCGCTGGCGATGGCCCCCCCGACGCTCACGTGCTGGGTCCCTGGGACCACGGGGACCATCCAGCCGAGCGGCACGAGCTCGGACATCAGCTCCCCCAGCGTGACGCCGGCCGCGGCGGTCACGGTGCCGGCGGCTCGGTCGAGCGTGAAGCTCTTGGCCGCCGAGGTCTCGAGGACGACACCGCCGGAGCGCTGGGCGGCATCGTTGTAGGCACGGCCCATGCCGCGGGCGATCACCCCGGCACGGGCCCCGGGCAGAGCTCGCGAGGCGGCGAGCGCGGCCGCTGCTCGCTCCGGATCCAGCGCCTCGGGACGGACCGCGGTCACGGCCGCCGGGCGCCCCCCGCCCCACCCGTGGACGGTCGCGGGCCGGACGGGAACATCGCGAACCTCGGCTGACCGTGAGATCGCCGGAGCCTCAGCCCGCGGCATGGACACCGAGGGCGAAGAGCACCAGCCAGATCGCGCCGGCGAGAGCCAGTGGACGATCGCGGAGCACGAGCTCCTCCGGTGTCTCGCCCGCCCCGGCGCGAACGAGCACGGAGTAGCGCAGCAGACAGACCGCAAAGGGGACGGTGGTCAGCGGCCGCCAGGGCACTCCGTGCACCGCAGGCAGGGCAGATGCCCACATGGCATAGGCGAACAGAGCCACCAGCGCGCAACCGACGAGGATGCGCATGAGCATGCGCGGAGAGTAGAGCGTGAGCACGCGACGCCGGGCGGCGGCGCCGGCCTGGGTGCGCCGGAGCTCGGCCAGGCGCTTGCCGGCGGCGACCATCACGGCGGCGGCGCTGACCACGAGCAGGAACCAGTGCGAGAGCCCGACCGGGGCGGCCACGCCGCCGGCCACGGCGCGCAGGACGAAGCCACCGGCGATGGCGATGAGGTCGAGGAGCACGACCTCGCGCCAGAGGAAGGTGTAACTCAAGGTGAGGGCGGCGTATCCCGCCGCCACGGCACCTACGACGGGTCGCACGTCGTAGCAGATGGCCGCCCCCAGGGCGATGAGGATCACGCCGAGGGTCATGGCGAAGTCGGGACTCAGCTCGCCCGCGGCGATCGGCCGGCGGCGCTTGCGCGGATGGCGCCGGTCCTCGTGGCGGTCGCGCACGTCGTTGACCGCGTAGATGCCTCCCGAGAGAAGACAGAAGGCGAAGCAGGTGACGAGGACGCGCAACGGCACGTCGTCATGCCCGAGCGCGCCGGCCGCACCGGCCGCGGCGAGGATGAGGCCGTTCTTCGTCCACTGCCGCGGACGCATGGTCACGAGCACGGCGCGGGCGATGCCGCGACGGCGCTCGGCTTCGGCCTGGGCGAGCTCGCGGCCATCGGCTGCGCTCGCCGGCCCGGCGACGAGCACGGGCTGGCGCCGCAGGAGCCCTCGCAGAGTCGTGACCGGTCTCGACCCTGTCATTGCTGCCACCCTAGGGGCGCCATCTCAAGGCAATCTCTCGCAGCCATGAGACCGATCTCACGGTGATCCTCGTGGTGCCACGGAGCCGATGTCACGGTGTTAATGAAACGACGTCTGGCCGCAGATACCTGTTGGGATGAGGACGTTCTCACCGAATGTGGTAAGGGAGCTCTCAGCGGGTCTTTAGCCTTGATGATGTACTGATCGTCACGGTCCCGGAGAGCTTGAGCCGGAGCCCGATCCGGTCGTCTCACGCACGATGCCGATCCAGAGCCCCGAGGCGTTCGCACGCCCGCCCCATCGTTCGGCCGCGCGCCGGCCGAGACGCCGCCGCCCGGCCGCGCCGGCGCGCGTCCGGCGCGTCGCTCTCTGGACAGCGCTCCTCTGCCTCGTCCCCGTCGTCGTCTCCTACGTGAGCATGCTCATCCAGCGCTCGGACTCGAGCCTGGGCATTCGTACCGTCGAGTGGCTGCGCGACAACGGCGCGCGGGGTCTCGTCAACCGGGTGGAGAACGTCTACTACTCGCTGAGCGGTCCCTCGACCGGCGGCCCCGGGCTCAAGGCACTGCCCAGCCAGGCGGGCGCCGTCGCGGCCACGGCGCCGCCCACGGCCACCCGGCACGTCGTCGTCCACCCGTACCGGCCGCCCGCCATCGTCCCCGTCTTGCACCCCGCGCTCCCCGGCGAGGGCGTCTGGCACGCCACGTTCGCCCCGGCGCCGGCGCGGCCTCCGGTCCTCATCACGAGCTTCCGGCCCGATCCGAGCTATCCGCGGGTCGTCGCCGGCGTGGCCTGGATCGATCACACCCGGACGTCGACCTGGCTGTATCCGGGCATCCAGGAGCCGAGCGTCTCGATGACCTCGCGGGGTTCCGAGGAGGTGCCCGTGGGCCTGCGCCGCGGTCTCGTGGCGACGTTCAACAGCGGCTTCAAGCTCACGGACTCGCGCGGCGGCTTCGCCTACGGCGGCCACACCTACGCGACGATGCAGCCCGGGCTGGCCACGATCGTGCGCTACCGCAGCGGCCGCGTCGACGTCGTGCGCTACAACGGCGGCGCGGAGGTCCCCCCCGACGTCGTCTTCGCCCGCCAGAACCTGCCCCTCATCGTCAACCACGGCACCGCCAACCCCAATCTGTCCGACGGTCCCGAGTGGGGCTTCACCCTCGGCAACGCCATTCGCGTGTGGCGCTCGTCCGTCGGCGTCGATCGACATGGCAACCTCATCTACGCCGCGGCCAACGACCAGACGGTCGGCTCCCTCGCGGCGATCATGATCCGCGCCGGGGCGGTGCGAGCGATGGAGCTCGACATCAACACGTACTGGACGAGCTTCATCACCTACCGCCAGCCGGGGGCGCGCGGCGCGGCCAACCTCCTGCCCGACATGGACCGCTCGCCGCAGCGCTACCTGACGCCCGACGACCGCGACTTCTTCGCCGTCTACCTCAGGTAGCCCGTCGCCGAGACGGTGAACCCGCCGGCGCTCGGCGCCGTCGCGACCGTCGAGACGGCGACATGCGGATCGGAGAACAGCGTGAGGGTGGCCAGGCCTCCGAAGGGCACGTCCGGGGCAATCAGGAGCGCCCCGCCGCGCGCGGCCACCGTAGCGTCGACACTCGCGGTCGCCCCCAGGAAGGTGGCCGTGCCCTGGAGGGTGATCCCGTCGCCGCTCCCGCCCACCGGAACGACGCCGTCGAGGAACGGCACCGCCGCGCGCAGGTCGCTCTCGCTCACCCGCGCCGCGGTCGAAATGTGGCCGTCGCCGACGTGCAGGGTGGCGTCTCGGAGATGGAGCAGACCGATGTCGACCTCCGCGGCCGAAGCGTCGATGGTTCCGGCGTCCCCTGCCTGCGCGAGCGGCGTTCCCGCCTGTCCGGGCGCCGGCCGGTAGGAGGCGAAGGCGATCCTCACCCGGTCGGCATGGTGCCAGAGGAGCTCGATGGCGGGAAAGGCGCTGACGTGGACGCTCTCGACCTGTCCGTATCGACTCAGTCGCGAGCGCAGCCCGTCCGCCGCGATTCCCGGCAGGACAAGCTGCGCCACCGCGAGCAGGATGAGCACGATGACCAGCGCGGAGAGGACGACGATCCGGCGCACCGCGGTGGTGGACCGCCAGGGGCGCTCAGCCGAGCAGGGCCCGGGCGGCGGCGACGCCCTGGGTCATGAGCGGCGTGATGTCGAGCGTGGGCTCGCTCAGGCGCCGGACGATGATCCCGTCGGCCAGGGCGAAGAGGAAGGCCGCGACCGCGTCGGGCTCGGCCCGCAGCGAGAGCACGCCGGCGCGGCTCTTGGCCTCGAGCGCGGAGGCGAAGGCCTCGCGCGTGCGCCGCCCGAGCTGGGCGAGCTCGGTGGCGATCTCGTCGTGGCGCTGGGCCAGGGTCAGCATCTCGTAGAACATGACCGGGGCAGCCGGACCCTGGCCGAGGATCTCCTCGAAGCTCCGCACGAGCGCGTCGAGGACCTCGCGGGCGTTCTCGGCGCCGTCGATCGCGTCCTCGAGGCGCTGCTCGCGCACCTCGCACTCTCGGCGCACGACCTCGACGAGCAGGCGCTCCTTGGTCCCGAAGTAGTAGTGAAGGAGCCCGCGGGAGACGCCGGCCTCGCGGGCGACCTGGTCGAACGTCGATCCGGCGATGCCGCGGGCCGCGACGCTCGCCCGCATCGCCTCGACGATGCGCGCGGCCTTGTCGCTCGCAAGCTCCTCCGCGCGCACCGCGCTCTCTGCGGTTCCCGCCTCCATCGGCGCCATTGTAGGCGTGATTTCGCCCACCGGTGGCCGCTTAACGGCTGAAGGCGCCTCGCGGCGCCTTCATGCCCGCAACCCTGGGGACTGCGTTCAGGCCGCGCTGACGGGAGAGCTCGGCGTCGTCGCTGCCGGCGTCGTGGCCGGTGGCGTGTACTGGAACTCCTCCTCGGCACCGAACAGCGTGTCGAGCACCTTGGAGCGCAGCTTCTCGCTGCCGGCCAGAGCCAACGCACCGCCCATGCCGATGAGCATCAGCTTGCGGCCGAACGACAGACCCTTGCGGGCGCGCTTCTTCGGCGCCTCCTGCAGGCTCTCCGCGGCGTCGCGGGCCGCGTCGAAGGCCTGGCGGAGATCGCGCTGAAGCTTCTTGTCCTGAAGCACCACCTTGGTCGGCGCCTTGCCGTTGGCGAGCCGTCCGTAGGCGCTCCGGCTCGAATCGATGACGATGCGGACGTTGTCGCGCAGCTGCGAGTCATCGAGCAGGCGCTGGATGTACGGATTGGCCTTGGCGATGTTCGCCATATCCGCGGCGGCGAATGGCACCGCCTTTGACTTTTTTCTTGCCATGGGTCTCCCTCGGGCGTGGTCGAGACTGGAGGATACGGGATGTGAGTCGATGATTTCGCTTCTCTTCTGCCCGCTATTTGGCGGCTTGAAGCCGTCGCGCGGGCCGCCGCTGGAGGGCGGCTTCGAGCACCTCGCCGATCTCGGAGACGAAGCGGAATCCGAGCGAGCGGCGGAGGTGTTCGGGCATCTCGTCGGCGTCCTGGGCGTTGAGCTCGGGCGCGATCACGAGCTTGATCCCACCGCGCTGGGCGGCGAGGGCCTTCTCCTTGAGCCCGCCGATGGGCAGCACGAGGCCAGAAAGGGTGATCTCGCCGGTCATGGCCACGTCGCTGCGCACCGGGCGGTCCGAGAGGAGCGAGGCCAGCGCGGTGACCATCGTCACCCCGGCGCTTGGGCCGTCCTTCGGCGTGGCCCCGGCGGGGACGTGGAGGTGAACGTCATGGTGGGCGAACCACCCGTCCTCGAGTCCGGGGACGAGCTCGGGGGCGTTGCTGCGGACGTAGGAGAGCGCGGCCTGCGCGGACTCGCGCATGACCTCCCCGAGCTGGCCGGTCAGGGTCAGGTCGCCCTTCCCCGGCATGGCCGTCGCCTCGACGAAGAGGACCTCGCCGCCCACCGGCGTCCAGGCCAGACCGGTGGCCACCCCGGGCCGCGCCGTCCGCCGACGCGCCTCGGAGAAGAAGCGGCGCTTGCCGAGAAGCTCGCGCACCCGCGGCTCGGTGATGGGCACGCGGCGCGGAGCATCGCCCTCGGCCACCCGGCGCGCAACCTTGCGGCACACGCTGCCGATCTCCCGCTCGAGCTGGCGGACTCCCGACTCGCGCGTGTAGTCGGCGATGACCGCCTTGAGCGCGGCGTCGCTGAAACCGATCCGGGCCCTGGTCAGGCCACTGCGCTCGACCTGGCGCGGGACGAGATAGCGCTTGGCGATTTCGAGCTTCTCGGCCTCGCCGTAGCCGGCGAGCTGGATGACCTCCATGCGGTCGCGCAGCGGACCCGGAATCGTGTCGAGCGTATTGGCCGTGGTCACGAACATCACGCTCGAGAGGTCGAAGGGGAGGTCGAGATAGTGATCGCGGAAGCTGGTGTTCTGCTCGGGGTCGAGCACCTCGAGCATGGCGCTGGACGGATCGCCCCGGAAGTCGGCGCCCATCTTGTCGATCTCGTCGATCATGAACAGCGGGTTGTTCGCGCCCGCGTCGCGCAGGGCGCGGATGATCACACCGGGCATGGCCCCGATGTAGGTGCGGCGGTGGCCGCGGATCTCGGCCTCGTCGCGCATGCCGCCGACGCTGATGCGCTCGAAGTTGCGACCGAGCGCCCGGGCAATGGAACGCCCGAGCGACGTCTTGCCCACGCCGGGCGGACCGAGGAAGCAGAGGATCGAGCCCGCCGGTCCGCGCCCCTGGCCTCCGGTCAGTCGGCGCACGGCGAGGAACTCGAGGATCCGGTCCTTGACCTGCTCGATGTCGTAGTGGTCGGCGTCGAGCGTCTTACGCGCGTGGCCCAGGTCCAGGTTGTCCTCGGTGCTGCGGTCCCAGGGCAGTCCGGCGATCCACTCGAGGTAACCGCGGACGACGCCGTACTCGGCCATCGCGGGCTGGAGGCGCTGGAGGCGGCCGAGCTCACGGTCGACCTGCCTGCGGACCTCGTCGGGCAGGGTCAGCGCCGCGAGCTGGTCGCGCAGCTCGCTGACCTCGGCCTGCACCTCGTCGGCTTCACCGAGCTCCTCCTGGATCGCCTTCAGCTGCTGGCGCAGGAAGTACTCGCGCTGGCCCTTCTCGAGCTCGGACTGGACCTGGGACTGGATCTTCGAGCCGATGGCCACGACCTCGAGCTCGCGCGCGAGGACCTCGGAGAGCCGGCGTAGGCGCTTGGCCACGTCGAGCTCCTCGAGCAGCTCCTGCTTCTCCTCGGTCTTCAGTCGCAGTGCGCCGGCAATGAGGTTGGCCAGCGTACTCGGATCCTCGAGGTTGGCCACCATGATCTGCAGCTCCTCGGGCAGATACGGGACCTCGTGGACGATGTCGCTGAACGTCTGCTGGACGTTGCGCATGAGCGCGGTGAGCTCAGGCGTGGCTTCGACGACGTCGGTCGCCTCGGCGATCTCGGCCACCAGGTAGGGCTCGGTCTGCACCCAGTTTTCGACCCGGACCCGCTGGCCGCCCTGGACGAGCACGCGCAGAGTCCCGTCGGGAACCCGGATCATGCGTGCGACAACCCCGACCACGCCGATCGAGTAGAGCTCGTCCGGAGACGGCGTCTCGAGCTCCGGATCCCGGCTCGCCACCAGGACGATCGAGCGGTCCCCACGGAGAACGTCGTTGATCAGCTCGACGCTCCGGGGCTGGCCCACGTTGAGGGGAATGAGCATCTCGGGGAAGGTCACCGTGTCGCGCAGCGGGAGCACACCGACGCGCGTGGGCAGAGCGCCGTCGACGTCGACGGACACCTCGCGCCGCCCCTGGTCGGGAGCACCGATCTCGATCACGACTTCTCGACGCCCTCGATCCGCACGGACCGCGCCCGGACGGCGGGCCGCAGCAGCGGCAGCTCCACCCGGAGCATGCCGTCTTCGTAACTCGCCTTCGCCTCCTCGCCGACGACCTCGGCCCCGAGCTCGACCGTCCGCCGGAACGCACCGCGTTCGATCTCGATCTGCTGGTAGAGGTCGCCCTCGACCTGGGCCGGGCCCCGCGTTCCCGAGAGGATGAGCTGTCGACCCTGGATCTCGAGGTCGAGGTCCTCCAGCGCGACGCCGGCGAGCTCGGCGGTCACGATCGCGCGCGGCGGATCGGAGGTGTAGACGACATCGACGGCGGGCGAGAACCCGAGGTGCCGGCGGGCGAGACGTCCCCGTTGCAAGACATCGCCGAAGAGCTCGTCCATCTCGCGACGCATGCGGTCGAAGTTGGCGAAGAGATCGCGCTCGCGCATTTGCACAGAGGGTATCCCGGCCGGGTTTTGATCCGCCGGCGCGTCACCGTTCCGTATCAGAGTGGGCCGGTTTCCAAATCCACGGAGGTAGTTGTGTCTGAAATGCACAACGAAGTGCATACAGCGCTCGACCGCGTCGTGAGCGGCGAGTCGGCGGCCACGCGCCGCAAGTTCGTTGCGGGCGCTGCCGGCACGATCGGCGGTCTGGGCCTGCTCGGCGCGCCCGCGTCGGCGCTCGCGAAGGTCGCCAAGCAAAATGAAGCCCAGACGATCCTCAACATCGCCGCGACGGCGGAAGTCCTGGCGACGATCGTCAACACGGTCGGAGCCGAGCGGGTGGATCTCGACCATACGACCCGGCGCAACGTCAGGGATGCCGCGACCGAAGAGCTGATCCACTACCAGGTCCTCACGACCGCGCTGGGCGCCAAGCCGGCCACGAAGACGATCTGGGTCCCGGACGCGGTGTTCGCCAGCCGCAAGGGCCTACTCCAGACGCTGGTGGCCGGAGACGGGATCTTCGTCAACGCCTACCAGATCGGCGTCACCACGTTCGGCAACGCCGGCAAGGGCACGTATGCCCGCTACGCCGCGGAGATCATGGGCGTGGAATCCGTCCACCGGGCACTCGCCCTGCAGTCGCTGGGCGAGGCGGGCAACGATCAGGCGTTCGCCTCGGGCTCGGCGCCGTACTTCACCGACATCACGACGGCGGTGACCATGCTGCAGGCGGCGGGCTTCGGCTTCGGCGCTAAGGGGAACGGCCCGGGGCGGTTCTTCCACTTCGACGAGATCGCCAAGCGGGTGCCGAACACGCCCGAGGTCGGGCAGCGTTCGCCTCACTGATCACGCTGATGAGCGGTCCCGCTCGCGCGGGGCCGCACATCGCGCAGGAGCCGTTGTGGAGACGACGTCTTGGCGAAGGATCGCGCTCACAGATGCCCAGCCCAAGTCGCCCTGGATGTCCGCGCTGCGACCAGCCGCTGATCCGCTTTCCGACGGCGCCCGTAGTGCCTTCGAACCGGCCCGCGATCCCCGGCCGACGACCAAGGAGTACGTATGACCGATAACCCCGTGTTCGAAGCCGAGGACCTTCAGCGCCTCGACAACGTCCTAACCGATACGGGCATGCCGTCCGTGACCCGCCGTGGCCTGCTCGGCAAGGCGGCGGCCGGAACCGCTGCCGTCGGAGCGCTCGGCGCCTTCGGACCCATCTCCTCTGCCTTCGCCGCGGGCAGCGGCATCTCGCAACTCGTGACCGACGCCGTCACCGCCGAGGCCCTTGCGGTGACCTTCCTCACCGGCGTGGTCGAAAACGCGTCGAAGATCGGTATCGACTCGAGCTTCGTGCCGGTGCTCAAGGCGGCGAATGCCGCCGAGCTCGACCACTACAAGGTCCTGCGGAGCCTCGGCGCGAAGCCGGCGACCACGAAGTTCTGGGCCCCGAACGCGTTCTTCGCCTCGAGCGACAGCGTGTTCGCCACGATCGAGTACGCCGAGACGCAGTTCGTCAACGCCTACCTGATCGGCATCACCACGTTCGCCAAGGCCGGTAAGAGCGATCTGGCCCGCTACGCCGGAGAGATCCTCGGCACCGAAGCCGAGCACCGGGCGCTGGCGCGGTTCGCTCAGGGCAAGCTGCCCAACAACCTCGGCTTCGAGGAGTACAAGATCCACTCGATCGGCGGGATCGTCAAGGCGCTCGAGAAGGCCGGCATCGGGTTCGGCAAGAAGGGCAAGGGTCCGGGCGCCTTCTACGACTTCAAGATGCCCCCGGCGAGCGCGCTGGGGCACATCACCAGCAACCACCCGGTTTAGACCTCGTAAATCGCGCCCTCTCTGGCGAGCTCGACCGGCGCGCCGAACCCGTCCGCCGCCTCGGCGCGGGTTCGCTCCGCATCGAGCTCGTCGGAGTAGTGCGTGAGTACGAGGCGGCGGGCTCCGGCATTGCGACCGTGCTCGCCCGCCTCGCGCGCGGTCAGATGGCCCCGCTCATCCCCCGGCTCGGGGTCCTCGAGCGTCGCCTCGATGAGGAGCAGGCTCGTGTCGCGGGCGAACTCGACCAGCGCCTGATTCGGTCCGCAGTCGGCCCCGAAGGTGAAGCGGGAACCGTTCGCGCACAGCTCGACCGCGAACGCGCGGGTGAAGTGCGGCACCTCGCAGAACCGCGCTCGGAGCGGCCCGAGGGCGAGCGCGGTGTCCGACATGTACTCCGAGACCTCGAAGGCACGCTCGACGAGGTCCTCGATGCTCCACGCTCCGAGCATGCGGCGCAGAGCCTCGCCGCCGCCCCGCGGGAGGTACAGCGGGGGTCGCGGGGGGGCACCACCGCCGTCGCGGCGGCGCGCGTTGATGAGCGCGTAGGTGAAGGGAACGAGGTCGAAGAAGTGGTCCGAGTGCAGGTGGGTGATGAGCACTGCATCCACCGACAGGTAGTCGACCGCGGTGCGGAGCTTGGCGAACACGCCGCTGCCGCAGTCGAGCAGGAGGGTGAACTCGCCGTCCTGCACGAGGTACCCGCTGCAGGCCCCGCCCGCGTCCTGCCAGGACGGTGACTTGCCCAGCACGGTGATCCGCACTCGTTCCTCTCCCTCGCTGCCGCACGGTCCCGTCCTACGGCGCGGTGTGACACCTCGCCTGTCTCTGCCACTCTAGCTGCGTGGCGGCCGCCAATCTCCTTTCCCCGCTCCTCGTGCTCGGCGCCTCCCGGCACTTCGAGGTCGTCGCTCTCGTGCTCGGTGGGCTCCTCGTCGTCGGGGCGCTGTGGTCAGCGCCCGCCCGCAGCGGCCGGATCCCCCTGCCTGCCGTATTCGTGCTCGCCGGCTTCGTCCTCGGCTCGGGTGGCGTCCGGGTCCTCCATTTCGACGCGCGCTCGGGGTTCGTCGCCGACCTGGCCACGGTCGCGCTGGTCGTCATCCTCTTCCGCGACGGCCTCGAGGTCGAATCCGAGATGCTCCAGGAGCACTGGCACCTGCCGTTGCGCAAGCTCGTGCTCGCCATGCCCCTCACTGCGGTCGTCGTCGCCCTGGCCGCGCGCTGGCTCATCGGCCTGACCTGGACGGAGGCCTTCCTCCTGGGAGCCCTACTCTCGCCGACCGATCCCGTCCTCTCCTCGAGCGTGGTCACCAACCCGCGCGTTCCCCGGCTCGTGCGCCACTCGCTCAACCTCGAGTCCGGCCTGAACGACGGGCTCGCGCTGCCCGCCGTGCTCGCGCTCGCCGCCGCGCTGACCATCGGCTCCGGGCACTTCGTGTGGTGGCGCTTCCTGCTCGAGGATCTCGTCATCGGCTTCGCCACCGGGCTCGTGCTCGGATTCGCCGCTGCCTGGGTCATGCCCCGCGAGCGCGGTCTCGCCGACGGCGTCCCCCCGCACCAGAAGGCCCTCTACGCGCTCGGCGCGGCCTTCGCCTCCTACGGCGTCGCCGTCCTGGCCCACGGCAACGGACTCATCGCCGTCTACGTGGCGGCGATCACGCTCGGGATCCGCCGGCCCGACCTCGGCGCGCACTTCGCCCGCCAGCTCCCCGACCTCGTCGAGGTCGTGAAGCTCGGGATCTTCGCCGTGTTCGGCTCGCTCCTGACCCTCCACGGCCTCTTCTCCGACGGCTGGGCGGCGGTCGGCGTCGTCGCCGTCGCCCTGCTCCTCGCCCGGCCCGCGGGCGTATTCGCCGCGCTCGTGCGGACCCCGACCGATCTCGCCACCCGCAGCTTCATGGCCTGGTTCGGGCCCAAGGGGGTGGCGACGATGACCTTCTCGCTTCTCGTCCTGAACGACCGGATCGATGCCGGCACGAGGATCTTCAACCTCGCCGCGCTCGCCGCCTTCTGCTCGATCGTGCTGCATGGCCTGAGCGACGCCCCGGGGGCGCGCTGGATCGCCGCCCGCAGCGAGCGAGCGCAGGACCCGGCGGCGGGAGCAGAGCCGACGACGCCGGTCCGGCGCCGGCTCGTAATCAGCGGCGCTCGCCGTTCCGGTTCGGAGCGTCCATGATCCAGCCCATGAGCACGGCGAAGAGAACGAAGGCGATGAAGGCGCCGATCAGCGGCCAGAACACGGGCGAAACCTTATACGACGCCGCCCCCGATACGGGCCATGCCTGACCCGCACCGCTCAGGCGTGAAGGGCGACCCGCTCCTCGGCGCTGGGGAACGCCCAGGCGACGGTCATGCGGGGCTCCGGCTGCCGGAAGACGAAGCGGAGCTGGCTCGGTGGCCGCAGGCCCTCGGGCCGGTTCGGACGGTAGGTGGCGCACGGACCGCTGCGCGTCACCGCACAGAGAAGATTCGCTCCGAAGAAGCAGTCCTCGCAGGTCGCCGGCCCCGCACCCGTCCGTCCGTCTGTCATGTCCGTGTCTCTTCTGTCGCCGAGTTGTTGAAACCGTGTGACCGGGTCATCAAAGCGTTTTCGCCCCCCGCCTGCAAACCCGATTCTCGGAAAACGCAGGAACTTCACGGCGAAGCGTTTTCCCTGCAATCTGCGGCGTTTTTCGTTGGCCGGATACGAACCGGCCGCATTTTCGGGAGCTTTTCCATCCCGCCGGGTAGTCCCCGGCGATGAACATCCTGGTCACAGGTAGCCGCGGCTATGTCGGCTCGCGCCTGGTCCCGCGCCTGCACCGGGACGGCCACGCCGTGCGCGGCTTCTCGCGCCGCGCCGACGCGGGCGGCGGCGAGCTGGCGACGGTTCGCGGCGACGCCGTCTCGGGCCGCGGACTGGACGAGGCCCTGGATGGGATCGACGTGGCCTACTTCCTCATCCACTCGATGGAGCCGTCGGGGAACGGGCGCTTCGCCGCGCGCGAGGGGGCGGCGGCGAGCAACTTCGCCCGGGCAGCGGCGCGCGCCGGCGTGGCCCGGATCATCTACCTCGGCGGCCTGCTGCCCGCGGACGGCCCCGCCTCCGAACACCTGGCCAGCCGCCTGGCGGTCGAGGAGATCCTCCGCGACGCCGTGCCCAGGACGGTGGCCTTCCGGGCCTCGATCGTCATCGGGGCCGGGTCGCGGGCGTTTCGCTTCCTCGTCCGCCTCGTCGAGCGGCTGCCGGTGCTCGCCGTGCCCGCATGGCACAGCCATCGCACGAGCCCCGTCGACGAGCGCGACATGGTCGAGCTGCTCGCGCGCGCGGCCGTGAGCCCGGCCGTGCCGTTCGAGTCGCTCGACGTTGGCGGCCGCGAGGTGGTGACCTACGGCGAGCTCATCGAGCGCATCCGTGACCTCATGCTCGTCGGCCGCCCGATGGTCAGCTTCCGCCGTCTGACCGTCACGCCGATCGCCAGCCGAATCGCCGCCGTCGTCGCCGGCGAGGAGTACGAGTTGATCGGACCGCTCATGGAGAGCCTGGGCGAGGATCTGCTCCCGCGCGACAACCGTGCGGCGGAGTTGCTCGGCGTGCGCCCGCACTCCCTCGAGGCGGCCATCGAGCACGCGCTGGCCGACTGGGAGCGCACCGAACCGCTCGCCGCACGTTGAGGCATGGCGGGGCTATAGGGTCTACATCCACATGAGTCAGGTCACGGCACGGATCGAGATCAACGCGCCAATCGAGCGGGTGTGGGACACGGTGATGGACCCCGACAAGCTCGGTGACTGGGTGACGATTCACCGCTCGGTGCGGTCCGTCTCACGCCGTCCGCTCAGCACCGGCGCGACGATGGAACAGACCCTGCGTATGCACGGAGTGTCCTTCCACGTCAACTGGACGCTGGCCGACGTCCGGCCCCCGCACCGCGCCGATTGGGAGGGCCGCGGCCCGGCGGGGTCACGCGCGGTTATCTCCTACCGGCTCGACGGCGGTGACGATCAACCGACGCGATTTGAATACGCCAACGAATTCACCGCGCCGGGTGGCCGACTTGGCCACGTAGCCAGTCGGGTGTTCGTCGGCGCCGCCTCCGAGCGCGAAGCGCATAACTCGTTGGCGCGCTTGAAAGCACTGCTCGAACGAGTGTAAAACCTCACAGGCGTCGTCACCGCGCGGCGCTATCGTTGTGCAGTCGGGTTTGCCCTTACTCTCAAGGAGAAGACCGAGTGGCTGGCTTCGTGGACAGCACCGTGAAGGACATCGACGCCCGCATGGACGAGTTACGCGCTGAGCTCGCCCGACTGGAGGCCGCGCGTTCCGCCCTCCTCGGCAGCACTCGCACCTCGGGCCGTCGGTCCAGCACCGGCGCTGGAAGCGGACGCCGGAGCTCGCGCCGCTCCGCCCGCCCGCGCGGGCGCCGCGGCGGTAACACCCGTGCCAACGAAGCGCTGTCGCTCGTGCAGAGCCGACCCGGGATCACGATCCCGCAGATCGCCGGCTCGATGGGGATCGAGCCGAATTACCTGTACCGCGTTATGCCGCGCCTGGTGGGCGAGGGGCGGATCCGGCGCGACGGCCAGGGCTGGCACCCGGCCTAGTAGGCAGGCGGGCGAATTCGCCCCCAGGGCGAATTCGCCTAGATCAGGCCGAGCTGCTTGACGGCGTCGCGCTCCTCCTGAAGCTCCTGCGCCGTGGCGTCGATGCGCTCGCGCGAGAAGCCGTCGATCTCGAGTCCCTGGACGATCTCGTAGGTCCCGCCCACGGTGGTGACGGGGAAGCTCGAGATGATGCCCTCGGGCACGCCGTAGGAACCGTCGGACGGGATGGCCATGGACACCCAATCACCGGCGGGCGTTCCCAGCACCCAGTCGTGGACGTGATCGACCGCCGCGTTGGCCGCCGAGGCCGCGCTCGAGGCACCGCGCGCCTCGATGATGGCGGCGCCGCGCTTCTGCACCGTGGGGATGAAGTCGTTCTTCAGCCATTCCTCATCGGAGACGGTCTCGGCCGCGTTCGCGCCCTTTACCTTGGCGTGGAAGATATCGGGGTACTGGGTGGCCGAGTGGTTGCCCCATATCGTCATGTTGGTGATGTCGTTGACGGTGACCCCGGCCTTGGCCGCGAGCTGGGCGATGGCGCGGTTATGGTCGAGCCGCGTCATCGCGGTAAACCGCTCGGCCGGGATGTCCGGCGCGTGGCTCTTGGCGATGAGACAGTTGGTGTTCGCCGGGTTACCCACGACAAGCACCTTGATGTCGGCGGCGGCGTGCGCGCCCAGTGCCTCACCCTGCGGCTTGAAGATGCCGCCGTTGGCCTCGAGTAGGTCGCTGCGTTCCATGCCCTTCGTGCGCGGGCGCGCGCCGACGAGCAGAGCCACGCTGGCGCCGTCGAAAGCCTGGTTGGGATCGTCGTAGATGTCGACGCCGGCAAGCAGCGGGAACGCGCAGTCGTCGAGCTCCATCGCCGTGCCTTCGGCCGCCTTGACCGCTTGGGGGATCTCGAGCAGGGACAGGCGCACCGGCGTGTCCGGTCCCAGGAGCTGGCCGCTGGCGATGCGGAAGAGCAGCGCGTAGCCGATCTGGCCGGCGGCCCCGGTTACCGCTACGCGTACGGGTGTGTCACTCATGTCTTGTCTCCTGTCTGACTGATGGCTCTATCTGGTGTACCACGTTCGTGGCCCGGCCCGTTCGACGGCCGCGGAGGCCGGCCTAGGCGGCGAGGTCGAGGCCGTAGACCCCGCTCAGCTTGCGCTTCAGATAGGTGACGAAGGGCGTCACGGCGATGGGGGTGCCGACGATGCGCTCGAGCAGCTCGGGCATGGCGAACTTGGCGCCGTGGCGATGCACATGCTCGCCCAGCCAGGCGCGCAGACCCGCGAGCTCGCCCGCCTCGATCTGGGCGTCGAGATCGGGCATATCGGCGTGGGCGCGCTCCCAGAGCTGGCCGGCGATGAGGTTACCGAGCGCGTAGGTCGGGAAATACCCGATCGATCCGCCGGCCCAATGGACGTCCTGGAGGACGCCGAGGGCGGGGTCGGGGACCTCGAGGCCGAAGTATTCGGCAAAGCGCGCATCCCACGCCTCGGGCAGCTCGGTGACCTTCAACCGGCCCTCGATGAGCTCCTGCTCGAGCTCGAAGCGCAGGATGACGTGCAGGCCGTAGGTCGCCTCGTCGGCCTCGACGCGGATGAAGCTCGGCTGGACGCGGTTGACCGCGCGGAAGAGCGTCTCGGGGTCGAGCCTCGTGCCGGCCAGCTCGGAGACGAGGGGCGCGAGCACGGTGCAAAACGCGCGGCTGCGCCCGACCATGTTCTCCCACATCCGGCTCTGCGACTCGTGCAGTCCGAGCGACTCGGCGTGTCCGAGCGGCGTGCGCTGCAGCGCCGGCGCGATCCCCGCTTCATAGAGCCCGTGACCGCACTCGTGCATGGCGCCATAGAGCGCGGAGGGGAAGAACGTCTCATCCCAGCGTGTGGTCAGGCGGACGTCGTCGCGTCCGAAGCTCGTCGCGAACGGGTGGGCCGCCTCGTCCAGGCGCCACCGCTGTGACTCGAAGCCCATCCGTGCGAGGACTTTGGCCACGAGCTGGCGCTGGCGGGCGACGGGGAAGTCGCCGTGGAGGCACGAGTCGTCCACGCCGGGGCTCGCGGCCGTGGCGGCGATGAGGGGCAAAAGCTCGCGCTTGAGCTCGTCGAAGATGGCGGCGACCTGAGCGCTCTTGACGCCTGGCTCGTAGTCGTCGAGTAGCGGGTCGTAGGGCGCGTCGAAGCCGTCGAAGTGGTCGACGTAGCGGCGGGCGAGCTCGAAGTTGTGGGCGAGGAAGGGGGCGAAGGCATCGAAGTCCGAGCGCGCGCGCGCGTTCACCCACGCCTCGTGCCCGAGCGACGCCGCACGGGCCATCTCGGAGGCGAGCTCGCCCGGGATCCGCCGCGCCTTCTCCCAGCGCCGTCGGGTGACCGCCACGAGCCGGGCGTCGTCGGAGTCGGGGCCGCCGTTGAGGTTGCTCGCGGCGGCCTCGATGAGCCGGCCGGTCTCGTCGGCGATGAACATCTCGTGGCTCAGCCGGCCGAGGGTGGCCATCGCCTCCGCCCGGGCGCTCGCGCCGCCCGGCGGCATCATCGTCTGCTGGTCCCATTCGAGCAGGTGAAGGGCGTTTCCGAGGTCGGAGAACTCGGCCACGCGCTCGCGTAGCTGTTGCATGGCGTCGGTCATGGCAGCACGCATCCTTGCACCTCGGCCCGGAGGGGGAATCCGTGGCCTGTACCTGTGCGACGATTGCTACGTGCAGCGGCGGAACACGTCGATCAAGCTCATGGACCTGTTCGGCTTCCGGATCGGGGTCGACGCGAGCTGGTTCCTGATCCTCTTCCTGATGATCTTCTGGCTCTCGGGCGACTTCCGCTCCGAGCTGCACTCCTCCGACGGCACCGCCTACCTGACCGCGGTGATCACCGCGCTGGCCCTGTTCGCCTCGCTGATCGTGCACGAGCTCGGCCATGCCCTCGTCGCCCGGCGCGAGGGGATCGAGGTGACGCGGATCGAGCTGCTCCTGTTCGGCGGGATCACCCAGATGAGCCGCGACGCGGCCACCCCCGGAGAGGACTTCCGGATCGCCGCCGCCGGCCCGGCGGCCACGCTCGGGTTCGTCGTTTTCTGCCTCGTCCTCGACCTGATCGTCGTCGGCCCCCACCGGCTCCTGCACGCGGCCGAGCTCGACGCGAACATCCGCATCACTCCGGTGCTCCTGGCGCTCAGCTGGCTGCTCCTGTGGAACGTCCTGCTGCTCCTGTTCAACCTCGTGCCCGCCTTCCCGCTCGACGGCGGCCGGATCGCCCGCTCGCTCGTGTGGCGCGTGACCGGATCCAAGCAGCGGGGGACGCGCCTCGCCGCCAAGCTCGGACAGGCCTTCGCCGTGCTCCTCGGCGGGGCGGGGCTCTTCCTCATGCTCTCCTACGGCGCGTTCACCGGGCTGTGGCTGATCGCCGTCGCCTTCCTCCTCGGCCAGTCGGCGCGGGCCGCCCTGCTCCAGAGCGCCTTCGCCGAGCGGATCGAGGCCGTGCGCGTGGCCGACATCATGGACACCCAGCCGGTGGCGATCCCGGCGCCGATGCCGGTCACCCAGGCCCTCGACGAGTTCTTCCTGCGCTACGGCTGGGCGTGGTTCCCGGTCGTCGACGAGGGCGGGCGCTTCCTCGGCATCGTCCGGCGCGAGCCCCTCGATGACGTGAGCGCCCGCGGCGAGGGCTGGCTGACCGTGGGGTCGGCCGTCGACGACGTCACGGACGGCTCGCGGGTCGACCAGGACCGCCCGATCACGGACCTGCTGGCCTCCGAGTCGCTCGGGCGGCTCGGAGCGGTCGTGGCCGTGGACGGCGAGGGGATGCTGCGGGGCGTGGTCACGGCCAACCAGGTGCGCCAGGCGCTGCAGTCGGCTTTTGGGTCGCCGCTGGCTTGAGTTTGTCGCTCGTTGGGTGCGACTCGGGGGTGGGTTGCGGCTCGGGGGTGGGTTGCGGGGCGGCTTGCTCGGGCGTGGGTTGCGGGGCCGGCATGCTCGGGCGTGGGTTGCGGGGCCGCGACTCGGCTGTGCGTGGCGGGGCGGGGCTGGTGGGGGCTGGCTGGGGTCATGCGGGCGCCCCGCCCGGGGCGCCCGGAGCGCCCCGGGGCGCGGTTGCCTGGGGCGCGGGGTGGCCGCCGCGAGGCGGGCATAAACGCGCTCACCCCCGGGGTTCGGAGGGGGTCGGCGCGTTGGTGCCCGGATTCCGGGCATGAACGCGCTCACCCCCTCGGCTCGGCGGGGGTGGGCGCGTTGGTGTTCGCCACCCGCGCCCTCGACCGCGCCTCGGCGCGGCACTCCCTCGCCGAGGGTGGCTGAGCGCATCGAGCCGCGGCGGGACCACGCAGCGGCACGCCTTCAGCCGCGGCGAGACCGGCCTGAACCGCACCGAACCGGACCGCGCGCGACGGCTCCGGGGTCCGTCCGCCCGGACTCCCATGATGGCTCTCAGGCCCTGGCCCGCCGATGCGGGGAAACCACGGAGAGAAACGTCGTGTCGCCTACGCATCATCAGCCCACCCCGGGCTGGCGATAACCAGGGTGAGGAAGAGGAGATCCAGATGCCAGACCATCTCACCCAGTCGCCCGCCCAGACGCAACGGCCCGCCCCCTGCAAGCCCTGTGGCCACGCCCGCCACGTCGGCACCTGCAGCACGTGTCAGCGCGCGCAGCTCGAGCGCTGGAACACGCAGCTCGCGCAGGCGCTCCCGGCGCGCCGCCCCGGCCAGCACTAGCCCGCCCGGCGCACTCCTGGGCGCAGCGCGCCCCCCAGCCGCGGCCCCACGACCCGCCGCGTCAGGCGGCGGACCGCGACGCCCCCCCGAGAACGCGGCCCGTAGGCTCGCTTCCATAGAATCGGCCGCGTGCCCTCACACGACGTGCTGATCATCGGCGCCGGCCTGGCCGGCCAGCGAGCCGCCCTCGCCGCCGCTCAGTCGGGCGCGACCGTGGCGATCATCTCGAAGGTCCATCCGGTCCGGTCGCACTCCGTGGCAGCGGCAGGCGGCATCAACGCCGCGCTCAACCCCGAGGACACCTGGGAGTCGCACGCCTTCGACACCGTCAAGGGCTCCGACTACCTGGGCGACCAGGATGCCATCGAGGTCATGTGCCGCGAGGCTCCGAACGAGATCCTCTGGCTCGAGCACGCGGGCGTGACGTTCCATCGCAACGAGACCGGTCACCTCGGGACCCGTGCCTTCGGCGGTGCCTCGGCGGCTCGCACCTACTACGTGGCCGACATCACCGGCCACGCGATCCTCCACGTGCTCTACGAGCAGCTCATGAAGCACTCGGCCACGGTCGACCGCTACGAGGAGTGGTTCACCACCGACCTCCTCGAGGATGGAGAGGGCCGCTGCGTCGGCGCGGTGTGCCGCAACCTACGCGATGGCCACCTCGAGGTCTTCAACGCCAAGGCCACGATCCTCGCCTCCGGGGGCGCCGGCCAGGTCTACAAGCCGACGACCAACGGCCTGATCGTCACTGGCGACGGCATCGCCCAGGCCTATCGCATCGGGGCCAAGCTGATGGACATGGAGATGATCCAGTACCACCCCACGACGCTCGTGGGCAATGGGCTGCTCATCACCGAGGGCGCCCGCGGCGAGGGCGCGCAGCTCTTCAACGCCGAGGGCGAGCGCTTCATGGAGAAGTACGCCCCGAACAAGCTCGAGCTCGCCTCGCGCGACGTCGTCTCGCGCGCCGAGCAGACCGAGATCAACGAGGGCCGTGCCTTCCCCGGCGGGGGCATCGCGCTCGACGTGACCAAGGTGCCGCGGCGGCGCACGCTCGAGGCGCTGCGGGAGATCGTCAACATCGGCCGCGACTTCGCCGGCGTCGACATCACGCGCGAGCCCATCCACATCAAGCCCGGTCAGCACTACATCATGGGCGGCGTCAAGACCGACGTCGACGGCAAGACGACGATCCCCGGGCTCTATGCGGCCGGCGAGGTCGCCTGTGTCTCGGTCCACGGCGGCAACCGGCTCGGCGCCAACTCGCTCCTGGACACGCTCATCTTCGGCCGGCGCTCGGGCGAGCACGCCGCCGCCCGGGCCGTGCAGATGCCGATGCCGAGCACTCCCGCGGCGCGGGTGGCTGACACCGAGCGCAACATCGCGGCGATCATCAACCGCGAGGGCAACGGCCGGCGCATCGCCGCGATCAAGCGCGAGCTCGGGGAGACGATGGACAAGTACGTGGCCGTGTTCCGCGACGCTCAGGGTCTCGCCGACGCGCTCGAGATCGTCCGCCGCCTGAAGGAGGAAGCTCCGGGGGCGGGCATCGACGACCGCGGCTCGGTCTTCAACCAGGATGTCATCGCCGCCATCGAGCTCGGCTACATGCTCGACTGCGCCGAGGCGATCGTCGTGGCGGCGCAGGAGCGCAAGGAATCGCGCGGGGCCCAGTCTCGTACCGACTTCCCGGAGCGCAACGACGAGGAGTGGCTCAAGCACATCGACATCTCGGTCAACGGGGGCGATGTGCCGACGGTCACCTACTCGCCGGTGACGATCACGCGCTGGGAGCCTCAGGAAAGGACGTACTGATGCCCGAGTACACGCTGCGCATCCGGCGCTTTGACCCCCAGGCGGGCGACGGAGCCCGGTGGGACGAGCACACCGTCGAGATGCCCGAGACCCAGTCCGTCCTCGACGCCATCCTCAAGGTCAAGGACGAAACGGACGCTTCGATCGGCATCCGCTGCTCATGCCAGCAGGCGATCTGCGGCTCCTGCGGCGTACGCATGAACGGCAAGCCCGGCCTCGCGTGTAACACCCACCTCGGCGAGGCGGCCAAACGCGGCCACGGCACGGGCTGGAACCCGCCGGATGAAGGTCAGCACACGACGGTCATCACGGTCGAGCCGATGGGCAACATGCCCGTCATCCGCGACCTCATCGTCGACATGGACGCGGTGCACTGGAAGAAGATCCAGCGCGTCACCCCGTGGCTGCTCAACCAGGAGCCCGTGCCCGAGCGGGAGTACATCGTCCCGCACGACAACATGGTCGACGTCACGCAGACGATGGCCTGCATCCAGTGCGGCGCCTGCGTGTCGGACTGCCTCTCGATGGAGGTCGATCCGCTCTTCGTCGGCCCGGCCGCCTCAGCCAAGGCCTACCGGTTCATCGGCGACCCGCGCGACGCCCAGCACTTCGAGCGCCTCAAGGACCTGGCCGAGGACGAGCACGGCATCTACGACTGCACGCACTGCTTCAACTGCATCGACGCATGCCCGAAGGGCGTGGACCCGATGAGCCAGATCATGCGCCTGCGCCGCAAGTCGGGCTCAGACCACGACATCGAGGACCGCAACAACGGCTACCGTCACGAGCACGCCTTCGTGAAGAACATTCGCAAGAACGGTCTCCTCCAGGAGGCCGACCTGCTCGCTGACTCCTACGGCGGCAAGTTCCACCCCCGGGCCGCCCCCGAGCTCATGAGCGGGCTGCCGACCGCCGCGAAGGCGATGACCCGCGGCAAGATGACCCCCAAGACCGCCCTGATGCACCCGCACAAGGCGCCGGCGGAGGTCAAGCGGATCTTCGAGAACGTCGAGGGCCGCGGCGAGCGCGTCGAGCTCAATCTCTACGTCTCCGGCTACGAGGACGAGCCCGCGGAGACGCACGGCGTGGAGGATCGCCAGCCGCCGGCCGAGCCCTCGGCCGCCGGGACCGCCGAACCCGAGACCTCGAGCGAAAGCGAGAACGGATGAAGGTCGCCTACTGGCCGGGCTGCGTGAGCCGCGGGTTCACCCCGGAGCTCCACGGCGCGATGGCCAAGGTCGCGCCCCTCCTCGACATCGAGCTCCTCGAGCTCGATCGGGCCGCATGCTGCGGCGCCGGCGTCATCGCCGAGCACAACCAGGAGCTCGCCGACACCCTGAACGCGCGGACGTTCGCGCTGGCCCAGAAGACCGACGGCGCGCTCATGATGAACATCTGCTCGACCTGCCAGGGCGCGCAGTCCGAGTGCCAGGAGCGTCTCGACGCCAACACGGAGTACCGCGAGTACGTCAACCAGAACCTCGCCGAGGAAGGCCTGCGCTACGAGAAGGGCATCAGCAACAAGAACTTCCTCTGGCTGCTCGTCGAGGAGATCGGGCTCGACACGGTCAAGGCGAAGGTCAAGCGGCCGCTCACCGATCTGCGCGTCGGACCCTTCTACGGCTGCTACATCGTGCGGCCAGTCGACCGTCTGGGCATCGACGACGAGCACCCGCGCGACCGCTACATGCACTGGCTGATCGAGGCCCTTGGCGGAACCGTCATCGATTACGCCGGCGTCTACAAATGCTGCGGCTTCCCCATCATCACCATGAACAAGCAGGCCTCGCTCGCGCAGGCGGGACGCCATCTCGGCGACGCCATCGACGCCGAGGCGGACTGCCTCGTCGTCCCCTGCCCCCTCTGCCACCTCAACCTCGACCTGCAGCAGCCGGCCGCGGCCAAGGTGGTCGGGCGCGACCTCGGGCTGCCGGTGCTCCACCTGCCGCAGCTCGTCGGCCTCGCCCTCGGCCTCTCGCCCAAGGAGCTCGGGATGACCAAGCACATCGTCCGCCCAACGAAGATCATCGACTGGTCGACCTCGGTCGTCGCATCCGCCGCATAGGCGGCTCGCCGAGTCAGAGTTCGAACCCCAGAACGACGAAGAGCGAGGCGCACCGGCCTCGCTCGCTCGTCATACCCCTGTCGTCCGCCCGTGGAAGCTTGCTCGGGATCCCGCATCCCCGCGAGTGAAGACGCTGCAATCTTGGCGTTTGCCGCTTGCGCGTCGTCCCCCGCGTCGGAGGAACTTGAGGTGATCTATCGCAGTGCAAGCGGGTGATACCCATTTCACCGGTTTCTGAACCCACATGTAAGCTTCTCTGCGCGCGCCGGCCGGCTGCGCCCGTCCCATGATTTCCCGCTCTGCCGTACGCGTCGCCGTCGCCCGTTTCGAGGACATCGTCGCTCGCGGACTTCGCGCCCTCATCACCGACGACGAGAGCCTCGAGCTCGTCGCCGACGGTGTCGAGCACGGCGAGCTGATCTCCGCCCTGGCCCGGGCGCGGCCCGACGTGGCTCTGCTCAACTTCGGCTCACTCGGGAGCGCCTCCGACCTGCGCGAGCTCCACCGCGCGCTGCCCGACACCCGGCTCGTCGTCCTCGCCAACCGCCCCACCCCGTCGGAGTGCCGCCAGATGCTTGCCTTCGGCGCCACGGCCTGCCTGGCCAAGAGCACGGAGGCCGGCGATGTCCTGCACGCGATCCACCTCGCCTCCCGGGGGCTGCACGTCCTGCCCCCAGTCGGCGTCGAGGCAGCCGATCTGCCCGGACCAGATCTCCTCACGCCGCGCGAGGCCGAGGTGCTCGAGCTGCTGCAGAACGGACGCTCGAACGCCGAGATCGCCCACCACCTCCAGGTCAGCCCCGAGACCGTGCGCAGTCACGCACGGCGCATCTACCGCAAGCTCGGGGTCAGGACGCGCCGCGACCTGCGGGCGCGCCAATAAGCCCGCGGGCCACGAGCACCTCGGCGATCTGGACGGCGTTGGTCGCCGCGCCCTTGCGCAGGTTGTCGCTGACCACCCACATGCTGAAGGCTCGCGGATGCGAAGCGTCGTCGCGCAGCCGCCCGACGAACACCTCGTCGCGCCCGGCCGCGCTCAGCGGCGTGGGCACGTCCTGAAGGACGAGGCCGGGCGCCTGGCTGAGCAGAGCGCGGACCTCCTCGATGGCGATCGGCTGGCGCGTCTGGACGTTGACCGCTTCCGAGTGGCAGATCCTCACCGGGACGCGCACGCAGGTGACGGCCACGCCAATCGACTCGTCCTCGAGGATCTTGCGCGTCTCGAACATCATCTTGCGCTCCTCGTCGGTGTGGTCGTCGCCGTCGAGGAAGTTGCCCGCCGCCCCGATGACGTTGAAGGCGATCGGCTCGGGATAGACCTGTGGCGCGGGAAGCTCCTCGCCGCGTAGACCCGCCTCGCTCTGCAGCGTGAGCTCGTCGAGCGCCTTCTTGCCCGTGCCGGACACCGACTGGTAGGTGGCCACGACGAGCCGCTCGATCCCCACCGCCCGGTGGATCGGAGCCAGGGCGACCATGAGCTGCATGGTCGAGCAGTTTGGATTGGCGATGATGCCCCGGTGCGCGTCGAGGGCGTGCGGGTTGACCTCGGAGACGACGAGCGGGATCCCGGGGTCGCGCCGGAAGGCCGAGGAGTTGTCGACGACCAGGGCGCCCTCCCGCGCGAAGCGCGGGGCCCATGCGCGCGAGGTGGAGGCGCCGGCGGAGAAGAGCGCGAGGTCGAAGCCGCTGATGTCGGCCCCTTCCTCGAGCCCGCGGACGACGAGGCCCCCGTCGAGCTCACGCCCGGCTGAGCGGGGAGTGGCGAAGGCGACGATCTCCCGCGCCGGGAAGGCGCGCGAGCGCAGCAGCTCGAGCATCGTGGTGCCGACGACCCCGGTCGCTCCGACGACGGCGACGCGCATCAGCGCGGCCCCTGTCCGAATGGCTCGGACTGCACGGCGTCACCGCCGAGCCCGAACGCCGTATGCAGCGCGCGCACGGCCTGAGGCACGCCGTCGGCTGCGATCACGCAGGAGATCTTGATCGGCGAGGTGGAGATCATCTCGATGTTGATGTTCTCCTCGGCCAGGGTCTTGAACACCTTGGCCGCCACGCCGGGGTGCGAGCGCATGCCCGCCCCGACGATCGAGACCTTGCCGATCTGCCGGTTGGTGTCCACGCGCTCGATCCCGAGCTCGGCCGCGATGGGCTCGAGCGCCTGCTCGGCCGCGCGCAGATCCTCGTGCGAGACGGTGAAGGAAACCTCGGCCGCGCGGCCATCCCCGAGCGGCTCGTTCTGGATGATCGTGTCGATGTTGCATTCGGCCGCAGCCAGGCCTTCGAAGATCGCCGCCGCGGCGCCCGGGCGGTCGGGCACGCCGAGCAACGTGATCCGAGCCTCCTCGGTCGAGTGCGTGACGGCGGTGACGAGTGGTTGCTCCAAGGTCTGATCCTCTCCGACGACAACGGTACCTGGGGAGTCCGAGAAGCTGGAACGGCAGTGGATGCGCACCCCGTGGGTGCGGGCGTACTCGACCGAGCGCAGCTGGAGCACCTTGGCTCCGGAGGCGGCCATCTCGAGCATCTCCTCGAAGCTCACCATGGACAGCTTGCGGGCGTCGGGCACGATGCGTGGATCGGCGGTGAAGACCCCGGCGACGTCGGTGTAGATCTCGCAGACCTCGGCCTCGATGGCGGCGGCGAGCGCAACCGCGGTCGTGTCCGAGCCCCCGCGGCCGAGCGTCGTGACGTCGCGCGAGGTGGAGACCCCCTGAAAGCCGGCCACGAGGACGATCTTGTCCTCGCCGAGCGCGTCGCGGATCCGCTCGGCCCGCACGTCGATGATCTTCGCCTTCGTGTGCGACGTGTCGGTGACGATGCCCGCCTGGGACCCGGTGAGCGAGATGGCGCGGTGACCGAGGTCGTTGATGGCCATCGCGCACAGCGCGCAGGAGATACGCTCGCCGGTGGAGAGGAGCATGTCCATCTCGCGAGGGTCGGGGAGTGGGGAGACCTCCTCGGCCATGGCGATGAGTTCGTCGGTCGTCTTACCGCGGGCCGAGAGCACGGCCACGACGCGCTTGCCGGCCTCGCGACGGGCGACGATCCGCGCGGCGGCACGCTTGATTCGCTCGGCATCGGCGACGGAGGTCCCGCCGAACTTCATCACCACGGTGTCGGGCACACGACAAGGGTAGGGACTGGGCGCCGGGGCGGCCGGTCGAGCGCGGCCGTGCCCTCGTGCAATCCCGCCCGCGGAAATGCACGCCGGGCTTCACATCCTGGACCCGATCTCGTGATCTGCACGAACTATCGTCGGCGAGCCGTCGAAGAACCTCCACACTTAACGAGGGCAAAGCCCGGAGGCGGATGATGGGTTTGCTCATGGCTCAGCAGCACCTGGAACACGACCATCGTGAGGTCTCCCCCGGAGATCCACCGACGGTCCTCATCGCAGACCGCCAGTCGGCACTGGCGCAGACTCGAAGCGCGCTCGAACGCGAGGGCTTTGCCGTCGTGGCAAGCGCGGAGAGTGCCGACGGCGCCATCGATGCGGCGGCACGGACGACGCCGCAGCTATGCGTGCTGGCCATGGAGATGCCGGGCGGGGGCCTTCGCGCGACCCGCGAAATTCACCGGGCCGGTCTCGACACCGAGATCGCCGTGATGAGTGACGACGCCAACGCGCTGGAGGCCCTCGCCTGCATCCGCGCCGGGGCCAACGGCTACCTCCCGCGGGAGGCGGGCAGGGAGCCTCCGGCGCGGGCACTGCGGGCCCTGCTCAGCGGTGAGGCGGCGTTCCCGCGGGCCTACGGCGCCGCGCTCGTGGCCGAGCTGCGGCGCTCCACATTGCCTGGGCGGACGTACGGGCCGATCAACCGGACGGCCCTCTACGCTCCGCGTTTCCTCAGGCACCTCCGCCGCCGGCGGCAGTCGGGTCTGCCGTTCGGCGAGGCTTGGCATTCGGCCAAGATGCGGATGCGCGAATACCGCTAAGCCGCCGCTGTCGCGGTCGACGCGCCAGAGGTGTCAGACCGCGCGGCGGCCGGCCAGCGCCCGGCCCAGCGTCAGCTCATCGGCGTACTCGAGGTCGGCGCCGACGGGCAGGCCACTGGCCAGCCGGGTCACCGCGAGTTCCGGGGTGCTCCGGCGGACCGACTCGGCGATGTGCAGCGCGGTCGCCTCGCCCGTCGTCGTCGGGTTGGTGGCGATGACGACCTCCCGGACCGTGCCGTCCTGCAGGCGGGCGTAGAGCTCGGCGATCTTCAGGTCCTCGGGGTCGATCCCGTCGATGGGCGAGAGCGCCCCGCCGAGCACGTGATAGCGCCCCCGGAACTCGTGCGTGCGCTCGATCGAGATGACATCCGAGGGCTCCTCGACGACGCAGATGACCTCGGGGTCCCGCCGCTCGTCGGCACAGATCCGGCAGCGCGGACCGTCGGCGAGGTTGAAGCACACCTCGCAGAGCCCGATGCGCTCCTTGACCTCGCGGATCGCGTCGGCCAGGGCGAACGCTTCCTCGTCTCCCACCCGCAGGAGATGGAAGGCGAGCCGCTGCGCCGTGCGCCCGCCCACCCCGGGCAGACGCGAGAGCTCGGTGATCAGCCGCTGTACGGGAGGGGCATACAAGGCGGTCTAGAGGCCGGGAAGCCCCAGGCCACCGAGCCCGCCGGCGATTCCGCCCATCTTCGAGCTGGCGAGCTCCGAGGCTGAGCGCAGGCCCTCGTTGACCGCCGCCAGCACCATGTCCTGGAGCAGCTCCACGTCGTCGGGGTCGACGGCCTGCGGGTCGATCGTAACCGCCTTGAGCTCGCCGTCCCCCGCGACCCTGACCGTGACCATGCCGCCCCCGGCCGAGGCCTCGACGACCTCGTCCTTGAGCGACTCCTGGGCGGCCATCATCTCCTGTTGCATCTTCTGCGCCTGCTTGAGGAGCTGTTGCATGTTCGGCTGGGGCATCAGTGAGCCTCCGCTTGGTGGGATTCGTCTTCGAGAAGCTCCTCGGCGTCGAACTCCTCGAGGAAGCGCCGCACGAGCTCTTCCCCGGAGAGCACGGGCGCCTCCTCGGTCGCGGCCACGGGCTCGGTGGCGCGCAGCTCGTAGCGCACGCCGAGTCGCTGGCCGGTCGCCGTACGCAGCGCCTCGGCGGCCACGCGCCGATGCTCGTCCTGCTCGGCCTTGCGCTTGAGGAAGTCGGCCCCGGGGGGAAAGGCGACGGTCAGGTCGCGCTCGCTCACGGCCACGGGGCGGGCGTCGGCGAGCAGGGCCGCGAGCATGGCGTTCTGCCCGCGAACGACCTCGACGACGGCCGGCCAGGCGCTTGCCGCGTCCGCGAGGGCCAGGGCGGCGGGTGGTGCTGTCGCTGGCTGGGGCGCCGGCGTGGGGGGCGCCGGGTCCGGGCCGGGGTCGGGCGGGGTCGGGCGCGGAGGCTCGGGCGGGGGAGGCACCGGGCCCGGGCCCGGGGCGGGTGGGCCCGGGGAGGGCGGTGCGGCCGGCGGCGCGGGCGGGATGACCGTCGGGATGTCGTCGCCCGCCCGCGGAATCGGCCGAGTCGCCGAAGGCGACTCGCGAGCGAGTTCGGCTCGGCCGAACTCGCCAGACTCAAGGCGCTCGAGACGGGTTTGCAGCGCGGCGATCGAGGGATCGATCTCGGGCGCCGCCGCCTTCGCGAGCACGAGCTCGAGCTGGATCCGCGCCTGGGACCCATTCGAGGTCGCATCGATGGCCGCCGAGACGAGGTCGAGGAGGCGAACCGCATCGGTCGCGGAGAGACGGCTCGCCTGGTCGCCGAGACGGCGGTCGCGGTCAGGGGTCACGCGGATCTCGGCCGGGACCTCGCCGAGGATCTGGACCGTGAGGAGCTCGCGGCCGTGGATCTCGAGGTCGCGCAGGACCTGGCCGGGGTCACGGCCGGACTCGGCCAGGTGCGCGGCCGCGCGCAGCGCCGCCGCGGGGTCGCGGGCGATGATCGCGTCGACGGCGCCGAACAGGAGATCGGCGTCGGCGACGCCGAGGACGGCCAGGACGTCCGGGGGCTCGATCGCGCGCTCGCCGGCGTAGGTGACCAGCTGCTCGAGCGTGCCCAGGGCATCGCGGAAGCTGCCGGTGGCGTGGCGGGCGACGAGGGCGAGCGCCCCAGGCTCGATGGCGATCTGCTCCTGCTCGGATACGCGCGCAAGCACCGTGGCCACCTGCTCGACCGAGGGACGACCGAAGTCGAAGCGATGACAGCGGTCAACGACGGTGGGCAGGACCTTCTGCGCCTCGGTCGTGGCGAGCACGAAGATCGTGCGCGGCGGTGGCTCCTCGAGGGTCTTGAGGAAGGCGTTCCAGGCCTGCGGGGAGAGCATGTGGGCCTCGTCGAGGATGTAGACCTTGTGCCGGCCCGAGACCGGCGCGTAGGCGACCTTCTCCCGGAGGTCGCGGATGTCGTCCACCGAATTGTTCGAGGCAGCGTCCATCTCGATGACATCGAGCGAGGTCGCCCCGGCGATGGCCAGGCACGACTCGCAGCGGCCGCACGGGCTCGTGGTCGGGCCGTGCTCGCAGTTCAGGCAGGCGGCGAGGATCTTGGCCATGCTCGTCTTGCCGGTCCCGCGCGAGCCCACGAACAGGTAGGCGTGGTGGACCTGCCCGCCCTCGACGGCGTTGCGCAGCGTGCGTACGACGTGCTCCTGGCCGACGACGTCGTCGAAGGTCCGGGGGCGGTGGCGGCGGTAGAGCGAAGGACCCGAGGACACGAAATCGAGTCTAGTGATGGGGTAGGCGGGCGCGCAGGCACCGACCGGGACAGAAAAATGGACCGTGCACCCCCCTTCGAAGCCGGTTCCCGGGGCGCGGCCGTGAAGTTGCGATTCCGGCCGGCGCTCCCGCTGCGCCTGAAAGTCACCGCTTAAGGCTGCTTCCTTCCGGACCTGACCTGATTCACGGGCTTCCATCGCGGCGGGACCGAACCATCAACACCACAACAGGAGGCGCTGACCCCGGGGCCTGGGCCCCTCGGGAGGGGATTCAGCCCCGCTAGAGCGGATTGCGGGTACAGGGCACCGCTAGCACCCCGCCTAGCACGGTCCACCGCGCATCCTAGCGCCGAAATGGCCGATATCGTCAGTAGTCGTGACTGTCGGGATCGTTGGCCTCGGATATGTCGGATTGCCGCTGGCCGTCGCCTTCGGCGAAGCCGGCGATGACGTCATCGCGGTCGACGTCGACGCTCAGAAGGTGGCCGCCGTGGCGGCCGGCGAGTCCTACATCGAGGACGTCCCGTCCGCACAGCTGCGCGCCGTGAGCGAGCGCATCACGGCGAGCACCCGCTACGCCGATCTGGGTCGGGCAGAGGCCGTGCTCATCTGCGTGCCCACCCCGCTCACGGCCAACCGCGAGCCTGATCTGGCCGCACTCAACGCCGCCGCTCGCGCCCTCGCCCAGGTGCTGCGCCCCGGGCAGCTCGTCGTGCTTGAGTCGACCACGTACCCCGGGACGACGCGCGAGCGGCTCGTTCCCCTGCTCGAGGAGTCGGGGCTGCGCACCGGAGAGGACCTCAACGTCGCCTTCTCGCCCGAACGCGTCGATCCCGGCCGGACCGACTTCACGCTGCGCACGACGCCCAAAATCATCGGCGGCATCACCGACGTCTGCGCCGAGCGCGCCGAGGCGCTCTACCGGCGGGTCTGCGACGAGATCGTGCGCGTCTCCACGCCCGAGGCGGCCGAGATGACCAAGCTGCTGGAAAACATCTTCCGCTCGGTCAACATCGCGCTGGTCAACGAGCTGGCCATGCTCGCGGATCGCATGGGGCTCGACATCTGGGAGGTCGTCGACGCCGCCGCCACCAAGCCGTATGGCTTCATGCGCTTCGAACCCGGCCCGGGCATGGGCGGCCACTGCCTCCCCGTCGACCCGTTCTACCTCACATGGCGGGCGCGGGAGTTTCACATGTCGACGGAGTTCATCGAGCTGGCCGGCAAGATCAACCAGCAGATGCCCTACCACTGCGTGGAGCGCATCGAACGGGCCCTGAACGACGTCACGAAGCCCGTGAAGGGATCGCGCATCCTCGTCCTCGGCGCCAGTTACAAGGGCGGCGTGGGCGACATCCGCGAATCGCCGGCGCTGCGGATCATGCAGGTCCTGGGCGAGCGCGGCGGCCGCATCAGCTACCACGATGACTACGTCCCGTCCCTGCCCGAGCTGGGGCTCGAGAGCGTCCCGCTCGACGGGGCCGTCGCCGAGGCGGACGCCGTCGTCCTCGTCACCGCCCATCCGGGGATCGACTTCCGAGCCCTGGCCGCGCAGAGCGCCCTGTTCATCGACCTGCGCGGAGTGACCCGCGGCGTCCAGGTCGAGAACCTCGTCCGTCTCTGAGGGCAGCGCTTAAACGGCGAGGGGGCCCGCGTCACGCGAGACCCCCTCGACCGTCGTCCCCCCCAACGTGCCACGCAAGGGAGGACACCTGGATCTCCTTACGACAGGAGCGTCACCTTGAGGCTGTGCAGGTTCTTGCTGCCCGGAATGCTGAGCAGCACCTGCTTGCCGGCCTTGGCGGTCATCGTGAGCGTCTTGATGATCTTGCCATGGCTGTTGCGCTCCACGAGCCGGAAATGGACCTTCCCGGACGCGTTGCTCACCCTGATCTCCAGGTAGTAGTGCCCGTGCCTCTTGACGAGCTTGGCCATCTGGAGGTGGGCCTTCTTGGTCGACGTGCCCGACTTATCCGGGCTCTGGCTCGGCTGGCCCGGACCGGTCACATGCCCGGTCGACGGGTTGGTCGTCGGCGTCGAGCCGCCGCCACCCGTCGAGCCGCCGCCACCACCGGAACCACCCGAGGTGGTCTTACTCGCCGGCGCGGCCGCGTCCGTCACCAGGGCCTGGGTGACCCCGGTGCCGATCAGGACCTGCATCGTCCCGCTCGCCAGATCGGGCGTCCCGACCAGCCGGTTGGCCGGATTGGTCGCCATCGCTGCCACGACAAACCCGGAGACGGCCTTCTCAGTGATGGTCTGCGTCGAGTTGAACGGGAGGTTCCCGACAATGGCGCAGCTGCCGGCCACGACGGTCGTCGTGCCAGGCATACCGGAGACCGTGAACTGCCACGTCGAGCCAGCCGGCACACCAGCCGCGTTCTTGCAGATCTTCAGCAAGCCGGGCGGCGCCGGGATGTTCGTGTACGTCACGTCGGTCTCGCCCGATCCCAGGGTCACGGACACGGTCCGGTTCGTGAGATCAGCCATCCCGACGATGCGGTTTGAGGGATTGACGTCGATCGCGGACACCTCGGTGCCCGGGGCGACGCCCTCGGTGACCGTCACCTGCGTACCGGCCGTGTAGGCGACCGGATCCATCACGCAGGTCCCGCCCGGAGGCGGCCCGGCCGGCACGGTCATGCTCGTGCCGTTCGCCGTGAAGGTGAAAGACTGGCCAAGGAGCGTGGGGTCACCCGCGACCTTGCAGATCTTCAGCCGGGACGTGTTGTTGGTGAACGTGACGATCGACTCGGTCGAGACGTCCCCCGGGGCCACGGCCAACTGGGCCGTCGCATTGGTCAGGTCGCTGCTGAGCAGCGCACTGCTCGGTATTGCCTCGATGTCGGTCACGTAGGTGGCCGGGCTGCCGGTCTCCTGGACCTGCACCTGGCCTGCCGGGACCTCGATCGAATTGCTGCACTGGCCGACAGGCACGCTGACCGTCTGGGCGAAGTTCATCGCGCCCGTGATCGTGAACTGGAAGCTGCCGGTCAGACCGGAGCCCAGCGCCGCCTGCTTGCACACCTCGATGTACCCGGTCACCTCGATGTTCGTGTAGTTGACCGTCGTGGTGGTCGAGATGTCGCCAGCGGGCACGTTCACCGTTGCGGTGCCCGTCATGTTGTCCGAGCTGACCAGGTTATAGGCCGGAATCGCGCTGATTCCGCTGACCGCCGCATACGGCACCGCCGTCTCGACGACGGTGGCCTGGCCCGCGGGGACCGGGAACGGCGCACTACAGGTGTTCACCGCCACTGTGACCGCGATGGACCCGTCGACCGTGAAGTCGAAGTTGCCCGTAACGGGCCCACTCGGATCGGGGTACTTGCAGATCTCGAGGTAACCCATGTTGGTACTGGCGTGTGTGCGCGCCAACGCCGCTGGTGCCAGCACCAGTGCGAACAGCGCGACCGTACAGCCAAGCAGCACGTGCTTGGCGTGCAAGGCTCTCTTCATGTTGTCTCCATCGTTAGAACTGCGCTGCAGATAAACGTGGATGCGCAGCGTTGCCCCAAACTGGCAACCGTCCGCGCCAGCTCGGCTCGTTCTTATCCCCACCTCCTATCGATGTTACGTGTCACCGGCCAGCGCTCCATGGACAGGCGAGCGCTGGACGCGATGACATGCCTAGGGCGACCGGGACCGATCACCGTCTACATGGAAGGAGCCGCCGACAATCCCCTCAGCGATTCCCGCATCTTCGGGACGCTGCTCCTCGATGCATTGCACTTTATGGTGGGGTAAGAGCGGGAAACAACAGCCTTATGTATGGTTTCCTCCTACCCGTTTGGGCAGTGTTAACCTATTCCTCGCGAGACCGAGTACGTAGTTAACCCTTGAACCGGGTTGCGGGTTTACACGCGCGCGCCGCCCGGGCCGCCATGACGGGCGTAGGCGTGCGCGGCGGCCATCCGGTTGCGCACGCCGAGGCGGACGAAAATCGAGCGTACGTGGAACTTCACGGTGTTCGTGGAGATGAACAGCCGGGCGCCGATCTCCTCGTAGGAGAGGCCCTCGGTGAGCAGGCGGAGCACCTCGAGCTGGCGCGCGCTCAGAGCATCGACCGGATCCTTGCTTGCGTCCGCGATGACCCCCTGCCAGCCAGAGGGCAGGACGGCGTGACCGGCGGCGACCTGCTGGAGGCTTGTCGCGAGATCGATGGCCGAGGAGTCGGTGAGCAGCAACCCACTCAGCCGTTGCTCGAGCACGAGGGTGACCAGGAATGGGTCGAGGCGGTCGGCCAGAATGACGATGTCGAGGCCCGGCGCCCAGGCCCGGAGCGATTGCACGCGCTCGCGGACTCCGTGCGAGCTCGTGCCGACGCTCAGGATGAGGAGATCAGGCTGCGCCCCCAGGGCGCCCGAGGCGCCTTCCTCGGGAGGCAGGGGCATGACCGAGAAGCCCTCCATGGAGCCGACCAGCGCGGCCAGCGCCTCGGCCACGAGCCGCCGAGGCTCGCGGATCACTACGCGAATTGTCGAGCGCAAAGAAGTCATCGCCGATGCGCGCTCCGCGGACTGCGCCACACCCCCACGCCAGGTGTGCGGTTGCAACGCCGGCCCCAGGAGCGCCAACCTGCCGAAAGCTGCCAATGCTGATGGTATTGGCATACCCGTCTTCGCGGGTGAGTTAACTCTTGCGGCCCTCAGTCGCCTACGCGTCACCAACGCACCGCATAGATGTGCGCTGGGGCGGCGAACCGAGCGCCGCGTTGGCCGGCAGGACCGCCGCGCAACGCGCTGCGGGGAGCCCGTGCGACTAGAATCCGGCCGAGAGGGCGCGTAGCTCAGTGGGAGAGCGCTCGCTTCACACGCGAGAGGTCGCTGGTTCGAGCCCAGCCGTGCCCATTCAGATTTGCAGGGATTTCTTGAGGGTTGCTGCCGACCCAGCCGTCGGCCGCGAGCAGCCGACGATCAGAGGGCTGCGCTACACGGTTGAGAGCGTGCTGGAGCTGCTCGCCGCCGGCATGACGGTCAACGAGGTCCTCGCCGACTATCCGGACCTGGAGCGCGACGACCTCCTGCCGCGCTCGAGTTCGGTGCTCGCGCGACGCGACGCCGCGTGGTCCCGCTATCCGCCGCGTGAAGTTCCTGATCAACGCGCAGCTGCCGACGGCCGCGTGGTGGTCACGAAGGATCGAGCGGCTGCGCCCCTCGTGGCCGACGAGCGGGTGCGTCGCGTGGCGCCGGCTGAGACGCGCATTCGTGATCGCACGGGCATCAGAGGTGGACGCGGCTTCATGACGGCGCGTGTCGGATAGCGGCCGAGGGCCGTGGAGGCCGAGTGGTGATTTAACGGCTCGAGCGAACCGGCGCACGTGCCTCTTGGTCCACCGGCCGGGTCTTGACTTTGGTCGACAAAGTATGTTAGCTTTGAGTCGCAAAGTCAACGGAGGGAGCAGTGCCATGCAGGGGACACACGACATCAACGAGACCGCGACGGCCGACGACGGCGACGGGCTCGATCCCCGCGAGGCGGCCAGGCTGCTCGCCCAGACCCAGCGAGACGCGAAGCGCCAGTTCAGTCTCAGCCCGCCGTGGATCACCGCGTTCGGGGGCGCCGTGATCCTCGTCGGCTACGGCGCGCTGTGGCTCTCGACGCGCGACCAGCATCCGTACAGCGGACCCAGCGCCGGCGCGATCGTGCTGGTCTACGCGGGGGTGGCCGTATCGATCGCCGTGTCCGCGAGGATCTACCAGCGCGCGACCGCCGGCGTCAGCGGGCCGTCCGTGAGGCAGGCCCAGCTCGAGGGGGCAGCGATTCTCATCTCCTACCTCGGCAGTCCCGTGATTCAAGGCGCGATGAAGCACTACGGCGCCAGCCATGCGATCGTCTACGGAGTGATCCCGGCCGCGGGGCCGCTGATCATCGTCGGCACCACCGTGCTCGGCATCGCCGCCAGCAAAGCCGACTGGCCGCAGTTCGGCGCCGCGCTCACGGTCGTCACCGGCGGCGTCGTCGCCGCATTCGTGGGACCCAGCGGAGCGTGGCTGGCAGCCGGGATCGGCCTGTTCGTCGCGGTGGCCGGCTACGCCGCCGCGACGAGCAAGCGGCTGGGCCGCTCTTAAGGAGGCACCGATGGGCACGGACGCGCTCGACCCGGTGATCCACGCCCCCGCGCGACTGCGAATCGTCGCGACACTGGCCGCGCTCCCGAACGGAGACACGCTGTCCTTCACCCGCCTGCAGGACATCCTCGACCTGACCCCCGGCAACCTGATCACGCACCTACGCAAGCTAGAGGACGCCGGCTACCTCACCAGCGAGACGACCGGTAACGGGAGAGCATCGCGCACCTCGATCGCACTCACCCGCCAGGGCCGCGCCGCCCTCGACACCTACACCGACACGCTCCGGGACCTACTCGGCGGGCTGAAGATGTGAACCCATGCGCGGCCGGCCGGGAGGAGAACGGGGCCTGATCGCTTCAGGCTTGGTCCGGGAGCGTGCCCTCGCTCGCCGCGGCAGGCGGATGATCGTCGGCCGGCAGTCCTGCTCCGCGTCCGCCACGAGCATGCCAGCGCGGCCGTCACCCGATCTGTCAGCCGGCTCCGTGCCGGGCTCGGCGATCAGGTGCTGGCCAACGCGCATTCCACGTTCGTGCACGGCTTCCATGCCGCAGAGATCATTCGGAGCCTAGGTAGATGACGTCGACGGCCATCGCGGTGTACGCAGGTGCCGCCCGCCGATCAGCGCTGAGGAGGGTGTGCTTATGATGCGCGGCGGTCGCGGCGATGAGGGCGTCGTACAAAGCGCCGCCGCGGACGCCAGCATGGACCGCCGCCTGGAGACCTCGCCGGGTCGCCCCCGCGGGAAGTGTGAGCCAGGCCGTTGGGAAGCGGCGCTCGAGCCACCCGAAGACAATCGCTGGGGACAGGCGATGCCCCTCGGGCATCCTGCTGAGGGCGGCCGTCGTCTCGAACGCGACGTGGGCGATCAGGGCAGGCTGAGCGGCGGACAGCGCAGCCACGGCGGCGTCATGCGCGACGTGCCAGGGCGCAGCTGCTGCGATCGTCACGCTCGAATCGGGGGTGATCAACGCCGGACGCGGTCGATGGCTGCTCGGACGTCCTCGACCGTCAGTGGCTTCGTCGGCGCGTCGGTCACGATCACGGGATCAGCGCCGCCATCTTCGATCCGGGCTGGCAGATCGGCCACGGAGAGCTCGATGACTCCGTCGCGGGAGGTCACTTCCAGTTCGGTCGCTCCGGTGATCCCCAGTTCGGCGCGAAGTGCTTTGGGCACGACCAGGCGGCCCACCTGATCAATGGCGATTCTCATACCAAGAGATTACCAACGCCCTCTGTCGGCTGGTCTAGCGCCGTGCCGCCGAGCAGCAGGTTGCGGCCCGGTTTCGCTCTGGCGCGCGGGTATCGCGTCGTTTGGTGGGCTACCTCATGTCGAGCAATGCGCAGAGCTTTTTCGGCGCGAGCGTCCGGTAGCTCTCGGTCACGAGTTCACGGATCTCTTCCCAGTCGGTCTCGTCGGTGAGCAGCACCCGGATGCGATCGCGGCCCGCTCGCGAGGCGAAGTAGGGATGTCCAATGGACACCAGCGCGTCGCGGTCGTGCGGGTGGGCGCGCAACACGAGCAGCGGGACGGGCTTGCCCATCGGGTCCTTCGTTGCCACGAGCAAGCAGAACGACCTCCGGCGGACGTCGAAGGAGTGCGCCGTGGATCTCGCCGTGGTGCGTGGCTCGTCGACCCGCACCGTCACCTCGGGCAGAGCCAGACACAGCCTGCGGATCCGCTCTTCGATGTCCTGCGGGATCTCAACCGGCGCGCCCGCGCGAGGCGCCCGGCCCGCGGGTGAGGAACCATGGTCGATCGCTTGCCGCACCGCCGAGGAACCGCGGAACGCGGCTCGGACTGCGGCTGCGGTGGAGCTGAAGTACTCGGGCGGACAGATGAAGCCCCACTCGCGGAACCGTACGCCGCTGGTGACGGCGCGTCGGTAGCCGAAACAGGTGAGGTAGAGCGTCCGGATGTACATGAGCGCCTCGAGCCGGTCGAGTTCGTCGTCGGTCGGCTCGATGTGTCGACGGTAGGCGCCCACGGCAGCGTCGATCCGGTCCTGGTTGGGGCGGCGTGGGTTCCATGAACCCGTGCCCCAGACCAGGTACGCGAAGTCGGCGAGGCGCGGTCCGCGCCCGGACGCTTTCCAGTTGATCGCGACCGGCCCTTGGTCGCTCAGGACCGCGTGATCGGGGGCGTGGAGGAGATTTCCGTGGAGCAAGCCTTCCGGGAGGCCGCGACCGTCGTCAGCCGCGCGCACCTTGTCCCTCAGCCGCTCGAATCGCTCGCGCTCGGCGGCCGGGACCTTCGTGTCAACCGCGTCGAGAAACGACAGGGCGGCGAGCAGGTCCTGGCGCGGGGTGCCCTCACGACTCGGATCCTCACCACTCGCTCCCCCCGGGCGGCTGACGGACCCGTCGTACGGCAGCGCGTGCAGCCTTCCGAGCAGCTCACCCATCATGGCGAACTTCTCCGCGCCGTCGGGGAGTCGGACACCTTCGACGAACCGCGTCACAAGGACTGCGCTTCCGTCGAAGTCAGAGACCGCATCATCGACTGCCAGGCGCTCCGCGGGATAACCCTGCCGCTCCAGGAAGCGCAGGATCGCGGCGTCGCCCTCCACCCCGGCCCGCGGCCGAGCGGGGGGAAATGCGCGGGCGACCCAGGCGCTGCCGTCATTGCGGTCCACGCGGAACACGTAGGTCTTGTGCACGCTGAGCTTCGACGCGGCGACCGCGTCAATGCCGTAGCGATCCCGAAGATGGGCGAGAAGCCGCCCAGCATCCGGCTCGTGGTCCATTCGCGGACCCAGGCCCTCGAGGTCCGTCAACGCTTCGGTGTAGCGCTGGCCGGTCTCCTCGGCGTGGCGCCTGACAACCTTCTTGAAGCTGGCCTCTTTGGTCATGAACAAGCCTCCCCAGGACACCCTCGTCCCCCAGCGACGCGGTGTTGGAAGATGGCTTGTGAATTCACGACCGAGAGGGCGAATCCCCTTCGCCAACGGAACCCCGGCTGGGGCGGATGTCCCGCAGCTCGGCGACCGGCCGCCGCCGCGAAGGCATTTTCCTAGGACGCTCGATCTCCGTCAAGCGCTTCATCCGGTGCTCAATGCGGCTGCGCTCGCTCCAGCCCCGCTCTTTGGTCAGCAGGCGGAAGGCCTCGCGAGCTGGGAGACTCCCGACGTGCCCGCCGAGCGAGACGTAGCCGCCTTCGAGGAGCGCGCCGGGCACTACGAGCAAGGGTGGCTCGGTCGGCTCCACCATGAGATCGCCGAGCGCACCACGGACATTGCCCTCCGGTACCACCCGGTCCCGACGGCGGTCCTCGATGTGGGATGCGGAACGGGCTACCTGCTCGGCGTGCTCGCCAGCCGCTGTCCCGACGCCGCCGAGCTTGTGGGCATCGATCCCGCGCGCTCGATGGTCGAGGCGGCTCGGGTCTCGACGCGCGATCCCCGAATCGTGGTCGCGATGGGTAGCGCTGAACGCATCCCGTCCGCGGATGGCGCCTTCGATCTGGTCCTCAGCACCACGTCGTTCGACCACTGGGCCGACCAGGTAGCCGGCATCCGCGAGTGCGCTCGGGTGCTCGCTCCCCGGGGGCACCTCGTTCTCACTGACCTCTTCTCGCTATGGCTGGCGCCGACGCTCATCGGAACTCGACGGAGCAAGGCGCGGACGCGCCGGCGCGCGGGTGCCATGCTCAAACGCGCCGGACTGCGCGAACTCGACTGGCATGGCGTTTACCCCCTGATCAGAGCCGTGGTAGCCGAGCGACTCGCGTAACCCTCGGCCGTGGATGTCTCAAGGTTCGAGGACCTCGTCCCTGCTCACTCTGAACCACGGCACTCGCGTCCTACACCGCGGGCCCCGGCGGATGAACTTCAGACCTGCGATTAGGTCAGTCCTTGCGCCCGGTCACGAGGAAGCTGAGCCCGACGGCGGCTATGCCCAGCCCGCTAGCGGCGCCGACGAACTCGAGACGCCGAGGGACACGTGCGAACCACGAGCGTAATGCTCCCGCTGCGAGCGCCCACAGAGTGTCGGAAATGACCGCGATCATCGCGAACACCAGGCCGAGCAGCAGGATCTGCGTGGGGACATTCCCGGCCTGGCGGTTGACGAACTGCGGGAGGATGGCAGCGAGAAACACGACTGTCTTCGGATTCGTGGCCCCAACGATGAAGCCCTGGCCAAACGAAGCGACACCCGAGCGGGAGCGGCCTGTCAGCGAGAGCACCTGCGCCAGCGCTTCCCGCTGCCTGAATGTCTTAATGCCAAGATAGATGAGGTAGCACCCGCCGAGGACCTTCAGCACGCTAAACGCCGTGACTGATTGTTCGACCAGGGTGCCGACCCCGAATGCGATCGCGATCACCTGGACGTACTCACCCGCGGCGTTCCCGAGCACGCTGTACACCGCGACGCGCTTCCCGCTGGTGAGGGCTCGACCAACTACGAAGAGAACGCTCGGGCCAGGGATGGCAATGACGACGAACGCGGTCGCGGTAAACGCGAGCAGTCGACTAGATGACATCACGCGAGCAATCCAGGTCGCGCCAGGCCGCCGAGGGCTGCGAAGGAGGGGTTGCGCGCGAGCGCCGTGTCGAGGTTGCCCGTTTCTTGCTGGTCGCTGCCGCTCACCTCAGACTGCTTCGCCGGGCGCTCCGGCACGCGATCGGTGGACTGTGAGCTCATGTTTATTGTCTCCTTTGGCTTGTGGTTGCCGTAGAACTCGCGACGCGGACCCCTTCCACGGTTCAGGCGTGTGAGGGCGTGGGCGCGGCGGTCGCTGTCGATGCACCCTCTCCTAGCCCGATCCGGTCGTGCACTCGCCGCAGCGGTCTCGGCGCCCACCAGTTCGCCGAGCCGAGCAGGCGCATCAGCGACGGGACGAGCAACGCGCGAATGATCGACGCGTCGATCAGCACGGCGAGCGCGGCGCCGATGCCGAGCTCCTTGATGAAGATGATCTGCGAGGTCGCGAACGCGCCGATCGCCACCGCGAACAGCAGCGCCGCCGCGGTCACGATCCGGCCGGTGCGTTCCAGCCCGACTGCGACCGCTTCTGCGTTCGAGGCGCCGGCCTCGCGCGCCTCTTTGATCCGCGAGAGCAGGAACACCCCATAGTCGGTCGCCAGCCCGAAGGCGACCGCGAACAGAAAGATCGGCTGGGTGGCGTCGAGCGCCCCCTCGCTATGGAACGAGAGCAGGCCCTGCAGGTGCCCGTCCTGGAAGGCGAACACGAGGATCCCGAACATCGCGCTCAGAGTGAGGAAGTTCATGAGCACAGCCTTGACGGGCAAAAGGACCGAGCCGGTGAACAGGAACAGGACCAGCAACGTCGCCCCGATGACGAGCGCGAGCACCACTGGGAGGTGCACGGCAAGGCTGTGCTCGAGGTCGACGAAGGAGGCAGTCTCGCCCGCCACACCGACGTAGAGCGGCGCTTTGATCGCGCGGACGTTGCGGACGAGCTGCTCGGTCTGCGAGGTCAGCGAGCCATGGGTCGGCGCGACCGCGATCAGCGCGGTGTGCGCGCCGGCGGGCTGTGTCGCGACGGCGGAGACGTCAGGCAGTCTCCCGATCCGTGCGGCGAGCTGCCTGACCTGAGGGGAGCTCGCCGACGCGCCGGCCACGACCTCGAGCGGCGAGGTCCGGTTGGGCAGGAACTGCCGGTTCAGCGCGGTGTCGACCTGGCGGCCGCTGGCCGTGGCCGGCAGTACGCGCGCGTCGGCTTGGATGAACTTGATGTGCGTGAACGGGATCCCGAGCGCGATCAGCAGCGCTGCGCTCCCGACTGCGACCGCCGCCGGGCGGCGCATCACGAAGTGCGAGAGCCGATACCAGAACCCGCGCTCGGCGGCCCGGGCCTCGCGCTCGGCCGCGCGCTGGAGCCGCCTGGGGGCGAGCGCGTTGATGCGCGGCCCGAGGACGGCGAGGATCGCGGGGAGCACGGTCAGGGCGAGCGTCGCCGCCGTCACCGCGACGATCGCGCCGGCAATCCCCATCGAGTACAGGAAGCTTTGCGGGAAGACCATCAGCGAGGCGACCGCGGCCGCGATCGTCAGCGAGCTGAACAAGACGGTGCGCCCGGCCGTCTGGAGCGTGCGCGTCAGCGCCTCGGCGCCGTACCCGTGGTTTGCCGACTCCTCGCGGTAGCGCGAGACGATGAACAAGCTGTAGTCGATCGCGAGGCCCAGGGCCAAGCCGGTCGTGAAGTTGAGTGCGAACACCGACACGTCCACGAACGAGGCGACGATCCGCAGCACGAAGAAGGTCACGACGATCGCCAGCCCGCCCAGCAGCGGGGGCAGCAGTGAGGCCACAAGCGAGCGGAAGAACAGCAGTGAGAGCAGGAAGATGAACGGGAAGGCGAGCAGCTCCGCGTGCGCGAGGTCATTGCCGACCTGGGTGTTCGCCTGGGCGTTCGCGACCGCGTCCCCGCCGAGCTTCACGTCGCCCTGGCCCGCGAAGCGGTTCTCGATCTTCTGCGCGACGTTCTTCAGCGCCTTGTCGGAGAGCGGCTGAAAGTAGGCGAGGACGTACGTCGACTGACGGTCGCGCGAGACCATGGCCGGGTTGTGGCTGGTGTAGAACGACTGCACCTGGGCGACGTCGGGTTGCGCACGCAGATCGGCCGCGACCTGGTTGACGCGGTGCCGTGCGGCCGACGTGCCGACGTTCCCCGAACTCACCAGCGCAACGACGCCGGCGTCGATCTGACGCCCGGTGCTCGCTTCGAACCGGGTCCCGGCTTTCACGCTCTGGCTCGCCGGGTCCTTCGCGCTGTACGGCCACAGGCTGTTCGAGACGCCGACGCCGAACACGCCGGCGATCACGGCTCCGAGGACGGCGATCGCCAGCACGCGGCGGCCGTTGGAGTGCAGGAACGTTGCCAACCGTCTCATGACACCCTCGCTCCGCATGCCGGACACCGGTACGGCCGCAGCGCCGCGAACCCGCGGGCCGGACCGGTGATCACGAACGGGAACTTGATCTTCGGGACTTCCTTCACGGCCCGCACCTGCCCGTGCTCAGGACAGGTTCCCTGAAGGGTGCGGGTCTCGTTTTCGATCATCGTCATCGTCTGGTTCTCCTTTGCCGTTGGGGTTAAGTGCCGGTCAGACCGACGCACGCCGGGATGGGCTCGGCGGTGAGTGCGAGCGATCGGCGCAACAATGGATCGTTGGGACCGCGAGTTCCTCCTCGGCGGGGTGCTATCTCCCAGTGCCCCGCCCGCCACGCAACCGCTCCCACCAACCGAAAGGTCCGGCTGGAGCGCGGCGAGCGCGCGCTTGAACGCTTGGGCGTGATGCTCGTGGCTGGCGGGCGCTGCGGCGGGTTGGTCGTGGCCATGTCTGTCTCCTCTGGTTGGTTGTGCGCGTCAGGCCTTGGTTGCGGCTGGCGTCCAGCGGAACCGGGCGAGCGCGAGCGCGAGTCCGCCCAGCCCCCAGGCCGCGAGGATCGCGAGGTCGCTCCAGGCGATGCCGGTGCTGCCGGGTAGGAAGCCGTGGCTGAGCGCGGCGACGAGGTGCTGGAGCGGGAACGCCTGGCCGATGTGCCGGAGCGCGGTCGGGAGGTTGACGGGCGGGATGTAGACGCCGGAGACGAACGACAGCGGGAGAGTGAGCGCGAGCGTCGCCGGCTGCGCGGAGTCGGCTGAGTCGATCACGGTCGTGATGGCGTAGCCGAGGCACGCGAGCGCGGGCGATCCGACGGCGACACTCAGGGCGAGCGCTCCGAGGCCGCCCGCAGCGACATGGACGCCGTAGACGATCGTGCCGACCGTGATCACGACCGCCGTGACCGTGAGGGAGACGACAAGCGACGTGATCGCGCGCCCGGCGATCACCACGCTCGCGGGGGCCGGGGTCGCGCGGCGGCGCTTGAGGATGCCGAGCTCGCGCTGGGTGGTGATCGAGATCACCAGGTTCGAGAAAGACGCCGTCAGCACGGCAAGCGCGGCGATCCCGGGCACGTAGTAGGTCGCGGCCTTGATGTGCTCGGTTCCGATCAGCTGGTTGCCGAACACGCTGGCGAAGATCACCAGGAAGATCACCGGCAGCGCGACGGTGAAGAACCGAGCCTGACGGTTGCGGGCGAACGTCAGCAGGTCGTAGCGGGTCTGGTGCAGGACGAGCCGGATCATTCGGACCCCTTCTCGTCGGTTACGGCGGCGGTGAGGTGCAGGTAGACGTCCTCGAGCGTCGGGCGACGCAGCTCGAGGTCTGCCAGTTGCTGGTTGTGCTCGACCGCCCAGCGGGTGAGCGAGAGCAGTGCGGACACGGGATCGTCGGTCTGGACCCGGACCTTGCCGTTGCCATCGCTGCCGGGGGCGCCGATGCCGACCGGCAGCTGGCGCAGGTCGACCCCGACGGGGACGCTGAAGCTGATCTCGGCATTGAGCTGTTGCCTTGATACGAGCGCGTCCGGAGTGCCGGTCGCGACGATCTCGCCGCGCGCGATCACCGCGATCCGGTCCGCGAGGCGCTCGGCCTCGTCCATGTAGTGGGTCGTGAGCAGGATCGTCGTGCCGCCCGAGCGCAGGCTCTCCACCAGGTCCCACATCGCCCGACGGGCGGCGGGATCGAAACCGGTCGTGGGCTCATCGAGGAACAGCAGCTCCGGGTTGCCGATCAGCGCCAGAGCGACGTCGAGCCGGCGGCGCTGGCCGCCTGAGAGCTGCTCGCATCGCCGCATCCCCAGATCGGCCAGCCCGACCTGCGCCAGCGTGTCGTCCGGGTCGCGTGGCGCCGAGTAGTAGCCGGCGTAGAGCGACAGGCACTCGCGGACGGTCAGCTCGGGCTCGGGAAAGCTGTCCTGCAGCACGATCCCGATGCGCTCGCGCCAGGCGCGGTCACCGTGCTCTGGGTCGATGCCGAGCACCTCGACCTCACCACGCGAGCGCGTACGAAACCCCTCGAGAATCTCCAATGTCGTGGTCTTCCCGGCCCCGTTGGGGCCCAGCAGAGCGAAGATCTCCCCGTGCTTGATCTGGAGGTCGATGCCACAGATCGCCTCGAAGTCCCCGTAGCTGCGCTGTAGCCCGCTGACCGAAAGCGCCATACCTCGCGCAGCCCCCGAGTTGAGCCCAGCGCCGAGGTTTGTGGTCTGGTCAATAGGCGTTCTGAGCATGGCCGGGAAGGTAGGTTTCGCCCGCCGCGCTGTCATCGGCGCCGCGATCGATCTTTCACCGTCAGCTGCCCTCCTGCGACGGGCGGAACCGTCTCCACCCCCGGGGTGGAGACACGATTGGATCGCTATCTCCACCCCCGCGCCGATGACACCGTGGGTTCCCAGACCTACCCTTCACGCATGAGCGACGCCTCCGCCGCCGACGCCGGACCGATTGACACCTCGCTTCCGGCACTGCGCCGGATGCGGTGGGTCGTCGTCGTCGTGATCGCGGTCGTCTTCGCGCTCTCGCTCGCGCAGCATCCAGGGCCGTCGCTGACCGGCTCCGGGCTGGCCGTGTCGTTGTCGCTGGCCGTGCTCGTGCCCGCCACCGCCACGCTGGTCCGGCGCATCGAGGCCACGATCACCTCGGTCGCGCTGACGGGGTTGATCGCTGCGTCGGCGTCCCTCGCCTGGTTACAGCCGAATGGCGCGGGGGATGCCGGCTTGTTCGTAGCGGTCGCGCTCGCCGGCATCCGGCTCCCCGCCACGCTCTCGATCGTCGCGCTCGCGCTGGCCGCCGCCGCCGCCGTCGCTCCAGGCCTGCACGCGGACCGCTCCGCCGGCCTGATCGCCGGCACCGAGCTGGGTATCGTCGCGTTCTACCTCGTCGCCCGCTTCGGACGCAGCGCCGCCGAGGCGCACGAACAGACCCGGCGGCTCCTGCTCGAGCTTCGGGCGAGCCGCGACGCAGAAGCCGAAGCGGCGATGCTTCGCGAGCGCAGCCGGCTCGCGCGCGATATGCACGATGTGCTCGCGCACTCACTCTCGGGGCTGATGCTCCAGCTCGAGGGAGCGCGGATGCTCGCCGCGCAGCCCGACGCTAACGGACAGCTGCCGCCCGCTCTGGACCGCGCCCACCATCTCGCCCGTGCCGGCCTGGACGAGGCCCGGCGAGCGATCGCAGCGCTGCGCGATGAGGACCTCCCCGGACCCGACAGACTCCAGGAGCTGACCACGGACTTCGAACGCGACTCGAGCGTCCATACCTCGCTTCAGATCACCGGCACCGCACGCAAACTTGACAGCCAAAGCTCGCTGACCATCTACCGCGTCGCCCAAGAGGCACTGACCAACATCCGCAAGCACGCCACCCCCAACCGGGTCGAGATGTCGCTCAGTTACGACGCGGACGGCGCCCGTCTCACGGTCTGCGACCACGCGCAACCGCCCGCCCCGGCCGAGCTCCCGGGCCGGCGCGATGGAGTCGGATACGGGCTGACCGGGATGCGCGAACGGGCCGAGCTGCTCGGCGGCTCGCTCCGCGCAGATCGCACGCCGGACGGTTTCCGCGTCGAACTATGGATTCCGGCATGACAGGCGAGCGGACGACCGTGCTGATCGCCGACGACCAGCGGGTCGTGCGCGAAGGACTGACCATGGTGCTCGGCCTGATGCCGGGCGTCGAGATCGTCGGCAGCGCCCGCGACGGGGAGGAGGCAATCGCGCTCGTCGAGCAGCTGCGGCCCGATGTCGTGCTCATGGACCTGCGCATGCCCCGCTGCGACGGCGTCGAAGCCACCCGCCGTCTCACCCGGAGCGGCACGCCGACGAAGGTCGTCGTGCTCACGACCTACGCCGACGATCACAGCGTCATCCAGGCCCTGCGCGCCGGAGCCTGCGGCTTTCTCACCAAAGACGCCGCCAGCCCCGAGATCGCCGCCGCGCTCGAAGCCGCGAAACGTGGCCAGTCCGCGATCGACCCCGCCGTCCAGCACCACCTCGTCAAGGCAATCGCCCGCACCGCGCCCCTACAGTGGACCCCACCCGACCAGACCCAGCTGCCCGACGGTCTCACGCCGCGCGAAGCGGCCGTCCTCGCCCTCATCGCCGAAGGACTCTCCAATCCCGAGATCGCCGAGCGGCTCACCGTCACCGAAACCACGGTCAAGAGCCACATCAATCACCTGTACGGCAAGACCGGCGCGCGCGATCGGGCACAAGCCGTCGCGTACGCCTACCGCCACGGCCTAGCGCCCGGATCCCAAGACCTCTGACCGACACATCTGTTCGTCGCCGACCGATGAGTTGGCATGCCTGCGAGGGTCTAAGCCACCATGACCGATATGACCCCCCTCATCACCGGTGTGGACTTCGTCTGCATTCCGGCGCAGGACTTCGACGCGATGACCACCTTCTACGGCGACACGCTTGGCCTGCCGTTCGTCAAGCGCTACGGGAGCCGGCCGGGCGCCGAATACCAAGCCGGCAACCTTACGCTGGCCATCATGCGCACCGAAGACTTCGGCGGGACATTCTCACGGAACGCCATGCCGATCGCGCTGCAGGTCGACGACGTGGCCGTCGCGCGGGAACGGCTTGAGGCAAAGGGCGTGCGTTTCGTGAGCGACACGTTTGACTCCGGCGTCTGCTGGCAGGCGATCTGCCTCGACCCAGACGGCAACCCGCTGTCGCTGCACCGCCGCTACGCCCCGAAGTACGAGCGCCCCGCCGCGGCGTAGCCGGTCCCGGCGGAGGGCTTGCCTGGTCGGCACGTCCGACCGAGAGGTCGAGCGAGTCACCCCCGCCCACCTCCCCTCCCGGATCTCCCCCAACGCACGCCTGCGCTAAGCCCCGGCTGCAGGGCGTCCCTGGGGTCGGGAGGAGCCGGCCAACCCTGCGCTCGGTGCCGCCGGCCAGGTTAGGATCCGTCGACCATGAAATGCGGGGGGTGCGGCACGGAGAATCGAGCAGGAAGGCGATTCTGCACACGCTGTGGAAGCCCCCTCGAGCTGAGCTGCGCCGCGTGCGGCGCGGTCGCTGAGGCCGGCGATCGCTTCTGTGGCGTCTGCGGTGCCGCCCTCGTCGAGAGTGGCGCGACGGCCACGGCCGAGCCGGTTTCGGAGCGGCGCCTGGTCTCGGTTCTGTTCGCGGACATCGTGGGGTTTACGTCCCTGTCGGAGCACCGCGATCCCGAGGAGGTACGGGATTTGCTCAGCGACTACTTCGACCGCTGCCGCACCCTGATCGAGCGCCACGGCGGCACGGTCGAGAAGTTCATCGGCGACGCGGTCATGGCGGTGTGGGGCACACCGGTCGCACGCGAGGATGATCCCGAGCGGGCCGTTCGGACGGGGCTGGCGCTCATCCAGGCGGTGAGCGAGCTGAGCGACGAGCTTCGGGTGCGGGTCGGCGTGCTCACCGGCAACGCCGCGGTGGAGGTCGGCTCCGAAAGCGAGGGCATGGTGCTCGGCGACACCGTCAACACGGCGTCGCGGCTCCAGACGCTCGCAGCTCCCGGAACCGTGCTGGTCGACGACGTCACCCGCCGCGCGTCCGAAGCCGCGATCGCCTACGAGGATGCGGGCCGTCACGAGGTCAAGGGGCGTGAGCAGCCGGTCCACGCCTGGCGGGCTCTGCGCGTCGTCGCGGGCGTGGGCGGCGCCCGCCGAAGCGCTGGGCTGGAGGCCCCCTTCGTCGGGCGCGACGTCGAGCTGCAGACGATCGTCGCCGCCTCCGAGCAGGTCACGAACACCGGCCGCGCTCGCCTGGTCGCGATCGTCGGCGAAGCCGGCTCGGGCAAGTCGCGCCTGCTCTGGGAGTACTACAAGTACATCGACGGGGTCCAGAAGGTCGTCCGCTGGCACCAGGGGCGCTGCCTGTCATACGGCGAGGGCGTCGGGTACTGGGCTCTGGCCGAGATGGTTCGCGCCCGGGCCGGCATCGTGGAAGAGGAGGACCCCGACTTGGCTCGCGCCAAGCTGCGCGCGATCGTCGAGGAATTCCTCCAGGACGAGCGCGAGCAGCGGCTCGTCGAGCCGCGCCTGGCACATCTGCTCGGCCTCGAGCAACGATCAGTCGCCGACCGGGCCGACCTGTTCTCCGGATGGCGGCTGTTCTTCGAGCGGGTGTCTGACAACGCTCCTGTCGTGCTCGCCTTCGAGGATCTGCAATGGGCGGACTCGGGCTTGCTCGAGTTCATCGACTACCTGCTCGAGTGGTCGGCTGACCGGCCGCTGTTCATCCTCGCCCTCGGGCGTAGCGAGCTCCGCGGGAAACGACCCTGGTGGGAGGCGATCACCCTCGGCCCGGTGTCGGATGAGGCCATGCGAGAGGCGCTCGGCGGGCTCGTACCCGGGTTGCCAGACGAGCTGATGGGCAGGATCCTCCGCCGGGCCGAGGGCGTGCCGTTGTATGCCGTCGAAACCGTGAGAATGCTGCTCGACCGCGGGCTGCTCACCCAGGAAGGCGCCCGCTACGTGCTCACCCGCGACGTCGGCGAGCTCGACGTCCCGGAGACGCTGCACGCGCTCGCAGCCGCCCGGCTCGACGGGCTCAGCGGCGCAGAGCGCGCCGTCCTGCAGGACGCGGCCGTCTACGGGCAGTCGTTCACGGCAGCCGCGGTCGCCGCGCTGGGCAGCCGAACAGCCGATGAGGTGGGCAGGATCCTCGACGGGTTGGTGGCCAAGCAGGTGCTGGGCCTCAACAACGACGCGCTGTCGGCCGAACGCGGTCAGTACCACTTCCTGCAGACGCTGCTGCGCACCACCGCCTACGGGACTCTGTCGCGCCGCGACCGCAAGGAGCGCCACCTCGCGGTGGCCCGCCATCTTCAGGAGGCCTGGGGCGAGAGCGCTCCTGAGCTGGCGGAGGTGCTTGCCGCGCACCTCCTCGACGCCGCCGAGGCCGAGCCGGACTCTTCGGACGCCGCGCACATTCGCGCCATGGCGTGCGACACCCTGGCCGAAGCCGGCCGGCGCGCGCTGTCGCTCGCCCTGGGACCGGAGGCGCAGCGAGCGTTCGACCGTGCGGCCGAACTCGCCCGGGACGATGCCGCGCGTGCCCCGATCCTGCACCAGGCGGGGCAAGCCGCCCTCCAAGCGGCCGATTACGCGGCCGGTCGAGAGCGTCTCGTCCGCGCCGTTGCCCTCTTCGAGTCACTCGGCGACCGCGAGGGCGCGGCTCGTTCGGTGGCCGTCCTGGCCGACATCTTGCGCCAGCAGGATCGCCTCGAGGAGGCCATCGAGCTGAACCGGCGGGCGGTCGCCGGCCTCGCGGAAGGCAGCCCGGACAAGGCCGCCGCCCTCGCCGCCCTGTCATCCAACCTCGCGTTTAGCGGTGCGCTCGAGGAGGCCTTTGCCGCCGCCGACGCGGCGCTCGCTATCGCCGAACCACTTCAGGAATGGCGGACGGTGTGCGAAGCGTTCAACACGACCAGCTTCATGCGCCAGAAGCAGGGCCGGGTCGAGGAGGCCGCGGCGATCCGGGAGCGGTGCTTGGCGCTGGCCCTGGAGCACGATCTCGCCGATCACGCGTTGCGGGCCTACAACAACGTCGCCGACCTGGCGTTGCAGCTCGACCGCTTTGAGGAGGCGTCGCGAGTCGCTGACCTCGGGTTGACTCTCGCCCAGTCGCGTGGAGACCGCCGCTGGGAGGACACGCTGATGCTGATGGCCACGACTGTCCGCATCACCCGGGGTGAGTGGGATGCACTGCCAGAGGTCCAAGACGACCTCCCGCCCACCACCAGCGCACTGCTCAACAGTGCCTATCTCGTGCTCTTGGCCCGGGTGCAGGGGGCGCGCGCGGATCTCGGCGCGCTGGAGCGCGTGCTCACGCTGACGGAAAACCTGGGCGAGCGGACCAACATCGAGTTCGCGGCGAGCCCGCTCGTCGCTCGGGCGATCGCGCTCAACGGTATCGGCCGTCATGCCGAGGCGCTCGAGCTGGCCCTGCCGATCGCTACGGCCAGCCTCGAGCTGATCGCCAACGAAGACCGCCGCGAGGCGGTCTTCGAGGTCGGCGTGGCCGCGCTCGCTCTCGGCGACGAGGCGGCGCTCGATCGCGTTGTCACCTTCATCGCCGGGGTCCCACCGGCGATGCGAGGCCCGCTGCTGCGTGCGAGCGCCGCCCGCTTCGAGGGGCTGCTCGCTTGGCGACACGGCGATTTCCGCGGGGCGGAGGAGCGACTGGTCGCGGCCACGCGTGAGCTCCGGGGGGCCGGCGCGCGCTTCAACCTCGCGCAGGCGCTCCTCGAGCGGGCGGAGATACTGACCGAAGGCGGGCGAGACGACGAGGCCGAACCGTTACTCGCCGAGTCCTCGAGGACCTTCGAGCAGCTCGGCGCGGTCCGCTGGATCGAGCGCTGCGACGTGCTGCGCACGAGGGTCCAGACGTGAGCGAGCCGCGCCCCTCCAATCAGACGGCGGCCCCGTCATGACGAGCGCCGACCTGGCCGACCTGGCCGAGCTCGCCGAGCTTCTGGCCGAACTCGACGCGCACCGCCGGGACGCGGAGCGCTATCAGGAGACCGACACCCGGTACCACGACTTCATCATGCGATGCTCGGGGAACCGGCTCGCTCGCTCGATCATCCGCGCGATCCATCCGCACGCCCGCGCGAGTAGTCGCTACAACCCGCCGGCCGACGAGGACGACATCCGTCAATCGCACCTCGGGCACGTGGCCATCTACGAGCACCTGAGCCGGCACGACGGCGATGGTGCCGCCGCGGCCATGGCGGAGCACATCCTGGGCACGTGGACGCTGCGCAAGCAGAAGCGAACCCGATAGGGCCTACCTGGGGATGTAGTGAGGACCGCTGAGCCCCTTGCGAGCTTGCGGAGGCCGGCGAGTCACGCGACACCACCACCGGCCCGGCGCGGATCGGTACGCGCCTCACCGCCCGTGCCCAGCGGCCCGGTGCCTGGGCTCGGGCTTCGCGCCCTCGAGCGCGCTCAGTAGCTTGGCGAGCAGGGCGGCGAGATCCCGCTGCTCACCGGGCGTGAGAGCGGCCAGCAACGCCCGCTCGTTGGCGAGGTGCTGAGGCGCCACCTCCTCGACGAGCCGGTGACCCGTTTCGGTGAGCTCCACAAGCAGGCTCCGCGCGTCCTCGGGGTCGGCCACGCGCCTGATCAGCGCGGCGCTCTCCAGACGATGCAGCCGGTTGGTCATAGCGCCGGAGGTCCGCATCAGCCTGCGGTACAGCGTCGTCGGCGATGCGCGGTACGGCGGGCCAGCACGACGCAGGGAGGCGAGCACATCCCAGCCCTCGCGGCGGATGCCATGGGCCGCGAACACGCGATCCATCCCCTCGTCGAGAAAATGGGCGAGGCGGCCGACGCGCGCGACGACGTCGATCGAACCGGTGTCGAGTGCTGGCCACTCACGCGCCCACTCGGCCCGGACGGCGGCGACGTGATCAGAGTGAGGTATCTTCACGTTGAGATAGTCTCTCATGGAAGGCCGTCGCCAGGAGGAATGCAGATGTCGCCAATCGCCGACCCACGATCCTCGTTCGCCGAACAATGACGGGCGCCCACGACGGCACCCTTGGCGCGATGACCGGGCTGGCGGATCTACACGCGGCCGCGCAGCGGCTGCATGACGCGATCGCCGCCGCCGCGCGTCCAGCGCGCGAGCCCAGCTCGACCCAGACCTGCGCGGCGGTCGCCGACCGGTTGCGCGACTCGGTGCTGCGACCGCTCGCCCAGGCGGTCGCGCCGGCACGGACGAACGGTTCCGAGCACGCGCCGGCGAGCGACACGCCGTCGCTCGCAGAGCTCGCGCGGCAGGCAACGCGCTTGCGCGTCCGCGACGGAGGCCCCTCACAGCTGCTGGAGGCGACCGCCGCGCTACAGGACCTTGCCTGTCGCGAGGCCGCTGAGCGCGGAGAGGATGACGCCGGCGCACTGCTCGACGATCTGCGCCGGCTGCAGAGTCAGCTGGAGCCAAGCATTGAGCTTGAGCGAGACGGCCCGTATCTCGTGACCAACGTCGAAGATCTGCGCGACTGGCTGGGCTGCGCGCTGCCCGCGCGCCCGCAGATGGCGCTGTGCCGGTGCGGCGCGTCGGCGTCCAAGCCGATCTGCGACGGCAGCCACGCCGACACCGGGTTCCGTGACGCCAAGAGCCCCGACCGCGTCCCGGACCGCCGCGAGACGTACGTCGGCCAGCAGCTGACCATTCTCGACAACCGCGGCATCTGCCAGCACTCGGGGCTGTGCACCGACCGGTTGGCCAGCGTATTCGACGCGGGCGGTGACCCGTTCGTGCACCCGAGCGGCGGACGGATGGACGAGATCATCCGCGCCGTCCGCGACTGCCCTTCCGGCGCGCTCTCCTATGCCGTCGACGGCGTCGAGGGGCGCGACGACGTCGACCATCACGGCGCCCGCGCGGCGAGAATCGAGGTCACACGCGACGGCCCGTACCGCATCACCGGGGCGATCACTCTGCGCGAGCCGATCGGCGAGCCGGTCGCGCGCGAGGAGGGCGCCTCGGAGGAGCACTACGCGCTGTGCCGCTGCGGGCAGTCGCAGAACAAGCCTTTCTGCTCAGGCATGCACTGGTACGTCGACTTCCGCGACCCGGTCCCCGATCCCGACCGGCCGCCGACGATGTTCGAGTGGGCCGGCGGCCTTCCGGCGCTCACGCGCATGACCCGCCTGTTCTACGAGAAGCACGTGCCGCAGGATCCGTTGCTCGCACGGCTGTTCGCCGACATGTCCCCCGACCACCCCGAGCGGGTCGCGGCCTGGCTCGGCGAGGTGTTTGGCGGACCGCCGGCGTACAGCAGCGCCTACGGCGGGTACACCCGGATGCTCTCCCAGCACCTCAGCAAGAACCTCGAGGAGCAGTGGCGTGAGCGCTGGGTCACGCTGCTGCTGCAATCCGCGCGCGAAGCGGGCCTGCCCAACGACGCCGAGTTCCGCTCGGCGTTTCAGTCCTACATCGAATGGGGCTCGCGGCTGGCGGTCGAGAACTCCCAGACCGCCGCGACCCCGCCCGAGCACATGCCGATGCCCCACTGGGACTGGAACACCGGTGCCGGACCGCCCGGCTCGCGGATCTCCGCGACCGCCGCGCCCCAGCCGGAGGCCGAGCAGTCCGTGGTGCTGCCCGCCGATGGCGAGCCGGTGGGCTTCGAGGCGCACATCAGACCTCTGTTTCGCGAGCGCGATCGCAACTCGATGCGCTTCGCGCTGGACCTGTGGTCCTACGAGGACGTGCGCGCCCACGCCGAGGTGATCCACGAACGTGTCGCGAACGGCTCCATGCCCTGCGACCGCCGCTGGCCCGAGGAGTGGGTGGCCGCCCTGCGCCAGTGGATCGACGCGGGCGCACCCCGGGGCGGCACGTCGACGAAAGCAGAGGTAGCCGATGGATGACGGGTTGCTTGGGCCTGAGCTGCGAACGCTGATAAGCGGGCTCGTATTCCCCGAGCAGCCTCGTTGGCACGAGGACCGACTGTGGTTCGCGGACTGGGGCACGCAGGAGGTGATCGCGGTTGATCTCGAGGGCAACCGCGAGGTCATGCTCCAGGGTGAATCGTTCCCCTTGTGCGTCGATTGGCTGCCAGACGGCCGTCTGCTGGTGGTGTCGGCGCGCGATGGACTGCTGCTGCGCCGCGAGGATGACGGGTCGCTGGTAACGCACGGTGACCTGAAGGCGGCGTCTGACCCTCCGGCGGTCAACGAGCTCGTCGTCGACGATCGTGGTAACGCGTACGTCAACGGCGGCGGGTTCGACCTGATGGCCGGTGAGCCCTTCGCGCCCGGAGTGATTGACCTGGTCACGCCGGACGGTTCGGCGCGCCAGGTGGCCGAGGGCCTCGCGTTTCCCAACGGGATGCTCGTGATGCCCGACGGCGCGACGCTCATCGTCGCCGAGTCCTATGCCAAGCGGCTGACGGCGTTCCACATCGACCCCGATGGAGGCCTGTCGCAGCGCAGCGTGTGGGCCGATCTCGGCGAGGGCGTCCCCGACAGCATCTGCGCCGACAACGAGAACGCCGTCTGGTACGCGGACGTCCCCAACCAGCGATGCGTGCGCGTCAGGGAGGGTGGCGGAGTGCTCGACTCGATCGAGCTTGACCGCGGATGCTTCGCCTGCGCGCTCGGTGGCCCCGACGGCACGACCCTGTTCATGCTCGCCAAAGAGTGGACAGGCCCACAGAACATGCTCACGGGACCACGCTCCGGGGTACTGCTGGCCACCCGGGCACCGGCACCCCGCGCCGGTTGGCCCTAAGTAGCCTCAGCCGCACGAGTCAGACCGCCGCGAAGAGGCCGCCTCACGGAGCCGAGGACTCCTGAGACGGCCTCTCAGGCGCTCACTTCTTCACCTTGACCGGCCAATCGAGCGTCATGGTGCCCAAGGAGGTGTGGACGACGACCTGGAGGACGATCGGCTCCCCGACCGCCGCGGGCGGAAACGTTAGATTGTCGTGCCACCGGCCGTCCGTGAGCGGGTCGGTCGGGGGAGTGGCGTGGCCGACCACCGTACCGTTGAATGTGAACTCGACGTCGACTCGACCCGATAGCGCTTTTCCGTTCGCGTCCGTCGCGGTAACCGTGTACGGCCACAGCTTCGTGGCGATCGGAGCGTGATTCTCGCCCACGAGCGTCGCCTTCATCGGCTTCACGAAGGCGGGTGGCGCGGGCTTCGGCTTCGGAGCCGATGTCGTGTGGGTGGTGGTGGTCGTGGGATGCGTCGTGGTTGAGGCCTGGGTATGCGTCGTGGTGGTCGTCTTGCGTGGATGCGCGGCAGCCTTGGCATGGGCGGGGTGGGTCTTCTTCGCCGCCGTGGTCGCAGTCGGGGTCGTGGTCGTGGGTGTGGAGATCGGGGCCGGAGTCGTCGTGCGGGTCGTGGAACTGGCTTTGGTGCTGCTGCCGCAGGCGGCGATGGCCAGGGCGATCACCGCGGCCCCGGTGGTGAGAGACAGCCCGCGAGCTCCGGAGCGACTGGCTCTCCGCGCGGGTGTCGGGGTGTCGAGATAACGGTGCATGTCTGAAGGGTGATGTCGGCCTACGAGAACAGGTGAAGGCGCTGCCCCCCGGCCTCAAACAGCGGGATCGCCTTGTTGATGGCGCTCAGTTCGAGTTTCGCCTCGTGCTTGGCCTGCGCGAGCTTTCCGCCCCGCACCGCCCGCGCGCTCGCCTGAGCGTCACGCGTGGCCGCGCCTGCGTCATGCAGAGCGGAGATCACCTCGGTCCGACCCTTCGCGCCGGCGGTGGTGGAGGCGTGGTGGGTCGAAGCGGCGTGCATCGCCCCCCCAAGGTCCTTGGTGATCTTCGACAACCGCTGGAGCGTGCCCGAGACGGCGCTCTTGTTCGGCTTGGTGAAGGCCGAGAGGTAGCTGATGTCGGTCGTCAGCTTCGTCTCGTAGGCCTTGAGCGCCTTCTTCAGTCCGGCGTCGTCCGCGCGCGCTACCGGCACGAAGATTCCGAGACCGAGGCAGAGGGCCACAGCGAGGGACGTGATTCTGACGGGATGCATGCCGACCTCCTGGCGAGTCATGTCGATGGATTACTGCTGGGCAAGGGTTCGCGAGGGTGAGACGTGGGCCGCGCGCCAGGCCGGATAGAGACCGCCGCCGACCCCGATGAGCACGCCGATCAGGAGTGCGCGACCCAGGACCCAGGCGGTGAAGTCGGGTGCGACGAAGCTCTGCGCGCCGAGGGCGCGCACGAGGAGGCCGGCACCGGCGACTCCGACCACGAGTCCGGCGGCTGCGCCGAGCAGGCTGACGAGGACCTCCTCGGTGAGCACGAGCTTGGCCACGTTGGGGCCGCTGAACCCGATGGCGGAGAGCAGAGCGAACTCGGCCCGGCGCTCGATCACCGAGAGCAACATCGTGTTCATTACGCTGATGCCGCCGATCACGAGCGCCAGCACGACGATGACGAGCGTCATGTTGCTGATGAGCTCTCCGTTGGCCCCGGCCCGCAGCGCCTCGTCGGGGTCGGTGATCACGACGAGCCCGGGAAAGCGCGATTCGATCGTGCGCTTGGCCTGCGCGGGTCGGACGCCGGGAGCGAGCTTGACGACGATCGAGGTGACCTCCTGGGGATGGCCTGCGATCGCCTCGGCGGTGCTCAGGGGGACGAACGCTCCCGAGTCCTGCTCGCTGATGCCGATGTGATAGATGCCGACGACGGTCATCCGGCGGTGCGCGACGACGACGGTGTGCCCGACGGCGGCGTGGAGGTGCGGCGCAAGCTGGTCGCCGAGCACGATCTGGTTGCCGCCCGTGTACATGTGGCCCTGGAGGAAGACCATTCGCTGGGTCTCAAAGCCGTTCGGCCGGGCGCCGAACACGATCGAGCTCGGGGAGCTCGGTATGTCCTCCACGAGGAGCTGGAGCCCCATCGCGTCCGTGACCCATCGCTGGCCCCGCAGCGTCGAGATCAGGTTCTCGGGCAGGACGGAAGTGGTCGGGTCGGCCGCGTTCTGTTGAAACAGGCCCATGTCGGAGCGACCGAGGTGCACGAACTTGCCGGCGGTTTGGGTCGCTCCAGCCGAAATGGCCAGGAGCCCGACGATCGTGGCGATCCCCACCGTGATCCCGAGCGCCGTGAGCAGGACTCGGCCCGGGCGGTGGCGCACGTTGCTGAGGGCATAGGTCAGAGCGGTCATCACCTCTCCTCGCAACCCGGGGCGGGTTCGCCCGCCTCCCGCTCGAGCGCACGCTCGCTGAGGCGACCGTCGACAAGCAGGACCGACCGGTCGGCAAAGGCATCCGCCTGACGATCGTGCGAGGCGACGATGGCCGTCGTTCCATCGCGCCGCCGGAGACGATCGAGTAGGCGCCAGATCTGTTGGGAGGCCACGGAATCCAGCGATCCCGTGGGCTCGTCGGCGAGCAGGAGCTTGGGACGGTTGGAGAGCGCCCGGGCCACGGCCACGCGCTGGCGTTCTCCCCCGGAAAGCTCGGAGGGCAGCGACCCGTCCCGACCGAGCAGACCCACATCTTCGAGCAGTTCACGGGCCCGCACCCGCCGCTCGCGCATCGCGACGCCTGCCGCGGCCATGGGAAGCTCGACGTTCTGCACCACGGACAAGGCAGGCAGGAGAAAGTGCTGCTGGAAGACGAACCCGACCGTCGTGCGCCGGAACGCGGCCGGACGCCGCAGTCTGCCGACATCGACGTCGTCCACCAGGATGCGCCCACGAGTCGGGGTATCGAGGCTGCCCATGAGGTGCAGGAGCGTGCTCTTGCCCGAGCCCGACGGGCCGACGAGCGCGAGGAGCTCGCCGGGCGCGACGGCCAGGTCGAGATCGTGGAGGACCTCGGCCTCACCGTAGGCGTGCGAGACCGCTTCCACGACCACGCTAGCGCCCGCGGGGGCTGTCTCGCCCCCGGACGCGGGCTCATGTGCTTCTCGACCTAGCCTCTTCATCTGGGAGTCCATCGGCGGGGGACCGGGCGGGGCCTCTGCCTTTACGCCTAGCATACGAACCCGGCGGGTCGGCCCGATTTCGCCAGCCGCCGACACGTCAGGGCTGTGACGTGGCGCCACTGCGGCGCAGCTCGGAGATGCCGGAGGTGGCGCCGGAGCGAGGAGGGCCAAGGAGGGAGATGGGAACCATCGCCGATTGAGTGCCCAGCCCGCAGTCGGCTAAGCGAACGACCCGGGTGCACGTCATGTGACGAACGACGCACCCGGGTCGAACGGTTGGGGAGGGGTTACTGCCCCTGTTTGACGCCTGGTTCACCAAGCTCGAACTGGATTGGGTAGGTGTGCCTGCCGCCGGGGACGTTTGCTTCCTTGCGGTACTTGCCCAGTGGCAAGATCACGCGCCCGAATGTGCCGGCCAGCATCATCGCGCTCGCGACGTAGAACGCGGTGAACGCCGAGGCCATCGTGACGTAGCCCCCGACTTTCTCCCAACCCGTCCCTCCGACGGTATAGAAGACGCCGAGAAGTCCAGCGCCCACCCACAGCGGTGCCAGCACGGACGTGAGCGCGAGACTCTCGGCCAGAGAGGCGATCATGCCCACGAGCGTTACCGCCGCAAGCGTGAAGAACCAATAGCCGAGCTCGGGAACCGCTGCGTGCGGCGCGGGCGCTGGGATCAGCTTCAACGCGATCATGAAGTTGAGGAAGCCGTACCCGAGCCAGAACGCCGCCCAGATCCCATGGACTGCGGTGGCGAGACCGTCGCGCGCCTTGTACGACAGGATCGCGGCCGCGCCCTGCGCGATCCCGCCGGCCGCGGTAGCGAACGGGAAGATCAGCAAGGGCGAGCTCGCGCTGCCAAACCAGCCGACCTGGTGGGCCGTGACCATGAATGTCGCACACGCGAAACCGTAGAGGCCGAGAATCGAGGGGGCGGCGATCGGTTGCAGGAACACCCGCGCGTGATCGCGCCAGAGGCCGAGTTCAGCGGACGCCCCATTGGTCGCGCCGTGGCCGACAGGCTGTGTACCTGTACTCATCACAGAGCCTCCTTTCCAAGGAGTGGGTAGTGGTGACGGATCCACTGGATCCGCCCCGGGATTACCCGACGATGCTCGGTCCACGGCGACACCGTTAGGCGCCTGACGAGCGGTGTTCGTGTGGTGACAACCAGCACGCCGCCCCCGGCCGACCCCCCGGAACGGGGGGCCGGCGGGCATGCTCAGTGAGCTCCGAGCGTTTCACTTCGCGCGCGGTCGTGGCCGTTGCCTCGGGTTCTCGTGAAGGGCCCAAAGCTCGGACCGTGCGCCACGGCGGGCTCGGACGACTCCGAGGCGACGCGAGGCCGTGACGCCGCGGCCACGATGTCGTAGACGCCCATCACGCCGAGACCGGCGACGATGCTGACCCACAAAGGAACGGAGAGCACCACCGCGAGGATCACGAACGCGGCGATCCCGCAGAGCAGACCACTCGCCGTGAGCGGAGCGTCAACGACCGGGCCGAGCCCGATCATCGCCGCCGCGACGACCGCGGCGCCGACGACGCAGCCACCGGCGATGAACGACGTGCCGAGCGCGACGCCGAGGATGACGAACAGCAGGAACCACACAGCAGCGCCTAGGACGATGCCGAGCGGTGCGATTAACTTGCCCATGTTTACCTCCACATGGTCGGATTGCAGTGATGTATCTGGCGTACCCTGCCCAGGCGCACACTCACTGGCCGTTGTCAGACAGGCAACGGCTGTACGTGTCATGACACGGCAGGTGAAACTCCGGACCCAACACACCCCCGCGGTCGACAAACGCCAGGCACTCCTCGGCGGACTGCTTGCGCTCGCGCTCGCCGCGGCGGCCTTCGCGGTCCTTGGCCAAGTCGCGCAGTTCGGTCGGCTGCGTTCCCGTCTCGGCGAGGCCAACCTGTTCTGGCTGCCCGTCTGTGTCGGCGGTCAGCTGGTCGCCTATGTCGGGTACGTGCTGGCCTATCGCGACGCTGCGCGCGCGAGCGGCGGGCCGCGCCTGCGCCTTCGGACAACCGCGCGCGTGGTGATCTTCGGCACCGGGGCCTCGGTGCTCGGGGCCAGCGTCGGCGGGCTCACCGTCGATTTCTGGGCCTTGCGGCGCGCTGGCCTGGAACCCCACACGGCGGCGCGGCGGGTGCTGGCCCTGGGCACGCTCGAGTGGACGGTCCTCTCCGCATATGCCTGCGCCGCCGCGGCCCTTGGGCTGATCACGGGCGCGCACGTTCCGCTGGCTATGGCGCTGGCCTGGCTCACGGTCGTTCCGGCCTGCGTGCTTGCCGCGATGTGGTTCACCGCTCCCGTGCGCGTGCGGCGTTTCACCGATCCGACCATCTCGCCTCCCAGGGAGGACGACGGCCGGCTGAAGCGGCTGCTCGTCACCGGGCATCGACGAGCGCGTGTGGCTCTGGCGGACGCGGTGGGCGGTGTGATCCTGGTCCGGCATCTCCTCGCCCATCCGGTTCGCTACCACGGCGCCGCGATCGGCTATCCGCTCTACTGGGCCGGGAACATGCTCATCCTCTACGCCGGTCTTCGGACATTCGGCGTCAGCCCAAGCGTGATCCCGCTGGCCCTCGCCTACGCCTCGAGCTTCGTGATCAGCCTGCTCCCGCTTCCCGTCGGCGGTGCCGGCGGCGTCGAGGCTGGGATGGCCCTCGCGCTGCGGGCCGTGGGCATCCCACTCTCTCCTGCCCTCCTCGGCGTCTTCATGTATCGGCTCGTGACCTTTTGGCTTCCCGTCCTTCCGGCGCTTGCGCTCCTACCGAGCATCCGCGAGCTGCGGCGGGAGCTTCCGGACGTACCGCACACCGAGCCCGATTCAGACGAGCGCCTGTCCTTCCGTCCGGAGCACTAGATGAAGTCGTTCCCGGTGAGGACGTAGACGAATGGCACGAACGGAACGATCGCCGCGATCCCCCACGTGAGCTTGGGGATCGCGCCGAGATCGGACCGGCCGAGCAGGTTGACCCAGATCAGCACGACGGCAATCGGGTGCAGGATGCAGAGGAGCAACTCGAGGATCTTCTTCACAACCGCTCGGTTACCCGTGACGTCGACGGACTAACGACTCGGCGGCAGAAGCGGACGCATCACCGAGGCCGTTGGCGTCCGCGTGCTCGACGCACCACGTTGATTTCCCGCCCGCACGGGTAAGCCAGGCGGACATTCCGCGACCCAGGGGGAAGACGATCGTGCCCGAGGAGAATCCGAAGACGAACGATCTGCAGCGCGACCGTGTCGGCCACGAAGGCCACGAGCTGACCACCGATCAGGGGGTCCGCGTCGAGCACACGGACGACTCGCTCTCGGCGGGAGACCGCGGGCCCACGCTGATCGAGGACTTCCATTTCCGCGAGAAGCTCACACGCTTCGACCACGAGCGGATCCCCGAACGCGTCGTCCATGCGCGCGGCGCCGGGGCCTACGGGACCTTCATATGCACGGAATCGCTGGCGGAGGTGACCCGGGCGGACTTTCTGACGCAGGCCGGCCGCGCGACGCCGGTCTTCGTGCGCTTCTCGACCGTCGCCGGCTCGCGCGGCTCGGCCGACACCGTGCGCGACGTCCGCGGATTCGCGACGAAGTTCTACACGCGCGAGGGCAACTACGACCTCGTCGGCAACAACATGCCGGTCTTCTTCATCCAGGACGGCATCAAGTTCCCCGACTTCGTCCATGCCGTGAAGCCCGAGCCCCAGAACGAGATCCCCCAGGCCTCCTCGGCCCACGACACGCTCTGGGACTTCGTCTCCCTGCAGCCCGAGACGACGCACATGCTCATGTGGCTCATGTCCGACCGGGCTCTGCCGCGGAGCTATCGCATGATGCAGGGCTTCGGGGTCCACACCTTCCGCTTCGTCAACGCGGAGGGCAAGGGCACGTTCGTCAAGTTCCACTGGCGTCCTGTTCTCGGCACCCACTCGCTCGTCTGGGACGAGACCCAGAAGATCGCCGGCGCCGACCCCGATTTCAATCGCCGCGACCTGTGGGAGGCGATCGAGTCAGGTAATGGGCCGGAGTACGACCTGGCCGTGCAACTCGTGCCCGAGGAACGCGAGCACGACTTCGACTTCGACCTTCTCGACGCGACGAAGATCATTCCGGAGGAAGAGGTCCCGCTGCGGGTCATCGGGCGCATGAAGCTCGATCGCAACCCGGACAACTTCTTCGCCGAGACCGAGCAGGTGGCGTTCCATACGGCGAACGTCGTACCCGGTATCGACTTCACCAACGACCCGCTGCTGCAGGCGCGCAATTTCTCCTATCTCGACACCCAGCTGATCCGTTTGGGCGGCCCCAACTTCGCCCAGCTGCCGGTCAACCGCCCGGTCTCACAGGTCCACCATCACCAGCGCGACGGGTACGGCCAGCACCGGATCGACGTCTCCCCCGTCTCCTATCACCCCAACTCGATCGCCGGGGGGTGCCCCGCGCTCGCTTCCGCCGAGGAGGGCGCCTACCGCCACTACGCCGAGCGCGTCGATGGAGCCAAGATCCGCCGCCGCTCGGAGAGCTTCAAGGACTTCTACAGCCAGGCGACGTTGTTCTGGAACTCCATGAGCGAGTGGGAGCAGGAGCACATCGTCGAGGCGTTCTCGTTCGAGCTCGGGAAGGTCGAGCGCCCGTACATCCGTGAGCGGATGCTGGCCAACCTGGCGCACGTCGACCACGAGCTCGCCGCCCAAGTCGCGGACAACCTCGGCCTGCCACAACCGGCCGAGGGCGAGGCCAACCACGGCCGCACCTCGCCGGCGCTCTCACAGGCGCAGCAGCCCGAGAGCGTCGCGACGCGGAAGGTTGCGGTGCTGGCGGCCGACGGGGTGGATGGCGACCAGCTCCGGCACGTCGTCGAGGGGCTTCGCTCCCAGGGCGCCATCGCTGAGGTGCTGGGGCCTCATGGCGGCAGGCTCGAGGGCGGCGTCGAGGTTGACCGTCCCCTTCTCACCATGGCCTCGGTGCTGTACGACGGCGTCATGGTGGCGGGCGGCTCGGACAGCGTCCAGGCGCTCCGCGGGATTGGCGCCGCGGTTCGCTACGTGGCCGAGGCCTACAAACACGGCAAGCCGCTCGCGGCTCTCGGGGACGGTGTGCAGCTGCTCCGCGACGCGCCCCTGAGCGACGCCCGCCTGTCCGACAACGGGCTCGTCGCGGAGTCGGGCGTGATCACCCTCGCAGCGCCGGAGGACGGCCAGCTCGATCAGTTCACGAAGGCGTTCGCCGCCGCGATCGCGAGCCACCGCCACCATGATCGGCAGCTCGCGTCTGTGCCGGCGTGAACGTCAGGCCGGGACGAGCTGATCGCGCTTCTCCGCGATGCCGTCGAACAACTGCTTGAAGCTGTCGGCGAACTTCTGCACGCCCTCGCGTTCGAGCACCTCGACGACGTCGTCGTAGGCGATGCCCGCCTCGGCGAACCGATCGAGGGTGCGCCGGGCGCCTTCGAGGTCACGCTCCAGCGTGTCCTCGACGCCGCCGTGGTCCTGGAAGGCCTCGATCGTCTCCCGCGGCATGGTGTTGACGGTGTCCCGGCCGATGAGCTCCTCGACGTAGAGGACGTCTCGATAGGCCGGGTTCTTCGTCGAGGTCGATGCCCACAGGCAGCGCTGGGGCGAGGCGCCGGCCGCCTCGAGCTCCTCCCAGCCGGAGCCGCTGAACAGCTCCTTATAGGTCTGGTAGGCGAGCTTGGCGTTGGCGATGGCCAGCGTGCCCTTCAGATCGTCGTACCCACTCGTCTGATCGAGCCGCTTGTCGGCCTCGGTGTCGACGCGGGAGACGAAGAACGAGGCGACGGAGGCGACGGAGCGCAGGTCCCCGCCGGCGTCGCTGAGCCGGCGTAGCCCGCGCAGGTATGCCTCGGCCGCTTCGCGATGGCGCTGGAGCGAGAACAGCAAGGTGACGTTGATGGGGATCCCCGCGGCGATCGCCTCTTCGATGGCGCTCAGCCCGGGCTCCGTGCCGGGGATCTTCACGAAGAGGTTCGGGCGGTCGATCATCGCGTGTAGGCGCTTGGCCTCGGCGAGCGTGCCCTGGCTGTCATAGGCCAGGTTCGGGTCGACCTCGAGCGACACCCAGCCGTCGCGCGTCCGTTCTCCGCGATCGAACACCTCGCGGAGCACATCGCACGCCTCGCGGATGTCCTCGCGCGCGAGGGCGAGGAACACTTCCTTGGGATCGCGCTCGCTGCGCAACACCTCACGCAGTTGCTCGTCGTAGGCCTCGCCCTCGGCGATGGCGCCCTGGAAGATCGTCGGATTCGAGGTCACCCCCACGATCCCGTCCCGCACGAGGTCGGCGAGCTCGCCCCCCTCCAGGAAGGGACGGGAGAGATAGTCGATCCACGGGCTCTGTCCGTGTTCCGATAGCAGTGCGAGCGGCTTGGTCATAAACACCTCCGGATCATTCGTTCCATACTCGCATACCCCCTCTGGAGGCCGGCTAAATGGCGGCCGGACCTCATACGTCCGGGCTTCTGCCGGGATCGAAGGCGACCGGCCGGTGAACGCGCGCCTGCCGTACGGCGGCGGGGCCGGTGCCTCTCCTCAGGCGTAGGCAGGCGTCGGCGGAATCGAGCGGCCGGCCCGCACTGCGGCGAGGACCTGTTCGGCCTCGGGCAGCCGGTACTCCTCCCCGTACACCGCGCCATCTCGCCGTGGCGCCTCCATGACCGCGCACTCGGCCGTAGGGCCGAGGTCAACGGGCACGTAGCCCGCGTCGCGGATCAGGCCGGCGACCACATCCTTCGCCTCGGCGTCGTCGCCGCACAGCCACTGCACCACCTTCTCCTCGTCGAGGCGATCTGCCGTCTGGACCTGGAACGCGGAGGTGAGGGTGTTGAAGGACTTGGTGTAACGGGCGCCGGGCATCCGCTGCGCGTTGAACGCCGCCGCCGTCTCACCCGCGGCCGGCATGGGGCCCGAGCCGAACTGGTTGGTCGTGTCCACGACGATCTTGCCCGTCAGTGGGCCGACCTGCTCGAGCGCGTCAGGGAGCGCAGCCCAGGGGACGCTGATGACGACGACATCCGCTCCGGCCACGGCGTCGGACGGTGTCGCCGCGGTCGCGCCGATCTCGTCGGCGAGCCGCGCAAGCGCCGTCGCATCCCGCGCGAAGCTGACGCTCACCGAGTGTCCGGCGGCGACCATGCGCCGCGCGATGTTGCCGCCGATCCGGCCGGCTCCGACGATGGCGATCTGCATCGACTTCCCCCCATGTCGAGGATGTGCGCACGACCTCGAGTCAGGTCCGGAAACCAGTCTACGCCCGGGGGCCAAGTTGGCGACGAGGCGGCGCACGCAAGCGACGCCCTAGACGCCGAGGCCGCGAGCGTGTACCACATCGAGTCGTGCTCGTCTCAGGGCATCGAGTGGATCAATCTGAGGTGACCTCGCGTGGCACCCCGGTCGCGGCGATCCGCCAGCGCCCGCTCGTGGCCGCGGCGCTTCTTGCCCTCGCGGCGCTTGCCTGGTGGGCGACGTCCCGGCGCATGTCCGGGATGGACGCCGGTCCCGGCACCCCGCTCGGCGGCTTCGGCTGGTTCGCCGTGTCGTGGGCGGTGATGATGGCGGCGATGATGCTGCCGTCGTTCGCGCCCACGACGGCCGCCTACTCGGCGATGGCGCGCGCGCGCGATCCGGTCCGCCCGCTCCTCTTCGCCGCCGGCTACCTGCTGGTGTGGGGCGTCGCGGGGCTCGCGGCCTACGGGCTCTTCGAGGCCGGGAAGAGCCTCGTCGGCGGCGCGCTCGCGTGGGAGGACGCCGGCCGGTGGGTGTCCGCGGGTGTGCTCGTGCTTGCCGTCGTCTATCAGTGGTCCCCGCTGAAGCGGGCCTCGCTGACGGCCTGCCGAGGCCCGGTCGCCGCGCTCGGCCGCTCGTGGCACGACGGCCGCTTCGGGGCACTCCGCCTCGGGGTGCGCTCCGGCGGATGGTGCCTGGCCTGCTCGTGGGCGGTCATGGCCGCGCTCTTCGCCCTCGGCGTGATGAGCCTCACGTGGATGGCCGTCGTGGCCGCGCTCGTGGCCCTCGAGAAGATGGCGCCGTGGCGGCGCGCCGCCGTCACCGCGACGGCGATCGTGCTCGCCGGGCTCGCCATCGCATTGCTTCTCGCGCCGCACGATGTGCCCGGCCTCGTCGTGCCGAGCAGGCACGCGGCGGCCATGATGGGCACGATGCGCTGAGCCGCGCCTCAGGGCGCCAGCCGGCGGGCGGGCTCGCGCATGGCTGCGTCCTGCAGCCCCTCCTGCGCGCAGCGCGCGAACAGCCAGAGCCGGACGCGCTCGGGGTCGAGGCGCAGGAGCCCGGCCATGCGGCGGGCGAGGCCGCGCGGATCGGAGGCGAGCCGGACCTCACAGTTGAGGAGGTGCTGGACGGCGTCGTAGGCGGGATCGCCGACGAACGGCTTGGGGTCGATGGCGAGCCACGGCTCGCGGGTCGCGGCAAGCACGTTGCCGGCGTGGAGATCGGTGGCGAGGAGCACGTGCCGCTCGGACGAGCGGGGCAGCGCGCGGAGCGCCTCGGCGCTGGCGCGGGCGAGTCCCGGGTCGAGGCCGCGCCCGTCGCGGGCGAGGTCGGCCTCGAAGGCGTCCGCCCAGGCATCGCACATCGTCTCGAGCCGACGGAAGGGGTGATCGCCGGGCAGCGGGCGCGCCCACAGGCGGCGCAGGAGCCCGGCGATGACCACGTCCTGCGCGGGTTCGGGCAGCACGTCGCGCAGCGGGGTCCCCGGGGCGCAGCGCTCGAGCAGGAGCGCGGTCGCGTCCGCGAGCCGCCGCTCGGCGAGGCAGCGAACCGCGCCGTCGCCGTCCCAGAAGCGCAACCCGTCGGCCTCGTGCTCGGCCTCGAACTGGCGCCGGGCGACCTTGAGCACGAGCTCCTCCCCGCCCGGACCGCGGGCCGGCGCAACCCAGGCGCACTCGTCGGCGGGGTAGGGGTCGCCGAGCGTGAGCCCCCAGGCAGAGACGGCGGCCGTGAGGGCGTCGCCGAGGGCCGCGGGCGACCGGGAGATCTTTACCGCATGGAGCAAAAGACGTCCCAACCGTACCGGGCGCGCGCGCCGGTGATACGCCCGCGCGACACATACGCCCGCGCGCCACAGATCCATTAGCTGGTAATATAAGCAAGTCATGGACTCGCACGCCAGCAGGATCGGGATGCTCGTCCCCGCCTCGGCGCCTCCCTCGCGCTACCCACTCGTCGCCGATGAGTCTGTCCTCCCAGCCGACACCGCCTTCGCCCCGGTCAACTGACCCCGGCGTGAGCGGCCGGGGCCGTCGCACCGCGGCCGTGGTCATCGGACTCGACGGCTCCGACACGTCGTGGAACGCCTTCTACTGGGGTTGTGGCGAGGCGAAGAGGTTGGGCGGGCGCGCCGTGGCTGTCTACGTCAGCCCGCCCGCGGTCCCCGGCGGTGGCCCGGCGTGGATCTTCGCCGCCATGCTCGGCTTCGCCATCTGCGATCCCGCGGCGGACGATCAGGTCGCGGCCGAGAAGGCGGCGCGGTTGTGGGCCGAGGTCAAGGCGCGCGCGGCCGACCTCGACACCGAGCTCGCGTTCATCCACGCGCGCGGTGACGCGATGTGCGCTCTGCGCATGGTCGCCGAGGAGCTCGACGCCGACGTCATCGCGGTGGGCCGCTCGATGAAGGCCCGCCACCACATCGCCGGCGCGCTCGGCCGCCGCCTCATGACCAAGTCCGACGCCCCCATCATCGCCGTCGTGCCGTAAGGCCCGGCGCTCAGCCGCCGAGCCGCGGCGGCGGGAGCGGCCCCGCCTGGAGGTCGATCGCGGCCTGGATCGCGACCGCCTCGCGATCAGCCGGAGCCACGAGCGAGACGCCGACGAACGGTGTCACGGGGAAGGCGACGACGGGCATGCCGGTCATGTCCCACAGCGCGGTGAAGGCGATCATCGGATCGCCCGCTCCGCCCGCATGCCCGCGCTCATAGCCCTCGCCGCGCACGCCCGGGGTGACCGGGAGGGTGGGCTCGATGAGGAGGTCGGCGTGCGCGAGCAGCCATTCCTCCCAGGCGGCGGTCAGGCGCGCCCGGCGTTGCTGGGCGGCGATGTAAGCCTGCGCATCGGTGAAGCCACTCGCGGCCTCGACGAACTCGGCGATGGCCGGGCGGTAGCGATGGTGAAGCGTGCGGTGGCGGCGGTGATACGCCCAGGCCTCGCTGAGGAGGACGACGGTGAGATCGTTCCAATCGAGCATGACCGGCGGACGTGGCGTGACGAGCGCGGCCCCGAGCTCCTCGCATGCCTCGAGCGCGCGCTCGAACCCGGTCCGGACCTCGGCCTCGATCTCGAGCTCGTGCACGCGCTGGCTGACTGCGATGCGCAGCCCGGCGAGCGGCCGCGCACCGGGTCGCGGCCGCAACGGCCGCAACGGCAGCGACGTCGGTGCGGCGCCGGCCATGGCCGTGAGGAGGGCACTGGAGTCGGCGACCGACCGGGCGATCGGCCCGGGATGGTCGAGCGTGTAGGCCAGGGGGATGACGCCGTCGAGGGGCAGGCGCCCGCGGGTCGGCTTGATCGTGCTCGTGCCGCAGCAGGCCGAGGGGATGCGCAGCGATCCGCACGTGTCGCTTCCGAGCGCGGCGGGCGCCATGGCGGCCGCGACCGCGGCGGCCGAGCCTCCGCTCGAGCCGCCAACCGTGCGCTCGAGGGCCCACGGGTTGCCGACCTGGTCGGTCGTGCCGCCGGCCGCGAACTCGTGGGTGTGGGTGTGGCCGAGGAGCACGAGGCCGCTGGCGTGCAGGCGGGACCAGACGACGGCGTCGTGGTCGGCGATGTGCCCTTCGAGCACCGCGCTGGAGGCGGTGAGCGGGAGTCCGCGCACGGCGTAGAGGTCCTTGACGGCGAGGGGGATGCCGCACAGCGCCGGCGCCGCCGCCCCCTCGACCCGGCGGCGGCGGTCGGCCTCCGCCGCCTGGGCCCGGGCCACTTCGGGATACACCCGCACCCACGCGTTGATCTGCCCGGGTCCGCCGTCGCGCGTGGGCGGGCCGCCGTTGCGCTCTTCGATGCGCTGGAGGCACGCCTCGGTGAGCTCGCGCGCCGAGAGCCGACCGGCGCTCAGCTCCACGCTGGCCTCGAGCAGGCCGAGGTCGGCGGGTGTGACCGATGTGGCCACGGGCTCAGGCGGCCAGCGCCGCCGCCTCGCGGAAGTACCCGTGCTCGCCCGTGGCCAGGTAGTCCGCGAGTCGCGCCGCAAGGGCCATGATGGTCAGCGACGGGTTGACGGCCGGCGTGCGCGGCATCACCGAGCTGTCGCCGACGAACAGCCGGCGCACGTCGTGTGACTCCCCATGCGCGTCGACGACCGAACGCGTGGGGTCGCTCCCCATGCGGCAGCCGCCCTGCACGTGCGTGCTGAGCACGTCGGTGTGGAAGACGCGCCGAGCACCTGCGGCCAGAAGGACGTCGCGGGCGAAGGCAAGCGAGCGCTCGTTGCGTTCGCGCTCGGTCGCGCTCCACGCGTAGGAGAAGCGGTCGCGGCCGGCCTCGTCGACCCACGCCGTCCCGTGGTTCTCGTCGTTGACCATGGTCAGCAGCCCGGTGAAGTAGCGGTAGCGGCGCAGCGCCGTGACGAGATCCTCGCCCCATAGCGGCACGCCCTGCTCATCGCACAGAGCGGTCGAGAAGGCGATCGGATCCTGAACGGTCGAAGCCTCGACGACGAAGCCGCCGTCAGCATCGCGGCGGTACTTCATGCAATGGGCGGTGATCGGATAGACCATGTGCGCGTCCTGGATCTCGTCGAAGAGGCCCTCGACGAGGCGCGCCGGGTGAAAGCCGATGTGCTGGCCGATGAGCGCGCTGCTCGCCGAGTCGCCTGCGGCCTCGCGTGTCCCGGAGCGCAGGAGCAGCAGTGGCGTGGCCAACGCGCCCGCGGCCACGACGACGACATCGGCCTCCGCGGCGCCCGCCGCGCCCTCCGGCCCGGCCCATTCCACGCCCGTCGCCTCCGGCCCGCGCCCGTGGTCGTCGATCACCACTCGGGTGACCGTGCAGTCTGGCTGCAGGGCGAGCGCACCGCGCGCCCAGGGAGGATGGATGAAGGTGTTCTGCGTCGACTTGCCGGCGTTCGTCGGGCAGCCCTGGAGACACGAGCCGCAGCGCATGCAGTTCGCATCCGTGTACGACATGACCGGCTCGAGCTCGGCCCCGAGCGCGGCGAACCCGGGCACGACCGTGTGGACGCACTGCTGCCAGTCGGAGCGCTCGCGGACCCCGAGGCGGCGCTCCACCCGGTCGAAGTACGACCCGAGGTCGGCCTCGCCGAAGGGCGCTCCCCCGGCACCGAGGAGTCCGCTCGCCGCGTGCCACTTCGCGTAGTCCTCGCCGTCGGGTCGCAGCGCCACCTTCGTGTTGATCGCGGTCGTCCCGCCCACCGAGCGTCCGCGAAAGACGATCAGCGGCGGCCCCGGCCCGTCGGCCGGTTCGGCGAACACGGGCGGCCACCAGAGCTCGTGGGTGGCGCGTGCCTCCCAGCGCATGTAGTCGGCGGCCGTCTTGTGCGGCCCCGCCTCGAGCAGGAGCACGCGGCGGCCGCGCTCGGCCAGCTCGCCGGCGATCACGCCGCCCCCGGCCCCCGAACCGACGACGATGACGTCGAAGCGCGCGCTCATCTGCCGATTCCCAGGTAGGACCAGTCCTTCTGCAGGCGGGCGGCGAGCGGGGGGCGGAAGTCGATCTCCTCCCACGCGCCCGGACCCGGCGCCCCGGGCGCGACGAAGTCGCTGTAGAAAGCCTCACAGGCGAGGGCGCGCACGAGCATGAACTCGGGGGTCCCGGCGTGGCGCGCGAGCGCCGCGGCTCCACCTGGCGAGTCCGGAGCGAGCGCGGCGAGCGCGGCGAGGGCGGCGAGGGCGACCTCGCGGTCTCCCGGCGGCATCCGCCCCAGCAGCGCATCGATGTACACCTCGGGCCACACGCGCGCGGACCCGGGCACGATGACCTCGCACAACGCGCGCACATCGGCGGCGCCTGACTCGTCCAACACGTTCATCGTCCCTCCGGATGCGACGGTGCGACGCTACGCCTGCCCGCGCCCGCGAGCAAGGCGCCGTGCGCTTGTCGGCAAGTGCTCTTGCGCGTGTGCGCACACCGCGGGAGGCTTCCCGCACCATGGGCGATCGCCAGAGCATCCGCGAGCTGATCGAGAACTGGGCGCTGTGGCGTGACGCCGGCGACTGGGAGCGCTTCGCAACCGTGTGGCATCCCGACGCGGTGATGATGGCGACCTGGAAGCAGGGCTCGGCGGAGGACTTCATCCGCGCGAGCCGGACCGGGTTCGAGCGAGGCGTGAGCATCCTGCACTTCCTCGGCGGCACCACGATCGACCTCGCCGGGACGCGGGCGGTCGCCCAGACGAAGATGACGATCTCCCAGCGCGGCGAGCTCGACGGAATCCTCTGTGATGTCGTCTGCACCGGGCGCTTCTACGACTTCCTCGAAGCCCGCGAGGCCCGGTGGGGGATCGTCCTGCGCCAGCCGATCTACGAGAAGGACCGGATCGATCCGGTCGATCCGGCGGCCCGGCTGACGCTCGATGAGGCTGAGCTCGCCGCGCTGCCCGCCGGATACCGCCATCTCGCCTACCTCCAGCGCCGCCTGGGCTTCGAGGTCAAGCTCGACATGCCCCAGCTCACCGGGCCCGCCGTCGAGCGGCTCTACGCCCGAGGGCGTGAGTGGCTCAACGGCGGTGCGCTCGGCGATCCGCACGCGCTCTGAGGCGACGGCTCGTCAGCGTCCCGTGGCCGTCCGCCACCCCTCCGCGTACTCGCGCCGCGCCGTCTCGGCGTAGGGCGCGGGGCTGACGATGGCCCGGACCTCGATCTGGCGATGACGCTCGACGGTCGACTTGCGCGTGCCTCCGTCGGGCTCGCCCCACACGACGCGGACCTCGCTGCCGATCTCGACCTCAGGATCGATCGTGGCGAGTGAGAGCGCGCGACGCTCGTTGTAGCTGTACCCGGTGAACATGGAGAAGCCGACGACGCGGCCGTCCCCGTCGAGGACCGAGTCGAAGTTCGACGCGCCGTAGTTGGCGATCGGAAGATCGAAGAACTGGTATGGATCCTCGTCGATGTCCAGCAGCGAGGAGAAGATCGCGGCCACGTCCTCTGGGTGCCAGGCCAGCGTGACCTTGTGGCGCTGGGAGTCGGCGTCGATCGCCTCGAGCGCGTCACGACCGATGAAGTCGTGGTCGAACTTGACGAACGGGCCGTAGCCGAGCTCCCACGGGTTGAGGTAGTAGTCCTCGATCGTCCCCCCGACGAAGCTGCCGGCGAGCGCGTTGTTGGCCTCGTAGCTGTCGGCCCCAAGCCACTCGCGGTAGCCGCGGAGCTCCTCGCCGGTGTAGATGCCCGGCAACGGCGAGGGGATCCACCCCGATTCGAGCGCGTTGGACGCGTAGGCGCGCGCGCCGCACATCTCGAGCCCGAACTCACGACCGGCCTCGAGGATCGCCTCGCGGACCTTCTCGTAGGTCTCGTACGGCCCCCAGAGCTCCAGACCGGGAGCGCCGGCCATGCCGTGGCGCAGCGTGCGCACCTGCTCGCCGGCGACGTTCATGTGGGCCATGCGGAAGAACTTCAGCTGCTCGACCGGGCCGCCATTGACCTTCTCGATCACCTGCCAGGCATTCGGGCCCTGGATCTGGAAACGCCAGAACGTCCGCGTGACCGCGTGGCCGTAGGGGCGCGAGGGTGACCGGTTGTCGTACTCCACCTCAACGTCATAGCCGCCCGTCTGCGCCCGGTACTGCAGCCAGTTCGCCGCCGGGTTGCGCCCGACCCAGACGAACTCCTCCTCGGCGAGGTGGAAGAGGATGCCGTCGCCGATGACGTGACCCGCCGGGGTCGTGGGCACGAACTGCTTGGCCATGTCGACCGGGAAGTTGGCCACGCTGTTGATGCCTGAGTCGGAGATGAGCTTGATCGCCCCGGGGCCGCGGAGGAACAGGTTGACCATGTGGTGGGACTGGTCGTAGAGGACCGCGGTGTCGCGCCAGGCGCGCTGCTCGCGACGCCAGTTCGAGAACTCGTAGGGCACGACCGGGTAGATGTAGGCCCCGATCTGAGAGTTGCGCAGCAGCGCGACGGTGTCGCCCGCCGCGTCAAGGACGTCCTGGAGGTTCCTGGGGGTCATGAATTCCTTCCTTCTCTCGGCCGGGTCGGCCGCTCGTTCTCCGGGGTCATGTCATGACCCCACGACCAGCTTCCAGCTCTCGCGCTTCTGGCGGTCGAAGGACCAGGTGTCGACGAGCTGATTGAAGGTGAAGTAGTGAAAGCCCGTGATCCCGAGCTCGGCGTCGTCGAGCGCCGGCACCAGCGCGTCGAACAGCCGGTCTGCGGACGAGGCCCGGGTGAGAAGCTGGCGCAGGCCGCGCTGCTTGCGCAGGAAGCTCAGCGACGGACCGACGCCGATCTTCATCGAGACCTCGAGCAACCTGCGGCGATCGGCCTCGCCGGGGAGCCCGAGCATGACCGGCAGGCGGAGCCCGTCACGCCGGGCCTGGCGGAGCCAGTCGAGCATGACGCCGGCGTCGAAGCACATCTGCGTGACCACGTAGTCCGCCAGAGCGGACTTGCGGGCGAGCGCGCCGCGCAGCGCGCCGTCGTCGATCAGGGGATGCCCCTCGGGATAGGCGGCGATCCCGAGCGCCCTCGGTCGCTCGGGATGGCCCGCAACCAGATCGAGGAGCTCGCCGGCCGAGCTGAACTCTCCCACGGGGACCTTCGTGTCGCCACCGATCACGAAGGCGTCCTCGATCCCGGCCGCGGTCAGGCTGTGCAGGAGCGCCTCGGCGTGGGCGGAGTCCCGGACCATTCGGGCGGCGATGTGCACGGTGACCGTGTGGCCGAGGGCCTGCAGACGCGCGCCCACCTCGACGGCCTGATCCGGGCCGTGGCGCGGCGAGCAGGTCACGGTCAGCGCGGCGGCCTCGGGGAGGCGGGCGGCTTCCTCCTCCCCGCGTCCCAGCGGCAGGATCTCGAATCGTGGCGCAACCATCGTTCGTGCTCAGGCGACGCCCGCCGTGGCCCGGGCAGTAGTCGTGGCGCGCAGGAGGTCGGCGGCACGCTCAGCGATCATGATCGTCGGCGCATTCGTGTTCCCGCGGGTGATCCGCGGCATCACCGAGGCGTCGATCACGCGCAGGGCGTCGAAGCCGTTGACCCGCAGCTCGCTGTCGACGACCGCCCCCATCGCGCACGTGGAGGTCGGGTGGTACACGCTCTGGCTGGCGCGCTCGGCGAAGGCCAGGAGATCGGCATCGGAATCGGAGTCCGGGACGCTGAAGGGCCCGCGCTCGACGGCGTGCAGTGGCTCCTGGGCCGCGATCTCGAGTGCGAGGCGCATGCCCGCGAGCATGCTCGCCCGATCCTCGGGCGTCGTGAGGAAGTTGCACAACACCCGGGGCTTGGAATCCGGCAGCGGCGCGCGCAGCATGACCCGGCCTCGACTCGTGGGCTGGATGACGACCGGGCCGAAGCAGTAGCCGTGGTCGGCAGGGGCGGTGAGGCCCTCGTCGAAGAACATCGAGGGGGCGAAGTGAAACTCGATGTCGGGCGCGTCGAGGCCGGGCCGGGTCCGGAAGAACGCGCCGGCCTCGGGGATGTTCGAGGTCAACGGACCCCGGCCCTCGGACTCGAGCAGCGCGAAGTTCCGGGGATCGGCGGCGCACATGAACAGCGAGAGCTCGTCGGTCAGGTAGTTCAGCTGAGCCATGCAGTGGTCCTGGAGTCCCTCGCCGACGGGCAGCGCCTCTCGGATCGCGATGCCGAAGGGCGCGAGCTGGTCCTCGGGGCCGATGCCCGAGAGCATGAGCAGGACCGGCGACTGATAGGCACCGGCGCTGAGGATGACCTCGCGCTGCGCCCTGAGCTCGAGCACCTGTCCGTCGCGAGCGATCTCGACACCGATCGCTCGCTTGCCTTCAAAGAGGACGCGCAGGGCCATCGCCCGCTCGACGATCTCGAGATTCGGCCGGGTCCGCGCGGGGTTGATGTAGGCGTCGGCCGTGCTGCAGCGCAGGCCGTCACGCTGCGTGAGCTGGAAGCGGCCAACCCCCTCCTGGCGAGCCCCGTTGAAGTCGGGGTTGTGCTCGTGGCCGGCCTGGCGCGCGGCCTCGAGCATCGTGTCCACGAGCGGGTGCAAGGAGCGGCCGTCGCTGACCGTCATCGGGCCGCCAACGCCGTGGAAGGGGTCCTCGCCGCGCTCGTTGTCCTCCGCGCGCTTGAAGTAGGGGAGGACGTCGTCGTAGCTCCAGCCGGCGGCGCCACTGGCCGCCCAGCCGTCATAGTCGGCGCGGTTGCCCCGGATGTAGATCATCGCGTTGATCGAGCTGCAGCCGCCCAGCATGCGGCCACGCGGCAGATAGAGCCGGCGGCCGCCGAGACCGGGCTCGGGCTCGCCGAGCAGGTCCCAGTCGAGCGAAGACTTGAAGAGCGCGGGAAAGGCCGCCGGGATGTGGATCTCGGGCTGGGTGTCAGCCGCGCCCGCCTCGAGCAGCGCGACGCGCACGTCCGGGTCCTCGCTCAGGCGCGCGGCCAGGACGCACCCCGCCGAGCCCGCTCCCACGATCACGTAGTCGAAGACCTGCTCAGAGCGTTCACTCACCGTGGATCATCACCTTCATCACCGCGTCGGGATTGGTCATGGCGAAGCGCAGCGCGTCGGGGCCCTCGTCGAGGCCGAACTCGTGGCTGATCAGGCGCCCGAGCAGGCCCGGGTTGCGCTGCACGACGGCGACGGCCTCGGCGAAATCGCCGCCGCCGCACGTACACACGCCGCGCACGTCGATCTCCTTCTCGGTCAGGCTGCCGATCCGGATCGAGACCTCGGCGCTCGACATGCCGACCTGGATGGCTCGCCCGGCCGAGCAGACCATGTCGACCATGGCGCGGACGGCGGCCGGGGCTCCGGTGGCGTCGAGCGCCACGGGCGGTCCACCCCCGCCCGCCCAGTCCCGGGCTCGCCGGACCACCTCGTCGGCGTGCTCCCAGCACAGCGTGTCGGCCCCGAGCTCGCGGCTGAGGGCCAGCCGCCGTTCCTGGAGGTCGACGATGAGCACCTCGGCGCCCCGCTCGCGCGCGACGACGAGCGCGGTCTGCCCGATCGGCCCCGCCCCGAGGATGACGATGCGCTCGCCCGCCTCGAGCTCGGACCGGTTGATCGCGCGGACCGCGATCGAGACGGGTTCGGTCAGGGCGGCCACGGCGCTCGACGGGCTCTCGATCGGGAAGGCCTGCGCCTCGTCGACCGTCAGGCGCTCCTGCAGGCCGCCATCGACATGGATGCCGATGAGCTCGAAGTTGTCGCACGTGTTGGGGCGCCCGACGCTGCACGGGTAGCACGTGCCGCACGAGCGCACGGGGTAGAGCGCGACTCGCTGGCCGGCGCGGAGCTCGGCGCGGCACCCGGGGCCGACCTCGGTCACCGTGGCCGCGACCTCGTGCCCCTGCACGCGCGGGAAGCGGTGGCCGCCCGCCGCCTCCGAGAGCTCACCGGAAAGGAAGTGGAAGTCCGAGCCGCAGATGCCGACGGCCTCGGGATGCACGGTCACCTGCCCATGGCCCGGGGGGACCGGGTCAGGCCGTTCGCGCACGGACACGGCATCGACGCCCTCGGTGACCACCGCGCGCATCAGCTCACGCCCCCACCGCTAGCCGGTGGCGCCCGCCACCGGCTTGACGTTGATCTCGAGGCGCACGCCATTCGGGTCCTCGAAGAAGAGCTGCTGCATGGTCCCGCCGGCGACCTCGTTCGCGATCGCCTCGACGCCCGCGGCTTCGAGTCGGGCCCGCACGTCTGCGTGGTCGGCAGCGGTGAAGGAGATGTGGTCGACGCTCGGCGCAGGCGAGCCGGCGGGCGCGACGAGCCCGAGCCTCGCGGCGTGGGCGAGATACGCGGCACGCTCGGCGACGTGCACGCAGGGCGTGCTGCCCGCGTAGAGCCAGAAGCCGGGGAAGGGCAGCGGCGGGCGGTCGCCCACGGTGAGGCCGACGGCCCGGCGATAGAAGTCGCGCGTGGCCGCGATGTCGTCGCTCAGCACGAGCACATGCTCGAGCGCGGCCACGCTCACACCGGTGGCCCCAGGGGCGGGGCGATCGCGGCGACGCCGTCCGTCTGCGACCCGCGCAACAGGTAGGCGGAGTGGAGCAGGTTCGGGTTCTCGCGCAGCTCGGTCGCCGTCCCCTCGTACTGGATGCGGCCGCCCTCCATGACGTAGGCGCGCTTGGCGAGCCCGAGGGCGACGCTGGCGAACTGCTCGATGAGCAGGACCCCGATGCCCGACTCGGCGACCTGACGGATCGTCGGGATGAGGCGCTGGACGACAACCGGAGCCAGCCCCAGCGAAAGCTCGTCGATGATGACGAAGCGGGGGCGCGAGACAAGAGCCTGGGCGAGGACGACCATCTGCTGCTCGCCGCCGGAGAGCAGTCGCGCCTGATTGCCGAGGCGCTTCTCGAGCTCGGGGAACAACTCGAGCGCGCGGGAGCGACCCGCCTTCGCATCCGCGGAGGACAGCGCGTAGGTGGAAACCTGGATGTTGTCGGCGACGGTCAGTTCGGGCAGGAGGCGCCGCCCCTCGGGGACGATGGCCAGGCCCGCCTTGCGGATGCGCTCCGGCCGCCGGCCCGCGAGCTCCCGGTCTCCCACCTTGACCGAGCCGGCTTTCATCGGCAGGACGCCGCCGACGGCCAGGACCATGCTCGACTTACCGGCCCCGTTGGGACCGAGCAGAGCGGTGACCTCACCGGGCGGGACCTCGAGCGAGGCCTCGCGGACGACGTCGCGCGCGCCGCGCTGGACGACGAGACCGGTGAGCGTGAGGGTGTCGCCGCTGTTCATCGGTCACCCTTGTCCGGGAGTTCCGCTTGCGGAACTCCCAACGGAATCGGCTCTGCCGATTCCGCCTCCTCCCGGCCCAGATAGGCCGAGACCACGCGCGGATCCCGGAGCACCTCGGCCGTGGGGCCGGAGGCGAGGAGCTTGCCGAAGTCGAGTACGGCCGTGACCTCGCAGCACGAGGAGACGAGGCTCATGTCGTGGTCGACGAGGATGGTGAGCGCCCCGGTCTGCGCGGGGATCCCGCGGATGACCTGGCCGAGGTGGGCGGTCTCGCGGTCAGGCAGACCGGCGGCGGGCTCGTCGAGGAGCACGAGCTTGGGCCGGCCGACGACGGCACGCGCGACCTCGACGAGGCGACGATCAGCGGCTCCGAGGATGCTCACCCGGTGGTGGGCGGCCGCGCCGAGACCGACGAACTCGATGGCATCGATCACGTCCTGGCGGCGCGTGGCGCTGCCCATCTTCGAGTGCTCGTGGATCATGGCCACGTTGTCGAACACCGAGAGCTCCTCGATCGCCTGCTCGGTCTGGAAGGTCCGGCGCACTCCCCAGCGAGCGCGCCGGTAGTGCGCCATCCCGAGCAGGTCAACGTCGAACGCCCGCACGGCACCCGCCGCCGGACGCACGAACCCGGAGAGGACGTTGAAGAATGTCGTCTTCCCCGCACCGTTGGGCCCGATGAGCCCGCACGTGCCGGCGTCGAAGCGCAGGCTCATGCTGTCGAGCGAGGTGACGCCCCCGAAGCGGACGGTGAGGTCGGAGACCTCGATCATTCCGTCGGCTCCCCTCGCGCCGGCGCGCGCCGGAACGGGCGTCTGAGGAGCCGGCCCAGGCGCGCGAGGTCCTTGGGGACCTGCTCGACAAGGCCGCGCGGCGCGGTCGTCAGCACCTGAAGGACCCCCACGCCGAAGAGGATCGTCAGCCAGTCGGGGGAAACGCCCCAGTCGTTGAGCAGGGCCTGGAGGAACTTGAGCAGGAGGGCGGCGACGATCGCGCCCCACATACTGTAGGCGCCGCCCATGAGCACGACGGCGAGCAGGGTGATCGAGTCCTGCGTCGTGAACGTGAGCGAGTTGAGGTAGCGGTAGCTCCCGGCCACGAGGCCGCCCGCCACCCCGGTGATGAACGAGGCGAGCGCGAAGGCCCACAGCTTGTAGAGCGTGGTGTTGATGCCTGCGGCGAGCGCGGCCGACTCGCTCTGGCGGATCGCCGCCCACGCGCGGCCTGGCCGGCCGCGGATGTGGGCGAGTACGAGGAGGAACATGAGCACCCCGACGACGACCGAGTACCGGAAGAAGCCCTGATCGGTCGTGGCGATGCTCGGGCGCCGGATCGGCGGGATGTGCACGCTGGCGCCGTTATAGCCGGTGAAGCCGTGGCCGCCGTTGGGAAAGTTGATCGTGGCCAGGGCCACGGTGATGGCACCGGCGAGCATGAGCGTGATGAGGGCCAGGTAGAGGCCGCTCATGCGCAGGGCGGGCAGCCCGACGAGCGTGCCCAGGACCATCGTGATGAGCCCGGCGCCGAGCAGGATGAGCGGGAACGGGAGCGAGGTGGCGAAGAGCAGACGCGCGGCGACCCAGGCGCCCATGGCGAGCACCGCACCCTGGCCGAGGGAGACCATGCCGACGCGCCCGACGAGTACGCCGAGGCCGAGCGCGACCACCGAGTAGATGGCCACCTGGGTGAGCGCGTCGAGGTAGTAGAGGCTCACCAGCGACGGCATGGCCAGGAGGACGAAGAGGAGCAGGACGGCGATGATCGCCGGGCGGATGAGCGCCGCCGGCGTCAGCCGGGTCCGTGCGGACCGCGTCCCCGGGGACGCCCCATCGTCACGTGTGCCGGGGTCGCGCGCAGCACCCTCGTCGGCCGTCTTCACACCGCTCGATTCCATTCCCGTCAGACCCCTTGGCGCCCGATCGAGATGACCCGGCGGCGGTTGAGGATGAGGAGGGCGATGGCCGCGAGGACGAACGGCGTCATGTCGCGATAGTTGGTCAGCGACTGGACGGGGGTCAATTCGGCGTCGACCACGCCGATGACGAGCGCGGCGAGAAAGGTGATGGTGATCGAGCGCAGCCGGGCGATGAGGGTCGCCGCGAGCGAGGAGATGACGAGGAAGGTCAGCGTCGTCGAGTCGAGCGCGACGAGATCGGCCAGGAGGACGCCGGCGATCCCCGAGAGAACGCCGCAGCCGAACCAGGCTGCGGCCTCGACCCGGCGGACGGGCACGCCGAGCGTGGCGGTGATCTCGCGATCGTTGGCCATCGCCCGCATGGCCGTGCCGAGCTTGGTGAAGCGCAGGAAGGCCCCCGTGACGAGCGTGATGATGAGCCCGAGGGCAAGGGCGATCACGTTGGTGTAGGTGACCGAGATGATCCCGATCTGGAAGGTGTTGCTGTCGGTGGGGATGGTGATCGAGCGCGACGCCCCGCCGCTCGAGGGCCACAGGAGGTCCATCACCCCGAGGAGAATGAGCGTCAGACCCAGCGTCGCCGTGGCCTTGACCAGAGGGTCACGCCGGGCGAGCGCTGGGCCGAACACCATTCCATAGACCAGCGTCACCACACCGCTGAAGAGCACGGCGACGAGCGCCGCCGGCCAGAAGCCGAAGCCCGAGTGGGTGATGAGCTGGTAGGCGATGAGGGCGCCCATCGCCCCGACCGCACCGAAGGCCAGATACAGGACCCCGGTGGCCCGGTAGAGGACGACCATGCCGACCCCCGACAGGGCGTACACCCCGCCGAGGGACAGACCGGTGACCAGGAATTGCTCTAGGTCAGTGAGGCTTGGCATGGACCGTCGGATGCCCTGTTTCGCTTGTCTCTCTCAGCCCGTCGGCGGATTCGTCGACGGGGCCTCGCCGGCGACCTGCCGGTAGGCCGCGATCTGCGGATCCGCGTTGGAGATCGGCGTGCATCCCTGTGCGGTGACCATCTTCCCGTTATCCGGCGTCGTTGTGAAGTCGGAGTTGTTGGGGATGTGCAACGGATAGCTCCCGTACACCCAGGGCTGGCACTGGAACTCGTTCTTCTCGTCCTTGAGCGCCTTGATTGCCGCATTGACGCTGGCCATCGTGTAGGGGCCATTCACCGTCAGGAGGGCGTTCTTGAGGAACTTGCCGAGCAGGTAGCCCATCTCGCTGAACGAGCCCACACCGCCGGCCACGCTCTTGCCGTACTTGGCCAGGATGGCCTTGTAGAGCGCCATGTCCGGGCCGTTGTGATCGTCCGGGTCGGTCAGCTCGGCGTTGACGAACAGCTTGCGGTTCCACTTCGGTCCCAGCGCGCTGGCCAGGAAGTCGGTATTGCACGGCGTCGAGCAGCCCCAGCCCTTGACCCGGTCCTCGAGGCCGAGCTTCTGGGCGGCCTGGAGGATGACCAGGGCCTCTGGCGGGGTGAAGTTCAGCACCACCCAGCCGTTGGAGCCGGCGGAGTTGACCAGGTTCAGGGCCAGCGAGTTGGCGTCGTTGATCGGCACGTTGGCCGTCATCTCGGTGATCGGCACGCCCGACGCCTTCGCCAGGGCGGCCGGACCGGCTGCGATGTACCCGGTGCCGGGCACGTTGGACTGGATGAAGACGATCTTCGAGGGGTGCTGCTTGAGGCCGTACTGCACGGCTCCATCGGAGCTGTAGCGCGGCCCCATGTTGACCGCCGCGCTGTTCGGCGTCGACCAGCACTCGGGAGCGATGCCCGCCCCCATCTCGTAGATGCCCAGGCCCTTCCAGTAGTTCTGGTCGATGGTGCACTCGAGCAGGTCGAACACGCCGTCGATGGCGACCACGTGGTCGCCCTGGATGAGCTGCTTGGCCGCGGCCGCGATCTGCGCCGGCTGCGTCTGGTCGAGCTGGACGTAGAGCTTCAGCGGATGGCCGTTGATTCCGCCGTTGTCGTTGACGCAGGCGAAGTACGCCGAGATCATGTTCGGGCCATCGGTGAAGTCCGTGCCCGGCTGGTGGGTGTCGATCGTGCCGATGTTGATCGGCGTTCCCGTCGCCTTCACTCCCGGCTTGGGCCCGCACGAGGACGTGCTGACCGACGAGCCAGAGCTGGAACTGGTGGTGCTGCTGCTTGCCGTCGACGATGACGATCCGCCGCCGGAACTGGGGGTGCTGCTACTGCTGCTGGAGCTTCCGCAGGCCGCCAGCGCAACGAGCGCCAGGGCTGCAAGTAGGGCCAGCCAGATCCGCTTTCGCGGCATGGGTTGGTGGGTGCTCACCGACTGCTCTCCTCTCCTCCGGACATAAACCCGCCCCCGGGGGTTCCCGGCCCCGAGATCGCGGGCATAGTAGTTGCGCTCAGGGCTGCATGCAACCGATAACGCGCAACGGCTAATCAAACGTTTGCATTGGCCGGGTTCTCGCATCCTTGCATGCAGGGCTGCGGACGGCTTACACTCCGCGCGCTCAGGCAGCGGCCGGGGGCCCCAGCTTGGTTCTTCAACGCTGCGAGCAGTGCAGGCGAACCCGTGGCCAGGCAGACGAACCGAACCCAGATCACTCGCGCGCTTCTGACCCTGCGCGAGCTGATCCTCAACGGCGAGTTTGCGCCGGGGACCCGCATGTCCGAGCTCCCACTCGTCGATCGGCTCGGCGTTTCCCGCACACCGCTGCGTCTGGCCCTCGCCGCGCTCGAGCACGAGGGTCTGCTGCAGGAGCTGCCGAGCGGAGGTTATGCCGTGCGCCAGTTCACCCAGGCGGACATCCGCGACGCGATCGAGATCCGGGGCGCGCTCGAGGGCATGGCGGTCCGGTTCGCCGCCGAAGGCGGAGCCAAGCGCAGCGAGCTGCGCGTGCTGCGCTCGCTCAACGACGCGATCCGCGGCTGTGTGCACCGCGCGGACTACGAATCGTTCGTGCGTTACCTGGAGCTCAACGATCGCTTCCACGCCCAGCTGCTGAAGATGGCGCGCAGCCCGCTCCTCGAGCGCGCCCTCGAGCACGCCCTGTCGCTGCCCTTCGCCGCGCCCGGAGCGATGGTGCTGCCGCAGGCCGAGCTCCCCGAATCGCGCGACATCCTCATCATCGCCCACCGCCACCACAAGGGCCTGATCGAGGCGATCGAGCTGCGCCAAGGCTCCCGGGCCGAGAACCTGGCACGTGAGCATGCCCGGATCGCCCTGACCAACCTCGAGATCGTGCTCGAGCATCGCGAGGTGCTCGCGCGCGTCCCCGGCGCCTCGCTGCTCTCGCTTCCGGCTGAGCCCGAGCACGAGCCCGAGCCCGAGCCCGAGCCCGAGCCGGCGGTCTGACGCCGGCCCTACCACCGCGCGCCCCCAGTCAACGGGGCGTCCCATTCGAGCGCCTCCTGCGCAGCGGCGTAGACCTGGGCGACTCCCGGCCGGTAAGCGTCCTCGAGCGGCGGAGCGACTGGGACGGGCATGAACGGTGCGCCGACGCGCTGAATCGGCGCTTCGAGACATTCAAAGGCGGCGTCGTGAATTCGGGCGAGGATCTCCGCCCCGATTCCGCTCGCCGTGACCGCCTCGTGCGCGACGACCGCGCGGCCGGTGCGGCGCACGGACTCTCCAAGCGTCTCGAGGTCGAGCGGGACGAGCGTGCGCGGATCGATGACCTCGGCCTCGATGCCCTGCCCGGACAGACGCTCGGCGGCCTCGAGTGCATCGCCGACCATCCGCGAGGTCGCGATCAGCGTGATGTCGCCGCCGCGGCGCAGCACGCTCGCCCGCCCGAGGGGGACCGGCTGCAGCGGATCGGCGACGAGCTCGCGGCGGAAGTAGAGGCTCTTGTTCTCGACGACGATGACCGGGTTCGGGTCACGGATGGCGCTGGCCAGCAGGCCGGCGGCGTCGGCCGCGCAGCTCGGCATGACGACCTTGAGCCCCGGTACGTGCGCCAGCCACGCCTCGAGGCTCTGCGAGTGCTGAGCGCCGCCGCGCTGTCCGGCCCCGCCCTGGGTGCGAAGCACGAGCGGCACGGAAAGCTGACCGCCCGACATGAAGTGCGCCTTGGCCGCCTGGTTGACGAGCTGATCGAGGGCGAGCGTGACGAAGTCGATGAACATGATCTCCACGACCGGCCGCAGCCCCGATTGGGCGGCGCCGATCGCGACGCCGCACACCGTGCCCTCACTGATCGGAGTGTTGAGCACGCGAGCGCGTCCGAACTCATCCGCGAGACCGGCCGTCGCGAGGTACGGCCCGCCCTCGGCCACGTCCTCGCCCAGGACGATCACCCGCTCGTCCTCGCGCATGGCCTGCGCGAGGGCCTCGGCGATCGCGCCGACGAACGTCGTCTCACGCTCGCTCACCGGCGCTCGCCCTCCGCGCGGGCGTAGACGAGCTCGACCGCGAGCTCGGGTTCCGGGAACGGACTGGCGCGGGCGAACGCGACTGCGGCCTCAACCTCCTCGCCTGCCTCGATCTCGATTGCGCGCACGGCGTCCTCATCGAGCCACCCGGCCTCGAGCGCCCGGGTCCGCAGCCGGGCGAGCGGGTCGCGGCGCTCCCACTCGGCCTCGGCCGCGCCGTCGCGGTACTCCTGGGCGTCGCCCTCGTAGTGGCCGCGCCGGCGGTGGGTCAGGCATTCGAGCAGCATCGGGCCGCGACCGGAACGAGCTCGCGGCAGGTAGGCCGCGAAGGCATCCCAGACGGCAAGAGCATCGCTCCCCTCGACCGTGGCGCGATCGAAGCCGTAGGGCGCGACCAGGTCGCTCACCCGCTCGACCGTCGTGTGCTCGGCGCGCGAGGTGAACTCGGCGAAGCCGTTGTTCTCGCAGACGAAGATGACCGGCAGCCGCCAGAGTGCAGCCAGGTTGACCGACTCGCTGAAGTGGCCCGCCTGGACGGCGCCGTCGCCGAAGAAGACGACGGTCACCCGGTCGCCGCCGGCCTGTCGCAGGGCGAGCGCGCTGCCGAGGGCGAGCGGCAGGTTGCCGCCGACCACGCCCGTCGCTCCGAGAAACCCGTGCTCGCGGTCGACCAGGTGCATCGAGCCGCCGAGGCCGTGGCACAGGCCATCGGTGCGACCCATCAGCTCCGCCATGACGCGGCTCGGCGCGGCGCCCTTGGCGATCGCGTGGCCGTGGGCACGGTGCCCGCTGTAGAGCACGTCGTCGTGGCGGAGCTGACCGCATACGGCGGCGGCCACGCCCTCACCCCCGATGCTCGAGTGGATGAGGCCATGGACCTGCAGGCTGCGCTTGAGCGCCACCACACGCTCCTCGAAGGCGCGGATCCGCCACATCGTCCGGAGCAGGGCGACCGCCGTGCCGGCGGCCGGCTCGGCTGGCGTCGGCGCCACGGCGGCAGGCTTCAGGCCGGGACGGGCGCCGCGCCCACGACCTGGCGGACCGCCTGGGCGATCTTCGCCTCGTCCGGGAGAACGAACGCCTCCATCGGCTCGCTGTAGGGCACGGTCGTGGCCAGAGCGGTGACCTGCTTGATCGGGGCCTTGAGCGAGGAGAAGCCCTCACCGGCGATCTCTCCGGCGATCACATTGGAGAAGGCGGCGTGTGGCGTGGCCTGATCGACGAGGACGACATGGCCCGTCTTCTGCACCGAGCTGAGGATCGTCGCCGTGTCGAGCGGGTTGATCGTGCGCGGGTCGATGACCTCCGCTTCGATGCCTTCGCCGGCCAGCGTCTCGGCCGCGGCAAGCGCGCGGCCGACCGTCCAGCCGGTGGCCACGATCGTGACGTCGCCGCCCTCGCGGCGAATGGCCGCCTCGCCGAACGGAACCAGGTACTCGCCCTCGGGCACGTCGCCGTGCTCGAGCACGAGCAGGTAGTGCATGAGGTAACAGACCGGGTTGTCGTCGCGGATCGCCGTGGCCATCAGGCCCTTGGCGTCGGCGGGGGTGGATGGCAGCGCGACCTTCAGGCCTGGGATGCCGCAGAACATGTTGTAGATCGAGCCGGTGTGCTGTCCCGCCCAGCCCGCGGTGAATCCGTAGCCCGCCTTGAACACCGCCGGGACCTTGACCTGCCCACCGCTCATGTAGCGCAGGCGCGGGGCCTCGTTGACGACCTGGTTCATGGCTACGAGCATGAACTCGGCCATGAGCAGCTCGACCACGGGCCGGTAGCCGGCCAGGGCGACGCCGACCGCCATGCCGATCTCCGCCGTCTCGGAGATCGGCGAGACGCGCACCCGGTCGCGGCCGAACGCCTTGACGAACGGGTCCTCGTCACTTGGGGCCACGTCCTGGCCGTAGAAGAGGACGGTCTCGTCCCGAGCCATCTCGAGATGGATGGCCTCCTGAACGGCGGCGATATAGGGAATCTCTCGTGCCATCGTGTGTCTCCTAGCCGTTAGGCGTAGACGAAGTCCTGGCGGGCCGCGGCCTCGGGGTCAGGGAACGGGCTGTCGAGGGCGAAGCGCACGGCGGCCTCCATCTCCTCGGTGACCTCCTGAGCGATCGCATCGGCGCTCTCGACCTCGAGCGTGCCCTGCTCGACCAGGCGCATGCGGAAGCGAGGGACGGGGTCGCCGCGGAGCGCCGCCTCGTACTCCTCGCGGTTGCCGAAGACGGTGATCGCCTCGTGCTCGGGGTAGTGCAGCGGCACCCCGGGCGGGGCGATGATGTTGCCATGGGCCGAGAGCCGGTAGACCTTCGACTCGACAAGGGTCGGCCCGTCGCCGGAGCGGGCCCGTCGGACCGCGGTGGCCACGGCGTCGTGCACGGCGACCGGGTCCCCGCCGTCCACGGTCACGCCCGGCATGCTGTAGGCCAGCGCCTTCGTGGACAGAGGCTCGCCGGCTGCGGCGTTGGCATCCTCCTGCTCGACGTGGGTGGCCACGTTATAGCCGTTGTTCTCCATGACGTAGACGACGGGCAGCTTCCACAGGGAGGCGAGATTGAGCGACTCGTGGAAGGCGCCCTGCTTGGACGCGCCGTCGCCGAAGAAGCAGAGGACGACCTGACCCTGCTTGCGGAGCTTCGCCGCCCAGGCCGCGCCCGTGCCCTGGGGGATTCCCTGGCCGACGATCCCCGACGTGCCGAGGAACCCCCGTGACGGGTCGGCCAGATGCATCGACCCGCCGTAGCCGCCGCACAGGCCGTCGCGGCGGCCGTAGATCTCGGCCATGATCGCCTTGGGATCTGTGCCGAGCACGATCGGGTAGCCGTGGCAGCGGTAGGTGGCCACGAGCTGATCTCCGTCGCCGATGGCGCTCAGCGAGCCGACGATCGAGGCCTCGGCGCCGTCGGCCAGGTGGGTGTGACCCCGGATGACGCCCGGGTGCTCCTCGAAGGTGCGCTTGACGCGCTCCTCGAACTCGCGGATGCGCAACATCTGGGTCAACATCCAGATGAGGCGGTCGTCGCTGCACTCACTCATTTCGGGATCTCCTGTCTCTCACACGACGCCGGCGGGGAACTGCGTCGCCGTCGTCTCGAAGGCACGCTGGAAGGACTGCTCGATGGGGAGGCTGCGCAGCTCGGCGGAGAGGACCTCGACCCCCCACGGCCCGTCGTAGCCGACGGTACGGCAGGCCTCGACGTAGCCGGGGATGTCGAACTCGCCCTCGCCGGGAAGACGCCGGTGGTTGACCGTCTCGTCGACGAGGTCGGGGAGGTTCTCGATCTGGCCGTCGGAGAGCTCGACCCAGTGCAGATACTCGGGCGGGATTCGCGTGAGCTCCGCGGGCGCGATCCCGAGCTTGGCCATGTGCCAGGTGTCGATGGCCAGGCCGCCGTTGACCTGGGCGGCCTCGGTGACGAGGGTAAGCGCAGTCTCGAGCGAGTTCACGTTGACGTCGAAGGGCATGAACTCGTAGACGACCTTGGCCCGGGTGTGGTTCGCGGCCTCCTGGCAGAGCTCGGCGAAGGCCTCGGTGAGCCGGCCGAGCTCGCACGGCGTGCCGGGGATGTTGCCGACCTTGATGTGATGGGCATCGAAGGTGGCGGCGGCCTCGAGGAGGAGGCTGCGGCGCCGATCGGAGTCGGCGCGCGCAGGCTCTCCCGGGGGCACGAAGAAATCGGCCAGGAACTCGAGCTCGAAGTACCTCAGCCCGGCGTCCTCGTGAATCTGCTTGATCTCGCGCAGCGTGCGCGTCTCGAGCTGGTGCTCGATGTCCGCGTGCCAGAGTCCGAGCCCGGCGAACCCGACCCGCGCGGCCTCGGTGCAGCGGTCCCGGAAGTCGAACAGGCTCCACTCGCGGCCGTAATGCACCTCGGTGGGGCCCGATGTCGTCCAGTAGAGGGCCAGCAGCTCAGTCGCGCCCATCGTCTCTCCGCTCTTCCGGTTGGAGTCCTGGGGCCACGCTAGCGCCGGCCCACGGGTGCGGCCAGCCTTCCCGCGCAGGCGTTCTTGCCGATCAGTGCTCGGCGGCGAAGCGATGCAGCGCGGCCACAAGTTCGCCGGTGCGGGAGATCATCGGCATGTGGTCGGTGTCGAGCTTCGGCGACGCTCTCGCACCCTGCGGCCTCGAGCATCCGTCGCTGCAGGGCCGGCATGATCGCGTGGTCGCGCAGGCACATCACGTAGGACCGGGGCAGGCCGGCGAACGCCTCCGCGCCCCGCCCCGCGAGAGCGACCGGCTCGGTGAACGGGACGAGCGGTTGCGGTCGCAGGTGGGCAACCCCCCACGCGAGCTGGTCCTCGTCGCAGCACTCCATGAGCGCCGCACCCGCGGCCTCGGCCGGCATCCTGGCCACGGGCGGCTCGCCGTCCAGGACCATGTTGGCTTGCACCTGATCGCCCGCCGCCTCGGGCAGCTCGGTGATGGCGATGAGGCTCTGCCCGTCGGCGGGGATGAACGCGCAGACGTAGACGAGCGCGGCCAGGCGCTCGGGGCAGCGCGCGGCCGCCTGGGTGACGACCACGCCGCCCATGCTGTGGCCGACGAGCACCGCCGGTGGTCCCTCGGCGAGCGCCGTGCATACCTTGCGGGCGTACGCGTCGAGTGTGACCTCGGCGATGGGCGTCGGGTCGGCGCCCTGGCCGGGCAGGTCGATCGTTTCGACGGTGTGGCCGGCCGCGCTGAGCCCGGGGATGACCTGATCCCACACCGAGGCGTCGCTGAAGGCGCCGTGGACGAGCAAGATCCGTGCCATCTGCGTCGGCGGCGATCGTACGGCGCGCGCGGCGGGGTGCGGGCGGCGGGCTGGAAATCGAGCGCCCACGCGCAAGGCGGGGTGCGCTGAGCGCCAATCCGTCTTGACTTCGCCTCGGACCGAGCCTATAAGCCCGGCTACGTGGCCGCCGCGAGGCGAGCCCGTACCGCGAGGGAGGTTTCACACATGGCCAGCACGACGCCGGCGGTCGGCGCATTTCCCAGCCCCTACGAGATCGCGACGCCCCCGGGCTGCGAAGGCTGGGAGGAGATGTACCCCTACTACGCGATGTTCGACGAGCGCCGGCGCGAGACGGACGAGAACCGTTTCTGGTTCTGGAACTCCATGCACTTCCCGTTGCCGATGCCCGCCTTTGACGTCATCTGCATCGACTCGCCCTACCAGGCGGTCGGCTCGTGGCAGAACCGAGTCTTCGCCGTGCCTCCCGCCATGGGCATCGACTACCGCTGCGTCAACGGCTACATCTACATCTCGGGCAATCCGGTGACCGACCCGGCCAAGATCGCCGAACGGGCCGAGTTCTTCCAGAAGCGCGCGGGGTATTACTTCGCCAACTGGAGCGAGCTCTACGGGAAGTGGCGGGAGAAGATGCAGGGGCTCATCACCGAGCTGGGCGAGCTCGACGTCCCCGGCCTGCCCGAGTACGAGCCCGACGAGGTCGCCTTCGGCGATGACCGCAACACCGCCTTCTACGAGGTGCTCAACGCCTACGGCCGCGCGCTGCGCATGGGCGACCTCATGTGGCAGCACCACTTCGAGTTCCTTCTGCTCGGCTACGGCGCCTACGGCACCTTCGTCGAGTTCTGCAAGGCCCACCTCCCCGACATCCCCGATCAGCACATCGCCCAGATGGTCGCGGGCATCGACGTCCTGCTCTTCAAGCCGGACGCGGAGCTGCGGCGGATGGCCCGCCGGGCCATCGAGCTCGGGGTCGACGGCGCGTTCGTCCAGGACCGCTCGCCCGGTGAGATCGACGCCGAGCTCTCGGGGAGCGACGCGGGGCGCACGTGGCTGGCCGAGCTCGAGGCGGTCAAGGACCCGTGGTTCAACATGGCCACCGGCGACGGGCTCTACCACTACTACCGCAGCTGGCGCGATGACCCGAGCATCCCCTACGCGGCGCTCATCGGCCACATCAGCGCCCTGAACGCGGGCGAGAAGATCGACCGCCCGATCGAGGAGGTACGGCGGGAGCGTGAGCGGCTGGCCGACGAGTACGGCGCGCTGCTCGACGAGGCCGCGCGCGGGACGTTCAGGGATCTGCTCGGGCTCTCGCGGACGGTCTTCCCCTACGTCGAGGAGCACAAGTTCTTCTGCGACTACTGGTTTTTGACCAGCTGGTGGAACAAGATCCGGGAGTTCGGCGCGCTGCTGGCCGAGCGCGGCTTCCTCGCCGATGGCGAGGATGTCTTCCAGCTCTCGCGTTACGAGGTGTTCTCGGCGCTGGACGAGATGGTGCTCACGTGGGCGACCGGCGGCCAGCCGCTCGGTCCGCAGCACTGGCCGCCGATCGTCGCCCGCCGTAAGGAGCTGCTGGCCAAGCTCGGCGAGTGGTCACCGCCCCCGGCGCTCGGCGTGGCGCCCGAGGCGGTGACGGATCCGATGACGATCATGCTCTGGGGCGTCACCACGGAGCGGGTACGGGAATGGGCACGGCAGACCGACGGCGGGGCCGAGCTCAACGGCGCTGCGGCCTCCCCGGGCACGGTCGAGGGCGTCGCCCGCGTCGTGCGCTCGATCGAACAGATTGCCGAGATACGTAACGGGGAGATCCTGGTCTGCGGCAGCACCTCGCCCGCCTGGGCGCCGATCTTCTCCAAGATCCGCGCGACGGTCACCGACGTCGGCGGCGTCATGTCGCACGCCGCCATCGTCTGCCGCGAGTACGGCCTGCCCGCGGTCGTCGGGACGGGCCGGGCGACGTCGACGATCAAGACCGGGCAGACGGTGCGCGTCGACGGGACGGCCGGGGTGGTGACGGTGCTGGATGGCTGACCCTCTCACGAGGAGCTTGGAGGAGCTGCGGCGAGCCGACGAGCCGCGGTTCGGAGGGAAGAGCGCCAGCCTGGGGGAGCTCCTGTGTGCGGGGATTCCGGTGCCGCCGGGGTTTGCCCTGTCGGCGGCCGCCGACGAACTCACGGACGCGCTGCGGGAGGAAATCGCGCACCGCTATGCCGCACTCGGCACCGACGAGCCACCGGTCGCTGTGCGCTCGAGCGCGATCGGCGAGGACAGCGCCGAGGCCACGTACGCCGGCCAGCAGGAGACGGTGCTGTGGGTCCGGGGCGTGGAAGCCGTGTGCGGCGCGGTGCGCACGTGCTGGGCCAGCCTCCACAGCCCAACCGCGGTCGCGTACCGCGAGCGCTTGGGCACGACGGTCGAGCCGGCCATGGGCGTGGCGATCCAGCTCATGGTCGACGCCGAGGTGTCCGGGGTGATGTTCACCTGCAGCCCCGTGAGCGGCGACCCGAGCATGGTCGCCATCAACGCCTCGTGGGGCCTCGGCCTCGCCGTCGTCGGCGGAGAGGTCACGCCGGACGAGTACCTGGTGAGCAAGATCACCCGCGAGGTCGTCCGCGAGCGCGTGAACCACAAGCACGTCGAGTACAGGCCCGCGGCGGACGGGCACGGCGCGGTCGCGCGGTCCGTGCCTGACGCACGCGCCGATGCTCGGTGTCTCGACGCCGGACTCATCACGACGCTCGTCGACGTTGCCCGGCGCATCGAGCGTCACTTCGGCGGCCACCAGGACATCGAATGGGCCATGGCCGACGGCGAGGTGTTCATCCTCCAGTCGCGGCCGGTGACCGCGCGCGCTCAGCCCAGGGCCGCGCCGGCGGCGGACGCCATGTCGCTCGTCATGCGCACGTTCGGAGCCTCATGAGCCTCACCGACGACGACGTCCGCGAGATCCTCCGGATCATTGACGAGAGCGATCTCGACGAGCTCGAGATCGAGACCGATGGGTTCTCGCTCTACGTTCGGCGTGGTCGGGGTGGCGGTGAGGCATCCTCCCGTGCGCCTCAACACCGGGGCGCCCGGGAGGATGCCTCTCCACCCCCTGTGACGGCCCCCGGGGACGGAATGATCACCATCGAGGCTCCGATGTTGGGGACTTTTTATCGAGCAGAGGGCCCGGGGCGCGAGCCGTTCGTGGATGTCGGCAGCGAGGTGGGGCCCGATACGACCGTCTGCATCCTCGAGGTGATGAAGATGATGAACTCGGTGCCCGCCGGGGTGACCGGGACGGTCGTCGAGGTGTGTCAGGACAACGCTCAGCTGGTCGAGCACGGGCAGCCGCTGTTCCGCGTGCGGCCGGCATGAAGCGGCTCTTCGTCGCCAACCGCGGCGAGATCGCTGTGCGAATCGTGCGCGCGTGTCGTGCGCTGGGCCTCGAGTGCGTGGTCGGGGCCTCGGCGGCCGATCGCGAGGGCATGGCCGCGCGCCTGGCCGACGGTGCCGTGACCATCGGCCCCGGCCCAGCCACCCAGAGCTATCTGCGTCCCGAGCTCATCGTGCATGCCGCGCTGGGCACCGGCTGTGACGCAATCCATCCGGGCTACGGGTTCTTGAGCGAGAGCCCGGCGCTGGCGCGGTTGGCTCGTGAGCACGGGCTGATCTTCGTCGGCCCGCCTGCCGAGGTGATCGACCTGACCGGAGACAAGCTCCGGGCGCGGGAGGTGGCAGCTCACGCCGGCGTGCCCGTCCTGAGCGGTGAGGACGCCGGGTTTCCGGTCCTCATCAAAGCGGTGGGCGGTGGCGGGGGACGCGGCATCAAGCTGGCCCGCGACGACGACGAGCTCGGGCGGCTGCTCGGCCTCGCGCGGAGCGAGGCGGGAGCCGCGTTCGGCGATGACCGGGTGTATCTCGAGCGCTACGTGGCGGCGGCGCGGCACGTCGAGGTGCAAATCGCCGCGGACGAGCACGGCGCGAGCGTCCACCTCGGCGAGCGCGACTGCACCGTGCAGCGGCGCTACCAGAAGGTCATCGAGGAGGCGCCCGGGCCGACCCTGGCGCCGGAACAGCGTGATGCGCTCACCGGCGCCGCGGTGCGCCTGGCCCGCGCGCTCGGCTACCGCAACCTGGGCACGGTCGAGTTCGTGCTCGACGCGGAGACGGGTGAGTTCTTCTTCCTCGAGGTCAACTGCCGCATCCAGGTCGAACACCCCGTCACCGAGGCGATCACCGGCCGCGACCTCGTCGTCCTCCAGCTCGGCATCGCCGATGGTGCCCCCCTCGGCTTCGCGCAGGACGACATCTCCTTCGACGGCCATGCCATCGAGTGCCGGCTCAACGCGGAGGCCACGGGACAGATCACATCCTTCGCGGTGCCGGAGATCGAAGGCCTGCGCGTGGACACGCACTGCGAGCCGGGGGCGATCGTCCCACCCTATTACGACTCGCTGCTGGCCAAGCTGATCGCCCATGGCGACGACCGTGAGACGGCAACGTCGATCCTGCGAGAAGCGCTCGTGCGCCTCGAGGTCGATGGGGTCCCGACCAATCGCGAGGTCCTGGCGAGCGTCCTCGCGCACCCCGAGTTCGCCAGCGCGGCGATCACGACCGATTGGCTCAGCCGGGTGGCGGCGTGACCGGGCGCCGAACCATCGGGGTCGTCGACACGACGACCCGCGACGGCAACCAGAGCCTGTGGAGCGCCACCGGCCTGACCACGCCCGACGTGCTCGCCATCGCTCCGACGATGGATCGCGTCGGCTATCACGCGCTCGACTTCACCTCGAGCACCCATATGGCCGTGTCGGTGCGTTTCCACCACGAGGATCCGTGGGAGCGGCTGCGGCTGGTCAGCGCAGCAATGCCGAACACGCGCCTGAGCATGATCACCACGGGGATGCGGTTCATCTCCTGGGTCCCCGCGGACGCCGACGTGATCGCGCTCGCGCTACGGCTGGCCGCTCGCAACGGTATCCGCCGCCTGCAGATCGCCGACCCCACGAACGATCCTCCACGCCTCAAGCGCTTGGCGGCGGTGGCCCGGGCCGAGGGCATCGAGGAGGTCGTAATCGGACTGACCTACTCGGTCTCCGAGGTGCATACGCACGCCTACTACGCCGAGCGCGCCGCCGCGCTGGCCGATTGCCGGGACATGAACCGGATCTACCTCAAGGATCCCGGCGGCCTGCTCACCCCCGCCGCCGTGCGCGAGCTCGCACCCCACTTCCTCGCCGCCGCCGGGGAGCGAGTGGCCGAGCTCCACAGCCACTGCACAATCGGCCTCGCCCCGCTCGTCTATCTCGAGGGCGTGGCCGCAGGCTTTCAGGTCGTCCACACCGCCTCGGGACCACTCTCGCGCGGCACCTCGCAGCCCGAGGTGGTGAGCACGATGCGCAACCTCGAGACCTGGGGCTACGACCACGACCTCGACCTCGAGGCCGAGGCGGCCGTGTCCGGGCACTTCGCCGCGCTGGCCACGGCCAAGGGCCTCCCCGCCGGCACCCCGCGCGAGTTCGACGCGGCCTACTACCACCATCAGCTCCCCGGGGGCATGGTCACGACGACGCGGCGCATGCTCGAGGAGATCCGCCAGCCCGAGCGCTTCGAGGAGGTGCTCGAGGAGGTGACGCGCGTCCGGGCGGAGATGGGCTTCCCGATCCTTGTCACCCCGGTCTCGCAGTTCGTGGCCAGCCAGGCCGCCCGCAACGTCATCGACGGGGAGCGCTGGGGCAACGTGTCGGATGAGACCGTGCGCTACTTCCTCGGGCACTACGGCGAGCCACCCGTCCCAGTGGACCCCGCGATCGCCGACCGGGTCCTCGCCCGACCGCAGGCGCGGTCACTCGCCGGCCTGCAACCCATCACGCTGCAGGGCGCTCGCGAGCGCTTCGGGTCGCAGATCTCCGAGGAGGAGCTGCTTCTGCGGCTGACCATGCCGGCCGAGCAGGTCGACGCCATGGTCGCGGCGCGTGGGCGCGGCGCCCCAGCGGCCTCCGCCGCCCCGCGCCCGGCAGGGCATCCCGACCGCGCGCCGCTCGTCACGCTGCTCGGCGAGCTCGCGCGCCGGCCTGAGATCGGGGAGCTCAGGCTCCAGGCCGCGAGCGAGCAGCTCCTCTGGCGGCGTGGCTGAGCGGCTCGACCTGTCGACGGCTCGTGGTTTCGTCTTCGACGTCGACGGCACGCTCGTTCACCGCGGCGCCGACGGACGGGCCCACCCCCAGCCCGGCGCGCTCGACGTGCTCGAACGCATCCGGGCCACCGCGCGGCCGCTCGTGCTCTTCACCAACGGCAGCCACGTCCCCTCGCCGGCCATCGCGCGCGGGCTGCGCGAGGACGGACTGCCGATCGCCGACGAGGAGATGCTCACGCCGACCGACAGCGCGATCAGCTATCTCCGGGCAAGCCACCGCGACCGCCGCGTCCACCTCTTCGGGTCGGAGTCGATCGCCGAGCAGATGCGCGCCGCTGGCGTCGCCCTGGCCGAGAACGAGGACGCCGAGGCCGTGTACGTCGCTCACCTCGGCCACATCGACGTCGAGGAGATCGAGCGGGCGGCGCGCGCCGTGCTGCGTGGGGCGCCGCTCCTGACCGCCAGCTACGCCCGCGGCTACGCGGGCGCAAACGGGATCATCTTCAGCCGCGGCGCGATGATCACGGCGGCGATCGCCAAGGTCACCGGCGCGCGTCCGCGCATCCTCGGCAAGCCCTCCCGCGCCGCGGTGGCCGAGATCTCGACCCGCCTCGGGGTCGCGAGCCACGACATCGTGGTCATCGGCGACGACCTCGGCATGGACATCGCCCTCGGTCGTCTCGGCGGCTCGCGCACCGTCCTCGTGCGCAGCGGGATCAGCGGCCAGATCGCTCTCGAGAGCGTGGCGCCGGGGCGCCGGCCCGACGCGGCCGTCGACCGGGTCGCCGACCTCCTGGAGTGGCTCTGAGAAATGCTCACGGCGCACAACCTCGCGCTCGAGGAGGGGCCGACGATCGACCCGGCGCCCTGTGCGAGCATCTGGCAGATCTGATGCTTCAGGACGAGAAAGGTGCCGGGCAGGCCAGCGAGCGCATCCGGAGGCCATCATGAGGTCCACCGAGCTCTACGACGAGCTGACCGAGGACGGAGCGCGGCCCGTCCGGCTCGACGATCTCCTCTACGCCGCGGCCGAGCGCTCCCCCGGCATCGCGCCGACACGAGCCCAGGTGGAGGATGAGCGCGCCCGGCCACTCGCCGAGAAGGAGGGCCTCGAGCTCGCCCAGGGCGTGCTGAGCTCCGAGTGGCTCGAGGATCCCCGCACCGGCCGGCACCTCGTCGAGTCGATGCTCGCCCCGCTCCCGGAGGCGCTCGACCGTCTCGAGGACTTCCGCGCCACGGGCGAGGCCGACCTCGGTCCCGTCCGCGTGACCCGCGAAGGCAGGGCCGGGATCCTCGAGCTGCGCAATCCGCGCCATCTCAACGCCGAGGACGGTGTCACGCTGGGCCCGACCGAGTGCGCCGTCGACCTCATCCTGCTCGACCCCGACATCGAGATCGGCGTGTTCCGCGGCGGCGTGGTCGATCACCCGCGCTACGCCGGCCGGCGCATCTTCGGCGCCGGGATCAACCTGACCCATCTCTACCACGGGCGCATCGACTTCCTCTTCTACCTCACCCGCGATCTCGGTTACGTGAGCAAGATCTTCCGGGGGATCCGGCGCGAGGACGGCTCGACCATGGAGAAGCTGTGGGTGGCGGCGGTCGAGCAGTACGCGATCGGCGGCGCGTGCCAGCTCCTGCACGTGATGGATCACGTGATCGCCGTTCGCGGATCGCGCCTCTACCTCCCGGCCCGCCGCGAGGGCATCATCCCCGGAGCCTCGAATCTCCGCCTGCCGCGCTTCGTCGGTGACCGCGCCGCCCGTCAGGCGATCCTCTCCGGTCGCGGGTGGGTGGCGGGCGACGACGACGCCGCGGCGCTGTGCGACGAGATCGTCGAGGCCGATGGCGTGGACGACGCCCTGGCCGCGCGCATCGACGCCCTCACGAACTCGGGACTCGTCAACGCCGCGGCCAACCGGCGGGCGATGCGCGACGGCGCCGAGCCGCTCGACCTGTTCCGCGCCTACATGGCGACCTACGCGCGCGAGCAGGCGCATTGCCACCTCAGCCCAGCGCTCGTCCGCAACCTCGAGCAGCACTGGAATGCCCACGAGCGCACCCTCTGAGCTCGCCGGGCGCGACGCACCTCAGCGACTGCCGCGCGGGCAGTTGCGTGAGCTCCAGCTCCAGCGCCTGCGCGCCACGGTCGACCGCGTCCTCAGTGGCCAACCTCTCGGTGCCCGACGCCTGCGCCAGGCGGGCATCGACGCCGGCGCCGACATCACCACGCTGGAGGACCTCGCGGCCGTGCCCTTCGCCCGGAAGGCCGATCTCCGCGAGAGCTACCCCTTCGGCCTGTTCACCGTGCCCCGCGAGGAGATCGTCCGCGTCCACGCGTCGAGCGGGACCCACGGCAAACCCACGGTCGTTGGCTATACGGCCGCCGACCTCGAGATGTGGACCGAGCTCATGGCTCGCTGCATGGCCATGGCGGGCGTTCGCCCCGGCATGCTCATCCACAATGCCAACGGCTATGGCCTCTTCACCGGCGGCCTCGGCTTCCACCAGGGCGGAGAGCGGCTCGGCGCGACAGTCGTCCCCGTCTCCGGAGGGTTCACCGCCCGGCAGGCCCTGCTCCTCGGCGACCTCGGCGCGCAGGTCCTCGTCTCCACGCCGTCCTACGCGTTGGCCATCGGCCAGGCGCTCGCCGAGCGCGAGCCGCCGGTCAGGAGCTCGCTGGAGCTCGGCCTCTTCGGCGGCGAGCCGTGGAGCGAGGAGCTCCGCACCGAGATCGAGCGCGTCCTCGGGCTGCGCGCGGTCAACTTCTACGGCCTCTCGGAGATAGGCGGTCCCGGCGTGGCGACCGAGTGCCTCGAGGCTCGCGACGGGCTGCACATCCAGGAGGACCACTTCCTCGTCGAGGTCGTCGACCCGGCGAGCGGCCGTCCCCTCGATCCCGGGGTCGAGGGCGAGCTCGTGTTCACGACTCTGACCAAGGAGGCGCTCCCGCTCATCCGCTACCGCACGGGCGACATCGGCAGCGTGGTGCAGACGCCGTGCGCGTGCGGCCGCACGACGGCGCGGCTGACCGGACTGCGCGGGCGGCACGACGACATGCTCGTCATTCGCGGGGTCAACCTCTATCCCTCAATGGTCGAGCACGTTCTCCTCGGCATCGACGGCGCGACGCCGCACTACCGGCTCATCGTCGAGCGGCCGGGCGCGCTCGATCAGATCGCGCTCGAGTGCGAGCCTGCGCCGGACGCCGACCGCGACGCCCTCCGCGCCCGGGCGGAGCGGGAGCTGCGCGAGCACATCGGACTGCGCATTCCCGTCTCGGTGGTCGAGCCCGGGAGCCTGCCGCGCAGCGACGGGAAGGCCGCCCGCGTGCTCGACCGTCGTCCCTAGCCGGCTAGCGCGCCTGCGCGACCGCCGCGTGGCGGACCGCGCTCGGCGTTTCGCCGTAGGCCTGCTTGAACACGCGCGAGAAGTGCGCCGCGTCGCAGAACCCCCAGCGGAAGGCGATGCTCGTGACTGAGCCGCCGTTGGGCTGCTGGAGATCCTCGAAGCAGCGCGCGAGCCGCTCGCGGCGCACGAGGCCGGCCACGGACTCGTCGACGTCCTCGAAGAGCGCGTGGAGCGCCCGGATCGAGATCGCGTGGGCCCGCGCGATCGAAGCCGGCCCGAGCGCCGGGTCGTGGAGGTGAGCGCGAACGTGCTGGCGCACCTGGGCCCGCATGGCCGCGCGCGCGGCGCCTCGGCTCGCCGGCAGCGCCGGCTCGACCGCGGCGCGGAGCAGCTCGATTGCCGCGCTCGCCGCGGCCGTCCCGGCGACGGCGTCGAGGCTCGGGAGCTCGATGGCGAGCGCGTTCATGTAGCGCACGAGCAGGCGGGCCGGGCCGCTTGCGTTGAGCGGAGGCAGCGCGGCCTGCTCGCCCAGGCGAGGCGAGACCCGGAGGACGAGCTCGCGGGGGAAGAGAAGCGTGCGCTTGTAGAAGGGCTCGAGCACCTCGACCTCCGTCGGCTGCTGGCCGTCCCAGAGCACGACGTCGCCCGCCGTGAGGGCGAGCTGCCGACCGCCTTCGCGCACCGCCTCCACGCCACGGCACACGAATTGGAAGCCCATAACCGCGTCCCTGCGCCCGTTGGGGGTGTCATCGACAAGCGCGGCATCGCGCTGCCCGCGAAACGGCGAGGACGCGCAGTCGAGCAACGCGAGCTCGCCGAAGCGCTGGCGCCTGACTACTCCCCGGAAGTCGCGCGGCGTCCGGTGGGTTGCCCGCACGTCGAAGGCGATATGCGTGCGCGCCAGGATGTCCGACCACGCCTCGATCCGACGCGTGACGCTGCCGCTGGAGATGCTCCAGCGCTCGGATTCAGGTCCTGGTCGGACCGTCGGCGAAGCTGCCGTGATGGCCATCCTCTCTCCTCTCGCTCTGGACGTCGCCCCAGCGAAGACGGCTTATGTTAATTGCGCGAGCCGGCGAACGCCACGAACGCGTCGAGAGCGTCGGGATTGGCCAGCGCGTCGCGGCTGGCCACCCGCTCGGCCTCCTCGCCCCGCAGGATTCGCTTGACCGGGGCTTCGAGCTTCTTGCCCGTGAGCGTCCGGGGGATGGCCGGCACGTCGACGATCGCATCGGGAACATGGCGGGGTGAGAGCTGCGCGCGCAGGGCTCGGGCGATCCGGGCGCGCAGCGCGTCATCGACCGTCACGCCCGGCTTCGGAACGACGAAGAGGACAAGCTCCCCTGCGCCGCCCTCGGCGTCCTCGAGATGGATCACCAGGGCATCGACGATCTCGTCGAACTCCTCGACGACCGAGTAGAACTCGCCCGTGCCCAGGCGCACACCGCCGCGGTTGAGCGTCGCGTCGGAGCGGCCGGTGATGACGCAGCTCCCGCGCTCGGTGAAGCGGATCCAATCGCCCTGCCGCCACACCCCGGGGAAACGGTCGAAGTACGCCCCGCGATACCGAGAGCCATCGGGATCGTTCCAGAACGCGACGGGCATCGAGGGCATGGGCCGGCGGATGACGAGCTCCCCGAGCTCGCCGATCACCCCGTGGCCGGCGGGGTCGACGGCGTGGGCGTCCACGCCCAGGCACCGCCCGGAGATCTCGCCTTCGTACACGGGCGTCGCCGGGCATCCGGAGACAAGTCCCGTGCACACGTCGGTGCCGCCCGAGCCGTTGATGAGCAGCACCTCGGGCATCTGCTCGTACACGTAGCGGTATCCCTCGTCGGGCAGCGGCGATCCCGCCGTGCAGAAGACGCGCAGCCGGCTCAGGTCGCACTCGCGCCCCGGAGCCAGGCCGGCCTTGCGGCAGGCCATGAGATACGTCGGGGCGACGCCCATCGTCGTGGCCTCGAGGCGCTCGGCCAGCCGCCACTGCTCGAGCAGGTCGGGCCAGGTCGGATCGCCGTCGAGCATGACGATCGAAGCCCGGAGCAGGAGCGCGGAGACGAGCGCGTTCCACATCATCCACGCGGTGGTCGAGAACCAGAGCAGACGGCTGCCCGGGGCCAGGTCCCACCCCAGGCCCTGGTTCTTGTGGTGCTCGATGAGCTGACCGCCGTGGCCATGGACGATCGCCTTGGGGAGCCCCGTCGTGCCCGAGGAGAAGAGCACATACACCGGGTGCTCAAAGGGCAGAGGCGCGAACCTCAGCGCATCCGTCTCGGCGAGCAGCTCGTCCCAGGGTGTCGCGTCGGGGAGAGCGGCCTCGCCATAGGGGACCCACACCACGTGCTCGAGCGTGGGCAGGCGGCCGCGGATCTGCGCGATCTCGTCGCGGCGGTCGATGTACTTGTCGCGATAGCCATATCCGGCCACGGCGAGGAGCAGCTTCGGCTCGATCTGGGAGAAGCGGTCGATCACGCTGCGCGCGCCGAACTCGGGCGCGCACGCCGCCCAGATGGCCCCGAGGCTCACCGTGGCCGCGAAGGCGACGAGGGTCTCCGGGATGTTCGGCAGATAGGCGACGACGCGATCGCCCGGCCCCACGCCGAGGCGCTGGAGCCCGACGCGCGCCCGCGCCACCTGGTCGCGCAGCTCGCCGAAGGTCAGGGTGAACTCCGGCCGGGTCTGCGAATGGGCGACCACGGCGACGCGGTCTGAGTCCTCATCGGTGCCGAGTAGGTGCTCGGCGTAATTGACGCGAGCCCCCGGGAACCACTGTGCGCCCGGCATCGAGTCTTGAGCCAGCACGCGCTCGTACGGCGCGTGGCTGCGGATGGCGTAGAACTCCCAGATCGAGGACCAGAACCCCTCGAGGTCCTCCACCGACCATCGCCACAGCTCGTCGTAGTCGGTGAAGTCGCGTCCCCGGTGCTCGGCCAGCCAGCTCAGGTAGCGCCCGATCTCTGTGCTCGTCCGCAGATCAGCGGGCGGGCGCCACAGGACCTCGCCCGTCATCGCGCGGACTGGATCGCGCGCCACACGTTCTGGCCGTTGGCCGGCATCTCGACGTCGCGCACACCGAGGGGGGCGAGCGCATCGAGCACCGCGTTCAGGACGGCCGGGGTTGCCCCGATCGTGCCCGACTCGCCGATCCCCTTGGCTCCGAGCGGGTTGACCGGGGTGGGCGTCTCCATGCCGACGACCTCGAAGAAGGGGAACTCGGGCGCGGCGGGCATGTTGTACGTGATGAAGCTGGCGTTCACGGGGTTGCCGTCCTCGTCATAGGCCAGCTCCTCGAACAGGGCCTGGGCGACGCCCGCGGCCAGGCCTCCGTGGACCTGGCCCTCGGCCACGGTCGGGTTGATGATCCGCCCGGCGTCGTCGAGCGCGACCAGGCGCTCGAGATGGACGCTGCCCGTCTCGGTGTCGACCTCGACGACGGCGAGGTGCGCGCCGAAGGGGAACGTCGGCTGATCGGCCGTGAAGTCGGTCTCCACGCTCAGCTCCTGCAGTCGCCCGTCCCCGTCGAGGCGCTCGGCCAGCTCGGCCCAGCCGAGACCCGATCCGGGCGCGCCGGCGACCGCGAAGCGCCCGGTCTCGGCGTCGAAGGTCATGTCCTGCGGACTGGCCTCGAGCGCGTCGGCCGCGAGCTCCTTGGCTCGCTCCACGAGATCCTCCGAGGCCTGGTGCGCGGCGGCGCCGCCGATCTGGGTGGACTTCGAGCCGTATGTCCCGGTGCCGCGCGGCACCACGTCGGTGTCGCCGCGGACGACCCTGACCCTCTCCACCGGCAGGCCGAGGCGGTCGGCCACGATCTGGGCGAACGTCGTCTCGTGGCCCTGACCCTGGGAGAGCGAGCCAGTGCGCACGATCGCCCCGCCGTCGGCGGTCACGGCGACCGCTCCGAACTCGGTCTCGCTGCCCCCGTTGGTGATCTCCACGTAGGCGCTCAGGCCGATCCCGACCTGGAGCGCCGATCCGGCCTCCCGGCGCTCGGCCTGACGCGCACGCAGCCCCTCGTAGTCCGCCCGTTCGAGCAGGCGGTCGAGCGCTCCCTCGTAGTCGCCGCAGTCGTATACGGCGCCCGACGCGGTCGTGTGAGGAGTGGCGAAGGCGGGTATGAAGTTGCGCCGGCGCACCTCGGCCGGATCGAGCCCGGCCTCGGCGGCGAGGAGATCCATCGCCCGCTCGAGGAATTGCGTGGCTTCGGGCCGGCCGGCCCCACGCACGGGTCCCGTCGGCGTGGTGTTGGTGACGACGACGCGCACGTCGGTCTCGATCCTGGCAATCGCGTAGACGCCACTCGACATCATCGCCGTGAACGTGGGCAGGAAGGCGCCGAGCCCGGGATAGGCGCCGGCGTCCTGGAGGATGTTCACCCGCATGGCCTGCAGTCGCCCGTCACGTCCCCCGCCGAGCTCGAAGTCGATCCACTGGGCTCGGCCCTGATGCATGGCGACGAGGTTCTCGCTGCGCGTCTCCGTCCAGCGGACGGGCTTGCCCGTGGCGCGAGCAAGCCAGCCCACGAGGATGTCCTCGACGGCGATGCCCTTCCCGCCGAACCCACCTCCGACGTCGGGCGCGACGACGCGGACCTGGTTGGGGTCGAGCCCCATGTGCAGGCCGAGGACCATCTTGTCGAGGTGCGGGGTCTGCGTGGAGAGCCACACCGTGAGCCGATCGTCCTCGAACCGGGCAGCGGTGGCGCGCGGTTCGATCGGCGCGGCGGCGATCCGCTGGCTGTGGAAGCTGCCCGAGACGACGATCTCGCAGCCGTCGAGAAGGTCGGCATCGGGCTCGGCCGGCGCCTGGCGCAGGCAGAGGTTGCTGCCGACGCCCTCGAAGAGGAGGACGGTGTCCTCGGCGGCCGCGCGCACGTCGGTCACGTGGGGCAGGGGGTCGTAGTCGACGACGACGAGCTCGGCCGCGTCGATGCTGAGCTCACGCGTCTCGGCGAGCACCACGGCCACGATCTCGCCCACGAAGCGCACCCGGTCGCGGGCCAGGATGGGACGGAAGAATTGCGGATCGACCTCGATGAAGGGCGGGGGCGGGTTGACCGCGAGCTCGGTGTCCTGCGCGGTGAACACGTGCACGCCGGGAAGCGCTGCGGCCTCGGAGCGATCGATGCTCAGCAGCTTGGCGTGCGCCCAGGGCGAGCGGACGAAGGTAACGTGGAGCGCGCCCTCGAGCGGGAGGTCGTCGACGTACTGGCCCTGTCCGCGCAGGAAGCGCGGATCCTCGCGCCTGCGTACTCGCTGTCCGATCATCGTGGCCATGCCGGAAATGTAGGGTGCGGGCGCCCCGGCGGGCAAGGCACGAGCACGGGCGGTCAAATCCGCGAGCGCGCAGGGACCAGCGTCAGGGTGCCAGCGCCGCGGCGCGCCTCAGGTCGTCAAGGTGATCTTCTGGAGCCCGTGCGGATGATCGGGGTCGGTGCCGTGCAGCTCGCCCAGCCGAAGCGCGGCCGCCTGCCCGGGGATGACGGCGAGGATCGGCGCGACCCACTCCGGCAGTCCTGCCGCGATCGGAACGCCCACGTCGGCCGCGGCCACGAGCTCTGGGCGGTCGGACACGGCGACGCTCACTCCGGCGCCCCGGCGCAGAGCGCCGAAGGTGTCGGGGCCGGGCTGCTCGCGCCCGGCGGTGCTCACGAGCCAGACGGCTCCGGAGGGGTGCAGGGCGGCGATCGGCCCGTGCATGAGGTCCGGGGGCGAGAAGGCCTCGGCCGGAATGCCGCTGAGCTCGCGGAGCTTCAGCGCGGTCTCGTACGCCGTCGGGAGCTGGAGGCCTCGGCCCACTGCGGTGATGAGCCTGACCCCGTCGAGCCTGTCGAAGCGAGAGCGGGCCGTGAACGCCTCCTCGACCGCGTCGGCCACGAGCTCGGGCAGGCGCGCGAACCAGGCGTCGTCGTCGGCGCCCGGGCTCAGACAGGTGGCGATTTGGGCGATCGCGTGCAACGAGGCGAGATACGTCTTGGACGCGGGCACCGACCGCTCGGAGCCGGCCAGGAGCGGGACCGCGACGTCGGCCGCCGCGGCGAGCGGCGAGTCGAGGTCGTTGGTGATCGCAGCGGTGGGACGGCCCTGCCTCCGCGCGGCGTCGAGCACGCGAACGATGTCCGGCGAGCGGCCCGACTGGGAGATGCCGAGCACGGCCGCTCCCGCGAGGCGGGGCGGGGCCTCGGCCGCGTAGAGCCAGGGCGCAGCCAGGCCGACGGCGATGCGAGCGCGACTTCCGAGGAGGTACTGCGCGTAGCGAGCGGCGTTGTCCGAGGTACCTCGAGCAGCGACGACGAGGTGTTCCACGTCGTCTCGGCGGAGGATCGCGGCCACCGCGGCCGCCGCCTCCCGGCCTGCGACGGTTCGCTCCGCGAGCACGCGCGACTGCTCCCGGGCCTCCTGCTCGTAGCGGCTCATCGCTGCCCCTGACACGGCGCCAACCGTAGCGTTGGTTAGCTCTCTTTACAAGAACAGGTCACGATTGCTTGACACTTTCCGCCAGATCGGGCTACAGTCGAGCGACTTGGGAAAAGTTCCTAACAAAACACAGGGATGAAACTCGCGGTCATCGGCGCCGGATCGACCTACACGCCCGAGCTGGTCTCCGGGCTCATGCGAGAGCGCGAGCGGATCGATGTCCGGGAGCTCGTGCTCCATGACATCGACGCGCCGCGGCTCGAGGTGGTCGGGGGGCTGGCTCGGCGGATGCTCGCGCGCCAGGACTTCGCAGGCTCGCTCGAGCTGACGGGTGACCTCGACCGCGCGCTCGACGGGGCGGGCGCGGTCCTCATCCAGATCCGCGTCGGCGGGCAGGCGGCGCGCCTGAACGACGAGACGATCCCCGCCGCGTGCGGGTGCGTCGGCCAAGAGACGACCGGCGCGGGCGGCCTGGCCAAGGCGATGCGCACCGTCCCCGTGGTCCTCGACATCGCGGAGCGGGCGCGCGAGCTCGCCGACCGCGACGCCTGGATCATCGACTTCACCAACCCGGTCGGGATCGTCACGCGCGCGCTTCTCGACGCCGGCCACCGCGCCGTCGGGTTGTGCAACGTGGCGATCAACTTCCAGCGCCAGATCGCCGCGCATCTGGCTCTCGCCCCCGCCCAGGTCCTCGTCGATCAGGTCGGGCTCAACCACTTGACCTGGATCCGCGCCGTGTGGGTCGACGGCCGCGACGTGCTCGCCGAGGTCATGGAGTCCTTCGGCGACGGGCTCGCGCGCGAGATCGGCCTCCCGCGCGAACTCCTGAGCGAGCTCGGCGCGATCCCGTCCTACTACCTGCGCTACTTCTACGCCGAGCGCGAGGTCGTCCAGGAGCAGCGCAGCAAGACCCCGCGCGCACGCACCGTGGCCGAGATCGAGCGCGGGCTGCTCGAGCTCTACCGCGACCCGGAACTCGACGAGAAGCCGGCCCTGCTGGAGCAGCGCGGCGGCGCGTATTACAGCGAGGCGGCGACCCAGCTCGTGGCCTCGCTCCTGCAGGACGCCGGCGACCCCCAGGTGGTCAATCTCCGCAACCGCGGGACGCTGGCCGGATTGGCCGACGACGACGTCGTCGAGGTTCCGGCCCGGGTGCGGCGCGACGGTCCGGTCGCCCTCCCCCAGGCACCGCTCGCGCCCGAGCTCCTCGGCCTCGTCCAGCACGTCGCCGCCTACGAGCGGCTGGCGGCCCAAGCCGCGCGCACCGGGGATGCCGCAAAGGCCCGGCTGGCGCTCCTGTCCCATCCGCTCGTGCGCGAGTACGCCCTGGCCGACCGTCTGCTCGAAGAGCTCCTCACCGCCGGCCCGGAGCGGGCGGTACGCGCATGAGCTCCGTGCTCGCGGTGGACGGCGGCAACTTCAAGACCGACCTGGCGCTCGTCGACGCCAGCGGCGAGCTGCTCGCGCTCGTGCGCGGCGCCCGGAGCTCGCCCCATCAGATCGGCGTCGAGGGCTGTGTGGCGGTGGTCGGCGCGATGCGGTCGCAGGCGCTGGCCGACGTGCAGCCAAGCCGTCGTGCGATCCACCACGCCCAGATCATGGTCGCCGGGGCCGACCTGCCCGAGGAGCTCGCCGCCCTGCACGACGCCATCGCACCGCTGCGCTGGGCCGGTGAGGTGGTCGTCGACAACGACACCTTCGCGCTCCTGCGGGCCGGGACCGACCGGGGCTGGGGGGTCGCCGTCGTATGCGGGGGCGGGATCAACTGCGTCGGCGTGGCACCCGACGGTGCAACCGCGCGCTTCCCGGCGCTCGGCCCGATCACGGGCGACTGGGGTGGCGGGTACGACGTCGGGATGGCCGCGCTCTCCGCCGCTGCCCGGAGCGCCGACGGCCGGGGCCCGCGGACCGAGCTCGAGGCCGTCGTCCCCGAGCACTTCGGGTTGGCGCGGCCGTTCGACGTCTCCCGGGCGGTTCATCTGCGCGAGATCCCGATCGACCGGGTGAGCGAGCTCTCACGGGTCGTGTTCAGCTGCGCCGGGAGCGACCCGATCGCGGCGGCGATCGTGGATCGTCTCGGGGATGAGGTGGCCGTGCTCGCCCTCACCGCCCTGCGCCGGCTCGATCTGACCGAGGAGGATGTCGACGTCGTGCTCGGCGGCGGGTTGATCCGCGGAGCGCCCGCGCCGGCGCTCGAGCGGATCGTCGAGCTCATCCAAGGCGAGGCGCCGCGCGCCATGGTCATCATCGCGGACGCGGTCCCCATCGTCGGCGCGACGCTGCTCGGGCTCGACCGCCTCGGTGCCGCGCCGGCTGCCCTGACGCGCGCCCGGACGGAGCTGAGCTCGGCCTTCGCCGCCATCGAAGGCGACGGGTCGCGCTACCTCGACGACCACCGGGCGGTGCCCTTCGGGGTCGCCGCGCCGAGCATCGAGGCGGCGATGGGGCTCTCGCCGGCGGGGCCGGCGGGCGAGCCGTAGTCCCTGCTCTCAGGGATCGATATACACCGTCTGCTGCGTGCTGCTCGACTTGCCGTGCTCGTCGGTGATCGTCAACGTGACTGTGTAGGGACCGGCCGTGCCGTAGTCGTGGTACGGGTACTCCACGGTCGACGTGTTGTTGGCACCCGAGCCGGGATCGCCGAAGTTCCACGACCAGTTGGTGATCGAACCGTCGGCGTCGCCGGAGTCGTCCGAGAAGTCGACCTCAAACGGGTCCTCGGCCGAGAGGTAGCACTGCGAGTCGGTTGAGCATCCGTCGCCGAACCCGGCCTGCGGCGTCGTGTAGTCGACCACGCTCACCGACTGGGTGTCCGTGTTGCTCTGCCCGAAGGCGTCGGTCACCGTTTCGCTGACGTTGTACGTGCCTGCGGCGGCGAACTGATGACTCGGATTCGCCTGCGTCGAGGTGTTGCTCGCGCCCGAGGCCGGGTCGCCGAAGTTCCAGGCGTAACGCGTGGCTGCGCCGGAGACGGTCGACCCGTCCGTGAAGGAGAAGAGGAGGCCGTTCGTCTCGTTCTGCGTGAAAGCGAAGGAGGCGGTCGGCGCTGGGCCGGGCACGGTCAACCAGATATACGAGGACTTGCCCGGCCGTCCGAAGATGTCGAGGATCTGCACCGCGAAACACCATCGGCCTGATGTGCCGGCGTAGATCTCCGTGCTCGTCGCCGCGCCCGGCTTTTCCGTGTTCTCGCCCTGAGCGTCATTTCCGGCCGTGGAGCAGTGGCCGTCGGCGGCGAAGACCTCGTAGGAGCCGACCGAGTTGTGGTACCCGGAGATGAGCGCGAACGGGACACCCTTGGGCGACGTCCAGGTGAGCTTAACCCCCGAATAGTTGCCCGCCGTGTGGGAGCCCACGAGCGTGGCCTTGAGCTGGGTCGGCGGGCCGGGCGGGGCGAAGTAGCTGCAGTATTGCGGCCCCGCCGGCCGCGCGTGCCCGCCGTAACGGGCGACCGCGCCCGCCACGTCGTCGGGCTGGAGAACCCGGCAGATGAATTGCCAGTCGTGGGATGACTGCCGGCAGAGGAAATCGACCGCGGCGTCCATGGTCGCGCACCGCGTCGAGTGCTCGAGCCCCAGGACGTGCCCGAGCTCGTGGGCGGCGACGATGTTGAGGACCTGGGGGATCAGTCCCTTGGACGGGTTGGCCGGCTTCAGCCATACGTGGGCGCCGTGGACGATTCCGGCCGGACCGGGGACGATCCCGTTGCGTGGAATCCAGCCAACGCTCGCCAAGCCGGCCGCGTCGCCGAGCCCGGCACTGGCGCGACGCGGCCAGGGCACGATCGTGAGCTCCGCGCGTGACCCCGGCACGGCGATGAAGTGCAGGCGGGCGCCACTGTGGTTCCACGCCTTGACCGCCGCGGTGACCTCGCTCGCATCCGCGGGGTCATCGTTGTGGTAGCGGATGACGCCGCCCGGCCAGACGGACCCGCCCGTGACAAACGCCGCGGCATTATGCGCGCCCGCGGCGCACGACACCAGCGCGGCGATGAGGACCGCGATGGTCCGAACGACGACAAGGCCACCCCGCATACAACCCCCTCATCCCTCCTGATCGGGCGACGGTAACAGGAATGAGGAGCATTGGCAAAGGACCAGAGCCCGGGGCGCGACGGGGCGGCCGAGGCACCGCCCGGCTCGGCGGGGATCAGACGGGCCGCGTCAGCGGTCGGCTTTGGCAGCGCTCGCCAGGCGCACGGGCGCGAGCTCGGGCAGCCGTACCGCCGGGCGCTCGGCGAACACGTCGCTGATGCGCTCGAGGCCGCCGGCGCGCGGGCGACGTGTGGGCAGCCAGGCGATCAGGCCGCCGAATCCCGGCACCCAGATGGCGATCGCGTGGTAGACGAGCACGGCGCCGACGGCGGCGCTCGGATGCATGCCGTAGAGGACGAGCGAGCCGGCCAGGCCGGAATCGAGGACGCCGAGGCCGGCCGGCATCGGGATCATCGTGGCCAGGTAGCCGATGCAGTACGCGATGGCCACGGCCAGCAGCCCGAGCCGATTGCCGGTCGCCGCGCAGGCGGCCCACAGCGCGGCCATGTCGAGACAGAGGAACCCGGCCATGCCGAGCAGCCGCCAGTGGGGGCGCCCGACGGCCCGCCACGCTCCTTCGAGCCCGGCGGCCAGCGCGCGAACCGGGCGCGCGGCGCGCTCGCCGCGGCGGCGCGCGAAGAGCATGACCCCGGCCGCGAGGGAGAGGACGCCGACCGAGACGAGGATCGGGAAGACCGTGTGGCGCAGGTCGTGCGGACCGTCGGGGACGCCGACGAGGAGGAGCGCCGCTGCGGTTCCGTTGACCAGGAAGCCGAACAGGGTGAGGAGGCACAGCAGCGCGCCACAGCGCTCGATCAGTCCGCGCGCGCCCACGCCGTGGCGGCGCAGGAGGAGTCCGGTGGCCGCGGCGGAGGAGATGTTGCCGCCGGGGAGGACAGCGCCCGCGCCCATGGCGATCCAGGCGACCTGGCGGCTGACCCCGCGTGAGGGCTCGGGAAAGAAGCGGCGGAAGAGGACGACATAGCTCGCGCACGAGCCGAGCTCGAGCGCGAAGGCGGCGAGGACCCAGAGCGGGTTCATCGCGCCGATCTGCTCGATGACGTCGTCCGGCGGCGCCACCCACAACAGCAGCCCGATGGAGACGACCCCGACAAGTGCGGTCACGAGCGTGCGCGCCCCCGGCCTGCGCCCCCTCCCTGCCTCGGTCGCGGCCGTGCCGCCCCCGTCCTGGCTTCCCATTCGGGACATTGTGGCCGTTATCGGCGGCCTTTCCTCTCATTGGAAGTGAAGTTCTCAATAAGCCGCTTAGACGGACCGGGGCCACGGAGCGCGGCCGGAGGGCTCTGGGATATCGGTCCCCATATAGGGCACCTATCTCCCAGGGCCGGCGATCGAGCGCCTCCGCGCCAGCCGAGCGAGGCGCGCAGTTGACACCCGTCGCGCCCCGGATTATCGTGTCCGATGCAATCGTTTGCAGTAAGCCGAGGACGCCCGGCGTCACGGCACCGCCCTTTTAGAGGAGAGGGAGACGGAGATGAAGCGGTTTGGCCTGGTGGCGCGAACTGGCGCCGCGTTCGCCGCGGTCGCGGTCCTGGCCGCGTGCGGAGGCTCGAGCAGCAGCAGCAACAGCAGCAAGAGCGGCGGGAGCAGCAGCAGCAGCGGCGGGACGATCACGATCGGAACGTCCCTCTCCCTGTCGGGGGACTTCTCGGCTGACGGCCAGGCGTTCGAGCGCGGCTATCAGCTCTGGGTCGCGGATCAGAACAAGGCGGGCGGTCTGCTCGGCAAGCAGATCAAGCTCTCGGTGCTTTCCGACGCCTCGAGCCCGGCCCAGGTCGTGAGCAACTACCAGAACCTCATCGGCTCGAACCACGACACGCTGGTGTTCGGCCCGTTCTCGACCCTGCTCACGCTGCCCTCCGCGCGCGTCGCCGCGCGGTACGGCTACGCCTTCGTCGAGGGCGCGGGCGGCGGCCCGACGGTGTTCGGCGGCGGACTGAAGAATGTCTTCGACGTCTCCGTGCCGGTCAAGGACGATCTCGTCACCTTCGCCCAGTGGGTCGCTTCGCTACCGGCGAGCCAGCGCCCCCAGACGGCCGCCTACGCCACGGTCAACGATCCCTTCACCCAGCCACAGCTCCCCGTGGCCCAGAGCATCCTCGAGAAGGCCGGCGTCAAGACCGTGCTCAACAAGGTGTTCCCAGCCGAGGTGACCGACTACACGCCGATCGCCTCGCAGATCGCCTCGGCCAAGCCCGACCTCGTGGTCCTCGGCTCGGTCGACGTGCCCACCGTGTCGGCCTTCGTTCACGCCTTCATCCAGCAGCACTTCAACCCCAGGGCGTTCATCGCCACCGCCGGCCCCGACCAGGGCGCGACATTCGTCAAGGCGGTCGGCACGGGCAACGAGAACGGCATCTTCGTCCCGAACGGCTGGTACGGCGGCTTCAAGAAGGCCGACAGCCAGAAGATGGTCCAGGAGTACATCGCCAAGTACGGCGGGACTCCGTCCGACGTCAACGCCGACGTGGCCGAGGCATACTCGGTCGGCCAGGTGATCGCCCAGGCCGTGCAGGCGACGCACGGATTCGACAACTCGAAGATCATCGCCTACCTGCACAGCGGCGTCACCCTCAACAGCGTCCAGGGCCCGGTCAGGTTCGATTCGCTCGGCGAGAACACGGCTCTGCAGACGGTGACCTTCCAGTGGCAGAACGGCCAGCTCGTCCAGTCGATCCCGACCTCGACCGCCGGCTCCACCCCGCCCCAGTTCCCGAAGCCCGCCTGGGCGGGCTAGCGGCCTCGAGCTAGCGAAGGATGTCGGCCACCGCACTGCTGCAGGCGATCGTCGATGGCGTCCTGACCGGCGGCGTGTATGCGTTGATGGCCGCCGGACTGACGCTGATCTTCGGCGTCATGGACATCATCAACATCGCCCAGGGGGCGATGGTCGTGCTCGGGGCCTACCTGAGCTATGAGCTCTCGACCCACGCCGGCATCCCGCTCCTCCCCGGGCTGCTCATCACCGTGCCGGCCATGTTCCTGCTCGGGGTGGCGATCGAGTTCTGCTTCATGCGTCGCGTGCGCGAGTCCGAGCGGGCCTCGATGTCGATCCTCGTCACCTTCGCCGTGGCGATCATCATCGAAGGGGTCCTGAGCGCCGCCTTCGGGGTCGACTACGTCCAGCTCCACGCCTCCTACATCGACCAGTCGGTGTACGTGCTCGGCTTCTACCTGCCGTGGATCTACCTCATCGGCTTCGGTCTCGCGGTCGCCCTGCTCGTCGTTCTCTACTTCGTCCTCTACCGGACGAAGTTCGGCCGCGCCGTACGTGCCTCGCTGCAGAACCGCACGGCGGCCGACCTCATCGGCATCAACGTCAACCGCACGCGCACGATCGCCGTGGGCATCGGCGTGGCGGTGACCGCGGTGGGCGGGTTCGCGTTCGGCGCGACGAACGCGTTCAACCCCAGCAGCGGCTATGACCTCATCTCGCGCCTGCTCGCGATCGTGATCCTCGGCGGGATGGGGAGCATCGGCGGGGCCATGGCGGCGGCGGTCTTCATGCTCGTGGTCAACGACGTCGTCGCGGTTGCGTGGTCGCCGACGTGGGCGCCGCTCGTGTTCTTCGCCGCGCTGGTGTTCGTGCTCTCCATCCGCCCGCAGGGACTCTTCGGAAGGTCTGGAGCCAGGGCGCAGTGACCGACCCGGGCGCACTCAGCGAGTCGACGCCCGGGGACCGGACGGGCCGCGCCGCGCCGGGGGGAAACCTGGCGCGTCGCGGCCTGACCGTTGCCGCGCTCGCCGTGGTGGTGCTCGTCTTCGGGTTCTTTCCCGTGGTCGTCACCGACCCGACGGCGACCTCGATCGCGGTCTTCACGCTCATCTTCATGGTCGCCACGTCGGCCTGGAACATCTTCAGCGGCTACTCGGGATACCTCGCCCTCGGCCACGCGGTGTTCTTCGGCACCGGGGGCTACGCGGTCGCCCTGGCCGCACGCGACTGGCACTTCAAGGGCGGCTGGGACGTCTTCGGCCTACTCCCCTTCGCCGGCCTCGTGGCGGGCGCCGTGGCCATCCCGGTCGGCCTCGTCGCGCTGCGCACGCGCCGCCACACCTTTGTCGTGGTGACCATCGCCATCTTCTTCATCTTCCAGCTCGCCGCTTTCAACCTCGGCTTCACCGGCGGCACCTCGGGCATCGAGCTGCCGATCGCCCCGTTCTCCCCGGCCAACTACAACCAGCCCTTCTATTACATGGCGCTCGTCGTCCTCGTGCTCACGGTCGCACTCTCGTGGGGCGTGCGCCGGTCGCGCTTCGGGCTCCAGCTCCTGGCCATCCGCGACGACGAGGACCGGGCGCTCGGCCTGGGCGTGCGCACCCGCAGGGTCAAGCTCATCGCCTTCACCCTGTCGGCCATCCCCGTCGGCATGGTCGGCGGCCTGTACTTCTACTTCCTCGGCCAGGTCTTTCCGCAGTTCGCCTACGACCCGCTCTTCGACATCTCGCTGGCCCTCATGGGTTTCCTCGGCGGCATCGGCACGATCATCGGACCGCTGCTCGGCGCGCTCGTGCTCGAATCGCTCCAGCAGTACTTCACGCAGAGCTTCTCCGGCAACACCTATCTGATCATCTACGGCGTCCTCTTCCTCGCCGTCATCCTCCTGCTTCCTCGCGGCGTCGTCCCCGGTATCGAGGCGCTGTGGAAGGGCTGGCGGACGCGCACAGCCCGCAGCGACGGCGGCACACACGAGCCCGCGCCACGCGGCGACATGGCGGGAGCCGTACGGTGAGCGCGTTGCTCGAGGTCACGGGCGTCTCCAAGTCGTTCGGCGGCGTGCACGCGCTCGACGCCTGCCACCTCGAGGTCCGCGAGGGCGAGATCAATGGGCTCATCGGCCCCAATGGCTCGGGCAAGACGACGCTGTTCAACGTCATCACCGGCTACGAGCGGATCCAGCAGGGCGAGGTCCACTTCGGGGGCCGCGAGATCACCAACGCTCCGCCCGACCGCGTGTTCAACCTCGGAATCGGCCGGACGTTCCAGCTCACGCGCCTGTTCGGCCGCCTGACCGTGCTCGAGAACATGCTCGTGGCCACGCAGCGCCAGGAGGGCTGGCTGCGGAGCATCGTGCGGCGCGCCGGCTCCTCGGCCGAGAAGCGCCGGGCGATGGAGCTGCTCGAGTTCGTCGGGATCGCCGGGCTCGCCCACGACCCGGCGGGCACGCTCTCCTACGGGCAGCGCAAGCTGCTCGAGCTCGCCTCGCTGCTCGTGGCCGATCCGAGCGTGCTCCTGCTCGACGAGCCCGCCGGTGGCGTCAACCCGACGCTCATCGGTCACCTGGCCGACCGCATCGCCGAGCTCAATAAGGCGGGCAAGACCTTCCTGGTGGTCGAGCACAACATGGAGTTCGTCATGAACCTCTGCCACCGGGTCACCGTGCTCAACCAGGGAGGCGCGCTCGTCTCGGGCTCACCCGAGCAGGTCCGCAGCGACCCGGCCGTGCTCGACGCCTACCTCGGTGGCGAGGACGACGCCGCGGTGCAGCAGGAGCTCGTCCACGCGGGGACGTCGTCGCTGCCCACGGCGCGCAACACCGGCCTGCAGGCGCGACGCGGCCTCGGCACACCGGAGCCGCTGCTCACCCTGCGCGGCGTGTTCGCCGGCTACGGCGGGGGCGACATCCTCAAGGACGTCGCGATCGACGTGCCCGAGGGCGGGATCACCTGCGTCGTGGGACCCAACGGCGCCGGCAAGTCGACCATGCTGGCCACGATCAGCGGCCTCATGCATCCGCGCCAAGGCGAGATCCGCTTCGGCGGGGAGAGGATCTCGGGCCGCTCGCCGGCCGAGATCCTCGGTCTCGGCATCGCGCTCGTGCCCCAGGCCCACAGCCTGTTCGGGGAGATGACGGTGCGCGAGAACGTCGAGATGGGCGCCTTCACCGTGCGCGACCAGGCCCTCGTGCGTCAGCGCCTCGCCGCCGTCGAAGAGCTCTATCCGATCGTCCGAGAACGGGCGGCCGAGCGAGCGGGGAGTCTGTCCGGCGGGCAGCAGCGCCTCGTCGAGTTCGCGCGCTGCCTCATGCTCGAGCCCAAGCTCATCATCCTCGACGAGCCCTCGATGGGGCTCGATCCCCAGACCCGCCACATCGTCTTCGACATGGTCGAGCTCATGAATCGCCAGGGCAAGACGATCCTGCTCGTCGAGCAGAATGCCCGGGCAGGACTAAAGCTGAGCTCGCACGGGATCGTTCTCGAAAATGGCATGGTCCGCCTGACCGGATCCGGGCGTGAGGTGCTCGAGCATCCGGAGATCGGCGCGCTGTATCTGGGCGGCGCCGTAGCGGCGAGCCCGGCCGGACCGTGAGGGAGACGTTCGCGAGGGGGCGATAATTGTGGGCGCAATGCGAACCTCGGTGACCATCCGTGACGTGGCCCGCGTGGCCCAGGTCCACCCCGGGACGGTCTCGCGCGCGCTCAACGAGGAGACGCGCGCGCTCGTCAACCAGGAGACGGCCGAGCGCGTCATGCGCGCGGCCGAGGAGCTCGGCTACCGGCCGAACCGCATCGCGCGCGGGCTGAAGACGAACCGCTCCTACACCGTCGGGGTGCTCATCCCCGACATCACGAACCCCCTGTTCCCGCCCATCCTGCGGGGGATCGAGGACCGGCTGGCCGACGCCGGCTACACCGTGCTCGTCGTCAACACCGACAACGACCCGGTGCGCGAGCGCGCGCATCTGGAGGCGATGCGGGCCCGGCAGGTCGACGGCTTCATCTCGGCCACGGCGCGGCTCGACCGTGAGCTGCTGGCCGAGCTCGGGGCGGGCGGAGTCCCGCTCGTGCTCGTCAACCGCAGCGTCGAGGACGAGTCGGTGGCCGCGGTGACGGTCAACGACGGGGAGGGCATCCGCCTCGCCGTCGACCACGTCATCGGCCTCGGTCACACGCGCATTGGGCACGTGGCCGGGCCACAGAACCTCTCGACCGGTCACATGCGCCACCGCGGGTTCCTCTCGGCCATCGGCGCCGCCGGTCTCGATGGGGCGGCCGACGCGGTCCGCTTCGCCACACTCTTCACCGAGGAGGAGGGCGCGCGCGCGTGCGCGGAGCTGCTTGACGCCCACCCCGAGCTCACGGCCGTCGTGGCGGCGAACGACCTGCTCGCCCTCGGGTGCTACGACTTCATCGAAGCGCGAGGGCTCCGCTGTCCGCGGGACATCTCGGTTGTGGGCTTCAACGACATGCCCTTCGTGGACCGTCTGCTTCCTCCGCTCACGACCGTGCGTGTCCCCAAGCGCGAGATCGGCACGGTGGCGGCCGACCTGCTGCTGCAGCGCCTGAGCGGCGAGCCGGGCGCCGCGCATGAGATCCTGCTCGAGCCCTCGCTCGTCGTGCGGGGGTCGACGGGCGCCCCGCGGGAGCGGGAGTTGATCGGGTAGGGCGTTCGCGCTTCGGGGGTGCGAGTGTGGACTGGCGCGTGCAAAACACGACAGTCGAGGTCGTTGTTAGCTCGACTGTCGTGGGGAGGGCTCTCCGAACCCGATGCGGCGCAGACGGGGGCGATCGGTGATCCCGCCCCCGGCCCGACCCGTGGCAGCCGCGAAGCGATGGCTCATTGCTTGACCACCTGCAAACGTTTGCATATCCTGAGGGCCGAGCCGTGCCCGCCCACGACCGAGCCACGCCAGCCCCCGAAGCGCCGCCCCACCCCCGTGCCTGACGCTCGCGTCCAGGCCGCGATCGACAACTGGGGACCGCGGCTCATCGCCAACGGCGTCGACTACAACGACTTCGTCCGCACGACCTCCTCGATCGAGCGCTGGGAGGAATGGCTGCCGGCCTGGACGGCCACCGGCGACGCCCACCGCGATCTCGCCCGCGAGGCCCAGGCGCGCGGGCACGCCCAGAGCGCCGGCGAGGCGTTTCACCGTGCCGCCGTGTCCTACCACTTCGCCAAGTTCGTCTGGGTGCTCGATCCCGAGCGCAACCACGCGGCGACCCGAGCGGCCGTCCAGGCCCTGCGCGACGCCCACGCCATGCTCGACCCGCTGGCCGAGCGCATCGAGGCGCCGCTCGACGGGGCCTCGGTCGCGGCCAACCTGCGCCGGCCGCCGGCCCGCGGCCCGGTGCCCCTGGTGGTGCTCATCCCGGGGCTCGACTCGACCAAGGAGGAGTTCTACCTGTGGGAGAACGTCTTCCTGCGGCGCGGGATGGCCACGCTCTCGCTCGACGGTCCGGGTCAGGGCGAGACGGGCATCCATCTCGACATGCGCCCCGACTACGAGGTGGCCGTGGCCGCCGCGCTCGACGCCCTCGGCGACCGGCCGGAGATCGACGCCGGCCGGATCGGCGCCGCCGGGGTCAGCCTGGGCGGCTATTACGTCGTCCGCGCGGGCGCGTTCGAGCCGCGGCTGAAGGCGCTGGCCGGCGTGAGCGGGCCCTACGACGCCGCGGCCCAGTGGGACACGATGCCGTCGCTGACCCGCGAGGCGTTCATCCACCACACCGGCGCGGGCAGCGAGGCCGAGGGACGCCAGCGAGCCGGGCGACTCACGCTCGCGGGCGTGGCCGGCCAGGTCAACCAGCCCTGCCTGGTCATCACGGGTCGACGGGATCGCGTGATCCCCTGGGAGCAGACGGAGCGCATCGCCCGCGAGGTGCCCGGGGCCGAATGGGTGCTCTACGACGACGGCACCCATGTGTGTAACAACATCCCCTTCAAGTACCGCCCCCTCGTAGCGGACTGGATGCGAGACCACCTGAGGTGAGCGCGACCGCCTCGGGGACCAGCGGCGATGAGCGCGGCCGACTCGCGTGACCGGCGGCGATGATCGCGGCGGCCTCGACGTGAGACCGGCGCGGATGACCGAGGCACCCGCCACCGGGCGCGGGATGATCGGCCGCCCGCTCCCCCGCCGCGAGGACATCCGGATGGTCCGCGGGCGGGCCGCCTACCTCGACGATCTCGACCGGCCGGGCCTCGCGCACGTCGTCTTCGTGCGCTCGCCCCACGCCCACGCAGCCATCACCGCGATTCGCTCGCCGGACGCCGCGCCCGGACTCATCGCCGTTATCACCGCCGCGGAGCTCGACGGGCGCGTCGATGCCTTCCCGGTCCTGCGCCCCGCCGGCGTACAGCTGGCCGACGAGCCGCACCCCCTGCTCGCCGCCGGTGAAGTGCGCTACGCCGGGCAGCCGGTCGCCGCCGTCGTGGCGCAGTCGCGGGCGCTGGCCGAGGACGCGGCCGAACTCGTCGAGGTCGACTACCAACCCCGGCCCGCCGTCGTCGACCCGCACGCGTCCGACCTGGCGCTCATGCGATGGACGAAGTGCAGCGGCGATGTCGATGGCGCCTTCGCCGCCGCGGCGCACGTCGTGCGGGGCCGCTACGGCCTGCCGCGGCTGGTCGCCGCCCCGATCGAGCCCCGGGGCGCGATCGCCGAGCACGACCCCGACGCCGACCTCCTGACCATCTGGTGCTCGGCCCAGGACACCCATCGCCCGCTCGAGCAGCTCGCGCACATTCTCCGTCGCGACGCCGTGGGCCTGCGCGTGATCGTCCCCGACGTGGGCGGCGCCTTCGGCAGCAAGGGCGTGATCGCCGCCGAGATCGCCGTTCTCGCCCGCACGGCGATCGATCTCGGCCGCCCCCTCAAGTGGGTCGAGGATCGCATGGAGAACTTCCTCGGCGCCTACCAGGGACGGGGGATCACCGGGGAGCTCGAGCTGGCCCTCGACGGCGATGCCCGCATGCTCGGCCTCCGCGCGCGGCTCACCGCCGACCTCGGCGCCTACCTCTTCACCACGACGCCGATGCCGCCCCACACCGCAGGCATGCTCATCACCGGCTGCTACGACATCCCGGCCGCCGCGGTGACGGTCGCCGGCATGCGCACGCACAAGGTGCCCACCGGGCCCTACCGGGGCGCCGGACGGCCCGACGCGGCCTACCTCCTTGAGCGGCTCGTCGACGACGCGGCCCGGACGCTCGGCATCGATCTCATCGAGCTGCGCCGACGCAACCTCATCCGGACCTTCCCACACGAGACGCCGACCGGCTTCTCCTACGACTCCGGCGACTACGCGCGCTGCCTCGACACCGCCCTCGAGCTCACCGAGGACCTCGACCGATCGCCCTCGGACCCTGGCCGGGTGCGGGGCCGAGGCGCCGCCGTGTTCGTCGAGCGCGCGGGCGGCCAGTGGGAGAGCGCGGCGGTGAGCGTCGATCGCTCCGGCCGCGTGCTCATCCGCTCGAGCGCCTCGCCGCACGGCCAGGGCCATGACACGACATTTGCCCAGATCGCCGCCGACCGCCTCGGCATCGGCCTCGACCGCATCGCCCTGCGCTTCGGCGACAGCGCGGAGGTGCCGCCCGGCACCGGCACGTTCGGCAGCCGCTCGACGGCCGTGGCCGGCTCGGCGATCGTGCTCGCGCTCGACGCGATGATCGAACGCGGGCGCACGCTCGTGGCTGCGACCGCGACCCGCGGAAGCGATGGCGCGGCCGCCCCCGCGGAGGTGGACTACGCCGAGGGGCGCTTCGCCGGGGCGGTCACGCTCGGCGAGGCCGCCTCGCTCGCGCCCGAAGGCGAGCTCCGGGGCGCGGCCCGCTTCGACTCAGAGCTCGTCTTCTCCTCCGGCGCCTATGCCGCCGTGGTCGAGATCGAACGCGAGACGGGGCGCCTCGACGTCGTGCGCCTCGCCGCCGTCGACGATGCGGGAACGATCATCAACCCCTTGCTCGCCCACGGCCAGGTGGTCGGCGGCGCGGTTCAGGGGCTCGGCGAGTGCCTGACCGAGGAGGCCGTCTACGACGAGGACGGTCAGTTGCGCACGGCCTCGTTCATGGACTACTGCCCGCTGAGCGCGGCCGAGACCCCGCCGATCTTCACCGCCGAGGTGCAGAGCCCGAGCCCGCACAATCCACTCGGCGCCAAGGGCATCGGCGAGGGCGGCGCGATCGGCACCCTGGCCGCGGTGGCCAACGCGGTCGCCGACGCGCTCGGCGGTCGCCACCTCGACCCGCCGTACACGCCGGAGAAGCTCTGGCGCGCGCTCGCGCGCGGGTCAGCTGAGCGTGGCGCCTAGGTCCCGGGCCACCCGCACGTTTGCCTCCTGGGCGTCGGGGTCGAGCTCGGTGTTGCGGTTGGACTGCGGGTCGCGCTCGAGGGAGAGCGTGCCGCCGGCGGTGTAGTACGGCTTGCCGGCGATGACGAGATCCTCGGCCGGGAAGCGGGTGATGATCTCGCAGCCGTCGCGCGTGACCACGAGCTGCTCCTCGATCCGGGCCGCCGACCAGCCGTCGCTGGCGGGCCAGAACGTCTCGAGCGCGAAGACCATCCCCTCCTTGATCTCCTCCGGGTGCTCGAGGGAGACGAGGCGGCTGAACACCGGCTTCTCCCAGATCGAGAGCCCGACCCCGTGGCCGAACTGGAGCGCGAAGGCGGCCTCCTCGTCGGGAAACCCGAACTCCTGGGCCTTCGGCCACACCGAGACGACCTCGCCCGTGGTCGCGCCGGGGCGGATGAGCTCGATGGCGGCGTCGAGGTAATACCGGCACCGCTTATACGCGTCGATCAACGGCCGCGAGGCACTGGCCACCGCGAACGTGCGGTAGTAACACGTGCGGTACCCCATGTAGCTGTGGAGGATGTCGAAGTAGGCGGGGTCACCCGGACGCAGGGCGCGGTCGGTGAACACGTGCGGATGGGGACTGCAGCGCTCACCCGAGATCGCGTTGACACCCTCGACGAACTCCGAGCCCATGTCGTAGAGCACCTTGTTGACGAGCGCGACGCACTCGTTCTCCCGCACGCCCGCGCGCATCGAGCGGTAGAGCTCCTCGTAGGCGGCGTCGACCATCGCGCAGGCCATGTTCAGCAGGGTGATCTCGTCGCGCGTCTTGATCACCCGGGCCTGCTGCATGAGCTGCTGGCCGTCGGCCACCTGGATCCCCTCACGCTGGAGCGCGAAGAGCACCGCGGGCTCAATGGCGTCGATCCCCACGGGCTCGCCGAGCAGGCCCCGCTGCTCGAGCTCGACGCGGATCTTCCGCGCGACGTCCTCGGCCCGACCGGACTCGGGGGACATCGCGCCACGCAGGGTCGAGATTCCGGCGCGCGAGCGACCATCTCCGAGCCAGGGGTTGTAGAGCTGGTGGTGGCGGGCGGCCGAGCCGAAGTCCCACATGATCGGCTCATCGCCCTGGGGGAGCAGGCAGAAGCGGTTGAGCTTGTCCTGGGCCCACGTGCCGATGTGGGTGGCCGTGATGTAGCGGATGTTCGTCATGTCGAAGCAGAGCAGCGCGCCCAGCTCCGAGCCGGCCAGGAGCGAGGTGATGCGGGCGAGCCGCTCCTCGCGCAGGCGGTCGTAGCGCACCCGCTCCTCCCAGTCCACGCCCATCACGCCATAGCTGTGCAGGCCCATCGGTACCGCCCTTCATCTCTCGGCTGCAAACGATTGCAAACAGCCTAACCCCTTGCTTGACCCTCTTCAACCGGTCCTATACAGTCCTGCAAACGATTGCAATGGGCGGGACGGGCCCGTCCACCGCGTGTGGAAAGGAGGTGGTCCTGTGAGCGGCGATCAACCGCGACTCGGCTGGATCGGCGTTGGTCGCATGGGCCAGATCCTCGCCACGCGGCTCGTGGAGGCGGGCTACGACGTCGCGGTCTACAACCGCACGCGCGCCAAGGCCGAGCCGCTCGCCGAGCACGGCGCGTCCATCGTCGAGACGCCGCGCGACCTCGGCGACCGCGACATCGTCTTCACCATGGTGGCCAGCTCCGAGGATGTCGACGAGGTGCTGAACGGTCGCAACGGCGTGCTCTCAGGCGACACCGTGCCACAGCTCATCATCGACTCGACGACCATCGCCCCCTCGGCGGCGGCGGCGATCCGCGCTCGGGTGCAGGAGCGTGGCGCGGCCATGCTCGCCGCGCCGGTGAGCGGCAACCCCAAGGTCGTGGCCAGCGGCCGCTTGACCATCGTCGCCTCGGGACCGCGCGAGGCCTGGGAGCAGGGCCGTCCATACCTCGAGCTCCTCGCCCGGAGCGTCACGTATGTGGGCGACGGCGAGCGGGCGCGGCTCGTGAAGGTCTGCCACAACCTCATGCTCGGGATCGTCGCCCAGAGCATGGCCGAGATCACCGTCCTGGCCGAGAAGGGCGGCATCGCCCGGGCCGACTTCCTCGCCTTCCTCAATGACAGCGTCATGGGCTCGATGTTCACCCGCTACAAGAGCCCGGCCTACGTCAACCTCGATTACACCCCGACCTTCACCCCCTCCCTGCTGCTCAAGGACTTTCATCTCGGCATGGACGCGGCGCGCGAGATGTCGGTGCCCATGCCGCTGTCATCGGCCACCGAGCAGATCGTCCAGGGGCTCGAGGCGCTCAAGGGCAACGAGGTCGACTTCGCCGCGCTCCTCTCGCTCGCCGCCGAGGCGGCCGGCCTCGAGCTCGAGCCCGAGGACGTCGAGGTCGACGACGGCCTCGCCCCGCTTCAGCCGAGCAGCAACGGCGGCGCTCCGGCCGACCGCGCCGCCTCCCGCGAGGGCTAACCCCCCGGGCCGCCGCAACGGGCTACCCGACCAGCAGCGCCAGCGGGCGCTCGAGCAGCTCGCGCACGCGTGCCAGGAAGCGCGCGCCGTCCGCGCCGTAGAGCATCCGGTGGTCGCAGGCCAGAGTGAGGATGAGCGTCGGGCGGGCGACGATCGCGCCGCCGCTGTCCACGACCGCCCGCGGGCGCAGCACGCCGACGGTGAGGATCGCCGCCTGCGGCTGGTTGATCACGGCCGAGAAGCTGTCGACGCCGTACATCCCGAGGTTGGAGACGGTGAACGTGCCCGCCGCCAGCTCGGCCGGGCTGATCTGACCGTCGCGGACCCGCGCGGCCAGCCGGCGGCTGGCCTGGGCGATCTCGCTCAGCGACTTCGCGTCGGCGTCGGTCACGGTCGGCACGACGAGAGCGTCCTCGGCCGCCACGGCGATCCCGACGTTGATGCGCGAGAAGAGCTCGAAGCGCCCGTCGCGGTAGGCGCCGTTGACGCGCGGGAATTCCCGCAGCGCGAGCGCGCACGCCTTGACGACGAGGTCGTTGACGGTGGGCAGAGGATCGGTGAGCTCGCGCAGCTGCTCGCGCAGCGCGACCGCCTCGCCCATGTCGACCTCGACCCGCAACTCGATATCGGGCACGGTCGCCCGCGACTCGGCCATGCGGCGCGCCACGGTCTGCTGGGTGCGCGAGAGCTCGATGACGAGCGTCTCGCCCTTCGCGCCGACATCGGCGGGCCCCGGTGGCGCGGCGCGTTGGGCGCCGGCCCCGGCGAGCGCGCGCTCGACGTCGGCACGGATGACCCGGCCCTGGGGGCCGGAGCCGCTAAGGCCCACGAGGTCCAGGCCGGCCTGCGCGGCGATCCGGCGGGCCAGAGGCGAGGCCTTGGCGCGGCCGTTGCGCTGCAGCGGAGCGGACGCGGTCGTAACGGCCGCGGGCGTGGCCGGGCCGGGCGCGCCGCTCTCGGCGGCCGGGTTACCCGCACCGCCTGCGGCGAGCGAAGCCAGGGCCGACGGCGACCGCGCAGCCGAGCCGTCGTTTGGCGGCTCCTCGCCGGGCGCCCCGATGACCGCGATCGGCGCGCCCACCGCGACGCTGGCGCCCTCGGCGGCGGTGAGCGCCAGGATGACCCCGCCGTCGAGCGCCTCGTGCACCACGGTGGCCTTGTCGGTCTCGACCTCGACGAGCGGCTGGCCCGGGTGGACCTCGTCTCCCGCGGCCACGAGCCACTTCAGGATGGTGCCCTCCTCCATCGAGTCGGAGAGGCGGGGCATGGTGATTTCGGTGGCCATCGCGCGTGTCGGGAGCTCAGGACGCAGGGCGACTGCAAACGTTTGCGATACTATCGCACGGCGTCAGCACTGAGGTCGGAGGAGATGGTGATGGACAGGGCCGAGACAGCGCAAGACCGAGAGACCGCCACCCGCTATCTCGACGGCTATGCGCGAATGGTCCTCATCCGCAAGTTCGAGAACGCCATGCACCGGCTGTTCCTGGCGGGGGAGATCCATGGCACCACTCATCTCGGTGCCGGGCAGGAGGCGGTCGCCGTCGGCGTGTGCATGGCGCTGCGTCCGGAGGACTACGCGGCCGGCACCTACCGCGGCCACGGCCACGCCCTGGCCAAGGGCACGCCACCCGCTCCGTTGGCCGCCGAGATGCTCGGACGCGTGGACGGCGTGTGCGGTGGCCGCGCCGGCTCGATGAACGTCATCGATCTCGAGCATGGGCTCGTCGGCTGCTACGGGATCGTGGGTGGATCGATCGCCGCCGCCCTCGGCGCGTCGATGTCGGCCCAGCGCTCCGGGCGCGTCGCGGTGGCCTTCTTCGGCGACGGCGCGGTCAACCAGGCCTACTTCCACGAGTGCCTGAACATGGCCCAGGTGTTCGCGCTCCCAGTGGTGTTCGTGTGCGAGAACAACTTCTACGGCGAGTTCACCCCGATGGCAGCGGTGACCGCAGGGGCGGACATCGCCGGACGGGCCCGGGCCTACGCCATCCCCTCGGCCGTCGTCGACGGCAACGATCTGTGGGCGGTCAACGAGGCGGCGAGCGAGGCCGTGCACCGCGCGCGCGCCGGTGGCGGCCCGACGCTGCTCGAGTGCCACACCTACCGCCACTACGGCCACTCCAAGAGCGATCCGGCCACCTACCGGTCCAAGGAGGAGGTCGACCACTGGCTCTCGCGCGATCCGATCAGCCTCGCGCGCACACGGCTCCTCGACCATGGGCTCTCGGCGGAGGAGATCGACGCCGTCGAGAGGGCCACGGAGGCGCTGCTCGAGCAGGCGATCCAGACGGCGCTCGCTTCGCCCTATCCGGATCCGGTGCGGGACGCTGCCACGGAGTACCGGCAGTGAGCACGCTCGAGTTCCGCACCGCGATCCGCGACGCTCTCGCCGAGGAGCTCGAGCGGGACGAGTCGGTGATCGTGTTCGGGGAGGACATCGCCGCCCCGGGCGGGGTGTTCAAGGCCACCCCGGGTCTCCAGGAGCGCTTCGGGCCTCAGCGCGTATTCGACACCCCGATCTCCGAGCTTGCGCTCGCCGGTGCCGCCTACGGCGCGGCGGTGACCGGCATGCGCCCCGTGTTCGAGATCATGTTCGGCGACTTCATGGGGCTCGTCATGGACAGCCTCGTCAACCAGTCGGCCAAGTTCTGGTACATCTCGAAGGAGCAGGGGAGCGTCCCCCTGGTCGTGCGCTCCGCGGTCGGCGGCGGTGGTCGCTTCGGGGCGATCCACTCCCAGACGCACGGCACCTGGTTTCAGGGCGTGCCCGGACTGAAGATCGCCTTCCCGTCCTCGCCGGCCGAGGCCAAGGGCCTCCTCAAGGCCTCGATCCGTGACGAGAACCCGGTCATCTTCCTCGAGCACAAGCGCCTCTACTCGGTCAAGGGACCCGAGCCCGCCGAGGGCGAGATCATCCCGCTCGGCCGCGCCGGCGTCGCGCGCTCGGGCGCGGACCTGACCATCGTCTCGGTCGGGAAGGGCGTGGCTGACGCGCTCGAGGCGGCCGAGGCGCTGGCCGGCGACGGGATCGACGCCGAGGTCATCGACCTGCGCACGCTGCGCCCGCTCGACCTCGCCACCGTGCTCGAGTCGGTGAGCCGGACGAATCGCATCCTTGCCGTCGAGGAGGGACCGCGCACCGGCGGGTGGGCCGCGGGCCTCCTCGGCGCGGTGGCCGAGCAGGGTCTGCACGACCTCGACGACGCATGGATCCTGGCCACGGCAGACACGCCGATTCCCTACAGTCCGACACTCGAGGACGCGTTCATTCCCGACGCCGCGGCGATCGTGGCCACGGTGCGCGGCCGGGCCGGCGTGAGCCCGGCCTGATCGCCAGGCTCGCTACGCGGGGCCCTGGCTCCGCGACATCAGCGATTCGGGTCGCTCAACCTGGCCCGGGCTACGCGAAGCTCGGGATCGCCGGGCGCCGCCAGCTGCCCGGAGCGCTCGCGAGCTGACGCGGAAGTACGATCGCGTCGGTGTCGGAGTCGGCGCCGCCGTTGCCGCCGCATGCCGTTCTGAGAGGAGCACGATGGACTACGAGCAGATCACCACCGAGCGCTCCGGCGGTGTCCTCACGATCACCCTGAACCGCCCCGACAGGCTCAACGCCTGGACGGCCACGATGGGCCAGGAGCTCATCTCGGCGTTCGACGCCGCCGACGCCGAGGACGCCGTGCGGGCGATCGTCGTCACGGGAGCCGGCCGCGGTTTCTGCGCCGGAGCGGATCTCGGAGCGGGCGGCGCCACCTTCGACTACCGGACGCGCGAGCGGGAGGGCGACGCTCCCGTCCCGCGTGACGGTGGCGGCCGCTTCACGCTTCGGGTGTTCGAGTCCACCAAGCCCGTCATCGCCGCGATCAACGGGCCGGCCGTCGGTGTCGGGGCGACGATGACCCTCCCCATGGACGTGCGCCTGGCCGCGCAGGACGCCCGCATCGGTTTCGTGTTCGCCCGCCGGGGCATCGTCCCGGAGGCCTGCTCGAGCTGGTTCTTGCCCCGCGTCGTGGGGATCTCGCGGGCCATGGAATGGGTGGCCACGGGCCGGGTGTTCGACGCCGAGGAGGCCCACGCGGCCGGCCTCGTGCGCAGCCTCCACCCAGGCGGCGAGCTGCTCGAGGCCGCGCGGACGCTCGCGCGGGAGATCGCCGAGAACACGGCGCCCGTCTCGGTCGCCCTGGCGCGGCAGATGATGTGGCGGATGCTCGGGGCCGAGCATCCCATGCTCGCCCACCGCGCCGACTCGCGGGGGATGTTCCTCCGCGGCCAGTCAGCCGACGCCGCCGAAGGCATCAGCGCCTTTCTCGAGAAGCGCCCCGCCGCCTTCGCCGACAAGGTCAGCGACGGCCTCCCGGACATCATGCCGGGTTGGCGCGCACCCGACTTCCGCTAGGCCACACCGACGGGCGGGAGGTCAAGTTTTCGCCGCGTCGGGCCGACAACCGAGGGGTAGAGCACGGCACGGCTCGCCGGCTCGGAGGGGCCAAGAGATTGTCTGAGACTCACACGGCGCAGCGGCGGCGGCCGGCGGCGAAAGCTCCGGATCGCACCAGGAGGATCGTACGGGCCCTGTACGGGCTCCTCGCGGCCTGCCTGCTTGCGTATCTCGTCTCCGTGATCATCCGCCCGGCCAGCGATTCCTGGCCGTGGCTCGACAACTGGGGCGTGGGTGCCTTCGAGATCGTGGCCAGCGCCCTCTGCCTCGGACGATCGCTCACGGTGCGCCGCGGGCGTGCCATCCCGCTCGCGCTTGGCGGCGCGCTCCTGGCCTGGGCCGTCGGCGACCTGGCGCTGAGCGCCGAGTCCCTGGGCGGAGCGACCCCTCCGACCCCGTCGCCCGCCGACGCCTTCTACCTCTGCTTCTACCCCCTCGCCTACGTGGGGATCATGCTCCTCGTTCGCCGTCAGGCCCGCCGGTTCAGCGCCGCCACCTGGCTCGATGGCGCCGTGGCCGGCCTCGGCGCGGCGACGATCTGCGCCGTCTTCGCCTTCCGCACCCTCATGTCCTCGGTGGGCGGCGGCGCAGCCGAGGTGGCGACCAATCTCGCTTACCCGGTCGGAGACCTGCTCCTGCTCATGCTCGTCGTCGGCGGCACGGCCGTGCTGCCCGACCGGCGGCGCGCGCGCTGGCTGCTCCTGGCCGCCGGCTGCGCCATCAACGCCACCGGCGACACGGCCAACCTCCTCCACACCTCGTTCGGCTCCACGCACCTCGGCGTGATCATCAACTCCGTCGCCTGGCCGACCTCGATCCTTCTCATCTCCGCCTCGATGTGGATGCGCTCCGGGCCGCGGGAGCAGATTGGCCACGAACGCCCGCCGGGCCTTGTGCTGCCGGGGGCGGCCGCCATTGCGGCGCTCGTCATCCTCGTCGTCTCCTCGTTCACGAGCACCGGGCACATCGCCGCGGGCCTCGCCGCCGCCACTCTCGTGCTCGCCGGGATTCGCGCCGCGCTCTCGCTCATCCGCCTGAGCACCCTGACCGAGGAACGTCACGGCCAGGCGATCACCGACGAGCTGACCGATCTGGGCAACCGCCGCGCGCTCTTCGAGCTCCTCGACGGTCTCCTCGAAGCGCACGAGGACGAGGATGGCCACGGCCGTCGGCTCGCCTTCCTCTTCGTCGATCTCAACCGCTTCAAGGAGATCAACGACTCCTTCGGGCATGGCGCCGGCGACGAGGTGCTCCGCCAGCTGGGCGCCCGGCTGAAGGGCACCCTGCGGGCCTCCGACCTCCTCGTCCGCCTGGGCGGCGACGAGTTCGCCGTCCTGCTCCTCGACGCCGATGCCGACTACGGCGCCACCATCGCCCAGCGCATCAGCGCCCGTCTCGAGGAGCCATTCCTCATCGGCAACGTGGCCGCGCGCATCAGTGCGAGCATTGGGATCGCGCTCGTGCCGACGGACGCCACGCGGGCGCAGGATCTCCTGCGCCGCGCCGACCTGGCCATGTACCGGGCCAAGGTCGCGGGCAAGCCCTTCGCCATATACCAGGAGGAGATCGACGGCCACGGCAACCGGCTCGCCCTCGTCGAGGACCTCCGCGTCGCCATCGAAGAGCGCCGGCTCGAGCTCCACTATCAGCCCCAGGTCGACCTCCGGACCGGAGAGGTCGTTGCCGTGGAGGCACTCGCGCGCTGGTGCCACGAACCTCACGGCTTCATCCCGCCGCTCGAGTTTCTGCCCCTGGCCGAGGATGCCGGGTTGATGGACCAGCTCACGGGCTTGGTGCTCGACGAGGCGCTGGGCCAGTGCGCCGTGTGGCTGGCCGAGAAGCGCCCGGTGACGGTGGCGGTCAACATCTCCGCGACGAACCTGCTCAATCCGGCCTTCCCCGCCTCGGTCGGCCATCTGCTCGAGCGCCACGGCCTCCATCCCTCCATGCTCGTCCTCGAGATCACCGAGACGACGACGATGGCCGACGTCGACCGCTGCCGCCAGGCCATCCAGGAGCTCGCCGACCTCGGTCTCGTCGTCTCTGTGGATGATTTCGGAGCCGGATTCACCTCGCTTGCCTATCTCAGCAGTCTTGCCGTCGGGGAGCTGAAGCTCGATCGGAGCTTCATCAGCGGACTGTCGGGCACGAGTGATTCACGGGATCTGGCGCTCGTCGGGTCGACGGTGAAGCTCGCACACGCGCTCGGTCTGCGCGTCGTGGCCGAGGGCATCGAGGACGATGCTTCCTTCGAAATGCTGACCGACCTCGCGTGCGATCTCGCGCAGGGGTATCTGATCAGCCGGCCCCGCCCGGCGGCCGAGCTCGTCTTCGACGCCTACGTCGCCCCGGTCCCCCGCTAGCGCACGGGGGGTGGCGTCCCCTGCGCGGTCGCGCTGAGCGCGCGATCCCATTCGCACACCGCGCAGGCGTGCTCGAAGGCGGTGCGCGCGAAGCTCAGCGCCGTACCCGCCGGATCCGGGCCGGCGCGCACGTCGTCCCAGTCGAGGATGTATTCGCCGAGCTCGGGCTCCCACCGCGCCGCCGCGGGCTCCAGCCGGGCCGAGCCGAACCCCTCCGGCGCGGGGTGCGCGTAGGCGTAGAAGGCCGCCTTGCCGTAGCGCGCATCCCCCGGCCACCACCCGACGGCCACCTCCTGGGAGTCCATCGCGTTGCGCATGATGAAGTCATCTGAGGGCGGCTGAGCGGGCTCGCCCGAGAACAGGCTGACCGCCAGGTCGAAGGAGCCCCACCAGGCGTTGACCGGCGTTGAGCGTCCCCGGTACGGCGCGCGGAAACGTGCGAGCACGAGCGCCGCCTGCGTGGCGGCGGCAAAGTAGGTGGCGACCTGCCCGGCGTCGTAGGTGGCGTGCTCCTCGTCCTCGTCGAGCGGGGTGCTCCATGGCACCTCTTGCGGGTTGGTGGCGATGCGCACCGCCCCGGCGAGCTCCCGGATGGCCTCGATCACCTCGCGGGTCACCGCGCCGACCGAGCGATGAGGCGTCAGCGGGACGGCTCCGCGACCGCCGGCGCTGTGCTCGATCAGCGCCCGGTGGCGGGTGAGGTCGAGCGCGACGACGATCGCACCCGCGCCATCGGGCGCGGGGAGCGGATGCGTCTCCCAGCCGCGTGCGGTCAGCCGCAGCGCGGCATGCTGGAGCTGGGGCTCCGGCGCAGCCAGCGCGACGGCCAGCTTCCCGAGCAGCTGAGTGTGGCCGTGGAGCGTGTCGCACGTCGCCGCCCAGCTCTCGTAGGCAAGCTCAGGCCAGCTGAACCCCATGGCGCCACGCTATCAACCGTCGAGACTCGCGATCCAGGCGTCGATGTCGCTGACCTCGGCCTGGCGGGGGAAGATCTTCTCGAGCAGCACGCGGTGGACCTCCTCGTCGGCGTCGAGGCACCCGTCGCGCAGGACGATCAGCCGGTAGTCGAGGTCGGCGGCGGCGCGCACGGTCGAGAGGACGACGCCGCTCGTGGCGATGCCGGCGAGCACGAGCCTGCTGATCTCGCGGGCGCGCAGGAGCACCTCCAGATCACTGCCGGCAAACGCGCTCACTCGCTTCTTGACCACCTCGATCTCGCCGTCCTGGGGCGCGATCGCGGCCGCCACGCGGCTGGCCTCGCCGACGAGCCCGGCCGCCGCACCGCTCGCGGCGATGCGAGCGAAGCTGAGGTTGCGCGGGCTGACTTCGGGAAAGCCGGGACGGAACCCGACCTTCACGTACATCACGGGGACGTCGTGCGCGCGAGCCGCGTCGATGGCCCGGGGGAGCGCCCCGAGCAGCTCGTCGGCGCCGAAGCGGTCGACGATCCCCTCCTGGACGTCCATCACGAGCAGGGCGGTATCGGGTGCGGGCATGGGTTCCTCCACGGTGCGCAGGGCGTCGGGACAGTGAGGGTTCCACACGCTGGCCCCGGGCCGAGGGCTCGCGCCCCCGGCCCGGTGCCAGGAGCCTTAGCTCACGACGATCCCGAACGGCGCGGCGCCGGCGGGAAGGGCGGTCGGAGAGCTGGCGAGCTCGGTCAACGTGCCGCCGCTGACGGCGAGCGTACTCACGGCGTCGCCGGCGTCGTCGACGACCCACAGGGTGCTGCCGTCCGGGCTCAGCCGGGCGTCGAACGGGCCCTTCCCGAGCGGAGCCTTCAGCGGCGTGTAACCCAGCAGGGTCAGCGTGCCGTCGCCGGCGATGGCGTAGCTCGAGATGGTGGCCGAGGCCGTGTTGACCGTGAACAGGTAGCGGCCGTCATGCGAGATCTCGACCCAGCACGGCGCCGTCTGGTGGTCGGGGAACGGCGAGCTCCCGATCGCGCTCAGCACGCCCGAAGGCGAGACGTCGAACGCCGACACGGTGCCGTTCCCGGTTCCGCCGTGGGCGTTGGAGACGAACAGCTCATGCGGTGCCACCGGGGAGAACTCGCTCCCGAACGGGCCGGGGCCCTGAGCCGGGAAGGGCGAGCCCGCCGCCGGGGCGAGCAGGCCGTTCGCCCCGACCGAGAAGCTGTCGATCTCGGCGGGCCCGACGCGCGTTCCCACGAGGTTCGTGCCCGTGGCGTTGAAGAGCACGTCGCCTGGCATCGACGCGTCCGGGAGGCGGAAGGTCGAGCCCGGGATGGCCGCGAGGAGGCCGTCGCGGTGGAGCCGGAAGCCGGTGTAGTCCTGGCCGTGGGGGCCGGTGTTGGCCACGTAGACGAGGTCGCCGTGGACGGCGATGCTGACCGGCTCCGAGCCGTTCGAGGACACGACGTCGACGAGGCTCAACCGTCCGCGGCGGTGGACTCGCAAGACGGAGATCTGATTGCTGCCGGCGTCGACGGCGAGCAGATAGCGCCCGTGGCCGGCCGACTGGAGCGCGCCCTGTGAGCCGACGCCCTTGCCGAGGCCGGCGCCTCCGGCGGCGAACGGCGATCCGGGGACCTGGGTGAGCGTTCCGTCGGCGTGGCGGTCGAACGCGGCGATGGTGTTGACGGTTGCGGTGTTGTCGTTGACGTAGACGTGGCCGATCACCGGCGAGGGGGCCGCGACGGCGGCACCGGCGGTGACGAGTGCGGCCGTGAGCGCGAGCAGGCTCGCGCCGAGCGACCTGCGAATTCGCGAGGGCACTGGTTCTCCTTTCGAGGGCAAACGGAATCTCGCCCGTGATCGGTTCGCGGCGCCGCCGAGGGGCGGGTTGACTCTCTGCGCCGCGAACCGGAGAGTCACGGCCATTGGAGCAGAGCCCGAGGGCGCTGGCAATGGCTGCGGACCCGGTGACAGGAAACGGTAAGAACCCGGCAAGCCCTCGGTAAGGACTCGACGGTTGGCGTGTGCGCGATAGTGCAGGCATGACGCGCCAGCAGCGGCTCACCGTCATCGCCGCCATCCTCGGGTCGGGCGTGGCCACGATCGACGGCTCGGTCATCAACGTCGCGCTCCCCGCCATCGAGCGCGACCTCGGCGGTGGGCTGGCCGCCCAGCAGTGGGTGTCGAACGGCTACCTGCTCACCCTCGGCTCCCTCATCCTCATCGGCGGCTCGCTCGGGGACATCTTCGGCGAGCGCCGGATCTTCTCCCTGGGTGTCGCCGCCTTCGGCGTCCTGTCGCTCGCCTGCGCCGCCGCCCCGACGATGGGGGTGCTCATCGCCGCGCGGATCCTTCAGGGCATGGCCGCGGCCCTGCTCACTCCGAGCTCGCTCGCGGTCATCGTCTCCGCCTTCGATCGCAGCTCGCGCGGCGCGGCCATCGGCGCCTGGACGGCCTGGGGAGCGATCGCGTCGATCATCGGTCCGCTCGCGGGCGGGCTGATCGTCGATCACGCCTCCTGGCGGTGGATCTTCGCCATCAACCCGCCGCTGATCCTGGTCACGCTGGCACTCGTCTCGGTCGCGGTGCCCGCCACGGAGGGCGAGCGGAACCGGCGCATCGACGTCACCGGTGCCGCGCTTGGCGTCCTCGGCCTGGCCGGATGCGTGTTCGCGCTCATCGAGGAGCCCCGCGAGGGTTGGGGGAGCCCGGCCATCTGGCTCCCGCTCATCGCCGGCCTGGCCGCGCTCGTCGCCTTCGTCCGCCACGAGCGGCGCACGCCCGAGCCGATGATCGAGCTCGCGCTGTTCAGCCGGCGCAACTTCTCCGTGGGCAACCTCGAGACGCTGACCATGTACGCCGGCCTGGCGATCCTCTTCTTCTTCCTCGTCATCTTCCTCCAGGAGGTCGCTGGCTACAGCGCGATCCGCGCCGGGCTCACGACGCTTCCGGTCACGCTGGTCATGTTCCTTCTCTCGCGGCGGTTCGGCGCGCTGGCCGACCGTCACGGGCCGCGGCTGTTCATGGGCGCAGGCCCGCTCATCGCCGCCGCGGGGATCCTCCTGCTCCTGCGCGCCGGCATGCACACGTCGTATCTCACGGTCCTCCTGCCCGCGCTGCTCGTGTTCGCCGTCGGCCTGTCCATGACCGTGGCCCCGCTGACGGCGACCGTGCTCGCCGACGCCGACGAGCGCGACGCCGGCATCGCCTCGGCGATCAACAACGCCGTCGCCCGGATCGCCGGGCTCGTCGGCGTCTCACTCTGCGGGTTGATCGTGTCCGGGACGCTCGTCGGGGACAGCTTCGCGCGCAACGCGGCCTCGGTCCGCGCGTTTCACGAGGTGATCGCCATCTGCGCCGGGCTCGTCGGCCTGGGTGGGATCGCCGGTGTGATCGGCATCGTCAATCCTCGGAATCCCTGCCCGGCCGCGGACTGCGCGGGCGGGCAGCTCGTGGGCGCACCACAGTCGGCGGCGTCCGGACCGCACCGTCAGGCAGTCGAGGCTTAAACCCGCCCGGCAAGGGGTATGCAAACGGTTGCACGGCTCCCCCAGGTCGCCGTCGCCTGACCGTTTGTTCCACTCCACGGGAGGAGAGGGATGTACAAGCAGGTCCTTGATCCGGTCTCGCACTCGCTGGGTGTCTCGTCCATCTTCGCCCTGTTGCCGCTCGCGACGCTCTTCGTGTTGCTTGGCGTCGTGCGCATGAAGGCGCAGTGGGCTTCGCTGGCCGCGCTGCTCGTTGCCCTGATCGTGGCCGTCGCGGTCTACGGCATGCCCACTGGGCAGGGCCTCGACTCAGCGGCCGAGGGAGCCGTATTCGGCTTCTTCCCCATCATGTGGATCGTCATCAACGCGCTGTGGATCTACAACCTCACAGTTGACACCGGCCACTTCGCGGTGCTGCGACGATCGTTCAGCCGGGTGTCGGACGACATCCGGGTGCAGGTGATCATGATCGCCTTCTGCTTCGGCGCCTTGCTCGAGGCGCTTGCCGGCTTCGGCACTCCGGTGGCGATCTGCAGTGTCATGCTCGTCGCCCTCGGACTGAAGCCGATCAAGGCGGCCGGTGTGGCCTTGCTCGCCGACACCGCCCCCGTGGCCTTCGGCGCGATCGCCATCCCGATCACCACGCTCGCCCAGGTGAGCGGCCTGCCCAAGCACGACCTGAGCCAGATGGTCGGCCGCCAGTGCCCGATCCTGGCCTGCGTCCTCCCCTTCCTGCTCGTCCTCATGGTCGAGGGCCGGCGCGGCGTGCGTGGCGTGTGGCCGGCGGCCCTGACCGCCGGCGCGGCGTTTGCCGTCGTGCAGTTCGCCGTCTCGAACTACGTCTCGCCCGAGCTCACCGACATCCTCGCCTCCCTGGCCTCGGCCGCCGCCCTGCTCGCGCTCATGCAGGTGTGGTCGCCCAAGGCCCCCGGCGTCCCGTCAGCCACCCGCCGCGCGACTCCGACGGGGCCGGCGATCGCCGGGGCGGCGGAGAGCGACGCCGCGCTCGAACGGCGGATCGCCGCCGACGAGGGGAAACCGCCGTCCCGTGCGGACGTCATCGCCGCCTTCGCCCCGTACATCATCATCATTCTCGTGCTCGGCATCTGCAGTCTGACCGCGATCACCACCCAGCTCGATAAGGCCACGAACGCCTTCAGCTGGCCGGGGTTGCATGTCCTCAATGCCAAGGGCAAGGCGCCGAGCAGCGAGACGTTCAAGCTCAACTGGCTGACCGCAGCAGGCACGCAGCTGCTCGTGGCGGGCATCCTGAGCGCCCTCGTGCTCCGGGTCAGGCCTCTCAAGGCGCTGGGGACGTACGTGGCCACCCTCCGCAATCTCTTCTGGCCCATCGTCACCGTGTGCGCCGTCCTCGCGCTGGCCTACGTGATGAACATGTCCGGGCAGACGATCACGCTCGGGACCTGGGCGGCCGGCGCGGGCGGCTTCTTCGCCTTCCTCTCGCCGATCATCGGCTGGTTCGGGACGGCGGTGACCGGCTCTGACACCTCGACCAACTCGCTCTTCGGCGCGCTGCAGGTCTCGGCGGCCAACCACGCCCACCTCAATCCGGTGCTGCTGGCGGGAGCCAACAGCTCGGGCGGCGTTCTGGCCAAGATGATCTCACCGCAGAACCTGGCCATCGGCGCCGCCGCGGTCGGGCTGGGAGGTCGCGAGGGGGACATCTTCCGCACGGTTGTGCTCTGGAGTGTCGGGCTCGTGCTCGTGATGGCACTGCTCGTGCTGCTTCAGTCCACCAGCGTGCTGTCGTGGATGGTCCCCTGAACCCGCTCGTCGACGAGCTCGCGCTCATCGTGGAGTGGGACGGCGGTTGGGCGCGGTCGACTCCCGCACGACAAGTGTCGTCCCGAGCTCGACGTGGAGTGCCTCGATCCGCTGGTTCTCGAGCAGGCGGACGAGCTGGGCCACGGCCATCCGGCCCATCTCGGCCAGCGGCTGGCGTACCGTGGTCAGTGGCGGCGTGACGATCGAGGCCTCGAACGTGTCGTCGAACCCGACCACCGAGAGCTCCTCGGGAACGCCCACCCCGCGGGCCCGGGCGGCCTGCATGGCGCCGATGGCCAGCATGTCGTTGAAGGCGAAGATCGCCGTCGGCGGATCATCGAGCTCGAGCAGCGCGCCAGCCGCGGCGAGGCCGCCAGAGGTCGAGAAGTCCGACTCGGCCTCGAGCCCGGGGTCGGGCATGACGCCGGCGGCGGCGAGCGCGCCCCGGTAGCCGCGCAACCGCTCTTCGGTAGCGATCCATCCTCGGGGGCCGGTGATCGCGCCGATGCGGCGATGGCCGAGGCCGAGAAGGTGCTCGACCGCCTCGCTCGCCCCCGACGAGTGGGCCGCCGAGACGGTCGGCACGCGCTCGTCGAGTTGCTTGTGGGGGTCGACGATGACGAACTGATAGCCGTGCTCGTGCAGGGCGGAGAGCTCGTCGCTGGACTCCTCGGGCAGGATGAGCAGCGCGCCGTCCGTCGTGCCCTGCATGAGCCGATCCAGGAGACCGACCTCGCGCTCGTGCTCGTGATGGGTGGGGCAGAGCACCATGCGCATGTCGTGGTCATACAGGGCCTCGCCGGCCCCGGCCAGGATGATCGAGAAGTACGAGTGATGGAGCACGGGCAGGGTCACGCCGACGAGGCCGGTCCGGCCGGCCGAGAGCCCGCGCGCCGTGCGGTTCGTGCTGTAGCCGTAGTCGCGCACGACGCGCATGACCGCGTCGCGGGCCCGAGCCGAGACCTCGGGGCGTCCGTTGATGACCCGGGAGACCGTCGCGGTCGACACGCCGGCCAGGTCGGCCACCTGCCGGATTGTCAGCCGCCCGGAGCGGCCGCCGTTGCCGTCGCCAAGACTGTCCACACCGGGAATTGAATCACGTTTTTGAAACGTTACGGAGAAATGTTGGATGAAAGCGCGTACAGCGGATCGAATGTCCTGTAGGTAAAGGCTTGACAGTGCCGAAATCATTCCGGTAACGTTTTCATAGCTGGCCGTTTGCGCCGTTGGCAGGGCGCACCGGACCGGCGAGTCTCAGGAGAAGAGGAGAGCGTTTTCGATGTCGTTCATCGTGCGGCGGCTCGGCTTCTATGCCGTCGCGGTGTGGGTGGCGGTCACGGTCAACTTTGCGATCCCGCGGGTGATGCCAGGCAACGCCGTGGACTCGTTGGTGACGAGATTCCCCACGCTCGACGCCTCCTCGCTGCGCGCGCTCGAGGCCGAATTCGGGACCCACGCACATGGGAGCCTGCTCAGTCAGTACTTCGCCTACCTCGGCAACCTCCTGCACGGGAATCTCGGGCTGTCCGTCAGCCTCTACCCGTCCAAGGTGACCACGGTGCTCGGCCAGACCCTGCCCTGGACGCTCATCCTCGTCGGGACGGCGACGCTCATCAGCTTCGCCCTGGGAACCCTGCTCGGGGTCCTGGCGGCATGGCGGCGCGGCGGTTGGCTCGACCGCACGCTTCCCGCCTTCACGTTTTTGCAGGCGACGCCCTACTTCTTCCTCGCCCTCATCGTGATCCAGCTCTTCGCCCTGCAGTGGCGGCTCTTCCCCTTCGGCCAGGGCTACGACCTCGGCCTCTCCCCCGGCTTCAACTGGACGTTCATCTCGAGCGCGATCTCCCATTCCGTGCTGCCCGCGCTCACCATCGTGCTCACCTCGATGGCGGGATGGATGCTGCAGATGCGCAACATGATGCTGACGACGATCGCCGAGGACTACGTGCTCGTCGGCCAGGCCAAGGGCCTCTCCGCGCAACGGGTCATGTTCACCTACGCGGCCCGCAACGCGATCCTGCCCAACATCGCCGGGTTCGCGCTGTCGCTCGGCTTCGTGGTGGCCGGGGCGCTGGTCATGGAGATCGTCTTCTCCTACCCCGGGGTCGGGTTGACGCTCTACAACGCGGTGACCTCCAACGACTATCCGCTTCTGCAGGGCATCTTCCTCGTCATCGCGCTGGCCGTGCTGGTCGCCTGTCTGCTCGCCGATGTCGTCTACGTCCTCGCCGACCCCCGGGCGCGAATCCGCCCGGCGTCCTGATGTCGGCCCTGAGCACCCCGCCCGACGCCCTCCCCGACGCCGTGGCCGCGGTCGGCGAGGCGGTCCTCGCACGCCCGCGGACCGTCCTGACGCACTTGCCGGTCAAGGCCAAGGTGGGCGGCCTGATCCTCGCCACCTTCATCTTCATCGCCATCGCCGGCCCGTGGCTGGCGCCGTTGGACCCCTCGGCCACGACGGCGGGCCAGGCGCTCCCGCTCGGCCCGAGCGGCTCCCACCTCCTCGGCACGACGGCAACCGGGCAGGACGTGCTTTCCCAGCTTCTGACCGGCACGCGCTCGACGGTCGTGCTCGGCCTGCTCACGGGCGCCATCGCCACCGCGCTCGCCGTGCTCGTCGGCACCTCGGCCGGTTACCTCGGCGGGCTGGCCGACGACGGCCTCTCGCTCCTGGCCAACGTGTTTCTCGTCCTTCCCGCCCTACCCCTGCTCGTGGTCATCCTCGGCTACCTGCCCCACTCGGGCGAGCTGCCGACCGCGCTCGTCCTCAGCCTCCTCGGGTGGCCGTGGGGCGCGCGGGTGATCCGCGCTCAGACCCTCTCGCTCCGCGGCCGCGACTACGTGGCCGCTGCCCGCGAGGTAGGCGAGAGCAGCTGGCGGATCATCGCCTTCGAGATCCTTCCCAACGAGATCGGGCTCATCGCCGCGAGCTTCGTCGGAACGGTGCTCTACGCGATCCTCACCTCGGTCGCCCTCGCCTTCCTCGGTGTCGTCAACCTCTCGAGCTGGAGCCTCGGCACGATGCTCTACTGGGCCCAGAACGGCAACGCCGTCCAGCTGAGCGCGTGGTGGTGGTACGCCCCGCCGGGCGTGTGCGTCGCCCTGCTCGGGATGAGCCTCGTGCTCCTCAATTTCGGCCTTGACGAGCTCGGCAACCCCCGGCTGCGCTCCGGCGCGGCGCGCCGCCGCGGGCAGCGGGTCTGGCGTCCGGCCGACCCAACCCCAGTGCTCCGTGAGGGGATCGGAGACGGACGGTGAGCGAGCCCGTGCTCGACATCCGGGGCCTCTCGGTGGCCTACGGCTCGCCCGAGGGTGACGTCGTGGCGGTTCGCGACGTCAATCTCGCCCTCGCACCAGGGCAGGTCGTGGGTCTGGCCGGAGAGAGCGGCTGCGGCAAATCGACCCTGGCCTACGGCGCAGTCCGCCTGCTCCGCCCCCCGGCCGTGATCACCGCCGGCTCGGTCGTTTACCGCGGCCGCCGAGCCGAGCCGGGCGGGGTCGACATCCTCGCCGCCTCGCCGGCGCAGCTGCGGCGGCTCCGCTGGCGGGAGATCGCCATCGTCTTCCAGAGCGCGATGAACGGCCTGAATCCGGTGCTCCGGGTCGGGGACCAGATCCTCGACGGGCTGTGCGCCCACCTCCGCCTCTCCGGCGAGCAGGCGCACGAGCGGGTGACGAGGATGATCGACCTCGTCGGCATCCCGCGGGAGCGTCTGGGGAGCTACCCCCACGAGCTCTCCGGCGGAATGCGCCAGCGCGTGATGATCGCCATGGCGCTCGCCGTGGAGCCCGAGGTCGTGATCATGGACGAGCCGACCACCGGCCTCGACGTCGTCGTCCAGCGTGAAATCGTGCGCGAGATCTTCGCGCTGAAGGATCGGCTCGGCTTCTCGATCCTGTTCATCACCCACGACCTGTCCCTGCTGCTCGAGATCGCCGACCGGATCGTGGTCATGTACGCCGGACAGGTGGTCGAGTCCGCGCCAACCGAGCAGATCCGAGCCGGGGGCGCCCACCCGTACACACGGGGCTTGCTCGGCTCCTTCCCGCGCTTGCGCGGCGCTCGCCGGGTGCTCGCCGGGATTCCCGGTTCGCCCCCAGACCTTCGCGGCCCCCTGCCCGGCTGCCCCTTCCGGCCGCGCTGCGCCCTCGCCACGGATGCCTGCGCTGATCTGGAGATGCGGCTGCTCCCGGTCCCCGGTGCAGCTGCCACCGCGGCTACGGGCGACCGCCCCGACGGGCACCTCACTGCCTGCCCGTTCCACGCCGGCGGTCCGGTCTCGGCCGACCTCGGCCAGCCGCGCGGGGCCCCGCGCGAGCACGACGCGCCCGAGCGCGGGCCGCTCGTGCTCGAGGCCGCCGGCCTGAGCAAGGAGTACCAGCTCGCGCGCGGCCGCCGAGGCGCGGCCATCGCCGCCGTGCGGGACGTGTCCTTCGGCCTGCATGAGGGCGCCGTTGTGGCCCTCGTGGGCGCGAGCGGCTCGGGCAAGAGCACGATCGCGAAGCTCCTGGCCGGGCAGGAGCGGGCCAGCGGCGGCCGTATCCGTCTGGACGGCGCCGACGTCGACCCCGCCCGCCGACGGAGCTTCCGCGCCTATAAGAGCGTCGTGCAAATGGTCTTCCAGGATCCCTTCGCCTCGCTCAACCCGCTGCACACGGTGCGTTACCACCTCAGCCGCGCGCTGCACGTCCACAGCCGGCGGACCGGCCGCGCGGCCGACCGGCCCGACATCGACCGCCTCCTCGAGCTCGTGCGCCTGACCCCGGTGGAGAAGTTTCGCGACGCGTATCCCCACGAGCTGTCCGGGGGCCAGCGCCAGCGCGTCTGCATCGCGCGTGCGCTCGCCGCCGAGCCGCGCGTCCTCCTGGCCGACGAGCCGGTCTCGATGCTCGACGTCTCGATTCGTCTCGAGGTCCTCGACCTCATCGCCGATCTCCGCACGAACCTCAGGCTGGCCGTGCTCTACATCACCCATGACATCGCCTCGGCGCGGTATTTCGCGGACGAGATCCTCGTCATGGACGCCGGACGCATCGTCGAGCGGGGCCCGGCCGAGCAGGTCACGCAGAACCCGGCGGATGCCTACACCCGGCTCCTCATCTCCTCCGCCCCGGACCCGGACACGTTCGGGCTCGACCCTCTCGGGCAGGCACCGGTGCTTGCCGTCACCGACAGCGAAGGAGGCACCGCCGCCATGAGGTAGCGACCCGCCGCCGGCCGCGCGAGGCGGCGCACCGGCCGAGCGTCCCGAGAAGCCCGCGCCCCCGGCCTCACCCGGGGGCGCGTGACCCGCCTACTGCAGTCGCCTGGCCCGGCGCGAAGCCGAGGTCAGGTCCACTACATATCGACATGGTTTTTGTATCAGAGAGGTGTGCGCGCTCGATGAAGCGATGGATCACATATGAGAAGCTGGGCACCGCCTGCTGTGCGCTGGCGATGGCGGCCGCGCTGGCGGCCTGCGGAGGCAGTTCGGGCTCAGCCTCGAATGCTTCGGCCAAGGGGTCCGGCGGCGGCAGCTCCGCCGTGCTCACGGTGGAGTCAAGCCAGCAGAATTCGATCACGAAGAACTTCAATCCCTTCGTCCCCACTTCGGCGGCGACCTTGCTGGGAGCCACTTCGCTCATCTACGAGCCGCTGCTCCAAGCCGACGCGCTCAAGCCAGGGACTTACTACAACTGGCTGGCCACGGGTTACTCCTGGTCGCACGGAGGTGACACAATCACCTTCACTATCCGTCCCGGGGTCAAGTGGTCAGACGGTCACCCGTTCACCGCGGCTGACGTCGCCTTCACCTACAACCTGCTCAAACGCTACCCCGACGCCAACACGACGGGCCTGGCCATCCGCAGCGTGAGCTCGTCGGCAAACCAGGTCACGATCAACTTCCCCTCCCCTCAGTACGCCAACCTCCAGAACATCGCCGCCCAGGTGTACATCGTGCCCCAGGCGGTGTGGAGCACGGTCGGAGACCCGGGCAAGTACATCGACGCCACCCCACTTGGCACCGGTCCCTACGCACTCTCGAGCTTCACCCCCCAGGGCTTCACGCTCAGAGCCAGCGCCAGCTACTGGGGCGGACGGCCCGCCGTCTCGGCGGTCGAGTTCCCCACCTACGCGTCGTCAAACGCGGCCCTGTCGGCGCTGCAGACCGACCAGCTGGCTTGGGGGGGCAACTTCATCCCCGGCGTGCAGCAGGTCTTCGTAGCCGGCAACGCCAACCACCGCGTGTGGTTCCCGCCGGTGCAGACGAACAGCCTCGAGCCGAACCTGAGCAAGTTCCCGACCAACCAGCTGGCGGTGCGCCAGGCCATTAGCCTGGCCATCGATCGCACCGCGCTCAGCCAGCAAGCCGAGGGCGGGCTCGAGCCCCCGGTGGCCAACGCGTCCGGGCTGACACTGCCGGTCTTCCAGCAGTTCCTCTCACCCACGGTGGCATCGGCCACGCTCTCGGCTCACTCGAACATCGCCGCCGCGCGAGCGGTGCTCAAGGCGGCCGGTTACGTCATGGGCTCCGATGGCCTGTTCCGGACCAAGTCGGGACAGAAGCTGACGATCGACGTCACCAACCCGTCATCCTTCGCCGACTACGCGGCGGGTGACGCCATGATCGCCAAGTGGCTCCGTCAGGCGGGCATCGACGCGACGTTCGTCGGACAGTCGGTGACGGCGTGGTCCTCGGACATTGCCACGGGCAACTTCCAGCTCACCCAGCATTGGTCGCAGACGAGCGTCGCTCCCTACCAGCTCTATAACGACTGGCTGAACAGCGCTCAGGCGACGAACAACGCGGCCGGTGACTTCGAGAGGCTCAAGGACCCGAACGTCGACGCCATGCTGAACAAGCTCGCCGCGGATAGCTCAACCTCCACCCAGGCAACGGACCTGGCCCCGATCGAGCAGTACGTGGCGTCGAACCTGCCGATCATCCCCACGGTGTACGGCGTCGTGTTCGACGAGTACAACACGAGCAAGTTCACCGGGTGGCCGACGGCCGCCGACCCCTATGAGTCGGGCAGCCCCAATACCCCGACCAACGAGGTCGTGATCCTGCACCTGCGGCAGGCCAGCTGATCACACCCGGTATCGCGCCCGCCCCCGCCCCCGGGGCGGGCGCACCCCGGGCATCCGCCTATTTAGACAAGGAGCAAGTACATGCACGGGCTCATGAGCGACGGCCGGGCGGCCGTCCGCCGGTTTCCCCCCGGCTTCCTCTGGGGGGCGGGAACGTCCGCCTATCAGATCGAGGGCGCGGTCGACGAAGACGGCCGCGGCCGGTCGATCTGGGATGTATTCACCCACACTCAGGGCGTGGTGTTGGGCGGTGACACGGGCGACATCGCCTGCGACTCCTACCACCGAGTCGCCGAGGACATCGACCTCCTCTCCGAGCTCGGCGTCGGGGCCTACCGGTTCTCGATCGCCTGGCCGCGCGTCCTGCCCACGGGGGCGGGCGCCGTCAACCAGGCCGGTCTGGACTACTACCGCCGGCTCGTGGCCCGTCTGCGCGAGCGGGCGATCATGCCGGTGGCCACGGTCTACCACTGGGAGCTCCCCCAGGCTCTGGAGGAGGCGGGCGGATGGTCGGTCCGCGACACCGCCGAGCGGCTGGCCGAGTACGCCGCCGTGCTGGCCGACGCCCTCGGCGACCACGTCGGGATGTGGCTCACGCTCAACGAGCCCAAGCAGTCGGTCCACCAGGGCTACCGAGTGGGGACCCATGCACCCGGGCGGCGCAACCTCGGCCTCGCGGCGGCCGCCACGCATCACATCCTGCTGGCTCACGGATTGGCCCTGCAGGCCCTTCGCGCCAAGCTGCCGGCGTCGGTACCCGTGGGAATCTCGCTCGATCCCCACCCCTATCGCCCGAGTGGCGAGGGCGCGGAGGCCATGGCGGTCCAGCTCGACGCCGACCACAATCGCGTGTTCCTCGACCCCGTTCTCCAGGGCACGTATCCGCGTCAGGCGCGGAGCGAGCTCCTCCCCCCCGACGTGCTGATCGAGGCCGGTGATATGGCCGTCATCGGCGCTCCGATCGATTTCCTGGGGGTCAACTACTACCGGCCGCACCACGTTCGGCGCGGAGATTGGTCGGACCTGCGCCTCGGCGAGTCACCCATCCCCGATTACCCCGGATTCGTCGAGTTTCTGCCCCCCGAGCTCCCGCGGACGGCCATGAATTGGCTCGTCGAGCCCGACGGGCTCTACGACCTCCTCATGCGCCTGCGCTCCGAAGCCGACGGCCTGCCGCTCTACATCACCGAGAATGGATGTGCTGCGGAGGACTATGTCACCCCGGAAGGGACGATCAACGACTCCGCCCGGGTGGAGTACCTGCTCGGCCATCTCGACGCGGCCTGGCGCGCCATCCGGGACGGCGTCGAGCTGGCCGGCTACTTTCACTGGTCGCTCATGGACAATTTCGAGTGGGCGTCGGGGTACGGGCGACGGTTCGGGCTCTACTACGTCGATTTTGGGACCCAGCGGCGACTGCCCAAGCGCAGCGCAGCGGTCTACGCCAAGATCGCCGCGGCGAACGAGCTGCCCGCGCCCGAGCCGGTGTGGATCGACGGGAATGGCGCCAAGGGGGACCGAGCAACGCCGGCGACCGAGGGCTGGGTGCGCCAGGCGGTCGGTCCGGCGTAAGCGCTTCGACCCTCCGACGACGGGGGCGCCAGGGGACATCTTCCGCCCGGATGTGCTCTGAGGTGTCGATTGGTGCTATGCATGGCACTGCTCGTGTTGCCTCAGTCCACCAGCGTGCTGTCGTGGATGGTTCCCTGAACCCGCTCGTCGACGAGCTCGCGCTCATCGTGGGCGCGAAGTGGGTCTACGTCGACGAGCACGAGCTCCGCACGTACGAGTCCGATGGCCTGCTCCAATACCGGGCCATCCCCGCCGCGGCGGTGCTCCCGGGCACCGCCGAGGAAGTCGCCCGCGTGCTCGGTGCATGCGCGCGCGCCGGCGTGCCCTGGGTGGCGCGCGGGGCAGGCTCGGGGCTCTCGGGCGGTGCGCTGCCCGTTTCCGACGGGATTCTCGTCGTCCTCTCGCGCATGAAGCGGATCCTCGAGATCGACCTCGAGAACCACCGTGTCTGCGTCGAGCCGGGAGTCACCAACGCCTCGGTGTCGGCGGCGGTCGCGCCGGGGTTCTTCTATCCCCCCGATCCGTCGAGCCAGATCGTCTGCTCGATCGGCGGCAACGTGGCCGAGAACTCGGGCGGCGCGCACTGCTTCAAATACGGGTTCACGAGCAACTACGTCACCGGACTCGAGCTCGTGCTCGCGGACGGGCAGCTGGTGCAGGTCGGCGGTAAGGCGCTCGATCCGCCCGGCTACGACCTCCTCGGGGCGTTCGTCGGCTCTGAGGGCACGCTCGGAGTGGCGACGAAGATATGGCTACGGATCGTGCCCTCGCCGGAGACGACCAAGACGCTCGTCGCCTTCTTCGACCATACGCGCGCGGCCGGCGAGGCGGTGTCCGAGATCGTGCAGAGTGGCATCGTCCCGGGCGCCATCGAGATGATGGACGAGAAGGCGATCGAGGCCGCGGAGGCAATGGCCAAGGCCGGCTTCCCGGTCGGCCGTCAGGCCGCGCTGCTCGTCGAGCTCGACGGCGCCGAGCGCGAGTGCGAGGCGCGCTTCGACGAGGTCGTGCGGGTGTGCGAGCGCTGCGGTTCCGACGACGTGCGGGTGGCGCGCGACGCCGCCGAGCGCGAGCGCTTCTGGAAGGCGCGCAAGGCGGCCTTCCCCGCGATGGGCCGGATCAGCCCGAACTACTTCGTCCAGGACGGCGTCATCCCGCGCACGAAGCTCCCGGAGGTGCTCGAGCGGATCGAGGCGCTCGGCCGCGAGTACGGCCTGATCGTGGCCAACGTCTTCCATGCCGGCGACGGCAACCTCCACCCGCTCGTCTGCTTCGACGCCGCCATCGAGGGGCAGGCGCGGGCGGCGGAGGAGCTGTCCGGCAAGATCCTCGACGCGTGCCTGGAGGCGGGCGGCTCGATCACCGGCGAGCACGGCGTGGGTGTGGACAAGAAGAAGCACATGCCGAAGATGTTCGACGAGCCCGACCTCGACTGCTTCCAGCGGTTGCGCTGCGCCTTCGATCCGGCCGGCCTGGCCAACCCGACCAAGGTCATGCCGACGCCGCGCCTGTGCGGCGAGGTTCCCGGGCCCTACCGCCAGCATCCGCTCGAGGCCGCCGGCCTGGCCGAGCGCTTCTGAGTCCCGTGGCGAGCGCGAGCCCAGTCCGCGAGCGGCCCACCTCGATCGAGGAGGCGGCTGGGCTGGTGCGCAGCCTCGGCGAGGCGGGGCGGCCCCTGCGCGTCCGCGGAGGCGGCACGAAGCTCGCCTGGGATCCGCGGGGGACGGCCCCCGACACGGAGCTCGAGACGGCCGGCCTCGCCCGGATCGTCGAACACAACCAAGGGGACTTCACGGCCGTGGTCGAAGCCGGCGTCCGGCTGGGCGACGCCCAGGCCGTGTTCGCCGATGCGGGCCAGATGCTCGCGCTCGACCCGCCGCTCGGCGAAGGCGACGCGGCCACGATCGGAGGCGTAATGGCCAGCGTCGACTCCGGACCGCTGCGCCATCGCTACGGAGGCGTCCGCGATCTCGTGCTCGGCGTCACCGTCGTACTGTCCGACGGCACCGTGGCCAAGGCCGGCGGCCGGGTGATCAAGAACGTCGCCGGCTACGACCTGGGCAAGCTCTTCGCCGGCTCGCAGGGCACGCTCGGGCTCATCGCGCGGGTGTCCCTCCGCCTCCACCCGCTGGCCCGCCAGACCGCCACCGCGCGGGCGGTGAGCCCGGACCCGGGACGTCTGGCGAGCGCCGCGAGGGCGCTGGCCGGACTGCCGCTCGAGGCGGACTGCCTCGACGTGGCCTGGGAGGGCGACACCGGCGCCGTGCTCGTCCGTTTCGCCGGTGCGACGGGTACCGATCGGGCCCGGGCCACGGTCGCGCGTCTGCGCTCTTTCCACCTCGATGAGGCCGAGGTGGTGGAGGACGACGGCGCGGTGTGGGATCGCCAGCGCGACGCCCAGCGCCTGGGCGACGGCGTGGTGGTCAAGGTGGCGAGCGTCATCAGCGGGCTCGACGCCGTACTGCACGCGGGAACTCAGACGGGGGGCCGCATCGTCTCGCGCGCCTCGCTCGGGCTGTCGTGGGTCGCCTTCGCCCCCTCGGACGATCTCGTGGCCCGGGTCGAGTCGTTCCGGGCCAGCCTGCCGGAGGCCACGCTGACCGTGCTCGACGGGGCGAGCCGGGTGACGCATCCGTGGCCGGTCCCCTCCCCCGGGGCCCAAGCGGTCATGGAGCGCATCAAGGCCCGCTTCGACCCGGCGCACGTGTTCCGGCCGGGCGCGCTCGGGGAAGGGGCGTGAGCATGGCCGGCGCATGGGATAGCACCCGACCCCCCGAGCTCGATCTCATACGCGATTGCGTCCACTGCGGGTTCTGCCTGCCCACCTGCCCGAGCTACGCCGTGTTCGAGGACGAGATGGACTCACCGCGCGGCCGCATCCTCCTCATGCGGGTCGGCCACGAGGAGGGCGAGGAGGTGTCGGCCGCCATGACCACGCACCTCGATCGCTGCCTCGGGTGCATGGCCTGCGTGACCGCGTGCCCGTCCGGGGTCCAGTACGACCGGCTGATCGAGCGCGCGAGACCGCAGATCGAGCGCCACGGCACCCGGACGTGGCGCGAGCGCCTGCGGCGCGGAGCCGTCTTCTCGGTCTTCACCCATCCCGGCCGCGTACGCGCCCTCGTGCCCCTCCTGGCCCTCCAGGACCGGGTCGGGCTGCGGGAGCGCCTGGGCGAGGCCGTGCCGATGCTTCGGCTCGCGCCCCGGGCGCGGATGCGGGACGCGGTCGCCCAGATCGCGGAGGTGACCCCGGCCCAGGGAGAGAAGCGCGGCACCGTCGCGTTCATGCAGGGGTGCGTGCAGCGGGTTCTCTTCGGCGACGTCAACGCGGCCACGGTTCGCGTGCTCGCCGCCGAGGGATTCGAGGTCCACGCCCCCCGCCGTCCGCGCTGCTGCGGGGCGCTCCAGCTCCACTCGGGAGTCGAGGGGCCGGCCCGCGCCCACGCGCAGGCCACGGTGAGCGCCTACGAGGCCTACGACACGGTGCTGACCAACGTCGCCGGGTGCGGCTCGGCCATGAAGGAGTACGGCCACCTGTTCGAGGACGATCCGCGGATGGTCGCGTTCTCCGCCCGCGTACAGGACGTCACGGAGTTCCTGGCCGCCCACGAGCCGCGCGCGGCCCGCCGTTCGCTCCCCCTGCGGGTGGCCTATCACGATGCCTGCCATCTCGCCCACGCGCAGCAGGTCCGGACGCAGCCACGCGAGCTCCTGGGCGGGATCCCCGGTCTCGAGCTGCTCGAGCCCCGCGAGTGGGAGCTCTGCTGCGGCTCGGCGGGGATCTACAACCTCCTCCAGCCGGAGGCCGCGGCGAAGCTGGGGCAGCGTAAGGCGGAAAACCTGGGCGCGACCGGCGCCGATGCCGTCGTCGCCGCCAACCCGGGCTGCGCCATCCAGATCGCGGCCTATCTCGATCGCCCCATCTACCACCCGATGACCTTGCTCGACCATTCGATCCGAGGGAGCCGACCATGAGCCTGCAGACCGCCCCGCCGCCCGCCGCGCGCACCGAGGAGATCCTCTCCGCCGACGCGCTCGCCTTCGTCGAGAGCCTGCACAGCCGGTTCGGGGCGCGGCGCCTGGAGCTGCTCGAGGCCCGGGGGCGGCGCGGGGCGCCGCGCGCCTTCCTCGAGGAGACGCGATCGATCCGCGAGGACGCCTCCTGGCGGGTCGCGCCCGTGCGCCCGGACTACGAGAACCGGCGCGTCGAGATCACCGGACCGACCGACCGCAAGCTCGTCATCAACGCGCTGGGCTCAGGGGCCAAGGGCTTCATGGCCGACTTCGAGGACGCCAACTCGCCGACCTGGCGCAACCAGATCGAGGGCCACGTCAACCTCATCGACGCCATCGAGGGCACGATCGAGTACGACGGGGCCGACGGCCGCCACTACGAGCTCGTGGACAACCCCGCCGTTCTCCTCGTGCGCCCGCGCGGGTGGCACCTCCCGGAAAAGCACTTCAAGGTGGACGGCGAGGCGGTGAGCGGCTCGCTCGTCGACTTCGGGCTCTACGCCTTCCACTGCGCCCAGCGCCTGCACGCCCGAGGCAAGGGCCTGTACCTCTACCTGCCCAAGCTGGAGCACCATCTCGAGGCGCGCCTATGGAACGACGTCCTGGCCTTCGCCGAGGAGGAGCTGGGCCTGCCGGCGGGGACCATGCGGGCGACCGTCCTCATCGAGACGCTGCCCGCGGCCTTCCAGATGGAGGAGATCCTCTATGAGCTCCGGGAGCACTCCTACGGCCTCAACGCCGGTCGATGGGATTACATCTTCTCGATGATCAAGTGCTTCCGGGACGACCCGAAGTTCGTCCTCCCCGACCGCAACGACGTGAAGATGACCGTGCCGTTCATGCGCGCCTACACCGAGCTGCTGGTCAAGACCTGCCACGCTCGCGGCGCCTTTGCCATGGGCGGCATGGCCGCGCTCATCCCCTCGCGCAAGGATGCCGAGGCCAACCAGCGAGCGATCGACGCCGTCCGCGCGGACAAGAAGCGCGAGGCCGAGGACGGCTTCGACGGGACATGGGTCGCCCATCCCGACGTCGTCGACGTGGCCATGGCGGAGTTCGACCGCGTGCTCGGCGATCGACCCAACCAGATCTCACGCCGGCGCGACGACGTCCAGGTGACCCCCGAGCAGCTGCTCGACGCCGCCGCCACGCCGGGCTCGGTCACCGACGAGGGGCTGCGCGGCGACGTCAACGTCGGCTTCCAGTACATCTCCTTCTGGCTCGGCGGCCGGGGCGCGGCGGGGATCAACAACCTCATGGAGGACGCGGCCACGGCCGAGATCGCCCGCTCTCAGATCTGGCAATGGATCCGGCACGGCAAGGTGACCCGCGAGCAGGTCCGTCAGGTGCTCGACGAGGAGATGCGCCGCATCCACGACGAGGTCGGCGACGAGACCTGGGAGAAGGGCCGGCCGCAGGACACCCGGCGCGTGTTCGAGGCGGTCGCCCTCGCCGAGGACTTCCCCGCCTTCCTCACGCTGGAGGCCTACGAGCTGATCGACTAGCTCCCGCTGCCCGCCGCCTGCCGCCCGCCGCCCGCCGCCTGCCGCCCGCCCGCTGCCCGCGAGCGAGCGAGCGGGGAGCACAACGCCCCACTCGAGGCGCACGGAACGCGCGTTGGGGTGCGGTGCCCGCTCAGTCCTGAGAAAGCCCCAACACGCGTTTTGCCAGCCACGCGTGGGGACTTGCGCGCACTCGTCTGGCGGCGAGGCGAACGGTCCGTCACCTCCGGCCGACCGTCACGGAGCCACTACGGCACCCCGGCAAGGTTTCCTCGGACACCCGGGCACAACCGTCGTTTGTCCAACTCGCCCGCGGGTAGTGGGGCGCCTGGAGTCCGTCCGGGAGGAGAAGCGATGTCACAGGTATCCAGGCGCGGCGCGCGGAGTCGGCGTGCAAGGTTCGGTGTGGTCGCGAGCGTCGCCGTGCTGCTGGCCGCGCTCGCGATGGTCCTCGGCTCCGGGGCCGCCCCCGCGGGCGCCAAGCGCAATGCCCAGTTCGCGGCCTCGCAGGCGGTCGCGGCGAAGGTGAACAAGCTGCTGAGCCGGATGACCGTGGCGGAGAAGTTCGGGCAGCTCGAGATGTCGGGTCCGCAGGGCAACAACGGCACCCCCGGGGCGGTCCTGCTCCAGGAGGCGCGCCAAGGTCTCGTCGGGTCGGTGCTCGACATGGTCGGCGTCCAGAACATCAACGAGCTCCAGCATGCCGCCCTGCAGTCGCGGCTGCACATCCCGATCATCGCCTCGCTCGACGTCATCCACGGCTACAAGACCCTCTTCCCCGTCCCCATCGGGGAGGCGAGCAGCTGGGATCCCGCGCTCGTGCAGAACGACGAGTCCGTCTCGGCGTTCGAGGCGACGGCCGACGGGCTGAAGTGGACGTTCAACCCCATGGTCGACATCTCGCGCGACCCCCGCTGGGGCCGCGTCGTCGAGGGCGCGGGCGAGGATCCGTTCCTCGGGTCGGCCATCGCCGCGGCGAAGGTGCGTGGCTATCAGGGCACCGACTTCGCCGCCGCCGACAAGATGGCGGCCACGGTCAAGCACTTCGCCGCCTACGGCGCCCCGGTGGCGGGCCGCGAATACAACAGCGTCGACATGTCGACGCAGCAGCTCTTCAACAACTACCTCCCGCCCTACAAAGCGGCCATCGACGCCGGCGCGGCCACCGTCATGAGCTCGTTCAACTCGCTCAACGGCGTGCCGAACACGGCCAACCCGTACACGCTGCAGACGATCCTCCGCCAGGAGTGGGGCTTCGGCGGCACCGTGGTGAGCGACTACCAGGCGGTGCAGGAGCTCGAGGCCTTCGGCTACGCCGCCAACCAGGCCGACGCCGCCCGGCTCGCCCTGACCGCCGGCGTGGACATCGAGATGGCGGTCGCCATCCCGAGCAAGTACTCGACCTATGACAACACCGGCCCGGCGCTTCTCGCGCAGCACAAGATCACGATGGCGCAGCTCAACAACGCCGTCCGCCACGTGCTCACGCTCAAGTACCTGGCCGGCCTGTTCGCCCACCCCTACACCAACCCCACGCGAGTGACCCACTCCGAGCTCACGCCGGCCAGCCTGGCGGCGGCACGGCGCTCGGCCGATGAATCGATGGTCCTGCTCGAGGACCGGGGCCATGCGCTGCCGCTCAGCCGGAGCCTCGGCTCGGTGGCGGTCGTCGGCCCGTTCGGCGACGACCAACTCGATCAGCTCGGCGCCGACGTGCCGATCGGCTACGACGTGTCCGCGGGCAAGGTGGTCTCGGTGCTCGCCGGGCTGAAGGCGGCCCTGCCCCACGCCAACGTCACCTACACCGAGGGCTGCGATGCCACGTGCACGGACACGAGCGGGTTCTCTGCCGCCGTCAGCGCGGCCCAATCGGCCCAGGCGACGGTGATCGTGGTCGGCGAGCCGGCCAGCGACGCCGGCGAGGCGTCATCGCTGACCGACATCAGCCTGCCGGGCCAGCAGCTCGCGCTCGTCCAGGCGATCGCGGCGACGGGCAGGCCGTACGTCGTCGTGCTCATGAATGGCCGCCCGATGACGATCCCGTGGCTGGCCGACAACGCCCCCGCCCTGCTCGAGGCCTGGTACCCGGGCACGGAGGGCGGCGACGCCGTCGCGGACGTGCTCCTCGGCAAGGTCGATCCGAGCGGGAAGCTGCCCATGACCTTCCCGCAGGACGTGGGCCAGATCCCGATCTACTACGACCAGCTCCCGACCGGCCGGCCGTTCGATCCGGGCAACAAGTACACCTCGCGCTACCTCGACGACTCGAACACGGGCCAATTCCCCTTCGGCTACGGGCTCGCGTACACGACGTTCTCGATCACCGGAGTGCACCTGTCGAGCCGGAGCATCCCGGGCGGCGGTCCGCTCACCGTGAGCGCCACGGTGACGAACACGGGCGCGACGGCCGGAGCCGACGTCGTCCAGCTCTACATCCACGAGTTCGACACGAGCATCCTCCAGCCGGAGCGCAAGCTCGAGGGCTTCCAGCGGGTGATGCTCGACGCCGGCCAGTCGCGACGCGTGACGTTCACGCTGGGGGCGCCGAACCTCGGCTACTACAACAACGCCGGCCAGTTCGTGCTCCAGGGCGGTCCGTTCGACCTATGGGTCGGCGACAGCTCGGAGGGCGGCGCGCAGTCGACCTTCACCATGGGCTAGCTAATGGTCGCGCTGATGCGCTCGCCCCGGCTCCGGCGCGGCCTCCGGTTCGCCGCGCTCGTGCTCGCCTGCCTCCTCCTGCCGTGGGCGGGAGCGAGCGCGGCGGCGAGCGGGCTGACCCCGCATCAGCGTCAGGTGCTCCATCAGATCGCGCGGGACACGTGGCGCTTCTACGGAGCCGACGTCGACCCGGTCACCCATCTGCCCCTCGACAACCTCGGGCCGGGGGCGGTGCGCGGCGCCTACACCTCCGCGGCCAACATCGGGGTCTACTTGTGGGCGGTCGTGGCCGCGCGCGACCTCGGGCTCGTCTCTCGTGCCCGGGCCGACGCGCTGGCCGGGGCGACGCTGGACGAGGTGGCGCACCTCAAGCGCTTCGACGGCCTGCTCTACCAGTGGTACGACACGCACAACGGAGCCGTGCTCGAGAACCCCGGCGAGCCCGACTGCCGGGGCACGACCCCGGTGCAGACGACCTGCTGGTTCGTCTCCGCGGTCGACAACGGGTGGTATGCGTCCGGGCTCATGGTCGTGCGCCAGGCCCTCCCCGCGCTGCGCTCAGCGGCCGACCGCCTGCTCGAGCCGATGAACTTCGGCCTCTTCTACGACGGGCGGGCGCAGACCGACTGCAACACGAACGCCAACCTGCCCGGCAACCCGCCCACCGGCCAGATGTACGGCGGCTACTACGTTGACCAGGGTCCCGCCGGCTACCACAACGGCGCCCTCTACAGCGATCCGCGCATCGCCATGTACATCGGGATGGGCCGTCACCAGATGCCGGGCGACGTGTGGTGGCGGACATGGCGCACCTACCCGCCGCAGCGCTGTCCCACCGACCCGGACTTCACCCAGGGCCAGACACCCGGAGGCACGTGGGTCACGATCACCGACCCGCAGTCGGGCAAGGCGTTCCCGGTGTGGGAGGGCTACTACACGTATCCGGGCACCTCGCTGCGCTTCGTCCCCACGTTCGCCGGGGGCATGTTCGAGGGCCTCATGGCGAACCTCGTCGTGCCCGAGACGCGCTGGGGCCCGCACAGCTTCGGCCTCGCCGACCTGCGCTGGGCCGAGGTCCAGCAACGGTATGCGACCGGCGTCCTGCACTTTCCCGTCTGGGGAATCTCTCCCTCGAGCACCGCGGATGACACCGGCGACTACGGCGGCTTCGGGGTCGAGGGCCTGGCCTTCCCGGCGGGCGACGGGCTGTCCCTCTGCACGTCCTGTGCCACCGAGACCACGGTCAGTCCTCACGCCTCGGCCATCGCCCTTCCGCTGCTCCCGCAGAAGGCCTTTGCCAACCTCCAGTCGCTGCGCCGGCTCTACCCCTCGGTCTACAGCGCCGACGGCGGCTTCTATGACGCCGTCAACCCGGCGACCGGCGCGGTCGGCCACCGGCGGCTCGTGCTCGACCAGTCGATGATCATGGCCGCCATCGACGACACGCTCCACGGCGACGCGCTCGCTCGTGACTTCGCCCGGGATCCCGCCGCATGGGCAGCTCGCTTGTATCTGGGCGCGGAGAACATGTCTCTGTAGCCGGGCCTCGGGGGCGACGTCAGTGCGCGCAGGACTCTGACACTTGCGCGCAGCGGCTCAGAACACGATCAGCGCCCGCCCGCGCAGGCCGCCGGCTCCCATGAGCTCGTAGGCCTCGCCCGCGCGCTCGGCCGGGAACTCGGCGGCGACGCGGAGCTTGAGCTTGCCCTCCGAGGCGAGGCGGCGGAGCTCCTCGAGCCAGTCGGTGCGCTCGAGGACGTTGCGCACGAAGACCTGCTTGACCACGATGCCGCGCTCGGTCTCCGCCGGGCTCCATCCACGCACGACGACCATCACCCCGCCGTCGCGCAGCGCTCCGAAGGCGCGCTCGTGCAGGAGAGCGGTGTCGTACACCCCGTCGGCCCCGTCGGGCGCGACCGCGCGCACGGCGCCAGCGAAGTCCTCGCCGCGGGGGACGACCTCGTCGGCGCCGAAGCCGCGCACCAGGTCGGTGTCCTCGGGTTTGGCGTCGGCGATGACGCGCAGGCCGGCCTCCTTGGCGAGCGGGATGACGTAGGACGCGAGCAGGCCCGCCCCACCGGCCACGGCGAGCGTCTGGCCCGCGCCGAGGCCGAGCAGGTCGAGCCCGAACCTGGCCGTCAGGCCGTTCATGGGCAGGGTCGCCGCCTCCTCGAGGCTCGCCCCGTCGGGGATCGGTACCACCGAAGCGGCCGGAACGACGATCCGCTCGGCCTGCGCGCCGCCGTCTGGCCGCCGCGGCGTGAGCGCCGCCATCACGCGGTCCCCCAGGGTCAGCCGGTCGACGCCCTCGCCCACCGCCTCGATCGTGCCCGCCGCGTCCATGCCGGGCGTCCACGGGGCGGGGAGATCGCCCCCGCCGCCGCTGCGCAGGCCGATGTCGGTCGGATTGACGGCCGCGGCCCGCACGGCGATCCGGACCTCCCCGGGCCCGGGCTCGCGGACCGGCCGGTCTACGACCTCGAGCACCTCGGGACCGCCGGGGACGTTGATGCCAACTGCGCGCATGGTTCGAGCTCCTTCGTGTCGGTGCCGGGAGGTCTATGACGTTAGAACGGTCCCGGGGTTGAGCAGACCGTCCGGATCCAGCGCCCGCTTGAGCGCGCGCATGGCCGCGACCTCGGCCGCGCCGCACGCACGCTCCAACCAGGCCGCCTTGGCCACCCCGATGCCGTGCTCGGCGCTGATCGTCCCCCCGGCCTCGAGCGCGAGCGCGAGCACCGCGGCGTCGAGCGCGGGGTCCTCGGGGGGCGTCCCGAGCACGTTGACGTGGACGTTCCCGTCGCCCAGGTGGCCGAAGAGGATGGCCCGCGCTTGCGGCCCGGCGGCGTCCCGGGCGACGGCCGGGATCCGCTCGAGGAACCCGCCCAGCGCGGCCAGCGGCACCCCGATGTCGAGCTTGTGGGGCATCCCCGCGGCGGCGATCGCCTCGCTGTGGCCCTCGCGCAGCGCCCACAACCTCTCCCGCGTCGCCGTATCGTCCGCCACGAGCGCGTCCCGCACCCCGGCGGCGGCGAGCGCTGCGGCCAGCTCATCGGTCGGGTCGGTGCGCGCTGCGCACTCGGCGAGCACGTAGATCGGGGCGCGCCGCTCCACGGGCGAGGTGCGGTGGAGATGGGCCAGGACGAGCCCGAGGCCGTCGTCGAGGAAGAAGTCGCAGCTCTCGAGCGAGGGAGCCTCGGTGCGCAGCACGGCGAGGAGGCCGGCGGCCGCGGCGGCGGAGTCGAGCGGTACGAGCGCGGCGACCCGCGCGTCGAGTCGCGGGACGAGCCGCCAGCGCACGCGCGTGATGATCCCCAGCGTCCCCTCGGACCCGACGAGGAGAGCGGAGAGGTCATAGCCCGCGTTGTCCTTGGTCAACCCGCCGAGCCGCGAGATGACCGAGCCGTCGGCGAGCACGGCCTCGAGGCCGGCCACGCGCGCCCGCGCCGTCCCGTAGCGCAGTGCCCGGGCCCCGCCGGCGTCCGTGGCCGCGATGCCGCCGACCGTGGCGCTCTCGCGGGCGCCGAAGTCGAGCCCGGGATCGAACCCGGGGCCGCGCGCACGGTCCCGCAGCGCCGCCAGGGTCGCCCCCGCTCCGGCGGTCAGCTGCCCGGTCGCCGGGTCGACCGGACCGATGGTGTCCAGCCGGCGCAGCGAGAGCACGACCTCGCCACCACGCGGCACGCCCCCGCCGACGAGACCGGTGTTCCCGCCCTGGGGGACGATCGCCGCCCCTGCCAGGGCGCAGGCCCGCACGACGCCGGCCACCTCGGCTGGGTCGGCCGGTCGGGCGACCAGCCTCGCCCGCGCACCGAACCGTCCCGTCCAGTCGCGTTCATACCCGGCGGTGAGCTCGGGATCGACGAGAACGTGCGCGGAGCCGACGACGTCGGCGATGGCTCGGCGAAGATCCATGGCACTCCGTATGGTTCCGGAGAACCGGATGAGCCGCCGAGAGATCCAATCGTGGCTGATGGACATGGACGGCGTGCTCGTGCACGAGGAGCAGGCGATCCCGGGTGCCGACCGGTTCCTCGGCCGCTTGCGCGAGCTCGGTCGGCCGTTCCTCGTGCTGACCAACAACTCGATCTACACGCGGCGGGATCTGGCCGCCCGGCTGCGCAACAGCGGCCTCGACGTGCCCGAGGAGGCGATCTGGACCTCGGCGCTCGCCACCGCGCGCTTCCTCGAGGACCAGCGACCGGGCGGCTCGGCCTTCGTCATCGGCGAGGCCGGGCTCACCACGGCGCTGCACGAAGCTGGGTACACGCTGACCGACCACGACCCGGACTACGTCGTGCTCGGCGAGACACGGACCTACAGCTTCGAGCGGATCACCCGGGCGATCCGGCTCATCGAGCGCGGCGCGCGCTTCATCGCCACCAACCCCGACGCCACCGGGCCGAGCGTCGAGGGCCCGCTGCCCGCCACGGGGTCGGTCGCCGCGCTCATCAGCCGTGCCACCGGGCGCGAGCCGTACTTCGTCGGCAAGCCGAACCCGCTCATGATGCGCTCCGCGCTCAACGCCATCGACGCCCACTCCGAGACGGCGGCGATGATCGGCGACCGCATGGACACCGACGTCGTCTGCGGCATGGAGGCGGGGATGGAGACGATCCTCGTGCTCACGGGGGTCACGAGCCATGCCGATGCCGAATCGCACCCCTACCGGGCCGCGCGGATCGTCGACTCGGTCGCGGACCTGATCGAGGAGCTCGGCTAGAAGCTCGACGAGGCATTCGCCTCGGTGCTCGGCGCGCGTCGGCGGCGCAGGACGACGAGCGAACGGTCGCGCACCTCGAGCTGAGCGCCCGCCTCGAAGCCGGCGCCCACGGCGTCGTCGTCGCCGGTGTCGATGAGCAGACGCCAGCTGTCACCCACGAGCGGCGGGAGAGTGAACTCGAGCGGCTCGTAGTGGGCGTTGAAGAAGATGAGGAAGGAGGAGCCGCGGATCTGCCGCCCTTCGCGGTCGTTGGACGCGATCGCCTGGCCGTTGAGGAAGACGGCGAGCGCGTGGGCGTCACCACGATCCCAGTCCTCCTGGGTCATCTCCTCGCCGTCGGGGCGCAGCCACACGACATCCGGCAGGTCCGATCCGCGCACCTCGTCGCCGACGAAGAAGTCCTGCCGGCGGAAGACCGGCTCGGACTGACGCAGCTCGATGACCTTGCGGGCGAACTCCTGGAGCTCGGGGTCGGCCTTTGACCAGTCGAACCACGAGAGCTCGTTGTCCTGGCACCAGGCGTTGTTGTTGCCGTTCTGGCTCCGGCCGAACTCATCCCCGCCAAGGAGCATGGGCACGCCCTGCGAGAGCATGAGCGTGGCCAGGAAGTTGCGCTTCTGTCGAGCCCTCAGCGCGAGGATGCCCGGGTCGTCGGTCGGGCCTTCGGCGCCGCAGTTCCACGAGCGGTTGTCGTCGGTGCCGTCGCGGTTGTCCTCGAGATTTGCCTCGTTGTGCTTCTCGTTGTAGGCGACGAGGTCGGCCAGCGTGAATCCGTCGTGGGCGGTGATGAAGTTGATCGAAGCCGCGGGCCGGCGCCCGTCGTCCTGGTAGAGGTCAGCCGAGCCGGTGAATCGCTGCGCGAACTCCGCCACCGCCGTCTCCCCTCGCCAGAAGTCGCGGATGGCGTCGCGGTATTCCCCGTTCCATTCCGTCCAGAGAATGGGGAAGTTGCCCACCTGGTAGCCGCCCGGGCCGACGTCCCACGGCTCGGCGATGAGCTTGACCTGGGAGAGGAACGGATCCTGGTGGATGACGTCGAAGAAGGACGAGAGACGGTTGACGTCGTAGAGCTCGCGCGCCAGGGTGGCGGCGAGATCGAACCGGAACCCGTCGACGTGACACTCGAGCACGAAGTAGCGCAGCGAGTCCATGATCATGCGCAGCACCGCCGGGTTGACCGTGTTGAGACTGTTACCGGTCCCCGTGAAGTCCATGTAGTACCGCGGATCCTCCGGGCTCAGGCGGTAATACCCGGGGTTGTCGATCCCCTTGAAGGACAGCATCGGCCCGAGGTGGTTGCCCTCGGCGGTGTGGTTGAACACGACGTCGAGGATGACCTCGATGCCGGCGGCGTGCAGGGCCTTGACCATGGCCTTGAACTCGCGCACCTGCTCACCACGCGTCCCCGAGGAGCTGTAGCCGGCGTGGGGCGCGAAGTACCCGATCGTGCTGTAGCCCCAATAGTTGGAGAGGCCCTTCTCGACAAGAAAGCTTTCGTCGACGATGTGGTGGACGGGGAGGAGCTCGACGGCAGTGACCCCGAGGCGGCGCAGGTACTCGATCGCGGGCTCGGAGCCCAGGCCGGCGTACGTGCCGCGCAGGCGGTCGGGGATGTCGGGGTGCTGCATCGTGAATCCCTTCACGTGGGTCTCGTAGATGACCGTGCTGCTCCACCGCCGCCCAATGATCCGATCCTCCCCCCAGGGGAAGCTCGTGTCGACGACCACGCTCTTGGGCACGGCCGCGGCGTCGTCTGCGGTGTCGAGGTTGAAGTCGGCGTCCTCGGCTCCGTCGGGCGTGTAGGGCAACGTGCTCGCGGCGCTCCAGTCGACGTTTCCGTCGATCGCCTTCGCGTAGGGGTCGATGAGGAGCTTGGCCGGGTTGAAGCGCAGGCCGCGGGCGGGGTCGTAGGGTCCGTGGACGCGATAGCCGTACCGCTGGCCGGGGCCGACTCCGGGCAGGTAGACGTGCCACTGGAACGCGGTCTGGTCACACACGTCGACGCGACGCTCGGTGCCGTCGTCGTCGAATAGGCAGAGCTCGACCCCCTCGGCGTGCTCGGACCAGAGGGAGAAGTTCGTCCCCAGGCCATCCCACGTGGTGCCGAGCGGGAAGGGGCGCCCGGGCAGGATGTCCCCCCGGGCGCGTCCACGGCGACGGCCGGGGCGTCGGGTGATCGTGCTCACGATCGCACCTGCCCGCTGCGCGCGGGGACGCCGTCCTGCTCGACGTCGGAGAAGTTCGCCACCAGCTCGGTGGCACCCCGGCGCCATACCAGCGTGCGCCGCTCCTCATCGACGGACACCACGCGCGAGGGGGCGTCGCCCAGCTTGCGCCGGAGCGCGAGCAGGTCGGTGTAGTACGCCAGGTGCCCGGGGTCTCCGGCGCCCGGGTCGAGCTTGGAACGCATGAAGGTCTCCGGATCCTGCGGGTCGGGGATCGCCTCGGCCTCGAAGTCCGAGAACTCCGAGAACTCGTGCCGCCGCCCCTCACGAGTCAGCCGGGCTATCTCGGGATCGATGTGGTCGGTGAAGTACTGGAAAGGGTGGCTCTCGTCGTACTCCTCGCCCTGAAAGAGCATGGGCGTCCCGGGCGAGAGGATCGAGCAGAAGGCGGCGAGCCTGAGATCGCGGCCGCGCAGGCGGTCCCCGAGCGCGCGGTTACCGACCTGGTCATGGTTCTGCGCGCACACGACGAAGCGCGGGCCTTCGGGGCGCTCGAGCTCGCGCGCGAGGTCGGCGACCCGGCCGAAGGACGCGTAATACCCCTCGCGCTCACCCGTCAGGAGAACGTGGACGGCATGGTGCAGCGCGTCCTCCCATTGAGCGTCGTGGCCCCACTCGGTGATCGGTCGCAGATCGCCGATCTCCATCTCGTCGACAAGAAGCACGCCCGGGTCGATCGCCCGAACCCGTTGGGCGAGCTCGGCCATGATGTGCGTGGGGGAGTCGTCGACGATCGAGTGCACGGCGTCGAGCCGGAGACCATCGACGCCGTAGTCGCGCACCCACATCTCGGCGTTCTGGATCGCCCACTCGCGCACCCCGCGCTGCTCGTAGTCGATCGCGGGCCCCCAGATGGTCTCCGTGCGATCGGTCAGGTAGGGCCCAAGGGCGGCCACCTTGTCAGCGCCGGCGCCCATGTGGTTGTAGACCACGTCGAGAATGACCCCCAGCCCGGCCTCGTGCGCGGCGGCGATGAGGCGGGCGAACCCCTGAGGGCCGCCATAGGCGGGGTGGGGCGCCGAGAGATAGACGCCGTCGTAGCCCCAGCCGTGATTGCCGGCGAAGCTGGCGATCGGCATGAGCTCGATGGCCGTCACGCCGAGCTCGCGCAACTGCGAGAGCCGCGGGATGACGGCGTCGAAGGTGCCCGCGGGGGAGAAGGTGCCGACGTGGAGCTCGTAGAGGACGAGGTCTTCGAGGGTAAGCCGGTTCCTCAGTGCCGGGGCCGGGCTGAGATCGACGATCCGCGAGGGGCCGCGCAGTCCCTCGGGCTGGAAGCGCGAGCACGGATCGGGGAGGGGCTCCCCGCCGTCGAGGCTCAGCCGGTAGTCGTCGCCCGGGCCGGCGCGGAGCTCGGCCTCCCAGACCCCGCCATCGGAGCGCGCGAGGTCGTAGGTGGCGCCGGGCAGGACGACGGTGAGCGCGTCGGCGTCCGGCGCCCAGACGCGGAAGCGGGTCGCGTCGGGGCCGTGCGGGAGAGCCCCGAGGACGGGAAAGCCCGTCGCGGTCAGGTTGGGGGTGGCGGCATCCGAGGCGGACACGGAGGACCACCGTACCCGGTCCCCCCTGGGCCGAACCGCTCCCCGTCGCCGGGTCAGAGGAGCACGTGCTCGACGCCGGCGGTGCTGACGATGGAGCGCAGAGCGGCGACGTGGCCCTCGAAGGCCGACCGGCCGCGGTCGGTCAGCTTGGCGGTCACCCGGCGGCGGCGGTCGCTGAGCGGACGCTCGATCGCGATGTAGCCGGCATCCTCGAGCGTGGCCAGCTGCTTGGAGAGGGCCGAGTCGGAGAGATGCAGCTGGTCGCGCAGGAAGGCGAACTCCACCCAATCGGCAGCGGCGAGGAGGGCGACGACCGACAGGCGGGTGCTGGGATGGATGAGCTCGTCGAAGCGCGGCTCGATCATGATCGGTTCGCCGGGCGGGCGGCGTGGCGCCGGACGCCCGCGAGCAGGCGCGGGGCGCCGAGCACGATGATGAGCGCGATGAACACGCTCGTGATCGTCACGGGGTCACGCGCCCCGTCGGCCCGCAATGCGAGCGACCCGGCCACGGTAAGACCGGCGAGGAGGACGAGGGATCCAATCACGAGCGGGGCAACCCGGCGGCCGACCGTGGAGGAGCGGACGCTGAGCTGCTGACTGCGGTGGCGCCCGTCGCTCACGCGCGGCGCCACGGTCGAATGAACGGCGCCAAAGATGAAGGTGGCGATCGTGGTCACCCACGGCGTGGCGAGGTCGGCGAGCAGCCCGAGGCCGATCCAGCTGAGGGCGAGACCCCAGATGTACCACTGGGGCAGATCGATCTCGTCGACGACGCGCAGCCGGCCGCGGTCGATCGCGGCGAGGGCGGCGTGGGCTTCCTGAGGGGTGACGTTCGGTTCCATGCGGCTCACTTTCCTGGTGGGAAAGCGAGCGTAGACTTTCCTGCTAGGAAAGTCAAGCTCCGAGAGCGCGCGCGATGACCATCTGCTGGATCTCGTCGGTGCCCTCGCCGATCGTGAGGATCTTGGCGTCGCGATAGAACCGGGCGACCGGGTACTCCTCGATGTAGCCGTAGCCGCCGTGGATCTGGACGGCCTCGTCGCTCGCCCGAACGGCCAGCCGGCCCGTCTTCAGCTTCGCCTGGGCGGCCGTGAGCGAGAACGACCTGCCCTGGTCCTTGAGCCACGCGGCCTTGTAGGTGAGGAGCCGAGCGGCCTCGATCTCGGTGCTCAGATCGGCGAGCTTCATCTGGATGGCCTGAAACTTCGAGATCGCCTGTCCGAAGGCCCGGCGCTCGCGCGCATAGGCGAGCGCCTGGTCGAGCGCGCCCTGGGCGAGCCCCACCCCCATCGCGGCCACGCCGATGCGCCCGATGTCGAGGACGTGGAGGAACTGCTTGAAGCCGCCGCCGCGGGCCCCGAGGAGGTTCTCGCCGGGAACCCGGCAGTCCGTGAAGGTGAGCGGGCGGGTGTCGGAGGCGTTCCACCCCATCTTGCGGTACGGCGCGCCCGGCTCGTAGCCCGGCGTGCCGTTCTCCACGATGAGGCTGGAGATCTCGCCGTCGCCCGTGCGCGCGGTGATGGCCACGTGGCCCGAGATCGTCGTCCCCGCATTGGTGATGAACTGCTTGGCGCCGTTGATGACCCAGCTCCCGTCATCGTCGTGTCTCGCCCGCGTGCGGGTGTTACCGGCGTCGCTGCCCGCCTCGGGCTCGGTGAGTCCGAAGGCACCGAGCTTGCGGCCGGCGCACAGATCGGGCAGGTAGCGCTCCTTCTGCTCGGGGGAGCCGAAGAGGTAGATCGGCTGCGTGCCGAGCGAGGTGTGCGCACACAGCGTGATGGCCACGCTCGAGTCGACCCGGGTCAGCTCCTCGACGGCGATCGCGTACTGCAGGCTCGTGCCCCCGGCTCCGCCGACCTCCTCCGGGAAGGGGATGCCCATCCACCCGAGCGCGCCCATCTTGGCCACGATCTCGTAGGGGAAGCGTTTCTCGTGGTCGAGCGCCTCGGCGGCGGGCGCGATCTCGCTACCCGCGAAGTCACGGACCGTCCGCTGCAGGAGGGTGGTGTCGTCGTCGAGCTCGAAGTGCATGGCGGGTCGAGCGTACCTGTCGGTTGCCGGGGGGCGGTCGCCATCGCGCGCCGGCGGTCCGCGCAGCTCCGCCGCAATGGCCTCCTGCGGCCGGCGGCGCCCGCCTCACGACGGCACGACCGGGGTCCCACCCGCCGGGCGCGCGCTATTCTCGTCACTAACGAATCGTAAGTGTTGAGAGAGCAGTGTGTGCCATGCAAATGCGAATCGGTAGGCACTACGGTCAAGACACGACACACGGAGCCGAAATACTGGCCATACGGCCGTTCGAGAGGCCGCCGGGCCAATCGGGAGGAGCAGCAGACATGTCGAACCCCAACACCGACCAGACGTCAATGCGTGAGCTCGACAGCCGGATCACCGACGGCATCGAGGTCCGGCTCCTGTGGTCCTCGGCCGATGGCCGCGTCTCCGTTGCCGTGAACGACACGCGCACGGGCCAGACCTTCTCGGTGGACGTCCCCGACAACAAGCGCTCGCTCGACGTCTTTCACCACCCCTACGCGTACGCGCCGACCGGTGTGACGGGCGCGCGCCGCTAACCGGCGCGCAAACGCAGGCTCGGCACGAGGTGCGCGCGCGCGAAGCGCAGCGCGCCCTCGCGGTTCTCGACCCCGAGGCCTGACTCGGGCGTCAGCGCCAGGGACAGCACCAGGCGGACGAGCAGCTCGGCCGTCTCGCCGGCGCGGCGCGAGTGCGGGGACTCCTCGTGCACGCGCCGGCACACCGCCGCAGTGGCGAGTGCGATGAGCTGGCCGCCCATCAGGGAGGGGAGCAACGTCTCCGGCTCGCTCCGGAGCAGCTTCGCCAGCAGCGCGTGGGCGCGGACGTACTGCAGCGCGAAGGCAAACCCCTCGACAAGTCGTTCCTCGTCGCTGGCGCAATCCCCCAGCGCGCCGTCGAGCGCGAGAAAGAAAGCCTGCGCCTCGGCCACGATGACGGCCTGCACGAGCGCGTCCTTGCTCTGGAAGTGGCGATAGAGGGTGGCCCGTCCGAGCCCAGCCCGTCGCGCCACGTCCTCCATAGTGAGCCGGCGCAGCCCGACCTCCTCGCACTGGCCGATCGCGGCGAGCACGATCTGAGCCCGTGTCGCATCGGCCGCGGTGCCAAGCGAGCTCTCCACTCAAACGCCGAACATCGAGGGCACGCGCAGCAGGAGCCGGACGTTCCCGCGCGGGCGGATCTTCTGGCGGAGCAGCGCTCTTCGGGGGTCCTGGCGCCCCATGGCGACATCAACCCAGTCCTCCCACCGGCAGCGGAACGTGAGGTCGGGATGGTCGGCCCGCTCGGGGGCGACGTTGGTGGCGCCGTTGTCGATCCGCAGCCGCCAGGGCTGGGCGTCGATGAAGTCCCACTGGATCGTCACCGGCCGCCCTGGCGTGTGGCGATGATCGATCGAGCGGCCCACGGCGTCGAATACGAGCGCCATCGTCTCGGCATCGCTGGCGGGCGGGCCGAGCTTCTCGCCGAGTACCCCGGCCCGGGCGAGCCGGATCGCGCGGACGGCCTGCTCGTGCGGCGGGATGTCGCTCGGCAGCGGCAGGACGCCGGGAAGCTCCTCGAGGGGGAGGCCGGCGGCGCGGAGCTTGCTCGTCAGCGAGCTGAGCCCCTGCTCGTAAAGGTCCTCGAGCGAGGAGCCGAAGCACTCGATGAGCGAGAGGTCCCAGTTCGGCGGAATGAAGAGCGCGACGGCGTAGCGGAGGGCCTCGCGGAGCAGGTCGGCGACCGCGGCCTTGCATTCCGAGTCGGCCGCCACGAGATCGGACAGGAGCTTGACCCCGAAGGCGATGTGGCGCTGTTCGTCGTTGGCCACGTTCCCCATGCCCTGGTGGAATCCGGGCATGATCCCGTCGCGCTCGAGGTAGTCGTCGATGAAGTGTTGGCCGGTCTGGGCGACCGTCGCCTCGACGACGATGTGGTACAGGGCGATCGCGGCAGCGAGCTTGGGCTTGGAGCGGTCGGTGCGGAGCTCGTCGGCCGTGCGGTCGAGCAGCGCGAAGAGGTTGCGGAAGCCCCAGGTCAGCTCCGGCTGGGTCCGGACGAGCGACTCATGGACGGCGGCGCTGTCGTAGTCGAGCACCTCGTTCATGAAGCGGGCAAAGAAGATCGCGTGGCGGGCCTCGTCGACCTGCTGGGTGGCGAGGAAGTACTTCTGCTCCTCCAGCGGGGCGGCGTCGATGTAGGGCGAGAGGTTGTCGGCGACCGAGTCCTCGCCGTGGAGGAAGAGCGAGTAGTTCCAGAGCGCCCCCCGGCGCTGGGTCTCGGTCAGCCGCTCGAGCCAGTCGGTGCGGTCCTGCGAGAAGTCGAGCTCGGTGGCGCGCCAGTTGCCTCGCTCCCAACGCGCGTAGAGATCGGCGTATGAGATCCGATCGGTGATCGACGTCGTCGCCATGCGCGAGCCTCCTCGGGGGCGGAACAATGAGACAGAAAACGTATCACTGTCTCAGCTGGCTGTCTATCTCTCTTCGGCGCGCAGGAGCATGCGCAGGATCGGCTCGGCCCGGGCCACGTGTGGTGACTCTCCGGTGATCAGGTCGAGGTAGGCGTAGGACTCGAGCAGTCGCACGATGACGAAGGCCAGGTCGTGGAGCTCGACCGGGAGCTCGAGGCGGCCGGCCTCCCGCTCGGTCTCGAGGACCTCTTGGATGGTCGTGATGAGACGAGGCTGGAAGTCCGTTTCGTGGCGGCTGAGGACGCGCATGGCGTGCTCTCCCTCTTCGGCCAGCCATCGGCGCATGCCCGGGTTCGTGATCGCCGCGTCCAGCAGCCCGAGGGCCAGCCCGAGGACCCGCTCGGCGCCGACCGCGGTGAGCGAGGCATCGATCTCGTCGAGCGCCCGCCGGGTCAGCGACCACACGACCTCGACGAGGAAGCGGTCGCGCGAGCCGAACCAGCGGTACAGCGTGACTCGATTTACACCGAGCTCGTCGGCGACGGCGCTCATGTCGATGCGCTGGCAGGCGAGGAAGCGCCGCCGCCCGAGAGCAACGGCCTCGGCCGGACCCGGTTTCGCACTCACGGCCACCGACCGAGCATGGCAGCCGAGGCCGTCGCCGACAACGACGGTTTGCCGTCTCCCACATGGGATACTGTGCAACATCATTGGCAATCTGTTGCAGGGGAGGCCATCGGTGCGCAAGAGTGAGTTAGAGGCGATCGGTCAGCTTGCGGGGGAGGCGCTGTCCGCCGGCGGCGCGCTCATCGAGCAGATGCATAGAGGAATCGCCGAGCGCGCCTTCGCGCATGCGCCGGCTTCGGCACCGGTGCGAGTTCTCCACGACGGCATGTCGAAGACCGTCTACTCCGGTGTCCGCGGGGGGCTCAGGGCGGCCGCAGTGGCCGGCGGGCATCTCGCCTCCCGGCGCGCGTCGTCCGACGGCCCGTTGCTGGGCACCAGCGCGGGCGCCGCGCTCGCGCTTGGCGCGCTCAACGGCATCTACGGCAATCACGTCGCGGCGCGCGCGCCGGAGCTCGCCCTGACGATGGAGGTGCGCCGGCGCGGCCACGCCGTCCCGCTCTCCCCGGAGCCGATTCGCGCCGCTTTTCCCGACGCCACCTCACGCATCGTCGTCTTTGTCCACGGCCTGTGCGAGACCGACGATGCCTGGCGGATTGTCCCTGGCGGCCCTGAGCGAGCCGATCGGCGTAGCTACGGCCAGCGCCTGCAGGATGAGCTGAGCTACACGCCGGTCTACCTGCGCTACAACACCGGCCTGCACATCTCCGACAACGGGCGGGAGCTCGCTCGTGTGCTCGAGTCGCTCACGCGCACGTGGCCGGTCGCAGTAGCGGAGCTCGTCCTCGTCGGCCACTCGATGGGCGGACTCGTCGCGCGAAGCGCTTGCCATTACGGAGAGCGCGACGGCATGCGTTTCACCGATGCCATCCGCCACGTGTTCTGCCTCGGCACGCCGCACCTCGGCGCCGACCTCGAGAAGGGCGTCAACGCGCTGGCCTGGGCGCTCGGCAAGCTGCCCGAGACACGGCCGCTCGGTCTCTTCCTCAACGCCCGGAGCGCCGGCATCAAGGACCTGCGCTACGGCTCGTGCCTCGAGGAGGACTGGTCCGACTGCGATCCCGACGAGTTTCTGCGCGACCGCTGCCAGGAGACCCCGTTCCTCCCCGAGGCCCATTACTACTTCGTCGGGGCCTCATTGAGCCCGCCGCTCGGCCGGCTCATCGGCGATCTGCTCGTGCGCATGCCGAGCGCGTCCGGCCGCGGCTCGGGAACGGGCCGGCGGATCCCCTTCGAGGTCGACAACGGCCGCGAGCTCGCGGGCGTCAACCACTTCGAACTGCTCAACCATCCTGCCGTCTACGAGCAGCTGCAGGGGTGGATCACCCGCGTGCCGCGCCGTCCCCTCGCCGCCCTGCCCGCTTCTCGCGGATTGCGCGAGCAGCCGATCGACTGAGCCGCGGGCCTACGCCTCGTCGCCGGCGACGGCGAGAACCTCGCGCCCGCGGCGCTGGAGGCAGCGCAGATAGTCGATATGGGCCTCCCACTGCTCCTCGGAGGCCGCTACGCCCACGAGTTGGGTCGTGTCGTGGTGGGCGTCGAGGAGCTCATAGACCAAGGCGATCAAGGTCTGCTCCGGGCTTGAGGTGGACGGTTGGACGCGAAACTCCTAAAACCGGAATTCAGAATGCTGATTCTTGTCTCTGGCCGGGCGGATTGTCAAGGTCTGAGGCTCGATCCTTTACCCGGAAGGTGCGCCTGCGTACACGCGCGTTTGTGAGATTTGTCGCACCGCGGGCCGCACGGCGTGACCTAGCCTCGCGGCAGTCGAAGCTGATCGGTGATCAGCCACCACGCCGACGAGGAGGGCGCCCCATGCAGATATTCGCTCCGGTCCGGCCACTCGATGCCCGGTCACTCGGAGGACCGACCCTCGAGGTCGCGGTCGCCGAGGGTGCCCAGCTCGTGCACGAGGGCCACTTCCTGGGGACGTTCTTCGTCATCCGCCACGGGACGGCCGAGCTCTGGCGCGGCGGCGAGAACCTCCGCACGCTAGGAGCCGGCGAGTGCTTCGGCGAGATCGACCCGGTGCCCAGCGCGCCGCAGCACTACAGCGTCGTCGCGGGGCCCGAGCTCCGGGTGCTCACGTTCAGCTCCATGGGGGTCAGCCGCCTGTGTGCCTCGGTGCCACGTCTGCGTGAACGGTTGCAGGCGTTCCTGCCGCACGACGAGCTCGCGCTCGTCTGAGCGCTACAGCGCGACGCCGGACTCGCCGATGCGGTCGCGCATCGCGCCCGCGTCGAGCACGGTGATCGAGCGGTTGTCCGAGGAGATCCAGCCCAGGCGGCGCATGAGACGTAGCGCCCGGGACACGGTCTCGCGGGTCGCTCCCGTCCAGCTCGCCAGCTCGTCCTGCGTGAGCGAGAGCTCGATCCGCGTGCCCTCGCTGGTCTGGGTCCCGTGGTCGGCGGCCAGCTCGAGGAGACGCTTGGCCACCCGGCCGACGCTGTCCTGTGTGGCCAGGTCGACCACCTCCCGGGTCGCCTCCGAGAGGCGGCGCACGAGCGTGCGGATGAGGATGAGGGAGGCCTGAGGGTGCTCGGTGAGGTAGTCGCGGAACTCGTCGGAGCGGAGGAAGCCCACCTCGGCGTCTTCAAGTGCGACGGCCGACGCGGTCCGCCGCTGGCCGGCCAAAGCCGCCATCTCGCCGATGAGCTCACCGGTGCCCCGGATGGCCAGCACGACCTCGCGTCGCTCGGCGCCGAAGGCGACGAGCTTCACACGGCCCTCCAGCAGCACCCCGACGTCGTCCCCGGCCGAGCCTGCGCGCACCACGGAGTCGCCGCGCGGAATCCGGCGACGCCGGACCTTGGTGAGCAGCGCCTCGGAATCCTCGCGCCCGAGCTGGCGCAGGAACGGGATGTCGCTGCCCGTCATGGGCTGGACTCGATGCGCATCACATCGTCAATTCTCGCAAGCGATCCAAAGGTGTGAGAAATGTCGCACCTTGACCCGCGGATCGGCGCATATCGTCCTGCCTGTGAGGAGCGGACAGATCGGTGTCGACGGTGGCCTCGTGGGGGCACGATCCACTCGGCCGGCAGGTCCGCCCATTGGGGGCAGTCGGGGGCAGCTCGGGGGCGCTGGGCTGGGGTAACACGGACGGGCGTCGGGCTCCGGAGCGAAAGGGGGGAAACCTGCGCTCCGGAGCCCTCGTCACGCCGGGGGCACCGGAGCCGAGCGGACGGGGGGGAACCTTCCGCTCGGCTCCTTTTCTTCTTCGAGGTTTTTTATGGCGGCCTCGCTACCGTTCGCCGGGCATGCGCGCCTTCTCCCCGAACCGGCCGGGCGTCGCCCTGGCCGCGCTCCTCTGCGCCTGTGCGCTGGGGCTCGCCGCGTGTGGCGGGTCGAGCAGCTCGTCGACTTCGTCGGCCGCGCCGAACAGCCCGGCTGCGACGACGTCAACGGCCGCGCCGACCTCGAGCGGCGGGCAGATGGGCTTCGAAGGCGTTCCCATCGAGACCGGTCCTGACCTCGCGCCGGCGAGCACGACCCAGACCGCGCCCGTCCACGGGATCACCTGCGGCCCAACCGAGCAGCTCGTCTACCACATCCATGCCCACCTGCAGGTGTACGTCGATGGCGATCCTCGCGCGCTGCCCGGCGGGATCGGCATTCCCGGCTCGGTCGTGGAGCAGAGCTCCGAGGGTCCGGTCGCGGCGGGCGGTCAATGCATCTACTGGCTGCACACCCACGCACCCGACGGCGTCATCCACATCGAGTCGCCCACCCAGACGATCTACACGCTCGGCGAGTTCTTCGACGAGTGGCACCAGCCGCTCGGCTCCTCCCAGGTGGCGGACGCGAAGGGCCCGGTCACGGCGATCGTCAACGGCAAGCCGTGGACAAAGGACCCGCGGGCCATCCCGCTCACGCCCCACGCGGTCATCGAGCTCGCGGTGGGCAAGCCGGTCCCGGCCTTCCAGTCGGTCGACTGGTCCCAGACCCAGCTCTAGCGATCCGCCCCGGTCGCCCGCGATCGTCTCGGGCCGCTCCGCCGGCGGCGAAGGAGCTCGCCGCCGAGGGTGGCCGCGACCAAGGCGATCAGGGCGAGGCCGGTGACGAGGCCGAGATCGCTGGCCGCGTCCACGACCGACGGGCCGACCCAATAGGCGCCGAGCCCGATGCCCGCCGCCCACAGCGCGGCGCCCAGCTCGTTCGCGAACAGGTATACGGCCGGCCGGGCGCGGTGCATGCCGGCCACCCATGACGGCGTGAGAAGGATGGCGAGCACCGGCTGGCGATCGAAAACCTGCTCGCCCCGCTCGACAGCCTTGAGGCGGAGTCGCCGCAGCGGCCCGCGCGCGGTGACGATCGTCCGGCCCGCTGCCCGCCCGACCACCCAGCCTCCGATGCCGCCGACGCTCGCACCCAGCCAGGCCACGATAATGACCGAGCTGATGTCGAGGTCGTGCTTGGCCGCGAAGATCGCCTCCGCGATGAGCACCGGTTCACCCGGACCGGGAATACCGAGCCAGCTCGCCGCCGCCGCCGCGGCCAGCCCGACATAGTCGAGGGAGGCACCGTGAAAGTGGTGCACGTGAAGCACGAGGGCGAGCAGGAGCGCCCCCTTCACCGCCGCCGTGCACCGCACCATTGCGACGATGCTGGCACAGTCACCCCGTCGGCGCCGCGCCCGCCCGGCCGCCCGCCAATTGGATAGCCGCGCTCAGCGATTGTTCGCCGCGGGGCCAATGCCAGTCCGCGCGCGCCCTTGACAGGATCCCGGCACATGAGCGCCGACCTCATCGTCTCCTACGACGGGACCGTCAACGACGACGATGCCCTCGCCCTCGGTCGCCGCCTCGTCACGCCCGGCGTGGCGCTCGCGCTTGCCTACGTGCGCCACTCGCGCTCGGCCGACCCGGCCCGCGAGGCAATCGATCAGCATGATGCGGAACACCTGCTCGAGCTCGGCGCGCTCAGCCTGAACGGGCTTGACGCGGCATGCCACGTCGTGCTCAACCCCTCGACCCCGGCGGGACTCGAGCAGCTCGCTACCGACGAGGGCGCCTCGATGGTCGTGTTCGGCTCCGAGTACCGGACCTCACCGGGTCGCGCCGAGCCAGGCACCTCGGCCCAGACCCTGCTCGAAGGCGCCCGGTTCGCCATCGGCGTCGCCGCCGCCGGGCTGCGCGTCAGCGACCGGGAGTCGATCGAGACGATCGCTGTCGCGCCGGCTGGCCAGGACGACGCGGCACGGGTGACCGCGGAGTGGCTGGCCGATACGCTCGTGGCCTCGATCGTGGGTGCGGAGGAGCGTGCCGACCTCGTCGTCGTCGGGTCTCAGCGCGGCAGCCCAGCGGGACGGATCAGCCTGAGCGGCGCGGCCCGGGCGACGCTCAACACCGCTCGCGGATCGGTACTCGTCGTGCCCGCAGGAGCGCCTCCACGGCTGTAGCACCGTCGCCCGCCCCGCCGTCCAGCCGTCCTAGACTCGCCGCCGTGCCTCTGCCGCCCGACCACCAGCGCCGGATCGGTCCCGGGGCTCGTGTCTCGCGCCGCGAGCGCCGCCTCGTCCAGATCGTCGGGGCACTGGCCGCGCTCCTCATCGTGGCCACGATCGTCTCGCTTTCGGCGAGCGGCCCGAGCTCGGGGCATGGGTGCGTGCGAGCGACCTTCGCCGGTCCCGTGGGGGCTGAGCAGGTCAACGACTGCGGTGCCGCGGCCCGCCGGCTGTGCGCCACGCTCGGTACCTCGGGCTACCAGGGCGACGCCCGCACGACGATCGCGGGCGAGTGCCGGAAGGCCGGCCTGACGCCCGTTCTCTAGGTCCCCAGGCCCGAAGTTCCGCGCCAGCGGAACTCCCAAGGGAATCGCGCAGCGATTCCCCAACTCCCAAGCGAACTCGCGCAGCGACTTCGCCTTTATCCCAATGTCTAACGGGGGTTTGGCGAACGCTGGACCGTCGGCCATGTCCATAACACCGGCCCTTGGCGAGCATCCAGCCGGTAAATCGGCCGTGCCGGGGCAACCATCGTGCGATGGCGCCGTTCGAACGAGCCTGAAGGACAAGGAGATACATGCCAGTCGAAGCTCCCAGTTGGCTGAGTTCTGGAGACAACGCGTGGCAGCTGACCGCCGCGACTTTCGTCGGTCTGATGAGCGTGCCGGGCCTCGTGGTCCTCTACGGCGGCGTCATGCAGAAGCGCTGGTCGATCAACAGCATGATGCTGACGTTCGCGGCCTTCGCGGTCGTGCTCGTCGTCTGGGTCCTGTGGGGCTTCCACATGGGCTTTGGAACGCCGATCGGCTCCGGCCACGGCTTCTTCTCGACGTTCATAGGCAAGCCGGGGACGGTCCTCGGGCACAAGTCCCTCCAGGGCCAGGCCAACATCCCCCTGATCGGGTCACTCTCGTTCCCGCAGTCCTCGCTCGTGTACTTCCAGTTCGTCTTCGCGGGCATTACGCCGATCCTCATGTTGGGCTCGGTCCTGGGACGGGTGAACTTCAAAGCCTGGATCCCATTCGTCGCCCTGTGGTCGACGTTCATCTACACCGTCGACGCCTTCCTCATCTGGGGGGGCGGTTTCTTCGCCCACCACGGCGCGGTCGACTTCTCCGGCGGCTACGTCATCCACCTCTCTGCCGGGGTGTCGGGCTTCGTCGCCGCGGCGGTCATCGGGCCGCGGCTGCAGCGCGACCGCGAGATCGACGCGCCGAACAACGTGGCCATGGTGGCTGTGGGCGCCGGCCTCCTGTGGCTCGGCTGGAACGGATTCAACGGCGGCGATCCCTACTCGGCCAACATGTCGGCTGCGGCCGCGGTCATGAACACCAACCTCTGCACCGCGGTGGCGTTCCTGATCTGGGTCGGCTGGGATTACCTCACCGGTCGCAAGCCGAGCATGCTCGGCGGCGTCAACGGCATGATCACCGGCCTTGTGGCGATCACCCCGGCGGCGGGCTACGTCAACGGCTGGGGCGCGATCGCGCTGGGGGTGATCGCTTCGACGATCGTCTACTTCGCGCTCAACTACCTGAGCCGACTGCGGCCCTTCCGGAACGTGGACGACACGCTCGGGGTCGTCTACACCCACGGCTTCGCCGGCTTGGCCGGCGGTCTGCTGACCGGCGTGTTCGCCGATCCGCAGATGGCGCTGGGATACAAGGGCTCGGGCGGCAAGCTCACGGCCACCGGCACGGCCACGGGCGTGATCCACGGCAACTGGACGTTGCTGAAGTGGCAGGCCATCACGGGCGCGTTTGTCATCGCCTACTCAGCCGTCGGCACCTGGATCCTGCTCAAGCTCGTCGGGCTCTTCGTACCGCTGCGCATGTCGGAGCGCAACATGGAGATCGGGGACGTGGCCGAGCACGGTCACGAGGTGTACCCGTCGGACGTGCCCTCGCTGGGGTACACCGGAGGGATCCCGGACATCGCCCACAGCGGGTCCGAGCCCGCGCACTCCGCGGTGTAGCGGACCGGATCAAGCGCAGCTCACGAGGGGGCGGCCACGCGGCCGCCCCCTCGGTGCCTAAGCGGCGCGGGCTGTCCCCCTCAGCCGTGGACAATCTCGGAGATCGTCCGCAGCGTCGCCGGGTCGCCCCCGACGAGGAGGGTCGTGACGATCGACTCGCGCCAGGCTTCGAGGCCGTCGCGGATCTTGTCCGGCGAGCCGATGAGCGCGAGCTTGTCGATCAGCTCGGTGGGGATGGCCGCGGCGGCCTGCTCCTTGTGTCCGGCGAGGTAGAGCTCCTGGATCTTGCGGACTTCGGCCTCGTATCCCATGCGGATGGGCACGTTGGCGTGGAAGTTGGCCGACTTGGCCCCCATGCCGCCGAAGTAAAGGGCGTACATGGGGCGCAGAGCGTCGGCGGCGGCCTCGACGTTGTCGGTGACGATGAGCGGCACGCTTGCCGCCACCTCGAAGTCCTCCGCGGTCCGCCGGGCTCCGGCGCGCGCCCACCCCTCGTTCAGCGCCTCGCGGTAGAAGTCGTCGTGGTGGGGTGAGTAGAACAGCGCGAGCCAGCCGTCGCACAGCTCTCCGGCCATAGCGATGTTCTTCGGGCCCTCGGCGGCGAGGAAGATCGGGATGTCCTCGCGGAGGGGACGGATACTCGATTTCAGCGGCTTTCCGAGTTCGGTCCCGGGGAGCGGGAGGGGATAGTGCGGGCCCTCGTTCATCACGGGCCCCTGACGCGCCCAGATCTCCCGCACGATCCCGATGTACTCGCGCATCCGCGCCAGCGGCTTGGCGAACGGCTGGCCGTACCAGCCCTCGACAACCTGGGGCCCCGATACGCCGAGGCCGAGGATGAACCGACCCGCCGAGAGATGGTCCATGCTCATCGCGGTCATCGCCGTGGCCGCGGGCGTGCGGGCCGAGATCTGCGCGATCGCCGTGCCGAGGCGGATCCGCTCGGTGCCGGCGCCCCACCAGGCGAGCGGGGTGAACACGTCCGAGCCGTAGGCCTCGGCCGTCCACACCGAGTCGAAGCCGAGGCGGTCGGCCTCCCGAACGATCTCGGCCGCTCCCGGGGGTGGCCCCCCGGCCCAGTAGCCGAGGCTCAGTCCGAGTCGGAGCTCGCGCGCCATCGTCGCCGAACCCTACCGATGGCCTGCCGCCAGCGTGGCGTCCGCACGGCTTCGGGGTGGGCGGCGCGCCATTCCTCCCGGGTGGGCAGGCCCCCCGACTTGCGCGCCTTGACCGCGCATTCGGTGTGAGCGTGCCGGCGGCCCTGCGGCCGGCCCTCGGGAAGCAGGAGAACGTGCTCGCTGAGCGCCGGGAGCCGCTGGCCGCACAGGGGACACCGGTACGTCGTGGGTTTGAGGTTCTGGGCGCGGCGGATCTCCCACCACGGCGCTGACGCGAGTCCGGGCCGAGCCATGTGCGTCGAGCCTGGCAGGTTTGCTCATGCATCGGACACCCGTGGCCGATACCGATGCCATGGAACATCGTGACGAGCGCATCGTGGTCGAGACCGACCGCTATCGCATCACCGGCATCCTCCACCTCCCGCGCGACGGCTACCGCAGCCGCCTCACGGACTACCTGAACGCCTCCGAGCGTCAGTTCCTCGCCCTCACCGACGTGGAAATCGGCGAGCTCGACGGCCACGGCATCGAGGAACGGCCGTTCCTGGCGCTCTCGCTCAATCACGTCGTGCTCGTGATGCCCGCTGACAACAGCCGGGCCTTCGCGGTGGTCGAGTCCGAGCTCGGCTAGACCGCCGGGCGGAGCCGGCGTCCAAGGCCGGGCGCTGTTACCTCCGCGCGGCTCAGAGGTATCGTTAGGTGTGATGACGACGCGTCATGCCGATGAACTCGAAGGCCTGAGCCGCAGCGAGGTCCTGCGCGCGTCACCGCGTATGTTCGAGTCCAATCTGCTCGATCGTTTCTCGCGCGTGCACCCGGCGATCCCGCCGATCCTCTTCGTGCCGACGATCGCCGTCCTCCTCGTCGAGGGCTTCATCCACGGCGCCGGATGGGCGACGCCCGCCTGGATCGCCGGGGGATATCTGTTCTGGACGCTGACCGAGTACTGGCTTCACCGGATCGTCTTTCACTTCGAACCCGATCACGGCATCGGCGCGCGGTTGCACTGGATCATCCACGGGGTCCACCACGACCATCCGAACGACCCCATGCGGCTCGTCATGCCCCCGTCGCTGAGCGTCCCGCTCGCCGTCCTCTTCGTCTTCGGCTTCTCGCTCGTGTTCGGGTCTCCCGGCTTCCTGCCCTTCGCGGCCGGCTTCCTCGGGGGCTACCTCTTCTACGACATGCTCCACTACCACGTGCATCACCACCGGCCCAAGACGGCGCTCGGCCGGCGGCTGCGCGAGCTCCACATGCGTCACCACTTCCAGGACCACGAGCGCGGATACGGCGTCAGCGCCCCCTTCTGGGATCACGTCTTCGGCACGGCGCCGAAGCCTCACGAGCGGTAGCGGCGCTCAGCGCCGGCGAGCGATCTCTGGCATCGCCTGATGCCGGATTCGCTTGGCGTCGAACATCGCGGCGTCTGCGTGCCGCAGGAGCGCCTCGGCGTCGTTGCCATCGAGCGGGAACCGGGCCTTGCCGATGCTCGCGCCGATCTTCAGGCAGTGCCCGTCGACGTGGAAGACCTCCTCGAGGGCTTGGGTGAACCGCTCGAGCAGGTGGTCACTGTCGGGCTGCGCGCCCTGCGCGTCGATGAGCACGGCGAACTCGTCGCCGCCGAGGCGCGCGACCGTGTCGCTCGAGCGGATGCATGCCTTCAGCCGCTGGCCGACGGCGACGAGGAGGTGGTCGCCGACCTCATGCCCGAACTCGTCGTTGACCGGCTTGAAGGCGTCGAGATCGATGTAGAAGAGCCGAACGAGCTCGCGCTCCTTCCGGGCTCGGGCGATCGTCTTTCGCAGCTTGTCCGTGAACTGGAGGCGGTTGGCCAGGCCGGTCAGCTGGTCGTGGAGCGCTTGATGGGTGATCTGATCGACCAGCCGCCCGTTCTGGAGCGCGCTCGTGGCCTGGGCAGCGACGCCGGAGAGCCGGTCGAGCAGGTCGGCGCTCGGGGTGAGCCGCTCCGGGCTCGCGGTGACGAGCACCACGAGCAGGCCGAGGAAGGCATCGGAGGTGGCCAGGGGCACGATGATCGTGGCCGCGGCGTCGGCTCGCGCGGCCAGTTCCTTGAGCGCCGGCGTGCCGGAGTCGGCATCGACGAACACCGGCTCGGTCGTTGGGTTCTCGAGTAGACGGGCGAGCATGCTCCCGGGCGTGGGCTCGAACACCCACTCCTCGGGCTTGATCGACGAGTCGGTGCCGTCAGCGTTGGCACTCGTGCGCAGGCGCAGCTTGTTCTCGGTCGCGTCCCAGAGATAGACCCCGACGCGGTCACAGTCGACGACGAGGGGGACGGCGTCGGCGAGCCGGCTCGCCACCTCGTCGCTCGTCCCCGCCGCGGCCAGCGCGCGGGCGAGATCGAGCAGGGCGCTCGACTGTGCGTAGCGCTGCTTGGCCTCCACGAGGGCGGTGGCGCTATCGAGCGCGCTCGCCGCGTATTGCGCATAGACCTCGAAGAGCTCTCGCTCCTGGGGGAAGAAGTGCGACCCGGGCTCGTACATGGCGAGCAGCCGGCCGTAGTCGGCGCGCTTGGAGCGAACGGGCACGACGAGCCACGAGTCGGGCACGTCCGCAGGGTGCTGCTCGAGGATCCGCGCGGCGACCTCGAGCGCCTCGTCCTCGCCGAAGCCTTTGTGGTGGCTGTGGACCTCGCCCGTGGCGCCGGTGCGCACGGCGAGTAGGTAGCGAGGCGCGCGCACTTCGATGGCGGCACGATCGGTGATGCGGGCGAGGACGTCGGCGATGTCATCGGCGCCGATGAGGTCCGAGGCCGTGGCGAACATGCTGTGCAACCGCTCCCGCATCGCCTCGAGCTGCTGGCGTAGCGCGGCCGTGGCCGCGTCGGACTGCTTGTCGGCGTCCTCGGACTCCGCGTCCCAGGTGATCGAGTACCGGCAGCTCGGAGCACCGAGCGCCTGGCAGCTCTCGTGGACGATCTTGGATGGGGCGAGGCCGAAGAGGATGGGGGTCTGGGTCAGCAGGCCCGAGGTCCAGGCGCAGTGCTGAGCGCTGCGGGGAAAGCCCTCGGCGGCGTGGGCCTCGATCTCGGCGAAGCCCGGACCGACGTCCACCGCTTCGAGCGTCGTGACCACGGCGAACTTCGCCGACGTGAGCGCGATCTGCCGGTAGACGTTTTCCGGGGAGCCGAGCGAGCGCAGCAGCGCCGCGACGGGAGAGGCGTTCAGGCGCTTGGCCGCCTCCTCGCCGACCGCCCGGGCAAAGTTCGGATGATGGGTGACGCGGGCGCCGGCCTCCCAAAGCGCGAGCGCCTCGTCGTATGAGATCCAGTTGGAGATGTCGGACAGGTAGGCGGCCGTGCGGGTGCTCTGCGCGCGCTCGAGGACCTCAGTCACGGCGGCATCGCCGCCGAATGCGTGCACCCGCGCGAGGAGGACGGCCGAAAGCGAGCACGAGAAGTGGTTACCGACCCCCGTGGTCGATTGCCCCGGTTGCTCCATGATCCTGTTATCGGAGAGATAGGGGTCCTGGCGTCCGCACGGACTACGGTGCGCACCCCGTGGAAACTACCGACTCCGGGGCATGTGAGCGCGGACAGATGGCGCTCTCCCCGGAGCCGCCAGCGTCACGGACGGAGAGGGCGGGATTCGAACCCGCGATGGAGTTTGACCCCCATACTCGCTTAGCAGGCGAGTGCCTTCAGCCACTCGGCCACCTCTCCTGAGTGCAGGGCAGTGTAGAGGGCGCTGCCGGGTAGGATCGGGTGCCTCGCCGGAGGGGTGGCAGAGCGGTCGAATGCGCTGGTCTTGAAAACCAGAGTCCGTGCAAGCGGACCGCGGGTTCGAATCCCGCCCCCTCCGCTGGCGGGGGCCGGCGGCCTCGAACCGGATTTGTGACCTTTTCCCTAGCGCGATCGCCGTCCGCGCGTTTAGGATCCGCCCCATGACCGAGCTCGCCCTTCCCGAGACCGCCGTCGAGGCGCCGCCCGCGCACGCGGAGGGCCCACCCCGGATTCCCGACTTCGAGATCGTGCCCCGCAGTGGGCTCATCGCCCTCGGAGTCCTCCTCGTCGTCCTCGTCGTGGCCATCGCCGCGAATAAGCTCTGGCCGCTCATGTTCCTGCACGTGGCCGGCGGAGCGGGCTGGACGATCGTCGACCTCTTCCTCGGGCTGCTGCTGGGACCGATTCTCGGCTCGCTCTCGATCCCGGCGCGCATCGAGATGACGACGAAGCTCATGCCCAAGATGGTCATTCTCATGCCCGCCCTCGTCTCCACGACGCTGGCGGCGGGCTGGCAGCTCGCCAGCAAGACCGGCACCGTGCTCAGCTCCTATCCCGAGCACGGATGGGTGGTGGCGAGCTTCATCGTCGTCGGCGTGATGGCGGTGCTTGCCCTCGGCCTGCTCGAGCCGGCCAACATCGCCGTCCTCGTGGAGCTGAAGAAGCCCCGGCCGAATCCGGCCGTCATCGAGCGGCTGATGAAGCGTTTCATCTACTGCGCCGGGGTCCTCGGCGCCATGCAGATCGCGACCCTCGTCATCATGACCAAGCTGGGCAGCTCATGAGCGAACGCAAGCTCCCGCCCGTCACCGAGCTCGCCATGGCGTCCCTTGCGCTGATCGTGGCCGGCGGCATCTATCTCTCGGCTCATCTGCCCCAGCACGTCCCACTCGCGCCGGCGGTCGTGCTCCTCGTCCTCTCGATCGGCCTGTTCGTCGCCAACGTCTTCACGCTTACGCGCGTGCAGGGCTTCCCGTGGTCGCGCTTCATTTCGGTGGCGAAGTGGTCGCTGCTGGCCTATGCGATCATCGCCGGACTCATCGAGTACGCCTTCCTCCAGAACCACATCAGCGGCGGCGCGCTCGTGGTGCTCACGCTGTCGCTTTGCGTCTTTGCCGTTCACGTGCCGACGCTCATCGGCTTCACGGTGGCGCGCTACGACGAGGCAGACTGGTCGCCCGCGGCACCCGGACGCTCCTGAGGACAGGGATGGCTGCGGGCGGTGCCCGTTCTGGATCTCCCCACCGCGGTCGTGCGCGAATCGTTCCTGGCCGGAGAACGTGAGCTCGCGCGGGAGACGGACGCGTCGACCGCGTGGCTCGACGCGGCCGGGCGCGACTTCCGCGCCTTCGCAGCGGGACGCGCGGTCGTCCGGGAGCGGTGGGGTGTGCCCTTCTCCGAGCTCTGGTTCTGTGACGGGCGCGGATACATCGGCGCGGTCAACGTCCGTCACGCGCTCACCGACGATCTGCGCAGGGTCGGCGGCAACGTCGGCTACCACGTCGTGCCCTCGCTTCGTCGCCGCGGTCACGGCAGGGAGATGCTCGCCCAGGCGCTCGTGTTCTGTCGCGACAAGGTCGGGCTGGACGAAGTGCTCGTCACCTGTGCCGAGGGCAACCTAGCCTCTCGGCATGTGATCGAGGCCAACGGCGGCTCCCTGACCGAGATCGAGGCCGGCGAGTGCCACTACTGGTTCGCCGGCACACGAGGACCGGCCGAGCAGGCCCGGATCGGTCACCCCCGGTGAGCGGGGAACCCAGCGGATTCCTCGCTCGTGGCGCACGCCTGCCGTAGGACCGCAGGAACTACCGATGATCCCGCGCGAGCCGGGTCCATAATTGGCCAGGATGGGGCGGTTTTCGACGGGCGACATGAGGCATGGCCGCAAGGCACGGCGTCGGTCGGCCGCCGCTCGGGGCCGGATCACGGCGCTCGCCGCCGCCTCCGGGTTAGCGGCCGCGGCCGTCACGATCAGCGTGATGCTGCTCACGGGGGGCATTGGCGCTGCCGCATCCGCCCGGAGTCCTCGGCCCGCCGCCTACAGCGAGATCCCCGCCGGCCCGATCCCGTCGGGGATCCACAAGATCAAGCACGTCATCGTGATCATGCAGGAGAACCGCAGCTTCGACTCCTACTTCGGCACCTACCCGGGCGCCGACGGGCTCCCGACGAGTCACGGCCACTTCACGGTGTGCGTCCCGAACCCCGCCACGCGGCAGTGCGACTACCCCTACCACGACCCCTCGCTCGTGAACGTCGGCGCCAAGCACACCGCGTGGGCGGCGGTCGGGGACATCAACGGCGGCCGGATGAACGGATTCATCGCCGAGGCCCAGGCCACAGGGGGACACGCGAGCACCGACGTGATGGGCTACCACGATGCGCGCGAGATCCCCAACTACTGGACCTACGCGGACGACTTCGTCCTCCAGGACCACCTGTTCGAGCCCGTCGCGTCCTGGAGCCTGCCCGCACACTTGTTCACGGTCTCCGAGTGGTCCGCGAACTGCACGAGCGCCGCGCCCTCGAGCTGCGTCAACGACCTCAACCAGGGCAACCTGCCGCCCCACCAGCCGCACTTGCCGCACTCGACCGAGTTCGCCTGGACCGACCTGACCTACCTCATGTACACCCACCGGGTCAGCTGGGCCTACTACGTGGCGCCGGGCGATCAGCCCGACTGCGCGGACGACTCGGCTCTGTGCAACGCCACCCCACAGGGGCCCGCCACGCCTGGAATCTGGAACCCGCTTCCGAACTTCGAGACCGTTCGTGTCGACCACCAGATGGGCAACATCCAGAGCACCTCACGGCTGTTCGCCGCCGCCCGGACGGGCGCGTTGCCCGCCGTGGCCTGGGTGATCCCCAGCCGCGGCACGTCTGAGCACGCGCCCGCGTCGATCGGCCGCGGACAGGCGTATGTCACCAAGATCATCAACGCGATCATGCGCAGCCGCGACTGGAGCTCGACGGCGATCTTCCTCACCTGGGATGACTGGGGCGGCTTCTACGACCACGTGCGCCCACCGCGCGTGGACGAGAACGGCTACGGGCTCCGCGTCCCCGGACTCGTGATCAGCCCCTACGCGAGGCGCGGCTACATCGACCATCAGACTCTGTCCTTCGACGCCTACAACACGTTCATCGAGGACGACTTCCTCGACGGGCAGCGGCTTGATCCGGCCACCGACGGCCGCCCCGACCCCCGCCCCACGGTCCGCGACAACGTGCCGATACTCGGCAATCTGCTGCACGACTTCAACTTCGACCAAGCCCCCCGCCGGCCGATCCTCCTCCCGGAGGACCCCAAGCCCGGGCCGCCGTCCTCGAGCTGAGCCGAGCGCGCGGCCACGTTAGCCGCGTCCCGGGCCAGGCGCTACGATGGCTGCCTGCCGGAAGGCACATGCGCCCGTAGCTCAGCTGGATAGAGCGTCGGTCTACGGAACCGAAGGTCAGGGGTTCGAATCCCTTCGGGCGCGCTAGAAAGCCCTCCAAATGGAGGCTTTTTTGTTGGCTCATGAAGTCGGGGAGAGCGGTTTGTGTCTCCGTTTCTTGTCTCCGATCGCCCGTCGCCCTAAGCGCAGCCCAGCAGGTGAACCAACCTGCGCGGTTTCCGCGCGAAGGCGGGCGCGTGGCCCCCTTCCCGCTGAGCTGGGAAGCAGAACGCGCAACGAGGCCAACCTGAGGCCAGCGCCACCATGCTCCCGCGCATTTGCAGCTCTTCGGCGTCGTCGGCCACGACGACGAGCGGGCCGACGTCGCGGCGAGCCGCGCTCCTGGCGACGAGCGGGTGCGCACATAGCCCGCGGCCATAGTCCTGCTTTGCCGCGCGCGCAGTACGTGGATCAGGGGATGATTGACGCAACCGAGCCATCCGGCATCCCGCTTCATGGCGGGGCGCCGCAGCCGGCTCCGGATCTTGCGATTCCGATGTGGCCGTGCGCGTCCGACACGCTTGTCACTCGATCTACGACACGACGCGCTCGAGGTCGACCGCCAGGCTGAGCGCCCGCTCCTTGGCCCGGAGGTACTGCTGGATGTGGGTGGCTTGTTCGACGCCGAGAAAGCGACTGTGGTTGTCGTAATGGAGGAGCACCACCGTCTCCTCGTCGAAGATCCAGAAGTCTCTGCCGGCCCACTGGACGTCGCTCCCATTTAGGGAGCGTCGCTCGAGCACGCGGATTCTTTCTCCAGCGGCGATGTTCTCGGGATAAGCGCTGAGCTCGAATCGCGTGTAATCGTTCAGCGGCCGACTGATGATCCGGACCCGCTCGATGAACTTTCCTGATGCGCTCGCGGCGGCGACCGTATGCAGCCACGCGGCCGTTTGAGGCTGTTGCGCCGGCGCTGGCTTTCCGGCGAGGAACGCGTTGAACTCTTCGCGCTCGAACGCTACGTCGTAGGTGTCGCGTGCCTCTAGCCGAAAAGCCGAGAGTTCGAATCGCCGAAACAGGGCTTCGAATTCCGTGAGGTTCATGCGCCTAGTGTCGACGGCGCGTCTCCTGCTCGCATCCGTGAGATCACCGGTCGCGAGAGGGGCTAGATCTTCAGCGAACTATCTCGGATGAGCTCGGTGCGGGAACTGATTCCGAGCTTGGTGAACACTTTGTGCAGGTGATACTCGACCGTTCGCGGGCTGACGAACAGTTGGGCGGCGATGTCGCGATTCGTGAGGCCCTCGGCGGCAAGCCGGGCGGTCTGAAGCTCCTGTGGGGTGAGCTCGTCGAGGGTGGACGGGTCGCGCCGGCGCGCCGTCTCGCCGGTCGCGCGCAGCTCGGCCTCGGTTCGTGCTGCCCACGGCTCTGTGCGCAGGGCAGCGAACAGCTTAAGCGCGGTGCGCAGATGTGGCCTGGCGTCGGTGCGTCTTCGGATGCGTCGTAGCCATTCGCCGTAGAGCAGCTCACCCCTAGCGCGCTCGAACGCTGGTAGAGCATCGGCTTGCTTAATGGCACGCTCGAACGTCTCGTCTGACGGCTGGAGCAGCGCCTCGCAGCGGGCGAGGAGGGCGCGGCGAGATTCGGTGGGTGCTTGGCGCACCCATTCGCGGAATCGTTCCAGCGGGATCTCGGCCTGCTCCGACGGGCGGCCGGCACGGATGATCGCCTCGATCGCGTCGGGGATCGCGTTGAGGGCGGTGACGGGGTGCGTCTCGGGTCTCGGTGATGTCGTTAGATCGAAAAGCTCGTCGGCGGCGTGGCCTGGTCGACCGACGGTCAACTCCAACAGACCGAGGGTCGTGCGGGCGAATGTGCAGAGGAATGTCTGGCCGTTTGTCTCGGCCGCGGCGAGGACGTTCGCTGCGCGTTCGCGGGCGTCGGATTCTCGGCCGTGAAGCGCGTCGACTTGGGCCATGACCGCCAGGTGCCAGCCCGTGCCCCAACCATGGCCGAGATCGAGCGATAGCGCGTACCCCTCTCGGGCGGCTGCGAACGCACCGTCGAAGTCGCTCACCCATAGCAGCTCCAGCGCCAGCTCCGCTAGGCCGACCGGCAGCATGCTGATCAGCCCTCGCGCCCGGATCTCGTCGACCGCGCGTTGGGCGAACTGCAGTCCGGCGCCCCTGCCGAGTGCGGCCGAGGCGATCTCCGTCAGTCGGATCAGCACGCGCGGATCGGGGGCCATTTCGTCGGCCAGACGCACGGCGGTGTCTAGGCGTGCGTGGGCCTCGTCGTAGCGGCCGGACATGAGCGCGCCAAACGCCAGGAGTTCCTCCTGGTTGAACTGGTCGATGGGAGTCGGGGCGGGCAGAGCCTGCGCTTCGGCGACCAAATCCTCGAGCGTCCCGATGTCGCCGCTACCCCCTGCTGCCTCGGCTGCCTCGTTCAGGATCTCGAGCTTCACCGACGGATCCTCGCTGAGCCGGGCAGCCTCAACCAAGGTCGGCAGCGCGAGCCGGGGATTGCCACGAGCTACCTCGATCACGCCGCGCAGGCGCAGCAGCTGGGAGCGCGCCGCGTCCGCATCGGGGGCGCCGAGGGCACGTGAGACCAGCTCCACGGCGCGGTCTGGTTGGCCCGCCTCCCAGGCGGCGCGTGCGGCCGCCGAAAGCCGTGGCAAGAATCGAGAGCGCTCGACGGTGGAATCGGCAGCGTGTTCGAATAGAGTCGCCGCCGCCGCATGCCCGGCTCGGTGTTGAGCAGTCCGCGCCGAACTCTCAAGCGCCGCTGCGACTTCCTCGTCAGGACCCGCGCTGGCCATCGCCTGGTGCCAGACACGCCGGTCGGCATGCTCCTCGCCTGTGAGGACGGCAGCAAGGGCACCGTGAGCGGTTCGGCGCTGACTGCTGGCTGCGGCCTCATACGCGGCGGCACGTGCGAGCGGATGGCGAAACGTCAATCGGGGAGCGTCGGCGCTGATCAGGCCAGCGAGCTCGGCGGGGTCCAGCGCGTCTGGCGGCAAGCCAAGCTCCCCGGCCGCGCGCAACACCGTGTTGAGCTCGCCCGCGCCCTCTGCTGCCGCAATCGCCAGCCCCATCCGCGTCGCGTCGGGAAGCTCCGTGATCCGCCCGCCAAACAGCCTCTGAAGGCGCGAGCTCAGCGGGATCCTGAACGGAAGCGGCGCGCGACCACCGAGCTGCTCGGCACTCAGTCCAACCGGCAGCTCGGCAAGTGCCAGCGGGTTGCCGGCTGCCTCGGCGAGCAGCCGTGCGCGAACAGTTCCCCCGAGCCCCGGCGCGGAGCGCTCGAGGATCTGTGCGGCCGACGCCACGTCGAGTGCCATGAGGAGCAGCTCGGCGACGCCTGCAGCTTCGAACCCCTGCGCGCCCTCGTCACGCGCGGCAAACACGATGCCCACCGGGTCGGCCTGGAGCCGGCGCGCAACAAACATCAGTGCGTCCGCCGACGAGCGATCCAGCCACTGTGCGTCATCGATCAGGCACAGGACCGGCCGATCCTCCGCGGCCTCGGTGACGAGCGCAAAAACGCCCGCTGATACGAGGAGCCGGTCTGCGTCAACCGCGCGCGCCAGCCCGAGCGCGCCGGCCAGAGCCGTCGACTGCTGGCCAGGGATCCGATCGAGCCGATCGAAGATCGGCCGAAGCAGCCCGTACAGCCCACCGAACGCGAGCTCCGCCTCGCCCTCAACCCCGGTGGCTCGGAGCAAGAGCATCGAATCCGCCCGTGCCGCCGCGAAGTCCAGGAGAGCCGACTTCCCGATCCCCGGTTCGCCGCGCAGCACCAGCGCGCGGCCCCGACCCCTGTGCACAGCGTCGATCAGGCGCTCCAGCTCCGCGCGCTCCCGCGCCCGGCCGATCAGCTCCCCGGCGCGGTCACTCACAACCACCGCCCTTCGGACAGCGGACTAGGGACATCCCCGATGCGAGCACACACTCCGGGCGACACCCTGGGTGCCGGAGCAAAAGAGCCAGATCCGCATCGTCGATCGCAAACCAAATCAAGGAGGCAGTATGAGCACCACCATCCCCCAAGCCCCCGGCCGCACAAGCTACGCAAAGGAGCGCGTCATGGAGTGGACCCTTGAAGTTGTCGTCCTTCCGGTGAGCGACATCGACCGCTCGATCGCCTTCTACCGCGATCAGGTCGGCTTCCACCTCGACCACGACACCCGCAACGAGCACATGCACGCTGTGCAGTTGACCCCGCCGGGCTCTGGCTGCTCGATTGTGTTCGGAGACCTCCCAGCGCAGAACCAAATGGAGCCCGGCACGATGAAGGCGCTGCAACTCGTGGTCTCCGACGCTGCGGCAGCCCGTCAAGAGCTCGTGGATCGCGGCGTCGAGGCCAGCGACTTGATGGTGGTGACCGGGGCCGACGGCGGAACGTTCTTCGGCTTCCAGGATCCCGACGGAAACTCATGGGCGGTGCAAGAGATCAAGGCCCGGTCCGGCAAGCCCCTGATCCCGAAGGATCACACGGGACTGAGTGAATGGGCTGGACGATGAGTGGTCGCCTCCACGATTGCCATCACCTGCGAGACGACCGTTAGCCTGACCTGACCTCTCAAGCCGGACCACGGGACTGGTTTGATCCCGCTCCCCGTGGTCCGGCGAGTCGCCGCCGCCAGTCAGCCTGGATCACGAGAATCACGCGGCGAACCTCGACGCAAGACCCCGCCATCAAGGACCAAATCGCTCCCTTCAGACAGCTTTCCCCAGGGTCCCCACGTGGGCTGCGGCGATCGTCGATCGGAAAGACCTCCTTTCGGCCCCGGGACGGAACCTCGGGGCGCCCGCGGAAAGCAAAACGCGCACGCAAGAGACGATGCAGGTCGCGAGGTCGCCATGCGCTCCTCAAGCGACTTCTTGATAAAGTAGCGGCTTGATGACCTCTCCGACTGAAGAGCTGAGCGTCGTGTTCGCTGCGCTCGCTGATCCGACCCGCCGCGCGATGCTCGATCGTCTGCGCTCTGGTGAGGCCACTCTGAACGAGCTTGCGCTCCCTTTCGAGATGAGTGTGCAGGGTGTCTCGCAGCACCTGAAGGTGCTCGAGCGAGCTGGCTTAGTGACACGCGGGCATGTGGCGCAGACGCGTCCGGCTCGTCTCTCCTCGGGTGGCCTTCAGGCGGCGAGCGGTTGGCTTGAGCGCTACCGCGAGTTCTGGGAGGCGAGCTTCGAACGGCTCGATGAGTACCTGGAAGATCTCCAAGCCCGCGAGGATGGATCGTGACCAACGGGCGGCTTGAGATCGAGGCGCCGCCGGGCGAGCCGGCGGTCATCTTCCGACGGTTCGTCGATGCGTCACCAGAGCTCGTGTTCGCGGTATGGGCCGAGCCTGAGCATCTCCGTAACTGGTGGGGTCCGCGCCAGTTCGAGCTGGTGGTCTGCGAGAGCGATCCGCGCGCCGGCGGCCGCTATCGCTTCGTGCAACGCGCGCCTGATGGCCAGGAGCACACGTTTCACGGGACGTATCTCGAGGTTGACCGCCCTCACCGCCTGGTCCGGACCTTCGTCTATGCCGGCGCGCCCGACGATGAGTCTGTCGAGACGGTCACGTTTCAGGCCGACGGTAACGGCACGCTCATCACCAGCACGTCGGTCTTTCCCTCATTCGCGGCCCGCGAGTTCTACGCACAAGGCGGGATGGAGGCCGGGCTGCGTGAGTCTCACCAACGTCTCGACGAATGGCTCGAGACGATCCACCACCAAACCAGACGGAGGCAATGATGGGCACGCTTGTGGAGGCAACCTATCTCACGCTCGGCGGCGAGATGGGCTCAACCGAGTGGATGCTCCCGTACCTCGACGAACAGTTCTCGCAGTACACCACTGAGCTGCTGACCGAAGCGGACGCCCTCCTCCTCGGACGACTGACGTACGAGTTCTTTTCGGTCGCCTACACCCAGATGGCCGACGCAGCACCCGCGAACGTTCCCATGGACTTCATCGAGCGGATGAACAGCATCCCGAAACACGTCGCAACGACCACACCCAAAGAGCTGGCCTGGAACGCCACCGCCATCGACGGCGACGTCGTCTCGTTCGTGGACGATCTCAAACGCAACGCCGACCAGAATCTCCTGAAGTACGGAAACGGGCCGCTCGACGCCACCCTGATGGAGCATGGGTTGATCGACGAATTCCATCTCTGGATCGCCCCCGTCGCGATCGGCACCGGCCAGCATCTCTTCGAGAGCATCGACACCGCACCCCACCTCCGCCTGCTCGACGTCAAACGATTCGACAGCGGCCTAATCACCCTCGTCTACGCACCCAAGTAGCCCGTCTCTCAGCCTTCGCGCCGACGATCGCCGTCCAATGCGTCTCCGCGAGACACGGTTTGCGCGGATTGCGGAATCTGCTTCGATCGTTCTCAAAAGCAACCGGAGGAGGAGGTCCCGTGAATATCGAGTTCGTAGCGACGGTCGCGGTGATCGCGCCCGATCCCACGGCCAGTCGCAGGCTGTATGTCGAGCCCTTGGGCTGCCGCTGGAGGGCGACGAGTATCAACACAGCGAGCAGATCGCCGGTTGCAAATCGTTCGGGATCTGGCCGCTGCGCCAAGCGGCTGAGGCGTGCGTCGGGACGCCGCAGTGGCCTGCGGAGCGGCCTGTCCCGCAGGTCAGCATCGAGTTCGACGTGGCAAACGCCGCGACCGTCGGCCCCGGCGCCAGAGCGCTCGAGCAAGCTGGGTACGAACTTTTGCACCCACCGCGCGAGGAGCCGTGGGGCCAAACGGTCGCCAGGCTCCAGTCACCGAAGGCGCGATCGTTGGGATCTCGTACGCCCCTGTGCTCCACGCTAGGGACTGACTGCCGAGCGCCCGCGGCGCACCTATCGAGGCTGGGTCCCGTCGCTCTGCGCGAGAGCTGGCATACGAAGAGCGGGTCGGGTCGTCGGGCGGCACACCTGCTTTCGCCGTGCCACGGGATCTCGTCCCAAGTCCGGGAGAGCCCCGCTTCGCGCGGTGAGGGGGGGCGTCCGCCTAGG
>CAWCIA010000003.1:0-1366921 GCA_963795525.1 uncultured Solirubrobacterales bacterium
GGCGCCCACCGACCGTGACGTTGGTGAAGAACGCCAGGCGCCCACCCGCGGCGGTGTCTGATCCGGTCTTGCCGCCGTATCCGTCGGCGATCAGCGGGTCGAAGTTCGTGACCGTGCCGGCGACCGGCAGCGTCACGCTGGGGCATCGAGACGATCTGGCGAAATACCGGAAAGCGCATCGCCGCCTGGAAGACGCGTAGCTGGTCGGCGGCGGTGGAGACCGTGCCCTGGTCCCAGCCGCTGCGATCGGTGTAGGTCGTGTGGTCCATCCCGAGCGTGCGGGCCTCGGCGTTCGTCTCGGCGACGAAACCGGGTTCGCTTCCACCGACCTGGCTGGCGAGGATCCGGCGGATGTTGTTGCCGGAGGGGATCAGCAGCGCCTCGAGCAGCTGGCGCTCGGTCAGCTGCTCGCCAGCCGCCACCGCGACGCCCGACTGGTTCTCGGCAGCATCCGGCGCCTCGTCCTGCACCTCGGTCTCGGCGACGGTGATTCTGAACCCGTCCTGCACTCCACTCAGCGGGTAGCGCTCGAGGGTCAGGTAGGCGGTCATCACCTTCGCCAGGCCGGTGATCGGCACCGGCTGTTGGTCCGGGCTGGCGGCCGGCCGGCCGTTGCCGAGCACCAATGCCGCCTGTCCCTGCAGTGGCCAGCCGATCGCCGACCCGTAGGCTCTGCGCCGGTCGTTGGGCGTCCGCACCGTGGGCATGCGCAGCCGGGCCGTGTCGTTCAGAAGCTGGCTAGCCGAATGGCCCAGAAGCAGGACGAGCACGACGCCGAGCACCAAGCGCCGACGACGTAGGCGGTACACGGTCGGTCGGCTAAAGCGGGCCGCGGTTTGTGCTGGATGGCTGTAGGCCACGCCCCGAGTGAAGGCAGCGGCGTGTTGCCAGGGCGTATGCGTTTTTTGATACGCCGCCGATATGTTCGGGCTGGCAGCATCCGAGGGTGTGCGCGTGTTGATCGTGGAGGACGAGCCCTATATGGCAGAAGCCATCCGCGATGGCCTACGCCTGGAAGCGATCGCGGCCGACATCGCCGGTGATGGCGACATCGCTCTGGAGCTGCTGGGGATCAACGCCTACGACATCGCCGTGCTGGACCGCGACATCCCCGGCCCCTCCGGTGACGAGATCGCCAGACGCATCGTCGCGTCGGGCAGCGGCATGCCGATCCTGATGCTCACCGCTGCCGACCGGCTCGACGACAAGGTCACCGGGTTCGAGCTCGGCGCCGACGACTACCTCACCAAGCCGTTCGAGCTCAGGGAGCTCGTGGTCAGGCTCAGAGCGCTCGACCGCCGCCGCGCCCACCACCAACCACCCGTGCGCGCGATCGCCGGCCTGCGGCTGGATTCGTTCCGCCGCGAGGTCCAGCGCGACGGCCGCTACGTCGCGCTTACCCGAAAGCAGTTCGCCGTGCTCGAAGTGCTCGTCGCCGCCGAAGGCGGCGTCGTGAGCGCCGAGGAGCTCCTGAAACGGGCGTGGGATCAGAACGCCGATCCGTTCACCAACGCCGTGCGGATCACCGTTTCGGCACTGCGCAAGCGTCTCGGCGAACCCTGGATCATCGCCACCGTGGCCGGCGTCGGCTACCGCATCGACACCCAACCCGACACCGGGCCCGAAGCAGGGGATCGTGGATAGAGCTTCCGGCCTCAGGTTGCGCCGCCTCTCGCTCGTCAGGCTCGCGCCACGTCGAATGCTTCACCTGCCATCGCGCACGGTGCGTCTGCGCCTGACCCTGCTCTACGGCGGCCTGTTCCTCGTCTCGGGACTGGCACTTCTGGCGACTACATACCTCCTCTTCCGCGGCAACACCGGGGTCGACCTGATCCTTCCGACCGGGAGTCCTCATGCCAGCCGGGGCGCCCTTCACGGTGCCTTGCCAAGCCCGCAGGCCATCCGCCAGGTGCGCGAAGCGTTCGCTCGGGCTACCGCACGGAAGACCCTGGGCCTCCATGAGGGGCTCATCCAGTCCGGGATCGCGCTGGCGATCATGACCGCGGTCTCGATCGCGCTCGGCTGGCTGGTCGCCGGTCGGGTGCTGCGCCCGCTGCGCACGATGACGGCGACGACGCGGCAGATCTCCGAGCGCAACCTGAACGAACGCCTCGCGCTCGCGGGGCCCGGCGACGAACTGAAGGATCTCGCCGACACCATCGACGGCCTCCTCGCGCGCCTCGAGGCGCACGTCGCCGAACAGCAGAGATTCGCGGCCAACACCTCCCACGAGCTGCGCACGCCGCTGGCGCTCACGCAGACGCTGCTCGACGTCGCCCGCAACGATCCCAACCGCGGCGACGACGAACTTGTGGACCGCTTGCACGCCGTCAACACCCGAGCGATCGACCTCACCGAAGCACTGCTCCTGCTCAGCCGCACCGATCAACGGTCCTTCGTCCGGGAGCCCGTCGACCTATCCCTTGTCGCGGAAGAGGCCGTGGAAACGCTCCTCCCGCTCGCAGAGAAACGCGGCGTCAGCATCGAAACCTCCGGCGACATGAGCGCGACCGTCGGCTCACACGCGCTCCTGTTGCAGATGACGACGAACCTCGTGCACAACGCGATCGTCCACAACCTCCCTGAACACGGCACCGTGTGGGTCACCACCAGGGTTCACCTCGAGGCCGTGGTGCTCACCGTCGAGAACACTGGTCAGCAGCTCACCCCGCAACTGGTTTCCACGCTGGCCGAGCCGTTTCAGCGCGGCACCCAGCGGATACGCGCCGACCACGCCGGGATCGGCCTCGGCCTGGCAATCGTGAACAGCATCGCCAAAGCACACGACGGAACCCTCAGCCTCACGCCCCGGATTGACGGAGGCCTCTGCGTCACGGTCCGCCTTTCCGCCGCGCCGCCCGTTGGCGGATGACGACCAGAAGTTGCCGCAACCTCGAGAACAACGGTCACGGTCCGAGCGCGACGACGTGGGGATTCGCTCCACACCGCGGATTACACCGACCACGCCCTTCAGCGACACTGTGGAGCTGCCTGAGCCGGGCGCGAGCCCTGCTCTGATTCCGCGATGGGCATCTCGGGCGTGACGTCCCGGGCCCTGCATGGCGCGGCGAGCGGGTCTGAGCCGCTGAATGGCGGCGCACCTGCTTCGCTGACGACGAAGCACTTACCGATGTCGCAGCCAACGCTGCTCAGAGCGTACCGCCGCGGGGGTCTGACGAAGCTCTCAGGGTGGTCCTCGAGTTTCCGCAGGTCCTCGAAACCGGAAGCGCACCGAGAGCCACACGCGGCTCGTGCAGCTCGACCGGTGCGGGCAAGTCATCGACGCGTTGCCAGCATCTCTTGGTCGAGTCGCCAGGTGACCCCTCCATCGGTCGAGCTCTCGCCCTGCCACAAGAAGCTCGAATCCGTGATCTCGGAGATCGTCCAGCGCTGGCGCGACTCTCCGCGCATGGACTCGCCCTCCTGGAGGATCTTTCCTGCCTCGTACCTCGCCTCGAGCACAACAAACTCGTCACCCTTCGGCATAAGCCAGATGACTCTCCAGACCCCCGTCGTTTGGTCGTAACAGCGGATCGACGTGCCGCGCTCGCTGGCCGGCGCCTCCTTGATGAAGAGGACGTCCTGCACCCCCCAACCACCGAGAATCCAGCTGAAATGCCACTCTCCATCGTCCTCGCGAGCCGTACCGTCGGGAGTGAACCAACGCGATCGCACATCCCACGACCCGATCAACGGCTCATAAGGACACGCAGGCGCGCCCTCAGCGCGGACATCAGGCTCAAGCATTTCGGTGGCATTCATGCTCGAGAATCTGGCAACTGAAGCGGACGGGCTGCGACCGCTCCTCGGACTGGTTGACGAAGCCTGCGTCCCTCTCGACCGCCGGTTCCAGCTTTCGTCGTACCAACCTCTTCTCGAGCGCAGCCATGAGAGACACCCTTTGCGCGGCGAGCGGGGCGCTCGTCGGCCGGCCCGTCCTAGCGACGGCGCCGGTCGCGCCCATGGCGAATTGCGGGACCGCGGCAAGTCTAGGAACCCCCGTCCTGCTTCCTTGATGTCGCGGGTATGGGGCCAAGCTGTCGGCCGTCGGCGGGCGATCGCCTTCGCGGTGCACAAGCGGCGGGGTGCGTCCCGGTGCGTCGCATCGCTCGACTGGCGTGGGATGTTCCACGTGATGCGACTCGCTGGTTGGTTCGCCGAACGAAGCGCCAGAGGGATGCTCACTCGCGCAGCGGATGCCTAGGTGCTCGTCGGGCTCCCGCTCATTGCGGCGCGCATCTGGTGGTCGGTCGCCGCTGCTATTGCCGTGTTTGTGGTGACCCTGACGATGTACGTGGCTGCGGCGGTCCGCTACATGCACCGGGACCCCGGACACCCATAACGTCAGCAATCGACGCGCGAGCGCGCACGGACGATCGCTGCTGCGGAGTGCCGACGCTGTCTCGAAAAGAAGAAGCCACGAATGAAGGTCCTCATCATCGGTGCCGGCGTGATCGGGACTGTCTACGGCGCGCACCTCGAGGCTGCCGGCCACGCCGTCTCGGTGTTGGCCCACGGTGCCCGAACAGTCGAGGTCGACCGGAACGGGCTGCGCGCGCACGACATGATCTGCGACGTGCTGACCAAGTCCCCCGTAGCGGTCGTTGACCGAACGGACGCTGACGTGTTCGATCTCGTGCTTGTCGCGCTGCGCCGCGATCACCTTCACCTCGTGAGCGCTCAACTGGCCACGCTTTCCGAGCGTCCGCTCGTGCTGTTCTTCGGCAACAACCCTGCAGGCCGCGCCGGGCTGCCGGGCGACATCTTGGGTCCGGTGTGCCTGGGCTTCCCCGGCGTCGGCGGAGCGATCAATGACAGCGTGGCGGAATACGCGCTTATCGCGCAGCAGCCAACAGCGCTCGAGCAGGGTCGCGATCCGCGGCTGGACCGCTTCGTTGAGGCGCTTGAAGGTCGCGGGTTCGCGGTGCAGCGGGTGGGGGAGATGGCGGGTTGGCTGGCCTATCACGCCGTGTTCGTCGCATGTGTCTGCGCGGCCCTTTACCGCTGCGGCACTGACCCGCAGCGCTTGGCCGGCAACCGGAGCGAGCTGCGGTTGATGTGCCGGGCTATCACCGAAGGCTTTCGGGGGCTGCGTAACCAGGGTGTCGGCGGACTTCCTAGGAACCTGGCGGTGCTGCACGCCCGGGTGATGCAACCCGTGGCCGTCCGATACTGGGCGCGGACTATGCGCTCGCCGGTGGGGGAGCTCGCGTTCGTGGCGCACGCGCGCCACGCCGAGCCCGAGATGCGCGCGGTCGCGCGCGAGGTCCTCGCCCGCGTTGACCACCACGTCGGACCGACACGATGCGTCAGCTGCTCGGAGCGCGTAGATCGACGTAACCGCGCGCTTGATCTCGGCGTCGTATTGGCCCGTGTCGATGACACTCCTCGGGCCGAGGATCGCCGCCGTCATCTGGCCGCGAGCTTCGCTCCATCGGTTATGACTCACTGCATCGCGCGATACGAGGTCGCTCTCGGCGCGTCGGGCGTAGGGCCGGGGGGTGAAACCGGGTTTGGCGCGAATCCCGGGTGCGGGACGAGCCCCGGCCAGAAACCTGAGGTTCAGCCGCGCGGCATCCGATCGCGTGCCGTCGGTGATTCGGTGGCGCTACAAGTCTGCGGCTACTGCGAGTTGAGGTAGGTGATGACGGCGAGCACGCGTCTGTGGTCGTCGGTGGACTGCGGGAGCCCTAGCGTGCCGAGGATGTTCTTGATGTGTTTCTCGATGGTGTGCTCGGTGACGAACAGCCGCTCGGCGATCGCGTGGTTTGAGCGTCCTTCGGCGATCAGTGCGAGCACTTCGCGTTCGCGGTCGGTGAGCTGTTCGAGTGGGTTGTCGCCTTGGCGGCGGCGGCCGACGAGCTCGCCGACAACTACCGGGTCCAGGACGGAGCCTCCGTTGCCGACGCGGTTGACGCTGGAGGTGAGCTCGTTGAGGTCAGATACGCGTTCTTTGAGCAGGTAGCCGACGCCGTCGGTCCCGGCAGAGAGTAGTTCGAGTGCGTAGCGGGTGTTGACGTGTTGGGAGAGGACGAGGATTCCGATCGTGGGCCACCGCTCGCGGATGGCTTTCGCCGCGCGCAGTCCTTCGTCGGTGTGGGTGGGTGGCATTCGGATGTCGACGATCGCCACGTCGGGCTTGGTGCGTTCGACCAGCTCGAGCAGCGCTTCTGCGTCGGCGGCGAGCCCGACGATCTCGAAGCCGGCTTCTTCGAGCAAGCGGGAGAGGCCTTCGCGGAGGATCACCGCGTCGTCGGCCACCGCTACTCGCATGGGATCTCGGCTCGCAGGGTGGTGCCGCGTCCCAGTGGGCTGGAGATCGTGAACCGTCCGCCGAGCGCTTCGATGCGGTCGGCGAGGCCGCGTAGTCCTGAGCCGCCGGTGGGGGTGGCGCTGCCGATGCCGTCGTCGCCGATCTCAACCGTAAGGCGCTGACCTCGGTGGGAGGCGAAGACTCGCATCTCGGTGGCGTGGGAGTGCTTGGCGGCGTTGGTCAGTGCCTCGCTGACCATGAAGTAGACGGCCGTCTCGATCTGGTCGGGGAGGCGCTGATCGATCGTCACGTCCAGACGGGCGGGAATTGCGGCGCGGCGGCAGAGCTCGTCGAGGGCGGCTGGGAGCCCGCGCTCGGTGAGCAGCGGGGGGTTGATGCCGTGGGTCAGCTCGCGCAGCTCTGCAAGTGCGAGTGCGAGCGCTTCGCGGGTCTCGCGCACGATTGGCTGCGCCGCTGTCGCCTGCCTGGGCAGCTTGGTTTCCAAGAGTCCGAGTGACATCGCGATCGAGACGAGCCGCTGCTGGGTGCCGTCGTGGAGGTCGCGCTCGATCCGTCGGCGCTCGGAGTCGGTCGCCTGCACCAGGCGGGTGCGCGATGCTTGCAGCTCGAGCAGCCGGGCGCGCAATTCGGCTTGGAGCCGTTCGTTCTCCAGGGTGAGGCTCGCCGCCGCGCAGACCGACTCCACGAGCTTTGCGTTGTGCTCCAGTACGGGGTCGTGTAGCAGCACGGCGATCGGCTGGCCGTCGCGAGCGACGAATGTCGAGCTTCTCCCGCTGTCGTCGTGCGGGAGCACGACGGGCGTGCCGTCGCCGTCCACGTAATGCTTCTCGGGCGAGAACCAGAACGCGAGCTGCAGCGTCGGGTCGCCTAGGGCCCGAGCCAGCGCGTCCCGTAAGTCGACCGAGGCGCTCGGTCCGCCCAGTTCGACGACGAGCCCTGCGACCATCCCCCGCGCTAGCCGCCGTTGCAGGAGCACGAACAGGACCGCTACCGGCACGGTCGCCATCAGGGTGAAGTACATGTTCGCCGGGAGCGCCCCGAACGGGCTGCCGAACAAGGCCTCAACGATTGTCCAGGTGAGGGCCGCGAGCGTCGCGCACCCCGCCACCAGCACCGGCGAGACTGCACGCCGCTGTGCCGCGCTCGCCCGCACCCAGCGCCGCAGGAGCAGCGCGATCACGGTCGCGATGAGCGCGGCGCCCAGCAGGAACTGCAGGCCCCGCCAACCCAGCGCCTTGTGGTTTTCGTGGACCACCTGCAGCAGGTTGTTCGCACAGCCGGGGCAGTGCAGCCCGGCTTTGTTGCCGTACAGCATCGCCACAAGCTGGACGCCAAGCGCCAGCGCGGCCGTGGTCGCCACCAGCCAGCGGTCGAGCCGGCCCGGCAACCGACCCGAGGGAAACGAGAGCAGGAGCCAGACCAGACCGATGATCCATACCGACTGGACGGCCAGTCCGATCGTGTTCAGCCACGGTGGCGTGGCCTCGATCAGCTGCGCGGCAAACCAGGCGAAGCCGGTGAGCACCATGATCTTCCCGACCCGGTTCTCCGGCCGGGCTCGCCAGCTGGCAAGCCCGCAGCCCAGCAGTGAGGCTCCCACCAGCAGCGTGAGCACCGGACCGGGCTCGGTCGGGCGGCCGGGTGGCTGATGCGCGGCCAGCCAGACCGCCCCGGCGCCCGTCAGCACTCCGAGGGCCGCGACCAGCGACAGCTTGGCCTTCGCGGCAGGGGATTCGGGCGTCACGAGATCATCAGGACCTGGCTACATGTTCCTCGCCGGTGGGCGGTCGCGCAACAGGCCGAGTGACGGGTGGCCCGCGGGGCGCGTCGGGAATCGGTTCACTGGACCGCGATCGCGGCGAGCACGTCGAGCTTGGCGGCTCGACGGGCGGGCCAGCTGGCGGCGACCAGTCCGAGCAGAGCACCGAGGACCAGGAGCCCGACCAGGCTGGCATAGGGGATGGCGATCTCGGTGATGCCCTGCTGTTTGAGCGATGCGGCGAACGCGACGCCGAGCGCGGTTCCGATGGCCACGCCGATGACGGCGCCGAACAGGGCGATGATCACGGCTTCGGAGCGGATCATCGACCCGACCTGGCGGCGTTTCATCCCGACCGCCCGGAGCAGGCCGAGCTCGTGGGTGCGCTCGAACACCGAGAGCATCAAGGTGTTGACGATCCCGATCAGCGCGACGACGATCGCGAGCGCGAGCAGGACGTAGACCAGTCCGAGCTCCTGGGTGACCTTGGCCTGCTGGGACTGCTCGAACTGGGCTCGCGACTGCACCCCGACGTTCGGGTATGCGCCCAGGTAGTTGTTGATGGCTCTCTCGACGTGGCCCGCGTCTGGCTGGGTGCTGATCAGGACGGCGACCGGCAACGGGTTGTGGAAGTGGGCGAGGAAGAAGCCGGCGCCGACCACGTAGCTGCCGATCAGCGGGTTGGCGTTGAAGATCGCGCCGATCCTGAGTGTCGCGGGGCCGGTCTGGGCGAAGGTGACCGGTACCACCGAGCCGACCGAGAGGTGTTGGGCACTGGCTGTGGTGGTGTCGATCAGCAGCTCGCCCGCGGCCAAGGCGGAGGCGCCGCTGCCGGCGGTGATCCCCAGGTGGACGGTCTGTGAGAGATTGACCGAGGTCACGGCGTCCAGGCTCGAGAGTGCGCCGCGGAGCTCGAACTGGCCCTTGTAGACGTTGGTGACCGTCGAGACACCCGGGAGCCGTGAGACGGCTGCAGGGACCGAGGGGCTGAACCCGGAGCTCGGCCCACTGATGATGTCCTCGGCGGTGACGGCGCTCTCGAGGTTGGTCCTCGCCGATTGCGAGAGCGAGGCGGCGAGCACAGCGATCGCCGATACGAGCGCGATGCCGACCATCAGCGCAGCAGCGGTCTGGGCGGTCCGCCGTGGGCTGCGCATCGAATTCTCCCGACCCAACCTCCCCGGGGCGCCGAGCAGCGCGGCCAGCGGCCGTCCGAGCAGGCCCGCCAGCGGGCGGGCGAGGATCGGTGCCAGCGTGCCGGCGGCGATGAACACGGTCACCGCGCCCAGCCCGACGAGCCCGATCGCTGGCGCGGTCAGCCCCGCCACTAGGGCGGCGATGCCACCGGTCACCGCGACCCCGCCGATGGTGACTCGCCGCCTGAGCGACTCCGCCGCCTCTTCGCGGTTCGCGACGAGCGCGGCGACGGGGGCGATCCGCACGGCGCACCGGGCCGGGCCGATCGCCGAGATCACCGTCACCCCGACGCCAACCGTGAGCGCGAGCACGAACGTGCGGGCCTCGAACACGAGCGGCGCTGAGGGGAGCGTCACCCCGAACGCGCCGAGCAGCGCCTTGAGAGCGACCGCAGCCAGCACCCCCAGCCCAAGACCAATCAATGACGCGACCAGCCCCACTAGGGCGGCCTCGCCCAGCACCGAGCCGAACACCTGGCGGCGGCTGGCCCCGACCATCCGCAGCAGCGCCAGCTCTCGGGTCCGCTGCCCAACCGTGATCGAGAACGTGTTGAAGATGGTGAAGGAGCCGACGAACAGCGAGATCAGGGCAAAGACCAGCAGCGCCGTCGAGAGGAACGAAAGCGCGTTGCTGACCGCGTTGGAGAGCTCGCCGGCGACCGTTTGCCCGCTGACCACCTGCACGCCCGGCGGGAGGATCTTGGCGATCGCCCGCTGCAGCTGGACGTTATCGGCGCCCGGCTTGGCCAGGACGTCGATCGTGTCGTAGTGCCCGCGTGTGTGGAACAGGGTCTGTGCCGTCGGCAGGGAGAAGCCGGCCAGCGTCGCGCCGGCCAGGTTGTCGGCGGCTCCGAAGGTCACGATGCCGGTGATCGTGAAGCTCTGGGGCGGCCCGTCCGAGAGCACGTGCACCCGTTCGCCGACCCGGAAGTGGTGCTTCGTCGCCGTTCCCTTGTCCATCACCACGTCATCCGCGGCACTGGGAGGGCTGCCTTGGACGAGCCGCACCGACGACAGCTGCCGGTTGGGATCGAACGAGAACCCCAATGCCGAGCCGGCGCCGCCGATCGCGTTCCCGCCCGCCACGAACTGGGCGTAGCCAGCGACCGCCGGGGCCACATACGCGACTCCGGGCAGGCGGCGGATCGCCTGGGCGATCGACGCCGGAATCGGCTTGCGGTCGGTCCCGTTGGCGGCGGCCGCTGTGTCGTTGTTGAACGCCGCCGTGCCGCGGATCTGGAAGTTGACGTGCTGGTAGGCGGTGCCGATCACCGTGTCGAACGTGCGGTTCAGCGTGTCGGTCAGGACCAGCGTCCCGGTGACGAACGTCACCCCGACCACGATCGCCAGCGCGGTCAGCGCCAGACGCAGCTTGCGGGCGAGCAGGCCCCGTACCGTGATCTTTCTCATCGCTAGCTCCCCAGCTTCATCATCTGCGCCAGCACCAACTCGGCACTCGGCGAGGCCAGCTCCCCCACCACCCGGCCATCGGCCAGGAACACAACCCGGTCGGCATAGGCCGCCGCCAGCGGGTCGTGGGTGACCATCACGATCGACTGCCCGTGCTCGGTGACCGAGCGGCGCAGGAAAGCCAGCAACTCGGCGGACGAGCTCGAGTCGAGATTGCCGGTTGGCTCGTCGGCGAAGATCAGCTCGGGGCGGCGGATCAGCGCCCGGGCACAGGCGATCCGCTGCTGCTGACCACCGGACATCTCACTCGGACGGTGCGACAGCCGATCCGCAATGTGAAGGGCTTCGACGAGATCGTCAAACCACGCCTGGTCGACCTTGCCCCGAGCGAGATCGAGCGGAAGTGCGATGTTCTCCGCTGCGCTGAGCGTGGCGACGAGGTTGAACGCCTGGAACACGAACCCGATCCGATCCCGACGGAGCTCGGTCAGATCAGCATCATTGAGCCGTCCGATCTCCTGATCGCCCACGAACGCGCGGCCCGACGTCGGTACGTCCAGCCCCGCCATGCAGTGCATCAGCGTCGACTTCCCCGAGCCCGACGGACCCATCACGGCGGTGAAGCGACCCCGTTCAAACTCGACATCCATGCTGTCCAGGGCACGGACGACGGCGTCGCCCTTCCCGTATGTCTTGGTCAGGTCAACGGCGCGGGCAGCCGGTGATACCGACTCCAGGTCGAGCTGGGGCACCCCGCTTCCCGGCTCGCAACTGTCGGGATCTATCTGTGAAGTGCGCATTGCTCGTCGATCAGCCGAGGCTCGGGGCAGCACACAGGGCCTGGATCACCTTGCGGGCGATCCAGAGCCTGTTGGTCAGCCGCGGCACCAAGGTCACGCCGCCAGCGCTCACGTGCAGGATCGTCTCCCCGGCGCGTTGGGAGATCCTCACCTGGGCGCGAAACAGCCGCGTGGAGCCGGTGCCGACTACGATCGTGTCGGGATGATCAGGCCGGGGACCGCCGACCGGATTCCAGTTGACCCCCGCCCCCGGCAGCACGTTGTAACGGGATCCGAGGCCCCGACGCAGCGCGTCGGTTACCTCGTCGCTTGTGACATCAGATCTGGGGACGGTGATCGAAAACATGACGCTTCTCTCTGGTTCGAGGGTCCGGGTCGGCTCCTCAGCGAGGAACGGCCCGGGGCGGCCCGAGTCAGTTCGCGTGCCGGCGACACGTTGCTTCCAGCCGCCGGTTGCTCGCGTTGACCGCGTGAACACACACTGGCCGCTGCACAGGGTTCTGAACAGCCGGACAGCACGAGTCTTGCGTGGTACAGCTAGCCGTACCACGCGGCCCCGCAGAAGGATCAACCAAGCAGCCTCGAGAGCCACGGATCGGCACCTCCCCGCTCCTGCTTACGTCAGGCGACGAGCACCGCAGTCAGACCAGCGGCTTCCCTCCTCCGCGCGGAGATGAGGCGTAAATGGGGTGCCCTGCCAGCTCTTCCCGTGGCAGCGGCAGCTCGGCTCGAATAGCAGCCACCATCAACCAATCCCAAGGGGGATTCAATGGAATCAGTGCTGCTGGATCCCGCGGGGCATCGCCGCTCGCCGGCGACGATGCCTGGCTATCACCAAGGCCGCCCGCCGCGGAACAAGGGCGAGGAGTACCCGGCTGATCCGCCGACGGTGGAGGAGATCGTCGCCGTCATGCGCGCGGTCGGCGACCGTCCCAACGGTCACCGGCTTCGTGCGCTGATCGTCCTGCTGTGGCGCGCAGGCCTTCGGATCAGTGAAGCGCTCGCTCTGCAAGAGAGCAATCTCGACCGCGCCCGCGGCGCCGTGCTCATTCGGCGCGGTAAAGGCGGCAAGCGGCGAGAGGTCGGGATGGATCGCTGGGCCTGGGAGCAGCTCGACCCATGGCTCGAGATCCGCGCGGGCTCCCGATCGGAGCGCTCCTGTGTGTGATCCACGGTCCGACCGTCGGCCGGCGCTGGGGAGGCGTCGGCTGCGCGCAAGCAACTGCATCAGCGGCCGCCGCAGCTGGCGTGCGACGCCGTTTGCGCCCCACCAGCTGCGACACGCACACGCGGTCGAGATGGCCCACGAAGGCGTGCCCCTCGTGGTGATCCAGCGCCAGCTCGGGCACGCCAACCTAGGCATCACCAGCATCCACCTGCAGGGCATCGACAGCAGCGAAATCATCACAACCGTCCACGGGCGGCCATCACCGACGATCTCCGCCAATGCCGGCCTCCGGCTAAGGCGATAGGAGCGGTGCGACCGGGTCGGCGCCGTGTCTGCCGGCTCGACCCGGCACCCCCCCGGCTGGCGAATACGAGGTGCGCGGCCCACGCGTAGGTCGAGACTCGCTTTCAGCGGTGCACGGGCATCATGCGCACCTTGAGAGCGAGGGCTTCGCGTGGCCCACCGCGACGGTGGGAATTCCAGCCAACCGCCCGCGGGAGTGGTTTCCGAAGCTGCTGCTGCTCCGGTCAGCCGCACCCGCGCGGGCGTGCATCCGGATCACGGGCAATACATTCGGGCGACGTGGTTGTCGGCACCTGATTGCGTCCGGATTTTGCTGCCACTGGGTTGCAGCCGAACCACCTGGTTGCCGCTACCCGTCGCGCCGGCGCCCGAGTTGCCGCCGCCCTTGGGTGCCGCGGCGTTGCCGGCGCCCGGGGTGATCACCACTTCTTCGCGCGTGGGGATGCTGGCCGGGTCAAACGTGATCGTCGGCGCCGCTCCGCCCGGGCAAGCGAGCTTCGGCGGGGTCTTTGTACCCACCGCGATCCGCGCCCGCACCCCCATCGCGGCAAGCTTTTCGTTCGCGCCGGCGATCCCCGATCGCTGCATCAGGTTGATGGTGACCGTGCCGTCCGGGTTGCGGGTGACCGCGAACGCCGGGGGGCTGGTCGACGCGCCGAACAGCAATGCGGCCGCGGTCGCCGCTGCGGCCGCACCGACGGTAGTACCCGCGAGCAGCTGAGAGCTGGTCGCGCGTCTGTGCCTGCGGACCGGTCGCCTCGCACGGGTCAGATCCTGCCCGTGCTCGCGCACGACCTCGAGCCACAACTTGTCTTCGAACTCACTCATCAACGCCATACTCCTTTCTCAATTTCGCCCGAGCCCGCGAGAGCCGCATCCGCAACACGCCGCGGGGCACGCCAAGCGCAACCGCGGCCTCCTTGGGCGTCAGCTCCGCGAGATCAACCAACTCGATCGCCGCTCGCTCGTTCGTACTGAGCACCGAGCAGCGCTTTAGCAACTCCCGGCCTGCCTGCTGCGCGTCGATCTTGGCGGCCAGCTCATCGATCTCGCCGGCATCGAGCGCCCGGTAGCCCGCGAGCCGAACGACGGCGTCCCGGCCGTCGGCCACCTGCGCACAATGGGCCGCCCAGACATGAGCCGCTATCCCAAACAGCCACGCACGAGCGCTGCCGCGATGAGGATCGAACGAATCGAACGAGCCCGCCGCCCTCACAATCGTCTCCGAGGTCAGATCCGCCACCTCCTGCGGCTCCCGGCAGCGGCGCGCGAAATACGCCGCCACCACGCCGACGTTGCTGCGGTAGATCTCCTCGAACTCTGCGAGCGCGTCGCCGCTCAGGTTCGGCTGCACGCTTACCTCCGTGGCCATCGCAGTGCTCATGCCTCTAGTTGCCGAATCCGCCCCGAGCTGTCACATCGACCCCTTCGCGCGAACCCCTCAGCGCCACCGGCGGCGGCTTAGGGCCACGTGCGCACCCTGCGTCGATGGGCACCAAGATGCTACGCACACCCGTCAAGTCCGATCGCGCTCCACATCAACATGCCCGGCTCGGGCAGCCTCCCGAGAGCGGTCACTCCTCAACATCATCGAAATCCCCGAGCCCTGCATCCGTTGCGGCTCGGGCCTCATGGCGCGAGCGGCGACACTCTCGGAATGCGCGGAAAACGGTAGCGAGGTGCGTCCGACGACGCGCGCCAGACTGTCGCTCTCGGCCACGATCAGTCACGATGCAGTCGGCGACCGCTTCACTGAGGCTCGCCGAGACGCCCTCGAGTCCCCCCGCGCTACTCCTTGACGCCTAAACCGGTCATGACCCGAGCGCCATCCGTGAGAGCACGAGGTCGAACGACCCACGCGCTGCGGAGAACTCCTCGATGTCGCACTGCGCAATCTCGCCGGCGCTGCCGCTGAGCGCCGCGGCTGCGGCCTGCACCATTCTCGCTGACCCATCAACACCCAGGTACCGGGCAGCACCCGCGTCCAACAGCACGCGACCCACCGAGGCGTCGCCACAAGCCAGGTCCAGCACCCGAAGTCCAGATACCTCCCCGAGTTCCTCAAGCAGCGCTGGCTCCTCCATGACCACGTTCGGGTTCAGCGACCACGAGCGCTGCTGGTGGTAGCGCTCGAACACTTCGGGCTCGTCGTAGAACGCACCCCCACGCCGCTCGTCGCCGCCCCCGGGTCTCGGTTGTGAAGCGCTGCTCATCTACCGAGAAGCTAAGGCTACAGCGCCTCGCGTACGAGCGTCTTCACGCCCAGCCGCATCCCAACTTAGTCCCCAGGGTTAAAACAGAAACGCCGTCGGAAGACCTGTGGGCGCGCGAGCAGGCGCGATATCGCGCCAAGAACCAAGGCCCGCCTGACCATGAAGAGCGGACGCCGTAAGCTCGACGACGGTCCACTTCGGCCATTAGCGACTATGGTGCCAATCGATGTGCGGAACGACGCGCGCGGCCCCGGCGTAGCGCTCCGGCACGGCGCTGCGCCACGGCGTAGCGCTGTGGCGCAGGGACTCGACGGCGCCCTCAGGCCTTCACTGTGTTTCGTTCTTGGCTCGGTAGGACGCCTGCTCGCGCGCCCACAGGTCTTCGGATGGAGTCGTTGTCTCTGCGATGTAGTCCGGTGTGGGCTCACGGAACCGGCCTGCCGCAATGTCGCTGGGCACGCTGCCGCGCCCCGTTTGCATGAGCGCCGCGTTGACCCCTTCGAAAACTTGCCCGCTGTCCACATGAGCCCGTCCCGACTTACGTTTGAACATTTCGAACATAAGTCGATGGTACGCCCTGGGATCGTTCTCCGCGACTTGAACGTTGACGGGCTGCGTCGCAACGGGCAGGACGTCCTCCCACCCCAATTCCTCGTCGGGCATCGGCCGCGCCCAGCCGATCCAGGCTCGCGTTGACTCGGGTCGGGCCGGGGACGGTCGTGCCGTCCTCGTTTTGCTGTTGCAGCTCGTACCGGCCGTTCACGGCGCCCGTGACTTCGACGGTCGGCGAATGGTTCTCATGCACCCCACGAAGGTGGACGACCGGCAAGGACGCCTCCACAGCGACTCACGTCGCTGCCAGGGTGGTGAGGCCATCGGTCGAGCGGGCTTGCGAGCGCGGGGATTCTCGAGATACAGCTGCGCCTGTCGCAGATGGTCGATCAGCAGCCCCTGCAGAGCGGCGTTGCCGTCCTGCTCGATGCCTCGCTCGACGAGTACCACGCGGCCGCGGCCTGAGGCGGGGTGGTCAGTGATCCTCACGACCCCGTCGACGCGCTGATAGCCCGTGAGCCTCAGGAGTCTCTCCTACACCGCGGTGGGTGTCCCACCGGGACGCGACGCCCCCAAACGCGCCCGGCTTCTCTGGGCTCGTCGTCTGTACTACCGGTGGTCACTGCCGATTCAGATTCCCTGGCCATCGTGTTCGTCCTCACTGGCATGGGCGGGGCGTGGTGGCTCCGCATCGGCGTGGCCGGTGTCTTGTGGGTCGGCGGTTTCGCCGCGGTCAATCTCCAGATCCTGAGCGAGTAGCGTCAGCCGCCTCCGACATAGCCGCCTCGACTTGTCCGCCGAGAGCGTCCTCGCTTGCGCGACGGGTTAGGTGCGGCGCTGTCGCGCCTGGATCACGGCGGGAGCGGCGCAGTGCAGAGCGCGGCCGAGACCTCTCGTCTGTGCCGGCCGTGTGTCACAGGGGATGTGTGGTGTGCGATGTTGAGGTAGGTGAGCTCTCAGCGAGACGGCGCGACCGCCGGGGTGTTGCTGAGGCGAGCGCGCGTGGTGACCGTGCGGCGTTTTCGGCGTTCTATCGCAGGCATTTGCCGGCGGTGCTTGCTGTGCTGGTGGGAGAGACCCGCGATCGGGAGCTCGCGACTGATCTTGCCGCCGAGGTGTTCGCGGCAGCACTTCTCGCGGGACGCCTGTACACGCCCCAGCGTTCGACCGCGCTGCCGTGGTTGCTCGCGATCGCGCACCACAAATCGAGGGTCGCGACTACCGGGAGATCGCGATCGAGTCCGGGACGTCAGAGATCCGTCGAACGCTAAGTTCCCGCATCGACCTCGCGGCTGTCGAGACGAGGTTCTGGTTGTCCTCACGAGTTGTGCTGTGATTGGAGAGCCGCTTCGGCCTCGATGCCGTCTTGGCCTGTGATCGCTCGACGCTCGGGTCTCTCAGCACGATCGGGTTTGCGCGTCGCTGGGGCTGTTGACTGGGGATGCGCGAAACTCACTGCCACGAGGACCGCGCTGGCGAGCGTGGCGCCCGCGCCGAGCAATAGCGAGGCCTGCATGCCGGCCGCGAAGCCAGCGGCGATGAGTGCCCCGTTGACTGCAACCCCGAGCGCCCCGCCGACTTGACGGGCGGCGTTGAGGACACCTGCTGCCAGCCCGGCTTGCTCGGCGCGCACAGCTTCCATCAGTGCGCTGGTAAGAGGCGGGATCGTCAATCCACCCCCAACACCGACCGGGATCAGGAGCAGCTCGATCATGACCGTCGAGCTGTGTGCACCGATCGCGAGCAGACCCAGCAGGCCGCCGGCGAGGGTCAGCTGGCCCAAAATCAGTGGCGGCCGTGGACCGAACCGGACGGTGAGCTTGCCAGCGGCCAGATTCACGGCGGTCACCAATACAGTCATCGGCACGAACATCAGGCCGGCGATCACAGGCGCGTGCCCGAGCACTCGTTGGAAGTAGAAGCTGAGCACGAACACCTGGCCGTAGAACGCGAGGTTGAGCACCAGCCCGGTGATCGTCGCCGAGGAAACGATCGGTGATCGAAACACGGCAAGCGGCAGCATGGGGCGGGTCTGGTGCCGCTCGATCAGGACAAACGCCGCGGCGGTCACCACGAAGATCGCGGCGCTCGCAGCCGGGACCATCGCGCCCAACCCATCATGTCCTCCTTCGATGATCGCGATGGCAAGTGCGCCGAGCGCGACGATCGCAGCAAGCTGCCCGGGAACGTCAGTCGCGGTCGGGCGCGGCAGAGACGGCGCCGAGCGCGTCAGGGCGGCGATCCCCACCAGCCCGACGGGGAGGTTGATGAAGAAGATCGCGCGCCAATCGATCCCGCTCGTCAAGACCCCGCCGAGCACCGGGCCCGCGGCGACCGCCGCTCCGCCGCCCGCGGTCCAGATCGCGATCGCGCGCGCCCGCTGCTCCTGGTCCCCGTACGCCTGGCGCACCAGCGCCAGCGATGCAGGCAGGACGGCCGCGGCTGCGGCACCCTGAATCACACGCGCCGCCACCAGGACTGGCAGCGACGGCGCCAGCCCACACATCGCCGAAGCGCCCACGAACCCGGCCAGCCCGCCCGCGAAGCAGCGGCTCGCACCGAACCGATCAGACAGCGCACCGGTCGACAGCAACAACGCTGCGAACACCACCACATAGCCGTCGACCACCCACTGCAGGCCCGCGATGCTCGCGCGTAGGTCAGTTCCGATCGAAGGCAGCGCCACATTCACGACAGTCGTGTCCAACACGATCACGAAGAACCCGACACAGGCCGCAACCAGCACCGCCGAGGCCCGGCCTCGGGAGGCACCGGTCACGGGCCTCGATCTTGACCGTGAAACGATCATGTCCTGCTGCTACCCGGGCGCGCACCTCGCAGATTCTGACCCTGTGAGGGTCACCCAAGGCGTGCCACGGGGCGAGACAATGCAGCGATGTCCAGAGCCCCCGACGCCTTGCGAGCCCACGCTTTGGGCGAGTTCCTTCGCTCCCGGCGTGAGCGCAGACCGGCCGCGCCAGGAACATCGCCACGACGCACCCCAGGATGGCGTCGCGAGGAAGTGGCCGACCAGGCCGGAGTCAGCGTCGCCTACTACACCCGGCTTGAGCAAGGCAAAGGCCACCGCCCTTCCGCCCAGGTTCTCGACGCGCTCGCAGACGCGCTCGACCTCGACTACCATGAGCGCGCTCACCTGCACGGGCTCGCCCGCAGGGCGGCTGGGGCACCTGCCCGGGCCGGAACCTCCCTCGCCGATCCCACGCGCATCCTGCTCGATCTGCTTCCGGCGCACGCGGCCGCCTATGTCATCAACCCCGTCAGCGACGTGATCGCCTGCAACGACATCGCTGCCGCTCTGTTCGTCGGCCTCACCGCCATGACCCGTCCCAACTCCGTGCTGTATGTCTTCTGCGAACCGGCGGCCCGCGACCTCTTCCTAGACTGGGATGAGATCGCCTCCGACTCCGCCGCCCACCTGCGCGCCCAGGCCGGCCATCACCCTGACGACCTAGACCTCGCCCAACTGATCGGACAGCTCAACACCGACAGCCCCGACTTTCACCGCGAGTGGAGTCGACACCAAGTCCGCCCCAAACACACCGGCGTCAAACACCTGAACCACCCAGCCGCCGGACGACTGTCGCTCGACTACCAAGTCATCCTTGCCGCCGCCGCCCCCGACCAACGCATCGTCACCTTCGGACTACGCGCCACCGCTCCAACGATCGAGACACTGCAGCGGCTCGTCGAATGAGTCCGTCTACACCGCCGCAGGCTCGATCCGCCCGCCGACCGCATCTGGCCCTAGCGAAAACACAGGCGGGGTCGCTGGCCTCCCTTGCGCGGAAAGCTCGCATCCGCGCGCGAGTGCTTTTGTTCTCTCAGCCGCCTCGGCGCCCACTTGCGCTTTGGGAGCTCGACCAGAACGAGTTCGTGGTCTCGCAGCGGCTGGGAGCACGGCGCTGCAGCGCCTGCGCGAGCGCTAACAACGGGCCCGGCGATCACATGCCTGTCTTGGACGAGTTGGACGAGCGCGCCATCGACCGCGGCGGCCACCTGCTCCGCCGGGTGAAGGAGCGATGTCGGCCGCCGAGACGGTGCTACTGCTTTCCATCGGAGGAGTCACCCCCCTCCGGGCGACTGCTTGAGGCGCCGACCGGCAGCGCCAGCCGGTCGATGGCGCCGCCCGCGGAAGGACAGCCGGGGCGCGACCCATCATGTCCGGGAGCCCTAGTCTCGACGTTGGTTTGGCGTTGGCCGCTTTCGCGCCGAAGTCCCAAGCAGCAACGTTGGTGGCAGTGCCCGTGGCTACCGTGAGATTCGCGGGTGGCCGAGCCCCTGCGGACGTGGCCGCCCGCCATGGCTGTCACGTGATCGTGATCTGTCTGCGCTCCAGGATTCGCCGTTGTCCGTGGCGGGTCCTGAGCGTCAGCGTGTAACGACCGGGACGTAGCCGGTGGATCTGACGGGTGAGCATCAGCCGCCAGAGGCCGGTGCCGGTCGGGACCGCGCGCCCCGTAGCGTAGGTCACCCCGGCGCGCGAGACGGACGCGCCGAGGTCATCGCGGTCGATCGTGAACTTGACCGTCCCCGAGACCAACCGCGTCTTGCACTTCTGCACGGTGAGGTTGTGCTTGTGTCCGTGGGTGGCGACCGTCTTGGTCACGTTGCGGCAAACGACCAGTTCGATCCGTCCGGCCGAACCCCGCGGACCGGTCGCCCCGGTCGCCCCGGTCGCTCCGGTCGTCCCGGTCGCTCCCGTCGCCCCGATCTGGCCTTGCGGTAGCTGCCCGCCCGTGCCTGACAGCGTCACGCTCCCCGGACTGTTCGGGTCGCTGCTGGCGATCTGCAACGTCGCCGCGCTCGGTCCCTGCTGTTGCGGCGCGAAGCTCACGCCAACCGTGCAGGTAGCTCCCGAGGCGATCTGACCGAGGCACCCGTTTGACGTGATCAGGTAGTCCTGGGGGTCGGTACCAACAAACGTCAAGCCGGTCACGACCAGCTGGCCCACGCCAGTGTTCGTGACCGTGACTGTCTGCGGCACGCTGAGCGTGCTCTGAGCCTGAGTCGGGAAGCTCAACGTCGCCGGGCTCGCCTGCGCCGCTGCGGCCGCATAGCTGATGACGACCGACGGCCCAGTTGCGGCGGTAGCGAACACACTCCCGGCAGGGCCAAAGCTCGAGCCGCCTCCGCCGCCTCCGCCGCTTCCGGCCTGGCCGTCGGAGCCGGCGCCGCCTCCACCCCCGAAGTAACCAGCGCCGCCGCCGCCCCCGCCATTGCCGCCGCCGCCGGTACCCCCCGCTCCGGCCGTCCCGGCGGTCCCAGCTGCTCCGCCGCTACCTCCGCCGCCGCCCCCCAAGCAGCTACCACCAAAGCCGCCGCCGTCGCTCCCCCCGCTCAGATTGCCCGCGGTACCGTTGGCGCCGAGCGTGCAGGTGCTGCCGGATGCACTTCCGGCGTTACCACCGTTGCCGGCACCGCCGCCGTAACCGCCGCCGCCCCCGCCACCCGCAACCATAAGACGGGGATCCTGTGTGGTCCCCAAGGCGCCGCAACTGGCACTGACAGAACACGTACGAACGTCGGACTCACCACCGCCGGGCTGGGAGAAGCCGCCGCCGGAAGCGCCCCCACTAACGTTCACCTCTGCGTACAGAGTAGTACCGGGCGTGACCGCAAGATCGCTTGTCACCTGAGCGCCTGCGCCGCCCTGTCCAACAAACGTCGAGCCGCCGCTCGCCCCAGTCGCGACGACGTGCACGCTACTCACAGCGAGAGGGACCACGAACCTGCCCTCGGAGCCTGCGGAGAATATACAGGTCACCGTCGTCCCAGCCTCAGTGCAGTTGGACGACAACGCTGCTGCCGCAGACCCGGCTAGCACCACCGCCCACAGTCCGCACAAGCCCATCAACCCAGCCAGCAGCACCGCAACAAGGTGCCTCCGTACAAAGAAGGAACGAGACTGACTCATTGACCCCAACTCCCATCTGGCGTCCCAAAGCGCACCATCCCCGGCGCTGGGCCCCAACTTGCTCTCTGGCCCGTTCCACTCCGGAAAGCGGACCACCCTCAGGTTGCTCTCAGCGTCTCCGTGGCAGGCCCCATTACGGCGAACCAGACCAGCCTAATCAGCTCTGGCCACCACGTCAATATCCCCGCCGAACGCTAACGCCAAGACTTACTAAACATCGAAGAACGAGCTAACGAGAGCTTTGTAAATGCTTAAGACGTGAAGCAGGGAGCTAACGACAGCTTTGTAGCTGCTTAAGGCGTTTAGCGGGACTGTCCCCGATGGCTGGTTGCGCCTGCACTCAACCGATCGCGGACCAAGCGCACGTCCGACTGACCGGCGCTTCCGCGACGAGCAGAAGCGGCCGGGGCTGCTGTCAGCCACACCGAGACTCGCGCGGACAATCTCGAGAGCCTCGCCGCCGCTGGTCACTCGGACCGCCCCGAGTTGCGAGATCGTTCCAGAGGAGAACGTCGCCCCGTCGCCGCCGGCAAGGGAGCCGGACGTTTGTGGAGGGGGAGCGCGCAGGGATCCCGTCGCGCAAGCTCCTCCGCATCGTCGCGATCCATGGCCATCGCGCGATTCCGTAGCTTCTCGCTTCCCACCGTTCCGGCGGTCTCGCCGAGACTGTCGCTCCTGTCGGCGAGCAGAAGGGCGTGGAACAGGCGACGAGGCCGAAACGATGCTGCTTTCTCGTGTGGCGTGCCGTCGTTTCACCGTCGAACGCTTGGCGCTGACGGTACTCTTCCGAAACCACATCGAAGATTGGGGTCAGACATGCGAGCAGCCACACGTTGTGCGGTAGTAGCTGTCGTTCTGGGAGTCATGATCGTGGCTGCTGCGGCCCTGGCAGCCTCGCCGGTGAACGTCCGGCGATGCGGGTACGCTCGCAGCAAGTATTGGGGTCGGGTCGCGGTCTATCCCTGGCACATGTCGTGCCGAGCGGCCCGCGACACGCTGGCAAAGTCCGAGTCCAGGCATGACCCGACCATCAACTTCACGGCCGACGGCGCATACACGTTCGACGCGGACGCCGTGAAGATCGCCGGCAAGTGGTGGGTGTGCGGAGGACGGATGGGCTATTACTTCTGCGGCTATCCCTACCGGCCTGCAACGGCGCCTGGCGCCGGCGGTGGCACAACGTACAAGGGTCCGTTCACGAAGGAGTTCGTCGACGAGGCGTGCGGAGACGGCTCGTATCTGTGCAAGCGCCGAGCTCAGACCGAGCAGCCGCCCCGCTCCTACCATTAAGTAGTTGGCTCTGTACTCCCTGGCGAGCTCCAGATTGACACCGACCTGTATCCAACGAGCGATCCACCCGGCGTTTGGACGGTCGCGCAGCTCGCACGCCTATATTCTGCCGGGATGGCTTGGACGACTGCCGAACCACCGATCCCTCCGGCCGATCTAGCGGCGCGCGTTGGGCTCGCTGGTGGTGCCGACCCCGTAGCGTCGTACCTCGAGGAAGGGGAGCGCCTGCGCGCCCTGCTCGATCGCCTCGTCCCCGACGGCTGGACGTGGCAGGGTAAGAGGGTCCTCGATTTTGGCTGCGGCTCGGCCCGTGTGTTGCGCCACTTCATGACCGAGGCCGAGGAAGGCGAGTTCATCGGTTGCGACATCGATGGTCCGAGTATCGAGTGGGCCACCGCGAATTTGACCCCGCCGTTTCGGTTCCTCCACAACGGTCTGGCGCCGCCACTGGCGCGCGAGACGGGCTCGCTCGATCTGATCTGGGCAATGTCGGTCTTCACCCACATCAGCGCGGGGTGGAGCGACTGGCTGGCGGAGATGCACCGCCTCCTAGCGCCCGGGGGTCTCCTGCTCGCCAGCTTTCTCGGCGAGGGCATGTGGGAAGCGCTCGTGGGAGATGCGTATCGCGACGACGAGACAGGCATGGCGGTGCTTCGAGGCTGGGACGGCCCGTTTGCCTGGGTGCTCCACTCGGAGTGGTGGCTTCGCGAGCACTGGGGCCGAGCGTTCGATTTCCAGGCCGTCATCCGTCCAGGGGGCGCTATCACCCACAGTTATGTCGTGCTCTGCCGACACGACAGGGAGATCAGCCCCGCACAACTGGAATGGGTTGATCCAACCGAGGCACGTGAAATAGCCGGGCTTCAAACGAGCCTCAGGCTCGCCCGTCGCGACATTGCCCACCTAGTCGAGCGGGAAACCGAGATCAGAGCAGCGCCACACGACCTCAACCGGGTCTCAACAAGCGAGCTCAGCCGTGTCCTCGCGCACCGAGTAGTGAACGGGGGGCGCAGACGGTTACAGCCGCGGACCAGGGAGCCAGACCTTTAAGGTCCGCGCCCGGCTTACGTGTGGGCCGAGACCGCCCTTCACCTTTCCCGGCGGGTGCCTACGCGGGGTGGTGGCCGAGTAGGAGGCGGGCGCCGGTTGGGCGCTGCTGTCGACGCCCACCCCGCCATGCGTGTACTACTTCGGAGTAGGCACTCCACATGGCAGGTGCAGGCCTTGAACCCCCCTTCCCTCCGTTTCCAGCGAGGTTGTACAGGCCGAATGAAGCACCCTTGCGAGAGCACCCGGCTTGGCGGCCCCCGTCGGCCTTGGACTCGACAGAGCTCAGAAAAGAGCATCGCCAGCCGCCGGGCTGAAGCACTTGACAGATACGCCCCGAGCCACAAGCGCCGGAGTCTTCATCGCGGAGAAACGTGAGGTACGTGCGGCGAGCTTGGCTGCACGAGACGTTGCCATGCAGGACGACCCGCTGGGTGAACTTACCGACCACGGGTCTGACCCCTTGGACCCGGCACGGGGATGCGATCCTGGCGCCGCCGCTGGCCAGTGCGCCCGTGCTCACCGGCGCCAGCGACACGACGATCGCTACAGAGAAGAGGCCCAGTCTCGTTCGCAGGGGAGAGGCACACGCTTTTACGTGACGCGCTAGGTGTGGCACTTGGTTGGAAGCTTTGCTGGCGTGTACGGGGGATCCGGGATCGCGCAGTCAACCTCAGGCGCCCAGCTGACGTCCTCGACGGTCGCCGGCTTGGACAGGCTTCCTTTGAAGCAATAGCCACCGTTGACTGGAGGGGAGGTATGGCAATCGAAGCCGTACGGGTGCCGCTTGCCGTGGAGTGCAAGCACTGCGATCACGGTCGGATCTGATGAGGCCGCAGAGTGCTTGGAGTGACACTTCAGGCGAATCACAGCGTAGTTGTAGAAGTAGCCCTTGATGTACCGCGCATCGGACCACTTGACGCTCGATCGAAACAGCCCGCAGTGCTTTGGATGGTGCGGTGACCGCGCCGCGCTGCCGTTCGCAGCGGACACCGCCAAGGTGCCGCCGACCGCCAGGACGCAGACCACGCATGCGATCACAAGGCCGAAGCCGCGTTTGCCGGAAGAGCTCATCGCCTGCGGCCGAGCTGGCGTTGAGGCGCTCTCGGTTCCATCTTCTGCACAGCTGCCCTCCCGCTCGCGAGCTCTGAATCTACCGCCGCGGGCTCTGGAAGTCCACCACAGCCATGATGTCCGCGAAGGCCTCGGTCAAGCTGACGGTGACCGACGCGCGTTTGGCCGAGACGGGTCACCCTGGGGCAGCACGTCGCAAGCCCAGTCTGAGCGTTTCCACTCGGGAATCGGCGTCTCGCGATCTGCGCGAGGCACAAACCGTGAGCGTTCGATCAGCCTCATCTGATGGATGTAGCGCGGGCAGTTCGGGAACACCTGGGTTGCGCCTACACGGACGATGAACTGGGCCCCTGGGTACTGGTCGAGCAATTCGTCTGATTCGTCGATGCTGGCGATCCCGTTGAGGCGGAGTCGTGTCGGCCGCGCTGAGGTGAAGTCGATGAACAACAACCCGACATGGGGGTTTTCGAGGACATTGCCCATCGACAGGTACATCCCGTTGCCGTCGTAGTTCGGAAACGCGATCGTGTGCGGGCCGAGAACCCTGACGAACCCGGGGTCGCCGCCTTTGTAGGAGCACTGGGGGCGCCCCGCCGCGTCGGCCGTGGCGAGGAAGAACATGTCCATCCGCTGGATGAACGCACAGTCCGCGGCGTCGATCACCGGGTGGGAAAGGAACTTCTCCTCGAGCCGATCTGCCAGGCGTCGCGTGTCAAAACGGTCCTGCAGCGTGCGTGATCCCGCGGGATACGAGGAGCTCACTCAAGCGCCTCGGTCAGCTCGACCGGCTCGTGTCCAAGTACGTCCTCGCGGCTGTAGTGGCCCACGGCGTCGAACCAGCGCTTGGCGTGCAGTCCGCGACGCAGGTCGCACTCGGCCTCAACGATGCCCTCCTCGTCGTACAACGGTCCGGCGATGACGTCGCCCGATGAGGGCTCGATGACCGCGGCGCCGCCGCGACCGAACACGTCCCTCCCGGCCGGGAGCGGCACGGGGAAGTCATCCGGGAACGCAGCGGCCGGGATGAACTGCGGGACCGAGACGACGTAAGCGCCGGACTCGATCGCGATGTGCCGCATCGAGGCCAACCAGCCATCGCTGTCATCCGCCGTTGGCGCGACCCAGATCTGAGGGCCCTCCCGGTACACGCGGTAGCGAGCCAACGGCATCCGGTTCTCCCAGCAGATGAGCCCGCCCACGCGGGCACCCGCCGCGCTTACGACGGACAGATCGTCGCCGCCGCCGATCCCGTGAAACAGCCGCTCGTGTTGGGTCGGCATCAGCTTGCGGTGCCGAGCCAGCAGGCCCGTCGGCCCCAGGTAGACGATCGTGTTGTAGATCGTCCCGGGACGCGCCGCCTCACGCTCGTTCACACCGATCACGCAGAACAGATCGCGTTCCCGGCACACGTCTATCAGCCGATCCAGCAGGGGTCCCGGGACGTCGACCGAGTTCGCCCAGAGCCGCTCCCACAGCTGATCCCAGCCGCCGAAGCCGGCGGCCCCACGCGCCCACGCGTTCGACGGATACAGCGGGATGAAGCACTCGGGCATGACTGCGAGCTGGGCGCCGCGGTCTGCCGCCTCGTGCAGCAGCCGCTGGGCCTTCTCGCCGCACCCGTCGGCGTCGAGGACGACGGGCGTCGCCTGGATCGCCGCCACCCGCACCGTCGGGAATGCGGTCACGCCCACTGCATCGGCTCAAAGCCGCTGGTCATGGGCGCCGAGACGATCAGCACCGAGGACGTCTCCGTGCTCTGGTTGCGAATCGTCCGACGATGGGCAGGATCAAGGCGCGCGAACGTACCCGGCGGGGCCGGGTGCTCATCACCGTCGATCACCAGCACCGCGGAGCCCGAAATCACGAAGAACAGCTCCTCCTGGTCGCGCTGCGTCTCATCGTGTTCCGGGATCGACTGGCCCGCAGGGATCTCGACCAGGTTGACCCCGAACGACTGGCAGCCCAGGGAGCGCCGCACCAGCCGCCAGTTTCCCGTCCGATCCAGCTCGTCACGATGCACGATCGTGTAGCCCTCGCCCTGGACCATCGATGTGTTGACTTCGGCGCTCACGTGCTCGCTTTGGCGTAGTTGCTGGCCCCGTACCAGTCGACGACGACCACGGGCTCCTCGCCCAGCACCCACGCGTCGTGTCCGCTGGGCAGCGAGGTGACATCCCCTGGCTCGGCGACGATCTCGGTTCCGTCGTCCATCCTGATGGCCAAGCGGCCACTGACGTGGTACTGAAAGTGCGGCGCAACGCAGCTGTCCGTGCCGGCGATCGGCCTGACATCATCGGACCAGCGCCAGCCAGGTTCAAACGTCATCCGGCCGATTTCAGATCGGCCGATCGACAGGATCTCGGCCCTTCCGCGCGGGAACTCGCGCGTCTCATCGGGATGCCCGAAGCTCTTGTGCTCGGTCTCGTGGACGTCCTGAACAGACATGAGATGACCTCTCCGCTTGGTTCTTGCGGTCGGTCGTCGCGGCGGCCGCCGCCGACTGCGAGGCCTATCTACCACTAGGTAAGCCCCCGGTGACGCAGAACCTATCTTCTAGTAAGTAAGATGTCAAGGCTTCTCATGGCCGTCGAACGATCGAAAGCGCGCAACCGCACCCCGGAGCGAATCCTCGACATTGCCGAGCGCTTGGTCCAGACGCGCGGCTTCAACAACTTCAGCTACGCCGACATTGCCAGCGAGCTCGGGATCACCACGGCAAGCCTGCACTACCACTTCCGAGGCAAGGCTGAGCTGGGTCAGGCACTGATCACGCGATACGCCGAGCGTTTTGCAGAAGCACTCGCTCGTATCGACGCGGAGATTCCGGATGCGCGCGCGAAACTGGACGCGTACGCGGGCTTGTACGCCGGCGTGCTCGAGGGCAAGCGCATGTGCATGTGCGGCGTGCTCGCCGCCGAGTACCAGACGCTGCCCAAGCCGATGCGCCGCGCCGTGATCGGGTTCTTCGACGAAAACACGCGCTGGCTGACCGACGTGCTCAGCCAGGGACAGTCAGCGAAGACACTCGCGTTCAGCGGATCCGCAGACGACGTCGCTCAGAGCATCCTCTCGACGCTCGAAGGAGCCATGCTCGTTGCTCGCCCATATGGCGATCTCACGAAGTTCAACGCCACCGTCCACCAGTTGCTGACCGGGCTGGCGAACTGAGCGTGCTCCTGCGTTGATCGTCATCTGCCAGCCCGTGGTGGGCGGCGGGTAGTTGGACAGTGACGCAGAGCCCGCCAGCGGCTCGGCGGGTCAGGGTGAGGGTCCCCTCGTGGGCTTGAGTGATGCTCTTCACGATGGCGAGACCGAGCCCGGCTCCCGCGTGGTCGGTATGCATGCGTTCGGTGCCGCGCCGAAAGGGTTCCTCGAACATGGCGACGAGTTGTGGGGTGAGCCTCTCGCCGGTGTTCTCGACGGTGAGCTCCACGCTCGTGGGGTGAGCGCTGGTGGTGACCCACACGGCGCCGTGTTCAGAGAGGTTGTTGATGATCGCGTTATGGAGGAGGTTGGTCGTCAGCTGCAGCAGCAGCGAGGGTGAGCCCCTGGTGGGGGCGATGTCGCGGGAGGTTTCGATCCTGACGCCGTGCTTTTCGCCGAGGGGGAGGAGCGTTTCGGTGGCGTCTTCGGCGATGAGGGAGAGGTCGACGGATTCTGGGGTGAAGGATCGTTGGTCGGCGCGGCTGAGCAGAGCGGGTTTGATCTCGGCACGGTCTCCACCGCCGCCGACCAGCTGCGCATCTTCCAGGCAGCGATGCGCTTCTCGGTCTTTCGTCAGGTCGTCTCGATGGCCAGCGTGATGCTTCCGGTCGCCGGCACGCTCACCAACTACAACCCCCTGATCGCTGAGGGCTACGCCGGCAAGACCGGGTCTGACTCCGCGGCCGGGGGTTGCCTGGCCTTCTTCACTCACGTTACGGTCAGCGGGCGCGGGCTGACCGCGGTCGGCGTGGTGCTAGGTCAGGGGCAGGGGAGCGACACGTCGGTGCTCCTCGGCGCTGCCGGCGAGGCCGCCGAGCAGCTCGTCGACTCCGTCGCGCCGACGATCGCCTCGCCCTCAGTGGACCTCTCGGGCGGACGGTCGACGGAACCCCTTACGAGACGCCATTGCCAGCCGGCCGCGCAGCACTGCCCGGTCGACAGCTCGCGCGAGGTCACCCCGCGCGGCGTGGGCGAAGATGCGGATGATGTCCTCAGACGGCACCGGCCGCCGACCCTCGCGGCCGCCGAGCCCCCACAGCGCGGCTGGCGTTCCCTGTGAGTTCTCGAGAGGGATCGCGATCCACCACGTGAGGTTGAGTCGTTCTCCCGTCCCGCCCGGTGAGCGCGGGACGGTGGGGTCGTGAACGACCAGGCGCGCCCCGCCCTCACGCAGCGCCGCCCACGTCGCCGTCCCCGGCTTTGCCGGGGGCACGGCTGCGCGCAACCATTCGCTGAGCGCGCCATCGTCCGCCACGTCTGCCGCGATGCGGCGCAGCACGCCTTCGGAGATGAGGTCTACACATGACACGTCGGCGACAGTGTCGAGGGCTAGTGCGCACAGCGCCTCTAACCCGGGTGGTGTGTCGGGCATGTGGGCGGCACCGAAGGCCATGGTCACGGCCGTGCCCCGCCCGTTCGGACCGGGTGCGATATCGAGCGTCTGCGCGAGAGCGCCCACCATCGCCAGACCGTGCCCGATCCCAGGAGAGTCCGGACGCGGCGCCATGCCGCCGCCCTCGTCAGCCACTTCGATGACGAAGCGCTCGCCGTCAACGCGGCAGGTGACACGGACCTGACCATCCTCGCCGTCGTAGGCGTGAAGGATCGCGTTGGTGACTGTCTCGGACACGGCCAGGACGATCGCTTCCGTCACGACGGCAGGAGCGCCAGCCGCGGCCGCGAATCCCGCGGCCCGGCGGCGCGACAGACTGACAGCGGACGGCTCGGCGGGCAACACCCACTCAGCCCTTGGCCCAACTGAGGCGCCCACGCCTCGAAGGGTACCTCGCCCCACCCGATACGGCGACGGCCCGAGCCTGTAACTAGGCCCGGGCCGTAGCGTTGTTGCCAAGGGCTACCCGCTCAGCCCGGTCCCACCGTGTAGGCGTAGGCAAAGTCGTGGAAGTCGGAGAACAACGGGAACCCAATCGCGGGCTCAACGGCTCCGAACTCCGTCGAGTCGATGACGCTGAGGGTGCCGTTCACCGCGGTGCCCGCAGCTGCTGTGGGCGACAGCGTCGCCGTCAGTGTCCCCGTGGCTCCGGGCGCCAGCTCTAGCGGCGTGACGGTATTGCCGCCAGTGATGTCGTTGCCCGACGGTGCCAGTTCGAAATACCCGACATGGTTCGTCGTGTTCGTGACCGATACCGAGATCGGCACGCTCGAGCCGGAGGCGATGACCGTCGACGTCGACGTCGGAAGCCCGGTCTCGGTGACGGGTGCGAGCTGGTTGTAGGCGAGGACCCCGGTGACGGTCTGGGAGAACTCCGTTCCGTCGGTCGTAGCGCCCTGCATCACGTCGATCTCCCACAGCCCTGGCTGGGGATGGGGGGCGATGAGCGAGGCGTTTCCGGTCGGGTTATTCGGCGTCGGCGTGGCGTCGACGGCTGTGACAGCGATCTGCCCCGACTCTGTGACCCCAGGCGCGAGGTCGGCCGGCGAGAACAGGTAGTAGTACACCGGGTCGTCGGCGCTGTGGTCCGGCGCGTGGAACGACACGTCGAGGTCGCTCTTACCCGGGGGCACGTCGACATAGAACGTCTTGATCTGCCCAGGACCGCGTGATACCGAGCTCGTCAGCGTGGCGCCGAACGAGCCACCGGCCGACGGGATGAGGGTACGCCGGGCGATCGGCACCGAGCTCTCGAGTCCGTTCGGTCCGGTGAACTGCACCGACTCGGGGGCATCGCCGGCAGCCTGCGGAAGGGCGATGCTGAGGGGCACGCTCACCGAGCTGCGCGGCGGGATGGTGACGGGCGCCGACGCCGGGCTTGTCGTGAAGTTCTGGCCGCTGGCCTGGAAGGTCACGCTTCCCCGGTAGGGCCCCGGGGTGTCCGGGGGACTTTGCACGTGGCCGCGGCCGTTGGCCCACAGGATCTGGGCCGTCCAGGTTCCGGGCATCGGATGCTCGACCGTGCTGTGCTGGATGTCCGGGCTGGCGTTGGGCCCGTTGGCGGCGCCGTAGTCGTACGACATCTGGGCCAGCCTCCCGGCCGGGTCGGTCAAGAGGAATGTCAGGATGTTGTCATCCTTGTTGGCCGGGTCCGGCCAGCGCATGTCGGCATCGAGCACGCTGACGCCGCTCGGCACCGTGAAGGTGATCGGTGCCGCCGCGGTCGCCCCCTGGGCGGGAATCGGGGCGCCTGGCGACGGGGCGGTGACGTTCTCGGTGACAGGCGTGCCGAAGCTCGTCTCGCCTCCCAGCACCCGGTAGGTGCCGGTGACCATCTCGCCGTGGGAGGAGGCGTTGTACAGGCTGACCGATTTCTCGACGGTTGAGCCGCCCGGGCCCTGCACGTCGAGCTGAGTGGGGTTGTCCACCAATTCGGAAGCGCTTGAATGCGTCTCCGAGGTGCCCGGCATCTGGCGCGCCGCCTCGACGGCCGCGTACACATTCAGCAGGCCAGCGCCCTGCTGATCTGCCTCGGCCCCGATGTCGGTTGCCGTGCTGGTGAGGATCTCCTTCACCTGGGCCGGCGTCGGGGTAGCTCCGCCGTGGGTGTCACGGTAGGCCTGGATCACGTCGGCGGCGGCGCCGGAGATGAAGGGGGCCGACTCGCTGGTGCCGCCAAAGGCCTCGGTCGGTCGCGGCGGTACCTGGCCGACGCCGGCGACGGCGAGCGCGAGGTAGCCGGGCGCGGCTAGGTCGACCACAGCACCATTGGGAGCGGTGCCGCCCGACGACAGGGTCGTCATGTTGTCGTCCTCCCAGCCCTTCGTGTAGCCATAGGCCTGGGCGAGGAGCCTGAGGTCGTTCGTCCCGGCAGCGTCGATGATGTTGGGGTCATCGGCGGGGGCCTCGACCGTGCCGGAGGAGCCGCTGTCGCCAGCGCTCTCCACGACGACGACGCCCGCTCGCACCATCGCCTCGTTCGTCGGTTGCAGCAGGTCGTCGTTGGCACCCGGCAGAGCGCCGTAGCCGTAGGACTCCGACACGACGTTGACACCCTCGTTCACCGCCTGCTCCAGCCCGGCGATGACCTGCGACTCGGGAGCCACCGTTTGACCCGACGGGGTGGTGTCGTTGAAGTAACCGGTGCTGACAAGAGAGGCGCCGGTGGCGTCACCGACGATTCGGAAAGTGCAGTTCGCAGGGATGTTCGAGAAGGGCAGCTGAGACGCGTAGGTGTAGGTGACCGTGCCCTGGGCGGCGATGGTGGAGACGTCCCCGTTGAACTCGTCGTTAAAGACGTTCTCGTTCGGCCTCGGGGCATCGATGATCACGTGCTGCCCGTTCGGCCGGATCAGGTTGGGGTTCCCGGCCAACGTCTGGGCGTCGACGTTTCCGACGATGACGCCCTTGCCCGTGGCGATCCTGGACGCTTCGTTTGGGTCGTTCGGGCTGTCGGATGCGTCATGGATGCTGGTGAGGGCTTCGGGCTCCAGCAGCGGTTTGCTGGGGGATGTACTGCAGAGTCGCTGCCCGTCGGGCGCCGTTGCCGGGATGGTCGACTTCCCCACCTGGGATGCCGCCACCGTCGGCGTGGTCGACCTGGCGTCGCCGATGATGATGGTCCCGTCGGGTACGACCGCCTTGACGCCCGGGGTGTGGCTGAGCGCCTGTGCCTCGGCCGCCGGCATCGTCGCGGCGACAGCGTTGAGGAGCGAAAGGGTCGTGAGCTTCGTGGCCCCGACCTGCTGCAGCTGGGCTACGAGCGGGGCCTGCATGGACGCGGCCGTGGCTTCTCGGGCGTGCCGATCGGCTCGGTTCGCCGGCAGATTCGCGAGCTGGTCGGCGAACACGACCACCATGCGCTCTCGCCTGCCCGACGCGCGGGCTTTGACCTGGCTCGCGCTCAACTTAGAAAAGCTCGGCGTCGCCACGCTGGCTCCAGCGGACGAACCGGATGCCGACCCGGCGCCGACCATGGCTGTGACGCCGAGCGCGGCCGCACCAACCAACGAGGCCGCCTGACGAGCGGTCAAGGACATTATGCTGCCTCCCTTCCGGACCCTCTAGGTTCCCTGCTCCCTGGATCTAACCGCAGTACCGGTTCAACGTCAACCGATGCTCGCACGGCCGTCGGGCACGATGCCGATGGGACCGAGCGCGGATCGCGCCTGGCGGCTGTCCTCGATCCCGGCCAACCGGCGGCTCGTGCCGCGAGTGTCCGAGCGTCGTCGACCCGGATCGTGCGCAGCGGCGCGAGCCAGGTGAGGGGGCTGCTCTGCTCCGCGGGCCCGACTGCCCTAGCCTCGGGCGCTGGCCATCACCGTCGATCGATCGGCCGCGATCCGAAATAACCGGCTCCGGGTCTGGCAAGCGGATCCGAGGGGTCCGGCGGAAGGGGGCTGACGGCAACGGCGCAAGCTGTGAGCGCGGCCTCGATGAGCGTTACGAAGCCGATGATCAGTAGTCCGGCGAAGCAGATCACATTCAGCGCCCTCGCCACAACGACATTGATCAAGATGCTCGATGAATCGTGGATGGGTCCCGGGTCCGGGGGCCCTCCCGGGTGATCCACCCCGTCTACGGGATTGCGTCGTATGACTCGCGAATACCGATGGACGTCAGAGGCTTCGTTCGCGTGACTCGAGTGATCGCCGGCGGCGCTCCGGTGCCGCGATACTGGATCAGCGGGTAGTAAGACGCCATCGGGTGGCTGATCACCCTATCGGCGCCTCGCCCGCCGCCGGCGAGAGCGAGAAGCAGGACGGTCACGGCGATGGCGATAAGAGCCGCGGCCAACTCCCGCCGACTAGCCCATGCCGGCGACAGTTGACGCGGAGTCCTCGTGACCGGACCCCGTGAACCGGTCGTGACAGTCGTGTCGGTGGTGGAGGGATAATGCAGGGCGTTGGAACGCTTCAACATCCTGACCGACGAGCTCCCGATCCAGCAGGACCGCCCCGGATATGGCTGGCGCGGTCGCCGCGGGGTGGCGGACGGGCTGCGGTGGTTGGGTGCAAGCGTGTACGAGCTGTCCGCCGCCGACTCGACGTTCCCCTACCACTACCATCACGGGGTCGAAGAGTGGTTGTATGTCGCGGCCGGCGCGCCGACGCTGCGCGATCCGGCCGGGGAGCGCGTGTTGGCGCCGGGCGATCTGGTCTGCTTCCCGAGCGGTCCGGATGGGGCCCATGCGGTCCGCGGCCCCGGTCGCGTGGTGATCTTCTCCGGGGTGGACGCGGCCGGAGCGGCCTCCGTCTCGGTCTATCCGGATTCGGACAAGCTCGGCGTGCGACCGCCTGGCGGCGGCCCGGACCGGCTCGACTTTCGCCGTGGCGACGCCGTCGACTACTGGGACGGCGAATGAGCCGGGTGCCGCGCCCGGCGGTCAACGCGACGACGGTGGAGGTCGCGGCATGGGAGGGGGCTCCGCCCGGATTTCGGACCCGTTGCCAGGAGCTCGGTCCGCTGCTCGGCGGCGAGATGCTCGGCGGGTCCGTGTACGAGTTCGGCCCCGGAGAGCGCAACGGTCCCTACCACTACGAGATCGGCAATGAGGAGTGCCTACTCGTCCTGGCCGGCACGCCGATCCTGCGTCACCGGGGTGGGCGGGACCTGCTCGTAGCCGGCGACATGGTTGTGTTCCCCGAGGGCCCGGCGGGGGCTCACCAGCTGAGCAACGAGTCGGCAGCGGTCGCTCGCGTGCTGATTCTTTCGACCAAGCGCGAGCCGTACGGGTGTGCATACCCCGACAGCGGCAAACTCTCGACTCTCGGCGGCATCTTCAGGCTCGCCGACACGGTGGACTACTGGGACGGTGAATCGGCCGGCTGAGCTTTCGGCGGCGCCAACCGGCTGGAAGCAACTGCCCCTGAGGGTGCGACGGTGGGGTAGCGTCGCTATTCGATCGCGCGCGACCACGGACGCCGGTTCGAACTCGGCCACGCCTAGCTCACCTGCCCCCGCGGCAGCCTTGGAGGTATGGTCTGCGGGTGCTCGGTTTGCCCACTGGGGTCAGCGCTTGCCTGTTCGACCTCGACGGCGTGCTCACTCAGACCGCAAAGGTGCATGCCGCCGCCTGGAAGGAGATGTTCGACGACTATCTGCGCCGGCGGGCCAACCAGCTCGGCGAGCAGTTCGTGCCGTTCGATGCGGTCGCCGATTACGACGAGTACGTCGATGGCAGGCCACGGGCCGAGGGGGTGCGCTCGTTTCTCGTCTCCCGGGGCATCGATGAGCCTGATGAGACGCTCGCCGAGCTCGGAAACCGCAAGAACGAGATCGTGTTGAAGATGATCCGTGAGGAGGGCGTTGAGCCGTACGCCGGGTCGGTGCGCTACGTGAACGCCGCGCGCGCCGCCGGCCTTCGCCGCGCGGTGGTGTCCTCGTCCACCAACTGCCGGGACGTGCTCATCGCCGCCGGGATCCTCGACCTATTCGAAGAGATCGTCGACGGTCACGTGGCCGAGCGCGACCATCTGGAGGGGAAACCCGCCCCCGACACGTTCCTCGCGGGCGCGCGCGCACTTGGGGTCCAGCCGGATCAGGCGGCGGTGTTCGAGGACGCGCTCGCGGGGGTCGAGGCGGGGCATCGGGGCCATTTCGCGTTAGTCGTCGGCGTCGACCGCGTCGATCAGGGCGAGGCGCTGAAGGCCCACGGCGCGGACGTCGTCGTGGAGGACCTCGCCGAACTGCTCGACGCCGAGTGATCGTTCAGCCTGCCTTCAGCGTCGAGCCCTGGGCCGTGCGCGAAACCGAGCTGGACCTCGACCGGCTCGCGCAGACCGAATCGCTGTTCGCGCTGTCGAACGGCCACCTCGGGCTGCGCGCCAACCTCGACGAGGGCGAGCCGTTCGGGTTACCGGGGACGTATCTGGCCGGCTTCTACGAGTCGCATCCGCTGCCCTCCGCCGAAGCTGGATATGGCGATCCGGAGTCGGGCCAGACGGTGGTCAACGTGACCAACGGCAAGATCATCCGGCTGATCGTCGACGACGAGCCATTCGACGTGCGCTACGGGAAGCTCAGACGCCACGAACGGGTCCTCGACATGCGCGCCGGGCTGCTGCGCCGAGTAGCGGAATGGGTATCTCCCACCGGCAAAGCGGTGCGAGTCTCCTCGACACGCCTGGTCTCGTTCGCCCACCGCGCCGTTGCCGCGATCTCCTACGAAGTCGAGCCGCTCGACGAGCCAAGTCCGGTCGTGGTGCAATCTGAACTCGTCAGCAACGAGTCGATGCCAGCGATAAAGGCCGACCCGCGCGCGGCCGCGGCGCTTGCCGCGCCGCTGCGATCAGAGGCCTTCGACGGCCGCGACAAACGTGCGCTACTGACGCACAGGACCGCCTCGAGCGGGCTCCGGGTGTCGGCCGCGATGGCACACGAGATCGACGGACCGCCTGGGACCGAATACTCGATCGAGGCCTTCAAGGATCTGGCACGGCTGACCATCACCGCCGACCTCGCGCCGGGTATGCCGCTGCGGCTGGTCAAGTTCATTGCCTACGGCTGGTCCTCCGAGCGGTCGCTGCCGGCGGTGCGCGACCAGGTCGGCGGTGCATTGGCGGAAGCCGAGCGCAGAGGTTGGGACCGGCTCGTCTCCGAGCAGCGGGCGTATCTCGACGATTTTTGGGAGCGTGCGGACCTCGAGGTCGACGGCGACGCGGAGCTTCAGCAAGCTGTCCGCTTCTCGCTGTTTCACATCTTGCAGGCGGGCGCGAGAGGCGAGCAGCGGGCAATCGCGGCCAAAGGGCTGACAGGATCGGGCTACGACGGGCATGCGTTCTGGGACACCGAAGCGTTCGTACTGCCCGTGCTGACCTACACCGCCCCCCATGCGGTCGCGGATGCGCTGCGCTGGCGACACTCGACGCTCGAGCTCGCCCGAGAACGCGCCCGTCAGCTCGGGCTCCGCGGCGCGGCCTTCCCGTGGCGCACGATCGCCGGCGAGGAATGCTCGGGCTACTGGCCGGCGGGCAGCGCGGCCTTCCATGTCAACGCCGACATCGCCGACGCGGTGCTCCGCTACCAGGCGGTACACGCCGACGAGGCCTTCGAACGCGACGTCGGTACCGAGCTCCTGGTGGAGACCGCGCGGCTGTGGCGTTCACTCGGCCACCATGACGCCGCCGGACGATTTCGCATCGACGGTGTGACCGGCCCCGACGAGTACAGCGCGGTGGCCGACAACAATGTCTATACGAACCTGATGGCCCAGCAGAACCTGCGCGCGGCGACCGCGGCGGTCGAGCGCCAGCCGGACGTCGCGTCTCGGCTCGGGGTCGACGACGAGGAGGCGGCGAGCTGGCGTGACGCTGCCGAGATGATGGTCATCCCCTACGACACGGAGCGTGGGATCCATCCGCAGGCCGAGGGGTTCCTCGAGCATGCGGAGTGGGACTTTGCCGAGACCTCCCCCAGTCAGTATCCGCTGCTTCTGCACTTCCCGTATTTCGATCTGTACCGCAAGCAGGTCGTCAAGCAGGCCGACCTCGTACTGGCCATGTTCACGCGTTCCGACGCGTTTACCGATGAGCAGAAGGCGCGCAACTTCGCCTACTACGAGCCGCTGACCGTGCGCGACTCGTCGCTGTCCGCCTCCACGCAAGCGGTGCTTGCCGCAGAGGTCGGCCACCTGGCGCTGGCCTATGACTACCTAGGTGAGGCGGCGCTGATGGATCTCGACGACCTCGAGCACAACACGCGTGACGGACTGCACATCGCGTCGCTTGCCGGGGCGTGCATCGGTCTCATGTGCGGATTCGGTGGGTTGCGTGACCAGGGCGGCGTACTCCGCTTTGCGCCGCGCCTCCCCGATGCGCTCACGCGGGTGGCCTTCAGGGTGATGTGCCGCGGCCGGCGGCTGCTGATCGACGTCCGCCACGGGGAAGCGCGCTATTCGGTGCTCGACGGCGAGCCAATCGAGATCGTCCACCACGGTGAGCAGATCACGCTCGAGGCCGGCCAGCCGGCCAAGCTGCGCATCCCGCCCGCGCCGGCCCGAGAGACCCCGGCCCAGCCGGCGGGTCGGGAGCCGTTCAGGAGACGGTCGCCGCGATGAGATGTCAGACTGCGCTTCTGTGACCGAGTCACCGATCGAACGGTTTCTCGATGCCCTCGACCGTCTCGACCTCGACGGCATAATGGCGTTGATGACGCCGGATGCGCAGGTGCTGGTCGTCGACGGCCGTCGCGCGGAAGGGACCGAGGCGGCCCGCCAGCTGTTCGGTGAGTTCCTCGGCCAGCTTCGCTCCACCACGCATCGGATCACCGGCCAGTGGCACGAGGACGACATCTGGATCGCCGAGGTCGACGCCAGCTACGAGCTACGCAGCTGGCTTCAGCTGAACGCGCTGCCGCGAGCCTTCATCGTCCGCGCGGGGCCGGATGGCGTCTCGGAGCTGAGGGCCTACGGCGCGCACGAACATCCGCTCTCAGAAAGCCCCACTGGCGAGGAGGGAATGTGGGTCGGAGGGCGGTGGGTGCCACCGCTCTAGAGGCACCCTCTCCTCGCATCGCGGCTTCCATCGCGGCTCGCGACGCATGAGCTGAGCAACGACTGCATAGCCGCGCGCGGGTATGCAAATGCTCTCTTCGGTCGGTGCCCCCCTGTGGACTAGGGAAGGATCAGGGCGTTGGGTCTGCTCGTCGGTGGTGACGTCGTGTTCGGGCGTGCGCCAGGTGCGCTCTGGTTCGCGTCGCCGCTCGCTCGAGGTGCTCGCCTCGCTCTCGAGATGCAGCATCTTCGACCCGGTGAGTCGAGCGGTGGTGAGCGAGTTGGCGCTGCGACTGGTTCGCCAGCAGGCGGAGAAGGCGGAGGTGGGTGTCGGTCATGATCGTGTGCCGGGCGCGGGCATCGGGATTGAGACGGCGACCGCTTGGGGCAGCTCGATGGGGAGATCCTCAGATCCGAGGAGACGGAAACCCAAGGCGCTCGGGCTGGTGATCTGTTCAAGCGGCTCGCCGCATTCCGGGCAAGCCATGATGTACGCCGATGCCCCTGGTGTGAAGCGCAGCCGGCAGCGTGGGCAGCAAATGTGGGTCATAACCGACCCTTTCTGATCGAACGTGTTCAACAGTTTGGGCTCGCGTCGGAGGGCGGCTCTGCGGTACGCGAGGTCGGTTGGGACCAGACGTGCAGGACTACAGGACGTGCCCGCACTCACAGCGGTAGGTGCGCCTTCCGGCTGAAGCTTCCGCCCTCGTCCAGCCACCGCTCGGCGTCGGTGGCGTCACGGGCTGCCGCCTCGTCGCGGCGAGCGACGTCGTCGACCGCGCTGTCGGTATCCGCGCGGCGTTTGAGCCGGGCCGACCCGGCGCCGGCGAGCACTACCTGGGTGGCATTGTCCGGGTCCTGGTAGGACGCGAAGCTCGCGGGCTTTGATCGTGCACCAGCAGCCTGGGTGACAGGTTTGGAGCGCGTCATGACCGGCCTCCACTCCCGCGCCGCGGAGCGCGGGTGCGCCAGTGGAACCTGGCGCTGGCCATCAGCCCGAGGGCCCAACCGAGGATCGCGGCGGCGAGCACGAGCCATACGAGCGAGACTCGGGAGCTACCGATCAACCAGTGGACCTTGACTTGGGTGGTGTTCGATGCGGCCAGCGCGATCAGCACCGCGACGAGCGCGACAGCTCCGATCGCGTAGCCGTGGAGTCGCCCCCGAAGTGCCTTGCGGCGAAAGTGCTCGCCCCGTGTCTCGGTCCCGTTCACCGCCGCGGCGGCTTCCCGCGCGCGGGCGGTGTTCGGCACCGCTACCGGTGGCTGGTCGCTCACCGGGCCGCGGACCGTTTCCGGAACTACTCCTGGAGCGGGGGAGTTGACCGGCGTGCTGGGTGTGCTGGAGCGCATCTGAGGACCTCCTCGTCGCGTGGTGCGAGGGGATCCTGGGTCCTCTCGTGGATACATGACAACTATAGCATGAAAAATCAATCTAGAAATGATATGCTTACGTGGATGACTGAGCGCGCGGCACCGAGTTGGGCGTTTCTGACCAACCACGCCCAGGTACTGGTGTCCATTGCCCGTGATCCCGGCGTTCGCCTGCGCGAGATTGGCGAGCGCGTCGGGATCACCGAGCGGGCCGCGCATCGGATCGTCGTCGAGCTTTCCGCGGCCGGCTACATCACTCGCCAGCGAAATGGCCGCCGCAACCAGTACACGATCAACGCCCACCTCCCACTCCCTGACACGATCGCCCGCGAGCAGAACGTCGGGCAGCTGATCGAGATCCTGACCGCAAGCCAAGGGCCCGACCGGCGGGTCGATCGCGCGGCAACCAGCGGGTGATTGCCGGGCTGCTGCTGGCCCTCGACGGCGCGCTGGCCGGCAGTGCCTGGTCAAACAGCGCGGCGCCGTCGCGGCGACTGTGCTCGCACGCCATCCGATTCGCAGCGCCTTCGGTCTGTTTGCTCCAAGTTGTGGCCGGTGGAATGGCTCGTCGCGCTCGGCGCGCGGCTGCTGCACGGTTCAGCGTCCGCTTCCAGCACCAGCGAACACAACCGATCGAACTGGAGCCAGCCCAGCTCATCGAGCCGATACGACGATCCCGGCGACGACATCGCCGAGCTCTCCTTCACTCGCTGAAGAGCTCGTGCAGGAACCGCTCGCGAGCGGAGAGAAAGCTCGCCGTCAGGCGCACGGGCTCAGCATCCTCGTAGGCGACCCGCTCGAGACCTGCGGCCGTGCAGTGGTAGATGGTGGCGTCGGGATAAGCCAGGAGGATCGGCGAATGGGTGGCGATGACGAACTGGCTTGCACCAGCTCGTGGACGCGTCGCAGGTCCAGCTCCAGACCGTCGGCCAGATCCGCCATGGCCGGGAGATCCCACGGATATCCCATCCGCTCCTCGGGATGTGCGGCAAGCAGCCGCACGCTCCTGACGAATGCCTCTGTCACGGATGGCGGTTAATCGTCCGGCGATCTCGCCGGAGCCTCAGTCGTCTCGGTCGTGTCCTCGTGCTGCCGGCCGCGCACTCGGCGGACCGCCGACCACGCCCTCATCACCCGCCGTTGGTTCGCTTCCGAGGGATCGAGCCGGTACGTCTCCTCGGCATCAAACAGCGCGCGCTCCGCTAGTTGCACGACCTCGTCGGTCTCCATGCGACCAATCGTAGGCCGGTCCGACGGCGTCCGGCCACGGCTCGCGCGCGAAACTCAGCTCGCCACGCGCAACGGACGCAACATCGACCCCGCGACTGCACTGGTGATGACGCTCGGGTGCCTGTTCGTGGTGCGCCGGCGGAAGGTCGCGCTTGCGGTCACCATCCTCATCGGCGTCGCGGTGAAGGAGAGCAGCCTGTTCTTGGTTCCGCTGGCCTACGCAATGTGGGCGCGAAAGATTCTCGACAGAACCGCGCTGCGCGATGTCGTCGCGGTCGCGGCAGCTCCGATCGCGGCCTACGTTGCTCTGCGCGCATCGATCCCGTCGATTGGCACCCAGTACACACCCGGATATACCGGCTCCTTCCTGCACGTCCGCCTCGACATACTTCACCAGGCCTTTTCGGCCACGAGCCGCGCCGACTCGCCTACACCTTCGGCCCGCTGTGGCTCATCGCCCCCTTTGCGCTGCGGCGCTTCTCGTTCGCCCGGCGCGGGCTCGTCCTTGTCGTCATCTGCTTGCTCTCGCTGACGGTCTCCTACGACGCCCCGCGCGTCCTGTTCCTGTCGGCACCCATCGTCTACGGCGACGCTGCGCTCGTGCTCGCACACCGACGCCGCCTGGCCACGGCCACGGTCATCGGGCTCCTTGCCGTCGACATCGGATATGCCGTCTACATGCAAGCCCATGGCGTGCAACACGGACTCGACACCAACCCGATAAACCCCGTCCCGTTGCACTAGCCCGATCCACGAAGCTCATCCGAGTGTCCGGCCTGGATCGCAGGCCCATGGCAAGCGCATGTCCCGCGGCTCAGCGAGCGGGCGCGCGAGCTTGGTAGCGCGGGAGCCCGTCGTCGGGGATCGTCTCCCACGGTGCCGCTGAGTCGACGAAGGTGTGGAACTCGGGGCGGATGCCCGCGTCGTCGTCGAGAGAGCCAAGTCGAATCGAGACCTCCGGGCCGTCGGGCCAGGTGCCTCCAAAGAGGCTCGAGCCACAGACACGGCAGAACGCCTTCACCATGCCCGCGGCGGGGCGGTAGACCTCGAGAAGATCTTCACCCGCCGTGAGTCGGAAGCCGTCCCGGGGGACGCGGCCCTGCGCCAGGGCGCCGGCGCCGGAGTGCTTGCGGCAGCGCAGGCAATGACAGTAATTCGCGCGCAGGAAAGGCATCATCACCTCGAACCGGACGCCGCCGCACAGACACGATCCCGCTACGGGCTGCTCGGGCGACGGAGGGCTCATAGGTGTGCTCCCGCCCGCGGCGGAAGCGCCGGCCACCCGCGAGGCATGGCCTGGGCCGGAGTCTCCTGGAGATAGCCGGACGGGACGCCGAGCCACTCGAGGAAGTGGTCGAAGTTGCGCCCCTCGATTGCCGACCAGCCCCCGGGATCGACGCACGTGCACTGGTGGTGGCGCGCGACCGCCAGCGTTTCGGCCGCGCGGCCGGCCGCCCAGCCGATCTCGAGATTCGGAGACTCCGGATGCAGCACGGCGATTGTTTGCCCCGGTCTCACGATTTGCCCGGCCTTGACCTTGACCGTGATGTTCTCGACCGCGTAGACGTACTTGCCCGCGAAGGGCCCATCCAACAGCCTGTAGACGACCCATCCCCCCGGCGCGGGCGCGCACGTTTTCCCCCAACAGCTTTCCGGACCCGGGACGTAGCGTGCGGTGACCACCTTCGCCTCGCCGATGGCCAGGATCGGCCCGGACCCCGAGTAGTCGACGCCCATGTCGATCCGGCTCGCCTGTAGCCCCGCGACCGCCCGGAGTGGGTTGACGTATGCCCAGACCCGGTAGTCGACGGTCTTTGTGATCGAGGCACCGCTCGTGTCCGTCGCGGTAACGGTGAAGGCCTTGGTGCCCGCGTGCCTCGTGTCGATGGCGTGCCCACTCCCCACCGTTCCCCGGCAACTGACCATCGCGTTCGGCATCCCGGGTTCGCTGCACCGGAATCGGGCGACGACTCGCGAGCCGCGTTGGTAGGACGCGCCGTTGCGGGGCGAAGCGAGCGCGATCGTGAGCGTCGCGGCGGTCGGGCCGGTCGAGCTGGGAAGCGCCGTCCCGGTCGCCGTCATGCCGCTGCCGAATAGGACCACGAGGACGACGGCGACGCCAGGCAAGCGGCTCATGCGCCGCCGGACCTGCCAAACCCCGTCGCAGCCTGTTCGTGACGTCCGTCCCAGATGCTCCATCTTCGCATCGATCGCCCAAACGTGAAGTTGTCAGGCTCGGCGTCCAGCAGCGCGAACCGGAGCCCGCCGAGCCGATCTCAGCCAAGCTCGACGAGCTGCTCGACGACCCGGCTGAGCGGTTGCGTGGTGTCGATCTCGACGGTGCAGGTCCGACGCAGCAGCGGTTCGACCTCGGCCAGATGCTGGAGGACGAGTCTGCGCTGCTGCGGATCCTTGCCGTAGGTGTTCGTCCTGCGCTCGTCGATGCGCCTGAGGAGAACCTCTGCCGGCGCGCTCAATAGAGCGATCGCATCGAACCTCGGGTAGAACTTGCCCTGATTCGACACCGTCCCTGATACATACATCGACGGCCCGGATTCGTCAGCGAGAAGCTCCTCGATCCGCTCCTCGCGCCACAGGTACCCACCGTCGGTCGCGGACCACTCGGTCCAGCCTGGCTCATCGGTATCGACGACGCGGAATCCGAGCCCAGCCAGCTCGAGTAGCGCGCTGGACTTGCCGGTCCCGGACATTCCTGTTACCAGGACCCTCCGCCTGCCAAGAGTTTAAAGGCGGGTCACGCCGCCGAGCAGACCGCGCAGCGTGTCGGTGTAGGGCTCCCGCTACCGCGGCTTGGTCGCGCGGAAGTACGTGAGCCTCCCGATGCGCTTGGTCACATAACCCGTCTCGGTCGCCTCACCGAAGCCCGCCTCGAGCATCAGGGTTTCGATGCGACCGTCCCAGTTGTCCTTGAGCGTGTGGCTTCGACGAGCGAGACGACCCAGTCCGTGCAGGTGGTGGCTGTCGCCGCCGAAATCCATGAGGTGCAGCGAGGCGCCTGGACGGAGGACCCGCAGGACATCGCGCAGCGACGCCAGGCGCAGGTCTGCCTCGAGGTGGTGGAACATCAGGGACGAGAGCACTCGGTCGAAGCTGCCGTCCGCGTACGGGAGATCGTCGGCGAAGCCCCGATCGAGCTCGAGCATGAGCCCGGTGCGCCGCGCTTTACGCCCGGCGCGGGCGAGAGCCGTGGGGTCGGGGTCCAGCCCGACGACCTCGAGTTGCGGGCGCATCTGCTTGACCAGCAGAGCGAGATTGCCCGTGCCGCAGCCGATCTCGAGTACGCGCTCGGCCGAACCGAGGTTGGCCTCCTCGGCGAGCCTTCGGTGGGCGGACGCGACCCCGACCAGGCGAGTGAACGGGTCGTAGAGCGGCAAGAGCCAATGGCGGCCCATCCCGGGCAGGTAGCGGCGAGGCGCGGGGTCGACGCGCGCGGCTGTCTGATGTGAAGCGAGCTCGTTCATGTCTTTCTCCTCGATATGAAGATGCTTGGTGTCTCGAGGAGTGATAATTCAAAGCATGTCAGTGCTCCAGGGCGATTCTTTGGGCAAAGTGCAACGATCTTTGGTACCAAGGGAGACGACGCGGCTGACGGGCCGCCGGATCGACGGGGCGCCGGTCTACGAGTACGTCCGCACGCCCGACGCGCCACCGGTCAGCGTCCTTCGCTTCTCGTTTCATGACCTCCCCGCCGGCGACCGGCTCGGTGACCACGCCCACGCGCACGACTTCCTCGTGCTGGCCTACTTCGAGCGGGGCGGGGGAACTCTCGGCGTTGGACCTCGCGACTACTCGCTGGGTAGCGGTGACGCGTTCATCATCGCCCCTGGGGAGGTCGTGCGCCCCCGCGAGCACGACCACGCCGCCGCGGCCGAGGGCTGGTGCGTGTTCTTCCCCCCGGAGATCGTCGCCGCCGAGGCGCCGGGAGGCTCGCTCGGCTGGAGATCACACCCGCTGCTCTACCCCTTCGTCGGGCGGGCCGCCGACGGCGCGCAGCGTTTATCCGTACCGGCTGCCGAACGCGGAGTGTGGTCCGCCCACGTTGCGGCCATCGAGCGGGAGGTGAATCAGCCCCGCGATGGGTCCGCCGAGGCAGCGCTTGCCCATCTCACGCTGCTGCTCGTCAGCGTCGCGCGGATCTCCGTCGACGTTGGCCAGGACTTGCGGCTGCGCAGCGAGCCGCTGCTGGCCGCCGTGTTCGAGTTCATCGAGGAGCACTATCGCGAGCCGATCTCGCTCGCCGCCGTCGCCCGCACTCTCGGACTGACGCCCGGTCACCTGACGACGGTGGTGCGCCGGAAGACCGGGCGCAGCGTGCAGCGATGGATCACCGAACGCCGCATGGCCGAGGCCCGGAGGCTTCTCCGGGAGAGCGATCTTACGGTCGAGGCCGTGGCGGAGAGAGTGGGCTACGCGCAACCGAGCTACTTCATCAAGCACTTCCGCCGTGAGCACTCGACCACACCGGCCACGTGGCGGCGGGGCACCCGCGCCGCGAGCCGACGGTGAGCCCTCCGGCGCGATCAGCTGGCGCCGGCGAGCACGTCGCGCAGCTTGCGGGCGAACGCCTCGGGTTTGCCCGCGTACGGGGAGTCGCCGCCGACGAAGCCACCGTGGTGGCTCGGGAATACGGTCGCATCCTGGCCGAGGAGCTCGGCCGTGGCCGCCGACGTCCGTCCGGTGAACGTGTTCGCGGACTCCTCCCCCAAGGCGATGACGATGCGGGTTGGCGCCGCGGCGAGGGCGGAGGCGTCGGGGCGATAGTCCGTGATCGCCCATGAACGGTCGGACAGCAGCGGGTCGTCGCGGGAGCCGTCGTCTTCGGCCGGCATCCCGAAGGCGGCCGGGTCGGGGGCGGGCTGTGCGAAGTAAGCATCAGTGAACTCGCCTCGCCACGACGTCATCTGGATGAAGGCCGCCAAGCCCGCGCCCGACCCCTTCGCTTCGTACGCGTCGCGGAATCCGGCGCGGGCGCGCTCGGCCGCCGCGGCGTCGGGCAGCACCGGGATCAGGGGCGGCTCGTGTGCGACTAGGGTGACGACATCGCTGGGATAGGCCGCCACGAGCGCGAGCGCGGTCACGGCGCCACCACTGCTGGCGAACATCTCCACCGGGCCGGCGCCAAGAGCCTGAATCAACGCGTGCACGTCATTCGCCTGGACGGTGGGCGAGTTGTCGACGCGGCCGTCTCTGCGGGTGCTGCGCCCGAGGCCCCGCGGGTCATACGTCACGACCGTGCGATCGGGGAAGTGCGAGGCCAATGCGTCAAAGCCTTCGGCGCACATCGGCTGACCGATCATCAGCAGCGGTGGGAGCCCACCCGGCGTGGGAAGCGGGCCGCGCACATCGTAGGCGATGTCCGCGTCACCGGTCTGGAGTAACTGCATCGTTGTGCTCATGCCGGAAATGACGCGACTCGGCCCGAAAAGTCATCGGTCGAGAGCAAGATACGCGAGCTCGGTCGCCCAGCGCGAGATCGGGCTCGCGTGACGGATCGGTCAAGTAGCGCTCGACCCGCCCGCCGGCGAGCCGAACGTCGACGACGGACTATCCATAGAAGTGAAGCCTGGCGAAATGGCGCCGGGTCCTCCACGACGCGAGGCCGTAGACGATCATCGTCGTGTTTGCTCGTCCATGCTCCTCCAGGTCGATCGTCAGCCGCTCCTTGCCGGATCGTTGGAACCTCAGAGTCTCCGGATCCTGGTAGATCATCTCGTAACCAGCGCTGTTCAGCCCGACTGCCAGGGTGTCGAGGACGTTCCGACGGACGCGGTCGATTGGTGCCGGCACCTCGATCCGGCGGGCAAAGGGACGGATGCCCGGCGGCCCGATCCGGACCTTGGCCGGAGGCTTCGCCAGCGGCCTGGGAACGGCAACGCGGGGAACGTCGTCAATCAGTTCCGCGAGCTCGTGGACGGTGCTCGCCGACATGGCGAGCTCGAGCCGGCGCTCGAGTTCCTCAACGCCGAGCCGTCCCTCGGCGCAATGGATGCGCAGCTGCTCTGCGACCCGATTGCGGTCGCGATCCGATGCGCGGACATGTCCGCCCCCAACATGACCCTGATCGTCCATCTCGGCGCAATTATCAGCCCAAGATGTTCAGATCCCGGGTGGTTCCATGCCCACCTAGACTGGCGGCCATGGCACCGCACCTGTTCGCCGGACTGCGCGTGCGGGATTTTCAGGCGGCTCGACCGTGGTATGAGCGGCTGCTCGGCGAGCCGACGTTCTTCCCGCACGCCACCGAGGCGGTATGGACGCTGGCCGATGACCACTCGGTCTATGTCGTGGAGCACGCCGATGGCGCGGGGAACTGCGTGGTGACGATTTTCTTGGACGACCTCGATGCCCAGGTGGCTGAGATCGCCGTCCGTGGCCTCGAGCCCGACGAGCGTGAGACCTACGCCAACGGCGTGCGCAAGGTGCTCTATCGCGACCCCGACGGGAACGAGGTCGGCTTCGGCGGCGCGCCTGACTAAAGAGGCGGCACCTGGTTGTTGACTTCCGACCCGTGGTACAGGTGGTCGTGGTCCTGGCAGGAGGCGGGGAAGGTGAAGCGGACGCTGTCGCTCCGCACCCCGTTGTAGCTCGCGAAGAGGGTGACGTGGCCGAGCGTGCCGACCTGGCACTGGGGGTCGGTGCTGCTCTGCACGCGCACGATGATCTTCATGATGTTCCCGGGCACGCCCCACAGCACGGCGTAGTGCGAGTGGTAGACGAGGTGGCGCTTGACCGTCATGACGATCAGGCGATCGGGCTGGTTGCGGCTGCGATCGACCTGACAGAGGATCCCGGAGACCGTGTTGGCCGCCAGGTTGATGTCGCCGTGGCCGCGCGCGTAGCTGCCCGTCGCCCCGGTGATCGGCGAACCCGTGTGGAAGCCCCACGGCGGGATCCCGCCCACGATGGGGATGGGGGAGCAGTACTGGACGGAGTACGCACTGGCCGTGCCGGAAGCGCCGCCGATCGCCAGTAGCGGCGTGAGCAGCACGACGGCGAGACCGAGGCGCCGCGTGACGGAGAGAGGCAGCCAGGTCCGTGCTCGGCTGCGCGTGGACATAACACTCATCGCTCCCAACATCGGCCGGTGGGCGGCGCGGCTTGACCACTTTTACGGTCGGCGACGCGACCGTATTCACCGCTGTCCGGGCTCTGACCGCGCCGGCCTGGCGAGTTGACAGAACCGGCCTCGAGTGCTGCAGTCGGAGCAGCTCGAACCTACAGGGGAGGTTAGGGATGCCGGTCTCCGGAGGAACGCGTGTGGCCGTAGTTCTCAGCACCGTCGGTATGGCGATGCTCGCCGGCTTAGCCTCGCTCGTGTTTGCCGCCGGATCGGGCGCTCAGACGGCCCCCTCGCCACCCCCGTGCTCCGCGGGCACCGTCGTGCAGACTGCGAGCGGCCCGGTGTGCGGCGTGACCGCCGACGGTCAGACCTCCTATCTGGACATTCCCTATGCCGCCCCGCCAGTCGGTCACCTGCGCTGGCGACCCCCGGAGAGGGTGAGCCCGTGGACGAGCACCTATCCGGCCACCGAGCGTGGTCCCGAGTGCCCGTCGCCGAACTTCCCCGGCGCGCCGCCGCTCACCAACACGAGCGAGAACTGTCTCTACCTCGAGGTGCAGAAGCCCGCCGGCGCGCAGCCCGGTCGGAACCTGCCGGTGATGTTCGAGATCCACGGTGGCGGCTTCCTCGGCGAAGCCGTGACCGACGACGGCTCGAATCTCGTGCGCTCCGGTCCGGTCGTCTACGTCTACATCAGATACCGGCTTGGGATCCTCGGATTCCTCGCCGACAAGGCGCTCGGCCGTCACTCCGGTGACTTCGGCCTTCAGGATCAGCAGGCCGCCCTGCGCTGGGTGAAACGCAACATCGCCAGCTTCGGCGGCAATCCCCACGACGTGACGATCTTCGGCGAATCCGCGGGTGGGGCCAGCGTGTGCGATCAGGTCGCCTCGCCGACGGCGAAGGGCCTGTTCGAACAAGGCATCAGCGTCAGCGGCTTCTACAACTACAACGACAACACGATCTGGTGGCCGGCTGACTGCAAGTCAAAGCTGCTGGATGAAGCGCAGGCCCAGAACCTGGGCGCGGCGTTTGCGGCCAAGGTCGGGTGCGGGAGTGCGGCCGACGTCGCCGCCTGCCTGCGGGCGGTGCCGGTGAACACGCTGCTCGAGAAAGGCGGCCAGTTCGTCAACCCGTTTGCGGGCGGTTCGATCGGACCGATCGTCAATGGCACGACCCTCACGATGTCGGCCGGCCAGGCGTTCAGACGCGGCCAGGTCAACCATGTCAAGCTGATGATCGGAGTCGGCCGCGACGAGTTCAACGGCGGCGTGTACACGAACGTGGTGCGCACGGTCGTGGCGAACACGGCCGACCAGTATCGCCAGCTCGTGCGCGAGCAGTTCGGCTCGCTCGCGTCGAGCGTGCTGCGGCTCTATCCGCTGTCGCGATTCCCCGCGCCGGCACCGTGGATCGCGTACCGCACCGTGATGGCCGACGCGTTCAGCGTCTGCCCAGCGCTGGTCAGCGATGCCCGGCTATCCAAGTACATCCCGGTGTACGCCTACGAGGACGACGACGCCGACTCGCCCGGCTCGGGGACCCCGCAGCCCCTCGGAGCCTTTCACAGTGCGATCAACCACCTCGTCCACGATGCTCCGGCCTCGTTGGATCCGGACCAGGCCGCGCTCCAGAGCCAGGTCCTGGCCGAATGGACCGGGTTTGCCGCGACCGGATCGCCATCCGTGCCGGGTGCGCCGCCCTGGACGACGTACGCCGCCGGTGGCCGGCCGGTGATGTCGCTGGTTCCGGGCGGGGACAGCACCCTCACCCCGACGAGCGCCATCGCGGCCGAGCACAACTGCGGTTTCTGGGACGCGGTCAATCGCGACGCTCCGTGGGCACCCTAGGCTCCGGCCCACTGACCACGCTTGCCCGCACCGATCGCCCGGACTAGTCTCACGGAGTGGAAGTCGCCGAGGTTCTTCCGGATGCGATTGCCTGGCGACGGCATCTCCACGCGCACCCGGAGCTGTCCTTCCAGGAGCACGAGACGGCCGCCTTCGTGCGTGACCGTCTCCAGGCCCTGGGCGGCCTGGAGCTGCACAGCCCGACGCCGACGAGCGTCATCGCCACCCTGAGCGGCGGGCGTTCCGGTCCGACACTTGCGCTGCGTGCGGACATGGATGCCCTGCCGATCACAGAGGCGAGCGGGGTCACCTTCGCGTCCGAGTCTGACGGCGTGATGCACGCATGCGGCCACGATGGCCATACGGCCATGCTTCTCGGGACGGCGCGGATACTGACGGCGATGCGCGACGAGCTTCCCGGCGAGATCCGGTTCGTCTTCCAGCACGCCGAGGAGACACCGCCGGGCGGGGCGATCGAGATCGTCGAGAGCGGAGCGCTCGATGGGATCGACGCGGTCCTCGGCTGCCACCTCATCTCCGACCTGGCGGTCGGGACGGTCGCCGCCATCGAGGGACCGTGCACGGCCGCTGCCGACGTGTTCACGGTCCGGGTCCTCGGACGAGGCGGTCATGCTGCCTTTCCGCACGTCGTGGTCGATCCCGTCGCGGCGGCCGCCCAGGTCGTGTCGAGCCTCCAGCACGTCGTCTCGCGCGAGACGCCGCCGCTCGAGTCGGTCGTGCTGTCCGTGACGCGGATCGCCGGAGGCACGGCGTACAACGTCATCCCCGAGTCGGTCGAGCTCGGCGGAACTGTTCGCACCTATGACGATGAGCTGCGTCGGACGACGCGCGAGGCGATGGACCGTGTGATCGCCGGCGTGACCACAGCCCACCGGGCGAACTACGAGTTCGAGTATGCCGAGGGCTACGCGAGCGTGGTCAACGACGGGCGGCTGACCTCGCTCGTGCGCGAGATCGCGGGCCGTCGCGTGGTCGATTACGCGCCGCTCATGGCGGGCGAGGATTTCTCCGCCTACCTGCGCCTCGCCCCGGGCGCCTTCTTCTTCGTCGGAGCGGGCGGGGACGGGGCGTTCCCCCACCACCACCCCCGGTTCACGATCGACGAAGACGCTCTCGCGGTGGGAATCGAGACCATGGCCGGGACTGCGCTCCGGTACCTGGGGGGCTAGAGATTCGCCGGCGCGCCGGGCATGAGCGCTCACACGGCATGCGGTGGCGCATCATCGCCCTGCTGAGCGGGTGCGCTGTGCTGGCAGCCGCCTGCGGCGGGACCGCGACCAAGCCTCCGGCCGCCGTCGCGGCCCCGGGGTGCACGACCGTGGTCGCGCGCACGGCGGTCGCGCGCACGGCGGCTTCGGCCGGGGCGGGGACGTGGCCGTACCCCAATGCCGACCTCGCGAACAGCCGGGACGCACCGGATTCGGCGATCTCATCGGCGAACGTCTCGACGCTCAGGCAGGCGTGGACGTTCAAGCTGACCGGGGCCGCAGCCGCCGGCGTGGGCGGATCCGGTTCGCTCGCCGCGAACCCGGTCGTATTAGCCGGAGTCGTCTATCTCCAGGACCTCGACTCGAATGTGTACGCGATCGCGCTCACCTCGGGGAAGCTCGAATGGGAGTACCGCTGCAACGCTCCGGAGCGGAGCGGGCCTGGGCCCAATGGCGTCGCCGTCCTGGACGGAAGGGTGTACGGGGAGACGCCGACATCGGTCTTCGCGCTCAAGGCGGCGACCGGCAAGCCGCTCTGGGTCAACGCACATGTCCTCAGCGCGGGCGAGGGAACGTTCGGAATCCAGCCGCAGGTGGCGGACGGCCGCGTCTACCTGGCCAGCCAATACGGGATCGGTCCGGGCGGCGGGGTCCTGCTCGCGCTCAACGCGTCGACCGGGGCGGTTCTGTGGAGGTTCCATACCGTCCTCGGGGCGCAGAGCGGCGTGCGGTCACTCGGTCTCGGCTCGGGGGGCGCCTGGGAGACGCCGCTGGTCAGCGGCGACGGGTCGGTGACGTATGGAATCGGCAACCCCTATCAGACGCCAGCCTCGGCGATCGCGCATCCCGCGCGGCAGCTCTACAGCGACAGCGACGTGAAGCTCGACGCGCTGACCGGGAAGCTGCGCTGGTACTACCAGGGCGTGACGAATGACTTCAAGGACTACGACCTGCAAGCCTCGCCGATCTCGGCACGCGCCGCTTCGGTCGCGGTGGTGATCGGCGGCGGCAAGATGGGCTACGTCTATGAGATGAACGCCGGCACGGGAAAGCTGATCTGGAAGACATCGGTCGGCGAGCACAACGGCCACGACAACGACTCGCTCGAGGCGCTCCAGCATCGCATCAGGCTGACGGCCCCCTTGACGATCGCTCCCGGATCCTTGGGCGGCGTTCTGACAAACCTGGCTGCCGCGGGGAACAACGTGTACGCCGTGACCATCGACCTGCCGCTGACGTATACGAGTTTGAACGAGCCGTCGCCGACAAAACCCGCCGGTGCGCATGACGGCGAGGTGGTCGCGCTCGACCTGACCACCGGCAAGGTGCAGTGGGACACGACGGTGCCATCTCTGCCTCTCGGAGCCGCGACGGTCTCGAACGACCTCGTGTTCTCCGCGCTCCTCAACGGCACGCTCATCGCTCTCAACCGTCGCAGCGGCGCGATCGCCTTTCGCCTGAAGCTGCCCACATCGGTGAACGCTCCGATCGCGATTGCGGGACGCACAGTGCTGGTTCCGGCAGGCGGAATCGGCGGACGGGTGGGAGGACGCAGCCGCGATCCCCAGCTTGTGGCCTACAGGGTGCGCTGAGGCAGAGCGGCGCGAGCGATGGCGAACTCAGGTGAGCGCCGGGTCCTCGAAGCGGTATCCGACCCCGCAATGAGTGTGGATGAGGGGAGACTCCTCGGTGGAGGCGAGCTTGCGGCGAAGGTTCGAAATGTGGCACTGCAGCGTCGTGAGTCCGCGTTGTGACATCCGCCCGCTCGCTTGCGCCAGCAGCTCGCCGTAGGTGACGACCCGGCCGCGCTGATGGGCGAGGGCGAGCAGCAGTTCGAGCTCCGTCGAGGTGAGGTGGATCTCGGCGCCATCCCGCGAGACGACGCGGGAGGCGATATCGAACGTGAGCGCGTCCACCTGCCAGCGCGACGCGGGGCCGTCGCGGTTGGCGCGTCGGAGGATCGCCTGCACGCGAGCCAGGAGCTCGCCCGGGCGCAGCGGCTTGGTGAGGAAGTCGTCCGCTCCCGCGTCGAGCGCCAGCACCTTGTCCTGCTCGCTGCTCACCCAGGACAGCACGAGCACCGCCGCGCCACTTGCTTCCCGCAGACGCCGGCAGAGATCCACACTGCCGTTGTCGGGGAGGACGAGCTCCGTTATGACGACGTCGTGCGGCCGTTGCGCCGCCCGCCTGAATGCCTCGGTCGCAGTCCTCGCCTGGTGCACGCGGAAGCCCGCGCCCTCGAGCACCGTCCGCAGCGCGAAGGCCGCGTGGGCGTCTGGATCGCATACGAGTGCCGAAGGCCGGGTCCTCATCGCTGTGCTCGAGGCATCCCGTCTCAGCCGAGGAGCAACTCCACGACGAGCTGATCCAGGCGCTCGTTGGCATACCCGCGCGCCGCCAAGGCGTCGAGGTCATGCTCCTCGCTCAGCAGGGCCGACGCGGCCTGCTGTGTGTACGCCCCGACGCTGGCCTGCCCGAGCTCGTCGACGCCGGCCGCTTCCCGGGCCGCGCGGATCGCGTCGGAGGCGAGAAACGCGCGCGACTTCGCCGCGAGCGCGAGATACGTCCGCATGCAGCCGAGGGCGAAGTCCCAGACCCCCTCGGGATCCTCGTTGCGATAGGCATGGGCATCGAAATGGCGGACCCCCTCGTAGCCCGAAGTCTCGAGCAGGTGAACGAGGAAGAAGGACTCCTTGAGGTCCTCGGCGCCGAAGCGGAAATCCTGGTCGTAGCGGCCCTGGCGCTGACTGTTGAGGTCGATGTGGAAGAGCTTGCCGGCCCACAGCGCCTGCGAGACCGCATTGACGAAGCTCAGTCCGGTCATCGTCTCGTGCGCGAATTCGGGGTTCAGGCCGACCATCGCAGGGTGGTCGAGTGTGGTGATGAAGTGCAGCGCGTGCCCGACCGTGGGCAGGAAGATCTCTCCCCGTGGCTCGTTGGGCTTCGGCTCGATGGCGAAGCGCATGTCATACCCCTGGTCGCGCACATAGGCGCAGAGGAAGTCGATCGCCTCGCGGTAGCGCTCGAGGGCGTCTCCGGCACGCTTGGCGGCAGGGCTCTCCGCCCCTTCGCGCCCGCCCCAGAACACATAGATGGGTGCGCCGAGCTCGGCGCCAAGATCAATGCCCCGCATCGCCTTGGCGATGGCCGCGCGCCGGACCGCGCGATCGTTGGAGGTGAAAGCGCCGTCCTTGAATGCGGGATGGGTGAAGAGATTCGTCGTCGCCATCGTCAGGCGCAGGCCGGTGCGTGCCAGCGCGTCCGCGAACCGGCTCACGATTCGGTCCCGCTCGGCCGGTGAACTCCCATAGGGGACGAGATCGTTGTCGTGGAGGCTCACTCCGTAGGCGCCCAGCTCCGCGAGGCGCTCGACCGATGTCACCGGGTCCAGAGGCGGGCGCGTCGGCTCCCCGAACGGATCACGACCGGGATTGCCGACCGTCCACAAGCCAAACGTGAAGCGATGGCTCGGCTGTGGGGTGAGCTCGGGCGCGTCGGGAAACGATTGCGTGGCCATCAGGTGCTTGTCCTCTTCAGAGCGTGCCGGGGTGGAAGTTTTGCAGAACTCTACGAAACACTCGCCCTATGTCAAGCTAAACGTCGGTGGGTTTTTATCGTCCTTGACCAAAGACCGCGTAAGCTCCCCAGCGTGGACGACGAAACCGTCTCGCCGCCGTCTTCCCGGCCTCGCAGCGGGCGCGCGCTGAACCGTGCCAAGGTGCTTCACGCCCTCTACGACCATCCGCACAGCAGCCGCACCGAGCTGGCCGCCTACAGCGGACTGTCCCGTCCGACGGTGTCGGCCCTCACCGACGAGTTGGTGCAGACCGGGATTGTGGACCAGCACGAGGACACGAGGCCGCGCACGGGGCGGCCGCCTGTTCTCCTCTCGCTCGCCCCCGGCGCGGCATTCGCCGTTGGCGTCGACATGGGCCACACCCACATCCAGGTTGCGGTCAGCGACCTGTCGGGTCACATCCTCAGCGGCGGTCGCTCGCCGGCCGACGTCGATCACGCCCCGCACGAGAGCTTTGACCTGGCCGGCGCACTGGTCGCGGACGCCCTCGCCCAGGCCGGCGTCACCGAGGATCGAGTGATCGGCGTGGGCATGGCGCTCGCCGCGCCGATCGACCGCGCCGCCGGCGTCGTGTTCTCCGAGGGCATCCTCCCGGGCTGGGGGACGATCCAGCCGGCAGCCGAGATGCAGTCCCGACTCGGACTGCCCGTCGAAGTCCACAACGACGCCAATCTGGGCGCGCTGGGCGAGCACGTCTTCGGTACCGGGCGTGGCGTGCCGGACATGCTCTACGTCCGCCTTTCGGCCGGCGTCGGGCTCGGACTCGTGCTCGGCGGACGGCTGTACGGTGGCGCCTCCGGCGTCGCTGGAGAGCTGGGCCACGTACGGGTGCGCCAGGATGGTCTCATCTGCCGCTGCGGCAACCGCGGGTGCCTGGAAACGGTCGCCAGCCCCACCGCGGTGGCGCAGCTACTGCAGCGCAGCCGAGGCGAGCCCATCGACGTACCGCGCCTTCTCGAGCTCGTTGCGGCCAGCGACCGCGGCGCGCGGCGCGCCGTGGCCGAGGCGGGTCAGGCCGTCGGCGAGGTCGTGGCCACCGTGGTCAATCTCCTCAATCCCGAGCTCGTCATCGTCGGAGGCGATCTGGCCACGACCGGGGAGACCCTGCTGGCCCCGATCCGGACTGCCATCGAGCAGGACACGATCTTGCCGGCCCGGAATGCCGTGACGGTTGCTCTCTCGACCCTCGGGGACAAGGCTGAGGTCCTCGGGGCCGTCGCCCTGATCCTCAGCCAGTCACCCGCGATGCTGGCCGCGGGCGCCCGAGCCTAGACGGCGCCGAGGCGAGCCGGGGTGGGACCGCTTTCGTCAGGATTGACGAAAACCGGCTGCGGCGTCAGGAACGTGAGAGTTTCCTCGGGCAGTGGGTCAAAGCGTCCAGATCCGCTCCGGTTCGCCGCGAGCCGGCCGATCGGTCACTCACAACGAACCCTCCTAGCAAGGAACTGGACGATGCCCATCACTCCTGTCACTCACGCCGCGGCCGTGTCCGCCGCACAGCTCAGCTCCGCCAACGTCTCGGCGTCGTCGCTGAAGGCGGCCGACGGCGACGGCGACGGACGCCGCGGCACTGCCGCGCTCAACGACGGCGATGCGGCTGCGCAGGCCGCGCGTCGCGGCGCGGTCAACATCAAGGCGTGATCGTGTGTGCCGGTCGCCTGCAAGCGACCGGGACAGCTTGCGTCGGGCCATCTCGGATACGTCCCGGCATCCGCCGCGGCAAACGCCGATGAGCAGTAAAGTGGCGCGTGAGAGACAGGCGGACAGGGAGATCGCGCAATGGCTGATGTGGCGGACCGCCCAGCGGGCGCACGCGGACGGGCATCCGAGGCCCAGGCGACCATCGGCGGGGCGCCCGCTGCCTCGAGGACGATCTCGCGCCGGCGGTTCATCGGCTACCTCATCGCCGCGCCGACGGTGGTGGGCGCTGCGCAGTGGTTCGTCGAGCCGGCCGACGCCTCGATTCCCACCGTCCAGCCGGTCGACCTCTACGACCTGAGCGACCTCCTGACCGACGCGGCGCTGCCGACCGCGCCGCTCATCACGGTGACCGTCAACTCCGACGGCACGGTGTCGTTCGCGCTTCCGCGCGCCGAGGTCGGGCAGGGGATCACCACGGCGGTGGCCATGACGATCGCCGACGAGATGGGACTGCCGCTCGACAAGGTGAACATCACGCTTGCGGACGCGACGCCGCAGCTGATCTTCAACCAGTTCACCGGCGGCTCGAACACGATGCACTCGATCTTCAACCAGGTGCGCGTGGCCGCGGCCGTCGCGAAGGGACAGCTCACCGCGACGGCGGCCAAGGCCTGGGCGGCCAACGCGAGCGACCTCAGGGTCGTGAACGGGCAGATCGTGGCGCCGGGCGGGAAGGCCGCGTCGATCGGCGAGCTCGCCCAGCGCAGCGCGGTGACGAAGACCGTGGCCGTGCCCGCGCAGCTGAAGTCGGCGTCGCAGTTCACGCTCGTGGGCACTCCCCAGGGCCGGATCGACGCCCAGGCCATCGTGACGGGGACCAAGCAGTTCGCCATGGACCTTCAGGTGCCTGGAGCGCTGCCGACCATGCTCTGCCGCGCCCCTACGATCAACGCATCCGCGCTGGCTGTGCTCAACGCCGCCCAGGTCCTGGCCATGCCCGGGATCACCGACGTGGCGATCATTCCCCACACCCCATTTGTGGCCGGTGGGGTCGCCGTGCGCGGCGCGACCTTCGGGCAGTGCATGGAGGCGATCGACGCACTGCAGGTGGTCTGGGGTCCGGGCACCGTCGACGGGAAGTCCGACCCGGACGTGCTCGCCGACCTGCTCAAGGCGGAGCTGCCGATCCCGCCTCCGATCAACCTCCTCGTCAAGACCCTCGAGCAGCGATTCACGTTCTACTTCCGCCCCGGCGATCCGCTTGAGACGAACTGCGCCGTCGCCGACGTCCGCAGCAACTCGGCCACGATCTGGTCGAGCCTCAAATCGCCGATCTGGGCGCAGGAGCAGATCGCGGAGATCCTCGGGCTTCCCGTGAATGCCGTGACCGTCCACGTCGCTCAGGGCGGCGGCTCCTTCGGCCGTCACCTGTTCTCCGACGCCGCCTTCGAGGCCGCCGCGGTGTCACAGAAGCTCGGGAAGCCGGTGAAGCTCATGTGGCACCGCACCGACAACTTCCGTCAGGGACGCGTGCACCCCATGTGCACCTCGACGGTGAGGATCAGTTACCTGGCGGGCAACGTGCTCACCTTCGACCAGCGGCACACGAGCGTCGCGACCGACTTCTCCATGGGCTTCGGGGAGATCCTGAGCGCGACCCTGGCCACCCCGCCGGGCGGCAACCTGGGCTATGCCGAGGCCGTGTTCTCGCTCACCCAGAACGTCCCCTATAACTTCGGCGCGGTCACCCAGCTACTCAACGAGATCTATAGCTACAACACGTTCAACACGAGCAGCGTGCGCAACATCTACAGCCCGAACGTGACTACGGCGACCGAGCTGATGGTCGACCAGGCCGCCGCCGCAATGCGGCAGGACCCCTATGCGTTCCGCCGTGCCTTCGTCCGCGACAGTCGTCTGCAGGCGGTGCTCGACACGGTCGCAAAGGCCGGCAACTGGGGGAGGGCGATGGCGCCCGGCACGGCCCAGGGCATCGCGATCCACAAGGAGTACAAGAGCGCGGCCGCGTGGCTAGTCGAGATCGATTGCACGAGCGCGACCGTCAACCGGAAGGTCGCGAACGGCTACACCGGTCCCCGGGTCACCAAGGCGGTGTGTGCCGTCGATGTCGGTCTCCCTGTCAACCCGCTCGGCCTCGAGGCGCAGATGATGGGCGGCCTCATGGACGGGATCGCTCAGGCTCTCACCTACAGCCTTCACCTCTCGAACGGCCACTTCCTCGAGGGCAGCTGGGACAACGCCTACTACACGCGACAGTGGAACACGCCGCTCGATGTCCAGGTGATCGTCATGCCGCCGACCGGCACGGATCCCGGCGGCGCGGGCGAGCTCGGCGTCGCGCCGGCCATGGCCGCGGTGGCCTGCGCGTATGCCCGGGCCACCGGCACGCTCCCGACGAGCTTCCCGATCAACCACAACCTTCCGCTCGGATTCACGCCGTATCCAACCGTGCCTCCGCTCCCCCTCTCCGCGACTGCCGACTTCTCCTAGGAGCTCCCGTGCCCACGTACAGCTTCATCCTCAACGGCAGCCAGGTCACTGTGAACTGCGACAGCAAGGTGCGGATGCTGTGGGTCCTGCGCGACCTGCTCGGTGTGACCGGCCCGAAGTACGGGTGCGGGCTGAACGTCTGCAAGGCGTGCACCTCCCACATCAACGGCCAGGCGTTCCATCCGTGCTCGGTTTCGATCTCGGAGATCAAGCCGACCGACGAGATCACCACGATCGACGGACTCGCGGCGACGGTGGGCAAGCCGTTGCACCCTATGCAGCAGGCATGGATCGACTACGACGTCGCCCAATGCGGGTACTGCCAGCCCGGCCAGATCATGACCGCCGTCGCCCTGGTCAAACAGGTCCAGGCCCAGGGCCGTCAGATCACCGACGCCGACCTCGACGGGATTCGCGACGTCTGCCGCTGCGGCACCTACCCCCGCGTGCGCGAGGCGATCAAGGCGGCAGCCGCCGGTATGCCGTAGCCGGACGCCGCAGGACGCCTGCTTGACCCGGGCGCTCCGTCGCTACGCGCCGGACGACTCGTCTCCGGCCGCGACTGCGCCCAGAGCTTCACCATCGTTTCCGCTTGTCTCGGCTGTGAAGGCGATCAGCACGCTGACCGTTCCCCGGTGAGAGATCTTGTCCGGGACGTTGCCAAGGAGCTCGCGCTCGTCGCTGTGCATGCCCCGGCCGCCGACGACGACGATCGCCGCGCCCTCCTTCTTCGCCACGTCGAGAATCGCATCCGCGGGATCATCGTCCAGCGCGTGCGTAGCCGCGGCAACACCTTGGTCGGCGGCCCGCGCGGCGGTGGCGGCGAGCGCCGACTCGGACATGGCGGTGGAGACGATGTGGAGCTTGCTTCCGAGTGCCTTGGCCAGACCGATCGCTCTTTCCACGGCCTGCGTCGCCCGGTTCGATCCGTCCGTGCCGACGACGATGGAGGCCCCGCCGAAGTCCGCCAGCGAGTCCGACTGCGTCGGGATGACCAGGACATCGCATCGTGCCTGATGCGAGAGGCGGTTCGGCAGCGATCCGAGGATACGGCGGACGCCGGTCATCCCCTTGTTGCCCATGACGATCATCTGAGCGTTCTCCTGCTGGGCGAGCGCGACCAGCGACAGCGACGCGTCTCCCTTGGGGAGGTGTGTCGTGACGGCAATGCCACGGGCCTCGAGACGTCCCGCCGCGTCCGCCACAATCTGCTGAGCCGTGATCCTGGCCGGCCACTCGGGCGCGCTCATGGCCGAAGGCACACATGCGACGTGCACCGCGACTCCGAGCGCCTGTGCCAGCTCACCCGCCCGGTCGACGGCGCGCTCGGCCCGCGGCGATCCGTCCGTGCCCGCGATGATCGGGTCACTCGACATGTTGCATCTCCTTTGAAATTGACGCCCCAGGTATCACCGCATGGCGTTTACCGCTGGGCGATCCCCCCGCGCGGATCCTATGTAGTTGGCACCCCGTGTGGGAAAAGCTTTTGCTGCCGCGGCAGACCTAAGTCCGGTTGTGGTTGTGATTGTGGTTGTGGTTGTGGCCGTGGCCGCTGCTCTGGTCGGCGGTCGCGTCGAACGGCCGCAGATAGGCCGGCGGGTGGAAGCGGACGAACGCGGGCGGGGTGGCGACGAGCGAGCTTCCGGACGTGAACACGTTGTAGGTCGGGCCGAGAGCCGCGGCGGAACTGTTGAGCACGTACGGCTTCGTGGCGTGCGCTCCCCACCGGCCGGTGTTCAGACGATGCAGGAGATCCTGGGCGGCGGTGATCGTCTCGGCCGGCGTGAAGGCGCAGTGCCCGGCCCGGCTGACGAAGATCTGCCGCAGGAGGCTCGAGTCCCCGGCGCGAGCGACGGCCTGACGGTAGGCCTGCTCGTTCTCGGGGACGACGAGGCCGTCGCCTGTCGTGTGCATGGTGAGCACGGGGACCCGCAGGCGCCCGGTGTAGATGATGTTCTGCTCGAGGTACGCGACTGCGGCGGGGTCGGCGCTGATCCGGGGGGCGCGGTTGAGTGTCTTCAGATCGCTGCGCAGATTCAGGCCGGCGGCCTTGTAGAGCGCGCGCACCTCGGCCGCGTCAGCCGAGTTCGCGAAGTCCCGGAGGTAGTTGACGCCGGTGTTCCAGGATGGGTTGCCGCCGGCGTCCGCCTCCAGGTTGGCCCGCAGAGCAAAGGCGAAGGGAAAGTCGACCTGCGTGCCCCAGAGGAACTGATTCTGCTGCTGGGCGGCATAGTCCCTCGGCCCCGGCTCGGGCGAGAGCGGCGTGAACCAGCCCGGCGTGTCGCCCAGCGCGGCGACAAGCGCGAGTCGGGCGCGGCCCTGCGGGGTCTGCTGAGCGCTGGCGGCCGCCGCCTCGGCGGCGCTCAGATTGCTGGTCGGGTTCGTGATGTTGACGACCATCACCGAGGGCGCGAGCAGGGTCTTGAAGGCGAAGGCGGCGTCGAGCGCCGTGTTCCACGTGGCGACGCCACCCGACAGAACGCCGCACATCGGCAGCGCCGCGGCGAAGCGGCGCGGGTAGCGCTGGATCAAGCCGGCGGTGATCATGCCGCCGAGCGAGTGGCCCCAAGCGATCGTGCGCGTCGGAGTTCCGACGAGGTGGTCGAAGACGTTCAGCGTGCTGATCTGGTCGGGCAGGGCCTGCTGCACCGCCCACCCGGTCGTCGCGTAGGAGGAACCCGCGAGGGCGTAGCCGTGGGCAAGCATCCACGCGCCGGTGATCGGATCGCCGACATCGGCGGCGGGGTTCGCCGATCCGGGAACGACGTAGCCGTGGCTGTAGAGGAAGAGCGTGCCGTTCCACGCATCGGGCACCTGGATCTCGTAGCTCGCCCCGTCGGGCAGCGTGCCCGTGAGCGTCTTCGCGCCCGCGACGCCGGACGCAGCGCCAGCCGAGCCGAGGCCGATCACCCCCACAACCGTGGCCAGCAGAGCGAGGACGAAGACGAGACGCGGGGACCTCGGAATCCACGGCATGAACACCCTCCAAGCACATCGCTTTCCGCGCTCAACGCGCGGCGAACTCGGCCAGAGACCGTCGGCGAACGGTCCAAGACTACAGGCGATCGTCGCCTTCGCGCCGGCGTTGACCTGCTAGCTTGCTCCCAGCGGTCGGCGCCGTCGGCCGCGAGGCAGCTCGCTTTGTGCCCGCATTCTGCGGTTCGGGTCAGCCATCGCCTCCCGAATCGTTCGCGGTCCACTGCGTCCGCCAAGGAGTTCTGCATGTCAACAGAATCGTTCGCTGATCTCGGCGTCTCGCGCGCCGTCGTCAGCTCCCTCGTCGCGGACGGCATTCGCGAGCCGTTCGCCATCCAGCGGGCGGTGATCGCTGACGCGATCGCCGGCCGGGACGTGATCGCGAAATCCCCCACGGGCTCGGGGAAGACGCTTGCTTTCGGCCTCCCCATGGTCGAGCGCGTCGGCGCCACCGACGCCCGCCCGGCCGCGTTGGTGCTCGCCCCGACGCGTGAGCTCGCCCTCCAGATCGTTGACGACCTGCGCGCGATCGCGCACGCCCGGGCCCTGCGCGTCACTGCCGTCTACGGCGGCGCTGGGCTCGTCAAGCAGGCAAAGGACGCCGCCAACTCGCACATCCTCGTGGCGACCCCGGGGCGCCTCGAGGACCTGCTTGCGCGCGGCGCCTTCAACCTCGCTCGCATCCGGATGCTGGTCCTCGACGAGGCCGACCGGATGCTCGACATGGGCTTTCGCCCGGCCATCGATCGGATCGTCGCCGCCTGCCCGGCCGCTCGTCAGACGTTGTTTTTCTCCGCCACCCTCGATGGCGAGGCGGGCCGAATCGCCAGCCGCTACGCGCGCGAGCCCGTCATCCATCAGCAGGGGGCGGGGGAGCGGCGTCCCGGCGCCGGGATCGAGCACCGATTCGTCCAGGTCGCCCACGAGCACCGCGTCGAGGCGCTCGTGGGCGAGCTCCGCAGCGATCGTGATCTCACGCTCGTGTTCGTCCGGACCAAGCACGGGGCTGACCGTCTCGTCAAGCGGCTCGCCGCCCACGGGATCTCCGCGGCGGTGATGCACGGCAACCGGTCCCAGCGCCAGCGTGAGCAGGCGCTGGCCCGCTTCGAGGCCGGTGCGGTCGACACGCTCGTGGCGACCGACGTGGCCGCGCGGGGGATCGACGTGAGCCGGATCTCGCACGTGATCAACTTCGACCCGCCCGAGGACTCAGAGACCTACGTGCACCGCGTCGGGCGTACCGCCCGGGCAGGGCGCACCGGCTTCAGCATTACCTTCCTCACCCCCGACCAGCACGGCCACGTGACCAAGCTCGCGGGGCAGCTCGGCCTCGACCACGGTCTCCACGACGCTCGTGGCTCGCATCGTCGGAGTACGCGCCGCCGCAGCGGCGCGCGCGGTTGAACGAACCCTCAGCCCGGCCCAGGGGGTGCGCTCGGGAAGGCCGAGTTGGCCCGGAGGCCTGGACCGTCGTCGACGTGGAGCACCACGGTCATGGCTCCGTGCATGAGACCGGCCGCGTTGACTCCCAGCCGCCTGCTGCCTCGAAACGAATAGCGGCGCGAGGCTTCGACGGTGGTCGTCATGACGTCCAGTGCGGCAGTGCAGCGAACCGGGCAGTGCACCCGGGCGACGTACAGCGTGCCGTTGTGCAGCTCGGCGGCCTTGAGGAAGCGCACGCTCGGGCGGGGCGACCCGGTAACCCGGCCGAGCGCGCGCGAACGGACGACCGTCGCCCCCAGGGGCCAGAGAGGTAGGTCGGCGTTGGTCGAGTAGCCGGTGCCCGCGCAGGCGACATCCCGGGCGAACCGGGCGTCCACGGCGAAGAGGTCGGAACCGGTGAACCAACCCTCCAGTCGTGGCCGCGAGGTCTCATCCGGACACCCGAGCTCGCCGCCGCCGAGCATGCGACACCGGGCCCCGCCTCGCGTCGCGCAGGCCTCCACGCCCAGCTGGTCCTGCTCGCCACCCCACCCGCCGGTCCACTCCGCGGGCACGGGGGTCACGATGTCGCCCTCCCGGATCAGGCCAAGGAGGCCGGGCGCGCTCGTCGCGTGAACCTGCCCGCGCCAAACGACGGACGCGCGGTACGTCCGTCCGGCATAACGGGCCGTGGCGAGGAAGCGTGTCCCGGCAGGTTCGGGCCCGGGCTCGAGCAACTGGCCCGTGCGCGCAGGTCGGCACGTGCCCTTCGAGGCGGGCGGGCAGATCGACCATCGCGGCGCGGCGAGCGCGCCGTTCGGACTGAAGTTCGCCACGAGCAGAGGGTTGCCCTCGCGATCGAAGACCGCCTGAATGGAAACGCTGTAGCGAGAGGCGGGCTTGCTCTTGGACCGAGCACTCACCGACGGCGCGGCCACAGTCGCTCCGGCGGCGAGGGCGAGCACGGCCGGCAGGGAGAGCGCGGCTCGGCGTCGGCTGCTCACGGCTGGACCCTAACGCCGCGGCGGGTGTCGGGCAATTCCCCCACTCGGACGCGGCAGCTGCGGTTCAATGGCGCCGTGGCCTGGCTCGACGCCTCTGAGCTCCGCATCGGCCTCGGCTGCATGCGCCTGCCCGATGACGAGCGGCGCGCGCTCGAGGTGATCTCGGCCGCCGCGGAGGCCGGGGTCACGGTCTTCGACACTGCGCGGGCCTACGGGCCGCGCGCCGGAGACAACGAACGGCTCCTCGCCCGGGCAGTGCAAGCCGCGCCGGCGTGGGCTCACGCTCGGATCGTCACCAAGGGCGGGATGACGCGGACGGGTGCGACATGGATTCCGGATGGCCGCGCCAAGGTGATCGCCGCCGATTGCGAGGCAAGTCTCGCCGCCCTCCAGGGGCTGCCCATCGATCTCTACCTCCTCCACGCGCCGGATCCCCGGACGCCGTGGCACACCTCGGTCCGCGCGCTCGCCCGTCTGCTCGACGAGGGCCTGGTGCGAGCCGTCGGGCTCTCGAACGTGACCCGCACGCAGCTCGACGAAGCGCTCGAGCTGGCGCCGATCGCGGCTGTGCAGGTCGCCCTCAGCCCGCTCGACGATCGTGCGCTTCGGGGCGGCGTGGTCGCGCGATGCACCGAGCTCGGCCTCGCCGTGCTAGCTCACTCGCCGCTCGGCGGGCCCCGCCGGGCCGGCGCACTCGCCCGTCGCCCCGAGCTGGCCGAGGTGGCCTCGCATGCCGGCGCTACCGCGGTCGAGGTCGCGCTGGCCTGGCTCCTCGGGCTCTCGCCCGCTGTCGTCCCCATCCCCGGCGCGCGCCGGCCCGAGACGGCGCGCTCGGCGGCGCGGGCGGCCACGCTCGAACTGACCCCCGAGCACCGGGACGCGCTGGCCGACGTCCTGGGCCGAGGCTGGCATCCGCACCGCGCTCGCACGCTGCCGGGCCGCGCCCGTAACCCCGCCGAGGCGGACGTCGTGATCGTCATGGGCATTCCCGGCGCAGGTAAGACCCGTCTCGCCGCGCGCTATATCGAGCGCGGCTACGTGCGCCTCAACCGCGACGAGCGCCGCGGCTCGCTGCGCGCGCTTGCGGCCGAGCTCGACGAGCAGCTTGCGGGCGGGACGCACCGCGTCGTGCTCGACAACACCTATCTGACCCGCGCGGCCCGGAGCCACGTGGTCGAGGCGGCCGGCCGGCACCGGGTGGCGGTGCGGTGCATCTGGCTCGAGACACCGCTTGCCCAGGCCCAGGTGAACCTCGTCGAGCGCCTGCTCGAGCGCTTCGGCGCCCTCCCGACTCCCGAGGAGATCCGCGCCGCGGCGCGGGCCGAGCCGTGGCTGATGCTCCCGACCTCACAGATGCGGGCGTTGCGCGAGCTCGAGCCGCCGTCGAGAGACGAGGGATTCAGCGCTGTGGAGCCGGTGTCGTTCGTGCGGAGGCACCGACGGCCGGGCGGGCGAGCGGGCGTGTTCGTCGGCGCCGCCGCCGCCGCGCGCCCCGAGATCGGCGAGGTGCTTGCCGCTGCCGAGCCGAGCGCGCCGCATCTGCTCTACGACTGGGCGCCGGAGGGGCACGCGCGCCCGCTCCGGAGTGAGCTGGAACGGCTCGCGGCCATCGTCACCGGTTCGGTGGACACGGCCGTCTGTCCGCACCCGGCCGGGCCTCCCAGCTGCTGGTGCCGTCCGCCGCTCCCCGGCCTGCCCCTCGCCTTCGCGCGCGCTCATTCGATCGAGCCGACGCGCTCGATCGTCATCGGCTCGACCCCCGCACACCGGACGCTCGCGAACACGCTCGGGGCACGGTATCTCGCCGTTTAGACCTCACGGCTCACGACGGCCGCCGAGCCGGCCGGACGATCGGCCCGGCCTGCTTCTGCGGGACTCCCTGGATACGCGCCATCGGGGCACTCTCCTGTCACATCGAGCGGGTTGGTCGGGTCTACTCCACATGACCCGAGATCATGTGGCGGTGTGAGATGGAGCAAGTCGAGCTGGCGAACATCTTCGATGGCGAGCGGCGGCGGCTGCGCGCGGTCGCCTATCGGATTCTCGGATCGCTCAGCGACGCTGACGACGCGGTCCAGGAGGCGTGGCTTCGCCTCCAGCGGGTGGACGCCGACGAGGTCGAGAACCTCCAGGCGTGGCTGACCACCGTGGTCGCCCGGATCTGTTTGAACATCCTGCGAGATCGGCGCTCGCACGCCCAGGAGCCGCTCGAGGCGTTCGTCCCCGAGCCGATCATCTCCACCGATCCGAGCGGTGATCCGGAGCACGAGGTCCTCCTCGCGGACGCCGTCGGGATCGCGCTGCAGGTGGTCCTCGACGCTCTGAGTCCGCCGCAGCGACTTGCCTTCGTGCTCCACGACATGTTCGACGTTCCCTTCGATGAGATCGCCGCTCTCATCGAGCGCTCGCCCGAGGCGACCCGACAGCTCGCGAGCCGCGCGCGGCGCCTGGTCCGTGGCGCCACGCCGCCAGCGGCGCCCGACCTCACTCGCCAGCGCGCGATTGTCGACGCCTACCTCGCCGCCTCGCGGCAGGGCGACCTCGACGCGCTCGTCGCGATGCTCGACCCGGACGTCGTCGTGCGCGCGCACGGTCGCGCGGGGGTCATGGAGATCCGCGGGGCCGAGAAGGTGGCGCGAGCGGCGATGATCGGCGGCCGGTCGGCCACCTCGGTCCGTCCGGCGCTGATCAACGGGGCGGCCGGGGCGGTCGGCTTCGACGGGGACATTCCCTTCGTCATCATCGCCTTCACCACCGTCGGCGAGCGGGTGGTCATGGTCGACGTGTTCAACGACCGCGAACTGGTGCCGCGACTCGTCCGCGCTCAGTCGTAACGCAGGGCGGGGAAGTTCGACTCGCTGCCCCGACCCGCCGGGGTCAAGTCGAGCACGTTCCAGATCGGCCAGATCGAGTCGACGTGGCGTGTCTCCTCGCCCGCCTCGCGCGGCGCGAACATGAGCTCCGTGGCCCAGCAGTGGCGAAACCGGTCGCCGTCGCGCGCGAACACGTTCAGGATCGGGACCTGCTCGCCCCGCGGCGACTCGGCGTGGTAATCGCGGTTGTAGGTGTTGTGGCGGGAGGACAGGAGCCGCAGATGCCGCCAACCGCGCTCATGAGCAAAGCCGCGGATCCGCTCGGGCGCGGACTTCGCGATCACGGCAAGGTTGAGCCTCTGGGACAGATGCCGGGCGGCTCCGTCGAGGGAGTCGAGGATGGACGTGCACGACGGGCAGGGCGTTTCGGGGAGCGGGAGGCGTGCTGTGTCGCCCTCGGCCGGGCCCGGCCTCGTGTCGGTCGAGTAGCGCGGGAACATGAAGCTGTAGACGACGAGCGTGTCCTTACCGTCCTCGAAGAGCTCGGAGAATCGGATCTCGCCGCCGTCCTGCGCGGATTCGAAGCCGTAGTCCTCGGGGACGAGCCCGCCCGGCGGCATCGCCCGGCGCTGGGCGGCCACGCGTTCGATCGCCTGGCGCAGATCCATCTCGGCCTCGAGAAGCCGATTGCGCTCACGGCGGTATTCCTCAGACTCGCCGGGGAACCGAGCCTGGGAATCGACCGACATCGCGCCCGAGTGTATTTCCACGGCGACCGATGGATTTCCGTGAGCGGCCGCATCTATACCTATACATGACGACAGTGAGGTGGCGATGACCGGCGGTGTCCTGCATCTCGAGCTCCACACCCACGATCTGGGTGGCGCGAGGGCGTTCTACGGCGCCCTGCTCGGGTGGGAGACCGAGCGAATCGCGAGTCGCTGGGGCAGCTATCACGCGCTGCGGCTCGGCGATGTTCTCGACGGAGGGATCGTCGAGTGCGGGACCTCGCGCGCGAGCTGGCTGCCCTACGTCGAAGTGGCCGGGATCGAGGCGTCGACCGATCGCGCGCGTCGTCTCGGCGCGACGGTGTTGCTCGAGCCGCGCGAGGGTCCCGTCGGGTGGCGTGCGGTCCTCAGCACCCCGGCGGGCGGCGAGGTTGCGCTCTGGCAGAGGAAGCGATGAGCCAGGACGAGCGAGCTTTCCGCCAGCAGCTCGAGCCGCATCGCCGCGCGTTACTCGCCCACTGCTATCGCATGCTCGGCTCGGTCCAGGATGCCGAGGACGCCGTCCAGGAGGCGCTGCTGAGCGGATGGCGTGCCCTCGATCGCTTCGAGGGCCGGAGCTCGATCCGCTCGTGGCTGTACGCCATCGCCACGAATGTCTGCCTGCGCCTGATCGAGCGGCGGCCGGCGCGGATCATGCCGATCGACTACGGGCCGCCGGGGGACCCGCATGCGCCCCTGGACCCGCCGCTGATCGAGTCGACGTGGATCGAGCCGTATCCCGACGCCGAGCTGAGCCTCGACGCCGGACTCGCCGGCCCGGAGGCTCGCTACGAGCAGCGCGAGGCGGTCGAGCTGGCCTTCATCGCGGCTCTCCAGCACCTTCCGCCTCGGCAACGGGCGGTCCTCATCTTGCGCGATGTTCTCGGATTCTCGGGCGCCGAGGTCGCCGGCACGCTGGAGACCTCGCCCGCCTCCGTGTACAGCCTGCTCCAGCGCGCACACGCCACGCTCGAGAGCCGGCTCCCGCAGCGCAGCCAGCAGGCAACCCTGCGCTCGCTCGGGGATGAGCAGCTGAGTGCGATCGTCAGCCGTTACACCGAGGCCTGGGCCGCGAGCGACGTCGAGGCGATCGTCGGGATGCTCACGGAGGGCGCGACGCTCGCGATGCCGCCGACCTCGACCTGGTTCCGCGGACGCAAGGCGATCGAGGCCCTCCTGCGCGTCGGGCCGCTGAGGGCCGGCCCGCGGTGGCGGCTCCTTCCCGGGGCGTCCAACGGCCAGATCGCAATGGGCGTCTACCAGAGCGCAGACGGGGGCGTCTATCTCCCGTACGGCATGACCGTGCTCACGCTCGAGGATACGCGGATCTCTGAGGTCGCGATCTTCCGCGACCCGACCGCGCCCCCGCGGTTTGGACTCCCGGCCAGCGCCTGAATCCAGCCGCCGCTGAAGGCGGCGATGGATTCCGGTTCCGCCTCGTATCTACATCAATAAACGAGAGAGGAGCCTTACATGTCGGGAGAGATGACAATCAATCGCTGGCGGGCCTTCGCCCTGCTCGCGGTGTCCTACTTCATGACGATCATCGACCTGACGATCGTCAACGTCTCGCTGCCCACGATCGGCCGCGATCTGCACTTCAGCGACACCAGCCTCCAATGGGTGGTGACCGCCTACGCGCTCACCTTCGGCGGCCTTCTCCTCCTGGGCGGCCGCGCGGCCGACCTCCTCGGCCGCCGTCGCATGCTCATGGCCGGGCTCGGTCTGTTCACGACCGCGTCGCTTTTGTGTGCGCTGGCCAGCGGCGATGTCTTCCTCATCGCCACGCGGGCGCTCCAAGGGGTCGGCGCCGCGATCATGCTCCCGGCTGCCCTCTCGATCGTCATGAACATGTTCTCCGAGGGTGCCGAGCGCAACAAGGCGCTCGGTATCTGGGGCGGCCTCGGGGCCGCCGGGGCGACCGTGGGCCTGATCGCCGGCGGGTTCCTCACCCGATTCGCCGGCTGGCAGTACATCTTCTACCTGAACGTTCCGATCGGGACGGCCGCATTGGTGCTCGCGCCCAGGCTCGTCCCCGAGAGCCGGCTCGCCACCGCGGGCCGTCGTTTTGACGCGGCCGGGGCGATCACCGGCACGGCCGGACTCGTGCTCCTCGTCGACGCGATCTCGCAGGCGCCGCAGTACGGCTGGGGCGCCACGAGAACGATCGCGGTGCTCGCCGCCTCGGCGGCCGCGCTCGCCGCCTTCCTGGTCATCGAGAGCCGGGCGGAGTCGCCCGTGTTGCCGCTGTCGATCTTCCGGCTGCGGACACTCGCCGGCGCCAACGCGGCGGGGCTCCTGCTCGGCGGGAGCTTCTACGCCTTCATCTTCGTGGGCACGCTCTACATGCAGCAGGTGCTGCACTACAGCGCGCTGCAGTCGGGCCTCGCCTGGCTCGCCGCGTCGCTGACGTCCATCTCGCTGGCCGGCCTCTCCCAGTGGCTCGTCACGCGAGGAGGGGCGAGGGTCGTTATGGCGGTCGGGATGACACTGATCGGCGCGGGCGTGATCTGGGCGACGCTGGTTCCGGTCAATGGGCACTTCCTGGCCAACCTCGCCGGTCCGATGGCGGTCGCGGGCGCGGGTACCGCCTTCTCGTTCATCCCGATCTCGATCGCCGCTCTCACGGGAGTCGACGCGCACCGGGCCGGGCTCGCCTCAGGCCTGCTGAACACCAGCCAGCAGTTGGGAGGGGCGATCGGGATCGCTATCGCCTCGAGCGTGGCGGCGGGACACACCCAGGCCCTGCTTCACGCCGGCCAGGGAGTGCCGACGGCGCTGACCGGCGGGTTCCAGCAGGCCTTCTGGGTGCTCGGGGCGATCGCCCTGCTCGCGCTCCCGGTCATCTTCGCCCTCATAGGGCGCGACGAGCTCTCGGACCCGGTGACCACGCCGGAGACGGAAGCCGCCCTCGCTCCCGCGCGCTGACCCATCCACCACATCCAAGGAGAAACCATGACCTCGACCACGCCATCAGCGACCGGGACGGCACTCGTCGTCGGCGCCAGCCGCGGCCTCGGGCGCGGGATCGCCACGGCCCTCGCCGCGGCGGGGCATCCGGTCATCGCGGTCGCCCGCACGGCGACGGCGCTGGCCGAGCTGGCCAGTGGCGGCGCGATGGCGACCGAGGTCGCCGATGCCGGCGACCCGGCGGTGCCCGCGAGCCTGCTCGAGCGCTACGAGCCGGAGATCCTCGTGCTCGTGGCCGGGGCGAGTCCGGTGCTCGGCCCGCTTCAGGACCAGAGTTGGGAGACGTTCTCGGTCAACTGGGAGGCCGACGTGCGGATCGCCTTCCACTGGGTGCGCGAAGCGCTGCGGCGACCGATGCGGCCCGGGAGCCGCGTGGTCGTCATCAGCAGCGGAGCGGCGGTGGCCGGGTCGCCGCTGAGCGGCGGGTACGCCGGCGCCAAGGGCACCCAGCGATTCATCGCGGCCTATGCCGAGGAGGAAGCGGAACGCGCGGGCCTGGGGCTGAGGTTCACCGCCGTGCTTCCGCGGCTCACGCCCTCCACCGACCTCGGTCGCCCCGCCGTCGAGGCGTACGCGGCGCGCGCGGGTCTGAGCGAAGAGGAGTACGTCCACCGCCTCGGCGAGCCACTCACGCCTGAGCGCGCGGGCGCGGCCGTGCTCGAGTTGGTGGCCACGCCGGCCGCCGGCCTGGCGCCCGCCTACCTGCTGACCGGCGCCGGCCTACAGACGCTGGGGTGAGGGTCAGTGATTCGCGGCGGCGGTGAGCCGGCCCGCGATCGTCCTGGCCGCGGCGATGAGCTCGGGCGGGCCGAGCACCTCCATCGGCTCGTCGAGCAGAGCCATCCTGACCAGGAAGTGGCGGGTCCAGGGGCCGTTGCTGGTCACGATGCAGCAGTCCTCGCCCTCGGCTTGCACGCTGGCGGCGCGAGCCGGGATGCGCGTGCCGATGTCCGCGGCCCTGCGCTGCACGCGGATCTGTGCCGGCGCGGCGTCGGGCTCGGGTGCCCCGGCGCCTCGCAGCTGCTGCTGGACGAAGGCGGCTGGGTCCCCGCCAGGTACGACGCGGCGTCGTCCGCGCTCCGCCGGACGCACGCGGCCGCGGATGCGATCGATGCGGAACGTGCGCCAGTCGTCTCGGCCGAGGTCGAAGGCGACGAGATACCAGTGCAGCCCGGAATGCACCACGGCGCTCGGCTCGACGTGACGCTGGGATGCCCGGTCGTCCCTGGCCACGTAGGCGAAGCGCAGACGAGCACTGTCCCGGCAGGCGCCGGCGATCGTCGAAAGCATGTTGGCGTCGATACGGGGCCCGTCGACCACGAGCGCGGAGGTGGCGTCGCCGAGGGCGCTGACCTGGCGGCGAAGGCGGCTGGGGAGGACCTGCTCGAGCTTCGCCAGGGCGCGCACCGAGGTCTCCTCGATGCCAGAGATGGAGCCGGTGGCGGCCGTGCGCAGGCCCACAGCCACGGCGACCGCCTCGGCGTCGTCGAGCAACAGGGGCGGAAGCTCGCCGCCGGCCCCGAGCCGGTAGCCGCCGGCCACGCCGGGGGCGGCCTCGATGGGGTAGCCGAGCGAGCGCAGCTTGTCGACGTCGCGCCGGATCGTGCGCGGGCCGACCGCGAGCCGATCGGCGAGCTCCTGACCTGTCCACTCGCGCCGGAGCTGAAGCAGGGAGAGCAAGGCGAGGAGGCGAGCGGAGGTCTGGACCACGGTGGCCGGGAGCATGACAGGAATTGAGGACAAAAGTTGACCGCAAGGCGGCTACTCGGCAAGGTAATTGCGGACCAGATATGACCTCAATTATCGCGAGAGTGGCGCCATGCGAATCCTCAATCTCACCCCCGATCGGGAGCCGGCCCTCTCCGCGAACGCGCCGATGACTCCCCGCGCCAAGAACCTGGCGCTGATGCTGCTGGCGATGACGCAGTTCGTGCTCGTCATCGACGCCTCAATCGTGAACGTCGCCCTCCCGTCGATCGGGCGTGCGCTGCGCTTCTCGCAGGCCGATCTGTCGTGGGTGGTCAACGCCTACACCCTGACGTTCGGGGGTTTCCTGCTCCTGGGCGGCCGCCTGGCCGACCTCGTCGGGCGCCGCCGCATGTTCATGAGCGGCCTCGTGCTCTTCTCGCTCGCGTCGTTCGCGGGCGGCATCGCGCAGTCCGAGTCGTGGCTGATCGCCGCCCGCGCCGCCCAGGGGCTGGGGGGCGCGATCGTTTCGCCCGCGGCGCTCTCGATCATCACCACGACCTTCTCCGAGGGTGCCGAGCGCAACCGGGCCCTCGGTGTCTGGGGTGCGGTGGCGGGCGCCGGCGGAGCGGCGGGGGTGCTGCTCGGCGGGATTCTCACCACCGGCCTGAGCTGGCGGTGGGTGCTCTTCGTCAACGTGCCCATCGGGCTGACCTGCGCGCTGTTGGCCCCGCGCCTCATCCGTGAGAGCCGCGTCGAGGCGGAGTCGCGAGCCTTCGACCTCCCGGGCGCCTTCACCGCCACGGCGGGACTCGCCCTCCTCGTGTACACGCTCGTGGACGCGGTCAACGTGGGCTGGGGCTCCGCGACCACGCTCGGCCGGCTGGCCGGGGCGGCCGCGCTGCTCGTCGCCTTCCTGATCATCGAGTCGCGGCAGCGCTCACCCCTCATGCCGTTCTCGATCTTCCGGCTGCGGACGCTGCGCGGCGCGGACACGGTCGCGCTGCTCATCGGCATGTCGCTCTTCTCGATGTTCTTCTTCATCTCGCTGTATATGCAGCAGGTGCTCCACTACTCCGCCCTGAAGGCCGGGCTCTCCTACCTGCCGTTGGCCATCGGGATCATCCTGGCCGCCGGCACTGCGTCCGTGGCGGTCACGCGCATCGGCTTCAAGCCGGTGCTGATCTCCGGGCTCCTGCTCATCGCGGCCGCGCTGCTCTGGTTCTCGCGCGTGCCGTCGAGTGGCGGGTCGTTTGCCGCCAACGTGCTCGGACCCTCACTCCTGGCCGCGGTCGGGCTCGGCCTGTCGTTCGTGTCGGTGACGATCGCCGCGATGACGGGCACGCGCCCGCACGAGGCCGGACTTGCCTCCGGGCTCGTCAACACGGCCCAGCAGGTCGGTGGTGCGCTCGGACTGGCGCTGCTCGCCAGCGTGGCCAACAGCCGCAGCCACGCAGTGCTGACCAGCGGGGGCCATCCGCTTGCCTTCGCGCTGACCAAGGGCTTCGACCGGGCCTTCATGGTCGGAGCGGCTTTCGCCCTCACCGGAGCCGTGCTCGCCCTCGTGCTCATCTCCTCGCGCGAGAGCCGCTCGCTCGCCCGGGCCGCCTCCGGTGCGCGCCCGGGCGACGGCGACGCGGTGCCGGTGGCCGCGGGCTGAGTTTGCCCGCGCCCGCGGTCTGACCGCACGACCTCGAACTCAGGCGCTTTGGGTACCGCCACGGTCCCCTGAGCGCCAAGGTTCGGGGGCGACGGGTGCGCCGGGCGCGTCCGCGCGCGATGGGGGCCACGCGGCGCCCGTTCGCGGCACCGGCGCGTCGGTCCCGTCCGGCTAGCCGACCCGAGCGACGAACCGCGCGATTTCCGCCACCAAGCGCTGCCCATGCTCGCGATGAGGGCTGTGGCCGCCGCTCACGATGACCCGCCGCACGGGCGCGCGCGCCCGACAAGTGATGCGGTCGAGCTGCTCGAGCGACCCGTACGGGTCCTCCGAACCCTGCACCAGGAGAATGGGCACGCCCACCTGTCCCACTTCGCGCTCCAGGTTCCAGGAACGAAACGCGGGGTCGAGCCAGACGTCGCACCAGCCCCAGAAGGCGGCGTCGGGATCGGCATGGCGACGCGACATACGCTCGCGGAGATCGCCCTCGAGGTACTCCACCCGCGTGTCACGGATGGCGGCCAGGGTCATCTCCTCGACGAACACGTGGGGCGCCAGGAGCACGAGCGCGCGCACCGGGAACCGGGCCGCGTAGATGAGGGCGATCGAGCCGCCGTCGCTGTGGCCGACGAGGACGGGCTCCCGAACCCCGAGCTCCTCGAACAGCGCCGGAAGCACCTCGGCCGCCTCCTCGTAGTGGAAGGTCGGGGTGCGCGGCCGCGGCGGAGGGCCCGACTCGCCGTGGCCATGGCGCGAGAACGCGATCACGCGCCGTCCCGTCCTCGCGGCCAGATCATCGGGAAAGCTCTTCCACAGGCTGACCGCGCCGAGGCCCTCGTGCAACAGCACAAGCGGCGTGTCCGCGCAGCGGCCGGGCAGGTCGAGGACCTCGAGGCCCAGCGCGCTCACGCGCTACCCATGACCACCGACTTCGTCTCCGTGTAGAAGTCGAACGCCTCCTCGCCGTGCTCCTTGCCATAGCCGCTTGACTTCCAGCCGCCGAAGGGGAGCTCGTCGTAGACCTTGGTGCGCGAGTTGATCCACGTGTAGCCCGCCTCGATGCGCTCGGCGGCCTGGCGCGCCCGCCCAAGGTCCCGCGTCCACACTGAGGAGCCGAGCCCGAACTGTGAGGCGTTGGCTCGTGCGATCGCCTCGTCGAGATCTCGCACCCGCCAGATCGGGAGGGCCGGGCCGAACACCTCCTCCGTCGCCATCGGGCAATCGTGCGGCGGGTCGACGACTACGGTCGGCAGGTAGAAGAAGCCGTCAGCGAGCTCCGGATCGGAAGGCGGCCCGCCGCCGACCGCGAGCCGGCCGCCCCGCGCGAGGGACCGGTCCACCTGTCCCGCCACCTCGTCGCGCTGGGCCGCCGTGTGCAGCGGCCCCATCTGCGAGCCCTTGACCTCGCCCCGGCCGACCTTCAGCCGGGCCGCCTTGGCGGTGATCTGCTCGATGACCTGGTCGGCCACGGTCTCGAAGACATAGACGCGCTTGACGGCCAGGCAGGCCTGCCCGCAGTTGTAGAAGCGGCCCATCGACGCCGCGCTCGCGGCCGCATCGAGGTCGGCGTCGTCGCAGATGATCATCGGGTCGGAGCCGCCGAGCTCGAGGGTCACGCGCTTGGTCCCGCGCGCGGCCAGCGCCATGATCTGCTCGCCCACCGGCGTCGAGCCGGTGAAGGCGATCTTGCGAACGTCGGGATGGGTGACGAGGGCGCTCCCGGTCATCGAGCCGCTTCCCGTGACGACGTTGAACACCCCCGCCGGCAGCCCACCCTGGCACAGAAGCTCGCAGAAGCGCAGCGTGGTGAGCGGTGTCGTGCCCGCCGGCTTGGCCACAACCGTGTTGCCGGCCACAAGCGCCGGGGCGAGCTTGTTAGCGAGCAGGGTGGTGGGGAAGTTCCAGGGCACGATCGCGCCGACCACGCCGAGCGGGCGGCGGAGCACATAGCCGTCCACGCCGGGGTCGAGCCCTGGGGTGTGCGCACCGCGCAGGGACTTGGACAGGCCCACGTAGTGCATGAGCGTGTCGATCGCCTTGGTGATCTCGATCCGCGAGTCGCGCAGCGTCTTGCCCTGCTCGCGCGTGAGCAGCGGAACCAGCTCCTCGACGTGGGTCTCGACGTGATGCGCGGCGCGGCCGAGGATCTCGCCCCGCTTGCTCACCGCCAGGGCCGACCACTCGGCCAACGCGGACCGGGCGGCGTGCACCGCGGCGTCGACGTCCGCCGCCGTGCCCAGCGGCACCTCGGCGAAGACCTCGCCGGTCCCGGGATTGACGACCGGGAGAGGCTCGCCACCGTTTACGTGCTCGGCGCCCGACACGAAGGCGCCCGCATACAGCGTCTCGGTGGTCATCCCCCGACGAACTCCGGGTCGCGCTTCTCAACGAAGGCGTGCAGGCCCTCGCGGGCGTCCTGAGAGCGGAAGAGCTCCTCGACGAGCTCGGCTTCGAGCGCCAGTCCCTCGTCCAGCGGCAGCTGCCCGCCCTCGTGGACGCACCGCTTGATCGCCGCCATGGCCAGCGCCGGCCCGGAGGCCAAGCGCAAGGCGTAGGCGCGCACGCGGTCGTCGGCCTCCACGGGGTCGTACAGCGCGGAGACGAGTCCCCACTCGTGGGCCTCGACGGGCGAGAACGTGCGCCCGGTGAGCAGCAGGTCCATGGCCCGGGAGGGGCCGAGCAGGCGGGTCAGTCGCTGTGTGCCGCCGTTGCCCGGGAGAAGGCCGAGGGTGACTTCGGGGGTCCCCAGCTTGTAGTCGCCCGCGCTGGCGAGCCGGACGTCGCAGGCGAGGGCGATCTCGAGGCCGCCGCCGAGTGCATGGCCGCCGATGTGGGCGATGAACACAGCCCGAGCCGCGGCCATGCGGCGAAACGCCGCCTGGCTGATGGCGATCATCTCCATGTTCGCCTCGACGTCGCCGGCGAGGAACTTCTTCACGTCGGCGCCGGCCGAGAAGAACTTCTCCGAGGCGCTGCGGACGATCACCGCGCGCACCCCGGAGTCGATGGCATCGTCGACGGCGGCGCCGAACTCCGCCATCACGTCACGGTCGTAGGAGTTGGCAGGCGGGTGCTCGAGCGTGATCGAGCCGACGCCGTGGTGGGTGTCGAAGGTGACCGCCATCAGGACAGTCCTCCCATGACGACCGACTTGAGCTCGACGTAGGAGTCGAGGGCCTCGAGCCCGTGCTCCTTGCCCAAGCCCGACGCCTTGACGCCGCCGAACGGGAGCTCGTCGTAGCCGTAGTGGATCTGGTTGACCCAGGTCATGCCCGCCTCGATGTCCTGGGCCGCCCGGTGGATGAGCCGGGCATCGTGCGTCCAGATCGAGGAGCCGAGCCCGTAGGGCGTCGCGTTGGCCCGGGCGATGGCGTCGTCGAAGTCGCTGAAGCGCAGGACGGGGAGGACTGGTCCGAACACCTCCTCCTGCATGAGGCGCGATCCCTCGCCCGGCTCGGCGACGATCGCGGGCTCGAGGAAGTACCCCTTCGAGCTCGTCCCGGTGCCGCCGCCGATGAGCAGCTCGCCCCCGGCGCCGACGCCGTGCTCGATCTGCTCGAGCAGCTCGTCGCGTCCGGCGCGCGTGTGGATCGGGCCCATGCGGAGCTTCGGCTTCTCGGCCTTGACGGTCCCATCACCCGGCTCGTAGCGCCCCACGCGCTCGACGAGCTGCGACACGAAGGCGTCGTAGACGGCGTCGTGCACGAAGACTCGCTTGCAGCCGAGGCACGCCTGCCCCGCGTTCCAGTAGCGGCCGATGATGACCGCCTTGACCGCAGCGTCGACGTCGGCGTCGGCGCACACGATCACCGGGTCCGAGCCGCCGAGCTCGAGTGAGACCCGCTTGAGGTCGGGCCCAGCGAGTCCGGCCACCCGGCGCCCCACCGCGGTCGAGCCGGTGAAGGCGACGCGGCGCACGTCGGGATGCGAGACGAGCGCGTCGCCGATGACCGACCCTCGGCCCGTGAGCACGTTGAGGACGCCGTCCGGGACGCCCGCCTCGGAGAAGAGGCGCGCGACCTCGAGCGTGGCCAGCGGCGTGGTGGCCGCGGGCTTGGCCACCACGGTGTTGCCCGACGCCAGGGCCGGGGCGACCTTGGTGCCGAGGAGGGTGAGGGGGAAGTTGTAGGGGGTGATCGCGGCGCAGACGCCCATCGGGCGGCGGATCACCATGCCGTAGGCCGGACCGAGGGTCGAGGGGAGCTCCTGGTAGGCGCCGCGGACCTTGGTCGCCGCCTCGGCGTAGTAGCGCACGCCGTGGGCCAGGTGGGTGACCTCGCCCATGGCCTCGGCGAGCGGCTTGCCCTGCTCGGAGGTGAGCGTCGAAGCGAGGTCCTTGGCGTGCTCGTGAATCAGCTCGGCCGCCGTGGCGAGGATGGCCGCTCGCTTCTCGACGTCGGTGTGCGACCACGCCCCGAACGCGCGCCTGGCCGTGGCCACGGCGAGCTCGACGTCCTCGGCACTCGCTGCGGGCACGGTGCCGAGCACCGCCTCGGTGGCCGGATTGACGACCTCGATCTCCTCCTGGGCTCGGGCCGCGCGCCACTCGCCTCCGATCAGCATCTCGGGCACAGGTGCCTCCTAGTCGCGTTCATGGGCGGGGAAATCCGCCGCCATGGCATCGATATACCGCCGGCGGTATTCCTGATACTCGGTGGCCGCCGACTCGGTCCAGCGCAGCGCCGACCCGGACAGGCGCTTCTTCTCCGCGGCCGGGACTCCCGCAGCGAGCACGCCGGGGGCGATCTGTGCCCGCTCGGGCACCACTGATCCGGCCGCCACGAGGGCGCCGCTGCCCACCCGGGCATGCTGGAGCACGATCGCGCCCATGCCGATGAGCGCTCCGTCCTCGATCACGCACCCCTCGAGCAGGGCGCCGTGTCCTACCGTCACGCGCGCGCCCACGCGCGTCGGGAGCTGCTCGGCGCAGTGGATGACCGCGTTGTCCTGAACCGAGGTCTCCTCGCCGATCTCGATCGTGGAGGAATCGCCACGCAGGACGGCGCCGAACCAGACGCTCGCGCGGTCCCCGACCCGGACGTCGCCGACGAGCACCGCCGTCGGAGCGAGGAACACGTCCTCGCCGATGGTGGGGGAGACACCGTCGAGCTCGAGGAGGATGGCCATCAGCCCCGCAGGGATTCGCTTGACCTCACGATCGAGAGACTATACGCTGGCGACCGTAAGTCAAGTGTCACATCTCAGAAAGGCTGCCGTGGTCGCTCGACCGCTCGAAGAACTCGCCTCGCTCACCGAAGGAGAGGTGCACGAGCACCTGGCTGCGGGCAAGCTCGTGGAGGGTCTGCAGCACATGTCCCCGAAGTACCTCGAGGGGATCCGCCGCATCCTCACCGTGTCGGCCGACACCGAGTTCGTGAGCGCCCCCAGCTACCTCCGGGCGGCTCAGCACGCGCCCGCGCTCAACAACTTCGGCTCGGCCATGTCCATCATCCAGGACGAGCTTGCGCACGCGCACATCGGCTACCGCCTGCTGGCCGACCTCGGCGTGGACACCGACTGGCTGGTCTACGAGCGCCCGGCCGAGCAGTTCAAGTATCCCTACGCCTTCGATATCCCGCTCAACTCGTGGGTCGAGCTCGTGTGCGCCAACGCGATGTACGACCAGGCCGGGTTCGTCCTGCTCTCCGACGTGTACCAGTCGAGCACTTTCGGGCCCTGGAAGCGGGCGTTGGCCAAGGTCGACAAGGAGGAGACCTTCCATCTTCGGCACGGGCGAACCTGGCTGAAGAAGCTCACGAAGGAGCGCGAGGGCAGGGCGCAGGTCCAAGCAGCGGTCGATTGGATGTTCATCCTCACCCTCGAGTGGTTCGGCCTCCCGGACACGCGCAAGAGGCACTCCGAGCAGCTCGACTACGGCTTCAAGGGCAAGACCAACGACGAGCTGCGCCAGGCCTGGATGAGCGCGGTGGTGCCCTTCATGGAGGACATCGGCATCGTGGTGCCGGCCCATTTCGACGCCGCGCGGGAGCGCTACGTCATCGACTGCCCGTTCCCGGCCCGGTTCGACGCCGAGCGGCGCGAGTGGCACCTCGACGACGGCGCGATCGAGTGGGATGACGTGATCGTGCGCTGGCGGGCCCGGGGTCCGATGAACCACGATTACGTCCGCACGCTCCAGCGCGGATACCAGACGACGTCCCTGCGGCGGTCGGCATGAGCACGCTCGTCCGAACCCCGGCCCAGGAGGTCGAGGCCCGGCTGTGGGAGGCGTTGCGCGAGGTCAACGATCCCGAGATCCCGGTGTCCGTCGTCGGGATGGGGCTGATCGTGTCGCTGGCCTATGCGCCCGCCGCGCGCCGGGCGCAGCTCGAGATCACCTTCACCGCCATGGGCTGCCCGGCCATGGACTTCATCCAGGACGACATCCGCGAGGCGCTCCTGCGCGACCGGGACGTCGACGCCGTCGAGATCGAGGTCGTGTGGGACCCGGTGTGGACGAAGGACCGCCTGCGCGGAGACGCCCGGGCGACGATGCGCTCCCTGGGAATCGCCGTATGAGCCGCGAGCACGAGACCGTCTGGGAGGTGTTCGCCCGCCAGGCGTACGTCGAGCCCCTGCACCACGTGGGGACGATCGCGGAGGACGACGAGGATCTCGCGCTCGTCTCCGCGCGGGCCATCTACGACGAGCAGCCGTGGGTGCACATGATCCTCGTGCCCCGCAGCGCGATCAGGGAGGCGATCCGGGCATGAGCACCTCGCTGAGCGCCGTCGAGGCGGCGAGCGTGACCATGATCTCCCTCATCGGCTCGCTCGCCGACAACAAGGGTGCGCTCGGGCGCCGCTACGGGGAGTGGGCGGTGAGCGCGCCGACGATCGAATCGGCCGTGGCTGCCGCCGCCATGGCCCAGGACGAGCTCGGTCACGCCCGCGCGACCTATCCCGTCCTGGCCAAGCTCGGGGTGCAGCGCGAGGACGACGGGCTCGAGGCCGGCCATCCCATGGCCGTGATCGCGCATGAGTTGCCGGACTGGGCCGCCTTCATCGCTGCGAACCTCGTCGTCGACGGGATCCTCACCACGTTCGTCGCGGGCGCCCGCGACAGCTCGCTCGAGGCGCTCGGGCAGCGCGCTCGCAAGATCCTCCAGGAGGAGGGGGCGCACCGCATCCACGCCGAGGCCTGGCTCAGGCGCATCTGCCGGGCCGGCGGGCGGGATCTCGAGCTCCTGCTCCAGCGCATCGAGGAGACCTGGGAGCAGGCGGCGCGCTGGCCGGGCCCTGACGATCACGCCGGCTACCGCGAGGCGATGGAGCGGGGGATGGTGAGCAGCTCTCCGTCACGGATCCGGGCCCAGGTTCGCGACTGGCTTCAGGATCTCCTGCGCGCGGCCGGTCAGGAGCTCGAGCTCGCCGAGCCGCGCGATTGGTCGAGATGGGCTGAGGGGCGCCGCCAATGAGGGGCGAGCTCCCGGCCTGCCCCTTCTGCGACTCCGACCGCGTCGAGCTCGTCTCGGCCTGGGGTGGGCAGCTCATCACCAGCCAGCTGCGCTGCCGCGACTGTCTCAGCTACTTCGAGGCCCTGCGAGACGACCTCGCCGGGACGGCGCAGGCGCCGGAGCCGGCGTCCCCCTGAGCGGCTACTGTCCGCGCGCCCATGGACGAGCAGCTGCGCAGACGATCGGTGGGAGCTCCGGCGGCCCGCTCGCTGCTTCTGACCGTGCTCGGCGAGTACGTGCTCCCGCGCTCGGGCAGCGTCTGGCAGGAGAGCCTCGTGGCCGCGCTCGTGTCGCTCGGCTACACCCAGCACGCCGCGCGCCAGGCGCTGGCGCGCAGCACGCGCGATGGCTGGCTGCGCAGCGAGCGCCGCGGCCGCCGTACGCGGATGTCGCTCAGCGAGGGCACGGCCGTGCTCCTGCGCACCGGCGCCGAGCGGATCTACTCCTTCGGCGATCCGTGGGAGTGGGACGGGCGCTGGCTCATCGTCGTCCTGCGTGTGCCCGAGCACCGGCGCGAGGTCCGCCACCAATTGCGCTCGCGGCTCGCCTGGGCCGGCCTCGGGTCACTTGGCGGCGGCGTGTGGCTGACTCCGCACGTCGAGCGCGAGAGCGAGCTCACGAGCGCGATCACCGAGGAGCCCGCCGCCGAGGCGAGCTCGTTCGTGGCCGAGCTTGGCGGCCTCGGGGACCCCCGCCGGCTTGTCGCCGGGGCGTGGGACCTCGACGGGGTCGCCCGTCATTACCGCACGTTCATCGACGACTTCGCCCGGGTCCGCGCATCGAGCCCCGAGGCGTGCTTCCGGCTGCAGACGCTGCTCGTCCACGCCTGGCGGAGATTCCCCTTCCTCGACCCCGAGCTTCCGGCCGCTGTCCTGCCCGCACGCTGGCCCCGGGCTCGTGCGCACCGGCTCTTCGTCGAGCGTCACACGCGCTGGGAGGAGGGAGCGCGGGCGTACTTCGAGGAGTTCGAGGCGAGCGTCGACCCGGACCGTGCGCAGGCCGCCTGAGCGCCGCATGATGGCGCTGACGTATGACACTTGACTGACGGACGCGATGGCGTAGTGTTGTCTCGGTGGCCGGACCGGACCGCAGCAACGCGTCCAACCTCGTCGAGCGCCAAGTCGACGCGGCGCGCGGCGATGCGCTTGCGGTTCTCGCGGTCGACGGGGCGCTCACCTACGACGAGCTGCGCCGGCAGATCAACCGCGCGGGCAACCTGCTGCGCGAGCTCGGGGTGCGCCGGGAGGAGCGCGTGCTGCTCGTGCTCGACGACACGACCGTGTTCCCGATCGTGTTTCTCGGGGCGATGCGCATCGGGGCCGTCCCCGTCCCGGTCAGCCCACTCGACAAGGACGACAACTTCCGGCACTTCGTGGAGGACTCCTACGCCCGGTTCGTCGTGACCGACGGGCCGATGCTCGAGCGGCTGCGCGCCGCGCTGACCAGCCGGTCGCTGCGCTGGTTGGCGCGCGGGGGAGACGGCCCGGACGTCACCGAGCTTGACGGCGGCCTGGCCGGTCAGCCGGACGAGCTCGATGCCGCGGCCACGCACCGCGACGACATGGCCTTCTGGCTCTACAGCTCGGGCTCGACGGGCAAGCCCAAGGGCGTTGTCCACCTGCACCACGACATCGAGGTCACCTGCCGGAACTACTCCGAGCAGGTCCTGGGGCTGCGCCCCGACGACATCACGTTTTCGACCACGAAGCTGTTTCATGCCTACGGGCTGGGCAACGGCCTATCGTTCCCGTTCTGGGCCGGCGCGACGGCGGTTCTCATGTCGGGTCCGAGCAAGCCCGAGCCGATCCTGTCGATTCTCCGCCGGCACCGCCCGAGCGTCTTTTTCTCCGTCCCGGCGCTCTTCGGTGCGCTCGTGCGCGACCCCGCGGCGGACGGAGCGCTGGCGTCCGTGCGGTTCTGCGTGTCGGCCGCCGAGCCGCTGCCGCCCGACACGATCGCGCGCTGGCGGACGCGCTTCGGCCTCGACATCGTGGACGGGATCGGCTCGACGGAGATGCTCCACATCTACTGCTCGAACCGTCCCGGCCGGCTCGAGCCGGGCACGACCGGGTGGCCGGTGCCGGGGTATGAGCTGCGGCTGGTCGACGACGGCGGGGCGGTGCTCGAGGGTCCGGCCACCGGCGCGCTCCAGGTACGGGGGGACTCGTGCGCGGCGTTCTACTGGCACCAGCATGAGAAGACGAAGGCCTCGATGGTCGGCGACTGGTTCGCCACCGGCGACCGGTACGCGCGGCGCGAAGACGGCGCGTATAGCTACGTCGGCCGCGTCGATGACATGCTGAAGGTGGGCGGGCTGTGGGTGTCGCCGGTCGACATGGAGCACGTCCTCATGGAGCACCCGCGAGTGAGCGGGATCGGGGTCGTCGGCGTGCAGATCGAGGACGCGACGCGCATCGCCGCCTACGTGCAGTGCGACGGGGAGCAGGGCGACGACCGCCTGGCCGACGAGCTACGCGCCTGGTGCAAGGCACGCATGCGACGCTACGAGTACCCCCATCTCGTCACCTTCGTCGACGAGCTCCCGCGCACCCTGACCGGCAAGGTGCAGCGGTTTCGCCTGCGCGAGTGGGCACAGCAGGCCACGCAGATGGCCCCCGAGGCGGTCGGCGAGCAGCCTGTGGAGTCCCTCGGCTAGGCCGACGGCCGCACGGCCGCACGGCCGCACGGCCGCACGGCCAGCGGCCAGGCCGACTGCCGCGCGAGCACGAGGAGAAGCCTCTAGCTTTCACGGGATGCTGACTCGCGACCTGGTGGCCTTCGTGAGGTCATCGCTCCCGCCGCCGCCCTGTCGCATCCTCGAGATCGGTGCGGGGCGGGGCGAGCTCGCCGCCGAGCTCGGCGCCGCCGGCTATTCCGTGACCGCGATCGACCCGTCGGCCGAGGTGGGGACGGGGGTGGAGCGACTCCCGCTGCTCGAGGTCGACGGGGCCTTCGATGCTGCCGTCGCGATCGTCTCCCTGCACCACATCGATCCGCTCGAGGAGTCGTGCGCCCACCTTGCCACGCTCGTCCCCCCCGGGGCCAAACTCGTCGTCGACGAGCTCGATCTCGACCGCTACGACATGCGCGCGATCGAGTGGTGGCTCGCCCAGCGGCGCAGCCTGGGCGCGCCGGAGGCACTGTTGAATGGCGATCCCTCGGCGATCCTCGACACGCTGCGTGCGCATATCCATCCGCTCGACACCGTCAGCGCCGCGCTGCGGCCGTACTTCGACGTTGGCTCTGCGGTCCCGGGGCCCTACCTGCATCGCTGGGAGCTCCGGCCCAGCCTGCGCGAGATCGAGGTCGAGCTGATCGCGGACGGACGGCTGCCTGCGGTCGGGGCACGCTTCGTCGCCACCCGCCGAGGCTGAGCCTCGGCGAGCCGGCCGGAGCCTGGTCCGCGGCGCTCGAACGTCCGCGGCCCGCGATCACGCCTTCAAGCAGATTGGGCTCACAAAAAATCTAGTACTACTCTAATTTTCCTGTTACACAATCACCCGTCCGAGAGGAGAGACGATGGTCATCAATGCGAGCACGCTCGAGGGCGGCCACCTCAGGGGCGCCGATCACGGCGCCACCGTGTCGCTCATCTTCGACCACAGCGAACCCGGCCATGGGCCGCGGCTGCACCGTCATCCCTACGACGAGACCTGGGTGGTGGAGGAGGGGAACCTGACCTTCCAACTCGATGAGGACCAGCTCGTCGTGGGGCCCGGGGACATCGTCATCGCTCCGGCGCAGGCAGCCCACAAGTTCCAAAACGACGGTCCGGGTGCCTGTCGGCTTGTGTGCATCCACGCCAGCCCGACATTTGAGACGGAGTGGCTGGAGTGAGGTGGCGCGGCTCCACGCTGCCGGCGGCTCCGACCGCTCTACGATCTGCTCCATGAGTGACGAGAGCATTGCTGCCCGGATCGAGCGCCTGGTCGAAGAGGAGCACGCGCTCCGGACCCGCGAGGAATCGGACAGCCAGAACGCCGAGGCGCTCGAGACCGACCACGACCGGCTCCGAACCGTCGAGGTCGAGCTCGACCGCTGCTGGGATCTGTTGCGCCAGCGGCGCGCGCTGCGCGACGCGGGGGCCGATCCCGGCGAGGCGCACCTGCGCGACGCCGATACGGTCGAGCGCTACCTCCAATAGCGGCGGGTCGAACCGGGTCGAACCGGGTCGAACCGGGTCGGCCCGGGCCGACCCGCGGAGCGCGGGCCGGCCCGGCATCTGGCCCGTCCCTATTGCTTATGGACCGCAGTCAAGTCGGCATTGAGCTGGGCGATGTCGAAGCCCTCGGGATCGACGCGTCCGCCGTTCAGGTCTTCGCTTGAGATGTAGGCCCAGGCCTCGTCGCAGTATTGGGCGAAGAAGGCCGGGGTCATCGGCTGGAGCGCGCCCCAGGTGACGACTTGGAGGTTGCCGTTCTTGCCGACGAGCGGCACGTAGTGACCGCCCTCCACCGTGGCGCCGGAGACGACGTCCCACGGTTGCCCGGCGTTGAACTGGGCCATGGCCGAGCTCGGGAACCGGATGCCGATTCCCACCGCCTGGAAGATGTAGGCGGCCTGGAGGACCTCGGTCAGGTTCGACTGGTCGAGCTTGACGAACGCGCCGATCTTGTGGCGCTGGTTGTTCGCGTCGAGCACGCCCGTCTTGGCCCGGTACTTCAAGACCGAGCGCAGGTTCGAGCCATTGTCGGTCGAGTTCTTCCCGGGGGGCCCGGCGTTCGGGTCAAAGCCGGTGCCCGCGGCGTAGTCGCTGAGGACCCCGTCGGTCGTGAACGTCGCCGGGGTGCCCCCCTCCTTGGTGAGGATCATCGTCTCGTGGGCTGTCCCGGCCCACGCGCAGTCGCCCCACTCGTCGTTACCGAGCATTCCCCAGTCCTTGGCGCCGAAGAGGTCCTCGTGCCCGAACGTGCCCGGCGGTGTCGGCAGCTGTGCCGTCGTGGCATATCGAGCGAACATGAGGTCGCGTGTGTCCGCTGTGGCCGGTTGCTTACCCAGCTTGAGATGTGCCATGCCCCCAACTCCCGCGTTGCGTGTGTCGATCGTGGCCCTTCGTGCGCTGCACGGGCGACACTAACCGCACACCATGAGTGGAGTGTGGGGGAATGTCCTACCGTGGCCGAGAGATGGCACGGTTTGCCTCGGTTTGGGTAACTCCGGCCGGTCTCGGGCGACCCCGGGAGCCCACACCTCGAGGTCCGCAGCGTGGTGCGGGCCAGGGTGGTCGGTATCGACCCATCAGAGCCCACACCCCCTCTGCGCCACCCGGGGTGTGGGCCCTGGTGGCCGGAGGGGGGCGCTGGCGGGGCCTGCGCCGCGTCCACGTGCCACCGAGCTGAGCGGGGGCCGCGTCCACGGGCCACCGAGCTGAGCGGGGGCCTCGGCTCCCGCGCCCCGCCCGCCCGCCTCGCCCTCCCCGGCCCCCCGCGCAAAGCCCGCACCCGGCGATCCGCATAATGGATCGCGTCCCACCACGCCGACCACCAGGGGTACCGACCGACCATGAAGGCCATCCGCTTCAACCAGTTCGGAGGGCCGGAGGTCCTCGAGCTCGCCGACGTGCCCGAGCCCCATCCAGGTCCGGGCCAGGTCCGGATCCGGGTCCGGGCCGCCGGGGTGAACCCAATCGACTGGAAAGTCCGGGAGGGACTGATGGGCGGCGATCTGCCCATGGGCACGGGGCGGGAAGCCGCCGGAGTGGTCGACGAGCTCGGCGAGGGCGTGCGCGACATCGCGCCCGGAGACGAGGTGTTCGGCTTCGCCGCCGATGGCGCCGGGGCGGCCGAGGTCACCGTGCTCGCCGATTACGCCCCCATTCCGCCCTCGCTCTCGTTCGTCGAGGCCGCCGCGCTCCCGGTCGCCGTCGAGACCGCCGTGCGCACGCTCGACGTCGTCGGCGTGGGTGAGGGCACGACGCTCGTGGTCAACGGCGCGGCCGGGGCGGTCGGCACGGCCGCCATCCAGATCGCGCGGGCCCGCGGCGCACGGGTGATCGGCACCGCCAGCCCGGGCAATCACGACTACCTGCGCTCGCTCGGCGCCGAACCGACGACCTACGGCGAGGGGCTCGCCGAGCGACTGCGCGCGCTGGCTCCCGAGGGCATCGACGCCGCGATCGACGCTGCCGGCGGCGGCGCGCTCCCGGATCTCGTTCAGGTCACGGGCGATCCGGGACAGGTCGTCACCATCGCCGACTATCCCGGCGCCGAGACCACGGGCGCGGTATTCAGCGGGGGGCTGGGCACGGGCCGGGCCGTCCATGCCTTGCGCGACATCCGCACGCTCATCGAGGCCGGCCGCTTCTCCCTACCCGTGGCCAGGGAGTTCCCGCTCGAGCAGGCCGCGGAGGCACAACGGGTGAGCCAAGACGGCCACGTCCGCGGCAAGCTCGTCCTTACCGTCGCCTGAGCGCCCGTGTGGCCGGGCCGGGTCGCTAGGGTCTGGTTGTGAGCGCAATCGGTGTCGCCAGCCCGCGCCGGGATTCGGGACCCAAGGTACGCGGCGCGACGCGTTACGCGGCCGATATCCCGGTGCCCGGGCTTCTTCACGCCCGCCTCGTCCTGGCCCACGACGCCCACGCGACCATCGCTTCGATCGACACCGCCGCGGCGGCCGCCCATCCCGGGGTCGTCGCCGTCCTCACCGCGACCGATCTGCCGATCGCGGGTGCAGGTCGGGGCCGGTCGTTCGAGCCCCTCGCTCGGGAGGAGGTCGTCTACGCCGGACAGCCGCTCGCCATCGTCGTAGCCCAGAGCGAGGCCGAGGCCGCCGACGGGGCCGAGCTCGTCGCGGTCGAGCTCGATCCGCTCGAGCCGGTGCTCGATCTCGAGGCGGCGGCGCGCCCGGGGGCGCCACGTGCCCGCGTGCACGCCGCGTCCGAGGCGGAGGACTCGGACATGGCCGACGCCCACGCCGCGGTGGCGAGCCAGGGCGGAGCGCAGGAGGCGGTCTCCGACAACGTCCTCGGCACCGCGCGGCTGGCCGCCGGGGACCTCGAGGCGGCACTGGCGGGAAGCGAGGTCGTCGTCCGGGGAAGGTTCCGGACCCCGTGGGTTCACCAGGGCTACCTCGAGACCCAGACCGTGACGGCGTGGGTCGACTCCACGGGCGAGCTCGTGGTCAACGCCTCGACGCAGGGGACCTTCGCCGCCCGCGACCGGCTCTCCCAACTCCTCGGGATCACCCCCGACCGCATCCGCGTCCAAGCCGCGCCTCTGGGCGGGGGGTTCGGAGGCAAGCTCATCCTCCTGGAGCCGCTCGTGGGTGCCGTCGCCTGGGTCCTCAAACGTCCCGTCCGCCTGGCGCTGACGCGCAGCGAGGACATGGTGGCGGCCAACCCGGTGGGAGCCGAGCTCATCGACCTCGAGCTCGGCGCCGACCGTCAGGGCCGGCTGACCGGCGTGCGCGCGCGGATTCTCTTCGACCGCGGCGCGGGGGACGAGTTCGGCATCGAGTCGATCGCCGCACTGCTCTCGAGCGGCCCCTACAACTGGCAGGCCCACGACCTCTCCTGCTACGGCGTCGCCACCAACCGCTCGACCTTCGGCGCCTACCGCGCGCCCTCGGCGGTCCCGGCGGCCTTCGCCGTCGAGTCGCTCATGGACGAGCTCGCGGCCGGGCTCGAGATCGATCCGATCGAGCTGCGGCTCCGCAACGTGGTCTCCGAGGGGGACCTCAACCCGGCCGGTGTGGCCATGCCCGTGTTTGGCGCGCGGCAGGTCCTGGAGGCGCTGCGCGAGCACCCGTTGTGGGCGGGCCGCGACGGACTTCCGGACGGCGAGGGCGTCGGCTTCGCCCTCGGCTGGTGGCCGGGCGGCTACGAGCCGGCCGCCGCGGCATGCCGCATGGACTCCGACGGCGGGCTGACCATCATCACCGGCACGGCCGACATGACCGGCGTCGAGACGACGTTCGCGGCGATCGCCGCCGAGGCGTTCGGGGTCGCCCCGGAGTCAGTCCGTGTCGTGGCCGCCGACACGTCGAGCGCGCCGTACGCCGGCGCGAGCGGGGGGAGCAAGATCACCTACACCGTGGGCCGCGCGGTCGAGCAGGCCGCGCTCGAGGCCCGCGCCCGGCTCCTCGAGGTCGCGGCGAGCGAGCTCGAGATCGCCCCCGAGGACCTCGAAGTCGTCGACGGGGTCGTTCGGCCGCGCGGTGATCCGGGCAGCGGAACCCCGATGGCCCAGCTCGCGCGCAAGGTGCTCACCTTCGGGAGTCGGCATCCACCCGTGGAAGGGCACGGCCGCGTCGCCCAGCCGGCACAAGCCCCCCAGGCGGCCGCGCACCTCTCGCATGTCCGCGTCGACCCCGAGACCGGCAAGGTGCGCGTGCTCGGGCACGTCGTCGCGCAGGACGTCGGGCGCGCGCTCAACCCGGCGCTCGTGCAGGGCCAGATGCACGGGGGCGCGGTCCAGGGCCTCGGCTGGGCCCTGCAGGAGGAGCTGGCCTACGACGGCCAGGGCCAGCCCGTCACCGGCACCCTCGTCGACTACACCCTGCCGAGCGTCGGCGACGTGCCCTTCATCGAGACCCGCATCGTCGAGGTCCCGGTGCCCGAAGGGCCGTTTGGCGCCAAGGGCGTCGGGGAGCCGCCCATCATCGCGGCCGCCGGGGCGGTAGCCAACGCCGTGCACGCGGCGAGCGGCGCGCGCATGCGAGAGCTGCCGATGACCCCCGAGCGGGTCTGGCGGTCGCTGAACGGCAACCGCGACGAGTGACGGGTCCGGCCGCCGAGCGCGTCGCCCACTTCATGTCCTCGCTCGAGAGCGAGGTCCGGCACATCGCGCCCAGCGAATGGGGGCTGACGCTCGACGCGGCCGGGTTTGGGCTCGAGATCGGCGTGGCCATCCGCGGTCTGTTCCTCAGTGCCCAGGCGGCCGTGCTCCCAGCGGGCGTCATCGACCCCCACCAGCTCCTCTACTGGAATCGTCAGGCCCCGCTCGTGTGCTTCGCCGAGAATCAGGTCGGCGAGGTGTTCGTGTGCGGCGAGATCCCGCTCGAGTCGCTCGACCCGGAGACGCTCGACCGCTTCCTCGGGCTCATGCTCTCGCTGGCCACCCGCGCGCGGGAGTTCGCCGTCCGCAACCCCTGAGCTGCGACCGGTGCGCAACCCCGAGATCGCCGACCGCCTGGAGGCGTTCGCCACCCTCCTGGAGCTCGCCGAGGCCAATCCCTACACGGTGCGCGCCTACCGGCGAGCGGCCGACACGATCCGGGCCACGCCGGCTCCCATCGCCGAGCTCGTTCGCGCCGGGCGGGTCCGCGAGCTCCGCGGGATCGGACCCGGCATCGCCGGCCGTCTAGGCGAGCTGATCGAGACGGGGGAGATCGCCGAGCTGGCCGAACTCGAACGCGAGCTCTCGCCCGATCTCATTGGCCTCGGCCGGTACCTCGGCCTTACGGCCAAGCGCTCGATGCAGCTGGCGCGCGCGCTCGACGTCCACACCGCGCAGGAGCTCCGCGAGGCCGCGGCCGACGGTCGGCTGCGCGACGTGCCCGGCATCGGGCCCCAGACCGAGGCACGGCTTCGCGAGGCGCTGCACCGCGAGGACGAGCCGCGTCCGTCCTCGGGGCTTCTGCTCAACCGGGCGCGCGATCTCGTCGGGGCTATCGCGGCGGCACTCGAGGGGGAGCCGGCCGGGGATACGCGGCGCTGGTGTGACTCGTGCCGGCGCCTCGCCGTCGTCTGCCGGGCGCACGAGCCGGGACCGCTGCTCGAGCGCTTTGCCGGTCTGCCCCAGATCGTCACGGTGGTCGAGCAAGAGGAGCGCCGGGCGCTCGGGGTGACGATTGAGGGCGTGCCCGTCGAGCTGGTGGTCGCCGACCCGGCGGGCTACGGCACAGCTCTCATCCGGGCCACCGGCTCCTCGGCCTACGTCAGCGCGTTCGAACCACTGCCCGAAGCGGCTGACGAAGCCGGAGTCTTCGCCGCCCTCGGGGTCCCCTGGTGCCCGCCCGAGTTGCGCGAGCGACCGTTCCGCGGCGAGCCACCGGAGTTGCTGGCGCTCGAGGACATCCGCGGCGATCTCCACGCGCACACGACCTGGTCGGACGGACGGGCGAGCGTCGAGGAGATGGGGCGGGCGGCGCGCGAGCGCGGCTACGACTACCTCGCCATCTGCGATCACACCCCCGCCGTGGGCGCGGTCCGTGGCCTGACCCCCGACGACGTCCGGCGCCAGGGCGAGGAGATCGCCGCCGCCAACGAAGTGCTCGCACCCTTTCGCGTCCTGCGCGGAATCGAATGCGACATCCTGCCCAACGGCGAGCTCGACCTCCCGGACGCCGTCCTGGCCGAGCTCGACTGGGTTCAGGCGAGCGTCCACGGCGGCCAGCGCATGCCCCGGGCCGAGATGACCCGCCGCGTCGAAGCGGCGTTGCGCAACCCTCACGTCAGTTGCCTGAGCCACCCGACGGGCCGCTACATCCACCGGCGGCCGGAGAACGCCCTCGATCTCACCCGTGCCTTCGAGCTCGCGCTCGAACACAACGTGGCGCTCGAGGTCAACGGTCTTCCCGACCGCCTGGACCTGAGCGGCGAGCACGTGCGCGACGCCCTTCGCGCCGGCCTCGAGCTCGTCTGCTCAACGGACGCGCACTCGGTTCGCGGACTGGGCAACATGGTCTTCTCCGTGGCCACGGCGCGCCGCGGCGGGGCGACGCGCGCCAAGGTGCTCAACACCCGGCCGCTCGCCGCGATCCTCCGGCGCGCCCCGGCCGGCTGAGCTGCCCGCCCACGTCGGCCGGGCTCTCAACCCATCTCCGCCGACGTCCGATAACGACTGATGTGAGTGCCGAGTCGGCGGGTCTCCTGGCGGGTGTGGTCGTGATGGCCATCGTGGCCGCCGTTCAGCGTGTGCGGGTCATGCATCGCGACGCGGCGCTCCGGGAGCTCCACGGCCGGCTCGACGAGGCCGGAAGGGAGACAGAGCGCCACGAAGCTCTCCTGGCCGAGGCCCGGGCCGCCGCCCGCGCAGCCGAGGCCGCGGCCGTCGCGGCCGCGCAATCCGAGGCCGGAGCATCCGAGCCGTGGCAAGGACGCCTGGCCGAGCTCGAGCGCCACCATGCTGAGGTCGCCTCCGAGGCCGAGCGCGCCCTCACCCTCGCCGCCGCCGAGGCCGAACGTGCCCGCGACCATGCCGGCGCTCAGGGACGCCGGGCGAGCGCCGGCGACGCCCGGGAGGCGCTCGACCGCATTCGGGCCACGCTCGAGGTGTTTGCCGAGGCGAGCGACACGATCGAGGAGAGCGCCCGCGACACGCTCAGCGCCGCCGCGGCCGCCCGCCGCCGGGTCGGGGACGCCGTCGAGAGCAGCCTCGCCCTGCGCGAGACGACCAACGCGGCGGCCACCGTCACACGCGAGATCTCCGCCGTGGCCGACCAGACGCGGCTGATCGCGCTCAACGCCGCCATCGAGGCAGCTCGGGCGGGCGAGCACGGACGCGGCTTCGCCGTGGTCGCCCAGGAGGTCGGGCAACTCGCCCACACCGCCGGCCAGGCGGCGGAACGAGTCCTCGAGCACATCCGCAACGTAACTGCCCAGAGCGGCGAGATGGTCAGTCACATCGACGAGACGAGCCAGACCCTGGTCGCGGTCGACCAGGCCACGCGCCGCATCGACGAGACGGTGGCGGCCCAGCGCGCGGCGACCGAACGCAGCCAGGCCACCGTGGCATCCGCGACCGAGCGGCTCAGCCGCATCGCCGAGCGGCGCGAGGCCGAGCGTGTGAACCTCGAAGCGATCGTCCACGCGCGCCCCGTCGCCACACCCGCGGCCGAGCCCACCGAGACGACCACGGTCGACCTCAGCACGACCGGCGCGCTGCTGCACGATCGTCCTGAGCTCGGGGAGGGGCCGTGGCAGATCGAGCTCTTCCTCCCCGATGACGGCGACGCCATCGTGTGCGGCGCCACGCGCATGCGCGCGATCCCGGGCAAGATCGGGGTCGCCTTCTCCGATGTGTCCAGTGCGGACTACATCCGGTTGAGCGAGACCGTGGCCGGGCTCCTGCGCGATGCCGTGCAGGGCCGCTCGCCCGAGCTCGCGAGCGCCGGGCGCTAGCGGGCGCTCAGCGCCGGCAGCGCGGGGCTGGAGGGCCTCGAGGCCCTGTCGCCGGGCCGCATCCTCGAGCTCAACGGCTCCTACCGGGACGGGCGCGTGTGCCCCTCGGCGACCCGCGGTACCATGCCGAGCCCCGCCGGGGCGTGGTGGCGTCCGCGTTACACAGAGCTTATGACCGGCGCGTTAGAACATCAGACCTGTGGAAGTGCGTCGTCCGCGTCATAGGCCCGGCGCCGCCGGGCGGCGCGTTGGGGCTGCGCTCATCGTCCTCATCGTCGGCCTCATCGTCGCCTTCGTGGTGACCGCGTTTGACGGCAACTCCTCCTCGCCGCCGCCGGAGCTGAGCGTGTTCCCCGTACCGGGCGCCCGCGTCGCGGCCCCGCAGACGCAGATCGCCTTCCGCGGCATGCCCATCGGCCAGGTGGGGCGAGTGTCCGTCACCGGGTCGCGCAGCGGCGTCCACGATGGCCGGATCGAGGCGGACTCCGACGGCGACGGCGGTAGCTTCCTGCCCAACCGGGCGTTCACTCCCGGCGAGGTCGTCACCGTCCGTCTCAGCTCGGCGCTGCTCGGCGCCGGGGCCCGTCGTCAGCGGTCGTTTCACTTCACGATCGCCACTCCGGCGGGACAGGTTCCCAACCAGCCCCTTCCGCTCGCCTCGCGCGTGAGCGGGGATGTCCAGCAGTTCCGCTCCCGCCCCGACCTGCAGCCACCGGCGGTGAAGATCAACACGAGCTCCACCGCGGAGCAAGCCGGCGACATCTTCCTGGCCAACCAGGCCGGCCCGCTCCAGAGCGGCCCGATGATCCTCGACGGTCAGGGGCGGCTCATCTGGTTTCACCCCCTCCGCGCGGACAGCACCGCCTCGGACTTCCGCGTCCAGCGGTATGCGGGGCGGCCCGTCCTCACCTTCTGGCAGGGCTACGAAGGCGCCGGCGTCGGGGTGGGGGAGGACGTCATCTACGACACCTCGTACCGCCAGATCGCCGTCGTCCGCGCCGGCAACGGTCTCTCGGCCGACCTGCACGAGTTCCAGCTCACCCCGGCCGGGACCGCCCTCATCACGGCCTACTACCCCGTGTATTGGGACACCACCTCGCTGCGCGGGCCCAAGCAGGAGATCGTGCTCGACTCGGTCGTGCAGGAGATCGACATCAAGACCGGTCTCGTCCTCTTCCAATGGGACAGCCTCGACCACGTTCCGCTGGCCGACACCTATCTGTCCCTGCCCGCCACCAACGGACATCCGTTCGACTACTTTCACATCAACACCATCCAGACGGACGCCGACGGCTCCATCCTCGTCTCCGCGCGCAACACCTGGGCCGCCTACAAGATCGACAAGCGGACCGGACGGACGATCTGGACCCTCGGAGGCAAGCACTCGACCTTCTTCATGGATCCCGGATCGCAGTTCGTCTTCCAGCATGACTTCCGCGTGGAGGACAACCGCGACACGACGTTCACGGTCTTCGACGACGGCGCCGGGCCGCCCACGGTGCACAAGTCATCGCGGGCGCTCGTGTTGCGCCTCTCCGCCGACTCGGTCTCGGTCCTCGCGCAATACGTCCACTCGCCCTCGGTCTCGTCCGAGTTCGAGGGCAGCGTCCAGCCCATGGCGAACGGCGACGACTTCGTCGGCTGGGGCCAGTACCCGTACTTCAGCGAGTACACGCGATCCGGCAAGCTCGTCTTCGACGGGCAGTTCATCGATTTGAACTCGAGTTACCGGGCCTACCGGCTGACCTGGAGCGGCACCCCGCTCACGCGACCCGCGATCAGCGTCAGCCAGAGTGGCTCGAACATGCAGATCTACGTCAGCTGGAACGGCGCCACCGCCGTCGCCTCCTGGCGCGTCGTGGCCGGTCAGAGCCGGGGCGACCTGAAGCCTGTGAGCACGACGGCCAAGTCGGGGTTCGAGACCGAGCTGACGACCGCGAGTGCGCCCTACGTGGCGGTGCAGGCGCTCAGCGCGACCGGGCAGGTCCTGAGCACGTCCTCCACCCAGGCGTCCTGAGCACCGGCTGCCGACTCGTCGATCGGGGTCAGGTCTTGGCGCGCGCCTGGCCCGCGCGCTCGAGCTCCTGGATGCGGGCGAGCACCTCGCCGTAGTCCGTGCCCGTCTGGCGGGCCAGCTCGACGGCGCTCATGCCGCCGGTCTGGGCCAGGAGCTGCTCGAGCTCCGCTGAGGCCGTGGCTCGCGGCTTGCGGGCATTGCCGTTCCGCGCGCTCCTGCGGGTTCTCTTGGCCGTGGCCGGCGGACGTTCCGACGGTTCGGCGGTCGGAGGTGCGTTCTCCGACGCGGCCTGCGCATCGAGCGCGCTCAAGGCAGAGCGCAGGGACTCGATCTCCTCCTCGAGCGCGCCCAGGCGCGACTCCAGCTTGATACGGATCTCCTCAACAGCAGACAAGAGCAACTCCGGTGACCTTCGGGGGGCGGGCTCGGCCAGGATAACGAGGGGCTCGTGCTTGTGTCCGGGCGACGTGGGTAGGACGAATTCATGGCCTTCATCTCGACCAAGCCCCATGTAGTGCTGCGCCTCTCCGGCGCGATCACGACCATCGCGGCGGTGCTGCTCCGCCGCAGCGGAGCACGCACCGGCGCCTGGCTGCCGTTGGCACTCGCGGGTGCAGGCCAGATCGCCGGGGCGGCTGTGACCGGCCGCGGCGCAGACGCTGCGGACAGGACGGAGAGCCTGCCCGGGGCGGCGACGGGCGTGACCGGTGAGGGTGAGGCCGCACGCAATGGACGCGCCGGAGTGCCCTTGGCGCCACCCCCGGTCGAAACCCCCGGGCCCTCGGTCACGCCTCCGCGCGACGGCGGCTCAGACATCGAGCGTGCCGAGCGGGTCGACGCCGGGCTCCCCGGCGCCGACGCACCGGCGAGTGACGAGGATCTCGTCGCCCAGCAGGAGAGCGCCGCGGCCGCCGAGGCGGCGGCGATCGGTGGGAGGGTGCGTTCGGAGACCGGGGATCCCGCGATGGATCCGGTCTACGAGGCCGGCGGCGGTGAGCAGGAGGGCTTCGAAGCCGCCGAGCAGGAGCTGATCGAGAACGCCAGCCATGACATCGGCCGCGGGCAGCCTGAGCAGGACGCCTTCTCCGGCGAGCTCGAGGCCGATCGGTCGACCGCGGTCTACGGCGAGCCCGACACGGCCGAGCCCGAGGATCAGTAGCGCTCAGCCCTCGGTCGTAACCCGGCTGACCTCGGCCACGGTGGTGAGGCCCATGCGGACCTTGTGGATGCCGTCGTCGCGCATGCGCCGCATCCCCGCGCGCTCTGAGGCGGCGGCGATCTCGTCGACGCTGGCGCCCGCGAGCATCAGGGTGCGGATCGCTTCGGTGATCGGCATGACCTCATAGAGGCCGACCCGACCGCGATAGCCGCTGTTGGCGCAGCGGATGCACCCGACCGGCTCGTAGAGCTCCCCGCCCTCGAGGCCGTAGCGGGCCAGGGTCTCGGCGGGCAGATTGGCCGGGGTCTTGCACTGATCGCAAAGCATGCGCGCGAGGCGCTGGGCGACCACACAGTCGATGGCGGCGGCGACCATGAAGGGCTCGACGCCCATGTCGAGCAGACGGGTGATCGCGCTCGGCGCGTCCCGGGTGTGCAGGGTCGAGAGCACGAGGTGGCCGGTCAGCGCGGCCTGGATGGCGATCTCTGCCGTCTCCCGATCGCGGATTTCGCCAACCATGATCACGTCCGGGTCGGCGCGGAGCATCGAGCGCAGGCCGGCGGCGAAGGTGACCCCGGCCTTGTTGGCCACCTGCATCTGCTTGACCCCCGCGACCTGCGACTCGACGGGATCCTCGATCGTGATGATGCTGCGCTCGCCGTCGTTGACGACGCCGAGCGCGCCGTACAGCGTGGTCGATTTGCCCGAGCCGGTCGGTCCGGTGACGAGCACCGCACCGTAGGGCTTGCTGATGGCCGTGCGGAAACGCTCGCGCTCCTCGTCCTGCATGCCCAGCGTCTCGAGGTCGCGCATGAGCCCGCCGCTGTCGAGGATGCGCATGACCACGCCCTCGCCCTTGACCAGCGGCAAGGTCACGACGCGGACGTCGACCCGGCGGCCCTCGAGCATCAGCGCGAGACGGCCGTCCTGGGGCTGGCGCTTCTCGGCGATGTTGAGGCTGGCCATGATCTTGATCCGCGACACGAGGCCGGCCACCATGGACCTGGCCACGGTGGCGGCGGGAATGAGCACGCCGTCGATGCGGAACATGACCCGCATGTCGCCTATCTCGGGATCGCAGTGAATGTCGGACGCGCCCCGCTGGACCCCCTCGGCGATGATCTGGTGGACGAGCTTGACGACCGGCGCCTCGTTATCGGAGATGTCCTGCAGCGAGAGGGGCTCGTCCTCGTCGTGCGCATCCTCGATCTCGATCGAGTCCCCGAGGCGGTTCAAGCGCCCGATGAGGGCGAGGATGTCCTCGCTCGCGGCGACGGCGGGATGGACCCGCTTGCCGGTGATCATCGAGATCTCGTCGACCGTGAGCACGTTCGTCGGGTCGGCGGTCGCGAGCAGCAGGTCGCCGTCGGGCATGAAGCCCACCGGCACCGCCTGGTAGCGCTTGCAGACATCGCCGCCGACGAGGTTGACCGCGCCCATGTCGACGTCGAAGATCGAGAGGTCGATGAAGTCGACGCCGAAGCGCTCAGCCAGGGCGCGGGCCAGCTGATCGGGGCGCACGGCGCCTGACTCGATCAGGAGCTGACCAGTCGTGCGGCCCTGCTCGCGCGAGGCACGCACGGCTTCGTCGACCGTTTCGCGGCGGGCGAAGCCGAGCTCGACGATGATGTCGCCGATCATGTTCTTCGAGCGCCCTCGGCGGGACGGCGCGATCAGGCCGCGCGGATATTCCGCGGGCTCGGCCGTCGGGGGAGCGGAAGTGACGCTCATACCCAGGCAATCGGCACTCCGGCCGAGTTCTTGACGTCAGCCGGGCCGCGATCTGCGCCGTCTTATGTATCCCCGTCAGGCTCGGGCGAGGCGCGCTGTAGCGGCGGTCCGTATCGGGCGTGCGCGCGGCGCGGGCGAGGACCTCGCGGGACCCGACGATCACCGTGGCAACCCGCGCACGCGTCAGCGCCGTGTAGAGCATCTCCCGGCGCAGGAAGTAGGCCCCGGCCGCGGGATGGGCGACGATCACCGCGACGGGCAGCTCGATGCCCTGGCCGCGGTGGACCGAGCACGCGTAGCCGGGCCGCAGCCGGTCCCACTCCTCGGGAGGCACGCGGAAGATGGACTCCTCACTCGCGAGCAGGAGCGCGGCCTCGTCGTCCTTGCCCGAGACCTCGTCGAGCAGCGTCAGCACGGTGCCGTTCATGAGTCCGAGCTCGTGGAGGTTGCGGCCCGTCATCATGAGCTTGTCGCCGATCCGCAGGCGACCTCCGCGGACGGGCCGGCCGTCAGGGTTCAGGGCCTCACGCAGGGCCACGTTGAGCGCGTCGATGCCGAGTTCCCCTCGGTAGACGGGCGCGAATACCTGGATGTCGCGCACGGGGTCGACCTCGAAGTGGGCCGGAAGGCGCTCGGCCACGAGCGAGACGACCTCGGCGCGGGCGGCCACTGGGTCGGCCCGCTCGATCAGGAACAGATCGCGGCGCATTCCCTCGCCGGGGACGAGCTCGGGTGGCCGCCCCCGGCGAATGGCGTGAGCGCCTTGCACGATCATGCTCCCCGCGGCCTGGCGGAAGATGTGCGTGAGCCGCGTGGCGGGCACGATACCCCCGCTCACGAGCTCGGCGAACGGCTTGCCCGCACCGACCGGTGCGAGCTGGTCGGCGTCCCCCACGAGGACGACGTTCGCCTTCCCGGGCACAGCTCGGAGCAGCACGACGAGGAGCTCGAGGTTTGCCATTGAGGTCTCGTCGACGATGAGGAGCTCGCAGCTCAGCGGATCGTCCTCGTCGTGTACCGGGCCTTCGCCCGGGATCCAGTGCAGCGCCGAGTGGACGGTCACCGCCTGGATCCCTGAGGACTCGGTCATCCGCACGGCGGCGCGGCCCGTCGGCGCCGCGAGCAGCACGCGCGCGCCCTGCACGGCTGCGTCCTGGACGATGGCGCGGATGGTCGCCGTCTTGCCCGTTCCGGGCCCGCCGGTGATGAGCGAGAGGCGATGGCGGAAGGCGGCGGCCACGGCGGCCAGCTGCTCGTCGGTCAGCTCGCCGGGCGCGCCGGGCCGCTCGACGGTCTCGGCGCCGGCGCGCTCGCGCAGCCGCGCGGGCTGGCCGTCGATGAGCTCCCGCACGCGCTCGGCCAGCTCGCGCTCGAGCTCGGCGGTCTCCCGCCGATAGATCCACTCCTCGTCGCGCACGAGCTCGCCGTCGTCGGCCAACTCGTCGAGCACGCTCACCGGTGCCGGCTCCCCGAGCAGCTCGGTGAGCGCCCGCTCGAGCTCCGGCTCGGGTAGGCAGCTGTTCCCCGATCGCTCGGCCTCGACGAGGAGATGGAGTACGCCCGCCCGGGCACGGTCGCGGCCGTCGAGGGGTGCGCCCAGGCTGCGGGCGATCCGGTCGGCGATGGCGAAGCCGACGCCGAAGACCTGCGTGAGCTTGTATGGGCGCTCGGTGACCACGCGGTGGGCGCTGTCCCCGAAGGCGTCGTGGATCGCCGCCACGAGGTGGGCGAGGCCGTGCGGGGCGAGCAGGAGATGCAGTCGCCGCGTAACCCGCAGACTCTCCCAGCCGGAGATGGCCTTGCGCGCTGCGGCATCGCCGAGGCCAGCCGCGGCAAACGTCGCCGCCGGGTCGCGATCGATGGCGGCGATCGTCTCGGCTGCGCCGTAGCGCTCGATCAGGCGCTGCGCGCGCCGCGGTCCGATGCCGGGCAGGCGGCGCAGGTAGGCGAGGACGGCTGCGTCCTCGGTCGGCGGTAGGGCGAGCGCCTGGGCGACCTTCACCTGGCGGCCGTAGCGGCTGTCCTGGACCCATGTCCCGAGCACCGCGACCCGCTCGAGCTCCTCGAGGTGCGCAAGGGCGCCGATGAGCACGACCGCGCCGCCCTCCGGAGTCTGGGCGTCGAGCACCGCCCAGCCGGTCTCGTCGCTGGCGAAGCGGATCCGGCGGACCGTCACCTCGGACGCGAACTCCGACATCGGGGCGACGTTAGTCGACGCTCAGGCGCCCGTTCGCTCGGCGCTCCGGACCGCGGCGGCGATCCCGTCGCTCCCGATGAGGTGGTGGAAGCCGCGCACGAGCGGTCGCACCGCGGCCAGGCCCAGGCGCCCCTGACGGCCGACCGCATCGACCCGGACCTCGGAGCACAGCGCGCCACCCCCGTCCGGCGCCGCTTCGGCCCAGCTGGCGAAGATCACCCGCGCGGTGCCGCCGGCCGACCACTCGTGGAATTCCTCCGCTCCGCTCAGCGCAGGGTAGTCGCGGCGCAGGGTCCAGATCCGGCCCACGATGCCCGAGAGGAGCGACTGGTCGCCCTCGGCGAGCACGATGAACGGCGCCTGCCGGAACATCTCGTCGAAGGTGATCGACACGGGCGTGCCGGGAATGCGCCAGCGCACGAGCCGGCCGAGGAGCTGGGTGTCCCGGAGCCGCACCGTCCGGGCCGCGGCCCACAGCTCCTGCGCCGGCACCGGGCTCCTGCGGCGGTGGGCGACGCGGATCGCGGGGTCCGGAAGCCAGCTGTCGAGGTCGACGGCGATCGCCGCATCGTAACCTCGCGCCGGTGATCGACCATCTCCTTCCCGCGCTGGCCCCCGTCGTTCCCGCGGTCGCCCGCGCCTGGGATCTTCCTCGGACCCTGCCGCTGGACGGGGTCGCCATCACCTTCGACGACGGGCCCCACCCGGAGGGCACGCCGCTCGTCCTGGAGGCTCTGGCCCGCGCGGGCGCGCGGGCCACGTTCTTCCTCGTGGGCGAGCAGGTGCGCCGTCGTCCCGGCCTCGCGGCTGAGATCGTCGCCGCCGGCCACGCCGTTGCGCTCCACGGCGACCGCCACCGCCTCCAGCTTCGCCTCGGCGCGCGGGAGCTCGCTGAGGACCTCGCGCGCGGCACGGCGGCGATCGAAGATGCGGTCGCCGCTGCGCCCGTGCTGCACCGGCCGCCGTACGGGATCTACAGCGCCAATGGCCTGCGCGCCGCCCGCGAGGCCGGGCTACGCCCCCTGCTGTGGTCACGCTGGGGCAGGGACTGGCGCAAGTTCACAACCCCAGAACGGATCGCCCGGCGGGCCACCCGAGACCTCTCCTGCGGTGACGTGATCCTCCTGCACGACGCGGATTTCTATAGCGCCCGAAACTCACATCAACGCACCGCTGCGGCCGTTCCTGCGATCATCAGGGTGCTCGGCCAGCGACGTCTCGATACCGTCCTGGCTGTCTGACACGCTTGCCATCCTGAACAGAACCTGAGAGGACTGGCGGGCTGACCGCGGAGATCGTTGCCGCCCGGCCGGCGAAGCTGCACGTGATCCGCGCGTCCTGCACGCCGCCGAAATCTATGACCGCTTCCGCTTCTCCGCACGAAACCGTGCCACCCTACGCCCGCTTTGCCATCGGCTTCGACGACCGCGATCGCGGTCGTTTTCACGAGTTGATCGATCAGGTCATCGACTCGGGCCGGTGGACCGAGTCGACGATGACCGAGCAGTTCGAGACGGCCTGGGAGCGCTGGAACGAGCTCCCTGCCGTCTCCTTCTCGAGCTGGAGCGGCGGCGCGCTCGCCGCGCTGCACTTCGCGGGCGTTCGCGGCGAGACGGTGCTATGCCCTTCCAATACCTTCATGGCCACGCCGCTCGCGGCGATCAACGCCGGAGCCGAGGTGCAGTTCGTCGACTGCAACCGCGAGGACCTCTGTATGTCGTTTCAGGACTTCGTGGCCAAGGCCGAGCGCCACAAGCCGAAGGCCGCGATGCTCGTGCACATCGGCGGTCACATTGCCTTCGATTCCGAGCCCATCGCCCGCTACTGCGCCGAGAACGGCATCTTCCTGATCGAAGACTGCGCTCATGCGCACGGTGCGAGCTGGAACGGCCGTAAGCCCGGTGCCTACGGCGACGCCGGCGTCTACTCGCTGTACGCGACCAAGACCATCTCCACGGGCGAGGGCGGGGTGCTGGTCAGCCGCCACCCCGAGCTCGTCGAGTTCGCGCGCGCCTTCCGCAACTACGGCAAGCCCACGTACGAGGTGCGCGGGCTGAACTTCCGCATGAGCGAGTTCATCGCCGCGCTCGGCGTCCTCCAGACCGAGCGGATGCCGGAGATCGTCGAGTACAAGAACGAGATTGCCCGCACCGAGCTCGACCCGCAGCATGCGAGCCGCCTCGAGTTGCCCGACGGGATGGTCTCCGGGTACTACAAGTACATCGTCTTCGATTGGCTGGATCGCTCGACCGGGCGTGTTTACGATGAGCCCTGCCACCGGATCATGGGCCACGAGGTCGAGCTGCCCAACTCCGACTGGGTTGCTCGCAACCATTCGTGCGTACCGCTGTATTACCGTCCCGGAAGAAGCTGAAGGGAAACCATGAGAGTTCTCGTCACAGGCGGTTCCGGTTTCATCGGCTCGCACGTCGTGGACAAGCTGCGGGCGCGCGGCCACGAGCCGGTCATCTATGACCTTCGCCCGTCGCCCTGGCACGACCGGGGAACGGTGGACACGGTGCTTGGCTCGATCACGGATCGCGAGGCGCTCGAGCGTGCGCTCCACAGCTGTGATGCCGTCGCGCACCTCGCCGCCGTGGCCGACGTCAACGACGTCCACGCGTCTCCCGAGGACGCCGAGCGTGTCAACGCGCGGGGGACGGTGGCGGTGCTCGAGGCCGCCCGGCGCGCCGGCGTCAAGCGCCTCGTCTACGCGAGCACGATCTGGGTCTACTCCGACTGCGTCGGGGAGTCCGTCGACGAGGAGACCCTGCTCCCCGCCCCGAGCCACCTGTACACGAGCACGAAGCTTGCCGGCGAGCTGTACTGCAAGGCCTACCAGGAGCTCTACGGGATCGACTTCACCATCCTCCGCTTCGGGATCCCGTATGGCCCCAGGGCTCGCGAGGCTGCGGTCATCCCCGCCTTCGTCAACAAGGCGCTGCGCCACGAGCCGCTCACGCTGGCCGGCGACGGAAGCCAGTCCCGGCGTTTCGTCTATGTCGAGGATCTCGCCGATGGCGTGGCGCGCGGTCTCGACGAGATCGCCACCAACCGCGTCTACAACCTGGCGAGCAACGAGAACGTCACGATCAGGCAGATCGCCGAGACGATCCGCGATCTCATGGGCGATGTCGAGATCGCCTACACGCCCGCGCGGCCCGGCGACTTCGGCGGCAAGATCGTCTCGAGCGAGCGCGCTCGCGAGGAGCTCGGCTGGACCGCCGCGACGCCGTTCTCCGAGGGCGTGCGACGTTACGTGGAGTGGCGCCGCGAACAGGTCGCCAGAGCGCAGGCCGACGAGGAGCACGCCATCATCCCGGCCGGCGAGCCCGACGCGGAATCGAAGCCGCGCCAGATCCTCATCATCTCGGCCGACATCGGCGAGGGCCACGATCTTCCGGCGCGGGCGGTGGCGCGCGAGTTTCGCGATGAGGATCCCGACGCGCAGATCTCGATCGTCAACGGCCTGCCGGCCATGGGCCCGGTGCTCACACGCGTCCTGCGCGAGAACTCGCAGTTCATGTTCCGCTGGGTCCCGTGGTGGTTCAACTTCCAGTACATGCTCTTCATGTACTTCGGGCCGACCCGCTGGGTCTCACGACGCCTGCTCACCGCGTTCGGGCGTCGTGGCCTCATGCGCCTCATCCGCGCCCACGATCCGGAGCTCATCGTCTCGACGTATCCGGGTGTGACCGCCGTGCTCGGCGAGCTGCGCCGGCGTGGCCGGCTCAACGTGCCCTGCTACTCGTCGATCACCGACCTGGCGGGTCTGCACTTCTGGGCGCACCCGGGGATCGACCGGCATTTCGTCACCCATCCCGAATCGATCGAAGAGGTCGAGAAGATCGCCGGCCGGGGCAGCGTGATCTGGGCCAAGCCTCCGACGTCGACCGGCTTCCTGGCGGCGCGCTCGCGCGGCGATGCTCGCCGGGCGCTCAGCCTGCCGGGGGAGGGCAAGGTGATCGCGGTCTCGGGCGGCGGCTGGGGCGTGGGCGATCTGCTGGGCGCGACTGAAGCCGCGCTCCAGGTGCCCGAGGCGATCGTCATGTGCTTGTGCGGGCGCAACGACAAGCTCCGGGCGCGCGTGGCCAAACGCTTCGGCGAGGAGCCGCGCCTGCGCCTCATGGGCTTCACCGACCGGATGAGCGACGTGCTCGCCGCCAGCGATGCGCTCGTGCACTCGAGCGGCGGCCTGACCATCCTCGAGGCGATCATCCGCGGCTGCCCGGTCATCTCCTACGGCTTCAGCTACGGACACGTCAAGGCCACCGACCGGGCGCTCGAGCGTTTCGGTCTGGCCCAGGTCGCACATCGCCAGGGCGACATCGTCTCCGCGCTGGAGCGGGCGCTCGAGCGCCGTCCCGAGCCCGATCCCTCGTTCGCCCGGCAGCCGTCGACCGCGTCGATGATCCTCGTCGACGAGCGCCGCGTGCGCCAGCTGCCCGCGTGGCGGCTGCGCGCGGCCCGGGCCTTCGCCAGCAGCGCCGTCCTCGTCGCCATCGCGGGATGGACGCTCACCACAGGCGCCTCCTACAAGCTCGTCTCGCACTTCGCGCACTTGAAGCCGGTCACGGCGGTGAGCACGACCCGGCCCGAGGTCGGCGTGCTCATCGATGCCCCGGCTGCGCAGCTCCCGGCCTTCGCCAGCGCGCTCTCGCAACAGGGCATCCACGTGTCCTTCGCCATCAACGATCCCGGATCGCCGAGCACACGGGTCCCGCTCAGCTATGGCGATCAGGTGCTTCCGAGGCTGCCGAACGGTGGGCTTGTGCGCTGGATGGGGGCGCGTCACGAGCTCCGCAGGCTGCTCGTCGCGCTCGGCTTCGGGCGGCACTTCATCTATGCCTCGCATGGACCGAGCATCGGCCAGTGGCTCGTCGCCCACGGGGCCGGTGGTCGGCTCGTCGGCGGCGCGGTAAAGATCGACGACCACGACGACACGCTCGGCGCAGTGCGCGCCGGCGAGGTGATCGAACTGAGCCTGAGCAGTCCCGCGCAGTTGCGCTGGCGGATGGATCAGCTCGACGGCGTGCTGCGCGCCGACCACCTCACGGGCGTGTCGGTCGGGCGGCTCATGCACGACGCCGGCGTCTCGGCCTAGGCGAATCGCGCAGCGATTCGCCGTTCTCGCAAGCGAATTCGCTTGCGAATTCGCCGTCTACCAGTGGACGCCGCGCGTGGCGCGGGCGAAGGCCTTCTGCTCGGCCGTCTCCTTCTCCGCGGAGCCGCCCTCGGGGAAGAGCTGATACGCGCGGTTGACGATTAGGTCCTGTGCGCCTGGGGCGATCGCGTAGGTCAGCTGGCCGATGTTCCCGAGCGTCGTGCCCGTGCGCTTGGGGCGCTTGCGGATGGCCTCGCAGATCATGTCCGCCGCCTCGTCGGGCGTGAGCGTCGGGAAGCGGTCGTAGATCTTCGTCGGGGCGATCATCGGCGTGCGCACGAGCGGCATGTAGACCGTCGTGATGTGCACGCCGTCATCGATGACCTCGGGTCCGATCGATCGCGAGAAGGCGTCGAGCGCTGCCTTGGAGGCGACGTAGGCGGAGAACCGCGGCGTGTTGACCTGGAGCCCGATCGAGGAGATGTTCACGATGTGGCCCGAGCCCTGGTCGCGCATGACCGGAAGGAGCTTGAGAATGAGCTTGACCGGCGCGAAGTAGTTGAGCTGCATCGTGCGCTGGTAATCGTGAAAGCGGTCGTAGGCGCGGTTGACCGAGCGTCGGATCGACCGGCCTGCGTTGTTGACGAGGATGTCCACGGCCCCGTGCTGCTCGAGGGCTTCGTCGGCCATCCGGTCGATGTCGTCGAAGTCGGTCAGGTCGCAGCGGTGTACGGCGGCCTTTCCGCCGAGCGCCTCGACCTGGCGCTTGACCTCGTTGAGCTGGTCCTCGCGGCGTGCGACAAGCAGGACGGTTCCGCCGGCGCGGCCGATCTGGAGCGCGGTCGCCTTGCCGATGCCCGAGGAGGCGCCGGTGATCATGACGGCGCGACCGCGGACCACGCCTGCCAGAGACGGGGCGATGACGCCGCCCCCGAGCGGGATCCGCTGCGTGAAGGCACGCAGGGTACGAACGCTCGAGGCGGCCAGATCGATTGGGTTGGGCGGAGCCATGCGCGGCACCGTACCACCCGGCGTTGCCTGGACGAACACGAGGGGATGCCGCCCCGACCCCGGGTGGTTTCCGTCCGCCACTGATGCGAACATGTGTTCGTGCTCGGAATCGTCGTCTGCGTTCTTCTGCCTCGCTTCGCCCTCACCATCGCCGCTGGCGACCGAGCTGAGCTCCTCACGCAGCCCGTGGCGCTGGCGCCCGAGCCGGGGGGTGTCCAGAAGGTGGGAGAGGTGTCGCTGGCCGCCGAGGCGTTTGGCATCCATCCGGGCATGCGGCTCGGCGAGGCACTGGCCCGCTGCCCACGGCTGAGCTTGATGCCACCCGATCCGGCGGGAGTGGCCGACGCCTGGGAGCGGCTGCTCGTGCGGCTGGAGTCGATCGGCGCGGCTGTCGAGCCCGAGCGACCGGGACTGGTGTGCTTCGAGGCGCGGGGGTTGTTACGGCTGCATGGCGGGACCGCCCTGGGCGAACGTGAGCGTGTCCTGGGGGTGCTGGGCGTCGCGCGTCGTGCCCTCAGGGTCCCCGCGCGCTTCGGAGTGGCGCCCTCGCGCTTCGCCGCCGTGGCCGCGGCCACGAACGCGCGCGTGCGCCGGCCCGTCATCGTTGCGGGCGCACGTCCACAGGCGGCCGAGTTCCTGGCGCCGATGCCGGTCGCCCTGCTCCGGGCCCGGCCGGGCCTGGCCGAGCTGCCAGAGGCTCTCGAGCGGCTGGGTGTGGGCACGCTCGGGGAGCTCGCCGCGATGACCCCCGCCGCACTGGCCGATCGCTTCGGGTCGGCCGGGCTGCTCGCCCACGAGCTGGCCGGAGGAGGGGACGGGCCGCTCCGCCCCCGCCCGGCGAGCGAGTTCCTGCGTGAGTCGATCGAGCTGCCCGAGGCGGCCTCGGGCACCCAGCTCGAGCACGTCCTCTCTCTCCTCATCGACCGCCTGCTTGCGCGGCGGGAACGGCGGGCGCGTACCTTGCGGGCAGTGGTGCTGTCGGCCGTCCTGGTCGAGGGCGGAGGAACCTGGCGCGAGCGGGTGGTGTTCCGGGAGGCGCTCTCGGATCCCGTGCGGATGCGCCTGGCGCTCGTACCCAGGCTGGCCGCGATGCCGAGTCCGGCCGAGGTGCTCCGCCTGGCCATTGAGCGCTTCGGACCGCCCGTCAGCGACCAGCGGGCGCTTGTCGAGGATCCCGCCGATGCCCGTCGCGCGCGGCTGCGCGAGGCGATCCGCCAGGCCCGGGCGGCCGCTGGCGCCGACGCGGCCCTCCGCGTCCTTGAAGTCGATCCGTCCTCGCGGTTCCCCGAGCGGCGCGCCGTGCTGACCCCGTTCGAGACATGAGCGGGCCGCGCCGGCTGTTCGGGGTGGGGCGCCGGCAGTACGCGATGGGGCACCCGCAGTTTGGGGTGGGGCGCCGGCTGTTCGCGGTGGGACGCCGGCAGGTTGGGGTGGGACGCCGGCAGGTTGGGGTGGGACGCCGGCAGGTTGGGGTGGGGCGCCGGCAGGTTGGGATGGGGCGCCGGCAGGTTGGGATGGGACGCCGGCAGGCCATGGGATGGTGGACGCGATGAGCGGACCGCGCCGGCTCTCCACTCCCCGCCGGATCGCGGTGCGCGCCGCCGAGGACGGCAGTCCTCTGGCCGTCGAGGGCCGCGCGATCGACGCCGTGCGCGAGTCGTGGCTGCTCGAGGATCGCTGGTGGACCGAGCGGCCATTGCGCCGGCGCTACTGGGAGGTGGTGACCACGTGCGGCCGCGACGAGGTTGTCTTCCACGACCTTCGGACCGGGAGGTGGTACTCGCAACGGGCGTAAGCACACCCCACCGCTCACTGGCCCACGCGCCGCCCATCCGGCCGTTCGCCCTCCCGTCGCTCAATTCCCCCGGAAGCCGGTCGATAAGCCCGCCCATGGACAGGAACGTCCCGGTGGTGCCCGGATGGCACGCCGTCGCCAGGAGGCAAAGCTGATGTGGTGGTTCACCGCCTCGCAAGGGCGCGCCGCGGCGTCGCCTGGCGAAACGCCGGCCGCGCCCGGCGTCGAGTCCCCTGAAAGGACGCCAGACTCTCCCGGCCCCGGCCCCGGCCCCGGCCCCGGCCCCGGCCCCGGCCCCGGCCCCGGCCCCGGCCCCGGCCCTGCCACTGGCCCCGCCCCCCGCCGCCCGCGCAAAGCCCTGCCCTGGGGTCGCCGCGTCGACGACCGCTGGCTCGAGCGCTGGATCCGCACGACGGAGGACCTGGCCCGGCTTCAGTACTCGCACCGGATGCTCGACGCCGTCATCGACGAGATCGATGGTCGCTACATCCGCATCGGCGACCAGTGGCTGACCGATTACGCATCCTGCAACTACCTGGGCCTCGACCTCGACCAGGAGATCATCGCGGCCGTTCCCGAATATCTCGCCCGGTGGGGGACCCACCCGAGCTGGTCGCGCCTGCTCGGCAGCCCCGTCCTCTACGAGGAGATCGAGTCCAAGCTCACCGAGCTGCTCGGGGCCGAGGACAGCCTCGTCCTGCCGACCATCACCCACATCCACATGTCCGTCATCCCGGTCCTCGCCGGCGGCGGCACCCTGTTCCTGGACGCGCGCGCACACAAGACCATCTACGACGGTTGCGCCATCGCCCAGGCCCGCGGCGCCACCGTCAAGCGCTTTAGCCACGAGGACCTCGACGAGCTCGAGGCGCTCCTCGAAGGCAAGTGGCGGCGCCCGGGCATGATCTGCATCGACGGGGTCAACAGCATGACGGGTAACCCGCCCGATCTGGCCGCGTTCGCCGCGCTCGCCCGCGCGCACGACGTGCTCCTCTACGTCGACGACGCCCACGGCTTCGGCGTCATCGGCGAGCGAGCGCCCGACGAGCCCTGCGGCTACGGCGTCCGCGGGAACAGCATCGTCCGCCACCTCGACGAGACCTACGAGAACGTCATCCTGGTCGGCGGCTTCTCGAAGGCGTACTCATCGCTGCTCGCCTTCATCGCCTGCCCGACGGCGATCAAGCAGGTCCTGAAGACGGCCGCCCCGCCGTACCTCTACTCCGGTCCCTCCCCCGTGGCCTCCCTCGCCACCGTGCTCGAGGGGCTGCGGGTCAACGAGGTGCGCGGCGACGCTCTCCGCGCCGACCTCTGCGCCCTCACGGGCCGCGTCCTCGGGCGCATCCGCGAGCTCGGGATCGACACACCCAACCAGTCCGGCTTCCCCATCATCGAGGTGCCGCTCGCCGATGCCGACAGCGTCGACGACGTCGGCAACCTCCTCTTCGACCGCGGCATCTACGTGACCATGGCCGTGTACCCGCTCGTCCCCCGCGACGAGGTCGGCTTCCGCATTCAGCTCACCGCGGCCAACACCGACGATCAAGTCGACCATTTGAACGCTGTCCTCGGCGAAGTCGCCGAGCGCTTCAAGCTGCGCTCGGCCCCACCGCAGAACCGATGAGAAGACGTGCGTTTGCGGCCAGAAAATAGCCCGACGGTCAGGACTGGCGGCTTTCTGCCGATCTCTCGCCTAATGCTTCTCGGCGCACACTCACCCACCGCTGCAACGATCCGCGCGGAAGGCCGGCGATGAGCGGCCGGCTTCCGAACGCGGCGCGCAGCCTCTTCTCCGCGCAGCGCATCTGGGCCGTTTATCTGGCGGTCGGTGCAATCGTGTGCGGTCTCTACGTCTTCGTCGCGCCCTTCCAGGGCAGCGGGCCGGTCATCAACGGTCTCGGCCTCTACGGCGTGCTCGGCGTCGCCTTCGGCGTCCGCACGCACCGTCCGGAGGCTCGCGTGGCCTGGTGGTGCTGCGTGGCGGGCCTGGCCCTGTTCTGGCTGGGCGACATCTACACCTACAGCTATCCGAAGCTGTTCCACGCCGCCGTCCCCTTCCCCTCCTTCGGCGACGCCCTCTACATCGCCGTGTACCCCGTCCTCATGGTCGGCCTCCTGCTCCTCGTGCGCCGGCGCAACCGCGGGGGCGACGGCCCCGGGCTCATCGACTCGCTCATCATCTCGATCGGGCTCGCGCTCATCTCGGGCGTGCTGCTGATCGCGCCCTACGTGCACGACCCGACGCTCCCGCTTCTGCCCAAGCTCGTCTCGATCGCCTATCCGATGGGCGACATCATCGTGCTCGCCGCGGTGATCCGGCTGGCTGTGGACACCGGCAAGCGGCGTCCCGCCTTCTACCTCCTGGCCGCAAGCGTGGTCACGCTCCTGAGCACCGACTTCATCTACGGGCTGCTCACGCTCCACAACGCCTACACGCACCAGCTCTGGCTGGATGCGGGCTGGATCTTCTTCTATCTCCTCTGGGGCGCGGCGGGGCTGCACCCCTCGATGCGCGAGCTCGAGCATCCCTCGGCCGACCGCCAGCCTCACCTCGGCCCGCTCCGTCTCGCGCTTCTCGGCGCTGCCTCGCTCGTCGCGCCCGGCATCGAGATCGCCAAGCTGGTCCACCACCCCAACTGGGACATGATCGTCCTCGCCGCCACCTCGATGGGCCTCTTCACCATGGTGCTGGCCCGCATGGCCGGCCTCGTCCGTCAACGCGAGAAGTCGGTGGCCCGCGAGAACGCGCTGACCGCGGCGGGCGCCATGCTCGTCGCCGCGAGCACGCCTCGGGAGATCTCCGCGGCCGCTCTGCGCGCCGCCTTCGAGCTCGGTCACGGCGTGGTCGAGGCGCGGATGTGCCGCGTCGAGACTGACCGCGTTCGCGTGTTCTCGCTCGACGAGAACGACGAGCTCGTCGAGGCCTCCGCGCCGGCCGAGCTCGGGTACACGCTCCTGCAGCGAGGCGTGATCGGCCTGAGCGAGTTCCAGCGCGAGCTGCTCAAGCTTCGGGAGACGAGCGAGCAGGCGCTCGCGTTCGAGCTTCGGCTGAAGGACACGTCCGCTCCGGTCCTCCTCGTCTTCGCCGCGAAGGGCGCACCGCCCGACGATTCGCGCTACGCCCTGCGCACCCTGTCGAATCAGGTGGCCATGGCGCTCGAGAGCGCGATGCTCAGCGAGGAGGTCCATCGCCGGGCCGGCGAGGAGCGCTTCGCCTCGCTGGTGCAGAACGCGACCGACCTCATCACCGTCCTGAGCGCGGACATGACGATCAAGTACCAGAGTCCGTCCGCGGAGCCGCTGCTTGGCCTGCACGCCGAGGAGCTGGTCGGCGCCCCGTTCGAGCGCCTTCTGCATCCGAGTGAGAACGGGCGGCTGCTTCGCCGCCTGCGCGACGGCGGGGCCGGCGCGCGGAGTCGCGCCGAGGCCACCGAGTGCCTGCTCGCCCACAAGGACGGCTCGGTCCGCCACTTCGAGATCCTCCACACGAACCTCCTCGACGACGGGACCGTCGGCGGAATCGTGCTCAATGGGCGCGACGTCAGCGAGCGTAAGGCGTTCGAGGAGCAGCTCTCCCACCAGGCCTTCCATGACCCGGTCACCCATCTGGCCAACCGCGCTCTGTTCAACGAGCGCGTACGCCACGCCGTAGCCCGTGGTCGCCGGGAGCAGATCGGCCTCGCTGTCGTGTTCCTCGACCTCGACGACTTCAAGACGGTCAACGACAGCCTGGGCCACGCTGCCGGCGACGCTGTCCTCATCGAGGTGGCCAAGCGCGTGTCGGCGAGCATCCGCGCCTGCGACACCGCCGCGCGCTTCGGGGGCGACGAGTTCGCCGTGCTCCTCGAGGACGTTGACGATCCCCAGGCGGCGGCCGAGACCGCCGAGCGGATTCTCGAAGCGCTCGGCCGTCCCGTCGAGCTCGAGCAGAAGGATTTCGTCGTCCGGGCCAGCCTCGGCATCTCCGTCGCCGAGGCCGGCGCGCCGACCGACGCCGACGAGCTCATCCGCAACGCCGACGCCGCGATGTACATCGCCAAGTCCGACGGCAAGGGCGGCTACCGGATGTTCGAGCCGGCCATGCACGAGCGCGTGCTGGCCCGCCTCGAGCTCCGCGGCGACCTCGAGCGCGCTCTCGAGCGCCAGGAGTTCGAGCTCTACTACCAGCCACTCGTCCGGCTCGAGGACGGCGTGGTCAGCGGCGTCGAGGCGCTGCTGCGCTGGCACCACCCGACGCGTGGTCTCGTCCCGCCCGACGACTTCATCCCATTCGCCGAGGAGACCGGGCTGATCGTCCCGCTCGGTCGCTGGGTGCTTCACGAGGGCTGCCGTCAGGCGAAGGAGCTCCGTGACCGCGTGCATGGCGGCACGCCGCCGTCGGTAAGCATCAACCTCTCGGTCAAGCAGCTCTTCCACAGCGACATCGCCGGCGACGTCGCCTCGGCGCTCAGCCAATCGGGGCTCGAGCCGGGCGCCCTCACGCTCGAGATCACCGAGTCGGTGATGATGACCGACATCGACCTCGCCGTCCGGCGCCTCACCGAGCTCCGCTCGCTCGGCGTCAAGCTTGCCATGGACGACTTCGGCACGGGCTACTCGTCGCTCAGTTATCTGAGCAAGTTCCCGCTCGATGTCCTCAAGATGGACCGCTCGCTCCTGGCCGCCGGCGCCTCGCCCGTGACGTCGGGCCTGGCCACCGCTGTCCTCGGCCTCGGCGAGACCTTCCAGCTCGAGGTCGTGGCGGAGGGGATCGAGTTCCCCGAACAGTCCCAGACGCTGCGCGAGCTCGGCTGCGAGCTCGGCCAGGGCTTCTACTTCGCGCGGCCGATGGACGCCGAGGCGCTCGTCGAGTACCTCAGCGAGCGTGCCGCCGAGGGGATCGGCGGAGCGCCGCTGTCGGCCACGAGCGACTGAGCCGCCATGTTCCACAGCTACGAGGGCCTCGATCGGGCCGGCGGACTTGCTCGCGTCCGTCTGCTCGCGCCCCTCGCGCACCGCGACTTCCGTCTGCTCTGGAGCGGCATGTGCGTCTCGCTGCTCGGCGACGGCCTGTTCCTTGTCGCGCTCGCCTGGCAGGTCTACGCGCTCTCGGACGCACCGACTGCGCTGGCCAGCGTCGGCATCACGATGACGATCCCGACGATCGCCTGCCTGCTCATCGGCGGAGCGGTGAGCGACCGCTTCGATCGCCGCCGGGTGATGCTCACGGCCGACGGGGTGCGTGCCCTCGCCATGGGCGCGCTCGCGGCCCTCGCCCTCACCGGCGCGCTCGCCCTCTGGCATCTTTACGTCATATCGGCCGTCTACGGCGTCGCGACCGCCTTCTTCGACCCGGCCTTCGATGCCGTGGCCCCAGAGGTGCTGCCCGCCGAGTTGCTGCCGGGCGCCAACGCGCTCGACCAGCTCGTCCGACCACTCACCCTGCGGCTCGCCGGACCGGCCCTTGGCGGCCTCGCCGTGGGCCTCATCGGGTCGGGCGGCGCCTTCGCCCTCGATGCCGGCTCCTTCGGCATCTCCGCGCTGGCGCTGGCCGGGATGTCCCCACTTCGGCGGCGTGAGCGGCAGAAGCGCGAGAGCTCGGTCCTGGCCGAGATCGCGGCTGGGGCGGGCTACGTGCGGCGCCACGCCTGGCTGTGGGCGACGTTCGTCAGCGCGGCGATCGCCTACCTGCTGTTCATGGGTCCCACCGAGGTCCTGCTCCCGTTCATCGTCAAGAACCGGTTGTCCGGCGGGGCCGGATCGCTCGGTCTCGTCTACGCCGCCGGCGGCCTGGGCTCGCTGCTCTGCGCGCTGAGCATGGGCCAGCGCGGCCTGCCGCGGCGCCCGATCACCTTCATCTACTGCACCTGGGCGCTGGCCACGGTGGCCGTGGCCGGGTACGGAATCGCCCATGCGCTGTGGGGTCTCATGCTGACCAGCGTCGCCTTCAACTCGCTCGAGACCGCCGGGACGATCACCTGGGCGACGATGAAGCAGCGTCACGTCCCTGGACCGCTCCTCGGCCGTGTCTCGAGTCTCGATTGGCTGATCTCGATCGGGTTGCTGCCGATCTCCTTCGCCATCACAGGGCCGGTCAGTGGCGCGCTCGGCTTGCGTACGACGCTCGTCGGCGCGGGCCTACTCGGCGGAATCGTGACCGTCGCCGCCATGTACATCCCCGGGGTGCGCCAGCTTGAGGTCACCCCGGCCTAGCCGGCTCGATCAGCCCGGCGCCGGAGGCGAGCAGCCGTGAGGCGGTGAGCCCGCATGGACACGGGCTCACCGCGTCGCCGGCCCCTAGGGAGCCAGCGTGACGCTGAACGGGTTGTTCGGCCCCGCCATCAGCAGGTTCAGGAGCGGCGTGGCCAGACCGCATCCCTGCAGGGGCGGGATCGTCGTCGTCCCGCTCGTCGTCAAGCCGTCGTGCGCCCACAGACTGTGGGCTGGAAGCTACACCTGTGAAACCTGGGCAGCAACGGCAGGTTGCACAGGCTGGGAGCCGTGTGCTGTCGCGATGGCACCAAACCGCGTCGCTCTACACTCGCGGAGCATGTCCCACGCGCCTCTACAGCCCGGCCCCGTCGCCGTGGGGACGTGGAGCGGGGGACGTTTCATGCACTTCGGCGAGCCGCTTGACGACGCGCGCTACCTCGCCCTCATCGCCCCCGACGACCGCATCCGCACGGTCATCACCGCCGACGTCTACGGGTCCGGTGAGGCCGACACGATGCTCGGGCGGGCGCTCGCCGGGCACGCGCGCGATGGCTACTGCCTCGTCGGCGCCGTGGGCCACGACTTCTACTCGGGCCAGCGCGACGGCGCCAAGGGCTTTCCGCGCTTCACCGATGCGCGGCTGCGCGGGCCCGACCAGTACTCGTCGTACCTGCGCATGGCCACCGAGCGGAGCCTCGAGCGCTGCGGGGTCGACAGCTTCGACCTCCTCCTCCTCCACAACCCCGATCGCGTCGGCTACTCGAGCGAGACCGTGTGGCAGGGGATGGCGGCATTGCGCGAGGCCGGCCTGACGCGCATGATCGGCGTCGCCCCCGGGCCGGCCAATGGCTTCACCCTCGATCTCATCGAATGCTTTGAGCGCTTCGGCGCTCTCATCGACTGGGCCATGATCATCCTCGGTCCGCTCGAGCCGTGGCCCGGCGAGTACTGCCTACCCGCGGCGGCCGCGGCTGGGATCCAGGTCATCACGCGAGTCGTCGATTACGGCGGCCTGCTCTTCGATGACGTCCTGCCCGGCCAGGAGCTCGTGGCTCACGACCATCGTCGGTTCCGCCCCCCGGGGTGGATCGAGGGCGGACGCGTGCGGATCACGGGAATGCGCGAGGTCGCCGAGCGCACCGGCCTGACCCTGGCGCAGCTCGCCTGCCAGTGGAACCTCGCCCACGATGCCGTGCGGTGCGTCGTGCCGACGTTCATCCAGGAGCTCGGATCGGATGCGCGCCCGGTCGAGGACAAGCGGGCCGAGCTGGCCGCGTTGCCGGACGATCTGCGGCTCTCCGGCGCCGACGTCGCGCGCATCCGCGAGGCCGGCGACAACACGAACTGCATGGCGCTCAAGGGCGCCAGCCCGTTCCACTCCGGCGAGGAGCGTGCCGATGCGTGGGCGCTCGACCATCGCCTGGGCGAGGTCGCGCGCCGCTGGGGCATCGAGCCCGAGCGCGACCTCGCGCTCGCCGGTTAACCCGTCTCGGCGGTCGGCTCGTCCGGCGCCGCCTCGGCCCGCATCCACTCGCACCCGACGGACAGGTCGGGGACGCCCATGGCGGCGGCGACGTTCACCCACATGCCGTAGCGGAAGAAGTCGTCGATGCGTTCGGAGTCGGCCCCCGAGAGCCCTTGCACGTGCTCGACGAGATGGGCGTAGGCCGTGCGCACTCGCGTGCGAATGACCTCGTCGTCGCAGGCGGCATAGCCCTGGTGCTGGAGCATGAGGTAGTCGCGTTCGGACTCGAGCATCTCGACGTAGGCGTGCCCCATGGCGTCGAGGACGGTCTTGTCGGGCTCGGCGAGCTCGGGATCGAACTGCCCGGCGGCGGCGGTGAAGATCTGCTCGACGTGCTGGAAGCCGCGTTCCACGGCGGCGATGAAGAGCTCCCGCTTCCCGGAGAACAGGCTGAACACGTACGGCTGGGCGACGCCGACGCGCCGGGCGATGCGATCGACCGGCGTTCCGTGGAGGCCGCCGTGGGCGAACTCGTGGACGGCCGCTTCGATGAGCGCGTCCCGGCGCTCACTGGCCGGGACGCGCTTGCGGGGGGCGGTGTCGGAGGTGGTGGCCATGACCATGGATCCTACGTCCGAGTCAGGCCGTCGCGCCGGAGAGCTCGAGGCCGGCCGTGGCCGTCGTCTCGGTGGTCGCCGTCTCGGTGGTCGCCGTCTCGGTGGCCGCCGCGGCGCGGTGGCCGAGCGGGACGAGCGCCGCGAGCAGCGCACCGGCGCTCAGGACGGCCGTGCCGACCCACATTGCCGGCACGAGGCCGTGGACGAAGGCCTGCGCGCTCAGGTCGCTGCCGTTGCTCGTGAACACCGTGGCCAGGATGGCGATACCGAGGACTCCACCCACCTCGCGGATCATGTTGTTCGCGCCCGAGGCCTGGCCGGCCTCCTCGGGGGCGACGGCGCCGAGGACGGCCGCGGCGACGGGGGCGAAGACGAGCGCCATGCCGGTGCCGGCCAGCACGAACGGGATGATCATGCTCGTGTACGAGGTCGTGGTGCTCGTCAGCGCGGCGAGCCACCCGAGGGCAACAGCCTGGAGCCCGAGCCCGGCGGCCATGAACCAGCGGCTGCCGAACCGCTGCGAGAAGTAACCCGCGAGGGGCGCGACGACCATGGTCGCGCCGGTCCACACGAGCAGCTTCACGCCGGCCTGCAGAGGGGAGTTGTGGAGAACGTTCTGGAGGAACTGGCTGAGGAAGAAGATCGAGCCGAACATCCCGAAGTACATGGCGAGCGAGACGCCGTTGGCCACCGCGAAGGCGCGGTTGGAGAAGAACCGCATCGGCAGCATCGGGGCCCGGGTCCGCAGCTCGTAGGCGACGAACAGGACGGTGAGGAGGGCGCCGAGGGCCAGACCGATCACGACCTGCGGGTTGCCCCAGCCGAGGCTCTGCGAGCGGACGAGGCCGTAGACGATGCCGAGCAGACCGGTCGAGCCGAGGACGAGGCCACCGAGGTCCAGCCGCTGCACGGGGCCGCGGCTCTCCTGTAGACGCAGGCCGGCGAGGGGCACGAGGACGGCGCCGATCGGGACGTTGAGCCAGAAGATCCAGTGCCACGAGCCGGCCTGGACGAGCGCGCCACCAACGAGCGGGCCGAGCGCCACGCCGATGCCGCTGACGCCCGACCAGATGCCGAGCGCGAGGCCGCGCCGCTCGGGCGGGAAAGCCTCGGCGAGGAGGGCGAGGGTCAGAGGCGTGGCGATCGCCGCGCCGACGCCCTGGGAGGCGCGGGCCGCGATGAGGGCGCCGGTGGTCGGAGCCAGGGCGGCGGCCGCCGAAGACAGGGTGAAGAGCGTGACTCCGACCATGAACATGCGCTTGCGACCGAAGCGGTCGCCGAGAGCCGCGCCGGTGAGCAGCAGGACGGCGTAGGCGAGCACGTAGGCGTTGACCGTCCATTCGAGTGACTCGAGCGAGGCGCCGAGATCGCGGTGAATGCTCGGCAGCGCGACGTTGATCACGAGGTTGTCGAGGACGACCATGAACAGGCCGATCGAGACGATGGCCAGAGTCCAGGCGGGGGATGCGACACGGCGGGCACGTTGCATGCGATAGCTCCTTAGTGACTGCTAACTAGTGCTGGCGATAAGTTAGCACTCACTAATAATTTGTCAAGAGAAGTTTGGCCGGCTTCGTCGTTGGGGGACCGGCACTGGGGGAGCGGGCGGTCCATCCAGGCTTCGTGCGAACATGTGTTCGTGCCGTCGGGTCCGTATGTCGAGCTTCACTGCCACTCCGCGTTCTCGTTCCTCGATGGCGCCTCGCTGCCCGACGAGCTCGTCCCGGCGGCGCTCGAGCTCGGCTACGGGGCTCTGGCGCTCACCGACCACAACTCCGTCTCCGGTTCCATGGAGTTCGCCGTCTCCGCCCGGGCACTCGGCTTGCGGCCGATTCACGGGGCAGAGATCGATCTCGCCGACGGGCGCCATCTCACTCTGCTCGTGCAGGACCCCCGCGGGTGGTCGAACCTGTGCCGGATCCTCACCGCCGCTCACGCCCATACGCGCGAGCGACCGGGGCCGCCCTCTGGAGCCTTCGTCGAGCTCGGTGTGGTGCTGTCGCATGCGGAGGGCCTCGTGTGCCTGAGCGGATGCGCGCTGCGCGGTATCCACGACGAGTCGTCGCTGCGGCGATTACGCGAGGTGTTCGGGGCCGACCGGCTGCGAATCGAGCTCCAGCGGCCGTTCCTGCGCGACGACCGCGCGCGCAACCGCCGGCTCGCCCGGCTGGCGGAGCGGCTCGGGCTGCGCTGCGTGGCCACGGGGAACGTCCATGCGCACGCGCGCTCGCGCGCGCCGCTGCAGGACGCCCTCGTGGCCGTGCGCATGCACTCGACGCTCGATGCCTCGGAGCCCGAGCGACGGGGCAACTTCAGCCATGTGCTCGCGGCCCCGGGAGCGATGGCCGCCCGCTTCCCCGAGTATCCGGAGGCGGTGGCCGAGACGGTCGCCCTGGCCGAGCAGCTGCGCTTCGACTTGACGAGCGATCTCGGCTACCGCTATCCCGGGGCCGAGGACGCGACGGCCATGACCACGCTGAGCGAGCTCTGCCACGCCCGCTTGCACGATGGCTACGCCGGCGCCGGGCGGAGCGTGCTGTCCACCGCGGCCGGGCGGTTGACCGAGGAGCTGCGGATCATCGAGGCGCTCGGCCTGGCCGGCTTCTTCCTCCTGCACCACGACCTGCTCGAGCTCGCTCGCGAGGTGGCCGTCGAGGTGCGTGGCCCGGACACTGCGCGCGCCGTGCTCCCGCCCGGTCGGGGCCGCGGCTCGAGCGTCTCCTCGATCGTCTGCTACCTGACCGGCCTCTCGCACGTCGACCCGATCGCCAACGAGCTCCTGATCGGCCGCTTCCTCAACGAGGAGCTGACCTCGTTGCCCGACATCGACCTCGACTTCCCCCGCGACATCCGCGAGAAGCTCATCCCGCGCGTGCACGAGCGCTATGGCCACGACCGCTCGGCGCTTGTGGCCGCCTTTCCGACCTACCGCGCCCGCGGTGCCATCCGCGAGCTCGGAAAGGCGCTCGGCCTGCCCCCCGGCGAGATCGAGCGCGTCGCTCGCGGTTCGGAGGGATGGGACGGCCATCACGTCGACTTCGACATCGAGTCGGCGCTCGGGACACGAGCGGTTGGCACGGGCAATGGCCGCGTGCTCGCCCCACCATCCGACCACGAGCCTCCCTCCTCGCGCGACCCGCACGATCCGTGGCCCCCTCCGCCGGGCCCCGTGGACCGTCCACGGCCCGTGCTCGGAGGCCGGTGGGCGTGGCTGGCGCGCCTGGCCTTCGAGGCGCACGGGCTGCCCCGTCATCTCTCCCAGCACTCCGGGGGCATGATCGTCGCCACTCGCCCGCTGATCGACTGCTGCCCGATCGTGCCCGCCGCCATGGAGGGCCGGCAGATCGCCCAGTGGGACAAGGACTCCTGCTCCGACGCCGGCTTTCTCAAGATCGACCTGCTCGGCCTGGGGATGCTCTCGGCCGTCGAGCGATGTGTCGAGCTCATCGCGCGCACACGCACCGAGCGGGTCGACCTCTCCCGGATCTCCTACGACGACCCGGACACTTACGCGTGCATCCAGAGGGCGGAGACGACGGGTGTCTTCCAGATCGAGAGCCGCGCCCAGATGCAGTCGCTCTATCGCACGCGTCCCGAGACGTTGAAGGACATCACGATCCAGGTGGCGATCGTCCGGCCGGGGCCGATCCAGGGCGGAGCGGTGAACCCGTACATCGCCCGCCGCCAGCGCCTGCGTGTGGACCCCGACTTCCAGGTCCCCTACGACCATCCCTCGCTCGAGCCGGTGCTCGAGGAGACGCTCGGCACGATCATCTTCCAGGACCAGGTGCTCGAGGTCGCGATCGCCTTCGCCGGCTTCTCGCCCGGAGAGGCGGAGGGGCTGCGGCGCGCGATGAGCCGCAAGCGCTCGGAGGCGGCCATCGAGGCCTACCACCGCCGTTTCGTGGCCGGGGCCCAGGCCAAGCACGGCGTCGACGAGGAGACGGCCGAGCGCGTCTTCTCCATGGTCCAGGGCTTCTCCGGCTTCGGCTTTCCCAAGGCGCACGGAGCGGCCTTCGGCATGCTCGCCTACCAGTCGACATGGCTGCGCGTCCACTACAGCCCCGAGTTCCTCTGCTCCCTGCTCAACGAGCAGCCAATGGGCTTCTATCCGCCCGACGCGCTCGTCCACGAGGCGCAGCGGCGCGGGATCGAGGTGCTCGCCCCCGACGTCAACGAGAGCGGGGCCGAGTGCTCGATCGAGAGCGGGGTCGAGTGCTCGATCGAGCTCGATGACGCCGTTCCGCCGAGCGATCCCTCTCGGCTGGGCGTGCGCCTCGGCCTCGGCTACGTCCGGGGCGTACGCGAGCAGGAGGTGCGCGAGCTCGTCGCCGCGCGCGAGACGACCGGCCGCTTCCGCAGCCTGTCCGATCTTGCCGCTCGCTCAGGTTCGAGCGCGGGATCGCTCGAGCTGCTCGCCTGGGCGGGTGCCTGCGACTCGCTCGTGCCGGAGGCGAGCGCGGGGTCGGCGCGGCGGATCGCGCTGTGGCAGCTCGGCGTGGCCACGCCGGGCAAGCGGGTGCGTGGGGGCACCCAGCTGGCGCTGCCGCTCGACCTGCCCGCGCCTCCGGCGCTGCGAACGCTCTCACGCTGGGAGGCGATGCTCGCCGACTACGGCACGACCGGGCTGACCACGGCTGCGCATCCGCTGGCCCTGCTCAGGAACCGGCTGCCGTCCGATGCTGTGACGAGCCGGGATCTCGAGACCCTGCCGCACGGGACGCGCCTGCAGGTGGGTGGGCTTGTGGTGGCCCGGCAGCGGCCGGGGACAGCCGGGGGCATCGTCTTCATCCTCATCGAGGACGAGTTCGGGACGGCCAACCTGATCGTGCCCCCGGCGGTCTACGAGCGCCATCGTCTGACCGTCCGGACCGAGCCGCTCGTGCTCGTGCACGGCAAGCTCGAGCGCCTCCCGGTCGCGGGTGGAGCCATCAACGTGCTCGTCGACCGCATCGCCTCGATCGCGGCTCCGGACCGCTTGGTCGCCGAGGTCAAGGACTTCTCTGCACTGGACGAGCGCGAGCTGGCCCGGGCGCGGGAGGGGGCCGACGGAGATGCGGCGATCGAGGAGGGGACAGCCGCCCTGGGCGGCGAGGGCGAGGACTTCCGAGCTGTCGCCCCGCCGGTCATGAGCTTTGCCTCCGGGAGGCGCCGATGATCGCCGGCGGCGGCCCGTGGCGGAGGGCCGTTTCGTGGGTGTACGGGACCGGTCGCGACGCGCACGATTCCCCGTGGTCGCGGGGTCACCGGTCAGCCGGGCACGATATGGTGCGCGGCCTTGCTCCCCGTCGCTCTGTTCATCGCGCTGTGGGTGGTCCTGGCCCTCGGAGTCTTCTTCATCGCCGGCAGCGGCGGGCCTACGGGTGCGCACCGAGCCACGGCCACGAGCCACTACCGCGGCAACCGCTTGATCTGGTCCTCGATGGTCGTCCTCTACGTCGCCTTCGGTGTCGCGATCCCCCTGCTCTTCCTGCACGGCAATCACGCCAACGCCAATGCGCAGGTCGGCGGTAACAAGCTGACCCCGGCCGAGAAGTCCGGGCGCGAGATCTTCGCCTTCCGCTGCGGCCTCTGCCACACCCTGGCGGCGGCCAACACGATCGGCAAGGTCGGCCCGAACCTCGACCAGCTCAAGCCGGTGTACTCGCTGGTGCTCAACACGATCAATAACGGCTGCCTGCAGACGCCGCCGTCGCCGAGCAGCTCGACCTCGTGCCTGGGCTACGGGACGATGCCGGCCGGCATCATCCAGGGGCGCCAGGCTCAGGACGTGGCCGCGTTCGTGGCTTCGGTCGCGGGCAAGGAATAGCTCCCGGGAGGGGCGGTCCGAGGCCCCGTGGCGGAATAGGCCGGAACCTCCAGGAAAAACCGTGCTCGACGAGCGGCCGGGATGTCCGGCTGCGCTGTTAGCATTGCCGCCGCACAAGCTGAATTCCCGCGATGTCCGGAGACCCCGGGCGTAGGAAGCGGGGGACCCACGGTTGTTGGGGCTAATCGCCTTTCGCGTAGCGCCGCTCTTTCGGCGCGAGCCCGTCAGCTAACCCCGTAAGCACGAGAAAGAGGATGTTTGGATGCGCCAAGCAGGCGTTTCGCCCGCACGAGAAAGCCGCCGATCACGTGCGTGGGTGGACTTCGGCGTGGACGAGAGCTGGGAGCCCGCTCCGCGGCGCCGCCGGGTGACCGGCGCGTCCCGGGCCGACGTCGCGGCCGCCGAGCCGCGCGACGGCCTGTCGGAGCACCGCGACAGTCTGCTCGAGCGCGACCACGACCTGCTCGAGCGCCGCGGGGACCTGCTCGAGCGCCGCGGGGACCTGCTCGAGCCTCCGCCGCCCGTGGCCCACGCCTTCTCCGCCGCCTACGAGCCCGTTGAGGCCGACTACGAGGCGATCGCGCGCGCCGGCTACGCGACGGCATCACCGCCGGCCGCGGTCGATGCGGCGAACGAGCTCGGCTCGGATGCCGACGGCGTGGGCGTATCGAGCCCGAGCGCTTCGGCCGGCGGCGTGCCCGGCCGTCGCACGGTGACGATCCGCGGCCGCGGCGCCGAGCGCGACCTCGCCCTCCCGAGCTACCGCAGCGCCAATCGCCCGACCACTCCCCGGCGCGAGCGCCCCGGCTACAAGCCCGATCGCGTCGCCATGTGGGCCGTCCTCCTCGGGATCTGCCTCGTGCTCGTGGCCGCCACGAGCTCGCATGCCGCAACGCTGCACCGTGCGATGGCCGGCCACGCGACGGCCGCCCGGCATGTCGCACTCGTCGCTCCGGCCTGCCGGGCCACCGCGCGCCTGTAGCCGCCCCAGCGCGCGCTTTCGCGCCCTGCGGCGCGGCGACTTCGTCACCCAGCTTACGTCTTTGTGGGCGGTGGCTGATCGGCGGTTTATCGCCCGACGTACAAGGGGAAGTGCGGCCTGCTCGGGGCAGGACCGGGGCCATCGCTTTCGGCGCTCTCCCACCCGAAGGATCGCGTAAATCGGCTTGTGCTGTCAGTCGGGTCGATCTACACTAACTAGGCGTAAGCAGGTTCACAATTGAAAGGGCGGTGTTCACGCCGCTCGCTCCCCCCTCCCTGGTGGTTCACGATGAAGATCCCGATGAGCAGATTCCAGATCCACGACGATTTGACGGCCCCCGAGGGCTCGGTGCCGGTGCTGCGCGGCGCCCTGGCCACCGGGGGACAGCTGCCGAACTTCCTCGGCGTGCTCGCCGGCTCGCCGGCGGCGCTGCGCGCCTACGCGCGCTTCCGCTCGGAGCTCCGGCACGGCAAGCTCACCCTCCCGACGCTCGAGCGCATCGCGCTCGCGGTGGCTGAGCACTACGGCTCCGAGCCGGGCATCGAGATGCACTCACGCACCGCCCGGGGCGCCGGCCTCGCCCTCGACGAGGTCGCACTCGCCCGCAAGTTCTCCTCCAAGGACCCCCGCGAGGCCGCCCTCCTGCAGTACGTGCAGGCGACGCTGACCAGCGGTGCACGTCCTCCCATGCACCTCCACGAGGAGGCACGCGAGGCGGGCTGGGACGACGAGCAGATCCTCGAAGCGCTCGCCGCTGTAGCGCTCGAGAGCTTCGCCGCAATGATCAACCTTGCGGGCGAAGTTCCGGTGGATGGTTCGCGTGAGGCCTCGCGCGCCCTCCAGGCGGCGTAAGCTCTCTAGCGCATGAGCACTCGGGAGGAGAGTCTCAGCGAAGGCCGGACCACGCGTTCGTCGGGTTGCTGTCCGCTCTACCACGAGGCGGTCGAGCTCGTCGGCCGCCGATGGACGGGGGCCATCCTGCGCGTCCTCATGGACGGCGCGCTTCGCTTCTCCGAGATCGCCCAGTCCGTGCCCGAGCTCTCCGACCGGCTCCTCTCCGAGCGCATGAAGGAGCTCGAGGCGCGCGGCATCGTCGAGCGCACGGTGCTGCCAGGGCCGCCCGTGCGGGTCGAGTACTCGCTCTCGAAGATGGGGCGCGAGCTCGAGCCCGCGCTCTCAGAGCTCGAGCGGTGGGCCAACCGCTGGCTCGGCGACCGGGTCCCGGCCCGCACCTGAGTCCGACTCAGATCGATGCGCTGCGCCAGCTCGCGCCGTGCTTCCAGCGCACGCGCGATCCAATGAGCTGCAACTGCGTCGGCACGATGGCCTGACCGATGTCGAGCCGTCGCGCTCCACGCTTGTCATCCACGTGCACCTCGAGCGTGGTGCGGTGCGAGACGATCGATCCGGCCGAGGAGATCCAGGCCACCGCCCCGTCCCCGGCGATGACGACAGCGGTCACATGCACGTACGACTCGGCCCCCGCGACCGTCGTCGTGGCCGCGCGGTCGAGGAAGACCCGGCCGTCGGTGAGCCGGCGGGCGATGACTTCCGACCGGCCGGTGTCGACGCCGCACATCTCGAATCCGTAGGCCACGAGGTTGCCGCGCAGAGCCACAGGCGCGGCCCGGCCAGAGCGGATGCAGAGCGACTTCGTGCCGAGTCGGAACGAGCGGGCAGCCCCGCGCGCGCAGCCGTAGACCTCCCCGCCGCGCGCGTACACCCGAGCGCTGCGGTCAGCCGCCAACGTCTGAACGGAACCGGGTCCGCACTCCGGCCGCGAGCCCGCGGGCCCGCCCGAGCCGGGGCTCGTCGTGGTCGTCGCCGATGTCGCGGGGGAGGTCGTGGTCGCGGTGCCGGAGCCCGTCGAGCTCGAGCGGGCGGCCGAGGAGCCGCACGCGCAGAGCAGGACGGCCGCCGCGCCGATGAACAGCCGAGGGCGCATCGCTGCAGCATACGGCCACAATCCGGTCCGGGCGCTTGGCCTCCGGGCCAGGGCCGCGCGCCGACCGACTAAGTACCCTTCGCGGCTCCATGAGCACCGCTCCCCAGGCAACGACCGCCGAGAACGTCCTCGAGCGGGTCAAGGAACGCGACATCCGCTTCGTACGCCTCTGGTTCACCGACATCCTGGGCCAGCTCAAGGCGTTCTCGATCAACGCGCGCGAGCTCGAGGACGCGTTCGAAGGCGGGATGGGCTTCGACGGCTCGTCGATCACCGGCTTCAACCCGATCGAGGAGTCGGACATGATCGCCATGCCCGACCCGAGCACGTTCGCGGTCCTCCCCTGGCGGCCGGCCGAGCAGGGCGTCGCGCGCATGTTCTGCGACATCCAGACGCCCGAGCGCACGCCCTACGAGGGCGACCCTCGATACGTCCTGCGCCGCGCTGTCGAGCGCGCCCACGACATGGGCTTCGACCACTACTACGTCGGCCCCGAGCTCGAGTACTTCTACTTCCGGGACTCGAAGTCGACCGAGGTGCTGGACGAGGGCGGCTACTTCGACCTCACCACCCTCGACGCCGGCTCGGACCTGCGCCGCGAGACCGTCCTCGCCCTCGAGCAGCTCGACATCATCACCGAGTACACGCACCACGAGGTCGGCCCGAGCCAGCACGAGATCGACATGCGCTACGCCGACGCGCTGAAGATGGCCGACGACTGCATGACCTACCGGATCACGGTCAAGGAATACGCCATGAAGTACGGGCTGCACGCCACCTTCATGCCCAAGCCGCTGTTCGGCAAGAACGGGTCGGGCATGCATACCCACCAGTCGCTCTTCACGGGCGCCCAGAACGCCTTCTACGACGCCGACGATCCCTACTTCCTCTCCGACGTGGGCAAGGCGTTCATCGCCGGGCAGCTGCGCCACTCGCGCGAGATCTGCGCCGTCTTCGCCCAGTGGGTCAACTCCTACAAGCGTCTCGTCCCCGGCTACGAGGCGCCCGTCTACGTCGCCTGGTCGCGGCGCAACCGCTCGGCGCTCGTCCGCGTGCCCCTCTACCACCCCGGGAAGGAGAGGGCCACCCGCATGGAGCTGCGCTGCCCCGACCCGGCCTGCAACCCGTACCTCACCTTCGCGGTTCTCCTCCAGGCCGGGCTGGAGGGCATCGAGCACGGCTACGAGCTGCCGGACCCGATGGAGAAGAACCTCTATCACCTCTCCCCCGACGACCGCCGTCGCCTCGGCATCGAGCAGCTCCCCGAGACGCTTGGCGAGGCGATCGAGCTGACCGCCCAGTCCGAGCTCGTCCTGCGCACCCTCGGCGAGCACATGTTCAACCGCTACATCGAGATCAAGCGCCAGGAGTGGGACGACTACCGCGTCCAAGTCACCGCCTGGGAGCTCGAGCGCTACCTGCCGGTCCTATAGGGCGGCGGCGAGCTCCTCGGGGCTCGTGACCGGAGCCTGGCAGACGAAGTGCTCGCACACATAGGCGGCGGCCCGACCGTCGAGGGGCCCTCGCCCCTCGAGCAGCGGCACGCCGACCGCGGGCTCGGCCGCCGGCGCCCCCTCGCCGCCGGCGAGCACGACATGCGGCCGGTAGGCGCCGCGCACGACGCGCGTCAGCTCGCGCGCCTGCGCCTCGGGACCGACGATGGCCACCTCACGCACCGGGGCCAGGTAGAAGTCGATCGCGCGCAACAGGTGCCCGAAGGCGAGTACGTGGCGCACGGCGATCGGATACACGAGACGCAGCACGCCGAGGGCCGCGCGCTCATAGCGGCCCTGGCCCGAGAGAAGCGCGAGGCGCAGGAGCCCGAACGCGGCGGACGAGTTCCCGGAGGGGATGGGGGAGTCCTCGAGGTCCTTGCGGCGGGCCGGGAGCTGCTCGGCGTCGGCGGCGGTCATGAAGAAGCCACCGCGCTCCGGGTCGCCGAAGCGCTCGATCAGAGCATCCGCGAGCGCCGTCGCCTCGTCGTACCAGCGCGGCTCGAACGTCGCCTCGTAGAGCGTGATCAGGGCCTCGAGCAGGAACGCGTGGTCGTCGAGGTAACCGGCGATCCGGCCGCGTCCGTCCTTCCAGGTGCGTAGCAGCTGCCCCTGCCCATCACGCAGCTCGCCGAGCAGGAAGTCCGCGCACGCGCGCGCAGCGTCGAGGTAATCCTCGCGCTCGAGCACCGCCCCGGCCTCGGCCAGCGCAGAGATGATGAGCGCGTTCCAGGAGGTGAGGCGCTTGTCGTCGAGACCGGGACGGACACGGACCGCGCGCGCCGCGAGCAGCCTGGCCCGGATCTCGGGCAGCGATTCGGGCACCGGACCTCGGCCCTCCAGCACGTTGAGGCCGGGCTCGAAGTTCCCCGCCTCGGTGGCCCCGAAGTAGGCGATGGCGGGCTCGGCCAACTCTCCCAGCACCTCGCGCAGCTCGGACAGCCGCCAGACATAGAACTTCCCTTCGACGCCCTCCGAGTCCGCATCGAGCGCGGCGCAGAAGCCGCCCTCCGGGCCGCGCATCTCGCGCAGCGCCCAATCGAGCGTCTCGCAGCACACCGCCCGCATCCGCGCCTCGCCGCTCACCTGCCAGCCGTGGAGGTAGGCCCGCGCGAGCAGGGCGTTGTCGTAGAGCATCTTCTCGAAGTGCGGCACGGTCCAGGTGGCGTCGACGGCGTAGCGGGCGAAGCCGCCGCCCACCTGGTCGTAGATCCCGCCACTCGCCATCGAGCGCAGCGTGGCGAGCGCCGGCTCGCGGTGGTCGCGCGCGAGCAGCAGCTCGAGCAGCGAGGCCTGGGGGAACTTCGGCGCGCCGCCGAAGCCGCCGTTTACCCGGTCGTAGCCGCGTCCGAGCCCGGCCACGGCCTCTTCGAGCTCGGGGCCGGTGATCGGCTCGCTCCCCGGCGTCAGCCGCGTGCTCGCGCTGAGCGACTCGAGGATCCGTGGCGAGTTGCCGTCGATCTGCTCGCGCCGCTGCGCCCACGCGTCGGCCACCGCCTCGAGCACCATGCGCCAGCTCGGCAGGCCGCCGCGCTGCTCGGGCGGGAAGTAGGTCCCGGCGAAGAACGGCACCTGGCCCGGGGTGAGGAACGTGTTCAGCGGCCATCCCCCGTGGCCGTTCATCGCCTGGCAGGCCTCCATGCACATCGCGTCGACATCCGGGCGCTCTTCCCGGTCGACCTTGACGCAGACGAAGCGCGTGTTCATGAGCTCCGCGATCGCGGTGTCCTCGAAGGACTCTCGCTCCATGACGTGGCACCAGTGGCAGGCCGAGTAGCCGATCGAGACGAGCAGGGGCTTGCCCTGCGCCCGGGCCTCGCTCAGCGCTTCCTCGCCCCAGGGGCGCCAATCGACGGGGTTGTCTTTGTGCTGGAGGAGGTAGGGCGAGCTCTCGCCGGCGAGGCGGTTCGGCACCCCGACCAGGCTACTCGGCGCGCCACGCAATAGGCTTGGTTGACCCAAGTCGAGAGGAGTCGAATGTCAGCTCTGCGCGAGGCGATCAGCTCGCCCGATGCTCCCGACGCCGTTGGTCCCTATGTCCATGCGGTGAAAGCGGGAGGCCTTCTGTTCTGCTCGGGACAGATCCCGCTCGACCCGCGCAGCGGCGAGCTCGTCGGCGTCAACCCGGCCGAGCAGGCGGGTCGGTGTCTGGAGAATCTTCAAGCCGTGTGTGCCGCCGCGGGCACGAGCCTGGCGCGGGCGGTCCGCGTCACCGTGTATCTGACCGACATGTCCGCGTTCGCGGAGGTCAACGAGGTCTACGGCTCGTTCTTCGAGTCCGATCCCCCGGCGCGCGTGGCCATCGGCGTGGCCGCACTGCCGCGGGGAGCCCAGGTCGAAGTCGACGCGGTGGTGGCGCTCCCCTGACTGACGGACCTCCCCCACCGACGCGCCCGACTCGATCGGCGCGGAGGCGATCGAACGGGCGCTGCGGGCCGGCGCCGGCGTCGTCCGGGAGACCCCGGTGCTCAGTTCGGGAACTCTGAGCGACCGAACCGCGGCGACGGTGATGCTCAAGGCCGAGAACCTCCAGCGCACCGGCTCCTTCAAGCTGCGCGGGGCGCTGGCCAAGCTCGCCGCCCTCGGCGATGACTGTGCCGGCGGCGTCGTCACCGCGAGCGCGGGCAACCACGCTCAGGCGCTGGCCTACGCGGCCCGCGCGCGCGGCGTCTCCTGCACGGTGTTCATGCCCGAATCGGCGCCCATCGCGAAGCTCCAGGCGGCGCGCGACCTCGGCGCCGACGTCCAACTGATCGGGGCGACGGTCGACGAGGCGCTCGAGGCGGCCCGCGCGTGCTCGGAGGAGAAGTCGCTCGCCTTCGTGCACCCGTTCGATGACCCCGACGTGGTCGCCGGCCAGGCGACCCTCGGCCTCGAGCTCCTCGCCCAGGTGCCGGATCTGAGGCGGGTCATCGTGCCGGTCGGGGGAGGCGGGCTCGTCTCCGGCGTGGCCATCGCGATCAAGAGCGCGCGGCCCGAGGTCGAGATCATCGGCGTGCAAGTCGAGACCTGCGCACCCTTCCCCGCCTCGCTGGAGGCCGGGCGACCGGTCGCGGTCCGCTCGGCGCTCACGATCGCCGACGGCATCGCCGTCAAGCGCCCGGGCGAGCTCACCCTCCGGCTCATCCAGCGGTGGGTCGACGAGATGGTCGTCGTCTCCGAGGACGAGGTGGCCGAGGCGATGGTGTTCCTCCTCGAGCGGGCGAAGCTCGTCGTCGAGGGCGCGGGCGCGGTGGGGGTGGCGGCGCTGCTCGGTGACCGCCTTTCCCTGACGGCCGACGGCACCACCGTCGCCGTTCTCTCGGGCGGGAACGTCGACGCCGGCCTGCTGGCCGAGATCGCCCGGCGCCACGAGAGTCAGGCCGGCCGCCGCCTCGTCCTCCTCGCCTGCCTGCCCGACCGGCCGGGGTCGCTGGCCCGGCTGCTCGCCATCGTCGGCGAGCAGCGCGCCAACCTGCTCGATGTCGAGCACATCCGCGAGGGATTCGATCTCCACGTGCGCGAGAGCGCCGTGCAGCTCGTGCTCGAGACCCGCAGCTCCGCCCACGCCCAGCGGGTCATCGGGGGGGTGCGCTCGGCGGGCTACGCGGAGCCGCGCCTGCTGCGGTAGTCGCGCGCCTCCTGGACGAGCGAGGCGACGACCTGGCTCGTCTGGTCCGCCTCGGGGTGCCACTGCACGCCGAGCACGTATCGCCGCTGCGGATCCTCGATCGCCTCCGGCAGATCGTCGAGCACGGACAGGCCGGTCACCACCAAGCCGTCGCCGACCTCGTCGATGCCCTGGTGGTGGTGGGACTTCGTCGGATGAAGCTCCTGCCCGGCCGCGCTCGCGGCCAGCGAACCGGCGCTCAGCCGCACGTCGTGATCGGCGCCGTCGAAGCTGCCCGGGAAGCGGCGGTGATCCTCGTGGCCGTATTCGTCGGGAAGGTGCTGCTTGAGCGTCCCGCCGAAGGCCACGTTCATGAGCTGCATGCCGCGGCAGATCCCCAGCACGGGCATGTCGCGTTCGACGGCCGCGCGGGTGAGCGCGAGCTCGGGGCGGTCACGCTCGGGCACGGTGTGGATCGTCTGGGGATGCGGCTCGGCGCCGTAGGAGGCGGGATCGAGGTCGTCCCCACCGGCGAGGATGAGGGCGTCGATGAGGTCGAGCATCTCGTCCGGGTTGCGCTCGAGCGCCTCGTCGGGCGGGATCATCACCGCGAGCCCGCCGGCCCGCTGAATCGCCTCGATGTAGGCGAAGTTGAGCAGCGCGGCGCGCTGGTTCCACACCCCCCAGGTCGCGTCGGTCAGCGCGGTGCAGATTCCGATGACGGGGCGGCGTTCGCTCATCTCGCCGTCCAGGCTAGCTACCTCGCAGGAGCGCCCGCTGGACCTTCCCGCTCGCGGTCTTCGGGAGCTCCTTGGCGAACTCGACGATGCGCGGGTACTTATAGGGGGCGGTCTGGGCCTTGACGTGCTCCTGGAGCTCGCGCGCGAGCTCGGGACTCGGCTGCGCTCCGTCGCGCAGCACGACGATCGCGCGCACCACCGAACCGCGCTCCTCGTCGGGCGCCGCCACGGCTGCCGCCTCGGACACCGCGGCGTGCGAGACGAGCGCCGACTCGACCTCGAAGGGGCCGATCCGGTAGCCCGAGGAGATGATCACGTCGTCGCTGCGGCCCTCGAAGTAGAGGTAGCCGTCCTCATCCCGGCGCACGCGGTCGCCCGTGTGCCACGGCCGGTCGACCGGCGCAGGGTTGCCCTCGAGGTCGGCGATGAAGAACGTCGGATCGCTGCGGGGATCGAGGAGCACGAGCTCGCCGTCGACGACCTCCAGCTTCACTCCCGGGAGGGACCGGCCCATCGACCCCAGCCTGGCTGGCTGGCCAGCCGGCATGGCGGTGAGCTGCCCGGTCTCCGTCTGTCCGTAGCCGTCGCGGATCTCGAGCCCGGTGCCATCCTTGAACGCCCGCAGGACCTCCGGATTGAGCGCCTCGCCCGCGGCCACGAGCGTCCGCAGGCTGGGCACGGGCGCCAGCGCGGAGCGCTTGGCGATGACGCGGTACTCGGTCGGAGCCATGCACAGGACGTTGACCTGCTCCTGCTCGAGGATGGCCAGGCGCTCGTCGGGGTCGAAGCGCCCGTCGTGCAGGAGCGCAGCGGCGCCCCGGATCCACGGGGCGATGAACACGTTGCGCGCCGACTTCGACCAGCCGGTGGCCGCGGTGCACCACACGAGGTCGCCGTCGCGGGCGTCGAGCCAGTGTGTGGCCTGGAGCCGCTGGCCGGTGAGATAGCGCTGCCCGTGGACGACGCCCTTGGGCGCACCGGTCGTGCCGCTGGTGAAGGTGATGAGGCACGGCGCGGCGGGATCGAGGTCGACCGCGTCGGCGGGGTCGGCTCGGAACAGCCCGTCGTCGGGGACGACGAGCATCGTGGCCCGATGGAACACGTCGCCGAGTGCGGCGGCGTTTCGCTCGTCGGTGACGATGACCGCCGGATTGGCGGCGTCGATCCGCTGCTGGAGGTCCTTCGCCCTCAGCTGCTCGTTGCAGGCGAGCGCGACCGCGCCGATCCGGAAGCAGGCGAGCATCGTGAACACCCATTCGGGCCGGCTGCCGATCAGCGTCATGACGACGTCGCCGCGCTCCACGCCGTGGGCGGCCAGCGTGCCGGCCATCCGGGCGCCGTGCTCGGAGACCTCGCCGAACGTCCACTCCCGACGGAGCCCGTCGCGCGAGCGCTCGACCAGGGCGCGCCGCTGCGGCGGGGCGGCGTCGAGGACATCGCGGGCGAAGTTCATGCGGGCGGTCAGTCTGCCAGCATCGGCGCCCATGACGTTCTGGAACGGGATGCTCTGGCTCCACCTCCTGGCCATGGCCTTCTTCATCGGCGGCCAGCTCATGCTCGGGGCGATCGTCGTCCCGGTGCTGCGCGGCGCTCCCGACCGGACTCCGCTGCTCGCCGCGGCGCGCCGGTTCGGCATCGGGACCCTGGTCGCGGTCCTCGTCCTGGTGGTGACCGGCTCGGCCATGGCCACCCACCTCCACAAGTGGAGCGACTCGACCCTCCACGTCAAGCTCGGGCTCGTCGTCGTCGTGTTCGTGCTCATCGCACTGCACCTGCGCCGGCCGGAGTGGCACGTGATCGACGCGGCCATCTTCGCCGTCTCGATCGCGATCGTGTGGCTCGGCATCGTCGTCGCGGGCTGAGCCCGCGGGGTCGTGGAATCAACCGGCTAGCCTGGGGTCCATGGGACTCATGACCGGCACGGGCCCGCTCAGCCGCAACCCGGCGGGCACCTTCAACTTCGAGCCGCCGCCGCCCGGCCGCGCGCTCTACCTCGAACCCTCGCCCAAGCGCGTCCGCGTGATCGTCTGCGGCGAGACGATCGTCGACAGCCGGGAGGCCATGCTCCTCCACGAGTCCGGCGCCCAGCCGGTCTACTACTTCCCGCCCGACGACGTGCGCGCCGAGGTGCTCGAGGCGACCGACTCGCACACGCACTGCCCCAAGAAGGGCGACGCCAGCTACTACACGATCCGCGTCGGTGACACCGTGCTCGAGGACGCGGCCTGGTACTACCCCGAGCCGCTGCCCGAGGCTCCGCCGATCACCGGCCTGATCGCCTTTTACTTCGACCGCGTGCGCTTCTTCGAGGAGGACGAGGAAATCGTCGGGCACCCTCGCGACCCCTACCACCGCATCGACACGATCCGCACCCGGCGGCATATCCGGGTCTCCCTCGACGGCGAGCTGCTGGCGGAGACGCACGACGCGGTGGCGCTGTTCGAGACGAACCTCCCGGCGCGGTGGTACATCCCGGCGTCCGACGTGGTCGCGGCGCTCGAGCGCAGCGACAGGCACACGCTGTGCCCGTACAAGGGCACGGCCAGCTACTGGTCGGTCCGGTTCGAGGGCGGCTCGGTCGAGGAGGACGTCGTCTGGTACTACCCGGAGCCGATCCCCGAGGCGGCCCAGGTCAAGGATCTCCTCTGCTTCTACAACGAGCGGGTCGACATCGAGCTCGACGGCGAGCTCGCGAAGCGGCCCGAGTCACCCTGGGCTAAGCGCTGAGGATTCGACCGATGCGCTCCGCCTCGGCGTCGGGGCGCTCGTGCAGCCGGTCCCAGGTGACGCGCACCGTGCGGCGTCCGGCGGCGAGGTTGTGGGCGTCGCGCTCGCGGTCGCTCTCGAAGGCCTCGCGGGTCTGATGGAAGTCCCAGCCGTCGAGCTCGACGATCAGCCCCTGCTCGGGGAAGTAGGCATCCACCTCGTAGCCGTCGAGCGTGATGTTGAATACCGGCGTCGGCAGGCCGTGGTCCCGGCAGATCTGGGCAAAGAGGTCCTCGAAGGCTGAACGGGTCGGGCCGCTCCGGGTGGGTTCGGCGTGGGGTTTCAGGGATTTCGCGCCGGGGTGGATGGGGTTGCGGCGGATGACGTCGGCGACGTCGGCTGGGGTGAGGATGTGGGCGAGGCGCGCGTCGTTGACCGCACGGGTGACGGCCTTGCGGGTCATGCCGGGCGCGGAGTCGAGGATGGCCCGGGCGGGGGTCGTGACGCGGATGGCGAAGGTCGTCGTGAGGTCGCGGCGGTCGAGGGTGCGGCTGCGGTGAGTTTCGATGTTCCTGGGGCGGCGGTCGCCGGTGGTGACGGTCACGTGGGGTGTCGCGGGCCAACGCTTGGTCAGGCCCCAGAGGGCGAGCGCGGAGCCGTGGCTGAGCACGGCGTGCGGGCCGGAGGCGAGCACGGCGGCGGCGGCGCGCTCGCGGGGGCTGCTGGGCGGGCGGCCGACGGCGTAGACGCCGGGGTAGACGCGGTGCAGCCGGCCCGAGCGACGCCGGTAGTCGATGGCCTTGCGCGTCAGCCCGATTCCGAGCAACTGGCTGCGAGTCACGTTCCCATGTTGGCCGGCCGCGAGCTTGGCGATGGCCTGGTCGGGGTTCTGGGATATCGGTCCCCTATGTGAGGGCTTATCTCCCACACCCCTATAGAGGCCCGGCGCGGCGAAACTCACCCCCCCGCCGGTACAGTGCCCTGCATGGCTACGACCACGTCATTGACCGACGAACAGCAGGCCATCCGCGAGATGGTTCGGCAGTTCGCCGACGAGCAGATCCTCCCCAACGCCGAGCATTACGACCACGAGGACGCGTTCCCCGAGCCGATCGTGGAGCAGATGAAGGAGCTCGGGCTCTTCGGCGTCACGATCCCCGAGGAGTACGGGGGCATGGGCCTCGATCTGACGACCTACGCGATGATCGTGGAGGAGCTCTCGCGCGGCTGGATCAGCATCAGCGGCATCGTCAACACCCACTTCATCGGCTCCTACCTGCTCATGAAGTTCGGCACCGAGGAGCAGAAGCAGAAGTACCTGCCCCGCATGGCCAGCGGGGAGCTCCGGGCCGCCTTCTCTCTCTCCGAGCCCGAGCTGGGCTCCGACGTCGCCGCGATCAAGACGTCCGCCAAGAAAACCGAGAACGGCGACTACGAGATCAACGGCACCAAGATGTGGGTGACCAATGGCCTGCGGGCCGGGCTCGTGTTCGTGCTCGTGCGGACCGACCCCAACGCCGAGCCCAAGCACCGCGGCCTGACGTGCTTCATCGCCGAGAAGGAGCCCGGGGTGGCCGAGAACACCGGCGACTACGCGGGCTTCAACGTCCCGCCCCAGATCAAGAAGATGGGCTACAAGGGCGTCGAGTCGACCGAGCTCGTCTTCGACGGCTACCGCACCCCGGCGCAGTCCATCCTGGGCGGCGAGGACGAGGGCCTGAACAAGGGCTTCCCCCAGATGATGGACGCGCTCGAGCTCGGCCGGGTCAACGTGGCTGCGCGCGGCGTGGGTCTTGCCCAGCGTGCGCTGGAGCTCGCCCTGAAGTACAGCCAGGAGCGACGCGCCTTCGGCAAGCCGATCGCCGAGCACCAGGCGATCCAGTTCAAGCTCGCCGACATGGCCACCCAGGTCGAGGCCGCCCGCCTGCTCACGCGCAAGGCCGCCCAGATGAAGGACGCGGGAGAGCGCAGCGACATCGAGGCCGGCATGGCCAAGCTCTTCGCCTCCGAGGCGGGCCGGTTCTGCGCCGAGGAGTGCCTGCGCATCCACGGCGGCTACGGCTACTCCAAGGAGTACGAGATCGAGCGCATCTACCGTGACGCGCCCCTGCTGCTCATTGGCGAGGGCACGAGCGAGATCCAGCGCATGGTCATCGGGCGCAAGCTCCTGCAGCGCTACAAGATCTGAGCAACTTCTCCGCCGCGGCGTCGTTTCATCCCACTGAGGACGCACGCGCACGCGTCCGCATCGGGAGAGGAGGAGCCATGGAGCGCAGGGTCCTGTCGGTGCTGGTTGTTGCCGTGACGGCGATCGCGGCGAGCGCGTCGTCCGCCGCGGCGGCCACGCTGGTGGTCAACACGACGAGCGATTCCGCAAGCCCGGGTAGCGGCCTGTGCACGCTGCGTCAGGCCATCCAGGCGGTTGACTCTCCGGGCAGTCCGAGCGGGAGCTGCGCGCCTGCGTCCTTCGCGGCGAACACGATCGACCTGCCGGCGGGCACGTACAGCCTCAACGCCGGCGCGGGGACGCTCCAGATCGCCTCGACCGTGACCTCGCTGACGATCTCCGGCGGCGGCGAGGGCAGCACGATCATCGGTGGCGGCCAGCTCGGCACCCGGGCGTTCACCATCGCGGCCGGGCCGGCCGTGAGCTTGAGCAACCTCACGATCACCGACTCGCACGCGCCGGGCGGGATGGGCGGTAGCACCGGCAACAACGGCGTGAGCGGGGGACCGGGTGGGGACGGCAGCAACGGCGGGGCGATCCTCAACGCCGGTTCGCTCACCCTGACCGACGTGGCCGTCGTGCACAGCTCCGCGGGCACGGCCGGGAGCGGTGGCTCCTCGTACCCCAACTACAACTCGAGCGTGGACGGCGGCGCTGGCGGGGCCGGAGGGGCCGGCGGCGACGGGGGCGGCATCTACAACACCGGCACCCTCCGCCTGACCGGCGTCACGATGGCCTACGACTACCCGGGCAACGGCGGTGCGGGCGGCTCCGCCTCGCAGGGCACCCCGGCCGGTGGCATCGGCGGCGTCGGGGGTGCGGGTGGCAACGGCGGCGCGATCGCCAACGTCGGCGGCACGGTGACGATCGCGGGGAGCACGATCCGGGTCAGCGACAGCGGCCTCGGCGGGGCGGGCGGCGCCGGTGGCTCGGCGACCGTCACGGCCGGCGCCGGGGGTGTCGGAGGCAGCTCGGGCGCGGGCGGCGCGGTGTGGAGCAGCAATGGCACGGTCTCGCTGACCAACAGCACGCTCGCCTCGAACTTCGGGAGCGTTGGGGGTGCCGGAGGCGCGGGTGGCTCGGGCGGCGCGGCCGGCGCGGCGGGAGGAAACGGGGGGAACGGCGGGGGCGGCGGAGCGATCGCGCTGACTGGCACAGCGACGGCCAGCCTGATCAACGACACCGTGGTCGGCAACAACGTCGGCCTCGGTGGCGCCGCCGGCCCGGGCGGAGGCGGCACGACGCCCGGCCCCTCGGGGACGGCGGGGCCAGCGGGAACCACCGGCGGAGTGGCCGCCGCCGGCGGGGGCGGCCTCACTCTGCAGAACACCCTGCTGGCCGACAACGCCGCCGGGAACTGCTCCGGTGCGGTGACCGACGGCGGCCACAACCTGAGCTTCGGAGGCACCGGCTGTCCGGCCTCGTTCGCCTCGGGCGATCCCGTCCTCGGGCCACTCCAGTACAACGGCGGGCCGACCCAGACGATCGGGCTCGGGATTGGGAGCGCGGCCATCGACCGGATCCCCGCCGGCCCCGGCTGCCCGGCCACCGACCAGCGCGGGTTCAGCCGGCCGAGCGGCCCGGCCTGCGACATCGGGGCCTACGAGGTCACGGCACCGGGGGTGACGACCGGCGCGATCGCCGCGAAGAGCGGCACGAGCGTGGCCATTACCGTCACGGCGACGCCAAACACGGGAGGCGGGAGCGTGTCGATCGAGTACGGCACGACGACGTCGTATGGGAAGACGAGCACGATCCGCACGTTCACCAGCGCGTCGCCGACCACGCTCACGCTCACCCTCAGCCACCTCCGGCTGACCCGCACCTACCACTACCGGGTCGTCGTGACGACGAGCGACGGGACGGCGAGGACACACGACCTCACGTTGGCCGTCCCGGTGCTGACCACGGTGAAGTTCTCACCGCAGCGCCTGCGCAAGGGCGCGGTCACGCTCACCTACACCGACGCTGTCCGTGCGACCACGACGTTCATCGTGCTCGGGCACGAGCACGGGGTCGTCTCGGGCGGCACGTGCGTGGCGCGCCGCCACGGCTTGCACGGCCACGCGTGCTCGTGGGTCGTCCTGGGGACGTTCGTGCACCACGACCGCAAGGGGCACAACCGCGTGCGCTGGACCCCGCGGGTGCATGGGCACGCCCTGAAGCCCGGGACCTACGAGCTGCAGGCGACGCCTCGGGCGGGACAGACGACCGGGCCGGACGTGACGGTCAAGCTGACCATCGTCCACTGAGGCATGGGCCGGGGCGCGTCCCGCGCGCCCCGGGCTCTAACTCAGACCGGCATGTGCTCCTGCGGACGGGCCTCGAACGTGTAGTTCTCGGCCGGCTCGATGAACATGTGCAGCTGCTCGCGCAGCTCCGCCGTGTCCGGGTGGCCGTGGGTCGAGATCGGGTGCTCGACGGCGGCGCGCTCGACCTCGTCCTGCTCGCCGATGATGACCAGCGAGCAGTTGCTCTCGCTGGGGAAGCGACGGCAGTCGGTCATGACTCTGGCCATATGGTCCCTCCTTCGTTGACCCGAACGGATCGGCTCGCCGTGGCAGGCGGGCGTCAAGCCTGCGTAGACTCGAACCCACGTGAGCTCTCAGCAGGACACCAAGGCACTCATCGAGACCGCGGTCAAGCGCTTCCTCGACGAGGTGCCCTCGCTCCAGCCGCTCAAGCTGGTGGCCGGGCTCGAGCTCCGCGGCCGCGGCGACGTGCAGATCTACCGCGTCGAGCTGCCGGGGCCGAAGGTGACCAAGGACATCCCCTCGGACGCGAAGGTCACGTTGGCCATCCCGCGCTCGCACTTCAACGAGCTGGCCACCAAGGGCCATATCAAGCAGTGGCGCGAAGCCTTCGAGCACGGCGAAGCCAAGGCCACGGGCATCGAGCAGGTGATGCGGCTGATCGTCCAGGTCGTCGAGAAGCAGGAGGAGCGCTCCCGCACCCGCAAGGCGCGGGCCTAGGAGCTGGGAACGACGCGCTCGGCGATGGCCTCGGCCTCGCGCAGCTGGGCCTCGATGAGCGCGAGTCCGGAATCCCAGAATCCCGGATCGGTCAGGTCGATGCCGACGATCGCGGCGAGCTCCTCGGGGCTGCGCGAGCCGCCGGCACTGAGCAGCTCGAGGTAGCGCGGCACGAACCCCGGGCCTTCCTGGGCGTAGCGGCCGTAGACCGAGAGCGCGAGCAGCTGCCCGTAGGCGTAGGCGTAGACATAGCCCGGCGTGTTGATGAAGTGAGGGATGTAGGACCACCACATCCGGTAGCCCTCGGTGATCTCCACGGAGTCGCCGAACAGCTCACGCTGGCTCTCCACCCAGAGCTCGCAGATCCGGTCGGTAGACAGCTCGCCGTCGCGCCGCCGCCCGGCGTGGATGAGATGCTCGAAGCGGTTCATGGCCATCTGCCGGAACACCGTGGCGATGGCGCCGTCGATGCGCTCGGCCAGCAGGCCGAGGCGGGCGCGGTCATCCCCGGTGGCGGCGAGCAGGCGTTCGAACACGAGCGTCTCGCCGAACACCGAGGCGGTCTCGGCCAGGGTCAGCGGCGTCGAGTGGTGGAAGATGCCCTGCGGCTGGGCGAGCGCGGCGTGGAGGCCGTGTCCGAGCTCGTGGGCCATGGTGAGAACGTCGCGGCGCCGGGCGGTGAAGTTGAGCATCACGTAGGGGTGGACGCTCGGCACCGTGTAGGAGCAGAAGGCGCCGCCGCGCTTGTGGGGGCGGACCGGGGCGTCGATCCAGCGCTCGTCGAAGAACCGCCTGGCCAGCGCGCCGGCATCATCGGAGAACGCCGAGTACGTGTCGAGGACGAGCTCGCGTGCCTCGCCGTAGGAGAAGCTCAAATCCTCGCCGAGCACGGGGGCGGCGCGATCGTAGTCGGCGATCCGCTCGACGCCGAGCAGCTTGGCCTTCAGGCGATACCAGCGCTGCGGGATGTCAAAGCGCCGGCGGACGGCCTCGATGAGCGCCATGACGGACTCGTCGGAGGCCTCGTTGGCCAGGTTGCGGCTGGCCAGCCAGTGCGGGTAGGAGCGCAGGCGGTCCTCGACCGACTTGTCGTAGACGAGCGTGTTGAAGATGAACCCGCGGGTGCGCAGGCCCGGCTCGAGGGCCGCGGTGACGGCCTCGGCGGCACGCTTGCGGTCGTCCCGGTGGGGCGACTGGAGACGCGCCAGGGCGACGTCGAGGGGGATCTCCTGCTCGTCGAGTGAGACCCGGATCGCGGCCACGACCTCGCCGAACAGCCGCGCCCAGGCGCTGTTGCTCGAGATCGCCTTCTCGGCCAGCACCTTCTCCTCGTTCTCGGAGAGCAGGTGCGGTCGGTAGCGCCGGGCGCTACGCAGATAGTGGCGGCAGAAATCGAGTTCCGCCGTGGCCAGCAGCGCCTCGGCGCGCCGGTCGTCGAGCGCGGCCCACTCGAGCTCGAAGAAGAGGAGGTGCGTCTCGACCTCGGTGGCCCTTTCCTGCACAAGCTGGAGCTGCGCGCCACGGGCTGGGTCGGCGGTGTCGGTGGCGAAGCGGAGCGAGACGTAGGACCCGGCGCGACCGATTAGGTCGTTGAGCTGCTCGAGCTCGCGCATGGCGTCGCGCAGGCCCGGGCCATCGAGCTCGCCCACCTGCCCGGCATACGTCTTGGCGAAGCTCTCCGCGCGCCCGGCCGCCTCATCGAGCAGCTGCTCGACCGACTCGTCTTCGAGCAGGGCGTCGAGGTCCCACTCGGTGGCGAGAAGCTCGGGATCGGCGAGATGCTCGGCCGTGGCGGACACGAGGGCCGAGCTTACTGTGCTCGCTACATTGGGGCCGTTCCATGAGACGGCCGCGACGTGCATTGACCGCTGGGCTGGCGGTGCTCCCGCTCGTCGCCGCGCTGGCTGCGTGCGGCGGCTCGAAGGACCACGTTCCCAACACCGCTCAGGTGCCGCTCGTGCCCGGAGCCAAGATCGTGGCGAGGATCCAGCAGTGCGACCCCGGCGCCGCGGCTTACTGCGGGATCCAGCTCGTGGTCATCGACACTCGCTACCAGTCCTCCGACGATCTGCTGCTCTCCGAGCGCGCGCGCCTGCACGCCAAGGGCTGGACGGGCGCCAACGGGGACGTCGGGCCAGAAAGTGCGGCCGACTCACCCGGCCACAAGCTCCATCTCACCTACGCGTCCGCGTTGGGTGAGCTCTTGAGCTGGGACTCGGGGTGGATCAAGCGCGCCCATCCGATCATCGACGCGCTCTCGAACACCGTGTTCGATCACCAGCCGGCGCTCTCGCTCATGCTCGAGGACGGGGCTCAGGGCAGCTGACCGGGGCCCGCGGCGTTGCCGTCGCCGTCGAGTGGACTGAGCTCCAGGCGCCGTTGCGGCCCCACGGCGAGTGCGCTGCGTCCGGCCAGCAGCTCGCGCAGGTCGGCGCCGACGAGCTCCTCGCGCCAGCCGGTCAGTGCGCGCACGCTGGGCTGCGGCTCGCCGCGCCGGGTCGCCCCCACGACGAGCTCGAGCTCGCTGCGCGAGGCGATGAGCTCGTAGGCGAGGTCGGCGTCCATAGCGCGGGCGCGCAGGAGCGCCTCGGCGAGCACGATGAGCGGGACGTCGCCCGGCTCTGAGCGCCCGCGCGCCTCCTCGCGGGGGATCGGCTCGGCCTCGCGCCCTGCGGTGATGGCATCGAGGATGGCCTCGCCGCGACGGCGGATGGTGGAGGGATGGAGGCCGCGGATCTGCTCCAGCGCGCCGGGGTTGCGCGGCTGGCGCTTGGCGAGCTCGACGAGTGAGGGATCACCGACGATCGAGCCCGTCGGCTTGTCCTCGGCAGCCGCCGTGCGCTCGCGCCAGGCGGCGAGCTCACGCGCCACCGCCCGCGAGCGTGGGTCGAGCTGGCCGATGCGGGGGAGGCGCTCCCAGGCGGTGAGCGGATCGCGTTCGTCGGTCGCGCCCTCGAGCCGGCGGCATTCCTCACGGGCCCACTCGAGCCGTCCGCTCGCTTCGAGACGGCGCTGCAGTTCGTCGGCCAGCTCGAGCAGATGCACGACGTCCTCGGCGGCGTAGCTGAGCTGCTCACCGGTGAGGGGCCGCGCGTCCCAGCGCGTGTAGCTTGCGGTCTTGCCCACCCGGCGTCCGAGCATCGAGCCGAGGAGGTTTCCGTAGCCGGTCTGCGCGCCGCCACCGGCGAACCCGGCCGCGATCTGCGTATCGAAGACGCTGGTGATCTCGGTTCGCCAGACGCGGTGCAAGATGGCCACATCCTGGCGCCCGGCGTGCAGGACGATCTCGATCGCCGGCTCGGCGAGGAGCTCCGCGAGCGGGGTCACGTCGGCGTCGGCCAGCGTGTCGATGAGGAGCACCCGCGCGCCGCCGGGGGCCTCGGCGTCGTCGACGGCGATCTGCACCAGGCAGAGAAGGGCGCGATAGCGACCCTCGGACATGAACTCGGTGTCGATTCCCAGCCGCCCGCGCTCGCGCGCGGCGCGGGCCGCGTCGGCGATCTCTGCGGAACTGGCGAGGACAGGCGGCATATCCAGGTGAATCTAGCCGCCGCGGTGAGTTGGGCGCCCCTCCGGGTCGATCGGATGTCCACTCGATTACCGACCCGGTTGGTAGGATATCCCCGTGATCTTCTCCTCCAAGGCGGAGTACGGCGTGCGCCTGATGGTCGAACTTGGCCGGCAGACGCCCGAGCATCCGACGAGCCTGAAGGCGATCGCGGACGCCGAGGGGCTGCCGCTCGCCTACCTCGAACAGGTTGTGGCCAGGCTGCGCAAGGCCGGCCTGGTCATGAGCGCGCGCGGGGCCCACGGCGGCTACTGGCTGGCTCGCCCGGCCGAGGAGATCCCGATGGATGAGGTCGTGCAGGCCCTCGAAGGCGCGATCGCGCCGATGGAGTGCTTCGTCAGCGACCACACCGAGCGCGTGCTCTGCTCGCACGAGCCCGACGCCGGACGCGGCTGCGCGACCAAGCTCCTGTGGACGCGCGTCCAGGGCGGGATCCTCCGCACGCTTCAGACGACCACGCTGGCGGAGCTCGTGGAGTTCTCCAAGCGCGGAGAGCATCTGACCGCCACCCGGGCGAGCGCCTCGATCGATCTGATCCCGAGCGCGCCCGCCGCCTGAACACACGAACGAGAGCTGGAGATGGCTGAGCTAGAGATTCGAAACCTTCACGTCCGCGCCGGAGACAAGGACATCCTTCGCGGCCTCGACCTGATCGTGCGCAGTGGTGAGATCCACGCCCTCATGGGCCCCAACGGCTCCGGCAAGTCGACCCTGGCCAACGCGATCATGGGCCATCCGAACCTCGAGGTCACCGAGGGCGAGATCGTCTTCGACGGCCAGGACATCACCGAGGCCGACCCGGACGAGCGCGCGCGGATGGGCCTGTTCATGGCCTTCCAGTATCCGGTGGCAGTGCCCGGCGTGACCGTGACCAAGTACCTGCGCACCATGCTCAACGCCCACCGCGAGGCCCGCGGCGAGGAGCCGATCCCGCTGCGCGAGTTCCGCGAGACGGTCGAGGCGGCGATGAAGCTGACCGAGGTGCCGCGCGACTTCTCCAGCCGCTACCTCAACGAGGGCTTCTCGGGCGGCGAGAAGAAGCGCATGGAGATCTTGCAGCTGGCCGTGCAGCTGCCGGCCATGGCGATCCTCGACGAGACCGACTCCGGCTTGGACATCGACGCGCTCCGGGTCGTGGCCAACGGCGTCAACTCGGTCGCGCGGGAGCACCCTGACATGGGCGTCCTCATCATCACCCACTACCAGCGGATTCTTCATCTCGTCCAGCCGAGCCACGTACACGTCCTCTTCCAGGGACGGATCGTCAAGGAGGGCGGCCCCGACCTGGTCGACGAGCTCGAAGCCAGGGGCTACGGCTGGATCACGGAAGAGATCGCGGCATGACCGCGACCGTGGGCCTCGAGGGACTCGCCGCCGAGTTCCCGGTCCTCGAGCGCGAGTTCCAGGGCCGGCCTGTCACCTATCTCGACTCGGCCGCGACCTCGCAGACGCCGCAGCCCGTGATCGACGCGATGACCCGGTACTACACCGAGTCGCGCGCTTCGATCCATCGCGGCGTCTACCCGCTCGCCGTCGAGGCCACCGATCTCTACGAGGGGGCGCGCGCCCGGATCGCCCGGTGGCTTGGCTCGACGCCCGAGGAGACGATCTTCACGGCCAACGCCACGGCGTCGATCAACCTCGTCGCCTACACGTGGGGCCGCCAGAACATCGGGCGTGGTGACCTCGTTGTGCTGACGGAGATGGAGCACCACTCCAACATCGTGCCCTGGCAGCTCATCTGCCAGCAGCAGCAGGCAGAGCTCGCCTACGTCCCCGTGCTCGAGGACGGGCAGCTCGATCTCGAGGCGCTCGATGCTCTGCTGGCGCGGCGGCCCAAGCTCGTCGCGCTGGCCCACGTCTCCAATGTCCTCGGCACGATCAACCCCGTCGCCACGATCACCCAGCGGGCGCACGATGCCGGCGCCGTCGTCGTGATCGACGGGGCGCAGGCCGTGCCGCAGCTTCCGGTCGATCTGCGCGAGCTCGACGCCGACTTCTATGCCTGGACGGGCCACAAGGCCTACGGCCCGACCGGAATCGGCGTCCTCCATGGCCGGCGCGAGCTGCTCGAGGAGATGCCGCCGTTCATCGCCGGCGGCCACATGATCCGTATGGTCTCGGCCGCGTCCTCGACGTGGACAGACCTGCCCTGGAAGTTCGAGGCCGGCACCTCGCAGATCGCGGAGGCGATCGGCCTCGGTGCGGCGGTCGAGTGGCTCGAGGCGATCGGCATGCGTCGCGTGCGCGCCCACGAGGAGATCCTGACTGCGGAGGCGCTCGAGCGGCTGAGCTCGGAGATACCGGGGCTGATCCTCCATGGGCCCCTGGCCGCAGCGGATCGCGGCGCGCTCGTATCCTTCGCGCTCGATGGCGCCCACCCTCACGACATCGGCGAGATCCTCGGCCGTGAGGGTGTGTGCGTGCGGGCCGGCCACCACTGTGCCCAGCCGCTGATGCGCGTGCTCGGAGCCCACGCGACAACCCGCGCCTCCTTCGCCGTGCACAACTCTGCGCGCGACCTCGACCGGCTGATCGACGGCCTCGGCCTCGTGCGCCGGACGCTGCGCCTCGCATGAGCCCCCGCCGGCTGGCCCTCGCCGCGGTCACAGCCGCCGTGATCGGCGTGGCCCTCGTTCCCGCGGGCGCGGGCGCGAACGGCGGGCCGCCGACCCCGATCACCGCCACCCAGGCGCAGCGCATCGGCACCGACGCGTACGTCTACGGCATCGCGCTCATGGAGTTCCTGCGGACGGCGCGTCAGCAGACGAGCGTCACGGTGCCGGACACGAAGTCCGATGCGCCGATCAACCAGCTCGGGGACGCGCGCCAGCTCGCCACCCCGAGCAACCACGTGATCGTGCAGCCCAACAACGACACGCTGTACACGATGGGTCACCTCGATCTAGCCGACGGCCCGCTCGTCCTGCACGTGCCGGCCATCACTGCTCACCGTTACTACTCGTTCGAGTTCATGGACCCGTACACCAATGTCTTCCACTACGTGGGAACGCGCACGACGGGCGAGGGCCCGGCGAATTATCTGATCGTCGGACCGGGTTACCACGGGAGGACACACGGACTGCGTGTGATCCGCTCGCCGTACGTGCTCGCCTGGATCGTGGGTCGTACGCTGGTCAACGGACCACGCGACCTGGGCGCGACGCACAGAGTCCAGAATGGCTACCGCCTCCTCCCGCTGGACAAGTTCCTGCGCTTCGGCATCGGGTGGAAACGCCCGGAGCCGCACCACATCGTCCGCACGATCACCAAGGTCAGCGAGCCGACCGGCCTCGCCTTCTTCGATCAGCTCGGACTCGCCCTGGCCCAGAACCGGCCCCCGAAGCGCGATGCGACGATCCTCAAGGAGCTGCACACGGTTGGGATCGGGCCCGGCCTTCAGCCCTCGAAGGAATCCCTGAGCGCGGCGGTCGCGGCCGGCCTGCAGGCCGCCGCGGACGAGGGCCCGAGCTATGTGAAGGGGCTCAAGACGAGCGTGGCCGCATCCTCGGTGACCCACAACAACGGCTGGTTCGTGCCCCCCGCGGACACCGGTGACTACGGGACCGACTACACGTTCCGCGCCGTCGTGGCCGTCAACGGCCTGGCCGCCAACCGCCCGGCCGAGGCGATGTACATCGTGGGCGTCACCGACAGCAGCTTCACGTTCCTCAACGGGGCCGACCGCTACGTCATCCATTTCCCGGCCGGCCAGCTCCCGCCGGCGCGGTACTTCTGGTCGCTGACGATGTACAACCAGAACTTCTATCTGGTGAGCAATCCGCGCAAGCGCTACGAGATCGGTAATCGCACGGTGGGCCTCAAGCGGGGCACCGACGGCTCGCTCGACATCTACGTTCAGCACACGGCGCCGCCCGGCCATGTTTCCAACTGGCTGCCCTCGCCCGCCTCGGGCACCTTCCAGATGACGCTCCGGCTCTACGGGCCGCTGCCCACGGCGCTGAACCGGACATACCGGTACCCACAGATCGTCCGCGTCGGCTAAAGCGCGTGGCGCCGCGCTCGCGCGGCTCTAGGCTGGAAGACGTGCTCGCTCCGTACCGACAGGTTCTCGGTGTCAGTGGTGCGCCGCGCCTGCTCGGAAGTGCGCTCGTCGCCCGCTTGCCCCAGGGGATGTCGACCCTGGCCACGCTCCTGCTCGTGCGCGCCTCGACGCACTCCTACGCGGCGGCCGGCGTCGCCGTCGGCGCCGAGGCGGGCGCGAGCGCGCTCTCGGCACCGGTGCTCGGGCGGATGATCGATCGTCTCGGGCGCCGTCGCGTGCTGCTTCGGTGCGCGGCAGGCTACGGACTGTCGCTCGTCGCCCTCGTGACCGCCGCACAACTCCACGCCGGCGCCCTCGCCCTCGTGGCCCTCGCCTTCCTCGCCGGGGCCTTGCTCCCGCCCATCGCTCCCACCGTGCGTGCCCTGCTGCGCGACGTGTTCGTGGACATGCGCGTGCGCGAGACGGCGTACGCGCTGGAGTCGGTCGCCCAGGAGCTGGTCTGGATCTCCGGTCCGCTGGTCGTCGCGCTGGTCATCTCCATCCTGTCTCCGGCCGCGGCTCTGCTGCTCGTCGCGGCGGTGGGCGTGGGCGGGAGCATTTTCTTTGTCCGGGCACCGCTCGCGCGCGACGGGACACGCACCGAGCCCGCGCACCGTCGCGCGGCGGTGCTCTCCAACCGGGTCCTGCGGGGGTTGCTCGCCCCGATCGCGCTGACCGGCATCGGACTGGGCGCGACCGAGGTGGGCATCCCCGCGCTGGCCCTGCACGCGGGCTCGCGCTCGGCCACGGGCCTCCTGCTTTCGCTCTGGAGCCTCGGCAGCCTCACCGGCGGGCTCTGGTTCGGCGCCCGCTCGTGGTCGCTGTCGCTCTCCGCTCGTTACGCCATGCTGCTCGTGGTGGCGATCGCGTGCACCGCGCCCCTGATCGCGGCCGGCTCGCTCGGCGCCGGGATGGTGTGCAGCCTGCTCGCCGGCGTGACCATCGCGCCCGTGTTCTCCTGCCAGTACGCGCTCGTCGGCCACGCTGTGACCCCGGGGACGGAGACGGAGGCATTCACCTGGGTGTCGGCCTCGCTTGTGGCCGGGCTGGCGGTCGGCTCGGCGGTCGGAGGCGCGCTCGTGTCAGCCGCCGGCTATCACTCCGCGTTCGTGCTCGCGTGCGGGGCGCTCGCCGTGGCGGCCGGCATGGCGATCACCGGGTGGTTCGTGTCGACCCGTCATGCCGCGACGGCCGAGCACGCCCGGCACTGAGCCCAGCGTCCGCCCACTGCGCGAGGACAAGCGGGCAGCCCTCGTACGACCGCTACGCTTGAACGAGATGGACGACCTGTACCGCGAAAACATCCTGGATCACTACAAGCACCCGCACAACTGGAGCCCGCCACGGCCAGAGATCGAGGGGGCCGACCTGGTGTTCCACGACCTCAACCCCCTGTGCGGCGACGAGCTGACCGTCCAGCTCGCGGTGGGGAGCGATGACCGTATCTCCGACGTGCGCTTCCTCGGTCACGGCTGCGCCATCTCGCAGGCCGCGGCCTCGATGACCTCGGATGAGATCAAGGGCATGGCCGTGCAGGACCTGCTCGCCCTCGACCGCTCCTTCGTCCTCGATCTCCTCGGGATCGACATCTCGGCCACGCGCGTGAAGTGCGCGCTGCTCTCGCTCAAGGTGCTGAAGAGCGCCGCGCTCGGCCACGCCGTGGCCTGGGAGCCCGAGGCGCCCGCGAGCGACGCCGACGCGGCATAGCACGAGTCCGCCGGGTCCTCGAGACCCGCACTAGATCGGGGCAATGTGGGTAACCCACGCTCATGGCCAGCGAGAAGCAGCGCGCCGCGGCGCGCAAGAACGTCAAGAAGGCTCAGAGCGGGGCCCGGCAGAAGCGAACGATCTCCAGCCTGTCGAGCGACACGCGCAGCGCGCTCGGCCGCGAGGGCGCGAAGGCGGCGGCGCGCAAGCGCGGGGCCTCGACGGGCACGGGCACCGGAGCCGGCGCGATGACCGTCACCGAGCTGCGCCGCGAGGCGGCGAAGCTCGGGATCGAGGGGCGCTCGAAGATGGGAAAGGCCTCGCTCATCCGGGCGGTCTCCCAGAAACGCCGTTCGAGCTCGCACTGATCCGGACCCCGTCCGCGCAGCGCCCGTCCTCGGGCGGGGGCGTGGCGTGCCCAGCGCTAGACTTCGGAGGGAAATCCGATCAATCCGCTAGGACTTAGGATCAAGTGCCACAAGTCATCGAAGTGTGTCCGACCACGGAGCTGAAGCCCGGCGAGATGCGCCTGGTCCAGTGGGAGGACCTCGAGATCGGCGTGTTCAACTGCGCCGGAACCGTGTATGCGATCGAGGATCGCTGCTCGCACGATGACGGGCCGTTGGTCGAGGGGACGCTCGACGAGGACACATGCACGGTCGAATGTCCACGGCACGGGTCCCGGTTCGACTTGAAGACGGGCAAGCCGCTCACGCTGCCTGCATACGTCTCGGTGGACACCTTCCCGGTGATCATCGAGAACGAGACGATCAAGCTGGAGGTGGAGTAGTGGCCCTGATAGCGAACGAGGCACTCACCCGGATCAACGCCGACTACGACGAGCGGTACGGCTTCCACGACGCCGAGAACTACCTCTACAAGGCGCCGAAGGGACTCACGCGCGAACTGGTCGCGAAGATTTCCGAGTTCAAGTCCGAGCCCCAGTGGATGCGGGACTTCCGTCTCAAGGCGCTGGATCACTTCCTGGCCCGGCCGATGCCGACGTGGGGCTCGCCGATGCTCGCCGAGGTTGATTTCGACGACATCCACTACTTCGTGCGTGCCTCCGAGCGCGCCGAGCGCTCGTGGGACGACGTGCCCGATGACGTCAAGAAGACCTTCGACCGCCTCGGCATCCCCGAGGCCGAGCGCAAGTTCCTCTCCGGCGTGGGCGCGCAGTACGAGTCCGAGGTGGTCTACCACCAGATCCACGAGGATCTCGAGAAGCAGGGCGTGATCTTCCTGGACATGGATTCCGCCCTGCGTGATCACGAGGACATCGTGCGCGAGTACTTCGCCACGATCATCCCCCCGAACGACAACAAGCTCGCGGCGCTCAACTCCGCCGTGTGGTCGGGCGGCTCGTTCGTCTACGTACCGCCGGGCGTGCACGTCGAGATGCCCCTCCAGGCCTACTTCCGCATCAACACCGAGTCGATGGGTCAGTTCGAACGCACGCTGATCATCGCCGACGAGGGCTCCTACGTGCACTACGTCGAGGGCTGCACGGCCCCCACGTACAGCGCCTCATCACTGCACTCGGCGGTGGTCGAGCTGATCGCCAAGCCGGGCGCGCGCATTCGCTACACGACCGTGCAGAACTGGTCGGCGAACGTGTTCAACCTGGTGACCAAGCGCGCCGTCGCCCAAGAGGACGCCACGGTCGAATGGGTCGACTGCAACCTGGGCTCGAAGCTGACCATGAAGTACCCGAGCGTGTACCTCATGGGCGAGCGGGCCCACGGCGAGATCCTCTCGATCGCCTTCGCGGGCAAGGGCCAGCACCAGGACGCCGGCGGCAAGATCATCCACGCCGCGCCGAACACGACGTCGAGCATCTTCGCCAAGTCGATTTCCAAGGACGGAGGCCGCAGCTCCTATCGCGGCCTGCTCGAGATCGCCAAGGGCGCGCACGGCGCGCGCTCGAAGGTCGTCTGCGACGCGCTGCTGCTCGACGAGGAGTCGCGCTCGGACACCTACCCGACGATCCGCATCGGCGAGGACGACGTCAACGTCGGCCACGAGGCGACCGTCTCGAAGGTCGGCGAGGACCAGCTCTTCTACCTCATGTCGCGGGGCATTCCCGAGGACGAGGCGTCGAAGCTCATCGTCAACGGCTTCATCGAGCCGATCACGAAAGAGCTTCCGATGGAGTACGCGGTCGAGATGAACCGCCTCATCGAGCTGCAGATGGAGGGTTCGATTGGCTAGCTCGACCGAGCAGCCGGCCGCCGCCGAGCTGCCGCAATTCAAGGGCCGCCCGGGCTGGGAGTTCACCGACATCTCCGGCCTCGACTTGGCCGCGTACACGACGGCCGGTCCCGAGGACGAGACGGCGGGCGGCGGCGCCGACCCTCTGTTCGCACTGCCCGACGCACTCCACGAGCTGCCCGCGGGCGTCATCGTGACCACGATCGGCCAGGCGATCGCTCGCCACGGCGAGCTCGTCGAGCGTCACCTCGGCTCGCTCGTGGCTGCCGACGATGTCTTCACGCTGCTCAACGCGTCGGCCGCCTATCGCCACGGAGCGTTCGTATACGTCCCCCGCGGGGTGGTCATCGAGGAGCCGATCATGCTCACCTCGGTGCTCCCTGGTTCCGGGCGGCTGCTGCACCAGCGCACGCTGATCGTGCTCGAGGACGGCGCCCAGGCCTCGGTCTGGGAGCAGTACCTCTCGGCGGAGCCGGAGTCCGACGGTCTCCTCAACGCGGTCACGGAGCTCGTCGTGGGCGCGGGCGCGCGGCTGCGCTACGTGTGCGGCCAGGGCCTGTCGGAGAAGAGCTGGATCTTCGGCGCCCAGCGCGCCGAGATTGGCCGCGACGGCTCGCTCGACTGGGTGGCGCTCGGATTCGGTGCCGCCCGCGGCCGCGTGCGCATGGAGACGCGGCTGAGTGGCGAGGGTTCCGAGGCCCGGGTCACCGGCGCCTACGCCCCGCACGCCCGCCAGCACCTCGACTTCGACACGACTCAGGAGCACGCAGCGCCGCACACGACCTCCGATCTCGCGTTCCGCGGGGTTCTGGCGGGCCGCGCCACGGCGGTCTGGAAGGGCAACATCATCGTGGATCCCGGGGCGCAGAAGACCGACGCCTTCCAGGAGTCGCGCAACCTGCTCATCTCCAAGCGCGCCCATGCCGACGCCATCCCGGGCCTCGAGATCCAGGCCAACGATGTCCGCTGCACCCACGCTGCTGCGGTCGCCCAGGTCGATCCCGAGCAACTCTTCTACCTCCGCTCGCGCGGGCTGCGCGCGGAGGACGCCAAGCGCCTGGTGATCGAGGGCTTTCTCTCCGCCCTCGTCGAGCGCTTCGAGGCAGGCCCGGTGCGCGAGCACCTGGCCAACGCGATCGAGCACCGTCTCGCCCTGATCCTCGACGATTAGAACCAACAGCCCCCGAGTTCGCGCAGCGAACTCTCACTGGAATCGCTCCAAACGTCAGAGTGGAATCGTTCCGGGCGATTCCACGTCTTGACACGGCATTACCGTAAGTCTAGACTTACGGTAAGTGGAGACTTACGCGACAGGCGACGGCTTCACGGCCCTGGCTGACCCGACGCGTCGAGCTATCTTCGAGCGCCTCGGCAAGCGTCCGAGCGCCGTGGGGGAGCTCGCCCGCGCCTTCCCTGTCAGCCGGCCGGCGGTCTCGCAGCACCTGAAGGTCCTCAAGCAAGCCGGTTTGGTGACCGACCAGCCCAATGGCAATCGACGCATCTACCAGGTCGATCTCGGCGGGGTAGGCGCCCTGCGCGCCTATCTCGACCAGTTCTGGCCCCGGTCGCTCGCGGCGTTCAAGGCCGCCGCCGAGCACGAGAAGGAGGAAGCATGACCACACAGATGGACGCCACCTCGGTGCGCACCTCGATTTCGGTCGACGCCCCGCTCGCGCACGCGTTCCGCGTCTTCACCGAGGGCATCGAATCCTGGTGGGATCGCGAGCACCACATCATCGAGGCGCCGTTCGCCAGGATGGTCTTCGAGCCGCGCGCCGGGGGTTACATCTACGACGTGGGGACGGACGGCAGTGAATGCCGCTGGTCACGCGTGCTCGCCTACGAGCCTCCTCACCGTGTCGTGTTCAGCTGGGACATCAACCTTCAGTGGCAGCTCGAGAGCGATCCGGCCAGGGCGAGCGAGATCGAGGTCCGGTTCACGCCCGAGACGGACGATCGCACCCTGGTTCAGCTCGAGCATCGCCACTTCGAGCGCCACGGCCCTGGCTGGGAAGCCATGCGCGATGCTGTCGGCTCGCCGAACGGGTGGAGCCTCGAGGGGTTCGCCGCGGTGGCCGCGTGTAAGTGATCGAACGAGCGGCCCAGCCGCGCGTCGAGACATCCCGCGGTCGCCGGCGCACGATTGCGCCCAACTCTCGGAAAACCCGCGCAATTTGTGTAGTAATCCCGACCCCCGCTCGACAAATGTTCTACTACAGCTCGGCTGGGGAGCGCCCGATAGGGGACCCGACGGCGGTCACCGGCGAGCGCCCCCGCCCCCCGGGGCGCACTAATGGGAGAGATTGGCATGCGTGGTTCCATCCTTGACTGGTCGAAGGCCCGGGCGAGGCGACTCGCGCTCGCGGCCGGGATTGCCGCGGCACTCGCCGTTCCCTCGATCGCGCCGGCCGTGGCCTCGGCGCACCCGCGCGCTCACGCCCAGCAGGTTCGGCGCGCGCACCTGGCCCGGTTCTTCGGCCACAAGGTGGGCTGACCGGGACGTGGATGGTCCAGTCGTCACGTAGTCCGGCGTCCGTCCCGCGACCGTTCAACCGCTACGCGGTCGCCACCGCCGTCTCGGCGACGGTCGCGCTCGTCGTCCTGCCGTGGGCTCAGCACTGGCGTGTCGATGCCCTCGGCCTCTTTTGGGTGCTCGCGGCCTTCGCCGTGATCGGCGAGCTCATGCCGATCCCCGTGCCCCACCGGCGTGGCCTCGCCAAGGTCACGATCTCCACGACCTTCGCCTTCGCGATCCTCCTGCGCTTCGGGGCGGCCCCGGCCACGGCGGTCTACGTGGCCAGTCTCGTGATCGCGGACGCGAGCAGCCGCGTCACCCCGATCAAGATCCTCTTCAACGCCGCGCAGTACGCGCTGGCTATGGTCGCGGCGGCAGCCGTTCTCTCGCTCGCCCACCTGCCGCTCCTGACCACCATTCGGGCGGCTCAGCTCCCCGTCATCCTGCTGGCGGCGCTGGCCTTCTTCCTCGCCAACCACGCGCTGGCCTGCGTGGGCGCCGCCCTCCTGGCCGGCCTGCCCATCGGGGATTACCTGCGCGACGACCTCCCGTTCCAGGCGTGGACGGCCGGCTGCCTGCTCGCCTTCTCGCCCGCCGTCCTGGCCTCCGGGGACATGAGCGTCCCGCTCGTGGCCGTTGCCTTCGTTCCCGTCCTGGCCATCTGGGTGGGCGGCCGCCAGGCCGCGGTCAACAGCCACCGCGTCTACCACGACGTGCTCACCGAGCTGCCCAACCGCCTGCTCCTGACCGAGCGCCTCCAGGGCGCGCTCGCCGCGGCCGAGCAAGAGGTGCGCGCCGTCTCGGTCATGCTCCTCGACCTCGACGACTTCAAGGCGGTCAACGACACGCTCGGGCACGAGTTCGGCGACCTCGTCCTCGCACAGGTCGGCCTACGCCTGCACGACGCGGTCGGTGACGGCCCCACCCTCGCGCGACTCGGGGGCGACGAGTTCGGGTTGCTGGTCGAGGTGGGACAGGTCGAGGCCGAGGCGCTCGCCGGACGTCTGCTCGAGGTGCTCGACCGTCCGCTCGTGGTCGACTCGCTCGCGCTGCACATCGCAGCGAGCATCGGGATCGCGTGCTATCCCGCCCACGGCCGCACTGCCCCCGAGCTCCTGCGCCACGCCGACGTGGCCCTCTACTGCGCCAAGGCCTCCGACGCCGCATTCGAGACCTACGCCGAGGAGCACGACGAGTACAGCATCGATCGTCTCGCCCTGGCCGCACAGCTGCGCCGCGGCATGGACCGGGGAGAGCTGATCGTCCACTATCAGCCCAAGGTTCCCCTCCACGGTGGCTTGTCTTCGGCCGTCGAGGCGCTCGTGCGCTGGAACCATCCCCAGCTTGGGAGGATCGGTCCCGACGCGTTCATCCCCCTGGCCGAGCAGACGGGCATCATCAAGCCCCTGACCGAGCGGGTGCTCGAGCGCGCGCTCGCCCAGTGCGAAAGCTGGCGGGCCGAGGGCCTCGAGGTCACGATGTCGGTGAACGTCTCGACCCGCAGCCTGCTGGATCACGATCTGCCGGCGATGATCCGCGGGGCGCTCGCCCGCGTGCAGCTTCCCGCCTCGGTGCTCCAGCTCGAGATCACCGAGAGCCGCATCGTGGCCGACCTGCGCCGCGCTCGCGCGACCCTCGAGGAGCTGCGGGCGATGGGCGTGGGGATCGCCATCGACGACTTCGGCACCGGCTTCTCCTCGCTCTCCCAGCTTCAGCAGCTGCCGATCGACGAGATCAAGATCGACCGTTCATTCGTCACCCGTATGGAGACCCACCGTAACGATGCGGTGCTCGTGCGCTCGATCATCGAGCTCGGGCGCAACCTCGGCCTGCGCGTCACGGCCGAGGGCGTGGAGAGCGAGGCGGTACACGACAGCCTGCGCACGCTCGGCTGCGACTTCGCCCAGGGCTTCCATGTCGGTCGCCCGACCGGGGCCGAGGAGTGCCGGCGCCACCTCGTTCCCTCTGGTGGGCCGCCCCCACCGGTCCCGCTCAGCCTCGCGCAGCGCCGCCGGGCCTGAACCCGTCCGGGCCCCAGGTACGATGGCGGCCATGGCTCGGTCGGCGGCGCCCCTGATCCCGCTCGGGTACGGCAAATACGTCCGCGCCGACCGCGTGTTCGCCCTCGTTCCTCTCGAAGGACGGGCGCGGGGGGACGGGCGGCGCACGCTCGTGCACGTCGAAGGCCTCGAGGATCCGCTCGTGGCTTCGCGCTCGGAGCGGGCCATCGCCACGGACATCGCGCTGGCTCTCGGACGCCCGGACCCGGACGAGCGCGACCCCCGGAGCCAGTCCGGGCAGGAAGTGCTGTTCTAAGCGGCCACTTGGCTGTAGAGCGCGGGCAGCGACGGGTAGCCGCTCGACGCCCAGCCCGAGTTCTGCAGCGCGGCAATCTGCGTCCCGGCCGGCTGGCCGGCCGTGTTCAAGATCGCCTGGATGCCCGAGCTGGCGGTGCCATAGCCCGGGATCGTGTTCTGGCCCTTGAGCCAGCCGGCGGTGGCGTCGGCCGCGGCCGAGGGGTCGCTCCACACGGAGTCCGCCGAGCCATAGGTGCCGCTGTCGGTGTAGCCGATGTTCAGCCAGTCGTTGTTGCCGGCGGCCTGACGGGACTGGGCCGCGCTGCCCGACTCCTCGGCCAGGAGCCAGGCCGAGACGACGCCGGGATCGAGGCCGGTGTCGGCGGCGAGTCGGCTGGCAAAGGTCTGCTGGGCGCTCGTCAGCTGGGTGGTCGCGCCGCTCGGCAGCGTGGCCCCGGGCACGTCGCCGGCGGCACCGATCGCGCTGGTGCCCTGGGCAGCGGCGAGGGCGGAGGCGAACGTCGACCCGGTGCCCGTGGTCGTCGGCGACGACGCGGCGACGCCGCCGGTCGCCGCGGCCGCCTGGGGCTGGAAGGCGGTGGTCAGGGCGGCGATCTGCGTCTGGATCGCCGAGACGCGCGCGAGGGTGTCGGAGTAGCTCATGCCTGACCCCGCTCGCCATCCGGGCTCGCCACTTCCGGGGTCGGCATGAGTCGTCCGGCTGCCCGACCTACCGGGGTGACGTAGAGGGCCCGGGCGCGCGCCGGGTTACCGGTGGCCAGGGAGCGTGGCGCGACGTCGCGGAAGGCGACGCTCCCGGCCGACACGGCGGAGCCGGCGCCGACCGTACGGCGCGGGGTCACCACGGCGTGGGTGGCGAGGAAGACCTCGTCCTCGAGCGTCGCCCAGCCGCCGGTCACCGCGTAGGGGGAGAGCACGCACGCACGTCCGATGACGCCGTCGTGCCCGACCGAGGCGTAGGTGTTGAGCACACTCAGCTCGCCGATCTGGGCGCCGGGGCCGACGAAGGCGAACGGGGCGATGACCACGCCGGCGCCGATTCTCGCCGTCGGCGCAACCCAGGCGGTGGGATGGACGACCGTGGCCAGCCGGGCTCCGGCCGCGCACAGCGTGTCGGCGAGCTCGCGTCGTGCGGCCGGCTCGCCGAGGCCGATGGCCAGCAGCTCGCCGTCGGCCGGTGCGTAGGTCTCGGCCGGACCCCGTATCTCGGCCCCGAGCTCGACGCCGTCGAGCGAGCCGGGATGGGCCTCGAGGTCGTGGAGGAAGGCCGTGACCCGGAAGCCGGAGTCACGGGCATAGGCCGCCAGCTCGCGTCCGAACCCGCCCGCGACGGCCACGACAAGGGGCGCCGTCATTCGGTCACCGCCGAGGCGAGGTGGCCGGCCGAGGGCGCGATGGTCACGGCACGGGTGAGCTCGGAGAGAAGGTCCATGCCGTCCCAGCGGTGATCGAACTTGAGTGCCTCGCCGAGCGGGACGATCCGGTCAATCCCGCGCCCGGCGGTGGCGGCCACGAAGGCCTCGAGCTGGTCGCGGGCGAACCCGAACACGGCGAGCGTCTGGTCGCGGCGGGAGACGTGCGGGGCCAGATCGTCGAGCGTCGGCACCGTGGCCTGAAGGAAGGTGCCCCCACCCGGATGCGCGCGATCGAGGCCGTCGAGCGTGTCCAGCGTGAGCACGGACAGGGCGTTGCCCCAGCTCTCCACCCGCTGCAGCGGCCGGTCGATGGCGGCGCCGGCGATCCACGCCAGCTTGGCCGTGCGGGCTCCAAGAGGGAGGTCGTAGCCGCGCTCGCCGAGCACGCCGTGCAGCCGGGAGAAGAGATCCTGGCCCGCGGCACGGGCGGCGGCGGGCTCTCCGCACCACACGACCAGGCGCGGCGAGGAGCAGCCCTGCTGGTCGTACCAGTAGGCGTCGTTGTAGAGCTGGGCGGCGAGGCGCTCGCGGGTCGTGTCGGCGGCGGCCAGCCAGGCCGCCGCGCTCAGGGCGGCCATGGAGAAGCGGTCGATGAAGGCGAGGTCCCGGGCGCCGGGCGAGGTGGGGATGCCCCGCAGGCCGGCGACGGTCTCGTCCCCGCCCCACAGGACCCGCACGTCGCACGCCGCGGAGCAGAGCCGGGTGGGCTCCGTCTCGTGCCCCCAGGTGAGGATCGCGGTCCCGGCGCGCACAGCGGCCAGCTCCGGCGTGGCGAGCGCGCGTTGCAGCGCCGCGCAGATGCGCTCGGCCGCCTGGCCGGCTCGGCTGGAGAGGCGTACGACGTTGCGGTTTCCGGCCAGGAGGGAGAGCGCGAGCGAGTACATGGCCATGGCGTCCACATTCGCGGGGGGGACGTGGAAGGCGAGCCCGCGGGGCACGCGCAGGCCGAGCGCGGCTACCTCGCCGGCCAGGCGGGTCGTGCTTGCGCGCCGCAGCCACGTGGCCAGGGCGATGAGGTCGGGCTGGGCGCGCGCCGCGGGATCGTGGAAGAGCGCGCGGGCGATGGCGTCGCACGCGGCGATTGCGGTCTCGCCGAACGGCTCCAGCGCTGGGGCACCGCGCAGGCCATCGAGGAGGGCCTCGAGCTCGACGAGGGCCGGTTCGGGGACCAGACGACGCACGCTGGTCATGCCGCCGCCTCCAGGCTCGCCGCATGGGTGTCGCTGCAGCCGCGCAGCTCGGCCCGAGGCACGCGGCCGTGGAGCTCGATGGCCGCCCCGAGCCAGCCGCATCCGCAGCCGTCGCGGGTGTGCACCGTTCCGAGGTCCTCGGTGAGGAGCGAGTGGCCGGGATAGCTCGTCGGCAGCGCGCTCAGCACCTGGACGAGGCCGGGCTCGCCGTCGGGCTGGACGCTCCAGTCATCGGGATTGCGGATGAGCACGTCGGCGACGTTGGGCGCGTGCAGGCGTCCCCGCTCGCACTCGAGAAAGACCGTGCCGATCTGCTCGACCATCCCGTAGAAGCTGGCCAGGCGCTGCAGCCCCGTCATCTCAGCGAGCCGGGCGCGGAAGCGCTCGGCGCTCACGGCCTGCGCCTGGAGCTGCTTCCAGCCGCCGCCATGGACGAGGACCGCCTGGCTGAGATCGATCTCACCCGGCTCGAGCGCATCGAGGAGGTGTCGCCACACCATGAAGGTGAAGCCGAAGAGGAAGAGCGGCACGCCGGCGTGCGACTGTAGCCAGGCCACCACTTCCTCGCGCCGCAGGCGCAGCTCGCCGTCGAGGGCATAGAGGTGGTCGCGACCGAAGGTCTGAAACCCGACGATGCCGGCAGCGCGCGCGGCCATGGCGTGGCGGTCCCGCAACGTCTCGCGGGTGTCGATGATCATCATCGGGCGACGCTCGCGGCCGAGCAGGGCTGCCATGATCGCGGCCAGCGTCCGGGTCTGCAGCGACGCGCTCGCGCGGTCCAGCGCGATCCGGCTCCGGGCCTGGCCCGTCGTCCCGCTCGAGGTGAGGACCTTGAAGATGTCCGCCTCGGGGATCGAGCGCAGCTCGTGCGTCTTGAAGAGCTGGACGGGCAGCCAGGGAATGTCCTCGAGCCGGTGAAACGGGGGCGCCGCGTCTTCCCAGAGCAGGTCGAGCACGCGTCCGTACGGAGCGCAGGCTGCGCGGTGATGGGCGGTCAGCTCGCCGAGCCGGGCGCACAGGAGCGCCTCCTTCTCCTCACGCGCAAGCGTGTAGGGCGCGCGCTCGAGCAGCGCCTCGGGGGCTTGGAAGATGGTCACGAGCCGAGCGCGCCGAGCGCGGCGTAGTCGATCTTCCCGGAGCCCGTCGTCGGCAATGCGGCGAGCTCGCGGACGTCAAAGGTGCGCGAGGGGAGTCCGAAGGCGCTCGCCAGTTCGTGCCGCGCGCCGTCGAGGCTGCGTCCGGCCTCGACGAACACGACGATCCGCTCGTCGCCGGCGGCGATCGCGGCGACCGGGCCCTCGCTGAGGAGCCGTGCCTCGACGTCGTCGAGGCTGACGCGATGGCCGTAGGCCTTGGCGAAGCGGGCCTGCCGACGCGTGGCGTAGAAGAAGCCCTCCGCGTCGGCATAGCCGAGATCACCGGTGTGGAGCACGCCGCCGAGGGCGTCGCCGTCAGCGAGATCGGCCGGACCGAGGGCGTAGCCGAGCATCACGTTGGCCCCGCGATAGACGAGTTCGCCCTCCTCGCCCGGCGCAGCGAGGTTGCCGTCCGCGCGCTGCACGGTCAGGCGTCCGCCCGGGATGGGCAGACCGATCGCGGTCGGCTTCTCGCGCAGGCGAGCCGGCGGGACGTAGGCGATCCGCGCCGTCGCCTCGGTCTGTCCGTACATGACGACGAGCCGCGCGCCGCGGCGATCGAGCTCGTCGGCGAGGCCGAGCTTGGCCTCCCGCTCGAGCCGACCGCCGGCCTGGGTCATCGTCCTCAGTGTGGGGAGGCCCCGGCGGCGCCAGCCGGTTCGCTCGAGGATGGCGTAGGAGTAGGGCACGCCGGCGAACGACGTGCACTCATGACGCTCGAAGCAGTCCCAGAAACCCGGGCGTCCCAGTCCGTCGACGGGGAGGACGATCGAGGCTCCCGCCAGGAGGTGGCTGTTCAGGACCGAGAGTCCGTAGGAGTAGTGGAAGGGGAGGCTGGCCATGGCCCGCTCGTCCGCTCCGAGCTCGAGGTACGCCGCGATCGACGCCGCGTTGGCCTGCAGGTTCTCGCGGGTCAGGCGCACGAGCTTCGGGTTCCCGGTCGAGCCCGAGGTGGTGAGCATCAGCGCGAGCTCAGGATGCAGCGAGTGCTCGGGGGCGCCCGCACGGAGCTCCGGCGCGCGATCGGGGTGGAGCACGAGGCGCGGCTCGTAGCGGCGCTCGAGCTCGGCGAGGCGGTCGGCCTGCATGCCGGAGTCGACCATGACCACCGGGTGTCCGGCGGCGAGGGCGGCGAGGTAGTTGACCACGGTCGCGGCGTTCGTCGCGCACCGGCAGAAGGTGAGTGAGCGCGGCAGCTCGGTGAGCTGCGCGGCGAGGACCCGAACCTCGTGGCGCAGATCGGCGTGCGTCCACACGCCGCCGCTGCGCTGATCGACGAGAGCCGGCGTCTCGCGGTCGTGGAGCAAGAACACTCAGATCACCATCCCGCCGTCGACGCCAAGGATCTGGCCCGTGACGTAGGAGGCGTCCTCTGAGGCCAGCCAAGCGATCGCCTGGGCCACCTCGCCGGGGGAGCCGATGCGTCCGAGGGCGATCGAGGCGACCCGTTCCTCGTACACGCCGTCGGGCAGGTGCCGGACCATGTCGGTGTCGATGAAGCCCGGGGCGACCGCGTTGACGCGCACGCCGCTCCCGGCCAGCTCCTTGGCGGCCGAGCGGGTCATGCCGATCACGGCTGCCTTCGAGCCGCCGTAGGCGACCTGGCCGGAGTTGCCCGTGACGCCGATGATCGACGCGACGTTCACGATCGCGCCCTGCACACGGCCGAGCAGCCGGGCGCAGGCCTGCATCGTGTTGAGTACGCCGAGGGCATTGACGGCGAAGGTGCGTCCGGCTGCCTCGCCGTCGATCATGCCGAGCAGGGCATCGTCGAGGATGCCGGCGTTGTTGACGAGCACGTCGAGGCGGCGATGCTCGGCGAAGAGCGCTCGCACCGCGGCGGTCACCTGCGCAGGATCGGCAACATCGAAGCTGGCGGCGCCGTGGTCGCCGCCAAAGCGCTCGCGGAGCTCGTCACGGAGCGCCTCGAGCCCGTCGCCTCCGGGGCGGCAGTTGACCACGACGGTGGCGCCACGCTCGGCGAGATGCTCGGCGGTGGCCCGCCCGATGCCCCGCGAGGAGCCGGTGACGAGCGCCACCTTGCCGGCAAAGCTCACGGCTGCGATCTCCCGATCGGCGACGGCGCCCGGCGCAAGCTCAAGCCGCGGCGCCGAGCCGGTCCAGCAGCTGGACGGCGGCGTCGTAGTCCGACAGGCCGATCACGTCGTCGGTGTCGAGCAGGACGCCGAACGCCTCCTCGATCTCGGCCACGAGGACCATGTGGCCGACCGAGTCCCAGTGATCGTGCTGCCCGTAGGCCAGCTCGGTAACGTCGACGTCCTCGGACAGATCGAGGGCGCGGCGGAACACCTGCGCCAGGGCAGGCGAGGTGGACGTGGATGACACTTCGGACACGGAAGACCTCCCGACTCAAAGAGGGACTTCCCCGGTGATCGGCGCCCGGAAGGCTTTCTTGAGGCTCACTGTGCCCGGATAGCATCCGGCGCATGCCGGATCGCTTGCGCTGCCGGATCTGCCAGGGCTCCGTCGTGTTCCGCTTCGAAGCGATGGTGCTCGACGGACGGTACGTGGCCCGGTACCACGAGTGCGAGCGTTGTCACGCGTTGCAGGTGCTCGAGCCGATCTGGCTCGAGGAGGCGTACGCGGAAGAGAGCGGCCCGCCCAGCGTCGAGAACTTCGACAGCGGTCGCTTCCGGCGCACGTTCTCAGGGTTTCTCTATCTGGTCGCTCTGAGCATGGCGGGCGCGCTGGGGAACGTGTCGCGGGTAGTTGACTTCGGGGGCGGCTACGGATTGCTGACCCAGATGCTCCGCGACGGTGGGGTCGACGCCTGGACGTCCGACCCGTACGTCCCGCGTCCCTTCTTCTCTCCGGACCGCTCCTTGCCGGAGCTCGCAGATGTGAGTGAGGGCTCAGTCGATGTGCTCGTGGCGCTCGAGGTCTTCGAGCACTTGACCGATCCGATGTCAGTCGGGGCGATGTTGCGCCGCGTGCTCGCGCCACGTGGCTCAATCGTCATCTCCTCGGAGCGCTATCGCCCCGAGAGCCATGGTGCCGACTGGCCATACCTGGCGCTCTCCGCCGGACAACACGTGACGTTCTGGAGCCGTGAGGCGCGATCGCACTTCGCTGCGGCTCACGGGTTGCGCTCGATCGCGTCGTTTCCCGGCGACGATGGCTTTCTCACCGTGATGTCGCCGCTCGAGCCGGGCGAGCTGGAGCCGGCGCTAGCGCGCGCCCAGACCCTGCTGAACCACACGGACTTCCTCAACGCGGTGGTTGGCCGGTGGGATTTCCGCGCCGACGGCATAGTCGCCGAGGTGCCCCAACCCCTTGTCCAGAGCGCGGCGCTCGCTCACGCAGACGCCGGTCAACCCGAAGGCGGACGCGAGTCAGCTCGCGAGTGAGCCGAGCAGCGCGAGGTAGTCCCCGGCGACGTCGTCCCAGGTGCGCGCGGCGACGGCGGCGGCGTTGGCGGCGATCGTGTCGGGCGCGGTCGCTTCCGAGCCGGTCCAGAGGCGCCAGATCGCCTCGGCGACGTCGGCGGGATCGTGGGGGTCGAAGAGCTCGGCGAAGACGCCGACGCGTTCGCATTGCTCGACGATCGGCGGGATGCGCGAGATCGCGACCGGCTTGTGAGCCGCCATCGCCTCGACCATGGGGAAGCTCCCGGCCTCGTACAGGGTCGTCTGCACGAGTCCACAGCACAGCTCGTAGAGCGCCTGGAGCTCGCGGGCGCTGATGTACCCGAGGCCGATGAGGTCGGGGCCGTTATAGAGCTCGGTGGCCATGCCGCTGGCGATCACCTGCACCGGGCGCCCGTCGCGGCGCAGGATGCGCAGCGCCGAGGTGAGCGCGGGATAGTTCTTGTGCAGGTGGAAGCCGTTGGGAGAGAGGAGGAAGCGCCCGGGGAGCCCGAAGCGCCGCTGCACGTGCTCGATCTCGGCTGCGGTGGGCGGCGTCGGCGGCGGGTCGGCGGCCGTGGGGATGACGTGCGTGAGGTCCAGCGGCGCCTCGTAGTAGCGGTGGAGCTCCTCGCGGATGAACTTCGAGGAGTGCACGAAGGCGCTCGCCTGGGCGATCCACATCGGCGTCTGGCGCTCGAGCAGCACCTTGTCCTCGTCGCTGATGACGTCGAAGTGCTTCCAGTTGAGGTCGTGGAAGGTGCAGGCGACCGGTACGCGTGTCTTCGGCGGGTCGATCCGGTGAGGCCACGAGTAGTAGGCCACGTTGCAGCTCGCGATCTCGCGGGCGGCGACGGCGTCGAAGTCGCCCTTGCCGACCGTGTGGACCTCGACGCCGGCGCGACAAAGGAGGTCCGTGCCCGGATCGAAGGCGGCGTTCGCGTCGACCTGGCAGACGAGCTTGACCTGTGGGCGTGAGGCGTGGGCCGCCATGCCGCCGACGAGCTGGCGCATGAACCGCTCGCCGCCTCCGCCGCTCGGATTGGGGTTGAGCACGCACACGCCCAGACGCTCGTCGATCTCGATGCGAGGTGACTGCGCGCCGTCCCCGCCGACCGCGTGGACGGCGGCCCCAGCGGGTGGCGCGGCCGGCGTGGCCACGGCACCGCTGTCCAGGGTGTGCGGCTCAACGGCGGTGTGGAGGACGCCGAGCAGGGTCCGCGCCGCGTCCTGGTAGCTCTCGCCCAGAACGGCATGCCGGGCCTCGCGCTCGAGCGCCTCGCCGCGTGTCCGGCGCAGCGCCGCGGCCAGCGCGGTGGCGAGCGTGCGGACGTCGAATGGGCCGGCGTACATGTAGGCGTCCGCCCCGACCGCGGAGAGGTGATCGCGCACCACGGGGAAGGCGGGGGCGACCACGGGCCGGCCGGTGGCCAGCGCCTCGCGCAGCGTCCAGCCCAGGCCGGTGCCCATGCCCGAGATGAAGATCGCCGCGGCGGCGTCCGCGAGCTCGCGCCAGTCCTCGACGTGAATGACGCCGTCGCCGGGAAGCAGGTCGTACATGCAGCCGATGCCTCCGGGCTGCGCGATCTTCTCCGCGCCCGGCCCGGCGAGGACGAGCCGCGGGGCGAGGTCGCCGATGCGGATCACCTCGATCGCGTTGAGCAGGGGGCCGTAGGCGATGGGCGGGAGGGCGAGCACGTCCACGCCGAGCTCGGGGCTCGCCACGGGGATGCGCTCCGGCGGGAGGGGCAGGGGCAGCACAGCGACCCGGTCGCTCGCGAGGGAGAGCGCGGCGCGGAGGCCGAGCGCGGCGCTGCGGGTCGGCGCAGCGAACAGTGCGCCCCGCTCGCTCCACGGCCGCAGCGCGGCTGCGAGTGCCTGCTTACGCCGGGGGTCGAGGGCCGCGTTGGCTTCGGGGACGATGGCCACCACGGCGGCGTCCCCGGGCTCGGGCGCCGTCATCGCGCAAGCGTCGGGGCACAGCAGGACGCTGCCCTCGCCCGCCGCGTGCGCCTCGGGGAGCGACTCGAGCGCGCTCAGCAGCGGCTGGAGAAATGCGGGCCAGTCCCCGCGCCAATGCAGGCCGACTTCCATGGCGGGTCAGGCCACCCGGGAGCGGAGGTGCGGCGCGGCGGGGATCTCCTCGAGCGCCTCGGCCAGGCACTCGACCACGTCGTCGACCTCCTCGCCGGTCATCTCGTAGAACATCGGGAGGTTGAGTACCTCGGAGCTGGCCAGCTCGGCGTGCGGGCAGCGCGTCACGGCGAACTCCCGGTACTCGGCGATCGGCTGGCGGTAGGCGGGAATCGGGTAGAGCGAGCGCGTCTCGACGCCGAGGGCGGCCAAGCGCAGCGCGACCGCGTCGCGATCCGGGACGCGCACGGCGTAGGAGAACCAGGCCGGCGTCCCGTTCGGTCCGTGGCCGGTGGGGCGGACGGCCGGGAGAGCGCTGAGGCGGTCGGCGTAGCGGTCGGCCAGGGCGGCGCGGCGCGCGAGCACCTCCGGCGCTCGCTTGAGCTGCACGCGGCCGATGGCGGCGGCCAGCTCGGTGAGGCGGTAGTTGTAGGCGATCGTGTCGTGGACGTACTTGCGTCCGGCGACCTCGCCCTGGCCGCGCAGCTTGCGGGCGCGGGCGGCCAGCACCTCCTCGTCGCAGAAGACCATGCCGCCCTCGCCGCAGATCATCGCCTTGGCGGTGTGGAAGCTCGTCGTCGACACGGTGCCCATCGAGCAGGCGGGACGGTCACGGTGGTACGCGCCGAGGGACTGGGCGCCGTCGACGACGAGCGTCAGGCCGTACTCGTCGCAGATCGCGATGAGTTCGTCGTAGTCGACCGGAGAGCCGCAGTAGTCGGCCACGATCAGCGCCTTCGTGCGTGGGGTGATCCGCTGCTGGACGTCATCGGGGTCGATGTTGAGGGTGATCGGATCGACGTCGCAGAAGACGGGACGCGCGCCCTGCCAGAAGATGCAGTTGGTGGTGGCGATGTAGGAGAGGCTCGAGACGAGCACGTCGTCGCCGGGCTGGATCTCGATCAGCTTCATGGCGACGTCGAGCGCGACGCTGCCGTTGGCCACGGCGATCGCGTGCTCGCGGCCGACGAACTCGGCCGCCTGCTGCTCGAAGGCGCGGACGTCGGCGCCCATCGACATGCGGCGCTCGGCGAGGGCATCGAGCACTGCGCCGATCTCCTCGGCGCCGAGGTAGGGCCGCGCCCACGGGATACGGAAGTCGTTCATCGCCAAAGCTCCATCGAGGACAGCCCGGTAATCGGCCACGCGGCGGTCAAGTTGAGGTGGCTAGGCGGCGGCCCGGTCGCTGACCGGGCCGACCTCCGCGGCGTATGCGCTGAGCGCGCCGGCGTCCGCGGCGAGCGTCCGGAGAGCGCGCCGGGTCAGGGCAGGGGGTGCCGACGCCATCTGGCTGGCATCGAGGAGCACCACGTCGGCGACGGCCACGAGCGGCGCCGGGTCGCCGTCGGCCTGCTGGTGCAAAGCGAGGTCGGGAAGGGCGTCGAGCGCGAGTCCGAGCTGCTCGAGGCGGGCGAGGACGCGCGTCATGATCGCCTCGGCGCGGTCGCCGCGGACGGGCATGACGAGCGTGACATCGGTGTCCGAGGGGACGGTCCGGGCCCACGTCGCGAGGGCCGCCGCCCAGGTGTCCTCGTCATCCCAGTCCGGCGCGTACACCGCCGTCTGACCGCGCGATTGCACCTGGGCCGGGCGCACCCTCCGGGCCGGCCGGGAGTTCTCGGCGTCGAGCTCGGCGAGGGAGGACTCCAGGCGTTCGGCGGCTTTCGGCCAGGTGAAGGCAAGCGCCGCAGCGCGGGCGGCGGCGCCACGCCGGGTCCGTTCGTCAGGGTCGGCAGCGGCCTGCCGGAGCGCGGACACGAGTGCGCCGGGATCGACCTCGTGGACGTAGCCGCGGCCGGCCAGGGGGACACCCGAGATCTGCCCGTCGAGGTCGCGCCGACTGGCGGCCACGGCCCAGCCGCCATGGCCGGCGAATTCGATCGTCGGTCCGATGCCGGTGTGGATCGCCGGCACGCCGCAGGCCATCGCCTCGAGCACGGGGAGGCAGAACCCCTCGCCGCGGTAGGGCGCCACGAGCACGTCGGCGGCCCGGTAGAGCGCCGGGAGGGCGTCCGCGGGGATCTCGCGGTCGAGATAGAGCAGCGGGGCGACGTCGTCCCGGGCGATGAGCTCGTGGATGGCGTCACCGTGGGTCTGGCCGCGGTAGTGGCTGCCGATGCCGAAGTCCTTGACGACGAGCAGGACGTCGTCGCCGGGACCGAACGCCTTCGCCCAGGCGTCGAGCAGGAGGTCGATTCCCTTGCGCCAGATCGTTCCACCCACGAAGAGGAACACACAGCCGGCGCGCACCTCGAGCTCGGCGCGCGGGCCGTCGGGGGTGAAGCTCGCGTGATCGACCCCGTTGGGGATCACCTCGACAATCCCGGCGGGAACCCCGGCCTCGAGATAGCCCCGGCGAACGTACTCGCTCGGGACGTACACCCGGTCGACGTCGCTGCGGATCCGCTCCACCCAGTCGGCGGGCGGATGGCCGAACTCCCACGGGAGGATGAGCGTGGAGGGGCCCTCGCCGGCGGCGGAGAAGTCGGGCGGCCAGGAATGGCTGACCGCCGGGCGGGCCGAGAGCTCGGGCGGCGCACCGAGCTGGCGGGCGTGGACGCGCCGGCCCGCGGCCTCGAGCTCGGCGAGCAGGCGGTCATTGACGAGGGCGAGCGAGGCATTGCGGCCGAAGGGGCCGCGGATCGTGCACGCGCGACCCGTGCGCGTGAGCGCGGCGGCGCGCTCGGCCGCGGCGCGCAGGGCGCCGGCGATGCGGGTCGCGGTCGCCTCGGGGCCGAAGCGCTCGATAAGCCGGGCGCGCGCGGGGGCCGCTCGGCGGCGGGCCGCGTCGAAATCGCCGGCGACCTCGGCCAGCGCCGTGCCGAGGGCCTCGAGGTCGGGCTCGAACCACCGGTGGCCGGTGACGTCGTCAGCGAAGACTTCGTGGTCGGCCGGCACGGGGATGAGCTCGCCGTCGACGAGCCAGCTCGTGGCGTCGTCCATGAACTCGGTCGGACCCGACCAGCGGCTGGCGATCGTGGGCAGGCCCATGGCCAATGCCTCCATGTATGGCCGGCCCCAGCCCTCGCCGCGCGAGGCGAGCACGTACGCGTCCGCGGACGCGTACAAGCGAGCCAGCTCGCTGGGAGCGAGCGTCTGCGAGAGCAGCTTGACGGGCGCGAGCCCGGGACGGCCGGCGGCGCGGGCGGCCGACTCGAGCTCGGCCGACAGGCGACGGGCGATCTGCCCCCCGGGGTCGCTTGTCGTCTTCAGGACCAGGCAGACCGGGTCGGTTGGCGCGAACGTCCGCGCCCAGGCGACGAGGAGCTCGCGCCAGGCCTTGCGGGCGGAGAACTCGAAGTTGGAGAGGAAGACCCGGTGCCCGGCCGGCACGTCGAGCTCGAGCGGCTCGAGCCCGGGAGCGTAGGCGTCGAAGTCGAGCGTCCCACCGATGACCCGCAGCCGGCTCGAGGGGATCCCGCCCCGCTCGAAGGACTCGCGGTTGTGCTCGCACGGCACCCAGATCTCGTCGCGGGCGAGCAGCTGTGGGAGCCAGGAGGCCGGGATGCGGTCGGTCTCGAACATCGTGCGCGCGACGTTGGCCGCGCCGGGGAGGATGGGGGCGTGGCGCAGCCAGGTGGGCCCGTAGTGATGGACGACCACGGCCGCGCTCTCGTGGCTGCGGGCCAGCTGGCGGCGGACCATCGCCCGGTCGCCTGGGTCGAGGCGCGCGTCCGCGGTGCCCGGCGCGATGTCGCGCGCGGCCGGCTCGTGGCCCGCGCCCTCGAGGGCGCGGAGGAAGCCTCGGGCCTCGTCGGCATAGCCGGATGGCCCCTCGATCAAGCCGAGCCAGGCCGTAGGCGGGATGAGCTCGTTGTCCCCATGCGACATCGCCTCAAGTGATCGGCAGGGCGATGTGGTCCTTAACCCACGCGAGGGCGAGTGCATCCATGCACTCGCCCTCGCTTCCGGTTCCCTCGATGGATCGGACGTGGTATGTAACCCCGCGGCGGATGCGAGTCGGGACGGTCGCGGGGTGGTTGTTCTCGCGGCGGACAGCATGGCTGCCGCCGACGAGCTTTGGATCGTCTGGACCGGATGACGCTCACGCGCCATCCGGCCAAACGAAAGGTGTTGGATCAGCCGCCGAGCAGCTTCAGGACCATCTGCGGCGACGAGTTCGCCTGAGCGAGCATCGCCGTACCGGCCTGCTGCAGAATCTGCTGCTGCGTGAGCATCGTCATCTCCGACGCCATGTCGACGTCCTTGATGGCGCTGTTCGACGCGGACAGGTTCTGCTCGGTCGCCGAGATGGCGTCCGAGGTGTACTGGAGGCGGTTCTGGACCGCGCCCAGCGTTGCCGCCTGGCTTGAGACGTTGCTGATGGCGGTGTCGAGCTGCGTGAGCGTGCCACTGGACAGGTCGAACACGTGGCCGCCGCCGCTGACGTTCGACCAGCAGAAGCCGGTGATGCCGAGGCCCGAGGAACCCTCGATGTCGGCGAACGAAGCGGTCAGCGTGTCGGTGCCATTGGCGCCCACCTGGAAGGTGACCGCACCCGTGCCGTTGATCGAGCCGTTCAGCAGGTTCTGTCCGTTGAACTGGACAGCGCCGCGCTGACGGTCGATCTCGCTGGTGAGCTGGTCGACCTCGCCCTGGATCGCGCTCTGGTCGCTGGTCGAGAGGTCGCCGTTCTTGTACTGCACGGCGAGCTCGCGGATGCGCTGGAGCATGCTCTGGACATTGTTCAACGAGGACGACGCGGTCTGCACCATGTTGGTGGCATCGCCGACGTTACGGCTGGCCTGATCGAGGCCGTTGACCTGAGAGGTCAGGCCCTGGCTGATCGCGTAACCCGCGGCGTCATCGGCCGCGGTGTTGATGCGAAGACCCGAGGACAGACGCTGCATCGCGGTAGCAACCGCATCGCTCGAGGCGAGCAGGTTGTTATGCGTGTCCATCGCCGAGATATTGGTCAGGATGGAAAGGGACATTTCTTACACCTCCATGGTGTGGTCGGTTCTTGGTTGTCCCGGCCGACTCCGTGTCAGCCTTCAAGCGGTGTAATCGGTGGGGGGTCGGGGGACTTGAGAGCGCGTCCAGGCTGGGCTGGACACCTGGACGATGCGGAGCGCCCGCGCGCCCGGGCCCGCGGGCTCCCGGACGCGTCTCGGAGCCGTCTACACCGTTACGTCGATGTGCGGATGCGAGTCGTCGTCGTCTGAATCGTCGTCCCAGAGCTCTTCGTCGGGCTCCTGGTCGCGGGCCGGGCCGCCCTGGCCCTGGCCCGGGGCCCGATTGGCGTCGCGGGAGATGCGGCGCACGCCCGGCGCGGGGGTGATCGGTGGGATATGGGGCGGATCGGGGATGATCGGGTGAAGCGGATCCACAGGGTCTCCTCACTCATGCTGAAGGCGGGCGACCAGCGGCCGCCCGCTACGCCTCACCGCTGTGCGGGGGCGGGCTCGTCGGTCGGGGCAGGCTTCGGCCGGGCGGGCTCGTGGGTGGCGCGGGCGCGCTCGACTCGGGCCCGGAGCTCGGCGACCATGAGCTGGCGCCAGACCATGACTCCGCAACCCCAGGCGACGACGTACCCCGCGACACCCGCGGCGAGGGCGCGCGCCCCCGCGACGTCCGGGGCGATGCCGTGGGAGAGCGACAGGTAGGCCGTGACACCGAAGGCGCCCAGCCCGCCCCAGCCCTTGGCCATGCGCACCTGGGCCGAGGCTCGCGGGTGCGAGGCGACGCTCAGGCCTGCGCCGGTCTCAGCGCCGCCCTTCTTGCCCTTCCCCTTCTTGGCCGGAGCGGTCTTGCCTTTCTTGGCCGCGGCCGCCTTGCCCTTCGTGGCTGTCTTCTCGCTCATGCTTTCCTCCGGTTTCTCCTGCCGCCATCACGGGTCTTGGCCAGTGCGGCGCGCTGTCGATCGAAGATGAAGTGGATGAGACGCTCGCGCTCGGAGCTCGAGATCCCCTCGAAGATGACGCCGCGCTCGCCGTCGTCGCCCGCCCTGACCACTCGTGCGCTGCCTGTGATCGGCGGCTCCTCAGCGCCGAGCTCGAGGCTGAAGCGCAGGCGATGTCCCTCCTTGAAGTCCTCGAGTCCGCGCAGCAACATGCCGCCGCCGCTGACGTCGACGGCATGGGTGACGAGCGGCTCACCCGGGCGATCGTCGGTGAGGACGACCGCCTGGGGGGCGTCGATGCGAACGAACTCGCGCCGCTGGAGCACCTCGGCGGGTGTCGCGGGGCGAAAGCGGATGAGGTCGCGCTTCTCTATCTCCGCCTCGCCGTGCAGGCGCACGAGGCCATGCCCGGAGCTGTACTCGAGCAGGGCCGGTTCGGTGGGATCGGGCTCGATGCCGCTGTCGCTGTCGAGCAGGACGACAAGCATCAGCGCCTCGCCGCCACGCTCGAACACGCGCACGGGAACGTGCTCGTGCCCGGTCGCGGAGAGCGTGCCCTCGAATCCGGCGGGGATGAGCCGGACCTCGGCCAATGGCTGGGAGCCCGACTCGCTCATGGCAAGAGGCGCGCGGCCAGCCTGGCCGGGTCGATGGGAGTGAGCGAGCGCTCGAGATCGAGGCCGCAGTGGATGAACGCAATCGGGAGGCCGCTGACGTAGGCGAGCTCCGTGGCGATCCCGAGCTCGTCGGTCTCGTCGGCGTGGGTGATCACGAGCGCGCTCGGGCGCACGGGCGCGAGACCATCCAGCAGGTGGCGGGCGGCCGATCCGCTGAGCGTGGCCGGGACGGCGAGGTACACCGCATCGAGACTGAGCGAGACGAGATGGTTGGCCAGGGCGACCACGCCGGCGCTGTCGACCGGCGAGGTGCCCGGAGTATCGATGACGACCATGCCGTGTTCGCGTCCGCGGGCGATCGCCTGGGAGGCGCCGCTGCCGAGCGCGACGAGACTCACGCCGAGCGTGCTCGAGCGGCTGTAGACGGCGGCCATGGCCGCGGCGCAACGGGTCTTGCCCGCGCCGCCGGCCCCGACGAAGGCGATCGCGGCGCCCGAGCTCGGAAGCGGGGGCGGGGAGGAGATCGCCGAGGCGAGCGTGGCCCGGACGGCGTCGCGGAGGCTGCCCTCGGATGCGAACGGCGTGCCGTGGGCGGCGGCGGACATGATGAGCTCCTGGGCCCAGGCCTCGCTGATCCCGCGGCTCACGAGCTCGCGGGCGACGGCGCCGGCGAGCGCGCTGTCGAGGTGTCCGTGGGTTACGGGCACGGCCGGGGCGGGCTGCGGAGCGGGCGCGGGCTGGGGCGCGGGGGCGGGCTGGGGCGAGTAGGCCTGCGGGGGCTCCGGCGCGACATACGACTGCTGGGCGGCCGGCGGGGCGTAGGCCGGCGGTGCCATGTAGGACGCGGCCGCCGAGGCATACGGAGCCGCCGAGGCATACGGAGCCGCCGCCGAGCCGTACGGAGCGGCGGGCTGCAGCGGGACGGGCGGGGCCGGCGGCGTGTCCGACCGGTAGGCCGAGCGTGGCCAGGCGGGGATCTCGGCGGCCGGCGGCGCCGGTGGCGCGGGGGGCGCCTCGGGTGCGCGCGTGGGTGCCGGAGCGGCCTGGGCCGCGGGGGCCTCCGCCGGGTCCGGAGCAGCCTGGGCCGCGGGGGCCTCCGCCGGGGCCGGAGCAGCTTCGGCCGCGGGGGCCTGGGACGCGGCCTCGGCGCCCGCAGCCGGCGCGGGAGCCGCTTCCGCCGGCCGCGCAGCCGCCGCACTCTCACCCTCGGACTCGCGCTTGATCAGATTGACCAGCAGGGTCGACAGCGCTCCGGAGCGCCGCGCCTCCTCGAGCAGATCGCCGACCGGGTCGCTCTGGCCGGAGGTGGCGGGCTCGGGCTCGTGCTCACGCTCGCGTTGCGCCTGGGCGAGCCGCTGCGCGAAGGACAGAGCCTCAGCGGCCAGGCGGGTCGACCCAATGAGGTCGGGTGCCGACTCGGACGGCGCTGGACGGCTCTCGGCCACCGAGGCCTCGGGCCGCGCCGCGGACTCAGGCTGCTCCGCGGGCTCGGGGTGGGCGACAGGCTCGGGCTGCCCCGAGGCGGCCGTCTCACCCGGCGCGACCGCGCGGGCCACGGCATCGGCCACGGCCTGGGCCACGTTCTCGGGCACGAGGGAGGACATCGGCTGGAACGTCGCCGCCTCGGCCATCTGCGCCTCCGCCTCGGGCTGAACCGGCGCCTGGGGACGAATCGCAGCCTCGGTCTCGACCGGAGTCTCGGGCTCGACCGCCGCCGCGGCCGGCGTCTGGGGCTCGGGCAGCGCGGATTCGTCTTCGTCGTAGAAGTCGATCGAGGGCGCGGCTTGGGCGTCGACCTCGACGCAGCGCTGAGCGAAGAAGCCGTTCAGCCCGCCGGTCAGGCCCTCGCGCTCCCGGAGGATGATGGCGTCCGGGCCGAGCTCCTCACGGATCTTGGGGATGAGCTCGGCAAGGCTGCGGCCCCGATAGGTGCGGACCGTCGTGGGGTGCGGCAGCTTCGTACTCATGCTGTGATGACTCCGATCGTCTCGACACTGATTCCGGCGGCGATTTCGTTGTAGGAACACACGGGAAGATGGGACGCGACCGTCTCGACGAGGCGGCGCAGGTGGCGGCGCACGCGCGCCGAGCAGAGAAGCACGGGCCGCGCCCCGCGGGCGGTGGCCTGCTCGTGCTGCGCGCGGACGGCCGCGAGCACGGCGTGGGCGCGGGCGGGATCCATGGCCAAGTACTCGCCGTCGCTCGTCTGCGTGATCGAGGTGGCGAGCTCCTGTTCGATCGCGGGGTCCAGGGTGAGCGCCCGCAGCGTCTGGTCGGGCCCCAGGTGCGGCGCGGTGATGGCCCGGCCGAGGGCCTGGCGCGCGTACTCGGCGAGCAGGTTCGCATCGCGGGTGATCCGGGCCTTGTCACCCACGGACTCGACGATCGCGCCGAGGTCGCGGATCGAGACACCCTCGGCGAGCAGAGCCTGGAGCACACGCTGGATCTCGCCGAGGGACAGCACGTCCGGCACCACCTCGGTGACGACGGCCTCGTTGGTCTCCTTGAGCTGGTCGAGGAGCTGGCGCACGTCCTGGCGGGTGAGAAGCTGGGCGGCGTGGCTGCGGATCGTCTCCGTGAGGTGGGTGACGATGACCGACTCGCCGTCGACCACGGTGTACCCCAGCGCCTCGGCCTCGGCGTGCTGGCTCTCGGGAATCCAGATCGCGGGCAGGCCGAACGCGGGCTCGGTCGTGGGGATGCCGCCGAGCGCGCCGACCGCGTCGCCGGGGTCCATGGCCAGCCGGTGGCCGGGCATGACCTTCCCGCGCGCGACCTCGGTGCCCCGGACCTTGAAGACGTAGTCGTGGGAGTCGAGGTCGATCTCGTCGTGGATGCGGACCGGCGGGATGACCATGCCGAGCTCGCCCGCGATCTGCCGGCGGATCATCGAGACCCGGCGTACCAACGTGCCGCCCCCGCGCTTGTCGACGAGGGGCACGAGGCCGAAGCCGATGCCGAGCTCGAGCGGATCGATGGGAAGCTCCTTCATCACCTGGTCACGCGGCGCCGTCGGTTCCGGGGGCTTCTCGCCGGCGGGGAGCGCGGCCACGGCTGCCCCGCCGCCCGCCATGAGGGACTCGGGCATGCCGTTGCGGATCGACCATCCCACGGCGGCGAACATGCCGCCCACGATGAGGAAGGGGATCTTCGGCAGGCCGGGGACGAGTGCGAACATCGAGACCAGGGCACCCGCGACGAGCGGGGCCTTGCGCTGACTGAGGATCTGGGTGGCGATCTCGCTACCCAGATCGCGCTCCGAGGCCGACCGGGTGACGATGATGCCGGTGGCCACCGAGATGAGGAGGGCGGGGATCTGAGCCGCCAGGCCGTCGCCGACGGTGAGCAGCGAGTAGTGGTGCGTGGCCTGCGTGAACGGCATGCCCTTCTGGAGCATGCCCACGACGATTCCCCCGATGAGGTTGATCGCGGTGATGAGCACAGCCGCCATGGCATCGCCCTTGACGAACTTCGAGGCACCGTCCATGGCGCCGTAGAAGTCGGCCTCGCGCCCGATCTCGAGCCGGCGCTCGCGCGCCTGCTGATCAGTGATCAGGCCGGCGTTCAGGTCGGCGTCGATGGCCATCTGCTTGCCGGGCATGGCGTCGAGGGTGAAGCGGGCGCCCACCTCGGCGACGCGCCCGGCGCCCGCGGTAACGACCACGAACTGGATGACCACGAGGATGAGGAAGATGACGAGGCCGATGACCACGTTGCCGCCGACGACGAACTGACCGAACGAGCGCACGACACTGCCGGCGTTGCCGGTGCTGAGCACGAGCCGCGTGACCGAGATGTTGATGGCCAGCCGGAACATCGTGGTCAGGAGCAGCAGCGTCGGGAAGACCGAGAAGTCGAGGGCCTTCCCGAGATACATCGTGGCCACCACGACGGCCAGCGCGACTGAGATGTTCAGCGTGATCAGGAGATCGATGATGGCCGAGGGCAGCGGGACGACGAGCATCGTCACGACGAGCACGACCGCCACAGCGGCGATCAAGTCGCTGTGCGCTAGCAGCCTGCGGATCGGGCTCGTCTCGCTCATCCCTGCGCCTTCTTACGCCCGGCGATACGGTAGACAAAGGCCAGAACTTGGGCCACCGCTGCATAAAGTTCTGTAGGAATCATCTGCCCGAGTTCGACAGAAGCGTGCAAAGAGCGGGCCAAAGGCGCGTCAGGGACGATGGGAACGTCGTTCTCCTCAGCGATCCGGCGGATCTGCAGGGCCACGAGGTCCTGGCCCTTGGCGACGACCACGGGCGCCGGCTTCGCACCGTCGTAGCTCAGGGCGACGGCGTAATGGGTCGGGTTGGTGACCACGACGTCGGCGTGGGGGACCGCGGCCATCATGCGCGCGCGAGCGGCCTGGAGCTGGCGCTTGCGGAGCTGGCCCTTGACCTCCGGCGGAAGGTCGGCGTTCTTGGCCTCGTCCTTGACCTCCTGCTTGGTCATCTTGAGTGACTTGGTCAGGCGCCGCTTCTGGTAGATGAAGTCGGCGATGCCGATCAGCAGGTAGGCGATCGCCACGCGCTCGGCGATGCCCATGATGCTCGAACTCAGGAGCGACCCCAGCGCCGCCGGCGGGGTGCCCACGCTCGCGCCCAGGTTGGTCAGCTGGGGGAGCAGGGCGCTCGCGGCCACGCCCCCGACGACCGCGACCTTGATCAGCGACTTGATCGTCTCGACCAGCGAGTGCGGGCCGAACAGGTTGCGCGCCCCGTTGACCGGGTTGAGGCGCTGGAAGTTGGGCCGCATCTTCGAGAACGACGGCCGAAAGCCGACCTGGGCGACGTTCGAGATCAGCGCGAAGGCCAGGCAGACCCCGGCGATCGGGGCCACGGTCACCAGCATCGTGTTCTCGACGATCTTCTCCAGCGTGCTCAACCCTGCCCCGGAGGTGCTCGCCGCGGGCGTGGCGATGAGCTCGAAGGTCGAGCTCATGGCCTTAGCCGCGCCCTGGACGACGGCGGGGCCGAGGGAGCCCAGCGTGAACAGGCCGGCGAGGAGGATCACCGCCCCGTTGAGATCCTGGCTCTTGGCCACCTGCCCCCGTTTGCGCGCCTCGCCGACGCGCTTGGGAGTCGGTTTCTCTGTCTTGTCGTCTCGGCTGGCCATTGGCTAGTGCAGCTGCAGTGTCGTCAGGGCGGTGCCGACGGAGGCGCTGAGCTGGTTCGTCATCCAGTTGCCCAGGAAAGGCAGGGCAGCGCCGACCACGAGGAGGGCTACGCCGACCTTGATGGGAAAGCCGACGGCGAAGATGTTGAGCTGGGGGACGACGCGGGAGACCATCCCGAAGGCCACGTCGGTGATGAGCAATGCCAGGAGCACGGGCGCAGCCACCTCGACCGCGCTCACGAGGATGGCGCTGAAGGACTGCTCGACGCCCGAGGTCAACGTGGCCATGTGCGGGCCGCGGGTGAGGGGGACGAGCTTGAAGGTGCGGGCCAGCCCGCGGAGCGTCCAGGCGTCGCCGCCGATAGCGATGAAGATCGCCGTCCCGACGAGGCCGTAGAGGCTCGCCATCACGCCGCCCTGGTTGCCGTTGATCGGGTCGATCGTGGCGCCGAAGGAGAAGCCCGACTGGTTGTCGATGAGGTGGCCGGCCGCGTCGATGGCCGAGAAGACCACGCCGAGACAGAAGGCGAAGGCGAGGCCGACGAGGAGTCCCTGGACGAGCAGCGCAGCCACGGGCAGCGGCGAGCTCGGGATGTGCTGCCCGTGCATGGCGATCGGCGTCAGGCCCATCGAGAGCGCGACGGCAACGATGCCGCGCACCTTGACCGCGAGCATCTTCGAGGAGAAGAGGGGCGCCAGGATGAAGAGCGGGGTCACGCGCGCGAGAACGAGGAAAAAGGCGGTCACCTCACCGGTGCCGCCGAGCGCCTTGACGACCTCTGCCAGGGTGACGTGGCTCATCACCCGATGAGCGAGGGGATCGACATGTACAGGTTCTGCGCGTAGGCGATGAGCTGATCGAGCATCCACGGTCCGAGCACGACGATCAGCGCCGCCACGCCGACGATCTTCGGGATGAAGGAGAGGCTCTGCTCCTGGATTGAAGTGACGGCCTGGAAGATGCTCACGAGCAGGCCGATGACGAGGCCGACGAGGAGCATGGGGCCGGCGATCTTCAGCGCGAGGGTCATGGCCTGGGTGGCGAGGCTGGTGACGGTGTCCTGGTTCATGGCGTAGTCCTTTGCGCTTTAGTGGAAGCTCGCCACCAGCGAGTGGGTGACCAGATCCCAGCCGTCGACCAGAACGAAGAGCAGGATCTTGAACGGCATGGATATGAATGTCGGTGGCAGCATCACCATGCCCATGCTCATCAAAGTGGATGAGACGATCAGATCGATGATCAGGAACGGCAGGAAGACCAGGAACCCGATCTGGAACGCCGTCTTCAGCTCGCTCATCATGAAGGCGGGGATGAGTACGTAGGTCGGGACCTGAGCCCGGGTCTGCGGCGACTTGATGTGGGCGAGGCTGACAAAGAGCTCGACGTCCTGTGTCCGCGTCTGGCGGAACATGAACTCGCGCAGCGGCTCCTCGCCGCGCGAGATCGCGGTCGAGAGCTTGATCTGGCCCTTGGTGGCCGGATCCCAGGCGTCCTTCTTGATGGCCGAGATGGTCGGCGACATGACGAAGAGGGTGAGGAAGAGCGCGACCCCGACCAGCACCTGGTTGGGCGGGGTCGTCTGCGTGCCCATCGCGCTGCGGATGAAGCCGAGCACGATGAGGATCCGCGTGAAGCCGGTGACCGTGAAGAGGATCGCCGGGATCAGCGAGAGGCCGCCCATCAGGAGCAGGATCTCCAGGGCGTTGGAGTTGCCGAGCTTCAGGCCTGCGGCCGCTGCGGGGACGACGGCGGCGCTCATGAGCGGACCGTCATACGGCGCACGGAGTCGACCAGCCGGCCAACCGGCCCGGAGCCCGACCCGTGCCCATTGGACGTGGCCGTGGAGCTCCGCCCCCGGGTTTTACGCCCCCCGGAGCTCTGCGACGCGGAACTCCCAAGGGAATCCGCGCCAGCGGATTCCCCGGCGTCAGCCGATTCCACGAGGCCAAGCTCGAGCGCCTCCTCCTCGGTATAGGTCCTGATGGGCGTCACGCCGTGCTCGGCCAGGCCGACAAGCACGATCTCCTGCCCCGCGCGCACGAGTGCGACGGAGCGACCGTGGCCGAGGGGCAGGGTGGCGAGCTGGGTGAGCCCGTGACCGCTTGGGCGGTTCTTGGCGCCCTTGGCCTGACGCATGATCCAGGACACGCCGTAGATGACGGCGATGACGATGAACAGCCCGACGATCGTGCGCACGATGCCCGAGCTGGAGCTCGAGGTGGCGTGCACGGTGCTGCTCCCCGTGAGGTGCAGCGGGGTGTTCTCACCCGTGCCGGAAGCCGCGAAGGCCGCCGAGGCAGGGGTGAGCGTCAGGGCACCGACCAGCGCGGCGCCACGGGTGAGCGTGAGCGACTTCATCGAGGGAACGACTCCCGAGGGAGGAGTCATCCCTGTTATCGGCCGCCGCCCATTCCCCTTAAGGGGGGCGAGTTCGCTGGCGCGCACTCGCTTCGGAGTTTCGCTGGCGCGAAACTCCTGGCCCGGGGTGACGTCCGGGCCGGCGGGTGCTTCCCCGCCGGCCCAGCCGGTCAGACCAAAGCCTTGCCGACGGCCTCGAGCAGGCGGCTGGGCTGGAAGGGCTTGACGACGAAGTCCTTGGCGCCGAGCTTGATCGACTCGATCACCTTGGACTCCTGGCCGAGGGCCGAGCACATCAGCACGCGCGCGCCCGGATCGATCGACATGATCTCGGCCAGCGCCGAAAGGCCGTCCTTCTGCGGCATCGTGATGTCAAGCGTGGTGAGCTCGGGGCGGAGCTCCTGGAAGCGCTCCACGGCCTCCGCTCCGTTGCCCGCCTCGCCGACCACCTCGTGGCCGCCGGAAGCGAGCGCATCGCTCACCACCTTCCGCATAAATGCGGCGTCGTCGACTACGAGTACACGGGCCATCAGATTTCTGCTCCTTTGGTTGGGTGTTCTGTTGCTGTCGCGGCGCTGGCCGCCAGCTCGGTCGCCGGTCTGCGTCCGCCGAGCTCGTCAATGACAATCGCCCACTCGCCGTCATCGGTGACGAGCAGGTGGCCCTGCGCGAAGCACAGGCCGTTGACGAACAGGTCCACAGGGGCGTCAGCCGCACAGTCGAGGTCGACTACGGCCCCGAGCGGGAGCTCGAGCGCCCTGCCGAGAGGAAGCTTGGTGCGTCCGAGCTCGGCCCAGACGCGAAGGTTGACGGAGCCGAGAGCCTCCTCGACACCGAGTGTCGTGGGACCGTCGGAGTGGGCGCCCGACCCGTGGGCGGGAGATCCCTCGGGGCGAGCGGCGTCCTGCATCGACTGCTCGTCGATCGCCCGCACCATGCGCATGACGAACGCAGCGGGGACGAGCTGAATCAGCCGGCACGACTCGCCGGCGATGAGGAACGTCGTCGAGATGGCGTGGGGTGACTTCCCGTAGGCCTCCACCGCGGCGGCCGAACCGTCGAGCACGCGCGTGTCGGGCGGGGAGATCTCGATCTCGTGGCCGATGACGAGACTGATCGCGCTCGCCGCCGCGGCCATCGTCTGGTTGGCCGCCTCGGCCACGGCCGAGAGCTCGAGCTCGGAGAGCTCGTTCGGCACCGCGCCGGTCGGATCGGGATCGGGCGGGGCGACACCCATGCCGGTGGCCAGCGCGCGGGCGCCCGCCGGGGCCAGGACGAAAATGTTCGCGCCCGTCACGCCGTCCACGTAGGAGACGCTCGACGCCAGGGCGCCGGCGGGCATGTTCGAGAACGGCGTCTGTCCATCCGGCAGGACGGTGACGTCACCGCGCTCGACCTCACCGGGGACGAACATGTCGAGCACCTGGGCGACCGCCTCGGCGGTCGAGGCGCCGAGGCGCATCAGCGCCTCGCGGGGAGTGACCTCGGCGCTCATGCCCGGTGCCTGTCGGTGCCGCGGACCTGAATCGCGCGCCGAGGCCCGTTGGCTCCCGGCTGCGCACAGGCGAGCTTGACGTTCTCGGCGTACAGGGCGACGCCATCGGCCGCCTTATGGCCGTCGAAGGTGATGACGCTGCCGGGCTTCAGGGCGAGGATCTCCTCCACCGCGAGATCGACGGCGGCGACCTCGGCGCGGAGGGTGACCGGCGCCACGGCCAGTGCGCGTTCGAGCGCGGGGGCATCGTCGGGAGCCTCGTCGCGGCGCCGGCGGCGCTCGCGCCCGGAGATGCGCTGGGCCACCGGCTCGATTGCCACCCACGGAATGAGGAGCTCGAGCGCCGAGGACTGCTTGTTGACCCTGGCCTCGATGACGACGACGTAGGTCGGCTCGCTGACCGAGGCCACCTGGCTGCCGTCGTGATGGACCTCGATCTCGCCGGTGCTGAGCTCGACGCCGCCGAGGTCCTCCCAGACGAGGGAAAGCTGATGGACGATTGACTCGAGCAGACGCCGGGTCAGGGCCCAGTCGATCTCCGAGAAGCGACGCTCACGCGGCGGGCGCGCCGGTGAGCCGCCGAGCAGGCACTCGAGTCCCATGAGCACGAAGGACTGCTCGACGGTGAGCAGCATGCGCGTGTTGATCGGCTTGACCTCGAGCGTCGTCGAGAGGGCGCCAGGGGGCAGCTGGGCCTGCGCAGCCGACCAGGTCAGCTGCATCGTGTTGATGGCCTCCATCTCAATCGGCCAGCGCAGCTCGGCCGACAGCCGGGTGACCGCGGTCTGGCAGAACGTGTCGATGGCGCGGGCGATCCGGCGCTGGTGGTCGCTGGTGAACTTCGTCGGGCGGGAGAAGTCGACCGTCCGCAGACGCGGCGCGCGGCGCTGAACGCCCGCGCTCGGCTGCTCGGGGAGCTGGCCGTGCTTCGCCGCGTCGACGAGCGCGGCGATCTCGTCGGTCGAGAGGATGCCGGTGCTCATGCTCTTGCCCCCGCCACGAAGGATCGAGCTGCCCGCGGAGCCGCGGGGGCGCGGGTGTTGCCGCCCCGCAGGGTGACCGTCTCACCGCCGGCCTCGCGCACCGTGACCGTGCCGGACCCGGGAGTGACCTTGACCGTCCGGCCGCGGTTGCCGCCGGTGGCGGCCGCCGACACGGAGATCCGGGCCTCGGCCAGGGCGTTGCGCACGGCCGCCTCGTTGCGGGCGCCGATATCGAGCTCGGAACCGAGCTCGAACATGCGTGCGCCACCGCTCAGCACGGCCTCCATGCGCGTTTCGCTGGCGCCGACCCGGCGCATCTGCGCGATCAGCGCCGGCACGGCGAGGTTGGCGAACTTGCCGGGCTCGTTCGCGTTCTCACGCGACTCCGGCAGCACGACGTGGGCCAGACCCGCGACCCCGCTCGAGCGGTCGATCAGGGCCAGGCCGATGCACGAGCCGAGGCCGAGGGCGATGAGCTCCTCGCCACCGGCCGCGGAGACCGCGATCTCTCCCATGCGCACCGACGGCATGGCTACGCCGACTCGGCCATGCCCAGCGGTGCCAGCAGGTCGGTAACGCCGCCGGACGTGGGGAGCAGGAGGAACGAGATGGAGCAGGGATCCTGCTGGAGGTCGAGCTCGGAGTCGAGCACGAGGACGGTGTCCGAGTGCCCCGCGGTCTGGGCGATCAGAGTGGCGACGATCGCCCCGAGCATGTCGTTGCTCAGGTGCGGGGGGCACGGGCCGAGGTACATGCCCGTCATGGCCGAGAGCCCGTTGAGATAGGACGTGCCGAGGATGTTGCCGATCTCGCACAGGGCCGAGTCGCCCACCTCCGTGCCGGCCTCGACGCCGAGCAGCGTGCAGAGCTTGGCGGCGTGCTCAGTCGGGATGAGGAGCAGCACAAGACCGGCGATGTCTCCCTCGAGCGGGATGACCACGCCACTGACCTCGGCGTCCGGCGCGCCGCAGGCGTCGACCGCATCCGCGAGGGGCAGGGCAAGCGCACGCGGAACGTTCAGCTCCACCTCCTGGCCCAGCATCTGAGAGAGCGCGGTTGCCGCCGTGCCGGAGGCAATGTTCGCCAGCTCGCGCAGTGCGTCGAGCTGCATGTCGTTCAGCGGTGTCACTGATGCTCCTGTCTTCGGAGGGGTAGGGATCAGGCAGCCAGGACGGCAGCCGGTCCAGCTGATGCGTCGGGGGAGGTCGGGGCCTGGATGCGCGAGTTCGAGCTGGCGCGTCCCGCAACGCCCGCAAGGGCGTCGCAATCAACGATGAGAGCGATCCTGCCATCGGCCAGGGCGGCCCCGCCGGAGACCGGCTCGCCGTCGGAGACGACGGCCGGCAGCGGCCGGGTGACGAGCTCGCGTTGACCGATGAGGTCCTTGACCGTGAGGGCGAGCCGCCGGTCCTGTGCCCGGACGATGACGACGAACTGATGCTCGTCGGCCACCGGGCGACCGAAGGCGACCGCGCCGTCGAGCAGCGGGAGCACGCCGTCCTCGAGCACGAGCATCGCGCGGCCAGCGGCCGAGCGGACGGTCTGCTCGGAGAGCCGGAGCGTGCGCTCGATGCGGTCGAGCGGGATGGCGAAGGGATCGCCGCTGATCTCGATCTGCAGGGCGGAGACGATGGCCAGGGTGAGCGGCAGCCGGATCTGCGCGAGCGTTCCCTCGCCGAGCTTCGAGTCCATCACGACCTCCCCGCCCAGCTCGCGGATCTTGGCCCGAACCGCGTCCATGCCGACGCCGCGGCCGGATATGTCGCTCGTGGTCTCCGCTGTGGAGAACCCGGCCGAGAAGAGCAGTTCGATCGCCGCGCGCATGTCGATCTCCTCGGCGGCTGCCTCGTCGATGAGCCCGCGCTCGAGGGCCTTGCGGGCGACGAGCTCCGGGTTCACGCCGTTGCCGTCGTCGCGGACCTCGATGATCACGCTGCCGCCTGCGTGGCGCGCGGCGATCTCGAGCGTGCCGGTGGCGGGCTTGCCCGCGGCCTCGCGCTTCTCGGGAGACTCGAGGCCATGGTCCAACGCGTTGCGGACGAGGTGGACGAGCGGATCGCCCAGTGCGTCGACCACGGTGCGGTCGAGCTCGGTGTCGCTGCCCACGAGCTTGAGCTCGACCTGCTTGGCGAGCTTGGTGCTGAGGTCACGGACGAGCCGCGGGAAGCGCAGGAAGACGACCTCGACGGGGATCATGCGGACCTGCATGACCATCGACTGGAGGTTCTGGGAGCTGCGCGTAAGCTCTTGCATGGCCTGCTGAAGGCCGGGCACGTCGAGGGCGCCGGTGAGCGCCTCGACGGCGGTGCGGTGGATGACGAGCTCCCCCATCGAGTGCATGAGCGCGTCGAGGCGCTCGGCGTCGACGCGCACGGTGCGTGCCGCCTTACTGGAGACCTCGGCCTCCCGGACCGTGGTGGTGGTCGCGGACGGGGGCGCGGCCGAAGCGGGCGCGCTCACCGCCGATGCGGTGGTCGGCGCAGGCGCGGCCGGCGTGAGCCCGGCGGCCTCCTCGGGGGTCGGGACGGCATCCGGCTCGCCGACCGATACCCCGACGACGTCGGAGATCGCGACAGCCGCGGCGACGAGGGCATCGTCCTCGTGCGGGCTGCGCACCCAGGCCTGAACCTGGCGGCCCTGGAAGAGCTCGACGCCCTCCTGCGCGGGGACGCTGCCGACGATCTCGCCATAGTCGGACAGCGCGCTCAGGAGCATGTGGGCGCGCACGGCGGGCATGAGCACGTCGGCGGCCAGATCGATCGTCACGTGCAGCACGCGCTCCCCGGTGCTGTCGGTCGCGCTCAGGTCGGGGAGGTCGACCCCACCGAGGCTGGCCACGAGCTGTTCGTTGGTCCGCGAGCGCACGAGCTGGTGCAGCCGCTCGATGAGGGGCGCGGGATCGAGACGCTCCTCCCCGTCGGATTCGATCGCGTCGACGGCGCCCTGAAGGGCGTCGAGGCACGCGAGCACTGTGTCGATGGCCTCGCGGGTGAGCGCGCCGGTGCGCTGGCGCAGAAGCTCGAAGACGTTCTCCATCTCATGGGTGAGCTCGGCGATGCGCGCGAAGCCCATCGTCGCGCTCATGCCCTTCAGCGAGTGGGCGATGCGGAAGATCTCGTCGACGGTCTCGCGATCCTCTGGGTTCTCCTCGAGGCGCACCACGGCGAGGTTGAGCTCCTGCAAGTGCTCGCCGCTCTCGGCGAGGAACATCGGCATGTACTCGGAGGTGTCCATCAGGCCTTCCTGAAGATGAATGGGTGCAGGGGGGTCAGCCCCAGGTCACTGGGGTACGACACACGTTCGGTCGCCCCGATCACGAGGCACCCTCCGGGGCGTAGCGCACCGGCGAGCCGCGCATGCAGCTCGTCGCGGATCGGCTCGGCGAAGTAGATGACGGTGTTCCGGCACATCACGAGGTCGTAGACCCCGGCAGGGGGAGTGAGCCGCAGCAGGTCGCCGATCTCGAAATGCGTCATCGCGCGCAGCTCGGACCGCGCCCGCCATCCGCCGTGGAGACGCTCGAAGTGGCGCTCCATCGTGGCGGCGGGGACCGTCCGGGCGTCGTCCTGGCTGAAGCGGCCCTCCTGAGCTCGCGCGACCATCCGACGGTCGATGTCGGTGCCGAGGATCTGAACCCGGGCGCGCGGGACGATCTCGCGGCAGACCGCGGCGAGCGTGTAGGCCTCGGCGCCGTAGGAGGAGCCCGCGCTCCACGCACGGAGGCTGCCCGTCCGGCCGAGGTCGGCGAGGATGCCGTCGCTCAGCTGCTCCCACTGCTCGGGGTGGCGCCAGAGCTGGGAGACGTTGATCGTCACACGGTCGAGCAGCTGGTCGAGCTCCTCGGAGCCGGGGCGCAGCGTGGGCAGGGCATCGCTCAGCCGGGAGATCCCACGACGCTCGAAATGCGCGCGCAGCCGGCGCTCCATCTGTCCACGCTTGTACTGGGTGAGATCGATTCCGCAGATATGGCGCAGCCCCGCGCAGAACGCGAGGTAATCGTCGGTGATGACCGGTGCCATCAGCTCGCCTCCGCTGCGATCGCGGCCGGGAGCTGGTCCAGCGGCATGACCTCGTCGGCGAGCTTCGCCTCGACGATGGCGCGCGGCATCCCGTACACCGTGCAGCTGTCCTGGGACTCGGCGAGAATGCGACCGCCACGACGGCGCACCTCGTGGGCACCGCGCAGGCCGTCGTTGCCCATGCCGGTCATGACGACGAGCACGAGACGGTCGCCGAAGATCCGAGCGGCATCGTCGATGAGCAGGTCCGCGCGCGGACGCAGCCCGCCGACGGCGTCCTCCTCGCTCAGCGTGGTGCGGCCGTCGGGCCGCAGGCGCAGATGAAGGCCGCCGGGCGCGAGCAGGGCGCTGCGAGGATCGATCGACTCGCCGGCCACCGCCTCGCGCACATTCAGCTCGCTCGAACCGTCGAGCCGGGCCGCCAGCGAGCTGGTGAACCCGGGTGGCATGTGCTGGACGATCATCGTGCCCATGCCCAGGGGCGCCGGCAGCTTGGGCATGAGCGCGGCAAGAGCCCGTGGGCCGCCGGTCGAGGTCGCGATGAGAACGACTTTCTGCACCCCGGAGCGAACCGCCGGACGCACGCGCACCACGCCGGTGCCCTTTGGGGCAAGGGGGGGCCGGGCGGCCAGACTCGATGCCGCCGCGCTGCGGCGCTCGGGAGCGGGGCGGGCGGCGGGAACCCTCCGCCGGCGCGACTGCACGGCCAGCGTGATCTTCTCGCTCAAGCTCTGCTTGAACGACTCGAGCCCCTCGCCGATCGCCGGCTTGGCCACAAGGTCGAAGGCCCCCTCGGCCAGGGCATCCACGGCGCGCGCGCCGTGGGCGGGGGAGAAGGCGGAGACGACGACGACGGGAATGCTGTCCCCGCCGCGGGTGCGCAGCGCCCGGAGCACGCCGATGCCGTCCAACCCCGGCATGGCGAGGTCGAGCGTCATGGCATCGGGCCGCTCGCGCTCGCACAGGGCGAGCGCCTCGTCACCGTTGCTCGCGCTGCCCACGACCAGCACGCCGGACTGCTTGAGCGAGTTGGTGACGATCGCGCGCATCATGGCGCTGTCGTCGGCGACGACGACCCGGGCTGGAGCGGACGTGCTCATGGCGTGGTCAGCTGCGACGACTAGCCGGACTGGCCTCAGGCGGCGACCGAGTACTCGGCGCCGGCGAAGATCATGCTGCCCTTGAGGAGGACGATGAGCCGGTCGCCCACCTTGGCGATGCACTCGATGAGGCTCGCGTCGGCCCCGGGCACTTCCTCGATCTGCTCGTCGGAGACCGTGAGGACCTCCTCGACGCCGTCGACGATGACGCCGGCCGTCTCGGACCCCGCCTCGACGATGACGATCTTGGTGTGCTCGGTGATCTCGGAGCTCGTGCCCAGGCGGGTGGCCAGGTCGTACACGGGGACGATGCGCCCGCGAAGGCTGATCACACCGCGGACCCAATCGACGCGCGAGGCCACGGAACGTGGCTCGGCGTACCGGATGATCTCGTGCACCTGCTGGATCGGAAGCGCGTACTGCTCGGCGCCGAGGGTGAACACCACAAGCTGGCGCGGATTCGTTGACTCTGACATGGATGGCTCCTAGGCGTCTGGTTCAGTGGGTTCCCGCGCACGGGGAGCCGGAGGAAGATCCGGTAGCCGGGTATTCGCCCCGCCCCGCTGCAGCTTTAGGGGACCCCACGGGGCAGATCACTCTGCGTCCCCGGGCTCACCCGCGGCGACGGAGGCGCCGCCGCCGTCCTCGCCGGACGCCTGCTCGCCCCGGGCGCTGTCGGCCAGCAGCTCGGTGACGCGCAGGCCGAACTGCTCGTCGATCACGACGACCTCGCCGCGGGCGATCGGAGCGCCGTTGACGAGCAGATCGACGGGCTCGCCGGCCATGCGGTTGAGCGTGATGATCGAGCCCTGGCGGAGCTCGAGCGTCTCGCCGACGGTCATGCGCGTGCGGCCCATCTCGACCGTCAGGTCGACCGGCACGGCGCTGAGCCGGCGCAGATCGCCGGCGAACGGCTGATCGGCCAGGTCGTCGGGACCGGGCTCGGCCTCGAGCTGCGGAAGCTGTATGTCCTCGCTCATCGCTTTCTCCTACTGGACGGCAAAGTCGGGGAACAGGACCTGCGTGACCTTGTCGTCGGTCTGCGTGGAGATCGACTGAAGGATCTTGTGCTCGATGGCGGCGCGGCCGGTTGCGCTGATCAGCGTCTGGCTGCCGATGCCGGAAATCGCATTCGAGATGATCGCGCGGACGACGGCCTCCTCGGGGAGCGTCCCCACGTCGGAGTCGGAGGAGGGCGAGCTCGTGGCGGTGGCGCCGTCGCTCTGGCCAGCGCCGAGCACGAGCGCCGCGGTCAGGGTGGCGTAGCGCCCGTCGGCCAGGTTGATCGTGAACTGGTGCGGCAGGACGTAGACCTCGCCCGCGACTTTCATCTTCACCGGCTTGGGCTTGAGGAGGATGGTCTTGGCCGCGAAGCCGCCCACGCCGAGGACGAGGACGAGACCGATGATGAGCTTCTTCTTCATCTGGGTGTCAGGGGTTCGGGTAAGGATTGAGGCGCTGCAGGAGGATCTCGACGCGCCGATTCTTCGCCCGCCCCGCCGCCGTCGCGTTGGAGGCGATCGGGTGCAGGTCCGCGTATCCCGCGGCGCCCAGTCGCTGGGCGCCCACCCCGTGGGCGATGAGGAAGAGCACGACGTTCGTGCCCCTGTCCGTGGACAGCTGCCAGTTGGAGTGGTACTGCGCGGTCGAGATCGGCTGGTTGTCGGTGTGTCCTGCCACGGTTATCGGATGCGTGTGGTCGACGTTGAGCAATCGCGCCACTTCATCCAAAAGCGGGATGCCGGCCGGCTTGATAACGGCCGAGCCTGAGTCGAACAGGAGCTTGTCGGTGAGCACGTTGATGACCAGCCCGTTGCGGGTGATCTCGGTCTGCACCTGGTCGGCGAACCCGTGCTCCTTGGCGTAGGCGTCGAGCTTGGCCTTGAGCTTGAGGAAGTCCTCCTGCTCGGCGTCGCCGGCGGCCGCGGCGGCCATGGCGTTATTGAGCTGGTTGTCGATTCCCTGGGTGGTGCTCTGGGAAGAGTTGGTGCTCTGGGAAGAGTTGGACGGGGTTGGCTGGAGCGGCACGATCGACGGCACCTCCGCGGTGGCCGGCGAGTGCGCGCTCGTCGACTCCGATCCTGAGCGGAGGATCGAGCGGCCACCGGGCAGGATCGACCCCGAGAAGGCCGCCTTCAGCGACTGCTGCAGAACCTGGTACTTGGAGATGTTCACCGAGGAGATCGAGAAGAGCACCATGAAGAGGGCGAACATCAGCGTGAGCATGTCGGCGTAGGTGAGCAGCCAGCGCTCGTCGGCGTGATCGCCGCCGTGAGCGCCGCGCTTCTTCTTGCGCCCGCCTCCGCTGCCGCCGGTCGTGCCCGACATGGCTAGGCGGCCTCCTGCTGCGGCATCTCGGTCACCGTGGCCTCCTCGCCGGCACTTTCGCGCTCGGCCGGGGCGACGAACGAGATCAGCTTGTCGTGGACGATGCGCGGGTTGTCACCGGCCTGGACCGAGAGGATGCCCTCGATGGTCAGCGTGCGCAGCTCGACCTCCTCGGCCGAAAGCGCCTTCAGGCGGTAGCAGACCGGCAGGTAGACGACGTTGGCCGAGGCGACCCCCAGGAGGGTGGCCAGGAAGGCGGAGGAGATACTCGGGCCGAGCGTGGCCGGAGCGGAAAGGTTCTGGAGCACGTGGACGAGCCCCATGACGGTGCCGATGATGCCGATGGTCGGCGCGAAGCCGCCGGCCTTCTCGAACATCCCGTAGCCGAGGGCGTGGCGGGCGGCCATGCCGTCGATCTCGGCGTCGAGCACCTCGCGCACGAGCGCGGGATCGCTGCCGTCGACCACGAGCTGGAGGCCCTTGCGGGTGAACTCGTCGTCGATCTCGCCGACCTTGGCGTCCAGGGCCAGGAGGCCCTCGCGGCGGGCCTGCTCGGCCAGCTCCACGAGCAGCTCGACGCGGCCCTTGATGTCCTGGGGCTCGGGGCTCATGGCGATCTTGTAGAGCGACGGGATTCGCTTGAGGTTGTCCATCCCCACGCTGGCCAGCGTCACGCCCGTGGTGCCACCGACGATCAGGAGGATCGCGGTCGGGTTCATGAACGAGGCCGGCGAGGTGCCGTCCATCATCGCGCCCATGAGGATCGCGAACGCGGCAACGGCGATCCCGATAGCGGTTGCTGCCTTCATAGTCTGGTCATCGGCCGCAGGGCACGAACTTGGAGCGCCGAGGCGGTCCGCGTTCTGCCCTAAAGGGCGGTCTCCGGGCTGGCCAGGCGCAGCGTCGCCGGGGCGTCGGCCGGGACGTTTTCACGCCGCCGGCTCAGCGCGCTGGCCAGGATCTCTACCCGGTAGTCGCGCAGGACCGCGGCGACCTGGGCGGGTGCCTCGGCCACGATCATCTTGCAGCCGTTGGCCAGCGTGATGACCGTGTCGGGATTCGCCTCGATGGTGACGATCAGATCGGGGTTGACGTGGAGCTCGTGCTCCGCGTGCCCGAGTCGATGCAGGGTGATCATGGGTTCTCCGCTTCGTGCGTTGCGTATCCGGTCTTGCCTGACAGCTGGAGGGGCGGCACCCTCGATTGCCGCCCCTCGCCGCTGCCTTGCAAGCTGTGGTTTCAGTCAGTCAGACCTACTGGCCCATCTGGACAAGGGTCTGCAACATCTGGTCGGCCGTCGTGATCACCCGTGAGTTGGCCTGGAAGCCGCGCTCGGCGGTGATCATGTTGGTGAACTCGGTCGCCAGATCGACGTTGGACTGCTCGAGCTCGCCCGAGATGGTCGAGCCGAGGTTGCTGCTCTGGGGGCTGCCCGTGGTCATGGGAGCGCCGGAGCTGGAGCTCTGGGACCAGAGCGACCCGCCGTCACGAATGAGGCCGGCCTCGTTGGGGAAGCTGGACAGCGACAGCCAGCCCGCCGTCTGGGTGTTCCCCGACGAGTCGACGTACGTCACGGCGCCGTTCTGGCCGACCGCCACGCCCGTCGATCCCGGCGGGATCTGCAGGTAGGTGAGCGGGTTGGAGGCCGTCACCGGGCCCGCCTGGGCCTGGCCCATCACGTACTGACCTGACTGCGTGGTCAGGTAGCCCGAGCTGTTGAGCGTGAAGTTGCCCGCCCGGGTGTACTGGTAGGCCGCGGGCAGGGTGGGGGGGACCGCGCCGGCGTTACCGCTGCCGACCTGGAAGAACCCGTCGCCCTGGATCATGATGTCGAGCGTGTTGCCCGTCGACTGCATCGAGCCCTGGCTCATGAGGTTGTCGATCGAGCCAAGCTCGACGCCCAGCCCGACCTGAGCCGGGTTGCTGCCGCCGGACGTCGTCGTCATGGCGGTGGAGGCGCGCAGCTGCTGTGAGAGCTGATCGACGAACGTCGTACGCTGGGCCTTGTAGCCGATGGTGTCGACGTTGGCCAGGTTGTTGGCCGTCACGTCGAGCATCGTTTGGTGAACATTGAGACCGCTGATAGCGGCGTACATGCCTCGCATCATCGGGGCATCCCTTCCTTTCGCGGCCTCCTCGGCGAGGTCCGGCCGATTGGTGTTGAGACCGTGGCCATCAGGCGATCACGGCACTGTCGATGTTGGTGAACACGTGATCCTTCATGTGTTCGGAGCCCACCGCCGTGATGACGGTGTTGTTCGCGACCGACACGACGAATGCCGTGTTGTCGACGAAGACCACTGAGTCGCGCGAGCCCTTACCGGCGGCGCGCGACACCCCCTCGCTCAGCCGCTGCAGAGCCGGCGCGCCGAGCTGGATACCCCGCTGCTGCAGGCGCTGGAGCGCGTGCCGCGAGAAGCGCGGCGGCTCCACGGCCGCGGTCTGCTTCGACAGGACCTCGGCGAACGAGGGCCCGTCGACCGCGCCCGTGCCCGTCCGGCTCTGCGCCGGGCTGGCGGGGATCGCGGCCGGTCCGCCGGAGACTCCGGGCGGGACCAGCGCGGGGTTGGGAAACTGACTCACGAAACCTCGCCGACGCTGCCCGGATCGATGTTCCCGACGCCGCCGACGGTCAGGGCAGGGCCCGAGCTCGTGAAGTCGACCTTCTGGACGAGCCCGGTCTGGGTGTTGCCGTTCGGGTCGACGTAGCTGACCGTGTGACCGAGCAGGGAGAGCGCGGTCGTGGCGTTCTGCTGCGACGCCGATTGCTGGACCGATTGGGCGATGTTCGTCTCCTGCTCGACCGAGGTCATCTGGGCCAGCTCACCGAGGTACTGCGTCGGATCGCTCGGGTTGAGCGGGTCCTGGTCCTTGAGCTGGGTCATCATCAAGTTCAGGAACGCGTCCTGGCCGAGAGGATTGGCCGCCGCGGTCGTGGTGGTGCCGCCGAGCCCACCTGTCGTGGTGGTGTTCGTGGGCGAGATCGTCGTGCCGGGGGTGCCTGTGAGGCTCATGTCAGTGTCCTTGTCGAGGTCAGGCGAGCACGTCGACGAGTGCTCCGCCGGGATGGAGTTGCGATGCCGGGACGGACTCGGCCAGCTCGGCCACGGCGTCCAGGTCCTCGGCCGCTGAGCCCGAGCTCGTGCCATTGCCGCTCGATGCAGGGGTGTCGTCGCGCGCCGCGCGGCCGCCGGAGGATTGGATCTCCAGGCGCAACAGGTTGACGCCGTGGGACGCCAGGCTGCGACGGAGGTCGTCGGCGTTCTGCTGGAAGGTCTGGGCCGCGTCGTGGCCGGCCACGACGTGAGCGATGAGGCCGTCGGGGGTCTGCTGCAGATGGATCCGGACCGTGCCCAACGAGGCCGGCGAGAGCTCGATCCGCGCCGAGGAGACGCCCTGCTGCTGGGCCAGCTCGATCGCGCGCTGGATCGCTTCCACGGAGTTGGCGAGCGTGACCGGGGTCGGCGGGGTGGAGGCAGGCGTGGCCGGGGCCTGCGCCGAGGGCTGCGCCGGCGCGAGGGCCTCGGCGAGTCCCGGCTGGCCCGTCGCGTTGCCGGGAGTGTCCTGCCCGCCCGTGCCCGTGTCGGCGCTCGCGCCATGACCGGCGTGCGGGGCCCCGGCGGCCGGGCCCGCCTGGGGGGCGGGGGCGGGCTGCTCGCTGGCCGGCGCCGCCGGAGTGGGTGCGGGCTGGGCGAGGGTGGCCGCGGTGCTTGTCGTCGTGGTGGCGGTGGCGGTCGCCGCGGCGGTGGCGGTCGTTGCGGTGGCGGGCAGGCTCGGCGGGGCCGCGAGCTGGGCCTGCGGGGCCGCGGCCTCGGGGCTCGTCGGGGTGCTCGCCGTCGTGGCCGGGACCGTGGTGGCCGGCGAGGCGGCCGCCGAAGTCTGCGGCACGCTCGGGCCCTGGGGGGTACCCGGGGCTGCCGGTGCCGTCGGCGCGGGCGGGACGGGCACGGGCGTGGTGGTGACCGCGCTCGCCGCCGCGGTCGCGCTGGCGGCCGCGCTCGCCCCGGCGGTCGCGCTCGGGGTGGCAGCCGCGCTCGGGGTGGCGGTCGCGCTCACCGGGGCGGGGGCGATCGGCGCTGGGGGCGTGGCGGCCACCGTGACCTGGATCGGCGTCGTGGACGAGGTCGTCGCGGGCGTGGCCGTCGCGGGCGTGGTCGTCGCGGGCGCGCCGGCTGCAGTGCCGGTCGGGCCCGGGCCGGAGGCCGGCGCGGCGAAGAGCCGCGCGAGGACGGGGCGCGCGTCGGTGGTGGCCGTGGCCGCCGGCGCGGCCTGTGCCGGCGCGGGCGCCGAGGTCGGGAGCTTCTGGTCCTGGCCCGAACCCGTGGCGCCGGCCTGGCCTGAGGAGGTCGTCGCCGGCGGGGTCATCGTGGACTCAGTGACCGGGGTCGCCACGGGAGCGGCGGCGGTCGACAAAGCGCCGGCGGAGATCGACGCCTGTCGCGCCGACGGCGCGGACGGCGCGGTGGTCGCGGCCGTCGCAGCCGGCGCGGCCGTCGCGGGTGCTGCCTCGCCCGCTGCGGCCGGGGCCGAAGTGCCCAGAGCCGAGAACGCGACGGCTGGCGTGCCCGGCTGAGCGGACGTGGCCGGGGTCGGCGTCCTAGCCGGGGTGGGCGTCGCCGGGACGGCCGCCGCGGCCGCGGTCGTGGCCTGCGCGGATGCGCTCGCCGGGGCCAGGACGGCCGCCATCGCGGCAGCCATCATCGTGGTGGACGCTGCCGTGGGATCGACGGACGGACTGCTGTCGCTCCCCGGCTGGGAGGTCCTGGTCTCGCGCTGAGCGCCGGTCTCGTCGGCGGTCTGTTGCTGGCCTTCCGCAGCTGCGGTCCGGGCCACTTGGTCGTTCAGCACGTCGGCGAACGGGGCGGGTGGAGAGCTGGCGCCCTCTCCGGGCGGGCCGGCCCCGGGCGGCGCGGCCGTCCCGGGCACGAGGCCCGGGGCCGCGGGGCCTCCGGGCGCGGCGCCAGCCGGTGAGGCGGGCGCGGGCGGGGCGGCCATGGAGGGGGTCATGCCGCCCTCCGGCGAAAGCCGTTGAGCCCGATCTCATCGAGGGCCTGGCCTTCGCGGCGGGCCTGTTCACGCTCGTGGTCCGCGCGACGATGATCCTTCAGCCGCTCGAGCGCCTTACGGTCGCGAGCCGCGGCGCTCAGCTGCTGGCGGCGATGCTCGAGCTGCTGCTCGTGGCGGTCGAGATCGTGGCGGGAGGCGGCCACGGCCCGCTCGGTCCGCTCGAGGTAGGCCTGGCGGGCGAGAAGGTCGGCGACCGTGCTCATGTGGTCGGCGGCGGCAAGCTGGGCGTTGCGCGCACGAGCCACGCGGTCCTCGGCACGCTCGAGCTCCTGACTGCAGAGGTGGTGCTCGTGCATCGCCTTGGCCAGGGCCTGCTTCGCGGCGTCCTCGCTGCGTTCGCGCAGCGCGCGCACGCGCTCGAGGCGAAAGCGGAACGAGGATCCGGACATGGCCCTGTATTCGGCCGCGCATCGGCCGACTACAGGGCGCTGGACAACTGTCCGAGTTCGTCTGTCAGCCCGAGGTGCTCTGGAAGGTCGCAACGCCGCGGCTCGAGCCGCTGCCGGCGACGCTACCCGCTGCCTCGCTCGACCCACTGATCGCGCGCTGGGCTCCCGGGCCACTGCCGCCGATGCTCTGGGTCTCGCGGCGGCACAGCCGCGCCCCGCAGGGGCTCGCGCTTCCGACCAGGAAACCCTGTGTGGTCGTGCCGGAGGGCGTCGTGACGAGCGCCGACTTCACCGCTCCGCTGCTCGGCCACCAGGCCACGAACCACCCGTTGGACACCGTCGCGTCGACCTTGGTGCCGTCGTCGAGCACGAGCGTCACGTCCTTCACATTCACCCCCGCGTGGCCGTCGGCGAAGGAGTAGTGCTGCCCGCCCGGCTTGGTCAGATGCTCGCTCCACAGCGCGATCTTGCTCGGGGCGAGCGCCGGACCCGGCGCGCTCGAGACGCTGGTGGAGATCGAGGTGAAGGAGGGACCCGAGATGCACGTGGCGCTGGTGGTGGCGTTGGCGTACACCGCGAAGCTGAACGGTCCCCGCGTGTCGATGAGCTTGAGTGGAAGACCGGCCACCGGGGACTGTGGTGACTTCGTGCTGCAGTGGAGCCGGGCGGTAGCGAGCTGTTCCGGAGTCGGCGGGGTCGGCGTGGGTGTCCAGCCGGCGAAGGCGTTGGAGGCGCCCGCGCCGAGGGAGACCGCGGCGACGATCGCCCCGGCGGCGCCGGCAACGCCGCCGGCCGCGAGCGGGGGGCGGAGCGACCGCATGCGCGGCCGGTAGTCACGGTTCGCCACCCGGGCGAGACTGGCCGCCGGGACTTCGGCGCCGCGCGCACGAAGAACCGTGCGCAGGTCGGCTTCGAGTTCGTCGATCATGTTGAGATGCTCCTCGTGTCGATGGTGGGGCGCAGCGCCTGCTCGAGTCGCGCGAGTCCACGAGACGACGTGCTCTTGACTGTGCCGAGGGAGCAGCGCAAGGCGGCCGCAACCTCCGCTTCGGAAAGATCCAGGAAGTAGCGCAGGACGAGCACCGAGCGCTGGCGCGGGGGCAGGGCGGCGAGCGCCTCGAGCAGCTCGTCGTGGAGCACGGGCGCCTCGAGATCGCCCGGACCCGGGCGCTCCGGGGCCGCCTCGCCGGTGAGCTCACCCCGGTCGCGCGCTCGCCGCGCCGACCCGTCGAGGGCAAGGTTGACCAGGATGCGCCGCGCGTAGGCCACCGGGCGGGCCATCCGGCGGATCCGGGGCCAGCGGCGGGCCACCTTGAGCAGGGTCTCCTGGACAAGGTCCTCGGCTTCGGCGAGGTCCCACGAGATCAGGTAGGCGGCGCGCAGCAGGCCGGCGCTGTGCTCGCTGACGAAGTGCTCGAATTCGGCTCGGCGATCGTCCATCTGAACGGTTAACCGGTCTGGCCCCGTCAAAGGTTGCCTGCCCGGCGGCGGCTGGGCGAATTAACGAACCAGGGAGTCGCTTTTTCGCCCCGGTCTCCGCGAAGGGACCCGGTTGGGCGTCTAGAGCCCGAGCGAGAGGGCCGGTATTGCCGGCGCCGCGCCGGCGGGGGCGCCCACGGGCACCCGGGCAGGCGGCAGGCCGGCGGGAGGCGTCGGCCCCTCGTCGACGACGCGCGACGCCGCGGCCGCCTGGGCCAGAGCCGCGGCGAGCTCGCGCAGCTGCCCGTCGGCCTCCTGGGGCCCGCTCGTCTCCTCGACGTGCTGGCGCAAGAAGGCGTCGATCTCCGCCCGGCACTGCACGGCCGAATCGAGCACCGGGTCGGTGCCGGTGCGATAGGCGCCGATCGAGATCAGGTCCTCCTTCTCGTGGAAGGCGGCCAGCGCCGTGCGCAGACGCTGCCCGTCCGCGCGGACCTCGTCGGTGACGATCTCACCGATGAGGCGCGACACGCTCTGGAGGACGTCGATGGCCGGATAGTGGCCGGCGTGGGCGAGCGAGCGGGTGAGCACGACGTGCCCGTCGAGGATCGAGCGCACCGCGTCCGCGATCGGCTCGTTCATGTCGTCACCGTCCACGAGCACGGTGTACAGGCCGGTGATCGACCCGCGCTCGCTCGTCCCGGCGCGCTCGAGCAGCCTGGGCAACATGGCGAACACGCTCGGGGTGTAGCCGCGGGTCGCGGGCGGCTCGCCGATGGCCAGCCCGACCTCGCGCTGGGCCATGGCAAAGCGCGTGACCGAGTCCATCATGAGCATCACGTCGTGGCCCAGGTCGCGGAAGTGCTCGGCGATGGCCGTGGCGGTGAATGCGGCACGGATGCGCACGAGCGCGGGCTGGTCGGAGGTGGCCACGACGACGACCGAGTGCGCGAGGGCATCGCCGAGATCGCGCTCGATGAACTCCCGCACCTCGCGGCCGCGCTCGCCCACGAGCGCGATGACGTTGACCTCGGCGCTCGTCGAGCGCGCGATCATGCCGAGCAGCGAGGACTTGCCGACGCCCGAGCCGGCGAAGATGCCGAGCCGCTGTCCGCGGCCGCAGGGAACGAGCGTGTCCAATGCGCGCACCCCGAGGCCGACCCGCTCGCTGATCCGGGGACGGCTGAGGGCGTCGGGCGGGGCAGCCGTGGCGGTCCGCCACGATGTGCCCTGGAGCGGGGCGGGCAGTCCGTCGAGCGGCTTGCCGAGGCCGTCGACCACGCGGCCGAGGAGCGGAGCGCCGACGGCGACGCGGAACGGGCGCCCCGTCGGGTGCACCGAGGTGCCCGGGCCGATCCCGTGCAGCTCGCCCAGCGGCATGAGCAGCGTGCGCCCCGCGCGGAAGCCGACGACCTCCGTGGCCACCGGCGGGCGTTCCCGGCCGTCGCCGACCAGGCAGATCTCGCCGATCTCGACCTGGACACCGGTGGCCTCGATGATCAGGCCGATGAGGTCGGCCACGCGGCCGCGCCGGCGCGAGAGGTCGGAGTGCGCGAGCAAGCGGGCCGCCCGCGGCAGCAGGCTTTCGCGAGGGTCAGCCGACATCGGCCCACGTGGCGCCGTCGGCCGCCTCGCGCGTGGTGGCGGTCAGGGCAGTGGCGTCGGGAAGATCGCCGGACAGGGCCTCGGCGACAAGCTCCCGCGCCCGCGCGAACTGGGCGGCGAGTCCAGCGTCGATCTCGCCCGCGTCGGTCCGCGCGATGGCGCCTCCGCGGCTCACGCGCCGGTCGGCCTGCACGGCCAGGTGCTCGATGCCGCCGAGCTGCGCCTGCAGCTCGGCCGCGGAGTCGGAGAGGAGCGGGAGGTCGTCGGGGTTGACCACGAGCGTCACGTAGCGGCGGTCGGCGAGGTGGCGAAGGGCGTGGCGCGCGACGTCGAGCACGCGCTCGGGCTGGACGCCGACGGCGCCGGCGACGACCTGCTCGGCGAGATCGAAGGCGAGGGCGAGGGCATCCTGCTCGAGCTCGGCCACGACCCTGCCGCGCAGCGCGCTCAGCTCGCTCGCGCAGCTGGCAAGCGCGGCCAGGAACGGCGCCGCCTGCGCGCGGGCCTCGGCCAGGCCCTCGGCCCGGCCGGCCGCGTGGCCCTCGGCATAACCGCGCTCGCGCAGCGCGTCGGCCTCTCGCTGGGCGGCGGCGAGAGCATCGCCGATCTCGCCCACCGTGTGCGGGACCTCGAGCTGCGGGAAGGCGTAGGTGATGGGACCCGCTCCGCCTGCCGCGCCCCCGCCGGGCTCAGACGACACTTTCTTCCTCGCCCCGGTCGAGCACGAGCGCGCCGGACTCTTCGAGCCGGCGCACGATCGCCACGACTCGACCCTGCGCGTCCTCGACGATCTTCTTGCGCTGAGGCGGCTGGAACTCCATCTCCTCGAGCAGCATCTCCGCGCCGCGCTCGGACATGTTGGCCAGGATCCGCTGCTTGACATCGTCCGAAACGCCACGCAGGGCGAGCGCGAGGTCCTTCTGATCCGCCTCGCGGAGGATGAGCTGGATCGAGCGGTCGTCGAGCTTGACGATGTCCTCGAAGACGAAGAGCAGGCGCCGGACCTCGTCGCCGAGCTCGGCGTCGGCGTCGGTCAGGGACTCGAGCACGTTGCGCTCGGTCGAGCGGTCGACCTGGTTGAGGATGTCGGCCAGCGACTTGACGCCGCCGGCGACCGAATACTCCTGCTGGACGACGTTCTCGAGCTTCTGGCGCATGATCGACTCGACCTGGCGCACGACGTCCGGGCTGGTCTCGCCCATGCGGGCGATGCGCAGCGCGATGTCGGCCTGCTCGCCCTCAGGCAGGCTGGCCAGCACCTGGGCGGCGAGCGCCGTGTGGAGGTTGGCGATGACCAGGGCCACGATCTGGGGAGACTCGTTGCGCAGGAAGTTGGCGATCTGCTCGGGCGGCGTCCGGCGCATGAACTCGAAGGGCCGCATCTCGATGACGCTGGCCAGCCGGCCGATGATCTCGGTCGCGCGGTCGTATCCGAGGGCGCGCTCGAGCACTTCGCGAGCGAACTCGACGCCGCCGGAGACGAACGTGTCGTACGCGGTCACCGTGGCGGCGAACTCCTCGAGCACGGTCTCGGTCGTCGTGGGCTCGACGTTCTGGAGCTTGGCCATCTCCAGGGAGAGCGACTCGATCTCGTCGTCGCGCAGGTGCTTGAACACGGCGGCGGCCCTGTCGCTGCCAAGCGTGACGAGCAGCACAGCGGCCTTGCGCCTTCCCGTCATGCGCCCGTTGCGCGATCCTCTCGTCCCTTCGATGGCCATCGCGATGGGGATTAGTCCTCGGCCATCCAGGCCCGGACCTGCTGGGCCGCGCGATCGGAGTCGCGTTCGACCAGGTCCTCGATCTGGCGGCGGGCCACGTTGACGGGGGACTGCAGCGGGACGACCTGGGTCGGCGGCTCGGCGATCTGCGCCATCTCGGACCGGTTGCCCAGCGCGGCCAGGGGACGCGGCCCGTCGAGCTCACGCAGCCACGTCGGCTCGCCCATCAGCGCCTCGCGCTCGCGCTTGCGAACCATCCGGGTCACGAAGAAGAGGAAGAGCAGGGCGCCGATGCCGATCACGGCGTACTTCGCGTAGCCGAGCATCTTCGAAGTGGAGGCGGCGGCCGCGGCCGCCACCGGCTTGACGAACGGCATCTTGCTGACGTAGATCGTGTCGCCACGCTTCTTGTTGTAACCCGCCGCGCCTTCGACGGCCTGCTGAATGGACGCGAGCTCCGTGGCGGGCACCGTGTTGCTGACCATCACCGAGAGTGACTGGCTGTTGATTGAGCCAGGATCGATCACGGAGTGGGTGACGGTCTTGTTGACCCCGAAGGTCGTCGTGGAGCTCGTGTTCTTGTAGTTCGAGTTCCCCGTCGTGCCCGTGGTCGCGCCCGTCGTGCCGCCGACGTTGGCCGCCGTGCCGGCCACGCCGCCGGTGCCCGCGCCGTTGCCGGTCAGAGTCTCGCTGGACTTGGTCTGGGCCAGCGGAACGCCCTTGTTGGCGTAGATCAACGTATCCGAGGTTGACTGGTTGGTGTTGAGGTCGGCGTTGACCTGGACCTGGGCCTTGCCGGGACCAAGGGTCGAGGTGAGCATCGAGTTGATCTGGGCGGCCATGGCCGAGTCGTACTGGGCCTCGGATGCCTGCTTGGAGACCAGCGACCCGTCGGCGCCCGAGCCGCTGCTCGGCCACAGGAGCTGACCGGTGGAATCGGTGATCGTCACCTTGTCCGCGCTCAGGCTGGGCACGCTCGAGGCGACCATCTCGGCGATCCCCTTGACCGCATTCGGGTCAAGCGTGCCGGAGTCGGAGATGAGCACCGCGGCGCTGGCCGGCGAGGCGCTTCCGAAGGCCTCCTGCGTCGGATCGGGCAGCACGAGCTGGACCTGGGCGCCGGAGACGCCCTGGATCTGCTCAATCGTCTGCGTGAGCTGGCTCTCCAGCGCGTTCTGGTAGATCATCTGCTGCTGCTGGGTGCTCGCGCCGAGCGGCATGCTCGTGCTGGCCGTGGCGAGCGGCGACTGCCCGCTGCCCAGGAGCCCCGCGGTGGCCAGGTCGATCCGGGCCTGCGACATCTGGCTCGGCTGCACGGCGAGCGCGGTGCCGCCGTTCTGGAGCTGGTAGGAGATCCCCTTGCTGTCCAGCGTGCTCGTGATCTTGCCCGTCTGGGCGGGATCGAGGCCAGTCAGCATGGTCGAGTAGCTCGGCGCCGAGGCCAGGTGGAAGACGAGCACGAGGAAGACGACCGCCACGGCGGCGGCGCCGCCGACGGCGAGCCAGCCACGCGGAGTCAACTTGGAGAGAAACGGCGGCGCGGACATCGAGGATTAGACCTGTGTCTGGAAGAGGGTGTTGGTCGCGTCGACCAGCTTGGTCTGGATCTGCGAGGCGAGATCCATGGCCAGCGAGGCGTTCTCGACCGCGGTGACCGCCTGGGTCGGGTCGGTGGCCTGACCGGTGGCCAGCGCCTGGGAGGCGGTGTCGGCGCCCGTCTGAGTCGCCTGAAGCGAGTCGATGGCGCCCGAGAGCGTGCTGGAGAAGCTTCCGCCGCCGCTCGCGGCGGCGCTGGGGTCGACGCCGGAGGACGACAGCCCGCCGACGGTCCATTCGCTCGGATCAAGAGGGCCGAGCGCGGCTGAGACGGCGGGAATCACTTGAGCAGATCCAATGTCTTGGTGTACATGTCCTTGGCGGTCGACATCGCCGTCACGTCGGCTTCGTAGGAGCGCGACTCGGAGATGAGGTCCACCATCTCGGTCACCGGGTTGACGTTCGGCATGGCCACGTAGCCCTGCGCGTTGGCGTCGGGATTGCCCGGGTCGTATTCGAGCTGATCGGGGGTGGGGTCGGAGACGATCCCGGCCACCTCGACGCCGCTCGGACTCGCGCTGCCACCGGTCGCACCGAGGCCGCCCATCGCGTTGGCCAGGGTCGAGCCGAAGCTTCCGGCCTGCTGGAGCACGACCTCCTGGCGCCGGTATGGCTGGCCGTTGGCGCCCCGCGTGGTCTGCGCGTTGGCCAGGTTCTCGGCCGTGACGTCCATCCGCGTGCGCTCGGCCGTGAGGCCGCTGGCCGCGACGTCGATGGAATCGAAGAAGCTCATCACTTCAGGCCCATCGCGGTGATGAGGATCTGCTCGCGCGAGGCGGCAACCTCGGTGAGGTCCTGGTAGAGGATGCCGTTCTCGGCCAGGTCGGCCGACTCCTGTTCGGGGTCGACGCCGTTGCCGTCGGCGCTCAGTACCTGGTTCTGGGTGTACGGCTGGAAGGTCACCTGATCGGGGGACTGGCCGGACGCCAGCGCGTTGTTCAGGGTGGCCTGGAAGTTGACGTCCTGGCGCTGGTAGCCGGGGGTCTCGGCGTTGGCCAGGTTGTTGGTCAGCAGGGACTGCCGGAGCATCGATCCGCTCATCGCGGATTCGAGGGCGAGCTGAGTCGTGTCGATAAGTGACATGGCAGGGAGAAGCTGGTCATCCGCCCTCCCTGGGCTCTGACTACGGCACGCTCCGTGCGCCGTCATGCAACTAGATCGGCCGGACCGAGCCTGCCTTTAGCCGCTCGCTCAGGCGGCCAGGGATCTAATGTCGTCCCAACCCGTGATGCGGACTTCGGGCGCCTGCGCCAGGGCAAGCTCGTGCGGTGCGCCGGGGCCGTCGAGCACGCGGACGAGTGGCCGGGCAGGCTGATCGGGCGCGACCTCGACGACGAGCGCGCGCCGACCGTCGTGCAGGCGGATCTCCACGCCCGGGGAGAAGGGGGCGACGATCCGGGAGAACACGTCGGCCACGCGAGGGTCGAATAGTGTGCCCGCCCCGGCGGTGATGATTCGCATGCCCTCGTGCGCCGCCTTGGCGGGCGCGTAGGGCCGCTCGGAGGTCACCGCGTCGTAGACGTCGGCCACGGCGGCGATGCGCGCCATGGGATGGATCTCCTTGCCGCGGAGCCCGTCGGGGTAGCCGCTGCCGTCCCAGCGCTCGTGGTGGCGCAGGACGACGGCCTTGACGAGCGGGGACCAAGCACCGCTCTGGAGCAGGTCGAAGCCGGCTTGGGGGTGGTACTCGATGAGCTCGCGCTCCGCGCGGGTGAGCGGCCCGGGCTTCTGGATGATCGGCGTGGGGATGATGAGCTTGCCGATGTCGTGGAGGAGGAGGCCCATGCCAAGCACGAGCAGCCGCTCGTCCATCTGGGACTGCCCGCCGACCGTCGTGGCCGGGCTCCAGCCGTCGGCGGCGAACACGTGGGCGCCCAGGAACATTCCGAGCGCCGTGACGTCGATCGAGTGCTGGAACGTGTAGGCGTCCGCGGCGCACATGTCGCGCAGCGCAACGGCAGCCTCGCCGTGGCTCTTGACCTCGCCGAGCATGAGCTCGAGGACGGGGCCGAGGGCCTCTCCGACGTCGGGCTCGAGCGGCCGGCGGGCCTCGAGTGCGGCTGTGGCCTCGGCGTAGGTCTGCATGATCGCCCGCGCCGCACGCTCCTGCGTGTCGTCGTCGAGCAGCGGGCGTGGAGGCGCGATGCCGTCGCTCGTGTCGTCCTCGATGTAGAGCGCGTGCACGCCCGCGCGTAGGAGCCCTTCGCGATAGTCCGGCGTCAGCGTGACGCCGGCGCGCAGAAGCGGGGCGCGGTCGCTGCCCCCGAGGACGTCGCGAGCGACGGTCGTGCCGTCCGGCACCTCGGACAGCGGGGCCAGTCGCATGGTCTACCGCGCACTTTCTCCGTCTGCCATAGGCCCAGCATCGGTCGCGCCGCGGGACGGGTTGAGCGTTGCCGGGAAACCTGGCCCCGCGTCCATCCAGCCACGGCCACGGCGGCCCCCCTATGCAGACCTCAGGCGGCGATCGCGTTCGCCCGGCCGGGCCATCCCTCGATGGTGAGGGTGGGCTCGGTAAGGAGCGCGATCTCGTACGGCTCGCCCGGACCGTCGATCACGCGGATCCGGGGACGGTCGAGCTCCTGCTCCGGCACGCTGACCACGACCGCGCGGCGGCCGTCGCGGAGCCGGAGCTCGACGCCCGGGGGATAGGGGGCGACGAGGCGAGAGAAGACGTCGACCACGTCGGGGTCGAACAGGGTGCCCGATCCCTCGAGGATGGTGAGCACCGCCTCGTGGGCGGGCTTGGCCGGCGCGTGCAGGCGCTCGGAGGTCATGGCGTCGTAGACGTCGGCCACGGCGGCGATCCGGGCCATCTCGTGGATCTCGTTGCCCCGCTTGCCGTCGGGATAGCCGCTGCCGTCCCAGCGCTCGTGGTGGCGCAGGACGATGGCCTTGACGAGCGGAGAGAAGTCATCGCCGCGCAGCAGCTCGAGCCCGAGGCGCGGATGGGAGCGCATGAGCTCCCACTCCTCGGTGGTCAGCGGCGCGCACTTCTGCGTGATTTCGGTCGGAATGGCAAGCTTGCCGACGTCGTGCAGGAGCAGGCCGAGGCCGAGCAGGTGCAGACGTTCCTCGAGGCGGTGGAACTGCCGGATGCCCCGATAGTCGAGCCAGCCGCGGTCCCGGAAGAGGCGCTGGCCGATGAGGATCCCCAGCGCGGTGACGTCGATCGAATGCTGGAAGGTGTACGCGTCGGCGGCGGCCAGGTCGGCCAGGGCGAGGGCGGCGCCGCCGGAGGAGGCGACGTCGGCGAGGATGCGGGCGACGATCTCCTCGAGTGCGCGGATGGTCTCCACCGGGAGCAGCTGCTTGGACTGCAGCGCATCACTGGAGGCCTGGAACGCCGCGGCGACGGCACGGGTCGCGGTCTGCCGCGTCTCCGAGGTGACGATCATCACCGGCTCGATGCCGTCTCCCAGGCGATCCTCGATGTAGACCGCGCGGATGCCTACGCGCAGGAGGCGCGCGCGGTAATCGGGCGTGATGTGCACGCCGGCCCGCAACAGCGGGATCCCGTCGGGACGACCGACCAGGACATCCCGGGCGAGCAGAGCGCCGTCGGGGAGCGTGTTCGTGGGCACGAGCCGCATGCCCGTGCAATCGGCATCGGCGGCTTACTCTTGATAGTCAGGCGTCGGCGCTGACCAGCCGCAGACGCCGGCGGACCGGCGTGTACCCGTCCGCGGCCCGCTGGGCGCGGCGGAGATCGGCGAGCGCGAGGAGAACGGCCTCGCGCGCCTGGCGCAGCTCGACCTCGAGGTGGCGTTCGATGACGAGGCAGCGCTCGAGCGCGGCGCGGGCCTCGGCCGGGGCGGAGTCCGGGAGCGTGCGCATGAGCTCCTCCCGAGCCGCTTGGCACGCCGCGAGCTCTTCGAGCCGGCCGTCGCGGGCGAGCTCCAGGCCGCAGATCCCAAGCGCCAGGAGCTGCTCGTAGGGGGCCTCAGGCGACTCGCTCATCGACACGGTGCTCGATCGCGGCCCAGGCCTCACGCAACTCGCCGAGCAGGGCGCTGACCTGCTCGACCTTCGCCGCGTCCCGATTGAAGCGGGCCGAGCGAAGGTGGCGCTGGCAGAAGAGGTAGATGGATTCCAGTCGCAGCGACACCTCGCCGCCTTGCTCGTGATCGAGCGACTCGCGCAGGTGGGCGATGATGTCCTCGGCTTGACGGAGCTTGACGTGCGAGACCTCGAGCTGCTGTTCGCGCATGGCGGCGGCCGACTGGTGCAAGGCGCGGCGGGCGCCGTCATAGAGCATGACGATCAGGCGCTGCGGCGGAGCGCTGAGCACGGCTCCCTGCCGATAGGCCTTCGGTGAGTAGGCGGCCTGATGGCTCACCGGAAGCTCCTGCCCGTTGCGTCCATGAGCCGGTAATCGGCCGCCCGAGGGCAAGTTGAAGCTACGTACTAGACGTTCGCTAGCCGGGCAGCGAACTGATCTGGCTGGTCAGCCAGGAGCTCGTCGACTGGTTCTGCGAGAGGGCCGACTCGAGGTTCGCGAACTCCTGCGTGAGGGCGTTCTGCTTGTCGGCCAGAGCCGCCTGCATCGTCGCGATCTGGTTGTTGAGCGCGTCGACCTGCGTGCCGTCGCTCTGGATGCGCGAGTCGATCGACCCGCCAGGCGCGGCCACCGCGTTGACCATGGATGAGAAGCTCGAGGCGAAGCTCTGGAGCACGGCCGAGACGCCGCTTGGGTTGCTCGTCAGCGCCTGCGTCAGCGTCGTGGCGTTGAGGGTCAGCTGGCCGCTGATCGCCGACTGCGAGGGCGTCGAGCTGCCGGTCGTGGCGCCCGTGCTGACGCCGAGGTCGAGCATCGAGGCCATGCCTGTCGGCAGGCCGTTGCCGCCGGTGTACATGGCAGTGCGCATGCCGTTGAGCAGCTCCTGCAGCTCGGGATCCGAGTACAGCGTGCCCTGGGTCGGGTCGCTGGCGGTCGGAGTCTGGCTCAGCTGAGTCTGGATCTGCGTGAGGACCGAGTTGTAGGAGGTGATGAAGTTCTGCGCCGCGGTCTGTACGGCCGAGCTCGAGATGCTCGGCGGACTGACCGTCACCGTGACGGGGTTCGTCGTCGTGCCGCCGAAGGTCAGGGAGACCCCGGGTATGGCCGTCGTCACCGTGTTCGAGGACGAGGACTGCTGGGCGCCGCCGTTCACGGTGAACTTGGCGTCCAGCCCCGCCTGCGAGGACAGCTGCGACAGCGAGGAGGGCGAGGTTGAGTCCGACACGGAGAACGTGCTCGCGCTGCCCGTCGCGCGGTCGGAGAAGACGATGTTGCCGTTGACCACGGTTCCCCAGACCGTCCCGTTGCTGTCGGAGTTGACCGTGTTGACAAGGTCCTGCGCGGTGGCGCCGGCCTGGAGCTGGTAGGTCTGCGACGCCGAGCCGTTTCCGATCGTGACCGTGTCCGCCGCCGTCGGCGACGTGAAGGCGAAGGTCTGCTGGGAAGCCGAGGCCATCTGCGTCACGGCGATCTGGTAGCCGCCGACGACCGCCCCGACGTTCGCCGTGGTGGTCGCCGCGATGGTCGTCGGGTCGGTCGAAGTCGCGGTCTGGGTGTTCGCGTTGATCGTCGCGTTGGTCAGCGCCTGGGCGTTACTGGCCAGCGACTGGAGCGCCGTCTGGATGCTCGTCAGCTGAGTGTCGCTCGCCTTGACGGCGGTCACCTGGTTCTGCAGGTTCGTCACCGGCTGCTGCTGGATCGCCATCAGCTCCTGGATGATGGAGTTGGTGTCGAGACCGGAAGCGAGGCCGGTGACCTGCAGGGGCGTGCCGGAGCCCTGGCTCGCGAGCTGATAACCGGTCGAGCTCGAGCTCGAGGTACCGCCCAGCAGCGAGCTGATCGGGTTTGAGCTTGATCCTGACGATGAGACGGACATCGGGTTCGTTCCTTACTTGTCGAGGCTCCCACCCGAAGCGATCTCGAGTGCCTTGCTACCGGGTACGGTGAAGAGCACGTTGCCCTCCGCGTCGTGAACGGTCACGGTCACCTTGCCGGTGGCGTCGTCGATCTTGAAGCTGAGACCGCGGTCGGCCTCGGCCAGGCGGTCGTGGGCCGTGGCTGCCGTCGCCATGGCATCTACAACCTCGGGCGGTGGGCTGTCTGGGATTCCGCGCACGTCAACCTTGACCGCCTCCGTGGAGGTGGTGCCCCGGCTCGTGGACGGTGAGTTAGCCCTGCCCGTACTGCGGACCGGGGCCACCGTGGCGTTCGATCCCTGTACAGAGCCTATGTCGAAGCTCATGGTTTGCGAGTCCTCCTTGATTCACGGCGGTCGAGGGACCGTCGTGTCGCGTCATATGTCTTCCTGATGGCGTAATCGCTCCCGTCCAGGGAAACTTGAGCGGCGTCTGGACGCTCTGGCCATCGGTAGTGCCGACTCGCACGAGGGTTAGGGGTGGTGGTTCAGGCGGCCACCGCGTTGGGTGGGGCGTGCGCGACCCCCGTCGCGCTCAGCAGGTGACGGGCTCCGAGGTTGCCGGGATCGAACTCGAGTGCCTGGCCGGCGAGCACGGCCGCGTCCTCGGGAAGGCCGTGGGCTCGGGCGACCCGGGCCAGGCCGACGAGGGCGCGGGCGTCCGGCGTGTGCTCGCAGACCGCCATCCACTCGCGCGCGGCCGACTGCAGGAAGCCGTAGCGCAGGTAGAGGCCGGCGAGCAGCTCACGCTGCTCGCGCCGCGGGAGCTCTGAGCCCTCGAGCATCGGGACGAGGAGCTCGAAGGCGTCGAAGTCGTGCATGGCGAGGAGGGTCTCGAGGATCACTCCGAGCAGCGGCGTGCCGGCGACGCGCAGCGCGCCTGACGGAGTCTCGCCCGAGGCCAGCGACTCCCAGCGCTCGAACACCTCGAGCTCGGCCGTCGAGACCCCGGCGTCGCGTGCGCGCACGCGCGCCGGCTTGGGATCTCCGAGGCGGCCGGCGACGGTCGCCCACAAGTCGACGCGGGCGGCGAGCGAGGCGAACGGATCCTCGTGGTCGAGCTCGCGCGCCAGCTCGGAGGCGGGGGCGTAGCTGCCACGAGCCAGGAGCGTCTCGGCCAGAGTCACGCGCACCTGCGAGCTGCTCGGCCGGCTGGCGAGCACGTACCGGTACTGCTCCTCGGCTGCGGCTGCAGCCGCGGCGCCGTGGGCGCGCAGCGCGCCGGCGAGCACGAAGCGCACGGTCGGCGTCGTCTCGGCGACGCGCTCCTCGATGGCCCGCACGACCGCCTCAGGGGCAATGCCGTCCGCGAGCAGGAGGGAGGCAAGCGGACCCACCGAGCCGAAGAAGGACGGATGGCGCTCGAGGCAGTCCTCGAGCAGCTCGCGAGCCGCCGCGCGCTCGCCTCGGCGGAGGTGGAGATCGGCGAGCGCGAGCATGGGCAGGTAGCTGCCCGCCCCGACGGTCGCGCCGAAGCGCGCCGGGGCGTCGCCCATGCGCAGGCACTCCTGCCACGCAGCGACGGCCTCGTCCTCGCGACCGAGCGAGAGGAGTGAGAGGCCGTTGGCGTAGACGAGGTCGGTGAACCCGGGGAAGAGGCGCAGGGCGTCGCTGGCGACCGCGATCGCGTCCTCGGCGCGGCCGGTCCCGCGCAGTGCGCCGGTCAGCCGCACGAGCAGCGTCGGCACCCAATCGCGCGACTCCTCGCCCTGGGTGGTGACGAGATTCCAGGCACGCTCAAGCTCGGGCAATGAGGCGGCGTGGTCGCCGATGGCGGCGTACTCCGTGCCAAGGTTGAAGTGCAGGAAGGCGCTGGCCGCGCCCTCGGCCTGCTGGGCGCGCAAAAGCTCGATGTTGCGGCGCGATTTCTCCTTGGCATCGCGCACCGACCCGAGGTAGCCGTAGTGCTCGACCCGGATCGACGTGTGCTCGACGCGCCCCGGCGCCTGGACGGGCAGGCGATGAGCGATCTGCTCGTGCATCCGGCCCTCGAAGCGGTACTCGGGGCGGTTGCGGAACACGCGCAGGGCGTTGTGGGTGATGGCCGTCCCGTCGCCGTCTTCGCCGGTGTAGCTCGTCTCGAGCAGATAGAAGGCCTCGCGCCAGACCTCGCCGGTGAGGGCGCGTAGGCGGGCGACGTCGTCGGCGACGAGGACCTCGTCGGCGTCGAGGTAGATGAGCCAGTCGCCGGTGGCGGCGTCGAAGGAGACGTTGCGGGCCTCGGCGAACGAGCCGGTCCACTCGCGCTCGATGACCCGGGCGCCGAAGGAGCGGGCGATCTCGACCGTGCGGTCCTGCGAACCGGTGTCGACGATGATGATCTCGTCCACCGCGGGGGCCACGGCGGCCAGACAGCGGGGGAGCATCTCCTCCTCGTCGCGGACGATCATGCACAGGCTCAGGGTGAGCCCGGCGGCGGGCTTGGCCTGTGCGGCCACCGTCTTGGCCCGTCGGGCGAGCGCGGGGAGCGTTGTGTGCAGCGGGCGCATCCGCGCCGAGGGCCCGCGGCCGTCGCGCATGCGCCGGCTGACCTGGTTCAGGTTGCGGCGGAGGTGGGGGAGGGAGGGGTCGAGGCGGACGGCGGCCTTGAACATGGCGCGGGCGGCGTCGAGGCTCCACAGCTCGTAGAAGGCGATCCCGGCGTAGTTGAGCAGCAGAGGCTCGCGTGGCTCGTCGGCGAGCGCATCGACGAGCGCATGCGCGACGCCGAGAAAGATCTGGGTGGCCGTGGCCGACGAGCTCGTCCCGGCGGCGGCGAGGCCGCGCTCGGTGAGCAACACGCGCGCGCGGTAGCGGTCGGTGTCGGTCTCCTGCGCCTGCGCGCGCGTGAACAGCTCGGCATACGCGGTTGTGTTCTCGCCCGCGAGCAGGACGTCCGCCTGCGCGGCCAGCTCGTTCGGGTTGAGCGGGCGTTCAGAAGCCTGAGAGGTGCCGGTAAGGCGAAGTGCCATGCGAGGGAACCGTCCGAGAGGGAGGCACTCGCAGTGATCGGCACCCGACCGGATAAACCTTAACCCGCCGCGGCCGAATCGAGCTTGTACGCCCAGGCCAGCGTCTCGGCCACCGCTACCCACAGCGCCTGCGGCACCTCGGCCTCGAGCTCGAGCGCCCCGAGCGCCTGCGTGAGGGCGGGGTCGACGCGGATGGGCACACCGGCCTCGCGGGCGGCGGCCAGGATGCGCTCGGCCACGAGCCCGGCGCCGGTCGCGGTCACGCGCGGGGCGTGCTCGCCCGACTCGTAGGAGAGCGCGACGGCCCGTTTTGGAGGCGGGCGCTCAGGCATAGAGGTCGAGGGGCTCACGGCGCGGGACAACGCTCACGCTGACGGCCCGGTCCGCCGCCGTCGAGAGCGCGTCGTGGAGTGCCGGCGCCTGAGCCTGGGCGAGCTCGAAGGGGGTGCCGGCAGCGGCGGCGATGGTCACGCGTAGCGTCGCCGGATCGAGCTCGAAGCGCAGGTCGAGCGCGCCGAGATGCGGCGCGTCATAGCGCAGCGCGAGCGTCTGCGCGGCAGGGTCGCGGCTTCCAGGCCCGCTCTCCTCCTGCTCCTGGTCGGCACCGACGCGGAGCTGTCCGCCCCCGGGTAGCGGGATGGCCGCGGGTAAGGGTGTCCCGGGAGCATCGCTGCGCGGCAGCTCGAGCACGACGCGGTGCCCGTCGAGCTCGCGCACGACCAGGCGGACCTGGTCGCCCGCACGCAGGTGGCGCGGGAGCTCGGCCTCGAGCACCGCCCCGGCGATGTTGAGGACGCCGCGCCCGGCACCGTCGTTGGCCATCACCCGGGCCATGAGGCCGCGGCCTGCCGCCAGCCGCAGCACGGGGCCCCCGACATCGGACAAAAGTTGAAGATCGACCGCCAGAGGCTCCATCGATCTCAAGAATCATGCACCACCGTCGAGTACGGGGGCGATGGATGTCGGCCTCTACATCGCCGCTCAGGGCATGCTGGTCGAGCAGATCCGCCAGGATCAGCTCGCCAACGACCTCGCGAACTCCTCGACGCCCGGCTACAAGTCGGACGCCACGACCCAGCAGGACTTCGGCTCGCTGCTCGTCTCAAACCAGGCGGGCCAGACGGTCGGCTCGATCTCCAGCGGCCTGCGCGTCGGCCAGATCGTGACCAACCTGACGCCGGCCGGCGTCAACCAGACCGGCCAGCCACTCGACTTCGCCATCGTCGGCAACGGCTTCTTCGCCGTGCGCACGGCGCAGGGCGTCCGTTACACGCGTGACGGCCAGTTCACCGGCTCGGCCCAGGGCCAGCTCGTCGATTCCGGCGGCGATCCCGTCCTTTCGCAGTCGGGCGCGACAATCCCCGTCTCGAGCAAGGGGACGGTTCCGGCCTCAGCCCTCGGCGTGTTCAACGTCACCGGCGCGACCAAGCAGGGCGACAACCTCTACACGGGCACCGCGGCCGGCCGGGCGAGCGGGACCGTCGAGTCGGGCGCGCTCGAGGACTCCTCGGTCGATTCCATCCAAACCATGACCGACATGATCGCCTCGCTGCGCGCCTACGAGTCGGGCCAAAAGGCGATCAGCGCGATCGACGAGACGCTCCAGGCGAGCGCTCAGACGGTCGGCTCCATCGGAGGCTGACGATGCTCAACGGACTGTATGCCGCCGCCTCGGGCATGGAAGCCCAGCAGAACCAGCTCGACTCGGTATCCAACGACCTTGCCAACGTCTCCACGCCGGGATACCAGAGCGAGGAGCTCGGCTTCCACGACCTGCTCTACACAACGGCCGGCCCGGGAAACGCGACCTTGCAGCCGACCGGCGATGGCGCCGAATCGGAGTACGTCGGGCGCAACCAGCAGGCCGGCGAGCTCCAGCAGACGGGCCGGCCGCTCGACGTGGCGATCATCGGACAGGGCTACCTCGAGGTCCAGCGCCCGGACGGAACGATCGGGCTGACCCGCAACGGCTCCCTCGAGCTCGACGCCAAGCGCCAGCTCACCGATCCGGAGGGAGACCGGGTCGTCCCGCCGGTGACCATCCCCTCGGGTGTCTCGCTCGACCAGGTGACCATTCACGCGAACGGCACGATCGAGGCGGCCGGGCGGACGATCGGCAAGCTCTCGCTCGTCACGGTGCCCGCGCCGGACAAGCTCCTCTCCGCCGGCAACAGCCAGTTCACCACGACGGCCGCGAGTGGCGGCATCCGGGCGAGCGCCGGGGCGACGCTCCAGCAGGGCGCGCTCGAGGCCTCCAACGTCGACATCTCCCAGGCGATGACCTCGATGATCGACGCCCAGACGAGCTACTCGATGGATAGCCGGGCGATTCAGATGCAGGACCAGATGCTCCAGATCGCCAACCAGATCGGACCGCGGTGAGCGTCCTCCCGCTCGGTAGCGCCCTGCCCCCGATCGATCCGGCCAACGAGCCGGCGTCGATCCGCAACGGCAACCAAGCTGCCAAGAACGCCTACCAGACCGGCCTGGCCTTCGAGCAGGTGCTCGTCAACGAGCTCTCGCAGGAGCTCGCCCAGACGGCATCGGCGCCGGACGGCTCGAGCGACGGTCTCGACGGGAGCTCGGACGGGAGCAGCGGCGACTCGAGCTCCGGCACGGACGGCTCGGGTGGCCTCATGGGTGGCGATCCCGCGGAGAGCACGTACGCCCAGCTGTTGCCGCAGGCCCTGACCAGCGCGGTCATGTCGGGCGGCGGCACCGGTCTTGCCATGCAGATCGCCTCGAGTCTCGACCCCGGCCTGCGGCAGCCCACGAAATGACCCAGCTCCAGACTCTCGACACGAGCGACTCGGTCCTCACCGCCGACGTCCTGCGCCATCTCGAGACCCAGCTCGCCTCGGTGCGCGGACTGCTCCAGGTCGTACTCGACCAGGGAGCGGCGATCCGCGCCCACGACGTACCGGCCGTGGTCACGCTCACGAACGTCCTCCAGGGCGAGCTCGCGCGCCGGCGCGCGCTCGAGGAGGAGCGCGCGCACCTGCTCGCCCGGGCCGGCTCCCGGCTCGGGATCAGCGCCACCGCCGTCACCCTCTCGCTGCTCACCGACCTCATGCCGCCCGCCGCGGCGGCGATCGCGCAGGAGCGCAGCGCCGAGCTCCGCGGCCTGCTCGAGATCGTCCAGCGCGAGCATCATGTGAACCGCGCGCTCATGACCCAGGAGCTCTCCTTCCTCGATCACCTGCTGCGGCTGGCCGGCGCGGGCGATTCGAACTACGACGCAGCGGGCGACCGCGCCACGACCCGCCTCGCGGCTGCCGGCGGGGGACATCGCATGTTGGATTTCGAGGTCTAGGGGCCCGGTCATGCCGATCCCCGCCTACACCGGGCTCGACACCGCGCTGCGGGGCCTCCAGGCCGCGCAGGCGGCGATCGACACCACGGGCAACAACATCGCCAACGCCAACAATCCCGGTTACTCGCGGGAGGTGGCCGACCTCGTCGAGAGTCCCTCGCTCACGCTTCCGGCCTTCTCGAACGTCACCGGCGAGGGCGTACAGCTCGGCACCGGCGTCGACGTCGAGACGATCAACCGCGTCCGCAACCAATTCCTCGACATCCAGTACCGGGCCCAGAACAGCGCCACGAGCCAGCTGAACACGGCCTCAGGGCTCCTCCAGCAGGTGCAGACCTCACTCGCAGAGCCCTCGAGCGGCGGTGTCTCCAGCCAGCTCACCGCCTTCTGGACCGCGTGGAGCAACCTGGCTCAGAACCCCTCAGGCGCGAGCAGCGGCGCAGCCAAGCAGGGCGTCGTCGATGCCGCCAACACTCTCGCGGACACCTTCAACGGCATCGATTCCCAGCTGCAGGCGATCCAGTCCCAGGCCTCGCAGCAGTACGCCACGCTGACGAGCCCGACCGGCGCCGTGCAGAACGACGCCAACGAGATCGCCTCGCTCAACACGCAGATCTCCCAGGCCCAGGCGACCGGCCAGAGCCCGAACGCCCTGCTCGATCAGCGCGACGCGGCGCTCGACGATCTCTCCCAGTACGGCACCGTGTCCGTCACGGACCCCGGTAACGGCCTGCTCGTGGTCAACTTCGGCGGAGACACGACGACGCCCCTGGTCAACGGCAAGACGGCCGCCTCGGTCTCGAGCCTCACCCTCGGGCCCTCCTCGGGCGGCACGCTCGGCTCACTGGCCAGTCTGACCAGCCCGACGGGCCAGATCTCCGGGTACCTGAACACGCTCAACCAGTTCGCCACCAACCTGGCCAACACCGTCAACGCGATCCACACCTCGACGCCCTTCTTCAGCGTCAACACCACGACGACGGGCCTCGGGGCGAGCGCGACGACGCTGAGCGTCCCGGTCACGCCCTCCCAGGTCCAGACGACGACGACGAGCAATCCCGGCGCCAACGACGTCGCCCTGGCCATCGCCGGGCTGGCCGGGGGACCGATCGACCAGAGCTACTCCTCGTTCGTCTCCCAGGTCGGCAGCGACGTCCAGTCCAACCAGAGCGCGCTCACCACGGCCCAGACGCTGCTCAGCGGGGTCAACAACCAGCGTCAGAGCGAGTCCGGCGTCTCCCTCGACGAGGAGATGACGAACCTCATCACCTATCAGCGCGCCTACCAGGCGTCGGCGCGGATGATGACGACGATCGACCAGACGCTGAATACGCTCATCAACTCGACCGGCTCGGTCGGGCTCTGAGGAGAAACGGAATGATCGGCCGCGTCACCACGATGATGATTGCCCAGTCGACGCTCGACGAGCTCAATCAGTCCTACGACCGGATGAGCACGACCCAGGAGGAGCTGTCCTCGGGCAAGCAGATCAACCAGCCCTCGGACAATCCTTACGGGATGAGCGTCGTGCTGAGCATGCAGGGTCAGCTCGGCGGCCTGACCGCCTACAACGATCAGGTGACCGACGGGACGGCCTGGACGCAGGCGAGCCAGACCTCGCTGACCAATGTCGCCAACATGGTCCAGCGCGTACGCGAGCTCACGGTGGAAGCGGCCAACGGCACGAACACCGGGGTCGATCTCCAGGCCACGGCTTCCGAGGTCGATCAGCTCACGAGCGCGATCGAGCAGGAGGCGAACTCCAGCTACAACGGCCAGTACCTCTTCTCCGGGACCTCGAACGTCCAGCCCTACCAGACCGCCACGGGCGACGTCTATCAGGGGAATTCCGGGGCCGGGGCGGCCGTCACGCGCCAGATCGCCCCGAACACGACGTTGCAGGTCAACGTCGACCTCTCCTCGGTGCTCGGTAACGGCTCGAGCGGCCCGGGCGGTCCCGACGGCAAGCTGCTCGACACGCTGCGCACGATCTCCGCCGATATGAAGAGCGGCAACACAGGCGCGCTGTCGAACACCGATCTCGGCAACCTGGATACGAACTTCAACAACCTGACCGAGCTCCAGGCCAATCTGGGCGCGACGACCGATCGTCTCCAGCTGGCCACCGACCGGATCCAGAACCTGCAGCTGGCTGATACGCAGGTGCTGTCCAACACGCAGGACGCCGATATGGCTCAGACCGAGATCAACTTCTCGACCGAGCAGGCCGCCTACACGGCGGCTCTGCGCGCCGGAGCCAATATCGTTCAGTCCTCGCTCATGGACTTTCTACAGTAAGAGCCTTGGCGCTCGCGATTGAGAGCACGCGCTTCGGGCGCGTCGAGATCGACCCCGCGACGGTCATCGAATTCCCCGAGGGCCTCATCGGCCTCGGCGGATCGCGCTACGCGCTGCTCGCGCGTGACCACGAGAGCGCGTTCGCCTGGCTTCAGTCGCTTGACGACCCGGCGCTCGCCCTGCCGATCACCAACCCGCACCGGTTCTTTGCCGGCTACGAGGTCGAGCTGACCGACGAGGACGTCGAGCGGCTCGGCATCGCCGGCGATAGTCCCGTGGACGTCTTCGTGACCGTCCGCGCCAGCGACGCGCTCCATGACTTCACCGCCAACCAGAAGGCGCCGATCCTCGTCTGGGGCGGCCGGGGCTACCAGGTCATCAACCAGGCTCCCGGCTGCGAGCTGCGCGCGCCGCTGTTCGCCGGCGTCGAGGTCGAGCCGGCGGGCCAGGGCTGATGCTGCGGATCACGCGGCGCGCGGGTGAGCGCATCATGCTTGGCGACGACGTCATCGTCGAGGTGGTCGAGGTGCGCGGCGGCACCGTGCGCCTGGGCATCGACGCCCCGCGCTCCCTCCTGGTCTACCGCGAAGAGCTGTGGCTCGAGGTCAAGCGCGAGAACGAAGCCGCCGCGCAGGCGGCCGGCGATCGGATGCCCGACGTGAGCGTCCGGCTTCGCGAGCCGTAGACCGGCGGAACTTTTCCGGGGGCGGCTGACAAGTAGGAAGCGTGGACACACCCGCTCCCCTCGCGGCTCGGCCCTCCGACAGCGAGGTGATCGCCGCGTCGGTGGAACGGCCCGAGGCATTCGCGGCGATCTTCGACCGCCACTACCGGGACGTTCACCGGTACCTGGCTCGGCGAGTCGGAACCGAGCTGGCCGACGATCTGGCCGCATCCACGTTCACCATCGCCTTCGAGCAGCGCCGGCGCTTTCGTCTCGAGGCCGAGCTGGCCCGGCCCTGGCTGTTCGGCATCGCTACCAATCTGATCCGCGCGCACCGCCGGGCCGAACAACGCCTCCTCGACACACTTGCCGGCCTGGGCAGCGAGCTGGCCCTCGACATGGGGGAGCGCAGCGAGAGCCCGCGCGGTCAGGCGCTGGCCGGAGCGCTCGCCGAGCTCCCGCGCGACCAGCGCGACGTGCTCCTCTTGCACGCCTGGGCCGAACTGTCCTACGAGCAGATTGGGGACACGCTGGGGATCCCCGTGGGCACCGTGCGCTCGCGGCTGTCGCGAGCGCGCGCCCACTTGAGGGCGCACCTGCGCTCGGCGACCGCGCCGGCGCCCGATGGAGGGAGGGAACCATGACGGACGAGATGACCCTGCTGTCTGAATGGCGCCGCCAGGTTGCGGAGCCGACCCCGGACGCTGAGCAGGCGGCGCGCGACGCGCTGGCGCAGCTCATCTCCGCGGAGCGCGAGCGCGCGACTCGGCGACGCCGGCGGCCGATCCGGCGGCCGGCGATGCTGGCGACCGGGGTGGCGGTCGCGGTGCTCCTCGGGGTGCTCGTGCCGCTGCTCGGCAGCGGCACCTCGGGGCCATCTCCGGCCGTGGCGGCGGTGTTCGAGCGCCTGGCCCGGGTGGCGTCCGCGCAGCCGTCCCTCGGTCCGCTGTCGCCCGGCCATTATCTCTTCGTCGACTCGATCCAGTTCCAGGAGTCCGACGCGCCCGAGGTGGGGTGCGTGACGCTCGTCCCCGAGCACCGGCGCATCTGGATCGGCGCCGACGGGTCGGGGCGGCTGCTGGAGACGCTGGGGCGGCCCTCATACACGTCCGCGGCGGACCGGGCGCGCTGCGCCCACGTGCCCGCTGAGCGGGGAACGAGCGACGCGTGGTTCGGGCCCGGCTGTCTGACCAATGGGCCGGCCAACCTCCTCCGGCTGCCCACCGACCCGGCCCGGCTGGCTCAGAAGCTGCGGGCACGGCAGATCGAGGGCGGACCGCCGGGGCCGGCGGAGGACTTCGTGCAGATCGGCGACCTGCTGCGTGAGACCGACGCGCCGCCGGCGCTGCGCGCCGCGCTCTATCGGGTGGCCGAGACGATTCCCGGGGTGCAGGTGCTCGGCGCCGTACGCGACGCGCGAGGCCGTCCGGGCCTGGGGATCGTGGACGTGCGCGGCAACGTGCGCGATGAGCTCATCGTCGATCCCCACACGGGCGTGCTGCTCGCCGAGCGGGTGACCTCGCCGGGCCAGCCGGCCGAGTGGTCGCTGTACCTGCGCACGGTGATCGTCAGCCACGTCCCCGGCCACGCGTCACGTAGGTCAGGCTGCGCCTGACCTACGCAACTTCGGAGAAGAGCTGCTCGTCGGCGGCGAGCTGCTCGCGCAGCTTCTTGGTGATCTGCCCGTGGATCTGGCAGACGCGGCTCTCGGTCACGCCGAGGATCTCGCCGATCTCACGCAGGGTGAGGTTGTAGACGTAGAGCAGCACGGCGACCTTGCGGTCGCGGGGCGAGAGCCGCTCGAAGGCCGCGCGGAAGCGCGTCTTGGCGTCGTCACGCATGGCCGAGTGGACCGGATCGGACTCCCGGTCCTCGCTCGGAAGCGTGTCGATGCGCTCGATCGTGGTGTCATCGTCGGAGAGCACGAGAGTGTTCAGCGACCCGACGTGCGAGCGGGTGATCTCATCCTGACGGCGGACGAGCTCCGACTTCTCGATGCCGAGCGCGTCGCACAGCTCCTCGTTGGTCGGCGGCCGGCCGTAGAGGCCGATGAACTGCTCACGCGCCTTGTTGATGTCGCGGTCCCAGCGGCGCAGGGAACGCGGCGCCCAGTCGTTGCGGCGCAGCTCGTCGAGCACGGCGCCGTGGATCCGGGTCCATGCGAACTGCTCGAGCGTGGCGCCCTTCTCCGGGTCGTAGCGGTCGATGGAGCGAATGAGCGCCTCCAGGCCACATGAGATGAAGTCCTCGACCTCGCAGCGCGCGGGTATCTCGCGCACCTTGCGGTAGACGATGTACTTGACCATCGGCGCAAAGGTGAGCACCAGCCGGTCACGCAGCTTGGGATCGCCGCTTTCCTTGTAGGCCTGCCAGAGCTTGAGGGTCTCCTGCGCCGACAGCCGGCCCGCCTTATCTTTGACGCTTCGCATTCCGCTACTCCGTGTCTCCGTCGATAATCCTGCGTGAGGGGCCGGGGCATGTCACCGGCATGGCTGACATCGGCTATGGCCCCGAGTCGCGCTTCCGTGCGACCCCACACCCCTTGACCGTAGTTCCCCGCAAACGGACGAATGTTGGGCCGGATTGTGGGGGGCAGTTCTGGACGCTTGATCGAGTGGCGCCCGTTCGGGCATGGATCTACCGTCTACCACGATGTCCAGCCGGATTCTGCTCCTGCGCGCCGTCAATGTCGGTGCTCGCCGGATCGCGATGCCCGCGCTGCGGGAACTACTGACGGATTCCGGCCTGCAGGACGTGCGCACCTACGTACAGAGCGGCAATGTCGTGCTGCGAAGCGAGGCAACGCCGGAGGAGCTGGAGCTGCAGTGCCGGGATCTCATCTCTGCGCATTGCGGTTTCGATGTCCCGGTGATCGTCCGCACCCCGAAGCAGCTTGAGGTGGTTCTCGCCCACGATCCGCTCGGCGGTCAGGTTACGGACTCCAAGCGCTACCTCGTGTCCTTTCTCGACGCCAAGATCGAGGCGGCCGCCTTCAAGCGCCTCGCCGCGCTGGCCGTGTCGGGCGAGCGGCTGCACATGCGCGGGCGCGAGCTCTACGCTTGGCTGCCCGAGGGCGCCGGGCGCTCGAAGATGTGGGCCGCCCTCGCCAAGCCCGCGCCGGGCGTGGTCGCCACGGCACGCAACTGGACGACCGTGGGGAAGCTGCTCGAGATGGCCCGAGAGCTCGGGTAGCCCGGGAGTCGCGTTTCTCCGCGGGTGGATCGCGGGGTGGACGGCCTTGGGGTCGGGCCGGTTCGGGCTTTTTCTCCCCTATGCGGACAAAATGCCCGAAGCGAGCCCAAAGGGGGCGGCCGCGCCGCGCCCGTCCCGGCCTCGCCTGCCAGGGTCCGCCTTGCCCGTCGCCTACCCCGGTGCTATACCGACTCGTAGCAATTCGCACCAGTCTCGCCGGGAGGTGAGTCCATGTCTGAGCCGACCAGTGTCCTTGTCGTCGCGCACCAGACGGCGGCGGGTGAGGCGCTGCTTCAGGCGGTGCGCCGGCGGGCCGAGGAGGGGCCGACGCGGTTCCATCTCGTCGTTCCTCGGCAGCCGCACGGCATGCACAAGGTTGTCGACCCGCTCGAGGCGGGGGAGGATGAGGCGCAGGGCGTGCTGGCAGACGCGCTGCCGAAGCTCTCGCGCGCGGCGGGCCACGAGGTGACGGGCAGCATCGGCGACGCCGAGCCGCTCATGGCCATCCACGACGCAGTCAACCTCGGCAGCTACGACGAGATGATCATCTCGACGCTTCCGCTGGGCATCTCCCGGTGGCTGAAGCTCGACCTGGTGAGCAAAGCCAAGGCACTCGGTCTGCCGGTCACGCACGTCGCCGTCCCGAGCGCGGAGAAGGTGGGCGCCGGGCTCAGCTGAGCCCGGCGCATCCGCGGGCGGACGAGCGCTGAGCACCGCGCCCCGGCCGCGCGAGCGACCCGCCCTCGCGGCCGTCTCGCTAGGCTGCGCGCCGTGAAGCTCGCCACGTTCCGCGGGCCGGGATCCGGCCAGCCCACCGCGGGCGAGGTCGTGGGCGAGCGTGTTCGCGCGTTCGCCGACGGCGTCAGCGTCAAGGACGTCCTCGGCGGTGCGACCGGCCGCGCGAGCGGCGAGGAGTACGCGCTCGGCGAGGTCGAGCTGCTCGCGCCGATTCAGCACCCCGGGACGGCGTACGCGATCGGCCTCAACTACGCCCGCCACGTCGAGGAGACCGGCGGCACGAAGCCGGAGACGCCGATCGTCTTCGTCAAGGTCTCGGGGAGCTTCGCCGCGCCCGGCGGACCGATCCGCTGCCCCGAGGTCGTGCACCGGCTCGACTACGAGGGCGAGCTGGCCATCGTGATCGGGGCCGAGGGCTTCATCGGCGGTTACTGCGTGGCCGACGACGTCACGGCGCGGGACCTGCAGCGCCGCGAGTCGCAATGGACGCGAGCCAAGGGCGCCGACACCTTCTGTCCCTTCGGCCCGTGGGTCACCACGGTCGACGAGATCGGCGAGGAGCCCGACCTCCAGCTGCGCACGTGGGTCAACGGCGAGCTCCGCCAGGACAGCCGGACGTCCGATCTCATCTTCGGCTGTCGCGAGCTCGTGGACTTCATCTCGCAGACCTGCGCGCTGCGACCCGGCGACCTCATCCTCACGGGCACGCCGAGCGGGGTGGGCATGGCCTTCGATCCGCCTCGTTTCCTCAAGCCCGGCGACGTCGTCCGGATCGAGATCGAGGGCCTCGGGGCGATCGAGCACCCGGTCGCCTGAGCCGCCAGGTTGGACCCCGAACGCTGATCTTCGCGCGCAGATAAAACGGAGCCGACGCGGGTAGAGCGTGCCCCGTGAGGAGGACACACACGCTCGCCGAGTCGAGGAGGTCGCTGTGCTGAGGCTCCACCCGTCCACGCTCGACTACGCGATTCTCGCCGTGTACTTCGTCGTCGTGCTCGGCATCGGCTTCATCGCCCGCCTCGCCATCAAGACCGACGTTGACTTCTTCCTCTCCGGCCGCTCGCTGCCCGCCTGGATCACCGGCCTGGCCTTCATGGCTGCCAACCTCGGCGCGCTGGAGATCCTCGGCCAGTCGGCCAACGGGGCCCAATACGGCGTCGCCGCCGTGCACTACTACTGGATCGGCGCCGTCCCGGCCATGATCTTCCTCGGGCTGGTGATGATGCCCTTCTACTACGGGGCAAAGGTCCGATCGGTGCCCGAGTACCTGCGCCTCCGGTTCGGCGACTGGGCGCACGCCTTCAACGCCGTCACCTTCGCCGTGGCCACCGTGCTGATCGGCGGCGTCAACCTGTTCGCCCTCGCGCTGATCATCCACCTCATGCTCGGGTGGTCAGTGACCACGGCCATCCTCGTCGCGGCCGCGCTCGTGCTCGTCTACATCACGCTCGGCGGCCTGACCTCGGCCATCTACAACGAGGTCCTGCAGTTCTTCATCATCGTCGCCTCGCTGCTCCCGCTGACGCTCATCGCGCTGAAGGCCGTGGGCGGCATCAACGGGCTCAAGCACAAGGTGCAGGCGTCCAAGCTCGGTAATGCCGGCCTCCACGCCTGGCAGGGTCTGGGCATCCACCACGTGACCAACCCGCTGCAGTCCGACTGGATCGGCGTCGTCTTCGGCCTTGGCTTCGTGGTCAGCTTCGGCTACTGGACGACGAACTTCGCCGAGGTCCAGCGCGCGCTGTCGGCCAAGAACATGTCCGCCGCCCGGCGCACGCCGCTGATCGGCGCGTTCCCCAAGATCCTTTTGCCCGGCATCATCGTCCTCCCGGGACTCATCGCAGGGGTCACGGTGGCCGGGCTGGGTGGCAAGTCGGTCAGCTCGTCGTACAACACGGCGATCCCACACCTCATCAGCTCCTACCTACCCGAGGGGATGCTGGGCCTTGCCATCACCGGGTTGCTGGCCGCGTTCATGGCCGGCGTGGCCGCCAACGTGACCGCGTTCAACACGGTGGTCACCTACGACCTCATCCAGGCCTACTTCGCCAAGGACCGCGACCCGGCGTTCTATCTGCGCGCCGGCCGCCTGGTGACGATCGGCGGAATTCTCATCTCGGTGCTCACGGCGTTCATCGCCAAGGGCTACTCGAACATGATGAATTACATCCAGCAGCTGTTCTCGATCTTCAACGTCCCGCTGTTCACGACGTTCATCATCGCGATGTTCTGGAGGCGGGCGAGTGCGTGGGGCGGCTTCTTCAGCCTCGTCGCCGGGACCGCGACGGCCTACGGCGTCAACCGCCTTGCCGCCTACCACGTCATCTTCCACTTCGGCTCAGCCCTGAGCGGGAGCTTCTGGCAGTCGATCCTCGCGTTCATCGTCGGCGGTGCAGTCCTCATCGTCGTGTCTCTCGTCACCCCGGCCAAGCCCGAGGAGGAGCTGCGCGGACTCGTCTGGGGCCTCGATCGCGAGCCCGACCGTGACGCGGTCGTCGACGAGCGCGACAGCGTGTGGTGGCGCTCGCCATGGCTGTTGGGCGGCATCCTGTTCGTCGGGCTGATCATCCTGAACATCATCTTCATCTAGTCATCGAGGAGCGAGATCATGGCCGACGAGCCCCAGAATCCGTTCGGCGCCGGCAAGTCCGGCGAGCAGCTCTCAGACGAGGAGGAGGTGCAGGCCGCGCGGGCGGCCAACCGCTTCGACATCCGGCGCCTCATCGGCGGGCTGTTCCTGCTCTACGGTCTCACGCTCACGATCGCGGGCATCGCCGGGTCCTCCCACGTCAAGAACTACGCCGACGGCGTCAACGTCGACCTGTGGACGGGCATCGGGATGCTCATCTTCGGCGCGCTCATGGTCTTCTGGGCGCTGAGCCGGCCGGTCATGCCCCAGCCGCCCGGGAAGGGGTCGGGGCGCCCGCGCCGGGCGCCCGCGACTTAACGAGATTTCCGCGGCGGCGCATGCGCCGCCGCGCCGGTGGGTGCATGCACCCACCGGGACCCGGCCGCATGCGGCCGGGTCTTCATGGTCTAGTGCTGGTAGATCACCCGGTCGATGAGCCCGTACTCGACCGCCTCGTCGGCCTTGAAGAAGCGGTCGCGCTCCATGTCGGTGTGGACCTGCTCGAACGGCTGGCCCGTGTGGTGGGCGTAGATCTCGTCGATGCGCTGGCGGATGTTGAGGATCTCGCGCGCGTGAATCTCGATGTCGGTCGACTGGCCTTCGAAGCCCGCGGAGGGCTGATGGATGAGGATGCGGCTGTTGGGCAGCGAGAAGCGCTTGCCCTTCGCCCCACCGGCCAGCAGCAGCGAGCCCATCGACATGGCGATGCCCACGCAGATCGTCTGCACGTCGGGCTTGATGAACTGCATCGTGTCGTAGACGGCCAGGCCGGCATAGATCGAGCCGCCGGGGCTGTTGATGTAGAGCGAGATGTCCTTGTCGGGGTCCGTGGACTCGAGGTGCAAGAGCTGGGCCACGATGAGGTTGGCGACCATGTCGTCGACCGGCGTGCCGAGGAAGACGATCCGCTCGTTGAGCAGGCGGCTGTAGATATCGAACTCGCGCTCGCCACGCGCGGTCCTCTCGATCACCATCGGAATGAGGGGCATGGGGACCTAGCCTACGATACGGCGCCGCCGGGCACGATCACGGCCGTGCCCTCGAAGCGCCCGGCGCGCAGGTCCTCGAGCGCCTGCTCGGCCTGCTCGAGCGCGTAGACGGTCACGGTCGTGCGCACCGGGACCTGCGGCGCGAGGGCGAGGAACTCCTCTCCATCGCGGCGGGTCAGGTTGGCCACCGAGCGGATCGAGCGCTCGTGCCACAGCGCCTCGTAGGGGAAGGAGGGAATGTCGCTCATGTGGATTCCCGCGCATACGACCGTGCCGCCGGGAGCGAGCACGCGCAGGGCCGCCGGCACGAGCGCGCCCGCGGGCGCGAAGATGATCGCCGCGTCGAGCTCCTCGGGCGCCGCCGCCTGGCTGTCGCCCGCCCACACGGCGCCGAGCTCGCCGGCGAAGGCCTGGGCACGAGTGTCACCCGCGCGCGTGAAGGCGAAGACACGCCGCCCCTGGTGCACCGCGACCTGGCAGATCATGTGCGCTGCCGAGCCGAAGCCGTAGAGCCCGAGCCGCTCTGCGTCCCCGGCCATGCGCAGGGCGCGATAGCCGATCAGCCCGCCACACAGGAGCGGCGCCGCCTCGGTGTCGGAGAGGGCATCGGGCAGCGCCAGGCAGAAGCGCTCGTCGGCCCGCGTGCGCTCGGCGTACCCACCGTCGATGTCCCGGCCGGTGAAGCGCGCGTTTACGCACAGGTTCTCCCGGCCGTTGCGGCAGTAGCGGCACTCCCCGTCCGTCCATCCGAGCCAGGGCACGCCCACGCGCCGGCCGTCGTCGGTGCGCCCGACGATCTGGTGGCCAAGGACGACGGGAAGCCGCGGCGTGTCAATCTCCCCGTCGCGCAGGTGCAGGTCGGTGCGGCACACCCCACACGCCGCCACCTCGAGCGCGAGCTGGCCGGGGCCCGGCTCGGAGTCGGGAAGCGTTACTGCCTCGAGCGGTCGGCCCGGTTGCACGAGGACCATGGCGCGCACCGGTTAAGCATGACGCGCGGCCCGCGGTGTGCGGCCAGCCGGCCTCGTCATCTCCGGCAGGCTGCGCGCGCAACCTTCAGGGCAACGCGTCGAGCCAGGCCCGTCGGCTCGTGTGATCGACCGACGGCTCGCCTGAGGCGATCTCGGCGCGGACCTCGCCCAGCGTGCCAAAGCGCTCGGCCACGACGCTGTGCTGGTGGATCGTCTCCAGGTTGAGTTGGCGCGCGGAGACGAACGCCCGATCGTCGAGCGACGGGAAGGCCTCGACGACGCCGCGGATCATCTCGCGCACGCAGTCCTCGACGAAGCGGGGGCGGCGGTGGGCCTTCTCGACCACGTGAGCCTCGTCGGAGCGCTTCATGAGCTCGTAGATCTCCGAGGACATGGCCTGCTCGACGATGGCCAGTAGGGCGGTGGCGTCGATCTCGTCGTCGCACAGCTCGGTGCAGCCGATGAGCAGTGTGCCGAGACCGCGCTGGTTGTGGGTGGCCACGGGCACCGCCTCGAGGATCCGCTCGATCTCCTCGCTGTCGAAGCCCTGGGTCTCGAGGCGTCCGCGCGCGGAGGCGGCGACGAGCTCCTGCGCGCACGGGCACGCCGTCATCCCCTGGGCGGTCACCCCGGTGAGGCGCCGCGTGCCGAGCTCGGTGGCCACGGCGGCGCCGTGCAGGGTGTAGATCTCCTGGGTCTGGATGCCCGAGATCGGCGCCGGCTTATGTTCGGGGAACCGCGCCTCGACGCTCACCTCGGCGCGGCGAGCGTCCTGGCGGGCGCGCACGAGCTGGGCGATGTGTTCGGCCAGCGTCTCGGCCTTGAAGCCGGTTTCGCCGAGCACGACCTGGCCGATGGCCTCGTTGACCACTTCCTCGAAGCGCGACATGTGCGCGCCCTTCTGGTTCGGACCGAGGTCGACGACGCACTCGAACTTGGCCGAGAAGAGCTGCTCGGTGCCGTCGTGCTGGAGGCGTATGACCTTCTCGACGCCGGTCACGCCTACGCGCGAGAGACTGAGCTGCACGGGCGGTGCCTGAGCTTGGACGTCGAGCGTGGTGACGGTGGGGGTGCGCTCGGAAGTCATCCCGACACAGGGTAGAGGGCGCGCTGCGCGGGCTTCCCCCCTGGGACCTGGTAGTTCACGCGCTAGACAAAGCTGATGATTGTGGTATCACTCCCGCAATCCCTATTTGGGGGCGGAGAGTGTGATAGCCACTCGCGTGGGGTGGCGTGATTGGGAGGAGCTCAGGGGCTGTGAGCGAAGAAGCAGGCGTCCTATTGGGCGATGAGGCTCCGATCGTGGAGCTGGACGAGTTGCGTCCGCTCATCGCCGAGGGTCAGGAACGTGGGTTCCTCACCTTCGATCAGATCGCCACCTGTCTGGAAGAGGTGGACATCACCAAAGAGCAGGTGCAGGAGCTGCACAGCTACCTGGATGACCAGGGCATCGACGTCGTGGAAGCCGATGGCCGGCTGGCCAAGTCCGATGGCGGTGGGGTCGAGGTGGCGACCGAGCAGGCGGCCGAGCCGGCCCCGGACCAGCGCAAGAAGGCCACGGTTGATCTCACGATCGAGCCCTCGCTCGACTCGCTGCGGCTCTACCTGCGCTCGATCGGCCGCGTCGAGCTGCTGACGGCCGAGCAGGAGGTCCTGCTCGCGCGGCGCATCGAGCGCGGCGACATGCTCGCCAAGCAGCACATGATCGAGGCCAACCTCCGTTTGGTCGTCTCGATCGCGAAGTCGTATCTGGGCCGAGGCCTCACGTTCCTGGACCTGATTCAGGAGGGTTCGATGGGGCTCATCCGCGCCGTCGAGAAATTTGATTACCGGCGCGGCTACAAGTTCTCCACCTACGCCACCTGGTGGATCCGCCAAGCGGTCACGCGCGCGATCGCCGACAAGGGCCGGACCATCCGCATCCCGGTGCACATGGTCGAAAAGCTCAACAAGGTCGTGCACGTCGAGCGCCAGCTCGTCCAGCAGCTCGGCCGCGAGCCGACGCCGCAGGAGATCGCCGACGAGCTCGAGTGCAGCGTGCGCGAGGTGCGCGATGTGCTGCGCATGGCCCAGCAGCCGATCTCACTCGAGAAACCGATCGGCGAGGAGGAGGACTCCGAGCTCGGGGACTTCGTCGAGGATCAGACGGCCGAGTCGCCGTTCGAGCAGGCCGCCGAGCGGCTGCGCCGGGAGAACCTCCGCCGCGCGCTCGCGGCGCTGCCCCAGCGCGAGCGCGAGGTGATCGAGATGCGCTTCGGTCTGACCGGCGAGCGTCCCTTCACCCTCGAGGAGGTCGGGCGGGCGTTCAACGTCACGCGCGAGCGGATCCGGCAGATCGAAAACCACACCCTGAAGAAGCTCGAGGCGCTGCCCGAGGCGCAGCGCCTGCGCGACGCGTCGTAGGGCGGTTGGAGGGGTCACGGGGGGCGGTATCTCCCCGTCGCCTGGTGGACGATGGAAGACGAACGCGCTCACGCGCCGTCGCTAGACTGACCGCCCCCGGCGGGATTCCCGAGCGGTCAAAGGGGTGCGGCTGTAAACCGCATGGCTCTGTCCTTCGCAGGTTCGAATCCTGCTCCCGCCACTGTTCGGACGGGACGCGCTCCGCGCGTCAATTCGCCCGGCGTGCGCCGATGAAGATGCTGCCGTCTGAGATCGAGCCGTCGTAGGGCCAGCCGCTTTATCCTCGACCGGTGGACGGCACCGGACAGGACGTGACTGACCCCAAGGCGGCCGAGCGTCTGGCGCGTATGCGCCGCGCGGCCGTCCGCCTCGACACCGATCCTCGGGGGATCGCGGCCGCGCGCCGGCTCCGCCGCCGGCTCCCGGGCGACGATCGCTTCGGCGACCCGCTCTCGACCGCGGGACGCGCGCCGGTCGAGGTCATCGGCCGTGGCGTGACCACGCTGCGCGGGGAGCCGGAGAGCCTCGTCCAGGAGCTCGGCCTCGCCGGGCTTCAGCTCTGGCAGTCTCTCTCGGAGGCGGCCGGGCGTGGCCGCGGCGACCGGGAGATGGCGCTCCTCTTCACCGACCTCGCCGGGTTCTCCTCCTGGGCGCTGGGGGCGGGCGACGCGGCCGCCCTCGAGCTGCTGCGCGAAGTGGGGGTGGCCAGCGAGACCGCCGTCCTTGACCGGCAGGGCCGGATCGTCAAGCGCCTGGGCGACGGTCTCATGGCCACGTTCCTCGACGCCCGGGCCGCGGTCGACGCCGCACTCGACGCGCAGGCTGCGGTGGCGGCCATCGAGCTCGACGGCTACCGCCCGCGCATGCGGGCCGGCGTGCATTGGGGGCGCCCGCGCAAGCTCGGCGGTGACTACCTGGGCGTGGATGTCAATGTGGCGGCGCGGGTGGCCGACGCCGCCAAGCCCGACCAGCTGCTCGTCTCCGATGCCGTGGTCGGCCACATGAGCAGCGACGGCCTCACGACCGGCCGGCCGAAGCGGCTGAGAGCCTCGGGCACCCCGCGCGAGCTGCACGTCGTTGCCGTCTCCCGCGCCTGATCCGCGCCTGGTTCGCCCTTCCGAGCCCGGGCCCGAGCGCGAGGCCCGGCCCTGCGCGGGCGGTGCGCGCGGCGCGGCGGGGCGGGCCCCCCCGCACGCGTAACACCCCACGCGGGCGCGCAAAAAGCCGCGATGGGGATCATGGCCCGCTCAGCGGGCACCCGGCCCCAACGCGCCTCTCGAGCGTCGCGCGTGGGGCGTTTGCGCTCGGCCGTCGGGCCAGCGCGTCCGTCTCCTCCCGGTGCAGTTTTCCTTGCACTCGGGGCGGCCATGACGCGAGCCGGGGAGGCGCGTGTTACGGTGACGGCGCTCCGCCCCCGACCTCTCAGAGCGGATGCGGACGCGGCTTTGCCGGTGCACCCGAGACCGCGCCAGGACAGAATGCCCGACGCTTCCAGGCCATACCTTCGCGCCGTTGCCGTACTCGCCGGCGTTGCCGCGCTCGCCTTTGCGCTCAGCTCGCTCGCCTCCGGCTCTGCTCCGGCGCGGGCGGCCAGCATCGGCCAGCTGCAGCGCCAGATCAGCGCCGGCAATGGCGCGATCTCGGGCCTGGCCGGAGCGGTCGGCCGGGCAAACGGCCAGATCGGGCGCCTCAACGGCACCATCGGCGGCCTCGCGCATGACATCGCCCTCATCCAGGCCAACCTCGACGGCCACCGGCGGGAGCTGCTCCAGCTCCGCTCCGAGCTCGATGCCGCGCGGATCCGTCTGACCAAGCTCGAGAGCTTCGAAGCGCGCGCCGACAACGTGCTGGCCAGCCAGCTCGTCAACTCCTACGAGTCCGACAAGCCCGACCTCGTCACCGTGGTCCTCGACGCCACCGGCTTCCAGAACCTCCTCGAGACGCTCTCCTTCCAGAAGCGCATCCGTCAGGAGAACGTCGAGGTCATCGACGAGGTCAAGGCCGCCCGGCGCGCGGTCAGCGCGCAGGCGATCCGCCTCGGCGCGCTCGAGGTCCGACAGCAGAACCTGACCGTGGACGTGCTCCGCCAGCGCAACCAGCTCGATCGGGACAAGGTCGGGCTCGTCCAGGAGGAGCTGGCCGTCGCCCATGGCCGCGACCTCAAGCAGAACAAGCTCGCGCACGCGCGCGGGCACATCGGCGCGCTGCAGCGCGAGCTCGGCCACCTGGAGGCGATCCAGGCCCAGCAGGCCGCCGCCGCGGCGCGGGCGGCGGACCAGAGCTCGCCCTCGGCGCCCTCGGGCTCCACGCCGGCGAGCTCGTTCAGCCCGCCCACGAGCGCCGGCGGCTTCACCTTCCCGCTGCCCAAGAGCGCGGTCGTGCCGCCCGGCGACTGGAGTCCGGACGACGGGGTCGACATGGCGGCGCCCGGCGGGACACCCGAGTACGCCGTCTGCTCGGGAACGATCGTCCTGCACGGCATCGGCGGCTTCGGCCCGTGGGCGCCGGTCATCCACTGCGACAGCCCGCTCGACGGCTACAGCTACGTCTATTACGGTCACGCCGGCCCGGCCAACCAGCTGTCCGTCGGCACGCACGTCTCCGCCGGCGAGGTCATGAGCGAAGTCGGTCCCGGCATCGTCGGCATCTCCACCGGCCCGCATGTCGAGATCGGGTTCTGCGACGCCAGCGGCAACCCGATCGGCCCCTCGAGCGCCGGAACGATGCTGGCGCTCCTGCACGCGTCGTACTGAGCCGCGCGGCTGAGGCAAACGTCACAGTTCCGCCGCCGGGGTGGGGCTAGGGTCGGGACCATGGACCGTAGCGCCGTCCGCGTGGGCACAGTCGTGCTGTTCGAGCGATCGCGCGAGCTCGAGCAAATCGAGCGCGCGCTCGCCGTTACCGGCCCGGAGGGCGGCGCGGCGTTGCTCATCGAGGGGCCGCCGGGCGTCGGGAAGACAGCGCTCATGGAGGCCGCGAGCGGCCGGGCCAGCGCGCTCGGGATGACGGTGCTGCGCGCGGGCGGCGATCCCCTCGAGCACGAGCTTCCGTTCGGCATCGCCCGCCAGCTCTTCGAGCCGCGGTTGAACCGGATGGGCACAACGGCCCGCGACGAGCTGCTGACCGGATCCGCCGCGCCCGCCGCCGCGGTGTTTGTGTCAGACAGGCTCGGAGCCTCGAGCGCCGGCCCCGACCCGCCGGCGGCGCGCCTGAGCGGTCTCTACTGGCTCACGGTGCGGGTAGCGGCGCGGGCGCCGGTGCTCATCGCCGTGGACGACGCCCACTGGAGCGATCCGCGTTCGCAGCGGTTCCTCGAGTACCTCATGGGCCGGCTTCAGGGCGTCGCGCTGTCCGTGGTCGTGGCCACCGAGCGGGGGGCCGCCTGGCGCACCGACCGGGGGCCACCGGCCGAGCACGCCAGTCCAGCGGGGCTCAGCGAGTCGGCCGTCGCCGAGCTCCTCACCGTCGGGCTCGGGCACCCCCCGGCCCCGGCGTTCGCCGCCGCCTGCACCCGCGCCACCGGCGGCATGCCCTTCTACCTGCATCAGCTCATGCGGATGCTCGTCGTCGACGCCGTCGAGCCGACGGCCGCCCAGGCCGCCGCCGTGAGCGCGGTCGGCGAGATCACCGTCGCTCGCGCCACCCTCGCCCGTCTCGCCCGCCTTCCAGCCCGGGCCCTACTCCTCGCCCAAGCGGTTTCCGCGCTCGGGCGGGAGGCCAGCTCCGCGCGCGCGACACAGCTGGCCGGGCTGCCCGAGACCGTCGCCCGGAGATCGCGGGACGCGCTCGCCGCCGCGGAGATCATCGAGGGCACCGAGCAGCTCGAGTTCACGCATCCGACCCTGCGCGCTGCGGTCTACCAGGCGCTGGCGCCATCCGAGCGGTCGCTCCTGCACCTCCGTGCGGCCGGACTCCTCGTCAGCGAGCGCGCCGACCCGGACATCGTCGCCGCCCACCTCCTGCGCTGCGCGCCGACCGCGTCGGATGAGGTGACGCGGCGGCTACGCGACGCGGCCGGCGTCGCGCTCGGCCGGGGATCGCCCGAAGCCGCCCTCACCTATCTCGCCCGGGCGCTCGAGGAGGGCTCCGAGGGCGAGCTGCTGGCGGAGATCCTCGCGCTGCGCGACCGCGCCGAGGCCGTGGCGCGCGACGACGCGCCGCGCTGAGTCCGAGCACCTGCGGGGCGCGACGACCCGCGCGCTGAGCCTGAGTGCCGCCGGTCACACTTGCGGGGCGAAAAAAGTTCAGGATCGTCCCGGATGCGGCTCAGGGGCCGGGCCGTCACCATGACGGTCGTCAGCGAGCCCGTGCCAAGAAGCGGCGGACGGCTCGCGAGGGGGCAAACCGAACAGCCGCTTCCGAGGGGGAACCAGATGTCCAGCGAGACGTATCTGTTCGTCACTGGGGTGAGCCACAGGGCAAGCCGCGGCGGGCGTCCGCCGGTCGAGGACCGTTGCTGTGGAGCCCGGCTCGGCGACGAGCAGCGTCTCGCTGACGCATCGGGTCGGAGCGGACCGCCGTTCGGATGCGCGCGTCGCGTATCGGTACCGATGCTCGGTTTCGAGCTCGACCCGCGCGCCTAGGAGACCGGGGCCGGCGCGAGGGATCGCCGCAGGGTTCACCGGTTCGGGCAAGGGCACGCGGGTGGCTATAGGCTGCCCGCGTGCGAGCCCGGACCGCGGCGTTCATCGCTCTGCTCACGCTGGCCGGCGTCGCCCCGGCCGCCGCGGCCGCGGTCGCGCCTTGGCCGCAGATGCGCCACGACCTCCACAACACGGGGGTCAGCCCCCTCATCGCGCGGTACCCCGGCGGCCGACCGTGGACGTTCGCCACCGGCCGGGGCATCTTCTCGACCCCGGTCATCGGGGCGGACGGAACGATCTACGTGGGGTCCGCGGACACATGGTTCTACGCCATCCACCCGACCGGCCGGCTGCAGTGGAAGTTCAAAACGGGCGGGATCATCGACGCCGCGGCGGCGCTGTCTCCGTACAACGCGAGCCTGCGCGCCGCGCTGATCACCTTCGGATCCGGCGACGCCTACCTCTACCACGTGACGGCTCCGGCGAGGGGCCGACCACGCGTCCTCTGGCGCTTTCGCGCGACCAAGCCACCCGTGCCCGGGCAGGAGGTGGACTGGTGGGAGGGCGACGTCGCCATCGGCCCGAACGGGGACATCTACGCCGGCAACACCGGCGGGACGGCGTACGCCCTGACGAGCACCGGCCATCTCGTGTGGACGTTCACCGGCGGCAACTCCCTGTGGACGGAACCCGCGTTCGGCCCGAATGGCTCGACCTTCTGGGGATCGCTCGACTTCAACGCCTACCGGCTCGACGCTTCCGGCCACCCTGCATGGGGCTTCGCCGCGCCCGGTTACTTCGTCTCCTCGCCCGCGATCGGCTCCGACGGCACCGTATACATCGGTTCCTTCGACTCCGAGCTCTACGCGCTCGATCCCTCGACCGGGAAGCCGCGGTGGAGCTTCGCCACGAGCGATCACCTCTACGCCTCACCCGCCCTCGGCCACGACGCCGACGGCCGCACGGACGCGATCTACATCGCCTCCGCCGACGGCTCGGTCTATGCCGTCTCGAGCACCGGCCGCCTGCTCTGGCGCTATGACACCGGCGACCCGATCCGCTCCTCGCCCGTCCTCGGCGGCGCGCCGGGCGGGGGCGAGATCCTCTACCTCGGATCCTCGAACGGAAAGCTCTACGCGCTGAACGCGGCGACGGGCCACCGGCGCTGGTCCTACGACACGACGCCGGCCAACCCCGTGCTGCGCGACCGCAACGATCTCAACGCCTCGCCCGCGCTCGGCCGCACCGGCGTCGTCATCGCCGGCGAGGACGGCAACGTCGACTACGTCCCCTACGACTACTGCCTGCACCGTCGCGACCCCCGGTGCGACACGAATCCGGGAGAGGACCTCGGCGCCAACGTCGATCGCGTCTTCCCGGTCACCTCGGGCGGGACGACTCTCCCGGTGAGCCGGCTGACCGGCGTCTCGCCCGCCACCCTGTTGAACCTGCGGCTCGTCGTGCGTCGCCACGGGAGGACGGTCAACGCCGCCGTCCTCGACCCGGCGTCGGCGGTCACCATCACGCCCAGCGTTTCCTTCACGGTCCAGGAATCGGGCGACGGGCACTTCCTCTACGTGGTTCCGCGGGGGCTGCTGCGGGCGGGGACGACGTACCGGCTGCGGGTGCGCGGGCAGTTCACCGACAACGGTCCGCGTATGGGCAACTTCAACCCAGCCGGCACTCCGGCCGGAAGCTTCGATCAGACGATCACCGTGCGCACGGCCCGAGCCGCCGGCGCCCTCCCGCTCTCCGTCGGCCCGCGCCGCGTGAGTGCGCTCACGATCAGCCGGCTCGCCGTGCCCATGCCCGCCTTCCTGCCGTCGGTCAACCAGATCGGCTTCGACAGCTACGACTGGATCGCCACGACGATCGCCCGCACGCGCTCTCACGTACTCCTGTGGGTCATCGGAGCGAGGCGCGACGCGCGCGGCGTTGCCCATGTGCAACCGGGGAGCGCGTTCAGCTTCCCCCTGTTCGGGACCTACCGGGGCCGCGCCGTGGCCCTGGCCAGCCCGGCCGTCTCGCTCGAGTTCTCCTTCGGCCCGGTGCCCCTGCGGCGCTACGTGATGCGGGGCACGCTGACGCCGCAGCTGAGCTTCCGGCCCGGGGCGGCGCTGTACGCCGAGACCGTGTGCGCGACCGTGCCGCATTACGGCCCCGAGCTCGTCTTCACGGGCATCTGCAACCCGAGTGGCGTCCTCGCTGCGAGCGGGACGTTCCTCGGCTCGGCCTACCGTGGCGCGGCCGCCACCCGGCCCGCGGGGCTCCGGATCGGGAACGTCACGCTCGACGGCCCCGTCGTCGGCCGGGCCGGCCACGTCGACGCGGACCTGGCGGGCGGGCCGCTGCCCGCGGAGTCCCGGCATGTCGCCTCGCTCCTGCTCGTCGATGCCGCGAGCGGCGCCCCGGTCGCGCTCGACTACCACGCCGACACATCGCTCATGGTCAGTCGCCACGGGCGGATCCGCGCCGTGCGCCTCGCCCTGCCGGCGGGCACGGTGCTGCCTCACCGGCTCCGCCTGTACGTGGTCGTGGACGGATTTCCGCTCGGCTCGCGCCTCTTCTGAGCCGGCGCGCGCTACGCTCCGCCCCCACGCCCTCTTAGCTCAGCTGGTAGAGCACTTCCATGGTAAGGAAGGGGTCGTCGGTTCGAGTCCGACAGAGGGCTTGGGGGAGCTTGCCGCGAGCGACACCTACGGGCTGCTTGCGGAGCTTGGGGGATTCTCGTAAGTCGCGCCTCGTGATTTGTCGACGGGGTCGCGTCAGCGGCTGCGCGCAATGAACAACGAGTCGAGGAACGTGGGGTCGCTTGCCGCGAACAGGTCGGTGCGGGTTCCGCGGTCGCCCGACAGGCGCAAGGCTTCGGCTCCGGGCCGTCGGCAAGGCCTACCTCGACTTCGCCCGCACAGAGCCCGGGCTCTTCGACACTCGTCGAGGCCCGACTCCTAGCCCAAGCCCGCCGCCCAGGCCTCGAATACCCAACCTGGGCCACCGTCCACGGACTCGCGGTCCTCCTACGAGGACCGCTGCACTCGATGAGCGAGAGCGAGAAGACGTGCCTCGAGGGACAACTACACGCATTCATTGGAGCAGTCATCACCCAGCCCGGGCGTGCTCATTCTCGCAGTAGCTGAGCAAAGATTTCCTTCATGACAACACCCTCCAGTTCGAAGACTTCGACTGTGCTGCGTCCTTGCAGGAAGCCGGTCGCCTCGATAGCCGCGACCGTGCTCCTGTAGGTCTCCGACGTGTCCAAGGCCTCGGCAGACGCATGGTCCTCCCAGAACGTGATCACGGCTCGCTCGCCTGGCCGGGCTGTGAACAGGACGCCGGCGAAGCCAGGCTGGGCGAGAAACATCGGGACAGAGTTCTGGTTGGCGAACTGCGTGTATTCCTCGGCACGAAGCTCTTCGATTCCGGTGAGCCAGATTCGCACGATCATGCAAACTCACCAATCCCACACGCGCCCACGCCCTTCGCATCGGTGAGGACGTTGAGAACATGCAGAAGCGGCATATTCACGAATCCGGGGTGGCGGACGGGGCAACAGCGGCGGTGCCATACGTGTCGGCACCTGCGAGATGCAGTGAGACGTATTGCTTGTCGCCGATCACCCAACTGTCGTGGCCGGCGGGAATCGCGAAGAAGTCGCCGGGTCGCAGCGCGTACTGCTGGCCGTCGCGCATGATCACCCCTGCCGTGCCGGCGAGCACGAGGCCGACGTGGCTGACCTCGCACAGCTCGGTCCCGGCAGTCGGTCGGACGTGCTCGCTCCACCGCCAGCCCGGCTCGTAGACCGCGCGGCCGAGCTCGAGTCCACCGATCCGGTAGAGCTCAAGCCGCCCGAGCGGGAACTCCCGGATTTCGTGCGGTCGGTCGGTGCGTACGATCTGAATGGCGTTCATGGAGCAGTTGTAATTCCGCACACGCCGGCCGTCTTGGACGTACTTGCGCAATGACCCTGGCGCCGACCGAACAGGCACGCTTCCTACGGCCCCCGCGGCTCGAGGGGGTCGAGGCCTTGCACGCGACGTTCATCGACCATCGCTATGCACCCCACTTCCACGACGCCTGGACGGTCGCGCACGTGGTTCGCGGCGCCGCAAGGTTCGAGCTGCACGGGCACGAGCACATCGCGCCAGCAGGCAGCGTGTTCGTGATCCCTCCCGGCGCAGTGCACACCGGCGCCTCAGCCGGCCGTGGGGGCTACACCTATCGCGTGCTCTACCTGCTTGACGATCGGCTCGCTCACTCGCGCGACGGAGATCCACCGACCGTCGAGCGCACCGCGATCGTCATCCGAGAGCAGGGGCTCGCCGACGCTCTCGCCCAGGCGCACGCCATCCTCGGCAGCAACGGCGTGGCACTCGAGCAAGGAGAAGCGGTGGTGCGTGTCGCCCGCCGCCTCCAAGAGCTCGCCGGCCGCTCCCGAGTCGGCCAGACCGCCGTACATCCCGCCATCGCGGCGGCTCGCGACTACATCCATGAGTGCTGGCAGGAGGACTTCACGCTGGACGAGCTCGCCCACGCGGTCGGATTGAGCCCTTTCCATCTCGCGCACCAGTTCCGCACGCAGATCGGGATGCCGCCCTCCGCGTACCGACGCGTGCTCCGCATCCAGGCCGCGCAACGGCTACTCAAGCGTGGTTATCCGCCGGCACGCACGGCTGTCGAATGCGGGTTCTATGACCAAGCCCACCTCAATCGACACTTCAAGCAAATGACCGGCACCACTCCAGGCCATTACGCGAGACCCGCCACCTCGATGCTCGTAGGATCCGCGCCTCGGTGCCGCAGCTAGGTAGCCTCGGCGGATGCCCGCCCGCGCTGTGCTCGCATATGAGGAACGGGGAGCCGGAGAGAGCCTCGTCCTTGTGCATGGCCACCCGTTCGATCGGTCGATGTGGAGCCCCCAGGCCGAGGCGCTCAGCAGTGATTTTCGTGTGATAGCCGTCGATCTTCCGGGCTATGGGGCGTCACCGCAGCGATCGGAAGTGATGACCATGCGAGCGTTCGCGGACGCGGTGGTCGAACTGTTGGACCAGCTCGCGGTAGAACGCTCGATCGTGATCGGACTCAGTATGGGTGGTTTGGTGGCGATGGAGCTCGGCCTCGAGTACCCAAACCGGGTCAACGGACTTGTGTTGGCGGCCACGACCGCCGATCCAGCAGCGGCAGATGAGGCGGAAATCCGTGCGGCGACGGCCCGAGTCGCGCTGGAGCGCGGAATGTTGCCGTTAGCTGCGGCGATGATCGTTGAGCTCTTCGGGCCGAAAGCCGCATGCGACCGCGCTCTGGTTCTGAAGCTCTTTGAGATGATGCTCAGCACGTCACCAGCCGGGGCTGCCGCGGCGCTCCGAGGTCGAGCCGAGCGACCCGACTATTCGACCCTGCTCCGATCTCTGAGCGTCCCAGCGCTCGTGATCTCCGGAGACCACGACACACACTCCCCGGAACCCGTCATCCGCCGGCTGCTCGAGGCGTTGCCCAGCCCGGCGCTCGTCCGCTGCCACGACTCCGGGCATCTACCCAACCTCGAAGAGCCAGAACGGTTCAACGAAGCCGTCCGACAGTTCGCCAGGCGGGTTACCCACGATGTGACATTGACCGGATCCGCACCATCAAACCAACCCGAGTGAGCGCGGGTTGGGTACATAGTTGATCGTGGGCGGCTCGTCCGGGCGTCAAGCGAGGTTGCGCCTCGGCTACCCCAACACGTCCGCAGTCGGCGTGTTCGCGGTGCGACGGGGTCGGTAGCGCACGTTCATGGCCGCGGTCGGGTCGGCATCGCCGAGCCGCTCCAGGCGGATCGGAGCGGCGCCGGGATTGTCGTAGAGCCTGACGCCCTCGCCAAGCAGGACAGGTGCGATATGCAGGTCGACTTCGTCGATCAGGCCCAGCTGGAGAAGTTGACGCCCGATTGTCGGCGAGAACACTTCGAGGTTCTTGCCGCCAGCGGCCCGCAGCGCGATCTGCACCGCCTCCGCCGGATCGCAGTTCAGGAACGTGACCCCGGCAGCCGGTGTGGCGTCCCCCGGGTGGTGCGTGAGCACGAAGATCGGTCCCTGCCAGGCGCCACCGTAGGGGCGCTGATCGCCCACGGCAGCATCCCAGCCGTCTCGACCACCCAACACGGCGCCCGTGGTCTCGACGTACTCGTTGACCAGCCCCGGCCGAAACGTGGTCCCCGTCATCCATTCCATTGAGTGGTTGGGCCCTGCGACGAAGCCGTCGAGGGACATCGTGAAGTGCCAAAGCACCTTTCCGGCTGCGGTCTGCGGACGAGTGTCGACCATTGAGCGCCTCCTCTCATGAGCATCGTGGCTCACGGTAAGACCGCCGACGCGCGTCAGAGTCATCGGCTTCCGGGTGAGAACAAAGCGAGCCAAGCGCCAAGATCTGGTCCGTCCTGCTCGTCGCCACGAGCGCGATCGGCGACGGGACGGCGGGCGGCCGGCCGCTCGACTCACGGGGGCCTGCTTGCCGCGCTGGCACCCGCGCGGCTGTATCTAGCCGCGCGGCCGTGTGGCGGTGATGGTCACGGTCGCGTATCTCATCGGGAATCGGCCGCCCATCGCGTCGATCGCGGCTCCGATGCCGTCGGTCAGCGCTTGGAGCGTCATGGGTGGAAACCGGCTGTGCCCGCCGAAGGTCGGCACCTGGTCGAGCCACTGTCCGGTCGTGTAGGTCTGCTCCCAGTCGACCTGCCAGCGCCGCGGCTCGCTGAACGCGCCGATAGCGAGCATGGCGTCTGCTGTCGTGGTGAGGACTTGTTCGTAGGCAGCCAGAGGATCACTTGGGGCGCGGGCATACGGCGTGCCGGGCAGGAGTCGTCTGTACACAGCGGAGAATGCTCGTGCCAGGTCCGGTGGGGGTTGCGCGACGTTCCAGAAGGCGGCCAGACGACCGTTTGGCCGCAGGAGTTGCGCGGCCTTCCTGGCTCCGGCGGCCGGATCGATCCAGTGCCAGGCCGTGCCGGCGATGATCAGGTCAAACGTCCGTCCCTCGGCCTCCCAGTCCTCGAACTTGGCGGCCTCCACGTCGAACCCATCCTGGCGAGCGAACGCGGCCATCCTCGCGTCGACCTCGACGCCAAGCACGCGGCAGCCTGCCGCCCGGAACGGTCGCGCGGAGACGCCGGTGCCGATCCCGACGTCGAGGACGTCGCGCCCAGGAATGTCCGACGTGATCCGATCCACCATGGCCTGCGGGTAGCGGGGACGACTCCGGTCATAGCGCTCGGCGTCAGCCCCGAACGACTCGGCCGCATCTCTTGCGCGATGTGGCTCGTCCGGCGGTCGCGGTGACGATAGAGTGGGCATGTGCCCACTCTAGTGGGCATATGCCCACTCGTCAATCCCCTGGTTCAGGGCCTCAGCGATGCCGACCGGAACACCAATCCGCGATATCCGCGAGCAGCTGCTGGCCGCCGCCGAACGAGTCCTCCTCCGTGATGGGCCAGACGCGCTGACCAGCCGGGCGGTAGCCACCGAGGCCGGATTCGCCAAGGGCATCCTGCACCGGCACTTCCCGGATTTCGTCACTTTCCTCGCCGCCCTCGCGCTGGCCCACATCGAGCGCCTCGACGCGCTCGCAACGGACATCCGCGCGTCCGCCGGCACCGGGAGCCTGGCAGACAACCTCACGCGAGCGCTCGCCGCCGCCCTCGACCCGACCGCCACGGGCATCGTCAGCCTCGTCTGCTCGCGCCACGAACTACTCGCCAGGCTGCGCCTGACCACGCCAGCCGGAATCCCGCTCCTGACCGAGACGACCAAGCTGATCGCGGCCTACCTCACGGCAGAGCGTGGTCTCGGCCGGATCGCGCTGCGCACCGATGTCGACACCGTCGCAGTCATCTTGGTCGGCAGCGCGCACCTGCTCGCCGCAGGCTCACATCCGGCCCCCGCTGGACCCCAACGAGCTGCACGGCGTCGTCCTCAGCGCTGTCGAGCCGGCCATCCACCAACCCCCACGCCACGCTCGGTCGACTTGAAAACAGACGGTGCCGTCCCGTCCCGTCGGCAGATGCGCACGCGCAGCCAGCGCAAGTGGCCCGGTTTTCAACCGGCGCCTACACCCGAACCGAAGTTACGGCGAGCACCACTAAGACACCGGCTTGGCGAGGGTAAGGTCCGGGCCGAGGCAAGAGGCTCCGTTCGCCCGATGCGCGACTGGCCTGCCAGCGCCACCATGGCAGCGACACCGAATGCGCCCTAACAGATCGGATATATGCGATGGCTTCGAGGCCGCCAAGTTGTGATCGATGACGAACCGGATGCCGTGTGGGATGCGCTGCGCGATGGGGCGATCAGCAGAAAGGCTCGCGCCGCGGTCTCCTGCGGATCGACCAGACGACCGGCGGGAGCGGCACGGCCCGGGTTGTGACTTTCGCTCGAGGACGCGGTCCACGGTCGAGGAGATCTGGGTGGCGATGATGTCCGCCGCGCCGCCTGCGTCGGTCGCATGCGTGCGACGGGCCGGGGCAGACCCGTTATCCTGACACCGCGGTCGTATTCCCGGCCAAGGTCTTCGTCGAGCGCGATGAGCCGGCCGTGGCGATCAAGTAGTCCACGTTCATGTGGACGGCTGGACCGCCGTTCCCGAGGACACGTTGACGATCGCGGCTGCAACTCGCGCTGGCCAGGTGGGGCAGCGCGGCCTCGGCAGCGATCGTAAGCGGAGAGCAGGTTGAAGTTGAGCAGGCCTGCGAGACCTCGACGCTCAGGCCAAGAAGCCGCCGCGCGGCAGTTTGACGCCGGGCGGCGGTCGCCGGCATTGTTGACGAGCGCGTCGACGCGGCCGAAATGCATCGACCGCCCGATCGAGGAGCTTGCTCGGCGCGTCGGGAGCGGTGAGATCGGCCGCGACGTGCAGTAGCTCTCGCCCCGAGAGCTCTCGCAGCTCGGGCGTCTGCGTGCGGGATGCGGCGACCACTCGTGCGCCCTCGTCCAACAAGCCACGCACAAGCGCCAGCCCAATTCCCTTCGAACCGCCCGTGACCACGACAACGCGGCTGCCAAGACCAAGATCCACGCGTCCATCTCCTGTTGTCTGCGACCGCAGTTCGGTCGACCGCTGACGTCAACGCCCGCCCGCACCGATCCGTGAGATCGCCGAAGAGACGAGGCTGGCCAGAACCCGCAAGACTCTCCATCGCGCCAGCAACCGAGACGCGGCCGAACGAGATGGAGCCGCGGTCGAGAAAACTCGACCGCTACGTCCAGGCCAGACCCGACCGGGTCTCCCAATACCGGGCCGGATCCTCCACCAGTGTCGCCAGCCGCTCCAGGACCTCGCTGGACACCTCGACATCGAGGGCCCGAAGGTTGTTGCCCAGCATCGAGGCGGTCGAGGCGCCGCTCAACACGACATCGGCCCACGGCTGCGCCAGAACACACGCCAGTGCCAGCGCGTCCGGCGAGGTCCCGAGTGATGACGCGAGCGCCAGCAGCTCTCGAGCGTCGCCGCGCGCAGTGAGACGGCCGTTGGCCACCGCCTCCTTGACGATCACCCCCAGCCCCGCCTCGTGGGCCGCCGCCAACGCCGGACCCGCCGAGGGCTCCAGCAGGTTCCACGTCGCCTGCACGGCATCGAAGCCGCCCACCTCCAGCGCCCGCAGCACCGTGTCGCCCTGGCGCGGCCCGGTGACCGACAACCCGATGAGGAGCCCGTCGCCGCGCAGCCGCGCCAGCTCGTCGAGGACGGCGGTGTCCTCCAGCACGCCGCTCTCCCGCGTGGCCGAGTGGATCTGATAGAGGCCGAGGACGTCACCCAGGAACCTCCGCGTCTCGGCCTCCTGGCGACACAGCGTCTGAAGCGACAGGTCCTTGACCTCGTGGACGTCCGCATCCAGGCGCCAATCCGCCGTGTAGGTGTAGCCCCATTTGGAGCCGACGCTCACCTGGTCACGGCCCAGGCGGCGCTCAGACAGCCAGGACCCCAAGAAATCCTCGGCGCGCCCATAGGACCGGGCGACGTCGAAGTAGCGCACGCCGCTCGCCAACGCCGCATCGAGCACCTGGTGGGCCCTGGTCCGCAGCGCCTCGACTTCGCGCGCGCCCTCGAGGTCGGCGGCGTGCCCCACGTTGATGTAGGCCGGGCGCCCGAGTGCGGCCAGCCCGAGCCCGATCCGGCTGACATCGAGCGAGGTCTGACCGAGCCGCGCCACGCGGGGTAACAGTACCCTCGCTGCCATGCGCCTGAGCGTGTTGAAGAAGTTCGCGACCGACCCGCATCGTGCCCCGGCCACAATGTCCGAGGATCAGCGCGACCACCCGGTCATCCAGCTCATCCGCCGCCGGCGCGATGAAGGGTCAAAGCCCGGCGAGCGGACCGACGGGCGGCGCGTCGCGCTGGTCATCGAGGGCGGCGGCATGCGCGGGGTGGTCTCGGCGGGCATGTGCACCGCGATCGAGCAGCTGGGCCTGCGCGATGCCTTCGACGAAGTCCACGGCGCGTCAGCCGGCGCGTTCAACGGCGCCTTCCTGCTCGCCGGCCAAGCCGCGTACCTCACCGCGCTCTACCCCCACGGCTTCGGGGACCCGGCCTTCGTCAACCTCCGCGACACCCTGCGAGGCCGCCGGCCGATCTTTGATATGGACTACGTGATCGGCGAGGTGTGGCGCCACCAGCGCCCCCTGCGCGTCGACCGGATTCTGCGGTCGGGGATCGAGTTGCACTGCACCGCCACCGACGTGGCCTCGGCCACGATCATGGACATCTGCGACCTGGGCGACGGCGAGGAGATCCGCTGCGCGATGCGGGCGTCGGGCCGCCTGCCCTGGCTGGCGGGACCGCCGGTGTCGTTTCGCGGCCGCCGCTGGCTGGACGCGACCCTAGCCGAGGCGATTCCCGTGCACGCCGCACAGACGACCGCCACCGACATGCTCGTCCTCCAGACCCGGCCCCACGGCGTGCAGCACACGCCGCTCTCGAGCATCGTGGCCCGCCTCACCGATGGCTACCTGGCCAAGCTCAACCCGGCGCTCGTCGAGCTGCGCCAGCACAGGACGGAGCGCTATGACCGTCTCAGCGCACAGCTCGCCGCGCACGCCGCCGACCCCGCGGCCTCCCCGGCGGTGTGCGTTATCCGCCCGCCCGCCGACGCCCTGCTCGTGGGGCAGATGGAGAACCGGGTGGGCGCCCTGACCACCGCGGGCAGCCATGGCCTGCGCGCGGCGTGGATGGCTTTGGCCGGCGAGGACCCGGAACTACTCGCCTGCCCCCGCGCGTACCCGCGCCACCGCGATGCCCCCGAGCCACAGTCTGTAACGGATGTCACGCACGGGGGTATGTCGGGCGGTGTTGCCGTTCCGCCGTGAGCGCTCCTGGCAGCGCCGTGTCACCGACGCGGCGCGCAACGCTCCCCAGAAGGGGAGAGAGGTGCGCGCGGCCGCGGCCCAGCTGGACCTCCCATGGGCGCGCTCGGCGCCGGCCCGGCTCGTGCGCGAGAACTTCATGCGGTTCGTACTCAACCCGCTGATGGACTATTACGCGGCGCGGCGCGCCACCGGCCGGGAGAAGCTCGCCTCGCTCAAGGGACCGGTCATCCTCGTCGCCAACCATGCCAGCCACATGGACACCCCGGTGATCCTCTCGGCACTGCCGCGCAAGCTGCGCAAGCGCACGGCGGTGGCGGCGGCCGCCGACTACTTCTACCGCAATCGGCTTGTCGCCTCCGCGGTGTCGCTGATCTTCAACACGGTCCCGATCGAGCGCAAGGGCGGCGGCCTGGCCAAGGACGGCAGTCATCTCGACAGACTGCTTGACCAGGGGTGGAACCTGCTGCTCTATCCGGAGGGCACGCGCTCGCGGGGCGCCGGCCCCGGCCGGGTGCGCCGCGGCGCAGCGGTGCTGGCCTCGGCCCACAACCTGTCGATCATCCCCATTCGCGTCACCGGCACCGCGGACGCCATGCCGCCGGGCCGCCTATGGCCCCGGCGCTTGCATGGCACGCTGCTGTCCAAGCGCCATCGGATCACTGTGTCCTTCGGCGAGCCGATCCCGCCCAACGGGGACACCGCCGCCCTCATCGAGCGCGTGCAGAGCTTCTTCGACAATGGGGACGGCGGGCCATCACGCTCGCCTTACCGCAGGTCGGCTCCCAAAGCCGAGAAGACCCAGAGTCCGCCCGCTCGCTAGTCCGCCCGCTCGCTAGTCCGCCTCGCGCCGGGCCCACCCGCGGCCCGCCGGCTACTCGTCGTCGGCCCGCCGGCTACTCGTCGTCGTCGTCGAGCCAATCGGTGGTGCGCGCCACTGCCTTGCGCCACTTGCGGTATCCGCGCTCACGGCGCTCGCTTTCCATGTCGGGCAGCCACTGGGCGGCCACGTGCCAGTTGGAGCGCAGGGCGTCGGCATCGGGCCAGAAGCCCACGGCGAGCCCGGCGGCATAGGCGGCGCCCAGCGACACCGTCTCGGCCACGATCGGGCGAACCACTGACACATCGAGCACGTCGGCCAGGAACTGCATGAGCAGGTTGTTGGCGGTCATGCCGCCGTCGACGCGCAGCGTGCTCAGCGACACCCCGGAGTCCGCGGTCATGGCCTCAACCACCTCGCGGGTCTGCCACGCGGTCGCCTCGAGCACGGCGCGGGCGAGATGCCCCTTGGTGATGTAGCCGGTGAGGCCGGCGATGACGCCGCGGGCGTCGCTGCGCCAGTGCGGGGCAAACAGCCCCGAGAACGCGGGCACGAAGTAGCAGCCGCCGTTGTCCTCCACGGTACGGGCCAGAGTCTCGATCTCGGGCGCCGAGCCGATGAGCCCGATGTTGTCGCGAAACCACTGCACGAGCGCGCCGGTGACGGCGATCGACCCCTCCAGGGCATAGCTGGGCGGCTCGTCGCCGACGCGGCAGCACAATGTGGTGAGCAGCCCGCTGTCTGAGAGCACCGGGCGCTCACCGGTGTTGAGCAGCAGGAAGCTCCCCGTCCCATACGTGCACTTGGCCTCGCCCGGGGCAAAGCACGTCTGGCCGAACAGCGCCGCCTGCTGATCGCCCAGCGCCGCCGCCACGGGCACGCCGGCCAACGGCCCGCCGGCGTCGCCGTAGGTCTCGGCGGACGGCCGGATCTCGGGCAGCATCTGGCGCGGCACCCCCAACACCTCGAGCAGCTCGTGATCCCAGTCGAGCGTCTGCAGTCCCATCATCATCGTCCGGCTGGCGTTGGTGACGTCCGTGAGATGGCGGCCGGTGAGCTTCCAGATCAGCCACGAGTCCATCGTCCCGAACAGCACCTCGCCGGCGGCGGCACGCTCGCGCAGGCCGGGCACGCTGTCCAGCAGCCAACGTAACTTGGGCCCGGAGAAGTAGGTGGCGGGCGGCAGGCCCGAGCGCTCACGAAACCAAGCGTCGCTATGGCGGGCCGACAGCTCGCGGACGATGTGATCGGTGCGGGTGTCCTGCCAGTTGATGGCGTTGTGCACGGCCTGGCCGGTCTCGCGGTCCCACACCAGGGTCGTCTCGCGCTGGTTGGCGATGCCCAGGGCCACGACATCGGAGGCTTCGAGGCGGGCCTCGGCCAGCGCGCGCTCCACGACGGTCTGGACGTTGCGCCAGATCTCCTCGGGGTCGTGCTCCACCCACCCCGGGCGGGCATAGATGTGGTGGTGCTCCTTTTGGGCCACCGAGACGATCCGTCCCGAACGATCAAACACCAGGCACCGGGAGGACGCGGTGCCCTGGTCGATCGCGGCCACATATCGCTCTCTCAAGGCCACCTCTCTCTCACCACGGGATCGCGCCCAGCTCGCGCGACACGGCGCGGGCCGCCTCTCGGACGTAGGCCAACAACTCTCCCCGGGGCTGCCGAGCCACGAGCAACCGTTCCGGTGGACCGAAGATAGCCATTGCGCCGACCGTGAGGCCGCTGCGGTCCAGGATCGGCGCGGCCAGCGACACCTGACCAGGATTGAGCTCGCCGATCTCCGCCGCCCATCCCCGCTCCCGGATCCGGGTCAGCTCCCGAGTCAGGCGATCGGGATCGCAGATGGTGGCGTCGGTGAAGGAGCCGAGCCCCTTGTCAACGAGGTCATCGACGAGGTAGGGATGATTTGCGAGCAGCACCTTGCCCAGGGCGGTCGCGTGCACCGGTAGCAAAGACCCCACCTCGAGCGTCTGGAAGGTGTCATCGGGGCGGAAGACGTGATGGACGATCAGGACCTGCCCGTCGTGCAGCGTCCCGATCCGCACCGCTTCCTGCGTGCGCGCCGCCAACGAGTCTGACCAGTTCAGGGCCCGCGTGCGCAGCTCGTTGCCGTCGAGGTAGCTCGAGCCCATGTGCAGGAGCGCAGCCCCCAGCCGGTACTTGCCGGTCTCAGGGTCCTGCTCGACGAATCCGACGTGCTGCAACGTGCGCAGCAGGCCGTGGACCGTCCCCTTGGAGAGCCCGAGCTCGCCGGCCAGGTCCACGACGCCCAGTCGCCGCGTCCGCCCCGACAGCAGGCGCAGGATCGCGGCGGCCCTCTCGATGGACTGAATGCGACCCGGCATGTGTCGCCTCTTCTACCACAGGCGCGGGCGGCCGCCACAACGCCAATCGCTCTACTTACAGGTCAGAACCGAGTTTGACAATGTCGTACGCAGGTTGGTAGTCTCGCCGCGCCTAAGCGCCGGTGTGCCGTTTGCGGCGGAGAAGCTGAGGCCCTCGGAGTGGGAGAAACGAGTGTCGGTGCCGGTGATCCGCCGGCCCCCGCACTCGGCTGCGCGCGCGGCGATCCGCCTCGCGCGTGGCCTTGAGCTGCCCGTCTGGAGGCCTTCAGCGGACCTGTCGCGCGCCCGCGCCGGACGCGTGTGGCGACCGATAATCCCACGTCTTTGGAGGGGGGTTGTGTGGCAACCGCAAGTGACGCAACAGTGACCAGGGCTCTGCCGCTCCGCTGGCGCACCGGTCTGATCGGTGAGCTGTGGGCCGAGTTCTTCGGCTGTTTCATCCTCATCTCGTTCGGGGACGGCGTGGTGGCGATGCTCTGGGGGCTGGTCGGCTCGGGCCGCAGCGCCGCCGGCCCGTTGCAGTCATCGGGTGACTGGCTGCTCATCACATGGGGCTGGGCGCTGGCCGTGGCGTTCGCCGTCTATGTGACCGGTGGGATCACCGGCGCGCACATCAATCCGGCGATCACGCTGGGCGCCGCGATCCGCAAGCAGCTGCCGTGGAACAAGGTCCCCAGCTACTGGGTGGCACAGGTGCTTGGCTGCTTCGTCGGCGCGGCCCTGGTGTTCCTGGTCTACAACAACGCGATCAACCACTTTGACCAGATGAACCACATCGTCAAGGGGACCGCGGCGTCCAAGGGCACCTACAGCACGTTCGCAACCTTTCCCGCACCGTACTTTCATAATTTCCTCGGACCACTGATCGATCAGATCGTCGGCACGTTCTTCCTGGCCCTGTTCATCTGGGCGGTGACCGACGAGTTCAACCTGCCCGTCGGCGCCAACATGACGCCGTTCATCGTCGGCATGGTCGTCATGGCAATCGGCATCTCCTTCGGAGCCAACGCCGGCTACGCGATCAACCCGGCGCGCGACTTCGGCCCGCGCATGTTCGCCTGGGTCGCGGGCTGGGGGAGCCAGGCGATGCCTGGCAACTACGGCAATGTCAACACCTACTTCTGGATCCCGATCGTCGGGCCGCTGATCGGAGCGGCGCTGGCCTGCCCGATCTACGACTTCGCCATCCGCGACATCCTCAAGGCGCGCAAGCCACCGGAGCCCGGGGTAGAGGCCGAGGGCCGGACGGTCCAGGACCGGCCGACCGGAACCTAGGACACGCCCAGAAGCTTCAACCAACGGCCGCGCCCGTCCGCGGGCGCGGCCAATCAAGGCGAGATCTCGACGAGGACGGTGACATGAAGAAACTCATCAACGCCCCCGACGCGGTGGTCGCGGACGCGTTGCGCGGCGTCCAGGCGGCACACGGGGATCGCGTCCGGGTCACGTTTGAGCCGTACTGCGTGATCCGGGCCGACGCGCCGGTGCAGGGCAAGGTGGGGCTGATCTCGGGCGGCGGCTCGGGGCACGAGCCCATGCATGGCGGCTTCGTGGGGCCGGGCATGCTCGACGCCGCCTGTCCCGGCGAGGTGTTCACCTCCCCGACGCCCGATCAGATGCTGGAGGCGACCAAGGCCGTGGACGGCGGCGCCGGAGTCATTCACATCGTCAAGAACTACACCGGTGACGTGATGAACTTCGAGATGGCCGCCGAGATGGGCAAGGGCGACGACATCGAAGTGGAGACCGTCCTCACCAACGACGACGTGGCTGTGGAGGACTCGCTCTACACCGCCGGCCGACGCGGCGTCGGGGTCACCGTGCTCGTGGAGAAGATCTGCGGAGGCGCGGCCCAGGACGGTCGCAGCCTGCAGGAGGTCGCGGAGCTGGGGCGGCGGGTCAATGCCCAGGGACGCTCCATGGGCATGGCCCTGACCCCGTGCATCACGCCCGGCTCCGGGGAGCCGAGCTTTGAGCTGGCCGAGGACGAGGTGGAGATCGGGATCGGGATCCACGGGGAGCCGGGACGCTTTCGCGAGAAGATCGGCCCGGCCTCGCAGATCACCGAGCGCCTCATGTCCCCGATCCTGGAGGACCTGCCGTTCTCCTCCGGCGACCAGGTGCTCGCCTTCGTCAACGGCATGGGCGGCACGCCGCTGCTGGAGCTCTACGTGGTCTACGCGGAGGTGGCGAAGATCGCGCAGGAGCACGGTCTCACGATCGAGCGCAACCTGATCGGCAACTACATCACCTCACTGGAGATGCAGGGATGCTCGATCACGCTGGTCAAGCTCGACGACGAGATGGTCCGCTACTGGGATGCACCGGTGAACACCCCGGCCTTGCGCTGGGGCGCATAGCGGTGGCGGTCGACCGCGACAGCACGCTGGACTGGATGAGCCGGTTTGCGGGCGAGATGGCCGAGCACCGCCAGGAGCTCGTCCGTCTGGACACCGCGATCGGGGACGGTGATCACGGCACGAACATGAACCGTGGCATGCAGAAGGCGCTGGAGAAGCTCCATGCGTCCGAGCAGCCCGACCCGGGCGCCGTGCTCAAGACGGTGGCGATGGCGCTGGTCTCCAGCGTCGGCGGTGCCGCCGGTCCCCTGTACGGGACCCTGTTTCTCCAGATGGGCACGGCGCTGGGCGGCCAGGCCGAGGTCGATCTCCGCGCCTACGCCGCGGCGTGGCGCAAAGGGGTCGAGGGCGTCCAGTCTCGCGGCAAGGCACAGCCCGGCGACAAGACGATGCTGGACGCGGTGCTGCCCGCGGTCGAGGCGCTGGAGCAGGCGTCGGATCTCGATGATGGGCTGCGCGCGGCGGTCGCGGCCGCCGAGCAGGGGATGAACGCGACGACCCCGCTCGTCGCGCGAAGGGGACGGGCCAGTTACCTGGGTGAGCGCTCCGCCGGTCACCAGGACCCTGGCGCGACCTCCACGTACTACCTCTTCAAGAGCGCCGCCGAAGCACTGGCGGACTGAAAGGAACAACATGCCGAAGTACTCAGCTGCACTGGATCAGGGCACGACGAGCTCCCGGGCGATGATCTTCGACCACGAGGGCCACGTCGTGGCGGTATCGCAGAAGGAGCACGAGCAGATCTACCCCAAGCCAGGCTGGGTCGAGCACGACCCCAAGGAGATCTGGGCCCGGTGCCAGGAGGTGCTCGACGAGGCCATGGACGCCGCTGGTGCCTCAGCCGACGACATCGCCGCGCTGGGCATCACCAACCAGCGCGAGACCGCGGTGGTGTGGGACCGCACGACCGGCGAGCCGGTGATGAACGCAATCGTGTGGCAGGACACTCGCACCGACAAGCTGGTCGACGAGCTGAGCGCCGACGGCGGCCAGGACCGTTTCCGCGAGACGGTGGGCCTCCCGCTGGCCACCTACTTCTCCGGGCCGAAGGTGCGCTGGATCCTCGACAACGTGGACGGCGCGCGAGAGAAGGCGGAGTCCGGCGACCTGCTGTTCGGCAACATCGACACCTGGTGCATCTGGAACCTCACCGGCGGCCCCGACGGCGGTCAGCACATCACCGATGTCACCAACGCCAGCCGGACGATGATGATGGACCTCGAGTCCCTGTCCTGGGATGCGGACATCGCGTCGACGATCGGCGTGCCCGAGTCGATGCTGCCCGAGATCCACGCGTCCTCCGAGGTCTACGGCGAGGTTCGCAGCGGCGGCAAGATGCAGGGCGTGCAGATCGCCGGCGACCTCGGCGACCAGCAGGCGGCGACGTTCGGCCAGGCCTGCTTTGACATCGGCGAGGCCAAGAACACATACGGCACGGGCAACTTCATGCTGATCAACACCGGTGAGGAGGCAGTCCAGTCCAAGTCCGGGCTGCTGACGACCGTCTGCTACAAGATCGGCGAGCGCAAGCCGGTGTATGCGCTGGAGGGGTCGATCGCCATCACCGGGGCCCTCGTGCAGTGGCTGCGCGACAACCTCAAGATGATCAAGGCCGCGCCCGAGGTCGAGGAGCTGGCCAAGACGGTCGACGACAACGGCGGGCTGTACATCGTGCCGGCGTTCTCGGGATTGTTCGCCCCGTATTGGAAGTCGAACGCCCGGGGCGTGTTCGCCGGGCTGACCCGCTACGTCAACGCGGGTCACATGGCGCGGGCCGCGCTGGAGGCCACCGCGTTCCAGAGCCGCGAGGTGGTGGACGCGATGGCCACCGACTCGGGCGTGACGCTGGAGTCGCTGAAGGTCGACGGTGGCATGGTCGCCAACGACCTGCTGATGCAGTTCCAGGCCGACATCCTGGGCGTTCCCGTCATCCGTCCCGAGGTGGCCGAGACCACGGCGCTCGGCGCCTCCTACGCCGCCGGGATGGCGGTTGGGTTCTGGTCCTCAGAGGACGAGGTCCGCAACAACTGGGCCGAGGACAAGCGCTGGGAGTGCACGATGGAGAAGGACAAGCGCGACGAGTACTACAAGTACTGGAAGAAGGCAGTCACGCGCACCTTCGATTGGTTTGACTGACGAGATGGGCCGGGCACCGGAGGTGGTTGTCGGGTCCGCCTCCGGTGCGTGCACCCCGAGCATCCCGGGGAGGTAGCCTGACCAGATGGTGACGCTCAGCACCGACGTCCTCGTCGTCGGCGGCGGCGCGACGGGCGCCGGTGTCGCTTGGGACGCGGCCCTGCGCGGTTACGACGTCGTGCTCGTGGATCGCGCCGACCTGGCCGAGGGAACCAGCGGGCGCTTTCACGGCTTGCTGCATTCCGGCGGGCGCTACGCGGTCAAGGATCCCCGGGCCGCCCAGGAGTGCATCGCGGAGAACCGCATCCTGCGCCGCGTCGCCGCCGACTGCATCGAGGACACCGGCGGGCTGTTCGTGACCACGCCATGGGACGACCCTGCCTACGCCGACCGCTTCGCCCAGGGCTGCGCCGACACCGGGGTGGACTGCGAGGAGATCGACGCCGCGCAGGCACTCGCCTCCGAGCCGCGGCTGCACCCCGAGATCTCTCGCGCCTTCCGCGTGCCCGACGCCAACATCGACGTGTGGAAGACCGTGTGGGCGATGGGCCACGGCGTCCAGCGCCGCGGCGGGAGGATCCTCCCCTACCACGCCGTGACGGCCATCCATCGCGAAGGCGACGAGGTCACCGGCGCCCGCGTCCGCGATGCCCGCACCGGCGCGGAGCTCGATGTTCACGCGCGCGTGACGGTGAACGCGGCCGGGGCCTGGGCCGGGCAGATCGCCGACCTGGCGGGCATCGAGGGCGTCCGGGTGCTCCCGGGCCGCGGAATCATGATCGCCATGAACCACCGGCTGGTGAACACGGTCGTCAACCGCTGCCAGATGCCCACCGACGGGGACATCATCGTCCCCATCCGCACGGTCTCGGTGATCGGCACCACCGACCAGCGCACGGACAACCCCGACGACCACACCGTCTACCAGCACGAGGTGGACGCGATGCTCGACGACGGAGAGAAGCTCGTCCCCGGCTTCCGCCGCGCCCGGGCCCTGCGGGTGTGGACCGGCGTGCGGCCACTGTTCGAGGACGCCAAGGCCGCCGACACGGACACCCGCGACGTGACGCGCGCCCATGCCCTGCTCGACCACGCTCAGCGCGACGGCGTGGGACGGTTCGTGACGATCACCGGCGGCAAGCTGACGACCTTCCGGCTCATGGCCGAGGAGACCGTGAACGCGGTCTGCCGGCAGCTGGGCGACAGCCGGCCGTGCCAGACGGCGATCGAGCCCCTCGCGGGCTCCGAGAGCGGCGTGACCTACCGGTTGGGTGAGCGACTGGAGCGCAAGGAGGCGACGCTCACCGACGAGCAGATCATCTGTGAGTGCGAGCTCGTGCCGCGACGCAAGCTCGAGGAGGCGATCGCCCAGACGGGCTCGACCAACCTCGACGACATCCGCCGCCAGCTGCGGCTCGGGATGGGACCATGCCAAGGCGGCTTTTGCATCTACCGCGCCACGGGCATCCTGCACGCGCGCGACGGCCTGAGCGCGGCAGGCGCCGACTTCGCCCTGCTGGACTTCTTGCAGGAGCGCTGGAAGGGCGTGTGGCCGGTGCTCTACGGCGACCAGCTGCGCCAGATCCGCCTGGACGATTGGATCTTCCAGGGCGTGCTCGGCGTCGAGCACCTGCCCGGGGGCGAACACCCGGAGCCGGCGGTGGGCCATGAGGAGCGAGCCACGACGCGCGCCATGACGAGCGAGCCACGACGCGGGCCATGAGGAGCCAGCTGCACTTCGATGCGGTCGTCATCGGGGCCGGCACTGCCGGGCTGGTGGCGGGCGCGCGCCTGGCCCAGGACGGCGCGCGGGTGTGCGTGCTGGCCAAGGGCATGGGCTCAACGCACCTGGCACCGGCCACCATCGACGTGCTCGGCTTCGCCCCCGATCGGGTCGACGCTCCTCATCGTGCCTTGGCGGAGCTCAGCGCCGCCCGTCCCGATCATCCCTACGCGCTGCTCGGAGTCGAGGTCGTGGGGGATGCGCTGAGCTGGTTTACGCACACCGTTCAGACTGGGCCTCTGCCCGGCTACGTGTACGGCGGCAGCCTCGAGCACAACCAGCTGCTGCCGACGGCGGTGGGGGCGCTGCGGCCATCGGCTCTGGTGCCCGAGACGATGGCCGCCGGGGAGGCCTCGAGTCTGCAGCGGGTGTGCATCGTCGGCACCCCGGCGCTGCGCGACTTCCACCCCAGCCTGTGCGCGGCCAACCTCGAGCGTGCCGGAATCGAGGCGCGTGCGGTGAACCTCGACCTCAAGCTCGAGCGCGCCGACACCAACGCCCTGGGACTGGCCCGGCACTTTGACGACGAGAAGTGGCGCCGTCAGTTCTGCGCCGAGCTGTCGCTCACACTGCGCGCCGAGGAGCACGTGGGGCTGCCCGCGATGCTCGGCCTGCGCGACCCTCACGGCGTACTTGCCGACGTCGAGCACCGGCTCGGACGGCGCGTGTTCGAGATCCCGACGTTGCCGCCGTCGGTCCCCGGGATGCGGCTCTACGAGATCCTGCGCGCCGCCCTGCGCGGCGCCGGCGGCCGGCTCGTGCTGGGGGCAGAGGTGGTGTCGTTCGTGCGCGACGGCGAGCGCGTCGAGTCGGTGGCCACGCGCGCGGCCGGCCACGAGCTCACCTATGCCGCGCCCTGGTTCGTGCTCGCCTCCGGCGGCTTTGCCTCGGGCGCGATCGAGCTCGACTCCCATTGGGCCTGTCACGAGCGGGTGCTCGGGCTGCCCCTGCGCGGACTCCCGGCCGACGGCGAGCCCCGCTTCGTGGGGCGCTACCTGGACGAGCAACCGCTGGCACGGGTGGGGGTGGCCGTGGACGGCGACCTGCGCGCGCAGGGCACCGAGAACGTGCTCGTGGCCGGCGCCGCGCTGCCGGGCGCCGTGCCCTGGCGTGAGGGCTCGGGCGAGGGCATCGCGCTGGCCAGCGGCTACCGCGCCGCGCAGGTGGCGGGCGCCGACAGAGCGCCGGCGGCGGCGATCGCATGAGCTCGCTGGGCCGTAGCGGGGACCTGGCGGTGGCCGAGTTGCTGCGCGGCTCGCTGGACCACTGCGTCAAGTGCACGATCTGCGAGACCGCGTGTCCGGTGTCCAACGCCACGCCGCTGTTTCCCGGGCCCAAGTACGCCGGTCCGCAGTCCGAGCGCTATCGGGTCGGCGACGAGCCGTCGGTCGAGTGGAGCGTGGACTACTGCTCGGGGTGCGGGATCTGCTCCCAGGTGTGCCCGCAGGGGGTCAAGATCGCCGAGATCAACGCCCAGGCGCGCAACAAGCTCAAGCGCCAGAAGGGGTTCCCGCTGCGCGACCGGATCATCACGCGCCCGACCTGGCTGGGGCGCGCGGGCACGCTGGCGGCGCCGATCGCCAACCTCACGCTGGGCTTCAGGCCGTTCCGGGTGCTCGGCGAGAAGCTCTTGGGTGTTCACCGCGACGCTCCCGCGCCCCGGTTCGCGAGCCGGCGCTTCTCGCGGTGGGTGCGCAAGCGGGCCGCGGCGGATCGGCCGGCTGGCACCCGCAAGGTCGTCTACTTCCACGGCTGCGGCACCGAGTACTACGAGCCGTGGGAAGGCGAGAAGGTGGTGGAGATCCTCGAGCACAACGGCTTTGAGGTGATCGTGCCCAAGCAGGACTGCTGCGGGCTGCCCCTTCAGTCCAGCGGACTGTTCGACGACGCGCGCAAGGTGGTCTTGCGCCTGGCCCGGGCGCTGCGCGAGCATGTCAGCGATGACGAGACGATCATCGTCGGCAACGCGACGAGCTGCACGCTCATGCTCAAGCGCGAGGCCCGGGAGATCCTTTCGCTGGAAGGCGACCCGGATCTGAAGTTCGTCTCCGAGCGCGTATATGACATCTGCGAGCTGCTGCTTGAGCTGCATGACCGCGGCGAGCTGAAGACCGACTTCTCGGCGATCAACGAGACCGTGGCCTACCACGCGCCCTGCCAGCAGCAGGGCCACTGGATCGGCAAGCCGGCGCTTGACCTGCTGGCGCTGGTGCCCGGGCTCGAGGTCCGCGAGATGAACGCCCGCTGCTGCGGGATTGCCGGGACCTACGGGCTCAAGGTGGAGAAGTACGACGTCGCCATGGACGTCGGACGCGACCTGTTCGACCAGGTGGTGGCCTCCGGCGCACCCGCGGTCGCCTGCGACTCGGAGACGTGCCGGTGGCAGATCACCCACGGGACCAACCTGCCCAGCGTGCACCCGATCGACTACCTGCACCGCTCCTACGGCCTGTAGAGCACGGCGAGCCGTGGTCGGAATCGTCGTCGTCTCCCACAGCGATGTCCTCGCCGAGGCCGTTGTGCGCCTGGCCCGGGAGATGGCTGGGCAGGAGCTGGCCATCGAGCCGGCCGGTGGCATCGAAGAGGCTGGCGTCCTCGGCACCGACGCCGATCGGGTGCGAGGCGCGATCGAGCGCGCCATGTCCGTGGACGGCGTGCTGGTGCTCATGGACCTCGGCAGCGCCCTGATGAGCGCGGAGTTTGCCGTCGAGATGATCGAGGGAGCGGCTGGCCGGGTGAAGCTGAGCGCCGCGCCACTGGTGGAGGGGGCGGTGGCGGCGGCGGTGGCCGCCAGTGGGGGCGCGTCTCTGGATGACGTGGCGGCTGAGGCGCGCGGAGCGCTGGCGATGAAGGCGAGCCAGATCACCGATGAAGCCGAACACGCGCCCGCGGCGGACGGCGCGCCGGCTCCCGGGGCCGCTCCGGCGGCGGCGGGCGCGCCGGTTCCCGACGCCACCGGTGAGCTCGAGGTCCGCAACGCGATTGGGCTGCATGCCCGGCCGGCCGCCCGCTTTGTGGAGACGGCATGCAGCTTCGACGCCGACATCCGCGTGGCCAAGGCCGGAAATGGAGCACCGGTCCGTGCCGGCAGTCTCACGAATCTCGTCGCCCTGGGTGCACGCCAGGGGGACACCCTGCTCGTCACCGCGTCGGGGCCCGAAGCGAACGCTGCCGTCCAAGCGCTGCAGGAGCTCGCGCAGGGCGGCTTCGGCGACGGTGTCGCCGCGGCTCGCGCGGCAGCACCGCGACCCGCCGACGTCGCCGAACCGCAGGCGGCGGCGGAGGCGCCCGGTGCCGGCGGCGTGCTCGCCGGTGTCGCCGCGTCTGCCGGGGTGGCCATCGGTCCTGCCTTCCGGCTCGGCGCCCCCGGCGAGGCGCCCGCCGAACGCGATGTCGGCGCGCCCGACGCTGAGCGGCGTCTGCTCGAGGAGGCGCTGGTCGCGGCGCGTACCGCGATCGAGCACGACCGCGAGACGGTGACCAGCCGCGCCGGCGCCGCCGACGCGTCGATCTTCGATGCCCATCTGGCGCTGCTCGGCGACGAGGCGCTCTTAGAGCCCGCGCGCGCGGCCATCTCCGGCGGGGCCACCGCGGAGCGCGCCTGGTCTGACGCCGCCCAACAGGTGGCCTCCCTCTACCGCAGCCTCGAGGAGCCGCTGCTGCGCGAACGCGCCACCGACGTGCTCGACGTGGGGCGGCGCGTGGTGTCGGCCATCACCGGCGGCGCGGCCGCCGGGGCCGCCGCGTCCGGGGCCGCCGGGTCCGGGGCCGCCGCATCCGGGGCCGCCGCGTCCGGGGCCGCCGCATCCGGGATCGTCGTGGCCGACGAGCTGACGCCCGCCGACGCCGCAGGGCTTGACCCCGAGACGGTCCTGGGCATCGCCACCGCCCGCGGGTCCACGACCGCCCACGCGGCGATCCTGGCCCGAGCCCTCGGGCTGCCCGCGGTGGTCGGCCTCGGCGCTGCGGTGCTCGCCGTGGCCGAGGGGACGCCGCTGCTGCTCGACGGCGGAGCGGGCACGGTGACCGTTGCCCCGCCCGAGGATGTCGTGCGCGACGCTCAGGAGCGCCGCCGGCGCGACGAGCAGCGGCGCGCGGCCGCGCGCGAGCACGCCGCCGAGCCGGCGCTCACGCGTGACGGCGAACGGATCGAGGTGTTCGCCAATCTGGGCACCGGCAGCGACGCCGCGCGGGCCGTGGCGCTCGGCGCGGAGGGCGTCGGGCTGCTGCGCACGGAGTTCCTGTTCCTGGGCCGCGATGAGCTCCCCGGCGAGGAGGAGCAGGCCGCGACCCTGCGGGAGATCGCGGTGGCGCTGGACGGTCGGCCGCTGGTGGTCCGCACGCTGGACGCCGGCGCGGACAAGCCGCTGCCCGCCGTGCCGATGCCACCGGAGGCCAACCCGTTCCTCGGCGTGCGCGGCATCCGGCTGTCCCTGGCCCGGCCCGAGCTGCTTGCCGTCCAGTTTCGGGCGATCTTGCGCGTGGCCACCGAGCACCCGGTCAAGGCCATGCTCCCCATGGTGGCCACCCTGGCCGAGATCACCGCGGCACAAGCGCTCCTCGCGCGCGCGAGGGAGGACACCGGCGTCGAAGCCCCGCTCGAGCTGGGGATCATGGTCGAGGTCCCGGCGGCGGCACTGGGCGCCGAGCACCTGGCGCGCCACGTGGACTTCTTCTCGCTGGGCACCAACGACCTGACGCAGTACACGATGGCGGCCGAGCGCGGCGATGCGCGGCTGGCGCCGCTGCTGACGGGCCCCCAGCCGGCCGTGCTCCGCCTGGTGGCGGCCACGGTCGCGGGCGCGAGGGCGCATGGCCGCTGGGTTGGGGTGTGCGGCGAGCTCGCCGGGGACCCCGCCGCCGCGGTGCTGCTTGCCGGCCTCGGCGTGACCGAGCTGAGCATGGCTGCGGCCCTGGTGCCGGAGGTCAAGGCGGCGCTGCGCGAGGTCTCGATGGCCGACGCCCGGGAGGCCGCTCGGGCGGCGCTCGAGGCCGACGACGCCGACGCGGCGCGGGCGCTGGCGACGCAGTTGCTGTGAGGTAGTCTGGCGCCTGTGGAGGCGAGTACCCTGACCGCGTTGCGATCATCTCGCGTGCTCGCGGTCGGCACCGGCGTGCGCATCCTGGTCTCTCCGGTGATCATGGCGCTGTTGCTGAACCACTCCTACACGGTCTCGGCCATCCTCTTCCTGCTGGCGGCAGCCACGGATTGGTTCGACGGCCGGCTGGCCCGCCGCTGGAACGTGACCACCAAGCTCGGTTCGTTCCTGGACACCACTGCTGACAAGCTCCTGGTGACGACCGCGCTCGTCGGGCTGGTGGCGGTGCAGCGCGCCTCGCCGTGGGTGGTCCTCGTCATCATCGCCCGCGAGTTCACGATCCTGGGCCTGCGCGCGGCGGTCGAGGCGGGCGGCGTGCACCTCGAGACCTCGATGCTTGGCAAATGGAAGGCCACGGTGCAGTTCGTCGCCGTGGCGCTGGCCATGCTGCGACCAGACGCGACCATTGCCGGCGCCTACCTGGACCAGTGGGCGATGGTGATCGCCGCCGTCGCCACCGCCTGGTCAGGCGCCGACTACCTCGTCCGCTCCTCGGCCGCGCTGCGCGCCTAACTCGCGGATGGCCCGCGTCTTTGTCACCGGAGGGACCGGCCTGATCGGCCGCGCACTCGTGGAACGGCTGCTGGCTCGCGGCCACCAGGTCGTGGCGCTGGCGCGCTCGGACGAGGCCGAGGGCGCGCTGCGCGCGCGCGGCTGCGAGGTCGCGCGCGGTGAGGTGGTGGACGTGAACGCGCTGGCACGCGGAATGGACGGCTGCGCGCTGGCCTACAACCTCGCCGGGGTCAATACCCTATGCGTCGCCGATCCGGCGCCGATGCGCCGCGCCAACGTCGACGGAGCTGTGGCCGCCGTCCATGCGGCGGCGCAGGCGGGCGTGCCGCGCGTGGTGCACACCTCCTCGGCGGCGACGATCGGCGAGGCGCCCGGCACGATCGCCAACGAGTGGACCGAGCACCGCGGCTGGTACTTGTCGACCTACGAGCGCACCAAGACCGAGGGTGAACGCGCCGCCATGGCCGCCGCGAACGAGGTCGGGCAGGACGTGGTCTATGTCAACCCGTCATCGGTGCAGGGTCCCGGACGCGCGAGCGGGACCGGCCGCTTTCTGCTGGCCGCCCTCGACGGGCGCCTGCCCGTCTTCGTCGACACCAACGTCAGCCTCGTCGACATCCGCGACTGCGTCGAAGGTCACCTGCTTGCGGCCGAGCACGGCGTGGCCGGCGAGCGCTACCTCCTCAGCGGCATCCGCCTCACCGCCGGCGAGGCACTGGAACTGGCCGGGGAGGAGTCCGGCGTACAGAGTCACCCGCGGATGGTGCCGCGCGCGGTGGCGGTCGCGGCGGGCACGGTTGTCGAATGGGCCTTCCGGATCCGGGGCCGGAAGCCACCGGTGTGTCGCGAGATGGTACGCACCCTCCTGCACGGCCATCGCTATGACGGGTCGCGGGCCGAGCGCGAGCTGGGTCTGACGTACAGCGACCCGCGCGAGACGCTGCGGCGCACATTGCAGTGGGCGCGCGCGGAGGGCCTGCTGCGCAACGCCTAGGGTGGTGAACCGGAAATGCCGGAGGGGCTGATGCGATATCTGTGCTCGGGGCGGCCGGTCGTCCCGTAGTGGGGCCGGATCTCGACGCGTCCCTGCCTGGCCATTTCGGCGAGATAGCGTTGCGCGGTGGAGCGGCTGATCCCTATCTGGGTCGCGATCTCGCTGGCGGACAGCTCGCAGGGCGCGGAACCCAGAAGGGTCCTGATCATGGTCATCGTCGGACCCGATTGCCCCTTGGGCAGCGTCGCCGGCCCGCGGAGCAGGTTGTACAAGGCATCGACCTCATGCTGCTCGGCCTCGCGCTCCTCGGCGGCGCCGATCCGCTCCAGGCGGCGATGCATCGAGCGATAGGCCAGGAGCCGCTCCTCGATCTGTGCGAAGTCGAACGGCTTGACGAGGTAGTGGACGGCGCCGAGGCGCATCGCGGTACGTACGCTCTTCATGTCGCGGGCCGCGGTGATGACGAGAAAGTCCGGCCGGGCCTCGGGCGCCGTCAACGACTCCCGTAGCAACTCGAGGCCGCTGCCGTCGGGGAGGAAGAGGTCGAGCAGTACGAGGTCGGTGTTCGCTCGCTGCAGCTCGGCCCTGCCGCTCGCCAGCGTCGAGGCATGACCCGCCACCCCGTATCCCTCGACGCGGCGGACGTAGGCCGCGTGGATCGTGGCGACGTGGTAGTCGTCCTCGACGATCAGGACGCGGATCATGCGCTCACCCGGGGCGGGACCCCGGCGGTGAGCGGTAGGACAACGGTGAAGACGGTCCGCCCGGGGAAGTCGACCTCGATCGTCCCACCGGACTGCCGTACCAGCCGGTGGACGAGCGCAAGTCCGATCCCTCGCGGGCGATCGGGCGCCGTCGGCTTCGTCGTGAAGCCATCGCTGAAGATCCGCGACACCTGATCGGGGGGCACGCCATCGCCGCTGTCGGTCACCTCGAGCCTCACCGAATCCCCGCCGTTGAGGTGCACCGTCACGTCCGCGGGATGGGAACCGTCGGCGGCCGCGTCGATCGCGTTGTCGATCAGATTGCCGACGATCGTCAACACGGCGCTGGTGTCGACGCCCTCGGCCGGAAGCTGCGAGTCCGCGGTCAGCGTCAGCTCGACCTTACGCTCGCGCGCGATTGTGATCTTGGCCAGCAGCATGGCGCTGATCTCGGGAGACTCGATCCGTGCCCGGATTGCCTCGGCGAGGCCATCGCTCGAGTACGAGACGTCCAGGGCGTAGCGACCGGCTTCCTCGTGGTGACCGAGCTCGATCAGTCCGGCGAGGGTGTGCATCCGGTTGGAGAACTCGTGCTGCTGCGCCCGAAGGGCGTCGGTGAGCGCGGCCACGCCGTCGAGCTCGCGGATCAGCGCCTCGAGCTCCGTGCGGTCGCGGAGCGTGATGACGGCGCCAAGGCTCTGTCCGTTGCGTGAGACGGGCATGCGGTTGACGACCAGGACGTGCTCCTCAGTCAGCACGACCTGATCCTGCCCGGGAATCGACCCCGTGAGGAGGCTGCGCAGCCGCCCGGGCGCGACGAGCCCGCGGATCGGAAGGCCGACGACCGTCTCGTCGAGCGACAGCAGTCGTCGCGCTTCGTCATTGATCAGCGTCACCTGATCGGTGCCGTTGATGGTGATCACGCCCTCGCGGATGTTGTGGAGCATGGCCTCGCGCTCCTGCACGAGGGCGGCGATCTCCTCGAGCTCCAAGCCGAAGGTGCTGCGCTTCAGTCTGCGGGTCAGCATCACCGACGCGATCAGGCCGATCGCCAGAGCGCACAGGAAGTACAGGAGGAGGTGCGGGAGCTCCTGGATCAGCTGGTCCGAGACGCGGCCCTCGGGGATGCCGGCCGACACCTCGCCGATGATTTGTCCCTCCGGAGCGCGCAGCGGAACCTTCGCGTTGGCTGAGACGCCAAGGTTGCCGTGATCCACGCCGAGGTGGTCACGGCCGTCGAGCGCGACCACCGGCTCGGTGACGCGCTGGCCGATCAGCGCAGGGTCGGGGTGGGAGTACCGGATGCCCTGACGGTCGATGACGACGATGTAGCTGGCGCCGGTCTCACGCCGAACCTCCTCGGCCAGCGTCTGGATCAGGCTCCGGTCATCGGCGGCATGGCGAGACAGGCTTTCGCGGACCGACGGCGTCGCCGCGAACGTCTGGGCGATGGCCAGCGCGCGCTCCTGATACTCGTGCTCAAGATCGGCCCGCCGGCTCACGGCGTTGAGGCCGAATCCGACCACCGACGTCGAGACCAGAATCGCCACGACGCTGGCCAGGATTCGATTAGACAGCTTCCCGCGGCGCCACATTGCTCTTCTCCTCACGGGTGAGTGTAGGAGTGCACGTCGGCACCGCAAATCCGCTGCACAAAACGCACAAAACCCCCGGAAATGCAGCGTTGTGGATCAAGGCGCAGAAGCCTTGCCTGCGCTGAGGCCGGTCTCTAACGTCGGCACGGCCGAACCCCTCGGGGCTCCGGCAGACAGCAGGTAGTCGAAGGAGGAGGAGGAGAGAGATGGCGGCACACGCTGCCGCGCCGCACGCTGCCGGGTCGGCGACTACGCCGGCGGCCCGGCCGGCCCGCGCCCAAGCGGCGGGGGTCGAGCTGGTCGGCGCCACCAAGCGCTTCGTCAGCCCGACAGGAGTGGCGTTCACCGCGCTCAGCGACTTCACGCTCACGGTCGAGCCGGGGCAGTTCTGCGCCCTCGTCGGCCCGACCGGCTGCGGCAAGTCCACCACGCTCGGGATGGTGTCGGGCCTGGACCGGCCAAGCGCCGGCACCGTCGCCGTCGGCGGGCACCCGGTGGAGGAGGTCACGCTCGGGACCGGGTTCATGTTCCAGGCGGACGCACTGATGCCGTGGAAGACGGTCATCAACAACGTGATGATGGGCCCGATCTTCCACGGACGGTCCAAGCGCGTGGCGCGCGCTCAGGCGGGCGACTGGGTGCGCCGCGTAGGCCTGGCCGGCTTCGAGGATCACTATCCGCACCAGCTGTCGGGCGGCATGCGCAAGCGCGTCAGCCTGGCGGCGGCGCTGATCAACGAGCCCTCAGTGCTGATGATGGATGAGCCGTTCGGCGCGCTCGATGTGCAGACGAAGGCGATCATGTCCAACGAGCTATTGGCGCTGTGGGAGCAGACCCGCCCAACGGTGCTGTTCGTCACGCACGATCTCGAGGAAGCGATCGCCCTCGCGGACAAGGTCGTGGTGGTCACCGCGAGTCCCGGCACCGTCAAGGCGACCTTCGAGGTCGATCTGCCGCGTCCCCGCGGCGCCGTCCAGGAGATCCGCTTCGGCGACCACTTCCGTGAGCTGCACCATCACATCTGGGAAGCGCTGCGCGAGGAGGTCGAGCGCGCCTATGCCCGGACCGCGACCACGTCCACGTCCACGTCCGAGGATGGATCGGCATGAGCTGGAGTGCGTTGACACGGAACGAGCCCGCCGGTGACGTTGCCGCGGCGGCCCCGGCCACCGGGGACCAGGCGGGATCCGAGGCCGGAATCGCCGCCGCTGACCGGCGGCGCAGGCGCAAGCGCAGGCTGATCATCTGGACTGCTCGTGTGCTCACCTTCGTCGTGATCTTCGGTGGCTGGCAGCTGCTCACCGACGCCAAGATCGTCGATCCGTTCTTCTGGGGTAAGCCGAGCGGCATCGTCAACGAGTTGAAGAACTGGGTGAACAACGGAACCCAGTTCGGCTCGCTGTGGCTCCAGATCTGGACGACCATGAAAGAGGCGCTGCTCGGCTTCGTCTACGGGGTGATCGGAGGTGTCGTGCTCGGCGTCCTGCTGGGACAGAGCCGGTTGCTCTCAGATGTGCTCAGCCCCTACATCAAGGTGCTCAACGCCATCCCTCGCATCGTGCTCGGTTCCCTGTTCACGGTCGCCCTCGGCATCGGCACCACATCGAAGGTCACGCTGGCGGCCGTGCTGGTGTTCTTCGGCGTGTTCTTCAACGCCTATCAGGGCGTGCGGGAGGTCGATCGCAACCTGATCGCCAACGCACGTGTGCTGGGAGCGAGCCGCTTCCAGGTCACCCGACACGTCGTCCTGCCGTCGGCCATGACCTGGATCATCGCCAGCCTCCACATCGCGTTCGGCTTCGCAATCATCGGCGCGATCGTCGGTGAGCTGCTCGGCGCCCAGCGCGGGCTGGGCCTGGTCATCACCACCTCCATGAACACCTTCAACCCCGATGGCGTGTTCGCCGGGATGTTCATCATCGCCGCGATCGCGCTCGCAGCCGAAGCGCTGATCGGGGGGTTGGAGAAGCGCGTTCTGGGGTGGCGCCCGGCCGCGCAGGCCGAGTCCGCGGTGCAGTAGCGCCGTACGGGCCTGGCCGAACCCCGTCCCAAAGCCATCGATCCCACTCTCCAAGGGAGGAGAAAAGTGAAGTTTCCACACAAGCTGTGTGTGGCGGCGACTGCCGTCACGCTCGCGGTTTCGGTCGCTGCCTGTGGCAGCAGCAGTCACAGCAGCACAAACGCCGGCATCGGCGGAGCGTCGAATGCGAGCTCGAGCTCGAAGCTGCCGACGGTGACGCTCATGGTCGGCGGCATCGACAAGCAGATCTACATGGAGTACCAACTCGCGCAGGACCTCGGGTACTTCAAGAAGTACGGGGTGAACATGGTCCTGTCCACCGAGCAAACCGGGGGCGTCGGAGCCGAGACGGCAATGGTCAACGGCTCGGTCGACATGGCGGGGGCGTGGTACATCCACACCGCCGAGTTCCAGACCGAGGGCAAGTCGGTGATTGACCTCATCAACCTTGCGGGCGCACCCGGAGAGCGTGAGATGTGCGCCTCGGGAAGCGGTATCGAGACGCCGGCGCAGTGGAAGCACAAGGTCCTCGGGGTCACAGATCTCGGCTCCGGCACCGACGGACTGACCAAGTACATGGCCGCGCGCGCCGGTCTGAATCCCCGCACGGGCATATCGCGCCTGGCCGTCGGCGCGGGGCCCACGGCGGTGGCCGCGTTGCAGCAGCACACCGCGGCATGCGTGATGACCACGCAGCCGACCGTCGCGCAACTGGAGCAGAAGCACATCGCCTACTCGATGGCCAATCTGGCCAGCGCGGCCGGTGCCAAGCAGCTCCTCGGAGGCGTCTACCCGGCGGCCGGCGTACTCGCGCAGACGAGTTGGGTCAATGCTCACACGCAGGAGGCCCAGGACGTCGTCGACGCCTTGGCCGCAACGCTCCACTACATGTCGACACACTCGGCGGCGCAGATCGCCGACCACATGCCGCCGCAGTTCGTGACCGAGGGCGTCACCAAGGCGGCGTACATCTCGTCGCTGGCGGCGGACAAGAGTCAGTTCATGCCGACCGGGATCATGCCCGCCGGCGCTCCGGCGGTCGCCGTGGCCATCGATCGCACGGCGGGCGTAATCACCCCGTCGCAGCACGTCAACCTGGCGACCACGTACACCAACAAGTACGTCATCGCCGCCGACAAGCTCGAAGGCATCGGTTCCTGACCGCGCGGCCCCCCGGGTGCAGCCGCCGTCTCACGCGGCTGCACCCGCCGCGCCGGCGCCGTGAGCGGGCTTGACAGACAATGGGGTATCGCGCTACTATCTCCGTGATATCACAATGGAATGTGTCCTGCCATGAGCGCCGACCCCATGGATGCGAGACCTCGAGATGACCGCGCGTCCGGGCCGTCCGGGCCGTCGCCCGGCTCGACCCGTTTCGCGCACGAGCAGAGTCCCGCACAGGGCGTGGCCTGCCCACCGGCCATCGCGGTCGGCGGGGTCGTTCTCGGTGTCGCCGCCCTGCTGATCGCCGTCGGCGTCGCGGACGCCGCCTCCGGGCTGCGGGTCGTGGCGGGTGTGGTCGCGGCGGCAGTGATTGTGCTGGGCGCCGGCGCGATCGCCGTACAGCCCAACGAGTCACGCGTCCTCATCCTCTTCGGGCGCTACGTGGGCACGGTCACCGAGTCACGGCTGTGGTGGGTGAACCCCTTCACCGTGTTCTGGCGCATGAACATCTCGTTGCGCGTCCGCAACTTCCAGAGCGAGCGGATCAAGGTCAATGACGCCAGTGGAAACCCAATCGAGATCGCGGCAGTCGTTGTGTGGCGCGTGATCGACACCGCCAAGGCCGTCTTCGACGTCGAGGACTTCGAGCGCTTCGTGACCGTGCAGGGCGAGACGGCCCTGCGCCACCTGGCCAACACCTACCCCTACGACGACTATGCGCAGGGCGCGTTGTCCCTGCGCGGAAACACCGACGAGGTTCGCGACAGCCTGCACAGCGAGCTCCAGAGCCGCCTCGATACGGCGGGCATCGAGGTGCTCGAAACCCGCTTGACCCATCTGGCCTACGCCGCCGAGATCGCCGAGGTGATGCTCCGCCGTCAGCAGGCCGAGGCGATTCTCGCCGCCCGGCGGACGATGGTCACCGGTGCGGTCGGTCTCGTGCAGATGGCACTGGCCCAGCTCGCCGACAGCGATCTCATCGAGCTCGATCCCGAGCGCAAGGCGACGATGGTGGCGAACCTGATGGTCGTGCTCTCCGGCGACCACTCGCCGACCCCGGTTATCAACACGGGCTCGCTCTACAGCTGAGTGGGATGGCGCAGAGCAAACGCTTCCTGCTGCGGCTCGACCCTCGCCTGTTCGAGGCGATCCGACACTGGGCCGACGACGATCTGAGGAGCATCAACGCGCAGATCGAGTACCTGCTGACCGAGCAGGCCCGCCGCGCGGGGCGCCTCCCTCGCCGCCGCAACCGCCCCGCGTTCCCCGACACCGCGCCGGACGAGGGCGCCGCGGACGCGGCTGAGATACCGTGGCTTCAGGAGGGTGAGCTCGATGCACGCTGACACACCGCAGAGAGACGGTCCCGCACTCGTCGTCTCCGGCCTGACCAAGCGCTTCGGTGAGCGAGTCGCCTTCGAGGACGTCACGTTCGAAATCGCCTACGGCGAGGTGTTCGGCTTCCTCGGGCCCAACGGCGCGGGCAAGACGACGACGGTCCGGACACTGGGCACGCTCATCGCCCCGAGTGCCGGCACCGCCACGGTCGCGGGGATCCCGCTCACACCCGAGAACGGCGTGGAAATCCGCCGGCGCATCGCGATCATGCCCGAGAATCCCGGCCTCTACGAACGTCTCACCGTCGGGGAGAACCTCGAGTGCTTCGCCGAGCTCTATGACGTGCCTGACGCCCGAGCCCGGATCGAACAGGCCCTGCGCGCCGTCACCCTCACCGAGCGTGCCCACGACCTCTGCGGCACCCTGTCCAAGGGTCTGCGTCAGCGGGTAGCCCTCGCGCGCGCCCTGCTCAGCGAGCCGGAGGTGCTGTTTCTCGACGAGCCCACCGCCGGCCTCGATCCGGTGGCGAGCCGCGAGGTCCATGAGCTCGTCGCCACCCTCGGCCGCAGCGGGGTGACGATCTTCCTCACCACGCACCGCCTCGAGGAGGCCGAGCGTCTATGCGATCGGGTCGCGATCCTCAACACCCAGCTGCGGACGATCGGCCGGCCCGCGGATCTGCGCGACCGGCTGTTCGCCAAGGCCCTCACGATCAGAACGCGGGCGGCGCTTCGCGATCCGGACAGCGTCTTCACCGGACTCCCGGCGGTCGAGCGCTGGAGCGGGGACACCGACGGCAGCTACCTCGTGTCCGTATCGGACACCGCGGCTGCGGCCCCGGCGATCACCCGCGCTCTGGTGGCCGCAGGCGCCGACGTGCTATCGATCGGCGAGTCCTATCACTCCCTCGAAGACGTCTATCTCGAGCTCATCGACGAGGACACGGAGGTGCTGCAGCGATGAGACGGCTGAGCGGGAGGCGGATTCGGGCGATCATCGCCAAGGAGCTGCGGATGTACCGGCGGACGGGGTCGATCGTCGTGACCATGTCGATCATCCCGGTGATCTTCCTCGTCCAGCCCACGGTCTCGGCCCTCACGACCTCGACCGCCGCCGCCGCAGCGATCCGCCATCACCACGAGTTGCTCTACATGCTCGCCATCCCGGCGCTCGTCCCGGCGATGCTCGCGGCCTACGCCGTCGTCGGCGAACGACAGCAGGGCACCCTCGAGCCTGTGCTTACCACCCCGCTCCGTCGCGAGGAACTCATCCTGGGCAAGGCGCTGGCCGTGCTCGCCCCCGCGGTGGTGCTCTCGTACTTCATCTTTGCCGTCTTCCTCGCCGTCGTGGGCATCTTCGCCCACTCGGGGGTGGCCTCCGCGCTCATCCGCGGCTCCGACGTGCTCGCCCAGGTGATCTTCACCCCGCTCATCGCCAGCTGGTCGATCTGGATCGCCATGGCGATCTCTACGCGAGCGTCCGACATCCGGGTCGCTCAGCAGCTGAGCGTCCTGGCCAGCCTTCCCACGATCGCCGTGACCACGCTCGTCGCCTTCAACGTGATACATCCGAGCCTGGGCCTGGGCGTGGGCCTGGGGATCGCCCTCCTGGGTCTGAACCGCGTGGCCTGGCGACTCGTGTCTGCGCTCTTCGACCGCGAGCGGTTGATCCTGGGCACGAGGGGATGAGCGGGCACCGCGCTTCTCAGCAGCGTGCGCGGGTAATGCCTCGGCAGTAACGACCGTCGAGGAGGAGCCGGGCATGCCACCACGCGGAGTCCAGAAGGGCACGAAACGCGCTCGTCAATACGAGCACATCAAGGACAGCCAGCTCGAGCGCGGAACGAGCGAGAGCCGGGCCGAGGAGATCGCCGCCCGGACGGTGAACAAGGAACGCGCTCAGTCGGGCGAGTCACAGACGCGCTCCCGCACGTCAACGCAGGACATGTCACCGTCGCGCCGGGGCGGCCAGCGATCGGGCACGAATCGACCCAAGGGCCGTACGCGCGATCAGCTCTACAGCGAGGCGCAGCGGCTGGGGATCTCGGGCCGCTCCCAGATGAACAAAGCTGAGCTCGAGCGCGCGGTCGACCGGCACAAGTAGTGCCAGCTCGGGCAAAAGTCACGCCCGATGCCCGGCTGGGGTACGATCGGCGGCGTGGCCGACTCTGTTCGTTTGCTGTCGGCCGAGCCGGATCTCGGCCGTTTCCTCGCCCCGGAGGAGCGGTCACATGCGAGTGAGCTCGCCGTTCCCCTCGTGAAGCTCTCCCGGGGCGATTTCGATGCGCACGCCCTGTTCGCGCATACCGGGGCGTTTGGCGGCATCGTCCTCGACGGCATGCTCATCCGCACGCTCGATATCGGTAACTCTCCGAGCATGCGCCTGATCGGACCGGGCGATCTTCTGGGACGAATGGGCGATCCGGGCTCGTCCATCCCCGAGGCGAGGATGAGCGCGCTCGACGGAACGGAGATCGCGCTGCTGCGGGGGGAGTTCCTGCGCGCGTGCAGCCACTGGCCCGGCCTCGTCGCCGGTTTGCACGTGCGCAGCGCCGAGCAGGCCGAGCGCCTCGCTCAGCAGCTTGCCATCTGCCAGCTGCCTCGGGTCGACGACCGGCTGCTCGCGCTGCTGTGGTGGCTGGCCGACGTCTGGGGGCGAGTGACCTCCGTGGGCACGATCGTCCCGGTGAGCATGACCCACGACGTACTCGGCTCACTCGTCGGCGCCCGGCGTCCGACGGTCACGCTGGCGCTCGGCCAGCTCGTCAGCCGAGGAGCGATCGTCCGGCAGGATCGCGGATGGCTACTCGTCGAGCGCCCAGCGCCGGTCGGCCGCCCGTCCCTCACGGACACCCCCGGGCTGTTGCCGACCGAGAACTCGTCCTGGCATCGCGATGACGGCGAGGACGAGGCTGCCCAGCGCGCGCACGAGGAGCTGTTGGAGAACGTCCGGCGGCTCCGTCTCGAGTACGAGGGCCGAGCCGCTGCGGTTCAGGCGCGGCTGCGCGAGGTCCGCGCGGGCCGTGAGCGGGTGATTGCTCGCCGCCGCGGCGTAGTCAAACCTCGACGGGCTCCATCATCATGATCGCCCCGGCGATGCCGCTTCCGTCACGGCCGAGCGGCAGCAGCGTGATGCGACACTGAAAGGCGCGTCCGCGCCGATTCGTGGCTGGAAGCGTCACCTCTTCGCGCTCTGAGTCGCCCGCGAGCGTCGCGCGCAGCTCGCGTTTGATCTGTTCGACCGGGAGGCCGATGTCAAGCGACATCAAGTGCTGCTCCTCGACTTCCTCCGGCATGAGGCCCCAGAGCTCGCGGGCCTGGCGGTTCCAGATCTGGACGTGCTGCTGGCGGTCCAGCACGACGACGGCGATGCCCATGGTGGTCAGGATGGTCTCGAGGAAGAGATTCATGTCGTTGAGCTCGCCGGTGCGATGACGCAGCTCGTCGTTCATGGTCTCGAGCTCCTCGTTGGATGACTGGAGCTCCTCGTTCATGGTCTCGAGCTCCTCGTTGGTCGACTGGAGCTCCTCGTTGGTCGTCTCGAGCTCCTCGTTGGTCGACTGGAGCTCCTCGTTCGTCGTCTCGAGCTCCTCCACGGTGGACTGGAGCTCTTCGTATGCCTGCTCGAGCTCTTGCTTGGAGCGGGCGAGCTGCTGCTCGAGCTTGCGGGTGTCGGTGACGTCGATGTAGGCGATGCTCGCGCCGAGGAGGACGCCGTCGGACATGAGCGGCGCGAGCCGGACGTCGTAGAGCCCGTCGAGGGTTTCCGTGCGCCAGCGCACCGACTTGACCTCGATGGCGCGTGAGTCGCGCGACATGACATCGAGATGCGCGCGCAGCTCGACCGGGCGATAGGAGAGCTCGAGATCCTGGATCGGTCGCCCGAAGTCGTTGACCCCCAGGTTGAAGAGCCGCCGCGCGAGGTCGTTGGCCATCACGAGCGCCCCGCCGGCGTCGAGCACGACCTGGGCCGCGCCGGTGATATCGAAGGCGGCTTCACGAAGTGTGTCGCCGACGGTGAGAGAGGCTCCGTTGGTCGGATCGGCGGCGGTGACCCGCACGCGCTCGCGCCTGGCGTGGCGGGTGACCTTGCGGAAGGCGCGCCATTTGAGCTCGATGGGGGTGAAGATGTCCGTGTGCGTGATGAGCATCTCGGACTTGCCGAGGAGCAGCACGCCGCTGTCGTCGAGGGCGAAATGGAAGCGCCGGAGGATCTGGGCCTGCGCCTCCGCGGTGAAGTACATGAGCGTGTTTCGGCACACGAGCAGATCGATCCGCGAGATCGGCGCGTCCTGGATGAGGTCGTTGCGTCCGAAGATCACGCACCGCCGGAGGTCCTTGCGGAACACGTAGCGCTGGTCTGTGCGCTCGAAGAAGCGCTCGAGGGCATCGTGCGGGACATCCTCGATCTGGCGCGGCAGGTAGGCGCCCAGGCGGGCCTGCTCGAGGGAGTGCTCGTCGACGTCGGTGGCATAGATCTTCACGCGGTCGCGGAAACCGGTGTCGCCGAGGACGCGGGCGAACACCATCGCGACGGTGTACGGCTCTTCGCCCGAGGCGCAGCCCGCGCACCAGATGCGGATCGGCGCCGAAGCCGATCGGGCGGCGACCAGCTGGGGCACGATCGTCGTGGCCATGTACTCCCATGTCTGCGGATCGCGGAAGAAGCTCGTGACATTGATCAGGAGCGTGTTGAAGAGTTCGGCGAACTCGTCGGAGTGCAGCTGGAGGAAGTCGAGGTACTCGTCGTAGGACTCGGTCCCGACGGCCGCCATCCGCTTGGCCACACGCCGCTGGATGCTCGAGCGCTTATAGCCGGTGAAGTCGAAGCCGCGGGACTCCTTGATGAACTCGAGCAGGGCGTCGAGTGTGCTTTCCCCGCGCGTGACGGTCATCCAACGCCCTGCTGAGCTTGGGCGTCGTCATCCTCGCCGCCGGCCTCGGTCAGCGTCGTCTGGGCCGCCTGCGCCAAGGCGTGGCGGACGAGCTTTGCCTGCTCCTCCGCCTGATCCGCCCGGCGGCGAAACCGCCGCGCGGAACGGATCTGCCCGCGGGACTGGAGCTGGTCGGACATGCGCTGCAGCAGGAGGGTACGATCGTTGAGCGCCCGGACGGCTGCCCACAGGGCGGCCTCGATATCGGTGGCCTGCGCGTCGACCAGGCTCTCCGGCGAGTAGCGATGGCCGACCCGGCATCGCCACTGCGTCGCGCCGGTCTCGTGGATCTCGCTGAGGACTCCGCCGCATTCGGGACAGATCGTCACGTCGGTGCCGGCCGTTTCCGGGGGTCCGGCGCCGCCCCCAGAGGGCGGACCGTCGGGCAGACTTGCTCCGTTCACCATTTCGACGATGGCCTTGGCGATGCCGGTCGAGGGCACGATTGCATCGACGGCGACATTAGCGATCGCGCTGGCCGGCATGCCGGGGTAAAGCGCCTCTTCAGGATCTTGCACCACTGCCGCCCCGCCCTGCGCCTTGATCACGGCCAGGCCGGCCGTCCCGTCGTCCCGTGTGCCCGAGAGGATCACGCCGACGACGTCCGCGCCCCGTTCCCACGCGGCGGAACGGAAGAGGGCGTCGACCGCCGGCCGGTGATTGTTCTCCCGGGGGCCGATGCTGAGGCGGACCACGCTGTCGTCGATGATCAGGTGTCGGTCGGGCGGAGCGACGAGGATGCGGCCGTCGCGCAGACCGTCGCCGTCACGCGCCGTGTGACAGGCGAGGGTCCCGGCGCGCGCGAGGATGGCAGCCAGAGCGCTCGGGCTGTCGGGGGCAAGGTGAAGGACGATGCACACCGCGGCCGGAAGGTCGGACGGCAGTCCGCTGACGACATGTTTGAGGGTCTCCACCCCGCCGGCCGACGCGCCGATGACGACGAGACCGCGATGGCCATACGGCCGGACGGGCATTGCCTGCTCCACATCTCACAGCCTACGCGCAACGCCTGCGGGCCACCACCGGGGGATACGAATCGGATTGGGGGGCGCGCTGAACGACGCCTCGCCTTCTCATCGACTTCTTCGAATCTTCCGACCACCGTCCGACACGGGCGGCGCACGCTGGTTGAGAACCCGGGGCACCCCGGACGATCGAAAGGATGAAACGCCATGTTCCAACCCATCAGGAAGGTGATGGCCGGCGTTGCCGGGCTGGCGGCACTCGCTCTCGGCGGGTCCGCGCTCGCCAACGCCGCCACAACCTCGAGCTCCAAACCCTCGACCCAGGGCGGCTCGACCATTCCGGCTCCGCCCGCCTTCCGCGGTCCCGCGCCCGGCTCGGCCGCGCATGAGGACGCGGAGAAGGCGGTCACCGGGACGGCGGCGGTCAAGGCGCAGGCCGCCGCGGTCAAGGCCGTGGGCGGGGGAACGGCGGGTGCCGTGACCACCGACTACACGGGCCGCGGATACGAGACGACGGTCACCAAATCCGACGGCTCGAAGGTCGAGGTCCACCTCGACAGCTCCTTCCAGGTCCTCCAGGGCCCGGGGGGCGGTCGAGGCGACACGCCCCCGGGCAGCCGGGGGGCGCCGCCCTCCGGGACCCAGGGGGCACCCCCGGCCGCGCAGGGGGGTTCGCCACCCGCTGGCTACGGAGCCTGACGAGGTGGGAGGGGCCGGCGCCGCGCCGGCCCCTCCCGGGGAGGGATTGCGGCGAAGCACGTCATCAGGCCGATGGGCGGTTAGAGTCACCGCCCGGCGATGGGCGCGCATGATTGACCTCGACGGCTACCTCGCCCGCTTAGGGCTGGGCGAGCGTCCGGAGCTCGCCGCGCTGCATCGCGCCCACGTGTGCTCGATCCCGTTCGAGAACCTCGACCCCCATCGCGGCGTGCCGGTGTCGCTTGCGCCGGAGGCGCTCGAGCGTAAGCTGGTGGCCGCGCGGCGAGGCGGCTACTGCTTCGAGCAGAACCTGCTGCTGGGAGCGGCGCTCGAGGCCCTTGGCGCGCGCGTGGAGAGGCTGCTCGCGCGGGTGCGCTGGCAGGTCGCCCCCGGCACCCCCACGCCCCGCACACACCTCGTGCTCAGGGTGCAGCTCGACGGGACGAGGTGGCATGCCGACGCCGGCTTCGGCGGCGGCACGCTGCTCGAGCCGATCCCGTTCGGAGTGGGCGGGCCCTACGAGCAGGCGGGTTGGCGCTTTCGCGTCGTCGAGGAAGGCGAAGAGCTCGTGCTCCAAACCGAGACCTGCGACGGCTGGCGCGACGTCTACGCCATCGACCCGGGCCCGGTGCCGGCGATCGACATCGAGCTGTCCAATTGGTTCACCGCGACGCACCCGGCATCGCGTTTCGTGACCGGTCTCATCGTGACGGCCCAGCGCCCCGACGGCACGCGGCTTGCGCTCAGCGACTGGAACGGCCTCGCGTTCGTCGTCCGCACCCCGGACGAAGCGATGACCAGACGCATCACCCGGGCCGAGATCCCGCGGCTGCTGGAGGTCGAGTTCGGGCTCCCGGGCTTCCGGCTCGACGGGGCCGGCCGCGTCGCCGCGGCCGACCGGCGCTGAGCCGCCGCATCGGCAACTGAGTCAAAGGACGCACTCGCACCGGGTCCACGGACCTCGAAGCCGCACGGGCTCGGTGAGACAGTGAGGACATCGAGCCGGGCCGCCACTAAGGACCCGGAGCCGTCAGAAAAGGGAGTCCGCAATGTCCAGTTCAGCCACGCAGAGCACTCATTCGGCCATCGGACTGACGTTCCGCATGAGGCTCATCGCCCTCGCCGTCGTCGTGGGCGCCGCGCTGACCGTGTTCCTCTCGACCGCTGCGATCTCGGGCGGCGCCGTCAGGTCCCGGTCGACGGCCACGCGTACGCACGCGGCGCGCCTTCCGGTCATCGACGGGCTCGTCCTCGATCCCTATTCCCACACTCTCGTGCGCGCCTGCACCGCGCACCTCCCGCTGCAGTCCGGCGGGAGCCCGTTCACGCGCCGCGGCGGCGAGTTCTAGACGGGCACAGGCCTGACGGGGCGCAAGACCCACACAGGGGCGCAGACCCACACAGGGGGCGCAAGTCCCACGCAGGGGGCGCGCAGGACCCGCCGAGCGGGCGGGGGATCGGCCCAGGATGAAAACCGATCCCCCGCTCGCTCATCGGCGAGACTGTGCCCGTGCCGAGCACGGGCATCCTGGAAGCGGCGCTGCGCGCCGGCGGCCGCCCGACCACCTTCCGCCACGGGCAGGCCCTGTTCGTCCAGGGTGACGGCGCCGAACGCGTGTTCCTCATCCGGCGCGGCTGGGTCCTGCTCACCTCGACGTCCGGCGGCGGCCGTGACATCGTCCTCGGCGTCAGCGGTCCAGGCGACGTCGTAGGGGAGGTGGGGGTGATCGACGGCGAGCCCCGCTCGGCGAGCGCTGTGGCCGTCGAAGGCGTCGACGCGGTCGTCGCCCCCGGTTCGGTGCTCATGACGGCGCTCGAGGATCGCGCGGCCGCGCACGAGCTCATCACGGTCCTCAGCGCGCGATTGCGCACCGCCGATCGTCAGCTCCTCGAGTTCGCCACGCTGACCACGCTCGGACGGGTGGCCTGGCGCCTGCTCGAGCTCGGCGACCGCTTCGGCGAGGCATCGCCGGACGGCGTGTCGCTGGCCCTCCCGCTCTCGCAGGAGCAGCTCGCGAGCTGGTGCGGCGCCTCGCGCGAGGCGACGGTCAAGGCTCTGCGCACGCTGCGCACACTCGGGAGCATCTCCACCGCGCGCCGGAACGTCGTGATTCGCGACGTGGCCACGCTGCGCCGCCAAGCCGGAGGGCTGGCCTGAGAGCGGCGATCACGCCGGCCGTTCGTAGGTGTCCAAGCGGAAGCCCGGGGACATGCCGCATCGTTCGTAGAGAGTGAGCGCACGGGGGTTGTCGGAGGCCACCCCGAGTTGCGCCTCGCTGAGACCGACCGCCGCGAAGGTCGCGAACGTGTGAGTGAGAAGAGCCGTCCCGATGCCCTGTCCCTGGTGGTTGGGGTGCACGGCAAGGAGGTCGACGTAGCCCACGCTCTCTCCGGTCCAGCGACGGGCGAGGAGGAAGCCGACCGGCCTGCCACCCCGCTCGGCGACCGTGCTCAGACCGGTATCGAGGTCGTGCACCTCCAAGTGCTCCTCACGGAAGCGCACCCACGCCTCGGGCTGGTAGTCGGCGGTGAGGGCGAAGCTCGCCTCGCTGAGGGCGTAAAGGGACTCGCCGTCGTGCTCACGGTCGAGCGCCCGGACGCGGACGCCGTCCGGAAGCGCGCGCGCGGACTCGGGCGCGTCAAGCCGCCGGTTCATCCGCCAGTAGCTGCGCACGTACGAGTAGCCCGCGCCGAGCAACAGCGCCCGAGCGCGGTCGTCCGATGCCGGGACGAACTGCCGGTGCGTCGTCCGGCCGAGCGCGCGGCCGCGCTCCTGCGCCCACGCGAGCAGGCGTGCGCCGATGCCCTGGCGCTCATGACCCGGTTTGACGGCGGCGTGGATGCCCGAGGCGGTCATCGCGGCGTAACCGACGATCGCCCCGCCATCCACGGCCACGCGCGCATCGGAGGCGAGGTCGAAGCCCGTCGCCCGCCACGCGTCGTAGAGATCACCGAGCGTGAAGTCGGGTTTGCCGAGATCGGTGCCGTCACGCGCGACCAGGAGGTCGAGCACAGCGGCCGCGTCGCCGGGTTCCGGCGGGCGGAACCTCATCGGCTCGGGAGCGCGAGGACCTCTCCGCTGACCGCGCTCTGCCGCGCTGCATCGAGGACCTCAGCCGTCGCCACCGCGTCCCACGGATTCACGGGAAGCGGCCCGTCGCCGCGAACCGCCGTGGCAAAGGCCGGGTAGAAGAGATCCCAAGCTCCGCGTTCCGAGGGCAGGACCTCGCTGCGCCCGTCGCGGTAGACGCGCCCCCATCGGTCCTCGGGCTCGATGCCCCAGTCCGGGCGCGAGGCGGGCGATTGACCGGCGATGAGCCGCGCCTCCTGGCCATCCATGTCGGGAGCGACGACATAGCTGGCCGCGGTACCGGTCACGCGGAAGCGTGGGCCGGGCGCGCTCTGGCGCCAGCTGCCCCAGAGATGCGAGCGCACACCGCCCGGGTGGGTGAGCGCGATGAACACGTCGTCGTCGAGGCCGGATTCGTCCTCGCGGAGGTGCATCTCGCCGTAGACCGACTCGGCGGGTCCGAGGAGCACGAGCGCCTGGTCGACGAGGTGGCTGCCGAAATCGCGCAGGGTTCCCCCGCCCGCGGGCGGAGGACCGGGGTCGGGGGCGTAGCGCTCGAAGCGCGACTCGAACCGGATGGGCGCGCCGAGCCGGCCCTCGGCCAGGGCCTTGCGCACCGTGCGGAAGTCCGAGTCCCAGCGGCGGTTCTGGTAGACGGTCAGCGGGCGTCCGAGCTCCTCGGCCAGGCGGACGGTGTCCCGGGCGCCGGCGGCATCGACGGCGAAGGGCTTGTCGCACACGACGGCGAGCCCGAGCTTCAGCGCCCGCTGGGTCAGCTCGACGTGCGTACTCGCCGGGGTGGAGATCGCCACCGCCTCGGCGCCCGCGGCGGCGAGGTCCTCGAGCGTGCCGAAGGTTGCCCGGCCCGGGAAGCGCTCGCCGAACTCGGCCCGGCGCTGGGCCGAGGTGGTGACCAGCCCGACGAACTCGCAGCCTGCGGCCTCGGCCAGCAGCGGGGCATGGAAGTAGCGGCCGCCGAATCCGTACCCGAGAAGCCCGATCCGCAGCGCGCTCACCCGCCGAACCTACCCGATTCGCCTGAGCGCGCCGCGCGTGCCCGGGCGAAGCTGAACGGCCTCAGATCGATGGTCGGTCGGGTGCCCGTGACCAAGTGAGCGACGGCTTCCCCGATGGCCGGGGAGTGCTTGAAGCCGTGCCCCGAGCAGGCGGAGACAACGAGCACCGTCTCGTGCTCGGGGTGGCGGTCGATGACGAACCGGCTGCTGCGGGTGCTCGTGTAGAGACACGACACGGTACGCAGCGGCTCGGTGCCGAGCCACGGCAGGCAGGGGGCAATGCACCGCTGCGCCATGCGCGCGATCTCGGCGCGTGTGGCCGGGTGCAGGCGGCCATCGGGCACGGCGGTGCGCTCGAAGGTCTCCGTGGCGACCTTCACGCCGCCGGCCGGACCGTCGATGGCCGGAAAGCCGTAGAAGCCGTCGAGATGCACGAAGCCCGCGCGATCGCCGCCGAGCTCCCACACGAAGGTGGGCATGTCGCGCAGCTGCGGGTAGCCCTCGCTGACCGGGAACCAGTAGAGGAGCTGCCGGTAGACGGCGAAGATGTCCCGGCCCTCGGGGAAGAGCTCGGGTAGCCACGCGCCGGCACAGAGCACGAGCTGCGCCGCCGAGTACGTGCCGAGGTCGCTCGTCACGGTCACAGCGCCCGCGGCGGCCGACCAGTCCACGACACGCTCTCCCAGTTGGACCTGCGCGCCGGCCCGCCGGGCCAGCTCGAGCTGCGCGGCGACGGCGGCCTCCGGGCGGACGTATCCGCCCTCGGGCTCGAAGTAGGCCTCGGTCGCCTCGTCGATGGCGAACATCGGAAAGCGGGCTCGGACCTCGGGGGCGCGCAGATTCTCGTGGGCGATCCCGTACTCCCGGGCCGCCGCTTTGGTCTCGTACAGAAACGGGCTCGAGGGATGGGCGAGGACGACGATGCCGGTCTGGGTCAGCAACCGGGTGCCGGTTGCGTCCTCGAGCTCGCGCCAGAGCGCGTGCGAGCGCCGGACGAGGGGCACGTACTCGCGTCCCTCGCCGATCGCCAGCCGCGTGATCCGCGTCTCCCCGTGGGTCGAGCCCCACGGATGCGGAGGGACGAACCGGTCGATTCCGATCACCGACGCTCCGCTGCGGGCCAGCTGCACGCACGTGGCGCTGCCCATCGCCCCGAGGCCCACAACGATGACGTCGGCCGTTGTCGTCACGGCGCGGGCGGGACGACCTCGCCGACCGCGGCCTACCGCCGCCCCGCGAGCGAGAGCGCGAACCGGCGGGCGCCGTCGGTGTACCAGCGCTCGAGCCGGAGCCCGGCGGCCTCGAAGTCGGCCTCGATCCGCTCACGAGTGAACTTCGCGCTGATCTCGGTGCGGATCTCCTCGCCGGCGGCGAAGTCGACCCGGAGGCCGAGCGCGCCGACCTTGACGGTGCACGGGCGGCGGGCGCGGAGCCGCATCTCGACCCACTCGTGGCGACGGTCGAAGAAGGCGATGTGGTCGAACTGCTCGGGAATGAAATCGGCGTCGAGCTCGCGGTTGACGACATGCAGGACGTTGCGATTGAACTCGGCGGTCAGGCCCTGCGCGTCGTCGTAGGCCGCTTCGATGACCTCGGGGTTCTTGACCAGGTCGGTCCCGAGCAGCAGGTGGTCGCCCTCGGCGAGCAGCCCGGAGATGTTGCGCAGGAGTGCGCGGCGGGTGCCTGGCGGGAAGTTCCCGATCGTGCCCCCGAGCAGAGCGACGAGGCGCGGGGCGCCGTCGGGGCCGGGCACGTGGTCGAGGTGGCGCTCGAAGTCGCCGATCACCCCGTGCACGGTGAGCGACTCGTAGTCCTCGACGAGCTCGTGGGCGGCGTTGTGCACGACGATCTCGGAGACGTCGACGGGAACGTAGCGCTGCAGGGTGCCGGCATCCTGCATGGCGGTGAGGAGAATCCGCGCCTTCTCCGCGGAGCCTGAGCCGAGCTCGACGAGCTCGCCGGCGCCCGTGGTCTCGACGATGGACGCGGCCTGTGTGGTGAGGATGGCCCGCTCGGTCCGCGTCGGGTAGTACTCCGGCAGCTCGCAGATTCGATCGAAGAGCTCGGATCCGCGCGTGTCGTAGAAGTGCTTCGGCGGGAGCTCCTTGAATGGGCGGGTGAGCCCATCGAGTACGTCGTTGGCGAGCGAGCGCTCATCCACTTCGGAGAGCCAGCTCTCGATGGTGATCGCGTCGGTGGCGAGCACGAGGCCCATCATGGTCCTCCGATGGGCCGGGGGAGACGAGACGGCTGGAGCGAGTCGCGTCGGCCGTCAGCCGGCCGCGTTGCGCTCCAGCCGGCTGTTCGGCTGATGTCGTACTGCTCCTTCCACGACCAGCCCTCGTCGGACCACCACTCCCGACGCTCGTAGCCGCCGCCTTCGCTGAAGCAGCGGTACGTCGCCGTCCGCGGCGGGCGCAGTTCGCCGTGGTCACGGCGGCGCTGCTGGGCGCGTCGGATGATCGGGGGGCAGCGGAGGATCACGCGTCCGTAACCATCCTACGCCTTGGCCCCCCTCGGCCCCCTCGGCCCGCGAGGGTCACCGTTCGTTCACAACACGGCGGTGGACTCAGTTGCTGCCGGCGTTAGCTCCGAGGGCATTGAGCCACGCCCGCATCGACTTCCCGGCCGGAGTCGCCTCCCCCTCCTCGTACCCGGTTGTGGCGCGGGCGAGCGTGATGCCGTTCAGGGTCGACCAGCCGTACTCGATGCCGGTGCCCGACGCGGCGTATCGCGCGACCGCCTGCCCCTGAGTGAGGATGCTGCCGGCCGGGGCGATGTCGGTGATCTCCTCGGCTACGTACTGGACCTTTCCCGCGTCGGGCCCGTTGAGCAGCTCGAAGTAGACGAGCGGCTGCCCGGCGTACCAACCAGGGATGATCGCGAGGATCTTGACCGGCCCGGGGGCGAGAATCGGTGCGCCCACGGGCAGCTGGGCGTCGACGCCCTGGTCGGTTCGCTCCCACACGCTCACGTACTGGAGCGGATCGATATAAGCATCGCTCGTCACCGAAGCGGCGGCGAAGGCGAGCTTGAGCTCCTGGCGCACCTGCGAGAGCGGCGGGGCGAAGGCATTGACGTCGCCGACCGGGTCGGCGGTCTGGGGTTGCACCGTCGGCTGGACCCCGGCGGCAGGCTCGACCACCTGGGGCCGGACCTGCGGCACCTCTGCCCCCGCGGCGGCCTCCGTCGCGCTGGCTCCGGTGGACGTGCGCGCGGCGGTCGAGGATCCGCATCCGGCCAGGGCGAGCCCGAGCACGATCGCCACGCCCACTGTGCGTCCGCGCCGCCGGGACAGCCGCGCGGCGCGCCGTCTCGATGCACTCGAGGGACTCACAACTCTCTTCTCGTCAACCTCGCCGCCCGCCTTGATGCCCCATACGCTAACAGCCCGCTCCAAGGCACCGCGCCGGGTGTCAACCGGCGAGCCCTTGCGTGTAGGCGTAGTGAACGGCCTGGGCGCGGTCGCGCGCACCGATCTTGGCGAACACGTGGTTGATGTGCGTCTTGACCGTGGCCTCACTGACCACGAGGTGCGTGGCGATCTCGCCGTTGGACAATCCGCGCGCGATGAGCGAGAGAACCTCGGCCTCGCGCGGGGTGAGGTCGTCGGGCAGTGTCGCGGGCCGTGGCGCGGGGCGAGCGCCGGCCGAGGCGGCGGCCATGAGCCGGCCGTGGACGACGGGATCGAGCAGGACCTGGTGGGCGGCAGCGGCGTGGACCGCGCGCGCGATTTCGGCGATGCCGGCGTCCTTGGTCAGGTACCCGCGTGCCCCGGCGCCGAGCGCATCGAGGATCGACGCGTCGTCGGCATGAGTGGTGAGCACGACGATCTCCGTCTCCGGGTGCTCGGCGCGGATCTGCCGTGTGGCCTCGACGCCGTCGAGCTTGGGCATGCGCAGATCCATGAGTACGACGTCGGGCCGGTGGCGGGCGCACAACCTCACCGCCTCCTCGCCGTCGACCGCGGCCGCCACCGGAGTGACGTCCGGCACGGTCCCGAGCAGCGTCATCAGGCCCTCGCGCACGAGTGCCTGGTCGTCGACCACGAGCACGCGGACGCTCACGCGCGCTCCGTGAACTGGGAGGCGCTCGCCGCCGGCCGGGGCGGGGGCGAGGACCCGGCCGGCGCGAGACGCAGCTCGACCTGCCAGCCCTCCGCGGTGGGCCCGGCGGTGAGCGTCCCGCCGAGGAGCTCGGCTCTCTCCCGCATGCCCCGCAGGCCGAAGCCGCCGCCGCTCGCCGACAGCGCCGGGGACGCGTGGGGTGTTCCTCCCCGGTCCTCCACGTGCACCACGACCTCCTCACCGGGCTCCGAGCCGGCGTGCACGTCCACCGACACCGTGGCCCCGGGCGCATGCTTGCGGGCGTTGGTCAGAGCCTCCTGGACGACGCGTAACACGGCCTCGCCAACCGGCCCGGTCAACCGCGTCTCGTCCCCGTCGACGGTGAGCTCGGCCGCCGCCGTGTCGCCGGCGGATCTGAACTGGTCGACCAGCGACGCAATGCCGATGCGGGCGGACGGCGGGTCCCCGCGCAACGCGCCGACCGCCCGCCGGGTCTCACGGAGACCCTCGCGGGCGAGTTCGTGCGCCCGGTTCACGCGCGCCAGGAGGGCATCTCGGTCGGCGCCCTGCTCGATGAGCGCGCTCGTCGCCTCGAGCTGAATCGTCAGGCCGGCCAGGGCATGCGCGAGCACGTCGTGGATCTCGCGGGCGATGCGCGCCGACTCCTCGAGCCGCGCCGCCCGCAGCTGCTCCTCGTGCGAACGCTGGGTCTGGGCGAGCAGCAGCTCCGCCTGCTCGGCGCGCAGGAGCGACTGCCGGGCGTTCGACGCCGCCAGCAGGACGGCGGAGTACCCGAGCCCGTAGGCGAGCAGACCGAGCGCGCTGCCCTTGTAGATGAGGTCCGAGATCGCGACTCCGACTGTGCCGACGGCGACGACCACGATCCCTCGCGCGAGCTCGGCTCTGACCCCGACGACGGCGACGGCGACGAACACGAACGCGCTCGACGCGCTCTCCGGGGAAGCGAAAACCAGGACGCCCCCGGCCCCGGCCATGACGAACAGCTCGGGTGCGACCCCTCGCTCGCGTTCAGGCCAGACCATCCAGACCAGCCACGACACGACCGCGGCGGCAAACATGACGGCGTTGACGAGGCCGCGGCCGCCCAGGCCCGGGTGGTGGCGGGCGCTGAAGAGCGACCACGTGATGAGCGCGAGCCCGACTCCTCGGATGAGGCTGGCCACGCGCGGAGGGAAGCGAGAGAAGAGCACTTTGATGCAAGAAGGTACGGGCTACCACGACGGAGCGGGACCCGCGCCGTGCGGGTCCCGCTGATTGACAGTTGCGCTTTTGGTCGGCTCTCAGGCCAGTTCCGGCGTTCCCGTGATCTCGAGCTGACGGCGGCGGAGCGCCATGACGAGGGAGCGACCGCCCACCTCGAAGACCGCCATGCCCAGGAGCGCCACGGTCCAGGCCTCGCCGCTCGTGATCGAGTGCTGGGCGCTGAAGTGACCGATCGTCGATGCGCCGGTGTGGGTGATCCAATAGATGAAGGCGAAACGCGAGCCCATGCCAAGCACCCAGAAGAAGCCGGAGATCCAGCCGCTGCGAGCGAGGACGGTGCCGTCGGTTTCGCGGCGCATGATCACCGCCTGCCCGCTGACGGTGCCGATGAGCGCACCGGTCAGCGCGACGGCGCCGATGAGGACGAGGTCGTTACCAGCACTCGGGATGCCGTGGAGATAGTTGGCCACCGCAACGCCGACGATCACGAGCGGGCGGACGAGCGTCTTGGTCGTGAGCTCGCGCTCCTTGAGCTGGAGCAGGACGAGCAGGACGAGGGCTGAGTCGATGAGGTAATCGGTAGTGGACATGGGGAGATGGTCGCCCCGGCGGTCCGTTTGCACATCGGCGCGGGGGTCGATTCGCGGGTGGATCTCTGCCTGGATCTCCACCCGTGGGTGGAGCCCGTCGCCAGGCGGTAGATTGGCCGACGGGATGAGCGAGGCGCGCCTGGACAGCGGGGTTCCCACGACGGCCGGATGGTTCGTCGTGAACGCGCGCGACGCGGCCTGGACGCACAACGCGATGCGCTCGGTCTGCCGCTTCGGGGGTCACGGTCCGGCCCATTTCGAGGAGCTGGGCGTGGGGCTGTACTGGATCAAGCCTGGGCGGCCCATGTCGCTTTACCACCACGAGGCTGGTCAGGAGGACTTCCTCGTGCTGCGCGGACGGTGCGTCCTCGTGGTCGAAGGGCAGGAGCGGGCGCTGCAGGCATGGGACTTCGTCCACTGCCCGCCACGGACGGCACACACGATCGTGGCCACGGGCGCGGAGCCGGCGCTCATCTTCGCCGTGGGCGCGCGCGTGGAGCGCGGCAGCGCCCGCTATCCGATCGAGCCCGCCGCCATTCGCCACGGGGCGGGCGTGCCCGACCCGCAGACCACACCCGACGAGGCGTATGCCGCCTTCGGTCGCCCCCGACGCGGCCCGGCGCCGGCCATCTTCTGAGCGCCATACCAGAGCGGCCTCTCAAGCCGTATCGAACATCTGTCGATAAATCCGCTGAGAGACCCCACCCCGCGGCCGGGGGGCCGCTGGGAACCCCCGCGCCTTTGGAGGGCGCCTGCACATGAGCGTGACCCCGCATTCCAACGGTTCCGGTGTTACCGACTTTGAGCCGCAGCCCAAGGTCGTCCTGGAACTGGCCCTGCCTGAGGCCGAGGCGCTGCACACCTGGCTGCTGAGGGCGAACTCCGACGGCATCACCTCGCTCGACGAGCCGATGGTGAGCGCTGCCCTGGCCACTCTGAGCCGGGCCGTCGACGAAGTGCACGTCGTCCTCAATATCCGTCGTGAGCTCGCCGCGGTCGGCCTGTCCGGGTCGCACCTCACTGACGACCAGGTGCGCGAGTTCGGTCGCCGCATCGCCAAGGCGGTCTCGGCCGCCACCGGCGAGTAGCCCCTTCGAGACGCGCCGCCGCTCGCCGCGGCGGCGCGCTCACGATCGTCCGCGACCACGCGCCACCGCTCGCCGCGGCGGCGCGCTCGCGATCGTCCGCGACCACGCGCGCCCGGGGCGCGCGCAGTCGAGCCCCTAGCTCATCTTTAGGTTTCGATAAGCGGACGCTTAGCTGACACGCGCAGGCTGTGGCCGCGCCGCGCCGCTCCGTAGACTCTGTGTCGTCCGGCCTGGGCGGGGCGGGCTGGGGATCGGGTCGAACGTTCATGCGCGAGAGGGGGCGAGGTTTCTCCTGAAGGTGGACAGGACGGTGGCGATGGCAGCGAGTCGTTCGTGGGCAACCTCCCCCCACAGCTGACCCGCCTCGTCGGCCGCGAACGCGCGCTCGGCGAACTCACCTCGCTTCTCTGGGGCACGCGGCTCCTCACGCTCTGCGGACCCGGCGGGGCCGGCAAGACGCGTCTCGCCGTCGCCCTGGCGGACGCGGTGCGCGCCGACTTCGTGGAGGGGGCGTGGTGGGTCGACCTGTCGGCCACGCTCGACTCGGCCCTCGTCCCACAGGCCGTCGTCACCGCCGTGCTCCCGGGCGAGCCGGCGAGCGATGCCCCGTCCGCGGCGATCGCGCGACGCTTCGCCGACTCCTCGCTGCTCGTCCTGGACAACTGCGAGCAGGTCATCGAGGGATGCGCGCAGCTCGTCATGAACCTGCTGGCACGATCGCCCTCGGTCCGTGTCATCGCCACGAGCCGGCAGCCCCTCGGCGTGCCCGGCGAGCAGGTGTGGCGCGTCCCGGGCCTGGCCGTGGCCGGCGGCTCCTCGCCGCCCGGCGCGGTGCACGACGACGCCGTCGAGCTCTTCCTGGAGCGCGCGCGTGAGGCGGCGAGCGCGTTCGATCCTGCCGCGCCGGGGGTGCTCGACGCGGTCCAGCGGATCTGTACGCACCTCGACGGCCTGCCGCTCGCGGTCGAGCTGGCGGCCGCGCGCGTGCCACTGCTCGGCGTCCACCAGATCGCCGATCGGCTCGAGCAGGACAGCGGATTTCTCCGCCACGCGAGCCGCAGCGCGCCGCGGCGTCATCGGACGTTGGATGAGGCGCTCGATTGGAGCCACCGGCTGCTGGCGCCGGCCGAGTGCGTCCTGTTCCGGCGGCTGGCCGCATTCCGGGGAACGTTCTCGCTTGCCGCCGCCGAGGGCGTCTGCTCGGATGACGCGCTGGCCAGCCTCGACGTTCTCAACGTGCTCGGCGGCCTCGTGGACCAATCGCTCGTCCAGGTGGTCGACGATCGCGCGGAGCCGCGCTACCGGCTACTCGAGACGATCTACCGGTATGCCGCGGAGAAGCTCGAGCACAGCGGGGATGCCGCGGCGGTGCACGAGCGCCACGCTACGTTCTTCGCCGCGCTGGCGCAGGATGCGGGTGGCGGCGGCGCGGGCGTCGAGCTCATTCGTTGGCTCGAGCGGCTCGAGCTTGAGCACGACAACCTCCGCGGGGCCATGGGCTGGCTCCTCACGGGAGCGCCGGAGCAGGCGGCCGTCCTCGCCTCCGCGCTGTGGCCGTTCTGCTATCAGCGCGGCTATTACCGCGAGGCGCGCAACTGGTTCGAAGCGGTGCTCCTCTCCGCGGACACGATCACGCCGCCGGTGCGCGCCGAGGCGCTGCTCGGCGCCGGCGAGGTCGCGTTCCTGCAATGCGACTACGCGCTCGCCATCGGTCACCTCGAGCGCGCGCTGGCGCTCGTGGACAAGCACGAGGACGAGGCTCGACGTGCGCTCGTGCTCCAGCGGCTCGGAGCGATCGCGCGCGAAGAGGGCCACTACCCGCAGGCGCGCGACTGGCACGAGCAGAGCCTGATGATCTGGGAGCGGCTCGAGGACGCGATCGGGATCGCCTCCTCGCAGAACTATCTCGGATTCGTCGCCTGGCTGCGGGGCGACAGCGCGAGCGCGGATTCGCACTGCGCGGTCGCGCTCAGCGCGTTCCGTCGCGTGGGGCGGGTTCAGGAGACCGCGGCGACGCTGGTCAATCTCGGGGCGGCGGCGATCTACGCCGGAGACCTCGGCCGGGCCCGCGAGCACCTCGAGGAGGCGCTCGGCATCTCGCGCCGGATCGGCTTTCAGGAGGGGATCGCGTGGTCGCTGCACGAACTGGCCATCGCCATGCGCCTCGGTCGCGGCAGCGTCACCGACCAGGCCCAGATGCTCCGCGACGCGCTGATCATCCACCATCAGCTGGGAGACCGCTGGCGCACGGCGAGCGTGCTCGAGGAGGTCAGCGGGGCGATGCTCAGCCGTCGGGCGCCGCGCACGGCGGCCGCGCTGCTCGGGTATGTCGACCGACTGCGGGGGGTCCTCGGAGCCCCGATCCCGCCGGCTGAGCGCCCGGATCGTGACGCCGCGCTCACGCGCACCCAGAGCCGGGTCGGTCGCGCGGCCTTTGATGCCGCGTGGGCGCAGGGACAGGCCTGGGAGCTCGACGGGGCGGTCGAGACGGCACTCAACGCGCTTGACGAGCTGACCGGGGCGGCCAGCGAGTCGACGTCCCGGGCGGCACCGATCCTCACGAGCCGCGAGCTGGCCGTGCTCGAGCTTTTGAGCCAGGGCGACACCAACCGCGAGATCGCGGCCACGCTGTACATCAGCCCGAGCACGGCCGGGGTGCACGTCTCGAACATCCTGCGCAAGCTGGGGGCCAAGCGGCGAGTGGATGCCGCCGGCCTGGCGCACGAGCTCGGGCTCCTCCCGGTGGGCTGAGCGCCGCGCTCCCTCCGCCCGCGCAGTCAGGCCCGCCCGCGCACGAGATCGAGCAGGCGGCCGAGGATGTGGGGTCCGTCGACGCGCAGCCCGTTGTGGTCGTACTCGTTCGTCAGCCAGATCTGCGCGCCGCGGATGTGCGCCGCCGTCTCCTCCGAGAAAACGCGCTCGAGGTACATGTCCTCGGCATAGATGATCGCCGCCGTAGGGATCTCGTTGGCGGCGAGCACGGCCGGGTCGTAGAGGCGGGGCCACTCGCGGACGGCCAGCAGCTCGGCCGCCTCGCGTAGCGGCGCGAGTTCGCCGTAGTCCTCGAACATCCACGGATACACGTGCTCGCCGGTCATCAGATGCGGCTGCTCGAACTGGGTTGGGAGCATGCGCTGCGCTGACCAGTTGGTCGTGCCACCGTCGGCCCAGCCTGCCTCGTGGAGAATGGCGTAGAGCGGGTTGCGGCTGAACTCCCCCGCCGCCTCGGCGTCGTGGCGGAAGCCCGGGGAATCCGGGGGGAGCTCGATGAGATAGTGGATCTGCTCGGCACCGCCGGACATGCCCAGACCGCGGCCGACCTGCCGGAAGCGCCGCCAGGTCAGGCGGTCCCCGCTCGGCAGCTCGACCCCGACATCCTCGACGTATCGGGACAGCTCCTCGAGACGCGTACGGTCGCCCGGGTAACGCTTGAAGTAGCGCCGGTTGCGCTCGAGGACCCGGGCGTAGGTCCGCTCGTAGACCTCGTCGGCGCGGGCGCCCAGGGGCGGGATGCCGCCGGTGATGAGGGCCTCGCGCAGCCCCTCGGGTGCCAGGGAGAGGTAGGTGACCACGCACATTCCCCCGAAGCTCTGCCCGAGCACGCTCCAGCGCTCGACGCCGAGCGCACGCCGGATCCATTCCGCGTCCCGGACGATCGCGTCGGCGCGGAAGGACGCCAGATAGTCAGCCTGCTCCTCGGGCGTCATCCCGGCCAGGCGCCCCACCGGGGTCGAGCGTCCCGTACCCCGCTGATCGAGCATGAGCACACGAAACTCCGACAGGGCCCGATCGAGCCAGCCGGGCGAGCTGGGCCGGCGGGTGGGACGGGGGGCCTCGAAGCCGGGGCCGCCCTGGAGGTAGACGAGGAAGGGCCGATCACGCCCCTCGGGGTCCGCAAGCTCTCGCGCGAACACGGTGATGCGCTCGCCATCGGGGCGCTCGTGGTCGAGCGGGACCTCAAAGGTGTGCTCGATCACGACGACGCCGGGCAGGGAGATCTCTGTGGGCATGGCGACATCATGCCCAGATCAATCGGGGAGCAGCGGCACCCAGGGTCCCGGATCGCGGCCGACGAGCACGCCCCGGGTGATCGCCGTGGAGCCGTAGCGGTCCCGGATCCGGTCGAGGGTCGCGTCGAGCTCGCGCAAACGCTCGAAGGGCAGGGTCAGCTGGACGTGGTCAGCGTCATTCAGGTTGGTCAGGGCGACGCCGATGAGCGTCAGCCCCCGGCGCTGGATCGTCGGCTGGGTGAGGCGGAGCAGCCCGTTGGCGGTGGTCAGGATCGTCGGAGTGTGCGCCGTGGCCTCGGCCATCGTGTAGGAGCGAGTCGCGCGACCGTAGTCCTCAAAGCGCAGGCGCAGCACGACCGTGCGGCAGACCCGGTGCGCCGCCCGCAGCCGCCGGGTCACCCGGTCCACGAGGGTGAGGAGCGTCGCGGCGACGTTCTCGGCCGAGCGTCCCCGGCGGCCGAGGGCCCGCTGGGCACCGATCGACCGCCGGCGGCGGCGTGTCTGCACCGGCCGCGGATCGCGATTGTGCGCGAGCGCGTGAACGTGCCGGCCGATCGCGCGGCCGAGCAGTGTCACGAGCGCCGCCTCGCCGAGCTCGGCCATCTCGCCCACGCTGGTGATTCCGCGGGCGTGGAGCTTGGCCGCGGTGACCCGCCCGATGCCCCAGATCCGCTCGACCGGGAGGGGATGGAGGAACGCCAGCTCCTCGCCGGGGGCGACGACGAGGAGGCCGTCGGGCTTCCCGACGCCGCTGGCCACCTTGGCGAGAAACTTCGTCCGGGCCACGCCGACCGTGATCGGGAGCCCGACCTGCGCGCGCACCTCGCGCCGCAGGCGCGTGGCGATGTCGACCGGCGTGCCCGAGATGTGGGCGAGTCCGCGGACGTCGAGGAAGGCCTCGTCGATCGACAGCGCCTCGACGTGCGGGGCGGTGTTCTCGAAGAGGGCGAACACGGCCCGGCTCGCCTCGCTGTAGGCCGACATCCGCGGGCGCACGACCGCGGCGTGCGGACACAGCCGGCGCGCCTGCCCGCCGCCCATTGCCGTCCGCACCCCGAACGCACGCGCCTCGTAGCTCGCGGCCAGGACGACGCCGCCGCCGACGATCACGGGTCGGCCGCGCAGCCGCGGGTCGTCCCGCTGCTCGACCGAGGCGTAGAAGGCGTCCAGGTCGGCGTGGAGTATGGTTGCCTCGGGCGGCACGAACATATGTTCGCATCGTCACAGGACGGGTGCCGCTGGGTGGACATTCGTCCACTGCAGCCAGAAGAACGCAACCTTCGGGAAATTACGGACGAGTCAATCGTGAAAACCACGGTAATATGGTGTTCACCTGTTAACAAGGCGCCGGATCGAGGGTGAGGAAGACCACCGGCGCGGGCTTGCCCGGCGATGCGTGGTTGCCGGGGACCAGAGTTGGACACCGGGTCGAGCCTCATGGAGGGCTGCATGATTGAGCGAGTGCGAATCCGCTGTCCGAGCTGCCGTTCCAGCGTGCTGCTGGCGGTGCTGTGGGCGAGTGGCGATTGCTGTCCGAAATGCGCGACGCCGATGGACACGGTGGTTCGCCCGCCGGGCGCCAGCCGCCTCGGGGGCGGCGCCGCGGGCCGCGCGGGCCTGAGCGCGCAGAGCCCGTTCGGGCTCCGCCTCAAGCGCACCGAAGGCTAGCCCGGACCGGGCAGTCCCTCGGTGGCCAGGCGACGGTTCTTGTAGCGGGGATCGTCGGTGACCTCGGGGCCGAGCCAGGCCGGGGGCGCGTAGCGCCCCGCCTGCTCGGGGGTGTCGAACTCCACTTCGGCGGTGACGAGTCCGGCCAGCGCGCCTCGGTAGACGTCGAGTTCGATGGTCAGTCCGTCCGCTGCCGGGATCCGGTAGCGGACCTTCTCGATCCGTCGACCCGAGGTGAGCGGCCACAGCGCCCGCAGGCGGGCGTGGTCGATCTCCATCTCCTCCTCGAGCCGCGAGCCCGCTCCGTCGCCCTTGATCGTGAGATACGAATGGCCGCGATAGTGCCGTAGGCGTACCTCGACGCCGTCGTCGAGGGCGAGGTAGCCCTGCTCGATGCTGTCCGAGGGATGGCGCGCGAGGTCGCTGGGGAGCGTCTCGACGACGAACTTGCGCTCGATCTCGGTTCCGGTGGGCATGGGGAGCGCCATTCTCGCCGACGCGCGTAGGCTGAAGAGCTCTGGTGGTGGCACACGCCGCTAGGACCCCGGTGGGAAGGTGTACGCGGGGTGCGGTGGAACGTATGGCCCGACCTCGAGGACGACCTCGGCGTGCCGTGTGAGCACGAGCGAGCCGACGGGGCCAGGATGCGGTCGCCCGTTCACGTAAAGCCGCACGGTGCTCCCCGCGGGGGCGGAGAAGCCGGCGAGGCGTTCCGCCGTGAGCGGCTCACCCCACGAGCGGAAGACGTCGGCCAGCGTGACGCGGGTCCCCGCGCGGATGAGGACCACGCCGGTGGGCTCGAGCGTGACTGCCGTCCCGTAGCATCGCGCCCCGGCGATCCGGCCCTCGGAAAGCCGCAGGGGGCCGCGGGCCCCGATCCCGGCGGCTATGAGCACGACTTGGTTGGCCGCGAACAGTTCGACGTGCGCCCCGTACCGCGGACCCAGGCGGGGGCGGCAGCGCCCGAGCACCGGTCCGCGGGCGGGAGGGTGGAACCGGGGGGCGTGGCCGATCGGCCGGGCCTGGGCGAGGATCGCGGCCGGGATTCCCGCCGTCGTGCTCGTGCGCGGCGCAGGGTGCTCGGTGGCACCGCAACCGGCCGCCAGGCAGGCGATGAGGAGGCCGATGATGGCGCGCCGTCGCAGGTCCCGGACTGTAGGGAAATGTCGGAAGCCACTTATGCCGGCAACGGGGTTGATATTCGCCGCTCGGCGGCCTCAAGTCGCCCTTGCCCCGGCCGATGGTCAGGCACATGAGATCGTTCACCGCCGGCCCCCTCGGACGCTTCCACGACCTGTCCATTTCCAAGAAGCTCGGCGTGAGCTTCGCCACCCTCTTTGCCGGTCTCGGGGTCGTGCTCGTCCTCGCGGTCAGCGGGATGGGAACGCTCAAGTCGCGCGACGCGCAGACCAAAGCCGAGCAGACGATCCAGGTCGCCGCCCAGGCCGCGCGGGGCGCGGTGTCCGACATGCACTTCTCCGAGACTCTCTACGTCGCGGCGGGCGCAGGACAGCGCAGCAACTACTTGGCCGACCGTGAGACCTTCCAGAAGGCGCTGGGCCACCTGGCCGTGCTGTCCACCTCGCCCACGCAGCGGCGCATGATCACCGAGATCAAGGCGGCCGTCACGGCCTTCGATCAGGGTGACGCACGCGTGTGGGCGCTCGTCCGCGCCGGGAGCATCAAGGCTGCGGACGCGCTGGCCATCGGCTCGCAGAACGACGCCTCGGATGCCCTCATGGCCGCCTTCGACACCTACACGACGCGTGAGGCCGCCAGCGCCGCCACGCTGAGCAAGAGCTTCGCCTCGACCGCGTCCTCGACCACGACGACGATGTTCCTCACCGGCATCCTCGCCGTCGTCATCGGCTTGGCCATCGCCGTGGTCACAACGAGGTCGCTGTCCGTCCGTGCCCGCCGGATGCTTGCCGCGGCCGACGGAATCGCTGAGGGGGACGTCGATCAGCGGATCGAGGTGACCTCGCGCGACGAGCTCGGCGCCACCGCCGCGGCCTTCCAGCGCATGGTTGAGTACCTCCGCGGCATGGTCGCGGCCGCGGGCCTCATCGCCGACGGCGACCTCCGCGCCGAAATCGAGCCCCGGTCCGAGCGTGACGCTCTGGGCAACTCCTTCGCCAAGATGATCGCCAGCCTGCGCGGCCTTGTCGGGAACGTCTCCGGCGCCGCCGACCGCGTCGGCAGCTCGTCCGCGCAGGTGGCCGTGACCTCCGAGGAGGCCGGGCGGGCCACGGGTGAGATCGCCCAGGGCATCGGCGATGTCGCGCGAGGTGCCGAGCGCCAGGTCACGCTCGTCGACGAGGCCGCTCGCGCGGCCGAGGAGATGGCCGCGGCCGTGCGCCACAGCGCCCATCAGGCCGAGCAGACGGCCGAGGTCGCCTCCCAGGCCCGCGAGACCGCCCAGCAGGGGGTCGTCGCAGCGGAGCGGGCGAGCGAGGCCATGAGCTCGGTGCGCGACTCGAGTGAGGGCGTGACGGCGACCATCCGCGAACTCGCGGCCAAGTCCGAGCAGATCGGCAACATCGTCGCCACGATCACCGGCATCGCCGAGCAGACGAATCTCCTGGCTTTGAATGCCGCCATCGAGGCGGCCCGAGCGGGCGAGCAGGGGCGCGGCTTCGCCGTCGTCGCCGAGGAGGTGCGCAAGCTGGCCGAGGACTCCCAGAGCGCCGCGCACGAGATCGCCGACCTGATCGGGGCGATCCAGGGCGAGACGGCCCGGGCAGTGCGGGTGGTCGAGGACGGCGCGCGTAAGACCTCGGACGGCGCCGACGTCGTCCAGGAGGCCCGCACGGCGTTCGTGAGCATTGGCGAGGCGGTCGACGACATGGCCGGCCGGGTCACACAGATTGCGGCCGCCGCGCAGCAGATCTCCGCTTCCGCATCGAAGATGCAGACGACGATCGCCGAGGTCTCCAGCGTGGCCGAGGAGTCCTCGGCGACTGCCGAGCAGGTGTCGGCGTCGACCGAGCAGACGAGTGCCTCGACGCAGCAGATCGCGGCCTCGGCCAGCGAGCTCGCCACGAGCGCCGACGAGCTCACCTCACTCGTGGCGCAGTTCAGGCTCGAGCGCTGAGATCCGGGGCAGCCGGGCGGGGTCAGCCCGTGCGCGCGGCGCCCGTCGCGTAGACGGCGATCCGCGTGGCCAGCTCGACCGCGGCCCGCAGGTGCACCTGGCCGGGCGGAGGCGGCCGGTCGGCCAGACGCTCGCGGATGCCCGTGACGAGCTCGGGCGCCGTGCGCGAGATGAGCTCGCAGCAGATCCGCGCGGCCTCGCGGACCACGGCCGGCTCGACCGTCCACACCGTTTCGAAGCGCCGCGGGCCGCCGGCGCGAGGCCGCTCCCAGGCGGCGAGGCAGGCCGGAAGCTCCGCGGCGTCGCATACGAGCACCCACTCGCGCACCATCGGGTCGTCGGGGGCGATCGGCACCTCGGCCGGTCCTCGCCGAGGGGTCGCGAGGGCGGCGAACTCGGCGAGGACAACTGCGCACTCGGCGGTGCGTGCGAGCTCACGCCAGCGGGGCTGCGCGCGGCGGTAGAACCGCTCCTGCTGGAAGCAGCCGAACAGGACGGGCTGCACCGCGCGGGTGCAGCATTCGTCCTCGATGGCCCGGGTGATGTGGCCCAGCTCTCGCTTGGCCAGCAGCTGGGGATGGAGGTGGGGGAAGCGTGCCCGCAGACCGCCGTAGACGGACGGGCGCGGCTGATCGCTCAGCCGCCGAGCTCGCTCGAGGGCCATGCCCAGCGGCAGCCCATCCTCGCGCGCTCTGACCACGTTGCGCACGTTCTCGAGATCTTGGCTCGAGTAGCGGCGGTGGCCGCTCGGCAGCCTCTCCGGCGCGGGAAAGCCGTACCGGGCCTCCCACATCCGCAGCGTCCCCACGGCGACGCCACTGCGGCCCGCGATGTCGCCGATGCTGAGCCCTGGACCCTTCGGAACGTTTCCAGACATCCGTGGGGGAATTTCTACACGATGTGTGTAGGTTGGGCTGCAACGGGGCATCCACCGCCCGTGCCCGCGATGACCTGTACCCACAACCCGCCCCCCGAGCCTCGCCCGGCGTGAGATCCGCGATCGTCTGGTTTCGCCGCGACCTGCGGATCCACGACCACCCGGCGCTGTGGACCGCCGCCCATGAGTACGACCGGATCGTTCCGCTCTTCGTCCTCGACCCGGCGCTGCTCCGGGGCCGCTTCGCCTCCGCGCCGCGTACGCGCTTCATGCTCGGGTGCCTGCGCGCGCTCGATGCGGAGCTGCGGGCGCGGGGGAGCGGACTGGTCGTGCGCGAGGGCGCGCCCGCGCGGGTGCTTGTCGGGCTGGGCTCGGAGACCCGCGCCGAGGCCGTCCTCTGGACGAGCGATGTCTCGCCCTATGCGCGGGCGCGTGACGAGCGGGTGACCGCGGCGCTGCGTGGGGCCGGCATCCAGGCGCGGCCGCACGGCGGCGCCTACATCGTCGACATCTCCCGCCTGCGCACCCAGCAGGACAGCCCGTACACCGTCTTCTCGCCCTTCTCCCACGCCTGGCGTGAAGCGGTGCGTCGCTCCGGCCAGGGGGCTCCCCGGAGCCTTCCCCCGCTCCCGGGCCACGTGGTGCGGGGGCGGCTGCCCAGCGTCGACGGGCTCGGGGTGCCCGGCCTCGATTCCGTGGCCGAGCCGATTGCCGAGCCGGGCGAGAAGGCCGCGCGCGAAGCGGCGCGCCGCTGGATCGCCGGCCCGATCGAGCACTACGCCGAGCGCCAGGAGGGGCTGGGCCGCCGCGGGACCTCGCAGCTCAGCCCCTACCTGCGCTGGGGGTGCCTCTCGCCGCTCGAGCTCGAGGAGCGCGCACGCGCGAAGGGGGGCGCGGGCGCGTCGGCCTGGATCCGCCAGCTGTGCTGGCGTGACTTCTACGCCCACGTTCTCCTCCACTGGCCCGACAACATCCGGCGCGCGTTTCAGCCGCGCTTCCGGGAGCTGGAATGGGATGACGCACCGGACCGCCTCGAGGCCTGGCGGCACGGGCAGACGGGTTACCCGCTCGTCGATGCGGCGATGCGCCAGCTCGCTCGCACAGGATGGATGCACAACCGCGCGCGGCTCGTCGTCGGCTCGTTCCTGACTAAGGACCTCCATCTCGACTGGCGGGCCGGCGAGCGCTGGTTCGAGGCTCTCCTGCTCGACGGCGAGCCAGCCCAGAACAACGGCAACTGGCAGTGGATCGCCTCGGTCGGAACCGATCCCGCGCCGCCCTACCGCCGGATGTACAACCCGACCCTGCAGGGCCGGCGCTTCGACCCGGACGGCGGCTATGTCCGCCGGTGGGTGCCCGAGGTCGAGGGGGTGGCCGACACCCGGCTCCTCGAGCCGTGGCGGATGACCTCGGCCGAGCAGCGCGCGGCCGGTTGCGTCATCGGCCGTGACTATCCCGCGCCGATCGTCGACCATGCGCTCGAGCGCCGGCGGGCGCTCGAGCGCTACGGATCGGCGCCCGGGGCGGTTCCGCGCTCCCCGATGAACCGCGAAGGAAAGGCGAGGCACTGATGGCACGCATAGCGATCACTGGCGCGACGGGCACGATCGGAAGTGCGCTGACCAGGGCGGCGCGGGCGCGCGGTGACACCGTCGTGGCGCTGTCCCGCGATCCCGTGCGCGCCCGAGAGGAGCTCGGTGAGGCCGAGCACCACGCCTGGCCGGACCCCAAGACCGCCCCGCCCCCGGCCGAGGCCCTGGCCGGGGCCGACGCCGTCGTCCACCTCCTCGGCGAGACGGTCGCCCAGCGCTGGAGCAGCACGGTCAAGCATGAGATCCGGGATTCGCGCGTGCTTTCGACGCGCCAGCTCGTGGCCGCAATCGAGCGGCTGCCCGCCGGCGACCGTCCGGCGGCGCTCGTCTCCCAATCGGCCACCGGTTACTACGGCCCGCGCGGCGAGGAGCCGGTCGACGAAGAGGCGGGACCCGGGGCGGACTTCCTGGCCGGCGTGGTGGCCGACTGGGAGCGGGAGGCGCGCGCGGCGGACGCGCTCCTGCGCGTGTGCACGACGCGCACCGGAGTCGTGCTCTCGCCCTCCGGCGGCGCCCTCGGACAGATGCTGCCGTTCTTCCGCCTCGGGCTCGGCGGTCCGGTGGCCGGCGGTGGTCAGTACGTCCCCTGGATCCACCTCGACGACGTCGTCGGCGGCCTGCTCCACTGTACGGACCGCGAGGAGCTGCGTGGCCCGGTCAACCTCACCGCGCCGCGTCCCGTGACCAACCGCGAGCTCACCCGCGCGCTCGGCCGAGCGTTGCACCGCCCAGCCGTGCTGCCCGTCCCCGCCATCGGGCTCCGGCTGCTCTATGGCGAGATGTCGCAGATCGTCACGACGGGCCAGCGCGCCGTGCCCACCCGGCTCGGGCGCGCCGGATACGCCTTCCGCCATCCCGAGATCGCGCCTGCGCTGCAGGAGCTACTCGGCTGACCGCCGCCGTCGCCACGCTCGGCGGCACCCAGCCGGGCCCGCGCAACGCGACGCCGGCGCGTTCGCGCCAGGTCCGGGCGCGTCGCGCCAGCGCCCACATCGCGGCGTACTCGTGGCCCGCGACCCTGAGGGGATTGTGCGTGTCGATGTTCTTCGTCAGCCCGTAGCGGACCGGCTCGGTCTCGGCCTGGAACGTGCCGAGGAGGCGATCCCAGACGATGAGGATGCCGCCGTAGTTGCGGTCGAGATAGATCTGGTTCGCGCCGTGGTGGACCCGATGGTGCGACGGCGTGTTGAGGACGGCCTCGACGGTGCGTGGGAGACGGCGGACCCGCTCGGTGTGCAGGAAGAACTGGTAGGTCAGACTGACCGCCTGCTGGAGAACGATCATCCAGGGCTTGAAGCCGACCGCCGCCAGGGGGATCCAGAAGGCGAAGGCCGTCATCGGCACCCACGGCTGACGGAGCGCGGTGGAGAAGTTGTAGTGCTGGGAGGAGTGGTGGACGACGTGACTGGCCCAGAACACGCGCACTTCGTGGCTGACCCGGTGGTAGACGTAGAACGCGAAGTCGTCGGCGCAGAACAGGAGCATCCAGGCCCACCAGGCGTCGGAGGGCATGCGCAGCGGTGTGACCTCGTAGACGCCGGCGTAGCAGGCCACCACGGCCAGCTTCCACCCGGCGTTGATGACCACGTTGCCCGCTCCCATGGCCAAGCTTGTCGCTGTATCGAGGCCGCCGTAACCCTGCAGCCCGGGGTCGCGCGCCTCGCGGAACGAGAACCACTCGACCGCGAGCAGGGCCACGAACACGGGGATGGCGTAGAGGATGAGATCGAACACGGGCCCTCCGGAGAGCTATCTGGTATGGCAGGTTGCCAGTTTGCGGGGCCCGTGATCATTTGTCAAGTGCGTTTGCCAGAATGCAGCTCACAGGCACCATGACGAAAGCACCACCGCCGCGCCGCTACGGCGGCAAGACGCTCCAGGAGCGGCGCGCCGAGCGCCGCGAACGGCTGCTCGACGCGGGGCTCGAGCTCTTCGGGACCCGCGGGTTCGCGCAGACCACGATCGAGCAGATCTGCTCCGCCGCGCGACTGAACCCGCGCTACTTCTACGAGCAGTTCCCCACACGGGAAGCGCTGCTCGCCGAGGTCTACACGCGCCACGTCGCCGCCGTGGCTCGCGAGGTCGTCGCTGCCGTGCAGAGCGCGTCCCCGGACCCTCTGGAACGCTTGGGCGCCGGCCTGCGCGCATTCCTCGATGGCTCGCTCGCCGACGAGCGCGCGGCCCGCATCAACTACTTCGAGGTCGTCGGCGTCAGCCCGGAGCTCGAACGCCGGCGCCGACGGGCGCTCGGGGAATATGCCGACCTGATCGCCGCCCAGATGGAGACGCTGGCCAGCGCCGCCCCGATCCCCGTGCACGATCGTCGTCTCGCCGCCATCGCCGTCGTCGGTGCCACCGACGGGCTCGTCATCGACTGGTTGGCGGGGGCGCGCGGACACGACCGGGAGGAGATCCTCACCGCCTTGCTCGACGTCTTCGGGCCCCTGCTCAGGCCCTGACGGTCAGATCGCTGACCTGAACCTGTCCTTAAAACGAGCCGTAGCTTTCGTGGGCTACTCTTCTTATGCCAACCGGTAGGGGCCGGCGAGGCGGGAGCTCGTTGGGGGGTCAGAAGTTCATTGAGTGCAAGCACCGAATCCGCCGTCGCTTGGGCACCGGATGCCCAGCCTGTCCGGTATGCGGCCACCCGGCGGCTCGAGGTCGCCGAGCACCTGCGGTTGCCCTACCTGGCCGAGGCGACGGGACCGTCGACGCCGGTGTGGGCCGAGTGGATCGGCGTACTCGGTCACGGCCGCGTGCTCTGGCCGCGCGGGCTCGAGCTGAACCACGGGCCGCGGCTCGTCACGCTCGAGGCCGTCGGCCCCGACGGGATCACCCTCTGCGCCCGCGTCCTCGACGACGACCGGGCACGGGCGCTCCTCGGCGGCGAGCCGGGCACCTGGTCGCCGACCGCGGCGGTGATCGACGGTCAGGGCGAGCGTGTGGGCTCGGTCTGGCGCGAGGCGAGCGGCGACGTCCTGCTGCCCTTCGACCCCGACGAGGTGCTCCTCAACTTCTGGAGCGAGCGCTACGTCGACCACGTCGTCGGCAACGGCCGCGGGCTCGGCAGCCGCGCGCTGTTGCGCACCTTCTACCGCGTGCGCGGAGTGCTCCCACGCGCGCTGCAGATCTGGATGCGGCGTCGGTACGCCCGGCTCCAGGCACGCACGCCGTTCCCCCGCTGGCCGGTCGAGACCGGGTTGCATGACTTCCTCGACCTCTTCCTGACCATCCTCGCGGACGTCACCGGCCGGGCCGTGCCCTACATGTCCCCGTGGCCCGACGGCCACGTATGGGCGCTCGTGCTCACCCACGACGTCGAGACGGCGGCCGGCCTGGCCGCGATGGACCCGGTCCTCGCCGTGGAGCGCGAGTTCGGCTTCGCGAGCTCTTGGAACTTCGTGCCGCGTCGCTACCACGTCAAGCAGGAGACCGTCCGCGACCTCAAGGCCATGGGCTGCGAGGTCGGCGTCCATGGCCTCTACCACGACGGGCGTGACCTGTCCTCGCTCGCCGGGCTGCGGGAACGTCTCCCGGCCATGCACGCGGCCGCTCGCGCCTGGGGGGCTGTCGGCTTCCGCTCGCCCGCCTCTCACCGCCAGTGGGAGTGGATGCCCGAGCTCGGCTTCGACTACGACTCCTCATATCCCGACACCGATCCGTTCGAGCCCATGCGCGGCGGATGCTGCAGTTGGTGGCCGTTCTTCAATCGGGACCTCGTCGAGCTTCCGCTTTCGATGCCGCACGACCACACGTTGTTCCGCATCCTCGATCATCGCGATGAGTCAATGTGGATGCACAAGGCCGAGGTGCTCCGCCGCCGCGGCGGCATGGCGCTCCTCGTCACCCACCCCGATTACCTCGTCGACGCCTACGCGCTGCACGCGTATCGCCGTCTGCTCGAGCGCTACGCGGACGACGGGGCGGCGTGGAAGCCGCTGCCCGCCGAGCTCGCCGCCTGGTGGAGGCAGCGGGCCGGCTCGCACATCGTGGGCGACGGCGGCGGCTGGGCGGTGGAAGGCCCGGCCGGCGAGCGGGCGCGCATCCTCTTCGTGGAGCCCGGCGCGTGGTGTTGAGCCCCCGCCTCGGCGAGCCTGCGCGGGCGCGTGCCGGGGACGATGTCGAGGTGGCGATCGTGGGGGCGGGGCCACACGGCCTCTCGGCCGCGGAGCACCTGCGCCGAGCCGGTGTCCAGGCTCATGTGCTCGGCGAGCCCATGTCCTTCTGGAAGACCATGCCCGAGGGCATGCTGCTGCGCTCGAACCTGAGCGCCACGAACATGATCGAGAACCGGGGACCGCTCTCACTCGCGCGCTACGGGCAGGAGCGCGGCGCTCCGATTGAGCAGCCGGTACCGCTTGAGGACTTCATCGCATACGGCCTCTGGGTCCAGGGCTGCGTCGCGCCCGAGGTCGATCGCCGAACTGTGCGGGCGCTCCGGCGGGCGGACACGGGCTTCGCCCTGGAGCTCGACGACGGGGCGGTCCTGCGCGCCCGGCGCGTCGTGCTCGCGTGCGGGATCGCGCCGTTTGCCCGGGTCCCCGCCGGCTTCGACGACCTCCCGGCCGACCTCGTCTCGCACTCCTCGCGCCACCGGGACCTCGCCGGTTTCGCGGGCGCGCGCGTGAGCATCGTGGGGGCCGGCCAGAGCGCGTTCGAGCTCGCCGTGCTCATCAAGGAGGCGGGTGCCGCCTCCGTCGAGGTGCTCGCGCGCTCGGATGCCGTGGTGTGGCTGCGCGGGCATTCGGTCAAGAAGGTTCTCGGCCGGCTCGGCCCGATCGTGTACGCGCCGACGGACGTCGGTCCGCTCTGGTACAGCCGGCTCGTCGAGCGCCCGAGGCTGCTCGCCTGCCTGCCCCGGCGCGCCCGCGATCGGATCGCCGCGCGCTCGATCCGCCCCGCCTGCTCGCACTTCGTCCGCGTGCGCCTCGGCGCTGTCCAGGTGTCCACCTCGGTGTCGGTCGCCCGGGCCCGACCGGATGGCGCCGGGTTGGCGCTCGAGCTCTCCGACGGCACCGTCCGCGGCACCGACCACCTCATCCTGGCCACCGGGTATGAGATCGACGTGCGCGGCTACGACTTCCTTCCTCCTGACATCCTCGGGTCGATGCGCCTCGCCGGAGGGTTCCCCATACTCGGGCGCGGGCTCGAGACCTCGGTGCCCGGACTGCACATCATGGGCGCCCCCGCGGCCTGGAGCTACGGGCCGATCATGCGCTTCGTGTCCGGCAGCTGGTACGCCGGCCGGGCGCTTGGCGCCGCGCTGGGCAGCCCGCGCGCCGCCGCACTGAGGTGAGTCCAGCCGCCCCGCCCGGAGCGGTGGTCATCGGCGGGGACTACCAGGGTCTGGCGACGATCCGCAGCCTGGGCCGGCGCGGCGTGCCCGTGGTCGTCCTCGACGACGAGTGGTCGGTCGGGCGCTATTCGCGGTATACCCGAGCCACCGTGCGCGTCCGCAACCTGCGCGCCGAGGGAGCCACCGTGGCCGCTCTGCTCGACGCCGGTCGCCGTCACGGCCTCGAGGGCTGGCTGCTCTATCCCACCCGCGACGAGACCGTGGCTGCGATCGCCCGCCACCGCGCCGAGCTGGGCCGGCACTACCGCATCACCTCGCCCGCCTGGGAGGTCGTCCGCTGGGCGTGGGACAAGCGCAACACCTACCGCCTGGCCGAGGAGCTTGGCATCGCCGCGCCTCGGACATGGACGTTGCGTGCGGCCACGGACCTCGCCACGGTGACGGGCGACCCGCCCTACGTCATCAAGCCCGCGATCAAGGAGCGCTTCTTCTACGCCACGGGCCGGAAGGCGTGGCGGGCCGACACCCGGGCCGACCTCGAGGCCGCGGTGCGCGCGGCCGTCGAGCTGATCGACGTCGAGGAGGTGATCGTCCAAGAGCTCGTGCCCGGAACGGGGGACGCGCAACTCGCCTTCTGCGCGTTCTTCAAGGACGGCGAGGTCCGCGCGGCCATGACCGCTCAGCGCCTGCGCCAGCATCCGCCGGATTTCGGTCGCGCGAGCACATACGCGCGCACGCTGCCCGAGCACCCGGAGCTGACCGACGCCTCCGTCCGCTTCCTGCGGGCGATCGGGTATTACGGTCTCGTCGAGCTCGAATTCAAATACGACACGCGCGACGGAGCGGTCAAGCTGCTCGACGTCAACCCACGTACGTGGGGGTACCACGGCCTGGCTCAGCGGGCCGGCGTCGACTTCCCCTACCACCTCTACGCCGACCAGCTGGGACTGCCCGCACCCGACGCCGGGTGCGCCCGTCCGGGGCTGAGCTGGACCCGGCTGGCCACTGACCTGCCCACGGCCGCCCTCCAGGTCGCACGCGGTGAGCTTCCCTGGCGCTCGACGGTCCGATCGCTGCTGAGCACGGACGTCGGAGCGGTGTTCAGCCGCGACGATCCCCGGCCGGCGCTCGCCGAGATGGCCCTGCTGCCGTACTCGGCGGTGAAGCGGGGCCTCTAGCGCGTGAGTGAGGCGGCGGCGCTCGTGGCCCTTGCGGCGTGCCTGGCGGCGGCGGTGGCACGACCGAAGTGGGCGCCGGAGTGGGCCGTCGCCAGTCTCGCGGCCGGATTGCTCCTGGCCACCGGCGTGCTCCACGGCCACGACACGCATGCCGCGCTGCGCTCGCTCGGGCCGACGATCGGCTTTTTGGCCGCGCTCCTCGTGCTCGCCGAGGGGTGCGCGCGGGCGGACCTGTTCCAAGCGCTCGGTACGTGGATGGCGCGCGGCGCGCGCGGCAATCCGCGGCGCCTGCTCGCGCTCGTTTTCGCCTGTGCGGCGGGGACGACCGCCGTGCTGAGCCTGGACGCCACCGTCCTGCTGCTCACGCCGATCGTGTTCGCCACCGCGGCCCGGCTGCGGCTCAGCCCGCGTCCGCCGGTCTACGCGTGCTCCCATCTGGCCAACAGCGCCTCGCTCCTGCTTCCCGTCTCCAACCTCACGAACCTGCTCGCCTTCCAGGCCAGCGGGCTTTCCTTCGCCCGTTTTGCCGCGCTCATGCTCGTGCCCTGGCTGGCTGCGCTGGCTGTCGAGTGGCTCGTGCTCTCCCGGGTGTTCGCCCGTGAGCTCGTGGCCTCGGGGCGGGGGGGTGCAGAGGACCGCCAGCGCTCCGGGGCGGCCGAGGCCTCCAAGCTTCCGCGCTTTCCCGCCGCGGTTCTCGCGCTCACGCTCGCCGGCTTCGGGTTGAGCTCGCTCCTCGGCATCGCCCCGGCGTGGATCGCGGCGGCAGGCGCACTTGCGCTCTGGCTGCACCGGCCCGCGCCCGTTCGCGAGCTGGCCGGTGCGCTGCAGCCCGGGTTCCTCGTCTTCGTGCTCGGGCTGGGCATCGTCGTCCGCGCGGCGGGCATTCACGGGCTTTCCCATGCCATCGACTCGCTCGTCCCGCACGCCTCCGATCTGCCGGCTCTGCTGGCGATCGCGGCCCTCAGCGCCGTCGCGGCCAACCTGCTGAACAACCTGCCGGCCACGCTCGTGCTCCTGCCCGTCGTCGCGGCCGTGGGCCATGGCGCAGTTCTCGCCATGCTCATCGGCGTGGGCGTCGGGCCGAATCTGACCTATGTCGGCTCGTTGGCCACGCTGCTCTGGCGGCGCGTCGTCCACGCCCACGCCGAGGACACCGACGCGCTCGAGTTCCTGCGCCTGGGGGCGATCTCCGTGCCGAGCGTGCTGGTGGCCTCGACCGTCGCCTTGTGGTTGGCTCTGCACGTGGTCTGATGCGGGTGCTCGTCTGGATTGCCGAAGAGACGTGGGAGAACTGCATCGAGCAGGGGCGCGAGCTCCTGCCCGCTGCGGCCGACATCACGCTGGTCCACGTCGCCCCGGGCGACGTCGAGGGAGTCGCCGTCGGAGCGCGAGCCGGCCTGCTCGGGCGGCGGGCACCGCACCACCGCGAGCCGGCCCTGCGCGCGATCTCCGACGCGGAGGCGCGTGCTCTGCTCAGCGCGGCACGCTCGCGTCTGGGCCGCGGGGCGGAGCTCCTCGCGCGCCGCGGGCGCGTCGAGCGCGAGGTCCTCGCTGCCACCGACGGCGTCGACCTGCTCGTCCTCGCCCGAGACGGGGCACCCGGCGCCGGACCTCGCAGCCTCGGGCCGCGCACGCGCTTCGTCGTCGACCACGCCAGCTGCGCCGTGCTCCTGATCGCCGGCGAGCGCCCCGGCGGCGGCACGCAGCCCCCGCCCCCGCCGTCCTCGCCGCCCCCGCTCCCGCCGCCGCCGTCCCCGCCGCCGCCGTCCCCGCCGCCCTCGCCGCCCCCGTCCCCGCCGCTACCGTCCCCAGGGCGATGAGCACGACCGAACGGCCCCCGGCCGAGCATCAGCATCGGGCACGTCTGCTCGAGGCGCTCGCCGGCTCGATCCGCGAGCGCGGCCTGCGGGCCACCCAGATCGCCGACATCGTGCGCCTCGCCCGCACCTCACGGCGCACGTTCTACGAGTGCTTCACCGACAAGGAGTCGTGCTTCGTCGAGCTCGTCCGCGAGGCCACGACTCAGCTGCTGGCCACGATCGCCGAGGCGATCGACTTCGATGCCCCGTGGGACACGCAGATCGATCAGGCGGTCGATGCCTACCTCCACGCCCTCGAGGACGACCCGGCGGTGACGGCGACGATCTCGCGGGAGCTGCCCGCCCTCGGACTGCGCGGCGCGGCCGTGCAGCGCGAGGGCATCGAGCGCTATGCCGAGCTCATGGTCACGCTCGCGCGCTCGGCGCGGATGCGCAACGCCGGCGTGCGCGAGCCGTCACTGGAGACCGCGGTCATGCTCGTGGGCGGCCTCAACGAGCTCGTCATCCACGCGGTCGAGCGCGGCGAGCCGCTGTCCACGGTGGCCTCGGTGGCCAAGGACGTGATCAAGCGTGTGCTCGGGCCCGAGCGCTAGTTCGCCCTCGGCGGAGCGGCGCAGCGCGATTCACCCCTCCGGCCCGATCCGTTGCAGACGAAGCGAACGCCGGCCCGGGGCATGACTTCCCCACCGGGCGGCGAGCAGCTCGAGCGGCTCGAGCAGCCGGTAGCAGTGGGTCGGGGTGATCCGCGCGAGGACGTCGAACAGGTAAGCGTCCGGGCCCACGAGGATGCGGGCCTTCCCGGCGTCGACGCCGCGGTGGATGATCTCGGCCGCGCGCTCGGGGGTCGTGCGCACGATGGCCTCGAACTCGCCCGCGAGCTCCTCGCGGCTGCGGCCGAGCCCGCGCGGGTCCTCGTGCACCTTGGCGCTGCGGGCGATGTTCGTCTTGATCCCGCCGGGATGGACGGTCGCCGCCCGGACGCCCGTCCCGCGAAGCTCGTGCCGGAGCGAGTCGGTGAACCCGCGGACGGCGAACTTCGAGGCGCAGTAGGCGCTCTGGAAGGGGATGCCGACGAGGCCGAAGACGCTCGAGGTGTTGACGATCGTCCCCGAGCCCTGGCCGAGCAGGATCGGCAGGAAGGCTCGCGTGCCGTTGACCACCCCGTCGAAATTGACGCCGATGAGCCACTCGTGGTCCTCCGGCGGCACCGTCGCCACGGTCGCGGTCATGGCCACGCCCGCGTTGTTGAACACCGCGCCGATCGGCTTGGGGGACCACTCGGTGACCTCGGCGGCAAAGGCGAGCTGACCCTGCCGGTCGCGGACGTCGAGTGTGCGGATGAGCGAAGGGCCGCTGAGCAGGGATTCGGTCTCCGCCAGGGCATCGGCGCCGACGTCGATGGCAGCCACCGGGCAGCCTGCGGCTGAGAGCCGCTGGGCGAGCGCGCGCCCGATGCCCGAGCCGGCCCCGGTGACGACGACGGTGCGCCCGGCGAGGGGCGCCGGTCGGGGGTCTCTCATGTCCGTCCTTCCGCTGGTTGCATTCCTCTGGTACTCATGGGTACCATGTTCTTGCAGCAGCTTACGCGAAGCATCTCGCGGTTGAAGGAAACTTCCGAGCTCAAGGCCAGCGAATGCCCACAGAACACCATGACGTGCTCATCGTCGGCGCCGGGCTCTCCGGCATTGGCGCCGCCTGCCAGCTGCGCATGAAGTGCCCGCAGCGGTCGTTCGCCATCCTCGAGGCGCGCGATGCCATCGGTGGGACGTGGGACCTCTTCCGCTATCCCGGCGTCCGCTCGGACTCCGACATGTACACGCTCGGCTACGCCTTCAAGCCGTGGCGCGAGGCCAAGGCGATCGCCGATGGTGACTCGATCCGCAACTACATTCGCGAGACCGCGCGCGAGTACGGCGTCGACTCGGCCATCCGCTACCACCACCGCGTCGTCCGCGCGGAGTGGCGGACTGCGACCGCCTCGTGGCATGTCGAGGTGGCGCGCGGCGACACCGGCGAGCGCGTCGAGATGACGTGCTCCTTCCTGCACATGTGCTCCGGCTACTACAGCTACGCCGAGGGCTTCACCCCCGAGCTCCCCGGCGTGGAGCGCTTCGAGGGTCAGATCGTCCACCCCCAGCATTGGCCCGAAGATCTCGACTACGCGGGCAAGCGCGTGCTGATCATCGGCAGCGGCGCGACCGCGGTGACGCTCGTGCCGGCCATGGCCGACCGGGCCGAGCACGTGACCATGCTCCAGCGCTCTCCCAGCTACGTCATCTCGCTGCCGGCGCGCGACGCCGTGGCCGGCGCGCTGCGGCGCTGGCTGCCCGCCGGACTCGCCTACACGGTCGTGCGCTGGAAGAACGTGCTGCGCGCCTCCTTCTTCTACCGGCTGAGCCGCCGGCGCCCCGAGGCGGTCAAGCGCATGATCCGCAAGTGGACCGAGGCCAGCCTGCCCGCGGACTTCGACATCGACACTCACTTCACACCCCGCTACAACCCCTGGGACCAGCGCCTGTGTCTCGTACCGGACGGCGATCTCTTCCAGACGTTGTCCTCCGGCCGGGCCTCGATCGTCACCGACCGTATCGCCACGTTCACCGAGCGGGGCCTCGAGCTCGCCTCGGGGCGCGAGATCGAGGCCGACATCGTCGTGACGGCCACAGGCCTCAACCTCCAGCTCTTCGGAGGCACCGAGCTCGCCGTCGACGGAACGCCGGTCGACGTGTCCTCGCGCGTCGCCTACAAGGGCATGATGCTCAGCGGCGTGCCCAACTTCACCCTCGCGCTCGGCTACACGAACGCCTCGTGGACGCTGAAGTGCGACCTGGTCAGCGACTATGTGTGCCGCTTGTTGAGCCACATGGCCGCCCACGGGTATACGCGGTGCCTTCCCGTCGAGCCGGACGCCTCGGTGGAGCGGCTGCCGCTGCTGGATCTGAGCTCGGGCTACGTCCTGCGGGCGACGGAGTGGCTGCCCAAGCAGGGCGACCGCCTTCCCTGGCGCCTGCACCAGAACTATCGCCGCGACGTCCGGATGCTCCGGCGGGGCGAGCTCGACGACGAGGGGATCGAGTTCTCGGCCCCGGTGGCCGCGACGGCTCCCGAGGTCGCGCTGGCCGCCTGACCGCCCGAGCGCGGGACGGCGCGCTCGGGCGAGGGGTCAGGCGAAGGCTCCGGCCAGGCGCGCGTGCGCGACGGCCGGGTTGTGACTCCGCGGGATTTGCGGGCGGGGGAGCGACTCGACGAACAGCCGCAGCAGCCGCGGGTCGAAATGCGATCCGGCGCCGGCCGCCATGAGCTCGATTGCCGGCCGCATCCCCATGGCCGGGCGGTACGGGCGATCGGTGGTCAGCGCGTCGAAGACGTCGGCGATGGCGGCGATCCGCCCGGCGAACGGAATCTCCTCGCCGCGCAGGCGGCGGGGATAGCCGGTCCCGTCCCAGCGCTCGTGGTGGGTCCAGGCAATCTCGGCGGCGAGGTCGCAGAGCGGGTGGGGTTGGCCGCCGAGGATCCGGCGACCGTACTCGGCGTGGCGCTCGACGAAGCGGCGCTCGGAGGGCTCGAGCGGCCCCGGCTTGCCGAGGATTTCCTCGGGGATGGTCAGCTTGCCGACATCGTGCAGGGCGGCGGCGCGGCCGATGAGATCGCTCTCGCGAAACGTCATGCCCGCAGCCATGGCGAGCAGTCGGCAATAGCCACTCACGCGCTCGGTGTGCCCAGTGCGCCGGAAGGGCATCCGGCCCGAGGTTGGGGGAGCCCCGAGGACGACAATCCCGTCAGGCGCTCCCGCATTGTGCATGGGCACGACGAGCAGGAACGAGAGCCCGGCCCGGGCCCGCACCGAGCGGGCGCGGGCGAGGTCGAGGCCGACGCTGCCGAGGCGCATGATCCGGCCCGCGGCGAGCGAGAGCGTCTGGGCGAGCAGGTCGGGATGGCCAAAGAAATCCGTGAGGAGATCGCGGTCGCGGAAGCCGGCATGCGCGCCGAGGGAGACGGTGCCGTCGTCGTGCACGGCGTAGACAGCCCCGCACGCGAGACCGGTGAGGTCCATGGCGCGGCTCAGCGTTCGCTGGGTGGCCTGGACGGTCGCGGGGTGTCGCGGCTCAGTGGCGATCACGCGCGCCGGTCCCGGAGATCCACGCTCACCGGGGCCGTTCTGCCCTCCTCGACACGCCGGGCTAAAAGCCGTTGAAGCGCGTGTCGTCGGGCGAGGGGTCCCATGGGGCCGAATCGTCTCGCAATTAGCGGCACTTTAAAGCGGATGGAGGTTTGATGGAGCCTTGGGCCTTCCTCCATTCCACAAGCCGTGCGTTCGGCAGGCGATTCAGGCGTGCGCATTGCGAACAGCGGCTTCGGCCCTTCCGATCGGCGCTCCGAGCACCTGGTCGGGGATCCCGAAGGCATCTACGAGCTCGCCCGCCTGGGTCCGGATCTCGTTGCACAGACGATTGACCTCGCGCGTGATCGCCTTGCAGCGGGGACCGGTCAGCCGCCCGTGCTCCTGAAAGAAGCCCCGGTCGGCTTCGAGGTTGGCGAGCGCGTAGAGATCGCACAGACGGCTGAGGACTCCACGCAGCCCCTCGTCCTCACAATCCTCGATCGCGGTGGCGAAGGACTCGAGCAGCACCCGGTCGAGGTGGGCGCGGGCCGCATCGGCCGCGTGGTTCTGAACGGCCCGGAACACCTCGAACGGATCGTGGCCGTCGGAGAGTCCGCGGCGAAAGCGCTGAGCGACGCCCGCCGTTATGTGGCCCTCACGCCAGCGGAAGAGGTCGAGCTGGTACACCCGGTCGCTCAGTGACTCCTCGTCGTCGCCCCGGCTCACGAAGTCGCCGATGACCTGGAGGATCTGACGGGCGAACAGCCGCTCGATGATCGTCTCCACGGCCTGCTCGGCCACGAAGGTCACGGTCTCTCGCGGATTGAGGTCGTTGAAGTGATCGCGGTAGTCCGTGAGCACGCCCTTGGCCACGAGCATCATGAGGATGGTGTTGTCGCCCTCGAACGTTGTGAAGACATCGGTGTCGGCCTTGAGCGCGGCGAACCGGTTCACGCTCATGTATCCCGCGCCGCCGCAGCATTCCCGCGCGGTCTGGATCGTTGTCGTGGCGTGCCAGGAGGCGCTCGCCTTCATGCCCGCCGCCAGCGTCTCGAGCTCCCGGCGCTCGCGTTCCTCGACGTCCTCGTCGCTGAACACGTGGTGGAACTTCTCGAGCAGCGCCTCCTGCGCGAAGTGCAGGGCGTACGTCTTGGCGAGCAGGGGCATGAGCCGGCGCTGATGGGTCCGGTAGTCGAGGATGAGCACCTCCTCGTCCTCGCTCGGCCCGAACTGGCGCCGCCGGAGGCCGTAGCGCACGGCGATGGTCAGCGCGGTCTTGGCGGCCGAGACGGAGGCGCCGGAGATGCACACTCTGCCCTGGACGAGCGTCCCGAGCATCGTGAAGAACCGCTGACCCGGCTTCTCGATCGGACTCGAGTACTCGCCCTCGGCGCTGACGTCGCCGTAGCGGTTGAGCAGGGCCTCGCGCGGCACGCGGACCTCGTCGAACCAGATGCGTCCGTTATCGACCCCGTTCAGGCCCATCTTCTCGCCGCAGTCCTCGATGCGGATGCCCTCACGCACCGTGCCGTCCTCGTCGCGGAGCTCGACCACGAGGGCGTGCACGCCGTGGGACTCGGCGCCGACGACGAGCTGAGCGAACACGGCCGCCAAGCGCCCGTGGCAGGCCGCGTTGCCGATGTACTCCTTGCATGCGGCGTCGGTCGGCGTGTGGATGACGAACTCGTCGGTCTCCCGGTCGAAGGTCGCGGTCGTGCCGAGGTGCTGGACGTCCGAGCCGTGGGCCGCCTCGGTCATGGCGAAGCAGCCCGGGAGCTCGAGCGAGGCGATCTTGCGGAGGTAGCGCTCGTGATGGCGCTCGGTACCGAGCTGCTGGACGGCGCCGCCCCACAGCCCGAACTGGACGCCGAACTTGACCAGCAGCGACAGGTCGCCGAAGGCGATCGTCTCAAACGACGCCACATTCGCGCCGGGGTCGCCCTCGCCGCCATGCGCCTTCGGGAAGCCGGGCGCCGTGCGGGCCTCGGCCGCCATCGTCCGCGCCCAGCCCATGACCCGCTCGCGGTACTCGGGGGTGGGCAGGCCGATGACCGGGGCGAAGTCCTCACGGCACATCAGCTCGCGGATCTGCCGGCGCACATCGGCGTAGCGGCCGTCGAGGAGCCGGCCGAGCGCGATGGGGTCGAACGGCTCGGTCTCGGGCAGCGCGATCGACATGGCGCCGATCATATGCTCCGGCTCGCGGCCGGACGCTACGTCACTTGAGGGGGTGGATGAGGTGGTGGCGGATGCGGTGCAGGAGCTGACCGACGTCGTTGTGGGGCGAGCTCCCGAGCCCGGTGGCGCCGAGGAGGATGACGAACACGCCGGCGATGACGCCGAGCACGGCGAGGATCGTCGGCCAGTGAGCCTGGAGGATGTCTCGTCCGCGCGTGAGGCGTGCCGCGGCACGATCGCCGGCGAAGGTCAGCGTGGCCAGGATGCCCAGCAGCGGGAGCACGAAGCAGAAGTTGAAGACGACGAGGAGCATGACCGCCCGAGGCGCGGAGACGTCGGCGCCGACGACCGCGGCGATCACGGCGAAGTAGGGAAATGCCGTGGGCAGCTCGATCGCGGTGATCGTCGCCCCGAGCATCCAGCTGGAGCGGCCCTTGGCGTCGAAGTCGCCAGCCTCCCGGTCGGCCAGCCGCGCCCGGTGGCGCCAGAGCAGCGACGCGGCGAAGAGCATGCACAGGCCGGCGCCGAGCTCGATGCCGTACGCGAGCCGGTGATGGGGGTGGGGGATGAGCGAGATGAGGAGCTGCCCGGGGCCGAGCGCGATAACCACGCCACCGGCCAGGTAGACGAAGAACACGGCCAGGGTGAACTCGATGACGCGCTCGCGCGCGCGCTCGCCCGAGGCGAGGTACAGCGCGGGACCGATCGTCGTCGGATTCAATGAATCGGCCAGTCCGATCGAGATCGCGATCCCCAGGAGGCGAAGCACGCGGGGAATTGTCGCCGCACGTGGCTTTCCCTGGCCTTACGTCTCATTCAGGGCGTTCTCATGTGCGCCGGGCGGGGCCGCCTCAGGCGAAATGAAGCTCCTCGCCAGGGTCCTCCTCGATAGCGCTCTCGGGCACGGCCTCCTCGCACACCGGGCACCACCAGCGGACCTCCATGGGCGTGCCGCAGGCGGCATGCCGCGGCGCGCCCGCGCCGCCGCTCCGCGTCGCGCCCCAGCCGGCCAGAAGCCGTAGCGGCGCCGCGAGCGCCCGCCCCGACTCGCTCAGCTCGTAGACGACGCGCGGCGGCCGGCGCGAGTAGGGCCGCGCGATGACGAGGCCGTGGCCCTCGAGATGACGCAGGCGCTGCGTGAGCACGTTGGGCGCGATGCCGGTCACGTCGCTCTCGAGCTCGCCGAAGCGGCGCGGCCCGCCGAGGAGCGCGGCGACGACGAGCAGCGTCCAGCGGTCACCGACCACGGTGAGCGCATCGGCCAAAGTAGCGAGTGGGGTGGGCTCGGGCGTGCTCACTCTGGGGTGAAGCGTAGGCCCGGCGGCGGCCGGGCGAGCAATCTGGCCGTCGCGATTCGGGGGCCGCGAGATCGGGCTGTGGAGTGCGGCGCGGGGGCGTGGCGCGTGCATACGGGCGTCCAAAACACGACACTCGACTGCGCGCGAGGGTCGAGTGATGTGGACGGGCCGTTTTCCGGCCTCTCCACGACAGTCGAGCGAAGAACGGCCTCGACTGTCGTGTTATGGACGCCCGCCCGCCCGTCCGCCCGCCCGCCCGCCCGCCCGCCCGCCCGCCTGCCCCTGGCTCCGTCCGTCGCAGCCGAACCGCGACGAGCCGCGCGGTCTGCGTCCTCTCTGACAAGGCTCGCACTTTTTCGTATAGTAACTTGTCACATGCAAGTAAGAAGTCTTAGTGGAGGAGCACAGTGAGCGCAATCAGCGAAATCCAAGACACGCTTCAGAGTGCCGCGGCCGAGCGCGGTCCGGCGATCGTCGGGCTGGGCCGCGGCTGGGGCACCGGATCCGGCGTCGTCATCGGCTCCGGCCGCGTCCTCACCAGCTCCCGATCGCTCCGTCAGGACGAGGTCGCCGTGATCTTCGCCGACGGCAGCCGGCGCGAGGGCGCCGTGAGCGGCGTCGATCCCGACCTCGGCCTCGCCGTCATCGACACCGACACCGGCGACACCCAGGCGCTTGAGTGGGCCGACCCAGCCGCGGAGCCCGTCCCAGGCCAGGCCGTCCTCGCCCTGGCCAATCCCGGCGGACGCGGACTGCGGGTCACCGTCGGCTTCATCTCCTCGGTCGGGCGGAGCTTCCGCGGACCGCGGGGGAGGCGAATCGGCGGCGCACTCGAGCACACCGCCCCGCTGCCGCGCGGCTCCGCCGGCGGCCCCCTCCTCGACCTCGAGGGCCGGGTCATCGGCATCAACTCCGTGCGCGCCGACGGCGGCCTCATCCTGGCCCTCCACGCCGACGCCACGCTCCAGGACCGCGTCGCTGCCCTCGGGCGCGGCGAAGCACCGCGCCGGGTGAGACTCGGCGTCGCCCTGGCGCCGCCACGAGCAGCGCGCGAGCTGCGTCGCGCGGTTGGTCTCCCCGAGCGCGACGGCCTGCTGGTCCGGGGCGTTCAGGATGAGAGCCCGGCCTCACGGGCCGGGGTCCTGCGCGGCGACCTCATCGTGCGCCTGGGCGAGCGCCCCACGGGACGGATCGATGACCTCCACGAGGCGATGGAGGCCTCGCCGGCGGACACGTCGATCGACCTCGGCGTCGTGCGGGGAACGGACGAGCTGACCCTCTCGGTGGAGCTCTAGTCATGAGCGTCACGACCGAGACCCTCGACGAGCGCAGCGCCCGTGCCCTCGATGCGTACTCAACCGTCGTCACGGAGATCGCCGAGCGCCTGTCGCCGAGCGTGGCCAGCCTCCGGGTAAGCGCCCGGGGCCGCGGCGGCCGGCCACACACGCGCGGGGCCGGCAGCGCCGTAGCGCTCTCCGCCGACGGCTTTCTGCTCACCTCCGCCCACGTCGTCGCGGGCTCAGGTCGCCGCGGCCGGGCCACGCTGCTCGACGGACGCGAGCTCGCCTTCGAGGTCGTCGGCATCGACCGGCTCTCCGATCTCGCCGTGCTGCGCGCCCAGGACGGCGGGCTCATCGCGGCCGAGCTCGGCGACGCGCAGGCGCTCCGCGTGGGGCAGCTCGTCGTCGCCATCGGAAACCCCCACGGCTTCGCCGGCTCGGTGACCGCAGGCGTCGTCTCGGCGCTCGGGCGCTCGCTGCCCGCGCGCGCCGGGCGCACTCTGCGCTACATCGACAACGTCATCCAGACCGACGCGGCGCTGAATCCGGGCAACTCCGGCGGCGCGCTCGTCGACAGCTTCGGATCGGTCGTCGGCATCAACACCGCGGTCGCGGGCATCGGGCTCGGACTGGCCGTGCCCATCAACGCCGCCACGCGGCGGATCGTCGGCGCCCTCATGCACGACGGCCGGGTACGCCGAGCCTACGCCGGCCTGGCCGGAGGCCCCCGGCCGCTGCCGCCGCACGCGCGCGTGCGCCTTGGGCGCGAGTCAGCGGTGGAGGTTGTCGAGGTAGTGCCCGGCAGCCCGGCCGAGAGCGCCGGGATCCGGCCCGAGGACCTGGTCGTCGCTCTCGACGGGACGCCGATTCAGCGCGTCGAGGAAGTGCAGGTGCTCCTCGGTGAGGAGGCGATCGGACGGCGGCTCGAGGTCGAAATCCTGCGTGCGGAGCGCTGGCTGACCCTCGAGCTCTCGCCGGTCGAGCTTCCTGGGTAACTCAGGGGCCGGCGTCATGGGCCGGCGTCCTGGGCCCGCCGCGAGTTCGGCGCCAGTCGGCTCGTAAGCGAAGCCGTCCCCAGGGCGGCTTCGCCCTTCACCGCACCCGGATCGTCTCGGTTCTCGTGTTCGACCTGCCCGCCGAGGTGCGGACGGTGAGGCTGACGCGATACCTCCCGGCCCGGCGGAACGTGTGCGAGACCATCTCGCCGGATGCGCTCGTGCCGTCGCCGAAGCGCCACCGGTAGGACACCAGGGTGGCATGACGCGCGAGGCTGTAGCTGCCGTCGAACGCGGTTCCCCGCCCCATCCGTGCTGTGGCGGACGCCTCGAAGCGGGCCTGCGGCGCCACCGCGGCACCCTCGAGCACCGTGACTGTGTGCGCGATGGTGACCGTGGCTTCGGCTGCGTCTCGCACGCTCAGGCGAACGAGGTACACGCCCGGGTGCCGGTAGCTGTGCGAGGTGTGCGCGCCGGAGGCCGAATGGCCGTCGCCGAAATCCCACCTGTAGGAGGCAGGCCCGGCTGCGCCGAGCGTGTTGGCCGACCCGCTCAGGCTGATCGGCGCGCCCACGCTCGTCTTCGAGGCCGAGGACGTGAAGCTGGCTCCGGGGAGCTTCGAGGCGCCGCCCACGGGGCGCTGGTACTGCGTGTCCATGCCGGCGCGCAGCTGGGTGACCGACACCTGCGGCGGCACCGGGATCGCGCGGTAGCTGAAGCTCGCGCCCCACTTCAGCGCGAACAGCTGACGGCCGCTCGCGTCGTACTCGGCGACGAGCGGGTTGTACCCCCAGCTCACGAGCGTGTCCCCGCTGGAGAGCCGGCGGGCCGACCCGCAGCACAGCGCGCTCGTCACGGACGGATCCGAGAAGGAATCGAGGTACGTCGCCGTGTGGTTCGTCGGGTTGATCGAGAAGTGCACGACCCGAGGGACGAAAGGCTGGCCGAAGTTGTTGTCGTGCACGGTGAGCGAGCCGTCGGGAAGCCAGCGGGCGTCGTGCTGGCCACCGAACGGATAGCTCCCCTGCGGGTCGCCGACCACGGTCAGGCTCTCGGGCCGGGTCGTGCCGCCGAGTTTCCACAGGATGTTGCCGGTGGTCTTGTCGATGCCGTAGAGCGCATCACTGTGGCGCGAGGAGATCATGACCACCGAGCCGCGCGGGGCGACCGCGTTGAGGTGGAAGATGTCGTACGGCGCGCCGAAGCTCGCCTGGCGGTTGTACCAAGCCTGAGGGAAGTCGCTCAGCGCCGTGTGCTGGCCGCTGTTCCACACCCACACGACCTGCCCGCTCTTGGTGATCTCCTCGGCCTCGCCGTCGAGCACGGTCGTGTTGCTCGGGCCGCCGAACTGGCTCAGGTCGACGCCGGAGCGCTGCACGTAGGAGTCGATGATGTAGTCGCCGTTCTCGAGCAGGAGCAGCTCGTGCTGGTCGGTCGTGCCGTTTTCGGCCGTGAGGGACCGGATCGGCTGCGCGCTCAGCGAGTAGATCTCGTCGAGCCCCGCACCTTGGTCGTAGAAGCCGTAGGTCCCGTCCGTCAAAACCTGCGAGTCGGCGGCGCCGGCGCTCGTGCGCATCCACCAGATGGGCACGCCGTTGGAGTCAAAGATCGCGGTGTAGTCGCCGAGCGCCCCGTCGATGGTGAACATCCCGTACGGGGCGGAGCCCTCGGGCGTGAACGTGTAACTGGTGAAGTCTCGGGGCAGGCAGCGCACGTAATACGGGGTCGTGACCTCGCTGTGCCGGACGCTGAAGGAGAACTCCTGTCCGGTCGACAGCGGCACGCTCCGCGTGAAGGAGCTGGGCAGGAGCGGCGAGCCGTCGACGCTCACCCCGTAGCTGAACGGGATCGTGGCGGTGAGCTGGACCGGTGCGCCGGTGCAGCGGATCACGTAATCGTGGATGGCGGGGTTGAACGCCGGAAAGAGTCCCTGGTCGGCGGTGACGTTGAGCTGCGTGGTGCCCGCGCTCGTCGGCACGAGCCCGATGGCCAAGGCCGCGGTTGCGAGTACCAGCGCAGAGATTCCCTGCGCCAGCCGACGACGGCTCATTCTGCTGAGCATTGCCGAGTACCTCACGCGACCCCCTCCTCGACTTTGTGCATCCAATCACAGAAAAGCGGTGGCACGCTATCCGAAGCCATGGATATCAGCCTCCGTAGTTTGCCGCAAACCGGACCGGGCGGTACGGCGGACGTGAGCCTTGTTCCCCAAGCCTCTTGGCCCCTGGCTGTGTCTCGCGCGCGAGCCGCAAGCGCGGTGGCTCGGCTACACTGGGCGACGGCGCCGGATGGCGTGCGTCAGCACGCCTCGTAGCCGGCGACCGGATCCTGCAAACCCACTACGGGAAGCGCGCAATGGCCCGTGGCGATGTCCGGATTGCTGCCACCCTCGCCTGCGAGGAGTGCAAGCGCCGGAATTATCAGACGAACAAGAGCAAGCGGAACAACCCTGAGCGGCTTCAGCTGCGCAAGTACTGCCGCTGGTGTAAGCGCCACACCGCTCACCGCGAGACGCGCTGAGCGCACCCGGGATCCTCCGTGGCTCGCAACCGTAAACGCGCGAATCAACGGCGTCGTACCCAGCCGGTTGGCGCGCGCCCCGTCGAGCGTCCGCTCGGTGCCTCGGGCGGCGAGAACGACGCCCCCGATCCGCTCGAGCACGCCTCGCCTGATGCCGAGCTCGTCGCGGCGCAGCTCGCGGCCGCGCAGCCCGACCTCTCGGAGGAATTCGACTCGGCCGAGGACGAGGAGGAGCTCGACGAGCTGGCCACGGGTGGCGACGGCGATGCGGGCTCCGGCTCGGAGGTCGGCCCCCCCGGCGGGGGGAACGGTGGCGGCGGGCGCGAGCTCGCTGTGCCGGGCGGCGCGGCGCCGGCTCACCGCGAGCCGGTGGTCACGCGGCTCATGGGCTTCCTGCGCGGAAGCTGGGCGGAGTTGCAACGAGTACAGTGGCCTGATCGTCGTCAGGTCATGCAGGCGACGGGCGTGGTCATCGGGTTCGTGATCGTGGCCGGGGTGTTCCTCGGCGTTGCCGACTGGGCCGCCGGCAAGATCATGACCTACGTCTTGAAGTAGGACTCGTTACCGACAGGCGCGCGCGGGTGCGCGCACGATATCGTCACACGCGCGGGCTGATAGGCCCTGCAGAGGACAGAGCATGTTTCGCTGGTACGTAGTCAACACATATTCCGGCCACGAGAACAAGGTCAAGCACAACCTCGAGCACCGCGTCGTGTCGCTCGGGCAGCAGCGTGCCGTACGCCAGATCGTCGTGCCGACCGAGTCCGTGTCCGAGATGAAGGACAACCAGAAGGTGACGGTCGAGAAGCGCACGATGCCCGGCTACGTGCTCGTGAACATGGACCTCAACGAGGACTCCTGGTCACTGGTCAAGGGCACGCCTGGCGTGACCGGCTTCGTGGGCGCCTCCAACGAGCCGGTGCCGCTGACCCAGGAGGAGGTCAACCGCCTGCTCCACAAGGAGAGGGCCGAGCGTCCGCGCACCAAGGCCCAGTTCTCGATCGGCGAGTCGGTCAAGGTCGTGTCCGGTCCGCTGTCGGACTTCTCGGGCGAGATCTCCGAGGTCAACGAGGACGCCCAGCGGCTCAAGGTGCTCGTCTCGATCTTCGGGCGCGAGACGCCCGTCGAGGTCGGGTTCGATCAGGTCAAGAAGGTCTAGGGATTTCATGGCAAAGAAAGTTCTGACGCAGATCAAGCTCCAGGCCGTGGGCGGCCAGGCCAGCCCGGCGCCGCCGGTCGGCCCGGCACTCGGCCAGCACGGGGTCAACATCATGGAGTTCGTCAAGGCGTTCAACGCCCAGACGCAGTCCGATACGGGCACGGTCATCCCCGTGGTCATCACCGTCTACGAGGACCGCTCGTTCACGTTCGTGACCAAGAGCCCGCCGGCCGCCGTGCTCATCAAGCAGGCGCTGTCGCTCGAGAAGGGCTCGGCCGAGCCTCACCGCGACAAGGTCGCCCGCATCACCCAGGCTCAGCTTCGGCAGATCGCGGAGAAGAAGATGAAGGATCTCAACGCCAACGACGTCGACGCCGCGGCCAAGATCATCGCCGGCACCGCGCGGTCGATGGGTGTGGAGGTGGTGTGATGTCGCGTCACGGCAAGTCCTACGACGACGCCAAGCAGCGCTTCGACCGCGAGCGCGAGTACGCGCCCGCCGAGGCCATCTCGGTCGTCAAGGAGCTCTCGCACGTCAAGTTCAACGAGTCGGTCGAAGTCCACATCCGTACGGGCCTCAACGTGCGCCACGCCGACGAGCAGCTTCGCGGCACCATCGCGCTGCCCAACGGCCTCGGCAAAGAGGTCAAGATCGCCGTCTTCGCCCAAGGCGAGAAGGCGCGCGAAGCCGAAGAGGCCGGCGCAGACGTCGTCGGGGCGGAGGACCTGGCCCAGCGCATCCAGGACGGGTTCGACGACTTCGACGTGGCCATCGCCACTCCGGACCTGATGCCCGTGGTCGGCCGGCTTGGCCGCATCCTCGGCCCGGCCGGCAAGATGCCGAACCCCAAGGTGGGCACGGTGACCATGGACGTGGCGCGCGCCGTGGCGGAGTCGAAGGCCGGCAAGGTCGAGTACCGCACCGACCGGCATGCGATCGTCCATCTCGTCATCGGCAAGCGGGACTTCGAGGATCGTCTCCTGCTCGAGAACTACGCCGCGGTCATGGATGAGATCATCCGGGCCAAGCCGTCAGCCGCGAAGGGCCGCTACATCCGTTCGGTGACCTTCGCCAGCACCATGGGTCCCGGCGTCAAGGTCGACCCTTCCCGTACCCGCGACATCGTCGAGGAGCCGGTCGCGGCGTAGAATCACGCTCACAGACTCACCAGCGATGCCCGAGACCTTCGGCCGCGCGTGCGCGTAAGCCCGGAGCAGGCGGAGCCCTGCCAACCAGCCGCAAGCTGCGTTCGCCGCGCCCGCCCTCGTGCGGGCGTCGTCGTTTTGGAGAGAGGCATATGAACCGAGATCAAAAAGCAGCAGTCATCGAGGAGATCGCCGGCGAGATCTCCGGGTCTGACGCGATCATCGCCGTCGACTATCGGGGCCTGACCGTGTCCCAGGCTGCCGATCTGCGCGCGCGCCTGCGCGAGGCCGACACCCACTTCCGCGTGGTCAAGAACTCGCTGTCTGAGCGCGCCGCCGACAAGGCCGGAGCCGAGGCGCTGAAGCCGCTGCTCATCGGCCCAACCGCGCTCGCCCTCATCCGGGGCGATGCGGCGCTCGCCGCCAAGGCGCTCAACGACGCCGCACGGACGACGAACGTCCTCGACTTCAAGGGCGGCATCATGAACGGCGCGGCCGTCTCAGCCGACGATGTGCGCTCGATCGCCCGGCTGCCCTCTCGCGAAGTGCTCAATGCGCAGCTCGTGGGCACGATCGCCGCTCCGCTCAGCGGGCTCGTGCGCACGCTGAACGCTCTGATCGCGGGCGTCGCGATCCAGCTGAAGGCGATCGCGGATCAGGGACTCGTGGGCGGCGGGGACGCCCCGGCGGCTGCTCCCAGCGATGCGGCGGAGCCCGAGGCCACGCCGCAGCCGGAGGCCGCAGCGCCCGAGGCCACGCCGGAGCCGGAGCCGACCGCCGCAGCTGACACCCCTGAACCTGAACAACCGGAAGCGGACGCCGCCGGCGAAGCCGAGCCGTCCGAGGCATAAGGAGGAACGATGGCGACAACCCAGGAATGGATCGACGAGCTGAAGTCGATCTCCGTGCTCGAGCTCTCCGAGCGCATCAAGGCGCTGGAGGAGGCCTTCGGCGTCTCCGCCACCGCGGTGGCGGCCGCCGCTCCGGCCGCAGCGGGAGGCGGCGACGGGGCCGAGGAAGCGGAGGAGCAGAGCTCGTTCGACGTCGTCCTGCAGGCGGCCGGCGACAAGAAGATCCAGGTGATCAAGGTCGTTCGCGCCGCCACCGGCCTGGGCCTGAAGGAGGCCAAGGCTCTCGTCGACGAGGCCCCCAAGCCCGTCAAGGAGGGCGTCGACCGCGAGGAGGCCGACAAGCTCAAGGCCGATCTCGAGGAGGCCGGCGCGACCGTCGAGCTGAAGTAACGCGACAGATCCAGCTGATTTGTCAAACGGGCGTCCGCATAGCGGACGCCCGTTACGCGTTAACCCGCAGATCTCGCGGCTGAGACATTTGTAGCCTTGCTAAAGGTTCGCACCCGTCTAGAGTTGTCGGAAAGCCGGGGCATTTGTCCGGTCACACCTTGGGGCCCGTCACCGTGGGGTACGCGAACACCGGAACGCTTGACTGCTACGTCCCGCCGGTGCAACGGCGGATGCTTGCCACGGGCGAGCACGGGCGCGTGTCCGCCGTCCCCGGGACGATGGTCTTCGCCGACATCTCCGGATTCACGCGGCTCTCCGAACGGCTGTCGCGCACGGGGTACGAGGGGGCCGAGCACCTAGTCGACGTCATCGACGGCTGCTTCTCGCCCCTGCTGGCCGATGCCTACGCGGCGGGCGGCTCGCTGCTGAAGTTCGGCGGCGATGCCCTGCTCCTGTGGTTCGAGGGCGACGGGCATGCGATCCGCGGCTGCGCGGCGGCGGCGGCGATGCGCACCACCCTGCGCGAGGTCGGACAGCTGCGGGTCGGCGGCACCCCGATCGTGTTGCGGATGTCCGTCGGCGTCCACAGCGGCGTGTTCGACTTCTTCCTCGTGGGCGACGCCCACCGGGAGCTGTTCATCGCCGGTCCGGCGATGACCGATGCGGTGGCCATGGAGGCCGCGGCCTCGGCGGGACAGATCCTCCTCAGCCACCGGACGGTCGAGGAGCTTCCGAGCCACTGCGTCGGCGCCGACCTCGGGCTTGGTCGTCTCCTCGCGCGCGCTCCGGTGTGGGAGGACTCGCCCACGTCCGCGTCCGCGCCGGCGACGGTGACGGTGACCAACGAGGAGATCGCCGGCTGCTTCTCCGCCGAGCTGCGCCGCTACGTCATTTATCAGCGGGTCGCGCCGGAGCACCGCGACGCCACTGTGGCCTTTGTGCGCTTCGGCGCGTTCGATGACCTCGTGCACGAGGAGGGGGCGCGCCGCGCGGGCCAGCGTCTGGACAGCTTGGTCCGCCTCGCGCAAGCGGCAGCCAGCCGGTACGAGGTGTGCCTGCTCGGTTCCGACGTCGCCGAGGACGGTGGGAAGCTCCTGCTCAGCGCCGGCGCACCGCGGGCGCACGGCGACGACGAGGAGCGCATGTTGCTCACGCTGCGGGAGATCGTCGACGCCGGCACGTCGCTCCCCGTGTGCGCCGGGGTCAACCGCGGTCATGTGTTCGCCGCCGAGGTCGGGCCGGAATACCGGCGTACGTACGCGGTCATGGGCGACACGGTCAACGTGGCCGCGCGGCTCATGGGGAAGGCTCCCTTCGGTCACATCTACGGAGCCCGCGAGGTGCTCGAGCGGTTGCGCACGAGCTTCCGCCTGACCGCGCTCGAGCCGCTCGTCCTGAAGGGCAAGAAGCGCCCGCTCCAGGCCTGGGACGTGGGGGGTCTCGGCGCGGCGACCCCGCTGCTGCGGGCCCGCCGCCGCACGCCGCTCGTCGGACGCGACCAAGAGCTCGAGCAGCTGGAGTTGGCGATCCTCGCGGCCAAGCGCGGCTGCGGAGCGTTGGTCGAGCTGATCGGCGAGACCGGGAGCGGCAAGTCGCGGCTGCTCTCGGAGGCGCGCAAGCGCGCGCGGGGGATGCGCTTCGTGCACACGACGTGCGAGGCCTACACGCGCGATTCGCCGTACTCGGGGGCCAGCGACACGCTCCGCCAGCTGCTCGGCATCCGGGCCGACGAGCCCGAGGAAGCGGTGCTGGCGCGCCTGCGCACCGAGCTCGAGCGCCGCCGCCCGAGCCTCGCGCCCTGGCTCCCCCTGCTGGCCATCGCCTTCGGGGCGAGCGCCCCGAGCACGCCGGAGGTCGAGCAACTCGCTCCCGACGTCCGCGCGGCCAAGCTGCGCGAGACGGTGATGGTCTTCATGGAGCCCGACCTCTCGGCGCCGACCCTGATCCAGGTCGAGCACGCCCATCTCATGGACGCGGCCAGCGCGGCAATGCTCGCGGCGTTGGCTCGCGAGCTCGACTCGACCGCGTGGCTCGTGGCCATCACCCGGCGCGACGTACCCGGCGGCTTCCACTACGACGACCTCCATCTCCGCCTCGAGCTTGCGCCGCTCTCGTTGCCGGAGACCATGGTCCTGGCCGAGGCCACTCCCGAGGCGCATCGGCTGCCACCCCACGTGCTCCAGCTGGCCGTCCAGCGCTCCGCGGGCAGCCCGGAGTTCCTTCTCGATCTGCTCGCCGCCGCGGCCGCGGGAAACCTCGAGGCGATGCCGGCGAGCATGGGTGCCGCTGCCGTGGCCCGGCTCGACGAGCTCGATCCCGTGGACCGGCGACTCGTCTGCCGCGCCGCCGTGCTCGGGACCACCTTCGAGCCCGAGCGGCTGCACGAGGTCCTCGGTGCGGAGCTGGCCTTCCCCGACGAGGAGCAGTGGGAGCGCTTGGCTGGTCTGCTGGCACGCGATCCGAACGGGCAGGTGCGCTTCAAACGCCCGGCCCTGCAGGAGGCGGCTTACGGCAGCCTGCCCTACAAGCTTCGCCGCGAGCTGCACGCCCGCGTCGCCACGTCCCTGGAGCGCGACCACGGCGACGCTGATGCCGCCATCCTCTCCCAGCACTGGCTGCACGCGGGGGAGCTGACCCGCGCGCACCGGTACGCGATGCTCGGCGCCGAGTCCGCCCGCGAGCGCTTCTCCCACGCCGATGCCGTCCGCCTCTACCGCCGGGCGATCGAAGCGGGACGCGCCGCCGGGCTGGTCGGACAGCCTGGCGGCCACGAGGTGCTCGCTCATGCCTGGGAGGAGCTCGGCGACTCGCTGCGGCTGGTGGGGGAGCCCGCGGCCGCGACGCGCGCCTACAGCGAGGCCCGCCGCCTCCAGCCCGGCGACCCGCTGGCGCAGGCACGGTTGTGCCGGCGCCATGCCGAGGTGAGCCAGCGCGCGGGCTCGCTCCGGGCCACTGCCCGCTGGCTGAACCGCGGGATCCGGGCCATCGAGGGGATCGACGAGTCCGAGGCGGTCATCATGCGGGCCCGCCTTCACGCCTACCTCGGTGGCCTGCGGACGCGCCAGGGGCGTTGGGCCGACGCGGAGCGAGCCTGCCGTCAGGCGATCGCCGAGGCCGAATCGATCGGCGAGTCTCGGTCGCTCGCCTTCGCCTACTACATGCTCGACTGGGCGCTCGTCGAGCTGCGCCGCCCCGACGAGGCGAACTTCTCGCGTCGGGCGCTCGCCATCTATCGCGAGCTCGGCGACCCCGAGCACGAGGCGACCGTGCTCAACAACCTCGGCATGTTCGCCTACTTCGACGGGCTTTGGGGCGACGCTGTGACTCTTTACCGCGACGCCGGCCGCTGCAGCGAGCGGGCCGGGCACTCGAGCGACGTCGCCTACACGGACTGCAACGTCGGGGAGATCCTCTCCGACCAGGGTCACTACGCCGAGGCGCGGTCGCACCTCGAGAACGCCCGGCGCGTCTGGAGCTCGACCGGCGAGCGCCAGGGCGTCGCCTTCGTCAACCTCCTTCTGGGCCGCCTGGCGCTGCGCGAGGGCGACTATGACTCCGCGCTCCCGACGCTCGAGCAGGCCGGGGACGAGCTCCGGACCCTCGGCGTCGATGCCTACGCGCACTTCGCCCAGCTGCTCGTGGCCGAGGCGGAGGCGTTCGCGGGCGACGCCGAGCGCGCCCTCGCCATCGCCGAGCGTGAGCGGCCCGACACCGACCGCTACCTCCCCCTGCTCCAGCGCGTGTGTGGCATCGCGTTCGCGCGGCTCGGGCGCCACGCCGAGGCGGATGTCGTCCTGCGGGCCGCGCTGACCGCGGCCCACGAGCACGAATCCGACTACGACGTCGCGGCGGCGATCGACCTGCTCGAGCTCATCGGGATGGCCGAATTCAGCCAGCTTCGCGAGCGCGAGGACATTCTCGAGCGATTGCGGATCGAAGCGCTCCCGCGCCCGCCCATCGCGCGGGCGCCGATGCGCATCGTCGCCGGGATGTGAGAGGGCGGCCGCCCCGGCGGCCGCCCTCTCCCTCCGTCAGGGGGCTACATCCGCCCCCACGGATCGCCGGGCAGGCCGGCCGGGATGGTCACCTTGAAGGTGATGTCGTATCCCACGGGGCTGCTCGGATCCGGTGTCTTTGACCGAGAGCTGATGCACGGCTGGGTCGGAGTTCCCGAGCACAGCGGCAGGAGGCCGACGAACCCGCTCGTGCCGTCGGGCAGCGTGCCCGCGGGCGCGGGCGTGCCCGCGTTGGTGTTGAACTCATACGTCGCGCCGAAGCAGAACTGCGTCATGCCGACCGCCTCCTTCTGCGCGGTCGAGGGCATGAGCACGTAGGTCACGAGCTTGCCCGCTCCCGAGGTGCTCGTGAACGAGAACCAGTTCCCGTCCTGCGCCGTGTAGCCCGCGCAGGTCAGCGGCGTGCCGACGTCGCTCGACGCCGTCACCTCGCCGCTACCGCTGACGGTCAGCGAGCTGTCGTTGGTCGTCGCGGTCGTCGTGCAGGTCTGGCCGGGCGGGCAGTTCGTGCCCGACGTCACCTCGTTGAAGCCGTTCGAGGTGCCCGTGGCGTAGCCCGGGCTGCTGGCATCCAGCGTGTAGCCGTCGCCCGCCTTGTCGATGCTCAGGTCATCGAAGCTGGCCGCGCCGCCGGCCGAGGTGTCCTCGGTCAGCGTTCCCGTGAGGGTGCCGCCGCTCGGGTTGGTGGCGATGCTGACCGTGATCGGCATGCCGGAGGTCGTGATCGGGCTGCCGTTGCCGTCGACGAGCTGGGCCTTCAGCGCCGGTCCGCTCGGCGTCAGCGGTGTTCCCGTGATCGTCTGGCCGACCACTGTGTTGGTCGGCGAGACGGTCCATGTGATCGAGCACGGCGACGACACGGTGGCGGCGACGGAGCTGTTCGCGGCGTCGAAGGTCAGCGGCGCCCCGGTGTCGTTGAACTCGTTATGGGCAGTCGAGGTCCAGGAGTTCGCCGGGTCCGTGCACGGCGTCGTGGCCACGACCGTCGCGTCGACCGTGGAGCCGGGCGTCAGGCGCAGCGTGCGGAACTGCACGACGTTGCCGTTGATCGTCGCCGTCCCCGGGCTGCTCGAGGGCAGCGAGGCCGAGCTCAGCTGGAAGCCGCTCGGTGCGGTCAGGTCGAGTGCCCCGAGCCGAATCGTCGAGGTCGCGTCGTCCGTGATGGCGACGTTGAAGGTGGTCGACACGCCGCCGGCCAGGTGGCTCGGGGTGATGTCCAGCGAGTACGTCCCTGAGCCGCCGGCGGCCGCGAGGGCCGACGGCACGGCAGAGGTGAGAGCCGCGGCGAGCACCACGCCCGCCGTCGCGCAGATCCGGGTCAGTCTCATATACGCCCCTTCTCGATCAATGAACAGGCGCGGCACCCCGAGCACCCCGCGCACCCCTACTGGCCGCACCCTATCCCCGCGTCTTGACGCAATGGGAATTTTTATGAGGATTGGGTGGTTTCCGCCGACGCCGGAGGAGGGCGACCGCCGGGCCGACGGCCGCCCCGTTCAGGTTCCGCGCCTACATCCGACCCCACGGATCGCCCGGGCCGGCCGGGATCAGCGCCTGGATCACCGTGTCGAACCCGGTCGTGCTGCTCGCATCTGCCACCTGGCGACGCGAGGCGATGCATGGCCCGCGGTGCGTCACCCGGCACAGCGGCAGCAGACCGACGAATCCGGTCGTGCCGTCCGGGAGCTTGTGCTTGCGGGCGTGTCCGCCGCCGTTCGTCTTGAACTCGTACGGGGCGCCGAAGCAGAACTGGCTGGAGTCCCGGGACGTGTTCTTGAGCGTGTAGGTGAGAATCTTCTCGCGGTTCGTCGCCGTCTCGAAGAACCCGAACCAATTGGGATCCTGCGCCCGGTAGCCGGGGCACTCGAGCCGCGACCCGGTGTCCACGGACTCCGTTAGCGTGCCTGCGGCTCCGGGCTTGGCGAGAACCATGAGGTCGCTTACCGCCGTGCTGATGTTCGTCTGGCACGACTGCCCGGGATTGCACGTGGCCGAGGTCACGTTCCCGCCCCCCGTGACGGTGACCGGCGCCGTCGGCCCGGTCGAGGTGACGGAATCGCCACCCGCCGTGCCGCCGGCATTGTCGGTGAACGGCCCGCCGGGTGTGCCCGGCGCGGTGACGGCGAAGTGCAGCGACACGGATCCGCCCGCCGGCACGCTGAACGACCCGCTCCACGTGGCTGTGCCGGCGCTGATCATGGGATCGGACGTGGTGACGCCGGTGGTGCTGCCGGCCACGTAGCCAAAGCCGGTGGCAAGCGTGTCGGTGATGGTGCTCAGGGTCACCGCGCTCGAGTTCGGGTTGCTGATCGTGATCGTGTATCCGTCCTGGGCACCGGCGGGGACCGACGCGCTGTCGGCGGTCTTGGCCGTCGTCAGCGGGCTGAGCGCTGCACTGGTTACCGTGACTGGCGCCGTCGGGCCGGTCGGGGTCACGGTGTACCCGCCACTGGCATCGCCGCTGGCGTTGTCGTAGAACGGTCCACCGGACGTCGACGGCGCCGTCACATCGAAGTGGAGAGAGACGGAGCCGTTACCAGGCACGCTGACGGTGCCTGTCCAGGTGAGGTTCTGACCGCTGATCGTCGGGTCTGACGTCGTGGCTCCGGTCGTGCTGTCCGCGACATAGCCGAAGCCCGCCGGCATCGTCTCGGTGATGTCGGCCAGCGAGACCGCGGCGGTATTCGGGTTGCTGATCGTGATCGTGTATCCGTCCTGGCCACCGGCGATGACCGACGCGCTGTCGGCGGTCTTGGCCGTCGTGAGCGGGAGGTTGCCCGTGGGCGAGAACGCGGTCAGATGGGAGTACGTGACCGAGCCGTTCGCCGGAGCTGTGAAGTCCCAGGAGATTCCGCCGCCATTGTCGAGCAGCGACGTGCACTGGCAGGTGTCCGGGAAGTCGGCGTGGGCGCCGATGTCCCCCCAGACCGTCCCGTAATAGTCCTCGACGTAGGCGTTTCCGCCGGTGATCGGCACCCACTGCTCGATCCGGCCCGAAGGGCTGTTGTTCGGATTGACCGTGCAGGCGGGCGAGTTGCCACCGGTCACGAGCCCGTAGCCGAAGTCCGAGCCCTGCAGGTAGCAGTCACCGGCGCGATAGAGGATGCCGCTCTGCGCCGACCCGGTCGAGTTGGCGATGGTCACGTCGGTTCGGTACGTGTTCTGGCCCACGACGTAGGCGTCGACCTCGGTCAACGTGAGGCCGGTCGACCCGGCCGTCGCCACCGTCGTGACCGTGTACGGGCTCGACGAGGTCCCCGCGCCCGTGACCGCGGTCTGCGAGACCGGCGTCCACGGGGTGTAGGAGCCGATGCCGCCCGTCGCCGTGCCGCCGTGATTTCCGAAATCGGGGGCGTAGAGCGTGCCCCCGGTGAAGATGAAAGTCCCGCAGTCACCGGGCGCCGCGGCCGGCGGATAGAACTCATAGGAGCTGTCTCCCGCGTAGGCGACCTGACAGCTGAGGTCGTTCCCCAGGAAGACGTCCGTGAGCGGACCGGCCGAGGAGATGTCCTGGGCGGGCGTGGTCGCCTGTGCGGCGGCCGGCATGGCCAGGAGAAGGGCCGCAGCCCCGAGAAGTGCGAAGACCCGGACGCGTACGAGTAGCAGTCGGCCCGCGCTTCGATGATGCGATCCCATCGTGAAACCCCCATCTATAGCCCCAAATCTGGTCAAACCTATTCCGAGCGCAATCGAGAAGTCAAGACGCCCCATGAGGACCCCCGCGCACGGCGGCACTGCGCACGGGGATCTCGCGCCCCAAGGACCCGCAACCTCCCAGTTGCTTCGGGCATCTTGGCTCGATACGGAACAAGATGCCCAAGCGCCCGCTGCCCGAGGCGAGGGGCCACGGCGGGCGAGCCCGTGGGGCTTGCCGCGAAGCTGCCCGGGCCTGCCGGGGTCCGCGGCCACGCGCGCTTTGATGGCTGCGTCCTTGCCTGTCATCGATTTCCCCTTTACACTGCCCCGGCCAGCCAATAGCCGTAGCCGTCCAACCACACCGGTCCGCGCCACATACGCGGGTTTCGGGGGACGGGGTCCGTGAGAGCTGAGCGGCCTGCCATGGGCGTCGCGTCCGTGTGCTATCTTTGCTGGTCGCGCTCCATGGGAGTCTGCACGCTCCCGGAGTGGCTTCCTTGCCTCCCTCTCGACCGCCCGAGGAGTCGCCGTCTTGGCAACCGCTCACGCCCCCCGGACGCGCCGCAGCTTCGCGCGTCTGAACAAGGTCCTTGATGTCCCCAACCTGATTGATATCCAGCGCAAGTCCTTCGCGTGGCTGACCGATCCCGACGGCGGCGGCCTGCGCGAGACGATCGACGACATCTCGCCGATCGAGGACTACACCGGCAACCTGGCCGTCCAGTTCGGCGAGTTCACCTTCGATGAGCCCGTCGCCAGCCTCGACCAATGCCGCGAGAAAGACTTGACCTACGCGCGGCCGCTGACCGTCACGGTCGCCTTCATCAACCGCGAGACCGGAGAGATCCGCGAGCAGTCCGTCTTCATGGGCGACTTCCCGTGGATGACCGAGCGCGGCACGTTCATCATCAACGGCACTGAGCGCGTCGTCGTCACGCAGCTCGTCCGCTCCCCCGGCGCCTACGTCATGGAGCCGAAGGACCGCGAGAAGCAGGTCTTCATTGCCAACCTCATGCCGGCCCGTGGCTCGTGGCTCGAGCTCGAGATCGACAAGAAGGGCCGGGTCTATGTCCGCATCGACCGCAAGCGCAAGCTTCCGGTCACCGTGCTCCTGCGCGCCATGGGCTACGCGAGCGACGAGGAGATCCTGAACCTCTTCGACAACTCGCTCTACATCCGGCTCACTCTCGACGCCGACGCCGAGATGCTGCGCTCGGAGGAGGGTTCGCTGATCGAGCTGTTCAAGAAGCAGCGCCCGGGCGAGCCGCCGTCGGTCGACGCCGCGCGCTCACTCCTGCACCAGCTGTTCTTCGACCCCAAGCGCTACGACCTCACGCGCGTGGGGCGCTACAAGCTGAACTCGCGCCTCGATCTCGACATCGACCTCGAGACCCGCACGCTGACCCACGACGACATCATCGCCCTGGTCAAGGAGCTTGTCTCCCTGCCCAAGCGCCTCGGCATGCCCGAGGACCTCGAGGGTGAGGTCAAGGACTTCGCCGCCGAAGCACTGGCGATGCCGCGCGAGCCGATCCAGGATCACCTCGACGAGTACGAGCACTTCGGCAACCGCCGCCTGCGCACGGTCGGCGAGCTCATCCAGGAGGCGTTCCGGATCGGCCTGTACCGCATGGAGCGTGTCGTGCGCGAGCGCCTCACCACCGAGGACGCCGACACGATCACCCCGCAGACGATCGTCAACATCCGGCCGGTCGTGGCCGCGCTGAAGGAGTTCTTCGGATCCTCACAGCTCAGCCAGTTCATGGATCAGACGAATAGCCTGGCCGGACTGCGTCACCGCAGACGCCTCTCGGCCCTGGGCGCCGGCGGCCTGACTCGGGAGCGCGCGCCGATCGAGGTGCGCGACGTGCACCCCACCCACTACGGCCGGATGTGTCCGATCGAGACTCCGGAAGGTCCGAACATCGGCCTGATCGGCTCGCTCTCGAGCTACGCGGAGATCTCCGAGCACGGGTTCGTCACCACGCCGTACCGCGTGGTCAAGAACGGCAAGGTCACCGACGAGATCCTCCATCTCGACGCGACGCAGGAAGAGGAGCGCAGGATCGCCCAGGCGAACACGCCGGTCGACTCGCACGGCAGGTTGGTCGGCGACGAGATCATCTGCCGCACGCAGGCGGGTCAGTACGTGAGCGTGACGGCGGACGAGGTCGATCTGATCGACGTCTCGCCGGAGCAGATCTGGTCGGTCACGACCGCGATGATCCCGTTCCTCGAGCATGACGACGCCAACCGGGCGCTGATGGGCTCGAACATGCAGGCTCAGGCGGTCCCGCTGCTCGTGACCGACGCGCCGCTGGTCGGCACCGGGATGGAGCGCCGGGCGGCGATCGACACCGGTGACGTGGTGCTGGCCGAGGACTCGGGCACGGTCAGCTACGTCGACGCCGAGCAGATCGTCATCGACAAGGCCCAGGGCGGCCAGACCGAGTACGAGCTCCAGAAGTTCATGCGATCCAACCAGGGGACGCTCATCCATCAGAAGCCGATCGTCGGCGCGGGGGACAAGGTCGACGCCGGCGCGGTGCTGGCCGACGGCTCCGCCACCGACATGGGCGAGATGGCGCTGGGCAAGAACCTGCTGGTCGCCTTCATGTCCTGGGAGGGCTACAACTTCGAGGACGCGATCATCCTGTCCAAGCGTCTCGTGGCCGACGACGAGCTCACCTCGATCCACATCGAGGAATACGAGATCGACGCCCGCACGACGAAGCTCGGCGACGAGGAGATCACCCGCGACATCCCGAATCGCTCGGAGGAGTCGCTGCGCAACCTCGACGACCGCGGCATCGTCCGTATCGGCGCCGAGGTCCAGTCGGGCGACCTGCTCGTCGGCAAGGTCACGCCCAAGGGCGAGACCGAGCTGACGGCCGAGGAGAAGCTGATCCGGGCGATCTTCAAGGAGAAGGCGCGCGAGGTCCGCGACACCTCGCTCAAGGTTCCGCACGGCGAGGGCGGCGTCGTCATCGACGTCAAGACGTTCAGCCGTGACGAGGGCGACGATCTGCCGCCCGGCGTCAACGACCTGGTGCGCGTGTTCGTGGCCAAGAAGCGCAAGATCTCCGAGGGCGACAAGCTCGCGGGACGCCACGGCAACAAGGGGGTCATCTCCAAGATCGTCGACGTCCAGGACATGCCGTTCCTCGAGGACGGCACGCCGGTCGACGTGATCCTCAACCCGCTCGGCGTCCCGAGCCGTATGAATGTCGGTCAGATCCTCGAGACGCACCTCGGCTGGGTCGCCGCCAACGGCTGGTACGACGACGGCTCCGAGGCTCGCAAGATCGCCACGAACGGCGGTCGCCGCCCCGACGGCCGGGCCGGCAAGGTCTACGTGGCCACGCCGGTGTTCGACGGCGCGACGGTGGCCGACGTCGACGAGGCACTCGTCCGCTGGCAGGAGGAGCACGAGGGCCGGATCCGCATGGACGTCGATCCCGCGCGGCGCGAGGGGGAGCAGGCCTCGGGCAAGGTCACGCTGTTCAACGGCCGCACCGGCGAGCCCTTCGAGGAGCAGGTGACCGTCGGCTACATGTACATCCTCAAGCTGCTCCACCTCGTGGACGACAAGATCCACGCGCGCTCCACGGGCCCGTACTCGCTCGTCACCCAGCAGCCCCTGGGCGGCAAGGCGCAGTTCGGCGGCCAGCGCTTCGGCGAGATGGAGGTGTGGGCGCTCGAGGCGTATGGCGCCGCCTACACGCTCCAGGAGATGCTCACCATCAAGTCCGACGACACGGTCGGACGTGTGAAGGCCTATGAGGCGATCGTCAAGGGCGAGAACATCGCCGAGCCGTCGATCCCCGAGTCCTTCAAGGTCCTCCTCAAGGAGATGCAGTCGCTGGCGCTCGACGTCAACGTTGTCTCCGAGGAGGGTGAGCGCGCCGAGATGCGCGAGGAGGACGACGACCTCCTCCGGGCCGCCGAGGAGCTCGGGATCGACCTCTCGGGCGTCCGTGCCACCGACGGCGCCGCCGCCGACGAGACAGCGGAGCACGAAGGCGAAACAGTCGAAGCGAGTAGCGACGAGACCGCCGTCGAGGACCCGGACATGGAAGGTGGGGAGGATCTCGAGACCGAGGACTTCGCCACCGACGAGGATCCGATGCTCGATGAGGAAGTCCCGGCTGGAGAGGCCGAGGGTGTCCTGGAAGAGGACGAGGCATAGCGGTTGCTGCACCGCCCACGACGCGCTCATCCCTACACAAGTTTTCAAGCAATACGAACCGAGGGTTCACTTTGATCGACATCAATAATTTCGACGCGATTGAGATCGGCCTCGCCTCTTCGAAGCAGATTCGCTCTTGGAGCTCGGGCGAGGTCACGAAGCCTGAAACCATCAACTACCGCACGCTGAAGCCCGAGAAGGACGGGCTGTTCTGCGAGCGCATCTTTGGTCCGACGAAGGACTGGGAGTGCTACTGCGGCAAGTACAAGCGGGTCCGGTACAAGGGCATCGTCTGCGAGCGCTGCGGGGTCGAGGTCACGCGTTCGAAGGTCCGGCGCGAGCGCATGGGCCACATCGACCTGGCCGCGCCCGTATCGCACATCTGGTTCTTCAAGGGCGTGCCCAGCCGCATCGGCTACCTGCTCGATATGGCGCCGAAGGAGCTGGAGAAGGTCCTGTACTTCGCCGCCTCCATCGTCACCTGGGTCGACGACGAGGCGCGTGAGCGCGACGTCGAGGAGCTCGAGGGACGGGTCAACGAGCAGCTCGACGGCTATGCCGCCGAGAAGGAGGAGCGCATCCTCGAGCTCAAGGAGTCCCTCCAGCGCCGCGAGGAGTTCCTCGAGTCCGCCAAGACCGGCCGCGACTTCTCCGAGGACGATCACCTGTGGGCGGAGTCGCTCGAGGTCAACGTCGCCAAGCTCTCCGACGAGGAGCGCGAGAAGATCCTCAAGGACCTCCGCAAGAGCTTCCAGGCCGACATCGACGACACCGAGGCCTACATCGAGGATGCAGCCGAGCGCATGCGCCAGGTGTGGGAGCTCTTCAAGGCGATGAAGCCCAAGGACGTGGTCAACGACGAAACCACCTTCCGTGAGCTCAAGGACCGCTTCGGCTCGCCGTATGGCTTCGGCGAGTACTTCCGCGGCGGCATGGGCGCCGAGGCGGTGCGCGACCTGCTCCAGCAGGTCAACCTCGACGAGGAGGCCGACGACCTGCAGGAGCAGGTCAAGACGGCCAAGGGCCAGAAGCAGGCCCGCGCGGTCAAGCGCCTGAAGGTCGTCTCGGCCTTCCTCAACTCGGGCAACAGGCCGGAGATGATGATCCTCGAGGCCGTGCCGGTCATCCCGCCGGAGCTGCGCCCGATGGTGCAGCTCGACGGCGGCCGGTTCGCCACCTCGGACCTCAACGACCTCTACCGCCGCGTCATCAACCGCAACAACCGCCTCAAGCGGCTGCTCGACCTCGGCGCGCCGGAGATCATCGTCAACAACGAGAAGCGGATGCTTCAGGAGGCCGTCGACGCACTGTTCGACAACGGCCGCCGCGGCCGTCCCGTCACCGGGCCGGGCAACCGTCCGCTCAAGTCGCTGTCCGACATGCTCAAGGGCAAGCAGGGCCGGTTCCGCCAGAACCTGCTCGGCAAGCGCGTCGACTATTCGGGCCGCTCGGTCATCGTCTCGGGCCCGTCCCTGCGCCTGCACCAGTGCGGCCTGCCGAAGCTGATGGCGCTCGAGCTGTTCAAGCCGTTCATCATGGCCCGCCTCGTCGAGCGCAAGTCGGCGCAGAACATCAAGGCGGCCAAGAAGATGGTCGACTCGATGATCCCCGAGGTGTGGGACGTGCTCGAGGAGGTCATCCACGAGCATCCGGTGCTCCTGAACCGCGCGCCGACGCTCCACCGCCTCGGCATCCAGGCCTTCGAGCCGGTACTCGTGGAGGGCAAGGCGATCCAGGTCCATCCGCTCGTCTGCCACGCCTTCAACGCCGACTTCGACGGCGACCAGATGGCGGTCCACCTGCCGCTCTCGGCCGAGGCCCAGGCCGAGGCCCGGATCCTCATGCTCTCGGCGAACAACATCCTCTCGCCCGCGCACGGGGCGCCGCTGGCCACGCCGTCGCAGGACATGGTCCTCGGCGCCTACTACCTGACCTACGGCCCGGATGCGGCCGAGCTGGCCAAGATCGACCCCGCCAAGGCCGATCCGCGCCCGCACGTCTACCGCACCGCCCAGGAGGCGGAGTGGTCCTACGAGCACGGAGTGGTCAAGCTCCACGACCTGGCCGAGTACCGGCCCCTGGGTCGTGAGGGCGGCCACATCCTGACCACGGTCGGGCGGATCATCTACAACGACAAGATCGAGCGCGCGCTCGAGGGGGCGCTGGGCGGCCAGTTCGACCCGGCCGCCTACGAGTTCATCAACCGCTCGATGCGCAAGAAGGACACCACCACGCTCGTGGACAACCTCGTCCAGGCCTACGGGGCCTCGACGATCTCGCAGGTCCTCGACGCGTTCAAGGACATCGGCTTCCACTACGCCACCCAGGCGGGTGTGACGATCTCCAAGAACGACGTCCAGACGCCGCCGAACAAGGCCGAGATCCTGGCCCGCTACGACGACGAGCTCGCCGCGATCGAGGAGCAGTACAACAACGGCGAGATGGACGCCGAGGAGCGCCACGAGGCGGTCACCGGCCTGTGGAATCGGGCGACGGACGAAGTCGGGGAGGCGCTGTACAGCCACCTCGACGAGATGAACCCGATCTTCATGATGGCCAACTCGGGTGCCCGTGGCTCGTTCTCCCAGATCCGCCAGCTGGCCGGGATGCGCGGCCTCATGGCCAATCCGAAGGGCGAGATCATCCCGCGGCCGATCAAGGCCAACTTCATGGAGGGCCTCTCCGTGCTCGAGTACTTCATCTCGACGCACGGCGCCCGCAAGGGTCTCGCAGACACCGCCCTGCGCACGGCCGACTCCGGGTACCTGACCCGGCGGCTTGTCGACGTCTCCCAGGACGTGATCATCCGCCAGGAGGATTGCGGCACCGAGGAGTCCATCGAGATGCCCGTGTCCAAGCTCGAGCCCGATCCCGAGACCCGCCGGCTGCGGCCGACGGGTGAGCCGAACGACAAGCTCATCGGCCGGATCGCCGCCCAGGACATCAAGACCAAGCGCGGTCGCGTGATCGTCGAGCGCGGCAAGGAGATCGACCGGGCCGAGTACGCCGACGTCGTCGACGCCTGGTCGGAGGACACCGAGAAGGGCAACGTGATCACCGTCGCGGTGCGTTCGGTGCTCAAGTGCGAGGCGCCGACCGGCGTGTGCCAGGCGTGCTACGGCCGCTCACTGGCCACGGGCAAGTTGGCTCAGATCGGAGACGCGGTCGGCATCATCGCCGCGCAGTCGATCGGCGAGCCGGGGACGCAGCTGACCATGCGGACGTTCCATACCGGCGGCGTCGCCGGCGCGGACATCACGCACGGCCTGCCGCGTGTCGTCGAGCTGTTCGAGGCGCGCAAGCCCAAGGGCCTGGCCAAGCTGGCCGAGGAGGGCGGCAAGGTCTCGATCGAGGAGACCGATCGGGCGCTCACCGTCGTCGTCACCGACGACAGCGGCGAAGAGCACCGCCACACATTCCCGCGGCGCACGCTCCTGTACGTCAAGGAGGGCCAGAAGATCGAGCCGGGCACGCAGCTCAACGAGGGCTCGCTGTATCCCCATGAGCTGCTGGCCATCCGCGGTCGCACGGACACCGAGCTGTATCTCGTCCGCGAGGTCCAGGAGGTCTACAAGTCCCAGGGCGTCGACATCGACGACAAGCACATCGAGCTGATCGTCCGGCAGATGATGAAGAAGGTCCGGGTCGACCAGAAGGGCGACACCGACCTCCTTCCCGGGCAGTTCGTCGACCGCTACGAGTACGCCAAGATCAACAATGCGGCGATCGACGGCGGCGGCGAGGCGGCCCAGGCCGAGGAGATCATCCTCGGCATCACCAAGGCCTCGCTGAACACCGACTCGTTCCTCTCGGCGGCCTCCTTCCAGGAGACCACCAAGGTCCTGACCGACGCGGCGCTCGAGGGCAAGATCGATCGCCTCAACGGCCTGAAGGAGAACGTGATCATCGGCAAGCTGATCCCGGCCGCCACGGGGCTCAAGCGCTACCGGCGGATCGAGATCGAGCCCGCCGAGCCCCTGCCCCGCGGTATGGACGACGTTGGCCTGCTCGACCACGACGACCTGGCCGCGGAGCTCGGCCTCGGCGACGGCGAATCGCTGGGCGACTTCGGCGGAATCGAGCCTGACCTGTCGGACCTCGAGGACATCGGGAACGGCGCCTCGGCGCTCGGCTTCGCCGAGGAACTGGCGGACCTCGATATCCCGCACGAGGAGGAGGAGTAGCCCTGGCGGGCTACTCGTCTAAGAGTTTCCCTGGCGGGAAACTCCGGCCCGGGGAGAGTGAACTGAGATGACACGGCGCCGGCGCATCCAATGGTTTGGAGGCGCCGGCGTCTTGGTCGTTCTGGGTGTGAGCGCGGCGATCGTCGTCGGTGGCGAGCTCGGGGCGGTCCTCGCCCTCGTGCTCATCAGCCTCGGCCTCATGGGCGCGACGGCGCTCCTCTTCTACGAGGTCGGACTCAGCGAGGACCGCGAGCGCGCCCGGGAGGCCGGCGCGCGTGCGCGGCGCCGGCAGCCGGTCGCTCGCGACCGGCGCCGCCTCGATCGGATGCGGGGCCGGCGGCGCGAGCTGGGCTGAGCCGCCGCCTCGTATGATCTGTGAACCACGATTCACGGATCATGAGGAGAGGGCGAGTGGACCTGAACGACACTCCGGAGCAGGCCGCCTATCGCGAACACATACGCGCGTGGCTTGACGAGAACAAGGCGCAGGCGCCGCCCCGATCGGGCTCCTCGGAGGACTCGGATTACATCGACAGCCGGCGTGCCTGGCAGCGGCGCCTGGCCGAGGCCGGCATCGCGGGCGCGACCTGGCCGAAGGAGTACGGCGGCCAGGGGCTCGGGCCGATCGAGCAGGTCACGGTCAACCAGGAGCTCGTGCGCGCCGGGGTGCCCGGCATCCTCGACGTGATCGGGATCGGCATGCTCGGTCCGTGCCTGATCGCTCACGGCAGCGAGGAACAAAAGAGCCGCCATCTCGGACCGATGCTCCACGGCGACGAGGTGTGGTGCCAGCTCTTCTCCGAGCCGGCCGCCGGTTCTGACCTGGCCGCCGTCCAGACCCGCGCCCGCCAGGAAGAGGACGGCCATTGGACCCTGAACGGCCAGAAGGTGTGGACGACGAACGCGCAGTTCGCCTCCTTCGGGCTCCTGCTCGCCCGCACGGATCCCGATCAGCCCAAGCACAAGGGCCTGACCATGTTCATCGTCCCGATGGACGCCTCGGGCGTGACCGTCCGCGGACTGCGTCAGATCTCGGGCGAGGCCGAGTTCAACGAGGTCTTCTTCGACGACGTCGCGCTCGATGCGGAGGCGGTCGTCGGCGGGGTCGGCAACGGCTGGGGCACCGCGCTGACCGTGCTCATGTTCGAGCGCCTGACCATCGGCTTCGGCTCGGAGAACTTCGGCTCGCCGGCCCGCCTGGCCGCGGCCCTCGCCGCGGACCCCGAGGCGCGCGAGCATCCGGCCGTGCGCCAGGCGCTGGGCGAGGTCATCTCCGATCTCCTCGCCGTGCGCTTCAACGGCTACCGCGCTCTCACCGCGCTGGCCCGGGGCCAGATCCCCGGCCCGGAGGCCGGCCTGGCCAAGGTGACGCTCGTCAACGCGGCCATCAAGGCAAGCGATCTTGCGGCCGACGTCATCGGGCCCGACGCGCTTGACGCCGAGCGCGAGTGGAGCTACCTGATCTCCTTCCTGCCGGGCCTGAAGTCGGCCGGCGGGACTGAGCAGATCCTTCGCAACACGATCGGCGAGCGCGTGCTCGGTCTGCCCCCCGAGCCCCGTCTGGACAAGGGCATCCCGTTCTCCGAGCTGCGCGCGAAGGAGAAGGAGGCGGCGGCCCGATGAACTTCGCTCTCTCCGACGAGCAGGAGCTGCTGCGCGAAGCCGCCCGCGGCGCGCTCTCGCGCCACAAGACGATCGAGCAGGCGCGCACCGCCCTCGAGGACGCCACGGCACTCGACGACCTCTGGCCGACCGCCGTCCAGGCCGGGTGGCCGGGGCTGCTCATTCCCGAGGATCGCGGGGGGGCCGGGCTGGGAGCTTTCGACGCCTTGCTCGTGGCCGAGGAATGTGGCCGGGTCCTCGCCTCGGTGCCTCTGCTGGGCCTGCTCCCGGCCACATCGATCCTCGCCTCGGCCGGCCACTCGGGCCTCGAGGCCATCGCCGCGGGTGAGCTGCGACCCGCTTACGTGCCCGCGCGTCCGCCCGATCACGCCGAACGGGGCTGGACGGTGCAGCCAGAGTCGGGGATGCGCCGCGCCGAGGCGCCCCGGGCCACCGTCACCGGCGACGAGGTCGTGCTCGACGGTGCCGTCGCCTTCGTCCCCGACGCGCCGGGCGCCGGCCTGCTCGTGGCCGTGGCCGAGACCGAGGAGGGCACGCCGGTGGCCGTCGCCGTCGACGCCTTCGCAAGCGGAGTCACGGTCACCGACGTCGTGCGCTACGACGCCACGCGCTCGCTCGGCCACGTCGCCTTCGCCGGCGCCCGGGGCCAGCGCCTCGAGGCGGGCCCGGACGTGCTGGAGGATGCGTGGTATCTGGCCCAGGCGCTGATTGCGGCCGAGTCGCTCGGGGCGGTGCAGAGCTGCCTGGAGATGGCGGTCGCCTACGCCAAGGAGCGCTTCACCTTCGGGCGCGCGATCGGCTCCTATCAGGCCATCAAGCACGAGCTCACCGAGGTCCTGCGCCGCCAGGAGAACGCCCGCGGCCTGCAGTACTACGCGGGCTGGGCACGCGACTCCAAGCCGGACGAGTTCCCGCTCGCGGCCAGCGCCGCGCGCACCGTGGCCGGGGCGGCGCTCGACTTCGCCACCCGGGCGAACATCAACGTCCACGGCGGGATCGGAGCCACCTGGGAGCACAACGCGCCTCTGTTCTTCCGTCGCGCCGAGCTTTCCCGACGGCTGCTCGGGGGCACCCACGACGCCACCGACCGTGTGGCCGAGCGGATGCTCGGCGAGTCGGTCTCGAGCGCCTAGTGTCGTGGCCCGGGGTTGCTCGCCGGCGAGCCCGGGCGTAGAGTATGTGAATCCGGATTCACCTCGCGAGACAGGAGTCGTGATGGCCGCGACCACCGAGACCTTCGATCCCGCCCGGGCGGTGCTCAACCAGGCCCGTCCGCTTCAGCCGGTCAACTTCTTCGAGATCGATCTCGCCCTCCAGGAGGCGCTCGAGCGCGAGGGAGGCGAGTGGGGGCTCGAGCGCGTCCGCGAGACGGGGACGGTCGCGGGCAGTCTCGAGGCCCTCGAGCACAGCCGCCGGGCAGAGCGCAACCTGCCCGTTCTGCGCACCCACGACCGCTACGGGCACCGCATCGACGAGGTCGAGCTCGACCCGGGCTGGCACTGGCTCCTGGATGCCGCCGTGGCCCGCGAGATCCACAGCCTGCCGTGGCTCGAGGAGCGGCCGGGGGCCCACGTCGTGCGTGCCGCCATGTTCACGCTCTGGAGCCACGCCAACGACGGCGTGATGTGCCCCGTGTCGATGACTTATGCGGCGATTCCCGCCCTGCGCGACGGCGCCCCCGAGCTCGCGGCCGAATGGGAGCCGCGGCTTGCGAGCTCCGACTACGCGACCGGCGCGCTCGCCGGCATGGCCATGACCGAGCGCCAGGGCGGGTCGGATGTCCGTGCGAACATCACACGGGCGGAGCCGCTTGGGGATGGCACGTATGAGCTCCATGGCCACAAGTGGTTCTGCTCCTATCCGCCCTGCACGGTCTTCCTCGTGCTCGCCCAGGCCCCGGGCGGGCTGTCCTGCTTCCTCGTGGAGCGGGGTCCGGGGATGGAGTTCCAGCGCCTCAAGGACAAGCTGGGCACGCGCTCGCTGCCCTCCTCGGAGGTCGAGTTCCGCGGCGCGCTCGGTCGCCTGGTCGGCGAGGAGGGGCGGGGGGTGCCCGCGATCATCCGCATGGTCAACCACACGCGGCTCGACTGCCTGCTGGGAGCGACCACGAGCCTGCGGCGCGGGACGGTCGAGGCGATCCATCACGCTCGCCACCGGCAGGCCTTCGGGGCCCTGCTGTGCGATCAGCCGGCGATGCGCAACGTGCTGGCCGACCTGGCCATCGAGTCCGAGGCGGCGACCGCGGCGGCGCTCCGGGTCGCCCGCAGCTACGACGAGCCGGCGGACGGTCCATTTCGTCGGCTGGCCACGGCAGTCATGAAGTACTGGGTGTCCAAGCGCGCGCCCGCGCACGCGGCCGAGGCGCTCGAGTGCCTGGGGGGCAACGGCTTCGTCGAGGACTCGGGCATGCCGCTGCTCTACCGCGACGCCCCGCTCAACTCGATCTGGGAGGGGTCCGGCAACGTCGCCGCGCTCGACGTTCTGCGCGCGATCGTCAAGGAGTCCGACGGGCTGCCGGCCTTTCTGCGCGAGTGTGCCCTGGCCGGCGGTGCGGACACGCGGCTCGACGATCACCTCGCCACCGTGGGCGCGGATGTACAGGCGCTCCTCGCTCCCGGGGGCGAGCCCGAGCAGAGGCTGTACGAGAGCCAGTTCGGAGCCCGCCGGTTCGTCGAGAATCTCGCCCTCGCGCTCCAGGCCTCGCTGCTCGTCCGCCATGCGCCGCCGGCCGTGGCCGACGCGTTCTGCGCGGCGCGTCTCGCCGGTGACTCCGGCCGGGTCTACGGAACGCTTCCCCGCGGCGTCGACGCGGCCGCCATCATCGATCGCGCGCTGCCCGACGGCGTATGAGCCCGAGCGTGGCGTATGAGGTGACCGGGCGCGTCGCCCGGCTCACCCTCGACCGCCCCGAGCGCGGGAACGGGATCAACCGGCGCCTGCTCGACGAGCTCCAGCGCGCGGTCGAGGAGGCCGACCTCGACCCCGCCGTCCACGTCCTGCTCCTCTCCGGCGCGGGCAAGGGCTTCTGCGGGGGCTACGACCTCGTCGAGAGCGCCGAGGGGGAGATGGACACCGAAGCCACGGCCCCGCCGGGTTCCGCGCTCGACCCGCGGAGGATCCGCGCCAACCACGATCCGTCCGATACCTGGGATCCGATGGTCGACTACGCGATGATGAGCCGCAACGTCCGCGCGTTCATGTCGCTGTTCCACTGCTCCAAGCCGGTGATCTGCAAGGTCCACGGCTTCTGCGTGGCCGGCGGCACCGACATGGCGATGTGCGCCGACCTGCTCGTCATCGCCGCCGACGCGACGTTCGGCTACCCGCCGGCGCGGGTGTGGGGGTCGCCCACCACATCGCTGTGGGCCTACCGGCTCGGTCCGGCCCGGGCCAAGCGCCTGCTCTTCACCGGCGACTGCATCTCGGGCACACAGGCCCTCGAGTGGGGCCTGGCCACCGAGGCGCCCCTGCCCGAGGAGCTCGACGAGCGATGTGAGGCCCTCCTCGACCGCGTCGCGCAGATGCCGGTCAACCAGCTTCAGATGATGAAGTTGCTCGTCAACCAGTCCCTCTACTCCCAGGGAGTCCATGCCGCGCAGATCATCGGCACCCTGTTCGACGGGGTCGCCCGGCACACCGAGGAGGGGTACGCGTTCCAGGCCCGGGCCGCGCGCGAGGGGTGGAGCGAGGCCGTGCGCCGGCGCGACGAACCCTTCGGCGAAGCGCGCGCGTGACCGAGGTCCTCGTCCCGACGCGCGAGCGCCTGCTCCGCGCAGCACGCGCGCTCATCGAGGAGGACGGCTACGCGGGAGCCTCGGTCGTGGCCATCGCCGGGCGCGCGGGCGTCGCCGCGGGCACGCTCTACCGCCATTTCCCCTCCAAGGAGGAGCTCTTCGTCGAGGTCTTCCGCTCGGCGTGCGACCGCGAGCTGGCAGCCATGCGGGCGGCCGCCGACGCGATGCCACCCGGGAGCACGCACGTGGAGCGGCTGGTGACGGTGCTGGCGACGTTCGCCGAGCGCGCGCTGCGGCGCCCCCGGCTCGCGTGGGCGCTCATCGCTGAGCCGGTGGATCCCCTCGTCGACGCCGAGCGTCTGACCTACCGGGCCCGCTACAGCGGGCTGGCCGCCGAGGCGCTGCGGGCCGGCGTCGCCGCGGGCGAGTTGCCCGCGCAGGACGTCGGCTTCACCGCCGCCGCCCTGGTCGGCGGATGCGGCGAGGCGCTCGTCGGCCCGCTTTCGCCTCTGAGCGGGGAGAGCCCGGCGATCGGCGAGGTGCTCGAGGCCCAGCGGACGTTCGTGCTCCGCGCGGTGGGGGCGTCGTGAGCCCTGGCGACGTCGTGAGCCCCGGCGACGTCGCGAGCCCGGCCCCCGACGCGGTCCGCGTGCTCCGCGACGGTCCGGTGACGACCGTGCTCCTGCACCGTCCCGAGCGCCGCAATGCGGTCGACGGCGCCACCGCCGCCGCCCTGGCCGATGCTTTTCGCGCCTTCGAGGCCGACGAGGAGTCCGCCGTGGCCGTGCTCCACGGCGAGGGCGGGGTGTTCTGTGCCGGCGCTGACCTCACGGTCGCCGGGACCTCGGCCGGCAACCGCGTGGCCGCCGACGGCGACGGCCCGATGGGGCCGACGCGGATGCGCCTGTCCAAGCCGGTCATCGCCGCGGTGGCGGGCTACGCCGTGGCGGGCGGGCTCGAGCTCGCCCTGTGGTGCGACCTGCGCGTGGCCGAGGAGAACGCGGTCTTCGGCGTGTTCTGCCGCCGCTGGGGCGTGCCGCTCATCGACGGGGGCACCGTCCGGCTCCCGCGGCTCATCGGCCGCAGCCGGGCGCTCGACCTCATCCTGACGGGGCGTTCGGTCGATGCCGCCGAGGCACTCGAGATCGGACTGGCCAACCGCGTCGTCCCCGCCGGGGAGAGCCTGGGCGCCGCCCAGGCGCTCGCCCGCGACCTGGCCCGACTGCCCCAGCGCTGCCTGCGGGAGGACCGGCTCTCGGTCCTCGAGCAGGATGACCTGTCCGAGGCGGACGCGCTGGCGGGAGAGTTCGCCCACGGCCTGCGCTCGCTCGAGGAGAGTCAGGCAGGGGTCGAGCGCTTCCGGCGGGGCGCCGGGCGCCACGGCGCCTTCTGATGTCGCCTTTCTGACCGCGCCTTCAAACCCGCCGTCCCGCGCCGAGTACCGGGACGTGCGGACAAATACGGATCAGGCGCGCATCATCCGGACCGGGCTGGCTCTGCTCGCCCTGGGCCTGGGACTTGCAGTCCTCGCGCCGGCGACGACGCTTGGCGCGACGCGCCGGACACCCGATCCGCTGGGGGCGGAGGCCTTTCTGGCGGCGCAGCGCGCCGGCTTCGGGCCGGCCGCGGCTGCCGCGAGCCTGGCTGCTCGAGCGCAGGCGCGGGCCGCCGACCTGCGCCGGCGGTCGTCCACGGCCGGAGCGATCCGTGCCGGCCTCTCCGGCGCCTGGCAAGGGCTCGGCCCGGGTCCGGTCACCGGCAGCCCCTACGGGGGCGCGAGCTCGGGCCGGGTCGATGCCGTGGCCGTCATCCCCGGCGGCCCTCACGCGGGGGAGATCTTCGTGGGCACGGCGGGGGGTGGGGTGTGGAGCTCGAGTGACGGCGGCGCAAGCTGGATCACGCACACCGATCAGGTGACGAGTGGGCTCGCCATCGGTGCTCTGGCCATCGACCCGGTCAACCCGTCGATCATCTACGCCGGCACCGGCGAGGCGGACGACTGCGGCGACTGCTTCTACGGCGGCGGCGTCCTGAAGTCGACCGACGGCGGTCTGACCTGGTCGGTCGAGAATCCGGGCGGGATGTTCACCGGCATCGATTTCGCCTCGCTCGCCGTTGACCCGCGCAACGACAGCCGGCTGTATGCGGCGACGAGCGCGGGCTTCTACGTCTCGACCGACGGCGGGGCGAGCTGGGCGCACCCGACCGGCAGCGGTGATGTCGTTGACCCGGCCTCGGCCGTCGCACTCGACCCGGCCACCAACCCGACGACGGTCTACATCGCCACCGAGGACACCGGCCTGCAGAAGTCCACCGACGGCGCAGCGGACTTCGCCACCCTGGCCGGCGGCCTACCCGCGGGCGCCAACATCTCCTCGGCGGCCATCGCCGTCGGCACGCCGTCCGGCACGTACCCGAGCGCCGACCGCACGCTCTACGCCGCGGTCGCCCTCCTCGGCGCCACCGATCCCAACGGCGGCGCCCTCTCCCTCTATAAGTCCACCGACGCCGGCACGACCTGGACGCCGCTGAGCATGCCCGCGTACTCGAACCAGGCGTACGCGTACGGCACGGGCAGCGCGGACCAGGCGGGCTACGACAACGCGCTGGCCGTCGACCCCGGCAATCCCGCGCACGTGATCGCCGGCGCCATCTCGACCCTCGAGAGCACGGACGGCGGGGCGACGTGGAATGACCTCAACGGCCAAAGCTTCTTCGGCGCCGGTGACAATGCGCTGCACCCCGACCTGCACAGCGCCGCCTTCACACCCACGGGCCACGTGGTGCTCGGGACCGACGGCGGCGTCTTCGCCTACGACCCGTCCGATCCCGGACCCTCGGGCATGTCCAACCTCAACACGAACCTCGACACCGCACTCCTCTACGAGGATCTCGGGATCTCCGGTGACGGCACCGCGGTGCTCGCCGGCATGCAGGACAACGGGACCGTCCTCTATGGCGGTGCCCCGGGCTGGCCGGACGTGCTCTCGGGCAACGGCGGCTACAGCGCGATCAACCCGTTCGATTCAGATCAGCAGTTCGCGGAGTCGGACGGTTATCTCAGCGAAACGACGGACGCCTGGGCGAGCGAGAGCGTCGACATCACGCCTCCGGGCGAGCCCGACGACGCGGCCAACTTCGTGCCACCGCTGGTCGTCCTGGCCAACCCGGCGCAGACCGATGCGCCCGCGGTCTACTACGGCGGGGGCGACCTGTGGCTGACGCGCGACGCGGCGGACCCCGCCCCGACCTGGACGCAGCTGACCTCGGTCGGCACCGGCGTCTCGGCGATCGCCGCCTCCCCCTCGGACCCGTCGGTGATGTACGTCGGCTTCGACGATGGCACGCTCGAGGTCTCGACCGACGCGACGGCGCCCACGCCCACGTTCACTGCGATCTCGTCCCCGGTCGGGGAATGGATCACCCACATTGCGGTCAGTCCGGCCGATCCCGGTGACATCGCGCTGACCTTCAGCAGCTCCAACACCCACACCTACGCCGTGCCCCCTATGGTCGAAACGGGCGCCGTCTCGCTCACCGGGACGCCGTCCGCCGCCTTCACCGATGTCACGGGAAACCTGCCCGACGGCGTCGCCTCAAACGCCGACGTATTCGACGGGACCGCACTCGTCGTGGCCACCGACGTCGGCGTGTTCGCCACGTCGAGCTCGGACCTGAACGGGGCGAGCACGAGCTGGAGCGCCGTCGGGGGCGGCCTGCCCAACGTCCAGGTCCTCGGCCTGACCCTCGATGCCGCGGGGAACCTCTACGCCGCCACGCATGGACGCGGCGTGTGGGAGCTCGCCAGCGGCGCGCCGGCCGCGCCCGTGGCGGGCGGCCCGCCGGCGATCACCGGGGAGTCCGTGACCGGTCAGACGCTTCGCGAGGTCCACGCCATCTGGTCGGGGAATCCGACGGCCTACGCCTACCAGTGGCTGCGCTGCGCCGGGGGCGCCTGCAGCCCGATTCCCGGCGCGACCGCCGCGATGTTCACGCTCACGGCCGCCGATCTCGGCGCCTCCCTCGTCGTGCGCGAGACGGCCAGTGGCGCCGGGGGCGCCGGGGTACCCGTGACCTCCGCGCCCACGGCCACGGTCGCATCGCCGCCGGCGGTCGTCTCGCCACCGCCCTCGACATCGCCGCCCCCGCCGGTGGGCACCCCGAGGCCGACCGCAGCGCCTCATCCTCAGGCGCCGACGGCGGCGCAGATCCGCACGGCGCTGCAGCGAGCGCTCGCCCCGCACTCGGTCCCCCGGATCAAGCGCCTCCTCGCGCAGGGATGGTCGTTTCGCCTGAGCGCGCCGTCGGCCGGACGGCTGTCCGTGCTGTGGACGGCGCGAGCTCCCCATAGCCGCCACATCGTGCAGGTCGCCGTTCTCCACGTCACTCTGCGTCGCGCCGGGGGCGTCCAGCTGAAGCTCACCCTGACGCAGGCCGGACGCCACCTGATCGCCTCCCTGGCCAAGCTGTCGGTGACCGCGACGAGCGAGCTCAAGCCATCCGCCGGCTCCGCGGCGAGCATCCACCAGTTCCTGACGCTCCGTCGCTGAGACGCTCAGGCCGCCTCGCGCAGCGCGCCCGCCCAGCGCAGCAGGGCCACGACGTGGGCGTCGGTCATGCCGATCGGAGGCTCGGTGCGCACGAGCAACGTCGGCCCCGGGCGCGCCGCCGCCCACGTGGCGGTGGCCTCGTCGTGAGCATCGTCGATCCAGGCCACCGGCCGCTCGGAGCCCGCGAAGGCATCGATGGCGGCGAGCTTCCAGTGCGCGGTCGTGGCCGGGCGGTCATCGAAGCTGAGGTGAGGGAGGTGCTGGGGCAGGTCGAGGGCGGCAGGCAGGTGCTCGTTGGCCTTCTCCTCCCAGCCGCTGCACCACGCAAGCTCGAATTCGCCGGCCAACCGCCGCAGGTGTCCCCCGGCGCTGCCCGAAAGGAAGTGCGGAATGCCCTCCACGGTCACGAAGCTGCCCACGGGAGGCCGGGCGGGGTCGAAACCGAAGAGCGAGATCACGCCGTCGATATCGATCAGGAGCAGGGGTTTGTCCACGGATGCCTTACAGGGTCCATAGGTCGTCTTTAGACGCGCTCGCCAGACTGCCACAGGCGTGTCGTCCACGTGATGCGCGCGTCGGACACAACCCTGCCGGCGCGCCAGCGGCTGGACATGTGATGTAGTAGCCAGAGCGGGCTCAAGCCAGCCGTCCGCGATGTCGAGATAGACCGTGAGGCGTCGCACCGATGGTTGCCTGGTAGCCGTTCCAACGCATGAACTCTCTTCTCGGAATACTCCTCGCGCTCGGCTGTGCGCTGACGACAAACGTCGGATTCCTCTACAAGCACCGTGGGGCCTGCGAGGTCCCGCCCGTGGACATCCGCCATCCGCTTCGCTCCGCCCGCCAGCTCTTCGGCTCTCGCCTCTTCTCGCTCGGCATGCTCATCGCCAGCGGCGCCTGGATCTTCCACGTGGCCGCGATGGCCGTGGCGCCGCTCTCGCTCGTGCAGGCCGTGCTCGCCGGCGGCGTCGTCCTGCTCGCCGTCATGGCCGAGCGGATCTTCGGCATGCGCATCGGCCGCCGTCAGTGGTTCGGCCTCGTGGCCATGGCCATCGGGCTCATCCTCCTCGGGTCCACGCTGCCCGCGGTGCACGGCGCCCACTCGCGCTTCTCCATTCCGGGCATGATCGCCTTCGAGGGCGGGCTCATCGTCGCCGGCACCCTGCTCATCATGGGCCCCCAGATCGGCGCCCCGACCCATCACCACGGCTTTATGCTCGGCGCCGCGGCGGGCATCCTCTTCGGCGTCTCCGACGTGGCCATCAAGGCCGTCTCGGGGATCATTGGGGCGCACGGGCTCGTGGGCTTCCTCAGCCCCTGGGTCCTCATCTGCCTGGTCGCCTCGGTCGGCGCCTTCTTCGCCTCGGCCAAGGGCCTCCAGGACGGCGATGCCGTTCCGGTCATCGCGCTCACCGGCACGGCGGCCAACGTGTCCGGGATCGTCGGCGGGATCCTCGTGTTCGGCGATCCCCTCTCGCCGCACCCGATCACCCTCATCGCCCAGTGCATGGCGTTCACGCTGCTTCTGCTGGCGGCGTGGATGATGCCCGCCCCCGTGCGGGCCGCCCCCTCGGCCGCCGTCGCCTAGGGCCTGTCAGGCCACCGCGCCCGGCTCGGCTTCGGCCACGTTCTCGCGGGCCCCGACGGGCACGGCCAGGCCCGTGGCACGTGACCGTCCGCGCAGCGTGACCTCGCCCGCGCTCAGCCAGTGCTTCTGCTCGGCCGCGGCGGCTGCCCTCAGTGCCGAAGCCGAGGCGAGCATGCCTCCCGGCTCGCCCTTGGCCAGCTCGCTCAGGCGCGCGGCCTCGTTGACGGGATCGCCGATCACCGTGTACTCGAAGCGCATGGCCGCGCCGACGTTGCCCGCGACCACGCGTCCGGCGGAGATGCCGATGCCGGCCCGGACCTCCGGCATCCGCTCCTGGAGCCGTGTGGAGAGCTCCCGCCCGGCGCCGAGCGCCTTGGTCGCGCAGCCGGGATCGGGCAGTGGGGCCCCGAACACGCACAGCGCGGCGTCGCCCTCGAACTTGTTGATCCATCCCCCGTGGCGGGCCGCGACCTCGACGACGATGGCGAAGAAATCGTTGAGCATCGACACGACGTCGGCCGGATCGCGCTCGGCCGCGATCCGCGTCGAGCCCTGGAGATCGACGAAGAGGATCGCCGCCTCGCGGGCCTCGCCGCCGAGCTCGACGCCGTGCTCGAGGGCGTGACGCACGACGTCCTCGCCCACCTGACGGCCGAACAGGTCGCGGATCTCCTCGCGCTCGCGCAGACCCGCGAGCATGCGGTTGAAGCCGGCCTGCAGCAGGCCGACCTCACTACCGTCGTCGACTTCGACGTCCCGCTCGAGGTCGCCCTGCTCCACGCGGGCGACGGCCGCACGGAGCGAGGTGATCGGATCGGCGAGCGAACGCGCGAGCCCGATCATGGCGGCGAGGCCGACGAGCAGGCCGATGATCGCCAGCACGAGCACGACGAGGGCGAGCTGGGAGGCGCTGAGCTGACCGATGATGAGCGAGCCCGCAGCCGTGATCACGATGCCGACGAGCACGACCCCGGTGCCGAGCGTCCACGAAAGCAGCGCCCGGGCCGCGACCCCGGGGAGCTGTGGCCGCTGCGGCACCCCGGAGGCGAGGACGATGGACGTCACCGGGCGCAGGAGCCGCTCGGACATGAGATAGCCGAGAGCGACGGTGGCCAGGCCGCCCATGGTCACGGTGAGCCCCACGTTGACGGCGAGCTGGGCGGAGAAGAACGCGTTGATGCCCGCGAAGAAGACCGCGTCGAGGAGCCAGAGCGAGGCGATGATCTGATGCTGGGTGACCGGGAAGCGCAGGGTGAGCTCGCGCTCGCGCGGCGTAGGGGTGCGTCCGGCGAAGATCCAGGCCGTTCGCTCGCGCCAGAGCCGTTCGAGCACCACGGTCCCGATCGGGATGCCCACGAGGAGCGACCCGGCCAGCAGGGCTCCGTTGAGGATCAGGACGGTCGTCTGGTGGTGGAGGCCCTTGGGGACCGGGAGGACGAGCGAGAGAAAGGCGAAGACGACGAGCGCCCCGATCGCGTTGGCGGCGATCGAGGCCGCGCGGAGCCGCTTGTTCGAGATGGGGACGCCTGTCTCGTGGTGCCGGGTTCCCTCGGCCATGGCCGCATTCTCCCAGTCCACGGCACCCTGTCTAACCGGACAAGCCTTGCAATCGCAGACGGCCATCCCGGATAATCCCCGGCGCCGGATGCCGCCCGTTGCTTGTACAAAACGGCGAACGGCTGCGGGAGGAGCCCACATGGTCAGCACCGAGACACAACCGACCCCTGCCGTCTGATGCTCACCGTCCGCGATCTGCTCCGCGAGGTCGAGGTGCGGCTCCTGGCCGGCGAGGCCGGTCTCGACCTGCCCGTCCGCTGGGTGCACATCTCGGAGCTCGTCGATCCCACGCCGTGGCTCTCGGGGGGTGAGCTGCTCCTCACCACGGGCCTGCAGCTCGACACCGCCGAGCGCCAGCGCGAGTTCGTCGGCCGGCTGGCCGATCGCCAGCTCGCCGGGCTCGGCTTCGGCACCGGCTTCACCCACGAGGCGGTGCCGGGGCCCCTGCTCGAGGCGGCGGTCGAGCTCCAGTTCCCCGTGTTCGAGGTGCCCTACGAGCTGCCCTTCATCGCCATCACCGAGGCGGCGTTCAGCCAGCTCGTGAACGAGCAGTACGCGGTGCTGCGCCGCGCCATCGCCGGCCAGGAGCGGCTCGAACGGATCGTCCTCTCCGAGCGCGGCCTCGAGGCGCTCGCCGGGGCGCTGGCCGCACTCATCGGGGCGGCGATCGTCGTCTTCGACGCCCGCGGCGAGCCGATGGTGCAGCACGTCTTCCGCCGGGGGCTCGACGAGGAAACGCTCAGCTCATTGCAGTCGGAGGTGCGCGAGCGCGCCCGGCGCCGCGAGGCGCGGGCGTTCGTACCCTCCCTCGAGCACGGCAACCGCGGGCTGGCCCTCCCCGTCCTCTCCGACGGCGGCCCTCCCGGCGGCCAGGTGCGCGCCCCCGAGGCGTGGCTCGTCGCGCTGAAGGACTCGGGCCCGCTGACCGACTTCGACCGCCTCACCCTGCATCAGGCGGTCACCATCGTCGCCCTCGAGCTCCTACGCACGCGCGTGGCCGGGGACACTGAGCGCCGCCTGGCCGGGGACCTGCTCGACGCGGTCGTCGGCGGCGAGCTCACGGGAACCGAGCTGACTCGCCGTCTCGCGCCCTTCGGCCTCTCCGAGAAGGTGGCCGCGTTGGTCCTCAGCCGCCCGGGCAACGGCCGCGGGCCGAGCGCGCCCGCCGAGGCGGCCCTGCAGGCCGCGCTGCGAGAAGAGGCCATGCACGGGCTCGTGGCCTCGACGGACACGCTCGTGTGCGCGCTCGTCCCGGGGATGACCGAGGAAGAGCTGTTCGCGCTCGCCGGTCGAGTGGTCGATCGCGTGGGCGACGAGCTCGGGGCGCCGGTCAGCCTGGGCGCGGGGCGCGCGGTGGGGGGAGGCGACGCCCGGCGGAGCTTCCACGAGGCCCGCTGCGCGCTCGAAGCGCTGGCCCTCTCGGCCTACGGCGAGAACGGCAACGGCGACGGCGCCCATCCCGCCGCGGTCGCAACCTACAAAGAGCTCGGATCCTTCCAGCTCCTGCTCTCCCTGCAGGACGACGAGGCCCTCCGGCTGTTCTGCGACTCGATCCTCGGGCCGATCGAGGCCAGCGAGGGTCACTACGGAGGCGAGCTCATGCGCTCGCTCGAGGCCTTCATCGAGGAAAACGGTCAGTGGGAGCGCGCGGCACGCCGCCTCTTCTGCCATCGCCACACCCTGCGCTACCGGATCAGGCGCGTGGAGGAGCTGACCGGACGCAACCTGGGTAATGCCCGCGACCGCATCGATTTCTGGCTGGCGCTGCGCGGGCGCGAGCTGGTCAACTGAGCAACCGAAGCAAGAGAGACGAGGAGCCCTGCCATGAAAGTCGGTGTCCCCACTGAGATCAAGCCCGACGAGTACCGCGTGGCGCTCACCCCGGCCGGGGTCCGCGAGCTCGTGGATGCCGGTCACGACGTCGTCGTCCAGAGCGGGGCCGGGCTCGGCTCGGCCATCACCGACGAGGACTACTCCACGCAGGGAGCGATGATCGTGCCCGACGCCGACGCGGTGTTCGAGGAGGCCACGCTCATCGTCAAGGTCAAGGAGCCCCAGCCGATCGAGGTCGGCCGCCTGCAGCCCCGCCACGTCCTCTTCACCTATCTGCACCTGGCCGCGGACCCCGAGCTGACGCGCGGACTCATGGAGTCCGGGGCGACATGCATCGCCTACGAGACGGTCGAGGACTCGCGCGGACGGCTCCCGCTGCTGGCACCGATGTCCGAGGTGGCGGGCAAGATCGCCACACAGGCCGGGGCGTTCATGCTCGAGAAGCCCCTTGGCGGGCGCGGCATCCTGCTCGGTGGGGTTCCCGGCGTGGCCGCGGCCAACGTGATGGTCATCGGCGGCGGCGTGGTCGGCATGAACGCGGCCTTCATCGCGCTCGGCATGGAAGCCACGGTCTACGTCTACGATCGCAACATCGACCGCCTCCGGGAGCTCGACATCGCCTTCGGCGGTCGGGCCGACACCTGCTTCGCCTCGACGCTCGAGATCGAGCAGCGCCTCCCCTACATGGACCTGGTGATCGGGGCCGTGCTCGTGCACGGGGCGCGCGCGCCGCGCGTCGTCACCCGCCGGCAGCTGTCGCTCATGAGGCCTCAGGCCGTGCTCGTCGACGTCTCGATCGACCAGGGTGGCTGCTTCGAGACCTCGCGTCCGACCACCCATTCGGACCCGACCTACGAGGTTGACGGGATCACGCACTACTGCGTCACGAACATGCCCGGCGCTGTGCCGATCACCTCGACCTACGCGCTCACCAACGCCACGATGCCCTACGTGGTGCACCTGGCCAGCGACGGCGTGCACAGCGCGACCACGACCAGCCCGGGCCTCAAGCTTGGCGTCAACATCGCCGCAGGATCGGTTACCTACGCGCCGGTCGCGGACGCCGTGGGGCTGCCATGTGTGGCCGTGGACGAGGCGCTGGCCAGCGTACCGGCGATCGCGGGGTAACGGCCGGGGGTAGGGGCCCCGGGGGGGGCCTGGGCTGCTCCGGCGTCCAAAACACGACACTCGAGGGACTTCCGGACTCGAGTGTCGTAGAACGGGCCCAAATCCGTCCCTCTGACGACACTCGACCTCGTGGGACGGTCGAGTGTCGTGCTTTGGACCGTCGAGTGTCCTGCTTGGGACCGTCGAGTGTCGTGCTTTGGAGCGTCCCACGAGCCGCACCCCCGGGCCCGCGCCGTTTCTCGTCGCCGAGGTCCCGAGGGCTCGCCAGGCCAGGCGCCACGGGCGAACGGCGTTCCTCGGCCCCCTGCTACCCTGCCCTGCGCATGCCGACCACCAGCCAGCTGATCCGCAAGGGTCGCACCCCACCGAAGAAGAAGCTCGCCACTCCGGGCCTGAAGTCCGGCAAGGGCCGCAAGAAGAAGGTCGCGGCTCCGCAGCGCCGGGGCGTCTGCACCCGCGTTTACACGACGACCCCCAAGAAGCCGAACTCGGCTCTGCGGAAGGTCGCCCGTGTGCGGCTGACGAACGGCATGGAGGTCGGCGCCTACATCCCGGGCGAAGGCCACAATCTCCAGGAGCACTCGGTGGTGCTGGTCCGCGGCGGCCGCGTCAAGGACCTCCCAGGCTTCCGCTACAAGGTCATCCGCGGGACGCTCGACGCCGCCGGCGTCGGGGACCGCAAGAAGGCCCGCTCGCAGTACGGCGTGAAGGCCAAGTAGCCATGCCCCGCCGCGCAGCTGCCCAGATCCGCAAGATCGAGCCGGATGCCGTCCACCGCAACCGCATGGTCCAGCAGGTGATCAACAAGGTCATGCTGGACGGCAAGAAGTCCACGGCCGAGAAGATCGTCTACGACGCGATGGCGATCATTGCCGAGCGCAGCGGCAAGGATCCGGTCGAGCAGCTCGAGGCCGGGCTCAAGGCCCTCACCCCGACGATCGAGGTGAAGTCCCGCCGCGTCGGCGGCGCGACCTATCAGGTCCCCGTCGAGGTACCCGCCCGCCGCGCCCGGACGCTGGCCGTGCGCTGGCTCGTGCAGTTCTCCCGCCAGCGCCGCGAGAAGACCATGGCCCAGCGCCTCGCGCACGAGCTTCTCGACGCCCAGCAGCAGCAGGGCAGCGCCTACAAGCGCAAGGACGACGTTTACCGGATGGCCGTGGCCAACCGGGCGTTCGCCCACTACCGCTGGTAGCCCGCCGACGCAAATCCCGGCCCCGCTCGCCCGTAAGTAGGGCATCGGACCGGGAAGTCCTCATAGACGAGCCTCACGCCTGAGCGCGGCGCTCCTCGCTGCCGCGGCGATCGTATGCGCGCTCGTCGCGGTATCGGCCCAGGCCTCGGGCTCGACGCCGACGTTCGTCCAGCAGGTTGCCGGGCACGCCTCGAGCGCGACATCGCTCAAGCTGACGCCGACGAGCGCAGTCAGCACCGGCAACCGTCTCGTGGTCGTCGTCGGGGTGTGGAGCAGCAGCTCGGCCTCCGCGTCCAAGGTGAGCGACGCGGCGGGCAACACGTACGTCGAGCTCGTCCACTTCCGCGCCTCGGACAACACCGAGGAGAGCGTGTGGACGGCGCCCATCACGGCGGGCGGCGGCACGAAGCCCGTGATCAGCGTCACTCCGAGCTCGAAGGCGGACGTCGGCGCCGCGGCACTCGAGTATTCCGGCCTCTCGACCGTGACCGACGCCTCGGTGCTCGACCAGGTGGCCAGCGCGAGCGGCACGACGACCGCCGCGCGCACGGTCTCCACCGCAGCCACCCAGCCCACGAGCGCAGGCAACGAACTCGCGCTCGGCCTCTACGTGGACTCGGGCTTCGGCGACAGCCTCACCGCGGGCAGCGGCTACACCCAGCGGGCGAACGTGTCGCCGGCCTCGGACATGGAGCTGCTCGGTGAGGACAGTGTGCTGACGGCGGCGGGCGCGACACCTGCGGCCACCGTGAACACGGGCGCGAACACGATCTGGCTGATGGCCACGGTCGTCCTCAAGAGCGCGGCCACGGGCACGGCGACCGCGCCGGCGGCGCCCACCGGGGTCACCGCGAGCGCGGGCGACGGCACCGCCTCGGTCTCCTGGACGGCCCCGGGCAACGGCGGCAGCGCGATCACCAGCTACACGGTCACGCCGTATGTGGGCACGACGGCCCAGACCCCCACGATCATCAGCGGCTCGCCCCCGGCCACCTCGGCCGTGATCACCGGGCTGAGTGACGGGACGACGTACACGTTCACGGTCAGCGCCACCAACGCCGTCGGCACCGGCCCCGCCTCGGCGCCCTCGGGTGCCGTCACCCCGTCGGCCACGGCCGGCGGGCAGTGGTCGCCGCTTATGAGCTGGCCGATGGTGGCCATCCACTCAGTGCTCATGGACAACGGCAAGGTGCTCCAGTTCGACGGCTGGCAGCAACCCGAGCCCACGCAGGTCTGGGACCCGTCCACCCAGACCTTCACCACCCAGACTGCTCCGGACAGCATCTTCTGCGCGGGTGTGGCCGAGCTCCCCGACGGGCGCGTGATCACGGTGGGCGGCTTCGGCGGTCTCTCCACCGGCAACCAGGGGATCGTCGACACGACGATCTTCAACCCGGCGACCCAGACCTGGACGCGCATGGCCGACATGCACTACCCGCGCTGGTATCCCGACCTCACCGAGCTCAGCGACGGCCGCTATGTGGCCATCAGCGGGAACTCGACCAGCGACACGACATGGGCCGACACCCCCGAGGTCTACGACCCCTCGGCGAACACCTGGACGGTGCTCTCCAAGGTCAGCACCTCCCAGATCCACGAGGAGGAGTACCCATTCTCCTACCTGGTGCCGAACGGCGACGTTTTCACCATTGGGCCCTTGGAGGACAAATCGTTCCTCCTCGACGCCAACAACCAGACCTGGACCCAGGTCGGCGGCGCGAGCGGAATCACGAATGGCTCCTCGGTCATGTACCGACCGGGGAAGATCCTCTACACCGGCGGGACGCCCACCCAGGCGAGCAGCTCGCCGGCGAGCGCCTCGAGTGCGACGATCGACCTCACGGCGGCCACACCGGCCTGGCACCCGGCCGCGTCGATGCACGACGCCCGCGTCTACCACACGCTGACCATGCTCGCCGACGGCACGGTGCTCGCCGTGGGCGGCGAGAAGACGTGGGGCCAGACCGGCACGACAGAGACGACAGGTGGTGTGCTCCCGAGCGAGATCTGGGATCCCAACAGCGGCCAGTGGACGGTCGTGGGCTCGACCGGCACGACGCGCGGATACCACTCGACCGCCCTCCTCATGCCGGACGGGACGGTGCTCGTCGCCGGTAGCGGGCACGCCAATCCGGGCTACCCCGGCCAGGACTCAGCCCAGATCTACTCGCCGCCCTACCTGTTCAAGGGGGCGCGCCCGACGATCTCCTCGGCTCCCGCCACAGCGGTCTACGGATCGAGCATCCCGGTCACCACGCCGAACGCCGCCTCGATCAGCGCGGTCAACCTCGTCTCGCTCGGCGCGGACACGCACCAGTCCGACATGGACCAGCACTTCGTGCCGCTCGGCTTCACGCAGAGCGGCGGCGGGCTGAGCGTGCAGATCCCCAGCTCCGGGGCGATCGCGCCTCCGGGCAATTACATGCTCTTCCTCGTCAACTCCGCGGGCGTGCCGTCGGTGGCCTCGTTCATCACGATCTCGCCGACGGCCCCCACGGCTCCCGCCGCCCCGACGGGCGTCTCGGCCAGCCCCGGCAACGGCAGCGCAAGCGTGTCGTGGACCGCTCCGGCGGATGGCGGCAGCCCGATCACGAGCTACACGGTCACGCCCTATGCGGGCTCGAATGCGCTGGCCTCGACCACCGTCACGGGCACGCCTCCGGCCACGAGCACGACGATCGGGGGTCTGACCAACGGCACGGCGTACACCTTCACCGTCACCGCGACCAACGCCGTGGGGACCGGGTCGGCGTCGTCCCCGTCGAATTCCGTCACGCCGACCGCGACACAACTGCCGGTTTTCGTCCAGGGAGCGTCAAATCACCAGTCGAGCGTGACGAGCCTGACCGTGACGCCACCGAGCACGGTCACCACCGGGAACCGGCTGATCGTCGAGACCGGGACCTGGAGCTCGAGCAACGCCAGCGTCTCGAGCGTCAAGGACTCGGCCGGCAACACGTACACCGAGCTCCTGCACTTCCGGGGCCCGGACGAAACCGAGATGAGCGTGTGGAGCGCGCCGATCACGGCGGGCGGCGGGACGAAACCGACGGTCACCGTCACCCCGAGCGGGAAGGCCGATGTCGGGGCGGCCGTGCTCGAGTACTCGGGGTTGTCGGCGGCCGCCGACGCCACGGTCGTGGACCAACTGGCCGACGCCTCCGGGACGACCGGTCCGGCGGCCACGGTGAGCTCGGGGCCGACGCCGGCCACCGGCGCCGGCGGCGAGCTCGCGCTCGGCCTCTACGCCGATTCCGGCTTCGGCGACACCCTCGCGCCCGGGACCGGCTACACGGCCCGCGTCAACGTGTCGCCCACCTCGGACATGGAGTTCCTGGCCGAGGATCAGGTGCTGTCGAGCGCCGGCGCGACGCCGAGCGCGTCGGTCAAGACCGGGGCCTCGACCGTCTGGCTCATGGCCACGATCGTCTTCAAGGCAGCCGGGACGTCCGGCGGGGCGGCGGGCGCGATGCTCCGCGTTCCCACTGCCCCCGCGCCTGTGGACGTGAGCCTGGTCAAGTCGTCCCTCCGTACGGCCACGGCGGTGTCGGCGCGGGCGCGGGCCCGCTTCCTCGCCGCCGCACTCGCGCGTCGGCTCAGCCGGCGGTATTTCTGCTCGCACGGCTTCCTTGTGGCCGGCCCGTCGTGGCTGGCCGGCTGGCTGAACAGCGTCCGGGCGCCCTAGATCGGCGCCGGACCCGCGGGCGCCTGGGGGCGATGGGCGCGAGGCTGCCCGGGACTGTGGGCAGGGAGAAACGCGAGGGCTGCCCACTACACGGGACCGGGGGCTGCAGCGGGACAACCCTCGCTTAATGAAATGTAGCCGCGGAATCGGCAAGTCGTGACAGTACTGGACGTTCTGTCAGGATCCCGACCGCCAGGCGCGAGGAGCGCTCAGTGCGCCGGCCGGGCCAGCGGCGTGATTCCGGCGGGGGCGGAGAGGAGGAGCGCCAGACCACCCGTCAGGAGTAGGACGACCGCGCCGAGGGTCTCGAGATAGAGCCCTGATCCGGCGCTGGTGCTCGCCAGGACGACGGCGTGGGCGATCCCCCGAGCGCGGGTGTCGGGGAGGTCGCCGACGAGCGCGATGAGCAGGGCCACGACCCCGAGAACGGCCATGGCCGCTGCCGCGGCACGGCTGCGCTGGCGGCTGACCGCGACGGCGAGCACGGCGCCGAGCAGCGCGAGCGGCACCAGCGCGTAGGAGTTGTGCGATCCCGTGGAGACCGACTGCACCGGACTCGTCGAGGTGGTGAGGTGGAGGACGTAGAGGGTCGAGAACTCGGCCACGAGCAGGAGCACGGCACCGATCAGGCCGGCCGCGAGGACGAGTGTTTCGGGGCTGCGCCAGGATGGGTCCGTCCCCTCGGCGGGCCCTCTGAAGGCCTGCCGGGCTCTGCTATATTCGCTCTTTGCCTCGGGCGGCGTCGCGGTCATCTGTGCTCGCTCCCGGGCGCGGAATATCCACGCCATGGAGACGCCGATCTTCTAAACATCCGCCCCGATCGCACAACTGCGTCGTGACGGGGCCCATGGGGCCCTTTTTCATGTCCGCAGTCCGGTCTCGGGACCTGCTCCAGATAGCGCACGAAAATGCCTCGCACCTTCACTCTCGAAAACACCCGCAACATCGGGATCATGGCTCACATCGACGCCGGTAAGACGACGACGACCGAGCGCATCCTCTATTACACCGGGCGGACCTACAAGATGGGGGAGGTTCATGAGGGCGCCGCCGTCATGGACTGGATGGAGCAGGAGCAGGAGCGGGGGATCACGATCACCTCGGCGGCCACCACGTGCGAGTGGCAGGGCCACCGGATCAACATCATCGACACGCCCGGCCACGTCGACTTCACCGTCGAGGTCGAGCGCTCGCTGCGCGTCCTCGACGGCGCCATCGCCCTGTTTGACTCGGTCGCCGGCGTCGAGCCGCAGTCCGAGACCGTCTGGCGCCAGGCCGACAAGTACCACGTCCCGCGCATTGCCTACATCAACAAGATGGACCGCATCGGCGCCGACTTCGCGCGCGGCGTACAGACGATGATCGATCGCCTCGCCGCCCACCCGGTCCCGATCCAGCTGCCCATCGGCGCGGAGTCGGAGTTCGCCGGGATCATCGACCTGGTCGAAAACCACGCGATCATCTACAAGGACGAGCTCGGCAAGGAGCAGGAGATCGTCGAGATCCCGGCCGACCAGGTCGAGCGGGCCGCCGAGGCGCGCGAGCACCTGCTCGAGGAGGTCTCACAGTACGACGACGAGCTGCTCGAGATGGTCCTCGAGGAGCACGAGATCCCCGTCGCTCGCCTGAAGGGGGCGATTCGCAAGGCGACGCTCGAGATCAAGCTGACCCCGGTGCTGTGCGGCTCGAGCTTCAAGAACAAGGGTGTGCAGCCGTTGCTCGACGCCGTGCTCGACTACCTCCCGAGCCCGCTCGACGTGCCACCCGTCGAGGGCCTCGAGCCGGCCAAGGGCTCGAGCAACGGCGATGAGTCCACGGCCACGCGCCACGCCTCCGACGAAGAGCCGTTCGCGGCGCTCGCCTTCAAGATCATGGCTGACCCCTACGTCGGCAAGCTCACGTACTTCCGCGTCTACTCGGGCCATCTCGAGGCCGGTTCGCGCGTGCTCAACGTGAGTACGGGCCGGACCGAGCGGATTGGGCGCATCCTCATGATGCACGCCAACGAACGCGAGGAGCTCAAGGAGGTCTACGCGGGCGACATCGCCGCCGCCGTGGGCATCAAGCAGGTCGCGACCGGCGACACGCTGGCCGCCCCCGACAAGCCGATCAAGCTCGAGACGATCACCTTCCCGGAACCCGTCATCAAGGTGGCCATCGAGCCCAGGACGAAGGCCGATCAGGAGAAGATGAGCGTCGCTCTGGGTCGTCTGGCCGAGGAGGACCCGACCTTCCAGGTCCGCACCAACGAGGAGACCGGCCAGACCGAGATCTCCGGGATGGGCGAGCTCCACCTCGAGGTTCTGGTCGACCGCATGATGCGCGAGTACAAGGTCGAGGCCAACGTGGGCCGCCCGCAGGTCTCTTATCGCGAGACGATTCGCGGCACGGCCCAGAAGGTCGAAGGGCGCCTCGTGCGCCAGACCGGCGGCTCGGGCCAGTACGGAATCGTGTATGTCGACGTTGAGCCGGCGCCCGGCGAGGGCTTCGACTTCGTCAACAAGATCAAGGGCGGAGCGATCCCGACCGAGTTCATCCCCGCCGTCGAGAAGGGCGTCGAGGAGGCTCTGGAGAACGGCCCCCGGGCCGGATACCCGATGGTCGATGTGCGCGTCACGCTCGTCGATGGCAAATATCACGACACCGACTCCTCGGAGATCGCCTTCCGGGTGGCCGGCTCGCTCGCTCTCAAAGCGGCGGTGTCGCGGGCGAAGCCAGTGCTGCTCGAGCCGATCTTCGCCGTCGAGGTCACCACGCCCGAGGATTTCATGGGTGACGTGATCGGCGACCTCAACCGGCGCCGCGGCCAGGTTCAGGGCATGGAGCAGCGCGGCAACGCCCAGGTGGTCAGCGCCTACGTACCGCTGGCCGAGATGTTCGGATACGCCACCGACCTGCGCTCCAACACGCAGGGCCGGGCGACGTATTCGATGCAGTTTGAGAGGTATGACGAGGTCCCGCCTAACATCGCTGAGAAGGTCGTCGGCGAGAAGGTGGCGGCCTAGCAGCGTGGCCGGACGGAAGTCCGATAGATTCTTGAGGTTCGCCCCGAGGGCGAGCAAGACCCCCTGAGTAAGGAGCAGTTCAAAGTGGCGAAAGCCAAGTTCGAGCGCGACAAGCCCCATGTCAACGTCGGCACCATCGGCCACATCGACCATGGCAAGACGACGCTGACCGCTGCCATCACCAAGGTGCTGTACGAGAACTACGGCGGCACGGAGATTCGGTCGTTCGAATCGATCGACAACGCTCCTGAGGAGAAGGCACGCGGCATCACCATCGCGACCTCCCACGTCGAGTACCAGACCCCCAACCGGCACTATGCGCACGTCGACTGCCCGGGTCATGCCGACTACGTCAAGAACATGATCACCGGCGCGGCGCAGATGGACGGGGCCATCCTCGTCGTCTCCGCCGCCGACGGCGCGATGCCCCAGACGCGCGAGCACATCCTGCTCGCCCGCCAGGTCGGTGTGCCCTACATCGTCGTCTTCCTCAACAAGGCCGACATGGTCGACGACCCCGAGCTCCTCGAGCTCGTCGAGGTCGAGATCCGCGACCTGCTGTCCGAGTACGAGTTCCCCGGCGACGACATCCCATTCGTCACCGGCTCCGCGCTCAAGGCGCTGGAGGGCGACAAGGAGTACGAGGCCAAGATCCTCGAGCTCGCCGAGGCGCTGGACTCGTACATCCCCGAGCCCGTGCGCGACCTGGACAAGCCGTTCCTGATGCCGGTCGAGGATGTCTTTTCGATCACCGGCCGCGGTACTGTGGCCACCGGCCGCGTCGAGCAGGGCATCATCAAGACGGGGGAGACCGTCGAGATCGTCGGCATCCGCCCGACGACGTCGACCGTGGTTACCGGGGTCGAGATGTTCAAGAAGATCCTCGACGAGGGTCGCGCCGGCGATAACGTCGGATGCCTCCTGCGTGGCACCAAGCGGGACGAGATCGAGCGTGGCCAGGTGCTGTGCAAGCCCGGCTCGATCACGCCGCACACCAAGTTCAAGGCCGAGGTGTACGTCCTGAAGAAGGAGGAGGGTGGTCGTCACACCCCGTTCTTCACGGGCTACCGGCCGCAGTTCTATTTCCGCACGACCGACGTCACGGGCGTGGCCAAGCTGCCTGAGGGCACCGAGATGGTCATGCCGGGCGACAACGTCCAGATGGAGATCGAGCTCATCCAGCCGATCGCCATGGACCAGGGTCTGCGGTTCGCGATCCGCGAGGGCGGCCGTACCGTCGGCTCGGGGGTCGTCTCCGAAGTTGTGGAATAGGGCAGAGCCCTATTCCATTGGGAGTTCGCCCAGAGGGCGAACTCCCGGGCCCAGGCCCGACCAGCAAGTTTGAGCAGATACGACCTATTGGGCGGGCCCCGAAGCCCGGGGTTCGCCCTCAACACTGAAAAAGACAGCTTCTAAACGTGGCAACACTCGCCCAGAACAAGATCCGTATTCGCCTGAAGTCCTACGACCACTCGGCGATCGAGACGGCGGCCAAGGAGATCGTCGAGACGGCGACGCGCACCGGCGCGACCGTCTCCGGCCCCGTGCCGCTCCCGACGGAGAAGAACGTCTACTGCGTGATCCGCTCGCCGTTCAAGGACAAGGACTCTCGCGAGCACTTCGAGATCCGCACGCACAAGCGTCTCATCGACATCCACCAGCCAACCCCGAAGACGGTCGATTCGCTCCAGCGCCTCGACCATCTGCCGGCCGGCGTGGATATCGAGATTCGCCTGGCCTCCTAGCGCGATGGCAGCGATCCTCGCCAAGAAACTCGGCATGACCCAGCGCTTCCTCGACGACGGTCGGGTCGAGCGCGTCACCGTGCTCGAGGCCGGTCCCTGCCCGGTCACCGCGATCCGGACTCACGAGCGCGACGGCTACGAGGCGGTCCAGCTCGCCTTTCGTCCCGTCAAGGAGAAGTCGCTCACCCGAGCCGAGCTCGGACACCTCAAGAAGGCGGACGCCTCCGCGCACCGCGACCTGGTCGAGTTCCGCGACGAGGCGGGAGAGCTGCTGGTCGGCGAGACGGTCACGGTCGACACGTTCGCCGTCGGCGACACGGTGAAGGTCTCCGGGCGGAGCAAGGGCAAGGGCTTCCAGGGAACGATCAAGCGCCACAACTTCAAGAGCGGCCCCAAGTCCCATGGCTCGCACAACGTGCGCGCCCCGGGATCGATCGGCGCCTCGGCCACGCCCTCGCGCGTCTTCAAGGGCATACGCGGCCCCGGCCGCATGGGCGGCGGGCGCGTGACCCAGCGCGGCCTGACCGTGGTCGAGATCATCGCCGGGCAGAACCTGCTCCTGCTCCGCGGCGCGGTTCCCGGCCCCAAGGGCGGGACGGTGGAGGTGCGCACCGATGCCTAGCCGGAAGACGCCGGACCGGCCCGATCGGGCGAGGCCGGATACCGAGCGGGCCGCAGCCCGGCGCGCTCCCAAGCTCGGCGGAGGAACCGTGACCCTCGACGCCGACGCCTTCGAGGCCCGCTTCAACATGCCGCTCGTTCACGAGACCGTGCGCGCCGAGCTCAACGCGCGGCGTCGGGGCACGGCCTCGACGAAGACCCGCGGGGAGGTGTCCGGCGGCGGGGCGAAGCCATGGCGCCAGAAGGGCACCGGCCGCGCCCGGGCCGGCTCCTCGCGCTCGCCCGTGTGGAAGGGCGGCGGCACGGTGTTCGGTCCCACCCCGCGCGGCTACACCTTCAAGGTCAACCGCAAGGCCCGTCGCGCCGCGCTGCGCAGCGCGCTCTCGCTCCATGCCGAGCGCGAGTCACTTGCCGTGTTCGACGCCGCGACGTTCGGCGAGCCGGCGACCAAGGACGCGGTGGCACTGCTCGCCGACTGGGGCGCGAACGCGCCCTTCCTCGTCCTGCTCGACGAGTCCGAGGCGGCGGCCGGCAAGTCGTTCCGCAACCTCACGCGCGTGGCCGTCATGCCCGTGGAGGACAGTGGCGTGGCCGACATCGTCGGCGCGGCGTCGCTGCTCATCTCCGAGGCCGCACTCCCGGCCCTGCTCGCCCGAGCGACCGGCAACCGGGAAGGGGAGGCTGCCTGATGGATCCGAGCCAGGTGATCATCCGCCCGGTGGTGTCCGAGAAGACCTACGTGCTGGCCGAGGCCGGCAAGTACACCTTCCGCGTCAACGACCGGGCCCACAAGACGCAGATCCGCCAAGCCATCGAGCAGCTCTTCGAGGTCAAGGTCGTCGCGGTCCGGACGGCCTCGGTGAAGAGCAAGCCCAAGCGCCGCGGCCATACCTCGGGCCGGACCCGCCAGTGGAAGAAGGCGATCGTGCAGGTTCGCGAAGGCGACACCATCCCGATCTTCCGTGGCTTGGAGGGAGCTGAGTAATGCCGATTCGCAAGCCGAAGCCGACCTCCGCCGGGCGGCGGTTCGTCACCTATCCGGACTTCGCTGAGATCACGCGCTCCGAGCCCGAGAAGTCGCTCACCGAGGGCCTGAAGAAGTCCGGTGGCCGCAACTCGTACGGGCGCAAGACCTCCCGCCATCGCGGCGGCGGGGCCAAGCGGCTCTACCGCAAGATCGACTTCAAGCGCCGCAAGGACGGCATCCCGGCCAAGGTCGCCCACATCGAGTACGACCCCAACCGCTCGGCCTACATCGCCCTCCTCCACTACGCCGACGGCGAGAAGCGCTACATCATCGCCCCGCAGCGGCTGCGCGTGGGCATGACCGTGGTCTCGGGCGAGAGCGTCGACATCCGCGTCGGCAACAGCCTGCCGCTCGCCAACATGCCCTCGGGCACCCTCGTGCACAACGTCGAGCTCACGCCCGGACGCGGGGGTCAGATGGCCCGCGCGGCCGGCGCCGGCATCCAGCTGCTGGCCAAGGAGGGCGAGTACGTCACCCTGCGTCTGCCCTCGGGTGAGATGCGCATGGTCCGCGGCGAGTGCCGCGCGACCGTCGGCACGATCGGCAACACCGACCACCAGAACGTCAAGGTCGGTAAGGCCGGACGCAAGCGCCACATGGGCGTTCGCCCGCAGACGCGCGGCACGGCCATGAACCCAGTCGACCACCCGCACGGCGGCGGCGAGGGCTCGACCACCGCGGGCCGTCACCCGGTGACGCCGTGGGGCGTGCCGACCCTCGGGTACCGGACGCGCAAGAAGGGCAAGGCGTCCGACCGCTACATCGTCCGTGGACGTAGAAGAGGTAAGAAGCGATGAGCCGTTCCAGCAAGAAGGGGCCCTTCGTCGAGGAGCGCCTGATGACGCGCATCGAGGCCATGAACGCCTCGGGCGAGAAGCGGATGATCCGGACGTGGTCGCGAACCTCCACGATCTTTCCCGAGATGGTCGGGCACACGATCGCCGTCCACGACGGCCGCAAGCACGTGCCGGTGTTCGTCTCCGAATCGATGGTCGGGCACAAACTGGGCGAGTTCGCCCCCACACGGCTCTATCGCGGCCATGCTGCTACGGGTAGGAGACGATGACTGACGAAACGCCTGAGACGCCTGAAGAGACTGAGACCGAGGTTGAGGCTGCCGAGGAGACGCCCGTCTCCGAGGCCTCAACGGCGGGGGCCTCTGAGACGGGCGCCACCTCGTCCGCTGCGCCCGCGGCGGAAGCTGATGAGGTCGAGCCGGACTCCTCCGATGAGGAGGCCGCGGAGGCGGCGTCGGACGTCCTCTTGGAAGCTGATGATGAGGCGGAGGGTGAGGCGGACGACGATCTCGAGGCCGAAGACGATCTCGAGGACGAGGACGAGGACGAGGACGAGGACGAGGAAGATGTCGAGGCCGTCGAGGCCGAGACTGCCGTCGAGGAGAAGCCGAAGCGGACCCGGCGTCGCGGCGCGGCCAAGGCCGAGGAGGAGCCGGCGGAGAAGAAGCCCGCCGCCGCCCCCCGCCGGGGCCGGCGCGAGCGCCCAACCGGGCCGCCCCCGGTCGTCCGCGCACAGGCGCGCTACGTGCGCTCCTCCGCCCGCAAGGCGCGGCTCGTCTGCGACAACATCCGCGGCAAGAGCGTGGTCGAGGCGAGAGCTATCCTCGCTCACACGCCGCGTGCGATCGCGCGCGACTGGAGCAAGCTGCTCGAGTCAGCCGTCGCGAACGCCGAGCACAACCACTCGCTCGACGGCGAGGACCTCTACGTCAAGGCCGTGCATGCTGACGAGGGTCCGACCATCCCGCGGTTCCGCCCGCGCGCCATGGGGCGCGCGACCAAGATCCGCAAGCGGACCTCCCATCTCACGATCTTGCTCACGCCGAAGGAATAGTCACCAAGCCATGGGTCAAAAAGTTCATCCCGAGGGAATGCGCGTCGGCTACATCCACGACTGGAAGTCGAACTGGTTCAACGAGCGCCACTTCTCCGACTACCTGCACGAGGACACCCAGATCCGCGCGCACATCATCGGACGCCTCTCCCACGCCGGCCTCTCGGACATCACCATCCGTAAGAACGCCACCGAGGTCGAGGTCAATATCCAGACCGCTCGTCCCGGCATCGTGATCGGCAAGTCGGGCTCCGAGGTCGACCAGCTGCGGCGCGACCTGCACCGGATCACGGGCAAGCAGGTCAAGGTCAACATTCTCGAGATCAAGCGTCCCGAGCTCGATGCCCGTCTTGTGGCGCAGTCGATCGCCGAGCAGCTCCAGAATCGCGTCGCCTTCCGTCGCGCCATGAAGCGTGCGCTCACGAGCGCCATGCGCTCCGGGGCCAAGGGCGTGAAGGTTCAGGTCTCCGGCCGCCTCGGCGGCGCGGAGATGGCCCGCACCGAGGGCTACTCCGACGGCCGTGTCCCGCTGCACACCCTGCGCGCCGACATCGACTACGGCTTCCACGAGGCCCGCACGACCTTCGGGCGCATCGGCGTCAAGTGCTGGATCAACAAGGGCGAGATCATGCCCGAGGGCTACACCGGGGCCGACCTGACGATCATGGACGAGCCGGCTCCGCAGGCTCCCGAGCGCGGCGGCCGCGACGGTCGTGGCGGTGGACGAGACGGCCGTGGCCGCGGCGGCGGCCGCGGTGGCCCCGGCGGTCAAGGCGGCCCCGGCGGACCCGGTGGTCGCGGCCGTGGTGGTCCGGGCAGTCGTGGTCCCGGTGGACCGGGTGCCGGTCGCGGGCCGGGTGGCCCCGGCGGCGGTCGTGGTCGCGGCGGCCAGGGTGGTGGCGGCGGCTTCGGTGGTGGCGGCGGCGGCGGCGGCCGTGGCGGCCAGGGTGGTGGCGGCGGCTTCGGTGGCGGCGGCGGCGGTCGTGGCCGCGGTGGCCAGGGCGGCGGCGGAGGCGGCGGTGGCCGCGGTCCGCGTCCGGGCGGCGGTGGTTCTGGTGCCCCGCGCGGCGGCAGCCAGGGCGGTCAGGGCTGATGCTCTCGCCCAAGCGCGTCAAGTTCCGTAAGCAGCACCGCGGTCGCCGCGGTGGGCTCTCGCGTGGGCAGGTCAAGGTCCAGTTCGGCGAGTACGGGCTCAAGGCCCTCGACTCGGGCTGGCTCACCAACCGCCAGATCGAGGCCGCACGTATCGCCATGACCCGCAAGATCCGGCGTGGCGGAAAGGTCTGGATCAACGTGTATCCGGACAAGCCATACACGAAAAAGCCCGCCGAGACCCGCATGGGGTCGGGCAAGGGCTCGCCGGAGGGATGGGTTGCGGTCGTCAAGCCGGGCCGGGTCATGTTCGAGCTGGCCGGTGTCCCCGAGCCACTCGCCCGCGAGGCCATGCGCCTCGCCGGGCACAAGCTGCCCGTGCGGACCAAGTTCGTCCTCCGGGAGGACGCGGAATGAAGACCACCGACGTGCGTGACCTGAGCGACACCGAGCTGCGCGAGCACATTCAGACCGCGCGCCGGGAGCTGTTCGGGCTGCGCTTCCAGCACGCGACGGGGGAGCTTGACAACACCGCCGGGCTCGGCCGCGCCAAGAAGGAAGTGGCGCGGGCGCTGACCATCGCCCGTGAGCGCAACTTGGAGATTCGATAGAGATGGCTGAAGAGACTGAGAACAACGAGAAGGTCGAAGAGGCTGCTGAGGCCGCCTCGACGGCTGCGCCGGCGGCGGAGCCGGTACCTGTCCTGCCCCCGAAGGAGCGACGGGCGCGGGCTCGGGCTGCCCGCGCTGCAAAAGCTAAGACCTCCGGTCAGCCGCGCACCGCGGAAGAGCGGCATGCCACGCGGGTGGCCGAGCGTGCCCAGAAGGCGGCGGCTCGGCGGACCGAACGCGAGCACGCGCGGGCGAAGCATCGCGAGGGCGCGCACGAACGCTCCGAAACGCCCCCGCGCGAGCACGAGGTCGGCCGGCAGAAGACCCGCCAGGGCATCGTCGTCTCCGACAAGGCGGCCAAGACGATCACCGTGCGCATCGACGTGGCCCGGCGCCACCGCCGCTACCAGAAGATCGTGCGCACCTCGAACACTCTGCACGCTCATGACGAGCAGGGCGAGGCGCACATCGGCGACACCGTGATCATCCGGGAGTGCCGTCCGCTCTCGCGGACCAAGCGCTGGCGGCTCGTCCAGGTCGTGGAGCGCGCCGAATGATGAATCCGCTCCAGTCATTTCGCCCGGCGAACGCCGTGAGCGGATTCATTGAGGAAAACCCTCTTCGCGACGTGCTGAGCCCTATCGCGATGGGGAGGGTTTTCCCATGATTCAAAACGAGACACGCCTACGCGTCGCCGACAACACGGGCGCCCGGGAGATCCTCGTCATTCGCGTCAAGGGCGGCCATCGCCGCCGGTACGCGGGAGTCGGCGACGTCATCACTGCGACGGTCAAGGCGGCCAACCCGCAGGGCTCGGTCAAGAAGGGCGACGTCGTCACCGCGGTCGTCGTGCGCACGAAGAAGTCCTACGGCCGCGAGGATGGGACGTACATTGGCTTCGACGAGAACGCCGCCGTGATCATCGACGCGCAGAACAACCCGCGGGGCACGCGCATCTTCGGACCGGTCGCCCGGGAGCTGCGCGAGCGCAACTTCATGAAGATCGTCTCGCTCGCTCCGGAGGTGCTCTAGCTCATGCCTGCTCGGATCAGGTCCAACGACGAGGTCGTCGTCATCGGCGGCAAGGATCGGGGCAAGAAGGGCAAGGTCCTGCGCGTGGATCCCAAGAAGGAGCGCGTGTACGTCGAAGGGCTCAACATGATCAAGCGCCACCAGCGCCCCAGCCAGACGACCGGGGCCGGCGGCGGTGTGATCGAGCGCGAAGGACCGATCCATGTGTCCAACGTGATGCTGATCGACCCCAAGGACGGCAAGCCCACGCGCGTGGGCATCGAACTTCAAGACGGCAGGCGCTTGCGGATCGCCAAGCGCAGCGGAGCTAGGCTCGACTGATGGCAACAACCACCTCGGCACGACTGAAGGCGAAGTACAACGACGAGATCCGGCCGGCGCTCATCGAGCGATTCGGCTACTCGACGCCCATGCAGGCGCCGCGCATCGTCAAGGTCACGGTCAACATGGGCGTGGGGGAGGCCAAGCAGGACTCCAAGATGCTCGAGGCGGCCACCGAGCAGCTGGCCACGATCGCCGGCCAGCGGCCGAGCATCCGCCGGGCGCGCAAGTCGATTGCCCAGTTCAAGGTCCGCGAGGGCATGCCGGTCGGCGTGGCGGTCACCCTGCGCGGCGAGCGCGCCTACGAGTTCCTCGACCGCCTCATGTCGATCGCCATCCCGCGGATCCGCGACTTCCGCGGGCTCAGCCCGCGGGCCTTCGACGGTCGCGGCAACTACTCGATGGGCGTCCGCGAGCAGATCATCTTCCCCGAGATCGACTACGACGAGATCGACCAGGTGCGCGGTCTCGACATCACGATCACCACCACCGCATCCACCGACGAGGAGGCCTTCGCCCTGCTCGAGGCGATCGGGATGCCGTTCTCGAAAGACGGTCGCACACCGGCGACCGCGAACCAGACGTAGAGGAGCACATGGCCAAGACTTCGCAACGCGTCCGTCAGGCGCGGCCACCCAAGTTCAAGACCCGGGGGTACAGCCGATGCCGCCGCTGCGGCCGGTCGCGCGCCGTATATCGCCGATTCGGCCTCTGCCGGATCTGCCTGCGCGAGCTCGCCCACAACGGCTACATCCCCGGCATGACGAAGTCGAGCTGGTGAGGGAGGGGCAGGCACCATGTCCATGACCGATCCCATCGCCGACCTCCTCACGCGCCTGCGCAACGGCGCCAAGGCCCAGCACCACGATGTGACGCTGCCGTCCTCCAAGCTCAAGCGCGAGGTCGCCCGCATCCTTCAGGAGCAGGGCTACATCGAGGCCTACGAGGTGCGCCCCGCGCGCTCCGGCCCGGGTGAGGAGCTCAACGTCACGCTCAAGTACACCGAGGAGCGCAAGCCGGTCATCTCGGGCGTCGAGCGTGTCTCGCGCCCCGGCCGGCGCACGTACGTCGACCACGCCCACATCCCCCGGATCCAGGGCGGGATGGGCACGGCGATCATCTCGACCTCCCGAGGAGTCATGACCGGACACGACGCACGGCGCGAGGGCGTCGGCGGCGAGGTCGTGGCCCGCGTCTGGTAGACCCCAAGCACCACCATGTCCCGAATCGGAAAGCAGCCCATCCCCGTTCCCGCCGGCGTGACGATCTCGATCGAGCCTGAGCGCGTGACCGTCAACGGTCCCAAGGGTGAGCTCTCGGAGCGCATCCACCGCGACATCTCGGTCGAGCAGATCGACGGCGAGCTGCGCGTGACCCGCCCCACGGACCGCGGCCAGCACCGCGCCCTGCACGGGCTGACCCGCACGCTGGTGGCCAATATGGTCCAGGGCGTCACCGACGGCTTCGAGAAACGCCTCGAGATCCAGGGCGTCGGCTATCGCGCCCAGCTGCGCGGGCGCGACCTCGAGCTCGCCCTGGGCTACTCGCACCCGGTCTCGGTCAAGGCGCCGGACGGCATCGACTTCGAAGTGCCGATGCCGACCCGCATCGTTGTGCGTGGCGCCTCCAAGCAGCAGGTCGGCGAGATCGCCGCCATCATCCGCAAGCAGCGCAAGCCCGAGCCGTACAAGGGCAAGGGCATCCGCTACGAGGGCGAGTACGTCGCCCGAAAGGTCGGTAAGCGAGCATGACCGTCGTCTCCGCTCCGCAGCGTCGCCTCAAGCGCCGCCGCCGGGTGCGCGCGAAAGTGCGCGGCACCGCCGAGCGTCCGCGCATCTCGGTGTTCCGCTCCAATCGAGGCATCAACGCCCAGCTCATCGACGACATCTCCGGGCGCACCCTGGCCGCGGCCAACTGGACCGAGTCCGAGCTGCGCTCGCTCTCGCCGATGGACCAGGCCAAGCAGGTCGGCGCGGCTCTGGCGCAGCGCGCCCAGGCCGCCGGTGTTCAGAGCGCCGTGTTCGACCGCGGCGGCTATCAATACCACGGCCGTGTCAAGGCCCTGGCCGAGGGCGCTCGCGAGGGCGGCCTTTACTTCTAGACCGCTACCCTCAGCTGTCCATGGCACGTGATCGAACAGTTTCCTCCGCCGGCCTCGACCTCCAGGAACGCGTGGTCGAGATCAACCGTGTGGCCAAGGTCGTCAAGGGCGGCCGGCGCTTCTCCTTCACCGCGCTCGTCGTGGTGGGTGACGAGCGCGACGTCGTCGGCGTCGGCTACGGCAAGGCCAACGAGGTCCCCGTGGCCATCCAGAAGGGCGTCGAGAACGCCAAGAAGAACCTCTATCGCGTGCCCAAGCACGGCTCGACGATCACCCACACCACGATGGGGATCTTCGGCGCCGGTCGGGTGTTCCTCAAGCCGGCCTCTCCCGGTACCGGGGTCATCGCCGGCGGCGGTGTGCGCGCCGTGCTCGAGCTCGCCGGGATCCACGACATCCTTTCCAAGAGCCTCGGCTCGCAGAACCCCATCAATCTGGTCAAGGCCACGATGGCTGGGCTCGAGTCGCTGCGGACTCCGGCCGAGGTGGCCACGCTGCGCGGACTCTCGATTAACGAGGTCCTGGGGCTAGCCAACGGGTCCGATGCTGCGCCCGCCGCGGCCGGTGGCGACAGCCAGGCGAACGGTGTTGCGCCGCAAGCGGGCGCAGATGCGGCCCCGTCGGCCGCCGAAGACGTCGAAGAGGCTGATGCATGAGCACCGTGCGGGTCACGCAGCGGAAGTCGAGGAATGGAAGCGATAAGCGCCAGCTCGACACTCTTCGCTCGCTCGGTTTGCGGAGGATTGGGCACTCGGTCGAGCATGAGGACACGCCGCAGATTCGCGGCATGATCCACAAGGTGCGCCATCTCGTGGAAGTGAGCGGAGATGCCTGAGTCGCGTGACGAGACCGCTGAGGAGCGGATCGGCCTGCACAACTTGAAGCCGGCTCCCGGATCGCGCCGGCCGCGCAAGCGCGTCGGCCGGGGCGAGGGGTCGGGCACGGGCAAGACGTCCGGGCGTGGACAGAAGGGCTGGGGCTCGCGCTCGGGCGCGAAGCGCCGCGCGCGGTTCGAGGGCGGGCAGAACCCGATTCACATGCGGATGCGCAAGCTGCGCGGACCGCACATGAAGAAGTCGATGCCCTTCGAGCGCTTCCGGACCCACACCCAGGCGGTCAACCTGCTCGACCTCGAGGCGCGCTTCGAGTCGGGCGCGGCGGTCACGCTCGAGGCCATGCGGGCCAAGGGCCTTGCCGGCAGCAAGGGCGTCCCGGTCAAGGTGCTCGCCAAGGGCGAGCTGTCCAAGCCGCTCACCGTTCACGCGCATGCCTTCAGCAAGTCCGCCCGCGAGCGGATCGAGGCGGCCGGCGGCACCTGCCAGGTGATCGCGGCCGCCCCGGCCTCACCTCCGGAAGGCTAGCCCGTGATCTCCACGATCCTTGGCGCGTTCAGGATCGGTGAGATCCGCAACAAGGTGCTGTTCACCGCGGCGATGCTCGCGCTCTACCGGCTCGGCACGCACATCCCCGCCCCCGGGATCAACTCGTCCGCGGTCAACGCCATCCAGCAGAACTTTGGCGGCAGCAACATCCTGGGCTTCCTCAACCTGCTCTCCGGCGGTGGGCTGGGCCGGATCGCCATCTTCGCGCTGGGCATCATGCCCTACATCACGGCGTCGATCATCCTGCAGATCCTGACCGTCGTCGTGCCCTCGCTGGAGAAGCTCCAGAAGGAGGGCGAGGTCGGGCAGGCGCGGATCACCCAGTACACGCGCTATCTGACCGTCGGGCTCGCCTTCGCCCAGTCGATCGGCTACGTCTTTCTCTTCCGGAGCTTCGAGAGGCAGGCCGGGACCACGCTGATCAACAACTTCAACCTGGCCAAGGTCTTCCTCATCGTCATCTCGCTCACCGCCGGCACGGTGCTGCTCATGTGGCTCGGCGAGCTCATCACCCAGCGGGGCATTGGGAACGGCATCTCCCTGCTCATCTTCGCCAGCATCGTCGCCCGGATCCCGCACGGTGTGCAGTCGTGGTGGAACAACCCCGATCAGGTCTTCCGGGTCATCATGCCGTTCATCGCCATCGGCGTCGTCGCGGCCATCGTCTTCGTCCAAGAGGGCCAGCGCCGGATCCCCATCCAGTACGCCAAACGTGTCATCGGCCGGCGCATGACGCAGGGACAGCAGACCTATCTGCCGCTTCGGGTCAACATGGCCGGCGTCATCCCGGTCATCTTCGCCGCCAGCATCATGGCCATCCCGCCCACCATCGGGCAGCTCATCGGCCAGAACCGCAACAACTTCGCCACCCACCTGGCCAGCTTCTTCAACCCCCAGGGCTGGCACTACGTGCTCGGCGAGAGCATCTTCATCATCCTCTTTACCTACTTCTACACCGCCGTCACCTTCAACCCGGTCGACCAGGCCGACAACCTCAAGAAGCACGGGGGCTTCATCCCCGGGGTCCGACCAGGTAGGCCCACGGCCGAGTTCCTCGACCGCATCCTGGCTCGCCTGACGTTCCCAGGAGCATTGTTCCTGGCCGCGATCGCCGCGCTGCCGACGATCCTCATCAGCCAGACGAACGCCAACTTCTTCTTCGGCGGCACCTCGATCCTCATCGTCATCGGCGTCGCGCTCGACACGATGAAACAGCTCGAGGCGCAGCTGATGATGCGCAACTACGAAGGCTTCTTGAAATAGCCGCCTAGCGGAGCGCCGGCCCTGGCCTTCGGGCTGCTCGTGTCACGCGCAAGGCCGGTACAGTGACCGCTCGTGTCTCTTGCCCAGCCTTCTCCGACGCCGGCGACGCGCCAGCTGAACCTGATCCTGTTCGGGCCTCCCGGTGCGGGCAAGGGGACCCAGGCGGGGCGCTTGCGCAGCGATTTCCAGCTGCCCTACATCGCCACGGGCGACATGCTGCGGGCCAACGTCAAGGACGGCACCGAGCTCGGACACAAGGCCCAGCGCTACATGGACGCGGGCGATCTCGTGCCCGACGGCCTCATCCTCGCGATGGCCGCCGACCGTCTTCAGGAGGACGACGCCCAGGACGGTTTCATCCTCGATGGCTTCCCGCGCACGCTCGACCAGGCGCGCGAGCTCGACCGTCAACTCGGGCAGCTGCGCCGGCGGGTCACGGCGGCGCTGCTCATCGACGTGCCCGACGAGGAGGTCATCCGCCGCCTGTCCGGACGCCGGATGTGCGTCAAGGCCGGCCATAACTATCACATCGAGTTCGACCCGCCCAAGCACGAGGGCGTCTGCGACCAGGACGGCTCGCGTCTCGTCCAGCGCGACGACGACAGGCCCGAGGTGATCGAGAACCGGCTCCGCGTCTACCACGAGCAGACCGAGCCGCTCGTCGACTACTACGACGAGCAGGGCCTCATGCGACGCATCGACGGGACACGCGAACAATCCGAGGTGCACGACCACATCCGTGCCGTGATCGCGACGCTGCGCCTCGAGGATGATGTCTGAGAGCGCTCCGGAGGCGCCGCGGTGATTATCAAGAAGAGCCCCGAGGAGATCGAGCGGATGGCCGCCGCCGGCGAGATCCTCGTCAAGACGATGAATCTGCTGGCGGGGAAGGTGCGCTCCGGGGTGAGCACGCGCGAGCTCGACGAGGCGGCGGAGAAGTTCATCCGCTCGCAGGGAGCCACGCCGGCCTTCAAGGGCTACCGCGGATTCCCGGGCTCGATCTGCACCTCTCCCAACTCCATGATCGTCCACGGGATCCCGGGCCCCTACCGGCTGGCCCGCGGCGACATCATCTCGATCGACATCGGCGTGATCTATGAGGGTTGGGTGGCCGATGCCGCCCGCACGTTCCCCGTCGGCCCGGTGACGCCGATCGCCACCAAGCTACTGACCGTCACCGAGGAGGCGCTCCGTCTCGGCGCGGCGCAGTGCCGCACCGGCAACCGCTTGGGCGATGTCTCGCATGCCATTCAGGCCCACGTCGAGGCCGCCGGACTGTCCATCGTCCGCACGCTGGTCGGCCACGGGATCGGCCGCGAGATGCACGAGGAGCCCCAGATTCCCAACTACGGCGCGCCCGGCACGGGCATCGCGTTGGAGGAGGGGATGGTCCTGGCCGTCGAGCCGATGGTGACGGCCGGACGCCATGCCGTGCGGGTCGGGGACGATCATTGGTCGATCTACTCGCAGGACGGCTCCTTGGCCGCTCACTTCGAGTTCACCATCGCGATCACAGGGCGCGGGCCGCGTATTCTCACACCGTGGCATGAGGCCAGCGGGGCGCCGGCCCCGGGCCGATCGGCATCCGGCCAGCCCCCGACTGCCCGGGCCGGAGTCATCCGGCGGCGGCCTGAGCAGCCTTGCTAACATCCGCCGGTGCGTCCGCAGCGCCTCTTTTGCGCTGCGTGCGCTCCGCAGCGCGGTAGCGGCGACCGCACCGGTCGCCAGAGCCGGGCCGCCGGACACTGGAAACACCCCCACGAGAGCGAACAGCGTGAAAGTACGACCGTCGGTCAAGCCGATGTGCGAGAAGTGCAAGATCATCCGCCGCAACGGGCGGGTTCTCGTCATCTGCTCCAACCCGCGTCACAAGCAGAGGCAGGGCTAGATGGCACGCATCTCGGGCGTCAATATCCCCTTGAACAAGCGGGTCGAGGTCGGCCTGACGTACATCTACGGCATCGGCCGCTCGACCTCCAACCACCTCCTGGCCGAACTCGGCATCGAGCAGGATCGCAAGGTGCGCGATCTCACCGAGGACGAGGTCATCAAGCTGCGCGAGCTCATCGACGGCTCGCTGACCGTCGAGGGCGATCTGCGCCGTGAGCGCTCTCAGAACATCAAGCGCCTGCAGGAGATCGGCTGCTATCGCGGGTTGCGCCACCGGCGCGGCCTGCCCGTGCACGGCCAGAACACCAAGACCAACGCGCGCACCCGGAAGGGCCCGAAGCGCATGCAGGTCGCGGGCAAGAAGAAGGCCGGTAAGAAGTGAGCCCAGCTCCCCGTCGTCCCCAGCGTGGCCGTCGTCGCGTTCGCAAGAACATCCCGATCGGCCAGGCCCACATCAAGACGTCGTTCAACAACACGATCGTCTCGCTCACCGACCGTGAGGGCAACGTGATCGCCTGGGAGTCCGCCGGCGGCGCCGGCTTCAAGGGCTCGCGCAAGTCGACGCCGTTCGCCGCGCAGGTGACCGCCGATGCCGCCGCGCGCAAGGGCATCGAGCACGGTCTGCAGAAGGTCGAGGTGTTCGTGAAGGGCCCTGGATCGGGCCGTGAGACCGCAATTCGCTCCCTCCAGGCCGCCGGCCTGGAGGTCACCGGCGTCAAGGACGTGACGCCGCAGGCGCACAATGGCTGCCGCCCCCGGAAGCGGCGCCGCGTATAGGAAGGCCACAGAGGCATGGCACGAGACATAGGTCCCCAGTGCAAGCAATGCCGCCGCGAGGGACAGAAGCTGTTCCTCAAGGGCGAGCGCTGCCTGACCGACAAGTGCGGCGTCGAGCGTCGCTCGTATCCGCCCGGTGAGCACGGTCGTGGGCGCCAGAAGCAGAGCGAGTATCGCGTTCAGCTGCGCGAGAAGCAGAAGGCGCGGCGGTACTACGGCGTGCTCGAGAAGCAGTTCCGGATCTACTACGAGAAGGCCTCTCAGCAGCCCGGGATCACCGGCGAGAACCTCCTGCGCATGCTCGAGTGCCGTTTCGACAACGTGCTCGTGCGCCTCGGCTTCGCCGCCTCGCGGCGCCAGGCTCGGCAGCTCATCCTCCACGGCCATTGGACGATCAACGGCCGGCGGGTGAACATCCCGAGCTACCAGCTGCGAGACAACGACGTCATCGCGATTGGCGCGAAGTCCACCGCGACTCAGGTGATCCGCGATGCCACCGAGCTGACCGGCCAGGTGCCGGCGTGGCTTCAGGCCGATCACGACTCGCTCACGGCGAAAGTGCTGCGCAAGCCCGAGCGGCGGGAGATCGCCGCGCCGGTGCAGGAGCAGCTCATCGTCGAGCTGTACTCGAAGTAGCAACAAGCTTTCCGTCGCGGGCCGCCGCCGCGGTGCCGCGACGCTGACAGCCGCCTCGGCGGCGGCAGTAATCCACGACGTTAGGACCCTGATGCTCGACTTCCAAGTCCCCCGAATCTCCAGCGAGAGTGTCGACGACAACCGCGGCTCGTTCACCATCGAGCCCCTCGATCGCGGTTTCGGCTACACGTTCGGCAACTCGCTCCGCCGCGTGCTGCTCTCCTCTCTGGCCGGCGCCGCGGTGACGAGCGTGCGGATCGAGGGCGTCGCCCACGAGTTCTCGACCATCCGCGGGGTCAAGGAGGACGTGACCGACATCGTCCTCAACCTCAAGGGCATCGTCTGCCGCATGCACTCGGACGCCACCGAGGTCGAGGCGCCGCTGGTCGTCACCGGCCCGGGCGACATCACCGCCAAGGACATCGACCTACCCTCGGGCGTGGAGATCCTCAATCCCGACGCTCATATCGCCACGCTCGAGAACAAGACGAAGCTCGAGGTCTATCTGACGATCGGCCGCGGACGCGGCTATCGCCCGGCCGAGGACAACAAGTCGCCCGATCAGCCGATCGGTGTGATCCCGATCGACTCGATCTTCTCGCCTGTCCGGCGCGTGGCCTACAACGTCGAGCAGGCCCGCGTCGGGCAGCGCACCGACTTCGACAAGCTCACGCTCGACATCGAGACGGACGGCTCGATCGATCCGCATGCGGCGCTCCGCGAGGCGGCCGAGATCCTCATCTCGCAGCTCGCGATCTTCACCGACGCCGATCGTGTGGTCGAGTTGCGCGAGGCCGGCTCGCCGGCGCTCGAGCCGGGCCTGGCCGGGGCGGGCTCGGGCAACGCGGGTTCTCCGTCGCGCCAGCCCAACGCCATGGACGAGATCCTCATCGAGGAGCTCGAGCTCGGTGTCCGCTCTTACAACTGTCTCAAGCGGGCGGGGATCCAGACGGTCGGCGACCTCGTGTCCAAGAGCGAGGGCGAGCTGAACGCGATCCCGAACTTCGGCAAGAAGTCGATCGACGAGGTCATCGAGACGCTCCACGCGCGTGGCCTCGGGCTGCGCGGGGAGTAAGGTCCACGTCGCCATGCGACATCAGCGCCAGAGATACCAGCTCAGCCGGAGCTCGGCTCACCGCAAATCGCTGCTCATGAACCTCTCCAAGGAGGTCATCCAGCACGAGCGGATCCAGACGACCGAGGCCAAGGCCAAGGCGGTCAAGCCCGAGGTCGAGAAGCTCATCACTCTGGCCAAGCGCGGCGACCTGCACGCCCGCCGCCAGGCGCTCTCGGCGCTCGGCCAGGACAAGTTCACCGTCTACAAGCTCTTCGAGGAGATCGCGCCCCGCTACGTCGCGCGCTCGGGCGGGTACACGCGGATCCTCAAGCTGGGGCCGCGGCGCTCGGATGCGACGGAGATGGTCCTGCTCGAACTTGTGTAATCGGCTTCGCCGATGACATTGAGAGTTCGCTGCGCGAACTCCCGGGCTCGTGATCAGCCGGCTGGTCATCGAATACGACGGAACTGATTTCGCGGGGTGGGCGCGGCAGCCGGGCATGCGCACGGTCCAGGCTGAGCTCGAGCGCGCTCTCGCCGTCGTGCTCAGGACGCCGGAGGTGTCGCTCACCGTCGCGGGTCGAACCGACGCGGGGGTGCATGCCTGGGCGCAGGTGGCCAGCTACGCCGGGCCGCCCGTGCCCGTGCGCTCGGTCAATGCGCTGCTGCCCGACGATGTCGCGGTGGTGAGCTGCGTAGCCGCTGCCGCGGGCTTCGATGCCCGGCACGACGCCACCTCACGGGCTTACTGCTATCGCGTCCTCGTCCGCGAGGCGCGAGGCGCGCTCGCGCGGGGGCGCGCGCTCCACGTATCCGGACGGCTCGACCTCGACGCGCTGCGGGCGTGCGCGGATGCCCTCGTGGGCACGCATGACTTCACCGCCTTCACACCGGCCGAGACCTACCACGTGCGCTTCTCACGCGACGTCCTTCACGCGTCCTGGCGAGGCCCGGACGAGGCGGGCGTGCTCGAGTTCTGGATCGAGGCGGATACCTTCATGCGCCACATGATCCGCGTGCTCGTCGGGACGATGCTCCAGGTGGGGCGGGGTCGCCGGTCGCTCGAGGACTTCGTCCGCCTGCTCGCCGGCGCGCCGCGGGCGCAGGCGGGGCCGACGGCTCCCGCCGGCGCGCTCTACCTGGCCGGCGTGGGCTATGACGGCGAGCGCGTGCTTTGAGACAACTCGCATTTGCCGCGGTGCCGCGGTACAGTGTCCGCGCCGGCGAGGGGCGCCGGCGCTAGGGGCGAGCAGGGGCCGGTGGGTCATGCTGCCCACATCAATCTCAAGGGGGACCGGGCTGTGAATATGTCGGATATCAGGCGGGACGATTGGATCCTGGCCGGGGTGGCGCTGCTGTTGGCCATCGACCTGTTGTTCTTCCCGTGGTTCAACGTCAGCGCCAGCGTCGGCGCTTTCTCGATCTCGGTGAACTTCACCGGGACGGGCGCGCCGGACGGCTGGATCGGCGTGCTCGCCATGCTGTGCGCGGTGGCGCTGGTCATTGACCTCCTCGTGGAGCGCTTCTCGCCGCAGACCACGGTTCCGTCGATCGGCGGCAGTCGCGCATCGACTCGCTTCGCGCTCGCCGTCGCGGCCGCGGCCTTCATGGCACTGAAATTCGTGCTCCACGTCCACTTCAGCTACTTCGGCTGGGGCTTCTATCTCGGGGTCGTGCTCGTCGCGGCACTCGTGTATCTGACGATCCAGGCGCGCCAGGGCGTCGCCTTCGCGCTGCCCGCTCGCTTCCAGAACCTGGGCGGCCGGTCGGGTCCGACGGACCCGCCACTCGCCTGAGCGCGGCGCCGTGTGACAGGCCGGCGGGGCCGTCCGAGGTCCCGCTGGCCCGCCGCCCGCACCACTAGGATCAGGGCGGCATGCGTGTCCTCCTGACAAACGACGATGGCATCGAGGCGGCAGGGCTGCAGACGCTCCGCCGGGCCCTGCTCGAGGTGCGGGGCATCGAGCTTGCCGTCGTCGCGCCGGACGGCAACCGCTCGGCCATGGCGCGCTCGATCACCACGCGCCGCCCGCTATGGGTCCAGGAGGTCGAGTTCGGCGACGGCACCCACGGATACGCGACCGACGGCACGCCGGTGGACTGTGTTCGCCTCGCGCGCCTCGGGCTGATCGAGGACTTCGAGGCCGACCTCGTCGTCTCCGGGATCAACCACGGCTCGAACCTCGGCGACGACATCACCTACTCGGGCACGGTGGCGGCTGCGCTGGAGGCGATCGTGCTCGGGCTACCGGGAATCGCGGTCTCGCAGCAGTCGAGCGCGCTCGAGCTCGACTTTCGCGCCGGCGAGGCCTTCCGCTTCGACATCGCCGCTCGCTTCACCGCGCGTCTCGTGGCCGAGCTGGAGAGCGTGCCCCTGCCCCACGGCACGCTGCTGAACATCAACGTGCCCGGTGCCGAGCCCGACGGGGTGGAGGTCGCCCGGCTCGGCAAGCGGATCTACCGCGACGAGCTCTCGCTTGTCGACGAGGGGTCCGGCGGACGCCGGCTCTACCGGATCTATGGCGACGCGAGCTACGAGCGCGACGAGACCGGCACCGACCTGGCCGCGGTGGCCCGCGGGCGGATCGCCGTCACCCCGATCCACTTCGACCTCACCGACCGCGAGGGCCTCGACGCGCTGGCGCGCTACGACCTCGCGCGGCTCATCGCCCCCGCGGCGGAAGAGGTGACCGAGCCGTGAGCCCGCGCGCCCCGTCGTCGGCGGACGCGTTGGCTCGCGCCGCCGAGCTCCGCCGCGAGCTCGACCATCACGGTTACCGCTACTACGTCCTCGACGACCCCGAGATCGGCGATGACCAATACGACGAGCTCCTGAACGAGCTGCGCGCGATCGAAGCCGAGCACCCCGACCTCGTCACGCCGGATTCGCCGACCCAGCGCACCGGCGGCGAGCCGGTCAGCGACCTCGAGAAGGTCCGCCATCCGCAGCGGATGCTCTCGCTGGCCAACGCCCGCTCCGAGGAGGAGCTCCGGGCATGGATCCAGCGCATGCGCAACCACCTCGCCCGGGAGGGGATCTCCGACCCCGAGTTCGAGTACGTGGCCGAGCCGAAGATCGACGGGCTGGCCATCTCGCTCCTCTACCGCGACGGCGGCTTCGAGCGCGGCGCGACGCGCGGCAACGGCGAGATCGGCGAGGACGTCACGCACAACCTCCGCACGATCGGGTCGATCCCGCTTCGCCTCGACATCGAGGATCCGCCGGCCCTCATCGAGGTCCGCGGCGAGGTCTACATGTCGCTGCCCGACTTCGCCAAGCTGAACGAGCGCCGGGCACAGGACGGGCTCTCCACCTTCATGAACCCGCGCAACTCGGCCGCCGGGACGATCCGCCAGCTCGATCCCAAGCTCGCCGCCGGCCGGCCCCTCTCTTTCTGGGCCTATCAGGTGGGCACGACGGACGGGATCTCCTTCGCCACGCATTGGGAGGCGATGCAGTGGCTGCGTGAGCGCCATTTCCCCGTCCACCCCGACGTCAAGAAGCTCGTCACCGAGGAGGAGGTCGTCGCCCAGTGCCGCTCCTGGGAGCAGCGTCGCGGTTCGCTTGACTTCGAGATCGACGGCGTCGTCGTCAAGGTCAACGAGGCCGAGCTCCAGCGCCGGCTCGGCGTCGTCGGCCGCGAGCCGCGCTGGGCCATCGCCTGGAAGTTCCCGCCGACCACCGCGAAAACCCGACTGAACCAGATCGGGTGGAACCCCGGCAAGTTCGGCGATCTTCACCCCTACGCCATGCTCGAGCCCGTCCATGTCGGCGGGGTCACGATCAAGCTGGCCACGCTGCACAACGAGGAGGACCTCGCCCGCAAGGACATCCGGGAGGGTGAGGAGGTCATCGTGCTGAGAGCCGGGGACGTCATCCCCCAGGTGCTCTCCCCCGCGCCGCACGTCGCCGAGCGCGAGGATCGCCCTGAGCCGCCGCGGCCACCCGCCCACTGTCCGATCTGTGGCACGCCGACGGTCAAGCCCGAGGACGCCGTGTTCACGCGATGCCCGAACCGGAACTGCCCGGGCCGGCGCTGGCAGCTACTCAAGCACTACGTCGGGGCGATGGACATCGACGGACTGGGGGAGAAGCAGGTCAGCCTGTTCATGCAGCTCGGCTGGGTACGGACAGCGGGGGACTTCTACCGTCTGTCGGCCGAGCAGATCGCCGAGCAGCCCGGCTTCGGCTCGGTGTCGGCCGAGAAGCTCGTCGGCGCGATCGAGGCCTCCAAGCAGCAGCCGTTCGGACGCGTGCTCTACGCGCTGGGCATCGAGGAGGTCGGGTACGTCACCGGCCGCAACCTCGCCCAGCACTTCCGCACCATCGACGCCCTCCTGGCCGCGAGCGCCGAGGAGGTCGAGAACACGCCCGGCGTCGGGCCGAAGATGGCGCGCACGATCCACGACCAGCTCCACGAGCAGGCGATGCTCGAGCTCATCGATGACCTCCGGTCGCAGGGGCTGACGGTCGCCGAGGACGGCCCGCCGCCGGGCGAGGGTCCGCTGGCCGGGAAGGTCTTCGTACTCACGGGCACGCTCCCCGAGCTGACCCGTGAGCAGGCCACCGAGCGCATCGTCGCCGCGGGCGGCCGCGTCACCGGCTCCGTGTCGCGCAAGACGGATTACGTCGTCGCAGGCGACAGCCCGGGCTCCAAGCTCGCCCAGGCCGAGCGTCTTGGCGTGCCCGTGCTCGACGAGGACGGCCTCCTGGCGCTCCTGCCCTGATGCGCTAGCCGTCGTAGTTGGCCAGCGCGACGGCCTGACGCGCTAGCCGTCGTAGTTGGCCAGCGCGACGGCCATCGTGGCCTCGATGTCGTGGCCGAGCGCGGGATCGCCGAGGCCGTCGGCCAGGAAGGCGAAGGCGAGCGTATGGCCGTCGGCGGCCTGGCAGTAGCCGGCCAGGCTGGCCACATCGTTGAGCGTTCCCGTCTTGCCGCGGCAGTTGTTCTGGCCCGGGGTGTTGCGCATCTCGTCCACGAGCGTGCCCGTCTCGCCCGCCACGGCGAGCGAGTCGACGAAATCGCTGTTGCTCGCCATCTGGGTGAGGAGCGAGACGACCTGGCGCGGTGTGGTCGAGTCGCCACGGGAGAGCCCCGAGCCGTCGTCGAGGACGGGGGTCAGGCCGAAGCGACGTTCGAGCTGGCCGCGGATGACGGACACTCCGGCGGCCGTCGTCCCGCCCGCACCGAACTGGGCGCCGAGGTCCTTCGTGAGCGTCTCGGCGAAGAAGTTGTCCGAGGGAGCGTTGGTCAGGGCGATGAGCCGCGCCAGGCTCGGCGAGTGGACGGCGGCGAGTAGGCGGGCGGAGGAGGGCGTGCGGCCGGCGCCGACGCCGACGTGCCCGCGCAGCTTCACATGCGCGGCCTTCAGGGCCGAGGCGAGCTGCCGGGCGGCGTAGGCCGGAGGGTTGGGAATCGGGGCGCGGCCGCCCGCCAGCAGGCCGCGGTTGAAGGCGATTGCGCTGAGGGATCCCTCCATGTAGGGGTCGAACAGGAAATTGCTCTCGATCGTGCTCGGCAGGGCATCGAAATAGGTGGCGTCACCGACGATCCGGCCCCTGAGCGCCGAGAGGTGCTGGGCGTGCTCGAGGTTGGAGACGAGACGCTGGATCGTCGCCCCGCCGCGGTAGTTCGCGCTGTCGAACCGGGCGCTGCCGAAGGTGGGATCGCCCCCGCCGCGGAGGTAGAGCGTGCCGTTCCACGTTCCGCCTGAGCCTCGCGACCCGCGCCCGAGCACCGCGGTGAGGAAGGTGGCGTCTGGGCCGAACTCGAGCAGCGCCACCGAGGTGGTGTAGAGCTTCTCCACCGAGGCCGGAAGCCGTCCCGTGTCGGGCGCGGAGGCGAACAGCGCCTTCCCCGTGCTCAGGTCGATCACGTAGGTGCCGCTGTAGGCCCCGAGCTTCTTCATGTTCGCCTTCAGCGTGGAAGTCAGTGCCTGCTGGGGCGTGGGGGCCGGCTGCGCATTCGCCGGTACGACGGCCGAGAGAGCCACCGTGGCGGCGCTCGCCAGCGCCAGCAGGAAGGCACGCATCGCTACTCCTAACCCGGCCATCGGGCCAAAGGTGCGCCCGCGGCGTGACACAGATATAAGAATCGCTCCGGTCGCGCGGGCGCGCAATGAGAACGTTCACACCCACCCGTACAATTCGGGCGAGCATGGGCAAGGTCGTCAAGCTCGAGGCCGCTGGGAGCGACCGGTCCGCAACGGGGCCCCGCGATGCGACCCAGCGCCGGCGCCGCCAGCGCTCCAAGTCGGCGCTCGTCCTCGGGGGCGGCGGGTTCACCGGCGGGGTCTACGAGATCGGCGCCCTCCGAGCGCTCGATCTGCTCTCGGTCAACCGCACGGTCAACGAGTTCGACGTCTACGTGGGCACGAGCGCCGGCTCGTTCGTGGCCGCGGCGGTGGCCAACGGCGTGACGCCCGAGGAGATGATGCGGGTCATCGTCCAGCAGGTGCCGACGCCGTTTCCGGACGCGCGGATCAGCTCTCTGCTCAGGCCCAACTACGGCGAGTTCCTCTCCAAGGGCCTCCTCCTGCCCTTCCGCGTCGTGTCCCTGCTGCGGACGCTCGCGCGCGACCTCGGACAGGTCTCGGCCGTCGACCTCGTCGTCGGCCTGGCCGAGGCGCTCCCCTCGGGTCTCTATTCGGGGGACGGCATCGACCGCTACGTCCGGCAGGTGCTCTCCGATCCGGATCGCACCGACGACTTCCGGCTGCTGAAGAACGAGCTCTACCTCGCGGCCACCGACCTCGATACGTGCGAGCGCATCGTGTTCGGCGCCCAGGGCTGGGACGACGTGCCCATCTCGACCGCGGTGAGCGCATCGAGCGCGCTGCCCATGCTCTACCGACCGGTCAAGCTCAAGGATCGAGAGCTCATCGACGGCGGGATCCTCTCGACCACCAACCTCGACATCGCGGTCGAGGCGGGGGCGAAGTTCATCGTCGTTGTCAACCCGCTCGTGCCCTACGTGAACGACTTCCAGAAGCGGATCCCGACGATCAGCGGCTCGCGGGCCCGGCGCGTCTCCGACATGGGCTTCCCCCAGATCGGCTACCAGGCCTTCAAGCTGCTCGCCTACCAGCGCCTGCACGAGCTCGCGCGGCGCTGGGAGGAGCGCTATCCGGGCGTCGACATCATCCTCATTGAGCCCGAGCCCAACGACGAGCTGATGTTCCAGACGAGCATCATGAACTACACCTCACGGGTCGACATCGCCCGCCACGGCTTCCAATCAGTGACCCTCAAGCTCGCCCACGACTATCCGCGGTTCAAGCGGATCTGCGCCCGCCACGGCATCGAGATCTCCGCCACCCGAGTTCGGAAGGTGGTCAAGCACTTCGATGCCGAGCGCGAGAAGACCCGCGCCTGGCGGAAGATCCTCGAGCAGACGACCTCGACGCTCTTACGCCAGTCGGCTCAGGAGTAGGCCGGTCAGCACTAAGAGACGGCGCCGAGCAAGCGCCGTCCCGTTCATCACAAAAGGGCTCAGGCCGTCGCGGCGACCGTCCGAACTTCCCCAGGCGCCGGCTCGTGGCGCAGGCTGGAAAGGAAGAGAGTCTTGTCGATCCGACCGTTGAAGATCGGAACGCCGAGCTCGACACATTTCACGATGACATCGCGACGCTCCAATCCGGACTCTTTTGCAAGCTCGGTGGGCGTCAGGTGATTGGCCATCGGTCCTTCCTCCTGTTCGGGTTGGCTACATGGCCACAAGTATTGCGCCCGGCCCGGACACGCTCAAGATGTATTAGCCGTTTCTTCGAGATCCGGTGCGCTGAGGCGGCCGAATCGGGACGGAACCCTGACCATCCTTGGCGAGCGGTGATCATTCCTCTCCGACGCGGAAAATGGGGGTTTGCTGGGATTCAATAAAGCTGCTTGAGGGAAGGATGCAAGCGCGGCAGTATCCCCGACGATGGCACTGGCACTCCGAGAGCTTCCCACCGTTCCCTCGGCGACCGAGCGACAGCTCGTGCGCGCGGTTCGGCGGGGCGAGGATCGCGCCTTCGAACAGCTCTTTGAGCGTTACCGGCGCCGCATCAGCGCCTATGTCTACGGACTTGTGGCCGATCACGGCCGCGCCGAGGACATCACCCAGGAGGTCTTCATCTCGGCTCTGCGGCGTCTGCGCGAAACCGAGCAGCCCATCGCCTTCCGGCCATGGATCTACGAGATCGCTCGCAACGCGTGTATCGACGAGTTCCGCCGCACCCGTCGCGCCCGGGTCATCTCCCTCGACGATGGGCAGCGCGAGCTGGGTGTGCGGCTGTCCCCGCTGGCGGATGACGCCTCACCGGAGATCCGCTTCGAACGCAAGCAGCAGCTCGGCAATCTGTTCGGAGCCTTCTCGGGCCTCTCCGCCAATCATCACCGCGTCCTGGTCATGCGCGAGCTCGAGGGTCTCTCCTACGGCGAGATCGGCGAGCGCATGGGGATGTCGCGGCCGGTCGTCGAGAGCACCCTGTTCCGGGCGCGCCGGCGGCTCACCCAGGAATATGACGAGCTGGCGAGCGGACGCCGCTGCCACGACGTTCGCGTCGCCGTCGACGCGCAGGAGGCGCGCGCTCTCATCAGCCTGGGCATCCGTCAGCGGCGGCGGATCTCCGCTCACCTCGCCCACTGCCACGACTGCCTGCGCTACGCGCAGATGGCTGGAGTCGACGTGGCCGCGCTGCGCACCTCGAGCATCACCCGCCGCGTCGCCGCGCTGCTGCCCTTCGGATGGCTGCGCTTCCGCCGCGGCTCGGGCAAGGCCGCTCACGCGGCCCACCGGGCGGCGACCGTCGCCGACAACGGAATACCGGCCGTGGCCGCCGGCCGCGCCGCGGCCGCCGCTGCGGCCCTGGTCATCGCCGGGGGAGTCCTCCCTGGCGCCGCGCCGTCGCATGCGCGTGCGGCCGCGCATCCCCGTGGCTCCGCCGCCTCGGCGGCGATGACGCCCGGCTCGGGGAGCTCTTCCGGCCCGGCGACGCGGTCCGGTCTGGGCGGCAGCGGGTCGGGCGCGGCCGGGTCCTCCAGGGGTGCGGCGAGCGCCGGTCAGGCGTCGCAGACGCAGGGCGGTGGCGCGGTCGTGCCGGGCCACGGCGCCGGCTCAGGCTCGGGCTTCGGAACGCCGGCCGCCGGTGGCGCTTCCGGCGCCGTCGGCCACGGCGGCGGCGCGGGAGCCCCGCCGGCCGCGACCGGCACCGGCGGCTCCGGAGCGGGTGGATCCGCCGGCGGGGCGGTGCCGGCTGGGTCGCGGACGGTCGGCTCGGCGGGCGGGCTCGGCGCCGGGGCGACTGCGCTCGGGCAGCGAGCCACGGGCACGCCCGCGGCTCCCGGAGCGCTCACGGGCACGGTCACCCAGCTCGTCGGCCAGGGCGCGGGCGCGCTCGGCGGGACGGTCTCCCAGGCCGGCAGCGCGCTCGGCGGGACGGTCTCCCAGGCCGGCAGTGCCCTCGGCGGGACGGTCTCCCAGGCCGGCAGCGCCCTCGGCGGGACCGTCTCTCAGGGCGGCAGCACGGTCGGGAAGGTGGTGTCGCAGGCGGGCGGCACGGTCGGGAAGGTGGTGTCGCAGGCCGGAACCGTAGCCGGCAACACGCTCTCTCAGACCGCGAAGGCGGCGGTGGGCGTGGTCTCCAAGACGCTTGGCGTGGTCGGGCCGACGCTGGGCAGGACGGGCAAGGCCCTGGGCTCGACGGTGAGCAAGACGAGCCAGGCGCTCGGGTCCACCCTGAGCCGCACGAGTGGAGCCCTGGGCTCGGCGGTGGGTCATACGAGCCAGGCGCTGGGCTCGACGGTGGGTCATACGAGCCAGGCGCTGGGCTCGACGGCGGGTCATACGAGCCAGGCGCTGGGCTCGACGGTGGGTCATACGAGCCAGGCGCTGGGCTCGACGGTGAGCAAGACGAGTCAGGCGCTGGGCTCGACGGTGGGTCATACGAGCCAGGCGCTGGGCTCGACGGTGAGCAAGACGAGTCAGGCGCTGGGCTCGACGGTGGGTCATACGAGCCAGGCGCTGGGCTCGACGGTGGGTCATACGAGCCAGGCGCTCGGGTCGACGGTGAGCAAGACGAGCCAGACCCGCCGGGGGCACGGTCGGCTCCGTGCTCGCACCGGCGACGTCACTCGGCGGCCTTCTCGGCGGGTAGCGACGCTGCCCAAGGGCGGCGCGGAGCCGCGCGGCCACGCCGCTGTGGAATACTCAGGTCCATCGGGGCGTGGCGCAGCCTGGTAGCGCGCACCGTTCGGGTCGGTGAGGTCCCCGGTTCAAATCCGGGCGCCCCGATAAAAGCCCCGCAAATTGCGCGGTTTTCTTGCTCCTATGCCCGATGCGTAGGGCCTTGAAGGGGTCATCTGACAAGACCGCCTGATTTCCTCCGGCGACGCATGCCGATATCGGTATATGATTGAGCGGTGGCACGAGCAGCGACGACCTCGGATGTCTTCAACGCGATCGCCGAGCAGCAGCGCCGGGAGATCCTGGTGCTGCTGCGGGCGGGTGCGGCGCCGGTGACCGAGTTGGCCCAGGAGCTGGGGATGACCCAGCCGGGGGCGTCCAAGCACCTGCGGGTGCTCCGGGAGGTCGGACTGGTGCGGGACCGCAAGGCAGGCAAGCAACGCCTGTACGGCCTTGACGCCCGCGGGCTGCGACCGGTTCACGAGTGGACCGGCGGGTTCGAGCGGTTCTGGAACGAGAGCTTCGACCGGCTGGACGAGTACGTGCGGGACCTCAAACAGGCAAGGCGGGAGGAGTAGCTGATGAGCGCGACGGGACGCGGAGCGCCGGCGCAGTCCGCGACGGCCGACCGGGAGATCGTGATCTCCCGGGTCATCAGTGCCCCACGGGAGCTTGTGTTCGAGGCATTCACCGAGGTGCGGCACCTGTCGGTTGCGTGGTACTTCTCGACCGCCTCGTCTCGCAGCTTCTTGGTGGGGAATACCGCGCGCATCTCGATCCGAGTCGCCGCGCCCTCAGGCGCGAACTTCGAGACCGACTCGAACGCGTTGGGGTCGCCGTGGGACTCACCATGCAGCAGCGCGATCCGCTCCGGCGCGGCGATCTCGGTCCAGGAGATCCACTCCTGAGGGCGGCCAGCAGACACTGAGCAAGCTGGCTGCCTACGTCACCGAGATCGTTCGGGACGGGAGTTGAGGGCTGATGACCGGGAAGGTGTTCTTCAGTGTGTCGATGTCGCTGGACGGTTTCATTGCGCCCGGGTCCCTCGGGGACTTGATGGGGCAGCAGTGGATGGAACTGCAGCAGTGGGTATTCCCCCAGCGGTTCTTCCGGGAGAATCTAAAGCTCGGCGAGGGCGGCGAGGAGGGGCGCGACAACGACACCGTGCGGGAAACCTTCGAGCGCACCGGCGCGAGCGTCATGGGCAAGCGCATGTTCGAGGCCGGCGAGCGGATGTGGCCGGAGGAGGCACCGTTCCACACGCCGGTCTTCGTCGTGACACACGATAAGCGTGACCCCTGGGAGCGGCCGGGCGGGACCACGTTTCACTTCGTCAACGACGGCATCGAGCCCGCGCTCGACCAGGCCCGCGACGCCGCCGGCGACCGGGACGTCCGTATCGCGGGCGGCGGCGCGACGATCCTGGAATACGTGAACGCCGGCCTGATCGACGAGTTCACCATCGCGCTTTCACCCGTGCTTTTCGGTTCCGGAATTCGCCTGTTCGAGGGCGTGGACGCAGGCCGCGTGGCCCTGGAGCCGGTCCGAGCGGAGCCGACGCCGCGGGTGACCCACCTGACCTACGCAGTCCGGGAGCGGTAACGGGGTCTTGAGCAAGTCGACGATCTCGGTCTGTCGGCGTGCTCTGAGTTGATGTCGGGCGCGACGATGGTTGTCATGGCATTGGTGTCCTTGCGGCGATTCGGTTGTTCGCGCACTTCCATCTCGTCAGCGGCGAGCGGTGAGGACCGCCTTCACGAGGCCGGTGACGACGTCGTAGACGTGGCCGGACACTGTGATCCGCGGGGAGATGGCGGGTGCCGAGCGCAGGCGCTCGACGTCCCGCGTGACCGTCGCTACAGGGTCGAGGACGGCGTGGTCTCGCAGGCGCGTCTCCTCGGCGCCGATTCGCTCGGCGTAGCGGCGGCGGAAGGTGTCGTCGGCGAGCGCGCCGGTTCCGCATTGGTTGTGGTGGATCACGGCGACTTCGAACAGCGGCCCATCGGGCAGGACGTTCTCGGTGATCTGTCCGATGAACGCAATATCGTTGATCACCTCCGGTGTGACCCGGCCGCCGGCGTTACGAACAACCATTGCGTCGCTGAGGTCAAGGCCGAGGAAGTGCGCGGGGTCGGTACGCGGGTCCAGGCACGTGATCACGAACAGGCGCAAGTGCGGGAACACGACGGCGCCCTCATGACCGCCGGCGGCGGCGAACACGCGGTTGCGCTCGAGCGCGAGGTCGAGGTTGGCCAGGGGCGACTCGCGCGGCCTGGTCAGGTCAAACCCGGTGGCCTGACCGACCCTGGAGCCGGCGGCGGTCGCACGCGTTGTCAGTTGCTCGTTGATCATGATTTCTGTCTCCGCGTCGTCTGAGGGATGGGGTCAGCTGCGCGCCGCGGCTGCGGCGGGTGAGCCGAGTGCTGGGATTTCTGGCGTGTCCTCGCTGCTCGTCGTGGGGTGCGCGGGCAGCAGCGCAAGGGCCATCACGGCACCTGCGGCGGCGACGCCGGCCGAGACGTAGTCGGCGGCGTGGAAGCCTAGGAAGAAGGCCGAGCTGGCGGCGTTGTGGATCGTCGCCGCGAGCGCCGGATGGCCGGCGTGGGCCAGTTTGGCCGCCACGGTGAGGGCGGCGCCGATGGATGTGTGCGCGGTGCGCGCGAGCGTGGCCGGTAGCCGCGCGGGGAGTCCGCTCGTGAGCCGGCTCGCGTAGAGCGAGGCGTACACGCTGCCGATCACGGCGACGCCGAGGGTGGCGCCCAGAAGCCGCGTGGCGTCGTTGACGGCGGAGCCGACGCCGGCTTTCGCTTTCGGCACCACGCCCATGATCGCCTCCGTCGCGGGAGCGCTCGTGAGACCCATTCCGGTGCCGAGTACGACCATCTGGGCAGCGATCGTCCCGTAGCTCGTTCCCACTGCCGCGGTGGTGACCCACAGGTAGAACGCGGCCATCGAGAACAGCCCGGCCGCTACGACGAGCTTGGTGCCGATCCGCACGGCGAGCTTGGTGCCGAGGATCGAGGAGATCGCGACGCACGACGCCACCGGCAGCAGTCGCAGGCCGGTCGACAGCGGGCCGTACCCCTTGAGGAACTGGAAGTACTGGGTGACCAGGAAGATGAACCCGGACAGCGCGAAGAACGAAATCGCGACCGAAGCGCTAGCCGCGGTGAACCGCGGGTTGCCGAACAGGCTCAGATCGAGCATCGGCTGCTCGGCGCGCCGCTCCCAGACAACGAACGCCGCCGCCAGCACCCCTGTCAGCCCGAAGCCGGCGAGCGTCCGCGCGCCTCCCCAACCGTGGCTCGGGGCCTCGATTATTGTGTAGATCAGCAGCCCGATCATTGCGGTCGACAGCGCAAACCCGGCGCGGTCGGTCCTGGGCGCACGGTCATCCCGCGAGCTGGGGACGTAGCGGGCGGCCAGAACGCCGGCGACGGCGGCGACCGGCGTCATCGCGAAGAAGATGCTGCGCCAGCTGGACAGCTCGAGCAGCCAGCCGCCGACGATCGGACCGAGCGCGATCGCAACGCCCGTGCTCGCACCCCAAAGGCCTATTGCGAGCGCGCGCTCGCGTCGGTCGGTGAACACGTTCGTGAGCAGCGACAGCGTCGAGGGGAACACCATCGCCGCCCCGACGCCCATCACCGCACGCGCTGCGATCAACTGGCCGGGGCTGTGGGTCAGCCCGCCCCCGAGGCTCGCGAGGCCGAACACAGACAGGCCGAGGAGCAGCATTCCCTTGCGCCCGAACCGGTCAGAGAAACTGCCCGCAGCGAGCACGGATCCCGCGAACACCAAGCTGAACGCATCCACGATCCACTGCAGCTGCGAGGTGGAGGCGTGCAGCTCGCGTACCAGCGTCGGCAGCGCCACGTTGACGATCGTCGTATCGAGGTTGATCACGAACGCCGCCAACAGCAGCGAGGTCAGGATCAGCGGCTTCTTGCTTCTCATGGCTCCTCCGCGAGAGAGTGTCGGTCGACAGGGCCGCGACGGAGTTCTAAACCATCTAGACAAGAAAGTCAAGTAGTTCAACAAAAAACTCCACCTTCTGCTAAACTAATTCAGCGATGAGGTCCTACGACGAATACTGTGCGATCGCGAAATCGCTCGATGTGGTCGGCGACCGGTGGACGCTGTTGATCGTCCGGGAACTCGCCCTGCGGGGCCCTTCCCGCTACACCGACCTGCGCAACGGCCTGCCCGGAATTGCCAGCAACCTGCTCGCCGAGCGCCTACGCGAGCTCGAGCGTGCGGGTGTGATCACACGCGAGGACGCGCCGCCCCCGATCGCCACCACCCTATTCCAGCTCACCCCGCGCGGCGAGGAGCTCCGGCCGGTGCTGGACGGCCTGTTCCGCTGGGGGATGCCGCTGATGACCGAGCAGAACCCCAGCGATGCCGTGCGCAGCCATTGGCTCGCGGGGGCCCTCCAAACGATGCTCACCGACCGCCAGCCCGACGCTCCTCCGGTGACCATCGAGCTCCGGACCGGCGATCAACCGATCGTGCTCCAGGTACACGGCGGCACGATCCGGATTCGGCTTGACTCAGCCGAGAACCCTGACGCGACGCTCGCCGGCCCACCCATGCCAATCATGGGTCTTCTGCTCGGGCGGCTTGAGCTCGCCGACGCCAAGGCGCGAGCGGTCAGCCTTGAAGGTGAGCCTGCGATCCTCGACCGGATCGGCGCACACATAACCCTCCCGGCCACGCCGAGCTGATCTCAGGCGCGCGAAACGAAGAGACCCGTAGCACAGCTGCTCGTACCGTCGCTGGGCGTCCTTCAGGGGTAAGATCGACCAGATTCCAGAGCGGCTCGAGCGTGCCGACGTGACCGGGGATCCTGGTCGCCATCCGTTGGGGCGTCGAGAAGCTCCGAGCCCCAGAAATGGCGGATTGCGTCCGGGTCGTGCAAACGCGATCCATTCGCGGTTACGAGCCGACGTCGCGCCGGCGAACGACGATGGTGCCGGCGATGACGAGTATCAGGGCGTAGCCGAGCAGCAGCAGCCCGGCGGGGAGCTGGCCTATCCGGATGCTGTGGCTGGCGGTGCGCGCCAGCGAGCTGGCGACGCCACTGAGCCCGTATTTCTTGATCCCATCCCCGACCCCGCCTGGGATGATCCCCAAGAGGTTCTCGATCACGAACACCCAGGTCAGGACGACCACGATGGCTCCCACCTGGTTGCGCAACAGCGCACCCACCCCGAGTCCCAGCGCGGCGTAGAGCATGGTGGCGAGCGCACCGCCGATGACGCCCTCGATCCAGTCTGAGGTGCTCATCCCGGTGGCGATCCCGCGCCCCGACAGGATCACGGACACGATCCCGGCACAGACGCCGTAGGACACCGCCCCGAGCGCCAGGCCAACTATCAGCTGGGCGCCGAGCTTCGTCGCCATCAGCCGGGTGCGTACCGGTTCCACGAGCAGGCTGCGGGTGATCGTGCCGTGGCGAAACTCCGTGGTCACTCCGATCACCCCGACGACAAGTGCGAACAGCGGCCCCAGTCCCGCGACCGCCAGCAGGGCACGACCCGGCGTTGCCGTGCTCTTGAAGGTTCCGAGCGCGGCACCGAGTACCGCGATGATCACGATCAACGCGACTGCGCCGGCCATCAGCGCGTGGAACGTGCGCGTGGTTCGCAGCTTGAGCAGCTCTGAGCTCAGCAGGCGCTTCACGACGGGCCTCCCGCGGAGCCGGTCAGCTCGAAGAACACATCTTCCAGAGAGTCACCGTCGGCCATCAGTTCGGAGACGACGATCCCGTTCGCCGCGATCATCCGGCCGATCTGCTCGCCGGTGCGGTCGGCTACCACGATCGCCCCAGCCGCGGCCGGCTGGACCTGTGCCCCGTCCGCGCGCAGCACCTCGGCCAGCCGCGCCACACCCGGCCCGGCGACGCGCATGCCGCCGTTGCGCTGGGCCATCAGCTCAGCCAGCGAGGCCTGCAGCACCGACCGGCCGTGGTTGATAACCACCACGTCGTCGGCGATCTGCGAGATCTCGGCCAGGACGTGGCTCGAGACCAGGATCGCGCGGCCCTCGCCAGCCTGCGAGCGTAAGAAGTTGCGCAGCCAGCGGATGCCCTGGGGGTCCAGCCCGTTCGCGGGCTCGTCGAGCACGAGCACGTGCGGGTCGCCCAGTAGCGCCGCGGCAAGACCAAGGCGCTGACGCATGCCCATCGAGTAGTCCCCGGCCCTTCGGTCGGCCGCACCCGTCAGCTCGACGAGCCTGAGCAGCTCATCGACGCGCGCGGGCGCCACCCCGGCCGCCCGCGCGAGCACGCGCAGATGATTGCGTCCCGACCGACCCGGATGCAGATCGTCGCCATCGAGCAGCGCCCCGACCGTTTGCGCCGGATGCTCAAGCTCCGCGTAGTGCCGGCCGTCGATCGTGGCGGTCCCCGCGGTCGGGCGCACGAGCCCGAGCAGCGCGCGCATCGTTGTCGTCTTACCCGCGCCGTTGGGACCGAGGAAGCCAACGATCCGCCCGGCGGCCACCGAGAAGGACAGCCGCTCCACCGCCACGGTCTCGCCGAAGCGCTTGCTCAGTCCGGTCACCTCGATCGCCGCGCCTATGGCCCCGTCGCCGCGCGCCCGTGGGGAAACTCGAGAGCCCACCTGGCGGAGGCCGGACACCGCGGATTGGTGGCCGCCGCCGAATGGATGCTCACCCTGCTGGCCGTCCTCTTGTTCTATTCCCGGTCCAACGGTAAGTACTCCAGCCCCCAGCGCGGCGTCGGATGGCGGCTCGGGGCGGTACTCCCGACCGCCCGTCGTGTGATACCACACCCGCATTCGACGGCCGGTCGCGGGATCGACAAACACCTCTCCCGTCGGCTGTGCGGGATCACCCTCGCCTGGCGTCTTGCGACTGCCTCGATAGCGGTCCCAGCCGAACAGGGCGATCACGATCCCTGCGACGACCACGACCGCGACGATCACCAACACCATCGGAACCCTCAGCTCGCGCCGGTAAGGTCAGGCGCCGCGGTGTCCCATGCAATCACCCTGGCCGTGCCGTAGGCCACGATCTCGCTCATGCTCCTGGCCATCTCAGTCGAGTCAAATCGCATCATGCACACAGCGTTTGCTCCCATCGCGGCGGCGTTCTCGACCATCCGGTCGATCGCCTGGCGCCGTGCATCCTCGTTGAGCTTGACATAAGAGCGGATCTCGCCTCCGACGAGGCTCTTCAACGTTGCGGCGATATTGCCGCCGAGGCTTCGCGACCGCACCGTCAGTCCGAACACCTGGCCAATCGTTTCCATTACCCGCGCGCCCGGAATGTTCTCTGTTGTGGTAACGATCACGGATCGCGACTGAGCGATGCTCTCGGGTGATGCCATTGTTGCCTCCGCCGTGCCCGTTGTCATCGTGACATTCTGGATACTCATGGCTGCGCTCCTCCTCGGGCGAACATCGCCTCGAGTTCGTAGATCGCGGCCCTAGCGTGGAACCGCATGCGACTCTCCTTCCCAAATTGGTTGATCGCTTCACGATAGTGAAGTGATATCACAGCCGCGGCGTGATTACAATAGCTTCGTGATATCGGATCCCACGGGGGTGACCAAGCCGCCAGAAAATGCCTCCAGGACGCGTTCCGCGCTGGAACAACGCCCAGCGCGCACGCTCGCCGGGCTCCCCGCCACGGCCGCGGTGGTCGCCGGCGAGGCGGTCGCGATCGTTCTGACCGTCGTGGGCTCAAGCGGCCACACCACGCCGCTGAGGATCGCCGGGATCCTCCTACTCGTGCTCGTGAGCCCCCTGTTCGGTGGCCTGTTTGTCGTGCAACCAAACCAAGCGCGGGTGCTGGTGCTGTTCGGCCGCTATGCCGGGACGGTGAGCGAGGCCGGGTGGTGGTGGTGCAACCCGTTCGTCAAGCGCCGCACCATTTCGCTGCGGGTCCGTAACTTCCAAAGCGAGCGGATCAAGGTCAACGACTACAGCGGCAACCCGATCGAGATCGCCGCCGTCGTCGTTTGGCGCGTAGCCGATACCGCCAAAGCCGTCTTTGACGTCGAGAGCTACGAGCAGTTCGTCACCGTGCAGGCCGAGAGCTCGCTACGTCACCTCGCCAATCGCTATCCCTACGACGACTACCAGCCCGACACGATCTCGCTCCGCACGAACGCTGAAGAAGTCCAAGGCAGCCTCCTAGGCGACCTGCAAACCCGTCTGCAGGTCGCCGGCATCGAAATCCTCGAGACCCGCTTGACCCACCTCGCCTACGCCGCCGAGATCGCCGAGGTGATGCTCCGCCGCCAACAGGCCGAAGCGATCCTCGCCGCCCGCAAGACGATGGTCCAAGGTGCCGTCTCCCTGGTGCAGATGGCCGTCGCCCAGCTCGCCGACTCAGACCTCTTCGAGCTCGAGCCGGAACGCAAAGCAAGCATGGCCGCCAACCTCATGATCGTCCTCTCCGGCGACCACTCGCCCACCCCGGTCATCAACACCGGCAGCCTCTACACCTAACCGCCAAGCAGAGCATGCCCGACAGCAAAAAGTTCCTCCTCCGGCTCGACCCCGGGCTGTTCGAAGCGCTGCGGCGCTGGGCCGACGACGACCTGCGCAGCATCAACGCCCAGATCGAATACCTCCTGGCGGACCAGGCCCGCCGCGCCGGCCGGCTCCCCAAACGAACCACCCGCCGGCCTGAGCGCGACACCACCACCGACGAGTTAGACGACCTCATCGAGGAAGAGACGACCTCACGCGGCCAAAAGGCCTCTCGCTGAGGCCCGCGTGCCGTCGCGCGGGAGGCACGCCCGGACTTGAGAGCAGGTTCGGCGCCCTACGCGAGATCGCCCTGGCGGAGCGCCGAGGCTGCGTGTTCTCACCAGGCGACGGTCTGACCGAGGTAATCGAGGTACTGCAGGCCGCCGCGGCCGCGTTGGGCGTCGACGGTCGTGACGAGGTTGGGAATGCTGTCGCCGATGGTAAGGCGGGCGTCTGGTCCGCCGAGTTCGGTCTTGACCCAGCCAGGCGCCATGAGAAGCAGCGTTCGATTCTCGTCGCGGTGACGAGCGGCGTAGCTGCGCATCAGCTGGTTGAGAGCGGACTTGCTGGCTCGGTAGATCTCAAAGCCCCCGCGTTCGTTGTTGGCGATGCTGCCTTGGCCGGAGGACATGATCGCGATCGTGCCGTTCGGGTTGATGAGCTCGCCAAGCGTTTCGATGACCCGCATCGGGCTCAGCGCGTTGGTGATCATCAGGCGGGTGAACTCCTCGGTCGTCACGTCTGCGGCGGTCTCCTTCGGGTCGTCGGTGACTCCGGCGTTGACGAAGAGCAGGTCGAACCTGTGGGCGGCGAGCCGGTCGCGGAGAGCTTGGACCTGCTCCGGGGCGTTGATGTCGACGTGCTCGATCTCCAGGCGCCCGGCGGCGGTGTCGTGGAGCTCATGGAGCGCGGTGCGGGCAGGGCTGCGCACGGTCGCGACTACATGGGACCCGCGGTCGATGTATTCCTCGGCGATCGCATAGCCCAGGCCACGAGAGGCGCCGATGAGGAGAACGGTTGCGTGGGCCGGGGCCGAGTTCATGACTGCCACTGGGTTCGCGCTAGTTGGAATCGAATCGGTGGTAGGGATAGCGACGACTTCACGGCGGCGCCCCCGTCTCGCGACTCGCGACTCGCACGAGAGATGAGTTGGCCAGCGAGATGAAGCCCAGCGGTGGCCCTACTCGGGTTATGCGTTCACATGCTGGTTGACGGGTTCAGGTAATCGCCCAGCGAGCCTTCGCTGAGTGCCTGCTCGCCTAGGCGGGTGGCGCTGAGCCGCCCGACGGACCCGTCGGCGCCCCGCTGTAAGACCTGCACGAGACCCGCGCTCTCCAGCGCCTGGACGCCTTCGCGGGCCGCGGGCAGTAGCCGAGACAGGCCCTTGCTACCGCGCGGATAGGAGGACATGAGCCACGTCATGAGCTGCAAGACTCCGAGACCGCCCCCGGGAACGCGTGGACCGTCAGCGCCGAAGGCCGGCATCATCTCAGCCGCGAGATCCTTGGCTGTGAGCGAGTTCAGCCGTTCAATCTCGGCCGTCACCGCGGCATCCTGTGTGGCCTTTTCCTCCCGGTTGCCAAACAGCGGCGACATGCGCCGCAACACTACCGCCGCTGCCATTGAGCGCAACCGGACAGGTCGAGGCGATCTCCACCTATCGACGGCTCATGTCGGCGTGTGCTCTCGTCGCTGGGCGCGGCCTGAGCCGGGGGTGGGTCTCGGGCCCGGTGTCCCCGTGCGCTCACGGTGGCGCCGGATGGTCCACCGCAGGTAGGTGGCACAGACGGCCGACCCGACGCCGATGATCACCCAAGCGCCGATGTGCGCGACGACCCCGAAGGTAGCTGTGGACACGGTGAAAGTGAGCGTGATCTGGGCGGCGGCGTCGGCGCTCATGGTGACGCCGATGATCGCCGTCAGCACGGCGAGGACGTGGCGCGCGTCTGAGGCATCGAGCTGGGCGCGGGCGTGGACGCTCGAGTCGAATCCTTCCTTGGCAAGCTTGCCTTTTGCGATCTCCAGCAACGACCGGGGAGCGGCCAGCGAGATCAGGCAAGCGAGCCCGACCGCGCCGGGAAACAGCGCCCGGTGCAGCTCGAGCGGCCTGGAGCTGCCGCCCAAAACGATCGTCAACAAGAGCGCGATCCCGAACCCTGCGACCGCGACCGCCCCCACCGGCTCGATCCTGCGGCGCCACACGGCATAGCCCAGGACCCACAGCATCGGGCCCGCCTCGGCGATCGCCAGCGCCTCGGTGGCGTTCCCAAGCGTCTGCACGAATGCCACGAAGACGATCACCGGCACCAAAACGCCGGCGATCAGCCGGATCCAGCGCGCGCGTGACCACGGAGTACGGCTCATGGCCGACTCGCCTCGTCCTTCGGCGGACCGTCGAGCGCGGGGGCGCTGGCGAGGACGCGGCGGATCTTGCGCGCGATCACCAGCGTGTTGAGCGCCAAATCGGACACGAGCCCTCCCGGACTGATGTCGATCTCGCTGTGCCCCGATCCGCGGACAATCGTCACCTGGGCCCGCTGCACCCGGTTTGAGCCGGTGCCGACCACGATCGTGTCCGGCGATCCCGGCACTGGCTCGCTGAAGAGCGCTCTGGTCTGGCGCATCCCCGGCAGCACGTTGTAGTCGGGCCCAAGCCCCTCGCGCAGCGCGCGCACCACCTCATCGGTCGCGAGGTCGGACCGGGGAACGGTGAGCTTGTACCACGATCAGCGTCCTATCGCTCGGGTTTGACGTTTCGGGCTCTGCGTGGCGAGGTCGAACAGCGTCGCCAGCTCGTGGGCGTAGTGCTCGACATCGAGCGAGGGATTTCGGACGAGCGCCCGCGGCACGGCATCGATCGCCGCCCGGATCGCGCCGGCCATCACCTGGGCGTCGAAATCCGCGCGGAACTCGCCTCGACTCTGGTAGTCGGCCAGCAGCCGCGCCAGCGCGGCGGTCGCCCCCTCAAGGATCGCCGGATCAAAGCTCGAGCTTCCCTCGGGCCCGCGGGAGTTGCGCGCGATCTCCGCGACCGCGATCACGTGGTTGCGGTGCTCGCTCATGAACCCCAGGTTCGACGCGATATACGCGTTCAGCGTCTCGCGACCCGTCGACTGCCCGCCAATCCGCGGGCGCATATACGCCGCAGCCCGCGAGAGCACCTCGGCGACGACCTCGGTCAGCAGCTCCTCCTTGCCGGCGAAGTGGTAGCCGATCACACCCTTGCTGATGCCCGCGCGCTGTGCGATCCGAGCCAGGGACGCCCGCCCATATCCGAGCTCCGCGATCGTGTCGATCGCACACCCCACGATCTGCGCGCGCCGCGCCTCCTCAATGAACGACCGCCGCACGGGAGTCGGTGCGTCAGCAACTTTCGCCTTGGCCAGCTTGTTGACCGGTGAAACCATCTTCTAGCCAACCTATCAGAAATTTAGCCAAGCGGTCAAACGACCGCATCAATACGAGCCGCCATCGCCGCCGGGATCCGCGTGGAAGCGCTCAGCCGGTACGCACTCGGGGCCCGCGCCCAACCCGCGCTGGCGATCGAGGCGAGTCATCGGTTCTGTGGCGTTTGGGCCCGTCCCCTGTCGCGGGTTGCCTCTAGGTGACACTTCAGGCGCTGCTGCGCGATTCCATGTCGAGAACCGCCGGCCGGCTCCGCTCACCCAGATGAGGGCCTCGACCGGCGCGGCCCACGACACCAAGAGATCGGAGATGTACCTCATGTCGCACATACGACGTTTCGACCACGTCGGCATCACCGTCGCGGACCTTGACACGGTGACGGCGTTCTTCGTCGGGCTGGGCCTCGAGGTCGAGGGCCGGATGTTCATGGAGGGCGATTTCGTGGACACCGTCATTGGCATCCCTGCTTCCCGCAGTCACATCGTCATGCTGCGGCCGCCCGCGGGAGGTCCTGGGCTGGAGCTGTCGAGCTTCGTCCGGCCCGAACACGAGCCAGGATCGCCCGCCGCCATGGCCAACGAACTGGGGCTGCGCAACGTGTCATTCGAAGTCGAGGACTTGCAGGCGGCGGTCGACCAGCTGGCCGCGGACGGCTACGGTCTCGTCGGCGGCATCGGTCAGTACGAGAACATCTGGCGCATGGCCTACGTGCGCGGGCCAGAGGGGATCATCGTTTCCCTGGCCGAGCGGATCGGGTGACTCGCCCGTTGTTGCTGCCGGGATGACCACCATCATCAGGGTGCGGACATCACGGGACGGCGTCCTGGATCGTCCCGCCGCACGACGGCTTGGGGGCTGAACGAGTGTTCCATGTCGAGAAGCTCTGACCGACTCCGCTCACCGGATAGAGGCCGAGGCTTCCCGGCGCGCGACGAAACGTGGCCAAGCGCGACCACCTGGTCCGGCAGGCGGCCCGCGTCCGGCCCGCTGGGGCCCACACCCACCCCCTCGGGCAAAGGTGTGGGCCCCCATGGTCGCTACAGGACCACTAGAGCCCGCGCCTCTGGCCTCGGGCAGGGGGTGTGGGCTGCGGCGGTCGCCTCACCGGTGCTCGATGTGACCGTGCGCCGCCTGGGTGGCGCGATTATCGTCAGCCCTGATGCATCTGGTCGTCCCCCGCTTCGGCCTCCCGCGGATGCTTCCCTAGCAGCGAGCATCAACCCCGCGCGGCCTCCTCGTTAGGCCCGCCGCACCGAGCCACACCCAGCCATCTCCGCAGGCGACGCAGCGCGTGGCGATCGGCAGCGCGGTGACCGCAATCGTGCACCGCTACAACCCTGTGGTCGTCGCGCAGCAGGCGGCGACGATGGAGGCGCTGTGTCCTGGCCGGGGCTTTCTCGGGGTGGGGTTCGGGGAGTCAACGGCCCGCTGTCCGATCGGCTGAGGGTTCAAGATCATCGGCGTGGCCGACGATTCGCTCGCTCATCTCGCCGGTGTCTACGCGCGCTTCGCCACCAACGAGGCTCGCGGTCGCTCGCCACTGTACGAGGAGCTCGCCAGAGGAGTGTCCGGAGACCCAGCCGTTCTGCGCGTGCTGGCCGAACTCCCGGCCGCGAAGCAGCAGCCGAATCTCGTGCTGGGGTGCATGCGTTACCTGTGCGGAGTGCCCGACGGATGGCTGCAGTTCCGTGGCTGGTTCTTCGATCGGCGGGACGAACTCGTCGCGACGATCCTCGCGCGCCGCACTCAGACCAACGAGCCCGCGCGCTGCGCCACGCTGCTGCCACTCCTCGCGACTCTGCCACAACCCTTGGCACTGTTGGAGGTCGGTGCCGCTGCGGGGTTGTGCCTGATCCCGGACCGCTACGCGTACGACTTCGAGGGTCATCACGTCGCACCGTCACATCCGACGGCGGTGATCCCCCCGAGGTTCGCCTGTCATGTGAGCCCGTCGACTCCGTTGCCGGTACGCAACGTCGAGGTGGCCTGGCGAGCAGGGCTGGATCTCGAGCCGCTCGACGTCCGCGATCGCGAGCACATCGCGTGGTTGGAAGCGCTCGTCTGGCCCGGTGAAGGGGATCGACTCGGCCTGCTCCGGGCTGCGCTCGAAATCGCCAGAGAAGATCCGCCGACCGTCGTGCATGGCGATCTGCGTCAGGACCTTCCAGGGCTTGCCGCCCAGGCACCGGCCGGGGCGACCCTCGTCGTTTTCCACACGGCGGTACTCGCCTACCTTCCAAATCCCGACGAGCGGCGCGCCTTCGCTGAGACCGTGAGCAGCCTCGACGCGGTGTGGGTCGCCAACGAGGCGCCCGGTCTTCTTGCCGCCGAACCGCCCCGGCATGCGTGGCCGTCAGGCTTCGACCCCTTCCTGCTCACGCGCGACAGGCAGCCCGTGGCATGGGTCGATCCACATGGCACGAGCATCGATTGGATCGGCTGAGTTGGCGTGTCAGCGACGTAGGCCGTGCTGGGGCCCCGTCCTCAACGGACGTTCGCCAACCGTCTCGAGCTCAAGCGTCCTCGCCCCGTCGGGCTCAGCTCGCGGAGCTTGGGAATGGCGGCGAGCGCCCACGGGAGTGGTAGCCATAGGGTGAAGAAGCGATAAGCCGCCACTCCGAGCGTCGCTGCCGCGTAGGGGACCGCCCCGCCGTACCACAGCGTCGGCACCAGCGCCAGGGTCATCAGGCCGCCGCCGCCCAGCGGAGCTGTCCGCCGGGTGAAGAGCATCCCCGTGCCCAAGCAGACGATCACCGACAGGACGCTCATGCGGAAGCCGAAGGCCGCCGTTGCGGCCCATAGCGCAACCATGTCGGCTCCCCAATAGAGCGCCATGCCGAGAACAGCCAGGCCATAGCGACGGGGATCCCGGATGACCGCGTACACCAGATGGGCGACGTCGAAGAACATGGCCACGTGTCGCCGCCAGCCGCCGCGGTCGCGCAACCGGTCGCGATAGCGCTCGGCCAGCCAGATCACGAGCACGAATGCCGCTGGCGGGATGATCGCCCAGGGCCAGGTGAAGTCCGTGCGGGGAATGACCACGCCCGCGATGAGCGCGGCGATCGCCGCCGGGCACACGAGGATCGCCAGCATCCCATGCTCGAAGCCGGCGAGTGCTCCGATTCGCACCTTGGCCTCGCGCTCATCCGCCCCGGCCGCCCGCATTGCGAATTCGTCGAGTGCGGTGCCGCCGTGGGCGAGGAAGCCGCCAAAGCCGGCCGCGACCACCGCGAGCAGGGACGATCGATCGAGTTCGGGTCCGCCATCCACCCGCGTGATCCCCCGGTAGGCGAAGTAGTAGCTCGCGAAGGCGAGCAGCACGGCGGCGAAGGACGGTGCGAGCCACCACCAGTCCGCGTGCGCGAGCCGGTTCTGCACGGCCCCGAAGCCGGCTACGTAGGCCATGCCCAGGCCGGCGGCGACATACAGTGCCGCGACCAGCGCGATCAGGCCGGCCAGCTGCGGCCAGGTCCGGTTCACGTGATGGCTCGAGAAGACGTGCATGGTGGTGAGGGTTGTCCTTGCGTCTTCCGGCTACCCGACTCGCCGCGGCCCGCGCTGGCGCGGTCAGCGGGTGAACATTGCGGTCTGGGCACAAACCTGCTCGTTTTTCCCGCCGGCGCGGGGGTACGGCATGTGGGCACCCGAAGACGTGGAAGGAGCAAGCGATGTCAGTGATCAGCAAGAGGACCAAGGGGAAGGCAGGCATCATCGCCGCCAGGACGGTGGCAAGGCGCCCGCAGGTCCTGCTGGCCGGGTCGAAGATCGCGATCCCGGCGGGAAGGGCGGGACTGAAGATCGCTCAGCCACTTCTGAAGCGACGCGCACGGCAGCGCGTCGAGCAGCTGAACCGAGCTTCACGCACGCTGGGTGAGGCGCTGACGGTGCACGGGCCGCGAACGGCATATGAGCTCGGGCTCGCCGAGCCGCCCAAGCCGAAGCGGACCGCACCGCGGGTCGCCGCCGGCGTGGTGATCGGCGCGGGCGCAATGTATTTCATGGAGCCCGGCCACGGTAAGGAGCACCGCGAGAAGGTCGCGCAGCTCGTGAGCTGAGCCACGGAGTCGCTCGCCGGCGGGCGACAGAGTCGGCAGCCGACCCCGAGCCAGGTGGTCGGTCGAACGCCCGCGTCGTGCAGGACGTCGCCCACCGCCGCGTCGGCCGTCCCATGAGGGCGGCGCGCCCGCGCCCGCGGCGGAAGGAACGGCCTCTCCTGCAAGACTCAGATCCAGCAATCGGACGCGAAGCGGGGCGCGCTGCACGTTGCCCAGGTGATGAAGATGGCGCGCGAGCACGGCCCCGCGGGCTATCACGGCGGCCGCCCCGAGGACCCCTACTACGAGGTCAGACCCCAGCCACCGTCGGGGGCGCGGGCGGCGCGAATCGGCGCCGTGGCCGGGCTCCTGGCCGTGGCGGCGCTGGGCGCCGCGGCGGCGCTGGCCAGCTCGCGCGGGCGTGGTGAAGAACACATCAGGCGGCGCGCCTGATCGAACCACCGTCGGCGAACTCCGCGATCAGCTCGGCCAGCCGTTCGGGCTGATCGATCATCGAGAACGTTCGTGCATTCTCGATGACCTCGAGGCGGCCGCCGGGCAAAGCCTCGGCCAGCCGCTGACCATCCTCGAGCGGGAAGAAGGCGTCGTCGGCGGACCACGCGATGAGCGCTGGCTCGGTGAACTGCGGCAACCGCGCCGCCGCCCGAAGCGTCGTCTCCCGGTTCAGCGAGACGGTCAGACGCCGCAGGTCGTGCCTGATGCGTCGATCGGTGAGGGCGGGCGCGACCCACTCGGCGACGAGATCGTCGATCTCGGCATGAGCCAGCGCACCGAACCCGCGGCTACGTCCAAACCGGGTCCGGAGCGGTTGCAGGACGGCGTCGAATGCCGGGCCGGCCTTCGCCGCGGCGATCAACGGCTTGAGGATCGGCGGCGGGAAGTGCTCGAAGGCGTCGCAGCTCGTCAGCACGAGCGCGCCCAGGCGCTCGGGCGTGCTCGTGGCCACCACCTGGGCGATCGCGCCACCGGTGTCGTTGCCGACAAGCACGACATCCTCGAGCGCGAGTGCCTCGAGCAGCTCTCCGGCCATCGCGGCGATGCCCTCCATGGTCAGCTCGGCGTCTGCGCGCATCGGCTCGGTGTGCGCCCCAAGCGGCCAGGTTGGCGCGAGACAGGAGAACCCCCGTGCCGCCAGTCGCTCACTCAGCCCTCGCCACAACGACGAGCCCATCGAGTAGCCGTGGATGAACACGACCGGGCGACCATCGACCGGTCCCTCTTTCTCATAGTGGATAGTTCCTGCGTCGAGCGTGACGGCGGGCATATCGATCCTCCGGCTTGGGATTTACATGCAGGTTGTCCGTAAGATACCAACACACTGCCCGTAGGTACAGTCAGGCTGCACGTAAGTGGCGCGAACTCAAGCAGAGCGATCAGCGGCAACCCAACAAGCGCTCGTGACCGCGGCCCGCCGGCTGTGGGGTGAGCGCGGCTACGCCGCGGTCTCGACACCCGAGATCGCCGGGGCCGCCGGCGTCACCCGCGGCGCGATGTACCACCAGTACTCCGACAAGGCCAGGCTCTTCCTCGCCGTCCTCGAGACCGTGGAGACGGACGTGATCCGGCGGCTGGGGGAGGCCGTCGCGGCGAAGCGGCCCAGGACGCCGGCGGGGGCCCTGCGCATCGCCGCCGACGCATGGCTAAATATCGCCGGCGAGCCCGAAGTCCGGCAGCTCGTCCTCCTCGATGCGCCGAGCGTTCTCGGCTGGGCCGGCTTCCGGGAGATCTCGCTGCGCTACGGGCTCGGCATGACGCAACAGCTTCTGCAGGCCGCCATCGACGCCGGCGAGATCACGCCTCAGCCCACCCGGCCGCTCGCCACCGTCATGATTGGGGCGCTCGACGAGGCCGCCATGAGCATCGCCAACGCCGAGGATCCCGAGCGGGAGAAGGCGGACGTGCGCAAGGTCATCCACACCCTGATCGATGGCCTGCTCGTCAGCCCGCGTCGCCCGACCTCGGCGCGAAAGCGCCGCGACTAGGATCGGCGCGTGCCCTCGCCGCCCCGGATCACCGTCGTCGGCTCGGCCAACATCGACCTCGTCGCCCGGTGCGAGCGGCTGCCCCGGCCCGGGGAGACGGTCAGCGATGCGGCCTTGCAGCGCGTCCCCGGCGGCAAGGGGGCGAACCAGGCCGTGGCGGCGGCCCGGCTCGGGGCCAAGGTGCGGTTCGTGGGTCGGATCGGCACCGACGATCTCGTGCTCCGCTCACTCACGCGCGAGGGGGTCGACGTCACCGGCGTCGTCGCCGACGATGGCGAGAGTGGGGTGGCGCTCATCCTCGTGGAGTCCGGCGGGGAGAACGTGATCGTCGTGGCGCCGGGCGCGAACGCGCGACTCAGGCCCGAAGACGTTCCGGCGAGCGATGCCGACGCGGTCATCGCCCAGCAGGAGATCCCGGCCGCGGCAATCGCCGCGGCGGCCGCGGGAGCGTCCTTCTTCTGTCTGAACGCCGCGCCCGCGCGGGGCGGGCTCTCGGCCGAGCTCGAGCCCGACCTGGTCGTCGTCAACCGCTTCGAATACGAGCGCGTCGGGCCATACGCCGGCCTCGTCGCCCTCACCCTGGGGGCGGAGGGCGCGGTGCTGCTTGCGGCGGGAACCGAGGTCGCGCGGGCCGCCCCGCCCCCCGTCGACGCGGTGGACGGAACCGCGTCGGGCGACGCCTTCTGCGCCGCGCTCGTCCTCGGACTGATCAGCGGCCGCGAGCAGGGCGAGGCACTGCGTCGCGCTTGCGCCGCCGGGGCGCTCGCCGCCTCGCGGCCGGGCGCCCAGCCTTCGCTACCGACGGCCGCCGAGGTCGATGCGATTCTGGCCCGATGACCGACATCATTCTCGACTGCGATCCCGGACACGACGACGCGATCGCGCTCCTGCTCGCGCTCGCCAGCCCCGAGGTGCGCCTGCTCGGGGTGACGACCGTCTCGGGCAACCAGACGCTGGAGAAGACGACCGCGAACGCCATCCGCGTGCTCGACCACGTCGGTCGCCACGACATCCCGGTGGCGGCCGGCGCTTCGCGCCCACTCGTCCGGGAGCGGCACGTCGCTGCTGAGGTCCACGGCGAGACCGGTCTCGACGGCCCCGATCTCCCCGGGCCGTCGCGAGAAGCCGAGCCGCTCCACGCGATCGACTGGATCGCCGCGGCCGTCGAGCGCGCCGCGCGGCCGGTCACGCTCGTGCCCACGGGCCCGCTGACGAACATCGCCCTCTTCTTGGCCCGGTATCCCGAGCTCGTCGCCAAGCTCGAGCGAGTGGTGCTGATGGGCGGCGCGTTCGGCGAGGGCAACGTCACGCCCGCGGCCGAGTTCAACATCTGGGCCGATCCCGAGGCCGCGCACCGGGTGTTCACGGCCGGCCTCGATGTGACGATGGTCGGACTCGACGTGACCCACAAGGCGCTGCTCACGCCGGCCCACGTCGCGCGGCTCGCGGACAGCGGCAGGGCCGGCCGGCTCGTCGCCGACCTCTACGGCTTCTACGCCCGCTTCCACGCCCGCCGCTACGGCTGGGACGGCGCACCTGTGCACGACGCCGTGGCGCTGGCGCACGTCGTCGATCCGTCGCTGCTCGAGACATCCGAGTGCGGCGTGGTCGTCGACATGGGACCCGAGCTCTCGCGCGGCCGGACGCACGTCGACCTCAGCGGCGGGCATTGGAAGCCGGGCGCCCACGTGGCCGTCGACATCGACGCCGAGCGTTTCCTTGGCCTTCTCGTCGAGCGCATCGGCTCGCTCGACTGACCGGCGCACCGGCAACAGGCGAGGCGCGGCCGGGCGCGAGTGGTCAGGTCGCGTTCAGCGTGCCCACGTAGCGCAGCCCGCGGTAGCGCTGCTGATAGTCGAGCCCGTAGCCGACGACGAACTCGTTCGGTATCTCGAAGCCGACGTATCTGACCGGGACCTCGACGACCCGCGCGCCTGGCTTGGAGAGCAGCGCGCACACCTCGACCGAGCGCGGCCGGCGATCGCCGAGGATGTCGAGCAGGTAGCGCAGCGTCAGGCCTGTGTCGACGATGTCCTCGACGACCAGCAGGTCGCGCCCCTCGATCGGCTCGTCGAGGTCCTTCAGAACACGGACGACGCCCGAGGACTTCGTCGCCGAGCCATACGAGGCGACGGCCATGAAGTCGACTTCAGCCGGGATGGAGAGCTCCCGCATGAAATCGGAGAGGAAGAACACCGCGCCCTTGAGGATCGCGAGCAACAGCAGGTCCCGCCCCGCGTAGTCGTGCGAGACCTCGGCGCCGAGCTCGCGGATCCGCCGCGCCAGCTCCTGCTCGCTGATCAGGACCCGGCCGATCGCGCTGTCGCTGTCCACGCCGCGGCCAGTCTAGACCTGCGCGCGCAGCCGGGCGCGCAGCTCGTCGTCGCAGAACGCCGCCTCCACGGCGGTCCGGGTGATCCCCCGGAGATCCGACTCGTCCAGGCCCATCCGCTCGCGGCACACCGCGTACTCGGTCTCGAGCGCAGCCCCGAAGTACGGCGGGTCGTCGGATCCGAGCGTGACCCGAACGCCGGCCTCGAGCAGCCGGGGGAGGGGGTGCTCCTCATAGGTGCGGTACACCCCGAGAACGACGTTGCTCGTCGGGCAGCAATTGAGGACGATCGCCCGGGCGGCGAGCTCCTCGACGAGGTCGGGAGCCTCGATCGCCCGCACGCCGTGGTCGATCCGGGTGATCGGGAGCTCGAGCGCCGCGCGGACGCTGTCGGGGCCCGCCCACTCGCCCGCATGGATCGTGCAGCCGAGGCCGGCCTCGGCGGCGATCCGGTAGGCCCCCGCGAAGTCCCAGGCAGGGAAGTTCTCCTCGTCGCCGGCCATGGAGAAGCCGACCACGTACGGATGAGGGTGCTCGGCGGCGTGGTGCGCGACCCGCAGAGCCTGCTCGACGCCGAAGTTCCGGACGGCGGATACGAGAATCCGCCCCTCGATGCCCGTGTCGCGACGAGCCTCGTCGATCCCGCGGGCGATCCCATGCCAGTGGTCCTGGTCGCTCAGCCCGACGAGCGCGGCATGGTCCGGGGAGGCGGTGAGCTCAACGTAGATCGCGCCTCCGCGCGCGCACGCGCATAGGTACTCGTAGGTGATGTCCCGGTAGTCCTCCGCCGTGCGGATGACGCTTGCGGCGAGGTCGTAGGTGCGCAGGAAGTCCAGGAAGTCCGTGTAGCGGAAGCGTCCATCCATGCCGAGCAGACGGTCCGGAATCGCGACACCGTTGCGCGCGGCGATGCGCCGCACGAGCTCGGGTGGGGCGGTGCCCTCGAGGTGGACGTGGAGCTCGGCCTGGGGGACTGGGGGCATGAGCCGGGAGGTTTATCTGATATCTCTCGGCGGCGTGAAGCTTCTCGTCACCGGGAGCTCGGGCCACCTCGGCGAGGCGCTCGTGCGGACGTTCCGCGACGAGGGCCACGACGTGACCGGCCTCGATGTGCTCGACTCGCCCTTCACGACCGTGGTCGGATCGATCGTCGACCGCGACTGCGTGAGGCGACTCCTCGCCGGAGTCGACGGCGTCGTCCACGCCGCGACCCTCCACAAACCGCACGTCGGCTCGCACGGGCGCAAGGACTTCGTCGATACGAACGTCACGGGAACCCTGAACCTGCTCGAGGAGGCGGTGCGGGCGGGCGTCGGCCGGTTCGTGTTCACGAGCACGACGAGCACGTTTGGGCGCGCGCTCGTCCCCGCCCAGGACGAGCCGGCGGCGTGGATCACCGAGGGGGTCACACCCGTCCCGCGCAACATCTACGGCGCGACCAAGACCGCGGCCGAGGACTTGTGCGAGCTCGTCTGGCGCGATCACGGCCTGCCGTGTCTCATCCTGCGCACCTCGCGGTTCTTCCCCGAGCTCGACGATCGCGACGACGTTCGCGGCGCCTACGACGACCTCAACATCAAGGTCAACGAGCTGCTCTATCGGCGCGTCGACATCGAGGACGTCGTGAGCGCCCACCGCCTGGCGCTCGAGCGCGCGCCGGCGATCGGTTTCGGGCGCTACGTGATCAGCGCGACGACGCCGTTCACCCCTGATGATCTCGCGGACATCCGTCAGGACCTGCGGGCCGTGGTGCGCCGTCTCGTGCCCGACTACGAGGATGTCTACGCTCGGCGCGGGTGGGCGTTGTTCCCCTCGATCGAGCGCGTCTACGTCAATGAGCGCGCTCGCCGCGAACTCGGATGGTCGCCGCGCTACGACTTCCGCGCTGCCATCGAGCGCCTGGCCGAGGGCGCCGATCCGCGTAGCCCGCTGGCCCTGGCGATCGGGCCGAAGGGCTACCACGCCGTCTCGACCGGCATCTACACGGTCCGCTGAGGGATCAGTGCCCAGCGGCACCCAGCCGGGCGATGAAAGCGAGGAGGAGGCGGCCGAGGTCGGCCGCGCCGCGCTGCGCCGAGCGGAGGGTCTGCTCGTGGCTGAGCGGCTCCTCGCTCATGCCCTCGGCCAGGTTCGTGATGACGGATACCGCCGCGACGCGCAGCCCGCAGTGCCGGGCGACGATCGTCTCCTGCACGGTCGACATGCCCACAGCGTCTGCGCCGAGGATGCGATAGGCGCGGATCTCCGCCGGCGTCTCGAAGCTCGGCCCGGTGACGGCGAGGTACACACCCTCGGCCAGGCTGATCCCCGTCTGCGTGGACGCCGCATGCAGCTCGCCCAGAAGGGCGGGATCATACGCGTCCCGCATGGCCGGGAACCGTGGCCCGACGGCCTCGTCGTTGGCTCCGACGAGCACGTTCGTGCCCGTCAGGTTGATGTGGTCGGTGAGCGCCATGAGGCGGCCGGGACCGACCTCCGGGCGCAGCGATCCGGCCGCGTTGGTCAGCACGAGGATCTCGGCCCCGGCTTCTCGCAGCGCGCGCACGGGCACCCGGAGGGCGTCGGCATCGCCGCCCTCGTACAGGTGCGCGCGGCCCTGGAGGATCGCCACTGCAACCCCGCCCATGTGGCCGAGGACGACGCGTCCCGCGTGCCCCGCGACGCTCGGCCGCGGGAATCCGGGCAGCTCCTCGTAGCCGACGACCACGGCGTCCTGCACGGCATCCGCCACGGCGCCGAGACCGGAGCCGAGGACGACGGCCACGCGCGGCGGCGTCGCGGCGCGCTCGGCCAGCACGGCGGCCGCGCCGCTCACGCCTCGAGCTCCTCCCGCCCGAAGGCCAGCGGCAGCAGGTCCGCCAGCGTCACCGTCTTCGGGCTCGTGCCGGGGCGCCCGAGATGCACAGGCGTGTCCGCGCGGCCGAACTCGGCCAGCCGCTGACGACAGCCGCCGCAGGGCGGGCAGTGCTCGACCCGCTCGGCCACGACGGCGACGGCCGTGATTGCGGACTCCCCGGCGGCGACCATCGCCCCGATCGCCGACGCCTCGGCGCACTGGCCCTGCGGATAGGCCACATTCTCGACGTTGGCCGCGGAGTAGATCGCTCCGCTGCCGCCGCGCACCGCCGCCCCGACCGGGAACTTGGAGTAGGGGGCGTAGGCATTGCGCATCGCGGCCTCGGCCGCCCGCAGGAGCGCCTGCGGGCCCTCGAGCAGCAGGTCGGAGTAGCCCACGGAGACGAGCGCCTCCTCGGGGATCTCCAGCTCGGCTCTCAGGCGCGCGACCTTCTCGCGCGCGGTGGCCAGATCGCCGGCCTCGGGAAGGACGGCCTCCAACTCGACGAACGCCCCGAGCCCCTGCACCTCGTCGAGATGGATGCGCACGCCCTGCCACGTCAGCAGCCGCCGGCGCTTGACCACGACGACGACGGTGCCGAGGGCCGTGTCGAGCGCCTCGGCGAGCTCGTCGCCGGCCGGAACCGGGGCCCGTACGTACGAGCTCTCGCTCGCCTGCGCATCGTCGTCCCGGCGATAGGCGATGAGCTCGGATGCAGCCCCGGCCTGCTCGCGGAGCTTGAGCCGGCCGCAGCGCGCGGTGAAGTACGTGTCGCGTTGCTCGAGCACGCCACGGTCCCTCGCGCCGAGCGACAGGCAGCGAGCCGCCGTCGTCTCGGGATCCGGGTCGCGGGCCTTCAGCTCAACGTTCACATGTGCCATGAGCCGCGCGAGCCTAGCGCGCGGATAGCATCGCGGGGTGCCCCAGATGCTCACGGTGGTCGAGCATGCGGTCCTGGCCGATCGCCTGGCCGTGATGCGCGACCGCGCCACCCCCCACGGCGTGTTCCGGCAGGCCCTGTTCGAGGCGGCGGCGATCATGGCCGTCGAGGTGGCGCGCGCGCTGCCGCTCACCGAAGCCCGGATCGAGACGCCGCTCGAGGCAACGACCGGGTGGCGGCTGCGCGACGAGGTAACCGTGGTTCCCGTCCTGCGCGCCGGGCTCGGCATGGTCGAGGGCTTCCTGCGGCTCCTCCCCGATGCCCGCGTCGGCCACGTGGGGATCTACCGGGATGAGGAGGAGCACGTCCCGATCAACTACTACGAGCGATTGCCCCCGGGCGTACCGGCGGCCCGCGTGTATGTGCTCGATCCCATGCTCGCGACCGGCGGAAGCGCTGTGCACGCGCTCAACCACCTGAGGCGGGCCGGGGCGCAAGCGCTCGAGCTCGTGTGCCTCGTCGCCGCGCCGCAGGGGCTGGCGGCGGTCGAAGCCGCGCATCCGGACGTCCCCGTGTGGACCGCCGCGGTCGACCGCGAGCTCGACGAGAACGCCTACATCCGCCCGGGCCTCGGCGATGCCGGGGACCGCGTCTTCGGCACCACCTAGGCCTCGCGCCCGCGGTCGAGCCACTTGTCGTGAGCGGGCGCCTGGTGGGCGGCGAGTCGCTCCAGGAGCGCGACCGCCGACTCCTCGACGAGGAGCCCGCCGAGATGCTCGGCGCGCAGGAACCGCTCGTTGACGGCGTGCTCGAGAAAGGCCAGGAGCGGCTGCCAGTACCCGGCGACGTCGAGCAGACCGAGCGGCTTGCGGTGGAGTCCAAGCTGGCTCCAGGTGAACATCTCGAACAGCTCGTCGAGCGTCCCCGTGCCGCCGGGTAGTGCGATGACCGCGTCGGAGAGCTCCGCCATCAGGGCCTTGCGCTCGTGCATCGTGGCGACGACGTGCAGCTTGGTCAGTCCCGCGTGCGCGATCTCGTGCTGGACCAGGCGGTTCGGGATCACGCCGATGACCCTCCCGCCCGCGGCGAGGGCGCCGTCGGCGACGGCACCCATGAGCCCGACGCTCGCCCCGCCGTAGACGACCTCGAGGTCGCGCTCGGCGAGCAGCCGGCCCAGCTCGACGGCGCTGTCGACATACGCGGGCAGCCGTCCGGGGCTCGAGCCACAGAACACGAGAACGCGCTTCATGGTCGGCAGCGTAGTAGCCTCGGATCGTGATCCGGCGTCTGCCTCACGTCGATCGGGTCGGGGTCGAGGAACGCGCCGCCCAGCTCGGCAAGCGCTCGATCAAGACGACCGCCAAGCAGGAGGGCATCCGCCTCGCGGTATCGATGCTCGATCTGACCACGCTCGAGGGGGCGGACACCGCCGGCAAGGTGCGGCACCTCTGCGCCAAGGCCGTGTGCCCGGCCCCCACGATCCCCGAGATCCCCTCGGTCGCCGCGGTGTGCGTCTACTCGTCGCTGGTCGGGGTGGCGCGGGAGGCGCTGAGCGGTACGGGCGTGCGCACGGCTTCGGTGGCCACCGGCTTTCCCGCCGGACAGGTGTCGATCGAGGCCAAGCTGCGGGACACCGAGGACGCGGTCGCGGCCGGGGCGGATGAGATCGACATGGTGATCTCGCGCGAGGCGTTCCTGGCGGGAGATGACACGCGCGTGATGGGCGAGATCGTCGCCGTCAAGGAGCGCTGCGGGGAGGCCGAGCTCAAAGTCATCCTCGAGACGGCAGAGCTCGGCTCCTACGACCATGTGCGTCACGCCTCGATGCTGGCCATGGACGCGGGGGCGGACTTCATCAAGACCTCGACCGGCAAGGCGGCGAGTGGCGCGACCCCTGGCGTGTGCCTCGTCATGCTCGAGGCGATCCGCGACTACACGGACCGCACGGGGCGGATCGTCGGCTTCAAGGCGGCCGGCGGCGTGTCGAGCAGCAAGGCCGCGCTGCACCGCCTCGTGCTCGTCAAGGAGACGCTCGGCGACGAGTGGCTGACCCCCGAGCGCCTGCGGATCGGCGCATCGTCCGTGCTCAATGATCTCCTTATGCAGTACGCCAAGTCGGAGAGCGGCCGCTACGGGCGCTCAGAGGACTTCTCGCGAGAATGAGCTCGACCGGGGACACCCGCACCCGCATCGTCTGGGACTACGCCCCGGCGCCGGAATCGGCCGACCACATCCGGCTGAGGAGCCGCTACGGCCTGTTCGCCCAGGGCGAGTTCCGCGAACCGGCGGATGGTCGCTACCTGCCGACGATCAACCCGGCGACCGAGGAGCCGATTGCCGAGGTCGGGTGGGCTGGGCCCGCGGACGTCGAATCGGCGATCCGCGGCGCCCGCGCGGCCCACTCCGCCTGGGCGGGCCTCCCCGGGTTGGAGCGCTCCAAGTACCTCTTCCGGATCGCCCGGCTGATCCAGGAGCGGGCTCGGGAGCTTGCGGTCGTGGAGACGATGGACGGCGGCAAGCCGCTGCGGGAGTCCCGTGACGTCGATATCCCTCTCGCCGCCGCGCACTTCTTCCACTACGCCGGGTGGGCGGACAAGCTCCGCTATGGCGTGGGCGCGCGGGAGGTGGCCCCGCTCGGAGTCGTCGGGCAGATCGTGCCGTGGAACTTCCCGCTGCTCATGGCGGCGTGGAAGCTCGCGCCCGCACTCGCCTGCGGGAACGTCGCGATCCTCAAGCCGGCCGAGACGACGCCGCTGACCGCGCTGCTCCTGGCCGAGATCTGCCAGGAGGCGGAGCTGCCCCCGGGCGTCGTGACGATCCTCCCCGGGGATGGCAGCGTCGGCGCGGCGCTCGTGCGCGGAGTCGGCGGCAACCACGTCGACAAGATCGCCTTCACCGGGTCAACGACCGTCGGGCGCGACATCCAGACCGCGCTCGCGGGCCGGAACACGCCGTTGACGCTCGAGCTCGGCGGCAAGTCGGCGAACATCGTCTTCGAGGACGCCGCGCTCGACCAGGCCGTCGAGGGGATTGTCAACGGGATCTTCTTCAACCAGGGCCACGTCTGCTGCGCCGGGTCCCGGCTCCTCATCCAGGAGAGCGTGCTCGAGGAGGTCGTCGAGAAGCTGTGGAAGCGGATGCGGCGACTGCGGGTCGGTGACCCGCTCGACAAGAACACCGACGTCGGCGCGATCAACTCGGCCGAACAGCTCGCGAGGATCGAGGCGCTGGTGGCGGCGGGGGAGCACGAGGGCGCGCTGCGCCGCACGATCGAGTGCGAGCTGCCCGAGCGCGGGTACTGGTTCGCGCCGACCCTCTTCACCGAGGTCTCGCCGGCTCACCGGATCGCCGCCGAGGAGATCTTCGGGCCCGTCGTATCGGTGCTGAGCTTCCGTACCCAGGCGGAGGCGATCGAGAAGGCCAACAACTCGCGCTACGGACTGGCGGCGGGGATCTGGACGGACAAGGGCGCGAAGGCGTTCGAGGTGGCCGGCGCGCTCAAGGCCGGCGTCGTGTGGCAGAACACCTACAACCACTTCGACCCGACGGCGGCCTTCGGCGGCTATAAGGAGTCGGGCTTCGGGCGCGAGGGCGGCCCCGCCGGGCTCCGTCCCTACCTGCGAGTGGTGCGGTGAGCGGGCGGCTCGAGGTCCGCAAGACGTACAAGCTATGGATCGGCGGCGCCTTCGTTCGCTCCGAGTCCGGCCGCTATGACCACGCCTCCTCGGGCGCTCGCGTCATCAACGTGCCCCGGGCCTCGCGCAAGGACGTCCGTGACGCCGTCGCCGCGGCGCGCAAGGCCGCCGCCCCGTGGGCGGCACGGACCGCCTACAACCGCGGTCAGATCCTCTACCGCGCGGCGGAGGCGCTCGAGTCGGCCGCCGAGCGCTACGCCGGTAGCCTCGATAGCGTCGAGGTGCAGGCCGCGGTCGACGTGCTCATCCACTACGCAGGCTGGACCGACAAGATTCAGCCCGTGCTCGGGGGCATCAACCCGGTCGCCGCCCCGTTTCTGTCCTTCTCTCTGCCCGAGCCGACCGGGGTGGTGGGCGTGGTTGCGCCCGATGCGCCGTCGCTGCTCGGTCTCGTCGCCGAGCTCGCGCCGGTGCTGGCCGCGGGCAATGTCGCCGTGGCCATCCTCTCCGAAGCCGATCCGCTGCCCGGGCTCGACCTGGCCGAGATCCTGGGCGTCGCGGACATTCCCGGCGGGGTGGTCAACCTTCTCGCCGGTCGCCGGGGCGAGCTGGCCACCGCGCTCGGCGGCCACCGGGACCTGAACGCCATCGTCGACGCCGCGGGCGAGGGCGAATTGTCGGCCGAGCTCGACCGTCTGGCCGCGGAGACGATCAAACGCGCACGTCACCGCCCCGCGGCGCTGAGCTACGACGACGCCGTGGCGGATGCCCTCGAGCGGCTCGAGTCGGTCACCGAGCTCAAGACCGCCTGGCACCCCGTGGGCGCGTAGCCGAAGCCCGGCTAGGTATCTCCGTGGCGATCGAGCGCCCCCTCGAGCCGGAGGATGCGGCGCACAATGGCCAGGGATGACGCGTAGGTCGAGTCCATGCCGTAGTAGCTGAGCCCCTGGGCGCCCAGCGTGCGCGCCTGCGTATAGGGGGTGTCTGAGGCGTAGTGGATGATCCCGAGGTCGATCGGCAGCTTGGAGAAGTTGACCGCCTCGCCGACGGGATGGCGATCGGGGTCGGCGATCTCGTACACGGCGTTGCAGTACGGGCCGGCCTCCATCTCGACGACGGTGAACGCCTCGCGGTAATAGAAGTCGAGGTAGGACCGGTTCTGCAGAAATGTGCTCTTGACCGTGACCGCCCGCTGGTTGTCGAGCCCGGTGCCGAAGCGGAGGTCGGGGGCCAGATCGTCGACGCTGAAGGCGTTGTCGAGCCAGTAGGTCGAGCCCGAGTGCTCGTCGTGGACGACGCTCGAGATCATCACGTCGCCGACGTCGGCGTTCAGCGTGGCCGCCTTGCCCAGGACGTAGACGCCGCGCAGCGAGCCCCGGTCGACGGCCACCTCGGTGAGGATGTTGTAGGCGGCGAGGCCGAGTGGATAGTCGATGTTGACGATGACGGCGCCGCTCGCGGCCAGAGCTCTCGCGTCGACGTCGCCGAGACGCGGGTCGAGGGCGTCGCGGTCGAGCGCGGCCAGGGGGATGACCTGGGCGGGGACGCGCAGTGCGGTGGCGCTGCGCAGGTGCGTGACGCCCTTCTGCTGCTCGGCAGCCCGCCGCTGTGCGGTTCCCTCGGGGCCGTGGGCGGAGAAGTACTGGCGGGCGACGAAGTAGAGGAAGTTCTCCCAGGAGCCCTCGCCCCGGCCCTCGCGGAAGGCGGCCAGCTCGGTCCGGAGGATGTCGCGCTCGTCGAGCTGCTCGACGAAGGCCACGAGCTCGGTCTCCCGCTCGGCGGCGAGCCCGGTGACGATGTTGGCCACGCTGTGCGTGTTGGAGCTGACGAAGTACAGCGGCCGCTCGTCGAGTCCGTCGACGGCCAGCGTGGCACTCACCGGTGCCCACCAGCGGCGCGTCAGGCGTGCGTAGCCCGTATGGGTCCCGCCGAGCATGCGCACGCGGAGCGACAGGCGCTCCTGGCCGATCCGTCGCAGCCGCTCGGCGAACCGCTCGCCCCAGGCATCGCGCAGCCGCGCCCAGTCCTCGGCGCCGCCGCCGAGCTCCCGCGCGCATGTCTCGGGCGCCATGTCGGCCTCCTCTTGTGCCCGCGGCCATCCGGCGGCGCGCTGGCGCACGCGGATCTTGTTCCACTCGATCTGGAAGGCCACGAGCGTCGGCACGAGGTCGTCGACGTCCGAGGCGCTCGCCATGAGCACGGCGACGGTCCCGGTCCCGCTGTCGTACCAGCGCCGCCGGCGGGCGGGCGCCTCCGCCTCCTCCCACGACTCGACGCGCACGCCGCTGGCGATCAGGGCTTCGACGTCCTGGCCCATCACCACCAGCTCGGCCCCCACGATCCCGTCGGGCAGGCGGCGCACCGCGTAGATGAAGGCGCCGAGGTCGAGTGCCTCGTCGGCGGCGAGCGGGTGCAGGCTCGAGCCCATGGCGCGGTGCGAGGGCTCGAGCACGCGCAGCTGTGTTTCCCCGCTGGAGCGCAACAGGGTCGAGTACGTGCGCTGGTAGAGCTCGACCTCGTCACTCAGGCGCTCGGCGCCCTCGCTCGGCCGGTTGAGAGCGAGACGTGCGACGGCCATCTCCTACTCCCTCACGTACGGGATGCCGTCGGACGCCGGGGCGCGCGAGCGTCCGATCACGCCCGCCACCGCGATCAGGGTGAGCACGTAGGGCAGCGCCTCGAACAACGTCCCCAGCGTCGGGTTGGGCTGCGAGAGCCGATCGGCGAGGGCGTTGGCGAAGCCGAAGAGGAGCGTCGCCCACAGCGCCCCCCACGGCTTCCACTTGCCGAAGATCATCGCGGCCAGCGCGATGAAGCCGCGGCCTTCGGTCATGTCGTTGCTGAACGAGCCGACGAACCCGACCGACAGGTAGGCGCCGCCGAGAGCCGCCAGCATCCCCGAGACGACGACCGCGATGTAGCGGATCCGATAGACCGACACGCCGACCGTGTCGGCGGCTCGCGGCTTCTCGCCGACCGAGCGCAGGCGCAGCCCCCAGGTGGTTCTGAAGAGCAGGAAGGTCAGCCCGGGCACGAGCAAAAGCCCGATCCACGTCAGGAGGTTCGCGCTCCCGATCGCGGCCCCGAAGAAACCGACGTGCTTGATGAGCGGCAGCTTGACGTTGGGGACCATGGAGACGTTCACCGGAGTGCCGTTGGGGCCGTAGTGCTGGGTGAACCAGTAGCCGGTGATCCCGAGGGCGAGAAAGTTGATGCCCGTGCCGCTGACGATCTGGTTGGCCCGTAGATGGATCGAGAACACCGCGTGCACGAGCGCCAGCAGGCCGCCGGCGACCATTGCCACGATGAGCCCGAGGACCCACGAGTGGAGCACGTCGGCGCCGTAGATGCCGAACAGGCAGCCCATCAACATCATGCCCTCGAGCCCGATATTGATCACGCCGCTGCGCTCGGAGATGACGCCGCCGAGCGCGCCGAAGAGCAACGGCGTGGCGTACCTCAGCGCGGCGGCGACAAGCGCCGACCAGACGAACACCGCCCCCAGCGTGGCGTGCGAGGACTTCAGCGAGGCGACGGCGCCGGCCACCGACAGGATCCCGACCACGATCGAGCCGGTGCCGAGCTTGCGCTCGCCGCCTCCCGTGGCCACCGCGCCCGCTCCGACCGCGGCGACGGCGAGCACGATCGAGGGAACCACGCTGCGCACCTCGAAGGGCGGGAGCGTGATGATCCATGCGAGCGCGCCGAGGCTGAGGCCGCCGATGCCGAGCTGCCTCGGTCCGGCGAGCCGCGACGGGGTGGCGGCGATCGTTCCGACGCTCACGACCCACCCTCCAGGGCCGCCGGCTCATCGCGCTTGCGCCCCTTCCAGACGACGCTGACGCGGCGGCCGCCCTTCAAGAGCCGGAGGGTGATCAGGTCTGTCGAGACGAGGAGCACGATCACCCCCTCGATCATGTACGTGAGGTACTGGGCAAGAGTGGGGTCGAACACGTTCGGATTCAGGTTACGGCTGGATGTGCCCGTGATCAGCGCGCCGAAGAGCAGGGCCGCGGCGACCGTGCCCCCCGCCGTGTTGCGCCCGAGCAACGCCACGGCGATCCCGTAGAACCCGATCTGGGAGGTCTGGATGTCGTTCGTGAACCAGCTGAACTTCCAGCCGAGGATGTCGAGCGAGGCGGCGACCCCGGCGAACATGCCGCAGATGAGCATGACCTTGACGTAACTGCGACCCACGTTCATGCCGGCGTAGCGCGCCGTGTCCGGGTTGAAGCCGACGGTCCTGACCTCGTATCCGAGTCGCGTTCGGTTCATGACGGCCCAGAACAGCACGGCGAAGAGGAGCGCGATGAACACCCCGACGTCGAGGCCCTGGAGGGTCGGGTTGCCCCAGAACACCGGCAGCTTCGCCGACGCAACCACGGTCTTGGACACGGGCACGGACTTCTGCGTCGGGTCCTGGAGCGGGCCGCCGAGCTGGAAGAGGTAGACCCCGAGCCAGAGCGCGATCCAGTTGAGCATGATGGTCGAGATCACCTCGTTGGCCCCGGTGATCGCTTTGAGCAGTCCGGCGACTCCCGCCCAGACCGCGCCGGCCGCGCCGGCCGCGACGATCGCGAGCGCGATGTGCAGCACGGCGGGCATGCCCGAGAACGAGGAGCCGATCCAGATCGCCGCGATGCCGCCGACCGTGTACTGCCCCTGGCCGCCGATGTTGAACAGGCCCGCGCGGAAGGCGAAGCCGACGGCGAGCCCGCAGAGCAGGAGCGGCGCGGCCCAGAGCAGTGTCTGCTGGAGCTCGAAGGCGGCATTCGCGCGCGCGCCTCCGGTTACCCAGGGGAAGAGCCAGTTGAGACCGGTGCCGTTGAACACCGCCTGATACGTCGAGAGCGGATTGTGGCCGGTCAGGAGCACGACGACGCCGCCGGCGAGGAAGGCAAGCACCGTCGTCAGGAGCGGGACGAAGAAGCCGCCGAGCCCTTGGCGGAAGGCCGTCAGCCGCGCGGGCGAGCGCAGCGCCGCCTCGCCGCCCGCCTCACCGGCGCTCACGAGCTCGTCGTCCAGCATGCTCATCGCGCTCCCTGCCGCCGCGAGGCGAGCCCGCCCGTCATGGCGATCCCCAGCTCGTCCTCGGTCGCCTCGGGGGGGAATTCTCCTGCGATCTCGCCCTCGTAGATCACGAGGATGCGGTCGGCCAGCGCCCGGACCTCCTCGTACTCGAGCGAGACGAGCAGGACCGCACGACCCTTGTCGCGCTCCGCGATCAGGCGCCGGTGGACGAACTCGATCGCGCCGACGTCGAGACCGCGGGTCGGCTGGTGGGCCACGAGCACCTTCGGATCCGAGGCGATCTCCCGGGCCACGCAGACCTTCTGCTGGTTGCCGCCCGAGAGCGAGATCGCGTACGTGTCCGGTCCGCCGCCTCGCACGTCGAATTCCTTGAGCAGCCGGCGGGCCAGGTCCTTCCAGTAGCTGAGCCGCAGCCAGCCGCCACCGCTGAAGGACTGCTTGCGGTACTCGCGCAGCGCCAGGTTCTCGGTGAGGGTGAACGGGAGCACGAGTCCGCGAAGCTGCCGGTCCTCGGCGATGTGGGCGATCCCGGCCTCCGTCGCGGCGCGCACGCCGCGGGCGGTGATGTCGATGCCATCGACGAGCACGCGCCCCGACTCGGGCGGGCGAAGCCCCGTGATAGCTTCCACGAGCTCGTTTTGGCCGTTGCCGTCGACTCCGGCGATGGCGACGATCTCGCCCGCGTGCACCGCGAGCGACACGCCACGGACGGCCTCGAGTTCGCGGTCGTCGTGGATACGCAGCTCCTCGACGGTGAGCAGCTCTCGGGCCGTCGCCCGGGCGGCTTGCTTGTCGACGGCCAGCACGACATCGCGACCGACCATGAGGCGGGCCAGGCTGAGCTCCGTCGCGCCCTGGCGGGGGACGGTGGCGACCTTCTTGCCGCGTCGCAGCACCGTGATCCGGTCGGCGACCTGGAGGACCTCGCCGAGCTTGTGGCTGATGAAGACGATCGCCTTGCCGTCCTGCTTGAGGCGGCCAAGCACCGCCATGAGCTCGCGCACCTCCTGCGCGGTGAGGACCGCCGTGGGCTCGTCGAGCACGAGGATCCGCGCGTCACGGTAGAGGGCCTTGAGGATCTCCACCCGCTGCTGGGCGCCGACGGAAACGTCCTCGATCGTGGCGTCGGGGTCCACGGCCAGTCCGTAGCGATCCGACAGGTCGCCGACGCGGGCGCGTGCGGCCCGGAGGTCGAGGAGACCGCGGCGACTCGGCTCCTGCCCGAGCACGATGTTCTCGGCCACGGTCATCACCGGCACGAGCATGAAGTGCTGGTGGACCATGCCGATGCCGAGCGCGATCGCGTCGGCGGGCGAGTCGATCTCCACGTCCCGGCCGTCGATGCGGATCTGGCCCTCGGTCGGCTTGTAGAGGCCGTACACGATCGACATGAGCGTCGATTTGCCGGCGCCGTTCTCGCCCAGCAGCGCGTGCACCTCACCGCCGCGGACGTCGAAGTCGACCCGGTCGTTGGCGACGACCGGGCCGAACCTCTTCGTGATGCCCCTCAGCTCGAGCGCCGAGGCTGCGTCAACTGCCACCTCGGCTGCGGTCTACGGGACCGTGTCCGGGATGTTGGCGATCTTCCCGGCTTTCATCTCCGAGTAGACCGTGGCGATCTGCGATGCGAACGGCGCGCCGGCCGGGCCGATCTTGCCGTAGCCGATACCGCCGTTGGTGATGTCGTTGTAGACGTTGCCAGCGCCGACGAACTGGCCGTGCTGCAGGTTCTGGATGGCGTGGAACACCGCCAGGTCGACGCGCTTCTCGGCCGAGCTCAGGATGTAGGTGCCGAGATAGCCCTGATCGGCGTCGACGCCAATGCCCTGGTCGCCGCTCTGCTGGGCGGCCGAGAGAGCACCGAGCCCGCAAGCGCCCGCCACCTGGAAGACGACCTTCGAGCCCTGCTGGATCTGATTGAGCGCTACCTGCTTGCACTTGCTCTGGTCGACGAAATCCTGGGAGTACCCGTTCAGCGTTGTGATCCCCGGGTCCGAGGCCTTCGCGCCCGCCTGGAAGCCGGCGATGTAGTGGTCGACCGGTGGGATCTTCTGGCCGCCGACGCTCGAGATCGTCTTGTAGCCCTTCGACTTGGCGTACAGGCCCGAGAGATACCCGACGAGATAGCCCGCCTGCTGTTCGCGGAACAGCAAGCCCTCGATGTTCGTGGGCTTGCCGGGCTCGGTCGTCGCGTCGTTGTCGATGATCGCGAAATGAACCTTCGGGAACTGCTTCGCGACCTGGGCGGTGGCGTTGGCCATGAGGAACCCGACGGAGATCACGAGGTTGTTGCCGGCCTGCGCCAGCTTGGTCAGGTTCGGGACGTAATCCGCGCCCGAGGTCGACTGCAGGACCGTCCCCTTGACGCCGAGTTTCTGCTCCGCGCTCAGGAGGCCGACGTAGGCGAGATGGTTGAAGCCATGGTCGTTGAGCCCGCCGATGTCGGTCACGAGTCCGACCTTGAAGCTGCTGGAGCTCGACGAGCTGCCACTGCTCGAGCTTGATGATGAGCCTCCACCGCTGCCGGAGGTGGTGCTGCTGCTACTGCTGCTGCCGCATGCCGCCAGCGCTCCTGCCAACACCGCGGTCGTGACCGCTACGAGCGCGTAGCGCCTGAACCTCCCCGTCACGAGAACTCCTCTCCTAAGGACTGAAAGCGCAACCATAAACCCGCCGGAGGACGACTGCCACTTCCCCTAACGTGAGCGTCATCAATGACCACGATCGTGCGAGCAAAGGTCGTGCATACGCCGCGGAATCCGTTCGTCCACGAGTCGGGCGTCGAGGCGTTCGAGGACGGGGGGCTCGCGTTCGCCGACGGCCGGATCCTGGCCTGCGGGCGGTTCGCCGGGCTCGCGGCGCGATGGCCGGCAGCCGAGATCGTGGACGCGAGAGATGCCCTCCTCCTGCCCGGCTTCGTCGACTGTCACGTGCACTATCCGCAGATCGAGGTCATCGGTGCGATGGGCCTCGAGCTCCTGGACTGGCTGCGCCTGCGCGCGCTGCCGGCGGAGGTGCGCCTCGGCGACGAGGCCCATGCGGCCGGGGTGGCGACACGGTTCGTGCGCGGGCTCGCGGCCAACGGAACCACCACCGCCCTCGTGTTCGGCTCTCACTTCCCGCGGGCGCAGGAGGCGCTGTTCGCCGCGGCGTCGTCCTCCGGGCTCCGGATCGCCAGCGGGTTGGTCGTATCCGACCGGCGGCTCGTTCCCGAGCTCGAGACCTCGGTCGAGTCCGCCCTGCAGGAGAGCTACGCCCTGATGGAGCGATGGCACGGTCGCGGCCTCGTGAGCTATGCGGTCACTCCCCGGTTCGCCGTGTCCTGCTCGGCCGAGATGCTGTCCGCCTGCGGTGAGCTCGCGCGGGCGCGTCCCGGCGTCCTGGTCACGAGCCATCTGAACGAGAGCCGGGGAGAGGTCGCGCTCGTGCACGAGCTGTTCCCCGGCGAACGCGATTATCTCGCGGTCTACGAGCGGCCGGGGCTCGTGGGCGATCGTTCCGTGTTCGCGCACGACGTCCACGCCGGCGACGACGAGCTGCGGCGGCTGGCGGCGGCCGGCGCCTCGATCGCCCACTGCGCCTCGAGCAACGCCGGGCTCGGGAGTGGCGTGTTCTCGCTCGCCCGACACCGCGCCGCCGGCGTCCGTGTCGCGTTGGGAACCGACGTGGGGGCCGGGGCCGGACTGTGCCTGCTCGGCGAGGCACTCGCGGCGTATCAGATGCAACGACTCGCGCCGGACGGGGTCCTCCTCGGGCCGGCCGAGTTGCTCTGGCTCGCCACGGGCGCCGGCGCAGCGGCCCTCGGGCTCGGGGACGTGGTCGGCGACCTGAGTCCGGGAAAAAGCGCCGACTTCGTCATCGTGCGCCCGCCCCCGGCAAGCACGCTGGCGACCGTCCTCGAGCGCAGCGAGTCGATCGAGGCGGCCCTCGGTGCGCTGTTCACGCTCGCCCGCGAGGAATCGATCGCCGAGGTGCGGGTGGAGGGGAGGATCGTGTGGCCCGTGCCCTGACCTATGCTCCCGGCATGGATCTCGGACCGCCGGTCTCATACATGGTGCTGGCGCATGGGACGCCGGTGTACAGCTCCGACGGGGAGGCGATCGGAAAGGTGGCGCACGTCCTCGCCGACGAGCGGGAGGACGTGTTCGACGGGATCGTGATCGGAGAGCACGTATTCGGGGCCGAGCACCGTTTCGCCGACGCCGACGACGTCCAGGACATCCACGAGCGCGGGGTCGTGCTCAGGCTGGACCGCGCGGCGTGCGCAGACCTGCCCAAGCCCACCCCGAATCCCGGCGTCATGCGCGACGACCCCGCTGAGTCCAAGGGCGATATCCGCCGGGAGAAGCTCTGGCGCGCCTGGGATCGGATCTCGGGCAACTTCTGAGCCCGCCGCGCCGGCGCGGTGCCTACCTCTCGGTCAGGCGGCGGGCGTGTGCGGCTCGCCGATCTGGATCGCCCGCATCGTGTGCTCGTCGGGGAGCTTGTCCAGCACGGACTGCACGAGATGGCCGACGTCCGCCTGGTGGCGGCCGAGATCGTTGCGCAGCGCGTGGAGCGCCGTGTAGGTCACCTTGAGTTCGGGCCCGGTCAGGCGAAGGCCGAACGTCACTTCCTCACCATGCTCGTCGTTCATGTCCGGATGATCGCCGCTGGGCACAGCGAAGGCAAGACACGGTCGCGCTCCGCGGCCCCGCGGCGTGGGCCGTGCTAAACACAGCCCCATGGGAACGATCCACGTCGCCGCCGAGCGCCGGGTCGACGCTCCGGCCGAGGCGGTGTACGGCTATCTCGCCGATATGCACCAGCATCCGCGCTTCCTGCCGCCGGCGTTCTCGAACTTCCAGATCGAGTCGGGCGGTGTGGGGGCGGGGACGATCACGCGGTTCACTCTCACCGCGGGCCGGCGTAGCCGCGAGTACCGAATGGCGGTGAGCGAGCCCGAACCGGGGCGCGTCCTCACCGAGTCCGACACGGGCTCGAGCCTGGTCACGAGCTTTAGGGTCACGCCCGAGGGTTCGGCCTCTCGGGTGAAGATCGAGACGACGTGGGAGGGCGCGCGCGGCGTCGGCGGCTTCTTCGAGCGCATGTTCGCGCCGCGGGTGATCAAGGGGATCTACGCGGATGAGCTCGAGCGGCTGAACTCCTACGCGCTCGATCCGGGCGCGGACGACCGTCATCCCTGAGCCACCCCGCCGGCTCGAGCCCGAAGGCGTCGACGCCGTCGGCATCCGGGCCGACAACCCGGGGCCGCTCAGTCTGAGCGGCACCAACTCGTGGATCGTCGCGCGCGAGCCCGCGTGGCTGATCGACCCCGGTCCGGACCTGCCCGACCACCTCGACGCCCTCGATGCCGAGCTCGAGCGCCGCGGCGGAATCGGGGGGATCGCGCTCACCCACGACCACATCGACCATGTCGAGGCGCTCGAGGCAATGCGCCGGCGCCATCCCGGCACGCCGGTGGGCGCGGGGCGCGGCGAGGTCGACGTGCGCCTCGGGGACGGCGATCGCTTCGGAGCGCTCGAGGTCCTGCTCCTGCCCGGACATGCCCCCGATCATCTCGTGTTCGTCCACGGCGGCGCGGCCTTCACCGGTGATGCGGTGCTCGGCGAGGGCAGCGTGTTCATCTCACCCGATCCAGGGGCGCTCGCCGCCTATCTGGCCGGACTGGAGCGCCTGCGCGCCCGGCATCTGGGCGTGCTCTGCCCTGGGCACGGACCGCTGGTCACCGACCCGGCGGAGAAGCTCGACACGTACATCGCTCATCGGCTCGACCGCGAGCGCCGGCTCGTGGCCGCGCTCGCGGAGGGCCGGCGGATCACCGAGGAGCTCCTCGACGCCGCCTGGGACGACGCTCCGGCACAGCTGCGGCCGCTCGCCGCGGTGACGCTCGCCGCCCACCTCGACAAGCTCGAGGAGGAGGGCCGGCTGCCGGAGGGCGTGGAGCGCCCCGGCTGGCCGCTTTGACGGCCTCCTAGGCCCCGGAGCCGTCCGTCGAAGGGTACCGAGGCGCCAGGCGCACCCGCGCGAGCTCGGTGGCCGCCCCCAGCGGGGTCGTGCCCAGCCGCTCGGCGTCATCGAAGATCCGCCGCAGCGTCTCTCCGATCGCGCGGACGCGCCGGCGGGCGACCGCTGGGTCGTAGCGGTCGAGCTCCTCGGCGATGTTGATGATGCCGCCGGCATTGACGACGAAGTCGGGCGCCCACAGGATGCCGCGCGCCGCAAGCAGATCGGCGATGTGCTCGTCGGCCAGCTGATTGTTGGCCGCCCCGGCGATGACCCGGCAGCGCAGAGCCGGCACGGACTCGTCGTGGAACACGCCGCCGAGCGCGCAGGGTGCGAGCACGTCGACCTCGCTCTCGAGCGCGCGGGCGGGGGTCGTCCACCGTGCGCCGAGCTGGTCGGCGAGCTCGCGCTTGCCCTCGTCGACGTCGCTGAGGATGAGCTTCGCGCCGCCGCGGGCGCAGCGGCGGGCGACTCGCGAGCCGACGTGACCCAGGCCGATGACCGCGACGGTGCGCCCGCGCAGCGACGGAGAGCCGAAGGCCTTCTCGCAGCAGGCGCGAATCCCCGCCTCGACGCCGAGCGCCGTCGAGGGACTGGGATCGCCTGACCCACCGCGGGTCCGGGACAGCCCGGCGACGTGGCTCGTTCGCTCGGCGATCACGCTCATGTCCCGGCTCGAGGTGCCCACGTCCTCGGCGGTGATGTAGTGCCCGCGGAGCGCGTCGACCGTGTCGCCGAAGTCGAGCAGAGCCGCGTGCCGGCGCTCGCGCGGGAGTCGCTCCCCCGCCGGGGCCATGATCACGCCCTTGCCGCCGCCGAGCGGGAGGCCGGCCACAGCGGCCTTGAAGGTCATGGCGCGAGAGAGGCGCAGCGCGTCGCGCATGGCGGCACGGGCGTCCTCGTATCCCCACATCCGGCAACCGCCCAGCGACGGACCCCGCACGGTTGAGTGCACGGCGACGAATGTGAACAGCCCGGAGCGGCTGCCACGGCGGACGAGGACCTCCTCGTGCTCGAGCTTCTCGAGGTAGCGGTCGATCGCCCTAGTGGTTCGGTTCGTAGGTACGGCGCCACCGAGAGGTGCGCCCGGGGGATGGCCGGCGAGGACGCAGAATGCGCGTCAACTCGGTGTGCTCCCGGACTGCCCGCTCGCACCCGTTGTCGACGGGGAGGGTGAGTTGCCGACCGAGACCGTCGAGCCGGACGGTGCCGGCGTGCCTGTCCCCGTGGCCGAGTGGGTGCCGCCGGGCGAGGTCGAGGAGTTGCCCGACGAGGAGGTCGCCGGCGCGGTCGTCCCGGTGTTCGCGCCAGTCGTCGTCGTGGGGCTCGAGCCGGTGCTCGGCGTGGTCGACGACGAAGTGCCGCTGGTGGTCGTCCCGCTGGCGACGGCGCCCGTCGCGGGGGCCGAGCCCGGCGAGCTTCCCGGATCCTGGGTCGCCGGACTCGAGGACGGAAGATCGGGGATCGGCGCGAGCTCGTCGGCCGAGGGGTCACCGGAGGCTACGCGCACACGATGCGGAGCGGTGGCAGGCGGGGTGCTCGGATGCATCGCGGCTGCCTGGGCGGGGGAGCTCGTGAGCACCGCGGGCCTGGTCGGGTTGTCGGCAGCGTCCGAGTCGGTGACCGCGGTGAGCGGGCTGGTCGTGCCGGCCCCGCCGGCGTGCGCGACGGCATGCGCCGCCTGGTTGCGGTGGTGATGGGCGGGGGCCGCGATCGTGTGCTGGATCTCGGCGGCGCCCCCCGCGGTCACGACGGTCGCGGCGATGATCGTCGCGACATGGCCCGCCCCGGTGGCGAGCGCGCCGGCCGAGGCGAGGATCCCTCCGGTCCCGGCGACGCCGGTCGCGCCCCCCGCGATTCCGGCCGATCCGCCGCACGCCGCCGCCGCGCCGCCGCTCGTGCCGCCGTGCCCTCCGAGGAGCCGCGCCAGTAGGGCCCACGGGCCGAGCGCGGGCGACAGGGCGAGCAGCCGGCGGCGTACGCCGCGGAGGTGGCCGCGGAACTCGCGGCATCCAGGACAGTCGCGCAGGTGACGGCGAGCCGTGGCGTTCGGACGCATCCGCTCCTCGTGCGCGTGAACGAGCTCGGCCCGGATCTCATCGCACGCGGTGTCCCGGGCCTCGACCGACTGGACGAGCGACAGGCGGGCGCGGACGAGTAGCGACTTGACCGCGGGAACGCTCACCCCGAGCGCCTGGGCCACGTCGGCGTAGCAGATCCCTCCGAGCTCGCGCATGAGCAAGGCGGAGCGCTGCTGGTCGGGAAGCCGCTGGACATCTGCCATGAGGCGCCGGACGGCCTCGCGGCGGTCGGCTTCGAGGATGGGATCGCTGGCCGCCGGTCCGAGCTGGAGCATCGCCTCGGGAGGCGGGGGGAGAGGTCGGCGGAGGTGGTCGACGCAGCGGTTGTGGGCGATCCGATAGAGCCACGGCCGCAGCGCGAGCTCCCGGTCGCAGGCGCACAGGCTGGCATAGGCCCGCTCGAAGACCTCCTGGAGGGCGTCCTCGGCGTCCTGGCGCAGCGGGAGCATCTGCCGCATGTAGGCGAAGAGCCGCTGCCGATAGCGGTCGTGGATGACCACGAATGCCTCGTCGTGGCCGGAGCGGACGAGGGCGACGAGCTGCTCGTCCGAGCGCAACCGCAGCACCGCCAGCCCGATCGTCGACCGCCGCCGGGCGATTCCTACCGGAGCTTGGAGGGCGGAGGCTTCCACGTGATCCCCGTGGTGACTCTAACGGAGGACCACGCCGGAAGTTCCTATGAAGCCGGCGTGGTCAGGAGCCCGACGCGCGCCACCGGCCGGATCAGGCCAGCGAGATCATGACGTGCTTGACCTCGGTGTAGTCCTCGAGGGCGTACATGCTGAGGTCCTTGCCGTAGCCGGACTGCTTGAAGCCACCGTGCGGCATCTCCGAGGCGAGCGGGATGTGATCGTTGACCCACACGCACCCGAAGCGCAACGCCTTGGAGACCCGCAGGGCCCGGGAGACGTCGCGGGTCCACACCGAGGAGGCCAGGCCGTAGGGCGTCCCGTTGGCCCAGGCGATCGCCTCCGCCTCGTCGCTGAACTGCTGGACGGTGATGACCGGCCCGAAGATCTCGCGCTGGATCATCTCGTCCTGCTGGCGCAATCCGGCCACCACCGCGGGCTCGAGGAAGAAGCCGGGGCGCTCGGGCTCGTTGCCTCCCGTGACGACCTCGGCGTGATCCGGCGCGCGCTCGAGGAAGCCCTCGACACGCTCCCGCTGGCGAGCCGAGTTGAGCGGCCCGAGCGTCGTCTCGCTCGAACGGGTGTCGCCGATCACGAGGCCCTGGGCCTGCTCGGCGAGCCCGGCCACGAACTCGTCGTGGATCTTCGAGCCGGCGAGCACGCGCGTCGCCGCCGTGCAGTCCTGGCCCGCGTTGTAGTAGCCCGTCCCGGCGATCGTCTCGAGCGCGGTCTCCAGATCGACGTCGTCGAAGACCACGACCGGCGCCTTGCCTCCCAGCTCGAGGTGCACGCGCTTGAGCGAGTCGGCGGCCGCCTTGGCGATCCACTTGCCCGTATCCACCGACCCGGTCAGTGAGACCATGTCGACGTCCTGGTGCGTCACGAGCGCCTGCCCGGCGGGGTTGCCGTGTCCGGTGATGACGTTCAGCACGCCTTTGGGGAAGCACTCGGCGCCCAGCTCGGCCAGCTTGAGCGTGGTCAGAGGTGTCGTCTCGGCCGGCTTGAGCACGACCGTGTTGCCGGCCGCGAGCGCCGGGCCGATCTTCCACACAGCCATCATCAGCGGGTAGTTCCACGGGGCGATCTGCCCGATGACCCCGATCGGCTCGCGGCGGATCATCGAGGTGTAGCCGCTCAGATACTCGCCGGCCGCCCGCCCCTCGAGGCAGCGCGCCGCGCCGGCGAAGAAGCGCAGGTTGTCGACCATGAACGGGATCTCGTCGGCGCGCATGGCCTCGATCGGCTTGCCGGCGTTGTCACTCTCGAGCTCGGCGATCTCGTCGGCGGAGGCCTCGATGAGGTCGGCGAGCTTGAGCATCGCGGTCGCCCGCTCACCCGGGGTGGTGACCGACCAGCCCTCGAAGGCCGATCGAGCGGCGCTCACGGCGCGGTCGACATCGATGGCGGTGGAGAGGGGCGCCTGGGCGATCTCCTCCCCCGTGGCCGGGTTGAGGACCGGCTCGGTGGCGCCCTCGACGGGATCGACGAACTCGCCGTCGATGAAGTTCTGGAGAGTTTGGGAAGTTGCAGTGGCCATAGGTGTCCCAAACGTACCACCGGCCCTGCGGACGCCGGGGAGCAGATCAGCCGATGTGATTCGCCGCTGTGGAACCGCCGACGGTAACCTCGAGGACTGCCATGGACGCTGCATCCGGCATCGGACTTCCGGTGGCGTTCGGAGCGGGGCTCATCTCCTTCCTGTCTCCCTGCGTGCTGCCACTCGTGCCCGGCTACATCTCGGCCGTGGCTGGGGTCGCGCCTGCCGAGATCCGCCCCCGGCGCGTGATCGGCCCGAGCCTCGCCTTCGTGGCGAGCTTCTCGGTCATCTTCATCGGACTCGGCCTCCTCGGTCAGCAGGCGCTCCACGGCGCGCTGACCGGCCCGACGGCACTCAAGGTCAGCGGCGCGGTGATCGTCGCCATGGGATTGCTCTTCATGCTCGCGCCCTTCGTCCCACGCCTGGCGCGCGAGTGGCACGTCGGCTCGCTCATGCAGCGTGCTGGTCGCGGCGGCCCCGTGCTCACCGGCGCCGCCTTCGCGCTGGCCTGGACGCCGTGCACCGGACCGACCCTCGGGGCGATCGTGACCGCCGCCGGGACCTCGTCCTCCGCCGCCCACGGCGCCGTGCTCCTGGCCGTGTACTGCGCGGGACTCGGGGTCCCGTTCCTGCTCACCGGGCTCGCCTTCGGGACGGCCACGTCGGCGCTCGCGGTGGTCAAGCGCCACTACCCGGTGGTGATCGTGACCGGAGGTGCGGTTCTCATCGCCATGGGCGTGATGATCTGGACGGGGGAGTTCACCCAGTTGAACATCACGGTCAACCATTGGCTTCAGAGCCTCGGTCTGCCAGACTTCAACGCAGATACCTGAGACGAAGGGATTCGTGATGGGGGCAGCGATCAGTGGGGCACGGCCGCGCCGTGGTATTAGGGCGTCCTAAGGTGTACGCTGCGCAGTCTGGGTATTAGGGCTACCTAACGATGTCATTCGCACAGACAGTCGCGCTCGGCGCGCTCGCCGGCTTCACCATCTATCTGGGCCTGCCGATGGGCCGGCTTCAGCTGCTGGACAACCGCATGCGCGTCGCCATGGCGATGTTCGCCGTCGGTGTGCTGGCCTTCATCTTCGTCGACGTCCTCTCCAACGGGCTCTCGATCGTCAATACGGCGGTCGACAACGCCAAGCACCATCACGGGTCGGCGGCATACGTGATCTGGCTCGTCGTGCTCCTGGGTACCGGCTTCGCCGCCGGGAGCGTGGGCCTGGCCATGCTCGAGCGGCGGATGCGTCCTCTCGGCACGCGCCGGCCGCCCATCGCCGGCGCCGCGACGGCCACCGCGTTCACGGGCTCCGAGGCGGACGCCCTGGCGGCCGAGCTCGAAGCGGCCCGCCGCCGCGCGCTGCGGACCGGCCTCACCATCGCGGCCGCGATCGGCGTCCACAACTTCGCCGAGGGCCTCGCCATCGGCGTCTCCGCCCGCACGGGCGAGATCGGACTGGCGACCGTGCTGATCGTCGGCTTCGCCCTGCACAACGCGACCGAGGGCTTCGGCATCGTGGGCCCGCTCGGCGACGTCAAGCCGTCGTGGCGCTGGCTCGGGCTGGCCGGCCTGATCGGCGGCGGCCCGACGTTCCTCGGCTCGATCGTCGGCTATGGCGTGACGAGTCATCCGCTCGAGCTCGCGTTCTACGCCGCGGCCGGCGGCGCCATCCTCTACGTCATCGGCGAGGTCTGGAACGGGATGCGCCGCTACGGCCATCGCGAGCTCGGGCTGATGATGCTGACCGCGGGCTTTCTCGTCGGGGTCATCACCGACCTCATCGTCACCATCGGCGGAGCCTGAGCCGACCCCCGCGAGGGCGCTGCGGTTAGGCTGGCGCGCCAGTGTCACCGAGCATCCGGCTGCCTCCGCATGACGTACCCCTGAGCGGCGGCTCGCCCTTCCCGCCGATCGCCGACTACGCCTTCCTCTCGGACTGCCACACCGGCGCACTCGTGGCGCCCGACGGGAGCATCGAGTGGATGTGCTTGCCCCGTTTCGACGCGCCGAGCGTGTTCGGTTCGCTGCTCGACCGTCGGGCGGGCTCCTTCCGCGTCGGGCCCTACGGCACGGTCGTCCCGCTGTCCGTCCGCTACATCCCCGGCACGATGATCCTCGAGACGACATGGATGACCTCGTCCGGCTGGCTCCTGGTCCGCGACGGGCTGTCGATCGGGCCGTGGCACGACGAGCATGCGGATGAGACCTCGCACACACGGCCGCCAACCGACAATGATGCCGATCACATGCTCGTGCGCACAATCGAGTGCACGCAGGGCGAGGTGCAGGTCGAGGCGGTGTGCGAGCCCATGTTCGACTACGGCCGTACGCCGGGGCGATGGGAGCTCATCGGAGACGACTGGGGCAGGGCGCAGGTCACCGACGGCGACACGACGCTCTCGTTCTGCACCGACCTGCGCATCGGGATCGAGGGCAACCGGGCGCGGGCCCGCCACACCATGGTCGAGGGCGAGCGGCGCTACGTGGCCATCGGCTGGACCCACGGGCTCGACGGCCCGAGCGGGAGCGACGACGCCTGGACCCGCCTCGATCGCACCGCCCACTACTGGCGCAGCTGGCTGGCCGGCGGACGGTTCCCCGATCACCGCTGGCGTGCTCACCTGCAGCGCTCCGCGCTCACACTGAAGGCACTCACCTACACGCCCACGGGCGCGACGGTGGCGGCGCTGACCACCTCGCTCCCCGAGACGCCGGGGGGTGAGCGCAACTGGGATTACCGGTACTGCTGGATGCGCGACGCCACCTTCACGCTGTGGGCACTGCACGCGCTCGGGCTCGACTGGGAGGCTGACGACTTCATGCAGTTCGTGTCCGACCTGGAGCGCGACACCGACGGGTCACTGCAGATCATGTACGGCCTCGGTGGCGAGCGCGATCTCTCCGAGCACGAGCTCGCGCACCTCAACGGCTATGAGAACTCGGTCCCCGTGCGCATCGGGAACGGCGCCTACAACCAGCGCCAGAACGACGTCTTCGGCGCGGTGCTCGACTCGGTCTACTTGCACACGAAGATGGGCGGCCACATCCCCCAGCGCCTGTGGTCCGTCCTCCAGGACCAGGTCCGGTGCGCGCTCAAGGTGTGGCGGGACCCGGACCAGGGCATCTGGGAGGCGCGTGGGGACCCCAAGCATTACGTGTCCTCGAAGCTCATGTGTTGGGTGGCCGCCGACCGCGGATCACGCCTGGCCGACGTCGAGGGCGAGTCGGAGCTCGCTCAGGAGTGGCGGGAGGCGGCCGAGGAGATCCGCGCCGACATCCTCGCGCATGGAGTTTCCGACCGCGGGGTGTTCCGCCAGCACTACGACACCGATGCGCTTGACGCATCGACCCTCCTCATCCCCCTCGTCCGCTTCCTGCCGGCCGACGACGAACGGGTGCGGGCGACTGTCCTGGCCATCGCCGACGAGCTCCAGGAGAACGGGTTCGTCCTGCGCTACCGGGTCGAGGAGACCGACGACGGCCTGCAGGGCGAGGAGGGCACCTTCCTCATCTGCTCCTTCTGGCTCGTCTCGGCGCTGTCGGAATGCGGGGAGACCGACCGCGCGCACACGATGTGCGAGCGCTTGCTCGCCCACGGCTCGGCACTCGGCCTCTACGCCGAGGAGCTCGACGGGTCGAGCGGGCGCCATCTCGGCAACTTTCCCCAGGCCTTCACCCACCTGGCGCTCATCAACTCCGTGCTCCACGTCATCGCGGACGAGGAGAGGACCGCGCGCTGAGGCCGGCTCAGCGCCGGCGAGCGAGCTCGCGCTTGGCCGTGCGGTGGTAGCGACGCGCTTTGCCCGCGTTGGCCCGCACGATGGCGAGTCGTGAGGGGGGAATCTCAAAGCCGCCGACCAGGCGATGGGGGACGAGCGCCCAATCGTCGCCGGCGCGCACGAGATCTCCCCTGACCTGGAAGTTCTCCGTCCAGGTGAAGCGATCGTCGTGCCGATGAGCCGTCAGGCAGGCCCGCCCGGGCTCGAGCGGCAGGGCGGGCGGGAGATGGTCGAGCGCGATCCACCGGGCGGCCGGATCGAGGCGAACCCCGCAGCGGACCGCGAACGGGAAGCCGTCGGGGGAGACGACCGAGAGCACGGCGGTGCGAAAACGCGCCCCGAGCTCCCGGATCCGCCCGTCCCACGCGCTCGTGCCGCCGCTGGGTGGCTCGTGGAAGCACTCCGGCTCCTCCGAGTGCCCCGAGCGGACCTCCTCCATGTGAGTGTCGAAGAGCTCGGGCTCGACCGTCAGGTCCCCGCCCGGCCAGGCGTACACGCGCTCGGGCCGGACGTGGAGGTAGATCCGCTGGTAGTACCAGGCGAAGAACCGGCGGATCGGGGGCGGCGGCTGGAGCGAGGCCGCGCCGGGCAGCTTCTCGATCGACTCGCGGGCGTACCGCTCGGCGTTGGCCTGGAGGTCGCGGTCGTCCACGTCGGCCGAGCCCTGCACGAGCACCATCGGCGGGCCATCGAGGCCGCTGCCCGTGGGGTCGGAGAAGAGGAGGGAGACGCGCGGGTTGTGGCGGGCATCGTGGGCCTTCTTGGGGTAGCCGAGGCCGGTCGTCACATCGATGCACGTCGCGCCGCGCGTGTAGTACGGGGTGACCGGCCAGGTGATCGGCTGACCGTGACCGTCGAGGGTGGTCAGCTCGGTGGTGAGGAAGCGGTCGAAGACCGCCTGCACCTCGGTCGGCAGCGAGGCCGTCACCGGGCGAGTATACGACCGGTCAATCCTCGTACCCGGGCTCTCCGGGGAGGACGATGCGGGCGGTCTCCCCGGAGCCGACGACCTGCGGCTGGACCGCGCGGACATCGCGGTCGCGGGCGTGCGCGAGGAGCGCGTCGGCCGAGGCAAAGCCGGCCAGCTGCTCGAGGTGCTTGATCGTAGGGAAAACGAGCAGCAGCTCGCCGGTGCGGCCGGCCGCGAGCGCTGCCTCCGGGGTGCACCAGCGGGCCTCGACCACCTCGCCGCCGTCGGGCCGCGGCTGCGCCCCGTCGGGCAGCGGCGCGAGGTAGAACCACGTATCGAAGCGGATCCTCACCTGCTCGGGGGTGATCCAGCGGCTGAAGAGCACGAGCGCGCCCGGATCGGGCAGCGCGATTCCGGCCTCCTCGTGAACCTCGCGCACGGCGGCGGCCCGCAGCCCATCCTGCCCGGTGCCCTCGCCGGGGTGAACCGCGCCGCCCGGAAACACCCACGCGCCGCCCATGAAGCGGGCCTCGGGGTTGCGCTTGACGAGCAGGACCTCGAGGCCGTCGCGCCCGCCGCGCAGCACGATGACGGTGGCGGCCAGCCGGGGCGGGGTCGGGTCGCCGGGGTTGAGCTCCTCGCCGGGAGCGGGGCGGGGGGGATCCATGCTGGCCGACCCTAGCGCGGTGCCGGGCCCGGGCTTCGGCGGTACGACTGCACGAGGGCGGTCGGGCTGAGCGTGCTGGGCCGGGGCCGTGGCCCCCCCCGCGGGCATACACGCGCCGACCCCATCCTCACGCCGGGGGTCAGCGCGTCGATGCCCGGAAAACGGACATACACGCGCCCACCCCTCTCGGGACCTGGGGGTAGGCGCGTTCCTGCCCGCCGACAAGCCTCGCCGCGACCCCCCGCCCCGCACCCCCCGTCCGCCCTCTTGTCGTCGCCGCCCGACCAACCCGCCACGCCCCGCGACGCCCGTCGCTACCCTCGCCCCGATGAAGTACATGTGCGAGTCGTGCGGGTTCATCTACGACCCCGAGGAAGGTGACCCCGACGGCGGAATTCCGCCCGGCACCGCCTTCGAGGACATCCCCGACACCTGGTTCTGTCCGGTGTGCGGCGCGCGCAAGCGCGATTTCACGCCCTACGACGAGTAGCGCGCGGCTTCGCTCGCTCCAAGCACCACCGCGGGCGCCCTAGAACATTCGTGCAGTCCCCGCGGGCCGGCTTGACACCTGGGCCCCGGATGACGTTGTAGGAGCCATGAGACGCCTCTCGCTCGCCACTGCGCTCACGATGGCGCTGCTGCCGGGGACGGCGCTGGCCGCCGGATCGCACGGGACTCTGGGCAGCGCTGCCCACCCGAAGCGGCCGGCCCACAAGGCCAACACGTCGCCCCCGCGGCACCGCCCCGCCGTCATCGCACACATGGCCGGCGGCGGTCACGGCAAAGCCCGCTGATCGAGCTCATTGCTTCGCCCGGTCGACCGCGCAAGGTCTGACCGGGAGGGGGGCCAAGGGGGGTCAAGGTGGTGCCGTGCCGGCGGAAACGTCGGCACGGCACCTCCGCTAGCTGGCGGCTGCCTGCGTCCCCTAGGCCGCGCGGGCTTCGAAGTCGAACACCGTGACGCGCCCCGTCTCCGGCGCCCACTCGTCCTCGGCGCTCGCGTCCTCGGGCCGCTCGCCCGCGAGCGCCCGCGTCGGAACCCGGATGCTCCGCGGATCCAGGCCGACGCTTCGCGCCGCCGTGGCCAGCACCCGGGCGGCCGCCCGGAGCTCGGGCTCACGATGGGAGGCCATGACCGACAGCAGCAGGCGTGCGGTACCGGGCGCCACGGCGGGCGGCCGCAACGGCTGCGCGAACACACCGCGCGCGAGCGCGGCATCGCACATGCGCACGGCCAGCTCCGAGTCGCCGACGACCAGGGGCACGATCGGCGTCTCCGCCTCGGACACGGGGAAGCTCTCGCGCATCAGCTCGTCGCGCAACGTACGGGCGTTCATGCGCAGCTTGTCGACGAGGCGCGGGCGCTGCTCGACGAGGTCAAGCGCGGCGAGCGCGCCGGCCACGGCCGGGGGTGGGAGGGCCGTCGAATAGGCAAACGTCCGCGCAGCGCCCATCAGGTAGACGGCCATCTCGCGGTCGCAGGTGACAAAGCCCCCGTAGGAGCCGAAGGCCTTGCTCAGCGTCCCGACGATGACGTCGACGTGCTCCTCGAGTCCCGCTTCGGCGAGCGCACCGCGGCCATCCGGGCCGACAGTTCCGATGCCGTGGGACTCGTCGACCACCGTTCGGATGCCGTGGCGAGCGGACAGCGCGACGATCGCCTCCAGGGGCGCGACGTCGCCGTCGAGCGAGAAGACGCTATCGGTGACGATGAGGGCGCCGCGCCCCTCGGCCTGGTCGATTCCCCAGGCGAGATGATCGGCGTCCCCGTGGCCGTAGACGAAGACCTCCGCTCCCGAGAGCCGGCAGCCGTCGACCATCGCCGCGTGGCTGCGCTCGTCGGAGAAGACGACGTCGCCGGGCCGCGCGAGCGCGGCGACGACGCCCGACCCGGCCAGGTAGCCCGAGCCGAAGAGCAGCGCGCTCTCACGCCCTGTGAAGGCGGCGAGACGGTCCTCGAGGCGCCGGTGGATGGTCATCGTGCCCGACACGAGCCGCGACGCGCCGGCCCCGACGCCCCAGCGCATCGCCGCCTCTCCCGCCGCCTGGCGGACCCGCGGATGGTCGGCGAGGCCGAGATAGTTGCTCGAGCACAGGAGCAGGACCGGCTTACCGTCGATGACGACGTGGGGGCCCTGCGGACCGCTCACCAGGCGGGTTCGGCGGCGCATTCCCAGGTCGTGCAGCTCCTGCAGGCGGGCCTCGATCTCGATCATGGGCGTGGGCTCCCTCGGCGCGCGAGCGCCTCTCTTGTCGTGCGTCCCTGGCCGGTATTCGGGCTGCCGTCGGGACGAGGCGGCACCGAGCGCTTCGGGGCGAAGCGCAGCTGCTGGGCGGGATCCCACAGCCGCACGGGCAGCGAGGCCGGCGCGTCGGCCGGGCCTGGCGCACCAGGCGTCGCCGGCTCCGGGGCGGGACCGTCGAGCCAGCCCAGGCGGTTGTCGGGACGCGGGTTGGCCCCGTTGTCGGGCTGGCGAGCCACGTTGAGACCGAGCTCCTCGAACATCGCGCGGTCCTCCTCCGGCGTGTTCCCGAGCGTTGTCAGGAAGTTGCCCATCATCACGCCGTTGACGCCGGCGCGGACGGCGACGCGCTGGAGCTCGCCCAGATTCTCCACCCGCCCGCCGCACAGCCGGAAGAGCGCGTCGGGCAGGATGAGGCGGAAGATCGCGATCCACTTCACCGCCTCCCAGGGGTCCATGAGCTCGCGGTCGCCGAACTTCGTGCCCGGGCGCGGGTTGAGCAGGTTGATGGGAACGCTCGTCGGGTCGATGGCGGCGAGCTGATAGGCCATCTCGACCCTCTGCTCCACGGTCTCGCCGAGATTGAGGATACCGCCGACGCACGTCTCCAGGCCGGCCTCGCGCACGGCGTCGATCGTTCGCAAGCGGCCCTCGTAGCGCACGGTGGAGGAGACCTCGGGGTAGTAGGACTCGGCCGTCTCGACGTTGTGGTGGACGCGCTGGACCCCCGCCGCCCGGAGCGCCTGTGCCCGCTCGGCTGACATGTGGCCGATCGACACGCAGCGCTTGAGGTTCGTGTGCTCGGCCACGAGCCGGGTGCCGGCGAGGACCTTCTCGAAGTCGCGCTTGGACAGTCCCTGGCCCTGGGTGACGAGGCAGAAGCGATGGGCGCCTGCCGCCTCGGCCGCCCGGGCGTGCTCGAGGATCTGCCTGGGCTCCATCATCGCGTGCAGGGGCGTGTCGGCGTCGGCGTAGCGCGACTGCGCGCAGAAGCCGCAGTCCTCGGCACAGCCGCCCGACTTCGCGTTCACGAGCGAGCACATGTCCGTCGAGTCGGCGAAGCGCTCGCGCCTCGCCGCCCACGCCCGTTCGACGAGCGCCTGGATGGCCACCGGGTCGACGAGATCGCCCAGCTCGAGGGCTTCCTCGCGGGTGATCAACGGCGGCACGGACCAGGACCATATGCGGTCGGGCGGACACACCAAGTTCGCTAGCCTGCCCACGATGCGAGCAACACACAGATCACTCCTGATCACGCTGAGCGCCGCGGTGACGGTCCTGGCTCTGGCGGCGACCGCCCTGGCGGTGCCGCAGGGGACGACCTACCAGGGCAGCTCCCAGCACAAGCACTACGGCCTCACGGTGAACACGGTGTGCAATACGGTGGGCTGCCAGAACGCGACGAGCGTGACGGTTCAGATCACCGAGGGCAGCAAGGCCCATCCCCACGCCTCCTGCGCCTACTACAAGAACCTCACCCTCTCGGCCAAGGTGAAGAACGACAAGTTCTCCGTCAAGCAGAAGTTCGCCAAGAAGCACCTCACGCTCTCGATCTCCGGCGCCTTCGGCTCCGGCAAGGTCAAGGGCAAGGTGACCGGCCCGCGGGCCTGCGGCGGCACCGAGAGCTACAGCCTCAAGGCCCAGCCCAACGGCGGCTACTGATCCGACGCCTCAGCGATCGCGCCACTGCGGTGGGCGCTTCTCGCTGAAGGCACGGACGCCTTCGCGGAAGTCCTCGCTGGCGAAGCAGGCCCGGCGCAGCTCGATGAGTTCGGCCTCGACGGCCGGCTCGAGCGCGGCCTGAGCGTCGAGCACGGCGCCGATGACGTGCTTGTTGCCGCGCTGGGCCAGCGGCGCGTTCCCGGCGATCTCGCGGGCCAGGGCGAGCGCATGGTCCGCGAGCTGCTCCTCGTCGGCAATCTCGTTGACCAGGTTCCACCGCAGGGCCGTGTGGGCGTCGATGCGCCGGCCGACCAGGAAGAGCTCCCGGGTCCGGGCCGCCCCGATCACGTCGATGAACTTGCGCAGCCCCGTGTGGGAGTAGACGAGGCCGAGCTTGGCCGGTGGCATGCCGAGGCGGATGGCACCGTCGGCGATCCGCAGGTCACAGGACAGCGCGAGTTCGAGGCCTCCGCCGATCGCGTGGCCGTTGAGCGCGGCCACGGTCGGGAAGGGGTAGGCCTCGATCGCGTCGATGGCCGCCGCGAAGGGATGGGCGACGAGGCGCTCGGCCTCGTCGGCGAATACGGCGTCGGGCAGATGGCCGATGTCGTACCCGGCCGAGAACGTCGTTCCCTCCCCGGTGATGAGCACGCACCGCGCCTGGAGCGCCGGCATGGTCGTGGCGAAGGCGTCGAGGATCGCATGGTCGAGCGCACCCCGCTTACCGGGGTTGGAGATGGTCAGGCGCGTGACGCCGGGCGCGGGCTCGTCGACGAGCAGCCGGCCGGCGCCGCGCTCGGAGTCGCCTCCGCCGCGCTCGGACTCGCCTGCGCCGCTACTCGAGGACAACGAGCGTGTCGCCCTCTGAGACCGACTGGCCTTCCGCGCAGAGGATCTCCCTGACCACGCCCTCGTCCTCGGCCTCGACGGGCATCTCCATCTTCATCGACTCGAGGATGACGACGGTGTCGCCCTCGTGCACCGTGTCGCCGACCTCAACCTCGATCTTCCAGACGGTTCCGGTGATATGGGCCTCGACGTCGGCCAACTCGACTGCCTCCTGTGCTCGGGGGTGCAGGCGGCAGGATAGGGGAGGGGCGGCATGGACCGGACCCCAGCCGGTCAGAGGATGAGCTTGCGCTCCATGAAGCGGATGGCCAGGCGCCAGGCCACCAGCGCGAAGCCAACGAGGAAGGCGAGGTGGCCGAGGTCGGCCACGCTCTCGGTGCCGAACACGACGTGGCGCACCAGTTGCACGCAGTGGAAGAGGGGGTTGACATTGCCGAGCACCTGCGCCCATCCGGGCAGCTTGCTGAGCGGGAAAAACGTCCCCGCGACGAGGAACATCGGCGTCAGCAGGCCGCTCTGCCAGTAGGAGAAGCTCTCGATCTTCTGGGACTTGGCGGCGATGAAGATGCCGAAGCAGGCCCAGCCGAAGCCCGCCAGGCCGGCGATGGCCGGGACGAGCAGCATGCCCCAGCTTGGACTCAGCCCGAAGACAAGCGCCACGAGGATCGGCACGCACCCGTACACCCCCGTGCGCAGTCCCACCCACAGCGCCTCGCCTGTGACGAGCTCCTCGGTGTCCACCGGCGCCGCGAGGATGGCGTCGTAGGTGTGCTGAAACGTGTACTTGACGAAGGTGCCGTACATGGCCGGGAATGCGCCGGAGAAGAGAACGGTGGTCGCCACGACTCCCGTGGCCACGAAGTCGATATAGCGGTAGCCCGCTACCCGGCTGACCAGCGAGCCGAAGCCGAACCCGAACGCGAGCAGGTAGATCGTCGGGTCGACAGTCGAGGAGAAGGTCGAGGAGCGCCAGAACGAGGAGAAGTTGACGACCTCGCGGACCATCACGCCACGCAGAGCGGCCGTCTCCAGGCGTCCGAGCTGTTTGCGCGAGGCGATCATTCGATCTCCTCGCCGGTCAGGAGGACGAAGACGTCCTCGAGGTTCGTCATCCGCCGCTCGCCTTCGAGCTCCGAGGTGCCGTTGGCGTGCAGGACGGCCACCGAGGTGCCGGTGCGGCGCGTGCGCCATCCGCGCTCCCGGGCCACCGCTTCGACCTCTCCGAGTCGGGCCGGCGAGCCGTAGACCTCGAGCGCGTCGCGGCCGGCATGCTCGGCGATGAGGGCATGCGGGGGCCCGCTGGCCACGGCTCGGCCGTGGGACATGATCGTGACCGTGTCGCAGAGCCGCTCGGCCTCCTCGATGTAATGGGTGCTCATGAGGATCGACACGCCCTCGGAGCGCAGGCGGTCGATGAGCGCCCACAGCTCCTGGCGGACCTGGGGATCGAGGCCGACGGTCGGCTCGTCGAGCAGGAGGAGGCGGGGCTGATGCAGGAGCGCGCGGGCGATGAGCAGCCGGCGGCGCATGCCGCCGCTCAGCTCGTCCACCTTCGAGCGGCGCCGCTGAGTGAGATTGGCGATCCCGAGCGCCCGGTCGATCGCCTCGGCCCGGACCGCCTTGGGCACGCGGTAGAGATGGGTGAACACGAGCAGGTTCTGTTCCACGGTAAGGGCCGTGTCGAGGTTGTCGAGCTGAGGCACGACGCCCATCTCGGCCCGGGCCTGCTTGGAGTCCGCGGGAAGCGCATAACCGAGGATGACGAGCTCGCCCTCGTCGGCGATCACCTGGGCCGTCAGGGCCTTCATCGTCGTCGACTTGCCCGCGCCGTTGGGCCCGAGCAGCCCCACGCAGGTCCCGTAGGGCACCTCGAGGTCGAGGCCATCGACCGCCGTGAGCGGACCGAACCGCTTCACCACGCTCCGGAGCCTGATCGCCACATCGCCTGAGCTCATGTCCGCTATGACTTTGGCAGGACCCCGAACTCATCGCCGGAGCTGCAGCGAGCCGATCGATCGCCAGCGGCCCCCACCCATCGCGGGTGCGCGGGTATCGTCCGCGGAGAGGAGATGTCGGACGTCCAGCTCAAGCCTCAGGTCTACCGCGACGAGCGACCGAAGGAGCACTTCGCTCGCTACCACGCGCGCGTGCGCGACCACGAGCCGGAGACCAAGGTCTACGAGATCGTCCGCATCTTCACCGTCCTGCACGCGCTCATCAGCTTCCGCGCGCGCGGACAGCACAGCGAGCGCGTCCCCAACGGCCCGATCATCCTCGCTCCGAACCATGCCTCGTTCATGGACCACTTCTTCACCGCCGCGTTCATCCGCCGCCGTATCCAGTTCATGGGCAAGTCGCAGCTCTTCTCGGGTATCGGCGCCTGGGTCTTCAGCCACGGCGGTGTATTCCCCGTCCGCCGGGGTGCTCAGGACGAGGAGGCGTTCACCACGGCTTTCCGCATCCTCGATCGCGGGGGCGCGGTCGTCATGTATTGCGAGGGCGGTCGCTCGCGCACCGGGAAGCTCGCCGATGAGGCCCGGCCTGGGATCGGGCGCCTCGCACTCGCGTCGGGGGTCCCCATCGTGCCGGTGGCGATTCTCGGCTCCCACCAGGTGCGTAATTGGAAACGATTCCAGTTCCCCAAGGTGATCGTCCGCTACGGCGAGCCCTTCCGCTTCGAGCCGGTGAAGGAGCCCAGCCGCGAGCGTCAGCAACAGGCCGCCGACGTGATCCTCGAACGCATACGTGCGCTGCACGGCGAGCTCGAGCGGGATGCGCACGCCCGCGCGCCGGAGCGTGCGGCGCCGGCCGCCGAGTGAGCATCCTGCGCCCGGGCGTTCTGGGCGGCGCCGGCGTCGCCGTGGCCGGGCTACGGACGGACGCGCTGGCACGCCACCTCGAAGGACTCGGTGCCCGGATCGCCGTCGCCCCCGAGCTCCTCGGGATGGATGAGGAGGCGCTCGGACAATGGGCGTCGGCCCACCGTCCTCTCGACGCGCTGATCGTCGACGCCCGAGGCGACTTCGCCGCGGGTGGGCACTCCGGGCTTCGAGCCGGGCTCGACATGGCCTGGGCCAGCGTGCGCGAGGTCGCGCGCGAGCTGATCGCGGCCGCGCGCTCGGGCAAGATCGTGCTCGTCGGCCCCGCCCCCGACTCCGGCCCGCTGGCCGGCGCGGCGCGTGCCGGGCTGGAGAACCTGGCCCGGACCGTCTCGGTCGAGTGGGCGCGCCACGGCATCACCGCCACGGCGATCCTCCCGGGCCCCGATACGACCTCCGATGAAATCGCCGAAGTCGTCGCCTACCTCGTCTCGTCGGCCGGCGACTACTTCAGCGGGTGCTGCTTCACGCTCGGCTTGGCCTAGGGCGAAGGCGGATCCGGCACCGGGGGATTGGCTCCCGCCCAAGGCACGACGACGGCATCCTCCTGCGGCGAATCCCGGGCCACGACGTACTCGGCCGGGTCGCTCTCCGAGAGGTTCTCGAGCACGTGGGTCTCCCGTGGCGGCACGTAGACGAGGTCGCGCGGCTCGAGCAGCATCTCCTGCTCCAGGCGGTCGCCCCAGCGGACCCGCAGCGCTCCCGAGATCATGTAGACCGCGCTCTCGCAGTGCTCGTGGTAGTGGGGTCGCGACTGAGCGCCCGGGGGGACGCGGAACACGGCCATGTAGATGTTCTGCGCGCCCGTCGTGGCCTGCGAGACCTCCGATCCGCCGAGGACCCCGCGCGGGACATCTCGGTCGCTGCCCGGCTTGACGAGCTTCACCGGTTGCCTCCTGCGACCCTCATGGCGCGAGTCTATCCCCGCCCGATGCCGACCGGCGCACCTCGATCTGCAGGGGCGGCTGGGTCGCCGCCTCGTGGTCGACCTGCAGCGTCGTGTGGTGCAGGTGGAAGCGAGCCTCGAGCAGAGTCTGAAGCTGCCGTCGGAGGTCGTGGCAGTCCTGCCCGGCGCCGACCACGACATGGGCGGACAGGGCCGGGAAGCCCGATGTGACCTCCCACACGTGGAGGTCGTGGACCTGGACGACGCCGGGCTGCGCAGCCAGGAGACGGCCGATCTCGTCGGGCTCGAGCCCGGCCGGCGCGGCCTCGAGGAAGACTCGCACGGCGGCTCGGAGCAATCCGACGCCGGCCTGGACCATCATCGCTGCGATGAGCAGCGAGGCGATCGGGTCAGCCCGGCGGAAGCCCGTGGCGAGGATGACGACGGCCGAGATCGCCGTGAGCACGAAGCCATAGAGGTCGGTGAGGATGTGCCGGTAGGAGCCCTCGATGTTCAGGCTGCGGTCGTGTCCGCTCCCGGCCGCCAACACCCAGGCCACGACGAGGTTGACCCCGATGCCGGCGAGGGCGACCGCGAGGACCGCAGGGGCGCTGACGTCGGCCGGGCTGCTCAGCCGCTCGATCGCTCCGAAGACGATGACCACGGCGAGGATGAGCAGGGTGAGCCCGTTCACCTGCGCGCTGAGGATCTCGACCCGGCCGAGGCCGTAGGTCATGCGCCCGCGGGCCGGGCGCGCGGCCAGGCGGGCGGCGAGCAGGGAGAGCGCGAGCGCGGCCGCGTCGGTGAGCATGTGGCCGGCGTCTGAGAGCAGCGCGAGCGAGGAGGCGAGGAGGCCGACGAGCACCTCGACCGCCATGAACCCGAGGATGAGCGCCAGCGCGATCCTCAGCGCGCGCTGGTCGGTGTCACGTGCCGAGTGCGCGTGATCGTGCGCCATCGGGGCAATCGTACGCGCGTGGGCGGGACGTCTCAGTTCACGGACGGATCGACCGGCATCCGCGCGATGAGCGCGTAGCTGCCGCCCTTACGGGTGAGCACGGCGGCCCACATCCCCTGAGGATCCGGGCTGAAGGCATCCTCGAGCAGGGCCGGCTCGACGATCCAATCGCCGCGCTCGAGCTCTCCGTCGAGCTGGCCCGGTCCCCAGCCGGCGTGCCCGACGAAGGCGCGCGCGTCCCGGACCCCGGCCACGGGGTCCTCGATCGACAGGCTGTTGCCGAGGACGCCGACATCGGCGAAGGCCAGCAGCGCCGCCTCGCCGGGGTCCTCGAACCGGGCGAGCACGATGACCGAGGACGGACCGACCGGACCGCCGAGAAACACCGAGTCGGCGGCGTCGAGAAGCTCTTCGAGCTGGGGGACCGTCTCGCCCACGGTGGCGTCGGAGGGGCGGTTGAGGACAAGCCCGAGCGCGCCCTCATCGCTGTGCTCCACGACGAGCACGACGGTGCGCGAGAAGTTCGGGTCGGCCAGGCTGGGTCCGGCGATGAGCAGCTGTCCGCGCACCGAGTCCATGCCGCTCACAGCCCGAGCGACCGGCCGAGGATCTCCTTCATGATCTCGTCGGTGCCTCCGCCGATCGGTCCGAGACGGGCGTCGCGCAGTGCCCGCTCGAGCCCGCCGGCGGCCAGGTAGCCATCCTCACCGAGGATCTGCAGGCAGTCATCGATGGCCTGGCAGGCGGCGCGCTGAGTGGCCAGCTTGGCGATCGTCACCTCGCGCGTGGCATCCTCGCCCGCGACATGCCGGCGCAGCGCGGCGTAGGTGACGTCGCGGCCGGCCTCGATCGCGACGGCGACCTCGGCGAGACGGTGACGGACGGCTTGGCCGCGCCGCCCGTGCGCGCCAAGGTGCTCGAGCGTGCGCTCGAAGACGGCCTGCATCGCGCCGACGGCGCCGAGGGCCATGAGCAGGCGCTCCCACTGGAAGTTGGCCATGATCAGGTAGAAGCCCTGGCCCTCCTCGCCGAGAAGGTTCTCGCGGGGGACGAAGACGTCGTCGAAGCTGATCGACGCCGTATCCGATGCGTGCCAGCCGAGCTTCGCCAGCGCGCTGGACTCCACGCCCGGTCCGCGCTCGACGATGAGGAAGGAGATGCCCTGGTGGCCCGCGATCTCGCCCGTGCGCACGGCGGTGACGATGACGTCGGCCCGGACGCCGCCGGTGATGAAGGTCTTCGCGCCGGTGACGAGATAGCCGTCGTCGACCGGGCGCGCGTGAGTACGCAGGGAGGCCACGTCGGAGCCCGCGTCCGGCTCGGTGATCGCGAGCGCGGCGACGCGCTCGCCGCGCAGCCCGGGAATGAGGTAGCGCTGGCGCTGAGCTTCGGTGCCGAAGCGCCAGATCGGCGGGAGCGCGATGCCCGCATGGGCGCCGATACCGGCCGCCACGCCACCGGACCCGCAGCGGGCGAGCTCCTCGACGAAGACGGCGTGTCCGACGGGGTCCCCGCCGCCCCCGTACTCCGGCGGGAAGGCCAGTCCGAGCAGGCCCTCCTGCGCCAGTCGCCCGAAGATCTCGCTGGGGAACCACCTCGCCCGCTCCCACTCGTCCGCGTGCGGCAGGAGCTCACGCTCCACGAACGCCCGCGCGCGGGTGCGCAGGGCGTCGTGCGCGATGGTGAACGGCGGCAGCGGCCGCCGCGCGCTTGCGGGTCGAGCGCCCGCCTTCTCCGCAAGCTCCGAGGTGGCAGCCACCGCGACACCGTAGCGGGTGCGTGACGCCCCGGTTGCGGGCAGACAGCGCGGTGCCGCCGCGCCTGGAGGCGCGGCGACACCGCCAAGCCGGATCTGCCGTCCCAGATCCGACGCAGGCCCCCTACGGGGACCAGTTCGGGGTGACTACTTGACCTGGTCGATCACCCAGAAGTCAGAGGTGAGCCCGTTGTTCGGAGAGAACCAGCCGGAATCCATCCAGAAGTGGCCGTTCATGCCCCAGGACGCGCCCCACGAGTTCCGGCACTTCATGGCCGGATTCTTGAATCGGGTCTGCGTAAAGTCATACCCGCTGATGACCACGCAGTGGCCGCCGATGAAATTGGCGCTCGGGCCGGGCACGGGAAGCGACTGGCTCGTCGGGTCCCACGTCCCGTCCTCGAAGTAGTCCGGGACGCTGAAGCCGAACACGACCGGGTGACCCGCCGTGATCGCACTGCGGATCGGCGCCCCCGGGGAGCCCATGATGAGGCGCTTGTACACGAGCGCCTCGTGCGTCGGGGCATCGGCGTACGCCTTGGCCGGCGGCTTGTCCTGGAACGGCCCCGGATCGGCATCGGAGTACGGCCAGTCCGACTCGGGCGGCGCACCCTGTTTCGCCACAACCTTGATGCCGTCGCGGATCTCGGCCCCCGCGTCGCTGCTCACCGTGCCCTCGATCACGCGTTCGCCGTAGTAGATGAACAGGCGCGAGGGCGTGATCGCCGGCTCGCCCTGCTGCATCGCCCGGTACTCGAGCACCCCGGCGATCCCATTCGCGGTGCAGCTGCCGAGCTGCCCCTGGTCGTAGATGGGGGGCATATGCGCCCCCAGATCGCCCTCCGCCGGGAGTGCCGAGGCCTGCTGAATCGTCTCCTCGAGGTTGAAGATCCGGTCACGTGGATCGGGGAGGTCGGGTCGCCATCCGTAGCGCTTGATCTTGCGCGAGACGAGCTCCGCTAGCCCCGGTGCCTGGTCGACGAGCGCCATGCTGCCCTCCTAGGAAGTGGGTGGTGCGCGCACTGGTGCCCCCATGCGCCCATCACGAGTACGGGCGGAACTGTCTCACACTCCGCGGCCGAGCTCGGAGAAATTTGTCACAGACCGTACGAGCGACCGATCACATCGAGCATGATCTCGTCACTGCCCGCACCGATGCGGTTCAGCCGCAGGTCGCGCCAGGAGCGCTCGATCCCGTACTCCTTCATGTAGCCGTTGCCTCCATGGATCTGGATGCACTCGTCCGCCACCTCCACGGCGATTCGGGCCGAGTACAGCTTGGCCATGGTGATCTCGCGCACCGGGTACTCGCCGTTCTGGAAGCGCCAGGCCGTCGTGTACACCATCTGCCGCGCGGTCTCGATCTTCGTCGCCATCTCGGCGAACTTGTGCCGGATCGCCTGGAAGCGGCCGATCGGGCGGCCGAACGCAGTGCGCTCCTTGGCGTACTGAAGGGTGCGGTCGAAGACGTGCTGGGCGCCCGACACGGCGCCGGCCGCGCCGATGAGCCGCTCGCCCTGGAGCTCCCACATGATGTGGTAGAAGCCCTTGCCGATCTCGCCGAGGACGGCGTCCGCGGGCACGCGAACGTCCTGAAAGGCGAGCAGAGCCGTGTCCGAGGCGTGCATGCCGAGCTTCTGGAGCCGCTTCTCCCGGATCACCCCGGGTGAGTCCATGGGCACGAGGAACAACGTGAATCCGTCGTATCCAGCCTCGGGGTCCGTCTTGGTCACGAGCACGATGGCATGCGCACGGTGGCCGTTGGTGATGAAGGTCTTCGATCCGTTGATGACGTAGTCGTCGCCGTCGCGGGCGGCCCGGGTCTTGATGCCGGCCACGTCGGAGCCGGCATCGGGCTCGGTGATGCCGATGCAGAGGATGGCCGTTCCGGCGATGGCCGCGGCGGCCCACTGCTGCTTCTGCGCCTCGGTGCCGAAGGCAAGGATCGGCGGCATGGCCATGTCCGTCTGCACCGCGACCCCCATGGCCAGGCCGCCGGAGTGGGCGTGGGCCATCTCCTCGGCGAGCACGAGCGAGGTGTAGTAGTCGCCGCCCTGCCCGCCGTACGCTTCGGGCTTGTCGAGGCCGAGGAAGCCCAGCCCGCCCATGCGCTCGAACACCCAGTCGGGGAACGTCGTCTCCTCCCACTCCTCCGCGTGGGGCTGGAGCTCCTTGATGACGAAGCGCCGGATCGACTCGCGCAGCTGCTCGTGCTCGTCGGTGAAGATGAAGTGCTTGCGCTGACTGGCGAAGTCGGGCTTGAGGACGTCGGCGGCGGCCATCGGAGTCTCCTCGGATCGGGGGCCCGAAGCTACCGCAGGGGAGCGAAGAAGTAAACAGTGGCACTTACTACTCTTGACGCTTGGCGCTTTGGCCACCCATCGCCCGGCCAGCCCGTAGGCTTCGCCGACGATGGCGTTCAAGACCCTCCGCTATGACGTCTCCGAAGCGGGCGTGGCAACGATCGCGCTCGACCAGCCGGACACGCGCAACGCGCTCTCCGATGAGCTCCTGGGCGAGCTCATCGCCGCGCTGCAAGCCGCCCGGGACGACGCGGCCGTGCGATGCGTCGTGCTCACCTCGACCCACGAGCGCGTGTTCTCGGCCGGCGCGAACCTGTCGGGCTTCGCCGCCGAGGTGCCGCTCGTCCACAAGCACTTCGGCACCGAGGCGTTCCCCCGCCTCTTCCGCCTGCTGGGCGAGCTCGGCAAGCCGTCGATCTGCGCCGCGGGCGGGCACGTGCTCGCCGGCGCGCTGGGCATTGCGCTCGCCTGCGATCTGATCATCGCCCGGGAGGGCGCGCGCTTCGGCACGCCCGAGATCAACGTCGGCGTCTACCCGTTCATGATCATGGCCCTTATCTACCGCAACGTGCCGCGCAAGCGGACGAACGAACTGCTCCTGCTCGGCGAGCAGATCTCCGCCGAGGAGGCGCACGAGATCGGCATCGTCAACCGCGTGGTCGCTCCCGGCGAGTTCGACGCGGTGGTGCGCGAGTGGGCCGAGAAGCTCGCGGCCAAGTCGCCGGTGATGATGAAGCTGGGCAAGGACGCGATGTTCCGCCAGCAGGACATGGCGTTCCTCGATGCGCTCGACTTCCTGCGCTCCCAACTGACGATCGCGTTCTCCACCGCCGACATCCAGGAGGGTGTCCGCGCGTTCTTCGAGAAGCGCACCCCGGAGTGGACGGGCCGCTGAGAGCCCGTGCGCACCTCGGCGCGCTGACGCCTCGCTCGCCTTGACGGCGTTCCCGGGGCCTGCAAGAGTAGACAGTAGAACGTTCTACTCTTGATGACCGCCGACTCCCCGCCCACCAGCCTGCTGCGCCCGCTCGCCGACGACCTTCACGCCCGGCGCGAGCAGCTCAGGCTCGGAGGCGGGCCCGAGAGGGTGGCGGCCCAGCACGCGGCCGAGAAGTTGACCGCGCGCGAGCGCCTCGCCCTGCTCATCGACGAGGGCACGTGGGTCGAGCTCGGCCTCCACGGGCGCCCGCACTTCTCCCAGCGGGCCATGGACGGCCGCGAGGCGCCGGCCGACGGCGTGGTCACCGGCTACGGCAAGATCAACGGGCGCCTGGCTGCGGTCGCCGCGTACGACTTCACGGTCATGGCCGGGTCGATGGGCATGACGGGGGAGATGAAGGTCGCCCGCCTGCGCGAGCTCGCCCTGAGCAAGCGGATCCCGATGATCTGGCTGCTGGACTCGGCGGGCGCGCGCATCCAGGAGGCCGTCGGCTCCCTGTTCGCCGGGAGCGGGCACCTCTTCCGGGAGGAGGTCATCGCCAGCGGGGTCATTCCTCAGGTCGCCGCCCTCATGGGACCGTGCGCCGCGGGCACGGCCTACATCCCGGGGCTGGCCGACTTCGTGCCCATGGTCAAGGGCCGGGGCTCGATGGCCCTGGCCGGTCCGCACCTCGTGCGCGCGGCGGTGGGAGAGGACGTCACCCAGGAGGAGCTCGGCGGCTCGCGCGTGCACTGCCGGAAATCCGGGGTGGGGGACCTCGAGGTGGCCGACGACCCGGAGTGCATCGAGCGCATCAAGGAGTACCTGAGCTTCTTCCCCCCGAGCTGCGAGGAGCCGCCGCCCGTCGTGGCCCCGTCGGATCCCGTTGACCGGGGCGACTCCGAGCTCCTCGACATCCTGCCCGCGTCGAACCGCAAGCCCTACGACATGTACGAGGTGATCCGGCGGATCGTCGACGACGGCACCTACTTCGACCTCAAGCCGCAGTTCGCCAAGACGATCATCACCTGCCTGGCCCGCTTCGGGGGCCGTCCGGCCGGGATCGTGGCCAACCAGCCCAAGCAGCTCGGGGGCATCCTCGACAACGACTCGGCCGACAAGGCCGCACGCTTCATCAACCTGTGCAACGCCTACGGCATCCCGCTCGTCTACCTCATGGACGTGCCGGGGTTCATGGTCGGTACGAAGGTCGAGGAAGCCGGGATCATCCGCCATGGGGCGAAGATGCTCTACGCGACCGCCAACGCGACCGTGCCCAAGGTCACGGTCATCCTGCGCAAGGCCTACGGCGCGGGCTACTACGTCATGTGCGGCCGCGCCTACGACCCCGACCTCATCGTCGCCTGGCCGAGCGCCGAGATCAGCGTCATGGGCGCCGAGGGTGCGGTCGAGATCATCTTCCGCAAGCAGGTCGAGAGCGCCGAGGACCCCGTGGCCAAGCGCCAGGAGCTCATCGAGAACTTCCGCAAGATCATCGACGTCTACATCGCCGCCGGCAACGCGATGATCGACGACGTCATCGACCCGCGGGAGACCCGGGGGACGATCTGCCGCGCGCTCGAGATGGCGGCATCCAAGCACGTCGACCGGCCCTGGAAGAGAAACGGAGTCGTGCCGGTTTGAGTGGAATCGGCTGCGCCGATCCCAGTGGGAGTTCCGCTGCCCGGAACTCCCGGTGAGGAGTGTCTATGAGCTTGAACGACCCCGCCATCATCACCTGCGCCATCTCCGGCGCGATCGCCAACCGCGACCAGTGCCCGGCGATCCCGTACACGCCGCAGGAGTACGGCGCCGAGGCGCGGCGGATCGTCGACGAGGGTGGTGTCCACATCCACATCCACGCCCGCACCCCCGAGGGCGCGCCGAGCTACGAGGAGGAGGACTTCGTGGCCATCCGCGACGCCATCCGGGCCGAGATCGGCGACGCGGCGATCATCAACTTCTCCACCGGCACCGTGGGCGTGCCCGTGTCCAAGCGGATCGCCTACCTCGACGCCGGCCGGCCCGAGGTCGCCGCCCTCAACATGGGCTCGATGAACTACGCCAAGTACTCGCGCAAGCGCAAGGACTTCGTCTTCAAGTTCGTCTTCACCAATCCCTTCGACGAGATCATCGAGCTCCTCGAGGCGATGCGGCGGCTCGGGATCAAGCCCGAGCACGAGTGCTTCGACATCGGTCACGTGGCCTCGCTCGAGCCGCTCGTGGACATGGGCCTGCTCGAGGCGCCCCTCCACGCCGACTTCGTCATGGGGGTCGTGGGCGGCGTTCCGGCCACTGCGCGGAACCTGGCTGCGATGGCCGACAACCTGCCGGCGGCTGTGCCGAGCCACTGGGGCGTCATCGGCATCGGACGGGAGCAGTGGACGATGGTCGCCGCCGCGCTGACCCTCGGCGGATCGATCCGCGTCGGCCTCGAGGACAACTTCTACCTTCCGGACGGCAGCATGGCGGACTCCAACGGCGAGCTGATCGCCAAGGCGCGCCAGATGGCGCAGGACGCCGGCCGGCGCCCGGCCACGGTGGAGGAGGCCCGCGCCCTCCTGGGCTTGACCGAGCGGGCGCTGTCGTGAGCGCCGCGCTCGAGGGCATCCGGGTGCTCGACCTCACGCGGCTCCTTCCCGGCGGGTTCTGCTCGCTGCTCCTCTCCGACTTCGGCGCGGACGTCATCAAGGTCGAGGACACGGGCATGGGGGACTACATCCGCTTCTCCCCGCCCCATTACGAGGGTGCCGATCCCAGTGCGGGGAGCGCGCTGTTCCTCGCCCTGAACCGGGGGAAGCGCTCCATCCGCATCGACCTGAAGACCGAAGGCGGCCGCGACGTCCTCCTGCGCCTCGCCCGGGAGGCCGACGTCCTGCTCGAGTCGTTCCGTCCCGGCGTCCTCGACCGGCTCGGCGTCGGGTACGCAGCGCTGCGCAGCGAGAACCCGCGGCTCGTCTACTGCGCCATCACAGGCTATGGCCAGGACGGTCCGAACCGGGACCGTCCGGGCCACGACATCAACTACCTGGGCCTCAACGGGCTGCTCGCGCTCACCGGCGACGCGGACGGGCCGCCCGTCCAGGCAGCGGGCCAGATCGCCGATCTCGGCGGCGGCGCGCTGACGGCTGCATTGGGAATCATGTTCGCCCTGCGCGAGCGCGATCGCTCCGGCGAGGGCCAACTCGTCGACTGTTCGATGTTCGATGGCTCGCTTGCGTGGCTGGCGCTTGTGGCCGCCGACGCGCTCGCGGGTGGATCGCCACGCCGCGGGCGGATCCCCCTGGCCGGTGCCCTCACCTGCTACCGGCCCTACGCTTGCGCCGATGGCTACGTCACCCTCGGGGCACTCGAGCCCAAGTTCTGGAGCGCCTTCTGCCGGGGCTTGGGTCGCGAGGACCTCGCCGCGCACGCCTTCGATCCGCCCGGATCCGAGGCGCATCGTGCGGTCAGCGAGATCTTCGCCGGGCGCACCCGTGAGCAGTGGCGGGCGTTCGCGGCCGAGCACGACTGCTGTCTCGAGCCCGTGCTCGAGCTCGACGAGGCCCTGGCCTCCGAGCAGGTCGCGGCTCGGGACCTCGTCGTCGAGCTCGACCAGCCGGGGGTCCAGGGGCCGGTGCGGCTGCTCGGCCCCCCGTTCAAGCTGAGCCGTAGCCCGGCCGATCCCGTACGCGCTCCCGGCCCCGGGCTCGGCGAGCACACCGACGAGGTGCTGTCCAGCGCCGGCTTCAGCCCCGAGGAGATCGCGACGCTGCACGGAGCCGGCGCGGTGGCCGGGCCGGCCGGCGCCGTCGAGGGCTCCTTCCTGAGCGGGTGAGGACGCTGGCCCCCGAGGGGATGCTCAAGATCTCCGAGCTCGCGGAGCGCTCGGGCGTCAGCGCGGGAACCGTCAAGCACTACCTCCGCGAGGGGCTGCTGGGCGACGACCGCGAGGTCGTGCGCACCTCGCGCAACATGGCCTATTACCCCTCGGCCTTCGTCGAACGCGTGCGCTTGGTCAAGCGCCTGCAGGAGGAGCGGTTCATGCCCCTGCGTGTGATCCGAGATCTCCTCGCCGACGATCCCGACGGCGCGGCCCGGCTCATCGAGTTCGAGGATCGCATCCTCGAGCGTGCGATCGCCCTGCGCGAGGCCGGGCGCGTCTCACGCGCCACGGTGCTCGAGAGCTATCCGGTGCCCGGCAACGTGCTCGACCGGCTCGAGGAGATCGGCGTTCTCACGCCGGGGCGGCCCGGCTACGACGCCGACGACATGGCCATCATCGAGGCCATCTCGCGGTTTCGCGCCGGCGGCTACGAGGAGGCGCTCGGGTTCACCGTGTACGACACCCTGCGCTACCGCGACGCGCTCGCGCCGCTCGTGGCCGAGGAGGTGAGCGTGCTCCTCGGACGACTGGCCGGCAAGGTCGACGTGGAGCGGGCGGTCGAGATCATCGCCTCCGGCGCCGAGCCGCTGCGCGAGCTCATCGGCGCCATGCACTCGAAGCTCTTGCTCGCCGCGCTGCAGCGCGCGCGTCACCACCAGGCGTCGTGACGCTCCATCACACCGTATCCCTCGGCGAGCTCGTGCCCGCCGGGAAGGTGGCCGGAGAAGCTCCCGATCGGCTGACGGTAGTCGCTGCGCACGAGCCCGAGGTTCGTCCGCCGCGCGAGCTCGGCCTCGGGCTGGAAGCGGAGCTCCCCGACCGCGGAGAGATCGGCGGCGAAGGTACACGGCGGGGCCTCCTGCGGGATGCCGTCGACCCAGACCGTCCGCTCGCTCGCGGCGCGCGGATCGTTGACTCCGGCGACGAGGTTCCAAGCCAGCGCCCGCCCGTCGGGAGTACGCCCGGCGCCGGCCGACCATTCCCAGCGGGTGTGGCGCTCGTAGTAGGCCGCGGTGTCGTCGACCACGGCCAGGCCGACGAGCTCCAGCCGCCGGCCACCGAGCACCAGCCGGGCGAGCGCGGGAATGCCGCCCTGCTTGCGCGTCCACCCGTACGCCGCTCCACTGGCGCAGATCGTCTCCACTCCGGGCTCCTCGGTCAGCTCGATCTCGACCCGCACGCCGTCTCGCCGCACGCTCACCGCGCCGGTGCTCATGCCTACACGCCCCGCCCGGAGCCCGGCGCCGCTTCGCAGCTCGCCGGCCGCGCGGTCCCAGACCGCCCAGAAGGCGTCGTGCAGCGGGCCGATGCGCACGCGCGCGGCGCAGATGCTCGCCTGCGGGCTGAAGAAGCCCACGTAGCGCCAGGCCTTCAGCGGTCGCGACCCGAGCCGGGACGGCATGGGCGCCGGGGGAAGCGCGAGGGCGCCCAGCTGGGCCGGCCGCGGGGCGCCGTATTTGCCCCGGTAGGGGAGGCGAGTATGCTCTTGCTCCACTGACTGACTAGTCAATCGACTGCAGGAGGAGAGCCAACCCGCAGTGCTTGCCGGCGCCGTCCAGCTTAACTCGACCGAGGATCGCGAGCGCAATCTCGCCACCGCGGACCGCCTCGTCCGCGAGGCGGCGGACCGCGGGGCACAACTCGTCGTGCTGCCCGAGAAGTGGAGCGTGCTCGGCACGGCCGAGCATCTCGCCGCGGGCGCCGAGCCCTTGGATGGCCGGTGTGTGACCTGGGCGCGCGAGGTCGCCGCTGAGCTGTCGATCGACCTCGTTGCCGGCTCGATCGTCGAGCAGCTCTCCGATGGGCGGGGCCGCGCCAACACGAGCGTCCACGTCGGACCCGACGGAGCGATCCAGGCCGTCTACCGCAAGCTGCATATGTTCGACGTCGAGGTGGACGGGGTGCGCTACGCCGAGTCCGAGCAGGAGCAGGCCGGCGACGAGGTCGTGAGCTCAGCCTTGGCCGACGGCACCGTCCTCGGCATGAGCATCTGCTACGACATCCGCTTCCCCGAGCTCTACCGCGAGCTCTCGGCTCGGGAGGCGAAGGTCCTGGCCGTCCCGAGCGCCTTCACCCTGGCCACCACGCGCGACCACTGGGAGAGCCTCGTCCGCGCGCGGGCGATCGAGAACCAGGCGTTCGTGATCGCCGCCAACCAGATCGGCGCCCATCCCCCCGGACACCGTTCGGGCGGGCGCTCGCTGATCGTCGATGCCTGGGGACTCGTCCTCGCCGGCGCGCCTGACATCGAGACGGCGATCGTGGCCGAGCTCGACTTCGCCACGCTGAACGACGTCCGCCGGCGTCTGCCTGCGCTCACCCACCGCCGCCCCGAGGTCTACCGCTGATGGCCTCCGTGGGCGCCGCCGCCGTCGACAAGCGCCGGGTCATCCTCGACGCCGCGGTGCGCGTGTTCGCGCGTCAGGGCTTCCACACATGCCGTGTGGCCGACATCGCCGACGAGGCCGGGGTGGCCTACGGTCTCGTCTACCACTACTTCTCCTCCAAGGACGAGATCCTCGACACGCTCTTCCTCGAGCGCTGGGACGTGATGCTCGCGGCGATCGCGGAGGCCGACGCCAAGCATCGCTCGCCCCGCGAGAAGCTGGGCGCCATCGCGGCCTTCATCATCGACTCCTACCGCCACGACCCGGACCTGATGAAGGTGATCATCGTCGAGGTGACGCGGGCGGCCAACACCTTCGGACTCACCCATCTGGACCGCATCCAGGAGGCCTACGGCCAGATCGCCGGGATCGTCGAGCGGGCCCAGGAGGCCGGGACCTTCCGGGAGGAGATCGAGCCCGGCTTCGCCGCCCTGGCCTTCTACGGACTCATCGAACAGGTCCTGACCGGCTGGATCTTCGACAGCGCTCCGGTCGCCGACCATGACCTCGAGCGAGCGAAGGGCCTCATCGTCGAGACGATCTGCCGTGGCCTGCAACGCGGATAGGCTCGCTCGTCACGTGTGGCTTGGGACGCCCGGCTCTGGCGGGCGGCTGCTGGGAACGGCGCAGGCCAGGGGTGTGGGCTCCCAGGCCCAGCCCGCGCCGTTCCTTTCCACCGAGCCGCGACGCCCGAACCGCGACGGCTGTTTGTCGCCTCAGCCCACCGGGCAACCTCGCCGCAGTCGGTGAGCAACCGTCGCGTCTGATTGAATCCGCCCCGATGACCGAAAGCCCACTTGTGAAGCGCCTGATCTGGTCCGGCCTCCTCGCCGGCACCGGCGCGCTGGCCAGCATCGCCTCGACGCGCGTCGCCGCGCTCATCTGGCACCGCCTCTTCGACGAAGAGCCCCCGGAGTGAGCGAGCCCGTCGTGAGCGCGGACGGACAGGGCCAGCCCGTCACGGCGTCGTCCCCGCCGGGCGAGGCGCCGAGCGCTCTCGTCTCGGACCGTCCCGAGCTCCCTGTCGCGGGCGCCTTCGCCGGCGGCCTGCTCCTGGCCCTCGTCCTCAAGCGCCTTGCCAAGTAGCAACGGTCAGCCCGAGAACTTCGCCACCGCCGTCGCGGAGGTGTCCGAGCGCGTCAGCACGCTGGTGCGCGAGGAGATCGAGCTCGCCAAGGTTGAGGTCACCTCGAAGGTCACGAGCCTCGCCAAGGGGGCCGCGGCCGTGGCGGCGGGAGGCGTGTTCGGCATCTTCGCGCTCATCTTCGGACTCGAGACGCTCGCCTGGGGACTCGACGCGATCTTCGTCAACGGCGCGGGCAGTCTGTGGATCGGCTTCGGCATCGTGTTCGTCGTCCTCCTCGCCCTCGCGCTGCTCGCCTTCCTCTTCGCGTGGCGCAAGCTGAAGGTCGGTGCCCCGACGCCGACGATGGCCGTCGACGAGGCCAAGCGCATCCGGGAGACGGTCAGCACGTCCGGGAAGGCGGGCTGATGCCTTCCCGCTCGCCCGAGGAGATCCGCGCCTCCATCGAGGTCAACCGCCACGAGCTCGGCACCTCGCTCGAGAAGCTGCGCCGCGAGGTCGTCCAGCTCACCGATTGGCGCTCGCAGGTGCGTGAGCACCAGCAGCAGCTCATGCTCGGCGCCGCCGTCACCGGCTTCGTGCTCGGGGGCGGCATCGCCGCGCTCGGCGCGCTGACCTTCGGGCGGCGCAAGCGCCGGGCTCAGTAGTCGCGGATTACACCATCCCGCTCGGCAGCCCGCCCGCCCCGAGCAGACCGGGGCCGACGTGCGTGCCGATGACCGGCCCGATCTCCGAGGTGACCAGCGGCGGCCGGCCGAGGATCTCGGTGCCGCGCCGCGCGAGTTCCGCTGCCTGCTCGGGCGCCTGGATGTGCTGCACCATGTACGCGTCCCGTCCCTCCTGGGCCAGCGTTCGCAGCAGGTCCACCATCCGCTCGAACGCCCGCCGTGATGTGCGCACGCGCTCGATCGGGGTGATCTCCGATTCGACGGTGAGGATCGGCTTGATCTTCAGCGCCGATCCGAGCCACGCCTGGGCGCCGGCGATCCGCCCCCCGCGACGCAGGTACTCGAGCGTGTCCAGAGCGAACCACATCTTCAGCTCATCGCGCGCCCGGAGGGTCTGCGCGGCCACGGTGGCTCCGTCGCCGCCGTCCCGAGCCGCGCGACTGGCGGCGAGCACGACGAGCCCCTCGCCCCCGCAGGCACTGCGCGAGTCGATGACGTGGACGCGGCCGGCCCGATCGCCGAGCTGATCGCGGGCCTGCTCGGCCGAGTGGACCGTGCCGGACATGCCGCCGGCGAGGTGGATCGAGACGATCTCGTGGCCGGCCTCGAGCAACGGCTCGTAGACGCCGAGGAAGTCGCCGATCGAGGGTTGAGAGGTGGTCGGGAGGCGCTGGATGTCTCGCAACCGCTCGTAATAGTCGTCGTAGTCGCTGATCTCGCTCTCACGTACGACCTCGTCGGCCATGTGCACGTAGAGGCTGACCTGATGGATCGAATTCCCGTCGATGAGCTCGCGAGGCAGGTAGTGGCAGGTGTCGGAGACGACGGCGACGGCCATGGCGGCGGACCCTACCAGCGGCCGTCGGCGAGACTTAGACTCGCCCCTTGCCCACGACGCTCCTCACCGGCGCGACCGGCTTCATCGGCTCCCACCTGCTCCGGCTGCTGAGCGCGCGGGGCGAGGACGTCGCCGTGCTCCTGCGCCCGCAGCGCGCTTCCGACGTGCTCCCCGGGCTTCCGGTCCGCGTGCTGCGCGGCGATGTGCGCGACCGCCGCGCCGTCCGCCGGGCCCTGAAGGGCGTCGACCGGCTCTACCACCTCGCGGGCACGACGAACCTGGCTGCGCCGCGCGAGGAGGTGTTCGCCCTCAACGTCGAGGGGACGCGGATCGTGCTCGAGGAGGCGCTGCGGGCCGGGGTCGAGCGGGTCGTCTATACGTCCTCGGTCGCCGCCGTGGGGCCTGCGGCTCCGGGCCGGGTGGCCGACGAGATGAACGTCTGGGACGCGGGACGCCACGCCATCCCCTTTGTCGACTCCAAACACGAGGCGGAGATGATCGCTCTGCGGCTCATCGCGCGGGGCCTCCCGGCGGTCATCGTCAACCCCGCCCACGTGCTCGGCCCGGGTGATCCCGGCCGCTCCTCCACGGCCCTCGTGCGTCGGTTCATGCGCCGCCAGATCCCCGCTTACGTCGACGGCACGATCAACGTGGTCGGGGTGCAGGACGTCGCCCGCGGCCACCTGCTCGCGGCCGAACACGGCACGGTGGGCGAGCGCTACATCCTCGGCAACCGGAACTTCACCTTCGCGCGCTTGTTCGCCGATCTCGGGCGCCTCTCGGGCGTCGAGCCGCCCGCGGTGCGCCTGACGCCGGCCGTGGCCATCGCCCTGGCCACCGCCGGCCAGCGAATCGGCGGGGTGCGGCTGCCCGCCCCGGCCGAGGTCCGCGCCGCCTCGTTGAACTGGGCCTTCGTCAGCACGAAAGCTCGGCGCGAGCTGGGGTGGCGGCCCTCACCGCACGAGGACTGCCTCGAGGAGACGATCGTCTGGTACCGCGAGCACGAGGGCCACGCCCTCGCTCCCACCGGTGCTCGCCAGGCGCTCGCCCTGCGCGTGACGGCCGGCGTGCTGCGGCGGGCCGGGCTCGGGGGTTGAGCCGGATGGCCACGCTGTACCGCTGCCGGGCCCCGACCGATTGGTTGTGCCCATGCGGGAAGGCGGCCCGCGCCCTGCGGGCGGCCGAGATCCCCTTCGAGCAGGTGCGCGTGCCGCAGCGCCGCGCCGGCCGAGACGAGGTCGAGGCGTTGACTGCTCAGCGCCGCGTGCCCGTGCTCGTTCTCGACCGCCAGGCGATCTGCGACTCCCGGCGGATCCTCGAGTACCTCGAGTTCAGGCGCGCCGCGCAGCCAGCGCCGCCAGCGACTCCGGGCTCACCGGACTTGCCACGCCCCGCTCGGTGACGATCGCCGTGATGAGCGCGGCCGGGGTGACGTCGAAGGCCGGGTTGAGCGCCCGCGTGCCCGGCGGGGCGACCGCGTGTCCGGCCGCGGCCACGACCTCGCTCTCGTCACGCTCCTCGATCTCGATGGCCTCGCCGGTGGGGCAGGCGAAATCGATCGTCGAGGTCGGCCCGACGATCACGAAGGGGAGCCCGGCGGCGCGAGCGGCCAGGGCGAGTGAGTAGGTCCCGACCTTGTTGGCCACGTCGCCGTTGGCGGCGACCCGATCGCACCCGACCACGACCGCCTCGGCCGAGCCGCGGGCCAGGAGCCCGGCGGCGGCGGAGTCGACAATAAGGCGGTGGGGGATACCGAGCCTCTCGAGCTCGTAGACCGTGAGCCGGGCGCCCTGGAGCAGCGGCCGCGACTCAGTGGCAATGACCTCGTGCAACTCTCCGCGGTCGAACAGCTCGGCGATTACGGCCAGCGCGGTGCCGCGGCCGGGGGCGGCGAGGGCGCCGGTGTTGCAGTGGGTGAGCACGCGCCGCCGACCCGCCAGAAGCTCAGCACCGTGGGACGCCATGGCGTCGCTGGCCGCCTCCTCCTCGGCTTCGATCCTCCGGGCCTCCGATACCGCGGCGGCCGCCGCATCCTCGGCCGCGGACCGGCGGACGGCATCGTGCACCCGGTCCACGGCCCAGGCGAGGTTGACCGCGGTCGGGCGGGCGTGGCGGAGCGTCGCGCAGGCGTGCTCGATACCAGCGGGCGTCGGATCGCACGCGATCGCGAGCGCGACACCGTAGGCGGCGGCGACGCCGATGAGCGGCGCCCCGCGGATCGAGAGCCGCCGGATCGCGCCCGCGACGTCGTCCGCGCTGCGCAGGACGAGCTCGCGCTCCTCGAACGGCAGAGCAGTCTGGTCCAGTGCCCGGAGGGCAGGCCCCTCCTGGTCGAAGCGCAGAGCGACAAGCGGCGCGGGCCGGGTACCCGCACCGGTCACTTGACTAGAGGCGGTTCTCGATCGAGATCGGGGGGGCGTGGGGCTCGGCCACCTCGGGCTCACCCGCGGGGGTTCCGCCCTCCAGGCCGAGGGCCTCCTGGAGCTCGCCCGACTCGTACATCTCGGTGATGATGTCGCAGCCGCCCACCAGCTCGCCGTCCACGAAGAGCTGCGGGATGGTCGGCCAGTTCGACAGCGCGGAGAGCTCCTGGCGGATCCGCGGGTCGGGCAGCACGTCGACGGCCGCGAATGGCTGGCCGAGCGATTGGAGGATGGCCGACGTGCGGGCGGAGAAGCCGCACGCCGGGGCGTCCGGGTTGCCCTTCATGAACAGGATCACGCGGTTCTCGGAGATCGCCTCCTGGATCGCGTCGCGCATCGGGTTCGTGCTCTGGTCGCTCATCGAGACCTCATTCCGCTTTGGTTTGAATCGACAGGGCGTGGATGCGGCCCCCGAGCTCGGCCCCGAACACATCGTGGACGAGGCGGTGCTGGGCGATCCGGGGCATCCCGCGGAACATCGGCGCCGAGACGACGGCGTCGAAGTGGTGCCCATCGCCGGTCACGCTGGCGCTCGAGCCGGGAATCCCCGCTTCGATACGGCGCTTCAGCTCGTCGGGCGTCGCGCTGTCGGGGGCGGCGGACATCGTCATCAAGCGTAGCGAGCGGCCATGGCTATACTGAATGAAGCATGATCACACTGAGTGACAAAGGCGCCGAGAAGGTCCAGGAGTTCCTGGCCACTCAGGCCGCGGTGGCCAAGACCGCCGGGCTGCGGGTGGGCGTGCGCGGCGGGGGCTGCTCGGGCTTCCAGTATGCGCTGGCCTTCGACGAGCAGCGTGACGGCGACACCGTCTTCGAGGACAAGGGCATTCGCCTGCTGGTCGATCACGCCAGCCTGCCCTACGTCCGCGGATCGGTGATCGACTTCGTCGACGGCCTCCAGGGCGCCGGCTTCAAGGTCGACAACCCGAACGTGATCGCCGCCTGCGGCTGCGGCTCCTCCTTCCGCGTCGCGGAGGAGGAAGAAGTCTCAGCCGTCTGAAGACCGCTGACAGCGGTCTGGCTTCGCGGTTCGGCGGTAAGGGTCTGGCTGGGGTCCGGGCGAGGAAGCTCGCGCTTGGGCGCGGCCTGCACGCGCCGGGGTCCGTCGAGGCAGCAGCGGCTGTTGCGCTCCGTGGGTCGCCGCGTAATCGGACCCTACGCGGCTCACTCGTGCGGGGGATCCCGCCCGCGCAACGACCGTTGCCGCGGGCATGGACGCGCCCACCCCCTGCGAGCGGCCGGCGTGAGCGCGTTTATGCCCGGAAAGCGGGCACGGACGCGCCGACCCCCTCCAAACACCCGGAGCGGGCGCGTTTTTGCCCGCCTGCGACACCGCCGCGCGACACCGCGCGACCAAACCGCGCGACCAAATCCTGGCCCGCACCCCAGCCCGACCGTCTTGCCGGGCGGGTCGCGGACGCTGCGGGATCACACAGCGGTCGTCTCGAGCGAGCGCCACAGAAACCGGCACGCGAGCGTGCGATGCGGCCGCCACGGCTCGGCGATGGCGGTCATCTCGGCCGATGAGGGGAGCTCGTCGAAGCCGTAATTCAGCATGAAGGCACGCCGGATCCCGAGATCTCCCACCGGCAGCACGTCGGGACGCTGGAGGTGGAACATGAGAAACATGTGCGCGCTCCACTCGCCGATCCCGCGCACGGCGACCAGCTCCTCGACGACCTGCTCGTCGCTCAGCGTGTCCAGGCGCTCGAGCTCGAGCGAGCCATCGAGGACGTGCTCGGCCAGAGAGCGCAGATACGCCACCTTGGCCCGGCTCAGGCCGGCCGCCGCGCGCAGCTCATCCGGGTCGTCCTCGATCACCTCGGCCGGGGTCGGCGTCCGCCCGCCGAACCGGTCGGTCAGCCGGCCGTAGATCGCCCGGGCCGCCGTGGTCGAGAGCTGCTGGCCGACGATCGAGCGCACGAGCGCGCCGTAGTGGTCGGCCGGTCGCCCGGCGCGCGGGTCTCCGAGCCGGTCGGGGCCGACCTCGTCGATCACACGACGGAGAACGGGATCGCGGTCGCGCAGGTAGACCACCGCGCCGTCGACGTTCACGCCCCGGGCGTCTGCGCGAGCGTCATGGCCACGCCGTCGAGCGCCCCGAGAGCCCGTTCGACCGAACAGGAGATGCAGGTGAACGTCGGGGTATCGCGCAGCGTGTAGGAACTCGACTCGGTCGTGCGCAGGCGCTGCACGAGGTCGAGGAAATCCGCCGGATTGTCGGTCTCGAAGGCCACGACGAACTCCTGGTCGTCGAGTCCGAACGAATAGCTCGTGTTCAGGTCGACCGACGGGTACTCGCGGCCCATCTTGATGTGCTCCTGCATGATCCGCCACCGCTCGTCCGGCGCCAGCGCGTACCACGCCCGGGTCTTCACGAACGGGTACACGAAGAGGTACCTGCCGTGCGCGGGCCGGACCTCGAGCCGCGACTCCTCCGAGTACTCCGACGGCTTGGTCATGGCCAGGAACGAATACGGAACCGAGCACCACTTCATCACCCCGCTCTGGGCGAGCACGACGTGGAACTCGTGAATCCGCTCGAGGTTCTGGGCCTGGGTGAGGAGCATCACCTCGGCGTCGCCGCGCGTGCCCACGAGCGAGAACGCCCGCAGGAGATGGCCGTCGGCGAAGTCCTCGCATGCGGCGATGAACTCACGTTTGTCCGCGGTGCGCTGGTCCTCGTGCAGCCGCCGCCATGCGGGGTCGATCTTGAGAAAGGTGTACTTGACGAAGTGGCGAACGGGCATGGTTATCGATGATATTCCTGGTGCGCGCGCAGCTTGCCCTAGCCGTCTCACAAGCTAGGATGAACGGATGCGGATAGCGCTCGTTTCGCCCTATTCGTGGACCTACCCCGGAGGGGTGACGAGGCACATCGAGGCGCTCGCCGAGTCATTCATGGCGCGTGGCCACGACGTACGGGTGCTCGCTCCGCTCGATCCCTACGACCGCGCCGCCACCGTGCTCCACCGCGGCGCCCGGCCGCAGCGCCTCACCGCACCCGAGTACCTCGTCCCGCTCGGTCGCACCGTCGGCTTCAAGGCCAACGGCGCCGTCTCCAACCTCTCCATCACTCCCTACGGCGTGGCCACGATGCATCGTGAGCTGCGCACGGGGAAGTACGACGTCGTCCACATCCACGAGCCAATCGCGCCCGTCCTCGGCTGGGTCGCCGCCGACTCGACGCGGCTGCCGCTCGTGGGCACCTTCCACACCTACAACGAGAACGGGTTCTCGAACGGGATCGCCAACTTCATGGGCGCGCGGCGGGTGTTCAACCATCTGCACGTGCGCATCGCCGTCTCCGAGGCCGCGGCCTGGACCGCCCGGCGCTTCTTCGGGGGCCACTACCGGATCATCCCAAACGGCGTCCACGTCGACACGGCACGCGCCCAGCGCGGCGCTCGCCGGCCTGAGGGCGGGTGCCTGCGGCTCGTCTTCATCGGCCAAGCGGTCGAGCGCAAGGGTCTTCCGCTGCTTCTGCGCGCCTTCGAGGCGCTACGCGAGCACATCCCGACCGAGCTGACGGTCATCGGCCCGACCGAGCAGGAGCTCGCGCCCCTCCTCCTCGATCCCGCCGGTGTCCGCGCCCTCGGCAAGGTGGACGACGAGCGCAAGCACGCCGAGCTCGAGCGGGCCCACGTCCTGTGCGCGCCGTCGCTCGGGGGCGAGAGCTTCGGCATGGTCCTCACCGAGGCCTTTGCGGCCGGCACGCCGGTCGTGGCCTCCGACATCGCCGGGTACCGCGACGTCGTCCGCGACGGCGTGGACGGCGTGCTCGTGCCCGCCGGGGATCCCACGCGGCTGGCAGAGACACTCCGGGACCTGTGGGAGGAGCCGGGCCGACGCCACCGGATGGCGGTCGCCGCGGCGGCCGACGTCGAGCGCTTCGCCTGGGGGCGCGTCTCCGAGGAGGTGCTCGAGGCCTATGGGGACGCGGTCGCCACGCCCGAGCCCCAGACCACGGTGCACCGCGCCGCTGTGCGCGTGGGTGCACGAGCGGCCGACCTCAGGCCGCACGTTGCGGCCCGCCGCCTGCCGAGCCTGCAGCCGAAGATCCAGACCGGAAGCCGGACGTTCGCCATTGTGCGTCGCGCCGCACTGGCCGCGATCACGCTCGGGGGCGCCGTGCTCGCGCTGCTGGCCCTGCAGAAGATCGGCATCGGCAACATCGCCCAGGCTCTGGTCACCTCGAGCCCGGCCTTCGTCCTGCTCGGGCTGGCCATCATGTGCTCGGCCATGGCCGCGCGCGCCGTCTCCTGGCACGCCATCCTCCAAGCCGCGCTGCCGGGCGCCCGGGTGCGGATGTCGGACGCCATGCAGGGGACGTTCATCGGCGTGCTCATGTCCTCGACGCTGCCGGCGCGTCTCGGTGAGCCGTCGCGGGCACTCGTGGTGGCCCGCCGCACCGGACGGCCGCGCGAGAACCTCCCCATCGTCCTCGGCACGCTCGTCTCGCAGACGCTGCTCAACATCGTGGCCCTGGCCATCCTCGGCGCGGTGATGTTCTCCTCCGTGGACATCTTCAGCGGGCATCAGAACGCGCTGGTGTTCGCCGCCATCGCGCCGGCGGCGCTGCTGCTCCTCGTGCTTCTCGCGCCCATCGTTCTCCGCCATGGCGCCTCCCGTTCGCGCTTCAGCCGTCTTCACGCCGTGCTCGGGCAGACGCGGCGCGCCCTGACCCGCGTGCGGGCGGGGCTCACCGTGTTCCGGCGCCCGCGCCTCGGAGCCGTCGCCGCGGCGGCGCAGCTCGGCGCCTGGGCTCTGCAGTGGCTCTCGTGCTACGTGCTGCTCGTCGCTCTCGGGCTCGGTCATCAGGCCGGCATGGCCGGGGCCGCGGCCGTCCTCTTCGCCGTCAACATCACCGCCGTCCTGCCGGCCACGCCGGCCAACCTCGGTGTCTTCCAGGCCGCCTGCGCCGCCGTGCTCCACACGGGATGGCACGTCGGAGTGCCCACGGGCGTGGCCTACGGCGTGATCCTGCAGGCCGTCGAGGTCGCCACGGCGATCATCATGGGCATGCCCGCATTGCTCAAGGAGGGCATGTCGTGGCGGGAGGTCCGCCTGCGGGCGCTCCACGCAGCGCCCGTTCGCCTGCCCGCGCGTCCGAGCTCGTCCCCGCGCACGAGCGGCTCGGCCAGCACGGCCGAGCACTGATGCTCAGCGGACGGCGGAGAGCCGCCGCTGCTGTTGGGGCGGCTGGCGGAAGATCGGGGCCCGCGAGACGCGCTGGACGAAACGCGTCGAAGGCAGCGGCCGCCGGTTCTGCATCGGCGAGCTCCCCCGCTCGGCGATCGCTGCCTTGACCTCGGCGAGCATTCCCGTCTTGAAGTGCCGGGTGTCGAAGCGGGCGGCGTTGCGCGTACAGGCGCGCGGGTCGATCGCCTCGTCGTCGAAGTGAAGGATCGTGCGGGCGAGGTCTTCGGGACCCCCCGACCAGAAGCGCCCGGTCTCGCCCTCGACGATCGTCTCGAGCGAGCCGCCGCCGCGGCGGGCGATCACGGGGCGCCCTGCGGCCTGAGCCTCGACCGAGACGATCCCGAACTCCTCCACCGCCGTGACGATCAGGGCGCGCGCGCTGCGCACGAGTTCCTCGACCTCGTTGTCGGGGAGGCGCCCGGCAAGCTGGACCGTGCGGCCCGCGGCCTGCCTCAGGCGCCCCGCCTCGGGCCCGTCGCCGATGATCACGAGCGGCAGCCGCAGGCGGTTGAAGGCCGCCACGGCGATGTCGATCTGCTTGTGCGGCATGAGCTCGGAGATGAGCACGTAGTGGTCGCCGACCGCACCCGGCGTGAAGCGCCGGGTGTCGACCGGCGGATAGACGACGTTGGACTCGCGCCCGAAGTAGTCGAGCAGCCGGGCTTGGGTGATGCGCGAGTTCGCGACATAGCGATCGGTCCGCCGCGCCACGGCTCGGTCCCAGAGGCGCCAGCGCCGGAATGCGCCCCGGAGGAAGGCGCGCGTCAGCGGGTCGCGCCGCCGGGCGAGCGTCTGATCGCGGTCGTTCCAGGCATAGCGGAACGGGTTGTGACAGTAGGAGACGTGCACCGCGTGCTCGTCGCACAAGACCGCGTGGGCCCACGCCGACGAACTCGAGACAACGAGATCGTAGCCACTCAGATCGAGCGACTCGATCGCCGCTGGATACAGGGGAAGGAAGGCGCGGAAGTTGCGTGACGACGGGCGCAGGTGCTGGAGGAACGACGTGTGCACACGGCGCGATGCGAAGCGGCCCTCGGTGCCGTCCTCGTCGTACACCGCGGTGAAGATGTCGGCCTCGGGCCAGATGTCGCACAGGCGGGTGAACACACGCTCACCGCCCCGCATATCCAGTAGGAAATCGTGTACGAGGGCGACCCGCGAGCGGCCGCGCAGGCTGTCGGTCAAGGCATGCACCCCGCCCCGCAGTGTAGGAGACGCGGGTCGGCCGACCAACCAGTACCCACCTGTTCACATCCCCCTGGCATGTCGTCCAGGCACCGTGCACGGTCGATCGCGGCAAGAGCGGTCAGCCTGCATACGCACTGCACTGTTCAGGTCCGAATCCCATTGATACAGTGCTGAAGCCGTCGCTGGTGGACGCCTCACAGGGGAGAGGTGTCGTCCGCGCACCGCCGGGAGGCGCCGCATATGCGTAAAACGCTGACCCCCGGTCAGGGTGCGGAGGAGCTTTGTCGCAAGTCTTGCAGGAGCCACGGCGCGCGCGCCGCCAGCGCGGTTGGCGTGGAGGGGAAGACGACAGCAGGGCCTCAGCGGTAGAGCATCGCCGGTCGTCGATCGCGCAGCCGCCGCTCCACGTCCTGCAGATCTTTCAGCCCAGGATCGGTGGCACTCCCGCGTACCTTGCCGCGCTCGTGCCTGGGCTCCGTGAGGCCGGCCTCCACGTCAGCGTGGCTGGGCCGCCGGGAGTCGAAGCGATTGAGCGCCTGCGAGATCAGAGGGTCGACATCGTCCCGCTCGCCGTGGGTCGGTCGCCACACCTCGCTCGCGACGCCGTCGCGGTGGCGCGGCTGGCGCGATTCTGCCGAGAGCGGCACGTGTCGGTCATCCACGGGCACAGCACGAAAGCCGGGCTTCTCGCCGCCCTGACCGGCGTCCGAGTCGGCGTTCCCACGGTCTACACCCCTCATGGCTGGGCGTTCGAACGTTTGGTGCCTCTGCCCGTGCGAGCCGCCTACGCGCAGTACGAGCGCCACCTCGTGCGGCGATTCCATACAGGCGTGGTGACCAACTCCGCCTCCGGGCGCGAGGCCGCCGAGAGATGGCGGGTGGCACGGAAAGGCTCAGTCCGGGTCATCCCCACCGGTCTGCCCGGGACCGGGCAGGTCGATCGCAGGCTGGCACGTCGCCAGCTCGGAATCCCGGAAGGGGAGATCGTGGCCGCGTGGGTGGGTCGCGCCGCCCCACAGAAGCGGCCGCACGATCTCGTCCCGATCGCACGGAGCCTGGGCGGGCGCGTCAAAGTCGTGGCCATGTGTGCCGGTGCCCATGGGACGTCCCTCGAGCACGATCTTCGCGGCGCCGGCGTGACACTGACCGATCCCTCATGCGATCCGCTGACCGTCTACGGGGCAGCCGACATGCTCTTGCAGACCTCCGGTTGGGAAGACGCGCCGCTCGTCGTTCTCGAAGCCATGATGGCCGGCCTACCCGTCATCGCCTACGACGTTGGCGGCGTCGGCGAGCAGGTCCGTCCAGGGCGGACCGGCTACCTCGTGCTGCCGGGCGATGTCACGATGCTCTGCGAATGCGCTGGCTCGCTCGTGGACAGGCCCGAGCTACGCGCGCGAATGGGGAACGCAAGCCGCCAGCGCGTCGCGCGAGAGTTTCGCTACGGCGACATGGTTCAGTCGCTCTCTGACCTGTACACCGAATTGGCGGCAGCCGCGGGGGACCCGCGCGCGCAAGCCGCCGTGCGGCGCGGGAGGGAACCGCACAAGGCATCGATCGCGCTCTGACGCATGACGGTTACCCGAGGCAAACCGAGCGACGCTCAGACGGGGAGACGAGGTGCGGACCCCGTCAAGTTGGCCGCTGGAGAGGCCGAGACCGTGGCCGCGCACCTTGCCGGGGTGTCCCCGGCGGGCGCGGACTGGTCCGGGCCGATCGGTCGAGCACACGCAGGCGATCTGATCAACCGCAGGCTCCTGGGCGTTGCGGACGTCGTTGCCGCGAGCCTCGGCTTGGCGCTCTCGGCCGCGATCACCGACCAGCGGCTCGTGCTGCCCAGTGCTCTGACCCTGCCGCTCATCCTCCTGATCATGAAGACGGGCGGGCGGTATGACTTCGACGAGGTCGTGATTCGCAAGTCGACCCTTGACGAGGCCCCCGCGCTCATGGGGCTTGCCGCGACCTACGCCCTGGCCTGGTCTGTGGTCACTCTCGCGTTCGGAATCCATTCCAGCCGTGGGGCCGTCCTCGTGCTCTGGTGCGGGACGGGGGCGAGCGTGGTCGGGCTGCGCATGCTCGTCCGGGCGCTCGGGCGCTTGTGGGCCGGTCCTGAACGTGTGCTCATCGTCGGCCGCCGGCGGGAAGGCGAGAGCGTCGGCCGACGGCTGAGTGCCGACCCGCTCACGAACGCCGAGATCGTGGGCTATATCCGCTTCGACGACATCATGTCTGCGGCTGCGCCGGGTGCCGGCTATCGCCCGCATGACAGCTGGACCGCGGGCAGCGACAACCTGAGGACCATCGTCACCGCATTGGGTGTGGATCGGGTCGTCGTCGTGCTCAGCAGCGGGGATTCTGAATCCGCCCTGGAGACGGTCGCCGCGGCGGCGGACATCGGAAGCCGCGTGTCGATCGTTCCGAGCATCCTCGAGGTCATCGGGTCCGCAGCCGAATTCGACGAGCTGGGCGGCGTGACGGTCCTCAGCCTGAAGCGCTCCGGCCTGAACCGATCCTCGGCCTGGGTCAAGCGGGGCATGGACATCCTCGGCGCCCTGATCGGGTTGATCCTCACCGCACCGCTCAGCGCCGTCATCGCCGTGGTCATCAAGCTCGATTCACCCGGTCCCATCTTGTTCTGTCAGCACCGAATCGGTCGCGGCGGTCGTGTGTTTCCCATGATCAAGTTCCGCAGCATGATCGAGGAGGCCGAAGGCCAGAGGCCGGAGCTGGAGCCGTTCAATGAGTCAGAGGGAATCTTCAAGATGAGCCGAGACCCGCGCGTCACCCGCTTTGGCCGGTTCCTGCGCCAGACATCGCTTGACGAGTTGCCGCAGCTCATCAACGTCCTTCGCGGCGAGATGAGCCTCGTGGGACCACGACCGCTCGTGTTCGACGAGGACCAGCGTGTCCTCGGCCGGCATCGGACACGCCTCCAATACGCGCCCGGGATGACGGGCCCATGGCAGGTGCTCGGACCGACTCGGCCTCCGCTCGCCGAGATGGTCAAGCTCGACTATCTCTACGGCGCCAACTGGTCGGTGTGGTCAGACATGAAGTACATCCTCCGAACGATTTCCCATGTCCTTTCGCGACGTGGCCTGTGAGCGGGGGCCGGCCGGGACCGGCCGCGTGCTTGGTAGGATCGGCCCGGTGAGGCGAGTCTGGGGCGTTGCCCTCCTGCTGAGCCTGCTGTCGCTCGGGCTTGCCAGTCCGGCGTACGCGCGACGCACGGTGCCGACGGGTTTCTTCGGCGTCGTCGTGCCGCCCCTGATGGTCGGGCAGCCGACCGCCGCGCTCAACAACGAGATGGCCCTCATGGCCTCCTCCGGCGTCGAGACCATCCGCGTGGGCTTCTCCTGGAGCCAGCTCGAGCCGGAGCCCGGGGTCTACGTCTTCGGCGCGCTGGATCAAATGGTGAAGGCGGCGGTCGAGCACGGCCTGCACGTGACCGTCAATGTGGCCTATACGGCGGCGTGGGATTCGACGGACGCGAGCGTGGCCGCCGCGCCGCCCAAGAGCGCGCAGCCCTTCGCGGCGTTGATGCGCGCGTTGGTCACGCGCTACGGCCCGCACGGGACGTTGTTCGCGGAGAATCCGGGGCTCCCTCACACGCCGGTCCACGAATGGCAGATCTGGAACGAAGAGGACGCTCCGTGGTACTGGAAGGACCCGCATTGGTGGCGTGGCTATACGACGTTGCTCAAGGCGGCGTATCCAGTCATCCACCAGCTTGATCGGCAGGCCGTCGTCGTCGCCGGGTCACTCGTGGCGTCGTCGTACAAGGAGTCTCCCTGGGTGGCCTTGAGCCAGCTCTACAGTGCCGGCGCCAAGCGGTACTTCGACGCGGTGTCCGTCCATCCGTTCACGGATACCGCCTCCTCGCTCAGTCTGAGCATGAACCACCTGTTGACGATCGTGCAGCGCATGCGCTCCGTCATGCGCAAGGCCCATGACGGCAAGAAGCCGCTCCTGATCACCGAGATGCAATGGTCCGCCGCCGCCGGAAAGGTCCCGAAGGCAGCCCTGCTCGGATTCGAGACCACGCCGGCGGGACAGGCCAAGCGGTTGGCTGCCGCTTACACGGTTCTGGCCAAGCAGCGGCGCGCTCTCGGTCTGACCCAGGTCTATTGGTCCTCCTGGGCCACCGAGTACAACGCCCAGGGCGACCTGTCCGACATGATCTTCCGCTTCACGGGGCTCACCCGGTACGCGGGAGGGGTCTTCACGCCATTGCCTCTCCTGGGCACCTACGTCAAGACCGCCGCGCGTCTGGAAGGCTGTCGCAAGGGCTCCACAGGCCGCTGCCGCTGAGACGCCCTCTCGGGGGCGCAGCGACCGGCCAGAGGCTGGACCGAGGGCCGCGGTGACGCCGTACTCGATTTTCGTCGTTCACCCGTCGGCGCTTCTGACCGACCATGAGCCGCATGGCGACGGACTGGTCGCGCACGGGTTCATCACAGCACTCGCGCGGCGCGGCCATCGACTGCATGTCGCGGCTCCCGCGGTGGCGATCCGCGACGCGCTCCCGGAGAACGTGTGCATCCACGTCCTCTCGTCGCGAACCGGATCCGCCGCTCTGTCGAGGCTCGAGTACATGGCGCGGGTCCGGGTGCTGTTCCGGCGCTTGCAGCCGACTGTCGCCTTCGACCTCCTGCATCAGCTCAATCCGGTGGATGCGGGGCTATCGCTCGCCTTGGCTGACGTGGATCGGCCCATGGTGCTCGGGCCCTACGTGCCTGCCTGGCCGCCCTCGGCGACTGCAGGGCGTATCTCGTCACGGATCGGCGCCCGCGCGAACCGCGCCGTCCGGGAATGGCAGGAGCGCCGGGCCAGTGCACTGCTGCTGACCACGCCGGCCGCGGCCTCGAAGCTCGGCGCGGGACCACCGCCGTCGGCCATCGTGCGCGAATTGCCCCATGGCATCGATGAGCAGTGGTGGAGACCGAGCGCCCACGTGCCCGACAGTCGCGACGTCCTGTTCCTGGCCAATCTCGAGCCCAGAAAGGGAATCTTTGACCTCCTCGAGGCCTTCGAGCGTCTCGTGCGCGCGGTCCCGTCCGCGCGGCTGGTGATCGCGGGAACGGGCTCCGCCGCCACGGAGGTCGGGCGAATCGTGTCGGGCTCGTCGATCGCCTCGCGAGTTGAGATGACCGGAAATGTTCCCCGAGCGCAGGTGCGCGAGCTCATGGGGGCGTGCTCCGTGTACTGCCTTCCCTCGATCGGCGAGCCGTTCGGCATGACCGTGCTCGAGGCGATGGCCTGCGGCAAGCCGGTCGTCGTCACCGACTCCGGAGGCGCCCGCTACCTCGTCGATGACCGCGGAGGACGTCGGGTGGCTCCGGGGGACGTGGCCGCGCTCGCCGCCGCGTTGGCCGAGCTGCTCACCGCGCCCGACCGCCGGCGGGAGATGGGAGCGCACAACCGTGCCGTGGTCGAGGAGCGGTTCGCCTGGAGCCGGGTCATCGCCCGCCTCGAGGACATCTACGCCGAGGTCATCTCCCGCGCGCTCCGTTGACCCTCGGTGAAAGCCAGAGCCTGGCCTCCGATGAACCAGAGGATGACCCCGAGGCTTCCGTAGAAATCGTCCCCCGAGCTCAGGCTGACGAGCAGGAAGACGAACATGGCGAAGAGGAGCAGGCGCAGCTCCTGTCCCGGGGCCCGGGCCCGGGCGCCCTCCCACGCGGCACGAAGCATGATCAGGATCGGCGCCATGACGAGGATGAACCCGATCGGACCGACCTGATAGACGAGCGAGAGGTAACCGTCGTCCGGTGCGCGGAACGACGTGTTCGAGGTCAGCTTGGTCGGCTCTCCGGCGCTACCGAGGCCAAAGCCGAGCGGCGCGGTTATCGCGCGGGGAAGCGCCTGGCCGAGCGTCGCGGTCCGGTCCGTCGCCGATGTGTCGCTTCCTGGCTGGCCGATCGTGTTGAAGCGGTTGACGACGTCGTGGGCGGTCCCGCTCACGGGTGAGAGCGCGAGGGCGACGACGATCGTGATCGCAACCACGCCGAGGATCGGCCGAGCGCTCCGGCCATTGGAGGCGACGATGTGGGCGAGGGCGGCTGCGATGAGCGCGATCCACGCCGATCGGACGAAGGTCATCGCCAGCGCGACGCTGACGATGGCGAAGCCGACGGTGGCCACGGTGCGATGGGCGCGAACCGTGGTGTAACAGAGCAGGGAGAGCCCGAGGAGGGGAGCGAGGGCGCCGGGAGAGTTGAGGGTCGAGAAGACACGGACGCTGCCGTTGCTCGACGTACCGATGCTCAACACGCCGGTGGCATCGAGCCAGTTCTGGTCCCAGAGGGGGAGATGGGCGATGTGCTGCCAGAGCCCGTAGACGGCGATCGGCACCATCATGAAGAGCAAGACCCGGCGTAACGCGCTCGCGTTCGTCGAGCCGGGCTCCGAGAACCCGATCACCGCGCCGCTGAGGCCGGCCAGATAGGCGCCGAAGGCGTAGAGGTCGGCCGAGGGATGCAGAACACCCACCGGGAGCCCGAACGCCAAGCCGGCTGTGGCCGTGAGCAGGAGGCGGCGGGTCCGAGGCGGCAGCGTCGTACGCGTGAGCTCGATTCCGGCGATCACCGCCGTGGCCACGAACGGTGCCAGCGATAGCGGATCGGTGTTGAGATATCCGGTCATCAGATCGAAGAGCCGGCGGATCTCCGGGGCCAGGAACCAGAAGGCGAACAACGCGCCGATACCGGCGCTGCGGTCGTGCAGGTAGATCGCGACGACCAGAACCGTCAGGACGAGCGCGCAGGAGCCCTGGACCGAGTGGCGAAGCAGGACTGCCAGCGCGAGCGCGGCCGCGCCTGCGATCGGAAGCGCCCACAGCGCATCGCTTCCGCGCAGGCGGGCGGCGAGGCCCGGCTCCGCGGCTGCGGCGACGATCCCGCCGCGTCGGAGAAACAAGAGCCTCCCCACGACTAACCCGCCACCCCGGCCGCGTGACGCCGAGGCGTGCCCTCGGCCAGCGCGCGCTCGAGATGCCTCGTCACCTCCTGAGCGTGGACCTCGAGGCTGAAGCGAGCCGCGGCCGCCACGGCCTGCCTGCTCATCCTCGGCAGGTGGTCACCATCGAGCGCCGTGTCGATGATCGCTTGTGCCCACAGCTCCGGGCGTCCCAACGGGAGCGTGCGGCCGGAGACACCGTCGGCGAGAAACTCGGCCGTGCCTCCCTCCGCGCTCACGAAGGCCGGGGTTCCCATGGCCAGACTCTCGGCGACGACGAGGGCGCCCGGCTCCTCCTGCGAGGGCAGGAGCAGCAGGTCGAAGCTCCGCAGAAGCGAGGGCACGTCGTCGCGGACGCCGAGGAAACGAACGCACCCATTGAGGCCGAGCTCATCGACCAGGGCGTTCAGGTATGTGAAATAGGCCGGATTGTCGAACCGGACCTGGGCTCCGGTGAAGGCAACCGCGCCCACGACGAAGAGATGCGCGTCGACCCCGCGGCGGCGCAGCTCCCAGCAGATTCGAATCGACTCGGCCTGGCCCTTCCAGGGCGTGATCTGCGCCACGTGACCGAGGAGCAGAGCCCTCTCGCCAATTCCGAACTCCTCGCGGAGCGCGGCCGCGCTGACCTGGTCGGGATCGAAGCGAGAATGGTCGATTCCGTTGTAGACGCACGTCGCCAAAGGTGCATCCAGACCGCGATTGAACCGCCCGGCGGTGTATTGCGAGACGGCGAGCACCGCATCGGCGTGCACCGCGATCAGGTTACGCACGGCCAACCCGGCACGGTTCTGGGGGAGATGATCGTGCAGGCGCAGCACGAGGGGGACCGAGTCCAGGCGGCGCGACAGGATCGCCGCGAGCGCGGCGCGCGTGGTATTGGCATAGACGATGTCCGGGCGGTAGCGCCGGACCATTCCCGTCAAGGTCACGCTGGCGGCGCTCAGCCGGGCCAGACCGGCGGGCGTCCGGAGGAGATCGGGTCGGAAGCTCGGCTCGAACGACGGGATCCCCAGGCGAGTCACTCCGCGCCGATCTAACTCGCGCGCCAACACCCCAGATTTGGGACATGCCGCGATGACGTGGTGCTCGTAGCGCAGGCTGTCGATCAGCTGCAGGAGAGCGCGCTCGGCTCCGCTGGCTGTGCACGTGTGATTGACGAAGAGGATCCTCATGGACGCCGCCAGCTAAACAACGGAAAAACGAGCATCGTTGCACCGGGTGTCAACCTCGACGCGCGCGGGTAGTTGGCTGGCGCCGGAAGTTCTCATATAGTGAAGGATGCCGAGATTCGGACGTAGAGCGCGGGTCCAAAGCCGAGACGCGCACCTGGAGTCGTATGACAGGACCTGAAGGCATTCGGAGTGCCGCTCATCTGGGGGTGGGGTTCGTAGGCGCCATCACGGCGTGCCTGGCCACCCTGGGTGTGGCTTGCGCCGGGGCCATAGCCGCGCCAGACGCGACGGCTCCCTCGCATACGAGCCCCGGTGTACAGCTCACGAGCGTCACTTTTCAGGGCACGCCGCGGGCGCCGATCGTGATCATTCACGGCAAGGCTCTCGGCTCGCGTCCGTCTCGCAATCCTCGTGGTGGTACATCGAACTTCGGCCTCTGCGGGCCCATCGCGGGCCGCACGGGCTCCGACTTCGGCACTCAGCTGTGGCTGGAGGACGAGACCCAGCGCTGGTCGGCCGGCTATAGCCCGTACGTTGACTGCATGGGGATCATCGTGACGAAATACTCCTCAACCGAGGTCGTCTACGAGCTTGGCTCCTGGTACCGGCAGCATTTCGGCACGAGGACACGCTTCCCCCACGGGGTCTACGTGCTGGCCGAGGGCGATGTCGTCAACCTCAAGCTGAGAGGCGTGAATCTCAGGGCAGTCGTGCATTACACCCACGCCCCAGCGAAGACGACCGGGTTCTGGGCCGTGCCGCCAGAGGCGCTGAACGGTTGAGAAAGGCCGCCATGAACTGGCCGACCGCGGCCTCAGAGCAGTGTGTCCGCCACCACGCCAGGCTCCGGCGTGAGGCTGCCTCGAGGGCCTCGGGTGATTGGAGCAGCGGCGTCACGGCGGCCTCCAGGTCGCTCCAGCGGTCGAGCTGAACGATCGGAGAGCCCTCGTAGAACCAGTGCCCGGGCAGGCGGTCGGAGACGACGACGCACCCATAGCGCAACCCCTCGAGAAGCCGGAACGTCTCCGCCGAGGTTCCGCGCGGAGCGAGACAGATGCGCGAGGCCATCAGGGCCTCTGAGTACTCCTCGGGAGAGCCCTGCTCGGAGGCCTGAAAATCTCGGGTCACCCGAAGGTCGATGGTGAGGTCCGGGCGCCCCGCGGATAGCCGTCCCACCGCCCCGAGCATGTCCCGTCTGGCCAGCTTCTTCGGCGAGATGAACCCGCGCCAGGGAGCGCTCCCGTGCTCAACACTGCCGGCGAAGAAGAGGTCGGTCGCTCGCTCCGACATGGGGCGCACAGGGAGGTCCAGCTGATTGAACGTCCCCAGCGGAAGCACGGCGATCGCGGCGGGAGACGAGACATCGCGAGAGTTACGGGCCCGCCGCCCGAGAGCTCGTCCGTGCGCCACCGCGCCGGGCATCCATTTGCTCCAGCGCACCGCGACCTGAATCAGCTCGGTCGCTCCCGTCAGGCCGCGGTTGCGCAGCGGTCCGGCCCCGAGGACGGGCCGGGTTCCGTAGCACTTGAGGACGGCGCGCACGAGCGTGGTATATCGGGGGATGCGGCCAACCTCGTCTCCGAGGACGACTGCGACCACGCGGTCGCCGTACCGCGGAAGCTCCCGCGTGTCGTACGTCACGTAGACGTCGATGGCGTCGTCCTCGAGGTGTGGCTCCATGGCCAGCAGGACCGCCCCCCAGTAGGTCAGGTCGCGGCGACGGCGCGGAGGATCACGAGGATCGAAGCGGAAAGGACTTGGCTCCTCGGGCAGGTCGAGGAAGTAGCGCGCCATCCCCGCACTATCGCCGTTTTGCCCGTCCCGGGTGGTGGGCTGTGGCTGCGTGCCCCTGGGCGGGCCGGAGCAGGAGGACGACCGGATCGGCGCCCAAGGTGAAGTGCGCGAGGCCACGGGTGAGCGGCAGCCGCGTCGGCGTCCCGGTCCTCAGCGGATCGGCGATCTGCGCGGTGCCTCCGGGCGCAAGAGCGATCGTCTGCGGCGCGGCGGATACTGCGATGGAGCGTCGGCGGACCGTGTCCCAGACACTGTCGAGCCGCCAGAGGACGACGGCGTACGTGCCCGCCGAGTTCTGCAAGACGAGGTCACGAACTCCGCCAGCGCCGGGAAGGGTCAGGTCGATGGGCCGCACGCCCCCCGCCGGCGCACCGTCACCGATCAGCCAGAGCAGGTTCTTCAAGGCCGTGTACGCCGGCTTGGGGGTGAAATCCGAGCGCAGGAGTCCGAAGTGCTCTTCGGAGTTGGTCTCGGCCGGGTCCGCCGTCTCATCGACCATCTCGTACAGGTAGGTCCGGGTGATCCCGCTCTTGAAGTGCTCGAGCAGCGTTCGCAACGTGTAGATGGCGCCCGCATTCTCGGACACAGGAGGTTGGGCCGAGGACGGGGCGTTCATCGCGTTGTGAAAGCCGGCCTCGGTCGCCCACACCGGCTTCCCGGGGCCTGTCACCGCGGCCCGTAGGAGCTCGGAATCAGTGTGCTGCGGCGTGGGCGACTGCCCGCCGGTGTAAGGATGGATGTTGGCGATGTCCATCCATTTCGCCTGATCGCCGAGCGTCTGCGGGGCGGTTGGCCCCGCGAACGACGGTCCCACGACCGGCAAGGACCGCAGTCCCGGATCCGCCTTCATCATCCGGTACAGCGCGCTGTCATAGCTGGCCAGCGGGCCGGGCCAACTCGCCACCCCCCCGTATTGATCGAACTCGTTGGGATCCTCGACCGCCTCAACAGCGTTACGCAGCCTCGTCCTGATCACGGCGACGAGCTGATCGAGCGTCCCGGCGCCGAACCCCGGCTCGCCCATCCCGAAATCGAATTTCAGCCCGTGCGCCGCCGCGTACTCGACGTCGGCGTAATACGCCTCATTCCAGTCGTGCCACTGTGGCTCCGGGTTGGCGTAGACGCCATCGCGAAGATGACGGATGCCGAGCTGCGTGATGGCCGACACTATGCGGGGCCAATCGCCATAGGCCGTGTTGAAGTAGACGATGTGGGTGTTCACACCCACCGAGTCGCGAAAGGCACCGGCGCGCTGGGGCCGCACGCTGTCGGCGCGTGCCGCCGGCGCCGCCAGCGCGCTGAGGATGGCCACGAGGAGCGGGAGCAGTTTGCCGGCCATATCCTGGTAGTCGTCCGCGCGGCGCTGACGTGGAGAGGGCGCCGGAGCACCTTGGACGGATGTCGTGTCCTCGGCCGGCGGGGCGGACCGCGTTGGGCAGGTATGCTCCGCAATGGATGCAGATCGCCCTCGTGCACGACTATCTGCTCGTCATGCGGGGGGCGGAGAGGACCTTCGCCGAGATCGCCGATCTCTGGCCGGATGTGCCGATCTACACCCTCCTCTACGACGAGGAGGGGACCCAGGGACACTTCGCCGGACGGACGGTCGTCACCTCCCCTCTGCAGCGTCTCGGCGCTCGCCAGCGGACATTCCGTGCCCTGCTGCCTCTGTTCGAGCCCGCCGTGCGCAGCTTCTCCTTCGAGGACTACGACTGCGTGCTCACGAGCAGCAGCGCATTTGCCCACGGCGTCCGCATCCCTCCCGGGGCGCGCCACATCTGCTACTGCCACTCGCCGTTGCGCTACGCCTGGCTGGCGGACGAACCCGCCGCGGTCCCGGGCATGCTGCGGCCTTGGGTCGAGCTTCAGATGGCCCGCCACCGGGCGTTTGACCGTCGGGCGGCGCTCGGAGTCGACCGCTTCATCGCCAACTCGATGATCACCGCCGAGCGCATCCGGCGTTTCTGGGGTCGCGAGTCAACCGTGATTCATCCGCCCGTCGATGTCGAGCGCTTCAGCATCGGCTCTCCCAGCGATTATGTGCTCTATGTCGGCGAGTTGCTCAAGCACAAGCGGGTTGACGTCGCGATTGCCGCGGCCGCGTCCGCTGGGCGCAAGATCAAAATCGTCGGCGAGGGCCCCGAGGAGGCGAAGCTCAGGGCTCGGTTCCGCGGACACGCCGAATTCCTCGGTCGGGTCAGCGACGAAGAGCTGACCGAGCTCTATGCGAACGCACTTGCGCTCGTCGTGCCCAAGGTCGAGGAGTTCGGCATCGCCGCAGTCGAGGCCCAGGCCGCGGGCCGGCCCGTGATCGGTATCGATGCGGGTGGCACGCGAGAGACGGTCCGAAAGGGGACGACCGGATTGCTCGTCCCCCCCGGTGACGATGGCGCCCTCGTCCGGGCGCTGCGAAGTGATCTGACGAATTTCGACTCCGAGGCGATTCGCGAGCACGCCCGGCGGTTCTCGCGCGAGCGGTTCGCCGCCCGCATCAAGGAGACGGTGACGGACGTGGAGGATTCAGAGCCCATGTCCCATCCGATCACCGGCGGACGAACAGGCCGTCGAATTGCAGGTACTCGCCGGTAGTCCGGTCCCTGAGCACGGGGTCGAGCCAGCGTAGGCCGAAACCGGCCGTCTCGAGGCGAGCCACGACATCGCTCAGGAGCCCCTGTCCGCGATACAAGGGCACGAGTGAGAGCTCGGTCTCAACCATGGCGAGCGCATCGAAGATCCCCGTCGCCCCATCGAGAACCTGGAGCTCATAGCCCTGCACGTCCAGTTTCAGCAAAGTGTTCCGGCTGGCCGGCAGATCGAGGCCTGCCCCGTCGAGGCGGCAGGCACGAACTCGGGCGATCCGGTTGGGAACCGATTCGGGGAACAGCCGAGCCAGCCGATCCTCCAGAGGGAGGACCGAGCTGAAGTTGTCCGCTGCGCCCAGCTCCAGGATCCCGTCGTGGTCCGAAGCGGCCTCCCCCCGCACCTGCCATCGGGGATCGAAGGCTGCACGCCGACGCAGTCGGGCCAGGGGATCCGGCGCAGGCTCGAAGGAAACGATGTCGTGCGCGTAGCCGTGGGCACGAAGTGTGGACGCATATTGCCCGGCGTTGGCGCCGACGTCGATCACGAGCGTTATCGCGTGCTCGCGCAGCAGGGCGGCTCGACGAGGCCCTCGAGGATGGTGGCGGGCCATCTCGAGGCCCGCGCGCTCGGCCATGCGCTTGACCATCGCGCCCGTCCAGTTTCGCGCTCGGCGGGACACCGCGAGCACGGTAGCGGAGGCTGGGCGCGCGCCGGTCAGTTGGACACGATGGCGTTCTTTACGGTGGTGCGGTGCCGTCGGACATGGTGAGCGGTCCGTCCGAGTCCCCACATCCCGAGGTGAGTCAGGACGCCGCGACGTGGCGGGAATCCGTCGCAGCGCCGGGATTCATGCGGGCGAGCGTGGTCACCTACGCCTTCAGCGCGCTGACGCTGCTGGCCAACCTGATCAGCGGAGTGGTCAGCGCACGGGCGCTCGGCCCGACGGGACGTGGCGTGACCGTGGCGCTGGTCACCATCACGCAGCTCGGCGGCTTCCTCTTCTCGATGGGAGCAGCCCAGAGTCTCAGCTACTTCATCGCCCGAGCGCCGAAGGACGCTCCGAGTCTCTTCACGACCTGGATGCTGATGCTTCTGCCCTGCACACTCGTCGCGGTCGGAGCCGGGGAGCTGTTGCTCGGGGCGCTCTTCTCTCACCACTCGCCCGGTGCCGTGGCCACGGGTAGATGGTTCATGTTCACCGCCGTCCTGGTGGTGGCCTCGGAGCTCAACAACGGGCTGCTCCTCGGCGCGCACGATTTCACCTTCTACAACGCACTGCGTTTCGCCCAGCCGGCGCTCATGGCCGCCAGCTTTCTCGTGCTCTGGCGCTTGGGAGCCTTACACGTCACCAGCGCGCTCATCGCCCCGACCGCCGCGACCGGACTGATCCTCGCCGTCGGAATGGCGAGGTCAGTGCGCGCGATCGGGATCGGGCGCGTCGACGTTCGGCTCGGGCTGCACACGCTCTGGTATGGGATCCGCGGCCAAGGATCTGTGGTGGCCACGCATGTGAACGCCCGCCTCGACGTGGCCATGTTGCCGGCTTTCGTCGCGGCCTCGAGTGTGGGCCTGTACTCGGTGGCCACGAACGTGTCGCTGATCGTGTACCAGCTGTCGAACACCCTGGCTTCCCTCGTGCTCCCGGCCGCCGCGCGTGAGCCGGAGCGCGCGCCGTCGAGGATCATCGCCGCGCTGTATGGCTCGATGCTCGTGGCCGGCTTACTCGCGCTCGGCATCGCGGTTCTGGCCCATCCGCTGCTCTCGCTCGTCTACGGGGATCGCTTCCGCACGGCCGCCTTCACGCTCCGCTTGCTCCTGCCGGGGGCCGTGCTGTTCGCCGGTGCCTCGATCGCCGGCGCCGGCCTCTACGCGGCGGGTCGACCCTTCGTCGCATCCATGTCCCAGATCGCAGCCGCGGTCGTGACCGTCATCGGCCTCGTACTCTTCCTGCACCGAGGTGGGATCGAGGCCGCGGCCTTGGTGTCGAGCACGGCGTATGCGACGAGCTTCGCCATCGCCATCGTCGCCTACAAGCGAGTCTCCCGCATTCCCTGGCGCATGTTCTGGCCCTCCGCCCTGCGGCGAGCCGCCCGCACGCAATAGTCAAGTTTGTAGCTGAATTTCCAGGTCTGTAGCCTATGGCGCTTGGGGGAAACGGACACGAGCTACGGCATGCGATCGGACCACGGTGCGACAGGCGCGGGTGTTCGGTCGCTGCTTCAGACCCTACGGCGCCGGGCGCTGATCATCGTTCTGACCACCGTGCTCGTCGGGGGCGCGGCCGCGGCGTTCGCCTACCTGCGTCCGGCCAGTTATCAGTCCACCGCCGAGCTCCTCTTCAGCCAGACGATCGGCGATGAGCTAAACGCCTTGGGGCTCATCCCGCCGACGCCCAACGCCGACAAGCTCGCCGCCGACAACGCGGCGCTCGTGAGCTCGAGGAGTGTCGCCATCCTGGCGGCCGGCCAGCTGCCGGGGCATCCGTCAGTGGATTCCGTCCAGAGCCACGTCTCCATCCCGGTTCCCAAGACCTCCGATGTCGTCGAGGTCACCGCGAGCGCGAGCTCGGCCCAGCGGGCGGCTCAGCTGGCCAACGTGTACGCCGGCGCGGCCATTGACATCGCCAGGACCGACCAGGCTCAGCGCACCCGCGCCATCGTGGACAACTTGACGGTTCAGCTGAACCGGCTTGGTGCCCGCGACCCGGCCGCCGTCGGCCTCCGCGCGCGGATCGCCGAGGTGGCTGCCCTCGGGAGCTCCGGGAGCGGCGTGCCCTTACTCATCCAGCCCGGATACGCCCCGACTCACCGCAGCGGCAATCCTCTCGCCACCGTGCTGCTGGGGGTCCTCTTCGGAGCGATTCTGGGCGTGGCCCTCGCGCTCATACGCGGTCAGACGGATGGGCGCCTGCGACATCCGACACAGGTGTCGGAGGCACTCGAGGCGCCAGTCCTGGCCACGGTCCCCCGCGACGGAAGTCTCGTGCGGCGGACGCCGGTGAGGCAGATCCCGGCCTCGGCCTTCGAGCCCTTCCGGATGCTTCAGGCGAACCTTCGCTACGGGCACGCGGCACCGGTGCGCAGTCTCGTCGTGACCTCGTCGCGAGCACGTCAGGGCAAGACGACGATCGCCTGGAATCTCGCCGTGGCGGGGGCATCCGCCGGCTTGTCCGCTGTCCTGGTCGACGCGGATCTCCGACGTTCCGATCTGGCATCGCGCTACGAGCTCCTTCCCTTCCCGGGCCTGGCCGAGGTCGTGGCCGGCGCCGTGTCGTTCGAGGCAGCAGCTCAGACCGTGCGCCTCACTCCCGAGGGGAGCTCCGAGAACGGCCACGGTCCCCGACTGACCGTGCTCGCGGCGGGCGCCTCGCCGCCGGATCCCTCGCGTCTCCTCCAGTCACCTCGCATGGCCGAGGTTCTGGGGGCCCTTCGGGCTCAGTTCGATCTCGTGGTCGTCGACTCCCCGCCGGTTGGGCAGGTCGCGGATACGATCGCGCTCCTTCGCCTCATCGACGGAGTCCTCGTCGTCGCTTCGATCAACTCCTCCCATGGACCGGAGACCGAGCGGTTGCGCGATCAGCTCCAAGCGCTCGATGCACGCGTCCTCGGAGCTGTGGCCAACGGCGGCTCGCGCTCGGACGGCTACGTACGAAGCAGCCGCCCCTCCGTACCGTCGTCTTCTTGAGCGATTCCGTCGTGAGCGCCTATCGATCCTCCCCGGCGCACCGGATCGGTAAAGCCGCGTCGGTCTGTGTCCAAGGCCTGGTTGCGCTCGTCCTGTACATCTGGGTCGTCAGATGGCTCGCCCGCCCGATCAGCTGGCCCCGCTCCCGAAAGTCGCCGCGCTCCGCCGCGGGTCGGCGCGCGTCCCCACCACCGGGCGGCGCGGGCGGCCCGCAGGAGCGGCCCCCAGTGAGCGGCCCGGTCTTCTCCGAGCCTGCCCTTCCCCCCAACGGAGCGGCCGCGCTCGGAGCGGGCCGACCCGCCGTGCCCGAGGCGGCCGGCGCCCGAGCATCGGTTTCGCCGTCCGATGCGCTCAGAGCGGAGGCCAGACGGCATCCCGACAGCTGGATCTACGAGATCGATCCCGCCTTTCACGGTCCCGGCGCGGCGCCGGTGGAGAGGATCGTGCGCGCCTGGCGCACGGATGCGGGAGGCGCCATCCTGGCTGATACCTTCGTCGACAACCCGTACTACCGGCCGGCCGAGGCCACGCCGGCTCGGGCGAGCCGGCCTCGACGTGCCGCGGTCCTCCTGGCGATGACCGCTGCCGTGGTGGCTGTCGCTGTGGCCGCCTTCCTCATCCTCAACCACGGCTCGGGCAAGCACGCCCCGCCGCCGTCCGCCTCGGTCCCGGCTCTCACCACGACGACGCCGCCTGTCACCGCCACCGCGCCGGCGGCTCTCACGGCCACCTCGCCGGCGACGACCTCCACCGCCAGCACGCCGTCAACCGCCGCCGCACCCGCGACCGCGCCGTCGCGGCACAAGGCGGCTCGCCCGGCTCGCCACGCGGCGCCCCCGGTCGTGCGCCTGAGCGTCGTGGCCACCGGTCGTGTCTGGGTCTGCGTGGTGGACGCGACCGGGCGCCGCCCGATCAATGGTGTGGTGCTCCTGCCGGGGCAGACGAGCCCGGTCCTGGTGAGCCGTGAGTTCAAGGTCTTCACGGGCAACAACGCCGCTGAGCTCCGCGTTGGCGGGGTCGCTCACGCGGTGGCCACCGGGGCTCATCCGGCCTACCTCGTCACGCCCGGGGGTGTGACGCCCTTGAGCTCGGCGATGGCCGAACCCTGTCCCTGACTGGCCCCGGGCTGAGCTGGCTTCAGGCCAGAGCGGGCTCGCCCGCGGACGCCTCGTCAGCGGGATCGCCGTCGGGGAGCTCGCCCAAGCGGCTGGGATCGCGGTCGCTGCCGGCGATGAGGTCGTCGGCCGCCTGGCGGTCGCTCGTCGGCAGCCGGCCGCTCTTCATCCCGAAGTACACGGCCTGCGGGTGGTGGGCGACGATCGCGAGCGTGGACTGCTCAGGCTCGACCGCGTAACCCCCCGACAAACGGAGCCCGATGCTCGGGGCGCCGAGCAGCCGGAACACCTTCTCGTGCTCGGACTGCTCCGGGCAGGCGGGGTAGCCCCACGAGTAGCGGCGGCCCTGCGCGGGAGGGATGTCGAGGTCGGCGCGCGCGCGCGCGTGCAGCCACTCGGCCATGGCCTCGGCCGTCTGCACTCCGAGCCCGTGCACGAAGAGCTGTTCGGCAAACTCGCCGTCGGCTTCGAGCTTGGCCATCAGCTCGGTCACCTCCTCGCCGGCGGTCACCGCCTGGATCGCCACGACATCGACCTCGCCGCTGCCCAGCGGCCGGTAGAAGTCGGCCAGGCAGATCCGGTCGTGGCGCGGCTGGCGGGGGAAGACGAGGCGCTCGAGCTCGCGCGGATGGGCGGGGTCCCAATCTTCCGGATCCCACAGGATGAGCTCGTTGCCCTGGGAGTTGCAGGGGAAGTAGCCGAGCAGAGCGCGGGGATGCAGGTAGGTCTGCTCACGCCACATGCGCTCGAGGCGCGGCTGGAAGTCCTCGCCCACGAGCCGGCGCCACGCGTCGCCCTTGACCCCGCGCCCGCCCCAGTGGAGCTTGAACAGGACGTGGGTGTCGAGGTGGCGGTAGACCTCGTCCATGTCGACCTCGACCTCACGCGCGCCCCAGAACGGCGGCTCGGGAATCGGGTTCTCCTCCGACACGGGGGCGCGGACGCTCGCGTCGGTGACCGGCGGCGCGTCGTCCACGGGCGCGACGGGCTGCTCGCGCAACCGCTTGGCCGCCTCCCGGGTCTTGGCCACGAGCGCCGCGCGAGCCTCGGGGTCGACGAGCTGGTCCATTCTCGCCAGCCCCTCGAAGGCATCCTTGCAGTAGAAGACGCCGGGATCGTAGACGTCGTCGGACGTCGTGCCACTCGGGTAGAGAATGCGCAGGCCGAAGTTGCGGTTGATCGCTGCCCCGCCGATGAGCACGGGAAACTCGAGCCGGCGAGCGTGGAGCTCCTGCACGCACGCCGGCATCTGCTTGGAGGTCGAGACGAGCAGCGCGCTCAGGCCGATCGCTGTCGCCTCGTGCTCGACCGCGGCGTCGAGGATGGTCGAGATCGGGACCTGCTTGCCGAGGTCGACGACCGAATAGCCGTTGTTGGTGAGAATCGTGTTCACCAGCGATTTGCCGATGTCGTGGACGTCGCCGAACACGGTGGCGAGTACGACCGTGCCCTTGGTGTAGCCCTCGATCCGGTCGAGATAGTGCTCGAGCTGGGCCACGGCCCTCTTCATGACCTCGGCCGACTGCAGGACGAAGGGGAGGATGAGCTCGCCCGCGCCGAACTTGTCGCCGACCTCCTTCATGGCCGGGAGCAACACGTCGTTGAGCGTGGGCACCGCTCCGATCTTCTCCACGCTGCGGTCGATCCAGTCCTCGACGCCGTCCTTCTTACGGCGCAGGATGTGAAAGTGCAGCGCCTCTTCGGGCTCCATGCCCTCGGTCGGGTTGGCCTGGGCGGCCTCCTCGGCCGGTCCCTTGGACTCGAAGTGCGCAATGAAGCGCTCGAGCGCGTCCTCGCGGCGGTTGAACACGAGGTCGTCGGCGAGCTCACGCTCGTCGGTCGGGATCTCCGCGTAGGGCGTGATGTGGTTCGGGTTGACCATGGCCAGGTCGAGCCCGGCCTCCACGCAGTGGTGGAGGAAGACGCTGTTCAGCACGCTGCGTGCGGGCAGCGACACGCCGAAGCTGACGTTGGAGACGCCGAGGCTCGTCTTGACGCCCGGGATCTGCTCCTTGATGGCGCGGATGCCGCCGATCGTCGCGACCGCGCTCGGCCGCCACTCCTCGTCGCCCGTGGTCAGGGTGAAGGTCAGGCAGTCGAAGATGAGCAGCTCGGGGTCGAGCCCGTGCTCGTCGCAGCAGAGCTCGGTCAGCCGCTGAGCGACCTCGAGCTTGCGCTCGGCCGTCTTGGCCATCCCGACCTCGTCGATGGTCAGGGCGATGAGCGCGGCGCCGTGAGCCTTGGCGATGGGCACAACGCGGTCGAGCTTGGCCCGGCCGGCCTCGAGGTTGATCGAATTGACGATCGCCCGGCCCGGAATCTGCTCCAGCGCGGTCTCGATGACCTCGGGCTCGGTCGAGTCGACCTGGATCGGGGCCGGTTGGGTCAGGCTGATCCGCTTGACCACCTGGCGCATCTGCTCGTCCTCGTCCTGGCGCTCGGTGAGCGCCACGCACGTGTCGAGGACGTGAGCGCCCCCGCTCACCTGGTCCTCGGCGACCGTGACCAGGCCGTCGTAGTCGTCGGCCAGCAGGAGCGCCTTGGCCTTGCGCGACCCCTGAGAGTTGACGCGCTCGCCGACGAGCGTCGGGCGGGGATCCTGGACGAGCGGCGTCGCCGCGATCATCGAGCTCACGTGGGGCGGACGGCGGGCTGGGCGCGGCGGGGGGACGCGGCCCGCCACCCGCTCGGCGATCGCCCGGATGTGGTCCGGCGTCGTGCCGCAGCAGCCGCCGACGATCGAAATGCCGTAACGGTCGACGAACTCGCCGAGCACGGTGGCCAGCGGCTCGGGCTCCTCGGGGAAGATCGTCTCGCCATTCGGGCCCTGGATGGGAAGCCCGGCGTTCGGGATGCAGTGCACGGGTAGAGGCGAGAACTCGCCCAGGAAGCGGATCGCATCCCGCATGTCCTCCGGGCCGGTCGAGCAGTTGAGCCCGATGACGTCGACCTCCAGCGCCTCCAGTGTGGTCAGCACGGCGCTGATGTCGGTGCCGAGGAGCATCTTGCCGCCGTTGGGCAGCAGCGACACGGAGCACTGGAGCGGCACGGTGCGCCCGGTCTCCCGGAAGGCTTCCCGGGCGCCGAAGATCGCCGCCTTGACCTCGAGGATGTCCTGGGCGGTCTCGATGATGATGAGGTCCGCGCCGCCGTTCAGGAGCCCGCGCGCCTGCTCGGCGAACACGGTGACGAGCTCGGGGAAGCGGATCTGCCCGAGCGTGGGATCGTCGCTCGCCGGGAGGAAGCCCGTGGGGCCGATCGACCCGGCCACGAAGCGGTGCTCGCCCGCCGCCTTGCGCGCGATCTCGGCCGCCCGGCGGTTGATCTCCTCCGTGTGGTCCTCGAGCCCCCATTCGGACAGCTTCAGCCGCGAGGCCTGGAACGTGTCGGTCTCGAGGACCTCCGCGCCGGCCTCGAGCATCGAGACGTGGACGTTCTCGATGACGTCGGGGCGGTTGAGCACCAGCGCCTCGTGGCATCGCCCGGGGAGGCGGTAATCGTCCTCGAGGCTCAGATCGAACTGTTCGAGCGTCGCGCCCATGCCGCCGTCAAAGACGACGACGCGCTCGCGCGTGGCAGCTAGGAAGTCGCGCATTGCGGTGATCGTACCAATCTTCTGGGCAACCTTGACACGGGCGTGGCAAGGTTGTTGTCGGCGCTTCGACCGCCCTGACATGGCGGCGCGTCAGTCGGTGATGCGGATGTGGCCGGGCTGGTCGGCCACGCGGGTGATCCAGGCGCGCACCGCGGGGTAGGGCGCAAGGTCGAACCCGCCCTCGGCGGCGACGTGCGTGTAGCTGTAGAGGCTGATGTCGGCGATCGAGTACGCGCCGCCGACGAGCCAGGTGCGGTCGGACAGCCCGCGCTCCAGCGCGGCGAGGGCCTTGTGGCCCGCGTCGTGCATCCGCTGGCGCTGCTCGGGGCTGGCGTCGACGTCGAAGAGCGCCCAGAAGCGCGCGACCGCGAGGTTCGGCTCGATCTCGTACTGCTCGAAGAACTGCCAGGCGAGCACCCGGGCGCGGTCATACGCGTCGGCCGCCGCGTACTGCGTCCCCTCGGCCAGGTAGTTGAGGATCGCGTTGGACTCGGGCAGGGGGCGGCCGTCGTCGAGCACGATCGTGGGGACCCGCAGGGCGGGATTGAGGTGGCCGATGACCCCGGGCCGGTTGGAGCGATCGACCACGTCGAGCTCGTGGAGCTCGAGCGGGATCCCCAGGTGGGCGGCGAGCAGCCGGACCTTGTAGCAGTTGCCCGAGACGGCGCTGTTGTACAGGAGCATGGGACGCGGGATTGTCTCACCGTCGCCCGAACCTCTACGCTCGCGGCCATGCAGCGGATCAAGCGCACAATGGCCGTGCTGGGCGTCGTGGTTGTTCTCGGCGTCCCCGCACTGGCCACGGCGGGATGCGGCTCGAGCGGGCACTACCTCGGCGCGGTGGTCGCCCACAAGGTCGTCAACCACTTCGCCAAGAGCGCCGCGGCCCAGCGCCGGGTCAACAAGGTCTTCTGTCTCTACCACGGCCATCGCGTGATCGCCGACGTGCGCAACCACCACTATTTCATCGCCGGCCTCAACGCCCTGGCCGCATATCACGCCTGTAAGGCGGGCTTTGGCCGGCAGAAGTGAGCCGCTGATCGATGCCGCGGCGCTAGCCGCGGCGATCGCGTCGCGGCCGCCCGTCATCCTCGACGTCCGCTGGCAGCTCGGTGGGCAACCCGGCATCGAGGCCTATACCGCCGGGCACCTCCCGGGAGCGGTCTTCGTCGATCTCGAGCGTGAACTCTCCGGCCCGCCGGGTCCCGGTGGCCGTCATCCCCTCCCCGACGCCGCGGACTTCGCCGCCGCCATGCGTGCGAAGGGCGTCTCGCGCGGACGGCCGGTCGTCGTCTACGACGCCGGCGGGGCCCTCTCGGCGGCGCGCGCCTGGTGGCTGTTGCGCTATTTCGGGCATCGGGACGTCGCCGTGCTCGACGGCGGGCTGGCGGCGTGGCAGGCCGCCGGATACGCGCTCACCACCGCGGTCGCGGCCCCCGAGCCTGGCGATTTCGAGGCGGTGCCCGGCGGGATGCCGATCCTCGACGCCGCTGGCGCCGGCCGTCTGCCGAGCATCGGGGTGCTGCTCGACGCGCGAGCCCCCGAGCGCTTCCGCGGCGAGCGGGAGCCGATCGACCCGGTGGCCGGCCACATCCCCGGCGCGCGCAACCGCCCCGCCACGTCGAACCTCGCCCCCGACAGCCGTTTCCTCCCCGCCGAGCGCCTCCGGGCCGATTTCGCCGGCCTCGGCGCCCATCCCGGCAGCGAGGTCGGGGCCTACTGCGGGTCGGGGGTCACCGCCGCCCAGCTCGTCCTCGCGCTCGAGCTCGGCGGCGTGGCCGCGGCTCTCTACCCGGGGAGCTGGAGCGAGTGGGTGGCCGACTCACGGCGTCCCGTGGAGGCGGGGGAGTAGTGCCTGGGGCGCGCGTTCCTGCTATGAACGGCCCGCCACCGCATCGCCCGCCGTCCTCGCGGGTTGAGAACATGGACCAATGATCGGCCGGCTCCTTCGGCCGCGCGGACCACAGGAGGAACGCATGAAGTTGATCGGAGCAGGGCTTCCCCGAACGGGAACGCTCTCCCAGAAGGTGGGGCTCGAGATGGCCGGCGTTGGGCCGTGCTACCACATGGTGAACGTCCTCGGTGACCTCAGCCAGAACGCCGTCTGGGAGGCCGCGTATGACGGCCGCGCCGATTGGAACGAGGTGTTCGCCGAGTACGAGTCGACCGTCGACTGGCCCGGAGCGTTCTTCTACCGGGAGCTTATGGAGGCTTTCCCGGATGCGAAGGTCCTGCTCAGCCTCCGCGACGGGGACGCCTGGGAGCGCAGCATGCGCACGACGATCTGGGACGTCCTGTGGGGCGACAGCCTGATGAACGACATGTCCGACGCCCGGAAACGGATCGACCCGGGCTGGCAGGCCTACATGGACCTGATGGCGCGGATGTGGGGCACGCTGGGCATCGAGGCCGAGTCGCCCTCCGGCTCGCTCGCCGGGGCGATCGAGCGCTACAACGAGGAGGTCATCGCCACGGTCCCGTCCGATCGCCTCCTCGTGTGGTCGGTGGGCGAGGGGTGGGAGCCGTTGTGCGAGTTCCTCGAGATCCCCGTGCCGGATGCTCCGTTCCCTCGCCTCAACGAGAGCGCACAGTTCGCGGAGCGGATCATCGACGGCGCGCTCATCGCCGTGAAGAACTGGCGCGACACCGCCAATCAGGAGTCCGCGGTCCCCGCGCGCTGACCCTGCCGCGCGCCCGCCGTTTCAGCCGGCGGCGGGCTCGCGGTCGAGCACGACGCGCACGCCGCGACGCGGCGCCTGCGTGATCGCTCGCAGCTGAACCGGCTCGAGGTGCGGGTCGACGGCGCGCATCCTCCGCCCGACTCGTTCCAGCATTCGCTCGAGCACGATCCGCATCTCCATGAGGGCGAAGCTCGCCCCCAGACACCGGCGGGTCCCGCCCCCGAACGGCAGCCAGGTGTACGTATCGGGACCGTCATCGTTCAAGAAACGCTCCGGCCGGAAGGCGTCAGGGTCAGGAAAGAGATCGGCGCTCGCGTGCATCGTCCGGATCGACGGATTGATCTCCATGCCCACCGGGACCTCGTATTCGCCGATCCGGAAAGGCGCGCCGCGGACGACCCGTCCGACCCCAGGGATGACCGGCCGGATCCGGAGCGATTCCTTGGCCACGGCGTCGAGGTAGCGCTCGTCCCCCTCGAGCGCCCGGTCGAGCACGGCCGGCGTGTGTAGGAGCAGATCGAACGTCCAGGCCAGCGCAGTCGCGGTCGTCTCGTGGCCGGCGAGCAGCAGAGTGACGAGCTCATCACGAACCTCCTCGTCGCTCAACCCCGTTTCCGTCTCGTCGCGGGCCATGAGCAGGGCGGAGAAGACGTCCTCGCGCCGCGCGAGCTCGGGATCCTCGCGCCGGCGGGCGATCTCCGCGTAGAGGAGCTCGTCCACGGCACGACGCCGGGACTCGAACTGCGTCTCCGGGCCGGGGCCTCCCCGCAGCCGGCTGAGCGCGGCCATGAGCATGAGCCCGCGCGGACGCGCCAAGGGCTCGACCATGGCCCGGAGCCGGCGGCTCAGCTCGTCGGACCCGGGCCCCGCGGCGTAGCCGAACACCGCTCGCACGATCACCCGGAGCGTGAGCGCCTGCATCGACTCCAGCAGCGTGAACGGCTGGTGGACAGGCCAGCCGTCGATCTCGAGGTCGGCCGACTCGCGGATCGCCTCCGCGTAGGAGCGCATGTGCTCGCCGTGAAAGGCCGGGAGCATGAGCCGGCGGTGGCGGAGGTGCTCGGCGCCGTCGAGGAGGAGCACGGAGCGCTGACCGAGGATCGGCCCGAGAAGCGCGTTGGCCTCGCCCGCGTGCAGGCGCGCGGGCGCGCCCTGGAAGAGCTCCTTGACGTGTCCGGGGTCGAAGAGCATGACGAAGCCGTCGTCGAACACGGTGCGCAAGTAGACCGCGTCCCCATAGCGCCGCCGGACGGCCTTGAGGAAGCGCGGCCCGGCGAAGATGAACCCAGCCGTCTGGACGATCTTGGGGAGCCGCGGCCCGGGCGGAAGTGGACGCGGGTCCGAGACCGTCGCGCCGGGCGCCGGCGCGCCGGCGTCACGCAGCGCGGTCATCACTGTCCGGCCGCGTGGGCCTGCGAGGCGGCCGCACGCGGATCGAGGTCGGCGAGCGTGAGCGGGTGCGCGGGCGGGCGCTCGATCACCTGCGTCCGCGTCATGGTCAGATCGGGGCCAACGTGGAGGAGCTCGCCCGACGCCATGGCCTGCCACGCGGGGTCCTCGTCCATCTGCTCGCTCGCCACGACGATGGCCGGGCGGGTGGCCATATCGCCCGAGCGCACGCGGATCGAGCCTCGCGCGCTGGCGTGATCGAGGTGGCGACCGCCGCCGTGGCCGCCCGCCTCACGCTCGAGCACGTGCAGCTCGTGGACATCGGGGTAGCGCAGCGCCCAGAGATCGCCGCCGTCGATGAGCACGAGGTTCAGCGCGAACACCGGCAGGTGCTCGGCGATCCATCGGGCGGCACGGGCGATTCCCTCGCCCACGTCGCCGGTCCGCTCCGCCTCCCGCGTGATGAGGGCGAAGAACCGCTCGGAGTCGGTGTCGCCCGACACGAGCGACATGCCGTCGCCCAGCTCCCGTTCCAGAGCGGGCACGTCGCCGATCACGCCGTTGTGGGCGAGGATCCGGCCGGCCTGCTCGAAGGGGTGGGTGTTCTTCAGCGACACAGCGCCGGTCGAGGCGTAGCGGACGTGGGCGACGAAGGTCGACGACGTCACTTCGCGCGCCTCGCGCGCGAAGGCCTCATCCTCGTAGGCGGCGAGCGGCTGCTTCTTCACGACGGGGCGACCGTTTTCCTCGAAATAGCCGAGGCCTGTGCCGTCGGGCTCCCGGCGGCTCTGGCGCGCGAGCGAATCCGGCGCCTCGAGCAGCCAGAAGGTCGCTCTGACGGGCTCCCGCCCGCCGCTCATTCCGAACAACCGGCACATCCAGAGAGCGAAGGTAGCGGATACATTTGCCGGCCCATGTCAGGAACCGATCCCTCGAAGGGATGACCTCGCTCATGAACCTGCCGGCGCGGTTGGCGATCCGCTCAGCCGTGGAGTCCCGTTCGCTCACCGAGCTCGTCCGAGCCGGGATCGTCGCCCCGCAATCTCCCCGGAGGCTGCTGGCCATGGGCCGCGCGCTGCGCGAACGCGGGCAGATCGGAGCCGCGGTCAGTATCGCCGCGCTCCGCTACGGCGACCGGGTGGGAATCGTCGACGAGCTCGGCGCGCTCACCTTCGCCGAGCTCGATGCCCGCTCGGACGCTCTCGCCTGCGGTCTGATCGATCGAGGCGTCGGGGCGGCAGACTGTGTGGGGATCCTCTGCCGTAACCACCGCGGGTTTCTCGACATCACGTTCGCCGCGGGCAAGCTCGGCACGCGCATCCTCTATCTGAACACGGATTTCGCCGGACCGCAGCTCCGCGATGTCTGCCTGCGCGAGCAGGTCTCCCTGCTCGTGCACGACGAGGAGTACGAGGAGCTCGTGGCGGAGATCGAGGCGCCGCGTGGCCGTCTCGTGGCCTGGGCCGATGAGGGCACGACGCAGAGCGAAACGCTCGAGGCCCTGATCCGCTCCCACGCCGGCCGCACGCCTCCACCGTGCGGAGAGACCGGCGCCGTCGTGCTGCTCACCAGCGGCACGACGGGGACGCCGAAGGGCGCGCCGCGCCACAGCGGAGCGTCGCTGCACCCGATCGGCGCGCTGCTCTCGAAGGTGCCCTACCGCTCGGGGGAGGCGACCTACATCGCAGCTCCCATGTTCCACGGGCTCGGCTTCACGCAGACCATCCTCGGCGTCGTGCTCGGCTCGACGGTCATCACGCATCGCCGTTTCCGGCCCGAGCGGGTGCTCGACACGATCGCCGACCGGGTGCCGACGGGCCTGGTGCTCGTCCCGGTGATGCTCCAACGGATCGTCACGCTGCTCGAGGAGGATCCCGCGCGCTGGAATATCGGCTCGCTGCGCGTCGTCTTCCTCTCCGGCGCCCAGCTCGAGGCCGAGCTCGTCCGGCGGGCGCATCGCACGATCGGCGAGAAGCTCTACAACTTCTACGGGTCCACCGAGGTGGCGTGGGCGACGTTCGCCACGCCCGCGGACCTGAGGGCCGCGCCCGGATGCGCCGGGCGGCCGCCGTTCGGGACCATCCTGCGCCTCTACGACGCCGACGGGTCGCCGGTGCCCCGCGGCGAGACGGGCCGGATCTTCGTCGGCAACGGCTTCCAGTTCGAGGGCTACACCGGAGGCGGCCACAAGGAGATGATCGACGGGCTCATGAGCACGGGCGATGTGGGCCACTTCGACCCGGCGGGCCGCCTGTTCATCGACGGCCGCGACGACGAGATGATCGTCTCCGGGGGAGAGAACGTCTTCCCGGGCGAGATCGAGGAGCTCCTGATCACGCATCCCGACATCGAGGAGGCGGCGGTCATCGGCATCGACGACCCGGAGTTCGGCAAGCGGCTGGCCGCCTTCGTCGTGCCGCGTCCCGGACGCACGCTCTCCGGGGACGATGTCAAGGCCTTCGTGAAGGCCAATCTTGCCCGGTACAAGATCCCGCGGGAGGTCACCTTCGTGCCCGAGCTCCCGCGCAATCCCACGGGCAAGGTCCTCAAGCGGAGCCTCAGGGAGCTGCGCCAGGCCGCGTGAGAAGCCCCACAGACGCTGTTTAGGGGAGGCTGACGCCGACGAGTACCCTGTGCACAGGGACGACTTTGATGCGCGAGCGCGCGGAAAGGATGGGTGCTCGGAGATGAGGATCCTCCGCACAACTTCAACCCGGCGGCTGCTCGCCGCTGTAGCCGGACTCCTCGTCGCCATCGTCGCCGGGAGCGCGATCGCCATCGCCGCGGTCGGCTCCGGTCCTGTACCGCCGGCCAAGCCACTGGCCACCGCCATCCACCAGGCGCTCGCCGCCCCCGCGGTCGACGGGATCAGCGCCCGCGTCAGCTTCACCAACCACCTCATCGACTCGAGCGACGTCCAGGGTGTCGACCCGCTCTTCACGGGCGGCAGCGGCCGCCTCTGGCTCTCGCCCTCGCAGGGCCTGCGCCTCGAGCTCCAATCCGACAACGGGGACACTCAGATCGTCGTGCACGGCACCGCGTTCTGGGCGTATGACCCGACGTCGACCACGGTGTACGAGGGCACGGTGCCCGCCGGTCTCTTCGGCTCCGGCCACGAGAAGGGTTCGGCCAATCATGGCCTGCCCACGATCAGTCAGATCCAGTCGGCGATCGCCAAGCTCGCCGGTCATCTCTCGGTCTCCGGGGCGATTCCGGGCGACATCGCCCGCCGGCCGACGTACACCGTTCGCGTCACCCCACGTGCGCACTCCGGTCTCTTCGACGGCGCCGCGCTGGCCTGGGACGCCGTCCGCGGCGTGCCGCTGCGCTTCTCGATCTTCGCCAAGGGCGACACCTCGCCCGTGCTCGAGCTCACCGCCACCGACATCTCCTACGGCCGGGTGCCGGCGGGCGTGTTCAAGATCTCCCCGCCCCCCGGCGCGCACGTCGTGCACTTCAGCCTTCCGGCGTCGCTCGGCGCGACCGGCGCGGAGCAGGCGGGCCAGGCGGACAAGGCCGGCAAGGCGGGTCACAACCACGCCGAGATCTCGGGCGCCGGCCCGGTGGCCTCGCACGTCAGCTTCGCGCTCGACGCCCCTGCCAGCCTCGCCGCGATGCCGCGAAGCGCGGTGCGCCTCCTCGGCACAGGTGCCCACGCCGGCGCGCTCGTCGCCTACGGCCAGGGCCTCGGCGGCATCTACGTCATCGAGCGCCCCGCCTCCGGCGCCAAGACGCCGAGCCTCGGCTCGAGCAACGCCGGCGGCCCTGACGGCGGGCCTGGTCTGAGCCTGCCGAGCTTCTCGGTGCCGGGTGCCTCGGCCCAGGAGCTCGATACCGCGCTCGGCACGGTGATCGCGTTCACCCGTGGAGGGGTGAGCTACACGCTGATCGGCTCGGTGGACAAGGCCACCGCGGAGCGCGCTGCGCGCGCCCTATGACCGAGGCGCCGCCCGTTGAGGTTCGCGGGCTCGTCAAACGCTACGGCGAGCTGACTGCCGTCGCCGGGGTCGACCTGACCGTCAACGCCGGTGACGTGTACGGCTATCTCGGACCCAACGGCGCGGGAAAGACGACGTCGCTGCGCATGATGCTTGGCCTGATCCGCCCGTCGTCCGGGCAGGTCCGGCTCTTCGGGGCGGATCCCACGGCCAGCGTGCGGGCGCTGAGTGGCGTGGCCGGCTTCGTGGAGGCCCCGACGTTCTATCCCTACCTCAGCGCCCGCCGGAATCTCGAGCTTCTCGCCGCTTTCGACGGCCACGGAGCGGCCGCTCGAATCGACATCGCGCTCGACACCGTCGAGCTGACCGGCCGCGCCGGCGACCGCGTGGGCGGCTACTCGCACGGCATGAAGCAGCGCCTGGGGATCGCCGCCGCGCTGCTGCGCGACCCCAAGCTGCTCGTGCTCGACGAGCCCGCCACCGGGCTCGATCCGGCGGGCATGCGCGACATGCGCCGGCTCATCCGCCGGCTGGCCGAGCAGGGGATGACCGTCCTGCTCTCCAGCCATCTGCTCGCCGAGGTCGAGGAGCTGTGCAACCGGGTGGCCATCGTGCGCTCGGGGGCGATCGTCTACGAGGGCGAAATCGACCAGCTCAAGCGCAGCGCCGGGACCACCTACCGGCTGCGTACGACGGACGACGAGCGTGCCCTGGCCATCTGCCAGGCCCAGCACGGCCTGAGTGGGGTACGCGTGGAGCGCCGGCAGATCTGCTTCGCCGCCGAGGAGGAGGCGGTGGCCGAGCTCTCACAGGCGCTCGTCGAGAGCGGCGCGCTCATCCTCGCCCTCGCGCCCGAGACGGTGACCCTCGAAGATCTGTTCTTCTCGCTCACCGAGGATGTGGAATCGCCTGGCGGCGATTCCATTGCGAGTTCGGCGGGGCCGAACTCGCTGGCTATGGAGCCAGGAGCCGCGACGACGTGAACCCGGGCATCCGCCAGGTCTACCGCTGGGAGCTCTTCAAGCTCCGCCATCAGAAGCGCACCTACCTCGGGCTCGGCGCGGCCGCGCTCGTGCCCATCCTCTTCGTCCTGGCCATCCACTTCCGCCACAACGACCGCCACGGCGGGGACTTCGCCTTCTCCTCGTACCTCAGCCGCAGCGGGCTGGCCGTCCCGCTCGTCATCCTCCTCTTCGGCGCGGTGTGGATGTTCCCCCTCATCACCGCGCTCGTGGCCGGGGACATCTTCGCCAGCGAGGACCACAACGGCACGCTCAAGACGATCCTCACCCGTTCACTCGAGCGCCATCAGATCTTCGCCGGTAAGGCTCTCGCCGCCGCGACCTACGCCGTGGTTGCAATTCTTCTCAACGTCACCGTCGCGGTGATCGCCGGGAGCATCCAGTCGGGCTTCAACTCTCTCCAGAGCCTGTCCGGGACGATCGTCTCCGCACCCAAGGCGCTGGAGCTCGTCTACGTCGGCACGCTCATCTACCTCATCCCGATCGCCACGGTGGTGACCATCGGGCTGCTGCTCTCCTCCGCGACCCGCAACAGCGCGGCCGCCGTCGTCGGCACGCTCATGATCTCGCTGCTCTTCCAGCTCATCGGGATCCTCCCCGGGCTGGGCGGCCTACAGCCCTACCTACTGAGCACCCAGTTCAACGCCTGGCAGGGCCTCCTGCGCACGCCGATCGACTGGTCGCCGGTCGTGCGCGCAGTATGGGTGTGCGCCATGTACGGCGTGCCCGCGCTCGGCGCGGCCTTCCTCGTGTTCGTGCGCCGAGACGTGGCCGGCGGTTGATGGCGGGTTGACTGCGGGTTGACTGCGGGTTGACTGCGTCAACCCGCTTGCGAGTTCGCCTGGCGGCGAGCTCGGGCTAGGACGCCGCCGGCGGCCGCGTCCCCGACCACTCCAGCTCGCCGTCACCGTTCGCCGCGTCGAGCAAAGACTCGATGGCCTCCTCGGGCATGGCGGGGGCGAAGAGGAAGCCCTGCACGCCGTCGCACCCCAGCGCCCGGAGCTCGTGGAGTTGCGTCTCGCGCTCGACGCCCTCGGCCACCACCCGCAGCCCGAGCGCGTGGGCCAGCTCGACGACCGCCCCGACCACCGGCGTCTCCTGGGGGTCGCTCCCCAGCCGGCTCACCAAGCTGCCGTGGAGCTTGATCTGATCGACGGGCAGGCGGCGCAGGCCGACCACGGATGAGGTGCCCGTGCCGAAGTCGTCGATCGCCGTGTGCACGCCCATCTCCTTCAGCGCCCGCAGGACCCGCGTGGCGGCGACCGGGTTGCGGGCCACCGCACTCTCGGCCACCTCGATGCAGAGGGCGTCAGGCTCGACGTCAGCCGCGCGCAGCGCGGCTGCGAGAGCCGCGGGGAGGCCGATGTCCTCGAGCTCGCGGAGCGAGAGGTTGATCGCGATGGTCATGTCTGGCCGCTGGGTCCGCCAATGGGCGAGCGCGCGCAGCACCTCGCGCAGCACGTGCTGCCCGATCTCGACCACCAGGCCCGTCTCCTCGGCCACGGCGATGAAGTCCTCCGCGCCGAGCAGGCCCCGCTCGGGGTGCTGCCAGCGCAGCAGCGCCTCGAGCCCGAGTACCCGGCCCGAGGACCGCACGGAGAAGTTCGGCTGGTAGTAGACGCGCAGCTGATCCTCCTCGAGCGCTCGCCGCAGTGCGACCTCGAGCTCGAGCCGCTCCAGAGCACGCTCGCGGGTCGTGTCATCGAACATCTCGTAGCGTCCGCCGCCGCGCTCCTTGGCCCGGTACATGGCCGAATCGGCCTCGCGGATGAGCGTCTGCGGTGGGGTGCGGGGATCCGTGACCATGGCGATGCCCATGCTCACGGTGATCGTGGCGTCGCCGTGGTCGAGCTCGATGGGAACCTTGCAGGCGCGGGCGATCCGCTCGGCGATGAGCACCACCTCGTGCTCGTCGGCCAGGTCCTCGAAGAGGAATGTGAACTCGTCCCCACCGAACCGCGCCACCGTGTCCATCGGGCGCAGCATCGTGCGCAGCCGCTCGGCCAGCTCGACGAGAAGCCGGTCGCCCGCCGCGTGCCCGCGCGAGTCGTTGATCTCCTTGAAGTTGTCCACGTCGAGGAAGAGGACGGCGACGAGCGCGCCGGACCGGCGGGCGCGGTCGAGAGCCACGCCGAGGCGATCGAGGAACAGAGCGCGGTTGGGCAGCGCGGTCAGGGAGTCGTGGAGCGCGCGATGGACGAGCTGCACTTCCGCGTGCTTGCGCTCCATCGCGTACGCCATGGTGCGACGGAGGTGGACGGCCTGCAACTCGAGCTTGGCGAGGTAGTCCTGGGCGCCGGCGCGCAGCGCCCGGAGCGCGGTCTCGTCATCCCCTCGATCGCCGAGTACGAGCAGCGGCACCTCGGAGGCCGCCCCGCGCAGGTCCTCGACGTCCTCGAGCCATTCGCCTGCGCTCTGCGAGACATCGAGCACGATGCAGCCGGGCGGGCTCGCCGCGGCGTCGCGAACTGCGTCGACGACGCGCTCGGCATGGGCGATGACGATCGGTTCCGGCCAGCTCGCGCGAAGCATCTCGCCGATCCACAGTGCCGCGCGCGGATCCGGCTCCACGAGGAGCAGCCGGAGTGGCGCAGAGTGCCCACCCTCGTCCATGAGACGGTTCCCCCGGTCCTGCCGCAAAGCTCACTTTCCTTGTTAAATGGTGCCCTTGCCTAGGAATTATGAATGTTCTGGCAAATGGTGTGTTGTCCGCTCTGTGGACGGACCGTTCGCCCAGCATTCACAACGTTTTCTCATTCCCGTCTTAGCCACGGCTGACGCGCGACGTCGATAGTTCTGGCATGGACTCCGTGCGCCCTCGCTCCCGCATGCCCGCGAACGCGGTTCGGGAGCGCGACGCAGCGCTGCGTCGCATGGGGAGGGCCCGCGGCGTCGCCATCGCCGCCTCCGCGGGCCTGAGCGCCGCCTTCGCGGGACTCGTCGCCTCCTCGCCGCCCGGCCAGGCCAGCGCCGCGCCCCGCGTCCACTACACGCCCGCCGCGCCGCGCCACGGCGCGAACACGTCGGCCGCTCGCGTGTCCGCGCCTTCGCTGCCCCCGCTCGCCAGCGCCTCCGCTCTCGGACTCCAGGCGCCCGCCCAGACCCCCGACGCGGCGAGCACGTCGAACAGCTCTGGCTCGTCGTCCTCGTCGTCCGCCGCCCAGACCGCGCCAAGCGCCTCGTCTCAGGCTTCGTCGGCGCCGTCCGCCTCATCCGGCTCCGCGGCCGCCGCGCCGAGCGCCCCGGCGGCGTCGGCCAGCCAGCCGGCGCCCGCGCCGACGCCGCAGCCCGCGCCCGTCGTTTCGGGCGGCTCCTAACCTGCCGGTTATGGACATCGCACAGGCGACGTTCCCGGCGCTCGGCAGCACGGCGCTCGTCGCCGTGAGGAACGCCTCGGCCCTCGACGCCGCGCAAGCCCGAGTCGCGGACATCGTGGCGGAGATCGACCTGGCCTGCTCGCGCTTCCGCGAGGATTCCGAGATCGCCGCGCTGCGCCGGGCTCACGGGCGCCCGATGAGTGTGAGCCCCCTGCTCTTCGACGCCGTCGCGGCGGCGCTCCGGGCAGCCCGGCTGACCGACGGCGACGTCGACCCGACCCTCGGGGCCGCCCTACGCGCCCTCGGCTACGACCGCGACTTCACCGAGCTGGGCGCCCGGGGACCCGCACGCATCCGGGTGGCGCAGATCCCCGGCTGGCAGGCCGTGCGTCTCGATCCGGACACGAGCACGATTACCGTCCCCGTCGGGGTCGAGCTCGACCTCGGCGCCACGGCCAAGGCGCTCGCCGCGGACCTGGCCGCGCAGGCTGCACAGCGGGTCGCCGGGGGTGGCGTGCTCGTCTCGCTCGGCGGCGACATCGCCCTGGCCGGGGAGCCGCCCGAGGGGGGCTGGCGGGTGCGGGTGACCGACGATCACCGCTCGGGTGCCGATGCCCCTGGCCAGTGGATCTCGCTGCGCAGCGGCGGCCTGGCCACCTCGAGCACCAGCGCGCGCCGGTGGCAGACCGACGCCGGGCCGGCGCATCACCTCCTTGACCCCGCCACGGGCCGGCCCGCGCACGGCGGCTGGCGGACCGTGAGCGTCTGCGCCGCCTCGTGCCTGGACGCCAACATCGCCAGCACGGCCTCGATCGTGCGGGGCCGCGCCGCGCTCGGCTGGCTCGCCGCCCAGCGTCTCCCGAGCCGGCTCGTCAGCGAGGACGGCGAAGCGGTCCACATCGCCGGCTGGCCGTCCGAAGGGGAGGATCTCCCGTCCGCCCCCGCGCCGGCCGAGGGCGTGAGCGGAGGACGACCGTGAGCGTGGCGCTCGCCACAGCCGGGCCGAGCGCCTACTGGTACCTGGCCCGCGGGACCGGCGTCGTCGCTCTGCTCCTGCTGAGCGCGGCCGTCGTCCTCGGGGTTCTCGACGTGCAGCGCTTCACGGCACGGCGGTGGCCTCGCTTCGTGGTCGATCGCCTGCACCGCGACGTATCGCTGCTCGTGCTCGCGGTCCTCGCCGTGCACATCGTGACCAGCGTGCTCGACAGCTTCGCCCCGATCACCCTCCTCGATGCCTTCGTGCCCCTTACCTCGGCGTACCGCCCGCTGTGGCTCGGGCTTGGCGCCCTCGCCTTCGATGTGCTCCTGGCCGTCGCGATCACGAGCATGGTGCGACGCCGGCTGGGCTATCGCGCCTGGCGGGCCATCCACTGGCTGGCCTACGCGAGCTGGCCGGTGGCTGTCCTGCATGGCCTGGGCACGGGGAGCGACGTCAAGCAGGTGTGGATGCTCGCCATCACCGTGGCGTGCCTCGCCGCCGTCGCGATCGCGGTCATCGCACGCATATTCGCTGCCGATCCGGAGTCCTCGGCGATCCGCCCGCTCTCCCTGGCGGCCGTCGTCGTCACGCCGCTGGGCCTCGCCGCCTTCGTGCTCCTCGGGCCACTGGCCCCCCACTGGGCCAAACGGTCCGGGACACCGGTCAGCCTGCTCGCGAGCTCACGGTCGGTGCCCGTGGCGCGCGTCCTCAGCCCACCGCGGGCGGCCCGGTCGCCCCAGGCCTCGTTCTCCGTGCCCTTCACCGCTCGCCTGACGGGCACCGTGCGGCAGATTCCCGAGCCCGGAGGTGCGCTCGTCGATGTCGTCGTTCGCTGCCGGGGCGGCATCAACGGTGAGATGCGCGTCCGCATGGCCGGGGCGCCCGTACCGGGCGGCGGCCTCTCGTTGACCGGCAGCCAGGTGCAGCTCACCGCCACCGGCCTGCGCTCAGTGCTGGAAGGGAAGATCAACACTCTCCAGGGTCAGCACTTCCAAGCGCGCGTCAGTAACGTCTCGGGGACTGCCCTCGTGCTCCTCGTCAGCCTGAACATCGACAGCACCCACGACACGGTCACCGGCACGCTGACGGGCACCCAGGCATGAGCGCGACGGCTCGGGGTGGCGGCCACGCCGGGCTGCCGCGCCTGCTGGCCGGGCTCCGTCCCGGCCTGGAGCCGGTCTCGCTCTCCGACCACCTCGCCACCCACGGGCCGCTCCCGGCGCTCGAGGCCGACAAGCTCATCGCCGCCGTGGAGCAGAGCGGGCTGCGGGGGCGCGGCGGGGCCGATTTCCCCACCGCGCGCAAGCTCCAGGCCGTCGCCTCGCGCCGGCGTGTCTCGGCCGTTGTGGTCAACGGCAGCGAGACCGAGCCGGCGAGCGAGAAGGACGCGCTGCTGCTCTCGCGCCTGCCTCACCTCGTCCTCGACGGCGCCCTGCTCGCGGCCCGGGCCGTGCGTGCGCCCGAGGTGATCATCCGCGTGCGCGAGTCGGCCACCCGGGCGCTGGCCGGGCTCGAGCAGGCGCTGGCCGAGCGCGGCCGGGACGCCGGCCGCGTCCGGCTTCTCGCCAGTGCCGGCGGCTACGTGAGCGGCGAGGAGAGCGCGGTCATCCACCAGCTCGGCGGAGGGCCGCCGCTGCCCGTGTTCGTGCCGCCGCGCCCCTTCGAGCGCGGTTACCGCGGCCGTCCCACGCTCGTCCAGAACGCCGAGACGCTGGCTCAGCTCGCGCTCGTCGCACGTTTCGGCCCCCGCTGGTTCCGAGAGCTCGGAACGGATGCCGACCCGGGCACGGCACTCGTGACGATCTCGGGTGAGGTGGCCGCCCCGGGCGTCTACGAGCTCGCCTTCGGTACGCCCATGCGCGACCTCATCGCCGCCGCCGGCGGGGCGACCGAGTCGCTCCAGGCGCTGCTCGTCGGGGGCTATTTCGGCACCTGGATGCGCGCGTCGGAGGCGATCGGCTTGCGCCTGGCGCGCGAGGATCTCCGCTCGGTGGGCTGCTCGCTCGGCTCGGGGGTCGTGATCGCGCTCGGCCAGAGCGCTTGCGGCCTGCACGAGAGCGCCCGCGTCATCGAGTACCTGGCCCAGCAGTCCGCCGGCCAGTGCGGACCGTGCGTCTTCGGGCTGCGGGCGATCGCCGACGCGGTCGGCACCCTCGCCGCCGGGGCGGGCCGCCGCGACGACGTCCAACGGATCGAGGTATGGGCAACCGAAATCCGCGGGCGCGGCGCGTGCCACCACCCCGACGGCGCGGTGCGCTTCGTCCAGAGCTCGCTGGCCGTGTTCGCGGGCGAGATCGAGCGCCACCGTGTGGGTGGCTGCAGCGGCACGCCCGCCCGGCTTCCGATCGGAGAGCGAGTCGAGCTGGGGGCGAGGCGGGGGCGATGAGCGCGCGGCCGCGACTGCGCGTGAATCCGATCGCGTGCGAGGCACATGGCCTGTGTGCCGAGTTGCTCCCGGAGCTCGTGCGGCTCGACGACTGGGGCTACCCCCTGATCGAGCACCCCGAGGTCCCCGACGACCTCCTCGATCTCGCGCGCCGGGCCGTCGACGTCTGCCCGACGCTCGCGCTGCTGCTCGAGCGCGGCGAGAACCCAGCCGGCGTCCGGTAGGAACCCCGCCCGGCTGCGCCGGATGTTTTCTCCGCCGGCCTCTTGCAAACATCCGGGTGGTGAGTTACTGTGCCATTACTTCACTGATCGGAAGATCTCCATGCGCACTGTCCAACTCCACATCTCCCCGACTCGAGCTACTGCCGCCCCCGCGGCCGCGTTCACGCGCGCAAACATCGCCGACGCGATGGATCTCGACTCGGCCCTCGCCGTGAGGTGTGCACGCTGGTAACTGCCGGCGTCCCATACCGACACCGCGAGGGCGACCCCATGGGTCGCCTTTTTTATTGCCCAAACCGACTTTGAACCGCAGGTGATGCCGCTATGTCCAAGCTCTGAAGCCTTAGGCGCCGTCCGCGAAAGACACTCACACATGCTGTGCCGGTGACACCTGACCGCCGTCAGGTAACGATTACCGCTGCCCCGATGCGTGGTGTGTCACCGTGAGCCGCAGACGGCGACTTCCACCCACGTAGTCACCTTGCGCGACCACTTCTGGATCGCGTTTACATCATTCGAAAGGAGACCTCTCATGAGAGGCGATGTCCAGGCGAGGTCAGCTCGCCTGCCGCCGGCCCCTGTCCGCGTTCACCGCGTGGGCTGGCCGCTGCCCGGGCGGCGATGGCAACGACAGCTCCGCGACCTCGAGGAGCTCGAGATGGTCGAGCGGCTCAGGCGCGAGGGCAGGAGCGCCCGGCAGACCAGCACCCCGGCGCTGCACGTAGCGGGCCGGCCCTGGTACTAGTGGCATCGCCTGACGGCGACGCCAATGCGCGTTCGGCAAGCTGAACGGCCGCGCCTACTCGGCTCGGTCCAGCTCCACCGGCGGACCAGGCGCGCTCGGCTCGGCCTCATCGGCCGGGCCGAGCGCACACTGCCACCAGCTCACGTCGCGCCACGCCCCGGCCTTGAAGCCGATGCCCTCGTAGACACCGACGAGACGGAAGCCGCACGCCTCGTGGAGCGCCACGCTCCCCGGGTTGGGCAGGGTGATGCCGGCACACGCGGTCCGAAATCCCTGCCGGGCCAGCAGGCCGAGAAGCGCCTCGTAGAGCGCGCGGCCCACGCCGCGCCGGCGATGCGACTCGGCGACGTAGGCGGTCACGTCGGCCGCCCAGCGGTAGGCGGCGCGCTCCTTGTGACGGGAGGCGTAGGCGTAGCCGGCGGTCTGGCCGTCGTCATCGGCGATCAGCCAGGGGAAGGTCTGGGTCAGGGTGAGCATCCGCTCGGCCATGGCCGCCGCTCCGGGCGGGATCTCCTCGAAGCTCACCGCCGTCTCGCGCACGAAGGGGGCGTAGATCGCCGCACACGCGGCAGCGTCGCGGGAGGGCTCGGCGTGGCGGATGAGCACGGGGCTAGATTCTGCAATAGATGAGCCTGATCATCCTGACCGACGAACAGCGCGCCTTCGCGGAGGCGATCCGCGACTTCGCGCGCCGCGAATGCGGAACCCGCGAGCAGCTCGAAGCGCTCACCGAACACGGCCGTGAGCCGCACAACGCCGGGATCTACGCCCGCATCGCCGAGCTCGGCTGGCTCGGCGCGGCCATCCCCGAGCGCTACGGCGGCGCGGGCGGCGGAGCGCTCGAGCTCTGCCTGCTGTGCGAGGAGTTCAGCCAGGGCCAGATCCCCATGGGCTTCTTCCCGATCACGATGATGGCCGCCAAGCCGGTCGAGCGCTTCGCCAGCGACGAGCTCAAGCAGGAGATCCTGCCCGGCATCGTCGCCGGCCGGGTCGAGGCGATCGCCATGTCCGAGCCCGAGGCCGGCTCCGATGTCGGCAGTCTTTCCTGCCGGGCCGAGCCAGTCGACGGCGGCTACGTCCTCAACGGTCAGAAGACGTGGATCACCGGTGCCCACGCCGCCGCCCACACGCTCGTCGTTTGCCGGACCCAGCGCAGCGAGAACAAGCACGCCGGCCTGTCCATGCTCTCGGTGCCGGCCGGGACCACGGGCATGGAGGTCAGGCCGATCGAGACGATGGCCGGCCGCGAGGTCAACGACATCTACTTCACCGACTGCTTCGTGCCCGCCACCCGCCTCGTCGGCCGGGAAGGACACGCCTGGGGGCAGCTCATGGCCGGCCTCAACAACGAGCGGATGATCATCGCCGCCCAGTCGCTCGGCTCGGCCCGGCGAGCCTTCGGCGACGTCGTGGCCTACGTGAAGGAGCGCAAGCAGTTCGGTCGTGCCGTGGGCACCTTCCAGGCCCTCTCCCACCGCATCGCCGACCTCGCCACCGAGCTCGAGTCGGCCCGGCTCCTCGTCTACAACCTCGCCGCCATGGTCGACGCGAGCCCGGAGACGACCTTCCCCCGCCAGGCCTCGATGGCCAAGCTCAAGGCGACCGAACTCAACAAGCGCATGGCGCTCGAGGCCATGCAGATGATGGGCGGGGCAGGCTACGCCGTCGAGTACGGCATGGAGCATCAGGTCCGCGTCGCCCTCGTCACGACGATCTACGGCGGCACGAGCGAGATCCAGCGCGAAATCATCGCCCGCTCCTACGACTTGTAGGGCCGCGCAGGTAGGGCTCGCCGCCGCGAGTACGCGAGAGGCCGCCTGGTTCGGCGGCCTCTCGCAGGCGTACTCGCAATGACATCGCCCTCAGGGCGATGTCACGCGTACTCCCAATGACATCGCCCTCAGGGCGATGTCACGTGGTCATGCCCGTGAACTGACCGCCCGTGATGTTCAGCACCTGCCCGTGGACGTAGTTCGACCACGGCGAGCAGAGAAAGAACACACCGCCCGCGGCCTCCTGGGGTGTGCCGGGCCGGCCGAGCGGGATGAGCATGGCGGCCATGCCGCGCATCTGGTCGGGGATGCCGAGCTGGACCTTCTCGCCCCCGATCTCCATCACGTTGCTGTCGTCCTTCGAGGCGGTCAGGCGCGTCTCGATGTAACCGAAGGCAACCGCGTTGACGTTGATCTTGAACTGGCCCCACTCCTTGGCCAGCGTCTTGGTCAGGCCGACGACGCCGGACTTTCCCGACGAGTAGTTCGCCTGGCCGGCGTTGCCCATCGTGCCCGAGATCGAGGAGACGTTGACGATCTTGCGGAAGACCTCCTGGCCGGCTTCGCGCTCCTGCTTGGCCGGCTCGCGCATGTGGGGCGCGACGGCCCGGCACATGCGGAAGGGCACGACGAGGTGGATGTCGAGCATGCGCTGAAACCAGTCGTCGCTCATCTTGTGGATAGGGGCGTCGAGGGTGTATCCGGCGTTGTTGACGAGGATGTCGACCTGCCCCCACTCGTCGACGACCTTCTGCACGAGCTGGTCGGGCACGCCCTCCTTGGTCAGATCGCCACCGAACACGAGCGTGTCCCCGGCGATCGCGTTCGCCGTCTCCTCGGCGACGTCGGTGTCGAGGTCGTTGATCAGGACCTTGGCGCCGTGCTCGGAGAGGAGCTCGGCGGTTGCGCGGCCGATGCCGCGTGCGGAACCGGTGACGATGGCCACCTTGCCGTCGAGAACTGGCACGTCTCACTGCCTTTCGTCGCTTGCTGAAGGAAGGCCGGATCATGCCAGTCCGGGGCCCCACGGGCCGCACGGCCGCGCCGCTGACGGGGTAGAGTCACGCGGCATCGCCGAGAACGACGCGAGCGCCATGAACGCCCGAGAGTGGATCACCGCATATGCCGAGCGGGTTGGCACCGCCGCCCCCAGCACCGAGGAGTTCAAGCTGATCCTCGATCTGGCCGGAGAGGCCGCCCACGCCTCAGAACGCGTCGCCGCCCCGATCGCCTGCTGGGTGGCCGCTCGAGCCGGCCTCGACGCCGGCGAGGCGCTTCGGATCGCCGCGGAGGTGGGCGGCGATGGCTGAGCGCCGCTTCGACGTCGTCGTCTTCGGCGCCACCGGCTTCACCGGCGCGCTGACGGCCGAGTACCTGGCCGCTCATGGCCCGGCGGGCCTGCGCTGGGCGCTCGCCGGGCGCAACCGCCACAAGCTCGAGGCGGTGCGCAGCCGGCTTGGTCCCAGCGCCTCGGAGCTCGAGCTGCTCGAGGCCGACATCGGAGACGAAGTGAGCATTCGCGCGGTGGCCGAGGCCACCAAGGTCGTGATCACGACGGTCGGCCCCTACATCCATTACGGCGAGCCGCTCGTGGCCGCGTGTGCGCAGGCCGGCACCGACTACGTCGATCTGACCGGCGAACCGGAGTTCGTCGACCGGATGTACCTCGCCTACGGAGATGAGGCGCAGCGATCGGGCGCGCGCATCGTCCACTCGTGCGGCTTCGACTCGATCCCCTATGACCTCGGCACGCTGTTCACGGTGCAGCGGCTTCCCCCGGGGGTGCCGATTCACGTCGACTGCTACGTGCGCGCCGGCGGCACGTTCTCCGGTGGCACCTACCACTCGGCCCTGCACATCATGGGCCGGCTGCGCCAGGGCGCCCAGGTCGGGCGGGAGCGCCGCCGCCGCGAGGGCGACCCGGCAGGCCGGCGCGTCCAAGGGAAGGGCCGTGCGCCTCACCACGCCGCGGCCGTCGACGCCTGGGTGGTGCCCTTCCCGACCATCGACCCGCAGACCGTGCTGCGTTCGGCGCGCGCGCTCGACCGCTACGGCCCCGACTTCTCCTACAGCCACTATCTCGCGGTCAAGCGCCTGCCTGTGCTGGCGGGCCTGACCCTCGGAGCCGGGGCGCTCGTCACCCTCGCCCAGGTGCCCCCCGCCCGGCGGGCTCTCGGCAAGCTCCGCAACCCCGGCGACGGCCCGACGTCCGAGCAGCGTGAGAAGGGCTGGTTCAAGGTGCGGCTCGTGGGCGACGGCGGCGGCGAGCAGGTCGTCACCGAAGTGTCCGGCGGCGATCCCGGCTATGGCGAGACCTCGAAGATGCTCGCCGAGTCGGCCCTGTGCCTGGCCTTCGACGAGCTTCCCGCGCGCGGTGGCCAGCTGACGCCCGCCGTGGCCATGGGCGATGCCCTGATCACGCGCCTGGACCGGGCGGGCATCGCCTTTCGCGTGCTCGAGGGTGCCCAGGCACCCGCCTGATGGCGCTCACCGGGCAGGACGCTACGGCGGCGGCGCACAGCGCGTTCGGTCCTCATCCCGGCCACCGCGCGCTGCATGCCAAGGGCACGCTGCTCACGGGCACGTTCACGGCTACGCCGGCGGCCGCGGGGCTGACCCGCGCCGTGCACATGCAGGGCGAGCCGATCCCGGTGACCGTCCGGTTCTCGAACGGCGGCGGCGATCCCCGGGTAGCGGACGCGGCGCCCGATGTGCGCGGGCTGGCGGTCAAGTTCTACCTCCCCGGCGGTACCCGCGCCGACATCGTCGCCCAGTCGGCACCCGCCTTCCCGGTGCGCACGCCGGAGGCGTTCGTCGAGCTCCTCCGCGTCCTCGGCTCGGGAGCGCAGATGGCGTGGAAGCTGCCGCTCTTCCTGGCCCGCCACCCGGGGGCGGGGCCGCGGATCGCCGCCAGCGCGGCTGCGCTGCGACCGCCCACGAGCTATGCGACCTCCCGGTACTTCGCCGTCCACGCCTATCGCTTGCTGGACTCTGAGGGCGGCTCACGCTACGTCCGGTACACCTTCCTTCCCGAACGCGAGGAGCCGCGGCTGTGGCCGCATCAGACCCGCGGCCGTGACCGCGACTTCCTCCAGCAGGAGATCCGCGAGCGTCTCGACACGGGTCCGGTGCGCTTCTCGCTGCAGCTCCATCTCGCCGCACCCGAGGACCCGACCGACGACCCGAGCGCCCGCTGGCCCGCCGAGCGACAGCGCGTGCTGGCGGGGACCCTCGAGCTCACCGGGCTCGACATGACGCGGGAGAAGGACGGCGATGTGCTCGTGTTCGACCCCACACGCGTGACGGACGGGATCGAGCTCTCCGACGATCCCGTGCTCCGGTTCCGGCCCCTGGCCTACGACGACTCGGTGCGCGAGCGGACGTGACCGACCTCGCCGCGGACGGCGCTCGCGCCCTACGCTGGGCGGCCGAGTACCTCGAGCGGGTCGGGGATCTGCCGGTGCTCGCCCAGGTGCAGCCGGGCGAGATCCGAGCTCGTCTGCCCGAGCGCGCGCCCGAGGAGCCCGAGGCCTTCGCCGACGTGCTCGCCGACCTCGAGAACGTCCTTCTGCCCGGAGTGACGCACTGGCAGCACCCCCGGTACTTCGCCTACTTCGCCACGAGCTCCTCCGAGGCGGCGATCCTGGCCGAGATGCTCGCCGCGACGCTGAACACGGTCCCCATCCTGTGGCGCACCTCGCCGGCGGCGACCGAGCTGGAAGCCGTCGTCCTCGCCTGGGTGGCCGATCTGCTCGGCCTGCCCACGGGCTGGCACGGCCACATCGAGGACAGCGCCTCCACGTCGACGATGACGGCGCTCGTGGCCGCCCGCGCCGCCACCGGGCGCGAGCTCGTCCTGTGCTCGGAGCAGGCCCACTCCTCCGTCATCAAGGCGGCCCGGATAATCGCGATGCCCGTCGAAACCGTGGCCTGCGATGACGAGTTGCGGCTCGTGCCCGAGGCGCTGCGCGACCGCCTCCCCGAGGCGGCAGCCGTCGTGGCCACGGTGGGGACGACCGCGACTACGGCCGTCGACCCGGTGGGGGAGATCGCGCCGATGTGCCGTCAGAGCGGAGCCTGGCTCCACGTCGACGCCGCCTACGCGGGATCCGCCATGGTCTGTCCTGAGCTCCGCTGGGCATTCGCCGGGGTCGACGAGGCCGACTCGTTGGTCGTCAACGCCCACAAATGGATGCTCACGCCCAACGACTGCTCCCTGCTCTGGAGCCGGCGGCCGGACGATCTGCGGCGTGCCTTCAGCCTCATCCCGGAATACCTGCGCACGCCCGACGCCGAGGATGCGCTCTCGCTGAGCGAGTACGGCCCGGCGCTTGGCCGCCGCTTCCGCGCGCTGAAGCTCTGGGCGGTCCTGCGCTGCCACGGCCGCAGCGGCCTGCGGGAGCACATCCGCCGCGGGGTGGCGCTGGCCGAGCGCTTCGAGCGGTGGGTGGCCGAGGAGCCCGGGTGGGAGCTGGGCGCCCCACGCCACTTCTCGGTCGTCTGCTTCCGCCGCGAGGGCGACGACGAGGCCAACCGCATCCTGCTCGAGCGGGTCAACGCGAGCGGCGAGATCTTCATCTCCCACGCCGTCGTGCACGGCCGCTACACCCTGCGGCTCGCCGTCGGCCAGATGCGCACGACCGAGGCGGACGTGCGCCGGGCGTGGGACGTGCTGCGGCGCGAGGCCGAGCTCGTCTGACCGGCGGGGCTCAGCGGAGCTCGGCCGAGGTCTTTCCCAGCAGCTGACGGGCGATGATGAGCAGCTGGATCTGCTGCGTGCCCTCGAAGATGTCGAGGATCTTCACGTCGCGAGCCCACTTCTCGAGCAGCTCGCCCTCGCCGTAGCCGACGCTCCCGCACAGCGCGACACAGCGCAGGGCGATGTCGGTACCCGTGCGACCGGCCTTGGCCTTGGCCATCGAGGCCTGGAGCGAGTTCGGCCGGCGGTTGTCGGCCATCCACGCCGCCTGGAGGGCGAGCAGGTAGGCGGCCTCCCAGTCGGACTCCATGGCGATGTATTCGGACGCGGCCGCGCTCTGGGCGTGAGGCGGGGCGTCGTAGTCGACGTCGATCCCCGCGTCCTCCAGCAGCTCACGTGTGCGCTCGAGACAGGCGCGCGAGGTCCCGATGGCCATGCCGGCAACGAGCGGGCGGGTGTTGTCGAAGGTCTGCATGACGCCGGCGAAGCCGCGCCCCGTCTCGATCTCGGGGCTGCCGAGCAGGTTCTCTCTCGGCACTCGGCAGTCGTCGAGCACGAAGTTCGCCGTGTCGGAGGCGCGGATGCCGAGCTTGCGCTCGAGGCGATCGAGCTTGAGGCCGGGGTTGTCGCGCTCGACGACGAACGACTTGATCGCCGCGCGGCCCTGGGCACGATCGAGCGTGGCCCAGACGACGATGAGCTCGGCCCGGTCGCCGGCGGTGACGAAGATCTTCTCGCCATTGAGCACGTACTCCCCGGTGCTCTCGTCGTAGCGTGCGGTCGTGCGGATGGCGGCCGAGTCCGAGCCGGCTTCGGGCTCGGTGATGGCCATCGCCGCCCACTTGCCGCCGAAGCGGGCGAGCTGCTCGTCGTTGGCCACGGCGGCGATGGCCGCCTGGCCGAGGCCCTGCCGCGGCATGGTCAGCAGGAGGCCGACGTCGCCCCAGCACAGCTCGATGAGCCCGAGCAGGCTGGCCATGTTGCCGCCGTTTCGGTTCCCGTCCTCGGCTGGCGCCGAGGATTGCGAGTTCGCCTGGCGGCGAACGTCGCGGGCATCACCGTTGCCATCGCCACCGCCGACCGCGCCGGCGCCGGCGCCGCCGAGGGCGCCGCTCTCGTTCATCCCGTCGATGACGGCGGCGAGCATGTCGAGCTCCTTGGGGTAGGCGTGCTCGGCCCGGTCGTACTTGCGGGAGTTGGTCCGGAAGACCTCGGTCGCGACCTGGTGGGCCTGACTGATCAGGCCGTTGAATCTCTTGGGGACCTCGAGGTTGATGCTCATACAAGCAGCGCGCCCTCCAGCACGCCGGCGGCCCGGAGGTCGCGGTACCAGCGCTCGACCGGATGCTCCTTCACGTAGCCGTGGCCCCCGAGCAGCTGGACGCCGTCGGAGCCGATCGCCATGCCGCGCTGCGCACACAGCCGCCGCGCCAGGGCGACCTCACGCGCGAACGGGAGTCCCTGGTCGACGCGTCCGGCCGCGCGGTAGGTCACGAGCCGCATCCCCTCGAGCTCGATGGCGATGTTCGCCACCGTGAAGGCCACCGCCTGTCGGTGCGAGATGGGCTCGCCGAAGGCCAGGCGCTCGTTGACGTACTGCTTGACGTAGTCGAGCACCGCCTGGCCGGTGCCGATGGCCAGCGCGCACCAGCCGAGCCGGGCGAGCTGGACGCACTCGGCGAAGACCTCGGGGGACGCGTCGCCGAGGAGCGCGCCGGCGGGGAGCTCGGCGCCTTCGAAGATGAGCCGGCCGGTGCCCCCGGCCCGGATGCCCATGGCCGGCTCGGGCTCGGACGAGACGCCGCGCGTGCCGGCCTCGACGACGAAGAGGGCCGGGCCCGCGTCCTCGAGCTCGGCGGCCACGACGAACACCTCGCCATGGGCGGCGCGCGGGACGAGCGACTTGAGGCCGTCGAGGACGTAGCCGCCGCCCGTGGCGCGGGCGCGCGTGCTCAGGCGGAATGGGTCAAAGAGGGCGCGGGGCTCCTGGATGGCCAGGGCCGCCGCGGGCATGTCCTCGCCGACGAACGCGGGCAGGTAGGTGGCCTGCTGTTCGGCGTCCCCCCACAGGCCGAGGGCCGTCGAGACGGCCGCGGGCGCGAGGCAGGCGAGCGCGAGGCCCATGTCGCCCTGGGCGAGCGCCTCGCCCAGGAGCACCGAGGTGACCGCGGAGCGCTCCTCGGCAACGCCGCCGAGCTCCTCGGGAACGCCGACAATGCTCAGTCCGAGCTCTTCCATCTGGGCGAGCAGGTTCTCCGGCGCGTCGCAGCTCTCGTCGGCCGCCTGGGCGGCCGGGCGCAGGCGCTCCAGCGCGAAGCTCCGCACCGAGTCGCGCAGCATCTGCTGCTCGTCGGTGGGGGTGATGTCGAAGAGGTCGGTGCGCCGGGCGCGCTCGTGCTGGCGCGCGGGTCGCGTGAGCTTCTGGGCGGCGGCGAAGGTCCGACCCGCGCGTGTCGCGGTCCGCACCGAGGTCTTGGAGACACTGTGAAGCAGCCGCTCGGTCGGATCGCGGAGCCCGAGCCGGTCCACGAGGTCCGAGGACCCGAGTAGATTCAAGGCACGGAGACCTGCGGCCATGCCCTTCTCGGCGAGGTTCCGCTGCTCCGTCGGCGCCATCCCCGGCGAGCATACCACAGATCGGTGTTACGTCGAATGATGTAACGATCGTGAACCGGTGCTCTTACGAGACTCTTATCCTCGCGGCGTCATGCTGCGTTCATGCGCGTTCTGGTCGCCGAGGACGAGCGCCGCCTGGCCGAGACGATCGCTCGCGGCCTGCGGCGCGAGGGCATGGCCGTCGACGTGGCCGGAGACGGCGGCGACGCTTTGCTCAAGGCCCGAGTCGTGCGCTATGACGTCGTCGTGCTCGACCGCGATCTCCCGAGCGTCCACGGCGACCAGGTCTGTCAGACGCTGCGCGACGAGCGTCCGGAGACGGGCATCCTCATGCTGACCGCCGCGGCGGCTCTCGAGGACCTCGTCGAGGGACTCTCGATCGGGGCCGACGACTATCTCTCGAAGCCGTTCCGGTTCCCCGAGCTCGTGGCGCGGATCCGGGCCCTCGGCCGCCGGTCGTTCCCGAGCCTCCCACCCGTGCTCGTGCGTGGCGAGATCGAGCTCGACCCCGGGCGTCGCGCCGTGACGCGAGCCGGAGCGCCGGTGGACCTCGCCCGGAAGGAGTTCGGTGTGCTCGAGGCCCTCATGGCCGCCGACGGGGCCACCGTCTCGGCCGAGGCCCTGCTCGAGCGGGTCTGGGACGAGCAGACCGACCCCTTCACCAACGTCGTGCGCATGACGATCATGACCCTGCGCCGCAAGCTCGGGGATCCGCCGGTCGTCGAGACGGTCATCGGCGTCGGCTACCGGATGGTCTGATGGGCGCGCGGCTGCTGGGAGTGGTTCCTCCGGCCTTGCGCCGCCGCCTTCCCGCGCCGACCGTGCGCCTACGGCTCTCGCTGCTCTACGGCGCGGTGTTCCTCGTCACCGGGGTCGTCCTGCTCACCATCGGCTACGCCCTCGTCCGGCACAATCTCGATGGCGGCGCGAGCTTCCGTGACGAGCTGCGCAGGCTGGGGCTTGGGCCCCCGCCGCTCCCCCGCCATTTGCTGAGCCCGACGTCGTCGTCCTTCAACCGCTTCGGCGCCGCCCTGCGGGCCCAGCTGCGCAGCCAGGCCCTGCACCGTCTCGTGATCGAGTACGCCGGCGCCCTCGTGGCCATGACCGTCGTCTCCGTGGCCGCGGGCTGGCTCCTGGCCGGGCGGGCGCTGCGGCCCCTGCGCCAGATCACCGCCACGGCGCGGCGGGTCTCGGGCGAGAACCTCGGAGAGCGCATCGGCCTCGAGGGCCCGGCCGACGAGCTCAAGGAGCTGGCCGACACCTTCGACCGGATGCTCGCTCGTCTGGACTCCGCCTTTGCCAGCCAGCGCCACTTCGTGGCCAACGCCTCACACGAGCTGCGCACGCCCCTGGCCATCATGCGCACCGAGATCGACGTGTCACTGGCCGATCCGGATGCCGATGTCGACGAGCTCCGAGGCATGGGCGATGCCGTGCGAGAGTCGATCGACCGCTGCGAGCGCCTGATCGACGGCCTCCTCTTCCTCGCCCGCAGCGAGGCGCTCGCCGGCCGTGAGGAGTCGATCGACCTCGGCTCGCTCTCCGCCGACTGCGTCACCGACATGCTCGCCCGCGCGCGCGCTGCCGAGGTCGAGATCCGCACCGATCTGGCACCGGCCTGGACGCGCGGTGAGCCCGCGCTGATCGAGCGCACGATCGCCAACCTGATCGACAACGCCATCCGCCACAACGAGCCGGGAGGGTTCCTCCAGGTCACCACTCGGCGCACGGGGCCGACCGTGCAGGTACGGGTGGAGAACGGCGGGGCAGTCATCGAGCCCGAGGAGGCCGAGCACCTCACCGAGCCGTTCCGGCGGCTCGGCCGGACGGGCGGCGGGTTCGGCCTCGGCCTGTCGATCGTGCGCTCGGTGGCTCAGGCCCACGGCGGCCACGCAACTGTGCGCGCGCGTCCGACCGGTGGGCTCGACGTCCTCGTCGAGCTGCCCGCGCTGGCCACGACGCCCGATGTTGCGTTCTCGCAAAGCTCGCGCGCGCTTACGCGCAGCTGACGGCACTCCCGCTAGAAAAACCTTTCGACGCCCCGGCCATCGATACGGCGTCGTCGTAGATGCACGGAAGTCTCACCTCTACAGTCGCTCATCCGTTGGGGCATGCCCATGTCTGATCGCCGCGACCGGCCAGGGCAGCCCTGGCACCTCTACCTCCTCGGGCTCCTCGCCGCCGGCGTCGTCGCATTCGCCATCACGCAGATTGGTCCGCCGACGAGCTCGGCGCGGACCTCGCAGGAGACGGTGACGGCCGAAGACGGAGTCGTCCAGACGACGGTCTCGGGCACCGGCAACGTCGAGGCCGGGACGGACGTCGACGCCAACTTTCAGACGAGCGGGACGCTCTCGACCGTGCTCGTCCACGTCGGCGAGCACGTGACCGAGGGCCAGCTTCTGGCCACGCTCGATCCGACGGAAGCCCAGCTCGCGGTCGACCAGGCGCAGGAGAGCCTCGCCTCCGCGCAGGATCAGCTCACCACGCTCGAGGACGGCGGCACCACGTCCGGTTCGGGATCGACGGGCGCCGGGTCCGCCACCAACGCTTCCAGAACCGTCACCGGTGGGACGACCGAGTTCGTCTCGGCCACCGTGGCCGCGGTCAAGCCAAAGACGAAGACGAAGACCAAGACGGGCACGACGCCGACCGGCACGACGACGACGCCCCCGACCACCACCCCGCGCACGACGACCACGCCGCGGTCCTCGTCAACCGGGTCGGGTAACGGCTCGACCGGCACGAGCTCGACGGGCTCGGGGAGCCGGAGCGGCGGCGGCACGAGCACGACGAGTACGACGAGCACGACCTCGACCCCGTCGCCGGCGAGCATCGCCTCGGCTCAGGCCACCGTGGACAGCGCCGAGGCCAATCTGCGCACCGCCGAGGACGCGCTGGGCAGGCTGGAGCTTCACGCCCCGGCCACCGGGACGATCATCTCGATGGCCGGCCTGGCGATCGGGGACACGGTTTCCGCCGGCTCGAGCGGCGCGGCGTCGACTGGCTCCGGCTCGGGGGCCGCGGGCTCGAGCGGCTCCTCGGGCAGCGGGGCCGGCGCCGGAGGGAGCACCACCGCCGGCACGCTTGGCAGCTCGTCCTCCTCCAGCAGCGCGAGTACCCCGTTCGCCGAGATCGTCGACACGGGCACGATGACCATGACCGTCGCCTTCAGCGAATCGGACGTCACCCAGGTCAAGGTCGGCCAGCCCGCCACGGTGACCATGGACGCCTTGAGCGGCGTCGAGCTCGCCGCCCACGTGAGCTCGATCTCCACCGTCGGGTCGACGAGCAGCGGCGTCGTCAGCTACGACGCCACGCTCACGCTCGACCAGCTCGATCCCCGGGTCAAGCCGGGCATGAGCGCGTCCGCGGCCGTCATCACCGGGCAGGCCGAGGGCGTGACCGTCCCCACCCAGGCGATCAGCGGCAGCGGCTCGCTCGGCACGGTCGACGTGAAGAACGGCAACCGGACGGTCCAGCAGCAGGTCATCGTCGGACTGCGTGGCTCCTCGCGGGCCCAGATCGTCAGCGGCCTGAACGCGGGTCAAGAGCTCGTGATCACGATCACCCTTCCGTCGCTCAGCTCGAGTAGCTCGAGCACGGGAACGGGGAGCGGCCGCTTCGGCGGCGCCGCCGGTGGCCTTGGTGGCCTCGGCGGCCTCGGCGGGGGTGGCGGTGGCGGTGGCGGTGCCTTCTTCCGGCGAGCGGCAGGTGGCTGATGCGCCGGCGCGCGCACCGGGCTGAGCCGGTCTCCGTCACGCGGGCCAAGCGATCGCTCCGGACCCGGCGCGAGGCGTCGGCGGCTTCGGAAGCGGTGATCGCGTCGCGGCCGTCGCCCTCGCCGATCCGCACCTTCTCGGGCCCCGTCATCGACATCCGCGAGATCACGAAGACCTACCGGATGGGCGATATCGCCGTACCGGCACTGCGCGGGGTGAGCATCCAGGTGCAGCGCGGCGAGTACGTGGCCATCATGGGCCATTCGGGCAGCGGCAAGACGACGCTGATGAACATCATTGGCTGCCTGGACACGCCGACACGCGGGACGTATCGCCTCGGCGGGCTCGACATCCGCGGGGCCGACGAGGACACGCTCTCGGACATCCGCAATCGCTACATCGGCTTCGTCTTTCAGAGCTTCAACCTGATCCCGCGCACGCGCGCGCTGGCCAACGTCGAGCTTCCGCTCGCCTACGCCGGGGTCTCGCGCGGCGCGCGGCGCGAGCAGGCCCTGCGGGCGCTCCGGCAGGTCGGCCTGTCCGACCGGGTCGGCCATCTGCCCTCGGAGCTCTCGGGCGGCCAGCAGCAGCGCGTGGCCATCGCCCGTGCGCTCGTGACCTCCCCGGCGATCATCCTGGCCGACGAACCGACGGGCAACCTCGACTCTGCCTCGGGCGATGACGTGCTGGCGCTCTTCTCGCGACTGAGCGCCCGGGGCGCGACGATCGTGCTGATCACCCACGAGCAGGAGGTGGCCGAGCACGCCCAGCGAGTGATCCGGCTCAGCGACGGGCGCATCGTGGCCGACGAGCCGACCGCGCAGGCGGTGCACTGAGATGATCGAGACGATCCGCGTCGCCTTCGCCGGGCTCACCGCGAACAAGCTCCGCACCGGGCTGACGATCCTCGGCCTGACCATCGGCGTCGGCTCGGTCATCGTCCTCATCGCCGTCGGCACCGGCTCCTCGAGCGCGGTCGAGAAGCAGATCGACGCGCTCGGCAGCAACGTCCTGCTGGTCACAGCCACCCCGACGCTCGGCGGGCTGCGGCAGGCCCCGACAAGCGCGACGGAGCTCACCCTGTCCGATGCCCAGGCGCTGGCCAACCGCTTCGAGGCTCCGGACGTGCAGAGCTCATCGCCTGTCGTCAGCGCCGGCTCGGTGACCCTGACCTACGGGAGCACGACGTACTCGCCGAGCTCCTTCGTGGGCACGACCCCGACCTACGAACAGGCCCGCAGCTACTCGGTGGCCAGCGGGTCGTGGTTCAGCCAGGCCCAGGAGAACCAGCACAGCCGCGTGCTCGTCGTCGGCCCCACGGTGGCCTCGGAGCTCTTCCCGGGCCAGGAGCCCGTCGGCTCGACGGTCGAGGTCAACGGCACCGCCTACACGGTGATCGGCGTCACCGCTCCCAAGGGGTCGAACGGGACTCAGGACCAGGACGATGTGGTGATCGCCCCGCTCACCGCGGTCCAGGACACGCTCACGGGCTACGGAAACATCAACCAGATCGTCGTCCAGGCCAAGTCGCGCGATCAGCTCAATGCGGCCCAGACCGAGGTGACGAACATCCTCAATCAGCTCGACCCGCCGAGCGCGGCCTCGCTGCTCACCGGCAGCACGAGCAACTTCAACGTCATCAACCAGAGCTCGATCCTCCAGACCTCGACGGCGAGCAGCAAGGTGTTCACCACGTTGCTCGGCGAGGTCGCCGCGATCTCCCTGCTCGTCGGCGGAATCGGCGTGATGAACATCATGCTCGTCTCCGTGACCGAGCGCACGCGCGAGATCGGGATCCGCAAGGCCGTCGGCGCGCGCCGCGGGGACATCCTCATCCAGTTCCTCGTCGAGGCCGTGCTCGTATCCCTGTTCGGCGGCCTCGCGGGCGTGGCGGCGGGGGTGATCGGCAGCCAGTTCAAGATCGCCGGGGTGCAACCGGTGATCGCGCCCTATTCGATCGGGCTCGCCTTCGGCGCGGCTGTCCTGACCGGCCTGTTCTTCGGCACCTATCCAGCCGGGCGCGCCGCCGCGCTCAGGCCGATCGAGGCGCTGCGCTTCGAATGACCACCGAGATCCAGAGGACTCGCTCATGAACGCCATCCCATATCGGTCATCGCAGGAGGAGTGGGAGGACCAGGCCGACGAACCGGTCGCGCTCCCCGGGCGGCCACGGCGCCGGTTCTGGGGCCCGGCCACGGCCGTCCTGCTCTCGCTGCTCGTCGGCGCGATCTGCTTCTACGTGGGCATTCGGGTGGAGAAGGGCCAGGTCACCTCGAGCACGTCCTCGAGCACCGGGACGGGCGCGGGCGCGGTCGCTCGCGCGCTCGGCCGCGCCGGCGCGGCGTCGGGCGCCGGGGCGACGGCACGCACGGGCGCGGCCGCCGGGTTCACGGGCGGTGGGGGCGCCGCCCTGGCCGGGGCCCTGGGGCGCAGCGGCAACGGCTCGGTCGGCACGGTGAGCTCGATCAGCGGGAACACGATCTTCCTCACCGATTTCACCGGCAACACGGTGAAGGTGAAGCTCTCCTCCGCGACGACCATCACCAAGAGCCTGGGGGTCTCCAAGCGCTCGGTGCATCCCGGGGACACGATCATCGTCCAGGGCCTGAAGGGCCCGAACGGAAACCTCACCGCGACCACGGTGAGCGACAGCGGCAATCGCGGCGGCGGCTCGGGCACCGGCTCAGGGTCCGGTTCCAGCGGTAGCTCCACGAGCGCGAGCAGCGCCGTCAACTCGCTGTTCGGGGGCGGGGGATGAGCAGGTCCGTACACGAAAGGAACGAGACGTTGACGACTGCCCACACGACAATCCGGCGAGCGCCGGCCGCGCTTGCGGCGGTGCTCGCCTGCGCACTTTTGGCCGCGTGCGGCTCGAGCAGCTCGAGCAGCACGAGCAGCACGACGAGCAGCACCTCGGCCGGCGGCACGAGCACGACGGCGTCAGGCGCGGGATCGAGCGCCAGCCGCACGGCGCTGCGCGCCTGCCTGAAAGCGCATGGGGTCACGCTGCCCACGCGCCGGCCAGGAAGCGGGACACCGCCGGCCGGCGGGGCTCCCGGCCTCTTCGGCGCCGGCGGCGGTGGTGGCACGGGGACCGGCCGGGCCAGAGGTGGTTTCGCCGCCCGCAACCCGAAGCTGGCCGCGGCCATCCAGGCGTGCGGGGGTAGCCAGGCCTTCCGCGGTGGCGGTCGGCGCTTCCGGCTGAACCGCACGGCGGTCACGAAGTACGTGGCCTGCGTGCGCACGCACGGCTACAACCTTCCCAGCCCCAACTTCTCCGGCAAGGGTCCGATCTTCCCGGCGAACATCCGGACGAACGCGAAGTTCATCAGCGCCAGCAAGGCGTGCGCAAGCCTGCTGGTCCCGGCGCGCGGAGCGTCGTCGGGCAGCAGTGGGGGTGCGCCTCCGTCCACCAGCTGATCGCGGCCGGCGGAAGCTGAGGACGGAACGGGTCGGCGCGCGGCCGCGGTCAGCCGCGCGCCGACCCACGCATCGCCCAGGCGGCGGCCCACGGTGGCGCACGCATACGCCGCCGCGACCAGGCCGGTGATCGCGCTGCTCGGGAGCGCGCCCCACACGGCGAGGACCGCGAACGTCGCGGAGAGGGCGATGCCGTGCCGCGGGAAAGCGGGCCGGCATGACTGGACGGGCGGTCCGGCGCCCACTGCTTCAGGTGGGTGTCTACCAGGCTCCCGGGCGATCTATTCACGCGTTCACATCCGCGATACTGCCGGGCGTGTCCTCGCCCGAACTCCTGTGGAGGCCGTCGGCCGAACGCGTGCAGCGAGCCTGGCTGACCCGGTACCGGGAGTGGCTCGAGAGCGAGCGTGGCCTGGGCTTCGACAGCTACGAGGAGCTGTGGCGGTGGTCGGTCGATTCCGTGGAGGATTTCTGGGCGACGATCGTTGCCTTCTTCGACGTGCATTTCGAGGTGCCGGGCTCCGGCGTCCTGGGGAGCGGCGAGATGCCGGGCGCCGAATGGTTCCCGGGAGCCCGGATCAGCTACGCCGAGCACGTCTTCCGCGGCAAGCGCGAGACCGATGTGGCCATCCGCCACGCCTCGGAGCTCCGCGAGCTGGGGGAGTGGACCTGGGGGGAACTTCGCTCGCAGACGGCGGCCGTCGCCGCCGGTCTGCGCGCGCTCGGCGTGGGGGAGGGGGACCGCGTGGTCGCCTACATGCCGAACATTCCCGAGACGGTCGCCGCCTTCCTGGCCTGCGCGTCGCTCGGCGCCATCTGGTCCTCGGCCGCGCCCGAGTTCGGCGCGCGCTCGGTCGTCGATCGCTTCGCCCAGATCGAGCCGAAGGTCCTGCTCACCATCGACGGGTACCGGTACGGCGGTAAGGACTTCGATCGCGGCGCGGTCGTCGACGGGATCGCTGCCGAGATCCCGTCGCTCGAGCGCGTCGTCCGCTTCGGCTACCTCGACGGCGCGGGATGGGAGGAGGGATTCCTCGGGTCCGGTCCGTTGGAGTTCCGCGCCGTGCCGTTCGAGCACCCGCTCTGGGTGCTCTACAGCTCGGGCACGACCGGCCTGCCCAAGCCGATCGTCCAGGGACAGGGCGGGATCTTGCTCGAGCAGCTCAAGATGACGCACCTCCACTTCGACGCCCAGCCGGGCGACCGTGTCTTCTGGTTCTCCACCACCGGCTGGATGATGTGGAACTTCCTCGTGGGCGTCCTGCTCGGCCAGGCCTCGATCGTCCTGTTCGACGGCAACCCCGGCCATCCCGGCCTCGAGCGCCTCTGGGATCTGGCCGCCGACTCGGGGATGACGACGTTCGGCACGAGCGCGGCCTTCATCGCCGCCTGCATGAAGGCGGGGGTCTCCCCCCGGGAGGGCCGCGACCTGAGCGCGCTGAGCGCGGTCGGCTCGACCGGCTCACCGCTCTCACCCGAGGGCTTTCGCTGGGTCTACGACTCACTCGGGTCGGACACCTGGCTCTTCTCCACCTCGGGCGGCACCGACGTCTGCACGGCCTTCGTGGGCGGGGTCCCGGTTCTGCCCGTCTACCTGGGCGAGCTCCAGGGTCGCGCCCTCGGCGCGGCCGTGGAGGCCTGGGATCCCGAGGGCACGCCACTTGTCGACGAGGTCGGCGAGCTCGTGATCACGAAACCCATGCCCTCGATGCCCGTGTTCTTCTGGGGCGACGAGGACGGATCGCGCCTGCGCGAGACCTACTTCGAGCACTACCCGGGCGTGTGGCGCCACGGCGACTGGATCATGATCACCTCCCGCGGCACGGCGGTCATCTTCGGGCGCTCGGACTCGACGATCAACCGCGGCGGTGTGCGCATGGGCACGAGCGAGATCTATCGGGCGGTGCTGTCCGTCGAACCCGTGCTCGACGCCGTCGTCATCGACGTGCCTCCTCCGGCCTCGACCCGCATGGCATCCAGCCATGCCAAGCCCGGATCGGGCCGGAGTCATCCGGCGGGCACCGACGGCTGGATGCCGCTGTTCGTCGTGCTCCGCGAGGGCGCCTCGCTCGACGACGGGCTGATCGCCGAGATCCGCCGGCGGGTGCGCGAGGACTGCTCGCCGCGCCACGTTCCCGACGAGATCCGCCAGATCTCGGAGGTGCCCCGGACGCTGTCCGGGAAGGTCCTCGAGGTGCCGGTCAAGCGAATCCTCATGGGGACGCCAGTGGACGAGGCGGCTTCTCGTGAGTCACTCGCCAACCCGAAGGCGCTGGATTACTTCGTGGCCTTGGCCCGCGAATAAAAGTCGGGCTGGAGGGGGGCGAAAAGGGTCGCTTCGGGCCTCTTATCCGCATAGCGGAGAAGATGCCCAAAGCGCCTGATGCAGCGATCGCAGCCGTAGCCGCACGCCAGCATGGCTACATCACGCGCGCGCAGCTCCTCGGCCTGGGGCTCTCAACTGGCCAGATCATGCGCCGGATGCAGGCGGGGCGCCTCATCCGCGTCTACAACGCGGTGTACGCCGTCGGCCACTTGCCGATCACCCCGGTCAGCCAGGCCAGCGCGGCCGTGCTGGCCTGTGGCCGGGGCGCCGCGCTCAGCCACGGGTCGGCAGCGGCGCTCTGGGGGATGCGAAAGCGCTGGGAACGCCCGTATGAGGTCACGACCGCCGAGGACCGGCGACCCGCGGGCATCCGCGTCCATACCTGCCGCACCCTGACCCCCCGCGACCTCACCCACCACTGCGGCCTCCGTGTCATCAGCCCAGCCCGCGCGCTCCTCCAGGTCGCCCCGCGACTCCCCGAGGCCCAGTTGGCGCGGGCGTACAACGACGGCCTGCTCTCTCATTACCTTCACGAGGGCGACATGAGGGAGCTGTTGCACCGCCGCCCCCGCGACCCCGGCGCCGCGGCACTGCGCGCCGTCGTCCCACCCGTCAACGGCGGCGGGCCCACCCGCTCGGAGCTCGAGGACAGCTTTCGTGCCTTCGTGAGGCGTTACGGCCTGCCGGAGCCGCAGACGAACGTCATGATCTCCGGGATGCTCGTCGATGTTTGGTTCCCCGAGCAGCGGCTGATCGTCGAGCTCGACAGCTGGCACTATCACGGCGGCCGCAAGGGGTTCGAGGACGACCGCGATCGGGACGCCACGGCCCTGGCCGACGGCCTCCGGACCCTGCGGATCACCCACGAGCGGATCCAGGGTCGCCCTGACGCCGAAGCCGCGCGGCTGACCCGGATACTCAAACTTATGTAGCTCTCAAACGGGCGCGCCACCATCGATCCACGTGGCGCGCCCCGGGGCCGTCCCCGGGGCCGCCCGGCCAACTTCGATCCCTTCTCACGCGGCTCGGCACGGGAACACGCGTGAAGGCTGCTGTACTGGGAAGCAACGAAGCAGGAAATTCATGCCGATCAGGAGTCCGAACCGATGAACCGCCTCAGACGAATCCTGCCCGTGGTCGCCGGCGCGATCGCCGGTGGATTGATCGCCCTGGCGGTGGCCAGCGGCGGCGGAAAGACCCACGACACGACCACGACCGTGATCAACCAGGCACCTTCCGGCGAGCCGACCTCGCTCTCGTCGACCAAGGGCCTGACGATCAACCAGATCTACCGCCAGGACAGTCCGGGCGTCGTCGACATCATCGTCACGACCAGCACTCCGGGCCTCTTCGGCAGCCAGCAGAGCACCGGCGAGGGCGCCGGGGTGGTCTACGACACGAAGGGCGACATCCTCACCGACGAGCACGTCGTAGCCGGCGCCAGCAGCGCCAAGGTGACGTTCTCGAACGGGACCACGGCGACGGCCAAGGTCCTGGGAACCGACCCGTCCACCGACGTCGGCGTCATCCGGGTCAACGTTCCGTCTTCCGAGCTGCACCCGATCCCCTTCGCCAACTCGTCCTCGGCTCAGGTGGGCGACCCGGTGGTGGCCATCGGCAGCCCGTTCAGCCTCCCCGAGACGACGACGGCTGGCATCGTCAGCGCGGTCAACCGAAGCATCCAGGCGCCGAATGGGTTCACGATCACCCGCGCGATCCAGACCGACGCGGCGATCAACCCCGGTAACTCGGGCGGGCCGCTGCTCGACGCCGCCGGCCACGTGCTCGGCCTCAACGACCAGATCCAGACGAACTCCGGCTCGAGCTCGGGCGTCGGCTTCGCCACGCCGGGCAACAGCGTCGTCCAGGTGGCGAACCAGATCATCGCCGGCAAGGCGGTCCAGCACCCGTACGTGGGCGTCGACCTGGACCCGAACTCCGCCGGCGGCGCGCAGATCTCCACCACGCCGGACGCTCAGGGCAACCCGCCCGTGCGTCCCGGCGGCCCGGCTGCGGCGGCCGGCCTGCAGGCTGGTGACCTGATCACCGCCATCGACGGCAAGCCGGTCTCCTCGACCGATCAGTTCATCGAAACGGTGGCCAACTACCCGCCCGGGCAGACCATCACCCTGACGGTCAAGCGCGGCGGAGCCACCAAGCACATCAAGATCAAGCTCGGCACCCGCCCGAGCTCGCAGCGCTCGGCAGGCTAGGAGGGCGCGCCGCCCAGGCGCCCTCGGGGTTCCGGCCGCACCCGCGGTCGGAACCCTCTCGGCTACTTGGTCGACATCACCACGATGCCGATGACGACCACGGCCGCCGTGGCCAGCCCGCAGGTGGCGGCCAGAGCGCCCCAGGCCACGGCGGCGCTCGTGCGCCGGGCGCGCAGCGCGTCGATGAGGCCGGCCGCGCTCGAGACGCCGAGGCCGAACACGGCGGAGACGCCGACACCCGCGACGAGCGAGTAGACCACGACCTTCAGCAGCTGGCCCGTCTGGACGATGGCCGCGATCATGTCCCCGCCTCGGCGGCGATGCGGGCACGGCCTCGCCCGCGGCGGACCAACAGCGTGGCGCCGGTCAGCAGGGCGGCGAGCGCGAGGATCATGAGCGGGCCCTGGACGCCCGAGCCGGGGATCCTCTGGATCCAGTAGACGACGGCGCCGAACAGGCCCGCAGCGGGCAGGGTAAGGACCCAGGCGAAGGCAATGTTCCCGGCCACGCCCCAGCGCACGGCCGACAGCCGCCGGGCCGCGCCCGCGCCCATCACGCCCCCCGAGATGACGTGCGTCGTCGAGAGGGGGTAGCCGAAGTGCGAGGAGGCGAGGATGACCGCCGCGCCCGCGCCCTGAGCGGAGAAGCCCTGGGCCGTGTCCATCTTGATGATCCGCGTCCCCACCGTCCGGATGATCCGCCAGCCCCCGGCGTAGGTCCCGAGCGCGATGGCGGAGGCGGCAGTGATGATGACCCACACCGGGACCTTCACGTGATGCGCGCTGATCGAACCGTGCGCGACGAGCGTGAGCGTGATAACGCCCATCGTCTTCTGGGCGTCGTTCGTGCCGTGGGCGAGGGACAGCATCGAGCTCGAGACGATCTGTCCCAGGCGGAAGCCCCGGTTGACGAGCCCAGGCCGGCGGCGTCCGACGAGCCGGTAGATGACGAGGATGGAGATGCCCGCCACAGCGAAGGCGACGATCGGGGAGAGCACGGCGGGGACGACGACCTTGCCGACGAGCGCCTGGCCCTTCACCCCGGATCCGCCCACGGCCGCGAGCAGCGCGCCGACGATGCCGCCGATGAGCGCGTGGGAGGAGCTCGAGGGAAGGCCGTAGAACCACGTGATGAGGTTCCAGATGATCGCGCCCACGAGGCCCGAGAAGGCGATCGTCTCGGTCACCTTGCCGGCCGAGACGATGCCCCCGGCCACCGTCGCGGCCACTTTGAGCGAAATGAACGCGCCGGCGAAGTTGAGTACCGAGGCGATGGCGATGGCGGTACGCGGGGAAAGCGCGCGGGTCGAGATCGAGGAGGCGACGACGTTGGCCGTGTCGTGGAAGCCGTTGGTGAAGTCGAAGGCCAGCGCGGTGAGGACGACGATGACCAGGAGCAGCGTGCTGTGCATGACGCGGAGGGAGGCTAAGCCGTCAAGCGGCGGCAGGCGCGGACTGCGCCACCGCGCGTTCCATCAACTCACGGTGGACGCTACGCGTCCGTCCGGTGCACCGGGTCCAGTCACCGTCGCGGTCGAGCGTCCACGCGTTGGTGTCGTCGGCCAGGCAGCGCTCGAGCGTGTCCTCGAGCTCGCCGCGCAGCTCGGCATCCATGACCGGGGCCAGGAGCTCGACCCGGGTGTCGAGGTTGCGCGGCATGAGGTCGGCCGACCCGATGTAGAACGTCCGCTCCTCACCGCGGTAGAAGGCGAAGATGCGGGAGTGCTCGAGGAACCGGCCGACGATCGAGACGACGTTGATCGTCTCGCTCACCCCCGGTACTCCCGGCACGAGGCAGCAGATGCCGCGCACGTTGAGGTCGATCGGAACTCCGGCCTGCGAGGCTCGGTAGAGCGCTTCGATGCACTGCTGGTCCACGAGCGCGTTCATCTTCAGGACGATGCGGGCCGGCTGCCCGGCGCGGTGGGCCTCGATGGTCGCGTTGATCTCGTCGACGAGCGGCTGGCGCAGCCAGGTCGGGGCGACGAGGATCTGCCGTTGCGCCGCGGGGTGGCCGTAGCCGGTGAGCGTGTTGAACAGGCTCGCCACCTCGGCGCCGATCTCCGGGTTGGTGGTGAAGAGCCCGAAGTCCTCGTAGAGGCGGGCGTTCTTGGCGTGGAAGTTGCCGGTCCCGATCATCACGTAGTGGCGGATGCGACCGCGCTCGCGCCGCACGACGAGGATCGCCTTGGCGTGCGTCTTGAGCCCGGGGATGCCGTGCACCACGTGGGCCCCGACCTCCTCCAGGGCGCGCGACCAGTGGATGTTCTGGCGCTCGTCGAAACGCGCCTTGAGCTCGACCATGCATACCGCCTGCTTACCCTTCTCGGCGGCGGCGATGAGCGAGGGCACGAGGGCGGAGTCGTCGGAGGTCCGGTACACGGTCATCTTGATGGCCAGGACGGCCGGGTCGTCGACCGCCTGCTTGACGAACCGCTCGGCGCTCGTGGCGAAGGAGTGGTACGGGTAGTGGGCGAGCACGTCACCCGTGCGCATGGCCGAGAGCACGTCGGGCTGCTCGTCGTGCTCGCCCGGGCTGGGGCCAAAGGCGGGATGGGTGAGCGGCGTCCACGGTGCCTGCCGGAGCTCGGCCCTTCCCTCCACCCCGGCGATCTGCCACAGGTCCCCGAGGTCGAGGAGGCCCTCGACGTCGTAGACCTGGACCTCGTCCACGCCGAGCCATTCGATGAGGCGGTTGCGCAGGGCGGGATCCATCGAGGCGCCCACCTCCAGGCGAACGACCTCGCCGAAGCGACGGCGCCGCAGCTCGTCCTCGACCGCCTGTAGGAGATCGTCGGCCTCGTCGGAGACCTCGAAGTCGGCGTCGCGGGTGACCCGGAAGAGATCGTGGCTGATGATCTCCATCCCCGGGAAGAGCTCGTCGAGGTGGCGGGCGATGACGTCCTCGAGGGGGATGAAGGTATGCCGGGAGATCTCGACGAAGCGCGGGAGAACCTCCTTGGGGACCTTGACACGGGCGAACGCGTCCTGCTCGAGATCGGGGTCACGCAGGCGCACGAGGAGGCTGAGGGAGAGATTCGAGATGTAAGGGAAAGGCCGGCCCGGGCCAATGGCCAGGGGGGTGAGGACGGGGAAGATCTGCTCGCGGAAATGGCGCTCGATATCCTCGCGCGGCGCCTCGGACTCCTCGCAGGAGATGATCCGGATCCCGTTCTCCGCGAGCAGGGGACGCAGCCGCCCGAACTGCCGGGCGTGGCGGCGGTCGAGCGCCTGCACCTGGTCGGCGATGGCCTGGAGCACGTCGGGCGGGGAGAGGCCGTCGGGGCCGCGCGCGTCGATGCCGGCGTCGACCTGGTCGTGCACGCCCGCCACCCGGATCATGAAGAACTCATCGAGGTTGGTGACGAAGATGGCGAGGAACTTGAGCCGCTCGATCAGGGGGACGGACTCGTCCTCGGCGAGCTGGAGCACGCGATCGTTGAAGTCGAGCCACGACAGCTCGCGGTTGAGGTAGAGCTCGGGGTCGGTGAGATCGCGGCCGGGCTGCATCGCCTCGGGCTCGGGCGCGGCCTGCTCGCGCACCGAGGTCATGCCGCCACCTCCGTCAGGCCCGCGATGGCGGTGAGCTCCCTGGGCCGGAGAAGGACGACGAGCTCGCCCTTCTCGATCGCGGCCAGACCGCCCTTGCGCATCCGCGCCTGGGCGCCGGTCAGGTCGTGCACGGTCACGGAGAAGGAGGGATCGTGGCCGACGAGGAGAAGGCCCTCGACGCCGGGGGCAAGCGCATAGGGGTCGAAGGGCTCACCGGAAAGCGCCGGCTCGATCACCACCTCGACGCCGAGCGGCTCGCAGGCGAGCTGCGCGGTCTGGACCGCGCGGCGCTTGGGCGAGCTCAGGCAGACGTCGAGGCTCACTCCGAGACGGTGCAGGGCAAGGCCTGCGGCCTGGGCCTGCGTGATCCCACGCTCCGTGAGTGGTCGCTCGTCGTCGGGCATCCCGTCAGCGGCCTGCGCGTGTCGGAGTAGCCACAGCACGTGACAACACTGTATCGGCCGCGGTGGGGTCAGCCGATGTGCAGCTTGTGACCGAAGACCCGCTCGAACTGCTCGCTGTCCCCATAGCGCTCGATGCTCCAGCGGGGGAGCGTGAGATCGCCGACGGCGTCGAGTCGGAGCGAGGCCGGGTTCCCGTTGCGCCGCAGCGTGGCCCGACGGACGGCCTGGTCGCGGCCGCGCTCGAGGTGCTCGGCGATGCGCACGATCATCGCGCACCGCTCCAGGAGCTCCTGATCGCCCGGCCGGGCCAGGGGCGCGAGCTCGCCCAGCTTGGGCGAGCCCTTGCGGTGATAGCGGGTGATCTGGGCGATGAGCGCGCGCTCCCGCGGGTCGAAGCCGGGGAGCTCGGCGCTGACGATGAGATAGCGCGAGTGCTTGTGGTGATCGTCGTAGGCGATCGTCATGCCGACGTCGTGGAGCATCCCCGCCGCCCAGAGGAGCTCGCGCTCGCCATCAACGGACTCGAACACGCCCTGCTCGGCCAGCGAGTCGAAGAGCTGGAGTGAGAGCTCGGCCACGTGCTCGACGTGAACCAGGTCGGACTCGTACTGGATGGCGAGATTACGCACGGCGGCCTCGCGCACGTCGGCGAGCAACGGGTCAGAGCCGGCGAGGAGCTCCCGCTCGATGAACACGCCCTCGCGCAGGCCGGCCTCGGTGACCTCGATGCCCGGCAGGTCGCCGAAGTCGAGGACGGCCTCGATCGTCGCCGCGGCCGCGAGGATGATGTCGCCGCGACCGGGCTTGACGCCGGGCACGCTCCCGCGCTCGGCGCTCGGCAGTGCCGCCAGCTCGGCCACGAGGTCGCTCAGGGTCTCGCGCGTGATCACGTAGCCCTGAACGCCGAGGTCGGGCTGCCCGGCCGCGTGCTGAGCCGCGTCGGCGAGGTTGCGGGCGGCGCCCCCGATCCCGACGAGCGCCGGGGACGTGCGCAACCAGCCGAGGGCCGAGAGCTGGTGGCCGACGTACTTACGGAGCTTGCGCAGAGCGGACTTGGCGGCCGGGCCGCCATCGGCAAGGAAGCGCTCGGTCAACCACATGGCGCCGAGCTCGAACGAGCGCAGGGCGGCGGCGCGGCGGTCCCGGACCTCGATGAGCTGCATGCTGCCGCCACCGAGCTCGAGCACCGCGCCGTCGCGTAGGGTCGTGCTGTTGATCGCGGCGAGGTAGCCGTAGCGCGCCTCCTCCGCGGCCGAGAGCACCTCGACAGTGAACGCATCGGTGGCCGCGCGGGCCCGGCGGAGGAACTCCTCGCGGTTCGCCGCCTCGCGGATCGCGCTGGTGGCGATGGCGTGGATGTCGTCGGGACGGAGGCCGCCGGCGTGACAGAACCGGGCGAAGACGCCGAGCGTTTCGAGACCACGCTCCATGGCCTCCTCGCTCAGGTCGTTCGATGAGCCCATGCCGGCGCCGATGCGCACCGTCTCATACAGCTCGTCCGTGCGCTTCCACCACTTCCCCGGCACGAAGGTGTAGAAGACGAGCCGCCACGAGTTCGAGCCCAAGTCGATGACCGCGACCGTCCGGCTCTGCTCGCCGCTGCGGGCCGCGGCGCGTGTCGTGCGCCAGCTCACTGCAACGGGATCATGGGCGTTCGGGCGGACGGTGCGACTTGACATACCACCGAGTATCTGGTTCAAATACCATGTGGTATCCGAGCTGACCGCGCCCGCCGGCCTCGAGGCCGTCGATCTGCGCGCGCTCCCACCCGGCCCGCGCATGCCGCGGCTGCTCCAGACGGCGATCTGGGCGCGCAACGCCCAATGGATGCTCTCCCAGTGCGCGGCTCGCTTCGGCGAGACCTTCACCCTCCGCCTCCTGCACGAGGACGTCTGGGTCGTCCTCACCCGGCCAGAGGACGTCAAGCAGGTCTTCACCGGAGACCCCCATGTGTTCCACGCCGGGGAGGGCAACCGGATCCTGCTCCCGCTCCTGGGAGAGAACTCGGTGCTCCTGCTCGACGACGAGGCGCACATGCGCCAGCGCAAGCTGCTGCTTGCGCCCTTCCATGGCGCGCGCATGCAGCGCTACACCGAGCTCATGGCCGCCGTGGCCGCCGCCGAGATCGAGGCCTGGCCCCTCGGGGAGCCCTACCGGCTCCGCCCGCGGATGCAGGCGGTCACGCTCGAGATCATCCTCCGCGCCGTGTTCGGCCTCGAGAGCGGTGAGCGGCTCGAACGCCTCCGGGTCGAGCTGAGGCGTCTGCTCGACCTCTCCACGAGCAGCCTCATGCCCCTGGCCATGGTCGCGCTCGGCCCCGAGCGGCTGGCGCAATTCCGTCCCTTCGCCCGGCTCGTCGACGGGGTCGACCGCCTCCTCTATGACGAGATCGCCGCCCGGCGAGCGGTCGGGGATCTCGAGGAGCGGGCGGACATCCTCTCGCTCCTGATGCAGGCGCGCCACGAACCTGGCCCGGGGGACGGGGAGCCCACGCCGATGAGCGACCGGGAGCTGCGCGACGAGCTCATGACGCTGCTCGTGGCCGGTCACGAGACGACGGCGACGGCTCTCGCCTGGGCGATCGAGCGGCTGATCCGCCACCCCGCCAAGCTCGAGCGGCTGACCGAGGAAGTCGCGGCCGGCCAGTCCGAATATCTGGAGGCCGTGATCACGGAGACGCTCCGGCTGCGGCCGGTGATCACCATGGTCGCGCGCCGGCTGCGCGCCCCGGTGGAGATCGGCGGCCGCCGGCTGCCCGCCGGCGTCACCGTGGCTCCGTCGATCCATCTCATGCATCGCCGGCCCGACGTCTACCCCGACCCCGAGCGCTTCGAGCCCGAGCGCTTCCTGCGGGAGCCCCAGCCGGATGACCCGGGCTCCGCCCAAACCGGCGAGGCCGGATGCCGAGCGGGCGGTCCGCCCGGGACGTACACATGGATTCCCTTCGGCGGCGGCGTGCGCCGCTGCCTCGGCGCCGCCTTCGCCCAGGTCGAGATGCGCGTGGTGCTCTCGGAGATCGTCCGGCGCCGCCGGGTCGCGCCCGTCCGCCAAGCCTCAGAGCCGAACCGCCGGCGGGCGATCACCGAGACGCCGCGTTACGACGCGGAGGTGGTGCTCTCGGCGTGAGCGCGCCCCCGCTGACGCGCCGCGAGAAACAGCAGCAGACCCGGGACGCCTTGTTCGCGGCGGCGGCGGAGCTCTTCGCCGAGCACGGCCTCCAGAGCACCTCGGTCGACCAGATCGCGCAAGCGGCCGGCTACACGAAGGGCGCCTTCTACGCGAACTTCGCCTCCAAGGAGGAGCTCTTCCTCGTCATGCTCGACGAGCGCTTCGGCCGCGAGCTCGAGCGCCTCGATCGGGCCTTGGCCGGGAAGGGGGAACCCCAGGTGGAGGCGCGCGCGGCCGCGCTGGAGTTCGTGCGCTCGGCCTTCGACCGGACGTGGTCGCGGCTCTACTTCCAGTTCGCCGCCCACGCCGCCCGCAGCGAGTCCTTCCGGCGGGAGCTGGCCGTCCACCATCGACATATGCGCCGGCGCCTGGCCGCGATCCTCGAGCGTTGGAGGACTGGCTATGGGGTCGAGCTGGCGCTGAGCACCGAGCGCGCCGCCGCCATGCTGTGCGCCATGGCCGATGGGTTCCTCGTCGACCGGCTCATCGACCCGGGCGCCGACCCCGAGCTGTTCGCGGAGATGGTCGGCGTCTTCCTCAGCGGGCTCGAGGCGCAGGCCGCCGCGGCCTGCCGCTAGCCCGACGGCCGCGTCAGCGCGGCGCCGTCTCGGCGCGCACGACCCGGATGGTCGCGACGATCATGAGCAGCGTCATGGTCACGGCACTGCCCACGCACCACTCGCAGATCGCCTTGATCGTGAAGAGCTCGCGGTAGGTGAGGTAGCCGCTGAAGAGGAATCCGACCAGGGTCAAGCCGAAGCTGCCCATCCGCCCGAGATCGCCCGGGAGAAAGAGCGCGATGAAGATGCCCGCGTAGCCGACGAGCCCGAGCACGGGCACGGGAATGCCGCCGAGCTTGGCGTACACCGAGGTCTGCACCGTATGGCAGCCGGTATTCGTACACGCCACCTGGAGGCCCTCGTAGTGGACGTAGGTGAGATAGCCGGCGATGCCGAGGCCGATGAGGCAGAGGATGAACTGGGCGATCTTCAGCCGGCGCTCAGCGCTGACGGCGGGGCGGGCGGGCGCTGAGGCGGCGACCGTGGTCATGACACCGATTTGATCGCGGATTCGAGGCTGCTGTACGACGAGGGGACGCCGACGATCGGCTGAGCCTCACCCTTCGGCCCGACGATGTCAAGCGTGGGGGTGCTGCTGAAGTTCTTGCCCGCGGCCGCCTGCTCGTCGGTGGTCACCTGGCCGGTGAGCGTGGAGGAGCCTCTGTCGGATGACCATTCGGAGTAGTTGAGCCCGGGTATCTGGCTCGCCAGCCCGTTGAGGTAGGAGTCGTTGACGTAGTTCGTGTCCTCGGACCCCTGCTCGTTGTAGAAGAGCTCGATGTAGTTCCACTCCTTGTTCTGCAGTCCGGCCGCCAGCGCGGCCGCCTGCTGGGTGGGGAACACGTTGGGGTTGGGGCCGTTGCACGTGGCGGTGCAGAGCGAGCGGTAGACGAGCTTCACCTTGCCCGAGCGCACGTCGCCCGAGATCAGCTGGTTTTCGATGCCGAGGGCGAAGTCCTTGCACACCGGGCACTCGAGGTCCCCGTACTCGGTGACCGTGACCTTGGCCGAGCTCGAGCCGAGCGCGTTGCCCGACTGGGAGATGCCGGCGAGCAGGCCACCCACCGCGGCCGCGTCCTTCTTGGCCGTCGCGCTCCCCACCTTGGGCACGGAGCTTCCACCACCGCCGCTCGAGATGGCCACCCCCACGCCGACGACCACGACCGCGATGATGATCGTGCCCAGGATCATCTGCAGCCGGCGCTGGCGGCGGGCCCGCTCGGCCCGTGCCTGCTCCTCGGCGAGACGGCGCTGACGCGCTTGTTCCTTCTGCTGTGCTCGTGAGGCCATGTCGGTTCCCTTATGTCCGGGCGCAGCCCGGCACTCCCCAGGCCGGGAGGATAGCGGCCGACGGGCCCGGGTGGACGCGTCTCACGAGGCCACGTGGAGGGTGAACGGCGCAGTGATCACGTGGCCTCCGAGCATCATCTGGAGGAAGAGCTCCCACGTCCCCGGGACGGGCAGGAGGATCCCCAGCGTGATCTTCCCCGGCTGGGTCGACTTTCCGGAGATCTTCGTCGCGCCGAACACGGTCGAGCAGTTGGGCGCGCTCGGGGCGCATACGTGCGTGTGGAAGTAGTCGAGCGTTCCCGCGTGAAAGAAGATCGCGTGTGCGAGGGCGCCGAACCAGGGGACGAAGGTGACGTCGTGGCCGTGCGCATCGGTGACGTCGACGTTGACGAACTCGGCCTGGATGGCGTGGAGGGGCGCGTGCGCCCGCATGTCGATGTGGTAGCCGTCGACCGTCTGATCGGCCTGGAACTTGGGCAACGGAAGGGGCTTGTAGGCTCCTGCGACGTCGATCGTCCGGAAGAGCTGGAAGTTCGGCTGTCCGCCGGGGATGTTCGGGTAGATGTCGACGAGCACCCGATAGGGGCCGGGCGCCGGGAAGGTGACCGACTGGGTCAGCCGGCCGTCGGGGGGGATCGGCGGGTGGTCGTGGATGATGTAGTGCAGGTCATCGCGGACGATGATCAGGTGGACGCCGGTGTGGGGCCCGGGCCCGGTCTTGTAGGTCGTGAGCGTCTTGCCGCTTGGGAGCTGGACGTGGAAGGAGAGCGTCGTCGGTCGTCCCGGCTGGACGGTCGTGGCGGGGGCGAAGCCGGCGAGCGTGAACACGCGCGCGGGCGCGATCGTCGGGACGCTGACTGCGCCGCTCGAGCTGCCGCCGCAGCCCGCGAGGGCGCCGGCCAGGCCGATCGCCGCCAGGGCGGCGAGGATGCGCGGGCGCGCGCTCACCCCAGCGCCGCCTCGAGCGCCTGGCGCGCCTCGGTGACGCCGAACGCGCCCTCGAGCCGGCTGACGATCACGCCCTGCTTGTCGATCGTGAAGAGCCACGGCTCGGTCTCGAGATGGAACGCCTTCATCTGGGGACGGAGGCCCTTCGACGGCGTGTTGGCGACGTAGACCTCCTCGTGGATGAAGGTGATCCGGTTCTGGAACTCGTTCTGCAGCGACACGAGAACGTCGGTCACCGGCCCGCAGACCCGGGAGACGCAGAGCTGCGGGGTGGAGAAGATGAGGGCGACCGGGCGCTTGCCGAGCACCTGGTTGAACGACACGGAGTGCATGTTCTCCGGCGGGGTACGCGTGGTGAGCAGCGCGACGCTGCCGTGCGTCGAGGCCAAAGTGTCGGTGGCGATGTCGGGAGGGCGCTGGCCGATGTCGGGGATCGGCGAGCTCTTGGCCACTGCGACCTCGCCCGTGGCCCCGATGAGCCCATGCGGCCCCTTGGTCAGGCTGAGCACGGCGTAGGTTCCCGCCTTGGCGACCGGGACCTGCGCGGCGTAGATCGCCTCGATCCCGCCCGGGCCGGCGTTCTCCTTGCTGCGGTACTGCGGCGGGACGCCCGTCGGATCGGCCGGGGCGAGGATCGGGCCCTCGACGTTCTTGGCGCTCGGGCCGGTGGCCAGATACACCGCGGTGGGCGCGTAGATGAAGGCGCCGGAGCTCGCGTTGAGCGCGAAGGCCAGGCGGCGGGTGCCGGGGGTGAAGGTGCCCGTGGCCGCGCCGAACTGGGCGGGCGTGCGCACGAGGTTGGCGAGCTGCTGGAGGGTGCGCCCCTTGGTCGCCGGGAACTGCCCGAGCTGCGGGCTCTCGGCGGCGGGCAGCTCGTCCACCGCCGGCTTGGCAGCCGCGGTGGAGGCGGTGGAGGTCGACTGCGGGGCGGTCGTCGTCGTCGGAGTGGAGCGGCTCGAGGAGGTGCTCGACGTCGAGGACGAACCGCAGGCGGCGAGGGCGAGCGCGAGGAGCAGGACGACCGCCGCCGCGTGGATCCGTGGCGGGTGCATATTCATGATGATGTCGCTACGAGCTTGTTTCTTGCGTCAGGGGGCTGTGAAGATCCTGTGACCGTACCGGTCCCGGGGCCCATGAACGGCCGCGGGCTGATCTAGAGTGGACGCCATGGATGAGGCGATCAGGCAAGCGCCGACGGCGGCGCCGCGGGCCCAGACTCGGCCCCGACTGGCGGTCATCGACCGCGATGGTGGCTTTATGCAGGTCCTGGCCAACCGGCTGAGCGCCCGGGGGTGGGAGCATCGCGCGCTCTCGAGCCCCGTTCGCATGGAGTTGCTCGTGGCCATGCGGCTGGGCGCGCTCGTCATCGACATCTCGGTGGCCGGGCCCGACGGCTGGGAATACCTCGAGCGCGTCTGCAGTCGCCTGCCGGGGCTCGCGGTGATCGTGTGCAGCGCTCCGACCTCGGTTTCCCAGCGCGTGCGCGGCCTCCGGCTCGGGGCCGACGCCTGGATGACCAAGCCGTGCCATCCCGAGGAGCTCATCGCCGTCGTCGAAGCGGCCATGCGACGCCATCGCCGTCAGGCCATGCCCGAGATCGCCGCCGCCACGACGGTCGGCGAGATCACGATCCGGCCCGACCTCTACCAGGCGTATGTCGGCGAGGCGAGCCTCGAGCTCACCCCGCGCGAGTTCGAGCTCCTTCAGCTCCTGGCCCGCTCGGACCGCGTGCTCCGCCGCGAGGAGATCTACGAGCGCGTCTGGGGTTACGCCATGGTCCACGGCGACCGCTCCGTCGACGTGTTCGTGCGCAAGCTGCGCCAGAAGCTCCGTTCGGCCTCGCCCGACTGGAGCTACATCCACACGCACTTCGGCGTCGGCTACCGATTCACGCCCGAGTACAAGCTCGCCGCCGACGGCGTGCCGCTCGAGATCGACCACGATCACGAGCTCGAGATCGCGCTGGCCGACTGAGCCACCTCCCCGCGCCCGCCGGGATGCCCGTCGTGGGCATCCTCGAGATCACAGCTCGGACAATTGCGCGGAGGAGTCGCCTGGCATGATCCGTCCTGAAACCACGAGCAAGGAACCGACGCACATGTCCGCGGCCGGGGGTAGGCCAGAGCAGTCCGAAGGAGAGGCGCCCGAGCCGGGCGTTCTCGGCGTGACGGACCGGGCCGGTCACTCGGTCAAGATCGACAGCCTCCACGCCTACTACGGCGACCAGCACGCGATCAGGGGCGTCGACATCGACTTCCCGGCGAACGAGGTCACGGCCATCATCGGCCCCTCGGGTTGCGGCAAGTCCACGATGGTCCGCTGCATCAACCGCATGCACGAGGAGATCCCCGGCGCGCGTGCCGAGGGGAGCATCACGCTCAACGACCTCAACGTCTACGGCGACGGCGTCGACGTCACCGCGGTGCGCCGGCTCATCGGGATGGTCTTCCAGAAGCCCAACCCGTTCCCCACGATGTCGATCTTCGACAACGTGGCCGCCGGGATCCGCCTGACGGGCGGGGGCAAGCACGGCGACCTGCGCGAGCGCGTCCACAAGGCGCTGCGCGCCGTCGGACTCTGGGGCGAGGTCAAGAACCGTCTCGACGCACCGGGCATCGGCCTTTCCGGCGGTCAGCAGCAGCGGCTGTGCATTGCCCGTACGGTGGCGGTGGAGCCCGAGGTCATCCTCATGGACGAGCCGTGCTCGGCGCTCGATCCGGTGGCGACGCTCAAGATCGAGGAGCTCATCGACGAGCTCAAGGAGCGCTACACGATCGTCATCGTGACCCACAACATGCAGCAGGCGGCGCGGATGGCCAACTCGACCGTGTTCATGCTCGACGGCGAGGTGGTCGAGCACGGGCCGACCGGCGAGATCTTCACCAACCCCAGGGACGAGCGCACCGAGCGCTATGTCACTGGGAAATTCGGTTAGCCGCGGGATGCGATCTGCGTTGACTTCATTTCCTGGGAAATTCGGTTAGCCGCGGGATGCGATCTGCGTTGACTTCATTTCCTGGGAAATTCGGTTAGCCGCGGGATAGCCGCGGGATTCGGTCAGCCCCAGGATGCAGGAGACGCGCCACCAGTTCCGCGAGAGCCTCAAGGACCTGGAGAAGCAGGCTCTCGGCGGCCTCGACCTCGTGGTCGCCCAGCTCGACCGCTCGCTCGAGGCGGTCGCCTACCAGGACGTCGAGCTCGCCGGCATGGTCGTGGCCGACGACGACCGCATCGACGGCCGCTACCTCGAGGTCCATCAGGGCGTCCTCTCGCTTCTGGCCCGCCAGGCGCCGGTGGCCGGCGACCTCCGCGTCGTGGCGGCCCTGCTGCACATCATCCGCTGCGTCGAGCGCATGGGCGATCAGTGCGTGAACATCGCCAAGCTCGTTCCCCTCTCGGGCTACGAGCAGCCCAAGGACGCGGAGATCCTCGAGGCGATCGAGCGCATGGGCGCGCTCGCCCGCGCCCAGGTCCTGCAGGCCCGCGACGCCTTCGCCTCGCGCAGCGAGGAGCTCGCGCGCGCGCTGGCCGTGCAGGACATCGAGATCAACACGCTCAACCGCTCGATCTTCCGCCGCGCGGTCGCCATCGGGGATGAACAGGAGATGCGCGAGTGGGCGATGTTCATGGTGCTCGTGGCCCGTTGCCTGGAGCGGATCGGAGACAACACGGTCGACATCGCCGAGCAGACCGCGTTCGTCATCACGGGACTGTTCCGGGGGCTCGCCGACGTCTCGACGCCCGAGCGCGTCCCCGGAGCCTGAGCGGCACCGCGGCGAAGCCTCAGCGCGTGGCGGTGCGACGCCGCAGCGCCACGAGCCCGCCGGCCGCGAGAACCGCGGCCGCGGCCACGATGACGATCAGCGTCGTCGAGCTCCCCGAGCTCGAGCTGCTTCCCTGGGCCGAGGCGATCGGGTGCCCGGCCGCCCGGGCCAGGGCGGACACGGCCGTGATCGCCGCCTGTGCCAGCCCGGTACTCGTCGGTGAGGCCGGCTTGCGCAGCGCCGCCACGGCCGCCTTGGCCGCGGCCGGGACAGCCTGGACGCCGTAGCCGGCCGGCATGACCACCAGCAGCGGCTGACGCGTCTGGAAGCTGATCTCCTGGTCGAGGAAGTCGGCGTACTGCTGGGGCTTGTTGAACAGGTCGGGAATGACGCCGAGGTCGATGGGCGCGGCGATGAGAGCCACCTTGATCGGCAGATGCGCCGCGGCCGCGGCCGCCGTCTCGGCGTTGAGCTGTCTTTGCACGCGGGCGGCCACGGGCGGCGTGTAGGGATAGAAGACCGACTCGCCGAGCAGGACGTCACTGGCCGGGTCGCCGTCGGCAAGCGCGCCGGGGCAGGCGATAGCCAGCGCCAGCAGCGCCACGCCCGCGCACAGCCACGCGCGCAAGGTCAGGACGCCGCAGCCGCGTGCGGAGCGGGAGCGGTGACGGGGACGGCGATCTCGCTGCGCTCGCTGGCCAGCTGCAGCTGGTCGGGATGACCGCCCAGCCCGGTCCACCGCCGGCGGACCTCGTCCTGCACTCCGTCGAGGAACGCGTCGGAGTGCATCGGGTCGTGATGGAAGAGGAGGACCTGATGAGCCCGTGCCCGCCGGGCGAACTCGAGCGCGTCGCCGACCGGGCAGTGGCCCCAGCCGATGTGATGGCGGTACTCGTCGTCCGTGTACTGGCAGTCGTGGATGAGGAGCGAAGCGTCGCCCGCCAGCTCGAGGCCGGGGATCCACTCCTCGGCGAGCTCGTGGAGCGGCGTGCCGACGCCGGGCTCGTGATCGGGGATGTAACAGATCGACGTTCCCGCATCCTCGATGCGGTAGCCGAGGGTCGGGCCGCGGTGGTTGACGAACTGGGCGCGGATCGTGGCGCTTCCGATCTTCCACTCGCCCGGGCGGGCGTCACGGAAGCTGAAGGGCAGCTCGCGTACGTCGACCGGGGCGAGCGGAGCCGAGATGTACCTGGCGATGCGCTCGCACAGCGAGGCCTCCTCCGAGAACGGCCCCCACACCGTGATGTCGCACTGCCGTCGAAAGGCCGGGGCGAAGAACATGAGGCCCTGGATGTGGTCGAGGTGAAGGTGCGTGAGCAGGATGTTGATCGAGTCGTGCACGTGCTCCAGCGCGAGGCCGAGGCCGCGGATGCCCGTCCCGGCGTCGAGGATCAGCGTGCTTCCGTCGCTGAGTGTGAGCTCCACACAGGACGTGTTGCCGCCGTAGCGCATCGTCTCCGGTCCCGGCGCTGGGATCGAGCCTCGGGCCCCCCAGATCTTGACTCTCACGGTGTCTCTCCTCGCTCTTACCGTCCAACCGCCGACCTTACAGTCTCCGCTAGAACGGCTCGCAGGTCCAAAACTTACCGACGTTGAGCGGGGTGGTGTCCTTCGTGGCCGTATCCTCAGCGTTCCCATGGCAAGCCAGAAGTCGGCTCGCCGCTCACGGAAGCGGCACTCCTCGGCCAAGACTCCGCGTGCCGTGCCCTCCGAACGGCGCGAGCGCGTGGCCGATCGCGGCGCGGCAGCGCGGGAGCCCCGGCTCGTCAGCGCGATGTCCGCCTATGGTGAGCGGCCACCGGGTCCGTTCGGGGGCCTTCCGGTTTCCGAGATCGCGATCTTCGCCGGCGCGGTGGCCGTGGTCGTCGGCCTGGTCCAGGGTGGGGGTGCGGCGCTCGTCGCCGGGGTCGTCGTGTGCGTCCTGGCCGTGCTCGAGGTCACCGCGCGCGAGCACTTCTCCGGCTATCGCTCGCATGCCACCCTGCTGGCGGCGATGGCCGCGGTGGCCGTGGAGACGGTCCTCGCGCTGTGGGTGGCGCCCGGTGCCCGGGCCGCGCTGCTCGTCGTGGTCGTCCCGGTGTTCGGCGTCGTGTTCACGATGCTGCGCCGGCGCTTCACCGTGGTCCGCCAGGCACGGGTGCGGGCGATTCCTCCGGCGTGAGCTGATCCGCGGCACCGCCGGCGATGCTCTCGCTGGGTAATCCCGGGAGGCGCAGGGTGAGCATCGCGCCGCCGCCCGGGGCGTTCTCGGCGCTCACGCTGCCGCCGTGCTGCTCGGCGACCTGGCGCACGATGGCCAGGCCGAGTCCGCTGCCCTGGCGGCCGCGCGAGTTGGTGCCGCGGAAGAAGCGGTCGAACACGTAGGGCAGGTCGCTCTCGGCGATCCCCGTGCCGTGGTCGCGCACGCGCACGCCCTCGGTGTCGACGACGACCTCGACGGTCTCCCCAGCCGGGGAATGACGGGCGGCGTTGTCGAGGAGGTTGTTGACGGCGCGCCCCAGGCGCTCCGGCACGCCCTCGATGACCACGGGGTGCAGCGAGGAGGTGAAATTGACCTGCGGCGCGTTGCGGCGCGCGCGGGCGAGCGACTCCTCGACGATGCGGTCAAGCCGCGTCGCCTCGGTGGCGTCGAGCGGCAGATCGCCCCGCGCGAGCTCGATGAGGTCGCCGACGAGCGCGCTGAGCTCCTCGCTCTGTTCGACCACGTCGGCGAGCAGGCGGTCGCGATCCTCCTCCGCGAGCTCGCCGCCGGCGAGCAGGACCTCGATGTTCGTGCGCAGACTGGTCACCGGGGTGCGCAGCTCGTGTGAGGCGTCGGCCACAAGCTGGCGCTGAGCCCGGGCGGACTCGTCGAGCGCGGCGCGCGAGCCCTGAAGGCGCTCGAGCATGGCGTTGAAGCGCGTGGCGAGCTGTCCCACCTCGTCGTCGGCGTGCACGTGGATCCGGCTGCTCAGATCCTCGGTCTCGCTGATGTGTTGGGCGGTCTGGGCGACTTCGGCGAGCGGAGCGAGGACGCGTCGGGAGGCGAGCCGTCCGAGCCCGGCGGCCAGGGCGATGCCGCCGAGGCAGAGCAGGGCGAGGATGAGGCGCAGCCGGGAGAGGACGTGATCGGTCGGGCCGAGCGGGCGGGCAAGCTCGAACGCTGCCGTCTCTGGCTGGTCGTTGACTTGAACCGGGAACTCGAAGGTGACCATCCGAAGGTGCGCACCTCCGACGTAGACGTCGCTGAGCGTCGTGTGGTGATCCTGCCCGGCGGCCACAGCTCGGGTTGTCGAGTCGACTGGGAGGGCGACCCCGTTGATCGACCGTGTGGTGCCGTCCGCGGTGACGATCTGGACGTAGGGAGCGGGGCCTCCGGCATTCGCCGGCAGGCCGGGGACCTGATCGCCGAGGGCGTGGAAGCCGACGTTCTGGACGGCCGTGGCCTGCGCGGTCAGCGCGCCGTCGACCTGGCCGCGGAGCTGGTTGCGCACGACGAGGTAACAGACGAGCGCGACGATGACGACGGCGACGGCGACGGCCGCCGCGGCCACGAACGTCATCCTCTGTCGAAGCGGCACCGCCGGGGGACCTCGGTCAGGCGGGGGGCGCGGAGTCGCGCAGCACGTACCCGATGCCCCGCACGGTGTGCAGGAGCCGCGGCTCGCCGCCGGCCTCGGTCTTGCGGCGCAGATATCCCATGTACACGCCGAGCGCGTTCGAGGTGGCGCCGAAGTCGTACCCCCACACGTGCTCGAAGATCATCGAGCGCGTGAGCACCTGGCGCGGGTGGCGCATGAAGAGCTCGAGCAGGAGGAACTCGGTCTTGGACAGCTCGACCAGGCGTTCGCCGCGGTGCACCTCGTGGGCGACCGGGTCGAGCACGAGGTCGCCATACCGCAGCGGCTCCCCGTCGCCCGTGCCGTCGCCGGCCCGGCGCAGCAGCGCCCGCAGCCGCGCCTGGAGCTCGCGCAGAGCGAAGGGCTTGACGAGGTAGTCGTCCGCGCCGACGTCGAGACCCTGGACGCGGTCATCGATGGCATCGCGCGCGGTGAGCATCAGGATCGGGGTGCGATCCCCGGCGGCGCGCATGCGCCGGGCCACCTCCAGCCCGTCCAGCCGCGGCATGAGGACGTCGAGGATGATCGCGTCGGGCGGGGTGCTGGCCAGCGCGTCGAGCGCCTCCTCGCCGTCGGAGGCGAGCACGACGTCGTGGTGTTCCAGCGCGAGCGCGCGCTCGAGCGCGCGCCGCACCGCGGGTTCGTCGTCGACAACCAGAACGCGTGCCATCGAGCTAATGGTGGCGCGTAGCCGTAAAAAGTGGTGAAGAACCTTCGGGGGCCGACCTCAGGCCCTGGTCTACGACCCAAAACGCTCGCTCGGCCGCTGCCACGGGGCCTTGACCTTGGCATAGCGGGTCGCGAGCCCAAAACGCAGGGGTGGCGGTCGATTTGGGGGCTTGACCATGTGCTCAGCACCCCAAAGCTCGCGCCGCGCGGCCAGAGAGGGCTTCAGAGCACATTATTTGTGCTCGCCAGCCCACCGCGCCCACGGCAAAGTCGATTTGGGTTCTCGAGCACACACGGAGCCGCAACCCCGGCCCGACCACAAGCCGCCCAACCGCGGTCAAGCACAATGAGTCCTTCGCTCATGGCCGAGAGCCCGAAACTCGACACCTACCGCGCTAAGCGCGACTTTGCGGCCACCCCCGAACCGACGGGCCAGGACGCCGCGGCAGCTGATGCCGGCCGCTTCGTCGTCCAGGAGCACCACGCCACCCGGCTGCACTGGGATCTGCGCCTCGAGCACGACGGCGTGCTCGCCTCGTGGGCGGTGCCGAACGGGATTCCGGCCACTCCCAAGGAGAACCGGCTGGCCGTTCGCACCGAGGATCACCCGCTCGAATACCTCGATTTCCACGGGGAGATCCCCAAGGGCAGCTACGGCGCGGGCACGATGACGATCTGGGATCACGGGACCTACGCGCTGCACAAATGGGAGGAGCGCAAGGTCGAGGTGACCTTCCACGGCGAGCGCCTGCGCGGGCGCTACGGGCTCTTCCCAATCGGCCGCGAGCCTGGCTCGCCCGACTGGATGATCCATCGCATGGACGCGGCGTCGGACCCGGACCGCGAGCCCATGCCCGAGCACGTCCTGCCCATGCTCGCGCGCGCCGGCGATCTCCCGCACGAGGAGGCCGCCTGGTCCTTCGAGGTCAAGTGGGACGGCATCCGGGCCATCGCCTACGTCCAGCCGGGCCGCCTGCGGCTCGAGAGCCGCAACGGAAACGACGTCACCGAGGGCTATCCGGAGCTCCGCGCGCTGGTCGCCGACCTCGGCATGCGTGAGGTCATCCTCGACGGGGAGATCGTCGCCTTCGACGAGAACGGGCGACCGAGCTTCGAGCGCCTGCAGCGCCGCATGCACGTCACCTCGCCGCCCGCGGTGCGCCGCCTGGCGGCATCCACGCCAGTGATCTACGCCGCCTTCGATCTGCTCTACCTCGACGGCCATTCGCTCATGGAGCGCCCGTACCGCGAACGGCGCGAGGCGCTGCACGCGCTCGGTCAGCCCACGACCGCATGGCGCGTGCCGGCGGCCCATCCCGGCCAGGGCAGGCGCCTGCTCGCAGCCACGGGCGAGCAGGGGCTCGAGGGCATCCTGGCCAAGCGGCTCGACTCGCGCTACGAGTCGGGCCGCCGGACCGGGGCCTGGCTGAAGATCAAGCACACGCGGCGGCAGGAGCTCGTGATCGGCGGGTGGGTGCCGGGCGAGGGCCGCCGGGCGGAGCGGATCGGCGCCCTCCTCATGGGCTACTACGAGGGCGGACGGTTCCGCTACGCCGGGCGCGTGGGGACGGGCTTCACCGAAAAGACGCTCGGCGAGCTGGCCGCGCGCCTGAAACCGCTGCGCCGCACGGGCAGCCCGTTCGACGAAGCCCCGAAGCTCCCCCGCGGGGTGGTCTTCGTCGAGCCCTGCCTGGTCGCCGAGATCGAGCTCCGCGAATGGACGCGCGAGCGAATCATGCGCGCGCCGTCCTACAAGGGTCTTCGCGAGGACAAAGCGCCCCGCGAGGTCGTGCTCGAAGGGGTCGCCTCGCCGGCCGGCCAGGGCGAGGACGCCGAGGTCGAGGCGCCGCCACCCGACTCGCCGCGCGCTCTCTTCGACGAGGTCGAGGAGCTTCCCGAGGGGTCGCTTGCGGTGCTCTGCGAAGGCCGCCGGCTGAAGCTCTCGAACTGGGACAAGGTGCTCTTCCCCGCCGCCGGCTTCACCAAGGGTGACCTGATCGCCTACTACGCCCGGATTGCCCCGGCCGTCCTGCCCCACCTGCGCGACCGCGCCCTCACCCTCAAGCGCTACCCGAGCGGAGTCGAGGCCGAGTACTTCTACGAGAAGCAGTCGCCTTCGCACCGGCCCGACTTCGTGGCCACGGCGGAGATCGCCGACGTCAACTACACGCTCGCGCAGGATCGCCCGACGCTGGTGTGGCTCGGCAACCTGGCCGATGTCGAGCTGCACACGTCGCTCGCCCTGGCCTCCGCGCCCGAGCAGCCGACGCTGATGGTGTTCGACCTCGATCCGGGACCGCCAGCGGGGATCCTCGAGTGCTGCGAGGTGGCGCTCGTGCTCCGCGGCCTGTTCGCCCAGCTCGGCCTCGTCTCCGTGGTCAAGACCTCGGGCTCCAAGGGCCTCCAGGTCTACCTGCCCCTGAACTCGCCCGTGGACTACGACGTGACCAAGACGTTCGCCCGGCGCGTCGCCGAGCTGCTCGAGCAGCGGATGCCCGAGGTCGTGGTCTCGCGCATGACCAAGAAGATCCGCGCCGGCAAGGTGCTCGTCGACTGGAGCCAGAACGACCGGCACAAGACCACTGTCACCGTCTACTCCGTCCGCGCGCGCGAGCGTCCCACGGTGTCGACCCCGGTGCGCTGGGAGGAGGTCGAACGGTGCCGCGAGGCCGGCGATCCGGCGTTGCTCAGCTTCGAGACCGATCAGGTGCTCGCCCGCGTCGAGCAGTTCGGTGACCTGTTCGCGCCGGCCGCCGAGACCGTCCAGACGCTGCCCAAGCTGGGTTAGGACGCTGTCTGCGCCGCGTATCTAGGATGATGCCCGCGATGGATCCGATTACCTTGAGGAATCGGCTGCTCGTGGCGACCGGGATGTGGAAGGAGACGACGGGTGAGCCGCTACCGCGCATGGCTCCCGGGAACCCGGCTGACCAGATCCAGGAGTTCGAGCTCCGGCTGGTCAACCGCTTGTGGGAGTCGGCGACGCCCGAGAACGCCCGCGAGATCGCCGACCGGACGTGGGATCTCGTCCACGACCGGCCCGATGGTGATCCGGTCAAGCGGCGCGTCGTCGAGTGCCACGAGGCACTCGCGAAGCTGACCCGCCTCGGCGACTAGGGCCCGCGCATCGCGGCCAGGCCGCGCACGATGACATCGAGCCCGAACTCGAAGCGGTCATCGCCCTCTCCGTCGCCGGCGGTCAGGGCGCCGGCCAGCGCAACCATCGTGGGGAAGCGCTTGCCGGGTAGCGACTCGAAGTACTGGCGCAACTCGCCGATGTAGCGTCCCACCTCCTCGACCGTCCACCCCCGCGCCTCGTACAGAGCCTCTTCGTAGGCCACGGCGGTCACGTAGAGCGGCAGAAGGTCGGCGGCGTAGGCGACGACCTGGTCGGGAAGTCCGGCCGCGCGCAGGATCGAGAGGATCTTCTCCATCCCGGTGAGGGCGTTGGGGCCCGTGGGGATCCGGGCCAGGGCACCACGGGCGATGTCACGGTGGCGGCGGAAGAGCGCGCGTGTGCGCCGCAGCGCCTCCTTGATCTGCTCCTCCCAGTGCTCGGGGTCGGGTGGCCACGGGACCTCGAGCTCGCCGAACACGCGGTCCATGACGAGCTCGATGAGGGCCTCCTTGTTGGCCAGGTGCGCGTACAACGACGCCCCGCCCGTGCCGAGCTCCTGCCCGACTCGCCGCATGGTCAGGGCGTCGAAGCCTTCGGCGTCGACGACCGCCAGGGCTGCGTCGACGATGGCCTCGCGCGTGATGGCACGGCGCCGGCGCTCGCGGGGGGCGGCGGTCCCGGGCGGGCGAGGTGGGGGAGGGACGCTGGTCGACACGGCGGAGAGTCTACGTTGACAGAACGACGTTCGCCATGATAGAACATCGTTCGTCTTTTACGAACAACGTTCTACGAGAGGGGTTTGAAGTGTCTTTTGCCAATCCCCGGCGCTGGTGGATCCTCGCTGTCGTCCTCATGGCGGAGTGCATGGATCTGCTCGACGGCACGGTGACCAACATCGCCGCGCCGGCCATCCATCGCGACCTCGGGACGTCGACGACCGCGCTGCAGTGGATCGTTGGCGGCTACGCCCTGGCCATCGCCGTGTGCCTGATCACCGGCGGGCGGCTCGGGGACATCTACGGGCGTCGGCGCAGCTTCCTCGTCGGCGTCGCCGGCTTCACCGTCGCCTCGCTGCTCTGCGGCATTGCTCCGAGCACGGGCACGCTGATCGGCGCGCGGCTGCTCCAGGGCGTGTTTGGCGCGCTCATGCTGCCGCAGGGCCTCGGCCTCCTGCGCGAGTCCTTCCCGGCCGAGGAGATGCCCAAGGTCTACGGCATGTTCGGCCCGGTCATGGGGCTTGCCGCCCTGCTCGGGCCGATCATCGGCGGCGGGCTCGTCGGGCTCGACCTGTTCGGGACCGGCTGGCGGCTCGTGTTCCTGGTCAACCTGCCGGTGGGCGCCGCCGCGTTGCTCGCCGGCGTGCGCATGTTGCCGCAGTCGCGGCCGGTCACGACGATTCGGCTCGACTGGGCGGGCGCTCTGCTCACCTGCGCCGCGGGCGCGGCCATCGTCTATCCCCTGATCCAGGGACGCGAGCTCGGCTGGCCGGCCTGGACGTATCTCTCCATGGCCCTGGGCGTGGCCGCGCTCGTCGCCTTCGCCTTCGAGCAGCGGCGGCGCGACCGCGCGGGACACGACGTGCTCGTCACCCCGAGCGTGTTCGCCCACCGCGGCTACACGCTCGGGCTGGCCACGGCGTTGCTGTTCTTCGGCGCGATGATCGGCGCGATGCTCATCCTCACGCTCTACCTCCAGCTCGGCGAGGGCTTCAGCGCCCTGCACGCCGGCCTGACCCTCATCCCGTGGTCATTCGGGGCGGCTGTCGGGGCCGGGCTCAGCGGCGGGCTGCTCGGGCCGAGGCTCGGACGGCTCGTGATCTCGGCGGGCGCGGCGGTGAAGCTCGCCGGGTTTGCCCTCATCGCCGTCGCCGTCGGGAGCGGGCACGTGAGCTCGTGGGACCTGGTCCCGGCGCTGCTCGTCTCGGGCATCGGCATGGGCCTCGTGGTCGCGCCACTGTTCGACATCATCCTGGCCGCGCTCGGCGATCACGAGCTGGGCTCGGGCTCCGGCGTCCTCAACGCCGTCCAACAGCTCGCGGGGTCGATCGGCATCGCCGTGCTCGGCACGGTGTTCTTCGGCGCGATCGGCCACGGCGGCTTCGCCCACGCCCTGCACGCGGCCATGTGGGTCGCGCTGGGGATGCTGGGCGGGGTGTTCGTGCTCTCCTTCGGGCTCCCGCGCTGGGCGCGGGACCCGATGGACGCCCTCGAGCATGCGAGCGACTGTCCAACCGAGAGCGAACCCGACCGCCGAGCCGTTACCGTCGCCGTGTGATCACCGGACTCGACCACGTCCAAGTGGCCGCGCCACCCGGGTGCGAAGGAGCAGCTCGCCGTTTCTACGGCGAGCTGCTCGGCCTGTCCGAGGTCGCCAAGCCGCTCGCGCTGCAGGGACGCGGCGGGGTCTGGTTCCAATGCGGCGCCCAGCAGCTGCACGTCGGCGTCAGCGAGGCCTTTACGCCGGCGCGGAAGGCCCATCCCGGCATCACCGTCGCCGCCGGTGCGCTCGACGAGCTCGCCGAGCGGCTCCGGGGGGCCGGCCACCCCGTGACCTGGGACGACACGATTCCCGCCGTGCGGCGGTTCTTCACCGCCGACCCGTGGGGCAACCGCCTAGAGCTGCTCGATGCTTGAGCCGTCGGGAGCGCCCCGGCCGGGAAGGTTTCCGGCCTCGGCCGGGGTTTCCGCTGCGGGCGCGCCCTGGCGTGCCAGGCCGGCCGCCGCGTAGGCATCGGCCTCGTCGAGCGTCTCGCGCTCGAGGAGAACCCGCGCGAGCCCATCGAGGTTCTCCCGGTGCCCGCGCAGCAGCGCCGTCACCTCCTCGTGGGAGGACTCGACGATGCGCCGGACCTCGTCGTCGATGAGCCGTTGGGTCGCCTCCGAGGTGTCCGAGACGCCCGGGAGAAGGGGACTCATCCCGTCCATGGGCACCACCGCGATCGGGCCGATGGCCGGGCTCATGCCCCACCGGCCCACCATGTGGCGCGCGATCCGGGTGAGCTGCTGGATGTCGGACTCGGCGCCCGTGGTCAGGTCGCCGAACACGACCTCCTCGGCCGAGCGGCCGCCGAGGGCGACCTTGATCTGGGCGAGGAGGTAGCGCTGGTCGAAGTTGAACCGGTCGGCGTCGGGCGCGGAGAAGGTCACACCGAGCGCCTGGCCGCGCGGGATGATCGAGACCTTCCGGACCGGATCGGCGCCCGGGGTGAGCATCCCCACGATCGCGTGGCCGGCCTCGTGGTAGGCGGTGCGCCGGCGGTCGTCCTCGGTGAGCATGACCTTGCGCTCGGCGCCGAGGACGATGCGCTCGAGGGCATCGCTGATGTCCGCGGTGTTCACCTTCTCGTGGTTGCGCCGGGCGGCCAGGAGCGCGGCCTCGTTGACCAGGTTGGCCAGGTCCGCGCCGACCATGCCGGGCGTCGAGGCGGCAAGCCCCCCCAGGTCGACCTCGGGAGCGAGTGGGACCGAACGGGTGTGCACCTTCAGAATGGCCTCGCGGCCCGTGCGGTCGGGCGGCTGCACGGCGACGCGCCGGTCGAAGCGCCCGGGCCGCAGCAGCGCCGGGTCGAGGATCTCGGGCCGGTTCGTCGCGCCGAGCACGATGACGCCCGTGCGCGGGTCAAAGCCGTCCATCTCGGTGAGGATCTGGTTGAGCGTCTGCTCGCGTTCGTCGTGGCCACCTGAGATGTTGGGGCCGCCGGCCGAGCGCGAACGGCCGATGGCGTCGAGCTCGTCGATGAAGATGATCGCGGGGGCGGCTGCCTTGGCCTGGGCGAACAGGTCACGCACGCGCGAGGCGCCGACGCCGACGATCATCTCCACGAACTCCGAGGCCGACATCTGGAAGAACGGCACGCCCGCCTCGCCCGCCACGGCGCGCGCGAGCAGCGTCTTGCCCGTGCCGGGAGCGCCGCTCAGGAGAACGCCCCGGGGGATGCGCCCGCCGAGCTTGAGGTACTTGTCGGGGTTCTTGAGGAAGTCGACGATCTCGGTCAGCTCTTCCTTGGCCTCGTCGATCCCGGCCACGTCGGCGAAGGTCACCGGCTGATCCATCGCCTCGACGCGACGCGCGCGCGAGCGCCCGAACGACATCAGCCCCCCGGCGCCGCCGCCCGCGGCCGCGGCCCGCCGCATGATGAGGACGAAGATGAGGACGAGCAGGAGCGTGGGGCCGAAGTCGAAGATGAGCGAGGTGAGGAACGAGGGTCCCTGGTCGGTCGGCTTGGCGTCGACGGTGACGTTCGCCTGCTTGAGAAGGTCGAAGAGCTGCGTCCCGTTGGCGAATGAGGGCACCTCGGTCGAGAAGTTGCCCGCCGGGGAAACGGTGGCGTTCGGGTAGCGCACGGGGTTCTTGAACGTGCCCTGAATCGAGTCGCCCGTCGTCGCGACGTCGCTGACGTTGCCGCGCTGGACCTGCTCGAGGAAGGTCGGGTAGTACGGGATGGGCACGCGCGCGGCCGGCTTCAGGGCCTGCGAGGAGATCCACACGTTGAGGATGAGCAGGCCGACGATGAGCGCCGCGGCCAGCCACCGTCCCGAGGGCCGGCCGGGGGGCCGGGGGGAGCCCTGACGTTGCGGGCGGCCGTCCTTGGGGGCCGGGGTGACCCGCCAACCGGGGAGGTTCGAGCCGTCCTGACGCTTGCCGCCGCCGCCCGGCAGCGGAGGACGCCCACCCCGGGGGCCCTGTGCGTCACGCCGGCTCGGTTGCTCGGCCATCACACCGATTGTGGCAAGGTGGAAATCGCTAACGCGATTTCCATTGGGAGTTCCGCCTGGGGCGGAACTCCCGGCGGTGCCCGTAGGCCTTCAGTGATCCTCGATCCGCGTGCGAAACGACTCGGCGCCCTCGACCGTCGCGCCCACCGCCCAGGCCCGGTCGGCGAGCCAGCGGTCGGAGGTCACCACGCGCACGCGCGCGGGCTCGGGATCGGCGCGGAGGCGGCGGATGATCTCGTCGTCGGCGGCGTCGGCTCGCGGTCGCGGCGCGTGCGCCACCTCGATGACGGTCGAGCGAATGGGCGGCCTGGGCGGGCGCTCGAAGACGACGGTGACGTCCTCGCCCTCGTGAGCGGCCCACTCCTCGAGCGTCTTGACGAGCCGGAGCATGGCGTGGTCGCGGTCCTGCCACCAGCCGTCCGGCCGGGTGCCGATGACGTTCATCCCGTCGACGAGCCAGCGCATGGCTCAGCCGTCCTCGCCCGCCGGGGCTCGGCGGTCTCGCTTGCGCACCGCGCGGCGGCGCTTGGCCTCCAGCCGGCGGCGCTCGGAGGCGGCGGTGGGCCGGGTGTCCACCCGCGGGCGCTGCGTGGTGAGGCCGGCCACGAGCCGCTGGCGCAGCCGCTGGAGCGCGAGCTCGCGATTGCGCGCCTGTCCGCGGGCATCCTGCGCGACGGCCACCACGCGCGGTCCCGTGCGCGTGATCAGGCGCTGCTTCTGCGCCTCGGTCAGCGCGTTCGATCCGCGCACGTCGAAGACCGCCTCCACGCGCGAGGCGGTGACGTTCGCGTGCTGGCCGCCCGGACCGGATGAGCGCGAGGTGCGGAGCACGATCTCCTCGAGCGGGATCCGGCCGTGCCGGCCGAGCTGCATCGGATCTTCCACGGGCCTAAGGATGACCGCTCGGGAACGAGGGCCGAGAACACGAAAAGTTCACGCGCAGCGGGGATGTCGTGCTACCGTCCCCGCCGTTAGGCCGTCCGGGGTGAATCTCGACGGCGCAAAGCAGGTGCAGGCCCGGGGTCGTTGCAGCATCGCATCCTCCGCGGTAGCAGCACTCGAGTACGGAGGAAGCTCCATATGCCAACCGGAACCGTCAAGTGGTTCAGCGACGACAAGGGGTTCGGCTTCATCACGCCCGATGAGGGCAGCCGCGATCTCTTCGTCCACCATTCGAGCATCAACGCCGACGGCTACCGCTCGCTCGCCGAGGGGTCGAAGGTGTCCTACGAGGAAGAGGCTGGGCCGAAGGGCCCGAAGGCCATCAACGTCGTTCGGATCTAAGCGCCGGTCAAGGCGCCGCGCACGAGTGCGCGTTGCGCGCGGTCTGGCGACCGCAAGCAACGCGAACACGTGCGGCGGCGCCTTTTTGATTTCGCTCCACAACCTCGGGCCCCGGCGCTACACCGCTCCCTCGTGCGTTGAAGCTGTTGGGGTGCGGGGGTCGGAGCTGGGTGGGGTGGGGGCGGAGATGACCTGGTCGCGGCCGCCGGACTTGGCGTCGTAGAGGGCACGGTCGGCGGCTTCGAAGAGCCGCTTGAACTCGAGGTCGGGGCCGTACTGGGTGGCGCAGCCGACCGAGATCGTGATCTCGAGGCGCTCGGTGTGGCAGTCGCGCACCGAGTCGCACAGGCGCTCGCCGAGGATGCGCGCATCGTCGGCCTCTGCGCCGGGGAGCACGATGAGGAACTCCTCGCCGCCGAGTCGGTAGATGAGCTCGAAGGAGCGCAGCTGCTTGCGCAGGGCATAGGCGACGTCGCGGAGGACCGCGTCGCCAGTCGCATGGCCGTGGTGGTCGTTGACCTCCTTGAAGTGGTCGAGGTCGCAGATGAGCATCGAGACGGGCGCGTTCATGAGGCGCGCCTGCTCGGCCAGCTCGCTGAAGCGCCGCTCGAGCCCCTGGCGGTTGAGCAGCCCGGTGAGGGGATCGAGGATCGCCGTGTTGCGGTGCTGGAGCTCGGCATCGAAGAGCGCATGGGCGGAGGCGTCGATGGCGACGAGGATGACCAGGGCGACGATCAGGTAGCCCGGGTGCGCAAGCGTCTCCTGGGGGCTCACGGCCACCGAGGCGACGATGATCATGGCCATGGCGATCGCCGTGGCCACGAAGCAGACCCGGGGAGGGAAACGCGTGGCCACGAACGCTGTGGGGATGACGATGAGCGGCAACATGAGGCTGTGAGGCCCGCCGGTGAGGAGCACCCCCGCGGCCATGAGCGCCTGGGAGACGAGGATCGTGAAGGCCGCGTGGTACTCGGGCCGGCTGGAACGGCGCATGCGCAGGTCGACCGTCGAGGTGTTGAGCATCGACACCGCGAACAGGGGAAGCAGCCACCATGAGTAGGCGGGCGCGGCGTAGAGCACGGCCAGCCCCACGCTCAGCGACGCGGTGCTCCGCGCGCGCTTGACCCGCGGGGAGTTGTCGAGCACCCGTGCGCGCGCCTGTTCGTCAGGACACAGCCATGTCCCCCTCGCCACCTTCATGCATCACGCGTCGGCAGATCGTCCCAGCGAGCATTCCGTGATTTCCCCAGACGTTCTCGCGGCGGCCTACGGACGGCGCCTCCCCCGCCTGGGGGTTTCAGTCGCGGCTCGGCGCGGGTGCGTCCGTGCCAATGCGTACAATCGAGATCAATTGGAGGACTTGGACGGGGCACGGAGCGCATGAGCAAGACGATCGAGGAACGCGAGCGGGTCGTCATCCGTTTCGCTGGTGACTCGGGCGACGGTATGCAGTTGGCGGGCAGCCGTTTCACCGATGCCACGGCGGTACTCGGAAACGACCTGGCCACCCTGCCGAACTTTCCGGCCGAGATTCGGGCGCCCGCCGGGACCCTGGCCGGCGTCTCGGCCTTCCAGATCCATTTCGCCTCCCGCGACATTCTCACGCCGGGCGATGCGCCGAACGTCTTGGTGGCCATGAACCCGGCCGCGCTCAAGGCCAACCTCTCCGAGGTCGACCGGGGCGCCGCGATCATCGTCAACGAGGACGCCTTCTCCAAGCGCAATCTCGACAAGGCGGGCTACGAGGCCAATCCCCTGGAGGACGGCTCGCTCGCCGCCTACCGCGTCCATCGCATCCCCATGACCTCGCTGACCCAGCGCGCGGTCGAGGGCGTCGAGGGCGCGAGCACGCGCGACGCCAGCCGGGCCAAGAACCTCTTCGCCCTCGGAGTGCTCTCCTGGCTCTACGGCCGGCCCACGGATGTCACCGAACGATGGATCGGGCAGAAGTTCGGCCGTAACCCGGCCGTCATGAAGGCCAACCTCGCCGCCTTCAACGCCGGCTGGTCGTTCGGCGAGACGACCGAGCTGCTCGAGGTCCAGTACCGGGTCAAGCCCTCCGACGACGCCCCCGCCGGGATCTACCGCAACGTCAACGGTTCGACGGCGCTCGCGCTCGGCCTCGTGGCCGCGAGCGTGCGCAGCGGGCTGCCTCTCCTGCTCGCCAGCTACCCCATCACGCCCGCCTCGGAGCTCCTCCACGAACTCTCCCGCCACGCCGCCTACGGCGTGCGCACGATCCAGGCCGAGGACGAGATCGCCGCGGCCGGGATGGCCCTCGGGGCCGCTTTCGGGGGCCGCCTCGGGGTGACCGCCACGAGCGGCCCCGGCCTCGATCTCAAGGCCGAGACGATCGGCCTCGCGGTCGCGCTCGAGCTGCCACTCATCGTCGTCGATGTCCAGCGCGCCGGCCCGTCGACCGGCATGCCGACCAAGACCGAGCAGTCCGATCTGCTCGCAGCGCTCTACGGCCGGCACGGCGAGTCGCCCCTTCCGGTCATCGCGCCGACCACTCCGGCCGGCTGCTTCGAGGCCGCGTTCGAGGCGGTGTCGGTGGCCGTCCGCTACCGCACGCCGGTCATCCTGCTCTCCGACACCTTCCTCGCCTCATCCTCGGAGCCGTGGCGCCTGCCCGCGGTCGCCGACCTGCCGCGCATCGATCCCGCCTTCGCCAAGCCGCCGGAGAACGGCAAGGAGTTCCTGCCCTACAGCCGTGACGAGAACCTCGCGCGGCCGTGGGCGGTCCCGGGGACCAAGGGACTGCAACATCGCATCGGCGGGCTCGAGAAGGCCGATCTCACGGGCAACATCTCCTACGACGGGGCCAACCACGAGCGCATGACCGAGCTGCGCGCGGCCAAGGTCGAGGGCATCGCGCGGGACATCCCGGCGCTCACGGTCGACACCGAGCCGGGGGCCAACCTCCTCGTGCTCGGCTGGGGCTCGAGCGAGGGGGCCATCAGGGCCGGGGTCAGCCGCGCCCGGGCCGAGGGCGCCACAGTGGCCTGCGCCCAGCTGCGCCACCTCAATCCGCTGCCGCCGGGACTCGGGGATCTGCTGCGCTCCTTCGATCGAGTCCTCGTGCCCGAGATGAACCGCGGACAGCTCGCCCAAGTGCTCCGCGGGCGGTTCCTCGTCGACGTCGAGTCGTATTGCAAAGTCAAGGGCCAGCCGCTGTTCGCGGTCGAGGTCCAAGAGCAGATCATGAGCCGACAATGAGCATCATCACCCAGGAATCGAGCGACGCCCCCAAGCTGACCCGGGCGGACTTCCAGTCCGACCAGGAGACGCGCTGGTGCCCCGGCTGCGGAGACTATGCCGTGCTGGCCGCCGTCCAGCAGTTCATGCCGGACCTCGGGATCCCGCCCGAGCGCATCGTCTTCGTCACCGGGATCGGCTGCGCGGGCCGCTTCGCCTACTACATGGACACCTACGGGATGCACGGCATCCACGGCCGGGCGCCCGCCCTGGCCACCGGGCTGGCCGCCGCGCGCGACGACCTCTCGATCTGGGTCGTGACCGGCGACGGCGACGCGCTGTCGATCGGCGGGAACCACCTCATCCACGCGTTGCGGCGCAACGTGCCGATCAAGATCCTCCTCTTCAACAACCAGATCTACGGGCTGACCAAGGGCCAGGCCTCGCCGACCTCCGAGGTCGGCAAGATCACCAAGTCCACGCCCTTCGGCGTCGCCGACCAGCCGTTTAACCCAGTCGCCCTCGCCCTGGGGGCCGAGGCGTCCTTCGTCGCACGGACGATCGATCGTGACCGCCGCCATCTCACCGAGGTGCTGCGCGCCGCTGCGACCCACGAGGGCGCAGCCCTGGTCGAGATCTACCAGAACTGCCCGGTGTTCAACGACGGCGCCTTCGCCGCGCTGACCGAGAAGGACGTGAAGGACGCCAACCAGATCCGGCTGGAGACCGGCCTGCCGATTCGGTTCGGGGTCGACAACGAGCGAGGCGTCGCACGCTCGCGGGACGGCGGACTCGAGATCGTCGAGGTGGCCGCCGTGGGGGAGGACGCGCTCATCGTCCACGATCCGAGCCGGCCGGACCCGGGCCTGGCCTTCTCTCTGGCCCGGCTGGCCGATTACCCCACGGGCCCGACCCCGATCGGGGTCTTCCGGGACGTCGGACGGCCCGTGTTCTCGCGCGGGGGGACCGCGCGCCGGGAGGCCGCCTCCGACGGCGAGCTCGCCGAGCTCCTGCTCGCCGGCGACACCTGGACCGTCGGCTAGCTGCGACGGGGCGTGCCGGGCCCGGCCAGCCGGCGCGGAGAGGTTTTTGGCCAACCAGCCAACCTCGGGGTCGGCCGCGCGTTCAAAGGACGGGTAGCCGATCTTCGGAGCGGCACATACGCCGTTGCCCCCGGCGTGCACACCCAGCCCGCGGCGAGGTCGTCGTGCCCCCTGACGGCCTCGCCGCCCTGGCTGGTTTGGGCAGCCCCGACCGTCCACGGGGCTGCCCGCTTTTACCAGAACTCGTAGGCCCGCTCAGGCGACGTGACCGCCGTCGGGCGCGAGCGGGAGCCCCGCGGCGTCCCAGTCGATCAGGCCGCCGAGCATGTTGTGGGCGTCGAACCCCGCGCTCCGGAAGGCCTCGGTGGCCATGGCCGAGCGGGCGCCGCTGCGGCAATAGAAGACCACCGGCCGGTCCGGGTCGATCGCATGTGCCTGCCCGGTCAGCTCGCCGAGCGGGATGTGGCGGTCGCCATCGATCCGGCCGGCCTCGTGCTCTTCGGGCTCGCGGACGTCGATGAGCTGGATCGCACCTGCGCCGTGCAGCTCGGCGACCTGCCGGGGGGTGTAGTCGCCCTCCATGGCTTCGAGGCTAGTGGGTCTGCGATTCAAGGCGTCCGGAAACCCTGCCGAGAAACGGTCGAGGACGTCGACATAACGACGTCCGTGACATTTGTCTTGCAGGTCGGGTAGTGTGCCCGGCCGAAATTACAACCAGCCGAGTCCCGCGGCGCTGAGGCGCTCCGGGAGCGGGGAACCCAAGGGGGCCGACCGGCCCCAGGGGCGAGTCGCCGGACATCCGGCGTAGCGCAACTCTTTCAGCGCGAGCCCGACAGCTAACCCCGCAGGCGCAGAAAGAGAAAGGGTTGTGCTTGTCGTACCCACGCTTATCCCGCGCTACGCATCTCCTGCGGACATCCGCCGCGTCAGTGGTCGTCGTCCTGGCTGCGATGCTGCTTGCCGCCGTGCCGGCCTACGCCGCTACCTCGTCGAGGTCCAAGTCGACCTCGGGATCTAACGGTTCCGGCACCGGCGGCGCCGGCCTCGGCGGGTCCTCCCAGACGAAGACGGCGTCGGCCAAGCGCACGACGAAGAAGAAGAGCACGACGAAGTCGTCCAAGAAGGCGACGAAGTCGAGCTCGGTCCTTCCGGGCGACTCGCGCCATCTGGGCGATCGCGTCGTGCGCGAGGGCATGCGCGGCCACGACGTCCGCGTGCTCCAGGCCTATTTGACCCTGGCCGGGTACCCGACCACAGTCGACGGTGACTTCGGTCCTGCCACCAAGGCGAGCGTCATCGCCTTCCAGAACGACAACGGCTTCACCCCCAACGGGGTCGTGAGCGTCCCGGTGGAGAAGAAGCTGCGCCAGAAGGTCGGCGCGATCGAAGCCGACCCGCCGGCGACCAGCGCGCGGATCAACGCCGACGGCACCGTGACCGCACCCGCGGGGGCACCGGCCGTCGTGCAGCAGGTCATCGAGGCCGCGAACCAGATCATCGACACGTCCTACGTCTACGGCGGCGGCCACGCCAGCTTCCAGTCCTCGGGCTACGACTGTTCGGGCGCGGTCAGCTACGCCCTCCACGGAGGCGGCCTGCTGTCCTCGCCCGAGGACTCCAGCCAGCTCGAGTCCTATGGGAGTCCGGGCCCCGGCCACTGGATCACGATCTACGCCAACGCCGGCCACGCTTGGGTCGTAGTCGCCGGACGCGCCTTCGACACGGCCAACTTCGGCGGCCCGAACATCCCCTCGGGGGACGGGCCGCGGTGGCGGACGAACCCCACGGGGAACCTGAACGACGGCACCGGCGCCTACATCGTGCGCCACCCCGCTGGGCTCTGAGACGAGCCTGAGGCGAGTTCTGCAAGCAGAACTCGCAATGGCCTCGCCGGTAGGCGATGCCACGAGAATCACGGCCGCGCCGGGCTCGCGCCCGGCGCGGGCCGTGCTCCACAGCCTCGCGTAGCATGGGTGTAGATGTCCGCTCTGGCTGACCTCTACACCGTCCCGCAGGAGTACCTCGACTTCCGCGACACGATCGCCCAGATCGCCCGCGAACGGATCGCCCCGCGCGCGGCTGAGGTCGACGAGACCGCGGAGTATCCGCACGACCTGCGCCGCCTCCTGGCCGAGCAGGACATCCTCGGCCTCCCCTTCGAGACCGAGTACGGCGGCACGGGCACGGGGACGCTCATGCTCAACCTGGCGATCGAGGAGATCGCCAAGGCGTGCGCCTCGACCGCGCTCATCCTCATGGTCCAGGAGCTCGGCACGCTCCCCATCAGGCTGTTCGGCAGCGAGGAGCTCAAGGCCCGGTTCCTCCCGCGGTGCGCCAGCGGGGAGTGGTCGCCCGCCTTCGCGCTCTCCGAGCCCGATGCCGGCTCGGACCCCGGTGGCATGCGGACGCGTGCCGTGCGCGACGGGGACGAGTGGGTGATCGACGGGACGAAGAACTGGATCACCAACCTGGGGATCGCCGACTTCTACGTCGTCTTCGCCGTCACCGATCCCCAGGCCGGCCACTCCCGGGGCATCACGGCCTTCGTTGTCGAGGCCGACCGTCCCGGATTCAGTGTCGGCAAGCTGGAGAAGAAGCTCGGCATCCGCGGCTCGCCGACCGGGCAGCCGATCTTCGACGGGGTGCGGGTTCCCGCCGAGAACGTCGTCGGTGAGGTGAATCGAGGCTTCAGGGTGGCCATGGCGACGCTCGATCGCTCGCGCCTCGGCGCCGGCGCCCAGGCGCTCGGCATCGCCCAAGGGGCGACCGACTACGCCGCTGCCTACGCCCGCGAGCGTCGTCAGTTCGGTCAGCCGATCAACGCCTTCCAGGCCATCCAATTCAAGCTCGCCGACATGGAGACGCAGTGCGCGGCCGGGCGCGAGCTGCTCTATCAGGCGTGCGCGCGCGTGGACCGGGGCGACGCGGATATCGGCAAGTACACGGCGATGGCCAAGCTCTTCTGCTCCGACGCGGCCATGAAGGTCACGATCGAGGCCATCCAGATCCTCGGCGGCTACGGCTACGTCAGGGAATACCCCGTGGAGCGCATGATGCGCGACGCCAAGATCACCCAGATCTACGAGGGCACGAACGAGATTCAGCGCCTCGTGATCGCCAGGGCGATGCGGTAGCACGGGTGCCCGGAGCGCCGAGCCTGCGCCGCGTCCTCCTCTGCGCCCTGGGGGCGCTGTGCGTGGGCTTGGGGCTGGTCAGCCTGATCTCCGGGTTCAGCCCGTCGCCGTTCGTGCGCCTCCTCCAGGGGGTCGCCGTGTGGGCCGCGGGCGCCGCGGTCCTCGGAGCGGCCATCGTCCTCGCGCTCGTGCGCCTCGGCGCCTGGCGCGAGCCCGAGTCCGAGGAGGAGTTCGAGGCGCTCGTCCGGCACTCCGAGTGGCTGGCCGCCGCCGGCAAGCCCGCCACGTCGGACGACGGGACGGAGGACTTCAGCTGGGAGGACGGCGTGCCGATGGAGCGCGACGACGCGTTCCGGGCGCTCGTCCGCGCGGCCATCGACGAGCTGCCACTCGAGTTCCATCGCGCGCTCGAGCACGTGGCCATCGTTATCTCGGATGAGGGCTGGCGCTACACGGCCTACGGCCTGTATCAGGGCGACACGATCGCTCGCGACCACTTCCATGACCACATCCTCATCTTCCGCGACACCCTGACCCGTGACTTCGGCCACGATCCCGAGCTGCTCGCGCGCCAGGTCCGGCGCACGGTCCGCCACGAGCTCGGGCACCACCTGGGCTGGGATGAGCGCGGCGTGCGCCGGCTCGGGCTGTAACTCCCTGGTCTGTAACTCGGGAGTACGCTCGCCGCCGCCGGTCACTACTCTGGGCCGCCCACTCGACACCTGAAGCAAAGGAAGCACTCCGAATGCCTGAAGCCGTCATCGTCGATGCCATCCGCACACCGATCGGGCGCGCGGGCAAGGGCTCGCTGAAGACCGTGCGCGCCGACGAGCTCGCGGCCACGCCGATCCGGGCCCTGATCGAGCGCAATCCCGGCGTCGACTTCGCGGAGACGACCGACGTGCTCATGGGCGCCGCCTCCGGAATCGGCGAGCAGGGCTACAACGTCGGGCGCAACGCTGCGCTGCTCGCCGGGCTCGACCATCACGTCCCCGGCTGCACCGTCAATCGCTTCTGCGCGTCCTCCCTGATGACGATCCGGATGGCCGCGCACGCCGTCCGGGCCGGGGAGGGCGACCAGTACATCGCCGCCGGCGTCGAGGCCGTGTCACGAGCCGGACTCGGGGCGGGCATGATGGAGGAGGCCAAGCATCCGAAGCTGAACGGCTCCGAGGGCTCGCTCTACGACGTCTACATCCCGATGGGTATGACGGCGGAGAACGTGGCCGAGCGCTGCAAGGTGACCCGTGAGCAGCAGGACGAATGGGCCGTCATCTCGCAGAACCGCGCCGTCGACGCCCGCGACTCCGGGCACTTCGACGCCGAGATCGTGCCCGTGACCGTCCCCGCCCACACGGACGTCGACAAGGAGGGCAACGAGATCGACGTGGACGAGACGGTCGTGCGCCACGACGACGGCCCGCGGCCCGGGACGACGATGGAGGTGCTGGCCAAGCTCAAGCCGGCCTTCCGCGAGAACGGCACGGTCACCGCGGGGAACTCCTGTCCGCTCAACGACGGCGCGGCGGCCGTGCTCGTCATGTCCGACGAGAAGGCCAAGGCGCTGGGCCTCACGCCCAAGGCCCGCATCATCGCGTCGACCGTGGCGGCGATCCGGCCCGAGATCATGGGCCTCGGTCCGATCCCGGCCATCCAGGCCCTACTCAAGCAGACCGGCATGACCATGGACGACATCGACATCGTCGAGATCAACGAGGCGTTCGCGGCCCAGATCGTGCCCTGCCGCGATGACCTCGGCATCCCCGAGGAGAAGCTCAACCCCTACGGCGGAGCGATCGCCCTCGGTCATCCGTTCGGCATGACGGGCGCACGCATCATGACGACGTTGATCAACGGCCTGACCAAGACGGGCGGGACCTACGGCATCGAGTCGATGTGCGTCGCCGGCGGAATGGGCCAGGCGATGCTGATCGAGCGTCTGAGCTAGCGCCTGGTGCGGTGCCGCTTCGCCGCCTTGCCGTGGGCGTGGCGGACGAGCCTCTTGACACGGCGGTGGTGCTTGCCGCTGCGCGGGCCGGCGTGGTGCTGATGCTTGGGAAAGCCGAGCGCGATGTGGGCGATCGGGTCGTGCCGCGGCGTGGACGCGGCCGCGGCCGGCGCCGCCGGCGCGGCGGCGAGCGAAGCCGTCAGCAGGAACGCGACGAGCGAGCGCTTGGGCATACCCCCTGTATGTCGGAATTTCGCGCCAGAACTTGAGCCCCGCCGCGCATTCTCAACGCGGAGGCATCCGCAGGGCGCCGTCGAGGCGGATCACCTCGCCGTTGAGCATCTCGTTCTCGACGATGTGGGCGACGAGCGCGGCGAACTCATCGGGCCGGCCGAGACGGCGGGGAAACGGGACGCCGGCGGCCAGCGCCTCGCGCGCCGGCGCGGGCAGGCCGGCCAGCAGCGGGGTATCGAACGTGCCCGGGGCGACCGTGCACACGCGCACGCCGGCGTCGGCGAGATCGCGCGCCGCGGGAAGCGTCATTCCGGCGATCGCGCCTTTCGAGGCCGAGTAGGCGAGCTGCCCGATCTGCCCGTCGAAGGCGGCGATCGACGCCGTGTTGACACACACCCCGCGCTCGCCCTCGCCGAGGGGCTCGGCCTGCACCATGGCGGCGGCGGCGAGGCGCAGGACGTTGAACGTGCCGATGAGGTTGACCGCGATGACGCGCTCGAAGGGCTCCAGCGCGTGCGGTCCGCGGCGGCGTGCGACGCGCTCGGCCCAGCCGATCCCGGCGCAGCTGACGGCGATGCGCAGACCCCCGGGTGCGGCCGCGGCTCGCTCGACGGCGTGGGCGACATCGCTTTCGCTGGTCACGTCGGCGCGCACGAAGGTCGCGCCCCCGCCGAGCTCAGCCGCCAGGGCCCGGCCGTTCTCCTCGCCGAGATCGGCGATCACGACCTGGGCGCCCGAAGCGTGCAGCCGTCGCACCGTCGCCGCTCCGAGGCCCGAGGCACCGCCGGCCACGAGCGCGCTGCTGCCTTCGATTCGCATCGCGCGAACCCTACCTAGCGTCAGCGATCCCGCGCGAGCCGCGCGCCGGCGAAGATCTGCCGCCGCTCGGGAAAGTCCCAGTTGCGGAACGTCGGGGTGGCCACGCGGGCCCGGGTGGCCCACGAGCCGCCACGGAGCGTCCGGTACTCGGTGCCGAAGAACACCTCCGAGTACTCGGGATAGGGATCGGCGTGGAAGCCGGGATATCCCGTGAACGCGCTTGCCGTCCACTCCCACACGTCGCCGATCATCGCCAGAGCGCCGTACGGCGAGCTCCCCGCCGTGTTGGCGCCGGCCGGCGCCGGCCCACCGCCCAGCTGGTCGAGATTGGCGTGGACTCCGGGCACCGGCGGCTCGTCTCCCCAAGGGAAGGGCCGAGCCGTCTGACGCTCCTGGTCCCAGGTCGCGGCCTTCTCCCACTCGGCCTCGGTCGGCAGCCGGGCCCCCTGCGAGCGCGCGAAGGCATCGGCCTCGAACCAGGAGATGTGGACCACGGGCCTGTCGGGGTGCAGCGGCACGAGCCCGTCGACGCGCCGCTCCGCGGCCAGATCCGCACTCCAGCCACCCGGCCTCGTGATGTCGTACTGCTCCTTCCAGGACCAGCCCTCATCCGACCACCATTCCCGGCGCTCGTATCCGCCGCCCTCGACGAAGGTCAGGAAGCTCGCATTGGTGACCGGAGCGCGCCCGATCAGGAACCCTCGGACGTCGGTCCGGTGGCGGGGGCGCTCGTTGTCGTAGGCGAACTCTGTGGATTGCGCCCCCAGCGTGCACGGGCCGCCGGGGACCTCGACGAGCTCCAGGCCGGTGAGTGGCGGGACGCCGTCGAGCGACCGCCGTGGCGCGGCCCCCGGGAGGGAGTACCCGTCGAGGGCGGCGAGCTGGAGCGTCTGCAGCATCGTCTCGTTGTGCTGGTGCTCGTGGCGGAGCACCATCTCGTGCAGCCGTCCGTCGCCCACGCCGCGCGCGCTCACCACCTCGAGCGAGCGCGCCCGCACCACCGACATGTACTCGCGGGCCGCCTCCGGGCCGAGCATCGGGAGCTCGCCGCGACCGGCGCGGGGCGTCTCGAACGCGTCGTAGACGTCGGCCAGGTCCTCGCGCAGCAGGGCACGGCCGCCGTAGCGGTGCACGAGCCAGAGGTCCTCGAAGGCGGCGATGTGCCCGAGATCCCACACGAGCGGGCTCATGAGCGGGGAGTGCACGCGTACGAGATCCGCGTCGCTCACGGCGGCGACGAGCGCGAGCGTGCGCTCCCGCGCCTCCGCCAGCATCTCGGTCGCCGCCTGCTCAGGAGTCGTCGCCGCTGCTGAGGGCATCTGCCGATTCTTGCAGCCGCATGGGCCCGGCTCCCGCCCCGACCCGCGCGTAGCGGAGAAACAGCGTTCCCTCGCGTTCGAGGACCGAGACGAGCTCGAGGTCGGCCGGGTCCGGGAGCTCGGGGCCGCTGGTCAGAGTCGGCTCGGCGCCGCCCCCGGTGAGATGGGCCGAGACGGTGAGGAAGAGCTCGTCGACCAGGTCCTCGCGCAGGAGGGAGGAGAAGACGGTCGGGCCGCCCTCGCACAGCAGCGCCCGCACGTCGTAGTCCGAGCGCAGCCGCCGGAGCACGGTCGTCAGGGTGAGCTCGCCCGGATCGAGAGCGACCGTCTCCACGCGCGCCTCGGCGGGCGGCAGCGCGAGCGGCCCGGGGCCGAAGATGACCACCCGGGAGTGGGGATCGGCGAAGAGCGGGATGTCGAATGGGACCTCGCCGCTGCGCGTGATGACAAAGGCCAGGGGGTCCGGTGCGAGACCGCGTTCGGTCCGGCGGCGGCGCCTCTGCGGATCGGGGACGAGACGGCCGTAGCGCTCGGCGCGGAGCGTGCCGGTGCCGGCGAAGACCGCGTCCACGCACTCGCGCAGGCCGTGGAACATGGCCCGGTCACCGGGGTCGCTCAGCGGGGCGGATCGGCCCTGAAAGGCGGCGCGGCCGTCGACGCTGGCCACGAAGTTGACCAGGGCGTAGGGGCGGTCGCGGTGCGCGTGCGCCACCGGGTTGAGCGCACCGAGCGCCTGCTCGGCGCTCACCGTTCCCGGGGTGGGAAGGAGCCGACGGTAGGCGAGCTCGGGGGTGGAGGACGACGGCGCGCTCATGCCCGCGAACCTACCAGCCGGCCCGTCCCGGGCAGTGCCCCGGCGGTAGGCCAAACCGGCTACGCTGCCCGCCGATGCACTTCAGGGAGCTCGACCGCGGCGAGCTGATCGCCGTCATCGGCGGGGTGCTCGTCGCGGTATCGCTGTTTCTGCGCTGGTTCGACCTCGGCAACGCGCACACCACTCTCTACGACTGCAAGGGCCCGGACTCCGGCTGCACCGGCTGGCAGTCGCTGCCCGTCGTGCGCTTCCTCTTGCTCGTGGCGGCGGTGGCCCCGCTCATCCTCGCCTACATCATCCTCCGCGGCCACGCCCTGTCCTGGCCGCGCGGCGAGCTGACCGCCGTGACCGCGCTCGTCGCGCTCACGCTGACGGTGTTCGTCGGGATCCTCGACAAGCCCGGCAATCCCCGCGGGGAGATCGGCCTCAGCTACGGCTGGTGGCTGGCGCTCGGCGCAGGCGTGCTCATCCTGATCGGTTCGGTCTGGCGCACGAAGGAAAGCGCCAACCGGCGCAAGCCCCCGGGGGTCATGTGAACAGCCAGCAGGCCAACGTGCGGCCCGACCGCAACCTCGCACTCGAACTCGTCCGCGTCACCGAGGCCGCCGCCCTCGCCGCCGCCCGCATGGTCGGGCGTGGCGACAAGGAGGGGGCCGACCAGGCCGCCGTCGATGCGATGCGCAACGTCCTCGATTCCGTGTCCATGGACGGCGTCGTCGTCATCGGGGAGGGGGAGAAGGACAGAGCGCCCATGCTCTACAACGGCGAGCACATCGGGGACGGCTCCCCGCCCCAGGTCGATATCGCCGTCGATCCGCTCGAGGGGACGCGCCTGACCGCGCTGGGTATGCCGAGCGCCCTCGCCGTCATCGCGCTGTCCGAGCGCGGCACGATGTTCGACCCCGGGCCGTGCGTGTATATGGAGAAGATCGCCGGCGGACCCGAGATCGCCGACCTTCTCGATCTCGACCGCCCGCTCCCCGAGACGCTCGCGCTCATCGCCGAGCGCAAGGGCATCGACATCCGCGACGTGATGGTCGTCATGCTCGACCGTGAGCGCCATCACGAGGCGATGCGCGAGGTCCGCGAGGCCGGGGCTCGGGTGCGCCTCATCCTCGACGGCGACGTCTCGGCGGCGCTCCTCGCGGTCAGCGAGAACTCGTCCGTCGACCTCCTGTGGGGGATCGGCGGGACGCCGGAGGGCGTGATCTCGGCTGCGGCCGTCAAGTGCATCGGCGGCCAGTTGCTCGGCCGCCTGTGGCCGCGCGACGACGGCGAGCGCGAGGCGGCCCGGGCGGCCGGCTACGACCTCGAGCGCGTCCTCACCTGCGATGACCTGGTCACGGGCGAGGACGTCTTCTTCTCGGCCACTGGCGTGACGGACGGCGACGTGCTCCAGGGCGTGCGCTACCAGGGCGGCCGCGGCGCGAGCACCGAATCGCTCGTCATGCGCTCGCGCTCAGGCACCGTGCGCCGGATCTTCGGCCGCCACGACCGGAGCAAGCTCCGGACGCTCACAGGCGTGCGCTACGGGTAGTTTCGGGCTCGGGGTGGGCGTCCGCGGTCTGGTCGGTGACCGGCGGCGCGAGCCGGCCGACCTTGGACTGCGCCAAATCGAGGTTGGCCAGAGAGCGCAGGAAGCCATGGGTCACGAGGACGTGGACGAGGGACTGCGTGAGCTCGTACACCGGGGTGCTGAATCCGGCCGCGATGGCGGGGTAGAAGTTCGCCACCTCGACCTCGATCAGGAGCTTGCTCTCCGGGGCCTGCGCCGGGCCATCGAGCCGCCGCACCTCGATGGAGAGGAAGCCGCACCCGCGACCCGGGCGGGCGACGAGGAGCCCATCGCTGATCGACCAGCGGACGCTGCCGTGGTCGGAAGCGATCTCGTACTCGGGTGCCTCGAAGCGCAGGAGCGTAAGCGGGCGCCCGAGGAAGACGACGGAGCGTTCGTTGGCTCCGTAGGCGACGCGGATGAATCCGAGCGTGACGCGGGAGAGGAAGCGCCAGTATGTGCGCGCGAGGTTCTCGAGGTTCTCGGCGTTCCACAGGCGGTCGAGGTCCTCCCGGGGAAGGGTGAGCTCCGCCGACTGCACGGAACGCACCGCGCCGTCGCGTGCGATCGAGGTCGACTGGCGGGGCGAGACGATGACCGCGCGGGCGGGAAGGCGGCCGCGACGGGCGCGGCGGCCGATCAGCACCAGGGCGATCGACACGACGACGACGCCGAGCTGGACCATGGGCTCGATTGTGCCCGAAACCGCGAGGCTTCAGCCGTCGAGAGCGATCAGCGCTACCGGCTCGCCCTCGGGAGCCACGCCATCGCCGGCGGGGATGAGCGCGAGCGCGTCCGCGCCGAGCAGCGAGGTCACGATGTGCGACCCCTGCGGGCCGTTGGGAATTGCCATGAGCCGGCCGTCGCGCTCCTCCAGCCGGACCCGGATGGCCTGCTCCCGCTGGCGGTTGCGGGCCGAGGGCGCGCCGAGCATGGCGTGACGCGCTGGCCCGGCCGGGCGCCCGCCCTGGAGGGCGGCGAGGGCCGGGGCGGCGAAGAGCACGAACGTCACGTAGGCCGAGACTGGATTTCCGGGGAGCCCAAACACGAGCGTCTTGCCGAGGCTGCCGAACCACGTCGGCTTACCCGGTTGCAGCGAGACGCCCCAGAATCGCTCCTGGGCGCCGAGTCCGAGGAGCGCCGGCTTGACGTGATCATGCGGCCCGACCGAGACACCGCCGGAGACGAGCACGACGTCCGCCTCGGCGATGGCCTCGGACAGCGCCCGCGTCGTCTCGGCGCGATCGTCGGGCAGCCGCCGTGCGGTTCCGGCCTGCGCCCCGGCGCGGAGCGCGAGTGCCACGAGCATGGGCGCGTTCGAGTTGTGGATCTCACCCGGACCCAGCGGCGTTCCCGGCTCGCGCAGCTCGTCTCCGGTGCAGAGCACGCTGACGCGCGGCCGGCGCGCCACCTCGAGCTCGCCGGCCCCCGCGGCCGCGGCGGCGCCAAGCTCGGCCGGCCCCAGGCGCGTGCCCACCCGGAGGATCTCGGTGCCGGCGCGCATGTCCTCGCCCGGCCAACGCACGTGCTCGCCGGGCTCGACCGCGGCGCGCGCGACGATCCGCCCCTCGTCGCGCACGGCGTCCTCCTGGCGCAGCACCGCCTCCGCGCCGTCGGGCACGGCGGCGCCGGTGGAGATGCGCACGGCCTGGCCGGGGCCGACGCCGACCGGCGAGGGCCGTCCCGCGCGCGATTCGCCCACGATCTCGAGCTCGCGGTCGGCAGCCCCCACTCGCACCGCGTACCCGTCCATGGCGGAGGAGGGAAATGACGGGGTATCGGCGAGGGCGTGGACATTCCGAGCGAGGACACGGCCGAGCGCGTCGAGCAGCGCCACGGGCTCGGAGGGCAGCGGTGAGACTGCGCGAAGAACACGGTCGCGGGCTTCGTTAATCGAGATGAGCTGGTGGGGCATTCCGACATTTTCGCGGCCCGCGGAGGGCGGCCGTGGGTCCCGTCCAGCGCCAAACCTGCTTAAACCGACTGACCCGCGTGATAAAAGGCATCCGATGCAGACACGGCCACCACGGCGGCGGCGGGCGCGGCCAGTCGCCGATGCGCCGATCGACGAACTTCTCCCGCGCACGGAAGCGCTGGCCAAAGGCTGGCTCCTCGCCCTGCTCGAGGGCGTGCCGCTCGAGGATGCGGCGGCCGTTCTCGCCAGCTCGATCGCCGCGGACGGGCCGCGGATCTGCGCGGCAATCCTGCGCGCGCTGAGCGACGATCGCGACCTCGGGCGCCTGGAGCTGGGCGGGGTGCTCGAGCCCCTTGTCTCCTCGTGCGGTGACTTCGGGGGCGGCCCGGGCTCGGCCGACCGGGCGCTCGTGGCCGTCGACGCGCTCCACGGCGTGCTCTGGAGCGCGTTGCGCGGCGAGCTGCGCGACCCCGAGCCCGAGCAGATCTATGAGCTGTCCGAGCGGCTGGCCGCCGCCACCGAGCTCGTGCGCGCCGCGGCCGTGCGCCGTCTGAGCGGCCAGGCCCCGACGGCATCGCCCCATGCCTTTCAGCCCGAGCCGCCGCCCGCCCCCGCGCCGCCTCCGGAGCCCCCACCGCCCTCGGGCGTGCCCGATCCCGCTGCGCCGGCGGCGACCGAGCTCGGGCCGCTGCGCCCGGTCCCCGAGCCGCCGCCGCCCGTCGCCTCGGCGCGCGCGGGGGGCGACGAGGCACTGTGGGTCGCGGCCCTCGAGGAGGAGGTCATGCGCAGCCGGCGCAGCGGGGCGCCGCTGTCCCTGCTCCTCGTCGAGCTCGCGGAGAGCGAGCGGCTCCTCGCCGCGGGAGCGGGGGGCGACGTGACTGCGGCCTTCGGGCGCTTCGCCCAGGCCGTGCGCAGCGTGCTCCGCCGTCAGGACCTGCTGGCCAGCGAGGCGGATGCCCGCGCCTGGGTGATCGCGCGCGACACCGCGCGGGCCGGCGCGGCGGCGCTCGGGCAGCGGATCGCCGAGGCCGTCCAGGCGGCCGACTCTCTGAGCGGCGCGCCCCTCACGGTGACCATCGGGGTCGCCGTGCTCGGCGAGGACGCCCACGACACCGACTCGATGCTCGAGGCGGCCGAGGAGTCGGCCTTCGCGGCGGCGGCGAGCGGATCGCCGATGGGCGCGAACGACCCGCCCGACGCGAGCTGAGGCCCGCGGCTACCCGGCGGAGGGCGTGCCCGCGGGGAGCGAGACGGCGCCGACCGTCTCGGTCTCCTGCATTCCCAAGCGGCTGGCCGTCGCCGTGGTGAGGTCCCAGTCGGCGCCGTTGGCGTAGGGCCCACGGTCGATGACCGGGACGGTGAGGGTGCGGCCGTTGTAGTAGAGGGCGACCTCGGTGCCGCACGGGAGGGTGCGGTTGGCGACGCCGAGGGTGTGGCGTCCAAGCTTCTCTCCGCACGCCGTCCGGTTGCCGTAGAAGCCGGGGCCGTAGATCGTGGCCACCGACGGGCGGTACACCGTGATGGTGAGCGTGGGCGAGGCGCTCGCGGCCTGCGAGGTCCCGCTCGAGACGAGGACCGCCCGGAAGCGGAAGCGCCCGATGTGGTTGACGTGCCAGACCGCCCCGAACGTGCCGTCGCTCGTGATCTGGGCGTGCACGGTCGCCGCCCAGCGGTCGCGCGTCTCGCGCCCGAGGCGCTCGATCTCCACCGTCTCGCCCTGCCCGCCGGCGACCTGACCGGTGAGGTGCAGCGACCCGTGCAGCAGAGCCGAGGCCCGGCTCGTGATCGTGATCCCGCCACCGGTCGCGGTCACGAGCGCGTTGCCGTTCCCCGAGATGGGAGCCTGGTTGGGCGCGTGGGACGCGCTCAGCGGCGATGGCGAGGGAGCGAGGCCACTGCCCCCCGAGCCCGATCCCGGGCCCGAGGACGCCAGACCAGCGGCCGGCACGGCCAGCGCACCGGCAAGTGCGCTCAGGACGGCTGCTGCGTTGAGAACTGCGCGACGGCTCACGTAGGCATGCTCCGCATGGTTGGCTGTGGGCCTACGGGGTGAGCTGACGGGCTCGCGCTCTCGCGCTACGTTCCTTTACCGGATCGATTCGCCCCTGCGACCCGAAGGCCGCAAGTGGGTCCCCCGCCGACCCTCCGCGGACGGGGGGTCGCTCGGCTTGGCGCGGCAGTATATGCAAGATCGCTTGCAGAAACGCGCAGACCCGGACCCGGCGCCCCGCACTAGGGACGCGGCAAGCGCGAAACCGCCTGGCGCAGCGCCCGGGCGCCCGCCGAGAGCCCGATCTCGGTCAGCTCGGCCGCGGCCTGCACAGCCGTGGAGAGGATGTCCGACCGTGGCTGCCCTCCACGCTTGCGGGACTCGGGCTGGGGCGGAAGACCGCGGGGCTGCGGCGGCTGGCGCAGCGTGGCGGCGCGGGGGGCGCGGGACACCCGCTTGGCGCCCGCGCCCGGCTTGGCGGCGCTCGGCTTGGTCGCGGCGGCCTTCGGCTTGCTTGCGGCGGCCTTCGGCTTGGGCGCGGCGGCCGTCGGCTTGGCCGCGGGCCTCGGCTTGGGCGCGGCGGCCTTCGGCCCGGCCGCCGGCTTCGGCTTGGCCGCGGGCCCCGGCTTGGCCCCGGGCCTCGCCTGCATCCCCGCGGGCGCCTGGACCGTCTTCGCCGCGGCGGTTGCCCGCTTCTCGCTGCGCCGGTGCGGGCGCGAGCGCGGCAGTGCAGTCAGGACCTCGGCGGGCCGGCCGCCGTTTGCCCGGGGGGGTTTGCGGGTTTCTTCAGTCATGAACGTGCGCGGGTGTCGTGCGTATGCAGATGCATGTCCGAGCTACTCCTATTCTGGCGCGGCCGGGCCGGGCGCAGGGAATGGCTGCGCTATCCGTCGAGCCCGGGAGAAAAAACTTTTTCTTGCACGTTGAAACGAGTCCGAGCGATCCACGTATAGCTCTCCAGGAGAGGTGTCACGAGTGTGGCACCGCGGGCCGAACCGAGTCGGCCCGAAAGCCGGGCGCCACACGCCCTGTGCCCTTTTGACTTCAAAAATAGCGCCTATAGTAGGTTGGGTATGTTTGAGTAGCGGGTCTGCGCGCTCAGCGCGCTACCGTTGCCGCAGAGGTTCCTCCAGCGCGCGCCGGCCGAGCCCGGTGCCGACGACGAAAACGGGAATGAGATGTCAGTAGCGGATCTGCAGGAACTCGAAGAGATCAAGGGCCTCGTGAACCGCGGTCAGCAGCTCGGCGTACTGACCTACGCCGAGATCGCCACCGCGGTCGGCGAGCTCGATCTCGACGAAGCAGACGTCGAGGAACTCCACGGGTTCCTCGAGCGCGCGGAGATCGAGCTCGTGGAGGAGCTCGACCCGGCCCTCGCAGCTGCTGAGGTGGAGCGCGCTCCGGACAAGCGAGGCGGCCGCCGCAAGGCGAAGACCGCGCTCGATCTCAAGCCGGACATGACCACCGACTCGTTGCAGCTCTTCCTCAAGGACATCGGCAAGGTCCGGCTGCTCACCGCCCAGGAGGAGGTCGACCTGGCCAAGCGGATCGAGCGCGGCGACCTCGATGCCAAGCAGAAGATGGTCGAGTCCAACCTGCGCCTCGTCGTCTCGATCGCCAAGAACTACCGCAACCAGGGGCTGCCCTTCCTCGACCTCATCCAGGAGGGGACCCTCGGCCTCGTGCGCGCGGCGGAGAAGTTCGACTATCGCAAGGGCTTCAAGTTCTCCACCTACGCGACCTGGTGGATCCGTCAGGCGATCGCCCGGGCCCTCGCCGACAAGGCCCGCACGATCCGCATTCCGGTTCACGTCGTGGAGAAGCTGAACAAGATCGGCCGGGCCGAGCGCAAGCTCGTCACCGAGCTCGGGCGTGAACCCACGGCGGAGGAGATCGCCGAGGTCACCGGCATCGAGCCCGAGGAGGTGGAGTCGATCAAGCGCTCCGCCCAGGCGCCGGTCTCGCTCGAGAAGCCGGTGGGCGACGAGGAGGAGTCCGAGTTCGGCCAGTTCATCGCCGACGAGCGGGCCGAGTCGCCCTACGAGCGGGCGGCCGAAATCCTCACCAAGGAAGCGCTGCGCGAGGCCCTGGAGAATCTCAGCTACCGCGAACGGCGCGTGCTCGAGCTCCGCTACGGGCTGGGCGGCGAGCATCCGCGAACCCTCGACGAGGTCGGCCGAACCTTCAACGTCACGCGCGAGCGGATCCGCCAGATCGAGAACCAGTCGCTGAAGAAGCTCCAGTCTCTCGCCGAGGCGCAGAAGCTACGCGACGTGGCGTAGCCGCGCCCGACCAATGACGGGCTGATCTGCCAGGGCTCAAGGCGCGGCTGCGCCGCGCCGATGAGCTTGGCAATGTTCGTTCTCGAAGACGCGCTTCGCTACATCGTCGAGAAGGAGGGCTCGGACCTTCATCTCAAGGTGCCGTCCCGGCCCCTCGCCCGTATCCAGGGCGACCTGACGCCGCTCACGCAGTACGAGCCGATGCAGCCGGAGGACACCGACGCCGTGCTTCGCGAGATGCTGGGCAGCGATCCGGAGAAGCTTCGGGAGTTCGACGCCGAGAACGAAGTCGACTTCGCCTATGCGGTCGAGGACCTCGCCCGCTTCCGCATCAACGCCTTCCGCCAGCGCGGCTCGGTCTCGATCGTCGCCCGCGTCATTCCCTACGGCGTCAAGACGATCGGCCAGCTCGGCCTGCCCACGGCGATCACCGATCTCGCCGAGGAGGAGCGCGGTCTGATCCTCCTCACGGGGACCACCGGCTCGGGCAAGTCGACGACGCTCGCCGCGATCATCGACCACATCAACAAGACGAAGTCGTGCCACATCGTCACGATCGAGGATCCGATCGAGTACCTGCACAGCGATCACACCGCGATCATCAACCAGCGCGAGGTGGGTAACGACACGGGCTCGTTTGCCCGGGCCATGCGCCGGGTGCTGCGCCAGGATCCCGACGTCATCCTCATCGGCGAGATGCGCGACGAGGAGACGGTCCGCACCGCGCTATCCGCCGCGGAGACCGGCCACCTCGTCCTCTCGACCGTCCACACCCTCGACGCGCCCGAGAGCATCAACCGCATCATCGACTTCTTCCAGCCCCACGAGCAGAGCCAGGCCCGCGCGATGCTCGCTGGCACACTGCGCGGCGTCGTCTCTCAGCGGCTCGTCCCCACGCCGGACCGCTCCGGCCGCGTGGCCGTGTGCGAGATCCTGCGCATGACCGGCCGGGCGCGCGACATGGTCCTCGACCCCGATCAGACCGATCGCTTGCGCGAGGTCATCGCCGAGGGGTCCTACTACGGCATGCAGACGTTCGACCAGGCGCTGCTCAGGCATTTCCAGGCCGGCCGCGTGGCCATGGAGGATGCCCTCCGCGTCGCCTCGAGCCCACATGACTTCAAGCTCCTCGTGGCCGGCGACGGCCGCACGGCGACCTCGATGGACGACCTCGGCGACGCCACACAGCGCCACACGCCCGACCCGGGCGCACGGCCCTCGCCCGAGCCGCCGCAGCCCACACCGGGTCCGCGCCCGACCGTGTCGACGGCGCCGCCCGGACTCGCTGCATAGCTTCACTTGGTGAAGCATTGCGCTAACATGGGCCATCTGATGGCTTCGAATGATTCATGTCCGGTGTGCCGTACGGCCGAGATCGTGTGCGGCAAGTGGACCCTGCTCGTCATCCGCGACCTGGCCGACGGCCGCTCGCGGTTCTGCGAGCTGGAGCGCTCGCTGCGGGGCATCAGCCCGCGAACGCTCTCCCTGCGCCTGCGCGCCCTCGAAGAGGAGGGCATCGTAGAGCGGCAGACCTATCCCGAGGTGCCACCGCGCGTCGAGTACGCGCTCACCGACAAGGGCCGCGCCCTTGTCCCGCTGATCGAGGACATGCGGTACTACGGCCGGCAGTGGCTGGGGTGTGACCCGGCCGAGGTCGAGGCCGAGCCGGCGGGCGAGCGCGAGCCGATCGCCGTCGGCGTCTGACCCGCGACCCGGTGGCGATGCGAATCGCGCTGGCAGCCGATGAGCTGACCGGCGTGGCCGCCGAGCTGCGCGACGAGCTCGCGCGTCGCGGCCTCGAGCTCTCGCTCTTCGGCGCCTATCGCGAGGACGATCGGCCAGACTGGGCCTGGGCCAGCGAGCGCGCGGCCCGCGAGGTGGCCGAAGGCCGCGCCGACCAGGCCATCGTGGCGTGCTGGACGGGCACCGGCGCGTCGATCGCCGCCAATAAGGTTCCGGGGGTCCGCGCGGCGCTCTGCGCCGACGCCCAGACCGCGGCCGGCGCGCGGCGCTGGAACGACGCCAACGTCCTGGCGCTCAGCCTGCGGCTGACCTCGCCGGCCGTGCTCGGAGAGATCCTCGACGCCTGGTTCGGCGCCGCGGCCAGCCAGGAGACGGACGATGCGCGCAACGTCGCCCACCTGGCGGAGATCGAAGCCTCCGGCTGATCACCCAAGCGGGCAGGACAACCGGGGAGCAGGGCGAACGTGCTCGACGTGCGCAACCCGTCCCTTCACACGATCCTCGAGGCGTTCACGGCCGACGCTGCGGCGCGGCTCGCCGCCGAGGCCGAGAGGGGGGCCGAGATCCCCTTCGAGCTCGTGGTCGAACCCGGGGGGAGCGCGCCGCTGTACTGCTACCGGCCGCTGACCGGCCGGTTCATCGGCGAGCACCTCCCTGCGATCAGCGGACTCGCGAGTTACGCGCCGGCGGTCAGCGCGCTCGGCGCGTTGCAGGAGACCGAGGCCTATCTGCACCGGTGCGGAGAAGCGCAGATGCCCGCGGAGCCACGGGACCGCGCCGATCTGGCTCTCCGGGCTTTCCTGGCCCGCGTGTTCGATCAACGCAGCCGGTTCGGGTTCGAGCGCGAGCGCTTCGAGACGGCGTATGCGGAGCTCGAGCTCTCGCTCTACGAGGGCCTGCGCACGACGACGATCATCGCCCCGCTGCTCGGGCTTGCCCTCGACCACGGGACTCGCGAACTGCCCCTCGGGGACGGGCTCGCGCTCGTCCGCGGCGACTGCCTCGACGGCGCTCCCCACGAGGCGGTGTGGGGGGAGACGCGGGAGCCGCATGTGCTCGCCACGCTCACGGTGATCGAGGAACGGACGTCCCGGCCGCCGCTCTCGGCCGCGCGGATCGGCTTCCGGCGGCTGCTCACGGCCATCCGGCTGTTCGAGCGCGGCGGCTACGCGCTCGGCCCGCTCGCCTGGACGCGGAGCGACGATGGCGCCTGGCGGCCGGTGGCCCTGGGCGGCAGCGGCCGTCCTCGCTCGCTCACGTTCATCTCTCCCGACCAGGAGGATGAGCTCCGGGCCTTCCACAGCCTCGTCGTCCGCCGTGCGCCGAGCGGCGGCGAGATCGCCTGGTCGCTGGCGCGGTTCGAGATGGGGTGCGAGCGGATCGTCCCCTTCGAGGCTCTGACCGACTTCCTGCTCGCCCTGCGCGCCCTGCTCGAGCCCGAGGGACCGCAGAGCGGGCGGCTGCCGGGGCGGCTGGCGGCGGTCTGCGCACAGCCCGAGGATCGGGCCGCCATGGCCGAGCGCACCGCGCGGGCCGCGGATCTCGAGCACGCCGTCATCGCCGGGCTCGCCGCGCCCGAGCCGGGTGTGGACGCGCTTGTGGTCGAGCTCGCCGAGCATCTGCGGGCGATTCTCCGCGACGTACTCTGCGGCCATCTCGGGGCCGATGTCCGCGGACTCGCCGACGAGCTGCTGGCCGACGCGGCCGCCGCCCCGGCCCCCTAGTCCTGGCGTTAGGCTTATACACGGCCGCTCCCTACTCGGTCCCCGCGGGGGCCGGGAGTGTTTTGCCGCCAGGCTCAACACGTAAGTCCTGGGGCTCTCTAGCAGTCAGGGGGAGCGCGACCACAGAATCGAGCGGGCGTCGGCCCGCTCGTTCTGTATCCGGGCTCGGTTTTCCGCCCGCCGAACCCCGGGTACAGCACGACCAATGCCCACCGATCCGCAACCAGTGACCGTGTCCGAAGTCGTTCGCGTCGCCGTCGAGGTATGCGACGACGGTTCGAGTCCCGGACTGGAGGACCTCCTGACCCGCTTCGGCGACGACGATGAGCCGGTCAGCGCCGTCGAGGACATCGAGGAGCATCTCGACGCCGGCCTCGGGCCGGCGGAGCTCGACGAGGACGATCCGGCCATGACGATGGCCCGCGCCGTCATCACCTACCTGGCCCATCGGCGCGACGAAGTCGGGGCGCCGCCTGCTGAGCTCCTCCGCCTCGCCGCCCGGGCCGAATTTCACGCCCATCCGCCGGCCCCAGTGGCGGCATGGCTCAGCCGCCAGGGCATCGAAGTGGCCTGAGCGCGGCGGGCGATTATCCTCCTGCCCGTGCCCGAACCGGCGCGTGCCCCGACCGTCCTGCCCAACGTCCATCCCGCCTGCACGAACGTGCCGCGGTTCAACGACGAGGGGTTCGAGGAGCTGTGCCACATCGTCACCCAGGAGGATCCCGACACTGCGCTCTGCGGCAAGGACGTGGCCGGATACCCCTGGAACCCACCCTGGCCCGCGTGCGAGGCCTGCCTGGCCGTCATGCGCGGCGGGATGAGCTGATGGCCGCCGACCCGCTCGTCTGCGTCGTCGAGATCCCCAAGGGGAGCCGCAACAAGTACGAGTACGACCCGGAGCTACGAGGGATCAAGCTCGACCGCTTCGTCTCCGCGTCGGTCGTCTATCCCACCGACTACGGCTATATCCCGGACACACTGGCCCCGGACGGCGATCCGCTCGATGTCCTCGTGTGCGTCTCGGAGCCGACGTTCCCCGGCTGTTTCGTGCCCGTACGCCCCGTCGGGCTGTTCAAGATGGCCGACGAGAAGGGCCCCGACGACCACGTGCTGTGCGTGCCGCTCAACGATCCGGGCTGGAACTGGCTGGAGCGGATCGACGACCTGCCGGCTCAGCTGCGGGCCGAGATCACGCACTTCTTCACCGTCTACAAGGATCTCGACGAGGATCGCCACTCCGAGGTGGGAGGCTGGGCCGACGTGGAGGAGGCGCTGAGCGCCATCGATGAGGCCCGCAGGCGCCTGCGCGAGCAGGAGGACCACCCCGGCGGGTGATCTTCGTCCCTCTCGGCCGGGTCAGGCGACCACGTCGGCGATCAACCGCCGGCGTTGCGCCTCTGAGGCGAACAGGTACCGGTGGATGCGCAGCAAGCCCTCGATGTCGTGGACATCGTCGTCGAGGTGGGGGACGAGGAGAAGCGGGCGGCCCTCGAGCTCGCGCTCGAGCCGTGCGATGTTCCGGCGGTCGCGACGCGCGAGCACGTGGTAATCGCCGAGGTTGTCCGCGACCTTGGCGGCCAGCGTGGCCGGCAGCACGCCGCGCAGGGCACCGAGGACGTGATCGGGTTCGTTGTCGCCGAGCAGGTCGTGGTGCACGCGGTTGACCACGACGCCGGCGAAGGGAAAGCCGTGCTCCTGGAGGGTGCGGCCGAACCACACGGCCTCGTCGATCGGCTCGTTCTGGGCCGAGCTCACGAGGAGGAAGGCCGTGGTCGGCGCCCGAAGCATCGCCTCGACGGCCTCCGCGCGCGCGCTGAAATCGGTCGTCATGTCGCCGAGGAGCGCGAAGAACGTGGACAGGTCGCTGAGGAGATCGACACCGGTGACCCGCCGCAGGCCGGCCAGCAGCGGCGCGGCGCCCCGGCCGAGGATGCGCATCCCGAGGCCGGTCGAGCCGGTGAGCGCCTTCAGCGCTCGGCCCTCGAGGAACGAGGACAGCCGCCCAGGCGCGTCGAGGAAGTCCAGGGCGTTGCGCGACGGGGGTGTGTCGAGGACGAGCAGGTCGAATTCGCCGCTGCTGCCGAGCTCGTGGAGCTTGGAGACGGCGGTGAATTCCTGCGAGCCCGAGACGGCCGTCGAGAGCTCGCTGTAGACGCGGTTGGCCTTGATCTCCTCGGCGCGCGCCGCGTCGGGCGCGACGCGGTCGATCAGCTCGTCGAACGTCCGCTTGGGGTCGAGCATCATCGCCCACAGCTCGCCCTTCATCTCGAGGCCCCCGCCGGCGATGCGCTCGCTCGGCACGAGCCGCGGCTCGTTCTCGAGCTCCTCGAGTCCGAGGGCGTTGGCGAGGCGCTTCGCCGGGTCGATGGTCACCACGGCCACCTTCGCCCCCGCAGCGGCCATGCCGAGCGCGACCGCGGCCGACGTCGTCGTCTTGCCGACGCCGCCCGAGCCGCCGCACACGCACATGCGCTTGCCGTCGAGGATCTCGGCGATGCTCATAGCTGCGACTCGAGGAGGTCCGCCAGCTGGTCGAGGTGCTCCCGCTCGAGCCGGTCGCAGAACAGGTAAGGCAGCTGGATGGGGTGCAGCTCGAGGCCGTCGTGCAGGCGCGCCTCCTGCTCGCGCTGCCCGGTGGCCCGCGCGTGCTCGGACAGGGCCGCGCGCAGAGCGGTGCGGGCGAGCGGGGAGTCGGTGGCGGCGAGCGCCCTGTCGAGCTTGGTGACATCGCGGTCGGCGAACCGCGCCGGGTAGAGCGCGTTGACGACGACCGCATCGAGAGCGAGTCCCTCGTCGGCGAGCTCGTCGGCCAGGGCCAGCGTCTCGTTGATCGCCATCTCCTCGGGGATGGCCACGGCGACGATGCCGGTGAAGCTCGAATCGGCGAGCGTGCTGGCGATCGTCCGGCCCTGGCGGGCGATCGGCCCCACCCGGGCGATGTCGGCGAACGTGCGAGGCGTCCGGAGGAGGGCCGCGCCGTGGCCGGTGGCGGGCGCATCGACCACGACGAAGTCGTACACGTCGGCCCCCTCGGTGCGTCGCTCCCCCTGGGCGAGCTCCCATACCTTGCCGATGCTGAGCAGTTCCCGCATGCCCGGCGTGGCCATGGCGAACGCGTGGAACAGGCGGCTCGAGCTGAGCAGATGCCCGAACGCGCCCGCCTTGAGCGTCAGGTACTCCTCCATGGCGTGCTGGGGGTCGATCGAGATGGCAAACAGCCCGTCGTCGAGCTCGACCTCGCGCTCCATGTGCGTCTCGGCCGCCGGCGGCTCGTGTCCGTTGACCCCGAAGACCTGCTGTACCTGGCGCTGGCTGGCCAGCTCGGCAACGATGGTGCGGCGGCCGCGCCGGGCGCCCAGGATGCCCAGGGCGGTCGCCACCGTCGATTTGCCGACGCCCCCCTTGCCGGTGACGAACACCAGGCGCTTGTCGAGGAGGCCGGCCACGTTGCCGGAAAATACTGGCTGGGTGGCCAGGGGCTCGCCGCCAGCGGGTCTCGGTTGGCGCGCCGGACGGGGGGGTGTCGTGGTTCGGCGGCAAGGAACGGCGCCGGCCGGGGTGGTGGTTCGGGCTGCTGCGGCGCTTGTATCGCGACTCCTCGGGCCTGCCCCGGGGTCGCTTTGGGCATCTTCTCCGCATACCGGACAAGATGCCCGAAGCGACGCGCGCGATCGTCCTGCGAGTGACCACCCCCGGTTTCCGCGACGCCCACGACGACCACTGCCTCGCCGCCATCGCCGATTTGGAGCACGCGTGAGGTCATGCCAAAAAGGACGGTAAAGGTTGGCGGTCCGGAGGATTTCGCCACCCCGCTGCGAATACAGGCGCGTATGCCTCCCCGACCCATCGGAGCCCCGACCCCTCGGAGGGATGTCCCGTGACGGCCACCGCCAAGGTGATTGCGTTCGCCAACCAGAAGGGTGGCGTCGCCAAGACGACGACCACGCTCAACCTCGCCGTGGCCTTCGCCGAGGAGGGCCATCGCGTCCTCTGCTGCGACATGGACCCCCAGGGCAACCTGACGATGTCCCAGGGCATCGACCCCGACAACCTCGAGAAGTCGATGTACGACGTGCTCGTCCACAAGATCTCCATCCGCGAGGTCATCCGCAAGCGTGAGGTGGACGTCGCCTGCGCCTCGATCGACCTCGCCGGCGCCGAGATCGCCATGTCGACGATGATCGGCCGCGAGCGCGCCCTGCAGAAGGCGCTGCGGGACGTGGACGAGGACTACGACTTCGTCTTCATCGACACCCCGCCGAGCCTCGGCCTGCTGACGATCAACGCCCTGACGGCCGCCCACAAGGTAATCGTCCCCGTCCAGTGCGAGTATCTGTCGATGCGAGGTCTGATTCAGCTTCAGAACACGCTTGCCATGATCCGCGAGAACCTCAATCCGGACGTTGACATCGAGGGCATCCTGCCCACCCTCGTGGACGCTCGGACGCTGCACGCCAAGGAGGCGATCGAGCTGCTCGAGGAGAACTTCGGGGACCGCGTGTTCGCCTCGCGCATCCGTAAGACGATCCGTTTTGCCGAGGCACCCGTCAAAGGCATGTCCGTGCTCAAGTACGATCCCGACGGTTTGGCCGCTCACGCCTATCGGCAGCTCGCCAAGGAGGTCCTCTCACATGCCAACCGGTAAGCGCGCGAGCATGCGCGAGGGTCCCCTCGCGGCCCTCTTCCGCAAGACCGCCGACGACGCCGAGCCGACGCCGGCCAGTGGCGAGCCGCCGCGCGCCCCGGAGCCGAGCGCGCCGGAGACCGCCCCCGAGGCGGCGGCGCCGGAGCCGCCAGCCGCCCCGCCGCTCGAGCCCGAGCGGCGCGCGGTCCCGCACCCGTCGCTGTCCGCACCCTCCAAGCCCGAGCCGCCCGAGGAACGGCGCATCCCGACGCCCCAGGAGCGCTTGCGCCATGCCTTCTCCTCCGACATACCGGAGAACGTGCTCGAGCGCCCGGCGGGGAGGGCGCGCGTCCCCGAGCCGGTCCACGACGTCTATGCCCGTAGCGACCGCCTGGCCGAGTCCTTCGCCGCTCCCGCCCCCGCGGGCACACCCGTGCTCCGCGTGGTCGGTGTCGGGGGCGCCGGCGTCAACGCCGTCAACCGGATGGTCGAGGCCGAGATCGCCGGGGTCGAGTTCCTGGCCATCAACACCGACCTGCAGTCGCTCCAGCAGTCGGCCGCGGACCAGACGCTGCACATCGGCGACCGCATCACGCGCGGGCTCGGCTCGGGCTCGAACCCCGAGCTAGGCCACCAGGCCGCGCGAGAGGAGTACGACCGCATCAAGGCCCTGCTCCGCGGCTCCGACATGGTGTTCATCGCCGCCGGCGCCGGCGGGGGCACCGGAACGGGCGCCGCGCCCATCGTGGCCCAGATCGCGCGCGAGGTCGGTGCACTCACCGTCGGCATCGTCACACGCCCGTTCCATTTCGAGGGGTCGCGACGGCGCGAGCAGGCCGAGGCGGGAATCGCTGAGCTGGCGGCGGAGGTCGACACGCTGATCGTCGTGCCGAACAATCGACTGCTCTCCGTGCTCGACCGCGGCACCTCGATGGTCGAGGCCTTCCGCGTCGCCGACGACGTGCTCCGTCAGGGCGTGCAGGGCATCTCGGATCTCGTGACGCTGCCGGGGTTGATCAACCTCGACTTCGCCGATGTGCGCACGATCATGTCGGGTGCGGGAACGGCTCTGCTCGGCATCGGGATGGGCACGGGCGACCGTCGCGCGATCGACGCCGCCGAGAAGGCCGTGGCCTCGCCGCTGCTCGAGACGAGCATGGACGGCGCGCACTCGATCCTGCTCTCGATCACGGGCAGCCGAGACCTCTCACTGTGGGAGGTCAACGAGGCGGCCAAGGCCGTCGCCGAGGCCGCACATCCCGACGCGAACATCATCTTCGGCGCCATGGTCGACGAGGACCTCGAGGACAACGTGTGGGTCACCGTCGTGGCCACCGGCTTCGGTGACGGCCGCCCGCCGCGGCGTGAGCGCGACGGGGCGACGCTCGGCGCCCGCGCGGAGTCCGGCCGGCAGCCGCTGCGTGAGCCCGCGGGGGAGCCGCGGGTCAGCCGCGTGCGCGCGGAGAACCCGGCCCGCGAGTTGGACGTCCCGGAATTCATGCCGCGGAGGTAGGACCGATCGCCGCCGCGGCCGTGCCCGGGCAGCAGCTCGGCGTGGTGGCCGCCGGCCATCCGCTCAGCGCCGAGGCGGGCGGCGCGGTACTGCGCGCCGGCGGCAACGCCATCGACGCCGCACTCGGGGCGGTCCTCGTCTCCTGCGTGTGCGAGCCCCTGCTCACCGGGCTCGGGGCGGGGGGCTACATGCTCGTCGTCCATCCCGAGCGCGAGCCGGTCCTCATCGACTTCTTCATCGAGGCTCCGGGCCGCGGCGCCGACCGGGCCGGCCGGGCCGAGCTCGTGCCCGTCGACGTGTCCTTCGGCGACGCCGTCCAGGTGTTCAACATCGGCGCCGCCTCGGTCGGCACCTACGGCGTCGTGGCCGGCATCTGCGAGGCGGCCGCCCGTTTCGGGAGCATGCCGCTCGGCGAGCTCGTCGGGCCGGCGGTGTCCTTGGCGCGGCGGGGCGTCGAGCTGAGCCGCCAGCAGGCCTACATCGCGGAGATCCTGGCCCCGATCGTCCTCTCGACGCCCGAGGCGGCCGCGCTGTTTGCCCCCAGGGGCTCGGTTCTGCGCGCCGGGGAGCGCATGTATCAGCCCGAGCTCGCCGACGCGCTCGAGCGGCTCGCCACCGACGGGCCGGAGCCCTTCTACACGGGGGATGTGGCCGCGGCCATCGCGGAGTGGATCGGCGAGCGTGGAGGGATGCTCACGGTCGCGGATCTGGGCGCCTACGCGCCGCTCGACCGCGACCCGGTCCGGGTCGCCTACCGCGGCCACGAGGTCCTGACCAACCCGCCTCCGTCGGCGGGCGGCATCCTCATCGCCCGCGCCCTCCAGCTCCTCGACGAGGGCGAGGGACCGCCGAGCGTCGAGGCGATCGTGGCGGCGATGGAGCACACGCAGGGGCTGCGCACGGCCGAATTCCTGGAGGGTCTGGACGAGCCGGCCTTCGCCACGCGGTTCCTGCGTCCGAGTGGGCGTCTTGGCTCGACCACGCATATCGCGGTGCTCGACGCCGAGGGGTGGGCGTGTTCGGTGACATGCTCCAACGGATCGTGCTCGGGCGTGATCGTCCCGGGCACGGGCGTTCATCTCAACAACATGCTCGGCGAGCAGGACCTCAACCCCCTCGGCTTCCATCGCTATCCGCCCGGCCGCCGGATGCCGAGCATGATGGCCCCGACGATCGTGCTCCGCGACGGCACGCCGCGGCTGGTTCTCGGGAGCGCCGGCTCGAATCGGATCCGCTCGGCCATCCTCCAGACGATTGTTCGCGTGATCGACGATGGGCTGAACGTGCGCGACGCCGTCGAGTCACCGCGTGCTCACTTCGAGGACGGCGTCGTTTACGTCGAGCCGGGTGTCGAGACCGCGGGACTGGAGCGGGCGGGCGCCGCTCTGGCCCGCTTCCGAGCGCTCAACCTCTTCTTCGGCGGTGTCCAGGCGGTCGAGCGCGATGCCGCGGGCCGGCTTCGCGGCGCCGGCGATCCGCGCCGGGGTGGGGCTGCCGTGCCGGTGGCTCGGTGAGAAGTTTCATACTCGTGCTCATCTCTGTGACAGCGCTCGCCGCGGCCGGATGCGGCCTGAACGTCCAGGCCCCTGACCTCTTCATGCTCACGCGGGCCGGGGCCGGAGGCACCCTGACCCTCCTCGTCAACGACTCCGGCACGATCGCCTGCGACGGCTCGAAGCCTCAGACGCTGCCCGATCCCCTGCTCCTCCAGGCCCGGGATCTGGCCTCCAAGCTTGATTCCGACGCCAAGTCCGGGCTCGAGCTTCCGCAGCGGCCGGACAGCGTCTACCGGTACACGATCCGCCTCCAGGACGGGACGATCGCCTTCCCGGACACGGCAGCGACCGCGCGCACGGAGTTGGCTCAGGTCGAGCTCTTCGTCCTTCAGGCACAGGGCGCCTGCAAGATAAACGGCGCCTGAACGCGAATACTCCGATCGCCTCGCCTCGCTACCGTTCGCCGCCGTGCTCACGACCGCTGCCACCACCGCCCATCACATCAGCACCTTCCAGGCCATCGTGCTCGGCCTCCTGCAGGGTGTCTCAGAGCTGTTCCCGATCTCGAGCCTCGGCCACACGGTGATCTTCCCCCACTTGTTCGGGTGGAACAACATCGTCGCCTGGCAGTCGCAGACCGAATCCCCGTGGCTGGCCTTCATCGTGATGCTGCACGTCGGCAGCGCCATCGGCCTCCTCATCTACTTCTGGCGTGACTGGGTGGGCATCATCAAGGCCTTCTTCGCCACTCTGGGCAAGCGCCGGATCGAGACGCCGACCGAGCGGCTCGCCTGGCTGATCATCGCCGCGACCATCCCCGTCGGCATCATGGGCGTCCTGCTCGAGCACACCGCGCGCGTGGCCACGGCCAAGCCGGAGGTGGCGGCGATCTTCCTCGTGCTCAACGGCTTCATCCTGCTCGGCGCCGAACGGCTGCGCCGCCGCTCCGAGGTGCAGGCCATCGCCCAGCGCGAGGGAGTCAACGAACAGGGCGGTCGCCGCCTCGACACGCTCGAGTACCGTGAGGCGGGGGTGATCGGGTTCGCTCAGTCGAGCGCTCTCATCGCCGGGATCAGCCGGGACGGGGTCGTGATGGCCGCGGGCCTCGCGCGCGGCCTCGACAACTACGACGCCGGGCGGCTCGGCTTCTTGCTCGCCACGCCGATCATCCTCGCCGCCGGCGTCTACAAAGTCGGGGACCTCACGGGACCCAACGGAGCCGGGATACGCGGCGCAGCGGTCATCGCCGCGGTGTTCGCCGCCATCGCCGCGGTGTTCACCGTCCACTTCCTCACCCGCTACTTCCGGCGCGGCAACCTGAACCCCTTCGGGATTTACTGCGTGATCTTTGGCGTCGCCATGATCGCCTACAACGCCTGATCAGACGAGTCGGACCTTGCCGTTGGATTTGGCGCGCTCGTGGGCAAGCTCGACGAGTTCCATGCGTTTGATCGCGGCGCGCAGCAGGCGGCCGAGGAGGCGTAGGCGGGCGTTCTCGGAGCGCAGGTCGAGCAGCTGTTGCTTGGCCTCCACCCCGAAGTCGACCGTTGCTGCCATCGCGTAGGCGCCCAGGTCGGCCAGTTCGCCCGTCTCGGGCGTGCGGTCGGTGGCGAGCTCGACGAGCTCGCCGTAGACCACGCGGGTGGCCTCGAGCAGCTCGTCGTCGGCCGCCTCGTCGTCGTCGTCGAGGATCTCGATGATCCCGGCCGGATAGGCCAGGTGTCCCTGGCGCTCGAGCACTCGGATCGGCCGCGTGCCTCGCGCGACGAGGTTCATCCGGCCGTCCTCCATGCGCTCGAGCACCCGGTCGATCTCGCATGCGCACCCGACGTCCCGGAGTCCGTCATCGGAGAGCCACACGATCCCGAACTCCTGCTCGGTGCGCAGGCACTCATTCATCATCTGCTTGTAGCGCTCCTCGAAGATGTGCAGCGGCACGAGCTCACCGGGCAGTGCGACGATCCCGAGCGGGAAGAGGGGGAACTCCGTGCGCAGCCGGTCGGGCACGTGCGCCAGTGTAGGTCGGCTCGGCGGCGGCCGGAGCCTACCGTCCGTCAGTCGCGGCGGGCGGTGACGAGCAGGTTGTAGAAGATCGCCGGCGGCAGCCGTGGCTCGAGCGCGTGCTCGTCGAGGCGCTGGAGGAGGAGGTAGCCGTGGAAGGCGTACTTGCGCCAGAGCATGGGCACGTCGACCGGGTCCGCGCTCGATTCGAGCGTGCGGTTGAACCAGCCGAACCAGTTGGCTACGAGCTCCTCGCCGCGCACCGAGACGTCGGTGAAGCCGGCTCGGCGGGAGTAGCGGACGAGGTCGGCCGGCGCGAAGGCATGGATGTCGACGAGCCGCTCGAGTGCGTGATCGCGCTCGTCGCCCCCATCGGCCTGAGTGGCCGGAGGCCGCGCGGGGCGAGCGCGCAGCAGCGAGCGCCACGCGGGCGAGAGCCTGACCGCGCCGCGCTTGGGCCAGGAGGCGATGCGGTCCCCGATGCGTGAGGGCTCGCCGGCGAAGGCGATGCGCCCGCCGGGGGCGAGCACGCGGTGGAACTCCGCGAACGCCTTGCCGAGGTCGGGCAGGTGGTGCAGAACGGCGTGGCCGATGACGAGGTCGAAGCTGCCGTCGGGGAAGGGGAGGGCCTCGGCATCGGCGCGAGCGGTGTGGACGTCGAGTCCAAGGCGGTGGGCGTTGGCCCCGAGGGTGCGGATCATCCCCGGCGAGATGTCCGTGCACGTTGCCTCGCGCACGACCCCGGCCTGGAGGAGGTTCAGGGTGAAGTAGCCGGTGCCGGCCCCGATCTCGAGCGACCGGTGATAACCCTGGCCGAGCTCGCGGCCGAGCAGCTTGCGGAGCTTGCCCAGGACCTGCGCCTGGCCCACCGAGCCGAAGTCGATACCCCATTTCGAGTCGTAGCTGGAGGCGGCGACATCGTGGTAACGGGTGTTGACCTCGCGGATGTCATCAGGGGTTCGCAGCGCCGTCATGCGGCGGCGGACATTACCCTGTCGACGTGTCCGTGGACGCGTATGTGCAGCGCAACCAGCCGCCCGGCGTCCCGCCCCTGCGGCTGACCGGTGAGCGCACGCTTCCCGACGTTCCGGCGGAGAACTACTGGTATCGCCGCCATCTCGCCGTTTATGAGTGGATTGGCTCGCGCGTCCTGGGGGGAACCGTGCTCGACATGGCCTGCGGCGAGGGTTACGGGTCCGAGGTGCTCTCCCGCACGGCGGCCGCGGTGGTCGGTCTCGACGCCAATCCAGAGGCCCACGAGCATGCTCGGCTCCGCTATCGGCGGGAGAACCTCCGGTTCGAGCGCGGGATGGTCGAGACCTTCGGCGACCCCGGCGCCTACGACGCCGTCGTTTTCCTTCAGACGATCGAGCACGTTCAGGATCCCCACGCCGTGCTCGAGCACTTCCGCGGCCTGCTCGCGCCCGGCGGCACGGCCTACGTCTCGACGCCCAACCTGCTCACCCTGGCTCCGCCCGGCGCCTCCAAGTCCGGCAACCCCTGGCACCTCAAGGAGTACCGGGCCGAGGAGTTCGAGGGCCTCTGCCGAGGCGTCTTCGCGCAGGTCGAGATGTTCGGCCTGTTCCACGCTCGCAAGCTCCGCGTCCATGCGCTCGCGCTCCGTCTCGGATGGGACGCCGCGCACCGCCGGCTCGGTCTGACCGAGCGTTTCTACGATCGCTTCACGCCGGCCATCGCCAGCCGCGACTTCGCGCTACGGCGCGACGGGCTCGACGGGGCGCTTGACTTCCTAGCTGTGTGTCGCGCCTGAGAGGGGCCCGCTGAGCCCGGCGGCAACGCGGCCGCGCGTGCTCTCGTACGCCCAGGCGAAGAGCCACAGGGCCGCGCGCTCGTCGTCGTCGAGCCCGCGGTCGCGGTCGATCACCTCGCGCTCGATCTCGGGCAGGGGACAGCCCGAGTCCACCAGTGCGGCGATGAGCTCCCGACAATCGGTGACCATCCAAGACCTCCAGTGAGGGCGCGAGTCGCGCGGTAAGCGATATCAGCGCACGCTGCGCGGCGCAAGCCACCTTCACGAAATCGAGCGCCTCCGAGCGCAAACGCAACCGGCGGCGCGGGCCGCCGTGTGGCAGCCTGCCCGTCACCCGACCCTGCCCATGTCACGCACCCGCCACCCGCCCGGCGAGCTCGCACTCGTCCTTCACACGCACATGCCCTACGTCGTCGGCTATGGGACGTGGCCATTCGGCGAGGAGTGGCTGTGGGAGGCGATCGCCACGAGCTACCTGCCCCTGATCGATGTGCTGGGCCGCGCGCCCATCACACTCTCGCTGACCCCGGTGCTCGCCGACCAGCTCGAGAGCCCTGAGGCCCTCGCGCGCTGCCTGCGCTTCCTGCGCGAGATCCGGCCGGAGTCTCATCGGCGGGATGCCGCGCGCTTCTCCGCGCAGGGGCGCGGCGAGCTCGTCGCCGAGCTCGAGCGCTCCGAGGCCGAGTACGCGGCGGCGGCCGATCGGCTGAGCGAGTCCGGCGCGAGCCTGCTCGCGCGACTCGGCCTACACGCGACGTGGACCTCGGCGGCCACACACGCCATCCTCCCGCTACTGGCCAGCGACACGGGGCTTTCGCTCCAGGTCCAGTCGGGCGTGGCCGCCCACCGCCGGCGCTTTGGCAACTGGCGGGGCGGATTCTGGCTACCCGAGTGCGCCCACGCGCCCTGGTTGCATCAGACGCTCGAAAACGCCGGCGTGCGTGCGACGTGCATCGAGCTCACCGGTCGATGGGGTCTCGGCGATACGCGGCATCTGCAAGCGCAGGCGACCGACGATGGCCCTGTGCTCTGGCCGCTCGACCGCTGGGCGATCGCGCTCGTGTGGGGCGAGGAGGGCTACCCGTCCGCGGCCGGCTACCGCGACTACCACGCGCTCACCGACCACCACCACCGCGTATGGCGCAACGACGGTGCCGCGTACGACCCGGTGGCGGCGCGCGCGCTCGCGGCCGAGCACGCCCGTGACTTCGTCGGCCGCGTGGCTGACCGGTTGGCGGGCGGCGGTGTCTGCGTGTGCGCCCTCGACACCGAGCTGCTCGGGCATTGGTGGTACGAAGGGCCATGGTGGCTGGCTGAGGTGATCGAGGAGGCCGCGCGACAGGGACTGGCCATGACGACGCTCGACGACGCGCTGAGCCGCCACGAGCCCGTACCCGCGCCCGACGACCTGGGGGTCAGCAGCTGGGGCGAAGGCGGCGATGTGCGGACGTGGAGCGGGCCCGCCGTGGCCGAGCTCGCGTGGCAGGCCCGGAGCGCCGAGCTCGCCGTGCTCGAGGCCGGCCATCGCCCGCCCGATGGGGTTCTGCGCGAGCTGCTCGCGCTGCAGTCGAGTGACTGGGCCTTCCTGGCCCACCGGCGGCTGGCCGGCGACTATCCGGTGCGGCGGGCCGCAGGCCACGCCGCGGCGATCGGCCGGGCGCTCGCGAGCGTGGGTTCGGCCAGCGGCGAGGGCCCGGCGCACCTGGCTCCCGACCTGGCCGGCTGGCTGGACTGAGCGCTCGCTACCCCCAGCGGAAGGTCCGCGGCATCTCGCGCATGCGGATGAGCTTCGCCGGGATCCCACCCACGACGGCGTTGGCCGGGACGTCCGCCGTCACCACTGCGTTCGTGCCGATCACCGCATTGTCGCCCACCCGAACCCCCCGCAGCAGGCAGGCGCCGTAGCCGATCCACACGTTGTGGCCGACGTCGACGTTGCGCTTGTAGATGCCCTGCTCGCGGATCGGCCGCTCGACTTCGACCATCCCGTGGTCGAAGTCGATCATCATCACCCGGTCGGCGATGATGCACTCGCGTCCGATCGCGACGTGCTGGTAGGCGGAGATCGTGCACTCCTGGCCGAGCACGGACTTCGCCCCGATCGAGACATCGCCCTCGTGGGCGCGGACCTTGCAGCCGTGCCCCAGCCACGACCAGCGGCCGAGCGTGACCGTGGCGTCCTTGCCGATCTCGAACTTCACCCCGGGACAGACGAAGCACAGCCCGTCGGTGCGCAGCCGCCCGCGCCAGCGCAGCCGCAGCCAGGCCCAGCGCACGAGTAGGGCGGCGTACCCGGGCCGCAGCATGCGGTGGGCGCGGGCGAAGCGCAGGAAGCTCAGCGGTCCGCCGTGCAGCGGCGGCGGCCCGGTCCGCACGAACTGCGGGACCGGCGGCGCGACCACTGGCGCGTCGGCCTCGCGCATCCTCGTCGAAGCCATGCCGGGATCGTACGAGGAAAGCGCGCCCGCGGCCGTTCAGGCGGGGCCGTCACGGTGAGATGTCCTCGTAGCGGCGGCCGCGCGTGCGGACGCTGAACTGCGCCACCACCGCGCGGCGACGATGGTGCCGCCGATGACCGTGATGACGGCGCCGACGGGTAGCCAGTGCGTGCGTTCGAGCCGCAGTGGTGAGACCCACCGCCTCCGCCGGGGGTCCCTGGCATGATTGGCCTGACCCATGGACGGCGCGGACGCACCTCTCAGTGGCCGACTTCTCTCCGGCGACAAGCGCGCGCTGGCGCGTGCCATCACGCTGGTCGAGAACGACGACCCGGCCGGCTGGGAGCTCGTGCGCGAGGTTTATCCGCGCACCGGTCGCGCTGCGGTGATCGGCTTCACCGGACCTCCGGGCGTGGGCAAGTCGACCCTGCTCGGGGCGCTGACGAAGCTCGAGCGCGGCCGCGATCGTACGGTCGCCGTCCTCTCCATCGACCCCTCTTCGCCGTTCACCAGCGGGGCCCTCCTGGGCGACCGCATTCGCCTGACCGAGCACTTTCTCGACCCTGGTGTGTTCATACGGTCGATGGCCAACCGCGGCGCGCTCGGCGGGCTCAGCGAGGCCGCGCTCCAGGCGGCCCTCCTCATGGACGCCTCGGGACGTGAGGTGATCATGCTCGAGACCGTGGGGGTCGGACAGGCCGAGGTGGACATCATCGACCACGCGGATACGGTCGTCCTCGTCCTCATGCCCGGGTCGGGCGACTCGATCCAGGCGCTCAAGGCGGGTGTCATGGAGATCCCCGATGTGATCGTGGTCAACAAGGCCGAACACCCGCTGACCGACACGATGATCCGCGAGATCAAGGGCGTCCTCGCGCTCGGCCCGCGCGAGGGCTGGCAGGTCCCGATCGTCAAGACCGAGGCGGTCAAGGGCGAGGGCATCGAGGCGCTCGCCGACCGGCTGGCCGAGCACCGGGCCTACATCGAGGCCGAGGGCACGTTGTCCGCGCGGCGACGGCGCAACCTGATGAACGAGGTCCTGGCCATCGCCACATTCCGCATGCGCCGCGAGCTCGAGGCGGCGGTCCGCGAGGACCCGACCGTCCAGGAACTGCTCGACCGCGTGGTCTCGCGCGAGCTCGATCCGGCGAGCGCGGCCGGTTCGATCCTCGAGCACCAGCAGCCGGCCCGCGTGGAGTCGCGGTGAGGGAAGCGCTACTCGGGCCGGTCCTCGTCGCCGCCGGGGTCCTGTGCGTGTCTGCCACGGCCAAGCTCCGCGCTCCGCGCCCGGCAGTGGGCGCGCTCGTGACGCTCGGTCTGCCCGCGTCGGCGGGCCTGGTGCGCGTGCTCGCGGCCCTCGAACTCGTCCTGGGGGCGAGCGTCCTGATCGCGCCCGCCCGGTCCTTGGTGACGGTTCTCGCCGCCGGCTATCTCGTCTTCGCTGCGATGGCCCTGACCCTGATGCGCCGGCGAGCCGCCTGCGGCTGCTTCGGGGAGGGCACGACACCGGCGTGGCGGGGCCAGGTCGTCCTCAGCCTCGCCACCGCCGGGCTGTGCGCGGCCGGAGCCGCATGGCCGCCGCACGGGCTCGCGTGGGTCCTCGCGCGCTCGCCGGGGCTGGCCGCGGCGAGTCTCGCCGGCCTCGCCGCCTGCGTCTACGCCGCCGTGCTCGTCTACACCGCGCTTCCGGGCGCCTGGGCCGCTTGGAGTGGGCGGTGAGCTCTCGCGGCTCGCTGACCGAACGGCTGGCCGGCGCCGCCGGCCGGTTGCTCGAGCGGCGGTTCTCGCGGCGCCGGGCTCTCTCCCGGGTCGCCGTGGCGGGAGCCGCCTTCGCCGTGGCGCCGGTCCGCTACCTCGTCCGTCCGGGGACCGCCTGGGCGGTCATCGGCCCCGGCGACTGCGGGTCGGGCCTGTGCCTCGACGGCTACACCGCGTTCTGCTGTGAGATCGAGCAGGGCCTCAACCGCTGCCCCGACGGCACCTACGTGGCCGGGTGGTGGAAGTGCACGAGCTACCAGGGCTCGGGCCTGTGCCATCAGGAGGGCGTGCGCTACTACATCGACTGCAACCGCATGCCGGGCAGCGTGTTCCCGGGCGGATGTCAGTGCGCCCTCGGTGACTGCAACCGGCGGCGCGTCGACTGCAACCACTTCCGCTACGGCCAGTGCAACACGCAGATCGGCGGGACGACGGAGGTCGTCTGCCGCCTCATGGTCTGCCAGGACCCGTCCACGATCCCCGGCGCGAACTGCAACGACACCGTCATGGTCGACGACAACACCTGCGACCACAACGCGGACTGTCTGCAGGGGCTGGCCGTCCAGGTGACCGGCACCGAAGGGGCGTGATGGTGGCGATCGTCTCGGTGGAGACCCTGCTGCTCGTGCTGCTCGTCGTTCTCGTGGCCGGGCTGCTGCGCAGCCATGCCGAGATCCTGCGCCGGCTCGGCCCCGACGGCGACGACGCCACGGCGCTGGCGTCCCGGGCGACCGGGTCCGTCCCGGCTCCTCGCCCCCGCGACCTCGAAGCGCGCCCCGCTCCCGTCCTGAGCGGCGCGACGCCCGCCGGCGACGCCGTCATGCTCGACTTCGCCGGCGGGTCGGGCACGCTCACCCTGCTCGCCTTCCTCACCACCGGGTGCACCACGTGCGCCGGCTTCTGGGCGACGTTGTCTGAGCCGCGGCTGCCCGCGGGCGTGGACACCGTCATCATCACGCGGGGCAGCGAGCGCGAGCGGCCGGTCCGGGTTCGCGAGCTGGCGCCGCCAACGATCCCCGTGGTCATGTCATCGCAGGCGTGGAGCGACTACTCGGTGCCCGGCGCGCCCTACTTCGTGCTCGTCGCGCGCACGGTCCTCGGCGAGGGCGTGGCCACGACGTGGCCGGCGCTCGCCTCGCTCGTCAGCGATGCCATCGCCGAGGAGCGCGACGGCCTTGCCGCGACCGGGGGCGCGCTCGCGGTCCACGAGCCGGCCGGGGCGGCCCGCGCGCGCCGCATCGACGAGACGCTCGCCGACGGAGGCATCGGCCCCGGCCATCCCAGCCTGCACCCCGTCGGCGAGGCGAGGCCCTGATCAGCCTCGGCGTGCTCGGGGCGGTGACCGCGGCCGTGGCCGCCGTCCGCGCCGCCTGGTCGCCCTGAGGCGAATCGATGCTCGCGAGCATCACCCCGCTCGGTGAGCGGGGCCGGGGATCCTCCTGGGTGGTGACAGTGATCGCTTTCGCGCTCGGGGGCACGGTGGCGGGTGTCCTCGCCGGGACGTTCGCCGGAGCTCTCGGCTCGGCGCTCCTCGGCGGGCTGGCCGTGCACGCGCGCCTCGCCGGGCTCGCCGTCGTCGTCGCCGTTGCCGCGCTCGTCGATGCGCGGGGGGGCGTGCCCGGCCCCCGGCGTCAGGTCAACGAGCGCTGGCTGGACGAGTACCGCGGCTGGATCTACGGCCTGGGCTTCGGCGCCCAGCTCGGGCTGGGCCTGACCACGGTCGTGACGAGCGCGGCCACCTACGCCGCGCTGCTCGCGGCTCTGCTCAGCGCTCACGCCGTCTGGGGCGCGGCGATCGTCGGCTGCTTCGGCGCGCTCCGTGGACTGACGCCGCTGCTCGCCGCCGGCATCCGCACGCCGCGCCAGTTGATGGCCTTCCACGCCGCGATGAGGCGCTGGCGGGGTCCGAGCCGCTGGACCGCCGTGGCCGTCCTGGCTGGCGCCGGGGTCCTCGCCGGGGTAGGCGCGCTGGCATGATCGTCGAGGCCCACGGCATTCGCGTGGAGCTGCCCCGAGGCTGGAGCGGGCGCGTGTTCCGGCGCGCGCCCGGGGTGGCCACGCTCCATGCCGGCGACTTCCCGCTCGTCCTGGCCGACGGGGAGTTCGGTGACGCCAGCACGGGCCGGATGCCCTCGCCGGGGTCGTTCCTCGCCGTGACCGAGTACCGGCCGGGCGGCGGCCTGAAACCCGGCCACGGTCTGTTCTCCGACCACAGGCTCCCGCTCCCCCTCGACCCGGCCGCCTTCTCCGCCACCGGTCTCGCCCACCCGCGCCCCGGGCAGCTCGGCATGCAGCACTTCTTCACCGTGTCGGGCCGGCCGTTCTGCCTTTACGTCGTCATCTCCACGCCGCGCTCGCAGCGGCGCGGACGGCTGCTCGTGCTCGACGGCGTCCTGCGTTCGCTCGTCCTGGCATCGCGCTGAGCGGCGGGCATCAGACTCCCGGGATGAGGTGGCCGTGATAGCGCGCCGCGTCGTGGCCGAGGAAGGCCACGCACGGCGTCCGGTTGACCCGTGCGGCGCCTACGTAGCGGGCGTTGATGCGCCCGGCGATGATCGCGCCTGCGCTGGCGATCGCCGTCGTGATCGTCACCGTGATCCGAAACGGCACGAGCTCGCCGGCCCGGTAGAGCCGGCCGCTGCAGCGCAGCGGCGCCGTGAAGCTGCCCGTGCCCGTGTAGACCCCAGGTCCGATGTGGTGGAGCGTGAGCCGGTCGGTGCCGTGCATCCGCCCGCGCACGAGCGTCACGCGCCCGCAGACCCCGGCCGGGCAGTGGGGGAGGAACTGCCAGATGCGGTGCATGACCGCCCCGGGGTGCTCGCCCTTCACGTTGTCGGCCACGGTGACGCGGCCGGCGAGGTCGAAGTCGCCGGCGAGCCGGGCGGAGGCGACCGCGGAGGGGCGGGCGGCGAGCGCCGAGGGGCGGGCGGCGAGCGCCGAGGCGGTCAGCGCGGCGAGGAGGGCAGTCGCCAGGACGGGGGCGACGAGGAGCCGCGCCGGTCTCATGCCGCATCCACCGGTGGGTCGGCGAGCTCGACGAGCAGCCGCACGCCGAAGCCTGTGGCCCCCTTGTCGAAGTAGGGGCGGGGGACGTTGTCCCCGAGGCCGGCGATGTCGAGGTGCGCCCAGGGGACATCCCCGGCGAAGTGGTGCAGGAGCTCGGCGGCCACGATGGCCAGAGCCTCCCGGCGCTCGCTGCGATTCGTGAGATCCGCGTAGCGGCCCCGGACCATCTCGGCGTAGCGCTCGTGGAGCGGGAGGCGCCAGACGAGCTCGCCCGTGCGCCGGCCGGCCACCTCCACGGCCGCGGCGAGCGCGTCGTCGTTGCTCGTGTATCCGGCATAGGCCGAGCCGAGAGCGATGACCATGCCGCCGGTCAGCGTGGCGATGTCGACGAGCGTGGAGGCCCCGGCGCGCCGGGCATGGGTTAGGCAGTCGGCGAGGACGAGCCGCCCCTCGGCGTCCGTGTTGTTGATCTCGATCGTCGTGCCGTCGAGAGCGGTGACGATGTCGCCCGGCTTGACCGCGGTTGAACTCGGCATGTTCTCGGTGGCGCCGACCACGCCGAGGACGCGGACCGGGGCACGCAGCTCGGACAGGGCGGCCACCGCCTCGATGACCGCGGCTCCGCCGCACATGTCGAACTTCATCTCGGGCATCGAGGGCCCCGGCTTGATCCACAGCCCGCCGGAGTCGAAGGTGACCGCCTTGCCGACCAGGCCGAGGAGCGGTGCGTCGGAATCGGTGGCGCCCTCGTAGCGGAGCTCGATCATCTGGGCCGGCTCGGCCGAGCCCTGGGCCACGGCGGCGAACGCATGCATGCCCCGGGCGCGGAGCTCCGGTTCCTCGGTCACCGTCACGGTCACGCCCGGCCGGCCCTCGAGCTCCCGGGCGTAGTTGGCGAGCGCGGCCGGGGTGAGGTCGTTTCCCGGCCGGTTGCCGAGGTCGCGGGCCCGGTTCTGGGCCTCGGTGAGCGTGGCCGCACGGGCCGCCGCGGGAGCGATGTCGTGATGCGCGCTCAGCACGAGCGCCTCGGGGCCACGCGCGGCGGGCGTGCGCTTATAGCGCTCGAACCGGTAGGCGCGCAGAAGCGTGCCCTCGACGAGTCCGGCCACCGTCTCGCTCCCGACGTGGTGGGGGACCTCCCAGCACAGGACGCGGGTTGCGCTCTCCCGGGCGCGGGTGAGGACGAGCGCCGCCGCCGCGCGGGCACGCTCGCCATCCCACCGTTCGCGGCTGCCGAGACCGACGAGGATCCAGCGCCTGCCTTCGGCGTGGGTGAGGGCGATCCGGCCTGTCTCGCGGCTGGCCTCGCCACCGTCCAGCAGCGCCGTCAGCGGCCCGCCGGCCAGGTCGTGGGCGACGTCTTCGCCCTCGAACACGCCGACCGCGATCGTGTCCGCGCCGGACTCGAGCGGAGCGTCGGTGGTCGTCTCGACCCTCACGGCCGCGACACTACCGGGCGTCTAGGATTGCTGGCTCCCCATCGACCTTCCGGAGCGCCAGAGACCATGCCGAAGACCGTGATTCTGTCCGCTGCCCGCACGCCGATCGGCAAGCTGGGCGGGGGGCTCGCCAGCCTCGATGCCACCGAGCTCGGTGCCACCGCCATCAGGTCCGCGCTCGAGCGCGCCGAGGTGGCCCCCGAGGAGGTGCAGCACGTGGTCATGGGTCAGGTGCTGCAGGCGGGACAGGGTCAGATCCCCTCCCGCCAGGCCCAGATCAAGGCTGGGATCCCCAAGGAGGTCTCCTCGGAGACCATCAACAAGGTGTGCGCCTCGGGCATCCGCGCCGCCGGCATGCTCGACACCGCGATCCGCGCGGGCGACCTCGAGATCGGGGTCGGCGGCGGGATGGAGTCGATGTCGAAAGCCCCGTACCTCCTCAAGGAGGCGCGCTTCGGGTTCCGCATGGGTGACGGCAAGGCCATCGACGCCATGATCAACGACGGCCTGACGAACCCGTTCTCGGGCAAGCACATGGCCCAGGAGGCCAGCGAGGTGGCGGCCGAGCTCGAGTTGACGCGTCCCGATCTCGATCGTTGGGCGCTGCGCTCGCATGAGCTTGCGCTCAAGGCGACCGACGAGGGCCGTCTCCCCGACGAGATCGTGCCCGTGACGATCAAGGGCAAGAAGGGCGACACGGTGGTCGAGGTCGACGAAGGCCCCCGTCGCGATACCAACCTCGAGACGCTGGCCAAGCTCCCGCCGATCTTCGTCAAAGACGGCTCGCACACGGCGGGCAACTCGCCCGGCGTCAACGACGGCGGCGGCGCGCTCGTGCTGGCCAGCGACGAGTGGGCGAAGCGCAACGGCCGTTCGCCCCTAGCGACGATCGTGGCCCAGGCCGCGGTGGCCGACGACTTCCCCTACCTGGCCCGGACCCCGGCACAAGCTGCGCGCAAGGCGCTCGAGAAGGCCGGCCTGTCGGTCGAGGACATCGATCTGTGGGAGATCAACGAGGCCTTCGCGTCGGTCACGCTGAACTCGATCCGCATGCTCGGCATCGACGAGGACCGGGTCAACGTCAACGGCGGTGCGGTCGCGCTCGGGCACCCGATCGGCGCCTCCGGGGCGCGCATCCTCGGCGCGCTCGTCTACGAGCTCCGGCGCCGGGGCGGCGGGCTCGGGTGCGCGGCGATCTGCTCGGGCGGAGGCCAGGGCGACGCGGTCATCGTTGACGTCGGTGGCTGACGGAGACCCACGCTCGGTTGTGCCGGGGCAAGAGGTTGTGCAGCACCCTCCAAGCCGATCCCCGCCCGGCGGATCGGCCGTCTTCTTTGACCTCGACCGGACCCTCATGGAGGGCTCCTCAGCCTTCCAGTTCGGTCGCGCCGCATACAAGGCCGGGCTGCTGAGCCGGCGCCGGCTCCTGGCCGACGCCTGGGCCAACGTCAGGTTCCGCCTGCGGGGCTCGAGCGACGCGGACACCCACGCGCTGCGCGACCGGATCTCGCACGAGCTTGCCGGCACGCGCGTGCGTGACCTCCAGCGTCTCGGGCCCGACGTGATGGCGGGCGTGCTGCCGCGCATCTACCCCCAGATGCTCGAGCTCGCCTACCGGCACCAGGACGCCGGGCGCCGAGCCTACATCGTCACGGCTGCGGCGCAGGAGCTGGCCGACACGCTCGCCGGGGTCCTGGCCTTCGACGGCGGCATCGGCTCGGAGTTCTCGGAGGTCCGCGACGGCGTCTATACGGGCGAGCCGGCCGGCTACTTCGTCTACCGGGCCGAAAAGGCCAAGGCGGTGCAGGAGCTGGCCGAGCGCGAGGGCATCGACCTGGCCGCCTCCTACGCCTACTCCGACTCGGAATCGGACCTGCCCATGCTGCGCCTCGTCGGCCATCCGGTGGCCGTCAACCCCGACCGGGAGCTGCTCGCCGTCGCCCGGGAGCAGCAATGGGAGGTGCTCCGCTTCGATCGTCTGGGCCGTCGGCTCAAGACGACCGCCGGTCTGCTCGGCGCGGCCCTCGCCGGCGGGGCCGGGAGCGCGGCTCTGGTTGCCCGCTCGCGACGCGGGCGCTCACTGCGCCTCCGCCGTTAGTGGCGGATGAGGGCGACGGCCAGCCCGTGCTGGCGGAGCACGCGGAACACGAGGATGGGATGCTGATTGCTCGCGCCGCCGACGCGCGGGGTGAACGTGACGGGGAAGTGGATCTTCAGCGCGCCATGCGCGTTCAGGTGCTGCACCTGGCTCCGCGTCAGCTCGAGACGCACGCGCACAGTGCCGGCCCGGTGCACGACGATCTTCCTGGAGCCGTAGCGCAGCATGCCCGCTCCGCTGAGCGTGATCAGGAGCACCGGCCCGTGGGCGGTCATCTGCGCCTTCATGGCCGTGATGTGCGCGGCGGCCGTGACCGTGACCGACGCCGTCGTCGTGGCGTGCTCGCCCGAGCTGTCGGTCACCGTGAGCTGCACCCGGTAGGTGCCCGCGCCCGCGTAGGAGTGGGCCGGATGCCCGCCTGAGGCGGTCTTCGTGTGGTCGCCGAAACTCCAGGCGTAGCCGGTGATCGAGCCGTCGGGGTCATTCGAGCGCGTCCCGTCGAAGGCGATCTGCTGACCGGTGACGGGATGGGAGGTCAGGACCCTGGCGAGGGCGACGGGCGGCTCGTCGGCGACGACCTCGGTGCGCGAGGCCGTCGTGCTCAGGCCGAGCGCGTCGGTGACGGTCAGCGTGATGAGGTAGCTCCCCGGCCCGGCGTAGACGTGGGTGACCGTCGGGGACCCGCTCGAGGCGGTGCGTCCATCGCCGAAGTTCCAGCTGTAGGTGGTGATCGCGGAGCCGTTGGGGTCGCTCGAGCCGCCGCCGTTGAAGGTGATCGCGGTGCCGTCCTGCGGTGCCTGCGGGCTCGTCGTGAACGCCCCCGAGGGGAGCGCCCGGATGGTCAGCGTGTGGGTGACGCTGGCGCTCAGCCCGAGGCTGTCGGTGACCGTGAGCAGCGCCGTGTAGGTCCCGGGCTGCCCGTAGGCGTGGCTCGCCGACGAGCTCGGGCCGGTGGTGATCGTGCCGTCGCCGAAGTCCCAGCGGTACGTGGTGATGGCGGCGTGGTTGGGATCGGTCGAGCCCGCGGCATCGAAGCCGATGAGCTGGTTGGTCACGGGCGTCTGGGGCGCGGTGCCGAACGCCGGCGCGGGCAGGGCGTCGATCGTCTCGGCGCTCGTGCTCGTGGCCGTGAGCCCAAGGGCGTCGGTGATCGTCAGCGTGATCGTGTAGGTGCCCGGGTGCGCGTAGGTGTGGCTGGTCGTCGGGGTGGCGGTGGTGACGGCGGCCGAGCCGTCGCCGAAGCTCCACATGTAGCTCGTGATCGTCGAGCCGTTCGGGTCGGTCGAGCCCGTGGCGTCGATGGTCACGGGTGCGCCGGCGATGGGGGTCTGCGGCGCCGAGGCGAACGCGGCGGTGGGAAGGGCGTACACGGACACGGGCTGGGTCAGCGTGGCGCTGTGTCCGTCGCTGTCGGTGACCGTCAGCGCGACGGAGTAAGTGCCGGTAGCGCTGTAGGCGTGGGTCGTCATCGCGTTTGGACCGGACACCGGGACCGACCCGTCCCCGAAGTCCCAGCTGTAGGTCGCGATAGAGCCGTCGGAGTCCCGTGAACCCGAGCCATCGAAGGTGAGAGCAGTGCCGGCAAGCGGGGCGGACGGGGAGGTCGTGAAGCTCACGGTCGGGAGCTCGTCGACGCTCACCGACCTCGTCACCGGCGTGCTCGTCAGGCCCAGGGTGTTCGTCACGGTCAGCGACACCGTGTAGGTGCCCGGCTGGGCGTAGGTGTAGCTGGTCATCGGGCTGTTGGTGGTGAGCGGAGCCGAGCCGTCGCCGAAGCTCCAGTTGTAGGAGCTGATCGAGACCCCGGAGTCGAGGTCGCTCGAGGCCGAGGCGTCGAAGTTCACCGGCGATCCCTGGACGGGATCCGAGGGTGAGGCCACCTGGAGCGACGCGGTCGGGGGTGAGCCGACCGTGAGCTGCTGGCTCGAGGTCCGCGTGTGGCCGTCACTGTCGGTCACGGTCAGGGCCACGGGGTAGATACCGGGTGCGGTGTAGTTGTGAGTCGCCGCGGCGCTCGAGCCCGAGGTGCTCGACCCGTCGCCGAAGTTCCAGCTGTAGTTGACGATCGAGCCGTCGGGGTCGACCGAACCGGAGCCCTCGAACGTCACCGTCTGTCCCACCGGGGGGGACGAGGGCGACATGTTGAAGATCGAGCTCGGGAGCTCGTCCACGCTGAGCGACTGGGACTGCATGCTCGTCAGGCCGATCGTGTTCGTCACGGTGAGCGTTACCGTGTAGGTGCCCGGCTGGCTGAACGTGTGCGAGATCGTCGGGGTGGCGGTCGTCTGGATGCTGCCGTCGCCGAAGTTCCAGCTGTAGGAGGCAATGCTCACCCCGGCGTCGGAGTCGCTCGAGGCCGAGGCGTCGAAGCTGACCGGGTAGCTCTGCACAGGGCTGGCCGTGGTCACGGCGAAGGACGTGCTCGGGGGCGAGCCGACGATCAGCTGCTGGGACGAGGTCCGTGACAGTCCATCAGTCTCGGTCACGGTGAGGCTGGCGGTGTACACCCCGGCCTGGGTGTAGGTGTGCGACGTCGTGGCGCTCGAGCCGGACACGGGACTCGAGCCGTCGCCGAAGGACCACCTGTAGCTGACGATCGAGCCGTTCGCGGCCACCGATCCCGAGCCGTCGAAGGCCACCGACTGGTTGACCAGGGGGGTTGTCGGGGTTGGCGTGAAGACCGAGCTCGGCAGAGGATGGATCGTGACCGTGTTCGACGTTGTGCTCGTCAGGCCGACGCTGTTGGTCACCGTGAGCGTAACGGTGTAGGTGCCGGGCTGGACGAAGGTGTGCGTGGTCGTGGGGGAGGAGGTGGTGGCGGTGATGCCGTCGCCGAAGTTCCACGCGTAGGAGGTGATGGTGACGCCTGAGTCCGGGTCACTCGAGGCGGAGGCGTCGAAGGCGGTGGCGCCCCCGACGTAGGGCAGGGCCGTCGTCGTGGTGAAACCCGCCGTCGGGTTGGAGTACACCGTGACCGGCTGAGACTCGACGGCGAGGTTTCCCCGGTTGTCGACGAGCGTCTCGGTCACCGTGTAGGTCCCGCCCTGAGCGTAGGTATGGGTGACCACGTTCATGGCCGCCGAGTGGCTCTCGAACTGGGAGCTCCCGTCGCCGAAGTTCCAGGTGGCGCTCGAGTAGGGGGACGTCGACGCGCTCGAGCTCGGATCGAAGGTGAGCTGCGTGCCCGCGGTGACCGGCGTCGACGGGCTGATCGACATCCGCGGGGTGATCGAGCCGCCCGTCGGCCGCAGCTCGCACGCCGAGTCGCCGTTGCTCCACTCGCTCTGGAGGTAGTAGTCGTGGCCGTCGATGAGCTGGTCGTAGAGCGTCCCGGCGGACGCGCTGCCCCCGAGCACGGGCGCGAAGGCGTTGAGGCTCTGGCTGTTCAGGGGACCGGCCGTGCCGTACTGGTTGCACTCGTCGGCCTCCTCCTGGCCGCCTTGACTGCCCGCGACCCACCACGCATTGCCGTACGGATCGGTGATCGCCTCGTTCTCCTCGTGGTTGAGGTATTTGATGACCACGTCGGCGGTCGTGCCGTTCGGCTCCTGAACGGCGGAGTTCCCGTCGTACTGGCAGCTCTTCGGGGTCATCCCCGGGCCGAGGATGATCGTCGGGATCAATGCATAGACGATGTTTTGGCCGTCGGAGGAGTTGGCGTACGACGAGTGGTAGGCGCAGAACTGGCCGTCAGCGCACTCGATGGCGGAGTAGCAGGCATTGACGTCGGTCGGCAGGACGACGAAGTAGATCGGGGCCGGCGCGGGCGGCTTGCCCGCGCCGTCGCCCGGCAGGCCGTGGGCGGAGATCACACGCGTGACCTCGCTCTCGAGCTGGCTGTCGGTGATGCAGGTCGGGTAGGACGACGCGACGTTGGGGCAGTTGGTCGCGTCGCGCGCGGGGTAGGCGGACGTGTCGGTGATGACCTGGCTGGCGGCCGAGAAGGTCTGCCTGTAGTCGGCGAATCCGCTGCCGTCCGTGTACTGGCGGTCGACGCCGAACTCGTTGCCGGCCGTGGCGCTGTCGGCGGCCGCGTCGGTGAAGTACCGCTGGATGAGTGACTGCGTGCTCGCGGGGATGCTCTGGCCCGGCGGCGTCCAGAAGATCACGTACGGAGCGCTCGCGTGCAGAACGTACCCGCCGTGGTAGACCAGCGTGCCCGAGGCCGCGTTGCCTTGCGCGCCGAGTGTCTGGACCGTGCCGGCTCCGGCGGGTGTCCTCACGCCCTGGCGGAGGGTGACCCCGATCTCCCGGCCGGCAGCTGAGCGAACGATCGTCGCTTGCGCGGAGCCGGCGAGCGCGAGGAAGAGTGCGACGAAGATGAGGGCGAGACCCGGCGTTCTCGAGGCTACGCGTAGCCCGCGCAGCGTCGATGGATCGAGGGAACCCGTCACACGCACCGAGAAGTTATCGGCAGGCGGGGCCACGGCCTTGAGCCTCTTGACGCTTGCGGATCAGGGCGCGCGCGGAGGCTGAACGAGGCCGAGAATGGCTCCCGAGCGGGTTCCGGGCTTGCCGCCCTCGCGGCCCACGCACCATCGGTGCGGCCGGTGGCCGGTCACCAGCAGCCCGCGATCAGGGGCAAACGACGCCCGGACCTGTCGGGTTCCTGGCAGACCTAGCAGTTCTCGACGGTGTTGGCCGTACCGTCCGGACCGTACCACTGCAGCTCGGTTCCGAACTGGGAGGTGTCCTTCACGCCGATCTGGTACTGGACATTGCCGAACAGCGGACCGGTGGTGCAGGTCCCATCGTTCTCCGAGTACGTCCAATCGCACTCCGTCGACCCGCACTGGGGCGTGAGCGTGGGCGCGATGATGTACCAGGCGCCGACCCCCTCCGACGGCCCATTCCACCGGTAGCGGAAGATGACCGAGCATGAGCTCGAGCACGAACCGTGAGCGTTCGCCGTCCAGCCAATCTGGCTGAAGTTCGACGGCGGATCGGCGAACGTGGTGATCGTGTTGTCCGCCTGGGCGGTGCCCGCGAGCGCGAACACCAGCGCGGCGGTGAGAGGGAGAGCGACCTTCCACTTCTTTTTCATGATCCCGTCCGTTGGATCGTGGTTGGCTGACGACGATTGGCCTGTATCTGGCCGCGTCTGTCCTTTTCATCGTGCACGATCTCGGCCGAAAACCGCCACGACCACGTGTGTTATCGGCAGGCGGGCTCGACTCTTTAGGGCCGCCGCCGAGCTCGAGGAGCGGGCTTAGACTTGGCGCATGGCCATCACTCCCCGCCCATCAGACGAGATCCTGCGCGAAGGCGAGCGGGACGCGCCCTTTTCGACCATTTCGGGCGAGGAGATCAAGCCGCTCTACACCGAGGCGGACCTGCCGGGCGGGGTGGGCGGGCCAGATGATCCGATCGGCCTGCCCGGGCAGTTCCCGTTCACGCGCGGTGTCTATCCCACGATGTACCGGGGACGGCTGTGGACCATGCGCCAGTTCGCCGGCTTCGGCACCGCGCAGGAGACGAACCACCGCTTCCGCTATCTCCTCGACCACGGGCAGACGGGACTCTCGACCGCGTTCGACATGCCTTCGCTGATGGGTCACGACTCCGACCATCCGCGTTCGCTCGGCGAGGTCGGGCGGGAGGGCGTGGCCGTCGACAGCGTCGAGGACATGGCGGCGCTGTTCGCCGGCATTCCCCTCGACCGCGTGACCGTGTCGATGACGATCAATGCGCCCGCGGCCATCATGCTCGCGTTCTACGTGGTGGCCGCCGAACGCCAGGGCGTCTCGAGCGACCGGCTCGGCGGAACGATCCAGACGGACATTCTCAAGGAGTACATCGCGCAGAAGGAGTGGTGCTTCCCGGTCGATCCCGCCATGCGACTCGTCACCGACATGATCGAATGGTGTGCGGCCGAGATGCCCCGCTGGCATCCGATCTCGATCTCCGGCTACCACATTCGCGAGGCCGGCTCCACAGCGGCGCAGGAGCTCGCCTTCACCCTCAAGGACGGGTTCACCTACGTCGAGCACGCGCTCGCCCGGGGCCTCGAGGTGGACACCTTCGCACCCCGCCTCTCGTTCTTCTTCAACGCCCACATCGACTTCTTCGAGGAGATCGCCAAGTACCGGGCGGCACGCCGCATCTGGGCGCGCGAGCTGCGTGACACCTTCGGCGCTCGGGACGAACGGTCGCTGCGGATGCGGTTCCACACCCAGACCGCCGGGGTCTCCCTGACCGCCCAGCAGCCGCTCAACAACATCGTGCGCACGGCCATCGAGGCGCTCGCCGGCGTGCTCGGAGGGACACAGTCGCTGCACACCAATAGCTTCGACGAGGCCCTCGCGCTGCCGACCGAGGAGGCCGTGCGCGTGGCGCTGCGCACCCAGCAGATCATCGCTGAGGAGACCGGTGTGGCCAACACCATCGACCCGCTCGGGGGCAGCTACTTCATCGAGGCGCTCACCGATCGGATGGAGGAGCGCTGCTACCAGTACTTCGGCAAGATCGACGAGCTCGGCGGCATGGTCGAGGCGGTCAAGCGGGGCTACCCGCAGCGCGAGATCGCCGATGCCGCCTTCCAGTACCAGCAGGAGGTCGAGTCGGGGCTTCGCAAGGTGGTCGGCGTGAACGCCTATACCGAGGGCGACGACACCGAGATGCCGATCCTGCGCATCGACCCCGCCTTCGAGACCCACCAGGTCGTTCGCCTACACGAGCTGCGCGAGAAGCGCGACGCGGCGGGCGCGGCCGACCGGCTCGCCGCTCTCGAGCGCGCGGCGCGGGATCCGGGCGAGAACCTCATGCCCTACCTGGTCGAGGCGGCCCGGGCCGAGGTCACCGAGGGCGAGATGGTCAGCGCGCTCCAGACCGTCTTCGGCACCTACACCGAAACTCCGGCGTTCTAGGCGGGTTCCCCAAGTAGCGACGGTGGCGTAGCTATGCGCGCCGGAGTGGCAACATGGGGGTCGGGACCAGTCGACCGTGGAGGTAGGGAAGTCATGCGGAAGCTTGTCGGAATCGTGATCCTTGCCGTGCTCGTGGCCGCCGTGGCCACGCCGGCGCTGGCCTCCACGGCGACGGCCAAGAAGCCACCGGTCAAGAACGCCAAGGTGGATGACGACCAATATTTGTTCGCCCCGCAGCAGATCAGGATCAAGCGCGGGACCGAGGTGGTCTGGAAGTGGGTTGACGGCCACGACGTTCAGCACAACATCGTGGTCAAGCGTGGCCCGATCAAGTTCCATTCCGGGAAGCGCTTCCGTGGCACCTTCGCCCATCTCTTCAACACCAAGGGCACGTACCACCTCTACTGCACCATCCATACGTTCATGACGGAGACCGTCATCGTCAAGTAAGGACGACCGGCTGCCGGGCAGACCGGGCCGCCCGCTGAGCCTTTGCCGTCTAGACTTGCGCCGGCTCGCGGGGGCACGTGCCCGACGCGAGCCGGACCGATGGCCCCCTCCTCAGAGAAGAAGATCCGCGTCGTCGTCGCCAAGCCCGGGCTCGACGGCCACGACCGTGGCGCCAAGATCATCGCGCGGGCGCTCCGCGATGCAGGCATGGAGGTCATCTACACCGGTCTGCACCAGACGCCGGAGCAGATCGTGGAGACGGTGATCCAAGAGGACGCCGACGCGGTCGGCCTCTCGATCCTCTCCGGTGCCCACATGACGCTGGTGCCACGGATCATGGAGCTTTTGAACGAGCAGGGCATCGACGATGTCGTCGTCACCGTCGGGGGCACGATTCCCTCCCAGGACATCGAGGAGCTCAAGGCGGCCGGCGTGGCCGAGGTCTTCACCCCCGGGGCCCCGACTCAGGAGGCCGTCGACTTCATCCGCAGCGCCGTCAGGGCCTGAGCCGGGCCAGGCCCCTCTCGGCGCCCGGACGGAAAGCTTCACATACGTAGCTTCGCCGATCCGCGCCCGATTGACTCGTCAGTCAACGCGGTAGTATTCCCCCCTCAGGAAACGTTTAGGAGGCCAACTTGAAGATTTGCGTCCTGGTGAAAGAGGTGCCGGACGCCGCCGTCGAGAAGCGCATCAATTCCTCGACGGGGCGGATGGACCGCTCAGGGGAGAAGAACCTCAATCCCTACGACACCCATGCCATCGAGGCTGCGATGCAGATCCGCGAGGGCGGTGCCGTCGAGGTCGACGAGATCGTGGCCGTGACCATGGGTCCCGAGTCCGCCGTGCGGGCCCTCCACAAGGCGGTCTCGCTGGGCGCGGACCGCTCGCTGCATCTCAGCGACGATGCCCTGGCCGGCTCGGACGTGGCGGCGACCGGGTACGCGCTGGCCAAGGCACTCGAGAAGGAGTCCCCCGACCTCGTGCTGCTCGGCCAGCAATCCGATGACGGCGAGTGCTACACCATCGGCGCCGTCGTGGCCGACCACCTCGAGATGCCTTCGCTCACCCAGGTGATCAAGATGGACGTCGGGATGGGGGACCCGCCCGCCCTGAAGTGCGAGCGCCAGGCCGAGTACGGCTACGACACCGTCCAGGTGGCGCTGCCGGCCGTCATCTCCGTCGGCGACGCCATCAACGAGCCCCGCTACCCCTCGCTCAAAGCAATCATGGGCGCCAAGAAGAAGCCGCTCGAGGCGGTCGGCGCGGGTGACGTGGGGATCGACACCTCGCTCGTGGGCGAGGACGGGTCGCGGGTTCAGTGCGGGGATTTCCACGATCCGCCGGCCAAGTCGGCCGGGCAGATCATCGAGGACGAGGACACGAACGAGACGGTCGAGAAGATCGTCGCCTGGCTCGATGAAAGGAAGCTGATCTAAGTGATCTCGACCGCACGCACGAAGGAGACCACGAATGGCTGACGTCCTTACCTACGTCCTCCACTACGAGGGCGCGTTCAACAAGAACTCCCTCGGAGCGGTCTCCGAGGGCGCGGCGCGGGCCCAGGAGATAGGCGGGGAGTGCCACGCGGTCGTCGTCGGCGGCGACGACCTCACCGACGAGCTCTGCGGCACGCTCGGCGCCTATGGCGCCACGAAGGTCTTCCGCGGCAAGGGCCCCGAGGGCCTGGCCCAGCCGGTCATCGACGTCATGGCCAAGGTCATCGACGACGGCGGCCACGCCTACGCACTGTTCGGCGGCGGCCTGCTCGGCTTCGAGATCGGGGCCGGTCTGGCGGCGCGCAAGCAGGCGGGCGTGACGATGGAGGTCACGGCCGTGCGCGCCGAGGACGGCAAGCTCGTCGCCGAGCGGCCGATCCTCCAGGACTCGAAGATCTCCGTCTCCCGCTACCGGGGCGACCTGGGCATCATCATCGGCCGGATCAACGCCTTCGAGATCCGGCAGGGCAATGGCGGGGCGGCCGAGGTGGTCGACGTGGATGCCGAGCTCTCGGCCTGGTCGACACAGGCCACGATGGTCCAGCGCGGCGAGCAGCGCGGCGCGGACGTCGACATCGAGGGGGCCGACATCCTGGTGGCCGGCGGCCGCGGCCTCGGCAAGGCCGAGAACTTCAAGCTCACCGAGGATCTCGCCGCGGCGTTCGGAGGTAACACCGCCGTGGCCGCGACCCGCGCGGTCGTCGACGCGGGCTGGTACCCATATGCGGCGCAGATCGGGCAGACGGGCAAGACCGTCTCGCCGAAGCTCTATCTCGCTGCGGGCATCTCCGGCGCCATCCAGCACAAGGTCGGCATGCAGTCCTCGGAGAACATCGTCGCGATCAACAAGGACGCCAACGCGCCGATCTTCGAGTTCTCCGACCTCGGCATCGTCGGCGATCTCAACAAGATCCTGCCCAAGCTGACCGACGCGATCAAGGCGAAGAAGGGCTAGGCCATGGCTTCGCGCAACGGCCACGGGTCGCACGCCCCCAGCGAGTTCCCGCCTCCCGTCGACTCCGTCGGGGAATTCGTCAAGCGCGGGCTCGATCCCGAGGACGAGCTGATCGAGGTCGGCGTGGCCATCGTCGGCGGCGGCACCGCCGGCCTGGCCTGCGCCAACCGCCTGCTCCAGCTCCTCGCGGACGATCCCGAGCTGATGGAGAAGCTGGGCGAGGTGCCCGTCGCGGTCATCGAGAAGGCCAAGACGTGTGGCGGCCACAACCTCTCCGGCGCTGTCATGCGGCCCGGCCCGTTGCAGGAGCTGTTCCCGGATCTGAGCCGGGAGGACTGGCGCAAGGAGCGCTTCGCCTTCGGCGAGGTGACCAGGGAAGCGGTCTACCTCCTGACGAGCGCCAAGACGAAGGTCAGGGTCCCGATCCCCTTCGTGCCGAACTTCAAGAACCACGGCAACGAGGTCGTCTCGGTCTCGGCTCTGGCCCGGTACCAGCAGAGCCAGGCCGAGGAGGGCGGCGCCTATGTCCTCACCGAGACCTCAGCCACGCAGCTCGTCGTCGAGGACGGCAAGGTCGTCGGCGTGCGCTCGGGTGACAAGGGGCGCGGCAAGGACGGCGAGCCGCTGCGCAACTTCGAGCCCGGCACCGACATCAAGGCCAGGGTGACGGTGCTCGCCGAAGGCTGCTGGGGTCACCTGACCGGGGCGGCGATACGGGAGTTCGACCTCGCCGAGGGCCGCGAGCCGCAGGTCTGGGAGCTCGGCGTCAAGGAGGTCTGGAAGGTCAGCAAGCCGCTCGACCGCGTTATCCACACCTTCGTGCAGCCGTGGCCGCTCAAGGTCGCGGCCAGGTACGGCCAGCTCGGCGGCACCTGGATGTATCCCATGAAGGACGAGAAGACGGGTGACGATCTGGTCTCGATCGGGTTCGTCGTCGACCTCAACTACCGCGACGCGACGACCTCGGCCCACGATCTGCTCCAGACCTTCAAGCAGCACCCGTTGGTCAAGGACATCCTGGACGGAGGCGAGCGCATCGCCTGGGGCGCCAAGGCGCTCCCGGGTGGCGGCTATTGGTCGATGCCCAAGCTGACCATGCCAGGCGCGCTGCTCGTCGGCGATGCCGCGGGCATGGTCGACACGGCGGCGCTCAAGGGCGTGCATCACTGCATCAAGTCCGGCATCCTCGCCGCCGAGGCGATCTACGCCAACCTCAAGCGCGGCGAGTCGCTGGAGAGCTACGAGCAGGCGGTCGAGACCTCCTCGATCGGGACCGAGCTCTATCAGGTGCGCAACACCCGCCAGGCGTTCCAGAAGGGATTCCTTGTCGGCAGCCTGCTCGCCGGACCATCGATCATGTCCAAGGGCAAGGTCCCGCCCGGCCGCCAGGAGTGGCACCGCGACGACGAGGAGCCGATGTTCGTCGGCGACACGCGCGAGCGCTATCCCAAGCCGGACGGCAAGTACACCTTCGACAAGCTCTCGAGCGTGTACATCAGCGGCAACGCCACGCGCGACGACGCGCCCAACCACATCCGCCTGCACAAGAACGTCCCCCGCGAGGTGGCAGAGGCGTGGGCCTGGATGTGCCCCGCCGGGGTCTACGAGATCCCCGAGGACGCGGCCGAGCAAGGGAACGTCGACGTCATCGTCAACTACACGAACTGCGTGCAATGCGGCGCGATCACGGCCAAGGGCGGACGGCTCACTCCGCCCGAGGGCGGGGACGGACCCCTCTACCGGCTCACGTGAACCCGGGAGGGCGACGAGTCCGCCAGGACCTGAAACTTCCCGGCGTCTGCGTTGTTCTGGTTGGCATGAGGCTCCTTCGCCCGTTCATCGCCGCCACGGTTCTCGCCGTCCTGCTGGCCGGCACCCCGGCGCTCGCGCAGGCTGCGACGAGCTCCTCGACGGCCGCGTTGACCGACAGCACCTGCCAGCGCACCGTCGATCCCGCCTTCCGGGCGATGTCCGTGACGGCAAACATGCGGCCGGTGACGGGCACGCGGGCCATGCGCCTTCAGTTCGTGCTGCTCGAGTCCCACGCCGTGCACGGGCGCTACCGCGTCGTGCACGGCCACAACCTCGGCCGGTGGCTCGTGCCCAGCCCGCCCACGCTCGGGCAGCGGCCGGGTGACCTCTGGCAGGTCGCCCACCCCGTGGCGCTACTCGCCGCGCCCGCGTTCTACCGTCTCAAGGTCACCTTCCGCTGGCTGGGCAGCGACGGCAAGCGGCTCGCCCAGGCGGTCGAGCTGACGCCGGTCTGTCACCAGCTCGAGCTCCGCCCGGACCTGCTCGCCACCGGTGTGACGCTGCCGGACCCGGGCCAGGACACCTACATCGTGAGCGTCGAGAACCGGGGGCTCACCGGTGCCGGGCCCTTCGCGGTCGCACTCACCCCGCCGGGCGGCGCCACCGTCACCCGCACGGTCGCGTGGCTGGGGCACCACGCCAGGCGCAAGATCCGCTTCGTGGCGCCGGCGTGCACCGCGGGCGAGACGATCACCGTGGTCGTCGACCCGGAGGGCGCGGTGGCCGACTATGACCGCTCGAACAACACGCTCGTGGTGTCCTGCCCGGCCACCGCGACGAGCTGATCTCGACCTCTCGCCCACCACCCCAACCGACCGCCGTGCACCGCTACACTTGGTAAAGCGATGAAGACCGATATCCATCCTGAATACGTCGAGGCCCGCGTCAGCTGTACGTGCGGCAACCAGTTCACGACCCGCTCGACCAAGCCTGAGATCCACGTCGAGATCTGCTCCGCTTGCCACCCGTTCTACACCGGCAAGCAGAAGCTCGTCGACACCGGTGGCCGGGTCGAGCGCTTCCAGCGCCGCGTGGCCAAGGGCCGGCGTGCGCGGACACCCGCCGGCGCCTAGTCCTCCGGCCGCCCCGGCGGCTGCGGTGCCCGCCACACCGGCGGAGCCCTTGCGCGCGACCCGGGACGCCCCCGTGGGCGGCCAGGCCGTGCTCGAGGGCGTGATGATGCGTGGAGTCTCGAGCTGGGCCGTGGCCGTCCGCAAGCCGGCACCCGAAGACGCTGCTGAGGCGACGCTCGGGCCGGTAGAGGTCCGGTCCTCCCCGCTGACGCCGCTGGCCCGCCGCCACCGCATCTACCGCGTGCCGCTCATCCGCGGCGTGGCCGCGCTCGTCGAGTCCCTGGCCATCGGCATGCGCGCGCTCGCCATTTCGGCCTCGGCGCAGATGCCCGAGGATGAGGAGGAGATCTCCGGCGGGGTGTGGACGGGCACCGTTGTCGTGGCCATGGTCTTCGCCATCGGCCTGTTCTTCGTCGTGCCCGTCGGGCTGACGAGCCTGATCCGGCATCAGCTCGGCTCCTCGCTCCTCTTCTGGGCCGTCGAAGGTGTGCTGCGGACCGGGATCTTCCTCGGGTACCTCCTGCTCCTCTCGCGCGTGCCCGACCTGCGCCGCGTGTTCGAGTACCACGGGGCTGAGCACAAGGTCATCTCCTGCTACGAGGCCGAGGACGAGCTCGTGCCCGCCCGCGCGACCCTCTACTCCCGCCTGCACCCGCGGTGCGGGACGAGTTTTCTGCTCGTGGTCATGATCATGGCCATCTTCGTGTTCGCGCCCATCGGCCTGCCGGCCTGGTGGCTGCTGGTCATCACGCGCATCGTCGGCGTTCCGATCATCGCCGGTCTCTCCTTCGAGGTCATCAAGTGGGCGGGACGCAACCGAGCCAAGGCGTGGGTGCGGGCCGTGATGTTCCCGGGGCTCCAGTTGCAGAAGCTGACCACGCGCGAGCCCGACCTCGATCAGCTCGCCGTGGCCATCGCCGCGCTGCAGACCGTGCTGGCCAACCAGCCGGCCGAGGGCTCGGGAGAGCTGCTCGGACTCGAAGTCGTCGCGTAGGCCGCCCCTCATCGCGCGCTCCCGGCGCCAACCGCCGCCGGATGAAATCGCCGCCCCGAACCGTTGTTCCCAGGTAGGATCGCACGGCTGCGGTCGAGACGATTGGGGGTCCAGGGATGGCGAGGTTGGACAAGTGAAGGCGCTGGTGGCCATCGCCGCGGCGGCAGCCGTCCTGCCGGGCCATGGGGTGCATCCGCAGCACCAGGTCGAGCTGGGGTCCAACGTCCTGGCGCCACACACCACGGCGCCGATCGTGCGCGCAGACGCGTGCTGGCAGTGCGTGCAACCAACCCGGGGCAGATGGGATTGGTCCTACGACGATGCCATCGCGCGACGGCTCAAGGCCCGGTGGCAGCCGATACTCGACTATGCGCCGGCGTGGGCATCGGCGCGGCCCGGCACGTACGTGCCGCCGTCCCCCGAGCCTCCCACCTCGCCCTTTGCCCGCAGCGGCCCACCCGGTCCGTTGCTGAAACATAAACCGCCTCTACGCCTGAGCGCGTTCGCTCGCTACGCCGCCGCGTTTACGGCCCGCTATCACCCGCGCGCGATCGAGATCTGGAACGAGCCCGATATCACCCAGTTCTGGGATGCCAAACATCAGCCGGCCGCCTACGCTCACCTCTTCGCCGCGGCGTACCGCGCGATCAAGCGCGTCGATCCACACACGCTCGTCCTCGCGGCCGGCCTCGACGAAGGGGATGGCAGCTGGTTCATCCCGGCGATGGCGCCGTCGCTGCACGGCGTCAAACCTGATGGCTGGTCGGTTCATCCCTATGCGGCGAGCGTGACGGGCATGCAGCGGCTTCTTCGCATGGACGTGCGCCTGGTTCGCCGATATCACATCATGGCGCCGTTCTACGTGACCGAATTCGGATGCTCGTTCGGCGCTTGCCTGCCCGGCCCGGTGTTCAAGCGTCAGGCGTTGCTCGCGCTCGCGCGGGACCCCTACGTCGTCCAGGCCGACTGGTGGGGGAACCTCTACTTCTGACGTGGGCGCACCCGGCGGGGGACCTACACTCGCCGGTGCATGATCGACGAACTCGTCTCCCAGATCGAAGCTCGCTTCGCCGAGCTCGAGGGCCAGCTCTCCGACCCTGAGATCATCGCCAACCGCGAGCGCTTCACGGCGGCCAGCCGCGCCTATCGCGAGCTCGAGCCGGCCGCACGGCTCGCGGCTGAGTACCGTCGGGCGCGGGACGACATGGAGGGCGCGCGCGAGCTGCTGGCCGAGGACGGCAGCGACCCCGAGCTGAGGGCGCTGCTCGATTCCTCGCGCGAGCGTCTGGACGAGCTCGAGGAGGAGATCCGCCTCGCCATGGTCGAGCGCGACGCGAACGACGACAAGAACGTCATCGTCGAGATCCGTCCCGGGGCGGGAGGCGACGAGGCCGGCCTATGGGCGGGGGATCTCTTCCGCATGCTCACGCGCTACGCCGAGCGGCGCGGCTTCACCGTCGAGCCCATGGCCATCGGCGAGGGCAGCTACACGTTCGCCGTCAAGGGCGACGGCGCCTACTCGGTGTTCAAGTTCGAGGGCGGGACCCACCGCGTGCAACGGGTGCCCGAGACCGAATCCCAAGGACGCATCCACACCTCGACCGCCACCGTCGCCGTGCTTCCGGAGGCCGACGACGTCGAGGTCGAGGTCGATCCGGGCGATCTCCAGATCGACGTGTACCGCAGCTCCGGACCGGGCGGACAGTCCGTCAACACCACGGATTCCGCCGTGCGCATCACCCACAAGCCGACGGGCATCGTCGTCTCCATGCAGGACGAGAAGTCCCAGCTCCAGAACCGCGAGCGCGCCATGCGCGTGCTCCGGGCGCGTCTCTACGAGCGCGCGCTGGCCGAGCAGCAGGCCGAGCTTGCCGCCACACGGCAGGCCCAGGTCGGCACGGGCGAGCGGGCCGAGAAGATCCGCACGTACAACTTCCCCGAGAAGCGGGTCAAGGACCATCGCATCAACCTGCTTCTCCACAACCTCGACGGCATCCTCCTCGGGGAGATGGACGGCATGACCTCGGCCCTGCAGGATGACGAGAAGCGCCGTCGCCTCGAGGAACAGGCGAGTGTCTGACGCGCTCGCGGCCGCGACGACGGTGCGCGAGGCCCTCGCGCGCGCGACCTGCGACCTCGAGTCGGAGTCGCCGCGGCTCGACGCCGAGCTTCTCCTGGCCGAGGCCCTCGCGGTGTCTCGATCGTGGCTCGTGACCGAGCGCGATGCCGTGGTCGGGCCGGATACCTTGTCGTACTTCGACGCGCTCGTGGCTCGCCGGCGCGCCCACGAGCCCGTGGCGTACATCCTCGGGCACCGGGACTTCCGCGACCTGACCCTGCACGTGGACCGCCGGGTGCTGATCCCGCGTCCCGAGACCGAGCTTCTGGTCGAAGTAGGGCTCGAGCTGCGGGGCGGCACGCGGGTGATCGATGTCGGCACGGGGAGCGGGGCGATCGCCCTCGCCCTCGCCCACGAGCGGCCGGACCTCGAGGTGTGGGGAAGCGAGATCGACACCCAGGCGCTTCGCGTCGCCCGGGCGAACGCGCGACGACTCGGGCTGGACGTGGGGTTTCTCCAGGCTGATCTCCTCGCGGGGGTGCCCGGCCCGTTCGGCGCGGTCCTGGCCAACCTCCCGTACGTGGCCGAGGGCGACCGGCTTGCGCCGGATGTCGCGCAGTACGAGCCGGCGGGCGCACTGTTCGCCGGGTCGGATGGGCTCGGCGTGATCCGGCGGCTCGTGCGCATGGTGGGGGAGACGCCGCTCGTTGCGCTCGAGGTGGGCCTCGGCCAGGCGGACGCCGTCGGCTCGCTGCTTCGTGACGCCGGGTATGAGAGCGTGGAGCTGCGCCGCGACCTCGCGGGCATCGAGCGCGTGGTGGTCGCCCGGCGGTGAGCCCCGCCGAAGCCTTCGAGCGCTGTCTGCAGTCCGGCGGCGTGGCCGTCTTTCCGGCCGACACCGTGTACGGGCTCGCCTGCGATCCGCACAACGACGCCGCCGTCGAGCGGCTCTACCGCCTCAAGCACCGAAGCCTCGACAAGCCCTCCGCGGTCATGTTCTTCGGGCTCGAGCAGGCCTTCGCAGCCGTGCCCGAGCTGGGCGAACGCACGCGCGAGGGCATGCGCGCCCTGCTCCCCGGCGGAGTGACCGTGCTCGTGCCCAACCCCCGGCGCCGCTTCCGCCTGGCCTGCGGGGACGACCCGCTCACCCTCGGGTTGCGCGTTCCGGCCCTCGATCTGCTGAGCGAGGTGCGAGGTCCCGCGCTGCAGTCGAGCGCGAACCTCGCCGGGGGTCCGGACCCGACCCGGCTGGCCGACGTGCCCGGCGTGCTCCGCGGCGCGGCCGATCTCGTCCTCGACGGCGGTGAGTTGCCGGGCACGCCCTCGACCGTGGTCGACCTCCGCCGCTACGAGGACACGGGGGAGTGGGAGATCCTGCGGGCGGGCGCAGTGCCCGAGGACATCCTCCGAGAGGCGCTCGGCTGGCAATACCACTTCGATCCGGAGGGGTACGTCGAGATGATCAAGGCCGACGTCCCGGCCTACGAGGAGATGGAGGACGCGCTCGCCGCGGCGAGCGGGTTGGGAGCCCGGCGCATCCTCGAGCTCGGCACCGGGACGGGGGAGACGGCGCGGCGGCTGCTCGAGCGCCACGTGGAGGCGACGCTCGTCGGCATCGACGTGAGCGCGCAGATGCTCGCCGCGGCCCGCGCCGCGCTCCCGGGTGAACGCGTCGAGCTCGCGGTCTCCCGCCTCGAGGACCCGCTACCGGCGGGGCCGTTCGAGCTCGTCGCCTCCGCGCTCTGCGTCCACCACTTGAAGGGTCGGGCCAAGGCCGAGCTGTTCGCCCGCATTGCCGCGGTGCTCGCTCCCGGCGGCCGCTTCGTGCTCGCCGACGTCGTCGAGCCCGACGACCCGTCGGTGCCACGCACGCCGTGGACGCCGGGCTACGACCACCCGAGCCCGCTGGAGGACCAGCTCGCCTGGCTGCGCGAGGCCGGCTTTGCGCCCTCGGTGAGCTGGGGCTCCGGCGACCTTGTCGTCGTGACCGCCGACGCCGGCTGAAACGCCTGGGCGGGGGCCGCTCCCGTTGCTATGTTCCGCCCATGACCCCTGAGCTGCCGCCCGACTTCTTCAACCGGCCGCTGGCCGAGGTCGACCCCGAGATCGCCGAGATCCTCGACCACGAGCTCGACCGCCAGCAGCGCACCCTCGAGATGATCGCCTCGGAGAACTTCGTGCCCCTGTCGGTGCTCGAGTGTCAGGGCTCGGTGCTCACGAACAAATACGCCGAGGGCTATCCCGGGCGCCGGTACTACGGCGGGTGCGAGTACGTCGACGTAGCCGAGCAGCTCGCCATCGATCGCGCCAAGGCGCTGTTCGGGTCCGAGCACGCGAACGTCCAGCCACACGCGGGGGCGCAGGCCAACGCGGCCGTCTACCACGCGCTCCTGCAGCCCGGCGACGTGCTCATGGGCCTCGAGCTCGCCCACGGCGGTCACCTCACGCACGGCATGAAGATCAACGTCTCGGGCCGCCTCTACGAGATCGCCGCCTACCAGGTCAACCGCGAGAGCTGCCTGATCGACATGGACGAGGTCGCGCGCCTGGCCCGAGAGCGGCGGCCGAAGATGATCGTCGCCGGCTGGTCTGCCTACTCGCGCGTCCTCGACTTCCCGCGCTTCCGCGAAATCGCCGACGAGGTCGGCGCCTACCTCATGGTCGACATGGCCCACTTCGCCGGGCTCGTGGCCGCCGGCCTGCACCCCAGCCCGGTGCCGCACGCCCACGTCGTCACGACCACGATCCACAAGACGATCGGCGGCGGACGCGGCGGCATGATCCTCTGCCAGGAGGACCTGGCCAAGAAGATCGACTCGGCCGTCTTCCCCGGCCAGCAGGGCGGTCCGCTCGAGCACATCATCGCCGGCAAGGCCGTGGCCCTGAAGATCGCCGCGTCGGAGGCCTTCCGCGAGCGCCAGGAGCGGACGCTGACGGGCGCCCGGGCCGTGGCGGCCGAGCTGCTGGGCGCGGGCGGGGGGGTCAACGTCCTCACCGGTGGCACCGACGTCCACCTCGTGCTCTGCGACCTGCGCGACTCCGAGCTCGACGGCAAGCAGGCCGAGGACCGGCTGCACTCGATCGGGATCACCGTCAACCGCAACGCCGTGCCCTTCGACCCGCGGCCGCCGGCCGTGTCCTCGGGGCTGCGCATCGGGACGCCGGCGCTCGCCACCCGCGGGCTCCAGGCGGAGGACTTCGTCGAGGTGGGCCGTCTGCTCGCCCAGGCGCTGAGCGCGGAGGACTTCGAGTCCGCGCGGGGCGAGCTGAGCGAGCGGGTCAGCGCGATCGCCGATCGCTACCCGCTGTATGCGTCGCTGCGCGACGCGGCCGTGGTCTGACACGGCTTCGCTGCGCTTTCGCAACGAGTCTGCATCAATCGGGCCGGAGGCCTTGTGAACGGCTCGACTGGAGTGCAGGGTGGGGGTCGTGGCTCCCCGAGAGTGTGCTCGCGACCCCAAAGCTCACGGCGCTTCGGTCGAAAGGGTTGGCGAGCACATTATTTGTGCTCGGGGCCCCAAAACGCGGGCCGTCGGAGAGCTTTGGGCTCCCGAGCACATTCGCGGAACGGGTGAGCGGGAGCTGGCGCGGGTCGCGGGCCTCCAGCGCGGGTTTGTGACGCGAGCCCAGCTCCTCGGCGCCGGGTTCAGTCGGCGCGCGATCGGGCACCGCCTTCACCTCGGTCGACTCCAGGAGTCTTTCCGAGGCGTCTATCTCGTGGGCCGACCCTCAGTCGAGCCGTTAGGCCTTGAGACCGCAGCCATTCTCTATTTCGATGGCGATGCCTTTCTCAGCCACGCCAGCGCCGCTGCCCTGTGGGGCATCCGCGAGGCCGCGCCGCGCGACGTACACGTGACGCTCATCGGCCGCGACTGCCGCTCCCGGCCAGGCCTGACCGTCCACCGCGTGGGGGCCCTCGACCGCGCCGACCTGCGCGCCCGCCAGGGCCTCCCGCTCACCTCCCCGGCCCGCACCGTGCTCGACCTGGCCGGCGAGTCCGAGGCCGACGAGCTCGAGCAGGCGGTCGCCCAGGCGCGCGTCCACGGTCTCCTCCGAGCCGGCGAGCTCGAGCGCGCTGTCGATCGCGCCCCGCACCACAGGGGCCTCGCCCGCGTACGCGCGCTGATCGACGCCGAGCACGACCCGGCGCTCACGCGCTCGAAGGCCGAGCGGCTCATCCTCGGGCTCATCCGGGACGCGAAGCTCCCCGCCCCGATCGTCAACGGCCGGTTCCTGGGCTTCGAGCCCGACCTGCGCTGGCCGGAGCAGCGGCTGGTCGTCGAGTTCGACGGCCGCCAGTTCCACGGCCACGCCGCGGCCTTCGAGCGCGATCGCCGGCGCGATCAGATCCTCGTCGCCGCCGGTTACCGCGTGATGCGCGTGACCTGGACTCAGCTCGTCACCGAACCGCTGGCCGTCGTGGCCCGGATCGCGATGGCTCTCTCCAGCCACTGAATCCCAGCACGGTCCCCTCCGGCTGGCATCCTTCGGGGCGCGATGCACCCCTGGGACGCCGTGTTCGCATTCCTCGTGGCGATGGCCGTCGCCGCGGCGCTCACGCCGCCGGTCCGCGCGTTCGCGCGCCGGATCAGCGCCGTGGCCTATCCGAGTGAGCGTGGCCTGGCCCGGAGCGTCACCCCGCAGCTCGGAGGCCTGGCCATCCTGGCCGGCGTGCTCGTCGCCGCGGCGATCTGGATGCCCGAGACGATCCGGCTGAACCGCACGGTGGGGGAGCCGAGGGGGGCCTCGAACATCGTCCATGTCCTGCCCCTCATCGGCGGCGCGTGCCTGATCGCGTTCGTGGGAGCGGTCGACGACGCGCACCCGCTGCGCCCGTTCGTCAAGCTCCTCGGCCAGATCGCCGCCGCACTCGTCGCCGTAGAAGGCGGGGTGCTCGTGACCGACGTGACGATCCCCTTCATCGGGCCGCTCCAGTTCCCGAACACGGGCGGGGTACTGACCGTGATCTGGCTGGTCGGGATGATGAACGTGGTCAACTTCTCCGACGGCGTGGACGGGCTTGCCGCCGGCCTGTGCACGATCGACGGCGTCGCCTTCGCGATCATCGCCTTCGATCTGGGCGTCAACTCCGCGGGGGTGCTCGCCGCGCTGACGGCCGGCGCCTCCCTCGGCTTCCTCTTCTTCAACTTCTATCCCGCCTCGGTCTTCATGGGCGATTCGGGGGCCAACCTGCTCGGCTATCTGCTCGGGGTGGTGGCCGTCATCGGCTCGGTCAAGACGAACGCCGTCGTCGCCCTCGTCGTCCCTCTCATCATCCTTGCCGTGCCCTTCCTCGACACCGGGTTCGTCGTGGCCAAGCGGCTCAAGTACCACCGCAAGCCGTGGTCGGCCGACGCCAACCACTTCCACCACCGCATGGCCCGCATCGGCTTCAGCCAGCGCAAGACCGTGGCCTACCTCTACGGCTGGACCCTGCTCCTGGCGGGCGTGGCTGTGGCGGAGCGCTTCGTCCCCTTCTCCGACCATCGCGGCCACTACCACCTCGGCTGGCTGCTCGTGATGATCGCCATCGTGCTCGTCGCCCTCGCCGCGAGCGTGTACCTGGTCTACGTCCTGGAGATCCTCAAGTTCCGCAGCCGCCGCGCCACCGAGATGAAGCACCTCGACCCGGACACCTCAGAACACGAGATCGACGAGCAGGTGCAGCGGGACATCGAGACGGGCGAGTTCGAGCGGGTGAGATAGTGCCGGGGATGCGAACGTCGAACCTGAGCGAGCGCGAGCCGTTCGTGACCGCCGACGGGTCCACGATCCGGGAGCTGGCCGGCCCCGCCTGGTCGGTCGTCGAGCGCCAGAGCCTGGCCGAAGCGACCATCACGCCCGGAGGCGAGACGGCCGAGCACTACCACCCCCGCACCGAGGAGATCTACTACTTCGTGTCCGGCGCGGGCCGGATGCGGCTCGGGGCCGCGGAGGGTGAGGTCGCCACGGGCGACTGCGTCGTCATCCCGCCGGGAACGCCGCACAAGCTGTGGAACGACGGCCTCGCGCCGCTCGTCCTGCTCTGCTGCTGCGTGCCTGCGTACTCGGACGACGACACCGTGATGACGGGGCGCTGAGCTGCACGCGCTGAGCCGCACCGAGCGGGGGATGCTGCTCGTCGTCGCGCTCGCCGCCCTGGCGGCCGGCGTGACGCGGTTCGCCTCGGGCGTCCCGTCGCTCGTCGCCTTCATCTGCGCCGGGCTCGCGCTCGCGGGGCTTGCCTGGGTGGTCTCGTTCGCCACCGAGGAGGTCGGGCGGCGCTTCGGCCCGTCGGCGACCGGCTTCATGCACTCGACGCTCGGCAACCTCCCTGAGTTCTTCGTCGTCATCTTCGCCCTCGGAGCACACGAGCGCACGGTGGCCGAGACGGCCATCCTCGGATCGATCCTCGTCAACGCGCTGTTCGTGCTCGGACTCGTGATCGTGGCCGGCGCCGTCCGCAGCTCCGACGGGATCATGCGCTTCAGCCCGCGGCTGCCCAACGACACCGCGACGCTGCTCCTCGTCTCCTCGTTCATCATCGTGCTCATCGGGCTGGCGGACTCCGCGCACGACGCGGCCAGCCACCACGTCCGCACGATCTCGATCGTCGGCGCCGTGCTCCTCCTTCTCGTCTACGCGAGCTGGGTGCGGCAATACCTGACGACGCAGTCGGAGGTGGCCGAGAACACGATGCCGCCGCGGCTCTCGAGCGCCTTCGGCGCGGTTCTCCTCGTCGTCGGAGCCATCGCCTCCGCGTTCGTCTCCGACTGGTTCGTCCACGCGCTCCATCCGACGATCACCAAGCTGCACATCTCGCAGGCCTTCGCCGGCCTCGTCATCGTCGCCATCGCCGGCAACGCGGTCGAGAACGTCACCGGCATCGTCCTCGCCCACCGCGGGCAGGCCGAGCTCGCGATCTCGGTGGTGAAGAACTCGGTGGCGCAGATCGCCGCCTTCCTCTATCCCGCGCTCGTGCTCGTCTCGCTCATGACCTCGACCGTGCTGACCTTCGCGCTCGCGCCGGTGTACATCGGCGCCCTGATCGGCACGGCGGTCATCGTCTGGCAGATCACCGGCGACGGCGAGGCCACGGTCTTCGAGGGAGCAGCCCTCATCGCCACATTCGTCATCCTCGCTACGGTGGCCGCATTCGAGTGATGCTCAAGCGCACGACGGGGTCCACGCCGGCCCCGACGCCTACACGCGGTGGGCTCTCTCGTACCATTGCCCCACGATGACGAGCCAGGCCACGACCGCACGGGAGCGCTTCCGGGCGGACCGGGCCCGGTACCCGCGCGGCGCCTGGCTCTCCGAGCGCTCGCTCTGGGCGATCGCGGTGTACCGCCTCGGCCAGGCGCTCCGCGAGCGTGGAGGCCTCCCGGCCGCCGCGGGCACGCCCGTCTACCGCGCGCTCGCCCTGCTCGTGCACATCCTCACGAATGTCGAGATCCCGGCCAGCGCGACGATTGGTCCGGGCCTGCGCATCTATCACGCGGGCCCGATCATCGTGAACGCGGGTGCGAGCCTCGGAGCCGAATGCATCCTCAACACCGGGGTGATCATCGGCAACAAGGAGAGACACGACGATGTCCCGCGCATCGGCGATCGCGTCTCCTTCGGCGCCGGCGCGTGCGTGCTCGGGGCCGTCTCGATCGGTGATGACGTGAAGGTGGGGGCGATGACCCTCGTGCTCGACGACGTCCCGTCCGGGACGACCGTCGTGGGCGTTCCGGGGCGCGTCATCAAGCGCCACATCCAGGCAGCCTGATCCGCAGACACGCGGGAAACCCGCCGGTCCTGCCGATACAGAGAAGGAGCCTGGCTAGGATCGGCGTAACCAAGGATCGCTCGAGCCGTAAATCCTTTGACCACGTCGGTAGGGACGGCCTGTGATCCGGTTGCCGCGCCGTCCGCCCTCCACGACGCCCCGTCACGACCCTGACTTCCCAAGACCCTTTCAAAGAGCGCCTGGTCCGAGCGCTGCCGCTCATCGCCGCCGCGGCCGCGGCCGTGCTCGGCCTGATCAACATCGCCTCGGCGCTGACGCCATCGATTCGGTGGCGGGGCCATCTGCTCCTCGAGTTCGAGCCGGTCGAGGCCATGAGGCTCTTCCACGCGCTCTCACTGCCCGCCGGCAGCGCCCTCCTGCTCGTCGCGCCCTACCTGGCCAAGCGCCGGCGCCGTGCCTGGCAGGTCGCGGTCGGCCTCATGGTCCTTCTCGGCGCCTTCGACCTCCTAAAGGGCCTCGACTTCGAGGAGACAGCGTTGACCTGGGGCGCGGCGGTCGTGCTCCTGGTCAGCCGTCGCGCCTTCACCGTGCGCCACGACCCCGTCAGCCTCCGCTCGGCGATCTGGCGCGTACCGCTGCTGGGCCTTGGCGGGCTGGGTCTCGCCGGGCTCGCCACCTGGGCCTCCCAGGGACATCCGTCGTGGGCCTCGGTGCTGCGCGAGACGGGTGACCTGCTCCGCTGGCACGCCGGCCCGATCGCCTTCCATCGCGCCGCCGCCTTCCACCACCACTTCGCCTGGATCCCGCTGAGCGTTCATTTGGTCGAGATCGGGACGCTTCTGGCGATGGCCTACGTGATCTTCAGGCCGCTCACCGCACCACGCGCGCTCCCCACGCCGGCTGCGCGCGAGGCCGCCGTCGAGCTTGTCCGCGCCCATGGCCACGACACCCTGTCGTTCTTCAAGCTCCGGGGCGACAAGCACTACTTCTTCAGCCGCGACCGGGGCGCCTTCGTGGGCTACCGGATCGAGAACGGGGTGCTGCTCCTCTCCGGCGACCCGGTCGGTCCCGCCGAGGCCGTGCCTGAGCTCCTCGCCGAGCTCCGCGGCTTCGCCGACACGCGGGGTCTCAAGCTCGGAGCGGTCGGGGCGAGCGGCGGGATCTGCCCGCTCTACGAGGAGCTCGGGCTGCGCACGATCTACCTCGGAGACGAGGCGATCGTCGAGCTTCAGAGCTTCTCTCTCCAGGGCCGGCCGATCCGCAAGGTTCGCCAGTCGGTGACCCGCCTGAGCAAGGCCGGCTTCGAGGCTGAGCTTCACGAGCTCGGCAGCCTGGACGCCGAGACCGTCGCCGAGGTCGAGACCGTGCTCGAGATCGGGCGCCAGGGCGCCCCCGAACGCGGGTTCTCCATGGCCATGGACTCCATCTCCTGCGAGCGTGGCGAGGAGACGCTCGTCGTGCTCGCCCGCGACGCCGAGGGGGTCGTCCGCGGCGTGCTGCACTTCGTGCCGGTATACGGACGCTCGGCCGTGTCTCTGTCCTTCATGCGCCGTGACCCGGCCACGCCGAACGGTCTGACCGAGTTCCTCGTGGCCCGCGGCGCCGAGCTGCTCAAGGAACGCGGCGTGGATGAGATGTCCCTCAACTTTGCCGCCTTCGCCAAGTGGATGCATAGCCCGGAACGTCGTTACGAGCGCATCCTGGGCAAGCTCGTGGCCCTCGGCAACCCGTTTTTCCAAATCGAGAGCCTCTACCGCTTCAACGCGAAGTTCTTCCCCCGCTGGGAGCCGCGCTACCTCGTCTACGACGGCGCGCTCGGCCTCCCGCGAGCCGGGATCGCCGCCCTCTGGGCGGAGGGTCAGCTGTGGAAGCCGTCGCTGCCCGAACGCGCGACGGGCACAACGCGTCGCGCCGCCTAGGCACGCTACATTTGTCCTCCGTCCGGGCTCCCGCGAGCGCCGGACCATGCGGCGTTCGCCAGGGTATTCCGGGTGACGCCCTTTCTGCCGCGCCACTGCGGTACGGTCCCGTTCCTTCCTTTCCAGTTCTTAAAGAGCGTGTATCCCAAACATGACGAACAGCCGTCCGCCTGTCACGGGCCGGGACGCCGCCGGGGCGGGAGCGCTGCTCCTCAGCGTCAACGGGATTTGTGCGGGAATTGGGGCGGGAGTGGGCGCGCTCGTCGGCGCGCTCGTGCCCTTGCTCCTGATCGGCTTCTTCATCGGCTTCTTCCTGGGGATCTCCGTTGTCACTAGGCGCTTCCGTGGCCTCTGAGCCCTCCCTCAGCCCGCTCGTCACCTATCTCGACGTCATCCTCGTCGTCCTGGCGGCGCCGATCTTGCTGCTCATCGGCGTGCCCGCGACCGGCTATGCCATCGGCGCCGGTGCGTGGATCGTCCTGCGCGGCGTCGGCCTTCCCGTCGAGCGCGCGGCGCGGCGGGCCGATGTCCGCAGCCAGGTGAGCTTGCGCATGGGCTACATGCTCGGGCGGCTTTTCCTGCTCGCGCTCGCGGTCATCGTGGCCCGGAACAGCGGCTCGCGCGACGACGGGCTCGCCGCCCTGCTCGTCATCGTGGGCGCGTTCACGACCCAACTGGCCCTCTCGGCCCTGACCCGCCCGGGGGCGCACCGATGAGCAAGACGCGCAAGATCGTCTGGGGCGTCGCCGGGTTCTACGTGGTCGGCCTGATCCTGCTCGCCGTGGTCTTCGGGCCCACGACCCACAAGAACAACGAGTTCCAGCCCCAGAACGAGTTCAAGCTCAGCAACTGGGTTCACCTCGGGGTGTTCAGCATCAACCGGGCCGTGGTCTATCTGTTCATCGCGGCCATTCTCACCGTCGGGACCATGGTCTACGTGGCCAACCGCATGCAAGCCCGCCCGAACCGCGTACAGACCGCAGTGGAGACGCTGTTCGCGCTGATGCGCGACAACATCACGCGGGGCAACATGGACGACGGGATGGCGGCGAAGTGGTTCCCCTATGTCGGGGCCCTCTTCCTCTTCATCTGGTACGGCAATCTCATCGGCTACATCCCGCTGCCGACCAACAGCGGTGAGAAGTTCACCCTCTTCGGCGCGCACATCCCGTCCTTCGCGCTCTACGCCGCGACAGCCAACGTGTCGGTGCCGCTCATCCTGGCCCTCGTCACCTTCGTCGCCTTCAACTGGGAGGGCATCCGCGCGCACGGCGCGGTCGGCTATCTCAAGAGCCTCATCCCCGCCGGGGTGACCGGGCCGATCCTCTTCCTCATCGCCCCACTCGAGGTCATCTCGAACCTGATGCGGCTCGTCTCGCTCACGGTGCGACTTTTCGCCAACATCCTGGCCGGCCACATGATCATCCTGTTCATGGCCGGCGGCTTGGCCGTGATCATCGGGGCGAGCTGGATCGGCTGGTTCTCGCTCCCGGCTGGGATCGCCATCTACCTCTTCGAGCTCGGCCTGATCGCCACGCTCCAGGCCTTCATCTTCGCCACGCTGTCCGCCATCTACCTCGGCGGCGCCGTCTCCCATCACTGATCAAACCAAGGAGTTCGAACGTGTTTCTTCCCATCCTCCACATCGCCGCCGGCGTGAGCGCCGGGCTTGGAATCGGGATCGGCGGCGGCCTTGGCGCGGCCGGTGCCGGGATCGGCATCGGCTTCCTCTTCGGCAAGGTGATCGAGGCGGTCACCCGTCAGCCCGAGATGCGCGACGAGATCACGAGCATCCAGTGGCTCGGATTCGCCCTCACCGAGGCGTGCTTCTTCTACGGGCTGGTCGCCGGCCTGCTCTCCTGGGTCCTCAAGTAGATGGCCCTCACCGCTTCCAGCGGCGGCTTCCTCATCACGCCCAACGTGGGGCTGATGCTCTGGACGCTGCTGCTCTTCCTCATCTCGATGTACGTGTTGGCCAAGCTGGCCTTCCCGCGCATCTCCGAGGCTCTGGACCGCCGCCAGAAGGCGATCGAGGATTCGATCGACACAGCCGAGCGCATGCGCCAGCAGGCCGATCAGCTGCTCGGGGAGTACCGCGAGCGTCTGCACGAGGCGCGGCGTCAGGCCGAGGAGATCGTCGATCGGGCGCGCAAGACGGCGGAGATCCACGAGCGTGACGCCCAGACCGAGGCCGTCCAGCGCCGCGAGCAGATGATGGAGCAGACGCGGCGCGACATCGAGGCCGAGACCCGTCGGGCCATCGACACGATCCGCCGCGAGGTGGCCGACCTGACGGTCATGGCCACCGAGAAGGTCACCCGCAAGACGCTCACCGAGGAGGACCAGCGCCGTCTCGTCGAGGATGCGCTGTCCGAGCTCGACTTCACGGCCCTGAGTCGCGGAGGCGTCAGGTAGTGACCACGCACGAGGACGCCAGCTGATGGAGGAGATCGCCCAGGTCTACGCGCGCTCGCTATTCGAGGTCGCGCAGGAGCGCGACATCGTCGACATCGTGCGTGAGCAGCTGAACCAGTTCGCGGACGCGCTCAACGAGAGCCGCAATCTCCAGGTGTTCCTCTTCTCGCCCTACTTCTCCACGACGGAGAAGAAGGACGGACTGGCCCGTGCCGTCAGCGGGATCGACCCGATCTTCCAGAACTTCCTCGACGCCCTGCTCGAGCGCCACCGGATGCCGGTCATCTTCCGTATCCGCGCGGACTTCGAGGGGCTGTGGGCAGAGGCGAATCGGATGCTCCCGGTCGAGGTGACGAGCGCGATCGAGCTCGACGCCGACACGGTGACCAGCATCGGCGAGCGCATCGGCCAGCAGACCGGGCGCAAGGTGGAGCTCTCCAGCAAGGTCGATCCCGACATCCTCGGCGGAATCGTGCTGCGCGTGGGCAACTCGGTGCTCGACGCGTCGATCCGAAACCGTCTCAACCAACTTCGAAAGCAAGTCGCGCAGGCGTAGCGGACCCGCGCCCGCCCTCAAGGAGCACGCACACCATGCAGATCAACCCCGACGAGATCACCTCCATCCTCAAGAGCCGGATCGAGGGCCTCGACAGCAGCAGCGCAGACCTGACCGAGGTCGGCACCGTGCTGTCCGTGGCCGACGGCATCTGCCGGATCCACGGCCTCGAGAACTGCATGTCGTTCGAGATGCTCGATCTCCCGCATGACGTCACCGGCCTCGCGCTCAACCTCGAATCCGACAACGTCGGCGCCGTGCTCTTCGGCGAGTGGGAGCGCATCGCCGAGGGCGACACGGTCAAGCGGACCGGCCGCCTGCTCGAGATCCCCGTGGGCGAGGAGCTTCTCGGCCGGATCGTCGATCCGCTCGGTAACTCGCTCGACGGCAAGGGCGAGATCCGCACCTCCGAGACCCGCCCGGCCGAGCACAAGGCGCCCGGCGTCATCCAGCGCCAGCCGGTGAAGGAGCCGATGCTCACCGGGCTGAAGGCGATCGACTCGATGATCCCCATCGGCCGCGGTCAGCGCGAGCTCATCATCGGCGACCGCCAGACGGGTAAGAGCGCGATCGCCATCGACACGATCATCAACAACCGCGATCGCGACCTCATCTGCGTCTACGTGGCCATCGGCCAGCGCAAGGCGACCGTGGTCCAGCTGGCCAAGACGCTCGAGGACGCCGGCGCGCTGAAGAACACGATCATCGTCATGGCTGCGGCCGACGAGTCGGCGCCGATCAAGTTCCTCGCGCCCTACGCCGGCTGCGCCATGGGCGAGTACTTCCTCTACAACGGCAAGGCCGCGCTCGCCATCTACGACGACCTGACCAAGCACGCCTACGCCTACCGGCAGATGTCGCTCCTGCTGCGCCGTCCGCCCGGGCGCGAGGCCTACCCCGGCGACGTCTTCTATCTCCACTCGCGCCTCCTCGAGCGGGCCGTCAAGCTCTCGGACGATCTCGTCGACCCGCATACGGGCGACAAGCTGCCGGGTGGCGGGTCGCTGACCGCGCTGCCGATCATCGAGACCCAGGCGGGCGACGTGTCCGCCTACATCCCGACGAACGTCATCTCGATCACCGACGGCCAGATCTTCCTCGAGCCGAAGCTCTTCTACTCGGGCGTCCGGCCGGCCATCAACGTCGGCATCTCGGTTTCCCGAGTGGGCGGAGCGGCCCAGATCACCCCGATGCGCAAGGTGGCAGGGCGTCTGAAGCTCGAGCTCTCGCAGTACCGCGAGCTCGAGGCCTTCTCGCAGTTCGGCTCCGAGCTCGATCCCGAGACCCAGCGCACGCTGGCACGCGGCGAGCGCCTGGTCACGACGCTCAACCAGCGCGAGCGCAACCCGATGTCGGCCGAGGACCAGGTCGTCCAGATCTATGCCGCCACGAACGGCTATCTGGACCGGATCGTCGTCGACAAGGTCGAGAAGTTCCTGGCCGGGCTGACCGAGTCGGTGCGCTCGAACGAGCCCGATCTGCTCAAGAGGATCGCCGGCGGCGACTGGAGCGACGAGACCCAGACGGCCGTCGAAGAGGCGGTCAGCCGGTTCGCCGAGGACTTCGGCTATGACCTCGACGAAGAGGGCCACCCGCTCGACGACGAGGAGCAGGCCGCGGCCGCCTGAGCGCCGCCTGCGCCCCACCCACCATGGCGACTTCACAGCGCGACGTCCGCAACCGCATCAGCGCGGTCAAGAACATCGAGAAGATCACCCGGGCAATGGAGATGGTCGCCGCCGCCCGGCTGCGCCGCGCCGAGCAGCGGATCGAGGCGCTGCGCCCATACGCCACGGCCATCCGGCGCATGACCCGTCAGGCCGCCGAGGCGGCCGGCAGCGTGCCGCACCTTCCCATCCTGGCCGAGCACGAGCAGACGAGCACCGTCGCTCTCCTGCTCATCGCCGGGGACCGCGGCCTGGCCGGAGCCTTCAACTCGAACATCGTGCGCTCCGGCGTGGCCGCCGGGCGTGAGATCAGCGGCGAGGGACAGCGGGCCCTTTACTTCGCCTCCGGCCGCCGGCCCGCATCCTCGCTCTCCTTTCGCGGGCTCGAGGTGGCCGAGAGCTTCACCGGCTTCACCGACCGGCCGGCCTACGCTGACGCGCGCCGGATCGCCGAGCGGCTCATGGCCGCCTACATCGACGGCGACGTCGACAGAGTGGAGATCTTCTACAACCACTACCTCTCGCCGATCTCGCAGGTCGTGCAGCGCGAGACGCTCCTTCCGCTCCAGCAGGCGACCGTGTTGGAGGAGGTGGAATCGGCTGGCGCCGATTCCAGTGGGAGTCCGGGTGCGCCGGACTCCCCGGGCGAGAGTTCCGAGCCCCGCGCGCTCGTGGAGTACGAGCCCGATCCGGAGGAGATCCTCCGCCGTCTCGTGCCCGATTACGTCGAGATCTCGATCTATCGCGCTCTGCTCGAGTCGACCGCGTCCGAGCACGGCGCGCGCATGACGGCGATGCGCAACGCGTCCGACAACGCGGGCGGCCTGATCGAGGATCTGACGCTTGAGATGAACCGCGCCCGCCAGGCCGAGATCACCCAGGAGATCATGGAAGTTGTCGCGGGAGCCGAGGGGCTCTCGGGCTAACCTAGGAGAAACATGTCAGTCACTGAAGAGACTCCAGCCCCCAGCGAGAGCCGCACCGAGAACATCGGCCGGATCGAGGAGATCCAGGGCGTGGTCATCGAGGTCGTGTTCCCCGACAAGCTGCCCGAGATCAACCACGCGATCCGCATTCGCCGGCCCGAGATCATGCGCGCCGAGGAGGATCTCGATGTCGCCGCCGCCGGCGACGACTGGCTCGTCTGCGAGGTCCAGCAGCACCTCGGCGACGATCGCATCCGTGCCGTGGCCATGGACACCACGGACGGCCTGTCCCGCGGCACTGAGGTCGTCGATACCGGCGCTCCGATCACCGTTCCGGTAGGCAAGGTGACCCTCGGACGGATCTTCAACCTCCTCGGTGAGCCGATCGACCTCGGCGACGACATCCCCGAGGACACCGAGCGCTGGCCGATCCACCGCGAGGCCCCGACGATCGAGGATCTGACCCCGACCACGGAGATGTTCGAGACCGGCATCAAGGTCGTCGACCTGCTCGCGCCCTACGCCAAGGGTGGCAAGGTCGGTCTCTTCGGCGGCGCCGGCGTGGGCAAGACGGTGATCATCCAGGAGCTCATCCACAACCTGGCGCAGGAGCATGGCGGTCTGTCGGCGTTCTGCGGCGTAGGCGAGCGCTCGCGCGAGGGCAACGACCTCTACCTGGAGATGAAGGAGTCGGGCGTCCTCGACAAGACGATGCTCGTGTTCGGCCAGATGAACGAGCCGCCCGGCGCGCGCATGCGCGTCGCGCTCTCTGGCCTGACGATGGCCGAGTACTTCCGCGACCAGGAGGGGCAGGACGTCCTCCTGTTCATCGACAACATCTTCCGCTTCGTCCAGGCGGGCTCCGAGGTCTCGGCCCTGCTCGGCCGCATGCCCTCCCAGGTCGGCTACCAGCCGACGCTCGAGTCCGAGATGGGGCAGCTCCAGGAGCGGATCACTTCGACCCGGCGGGGGTCGGTCACCTCGATCCAAGCCATCTACGTGCCCGCCGACGACCTCACCGACCCGGCCCCGGCCTCGGCCTTCGCCCACCTGAACGCGACGACGTCGCTGTCGCGCTCGATCGCGGAGAAGGGGATCTACCCGGCCGTCGATCCGCTCGATTCGACCTCGACGATCCTCAAGGCCGAGATCCTCGGTGACGAGCACTTCGACGTGGCCAACCGGGTCAAGCAGGTCCTCCAGCGCTACCGCGAGCTCCAGGACATCATCGCCATCCTCGGCATCGACGAGCTCTCCGACGAGGACCGCCTGACCGTCACCCGCGCCCGCAAGCTCGAGCGCTTCCTCTCCCAGCCCTTCCACGTGGCCGAGCAGTTCACGGGCACGCCGGGCGTCTACGTGCCCATCGCCGAGACGATCCGGGGCTTCAAGGAGATCCTCGAGGGCAAGCACGACGACCTCCCCGAGCGCGCCTTCTTCATGAAGGGGACGATCGACGAGGTGGTCAAGGACGCCCGCGGCGACGCCGGCGACTCGGACGAGGATGACTCGGACTCCAGCGAAGAGGAGCAGCGCGCGGAGAACGCCGAGGAGGGCGGCGAGGAGGAGCGCTCGGAGAATGCCGCGGGCGGCGGCGAGGAGCGCTCGGAGGACGCCGACGACGGCGGCGAGGAGTAATGGCGCACGCCAAGTTCCGCGTCGAGGTCCTCACGCCCGAGGGCGAGGTCTTCAACGACGAGGTCGAGATGGTCTCGACCCGGACGGCCACGGGGTCGATCGGCATCCTGGCCAACCACGCCCCCCTGCTGGCCATGCTCGATCCCACCGAGCTTCGCCTCTACAAGTCCGAGTCCGACGTGGTCCGCTACGCCCAGGCCGAGGGCTACATGCAGGTGGCCGACAACCACGCCCTCCTGCTCATCGAGGAAGCCCACGACCCCTCCTCGCTCGACGCCGCCAATCTGCGCCAACGCGTCCAAGAAGCTGAGAACGAGCTTGCTGCGGCCGACGAGGATTCGGAGCGTCAGAGAGTTGCCGAGCGAGACAAACGCCGTGCCGAGCGGTTCCTGTCCATTGCTGAATCGTCAAGCTGAGGCGCGACGCGGGGACGGCGTCGCGCCCTGGCCTTGATGTCGCCTGAGCCATGATTGACGAACGCGTTCTGGCCGAGCGGCTCATCTCGTACGACACTTCGCGAGCGGACCAGATCATCGCGGCCGCAGGATTTGTGAAGGGATGGCTCGAATCCCGGGACATCGCCGTGCGCCACCATGATCACAACGGGCTGCCCGTGCTGGTGGCCGAGGTTGGGCCGGCTTCGCCGGCCGGGCCGGCTTCGCAGGGCTTAGGAGTTGACCTGGCAGTCAACTCCGGGGACGAGATCCCGACCGTGGTCTTCCATGGCCACCTCGACGTCGTGCCGGCGCGCGAAGAGCAGTTCGAGCCGTTTCTCGACGGCGACCGCCTGATCGGGCGGGGCGCGTATGACATGAAGGGCGGCCTGGCCGCGATGATGTGCGCGCTGAAGGATCTCGAGCGCCAGGAGCGGGTGCGGGTGCGGCTGCTCTGTGTCCCCGACGAGGAGTCCGAGGAGCTCGACGAGCGCTCGACCGGCCGCTTCGTGGGCATGGGGCTGGGAGGACAGTTCGCGATCACGGGCGAGCCGACGAACCTCCACATCGGGATCCAGGCCAAGGGCGTCGTCGTCCTGCGGATCGACGTCCACGGCCGCGCCGCCCACAGCTCGACGCCATGGCTCGGCGACAACGCCGTGCTCAAGGCGGTGGACGTGTTCCGGGCGATCGAGTCGCTGCCCTTCGCGCGCGAGTCCTCCGAGTTGTTCGACCGCCCGTCGATCAATCTCGGGCGCATCCAGGGCGGCGACGCGCTCAACAAGGTGCCCGACCTGTGCACGATGGCGGTCGACATTCGCTATCTGCCCCATCAGGATCCGGCGGTCATCCTCGACCAGGTGCGCCAGATTCCCGACATCGACGTGACGCGGACGTTCATTCACCCGCCGGTCATCGTCTCGCGCTCGGATCCGTACGTGCGCGCGCTGCGCGACGCCGTCGCCCGCTCCACTCGTGACGAGGTCATGAGCGTCGGCCGCGACGGCGCCTCGGATGCCGCGGCCTTCATCCAGGCCGGCATTCCGGCGGTCGAGTTCGGCCCGGCCGGGGGCGGACACCACGGCCCGCAGGAGTGGGTGTCGGTCTCCTCACTCGCGCGCTATCGCCGTGCTCTGGGGGACTTCGTCAGGACGCTTCCGATCAAGTTGGACGAACCGGCGCCGGCGGCGGCCGAGCCGACGCTCAAGGCGATCGAGGGCGGGCTGGCGTGAGCTGGATGCCCGAGAGCCGGGGCGGGGCGCTGTGGCGCTTCACCGTGGCCGCGGTCGTCGTGATCCTCTTTGCGGCCACGACCACCGCCGTCGCAGGCCTGCTCCAGGTGAAGCAGCTGGCCAAGCTGATCTCGCAGACCCCGGCGCTGCCTCACGCGCAGATCACCGTGGCCGATGCCGGGAGGCCGCAGACGCTGCTCCTCATCGGCTCCGACCACCGGGCGGGTACGCCGTTCAGCAGCGCCAATACGGACACGATGATGCTCGTCCGCCTCGACGCCTCGAGCCAGACGATCAACGTGCTCTCGGTTCCCCGCGACTTGAAGGTGCTCCTGCCCGAGGGCGGGCTGATGGTGCCCGACAAGCTCAATGCCGCCTACTCGATCGGTGGCCCCAATCTGCTCGTCAAGACGATCAAGTCGCAGGTCTTCCCCGGCCTGACGATCAACCACATCATCGACGTCAACTTCGGCGGCTTCGAGTCGCTCGTCGACGCCGTGGGCTGCGTGTATGCCGACGTCGATCACCGCTACTACAACAACACCGCCTACACCGACTACTCGAGTATTGACATCCAGCCCGGCTACCAGAGGCTCTGTAACAGCGATGCCCTGGCCTTCGTCCGCTTCCGCCATACCGACAGCGACCTCGTGCGCAACGCCCGCCAGCAGGACTTCCTGCGCTGGGCGAAGTCGCAGTTCAGCTCCTCGACCCTCCTGGGTGAGCGCGACACGCTCGTGACGATCTTCGGCAAGCACGCCCAGACCGACCAGGATCTGCACACGACGGATGGGCTGCTGAAGCTCTTCGACCTCGTCGCCTTCTCCGCCGGGCACACGGTCAAGCAGATTCCCTTCCCGGCGATCCTCCAGAGCTGCGATTCGGTGGCCGGCGCCCAGACGCCATGCTACGTGACCGCCGAGTCGGGCCCTGAGGCGGCCGCCTACAAGTCCTTCCTCACGCCGACCCAGGCGCACGCCTCAAGCGGCCACGGAGGCGGCGGCCATCATGGCCCCAGCGCCCCGCCGCCCGTCATGGGCGACATCAACGACGGCAGGATGCAGGCGTCGTTGCTGTCCGCGGAGGGGAACCGGATGCCGGTGTACGTACCCGGTCAGATCGCCGACGGCTCGCACTACTGCGTCCAGGGGACCTGCAGCGAGGGGCCGATCGCCAACTCGTATCCGCGCTCCTACACGATCCACGACGAGGGAGGCCACCCATACGGGGCCTACCGCCTAACGCTCGTGATCAACCCGGTGCTCGGGGAGTACTACGGCGTCCAGGGCCTGACCTGGCAGAACCCGCCGATTCTCAACGGAACCCACCAGACGCGCTTCGTGAACGGCAAGCAGCTGCTCGAGTACTTCAATGGCGGCAAGATCACGCTCGTGGCCTGGCATGCCCCCGGCGGCCTCGTCTGGGTCTCCAACTCGCTGACCGACACGCTCTCCAACTCCCAGATGGTCGCCATCGCGGCCTCGCTCACGAAGGCGTGAGCACGTCGTCTGAGCTCGCGGCCCGGCGCAGGCCGTGGGCCAGCGACCCGTTGTAGCCTGCCTTCGATGCCTTCTGAACGCGAACCGATCGCCGTGATCGGCACTGGATACGTTGGCCTGGTCACCGCCGCCGGGTTTGCCGAGCTGGGTAGCGAGGTGTGGTGCGTCGACGTCGACGCGGACAAGATCGCCCGGCTCGAGCGGGGCGAGATCCCCATCTACGAGCCCGGCCTCGGGGAGTGCGTGGAGCGCAACCGCGAGCGCATGCATTTCGGCACCGAGCTGGCCCCGGCGCTCGAGCATGCCCGGCTCCTGTTCGTGGCCGTGGGGACACCGCCGACCTACTCGGGTGACGCGGACCTATCGGCCGTGCACGCCGTGGTCGAGTCGATGCCGGCCTCCGACCATCACGCGCTGGTCATGAAGTCGACCGTGCCCGTGGGCACCGGCGCGGCCATCCGGCGCATCTTCAAGGCCCAGGGCAAGGAGGGGTTCGCCTACGTCTCGTGTCCCGAGTTCCTCAAGGAGGGCTCGGCGCTCGCGGACTTCCTCGAGCCAGATCGGGTCGTCGTCGGCGACGATGCGGACTGGGCGGGGGACGCGGTAGTCGAGCTCTACCGGCCGCTCGATGCGCCGCTCGTGCGCACCGACATCGCGAGCGCGGAGATGATCAAACTCGCGGCCAACGCCTTCCTGGCGACGAAGATCTCCTTCATCAACGAGATCGCGAACGTGTGCGAGGAGACGGGGGCGGACGTGCTCGAGGTGGCGCGGGGCATGGGCCTCGACCGCCGCATCGGCACGCACTTCCTGCGGCCCGGCATTGGCTTCGGTGGCTCATGCTTTCCCAAAGACGTTTCCGCTCTGAAGCAGTTGGCGGGCAACTCGGGCTACCACTTCCAGCTCCTCACCTCGGTCATCGAAGTCAACGAGCTCCAGAAGCGCCGGGTCATCGGCAAGCTCCAGAAGCATCTCGGCTCGCTGGTGGGCAAGCGCGTCGCCCTCCTCGGCCTCGCCTTCAAGGCCAACACCGACGACATGCGCGAGGCCTCCTCGCTCGTGCTCGCGGCGCGGCTCCAGGCCGATGGGGCGCAGGTCCGGGCCTATGACCCGGTGGCCGAGGGGGAGGCCCGCAAGCTCATGGTCGGGGTCGAGTTCGCCGGGAGCGCGCTCGAGGCCGTCGACGGCGCCGACGCGTGCATCATCGTCACCGAATGGCCCGAGTTCGCCGACCTCGACTGGGGTGAGGTCGCCGGTCGGATGGCCGGCCGCCTGGTCATCGACGGTCGCAACCTGGTGTCGCGCGACGACGTGCAGTCGGCAGGATTCGCCTACGAGGGCGTCGGAAGGTAGTGCAGGCACTGATCCTCGCGGGCGGGGAGGGCACGCGCCTTCGGCCGCTGACCTCGACGATGCCCAAGCCGGTCGTGCCCCTGGCGGCCCGTCCCTTCATCTCCTACATGCTCGAGTGGCTGCACCGCCACGGCGTCGACGACGTGATCCTGTCTTGCGGCTTCATGGCGAACGGCGTGCGCAACGTGCTCGGCGACGGCTCGCAGCTCGGCCTGCGCCTGCGTTATCTCGAAGAGCCCCGTCCGCTCGGCACCGGTGGAGCGCTGAAGTTCGCCGAGGAGCTCCTCGACGAGCGCTTCTTCATGCTCAACGGCGACGTCCTCACCGACATCGACCTGACCGCCCAGCTCCGCCAGCACGAGAAAACGGGCGCCCGGGCGACCCTGGCCCTCATCGGGGTCGAGGATCCGACGGCCTACGGCCTCGTCCGCCGCAACGAGGACCGTTCGGTGCGGGAGTTCCTGGAGAAGCCCGCCGAGGACCAGATTGACACCAAGCTCGTGAACGCGGGCGCCTACATCCTCGAGCGCAGCGTGCTCGACGCCATGGCCACGGCCGGGACGCGGATCTCGATCGAGCGCGAGGTCTTCCCCCGGCTCGTCGGCGACGGGCTCTTCGGCTATGAAGCCGCGGGCTACTGGCTCGACATCGGCACGCCGGAGCGCTATCTGCAGGCCACCTACGACATCCTCGAGGGCAACGTGCGCACCGAGCTCGGGGACGCCCTCGATGCCGCCGCCCATACGCTCGTCCAGGATGCCGAGATCGATGGACGCGTCGTGGCGCCCGCCTACGTGGGCGCCGGGTCGGTCGTGGCCGCGGGGGCGATCGTCGGCGGCCGGACCGTCCTCGGCCGCAACGTCCACATCGGCGAGGGCGCGCACGTCGAGGGCTCGGTTCTCCTCGACGGCGCGCGCGTCGGGGCGCGCAGCACCGTCCGCGGGGCCATCCTCGGACCGGGTGCGGCGATCGGCGAGCACTGCCACCTGGACACGCACGTCGTCCTCGGGGAGGGGGTGACGCTCGGGTCGGACAACGTCCTGGCGGCCGGCGCGCGTATCTTCCCGGGCGTGCACCTGCCCGACGGAGCCATCCGGTTTTGACCAGCACATCCGATCTTGGCGCCGACGCGGTCGCTGCCGTCGACGCCAGCGGCCAGCTGGCCGACATCCTCGCGCTGCCGGATCAGCTCCGGGACGCCCTGTGGCGTGTGCAGTCGGCCAATCTTCAGCCCTACGACGCGCCCGGAGGACTCGTCGTCGCCGGAATGGGCGGGTCGGCCATCGGCGGCGCGCTGGCCCGCGTCGCCCTTGGGGACCGCGCGTCGCGCCCGATGGTCCTCGCCCGCTCCTACGAGCTTCCCGCCTGGGCGACCCCGGATACCACGGTCCTGTGCTGCAGCTATTCGGGCAACACCGAGGAGACGCTGGCCGTCTTCGAGGCCGCGGGAGCGCTCGGGGCTCGCCGGATCACCGCCACGACGGGCGGCAAGCTCGCCGAGGCGGCCCGCGCCGACGGCGTGCCGGTCATCCCGTTCCCGGGGGGCTTTCAGCCACGCGCGGCCGTGGCCTACGCCCTCGTCGTGGCCCTCGAGGTCGCGGGTTTGTGCGGCGCGGGTGAGCGCCTGCACGCCGAGATCGACGTCGCCGCCGCCCACGCTGAGCGGCTCGTGGCCAAGTGGCGGCCCGACGGTCCGGCCGACTCGCTCCCGAAGGAGCTCGCCCGTGGCCTCCAGGGCACGATCGTCCAGGTCGCCGGGGCGGGCCTGACCGCGCCGATCGCCTACCGCTGGAAGACCCAGTTCAACGAGAACGCGAAGCTTCCGTGCTTCTGCCACGAGCTACCCGAGCTCGACCACAACGAGCTCGTGGGATGGCAGGGCGCCCCCGAGCTCGGCCGGTTCGCCGCCGTCTTCCTCGACGACGCCGATCTCCATCCACGAGTGCGCCAGCGGATCGAGCTGACGCGCGGCTTCATCGCCGCCGACGCCGCGGTCACCTACCGCGTGGAGAGCATCGGCACCAGCGCGACCGAGCGACTCGTCTCGCTCGTCCTCCTCGGGGACCTCGTGTCGCTCTACCTCGCCGTTCTGCGCGGCGTGGATCCGGGCCCGGTCGAGATCCTCGAGCGGCTGAAGCGCGCGCTGGCCGGTGGCTAGCGCTGCGACCTGAACTCGCGGGTCAGCGCGAGGCGCTGAGCTCGATGCCGCGCTGCTCGTAGAGGCGGCGGTCGGCGGCGGCAATGAGCTCCTCGAAGCTGTCGCCGTCCTCGGAGAACGAGGCCACGCCGATGGTGAGGTCCCAGAAGGCGCCGAAGCCGAGCTCGGCGCGGGTGGCCTGGACGTGCTCACGGATCCGGGCCACGACGCCCTGGGCGTCCTCGACCGACTGCTCGGCCAGGAGGACGCCGAACTCGTCGCCGCCGAGGCGGCCGATCACGTCGTGCGCGCGGGCGGAGCCAGAGAGCGTCCGGGCGGCGGCCTTCAGGAGATCATCGCCGGCCAGGTGGCCTTCGCTGTCGTTGACGCCCTTGAGGCCGCGGACGTCCACGTAGGCGATCACGAAGGGCCGGGCGTAGCGGCGCGAGCGCGCCAGCTCACGCTCGACGGCCTCGGTGAAGCCGCGGCGGTTGAGCACGCCGGTCAGCGGGTCGGTCAGCGCGGCCGCCGAGACCTCGGCGATCCGGTTGGCCTGCCGGCGGGAGCGGCGGCCGAAGAAGATCGCCGCGCCCGTGGCCATGATGGCCAGGCCGAAGGCGCCGGCCAGGGCGAGCCAGACCGAGCTCGGGATGACGCGGATGATCTGGTGCTCGATGAAGGTGGTGAAGCCGGAGCCGCCGGAATGTGCGCCGCCGCCCTGCACGTGAGCCTTACCGGCTGGCCGCCCGGACGCCGTAACGGAGCTGCTCGCGCCAGCACCTGAGCTCGAATCGGCGCCGCCTAGGCCAAGGCCGGTGGCACCCGAGGCCAGGCCCGAGCGGAGGCCCACGAAGGTGCCGTTGATGCCCAGTCCGGACTCGAGGCCCAGGAGGCCGTTGGCGTTGTTGAAGAGGTTGCTCGGCTTCCCGTTCTTGGAGGTCTTGGCGACTTGCGTCCACGGACCACGTGTGGAGAAGGGGTTGGAGGACTGGCCGGTCGTCTTCGTGCCGCCGGGGGCGGTTCCGGTCGTGCTCGGCGAGGTGCCGGTGGTGCTCGGGCTCGTGCCGGTCGTGGCCGGCGGCGTCGTCGTCGGCGTCGTGGTCACCGGGGGAGCCGGGGTGCTCGGCACGGTAACCGGAGGCGTCGTGCCGCCGCCCGCCTGGCCGCTGCCGCCGCCCGCCTGGCCGCTGCCGCCGGGACCGATCTGGGTGCAGCTCTTCCAGGGATCGCCCGTGGCATGGCCGGCGGGGACGAAGCCCGGGGTGCCGGGCGCAGGCGCGCAGGTGGTGCCCGGGGTGTCCGTGGTGTCCGTGCCCGTAGTGTCCGTGCCCGGGGTGTCCGTGCCCGGGGTGTCCGTGCCCGGGGTGTCCGTGCCCGGGGTGTCCGTGCCCGTAGTGTCCGTGGCGGTGCCGGTGGTGTCCGTGCTGGTCGTATCGGCGCTCGTCGTATCCGTGGTCGCGGTGCCCTGGCTCGACGTCGTCGTGTCGCCGGTCCTCGTGCTCTGGTCGCCGGTCGGCGTGCCGGAGCTCCGTGGGTCCGTCGTCGTCGGCGTGGTCGCCGTCGTGGTCGTGGCCGGAGCCGAGGAGCTGGAAGCCGGGCTCGAGGTCGTCGGGGTGGTGGACGTCCCGGTCGTCGTCGGCGTGGTGGTCGTCTCGTCGCCTGGCGAGCTCGACCGGGCATCGGCGTTCGCCGTCCCGTCACCGAGCGTGGTCGGGTCCGTCACCTGGACCCGGGCGGACATGCGAATGCCGACCGGGTGCGCGAAATGCGGCTGCACGGCGTTGTCGCCGTGACCGGAGGCGCCCGTCACGCCGACGACCGAGCCGCACACAAGTGCGACGGTCAGGGCGCGCGAGCTGAGGCGCTTTCCGCGTTCCACGAGGGTTGGACGAATACGACGAGACAACAGGGGACTCCGACTCTTGATTCCCTAATCCGTTCCGACTGGGGAACGTATCGGCGAAACCTGTAGTTCAGATGAGTGTTTCTGGACGATTGTCGTAGCCGCGCCGGCCAGAGCGCCCCTGAACCTTGACACGCGCGTGGTAACGTTGACGCCGCAATGGATGGCCTGACCATCAACGAAGCGGCCCAGACGACGGGCTGGTCGCCCCGGATGCTGAGATATGTCGAGCAAGCCGGGCTGATCGCCCCCAAGCGCTCGGCATCTGGCTACCGACTCTACGGAGCGGAGCAATTGCAGCGTTTGCGCACCCTCAGGGATCTGCTCGAACGTTTCGAGCTCGGCCTCTCCGATGTGGCCTTCGCCGCTCGGCTGTCCACGAGCCCCGAGCTACACGGCGCCGTCGAGCAATGGCTGCACGAGACGCCGATGCGCCCGGCCGACGTCGCCGCCGACGATTGGCTGCGCTTCGAGCAGGAGAAGCACCAGCGCCTGCTCGCCACCGCCTGAGAACACCCAAAGCACCCCGACATCTGGAGAGACCGTGAGTACGACCGCCGCGAAGACCGATTTCAAAGTCGCCGACCTGTCCCTGGCCGAGTTCGGCCGGAAGGAGATCCGGTTGGCCGAGCACGAGATGCCGGGGCTGATGGCCACCCGGGAGGAGTTCGGCGAGAGCCAGCCCCTGCGCGGCGCGCGCGTGACGGGGTCGCTGCACATGACCGTGCAGACGGCCGTGTTGATCGAGACGCTGGTGGCGCTTGGGGCGGAGGTCCGGTGGGCGTCGTGCAACATCTTCTCCACCCAGGATCACGCTGCGGCGGCGATTGTCGTCGGTCCCGAGGGCACGCCGGAAGATCCTCAGGGAGTACCGGTCTACGCCTGGAAGGGTGAGACGCTCGAGGAGTACTGGTGGTGCACCGAACAGGCGCTGTCGTGGCCGGACGGGGAGGGGCCGAACATGATTCTCGATGACGGTGGCGACGCCACGCTCCTCGTCCACAAGGGGGTCGAGTTCGAGAAGGCCGGCGCTGTGCCTGATCCGGCGAGCGCCGACAACGACGAGTTCCGCATCATCCTCGAGGTGCTCACGCGCTCGCTGACGGAGGATCCGCAGCGCTGGACGAAGATCGCCCAGAACATCAAGGGCGTGACCGAGGAGACGACGACCGGCGTGCACCGTCTCTACCAGTTCGCCGAGCGCGGTGAGCTGCTCTTCCCGGCCATCAACGTCAACGACTCCGTCACCAAGTCGAAGTTCGACAACAAGTACGGCTGCCGGCACTCCCTCATCGACGGCATCAACCGGGCGACCGACGTCCTCATTGGCGGGAAGGTCGCGGTGGTGTGCGGCTACGGGGACGTGGGCAAGGGTTGCGCCGAGTCGCTGCGCGGCCAGGGCGCACGGGTCATCGTGACCGAGATCGACCCGATCTGCGCGCTGCAGGCGGCCATGGACGGCTATCAGGTCGCGACGCTCGACGACGTCGTGGGCACGGCGGACATCTTCGTCAGTGCCACCGGGAACAAGGACGTCATCACCGCCGCGCAGATGGCGCGCATGAAGCATCAGGCGATCGTGGGCAACATCGGCCACTTCGACAACGAGATCGATATGGCCGGCCTGACGCGGACCGCGGGGATCGAGCGGATCAACATCAAGCCGCAGGTCGACGAATGGGTCTTCGCGGACGGCCACTCGGTCATCGTGCTCTCCGAGGGCCGTCTCTTGAACCTGGGGAACGCCACCGGGCATCCGAGCTTCGTGATGTCGAACTCGTTCACCAATCAGGTCATCGCCCAGATCGAGCTCTACGCGCACGCCGAGCGCTACGAGGTCCAGGTCTACACCCTGCCCAAGTACCTCGACGAGAAGGTCGCGCGGCTCCACCTCGACGCGCTCGGGGCCAAGCTGACCACGCTGAGCGACGGGCAGGCCGCCTACCTCGGTGTGCCCGTCGAGGGCCCGTACAAGCCCGACCACTACCGGTACTAGCCGGCCCGCATGGCGACGGCCGGGCTGCCGCCCCACGAGGTAGCGGATCTCGGGCTCGCCGCCGACGGGGCGGCCCGCGTCGCCTGGGCGAGAGATCAGATGCCCGTCCTGCGAGCGGTGCGCGAGCGATTCGATCGCGAGCGCCCGCTCGCGGGAGTGCGGATCGCCGCCTGCCTGCACGTCACGGCCGAGACGGCCAACCTCATCCTCGCCCTTCGGGCCGGTGGGGCTCAGCCCGCGCTCTGCTCCGCCAACCCGCTCTCCGCCCAGGACGACGTGGCCGCCACGCTCGTCCACGACCACGGCCTCGAGGTCCGGGCTCGCCGCGGAGAGGATCTGACCACGTATGCCGGCCACGTGCGCGCGCTGCTGGCCGGACGGCCCGAGATCACGATCGACGACGGCGCGGACCTCATGATCACCGCGCACGACCTCGGCGGCGAGGCGCTCGAGGCGATCCGCGGCGGGATCGAGGAGACGACCACCGGCCTCGTGCGCTTGCGAAGGCTTCAGGAACGCGGAGCGCTCCTGAAGCCCGTCATCGCGGCCAACGAGGCCCGCACCGAGCGGGCGCTGAACGACCGACACGGCACCGGTCAATCCGCCCTGGACGGCATCATCCGGGCGAGCCATGTGCTCCTCGCCGGTCACACCGTCGTCGTCCTCGGCTACGGCTGGGCCGGGCTGGGGATTGCCGAGCGTGCGCGGGGCGCGGGCGCGGCGGTCATCGTGTGTGAGGTGGATCCGCTGCGTGCGCTCGAGGCGCGTATGGCCGGGTACGAGGTCATGCCCGCGCTGCAAGCCGCCGAACGAGGCGACATCTTCATCACCGTGACAGGTTCACGACGGGTCCTTCGCGGGGAGCATTTCCAGCGGATGAAGGATGGAGCGCTGCTCGCCAACGCCGGTCACTTCGATGTCGAGCTCGATCTCGAGGAGCTGCGCGCCCTGGCTGGTGAGCGCACGCGCACAGTCCGCCCCCTCATCGAGCAGTACGAGCTGCAGAGCGGGCGCCGGCTCAACCTCCTGGCCGGGGGCCGGGTGGTCAACCTCGCCGCGGCCGAGGGCCATCCGGCCGCGGTCATGGACGTGTCCTTCGCGCTTCAGGCGCTGTGCGTGGAGGATCTCGTCCGCCGCGAAGAGCTGCTGCCGCCGGGTGTCCACGAAGTACCCGGCGCGATCGACAGCGAGGTCGGGCGGCTTAAACTACGGGCCCTCGGTGTGCAGATCGATGAGCCGACACCCGAACAGGAGCATTACCGGGAATCATGGGCGTGACTGACGAGTCCTCCGCGCCGGCATCGGCCGGCCCGGTCGCCGGCGTCGACCTCGGCGGCACCAAGATCGAGGTCGCGGTCTTCGATGCCGATCACAAGGTGCTCGGCCAGGCGCGCCAACCGACCCCCGGGGAGGGCGGCCCGCAGGACGTCGCCGCCGCCATCCTCGCCGCGATCGGCGAGGCGTGCGGCGCCGCCGATCTCGAGGCCTCGGCGCTGGCCGCGGTGGGGGTCGGCTCGCCCGGGGTCGTCGATACCGCGGCGGGCACGGTCGCCGGCGCCGGCAACCTGCCGGGCTGGGAGGGGAAGTTCGACCTCGGGGGAGCGATCTCCAGCAAGCTCGGCGTCAGCGTGCGCGTCGGCAACGACGTCGCCGTGGCCACGGCGGCCGAGTTCGAGCTCGGCGCCGGCCGCCCGTACAACTCTCTCCTCGGCGTCTTCTGGGGCACGGGGATCGGCGGCGGGCTCGTGTTCGACCGCGAGCAGTGGCGCGGCCGCGGAGCCGCGGGCGAGATCGGCCACACGGTGGTCAAGCTCGGTGGCCGGCATTGCCCGTGCGGGCGCCGCGGGTGTCTCGAGGCGTATGCCGGTCGCGGGGCGATGGAGGCCAGGGCGCGCAAGCTCCACGACGATGGGGAGCACACCGACCTCTTCACGATCATGAAGGAACGCAAGCGCACCAAGCTCACGAGCGCGGTCTGGGCCCATGCGCTCGAGCATGGGGACAAGATGGCCACCGAGCTCATCGACGAGGCGGTCGCAGCGCTCGGGGCGGGCATCGCCTCGGCCATCAACCTCCTCGACGTCGAGGCTGTGATCATCGGCGGCGGGCTCGGCGTCCGCTTCGGCGCGCCCATGGTCAGCCGCATCGAGAAGGCCATGCGCCCCCACCTGTTCAACGACTCCCGTCCGCCGTCTGTCCATGTCGCCGGCCTCGGCGATTTGGGCGGCGCGCTCGGGGCGTGGCTGCTCGCTCGCGGCGCCCCCGCTGCCGCCGCCGTCGTTCGCTGACCGCTCCCCTAGGCCAACCCGAAGCGCTCGGCCCGCTCGGCCTCGCGCTCGGACTCGTTCAGCATCCGCACGAACAGATAGACGAGCGCCGTGCCCATGACGATCGACTGCTCGAGCGCCATGACCAGGCCGGCCATCGACTGGTCGAAGTGGGGTGAGAGGCCCCAGTAGGACGGCTTGTGGGCGTAGAAGGGGTAGATCGTCGCGGGCGCGAAGGCGAGCACGATGCCGAGGATCCCGACGAGCAGCTTGGTCACGACCATGTAGAGGATCGGCCCGAGCCCGCCGAGACGCATACGGCTGCGGATGGGGGAGAGGAGGTGCCACCAGTACAGGCTTCCGGCGGCGGCGAAGCACAGGTGCTCGAGGACGTGGAGAAGACTCGAGCCCTGCGCCTGGTCGTACATCCAGGGGATGTGCCAGAGCCAGAGGAGCCCCGCATAGGCGATGACGGCGAAGGCGGGATGAGCGAATGGCCCGGCGCGGCGCTCGAGCGCGTGCACGCGCCGGGTGATCGGCCGCAGCAGTCCCTTGGTCAACCCGAGGATCAGGAGGATCGGGGCGACGTCGAGCAGCAGCATGTGCTGGACCATGTGCATGACCATCAGCTGGTCGCCGAGCGAGTCGAGCGGGGAGACGAGCGCGGCGAGGACGGTCAGCAGGCCGGCGAGGAAGAGCGCGAGGCGGCCGTAGCCCGGGGGATGCGGGGCTCCGGGCCGTCGTGCCCGGCGCCAGGCCCACGTGTAGGCCCATGCGAGGGCGGCTACGCCGACGAGCACGGAGGGCTCGAGGGACCAGGAGATCTGGGGCGTCACTCCGCGATTGTCTCAATCGACAACCGCTGGTGCGAGGACTAGATTGGGTAGCAGCAGGGACACATCACCTTCAACCAGGAGGTCGGCCGTGCGCATCGAGGTCAAGGGACGCAACATTCCGGTTTCCGACGACCTGAAAGAGCACTGCGCAAAGCGCTTTCGCAAGGTGGAGAAGCAGGTCTCCGAGCTGGCCGAGCTCGAGGTCGAGCTGTTCGAGGAGCGCAACCCGGCGATCGCCGACTCCCAGGTGGCCGAGGCGACTTTGCACCTGAAGGGCGTGACGCTACGCGCTCGCGATGCCTCGCCGGACATCGCCCATTCGATCAATCTCTGCGCCGACGAGCTGGCCGTCCAGGTCAAGCGCCACCGCGACAAACGGCGCAAGCGCAGGGAGTCCCGCGCGGCCGCGACGATCCCGGCTCCGGAGCCCGAGGGCGAGCCTGCCGAGACGGTCGCCGAGCTGACCTGAGAACCCCTCAAGCCCTGGTAATTCCGGCCGTTTGGGCCTCAGGCCCGCTGCTACGCTAGCCGCATGTCCTTCCTGGACCGCGCCCTTCGCATGGGCGAGGCGAAGAGGTTCAAGACCTACGAGCAGCGCGTGAGCCGGATCGGCGGCTTCGAGGCCGAGCTCGAGCACTACACCGATGCCGAGCTACGCGACGCGGCCGATCAGCTGCGCGAGCGCGCGCACTCGGGCGAGAGCCTCGACGAGCTGCTCTTCGAGTGCTTCGCGCTCGTGCGCGAGGCGGGCAGGCGCACGATGGGCATGCGCCATTTCGACGTCCAGCTCATCGGCGGGATGGTCCTGCACGATGGCGCGATCGCCGAGATGAAGACCGGCGAGGGCAAGACCCTCACCGCCACGCTTGCCGTCGTGCTCAACTCATTGGCCGGCCGCGGGGTCCATCTGGTCACGGTCAACGACTACCTCGCTCGCCGTGACGCGATGTGGATGAAGCCAATCTACGACGCGCTCGGGGTCACCGTCGGCGTGCTGCAGAACATGCAGCCCTACGAGGAGAAGCGCGCCGCGTACGCCGCCGATGTGACGTACGGAACGAACTCCGAGTTCGGCTTCGACTATCTACGCGACAACATGGCGCTGTCTTTGGAGGAGAAGGTCCAGCACGGGGGTCGCGAGAAGCTTGAGGGTGAGGGGTCGCTCTACCACGCGTTCGCCATCGTCGACGAGGTCGACAACATCCTCATCGACGAGGCACGCACTCCGCTGATCATCTCCGGCGCGCCGGAGCAGGCGGCCGATCTCTACGCCAAGTTCGCTCGGCTAGCCCCCCAGATGAAGCCGGGCAAGACGCCCGAGGGCCTCGATCCGCGCTCGCGCAAGGAGTTCGTGGCCGATTTCGACTACGAGTTCGACGAGAAGCACAAGACGGTGGCCGTGACCGAGCAGGGCGTGGCCAAGGCCGAGCGCTTCCTCGACATCGATCACCTCTACCGGGCCGAGAACGGCCACCTGGTCAACCACCTCATCCAGGCGCTCAAGGCCGAGTCGCTCTACAAGCGCGACGTCGACTACGCCGTGATCGACGGCGAGGCCAAGATCATCGACGAGTTCACCGGCCGGATCCTCGAAGGCCGGCGCTGGTCCGAGGGCCTGCACCAGGCGGTGGAGGCCAAGGAGGGCGTGCGGGTTCAGGAGGAGAACCAGACGCTCGCGACGATCACACTGCAGAACTACTTCCGGATGTACGACAAGCTCGCGGGGATGACGGGCACGGCGCTCACCGAGGCGACCGAGTTCATGAAGATCTACGAGCTGCCCGTCGTGCAGGTTCCCACCAACCGGGACATGGTCCGCATGGACCAGAACGACCAGGTCTACAAGACCAAGGAGGGCAAGTGGGCGGCGGTCGCGCGTGAGATCGAGAGCCGCCACAAGGCAGGACAGCCCGTCCTGGTGGGGACCATTTCGGTCGAGGTCTCCGAGCTTCTCTCCATCCAGCTGCGCAACCGCGGCATCCCCCACACCGTCCTGAATGCCAAGCCCGAGCACGCCGAGCGCGAGGGCGAGGTGATCGCCGAGGCGGGGACGCCCGGCGCGGTCACGATCGCCACGAACATGGCGGGACGGGGCGTGGACATCAAGCTCGGCGGAAACGCCGAGCACCTGACCCAGCTCGAGCTGGCCAAGCTTGGGCTCCAGCCCGGCATGCCGGACTACGACGAGCACTTCGCCAAGGTGCTCCCCGAGGTCGAGCGCCGTGTCGAGGCCCAGCGCGAGCAGGTGCTCGAGGCCGGTGGCCTCTACATCCTCGGCACCGAGCGCCACGAGTCGCGCCGCATCGACAACCAGTTGCGCGGCCGGTCCGGCCGCCAGGGCGACCCGGGCGAGTCCCGCTTCTTCCTCTCTGCGCAGGACGATCTCGTGCGACTGTTCGCCGGCGAGAGGATCTACAAGATCCTCGATCGTCTCGGGAGCACCGACGCCGAGGGCAACGAGGAGCCGATCGAGGCCAAGATGCTCTCCAAGCAGATCGAGAAGGCCCAGAAGAAGGTCGAGGAGCAGAACTTCCTCATCCGCAAGCACACGCTCGAGTACGACGACGTGCTCAACCAGCAGCGCGAGGTGATCTACACCTATCGCGACGAGATCCTCGAAGGCCGCGACATGACCGAGGCGGCGCGTGGGGAGCTGCGGGGTCTCATGGAACGCCTCGTGGAGGAGTACACGGCAGGGGACTTCGTCGAGGACTGGGACGTCGAGGGCCTGCTGCGGCGAATCGAGGAGATCTTCACGCCCACCGAGGAGATCGCCGGGGTCGACGCGCACCGGATCGATCGCGAGGAGCTCACGCAGGTCCTCCAGGATGAGGCGATGGCCCAGTACGAGCGCCGCGAGGAGCAGCTCGGCCCGGAGCTCATGCGCGCGCTCGAGCGGTTCCTCCTGCTCCAGATCATCGACCAGCGGTGGCGCGAGCACCTCTACGACATGGATTACCTGCGGGAGGGCATCCACCTTCGCGGCTTCGCCCAGATCGAGCCACTGGTCGCCTACAAGAACGAGGCCTTCGAGCTCTTCCGCGACCTCATGAACAGCGTCTGGGGCGATTTCGCGCGCCAGATCTTCCACGTCGAGGTCGTGGTCGAGGGGCAGGAGCCCGGCGCCTCGCCGCCCATGGCGTCCCGCCGGCCGAGCGCCCGATCGAGCTCGAGCACCGGCAACCGCAACGTCACCTATTCCGGGGGCGCGGGCGCACAGCCGAGTGCGCTGGCCATGGCGGCGGCCGGGTCGCCAGAGGCTCAGGCGCTCGCCGAGGAGGCGGCCCACCAGCCCACGCACGTCGAGCAGCGCCGCGTCGACGAGGAAGAGCAGATTGGCCGCAACGACCCCTGCTGGTGCGGCTCAGGCAAGAAGTACAAGAAGTGTCACGGGGCCTAGCCCCGCGCCTGGAGGACCCGCAGCGCCACCAGATAGGTCACCGCGGCCAGGGCGACGAGCCACGTGAACGGATGGCCGTCGTGCCCGCGGGCTATCTCGACCAGGAATCCGATGACCACGGCGGTGATCGTGACGTGGCCGGCGAGCGCCACGGCACGCAGCTGGATCTGATTCATGCGCTCATCGCGATCGTCGCTGCGGAGGTCGCGGATCGTCTCGCTCCGCCCCCCAAAGGCAAGCACTGCGCCGAAGGTGGCCATGATCGCAAACGAACCTATGCCTCGGTCGGGATGGCCGCCCAGCCACTGCGCGCCGAGCGTGACGAGGCCCAGCAAGACGGCGAAGCCGGGCTGAAACCATTTCGACTTACGAATCGACATCGAACATGTCCTCCACGGATGTGTCGAAATACCGCCCGAGGGCGAGGGCGAGCGGCAACGACGGTACGTATTTCCCCTGCTCGATCGAGTTGATGGTCTGGCGCGAGACGCTGAGCGCCCGTCCGAGCTCGGCCTGGGAGAGCCCGCGGCTCTGTCGGAGTGATCGCACCATGTTTCGCATCGATGTCAAGCAGACTTGACATCCGAGACTGTATGTCGGCCTCTTTCCGATGTCAAGCGAGCTTGACACCACAGCCGATAGTCTGACGGCTTATGGAGGACGAGCTGCGCGCCTCGGACCAGGACCGTGAGCAGGCGGCTCGGTCGCTGCGTGAGCACTTCGCCGCCGGGCGGCTGACCCAGGAGGAGTTCGACCAGCGCGTGGCCGCCGTCTACCGGGCGTCAAGCCAGTCCGAGATCCGCCCGCTTGTGGCCGACCTGCCCGTGCTCCCGGCCTCGCCGGCCGAGATGCGCGCCGCGCACGTCGAGCGCCGCGCCGAGCTCCAGCGCCGCCTCCTCCAGCAGACTGGAGGGGCGATCGTCCCGTTCGTCATCTGCACCGTGATCTGGATCGCCTCCGGGGCGAGCGGCCAGTTCTGGCCGATCTGGGTCGCGCTCGTGGCGATCATCCCGCTGCTGCGGGGCGGTTGGTCGTTGTACGGACCGGCGCCTGACCTCGACCGCTTCGAGCGTGAGCTCGAGGAGCGCCACAGCCACCCCCGCGACCACGGGGCGCGCCGCTCCAGGCGCCACCACCGTCGCCTCTAGAGCGCCGGGCGCTATCAGCCCTGCTTCAAGTGGCGGATCCTGTCGGGGGAGACGACGAACTTGATCCGCTGCTCCCCCGGTGCGCGGAAGGGATAGGTGTCCTGCCCGATGTACTTCTTCGCCAGACGATCGATGTGCTTGTCGGCGCCGTCCGTGCTGCCGGTTGCGGTGCCACGGATCTCCACGTAGTTGTGCGGGTTCCCCTCCTCGATCACGAGCACCGTGATGCGCGGGTCACGGGAGAGGTTGGTCGGCCACCGGCGGCCGGTGGCGCTGTTGACCGCCAACGTGCCGTCGTCGGCCGAGATCCACACCACGGTGCTGAGGATCGACCCGTCCGGATTGACGGTGGACACGACCGCGTGGTTGGGGTTGTCGAGGAGGTTGCGGACTTCCGGATCGTTGAGACTGGACATACCCAGCCTCTACCCACCGCGCTGCTAGGGTAGCCGCCGATGGCCACCGCCCCCTCAGAGCCGCTATCCCAGCGCCTCGCCGCGATCCGCGAGCAGCTCAAGCTGCTTGCGGACTATCTTTGACCCCGCTGCGTTGAGTGAGCGCGTGACCGCGCTCGAAGCCGAGATGGGACAGAGCGGCTTCTGGGACGACCAGGAGAACGCGGCCAAGGTCAGCGCCGAGCACGCGCGGGCGTCGCGCCGGCTCCAGATCTTCCGCGACGTCGAGCGCGACGCGCTCGATCTCGAGCCCCTGGCCGAACTGGCCGAGGAGGACCCCGAGCTCGCCCAGGAGCTCGAAGAGCAGATCCGCGCCGTGCAGGAGCGCCTCGATGAGCTCGAGGAGCAGCGCCTCTTCGCCGGTCGCTACGACACCGGCGACGCACTCGTCACGGTCAACGCGGGCGCGGGCGGGACCGATGCCCAGGACTGGGCCGAGATGGTCCTGCGCATGGAGATGCGCTGGGCCGAGAAGCGCGGATTCGCGGTTGAGCTGCTCGAAGTCTCCCCCGGGGAGGAGGCGGGCATCAAGTCGGCCACCTTCATGGTCAAGGGCGAGAACGCCTACGGCCTCTACGGCAGTGAGAAGGGGGTGCACCGCCTCGTCCGGCTTTCGCCCTTCGATGCCGCCCACCGGCGCCAAACGAGCTTCGCCGGCGTCGAGATCTCGCCCGTGGTCGACGACATCTCCCACGTGGAGATCGACGACGACGACCTCCAGATCGACACCTATCGGGCCAGCGGTGCCGGCGGCCAGCACGTCAACAAGACCGATTCGGCGGTGCGCATCACCCACCGGCCGACCGGCATCGTCGTCCAGTGCCAGAACGAGCGCTCGCAGTCCTCCAACAAGGCCGAGGCGCTGACGATGCTCCGCTCCAAGCTCCTCGAGCTCGAGGAGCGCAAGCGCCGCGAGGAGATCGCGCGTGAGAAGGGGGAGGCGCAGGACGTCAACTTCGGCTCGCAGATCCGCTCCTACGTCCTGCATCCGTACACGATGGTCAAGGACCACCGCACCGACTTCGAGATGGGCGACGCCAACCGCGTCCTCGACGGCGACCTCGACGGCTTCATCCGGGCCTACCTGCTCAAGGCCGCTCGGTGAGCCGCAAGCCGCCGGCGCAGCCGACCGCGCCGTATCTGGAAGCCGTCACGGCGTACGGCTTCCGCGGGTCGACCCGGTTCCACGTCCCCGGCCACAAGGGTGGTGAGGGTGCCGATCCCGGCTTGCGCAGCGCCCTGGGCGAGCGCGCGCTCCTCCTCGACGTCCCCCAGGACATCGAGGGAATCGACGTCGGGCCCTCGCCGACGCCGTATGAGCGGGCGGAGAAGCTCGCGGCCGACGCCTATGGAGCCGAACGCACGTGGTTCCTCACCAACGGCGCGAGCCAGGGCAACCACGCCCTCTGCCTCGCGCTCGCCGGGCCGGGCAGCTGCGTCGTGCTCCAGCGCAACTCGCACGCCAGCCTGATCGACGGCCTGGTCCTGAGCGGCGGGGTGCCGGGCTGGGTGGCGCCGGAATACGACGAGGAGCTCGGCATGGCCCACGGGGTCACACCCGAGGCGCTCGAGCGGGCTCTGCAGCGCAACCCGGGAGCGCGGGTGGCCTTCATCGTCTCGCCGACCTATTACGGCATGGCCGCCGACGTGGCCGCCTGTGCCGAGGTCGCCCATGCCGCCGGCGCTGCCCTCGTCGTCGACAACGCCTGGGGCTCGCATTTCGGCTTTCACTCCCGGCTGCCGGCCTCGCCGCTCTCCCTCGGGGCCGACGCCATGGTCGCCTCCACCCACAAGATCGTCGGCAGCTTGACCCAGTCGGCCATGCTGCTCGTGGCCCCCGGCGATCGCATCGACACCGACGCGGTGGCGCGAGCCGTCCGCCTCGTGCGCTCGACCAGCCCGAGCTCGCTGCTCATGGCCTCCCTCGACGCGGCGCGGCGCCAGCTCGCGGTCCACGGGGAGGCGCTGCTCGATCGCACGATCAAGGCCTCGATGCAGGCGCGGGCCGCCATCGACGAGGTCGCGGGCTGCGTCGCGCTCGGCGGGGACATGGTCGGCCGGCCCGGCGTCGCCGGCTGGGATCCGCTGCGTATCGTCATCGACGTGCGAGGGACGGGGTGCACGGGGTACGACGTCGCCGCCGCCCTGCGCGGCGCCTACGACATCTACATCGAGCTGGCCACGCATGCCACGCTCGTGCTCGTCCTCGGTATGGCTCAGCCCGTCGAGCAGCTCGACCGGCTCGCTCACGACTTCGCCGAGACGGTCAAGGGACTCTCGCGCCCCGAAGAGCTGCCCCTGCTCTCGCGGCCGCCCGCGTCGCTCGAGCACGACATCGCCGTGTCCCCGCGCGATGCCTTCCTCGGGGCCAGCGAGGCCGTCCCGGTCGACGACGCGATCGGGCGGATCTCCTGTGAGTCGATCGCCGGCTATCCGCCCGGCGTCCCCGCGCTCCTGCCCGGCGAGCGGGTGACCGCCGAGGTGATCGGCTACCTCCGCGCGCTCACCGCGGCGGGGGCTCGGCTGCACGGGGCAGCCGACCCCACATTCGCCACGGTGCGGGTACTGGTGGAATCCGCCTAGCGGCGAATTCCATTCCGAGTTCGCTTCGCGAACTCGGGGTGGAGTCGGCCTGAGCCCGAGCCTGCGAGTTCGCATGCGAACTCGCAGGGGAATCGGCCCCAGGCCGATTCCCCTAGACCTGAACTCGGTAGACGGTGCCGGACGCGCCGACCTCGCCGAAGTAGAGCCAGTGGTGGAACACGCCGAGCCCGATGACCGGAACGCCGTTCGTGTTCACCACCGTCTTCACCTTGCCGCCCTTGACCGGCAGCGACACGATGGCCGCCGGGACATTGGCGAAGCCGAACTCCGACAGGTAGATCGTCTTGCCGATGATGCCGATGCCACCGATGTCCGAGTGCGGGGCGAAGAACTGGAAGGGCTTGGCGAAGCCCTTGCACACCTTGCTCTTCGTCCAGTTGCAGCCCGGAAAGCCGTAGGCGTCACCCTTGGCGACGTGAAGCAGGAAGTCGCGCGGGTTCTTGAGGGTGGCCGGCAGGTCCTGACCCAGGTCGGTGACGAACGGCTTCTTGTCACCGGCGGCGAAGGCGATCTGCCAGGGCTGGCGGATGCCGGTCGCATACACCTCGGGATGCTTGCCGTTGGCGTCGAACGACAGGATGTCGTAGAGGTACGGGGTCTTCTTCGTCGCGGGACCGTGATCGTTCGACTGGCCCACGTCGACGCCGACGTAGATGCGTCCGTCGGGGCCGAAGGCGAGGCCATTGAAGCCGGGGAAGCCCTTGGGCTCGGTGACGATCGTCTTGCGCTTGGCGAACTTCGTGCCGTTCCAGCCGCTGTAGACGTACAGCTTGTTGAGCGACGAGACGTACAGCGCATTCTTGTGCCAGGCCAGGCCGAACGCGAGGACCGGCGAGTTCGGCACGAGCGTAGCCGTGCCGTGCTTGAGGACGTAAACACCACCCCCGGGGCCGCCCGACTCAGGGCCGTTGTCGCCCTCGAACACCGTGCCGTCGCCGAACGCGAACGACGTGGGAACGTGCAGCCCGCTGGCGACCAACTGGACCGTGTGTCCGTTGGTTGCGGTCGGGGCCGGCGGCCCGGATGCGGCGGCCGCCGAGGCGGCGAAGACACCGCTCGCAGCGGCGGCGACGCCCACCAAAGTCAACGCTCGTTTGAGCATCAAGCCTCCAGTTAGATAGGAAGGAATTGCCCTAGGCGTCCGTGCCCCGCGCGGCAAGTTAGCAGCGCAAACGGATACAACACATGCTAGCGGCCAGGGTTGCGCGCGCCGCCTCCCTATTCTCGCCCATGATGGACTCAGCGACGATCGATGACGCGGTGACCCGGGCCCTGGCCGAGGATCTCGGCCACGGTGACGTCACGACCGCGGCGACGGTGCCAGAAACCGCCCGCGGCCGGGCCGTGATCACTCAGAAGGCGCCGGGGGTGATCTTCGGCCTCGAGGCCGCCGAGGCGGTCTTCCGCCGGCTGGACCCCCAGGCGCACATGACCCGGGATACCGCGGAGGGACAGTGGCGCGAGAGCGGACCGGTCCTCACGGTCACGGCTCGAGCCCGGGCGATCCTCTCGGCCGAGCGCTCGGCGCTGAACTTCCTCGCGCGGCTCTCGGGCATCGCCACGCTGACCGCGCGCTACGTGCGCGCGGTCGAAGGCACCGGGGTGCGCATCCTCGACACACGCAAGACGACGCCCGGCCTCCGCCTCCTCGAGAAGGCCGCGGTGGCGGCCGGCGGGGGCACGAACCACCGGGTCGGCCTCGACGACGCGATCCTCATCAAGGAGAACCACGCGTCCGCGGCGGGCGGGGTGGGGGAGGCGGTTCACCGCGCCCGGGCAGCCGCCCCGGACCTCCTGCTCGAGGTCGAATGCCGCACGCTGGAGGAGGTCCAGGAGGCGCTCGACGCCCACGCGCCGCGCATCCTCCTCGACAACATGACTCCGGCCGGGCTGCGCCGCGCCGCCGAGCTCGTGGCCGGCCGCGCCGAGCTCGAGGCGAGCGGAGGCGTGACCCTCGTGGGCCTCCGAGAGATCGCGGAGACCGGGATAGACTTCATCTCGGTGGGCGCTCTCACCCACAGCGCGCCCGCGCTCGACCTGTCCCTCATCCTCGAGCCGATCCCATGAATCTGCCCCTGCTCGGTGCGGTTGACGCACCGCTGTTGCTGGAGAACATCCCCGCCCTGCAAGACGAGGTGCGCGTGCTCGCGCGCGAGCGCGACGCCGTCATCCTCGCCCACAACTACCAGCTGCCCGAGATCCAGGACATCGCCGATTACGTCGGCGACTCGCTGGGCCTCTCCCAGCAGGCCACGGCGGCCGACGCCGAGATCATCGTGTTCTGCGGAGTGCACTTCATGGCCGAGACGGCCTCCGTGCTCTGCCCGGACAAGCGCGTGCTCATCCCGGATCCCGACGCCGGTTGCTCGCTCGCGGACTCCATCACGGCCGAGCAGCTACGCGACTGGAAGGCGCTCCACCCCGGGGCGATCGTCGTCATGTACGTGAACACGACCGCCGAGGTCAAGGCCGAGACCGACTACTGCTGCACGTCGGCCAACGCCGTCCAGGTCGTGGCGCACATCCTGCGCGAGCACGGGAGCGACACTGAGATCCTCTTCGGTCCGGACATGTTCCTCGGCGCCTATGTGGAGAAGACGCTCGGCTGCCGCTTGCACGTCTGGGACGGCGAGTGCCACGTCCACGCAGGCATCCGGCCGGATGACATCGCCGCCGTGCGCGCCGCGCACCCGGGGGCGGACTTCCTCATCCATCCGGAATGCGGCTGCTCGACGAGCGTCATGGAGTACGTGGCCGCGGGCGACGTCGAGTCCGAGGGCGTGCACATGCTCTCGACCGGGGGAATGCTCGGCTACGCCCGGGCGCATGAAACGGGCACGGCCATCGTGGCCACCGAGACCGGGATGCTCCACCCGCTTCGGCAGGCCGCTCCTCACCTCGACTTCGTGGCCGCCAACGAGGCAGCCCACTGTCGCTTCATGAAGATGATCACGCTGCCGAAGCTGCGCGAGGCGTTGCGCGCCGGCGTCCACGAGGTCAAGGTCCCCGAGGCCATCGCCGAGCGCGCGCGCCTGCCGATCGAGCGGATGGTCGCGATCAGCTGACCGCGGCGGCGACCGGCTCCTCGCCGGAGAGCCCGGTGCTGCCCGACTCGAGCGGTTCGAGCTCCCCGAGCACCTCCACCTCGGAGCGCGGCGGCCGCAGCCGGGCGAGCGCGATCAGCCCGCCGACGGCCACGGCGACGGCGCCGATCGCCCAGGCCAGGTGAAACCCGCCGATCAGCGCGACGACCCGGCCGTCTCCGCCGTGAGCGAGCTCCCGGGTGTGCGCCGCCGCCACCGTGCTCAGCGCGGCGATTCCGATCGCGGCTGAGATCTGCAGCGAGGCGTTGACGATTCCCGAGGCCAGGCCGGCGTCGGCCAATGGCACCTCGGCCATGGCGATCGTGGTCAGGGGCAAGAACGACATCCCGGCGCCCAGTCCGAGGAGGGCGAAGGGCACGGCGACGTCGGGGAAATAGGCCGCGTGCGCCGGCAGCTGGGCGAGGAGAACGAGCGCGACGACGGTGACGATCATGCCCGCGGGCAGCACCCGGCCCGCGCCGAAGCGGGTCATCAGCCGCGCGGTGATCCCCAGCGACATCGTCCCGAGGATGAGGGTCATGGGGAGGAAGGCCAGCCCGGTGTCGAGCGCCCCGTAGCCATGCACGTGCTGCAGGTACAGCACGCCCAACAGGAAGGTCGAGAACATGCCGGTGACGAGGAACCCACGGATGACGCTCGACGTGGCCAGCCCGGGCACCCGCAGGATCCGCAGCGGGAACATCGGGTCGGCCAGCCGCGCCTCGACGACGACGAACAGGGCGAGGAGGGCGAGCGCGACGGCTCCGAAGCCGAGCGTGTGGAGCGAGCCCCACCCGTACGTGGTCGCCTTGACGATCGCGTAGACGCCGGTCATGAGCGATGCGGTGACGAGCACCGGGCCGACGAGATCGACCCGCCCGGCGTGGGGGGTCCGCTCGGTCTCGGCGATGAGCGCCCGCCCGGCGATCAGGGCGAAGGCGCCGATGGGCACGTTGATGAAGAAGATCCAGTGCCAGTTGACCGACTGCGTGAGCGCGCCCCCGGCCAGGAGCCCGATCGAGCCGCCACTGGAGATGATGAACGTGTACACGCTCATGGCGATCGCCCGCTCGGCCGGCGCCTGGAACTCGGTGACGATGATCGCCAGCACGGCGGCGGATGCCACCGCGCCGCCGAGCCCCTGGGCGAAGCGCGCGAGGATGAGCACGATCTGGCTGTCGGCGATGCCACAGGCCATCGAGGCCACGGTGAAGGCGACCAGCCCGGACAGGAACATGCGCTTGCGTCCGAAGAGGTCGCCGAGGCGTCCGGCCAGGAGCAGGAAGCTGCCGAAGGCGATCATGTAGGCATCGACGACCCAGGCCAGGTTGGCCTGGGAAAAGCCGAGGTCACGCTGCATCGAGGGCAGCGCCACGTTCACGATCGTGGCATCGAGGACCATCATGAGCTGGCCGAGGCAAACGACCGCGAGGGCGATCCAGCGGCGCGAGGCTCCAGTCAATGCCTGGTTCAGTGTGACCATCACTTCCTCCCGAATGTCCTGAGTGGCATATCATCACTATAACATGGATCATCACTGACATGGGATAAGCAACGCGCTGGTAACATTCGTCACGGCAAAATGACCACTGAGACCTCACCCGGAGCCGTCGTGATGCTGCTGCGGCTGGCCAAGGCCGTGCACAGGCGAAGCACCGAGGGGCTGCTTGGGATGAAGCTCCGCCAGCTGACTCTGCTCGGATATCTGGGCGACCGGGGCGGGGCGCTGGCGCAGCAGGAGCTGTGCGAGTGGCTCTGGATCGACCCCAACAGCTGCGTCCTCCTGCTCAACGAGCTCGAGGACCTCGGCTATGTCGAGCGCCGGCGTGATCCTGCCGACCGCCGCCGCCACGTCGTTGAGCTGACCGAGGCGGGCCGGGCCGCGCTGGCGACCGGCGAGCGCGCCCGCGAGGGTCTGGAGGACGAGGTGCTCGCCAACCTCAGCGCGGCCGAGCGCGACCAGCTGCGCTCGCTGCTCTCCCGCGCACTCGCCTGAGCCGGCTCGTGCTCGCGCGGCCCCGGCTAGGCCGGCGCTTGCGCCATGAGGTCGAGACCGTGGGCGAGAGCCTCGCGCACCGCCCGCAGGGTTTCGCGCTTGCGCTCGAACTCGCCGGGCGTATAGCAGTGGACGTCTGCCGGAGCGCCCATCTCGAGCGCGTCCCAGAGCGAGGCCGCCTGGTAGACGCGCTCGAGCCACGGCATCCCCTCATAGGCCTCGGAGACGAGGATGACGACGAACTCCGGGCCCCGCTCGCGCTGCGGCGGGGCGCCGAACTCGTCGTCGACGCGCGCGCCGCCGAGCAGTGCCGTGGCGATCGGCCAGCGATCACCCACGCGATCCAGGTAGCGGCGCAGTTCCCGGCGGTTGAGAGGGTCTCCGAGTGCCGGCCCGAGCTCCACGGCCCGATTCTGTCGGCTCGGGGGCACCCCGCGCAATGGCGGAGCTTTAGATCTCTGTGAACTCCGCCACCGAATGTGGCCCGACGCAGGCGATGGCGAGCCGGTCCTCGACGTCGGCGGCGACCGCCCGCACATCGTCGTAGGAGACCTGATCGAGCAGGGCGATCGTCCGATCCGGGTCGACCTCCTCGCCGAAGAGGATCGTCTGCTGGGCGGCGTGACGGGCGACCGCCCCAGTGTTCTCGAAGGCGATCGCACGTGCCCCTGCGGCGTAGGCGCGAGCCCGCTCGACCTCCGCCTCGGTGGGGCCCTCGTGGCGCAGTTCGGAAACGATCTCCCGCATGCGGCGGTAGGCCTCGATGCACTTGCCGGATTCCAGCCCGGCGGAGAGCTGGAGGACCGGCGTGTCGGCGTAGGCGTGCGCGCCCGCGTGGACGGAGTAGGCCAGGCCCCGCTGCTCGCGGATCTCGTCGAACAGTCGCGAGCCCATCGAGCCGCCGAGGAGGGTCGTGTAGATGACGAGGGCCGCACGCCGACGAGGGTCCGCGGCCGGGAGTCCGGGCCGGTAGGACATGCGCAGATGCGATTGGTTGGAGTCGCGCTCGTTGACGAGCACGCGCGGCTCGAGCGCCGGAGCGGGCTCGTAGGCCTCAGGGCGCGGAGAGGCGGGAAAGCGGCCGAAGAGCTCATCGATGACGCCATCGTCTCTCAGACCGGAGAGGTTGCCGACGAGAAACGCGGCGCCGCGCTCGGGCGACCAGCGGCGCTCACGGAAGGCGACGATCCCCGGTCGGGTGAAAGTCGACTGCAGGTGCTCGGCCGGCCCCAGCACGGGGCGTCCGAGCGGGTGATCGCCGAAGGCGGCCTCGTCGATGAGGTGCTCGGCGAGCATGGACGGCTGGTCGTTGGCGCGGGCGATCTCCTGGACGACGACGCCCCGCTCGCGATCGAGCTCCGCGGCGTCGATCCGCGGGCGGCCGACGAAGTCCGTCAGCAGGTCGGCGGCGGCCAGAGCGGACTGCGCGCGCGCGGTGATGTGGAAGGCCACCAGGTCGTGGCTCGTGTAGGCGTTGAGCACGGCGCCGATGCGCTCCGCGGCTTCGTTGACGTCGCGGTAGGTGGGGTACTTCTCACCGCCCTTGAAGACGAGATGCTCCAGGAAATGGGCCATCCCGTTCTCTTCCGAGCGCTCGGTCCGGGCACCGGCGTCGAAGGCCACGAGGATGGTCGTCGCGCGGGTGCCCTCGACCGCGACGTGGAACACAGGAAGGCCGTTGGCGAGGGTGCGCAGCGCGATCTCGGGCATCGTCTAGTACGGTAGCGGGAGGCCTGAGTGCAAGGCACGTTGCATACCGCCGTGGCGGTTCAGCGCGCACCGGCCGCTCGCTACTCTGCCGCCAACATGGCTATCTCGAATTCCCAGCAGCGCGCACGCCGGACCGCGGCCCCCGCGGTTGGAGAGCATGCGCGCATCCTCGCTCGGCCCGGGCCGAGTGGCCCGGCGATCATCGAGTTCCGCGGCGTGTCGATGCGTTATCCCAGCGGTGACGTCGGGCTCGATCAGGCCACCTTGAGTGTTTCGCGGGAGGAGTTCGTTTTCCTCGTCGGCGCCACCGGATCCGGCAAGTCGACCGTCATGCGCCTGCTCATCAGGGAACTCGAGCCGACGGAGGGCTCGATTCGCGTCGCGGGCCACGACCTCCACACCATCGTCCGCAAGCGGGTGCCCTACTACCGCCGCAACATCGGCGTCGTCTTCCAGGACTTCAAGCTGCTCCCGCACCGGACCGTGTACGACAACGTGGCCTACGCGCTCCAGGTGACGGGTGGCTCACGCAAGGAGATCCGCGCCAAGGTCCCCGACATCCTTCGCCTCACCGGCCTCTCCACGAAGCTGCACAACTATCCCGACCAGCTCTCCGGCGGCGAGCAGCAGCGCGTCTCGATCGCGCGCGCGTTCGTGAACCATCCGCCGCTGCTGCTGGCCGACGAGCCGACTGGGAACCTCGACCCCGTGACGAGCATCGACATCATGCGGCTGCTCTATCGGATCAACCGCACGGGCACGACGGTCCTCGTGGCCACCCATGACCAGACGATGGTCGACAAGATGCGCCGGCGTGTCCTCGAGCTCTCGCGCGGGCGGATCATCCGCGACGAGGCCACAGGGCTCTACACCCGGGACGAGAGCACACGCGAGTTCGCCCAGCGGCTGCGCGCCCCTTCGAGCCGGCCGCCGGGGCTCTGAGGCATGCCCTTCGGGTTCTTCCTGCGCGAGTCCCTGCGCGCGATGCGCCGCAACGCGGCGCCGAGCTTCGCCGCCCTGGCCACGGTACTCGTGACCATGCTCGTCCTCGGCGTCTTCATCCCCATCGTCCAGGCCACCAACGGCGCCGCGGACAGCGTGCGCAGCCGGGTCATGGTCGACGTCTACATGAAGACCTCGGCCACAGCGTCCGATGACGCCCGCGTGCGCAAGGAGCTCCTGGCCGTCCCGCACGTGCGCTCGGTGCAGTTCGTCTCCAAGCAGACGGCCTACGAGCAGCAGTCCAAGCAGGATCCGGCGGCCTACGCCCTCCTCGCGTCCGATCCCCTGCCCGACACCTTCCACGTCACCCCCGACCAGCCGGGCAACGTTCTCGCCCTCCGCAGCGCGCTCACGCCCGCGGGCCCAGGTGGGACGCAGCGGCCGCTCGACCCCGCCATCCAGAGCGTGTCGAACAAGAAGAGCGACACCAAGAAGATCCTCGAGGTCACGAACCTCGTCACGATCACGGCGGCAGTCCTCACCGTGCTCCTCACGCTCGCCTCGATCCTCCTCATCGCCAACACGATCCGGCTCTCGCTCTACGCCCGCCGGCGCGAGGTCGAGGTGATGAAGCTCGTGGGGGCGACGGACTGGTTCATCCGCTGGCCGTTCGTCATCGAGGGCACGGTCGTGGGCGCCGTCGGGGCGTTCCTGGCGATCGTCATCCTCGGGATCACCAAGGTCGCGCTGCTGGACCCGCTGTCCAACAACTGGACGCTGATCGCCGCCCCGCGGACGATCGCCTTCAGCGCGCTCGTCGTCGTGCTCCTCGGCGCCGGCGTGCTCGTCTCCGCGCTGGGCTCCGGACTCTCGCTCCGGCGCTTCCTCCGGGTTTAATTACGACGTTCGCCACGCGCCAGCTTGACGGAACGGAATGTGAGCGTTAACAATTCCTCTCGCGCGGGTATACCGCGACAGACTGTTCAAGCCAGCTTGCGCTCTCGGCCGGGGCAAGCGCGAACGAGGGAGGAAGCATGCCGTACGCCTTTCGAGGCAGCCGAAGGCTGCCCAGCTTCATCGTGGCGGGTGCGCTCATCGCGCTCCTGGCCATCTGGCTCGGGGCCGGCGCGGCCAGCAGCGCCGCGGCCGGCCACGCACATCACCGCTCCACTGCCCATCGGGCGGACGTGAGCATCAGCAGTCAGCCGTGGGGCGATGCCGCCGGCACGCCCGTCCGTCTCTGGACGCTGAAGAGCGGTAACGGCCTGACTGTGCGGATCACGAACTACGGCGGCGTCGTGCAGTCGATCTTGGCGCCGGGCCGCGACGGCCGTCTCGCCGATGTCGTGCTCGGCTTCCCGAAGCTCAGCGACTACATCAACGATTTCCAGAACCAGCCGTGGCCGGCTTCGGGTGGTTCCGGAGACACGTACTTCGGGGCGATCATCGGGCGCTATGCGAACCGCATCGCCGATCACTCGTTCACCCTGAACGGGACGAAGTACATCCTGCCCGGCAACAACGGCCCGAACAACGTCAACACGCTGCACGGCGGGCCGCACTCGTGGAATACGAAGGTGTGGACGGCGAGCGAGCACGTCGGTGCGCACAGCGTCTCGCTGATCCTTACCTACACCGACCCGGACGGCTATAACGGCTTCCCGGGCGCGGTCACGACGACCGTGACCTACACGGTGACGAGCAAGAACGCGTTCGAGATCCACTACCACGCCACGACCACCAAGCCGACGGTCATCAACCTCACCAACCACTCGTACTTCAACCTGGCCGGTGAGGCGTCGGGCCCGGTCTATGGCCAGCTCCTGAAGATCAACGCGGACACGTTCACCCCGACCGATGCGAACCTGATCCCGACAGGTCAGTTCGTGAACGTCGGCGGAACGCCGTTCGACTTCCGGACGCTGCATCCGATCGGCCAGCACATCCTCGATGCGAGCCTGCCGTGGGGCGATCAGCTCACGACCGCACACGGCTACGACCACAACTGGGTGCTCAACGGTGCCAACGGCAAGATGAAGCTCGCCGCCGTCGCCGTCGACCCGGCAAGCGGTCGGAAGCTGACGACGTACACGACCGAGCCGGGCGTCCAGGTCTACACCGGGAACTTCCTGGTCGGCGACCTCGTCGGGACGAGCGGTCACGTGTATCGCCAGACCTCGGCGTTCACGCTCGAGACCCAGCACTATCCGGATTCCCCGCACCACATCGGTCAGGCCAACTGGCCGTCGGTCGTGCTGAATCCCGGAAAGGCGTTCGAGTCCACGACGGTCTTCGACTTCGGAGTCGTCGGGGGCTAGAGCGGGCGCACACTGGGCGGCCGGGTAGCGTCTCCTCCCCGGCCGCCCACGGCGCTGCCTGCGGCGCCATAGCTACTCTCGGAGACACGCATGTCCCCTTCACGCGCCCGCCGGCCTCATATCGCCGTCCGCCTTCTCGCGCTGGTGGTGGCGCTACTGATCGGGGTCTGGTGGGGCGGTCATCCGGGCGCGCTGCCCTCGCCGCTGCGCGGTGCGTTCTTCCAGGACCGGAGCAACCAGCTCGTCGACCAGGTCCTCAACATGCTGACGAGCCAGTACTACCGCAAGCTCAACCGCTCCGCGCTCGTGAACAAGGGGTTGGCGGCGATGGTGGCGAGCTTGAATGACCCGTACTCGCACTACTACGACCCCTCGTCGTACAAGGCCTTCCTCGACCAGTCAAACCCGCACCTGAGCGGCATTGGCATCGATGTGATGGTCGAGACCAAGGGTCTGCGCGTGGTCGACGTCTTCCAGGGCTCCCCCGCCGGCCGGGCCGGGCTGCAGCGCGGCGATCTCATCCTTCAGGTCGGCTCGACCTCGCTCGCCAACCGATCGGCCGACTTCGGCTCCGCGCTGATTCGCGGCCGCGCCGGCACGCGCGTGAGCCTGACGGTCCTCCGGGGCAAGACCAAGCACGTCATCACCGTGGTGCGCGCCGACGTGGTCATCCCGGTGGTCGACGAGCGCATGCTCTCCTACCACGGCGAGAAGATCGGCTACGTCCAGCTCACGAGCTTTGTCCAAGGGGCGGGCGCCGAGGTGCAGGGCGAGGTGGAGAGGGCTCTGCAGAGTGGCGCGCGGGGAATCGTCTTCGACCTGCGCGAGAACGGCGGCGGCCTGCTCCAGGAGGCCGTCAATGTGGCCAGCGTCTTCCTTCCGGACGGCACGATCGTCTCCACCGACGGGCGCAGTCAGCCGCGTCAGGTCTACGTCGCCCGGGGCGGAGCCGTCGCGCCCCGGATCCCGCTCGTCGTGCTCGTTGACCGAGGGACGGCATCGGCGGCCGAGATCGTCACCGGTGCCCTCCAGGACCGCGGCCGGGCCAAGGTCGTGGGCACGCACACGTACGGCAAGGGCGTCTTCCAGGAGATCGAGCCGCTGCCCAACGGCGGCGCCCTCGACATCACCGTCGGCGAGTACTTCACCCCGAGCGGGCGCAACCTCGGCGGCGGCGGTGTGCGCGAGGGCGCGGGCATCACGCCGAACGTCTCCGCCTCGGACAATCCGCGCACCTCGACCGACGAGGCGCTCGGCGTGGCGGAGAAGACCGTCGCGGCCGAGATCCGGTGAGCACGCCCGCCGGGCGCACGCGCGCGTCCGCGAGGGGCTCCGAGGCGCGGATGCCCACGCCGGCGGGTGCGCGCGTGGCCGTGCTGGAGCGACGGGGGAAGTTCCTCGTCGCCGAGCCGTTCTTCGAGCCCGGTCCGCGGTTCGCCATCAGCCGGGACCGGCGGGCGTCGGTCGGTGACCTCGTCGTCGTGCGACTCGAACCGGCCCGGAACCGGGGAGGAGGTCACCGCGCCACGATCGTGCGGCGGCTCGGCCGCCCCGACGTGGCCCGTGACGTGATCGAGGGCCTCATGCTCGACCGCGGGCTGCGGCGCACGTTCGATCCGGCTGTTGCTCACGAGGCGCGAGGCGCGCGTGCCGAGGTCACGCCGGCCGATGCCGGGCGTCGTGATTTGCGCGAGCTGGCGACTCTGACCATCGATCCGGCGAGTGCGCGCGACTTCGACGATGCCATCTCGGCCGAGTCCCTGCCCGACGGCAGCTGGCGCGTCTGGGTCCACATCGCCGATGTGACCGCGTATGTCGGCCCCAAGTCGCTCGTCGACCGCGAGGCCTACCGCCGAGGAACGAGTGTCTACGTGCCCGGGGCGGTCGAGCCCATGCTCCCCGAGGCGCTCTCCAACCACGCCTGCTCGCTCGTGCCCGGGGAGGACCGGGCGACGGTGACGGTCGAGATGATCATCAGCGGCGATCGCGTGAGCCGGAGCTCGTTCTACCGCTCGGTCATCCGCTCCGACGCGCGGCTCGACTACGACCAGGTCGATCGCATATTCGTCGGGAGCGAGCGCGCGCACGAGCCGTGGGCATCGCCGCTCAGCGCCGCGCGGGCGGCCTCCGGTGCGCTCGCCGCCCGCCGCGCCGCCCAGGCCGCGATCACGCTCGACTCGGTCGAACCCGAGTTCAGCTTCGACAGCGATGGGCACGTGATCGGCGTGCACGCGGTCGCTCAGACCGAGTCCCACCGTCTCATCGAGCAGCTCATGATCGCGGCCAACGAGGCCGTGGCCGAGTATCTCGATCGCCGCAAGCTCCCGGCCCTCTTCCGCGTCCATGAGCCGCCCGACGGCACCGCCGCCGAGCGCCTCGTCGAGCAGCTCGCCTCGCTCGGGATCCCGACGCCGCCCATGCCCCGAGGCCACGTCACGCCACGGCAGGCCGCGGATATCGTCGGCGAGGCCTCGCAGCTGCTGCAACGGTGGCTCGTGGCGCGCGGGCACGGAGCCCGTGGCCTGACCAGCCTCGTCCTGCGCGCGCTCAAGCAGGCGTATTACGACCCGCGCAACCTCGGCCATGCCGGCCTGCAGTCCACGCACTACTGCCATTTCACCTCGCCGATCCGGCGCTATCCGGACGTCATCTGCCACCGCGCGCTGCTCGCGGGCCTCGATGGCGGCGTGCCGGCGCCGGAGGCGTCATGGGTCGCGTCCGCCGGGCCGTGGAGCTCGGCCCGCGAGCGCGAGGCGATGTCCATCGAGCGCAAGGCCGACGACATCGCGCGGTGCTTCTACCTCGAGCGCATCGTGTTCGGGACCGGCCTCGACGCCGTGTTCGCGGGCGAGGTCGTGGGGGTCGCGGGCGCCGGTGCCTTCGTCGCCTTCGGGGACGACTTGGCGTTCGAGGGGCTGCTTCCCGTCCGGCGGCTCCACAGCGACTGGTGGGAGCTCAACGAGGAGGCCACCATGCTCGTGGGGACGCGCAACGGCGGCGCGATTCGCATCGGGGACCCGGTGGCCGTTCGCGTCGGACAGATCGACGCGCCGCGAGGTAGGGTGGATCTCCGACCGGTCGACGACGAGGACTGACGGAGCACCGATGGCAAAGGGAGGCAAGCGCAAGGCGGCGCCGGGGGACGTGGCGAGTAACCGTCAGGCGTCCTACCGCTACAACCTGCTCGAGCGCTTCGAGTGCGGGATCGTCCTCACGGGCACGGAGGTCAAATCCCTGCGCGAGGGCAAGGCTCAGCTCAAGGACGCCTACGCCACCGTCCGGGACGGCGAGGTCTGGCTCATCGGCGTCTACATTCCGCCCTACGGCCCGGCCTCGCGCGAGAACCACGAGCCCGAGCGGCCGCGCAAGCTCCTCCTGCACCGGTCCGAGATCGAGCGGCTCACCGGCAAGACACGGGAGCGCGGCCTGACGCTCGTGCCCACGCGGATCTACTTCGCGTCCGAGGGCGGTCGCGCGAAGGTCGAGATCGCGCTCGCCCGCGGCAAGGACGTCCACGACAAGCGCGAGACGATCCGCACGCGCGAGATGGTGCGCGACGTGCAGCGAGAGCTCCGCGAATCCCGCCGCTGACGACTCTGCCCTCAGCCGGTCAATCGTCGAGGCGCGCTTGGTTCTCCGGATCTCGGGTAGACCTGGCCTATGACCATCGGAACGTCAATAGTGCTCATCGCGATCGGGGCCATCCTCAAATGGGCGGTCACCGCCCATACGAATGGATTCAACATCCAGACTGCAGGCACGGTCCTGCTCGTCGTGGGACTCGTCGGCCTGGCTCTCTCGATCATCTACACGTTCGCGTGGAGTCGACGGAGCAGCGGGTACGACGAGACGCACGTCGTTCGCCGGCCGCCGAGCTACTGATTCACGCCTGATCAGTTGATCGTGCGCGCCAGATAGGTGGCGTGCATGCCGGCGACGAGCATCGCGATGAGGGCCAGGTAGACCGCGCCCACGAGGACGCGGTCGAGCGGTCGGACGCGGTAATAGGCCTCCTCCTGGGCACTTCCGGCACGGCGACGCTGCCAGCGCCGGTAGGTCTCCATGCCCGCGAACAGGATGATGATCAGGAGGATCGGGCTGTTGAGGAAGAAGACGAGCGGGATGAGGGCGATGAAGCCGATGAACCACATCCACGGCGCCATTGCCGCCATCGCCCGACCACCGTCGAGGGGGACGACGGGGAGCAGGTTGAAGAGGTTGAGGAAGAAGCCGAAGTAGGCCAGGGCACGGAACAGGTCGTTGCCGGTGGCGTGCCACAGGCCGACGGAGACCACGGCGCCCAGGCTGCCGAGGATCGGCCCGGCCAGGCCGACGCGGGCCTCGGCGAGGGCATTTTCGCCGAGCGAGCGGGCCGAGATCACCGCGCCGAGGAAGGGAATGAACATCGGGGCGCTCGCCTTCACGCCCTCACGCCGCAGCTGGAAGACGTGGCCCATCTCGTGGACAAAGAGGAGCGCCACGAAGCCGGCGGCGAATTGCCAGCCCCAGAGCAGGGCGTAGGCGCCCAGCGAGACGAACATCGTGCCGAAGGTGGCGAGCAGCTTCAGCTTCGGCAGCAGCAGGATGATCGCCTTGAACTTGGCCAGGAAGGCGAGGATGGCCGCGCCGATGCCGCCGAGCTTGCGCCGGAGCGCCGAGGGCTGGCGCTGCACGCGGCCGCCGATCGCGTGGCGGGGCGGGGTCGCGCCCTCGGGGGGGACGCCGGCGGCCGGCGGCGGCGGGCCATCGGCGGGGGCAGGGGGCAACGGGATGAACGGTTCCATCTGGGTACGCATTGTGGCAGCGGGGGGACCGCGCCACCCCAAGTCTTCGGCGCTCTCTAAGTTCCCTTTAGAACACGGGGCACGGCGATGGCTGGCGGGGGTGGGGCGGGCCAGTCGCGCTGCGCGCGGCGGGACCGTCGCGCTGCGCGCGGCGGGACCGCGGGGCGTGGCCCGGGGCGGGACCGCCTCGCGCAGCGCGCGGCGGGACCGCGGGGCGTGGCCCGGCCCGCCGCGCAGCCCCCGGTCCGCGCCCTCCCGGCCCCGCGCCCTCCCGGTCCGCGCCCTCCCGGCCCCGCGCCCTCCCGGCTCCGCGCCCGCCGGTGAGCGCATTGGGCATCTTGTGCCCATACCGAACAAGATGCCCAAACCGGAACCCTCCCGAGCGGCGCGAGGCCGCCGATATACTTGAGGGAGACATATTCACCCCCGGGGACGACAGGCTTCGACGTGGTCGGTTCGTGGGGGTGGTTGCGAGTCGAGGACCCCGGGAGGCCTCGCAAAAACCCGGGAAACCATAAGTGCGGACACGCACACGTACGACCTCGTCGGCGTCTAACCGCCCGACCTAGGTCTTCTCGGCCCCCACAGCCTGCGGTGGGGATCGCCGGGATCAATCAGCAGGCTCGCTTGGTGAGGTCCGCTCCGGCCGATCCGAGGACTACCTACGGAGCTGGCTCTCGACAACCCCGCCGGCGTGGCGAGTCGAGAGTGAGATCAGAGCGCCGGCTACGCTCGTAGACGCCACCTTTCACGCGACCGCGGACGCGGGTTCAATTCCCGCCGTCTCCATCTTTGCCAAGTAGCGAACGCCCTCCTTGCCGGAGGGCGTTTCGTTTACCGCGAGCGCGTCCCTCAACTGCGTGACCCGGCGGTAGCCGAAGCCTCGCCACCTCGCGTGCAGCTCGGGCTGACTCTCGATCTCCTCATCAACGCGGGTTACGTTACGGTCACCTTGCTCAGGCCCGGCGGATTATCCGGGTCGAGCTCGAGTGCCAGGGCGAGCGCCCGCGCGAGCTGCTGCCCGCGCACGACCGCGACGATCGGCGTCAGCGTCTCGGGCATTCCCGGCGGGAGGGGGATGTCCGCGTCATCGTCGGGTGAGATCAGCAGCAGCCGGGCATCGCGTCGGCGCAGCTCCGCCACGAGGTCGCGGACGTCGTCGGCCGCGGGTCCGGGGGCGCTGATTGAGAGCACGGGGAAATTGCGGGTCACGGCGGCGATCGGCCCGTGGCGAAGATCGGCCGAGGAGTAGCCGTCGGCGAGGATCGAGCATGTCTCCTTTATCTTCAGTGCCGTCTCGAGCGCGGCGCCGTACAGGTATCCGCGGGCGACGACGATCAGGTGCGAGGCGTCGACGAGCGCGTCAGCCGCGGCTTGCGCCGGCTCCGGGTCATCCAGGACCTGCTGAACCCAGCCTGGCACCGCTTCCAGGTCGGCCCGGGAGAAGGGTGTGTGACCGAGCGCGTGCGCGATCTGCGCGAACGCCATGAATTGGGCGGTCACGGTCTTGGTCGCGGGCACCGCGCGTTCCTCGCCCACGCCGAGCTCGAGCACGCCACGCGCCGTCTGCGCTATTTCGCTGCGGCCGTCGTTGGTGATGGCCAGCCCGTGCGCGCCGGCGCCGCACAATCGGCTGAGCGTGGTGACGATCTCCGGGGTCCGCCCGGACTGGCTGATGGCGATCGCGAGTTGGCCTTCGTAGTCTCCGCGGGTGCCGTAGAGCGTGTGCAGGCTCGGCGCGGCGAGGCTGATCGGCTTGCCCGTCGCCTGTTCGAGCAGATAGCGGCCGTAGACGGCAGCGTGATCGGATGAGCCGCGAGCGACGAGGGTTATCCCCCGCAAGGGTCTCGGGACGAGAGCCTCCACGATCGCGTTGATCTCATCCGTGCGGCCGACCAGTTCGCGCAGCCGTTCGGGCTGCTCGGCCATCTCGGCGGTCATCTGGTGGCCGTTCATCGTGCCGGCAACGACTCGGAGCGCCGGTGCCGATCACGGCGAACTGCGGGTTCCGGTTGGCGCGTCCAGCGGCCGCCGTTCTCCCAGTAGAGGCGGATCGCCTCGAGCGGCCGGCCCTTCGTCTCGGGCGCCATCCACGCGATGAACGCGAACGAAATGACCGCCAACCCGAGGAACAGCGCGAACGTCCCTTCGCCACCCATGCCCTGCAGCACCGTCAGGAAAAACCGCGAGATCAGGAGGTTCGCCACTAGGTCGGCGGTCAGCATCACCGAGGCGCCGGCGGTCCGGAGCCGGGCGGGGAAGCTCTCCGACGCATACACCCAGACCATGGCGCCGAAGCCAAAATTGAATCCGGCGGTGAAGAACAGGATGCCGATGAACCCGAGTGCCGAACGAACGCCCCCGAAGTGGCTGCTTAGGGCATACAACACGACCATCAGCGCGTTGGAGGCGATCATCACGCCGACCCCGATCAGGAGCGTCAGACGACGGCCGATGCGGTCCACGAGCAGAACGGCGGCGACCGTGGCCACGACCGAGAACACCTCGATGAGGGCCTGGATCAGCAGCACCGAATGACCGCTCCAGCCGATGTCGTGGAAGATGAACGGGCTGTAGTAGGTGATCGCGTTGATTCCGGTGATCTGGACAAGAAAGCCGAGAACGAGCACGAACATGGTCGGTCTGGCGTAAGGGAGGCGGAGCATCTCGCGTAGGCTTCCGCCGCGCTCGGCGCCTAGATCGCGCTCGATCTCGCGCACGGCGTCCTCCGGGTCGGTCTCCGGATCGACCATTCGCAGCGTGCGCACGGCGTCGAGACGGCGCCCCCGCATCACGTACCAGCGGGGGGTGTCCGGAAGGCGGAGCAGCGCGATCAGCACGAGGCCGCTGGCGATCGCCGAGAGTCCTAGCATCACCCGCCAGGAGCCGCTGCCGGCCAGGGCATAGTCGGCGAAATACGCCACCATGATCCCGGCCACCGTGGCGACCTGGTAGCAGACGATCAACGCCCCGCGGACGCGAATTGGCGCCGATTCGGCGATAAACACGGGCGCCGCCACCGTGGAGATTCCGATGCTCACGCCCAGGCAGAAGCGAGTGATGTCGAGCCAGACGACATCCTGGGCCGCGCCCTGCAGGATCGCGAAGATCGTGAAGCCGACGGCGATGATCACCATCGCGACCTTCCGTCCGAATCGGTCGGCGATGCGGTTGGCGACCACCGCCCCGACGATCAACCCGATCCCGGTGAATGTGGTAATCCATTCCGTGGCGGTGGTCGACAGTTTGAACTGGCCGGGAACGAACAGCAATGCGCCGGCGATGCTGCCGGTGTCGTAGCCGTAGACAACTCCGACGACCGCCGCGGTGAGGGCAATCACGATCCCCAAGCCGCGCCTGGCAGTCACCACGCCGGATGTCAAGTTCCGCCTCCTCGCTCTGGTATGTGCGGGTCGTTGCCTACCCGTCTCCCCAACGGGCAGCTCTGTGAAACGCCGTGTGGCGGCGGCGCCGTGCGTGATTGCCCTCGACGGGACGGGGTAAGCGCTCCCCGAGGGAGACATGCGATCGGCAGCTACCAGGACTCGCCGTCCGTCGACGGGTGACGGCTCGATCTCGGCGCGCGACCGTACGCCACGGCCCGAGCGCGAGAGCGGTTTCGAGCGGGGCATCGGGCTGCGCCAGGCAGTCGCGATCAACATGACTCAGATGTGCGGAATCGGCCCTTTCGTCACGATTCCCTTGATGATCACCGCGCTCGGCGGACCGCAGGCGGCGTTCGGATGGATCGCGGGCGCGCTGCTCGCGTTGGTCGACGGGCTCGTCTGGGCCGAACTCGGCGCCGCGATGCCCGGGGCCGGAGGAACTTACCTATATCTGCGCGAGGCGTTCCAATATCGATCCGGGCGGTTGATGCCGTTTCTGTTCGTGTGGACCGCGATGTTCACCATCCCGCTGATCATGGCCACCGGCGTCATTGGGTTGGTCCAATACCTGGGATACCTGGTGCCGGGCATGTCATGGATCGCGATCCACGGCGTCTCGCTTGCCGTGGTGGCGATCGTGCTGATTGCGCTATACCGGCGCGTAACTGAAACGGGTGCGATCAGCGTCGCGCTGTGGGGCGTCGCATTGCTCAGTCTGCTGATAGTGATCGTCGCCTCGTTGACCCACTTTCACGCCCACCTGGCGTTCACCTATCCGCATAAGGCGTTCGCGTTTGGGGGTCCGTTCTGGGCGGGACTCGGCGGAGGCTTGCTGATCGGTATCTATGACTATCTGGGCTACAACACGACCGCCTACATGGCGGCCGAGCTGAAGGATCCGGGCCGTGTGCTGCCGCGGTCGATCATCTATTCCGTGATCGGAATCATGGTCGCGTACCTCTGTATGAACATCGGCGTACTCGGCGTCGTCCCATGGCAGACGGCGGCAAAGTCGCAGTCGATTGCGTCGCTGGTCCTCGAGCGAACCTGGGGCAAAGCCGCTGCCGATATCACCACCGTGTTGATCGTGGTGACCGCGTTTGGGTCGATCTTCGCCGGCCTGCTCGGCGGATCTCGCGTTCCCTACAACGCGGCGCGCGATGGCCTGTTCTTCCGCGCGTTCGGCCGACTGCATCCACGCCACCACTTTCCGCACGTGGCGCTGCTGGTGATGGGCCTGATCACGGCGGCGGGCACCTTCTTCTCGCTGAGCACCGTCATCAACGTGCTGCTTGCGGTGTTCGTGATCGTGCAAGCGATCGCGCAGGTGGTGGCCCTCACGGTCCTGCGCCGGCGACAGCCGGAGCTCCATCGGCCCTACCGGCAGTGGTTGTATCCGGTCCCGAGCCTGGCGGCTCTGGCCGGCTGGATCTACGTCTACACCTCGTCGGGCAGTACCCCGATCATCTTCTCGCTCGTGGTCCTCGCCGCGGGGCTGCTCGCATTCGCCGTGTGGGCGAAGGTCGAGCGCCAGTGGCCGTTCGGACGCAAGGTGGTCGACGAGGAGTTCCTAGAAGCCCAGCGTGGCGGCGAACAGCGCGTCCTGGCCTGACTCGCGTGTCGCGTCCAGGCTTCGTCATCGGCGTCGACTTCGGGGGCACAAAGATTGCCATCGCGAGCGCGACGCTGCAGGGCGAGATCATCAAGCAGCTCCGGTTCGACACCCGGGCCGCTCACGGCGCTGAGCAAGCCCTGCAGCGCGCGGGCGAGGCGGGTCGAGCGATCATGACGGAGACGGAGGCAGATACCGGGGGGACGTGCATCGCGGCCGGTGTCGTGTGTCCGGGCATCGTCCTGAAGGACCGCATCGCGCTCGCTCCCAACGTGCCGGGCTGGGAGGACCTGCCGCTCCAGGAAGTGATGCAGGAGGAACTGGGAATCGGGGCAGTTGCGGTTGGCAACGACGTTAAGGCCGCCGGCCTCGCTGAGCTGCGCTGGGGCGCTCTGAATGGCGCCGATCCGGGAGTGTTCTTGAGCCTCGGCACGGGGGTGGCGGCGGCGGTCCTCGTGGGTGGCCAGGTGCTCGCCGGCGCTCATGGCGCCGCCGGCGAGCTCGGATATAGCCTCTGCGGGAAGTCGGACGGACGCGCGTTCGCGGACGGGCGTGCACCGTTGGAGGAATCCGCGGGGGGACGCTTCATCGGGATTCGCGCGAGCCGGATGCTGCACCGCACGGTCACCGCCGCCGAGGCCTTCGCAGCGACCGACGGCGGCGTGCGAGCGCTGGTGGACGACGCGCTCGACGAGCTCGGGGTTCACGTCGCAAACATGGCGATCATCCTCGATCCCGAGCGGATCGCCCTCGGCGGAGGACTGATGGGTTCCAGTCGTCGGATCCTGGCCGCGCTCGAGCGGCGATTGAGCGCGGCTGTTCCATTTCCGCCGCCGCTCCTGTGCGCCCGTTTCCTCCATGACGCTGCGCTGCGGGGCGCGATTGCGCTCGCACTACCGGCAACGGCTGGGGATTCCGAGCCTGTGCCGGAACTCACGAACGGACGGCCGGCCACGCTGACCTGAGCCTTCCGCCCAGCCAGCTGATGCTTTCCCGGGGGCACACCCTTCGCGTCGCGCCACCGCCGACCCCGCTTCCGGAAGCGCACGGGTTGCTTGAGTGTCTTGGGTGACCTATCGTCGCCTACATGGGCGCGACGGTCACCGCCACCGACCATCTGCTTCTCCACTTCGCACGCAACGGCGGGGCACGCGACGGGGATGTCGAGCTGCTCGTGCTCGAGCGGGGCGAGGGTGTCTTCGTGGTCGACAGCCTCGGCCGACGCCACCTCGACGGCCTGTCGAACCTGTTCTGCGCTCAGCTCGGCTACGCGTTCGGCGCCGAGATGGCCGAGGTGGCCAGCCGGCAGCTGATCGAGCTCCCGTTCGCGACCAACTGGGGCACGGCGCACCCGGCGGCCGTCGAGCTCGCGGGCAGGCTCGCGGAGATCGCGCCCGGCTCGCTCGATCACGTGTTCTTCACGAGCGGGGGATCGGAGTCCGTGGAGGCCGCCTGGAAGCTCGTCCGGCAGTACCACCTCGCCAACGGTGAACCGCAGCGGACGAAGGCAATCGCGCGCGACCGCGCCTATCACGGCGTGACGCTCGGGGCGCTGGCCCTCACCGGCGTGCCCGGCTTCAAGGAGCCGTTCGGCCCACCGGCCATCGAGACCTTCCACGTCTCGAACACGAATGCGTTCCGACGGCCGGAGTCCGGGCATGAGCTCACGTCCCTGCTCGTGGACGAGGTCGAGGCGGTGATCGAACGCGAGGGCGCGGAGACGATCGCGATGATCATCGCCGAGCCGGTGCAAAACGCCGGTGGCTGTCTACAACCACCGGACGGCTACTGGGCCGGACTGCGCGAGATCTGCGATCGCCACGGCATCCTGCTGGTGGCCGACGAGGTGATAACCGGGTTTGGCCGGCTGGGCGAGTGGTTTGGCGTGAGCCGATTCGGGGCGGTGCCTGATCTGATCACGACCGCGAAGGGGCTGACGTCGGCGTACGCCCCGATGGGGGCCGTGCTGGCGTCGGACAGAGTCGCCGCCCCGCTCTACGACTCCGGCCGGACCCTGCTCCATGGGATCACCTTCGGCGGTCATCCACTGTCGGCCGCGATCGCGCTGAAGAACCTCGAGCTGTTCGAGCGGGAGCATGTCCTCGAGAACGTCCGGGAGCACGAGCCGTACCTCACCAGCCTGCTCGATTCGCTCCGGCAGCTGCCGATCGTCGGCGACGTCCGCGGAAGTGGCTACTTCTGGGCGGTCGAGCTCGTTCCGGACGGTCCCGAGAGCCGTTTCGACGCCGTGCAGCGAGAGGAGCTGCTGCGTAAGTGCCTGCCGGCCGCGCTGATCCGGGCGCAACTCATCGCCCGGGGAGATGACCGCGGTGACACGGTGATCCAGATCGCGCCCCCACTGATCTGCGCTCGTCCACTTTTGGACGATCTCGTGGGCCGGCTCGGGGACGTGCTCGTCACCCTCTCGGAGCATATGGGCATCCCAACCGCCTGACACGCCGAGACCCGAATCGACCACAGGAGGCGAGCCATGACCCAGACCACCCTGATCGCCAACGGCACCGTCGTCGCCGCTGATGGCGAATTTGACGGCGACGTCCTCATCGACGGGGAGAAGATCACCGCCGTCGGTCGTGTCGCCGCTCCCGAGGGAGCCGAGGTCGTGGATGCGACAGGGTGCTTCGTGCTGCCGGGTCTCATCGACAATCACACGCACCTGTCGATGCCGTTCATGGGAACGATGTCGTCCGACGACTACGACACCGGCACGCAGGCGGCGGCGGCGGGCGGGGTCACGTGCCTCGTCGATTTCGCGATCCAGCAGCATCCCGATGACCTCCAGTCCACGCTCGAGGAGTGGCGCGCTCGTGCCGACGGAGCCGCGCATGTGGACTACGGCTTTCACATGGCGATCACCAACGCCAGCGAGCCGGTCCTCGACGACATGACCGCGATCTCGGAGGCCGGCGTCTGCTCGTTCAAGCTCTTCATGGCCTACAAGGGCGCGCTGATGGTGCGCGACGACGAGCTCGCCGCCTGCATGGAGCGGGCCCGAGACCTCGATGCGCTGACGATGGTGCACGCCGAGAACGGCGACATCGTCGACCTGCTCGTCAAGCGCGCGCTCGCACGCGGCGATACCTCGGCGATCCATCACGCGCTGACTCGACCCGAGTATGTCGAGGCGGAGGCCACCGGGCGCGCTGCCACCATCGCCGAGCACGCCGGCGCTCCCCTGTTCGTCGTCCATGTCACCTGCGCCGCCGCCGCCGCGGAGATCGAGGCCGCGCAGCAGCGGGGCGCGGCCGTCACCGGCGAGACGTGCTTCCAGTACCTGATCAACGGCATCGATGATCTTCGCCGCCCAGGAGTCGAGGGCTGCCGCTACATCTGCTCGCCACCCCTGCGCGATGTATCGAACCACGATCCGTTGTGGAGCTATCTGCGGCGCGGCGTCCTCGAGAGCATCTCAACCGACCATTGCCCCTTCAATGACGAGCAGAAGTCCCGCGGCCTCGACAACTTCAGCCTTGTGCCAAACGGCCTCGCGCTGATCCAGCACCGCCTCGCGAAGCTGTGGGACGAGGGCGTCGTCTCGGGCAGGATCACCCGCTCGCAGCTGGTCGATCTGACCAGTACGACGATCGCCCGGCGCTTCGGCCTGCGGCAAAAGGGCGCCCTGGCACCGGGGAAGGACGCCGACGTCGTCGTGCTCGATCCAGCGGCACCTCGCCTCTACGGCAAGGCTACGTCGTTCATGAACGTCGACTACGACCTCTACGAAGGCGAGACGGCGAGCGCGAGCGTGCGGCATACGTACTCGCGCGGGACGCTCGTGTATGACCGGGGGGAGATCAAGACCGAGCCTGGCCACGGTCGCTTCGTCCCGCGGACGCTCGGAGCCTCCGTCCAGGTCGCCGCGTGACCGGCCTACGGCTCGACCCTCAGGCGGTCATCACCGACCTCGACGAGCTGGCCGGCAAGAGTGGCGGCCGTTTCGCCGGAGCGAAACGGCTTGCCTGGACCCCGCAGTGGCTCGAGGCACGGTCGTGGCTGGAGTCGAAGCTCGCCGCGATCGGTCTCGAGGCCGAGCGCGACGAGGCCGGCAACCTATGGGCGAGCATCGATGGCGTTGGGGACCGGTTCATGATCGTCGGGTCACACATCGACGCCGTCCCCGACGGCGGCTGGCTCGATGGTGCGCTCGGATTGATGACCGCGCTCGAGACGGTGCGACAGCTGGCCGGAGCCGGGACGAGGCCGCCCATCGGCGTTCGCTTCGTCGATTGGGCGGACGAGGAGGGCGCGCGGTTCGGCCGGAGTCTGGTCGGCTCGTCGGCCTGCGCGGGGACGCTGCACCCTGACGAGGTCCGCGACCTGCGCGATGCGGAGGGCGTGACATTGGCTGACGCGCTGGCGGAGTGCGGCGTTGACCTCGACCACGCGCCCGCCGCCGCGGCACGGCTCAGGGGCGCCGTCGCCTATCTCGAGCTCCACATCGAGCAGGGGCCCGTCCTGCTCAACGACGATCGGCTGGCCTGCGCGGTGAGCGGGACAGTCGGGGTCGAGCGGCACCTGATGACGTTCACGGGCCAGGCGGCACATGCCGGGTCAACGCCGATGGAACTGCGTCAGGACTCGCTCGCCGCAGCGGCGCGCTCGGCGCTCGGGATACGGCAGAGCGCAATCAACCATGGCGGTGTCGGCACGGTAGGGCGGATGCAGTCCATTCCCGGTGTCATCACCGCGGTTGCCGGGAGGACCGAGATGCAGCTGGACCAGCGGCACCTCGACCCGGACGAACTCGCCGAGATGTTCGCCGAGGCGCGGGACGCCTGCCGCAGCGCGGCGAAGGAGTTCAACTGCACGGTCGAAGAGCGCGATGTCTTCCGCGCGGCCCCGACTCCGTTTGACACAACATTGATCGAGCTGGTGCGGACGAGCGTTCAGGAGGCAGGCGGCGACGCCGGGCAGTCGATCCCGAGCGGGCCTCTGCACGACGCGACCGAGATCGGGCGTGTTGTCCCGACGGCCATGATCTTCGCGCAGTCGGACCCGCCCATCTCGCACGCCTCGATCGAGGATTCGCCCGAGCAGGCGCTCACGGTCGCGATCGACGCGTATGGGAGGACGGTGGATTCGGTGCTTGCGCAAGCGAGCGAAATGACGTCAAAGGGGTCGTTTGGGTCATGAACTTCGGAGTCGTCCTCCAAACCAACCCGCCGGCGGCGCGTGTGATCGAGCTCGCCCGCAGGGCCGAGACATACGGTTTCACGAACGTGTGGACGTTCGACTCCCACCTGCTCTGGGAAGAGCCGTTCGTAATCTTCAGCCGGATCCTCGACGCCACGCACAAATTGACCGTCGGTCCGATGGTGACGAATCCGGCAACCCGCGATTGGACGGTCACGGCCTCGCTGTTCGCCACCTTGAACGAGATGTATGGCAACCGCACCGTGTGCGGCATCGGCCGTGGCGACTCCGCCGTACGGACGATCAACGGCAAGCCGGTGAACCTCGCTGACCTGCGCGCCTGTGTTGAGGTCGTTCGCGGTCTCGCCAACGGGGGGGCGGTCGAATACAAGGGCAGCACGCTGCGTTTTCCGTGGAACCCAGACAGTCGGCTGCCGATCTGGGTGGCGGCCTACGGGCCCAAGGCGCTGAAGCTCGCCGGAGAGGTGGGGGACGGCTACATACTCCAGCTCGCCGATCCCGACATCGTGGCGTGGAGCATCCAAGCCGTACGCGACGCTGCCGCCGCCGTCGGCCGCGATCCGGACGCTTTGACGATGTGCGTCGCGGCGCCCGCCTACGTGACTGACGGCACCGACGCGTCACAGGCCCACGCACTCGATCAGTGCCGCTGGTTCGGCGGGATGGTCGGGAACCATGTTGCGGACCTGGTGGCCCGCTATGGCGCCGACGGCCGCGCCGTGCCGAGGAGCCTGACCGACTACATCGCCGGGCGCCAGGGATACGACTACAACGAGCACGGACGAGCCGGCAACCCCGATACCGAGTTCGTGCCCGATGAGATCGTCTCGCGCTTCTGCATCATCGGACCGCCCGCGACCCAGATCGCCCGCCTGACGGAGCTCGCGGGATTGGGCGTCGGCCACTTCGCCCTGTATCTCCAGCACGATGCTCAGGACGCGACCCTGGCTGCGTTCGGCGACGAGGTGATCCCGCTCGTCGGCGAGCATCTACGCGCGCGCGGCTGAACCGGTAAAGCCCTTAGCGGAAGGCCTCGGCGTGCGCGCTCGCCCATGCCTTGAAGCTGCGCGGCGCCCTTCCGGTGAGTTCCCGCACGGTGGGGAGAACGGCGGACTCGTCGAGCTCGCCGTCCACGAAGAACCGGAAGAACGCGTCCACGTACTCGGCGGGCATCGCCGCGCCCATCTCCGCCCTTGCCTCCTCATTTGTCTGCCCGATGAGGCGAAGTTGGCGGCCGAGCACCCCCGCCAGGATCGCGACCCGATCAGCCGGGCTCAGCGATTCGGGTCCGCTCAACCGGAAGGCACGCCCGTCGCAGGCGCCCGACGTGAGCGCCGCTGCGGCCACCGCCCCGATGTCGTCGGGGTCGATGGTCGCGACGCGGACATCCGGAAAAGGCGCGCGGATCACGTCCCCTTGCCGCAGCTGCGGCAGCCACTGGAACGTGTTGGTCATGAAGGTGTTCGGCTGGAGAAACGTCCACGCGAGCCCCGACTGCTCAACGGCCTGCTCCGAGAGGATGTGGTAACGGGCTACGGCGTTCGTCAGGTCGCCGGTCGGGGCGGCACTGCTCGACAGCAGGACCACCCGCTCGACCCCCGCGCGTCGCATGTTTGCGAGGGTCTCCTCGAGACCTTCGTAGCCGCTGAGAAGGAAGGCCGCGGTCACTCGCCCGAGGTGAGGGACCAGCGTGTCCGGCTTGTTCAGGTCTCCGACTACGGTTTCTACGCCCGCGAGCCGCGACGCGCCGCTCGCGTCGCGGACCACGGCCCGCACCTGCTCGCCGGAGTTCACGAGTGCGCGGACAACCGCACCGCCGGCATTTCCGGTGGCTCCGGTGACGAGGATCACTGCTTGCCCACGGCTCGTGTGTCGTCGGTGCTGGTCACGTCTCTTGGCCAAACTAGCGAGAGCACGGCCACAGACCAAGGTACCTCAAGACACGCCGGCCGCCGCCCCGGCATCGCTGGCCACGTCCTGGCTCTCGGGGATGAACTTGCTGGCGATGAAGCTCGCGCCCTGCGGGTCCGCGATTACCGCCATCCGCACCCACGGCGCGTCGAAGGGTCCGGCGAGCACGCTGCCGCCGAGCTCGGTGGCCCTCCGCGCGATGGCATCAGCGTCATCGACCGCGAACGTGACGTCCCAGTGGGGCTGCGTCGCCTGATCATCGGCCGGGATGGGCGTAATGGTCGCCACGACGTCCTCGAAGCCCGCGGGTGCGCCGACCGCCGCCATGTCCTCCCGGATGCTCGGGCGGTCGAGGGCGAGATGATCCCCGTAGCCCGGCAGCGTCCACATCTCGGCGCCGGGGAGGGACAGGGTCGTCCAGCCGAACACGGTGCCGTAGAAGGACCTGGCTCGGGAGATCTCGCGGGTGTGCAAGCCGTTGAAGTTCACCGAGCCGGGCTCGTTGACGATCGCAGCGCCCCGGTGCTTCCTGGCCTCCCAGACGCAGAACGTCGCGCCCTCGGGGTCAGCGAACACCGCCATGCGGCCCGCGCCCTCGGCGTCGAACGGTGCCGCGAGCGTGGTGCCGCCGGCCTCGAGGACCTTGGACGCGGTCTCGTCAGCGCTCTCGACCCAGATGTAGGTGTTCCACATCGCCATCGGCGGCGCGTCCGGAGGCAATGGCATGACGGCGGCGACGTCCTGGCCGCGAAGCCGGGCGACGAAGTACGGCGTCTCCGATTCCGGGGGCATCACATCTGCGATGTCCCAACCAAACAGGCGGCTGTAGAAGGCGATGGCCGACTCCGGGTCGGGCTGGCTCGTGTCGACCCAGCACGGTACGCCAGGGATATATCTCTCACGTTGCGACATTGGGGCTCCTCTCGTCGTTGTCGGTGACGCAACCACATCACGGATTTAGGTTAGGATCCGGCCGCGAAGTGCTGCGCGGTCCGAGGCTCGAAGTGCTGCGCGGTCCGAGGCCCGGCCGGGGGGCGGTCTGGGTTCCTCGCCGGTGAGCGGAACAGCCCAACGCGGCAGGGCTGAGAGCGCGGTGGGGGCCTGGATCCCGCTCAGCCCGTGTGCGAGCCCAACCTGCCCGATATCCCGCTCGCGTGGGGACCTGTGCGTGACCAGCCTGGGCCGTGTCGGCCGCCCTCCCAGAGCCCTCGGCGCACCCGGGCCCAGAGCAAGCCGCATCACCGGCGCGATGGGCGCGCGAGCGCGGCCCACGGCGCCCGTCGCCGGCGGGCGCAATCTCCGGGAACCGGCGCACGGCGCGACTGAATATGGAACAGTGCCGCGCATGCGGAGAGGCAACGTCCGGCGGCGTCGTGCGAACGCCCCTGTCATTTTGTGCACCCTGGTCCTCAGCGCCCTTGTCGCACAGGGCGCCCTGGCCGCGAGCGCCGTCGCGGCCACGCCGGCGTTCACGGCGCGCGGGAGCGCCGAACAGGTCGACGTCACCGGCCTGCCGGCGAATGCGGGCGCGTCGCTGTTGAGCGCGAGCGGAGCGGTCGTCTACACGCAGAACGCCGACTCTCTCGGGGGGCTGCTCTTCCGAAACGTCACTCCAGGCAGCGGCTACGTCGTGCGCGAGAACGCGAACGGTGCCCAGTCCGCTCCGGTCACCGTGCACAACAACGCGGCGCCGCCGTGGGATCCGAGCATCTACAACCAGTCGATCACCGACAACGGTTACACGTACCTGACCACGCGTGACGGGACGCAGCTCGCCATCGATGTGCATCCGCCCACGAGCCCCGCGGGTGAGCCCGGGGTGCCGGCGGGCACGCCGTTCCCCCCGTTCCTCCTCCCGTTCCCCAGCGGCGTCGCCCATCCGACCGAGACACCGCCCTACCCGACGCTCATCGAGTACTCGGGTTACGGGTATGCCGATCCAGCCGGGCCGGTCAACGGTATCGCCGTGCTCGCCAACCTCATGGGCTTCGCCGTCGTGGACGTCAACATGCGCGGCACCGGGTGCTCGGGTGGTGCATACGACTTCTTCGAGGCGCTCCAGAACCTCGACGCCTACGACGTCATCGAGACGATCGCCCACCAGCCATGGGTCCTCGACCACAAGGTCGGCATGATGGGCATCTCCTACGGCGCGATCAGTCAGCTCTTCGCGGCCCAGCTCGACCCGCCCGACCTCGAGGCGATCTCACCGCTGTCGACGATCGATGCCACCGCCACGACGCTCTATCCGGGCGGGATCCTCAACACTGGGTTCGCCGTCGCCTGGGCGCAGCAGCGCCAGCAGGAGGCGCTACCGGCAGGCCCGAACGCCGGGCAGCCCTACGCCTACCAGCGCATCCAGCAGGGCGACACGACGTGCGCGGCCAATCAGGACCTCCACGGCGAGGCGAGCAACCTCATGGCCAAGATTCAGGCCAACGCCCACTACGTGGCGGCCACAGCCGATCCGCTCGACCCCGTCACCTTCGTCAGAAAGATCAACGTGCCCGTCTTCCTGGCCTGCCAGTGGGAGGACGAGCAGACGGGCGGCCACTGCCCCGACCTCGTCCAGCACATGACCGGGACGAACCTGAAGTGGTTCACGTTCACCAACGGCGCCCACGTCGACTCGCTCGATCCGGCGACGTTCAACCGCTGGTATGACTTCCTCGAGCTGTTCGTCGCCCACCAGGCCCCGATCGTCAACCAGGCACTGATTCGTGCCGCGGCTCCGGTCATCTACCAGTCGGCTATGGGCCTGCCCAGCACCGATCTCGCTACCCTGCCGGCCGATCCGATCCAGCTCGAGCCGACCTACTCGCTGGCGCTGTCCGCCTTCGAGAAGCTCCCCTCCGTGCGGGTGCTGTTCGACAACGGCGCGGGAACGTCTCCCACCGGGAGCACCACGGCCGGCGACCCCTACGCGGGCTTCGAGCAGTCGTTCTCGACCTTCCCGATTCCCGGGACGACGGCTCGGTACTGGTACCTCGGCCCGAGCGGGACGCTGACCGACACCGCGCCGGCGCAGAAGGGCGTCAACCAGTACACGTCAAACGTCAACGCGATGCCGCTCCAGGACTACACCGGTAATACCGGCCAGGGCGGGTTGTGGGGCAATGCCTCCCAGTGGTCGTGGAACTGGCAGCAGAACCCGGCGGGCACGGCCGTCTCCTACGTGACGGCTCCGCTGAGCTCGAACACGACAGTCATCGGCGGCGGCGCCGTCGACCTCTGGGTCCGCTCCTCGACCTCCGACGTCGATCTCCAGGCGACGATCAGCGAGGTGCGCCCGGACGGCAACGAGACCTTCGTGCAGAACGGCTGGATCCGGGCCAGTGAGCGCAAGCTCTCGACCGGGACGAACAACCTGTTCAAGCAGCCGAGCACCGTGCTCGAGCCGATCCCGAGCGAGCTTGCCTCCGACGTGCAGCCGATGCCGAGCGGGCAGTTCGTGCCCATCGTCGTCCCGCTCTACTTCGAAGGCCACGCGTACCGGGCCGGCTCGCGCATCCGGGTCACGATCAGCGCGCCGAACGGCACACAGCCGATCTGGTCCTCGACGCAGACACAGCCCTCGACCGGGACCTCGACGGTGTCGGTCGAGTTCTCGCCGGGCACGCCGTCGAGCCTCGTACTCCCGGTCGTGCCCGGAGTGGCGGTGCCGACGAGCCTCCCGGCATGTCCCAGCCTGCGCAACGAGCCCTGCCGGCCGTACGTGGCGCTGGTGAACCAGATCGCGCCGAACTGACGCAGCGACGCGGGCTCGCCGTCTCGCTACGGTGAGTCCGATGCGCGTCGCCACCTGGAACGTCAACTCGGTCAAGCAGCGCTTGCCTCGGTTGCTCCCTTGGTTGGACGAGCGCGAGCCAGACGTGGTCTGCCTCCAGGAGACGAAGCTCGCCGATGAGGCGTTCCGCGAGCTGTTCGGCAACGAGCTGAGCGCGCGGAGCTATGAGGTCGCCATCCACGGCGAGGCGGCGTGGAACGGCGTGGCCATCCTCTCGCGCATGGGCCTCGCGGACGTGCAGCAGGGAATCCCCGACGGCCCCGGCTTTCCCCACCCCGAGGCACGCGTCGTCGCGGCGACCTGCGGCGGCATCCGTGTGGTGTCGGTCTACGTGCCCAACGGCCGGACCCCCGGCTCCGAGCACTACGAGTACAAGCTGGCCTGGCTGGCCGCGTTGCGCGACATGATTGCCACCGGCCCGGCTGAGACGATCGTGGCCGGCGACATGAACATCGCGCCGGCCGATGCCGACGTGTTCGACCCCGAGGCGTACGTGGGCGAGACGCACGTCACCCCGCCCGAGCGCTCGGCCCTCGCGGAGCTGCAGTCGCTTGGTCTCCACGACGTGGTGCGCGACCACTGGCCCGACAAGCGTGTCTTCACCTACTGGGACTACCGCGCCGGGATGTTCCACCAAGACCTGGGGATGCGGATCGACCTCGTCCTGGCCAGTGGGCCGGTGGCCGACCGGGTCCGGGCCGCCTGGGTCGACCGGCACGCGCGCAAGGGACGCGGTCCGAGCGATCACGCCCCCGTGATCGTCGATCTCGACGAGGCGCCCGACGGCGACATCGGGCCTGTCGTCCCGCCGCCCTCGGCGCCCGCCGCGCGCGGCTCGGTCAAGCTGCCTCAGTCGCGCTGACGGTCCCGGTCGCGTGAGGGCTGCACGCGCTTGGGCTCGCCGGGCATCTTCGGATAGTCCGGGGGATAGGGCATGTCGCCCAGGCCTGCGGCGAGGTCGCGCTCGTAGAGATCGAGCAGCGGCTGCAGCGAGTGCTCGACCTCGTCGATGGCGGCGTGGCGGTCGCCCACGGAGGCGAAGCGGGCGGGCATGGTCGCCACGGTGAAGTCCTCGGGAGTGACGTCCGGGAGCTCCTCCCACTGCAGCGGCGTGGACACCGGCGCGCCCGGTTTCGGGCGGATGCTGTAGGCGGAGGCGATCGTGCGGTCGCGGGCGTTCTGGTTGTAGTCGATGAAGATGCGCTCCCCTCGTTGCTCCTTCCACCAGCTCGTCGTGACGGCGTCCGGGAGCCGGCGCTCGAGCTCGCGGGCGAAGGCGATGGCGGCATGGCGGACATCCGTGAACGTCCAGCGCGGGGCGATGCGCACATAGATGTGCACGCCCCTGCCGCCCGATGTCTTGGGAAAGCCGGCACAACCGAGCTCGCCGAGAAGCGCGCGCGCCGCCGCCGCGACGCGTGCGGCGTCGGCGAAGTCGGTGCCGGGCTGAGGATCGAGATCGATGCGCAGCTCGTCCGGGTGATCGACGTCCTCGCGCCGCACCGGCCACGGATGGAAGGTGATCGTCCCCATCTGCGCCGCCCAGCCGACGACCGCGATCTCGGTGGGGCAAACCTCCTCGGCGGGGCGGCCCGAGGGAAACTGGATGCGGGCGGTCTCGACATAGCCCGGCGCGCCCTTGGGGATCCGCTTCTGGTAGAAGGCGTCGCCGCCTCCTTTCTCCCGCGTCGAGAGCACGATGCCCGGGAGCACCCCCTTGGGCCAGCGCTCGAGCGTGGTCGGCCGCCGTCTCACGGCGCGCATGATCCCGTCGGCCACGGCCAGGTAGTAGCTGACGATGTCGAGCTTGGTGACGGCGGCGGAGTGGTCGGTCTCGGGAAAGATCACGCGGTCGGGGTTGGTGACGCGGAGCTCGCGTTCGCCCGCGGCGACGGTGATCGCTTCGGCTGTGGCCATGGCCAGGAGTTCTACGCCACCGCGCCCTGCACCTGCGGGGCGGACGTCGGATTCGGAAGGGAGTTCAAGCCTTCAGCGGGGTTGGCGAGATACTCGCCGTTTCTGGCGTGCGGGGAACTACGCACACGCGATCGTTGCCGTACGTAACTCCCCGCGCAATCTCGTTTCTGACTGAACTTTTGCCGCAAGATGCCGAAACGGTCTGCAACGATCGTTGCCATCGGTGGCCCCCGTGCCGCAGGGAACGGTCGAGCGTGGTCCCCGATGGCAGATAGGGCATCCTTGAGCGAAGACGGAACCTCTCGGGCACGGCGGTATCTCCCGCACGCGTTGCTCACCACCAGCGTCGTCGCAGTCCTCCCGGTGGCGCTCGTATGGGGTATGCGCGCCGACGGCGTCGTCTCCTCGCCGTGGCTCTGCCTCGGCATCACCGTGGCGTTGTCGCTGGCCGCGTCGATCTCGGGCAGCGCCTACTGGCGCCGGCGTCCCGGGTCGGGCGACCTGCTCTTCAGCGAGCTGCTCCTCTGGGGCTGGCTGCGCCGTGTGCGCATCGAGCGCCAGCTCGACCGGGCGACCGCCCATCTGGGCCTGAACCTTTCGGTGGACACGCCGCGGCTGGCCGCGGACGCGGCGAAGGCGGACCGGACGCTCGAGCTCCTCAGCCAGCTCGCCTCGGCTATGGAGGCCCACGATCCGTACATCGACGGGCACTCGCGGCGTGTGGCCCGCCATGCCACAGGCGTCGCCCGCAAGCTCGGCCTGTCCGCCGACGAGGTGGCACTCGTGGCCAGCGCCGCCTCGGTGCACGACGTCGGCAAGCTGCGCCTTCCGCGCGAAGTCCTCATGAAGGCGGGCGCGCTGACCGACGAGGAGTTCGAGGTCATCAAGCGCCACAGCACCGAGGGCGCGGTCATGGTCTCGTGCCTGGGCGACGACGAGCTCACCGCCATCGTCCGCCACCACCACGAGCGCCTCGACGGATCCGGCTACCCGGCCGGGCTGCACGGCGAGGAGATCCCGCTCGGCGCGCGGATCATCGCCGTGGCCGACACCTTCGACGCCATCACCTCGGCGCGTCCCTATCGCCCGGCCGCCCGCCACCAGAAGGCCATCGACATCCTCGAGCGCGAAGCCGGCACGCAACTCGACCCCCACGTCGTCAGCGCCTTCGTGAGCTACTACTCGGGCAGCCGGGTGCTGGCGCTGTGGTCCATCCTCGGCGCGCTCCCCCAGCGGGCGCTCGACTGGGTGCACCGGCTCGCTCCCACGCCCCAGGTCACAGCCGCGCAGTCGGTGTCCGCGACCGCGGCCACGCTGGTGGTCACGGCAGCCGCGATTGTGCCTCCGGCCGTGCTTCTCCCCGCGCATCATCCCCGGCGTCAGCGTTCCGCGTCCGCTCAGGTGAGCCTTGCCGCGGAGGCCCAGGCTGGGATCAGCGCTCAGATCGTCGCCAGAGCCGGCGACCGGTTCATCGCCCAGGTCGTGCCCGGCAGCAGGCTGAGCCGCGCCTCGCACCGCCGGGGCGCGGCGCGCGGTGCCACCGGCGCGAACGGCTCGACCTTCTTCGCCTCGTTCACGCCGGTGCTGCCCGTCTCGAGCCGTCACGTTCGCATCGCCACCGGCACTGCCGGGAACCCCCAGACCTCCGCCCCGCCGTCGGGGCCGGGCAGCTCCGAGCAGGCACCGCCGCGCCCGCCGGTCGTCGTCGGCACCGGAGCGCCGCCGAGCACGGTCGTCGCGAGCGATTACCCGCCACCCGCCACCACGCCGCCGAGCACCACTGGGTCGAGTACGCCCCCCGCAACCACGCCGCCCGCCACCCCCGCCGGGCCACCGTCCGTCACCCCAGCCGCGCCCGTCACCACGCCGCCCGCGGTCACGCCGCCTACCAGCTCGGCGACCGGATCGGGAACGGGCTCAGACGGCGGAGGCACCACGGGCGCAGGCACGCCGCCGCCACCCCCGCCGGTCATGCCGACCTCGATCGCGCAGTGCGCGGACGATGCCTGGAACCAGTTCGGGTTCGGGAACGAGGCGCAGTGCGGCGACTACGTCCTCCACGGCAAGGTGCCGGCCGTCAAGTCGAGCTAAGGGCCTAAGCGACGCCCGACTTCGTCGAGGCGACGTACCCGCGGACGTCCGAGGCCGGCTCGGTGTAGGCCTCGCCCAGCGCCGACTCGACACGCGACATGTACTCCTCGCACCAGTCCGGGAACGGGTAGTCGATCGCGCGCAGGAACTCGAGCGTGGCGGCCAGGCGAATGTCGGCGATCGAGGGTGAGTCGCCTCCGATGAAGTGCCGGCCGTTCAAGAAGAAGGTGTGGAAGGCCTCGAGGGGCTGGCTGAGCGCGGCCTGGGCGTCGCGCTGAGCGGCCGCCTTGAGTTCGGCACCCGCTTCGGAGGCTCCGACCTCCCCGGCGTACTGCGCGAACCCGAGGGCGGGATACGTGGCGCGGGCCACGAGCGGATAGAACGTCCCGATCAGGTAGAACATCGCGCTGTCGATCATCGCCCGCTGCGCCGGATCGGCCGGATAGAGATCGTCGCGGCCGTGCTTGTTGCACAGGTACTGCATGATCGCGCAGCTCTCCCAGAGCGAGCCCAGGGGCAGGTCGCTCTCCTCGAGCAGAGGCGTCAGGTCGGCCGGGTCCTTGGCCAGGAACTCCGGTGTGCTCTTTTTGCCCCAGACGTCGACCTCCTCGAAGTCGAGTCTGGCCGCGCGCACGAAGATGCGGACCGAGAGGTTGTTGACGCTCGGCGTCAGGATGCTCAGCGTGTTGGCGGCCATGTGGCTCTCCTAATCGCCCGATGGCGAGGTGAGGTGGGATGGGTAGGGGTCTCGGGGTGAGCGGTCCTCGGACAGCGACTCCCGCGATCGCGTGACGAGGTTCTCAATGGCGTCGGCCAGGTGGATCTGGGCGATGTTGTAGTCGCCCCGCTCGACGCGCAGCTTGTGCGCCTCGAGCAGCACGTCGGCATGGGTGAACCCGTGCGGGGGCTCGAAGCGGTAGGCGGCGAGCTCGATGAGAAGCCCGAGCGGGTCCTCGAAGTAGATCGAGTCCATGAAGCCACGGTCCTTGACCCCGCTGTGGCGGACGCCCCGCTCGTCGAGGCGCTCGACGGCCTGGTCGAAGCTCGCCTTGGAGACGGCGAAGGCGATGTGGTGCACGCATCCCGGATCGGTCGAGGTGCGCTCGGAATCCGGAGCGCGTTCGTCGTTGGTGAACACGGTGATGAGCCGGCCGTCGCCGGGATCGAAGTAGAGGTGACTCTCCGAGGGACGGTCCAGGTTCGGCTGCTCGAAGACGAAGGGCATCCCGAGCACGCCCTCCCAGAAGTCGATGGACGTCTGGCGATCGGCTCCTACGAGCGTGATGTGGTGGACGCCCTGGCTCTGAAGCTTCCGCATGCAACCCTCTCGTCTAGCGGTGGATAAGTTTGGACTTGTACTCGCTCCTCTGCAAGCTGCCCCGGGGGACGAGTTCGACCTCGGTCTGCACGACGAGGACCTCGCGCAGCCGCGAGCGGATCGCGTCCGCCAGCCCCGCTTCGGGCGCGGCCTCCGATCCGAGCTCCACGGCCACAGGCAGGGGAGGGTCCTGCTTGACCCCGTCCGCGCGCGGCCGCAGGAGCACATGCCCGCTGACCTGGGGCACGAAGCCGGCCACGACGTCGCGCACGGCGGAGGGGAAGACGTTGACGCCCCGCACGATGAGCATGTCATCGGTGCGGCCCAGACAGCGGATCCGGGGTCCCGTCCGTCCGCACGGACACGGGCCGGTCCGGACCTCGACGTGGTCACGCGTGCGAAAGCGCAACAGCGGCGCCGCCCGGTGGCGCAGGTGGGTGAGGACGAGCTCGCCTCTGGCACCCTCGGCCAGCTCACGCGACGCGCCCGTGTCGGATTCGATCAGCTCCGGATGCACGAATCCGCGCGCGCCGAGGTGCATTCCGTCCTGTGCTTCGCACTCGCCCCAGAGGGACACGCCGATGTCGCCGATCCCCATCGCCTCGGTGACGCGGGCGCCCCAACCGGCTTCGAGCTGGGCGCGGAAGGCCGGCTCTCCGCCGCCTGGCTCGCCCGCCACGAGCACGCGTGCGACGCTCGAGGCGACGAGATCGACGCCGCGGGCCTCGGCGGCCTCGACGAGGTGGGCGGCGTAGGAGGGGGTGAGCACGGCGGCCCGCGGGCGCAGCAACTCGATTGCGCGCAGCAGCCGCTCGGTGTTCCCGGTGCCCACGGGGATATGACAGGCGCCGATGCGGTCGAACGAGGCGAGCGCCGCGCCCGCGACGAACGGCCCGGCGTTGTATGTGGACACGATCCGTTCGCCCGGGGTGATGCCCGAGGCGGCGTAACTGCGCGCGGAGCCGGTGATCCAGTTCTCGAGGTCGGAGGCCGTCAAGGGGATGAAGCTGGGGACCCCTGTGGTTCCGCTCGTGGAGTAGATGCGCACGATCTCCGCGGGCTCGGCGCACAGGTGCGTTCCGATCGGGTTCTCGGGCGTGGCCGTCGCGCGGAGCTCGTGCTTGTCGGTCAGCGGCAGGCTCGGGAGGGCGACCAGGCCGCCGGCCGCCTCGGGCGAGGCCACACCCGCGGCGGCAAGCTTGGCCCGGTAGAACGGGGAGCGCGCGAAGAGGTACGCGAGCGCTCGTCGGTAGCTGCGGTCGTCGAACTCGAGCTGCTCCTCCCATGGGCGAGTCTCGACCCCGGGTTCGAGGATCATTGCGGTGGTTCGAGGATCATTGCGGTGGCACGTAGGTGATCGCTTCCTCGGCCCGCGCAGCCATCTGGAAGCCGAGCGGATGGGACTGCTCCTCGGCCAGGTGAGCCAGGAGGCCCGCCGTCCGCGCGAGGAGCGGGACGGCCTTGACGGCCGTGGTGGAAAAGCCGAGGTCGAGCATGACGGCGGCGATCGGCATCGACACGTTCATCGTCAACGGCCGCCCCCACGCCTGCGCGACAGCCTCGCGGAGCTGGCGCGCCATGGCCACGTGGTCGCCGCTCACGCCTCGCGCGTCGGCAAGCTCGAGGATGCGCTCGGCGCGGGGATCGGTGGGCCGGTGGACGGGATGCCCGAAGCCGGGCACCTTGCCGCCGGCCGTGCGGATCGCCTGCGCGAGGTCGCGCGCCACCGCCTCCGCCGCCTCGCCGGAGGCGACCCGTTCCCGCGCGCGCTCGAGCAGCCGCGCGCACTGCTCGGAAGTGCCGAGGATCACCGGCCCGCAGCCGAGGATGCCCGCCGCCACCGCGCCCTGGAGCGAGCCGGGATCGGCGGCCAGGGTCATCCGGGCGGCGACGTTCGTGGGCATCATTCCGTGCTCGGCGATCGCGATGAGCAGCAGATCGAGGAAGAAGCGCTGCTGCGGCGTGGCCTCCTCACCGGTGAGCAGGAGGTGAAAGTACTCGGTGAACGTGAGGCGGCCCATCACGTCGCCGCACAGGTCCCGTCCGCGTACCTCGATCCGGTCCGGATAGGCCTGGCTCAGGTGGCTCACAGGCTCGGTCGCCTTGCCGATCTGCATCGGCGCTACCGGGCGCTCAGGAGCTCGTCGAGATCGAGCGGGGCGTCGATCGCCGGCACATCCGCGGCGCCGAACCGCGGCCACTCCTCGAACGGCCGGTCCCAGGCGAGCTCGAGATCGTTGCCGTCGGGGTCCGACAGGTACACAGCGAGGTGCGTGCCGTGATCGGTGAGCTGGCGCAGTGGGATGTGGGCGTCGACGAGGCGTCCCACGCTCTCGGCCAGGTTGGCCTTGGAGGAGAAGTTGAGCGCGACGTGGTGGAGCCCGGTCACGCCGTCGGGCTGCGGCGGGCCGCCGGCCGACTTCCAGGTGTTGAAGCCGAGGTGGTGGTGGTAGCCGCCGGCCGAGAGGAAGAGGATGTCGCCAGTCGTGCCCCACCCGGGCACCTCGCGGGCCTCGAAGATGACGTCGAAGCCGAGGATGCCGACGTAGAAGGCGCGGACGCGGTCGATGTCCGCGGTGCGCAGATGAACGTGTCCGATGCGCAGGGCCGGATCGATCGGGTGCTCGGCCGCGACCGCGGGGTCATACGGGCCTTGGGGGCCGCTCATCACATCACCTCCGACGGAACGGGAATAGTCCGCACAGTATTGACCGCCGTCGATGGCGGCACGGGGAAGGGCGATGGTTCGGCGCCCGGGGGGCACCGCAGGATTAGTAACGCTCGCTACAAGCCAGTTGCGCTGGTTGCGGTCGCGGTCGCGGTCGCAGTCGGGGTGCGGTCGCGATTGCGGTTGCGGTCGCGATTGCGGTCCCCGGTCGGGGTTGCGGTCGCGGTCGCGGTCGCGGTCCCAGCCGCTGCAGCCCACACCCCGGGGCGCAGCCCGGGGGTGCGGGCCCTGGTGGTCCGTATACGGCAGCTGGCGCCCACACCCCTCGCCCCGAGCGGGTGGTGTGGGCCCTGGTGGCCGGCATCCGGGCATGGGAGCCCGCACCCCGCGCCGGCTCCGGGGGTGTGGGCTGGGGTTCCCGGGTGGGCCGCGCGGGCTCCGGGCGGTATGCGGTTCCCGGGGTGGGCGGCGATTCTCCCGCGATCGCAACGCCGGGGCCGAGCCAGGCCACGGGCGCCGAGCCCGCGCCCGGCCCGCGCCGAGCCCGCGCCGAGCCCGCGCCGAGCCCGCGCCGAGCCCGCGCCGAGCCCCGCGACCGGGATTACGAGCCGCTGAACTCCGGGCCGCGCCCCTTCCCACCAGGCCGCCGGGCGCCTACCGTGTGCCGGTGCTCTCAAGCGGCCGTCCCGACCCCACCCTGGCGGACCCCCGCGCGCCCCACCGCAGCCGTGGCCACGTGCTCGTGGTCGACGACGAGCCGACGATTGCCGAGGTCGTCGCGCGCTACCTCGAGCGCGCCGGGTATCAGACCGCCGTCGCCGCGACGGGCGACGCCGCGCTCGCCATGGCCTCGGGGCGCCGTCCCGACGTCGTCGTGCTCGACCTCATGCTCCCCGATATCGACGGGCTCGAGGTTATGCGGCGGCTGCGGCAGGCCGACCGCCAGCGCACCGCGATCATCCTCCTCACCGCCCGTGGGGAGGAGTCCGACCGGGTCGTCGGGCTGCGGCTCGGTGCCGACGACTACGTCGTCAAGCCCTTCTCACCCGCCGAGCTCGTGGCCCGCGTCGACGCTGTGCTGCGCCGGATCGAGCCGGCTCCCGAGCGGGAGCCGCCGCTGTCATTCCGCGAGCTCGAAATCGACCCGGCGGCTCGCCAGGTCACCCTGGCCGGCGCCCGCATCGAGTTGACGCAGCGGGAGTTCGACCTCCTGCTCTTCCTCGCGCGCCACCCCGGCCAGGCGTTCACGCGTGAGCAGCTCATGGATCGCGTGTGGCAATACAGCTTCTATATCGACACCTCGACGGTCACCGTCCACATCCGCCGCCTACGCGCCAAGCTCGAGCCCGACGCGGCGAAGCCGCGCTTCATCGAGACCGTGTGGGGCATCGGCTACCGCTTCGCGCCATGACCGCGACAGCGCGGGGCCGGCGGCTGAGTCGCTCCGTCACCGCAGTTCTCCTCGGGACGCTCCTGGCCGTCCTCGTCTCGGCGATTGCCTGGCCGGTATACGGCGGCTCGGCCTTTCTCGAGTCGGTCGAGATCCTCGTCCCGCTCGGGATCGTGACCACAGTGCTGGCCGAGCTCGTGACGAGTGGGCACGCTTGGGTGCCGAGCCTCCGCGGGCGTATCGCCGCCCTGGCCGTGCTCGCCGCCGCCCAGCTCGCCGCCGCCCTCGCCCTCTTCGCGGCGGTCATGTTCGTCTCCGGGAAGGACGTCTTCTTTATGGCCCTGGCCGCCGGCTACGCCGTGCTCGTGGGCCTCGGCGCCGCCCGGCTGCTCACGCGCCGCGCCCTGGCTGACCTCGCGGCCGTGCACGACGGTCTCGCCGCCGTCGGCGCCGGCGCGCGGGAGGTCCGGATCACCACGGGAGCGGGGGAGGAGCTGGCTCGCCTGGCCGGGGAGGTCGAGACGATGGTGGCCAAGGTTGCGGCCGAGGAGCGGGCGCGGCGGGAGCTCGTCGCCGCGGTCTCGCACGATCTCCGCACGCCGATCACCACGCTCCAGCTCATCGCCGAAGGCCTCGAGGACGACATCTTCGAGCCCGAGCGCGCGCACGAGCAGCTCCGGCTCATCTCCACCCACGTCCGGGCATTGGGCTCGCTCATCGACGACCTCTTCGAGCTCTCTCGGCTCGAGGCCGGTGACGTCCAGTGGTCGATGGAGCAGGTCGCGCTCGGCGAGCTCGTGCATGAGACGATCGAGGCCATGCAGCCGCAGGCGCGCGCCGGGCGCGTGGCCGTCCGCGCGGAGCTCGAAGAGCCCCTGAGCGCCGCGCGCGGCAATCCCGAACAGCTGCAGCGCGTGCTCTTCAACCTCATCCAGAACGCCATCCGCCACACCCCCGCGGACGGCAGCGTGATCGTCCGGGCCGAGCGCGCCCCCGGCCCGGCGGTCGAGGTCGAGGTGGCCGACAGCGGCAGCGGGATCGACCCGGCCCTGCGCGAGCGCATCTTCGAGCCCTTCGTGCAGGGCCCGGCCCGTGTGGCCGGCCAGAACGGCTCAGCCGGGCTTGGCCTGGCCATCGCGCGGGCGATCGTCGAGGCGCATGGGGGGCGGATCTGGGTGGCCCAGAGCAGCGGAGGAGCGCACATCCGGTTCCGCCTCCCCAGCGGGTAGCCGGTCCTCCCCAGCGCGTAGCCGGGCCGCCCGGCCGGATAGCCGCTCCCATCTGGCGGTGGATAATCTGGGCGCCGACGTGGCCAGCTACGAGTTCCTCAGCACCTGGTGCCTCGACGACGTTTCGCTCCCCGCGGCCTTTGAGCTGCTGCGCAACTCGGTCGAGTACCCGCTCTGGTGGCAGGGCGTGAGGTCGGCCGAGATCGTGCGCCGCGGCGACCCCGAGGGGGTGGGGGACACGATCGCCTTCGCCTGGCGCAGCGTGCTCCCGTACACGCTGCGCTTCGAGCTCGAGCTCACCCGCATCGAGCCGCCTCACCTCATAGAGGCGACCGCGCGCGGCGAGCTCGAGGGCACCGGCACCTGGCGCCTGTATCAGGGCCAGGGCGTGGCCGTCGTCTACGAGTGGAGCGTGGCCACGACGAAGCCGTGGATGAACTGGTTCGGCCCGCTGGCCCGACCGGCCTTCGTCTGGAACCACGACCTCGTCATGCGCCAGGGCGCGCGCGGATTCGCCGATCGGCTCCGCGGCGCCCTGGTCGTCTCGGACTAGCTCCAGCTACGCCGCGAGGGCCACGGCGGCCTCTGGGGTGGCCACGCGGAAGCTGAAGCTCTCCTCGAGGTACAGACGCACCGCTTCAGCATCGTGACTGAGATAGCCGATCGAGAGGTCCTGGCCCGACTCGAAGAGGAAGTCGCCTCCCCGCGTGCTGAGCACGATCGCGCCCTTCACGCCGGGCGCCCACACAATCGGCCCCTCGAGGATCTTGCCTAGGTGCTCGAGCAGCGGATAACCGCCCTCCTCCGCCGTCTCCACCACGCGCTGGTACTCCTCGCCGCCGAGGGCGAGCGCGTACGGACCGGCGATGCCCGCGTGCAGCAGCCGCTCGACCGCGCCGGCGACCGGCCGGGGATAGTCGTCCGGCTCCGCGGTGAGCTTCATCATCTCCTGAGGCGAGCTCGCGGCGATGCCCTCGAGCGAGGCCGCCGCCCAGCCGTGGAACACGGCGGTGTTCTCGGCGATGGCGAGCTGATGGGCCGCCTTGTCGAGCGGTTCAAGATCGGCGTCGTCGGCACCGCGGTCGATGTTCGCGAGCTCCTCGCGGGCGATGGCGAACTCGGCGCGCACCTCGACGAGCGGCAGCACGCGCCGGCTGCGGGCGGTCACGCCCTCGCACGGCACGGTGGGCACGTCCGCCGTACGTCCGAGGTTCGTGGCCGAGTACTCCCAGCCGTGCGGACCGGTGAAATCGACGAGCTTGCGGGCCGCGAGGGCGGGCACGAGACGCTCGCGCGCCTCCTCGTCGAGCTCTTTCCAGCCGGCGTCGCTGATCGGGGCGAGGGAGCGCAGGAGATGATTCATCGCGGGCCTCCCCGCAGGCTACCGATGCCGAGGGAGCCGTCCTCGAACTGCCCCTCGGTTGCGGTGCCGTCCCCTTCGAGGACGTCGGCCTCGGCGTCCTCACCGTGCTCCACCACGTCGCCGGGGCGGAAGAGCACGCCCTGGGCGATCCGCCGCCATGCGGGGACTCTGCGCAGGAGAAGCTCGAGGTCCATGCTGAAGTGCTTGAACTCTTCGCCCTGGGCATCGCGCATCACGGCCAGAGCCTCGGGATCGGTTTCGACCGCCAACCGCTGCTCGTACCAGCCGATGGCCTCCGCTTCCTCGGTCAGCGAGGCGCACAGCCGCGCGAACGTCCGCGTGCGCGCCGGCAGCTCCTCGGGCGGCTCGTGATATTGGTCAAAGCCCATTCAGTCTCCTGTTCGACGGTTCACCGACAGTGCTTTCCCGCCTGGGGGCCCGGACATTCCCGTTGGCCGTGATGATCGGACGAGTGGCAGCTCGAGGCTCCGGACGCGGACTACGGCGCGGACGCTAACGAACTCGTCCCGAGAGTGACCACAACCCGGGTCGACAGGCTGGGCGCTTACCGAGGCACAGGTGCGGGTAGCCGCCGGGCCAGTATGGGCATCGCCGTCGTGACCGGTGCGGATTCCGGCATCGGCAAGGCCAGCGCGGTGGCGCTCGCGCGCCAGGGCTTCGACGTCGGCATCACGTGGCTCGGCGATGCGGCGGGCGCGCGGGGGACCGCCGATGAGGTGCGCGCGCAGGGCCGGCGCGCCGAGCTGCGCGAGGCGGAGTTCCTGCGCGAGGGGGAGGCCGCGCACGCCGTCGCTGAGCTTGCCGACGCGCTCGGCGGCATCGACGTGCTCGTCAACAACGCGGGCACAGGAGCCACGACGCCGTTTCTCGAGGTGACGCTGGAGGAGTGGCGCCGCGTGCTCGAGGTCGACCTCACCGCGGGGTTCAGCGCCGCGCAGGAGGCGGCGCGGCGGATGGTCGGCGCGGGGCGCGGAGGGCGCATCATCAACATCACGAGCGTGCACGAGCACGTCCCGTTGCCGGGCTCGAGCGCGTACTGCGCCGCCAAGGGCGCCCTCGGCCTGCTGACCAAGGTCATGGCACTCGAGCTCGCCGCACACGGCATCACCGTGAACGCCGTGGCCCCGGGAGAGATCGCCACGCCGCTGACGGGAGCCCATGACGTCGACCCACACCAGATCGAGCGTCCTGCGATTCCGGCCGGTCGGCCCGGTCATGCCGCGGAGGTCGCCGCGGCCGTGGCCTTCCTGGCCTCCCCGGAGGCCTCGTACGTCACGGGTGCCTCCGTCGTCGTGGACGGCGGCCTGCTCCTCATGGCCGCGGTGCAGGACGCTCACGGGGCCTGAGCCAGGCTCAAGGATCTCTGCGCCCCGCCGATCCCCACGAGTATGAGTCTCGATGCGGCAGTCGGCCGCGTCCAGCAGATCCTGGCCATGCAGCAGGACCTGCTCAATCCGGCAAATCTCCTCTCGGGCAGCTCCAGCGCAACCTCCAGCCTCTCGAGCTCGAGCGGCGGGACCGCGGCGTCCACCTCCGGCACCGGCGCGAGCTTCGCGGCGGCGCTCGCGGGTGCGCAGGACGTGGCCGGGAGCCCATCGCTCACCGGGGCACCGGCGGCGGTCCAGACGATGCTCCAGAAGGCCGAGTCGCTCGTCGGCCGCCCGTATGTGTGGGGCGGGGGGCACAGCACGAGCGACTGGCTGAACGCCTCCGGATACGACTGCTCGGGCTTTGTGTCCGCCGTACTTGGATCGGCCGGGATCATCTCGAGCCCACAGTCGACCCAGACCCTGCCCTCCCAGCCCAACCTCGCGCCGGGGGCCGGGCAGTACGTGACGATCTACGACCGCGACGACAATCCCGATCCGTCTCAGGACCACGTGATCATCGACATCGGCGGCCAGTGGTTCGAATCGGGCGGCAACAGCGCAAATAACCCGTCCGGCGGAGTGGCCAAGATCGACCAGCCCTCCCAGTCCTACCTGTCGAGCTTCAACCAGCTTCTGCACCCCGTCGGCCTGTAACCCACCGGGCCTGCGACATCGGAGGGCGAAACGTGAGAGGGTGCGGAGTATGCGCTCCCCCTCGAAGTGCCTTCCCCGCGGGCTGCGGCTCGCGTGCGTGTCCCTCGCCCTCGCGCTCGCGGCCATCGCCGCGCCCGCGGCCGTCGCCAAGCCTGCGCCCGCGAGCTTCCTGGCCCACGGCAGCGTCGAACAGGTCTATGCCACGGGCGTCCAGGGCTCCTCGCCGGTCGTGCTCGTCAACCGTCACGGAAAGGTTCTCGCGAGCAAGCGCGCGGACGCACAGGGGGGAGTGCTCTTCCGCAACGTGGTCCCCGGCCCGGGATACCGCCTGCGCCAGCACACGGGGGGGACGACCGAGCAGTCAGGCCCGCTGACCGTGCTGCCCGACCGCTCAGCGCCGCCCAGCACCGCCAGCTATCACCAGACGATCCCCACGAAGGGGTACGGGTACCTGACCGTGCGCGACGGGATCAAGCTCGCCATCGACGTCCGGCTGCCCCTGTCCGGGGGTCCGGGGCCGTATCCCACGCTGATCGAGTACGCGGGCTACGGGTACGCCGACCCGTCCGCGGCGCAGAGCGGCATCTCGCAGATCGCCCAGGCGCTCGGCTTCGCCGTCGTCGACGTCAACATGCGGGGCACGGGCTGCTCCGGCGGCGCCTTTGATTACTTCGAGCCGCTGCAGAGCCTCGATGGCTACGACATCATCGAGACGGTCGCGCACCAGCCCTGGGTCCTGCACCACAAGGTGGGCATGATGGGCATCTCCTACGGCGGCATCAGCCAGCTCTTCGTGGGGGCGACCGATCCGCCCGACCTGGCGGCGCTCACGCCGCTGTCGGTCATCGACAGCACGATTACCACCTTGTATCCGGGCGGGATCCTCAACACCGGCTTCGCGCTGCAGTGGGCGCAGCAGCGGGTCCACGACGCGCTCCCGGCCTCGCCGACCGGGGGACAGCCCTGGGCCTACCAGCAAATCCTGGCCGGCGACCAGACGTGCAAGGACAACCAGGCCCTGCACGGCGAGGCGGTCAACCTCATCGCCAAGACATACGCCAACCAGTACTACGACCCCGCGGTGGCGGATCCGCTCGATCCGATCAGCTTCGTCCACAAGATCAAGGCTCCGATCTTCGTCGCCTGCCAGTTCACCGACGAGCAGACGGGCGCGCACTGCCCAGACCTCGCCGAGCACATGACCGGGACCGCCCACAAGTGGTTCACGTTCACCAACGGCGCCCACATCGACTCGCTCGATCCGGCGACGTTCAACCGTTGGTACGACTTCCTCGAGCTCTATGTGGCGCGGCAGGCGCCGCACCTCACCACGGCCCTGCAGGTGATCGTCCCGGTCGTCTACCAGACGGCGATGGGCATCAGCAACGTCACGTTGCCGTCCGATGCCATCCAGTCCGAGCCATCATTCGGAGCAGCGCTGAGCGCCTTCCAGAAGCTCCCGGAGATCCGGATCCTGTTCGACAACGGAGCGGGCAGCCCCCGGCCGCTCGTGCCCTATCCGGGCTTCGAGAAGACGTTCAGCCGGTTCCCGGTCCCGGGCACTCATGCGGTCTCCTGGTACTTCACCGGCTCGAGCACCCTGGCCGCCGCGCCGCCGCACAGGGCGTCGGCCGAGCGGTTCATCTGGAGCCCGCACGCTCGGCCCGCGACCGACTTCACCGGCGACACCGGGTCGGGGACGAACGGGCTGTGGACGGCCACGCCCTCCTACACCTGGACGCAGAACCCGGCCGGTAGGGCGCTCTCCTTCGTGAGCGCCCCGCTGCGCCACAACACGGTCGTGATCGGCGCCGGCGCCGTCCAGGCGTGGATCCGTGCCTCGGTCCCGAACGTCGACCTCCAGGTGACCGTCACCGAGGTGCGGCCGGACGGCAAGGAGACGTTCGTGCAGAACGGGTGGCTGAACACGAATCTGCGCGCGCTCAACCCAACGCAGAGCACCCTGCTCGAACCCGTCCTCTCGCTGCGCAAGTCGACGGCCGCGCCGCTTCCGGCCGGACGCTTCACCAAGGTGATCATCCCGCTCTACTACGAGGGGCACGCCTATCGGAAGGGCTCGCGGATCAGGGTCATCGTCAGTGCCCCCGGCGGCGACCAGCCCGTCTGGGGCTTCTCGCAGCTGACGCCGCTGAACACGGCCAAGGTGTGGCTGGCGCAGTCGGCGGCGATGCCGTCGCGGCTGGTGCTCCCGGTCGTCTCCGGTGTGTCGGTGCCGACCAGCCTCCCGGCGTGCCCGAGCCTGCGCGGCGAGCCTTGCCGGACCTTCCAGCCGTTCACGAACGTCCGTGCGCCGGTGACGTAAGTCACCGGCGCGCGAGCGCTGAAGGTCGCCCGGGTCCGCGGCCGATCAGGAGTACGGGCCGCGACGGACGTGTGTGAGGCGTCAAACGCAGTCGGCGTTCTCCGCTACGATGCCGCGAGCCCGCGATCGGGGCAGCGCTCGCCTATCGCGCTGTCCCAATCCGACCGGAGGCTATGGAAACCACGCTGATCACTCCTGCCGCACACGAGCAAGCGCCGGCCCCGCCGGTCGAGTCCGCCTCGCCTGTCGCGGCAGAAGAGACGCTGGTCCGCCCGGTCACGATGCCGCTCGTCGACCGGGTTGCGAGTGCGGTCATCACCGCCGCGCCACCGATCCTCGTCATCGTCGGGATGGTCTTCGGATGGATGGGGAATCTCCTGCAGTGGCAGGACCTGGTGATCCTCGCCGTGTGTTATGTGGGCGTGGGCGCCGGTGTCACCGTCGGCTTCCACCGGTTGCTCACACACCGCAGCTTCAAGTGCCACCGCATCACGCGGGCGGCCTTCGCGGCGCTCGGCTCCGCCGCGGCTGAGGGCCCCGTCATCGACTGGGTGGCCACGCACCGCAAGCACCACGACTTCTCCGACGAGCAGGGCGATCCCCACAGCCCGCATCTCGGCGACGACCACGGCTGGCGCGGCCAGTTCAAGGGCTTCCTGCACGCTCACATCGGCTGGGTGTTCTCCGACATGGAGGTGGCCGACGAGAATCGTTACGCCCGGGATCTGATCAACGACCCATGGATCCGGTTCGTCGATCGCACCTTCGTGCTCTGGGTGGTGCTCGGGCTCGCCGTCGCCTTCGGCATGGGCGTGGCCCTCACCGGCTCGGTCTCCGGCGGCTTGAAGGGCTTGCTCTGGGGCGGCGCGGCGCGGATCTTCTTCGTCCACCACGCGACCTTCAGCATCAACTCCGTCTGCCACTTCTTCGGCCGCAAGGACTACGACACGGGCGATGAGTCGCGCAACGTCTTCTGGCTCGCGATCCCGACGTGGGGCGAGGCCTGGCACAACAACCATCACGCCTTCCCGACGTCGTACCGCCACGGTCTGCGGCGCTGGCAGATCGACCCCTCCGCGGCCATGATCCGGACACTCGAGGCGCTCGGCCTGGCTTGGGACGTCGTGCGAATCGATCCGGATCGAATCAACCGCAAGGCGATCGCCGACGCGGCGTAGCAGTTTGGCCTTCTCGCAGACCGCACCGCTCCGTCGCGAGCTCGAAACGGCACTCCCCCGGCGGCCCTTCACCGTTCGCTTCTGGGACGGCTCATCGGTTCGCGCCACCGAGGCGGACGCGCCGACCTTCTCGATCCACGGCCCGGAGGCGATCGCGCACGTGCTGCGCGCCCCGGGCGAGCTCGGCCTCGGGCGCGCCTACGTGGCCGGGCTCATCGACGTCGATGATCTCGAGGCGGCCCTCCGGGTCGTCGACACCTTCGAAGCGCCCCCGCTGCGCCCGCGCACGGTGGTGCGCCTGGGTGCGGCGCTCGTGCGCGCCTGCGGGCTCCTCGTGCCCCCGAAGGCTCCCGCGGCCGAGCTCAGGCTGCGAGGGGAGCGTCACACCGTGCTGCGCGACCGGCGGGCCGTGCGTCATCACTACAACGTCGGCAACGACTTCTTCGCGCTCTTCCTCGACCGCTCTATGACCTACAGCTGTGCCTACTGGCAGAGCGGAGCGCGGACGCTCGAGGAGGCCCAGGAGGCCAAGCTCGAGCTCGTGTGCACGAAGCTGGCACTCGAGACCGGCCAGCGCGTCCTCGACGTCGGGTGTGGGTGGGGGAGCTTCGCCATCCACGCCGCACGCAACCACGGCGTCTCCGTGCTCGGCGTCACGCTCTCGGATCTCCAGGCCGAGCTCGCCCAGCGGCGGGTCGCCGAGGCTGGGATGTCGGAGCGTGTGGAGATCCGCGTGGCCGACTACCGCGAGCTCGACGCCGATGACTACGACGCCATCTCGAGCATCGGCATGGTCGAGCACGTGGGCGAGGAGCGGATCGACCTCTATGCGCGGACGCTCGCCGATCTCCTCAAGCCCGGCGGCCGGCTGCTCAACCACGGCATCGCCAAGCTCCAGGACTTCGACACGCCGGACGAGGGGGCGTTCTCGGAGCGCTTCGTCTTCCCCGACGGGGTGCCGCTCCCCCTCTCGCGCATCCAGCAGGCGCTCGAGCGGGCCGGCCTCGTTACCTGGCACGTCGAGGGACTGGCCGACGACTACGCCGAGACGATCCGCCACTGGACCGAGCGCTACGAGGCCCATTGGGAGGATGCCGTGCGGATCGCCGGCATGGAGCGGGCGCGGATCTGGCGGCTCTACCTGCGGGCGGCCCGGCAGGGCTTCCAGACCGGCTGGGCCTCGATCTACCAAGTCCGGGCGCACAAGCCGCTCTAGCGCCCGGGAGGTTCCTCCCACGAGGCCAGGGGCTGCAGCGCCACGAGCCCGCGCGGATTGATCATGGGGTGTGTGCGGTAGTAATGGGCGCGGATCTCCTCGAAGTTCACGGTCGCGGCTACGCCCGGCCACTGATAGAGGTCGCGTGCGTAGGGCCAGAGGTGCTCGTACTCGACGAGCTTGCGGAGCGAGCACTTGAAGTGAATCTGGTAGACGGCGTCGAAGCGCAGGAGCGTGGTGAAGAGGCGCCAGTCGGTCTCGACCGGCTGATCGCCGAAGAGGAAACGTCGCTTGGAGAGGCGGTGGTCGAGGGCGTCAAGCGCGGTGAAGAGCGAATGGACTTCGCGTTCGTAGGCGGCCTGGCGGCGGGCGAACCCGGCCTTGTAGACCGCGTCGTTGACGCGGGTGTAGATGTGCTCGTTGAGAGCGTCGATCTCGGTCCGGTGCGCCTCGGGGCACAGGTCGACCGGATGGCGGGCGAGCGCGCGGAAGGCGGTGCCGAGCATGCGCAGGATGTCCGCCGACTCGTTGTTGACGATGCGCCCACGCTCACGGTCCCAGAGCACCGGCACGCTGATCCGCTCCGCGAAGTTCGGCTCGGTGGCGGCGTAGACCTGGCCGAGAAAGCAAAAGCCGTTGACCTGGTCCTCGTAGCCCTCGCCGGTGAACGCCCAGCCCCGCTCGTCGCGGATCGGGTCGGCGAAGGAGATCGTGATTGCGTCCTCGAGCCCCATGAGCTCGCGGCCGATGATCGTCCGGTGCGCCCACGGGCAGGCCCGGGCGACATATAGGTGGTAGCGGCCGGCCTGAGGCGGAAAACCGCTCGATCCGTCCGCGGTCACCCACTCCCGAAACCGGCTCGGCGGCCGGCGGAACGATCCGTCATCGGCGGATGGGGCGCCGGGTTCAGCGATCTCAGTCATTCAGCCTCCATGGTCGGCGGCCCAGAGACGGTCGAGCAGCCCCTGCATGGCCGGCGAGGTCGTCTCATACCCGGGACAGCACGTCGGACCATTGACCGCACTGATGCCGATCTCGAGGTGCGGTCCGCTCGAGATCCCCACGACGCCGCAGCCGACCTCGGCGACCGGCTGACCCGCCTGGACGACCGAGCCGACCGGCACCAGCGCGGGATAGGCGTGGCCGTAATAGATGAAGCGGCCGTTCAGCGGGCCGCCCTCGACCTTCAGCACGGGAGCGGCCGGGCCGAATCCGGAGATCCCCTCCTGGACGATGACTCCGTTGGTCACCGCGAGCTCGACCGCGTTCGGGCCGCAAGCCGCGCCGGCGGTCGAGATGTCGACGCCCTGGTCGGGCGACCAGGTGCTCGGTGGCTCGACGACGGACAGCGGGGCGATGGGGAACACAAACCCCTGCCCGGGCTGCAGCGCATTGAGCTCCTGCTCGATCTGGAGCTCGCGCCTGACCTCGGCGAGGGGGACCGCACGGGCGTTGGGGTCGCCCACCGGCTCGTTCGGGATCGTGGCCCCGCCCCTCGACGCTCCGGCGCCCGCCACCGGCTCGACCGCCTGGGGATGGGCCTGCTGCGGCCCGGCGCCCCCACCCGTGGTGCTCGTGCCAGGAGAGCTGCTCAAGCTCGAGGAGCTGCCACACGCCGCGAGCATGAGCACGGCGACGGCGATCAGGCAAACGAACGGCATGGACAGTCAGTCCACGACCCCTAGGCCGCGGCGCGGAGGCTGGCGAACGGCGGACGCTCCACCGCGGCGCCCGCGACGCCGGGGTCGTCCAGCCGCCCCTCACGAACCAGGCGCGCCGCCACGGCCTGGAGCACGGCGTCGGCCATCGTCCCGAGGTCGCGCAGCGGCTGATGATCGTTCTGGCGCACATCGAGGTCGACCTGGGCGATGCCCGCGAGGCCGACCGTGGCGTAGACGTCGAGCAGCAGAGCGATGTCGACGCCGTATCCGGTGACGAAGGGCAGGGACTCAAGGAGGTTCCGGCGGCCGGCTATCTCGCCGGCCAGCGGCTGGCGTACCCCGGCGAGCTCGGCATAGAAACGGGTCAGAAGTGGCCGGGCGGTCAGCTCGGTCACGCGACCACCGCCCTCGGGGAAGGTCGTCGCGCCGATCCGGAAGGGACGGCGGTAGAAGCCCTTCACGAAGGCGATTGTCGGGTCGCGGAGCAGGGGGCCGATCAGCCCGCATGCGAAATGCGGGCCGAATTCCTCCGAGTCGGCGTCGAGGAAGCAGATGACCTCCCCGCGCAGCACGGTCAGTGCGCGCCACATGGCGTCGCCCTTGCCGAGCACGGGCCCGAGCTCAGGCATGAGCTCCTCCTGGTCGTAGACCTCCACGCCGAGCTGCCGGGCGATCTGTCCAGTCCCGTCTCGGGAATGGTCGACGACGGCGATCTGGTCGACGAGACCGAGGCGCTGGAGTGGCACGAGTGCGCCGAGAATCCGGCCAATCGTGCGGGCTTCGTCCCGGGCGGGCAGGCAGATGGAAACGGTCGGCCGCTCGAGTCCGGCCAGCTCGGCGGCCGGGAAGTCGGCGTGGCCGAAGGAGTGGGTCAGGGCCCAGCCGCGCGCGCTGATCGCCATACGCAGAGGATGACAGCCGCGGGCTGCGACCAGTCCCGGGGGAGCCACGAGGGGAAGGCGGAGAGCTTGGCCGGGGCACGCATTGGCCGGCCGGGCCGAAGCAGACGAGCTCGGGCGCAAGCGTGGCGAGCGCCGCATGGGCGCGGTTGCGGGCCGGCCGTCGAGCTCGCCGCACCACAGCGGGAGCTCGAGGGCGTCGCAGAGGTCGTCGGCAAGCCGTCTCAGGGGCGCGCGCTCAGGAGCCGGCGCTCGCTGCGCTGTGCCCAGGCGGCATCACCGAACCGCTCGCGCACCGCCCGCGCGCTGCGCTCGTGGTCGTACCGGATCCGCCGGTGCTCGAGCGCACCCCCGTCGCGGACGATGGCGTACGCGGCCGTCGGGTCGCCGTCGAGCGGCATCCCGACGCTGCCCGGGTTCACGAGCTCGATGCCGTCGGGTCGCCTGCGCGCGAAGGCGAGGTGCGTGTGGCCGAAGACCACGCGCCGTTCGGATACTCCGGCGAGCAGCTCGTCGTCCTCGTCCGCCGGCTCGGGTGCAAACGAGCGCATGTCCGACAGCGGGGAGGCATGGCAGTAGCGCGTCCCCTCGAGGACGAGCTGGTCGGGCAACCCGCCGAGCTCGGCCACGACCGCGGGGCCGAGCGCCGCCCGGCACGCGTCGACCGCCTCCTCGGCAATCTCATCGAGTTCCTCGCGCTCGGCCGTCCAGCGATCGACGTTGCCGCGGATCCACGTTGCCCCGTCGAGCTCGCGCAGGCGCGTGACCGTCTCGGCCGGCCAAGGCCCGAAGAGCGCGTAGTCGCCGCCGAGGAGGAAGCGGGTGGCTCCGGCCGCGCGGGCGTCGTCGAGCACCGCCTCGAGCGCGGGCAGGTTGCCGTGCACGTCGTAGAGGAGGGCGAGGGGCGCGATCACGTGCGCCGCTGCTCCCAGGAGAAGCCGCGGATGGCCAGCGCCACCCCCAGCACCGACCAGGCCGCGATCACTCCGAGGGCGGTGATATGCGCGCCGATCCCCTTCCCCGTGACCATCGCCCCCGAGAGACCGTCGATGACCTGCTTGAGCGGGAGCGCTTGGGCGATGCCCTTGAGGAAGCCCGGGGCCCGCGAAGCGTCGTAGAAGACGCCGGAGATGAAGATCACGGGCAGGAAGACGGCGTTGACGTAGGCCGGCGCGGAGTCGAAGTTCGGGATCGCGTGCGACAGGGCGACCCCGAGCGAGGCGAAGCACACCACGCCCGCGGCGACGAAGAGCACGAGCTCGCCGTAGTCCTTCGGCCAGCCGGTATTGAAGAAGATCCGGCCGGCCACGGTGATGATGGCGACCTGGAGTGCGGTGTTCGTCACCGCGTTCCCGGCGATGCCGAGGAGGTACGACCAGCCCGGCATCGGGGTTCCGCGGATCCGCTTGAGCACGCCCTGCTCGCGTAGGAAGGTCATGTTGAAGGCGAGGGCGGAGAACGTCGTCGACATGACGCTCATCCCTGCGATGCCGGGGACGATCACATTGAGGTCGTGCTGGTTGCCGTTGAAGATCGCGCCGAAGAAGACGAGGAAGAGGAGTGGCAGAAGGAAGTTGAAGAAGGCGGCGCTCGGGTTGCGCCAGAACAGGTGCCGCTCGAGGCGGTACTGGCGCCAGGCGAGGGCGAGACCGTCGCTCACGCGCACCTCCGCTCGCAGTCGGGGCTCGCCTTCATGGGGGAGGGCGCGTGAGTCATCCGGCTGCGTGCCCCCGCTCGCGACGCCGGGCCGCCCTGCCCTGCCGCCGGGTCTCCGCGTCCGTGCCCGGGGTGCCGCCCGGCTCGTCCGCCGAGGCGCTCGCGTCGGGGGCGCTCTCGCCGGCGGTGAGCTCGAGATACACGTCCTCGAGTGTCGGGCGGGACACGCTCAGGCTCTCCAGGCGCTCGCCCCGCGCGAGCGCCGCGCCGGTGAGCTCGTGCAACACGCTCGTCGGATCGTCGGTCGCACGTTCCACGAGCTCCCCTCCACCGTTGCGGTAGGTGATGCGGTAGGGGACGGTCCCCGCCGTGGTGCCCAGCTCCTGGGGCGCCCCCTCGATAAGGATGCGACCGTCCTTGATGATGGCGACGCGATCGGCGAGGGCCTGCGCCTCGTCGAGATAGTGCGTGGTCAGGAGCACGGTCTTACCGAGCTCCTTGAGCGAGCGGATGGTGTCCCAGGCGTTGCGCCGGGCTGCGGGATCGAACCCGGTCGTCGGCTCGTCGAGGAAGATCAGCTCGGGGTCGCCGACGAGGGCGAGGGCGAGATCGAGGCGTCTGAGCTGCCCGCCCGACAGGGTCCGCGCCATCGCGTTCTCCTTGCCCTGGAGCCCGGTCAGAGCGATGACCTCGTCGACGGAACGGGGGTGAGGGTACATCGACCCGAAATGTCCGATCGCCTCGCGGACCCGGATGTGCCGGTAGAGCCCCGTGCTCTGCAGGACGATGCCGACGCGGGCGCGGAGCTCGCGTGAGCGCCGCCCGGGATCGAAGCCGAGGACGCGAACCTCGCCGCCCGTACGCACGCGGTACCCCTCGAGAATCTCGACGGTTGTCGTCTTCCCCGCGCCGTTGGGGCCGAGCAAGCCGAACACTTCGCCGCGAGCCACGGCGAAGTCGATCCCGCGCACGGCCTGGAAATCGCCGTAGGTCTTGCGCAGGTCTGTGACCTCGATCGCCAGATTGGACACTGCGGCCATGATGCCAGCGGCGATGAAAGGGAATACTTCAGGGCCGTGAGGAGGGTCCTGTCCCTAGGTGCGTACCGGCGTCTGTTGGCCGCGTACACCTTGAACGAGTTGGCGTGGTCGGTCGGCACCCTGTCGCTTTCCTTCCTCGTCTACCGGCGGACGGGGAGCGCGATCGGAGCGGCGGGCTTCTACATCTGCTCCCAGTTCGTGCCGGCGCTGATCTCGCCCTTCGCCGTCTCCCGCGTCGACCGCATCCCGCCCCGCTGGGTGCTGCCCGCCCTCTATGCGTGCGAGAGCGTGGCCTATGTCGCCCTGGCCGTGATCGCGCATCACTTCGCGCTCGCGCCGGTGCTGCTCCTCGCGCTCCTCGACGGCTGCCTGGCGCTGACCGCCCGGCCGATCGCCCGGGCCACCACGGTGTCGGTCACCTCTGCGGCGGGTCTCCTGCGCGAGGGCAACGCCATGACCAACGCCTTCTTCTCCCTCGCCTTCATGCTCGGGCCGGCCATCGGCGGGGCGGTCGTGGCCGCGGGAGGCGTCTCAGCGGCGCTCGTCGTCAACTCCGTGCTGTTCCTCATGATCGCGGTAAACCTGGTCACCTCGACCGAGCTTCCCGGCCCGCCGCCACGTGTCGACACCCCGGGGGGAGGCTCCGGACCGCGCTCGCCCACGCGCGCCAGGTCCGCCCCATCCGGATCCTCCTCGGGATCCAGGGGGCGGGCATCCTCTTCTTCACCGTCTCGATCCCGGTCGAGGTCGTCTTCGCCCAGCACACGCTCCATGCCGGCGCGGGAGGGTACGGAGCGCTGCTCTCGGGTTGGGGGGCCGGAGCCGTGGCGGGCGCGGCCGTCTACGCCCGTTGGCGCGGCGTCCGGGCGCGCAACCTCATCTCCCTCGGGACCGCTCTGATCGGCATCGGCCTGGCCTTGATGGCCGCCGCGCCGTTGATCGCGCTCGCCGTGGCGGCCGCGGTGTGCGCAGGCGTCGGCAACGGCATCGAGAGCGTGGCCACGCGGACGGCGCTCCAGGAGCAGACGCCCCAGCGGTGGATGGCGATCATGATGAGCTTCAGCGACGCACTCAGCCAGGCCATGCCTGGCCTCGGGATCGTCATCGGAGGCTCGCTCACCGCCCTCGGAAATCCCCGCCTCGCCCTCGCGGTCGGCGGAGCCGGCTCCCTCGTCGTCGCCCTGTCCGCCTGGATGCTCCTCCATCCACATCGCGCCTTCGCGCACCCGGCGGCCGACCCGCCGCGGTTATAGCGTTCAACCACTCCGTGCGCGGCGCCTGCATCGACATCGGCTCGAACACGACGCGGCTGCTCGTCGCGGACGGGGGGACCGGGTTCCCGCGTGAGATCGAGCAACAGCGCGCCTTCACTCACGTCCGGCGAGGCCTGGGAGGCGACGGCCTCATCGAGGCCGACAAGCTCGTGGAGGTCGTCGCCGTCGTCCGCGACCAGGTAGCACGGGCCACCAAACTCGGGGCCGAGACGATCGTCGTTGTGGCCACCGCCGCGGTGCGCCAGGCCCGCAACGCCGCGGCGCTCGCGGCGGCGCTCGAGCGGGAATGCGGCGTGGAGTTACGTGTGCTCTCCGCGGATGAGGAGGCTCGCCTGGCCTTTGTCGGGGCCGGCGGGGCGCTCAGCGCGGCCGGGATGGCCGGGGAGGGCGAGCTCGGGGTCGTCGACGTCGGCGGCGGATCGTCCGAGCTCATCGTCGGCCGGGTGCCGGGCGCGGTTCGCTGGTCGGTCTCGCTGCCCCTCGGCTCCGGTGAGCTCGCCGACGCGTGGTTCAGGTCCGACCCGCCCTCGGCGGACGCGCTCGCCCGCGCCCGGGCGACGGTGAGCGAGGCCCTCGCGCCGCTCGAGGTCCCGCGCCCGGCGAAGGCGGTCGCGGTGGGGGGGAGCGCCGCGTCGCTCTGCCGCCTGGCCGGGCCGCATCTCGATCCGGATGCCTTCGCGACGGCTTTAGCGCTCCTCCTCGGCCGCCCGGCCGCTGCCGTGGCGGGCGACCACGATCTCGATGTCGAACGCGTCAGGCTGCTGCCCGCGGGACTCGTCATCCTCGAGGCCGTGCAGAAGCGCCTCGGCGTTCCCCTCGAGGTCGTCGGCGGCGGTCTGCGCGAGGGAGTATTGATGGAGCTCGCCCATGTCTGATCTCGACGACGACGCCACAGTCCCAGCGGCCGAGGAGCCGGTCCCGCCGCCGCGCGAGCCGCCGCTGCCTCCGCGCGAGGCCCTGGCCGACATGCGGGTCCGCGCTCCCACACGCGGCAACCGCCGCCTCGAGAGCCTTCTCGAGGCCGTCAACGCCGACGACCAGGTCAAGGCGTGGTGGCACGTCTCGGCGGTCAACGCCACGCGGCGCCTGGGCATGAGCGACCACTCGTGGGTGCACATCCAGATCGTGCTCAACATCGCTCTGCGGCTGGCTCGGCTCCTCTTCCGTCGCGGCGTCGTTCCGAGTGTCACGGCCGACTACGGCCTCAAGGATCGGGACGCCGAGGTCGTGATCGCCGCCGCCTGCATGCTCCATTGCGTCGGTATGTCGATCCATCGCGAGGACCACGAGCGCTACAGCCTGTTCCTCACCGCCGACAAGCTCGGCGGCCTGCTCTCCGGCGCCTATGAAGAGCCGGAGCGCACGATCATCGTCGCCGAGGCCCTGCACGCGATCATCGGGCACCGCCGGCGCGGCGCGCCGTTCACCGTCGAGGCGGGCATCGTGCGGGTGGCCGACGCCCTCGACATGGCCCGCGGCCGCTCGCGGATTCCCTTCGAATCAGGTCACCAGAACATCCACTCGCTGTCCGCCTATGCCATCAACGAGGTCCGTCTGCGCGCGGGTGTGGACCGTGCGGTGCGAGTCGAGATCGACATGTCGAACAGCGCCGGGATATTCCAGGTCGACGAGCTGCTGGCCACCAAGCTGCGGGGCTCGGGCCTCGAGGAGCACATCGAGGTCATCGCGCGCATCGAGGCCGAGCACGAACGGCGCCTCATCGAGGTCTTCAAGATCTAGACGGACCTGGCTGCCTACCAGCCGCCGCGCCAGTCGGCGTTCACGGCCCGACGCTTGGCTGCGTCCATCCGGGCGTGCTTGCGCTTGTCGAGCCGCCACTGGATGAGCGAGAAGATGATGATGATCGTCGGGAAGAAGGCGATGGTGATGAACATCGCCGTCGTGATCGTGGCGTCGTTCGTCTCGCCGTACCAGCCCTCGCCTCCACCCGCATGAGCGAGCGCGCTCGGGGCGAACACGAGCAGGAGGGCGGCGGTGGTGATCAGGCCTGTCGCGACGCGTCGGCGCATCTGCCGACAGGGTACCTCACCTGCCGGGGATCCCGCCCGTTCTCAGGCGGCGCGGGCATCAGCCCCGGGCGAGACCGCGGCGAGTGCTTGAAGGAGCGCCGGGTTGTAGACGTCTCCGCGCCAGCTCAGCTCGAGGTGGCTCAGCGCGACCTCGAACACGCGAGCGCGGGCCGAGGCGGCGAGCTCGCTCTGCTTGCCAGGGACGACGAGCTCGTCGCGTGTGGTCAGGACGACTGCGATGGGCCCACGCACGCTCCCGAGCCAGGCACGGGAGTCGAAGCGTCCGAGCTCGCGGCCGGCCTCGGCGAGATCCCGAGCGGCGTGGCGCATGAGCTCTGAGAGCAGCCAGCCGGCGCTCTCCGGGTCGCGCAGTCCGGCCCGGCGGAAGCCGGCTTGGTAGGTGAGGCGAGGTGCCACCGACAAGGAGAAGCCGAGCAGGCCGAGGGCGCGGAACGCGCGCTGGGTGCGCCGGTCCTGCCAATGCTGCGCCGTGCCGCTCAGGACGACGCCGGCGGCCACGTCGGGGTGATCGCGGGCGACGAGCTGGGCGATGGCGCCGCCCATCGAGTAGCCGACGATGAGTGCCGGGGCGGCGCCGAGCGTACGCAGCACCGCGGCGGCGTCGTCGGCGCAATCCTTCAGACGGAACGGGACGAGCGGGCGCAGCCCTCGGCCGTGTCCGCGGTGGTCGATAGCCAGGACCCGGTACCCCGCGGCCACGAGATCCCGGTAGGCGCCCCACCAGTTGAGGTCGGCCGTGGCCATCCAGCCATGCAAAAGCATGACCGGGGGGCGCCGAGGCCCGGGGTCCGCCGCAGCCGAGCCCATGGGCGAGCCGCCGCCGGACGATTCCCCGCTGTCGCGGAGGAAGAACTCGCCGCGGCCGGGCACGAGCACGGTGCGCGCGGGGAGCATCTCGATGGGCGGATCGGGGGTCCGGTCCTCGGCGGCCACGGCGGCGATCCTACCCCCACACCGGACGCTCGCGCCGCCCCGACGCCCACCTACCATGGATGCCATGGCGGTGGTGATCGCATCGGATCTGGGCAAGGACATTGCGGGCGAGCCGCTTCTGCGCGGCATTTCCTTCAAGCTCGAACGCCGCGATCGCCTGACCCTCTCGGGCCGCAACGGTGCGGGTAAGACAACGCTGCTGCGCATGCTCGTGGGCGAGGCGGGCGTCGACCAGGGCGAGCTCGTGTTCGCCAAGGGCGTGAAGGTGGCGCTCCACGACCAACGGCCCCCGCGCGAGCGCGATCTGAGCCTGCGCGAGTACGTGCTCTCCGGGGCACGGGAGCTCGTCGCCATCGAGGAGGAGCTGGTCGGCCTCGAGCAGCAGATGGCTGCCGGCGCTCACGACGAGTTGACGCTGAACCGCTATGCCGAGGCCCAGGCGCGGCTCGAACACGCCGGCGGCTATGGCTGGCGTGAGCGCGCACTGGCCACCCTCCATGGGCTGGGGTTCCGCGACGACGCGGATCTCGACCGGTCGCTTCACACCTTCTCCGGCGGTGAGCTGACGCGGGCCTCACTCGGCCGCGCGCTGGCCGGCGCACCGGATCTCCTGCTCCTCGACGAGCCGACGAACCACCTCGACATTGCATCCCTCGAATGGCTCGAGCAGCACCTCGTCGGTCTCGATGCCGCCGTCGTCCTCGTCGCCCACGACCGCTGGTTCCTCGAAGCAGTCGGCACGGCCGTGCTCGAGCTCGAGGGAGGGCGGAGCAGGTTCTTCCCCGGACCGTGGCACGCCTGGCGCAAGGAGAAGGCAGCGCGCGAGATCGCACTCGGGCGCGCGATCGAGCGCCAGGAGGCGGAGATCGCGCGGCTCGAGCGCTTCGTCACGCGCTTTCGCGCGGGCACCCGGGCCCGCCAGGCCCAGTCCCGGGCCAAGAAGCTCCAGAAGATCGACCGCATCGGCCGCAGCCCGGCCGACGCATCGTCTCTGGAGTTCGCCTTCACGCCGCCGCAGCGCAGCGGCCGGGTCGTCTTCGAGCTCGAGGATGGCCGGGTGTCCGTGGGCGACCGCGTCCTGCTCGAGGACGCCGAGCTGTGGCTCGAGCGCGGCGAGCACGTGTCGCTCGTCGGCCCCAACGGAGCGGGCAAGACGACGCTCATCGATGCCCTGACCGGCCGGCGCGAGCTCGGCGAGCCGCCCGCGGACGGTGGCCCTCTCGTCGAGGGAAAGCTGCGCACGGGCCACAACGTCAAGATCGGCTACCTCTCCCAGCACGCCGAGGAGCTGTCGACCAGGACGGCCCGCACTCCGCTCGAGGCAACCACCCACCTGACCGGCCTGACCCCGAACAAGGCGCGCGCGCTGCTCGGCCGCTTCCTGTTCTCCGGTGACGAGGCCGAGAAGCCGCTCGACGGGCTCTCCGGCGGGGAGCGGCGCCGACTTTCTCTTGCCGTGCTCGTCCATTCCGGAGCGAACGTGCTCGTCCTCGACGAGCCGACCAACCATCTCGATCTCGAGAGCCGCGAGGCTCTGGAGGCAGCGCTGAGCGTCTTTGAGGGCTCGCTCTTGCTCATCTCCCACGACCGCGCGCTGCTCGACGCCGTCGGGACGCGCACGGTCGCCTTCGAGGATGGATCGCTGCGCAGCTACGTCGGCGGCTGGCCCGAGTACGTGCGGGTCCGCGAGGAGCGGGCGCGCGAGCGGGCGGCCAAGCCCAAGTCCGCACCCAAGGAGCGCCGCCCGCGGGAGCGCCGGACGGCCCCGATCGCCGCTCCGAGCTCCGACGAACGCGCGCTCGAGCGCGACATCGAGGCCGCCGAGGCGGCGCTGCGGGTCCTCGAGGAGGAGCTCTCCGATCCGGCCGCGTGGTCGGACCCGGCGCGCGCGGCCGCGGCAACGGCGCGCCACGCCGAGGCCAAGCGTGCGCTCGAGGAGCTCTATAGCCGCTGGGAGGAGGTGCTCGCCCCGTAGCCGGCCTACACTTGAGGGCGGCCATGCTCAAGACCGCGATCAACATCGCGATCATCGCCGCACTGGCGGCCATCATCGACGTCGTCCCCGGCGGTGGGACCGGGGCCACGGTCGTCTCCCAGGCGGTCTACCTCGTGTTCCTCGGAGCGTTCGCCTGGTTCGCGATGATCATGTACCGGCAGCACCGGTACACGCTCTATTCGCTCGGCGAGCGTCGCCGGGCGGTGCTGTACATCGCGGCGGGCATCGCCGCGGTCACGCTTACGGCGACGAACCGCCTGTGGCAGACGAGTGCCGGATCGGTGGCGTGGCTCGTTCTGCTCGGGTGCGCGGTGTACGCCGTCGTGGCCGTCGTGGTCGCGTACCGGCGCGGCTGACGCCCGCCCGTTCCGCCGAGGCGTGCCCGGTGCCTACACTGCCCCGGCCGTGTCCCGGGAACTCCGTGAGGGAATCGCCGACTGGCTCATGCTCCTGGGCGCCGTCGCGCTCGCCGGATCACTGTTCTTCGCCTGGAGCCACCAGTTTTCGCCGGCCTTCGCGGCCCAGTGGGGGAACGCCGTCCCGCTGCGGGGCGTGCCTCATGACCCGACCGGCTGGCAGGTCTACTCGGTGGCCGACGTGTGCCTCCTGCTCGTCGCCGTCGCGCTCGTACTTGTGTCGTTCGTGGGAACGCGCGCGGCCCGGTTGCTCATCCTCGTCCCCGTGGCCGTGGCCGCCGCCTTCGTCCTGCACGCGATGAGCGTTCCCCCCACCAACGGCCTCGATCTGGCCACGCTGATCGGCGGCGTGCCTTCGGCCGCCAACCACCCGACCTCGGCCCTCGGCGAGACGCTCGCCGTCGTTGGGCTCGGCGTGGCTACGGCCGGGCTCGCGCTGTCCTTCACGGCCGACTGAGCCTGGAGCCGACGCAGCCGGACCTATCCTCGGAGGGGAATCCGATGGCCCTCGTACCCGCCGACAAGCGCCGCGAGCTCCCCGACGAGCCGGGCGTCTACCTCTTCCGCGACCAGCGCGGCAAGGTGCTCTATGTCGGCAAGGCGATCTCGATCAAGAAGCGCGTCGCTTCGCACTTCTCCAATCCGAGCACGCGTGCGGGGCGCGACCTGATCCCGATGATCGACCAGATCGAGGCGCTCGTCGTCCACACCGAGGCCGAGGCGCTGCTCGCCGAGCAGAACTTCATCAAGCAGTACAAACCGCGCTTCAACATCCGCCTGCGCGACGACAAGTCCTATCCCTACATCGCCATCTCGCTCGATGAGGACTTCCCCCGGGTCTACTTCACCCGCGAGCGCCACCGCCGCGACCGGGCCTATTTCGGCCCCTACAGCAACGCCAAGCGCGTGCGCTCGACCCTCGAGGTCCTCGGCAAGGTGTTCATGTACCGCTCCTGCGAGGGTCCGGAGCCCGGGCGGCGCAGCGGATCTCCGTGCCTGGACTACTACATCAAGCGCTGCGAGGCGCCCTGCGTGGGCTACGTCAGCCGCGAGGACTACCGCCGCGGCATCGACGGGGTCGTCGATTTCCTCTCGGGTCGCTATCGCGAGATCGAACGATCGCTCGAGCGCTCCATGCGCGAGGCCGCCTCCGATCAGCGCTTCGAGGACGCGGCGCGGGAGCGCAACCGGCTGCGCGCCGTCCGCTCGCTGCTCGAGCGCCAGCGTGTGGCCAGCGACACCGGGGGCACGCTCGACGCCATCGCCGTCGCGGTCAACGAGACCGAGGCCAACGCTCAGGTCTTCCAGGTCCGCGACGGCGTGCTCTCGGACCGCCAGAGCTTCTATCTCGATAACGCGGCCAGCGGCGGCATCGCCGAGGTCGCCGAGGCCTTCATCCTCCAGTACTACACGAGCGCGATGATGGTCCCGCCGCTCATCGTGGTCCAGCAGGAGCTGGGTGAGCCCGAGGCGGTGGCCCAGGCCCTGAGTCATCGTCGGGGGGGTCGGGTGGAGATCCGCGCGGCCGAGCGCGGCGACAAACGGCGCATTCTCGAGCTGGCCACGCGCAACGCCCAACTCGCTCTCGACCAGGAGCAGCTGCGCTCGGAGCGCCGCCGGCAACAGCGGGTCGAGGCGCTCGACGGCCTCCAGCAGGCGCTCGGTCTCGACACGATCCCGTTGCGCATCGAGTGCTTCGACATCTCGACCCTCATGGGCACGAACACCGTCGCCTCGATGGTCGTATTCGAGGGCGGCGCGCCGAAGAAGTCCGACTACCGGCGCTTCAAGGTGGCGGGGGTGAACGGGATCGGCTTCCCGGATGACTTCGCCGCGATGGAGGAGGTGCTCGGACGCCGCATGCGCCAGTTCGAGCGCCAGTTCGACGTCTCCCCGCACGACAAGGAGTACGACCCGAGCTTCGCCGCCCTGCCCAACGTTATCGTCATCGACGGCGGTAAGGGCCAGCTCTCGGCCGGCCTGCGGGCCCTACGGCCGTTCCGCGAGCGCGGCGTGCTCGTCATCTCGCTGGCCAAGCGGATCGAGGAGGTCTTTATCCCGGGCCGGGCGGCGCCCCTGCGACTCGCGCACGACACGCCCGAGCTCCAGTTGCTCCAGCGGGTGCGCGATGAGGCCCACCGTTTCGCCATCACGCACCACCGGATCCGGCGCGACCGGGCGATGACCGCGTCGATCCTCGACGAGCTGCCCGGAGTGGGACCCGCGCGCAAGCGGGCGCTCCTGGCCCACTTCGGCTCACCGGACGCCATCCTCGGTGCCAGCCGGGAGGAGCTCGAGGCCGTGCCCGGGCTGCCGGGCAAGCTCGCCCGCGAGGTCTACCGCGAGCTCCATAAGACGGGGGTTTGACTATTGGGTCAGCAGTACGGCGCTGGCGGCCGGCAGGGTTAGCGAATACGATCCTTGCGTGGCCGTGATCGACACCGTGTGCGCCGGAGGGAGCTGGCCGGTCCGCGACGCCGTCCCGAACGTCCGGCCGCCCAGCGTCACCCCGGTCGTCGAGGACGCCGACGGGGCCTGGAGCCAGTCCAGGCTCGCGTTACCGCCCGAGCCGGGGACCTGGAGCTGCACGTGCGTGATGGTCGTCGTGCTCTTGTTGATGAGCACGATGCGGGTGCGCCCGGTGGGCGAGCGCGTCGCCCAGATCTTCACCGGACCCGCGGGCGCGGTGACCGGCAGCAGCTGCGCGCCCGGCGGGAAGGCCTGGGCGAACATCAGCATCCCGTAGTACTCCGGGTGCACCGAGCCGCGCCACCCCGGCTTGGAGTGCGTGAACGTGAAGAGCTGGTACGGGGCGCCGGGGAAGGTGTGGATGTTGACACCGTCAGCGCCCTCGCTGGCCAGGTTGAAGAACGTGTCGAGCACCCACAGCGCGGAGGCGAAGGTGTCGCTCACCCCGGAACGACCCCGGCACGCGGCCGAGTTCATCTCAGCCACCCGGAAGGGCAAACCAGCGGCATGCGCGAGCTGGATGTACTGATAGAGCGGCTGGGCCAGCCCGGCCGCGGAGGCGTCGGAGAGCAGGGCGGGGATCGTCGGATAGCCGGGGGCGATGGGGTCGCTCACGCACGCGCGCAGGGGATAGCGATGCATGGTGACGACGTGCAGCCGGGGCTCGGCGGTGATGAACTGCGCGAGCCCGGTCAGCCAGGTCAGCTCGGCGAAAGCCGGGCCGGCGAGGGGAAGATCTGGCAGCGCGGTGCTCCAGCGCGAGTAGTCGGCCGTGAACTGGCTGACGTCGTAGTCCTGCGGGCGCGCGTAGATCGTCAGTCCGCCGTGGCCGCTGTACCAGGGGAACTGGGTGTAGATGTCCGGCTCATTGCCGATCTCGAGCCCCTGGATGAACTGGCGGCCAATCCCCGAGACGAGGGCTTTGCCCTCCGCCGCGGCGATGGCGGGGCGCCCGGCGGCCAGGTTGATGCCGACGATCATCCGGGCGCCCAGTGCCTGCGCGAGTGCGTGCGTCGTCCGTAGCCAGTCGGGGGTCAGGGTGTAGCGCAGCCCCGCCGGCGGGATCGTGCCGCGCATGGGCCACCACGTCTGATCGGTGCTGTTGCCCCCGATGCGCACGACAGGCGCCTGCCCGGGAGCGAGCGCCTTCAGGAGATGGACGAAGACGGGGTTGACCGCGCTCGGGTCGCTGCCGGTGTACTCCTGTACAGCCTTGAACTCGAGCGAGACGCCCACGAACCCCGGCGGCATCGCCTGCCCGGTCGGTGTGTCTGACACGCTGGCCGAGATCGAGGTGGGTATCGCGGCCGCCCGGTGAGCCGCCGTCGCGGCGAGGGCCGGAGGAGTCGACGGCGTCGGGATCGCGACAGCCACGAGCACCGCCACGCCGAGCGCGAGGGCGGCCACCAGGGCCAGCAGAGCTCGGCGGGCATTCACCGGGCCATGCTCGCACACTGCCGCATCACGGCTCGGCGACGCGCGTGTCCGCGGGGCACGTCAAGCTTTACCGGTGGAACCTCGTCAGGAGCCCGGATCTGAGCCGGAGACCGACTCGGACGAGCCCGCGGGCTTCGCACTGACCGACCTCGTGATCATCACGGGCTTCTCGGGCGCGGGGAAGTCGACGGCGATGGCGGCCTTCGAGGACGAGGGCTACTTCTGCGTGGACAACCTGCCCTCGGAGATGATCCGCTCGCTCGTCGAGCTGTTCATGCACTCCGGCTCCAAGGTCGCCAAGGCCGCGGTGGTCTCCGATGTGCGTGGGGGCAGCTACTTCGAGGGGCTCGCGAAGATGCTCAAAGACCTGCGGACGGCCGGTGTGCGCTTCCGGCTCGTCTTCCTCGAGGCGGACGACCAGTCGCTCATGACCCGCTACAAGGAGACGCGCCGGCGTCATCCCCTCGCGCCCCGGGAAAGCGTCCAGGTCGGCATCGCGCGCGAGCGCGACATGCTCGCTCCGCTCCACGAGCAGGCTGATGTCGTCATCGACACGACCGGACTGACCGCAGCCGCGCTGCGCCGCAAGCTCGCCGACGAGCTCCTACCGAGCACCCCCGGGCGGCTCGTGGTCACCTTCCAGAGCTTCGGCTTCAAGAATGGCCCGGCCCGCGACCCCGACCTCCTCTTCGACGTCCGCTTCCTCCCCAACCCCCACTACGAGGTCGACCTGCGCCCGCTCACCGGCGACGACCAGCGGGTCGTCGACTTCATCAACCGAGACGGGGATCTCGACCATTTCTACGATCGCCTGCACCCGCTGCTCGACTACCTGCTCCCGGCTTATCTGGCCGAGGGCAAGGCCCACCTCGTGGTGGCCATCGGCTGCACGGGCGGGCGCCACCGCTCCGTGGCCATCGCCCGCCATCTCGCCGAGCGCTATCACACCGGATCTGAGTACCTCGTCGAGGTCGTCCACCGCGACATCTCCCGGCCCGCGTAGCGAATGATCGACCACATCGGCTTCGAGGTCTCGGATCTCGCGCGGGCGGCCCGCTTCTACGATGCGGTCTTCTACGCCCTCGGCGCCCGGCGCATGGTCGAGTCCGAGCACGTCATCGCCTACGGCAAGAACGACCCCCAGGTCTGGATCGTCGTGCGCGGCCGCCCCCCTGCCCCCGGATACGGGCATGTCGCCCTCCAGGCGAGTGGCAAGGCAGCGGTCGATGCGGCCTACGCGGCCGGGCTCGCCGCCGGCGGCAACGACGGCGGAGCACCCGGTCTGCGCCCGCAATACGGCTCGCGCTACTACGCCGCCTACCTCCACGATCCGGACGGGCTGCGGGTCGAGGTCGTCAGCCGCAGGTAAGCGCCTGCCTCCGAGCGACGCAAGGTACGCTAGGGCTGCCGGCGGGAGTCGGCATTCGCATTTCTGGCTCACGACAAGGGAGTAACTGAGGCATGCCGGTACGCGTGGGGATCAACGGCTTCGGCCGCATCGGTCGGAACGTCTTCCGGGCCGCCTACGAGCGAGGCGCGGACATCGAGTGGGTCGCGGCCAACGACATCACCGACCCGAAGACGACCGCCCATCTGCTCAAGTACGACTCGAATTACGGCCCCTTCCCGGGTCAGGTCGAGGCGACCGACACCGGCCTGCGCATCGACGGCAAGGATCTGCGGATCTTCGCCGAGCGCGATCCCGCTGCCCTGCGCTGGGGCGAGCTTGGCGCGGACGTGGTGATCGAATCGACCGGGCTGTTCACCGATCGCGAGAACGCCTCCAAGCACCTCCAGGCGGGCGCCAGGAAGGTCCTGATCTCCGCGCCGGCCACGGAGCCCGACGTGACCGTGGCTCTCGGGGTGAACTTCGACGAGGCCTACGACCGCGAGAAGCATGAGGTGATCTCCAACGCCTCGTGCACGACGAACTGCCTGGCCCCGGTCGCCAAGGTGCTCCACGATACGGTCGGGATCAAGCACGGTCTCATGACCACGATCCATGCCTACACAGCCGACCAGCGCCTCCAGGACATGCCGCACCGCGACCTGCGCCGCGCTCGCGCCGCGGCGATCAACCTCATCCCGGCCTCGACCGGCGCCGCCAAGGCCATCGGGCTCGTCATCCCCGAGCTCAACGGCAAGCTCCATGGGTTCGCCGTCCGCGCCCCCGTGCCGACCGGCAGCGTGGTCGACCTGACCGTCGAGGCCGCGCGCGAGACCTCCGTGGACGAGATCAACGCCGCGCTCAAGGCCGCCGCGACGGACGGTCCGCTGAAGGGCCTCCTCGTCTACACCGAGGATCCGATCGTCTCGAGCGATATCGTCAAGAACCCGGCTTCGTCGATCCTCGACTCGGCGCTGACGGCGGTGATGGACGGCACGATGGTGAAGGTCGTCTCCTGGTACGACAACGAGTGGGGATATTCGAACCGCATCGTGGACGTCGTGCAAAGGCTTCTGTGAAAACGCTCCGGGATCTGGGAGACCTCGACGGCAAGCGGGTGCTGGTCAGGGTCGACTTCAACGTCCCGCTCAAGGACGGCGCCGTGGCCGACGACACCCGCATCCGCGCCGCCCTGCCGACCATCGCGGCGCTGCGCGAGCGCGGCGCCCGGCTCGTGCTCGTCTCTCACCTCGGACGTCCGAAGGATCACGACCCGGCGCTGTCGATGCGACCCGCGGCCGACCGGTTGGCCGAGCTCACCGATGCCGACGTAACGCTCGCTCCCGCCGTGGTCGGCGAGGACGTGCGCCAATTCGCCGAGAACCTGGCCCGCGGGGACATCCTCATGCTCGAGAACGTCCGCTACGAGCCGGGGGAGACGAAGAACGACCCCGAGCTGGCGCGCGCCCTGGCTGAGCTTGCCGAGGTCTATGTCGACGATGCCTTCGGAGCCGCGCATCGCGCCCATGCCTCCACCGAGGGCGTGGCCCGCCTCATGCCCGAGCGGGCCGCGGGCCTGCTGCTCGAGCGCGAGGTCACGACGCTCGAGAGCACGCTCGAGGACCCGGCTCGTCCGCTCGTCGCCGTGCTCGGCGGGGCAAAGGTCAGCGACAAGATCGCGGTCATCGACCGCTTCCGGGAGGTCGCCGACACGATCCTCATCGGCGGGGCCATGTGCTTCCCGTTCCTGGCCGCGCAGGGGCACGGCGTCGGCACGTCGCTGTGTGCCGAAGAGGACGTCGAGCTGGCTCGCCGGACCCTGGCCTCGGGCGAGCAGTCGCGCGCCACGCTCGAGCTGCCGATTGACCTCGTGCTGGCCGAGCGCTTCGCCGCCGACGCCCCGGCGCAGCCCCTCGACGGGGTCGATGTGCCCGACGGCCTCATGGGGCTCGACGTCGGGCCCCGGACCGCACGGGCCTACGGCGCGGCGATCGCCGCGGCCGGGACGGTCTTCTGGAACGGCCCCATGGGGGCATTCGAGCTCGCGCCGTTTGCCGCCGGGACGCGTGCGATCGCCCAGGCCGTGGCCGATTCGCCGGGGGTCACGGTCGTCGGTGGAGGGGACTCGGCGGCCGCGCTGGTGGAGTTCGGGCTGGCCGACCGCGTCACCCACCTCTCGACGGGTGGCGGAGCCGCGCTCGAGCTCGTCGAGGGCAAGAGGCTTCCCGGCGTCGAGGTCCTGAATTGATGGCTCGCACCCCGCTGGTCGCCGGCAACTGGAAGATGCACAAGACCGTCGAGGAGGCCGAGGAGTTCATCCAGGCCCTGCTCCCGCGGGTGTCGAGCGCCGACGGGGTCGACGTGGCCGTGTGCCCGTCGTTCCTCGCCCTCCAGGCCATGGTCGACTCGACGCGCGGATCCCGGGTTCAGGTCTTCGCCCAGAACATGCACCACGCGTCCTCGGGGGCGTTCACCGGAGAGGTCTCGGCTTCGATGCTCACCGAGCTCGGCGTCCACGGGGTGATCCTCGGCCACTCCGAGCGCCGCCAGCTCTTCGGCGAGACCGACAAGGCGCTGGCGCAGAAGGTTCCGGCCGCGCTCGACGCCGGGCTCGTCCCGATCCTGTGCGTGGGCGAGACGGAGGACGAGCGCGCGGCCGGCGACACAGAGCGCAAGCTGCGCCACCAGGTGCAGGAGGCCCTGGCTCGGGTGCCGGAGGAGCGTCTCGGCGACGTCGTCATCGCCTATGAGCCCATCTGGGCCATCGGGACGGGCCTCGTGGCCACGCCGGAGCAGGCACAGGAGGCCATCGCTTTCGTCCGTGCGCTCGTGGCCGATCGCTCGCGCGAGCAGGCCGAGCGCGCCCGCGTCCTCTACGGCGGGAGCGTGAAGCCCGAGAACGCCCGCGAGCTGATCGGGCTGCCCGACATCGACGGTGCGCTCGTGGGCGGCGCCAGCCTCGAGGCCGGAACGTTCGCGGCGATCGTCGATGCCGCCAGCTAGGACGAGCTCCGAGGTCACGCTGCCCGCGCGGTGCGCGACCCTCATCGTGCTCGACGGCTGGGGGCTCGCCGAGCCGGGGCCGGGCAACGCCGTGTCACTGGCTGACACGCCCGTCTTCGACGAGCTCTGGAACGCCTATCCCCACACGCAGTTGACCGCCTGCGGGCGGTCCGTGGGTCTCCCCGAGGGTCAGATGGGCAACTCCGAGGTCGGGCATCTCAACCTCGGAGCGGGGGCCGTCATCATGCAGGACCTCACACGGATCGACCTTGCCGTCGAGCGGGGTGAGCTGGTGGGCAACGAAGTCCTTCGCACGGCGTTCGGGGCGGCCCCTCGCGTCCATCTCATCGGGCTGGTGTCCGACGGCGGCGTCCACTCCGGTCTCGGCCATCTCGAGGCGCTGATCCGCGTCGGCGCCGAGCTCGGCGTCGAGGACCTCGTCCTGCACGCCTTCACCGACGGGCGCGACACGCTGCCCACGGCGGGCGCGGGATACCTCGAGACGGTTGCCGGCTGGATGGCGGAGGCGGGCGCGGGGCGGATCGGATCCGTGGTCGGCCGCTATTTCGCCATGGACCGCGACCGCCGCTGGGACCGCGTCCAGCGCGCCTACGACCTCCTCGTGCACGGCCGGGCCGAGTACAGGGCCGATTCCGGCGCCGCCGCCGTCCGCGAGGCCTACGAGCGCGACGAGACCGATGAGTTCGTGACGCCGGTGCTCGTCGGCGAGGAGGCGTGCATCCGGCCCGGCGACTCGGTCTTCGCCTTCAACTTCCGCCCCGACCGGATGCGGGAGATCACCCGCGCCCTCGCCGATCCGGGGTTCGAGGAGATCGACCGTGGGGGAGCGGAGACCGTCGGGACATACGCCACGATGACCGAGTACGAGGAGGGCTGGCCCTATCCGGTCGCGTTTGCTCCCGAGCGCCCGGAGACGACGTTGCCGGCCGTGCTCGCGGCCCGTGGCGCCCGCCAGCTGCACGTCGCCGAGACCGAGAAGTACCCCCACGTGACGTACTTCTTCGGCGGCGGGGAGGAGCACCCTTACGAGCGGGAGCGGCGCGAGCTCGTCGATTCGCCACGGGACGTCCCCACCTACGACCACAAGCCCGAGATGAGCGCCCGCGAGGCCGCCGAGGCATTCGTGCGCGCGTGGGGGGAGGACGAGCCGACATTCGGGATCATCAACTTCGCCAACGCGGACATGGTTGGCCACACCGGCGTCATCGAGGCGGCGGTCCAGGCGATCGAAACCGTCGACGGCTGTCTCGGGCAGGTCGTGGACGCCGTCCGAGCCACCGGCGGCGTGTGTCTCATCACCGCCGACCACGGCAACGCCGACCACATGCTCGAGGATGACGGGAGCCCGAACACCGCCCACTCGCTCAACCCGGTGCCGGTCATCGTCACCGCGCCCGGGCTGACGCTGCGCGAGGGCGGCGTGCTCGCCGACGTGGCACCCACCCTGCTCCAGATCCTCGGGATCGACCAGCCGCCTGAGATGACGGGTCGTTCACTGATCCAGTAGCCGGGCGGTCGGGCGGTGCGGTCTGGTTTGGGCGGGTCGGGCGGTTTGTCGTCGATCGGCGCCAAGGAATGGCGCGGGCCGGGGGGTGCCCGGCGAGGTCTATGGGGTGCAGAACACAACAGCCGCCTGGGTTCTTGTCTCGGCTGTCGGGGGGAGGGCGCCAGACGGCCCGCTGACGACACTCGACCTCGGCGAGCGGCCGAGTGTCGCGGTTGGGAGGTTCATACCGTGACAATCGGCCCCGCGGGCCCGGTACCGTGCCATACCACCGGACCCCTCGGGTTGATCCAAGCGGTCCGGGCGGGCGAATATGAAGCATGGCCCGACCGTCGCATCGATGCGTATAGCCATCGTCGGAGCGGGCGTGTCGGGCTTGGTTGCGGCGCACCTGCTGCACGACCGCCACGAGGTGACCGTGTTCGAGGCGGCGGGCTACGCCGGTGGCCATACGAACACGATCCGGGTCGACTCCGCGCACGAGACGCACTACGTCGATACCGGGTTTATCGTCTTCAACGACCGCAACTACCCCAACTTCGAGCGGCTCCTGCAGAGGCTGGGCGTCGCCTGGCAGCCCACGGAGATGAGTTTCAGCGTGAGCGACGGGAACCGGTTCGAGTACAGCAGCGCGTCAGCGAACGGCCTGTTCGCGGCGCGGTCCAATCTCCTCAGTCCTTCCTTCCAGCGCATGGTCGCGGAGATCCCGCGCTTCCAGCGTGCCTGCCGCCATCTGCTGGCGGGCAGCGACGACACCCCCTCGTTGGCCGGCTGGCTGGCCGAGCAGCGTTTCTCGCGCACCTTCGTGGAACGGCTGATCGTTCCCCAGATGGCGGCCGTGTGGTCCGCCGATCCGCGCCAGATGTGGAGCTTCCCCGCGCGTTTCCTGGCCGAGTTCTTCGACAACCACGGCATGCTCTCGCTGCGCGACCGGCCTCGGTGGCGGGTAATCACCGGCGGATCGGCTCGCTATGTCGATGCGCTCATCCAACCGTTTCGCCATCGTCTGCGCCTCGGCACGCCCGTTGAGGCCGTGCTCCGCCGGGATGACCATGTGCTCGTCAAGGCGCGCGGCGCCGAGGCCGAACGCTTCGACGAGGTCGTCATGGCCACGCACTCAGACCAGGCGCTTGGGCTCCTCCCCGACGCGCGGGACCGGGAGCGCGAGCTGCTCAGGGCCATTCCCTACCGGGACAACGAGGCTGTTCTGCACACCGATCGCCGGCTTCTGCCCCGGCGGCGGCGGGCGTGGGCGAGCTGGAACTACCACCTCGTCGCCGAGAGCCCGGCGGGCGCGACCGTCACCTACCACATGAACCGCCTGCAGTCGCTGAGCGCCCGCCACGAGTACTGCGTCACGCTCAACCGCAGCGAGGCCATCGACCCCGCGAGCGTCGTGCGCGAGCTCCGCTACGCCCATCCCGTGTACACGCCGGCCGCGGTCCGCGCGCAGCGGCTCGTGGCCGAGATCAGCGGACCGAACCGCACTCACTTCTGCGGCGCGTACTGGGGCTGGGGCTTCCACGAGGACGGCGTGGTGAGCGCGGTGCGCGTGGCCGAGCGGCTCGGGGCGGTTTGGTGAGCGCGAGCTGCCTCTACGAGGGCAGCGTGCGCCACCGGCGCTTTGCCGTCCGCCCGCGCGAGTTTTGCCACGCCATCGCGCTGGCCTACATCGACCTCGACGAGCTGCCCGAGCTGCTGGGCGGGCGGCTTCTGGACGCGCGGCCGGGCCCACTGCGGTTTCGCCGGGCCGATTACCTCGGTGACCCGTCGCTGCCCCTGGGTGACGCCGTGCGTCGCACCGCGCGAGAGCTCACGGGCGTCGACGCCTCGGGCCCGGTCCGGGTGCTGACCCATCTGCGGACGTTCGGGCACTGCTTCAACCCCGTCAGCTTCTATTTCTGCATGGACGAGGGAGGGGAGCACGCCGAGGCGGTGCTCGCCGAGGTGACGAACACGCCGTGGGGCGAGCGCCAGACCTATGGCTTTGCCGACCGGCGCACCCCCGGCGCCTCGCCGGTCATCGCGGGCGAGGTCCCCAAGGCCATGCACGTCTCGCCGTTCATGGCCATGGACTATCGCTACCGCGTCCGCGTCGGCATCCCCGGGCCGACGCTCTCGGTCCACATCGAGAACGAGCGCGCCGGCGAGGTGGAGTTCGACGCCACGCTGGCGCTGCGGCGGCGCGAGCTCAGCCGGCGCTCCGTGGCCGGCATGCTCGCCGACTACCCCTGGGGCACGCTCCGCGTGCTGGGCCTCATCTACGGCCATGCCGTGGCGCTGGGGCTGCGGCGGGTGCCCGTCCATCCGCACCCGGCCCGGGCGCGTACGTGACGGCGGCCGATCGCGCGGCACGGGCGGTCGTCCAGCTCGCGCTCGGCCGGATCGACGTGGGCACGCTGGTCGTCGTCGAGGGCAAGACTCATCGGACGATCGGCGCGGGACCGCCGGTGGCGCGCATCGACGTGCACGACCCACGGTTCTGGCGAGCGATCCTGCACGGCAGCCGCGGGCTGGCCGGCGCTTACGCCCCCAGATGGTGGGACTCGCCCGATCTCGTCGCGGTCATCCGGCTCGCCGCGCGCAACAGCCATCTGCTCGACACGCCCCGTCGGCGCATCGCGCCGATTCGCGCCCCGCTCCAGTTCGCCCACTCGCTCGTGCGGCCGGCCACGCGCGGGCGCACGCGGCGCGACATCTCGGCCCACTACGACCTCGGCAACGAGCTCTTCTCGCTCATGCTCGACCCCACGCTCAATTACTCGTGCGCGCTCTTCGACGAGCCGGGCGTGACGCTCGAGGCGGCTCAGCTCGCCAAGATGGAGCGCGTCTGTGCGATGCTCGAGCTCGGACCCGGCGACCGCGTCCTCGAGATCGGTACCGGCTGGGGCGCCCTGGCCATCCATGCCGCCCGGACCCGGGGCTGCCACGTGACCACGACAACGATCTCGCGGGAGCAATATCGCTACGCGCGCGACCGCGTCCGGCAAGCCGGCCTCGCGGCGCAGGTCACGGTGCTCATGGAGGACTACCGCGACCTCCGCGGCCACTACGACAAGCTCATGTCGATCGAGATGATCGAGGCGGTCGGCTGGCGCAGGCTCGGGCGGTTCTTCGCCCGCTGTTCGGATCTGCTGGAGCCGGACGGCGCCATGTTCCTTCAGGCGATCACGATCGACGACCGCGCTTATGAGGTCGAGAAGAGCTCGGGCTCGTTCATCCGCACCTACATCTTCCCCGGCGGCTCGCTTCCCTCGCTGGAGGTCATGGCTCGCCATGTCGCGCGACGCACCGATCTGCAGATCCACCACCTCGACGACATCACCCGGCACTACGTCGAGACCTTGCGCCGCTGGCGAGAGCGTTTCACCACCAATGCCGCGGCGCTCGAGGCGCGGGGATACGACGCCGCCTTCCGCCGGCTCTGGACCCTCTACCTGGCGTATTGCGAAGCCGGGTTCGCCGAGCGGCGCATCTGCGACGTCCAGCTCCTGCTCGGCAAGCCGCGCCACCGGCTGGCCCAGGCCGAGGGCGTTCTCGAGCTGGCCTCGGCGCTCACGGCCGGGTAGCCGGCGACGGTTTGACAGGGCCTGAGCTCGGTAAGAGCGTCTCGGGCCCGGCACGGGGATGGTCCCCCTTGACCTCCGCGTGAAGAGCAAAGCGAAGTCTCGAGGTCGAGGGAGGCCCCATGCGCAGACTGACCCGCACCGTATTCGTCGCCCCCGCCGTCGTGATTCTCCTGGCCTTGATGTCCCTGGCGCCGCCGGCCGGGGCGGAGGACAACGGCGTCGGCCAGACCCCGGCCTTGGGCTGGAGCAGCTGGAGTTTCGTGCGCAAGCACCCCACCGCGGGGATCATCGAGGCCCAGGCACGGGCCATGAAGTCGAGCGGCCTGGCCGCGGTCGGCTACCAGTACGTCAACCTCGACGATTTCTGGTACGTGTGCCCGGCGCCGGCTCCTCGGGCCGCCGGACCGGCGGTCGACGGTTTTGGCCGGTGGGTGACCGACGCGAACGAATTCCCGCCGGGGCCGGGCGGGGAGAACGGCATCAAGGTCGTGGCCGCCTACGTCCACAGCCTCGGCCTCAAGTTCGGCCTCTACGTCACGCCTGGGATCTCCAAGCAGGCGGTCGCGCGCAACACGGCGATCGAGGGCACTCCGTATCACGCCGACGACATCGCGACCACGTACGAGGAGCACAACTACAACTGCCATGGCATGGTCGGCATCGACTATTCCAAGCCGGGTGCCCAAGACTTCATCGACTCGTGGGCGCGCGAGTTCGCCGGCTGGGGGGTCGACTACGTGAAGCTCGACGGCGTCAACGTGGACGACCGATCGGACGTCGCCGCCTGGTCGCGTGCGCTGCAGGCCACCGGCCGCCCGATCCATCTCGAGCTCTCCAACAAGCTCGCCATCTCCGAGGCGGCGTTCTGGGCCCGGTATTCGAACGGGTGGCGCACTGGCCGCGATATCGAGTGCTATTGCAGCCCGAGCAATACGAGCTATCCACTCACTTCCTGGGCGAAGGTCCAGGACCGCTTCAACCAGGTCGCGGCCTGGCAGCCGTATGGCGGGCCGGGCGCGTTCAATGACTACGACTCGATCGAGGTCGGCAACGGCGATCGCGACGGATTGACCCTGAACGAGCGCAAGACCCAGATGAGCCTGTGGGCGCTCGGCTCATCGCCGTTCATCCTCGGAACCGACCTGACCCATCTCACCCCGGTGGACCTGTCACTTCTGCGCAACACCGCGGTGCTTGCCGTCGACCAGGACGCCATCGATGCGCGCCGCATCGCCAACGGCTCGACCACGCAGATCTTCGCCAAGAACGAGTCCGGCGACGATGCGATCGTCGGGCTGTTCAACACGGGATCCGCCGCCCAGGAGATCGCCACCACCGCCCGCGCCGTGGGCCTACCGGTGCGCTCGTCCTATGTGATCACGGATCTGTGGAGCGGTCAGACCCAGGCGACCGGCGCAACCATCGCCGCGGAGGTGCCGGTGCATGGCGTGGCGCTGTTCCGCGTCGTCGCCAGGTGAGCTAAAGATTTCTGCGCCGTAGACTACAATAAGACTTGACACGAAGCGACTTAGATCTTAAGATCTGCGTCATCCACTTCCCTTTCTCTCTCGGAGGTTTCACATGGCACTCATCCGCTGGGAGCCGGTCCGCGAGCTGAACACGATTCAGAACGAGATGAACCGGCTCTTCAACACCTTCTTCGACACCCCCACGGCGAACGGTGGCACCTCTCCGTCGCTGCGGCGGTGGCTTCCGCCCATGGATCTGCTCGAGACAGGCGACCACTTCGTCCTGCGCGCTGATCTCCCCGGCCTGAGCGAAGGTGACGTCAACATCGAGCTCGAGGACAACGTCCTGACCATCTCGGGCGAGCGCAAGGCCGAGCACGAGGACAGCAAGGAGGGCTACTACCGCGTCGAGCGGGCATCCGGATCCTTCTCGCGCTCGCTGACCCTTCCCGAGGGCATCGAAGCCGACGGGATCACGGCGTCCTTCCACAACGGCGTGCTCGAGGTCAAGGTGCCGAAGCCCGAGCAGCGCAAGCCCCGCAAGGTGGCCATCTCGGTCGGCTCCACGCCGCCCGCGATCGAAGGCTCCGAGGCCCCCGCGGCCGCCTGAGCTTCCTCCTCTCCGCCATCCGCTGACCGCCAAGGCGACCGCCGCTCCTCCGGGGGCGGCGGTCGTTGTCGTTTGCGCCCGAGGGGATTCGCCCTGGTGAGGCCGGGTATTCCAACGCTCGTACAAGGAGGACCACATGTCGACTGCCGAGCTGTCGGGCACGAGCGCCCTCGGGACCATCGAGACCAATATTCCAGCCCGTCTGGACCGACTCCCGTGGTCGCGGTGGCACTGGCGGATCCTCATCGGACTGGGCACCGTGTGGATTCTCGACGGCCTCGAGGTCACGATCGTCGGCTCGATCGCCGGCGCGATCTCGGCCAAGGGAAGTGGCATCAGCATCTCCTCCGGCGAGATCGCCGGCTGGGCCGCCTCCATGTACGTGGCGGGCGCGTGCGCCGGCGCGCTGCTCTTCGGCCGCCTGACCGACGTCTTCGGCCGCAAGAAGCTGTTCATGATCACCCTCGGCGTCTATCTGGTCGCCACGGTGGCCACAGCCTTCGCCTGGACGCCGATCTTCTTCTTCGCCTGCCGGTTCGTGACCGGCATGGGCATCGGCGGCGAGTACAGCGCGATCAACTCGGCCATCGACGAGCTGATTCCGGCCCGGCATCGCGGGCGGATCGACATCATCATCAACGGCACGTACTGGGCGGGCGCTGCCGCGGGCGCGCTGCTCTCCGTGGCCGCTCTGCACATCTTCTCGCCCCTTGTCGACTGGCGCGTGTGCTTCGGCCTCGGCGCCGTGCTCGGCACCGCGATCCTCATCGTCCGCCGCCACGTCCCCGAGAGCCCGCGCTGGCTGTTCATTCACGGTCGCGAGGACGAGGCCGAGGAGATCACGCGCGATATCGAGCGCCAGGTCGCGGAATCGACTGGGGCCGCGCTCGAGGACCCCGATCCCGATGACGCGATCCGGATCGAGCAGCGCAAGTCCATCGGCCTCTGGGAGATAGGCCGGACGATCGTCCGGACCTATCCGCAGCGCACGGTGCTCGGTCTGGCCCTGTTTATCGGCCAGGCCTTCCTCTACAACGCCATCCTCTTCGGCTACGCCACGCTTCTGAGCAAGTTCTTCGGCGTGAGCACGGCCGACGCGCCGTACTACCTGGTGGCCTTCGCGGTCGGGAACCTGCTCGGGCCGATCGTGCTCGGACCGCTCTTCGACTCCGTCGGTCGCAAGCCGATGATCGCGGGCACGTACATCCTCTCGGGGGTCCTGCTCCTCATCACCGGCTACCTGTTCGATCAGCATTCGCTTTCGGCCGGGACCCTGACGCTCTGCTGGTCGGTTGTCTTCTTCTTCGCCTCGGCCGGTGTCAGCGCCGCCTACCTGACGGTGAGCGAGATCTTCCCCATGGAGACCCGCGCCCTGGCTATCGCGCTCTTCTACGCGGTGGGCACCGGGCTCGGCGGAATCATCGGACCGCAGCTGTTCGGGCGCCTCATCCCGACCGGTAAGACCTCCGATGTCTTCGTCGCGCTCGCCGTCGGCGCAGTCCTGATGATCCTCGGTGGCGTGACCGAGATCCTCTGCGGGGTCAAGGCCGAGCGCATGCGGCTCGAGGGCATCGCCAAGCCGCTCACCGCGGTGGAAAGCGCCGTCCGTACAACCGCGTCGCGGGCGAGTGGCGCCGCCACGGGGGCCATCCGGCCTCGCCACGCGCGGACCACCTAGCGGCCACGACATCGGCGCCGGGCAGCGGCCACGACATCGGCGCCGGGCCGGGTGGCCTGCGGCCGGTAGGGTCCGGCGCCGATGTTCACGATCCGCCACCGCAGCCCGGGTTCACGCGCCCGTACCGGCACGCTTCAGCTGGCCCACGGCGACGTCCAGACCCCGGCGTTCGTCCCGCTGGCCACCAAGGGCACGGTCAAGACCCTCGAGCCGCGAGACGTCGCGGCGCTCGGCTACGAGCTCATCCTCGGCAACACCTTCCACCTCTTCCTCACTCCCGGCCCCGAGCTCGTCCGGGAGTTCGGCGGGCTGCACGAGTTCATGCGCTGGGACGGCCCGATCATCACCGACTCCGGCGGCTTTCAGGTCTTCTCCATGGGCCACGGCGGCGTGGCCGATGAGATCAAGGGCCGCAACCGCGGCGGTCCGGCTGCGGGGGAGCGAGCCGGGGCGATCCTGGCCATCGAGGAGGAGGGCGTGCGCTTCCGCTCCTACGTCGACGGGAGCGAACGCTTCATGGGACCGGAGGAGTCGATGTCGGTCCAGGCGGCGCTCGGATCCGACATCGCCCTCGTCTTCGACGAGTGCACGCCGTTTCACGCCGCGCGCGACTACACGGCGCGCTCGACCGAGCGCACGCACCGCTGGCTCGAGCGGTGCCTGCACTGGCACGCCGAACACGGTCCGCCGACCCAGGCCGTCTACGGCATCGTGCAGGGTGGGGTCGAGCTCGACCTGCGGCGTGAATCGGCCCAGACCGTCGCGGCCAGTGACTGCCCGGGCATCGCCATCGGCGGCACGCTCGGCCAGGACAAGGAGCAGATGTACGACGTCGTGTCCTGGACGACGGCCGAGCTCGAGCGCTACGCGCCCGACCGCCCGCGCCACCTCCTGGGAATCGGCGATATCGACGACCTCTTCGCCGGCGTGGAGCGTGGCATCGACACCTTCGACTGCGCGCTCCCGACCCGGCTGGGCCGCCACGGCGTCGCCCTCATCTCCGATCCGGGGCCGCGGTGGCGCCTCGACCTCGCCAAGGGCCGCTACCGCCACGCGCAGGAGACGATCCTCGACGGCTGCCCGTGCCCGGCCTGCTCAGCCGGTTTCTCCCGCGGCTACCTCCACTATCTCCTGCGCGCCGGCGAGTTGACCGGGCTCCGTCTCGTCACCCTTCACAACCTCGCCTTCATCGCCCGGCTCATGGCCGACGTTCGCGCCGCCGTCGAGGCCGACCGGGTCGACGAGCTGGCCGCGGCCTACGGCGTCTGATTCCGGCCGCGAGTTCACCGCCAGGCGAACTCTCAAGGGAATCGCCGTCCGGCGATTTCCCCGCTAGCGATTCCCCGTGTTCGAGTTGATGAGGTTGCGCAGGCTCTTGATCGCCGACTGCGCGTCGGTCGTCACGACGTGCCTGAGGTGCAGCGCCGTGCTCGAGGTGCTGTCGGCGATGGCCACGGCGACGACGACGGCCGCGATGAGCAGGCAGAGGAGCGCGAGCAGGCCGAGGAGGCGGCGGGCCCCGCGCCCCCGGCGGCGCTCGGGCGGACGCTGGCGGCGGGCGTAGCGCTCCTCAACGGGGACCGCGGTCGGGCGGCGCGGCTCCAGGCGCCGCACCGGCGGCGCGGTGGGGACGTCCTCGGTCGCGGGCGGGTTGGGGGCGAGACGCGTCGACGCGCTCGAAGCGTGGCCCCGGTCGGCGCCGAGAACGCGCGTGGCCCCGGTGTCCTCGCGAACGGGAGCGCCGCGGCGGGTCCGGGTCGCTCCCGTGCGTGCCGGGCCGATGCCGGCAGCGCCGTCGCGCAGGGCCTCGGCGAGCACCATGGCGTCGGGCGGGCGGTCCTCCTGTTCGATCTCCAGCGCGGAGGCGACGGCGAGAGCGAGCTCGGGCTTCACGCGCGGGTTGAGTTGGTCGAGCAGAGGCGGAGCCTCGCGCTGCTGCTTGAGCGCGAGCTCGGAGAGCGAGCTGGCCTCGTAGGGAAGCCGTCCCGAGAGCAGCTGGTAGGCGACCACGCCGAGCGAGTAGAGGTCCGCGCGCGGCCCGGCCTCCTCGCCGCGCGCCTGCTCGGGAGCGAGATAAGCGGCCGTGCCGAGGACGGAGCCGATCTGGGTGATGCTCGACTGGTCGGTGGCGCGGGCGATCCCGAAGTCCGCCAGCTTGACCACCTCGGCATCGGAGACGAGCAGGTTGCCGGGCTTGACGTCGCGATGCACGACACCGTTGCGGTGGGCGTAGTCGAGGCCCCGGCACGCCTGGACGAGAACGTCGATGGCGAAGTCGACGTCGAGATGGCCGCGATCGCGCAGTAGCTCGGCACATGAGTTCCCGGGCACGTGCTCCATGACGATGAAGTGCTGGTGCTGATGCTCGTCGAAGCCGAAGTCGAAAACCTGGACGATGTTCGGGTGCACCAGGCGGGCGGCCGAGAGGGCCTCGCGACGGAAGCGCGAGACGAAGGCGGGGTCGTCAGCCAGGTGCTCGGCGAGCAGCTTGAGCGCCACGTAGCGCTCGAGCCGTTGATCGAAGGCGAGCTGCACGGTGGCCATGCCACCCACGCCGAGGCGGCCCTCGATGCGATAGCGCCCGGCGATGGTTGTTGCGTTGGCCATTCTCAATATCCGCCGTTGGTCACCGTGGGGCCGTTGCTGCCCTGGCCGCCCGACCCCTGACCGCCGGATCCATTCGAACCGTTGCCCCCACCGAGGCCGGCTCCGCCGGTCCCTCCACCCGTGGAAGTAGTACCCGGGCTGGACGGCGTGGTTGCAGGCTGGGTGGGTGTGGACGCCGTCGAGGTCGTCGTATTCGTCGTCGCCTGAGTGGACGTTGTCGGCGGCGGGGTCGTCGCCGTTGCGGCGGTCGTCGCCGTCGAGCTCGTGTTCGAGGGGGTGCTGGCGGCGGGCGTCGGGCATTGCTGCTTGGCCAGCCCGGCGATGCTCGAGGCGACCTCGGCCACGGTGGTGGAGAGGTTCCCGTCCACCCCGGACAAGCTGCTCGCCGAGTCGGTCAGGCTCGCCGTGGCCGTCGCCACCGCCGGGCAGTCGCGGGCCGACAGCGCCGAGGAGACGGAGTTCAGTTGGTCGTTGAGCGTGCTCGCCTGGTCGGCAGACAAGAGGCCGCCGCTGCTGCCACAACCAGCTAGGAGCGCAACGGCGAAGCCCACGGCACCGGCGAGGAGCGCGCGAGGGAGATAGCGCATCCGCCGCCTGACTTTAGAGGCTTTCCCGGTTGGTCTCCCGTTAGGCGCGCCGGGGCGGGTGGTCGTGGGGGTCATTGCCCGTAGTAGAGGCGCTCGGCCAGCGAATCGGGCAGCCGGGCGCCGCGGATGGCCGCCGCCGCCCCGTCGATGTCGTAGTCGACGCGGCGGTAGGCCGCGCTCCAGCCGTCGAGGTCGAGCTCGAGCCAGGCGGCTCGGGGGTCGCCGTCGCGGGGCTGGCCGACGCTGCCGGGATTGATCAACCACTCGCCCACGGACAGCTCGAGCTCCTCGTCCGCCGCCCGCGTCTGGCCGGTGGCCGACTCGCCCGGCATCCGCCAGAAGGAGAGGGCGACGTGGGAGTGGCCGATGAGCGATACGCGGTGTCCCTGGGCATCGAGGCACAGCTCGGCCTGGAGCGCCGAAAGCACGTACTCCCACACGGGGTCACGGGGGCTTGCGTGATAGAGGCCGACCTTCTCGTCGTCGCTCTGGGGCTCGAGCTCGGTGAGGTAGTCCCGCGTCGGGGCGGCGATCGTCTCCTGGGTCCAGCGCGCGGCCAGGGCCGCGCCGCGCGAGAAGTCCTCGAGGGGGAGGCGGCCGCACACCCCCAAATCGTGGTTTCCGGCCAGGCAGACGGCGGCGTGGGCGCGCGCGAGGTCGACGCAGGCGTCCGGATCGGCGCCGTACCCGACGAGGTCGCCGAGGCACCACAGCTCCTGGCAGTCGGAGGCCGCGACCGCCTCCAGGACGGCCTCGAAGGCATGCCGATTGCCATGTATGTCGGACACGATCGCCACACGCATGGGTCTACAGTCTGGCTGGTGAGGGCCCCATCACGCCGCGCAGTCCTCTCTCCGGTGCTGCTCGCAGTGGCCGCCGCCGAGCTCGGCGCGCGCCTGCTCGCGCCGCGCGAGCGGCCACCCGAGCCCGCGCAAGTCGATCTGAAGGCGTACTTCAGCCAGGCGGAGATCGACCGCGGCGCCCGCTATGCCCGGCCTCAGCTCGCCATCGGGCTCGTGCGCACCGGGGTGCAGTTGGCCGTGCTCGCGGTGGCGGCCACGCACGCCCGGCGACGGCCGGCCACCCGCGCGGGTGCCCGGCGACGGCCGGCCACCCGCGCGGGAGAACCGCCCGGCCGGCGGGCGACGGAGGGTGCCGCGGTGGCCGTCGGGCTCGCCGCGACGGGCACGGTGGCCTCATTGCCCCTGGCCGCTCTCGCCCGGCGCCGATCGCTCGCCGTCGGGCTGGCCACGCAGTCGTGGCGCGGCTGGGCGGGCGATCTCGCCAAGGCGACCGCGATCGAGTCGGTGCTGGCCTCGGTCGCCGGCGGTGCGGTCGTCGCGCTGGCCGACCGCTACCCCCGCCGCTGGTGGGTGCCCGCGGCCAGCGGCTCGGTCGCCTTCGGGGCGCTGCTGGGCGCTCTCGCTCCGGTCATCCTGGACCCGATCTTCAACGACTTCACGCCCCTCCCCGAGGGCGAGCTGCGCACGGATGTACTCGACCTCGCGCGGGTCGCGGGGGTGCGGGTGGGCGAGGTCTATTCCGTCGATGCGAGCCGGCGCACGACGGCGGCCAACGCCTACGTCACAGGCCTCGGCCCGACCAAGCGGGTCGTGCTCTTCGACACCCTGCTCGACCGCTACAACCGCGAGGAGGTCCGGGCGGTCGTCGCCCACGAGCTCGCCCACGTCCGCCACCGTGACGTCGCCCGCAGTGTGGCGTATGCCGCCATCGTCGCCGGCCCGGTGGCCCTGGCCACCGAACGCGTCAGCCGGGCGCTCGCCCCCGGGCAATCGGGGGCGCCCGCGCTCCCCGCGATGGCGCTGGCGGCAACGCTCGTCGCCACACCGGTCGGGCTGATCGGCAACCGGCTCTCGCGCGCCATCGAACGGCGCGCCGACGCATTCGCCCTCGCGCTCGCCGGTGTCCCGGACGCGTTCATATCCTTCGAGCGCGCGATCGCTCTTCAGAACGTCGCCGATCTCGACCCACCCCGCTGGGTCACCCGGCTGCTCTCCACCCACCCCTCGACCGCCGAGCGCATCGGCGCGGCGGTGGCCACGAGTCAAACTCGGTAATGAGTGGCATCGCCGAGAGAAATCGCGCAGCGATTTCTCTTAAGCGAATCGGCGTCTACGCCGATTCGCCAGATTCGGCGTCTACGCCGGTTCGCCAGATTCCCCGCCTCCGTACTCCGGCAGGTTCTTGATCCCCTCGCGGGTCTGCCACTTCGAGTAGTTGTCCTGCATGGCGTCGATGAGCTCGCGCATGAACCTGGGGGAGAGGTTGATGCGGGAGACGACGACGCCCGGGATCTCTTCGTCCTCCACTTCGTGGTCCACGCGGGCGAACGTGATCGTGAACTCGTAATCCGAGTGGCTCACATTGGCGAAGTTCGAGTAGACGCCCGCCATGATGTCGGGCGAGAAGTGGATGTTGATGTGGCGCTCGGGCCTGTTGGGATCTTCCATACGACCTAGTATCCCATCGTGCGAATCGTCATCGTCGCCGTGGGTCGCCTGCGTCCACCGTTCGCCGACGACATCCAGCACTATCAGAAGCTCATCAGCGGCCACGCTCGCCTCGAGCTCATCGAGGTCCGCGAAGAGGAGCGCGTGCTGCGCCGGCTGCCCGCGCGGGCCTTCGTCTCGCTCCTCGACACCACCGGCGAGCAGATGGACTCGGTGGCCTTCAGCCGGTTTCTGGAAGAACGCCGCCAGAGCGGCCGCGACCTGTGCTTCGTGGTCGGAGGGCCATACGGTCTCGAGCTCGACGAGGTCGATCATCGCCTGTCGCTCGGCGCTCTGACGCTGCCCCATCAGCTCGCCCGCGTCGTCCTTCTCGAGCAGCTCTATCGTGGGCACAAGATCCTCGCCCGGGAGCCCTATCACTACTGATCGCGCCCGCCTGGGTACGCTGGTTGGGCGCGCCATGCCGGACACCGAGCCCGTTACCCGCGACCCTCTCCAGCAGCTCGCCGCCTCCGTGTGCGCCGCGGCGAGCGCCGTGCGCGGCGACGCGGGCGCTGCGCCGGCCCAGCTCAAGCTCGAGCGTCCCAAACACGCCCGTCAGGGCGACTTCTCCACCAATGCCGCGATGTTGCTCGCTCCGGTGCTGGGGCTCGCGCCGCGCGTCATCGCCGAGCGGCTCGGCAGCGAGCTCGACGCGGCCCTCGGCGCCGACCTCGAACGGACGGAGGTCGCCGGCCCCGGCTTCCTCAACCTGTTCATGTCCGACGGCTGGCACCGGCGCACGCTGGCGGGGATCAGCGCCGCCGGGATGGCATTCGGCTCGGGCGGGGCGGACCCCGCCGAGCGCATCCTCATCGAGTTCGTCTCGGCCAACCCGACCGGGCCGCTCGTGGCGGCGAGCGGCCGGCACGCCGCCTACGGCGACGCCCTGGCGCGCATCCTCGAGCACCACGGGCACGCCGTGTCGCGCGAGTACTACTTCAACGACGCCGGCAACCAGATCCGGCTGCTCGGAGCCTCGGTACAGGCTCGCGCGCGGGGCGAGGAGGTCCCCGAGAATGGCTATCAGGGCGACTACGTCCGCGAGCTTGCCGCCGGCATCCCCGATGCGGCCACGGCGGACATCGACGTGCTCGCCCGGGTCGCCGTGGACGAGATGCTCGCGCGGATCAAGGCCACGCTCGAACGCTACGGCGTGCGCTTCGACCGCTTCTTCAGCGAGCGCACGCTCCACCAGGGCGAGCTCAGCGCCGTGCAGCGGGGACTCGCCAAGCTCGAGGCGGCCGGCCACCTGTACCGGTCGGAGGGCGCGACCTGGCTGCGCACGACGACCTTCGGCGACGACAAGGATCGCGTCGTCCTGCGCTCCGACGGCACCCCGACGTACGTGGCCGCCGACGTGGCCTACTTCGAGGACAAGCGCGAGCGGGGCTTCGAACGCCAGCTCGTCCCGGTCGGATCGGACCACGACACGTGGGCCAAGACGATGAAGCGCGTCGTCCAGGCGCTCGGGGCCGATCCCGACACGCTCGACATCCCCCTCATCCAGTTCGTGCACCTCATCTCTGGGGGTGAGAGCTCGGCCATGTCCAAGCGCCGCGGGGAGTTCGTCACGCTCGACGCCCTGCTCGACGACATCGGCGTGGACGCGACCCGCTTCTTCATGCTGCGCAGCTCCCATGACCGCACGCTCGACCTCGACATCGAGCTCGCCCGCAAGCAGTCGCGGGAGAACCCCGTCTACTACATCCAGTACGCCCACGCGCGTATCGCCTCGATGCTCGGCCGCCTCGACGCCGAGCGCCGCGGCGCCGCCGGGGACCCGGGGGGGTGGGGGACGGGGAAGCTCCACCCCAGCGAGCGCGCGCTCATCAAGCAACTCTCCGCCTTCCCCGAGGAGATCGTCGAGTCGGCGACGCGGCGGGCGCCCCACCGGATGGCGGTCTACGCCCTCGCCCTCGCCCAGGAGTTCACCACCTTCTACGAGCAGTGCAAGGTGATCGGCGCCGATCCTCCCGAACTCGAGAGCTTCCGCATCGCGCTCTCGTCGGCGACTCAGGGCGTGATCGCGCTCACGCTCGGGCTGCTCGGGGTCTCGGCTCCCGAGGCCATGTAGCGCTTCAGCCCTTGTAGCGAGCGAGGTCGTCGTCGAGGCGGCGCGCGTCGCCCGCACTGAGCGTGGGCACGGCCGTCCGGGATGCTGCGGCGCGCGCCTTCGCTCCGCGGCGCCATTGCGGTAGAACGAACGCGAGCACGGCCAATCCGGCCGCGATGATGGCCGCGGGGATGAGATACACGGTAAGGTCGAACCCGCTCGCCGGCGGCTTGCCGAGCACGGCCGGTCCGTACTGAGCCACGAGCTCGCGCTCGATCTGGGGCTTGGTCAGGCCGTGGGAGATGAGACCGCGGATGTAGTCGCGCTCGAACTGGGCCTGCGGGGACTGGGCAGCCATGAGGGGCTCCCGGCACGAGGGGCACATGACGTCCTGCTCGATGTCGGTGAGCGAGGCCCGCGGCGCGGCGGCCGGGGCGGCGGCGGGCGCGAGGGCCAGGCAGGCGGAGGCGAGGGCCAGGCAGGCGGAGGCGAGAATGGCCACGACGGCGGGCCGCTTGCTCATGAGCGCTCCGCGAGGATCGGCGTGAGCGCCTGGGAGAGCCAGTTACCGGTGAGTTGGAGCCGGCGCAGGGCCTGGATGCGGCCCTGGCGATTGATGATGAATGTCTCGGGCACGCCCGTGGTCCCGAACGAGCGGACGAGGTTCCCGGCGACGTCGCGCACGACCGGATAGGTGATGTGCCACTGGTGGACGAAGCTCTCGGAGTCGTTGGAGTTATCGAGGTAGGTGACGCCGAGGACCGTCCCGCCGTGTGCCCGAAGGAGGCTCTGCTCGTGCTCGAGGATCGGGGCCTCGGCCGCGCACGGTCCGCACCAAGAGGCGAACACGTTGACCACGACCACCTTGCCCCGGAGCGAGGCGAGGCTCCGTCTCCCGGCGGCACCGAGGTTCGGCAGCGCGAGAGTCGCGTCGGGCGCGGGCGGATAGTGGCCGTGAGCGACCTGGGAGTCGATCGACGAGTTTGTGCCCTGGTTGGCCACCCCGAAGGCGAGCAGCGAGAGGAGCGCCACCGCGGCGAGTAGCACCAGCGCGGGCAGGAGAAAGCGGCGCATCGGAGACCTCAAGGGTAATACGAGCGCGCTCCCAGCAGCGAGACGCTCAGCCGAGGCGGGGGAGGAGGAGGGCCCGGCACTCCATGCCCACGGTGGCGTCGAGCGCGGCGAAGTACGTGTTGAAGAGCTCGGGGATGCCGCGCACGTGCCAGACCACCTCCGCCCGCACCCAGGCCGCATCGCGCGCGGCCTCGATGCTCCAGATGGCGACCGTGTCGTCGACCGGCGCGACGTCGTGATCGAGCTCCTTGATCGCGCCGGTGAGCAGCCACTGCTTCGTCTGAGCTTCGACCGCGGCGAGGATCGAGTTGACCGCGTCGTAGTCCTGGTGCTGAGGCGATCCGCTCGTGGGAGCGACGCCGAGGTTCTCGCATGTCTGGATGACCCCGAGAGCGAGGTCATGGCCGATGTGGGCGTTCATCCCCGCCACGGCGAACTGCAGCGGCGCGATCCGCGCGTCGTGGCGGGCGTTGAACATCGGCGTCCAGCACCTCGGCACAGGCTGGCCGGCCGCCGCCGCATCGAAGGCGGCGAAGAACAGATTGGCGAAGTAGATGTCGAGGTCCTCGAGGAACGGCGGCGCCGCCAGCGTGCCCGTCTGGCAGTACTGCCGCACGGCCAGCGTGACGTCGAGATAGAGACGGTTGAACCAGCGCACGCCATCGCTCGGCGGCAGCGTCTGGTCGAGGCCCTGCATACGAGCCACCACCTCGTCGATTGTCTGAGCGGTCACAGCCCTCCCACCCGTTCGCCAGCCCTCTCTGCGGCCAACGCTACCAATGGCGCCGAGGCCTTTGTCCTCGATAGCCTTGGGGGCGCGCGGACGTAGCTCAGTTGGTAGAGCGTCGGCTTCCCAAGCCGAAGGTCGCGGGTTCGAGGCCCGTCGTCCGCTTGGACAAAGAGCCTGCTAATTAGCCCTCTCGTGACTGTCGCTGCATGGCACAAGCACGTCGGGCAACTGTCGCGGGCAACTGTCTGACCTTGATCCAGCCTCAGACGGGCCGGGTCCGGAAGCAGAAGCCTCGCCGACTCGCTCGGGTTGTCGTGGACTGCTGCTCCTGCGTGAACCTGGCGGTGTGGCCGATCCGCTCGAGCCGACGGACTGAGTCCCGCTTCGGCGACGAAGAGCGGTGCTGGCGATGGTAGAAAGCACATCGTGCGTTTGGCCGAGACCGACGTTCTGGAGGTCGAATTCGAGGATGAAGGCCCGGCTGATGGTTCGCCGGTGCTTTTGTTGCACGGGTGGCCTGACGCGCCGCGCGGCTGGCGGCCCGTCGCACAGCGGCTGCAGCAGCGTGGCTGGCGCACGATCGTTCCGGCGCTGCGCGGGTTCGGCGCGACGCGATTCCGCTCAGCTTCCACGCCGCGCGATGGGCGCGGGGTAGCGCTGGCTGCTGATGCGCTCGATCTGCTGGACGTCCTTGCCCTCGATCGCGTGGCGGTTGTGGGACATGACTGGGGCGCACGGGCTGCGTACACGCTCGCCGCAGTCGCGCCCCAGCGCGTCAGCGCGGTTGTCGCCTTGGCGCTCCCCTATCAGCCGCGAGGTGTGTTCACGATCCCCCCGTTCGAACAGGCACGTGCCTTCTGGTACCAGTGGCTGATGTACCTCGACGCCGGCGCGCGCGCTGTGGCTGCCGAGCCGATCGGCTTCGCGCGAATCCAGTGGGATACCTGGAGCCCACCTGGCTGGTTTGACGACAATGAGTTCGCTGCTACCGCCGAGAGTTTCAAGAACCCAGACTGGGTCGCGATCACCCTCAACGCCTACCGCTCGCGGTTTCTCACCGACGAGCGGCGCGACCTGCGCTATGAGCCATTGGCTCAGCGCTTGGCGCAGGTGGAGTACATCGAGATCCCGACGCTGATGATCCAAGGCGGGGAGGACCGATGTGACGAGCCGGCCGGCTCGTCGGACTTGGAGCGGTACTTCGCTAGCTACCGTCGGGTACTGCTTGACGGTGTGGGGCATTTCCCCCACCGTGAAGCGCCCGATGCAGTCGCGCAGGTGGTCCATCGGCATCTTTCCGCGGCATGCGGCTGAACACCTCGTTCTCGCGGAGGCCGGCCCGTAGCGGCGCCACCGGGAGGTGCAAAGTCGCCATTCCGGGACTGTGGATCTGACTCCCTCTCCACGCGAAGCGCGGTAGCGACCCCACCGTGACCTGAACAGGCGTCCAGCGGTAGGGTCGAGGAGCGGGCTACGGGATGAGCGGTAGCGCTCTGATGCGGACCCCGGCCCAGCCGGGCGCTGCGAGGCTTGGCGTTCATGTAAGCGCCCGGTGTGGTGGGCGCCGCCGCCGACGCGACCACTTAGCCGGCGAGCGGGGTGCTGACCGCGCGGATCTGGGCTCGCGCGCGGGCGAGGGCTGGGCCGGCACCGATCGCTTGCAGCGCCTCGATCGCCTCCGTGAGTGGCGTCGCGGCCTCGCCGCGGCGTCCCCGGCTCCGAAGCCAGATGGCGAGATCCGTTTGCGCGACCGCGAGCCAGTAGCGATAGCCGAGCTCGCGAAAGCCGTCGATCGCCGCGCGCAGGTCACTCTCGACGGCGTCATGCCGTCCCTCGGCGGCGGCCGTGAGCGCTTGACCGCGGGCGAGATGCACGAGCAGATACGGCGGGATGTCGTTCTTCGGGCGGGTAGCCAGGAGGGATAGGACGGCCTGAGCGCGCTCGAGATGTCCGCTCTGGATGGCTGCCTGCAGCGTGTCCGGCCACGCGTGCCGAACCGCATCGTGTGCGACGCCGAGCGTGGCGATCGTGCCGGGGAGCATGCTCCATCCCCGCTCCAGGGCGTCGGCAGTCCTGCCCTCCGCGAGCGCCAGGCAGATCATCACCGCGGCGTGAACCGCACGTAGCTCCGCGGCTTCGGCGTGCTCCCAGGCGGCGATCCGGTCGAGTCTCGCGTTGGCGGCATCGCCCTCGCCGCGCAGGGCGAGCAGGATCGAGAGCATGTAGTGGATGGGCTTGGCGCCAGCGCGGTCGTCGTCCTCATCGAGGAACTCCGCCGCGATACGGTCGGCCTCCTGCCAGCGGCCGGCGAGCAGGTGCACGGCGATCAGGTTGCTGACAGATAGGCCCTCGAGGTGTCGATCGCCGCGGCGGCGATCCGCTTCGATTGCCGCCTGGGACTGTGCCGCGGCGCCGGGTAGGTCCCACAGATACGCGAGGTTTCCGGCGTTGCCGAGCAGACGTGCAGCCAGGTCGGTGAGATCGTGTCGAGCGGCGATCTCGACCGCAGCGTCGAACTCCCGCCGAGCTTGATGGATCCGACCCGTCGTGAGGCAGATCAGGCCCTTCGTCTCGAGCGCTTCGCTCCATACGATCGGGAGGGTGTGCGCCTGCGCGATCGCCAGTGCGGCGTCGGCGGCAGCGCTGGCCCCCTCGTGCTCCGAGATCTCGGTGAGCGCGCGGCCGAGCCAGCAGTACGCCATGGCCAGCTCCTCCTCGAGCCGTGGTTCTGCGGCCAAGACCTCGACCGCGTCGGCGAGCCGGTCGACCGCGCCGCGGGGACGGCCGAGTCGGGTCAGGGCTCTGCCGACATCGATCGCGGTCCGCGCGACGTCAAGCTTTCGACCGGCGGCCGTGTGCGCAGCCGACGCTTCCTCGAATAGTTCCAGCGCCGCCTCGGCGCGGCCTGACTGCCACGCCATGCGCCCGGCCGCCTGGGTCAGCGCCGCGCGCTCGGCGTCATCGGACTCGATCTCGCGTGCCGCCCGGTAGGCCCGCTCGGCCGCGTCCGGGGCGCCGACCGTCGCTGCGCGCTGCGCCGCGCGGCGCTGCGCTGCGATCGTGTCCGCGCGCAGTCGCTCGATATCCGGGTCGCCTGTGGCGGCGCGCCACGCTTCAAGATAGTGCGCGGCGATCATCTCCGCCACGTCCTCACCGTCGTTCGCGAACAGGCGGCGGAGGTGCTCGGCCGCAGCGAGATGACGGGGCTTTCGTTCCCGGCGGGAGAGCATCTCGTAGGCGACCTGCCGCAGCAGCCCCTGCGCGAACGTGTACTGACCGCGGTCCGGCGAGAGCGGGTCGGCGCGGATCATCAGCACCTGTTTACGAACGAGCGTGGACAGCAGGTCGTCGACCTGGCCCTCGGGCAGGTCGCCGAGCGCGACGGCGGTCGATCGGGAGAACGAGCCGCCAAGTACCGACATCGCTCTCACGAATGCACGCTCGGCGGGTGCCAGCGCGTCCAACCGGGCCGCCAGCAGCGAGCTGAGGCTGGCCGGTACATCGAGCTCTCGCAGTTCGCCCGCCAGCACGAACCGGCCGTCGCGCTCCTGCAGCACACCGCGGGAGGCGAGCATGCGCACCGTCTCGGTGACGTACAGCGGAACGCCTTGCGCCCTGGTCATGATCCGTTCGCGTGCCGCGCGCGGGAGGCCGTCCACGAGTTCGTCGAGCAGGTCGCCGATCGCCCCATCGGCAAGCGAGTCGAGCCGGATCTGCGTCGTCGCGCGGTGAACGGCCGGCCACCCCCCGCGGCGCGCCTCGAGATCCGCCCGGGCGAGTGTGAGGATGAAGATCGGGCTCTTGGCCGACCACTCGAGGACGTGCTCGATGAAGTCGAGCATCCCCTCCTCGGCCCATTGCAGATCCTCGAACACCAATGCCACCGGCTCATGGGTAGCGAGCTGCTCGAAGAACAGCCTCCAGCCGGCGAACAACTCGGCACGACTCAACCCCAGCTCGGCGACGGCGAGCAACGCCCCCAAGCGGGGAGCGAGAAACTCACGCTGGGTTGCGTCTGCCACCCACCGCTGAAGTCCCCCGCGCAGCTTCCTCGCCGCGTCGGCAGCTGACGCGTCCTCGGGGATCCCGAGTCGTTGGCGAACCATCTCCACCAGCGGCCAGTAGGCGACCCCGTCCCCGAACGGCGGGCAGCGGCCCGAGTGCCACAGAAACTGATCGGCCAGCCCATCGGTGTACTTCATGAACTCCCAACGCAACCTTGACTTGCCGATGCCGGCCTCACCGCTGACCGCCACCAGCCGGGCCGAGCGTCGCTCCAGGGCACTGTGGAACGACGCGATGAGCAAGCGCAGGTCGGCATCTCGGCCGACGAACGACGACTCCAGCAACGGCTCGCGTTGTGCACCTCCAACCAGAGCGACCACACGCACGGCACGCCACAGCCTCAACCGCCCCGCCCTGCCGATAACGGACTGCGCGCCGGCATCCTCAAACACAATCGCCGCCGCCGTCAGCTCGCGAGTGACCTCATCGACCAACACCGCCCCGGCGTCAGCGGTCGACGGCACCCGCGCGGCCGCATTGACCGGCTCGCCGACGACGAGAACCTCGCCGGCGGGATTCTCGACCGCGGCGACCTGGCCCGTCACGACTCCCGCCCGTCCTCGCAGACCAAGCGCTCCGACCTGCTCGCCAAACGTCCTGGCCGTGTCGACGATCTCAAGCGCTGCTCGCACCGCTCGTTCCGCATCGTCCTCACGTGCCGACGGCACGCCCCACACGGCCATCACCGCGTCCCCGGCGAGCGAATGGATCCTCCCCCCGTAGCGATCGACGACCGTCCGCGCCGACTCGAAGTAGCGCCGCAACAAATCGGCCTCGTCGTCCGGCCTGAGCGGTTCGGCCAACGTCGCGAATCCCACCAGGTCGACATACATCACCGACGCCAGGCGCAACTCGGTGAGCGCCGTTGGACCCGGCGTCTGTGCGTCGGGCGGGCGAGAAACCGCTGGCACGCCCCGATCGCTGCCGGCGGCAGGAGCCGACTGGTCAGCGCGCATCTTGCCCTGCCGGCTCCCGGTGTCTGCTGCACCGCCTGCCGTTCTGAGCGACTCGTCGTGCTGGAGGATCGCCTGTTCAAGCTGCCGAAGCTCCGGCCCGGGCTGCAAACCGATCTCGTCAAGGGCCTCGCACGTATCGCGATACACCGCGAGCGCCTCGGCGTGACGACCGGCCCGGTATAACGCGAGCATCAACAATCGGCGCGGTCCTTCCCGCAACGGGTTCGACGCCACCAGCCCGGTGATCGTGCCGATCACCTCGCGGTTCTCCCCGCACGCAAGCCGCGCTTCCACCACTCCCTCGAGCGCGACCGCGCGCAGCTCCTCAAGACGCCCACGCTCACGACCCGCGAACGCGAAGTCGAACTCGGCCAGCGGCCGCCCGCGCCACAGCCCCAGAGCCTCCTCAAACCGGTCGCGCGCGACCGCCGGCGCGTCCGGGAGCACTCGCTGCGCGCCCGCGATCAACTCCTCGAACCGGGTCGCGTCAACCCGCTCAGGATCAACCTCGATCGCGTACCCCGACCCGGACCGGGTCACACCGATCCCGCCGCCTGCACCCGCGGTGCGAAGGGTCTTGCGGATCGCCGACACGTGCACCTGAACCGCGTGCGCGGCGGTCGCCGGCGGCCGCTCCCCCCACAGCTCATCGATCAACCGGTCAACCGACACCACCTCAGGTGCATGAACGAGGAGTACCGCCAGCACCGCCCGCTGCTGAACGCTCCCGAGCGCAACCGGGCCGTCGGCACCGACGACCTCCAACGGCCCGAGAACCCGGTACTCGACCACCATCACCCCCAGCGCCATCGGCAGCGAACACCGGCCAGTCTACTCGCCCAGCTCCCACCCGAACGCGAGGTGGCGCACCGGTCGCTCAACCACCGATTGAGCCGATCATGAGCCTTCACTGAGCGCCCCAATCGATCCTTCCCAACGTCATAGCAACCGCTGACCCGGGCAACCCGGCAGCCACGAAGGGAGGACAAATGTCCAGCATGAAGCTCAAAGTCGCCGTGTTCGCCGTCTCGATCGCGTCGGCCGCCGGCGGTAACGCAGTGCTCACTGAAGCGACCGCTCTCGCGAACGCGATCCCACACGGCGCCCCGGCGCGATCGGAAATCTCGCATTACCAGCCCGGCCTCCGGCGCTCCGTTCGGTCCGATCTCCGGCGCTCCGTTCGGTCCGATCTCCGGCGCTCCGTTCGGTCCGATCTCCGGCGCTCCGTTCGGTCCGACCTCCGGCGATCGGTTCGGTCCGACCTCCGGCGATCGGTTCGGTCCGACCTCCGGCGATCCGCTCGGTCCGACCTCCGGAGGGCACTACCCGAGGCGGTCAGTGCTTCCCAGTTTCCGGCGTTGAGCTCCACACGCCTTCGTCACCCCCGACTGAGATGAACTGACTTCGCCGAGGCTTTGAAATGAGAGATCCTAGAAAGTGGAGGTATGCAATGCCAACTTGTACGCAGTGCGGTGGTGCGGTTACGGCTGCTGACGGCGTTTGCGCGCGGTGCAGCCTGCATGTCACGCAAGTCGGTCGGCTCTCGTCCGGGCCATCGGTTTCGGACCCTGCGTCCGGGGAGGGTGCCGGCGCCCGAGCGTCCGGTCCGGCGTCGGCACGGTCGACCGCGGCGCTTATGCCTCAGTGGGGGCAAGTGACCACGAAGGGGTGGTGGCTCCTCGGCGGCGCGGCGTTGGTGTTCATCGGTTCGCTGTTGCCGTGGGCCCAGCAGAGCGTTGACGGGTACAGCAGCGTCTCATCTCATCCCGGTGGCGGCGGCGTGATCGTCTTCATGGTGCTGGCGATCGCCGTTGTTGCGGCCGGGTGGCCTCTTCTGACAGGCGGGCTGCCAAAGCGGCGGCTCATCGGCGCGTCGGCGGCCGCCACGCTTCTGGCCCTCTTCGCGGTAACGAATTGGTCGGACTTGAACAGCGTTCAGAAGCAGGCTGCGGCGCTCGGAGGTGGATTCGAGACCGTCAGCGTCACCGCGGGCTCCGGGCTTGCGCTTTACACCGTCGGCGTTGTGGTGTTGTGCGTTCTGATCGTTCGACTCTGGCTTTCCCTCCGCCGACCCGCGCGGACGCGGGGTTTGACCGGAGCGACCGAGCGCTGACACTCAAAACCCACCCGACATCCCAGTCCAAATCGTGTCCGTGCCAGCTAGCCAACGTACGCCCGTGCGCAGCGGGTCTTACGAGCGATGTCGACGCGGCGATCCAACCACAGAAGGGACCACCATGCAGGAACAGCCACAAGAGACGTACGCGCCCAGCAATCATGGCTCCCCACGGAGGGGGCTCCCGGCCGGGGATCGGCTCGGGCTCAAGCGACGGTTCATCGCCGTGTTGGCTTGCGGACTCACGTTGCTCAGCGTCAGCGCCTGCGGCAACAGCACCCCGAAAACGATGACACCAGCTGCTACGGCGTTCCTGGTCAGCGAAGCCGAGAATGGCGGCGCCTCAGCTGCGCAGGCCACCCAGGTCCTCGACTGCCTCGACCCGGCGCTTCAGGCCCACGGCATCACGACACTGTCCGCTGCCAAGAGCATCAATGCCGACACCCAAAGCAACGAGCCGGCGTGGTTATCGACAGCGAGCAAAACGTGCGAAGAGCAGATTGTCAGCAGCTCGATCGCCTCGGGAAACGGCGGCCCCGGCTGAGTTGTTCTCGACCCCATCTGGGCGCTGCCGGACAGCCCTCCCCGGCTCGCCAGCTGACCGACATGCCCACTCGGACGCCGTCCAGCGTGGGCATTTCGGCCACGCTGCCAGAGTGCTAACGCATCTCACGCATGCGTCGCACTCCCAGCTGTGCGCTGCGCTCCATGCCGCTTCGCTCCGCCCTGCTGTCAAGCATGTAGGTGGTCATCGTTCTCGCTCCCAGGTGTTGTGAAGCTGGCCGGCAGGCCGGGCGGGCCTGCCGGCGCATCGCTTTTGGTCAGGCGGGCGCGCCGGCGGCCAGCGCCTTGACGTCCTCGGTACTCAGCGGCTTACCGCCGATGCCCCAGGCTATATCGACTGTTCGACGCGGTTGCCTCGCTGCTCGCTGAGCTGTCCGCGGATGCACCGGCCCTGCTGGTGCTTGACGACCTCCACTGGGCCGACCAGTCCTCGGTGGCGCTGCTGCGCCACATGCTCGAGTCGCATCCGGAGATGCGCCTGCTCGTGCTCGCCACCCAGCGGCAGACCGAGCTGACGCCCGGAGGTCCGCTGGCGCAGGCACTGCAGCGCCTCACCCAGCAGGGACTGCTCCAGCGGATGACGCTCAGCTGGCTGCTCGACGACGACGTCGCGGCGCTGTCTCGCAGCCTGACCGGCCGGAAGCTGTCGGCCGAGCTGGTGTACGCGATCCGCACCGAGGCCGCCGGGAACCCGTTCTTTGTGCAGGAGATCGTGCGCCACCTCAGCGAGTCTGACCGCAGCGGCGGGGTGCTCTCGCTCGCGCGCGCCGGCCTGCCCGAGAGCGTCCGCGAGGTGATCGACCTTCGCCTCGCGCCGCTCGACGAGGCCTGTGTCAGGCTGCTCATTGTGGCGGCCGTGATCGGAGGCGAGTTCGAGCTTGAGCCGCTCGAGCGGATCAGCGATCTGGAAGGCGAGGACCTCGCAGCGTCGCTGGACGAGGCGCTAGCCGCCGGGCTCGTGCTCGAGCTTGCGCCCAGCGACCGCCAGCGCGAGCGCTTCGCGTTCTCGCACGCGCTGGTGCGCCGCACACTGCTGGAGCGTCTCAGCCGCGCGCACCGACGCCGGATCCATGGCCGCGTCGCCGAGGCGCTGGAAGCGTCCCGCGGCGAGACGGCCCTCTCCGAGATCGCCCACCACCTTTGCGAAGCGATGCCAACCGTCGACCGCGAGCACGCTCTCGACTACGCCACCCGTGCTGCCGAGCAGGCGACCGCCCATCTGGCCTACGCCGAAGCAGTCGACCTGTTCACACGCGCACTGTCGCTACTGCCGCCCGAGCACGAGCGGCGGCGGATCCTGGCGCTCAAGAGAGCGCTGGCCTACCAGGCCCTGTGGCACGCCATCGCTGACACTCCTCGCCCCGAGACGCGGGCCGACCCCGTCGCACCCTCAACGGACCCGATCAGCGATCAGAGCTTGACCTCCTCCGGGGTGATGTCCCCGACAATTTCATAGACGTTGACCACCGCGTGGCCACCCACGCGATCAGCGTGCTCGCGCACGCGGTCGGCGCTCGGGGCGCTGTAGACGCAGAAGCTCCTGATCGCCCCCTTGTCGTCGCTGCATACGTGGCTGTGCTCCCACTTGATGTCCGGGAAGTGCTCGAGCCCGGTCGCCTTCGATCGCACAGCCACCTCCTGCATGTCCTCCTCGCCAACCAACCCGAAATCACGCTCGATCACATACCGCGGCACGCCACACCTCCTTGACAGAGAATGCTCCGATCCTACGGCCGCCGGCGCAGATAGCGAAAGCTACGGTTGCATCTACCTACGGTGCGTGAGCAAGCCCGACAATCTGCCGGCGGCTCTGTTCAACGCCGGCTGACGAGAGCTTCGCTGCTGAGAAGGACGACGGCCGGCGCCATGATTTCGCCCGGGCCGAGACGACCGCTCACCGCCGCTTCCCCGCTGCGAGCGGTCGTCTTGGGCGGATGGATGAAATCACTGCTCCTGTCCGGAAGGGACAGCACCTTCGGGCGATCCGCCGCTCGAAATCGTGGCTGCTGTAAGCCCAGATCGGAAGGCGAGCTTCGATTTGCTCATAGTCCTGAGGCACCACACCGAGCCCTGGCGCGCGGACGGGCAATCGGCCCGACGAGGCTTTCGTCTTCGTCGCGGACCTGATCAGCGTTCGCTGACGCGGCGCTCCGTCGCCGAAGCCTTGACAACAACCCCCTATCTCTGGACCCCCGCTATGCGCCGAAGGGGCGAACGTCTCGCCGCAACGTAACCCTCCCCGATGCAAGCTTGTCCGGACAGGAACGTTGGCGTGCGAGCGAGACGGTCAGCCTGAACTATGCCGCTGATACGGCGGCGCTCAGGCCTCAGAGCTCAGCGAGCACCCGGGCTGCCACGTGTTCGCCGGAGCGGATAGCGCCGTCCATGTAGCCCGGCCACTGTGGCGAGTTGTCCGCGCTCGCGTAGTGCACAGCACCGAACGGCGTGTCGAGCGGATTCTTGAGCGATGTCAAGACGCCGGGCGGGTTGAAACTGCCGTATGCCCCGCGTGAATACGGCTCCGTCGCCCACATCAAGTCGAGGTAGGCGACCGGTCTGAGTGCCTGCGGGCCGAAGTACTGTGCGAAGCACTGCAGCGCCGCGGCCCGTCGGGCGCCAGGTGAGGCTCCGTAGAAGCCGCGGCTATCGCTGCCCTCCATGAACCCAACGAGCACACCCGGATGGCCGTCGGGCGGGGAATTGTCATAGGTGATCCGGATCGGACCGACGTCGGAGGTTGCCGAGCCGCTCAGCCCCGCGTCGCGCCAAAACGGCCTGCGGTAGATCGCATTGATCTTGAGCACCGAACCCATCGGCTGGCGCTGGAGGATCTGGTCAAGGGCAGGTGGGAGTGCCGGAGCGAACCGCAGCCGCCCGAGGAGCGTTTTCGGAACGGTGAGGATTGCGCGGCGGCAGCTGAAGCTCTCCGTCTCCGAGTGGACGGTAACGGCGCGCCCGCGCTGCTCGACTGCCGTGACATCCACGCCAACGCGCAGGTGATGACCAAGGCGCTCCGCCAGCCGCTTGGACAGCTGCTGCGGGCCGCCGACGAAGCGGATGCTCTGCGCCGAGCCGACCAGCGTGTTGAAGTCACCACCGACGCCAGTGATCGCGGCGAGCAGATCAAGCAGCGAGATCTGATCGGGATCCTCGCCATAGACACCTCGCACGCCCAATCCGGCGAGATTCCGGGCCTGCGCACTCGTGAGATGCTGCTCGATCCAGGTCTCGATCGTCATCTGATCCCATGCTCTCGCCTGCGGCGCAGTCCACGGAGCATCTGCCGGCACCGACGCCGCCATCTTGTTAAACGCCACAATCGCGGTCTCGAGCTCGACCAGCGCGAGCGGGTCCGCCGGCGGGATGTCCCCGCTATAGCGATGCAGCTGCCCGTCGGAGTAGTAGACACTGTCCCCTGCCGAGTACGTCGGGAACATCGCGACGCCAAGGGAACGCGCGAGCGCCTGCACGCGATCCTGACCCGGCCCCGTCCACTCGCCGCCGAGCTCCACCACCTTGCTCGCCCCGAGCGGGTGGTCGAGGTTCCGCCCACCCACCCGTCGCCGCGCCTCAAGCACCAGCACCGAGCGGCCGGCCCCGCGGATCGCTGTCGCCGCACTCAAGCCCGCCAGACCGGCACCGACCACAACCACGTCGTACATCCGCGACCCACGCCGTCGCGGCCGCGATCTAGCCTCAGCCGGACCATCCGAGGCCACCAGCCCCCCAGCAGCCGCGCCCACCCCCGCCAGCAGCGCCTCGCGACGCCTGATCCGCCTCTCTGTCACCACTAGCGATCCTAACCGAGGCGCTTTCGTGGCGGAGCCACTGCCGGGGCTCTGCGGCAAGCCTCATGCGCCGACCGGGGAAGTTGTCGAAGAAGTGGTCCGGCTCATTGACGACAGCTTCGCGATTGCCGACTGGTCCGCCCTTACAGACGAGCGCCACCTCGTTGCGCGGAAACAAGTCTTCGAGACTGCCGCCGCGGCGGCTGCTTCTCTCGTCTGAGGGTCGCGGCGCCTGGCGAGCGCTTCGGCGACGACGGCATCGCCGACTGAACACTTCGTTCGTCGCGCTCGCTCTCGAGGTCCAGATCTGGCAGGCGACCGAGGGACATGTCAAGAACGGATCCGGGGCTGACTGGTCCTCACGTCCCGTCGAGGTGCCGCTGGGTGGTCAAGCCGCGAGAGGGGGCGGCCACTGCACGTCCGCTCCGATCACGTCGGCGAGCCGGCAGATCGCGCGCAAACTCGATGGGTCCGCGATCCGTGCCGATTCCCAGGCGCAGGAGATACACGCGGCCGCCGGTGGCGCGCAGTCAACGATCTGGGCGAGACAGTCCTCGAGGATCGACAAGGTCGGACCGTCCGGGGCGGGGAAGCGCAGGCCGGGTAGATCGCTGCCGTCGACGATGTCGACGTCGAGGTGGAGGTAGACATCCGTTGGGGACTGCTTCTGCAGTACGGCGCGTAGCGCGTCGGGATCGGCGGCGACGCGTTTGACGCGACTGACCGCGAGCGCCTCGCCCTCGGCGGGATCGAGATCCCTCGCTCCGATCAGCAGACAGCGCTCGTCCGGGACCGCCCGCAGCCCGACCGGCTCGCCGACGAGCTGGGGAACCCGACCGGTCGCGGCCGCCAACGACATTCCGGCGAGATATCCGCTGACCGAGATCTCCGGCGTGTTGAAGTCGCCGTGCGCGTCAAGCCAGATGATCGACAGGTTTCCGCGCCGGCGCTGCACACCGGCGAGAATCCCGACTGTCGTAAGACAGTCGCACGCAAGCACGAGCGGACGATCCGCTCGTGCGGTGCGGTCGGCCACAGCGCCATACCGAGCGGCCAGCCGTCCCAGCTCGGTCTGCGCCTGATCCGCCGATGCAGGCAGCACGACCGCACCCGCTGGGACCGGGAAGCCCTCGATGCGTTCCTCGAGGTGCCACGGGCTCACCAACAGATCCCAGCTGCCGACAGCGGCCAGCGACTCAGGCACGATCAAGACCGTACCTCACCGCCATCGTGCTCCGTTCTGGCGAGCGCGCGGCGGGCCGTGGTGCTCTCGGGTGCAAGGCTCCGCCTGGCTCGACGGTGATCGGGAGCTCACAGTCCGGGTCGTGACGGGCTGATCCTCTCCTCCGGGTGGCCGCCACCCGCGGAGCCGCTTGTCGTGACGACAACCTTCTGCCGCTTGGCGGCGATCTGCGCAACGATCTTGGCTGGACACCGCCACGATGCCGTTATAGGTTGCCCGCACGGTTTTGTAGAAGCGGAGCTACGACGTGGGAGGTAGTGGGGATGGGCATGCGCTTGAAGCTGACGATCGCCGCTGGGGCGGTATCTCTGTTCGCGTCGATACCGGTGCTGTCGGCATCCGCCTCGGGGGTGGCTCAGGCACCGACGCAGAGCGTGATCGTGGTCTTCAAGAACCAGGACCGTGCCCAGCCCGCGACGCGCTTGGCGCTCGCGGCACGCCGACGGACGCTCGCCTCCCTCCAAGGACCGGTGCTGCATGAGCTGTCCGCCGACCGTGCGCAGAACGTGCACAGCTTCACGACGCTCAACGCGGTATCGGCGACCGTGTCACCGGCGCAGGTCACGTCGCTGAGGTCCGATTCCGCTGTGGAGGAGGTCGTTCCCAACGGCCTCGTCCACCTTGCGCCGACGACGACCGGAGCGGCCGGCAGCGCCTCCGGCGCCGGCACCACACCGCTGCCCGGTGCATGTGCTCCCCCCGACCAGGTCCAGCTCGAGCCCGAGGCCCTACAGACGATGAGCGTCGCGTCCCAGAACCCGCACGCGAGGACGGCGCGGTCACTGGGGATCGACGGCAGCGGGGTCACTGTCGGCTGGATCGCCGACGCCTTGGATCCCAACAATCCGGATTTCATCCGGCCCAACGGCCAGCACGTGTTCGTCGACTTCAAGGACTTCAGCGGCTTCGGCACCTCGGGGCCGACCAGCGGCGCGGAGGCTTTCGGCGACGCGTCGGCAATCGCCGCGCAGGGCCGCGAGGTCTACGACGTCAGCCATTTCAGCGCGCTGCCGCTCAACCGTCCGTGCAAAATCCGCATCGAGGGCGTCGCTCCCGGCGCCAGCCTCGTCGGTCTCGTCGCCTTCGGCGCCTCCAACGTCGCGCCGGACTCGTCGATCCTCGAGGCGATCGACTACGCGATTACGACTGCCCACGTCAACGTCCTGAACGAGTCCTTCGGGATCAACAACTATCCCGACGACGGAGGGTCGCTCGACCTGATCGCCCAGGCCGACGACCAGGCGGTCGCGGCTGGCATCACGGTCGTTGAATCGAGCGGCGACGCCGGCGTGACGAACACGACCGGCGAGGCGGCGACCGATCCCAATGTGATCTCGGCGGGCGCCTCGACCGACAACCAGAACTACATCCAGGACGGCTTCGGCGGGACTCGGTTCCCCGAGGTCAAGGGATGGAGTAACGACGAGATCAGCTCGCTGAGCTCCTCGGGCTTCGACCAGCGCGGACGCACGATCGACGTGGTCGCGCCCGGCGAGTCCGACTGGGCGCTGTGCTCCACGAACCATGACGAGTTCGCTGGCTGCGCCAGCCTGACCGGCGCCCGGTCGCCGGTTCAATCGTTCGGCGGGACGAGCCAGTCCTCGCCGATGACGTCGGGCGTCGCGGCGCTCGTCATCCAGGCCTACGAGAAGACACACCGCGGGACGCCGCCCACGCCGGCGCAGGTCAAGCAGTTCATCGTCTCGAACACCGACGATATCGGCGCCCCCGCCGACCAGCAGGGCTCCGGTCGCGTCGATGCGTACAAAGCCGTGCTCGCGGCCGAGAACGACAACCAGCCCGCGGGCGGCGGCTCCCGCGAGGGCCGCAATGTCGGGGTGCTCACGACGAGCCCGACTCAGCTGAACGCGGTTGATCAGCCCGGCACCGCCGAGAACCTGACCGACACCGTCACCAACGAGAGCGGCTCGACGCAGCATCTGACGTTCTCGGGTCGCACGCTCGGCGCCTACCGATCGCTGTTCACCACACAGTTCACCCTGTCCGGCAGCGATCCGCGGACGCCCGACTACGCGGGTGTGCCGATCAACTACCAGCGGCTGGTGTTCCGGGTGCCCGCAGGCGAGGATCGGTTGAACGCATCGGCGGCGTTCCACAGCGCGACGCCGACCGCATCGCTCAACGCGCGGGTGCGGATCACGCTGATCGACCCCAACGGCATCTACGTCGGGGATTCGCGACCGCAGGGCCTCGGTAACTACGGCAACCTCCAGATTGCGCACCCGGCCGCCGGCACGTGGACGGCCTACGTCTACAGCCGTGACGCAGACGCCGGCGGCTACATCGGGCCGGTGCTGTTCGGCGTCAGCGTCGCCAGGTACACCTCCTTCGGGACCGTTACGCCCGCCGGCGCGACGCTGGCTCCGGGCGGGTCAGTGGCCGTCCAGGTCAGGACCAGAACGCTCGCGCAGCCCGGCGACACGAGTGGGGCGATCGTCGTGACGGCCACGCCCTCCCGCGGCGGGTCGACGACGTCGACTACTGTGCCTGTGACGCTGCGCAGCCTGATTCCGTCCGGCAACCAGACGTTCTCCGGGACGGTGACCGGCGGCAACGGACGCGCGCCGATCAGTGGGCAGGAGTTCTTCTACCAGCTCGACGTGCCCGCCGGGCAGCCCGAGCTCAACGCCAGGATCACGGTCCAGGATCCCGGAAACCAGTTCGGGGCCTACCTGATCGATCCGCAGGGCGAGGCCGTCGCCTACGCCACCAATATGGTGCCGGGGGCGACTGCGACCTCGCCGCCCAACGACCAGATCGGCGCCCAGCTGCATACGCTCAACCCTCCTCCTGGCCGATGGAGGTTGATCGTGGTGTTCGCGCCCGTGGTGTCCGGGAACTCGCTCGCCTCGCGGTTTGAGGTGAACGTCAACCAGCATGCGGTACCCGCCTCGAGCGGCGGGCTGCCGGATGCGCCCGCCACGCAACTGACTGCCGGCCAGCCCCACATCTATAACGTCACCGTGAAGAACACGGGAACCGCGCCGGAGATGTTCTTCGTAGACGCGCGGCTGCCCGGCAGCACCCCGTTCACGCTCGGTGCGGTCAGCGGGGCCTCGGACAACCTGCCGGTCAACGACAACCTGCCCGTGTATCTCGTGCCGACGAATTCGACGCAGTTCCAGGCACAGGCGACGACAACCGGGGCGACGCCGCTCCTGTTCGAGTCCCAGTTCGTCGGTGGCGATCCGGATCTGGCCTCGACGGTCGGCAACCCGGCATACCTGTCGTTCGCCGACAACCCCATCGCGACCGGCGAGTGGGACGTGCTGCCGGTCGAGTACGGCACGTTCGGGACGACCGGTCCGCCGGCCGAGGCGGCCACGACGTCGGCGAGCGTGGTCACGAGCCCGTTCGACAATACGGTCAGCTCGCCGACCGGCGACCTGGAGTCAGACAGCGCGAACCCGGCGACGAGCCTTGGCTCGTTCCAGCCGATCACCATCCCTCCGGGCCAGACCGGGACGATTCCGGTCACGATCACCCCGAGCGGAGCGTCGGGCACGAACGTCACCGGCACGCTCTACCTCGATGACACGGCGTACTTCGAATTCGGCTCGATCCAAAACGCACTCGTGAACTACCCGCAGGCCGATGAGGTGGCCGCGCTGCCTTACCAGTACACAATCAAGTAGTGCTCCCGCCGGCGCCACTCGCCGGCCCACGCTGATCGCGGCCTCGCATCGTTGGGGATCCCTGCCATCGGGCGACTCCCGCGCCGCTTGCGCTACTCGCTGCCGGTGTCCCAGGTGGTGCAGGCCAGATTGCGCGGGCCCCGCGCACTGAACGCCGGTTGGGCCGATGGGCCCTTGCGCTGATTGCCACAAAGCTATAAGGTCGCGAGCAGTCGCATTCGACGGATTAGCTTGTGAGGCCTTCTGGGCGGAAGGCCGCTGAATCAATCTCGTTCGACGCGACGACCATACCCACCGGGTCCCCAAGGAAGGAGGCCGGTCGTGACTGATGCCAAGTGTCCGTCGGTGCTCTTTTGGGATCATCGACAGGCCTCGCGGTCGGGCGAGATGCCATCGGGTGCGTTTTATGTCTCGGCCGGCAACGATCACCTACGCGTTCAGCGGCCACTTCCATGGCACTAACTCGTCCGGCGTGGAGAGGGCAGCTGGACAGGTCCGGGATGACATCACCTACAACAACGGGGCCGCCTAGTCGTGCACGTCTAACAACCTGGCGTGGTCGAGTACCTAGGTTAACGAGCGACGCCTGACCCGCTCGCGGGTCGCGGCACGTTCGCCCAAACCATCAGAAACGAGGGGTGGGAAATGTCAGTTTGCTTGCAATGCGGGGGTGGGGTCGGGAGTGCCGATGCATTTTGTGCGCGGTGCGGCCGTCCGGTCACGGAGACCAGCGCAACGGGGGCCGCTTCACTAGTTGCCGACCCACCGGCCGAGAAGCCTGCCGACTTGCCGGGATCCAGTCCGCCCGTGAGCCAATCGATCTCGATGGCAATGCCGCAGTGGGGACAGGTGACCCGGAACGGTTGGTGGCTCCTCGGTGGGGCGCTGCTCGTGTTCATCGGCTCGCTCCTGCCATGGGCCCAAGCGAGCGTCGGCGGGATCACCGGTATCTCAGCCCATCCCGGTGGTGGCAGCGTGGTCCTCTTCCTGTTTCTCGTGATCTGCACCGTCGTGGCCGCGTGGCCGCTCCTCACCGGAGCGCTGTCAAGGCGACGCCTGCTCGGCACGACAGCGGTCGTCGCGTTTCTGACCTTCCTCGCGCTGACGAACTGGTCGGATCTGAGCAAGGCACAGGAGCAGGCCAGCGGTGGATTCGTGACCGTCAACGCAGGCTCAGGGCTTGTGCTGTACACGGCGGGTGTCGTGGTGTTGTGCGGCTTGATCGTCCGACTCTGGCTTTTCCGTCGCCATGCGCCCCGTAGAGGAGCATTGTCATGACATCTCGCCTCGGCTTTCCCGGGGATCCTCTCCGTGCTGGGGTCCGGCGCAACGCTGCCGGGCGTGAGCGCGTGCGGAGCAGCGCATCCATGCAGTCTCGCCGTCGTGAAGTCGAGGCTCGAGAGCAGGGAGCCTAGAGCGATCGAGTTGCTCGACCGTTGCGGCCTACGTAGGATCCGCTTCAGTCAAGCTGGTCGGCTCGGCTTTCGTCTGATTGGTCAAAGCCAGACGCGGCTTGGGCGATGCTCATCAGGATGTCGATCGCCTGGTCGATCGATCGTTCGGGCTGACCCAGCCACCAGGTGGCCAGTGATTCGGCCGCGCCGGCGAAGGCGTGGGCGACGGCGTCGTCGCCGAAGAGGGTGGCGAGCATGGCGATGATGCGCGCACGCAGGCCCGTGATCTCGCGCGCGATGTGCACGTCTGTAGGCGCGGTGGTCTCTCCATGCAACACGGTCCATCCGGCAGCATGCTCCTCGACGTAGGTGAGAAAGCCTCGCAGCCCCGCGCGCAGGCGCGCCTGAGGCGGCTGGTTGCGTGTCTGCGGGGCTCGCACCCGGTCGATGAGCTCGTGGCCGCTGATCCGGAGGTAGGCGGCGTACAGGTCCTCCTTGGAGCCGAAGTACCGGTAGAGCATCGGCTTGGTGATCCCGGCGGCGCGGGCGATCTCGTCCATCGAGCTGGCGTGGAAACCGTGGGCGGCGAATGCATTGCCGGCAGCGCGCAGCATCAGACGCTCGCGGTCAGGGCGGGCTAGACGTTTCCCGGAGGCTGGCAGACCCGATGGCTTTCTCATGTGTTTGTAGGATGCTACCGTTGGGTAATGTTACTTCTCAGTAACCTAGGCATAGAAAGGGAACGGATGAGCCACGACTTCGTCGACCAGATGTTGGATAAGACACGCACCGGGGAGCTCCGCTCGCCGGTCTCGAGCACGCTGGGCATGAACCTGGTGGCCTTCGGTCGCGGAGAAGCGACTTATGAGATGGCGGCGGGTGCGGAGCTCGGCAATCCCCTTGGGGTCATCCAGGGCGGGGTCGTCACGGCGCTGGCCGATGCTGCCATGGCCGCCGCCACGACGTCGGTGCTCGACGACCAGGAGATCCAGGGCAGCGCAATCACCACCGTGGACATCTTCGCTCGCTTCATCCGTCCCGTGAACGTCAACACGATCGAGACACTGCGCGCGGAGGCACGCGTCGTCAGGGCCGGCGGCCGTCTGGTCTGGGCCGAGGCCGACGTTCTCGCCGATGGGGAGATGGTGGGCAAGTTCGCCTCGACCGGCATCCGCGTCTCGTTCGATCCGGCGAGCTATGTCGCCGAACACAAGGCGGCGCGATGAGCGAGTCAGGCACAGATGTCGCCGCGCGGTTCCTCGGTTCGGAGAACGTCGAGGCCGCTCGCGACTACCTTGAGCAGCTCGACCCGGAGCTGCACCGTTACATCATGGACTTCGTCTACGGCGAGGTCTACTCCGGGGACGTGCTCGATCCCAAGACCCGGTCGTTATGCACGGTGGCCATGCTGGGGTGCCTCGGCGAGCAGCGACAACTCGGCGTATATGTCCGGGTCGCCCGACGGCAGGGAGCGAGCGAGGAGGAGATTCGCGAGGTCCTGCGTCAGGTCGCCGTCTACGCGGGCTTTCCGACTGCATGGAACGGGCTGGCCACGCTGGGCCGCGCCCTGGAAGATCTCCATCCACCCACGGACCCGGAGCACGTAGACCGATGAGCCTCAGCTTTGATCTCACAGACGAGCAGGTTGCGCTTCGCGACAAGGCCCACGCCTTCGCCCGGAACGTGATCCGCCCGGTCGCCGCCGACTACGACCGCCGCCAGGAGCTCCCCTGGCCGGTTTTGGAGGAGGCGGCGCGGCACGGGCTCTATCAGTGGGAGCTCTATGCGCAACTCTCGATGGACCCCACCGGCCTCTCGCTCCCCATCCTCATGGAGGAGCTGTTCTGGGGCTGCGCGGGCATCGGTTTGACGATCGTGCTCCCAGCGCTGGCCCTGGCGGCCATCCGGCAGGCCGCCACCGACGAGCAACTCATCCAGTGGGCGCCGCAGTGCTTCGGCACGCCCGACGAGGTCAAGCTGGCCGCCCTGGCGGTCACCGAACCGAGCGGCGGCAGCGACGTGCGTTCGATCCAGACGCGCGCCCGGCAGGACGGCAGCGACTGGGTGATCGACGGCCACAAGGTGTTCATCGGCAACGGCGGCATCGCCGACGTGCACGTGGTCGTGGCCACGGTCGATCCCGATGCCGGGCATCGCGGCCAAGGCGTGTTCATCGTGCCCAAGGGCACGCCTGGGCTCGAAATGCTGCGCAAGCTCGACAAGCTCGGTTGCCGCGCCTCCCACACCGGCGAGATCGTGCTCCAGAACTGCCGGATCCCGGGCGAGCAGCTGCTCGGCGGCCTCGACCGGCTCCACGAGCGCATCGCCCGCGGCCGCGAGGCCGAAAAGGGACAGAAGCCCGTCGCGCCGACCGAGGAAGGTGGTCCGGCGGCGGCCGTCCAGCGCCGCAGCTCCGCGGCCCTGGGGGCATTTGAGCGCACCCGCCCCATGGTGGCCGCCCAGGCGATCGGCATCGCCCGCGCGGCTCTGGAGTTCGCCCGCGACTACGCGGCCAGCCGCGAGGCGTTCGGGCAGCCGATCATCGAGAACCAGGGCGTGGCATTCCCGCTCGCCGACCTCGCCGCGGACATCGATGCGGCGCGTCTGCTGACCTGGCGCGCGGCCTGGCTGGCGGCCCAACGCCGCCCGTTCGAGAACGCCGAAGGATCGATGTCGAAGCTGAAAGCGTCGGAGGTGGCCGTGCGCGCCTGCGAGCAGGCCATCCAGACCATGGGCGGCTGGGGCTACATCAAGGACTTCCCCGTCGAGAAGTGGTACCGCGACGCCAAGCTCTACACGATCTTCGAGGGCACAAGCGAGATCCAGCGCCTGGTCATCGGTAGAGCCTTACGCGCCCAGGCCAGCACCGATCCGCTTGACCAGCGCATGACTCACCCACGCTGAAAGGCACTCCGAGCTCAGCGCGCTACGCCGCGCACGATCGCCCGCCAACCGGGAGCGGTTGCTCCACATGGGCTACCTGCCCGCCGAGGACGGCGATCGCTTCGCGACGAGATGGTTCGTCGCGTCCGCGTCGCTGGAGTGTCACCGTCCGCTGAGCGGACGACGTTTTGACGCTCGGGAGGTGCGCGGCCCCGTACGGCCCTGACATTGACTGCACATGCGGGACGCGTATAGAGTGGTGTAACTCGCGGGGCAACCGGATACGTCCCGGGGGCGAGGCTCCTGCGCTCTCTTCATACCCGATGCGGCGGTGCACGCTGGCGACCCACCAGCCCGTCGGTGTTCTCGAAACCAACTCGATTCGCTACGCGGCCATCCACGCGTTGGCGGGGCATCCGGGCCGTGAGCAGTTCGCTCGTCCTCGGGACGCTGGCCGTCCTTCTCGTATCGGCGCTCACGGGCGCGGACGCGCATGCGACCAGCCATGGCGGCACCCCGGCGCGAGCTCGTGACTCGGTCAACCTCTTCGCCATTCCTCGCTCCAGGCCCGCCACGCGCTTCTTCACGACAGCCGGGACTCTGCGCGGGGTCACGGCGATCGCCGCGGGCGACGCCTGGGCCGTGGGGAGCTCGGGCAACCAGAAGACGCTGATCCTGCACTGGGACGGGCATGTCTGGCGGCGGGTACCCAGCCCGAGCTCGGGAGCCAGCAGCTATTTGAACGCGGTGGCGGCGACCTCGGCGAGCGATGTCTGGGCGGTCGGCAGCGCCGACGTCACGCCCCTGATCCTGCACTGGGACGGCGTCGCCTGGAGGCAGGTGCCGAGCCCGAGCCAGGGAGCCAACGACTCCCTGAGCGCCGTGGCTGCCATCTCGGCGAATGACGCCTGGGCTGTCGGCAGCACCGGACAAAAGACCCTGATCCTGCACTGGGACGGCATCGCCTGGACGCACGTGCCGAGTCCCGGAGTCGGTGGGAGCCTCGACGCCGTGGGCGCCAGCTCCGCCGGCAACGTCTGGGCCGTCGGGACCACCGCACGGGCACACACGCTGATCGAGCGGTGGAACGGCACGGCGTGGACGCGCGTACCCAGCCCGAGTCCCTCCGCCGGGTCGGGACTCGCCGACTTCTTGGCTGGCGTGGCCGTGACGTCCACTCGCAACGCGTGGGTGGTCGGCAGCAGCGGCTGCGGGTGTGGTCCCGGCAGGAGCCTGATCGAGCGCTGGAACGGTCGCGCGTGGAAGCGGATCTTAAGTCCCACCCCAGGCCACGGCACCGAGCTGGGCGGCGTCAGTGGTATTTCCGGCCACGGCGCATGGGCCGTGGGCTCGAGCGGCGAGGGCGACAGCCCGACGACGACGGTCATCCTGCGCTGGAACGGCGATGTCTGGAGGCGGGTGCCCAGCCCCAGCCCCGGAGCATCCGCCTACCTCTCAACTGTGACCGCTGTGCCCGGCGGCGGCGCCTGGGCCGTGGGCGGCGCCAGCAATCGCCGCAGAACGAAGTTCAGCACCCTCATCCTGCGCTGGAACGGCACTGCCTGGGAGCGATAAGCCGTGAACACGTGCAACCCACCGCCGAGCTCATCATCAGCCCACCGGGGGGTCGCATGGCGGCGGCTTTCGCTAGCGCCGCTCACTGTGCTCGTCTGGCTGTGCGCGGCATCGCCGACCCGCGCGTATATCTACTGGACGGGAGGGCAGGGCAACGGTGCCCCGATCGTTCGCGCGAATCTCGATGGCAGCGGCGTTAAAGCACACTTCATCACACACGCCGGCTCGCAGGGTATCGCCGTCGACGCGGGGCACATCTACTTCACCGGCGATTACACCGAGCCTGGCACCATCGGCCGTGAGAATCTCAACGGCACGGGACTCGATCGCGCGTTCGTCAGAGCCGGGGCGGGCGACGCGCTGGCGGTGGACGGAGCGCACATCTACTGGGCCGACGAGACCGGAACCACCTCCACAATCGGGCGCGCGAACCTCGACGGCACCGGCGTGGATCGCAGCTTCATCACACTCAGCGCGGCCACGTTCGCGATCGCCGTCGATGGCGGCCACATCTACTGGGGCGGCGGCAACGCCATCGGGCGCGCGAACCTCGACGGCTCGGCGGTGAACCCGCACTTTCTCCCCGCATCGGAACCGGACGGGATCGCGGTCGACAGCGCGCACATCTACTGGAGCAACTTCGGCCGGAAGATCGGGCTTCCAGGCACGATCGGGCGGGCGAACCTCGACGGGAGCGGGGTTGACCAACGCTTCATCACGGGGGCAACCAGCCCGATCGGCCTCGCCATCGACCGTGCGCACATCTACTGGGCCAACTACAGCGGGACGATCGGTCGAGCGAATCTCAACGGCTCGAGCGTTGACCAGCAGTTCATGCTCGCCGGTGCGAACGACATCGCAGTTGATGCACTCGGACCGAAGGCCGTGGCCCCGAAAGGCGTGTACATCAACTGCCAAAACAGGTACGCCAGAAATGGCTTGCCCAGCCAAGCTCTCGTCCCCGTGCGCCATCCTGGAAAGTGTGTTGTCTTCGGGCAGCCGGAGAGCATCGCAAGTCTGTACCCGCTCGTACACGTGCGGTGGCACGGATGGGGCACGGCGACAGCCACCGCCAAGGCGATCTGGGACAACCCCTCGCCGGCGGAAGGCCCTCCGAGTCCGATTCGGGTCAAGGCGTTTCGCATCCGGCTCGGCTGTGCGGGCCGACGCTTCTACACCCGCGTGGCGGTACCCGGCATCCCGCACGCGATCGTGCTTGACCTGAGCGAGGCGTGCGCACTTCCGCCTCTCTGACAGCCGCCAGCGGCCGTGCGCCGGGCTGCTGGTCGCGGTCGCTGTCCTGTGGGCGGCGGCAACGTGCTCGGCGCGGATGGGTCGTCGGCGGCCGCGCCCTCCGTCACCCTGCCTCAAGCCCCTGGCGGAGGTTTGGACAGGCAGCCGGTGGACGGTCGTCCCGACGCCCCGTCCTGAGCATTACACGCCATAGTCCCCACCCGCGCTCAGTGCGATCATTCGGCCGGTGGGGCGGGTTGGGTCGGGAGACCCGCGGCGCGCCACGCCTGGAATCCGCCGTCGAGGTCGGTGGCGCGAGCGAATCCGAGCTGCTGCAGCGTGGCGGCGGCGAGGCTTGACTGGTAGCCCTCGTTGCACATGAGGACTACGAGGTCCTCGAGATGGGGGGCGCGGGGATGCCGGTGTTCGCAGGCGGGATCAAGGCGCCATTCAAGGACGTTGCGAGGAATCACCAGCGCGTTGGGGACCACGCCATCTCTGGCGATCTGCGAGTCGGCGCGGATGTCGATCAGGATCGCACCGGCTCGGATCGCGTCGAGCGTGGCGAACGGGTCGAGCCTTTGGAGCTGGCGACGCGCAGCGTCGAGGAGATGATCGATCGTGGTTCGCGCCAACGTGAAGAGGCTACGCCGACGACGCGCCCGGCGCACGGCGCAAGCCCGGCGCCGATGCCAAACGGCGCCGGGCAGAACGATCAGTGGGCCGGATCGAGACTCGGGACTGTCACCCGGATGACGCGATAGGTGACGTCAACGCTGTCCGGCCTGCCGACGGTGCCGCCGCTCATGCGCACCAGCACGCCGGTCTGGGCGTCGAGATCCAGGGTCTCGGCATAGTCGTCGGCGAACTGGGTGTTGGTGATCTGCACCACCGACCGTCCGCCGAGGTGCGTCCGCGTGACCTTGACGTCGGGCAACGTCGACAGGGCGAGCATGGCACCGGCGCGAACGTCGGCTCGGCCCGCCCCGCCTTCGAGCGCGTCCATGCAGTTCATCCAGAGGTAGTTGTCGACGGTCGCCTGATCGGGGGTCGCCAAGCGCTTGGCGGCCGACGGGGTGGCGTGCGAGGCCGTCGCGAGTCTCTGACGGATCGACTGGATCAGCGAGGAGCTGGCCTTGTCGGCGACAAGTTTCTCCAGGGCAATGCGCAGACCGCCCGTGTACGACGCCACGCTGCTCGGCGCCGACGACGCCCTGTAGATATTGCTCCCCGCCTGGGCCGGGGTCAGGTTGGCTGATCTGGCGGCGGCGGCGAGGATCCCGCCCAGCTCCTTGTCGCCGGTGCCGGGATCGGCCAGCGCGAGGCGCAGCTGATCCAGAGTGGCGCCGTAGTAGTAGACGCCGTTGTCCTCGTAGAGGTCATACCCCCAGAACGACGGCTGGTTCGGGAAGGTGTGGTGGCGGACCACCAGGGTGCCGTTGCCAGGAGGCGCCGGCGCCTGGGTGAGATCGCCGGCAAGCTGGAGCAGCACGGTGACGCGGTCATGTCGAGGGGCGATCGCCACCCGGGAGGAGGGGATCGGTCCGGTTCTCGCGGGTTGCCCGGGACCATGGCCGACGGTGATCACGGCGATCACGGCGACGACGGCGGTGACCGCGCCGAGCACTGCCGCGCGCAGGCCGAGACGCCGGCGCCAGCGTTGCGTCGGCGGCGTGGCCGAGACGTGCTCTATCAGGGCCAGACGGGCGCGGTCGGTGGCGATCCCGTCGGGATCGTCGACCTCGGGGAGACGCTCCGCCACCCAGGTCGTCTCGTCGAAATCAGTGTTCATGGGTGAGCTCCAGCGTTTCGAGATGGGCGCGCACGCGCGTGCGCGCACGGTGGATCCGGGAGCGGACAGTGCCGATGGGTACCCCCATCGCCCGGGCGATCTGGTCGTAGGTGAGCTCAGCACACGCGTGCAGCAGCAGCGCATCGCGCTCCTCGGCGCTCAGCTGGCCGAGCACCGCGGCCAGCTCGGGGCCGAGCCGCTGGGCCTCGGCCCGCTCCAGCGCGTCCTCCAGGTCGTCGCCGGCCGTCTGGCCGGCGCTGCGGCGCAGCGCGCGTTTCCTCCGGGCGGCCGAGCGAAACGAGGTGCGCAGCAGGTTGGTGGCAATGCCGTACAGCCAGGGCGCGGCGTTCTCTCGGCCGTCGTAGTCCGAGCGGCGGTCGAAGGCGACGCGGAAGGTCTCGGCCGCGACGTCCTCTCCCGGCGGCCCGGCGCGAACAACGCAGTAGCGATGGATACGGACCCAGTGGCGGTCGAAGACGACGCCAAACGCCGCCGGGTCCAGCCGGGAGGCGCGGATGACCGCCGCGTCGGTCGACGTCTGAGATAGGTGCATATCCCTCCTTGACCGCTCGCCGCCCAACGGTTCGCGGCGATGCGCCGGGAAGCCGGCACCGTACTCGCTGGGCGCGGCGAGCCTCGACGAGCTCACCGCACGGGAGCTCGAGGTTCTCGTGCATATCGCGCGCGGCCTCTCCAACGCCGAGATCGCCAGGTCACCTGAGGTCCGCCAGTCGTCGGGCCAGCGAACCGGTGCCGGCGCCCACGTCCAGGCACCGCCACCCCTCCGCGACGCCCAATCGGTGGACCACCTCCAGCGTTCCCGCGTCGTAGCGGCGCGTGAGGCTGTCAAGCCGCTCACGCTCGGCGTGCCACGCGCTGTCGAGGGCATAACCAGTGGCGGTCGAGGTGTCAGACGTGGTGGCCATCTACGTTCTCCTGTCGAGGGATGGTGGAAGCTACTGTCCTCGCACGCGTGCGGCCGTTACACGGGTGAGGGCAAGATGTACGGCGTCTCAGCCTCCGGAACCAGGTGCTCACCCTCGGTGGCGGCGTCGTAGGCGGTCCGCCCCGTAGGGGAAATCCCCACTTGGCGGCGCTTGGCCGGGGCGCCAGGATGCCGGGCATGGGAAAGCTCGGCCCTGCGATCCGGCGCCGGCTCGACCGCGTCGAGCGCGTCGCGCCGATCCTTCTCGGCTCGGTGGCCCTCGGGCTGGTCCCGTGGACCTGGCGGCTCGGGCGTGTCCTTCCGACGAAGGCCGTGGCGCACAACTGGCCGCTCGCGTGGATCGGGCTCGACGCGTTCATGGCCACGGGTTGCCTCTCCACGGCGATCCTGGCCAGCCGCGCCGATCAGCGCGCCCGGCTGACGGCCACGGCTACGGCTACGGTCTGCCTGCTCGACGCGTGGTTCGACGTCACGACCTCGGCACCCGGAACCGCGCGGGCGGCGGCCTCGCTGTGCGCGATCGGCGAGCTCGCGCTCGCCGCCTACCTCGCCCTCCTCGTGCGGGCAGCCGATCGCCCGCGCCCGTCGTAGGCTACGCGCCCAGCGGGACGAGCTCGAACGTCGCGGTGACGGCTGCGACGACGCTCCGGCGCGCTCGACTCCGAGGTGATCGAGGAGCCCGACTACCTGGTTTCGTCATCCTCGTCACACCCGGTCTCGATGCCATGACGAAACGCTCGGCGCCGGCGTTCAGCCGCCGTTGCGCGAGGGCCGGTAGGTGAGTAGGAACACGGCGTCCGGCAGCGTCTTGTAGCGCTGCCATCGCGCGGGCGCGTGCGAGGTAGGCGGCAACGCGTTGCGGAGCTCGGCGAGCCGCGGTGGGAGCCGTAGCTCAGCCGCACATCCGGCAGCTGGCGTACAGCTCGCGTGAGCGCTCCGGTGCCACGCCCGCCGGGGACAGGGCGTGGAGGTCGGCCTGGCCCGGCCGCAGGTCGTAGCGGAACCGGAGTGGCTGGCTGACTTGGCGACGCAACGCCCCCGCGGTTAGCTCGATCTGGAAATCCACGCGCCCGAGCCGTCCTCGAGGCTAGGCGGGGAGTCCGAGCCGTCTGCCGAGAAAGTCCCGCTGCTCGGCGTACAGGCCCTCGGGCAGGCGAGCGAACCACTCACACCCTGGCGGGGTATCGGCGGCGCCTCCGTTGACGACAGCGCAGCGGAAGGCGAGGCCGACCGGCGAGTCGAGGCCGTTCTCGTAGTGACTCGGGTACTCGATGTAGCCGAGCAGCTCACCGGGCACGACGTCGAGGCCAAGCTCGTCGCGAGCGACGCGCTTGACGGCTTCGGTGAGCGGCTCGCCGAACAGCACCGTGCCGCCCGGGATGTGCCACGCCCCGAGATTGGGTGGGATGTCACGCAAGGCAAGCAGGACGCCGCGCGCGCCCGTGACGATGACGACCTCGACGCAGAGTCGGGGGACGCGGCTGAAGATCGCGTCGTACTCGGGCTTGGGGAGCCACCCGGGTGGCCTGCCGGGCTCAGGCACGTTGACGCCACTCGCTGAGTAACGGGCCCTGCTCGCCGCGTACCGGGTCCTGGTCGGGGTGCGGCACGGCGGCGATGTTCGCCATTACCTCGTCGTGCTCGGCGGGGTTGCCCCGGCGCATGTCCCAGTTCATCGCGTCGGGATAGGCGCCGACCACGAGGAGCTCGTCGCTGGGGCCGGTGTTGCAGTGGCCGGTACCCGCCGGCAGGACCAGCACATCGCCCGCGGCCACCTCGAAGCGGCGGCCGTTGGGGCCGCCGAGGATCAGAGACGTACGGCCGGCGACGATGCCGAGCACCTCGTGGGCGGTCGAGTGGAAGTGATGGAAGCCATAGATGCCGTTCCGCCATGCGCCCCGCCATCCGTGCCCCGCGAAGAGCTCCTGACACGCGGACTCGTCGGTGGCCGCCTCCACCGCGTGGTAGATGAGCACGGGCAGCCGCGAGTTGGGGATGCCGCCGTCGTCCTTGAACGTGTACGCCTCGGGGTCGATGCGCCGGAGGCTACTGAGAGGACTCAGTACACGAAGGCCGAGAGCGCGTTCGTCACCTCACGCGCGGCAAGCGGCCCGAAGCGCAGGGTCCACGCGCCGTCGTCGTCCTGGCGCACGGTGTGGGGAACACACTCGCGCTCGAGCTCGATCCGGTGGTAGGTGGCGCGCGCGTGCCCGGTCGATCCCGAGAACGTCGCATCGAGTCCGAACCGGCCGTCGTCGAAGGGCCAGACGGTGAGGCGGTCGGGCACGGGACCGGCCACGAGCGAAGGCTCGGCGACGAGTGGGATGCTGTGGGTGGGGGAGGGCACGATCCCCGCATCGGGTGCGCGCCGCACGTGCTTGACAACCCGCGCAGACGGGCGGACGGATGAGCCCCTACGGCGCCTGAGCGTCGAGGACGATCGTTTCGCTGAAGCCCCGACCGTCGACTTGCCAGGCGTAGCACCCCCCCGAGCGCATCCAGGCGCTGCTCGGCACTGTGCGGTAGCCGTCCAGGGTGTTGAGCGTGGCTCCGGCCGGGACGACGAGCTGGCCCGAGGGCAGCCCGAGCCCCGGGCGGGGCGGCGGCAAGGGGACGGGTCCGCCTCCCCCGAGTCGGGCCGCGCGTACCACGAAGGCTCCGCCGTACCCCGGGCGGGCGTACCAGAGGGTCTGGATGGCGAACCAGCCCGGGGTGTCCGTCGTACCGAGGACGACGCGCCCATGGCGAAGGCTGCCGCGGTTGGCGACCAGGACGCGGACGGGGCCGGTCCCGAAGCTCGTTCCACCGAAGTAGCCGTTGCTGACGAGTGTGCCGCCCGACGCTGGACAGCGTGCCCCCGGGCCGAGCGTCGGGAAATGCAGTGGACGCGCCAGCAGCGACGGCGCGTGGGCAGACCCAGGGTCACGGGTGGCCACGTACACGGCCACGAGTGCGGCGATCGCCAGTGTGACCCCGAGCCTCCGCCGCCTCTGGCGCCGCCTCGCCTCCCGGATGAGCAGGTCGAGGCCGGCGTCTTCAACCTGGGCTGCTTGACCACCGCCAGAGGGGTCTGATCGCCAAAGCTCGGGCTGGTTGGTACAACTCGGAGACATTGGTACTATCATGACTAGCACAATGCTCCACGTCAAGGTCGACCGGGCCGACGCCGCTCTGCTCCACGACCAGGTCGCGGCCGACATCCGCCGGGCCATCGCGGAGGGCGAGGCTCAGGCGGGCGAGCGACTGCCGCCCGCTCGTGACCTCGCCGCTGTCCTCGGGGTCAACCCCAACACCGTGCTTCGGGCGCTCCGCCAGCTCCGCGACGAGGGACTGCTCGAGTTCCGGCGTGGCCGCGGCATCCGGGTGGCCGGCGGCGCCGTCGCCCGCAGCCGTGTTCTCGCCCTGGCTCAAGACCTCGTGCGCGTCGCCCGTGAGGAGGGCTACCGCAAGGATGAGCTGGTGCGGCTCATCGACAGCCTGGCCTGATCAGTCGCGGGGGATCGTCCAACGGGCCCGGAGCATGCCTCGCCGTACAGTTCGCCGTAGGAGTGCACATAAATACGGATGGCTCTGTACACAGCATCGGTCAGGATGCACAGCATGGACGGGCAAGACACGATCATGTGCGCGTTCTGCGCCGACCCGGTCGGCGTGTACGAACCGCTCACGGTCCTCTCCGACGACGGCGACCGTCAGACCTCGCTGGCCATGGAACCCGCGGTGGCGGGGGACGAGTTGCCGTTGATGCATGCTGCCTGTGCATGGTTCTATCGCGAGGGACCCGAACGCACGCGCATCATCTCGTTGCCTAGCGGTAACGACGAGTCGGTCACGGCCGGGCTGCACGCCGCGCGCTGATAGCACTCGGCCGAAGGTCAGCTCGGGGCGCGCTGCCGTTGGCACGCTGACCCTTTCACGCCGCGGCAGCCCGTCGCGATGGGAGTCGCGATACTTCCGGCCCATGGATCGCAACGTGCTCGGCGGACCGCTCGAGGACTGCAGCTCCGCGCCCCTCACGGGCTTCTATCGGGATGGGTGCTGCCGCACCGGCCCCGGTGATCTCGGGAGCCATACGATCTGCGCCGTGGTCAGCGCCGAGTTTCTCGAATACCAGGCGAGCATCGGCAACGACCTGAGCACCCCGGTCCCCGCGTTCGGATTCGCAGGACTCACCCCGGGCGACCGCTGGTGCGTGACCGCGAACAACTGGATGCGGGCGCACGAGGCCGGCGTCGCCGCCTACGTCGTGCTCGCCTCGACGCACGAGCGGGCGCTCGACCTCGTCCCGCTCGACGTGCTCCGGCAGTACGCCGTCGACGTGCCCGCCGATCTCGGAGGTCTCAATGGCTGAGCCCCGCGCCATCTCCTTCGCGGGCGTCTCGGTGCCGGAGAACTACGACCAGCGACTCGCGCCGGTGATCTTCGAGCCGTGGGCGGAGATCCTCGTGCAGGCCGCGGCGGTGCGACCGGGCCACCGGGTCCTCGACGTGGCCAGCGGCACCGGCGTCGTCGCACGGGCGGCGGCGCGGCGAGCCGGACCCGACGGCCGGGTCGTGGCCAGCGACGTGAGCGCAGGCATGCTCGAGCGCGGGGCCGTCCAGCCGGCGAGCCCGGCGGCGGCGCCGATCGAGCGTGTCGAGGCACCGGCCGCCGAGCTGCCGTTTCCCGACGGAGCGTTCGACGCCGTCCTCTGCCAGCAGGGGATCCAGTTCTTTGACGACCGTCCGGCCGCCGTGCGCGAGATGGCCCGTGTCACCCGGGACGAGGGCGTGGTCGCGCTGGCCGTGTGGGCGGCCGATCACCGGCTCGAGCCGTTCGACGACTACGCCGAGGCACTCGCCGCGACCGGTGTCGAACCGCCGATGCCCGGCGCCTTCGCCCACGCGACATTCGTGATGGATGAGCGCCAGGTCCGTGGGCTCTTCGACACCGAGCACTGTGCGGAGGTCGAGGTCTCGACCTTCGAGCACATCGTCACCTGGCCGAGTGCCGAACACGCGGCGGCCGGGATCCTGGGGACGCCGTTCGCGCAACTCCTGAGCGCGATGGAGCCGGCCGCTCGCGCGGCCTTCGACGCGGCGCTCATCGAGCGCTTCGCCGGCCCGGATGGGCTGGGCCCGATCAGCCGGACCACGGCCTCGATCATCGCGCGCGCCACGATCCGGCGGTAGGCCGGCGCGCTGGCGGTAGGCCGGCGCCGAGCGGCTCATAGGTGCATGGCGCGTGCAGAGCGGCATGGACCCCAGTCCCCCTGAGCGCAGGCGCTGACGATTGCCGAAGGTTCGGTCCCGGCGTCGGGCGAGCCTGTCCCCGCGAAGCGCTTCTGTCACGCTCCAGCGGTGCCGGACGCCATGACATCTCCGCTGAGCCAGGAGACGCTCCACGAGGTCGTGCACAGCCTGGCCGGCCTCGAGCGCCGGGCCGGAACCGCGGCCGAGCGCGAAGCCGCCCACTGGCTGGCCGAACGCTTGAGCCGCGCCGGTGCGCCGGCTCGCGTCGAAGAGGTCGACTTCCTCGACGGCTACGCCGCGCTTCTGCTTCCGCTGGGCCTCGTCGGTGTCGGCGCCGGCGCCGCGGCCCTCGCCGGTCGTGGCCGGCGGGTGGCCGCGACACTCGCCCTTGCCGCCACCGCCTGCCTCGTCGACGACGTCTCGAACGGGCCGCGGGTGTGGAGGCACCTGACCGGACGGCGCAAGCGAACCTGGAACGTACTCGCCGAGGCCGGAGACCCAGCCGGGGAACGGACGGTGGTGATCACCGCCCACCACGACGCCGCTCCGACCGGCCGCGTCTTCGACCAGAGCTTCCAGCGCTGGCTGGCGCGGCGTTTTCCTGCCGTGGTGCAGCGCACCGACACAGCTCTGCCGCTGTGGTGGCCCGTGGTGGCCGGGCCACTGCTCGTGGCTGCGGGTGCGTCGCTTCGGAGCCGTGGGCTCGTGAGCGTCGGCACCGGGCTCGCCGCGGCGGTCATCGCCCTCGCGGCCGATGTCGCGCGCAGTCCGGTCGTGCCCGGCGCCAACGACAACCTGAGTGCGGTGGCCGCGCTCGTCGCCCTGGCGGAGCGGCTGGGCGCCGAGAACCCGCGGGGCGCGCGCGTCCTCCTCGTGTCCTGCGGTGCGGAGGAGGTCCTGCAGGGCGGCATCTATGGCTTCGCCGAGCGCCACTTCCCGCACCTCGACATCGCGCGCACCTGGTTCGTCAACCTGGACACGATCGGTTCACCCGAGCTGCTCCTCGTCGAGGGGGAGGGCCCGTTCTGGATGGAGGACTATTGCGACCCCGGATTCCGTGAGCTCATCGCGGCGACGGCGGAACGTCTCGGACGGCCGGTGCGGCGCGGCGTCCGAGCGCGAGCGAGCACAGACGCCGTGATTCCGAGCCGGGCGGGTTATCCCACGGCGACGTTCGCCTCATGGGAACCGGACACGAAGCTGCTGAGCAACTATCACCTGATGAGCGACACGCCGGAGAACCTGCGCTTCGACACGGTGGCCCGCGCGGTCGACATCGTGGCCGCCGTGGTCGCCGAACTGGCTTGCGGCGCGCCCTAGGGGGCCCGTCGCGCGGGTCCTCGACGGGGCTGGACGGGACCGGTACTCTGTATTTCAGATGAGCCTCGCTGTACTCGACGCGCATGAGACCGCGAATGGAATGGCGGTCACGTTCATCACCGAGAAAGGGCTTGAGCCTCTCGAAGGCAGCCACGAGGAGCTGGCGCGCCTGGCCGAGGTCATGCACCAGGTGAGCGCGATGGCCTCGCTCAACGATCACGAGCGCGTCTGGCTGGAGGACGTCGTGGTGGGAGACGCCGTCGTCAAGCTCGGTCTCAACCCACGCGGTCAGGCCCGGGTCCGGATCGTTCGCCGCTGACCCTCGCGATCGACTCTCACACGGCGAGAGCGCCGTGTGAAAGTATCGCCCGCGCGCGTCTGCGCATGCCGACGGTCGACGGCGATGCAGTCTCGGTTTGCAATTCGCGCCTGCGTGATATGAGCAGTCCACGCGGCCGGGTTGGCCGCCACGGTCCACGAAGGAGGAAACATGCCGCAACCGAGAAGCAGCAGTTCCAGGTCGGGGACGTCGTCAGGCGGGACGAAGCGGAGCGCGTCCGCGGGTCGCGGATCCTCGGCAGCGAAGCGCACGTCGACCGCGAAGAGCTCGAGCGCGGCGAAGGGCGCCTCGAGTGCGAAGCGTTCGACCGCGGCGAAGGGCGCGGGCACGACCAAGCGGGCGGCATCGAGCCGGTCGGGAGCGAGCGCATCGCGCGGTTCGGCCACGACGACTGCGCGCAAGGGGGCCGGTCGGGCCAGCGCGGGAGTCGATCAGCGCGTCGAGGCGGCGGCGACCCGGGTACGCAAGCTCAACGAGCGCATCATCGAGGCCGGCAAGGAGGCGGGCGAGACGACGCTGACCGCCTACGAGAAGGCGCTCAAGGCGCTGGCCGCCTCGATCGAGCGAGGCGCCGGCCGCAGCGACGTCGAGTGGGTGACGCACCTCCTCAATACCCAGGCCAAGTTCATCCGCGACGTGACCGGCACGTGGACGTCGGCCGCGCGTGACGCCCTGAAGTAGGGCAGGACCGTGCGCCAGCTCACCGGCCTCGACGCGCAGTTCTTGGCGCTCGAGTCGCCGCGTCAGGCCGGTCATGTTGGCGCTCTCGCGATCCTCGATCCGAGCACGCGGCCCTCGGGCCGCCTCGAGCTCTCCGACATCCAGGACCTGATCGCCGAACGCCTTCCGCTGCTGCCGCCGTTCCGGTGGCGGCTGCGGCCGGTGCCGCTCGGGCTCGACTATCCGTACTGGATCGACGACCCGGACTTCGACCTCGAGTACCACGTGCGCGAGCTGGCTCTCGTGCCCCCGCCCACCGACGATAAGCTCGCCGAGCAGGTCGCGCGGATCTTCTCGCGGCCGCTCGACCGCGCCCGCCCGCTGTGGGAGGCCTACCTCATCCACGGCCTCGCCGATGGATACGTCGGGCTGCTGACAAAGATCCACCACGCGGCGATCGACGGGATCTCGGGGGCGGAGATCATGGGCTCACTGCTCGACCTCTCCGCGCAGGGCCGTGAGCCGGTGCCGCCCTCCGAGCCGGCGGGCGATCACGAGCCCGGGGACCTCGCCATGCTCGGTCGGGGACTGCTCGGGGCGCCGCGCTACCTCCAGCGCGTGCTCCAGGCGCTGCCTTCGACCGTGCCCAACCTCGAGGACACCCCGATCGTGGGTGACATCCCGGGCGCCAAGACGCTCGGGCGCACCACGGCGAGCGTCCTGCGCGCGCTCCGCCGCCGCGAGTCGCGTGTGCTCGAGCGCACGACGCTCACTCCGCCGCGCACGTCCTTCAACGGGCGAGTCTCACCGCACCGGCGCTTCGCCTTCGGGCAGCTCAGCCTCGAGGACGTCAAGACGATCAAGAACCACTACGGCTGCACGGTCAACGACGTGATCGTCTCGCTCTGCGCCGCCGTCGTCCGCCGCTGGCTCATCGAGCACCGCGAGCTTCCCGACCGCCCGCTCGTGGCCCAGGTGCCGGTTTCGGTGCGCAGCGAGGAGCAGAGGGGGAGCTTCGGCAACCGCATCGGCATGATGAGCGTCCCGTTCTTGACCGACGAGCCCGATCCGGCGCAGCGGTTGCGCCTCACGCACGCGGCACTCCAGGTGGCCAAGGATCGCCACAAGGCGCTCCCCGCACAGCTCCTGCAGGACGCCGCGCAGTTCATCCCGCCCGCGGTCTTCTCCCGCGCCTCGCGTGTGTCCTTCTCGCTGGCGGCCACGCGGCGCCCGATCTGGAACCTCGTCGTCTCCAACGTGCCCGGTCCGCAGATCCCGCTCTACCTAGCCGGCGCACGCCTCGAGGCCAACTATCCCGTATCGGTGATCACGGACGGGATGGGGCTCAACATCACCGTGATGAGCTACCGCGGTCACCTCGACTTCGGCATCGTGGCCGACCGCGAGCAGATGCGCGACGTGTGGAAGCTCATCGGCTGGCTCCAGGATGCCCTGGACGAGTTGCGCCCCTCATCGCCTCCGATCAAGCCGTCAAAGGCGGCGAAGCGGGCAGCCAAGGCCAAGTCGTCGGCGACGACCTAACCCTGCCCCGGGAGTTCGCCCTCAGGGCGAACTCCCCAGGTGATTCGCGTCAGCGAATTACCCAACGACCCGGAACACGCCCCGCATGAACGGGTGGATCCGGCAGAAGTACGTGTAGAGCCCCGGCTTGAGGCTCGTGGGTGTATTCCAAGTCAGCTTGTTCGTCCCTGGCGTTCCGATTCCGAGTTGGCCCGAGTCGTAGCCGCCGACGAGGTCGGACACGTTGGCCAGCGGATATGAGATGCCGGTGTTCAGCCCGCACGGGTTCGAACACGACGTCACCGTGTGGAAGATCGCGTCGCCGTACGGCGTGTCCGGGGTCAGGAACCCAGCGCCCGAGTCCGGTGCATCCTGGTTGACGAAGGTGAGCGAGTTGCCCTGCTTGATCGTCGGGATGCACGTGCTGCTGCCGGTCGAGCTGAAGCCGCCGGGGTTGTAGGCGAAGTGGTGGATGTCCACGTCGACCACGGCGCCCTTGCAGGCATGCAGCTTCTTGAGATTGACCGTGTACTGGACGTACGAGCCGCCGTTGTCGTCGTTCTCCGGCAAATGTCCGTGGGTGACGTACCCGTGCAGATCGAGCTTGCGGATGAACGGATTGAGGCCGCCGGCACCGACGGCCGTCGTGCTGGCTTCGCGCTTGCCGGTGAACACGTCGATGCCGCGCTGGCTGTCCCACGCCTCCCAGGCGACCATGATGCCCATCGACTCGTACCACGAGGCGCGCGTGGTGTCGTACGTCGCGCTGATCGAGAGCGTGTCACCGGCGTTGATGCGAGGCCGCCAGTCGGGCGCCGTGGCCTTCATCGCCATATCCCAGGAGATCGGCCCGCGTTTGTCCCAGTAGTGGGCGTTGGAGCGAAACAGGCGCACCGAGCCGGGCGCAATGCCCGGCGTCGTGCCGTGGGACGGCTTCGTGCCGGCGCGGGTGTCGTCGAGCTCGGTGTAGAGGCCGCCGGGATGGACGTGGCCGGCGGTGGCCACGAGGGTCCCGGGGTGGTCGACGACGAACTGGTTCAGTGGAGCGCCAGCGCCTGGGTACGGATTCTTCGCCATGTACGGGAAGGTGAACTTGCCGTTCTTCCCGCTGCCCTTGTAGACGTTGAACACCGGATAGATGTTGTGATCCTCGACATCCATCCAGATCGGATGGACCGGAGTGAGGGTCTTGGCCAGAGGCGAGGTCTCGGGGACGAAGTCGATCTCGTAGATCACGTAGACCTTGGCCGGCACCGGGATGAGGTCGTGGATCATGTAGTTGAAGAGCCATACGTCCTTGGCCGCGACCGGGTACCCGAACCCCGGGGGGAGGATGTAGCGCGTCTTCTCCTCGCCGGTGGCCATGAACGGGTAGAAGGGTCCGTACCCTGAGTTGCCTTCACCGGCTCCGAGCCTGCCGTCGCTCAGCCATACCCCGTGGTGGAGATGGAGGATCGAGACCTGGGGCAGGGCCCCGCAGCACTTGCCGTTTGGCAGGGCATAGCGCAGGTTCGGCACCATCTTGATCAGGTAGCCGTCCTGCGTCGGCTTGGGCACGCTCTTGTAGTCGATGAGGATCGCGTTCGAGCCCGGCTTGACGTTGTAAGGCCCGGCCGCGAAGTGCAGGTGCTCCACGCAGCAGAGGGCCTTGGTCTGCTTATGCGTGGCTGCCGAGGCGAGGGCCGGCGCCGACAAGCACAGAAGGGCGGCGACGACCGCCCCTAGCGAACACAACACTGAACGCTTCATGTTCTCCTCCAATGGCGCCGACGGCGCCTCCCGGCAGGGGATGGTACCGAGAAGTTCCTTCGACCGTGTAACCCGCGTCCGATATGCGCTCGGCCAGCCGAAGCCAGTCCGCTCGGCCAAGCGTCCCCGTTGACTCAGAAGGCCACGAGCCTAGCCGCCGATCCCCTGGCCCGGCAGGCCTGTCAGTCCTCTTACCAGGCCTGGGTGTCGCCGCAGTGCGGGCAGGCGACGGATGTCGAAACGTCCTGCGAGAACACGAAGCCGCAGGAGCACGTGTAGAGCGCGCGATCCTGCGGCGGCGGCGGGATCGCCTCCGCACGCGTCGCGGGACGGGGTGCGTGGGCGCCGGCGAGACCGGTGCCCGACACCGCCCCAGCCTCGGGCCGGCTCACGACATCGTCGTGCCGCGAGCGCGATGTGGAGACATCGTCGCCGCGCAGCCTGCGCCTCCCGGCACGCCCCTGGCTTCGCTTGGCTCGAAGTAGCACGGTCATTAGTCAGTAACGCCCTAGCTCGGGATTGGTTTCGCTGCCGGGTCCCTAATTCCTGGTCCTAACCCGACGTTAATGCGTTCGGCCGGTGGCGGCTCCGGGCAGCCCATGTGGGACAATCGACCGCGGCATGGATCCAAGCCGCAAGCGTGCCATCCGGCTCACCGTCGCTCTCACCGCCGCCCTCCTGCTGGCTTCGGCCCTCGTCTACACCAGCTTCGCCGCCGGGCGGGACGAGCTGACCGCCTCCCAGCTGCTCCGACAAGCGCGGCCGGGCAAGTCGTACATCCTGGCGGGCACGGTCCTGGCCGGCTCGGTGCAGCAGGTCGGCACGGTGCTCCTCTTTCGCGTGCGCGACCCCAAGCTCAAGGTCTCGGTCCCGGTGCGCTACAGCGGCATCATCCCCGACCCCTTCGCCCAGGGCCGAGCGGTACTCGTCACCGTGCACGAGCGGGGCTCGCAGTTCATCGGGGAACAGAACTCGCTGACCACGAAGTGCCCGTCGAAGTATCAGGCGGCCAGCGCGTCGTATTCATGACCCAGAGGGCATCGGCATGGCGCTGATCGGCCGGGCGCTCCTGATCCTCTGCCTCGGCGTGGCGGGCTATGGCATCGCCGTGTCGCTCTACGGCGCCCGCACGGGCCGCCGTGAGTTCGTCGACTCCGGCCGCCGGGCCGTCTACGCCCTCGCCGCGCTCGCCACCGCCGCGTTCGTCATCCTCGAGATCGCCTTCCTGCGCAACGAGTTCTCGTTCAACGTGGTCGCCGGCCACTCCTCTACGACCACGCCGACCTTCTACAAGCTGGCCGCGGCCTGGTCATCGCAGGAGGGCTCGTTGCTGCTCTGGGTCTTTCTGCTCTCGCTGTGGTCGAGCCTGATCCTCTTCCTCACGCGCAAGCGCGTGCGCGAGCTCGCCCCGTACGCCACCGCCGTGCTCCTGGCCTTCGCTGCCTTCTTCACCTCGCTGGCGGTGTTCTTCGCCAACCCGTTTGCGACCTCGGTCAATCCGCCGAGCGAGGGGGCGGGACTCGATCCGCTGCTCCTGCATCCGAGCATGATGATCCACCCGCCGATGTTGTATTCCGGCTACACGCTGCTCACGGTGCCGTTCGCCTTCGCCGTGGCCGCGCTCGTGACCGGTCGACTGCGCTCGGAGTGGATCGCCGTGTCGCGGCGCTTCGCCCTCGCGGCGTGGCTCTTCCTCGGCATCGGGATCCTCCTCGGCGCCCGCTGGTCCTACACCGAGCTCGGCTGGGGTGGCTACTGGGCCTGGGATCCGGTCGAGAACGCCGCGCTCATGCCGTGGCTGTGCGTCACCGCGTTCATCCACTCGATCATGATCCAGGAGAAGCGGGGGATGCTGAAGGTGTGGAACGCCTCGCTGATCCTGGCCAGCGGCACCCTGGCCATCCTCGGGACGTTCCTCGTGCGCTCGGGCGTGCTCGACTCCATCCACGCCTTCGGGGCCTCGACCCTCGGCGTGCCCTTCGTCGTGCTCATCGCGGCCATGGTCATCGGGTCGATCGGGCTCATCGTGTGGCGGCGCGAGGGCCTGCGCTCCGAAGCCCGGCTGGACTCGCTCCTCTCCCGAGAGGCGGCGTTCCTCTTCCAGAACGTCCTGCTCGTGGCCATGGTCTTCGTGATCTTCTGGGTGACCTTCTTCCCCCTGATCTCCGAGGCGATCACCGGCACCAAGGTGTCCGTCGGGCCGCCGGCCTTCCGGCCGTTCATCGTCCCGCTCGCCCTCCTCCTCGTCCTGCTCTCGGGCATCGGGCCGATCATCGCCTGGCGGCGGGTGACAGTGGCCAACCTGCGGCGGAACTTCACCCTGCCCGCGCTCGTAGCCTTGGCCACGCTCGTCGTGCTGCTCGCGGCCACGAGCACCACGAGCCGGCCATTCGCCCTCGTGATGTTCGTCCTCGGCGCCTTCGTGCTCGCCGCCGTCGGCCAGGAGCTGTGGCGCGGCACGGCGGCGCGGCGGGTCACGACCCGCGAGCTCGCCCCGGTCGCTCTCGGTCGGCTCGTCCGCCGCAACCGGCGGCGCTACGGCGGCTACATCGTGCACGCCGGGCTCGCCGTCCTGCTCATCGGCGTCGCCGCCTCCTCGTCCTTCGCCCACTCGACCGACACCACGCTGCGCCCCGGTCAGACGGCGTCGGTCGGCGGCTACCACTTCACCTACGTGCGCCCGACGGAGTCGGTCAGCTCGGCGAAGATCTCCTTCGGCGCCGTCCTCGACGTCAGCCGGGGCGGCAAGCACGTCACCACCCTCCGGACGACGCGTGGCTTCTATCCGGCGCAGGACGCTTCGCTCGGGATCATCGGGCGCTTCTTCGGGGGTGAGGCGGACAGCGACGTCGGCCTTCAGGCGGGCCTGACCCACGACCTGTGGACGGTGGCCAACCCCGACCTCTCGCCGTTGCAGAACCTCATCAACCAAGGCAACAGCCTGTTCGCGGGCGAGATCTCGGAGGTCGCGGCCAAGAACCTCACCCCGGCCCAGGCCGCCCAGGTGATGGCCCCGATCTGGCAGGAGCGCGACCTCGCCGTGGCCGGCATCGCCCGCCGCTACATCACGCACCCGTGGCCGGTCGAGTTCCTCCTCATCGACTCTCCGCTCGTCACCTGGCTGTGGCTTGGAGCGCTGATCATGGCCGTCGGCGGCCTCATCGCTCTGTGGCCGGTGCCTTCGCGTCCACGCCCGGGTGCACGCCTGCGCCGCCCGCAGCAGGTCGCGCCATCGCCCTCGGTCGGCGCGGAGGAGCGCGTCCCCGTGGCCGCCTCGGTGGCGCTCAGCGATCCCGCCTGACGCCATGGACTTCGTCGTCATCCTCGCCGTGCTGTTCGTGCTCGCGATCTTCCTCACGGGCCCGCTGCGCCGCACCGCCGCCGAGCGCTCGGGCGCCGAACAGGCGGCTGAGATGGCCGGCGAGGTGGAGCTGGCGGACCTCGAGGCGGCCCGCGAGGCCAAGTACCGCGAGATCCGCGACGCCGAGCTCGACCACGAGACCGGCAAGCTGTCCGACGAGGACTACGCCGAGGTCGACGCCACGCTGCGCGCCGAGGCGCTCGAGATCCTCGATGCCCTCGACGAGGCCGGCGCTACCATGCCCAGGCGATGACCACGCTTCTCAGCATCGTCCAGGTGATGTTCGCCGTCGTGCTGATCTTCCTCGTCCTCATGCACTCGGGGAAGGATTCCGGTCTCTCGGGGGCGTTCGGCGTGGGCACGGGCGCCGGTCCCTTGGGGGGCGGCTCGCTCGTCGAGCGCAACCTGAACCGGTGGACCGTGGTGTTCGCGGTTCTCTTCACGCTCAACACGATTCTCCTCATCAAGATCTCGTAGCTCCTGCCGGTACGGTGTGACCGTGTCAGCTGTGCGGACACTCGGCGTGGTGAAGCGGTTCGGGGCAACGGTCGCGCTCGACGGGGTCGACCTCATCCTCGACGAGGGCGAGGTGCGCGGGCTGCTCGGCCCCAACGGCGCGGGCAAGACGACGCTGCTGCGCATCCTCCTCGGTCTGGTGAGGGCCGACGCGGGCTCGGTCGAGCTCTTCGACCGGCCCGTGAGGACCGGCGATCCGGACGGCCTGGCGGGCGTCGCGGGGTTCGTCGAGGATCCGAGCTTCTATCCCTATCTGTCGGGGCGGGCCAACCTCGAGCTGCTGGCCGAGCTCGACGGCGACGGCGCGCTCGCGCGCGTCGACGATGCGCTCGCGCAGGTGGGGCTGACCGTCCGCGCCAAGGACCGAGTCAGCGGCTATTCGACCGGGATGAAGCAGCGCCTGGGGATCGCTGCCTGCCTCATCCGGGGCCCGCGGCTCCTGCTCCTCGACGAGCCGAGCGCGGGCCTCGACCCGGGCGGGGTGCGCGATATGGAGGGCCTTATCCGCGAGCTCACGGCCGACGGTGTCGCCGTGCTCGTCTCGAGCCACCAGATCAGCGAGGTCGAGGGCGTCTGCGACGGCTTCACCATGCTCCGGCACGGCCGCGTCGTCTGGGACGGGTCGATCGCGCTGTTGCGAGCCCAGGCTCCGGCCTCGGCCCACCGCATGGCCACGAGCGACGACGCGGCGGCGTTGTCCCTGGCTGAGCGCTCAACCGGCGTGCGCGTCCGGCGCTCGGCCGACGGGGAGCTGCTCGTCAGCGCGGAGCGGGGGGCGCTGGACCCCTACGTCGTCGGGCTGGGCAGGGCGGGAGTGGCCGTCCGCCGGCTCGAGCTCGAAACGAGCCCGCTCGAATCGATGTTCTTCTCGCTCACGGGTGACCACGACATCGGCACGCCACCGCCGGTCGAGGATGCCCCGGCGACCGCGCCTCCATCGGCGGCAACATGAGCGCCACCGGAATCGCCGCTGGAGCTCCCGGAGCCCGGAGCGTGGGTACGCCCACGCTTGGCCGGATTCGCCGCGCCTACCGCGTCGAGTGCCGCAAGCTCGCGGCCCAGCTCGCCATCCGCGTGCTCGCCCTCATCTGCGTGCTCGGGCCGTTCCTGTTCGGCGCCCTGCTTCGCCTCCAGAGCGGCAGCCCCGCGGACACGCTGTACGGCGCGTGGGTCCACACGTCGGGGTTCGCCCTCTCACTCGTCGTGCTCGCCTTCGCGGGCAACTGGGGCTTTCCACTCATCGCCGGGATCGTGGCCGGCGACATGTTCTCCTCCGAGGACCGCTACGGCACGTGGAAGATGAGCCTGACGCGCTCGTGCGCGCGCTCGGACATGTTCGCCGGCAAGGTCCTCGCCGCCGCGACCTTCGTGCTCGGGATCATCACGCTGACGGCCGTCGCGAGCCTCGCAGCCGGCCTGCTTCTCGTCGGCGATCACTCGCTCGTCAGCCTGAACGGCACCGTCCTCTCGCCGGGCCGGCTGCTCCTGCTCGTCGCCGTCAGCTGGCTGCTCTGCATGATCCCGGCCATCGCCTTCACGAGCCTCGCCGTCCTGCTCTCGGTGGCCACGCGCAACGGAATCATGGGCGTCTTCGGCCCGGGTCTGGCCACGCTCATCATGCAGCTGCTCTTCCTCGTGGGCACGGGCATCTGGGCGCACATGCTGCTCGTCTCCTCGGCCTTCAACATCTGGCATCCGCTCTTCAACGACCACCCGTTCTACGGTCCGCTCGTCGTCGGGCTCATCGTCAGCGTGGCCTGGAGCGCCGCCTGCCTGTCCGCCGCGTGGTGGCTGCTCCGGCGCCGTGACTTCGCCGGCACGACGGTCACGGGCCGGCCCGGCTGGGTCTTGCCGGCGCGTCTCGTCGCCGTCCTGGCCATCGTCGTCGTCGTCTTCGCGGTCGCCTCCAACTGGGGCCCGCCGGGCGTTACCGCCGCCCGCCTGCAGGCCAGCCTGACGCCCACCTTCAACCGCCTCACGCTGCTGCAGCAGCGTGAGCTCGGTCGCGCCGTCCCCAAGGGGGCCACGCTCAACGTGTTGCCCACGTGCAGCCGGCGTGGCAGCTCGCCCCACGGTCCCGGCGACTGGATCTGCACCCTGACCGTGTTCATCCCCCAAGCGGGGGCGGTGCCGTTCCAGCAGACGCCGGTGAGCTACGACGTGAGCGTCACCTCGGACGGCTGCTACAAGGCGCAATCCCCTCCGGCCTTCATCGGCCAGCAGCTCATGCGCGACGCCCACGGGCACCAGATCGTCAACCCGCTGTACACGATCTACGGCTGCTTCGACACGATGTGAGGCTCCCCACGGGCCCGCCGTCGCCGCGACCGGGGAAGCCGCCCGATGACCGCAGGGGCGCGGCCGCCCGTCGAGAACCAGGACCCGCCGAGGATGAGCACGAGACCGACGACCGCCGCGGCGCCTGGGTGCTCGCCGAGCAGGATGACGCCGAGTACGACGGCGACGAGCGGATTGATGTAGGTGATCACCGAGGCTCGGCTCGGGCCGGCCTCGGCGATGAGCACGGGAAAGATCATGAACGCCCCGGCCGTGCACACCAGTCCGAGGACGAGCACCGAGGCGAGCGCTCCGCCCGAGGGCGCCCGCTGCGGCCAGGCCAGGGCAGCGAGCGGGGTCAGGATGAGCGCGGCCACGGCCAGGCTCGCACCCATCGTGGCGCGGGCGTCGAGGCCGACGAGACGATGCTTGAGGATCATGGGCCCGATCGCGTAGCCGAGGGCGGCCACGAGGAGCGCGCCGCTGCCGAGCAGCTCACCGCTACGCCCGGCGATGTCGATGCCGACGAGGGAGATGACACCGGCAAAGCCGATGGCGAGCCCGAGCGCGCGCGTCGGCGTGGGGCGCTCGTCGGGATCGAAGCGCATGGCGAGGACGGCGATGATGAGCGGCACCGCCGCGATCTCGATCGCGGCCAGTGAGGAGGCGACGTGCTGCTCGCCGGTGGCGATGAGCGGGAAGGGGAAGACGACCTCGGCCACCGCGTAGGCGGCGATCGGCCGCCAGCGCCCGCGGAGCGTGGCCAGAGTGCCGGCGCGGGCGGCAAGGCCGAGCAGGATGACCGCGCCCAGGCTGACCCGTGCCCAGGCGAGCACGAGCGGCGGCATCCCGCCCCGGTCGGCGATCCGGATGAACAGGTAGGGCACACCCCAGATGACGGAGAGCGCCGCGAAGGCCGCCCAGGCGCGTCGGCTCATGGACCATCAGTCTGCCAGTGCGCGGGAGCCCTCCGGATCTCTCGGGCGCAATCCGCAGCCCCGAGGGGTCCCTAGACGACGGCTGCCGCCGCGATCACCGATCGCGGCGGCAGCGGAAGGCGAAGCGGGCCCAGGGCCTGGCTTACGAGTCGAGCGCGGCGCGCAGCGCGCGCTTCGGGGCGCGACGCGCCCGGACCGGGGCTACATCGCGGCGCCGGCGGCTGTAGCCGGTGACCGTGGCGGCGCGGTCGGTAAGGATGCCCCAGCCGAGCACAGCCAGGATGCTGATGACGACAAAGGCGGAAAAGACGACGTTGAGAATGATGACGGCGGTCATGTGGGGCTCGCTTCCGGTGGGGGACGGAATTTGCTGTAACGACAGAGTCCCCCTTGAACGCAAGAGCAGTGTCGGGCGAGCGTCAGAAGTATCTAAGAGCCGCACCATGCGGCGGAAATCCAGCAAAAGCCAAAGGACCCGATTCCGGTGGCCATGAGTGGGTTCGTTCGCGCCGGCGAACCCCGTCAGCCCTACCCTCCGCGGGTGACCCGTGACCGACCCGGCGGGCCCGTGAGGCCCGGTGGGTAGGATCGAGCGGATGGTCGCGAGGCGCACATGGTCGGCCGGGGTCGCCGCGCTGCTCGGCACGATGCTCGCGCTCGTCGCCTGCGGCAGCGGGGGCACATCCGCGTCGGCGACCGGCGCCACGGGCGGTGCGGATGCGGGGACTCCGGCGGCTCAGGCCGTCGCGGCGGGCAGCGTGCCCGGGGCCGACTGGCCGACCTTCGGCTTCGATGCGCAGCGCAGCGGCGTCGGCCCGGCGCATACCGGCATCACGATGGCGAACGTGGGCAGGCTGGGGCAGCCTCGGGTCGTGCACATCAACGGGACCGTCGATTCGGCTCCCGTCGAGCTCCACGGAGTCCGCGTGAACGGGCGCACTCGCGACGTGGTCATCGTCACGACGACCTACGGCCGTACGATCGCCATCGACCCGGGCACCGGCGCTCGCCTGTGGGAATACACCCCATCGGACATCGGCGACTACGCGGGGAGCGCGCAGGTCAACACGACGACTCCCGTCGCCGACACGGGACGTCGCTACGTGTACGCGACGAGCCCGGACGGCTACGTCCACAAGCTGTCGGTGTCGACCGGCCGCGAAGTCCGGTCGGGTCACTGGCCCGTGCGCGTGACCTTCGACGCGACGAAGGAGAAGATGGACGGCGCGCTCAACCTCGGCGGCCACTCCCTCATCGTGGTCACCGGCGGCTACATCGGCGACGCCCCGATCTACCAGGGCCACGTCGTGCTCATCGACCGCGTGAGCGGCCGTATCACCCACGTCTTCAACACGCTCTGCTCCAATCGCCGCACGCTGCTCGACCCCCCCTCGTCGTGTCCGCGGAGCGACTCGGCGATCTGGGCCCGCGAGGGCTCCGTGGTCGAGCCCGGCAGCCACCGGCTCCTCATCGCCACCGGTAACGGGGTCGACGGGCAGGTCTCCTTCAACGGCAGCATCTACTGGAGCGACAGCGTCCTCGAGCTCTCGCCAACCCTGCAGCTCCTCCACAACTGGACGCCGCCCAATCAGCAGCAGCTGAACGACAGCGACACCGACCTCGGCAGCACCGCCCCGGCCATCCTGCCGGCGGTCGGCGGCTGGCACATGGCGGTCCAGGGCGGCAAGGACGGGCGTCTCCACGTGCTCAACCTCGCCGCGCTCGACGGCACGCACGGGGGCGCCGGCCCGCGGCTCGGCGGCGAGCTCAGCGAGGTCAGCAGTCCTGGCTCGGGCCAGGTCCTCACCTCTCCGGCGGTGTGGAGCCACGCGGGCCACGTGTACGTCTTCGTGGCCGACGACAGCGGCACCGCCGCGTACACCGCGCACGGCGGTCGCCATCCCGGCCTCAGCCTGGCCTGGCGGAACGGCACCTCGGGCACGAGCCCGGTGCTCGCCGGCGGACTTCTCTATGTCTACGACGAGAGCGACGGCGCGCTCGAGGTCTACTCGCCGACGTCCGGCGCCCGCATCGCCTCGTTGCCCACGGCGACGGGACACTGGAACAGCCCGATCGTGGTCGGTGGGCGGATCATCCTGCCCGTGGGGAGCTACCACGACCACGCGAGCACCGGCGAGATCTACATCTGGCATCTGCGCGGTCGTTGAGCTCGCCGCGTCGCGCGCGTCAGAGCCCGGCGCGCACCTCGGCGGCGGCGCGCTCCCCCGAGCGCACCGCCCCGTCCATGTAGCCGTTGAACACCTCGGCCGTTTCCGTGCCCGCCCAATGGATACGGCCGGCGGGAGTTCGCAGCGCGGACCCGAAGTCACTCCACACCCCCGGCGGCATGTAGCCGGCGTAGCAGCCCCGCGTCCACGGCTCCGTGGACCAGTTCTGCTCGATCAGCGTGCGCGGCTTGGCCGCCTGAACCCCGAACAGCCGGACGAAGGCGTCGATAGCGGCGCGGCGGCGAGCGCGCGGGGAGAGCGTTCCGAGATGCCGGGCCTCGGCACCGACGACGAAGCCGAGGAGCACGCCGGGGCGGCCGCTCGGGGGCGAGTTGTCGTAGGTGAAGTGGATGGGCGGGCGGTCGCTGTTCGTGTAGCCACTGAGGCCCGCCGTGCGCCAGAACGGCCGCGGATAGACGGCCTCGTACTTGATCACGGAGCCCTGGGGGACCCGCTGGGTCAGGCCGTCGCGCAACGCCGGCACCGCCGGCTCGTAATCGATCCGCCCGGCCAGCATCGGCGAGGTGGCGACGATCGCCCGGCGCGCCCGCCAGGTCCCGGCGTCGGTGACGACGGTCACCCCATGACCGTCCTGAACGATCCGGCGGGCCGGCGCCCCGAGGATGACGCGGCCGCCGAGCCGGTGCGCGAGGCGGATCGACACGAGCTGCGAGCCGCCATGGAAGCGCGAGTCCTGCGCGCCCCCCGGCGTGCCCGTGAGGTAGAGGATCCCCGTACCGGCCGAGATGTAGAAGAGCGCGTGGAGCAGCGAGAGGTCGCGCGGCTCGGCGGCGAACACCGCCTTGACGGCGAGGTCGAGCAAGAACCGCGCCCCGGGAGTCGAGGAGTTCGCCAGCTTCCACGTCTCGAGCGTCTGGGTGTCGAGGGTCGCGGCGTTCGGCGACCGCCAGGGCGCGGCCGTGGAGATCTCGTTCTGGAAGGCGATGACCTTCCCGAGGAGCGTGCCGAAGTCCGCGGCGTCGGGACCGGGCAGGGGCGGGATCAAGCCCGTGAAATGCGCCTGCTGGCCGAGATAGTCGAAGATCTGGGCGCCCTTCGTGTACGTCTTGAAGGTGGCGATCCCCAGCTCGCGGGCGCGGGCGAGGATCCGGTCCTGACCGGGACCGACCCACTGGCCGCCGACCTCAACGACCTCGCCCCCGCCGACGGGGTGGTTGAGCGTGCGTCCGCCGACACGGTCGCGGGCCTCGAGCACGGCGACCGAGTGTCCGGCGTGGACGAGGTCGCTCGCCGCCGAGAGGCCGGCCAGCCCCGCCCCGACGATGGCCACGTCGACGGTGCGGCGACGGGGCCCTGCCGCGGCCGCGGTGCCGGGCATGCCCGCCAGCAGAGCCCCGGTCGCCACCGCCCCGCCGGCCAGCGCCTGGCGACGGGACAGCCCGCCGTCGTGGGAGTGCTTGTCGTGGCTCATCTCGCCTCCAGGCGTCGGGTGCTCGCTCGTCGGTACTCGCTCATCGGCCTGCGACGATGCACCCGGGGCGGATACGGTCGACGGGGAAGGGCAGGTCGGCGATCAGCGCGGTCTGGACGTAGTGGTGGGTTCCGCTGCCGTCGGCCAGCGCGGTGCCGACGGCGCGCAGCCCCGCGCGCGGACCGTCGGGCATGACCCAGGGCGCGAGGGCCAGGAACTGGGGCTTGCCCCCCGCGTACGTCCTGAGCGCGGGGTCGTCCTGGCCCGGCACGAAGCGTGCATTGCCGATGTAGTGGCAGGCGCGGCCGTGGCGCCCGCGCTCGAGGATGGCGCTCTGCCCGTCGAACGGCGTGTCGGCCAGGTTGCCGACCATCATCGGGTTGACGGCATAGGCGAAGTGCACGCTCGGGTCGCTGACCGCCCGGAAGGCCGAGGCCATCCAGGAGAGGGGCTGCCAGAGCTCCGAGGCGTCGCTGCCGTCCGGACCCGTCCAGGCTCCGTCGTTCGCGTCGGCCTGGACGAGCACGTTGGCGCCCAGCCGGCTCAGGCAACGCATGTAGGAGACGGTGAGGTCGGCGCACGCCCGCCCGGGTGCCGGATTGCCGTAGACGAAGGCGGGCAGGCTGGTGGCGAAACCGAGCCGGGCGCCGGTCCCGGGGATCGTCACCGGGTGGAGGTTGGCGACGGCCGCCGGCCCGCGGGCCGGTCCCGGCGCGAAGCCGAGCGCCTGCTCGAAGCTCGTCAGCGGAACCTTGCGGTTGGTGGCCATGAGGTTGGCCAGGGGCGCGGGTGCGTGGGGGTGGATGGCCCGCGGGCCCCAGAGGAACGTCTCGTCGTAGGCCACGCCGGCCGTGGGCAGGTAGACGGAGCGCACGCCGCGCAAGCTCGGGTCGCGCATGGCCTCGACCGCCCGGGGGTTACGGCTCACCGTGAACGGCGCCTGGGTGTTCGAGGCGGCGATGTAGATCCGGTAGCGCCGCGCCTCGGAGGCCATGGTGGCCATGAACACGCGCACGAACGTGTCCGTGGCCGCGACGAAGCTCCGTCCGAGCTCCTGGCCCAGGGCGGGGTATCGCGCCTCGAGGTAGGTGAGCGCCGGCGCGTAGGTGCGATCGAGGACCGAGAGCGTGGCGAGCGTCGCGCACGCGTAACCAGTACAGCCCTTCCCGCCCGTGCGGAGCAGCCGCCGCGCAGCAGCGCCGCGCGTCCCCGCGGCCAGCGCCTCGAGGCCGATGTCCTCGTCGAAGACAACGAGGTTGGCCCGGTCCCGGGCGAGGTAGGGGAGGACCTCGGCGCGCAGCGCGCAGTCGATGGCCTGGCGGTAGGCGGCGGCGTCGCTGACCGAGGCCGGCTTCTGGGCGAACTGGATGGCGAACACGCGCAGGGCGTGGGGGCGGGGGTCGGCGGCGAGCGCCGGGCGTCCGAAGTGCGAGCACCCGGTGGCACGCGCTCCCCGCGCACCCGTCCGCGCTCCCGATGGAGCGGCGGCGAGCGCCGCACCGAGCAGGAGCATCGTGACGGCTGCGGTCAGTCCTCTCCGGAACACGGCGGCGAGACTACAGTGGCGCCGCGCGGTAGGGTCCCCCTTGGCCGGAATTTCTGTTCAGGCGAGCGAAGGGGAGGGCATGGAGCGCACCGAAGAGGCCAACCGCAGCGCGGCGAAGCAGGGGTCGAGCGGCCTGACGCGGCGACGGGCGCTGCGTGACATCGGGGCGGCCGGACTCGCCCTCAGCGGCCTCGACGCCGTGCTCGGCGCCGCCGCCGAGGCGGCTCCCAAGCACGGCTCGCTGGCCGACATCGATCACGTGGTGATCCTGATTCAGGAGAACCGCTCCTTCGATCACTACTTCGGCACCTACGCGGGGGTGCGCGGCTATGCCGACACGCACGGTCACCGGGCGTTCGTCCAGAAGAACCTGGCCGGCCGGCCGATCCAGCCGTGGCACCTGCCCGAGGACTGCCTGCCCGACCTCACCCACGACTGGGGTCCCCAGCACCGCTCGTGGAATGGCGGGGCGATGAACCGCTTCGTCGTCGCGCACGAGCAGGCCGACAACACCACCGTGCCCGAGACGATGGGCTACTACGACGGCGCGGACCTCCCGTTCTACCGCGCGCTGGCCAATGCGTTCACGATCTGCGACGGCTACCACTGCTCGGTCATCGGCCCGACGGACCCCAACCGGCTGATGTCGATCAGCGCCTCCATCGACCCGGCCGGGCTTCACGGCGGTCCGCATGTCGAGACCGACCTCGGTCAGCGCACGTCTCGGTTCAGCTGGAAGACGATGCCCGAGAGCCTGCAGGGCAAGGGCATCACCTGGAAGGCCTACACGGATGTGTCCGGCGGTGGGGCATTCGACAGCGTCTTCACCTACTTCACCCAGTTCAACTCGAACCCCAAGCTCAAGGCCCGGGCGCTGACGCCGACCTTCCCGGCCGACTTCATGAAGGACCTCACCTCAGGACACCTCCCGCAGGTGTCCTGGCTGCACCCGAGCCTGGCCGCCAGCGAGCACCCCGGGTACTCCGAGGCGCTCGGTGGCGAGATCGTGGCGCGCCAGATCATCGAGGCGCTCGTCGCCCACCCCAAGGTCTGGCGGCGCACGGCGCTGTTCATTACCTGGGACGAGAACGGCGGGTTCTTCGACCACGTCGCCCCGCCGGTGGCGCCGAAGGGCACGCCCGGCGAGTACCTGACCGGGTCCACGCTCCCGGCCGAGGCCCAGGGCATCCGCGGGCCGATCGGCCTGGGCTTCCGCGTGCCCATGATCGTCGTTTCGCCGTTCTCGCGTGGCGGCCTCGTGTGCTCGGACACCTTCGACCACACGTCGATGCTCCGCTTCCTCGAGACCCGCTTCCGCGCCAAGGTCCCGAACCTCAGCGCCTGGCGGCGCAAGCACACAGGGGATCTCACGAGCGCGTTCAACTTCGCCGCGCGGCCGAGCTACGGGAATCCGTCCCTGCCCAAGCCGACGGGCAACTCCGCCTGCTCGGGCAAGGCGCTCACCTACACGCCGGGCGCGTTCCCCAAACAGGCGAAGGGCAAGCGCCGCCGCCCGTCGGGCATCGTCTGATCAGCTGCCGGTGAAGACCGGTGGCCGCTTCTGCGCGAAGGCCGAGACGCCCTCGATGAAGTCCTGGCTGCGCCCGAGGGCGTGCTGGAGCTCGGCCTCGAGGTGGAGCTGCCCGTCGAGGTCGCCGTAGATCGAGCGGTTGAGCGCCTGCTTGCTGGCGGCGTAGGAGCGCGTTGGGCCGGCGGCGAGGCGCTCGGCTAGGGCGCGCGCCTCGTCGAGCAGGCGCTCGTCCGGATGCACCCAGTTGACGAGGCCCCACTGGAGGGCGTCGGTGGCCGAGAGCCGGTCGCCGAGCATCGCGAGCTGGAAGGCGCGGGCCTTGCCGACGGCCGGGGGGACAAAGGCGGTGCTGCCGCCGTCCGGCATGAGGCCGATAGTGACGAAGCCGAGGGAGAGGTAGGCCGACTCGGCCGCGAGCACGAGGTCGCAGGCGAGCGCGAGCGAGCACCCGATGCCCACGGCCGGACCGTTGATCGCGGCGACAACGGGCTTGGGAAGGCGGCGCACCCCGGCGATGATCGGGTGGTAGACCTGCTCGAGCTCCTTGCGGATGTCCGGCATCCCATCCTCGGCGGGTTCGAACCCCGCCTTGAGGTCCGCGCCCGAGGAGAACCCGCGGCCCGCGCCGGTGATCAGGACCGCGCGGATCGAATCGTCCGCCGCCTCGCCGGTGATGACCGCGGACAGCTCGCGTCCGAACTGGTCCGTCCAGGCGTTGAGCGTCTGCGGCCGGTTGAGCGTCAGCTCCCCCACGGCGCCCGACTGCTCCCAGATGACGGTCTCGTAGCTCATGTCCGCAGCCTATGCGCCGGCGTGTCCGGCCAGCTCCTCGGCGATGGCGAGTGACGAGGTGGCCGCGGGCGAGGGGGCGTTGCGCACCCACACGACTCCGCGCTCAGCGTTCAGCCAGAAGTCGTCCACGAGCGCACCCTTGCGGTCGAGCGCCTGCGCGCGGACGCCGGCCGGGGCGCGCACGACGTCGTCCAGGGCGAGTGCGGGGACATAGCGCCGGGCGTCGGCGACGAAGCTGCTCTTCCGCGCCGAGCGCCACAGCTCATCCCGCGCGGCCCGCCAGTTGCGGCGCAGCATCCGCCACGTCCCGGGCCAGCTCACCGTGTCGAGGACGTCGCGGACGCGGACATCGCTCCGCCTGTAGCCCTCGCGCGCGAGCGCGGGCACGGCATTCGGCCCGATCCACACCGAGCCGTCGATCTTGCGCGTCAGATGGACGCCGAGGAACGGCAGCGCTGGGTCGGGCACGGGGTAGATGAGCCCACGCACGAGCCCGGTCCGCTCCGGGCGCAGCTGCCAGTACTCCCCGCGGAAGGGCACGATCCGGGGCTCGGCCGGTTCACCCGAGGCGCGGGCGAGGCGATCGCCGTGGAGCCCGGCACACACGATGACGCGGTCGCCGGCATGCCGCGTCCCGTCGCTCAGCTCGACCTCGGGATTGCGGCCGCTGCTCACGCGCACGGCCATCGCGCCGGCGACGATCGTGCCCCCGCCGGCCCGGACCTCCTGCGCGTAGGCGTCGGCCACCACGGCGAAGTCGACGATCGCCGTGCGTGGCGAGTGCAGCCCGGCCAGGCCGCGGACCTCGGGCTCGATCTCGGCGAGCTCCTGCGCGTCGAGGCGGCGCAGCTCGGGCACCCCGTTGGCGCGCGCGCGCTCCTCGAGCGCGTCGAGCCGGCCGAGCTCCGAGGCGTCGATGGCCACGATCACCTTGCCGCACTCGTCATAGGGGAGCCCGCGCTCGGCGCAGTAGGCCTTGAGGAGGTCGGCGCCCCGCCGGCAGAGGCGGGCCTTGAGCGAGCCCGGCGTGTAGTAGACCCCTTGATGGACGACGCCGCTGTTGTGCGAGGTCTGATGGCGGCCCAGCCCCGGCTCCTTCTCGAGCACGACGACTTCGGCCTCCGGGTCGGAGCGGAGAATCTGGCGCGCCGAGGCGAGCCCGAGGATGCCGCCGCCGACGATGATAAACCGCATCGGTGCTTGTACCTAGCTGGGGATGGCGTCGGCCGCGCGGGCGCGCTCGGCACCCTTCGCGTGCTCGGCGATGGCGTCGATCAGCCGCGGCCATTCACCTTCGGGGAGGTCGTGACCCATGCCGTCGACGAGCATGAGCTCGGCGCCGGGGATGGCCTCGGTCGTGGCCCGGCCCCCCGACACGTTGACCATGGGATCTCGCGTGCCGTGAATGACCAGGGCCGCGACCCGGAGACGACGCAGCGCGCTGGTGCGGTCGCCGGAGGCCACGATCGCGCCGAGCTGGCGCCCGGTGCCCGCGGGGTTCACGCCCCGGTCGAAGCTGAGTTCGGCGGTGGCGCGCAGGCGGTCGAGGTCGCGGTGCAGGGCGCGCGACCCGATGGCGTCGAAGACGCGGAGCATGTGCGCGGTGAAGGCCTCGCGCTCGCGCGGGGCGGCACGAAGGAGAAAGCGGTAGATGGCGAGCGCGGGCCGGCCGTTGCGCCGGTCGCCGGTGCTCGACATGATCGAGACGAGCGAGCGCACGGCCTCGGGATGCTCGATGGCCAGAGTCTGGGCGATCATGCCGCCCATTGACGCGCCGACGATGTGGGCCCCGGAGAGGTCGAGGGCGTAAAGGAGCCCGAGCGCGTCATCGGCGAGATCGCTGAGCGTGTACGGCGGATCATCGATCCGCCGCCGGAGCAGCTCGCGGAGGGTTGGCGGGCGGCCATGCACCCAGGTCGAGCGGCCGCAGTCGCGGTTGTCGTAGCGGATGACGTAGAGCCCGCGGTCGGCCAACCCGTGACAGAACGGCTCCGGCCAGGCCACCATCTGCGTGCCCAGGCCCATGATGAGCAGGAGCGGGGGATCGTCCGCCTGCCCGAACGTCTCGTAGCACAGCGTGATCCCGTTGCCGACCTCGGCGAACTGCTCAACCATCGACCGTACTCTACAGATACTTTCCTGTACCCAAGAGGTACTATGGCCGGGTGGGCGATTCCCTCGTCGGTAGTCATCCCGAGCTCGCGCCGCTGCTGAGCGACCGGCCGCAGCGGGCGCGGCTGCTCGAGGCCATGGTGCGCGCGGTGGCCGAGAAAAGCTACGAGGCGGCGACCGTGGCCGACGCCGTCCGGCTGGCGCGCGTGTCGCGTGGAACCTTCTACGAGCTCTTCCCCTCCAAGGAGGCGTGCCTACTCGCCGCCTACCGGGCGGGCTACGAGGTGCTCGAACACCGTATTCGCGCAGCGGTGCGCGAGGCCGTCGACTGGCGCGAGGAGTTCCGCCTCGGGTTCCGCGCCTACCTGCAGACTCTCGAGCAGGACCCGCTCTTCGCCCGTGTGTATCTCATCGAGGCGCACGTCGTCGCCGAGGAGCGCGAGCAGGTCCTCGACCGCTTCGCCGCTCGCTACGCGCGGAGCTTCGCCAAGTCGGGCCGGCCGGTACCGCCCCCCGAGGCGCTCTTCGTCCTCTCGGTCGGCGTGCACGAACTCGCCTGTGCGCGGATTCGCAAGGGCCTGGGAGTACGTGATCTCGAACAAGTGCTGGTGAGTTGCGCGGTGCGGCTGGCCGGCGACAAGGAGGAGTCATGGACCTGACATTCAACGAGCACGAGCTCGCATTCCGCGACGAGCTCCGCGGCTGGCTGGCCGACCATCAGCTGCCGCCCGAGCCCGAGAGCGACGAAGACGAGCATTACGCCTGGCGGCGGGACTTCCAGCGCCGTCTTGCCGAGGGCGGCTGGGCGGCCGTCCACTGGCCGATCGAGTACGGCGGGCGCGGCGCCACCCTGACCGAGTCGGCGATCTTCTTCGAGGAGCTCGCGCGCGCCGGCGCGCCGCTGCCGGCCAACGTGCTCGGGCTGCTGCTCGCCGGCCCCACGATCATGACCTGGGGGACGCCCGAGCAGAAGGAGCGCTACCTCCAGCCGATCCTCACCGCCGAGGAGATCTGGTGCCAGGGCTTCTCCGAGCCCGACGCCGGCTCGGACCTCGCCTCGCTCAAGACGCGCGCGGTACGGGATCCCGCCCACCCTGACGAGTGGATCGTCACCGGTCAGAAGGTGTGGACGAGCGGCGCCCAGTACTCGAAGTGGTGCATGCTCGTCGCGCGCACGGACACCGAGGTGCCCAAGCACAAGGGTCTGACCTACTTCCTCATGGACATGGAGCAGGACGGCGTCCAGATCGTGCCTCTGCGCCAGATCACCGGCTCGCCCGAGTTCAACGAGCTGTTCATCGACGGCGCGCGGGTCCCCGACGAGAACGTCCTCGGGGGCGTGGGCAACGGCTGGAAGGTCGCGCTGACCACGCTGATGAACGAGCGGGCGGGGCTCGGCTTCTTCCTCCAGGTCCGTCTGCGCCAACAGCTCGACCAGGTGGTGGCCGAGGCCGCGGCGAGCGGCGCACTCGAAGACCCGGTCGTGGCCGACAAGCTCGGCGACCTACACCTGCGCGCGGAGATCCTGCGCCTCACCGCCTACCGGGGGCTGACCTCGATCGAGAAGTACGGCCAGCCCGGGCCGGAGGGGTCGCTGACCAAGTGGTTGTGGTCGGACACCAACCAGCAGCTGACCCAGTTCGCCGCCGACCTGTTCGGGGCGAGCGCGCTGCGGGCAGGTGACCGCTGGGCCTACGAGCTCCTGCGCGCCCGCGGGAACACGATCGAGGGCGGCACGACCGAGGTGCTCAAGAACATCGTGGCCGAGCGCGTGCTCGGTCTGCCCAAGGCACGCTGAAAGGGGCCTGAGTCATGCACTTCGACCTGACCGAAGACCAGAGAGAGATCAAGCGGGTCGCCCACGAGCTGCTCGCCGACCGCTCGCCGATGGCCCGCGTGCGCGAGGCGGCGGAGAGCGCGACCTACGATCCGGACCTGTGGCGCGAGATCGTCGAGCTCGGCTGGCCCGGCATCGCGGTGGCCGAGGAGCACGGCGGGCAGGGCCTCGGCTCCGTCGAGCTCGCCGCGCTCGCCGAGGAGCTCGGCTACGCCTGTGCGGCCACGCCCTTTCTCTCCACGGCGACGGTCGCCTCTGTCATCCAGGCCTACGGGAACGACGAGCAGCGTGCGCGCTGGCTGCCCGGCCTGGTCGCAGGCGACCTGGCGGCCGGTCTCGGGACGGCCGAGCTGAGCGCCGATGCGCCTGGCGCCGACGTCGTCGTCTTGCTCGACGGCGAGGAGGCTCGGGTGCTCGAGGCACCGGGGGCCGAGCTACTCGAGACGATCGATTCCACGCGTCGCTACGGCGTCGTGCCGGACGCCGCGGCGGGCGAGCCGCTCAGGTCGGGCGCGGCGGACCGCGTCCGTGCCGCGCTGGCCGCCGAGGTCGTCGGCCTCTGCCAGCGCGCCCTTGACATGACGCTGGCCTACGTCAAGGACCGCAAGCAGTTCGGGGTGCCCGTCGGCTCCTTCCAGGCCGTCTCGCACCGCTGCGCCCAGATGCTCCTGCACACCGAGAGCGCCCGCTCGACGGCCTATTTCGCCGCTTGGGCGGCGGATGCCGATCCCGAGCGGCTCGCCGAGGCGGCGGCGCTCGCGGCTGCCGCGGCGGCCGACGGGGGACGGGAGGTCGCGGCGAGCGCGATCCAGGCCCACGGCGGCATCGGCTTCACCTGGGAGGCCGACGTCCACTGGCTCTACAAGCGAGCCCAACTGGACACCGCACTGCTGGGCGGCGCCGGCCGCCACCGTCGCGCCCTGGCCCGGATGGTCGCGGCCCGGGTTGCCGTGGCGGCGGGTTAGCACCCCCAGCGAGTCGAGAACGGGACAGATTCTCCCGTTTCTCGGCCTCGCTGAAGCAGACCGTGGCGACCGCCGATAGACGGGTGAGCCCGGTGGACGTCCACCGCTCGGGCTCCATCCCGCATGATCCCGAGGTGTCTCCCTCATGGTGCGCGCTCGCGATGCGCCCTCACGTCGGCGCTCGCCGTGACCGTTGCCCTGGCTCTCGGCGGGTGCGCCTTCAACACGGACGCAGGCGCGATCCGGATAACCGACCGTCGGGCCACGCTGCAGGCGAGCATCGAGTGCTCCTCAGGTGAGGTGTGCGACGGCTACTTCCGTTGGCGCACGGCCGCGGGCGGGGCGTGGACCAACGGCTCGGACAACGGCCCGTGGAGCGGCCCGGTCACCCTGCCGACGTGGCAATGGACGACTGCGCCGGGTGCTCTCGCGCCGGACACGGCCTACGAATACCAATGGTGCGGACGATCATCGCCGAACGCCACCTACATCTGCGTCGGTCCGACGGCGCAGGCGCCGACGTCCGGGAGCATCGTGGCGGGCGCGACGTCCGCGACGAGTCCCTTCACCACGCTGTCCGCTCCGGTCGCCACGGTGAGCGCGCAGCAGTTCGACGACAGCCTCGGCGTCAACGTGAAGGAGACCTATTGGAACACCATCTACGGCAATTGGACGCAGACGCTGGCCGACGCCACGGCGATCGGCTTCACCCACCTGCGGGTGGGCATCTACGACTCGAGCAACGCTGGCTGGAACGCCCGTCACTGGGGGGACCTCCGGCAGGCCGTGGCGGATGGATTCAAGCTCGACGTGGGGATCAACCCCGACTGCAGCTATCGCGGCACGAGCACCAACCCCTACTTCGCGGACTGCTTCGATGCCCTGCGCGACCAGGTCGGACTGGCCGGCGTCGAGACCTTTGAATGGCCGAACGAGTACGACACATCGGGCGACCCCAACTGGGCGACCAACCTGGCCTCCTGGGGCCGGCAGATCTACTCGCTGGCGAAGTCTCTCGGGCCCTACCCGGTGATCGGGCCGTCGATCGTCAACCCGTCGAGCATCGCTGCGCTCGGCAACCAGTCGGCAGCGCTCGACCTCGGGAACTTCCATGACTATCGGGGCGCCACGAGCGCGACCCCGCAATCGGTGGCCGCCGAGGCGACGCGGATGTATCCGGTCACGCTCGGCAAGCCGAACGTGTCCACCGAATTCGGCTACTGGGATGCCGTCGGGAGCACCGGCAGCCAACCCCCGATCGACGACGCGGGCGCTGCCGTGTACATCCTGCGGCAGTACCTCGAGCACCTCGCCGACGGCGTCAGCCGCAGCTATGTGAACCAGCTCTACGACATTGACTCGACGAGCACGAACAGCGACTACCGCTTCGGTCTCATCCGGTCGGACGGGACGTGGAAGCCGGCGGCGGTCGCGCTGCGCAATCTCGTGGCGTTGATCGGCAAGGGGAGTCCCGCCGCCCTCTCGCCACTCGCCTGGGGGGTGACGGCCGGCGACCCCACCTCCGATCTGCGCTATCTCGACATCGTCGACGGCGACGGGACGCACGCGCTCGTGCTGTGGCGGACCGCGTCGGTCTGGAACCCGGCCACGCAGCAGGACCAGGTCGTGACACCCGTGACCATCCATGTCGACGGCGCCTTCACCAGCTGGCAGCAGGCCGACCCCATGACGAGCGGGACCTTCGTGTCGGGTTCGGGACCGATCGCCGTGCCGCTGGGAGCCGATCCGATCGTTCTCCACATCGCGCCGTAGCTCGCGTTCACCCCGGGGCCGGGGCGAAAAAGCGAACCGGTGGTTCGCAAATTCGCCCCGGTGGCGCGCCCGGGGGTGGCGGCTGGCTCAGACGTGCTCGAGCGCGGGCTCGAGCGGCGCCCGGGGCTCGTGCTCAGATCGTGGCTCGATGGACAGCTGGGGCAGCCGCCGAGACAGCCACGTGGGCATCGCCCAGGTGCTGCGCCCGAGGATCTCGAGCACGGCCGGCAGGAGCAGGCTGCGGACGACGAACGCGTCGAGGAACACCGCGCTGGCCAGGCTCAGTCCGAACAGCTTGATCGCACGATTGTCGCCGAGGACGAACGATAGGAAGACGGCGATCATGATCGTCGCCGCGGCCGTGATCACCCGACCCGTCGAGCCGACACCGGCGACGACGGCCTCCGAGGCGTCTCGCCGCTGCTGCCACTCCTCGTGGATGCGCGAGACGAGGAAGACCTCGTAGTCCATCGAGAGCCCGAAGACGATGGCGAAGACCATGACCGGAAGCCACGGCTCGATGGGACCGGGCGTCACCCCGACGAGGCCGCCCAGCCAGCCGTTCTGGAACACCGCCACGGTGACGCCGAGCGCGGCGCCGATCGAGAGCAGGTTCATGAGCGCGGCCTGGATCGGGATGACGAGCGAGCGGAACACGAGGAGGAGCAGGATGGCCGCGAGCACGATGACGATGGCGATGAACACCGGGAGCTTGCCCGCCAGGACGTGAGTGAAGTCGATGCCGCTGGCCGTCGGTCCACCCACCAGTAGCGTCGCGCCCGTGGCCTTGGCCACCGGCGGCAAGATGCTCCCGCGCAGCCGGTTGACGAGATTGGTCGTCGCCTGATCCTGGGGTGAGGAGGTCGGGAAGACCTCGAACACCGCCGTCTCGCCATCCGCGCTCATCCGTGGCGGGCTGATCCGGGCCACGGACGGAGCACGCTGCAGCGTGCCCTCGACGCGCGCGAGCGCCGGCTGGTCGCCGGCCCGGGGCAGGCTCGCGGCCACGACGAGCGGGCCGTTGAACCCCTTGCCGAAGCCGCGGGCCAGGAGGTCGTAAGCCTGACGGGTCGTGGTTGAGCTCGGGTCGTTGCCCGCGTCGCTCAGGCCGAGCCGCATCGACAGGGCCGGCACGGCGATGACGAGCATGATGGCCAGGCCCGCAACCGCGGCCGGCCATGGGCGGCGGCGGATGAGCATCGCCCACCGCTCCCACATGCCCGGGCGGCCCGGCGTCGCCGGGGCGCGCGAAGCGCGGCTGCTGGGCCGAACGATCCGCGCGCCGAAGCGCGAGAGCAGGGCAGGAAGAAGGGTCAAGGTGGCGAGCATGGTGAGGAGCACGGCGAGGGCCGAGGAGACAGCCAGGCCGGCCAGGAAGGCGACGCCGAGCACGAGCATGCCGAGCAGCGCGACGATCACGGTGACCCCAGCGAAGAGCACGGCGCGGCCCGATGTGTCCATGGCCTCGATGACCGCTTCGGAGACGCCGGCGCCCCGGCGCGCGCTCTCCCGGAAGCGCGTGACGATGAACAGCGAGTAGTCGATGCCGACCCCAAGCCCAATCATCGCCGCGAGCTCTGTCGACACGTCGGGCATCGTCGTCAGGTGCGAGCCGATGGCGATGAGGCCGAAGGCGGTGCCGAGCCCGAGAAGCGCCGTGACGATTGGCAGGCCCATGGCCACGAGCGAGCCGAAGGTGAGGAGCAGGACGACGATGGCGGCGGCCAGGCCGATGGCTGTTGCCGGGCCCAGCGAGACGCCCTCGGCCTGCTCGATCGCCTGGCCGCCGAGGGCGACCTGGAGGCCGGGCGCGCGCGCCGCCTGCGCGGTGGTGATGACGGACTGGATCGCCGGCTTGGGGAGGGAGTTGGCGCGCTGATCGAAGAGGACGGTGGCGAAGGCGATCGTCCCGTCGCGCGAGATCTGCTCAGCGCCGGCGTGGCCGTAGGGGCTGATGACCCCGGTGACATGCGGGAGCTTGGCCACTCGGGCGAGCACCGGGGTGACCCGGGACCGGACGGCGGAGCTCGTGACTTTGCCGCCCGGGACCTGGAAGACGATCTCGTCCGTGTCGCCGGCCTGGGAGGGGAAGTGGGAGGCGAGGAGGTTGGCGGTTCGCTGGGACTCCGTCCCGGGCAATGAGTTGCTGTTCGAGTAATGCGACCCGATCGCGGCGGAGGCGCCGAGCGCACCGACAAGCACCACGAGCCAGGACACGACGGTCAAGCGCCGGTGGGCGATGCACCATGTCGCTATGCGGGCAACCACGCCGATGCGGCGTGCCGGGACTCCGGCGTTCTGCATCTTTGACTCCTTGTAACGAGATACACTTGAATGTAAAGCTGTTCTAAATCAGAATAGTTTGAAGTCAAAACTATACTCTGGACCCGTGATGACTGTCAAGACGCCTTCACCCCATGGCCACGACCCCGAGCTCGAGAGGGATCTTCAGGAGCTCGTGCGCCTCATCCGCCCGGTCGTCGGCGCGATCAAACGCGGGTCGCCGCCGCCGGCGATCTTTCACGAGGCCTTTCAGCGGGGCGCCCTCGGTCCTCGTCATTCCCCGGTGCTCATGGTCGTGGCCCTCGAGGGTCAGCTCAGCGTGAGCGACATCGCCGAGCGCATCGACCTCAGCCTGTCGACGACAAGCCTGCTCGTCGGCGAGCTCGACCGCGCTGGCCTGATCGCTCGCCGAGAGGACGACCGCGACCGCCGCCGGACGCTCGTGGGGCTGAGCGACGTCTATCGCGAGGCGGCCGATGAGTGGCTGCAGACGCGGCTTGCCCCACTGCGCCGGACGCTCGAGCGGCTCTCGCCCACGGCCCGGGCAGGGTTTCTCGAGGGCTGGCGGGCCCTCGGGGAGGAGATGACGCGGGCCGCGGCCGCCTCTGGCCCTCCGGCGGAGAACGAGCTGCCGCTCAGCTGATCCGCTCGGCCGCCCACGCGCCGTCGCGCGCGGCCCCGATCCGGGCGCGGGCTGCCGGGTCCGGCGTTCGGCCGACCCGGGCGCGCTGGGTCGCGCCCACGCTCACGAGCACGGCGAGAGCCACGGCCGCGGTGTCCCAGCCGATCCGCTCGCCGAGCACGAGCGCACTCCACACGAGCGTAAGGGGCGTCTGGGCGAGCTGGAGCTGGCTGACCCGCGCCACACCGCCGCGGGCCAGGCCGGCGTACCAGGCGAAGAAGCCGAGAAACATCGACCCAAGCGCCGTGTAGAGAAACCCGAGGGTGGCCACGAAGCTCGGAGCGTGCCCTGGAGCGGCCACGAGCGCGACCGGGATGGTGACCGGCGCGGCCAGGACGAGTGCCCAGCAGATGGTGTGCGGCCCGCCGAGGGTGCGAGCAAGTAGGCCACCTTCGGCGTAGCCGATCGCGCAGACGACGATGGCGAGCAGGAGGTATGCGTCGCCCGTGCCCACGGCGCCGCCGGAGCGCGCCAGGAGATAGCCGGTGACGACCGCCGTGCCGAGGCCGGCCGCGAGCCAGAAGCGCGGGCTCGGCCGTTCGCCGGAGCGGAGCGCACCGACGGCCGCGGTGGCGGCCGGCAGGAGGCCGACGACGACGGCCGTGTGAGCGGAGCTGCTCGTGCGCAGGGCGAGGGAACTCAGAAGGGGAAAGCCGATGACGACGCCGCCGGCCACGACGAGGAGCCGGGCCAGCTCGGCGCGCGTCGGCCGCCGCGGGCGTTGCCCGCTCAGCACGAGGATCGCGGCCAGCGCGGCCACGCCGGCTCGGCCGAACGCCACCGCCCAGGGGCTGAAGCCGCGCTCGGCCAGCTTGGTGGCGGGGAACGAGAAGGAGAAGACGAGGACGCCGGCGGCGCCGAGGAGCGCACCGGTCAGCGCCTGGCGGGCGGATAACGCCTCGCGCGCTGTGGCAGTAACGCTTCTCGAATCCTCCATGCCCTACGATAACGGAAATGTCCGCGCCGGAGCGTCTCTACCGCGAGCTGCGTTCTCAGGCGCTCGAGCTCGCCCCCGGGGACCGGCTCCCGTCGGTCCGCGAGCTCTCTCGTCGTCACCGCGCCAGTCCGGTCACGGTGACCACGGCCTTCCAGCGATTGGCCGTCGAGGGCGTGCTCGTCGCCCGGCCGGGTCAGGGCACGTTCGTCGCCGAGGTTGACCTCTCCGCGCCCGAGCCCTCGGACTTCAGCTGGCAGGCCGTCGCCCTCGGACCCGCGGTGGTCGAGCCGGGCGGTCTCGAGCAGCTCCTCGCCACCCCCTCCGAGGACACGATCGCCCTGTCGAGCGGTTTTCCCGAGGAGCAGCTGCTGGCCGTGCGCGAACTGGCGGCGGCGACCGCTCGAGCCGCGCGCCGCCCCGGGGCCTGGCAGCGGCCGCCGGCCGAGGGGATCGACGAGCTGCGGGCGTGGTTCGCCCGCGATGCCGGCGGCGGCGTCGAGCCGCGCGACGTCATGGTCACGACTGGGTCGCAGTCCGCGCTCGCCACCGTCATACGCGCGCTCGGCCGACCCGGAGATCCAGTCATCCTCGAATCGCCCACCTACGTCGGCGCGCTCGCCGCTGCCCGCGGCGCGCGTCTCGTGCCCGTGCCCGTTCCCGTTGACCGCGATGGCGTCCGACCCGAGATGCTCGAGCAGGCGCTCCTGCGCAGCCGGGCGAGGCTCATCGTGCTGCAGCCGACCTACGCCAATCCCCACGGCTCCGTCCTGACCGAGTCGCGGCGCGCCGATGTGCTCGCGCTGGCCGAAAGCCACGGGGCCTTCATCGTCGAGGACGAGTGGGCTCGCGACCTCTGGCTCGACGGCGTGCCTCCTCCGCCGCCGCTGGTCAGCCGTGACCACCACGGCCACGTCATCTACCTGCGCTCCATCACCAAGGCGACGGCGGCGAGTCTGCGCATCGCGGGCGTGAGTGCACGCGGTGTGGCCGGCGAGCGCCTGCGCCGGGCGCGTCTCCTCGACGACTTCTTCGTCTCGGGCGTTCTCCAGCACGCGGCGGTCGAGCTCCTCACCGGTGCCGGCTGGCCTCGTCATCTCCGTCGCCTGCGCGCCGCGCTCGCCTCGCGCCGGGACGTGCTCATGGCCGAGCTCGAGCGCAGGCTTCCGGAATGGTCGGTCTTCCAGCGCCCGCGCGGCGGCATGTCGCTGTGGGTGCGCCTGCCCGACGGGAGCGACGAGACGCAGACCGTGCAGGCGGCTGCCGCCGCCGGCGTGCTCGTGATTCCCGGCGCCCCGTGGTTCCCCGCCGAGCCGTCCGGACCGCACCTGCGCTTCTCCTACGCCGCGGCGGGCGAGGAGCGACTTCGTGAAGCCGTGGCCCGCCTGGCTACCACGTGTCGATGAATCGCGGCCGCGGCGCGTGAGTGGCGGGCGCGGCGGGCACGGGCGCCGTGGCCGCCGCCGCGAAGGTCGCGGCCACCCGAGCGCGGGTCTCGGCCGGGTCGATCACGTCGTCGAGCTCGAAGAGCGTCGCCGCGTTCAGCGCGGCGGCGTGCGCCTGGGCGGCTGCGGTGAGTTCGCGCACGCGCTGCTCGCGCTCGGCGTCGTCGGCGATGGCCTCGAGCTCCTTGCGTAGCGCCAGGCGTACCGCGCCCTCGAGGCCCATTGGGCCAAGATGTGAGCTCGGCCAGGCTACGGTCAGGAGAGGCTCGTGCAGGCTTCCGCCGGTCATCGCCTGCGCCCCGAGCCCGTACGCGCGGCGGAGGATCACGGCCACCAGAGGGACCCGCAGAGCGGCGGCCGCGACGAGCAGCCGCGAGGTGTGGCGCACGAGCCCGGTGGCCTCGGCCTGCGGGCCGACCATCATTCCCGGCGTGTCCACGAGCGAGAGCACGGGGAGGCCGAAGGCGTCGCAGAGCTGGAGGAAGCGCGCCGCCTTGTCGCCCGCGTCACTCGTGATCGCTCCCGCCATGTGCATGGTGTTGTTGGCGATGACCCCGCAGGGCCGGCCTTCGATACGTGCCAGCGCGGTCACGAGCTCGGGCGCGAAGCGCTCGCGCAGGTAGGTGACCGACCCGGCGTCGGTCAGGGTCTCGATGATGGGTGCGACCTTGTAGGCGCGGCGCTCGCGCTCGGGCACGAGGCCGCGCAGGCGGATCTGGTCGGAGACGGCGAAGGGTCCCGATGCCGGACCCGCAAAGTAGCTGAGGAGCCGCTTGGTCACGGCCACGGCCGCGGCCTCATCACGCACGAGCACGTCGATGACGCCGTTGCGTGTCTGCATGTCGGCCGGTCCGACCTCGTCGGGGTCGACCTGGCCGAGGCCGCCGCCGGCGATCATGGCCGGGCCGCCCATCCCGATCGAGACGTCCTCGGTGGCGACGATGAGATCGGAGCAGCCGGCGAGCACGGCGTTGCCGGCGAAGCACCGTCCCTTGACGATGGCGATTCGCGGGGCCAAGCCGGAGAGCCGCGCCCAGAGCGCGAAGGCGCGCACGTCGAGCGCGGACACGACGGGAACGTCGGTATCGCCCGGGCGTCCGCCGCCGCCCTCGGCGAAGAGCACGGCGGGCAGGCGCATGCGTTCGATGAGCTCGAACAGCCGGTCCTTCTTGCGGTGGCCGAGCGCCCCCTGCGTCCCGGCCAGGACCGTGTAGTCGTAGGAGAGGACTGCGCACGGGCGGCCGTCGATCCGCGCCGTACCCCCGATCAGGCCATCGCCCGGGGTGCGGGCGATGAGCTCGGACAGCTCACGCCGCTGACGCTGGGCCGCGACGGCGAAGCGGCCGTACTCGACGAACGTACCCGGGTCGACGAGATCGGCCAGGTTCTCGCGCGCAGTGCGCCCGCCGGCCTCGTGGCGCTTGGCCACGGCGTCGGGCCGGGCCGCGTCCTCGGTGAGCGCGATCCGCTCGCGCAGCGCGTCGAGGTCCGAGCGGCCGGTCTCCGCCGGCTCAGACTCTGACGGCTCCACGCGCCTCGCGCTGCCGGCGCAGCTCCTGCCGGGCGAGCGACAGCTTGTGCACCTCGTCGGGGCCGTCGGCGAGGCGCAGCGTGCGCAGATGCGCGTACATCTCGGCCAGTGGGAAGTCCTGGGAGACGCCGCCGCCGCCGTGGACCTGGATGGCGCGGTCGATGATGCGCAGGCAGATCTCCGGCACGGCGAACTTGATGCCCGAGATCTCGATGCGCGCGTTGCGGTTGCCGACCGTGTCCATCAGCCATGCGGTCTTCAGTACGAGCAGCCGGGCCATCTCGAGCTGGATCCGGCTCTCGGCGATCCAGTCGCGGATGTTGCCGTAGTGGGATACCGGGTGGCCGAAGGCCTCCCGTTCGTCCGCGCGCTGGCACATCAGCTCCAGTGCCCGCTCGGCCGCACCGATCGCACGCATGCAGTGATGGATGCGGCCCGGGCCGAGCCGCGCCTGGGCGATCATGAACCCCATCCCCTCGCCCGCGATGATGTTCCCGGCCGGGACCCGGACGTTGTCGAAATCGACCTCGGCGTGCCCTTCGTGGTCGTGGTAGCCGAACACGGTGAGGTTGCGCATGATCGTCAGCCCCGGCGTGCCGGCGGGGACGAGCACCATCGACTGCTGCTGGTAGGTGGAGGCCTGCGGGTCGGTCTTGCCCATCACGATGAGGACGCGCATGTTCGGGTGCAGGGCGTTGCTCGTCCACCACTTGCGGCCGCTCAGCACGTAGTCGTCGCCCTCGCGCTCGATGCGCAGCCCGATGTTCGTCGCGTCGGAGGAGGCGACGGCCGGCTCGGTCATGGCGAAGGCAGAGCGGATCTCCCCCTCGAGCAGCGGCTCGAGCCAGCGCTCCTTCTGCTCGGGGCTGCCGAACTGATGGAGAACCTCCATGTTCCCGGTGTCAGGCGCGCTGCAGTTGCAGGCCTCGGAGGCGATGCGGGATCGGCCCATGATCTCGGCCAGCGGGGCGTAGTCGCAGTTGGTCAGCCCGGCACCGTGGTCGGGGTCGGGCAGGAAGAGGTTCCACAGGCCACGGCTGCGCGCCTCCTCCTTGAGCTCCTCCATCACCGGGGCGTGGAAATGGGGCGTGTCGGCCGCGCCCATCTGCTCGGCCCACACGGGCTCGGAGGGATGGACGTGCTCGTCCATGAAGGCGAGCAGCCGCTCGCGGAACTCCTGGGCGCGGCCGGAGAGCTCGAAGTTCACTGCGCCGTCTCCTCCTGGTGGATCGGTCGGGGGCCGGGGATGCCGCGGAACTGGAAGGCCGCCGGTTCGCGGCCAGCTTGCACGAACCAGCATTCGCCCGCCATCGTCCCGCAGAACAGGGCGAGCACGGCGCGCGCGACGTGTTCGGCGGGGATGATCGGGATCCGCGCCTCGGCGAGTTCCTCGCGGATCGGATCGATGATGGCGGACTCGGCGAAGCCCGGGCAGACGGCGTTGAAGCGCACCCCGCGGGACTCCAGCGCCGGGCCGAGCGAGCGCGCGAGACCGACGACCGCATGCTTGTTGGCGGCGTAGAGCGGGTCCATGGGGACGCTGGTCAGCCCGGCCAAGGAGGCCGTGGCGACGATCGCCCCCCCGCCGCTCTGGGAGAACCCGCGCAGCGCGGCGTGCGTGCCGAAGACCACTCCGTCGAGGTTGATGCCCATCACGCGGCGGTAATGCTCGAGCTCGAAGCTCTCGTCCACGCTGAACATGCTCGCCACGCCGGCGTTGAGATGGACGAGGTCGAGTCGCCCGAAGCGCTCGAGCGCGGCATCGATCATCGCGTGGTTCTGCTCGAGGTCGGACACGTCGGCGGCGAAGAACGAGCCGTCGACCTCGGCAGCGATCTCCGGGCCCCCACGCTCGTCGAGGTCGACGACGAGCACGCGGGCGCCCGCCTCGGCCAGCGCGCGCGCCGTGGCGCGCCCGAGCCCGCCGGCGGCGCCGGTCACCACGGCGACCTTGTCGTGCAGCGCGTGCTCGGCCGTCATGGGTCAATCCTCGCACGGAGCCGTGCCGCGGTGCCGCCAGGGTCCACGGCCGTGGTTCCACTACTCTGGGCGCGGTCATGAGCACCGCTGCGCCCCCTCGCCGCAGGCGCCTGTTGCCCTCCACCGCTCGCCCGGCGTCGATGCGCGCGGCTCAGCGCGCGAGTGCCGACTACGGCGCCGGAGCCGACCCGGACTGGCGCGAGGTCGAGTTCGGCCAGCGCAGCCTTGACATCGATGGCCGCGCGGTCAACGTCATCACCCTCGGCGAGGGCGAGGCAACCCCGGTTGTCTTCGTCCACGGCCTGGGCGGCTCGTGGAAGAACTGGCTGGAGAACATGCCCGCAATGGCCCTCACCCGCCCGGTCGTGGCGCTCGACCTCCCCGGCTTCGGGAACTCCGAGATACCCGTCGAGGCGATCTCGATCTCCGGCTACGCCCGCTGCGTGGAGCGCGTGTGCGAGCAGCTCGGGCTGCGGGAGGTCGACCTGGTGGGGAACTCGATGGGCGGCTTCGTCGCGGCGGAGCTGACCATCGTCCGCCCCGAGCGCGTGCGGCGGCTCGCCCTCGTCGACGCGGCCGGCATCTCGATCGTCGACCTTCGCCGTGGGCCGACGTTGACGCTGATGCGCCTCATCGCCGTGCAGGCGAGCTGGGGGACCGGTCAGCGCGCGATGATCGCCCGCGCCCGGCTGCGCCATCTCGCCTTCCGCGCCGTCATGCGCCATCCGACGCGCCTGGCCGTCGACCTCGTCGCCCACCAGGCCGGGGGTCCAGGCATGCCCGGCTTCCTCCTGGCCATGGACGCGCTCCTCTCCTACGACTTCCGAGACCGGCTGCCCGAGATCGCCTGCCCGGCGCTCGTCGTCCACGGCGAGAACGACATGCTCGTCCCTGTCAGGGACGCCCGGGAGTTCAAGCGCCTGATCCCACAGGCCACGCTGCGGATCCTCGAGGACACCGGGCACGTGCCCATGCTCGAGCGACCGCGGACGTTCAACGCGCTCCTGACCGACTTCCTGGCGTGACCCAGGCGGTCCGTAGCCTGCCGCCCTCGCTACGCTTGCCGAGCTCGCGCCGCTCTGCCTGACCGGTCGACGGCGGCGCTCGCGTTCGAGATGCGGGCTCGCCCGCAGCAGCCAAAGGAGATGCACGACTTGAGCAAGCTGATCATTGGCGTGCTCGCCGCTGCCCTGGTCCTCACGGCCTGCGGCGGCGCCAGCAAGCACACGCAATCGACCACCACGAGCTCCACGGCGGGCAGCGCCCCGGCGACGACGACTGCCACCCAGTCCACTCCCGCGACGACCCAGACGACCACGTCGGCCCCGACGACGACCGCCACGACGACCAGCCAGCCGAGCACGTCCTCGAGCCCGCAGACCACGACTACCCCCTCCGGTGGCGTCTCGCCGGGCGGAGGCCCGACGCCCACGACGGGCGGTCCCGGGCCGTCCGCCAACGTCAAGGCAGAGGCCCGGAAGGCACTCCCCGGCTGTCAGCGCAACGACCCGGGAATCACGCTGCAACAGCTCGAGCAGGAGGCCGCGAGCCCCGAGGGCATCCAGTGCTGAATCATGGGCGATCTGGGGACCGTGGCGGTCCCCTAGCCGCCAAAGATCACGGTCCTAGAGCCCGCGCTCGAGCGCGAGCACGAGGAGGACGATGGCCACAGCGGTCGTGAAGGCCACCAGCGCGAGGTTGGCCGCGAGCACGACGCGCAGGTTCCGGGGTGGCCGCGCGCTCGGGGCGTCAGTCTCCGCGGCGCCGTCGCCCGCCGGCTCTGAGGTATGCGCCGCCAGCGCGTCGGTCACGAAGCGGTTGAGGCTCACGTGCTCGCGTCGAGCCGCCAGCGCGAGGTCCTCGTGGAGCTCGCTGGGCAGGCGGACGAGGAAGCGGCCGCTGTAGGAGGCAGCGTCCTCGGCACGCTGGCCCGTCGCCCCGGACCGAGAGTCCGAGGCCCGCTTGCGCGGCCGGCTTTCCACACCGCCGATCCTAGTGCCCCGTCGTCTGCCCGGGCGAGGTTTTTCCGCCTTTTCGGGCAGGTTCGCGGGCTCCGGAGGGGGATTTTCGTGTGGTATCACGGGCTCGGGGGCGGTATCAGTCGCCGTTTCCGTCACATCCGGGGTTCCCAACTCGTCGCGGAGCTTGGCCAGCGATCGGCTGAGGATGCGCGACACCGCGGGCTGCGAGAGTCCGAGCGAGCTCGCGATGTCACGCTCGGTCATGTCCGCGTGGAAGCGGAGAAAGACGGTCTGGCGTTCGGTCTCCGTGAGGCCGGCAGCCGACGCGGCCAGGAGCACGCGGTCATCGCTGCTCGACGGGCCGTCGTAGGGATCGGCGACGTCATTTGCATCCGCACCGGTCAGGGTGGGAATCCCCTTGCGCGCTCGGAGATGACGGCGGATCTCGCCGTCGATGACCCGCGCCGCGAAGGTGGAGAACGACGCCCCGCGACTTGGGTCGTAGCGCTCGCTCGCGCGCATCAACCCGAGCGCGCCCACCTGTACGAGGTCGTCAACCGGCTCGCCGCGGCCGGCATAGCGGGCCGCAATCTGACGGGCGAGCGGCAGATGGGACTCGATGCGCTGATTCTGCGGGGTGGCTCTGCCGGTAACTGAGCTCACAGCGCCACGGTAACCGCGATCGCGTCCCATCGGGAATAGATATCACCACTCTTGCGCAGCAAACGGGCGGTTTTATGCATCAACCGCGACGGTGTCGAGGGATATAGCGGGGTGAGGGTGACTGGGAGACATCGACGGCAGCGTTTGTGCGCGTGGGTCCTCGCCGCCGGACTGGCATCGCTCGCGGCCGCCCCGGCGGCCGGGGCGAGCGCCGTGACGGCGCCCGTGCCCGACGTCGTGGCGCCCGTGCCCTCCGTCGTGGCGCCCGTCCCCGCTCTGCCGGGTGCCGGAGCGGTTGCGCCCCAGGCGGCGATAAGGCGCGCCCTGGGGGCGCTGCCCCGTCTCCCGTCCACCGGCGGCGTCGCGATCCCCGCCGGTCCGGTTCTCCGCGCGGCTCGGACGCGCGCCGGCGCCTCCCGCGAACCGAGCGCGGTGTCGCGCTCCCGGCGAACGGCACGGCGGCACGCCCCCCGCCCGCACCCCAATCCCGTTCCCGCTCTGTCGGCCCCGGTCCCGGTCGCCGGCGGCAACTCGGTTGTGATCATCCGCATCGACAGCCCGGGGAACGACGGCTCGATCATCCAGGTCAACGGCGCCACGAGCGGCGTCACGATCAACGCTCCGACGATCATGACACCCGGCCTCGGCGCCGCGCCCTCCAGCCCCGCCGCCGCTTCGGGCAAGGCCGCTACTTCCGCCCCGACCAAGTGGGTGTGGAACTGGAACTGGTGTGGCGCGCCGAGCGCGCCGAGCGCGCCGAGCGCGGCCGCGCTGGCCACGGCCGGCTCTCGCCAATGGACGTGGAACTGGACCTCGTCGTGCCCCCAACCGCCGAGCGCGGTCGCCGACGTCGGGGTCCCGGTGCCCGGGATACCCGACGCCGGCGCTTCTCCGACGCACGCCCGCGCCCATCACGCCCGCCGGGTCGCAGCGCGATCCGCGCGGGCTCCGGTCGGCGCGGCGCTCGCTCGGCAGCTTCCCGCAGCCTTCACACCCGCAACCCGCGCCGTCCGGCGCGACCTGCGCGCGCCGGCGAGAGCTCGTCAGCGCCGTCCGCCTCGACGGGGACGGGCAACTCCGCCGCTCGCGCCGGTGCCCGGGAACGGGTTCCTCACAGATATTCCTGCTTCCAGCGTCACGGTCGCGCCGGGTGGCTCCGGTTCCGGTGGCCTGACGATCGGCCTGGTGGCCCTTGTGGGCCTGGCCGTCGCCATGGCGCCGGTCGGCCGCCGCCGGCGTGGGCACATGACCGTGCCGGAAGCGCTGCGGTCCTCACGTCTCGAACGCCCCGGCTAGCCCGCCAGGGATCTCCCAAGAAGGGACCGGGCTGCCGCCCGGTCAGACAATCAACGACAAAGGAGATCTCTGATGAGATCAAGATTCCTTGCGTTGCCCGCCACCGCGGTCGCGCTCCTACTCGGAGCCGGCGCCGCAACGGCCAGCGCATCGACGGTCCAGACGGCCGGGCAGGCTGCCCGGAACGGCCAACTCGCAGTGTCGCTGGCCAACGCCGCCCAGCAAGGCGCGGTCAACGCGTCCGCGCCGCTCAGCCTGCTCAGCCCCGGCCATAGCGCCGGCGGCACGGGCCAGTTCAACAGCTCGTCGGCCAACTCGGCCGCCGGGAATGCCAACCGCACCCTCCAGTCGGTCGTTCAGAGCGCGGTCGGCAGTGGCGGCGCCTCCATCCAGGCGGCCGGTCAGCAGGCCGGCAACGCCCAGGGGGCGATCTCGTCGGCCACCTCGACCCAGACCGCGCCGAGCAACCGGAATGTGCCCATCCGGATCCTCAGTCCGGGGTCGAGCACCGGCTCGGTCGTCCAGGGCAACAGCTCGCAGGCCAACTCGGGCGCGGGCAACCGCAACGAGACCATCCAGTCCGTCGGTCAGGGACTGGGCGGGGGCGGCGGCGCCGGGATCGGAGCCGAGCAGGCTGCCGGGCAGTCCGCCGGCAGCTTCCAGCTCGCCGGCTCGGGCGCGACCTCGACGCAGACGGATCCGAGCAATGTGAATGTGCCGATTCGGATCCTCAGCCCGGGCAGTGACACGGGCTCGGTCGTCCAGGGCAACAACTCGGAGGCCAACTCCGGCGCGGGCAACGCCAATCTCACCCGGCAGTCCGTCGCGCAGAGCCAGGGTGGCGGGTTGTTCGGCGGCCTGGGTGTCCAGGCGGCCGGGCAGTCGGCGAACAACGGGCAGCTCGCGGGGTCGCAGGCGACCTCGACGCAGACGGATCCGAGCAATGTGAATGTGCCGATTCGGATCCTCAGCCCGGGCAGTGATAACGGTTCGGTGACCCAGTTCAACAGCTCGTCGGCCAACTCGGCCGCGGGCAACGCGAACTCGACCGGACAGTTCGTCGCGCAGAGCCAGGGTGGCGGGTTGTTCGGCGGCCTGGGTGTCCAGGCGGCCGGGCAGTCGGCGAACAACGGGCAGCTCGCGGGGTCGCAGGCGACCTCGACGCAGACGGATCCGAGCAATGTGAATGTGCCGATTCGGATCCTCAGCCCGGGCAGTGATAACGGTTCGGTGACCCAGTTCAACAGCTCGTCCGCCAACTCGGGCGCGGGTAACTGGAATTCCACCGGACAGTCGGTCATGCAGTTCGGGGGCCTCGAGCTCTGAACGTCGCCCCGTGACGTGGGTGGAACCGGCCGGCCCGTGCCCGGCCGGTCGGTTCCCGGCCCACCTATCCGGGTGGCCTGTTTGCTCGGCGTCCATCGAGGCGGTATGTTCGGCAGGAAAGGGAATACCGGAGATGCCGTTTCGTGACGATCAGATGATCGGACGGTGCGGCACGGGGGGTCTTCTCAGATGCGCTGGGGTTATCTTTCGGCCGTACCCCGCCTGAGGGCCATGGGCGTTGCGGGCGCCTGCCTTGTCTTGTGCGCTTTCTTCGTCGCTCCCGCGCCTGCGCTCGCAACCGGGCCCGACCCGGTGCCCACGCCCCAGCAGGCCCCGAGCGTGCCCTCGGCGTCGTCGCCGGTGGTCACACCGGATCCGATCGACGGCGCCGTGGCGGTCCCGCGGGTGGTCGTGCCCGTGGTCGGCACCACCGTCGCTCGCTCGTCCGGGACGAGGACGGTAGCCCATGCTCTGCGCGTGGTCGGGGCCTCGGAGGATCGCGCGGTTGGTTCGCCGCGGGACGTTCGCACCCGGGCGGGTCGGCTCGCCGGGCCGGCGCGTCGGCCGATCGCCACGCCGCGTGTAAACACGCCGAGGCTCGTGCGGGAGGTATCTGCGGTAGTGAGCGAGCGTCTCGGCGGCGTCGGGCGGATGTTCGCCATTCACGGGCCCGCATCGAGCGCTAGCACCGGGTGGCTCCTCCTTCTCGGCTCGCTTGGCCTGTTCGTTCTGGCCGGCGCGAGTCTCAGGTCCCTGCGCGCCCTCACCCGGGCCGTGAGGGCGCCCTAGGCGGCCGGCGATGTGGCGCCGTGCGCTGCTGGCTGTCGTGCTGGTCGCACCGATGTGGCTCATCTCGGTAGCACCAGCCGCGGCGTATTACGCGATCACCCCTCTTTGCAATGGGTCGCCCTGTACGAACGGCTGGTACGGCGGCCCGTTATGGCTGAGCTGGACATGGTCTCCAAACACCGGGCAGGCAACATCTGGCTGCACGATCCAGAGCTTCTCTGTGGACACCGTAGGCCGGCAGGAGGCATGCACTGTGGGGACGCCCCCTGACTCCTCGACCGTGAGCCAAGTAATCGACGTTGAGGTCACGCCTCCGACGGCCGCTGCGAGTCTCTCGCGCCGCCCTGACCATCATGGTTGGTACACGCGTCCCGTTACCGTGACGTTCAGTGTGACCGCGATCTCAGGCATCAGATCTTGTACGGCCCCGATTGTGTATTCGGTCGCCGACTCGACGAGCGCCTCGGTGAATGGGACGTGCACCGACAACGCGGGGCAAGTTGCCGGCGCCGCCGTGAGCTTCAAGTACGACGGGTCACCGCCCGCGCCGCGGCTGTCAGCATCCCCCGGGGATGGAGCGGTCGGGCTCCGGTGGTCAACGAACGACGTGGCCCCGATCAGCCGCGTGCGGATCACGCGCTCACCAGGCCTACACGACGCGCGCCCCAGCATCATCTACACCGGATCGTCGACCGCGATCACCGACCATCGGGCGCAGGACGGACGGCGGTATCGCTACACCGTCGAGCTGACTGACCAAGCGGGCAACAAGACCTTGGACACCATCGTCGTCACGCCGGGGCCGCGGCTGCAGTCACCGCGGCCAGGCCAGCATCTCAGCGCCCCGCCGCGCCTCGCCTGGACGACCGTCCGCGGCGCCGCGTACTACAACGTGCAGCTCTTCCGTGTGGGCTCGGGGAAGATCCTCAGCCTCTGGCCGACGCGCCCGACCCTCCAACTGCCGGCGCACTGGCGGTTTGGCGGGCACCGATACCGTCTGCGTCCGGGCCGCTACCGATGGTATGTCTGGCCTGGCTTCGGAAGTCCGGCGCAGGCTCGCTACGGAAGCCTCATCGGCAGCCGCAGTTTCATCGTCGAATAGAGCCCGGACGGGGGATACTGTGCGCCGGGGCGCGTGAGGCGTCGAGACCTTCCCGAGGAGAGAGGACGCGAGATGAGCCAGTTCGCCGACCGGTATCGCGAGGTCCTGACCGTCCTGTGCGACACCGTGGTGCCATCGATCGAGCGCCGGCCCGACCCGCACGGGTTCTTCGCGCGCAAGGCGAGCGACCTTGGGATCGTCGACGCCGCGCTCGGCCTCGTCGCGACGATGCCCGAGGATCAGCAAGCCGGCCTCGCGGGGCTGCTCGACGCGCTGGAGGCGCAGGGCTTCTCGCATCTCTCCCAGCGCTCGCGCGAGCAGACCATGCGCAACCTCGCGCTTCTCGGCCCCCAGCCGGCAGCCGGAATTCAGGGTCTGATCAACATGACCCTCTTCCTGTACTACGGCATGCCCGATCAGACGGGCCGCAACCCGAACTGGGAGACCTTCGGCTACCCCGGGCCGCTGAGCGCCCCGCCCCAGACCGAGCCGCCGTTGCGGCCGCTCGTCCCCGACGGCGACACCACGCTCGAGGCCGACGTCTGCATCGTCGGCTCGGGCTCGGGGGGCGGCGTGATGGCGGGCGTGCTCGCCGGCCGCGGGCTCCACGTCGTCGTGCTCGAGATGGGCGGCTACTTCGACGACCGCGACTTCCTCCAGCTCGAGCTGCCGGCCTATCAGAACACGTACTGGCGGGGCGGACCGGTCCCGACCGCGGACATGAACGTCTCGCTCCAGGCCGGCTCCGCGCTGGGCGGCGGGTCGCTCATCAACTGGACGAACGCCCTGCGCACCCCGGCCTGGGTGCGTGAGCAGTGGGAGCACGACTTCGGGCTCGAGGGCCTGGCGGGCGGCGAGTACGAGCGCCATCTCGACGCGGTGTGGTCGCGCCTGGGTGTCAACGATCGCTGCTCTGACCTCAACCCACCCCAGCAGCGCATGCAGGCGGGCGCACGCGAGCTCGGCTGGCACTTCGCCCTCGCCAACCGCAACGTCGACCCCGACCGCTACTCCTACGACACCGCGGGCTTTATCGGGTTCGGCGATCAGACGGGAGCCAAGCAGTCCACGGTCAAGACGTTTCTCGCCGACGCCGCCCGTCAGGGTGCGACGCTCGTGACCCGCTGCTGGGCCGAGCGGGTGCTCGTCGACCAGGGCCGGGCGGCGGGCGTGCAGGCCCGGTGGTCCGATCCCGTGAGCGGCCGAAGCGCCGCCGTCACCGTGCGCGCGCCCCAGGTGGTCGTGGCCGCGGGCTCGCTCGAGTCACCCGCGCTGCTGCTGCGCTCGCAGATCGGCGGCCCGGCCGTCGGCAACTACCTGCGTCTGCATCCCTGCACGGCGTCCTTCGCCTACTACGAGCAGGACATGGAGGCGTGGCGCGGCGCTCCCCACGCCGGTCTCGTCGAGGAGTTCGCCAACATCGAGGACGGCTACGGCTTCCTCATCGAGGGCGCGCAGTACACGACGGCGATCGGCGCTTCTGCGCTTCCCTTCGCCGGCGCGACGGCGCACCGCGAGGCCATGGCGCGCTTCCGTCACGGAGCCACGCTCATCGCGCTGCTCCGCGATCACGGACACGGCCGTGTGGAGATCGACCGCATGGGCCAGCCAGTGCCGTGGTACTCGCTCACCGACGAGCGCGACCTGCGCAACGCTCGGGCCGGGATCGCCGCCGAGATCCGCCTCCACGCCGCCGCCGGTGCCCAGCAGGTCGTCGCCCTCACCGCTGGCGCTCCGCGCTGGCGTCTCGGCGACGACCTCGAGGCCTTCATCGCCCGGGTGCAACGCATCCCGTTGCGCGCCGGGGGATGGAAGCTCTTCTCGGCCCACCAGATGGGCACGTGCCGGATGGGCACCGATCCGGCCACGAGCGTCTCCGGGCCGTGGGGAGAGCTTCACGATGCGCAGGGTGTGTGGATCGGCGACGGCAGCGCCTTCCCCACCCCCTCAGGAACCAATCCGATGATCACCATCATGGCGCTCGCGCACCGCACCGCCGAGGCTGTGGCCGCCGCAGCACCCGTCGGCGCCAGGGCCGCAGCGGCCGTCTGAGCACCACCCGAGAGGAGCCGCGATGAGCCTCGCCGCCGAACCGACCGTCCTCGTCCACGATCGTCTCTACATCGACGGGGAGTGGGTCGCGCCCGCCGATCCGAGCGTGAGCATCGACGTCGTCAACCCGGCCACCGAGCAGGTGATCGGACGGGTCCCGCAGGGCACCGCCACGGACGCCGACCGTGCGGTCGCCGCCGCCCGGAGGGCCTTCGAAAGCTGGTCCCAGACGGCGGTGGAGGAGCGCGCGGAGTGGATGGAGCGGATCGCGCTCAGCCTCTCGAGCCGGCTGGAGGAGATCGCCGCGCTCATCTCCCAGGAGGTCGGGATGCCGATCCGCCAGTCGGTGGGGATCCAGGCCGGGCTGCCCACGATGACCTTCAATGCGATCCCCGGGCTGCTCTCCGAGCTGACCTGGGAAGAGGAGATCGGCAACTCCCTCGTCGTGCGCGAGCCGGTCGGCGTCGTCGCCGGGATCACCCCCTGGAACTACCCGCTGCACCAGATCTGCGCCAAGGTCGCGCCGGCCCTCGCGGTGGGATGCACCGTCGTGCTCAAGCCGTCGGAGGTCACGCCGCTCAACGCCTTCCTGCTCGCGCAGATCGTCGAGGAGGTCGGGCTCCCGGCCGGTGTGTTCAACCTCCTCAGCGGCGTCGGGCCTGTGGTCGGAGAGGCCCTGGCCGCGCATCCTGGGATTGACATGATCTCGTTCACGGGCTCGACCCGCGCGGGGCGCCGCGTGGCCGAGCTGGCTGCTCAAACGGTCAAGCGCGTCACGCTCGAGCTCGGGGGCAAGTCACCCAACGTCATCCTCGAGGACGCCGACCTCCAGCGCGCCGTGACCGACGGAGTCGCCAAGTGCTACCTCAACTCGGGACAGACGTGCAGCGCGCTGACGCGGATGATCGTTCCGCGCTCGCGGCTCGCCGAGGCCGAGCAGATCGCCGCCGCCGTGGCGGCCGCGTTCACGCCCGGGGATCCGTTCGACGAGTCGACCGTGCTCGGTCCGCTTGTCTCCGAGGTGCAGCGGCGGCGCGTGCGCGGCTACATCGAGCAGGGCATCGAGGAGGGCGCGAAGCTCGTGGCCGGTGGCCCCGAGCCCCCGGAGGGGCTCGAGCGCGGCTGGTACGTGCGGCCGACCGTGTTTTCCGAGGTCACGCCGGAGATGACCGTGGCCCAGGAGGAAATCTTCGGGCCGGTGCTCGTGCTCATGCCCTATGAGGACGAGGAGGATGCCGTGCGCCTCGCCAACCACACGGTCTACGGGCTCGCGGGCGGCGTGTGGTCGGGCGACGAGGAGCACGCCAAGCGCGTCGCCCGGCGGATCCGCGCCGGCCAGATCGAGATCAACGGCGCGGCCTTCAACCCCCTCGCCCCGTTCGGCGGCTTCAAGCAATCCGGGCACGGACGCGAGCTCGGGCGCTTCGGCCTCGAGGAATACCTCGAGGTCAAATCGCTGCAGCTCTAAGCGACGAGCTGCTTGTAAAGCCGATCGAGCCGGGCCGCGGGATCCTCGGTGATCCCGGTGTGGACCTCCGAGGCCTGGATGACGGTCGACGAGCGTGCCGCCACCCAGCCGAAGCGATCGGACTGACTGAGCCGCGCGAGCTCGCCGGCCCGCGGATCCCCGGCGAGCACAGCCTCGATGGCGTCGAGGTGCGGGCGCACCTCGCCCAGGTCGAGCTCGGGCGCGAGGGCGTCGAGGCGTGCCTCGTCGAGATGGACACGCGCGGCCAGGTAGCCGCGCTGCCGGCAGTAAAGGACGACGCCGACGTTGACGCACTCGCCTCGCTCGATGCTCGGGACGAGACGCAGGATCGTGTACTGGAACGGCCTACGCTCGGGCACGCTCGACCTCCTCGATCCAGGCGCGCGGGGGGCTCAGCCGGGCGTGCAGAAAGTCGGCGAAGTCGCGCCGGCGCGCCTCGGGATCCGCTCCGAGCCAGGGGTCGGGCACGAGGGCCACCGCCTGCTCGACGGCGGCGTCCGCCGGCGGGCCAAGGCGCGCGTCGGCCTGGGCGAGCGGGCCGGCACGGCGCAGGAGGACGTGCTCGGCGATCATCGGAAACGCCGCGCGGGCCGTATCGCGCAGGGGCGCCGCGCCGTGCTGGCGGAAGAAGGCGGCGCCGTGGTCGATGAGCCAGGTGCGGCCGTGCCACACGAGCAGGTTGGGATTGCGCGGTGTGCGGTCGACGTTGGTCACGAGCGCGTCAAACCAGACGAGCTCGGCCGCGGTCTCGGGGGAGATGCCCTTCACCCCCGCGGGGGTGAAGGGGAGCGCCCCGGGGAGGAAGTCGACGCCGAGGTTGGGCCCGACGCTTGCCCGGGCGAGCTCCTGGATCTCGATGTCGGGCTCGGCGGTGGCGAGGTCGGGGTCGAGCTCGGCCACCACGAGCTCGGGGACGAGGAAGCCGAGCGCGCGCGCGAGCTCGCCGGCCACGAGCTCGGCCGCGAGCGCGGCCGGACCCTGCCCGGCCCCGGTGAACTTCATGACGTAGAGGCCGTCGTCGTCGGCCTCGACGAGTCCGGGAAGCGACCCGCCCTCGCGCAGCGGCGCGACATACCGGGTGGCGGCGACCTGACGGAGGGGCACGGCCCGGCAACGGTATCCGGGCGCCCCGACGGCGGTCGCGCGATGATTCGATCTCGGCGGGGCGGGGATCATCGAGGCAACCGGAACGAGGAGGGATACGTGACAGACGCAGCCACCGAGGCAGACGGGCGCACACGGACGCTGAGCGACGGCTCACGCATACCCGTGCTCGGCCTCGGCGTGTGGCAGGTGCCCGATGGCCCGGAGTGCGAGAACGCCGTGCGATGGGCGCTCGAGCTCGGCTACCGCCACATCGACACGGCTCAGGCGTACGGCAACGAGGGGAGCGTCGGCCGGGCGCTGCGCGACAGTGGCGTGGCGCGCGAGGAGGTCTTCATCACGACGAAGTTCTATCCCGGCCACAGCGATCCGGCGGCCGAGGCAGAGAACAGCTTGAGGCGCTTGGGCGTCGATCAGGTCGACCTCTACATCATCCACTGGCCGCAGGATGGCGCGACCTGGGCGTGGCCCGGCATGGAGCAGACGCACGAGCGGGGCCTCGCCCGCTCGATCGGCGTGTCGAACTTCAGCCTGGGGGAGATCGACGACCTTCTCGCCATCGCCGACGTCCGTCCGGTGATGAACCAGGTCCAGTTCAGCGCCTTCGAGCACCGCCGCGCGCTTCTGGAGGGGTGTGAGGAGCGCGGTCTGGCCATCACCGCCTATAGCTCACTCGGCACCGGACGTCACCTCCGCCACGCTGCGGTCGCCAAGATCGCCGAGCGGGTAGGTCGCACTCCGGCTCAGGTCCTGCTGCGCTGGTGCCTCCAGAGCGGCACGATCGTCATCCCCAAGTCGACCCATCGAGAGCGGATCGAGGAGAACGGGGCCCTGTTCGACTTCGAGCTCTCGGTCGAGGACATGTCCGCACTCGACGCGCTGGACCGGACCGGAGGCACGCAGGCCGCTCGCGAGCAGAAGTGGTGGTAGCTAGAGCGAGCGCAGGGCGGGGAGGAACTCGCGCTCGGCCCAGCGGATGAACGACTCCTGGTGCTCGGCGCCGATCTGCACGAAGGCGACCTCGTCGTAGCCGGCGTCGATGAACGGCCGGACCTTCTCGACGTGCTCCTCGACGTCGGGTCCGCAGCCCAGGGCGCCGGCGACGTCCTCGGGGGTGACGAACTGGGTCGCGCCTTCGAAGCTATCCGGGTTGGGGAGATCGGCGTTGACCTTCCAACCGAGACCGAACCAGCGGAATTGGTCGTGAGCGCGCTCGATCGCGGCCTCCCGATCGGAGTCGTAGGAGAGCGCGAGCTGCCCGACCTTTGCCTTGCCCGTCCCGCCGGCGGCCTCGAACTGCTCGATGAGCTCGGGCTCGGGTTCGGTCGAGATCATCACGTCGGCGCTCTGCCCGGCCAGGCGGCAAGAGTCGGGCCCGGACACGGCGATGCCGATCGGCGTGCGCTTGTCCGGACGGCTCCACAACTTGGCCGTCTCGATCGAGAAGTACTCGCCGCGGCGGCTGACTGGCTCCTCGGCATCGAACAGGGCGTTGATGATCTCGACGGCCTCCTCGAGCATTTGGTGACGCTGCCCGACCGAGGGCCAACCGCGCCCGATCACGTGCTCGTTGAGGTTCTCGCCCGCCCCCAGTCCGAGCCGGAAGCGGTTGCCCGAGAGGATCTGCACGGTGGCCGCCTTCTGCGCGACCACGGCCGGGTGGTAGCGGAGGATCGGGCACGTCACGTAGCTCATGAGCCCGATCCGCTCGGTGGCCTGCGCCGCCGCGCCCAGGATCGCCCAGGCGTACCCGGACTGCCCCTGTGACTCCAGCCAGGGCTGGTAGTGGTCGCTGCACACCGAGAACTCGAACCCGGCCGCCTCGGCCATCTGGACGTCGCGGATGAGCTGGTCGGGCCGGGACTGCTCGGTCATCATCGTGTAGCCGAAGGCGGTGATGGTGGGACTCCTTTGCGGTTCGTGGCGGCGGGCGCCGGGGATCGGGGGCTGCGCGTGGGGCGCGTTGCCCGGGCCGGCGGCTTCGCGTGGGGCGCGTTGCCCGGGCCGGGGGCTTCGCGTGGCGGATACCCGGTGCGCGGCCGGCAAACCGGCTCGGCCGAGGGCGGTCACCGACGCGCCCACCCCCGGCTTCTCGGGGGCGTCGGCGCGCCTAGGTCCGGAATCCGGGCACGGACGCGCCCACCCCTGCCCGGCAGCCGGGGTCGGCGCGTTTAGAGCCGCCGTCGCGGCTCGGCGCTCAAAGCGACCGCGACCGTCGTCGCGCCGTGTCCGCGCGGGGATGGGCCAGGTGGCCCAGCGCCCCGCGCCCCGCGCCCTCGCGCCCCGCGCCCCCCCGCGCCCCGCGCCCCCCCGCGCCCCGCGCGGCTCGCACCTCCATAACACGCTAATATAAGCCGCTGATGGAGCAAGCCAAGCCACAGCGCCGCGCCGCTCAGCTGGACGAGATCGCCGAGGCCCTGCCGCAGCGCAGCGCGGCTCTTTCGCGTCTCTTCCTCACCCGGACGAGCATCTGCGTCTCGCGCACCGAGGTCGGTGTGCTCCGCAACCTGCGCGCACAGCCGCGTCGCATCACCGAGCTCGCCGCCGAGGTGACTGTCACCCAGCCGGCCATCACCCTGCTCGTCAACCGCCTGGCGCAGCGCGGCTGGGTGCGGCGCGTTCCCGATCCGAGCGACGGCCGTGCCGTTCTGGTCAGCCTGACCCCGGCCGGGGAGCAGACCTTCGATCAGCTGCGCGCGGAGTACCGCGCGATGCTGCACGAGGAGATGGCGACGCTCGACGACGCGGAGATCGGAACGCTGGCCGACGCGGTGGAGATCCTCGACAGGGTGATCGACCGCCTCGCCCGTCGCGAACGCTGAGGCAGGCGGAAGCCCCCGACCCGTCCCCCTAGGAGAAGCGATTTGAGTCTCATGGCCCGGAAGTCCCGCACGGCGATGCCGCCAGCGGGCCATCACTCCGAGAACTACAAGTGGATCGCGCTGTCCAACACGACCCTGGGCATCCTCATGGCCACCGTCAACCAGTCGATCGTGCTCATCGCGATGCCGGACATCTTCCGCGGCATCCATCTCAACCCGCTCGTCCCGTCGAACACGAGCTACCTGCTCTGGATGATGCTCGGTTTCATGGTCGTGGCCGCCGTGCTCGTGGTCAGCCTCGGGCGGGTGGGGGACATGTTCGGGCGCGTGCGCATGTACAACCTCGGCTTCGCCGTTTTCACGCTCGGGTCGATCCTGCTCTCGGTCGTGTGGATGCAGGGAAGCGGCGCCGCGATCTGGCTGATCGCCATGCGCGTCGTGCAGGGCATCGGCGCGGCCTTCCTGTTTGCCAACTCCTCGGCCATCCTCACCGATGCCTTCCCGGCCGAGCAGCGCGGGCTGGCGCTCGGGATCAACATGGTCGCGGCGATTGCCGGTTCGTTCATCGGCCTCGTGCTCGGCGGCGTGCTCGCGCCCATCTCGTGGCGCCTCGTCTTCCTCGTCTCCGTGCCGATTGGCGTGTTCGGGACCTTCTGGGCCTACCTCAAGCTCGAGGACCAGGGGCACCGCTCGGCCGCCAAGATCGACTGGCTGGGGAACGTGACCTTCGCCGTCGGCCTGATCGCCGTGCTCGTCGGCATCACCTACGGCATCCTGCCCTATGGCGGGCACGCGATGGGCTGGACCGATCCGTGGGTGCTCGCGGCTCTCATCGGCGGCGTCCTCATCCTCGCCCTCTTCGTGGCCATCGAGCGTCGCGTCGCGGCGCCGATGTTCCGCATCCCGCTCTTCCGCATCCGCGCCTTCGCATGCGGGAACATCGCCTCACTGCTCTCCGCGCTGTCCCGTGGCGGCCTGATGTTCATGCTCATCATCTGGCTGCAGGGCATCTGGCTGCCCCAGCACGGCTACAGCTTCGCCGACACGCCGCTGTGGGCCGGTATCTACATGCTCCCGCTCTCCGTCGGCTTCCTCATCGCCGGGCCGGTGGCCGGGCGGCTGGCCGACCACTATGGCGCTCGGCCGTTCGCGACCGGCGGGATGGTGCTCGCCGCGATCAGCTTCCTGCTTCTCGTCGCTCTGCCCGTCAACTTCCCCTACTGGGCCTTCGGCCTGGTCATCTTCGTCAACGGCGTGGGCATGGGCCTGTTCGCCGCGCCCAACCAGACGGGCATCATGAACAGCCTGCCGCCGGATCAGCGGGGGGCCGGCGCGGGCATGGCGGGCACGTTCATGAACGCCGCCATGGTCCTCTCGATCGGCATCTTCTTCAGCCTGATCATCGTCGGCCTCTCCTCGTCGCTTCCGCCCGCGCTCACGCACGGTCTGGCCGCCCAGGGCGTTCCGCACGCGACCGTCGCGCGGATCTCCCACCTGCCGCCGGTGGGGAGCCTGTTCGCCGCGTTCCTCGGCTACAACCCGATGAGCACGCTGCTCGGTCCGGCCGCCGCGCATTTGCCGCACGCGACCGTGGTCACGCTGACCGGCCACAAGTTCTTCCCGAGCCTCGTCTCGCAGCCGTTCGCCAGCGGCATCCACGCCGCGTTCTACTTCGCCGCCGGCTGCTGTCTGCTCGCCGCGGTCGCCTCGTGGCTGCGCGGCGGCAAGTACTACCACGTGGAGGAACTCGAGCCGGAGGCTGCCGCGGCATACGCCGAAGCCGCCTGACCGCCCGCCCGGCGCCAGTCAAGATCGCGCTGCGCCGGTCGATTAGTCGTCTCGAACCGTGAACCAACGGGGGAGACCCGGATGGCAGTCGTGGACAGGCCGGCCGATCAGGTGGCGGCAGATACAGAAACGCAGCGCGTGGGGGGCGGCATCAAGGCCGTCTTTGGAGTGCTCGGCCTCATCCTGGCCGTGTACTCGGTCTCGCTGATCACGCGCAAGACCGGCGATACGACGTCGCTCGTCGACGGATGGGGGGTGGCCTCGTTCGAGATGACGGTCAGCGTCCTCGTCCTGATCCGGGCCATGTGCAACGGACGCGACCGCGCCTTCGGCTGGTGGCTTGGTCTCGGGATGGTGGCTTGGGCCTCGGGTGACTTCACGATGACCGTGGAGACCCTGCACGGCGCCAGCCCGGCCACGCTCTCGCCGGCCAATTTCCTCTGGTACGGCTTCTTTCCCCTCGCCTATATCGGCGTCATGGTGCTCATGCGCCGCGACGTGCGTAAGTTCACCGTGGCCAACTACCTCGACGGCGTGATCGCCTGCCTGGTCACCGGCGCGCTGTTCTCCGCCTTCGCCTTCCACGCCATTGCCAAGACCAGCGGCGCCGGTACCGAGAGCACCGCTGTCAACGTGATCTATCCGCTGGGCGACCTGCTCCTGCTCGGCCTGGCGACGATGCCGATCATGATGCTCTCCAAAGGCCAGCGCGCCCGCTGGTACCTGATCGCCGGTGCCTGCGTGTTCAACGCGGCCGGCGATATCGCGGCGCTGTTCCCCGGGCTGGTGGCCACGCACGCCGGGTTCTTCTTCAACGCGGATGCGTGGCCTGTGTCCCTCTTCCTCATCTCGGCGGCCGTCTGGCTCGCTCCGAGCCGGAGCGAGGCCCCGTCGGAGGAAAGCTCGACCGGCTTCGCGATTCCCGCCGTGGCGGGCGTGCTGGCGCTGTGCGTGCTCTTCGTCAGCTCGCTCAGCCATTCCAGCCAGGCCGCGATCGCGTTCGCCAGCGCGTCGCTGCTCGCTGCCGGGATTCGCTTCGGGCTCGCGCTGCGCCGCCTCAACGCTCTCACCGAGGAGCGGCACAGCCAGCTCGCCGCGGCCGCCGAGGCCGAGCGCGAGTCGCGCGAGGCACTGCAGGCGACGGTGCGCAACTACTCCGAGTTCGCGGCGCGCGTCGCCGACGGCGATCTGACGGCCACGGTCGCGGCAGGGGGCAGCGAGGAACTGCAGGAGCTGGCTCGGAGCCTCAACCGCATGGTCGAAGGCCTGGCGGAGATCTCGCGGGAGATCCAGGCGGGCGTGGGCGACATGGGCTCCTCGACCGCGGACATCCTCGCCGCGGTGAGCAATCACACCGAGAACGCCGGCCAGCAGTCCGCCGCGATCCAGCAGACGTCGGCCACCGTGGACGAGCTGCGCGCCGCCGCCGACCTCATCTCCGGAAAGGCCGACGAAGTCGCCAAGCGGGCGCGGGCCTCGCTGCAGGTCAGCGATGAGGGCTCGACCGCCGTGTCGGCCATCGCCGAGTCGATGGCGGACATCCGCGAGCGCGTGGACGGCATCGCGCGGGACATCGTCACGCTGTCGCAGCGCACCCAGCAGATCGGGGAGATCACCGAGACGGTGAACGGGTTGTCCGATCGCTCCAACCTCCTCGCGCTGAACGCGAGCATCGAGGCGGCGCGCGCCGGCGAACACGGCCGTGGGTTCGCCGTGGTCGCGGAGCAGGTGCGCAACCTGGCCGAGCAGTCCAAGGCGGCGACCGCGCAGGTGGAGACGATCCTGGCCGACATCCAGGCCGCCACCACCGCCGCCGTCGACGCCAGCGAGCAGGGAACCGAGGTCGTGGCGCGCGGCCTCGAGCTGGCCGGTCGCGCGGGCGAGGGCATCCGCAGCCTCTCAGAGACGATCCGCGCGGCCTCAGAATCGGCCGAGGACATCGCGGCCTCCGTGCAGCAGCAGAGCGCGAGCATGATCCAGATCGCCGGCGCGATGCAGGACATCAACGACGGGACGTCGCACTTCGTCGACGGCGCCCGCCAGTCCCAGCAGGCCGCCGAGAGCCTCAACGAGCTCTCGGGCAAGCTGGCTGCGCTCACCGAGCGCTACCGCGTGTAGCGCTGACGCGCCGGCATCGTTCCCACGGCCGGAGCGTGGGCCACTAGGCTGCGGCATGGCAGCGCGTCTGCGGGTGATGCGACGGGTGCTCGGCAATCCAAGCCTGCGTCGCGTCGAGCTCGCATTCCTCGGCTTCGGCATCTCGGAGTTCGGGGTCTGGGTGGCGGTGCTCGTCTACGCCTACCGCCGGGGCGGCACGACGCTCGCCGCGGTGATCGCGGTGGTCCAGCTGCTTCCGGGGGTCGTCGTCGCGCCGCTTGCCGCGGAGCTTGCCGACCGCCGTGGCGCCGCGCTGGCTCTCCGGGTGAGCTACGCCTCTCAGGCCATCGCCCTGATCGCCACCGGCGCCCTGTTCATGCTCGGTGCCGCTCCGGCCGTCGGATACGTGTTCGCCACGCTCGCGGCGACCGCCGTGACGCTGACGCGGCCGGCCCAGGGCGCGCTGCTCCCGCAACTCGTGGCCAAGCCGAGCGAGCTGACCGCGGCGAACGCGACGAGTAGCTGGGTGGAGAGCGTGAGCCTGCTCCTCGGGCCGGCCGTGGCCGGACTCGTGATGGCCATCGACGGACCGGGCAGCGCAGTGCTCGCCTTCGGCGTCCTGTTGCTCGCGTGCCGCGGACTTGTGGCCGGAATCCCGAACGCGAGCGGGGACGCCGCCGGGGAGCGCGAGGACACGGCGCACGCCGCCAGCGCGCTGGCGGTGTGCCGAGCCAACCGGCCGGTGACCGCGTTGCTCGGACTCGGATTCGTCCAGTATGTGGCCGAGGGGTCGATCGACGTCGTCGTCGTCGTCCTCGCCATCAAGCAGCTCGGGATCGGCAATGGCGGCGCGGGATACCTGACGGCGATGTTCGGTGTCGGCGCGGTGCTCGGCGGGGCCGGATCGGTCGCCCTGATCGGACGCCGCCGGCTGGCCGGGCCGCTCCTGGCGGCGGCTTGCCTCTGGGGTGCTGCCTACATCGCCCTGGCCGGGTGGCGCAGCGCAGTGCCCGCGTTTGCGCTCATCGCCGTGGCCGGGGCCAGCCGGACTGTGCTCGACACGGCGAGCCGGACGATCCTCCATCGGGCGGTGCCCATGGCCATGCACGGACGCATCTTCGGTGCGCTCGAGGGCCTGGCCATGGCCGGGCTCGCCGTCGGTTCCCTTTCCGTCCCGGTGCTCGTGCGCCTCGGTGGCGTCGGCGCGGCTCTGGCCGGCGCCGGCGGCGCGCTCGTCGTCGCCTCGGGGCTGGCGGTCGCCGCGCTGCGCCGGCTCGACGACGTGGTGGCCGTTCCGGAGGTCGCGGTGTTGCTGCTACGACGCTCCGTCCTGTTCGGGATGCTCGCTGCTCCCGTGCTCGAGGACCTGGCGAGGGCGCTCGTCGAGATCCCAGTGGCCGCCGGCGAGGCCGTGGTGCGTGAGGGCGACCGCGGCGACCGCTTCTACCTGATCGAAGCGGGTGAGTTCGGGGTGACGATCGCGGGAGAGCGCGTCCGGTCGATGGGCGAGGGGGACGGGTTCGGCGAGATCGCCCTCCTCCACGCCGGGATCCGCACCGCCACGGTCACGGCACTCACCCCCGGGACGGTGTTCGCCCTGGCGAGCGAGCCATTCCTCGAGGCCCTCGGCGGGTCGCGGCACGCGGCACGTGCGGCCGCCGAGCTCGTGGACTCCCGGCTCGCGTCGATGCCGGCCGGGTGAGCGGCGCTCAGCCAGGAGTCCGCGCCGCCGGCGACCCAGGGGTAGGGGCACTTCGGGCACCGGCGGCGCGAACGGGCGGAACGATGTTGGGCCGAGGGCCCGAGGCCCGGCGGACGCGGCTCAGCGCAATCGACGGTACCCCGGACCACGCCATACCTCGTAAAAGCGCTGCACGAACTACCGAAAGGGGTTAAGGAAGGACGGGTCGCGATCCCCTACCCACGTCTGGAGGCCCAGGGCTCGACCGGACCGGCGCGAGCCGTAGCGCTCGGTAGCATCGCGGTATGGACGTTCCTGCGGAGAACACGGCGGGGCCGGCCGATGTCGCCGCGGCGCCCGCGGCCGACGAGCAGAAGATCGATCGCGCGCTGCTCGCCATCGCCTCGGTGGTGGTGCTCGGGACGATCATGTCGATCCTCGACACCACCGTCGTCAACGTCGCGATCAATACGCTGTCGCTCGACTTCCACACGACGCTGCCCACGATTCAGTGGGTGGCCACGGGATACACCCTCGCCCTGGCCACCGTCATCCCGCTCAGCGGCTGGATTGCCGATCGCTTCGGGACCAAGCGCCTCTACATGATCTCGATCGCGCTGTTCCTCGGCGGATCGGCGCTGTCCGGGCTCGCATGGTCGGCCGGCTCGATCATCGCCTTCCGCGTGCTCCAGGGCCTGGGCGGCGGCATGATCATGCCGGCGGGCATGACGATCCTCACCCGCGCCGCTGGGCCCCAGCGGATCGGCCGCGTCATGAGCATCATCGGCGTGCCCATGCTGCTGGGGCCGATCATCGGACCCATCCTCGGCGGGTGGCTCGTCACCGATGTCTCCTGGCGGTGGATCTTCTTCATCAACGTTCCGATCGGGATCGGCGCGCTCATCGCCGCGGCGCGGATCCTGCCGCGCGACGTCCCGCAGCAGAGCGAGCGCCTCGACCTCGTCGACCTCGTCCTGCTCTCGCCCGGTCTCGCGCTCATGATCTACGGGCTCGCCGAGACGAACGCGGCCGGCGGGTTCGGGTCCGCGCGCGTGCTCGTGCCTCTGCTTGGCGGCGCTGTCCTCGTGGCGGCCTTCGTCCGGCACGCGCTGCGCGCCACCGATCCGCTCATCGATCTGCGACTGTTCGCCGACCGGACCTTCTCGACCTCGTCGATCACGCTCGTCCTGATGGTCATCTCGGTTTTCGGCAGCTTCCTTCTCGTCCCCCTGTACTTCCAGGAGGTGCGGGGCGAAACGGCGCTGCAGGCTGGTCTGCTCACGGTGCCGCAGGGCTTCGGGGCCATGCTCGCGATGCCGCTGGCCGGCCAGTTCGCCGATCGCACCGGGTCGGGCAGGATCGTGCCCTTCGGCCTGCTGGCCATCATCCTGCCCGTGCTCGGACTGACCCAGATCACGGCCCACACGTCGTATTGGATGACCAGCTTCGAGCTCTTCGTGTTCGGCGCCGGGATGGGCTTCACGATGATGCCCACGTTCTCGGGGGCGATGCAGTCCATTCGCCACGAGGCCGTCGCCCGCGCCAGCACCGCCCTGAACATCCTCCAGCAGACCGGCGCCTCGATCGGCACGGCGGTGCTCACCGTGCTGCTCGCCTCCGCGCTCACCTCGCGTCTGGGCAGCGTGCACGGCTCGCTGTCGACGACCGCGCGCCTGTCGGCCACCGCGCGCGCCCACATCGCTCCCAAGATGGCCGGCGCGTTCGCTCACACGTTCTGGTGGGCGCTCGCGCTGCTCGTGGTGGCGCTCCTCTCCTCGGCCGCGCTGCCCAAGCAGAAGCCCGCCCTGGCCGCGGGTGAGGCAGCGCTCCCCGTCGTGCCCTGAGCGCGGACGCGCGGGTCCGCGCCTCACGGGCTGGGAGCGGATAATCGGAGAGGATGGCTGCGGCGTCCGTCAGCGCGCTGGGACCCGTCGCGCAACGCTACCTGTCCCAGGCGCGCCAAATGCAGGCCCTGTCGTTTGCCGTGCACATCCCGCTCGTCTGCTTCGGCATCGCCTTTCCCGCCATGGTGCTGTTCGTCGAGTGGCTCTACGCGCGCTCGGGCGACGAGCTGTACCTGACCCTGGCGCGGCGGTGGACGCGGGTCATGGTCGCGCTGTTCGCAGTCGGGGTGATCACGGGCACGATCCTGAGCTTCGAGATGGGCTTGCTGTGGCCGAACTTCACGGCCACGTTCGGCAGCGTGTTCGGTCTCGGCTTCGCCATCGAGGGGTTCTCGTTCTTCGCCGAGGCCATCTTCATCGGCATCTACGTCTACGGCTGGTCCCGGCTGTCCCGGCGGGCGCACATGCTCTGCGGTATTCCGATCGTGGTGGCCGGATTCACCGGATCGCTCATGGTCATCTCGGTCAACGCGTGGATGAACCATCCCGGTGGCTTCCGGACGGTGGCCGGTCACGTCACCGGCGTCCGACCGCTGCGCGCCCTGTTCGGCAATCCGTATCTCTGGCACGAGCTCGTGCACATGTACATCGCCGGCTATCTGGTCACCGGGTTCCTCGTCGCCTCGGCCTACGCGCTCGGCCGGCTGCGCGGTCGCTGGGGCCGCTACGAGCGCACCGCGCTCGCCATCCCGCTCACGATCGCCGCGATCGCCGCTCCCGTGCAGGTGCTCGTCGGGGACTGGGCGGCCCGCGACGTAGCCAAGTACGAGCCGGTGAAGCTCGCCGCGCTCGAAGGAGTCGGCAAGACCGAGCGCGGCGCGCCCGAGCACATCCTCGGGTGGTACGTCGACGGAAAGGTCAAGTACGGCATCGCCATCCCGGATCTCCTCTCCCTGCTCGCCTACCACGACCCGAACGCGCGCGTGCAGGGGCTCGACTCCGTCCCGGCGGACGACCGCCCCCCGGTCAACGTCGTCCGGGTGGCGTTTCAGCTCATGGTCGGGATCGGAACCGCCCTTGCCCTGCTCGGAATCGGCTTCCTCATCGTGCGCTGGCGCCGCCGGGCCGAGTCCGGTGCAGCGGCGTTCCCGGGAACGCAGTGGTTCTACCGCGCGGTTGCGCTGGCCGGCCCGCTGTCGGTCGTCGCCCTGATCAGCGGGTGGGTGACTACCGAGGTGGGACGTCAGCCCTGGGTGGTATACGGGACGATGCGCACGGCCGATGCCGTGACGGGTGCGAGCGGCATCCCGGTCGGCTACGCCGGCCTCGCGCTCGTCTACGCCGCCGTGGCCCTCGGCGTGGCCTGGGTCCTGCGCCGCCTCGCCGCCGCTCCGCTCGAGCCCGGCGGCGGACAGCCGGCCGCCGGCATGCAGGAGGCGTGAGGTGCTCTACGTCCTGCCGATGATCTTCATCCTCATCGGCCTTGCGCTCTACGGAATCCTGGGCGGCGCGGACTTCGGGGCCGGATTCTGGGAGCTGACGGCAGGCCTGGGGAGGGAGACGGAGCGCGTCCGCGCTCACGCCCACAGCTCGATGGCGCCCGTGTGGGAGGCCAACCACGTCTGGCTCATCTTCGTCCTCACCGTCACCTGGACCTCGTATCCGCGGGCGCTCGGCTCGCTCGCCTCGACCCTCTCGATCGCGCTCGCCGTGGCGGGCTTCGGGATCCTTTGCCGGGGCGCGGCGTACGCGTTGCGCTCGGGGGTGACCTCGCGCCGCGAGGCTCAGATCATCGACGCCGTGTTCGGGGTCTCCTCGCTCATCACGCCGTTCGCCCTCGGCGCCGCGGTCGGTGGGATCGCCTCCGGGCGCGTGCCCGTCGGCAACGCGGCGGGATCGCTCTGGTCCTCCTGGCTCAACCCGACCTCGATCCTCATCGGGGTCCTCGCGGTGGCCATGGGGGCGTACCTGGCCGCCGTGTTCCTCAGTGCCGACGCGGTGCGCCGGGATGACCCCGAGATGGCGGCGATCTTCCGGGTGCGCGCGCTGGGCGCGGGCGTGATGGCCGGCGGCCTCGCCGTGGCCGGGCTGGTCGTCCTGCGCTTCGACGCTCACCCGCTGTTTCGCGCGCTCGTGCAGGGCAGCGGTCTTTCCGCGCTCATCGTCTCGACGCTCGCCGGCACGGCGACGCTCGGGCTCGTGTGGGCGCGTCGCTTCGAGCCCGCCCGCTATGTGGCCTCGCTCGCGGTGGCAGCGATCGTCGCCGGTTGGGCACTGGCCCAGAACCCGCGCTTCCTGCCCGGCCTGACGGTGCGGCAGGCCGCCGCCTCCCATGACACCCAGGTGGCCGTGATCGTCGCCGTGATCGCCGGGGGAGCGCTGCTCGCGCCCGCCCTGGCGGGCCTCTTCCGCCTGGCCCTCGGGGGGCGGCTCGGCGAAGGGCCGGCGACCACCGAGCCGCCCGGGGTCGCCCTGGCGCTCCAGACCCCGCGCCCATCGCGCCTCCTTCGCCTCGCCGTGGCGCTCCTCGTCGCGGGCATCGGCCTCGTCAATCTGGCCGACGCAGAGTGGGCCCATGTCATCGGCGCCGCCTGTCTGATCGGCTTCATCGGCGTGGGCTTCCGCGTCGCCGTTCCGCTCGTCTAAGAGCTCGTGCCGCGGCTAGAGCAGCGCGGCGATCTCCCGCGCGGCCCGCGCGGCGCCGTCGGCCGGGACCGGGAGGTAGTCGACTCCACGGTCGATCTCCTCGGCGATGGCCGCGGCGATCGCGCCCGGCGGGGAGTCGTCGTACTCCATCCGCCGACCCGCTCGATGGCGGTCGAGCCGGTGGCGGACGTGGACCCGCTGCTCGAAGTGGCCCTTGAGCGGGAAGTAGATGAACGGGCGGCGGCTGGCCGTCAGCTCCATCGTCGTGGCCAACCCGCCCTGGACGATGGCCAGATCGCACGCCGCCAGGTGCCGGTAGAGATCGTGGACGTAGGGTCTGACCTCGACACCGTCCGGGGGCGCCAGCGTCGACCGGTCGATGCGGGGCCCGGCGACGGCGATCATCCGCAGCCCTGGCACTGCGCAGCGCGCCTCCGGGTAGGCGCTCATGACGCGCTGGAGCAGCGAGGCTCCGACCCCGGAGCCGCCGACGGTGACGATGACCACGCGCTCGTCGGGGCCGTAGCCGAGCTCGGCGCGCAGACCGGCTCGGTCGGACACCTCGTCCGGCGCGAACCCGGTGATGTAGCCGGAGAAGCTGAAGTGCTTCTCGGTCCAGCGCCGGGTCGACGGCAGGCCCGGCCCAAAGCGCGTCGCCACGACGTCCGCGCGGTCCCCGATGAAGATCGAGCGGTCGCGGAGGCGCGGGTAGCGCGCGATCTGCTGGAGCATCTCCGCGTTGTAGTCGGCGGTCAGAGCCGCTTCCCGGTCGTCGCCGGGAGCGGCGGGGGTCCAGCCCACGAAGTCGCTCAGCCACACGTAGGCGGCGCTCTTCAGCTCCGGGTTCTCGTGGAGGAAGTAATCCACTTCCCAGGCCTCGTCCCCGATCCAGAGGTCGTAGGGCTCCTCGCGCACGAGGTCGCTGAAGACCATGAAGTTGGAGCAGAGGATCTCGTCCATGCGCCGGAACGCGTCGAAGACGCGCAGTTCGTGCTCGCCCGACTCGGACTCGATGTGCGCTGACTCCGCGGCCAAGGCGGCGCTGGCCGGGTGAATCCGCTCGCCCCGCGTCTCGAGCACGGCTGTGACCGGGTGCTGCGCGAGCCAGTCGATCTCGAGCCCGGGGACCAGGCTCCGAAGCTCGTCGGCGATCGCCACGTCGCGCCGGGCATGCCCCAGTCCGATCGGCGAGGAGATATAGAGGGCTCGCTTCGTCCGGATCGCCGCACGACGCCAGCGAGGAGACGGGCGGGGTGGCGCGACGAAGTCGAGCAGGAGCCGGTTGATGAGAACCGGATCGCGCGCCATCGGCAGGTGGCCGGCGCCCTCGAGCGTGATGAGCTCGCCGCCGGTGGCCTCGGCCAGGGCGGCTCCCTGGGCGAGGGGACGCACGTGGTCACGGGACCCGTGGACGACGAGCGTCCGGCAGCGCAGCCGCCGGCACGTCTCGGCGAAGGTTTCGGCCCGTTCGATCGCGATGCCCCGGGCGGTGTCGGCGAGCGTCTCGGCGTCGGTCTGGAGCGCCCAGCCAATGCAGTCCTCTATCTGCTTGGTCGAGTGCGGCTCGTTCAAGCATTGGCCGAAGAAGAACTCGAGGAACCCGCGGTAGTCCCGGCGCCAGAAGTGGCTGTTGTACTTGGCCCAGCCCTCCTCCGAGCTCAGCTCGTCGTCCAACCCGTAGACGAGCCGCTCGGGATGCCCGGGGGCGAGCGCGACCGCAGGTCCGACATAGAAGATGCCCTCCACGCGCTCGGGATGGTCAGCGGCCAGGAGCGTCGACCACAAGGCACCGCAGGAGACAGCAGCCAGCGTGGCCCGTTCCGTCCCGGTGGCGTCGAGTACGGCGAGAGCGTCAGCGGCGAACTCCTCGGTGCTGTACGCCTGCGCGCCGACCGGGCGATCGGAGCGACCGTTCCCGCGTCCGTCGAAGGTCACGACTCGGCAGTGCCTCGCTAGGTAGGGGATCTGGAGTTTCCAGGCGCGTGAGTGCACGATCGACCAGGTCGGCACGAGCAGGACCGTCCGGTCCCCCTCGCCGTAACGCTCCCAGAAAACGCGCACCCCGTCCCGCGCGGCGTACCCCTCGGCGTCGGGATACCGGGCCCGGCTCTGCTCGGACGCGCGGGCGCCCGGGGACTCGCGAGGAGCCCCGGGCGCCACGACCGTCGTGCCCCCGGCGGCGGTCACGGCCTCGCTTCGAACACGAGGTTGAAGGGGGTCTCGGCGACGCGCCGGAAGCGCGTGAAGCCCCCGGACTCGACGACGTCCCGGATCCGGGCCTCACCGGCCTGGGCACCCAGGGCCAGGCCGCCCTCCTGCGAGAGCGAGGCCGGCGTGCACAGGAGCGTCGAGAACGAGTAGTAGGCACGGCCGACGGGGTTGAGGTTGTCCTCGACCCGATCGCCCGCTGCCGGCTCGACGATCATCCAGTGGCCGTCCGGCTTGAGCGTCTCGTGGACGTGCCGCGCCGCCCCGACCGGATCACCCATGTCGTGCAGGCAGTCGAACATCGTGACGAGGTCATATCCCGCGCCACTGTAAGCCGCCGCGGGGGCTGTGTGGAACTGAACGCGTTCGCCCACGCCGGCCTCGTCGGCCCGACGGCGCGCCGTGGCGATCGAGCCGTCGTGGTAGTCCGAGCCGGCGAAGCGCGAGCGCGGGTATGCCCGCGCCATGAGGATCGTCGAAGCCCCGTGGCCACAGCCCACGTCGGCGACGAGCCCCCCAGCGGTGAGCTTCTCCACCGCCCCGTCGAGGGCGGGCAGCCATTCGCTGATGAGATGAGCGTTGTAGCCGGGCCGGAAGAACCTCTCGCACCCCTCGTGGACGTCGTGGACGTGCTCGTGCCAGCCGAAGCCGTCACCGCCCCGCGCCGCCTCCACGATCTTGGGTGAGTCGATGACCGAGCCGAGAGCGATCTGGAAGAACCCGGGCAGGTACGCGGGACTGTCCGAGTCCGTGAGCGCGACGGTCTGCTCGGGCGGCAGGGTGTAGCGGCCGCTCTCGGGGTCGTACTCGACGTACCCGCCCGCGGCCTGGGCGTTCAGCCACTCGCGGACGTAGCGCTCGGCGGTGCCCGTCCGCTGGGCGAGCTCGTCCGGCGAGAGCGCGCCCGCGCCGGCGAGCGCCCGGTAGAGGCCGAGCCTGTCGCCGAGCACGACGAGGGCTGTGTTGAGCGTGGCGCCGACCTCCTCCACGGCCCGGAAGACGAATTGGTGCAGTTTGTCGCCATCGACGGCGACGGGCTCTTCGGTGATGCTCACGGTTCCCCCTGTGGTTAGTGGTTGAGGGTGTCAACCTATGAGCCGCGCCCCACCGTTCGCTTCCGGTGCCCCCCTAGTCCTGACCCCTAGGTGGCCGGTTCTCTACCGGCATAGAATCCCGCCATGCTGCTCGGGCGAGAACGGGAGCGGCAGGAAATCGAGCGGGCGTTCGCCCGGGCAAAGGCCGGGCTGAGCACGGTCGTAGGCCTGATCGGGGAGCCCGGCATCGGCAAATCCGCGCTGTTGCACTGGGCGGCGGGCGCCGCTGAGGGGATGCACGTCCTCGGTGCCCGCGGCGTCGAGTCCGAGGCCCAGATCCCGTTCGGATCGCTGCTCGAGCTCCTGCGGCCCGCGCTCGGCATGCTCGACCGGATCCCTGAGCCACAAGCTGTCGCGCTCCAGAGCGCCCTCGCGCTCAGGCCCGCGGCCGCGCAGGATCGCTTCGCGGTCGGCGCGGCCACGCTCAGCCTGCTCGCCGCCTACGCCGAGAGCGCCGCGGTCGCCGTGCTCGTGGACGACGCGCAGTGGATCGATGAGCCGAGCGCTCAGGCGCTTCTGTTCGCGGTCCGACGGCTCGTGGCCGACCCGATCACCGTCATCATCGCCGTTCGGGAGGGGGAGCCCTCGCTGCTCGACGGCGCCGACCTGCCCGCTCTCACCCTCGGCGGCCTGTCCGGGGCGGAGGCGCGGCAGCTCCTCGGCGGCGTCACCGACGAGGACGCGTCGCGCCTGCACCGTGCGACGGCGGGCAATCCGCTCGCCCTGCTCGAGCTGGCCTCCGCGGGTCCACCCGAGCTCGCGCTCGCGCCCGAAGGCGCGCCGCTGCTCGTCTCCGCGCGCATCGTCGATGCCTTCCTCCGCCGTTTCGGGACCCTCGAGGAGCAGGCCCGCCGGCCGCTCGTGCTCGCGGCCACGAGCGACACCGGAGATCTCACCGTCCTCGCGCGCGCGGCCTCCCGGATCGGTGTCGAGCTCTCCGGCCTGACGGCAGCCGAGACCGCGGGCCTCATCTCGCTCCGGGGTGGCAGCGTCGAGTTCCGCCATCCCCTGGCGCGCTCGGCCATCTACGCGCAGGCCACGCCCGACCAGCGGCGCGAGGCCCACCGGGCTCTGGCCGGCGCTCTGCCCGATCGTGACGTGGACCGGCGGGCATGGCATCTCGCCGCCGCTGCGCTCGGTCCCGATGACCGAGCCTCGGCCGCGCTCGAGCAGGCCGGGCTCCGGGCCCGCGCGCGCAGCGCCTACGCCGCCGGGGCGTCGGCCTTCGAGCGGGCCGCGCGGCTGAGCGGCGAGGAGGAGCGGCGCGGGCGTCTCCTTTTCCAGGCCGGCGAGGCCGCGTGGCTCGGGGGTGGCGCCGAGCGTGCGCTCGACCTCCTCACGCGGGCTCGCGAGGCGACGAGCCTGCCGGGTGAGCGCCTCGACATCGATGAGCTCGAAGGTCACATCGTGACGCGACGCGGACCCGTCATACGCGGGTTCGACCTCCTGATCGCCGCGGCCGAGCGAGCCGAGCCCGCGCGCGCCGCCGAGATCCTTTCCGAGGCCGCCGTCACATGCTTCTACTCCGCCCGCCCTCGCGAGATGCTCGATGCGGCCGAACGGGCGCGGGCCTTGGTGCCCGTCGGCGCTCCCGTCCGGAGCCGGTTCATGGCCGCTGTCGCCCTGGGCATGGCCCACGTGCTGGGCGGCGATGCCGCCGCGGGCGCGGACGTGCTTCGCGAGGCGGCGGCGCTGAGCGACGCCCACCCGGAGCTCGGGGACGATCTCCGGTTCGTCTCCTGGATGGCGCTCGTGCCGATCTTTCTCCGCGAAGCCGGCTCGGGGCGCTCTCCGCTCGACTGGGCGCTCGAGACGGCGCGGCGACGGACGGCCATCGGCGCCCTTCCCTTCGTCCTGTGCCTCCTGGCCCGGGACCAGGCGACCACCGACCGCTGGGCCGTGGCGGAGGCGACCTACCGCGAGGCGATCGGGTTGGCCCGGGAGAGCGGGCAGCGTACCGATCTGACCTTCTCCCTGGCAGGCTTGGCCTGGCTCCTTGCTCGGCGCGGCCGCGAGGCGGAGTGCCGGGCGGCGGCCGGTGAAGCCCTGGCGCTGTGCAGCCAGCTCACGACCACGCTGCACGAGATCTGGTCCCTCGCGGCGCTCGGGGAGCTCGAGCTCGGGCTCGGTAACACGACGCGTGCGGCCGACCGCTTCGAAAGCCAGCGACGGCTCCTCGCCCGCGTCGGGATCACCGACCCCGATCTCTCGCCCGGCCCCGATCTCGTCGAGATCTATCTGCGGCTCGGCCGACGGGATGAAGCGACGGCCGTGGCCGGTGCGTTTCACGAGGCCGCGACGGCGAAGGGCCAGCCCTGGTCACAGGCACGGGCCTTGCGCTGTCGGGCGCTGCTCGACGCCGACGACGAGATGGAGGAGCGCTTCGAGGCGGCGCTCCGCGTCCACGGCGAGACGCTCGACGTCTTCGAGACGGCGCGGACGCGGCTCGCCTTCGGAGCCCGGCTACGCCGGGCGCGCAGCCGCGTGCTCGCGCGCGAGCAGCTTCGGCTCGCCCTCGAGACCTTCGAACGGCTTTCCGCGCGGCCCTGGGCGGAGCAGGCGCGCGCCGAGCTCGCGGCGACCGGCGAGACGATGCGCGGCCGCGACGCGAGCACCTCCGACGAGCTGACCCCGCAGGAGCTGCAGATCTCGCTTCTGCTCGCCGGCGGCAAGACCACCCGCGAGGCCGCGGCCACGCTCTTTCTCAGCCCGAAGACGATCGAGTACCACCTGCGTCACGTCTACCTGAAGCTCGGGATTCACTCGCGCGAGGAATTGGCCGAGAGACTGGCGAGCGAGGCGGCGCAGGCGTCAATGGCGGGCGGCCCACCTCGCCATGGCTAGGAACAGCTCGGGCACCGGCACCTCGGGTCGGGAGGGATCGAACTCGCGGTAGAGCGTGGTCACGTTGACCGCGATGCGCTCCGGATCGCCCCAGTCGCGGAAGTCCGAGATGTCGATGTCGTCGGCTGCGGCCTCGGCGTCCATGCCCGCGTCGAAGCGCTCGCGCGCCTGGTCGCGGATGGAGCTGAGATAGCGCTGGACGTCGCGCACACCGCTCGCATCGGTGACTGGCCCGTGACCGGGCACGATGGTCGTGGCTTGCAGCGAGAGGATGAGCTCGCAGGCGCGCTGCCAGTTCGACGCCGGGCCGGCCCACATGATCGGGGTTCCCTGGATGAAGAGGATGTCTCCCGTGAAGACCGTGCGCGCGTCGGGGATCCAGGCGATGGCGTCGCCCGCGGTGTGGGCGGGGCCGAGCTCGATAAGCTCGACGGAGCGGTTGCCGACGGTGAGCTCATGGCTCTCCTGGAAGGTGTGATCGGGCAGGCGCGGCTCGATGTTCTCGAACTCGAAGCGGCGCATCGTGCGGTCCGCGAAGGCCTCGAACTCGGGGCCGAGGTCGAGTTGGTTGAAGAGCGCGTGGACGAGCCCCGGCGGAGCCGCGCGCATCTCCTCGGTCGCGGCAGCGGTGGCGAAGATGGGGATGTTGTCCGGGAGCAGCTGGTTGCCGAAGTAGTGGTCGCCGTTGCCGTGCGTGTTCATGGCCTGTTCGATGGGCGAACGGTCCGTCACGGGCGCCATGGCATCGAGCATGTCGTGTGTGAGGCGCAGGTCGAACAGCGTGTCGATGAGCAGCGAGGTGCCCGAATCCGTGATGAGGCCGGCGTTGCTCCAGCCCCAGGTCCCGTCCGGCTGTAAGTAGGCGAACAGCCCATCGCCGAGCTCGTGCAGGCCGCGGGTATACGTGATGTTCATGGTTGCGTAGTCAACTCGATGGGCGAGATATACATGGTGATAGGCCGCGCTGTCCGAGGGGTGAACGCTGGCGCTCCACTTGGATATTGCGGACCGTCACATCGAGGACTACCTTCGGAGGACACTCCCGCGGAGCTCTGAGAAAGGATCGCTGAATGGTCTGGAAGCGTCAGGTACTCGTCGTGGCGAACGTGACCGCGACATCGGCGGAACTCGTATCCGCGCTCGAGCAGCGCGGGTCCGGTGGCCTGGCCGCTTTCACCTTGCTCGTGCCCGCATCGCACATCGGCAATGCCCGTCACGCGGCCGGCGAGCAGCTGCAACGTGCGCTTGAGGCGCTCCGGGAGAGCGGCGTGGAGGCCGACGGCCTCCTGGGGGATGGCGACCCCATGGTCGCCGTGGCCGAGACGTGGGACCCGAAGCGCTATGACGAGATCATCGTCTCCACCCTGCCCCTGAGCGTGTCGAAATGGCTCCACGCCGATCTGCCCCGGCGGATCGAGCGCCAGACCGGCGCGATCGTCACGCACATCGTCTCCGCGCCGCCGGTCGAGGAGCCGCACACCGTTCCCGCGCCCGAAGGTGAGCGCCACGGTGTGCTGACGCCATTGACCGTGCTCAGATGGGGCGCACGTCCGGGCGGCTCGCGCTGAGGACTACGGCAGGCGTCGCGGCGGGCGCCAGCGGCACAACACCTCGTCGATGGCCTCGAATCCCAGCGGCGGCTCCTCGAGGGCCACGCGCGGGGCATCCGGGGCGCGAAGCCCGTCGATGAGGAGCGCGAAGAAGCGCCGCCACAGATCGGGGCGATCCGGAGGCGCCACGTCGGCGATGGCGCCGACCATCATCTGGAGGAGCGGCAGGTCGGAGCCGTCGAAGTCGGCGCGCAATGCGCCGGCCGCCTGAGCCCGCGCCACGAGCTCGGCCGCCCGCGGCCGCATCTGGTCCCGCATGTGCCCGACGCGCGTCCGTCCCTCGCTCGTGCCGAGCAGGATCTCCTTGAGTCCCCGGTCTTGGCTCTGCAGCGCGGCCAGCCGTTCGAGGAACTGCACGAGGCTCTGCCATGGATCCTCGAGCGCCAGAGCCTCGTCGGCCAGGGCGATGACCTCGTGCATGCGCTCCTCGAAGAGGGCATCGACCAGCTCGCCGCGCGAGCCGAAGCGGCGGTAGGCAGTGCCGACGCCGAGGCCGGCGCGCCGGGCGATGTCGTCGAGGGTAACCGCCAGTCCGCGCTCGGCGAACAGCTCGCGGGCCGCCTCGAGGAGCAGCCGGCGGTTGCGTTCGGCGTCGCGGCGGAGGGGGCGATCGGTTGTGGCCATGGCGTGAATGATACGCCGAAGCGGAGAGCGCGTCTCCGAATCTGGTATCGTCCGGGAAAGTTGAGAGCAAACCTCCGTTTCCAGGGAGACGTACCGATGCAGAACCCCCACCACGAACGCCGCTGGCTCGTTCTCGCGGTCCTCGGGATCGCTCAGCTCATGGTCGTGCTCGACGCCACTGTGGTCAACATCGCGCTGCCCTCGGCCCAGAAGGCACTCGGCTTCTCGAACGCCGACCGGCAGTGGGTGGTGACGGCGTATACGCTCGCCTTCGGGTCGCTGCTCCTGCTCGGCGGCCGGATCTCTGACCTCTTCGGCCGCAAGTGGACGTTCATCGGGGGCCTGACCGGCTTCGCCGTCGCCTCGGCGGTGGGCGGTGCCGCAGGGTCGTTCGGGCTGCTCATCACCGCCCGGGCCGTGCAGGGCGGGTTTGGGGCGATCCTCGCTCCGGCCGCGCTCTCGCTCGTCGCCACCACATTCACCGATCCGGCCGAGCGCGGCAAGGCGTTCGGGATCTACGGCGCCCTTGCCGGCAGCGGCGCTGCCGTCGGGTTGCTCCTGGGGGGCATCCTCACCCAGTACCTGTCATGGCGGTGGTGCCTGTACGTCAACCTCGTATTCGCCGGGCTGGGGATCTTCGGCGCCCTCTCGCTCCTGCACAACGTCGCCCCGGAGCACCGCCCGCGCATCGATGTCGCCGGCCTTCTCCTCGGCAGTGGGGGTCTGTTCACCCTCGTCTACGGGTTCTCGCACGCGAGCACGACGAGCTGGACGAACGGGCTGACGCTCGGCATGCTCACCGCCGGGCTCGTGCTCCTGGTCAGCTTCGTGGCCCTCGAGCGCCGCGTGGGCGCGCCGCTGCTCCCTCTGCACATCGTGCTGCACCGCAACCGCGGGGGTTCGTACCTGTCGGTGGCGATCTCCGCCATCGCGGTCTTCGCGGTGTTCCTCTTCCTCACCTATTACCTCCAGCAGAACCTCGGCTTCTCGCCCGTGACCGCGGGCCTGGCGATCCTGCCGATGGTCGGCGGGATCATGATCTCCTCGATCACCGGTAACGTCCGCCTCGTCCCGCGCTTCGGCCCCCGGCCGCTCGTGCCCGTGGGCATGGCGCTCGGCTGCGCGGGGATGCTCTACCTCACGGGCCTCGGGCCGCACTCGAGCTACGCCGCCCACGTCCTGCCCTCGCTCATCGTCATGGGACTCGGCTTCGGGCTCATCTTCGCGCCCTCGATCTCGACCGCGACGCTGGGCGTCGACCCGGCCGACAGCGGCGTCGCCTCGGCCATGGTCAACGTCTCCCAGCAGGTCGGGGGCTCGATCGGCACGGCGCTCCTCTCGACAGTCGCAGTGACGGCGGCCAACCATTTCGCGCGCACCCACCGTCCCGTGCCCGGACTGGCCGCCCAGGCCGCGGTGCACGGCTACACGACGGCCTTCATGTGGTCGGCGATCATCTTTGCGCTCGGCGCCGCGGTCTCGGCCGCGCTCCTGCAGCGCCCGGCCGAGCTCCCGGCCCACGCCGCGGCCGCGGAGGTCGTCGCCGTCTGAGCGCAGAATCGCTCGGGCCGCTAGCGATCCGGAAGGACGTGCACGTCACCCGGAAGGACGTGCACGTCACCCGGGGCCACGCGTACCGCGACGGCGGCACCCGGGCCGGGCGGGCTCACCCCCTCCCGCCGCGGCAGGTGCAGAGTGACCCGGGAGAGCCGCACGGAAGTCCCGCCGCGGTCGTCGCGCACGCCGAGCACGGTCTCGGAAAGCGTGTCGGGCCCCGGCCGGGTGAGCTCGAGGGCCCACGGATGGACCGCCACCCACACGGGCCCGTCCGCTCTGGACGCACTGCGTAGCTGCCCGCCGCCGACGAGGTGAATCACCGATCCGCTGCCGTTCGGCGTGGCCAGCCCCTCGAGGACATTGGCCCCCGTCAGGGCCGCGACGGTCACGGTGGCCGGATCGTCGATCAGATTGGTTGCGGTGCCGATCTGGACGATGCGCCCGTGGTCCATTACGCCGATGCGGTGCGCGAGAGCGGCAGCGTCCTCGAAGGCGTGGGTGACGAGCAGGGTCGGCAGCGCGAAGCTTGCCAGCAGATCGCCCAGCTGATCGCGCACGTGCTGACGGGCGAGGGAGTCGAGGGCGCCGAAGGGCTCGTCGAGCAGGAGCACGACCGGCTCGCGCGCGAGCGCACGTGCCAGCGCGACGCGCTGCTGCTCGCCGCCGGAGAGCTGCGGCGGCCGGGCGCCGGCCAGGTGCGCGATGCCCAGCCGGTCGAGGAGATCCGGCCGCGGTCGCCGCGCGGCGAAGCGGACGTTGCCCGCAACGGTGAGATGGGGAAACAGGCCATAGTCCTGGGGCAGGTACCCCACACGGCGCCGGTCGGGAGCGAGGTCGGCGCGAGCCCTGTCGTCGAGCCACGTCTCGTCGCCGAGAGCGATACGCCCGCGGGCGCGCTCGAGTCCGGCCACGGCCCGCAGCAGCGAGGTCTTTCCCGCTCCGGACGGCCCGACGAGCGCGATCGTCTCAGCCGCCAGCGTCAGGGCGACGCGAACGTCGAACGATCGGCGCGGGAGCGTGATATCGATCGTGAGGTCCATGAGCGGGCGAGCAGCTTCGTCGTGAGGAGGATGGCTGCGCTGACGATTATGAGCAGGACGCCGATGGCGACCGCCTGGTCGAGGTTGGCATCGAAGAGGGCGTAGACCGCCAGGGAGAGCGTCTGGGTCGTGCCCTGCAGGCTGCCCGCGAAGAGGATCGTCGCGCCGAACTCGCCGATTCCGCGCGCGAACGCCACGGCTGCCGCGGCGCCCAAACCGCTTGCGGCCAGAGGAATGGCCACCCTCATCATCGTGCGCAGCGGATCCGCGCCGAGTGTCCGGGCCACGTCGACGAGCGTGGGGTCGATTGCCTCGAAGGCGGCCAGCGCGCCGCGCAGGTAGAACGGACTGGCCACGAACAGGATGGCGATGACGACAGCCGCCTGCGTGAAGGCGACGTCGAGTCCGAGCGCCCCGAGCGTGTGGCCGAGCAGCCCGAAGCGGCCAAAGGCGACGAGCAGGGCGAGTCCTGCGACAGCCGGGGGCATGACGAGCGGGATCTCCACCAGTGTGATCACGGCGCTGCGCCCGGGGAACCGCGTCCGCGCGAGGATGTAGGCGAAGGGCGTGCCGAGCAGGATCATGATCGCGAAGGCGATGGCGTTTGTCTTGAGCGAGACGAGGACCGCGTCGGTGGCCGCGCGGCTGCCGAACCCGTCGATCAGCGAGTGCACCGGCTGGTAGGTGATGAGCGCGACGACGGGTAAGACGAGGAAGGCGAGCCCGATCGCCAGCACCACGCCCGCCGCCACGGCGGTGGCGGTGCGCCGGAGCGCCGGGCTCACGGCGTGCCGAAGCCCGCCGCCCGGAGCTGTGCCTGCCCGGCGGCTGAGAGCACCGTGGCCACGAACTGCTTGGCGGCGGCCTGGTTGCGCCCGGCCTTCACGACCGCGATGTAGTCCTCGGCGCCGGGCTTGGCCTGCGCCGGAAGGCGGATGACCTTCACCTTGCCCGCGGCGGCGTCAGCGTCGGTGATGTAGACGAATCCGGCGTCGGCCTGACCGAGAGCCACCTCGGCGACGGTCTGCGTGACGTCGCTCGTCTGGCTGACGACGTTCTTCATCGCGCCGGCGGTGATGCCGAGGTTCTTGAAAGCGGTCCGGGCGTAGTCGCCGCACGGGACGCTTTCCTGGCAGATCACAAGCTTGACCCCGGATCGCGTGATGTCCAAGACCGAGCCGATGTGCGCCGGATTGCTCTTGGGCACGATGAGCACGAGCGTGTTCGTGGCGAACTCGACGGGCTTGTCGACCAGCCCCTTGGCGAACAGCGCGGCCGGTTGCTTCGGACTCGCGGCGGCGAAGACGTCGGCCCTGACCCCCTGCTCGATGTCGGTCTCGAGGGCGCCCGAGCCTCCGAATGTGTACTTCGCCGCTCCATCGATTTCGGGGAAGACCTTGGTGAGCGAGGCGGCAGCCAGAATCGTGGGCGCCGCGTCGCCCTGCGAGGCCGTGCCCTGACTCGTCGAACTGCTGCTTCCGCACGCGGTTGCGAGCCCGGCGATCGCCAGGGCGAGACCAGTTGTGCTTACGCGCTTGAAGATGATTCTCACGTCAGCTCGGTTCTCGGAGGCGGTTCGCCAGAATCCTGGCAGAATGCGTGGATCATGGCAGAAGTGCTTCCTTCGCGCTTACGCCTTCGCCGGCGCGAGTGCGGTCTCAGCCAGGCTGAGCTCGCGTATCAGGCGGGAGTGAGCCGCCAGCTCGTCGCGGCGGCGGAGTCAGGCGTGAACATGCCGGCCACTGGGGCTGCGCTTGCCCTGGCCCGGGCTCTGGGGACGACAGTCGAGGCTCTGTTCGCCGTGTCGGCGCACGGCCCCGTATCCGCGCTCGGCGATCGCCTTCCCGAGAGCGCTCCAGTGCGAGTCGGACGCGTCGGAGACCGCATCGTCGCGGCCGAGCTGCCCGACCACGGCACGGCTGGAGCGGCGTGGGCGATCGCCGACGGCATGATCGAAGCCGGCGAGCTTCGCCTCTTTCCCCGAGCGGTTCCCGCCGGGCTGGTGATGGCGGGCTGTGACCCCGCGCTCGGGGTGGCCGAGGAACTGCTGCGTGGACTCGGTCCCCGCAGCCTTCTCACGGTTCCCGCCGCCACCGGCACCGCGCTCGACACGCTCGCGCGCGGCCGGATCCACGCCGCCGTCGTGCACGGGCCGGCCGGTCGGCTTCCCGAACCGGCGCAGCCGATCGTCCGCTGGCGCCTAGCCCGCTGGCGGGTGGGCATCGGGCTTGCCACCCGCCGGAGCTCACTCGAGGGCGTTCTCCGCAGCCGGCGTCCGCTCGTCCAGCGAGACCGTGCCGCGTCGAGCCAGCAGGCGCTCGAGCGCGCCGCCGACCGTCTCCACATAACCCTGCCGACGGGCGGCCCGACGTCCTCCGGGCACATCGATGCGGCGCGACGGGCGGCCATGCTCCGCGGTGCCGGCGTGACCACGGAGGCGGCGGCGGCCGCCTTCGGCCTCGACTTCCTCGCCCTCGAGGTACACGACGTGGAGATCTGGCTCGCCGAGCAATGGCGGGACGAACCAGCAATGATCGAGCTCGGCAACCTGCTGGCCAGCGCCGCGTTCACCGAGCGGGTTGCGGCCTTCGGCGGCTACGACCTGACCGGGTGCGGAACGCGGGTATGAGAGCTGATGTCCGCGCCCGCCATGCGAAGGAGGAGACAGCCATGAAGATCAGCGCCCGCAATCAGCTTCGAGGGACCGTCCAGGAGATCACCCGGGGCGAGGCCATCGCCAACGTCGCGATCGACGTCGCCGGTCAGCGGCTCGTGGCTTCGATCACCGTCGAAGCCGTGGACGAGCTCGGCCTGGGCGAGGGCTCCGAGGTCGTCGCGGTGATCAAGGCCTCGGACGTGATGATCGCCACCGACGCCTGACCGCGCTATTCCCAGCGGCGTCGCCCGGCGCCCGGCGCGGAGCGCGCGGAGCTCGGCCACGGCGAGACTCTCGTCCTCCTCGGCGCTCGGGCCGGGTCGTCGGCGCTCGCCCGGCTCGGCGAGCAGGCGGACGCCCGGGGGTTGCCGGCGCCCGCCCTCGGGCACGAGCCCGAGCATTCCGGCCCCTCGCGCGCCCGCGCGGGCGTTTCCGTGTGCTCTGCACCCCAAAGCGCGGCGGCCCGCGCGCGAATGGGTTAGCGAGCACAAATAGTGTGCTCGCCAGCCCGTTGGAGGCATCGCGTGGAAGCTTTGGGGGCGCGAGCACACGAGGAGGCCGCGATCCGACCTGGTCGGGGACCCAAAGCTCCCGCCGCGCGGGCGTCATGGGGCGAAAACCCTGACAGGGACGGTCGCGAACCCAAATCGCCCCGGCCTGCTGCGCTTCGGGGTCTTGACCAGGCCACGGCCGTCCTTGCCCTCGCGCCCGAGCGCCCGCTACGCCCCCGCGCTCGCCTCAGAAGTGCCCGTGCACCCCGTTGGCCGAGATCCGGTGCGTGTCGTCGGGCGCCGGGCGCAGGATGAGGATCTCGGCCGGGACCCGTTCGAGCAGCCACTCGAGGTCGTCGGGACTGAGCCCGGTGCGGGGGCTGTCCGTGGCCGAGACGATGACCCGGTCGAAGTGCTCCTCCTCGACGAGGCGCCGCAGCGCGTCGCGGTAGGTCCGCCCGCGCGAGACGCGCGAGTCGACGGCGATGCCCTCCGACCCGGCGCGCTGCTCGAGCGTCTCGAGCAGCGGCATGGCACCGGTGCACTGCGCCGGGAGCGGGGAGTCGAGCGGAAGGTTGCGGGGGACGCGAGCCAGGAACGCGGGCATGATCGTCGCCCCGTCCACCCGGGCCAGGCGGACCGCGGCCTCGAAGGCGCGGCGCGAGATCGCGTTGCCGGTAAACGGCAGCAGGATCCGCTTCACCGCCGTGGGCCGGTTACGGGCCGGGCGGTGTCCATGGGGTGGCAGCCAGAAACCAGCGGTCAGCCCGACGGCCAGGCCGGCGACCCCGACCACGATGGCCAGCACGATCGTCATTCGTCCTCCCGGGTCGGGCGCTGGCTGCGGTCGGCCACGATGCGGACGTCGACTCCCGGAAGCAGTTCCATCAGCCGTTGGGGCAGGGGCGTGCGCCAGCGCGAGAGACCACGCGCCGGCCGGCTGCGCCCCATCAGGATGTACGTGCTCCCCTGCCGGCGGGCGACCTGGGCCACGGCCTCGGGCACGGTGTCCGATTCCTCCACGATCAGGCGCGATCCGAGGACCGAGGCGAGGTGGCGCAGCGCGGTCAACGATCGCTGCTGGTCGTCGCTCAGAGCTTCGCCGGGAGGCCGTATCCACAGCAGGTCGATGTCGGCGCCGAGGCGCTGGCCCGAGCGCCAGGCGCGCCGGACGAGCCGCTGCGACCCCGGATAGGGCTCGACCAGGGCCAGCAGGCGTTCGCGCACCGCGCCCGGCGCCCCCGCCGCCATCGTCTCGTCACGGCTGCCGATCGGGTCGACCGTGGTCAGCCGCTTCACGCCCACCTCGTCGGCGACCTGGCGCAGGGCGACCTCGCGCAGCGCCGAAAGGTTCTCGATGCGGAAGAAGTTGTTGAGGGCGGCGTCGATGCGCTCCGGCCGGTACACCTTGCCCGCCTGCAGCCGCTCGATCAGCGCCTCGGGTGTGAGGTCGACGAGCACGATCTCGTCCGCCCGGCCAAGGACGGCGTCCGGGATCGTCTCACGCACGCGGACCCCGCTCAGCTCGGCGATCTGGTCGTTGAGCGACTCGAGATGCTGGACATTGAGGGTCGAGAGGACGTCGATGCCAGCTGCCAGCACGTCATCGACGTCCTCGTAGCGCTTCTCGTGCTCGACGCTCGGGGCGTTGGTGTGCGCGAGCTCGTCGATCAGGCACAGCTCGGGCGCGCGGGCCAGGACGCCAGGAAGATCCATCTCCTCGAGCGTCGTCCCGCGGTAGCTGATCCGACGGCGCGGCAGGGCGGGCAGGTCCTCGGCCAGCTCGGCCGTCTCCGCCCGCCCATGGGTCTCGAGGAGTCCGATGACGACGTCGCGGCCGGCTTGGAGCTCGGCCCGGCCTTCCACCAGCATCCGGAATGTCTTGCCGACGCCGGCGGCCATCCCCAGGAGCACGCGGTGGTGGCCCCTGTGGGCGTCGTTCAGCGCATCGACCACGTGAGCTGGGCGTTCCGTCTCGACCATCGGCGGGCCGAGGTCACGCCCCGAGGAGGTTGTGGACGAGGAGGTCGATGATCTTGATGCCGACGAACGGCGCGATCAGGCCACCGAGCCCGTAGATGAGGAGGTTGCGGCGCAGGAGCGCGCTTGCCCCGATCGGTCGGAAGCGCACGCCGCGCAGGGCGAGCGGGATGAGGGCGGGGATGACCATCGCGTTGAAGATGATCGCCGAGATCACGGCCGACTTGGGCGTGCCCAGCCCCATGATGTTCAGGACGTTCAGCGGGCCTTTGGTGCCCGGACGCGTCGCCCAGGTGGTCGCGAAGACGGCGGGCAGGATGGCGAAGTACTTGGCCACGTCGTTGGCGATCGAGAACGTCGTCAACGCCCCGCGCGTGATCAGCAGCTGCTTGCCGACCTCGACGATCTCGATGAGCTTCGTCGGATTGGAGTCGAGGTCGACCATGTTTCCGGCCTCGCGGGCGGCCTGCGTCCCGGTATTCATCGCCACGCCGACGTCGGCCTGGGCGAGCGCGGGGGCGTCGTTGGTGCCGTCGCCGGTCATGGCGACCATCCGTCCCGCCGCCTGCTGCTCCTTGATGAGCGCGAGCTTGGCCTCCGGCGTGGCTTCGGCGAGGAAGTCGTCGACCCCGGACTCCGAGGCGATTTTCGCCGCCGTCAGGCGGTTGTCGCCGGTGATCATGATCGTGCGGATGCCCATGGCCCGGAGGTGGTCGAAGCGCTCGCGCATGCCCTCCTTGATCGTGTCCTTGAGGTAGATCACGCCCATGATCTGGGCGTTGCGCGCGACGGCGAGCGGCGTCCCCCCTTCGCGGCCGATGCGCTCCAGCGCGGCCTGCAGCTCGGCGGGCGCCCGGCCGCCCTCGGCGCCGACGAACGAGATGATCGCGTCACCCGCGCCCTTGCGCAGGCGGCTGCCATTGAAGTCGATCCCGCTCATGCGGGTCTGGGCGGAGAAGGGGACGAACTCGGCGCGGAGAGAGCCCATGTCGTGCTCGCGGATGCCGTACTGCTTGGCCAGCACGACGATCGAGCGACCCTCGGGGGTCTCGTCGGCCAGCGAGGACAGCTGGGCCACCTCGGCGAGCTCGGTCTCCGAGACGCCGGGCATCGGGATGAACTCGGCCGCGAGCCGGTTGCCGATCGTGATCGTGCCGGTCTTGTCGAGCAGGAGCACGTCGACGTCGCCCGAGGCCTCCACGGCACGGCCCGAGAGCGCGAGCACGTTGCGCCGGACGAGCCGGTCCATCCCGGCAATGCCGATGGCCGAGAGCAGCGCGCCGATCGTCGTGGGGATGAGCGCGACGAGCAGCGAGATGAGGGTGGTTTCGGAGATCGGCGTGTGGGCGAAGAGGCCAAACGGGCGCAGGGTGACCACGACGACCATGAAGATCAGCGTCAGGCTGGCCAGGAGGATGCCCAGCGCGATCTCGTTCGGGGTCTTGCGCCGCTCGGCGCCCTCGACGAGCGCGATCATGCGATCGAGGAACGACTGTCCGGGCTCCTGGGTGATCTCGACCACGATGTGGTCCGAGAGGACACGCGTCCCGCCGGTGACCGCGCTGCGGTCGCCGCCCGACTCGCGGATGACCGGGGCGGATTCGCCCGTGATCGCGGACTCGTCCACCGAGGCGATGCCCTCGATGACCGTGCCGTCGCCCGGGATGAGCTCTCCGGCCTCGACGATCACGACGTCGCCGCGCACGAGCTCGGGCGCAGCCTTTGTCGTCCCATCCTTCAGATGGGCGACCGTCTCCTGGCGCATCAACCGCAACGTGGCGGCCTGAGCCCGACCGCGCCCCTCGGCGAACGCCTCGGCGAGGTTGGCGAATACGACGGTCAGCCACAGCCAGATCGAGATGGTCAGCGTGTACCAGGCAGGCTCGTGGCCGCCGCCGAGCGGTCCGCCGCCGAAGACCTGGATGAACCACGTCACGGTGGTGATGACCGCGCCGATCTCCACCACGAACATGACCGGATTGCGGACCTGGACTCGGGGGTCGAGCTTGATCAGACTGTCGATCAGCGCGCGGCTGACGATGTCGCGCCGGAAGAGCGAGATGGCCTGGCGTTCGCTGCGTCCGTCGGGACCCATCAGTTGCCTCCCGCGGTCGTGCGGTCCAGCGCCAGGTTCAGCTCGAGGACGTCCACGCCCGGCTCGCCCGAGAAGCCAAGCCCGCGCCCCGAGGTGGAGGTCGAGATGAGCGCGTCGACCCTGGCCACGGGCAGGTGGCGGACGGCGGCGACGCGGCGGGCCTGGATGTCGGCGTTGGCCACCGAGATGTTGGGATCGATGCCCGAGGCGGAGCTGTCGGCGGCATCGACGGGGACTGTGGCCGGGGTCAGGCTCGGGTCGTACGGCTGCTCGAGCGCGAGGTAGGCGCGGATGTTCGCGGCGATGGCCTTCTCGGTGGCGATGCTGTTCGGTCCGAGGTTCGAGAAGCTCGTACCGGCGGCGTTGTCGGCCGGCGTGGTGGCTGAGGGCCGCGACTGGAAGTAGCGTGGGGCGCCGCCGAAGCTCTGGCCGATGATCTTCGACCCGACGAGCTTGCCCTTGACGTAGACGCGCTGGCCGTTGGCGTTGCCGGGGAACGCGACCTGGCTCACGCCCGTGATCACGAGCGGATACACCAGGCCGCAGAGGAGCGTCAGGACGACGATGCCGATCGCGGAGGTGACGATGTCTTTCTTCATCAGTAGAGGTGTCCGGTCAGGCCCTGGACGATCGGTCCGAGGAGCAGGGCGGGGAAGAACGTGAGCGCCCCGACGATCACGATCACGCCGACAAGCAGGACGGCGAAGGTTGCGTTGTCGGTGCGCATGGTCCCGAGGCCGGGCGGGCTCACGCGCTTGCCGGCCAGTGCGCCGGCCACGGCGAGCGCAAAGAGGATCGGGGCGTAACGCGCGAACATCATGGTGAATCCACCGAGCAGGTCGGCGAATCTGACGCCGTGGGCGCCCAGGTTGCCCGGGTTCGGTTGGATGTAGCCGGTGTAGCCGGGAAACGCCGACCCGTTGTTGTTGGCCTGGGAGAGGTAGGCGTAGAAGGTCTCGGAAAAGCCCTGGGGACCGGTGGCGGCGGCCGAGATCGAGGCGCGACCGGCAGCGCTGGCCGTCGCCATGCCGGTGGAGAAGAGCGCGGCCAGAGGTGTGATGAGGAGGCCAATCGCCACCAGCTTGATTTCGCGGGCCTCGATCTTCTTGCCCAAGTACTCGGGCGTGCGCCCGACCATCAAGCCGCCGAGGAACACCGCGAGCAGGACGTAGAGGAGCAGCGAGTACAGACCAGTGCCGACCCCCCCGAAGATCGTCTCGCTGGCCGACAGGTTGGCGAAGGGAACCGCCCCGCCGATGCCCGTGAAGGACTCGATGGAGCTGTTCACAGCGCCGCACGAGGTCACGGTCGTCACGACGTCGAACAGGGCCGAGCCGGCGATCCCGAAGCGCTGCTCCTTGCCCTCGAGGTTGCCGCCCGTCGAGCCGGCCACAACCTGGGTGTGCAGGCCCGCCGCGTGCTGGGCCGGGGTGCCGTGTGCCTCGGCGACGTAGGCCACGATGGCCGCGCCGAGGAACATGGCCATGACGACCGCGTAGATCGTGTGGCCCTGGCGGCGATTGCGGGCCATCCGCCCGTACATGAAGATGAGCGCGGCGGGGATGACGAGCACCGCAAGCATCTCCACGAAGTTCGTGAAGCCCGTTGGGTTCTCGAACGGATGGGCGGAGTTGGTGTTGAAGACCCCGCCGCCGTTCGTGCCCAGCAGCTTGATCGCCTCCTGGGAGGCGACCGGGCCCATGGCGATCTGCTGGCTGATGCCGGTCAGCCCCTGGACGCTCATGTAGTGGGAGAAGTTCTGGATCGACCCCTGGAAGACGAGGACGAGCGCGAGCACGAAGGACAGGGGCGTGAGGATCCACAGGACGGTGCGGATCAGGTCCTGCCAGAAGTTCCCCAGGCTCTTCCCGCTGCGGCCGACGATGCCCCGGATGAGTGCGACCGCCACCGCGATGCCTACGCCCGCGGAGAGGAAGTTCTGGACGGTGAGCCCAGCCATCTGGCTGAAATAGCTCATCGTCGTCTCGCCACCGTAGTACTGCCAGTTGGTGTTGGTCAGAAACGACGACGCCGTGTTGAAGGTGACGTCCCACGTGCCCGAGTGGAAGCCCTGCGGGTTCAGGCCGGTGAAGCTCCACAGCGTTTGCGTGCGCAGGATGAGGTAGAGCAGCAGCCAGCCGGCGAGCGAGAAGATGATCAGGCTCTTGGCATAGGCCTTCCAGTCCTGGCCTCGGTCGGGATCGACCCGCATGATCCGGTAGAGCAGTTGCTCGGGCGTCCGGAAGAACCGGTCGAGCACCGTGCGCTCGCCTGAATACACCGCGGCCATGTACCGGCCTAGGGGGAGGGCGAGCAGCGTGAGGATCGCGGCGAAGGCGAAGATGGTCAGCCAGCCCTGGAAGGTCATGCGCTCAGAACTTCTCGCCGCGCACGAGCGCGTAGAAGAGGTAGGCGCAGACAAGCACCGAGACGATCAGCCCGAAGACGTCGCTCGCGCTCATATCCGCTCGATCCCGTACACGAGCCCGAGCAGGAGGGCGAACATCAGGACTCCGAGGAGCACTGCGAGAACATCCATGCCGAGATGTTCGGTCGCCCTCCGTGAAGGAGCCGTGCAGATGGAGACGCGATCTATGAAGGTTTTGTCAAGTCGGCGAGGCCGTCGTCTCGCCGGCGAGTTTCGCGGCGCGAAACGTGAGGCTCAGGCCGCGAAGCGGTAGCCGACGCGGGGGTCGGTCTTGACGTACCGGGGGCCGGTCTCGGGCTCGATCTTGCGCCGGAGGTTGGCCACGTGCGCCCGCAGGACCTGCGTGTCCTCCGAGTACCCCGGTCCCCAGACCGCGGTGAGAAGCTCGCGGTGGGTCACGAGGCGTCCCCGGTTGCGCGCGAGCACGCGCAGGAGGTCGAACTCGGTCGGGGTGAGGTGGATTTCCTCGCCGTCGCGCCGCACAACCCGCGCGGCGAGATCGACCTCGAGCCCCTCGGCCCGGATGACCGCGTCTTGGGGCTCGGGGCCCACCCGTCGCAGTGCTGCCTCGAGGCGCGCGATCAGCTCGCGCGGCCCAAACGGCTTGGTCACGTAGTCATCCGCCCCAGCGCTGAGGGCCCGCACCTTGGCATCCTCCTCACCCACCGCGGAGAGGACGATGATCGGCATCTGGCTCCAGCCCCTCAGCCCCTCGCACACCTGCACCCCGTCAATGTCCGGCAGGACGAGGTCGAGGATGGCCGCGTCGGGATGGCGGACGGCGGCGAGGTCGAGCGCCCCCTCGCCAGTGTCGGCGGGTAGCGCCTCATAGCCGGCGTCGCGGAGGATGACTCTGAGGGCCCGGAGGATCTGCGGCTCGTCGTCGCAGATGAGAACGAGCGGCCGGCTGCTCATACGCCGAGGGGAACCTCTCTGGAGACCGGAAACGACACGACGAAGCTCGTGCCCTGCCCGGGCAGGGATTCCACTCCGAGCGTGCCGCCGTTGGCCTCGACGAAGCCTTTGGCGATCGCCAGTCCAAGCCCCGATCCCGGCCACGCCGGGGCGCCGGAGCCGCGCCCGCGGTAGAACGGCTCGAAGATCCGCTCGTGCTCGGCCGCCGGTATACCGGGCCCCTGGTCGACGACGCGCGCGATCACGCGTCCGTCGAGCTTGCGCACGTGCACGGACACCGCACGTCCATCCGAGTAGCGGATCGCGTTCTCGAGCAGATTGGCGAAGACGCGCTCGAGCTGGGCGGCGTCGGCGAGCAGTGCGGGCACGCCGGGCTCCACGTGGATGCGGACGTTGCCCGGCCCCTGGGGCAGCGCATCCTGTACGGCGAGGAGGACCTCCTCGAGAGAGATCCATTCGCGCCGCGGCTCGGCGCGCCCGGCCTGTAGGCGCGAGAGGTCGAGCAGCTTGTCGATGAGGGCCGACAGCCGCTCGCCCTCCTCGACGACCGCCGCGCTCAGCTGCTCGCGCTCCTCCGCGGTCAGGGATGTCGTCCCGAGCGCGTGCCCAGCCGTGACCATCGCGGTGAGCGGGGTGCGGAGATCGTGCGACACCGTCCGCAGGAGGGCGGTCTTGAGCTCGTCGCTGCGGCGCAGCGCCGCGCTCTCGACGGCTTCCGCCTGGACGGCGTCCCGGTGCAGGGCGATCGCAACGAGCGCCTCGAGCGCGGGCACGACCTGGCGCTCGAGGCGCTCGACCGTGTCGCCGGTGAGCTCGCGCGGAACGAGCAGCGTCGCGATCGTGACACCGTCCCGGTCACGGAGGGGGAGCGCCCGCCGCCGCTCGCGGTCCTCGATGGCGCGGAGCTCGATCGCGGCCGAGCTGAGTTCGAGCGCTTGGGCGATCCGTCGCGCCGCGATGCCGAGGGCGGCCTGCGTCTGCTCGCCCGCCAGCAGCTCACGCGCGAGGGCTGCCGCCAGGTCGGCCTCCTTGCGTCCGCGCTGCGCCTCCACCGTCCGGTTGCGGGCTACCTCGGCCATTGCGCTGACCACGGCGGCCACGAGCACGAACGCGGCCAGCGCCACCCAGTTCCGGCTGTCGGCGATCGTGAACCGCCCGACTGGCGGGATGTGAAAGAAGTTGAATGCCGCCGCGCTCACCAGAGAGGCGGCGAGGCCGAGCGCCAGGCCCCAGTAGACCGATATGAGCAGGACGACGGGAAGGTAGACGACGCTCAGCGAGACGGCCGGGGCGATCGACTTCAGTGGGTACACCGCGACCGTGGCGGCAGCCAGCCCGAGCGCGGCTACGGTCAGGCCCAGCCAGAGTGGAGGGCGGTCGGCGCTGAAGGCGCGGGGACGGTGGTGCTCGGTCACGCGAAGCTCAGCGTACGCCGCGCTCAGGGGACCGGGGCGATTCCCAGCAGCCGCTCGGCGTTGCCGTGCGCGAGCTTGTGGCGGTCGGCCGCGCTCAGCGACGCGCCGAGGATGAAGTCGCGCCCCTCCGCGTTCGAGCTGAACGGGTAGTCGACCGAGAAGAGCACACGGTCGGCCCCGGCTACGTCAAGCAGGCACTGCAGCGGCGCGTGGGTGAACAGGCCGCTCGTCGTGAAGTGGAGGTTCGCCTCGACGTACGCTTCGAGCGGCCGCTCGAGCCCTCCGGCCTGGGTGAGCACGCGCGACGCGCGGGCGAGCAAGAACGGGAGCGCCTCACCCATGTGACCGATGATGAGCTGAAGACCGGGGAACTCGTCGAAGGTGCCGGCGACGATCATGCGCAGCACGTGCAGACCGGTCTCGACGTGCCACCCCCACGCGGCCGTCGCGAGGAGTTGTCCCCCCGGCGTCGGAAGCTCGCCGAAATACGCCGTCCGCACCGCCTCGGGCGGCTCGGCCGGATGGAGGTAGAGGGGGACACCCAGGCGCTCGGCGCGCTCGCACACGGGCCGGAAGGCGCGGTCGTCGAGGAAGCGGCCCGCGGTCGTGCCGTGGATGAGCGCGCCGCAGAATCCGAGCTCGCGCACCGCTCGCTCGAGCTCGTCGGCCGCCGCGGCCGGCGCGCGCATGGGAAGGGCGGCGAAGGCGCGGAACCGGTGCGGATGCCGGGCGACGGCGGCGGCGGCGTAATCGTTGACCTCCTGCGCGAGGGGCACGGCGCGCTCGGCGGGGAAGGCCTCGGCGGCGGGCACGTTGTGCGAGATGACCTGGACGTCGATGTCGCCAGCGTCCATGTCGGCCAGCCGCCCGCCGTCGAGATCGTCGAGCTTGGCCAGGAACGCCGCTGCTCGGGTGATGCGGAGCGGCGCGCCGGTGGTCTCGTGTGCGTCCGCCAGCGCCGGTGAGCGGTAGTGCTCCTCGAGGGTGATCAGACGCATCCGGTGTCTCTCCGTGTCGGGAGACCGCACCGTACCGGCGCGAGCGGCGTTTCCCGACCCCCGGGAGCCGGCCGGCGCGCCGCGCGAGGCGAGCCGGCCGGCGGGGCACTACCGGGGTGTCAGTGGAACAGGTCGAGCGAGTTGGCCGCCGGGCCGCTCCCGGCGTCGTTGGAGAAGTACAACCCGCTGCCGTCCGGAGCGATGGCGAGTCCAAAGAGGTCGCCCGCGCCCGGATCGAACAGCGTCTTCGCGAACACCTGGTGGCCGCTTGGCGTCGTCTCCACGGCGCGGCCGTCGTTCCCGTTCGCCGTGATGATGTCGTTGTTCGGCGCGATCGTCAGGCCGAGCGGATCGTTGAGCTTGCCGCCCGAGGTGATCGTGATCCCTCCGCCGTGCAGGACGACGGTCCGAGTCAGCGCGTTGGGAACGCCGGCGATCCGGTTGTTCACGGAATCGGCGACGAACAGAGCGCCCCCGTCGCCGAACCCGACGCCGGTCGGTCCGACGACGAGTGCGCTCGGACTCGTCTGCTCGGCGAATCCGGTGGCGATGACCCGATTCGAGCGCACCTCCGGGGTCCGTCCCGGGCGTATGAGCAGGTCGATGCGGACGACCGTGCCGTCATGGACGACCTTGCCGTCCGCGGCCACCGTCCCGTTCAGAACGTTGGTCACGAACAGCGTTGCGCTGCCGATGTCATCGACCGCGGTCATGTCCCACGGCCCGTTGATGTCGCCGCCGGAGATCGTCTCCACGACGTGGCCGGTCGAATCGAGGATGCTCAGCGCGCCGCCCGTCGCCGCCGAGGACATCCCGCCCGGAGCGGGCAGGCTCCCGACGACGACGAAGCCGCTACGCAGCACGACGAGCGCGGTGGTCAGCCCCACCGCGGGCGTGGGGGTCGCAGGCGGCACGACGGCGAACACGTGGGCCGTGCCGTTCGGCGCGATCTCCGTGATGCTGGAGCCCGTGCCCTGCGCGTTCGCGCCGTTGTTGAAGTTGGAGACGAGCACGTCGCCCCGCACGAGGTCACCCACGCTGCGTGGCACGACGGCTACGCCATACGGGTTCTGGTCTCCCATGGCGGAGCCGCTGGTCGGGACTGCCGAGGCAATCGTGCTGACAGTCGAGAAATGGGACAGGAACGGCGAGGCAGCGGCACTCGCGGGGATAGCGAGGACGAAGACCGCCGCCGTGAGCAGGACGACCCGGGGGGGTCTGGTCTGCCACAGCTTCATCAGGCACCTTCCTTGTGGGGGTTTCCGACGGACCGGCGGTGTGCAGACCACCGCTGAGGGGAAATGACACCGTCGGGTGCCCGTTTCTTCCCGGGCCTAGAATCCCGGCCGCCTTGAGCGCCGCCCGCACGCCCTGGAAGGGAGCTCGGTCCGCCCCGCGCGCGGGCAAGCACGCCGACGGCGGTCACGAGCTCACCTCCGTCGGGGGCCTCGCCGCGCTGAGCCTGGATGCGCTCTCGAGCGTCGCCTACGGACCCGAGGCGATCGTGGTCATCCTCGCCACGGCGGGCGTGGCCTCGCTGCGCTACGTGTTCCCGCTGACCCTGGTGATCACCGGGATGCTCGTCCTCCTGGTCATCTCCTACACCCAGGTGATCGCCGCGCATCCCGAGGGTGGGGGGGCCTACGCGGTGGCCAAGGCCAACCTGGGTCGAATGCCGGCGCTCCTCGCCGCCGGATCGCTCGTCGTCGACTACGTCCTCACGGTGGCCGTCAGCCTCGCCGCGGGAGCGGCCAGTCTCGGCAGCGTCTTCCCCGGGCTCGCGCACCACCTCCTGCCCGTCTCCCTCATCGGCCTGGCCCTGCTCACCGCGATCAACCTCGTCGGGATCAGCGAGTCGGCGCGCCTGCTCATGCTTCCGACGCTCGTGTTCATCGTGAGCATCTTCGCCGTCATCGTCATCGACCCGTTCCACGCGCATCCGGTCGCCACCATCGGTTCGCGGATCACCATCCCGGCCACGGGCACGATCACCGTGCTCCTCATCCTCAAGGCCTTCGCTTCCGGGTGCTCAGCGGTGACGGGGGTCGAGGCGATCGCCAACGGCGTGCCGGCCTTCCGCGAGCCCCGCGTGCGCACGGCGCAGCGGACCGAGGTCTCGCTCGGCGTCCTTCTCGGCGTGATGCTCGTCGGGCTCTCGCTGCTCATCCGGGCGCACCACGTCGTTCCCCGGGGCGGCGTCACCGTGCTCGCCCAGCTGACCGCGGGCGCTTTCGGGACGGGCTGGCCGTTCTACGTCTCGAACCTGGCGGTCACGCTCGTGCTCGCCTTCGCGGCCAACACGAGCTTCGGCGGGCTCCCCGTGCTCATGAGCATCCTGGCCAAGGACCACCGCCTGCCGCACATGTTCTATCTGCGCGCGGAGCGGCCGGTGTACCGGCACGGCATCGTCGTGCTCGCCGTGGCCGCCGCCCTCTTGCTCGTCGCGGTCGATGCGGCGACCGACCGGCTCATTCCCCTGTTCACGATTGGGGTCTTCGTGGGCTTCACGATCTGCCAGCTCGGCCTCGTCGTCCGCTGGAGCCGGACGCGCCCGAGCCGCTGGCTGGCGCGCACGATCCTCAACGGCGCGGGCGCGGTTCTTACCGCCATCGCCGTGGTCGTGGCCCTGACAACGAAGTTCACCGCCGGTGCCTGGGTGGTCGTGCTCGTCGTCCCGCTGCTCATCTGGCTCTTCGCCCGCACCGAGACCTACTACGCGAAGGTCGCCTCCGACCTGCGTCTCGGCAAGACGCCCAACGTCCCGCGCAAGCGTGAGAGTGTGGTGATCGTCCCGACCACGACGGTCAATCGGCTGACCGAGCAGGCGGTGAGCGCAGCGCTGTCCCTCGGGGAGACGGTCGTCGCCGTCGCCGTGGCCGGCGATGAGGAGGAGCGCGAGCAGATCAAGCGCGACTGGGACCAGTGGAAATGCGCCGTACCGCTCGAGGTCATCGTCGATCCCCACCGCTCGCTCATCCGCTCCGTCCTGCACTACGTCACGTCGGTGCCCACGAACGGCACGCTGGTCACCGTGCTGATCCCGGAGATCATTCCCAGCAAGCGCCGTCACGAGATCCTCCACAACCAGCGCGGCCGGCTGCTCGAGAGCGTGCTGAAGGCTCGCACCGAGGGCATCGTCATCGCCACACTCACGTTCCACGTCAAGGACGACTGAGGCAGCGGGAAGGATCCCACGGCCTGAGCGTCCTTGCTGGTCGAGACGCGCATGTCCGTCGTGACCGAACACACGAACTCACCGCTCGTGCCTGCATCGCCGCCGCCCCGCACGCTCGACCCCGAGCGTCTCGGTGACCACATCGACCGCCTCTACCGGGCGGCCTGGGCACTGTGCGGGTCACGCGAGGAGGCCGAGGACCTCGTGCAGGAGACCTACGCCCGAGTGCTGCGCCGGCCGCGCCTCCTGCGCTCCGACGACGACCTCGGATATCTCCTGCGCGTGTTGCGCAACACGTACTTCTCCGCCCAACGGGCGGCGCGCCGCCGGCCGCGGCCCGTGCCCTTGCCCGAGGACATCGACCAGCTCGAGGATCGCTCCATCCAGGGACCCCAGGAGGCGCTCGACGCACGCAGCCTCTACGCCCTGATCGCCGAGCTTCCGGACAGCTTCCGCGACGCACTCGTCGCCATCGATCTCGTTGGCCTGTCCTACCGCGAAGCCGCGCACGCTCTCCGCGTGCGCGAAGCGACGGTGACGACTCGCCTCTATCGAGCCCGTCTGCGGCTCGCCCGGGCGCTCGAGGCGCAAGCCCCGGAGACGCCCGCGAAGGGGCGGGCGCGATGATCCGGCGGAGCCGCGCCCCGGCCCCGCGCGACGTGGCTGCCCTGGCCGACGGCTCGCTCGAGGCCGGACGCATCGCCGAAGTGCTCGAGGCGGTTGAGGCGTCCACGCGGATGAGCGAGGAGCTTCAGGCGCAGCAACGTGCCGTCAAGGCCATCCGTCGCGCGCGCGAGCCGGCCTCCAGCGGGCTGCGGACGCGCATCGCGGCTGCAGGGGGCTCCGCCGCGTCGGCGCCGCGGGCCCCGGGCGGCCCTCGAACCCTGGCGCTGACAACGGGTTTGGCAGCGACGCTGGCCGCGGTCGCCCTGCTCATCGGCGACGGTGGCGCGGTCGCGCCGACGGTGGCGCAGGCGGCCGTGCTGGCGGACCGCGCGCCGCAGGCGGCCGTGGCCGAGCCGCGTGACGACGCCACGGTGCTACCGGGCCTGCGGGCCGCCGGCCTGATGTTTCCCTACTGGCAGGATCGCTTCGGGCTCCGCGGCACGGGCGTGCGCCGGGACCGGGTCGGCGGTCGCCTCCTCACGACGGTCACCTATGTCCACGGTCGGCACGTGATCGCCTACACGATCGCCTCCGGCACGCCGCTGGCCAGTGGTGCGCGCACGCTCAGCTCGGCCTGGGATGGGGTCGCCGTGGACATGTTCAGCGAGCACGGACGCACCGTCGTGACCTGGGAGCGCCGCGGGCACACCTGCGTGCTCACGGCGAGTGGCGTCCCCATGTCGTTGCTCGTCGCGCTGGCTTCCGGGATGAGCACCAGCCCTTCCGGGGCGTAAGCCACCGCTCCGAAAGCCGACGGCCCGGCTCGTGGAGAGGCCGGGCCGTCGATGGGCGTGCGTGCGGGGAGGTGACGGGCACGCACGGGGGTGGGGCGTCCGCGCTAGGACTGTCGCGTCGTGACCGCGCTCGTGCCGGACGAGCCGCTCGAGTTGCCCGAGGTGGTCGAGTTGCCCGAGGTGGTCGAGTTGCCCGCGGTGGTCGAGTTGCCCGAGGTGGTCGAGTTGCCCGAGGAGGTCGAGTTGCCCGAGCCCGAGGAGGTCGTGCCCGTGCTCGCCACCGCGGCGGCACGCTTGGCCGACGCGCTGAGCGCCGGATCATGCCCGGTGACTAGCTGCGTGAAGATGACGCCCCACAGGGCGAGGAACATCGCCACCGCCACGGCGATGCCCGTGATGCGGATCCTGCGGGTCCGACGACGGCGCGCCTCCAGCCGCTGCTGGGCGAGCGCCTTGCCACTCGCGGGCGGCTGACGCCGACGGTCGCGGTCGCGCCTCCGGCGCTGGCGCTCGAGCTCGGCGCGACGCCGCTCAGCAGCGCCCGGGACGGATATCGCGTGATCATGGAAGGACATGTGTATGGGCTCCGGTCAGGGGTTGCGGGGTGGTGCGCTTCCAGCGTGTCGGCGGGCCGTGAGAGCACCGTCGTGACGATCTGAGAAAGAGCTAAGAGCGGCTCACGGCGGCCTCGGCAGCGCGCGGCGTGCCGTGTGACCCCGACAGGCCCTTGGCCAGACGCCAGACCAGGGCGATAGCGGCCGGCGCGGCGGTCAGGAGGATCAGGGCGATGAACCACCTCTGGCCGGAGTCCGTCCCCTCCGTGAAGGCATGGATGAGACCGGCGATCCAGACCAGCGCGGTGAAGCGATGGATCACCCTCCAGCGATTCATCCCGATTCGGCCCCGGAGGTAGTAGGAGAGCCCGAGGACGATCAGCCCCCACCCGGCGACGATGCCGATGGTGGTGGGGATCGGCTTGTAGGACCCGGCGAACGGGACAGTCACCGCGGCGAGCGTGGGGTGGAGGTACCTATCCCCGATGAGGCTCAGGCCGTGGACGGCGATGGCGAACATCACCGAGAGCGCGAGGATCTCGTGGACGGCCCGGCGATCCGGGTTCGATCCCTTGATCAGGCGCCCGCCCATGATGAGTCCAACGCCGACCGTGACGCTCGAGAGCACGAGTGCGGTGATGCCCGCGGCCCGGCTGGTGATCCAGAACAGATGGGTGTGGGCGCTGACGGTCATTGGGGCTCCAGGATGCGGTAGTCGTGGTCGTCGAAGGTCATGACCCCACCGCGCATGAGCCAGCCGCGGCCGGCCTCGGGCCCCGCGAGTAGGGCGGCCTTGGCGAGTGCCTCGGCCACGAGGCCGGTGGCGGCGAGCGCGGTGACCTGGACGAGGCCCGTGAAGGCGGGGCGGCCCGTGCCGGGGTCGAGCAGGTGGTGCGCCGGTCGGCCGGCGTGATCGAGCCACAGCCGCTTGCCGATTCCACTCGTGGCCACAGCGCCGTGGTCGAGGTGGAAGGCATGGAGGATGCGACCGTCGAAGGGGCTGGCGACCCGCACCTCGCGCGGGACCCGCTCGGTCCCGCCCCAGCGGATGTCTCCGGCGCAGTCGACAGCAAAGCTTGGATGCGCGGCGAGCTCCTCCGCCAGGACGTCGGCGAAGAGGCCCTTGGCCACGCCGCCGCTGTCGAGCTTGACGCCGGGCGGCCGGGTGACCGTGCTCGCCGCGCGGTCGACGCGTATGGTCCGCCAGCCGCCGCTCGGGCGGGCCGTGCCGGCGCGCCGGGCGGGCGCGAGCTCGAGCGCGGCGGCGAGCGGGAGCGCCGGCGGGGCGAGATGGTCCGTGTACCCAGCCCGTTCGATTTCGGCCACGAGCGTCGCGTCGACGAGTCCGGCGGTCAGCGTCCCCACCGCCTCGATGGCGTCGGCCAGGCGGGCCATCATGGGAGAGCCGGGCACGGTCTCGCGCGGATCGGCGTTGAGGCGGCTGAGCTCGCTGGCCGGGTGAAAGCGCGAGAACTGGTAATGCCAGGCGAGGAGCCGGTCGCGTGCCGCGGCAGCCGCCGCGGCGGCCGTGACGGCGCCGGTGTCGCCGGCGACGATGACCGAGCAGGTCGAGCCGAAGCAGTCGAACGTCTCGCGCGCCTCGTGGCGCTGGAGCAGCGGTTCCGTTCCCATGCCGCGAGGATCGGGGAGGCGCGTGAACGCCTCGGCTGATCGTTGTCGGAAGGGTCTAAGACAGAGGGTCCTCTTCGACCGCTCCGGTGCGCCGGCCGGCGGCGCGTCGCCCAGCGGGTAGTGGCCCTCCCGCGACCTCAGGCGCTGCCGATGGCCTGTCGCAGGTCGGCCACAAGGTCCTCGGGCGCCTCGATCCCGCAGCTCAGGCGCACTAGATCCGGCGGCACGGCCGCAGCGGACCCCTCAACCGACTGATGGGTCATGGCCTGGGGGACCTCGACGAGGGACTCGACGCCGCCGAGTGACTCGGCCAGCGTGAACAGCTCGGTCCGGGCCGCAATACCCGCCGCGTCGGGGTGGCGGAAGCTGACCATGCCGCTGAACCCCGGCCAGCGCACGTCCGAGACGCCGGGTACGGAGCGCAGCAGCTCCACCACCGCGCCCGCGCTGCGAGCGTGCGCCTCCATGCGCAGGTGCAGGGTGCGCAGCCCGCGGTGGACGAGGAAGCAGTCGAACGGACCGGGCACCGCCCCGACCGCGTTCTGAACGAAGCGCAGCCGCTCGTACCAGCCTGGATCGCGGGCGATGACCGCGCCGCCGACGACGTCGGAGTGACCGCCCAGGTACTTCGTCGTGGAGTGGACGACGAAGTCGGCGCCCAGCTCGAGGGGACGCTGATTGGCCGGGGTGGCGAAGGTGTTGTCGACGGCGACCAGGGCGCTCCCGTGGCGGGCGACGACACCCGCGATGTCGACCGTATTGAGCAAGGGGTTGGTCGGGCTCTCGACCCAGATGAGCCGGGTCTGGGGCCGGACCGCCGCTTCCACGGCGTCGAGGTCGGTCTGGTCGACGAGATCGTAGGCGAGGCCCCACCGGCTCAGCACCTTGTCGACGAGCCGGTAGGTGCCGCCGTAGAGATCGGCCGGCAGCACGATGTGGGCTCCGGCCTCGCAGACGACGGTTATGAGCGCGTGCTCGGCGGCAAGGCCCGAGGAGAAGGCCACCGCGCGTCCGCCCTCGAGCTCGCCGAGCCCGACCTCGAGCGCGGCGCGCGTCGGGTTGGCCGAGCGCGCGTAGTCGTATTCCTCGACGAAGTCGCCCGGGCGGCGCTGGGCGTAGGTGGAGGTCTGGTGGATGGCCGGGATGATCGACCCGTAGGACGGATCCGGGGACAGACCCGCGTGGACGGCCCGGGTAGCGAACCCGCGGGTGGACGCATCTGGGGAGCTCACGAGGCGAGCGCCTCGAGCAGATCTGTGCGCGTGACGAGGCCCTCCGGGCGGCCGTTGCGAGTGACGAGCAGCGCCTGCTGTTCGCCCACGAGCAGCTCCACCGCCTCACGCACCGGATCGTCGATCGAGACGGCCGGGAACGGCGGCTCCATGACCGCCACGATCTCGGCGTCGAGCACCGATGGGTCCTCCGCCGCGTGCTTGAGCAGGCCGCGTTCGCCGATCGCGCCGACCACGGTCGCCGGGTCGTGGGCGCTGACCACGGGGAGCTGGGAGACGCGGTGCTCGTGTAGGAGCGCCACGGCGTCGCGCACGCGGAAGTGCGTCTGGACGGTCACAAGCGGGGGGATCTCCCCGGCCGCACGCTTGCGGGCGAGTACGTCGCCGACGACGAGCTTCGTGTCGCGTTCGAGGAAGCCGTATTGGCGCATCCAGCTGTCGGAGAAGATCTTCGACAGGTAGGAGCGCCCGCCGTCGGGCAGGATGACCACCATGAACGCCCCGGGGTCGTCGATCTCGGCCCCGGCCGCGAGTGCGGCGTGCACGGCCAGGCCGCCCGAGCCGCCGGCCAGGATGCCCTCGAGCTGTGCCAGGCGGCGCGTGGTCAAGAAGGCGTCGCGATCGGACACCGTGATCCAGCGGTCGACCACAGCGGGGTCGAACGTCTCGGGCCAGAAGTCCTCGCCCACGCCTTCCACGAGGTAGGGCCGCACGTTCTCCTCGCCGCCGGAGTAGATCGACCCTTCTGGGTCGGCCCCGATCACGACCAGGTCGGGGTTGCGCTCGCGCAGATAGCGCACCGTCCCGGTGATCGTGCCGCCCGTGCCCACGCCGGCCACCAGGTGCGTGATCTGGCCGGCGGTCTGCTCCCAGATCTCCGGTCCGGTCGACTCGTAGTGCGCCCGCGGATTGGCCGGGTTGAAGTACTGGTTGGGCTGGAAGGCACCCGGGATCTCCTCGGTCAGCCGGTCGGCCACGCGGTAGTAGGACTGCGGCGATTCCGGCGGCACATCGGTGGGGGCGACGACGACCTCGGCGCCGTAGGCGCGCAGGAGGTCGCTCTTCTCGCGCGACATCTTGTCGGGCATGACGGCGATGACGCGGTAGCCCTTGAGCAGGGCGGCGATGGCCAGCCCGGTGCCCGTGTTGCCCGAGGTGGGCTCGACGATCGTGCCTCCGCGGCGGAGCTTGCCGTCGCGCTCGGCCGCCTCGATGAGCGCCACCGCGACCCGGTCCTTGATCGATCCCCCGGGGTTGAAGGTCTCGAGCTTGGCCACGAGCTGCGGGCACAGGCCGGCGCCGATCCGGGCGAGCCGGACGAGAGGGGTGTTGCCGATGGTGTCGAGGATGGAGTCCTTGACAACGGGGACGAGCGCGGTCTCGGTCATGCCATCCATTCTGGCGATTCTTCGGTCGAAAATCAGGACGTCGTAGGATCTTCGGAATATCATGCAATAATCGCCTTATCTGCGAAGCGGCTCGCGCGAACTGAGATCATGCCGAATCATCCACAGCCCTCCGTCGATGCCGTCGACCGGGCGATGCTCGAGTTGCTCGCCCAGGACGCCCGGATCACCAACCAGCGACTCGCCGACCGCGTCGGCGTCGCCCCGTCCACTGCACTGGCGCGTCTGCGGGCGCTCCGCGAGCGGGGCGTCATCCGCGGCTTTCACGCCGAGGTCGACCTCGCCGCCCTGGGCCGTCCGCTCCAGGCGCTCATCGCCGTCCGTCTGGCCGTCCACGCGCGCGAGCAGATCGACGCCTTCACCGATGCCGTGCGCGGACTGCCGGGCGTGCTCATGGTCTTCCACCTCACCGGCGTGACTGACTATCTCGTCTGGGTCGCCGCGGCCGATGCCCAGGATCTGCGCGAGTTCGTCGTCGACCATCTCGCCACCCACCCATCGGTCTCACATGCCGAGACCTCGCTCATCTACGAGCACCGCCGTGGCCCGGGCATCTGGGGCGCGGCCGATCCGGCATGAGAGCCGCCGCGCGCCTGAGTGGGCTGGGCACGACGATCTTCGCCGAGATGACCGCGCTCGCCACGAGCTCGGGCGCGATCAACCTGGGCCAGGGCTTTCCCGACACCGACGGCCCGGCCGAGATCATCGAGGCCGCTGTCCACGCACTGCGCGCCGGCCACAACCAATATGCGCCGCTCTCCGGCGTCACCGCACTGCGAGAGGCGGTGTTCGAGCACCAGCGCCGGTTCTACGGACTCGAGCCCGAGGAGGTGCTTGTCACCTTCGGCGCCACCGAGGCCATCGCCGCGGCGCTGCTCGGACTGTGCGACCCCGGCGACGAGGTCGTCCTCCTCGAGCCCTACTACGACTCCTATCCCGCGTGCATCGCGTTCGCGGGCGCGCGACGCCGGCCGGTGACCCTGCGCCCGCCGGACTTTCGGCTCGATGCCGGCGCGCTCGCGGCGGCGATCGGCCCGCGGGCCCGGGTCCTGCTCCTCAACTCGCCCCACAACCCCACCGGTCGCGTCCTCGATCGCCGCGAGCTCGAGCTCGTCGCCGCCGCCTGTCGCGAACACGACCTCGTGTGCGTGACCGACGAGGTCTACGAGCATCTCGTCTATGAGGGCGAGCACGTGCCGCTGGCCACCCTGCCCGGGATGGCGGAGCGGACGCTCACGATCTCGAGCGTAGGGAAGTCGTTCTCGGTCACGGGTTGGAAGATCGGCTGGTGTTCGGGACCGGCCGAGCTCGTCGAGGCCGCGCGCAAGGTCAAGCAGTTCCTCACCTTCGCCGGGGGAACGCCACTGCAGCACGCCGCGGCGGCCGCGTTGCGCCTGCCCCCGGGGGCTCTCCACACGTTGCGGGACGAGCTGCGCGGGAAGCGCGATGCCCTGTGCGCCGGTCTGAGCGCCGCCGGGCTGCGCCCGTTCGTGCCCGCGGGCACATACTTCGTCAATGCCGACGTCGGCACCGACGCGGAGGCGTTCTGCGCCTCGCTGCCCGAGCGCTGCCGCGTCGTCGCCATCCCGACGAGCGCGTTCTACGACGACGCGGACGCGGCGCCGAGGCTCGTGCGCTTCGCCTTCTGCAAGCGGCCCGAGGTCATCGCCGACGCCTCACGCCGGCTCGCCGGCCTCGCCTGAGCTTCCGTAGACGGCTCGCATCCACACGGTGGTGAGCGCGGCGACGAGGTCGCGGTCGCGCCGGGGCGAGGGCGGGCGAAGCGACGCGTCGGAGAAGGCGCGTTCGTTCATGGCCGCCAGCAGCATGGCCAGCTGACGGGCGCTCGGCGGCGCCGCAGGCGCGAGTCCCCGCTCGCGCTCACGTTCGATCTGCGCCGCGATCGCATCGATGAATCGCCGTCCGATCGCCTGCCAGAGCTCCTCCGTGTCGGGATCGGTCCTGCGGCCGTCCTCGAGCGCGCGCAGTACCGGGCCATGGCGATGCCAGAGCACGAGGTTGGCCGCCAGCGCCCGGGACACGGCTGCGGCCGGGGCCTCGTCGGTGCGGGAGAGCCAGCTCTCGGCGCTCGCCAGCACTTCCTCCTGGGCGCGCTCGCCGAGCGTGCGCACGAGCGCCTCTCGAGAGGCGAAGTAGAAGTAGAACGACGAGCGGGAGATCCCGGCCGCACGCGCAATCTCGTCGACGCCTATGGCCGAGATGGGGCGCTCGGCCAGCAGCGTCCGGGCCTCATCGAGGAGTCGCTGCTCGGTCAGGTCGCCTTTACGCAGCGCCCGGCGACGGGTCGGGGCGGGCTCGGCCATCGGGTACGCACGATGCCGGACATGTCCAGAATTGTCAACTATACGCCGAGAACAATCGACGCTACGTTGACACCAATCGACGTTATCCCTAAACTGGCGGCGAACTACGACACCCGAGAAGGTCCGAACCCATGAGCACGACCAACCATCAGATCCGCCTCGCCGCGCGCCCGACAGGCCTGCCCAGGCCCTCCGACTGGGAGCTAACGAGCGAGCCGGTGCCCGAGCCCGGCGAGGGCGAGTTCATCGTGGCCAACTCCCACATCTCCATCGATCCGGCCATGCGCGGCTGGATGAACGACGTGCGCTCCTACATCGAGCCGGTCGCCGTCGGCGCAGTCATGCGCGCGGGGGCTATCGGCCAGATCACCGCCTCCACGCACCCGCGCTTCGCGGTCGGCCAGCACGTCTACGGCGCCTTCGGCGTGCAGGAGTTCGCCGCCTCCGATGGCGCGGGCGTCATCCCCGTTGATCCCAGTCTCGCGCCCCTGCCAACCTATCTCGGAGCCCTGGGGATGACCGGTCTGACCGCCTACTTCGGCCTCCTCGACGTCGGCCGCCTTCGAGAGGGCGAGACGGTCGTCGTCTCCGGCGCGGCCGGCGCGGTGGGGAGCGTCGCCGGGCAGATCGCCAAGCTCAAGGGGTGCCGGGTCATCGGGATCGCCGGTGGCGCGGAGAAGTGCCGCTGGCTCGTCGAGGACCTCGGCTTTGACGCCGCAATCGACTACAAGGCGCAGGACGTCCGCGTCGGGCTGCGAGAGCACGCTCCCGACCGGGTCGACGTCTACTTCGACAACGTCGGGGGCGAGATCCTCGATGCCGTGCTGGCACGACTGGCCCGGGGCGCGCGCATCGTCATCTGCGGCGGGGTCTCCCAGTACAACGCACAGCAGGTCCAGGGTCCGGCGAACTACCTCGCGCTCATCGCCGCCCGCGGGTCGATGACCGGCATGGTCGTCTTCGACTATGCCGACCGCTACGCGGAGGCCACGGCCGAGATGGCGGCGTGGATGCGGGAGGGCAGGCTCGTCTCCCGCGAGCACGTCCTCGAGGGCAGCGTGGCCGCCTTCCCCGACGCGCTGCTCAAGCTGTTCGCGGGCGAGAACACGGGCAAGCTCGTGCTCGCGTTGCGCTGAGACGTAGCCATGCACCGGATGAGCGCGCAGGACTCCTCGTTCCTGCACATCGAGAGCGCCGAAAGCCCGATGCACGTGGGTGGCGTGAGCATCTTCGCCGGACCGCCCCCGGCGCCCGACGAGGTTCTCACCATGGTCGCGAGCAAGCTGAGCATGGTCCCCCGCTACCGCCAGATCGTGCGCTTCGTGCCCTTCGGCCTCTCCCGGCCGGTGTGGGTCGACGACCCGCACTTCAACCTCGGGTACCACGTGCGCCGCACGGCGCTGCCCGACCCAGGCGGGGAGGCTGAGCTCCGCGCGCTCGTCGGCCGGGTCATGTCGCAGAACCTCGACCGCGCAAAGCCCCTGTGGGAGATGTGGTTCGTCGAAGGTCTCGAGAAGGGCCGCTGGGCGCTTCTCTCCAAGGTCCATCACTGCATGGTCGACGGCGTGGCGAGCACTGATCTCATGACCGTGCTCCTCGACGCCGAACCCGCTCCGCGCCGCTCCGCGCCCGAGCCCTGGACGCCGGAGCCCCAGCCGAGCTCCGCCCGGCTCCTCGGCGACGCCCTCGTCGAGCAGGCCGCGAGTCCCGTGGCCGCGGCCGAGCGTCTCGTCGCGGCCGCCCGCGCTCCCCTGCAGCTCGGCGCCCTGCTCGGCGACACGGCGCGGGGCGTGGCCGGATTCGCCGGGGCGGCCGGCCGTCCCGCGGGCTCCTCGCTCAACGGCTCCCTCGGGCCGCATCGCCGCTGGGCCTGGGCTCGCGGGCGGCTGTCCGACGTCAAGCGGATTCGCGAGGCCCTCGGAGGCACGGTCAACGACGTGGTGCTCGCGGCGATCACCGGAGGCTTCCGCGACCTGCTCGAGGGGCGCGGCGAGTCGACTGACCGGACGTTGCGCACACTCGTGCCGGTCTCGGTCCGGCGCCCCGGCGAGCGCGGCAGCTACAACAACCGCGTCTCGGCCATGTTCGCCGAGCTGCCGGTGCGGATCGAGGATCCGGCGGAGCGTTTGCGCTCGATCACGGTACAGATGGCGGGACTGAAGGAGTCGCGACAGGCCGTGGCGGGCGAGGTCCTCACCTCGCTCTCGGGCTTTGCTCCACCGATGCTCCTCGCCCTCGGCGCTCGGCTGGCCACCCGGCTCCCGCAGCGGTCGCTCAACACGGGGACGACGAATGTGCCCGGTCCCCAGTTCCCGCTCTATCTGACCGGGCGCGAGATGCTCGAGTCGTTTCCCTATATTCCGCTCTTCGCGAGCGTCCGGGTGGCGGTGGCGATCTTCTCCTACAACGGCGCCGTCAGCTTCGGCGTGAGCGCCGACTACGACAGCACCCCGGACGTCGACGTGCTCGCCACCGGTATCGAGCGCGGACTGAGCGAGCTCGGCGCGGCGGCCGGGGAGGCGACGCGGCCGCGGAAGCGACGCGGCTAGCTGACCGGTACGTCCGTCCAGGTTGGCCGGGCGCACTGGATGGCGGCCATGAAGGAGTCGAGGGAACCGGAATGGAGAACCTATGCGTGGGCATGTCAGTCACCCTGGAACTGGATGAAGTGGGCCGGTTGCCGTGCGTCGTCACCTCGGTCGAGGGGCCGACCTCGACGCTCGTACAGATGCAGCCGCCGGACGGGCCGGTGCTCGATCGCCTGACCACCACCGGAGGTCGCGGCTACGTCGTCTTCGCCGACGCCGACGCGGTCATCGGCCTGCGGGGCGCGGCGATCGTCACGCCCGCCAGCGACCCGCTCATCGAGTTCGTCGTGACCGAGGCATGACGAGTCCTTCCGGCTGACTCGGAGCACCGCCGCCGCCATCGCAGGGCTCGGCGCCCGTCTATGGTCGTCACCGACGATGGCCGAGCGCCTGCCGCCACCCCAGCCGCCCCGACGCGTGAGCGTGCGCGCCGGCCGGGCCGTTGTCCGGGGTGTCGCGTGGTCGGGGCGACTCGCGCGTGGGCAGATTGTCGAGCTGGTGGGCGGACCGGCGCGCTACCGCGTGATCACCCTGTTCGCGGCCGTCCTGGCGCTGAGCGGAGCCGATGCGTCGACCGTCGGCGCCGTGGCGCCCCAGCTCGAGCATGCGCTGCACATCGGCAACGCCAAGATCGGGCTGCTCACCTCGGTCTCGCTCCTCGTCGGTGCGGCCTTCGTGATCCCTGTGGGCCTCCTCGTCGATCGCTTCAAGCGCATGCCGCTGCTCGCGACGAGTGTCCTTCTCTGGAGCGTTGCCTCACTCGCCGCCGCGCTCTCGGGGAGCTACTTCCACCTGCTCCTCGCGCGGATCGCGCTCGGTGCCGTGACCGCGACCGCAGGCCCGGCCATCGCCTCGCTCACCGGTGACTACTTCCCCGCACGCGAGCGCGGACGGATCTACTCCTTCATCCTCGGCGGCGAGGCGCTCGGAACGGCGGCCGGGTTCATTCTCAGTGGGACCGTGGCCAGTCTCATCTCCTGGCGAGCCGCGTTCGTCCTCCTCGCGATTCCCGGATTCATCCTCGCCCGCACCCTGTGGCGGACGATCCCCGAGCCACGGCGTGGCGGTCAGAGCTGGCTCGAGGCGGGCGCCGACGTCATCGTCGTCACTCCGCCGGAGCAGGACGACGCCTGGGGAGCAGAGCACGCCTTCGCGGCCCCCGAGGAGCCCTTCGACCCCGTGCGCGACGCCACGCGGCGCCGCGGCGTTGAGCCCAATCCCCGGCTCATCCTCCACGATGACCCGAACTCGCTCTCCCTCGGCCGGGCCGTGCGCTACACGATCTCCATCCCGACGAACCTCCACCTCATCTTCGGCTCCTCGCTCGGGTATTTCTATTTCGCCGGCCTGCAGACCTTCGCCCTCCTGTTCGTCCGCGGCCACTACCACGTCTCGCAGGCCACCTCGGAGCTCGGGCTGGGGATCCTCGTGCTCGGCGCGCTCGCGGGCACGCTGCTCAGCGGCCAGCTGACCGACCTGCTCATCCGCAACGGGGTGCTGGGCGCCCGCGTGCTCGTCCCGGCCGTGTGCTACCTCGGCGCGGCCGTGGTCATGATCCCGGGCATCCTCGGTACGCATCTGTTCCCCGCGCTGTGGTTCGACACCGCCGGTGCCGCGCTCATCTCCGCCGCCAACCCGCCGCTCGACGCCGCCCGCCTCGACATCATGCCGCCCGGGCTCTGGGGCCGGGCCGAGAGCGTGCGCACCTTCGTGCGCTCGCTCGCCCAAGCCCTTTCGCCCCTGCTCTTCGGCGGGCTGGCCGACCTCATCGCCGGCATCGTGCCCGCCCAGGCGCCGATCGGCACTCATCCCGGCCTCGTCTCGCCGAGCGCCGCCCGCGGGCTCGAGATCACGTTCCTCGTCATGCTCGCCAGCCTTGCCGCGGCCGGTGTCTTCCTCCTGCGCGCGCGGCACACCTATCCGACCGATGTGGCCACGGCGGCCGCGTCCTATCGGGGCGAGCCGGAGTAGGCGCAGCGCCATGGACGCAGCGCGGTCAAACTCCGGTTACGCTGCGGCGATCGCATCCGTGATCGCGTCGATGGCGACGAGGCGCGACGCGAGCTCGTCGCTCAGTCCGTAGCGCCGGGCGAGCTCTGACGGAGCCGTGTAGGTCAGCTTCGTCTGCCCGACGTCATCCCACACGAGCACCTTGAGGGGGAGGTCGAGGGCGGTGAACGGCGCGGCGACCATGACCGGCGTTCCCGCCGCCGGGTTCCCGAAGACGACGACCTTCGTGTCACGGAGCTCGAGGCCGGCGGCGGCCGCCTCTGCGCTGTGGTCGACCACCGTGAAGAGCTTCAGGTTCTTGGCGATGATGAGGTCCAGGAGGCGCGCGACCGCCTCGTCGACCGACCCCCGGCTCGGCTTGGTCACGAGGCCGGCGGCTGGTCCTTCTGGCATGACCGTGCTCCTCCCTCAGCGCACACACCGACTGGCGGCTCGGCGACGGGTCGCTCCTCGGGCACCTCCTCGCGCTTAGCCTATACCCGTCCGTCGGCGCCGTGGGGCCCGCAACGGCGGCCAGCCTGACCGCGACGCTTGTGGCCGGTGCGCCGGTGCTCATCGAGACGGGGGCCGGGGGGGCGGGCCGGGGTTGGCGGCGCCGCGGCCGAGGTCCGTGTGCGCGTGGGCGCGGACGTGCCCCGCGCCTAGCCGCGGGCACGGACCCACCCCGCGCCTAGCCGCGGGCACGGACCCACCCACCGCTCTTCTCACCGCGGGCACGGGCCCACCCACCGCTCTTCTCACCGCGGGCACGGGCCCACCCACCGCTCTTCTCACCGCGGGCACGAACGCGCCGACCCCCCGCGAGCACTCGGGGTGGGCGCGTTTGTGCCCGGAATCCGGGCATGGACGCGCCAACCCCGTCGTGGATCCGGAGGTGGGCGCGTTTGTGCCCGTTGCGCGCGTAACCCCCGCCCCGTTCCCCAGCCCGACTTTTTCCCGGCGCCCCGCGCGACCAACCCCGCGACCCCGGTGTGCGAAGCTCCCGGGCCCAGCATGCGAGGAGGGATCGATGTCGAGAGCCGGGAGCGAGCTGTTGCTGGTCGGGAGTCTTCCCGCGACCTCGACGGAGGAGGCGCTCCGCGCCGGCGCCGAGCTGTTCGGGGACATGGTCTTCGCCCTGCCCGACGGCGAGACCGGTCCGCGCGCGGCCTGGGTGGGCTACGAACGCGAGCGGCTGGCGCGCCCCCACCCCGACGTCGTCGTGCGCGAGGAGACGGAGTCACCCACCGGAATCCCGCGCCACGCCTACGAGACGCCCGTCTTCGGGATTCGCCCGGGCGTCTCGGAGCTCCGCTTCGGCTCCTGGCCGCGCATCGACGATGCCATCGCCTCGTACGCGATCTTCCGCCAGCTGCGGGACGCGGCTGTGATTCCCGCCGGGCTGCGCTTTCAGATCGGACTCCCGTTCCCGTCGAGCGCCATGAACGGCTTCAAGGGCGATTTCGCCGCCGACTACCCGGTCGCCGCGCGTGGCTACGAGGATCTCGTCGCGCGCGAGCTCGTGCGCCTCACCGAGAGGATCCCCCCCGACGACCTCGCCATCCAGTGGGACTGCGCCTATGAGACGCAGGACATCGAGGGGGTCCTGGCCTGGACGAATGAGGGCGCCTGGGAGCGTTTCGCCGGGCCGGTCATGCGCCTGACGCGGCTCATCCCCGAGGAAGTGCTCGTGGGCTATCACCTCTGTTACGGCACGTTCCCAGAGTGGCCGATGTACGAGGCGCGCGACTACGCGACGCTCGTGCGCATGGCCAACTTCGCCGTGACCAACTCCGGCCGGGTTGTCGACTGGCTCCACCTTGCCGGGCCCCGCTACCTCCGCAGCGAGGATAGGAGCTTCTTCCGCCCGCTCGTCGACCTCGAGCCCGGGTCCGCGCGCGTCTTCCTCGGCATCGTCCTGCCCATCGACGGGGTGGCCGGCCTGAGGCGGCGCCACGCCACCGCCTCGCGGTACCTGAAGGACTTCGGGGTGGCCATGTACTGCGGTTTCGGTCGCCAGCCCGGCCTGGACGGGGCGGAGACCATGCGCGAGCACCGCCGGGTCGCACGCTCTCTGCGCTCGGGCTCATGAGCGCGCCGAGCCAGATCGACGCGGAGCCACGATGACGCGTCGGTAGAGTCCGCCGCCGTGCGCCAGCAAGCCGGCACAAGCGACTCGAAATGAGATCCACGCGCGCGTCGCCGAGCTGCCGCTGATGATCGAGCGCTGTGAGCTGCCGCCCATCGTGCGCGACACGACGCCAGATGGAAGCGTCTGAAGCTTCGAGAACAAGAAAACCCCGACTAGCGGGGCTTTCCGAGTGCGCCCGAGAGGACTCGAACCTCCACGGACCATTCAGTCCACAAGGCCCTCAACCTTGCGCGTCTACCAATTCCGCCACAGGCGCTCGGCGGGGCAGTATAGCCCCGGGCCCCGGGGGGAGGGCAGGCGTTGCGCGCCTCCGCTCCGTCGGGTTGGGGAACGGCGTCCGTCCGCCCCCTGCAGGCGAAATCTCGCGTTCCGTCCAGCGCGAGCGCTACATTTACGAACACGTGTTCGACGCACTCACCAGAATGGCCGGTCTTGCCGAGCCACACCAGCGAGGAGCGATGGGATGGACTTGACCAAGCGCCAGCAGGAGATCTTCGACTTCATCAAGCGGTACTCCGCAAAGTACGGCTATCCCCCGACGGTCCGGGACATCGGAAAGGCGGTCGGCCTCGCCTCGTCGTCTACGGTGCACGCGCATCTTGCCAACCTCGAGCGGATCGGATTGCTCCGTCGCGATCCGACGAAGCCGCGGGCGATCGAGCTGCTCGACCGTGCCGCCGCCGGCGTCCGGAGCTTCGTGCAGCCCGGGCTGCCGCTTGTCGGCCAGGTCGCCGCCGGTCAGCCGGTGCTCGCCGAGGAGAACATCGAGGAGTACATCCAGACGCCGCAGTTCGCGGGCGGTGACGACGGCGAGTACCTGTTACGCGTCCGCGGGGAGTCGATGAAGGACATCGGCATCCTCGACGGCGACCTCGTGGTCGTCCGGCCTCAGGAGACGGCCAACGACGGGGACGTGGTGGTCGCGCTCGTGGGGGAGGAGGCGACCGTCAAGCGGTTCTTCCAGGAGGCCGACCACGTCCGCCTGCAGCCGGAGAACGAGGCGATGGAACCAATTCGCACTCGCGAGGTCCAGGTGCTCGGAAAGGTCGTCGGCCTGATGAGGAGCATCACGTGAGGAAGGTGGTGATATGAGCGCAGTAGCAACGATGGTGCGAGCCGAGGCGGTGCACTCCGCGGCAGTTCGCTCCGCGGCCCGCGACCGGGAGCCGACGCTCGATCGTCTGATTGCGGGCGACTGGACGCAGCTCGCCGCCCACCGCGCGGTCGACTGTCCGCTCTGCGGCGAGCAGATGGCGCCGAAGTACGGCGCCCACGCTCTGCCCATCGGGGGGCGTTGCCTGAGCTGCGCCACCGAGCTCACCTGAGCTTCGTCCCTGCGCGGTGATCGAGCCGGCGAGCCGGTCAGGCCGTGGTCGCGGCTTGAGCACCCGGCGGCCTTCGTCCCGCTACTTCGCGGACCCGAGACCCGAGCACCGGGCTGAGGAAGACCGACCGCTTGTGCGCGCGGCGGCTCAGCTGCCGCCTCACGGCTCGACGCCCCTCCGATTACGGGCTATGCTCGCCTGCGCAGGCTGAGCAATTGCGGAGGTGAAAGCCTTCGAGGAAAGTCCGGACATCGCAGGGCAGGGTGGTCGGTAACGCCGACCCGGGGAAACCCGCGGGAAAGTGCCACAGAAAAGACACCGCCTAAGCCTGGGGCCGCTGCAGAGCTCCAGGCCGGTAAGGGTGAAATGGTGCGGTAAGAGCGCACCGGCGTCGCGGTGACGCGGCGGCCCGGTAAACCCCACCCGATGCTAGGCCAAGCAGGACCGTTTGTAGGTGGCCCGCCAAGGTCCGGGTAGGCCGCGGAGATGGATGATTGCTCACGGGTCTCGCCTCGCAGGTCGAGCCGAGGCCCCGGACAGGATCCGGCTTACAGGCCTGCTACCGAGAGGCTCCCGTACCGAGAGGGCGGGGGCCTCTCCAGCGTTCGGGCCTGAGGGCTCTTCTTCGTTCGAGCCCGCGCCGGCGCGCTGTAAGCTGGCTGGCCAACCGAGGAGGAGGAGAGACCGTGGTCCGCAGGTTCACCGTGCTCGTCACGGCGGCGCTGATCGCCGCAGCGATCGTCCCGGCGGCGGCCGGCGCGTTCGCCATCGACTACGCGATCATCGCGCGCGACATCATCCCGTCCGGCCAGTACGGCTCGGTTCCGCCGCCGTCCCAGGCCACGCAGCAGGCGATGATGTACAACGCGCTCACACCCCTGTTCAACCATGTCACGCCGGCCGCCCTGCTTCAGGACTTCAAGGCCGAGGGCGTCGGCCGGGGGGTCGCCGGATCGCTCGTCGCCGAGTCCGTGCCCCATCCCGGCGTGCGCGTCCTGCGCGACAAGTACGACGTGCCCCACATCTACGGCACGACGCGCGACGACGTGACGTGGGGCGCCGGCTGGGTCATCGCCGAGGATCGCGGCCTCCTGCTCCAGGAAGCCCGCTACGACGCGCTCGTCGCCGCCATCGACCTTCCCGGGGTGGATGCCCTGAACCTCGTCTCGAGCCTGAAGAGCTTCACTCCGAGCGCCCAGACCGAGCGTGAGGTGGCCAAGCAGACGGGCGCGCTGCTCGCGCACGGAGCGAAGGGCCGGGCGGTCCTCCACGACCTGAAGGTCTATCTGGCCGGCATCAACGCGTACGTTGCCGACCACGGCGACGCACTCGGCCCGCTCGGCGGCGTCAAGCCGTTCACGCTCGTCGACATCTACGCCTTCAACGCGCTCAAGGACCAATTCGTTGGCGAGGGCGGCGGCAACCAGGCGACAAACGCCGTGTTCCTCTCCGCGCTGGAGAGGAAGCTCGGCGCCAAGCGCGGCCTCAAGGTGTGGAACGACCTGCGGGAGGCCTACGACCCTGAGGCCCCGGTCAGTGTGCCCGGGCACGTGCAGTTCCAGCCCAAGCCGAAGAGCACGAGCGGCAACGTCATCCTCGACTCCGGCAGCCTCACCGCGTCGGCCGCCGCCGCCTCCTCGGTCCCGCCGTCACACGCGAGCAACGCGCTGCTCGTCGCCGGCTGGCGCTCCGCCACCCACCACCCGATCATGGTCGCCGGTCCGCAGATCGGCTACTTCTATCCCGGCCTGACTCTCGAGATGGACCTCGAAGGACCGGGGATCCATCAGGACGGAGCCATGTCGGCGCCCTTCCCCGGCTACATCTTCATCGGCCGCAGCCAGGACGCCGGATGGTCGCTCACCTCGGCCGGCCTCGACCAGATCGACACCTACGCCGAGACGCTCTGCGGCGGGAGCACGCACAAGTACCTCTTCGACGGCAAGTGCCGCGCCATGCAGTTCTTCGACGCCGGCTCGCTGCAGGGCAAGGAGATGACCTTCTATCGCACCGTCCACGGGCCGGTGATCGGCTACGCCCGCGTGCACGGCCGCCTCGTCGCCCTCACCCACAAGCGGGCCAGCTACGGCAAGGACGTCCTCGACCTGCTCTTCTACCACGATCTCGCGCACGGGCTCGTGCACAACGTGCACCAGTTCTTTGCCGCGGCCTCGCAGACGCCCCAGACGTTCAATTCGCTCTACGCGGACGACAAGGACATCGGCGTCTACACCAGCGGGCTCGTGCCCATCCGGCCGGACAACGTCGACCAGGACCTGCCGATCGACGGCCGCGGCAAGGAGGAGTGGCGCGGGTACGTCTCGGCCGCGAACCACCCACAGGGCATCAACCCGCCCAGCGGCGAGATCATCAACTGGAACAACCGCACCGAGGCGGGCTACGAGGCGCCGGACGACAACTGGTCGCTTGGGGCGCTCCAGCGCGTCGATCTCCTCATCAACAACCTCGGGCACGGCCGCAACCTGACCCCGGCTCGGGTCACCTCGGCGATGAACGAGGCGGCCACCCAGGACGTGCGCGAGATGACCTTCGAGCCCGTCCTCTCCCGGCTCCTGCACGGCGGCCATGCCCCGAACGCCCGTGACGCAGAGCTGCTCACCCTGCTCGATGGCTGGTACAAGCAGGGCGGCAGTCGCCTCGACCGCACGGGCAACGGCCAGATCACCGCCCCGGGCGCGGCGATCATGGACGCGGCCTGGACCCCGCTGGCCGAGGCATGGGCCTCGAGCGTCCTCGGGCCGAACGTGACCAACCTGTTCGCCTCGTTCGTGAGCATCTACGACCAGCCGCCCGGAGGTCAGTACACGGGCTGGCACATCTACATGGACAAGGACCTGCGCACGATGCTCGGGATGCCGGTCAACGGCAAGTTCGCCGTCCGCTATTGCGGGGGTGGCACCCTGAAGGTCTGCCGCCAGGAGCTGTGGCAGGCCATCGACCAGGCGGGCAACACGCTCGCGGCCAAACAGGGGCCGAACCCGGCCACCTGGCATTCGAGTGCCACCGCCGAGGACATCACGTTCGTGCCCGGCCTGCTCACGTACACGATGCGCTATACGAATCGGCCGAGCGGGATCCAGCAGGTGCTGAGCTTCCGCGGCCACGCCCCGGGGGACACCGGTCGCTGACCCGCGGCGCCGGCTAACCCATCGCGGCGGCTCAGGCGTCGCTTCGGCTAACCCGTCGCGGCGGCTCAGGCGTCGCTTCGGCTAACCCGTCGCGGCGGCTCAGGCGCCGCTTCGGCTAACCCGTCGCGGCGGCCCAGGCGCCGCTTCGGCTAACCCGTCGCCGCGCCGAGCAGCGCCGCAACTGCCCCGACGGCGCCCGCCGCGACGAGGACCTCGACCGTGCTGCGGCGGGCGAGGAGCAGCGCGCCGGCCGCAGCGGCCAGAACCGGGATCTGCCACGTCTCGCGCAGCGCACCGGCGAGGGGGATGGCCGAGCCGAGGATCGCCCCGAGCGCAGCCGGCCCGGCACCCTCGAGGAAGGCCTGGGCTCGCCGGTCGGTGCGCAACCGCTGGAAGTGGCCACCGCCGGCCAGCACGATGAGGAACGAGGGCAGGAAGGCGATGACCGCGGCCAGCGCTCCGCCGCCGACCCCATGGGCGGCGTAGCCGACCGCCGCCACCGTGGCCACGACCGGTCCCGGGGTGACCTGCCCGAGGGCGACGGCGTCGAGGAACTGACTCGAGGTCATCCAGTGATACGTGTGCACGGCGTCGCCCTGCATGAGGGGGATGATCACGAAGCCGCCGCCGTAGGAGAGCGCGCCGACCTTGAGGGCGACCCAGGCGAGCTGCGGGATGCCGCCCGGGGCGAGCAGGGCGAAGGGCGCGAGGGCGAGGGCTCCGGACCGGCCCGGAACGTCCGGACGGGCCTCGATGGCAAGCTCGAGGGCCCCGCAGGCCAGCAGGACGAGCACGAGGTAGGGGCCCACGATGGCCGCGGCGAGCCCACCGGCCGCGGCGTAGGCGAGCCACCGTGCCCGGCGTCGTGTGCTCGTCTGGGCGCGCCGCCAGCTCGGACCGAGCAGTCCGAGCCCGGCGTGCACGGCCACCGCGGCGATCGCCGCGCCCGCGCCGGCCCCCGCGCCGCGCACCCAGACCGGCGGCGCGTGGGCGAGGAAGAGCAGCGAGAGCGCGATCACCGTGACGACCGCGGGCACGACGAAGCACAGGCCCCCCACGACCGCCCCGGGCGCGCCTGCGACGGTGCGGGCCAGGTAGATGGCGAGCTGGGTCGAGGCGGGGCCGGGGAGTAGGTTGCAGGCGGCGATCGCCGACTCGAGGTCCTCGGCCGTCATCCACCCGCGGCGGTCGACGACAAGCCGGCGAAGCAACGCGATGTGGGCCGGCGGTCCGCCGAACCCGGTCACGCCGATGCGCGCCCACTCCCTCGCCACGGTCCGCACGGGGACACGCCGCGGGGCGGGCGCGTCCATCAGGCCTGGCTCTGCACCGGGCGGGCGACCCGGACGAGCGCGGCCCCCTCGAGCCGGTGGTTGACCCACTCGCTCATCTGCTGGGCGCCGAGCTTGGCGTAGAAGTCGAGGGCCGGGGCGTTCCAGTTCAGCGCCGTCCACTCGAGCCGGGCGCAGCCGCGCTGCACGGTGATCCGCGCCAACTCGGCCAGCAGCGCACCGCCGACGCCGTGGCGGCGGTGCTCGGGGGGGACGTAGAGATCCTCGAGCCAGATCCCGGGCCGGCACTCCCAGGTCGAGAACGTGCCGTGAAAGAGCGCGAAGCCGACCGGTTCTCCGGCGAGCTCGGCGATGAGCGCCTCGGCGCTCGGGCGGGGGCCAAAGAGCTCGTAGCCGAGCATCTCGGAGGTGCCGATGACCTGCTCGGGCGCGCGTTCGTAGGTGGCGAGCTCGACGATCAGGGCGTGGATGAGCTCGACGTCGCCAGGCGCGGCCGGCCGGATCGCCACCTCGGAGCTCATGGCCGGCGAAGTTAGCGGGGAGCGCCGCCGGACGCGTTTCGGGAAGATTGACGCGTGGCCCTGCTCCCGCGCACGCTTATCGCTCCCATCGGCCGGGTCGGCGCCGCCGCCCAGAACGCGCTCGAGGTCGCGCGCTTCGGCGGACTGGCCACCGACGAGGAGACCTCGCCGTATGAGATCGCCTCCGAGCAGCGCGTCTACCGGCTGCGCCACTACTACGCGGGCGCTGACCCGTCCGGGCCGCCGATCCTCCTCGTTCCACCGCTCATGCTCGCCGCCGAGGTCTACGACGTCTCGCCGAGCACGAGCGCCGTCACCCTCCTGCGCGACCACGGCGTCGATCCCTGGGTCGTCGACTTCGGGGCTCCCGAGCACGAAGAGGGCGGGCTCGAGCGCACGCTGGCCGACCATGTGCTCTCGGTCTCCGACGCCGTCGACCGGGTGCGCGTGGCCACCGGAGAGCAGGTCCACCTTGCGGGCTACTCGCAGGGCGGGATGTTCTGCTACCAGGCGGCCGCCTACCGGCGCAACGCCGGGCTGGGCTCACTCATCACCTTCGGCAGTCCGGTGGACACACGCGCGGGCTCGCCCTTCGGAGTCCCCGAGCAGTTCGCGGGCGCGGCGGCCGCGCTCTTCGCCGAGAGCTTCGGGCGCTGGTCGGTGCCCGCCTGGGTCAGCCGCAACGGCTTTCAGATGCTCGACCCGATCAAGTCGCTGCGCAACCGGGCCGAGTTCATCCTCCAGCTCCACGATCGCGAGGCGTTGCTGCCCCGCGAGCGACAGCGCCGCTTCCTCGAGGGCGAGGGCTGGGTCGCCTGGCCGGGACCCGCCCTGGCGGACTTCATGCATCAGTTCGTCACCCACAACCGGATGCTCGAGGGCGGCTTCGTCATCGAGAACCGGCTCGTCACGCTGGCCGACCTGCGGCTCCCGATCCTGTCCGTCGTCGGGCTGGTGGACGAGATCGCCCCGGCGTCGGGGGTGCGTGCGGTCCGTCAGGCCGCCCCGCGCGCCGAGGTGTACGAGCTCGGTCTCCACGCCGGCCATTTCGGCCTCGTGGTGGGCTCGAAGGCCAATACGATCACCTGGCCGACCGTGGCCGCCTGGATCCAGTGGCGTTCGGGCAGCGGTGAGCCGCCCGCCGAGGTCCAGTCGATTCCCGACGAGACCGCACTGACGCCGGCGCGCGACGTCAGTGATCGTGTCGGCTACGGCTTCGAGCTCGCCACCGCCGTGGGTGGCGGCGTTGCGCGCTCGATGCTCGGCACGGCCCGCCGCACCGCGCGCAGCGTGCGCGAGCTCGCCATCGAGACGGCGGGGCAGCTCCCGCGGCTGATCCGCCTCGAGCAGATCCAGCCGCACACCCGGATCTCGCTTGGCCTGCTCGTGGAGGAGCGGGCGCGACGACGCCCCGACGACATCTTCTTCCTCTTCGGCGACCGCGCGTACACCGCGGGCGACGTGAGCCGGCGCATCGACAACATCGTGCGCGGGCTCATCTCGATCGGCGTTCGGCGCGGCGAGCACGTGGGCGTCCTCATGGGGTCCCGGCCGAGCGCGCTCGCCCTCGCCGTGGCGATCAACCGCCTCGGCGCCGTCGCGGTGATGCTCCGGCCCGACGGCGACGTGGCCCGCGAGGCCGAGCTCGGGCAGGTCATGCGCGTGATCGCCGACCCCGAGCGCGCCCTCCTCGCCGCCGGCCTCGGCACCGTCCACACCTTCATCCTCGGGGGCGGAGGCGAGCCGCGCGAGCTCGGGATCCCGTTGACCACCGACATGGAGCGGATCGATCCCGAGGCGGTCAGCCTGCCCCGGTGGTACCGGAGCAACCCCGGCCGGGCGGGCGACCTCGCCTTCGTGCTCTTCACCGGCGAGGGTCGGGGCACGCGGATGAGCCGTATCACCAACCGCCGGTGGGCGCTCTCGGCCTTCGGCACCGCGTCCTCGGCCGCGCTCGGCTCGGGCGACACCGTCTACAGCGTCACCCCGCTGTATCACCCGTCGGGCCTCATGATGAGCATCGGCGGCGCGGTGGCGGGCGGGGCGCGCGTGGCCATGGCCACGCGCTTCGACGCCTCGACGTTCTGGGAGGAGGTCCGGCGCTACGGCGTGACCGTCGCCTCGTATACCTGGACGATCCTCCGCGAGATCGTCGAGGCGCCACCGCATCCGGGCGAGCGCCACCATCCGGTGCGGCTGTTCATCGGCTCGGGCATGCCCCGCGGGCTGTGGCGGCGGGTCGAGGAGCGCTTCCCGCCCGCTCGCGTGCTCGAGTTCTACGCCTCGACCGAGGCGGGCGCGATCCTCGTCAACCTCCGCGGGACCAAGCGCGGCTCGATGGGACGCCCGCTGCCGGGGAGCTCCGAGGTCCGCATCGCGGGCTACGACATTCGAACCGACCGGCTCAACCTCGACGAAGACGGCTTCGCCCGGGCCCGCCGGGCCGAGCAGGTGGGCATGCTGCTCGTGCGGGTCAATCCGAGCGAGGCCCTGACGACCGCACCGCTGCGCGGGATCTTCGCCGCCGAGGACGCCTGGCTCTCGACCGGCGATCTCTTCATGCGCGACGCCGACGGGGACTACTGGCGGATCGACGGCGTGCGCGACGTCATCCGGGGGGCGAAGCGGCCGCTCTTCTCGACCCCGATCCGCGACGCGCTCATGGACCTCCCGGTCGTCGACCTGGCCGTCGCCTACGGGGCGGCCCCTGCGGGCTCGCCCTCCGAGCTCGCGGTCGCGGCCGTCACGCTGCGCGGCGACCGTGATCTGAAGCCGCGCGACATCGCCGGGGCGCTCGCCAATCTCACCCCCGAGGAGCGCCCGGCCATCGTCCACGTCGTCGACGCGTTGCCCGTGACCACGTGGTACCGGCCGATGACCGGCCCGCTGCGCGCGGCCGGGATCCCCGAGCCGGCCGAGGGGAAGCTCGCCTGGTATCTCGACGCCTCGGGCGACAGCTACCGCCCGCTCACCGCCGCGGCGCGCAGGCGGCTGATGAAGGCTGCGGGCTAGGCCCGGGCGCCGAGAACGGCGCCGCCGTCATAGAGCTTGATCACGCGCACCGTGCCCGCGGGCGCGGCATTCAGGCACAGCTCGCAGAGGACGCACTCGTCGAGGTTCTGGCGCACGATCTCGACTCCGTGCTCGCCGGCGGCGAAGATGTCGACCGGGCACACCTCGGCCAGCTTGCGCGCCAGCTCGGCGTCGCCGGCGACCGACGCGTCGACCTCGACGTGGATGAAGGTTCCGTCGCTCATGCCACTCCGGCGCCGATCTTGTCCTTGACGATGTCCGGAATTGCCGCAATTTCCTCGGCCACGACGATCCCGGCCTCGGCCAGACGGGCGATCTTCTCCGAGGCCGTGTCCTCCTTGCCTTCGACGATCGTCCCGGCGTGGCCGAAGCTCATGCCCGGCATCTCGTCCATGAAGCGCCCGGCCATGAACGCGACGATGGGCAGGCGAGAGCTGTGTTCGGTCACCCAGCGCGCGAGCTCCGCCTCCATGCGGCCGCCTGGCTCGGTGTAGATGACGATCGCCTCGGTCTGCTCGTCGGCCTCGAAGAGCGGCATGAGCTCGGCGTAGCTCGAGCCGATGATGGCGTCGCCGCCGATCGAGACCGCCGTCGACTGGCCGAGCCCGGCCGCGGTGAGGGTCGAGGACATCTCGGTGGTCATGCCGCCGCTGCGGCTGATGACGCCGACCGGGCCGGGCGTGTAGGACTTCGCCGCGTCCCGGGCCGGTCCGCCGATCCCGCCCATCTTGATGACGTCGGGGACGATGATCCCGAGGCAGTTGGGGCCGATGATCCGGGCGCGGTGGGAGCCCGCGAGCTCGACCATCTCGGCCACGTCGCGGCGGGGGATGCGCTCGGTCACGATGACCACGAGCTTGACGCCGTTCTCGATGGCCTCGAACACCGCATCCTTGGTGAAAGCCGGGGGGACGGTGACGACCGAGCCGTCGATCGGCCGCCCGTGATGTTCGACCGCCTGGGCGACGGTGTCGAACACGGGGACGCCGTGTACGTCGCGGCCGAGACGTCCGGGGGTCACCCCGCCGACGATCTTCGCGCCCCGTCCGTAGTCGAGGCACTCCCGGGTCAGGTTCACCGCCTCGCGGCCGGTGATGCCCTGGACGATGAACGTGGTGGTCTCGTCGATGAGGATCGACATCTACGCCGCCGCCCCCTGGATTTTCTCGACCGCCCGTCGCGCGGCTTCATGGAGTGAGACCGAGCGGTCGGCGTACTCGACCCCGTACTTCTCGAGGATCTGGAAGCCCTCGTCCTCCCACGCGCCCGGAATACGGAAGATGGCGATCTTCTCCGCCGGGTCGTAGCCGAGCTCGAGGCAGGCCTTGATGACCCCGCGGGCGACGATGTCCACCCGCGTGTTGGAGACGATCGACATCATGACCGCGATCTTGTCCACGCCGGGCTTCTGGAGGACGAGCTTGGCCAGGCCGGAGGCCTTGCGGACGGAGGGGTTGCCGCCGATCTCGCAGTAGTTGGCCGGCTGGCCGCCGTGCGCGCGCACCGCGTCGAAGAGGGTTAGCGATCCGCCGCCGGCGCCGATGACGAGCCCGAGGTTCCCGTCGAACTCGGTTACGTTGCCGGCCACGCCGCGGTGATCCTGGGCGTCGACCTGCTCGCCGGCGAGCTCGAAGGGCGTCGCCTCGCGGGCCTGGCGGGTTTCCTCGTCGCCGACCCCGAGCTCGTGGAGCAGCGCCTTCTGGCGCGGGCGGGCCTCGTTCTCCATGTCCATGTGCGCGTCGAGGGCCACGAACGAGCCGTCCTCGAGCTCCCCCAGCGGGTTGATCTCGGCCAGCGTCATGTCGTATTGGAGGAAGAGGCGGGCAAGCCGGGCGAGGATCGGAGTCAGCCGGTTCAGGGCCGAGCCGGTCACCCCGAGCGAGGCGATGAGCTGCTTGGCCTGCCAGTCCGCGAACGGTCGCAGGGTGGAGAAGTGCCGGCGCGCGACGTGGTCGGGGTGCTGCTCGGCCACCTCCTCGATGTCGATCCCGCCCATGTCGGAGAAGAGCATCACGGGCCGCTTGCGGATGCCGTCCCAGACCACGCCGGCGTAATACTCGTGCTTGACCGCCGCCCGGGAGTCGACGAGCACACCCCGCGGCATGTGACCGTTGATCTCGAGGTCGAGGACGTGCTCGGCCTGGCCTTCGGCCTGCTCCGGCGTGTCGGCGAACTGGACGCCGCCGGCCTTCATGCGGCCGCCGGTCAGGACCTGGGACTTGATCACGACCGGACCGCCGATCTGCTCGGCGATCCTGCGGGCCTCGTCGGGGGTCTTGGCGAAGCCGTGCTTGGTCACGGGGATCCCGGCCTTGGCGACGACCGCGCGCGATTCGTACTCGAAGAAGCGCATGCGAGGCGCGGGAGCGTACCGAAGGCGCACGCGGGGAGTCGCGCCACGTCCTTGCGGGTGGCCGCCCGCGCCGGTGGCCGGGGAGATGCCTCGCGCCGGGCCAGAGATCGGGGAGGGGGACGGTCGCGATCCCGGAGCCCCGGAGCGCGCGGGCGCTCTGGGTTCCGGGGCGCGGGCCCTACCCGCGACCCCACGGCGCCGGGGCTCTGGCCCAGCTCCGGCAGCCGTACGGTCGGACCGGAAGGCCACTTATTCTACCGTGACAATGAAATCGGTAAACTCAATCTAGACAGTTGCAATTCAGTTCACCTGTCGCGCAAAAATCGCAAGGAGCCTTTTCCATGACGAATGCATCGCAAGCCGGTCACCGGCTCACCCGCTGGGCGGGCGCGCTGGCGCTCCTCTCGGCCCTGACGCTGGGAGGAGCGGTGGCCGGATGCGGCGGCTCTTCGGACGCCAGCAGCTCGAGCGGCGCAACAAGCAGCAACGCGGCCGCGACCTCCACATCGTCTGCGAGTGGCGGGAGCACGAAGCTCAACCTGGTCGCGTACTCCACGCCCAAGAAGGCCTACGACGCGCTGACCGCGGCCTTCGATCAGACCTCGGCCGGCAGTGGCGTGGGCTTCAGCGAATCCTTCGGGGCCTCGGGCTCGCAGAGCCGCGCCGTCGACACCGGTCAGCCCGCGGACGTCGTCGCCTTCTCGACCACGCCCGACATGACCCGCCTGGTCAAGGACGGCATCGTCTCGAAGAGCTGGGACGCCAACCCCGAGAAGGGAATCTCCAGCGACTCCGTGGTCGTGTTCGTCGTCCGAAAGGGCAATCCGAAGCACGTCGCGGGCTGGGACGACCTCATCAGGCCGGGCGTCGACGTCATCACCCCGAACCCCTCCACCTCGGGCAGCGCCCGCTGGAACATCCTGGCCGGCTACGGGGCCGAGCTGAAGGAGGGCAAGTCCCCGGCGCAGGCGCTGGCCTACGTGCGCACGCTCCTGACCAAGAACGTCAGCGTCCAGGACGCGAGCGCGAGTGCCGCGCTCCAGACGTTCACGGGAGGCAAGGGCGATGTGCTCCTCGACTACGAGAGCGACGCCATCGCGGCCGAGAAGGCCGGAGACGCGGTCCAGTACGTCATCCCGCCGCAGACGATCCTCATCGAGACGCCGATCGCGGTGACGAGCAAGAGCTCGCACTCCACGCAGGCCGAGGCCTTCGTGAACTGGCAGTGGACGCCAGCGGGTCAGACGATCTGGGCGCAGGAGGGCTACCGGCCGGTGCTCGCCTCTGTGGCCCACCAGTTCGCCAGCAAGTTCCCCACCCCGCCCGATCTCTTCACGATCGCCTTCCTCGGGGGCTGGACGAAGGTCAAGAAGGCGTTCTTCGATCCCGCGAGCGGATCGATCACGAAGATCGAGCAGGCGGCGGGAGTTCCCACTGCCTCCAGCTAGCGCATACGCCGAGCCGCCGGCCTCGCCGGCGGCCGCATCGCCGCCCCCCGCCGCCCCCCGCCGCCACGCGCGGCGGGGGGTGCGCCGCGGTGGGCTCGGGTTGGGCATCGCCACGCTCTACATGAGCGTCATCGTGCTCATTCCACTGGCGGCCGTGCTCGTCAAGGCGGTCTCCTCAGGCCCGAGCTTCTTCTGGGACGCCGTGACGACGCCCCTCGCGCTCAAGGCGCTCGGGGTCACGCTGTTCGTCTCCATCCTGGTGGCCGGCATCGGGGCGGTCATGGGCACGCTCGTCGCCTGGGTGCTCGTCCGCGATCGCTTCCCCGGCCAGCGGATCGTGAACGCCCTCATCGATCTGCCCTTCGCCCTGCCCACGATCGTGGCCGGGCTCACCCTCCTCGCCCTCTACGGGCCGGGCAGCCCGTTCGGCCTCCATCTCGCCTACACGCGGGCGGCGGTCATCATGGCGCTGCTCTTCGTCACCCTGCCCTTCGTCGTGCGCTCGGTGCAGCCCGTGCTCATCGAGCTCGACCGTGAGGTCGAGGAGGCGGCGGCCTCGCTGGGGGCCTCGAACGCCGTGACCTTCCGGCGCATCGTGCTCCCCGCCCTGCGTCCGGCGATCCTCTCGGGAGCGGCGCTCGCCTTCGCGCGCTCGGTGGGGGAGATCGGCTCGCTCGTGCTCATCGTCGGCAAGGTCCAGATCGCCAGCATCGTCATCTTCGCCGACATCGAGAGCGACGCCCCGCAGTCGGCCGCCGCCCTGTCGATCGTCCTGCTCGCCCTCTCGCTGCTCGTCCTGCTGCTCATCCGACGCGTCGGAGGCCGGGTTGCGCATTAGCCGCCGGGCCACCCTGTCGCTGCGCACGGTGGCGCTCCTCTACCTCACGCTGCTCCTGCTCCTGCCCGTCGGCGTCGTCTTCGCCCGCACGTTCGAGCACGGGTTCACGGCGGCCTGGAACTGGATGACGACGCCGGCGGCGGTCAGCGCGTTTGGGCTGTCGGTCACTCTCGCCCTCATCGCCGTCCCCCTCAACACGATCTTCGGGGTCGGCTGCGCCCTCGTCCTCGTCCGCGGGAAGGGCCGGAGCCGCATGGTCCTCGACGCCCTCATCGACCTGCCCTTCCTCGTCTCGCCCGTCATCGTCGGGCTCGCCCTCATCCTCGTCTACGGGCAGACCGGGTGGTTCGGGAAATGGTTCGCCGACCACGGGACCCAGATCATCTACGCCTGGCCGGGTATGGCCCTGGCCACGATCTTCGTCTCGCTGCCCTTCGTCGTGCGTGAGGTCGCGCCCGTGCTCCTCGAGGTCGGCGACGAGCAGGAACAGGCGGCGGCCACTCTCGGGGCCTCGAGCTGGCAGACGTTCTGGCGCATCACGCTGCCGTCGATCCGCTGGGGCGTGGCCTACGGCATCGTGCTGACCACGGCGCGAGCTCTGGGCGAGATCGGCGCTGTGCTCGTCGTTTCCTCCAACGTCGCCGGCTCCACGCTCACGCTGCCGCTGCTCGTCTACCAGCGCGATTCCCAGCCCGGCGCGGCGGAGATCAGCGGCGCCTACGCCGCGGCCACCGAGCTCGCCGTCATGTCGCTCATCGTCTTGATCGTGATGACGCTTCTCTCGCCCAGAAAAGAGGACGCCAGATGAGAATCGAGATCTCGTCCGTCTCGAAGCACTTCGGGGACTTCACCGCGCTCCACGACGTCTCCCTCGAGGTCCCGAAGGGGTCGCTGACCGCCCTGCTCGGTCCGAGCGGCTCGGGCAAGTCGACCCTGCTGCGCATCATCGCCGGGCTCGAGGAGGCCGACACCGGGACAGTGTCGATCAACGAGCGCGACGTCAGCCGAGCGCGCCCCCAGGACCGCGCCATCGGCTTCGTCTTCCAGCACTACGCGCCCTTCGCCCATATGACGGTGCGCGACAACGTCGCCTTCGGATTGCGCATCCGCAAGCGGCCGAAGCCCGAGGTCAAGGCGCGAGTGGACGAGCTCCTGGCGCTGGTTGGACTGACCCAGTGGGCCGAGCAGCGCCCGCACCAGCTCTCCGGCGGCCAGCGTCAGCGCATGGCGCTCGCCCGCGCGCTCGCCGTGCACCCCGAGGTCCTCCTCCTCGACGAGCCCTTCGGCGCCCTCGACGCCACCGTGCGGGCGGAGCTCCGCCAGTGGCTGCGCCGGCTCCACGACGAGCAAGGCGTTACCACCGTCCTGGTCACCCACGACCAGGAGGAGGCCATGGACGTGGCTGACCGGATCGCCGTCATGCACGAAGGGCGGATCGAGCAGGTTGGGCCGCCGCGTGAGGTCTACGACGCCCCGGCCAACGAGTTCGTCATGAGCTTCCTCGGGCCGGTGAGCCGCCTCGACGGCCGGCTCGTGCGCCCACACGACGTAGCGATCGTGCCCGACCCCGCCCCCGGCGCACTCGAGGCGCTCGTGCGCCGCGTCGTCCACCTCGGCTTCGAGGTTCGCGTCGAGCTCGAGCTGCCCGGAGGCGAGCACGCGCGGGTCCAGCTCACCCGCGCCCAGGCCGACGCGCTCGAGCTCCGCCGGGGCGACTTCGTCTACGTTCGCGCCCCTGGGCCGGAGCCCGCCACCGCGAGTCGGCCCCCGGCCGACTCGCTAAGGGAATCGGCGTAGCCGATTTCCCGGCGCCCGCCGCCCCTAGCGTGTGATCCAGGCCTCGGGGTCCTTGGCGAGCCGCTCAACCGGGGCGGGCAGCTTGCCCGCGGCCACGTCGGCCACGGTCGTGCGCTCGAGCACGCCCCGCAGCGTCGCCCGCACGGCGATCCACACGCGAGGGAGCGCCTCGGAGGGCCCCGGGTAGGCGGTCTCCTCGGGCGGGCCGCCGCGGACACTCGCCAGCGGGCCCTCCACCGCGCGGATGACGTCGGCCACGGTCAGCTGGTCGGCCGGCTTGGCGAGGCGAAACCCGCCCTCTGCGCCGCGGTGGCTGCGCACGATCCCGGCGTGGCGGAGCTCCCCGAGGATGTTCTCGAGGAAGTTGAGCGGGATGTCCTGCGCGGTGGCGATGCGCTCGGCCTTGACGGGCTTCTCGTCCGCGGCGGCGGCGAGCTCGACCGCGGCCCGCACGGCGTAGTCGACTTTGGCCGAGATCCGCACGCAGTCGATCCTATGCGGTCGCCGGGGCGAAGCCGTACGCCTCGGCCAGCTCAGGATCCTTGTGGGCGAGCATCTCGGCCAGGGTGACCATGACCTTGCACTGTTTCCAGGTGGCGTCGTCCTGCATCTTGCCGTCGATCATGTGCACCCCCCGCCCGTCGGGGATGGCCTCGAGCACCTTCTTGGCGAAGAGGACCTCTTCGGGATCGGGGCTGAAGACCTTCTTGGCGATGGCGATCTGGGCGGGGTGCAGCGACCAGGCGCCGACGCAGCCGAGGAGGAAGGCGGCCCGGAACTGGGTCTCGCAGCCGAGGGTGTCGCGGATGTCGCCAAAGGGCCCGTAGAAGGGGAGGATCCCGGCCGAGGTGCAGGCATCGACCATGCGGGCGATCGAGTAGTGCCACGGGTCCTGCTGGGCGCTCGGCCGGGGCGCCTCGGGATTCTCGGCGTCGGGGTCCTCGACCACGCGGTAGCCGGGGTGGCCGCCGCCGACGCGAGTCGTCTTCATCCGCCGCGAGGCGGCCAGATCGGCCGGGCCGAAGCTCATGCCCTGCATGCGCGGGCTGGCCGTGGCGATCTCCTCGAGGTTGACCACCCCGAGCCCCGTCTCGAGGATGGCGTGGACGAGGATCGGCTTCTCGAGGCCGGCCTTGGCCTCGAGCTGGGCGAGGAGACGATCGACGTAGTGGATGTCCCATGGGCCCTCGACCTTGGGGACCATGATCACGTCGAGCCGGTCGCCGATCTCCGAGACCACGGTGGTGATGTCGTCGAGCACCCACGGCGACTCGAGGCTGTTGACCCGGGTCCAGAGCTGGGTCTCACCGAGCTCCATGTCCTTGCCGACGCGGACGAGGCCGGCACGAGCGGCCTCCTTACGGTCGACGGGCACGGCGTCCTCGAGGTTCCCGAGCAGGATGTCGACGGTCGGGGCGATGTCGGGCACCTTGGCGACCATCCTCTCGTTGGAGAAGTCGAGGAAGTGGATCATCCGCGAGGGCTTGAAGGGAATCTCGAGCACCGGCGTGGGGGCGCCGATGGCCAGGGGCTTTCCGAAGTCACGGGGGTTTCGCATGCCGCTGAACGTTAGTTAGGTGTTCGGGGGCGTGCATGCACGCCCCCGCCGCGCGATGCATGCATCGCGCGGGAGAGCCGGATGACTCCGGGCCGGCCCATTCGGGCGAGGCAGGATGCCGAGCGGGCCGAGACCGGAGCGCATGCGGCGTCCTCTCCCTGACATCCTCCGGCAATGACCGAATTCGCAACTGATCAAGCGGCCCGCGAGGCCACCGGCGCCCATCCTTACGGCCGTTACCTCGAGGAGTTCGAGGTAGGCGCGGTGTACAAGCACTGGCCGGCCAAGACGGTGACCGAGGCAGATGACCACCTCTTCTGCCTCATCACCATGAACCATCACCCGCTCCACATCAACGACGTCTATGCCAAGCAGTCACAGCAGGGGCGTAACGTCGTCGTGGGACCGCTTGTTTATTCGCTGGCGTTGGGTATGAGCGTGTCTGATGTCAGCGGCAAGGCGATCGCCAACCTGGCCACCGAGGAGCTCAAGCACCCGGCCCCCGTCTTCCACGGGGACACGCTGTTCTGCGAGTCCGAGGTGCTCGAAGTCAAGCCCTCGCGCTCCAAGGAGGATCGCGGCACGGTCAGGGTGCATACCCGCGTCCTCAACCAGGACGGCGTCCTCGTGGCCGAGTTCAAGCGGCTCGTCCTCGTACCCCGCAAGCATCGGCCGGACGACACGGCCGCCCAATCAAACGAGGCCGGAAGCCGAGCCGGCGGTACGGCCGTGGAGGCGCTGCAGAGCGCCGAGAGTAACGTCGAGTAACGATTCACATATGCGCCCGGACGGCGTTTTACCGCTGACGTCATGTGAGCGTTCACGCGCACGCGTGAGGCGACGCGGCAGTAGGCTTGCCGCCTGGTCACTGGAGACAAGGAGCACCTGAACACCCATGGCTCACACCGCACCGAAACAGCAAGCCACGACCAATCACACGCGCCTGCAGGCGTGGGTGGACGAGGTCGCGGCGCTGACACAGCCCGCCGACATCCACTGGTGTGACGGCTCGGCGGAGGAGTACGACCAGCTCGCGCAGACGCTGGTAGCCGCAGGCACGTTCGAGAAGCTCTCGGAGGCCAAGCGCCCGAACTCCTACCTGGCGCTCTCCGATCCGGCCGACGTCGCCCGGGTCGAGGACCGCACCTTCATCTGCTCGGCCAAGGAGCAGGACGCCGGACCGACGAACAACTGGCGCGATCCCCAGGAGATGCGCGACACGCTGACCGAGCTCTTCCGGGGTTCGATGCAGGGCCGGACCATGTACGTCGTGCCCTTCTCCATGGGCCCACTCGGCTCGGCCATCTCCTACATCGGCGTCCAGCTCACCGACTCCCCCTACGTGGCCGCCTCGATGCGGATCATGACCCGCATGGGCCAGCCGGCGCTCGACGTGCTCGGCGAGGACGGGGACTTCGTGCCCTGCCTGCACTCGGTCGGCGCTCCCCTGGGTGACGGCGCGCAGGATGTTTCCTGGCCCTGCAACGCCGACAACAAGTACATCGTCCACTTCCCCGAGACCCGCGAGATCTGGTCGTTCGGTTCGGGCTACGGCGGGAACGCGCTCCTGGGCAAGAAGTGCTTCGCCCTGCGCATCGCCTCGGTCATGGCCCGCGACGAGGGCTGGCTGGCCGAGCACATGCTCATCCTCAAGCTGACCGCGCCCGAGGGGACGGTCAAGTACATCAGCGCCGCCTTCCCGAGCGCCTGTGGCAAGACGAACCTGGCCATGCTTATCCCGACCCTCCCCGACTGGAAGGTCGAGACCGTGGGCGACGACATCGCCTGGATGAAGTGGGGCAAGGACGGCCGCCTGTACGCGGTGAACCCCGAGGCCGGCTTCTTCGGGGTCGCCCCGGGAACCGGCGCGCGGACGAACCCCAACGCCATCGACACGGTCTCGCGCAACACGGTGTTCACCAACTGCGCCAAGACCGACGACGGCGACGTGTGGTGGGAGGGGCTGACCGGCGAGCCGCCGGCCCACGCCATCGACTGGCATGGAAACGACTGGACGCCTGAGTCCGAGACCACGGCGGCCCACCCGAACGCCCGTTTCACCGTGTCGATCGAGCAGTGCCCGTCGGTCGCCCCGGAATGGGACGACCCGGCCGGCGTGCCCATCGACGCGATCCTCTTCGGGGGGCGGCGCTCGACCGTCGTCCCGCTCGTGTTCGAGGCCGCCGGCTGGGAGCACGGGACCTTCCTGGGCTCGATCATGGCCTCGGAGAAGACGGCCGCGGCCGCGGGCAACGTCGGGGAGCTCCGCTTCGATCCGATGGCCATGCTCCCGTTCTGCGGCTACAACATGGCCGACTACTTCGGCCACTGGATCGCCCAGAGCCGGCGCGAGGGCGCCCGGCTCCCCCGCATCTTCCACGTCAACTGGTTCCGCAAGGACGCCGGCGGCAAGTTCCTCTGGCCCGGCTACGGGGAGAACTCCCGCGTGCTCGCCTGGGTGTTCCGCCGCTGCGAGGGCAAGGCCGAGGCCCGGGAGACGGCGATCGGCCTCGTACCCGCAATCGGCCAGGGCGGGATCGAGACCGAGGGCCTCGACATCAGCGATGACGCCATGCGCCAACTGCTCGACGTCGATACCGAGGCCTGGAAGCAGCAACTGCCGCAGATCCGGGAGCACTACGCCCGCTTCGGCGACACGCTGCCCGCCGAGCTCCGGGCCCAGCTCGAGACGCTGGAAGCGCGTCTCGGGAGCTAACCGGAGCAGCCGCTTCGCGACAATGGGAGGCTCGTCATGAGCCTTCCCTTCGTCCCCTCCGATGCCGCCCTGCTCGGCCTGCAGGCCGGCATCGTGCTCGGGCCGCGCGTGCTCGCGGCGCCGGCGTGGATGAAGCGCGTCCACAGCCGGGCGTGGGGCCTCGTGCCGATCGCCTCGATCGTGCTCGTCATCTTCGCCATCCGCTACGTGTCGGACACGGCGACCGGCCTGACCTATCTCGCCCTGGTCGCCGTCCCCATCCTCGCCGCGCTGGCGCTCGGCGGCGCCATGCGCGGCGGGCGCCCGACGCTCGCCCTCCTCGCCCTCCCGCTCTTCCTCCTCGCCTGGCTCGACCGGACCTCGCTCCTGGGCGAGGCGGCAGGCGCGATCCTCTCCGGGCTCAGCTGCGTGACCCTCGGCGTCCTGCTCGGGATGGTCACGCCACCGCTCTGGCTGAAGGCCGGGATAGTGCTCATGTCGGCCGCCGACGTCTGGCTCGTGGCCTCCGACCTTCTGCAGGCGCCGAACTCGACGCTCGTGGCGGCCAAGCCGGCCGGCGGGCTGCCCCAGCTCCAGAGCGAGACCTTCGGCACGGTCAATATGGGGTACGGGGACCTGTTCGTGGCCGCGCTCCTCGGAGCCGCGCTCGCGGGGGAGCCGCGTCACCGGGGGTGGCGTGCCGCCCTGCTCACGCTGGCCATCGCCGGGCTCTTCGACCTGCTCTTCTTCGTCGTCGACGAGCTGCCGGCGACGGTGCCGGTCGCTCTTGCCCTGCTGATCGAGGAGGCCTGGGCTCGCCGGCGGCGGGCCCGGGTGGCCGCGCCTAGTGCTGCCCGTCCCCCGTCGAGGCGGGCGGACGCGACTCCTCGGCCAGTGAGGTGATGGCCAGAGTGCCGCGGGCGGCCTCCTCGAGCACCTCGGTCGCCTCCTCGGCCGAGCGCGCGTAGAGCTCGACGAGCAGGTGCACGACGATGTGGTCGTCGTCGTGCTTGTGGAAGCGCACGTGGGTGAAGAACTCGCGTGTGCCGTGGTCGCCGAAGGCGGCGTAGGAGAGGGCGTCGCCCGCCTCGGGCCCCGAGCATGTCTCGACGTCGTCGGCGTCGACCGTCACCGTGCACGAGGCGACCCAGGGGGTGCCGGCGATCATCCGCTCCCAGCGGTCCTCGATCGGCTCGACGCGGCCGTTGTGGAAGCCGAGGTGCGGCTGGTCGTGCATGCACTCCAGGCACTGCACGACGGCCTCCTGCATCTCGTCCACCGGCTCGCCGCGCTCGCCCGTCTCAGGATCGATGCGATGAATGCCCTCGTAGTGAACCTGGACCTCGAGATTCTGCGACCAACAGCGGTAGCAACGCAGCCAGCTGCGGACCGACGTAGATCCCTCCATCCCCTTGATTCTACGATGGCGCTGTGCATAAGCCCGGAGAACCGCCTGATGGCCCGTAGGGCCGGGCCTGTGGGGGTCGTGCTGGCCGGCGGATCCGGCGTGCGGATGGGCGGCTCGAAGGCCACCGTAGAGCTCCAGGGACGCCCCCTCATCAGCTATCCGCTCGAGGCCGTCTGGCGCGCCGTCGGCGCCGCCGTGGTCATCGCCAAGGCGGACACCGAGCTCCCGAGCCTCCCCGGGGTGACCGTGTGGATCGAGCCGAGCGCCCCGCACCACCCGCTGGTCGGGCTCGTGCACGCGCTCGAGATGGCCGAGGGACGTCCGGTCGTCGTGTGCGCCGCCGATTTGCCCTTCGTGACACCGCCGCTCGTGCGCCGCATCGCCAGGGGGTCGCGGAACGCCGACGCCTTGCTCGCCGCCACCGCGGGCGCGGTCCAGCCCCTGCTCGGCTGGTATCACCCTCGGGCGCTCACCCTCCTGCGCGCCGCCGATCCGGGTCAGGGCGTGTCGCTGCGCGAGACGGTGGCCCGGCTGCGGCCGGAGCTCGTCGAGGTGGACGAGCCCGAGCAGCTCTTCAACGTCAACACCCCCGACGACCTGCTCCAGGCGGCGGCCATGCTCGACTCTCGTCCCGGCGCTAGCCGAAGGTGAAGTCGTAGGCGTCGACGCCGGGCGGGATGTCGACCTCCAGATCGCCCTGGGCTGCGCTCGGGAGCGAGACGAGCTGGTAGAGGCGCTGCCCGCGCACGGTGACGGCGCCATCCTGGACGTCGGCGCCGGCGTACCGAGCCGGGATCGGGTTGCCGTTGAGGCGTACGCGGACGGTGCGCGGCCGGTTGCCGACCGAGGTGAGTACGAGGTAGACCCGCTGGGCCTGGAAGCCGAACTGGATGGCGGCGCCGGGCGCCGTGGGCGTGGACCCTTGGCTGGTCACCTGCCACGTGCCCTTCAGCGCGAACTGGTTGATCTGCGGGACGGCTTCGCCGGAGTAGGAGTGCACGCCGGCACGGAGCGGCTCGACGAAGCCCTGGGAGCGCTGGTCGTCGAGGTAGGTCTCGGGGGTGCCGAGGAGGGGGGTCGCGGTCTGGGCCTTGGCCGTCATCGGCGGCGGGAGGTGACGGGCCCCCGCCTCGTAGAGGAGCTCGCGCACGGCGGCCTCGTCCTGCTTGTAGTCGCCCTCGCCGAACTGCGTGTGGCGGACCTCGCCCTTGGCGTCGATGAGGTACTCGGCCGGCCAGTACTGATTGCTGTACGCGTTCCAGGTGCCGTAGTCGTTGTCCTGGACGACCGGATAGCGCAGGCCATCGGAGGCGATCGCCTGCTGCACGTTGCCCGCCTCCTGCTCGAAGGTGAACTCCGGGGTCTCCACCCCGACGACCTCGAGGCCGTACGGGTGGTAGGTGGCGTAGAGGCCCTTGAGGAAGGGGAGCGTGCGGATGCAGTTGATGCACGTGTAGGTCCAGAAGTCGACGAGCACGACGTGGCCACGCAGCCCCTTCAGGCTCAGCGGACGGCCGCCGGGGGTGTTGAACCACCGCTGCGTGTCGGCGAACTCGGGCGCCGGGGCGATCTTGGGCAGGGGCGGCGTCTGCACGCCCGGGATGGCCACGCCGGGGCGGGTGGAGACGGGGGTGGCTGAGGCTTCCTCGCGCTGACGCTCGGCGAACGGCGACTGCGGGCGCAGCGCGTCCAGGCGCTTCTGGACGGCGTGCGACTTCTCGAGCGAGCGCGTGGGATCGACGAGGATGGCCGGGAGGCTCGTGTCCTTGGCGAGCGCCTCCTCGAAACGGACGTCGAGGTTGAGCGCCATGACGACGCCGGTGAGCAGGAGAACGGCGCCGAGCGTGCGCTCGACTACGTGCCCCTTGAACGTCCGGCGGATCCGGCCCACGACGGCGCGGCCGCCGAGCGAGTAGAGGAGGAGAACGGCCGAGAGCCCGATGGCGTAGGCGAGCGCGACCGCGACGACCTTAGCCGAGGCCCCGCCCGAGGCGCTCACCGAGGTGACCGCGGCGAGGATCGGCCCCGCGCACGGCGCGCAGACGAAGCCCAACGCCCCGCCCACCGCCACGCCGGACCAGTAGCCGGTGCCCCGCGTCTTGGGGCCGAAGCGGGCCAGGCGGGAGAGCGGAGCCTGCACGCGGCCGGCGAGATCGGGGATGCACAGGACGATCCCGAAGACGATGAGGACGATGACCGCGACGTCGCGGGCGGCGCCGCTGGCCAGCCCCACGCCGCGGACGAGCTGGGCCAGGGCGACGATCGCGATGGTGAACGTCCCCGCCAGCCCGGTGACGATGCCGAGCGGCCGGCGGCGCCCGCCGAGCGCCCCGGCCGAGAGGATCGCCGGGAGCACGGGCAGCACGCACGGGGTGATCGCGGTGCCCGCCCCGGCGATCAGCGCGAAGAGCAGGAGAAGAGCCACGTCGTCACATCATGCCGCTGGGAATCTTGCGCACCGATTAACTTCGACGCCCGGTCGGGGATGATCCTTCCATGGGATCCGTTCTGTCCTCGGAGGCCGTGCAGCGGGCCCTGGGGCGGCTGCGGGCCTTGGGGGAGGCCGAGGACCCAGCGGCGCGGGAGCGCGTGCTCGCGCGCGAGGCGGCGGTGGGGGCGAAGGTCTACGGCTCGGAGCGGGCGCGGCTCGGGGAGCGCGCGCCGCTGGCGGTCACCCCGCTGGTCGGGTCGGCGCTCTACGCGCTCGTCCTGGCTCGGCGGCCGCGGCTGGCCGTCGAGTTCGGCGGCTCGCTCGGGGTCTCGACCATCTACCTCGCCTGCGCGCTGGCCGATGTGGGGGAGGGGCGTCTGATCACGACCGAGCTCGTGCCCGCGAAGGCGGCGGCCGCGCGCGGGCACCTCGAGGCCGCCGGGCTGGCGGATCTCGTCGAGCTCCGCGTCGGCGATGCCCTGTTCACCCTGGCCGACCTCGAGGGGCCGGTCGACCTGTTGTTCCTCGATGGCTCGAACGACCTATACGTCTCGGTGCTCGAGCTGCTGGCCGCGCGGCTCTCGCCGGGCGCGGTTGTCGTGGCCGACATGAGCGCGGGGGACCCGCACCACGAGCACTACCGCGAGTACGTCGCCTCGGGGTGGGTCAGCGTGGAGCTGCCGTTGGACGCCGGGCTACTGGTCTCCACCCGGGCCGGCTGAGCCGGAAGCGGCCCGCGCCGGGGGTTTTGGGATATAGGCCCCCATATAGGGCATTGATCTACCACAGCCCCAGGGGGCAAGAGCCCGGAAAGCCTCAGCCTCCGATGGCCGACATCGTCCGCGCCGGCTGCACGAAGCCCGGCTCGCCCACGTGGTGCTTGAGCTCCTTTTGCCACACGGCCTCGCGGATGATCCGCTCGAGCTCGCGGTCGTCCGCGCCGTCGCGTAGCGGCCCGCGCAGGTCGGTCTCCCGCAGCGAGAAGAGACAGGTGCGCAGCCGCCCGTCGGCCGTCAGGCGGATGCGGTTGCAGTCGCCGCAGAACGGCTCGGACACCGGGTTGATGAAGCCGATGCGGCCCTGGCCGTCGGCGAAGCGGTAGACCCGCGCGGTGGCGTGGGCCTCGCGGGGGACCGGCTCGAGGGGGTGCACGGCCTCGATCGCCGCCCGGATCTCGGCCCCGGTCAGGACCTGCTCGGGGCTCCAGGAGCGGTCGCCGTCCAGCGGCATGAACTCGATGAAGCGGACCTCGTAAGGCGTGGAGCGCGCGAGCTCGGCGAAGGGCAGGGCCTCGGCCTCGGTGAAGCCGCGAATGGCCACGGCGTTGATCTTGATCGGGTGGGCCTCCGGGAAGGAGGCGAGGACCTCGAGGCCTCGGAGCACGCGGTCCAGCGCATCGCGGCGGGTCAGCGCGTAGAAGCGATCGCGCTGCATCGAGTCGATCGAGACGTTGAAGCGGCTCACGCCCGCGCGGACGAGCGCCTCGGCGTCGCGCTCGAGCAGGAAACCGTTCGTCGTCACCGAGAGGTCCTCGACCTCGGGAATGGCCGCCAGCATGGCGGCCAGACGCGGGAAGTCGCGGCGCACGAGCGGCTCGCCGCCGGTCAGGCGCACGTCCTGCACCCCCATCGCCGACAGGAGCCCCACGAGGCGCGCGATCTCCTCGAAGCTGAGGATCTCGGAGCGCTCGAGCCAGGGCAGGCCCTCGGCGGGCATGCAGTACTGGCAGCGGAAATTGCAGCGATCGGTGACCGAAACCCGGACATCTCCGATCAAGCGGCCGTGGCCGTCGCGTAGGGGCTCGAGCACCATCCACCCCAAGGCTACCCTTCGGCCATGTCCGGCCCGCTCCGCGCCTCGCTCATGGCCGTTTCCGTGCTCGCGCTGACCGGCTGCGGCACGAGCGCGTCGGATGCGGTCAAGGCCAAGGTCCAGCAGTTCGCTCGGGCCACGCGCATCCACGACTACAAGACGATCTGCTCCGAGGTCCTCGCCCCCGACCTCATCGGCCGTCTGCGCACGACCGGGGTCAGCTGCGAGCGGGCGATGCAGATCGCGCTCGGGTCGGTGCAGGACCCGACGCTCAGCGTCGGCAAGGTCACGATCACGGGCAGCTCGGCCGCCGCCATCGTCCTCAGCGTGGCCAGGAATCAGGAGGCCTCGCTGAGCACGATCAAGCTGACGAACACGAGCGGCGGGTGGCGCATCGCCGCGCTGAGCTCACCCGTCGGCGGCCCCGGCTAGTCGAGCAGTCCGAAGGCGACCATGTCCTGGGGTCCGTCGCTGCCGCGCATGTAGGCGCGGAGCACGGCCTCGCGGCGGAAGCCGCAGCGCTCGGCCACGCGCTGGGAGGCGAGGTTCTCGGTCGCCGCCAGCAGGTCGATTCGCTCGAGTCCGAGCGCCGAGCGGCCCCACGTGCAGATGAGGCGGACCGCCCGGCTGGCGTGGCCCTGGCCGCGCGCCTCGCGGGCGAGCCAGTAGCCGACCTCACCGCGCAGGTCCTCCCAGGCCAGCCGCACGAGCGCGATCGAGCCGAGCACGACGCGATCGTCCTCCCGAGCGACGATCGCGAACGGCGCGGCCGTGCCGGAGAACACCGCGTCGTAGCGCTGGAGCAGATACGCCCGGGCGTCGGTCTCGCGATAGGGGTTGGGAACCCGCGTCCAGCGCCCGATCTCCGGGTCCTGACAGGCGGCGACGAGCCCGGCGATGTCGGTGTCGCGCCAGGGCCGAAGCGCGGTCGCGCCGTCGATCAGCGGGTCGCCCGGAAGAATGATGCGGGACATAGCGTCAACTTTGGTGGGGAACGTGCAAGTAAAGGTTGCCTTTGTACGTATTGTTTGCCGTTGTCCGCCTTTGCCTTGGCAAACGAGGAGATCGGGGAGTGATCTTGAAGCGTGGGCTCGTAATAGCAGCGCTGGTGTGTGTCGTGATGTGCGCGGTGGCCTCGGCCTCCGCCGTGGCCTCCGGATGGACGACCGAGACGTTTCCCAGCGCGCCGGTGACGAACCCGTCGCTCACCGGGGTGTCGTGCGCGACGCGCCACGACTGCGTGGCCGTCGGGATCGGCACCGACCGGTTCGGCGACAACATCTCCTTCGCCGCGGATCGCAGCCACAAGACGTGGACGATCGACCCGCTCGCCGTGCCGAGCGGAACCCGCGACTATGAGCTGGGCGCGGTCTCCTGCCCCGGCGCCAAGTCGTGCAACGCCGTCGGCCGCACCGACTCCGGAGCGCTCGCCGAGCATTGGGACGGCACGACGTGGACGATCCAGAACGTGCCCCTGCCCTCGGGTGCGGTCAACGGCGGGCTGGCGGCGATCTCGTGCTGGGACAAGCACGGGTGCATGGCGGTCGGCTTCGTGAACAACGGCACCAGCCTCGTTGCGCTCGTCGAGACCTTCGACGGGTCGGCGTGGAACGTCGCTCCGGCGCCGTCCCAGGGTTCGCTCGCGAGCGTCGCCTGCACGGCCGCCGACGCCTGCGTCGCGGTGGGCAGCCAGGGCTCATCCTTCGAGCGCACGTTCGCCACTCGGTGGAACGGAACCACGTGGACGACCCAGACCCTGCCCGCGCCTCCCGACACGAACACCCTGGAGAGCGCGCTCAACGGCGTCTCCTGCGTCGGAGACCTTCGGTGCTCCGCCGTCGGGCTCTACGGCCAGAGCCCGGTCAACGCGCTCGGCTACAGGCCGTGGGCCATCGGACTCGGTGCCTCGGGCTGGACGCACGAGCCGGCCCCGACGCCCGTGAACACCTCACTGACCGGAGTCTCGTGCGTCAGCCACAGCCTCTGCACGGCGGTCGGCCTGAGCTCGGCGGGGACCGTGGCCATGCGCTTCGACGGCGCGAGCTGGAGCCAGCAGACGACCCCGACGGACGCGACGCAGGGCGCCGTGCTCGCCTCGGTGTCCTGTCCGGGCGCGAAGAGCTGCACCGCGGTCGGCGGCGTGACCGACGTGATCAGCAACACGACCACACCCCTCGTGGAGCACTGGTCGCCGCCGCCCTCGAAGAGCGGCTGATCGGCGGCGAGGGGCGGGGGAGCGCCGGCCGCGGCCGCGCGCGGTTGTCCGAGCCCCACGGCTCGTCTATCGTGGCTGCCTGAGCCATGCGCAGAGCGGCCCTCAGCGTCCTCGCTGCCGGTCTTGGCTGCCTCGCAGCCGTCGGCTCGGCGGCCGCGGCTCCCGGCGGCTGGACGATCGCGCCCAGCCCGACGATTCCCGCGCAGAATCCCCTGCTCACCGGCGTGTCGTGCCCTCAGGAGACGTTCTGCGCCGCTGTGGGCACGAGTTCTACGACGTCATCGCTGGACCCTGACGGTGTCTTTGCCGAGCATCGCAGCGGTCATGGATCCTGGACTCTGGATCAGGTGGCCGCCCCATCCGGCGCGATGAACGCACTTGCCGGGATCTCCTGCCCCTCCGCCGGCTCGTGCATCGCCGTCGGATCGAGCGTCACCCCGGCCTCCGGGTCGGTGCTCGTCGAGCGGTGGGACGGAAGCGCCTGGCAGTCCCAGACGGCGCCGAACCCTCCGGGCGCGGCGAATGCCCTGTTCGCCGTCTCCTGCGCATCCGCCACCGCCTGCCAAGCGGTGGGGCTCAGCACCTCCTTTCGTGCCAACGGGACCGGCCTGGCCGAGGGCTGGGACGGGCACGTGTGGACGGTCGAGGCCGTCCCCGCGTCGATCACCGAGCTGCTCGGCGTCGCGTGCGCCGCGACCGACGACTGCACCGCGGTGGGAAGCGGGCCCACCGCCGCCGGGCAGGAGGCCGCCGTGGTGCACTGGGACGGGACGAGGTGGACGGCCGAGACGTCCGCGCCGCTCGGAGCCGGCGTCCAGGTCAGCCAACTGAACGCCGTGGCGTGCACGGCGGGGGCGGTCTGTCAGGCGGTCGGCTTCACCGGCACGCTCACCGGCCCGTCCGCCAATATGGCGCTGGCGGAGGGCGAAGCCGGGGGTGCCTGGTCGCTGGAGAACGCCTCAAACATTGGTTCGACTGAGCTGCTCGGCGTCTCCTGCCCGCGTGCCGCGCTCTGCACGGCCGTGGGCTTGCACGGAGCGCAGGGCACGATCGCGGAGCGATCGAACGGCGTGAGCTGGCAGCTTCAGCACACGCCGACGGGGGATCGCGGAGTCGAGCTGACGAGCGTGGCGTGTGCGACGCCGTTCACCTGTACAGCGGTCGGCCAGGACACCTCAGCCAACGGGTTCCCCGCCGCGGTCATCGAGCACTGGTCGGCGGGCTGATCCGCTAGCCCGCGCGGCGCTCGAGCGCACGCATCAGCCCGGGCACGCCGAGGCCTGGGTCCTGCTCGGTCAGCCACCGCTCGGCGGCGCGGCGGCCCCCGAGCGCGCGCAGGCCCCGCTCGCCGTGCTCGGTGATGAAGTCGGCGAGGGCGTGCATGCGGCGTGCGCGCTCGCGCCGGGCGCTCAGGTCGAGCCCCGCGCGGTGGCCGTCCAGAGCGTCGGCGAGCTCGCCGATGCCCGACGGAGGCGGGGCCGAGGACACGGCCACGAGCGGAGTCTGACGTGACCCGAGCGAGCGCAGCGCGCTGCGCAGGTCGGCCATCGCCCGGGTCGCCACTGCGCCGAGGTCGGCCTTGGTCACGACGAGCACGTCGGGGACCTCCATGATCCCCGCCTTGAGGAACTGCAGGACATCGCCCGAGGCGGGCTGCACGACCACGGCCACCGTGTCGGCCACGTCGGCCACCTCGGTTTCGGACTGGCCGACCCCGACCGTCTCGATGACCACGACGTCGAAGGCGGCGGCCAGCGCGCTGGAGGCCGCACGGGTGGCCGGGGCGAGGCCGCCGAGCCGGTCCGCCGCGGCGGTCGAGCGCACGAAGACCGACGCGTCGCCGGGATCGACCTCGATCCGGGCCCGGTCCCCGAGTAGAGAGCCGCCCGAGCGGCGCGAGCTCGGGTCGACCGCCAGCACCGCGACCGAGCGGCCGCGGTCGCGCCACTCCGCCACGAGCCGGGAGAGCAGCGAGGACTTTCCCACTCCCGGCGGCCCGGTGATCCCGACCACGTGCGCGGGCGCCTCGCCGCCGAGGGCGGCGGGGGAGAGCTCGGCGAGCAGCGCAGCGGTCTGCTCGCGCGCCGCCGGGGTGCGGCTCTCGACGAGGTTGAGGACGGCGGGCGCGGCGCCGAGATCGCCGGCCCGCAGGCGGGCGGCCAGCTCGCGGCCGCCGGCCGCGCTGGGCTCCGTCAAGCGCCCACGGCGACATCGTGGCGTTGGGCCACGAGGCCGACGATGTCGCGCATCATCTGGTTGAGATCCCAGTCCTTGGGCGTGTAGACCGCCGCCACGCCGGCGTCGCGCAGTGAGGCCGCGTCCGCCGCCGGGATGATCCCCCCGACCACGACGGGCACCTCGCCGACGCCCGCCTCGCGCAGCGCCTCGAGCACGCTGGGAATGAGCTCGCGGTGCGAGCCCGAGAGGATCGAGAGGCCGATGACGTGGACACCCTCCTGGGCGGCCGAGTTCGCGATCTGCGACGGGGTCAGGCGGATGCCCTCGTAGACCACGTCCATGCCGGCGTCGCGGGCGCGGACGGCGATCTGCTCGGCGCCGTTGGAATGACCGTCGAGCCCGGGCTTGCCGACGAGGAACTTGAGACGGCGGCCGAGGGCGTCGCTGACCCGCTCGACCTCCTCGCGCAATTCGGCCACGTCCTCGCTCGAGACCGCGGCGGCTTCGCCCACGCCGGTGGGCGCCCGGTACTCGCCGAAGGCCTCGCGCAGCGTCTGGGCCCACTCGCCCGTCGTCGCGCCCGCCCGGGCGGCGGCGATGGTGGCGGGCATGATGTTCTCGCCCGTGTCGCGGGCGACCCGCGCGAGCTCGGCCAGCGCCGCGTCCACCCCCGGCTGATCGCGCTCGGAGCGCCAGCGCTCGAGCGCCGCACGCTGGTCGGCCTCGACCTGTGGGTCGACGACGAGGATCCCGCCGTCCTGATCGGAGGTCAGCGGGCTCGGCTCGGTCGCCTCGAAGCGGTTCATGCCCACGACGGTGAGCTCGCCGGACTCGATTCGCCGCCACCGCTCGCGATGAGACTCGACGAGCGCCGCCTTCATGTAGTCCACGCCCTCCACGGCACCGCCGAGCTCGGCCACGCGCGACAGCTCCGCCCGGGAGCCATCGACGAGCTCGGCCACCAGGTCCTCCATGACCTTCGAGCCCTCGAAGATGTCCGGGTACTCGAGTATGTCGGTCTCGTAGGCGAGGATCTGCTGCAGCCGCAGCGACCACTGCTGGTCCCAGGGCCGCGGGAGGCCGAGGGCCTCGTTCCAGGCCGGGAGCTGCAGCGCGCGGGCGCGGGCGCTGCGCCCCAGCGTCACCGCGAGCGCCTCCAGGGCGATGCGGTAGACGTTGTTCTCGGGCTGGGCCTCGGTGAGGCCGAGCGAGTTGACCTGGACCCCGTAGCGGAAGCGGCGGTGCTTTTCGTCCTGAACGCCGTAGCGCTCACGGCCAAGCTCCTCCCAGAGCTGAGCCATGGCGCGGATCTTGGCGTGCTCCTCGATGAAGCGCACGCCGGCGTTGACGAAGAAGGAGATCCGGCCGAACACGCTGCCCATGAGGTCGCTGGGGACGCGCTCACGGACGGCGTCGAGGACGGCGATGGCGTTGCTCATCGCGTAAGCGATCTCCTGCACGGGCGTCGCGCCCGCCTCCTGCAGGTGGTAGGAGCAGATGTTGATCGGGTTCCACTTGGGGATGTGGGTGACCGTGTAGGCGATCGTGTCCGCGATCAGCCGCATGCTCGGCCCCGGTGGGAAGGCGTAGGTCCCGCGGCTGAGGTACTCCTTGAGGATGTCGTTCTGGGTCGTGCCCTGGAGCTTGGACTCGGGCACCTCGTGCGCCTCGGCGGCCACGACGTACAGGGCCAGCAGCCACGCCGCGGTCGCATTGATCGTCATCGAGGTGTTCATCTGGTCCAGCGGGATGCCCTCGACCAGGGTCAGCATGTCGCCCTTGTGAGCGACCGAGACGCCCACCTTGCCCACCTCGCCGCGCGCCAACTCGTGATCGGGGTCGTAGCCCGTCTGGGTCGGAAGGTCGAACGCAATCGAAAGTCCGGTCTGGCCTTTGGCCAGGTTCCGGCGATACAGCTCGTTCGAGCGCCGGGCGTCCGAATGCCCGGCGTAGGTGCGCATCATCCAGGGACGATCGCGCTCGGGCAGCCGGGGAGAAGGCGTCTGCGACATGCCCGGATTGTATGGGTCTGGGGTAAGGTCAAGGCATGCCCGATCAAAGCTCAGCCTCCTCCGAGCACGCCCTGATCCAGGAGATCACCGCGCCGTTGGCGACGCTTCCGGACGACCCCCTGCCGGTCGCCGCCGACGTCGATTTTCCGCTCGTCCTGCGTGGCTATGACCGGATCGCCGTCGATGCCTACGTCCGCAAGACGAGTCAGCTCGTGGCCGAGCTGACGGCCACCCGCTCCCCCGAGGCGGCCGTGCGGCGCGCGCTCGAGCGGGTCGGCGAGGAGGTGTCTGGGATCCTGCAGCGGGCGCATGAGACGGCCGCCCAGATCACCGCCCAGTCGCGCACCGAGGCCGAGGACCGGCTCGAATCCGCCCGCCAGGAAGCCGCGCGGATCACCGCCGCGGCGGACGCCTCCCTCAAGGAACTCGACGCCGAGACCGACCGTATCTGGGCCGAGCGCCACCGGATCGTCGAAGACACGCGGGAGCTGGCCCGCCAGCTCGTCGCCCTCGCCGAGTCCGCGGCCGAGCGCTTCCCGGCGGAGGAGTCCGCTGCGGAGACGCTTGTGGCCGGCGTGCCTGGCGCTCCCGTCCCGGAGGAGCCCGGCCAGCTCGACGAGTCCGAGGAGACGGCGGCCACGGCGGCCTTCCCACTCGCCTTCGCCGCCGACGAGGCCGAGGGCGAGCCCGAGGCCGAGCTCGAGCCCGAGCCGGGTGCCGAACCCGCGCCCGAGCCAGAGCCGGGGGCGGATCGCCCCAGCCCCGACGCGTGAGGGACGCACTGTGCGCCTGATCGACGCGCTTCACCTCGGCCGCCCCTGCGTGATCGGGAGCTGGCTCGTCGACGGCGTGATCATCGATCCCGGTCCGAGCTCGTGCCTCGACACGCTCCTGCGCGAGCTCGCGGATGAGCGCCCCCGGGCGATTCTCCTGACCCACATCCACCTCGATCACGCGGGCGCCACCGGGGCGCTCGTCGAGCGCTGGCCCGACCTCGAGGTCTACGTCCACGAGATCGGCGCGCCCCACCTGGCCGATCCCTCGCGGCTGCTCGTCAGCGCCCGGCGGCTCTACGGTGAGGACATGGACCGTCTGTGGGGTGAGATGGTCCCGGTCCCCGAACGCAACCTCCGGGAGCTCGTCGGCGGCGAGCGCCTCCTGGACGACCGCTTCGAGGTCGCCTACACCCCCGGGCACGCCTCCCATCATGTGTCCTACCTCCACGGCCGCACGGCGTTCGTGGGCGACGTCGGGGGTGTGCGGATCGGCGCGGCCGTGACGATCCCGCCCACGCCTCCGCCCGACATCGACCTCGAGGCGTGGGAGGAGTCGCTCGGCCGGGTCGCCGCATGGCGCCCCGAACGGCTGGCCATGACCCACTTCGGTTCCAGCGAGGACGTCGAAGCCCAGCTGCACGAAGTGGCGCGGCGACTGGAGAGCTGGGCGGCGCTCGCCCGTGACCACGACCAGGCCGGGTTCATCGCCGCCATCGAGGCTGAGATCGCCGCCGGCGCGCCGGCCGACCTCGCGCCCGCATACACGCAGGCGGCCCCGCCCGACCAGCTCTATCAAGGGCTGGAGCGCTACTGGCGCAAGCGGGCCGGCTAGCCAATTTTCCAGCCACATCGTGCGTCCGGCAGGTTCGGGGCTTATCCTGAAAGCCATGGCGCAGACCATCGAGCTGCCTCGAGTCGGTGGTCCGGGGAGTGGGGTTGGCGGTCTCTGGCGGGTCGTCGTGCTCAACGACGATCACAACACGTTCGACCACGTCGCCGAGACGCTCGCGCGCGTCATCCCCGGAGTGACGCTGGCCGAGGGCTACCGCTTTGCCGACCGGATCCACAACACTGGCCTGGCCATCGTGTGGAGTGGCTCCCGCGAGGACGCCGAGCAGTACTGGACCCAGCTCGACGACGCCGGGCTGACGTTGGCGCCCCTCGAGGGCGGCTAATTCCTGCGGAATTAGCTTAAAGAGAAACCGGCTAATTCCGGCGGAATTAGCTTAAGGAGCCTCCGGTTTCTCTCGGCTCGGGTGCTCGGGTGCTCGGGTGGTCGGGGGCTCGCCTTAGCGGGCTTCGGTCGCCGGGACGCCGCCGCCGCCCTTGGGCGCAGGCATGAGGGTCTTGGCCAGCTGGCGCTCCGGGCTGATCCGCACGACGTTCCAGACGATCCCGAGCTTCTCGAGCAGGGCGATCAGAAGGCCGGTCGGGTCGGCGATGCGCTCCCACCGGCGGAGCCCGTGGAACGCGGAGGTGGGAAAGGCGTGATGGTTGTGGTGCCAGGCCTCGCCCATGGACAGCGGCGCGAGCCAGAAGACGTTGCGCGACTCGTCCTCGACGTCGAAGCGCTTACGTCCGAAGAAGTGACAGATCGAGTTGATCGACCACGTGACGTGGTGCAGGAGGAACACGCGTACGAAGCCGCCCCAGAGCAGCGCGGTCAGCGCGGTCCCCAGGCCGCCGCCGATCGCCCAGCCGAGGCCGAAGGGGATGGCGAAGCTGAGCAGCACCCACAGCCCGAAGGTCTTGTCGACGAAGCGCAGGGCGCGGTCCTTCAGGAGGTCGGACGCGAAGCGCTCGCGCTCGGCCGTGCCCACGCTCTCGAACAGCCAGCCCACATGGGCGTGCCACAGGCCCTTGACCGAGCCCCAGAACCCCTCGCCGCTCAGGTGCGGGGAGTGCGGGTCGCCCTCCTGGTCGGTGAAGGCGTGGTGCTTGCGGTGATCGGCGACCCAGGTGATGACCGAGCCCTCCACGGCCATCGAGCCGAGCACGCCGATGATCGTCCGGAACGCCCGGGAGGACTCGAACGCGCGGTGGGTGAACATACGGTGATAGCCGAGCGTCACCCCGAGGCAGGTGATGATGTAGAGGCCGATCATGAGGCTCAGCTCGAGTGGGCCGATGGCTCGATTCCAGAGCAAAACGATGGCGATGCCGACGCCCACCAGGGGCATGGGGACGCCGATGAGGTTGGTTAGCTTGTGCGCGCGCGTCATTCTGTAGCCAGGATAGGCCGGTTCGGAATGATTTTCTCCTAGGGTTGGCAGCACCCAAGTACCTGATCTTGTACGAATCGCACAAGATATGGCCGATCAGCCCTGGCACGAACTTCCGGCGGGAATCGTAACCGTCTTCCGGCCTCACATCGACACCATCGCCGATGAGATGATCGAGGCCGTCCGCACGGTGCCCGCCTACGGCCGCCCGCTCGAGGGGCCGTTCGGGGAAGGCATCCGGGCCGGGGTCCAGGAGGCGCTGCGCCACCTGCTCGCCGAGATCGAAGCCTCGGGGCCGGTGGCGCGCCGGGACGTCTACCGCCTCCTCGGGCGCGGGGAGATGCGGGCGGGGCGCAGCCTCGACTCGCTCCTGAGCGCCTACCGAGTCGGGGCCCGGGTCGCCTGGCGCCGATTCGCCGCCATCGGCGACGAGGCCGGTCTCGAGCCAGAGACGCTCTACCTCCTCGCGGAGTCGATCTTCGCCTACATCGACGTGCTGTCGGCCGAGTCCGCCGAGGGACACGCGCTCGAGCAGTCGGCGGCGGCCAGCGAGGCCCAGCTCCGCCGCCGGCGCCTCGTCCGCGTGCTCGTGCGCGACCCGGCACCGGATCCGGCGGCTGTCGAGGCCGTGGCCACCGAGGCCGATTGGGCGCTTCCCCGCACGATGGCCGTGCTCGTCGTGGCCGGGCCCCGGCGCGAGTCCGTCGCGGCGCACCTACCCCCGGACGTGATCGCCGAGACGCTGGGCGAGCTCGTGTGCGCGATCATCCCCGACCCGGATGGTCCCGGGCGGCACGCCCAGGTGCGCCGGGCCGTCCTCGAGGCCGGCGCCCACGCGGGGCTCGGGTTGACCGTGGCCTGGCCCCAGGCGGCGCTCAGCTTCGCCCACGCGCAGGCCGCGCTGGCGCTCGCCGCCGGACGCGAGCCCGAGCTGGTGGCCGCCCGCGAGCAGGCCGGAGAGCTGCTGCTGGCGGGCGACGCGATGCTCTCCGAGCAGCTGGCGAACGATCGCCTGGCGCCGCTGGCCGATCTCTCGGCCGGCGCCCGCACCCGCCTCACCGCGACCCTCGAGGCGTGGCTGGCCGAGCAGGGCCGTCTCGGGGCCGTCGCCGACCGGCTCGGGGTCCACCCGCAGACCGCGCGCTACCGACTCGCGCGGCTCCGCGAGCTGTTCGGTGACCGGCTCGAGGATCCCGAGGAGCGCTTCTGGCTCGCCGTCGCGCTCCGGGTCCGGAGGAAGTGAGCCGCCGGCCGCGCCTCAGACGTGGTGGACGATGGGCTCCGGTTCGGGCTCGGGTGCCGTGGGCTCCAGCCCGACCTCCGGCCCCAGGGCACCCGAGGCCAGCTCGTCGTACCACACGTAGGTGATCGGGATCTGGAAGCGCCCGGAATTGCGCCGGCGGAACTCGATCATCTCCGGGCCGTCCCAGTAGCGATACCAGTCGTTCTTGGACTCGAACCAGGTCATCTGGGTGATCCGGTACATGTCGTCACGCGAGCGATGGACCTGGTACTGGGTGGCGCCGTAGCGCAGTGAGAGCGCGGCGGCATGCGAGATCTCCTCGGCGAGCCAGTCGCCGCGGAACAAGGTGGCGTACCACTGGACGTACACGACTCCGGCCATGACTAAGCTCCCACCTCCGCGTAGATGGCACCCGGACCCTCTTGGGCCTTGCCCTGGCCCTCCTCGGTCGCGCCGACCAGGATGGCGATCTTGCCCAGGTGCTTGTTGTCCCTCATGAGCTGGTGGGCCTCGGGCACGCCCTCGAACCCCATGGTCCGCCAGAGCACCGGACGGACCTTGCTCTCCTCGATGAGCTCGTTGGCCTTCATGCACTCATAGGCATTGGCGAAGTGCGAGCCGATGATCTGCTTCTGGCGCATCCACAGGTAGCGGACGTCGAAATCGAGGTTGTAGCCGGTCGTCCCCGCGCAGATGACGACCTTGCCGAACGGCTTGACGGCGAGCACCGAGGTCGGGAAGGTGGCCTTTCCGACGTGCTCGAAGACGATGTCGGGCGGGCCGCCGAGGATCTCGGTGATCGCCTTGGTGAAGCGGCGCGACTCCTTGAAGCGAGCCTTCTCCTCCTCGGGCGTCTCGCCACCGCGGCGCATCATCCCCGCGTACTCGTCGCGGTTGACGTAGCCGACCGCCCCGAGCAGCTTGACCAGCTCGCCCTTCTCTTCGCTGGAGACGACCCCCACGCAGTCGGCTCCGGTCAGCGCGCAGAGCTGGGTGGCGAACACGCCCAGCCCGCCGGCGGCGCCCCAGATGAGCACCCGGTGGCCGGCCTGCAGATCGCACTGGGTGATGAGCATGCGGTAGGCGGTGAAGTACGTCAGCCCGTAGGACGCCGCCTCCTCCCAGGAGAGGTTCTGGGGCCGGGGGAGGAGCTGCTGGGCCTGGACCTTGGTGAACTGGGCGAACGAGCCCCACGTCGTCTCGTAGCCCCAGATGCGCTGCGACGGCGCCGCCAGCGGGTCGAGGCCGTGCACCTCGGGATCCTCGTAGGAGGCCTGGTTGCAATGGATGACGACCTCGTCGCCCGGCTTCCACCGGGTCACGCCCTCGCCGACCGTCCACACGATGCCCGAGGCGTCGGAGCCGCCGATGTGATGGCCGTACTGTGGGTGGTCGCCATAGCCGAACACCGAGACGGGCTCGCCGAGCGCGGCCCACACATTGTTGAAGTTCACCCCGGCGGCCATGACCCGGACGATGACCTCGAAGGCGCCGGGCTCCGGGACCTCGATCTCCTCGAGCTGGAAGGCCTCGGTCGGCTCGCCCTCGCGCTCCTGGCGGATCACCCATGCCGCCATCGTGTCCGGTAGTTCGCCGGGTTGGGTGTCCACGTGTGCGACTTGGCTCAGATCGACGGCCACTGACGGTGCCTCGCTTGGTCGGGGATCGAGGGGATTGGCAATCGTAAAGGAGTCGGGCCGCCGGGGAGCCTGCCGTGGCTTCGGCTCAGATCGCCGCTTCGACGGGCTCGCGCGGCTCCTCGGGGGCGCGCCCGGCAGCGGCCCGGGCGGTCGGTCCGGAGAGCTTCTTCTCGATGAGGAACCAGGCGGCGACGGCGCCGCACAGGGTCGCCGTGCCGCCGATGAACAGACCCGACCCGAGGGCGGACACGAACGCCTCGCGCACCGCCGAGACGATGTCCGAGGGGGCCGCGTGGCTCTGGACGCTGCCGCCGCTGCCGAGCGCATTGGCCAGCGCCGCGCGGGTGGAGGCCGGCACCTGGGGGAGGCGCTGATCGAGCTGGTGGCGGCCGAGCGCGGCGATGAGCGCGCCCATCACGGCCACCCCGAAGGTGCCCCCGACCATGCGGCTCATCGAGAGCACACCCGACGCGGCCCCGGCCTTCGTGCGATCGACCGAGTTCATGGCCGCGGTGCTCATCGGCGACATGACGAGCCCGATGCCCATGCCCATGAGGACGAATCCGGGCAGCAGGCGCAGGTACGTCGTGTGCACGGTGATCCCGGTCTGAAGATAGATCGCCGCGGACACGAGCACGAGTCCGAGGACCATGAGCGGGCGGGGTCCGACGCGATCGGTGAGCCGGCCGGCCAGAGGCCCCATGACGACGAGGATGAGCGTAGAGGGCAGGAAGCGGATGCCCGCCTGGAGCGGGGAGTAATGGAGGATGTTCTGCATATAGAGGGCGAGGAAGAAGAACTGAGCGAGCATCGCGAAGCTGACGAAGAAGCCGACGATGTTCGCTCCCAGGAACGAGCGAGAGCGGAAGAAGTCGAAGTTGACCATCGGCGCGCGCACGCGCATCTCGATGACGGCGAAGCCGCCGAGCCCCGCGGCGGCGACGACGAGCAGGAGCACGACTCGCGTCGAGCCCCAGTGCCAGGAGTTGCCCTCGACGAGCGCGAGCACGAGCGCGGTCAGGCCCGCGGTGATGGCGACGATGCCCGGGATATCGACCGACCGGTCGACGGTCTCGTCGCGCGACTCGTGGGCCGCGAACAGGGTGACGGCCACGGCGACGACGGCGATGGGCGGGTTGATGAAGAAGATGGCCCGCCAGTCGACGTCCTCGGTGAGGAACCCGCCGAGCACCGGCCCGATGGCCAGGGCCATGGCGCTCACACCGGCCCACGTGCCGATCGCGGTGCCCCGCTGCTCGGGGGGAAAGGTCTGGGTGATGATCGACAGGGTGGCGGGCATCATGAACGCGGCGCCGACCCCCTGCACGGCGCGGAAGCCGACGAGGGCGGCGTCGCTCGGCGCGAAGCCGATCGCCAGGCTCGAGGCGCCGAAGACGACGACGCCGAAGAGGAAGAGCCTGCGCCGGCCGAAGATGTCGCCGAGTCGGCCGCCGGTGACCATGAGCACCGCGAAGGTCAGGGTGTAGGCGTTGACGGTCCACTCGAGCGAGGAGAGCGAGGCGTGGAGGTCGCGCTGGATCGAGGGCAGCGACACGTTGACGACCGTGTTGTCGAGCATGACCATGAAGAGCGCAAAGCACATGGCGGCGAGCGTCCACCAGCGGCTGTTCTCCTCGGTCACGAAGCGGTGGCGGTGGGCAGCAAATCTCTCGGTCACGTGTCACTCCCGCTCAGGTACGGCAGGCGGCCAGCTTCGGACATTCCAGCAGCGTGGCGCGCCGCTCCGCAAGCTGGGGGCGCTCATGCCCCCGAGCGAGCGTACGAACTTCTAGGGGTAGAGCAGCGTTCCGCCGGCGGGCGGCCGGGCCGACCCGACCCGAACCGTCGCCGATTGAGGCGCGCTCGGCCCGTTCAGTGAGGCGTCGGTGGATGGGGCGTTACCCGTGCTCACGGTATACGTGCCCGGCTGGCTCAGGTTGACGCTGACCTGAGCGGCGCCCTGCGGATTGATCGGCCCGGTACTGGCGAGCGAGCCCGCCGAGGAGGAGATGACGAACGACTGGGCCTTCGAGGACTGGTTGGTGACCTCGAAGGTCACGGGGCCGGCCCCCACCGCAGTGGGCGACACCGAGACCTTGGAGTCCCCGATGTAGACGGTCAGGTTGATCGGCAGTGCCGGCTTCGGCTTGTTGACGTACTTCGTCGAACCGCCGCATGCGCTGAGCGCCAGCGTCGTCACCGCCACCAGCCCCATCATGGTCCTGCGCATGTGCACCAGCGTCTCCTCTCGGCCAGTGTTACGCACAGCCATCGAGCTGCCGTGACCCCGGTCTGGCCGAACCTTAACTGACCATCGCTCCTGAGGCGAGTGTCCAGGCGGCGCCATGTCGTGTGCCGTCGCCTTCGTGTCCTCGCCGTCGGTCAGGCGGAGGTATAGCTGAGCAGCTGACGGCGGCGGGCCAGTCGTCTCAGCTCGCTCTGCAGCTCCGCCCAGCACTCCTGCTCGACGCGCTCGTACTCCTCGCCGTGGAGGTCGCGGACGCGCTCGCTGTAGACCGTCCAGGCGCGACGGGTGCCCGCGTCGAGCTCGCGAAGCTTCTCGTCATCTTGAGCGATAGCAGTCACCTCACGACTCCTTCCAGGTCGGGTGAGCCGATCCTACCCTTCGTAGCGGTCATCAAGCCAGGCACGTCGGCTTCTTCAACAGAGATCTAACCTGGCCTGCTTCGCGAGCGGAACCGGCCGTCCTGCAGGGGCGATTGCATCGCGTCCGGCCCTCGGCGTATCAACGCTCATCTGCCTCTCCGTGAGCATCCGATCGCCTCCGCCGAGTTCCTCGTGCTCGACACCGAGACCAACGGTCTCAGCGGCGACGCGTGCGAGCTCACCGAGGTCGGCGCCGTGCTCGTCGGGGGTGGCGAGCTGCACGACCGGTGGAGCTCGCTCGTGCACGGCAACGTGCCGCTGCGGCGCGGGATCCAGCGCCTGACCGGAATCACGCAGGCGATGGTCGATGGGGCGCCGTCGCTCGAGGAGGTGCTGCCCGAGCTCGAGGCGCGCCTTCAAGGGCGCGTGCTGGTCGCCCACAACGCGCCCTTCGACCGCCGCGTGCTCCGTCAGGCGTTCGAGCGCATCGGCCGGGAGTGGCCGGATCCGCCCGTGCTGTGCACGGCCGCGCTGGCGCGCGTGCTCCTGCCCCTGCAGCAGGGACGTAAGCTCGCCGTCCTCGCCGAAGCGCTCGGCATCGAGGTCGAAACCGTCCATCGCGCTCTCGCCGATGCCGAGACGTGCGCGCGCGTGCTCTGCGCGCTCTTCCCGCGTCTGTGCGCGAATGCCGCCACCGTGGCCGATGCCATCGCGCTCCAGCGCCCGCGTCGGCCGCGCCGGCGGCGGCTTGCGGGCCATGCGGCAGCGCCGACCCGGGCTCAGATGCGTCAGCTCGGGCTCGCCCTGCCCCGGTCGCGCGCGCCCGAGCTCGACTTCGGCGAGCTCCCCCGCGACCCCGGCGTCTATCTCTTCCGCGACGCCGACGGCTCGACGCTCTACGTCGGGAAGTCGGTCTCGATCAAGAGCCGCGCGCGAGCGCACTTCGCCCCGGCAGCCCCGCCGGTCTCGGGCAATGGCGGGCGCCCCGACTGGCGCGAGCACGCGTCCGTGGTCGACTACCGCGCCACCAACTCCGAGCTCGGCGCTCTCGTGCTCGAGAACCGCCTCATCAAGCAGCTGCACCCGCCCGGCAACGTCCGCCTCACCCGCCGCGACGACCGGCTGGTGTACATCCGCTGCCGGCTCGACATCCCGTTTCCGATTCTTGAGGTCGCGGCCGAGCCGGCGTCCGGCCACGCGGTCTCGATCGGCCCGCTCCGGGGGCGGCGGCTCGCGCTCGAGCTCGTCGAGCAGCTCGACTCGCTCTTCGGGCTGCGCCATTGCGGGCGGCGCCTTCCGTCACGCCCCTATCCGAGCGCGTACGGCCAGATGGGGCGCTGCCTCTCTCCCTGTCTGGGCGATCTCGACCCGAATCTCTATCGCCGCCGGCTCGACGCCGCGCTGGCCATGTTCGTCGCGTCGGGCGACGCCGGGGAGCAGATGCTCGCGCACGTCTACGGCCAGATGCGCGCGGCGGCAGCCGAGCAGCGCTTCGAGCGCGCGATCTGGCTGCGCCGGCGCGCGGGGCGCCTGAAAGCGATCTTCCGCGGTCTCGGCGGCGTGCTCGAGGCGACGCATACCCGTCCGCGCCTGATCATCGCCCCGCACCCCGTCGAGCCGCGCTACGACCTCTTCTGGCTCGTCGGCGGCCGCCTCGCGGACTGGGGCGCCGTGCGCGACGCCGGCGAGCTCGAGGCCCGAACCCAGGCGGCGCTGGCGCGCGGGGGCAGGCGTGAGCTCGGCGCCCACGTGCCGCCCGGCGAGATCGACGAGGTGCGGCTCATCGCCACCTATCTCGCCTCCCATCCGGATCTGCGCCGCCTCGAGCTCGACCCGGCGCCGGACGAGGACGACTGCGCCCGCTTGGCCGCGGAGCTTGGCCTTCCGGCCGCAGGCGCCGGCTCAGACGAAGGGGAGCTCGACGATCGTGGCGCTCACCCCGTCGGCGCCGACGCTCACCTCTGAGCCCACGGCGGCCTCGCGGCGCACGATGGCGAGGCCGAGCGGCCCGAAGCGGGGGGAGACAGCGCTGCTCGTCACGGCGCCCACGATGCGCTCCCCGGCCGAGACCGCGTCGCCCGGAGCGACGGACGCGACGGCCTGGAGACCGCGAAGGTGGCGATTGGGCTTGCCGCGGTGGTAGAGGCGGGCCACCGTCTCCTGCCCGACGTAGCACCCCTTGGTGAAGGAGACCGCTCGGGCGTTGAGACCGGCCTCCTGGGGGATGACCGTCTCGTCGAGGTCGATGCCATAGCGGGGGCGACCGTGTTCGATGCGCAGGCACTCGACCGCCTCCTCGCTGACCGTCGTGGCTCCGCGGCTCGCGAGCGCCTCGAGCAGCGGGACGGTGTCCTGTGCGGCGCACAGCAGATCGATGCCGGTGTCGGTGCGGATGGCGCGGGCGGCGATGCCCTCGACGCCGGTCGTGGTGTGGGAGTCCTCCCGTTCCGCGAGCGTGGCCGTCCCGGCCACCGCGGCCGTCTCGGGGCCGAGCAGGGAGAGGAGGCCGCATTCGAGGGTGCGCTTGTGGAGGGCGACGTCGAAGCCGAGGCTGAAGCGCCGGATCATGTTGAACAGGGCCTGGAGGGCGCTGCGCTCGGTGTCGAGAAGCAGCTCCTCGCCGGTATCGAGGATGCGCAGATCTCCGAGCATCTTTCCCTTGGGCGTGAGAAAGGCGGCGTAGCAGCCGGTCCCCGGGATCAGGCTCACGACGTCGTTGCTCACCTGGCCCTGAAGGAAGGCCTTGGCATCGGGTCCCGAGAGCGCGAGCTTGCCGCGCTCGGAGCGGTCGAGCACGCCGCATGCCTCGGTGATGGTCCGGTAGTCGGCATCGAGCGTCGTGACGGAGCTCACCCCTTGAGGATAGGCAGCCCCCTGCCGATTAACAGGACGTAACCGAAATTTCGGCATGCCATAATTACCCTTATGTCCGCCCAGGAACAGGAACATCCCTTCGCCGAAGAGCGGCTGCACCGCTCCTCGGCCATCGAGGACTACGCGAAGGCCATCTACGCGCTTCAACAGCGCGAGGAAGATGCCGTGAGCACGACCGCCCTGGCCGAGCGACTCGGCGTCACCGCGGCCTCCGCGTCGGGCATGGTCAAGCGTCTCGGCGAGCTCGGCCTGGTTGAGCACCGCCCCTACAAGGGCGTGACCCTGACCGAGAGCGGTCGCCGCGTGGCGCTCGAGGTCATGCGCCATCACCGGCTCCTCGAGCTCTATCTCTTCGAGAGCCTCGGCGTGCCCTGGGACCGCGTGCACGACGAGGCGGAGGTGCTCGAGCACGTCCTCTCCGACGAGCTCGAGGAGCTCATCGCGGCCAAGCTCGGGAACCCGACCCACGACCCCCACGGGGACCCCATCCCGACCCGTGATCTCACGATCAACGAGGGTCCGAGCCGGAGCCTCCAGACGCTCGAGGCCGGCGCCAGTGGGCGCTTCGCGCGGATCTCCGATTCCGACCCGGACATGCTCCGCTTCCTGGCCGAGCGCGGCATCGCCCCCGGCGATGCCTTCGAGGTCATCGACAAGCAGCCCTTCGAAGGTCCGCTGTTCGTGCGCTTCGGCGACCAGGTGCACGTGCTCGGCGGCGCGCTCGCGCGCGCTATGCGGGTGGAGGACAGCGCGTGACGCCGGTGCGCACCTCCATCGCCCGGGCCGTCGCCGAGGCCGCGGGCGCGGATGGCTCGTCGGTCGCCCTGCGCGACGAGCTCGTCGGTCCGTCGCCCCTGGAGCACCTGCTCGCGCGCGGGCGGGTGCGGGCCACGCTGGCCATGCTCGGCCCCGCCTTCGTGGCCGCCATCGCCTACGTCGATCCTGGCAACTTCGCCACCAACGTCCAGGGCGGGGCCAAGTTCGGCTATGCGCTTCTCTGGGTGGTCCTGCTGGCCAACCTCATGGCGATGCTGGTCCAGTACCTGTCCGCCAAGCTCGGGATCGCCACCGATCGCAACCTGCCCGAGCTCTGCCATGAGCGCTACCCCGCCTGGGCCAGCCGGGCGCTGTGGGTGCAGGCCGAGCTCATGGCCATGTCCACGGACATCGCCGAGTTCCTCGGCGCGGCGCTCGGGCTCAACCTGCTCTTCGGGGTGCCTCTGTTCATCGCCGGCCTCATCACCGGCGTTCTGGCCTTCGGCATCCTCGGCCTCCAGCGCCGCGGCTTCCGGCGCTTCGAGCTCGCCATCACCGCGCTCCTGGGGATCATCTTCGCCGGGTTCCTCTACGAGACGCTGCGGATCGGCCCCTCGGCCCACGAATCGCTGCACGGCCTCCTGCCCAGCCTGCACGGGGCGAGCTTCATCTATCTCGGCGTGGGGATCATCGGCGCGACCGTCATGCCCCATGCCATCTACCTCCACTCGGCCCTGACGAACGGGCGCATGCCGGTACGCGACGACGGCGAGCGCCGGCGCGTGCTCGGCTTCGAGCGCATCGACGTGATCGTCGCCCTCGGCGTGGCCGGCGTGATCAACCTGGCCATGCTGGCGGTGGCCGCCAAGCTCTTCCACACCCCCGCGCTGTCCGGGTTGAGCACGATTCAGCAGGCCCACCACGAGTTCGGCCGGCTCGTCGGCGGGGGTGCGGCGCTCGCCTTCGCCATCGCGCTGCTGGCTTCCGGCGCGTCGTCCTCGAGCGTCGGCACCTACGCGGGCCAGGTCGTGATGAGCGGCTTCATCAACTACCGCATCCCCCTCGTCCTGCGCCGGACCGTGACCATGGCCCCGGCCCTGATCGTCCTCGCCCTCGGCGTCAGCCCCACGAACGCGCTCGTGCTGAGCCAGGTCGTTCTCTCCTTCGGGATACCCTTTGCCCTATTGCCCCTGGTCGCGCTGACGAGCAACCGCTCGGTCATGGGCGTCCACGTCAACGGGCGACTGACCACGAGCCTCGCCTACGCGGTCGCCCTTCTCATCACCGTGTTGAACGTGTTCTTGATCTACCAGCAACTGTTCGGGAGCTGAGCATGGCCCTGGCCGACACCTTCTCGGAAATCGTCGATTCGCTCCCGGATGACTGGACGGATCTCGAGCTCGACCTGCGCATCCTCGACGAGCGCCGCTACGTCGACGCCTCGGTCATGCTCGTCGTCTGCAACCCGCAGCCCTACTCGAAGCACGACTGGCACTGGCGGATCCTCGTCGCCCATCGCTTCGGCCACGCGACGGCCGCTCCGCCCGTGCACGCCGCGCTGGGGCTGCTGGACGAGGCGGGAATCGCCGGTGAGATCGCCGTGCGCGAGGTGCGGACGGGCCGCGTCGAGGTCGTCCAGATGTGGGGTCGTCCCGAGTCGGTCCGCCGCGAGTTCATGCGCTCGCGCGCGCAGTAGGCGCGGTCCCGGGCGATGGCGCGCGTCGTCGCCTATGTTCCCGACCTCATGTTCGGCTCGCGCGTGCTCGCCGAGGTGGCCGCGGCCGGACACGAGGGCGTGCTCGCCGGGGAGGTCGAGGCGCTGCGTCGCGCGCTCCCCGATGCGGCGGGGCTCGTCGTCGATCTCACCCTCGACCCGGCCGAGCGCATCGACCTCATCGCCGGTGTACGGTCGCCTGGGCTGCCCGTGCTCGGCTTCTACTCGCACGTCGAGGCCGACGTCCGCGCCCGCGCGCTCGAGGCCGGCTTCGACCTCGTCGTCCCGCGCTCGCGCATGGCTCGCGAGGGTGCGGCGCTGGTCGGCCGGCTCCTAGAATCGCCGGCAGGTCCACGATGAACCTCGACGTCGACAGCGCCACACCGCCGGCCGAGCGCCCGGCGGCGCTGTTCGCGGGGGTCGAGCCGCTCGAGGTGTTCGTCGAGCTGCTCGCCGACATCGACACCGACACCTCCTCCACCGAGTTCTACAACCGGATCTGCGAGGCCATCTGCCGGCTGACCACGATGCGCCGGGCGGCGATCTTCCTCGCCGACGCGGCGCGCCGCCGCGTGCGCGCCGTCGGGGCATACGGGACGTCGTTCCCGCAGCTGGCGAGCCTGCGGCCCACGCTCGTCAACACCCCCATCGCCCAGCGCGCCCTGCTCGAGGATGAGGTCATCGTCGTCTCCGATCGGATCGAGGAGTGGGTGCCGGCGGATTACGCCCGCGTGCTCGGCATCACCACGCTCGTGTGCACGCCGATGGCCGCGGCCGGTCGCGCCTACGGCGTGATCTGCGCGGATCGGGGCGGCGGCCGGTTCGAGCTCTCCGACGGCGAGCGTCATCTTCTCTGGACGCTGGGCAAGACGGCCGCGCTCGTGGCCACGGCACGCAACGCCACCCGTCAGCAGGAGCGCACCCGCCACCTGGGGGAACGGCTCGAGCTCGCGCGCGAGATCCACGAACGCGTGCTCCAGCGTCTGTTCGGCGTCTCCCTCGCCCTCTCGGCCGAGCAGCCGCTCGATCGCGAGGGGCGCGAGCGTGCCCGGGTGGAGATGCAGGAGGCGATCAGCGACCTTCGCGCCGCGCTCGAGCGGCCGCTTGCGCCGCTGCCCCCCGAGACGGCGACCACGCTCGCCGCCGAGCTCGAGCGGGTGCGCGGCGCCCGGACGCTGCCCCTCGAGGTCGACTGGCCGCCCGAGGTGGCGGTCCCGCCCGACGTCGAGCCGCTCGCGCAGTCCGTGCTCGCCGAGGCGCTGCGGAACATCACCAAGCACGCCGCGCCGACCCACGTGCTCGCGGCCGTGTCCCGCGATGCCGACACCTTCAAGCTCGAGATCCGCAACGACGGCGTCCGCCACGGGGCCCGGGGCGCCGGCATGGGACTGCGCCTGGCCGCGTTCGAGGCGCTGCAGCACGGGGGGGTCGTCGAGTTCGGCCCGAGCGCCGGCGAGGGTTGGCGGGTGCGTCTCGTCGTGCCCCTCGGCCCGGGGTCGGCATGAGTGCCCGCCGCGGCGCCACCGCCTCGACGCCCCGGCCGATGCGGGTTCTCGTCGTCGACGACCACGAGGTCGTCCAGTGGGGGTTCCGGGTTCTCCTGGGCGAACAGCCCTGGGTCGAGCGCTGCCTGGCCGCGCGGACGGGCGAGGAGGCGCTCGAGCTGGCCCGCCGCTACGAGCCCGACGTCGCCCTCGTCGACCTCTTCCTGGCCGGGGAGTCGGGCGCGGACCTGTGCGAGTCGCTGCGCTCGGCGTCTCCGGGCACCCGGGTGCTGCTCATCTCGGGCGCCGGACGCATGTCGCCCGCCGCCGCGCGTGCCGCGGGGGCGTCGGGCTTCGTCTCCAAAGACTGGGATGCCAGCGAGGTCGTGGCCGCCGTGCGCGCGGTGGGCAGCGGCCGCACGCTCTTCGAGCCCACGGCCGATCAGCCCGAACCGCTCCTGAGCGACCGAGAGCGTGAGGTGCTGACGCTCATCGCCGCCGGGTCGACCAACCGTGAGATCGCCCAGCGCCTCTACCTCTCGCCGCACACGGTGAAGGAGCACACGAGCGCGCTCTACCGCAAGCTCCACGCCCGCAACCGCGCCGAGGCCGTTCAGCGCGCGCAGCGCGTCGGGCTTCTGGGCTAGCCCCAGCCGGCGCGCAGCGCGTCGGGCTTCTGGACTAGCCCCAGCCGGCGCGCAGCGCGGCCAGGGCCAGGGTGATCCAGTCGGCGGTCGCTCCAACGCGGGCCACGGTGCCGAGCAGCTGGGCGACGCCTCGCGCCGGCCATAGGTCCTCGGGCGCCAGCGCGCCGGCCGGGAGCAGGCCGGCCAGCGTCGGCGCGCGCTCGATCAACCGGCCCCGCGCCGCGATCACGGCCGCGTTGTCGAGGCGCGAGGGGCCGGCGGCGAGGAGGTCGCCGAGCACGGCGCGGGCGAGGACGAGAGCGCCCGGCGCATGCTCGGAGGGGAGCCAACCGAGCGTCGCCAGGTGCCCGGCGAAGGCCTTCTCGTCCTCGTGGGCGAGCGCGTCCAGGACGCCCGTCGCCGCGGCGAGCCGGTCCGGGTCGATCGCCCGGCAGGCCCCGAAGTCGACGATGGCCAACCCGCCGTCCGGGCGTACGAGCACGTTGTCGGGGTGGGGGTCGGCGTAGGCGATACCCCAGTGCGCTGCGCCGAGGACGAAGGTGACGTAGCGGGCCGTGGCGAGGTCGGGATCGGTGGCCTCGTCGAGGGGAACGCCGTCGACCCATTCGCTGACGAGCACGCCCTCGTGGCACAGGCGAGTGAGCGGCGCGGGCACGCTGAGGAAGGCGTGGGATCGCAGCGCGCGGTGGAACCGCCGCTGCATGGTGGCCTCACTCTCGAGGTCGAGCTCCTCGAGCACGCGCTCGCGAATCTCCCGCAGCACGGCCGCTGTGTCGAGGGCGGGGAACGCTGCCCCGAGGGGCGCGGCGAGGGCCTCGAGCAACGTGAGGTCCTGACGCACGGACGAGGCCAGGCCTGCGCGGAGCACCTTGACCGCGACCGGCGCGCCGTCATGGATCCCGCGGTGGACCTGGGCGCCGGGAGTCACGGCGACGGGCTCGAGGTCGAGCTCGTCGAGCTCGCGGTCCGGCGCGGCGCCCCAGGCCTCCCGGAGAACACGCTCCACCTGCTTTGCCGCCAAGGGCTCGCGGGCGGTCTCCGCAGCGGCATCGAGCTGGGCGCGGACATCGTCACCCGCCGGGCTGGGAATCCACCCCGGCTCGAGCGTGGCCCGGAACTGGGCGAGCGCGACACGTCCCGAACGTGCGCCCTGAGCCAGGCGAAGCCCGATCCCGAGCAGCTGGTCGAGCCGCCGCAGGGCGTCGCGCTCGGCGCTCACGCGCGCGTCAGTTGCCCGAGCCGCGGCGCATCATCCAGGCCAGTGCCGGGAGCTTGACGGCGTGTGGGACGTAGCGCGAGGCCAGCATGGCCGTGCGGATGGGTAGACCGGGGACGACGACACGGTCGCCGGAGGCGAGTCCCTTGACGCCCGCGCGGGCGGCCTCCTCGGGCGAGATCGTGGCCGGGCCGGCGGCGCGGTCCATGGTCTGGCCGCCCTTGACCTCCCAGCCAGAGATCTCCCAGAAGTCGGTTGCCACCGGGCCGGGGCAGAGGACGGTCACGGTGACGCCGCGGCCGCCCAGCTCCTGATGGATCGCTTCGGAGAAGGTGATGACGTAGGCCTTCGCGGCCGAGTAGCCCGCGTTGTAGGGCAGCGGCTGCATCCCGGCGGTGGAGGCGACGTTGAGGATCGCGCCGCGGCCACGCTGCACCATGGCGGGCGAGAAGACGCGGGTCAGCTCGACGACCGCCTCGACGAGCACGCGCACCTGCTCGAGCTCGCGCGTGAGGTCGGACTGGTGGAAGGCGCCAGTCGTGGCGAAGCCAGCGTTGTTGACGAGCACGGAGACGTCGAGGCCGAGCTTCTCCACGCGGGCGGCCAGCTTCCCCCGCGCGGCAGCATCCCCGAGATCGCAGGGCACGCACTCGGCGCGGATCCCGTACTCGTCGCGCAGCGTGGTCGCCAGAGCCTCGAGCCTGTCCTGACGCCGGGCCACGAGGATGAGGTTGTGCTCGCGCCGGGCGAGCTCCTGCGCGATCGCGGCGCCGATGCCCGCCGAGGCGCCCGTGACGAGCGCGGCGCTGTCGGATGTGGGGGTGGGAAGACTCATCGCGTGAGGGTCGCATTGGACCACATCCGGCCCCCCGAACGGGGGGAAGTCCTCCTCGACCGTGTATCGGTGACCGCGATCGGGCGTAGGTTCAGAGCGATGGGACCCTCAGCGATTCTCTTCCCCGGCCAGGGGAGTCAGACGCCCGAGATGCGGGATCTCGTGGCCGAGACCCGGCCGGATCTGCTCGAGCAGGCGACCGACGTCGTCGGCAGTGACCCCTTCGCGCGGGTCGACGAGGGCACGAACTTCGCCCAGCCCGCCATCTTCTGCGCCAGTCTCGCCGGCTGGGAGGCCCTCGGGCGCCCCGAGGGTGACTTCATGGCCGGGCACTCGCTCGGGGAGCTCGGCGCGCTCGTGGCCGCAGGGCGCCTGAGCGAGCGCGACGGCCTCGAGCTCGTGGCCCTCCGCGGGCGGCTCATGCAGGAGTCGGGCGAACGCGCCGGCAACGGCGGCATGCTCGCTCTCATCGGCGCCGGCGCAGCTGACCAGGCCGGCGAGCTCGCCGAGGCGCACGGCCTCGCCGTGGCCAACGACAACGCTCCCCAGCAGGTCGTCCTCTCGGGCGCTCGCGATGCCCTGCCCGCCGCCGCGGAGGCCGCCAAGGAGCTCGGGCTGCGCGCTCGCGAGCTCCAGGTGACAGGCGCCTTCCACTCGCCGATGATGGCCGAGGCGGTGCCGCCGTTCACCGCCGCGCTCGAAGGAGTCGAGATCACTCCCGGGCGCGTGACCGTGCTCTCCGCGGTCACGGCGGAGCCGTTCGAAGACGTGCGCGCGCAGCTGGCCGCCGCGCTCACCCGCCCGGTCCGGTGGCGGGAGCTCATGCTCGCGCTCCACGGCCGCGGCGTCGAGCGCTTCGTCGAGGTGGGCCCCGGCCGGGTGCTCACCGGGCTGGCCAAGCGCACCCTCCCTGACGTGGAGCTCGTCCATGCTTGACCGCACCCTGGAGGCCGTGGCCGCGCCCACTGCGACGACGGAGGCTGACTCGGCCCTCGGGCTGCCCGGCGCCGGCCGGCTCGGCCGCCCGGCCGCGGTGCTCTCGGTGGCGACCGAGATGCCGGAGGGGCGTCTGACCACGGCGGACCTGGCGGAGCGCTTCGGCGTCACCGAGGAATGGATCGTCTCCCGCACCGGGATCCGCGAACGCCGCCGCGCCGCGCCCGACGAGCGCCTCTCGGACTTCGCCGCCCGCGCGGGGGTGAAGGCGCTGGCCGCGGCCGGCGTGTCCGCCGAGTCGCTTGACCTCGTCCTCGTGGCCACGATGACCCAGGACGAGCTGACGCCGAACACGGCTCCGCTCGTCGCCCATGCTCTCGGCGCCGAACACGCCGGGGCGATCGACGTCGGCGCGGCCTGCACGGCCTTCCTCTCCGGTCTCGCCCTCGGGGCGGCCCAGATCGAGTCGGGCCGGGCCGAGCGCGTCCTGCTCGTGGGCGCTGACTTCATCACCCGCATCACCGACTACGAAGACAAGCGCTCGGCGCCCCTCTTCGCCGATGCCGTCGGAGCCGTCGTGCTCGCCGCGGCGCATCCGGGCCAGGGCGCCATCGGCCCCATCGTCCTCGGGGCTGACGGTTCGCACGGTCAGACGATCATGGCCACGCACGCCGAGCGCAAGATCATCCTCGACGGACCGGAGGTGTTCCGCCACGCCGTCACGCGGATGCGCGAGGTGACCGTCGAGGCGGTCAATCGGGCCGGGCTCGAGCTCGGCGACATCGATCTCTTCGTCTACCACCAGGCAAACGCGCGCATCACTCGCGCCCTCGGCGAGCGGCTCGAGCTGCCGCCAGAGCGCGTGGTCGACTGCATCGAAAGCCTGGGCAACGCCTCGGCGGCCACCCTGCCCGTCGCCCTGGCCGCGGCGGCCGCGGACGGGCGCCTGCATCCCGGGGCCAAGGTCCTGCTCAGCGCGTTCGGAGCCGGCTTCACGTGGGGTGGCGGTGTCATCACATGGGGCGGCAGCGATGAATGACACCAACGGCACCCTCGAGATGCGCGGCTGCGCGCTCGTCACCGGCGCTTCGCGCGGCATCGGCGCGGCCATCGCTCGCTCGCTCGCCGCGGACGGCTGGGCGGTCGGGGTCAACTACCGCAGCGACCGCGCGGGAGCGCAGGCCGTGGTGGCCGATATCGAGGCGGCGGGCGGCAGCGCCGTGGCCGTGGCCGGGGACGTCGTCGACCCGGCGACGCCCGACGAGCTCTTCGGTGCCCTCGAGTCGCATTTCGACCGCCCCGTGCTCGCGCTCATCAACAACGCCGGGATCAGCCGCGACAACCTCACGCCCTCGCTCCGGGACGACGAGTGGCAGGCGGTGATCGACACCGACCTGAGCGCCGCCTTCCGGATGACCCGCCGCGCGCTGAGGACGATGATGCGGGCGCGCTCGGGGCGGATCGTCAACATCTCCTCCGTCGTCGGCCTGCGGGCCAACCCGGGTCAGGCCAACTACGCCGCCGCCAAGGCGGGCCTCATCGCGCTGACCAAGACGGCGGCGATCGAGGTCGCGCGCCGCGGGGTCACGATCAACGCCGTCGCCCCCGGGTGGATCGACACCGAGATGACCGCGGACGTCTCCAAGGACCTGCTCGCTGCCGTACCGGCGCGCCGGGCGGGCACCCCCGCGGAGGTCGCGGCGTGCGTGCGCTTCCTAGCCTCAGAGGACGCAAGCTATGTGACAGGAGCGGTTCTGTCCGTCGACGGCGGTTTGGCCGCGTAACCCATTGAACCGAGGAGCAATCTCATGGCCACAGTGACAACCGAGCAGGTCCAGCAGCGCGTCGTCGAGACGCTGGCGAGCTTCGGCCCAGACGCGGACCAGATCTCCCGCGACTCGACCTTCGAGGAGCTCGACATCGACTCCCTCGACCTCGTCGAGCTCGCGCAGGTCGTCGAGGACGAGTACGGCGTCGTCCTCAAGGGCGAGGACATGAAGCAGCTCAAGACGGTCGGTGACGCCATCGACATGATTGTCAGCCGGGCGGAGTGAAGCGGCGCGCGGTCATCACCGGCGTCGGCGCGGTCACACCGCTCGGCATCGGCGCCGGCACCCTCCACGGCCGTTGGGCCGAGGGCGAGGTCGGCATCGTCGACGGCGCGGGTGCGTGCAGCGACTTCGAGCCCAAGGATCATCTCTCGGTCAAGGAGGTCCGCCGGCTCGATCGCTTCTCCCAGCTCGCGCTCGTGGCCGCCGCCGAGGCGCTGCAGCAGGCCGGCTGGAACGGCGAGCTGCCGTATGACCCGATGCGGATCGGCTGCATCGTCGCCACCGGCATCGGCGGCATCGAGACGGTCGAGACCCAACACGACGTGATGCGCGATCGCGGCGCCAAGATGGTCTCGCCGCTCGGCATCCCGCAGTACATGCCCAACGCAGGAGCGGCTGCCGTGTCGATGAAGTTCGGCCTGCAGGGCCAGATGTACGGCGTCGTCTCCGCCTGCTCGAGCGGCGGTCACGCCGTCGGCTCGGCCCTGCGCATGATCCAGTACGGGGACGCCGACGCGGTCGTCGTCGGAGGCGCCGAGGCGACCCTCACGGCCTTCGGCTTCGCCTGCTTCAACTCGATGCAGGCACTGTCTCCGACGGGGATCTCGCGGCCGTTTGACCGCCGGCGGGACGGCTTCGTCATGGGGGAGGGCGCGGGCATGCTCGTGCTCGAGGATGCCGAGGCGGCGCAGGCGCGCGGCGCGACGATCCTTGCCGAGGTGACTGGCTACGGCTCGACGGCCGACGCCCACCACCTCACCGCGCCCGACCCGACCGGGGCCCCGGCGGCGCGGGCCATCGAGCTCGCGCTCCGCGACGCCGAGGTCGAGCCCGAGCAAGTCAGCTACGTCAACGCTCACGGCACGTCGACCGAGCTCAACGACGCGGCCGAGACCGTCGCGCTCAAACTGGCCTTCGGCGAGGACCGGGCCAGGCAGATTCCCATCTCCTCGACCAAGTCAGCCATTGGTCATCTCCTGGGGGCCGCCGGGGCCGTCGAGGCGGTGGCCACAACGCTGACGCTGACCACTGGCGTGATCGCCCCCACGCTCGGCTACGAGGAGCCCGATCCCGAGCTCGACCTCGACTACGTGCCCGGAGAAGCCCGTCCACTGCGGCCCCCGGATGGAGGTCCTCCCATCGCGGTGTCGAACTCGTTCGCGTTCGGCGGCCACAACGTTTCGTTGGTGTTCAGAGGGAGCGGTTCATGAGCTTGACCGCCGTCCACGAGCCGGTCCACCTCTCGCCGCTCGAGCGACTCGAGGCGCTGTGCGACCCCGGAAGCCTCCAGGTTCTCCGCTCGCAGGTCCTCTCGCCGCGCCTCGGGGCGCGTGCCGCGGCCGGCGATGGCGTCGTCGGCGCCACGGGCACCGTCGCGGGACGCCCGATCGCCTGCTACGCCCAGGACGGGAGCTACTTCGGCGGCTCGCTCGGCGAGCGCCATGCCGACACGGTCATCCGCGTCCTCCAGCTTGCCGGCCGCGCCCGGATCCCCATCGTGGCCTTCGTCGAGTCGGGCGGCGCGCGCATGCAGGAAGGCACCGCGGCCCTGGCGGGCTACGGACGCATCTTCCGCGAGACGGTCGCGCTCACGGGCGTCGTACCGCAGATCTCGGTCGTCTCCGGTGCCTCGGCGGGGGGCGGCGCGTACTCGCCCGCGCTCACCGATCTCATCGTGATGACCGAGGACGCAGCCATGTTCCTCACCGGCCCCGGAGTCGTGCGCGAGGCACTCGGAGAGGAGATCGACGCCGCCTCCCTCGGCGGGCCGCACGTCCACGACCGCAACGGCGTCTGCCACCTCGTCGCGCACGACGAGATCGAGGCGGCCGAGCGCGTGCGCGAGCTGCTCGGCTACCTGCCCTCGGCGGGCGGCGAGACGCCGCCCCGCTCGGCCCCGATGCTCCCCGAGCTCGAGGACCCCGGCCTCGTCGTCCCGACCGAGCCGCGCCGGGTCTACGACGTCCGCCGCGCGCTCGCCGCGATCATCGACCAGGATTCCCTCTTCGAGCTCTGCCCGCGCTGGGCGCGCAACGTGGTCACCGCGCTGGCCCGGATCGACGGGCGGCCGGTCGGGATCGTGGCCAACCAGCCGCGGCACTTCGGCGGCGTGCTCGACGCCGAAAGCTCGGAGAAGGCCGCCCGCTTCGTCCGCTTCTGCGACTCCTTCGGCGTGCCGCTGCTCGCGGTCGTCGACACGCCCGGGTTCATGCCGGGCTCCAAGCAGGAGCAGGCCGGGGTCATCCGTCACGGCGCCTCACTCGTGCGGGCCTTCGCCGCCGCGCGTGTGCCCAAGCTCACGGTGATCCTCCGCAAATCCTACGGTGGCGCCTACATCACGATGAACTCGCGGGATCTCGGCGCCGACCTCGTGCTCGCCTGGCCCGAGGCCGAGATGGGCATCATGAGCGCCCGCGCCGCCGTGGGCATCGTCCACCGCCGCGAGCTCCACGCAGCCGAGGACCCCGAGCGGGAGCGTGCGCGCCTGGCCGACGCCTACGCGCAGGAGCACCTGGGGGCGCACGCCGCCGCCGCGGCCGGATTCGTGGACGAGATCGTCGAGCCGAGGGACACGCGCGCACGCCTGTGCTGGGCGCTGTCCACGCTCGCCGGTAGCCGCTCGTGATCCTCGCGGGCAAGCGCCTGCTCATCACGGGCGTCATCACGAAGGACTCGATCGCCTTTCATGCCGCCGAGCAGGCCCAGCGCGAGGGCGCCACGGTTGTCCTCTCGAGCTTCGGCCGCGTCCGGCGCATGACCGAGCGGGCGGCGCAGCGGCTGCCGGAGCCGGTCGACGTGCTCGAGCTCGACGTCAACCAGCCCGAGGATCTCGACGCGCTCGCGCGCGAGCTCGAGAGCCGGTGGGGTGGGGTGGACGGAGCGCTCCACGCCATCGCCTACGCGCCCGAGGACGCTCTCGGCGGTGGGTTTCTCACCGCGCCGGCGGAGAGCGCCGCGGCCGCCTTCCAGACGAGCGCGTTCTCGCTCAAGGCGCTCGGCGCCGCCCTCGCCCCGCTCATGACGACCGGGGGCAGCCTCGTCGGGCTCGACTTCGACGCCAGCGTGGCCTGGCCGATCTATGACTGGATGGGCGTGGCCAAGGCGGCGCTCGAGTCCGTCTCGCGCTATCTGGCCCGAGACCTCGGCCCGCAGGGCATCCGGGTCAACCTCATCTCCGCCGGGCCGCTCGGGACCGTGGCGGCCAGCGGGATCCCCGGGTTCGAGAAGCTGGCCAGGCTGTGGCCCGCCCAGGCGCCGCTCGGGTGGGACGTCTCCGACCCGGGGCCGGTCGCGGCGGCGATCTGCTTCCTGCTCTCGGATTACGCGCGGGGGATCACGGGAGAGATCCTCCACGTCGACGGTGGCTTCCACGCGGTGGGAGCACCGCGCGAGCTGCCCTCTGCCTAACCGGCATTTCTCCACGTCCTAGGCTGGGCTCCGGTGTTCGAGCTGCTGTCCGACGAGCGCAACGTTCGCATCACCGCTCTGCTCGGGGCGGTGGCGATCGCCTTTTCGAGCATCCTCGTCCGCCTCAGCCACGCCTCGCCCTCGACCGCGGCGATCTTCCGTTGCGCCTACGCCCTGCCCGTACTCGGCCTCCTCGCCCTGTGGGAGGATCGCCGGTTCGGGCAGCGGGCACGCCGTGACCGTTTGATGGCCGTCGCCGCGGGGGTGTTCTTCGCCGGCGATCTCATCCTCTGGCACAACTCGATCGAGGACGTCGGGGCGGGACTGGCCACCGTGCTGGCCAACATCCAGGTCGTCCTCGTGCCGCTCGTGGCCTGGGCGCTCCTGGCCGAGCGGCCGCGACCTCCCGTACTCGTCGCCGTTGTCGTGGCGCTGGTGGGCGTCCTGCTCATCTCCGGTGTGCTCGAGCACGGCGCCTACGGGCGCGATCCCCAGCGCGGTGCGGTGTTCGGGCTGAGCGCCGGCGTGTCCTACGTCGGCTTCCTCCTCCTGCTCCGCCGCGCCGGGGTCGATCTGCGGCGGCCGGCCGGTCCCCTGTTCGATGCCACGGCCACGGCCACCGTCGTCTCGATCCTCGTGGGGTCGATCATCGGCGACGCGCGTCTGGCCCCAAGCTGGCCGGGGGCGGGCTGGCTCGTCACGCTCGCCCTGACCTCGCAGGTGCTCGGCTGGCTGCTCATCACCGTCTCGCTCCCCCGCCTGCCCGCTGCTCTCACCTCGCTGCTCCTCACCGTCCAGCCGATCGGGTCGGTCGCGCTCGCCGCGGTGATCTTCGGCGAATCGCCGACTGCGCTCCAGCTGACCGGGGTGATGGTCATCCTCGGCGCCCTGCTCACCGCGACGGCGCCGTGGCCGCGCGCCACCCGGGGAGCTAGCGAAAGAGATCGCGCTCGCGCGGACGCAGTAGCTCCGTGATCCCGGGGCCGTCCGCCTCGGTCACATGACGGGCCGCGCCCCGGACGAGGATGGCCGGCTGACGGCCGTCCTTGCCGCGGGCCAGGTCGGCGGCTGCGGCGAGCTCATCGGCCACGGCGATCCACGTCGCGCGCAGCTCGCGGCCCTGGGTATCGGGGCGTCCGCGCCAGTCCTCGAGCGGCGCGAGCCCGGCACAGCCGACAGCGACGTCGCACTGCCCCTGGCGCCAGGCGCGGCCGAAGGAATCGGTGATGAGGACTGCGGGCCGGACCCCGAGGTGGGCGTGGAGGGCGCCGCGGAGCTCCCGGGCCGAGCGATCGGGGTCGCGGGGGAGCATGAGGACCCGATCCTCGCCCGGGACGTTCGAGGCATCGACCCCGGCGTTCGCGCAGACGAAGCCGTGGCGGGTAACGCACACGATCACGCCGTGGGCGGCCCGTATGACCTCCTGGGCCTCGTCGAGGACGACTTGCACGTGCCGCGGGTCCTTGCCCTGGTCGCGCGCCAGCTCGAGCGCGCGCGGACTCGGCGTCACCGTCGCCAGGTCACGAGTGCGGCCTTCGGCCTTGGAGACGACCTTGTGGGCGAGCACGAGCACGTCGGTGGAGGCGGGGGCGAGCGGCGCGAGGGAGGAGGCGAGGAGGGCGCCGAGGTCGGCCCCGGCCTCGATCTCGGGGATGCCGGTCAGCGCGATCGCGCTGACCGTGCTCACCGGGCACGGCTCCGCACCAGCTGCATGAGCATCCCGCGCGTGTGCGCCGCGCCGCCGTGTATCTCACGCAGCGCGTGCTCGAGGGCGTCGAGGTCCTCGGCGGTGTCGACGTCGAGGGCGAGCGAGGGGACGGGAACGACCTCGCCGTGCACGCCGGCCTCGCGGGCGTTCTGTTCGTGGCGTTGGCAGCTCCCCGGGCCAAAGGAGGGCGTCAGCGCCCCCGGCGGACTCAGGAGCAGGGCGTTGGTTCCCGTCCCGTGCCGGTCGGGGACGATGAGGGCGGCCGGCTCGGTCGCGGGCCGAGCGAGCAGCCCCTCGAGCTCGGCCGGATCGACCGCCGGGCAGTCGCCGGGGACGAGCAGAACCCGCGTTGCCCCCCGCTCGACCGCGTCGGCGATGCCGTGCCGGGCGGCGACGTTGTGGCCGTGCTCCTCGTCGGCGAAGACCTCAGCCCCGTACCCGCCGGCGATCTGCTGGGCGCCGTGGTCGGCGCTGACGACGAGGATCGAGTCGATCGCCGCGGTCCGCCGGAGCGCGACGAGCACGTCGCTGAACATGGCCTCGGCAAGTGCCCGGCGCTCGCCGGGTGAGAACCCGTTGCGCAGACGGCGCTTGGCCTCGGTGAACGTCTTGACGGGGAGGATCGCGACGGTCGGCATCGGCCGGGCGAGACTACCGGCCGACCTACCTCAGGGCCCGCGCGAAGTCGAGAGCCTCCGCGGCCAGCCGGCGGCGGGACTCCGCCGAGTCCATGAGTGTGTCGGTCTCGAGCACCGCCACGCGGTCGGTGCGCTCGTCGCTGACGAGCCCGTCGAGGAGATCGCCGTAGTACGCCGCGATCCCGTCCGCGTCCTGGGTCATGCCGGCGTAGCGCAGGAAGGCCGAGGTCGGGCCCTTGACGACCTCGCCGCGAACGAGAGGGCTGACCGCGACGACGGGGGCCGCGCTCGCGCGCAGCGCGTCTCGCATCCCGGGCAGCGCGAGAATCGGTCCGATCGAGGCCACGGGGTTGGATGGGCCGATGAGGATGGCCTGCGCGGCGGCGGCGGCGGCGAGCACCTCGGGAGTCGGTGCGGCGGCCGGGGCCCCGTGAAAGGCGACGTCCTGCACCCCGCCGCGGGCCCGCTCGGCGACCATGAACTCCTGGAAGCCGAGCCACCGTCCGCCGGTCATGACCTGCGTGCGCACGGGGCGGTCGCTGGCCGGCAGCACCGCCGCCCGCACACCGAGACCGCAGACGACCCTCGCGTGCGCTGTGGTCAGCCGTACGCCTTTGGCCAGGGCTTCGGCGCGCTCGAGGCCGATGGCCAGATCGCGGTCGCCCAGGTTGAACCAGACCTTGCGGCCCAGCTCGCGCAGCCCGTCCATGACGTGGAAGGTGTCGCCGGCCAGGCCCCATCCACGCGTGTCGATCCGGTCGGCCAGCCAGAAGGTGACGAGGTCGGCGTCGGGCGAGACGTAGGCGCCGTAGATCTCGATGTCATCGCCGGGGTTGGCGACGATCACGAGGTCCTCGGGATCGACGACGTCGAGCATCCCGCGGGCGAGCTTGGCTCCGCCGGTCCCGCCGGCGAGGACAACGACCGGAGCGCCGCTCAAAGGCCCGTTATGCGGATGCCCGCGCGGACCTTGTTCCGCACGTTGATCGAGATGATGAGCGGCGTCAGCTGCTCGACGAACCGCGCCATCTCGAGCGGGCCGCAATCCACCGCGCGCAACCCCTCGACACGCTGCACGAGCTCGATCAGCTTCGCCTTGTCAGCGCGGCGCTCGCCGCAGATGAGCACGTCCTCGTCGAGCTGGTGATCGAGATCGGCGAGCAGCGCTGCGCTGACGGTGTGGAAGGCCGAGAGCACGACGACCCCGTCGGGCACCATCTCTTGCGCCTGCTGCGCCGCGGATCCCTGCCAGACGCCGAGGGTGCGCGTCGCCTTCCCGCTCACCGCGGCGGCCAGGGGAACGGTGGCGTCGACAAGGATCTGCCCGGGCTGGAGCACGTCCTTGAGGTTGGTCAGGTTCTCGGACTGATTGCGGAAGGGCACGCTGAGGATGACGAGCTCCGCGCCCCGGGCTGCGTCGGTGTTCTGCGCACCCGTGAAGCGTGCCTCGGGAAGGAGCGCCGCGGCTCGCTCCGCGCCTTGGTTGGCCCGCTCGGCGTCGCGTGAGCCGATGATGACAGGCACGCCCGCCCGGCCGAGGCGGAGCGCGAGGCCGAAGCCGAGCGCCCCGGTGGCGCCGATGATGGGCACAGGGGTGGACACGGCGCGGGAGTGTATGGTGCCAAGCGTCGGGGGCGGGCCTTGCCCAGATGGAGGTCATGCAATGAAGCGAGTGATCATCATCGCCATCGCACTGAGCGCAATGGCGCTGCCCGCGGCTCTCGGTGTGGCCGGCGCCCAATCCGGTCGCGTGCACCCGCTGGCGATCGCCCGAGCGACGCTGGCACAGTCCGGCCAGGAGCTCAGCTGGACGCTGACGATGAAGGCGCCGTTCTCTCCGGCTCATCTCGCCCGCGACGGCGAGTCGGTGTGTCTCGTCTTCGAGCGCTCGGACGGCGTCCAGGTGTCACGTGTGTGCGTCGCGGGCCCGGCCCGCGGGACCCGCGCGGCTCGCCTGACCGTCGCCCGCAACTCGTCCCAGGGATGGCATCGAGCGGCGCTGATCTCCGGTGTGCTCAGCCGCGGCAGCGACCGTGAGCTCACCGCGAGCTTCCTTCCCGCGGCGGCCGGCCTCGGCTACGCCCCCGTGCGATGGCAGGTGATGAGCACGGTCAGCGGCCCAGGCTGTGCGGGCCCGCTCGGATGCCGGGCGTCCTTCCCGTTCCGCCCCGCCGTCGCGCCTCTCCACACCCCGCGCCTCGTCGGCTGCGCGGCCACGGGGCCGGCGTGGCTCGGGCAGGGTCCGACCAACGTCCATGCGGTCGCGTTGACCTTCGACGACGGCCCCTGGCCGGACACCGGCCAGTTCCTCGACATCCTCGAGCGCGAGCACGTGCCCGCCACGTTCTTCGAGATCGGCGATCAGGTTGCGAGCTACGGCTACGGCGGCTCGGTCGAGCGGCGGATGCTCGCCGACGGCGACATGATCGGCGACCACACGTGGAACCACCCGGATGTCGCGGGCGCCGGTGCGTTTGCCGCCGGGGAGATCTCCCGCGCGGCGGCCGCGATCCGCACGGCCACGCACGGGTTCGAGCCGTGCCTGTTCCGAGCCCCCTACGGTGACGTCAGCCCTGCCCTCATCAAGCTCGCGCGCTCGATGGGCTTCACGGTCATCCAATGGGACGTCGATCCGCGCGACTGGGCCGAGCCGGGCGTCTCGGCGATCTACGCCAACGTGATCGACCACGCCCACAACGGCGCCATCATCATCCAGCACGACGGGGGTGGGGATCGCAGCGAGACGCTTGCCGCGCTTCCCCTGGAGATCAAGCAGCTCCGACGCGAGGGCTACCGGTTCGAGACGGTGACCCAGATGCTGGGCCAGCGGTTGATCTATAAGTAACGGCATGAGCCGCCTGCCCGACGCCGTCCGGATCCGCGAGGTCGGGCCCCGCGACGGCTTCCAGAACGAACCCGAGGTGATCGCGACGGCCGACAAGGTGCGGCTGATCGAGATGCTCGGTGCCACCGGTCTGCGCCGGCTCGAGGCCACGAGCTTCGTCCGGCCCGACGTCATTCCCCAGCTCGCCGACGCCGAGACCGTGCTCGAGACGATCGCCGTGCCCGCGACGGTCTCGGTCAGCGTCCTCGTGCCCAACGAACGTGGGCTCGAGCGCGCGCTCGAGCATCGCGCCCGCTTCCAGGAGATCAACGGCTTCCTCTCGGCCTCGGAGACCCACAATCAGAAGAACGTCGGCCGATCGGTCGCCGAGTCGATCGCCGGGCTGACGCGGACCTTCGCCCGCGCCCGGGCCGAAGGGCTGCGCTGCGAGGCGGTCATCTCGACCTCGTTCGGCTGTCCCTATGAGGGCGCGGTCCCGGCGCAGCGGGTACTCGAGATCGCCGCGCGCCTCGCGCAGGCCGGGGCCGAGGAGGTGGGCTTCGGGGACACGACCGGCATGGCCAATCCCCTCCAGGTTCGCGAGTTCTTCCGGGTGGCCGCCGACGAGCTCGACCACGTGGAGCTGACCGCCCACTTCCACAACACACGCGGTCAGGGCCTGGCCAACGTTCTCGCCGCGCTGGAGGCGGGAGTCGAGAGCTTCGAGTCGAGCTTCGGCGAGCTCGGCGGGTGCCCCGTCCCGGCAGGCGCCACGGGCAACATCGCCACGGAGGACCTCGTGTCGATGCTCCATGAGATGGGCATCGAGACCGGCATTGATCTCCAGGCGCTCATCGGCGCATCGCGGGCCGCCCAGCGCGCGCTCGGGAGGCCGCTCGGCAGCCACGTGCTCACCGCCGGCCCCGTAGATTGGCGTTCATGAGCGAGATACGCGAAGGCTCGGGCTCGTTGCGTGAGGCGCTCGAACGCGCCCGGGCAGGCGGCCCCGAACGCCATCGCGCGCGGCTGGCCGAGCAGGGCAAGCTTCCTGTGCGCGAGCGGGTCGCGCGGCTGCTCGACCCGGGCTCGCTGAGCGAGGATGGCCTGCTCGCGGCCTGGGAGCGTGACGGCGAGGGCGCGGAGGGCATCGTGACCGGGCTCGGCAGCGTCGCCGGACGCCCGGTCGCCGTCATGGCCAACGACCCGACGGTCAAGGCAGGGTCGCTCGCCCCGAAGACGGTCGAGAAGATCCTCCGCATCCAGGAGCGGGCCTTCGCGCTCCAGATCCCCATCGTCTACCTCGTCGATTCGGCCGGAGCCCGGATCAACGAGCAGGTGCAGATGTTCCCCGGTCGCCGCGGGGCCGGCCGGATTTTCTACAACCAGGTGCGCCTCTCTGGGGCCGTGCCCCAGGTCTGCGTGCTCTTTGGGCCGAGCGCGGCGGGCGGGGCGTACATCCCGGCGTTCTGCGACTTCACGATCATGCGCGACGGCAACGCGTCGATGTACCTGGGCTCGCCTCGCATGGCCGAGATGGTCATCGGCGAGAAGGTCACGCTCGAGGAGATGGGCGGGGCGCGCATGCACACCTCGATCAGCGGCTGTGCCCATGCGCTCGTGCACAGCGACGAGGAGGGCATCGACCTCGCCCGCCGCTACCTCGCCTTCTTCCCATCCTCCTACGCCGACGTGCCCCCGCTCGCGCCTCCTGCCGAGCCTGTCGCGGGCCCTTCCATCCGCGAGCAGCTCCCGGCGGACGAGAACAAGCCGTTTGACATGCACGGCCTCATCGACGCCGTGATCGACCGGGACTCGTGGCTCGAGGTGCACGCGCGCTGGGCGCGGGAGGTGATCGTCGGCTACGGCCGGCTCGACGGCCACGTTGTCGGGTTCGTGGCCAATCAGCCCAAGCACAAGGGTGGCGTGCTCTTCGTCGACTCCGCCGACAAGTGCGCGCGCTTCATCTGGACCTGCAACGCGTTCAACATCCCCCTGCTGTTCCTGGCCGACGTCCCCGGGTTCATGATCGGCACCCAGGTCGAACGCCAGGGGATCATCCGCCATGGTGCCAAGCTCATCAGCGCCGTGGCGGAGGCCACGGTGCCCAAGCTCTCGGTCGTCGTCCGCAAGGCCTACGGCGCCGGCCTGTACGCCATGGCCGGGCCGGCCTTCGAGCCTGACTACTGCCTCGCCCTGCCGACGGCGTCGATTGCGGTGATGGGTCCGCAGGCGGCGATCAACGCCGTCTACTACAACCAGCTTCAGGCCATCGAGGACCCGGATGAGCGTGCCGCCCGCGTCGAGGAGCTGCGCCGCGAGTACGCCGAGGACATCGACATCCTCAAGCTGGCCTCCGAGCTCATCGTCGACGCGGTGATCGAGCCCGAGGACCTGCGCGCCGAGCTCATCCGCCGCTTCGGCGAGGCCGCCGGCAAGCGCCGCGAGTGGCCGGCCAAGAACAACCCGGTTACGCCGGTATAGCGCTCGCGGCCTGCTGCGCTCGCTCGTCCCGCCTGCCGAGATCGGCATCGAGCGCGTCGACGAGCTCGAGCGCGAGCTCGAGCACGCGGCCGGCGGCGGCCTCGTCGACCACGTCGGGCAGGTCGGCCGGCTGGTGGGAGCGGGGGACCCGGCCGTGGTCGTCGAGCGCCCCCAGCGTCACCGTGGGCAGGCGCCACAGCCGCGCCGCGAAGGCCGCCGACGTGCCCCGGCCCCGGTAGGGCCGCGCCGCAAGCCGCGCGCAGAGACGGCGGAGCACGCGCGCGGTCGGGAGGGGGATGAGGGCCCCGTCGCTCGTCCACCAGCGCGGAGTGCCGACCGCGCTCGGGCCCAGGCCGAGCACGATGATGTTGCCGCGCGTCCGTTCGTGCCGGTGCGCCCTGAGGTTGCGGCGCAGCCCGATGCCACCGCCTTCGTGGGCGCCGGCGAGGACGAGCTCCGGACGCAGGCGAGCGGGCGGGCTCGCGGCTAGCGCGGCGAACAGCGCGAGTGCGACCGCCGTTCCCGACGCGTTGTCGGACGCGGCCGGCCCGAAGGGCGCGCGGGCGGCCTCGAGGAGCAGCGCGAGCACGAGCACGAGCCCGGCTGTGGGGACGAACTGGAGGACGCGAAGGAGGTTCGACGTGCCGTCGGTCGCGCGGATGAGCGTGACGGCGGCGAGCCAGGCCGTGAGGAGAACAAGCCAACCGAGCCAGCCTGGAGCGCGCCCGCCCGTGACGCGCGCGAGCCCGTGGCGCAGTGCGCTCAGCGGTGCGCTGTAGATGAGCCCGGTCCGGCCGGCGTCGTAGTTGGCCACGATGAGCAGGCGAGTGTGCATGCCCGGGTGCGGCTCGCCGACGGTCCGGGCGACGACGTTCTGGCTCGCGCGCTCGGGCGTGAGCCGCCGGCCGGGGGAGATCCCGAGCAGCCCGTCGGCGAGCACCGCGGCCAGCGCCACGGCGAGCAGCGCGAAGCCGGCCCAGGGCTCGGCCACGGTGAGGAGGCTGCCGGCCAGCGCGAGAGCGACGTGCCAGGCGTGCGCGAGCGCCCAGTTGGGCCGGCACCAGAACGACTCGACTTTCACCTCGTGGCCGCCGCGCCGCAGCTCGCCCGCAAGCCACGCCGCGGCTCGCCGTTCGGCGTCCGTGCCCGGGCCACGCCCGGCGTGGGCGGCGAGCTCCGAGATCGTCAGGCGCGCTCGCATGCTGAGGATGATGTCAGGGGGCCGCGAGGCCCTCGCGCCGCGCTTTCCGCTAGAACCGCGGGCGTGCCGGAGCTCGACGAGCAGGACCTCCTCGGGATCGCCGTCGAGGCGGCGGACGCCGCGGGGGCCGGGCTCATGGCCCGCTTCGGGAAGCGCCAGAAGGACATCCAGGCTAAGAGTGGCCCCACCGACCTGGTCTCCGAGGCCGACGTCTCGGCCGAGCGGGCGATCCGCTCCGTGCTCGGGGCGCGCAGGCCGGCCGACGCCATCCTCGGCGAGGAGGGCGGGGCGACTGGAGACGGCAAGGTCCGCTGGGTGGTCGATCCGCTCGACGGCACGATCAACTACCTCTTCGCCATCCCCGCCTTCGCGGTCAGCGTGGCCTGCGAAGACGCGGACGGCACGATCGCGGGCGTCGTGCTGGATCCCGTGCGGGGCGAGCGCTTCACCGCGACGCGCTCGGGCCCGGCCCTGCTCGACGGCGCACCCATCCAGGCCTCGAGCCGGGACGAGCTGGCCACCTCACTCGTCGCCACCGGCTTCAGCTACGACGCGGCCACGCGGGCGCGGCAGGCCGCGGTGCTCGGGCGCCTGCTCCCACAGGTGCGCGACATCCGCCGCGTCGGTGCCGCCGCCCTCGATCTCGCCTGGTCGGCCTGCGGGCGCTACGACGCCTACTACGAGCGCGGCGTCCACGCCTGGGACGTGGCCGCCGGATCGCTCATCGCCCGGCGCGCCGGGCTCGTCGTGCGCGATCTCGAGGCCGGACCCGACGATCCCTACGGGGTTCTCGCCGGGCCGCCGGCGATCATCGATGAGCTCTACGGCCTGATCGCGTCTTAGACTCCGTCCGAGCATCGCGGCGGTGATGGAATGGTAGACATGGCGCCCTCAAAAGGCGTTGTCCCTCGGGGACGTGTGGGTTCGAATCCCACCCGCCGTATTGAGCGTGGTGCCGGGTGCCTCAGTAGCTCGTGTCGCTCGAGTTCGAGACCGCGCCCGAGCGCAGAACGAGGACCCAGACCACGCAGGCCACGAGGGCGACGGCGAGGATGATCGTCGCGTGCCGGCGGTTGACCGGACCTGGGCGGATCGAGGCGCCGAGGCCGAAGAGCACTCCGAGCGGGGGGATCATCACGGCCAGGATGTAGCCGAGAACGACGAGGCGCTCCACCTTGCCGGATCGCGTCTGGATGGGGGCGCCGGACATCGGCCCCGATGCTAGACCTGCCGCTCGCTCAGGCCGTGGCGGGCTTCGGCTTGGAGGGGTTCGCCGGAGTGTTGTAGCCGCGGCTCCGGGCCTCCTCCTCGGGCGCCTCGGTCTCGACGTTCCAGGCCTGGGCGAAGCCGAGCATGGAGAACATGATGAGGAGGATCTGAACCGGCGCGATGAGCAGCGTGATCAGCCCGAGCGTGTCGGGGCCGAGGCCCCGGCCGCCGAACAGGGTCTGCGGGGCCGAGAAGCCGAACGAGTTGCGGTCAAACCAGCTCGTCCCCGAGAGACCGGTGCCGGCGATGACCGCGACGATGAGGAGCAGGATCGCGAGCGCGCTGCCCAGGGTAAGTGCGCCGCGGCTCCACCGCGCTCCCACGTAGAAGGCGAGGATGAGGTAGATGATGACCCAGGCGATGTCGAGCGCCTTCAGCCCCTGGAGCTTCGACCAGCCGCCGATCGTGACGAGCAGCATGAGCACGACGGAGACGAGGAGGAGAAGGACCACGATGGCCTTGGTCGTCCTGCTCGACGCCTTCTCGCGATTCGGGTACACGACCACATATCCAGGGGTCAGCGACCGTGCCATGGCGCGGACCATACAAATTCGGGTGGCCGAATGCAGCAGTTCGGCTCACACAGGCGCCTCGTAGAATCCGCGCGTCCCCGCCGCGGGCGTGGCGGAATTGGTAGACGCGCCGGTTTTAGGTGCCGGTGGGCTAACACCCTTGGGGGTTCGAGTCCCTCCGCCCGCACCTGCGGTGGGCGGCCGCCGGCCGCCGCATCTTGGAGACGTGGATGACTTTGTTTCCCGTGGAGGGAAAGAGAGTCATCCACGTCCGCCGGGCCTGGGCCGTCGCGCTCCCCTGGGCCGGGGAGCAGGGGAGACAGGACTCGAACCTGCAACCCCCGGTTTTGGAGACCGGTGCTCTACCAATTGAGCTACTCCCCTTCGACCTGGCAGTCTACGCGGATGCCCGCCGAGCGGCGGGAGGCCCCGGTAATGACTTCCCACACCGTCTACCGCACGTTCAACACTGAGCGCCGGCGCGAGTTCGTGCGCATCACCGAGGACGTCGAGGACGCGGTCCGCGAGGCCGGCATCGCCGAGGGGCTCGTCCTCGTGGCGGCCATGCACATCACCGCGGCGGTGTGGATCAACGACGACGAGCCCGGCCTCCAGGCCGACACGCTCGAGTGGCTGGACAAGGTGGCGCCGCCGAGTTGGAAGGAGCCCGACGGCGAGGTTGCGCGCGAGCTGCTCCCGAGCCCCGGCGACTACCGCCACCACCGAGGCGGCGAGGACAACGGCGACGCCCACCTGAAGAACTTGCTCGTCCACCATCAGGTCATCGTCCCGGTCACCGATGGCCGGCTCGATCTCGGCCCCTGGCAGCAGGTCTTCTACTGCGAGTTTGACGGCGGGCGGCCCAAGCGGCTCGTCATCAAGGTCCTCGGGGAGTAGCGGCCATCCCGATCACCCCCTCGGCCGTCTTCGCCGACGGCCTCCTCGACGGCCAGGTCGCCCTCGTCACCGGCGGCGGCACGAACCTCGGGAAGGCGGCCGCGGCCGAGCTCGCTCGCTGTGGCGCCCACGTCGTCATCGCGGGCCGCCGCGCGGAGGTGCTCGAGGCGGCCGTGGAAGAGATTGGCGAGCGCTGCGCGACGGCGATCGGGGACATCCGCGACCCCGACCAGGCCAAAGCCATCATCCGCACGGCGCTCGACCGACATGGCCGCCTCGACTTCCTCCTCAACAACGCCGGTGGCCAGTACTTCGTGCCCGCCGAGGCAATCACCATGAAGGGCTGGCGGGCGGTGCAGCGCCTCAACGTCGAGGGCACGCTGAACATGTCGCAGGCCGCGCACGACATGGCGATGGCCCCGGCCGGCCGGGGGATGATCGTCAACGTGACCGTCTCCCCGCACCAGGGGATGCCGGCCATGGCCCACACGGGGGCGGCTCGCGCGGCGGTCGAGGGGCTCACTCGGGAGCTCGCGGGGCGCTGGGGCGACTCGGGGACCGCCGTGGCCGCCGTGGCCATCGGCCGCTTCGACACGGAGTCGCTGCGGAAGTACCCGGCGGAGCTGTGGCGCGACGCCGCCGCGAGCGTGCCCTTGCAGCGGCTCGGGCGCATGGAGGAGTACGGCTGGCTTGTGGCCATGCTCGCCTCGCCGCTCGGACGGGCATTCTCCGGGTCGGTGCTCACGCTCGACGGTGCGCTCGACAACTGGATGGGCCCGTGGCCGCCCGACCGTCTCGTGCGCGAGGGCGAGGTGCCCACCGAGGAGCGGCGCCCGGTCGCCTGACCGTCGCCGGGGAGCCGGTACCATCGGCGGCCCCGCGGGCGAAGTGTTGTGGTTGCACAGGAGCCTTCCAAGCTCTTAGGGCGGGTTCGATTCCCGTCGCCCGCTCTCGCCCCCCCGACAGGGTTATCATCGGCGGGAGACCACGGGGAGTGGCGCAGTCTGGTAGCGCACCCGGCTGGGGGCCGGGCGGTCGCAGGTTCAAATCCTGTCTCCCCGATCTGCGGTGGCGTGGGCGTCCGTGCCCGCGACCTGCGACGTCGTCCGGTGGGTTCAAATCCTGTCTCCCCGATCTGCGGTGGCGTGGGCGTCCGTGCCCGCGACCTGCGACGTCGTCCGGTGGGTTCAAATCCCGATCTGCTGTCGGATGTTCGGAGTTCGCGGCCGCCGAGCGATGATTGGCTATCGGCGCCCAGGAGCCTTCGAGTCGTGATCCGATCGTCGCGGTCTACCGCGCGGCGTTGCCGCAGGTCTACGGCTATCTGCTGCCCCGGTGCGGCAGTGTCGCCGTGGCCGAGGATCTGACCGCCGAGACGTTCATGGCCGCGGTGGCCGCGGTCGGGCAGGGACGGGTGCGCGAGGTGACCGTGGGCTGGCTGATCGGCGTGGCCCGCCACAAGCTGGTCGATCACTGGCGGCGGGTGGCGCGTGAGCAGCGGGGTTTGGCGGCGGTTGAGCACGCCCACGTGGACGTGGAGGACCCATGGGACGAGCTGCTCGACACGCAGGCCGCGCATGACGCGCTGTCGCGGCTCTCGGTCCCGCAGCGGTTGGCGTTGACGCTGCGCTACCTGGATGGGCTTTCGGTACCAGAGGTGGCCGAGCACCTCGGGCGCAGCGTGCGCGCCACCGAGACGCTGCTCGTGAGGTCTCGTTCCGCCCTGCGACGGGTGTATGAGGAGGAGCGCGATGAGCGATCCGCTTGAGCGGCTACGGGTGCCGATCGTGCCGATCGAGCCCCGCCCCGAGTTCACCGCGGCACTGTTGCGGCGGATCCAGGGGGGCGAGGTCAGGGCTCCTCGCGACACGGCGACGGTCCGCTACTTCGTCGACGATCTCGCCGCCGCGGTGGGGTTCTACAGCCGGCTGCTGGGGTTCGACGTGGAGCTGTGGCCGTCGCCGGCGTTCGCGATGCTCTATCGCGGCGACCTGCGGTTGCTGCTCAGCGTCCCCGGCGAGCCGCACGTACTGCCGGACGGCAGCCTCCCGCAGCCCGGCGGCCACAACCGAATCTCGGTACGGGTCGATGACATCGCCACCACCGTCGCCACTCTGCGCCGGCAGGGCGCCAAACTGCGCACCGACATCGTCGCGGGAGTGGGGGTGGACACGGTCCTCGTCGAGGATCCGGCCGGTAACCCGGTCGAGCTGTTCCAGCCGCGCGCCGGTTACCACGAACGGGCAAGCGGCCCTCCCGAGTCGACCCCAGGACGCACGCAAGACGCTCAGACCACAACCGAGGAGGAAGAGCCGTGATCACCGAGTTGCATACCGTCGCGCTGTACGTGGCCGACCAGGACCGCGCCAAGCGCTTCTACGTCGAGACGCTCGGCTTCGAGCTGGGCGCCGACCAGCCAGGTCTGGGAGGTATCGGACGCTGGATCGAGGTCGCACCTCGGGGCGGCCAAACGGCCTTCATGCTGGCGGACGCCGCAGGCTGGGGAAGGCAAGAACGGATCGGCACGTCCGCCGACGTGACCCTGCGCTGCCAAGACGCCCGCGCGCTGCATGCGGAGCTCGTCGCCAAGGGGGTGCAGGTCACCGAGCCTCAGACCCAGCGCTTCGGCACCTTCATCGACATCACCGATCCCGATGGCCACCAGCTCCGCGTGGTGGACACTCATGGACGCACGGTCAGCGACGGCGAGAACGCGGCATCCTGACCGCGGCTGGCGAGCGAGCGTGACCACGAGCGCGCAGGGGGTCGTCGGGAAGCCTCAGCTCCCCGCCGATCCGAGCGCCGTCCACACCCCATAGACCGCCAGTCCGCTCGCCACGAGGCTCAGCGCCCAGGCCGGCCGTACGGGCTGCCGGTGGCGCCGGGCAAAGCGCGGATAGACGAGGAAGACGATGAGCTGGCTCACCCACAGGGCGACGAGCGACGGCTGGCTGAGCGTCGAGTACCACCCTGCGGGATCGATGAGCGTCAGCGGAGCGGCGACGAGCATCGCCACCCCGATCACGAGCGTCACGGACCGCAGCTGCCACCGTCCGAGCGCGTGGACGAGGCGGGTGAGAGCGAGGTATTCGACCAGGATGAGCCCGGCGGTGCTGACCGCGACGCCGATGCCGATCGCCCGTGCGATACCGAGGGTCGAGAACTGCTCGGCCACGCTGACACCGGGGATGGCGGTCCGCAGGAGCCCGGGGGAGGAGGCGAGGGGGGCCACGGCGAGCGCCACGAGGACCCCGCACAGCCCGAAGGTGCCCACGAGCACCCGGCGGATCGTCCGAGCGGGCACGGCGAGCTCCCCACCCAGGAAGAGCGGGAGGCTGCCGCAGACGTAGAGCAGGGAGGTCTGGGCTCCGGCTTTAGCGAGCGAACCGGCCGGCGCTCCGGGAGCGAAGCTCGAGGCGCGGGTGCCGATGTGCGCCACCGTCACCCCGTCGAGCACGCCGGCGAGCACGAGCTGGCCAACCGCGATCACGCCCATGACGGCAAGCGTCGCTCCCCGTCCGGCGACCATGACCGCAACGAGCACGGCGGGGATGGCGAGCGCAAGCGCGGTCTGCGCGGAGCGCTCGCCGGGGAGCACCGATGGGAGCAGGTCGTAGACGATCTGCACCGTCGTATAGACGAGGTAGAGGAAGTAGCTGAAGATCCAGATCGCCGCTTGTGCGAGGGCGACCGGCCGGCCGGCGGCGGCCTCGACATAGGCGAAGAGGCCACCTGGACCGGCCACCTCGCGGGAGTAGCGAAGCCAGATGGTCAGCGCGGCCCCAAACACGAGCACCGCGGCGACCATCGCGAGCCCCGCCGATGTGCCGGCGTCGGCCACGAGCCCGGGCGCGGCGAGCGCGGCGAGCGCCAGCGGGCCCCCGAACGACGCGAAGGCGACGCCCGCGAAGGCCCACTGGCCGATCTCTCGCGCGGGCAGGAGCTAACCCCAGGAGCTTCCGCCCGACGAGCTGGCGCCGCTCGACGTGCTGCCGCTAGAGCCCGAGGAGCCTGAGGAGCTCGAGGAGCTCGAGCCGCCGCTCGTGATCGCCGTCCCCGTCTTGGACACGAGCCACCACTTCGCCCCGAAGCTTCCGCTGCCCTGGCCCTTCGTCGCGCCGGGGCTCTTGTCGCCGATGAAGTAGTAGAGCGGGTGGCCCATGTAGGTCACCTGCTTGCTCCCGTCCGAGCGATTGATGGTTCCGAGCTCACTGGCGTTCACCGAACCGCCGGCGGACGGCGTCGATTTGGCGATGAGCGGCGGCCACGCCTTGGCGCACTCCCCGGAACAGGCTGACTGCCCGCCCGCGTCGGCGACCCACAGGTAAAGCGCGCGACCCGACGCGGTCAGGTAGGTGCCCGAGGGACCGCTGGTCGTGGTGACGGACAGGCTCGCGGGTGTGACACTGGCCGCCGGGGTGCTCGTGCTCGCCGGGGGGGTGGCGCTTGCGGCCGCCGGGCTGGAGCTCGAGCTGGTGTTGCTGCTCCCGCACGCCGCGAGCGCGATCGCCGCGGTGACCGCTGCGACCACCCCGGTCAGTTGGAGCTTCGATGTGCGTATTCCCATCATGACCTCACTCCTGTGTGGCAGTTGTTCCTCGATCCGGCGGTAGTTGGCGGATCACACAGGGAGACATCCGAGGCGCCGCGAATCTTCCCGGCGACCTACCGGGAAGAAACCGCCGGCCGAGGGAGTCCAGGGTCAAACAAGGGTGCACTCCGAGTAGCGCAGCCGGCCAATGGGGCCCCCATCCAGCCGGCTGCCAAGGACACAACGCCAAGCAGATCGGAGACAACATGAGCAGTGAAGCGCGTGGTACGAGTCGACGCTCGTTCCTGGTCGGAGCGGGCACCGGCGCCCTCGGCGCCGGGTTGCTGGGGAGCGTCGGCGTCGCCGCGGCCAAGGCGGGGATCACCGCCGGGGACGCGGCCATCCTTCGCTTCCTGGCGGCCGCAGAGGCGATCGAGACCGACCTCTGGCAGCAGTACAACGAGCTCGGCGGCGTCCAGGACCGCGAGGTGCCCGGAGGGAGTGGCAGCCCTGCCTACACGGCTGCGCTCGCGCAGCTCGACTCGGACATGGCCCAGTACGTCCACGACAACACCGACGACGAATTCACCCACTTCGCGTTTCTCAACGCGTACCTGCGGGCGCACGGCTTCTCAACGGTCAAGCTCGATGCGTTTCGCACGCTCCCGAGCAGCCGGGCCACGGGCGCGGCCCAGAAGGGGCGGCTCACCAACCTCATGGAGCTCACCGTGGACACGAGCTTCTGGACGCGGTACCGCTCCGATGACCGGAATCCCGACCTCGGAGCGTCGTTCGACCCGGCTGTGCCCGGCCTCATGGACGGCCGGTTTGCCGCCATCCCGCGCTCGGACGACGACCTGAAGAACGCCGATCACCTACAGGCCATCGCGAACACGGCCGGGTTTCACTTCTGCTCGATCGAGCAGGGCGGAACCAGCCTGTATCCGTCGCTGGCTCAGCGGGTGACCAGTCCGGAGGTCCTCCGCATCCTCCTGAGCATCGGCCCGACCGAGGCGATGCATTTCCAGACCTGGCACGACAAGGCGGGTAACGCGCCGGCACTGACCGATCCCACGAACGGTCTGGTGTTCCCCGATCTGAACTCAGCGCCCTTCGGCGGGCCCAAGTTCCAGACGAACCTGATCATGCCCGAGCCCACGGTGTTCCTGAACCCGCGGCTCCCGCACGTGTCGATCGTGCGCCCGACCAACACGGAGGGTGCGGCGATGGGCGCGGTCAAGTTTCTGACCGCCAGCGGGCTGTTCCGCGGTCAGCCGGCGGCCTTCTTCGCGCTACTGCAGACGCTGGCCGAGGAGGCCGACGCAGCGGTCAACGAGAACCTCTGACGCCCGAGCGTGGGCGCAGCCCGAGTGCGGGTTGCGCCCACGCCCCGCGGGCGATCGTCACGGCTAGGCGAGGAGATCGAAGCCCTGGCTCGTCGTGCTGCCGTCGGACGAGGTGCTGCCGCCTGAGGAGGTGCTGCCATCTGAGGAGGCGCTGCCGTCGGTCGACGAGTCGCCGTCGAGCGCGGAGAGGAGCGTGTCGCTCTCGGTCGCGCTACCCGCACCATGCCCGTGGTGGTGATGGTGGCCGCGGGCACCCGGGGTGCGGTTGGCGATGCTCGTAGCGATCTGCTGCAGCTGGGAGCCGCTCGCGCCCGAGAGCTGCCCATTCTGTTTGAGCGCCGAGGTGATCGACTGAATCAGAGTGTCCTGTGACACGCCCTGCGTCTGGGCGATCGAGCTCAGGCTGTTGCCGTTCGCGAGCTGTGACTGCAAGTCGCTCGTGCTCAGCCCGAGAGCACTCGAGGCCGCGTTGAGGACGTTCTGCCAGTTGCTCGTCTGCGACGAGGACGGCAGCGACCAAACGTTCTGCGAGCCGATGGGGGAGATGGACATGGGACCTCCGATCACTTCACGAGGGATACGTCCTCGTTATCGGCATCTGCGCCCGGAAATTCCGAAGTTTTGCCTAAAGATTTGGCCTCCTCGGCGGCCACGAGCTCGACGAGCGCCTCGACGATGTGCGCGTCGAGTTGGGTCCCTGAGACGCGCCGCAGCTCCTCCATCGCGACCTCGTAGGAGAGGGCCTTACGGTAGGCGCGGTCGGTGCGCATCGCGTTCCACGTGTCGCAGCAGGAGATGATCCGCGATGCGATCGGGATGTCGTCGCCGCGCAATCCGTCGGGATAGCCGGTGCCGTCCCAGCGCTCGTGATGCGAGCGGACGATCAGCCCCACCTGGCGCATGAAGCCGCCCACCCGTTCGAGCATCCTCTGGCCCTCGACCGTGTGCGCCTTGATCACGGTCCACTCTTCGGGGGTGAGCTTTCCGGGCTTGTTGATGATCTCCTTGGGGATGGCGATCTTCCCCACGTCGTGCAGGAGCGCCCCGAATTCCAGGTCGCGTATCTGCTCGGCCGTGAGGCCCAGTCCCTCGCCAACGTCGAGGGCAAGCGTGACCACGCTCTTACAGTGCTGGCCCGTGTAGCCGTCGTCGGCCTCGACGACGTCTCCGAGTACCAGAGCGGTGCCGCGATACGCGTTGCCGAGCTCGAGGATCGTCTCGAGGCGCTGGCGGCGCTCGCGCGAGAAGACCGTGAACAGGCCAAGGAGCGGCGCGAGCGCGAGCGCGTCGGCGGGCGCGCTGTGCATCTGCCGGGCGACGACCAGCCCCACGCCGGAGAGCGCGGCATCGACCCCCCACACCCACGCTTCGCGCACCTGCGAGCGCAGCGAGGCGCCCTCGGTGTAGCGAAAGCGCAGGGACGAGATGAGGAAGTCGAGGGCGAACTGGGCTCCGAGCGCCACCACGAGCAGGCCCGCGTCCGCCTGACGCGGCTGGGTGCCGGCGATGACGAACACCGCGACGGGCCCGATCGTCCACCAGCAGTTCCCGGCGGAGGTGAACACCCGCGAGGGCTGAAGCCGGCCTCGGGCGACCTCGAACAGCGGCGCCGCGGCGATGGCGAGCACCGAAGCCAGCGGAACGAGCGCGAGCGGCACCTCGAAGAGGAGAGGGATGAAAGCGAGCTGTGTCGGGGCGGTGAATCCGAGCGGGGTGTCGAATCGCACCCGCGCCGCAAGAGCGAGCAGGGCCATGCAGAGCAGGGCCGGGGCCACGGCGAGATGGTGCGGCGGACTGGCCAGCCACAGGCCGATGACGGCCGCAACGAACCCGCTGCCGAGAACGGCCTCAGCGGTGACCTCGCGCCGGCTCATCCGCTCGGCCGGGCGCTGGAACGTAGCGGCGATCTGCCGCTGGTCCTCGAGCGTCGGAGTGTGCATCGGGACCTTAATCGGCCGCGCGACCCAGTATCTGAGCGCGTAGACCCTGCCCGGACGGACCGCCGAGGTACGACACATGTCCAGGGCGTCAGCGGCGTCTTCAGATTCGACCCCGGGTGTCGATGGGTGCCTGGAATCAGAATCAAATACTGAAAAGGGCAAACCCGGCGCGAGCCGGGGACGCAAAGCTAGAGGTCTCTCGTGAGATAGCTCGGCTACCAGTGCACGCCACGGAAGGTATGCAATGAAGAAGGGCCTTTTCAGCTTGCGGGCACTCGGTCTCGGCGTCGCGATGGCGGCGGTCGCCGTTGTGCCGGCACAGGCGGCGCCGGTCACGATCGACTGGGCGTCGCTGTCCACCGCCGTCAACACGGCGTCGTGCACCTCACCGCTGTTCTCTGAGCCGTTCGCCGCCTGGCGGGACTCCAACCTGTATGCGTTGGCGCCCGGGCAGGCCGCCGACGACTTCGGGGGCGCAGGATGGATCCTCACCGGCGGTGCCCGGATCGCCACGACGACGCTCGCAGACGGTGTGAAGTCTCGGGTGCTCGACATCCCCACCGGGGGCTACGCGGTGAGTCCGCCCATGTGCGTGACCAACGCCTATCCCACCGCCCGCACGATGGTGCGCGAAGTGGACAACGGGGCTGGGCTCAAGATGTCCGTCGTCTACACGAGCGACGGCAGCTGGCAGAACCCCGTGGAGACCGGGACCGTGCATGGTCCCGGGACGACGTGGGCCCCGTCGGGCACGGTCAACATCCATCCCGGCAAGATGATCGGCTGGCAAGAGGCGCGGTTCGCCTTTGTCGGTGTGGGCCAGGAGACCCAGCTCTACAACTTCTACGTCGATCCGCGTATGAAGTGAGGAAGCCCGGGGGCTTGGGGCGTGGCGGCACCTGGACGGACCGTCGCGTCCCAACGTGGGGCAGTGCGTCACCGCAGGACCGCGGTGACGTTGCAGCGCATCATCAACAATGAACTGAAAAGGGCAAACCCGGCGTGAGCCGGCGACGCAAAGCCAGAGGTCTCCTTGAGATAGCTCGGTTGCCAGTGCACAAGCATGGAGGCATGTGCAATGAGGAAGGGCCTTTTCAGACTGCGGGCGCTCGCTCTGGGCGCGGCCATGGTCGCGTGCTCAGCGGCACCTGCGCATGCGGCGGGGCTGATCAACCTAGCCTCGCTGCCGCTCATCGCCAACACGACGGCGTGCACGACGCCGGTGTTCTCTCAGCCGTTCGCCCCGTGGGATGACACGAGTCTGTACGCGCTCGCGCCCGGACAGACCGTGAACAGCTTCAACGGGGACGGCTGGATCCTGACCACCGGGGCACATGTCGTCTCGACCCGCTTGGCCAGCGGCTTGACCGCGAAGGCGCTCGAGCTGCCCCTGGCGGGCATCGCGATCAGTCCGCCGATGTGCGTGACCAACGACTACCCGACGGCCCGGACGATGGTTCGCGGTCCGGGCGGCCAGAGTGTGCTCATGTCGGTGCTCTACTCCTACCGCGGACTGTGGGGCAATCTCCTCTCCACCGGCTCGATCCGGTCCGCTGGGGCTTGGACAGCCTCACCAGTGATCAACATCCATCCCGGTCCCGCAGTCGGATGGCAGTGGGCCCGCTTCGTGCTCGTGGGAACGAGCCTGCTCGGTCCTATCGACATATACAACTTCTATGTCGATCCGCGTATGAAGTGAGGAAGACCCGGCGACACCCCGCCCCTCCGGGGGTAGGGTGTTGGCTGTGGACGCCAAGCTCGAGGTCGTCATCGCCGGGGCCGGCGTCGCCGGCCTGGAGACGGCATTCGCCCTGAAGGCCCTGGCCGGCGGCCGCGTCGCCGTCAAGGTCATCTCCCCCCAGGCCGAGTTCATCTACCGCCCACAGGCCGTGCCCGAGCCGTTCACGGAAACTCCCTCCCAGCGCTTCCCGTTGTCCGAGGTCCTGGCTGCGGCGGGCGCGCATCTCATACCGGATTCGTTCGCCTGGCTCGACGCCCCCAACCGGATCGTCCACACGCGGGGCGGGCTCGAGATCCGCTACGGCGCGCTCGTGCTCGCGCTCGGCGCGCGGCGACGTCAGTCCTTCCGCCACGCCATCACCATCGACGAGATGCGGCTGCCCGTCCAGCTGTCCGGACTGCTCGACGAGGTCGAGGCAGGCGCGGTGAGCAGCGTCGCCGCGGTCATCCCCTCGACCGCGGGGTGGCAGCTCCCGATGTACGCCTTTGCGCTTCGCCTGGCCGTCGAGAGCCGCCGCCGCGGCCTGGATCTCGAGCTCACGGTGGCAACGCCCGAGGACGCTCCGCTCGAGATCTTCGGCGCCATCGCCAGTGAGGAGGTCGCCCGGACGCTCGCGGCGGCCGGCATCCAGATCATCACGTCGGTGAGCTGCGAGGTGCCGGCCCCGGGAATGGTGAGCCTGCGGCCGGGCACGATGGACCTCCATGTCGACCGCGTCCTGGCGCAGCCTCGCTTCTTTGGCCCGTCGACGCCCGGCGTGCCCAAACGCGCCCGGAACGGTTTCGTGGCCGTCGACCCGTTCGGGCGCGTCCGCGGCCTCTCAGGGGTCTACGCCGCGGGTGACATGACCGACTTTCCGGTCAAGCTCGGGGCGGTCGCGGGTGAGCAGGCCGACACCGCCGCCGCCTTCATCGCCTCGAGCGTCGGGGCGAACGTGCGCGTCACCGCGCTCGCACCCGTCATCCACGGGGCCCTCCTCGTCGGCGAGGAGCCGCTGTACATGACGGCGGACCTGATCGGCGCCGAGGCGCACCGCTCCGAGGTCGGGTCGTCCCCGAGCACCCGTCCTGTGCGCCTCACCGCGCCCCACCTCGCGGCGTACCTCGACGCGCCGGACCGTTCGCGCGCTGGCTGAGCGCAGGGCTCATCGCGCAGAGCATTTGGCGCTGGCATGCGGTGGAGCCTCGGCGACCGCGAGGCCGCCGGCGAAAGCGCGCGTGTCGGGGCCGGGAACGCCGCTCGGAGGGTTGATGCCGAACCACTGCTCCGGGTTGGACGGGTCTTGGTCCTCGGTCACCCAGGTGTAGGCGATGGCCGCCACGACGTTGCAGCCCGTGTGCCCGAGGGCAGCCGTGGTCAGCGTCAGATAGCCCGGGCGCAGACTCTCGGGCAGGTAGTTGTGTGCGCCGGGCGGGCTCGTCGTCCAGCCGAACTCGGTTATGTAGAGCGGTGTGCTGGCGAGCCCGAGGCGGTCGAGCGCCGCGCGCACCTCGCGCACCTCGTTGATTACGACGGCGGGGCTGTTGCCATAGGGATGGATGGCCACGCCGTCCACGTGGCCGGCGAGATCGGGGCGTGCGTGGACCATGACGGGAAGGGAGCGAAGCGGTTGGAAGAGACCGCCGATGAGCACGCGGATCCCCGGCTGCACCTTCGTGATCGCGTCGCGCGCGAGCAGGTACATGTCGGCGTACGCCGCAGGGTCCGGGGTGGGAGTCCAGAAGGCCGGGTTGTCGGGCTCGTTCCATACCTCGATTGTGCCGACGGGCTCCCGCGGCAGCCCGGGGTGCGCGCTCCAGAACGCCCCGCCGGGGCCGTAGCGCGCGGCGAAGGCCGCGGCGTAGGCCGCGTAGTCCGCCATCGTGCGGGGCGGTGAGTGATCGGCGCCGGCGATCGACTGGTCCCACGGAGCGGTGTAGTCGATGATGGGCAGCCAACGGAGATCATGGGCGGCGAGGGCGGCGGCGATCCGGTCGTCGAAGTTCCAGTCGTAACGGTGGCGCCCATCGACGGGCGGGGCCGGCTCGCTCGCCTCCCACAGGGCGTCGGTGCGTGCCACGGTGACGCCGGTCGCCCGCAGCGCGGCGAGCTGCTCGGCGATCTGGGCGTCGGTGAAGGCGGGGTTCTCGAACAGCCGGTTGACGTTCATCCCGAACACCTCGCCAATGGGCGTGCGCTGGGCCGGTGGCCCCGCGGCCGCCGGCGCAGCCGGTCCCGCCGCGCCCGAGCTCGTCCCGGTCCGCGCAGTCGAGCTCGTGCGGCGCGGCGTGGAGCTCGTGGCCAATCCGACAACCGTCGCCGCGGCTGCGCCGAGGACGACGAGCGCGCCGGCGGCCAGCCATATGCCTCGCCGCCGACGCGCTCTGTCCATTGCCTACTGTGAGTTCATGCGATCCAGGCTCGCGCGAATCTCCTGCGCGAGGACATACGGATCGCCGGTCTTGAACTGGTGGGAGAAGAAGAGCTGGGGATGCTCATCCGTCTCCTGGTTATAGAGGCAGCCGATATCCCATCCATGACTCCGCGCCTCGGCCATGACTGGGGTGATCTCGTTGGCCTGCATGCCGTAGTCAGGAACGGCCGCGGCCTCAGTGCCCGAGCCGTTGAGTGGCTCGAAGGCGACGTTGGTCGCGATGTTCGTCGCCGGATTGACGCGGATGCCGCCGATGAAGATGGGATTGCGCCTGGCCACGTACACCGTCACCACGCCATTGTCGCCCACCTCGGCGTCATAGCCGTGCAGGATGGACTTCAGCCGATCGACGTTCAGGGGCGTCTTCGGATCCTTGGGCGGCGCCTGGGGCAGGGGGGTCGAGGTGGCCTCGAGGACCGCGTGCAGTCCCTCCGCGAGCTTGATGGCGTTTCCCTTACCCCGGACGTGGATGAACCAGACGATGGGCGAGAAGTCGTACATGTGCTGGTGCTCGGCCTGGAAGGTCAGCCCGTGGGCGAGGATCGCGTCGATGACCGGGTTGATCTCATCCGGCTTGACCGGCAGATCACCGTTCTCGAACGCGCGTCCGCCGCCGAGGGGCTGGAAGTCGAACTCGCCGTTGATCTCGAACGAGGGATCGATCGGAACGCCGTGCAGGGTCACGTTGTCGATGTCGTTGCGGTCGACGCCCAAGCTGAGGACGCCGTTGATGGCCGAGCCCTTCAGCTGCATGATCGACTCGATTCGCTCGACGGGCAGCGTCGCCGTTGCCGCCGCGCGATGTTGGGTCGCCCGGTGGTGAGCAGTGGCGTGGCGTGCGAGCGCGACCGTCGCCGGCGCGGCCACACCGCAGACGACGATGCAAACTCCGATCAGAGACCTTCGAAAAAGGGACATGGGTTACTCCTCACGCGTTGATTCGGTCCCGTGGGAGTAGCGCGGTTACCCACTGCGCTCGGGTGCGGAACCTTCGGACGCGGAGCTGGCGTCCAGGGGCCGGCGAGACTCCTCCCAAGGGCGGGCCGAGGCCAGCCAGGCCAGGCCGGCCAGGAGCAGAATTGCGCACAGAGTCCAGCCGAGCGTCGTCGTGCCGAGCCCCACGTACTTCAGCCCCGAGGCCAGGATGACGAAGGCAATCGCCGGGCGCACGTAGCGGTCGGGCACCGTGGAGGACAGGAGCGAGCCCACGAATACGGCGGGGACGCTGCCGATGATGAGCGATCCGGTCACACCGAACTGGACGTGGCCGAAGATGAGCGCGCCGCATGCCGCGGCCAGGGTCAGCGGCACAGCCTGGGTGAGGTCCGTGCCCACGAGCTGGCCGGCGCTGAGCGTCGGATAGGCGAAGAGCATGAGCACGATCATGAGCGAGCCCGAGCCGACCGACGTCATCCCGACGATGACCCCACCCGCGATGCCGATCGCCACGGTGAGGGCCGGGCGCGGGTCGATGTCGCCGACGCGGTCTGACCGGGTCTGACCCGAGCGGCGGTCGAGCGCCATCCGGAGCACCATGGCGACGGCGCCGACGAGAAGCGCGACGCCGAGGATCTGTTCGATGTTCGTCTGCGCGTGCTTGGAGTTGCCCAACAACTTGAGCAGGTAGGCCCCGAGGAAGGCGGCCGGCACCGAGCCGACGACCATCCAGCGCACCAGGCGGAGGTTCACCGTGCCGGCTCGAAGGTGGACGCCGGCGCCGAGCGGGCGCATAACCACCGCCGCGACAAGGTCGCTCGAGATCGCCGTGGACGGTTTGACGCCGAAGAGGAGGATGAGCATCGGCGTCATGAGCGCGCCTCCGCCCGCCCCGGTCATCCCGACCAGGAGACCGACGATCGCACTCCCGAGGACGATGTAGGGATCGATGTGCACGGGCGGTAGCGTGTCAGACGGGCTCGAGGGCCTCGGCCAACCACACCGCAACGTGTTCCGCCCACCTCCTAGGATTACCGCCCATGCGGATCGGGATGCTGACCGGGGGAGGTGACTGCCCTGGACTCAACGCGGTCATCCGCGCGGTCGTGCGCAAAGGCATCGACGGCTTCGGGGACGAACTGATCGGGTTTCGCGACGGCTGGCGCGGGGTGCTCGACGACGCCTCCGAGCCCCTCACGCTCGACTCGATCCGCGGCATCCTCCCGCGGGGCGGCACGATCCTGCGCAGCTCACGCACCAACCCGTTCAAGCGCGAGGACGGCATCGCCCGAGTCCGCCAGACCTTCGCCGAGCAGCGCATCGACGCACTCATCGCGATCGGAGGGGAGGACACGCTCGGGGTCGCCAGTCGCCTGCACGGTGAGGGGCTTCCGATCGTCGGCGTGCCCAAGACGATCGACAACGACCTCGGCGCGACCGACATGACGTTCGGCTTCGACACGGCGCTGCAGATCGCCACCGAGGCGATCGACCGCCTCCACACGACGGCGGAGAGCCACAACCGCATCCTCGTCGTCGAGGTGATGGGACGCCACGCCGGATGGATCGCGCTGCACGCCGGGGTGGCCGGAGGAGCCGACGTGATCCTCATCCCCGAGGTCCCGTTTGACATCGAGGAGGTCTGCGAGCGGATCCGTCACCGTCACGCGAGGGGTCGCTACTTCTCGATCGTCGTCGCGGCCGAGGGGGCGGTGCCGCAGGAGGGGACGATGAGCCTCTCGACGGGTGAGGTCGACGAGTTCGGCCATCCGCGGCTGGGCGGCATCGGCGCCCGCCTCGAGGAGGAGATCGAACAGCGGACCGGCTACGAGACGCGCGCCACCGTGCTCGGCCACATCCAGCGCGGCGGCACGCCGACCGCGTTCGATCGCGTGCTCGCCACCCGCTTCGGGCTCAGGGCCATCGATGCCGTGCACTCCGGTGAGTGGGGCCAGATGGCGGCGCTGCGCGGCACGGAGATCGTGCTCGTGCCGCTGGCCGCCGCCGTCGCCGAGCTGCGCACCGTTCCCGCCGAGGAGTACGCCCGCTACGGGGTTCTGCTCGGATGACAACCGTCCCTCAGGCGGTCCCGAGGCGTCATGAGACGTTCACAGCGAACGCTGTTTAGGAGGAGTCCCATATGACTATGCTGGAAGTCGTGGCCCTGTCCCTCGTCACCCGCCTGATCCCGTGACGGCGACGCGCACGTCCACCGAGCTGGATCGGCTGTGCATCGACACGATTCGCACCCTGTCCATGGACGCCGTGCAGAAGGCCAACTCGGGCCATCCCGGCGCTCCGATGGGGCTGGCTCCGCTGGCCTACGTCCTCTACACGCGCATCATGCGCCACAACCCGGGCAACCCGGACTGGTTCGACCGCGACCGCTTCATCCTCTCCAACGGGCACGCGTCGATGCTCCTCTACTCGATGCTCTACCTGACCGGATATCCGCTGACGCTCGAGGACATCGAGAACTTCCGGCAGGTGGGCTCGCCGACGGCCGGCCACCCCGAGCGCAAGTACTCCCCAGGCATCGAGGCCACGACGGGGCCGCTCGGCCAGGGCATCTCGATGGCGGTCGGCATTGCGCTGGCCGAGCGCATGCTTGCCGCCCGCTTCAACCGGGACGGTCACGAGATCGTCGATCACCACACGTTCGCGATCGCCTCCGACGGGGACATGCAGGAGGGCGTCGCCTCGGAGGCCTGCTCGCTGGCCGGTCACCTCGGCCTCGGTCGCCTGATCGCCTACTACGACGACAACAAGATCCAGCTCGCCAGCCCCGTCTCGGTGGTCATGAGCGAGAACGTGGCGATGCGCTACGAGGCCTATGGGTGGCACGTGCAGGACGTGGGCGAAGACCTGTCGGTCGAGCGGCTCGAGGAGGCCACGCGCGCCGCCATGGCGGTCGAGGACCGCCCGTCGCTCATCATCGTCCAGTCCCACATCGGATACGGGAGCCCGCACAAGCAGGACACCTCGGCGGCCCACGGCTCGGCGCTCGGCGAGGACGAGGTCCGGGCGACGAAGGAGGCCTACGGCTGGGATCCGGACAAGCACTTCTTCGTGCCGGAGGAGGCGCTGGCCCATTACCGCGAGTGCTGCGAGCGGGGACGGCAGTTCGAGGCCGAGTGGCAGCAGCGCTTCGAGGCCTACCGCTCGGCCTATCCCGAGCAGGCCGACCTCCTGGAGATGATCAATGCGGGAGGCATGCCCGCGGGCTGGGACGGCGATCTGCCGCGCTTCTCCCCCGAGGACAAGCCGGTGGCCACGCGCAAGGCCTCCGAGGCGGCGATTCAGTGGGCGGCCTCGCGCGTGCCTCATCTCATCGGCGGATCGGCCGATCTCGCCTCCTCCACGAACACCGACATCGACAAGGCCGGTGACGTCGAGAAGGACGAGTACGGAGGGCGCAACCTGCGCTTCGGCGTCCGCGAGCACGGCATGGCGGCGATCGTCAATGGCCTCGGTCTGCACGGCTTCCGCGCCTTCGGCGCGACGTTTTTGACCTTCTCGGACTACATGCGCGGGGCGGTGCGCCTCTCCGCGCTCATGAAGCTCCCGTCGATCTGGGTGTGGACGCACGATTCCATCGGGCTGGGGGAGGACGGTCCCACCCACCAGCCGATCGAGCAGCTCGCCGCACTCCGGGCGATGCCCCGGCTCAACGTGCTGCGCCCGGCCGACGCGAACGAGACGGCGCTCGCCTGGCGCTTCGCCTTGCGCAACCGCGAGGCCCCGACGGCCTTTGCCCTCTCACGCCAGAACCTGCCGATCCTCGACCCGGATGCGATTCCCGACGACGCCATCGAGCGCGGTGCCTACGTCCTGCGCGACGCCGACGGCGGCGAGCCCGAGCTCATCCTCATCGGCACCGGCTCTGAGATCTCGATCTGCCTCGAGGCGGCCGACGCGCTCGAGGGGGTTCGCGTGCGCGTGGTCAGCATGCCCTGCATGGACACGTTCACCAAGGCCGACGAGGCCTATCGCGAGCAGGTCCTGCCCCGATCCTGCCGGGCGCGGATCGCGGTCGAGGCGGCGTCGCCGCTCGGCTGGGACAAGTGGATCGGTGAGGAGGGCCGCTTCGTCGGCATGGAGACATTCGGGGAGTCCGGCCCCGCCAATGAGGTCTACGAGCACTTCGGCATCACCGCGGCACGCGTGGCCGAGCTCGGACGGGAGATGATCGGTTGAGTACCACTGAGCGGGTCAACGAGCCGCTGGCCAAGCTGACCGCGGCCGGGGTCAGTGTGTGGCTGGACCAGATCCGCCGCTCGCTGATCGAGGGCGGGGAGCTGGCGCGCATGGTCGAGGAGGAATCGCTGCGCGGCGTGACCTCGAATCCCTCCATCTTCGAGAAGGCGATCCTCGGGTCCGACGACTACGACGAGGACCTCCAGCAGATGGCCCGCGACGGGCTCTCGGCCGAGGAGATCTATGACCGGATCGCCGTCCGCGACGTCCAGCTCGCCGCCGACGTGCTCGCCGGCCTGCACCGCGAGACCAACGGCCGCGACGGGTTCGTCTCGCTCGAGGTCGCGGCCAACCTGGCCCATGACAGCGAGCACACGATCGCGGCCGCTCGGGTGTACTGGAAGGCGGTCGGGCGGCCGAACGTGATGATCAAGATCCCCGGAACGCCCGAGGGCGTGGAGGCGATCGAGCAGGCGATCTACGAGGGCATCAACGTCAACGTCACGCTCCTCTTCGCCGTCGAGGCCTACGAGACTGTGGCCGAGGCCTACATCCGCGGGCTCGAACGCCGGCAGGCGGAGGGCCTGTCGCTCGACGTCAACTCGGTGGCCAGCTTCTTCGTCTCGCGCGTCGACACGAACGTCGACAAGAAGCTCGAGAAACTCGGCCGTTCCGACCTCGCCGGAACCGCGGCGCTGGCCAACGCCCGCGAGGCGTACCGCCGGTTCAAGACGATCTTCTCCGGCCCGCGCTGGGAGGGTCTGCACCACGCCGGCGCCGCCGTGCAACGGCCGCTGTGGGCCTCCACGGGGGTCAAGAACCCCGAATACCCGGACACGATGTACGTCGACGAGCTCGTGGCCGCGCACACGGTCAACACGATGCCGATGGCCACCCTGCACGCCGTGGCCGACCACGGCCGGGTCAAAGGCCCGACGGCCGAGCACGACCCGGCGCCGGCGCTCGAGGCTCTGCGCGAGGCCGGCATCGACCTGGCCGAGGTCACCGACGAGTTGCTCGCCGACGGGGTCAAGCAGTTCGAGGACGCCATGAGCCGTCTGCTCGCCGGGATCGAGGAGCACGTCACGGCGGTCAAGACCGGCCGCCCCCCCACGATCGAGGGCCGCCTGCCGCGGGAGCTTCAGGAGCCGGTGGCCGCGCGGGTCAAGCGCGCCCTCGAGGAGAACGTCGCCCAGCGCGTCTGGCGCCGCGACCCCTCGCTGTGGGGCGGCCCCGGGGTTCCCGAGATCGAGAACCGGCTGGGTTGGCTGACGGTGGCCGACACGATGCTCGAGCACGCCCCGGACCTGCAGGACTTCGCGCAGCAGTGCCGCGATGACGGCTTCACCGACGCCGTCCTGCTCGGTATGGGCGGCTCCTCGCTGGGCCCCGAGGTCATCCGCCGGTCCTTCGGCGAGGTCCCGGGAGGCCTCCGCCTTCAGGTGCTCGACTCGACTCACCCGGACGCGATCCTCGCCGTGCAGGAGTCGATCGACATCGCCAAGACGATCTTCATCGTCTCCTCCAAGTCGGGCGGCACGATCGAGACGCTGTCCCACTACCACCACTTCAAGGCCCTCGCCCAGCCGAACCAGTTCGTCGTCGTGACGGACCCCGGGAGCCCGCTCCAGGAGCTGGGCCGGGCGGACGGGCTGCGGCACGTGTTCCTCAATCCGCCGGACATCGGCGGCCGCTACTCCGTGCTCTCCTACTTCGGGCTCGTCCCGGCCGCGCTCGCGGGGGTCAACATCGAGGCGCTGCTCCACGGCTGTCAGGTGGCCGAGCAGAACTGCGCCCACCACGACTCGAGCGAGTCGAACTCCGGGCTGTGGCTCGGATCGGCCATCGGCGAGCTCGCGCGCGCCGGACGCGACAAGCTCACGTTCATCGTCTCGCCGCCGATCGAGAGCTTCGGGCTCTGGGTGGAACAGCTCATCGCCGAGTCGACCGGCAAGCACGGCCGGGGCATCCTCCCCGTGGCCGATGAGCCGGTCGGCGAGCCTGGGCAGTACGGCGACGATCGCGTCTTCGTCTACCTCCGCGACGCCGCGGAGCCGTCCGGCGAGCTCGACGAAGCGGTGGCGAAGCTGGCCGACGCGGGGCACCCGACGTTCACCCTCGCTGCTCACGGCCCCGCCGACCTCGGGCGGATCTTCTTCATCGCCGAGTTCGCCGTGGCCGTCTCCGGGTGGGTCCTCGAGATCAATCCGTTCGACCAGCCCAACGTGCAGGAGGCCAAGGACAACACCAAGCGCGTCCTCGACTCCGGTCAGATCCCCGAGCTCGCCGCCGCCGGCGACGAGGAGCTGCGCGCGCTGCTCAGCGACGCCGGGCCTCCGCACTACGTCGCCATCATGGGCTACCTGCCCTTCTCGGATGCGCTGGATGCGGCCGTGGCCGAGCTACGGACGGTGATCCGCGGCGCCACGACCGCAGCCACGACGTTCGGCTACGGTCCCCGCTTTCTGCACTCGACCGGCCAGCTCCATAAGGGTGGCCCGCCGACCGGCCGGTTCCTCCAGCTGACCAACCGGCCCCGGCGCGACGCCGAGATCCCGGGGGCGGGGTACTCGTTCGGAACGCTGATCGCTGCGCAGGAGGCCGGCGATCTGCAGACATTGCGCGGGCACGGACTGCCGGCCGAGCGCGTCGAGCTCGAGGGGGACCCCGCCGCCGCGGTGCGGGCGCTCACCGAGCGGATCGGTGATCTTCTAGCCAGGAGTTGAACACATGCAGATCGGTTTCGTCGGGCTGGGCAAGATGGGCGGCAACATGGTCCATCGCATTCGGCGCGATTCCGACCACGAGGTCGTCGCGTTCGACTTCAGCGCGGACGCGGTGAAGACGGCCGAGGAGCATGGCGCCAGCGGCGCCGACTCGCTCGAGGATCTGGTGAGCAAGCTGAGCTCGCCGCGCGTCGTCTGGATCATGGTCCCGGCCGGTGATCCCACCCAACAGACGGTCGAGACGCTTCTCGGCCAGCTCGAGAAGGGCGACATCATCATCGACGGCGGCAATTCGAAGTGGACGGACTCCGTCCAGCGCTACGCCCAGTGCAAGCAGCGTGAGGTCAGCTTCATCGACGTCGGGACGAGCGGGGGCGTGTGGGGACTCGAGGTGGGCTACTGCATGATGGTCGGGGGCGACGAGGGCGCGGTCGACACCGTCGGCCCGGTTCTTGACGTGCTCGCCCCCCCGGATGGGTGGGCACGGATGGGCGGACCGGGCTCCGGCCATTTCGTCAAGATGGTCCACAACGGCATCGAGTACGGGCTCATGCAGGCCTACGCCGAGGGCTTCGAGCTCCTGCACAAGCACGAGTACGGCCTCGACGTCGAGCGGATCGCCAAGCTTTGGGGCCAGGGCTCGGTCGTGCGCTCGTGGCTGCTCGAGCTTGCCGCACTCGCCTTCGAGGCCGACGGAAACGACCTTCACTCGCTCGAGGGTTACGTGGACGATTCGGGCGAAGGACGGTGGACGTTGCAGGCCGGCATCGACCACGACACGCCGATGCCCGCGCTCGCTGCCGCGCTGTTCGCGCGCTTCACCTCGCGCGGCAACGGCGACTACAGCGCCCGGATGCTCGCCGCGCTGCGCAACCAGTTCGGCGGCCACGCGGTGAAAGCGGCGGCGGGGAAGTGACCGCCGTCCGGGAGGAGCTCCCCTCCGGGGCGAACCCGCTCGTCGAGGCGCTCGAGCGACTCCCCGTCCATCCGACCGCGCTGGTCATCTTCGGCGGTACGGGGGATCTTGCCCACCGAAAGCTGCTGCCTGCCCTCTACAACCTCGCCCACGAGGGCGCGCTGCCCGAGCGCTTCGAGCTCATCGGGGTGGCGCGCCGTGATCAGCCGGACGAGGACTTCCAGGCCGTGGCGCGCGAGTCGATCGAGCGCTTCTCCCGGCGCAAGCCGGATCCCGACGTGCTCTCTGGGCTCCTGAACGACGTCCGCTACGTCCCCGGCACCTTCGACGACGACAATGTCTACTCCGAGCTCGAACGGACGTTGCGGGAGTTCGACGAGCGCGCGGGACGGCCGCTCGACCGGGTCTTCTACCTTTCGACGGCGCCCCAGTTCTTCCCGGTGATCGCGGGCAAGCTCGGGGCCGCCGGGCTCGCGCATTGCGACCAGGCCCAGACGCGAATCGTCATCGAGAAGCCGTTCGGCTACGACCTCGCCTCCGCGCGCAAGCTCAACGCCGAGCTCCTCGAGGTCTTCGAGGAGTCCCAGATCTTCCGCATCGACCACTACCTGGGCAAGGAGACGGTCCAGAACCTCATGGCGCTGCGGTTCGCCAACGCCCTGTTCGAGCCGGTGTGGAACCGCAACTACATCGATCACGTCCAGATCACCGCGGCCGAGGACATCGGGATCGGCGGTCGCGCCGGCTACTACGAGGGCGCCGGTGCCCTGCGGGATCTCGTCCAGAACCACATGCTGCAGCTTCTCGCCCTGCTCACGATGGAGCCGCCGACCGCCTTCGAGGCCAACCGGCTGCGCGACGAGAAGCTCAAGGTGCTCGAGGCGATCGTGCCTCCGAACGTGGAGGACGTGGCCGGGATGTCGGTCCACGGCCAGTACGGACCCGGCGTCTCCGGCGGCAAGCGCGTGCCCGGCTACCTCGAGGAGGAGGGAGTGGCGCAGGACTCCCGAACCGAGACCTACGCGGCGCTGCGCCTGCAGATCTCGAACTGGCGCTGGGCGGGGGTTCCGTTCTACCTGCGGACCGGCAAGCGGCTCGCGCGCAAGCTCACCGAGATCGCGGTCATCCTCAAGCCGGTGCCGCACCTCGCCTTCCAGAGCAAGGGCTCGCTCGGGGTTCAGTCCAACCAGATCATTCTCACCCTGCAGCCGGACGAGGGTGTGTCGGTGTCATTGGGGGCGAAGATCCCCGGACCGTCCATGCGCATCCGCCCGGTCAACATGGAGTTTCACTACGGGACATCGTTCATGTCCGAGTCACCCGAGGCGTACGAACGGCTGATCCTCGACGCCATGCGCGGCGACGCGACGCTGTTCACGCGCAACGATGAGATCGAGGCGCTATGGGGGATCATCGACCCGGTGCTCACCGCGTGGTACGACGGCGACTCGGTCAAGCTCCCGCAGTACACCGCCGGGACGGCCGGGCCCGAGGAGGCCGACCGGCTGATCGGCTCCGGCCGCCGTTGGAGGAGGCTGTGAGCGAGGACGTCTGGTCGGCCTCCGACACGACGCCCGACGCCATCGAGTCGGCGCTCCGCGATCTGCTCCGCGAGCGCCATGCCGCCAACGAGGCCTTCGCTCCCGCTCGCGTCCTCAACCTCATCGTCGTCGTCGACCGCTCCTGGAAGGGGGAGGTCTCCAACCGCCTCGAGCGCGTCGGCCGCTACCACGCCTCCCGCACAGTGCTCTGTGCCGTCGAAGAGGGCCGCACGACGCTCGACGCGGTGGCCACGATGGGCTACGACGACGAGGCCGCGGGCGACGTCTCGGTCATGCGCGAGCAGGTCGAGATCGACATGGGCCCCGAGCACCTCAGCGCGCTGGACACGATCGTCGACCCGGTCATCGTCTCCGAGCTCCAGACCATGCTCTGGTGCCCGCACGGCCACCGCGAAGCAGTCGAGGCGCTGCGGGGGATGATCGACGTCATGCTTCTCGACTCCGACAACGACGACGACGCCTCCTCCGGTCTGCACGACGCCGGCGAGCTGCTGCGCTCGGCCTACGTCGTCGACCTGGCCTGGCTGCGGACGACGCCGTGGCGGGAGCGGCTCGCGGCGAGCTTCGACCCGCCCGACCGGCTGTCCATGCTGTGCGAGCTCGAGTCGGTGACGATCCGCCACCGCCAGGAGTCGAAGGCGAGCGCGCTGCTCCTGGCCGGCTGGCTGTGCTCGCGCCTGGGTTGGACGCCCGACGCCCTGACCTCGCACAACGGCGCGGGCCTGCGCGGCACGGTCCGCGGCAGCGAGGACGACGTCGAGGTCGCGCTCGAGTCCCGCGATCAGGACGCACCCGGCCTGGCCGGGGTGACCGTGACAGCGTCGGGAGGGTTCTCGCTCTCGCTCGACCGCGGCCCCGGAGGCCTGCGCGCCCGCGAGTGCTCGACCGACGGCGAACAGCGCAGCTGGCAGATCCTCGGTGCCTCGCGCGGGGAGGGCGGCATCCTCGGCGAGGGTGTCCGGCAGGCGCTGTTGCGCGATCCGACCTACGGGCCGGCGCTCGACGCCGCCGAGGAGCTCTGTTCGCGGTGACCGTGGAGATCGAGGTCGTCGAGGACCCCGCTCGGGCCTGTGCGGCCATGCTCGTTGGAGCGGCGGCGGCCGGCGACGACATCGTGCTCACCGGTGGTTCGACGCCCCGCCGCGCCTACGAGGAATTCGTCGCCGCGGTCCGCGCCGTCGACGTCGACATCTCCGACGCCCGGTTCTGGTTCGGCGACGAGCGCTGCGTACCGCCCGACGATGAGCGCTCGAATTACGGGATGGCGCGCGCGGCGATCTTCGACGCGCTGTCCGATCGCGGCGAGCCGGAGGTACACCGGATGCGGGGCGAGCTCGGCCCGGACGAGGGGGCGGACGATTACGAACGCCAGCTCGAGCAGGCGGGAGCGCCGGAATTCGATCTCCTCCTGCTCGGCATCGGCCCCGACGGCCACACCGCATCGCTGTTTCCCGATCAGGCCACGGTCGGCGATCGCTCGCGGCTCGTCGTCCCGGTGCCCGAAGCGGGACTCGAGCCGTTCGTGGCCCGCATCAGCTTCACCTTCGCCACGATCGCGCTCGCCAAGAAGGTCGTGGTCCTGGCCACCGGGGATTCGAAGGCCGAGGCGATCGCCGCGGCCTTCGGCCCCAACGCGAATCCGGATCCCCACGTCCCCTCCTCGTTCCTGCCCAGCGTCGCCAAGGAGCTCGTCGTCCTCCTCGACGCGGCGGCGGCGCAGAAGCTCCCCCGCTCGGTGGCCGGAGCGTGAGCTCAGTCGTCGGCGTCGACCTCGGCGGCACGAAGGTCGCGGTGGCCTCGCTCCGCGGCTCGGAGCTGGGAGAATCGACGCTGGAGCCGACGAACTGCGAGACCAGCGAGGCCCTGGTCGAGCAGATCGCCAAGCAGATCGAGTCCGTTCGGGACGACGACCTAGCGGGCGTCGGCATCGGCGTGCCCTCGGTGGTCGAATTCGACACCGGTCGGGTCGTCTCCTCGGTCAACATCCCGCTGGCCGACGTTCCTCTCCGCAAGGTCCTCGGCGACCGTCTCGGCGTGCCCGTGTTCGTCGACAACGACGCGACCGTCGCGGCGCTGGCCGAGGCGCACGACGAGCAGCTCCGGCTCGTCGCCCGTAACCTCGTCATGCTCACCGTGGGCACCGGCGTGGGCGGCGGCCTCGTGCTCGGGGGGCGGATCTACCGCGGCTCCCGAGGCGGGGCGGGCGAGCTCGGGCACACGCTCATCGGGGCTGAGCTGTCGGTCGTGGTCCCACCCGCGAGGCGCTTCCCCCAGTTCGGATCGCTCGAGGCGCTGGCGGCCGGCCATGCCCTCGATGGCCTCGCCGCGCAGGTCGCGGGCGCCCAGCCGGACTCGGCTCTCGGTCGGCTGCGGAGCGAGGGCAAGCTGGTCCTCGGGGCCGACGCAGTGCGGGCCGCCCGCGACGGCGACGAGGCCGCGGAGCAGATCGTCGACCTCTGGGCGCGGCGCCTGGGCATCGGCATCGCCAACGCGATCAACACGTTCGATCCGGACGAGGTCGTGATCGGCGGCGGGGCGGCGGCGGCCGGCGATCTCCTGCTCGCGCCCGCCCGGGAGGTCGCGCTCGACTACGTCCATCCCGGTCTCCGGGGTCACGCCAAGATCCGCCTCGCCTGGCACGGGCTCCGCGCCGGCGTGCTCGGGGCGGCGCTCCTCGCCGCCCACGAGCTCGAGACCCGGATCGAGTCCTCTCCCGTGGAGGTGAGCCAGTGAACCGCCCTGTCCTGAGCCATAGACCGGGAGGGGCCGCGCGATGATCGTCGCCTGCGCGTTCGACCACGCCGGCTTCCCGCTGCGCGATCGGCTGCTGCCGCACATCGCCACGCTCGGTCACGAGGTCCTCGATCTCGGCACCGACCGACCCGAGCCCATCGACTACCCGGACAAGGCGCTCGAGGTGGGGCGCGCGGTCGTCTCGGGCGAGGCGGAACGAGGCATCATCGTGTGCGGCTCGGGCGCGGGTGTGTCGGTGGCCGCGTGCAAGATTCGGGGGATTCGGGCCGCGACGATCCACGACACCTACACCGCCCACCAGGCCGTGGAGCACGACGCGGTCAACGTGCTGTGCCTGGGCGGCCGGGTCGTCGGGTCCGAGCTTGCGGCCGAGATCGTGACGGCGTTCTTGGGGGCGGTCATCAGCGATGAGGAGCGCCACGTCCGCCGCCGGGCGAAGATCGACGAGATCGAGCGCACGGGCGGTGTCTGAGCCCGAGATCGTCCTCGTCCGGCACGGTGAGACCGAATGGAGCCGGGCCGGCCGGCACACGAGCCACACCGACCTGCCCCTCGTCGAGTCCGGGCAGGTGCGGGCCCGGTCGCTGGGCGACGAACTGGCCGGACGGTCGTTCGCCCTCGTGCTCTGCAGTCCGTTGCTGCGGGCGCGGGAGACGTGCTCGCTCGCCGGCCTCTCGGGGGCGGCGACGATCGACCCCGACCTCTCCGAATGGGACTACGGGGAGTACGAGGGACTGACCACCCCGCAGATCTGGGAGCAACGGCCCGACTGGACTCTCTGGCGCGACGGAGCGCCCGGCGGCGAGTCGCCCGCCGCGGTCGCCGCGCGCGCCGATCGGGTGCTCGCGCGGCTGCGAGAGGCCGGGGGAGACGCGATCGCCTTCGCCCACGGGCACATCCTGCGGGTCGTGGGCGCGCGCTGGGTGGACATGGACGTGAGCTTCGGGGCTCGGCTGAAGCTGGACGCCGGCGGTATGAGCGTGCTTGGCTTCGAGCGGACGACCGAGGTTCTCACGCGCTGGAACCGCTGAGCGCGGCGAGGGTCCGCCGCACGTCCAGCCGTGAGCGCGCACCGGAGTCCGGAGGCGCTCGCGAGTGAGCGCGCCCCTGACATTTGTCACCGCCGATTTCCGTCTCGCACCACTTACGCGGGACGGCGCCCCCGCGTAGCCTGCCGGGCATGACGATTCGGGGAACAGGAGACGAGCTGGCCATCCAGGTGCGCGATCTGCGGCGCTCCTACGGTGAGATCCACGCGGTGCGCGGGGTCAGCTTCGAGGTGCGCACGGGCGAGGTGTTCTGCCTCCTCGGTCCCAACGGCGCCGGCAAGACGACGACGGTCGAGATCCTCGAGGGCTATCGGACGCGGTCTGGGGGCGAGGTTCGAGTGCTCGGCATGGACCCGGATCGGGGCCAGCGCGCCCTGCGTGAGCGCGTCGGCATCGTCCTCCAGGAGTGCGGCGTCCAGCGCGATCTGACCGTGGCCGAGCTCGTCGAGATGTACGGGCGCTACCACGTGCACCCGCGCCCGGTCGACGAGGTCATCGAGCTCGTCGAGCTCACCGACAAGCGCGACACGCGGGCGAGAGACCTCTCCGGCGGGCAGCGCCGCCGTCTCGACCTGGCCCTCGCCCTGGTCGGCGACCCCGATCTCATCTTCCTCGACGAGCCGACCACCGGCTTCGATCCGGCGGCCCGCCGGCAGGCCTGGTCGACGATCCGATCGCTCTGCGAGCTCGGTAAGACCGTCTTTCTCACCACCCACTTCATGGACGAGGCTCAGCACCTCGCCCATCGCGTCGCCATCATGAGCGGCGGCGAGATCATCGCCGTGGGGCGGCCGGAGGAGCTCGGGGGGCGCGACGTTCGGCCGGCCGAGATTCGCTTCCTTCTTCCCGAGGGATGCTCGCCCGAGGATATCCCCGGCGACTACATCGAGCAGCACTCGACGGACGGCGATCATGTCGTGCTCATCAGCCGCGAGGCGGTTCGGGCGGTCCAGAGCGTCACGAGCTGGGCGCTCGAGCGGGAGCTTGAGCTCGGCCACTTCTCGGTCACCCAGCCCACACTCGAGGACATTTACCTCGAGCTCACCGGCGTGCGGTCGCACGGCGCTGTCGAGACGACCAGCCAGGAGGCGATCCTGTGAACACCGTCACCACCCCGTCGTGGCGCCGCGATCTCGGTCTCGTGGCCTGGCAGGTCCGCTACGAGCAGCGCGCCTACTGGCGCAACCGTGGCCGCGGCGTCTTCACCTTCATCTTCCCGCTCATGTTCCTCGTCATCTTCGGGAGCCTGAACAAGAACTCGAAGCTGCACTCCCAGGGCAACATCGCCTACGACGAGTTCTTCGTGCCCGGGATCCTCGCCTACGGCGTCATCGCCACGACCTACATCAACATGGCGATCGGCACCGCGATCCTCCGCGACGAGGGCGTGCTCAAGCGCATGCAGGGGACGCCGCTGCCGCGCTGGGCCTATGTGGCGGCACGAATCGGCTCGACCGTGATCGTCGTCGCGGCCATCACCGCGGTCACCCTCGCGCTCGGCGCGATTGCCTATGACGTGCACATCCGGACGAGCACGCTGCCGGGATTGATCCTCACACTCGTCGTGGGCGCGGCGGCGTTCACGACACTCGGCATCGGCATCACCCGGTTCATCCCCAACGCGGAGGCCGCGCCGGTGGTGATCAACCTGACGGTCCTGCCGCTCACCTTCATCTCGAGCATCTGGTTTCCTTCGAGTGGGATGCCGAAGGCGCTGGTCGACGTCGCCAAGTTCTTTCCCGTGAGGCCGCTCGCCGATGGCCTCGAGTACGTATTCAACCCCCATACCACGGGGGCGGGCCTGAACGCGCAGGATCTGCGCACGCTGCTCATCTGGATGGTGGTCGGGGTGTACCTCATGCTCCGCTTCCTGCAGCGACCGGAGGGTGGGCGGGCGTGAGTCGCGAGGGGCAGTCGCCGGAGCTCACGTGCCTGGAGTTCGAGAGCACCTGGCCGCCCGGTCGAGCCGAGATCGCGCCGGCCCGGCGCTACCTGCGCAGCTTCGTCTGGCTGCTGTTCATCCTTCTCCCGCTCGCCGACACGCTGACCAAGCGGACCACGCCGGATGTTGGGCGCACCCTCGCCGTGGCCGGCGCCGTCGTCTTCGTGCTCATGTACATCACGACCGTGCTGTCCTGGCGCCGGCACTGGCCGACACGCGGTTGGGCGCCGGCGGGGATGTTCGTGCGGCTCGGTGGCCTGTACGCGATTGCGCTCGCCTTCACGGTGGGCGCGGGTGGGGGATGGGGATTCCTCTTCACCTACTGCGTGGCCGTCTCCGCGTTGTCGATTCCGGTGCCCTGGGGCGTTCCGGTCGTGGTGGGCACGGCCGTCGCCTCGGCGGGGTTCTCGGGGCTCGCCGGCGCGAACGGCGGCACGATGATCGGCTACTTCGCCAGCACGGCCGGAGTGGGCATGCTCATGATCGTCATGCGCGACCTGCGTGCGCGCAACGCCGAGCTCATCCGCGCGCGGGCCGAGCTCGCTCGGATGGCCGTGGCGGAGGAGCGCCAGCGCTTCGCCCGGGATCTGCACGATCTCCTCGGCCATTCGCTCTCGGTGATCGCGCTGAAGGCCGAGCTCGCCGGCCGGCTGCTGCCCGGGTCGGTCGACGAGGCCGCGCGCGAGGTCGCCGAGGTCGAGCAGGTGGCCCGCGCCGCGCTCGGCGAGGTTCGCGAGGCGGTCAGCGGCTACCGCGAGCTGACGCTCGAACGGGAGCTGGCCGGAGCCCGCGTGGCGCTCTCGGCCGCGGGCATCGACGCCGAAGTCGAGGTCGAACCGGTCGAGCTCTCCCCCGATACCGAGGCCATGCTCGCCTGGGCGGTCCGCGAGGGAGCCACCAACGTCATCCGCCACAGCCACGCCACGCACTGCACGTTCCGCGTGGCCATGACACCGAACGGAGCCGAGCTGGAGGTTCTCGACGACGGCGTGGGGGGCGGCCCCACCTCGAGGGATGGCCACGGCCTGACGGGCCTCAGCGAGCGCGCGCAGGCGCTCCGGGGAGCCGTCGAGGCGGGGGGCCGGCCGCTCGGTGGCTACCGGCTCGCCGTCCAGCTGCCGGTGATCGGCGGCGCGGCGGCGGGAGGCTCATGACCCGCGTGCTCATCGCCGAGGATCAGGCCATGGTCCGCGAGGCGCTGGCTATGCTCATCGCGCTCGAGCCCGACATCGAGGTCGTCTCGCAGGTCGCCCGCGGAGACGAGGTCGTCAAGGCGGCGTTGTCGGCTCGGCCCGACGTCGCGCTTCTCGACATCGAGATGCCCGGTCAGACCGGGCTTGACGCTGCCCTGGAGCTGCGCTCCGCGCTGCCCGAGTGCCGGGTGCTCATCCTCACGACGTTCAGCCGTCCTGGGTACCTGCGGCGGGCGATGGAGGACGGCGCAGCGGGATTTCTGCTCAAGGACGCTCCCGCTTCCGAGCTGGCCTGTGCGATCCGCAGGGCGGTGGCGGGGGATCGGATCGTCGATCCCGGCCTCGCGGCTGCGGCGCTCAGCCAGGGGGTCAGCCCGCTCACTGCTCGCGAGCACGAGGTGCTCGCTGCCTCGCGCGAGCACGCCACCGTCGCCGAGCTCGCGGGAGCGCTGTTTCTCTCGCCGGGGACGGTGCGCAACCACATCTCCTCGGTGCTGCAGAAGCTCGGAGCGCGCAACCGCGCCGAAGCCGTCCGGCTGGCCGAGGATCGCGGCTGGCTGTGAGGTCGGGCGACCGGGGGGTGGCGGCGTCTGCGCTGTAAGGTGGCGCGGGTGAGGGAGCTTGTGTTGCGGGACGCCGAGCGCTACGCGGAGGCGCACACGACGGCGGCCGCCGGCGTGCTGTCGGAGATCGCGAGCTGGACGCTGTCCGAGACCGCCGCGCCGGGGATGATGAGCGGGCTCGTCGAGGCGCGGGTGCTCGAGGCGCTCATCGTCGTGGGCGGAGCACGGCGGGTGCTCGAGATCGGGACGTTCACCGGCTTCGGGGCGCTGAGCATGGCGGAGGCGGTGGGGGAGTGCGGCGAGGTCGTGACCCTCGAGGTCAACGAGGACACGGCGGCGACGGCGCGCCGGCACATCGCCGCGAGCCCGGTGGGAGACCGGGTGAAACTCGTCGTCGGCGACGCGCTCGAGACGCTGGACAGGCTCGACGGGCCGTTCGACCTCTGTTATATCGACGCTTGGAAGGCCGACTATCCCGCCTACTACGACGCGGTCGTCCCGCTGCTCTCCGAGCGCGGCGTCGTGGTCGCCGACAACCTGTTCCGCGACGGCGACACGCTCGATCCCGGCTCGGCGGACCCGGGGACGGTCGGGATGCGGGAGTTCGCCGACCGCGTGCAGGCGGACCCGCGGGTGCGCAACGCCCTGCTCACCGTGGGCGACGGGTTGATGGTGGCCTGGCGCGTGCCGGGCAGCTGACGGTCGCGCGGGCGGCCGCGCGGGCGGCCGCGCGGGGCGGGGGGCGGCCGCGGGGCGGCGGCGTGAGCGGTTTCTCACGGCATCTCTACAGACCGGGGTGGTCGTCGCCGGTACTCTCGACGCGGTGCGAGTGCAGGCTTCAGGACGGGGGCGCTCTCGACACGTGTCCCGCCCGGCATGGGCGGTGGCGCTGGCGACGGTCGCCACGGCGCTCGTGGGAGTCACGTGCGCGTTCGTGATCGCCGCCGTCGTGCTCGTCATGGCCGCGGTCGTCCCCGATGCGGCGACCGCTCGGAGCGGAGCGCTCCGGGTCATTCGCTACGCGGGAGTCACCGTGCGGGTGCCGGCCGCGTGGCCGGTGTATCGGCTTGTCGCGGGCGCGCCGACGTGCGTGCGGTTCAACCGCCACGCCGTCTACCTCGGCGTGCCGAGCGCGAACGAGTCCTGCCCCGTCCACGCGCTCGGGCGCACCGAGGCCATCCTCGTCGAGCCGCTGTTCGCCGGTGCCGCCGCGGCGGACGGATCGGTCAACGCCGCGCCGCTGCCGCCCGTGAGCGCAGGCCCGAGCTCGTCGGTCGCGCTACGCGTGCCCGGCCAGGCGGAGATCGTGGCCAGCTGGGGCAGGGCTCGGTCGATCATCGCCCAGGCTCTGGCGGGCGATCCGCGCGCCCGGGCCGCGTGGCAGCGGTCCGCGGCGCGGGGCTTCGATGCCCGTGCGACTGCGAGCGGTGCCGGAGCGAGCGCGGGAGGTGCCGGAGCGAGTGCGGCCATCACCCCCGCGCTCGGAAGCCGCGCGCGCAGCACCGTGACCGGATCGGCGTACACCGGCGTTGGGTTCGACGCGTGCTCGGCACCCAGCTCGACGGCCATGGCCGACTGGTCGGCGTCGCCCTATCGTGCGATCGGCATCTACCTGGGCGGCGCGAACATAGCGTGCGCGCAGCCGAACCTCACCGCGGCGTGGACGAGTGCCGAGAGCGCGGCGGGCTGGCACCTGATTCCCACGTACGTCGGCCTCCAGGGGCCGGGGAATGGCTGCGGGTGCGCCGCGATCCAGTACGGCCACGCGCAGGCTGAGGGCCAAGCCGCGGCCGAGGACGCGATCAACCAGGCGGAGCTGCTCGGCATCGGTCCCGGGAATCCGATCTACGACGACATGGAGGCCTATCCGACGGGCGGGACGAACACCCACGTCGTCCTGAACTTCCTCTCCGCCTGGACCCAGACGCTCCACGCCAAGGGGTATCTGTCCGGCGTCTACAGCAGCTCGAACTCGGGCATCCGGGATCTGGCCGACAGCACGACGACGATCGCCAAGCCAGACGACGTGTGGTTCGCCAACTGGAATGGCTCGCAGAGCACGAGCGACCCGAACATCCCTGTGACGGACTGGGCGTCGCACCAGCGGCTGCACCAATACGTCGGCGGGCACACCGAGACGTACGGCGGGATCTCGCTGTCGATCGACACCGACTATCTCGACGGCGCCACCGCGGGCGCGCAGCCGCTCTTTCCCGACGGCACCTACGTCGAGCTCAGCACGACCGCCGCCGTGTTCCGCATCGCCGGCGGCGCCCCGATGCCGGTCCAGGACTGGTCGAGCGTCGGAGGCGAGCAGCCGTTCACCACGATCACGCAGCCGCAATACGACGAGCTCGCGCCCTACCCGAACGACGGGACGTTCCTGACCACGCTCGCGGGCCAGGTCTACCGCGTGGCCGGTGGGGCCGCCCTGCCCGTGAGCAGCTGGAACCTCTACGGCGGCCCGCAGGCGTCGATCGAGATCGACCCGTGGGACATCGCGAACGCCGGCCAGCCGCTCTCCCACCTCAACTCCGTTCCCGCCAACGGGACGATCGTCGAGGGCCTCCCCTCAGAGGAGTACTGGGTCTTCGAGAACGGCCAGCGCCAGGCGACGAGCTCCAACCCCGCGGCGGTGCAGGTCGACGACCAGGCGCTCGGCGCCTTCGCGGTCATCGCAACCCCGAAACCAGCCCCGAAGCCGAAGCCGGTCATCCACTGCATCGTCCCGTCGGTCAAGCGGCTCACCCTCACCCGGGCCGCCCAGACGCTCAAGCGCGCCCACTGCGCGCTCGGGAAGGTCCGCCGCATGCACCACACGCGGCGCGTGATGCACGTCGTGGCTCAGAACCCGCCGGTGAGGCGGAAGGTGCTCGGCGGGACGCGCGTCAACGTTTCGCTCTGGTAGGGCTCTATTCAGTTGTGCACGCTCGCGACGCCGTCGCGCGGAGGTGCTCGGGCACGCGAGGCTGAGGTCATAGCTTCGGCCCCACGAAGCGGTCCAGCACGGCCACGTCGGCCTGGCGGGAGACGTAGATCGTGTACTCACCGGACTTCGTCCAGCGGAGAGCGAGCCGCTCACAGGCGGTGCAGAAGATGGAGCGGATGCCGCCCGATCGGTTGGAGAACGAGTAGCGCGGCGCGGACCAGTTGCGGCCGGTGTTCTGGAACCGACATCCGTCCGAGTGGATGAGGCCACGGAGGAGCTGGCCCGGCCACCGTTCGAGGACGGGTTTCTGCCAATCGCAAAGCTCGATCGTGCGGTGATGCTTCTTTCCGGCCCCATGTTGAGGGAACAGGCACGGCCACGCTCGCCAGTAGGAGGAGACGTCCACGCACGCGGTCTCGCGCGGCATGACGTGGCCCGGGCGCCCGCGGACAGCCGAAATCGCCGCCACAGCCTCCCCGATGATCCCGGGATACGCGGTGTCGAGAACGATCCTGAGTCGGTAAACGCCGCGTGCGTGTCGCGACAGGCATCCGTCGCCCAGATACAGACCAAGGAGGTACGCGTAGCTCGGCGTCTCCTCTGCGTTGAGATGCGGGCGCCCGCACCGCGAGCAGCTCTCAACGTCGAGGTCACCTTGCCGCCGACCGGCAAGCCAATCCCGCACCGTCGATCGAGGCAGCTGCGTCTCCGCCACGATCGCGGCGGTCGACGCGCCCTGGTCGGCCAGCTCGAGCACACGGCGAACCGTCTCAGGCCGGTGCACGATGACTCCGATGCGGCTGGAGGGACTCGAACCCCCAAGGGCTTGCGCCCACACGGACCTGAACCGTGCGCGTAGACCAATTCCGCCACAGCCGCTGGCCGCGCCAAATTAGCATGTTCGTTGCCCACTGGGGATCAACGGAGTCGAACATATGTTCGCCAGCTTATCGGCAAGATCGGACGCTGTGCTCGAGCCGTCGTCCCGCTGCACGCCCAGGAATCGAAGTACGGCTGCTCGAGGACTCCGCTACCCTCGATCCCGCGCCCCGCCGCTATCGTCTAGGGGACTAGGACGCCGCCCTCTCACGGCGGAAACCCGGGTTCGAATCCCGGTAGCGGTATGCGGAAACCCCCGATCTTGTCGGGGGTTTCGTCGTTCTTCGGGCTTGTTGGGCTAGCTACTGGGTTAGTCCGGGGACATCGCGGACCGGGGTGCGGTGACTGGCCGAGGGCACGCGCCGCGGCGCATCCGGGATGTGCGCGCGCGGTACAGCCGCGAGTTGCGTGTGGCTAGAGGCGTTTGGCGGCACGCCTGCGAGCAGGGCGGAGTGGGCCGGCGCTGCCTCGGTTCGGTTCTCTCGGGGCGCCGTTTTGCTCGATGTCCGGCAGCGCCGCATGGGGGAGGAGGCCCTCATTGAGGCCGACGCGACGGGCTAGCAGGTGCCGCTGCTCGGCCCGCTGGCTGTCGTCGATCCGCTCACGGTCAGGAGTGCGATCCCCGGTCGGGTGAACTTGAAGTCATAGAGGTGGCGGCGACCGGGACCGACGGTCTGAGGCGCCGCCTTGACCGTACCGGTCGCGGGGTCGAACGATTGCCCGTCGTAGGTCGCCGAGCGCGAAGAAACGGAGCCGCCGCTCACGCAGTCCAGGCTGGCCGCACGGTTGGCGTAGGCCCGCCCGAGGTTGACGGCGACCGTCCTGGTTCCGCTGCCGTTGTAAAGGACGGCGACGCTCAAGGTGCCGTTTGGCTGCTGTGCCGCCCACGCCCGCACCGCGAGCGAATTGGTCTTGTCCGCCGCGTTGCGGTAACAGCACACGGAGGTGCCCATGAGGGTGGACCCTGCCACTGCCGACTGAGCGAATGCGTACATCCCGTAGTACGCGGGGTTGACCGCCATCTGTCCCGGCTTGCTGTGTCCCGGCGCGTTCGGGCCGACGCCATAGGGCGGCTGGAAGGGGTCGTTGTTCGCGTTCTCCTGCGTGTGGATATTGACCCCGCTCACGCCCTTGTACGCGAGCCGGTACATCGCCTCCAGCGCCCACAGCGCCGATGCGAAAGAGTCGCTCACACCTGGCTTGCCCTGGCACGTGACCGAGTTGAGCTCGTCGACCCGCACGCCTCCAGGCGCCACCCCCGCCGCACGAATGGCCGCGGGCACGTAGCGCTGCATGAAGTAGTAGCCCTTGCCACCCCGGTTGTAGGCGTGAAGCAGTCGCGAGACTGTGGCATCGCCGCCGCCGGCGCAGTCGACGCCGGTCAACGGATAGTGGTGCACTGTCACCATCTGAACCGGCTCGCGGGCGACAAAGTACTGTAACTCGTTGAGCCCGCTGGGGTTGCTCACGTTCCCGGTTACCGGTCCGGCGACTCCGGGAGGGGGAAATCCCCAGCTCGAGTTGGAGTTCGAGATTGTCTGGCGAACATCGTTGAAGGTGCTGTAGTACAGGCCGCCGTAGGGCTTCGTGTACCCCCGCACCTTGCGGTAGAGGTGATTCTCGGGCTCGTTTCCGATCTCGAGGTAGGAGACGATGCGGTTGACCACCTGAAATGGCATGAAGGCGTTGGCCACCAGCTGCGCTTGCGACGCGACGGGGAACCACGTGCGCCCGACGCCCTTGATGGTCGTCGCATGTACCTGGTTGAGATCCACAATCAGCTTGGCTTGCGTGAGGTTGGCGAAATCGCCTACGGCGCGATACCAGTTCGGACCCAGATACCCCGACACGGTCGCCTTCGGTGCCTGACTCGTGTACCTGGGACAGGAATCCGTGATCTGGCCGGGCTTCCCGGTGACATCCTGGCTGCTGTCGCCCCCGATCCGGATGACGGGCTGCGAGCTGAGATTCTTGACCAGCTGCACGAAGGCGCGGTTGGGCCGGTAATAGGGCGCGTTCCCATAGCTGCACTTGGCCGGTCCGAACTCGATGTAATCCCGGATCTGGTCAATCTCGATCGAGAGTCCAACGAAGCCCCCTGGCATCTGCCGGAAGCGCTGACCGTCCACGCACACGATGCTCGTGACTTTCGGCACTTTAGTCGGACACGGTTGATAGCTGGCAACCGGTGCCTTGGCCGACGCCGACCCGCAGGCCCACAGAGCCGGTAGGACTGCCATCAACCCTGTCAGTCGATGCCACCGCGCACGCATGACAACCAAGAATCCTCCCTTGCGCCGAGCCTGGAGCTATCACCGTACAGCCGGTTGCCCTCGGTCCGCTGAGGCTGGAGTCGAATCCAGCAGCGGTTCTGCCCAAGGCTAGGGCGTTCTCCGCCCATCCCGCGCTCGCCGGTCATCGGGGAGCGTCGCGAATCCGACCTGCCTCGAAGCAAGGCCAGCAGACCGACCGGCCGGTCATCGATGCGCTCCTCATCGCCCGAGCTATAGGCTGCGGCGCGCGTGGATCCCACCTCAGACCTCCACCCGGGACACTGGCACGGCGTCCTCAGCCGCCGCTCGTTTCTCACCGCCACCGGCACGATGGGACTGCTGGCGCTAGCGCCCCCGATGCGCGTGGGCGCGCTGCTCGGGACGGCACACGCCGCCGGGCACCGCGGGCGGTTCCTCAGCGCCGAGGAGATGGCGACGCTCACCGCGCTGTGCGATCGCCTGATCCCGGGGCCGCCGGAGGATCCGACGCCGGGCGCGGTGCAGGCCGGCGTGCCGGAGGCGATCGACCTGCTGCTCGGGGCGTTCGAGCTCGACCCGCCGCTCATCTACGCGGGCGGCCCGTTCTCTGACCGTGACGGATCCAAGCACGACGATTTTGCCCATTTCATTCACCTCGACCGCCAGCAGGAGCTCGCCTGGCGGATCCGGCTCGAGGGCTCGCGCGGGTTGCGGGAGCGCGAGTTCGCGGGGCCGGTGAAGGGGCTCCAGGAGGTTTACCGGGGCGGGCTCGCCCTACTCGACAGGCGCGCGCGGGCGGCGGCCGGCGTCGCCTACGCGCAGGCGTCCACTGCCGTGCAGGAGCAGATCCTCGCCGACGAGAAGGACGCCGGGGTGCAAGCCTTCCTCGGCGCCGCGCTCGCGAACACGCTCGAGGCGATGTACGGACCTCCCGAGTACGGCGGCAATCGCCAACTCGTCGGGTGGACATCGAACGACTGGCCGGGCGACCAGCAACCGCGCGGCTCGACCCGCGCCCAGGTGACGCAGCCGGACACAGGCTCGGCCGCCCCGGAGGCGACCATCGACGTCCGGGCGCTGAGTGGCCTCGCCGGACGGCCAGCCCCGCGGGAGGCGTGGTGGCTCGGGCGCAGGAGGATCGGCCGGTGAGCAAGCCCTCGGTCGTGATCGTCGGCTCGGGCGCCGGGGGCAGCGTAAGCGCGTGGGCGCTGCGCCGGGCGGGTCACCCGGTGCTGATCCTGGAGAAGGGGCGGAACCTGCTGCCGGGACTCGGGCAGAAGGGACGGATCGGCTCGCGGTTCTCCAACGACGAGGTCAAGCAGGGCCGGTACTTCGAGAATCAGGATCCGATTCTCGAGCCGCGTACGAGTCGCTCGCAGGCCGAGGCGCGACGCGGGGTCGTTCGCTCGTTCACGGGCGATGTCAACGACCTGCCGACAACGGTCGGTGGCGGGACGGTGCACTGGGATGCCAAGGTTCCGCGTTTCTGGCGGCACGACTTCAAGGGACGCTCGCTGTATGGCCCGATCCCCGGCGCCAACGTCGCCGACTGGCCGCTCACCTACGACGAGCTCGAGCTCGATTACGAGGCGGTGGAGGGTCGCCTCGGCGTGCAGGGCGACATCCACCAAATGCCGGCGCCCACGTTGCGGCAGGCCCCCCGGCGCCACCAGTTCCAGCTGCCCGTCGGCCCTCCGATGTACGCGGGAACCCTGCTGGCGGAGGGGGCACGCCTGGCGGGGTATCACTGTTATCCGTTTCCGCAGGCCGTGCACTCGGTGCCGTTCGGTGGGCTGCCGGCATGCAACAACTGCGGGTTCTGCAATGGCTTCGGCTGTCCGATCAACGCCCGCGGCGGCGCCGCGATCTCATTCCTGCACGAGGCGCTCCAGCTGGGAGCGGAGCTGCGGACGCGATGCATGGTCCACCGGGTCGACGTGAGCCGCGACGGCCGCCGGGCCCTGGGCGTCTCCTACCTCGACGTCGATGGACATGAGCACACGGTCCGCGGCGACGTCGTCGTCCTGGCCCCGTCGGCGATCGAGACCGCCCGGCTGCTCCTGATGTCCGACACCGCTCAGCATCCTCGCGGGCTCGGGAATCGCTCCGGACAGGTGGGCCGAAACCTCATGTTCCACCACTTCACCACCGGTGTCGGCCTCTTCACCGAACGGATCCACGCCTGGCGGGGCCCCGCGACCTCGTTCACGTGCGACGACTTCGTGGGTCCGGTAACCGGCCGCGCTGCTCGGTCGGCCGGCCTGCCGTACTTCAAAGGGGGGATCTGCGAAGTCGGCGGCGGTGTGCTCCTGCTCGACGAGGCGCAGCTCTACACCACGCTGCCCGGCGCCTACGGGACGTTCCTGAAGTCGCTGCTGCGCGGGTTCGCGCTGCGGGATCACATCGCCGGCATCCAGATGATGGGCGAGGACGTTCCGCAGCTCGCCAACCGCGTCGACCTCGACCCACGTATGCGCGACTTCCACGGGCTGCCGGTACCGCGCATCACGTACTCTCCGCACCGCTTCGAGCGCGCCGCCGCGGCGTACTACGCGCCCAGATTGGCGAAGATCTGCACCTCGGCCCCTGGCATCAACCAGAACCTGCAGACGCTCGTCAACCAGCTGAGTAGCCAGAACACGAATCCGCTCAGCGGCGCCAACTCGACAAAGCACATAATGGGGACGGCGAGGATGGGGGAGGACCCGGACACCTCGGTGGTCGACCGGTTCGGACGCATGCACGAACTGGACAACGTGTTCCTCGCCGACGGCTCGGTGTTCCCCACCTCGGGTGGATTCAACCCGACGCTGACGATCATGGCGCTCGCTCTACGAACCGCGCGACACATCGCCTGATCGCTCGGTACCAGTACGGGACCGCTTTATCCCGCCAGCGGGAGTCGAGCGACGCCGTGACCCGGGGCGTTACCAGCGCCTACAGGCCAAACGGGTGGCGCACTGCGAACGAGCTCAGATCCGGCTCGTCGGCCGAACGTGCCGACCAGCGCGTCCCCGTCTCGGCGAGGGCGACGGTATCGAAGCGCAGCCCGGCGACATACATGAAGGTGTGCCCGGCGTTGGCGAACACGGTGATCCACTTGCCGGGACCGGGGTCGCCCCAGTTCACGAGCTGGCCTGAGACCATGGTGCTCTTCAGCAGTCCGGCGGCCGCGAAGACGTAGCTGATCGAGCCCGAGCAGTCGTAAGCCGTGTCAGCGTAGGTTCCGTGGCCGCCACCCCAGCGGTAGGGGAGCTTGGCGATCTCGTTACCGGCCTGGATGATCTCCTGAACGGCAAGCGGAGCGCCGATCGGGGCGAGCGCGAGTCCGTCAGGGGTGAGCGTCGCCTGGTTGGCGTTGGGGGTGATCCCGTCGGCCGAGAGTTCCTGGCGGATGACCGCGTCCGAGAGGGGCTGGGCGAGCGTGCTATCAGCGCCCACGCCGACGCTGACCACCGACGCGTCCACGCTCGAGCCGGCATCACCACGCCCCGTGGCGATCACGCCCGGCGCCGGTTCGACGACCTGCGGATGGGACGCCGGCACGGCGGGTGCGCCGCTGACCGCGGGCCTCGGCGCCGCCCTGTCATGTCCCGCTGTGGGCGTCGATGCGCCGCAGCCGCCGACGATCCCCGCGAGCGCGAGCAGCGCCGCGCGCCGCACCCTCGCCCGCACTAGTCGATCATGTCCCAACGGACCCATCTCCTCCGCACATCGACGCGCCCGGCCGGAGCTTGAGGGGGGACGGGCAGAGTGGGTCACCGGATCTTGGGGAATTTCAGCGCCCGGGCGCTGCGCTGGCGGCCTGCTCCGCTTGACCCATTTCACCTGAACATCTGTTCAGGTATTCTGATGACTCAGTATGGCGCACGGTCACAACGCGCGGACGCCCTCCGAGCTCGACGCCGACTTCGAGCGGGCGGTGGCGGAGACGATGCAGGCGCTGGCCACGCCGAGCCGGCTACGGATCCTCGGCCGCCTGCACGCCGGCCCCTGCTCGGTCAACGAGCTAGCGGCGGCAGCCGGGATGGAGCCCTCCGCCGTCTCCCACCAGCTGCGCATGCTGCGCCACCTCGGTCTTGTGGTTGGGCGGCGCGAAGGCCGCCGCATCGTCTATGACCTTCACGACGAGCACGTGGGGGAGCTACTCGAGCAGGCGATCTCGCACGTCGAGCACCTCCGTCTGGGCCGCAGCCGCGCGACGGCGGACCGCCAGCTTCAGAAGGCGTGATGGCCCCCGCGCACTCCCCCGCCCAGTCGTCCGCTGAGCCCCATGGGCACTCCCACGGTCTCGTTCATGACTCGATCAAGCGCTCGCGCGAGGGCATCCGCGCCGTTCTGCTGGCCTTGTCCGTGCTCGGCCTCGCCGCCGTCATCCAGACCGTCATCTTCATCGTCTCGGGCTCGGTGGCCCTTCTCGCCGACCTCATCCACAACTTCGGCGACGCCCTGACGGCCGTGCCGCTCGGCATCGCGTTCGTCATCCGCTCCGAGCGAGGAGAGCGGATGGCCGGGCTGTGCGTCGTGGCGGCGATCTTCATCAGCGCCTGCGTGGCCGGCGTCGAGGCCGGGCTGCGCCTCATCCACCAGAGCCCTCCGACCCATCTGTGGGCGCTCGCGGCAGCCGGACTCGTGGGGTACCTCGGCAACCACGTCGCCGCCCAGGTGCGCACCGGCGCGGGCCGGCGCCTGGACAGCGCGGCTCTCGTCGCCGACGGTGACCACGCGCGCGCCGATGCCTACGTCTCGCTCGCCGTCGTCGCTTCGGCGGCCGTGGTGGCCATCGGGGCGCCGGTCGCCGATCCGCTCATCGGCCTGGCCATCACCGCGGTCATTCTGCGCATCACCTGGCAGTCGTGGGTGACCGTCCGCGGCCACGACCCCCACGCCGGCCACGACCCCCACGACCCCCACGACCACCACGACAGCCACGACCACCACGACGGCCACGGCCACTGAGCAGCGGCCCCCGGGCGCGGCCGCTGGCTACGCTCCCGACTGGGTGAAATCGCACGCCTTCACCGAGCTCGTTCCCCACCCCGAGCGCGGCCGTGTCTTCAGCGAGGCGCTGCGCCCGGGGCTGTCGGACTGCGCCCCCACCGGGCGGATCCGCCTCGACGCGCTCGCCCGCTGGCTACAAGACGTCGCCTACGCCGATGTCGAGGACGCCGGGCTCGCCGAGAGCGCGGTCTGGGTACTCCGGCGGGCGCGCCTGCACGTCAAGCGCTTTCCCCGCTTCGGCGAGCGCTTCCGCCTCTCCACGTTCTGCAGCGGGCTCGGCCGTATGTGGGCCGAACGGCGCACCACGATCACGCGGGAAGATGGGGGCGAGAGCGATGTCGAAGCGGTCGCTCTCTGGGTCCACCTCGATCCGGCGTCCGGGCGGCCGACCCCTCTGACCGAGGAGGAGATCACGACCTACGGAGGCGGCGAGGCGACCGAGCGCCGCGTGACCGCCCGACTTCGGCACCCACCGCCGTCCGAACGCGCAGCCGTCACGCCGTGGCGGTTTCGCGCTGCCGAATGCGATCTGGCCGGTCACATCAACAACTCGGCCTACTGGCAGCCGCTCGAGGAGGAGCTCCTCACCCGCTCCGACCCGCAGGGGATCGACGTCGAGATCGAGTACCGAACGCCCGCGCAGCCCGGCGACAAGCACGTCCTGCTCGACGGTGCCCATCGCTGGATCGTCGATGGCGAGGGCCAGACACACGCCTCGATCGTCATCGGCTAGGGCTAGTCCGACTCGGGAACCGTCGCCTCGAGCTCGGCCAGCCACAGCGCCGCCGAACCGTCGCTCGGCGCGCGCCAGTCGCCACGGGGGGAGAGAGAGCCGCCCGACCCCACCTTGGGGGCGTTCGGAATGGCCGATCGCTTGAACTGGCTGATGTGGAAGAAGCGCTCGAGGAACACGCCGAGCCAGTGCCGGATCTCCTCGAGGGTGTACTCGTTGCGCCGTGACTCGGGGATGAGGTCGGGCCAGCGCCCGCGGTCGCGCTCGCCCCAGGCGTGGAGGGCGAGGAAGGCCAGCTTGCTCGGCCGGTAGCCGAACCGCAGGACGTAGTAGAGGAAGAAGTCCTGGAGCTCGTAGGGCCCGACGACCTTCTCGCTCCCCTGCAGGGCGCCGTCGCCGTCATCGGTGCTGGGCACGAGCTCGGGCGAGATCTCCGTGTCGAGCACCGAGTCGAGCACCTCGCCGGCGCGCTCGGTGAATTGGCGAGTGTCGATGGCCCAGCGGAGGATGAACTGGATGAGCGTCTTGGGCACGGAGGCGTTGACGTTGTAGTGCGACATCTGATCGCCGACGCCGTAGGTGCTCCACCCGAGCGCGAGCTCGCTCAGATCGCCGGTGCCGACGACGAGTGCGCCCTGGTGGTTGGCCAGACGGAAGAGATGGGAGGTGCGCTCGCCTGCCTGGACGTTCTCATAGGTCACGTCGTACACCGGGTCTCCGTCGGCGGCGGGATGCCCGAGATCGCGGAGCATCTGCGTGGCCGAGGGCCGGATGTCGATCTCGTGCGCACTCACCTCGAGCGCGTCCATGAGCGCGCGCGCGCTGGCCAGGGTGCGATCGCTCGTGGCGAAACCGGGCATCGTGTAGGCGAGGACGTTGGCCCGGGGCAGCCCGAGGCGATCCATCACACGCGCGCACACGATGAGGGCGTGGGTGGAGTCCAGGCCGCCGGACACGCCGATCACGAGCTTCTCGATCCCCGTCGCCCGCATGCGCGTCTCCAGCCCGCGGACCTGGATGTTGTAGACCTCCTCGCAGCGCTCGCTGCGGCTCGCCGGATCCGCGGGCACGTAGGGGAAGCGCTCCACATCCCGGCGCAGGGCGAGCCGATCCTCGAGCAACCCGGAGCCGAGCTCGAACTCGACCGTGCGCATCGCGCGCACGACCTCCCGGTGGTCGTGGATGGAGTCGCCGTAGTTGCTCGTCGTCGCTCGGTCGGAGATGAGCCGGTCGAGATCGATGTCGGCGAAAAGGAGCTGTTCGTCGGCGGCGAAACGCTCGGCCTCGGTGATGAGGTCGCCGTTCTCGTAGATCATCGCCTGGCCGTCCCAGGCCAGATCGGTCGTCGACTCGCCGATGCCGGCGGCCGTGTAGAGGTAGGCGCTGATCGTCCGCGCGGATTGGGCCGCGCACAGCCGGTGGCGGTACTCCGACTTGCCGACGGTGATATTGCTGGCGGACAGGTTGAGGAGCACGGTGGCGCCGGCGAGCGCGCCGAAGGTGCTCGGCGGGATCGGCGTCCACACGTCCTCGCAGATCTCGGCGTGCAGCGTGAACCCGGGGAGGTCGCGCCCGCGGAAGAGCAGGTCGGATCCGAACGGCACCCGCTCGCCGAGCAACTCGATCTCCGAGCCGATCACGTCGCGCGCGGCGCGGAACTGGCGCTTCTCGTAGTACTCGCGGTACTCGGGCAGGTAGCTCTTGGGCACGGCGCCGAGCACCCGCCCGCGGTGCACGGCCACGGCGCAGTTGAAGACCCCGCCCTCGGACCACAGCGGCGCACCGACGACGAGGAGGGGCGCGAGATCGGCACTTGCCCCCACGATCCGGGCCAGCGCCTCGAGCACCCCGTCGGCCAGGGCCTGCTGATGGAGGAGGTCGTCGATCGCGTAGGCCGAGAGACCGAGCTCGGGGAAGACGACGAGCGCGGCGCCCTGCTCGGCGGCCTGGCCGGCGAGGGCCAAGGTCCGCTCGGCGTTGAATTCCGGCTCGGCCGGCCGGACATGGGGAACCGCCGCGGCGACCCGGACGAACCCGTGGCTGTAGAGCGAGCTGAAGGTCCGCGATCTATGCATGTGCAGGCGAGGTTATCCGGCGGCCGGTCCGGGCTGGAGAGGTGAACGAAGCCGTTCAAAGCGGTGCGTTCACGTCGGGTTAGGTATCACCTGAACCGCAACTCCCTGCCCGACACCCGGTTAGGGAATGCATATCGCCAGTCTGCTGGAGGGTTGTTTGCGTCGTACCGTCCTCGCCCTAGCCGTGCTTGCCGTTCTCGTCGTGGTCGCTGGGAGCGTCGCGCTCGCCTCGTCGGCGCGTTCTCATCTCGCGGCCCCGTCACGCGCCGATCTCGCGGCCCGGGGATCGGCCGGGACCGGCGGAGCGACCCCGTCCACGAAGGCAACGAGCCCGTCCTCGGGCTCAGCGATCCCCGGGACGGGCTGCCCGAAACCTCGCGCGCCGAAGATCACCGGGCTCACGCTCGCCCTCGCCCCCAACCCGGCCACGGCCGGGCAGGCCGTGCATGCCGCGGGGCACCTCCTCGGCCTGAAGGGCAAGCTGGCCCGCTGCGGCGCCGTCGTGCGGCTGTGGCTGCGCCCGCAGGGCACGGACCGCTACGTCAACGTCCTCACGCTCCGCAGCACGCGCGAGGGCATCTTCCGGGCCACGCTTCCCGCCGCGGACACGGAGACGAACGGCGCGTGGCGGGCGACCGAGGGGAGCCGGCGCAGCGCCCCGGTCGACCTCGGGGTGCACGCCACCGTGACCCTGAGCACCCCGGCCACGTTCGCCGTGTCGGGCGATCAGGAGACGCTGAGCGGCGTCGTCAACCCAGTGATCGCCGGCCGCTCGCTGCTCATCCAGCGCCAGTCAGGCCACCGCTGGAGGACGGTGGCCCGGACGGCCACGACGGCCCTGGGCTTTCAGGCCCCGATCACACTCAACACTCCGGGCCGGACGGTTCTGCGTGCCCAGCTCGCGCGCAGCAGGAGCAACCTGTCGGCGAGCTCAGCCGCCGTGGCGATCAAGGTCGCCCCGGCCACGGGGATCCACAAGATCCGCCACGTGGTGGTCATCATGCAGGAGAACCGCTCCTTCGACAGCTACTTCGGGACCTTCCCGGGCGCCGACGGGATTCCGCACGGGGTCTGCGTTCCCGACCCGTTGAGCGGAGGGTGTGTCAGCCCCTTCCACGACCCGAGCGACCTCAATTACGGCGGGCCGCACGGGAACTCGAACGCCCTGGCCGACATCGACGGCGGGGCGATGGACGGGTTCGTGGCCCAGGCCGACCGCGGCCTCGGCTGCAACTCGGACAACCCCAATTGCAGCCCCTGCCAGGCGACCGGGCAGGTGAGCTCGGCCCAGACCGCCTGCGTCGATGTCATGGGCTACCACGACGCGCGGGAGATCCCCAACTACTGGACCTACGCCGAGGATTACGTGCTCCAGGACCACATGTTCGAGCCAAACCTCTCCTGGAGCCTCCCCGCCCACCTCTACATGGTCTCGGAGTGGTCGGCCATCTGCACCGATGCCTTGGACCCGGCCTCCTGCCGGGGGGCGATCCAGTCGCCCAACGCGGATTGGACCGCCGGCACCGGCATCACCGGCCCTTCGGATCAGACCGAGCACTATGCCTGGACGGATATGACCTATCTGCTCCACCGCCAGAACGTGAACTGGGGGTACTACGTCTTCGCCGGCACCGAGCCGGACTGTGAGGACGATTCCTCCATGACCTGCAGCCCGGTTCAGCAGGGCCCGCAGACCCCGGGAATCTGGAACCCGCTGCCCTCCTTCACCGACGTCCACCAGGACAATCAGACGGCCAACATCCAGTCGCTGAGCAACTTCTTCGCCCAGGCCCAGCAGGGCACGCTGCCCGCGGTCTCCTGGATCGACCCCAACGGCAAGGTCTCAGAGCATCCGACGGCGCTGGTCAGCGCCGGTCAGACGTACGTGACCGGCGTGATCAACGCGATCATGCACAGCCCGGACTGGCCAAGCACGGCGATCTTCCTCTCCTGGGACGATTGGGGCGGGTTCTACGACCACGTCGTCCCGCCGCTCATCGACGGGATGGGCCTCGGGCTCCGCGTCCCCGCCATCGTGATCAGCCCGTACGCCAAGACCGGGTTCATCGATCACCAGATCCTCAGCCACGACGCCTACAACAAGTTCATCGAGGACGACTTCCTCGGCGGGCAGCGGCTGAATCCCGCCACCGACGGCCGCCCCGACCCGCGACCCGACGTCCGTGAGGCGAGCCCCCTGATCGGCAACCTCACGGCGGATTTCAACTTCAGTCAGACGCCGCGTCCGCCGCTCTTCTTGCCCGCGCACCCGGCTCCCGGCCCCGCCTCCACGCCGCCCTGATCGCAGGTCAGGAGCCGGCGCCCTCAGCCGCGAGCCCGGGGCGGACGGGAGATCCTCCCGGCCCCGGTCCCTCCCGCAGGCGGTCGGCCGTCCGCCGCGCCGTGTCGTCGGCCCAGGGACTGGTGGTCAGCACGCCGAGCACGAGGATCACGACGGACAGCCCGACGACCGTCCACCAGGCCGGATGGGTGGCTACGGCGAAGCCCTTGCCGATCTCGCCCGTGATGCCTCCGCCGGCGATCGCGCCGATGGCCGCGACACCAAGCGTCAGGCCGACGGAGCGGCTCGTCGAGGCCACGCTGGCCGCCACGCCGGCCTGCGAGGGCGGCATCCCCGACACGGCGGTGTTCGTGATCGGCGGGTTGAGCATGCCCATGCCGACCCCGAACAGGAAGTACGCCGCGAGCAGGAAGACCGGCGCGCTGTCCGTGCGCAGCTGCGCGAGCATCACCCCGCCGGCGATCATCGCCGCCGCTCCGACGATCATCGGCCCGCGGGCGCCCCGGCTCCCCACGATCCGCCCCGAAATCGGCGCGCACACGAGCAGCATGCCGGCCATGGGCAGGAGGTAGAGGCCGGCGTCGAGCGGAGAGAGCCCGCGTACGTCCTGGAGGTAGAGCGTGTTGAGGAAGAGGAAGCCGCCCTGGACGGCGAAGGCGCACACCGCGATCGCGCTCGCGCCCGAGAAGGGCGCGCTGCGAAAGAAGCGCACCTCGAGCAGCGGCTGGCGGCGGCGCAGCTCATAGAGCACGAGGACGATCCAGCAGACGGCCGAGGCGCAGAACAGCGCCACGATGTCGGTCGAGCCCCAGCCGCTCCGTGGTCCCTGGATGATCGCGTAGGTCAGCGAGGCGAGCGCGGCGATGACGAGCACCTGACCGAGCGGATCGAGGCGGCGTGCATGCTCGGCGCGCGACTCGGGCACGTAGAGGGCGGTGAGCGCGATGGCCAGCGCGCCGACCGGGACGTTGACGAGGAAGACCGCGCGCCAGCCCACCGAGTCGACGAGCGCGCCGCCCACGATCGGGCCGAGAGCGATGCTGAGGCCGAACATCGCGCCCCATACGCCGATCGCCTGGGCGCGCTCGCGCGGGTCCTCGAAGACGTTGCGCACGATCGACATGGCGACCGGGTTGAGCATCGAGCCGCCGACGGCCTGGAGCACACGGAAGGCGATGAGCAGGGGCAGGCTGGGGGCAACGGCGCAGAGCAGCGAGCCGATTGAGAAGACGACGAGTCCGGTCTGGAAGACGCGCCGGCGGCCGATCCGGTCGGCCGTCGAACCCGAGAGCATGAGCAGGCTCGCGAGCACCAGCGTGTAGGAGTCGATCGTCCACTGCAGGCCGGACAGGGAGGCGTGCAGCGAGTGCCGGATGGCGGGCAGGGCGACATTGACGATCGTCGAGTCGAGGCCGACGATGAGCAGGCTCATCGAGCAGATCCCCAGGACGGCCAGACGTTGCGGGCGCGTCAGATGCTCATGCACATCGGGCACGTCCATCGATCCTAGCCACGCGAGCCCTCGGCCCCGCCGGCCCCGAGGGGCCGGGGCGGGCGGCCGCGCGGGGCCGGGGCGGGCGGCCCCGCGAGGCCGGGGCGGACGGTCGCGCCGGCTCGACGCGACCGTCCGCCGGCCCGCCTACATGAGGTGGTTGGCGACCAGGAAGGCGTGCGCGACGCTGGCGGCCGACTGCTTGTCGATCGCCACCGCCTTGTTGAGAGCCACGACCGCCGGAGTCGTGAGCAGCGCGTTGACCTGGTTGATGAGGGCCATGAACTTGGCGCCCCCGAGTTGCGCCAGCTTGGACTTGTTGATGACCAGCGCGATGTTCTGGTAGCCGAAGATGTTCTTCGGGTCGGTCAGCACGGTGTACTTGCCACTGGCCAGCTGCGGGTCGGTGGTGAACACGTCGATGGCGTCGACGGCGTGGCTGTCGAGCGCCTGATACTGCACGCCGAGAGCGAGCGACTTGAACGTGAAGTTGCTGATCCCATACACGTCCTTCATGCCCTTCGCGCCCTCTTCGCGGTTGAGGAACTCGGGCCGGGCACCGAGACTGAAGTGCGGGACCTTCTTCAGGTCCGCCGTCGTCTTGAGCCCGTACTTGGCCGCGTAGGGCTTCAGGACCGCGATCGCGTCGGTGTCGAAGAACGGGGTCATCTGGCTCATGGCCTGACCGCGCTTGGCGTAGAACGCCTGGGCGAGTTGGTACTCCTGCTGCGCGCTCGTCACCGGCTTGTTGATGCCGGCCACCGTGGCCACGGACTCACCTGTGTACTCGGGATAGGCATCGATCTGACCGCTCGTGAGCGCTTTGTCGACGACCTCGGTTGCGCCGATGTTCTCCTTGTAGTTGACCGTGTAGCCGTGGGCCTGGAGCATCTGGCGATAGAGCTCACCGATGATGAACTCCTCGGTGAAGTTCTTCGTTCCGAGCGTCAGGCTCTTGCCCGAGCCCGATGACGTCGAGGCTGGGGTGCTCGAGCTGGAGCTGGAGCTCGAGCTCGAGGCCCCGCCGGAGGCCGCGCTCGACGTGCTCGACGATGAGCTGCTCCCGCACGCCGCGAGCACGAGCGCGGCGATGATGCCGGCGAGCACGAGCGCCACGCGGGCTGCCGGAGGGCGGGGATGAGACGTGGCCGGTGACCACGTAGGACGCTGGGGCATGATGGGCTCCTCTTGGGTTGGGTCAGAGAGATGAGACAGGGTGTCCGACTGATTTGGCGATCACCTCGGCGGTGTCGACGCGCCCGAGCCGCCGAAGCGGCGTCGGGGTGACGGCACGCTGGACGAGCGCCAGAAGCCCGTCCATGGCGAAGGCCAGGACCGTGATCGTGAGGGATCCGGCGATGACCCCCGCGGTCCCGTACGTCGGTTCGTTGACGATGATGTCGCCCAGTCCTCCGCCGCCGGCGAACGTGGCCAGGGTGGCGGTCGCGATGACGTAGACGGTGGCGGTGCGCACGCCGGCGAAGATGAGCGGCAGGGCCAGCGGGAGCTCGACCCGGGTCAGCACTTGCAATGAGCTCATGCCCATTGCCCTGGCCGCCTCGACGGCGTCACGGTCGACCTGCTCGACGGCCACGTAGGCGTTCGTGAGCATGACGGGCCCGGCCAGGATGATGAGGGCGACCATCACGTTGAGAAAGCCGATCCCGAGGATTCCGATCCCGATCGAGATGACCGCCAGGCTCGGCAGCGCGCGGCCGAGGTTCGAGGCGTTGATGGCCAGGAACGAGCCGCGGTGGAGGTGACCGAGCCAGACCCCGAGCGGGACGCTGATCGCGATGGCCACTCCGATTGCGGCCAGGGAGAGCTCCATGTGCGCGATCGTCTTGACGCGGAAGAGGGTCAGGTTGTTGAAGAAGAAGGTGAAGGCGTGGCCGAAGACGGACATGTCAGGCAGCCCGCAGACGTCGCCGGCTCCACGGGGTGATGAGCCGCTGGACGAGGACGAGGACGAGATCGACCGCGAGGGCGAGCAGGATGATCAACGCGCCCGTGCCCACGAACTCGGTCTTGAAGCCGGTCTGGATGGCGTCGAAGATCGGTGCCCCGAGGCCTCCCACACCAATGTAGGCCGCCACCGTGGTCAGGCTGATCGTCGTCACGGTGGCGATCCGGACCCCCGCCCAGATCGCAGGTAGGGCGAGCGGGAGCTCGATGCGCACGAGGCTCTGCATGGGCGTGAAACCCATCGCCTGGGCGGCTTCGATCGCCGGCCGCGGGACACCGCGTAAGCCGGTGAGCGTGTTACGGAAGAGGATGAGCAGCGTGTAGGAGACGAGTGCGATCTCGGCGCTGAGCCGGTTGATGCCCGTGATCGGGACCATGAGCTCGAAGAAGGCGAGGCTCGGGATCGTGTAGAGGAAAGCCGCGACGAGCGAGAAGGGCGTCTCGAACCAGTTCTGCTTGTAGGCGAGGATCGCCGCCGCGAAGGCGATCACGGTCCCGATTCCGACCGCGATCCCCGTGAGCTCGAGGTGCTGCCAGACCGCCGGCTCGAAGCGCGAGCTGAAGTTGTCAAAGAACCAGCTCGTGCAGAACTGGTGGTTCTGCACGATGCACTTCGAGGCCTGGTGGAACGTCGGGATGACGGGCCCGGCCGCGATCGGGAGGGGAAAGGGACCGATACTCATGCGCTGCTCGGCTGCGGGGTGCCCGAGACCATCTGGGTGATGCTCTCGATGCCCACGGTTCCGATCACCTGCCCGCCCTCCTCGGTGACGTGGAGGTGATTGACCGACTCCGAGAGCATCGTGGACAGCGCCAGATGCAGCGAGCTGTCCTGGTCGAGGCTGGGCACCCGCAGCTCGGCCTGCGGCGGTCCGAGCTCGACCTCGCGCAGCCTGCGCACGCGCAGGCGCTTGATCCCGCGATCAGCGCCGACGAAGCTGGCCACGAAATCGTCGGTCGGCTCGGCCAGCAGCTCGTCGGCGGTGGCGATCTGGACGAGGTGACCGTCACGCATGATCGCGATCTGGTCGCCCATCTTGATCGCCTCGTCGATGTCGTGGGTGACGAAGATGACCGTCTTGCGGACCTGACGGTGGAGTCGGAGGAAGTCGTTCTGGAGCCGCTCGCGTGCGATCGGGTCGACTGCTCCGAACGGCTCGTCCATGAGCATGATCGCCGGATCGGCGGCCATCGCCCGCGCCACCCCGATGCGCTGCTGCTGGCCGCCTGAGAACTCGGCCGGGTAGCGCTTGAGGTCGCTGCTCGGGTCGAGCCCGACGAGCTCGAGGAGCTCGCCCGCCCGCGCGCGGGTGCGCTCCTTGTTCCAGCCGAGCAGGTTCGGAACCGTGCCGATGTTGTGCTCGATGGTCAGATGGGGGAACAGGCCGATCTGCTGGAAGACGTAGCCGATGCCCCGGCGTAGCTCGGTGAGCTTGAGCTCCTTGACGCTCGTGCCGTCGATCGTGATGTCGCCGCCCGTGATCGAGATGAGGCGGTTGACCATCTTCAGCGCCGTCGTCTTGCCGCAGCCGGAAGGCCCGATGAGCACGCAGATCTCGCCGGGAGCGACAGTGAAGCTCAGATCGTCGACCGCGGCGTGCTCGCGGCCGGGGTAGCGCTTCTCGACATTGCGAAACGCGATTTCACCGGGTGCGGACCCACGCCGCGCCTCAGGCGGCGCCGGAGGGGTTCCGACAGCCATCGGGGCAGCATATAAAACATCCATGCGGCAAAACCCAGACTCCGTCGCCTCACCGCCCTTCCGGGCGGCCCACATGGCGCCGATCCGGGCCGTCGATCCGCCGCCTGGCGGACAATGGGCCGGATGCATCTCGAAGAGGTAGTCAGTCGTCGCGCGTTCCTGGCGGGTGCGCTGGGCGGCGCGGTGATGGCCGGGCTGCCCGGCGCGCGTGCCTGGGCGACCGCCCCGCCGGCATGCCGAGCCGGGAGCTTCCGGACCTCGCTCTCCGTCAGCCCGTTCGCGGAGAGCGTGCTTCGCCAGGCGCACCTCACCGACGGCCAGACGACCGCGCGGAACGTGCGCGAGCTCCAGCAGCTGTTTGGTCGCCACGGCGCGACCGAGGTGTACGCGCGCATCGCGACGCTCAAGCACGACCCGAGCGGCGATTCCGAGATGGGCTGGGCCCGCGGGCTCGAGCGTGCACGTCTGGCCCGCGATCTCGGGATGTCGTTCAACCCCGAGCTGGGCCTGTGGGCGACCTACGGCGACGCCGCGAACTATCAGGGGGCACCTGACTTCCGCGACTATCCGAGCATCCGTCTGCCCGGGCCGTGGCACACGCTGAAGCTCGGGGAGATGACCCATGCCCTGCACGCCTACGGAGCGCTCGTGGCCGGGCAGATCCTCGCCACCGGCGTGCGCGTGAACGTGTGGGACCTCGGCAACGAGGTCGAATTCGGTCTCGCCGGGATCTCTCCGCGCCCGCTCACGGGCGGTCCGTACAAAGCGCCGGACGCGATCGACCCGGCCATCGGGGAGATGAGCGTGTACGGCCTGATCATGATGTCCGAGAGCGCGCGGATCGCCTGGTGCCGGCGGCACCTGTGGCCGGCGATCGGCGAGCTGCTCGCCGCCACGGCCGCGGGGATCCGCTCGGTCGATCGCACAGCCCGATTCAGCACGCACATCAGTGGGATCTTCCAGGACACGCCCGAGGTGACCGTCGCCTTCTGGCAGACGATGCACGCGGCGGGTTACCGGCCCCACCAGCTCGGGACCTCGTACTACCCCACTGCGGGCGCCATCGGAGGACGAGGCAACCGTCTCACCTGGCTGAAGGACACGGCCCGCACGCTGGCCGCGCGGTTTCACCGGCCCATGTTCATCGCCGAGTACGGCTATCCCTCGGGCCACTTGAGCGGCGGCTATCCGTACAACGTCCCCGTCCCGGGCTATCCGCAGACCATCTCGGGCCAGGACCGGTTCACGGCCGACCTCGTCAGCTGGGGCCTGGCCTCGGGGCACCTGGCCGGCCTGCGGCCGTGGGCGCCCGACTACTGCACGACGAGCTGGGAGCCAATGAGCTTCTTCACGGTGCATCAGCGGACGGCCCGGGCGAAACCTGGTCTGAGGTCGATCGCGACGGCCGTGCGCCACCACTGCGGTGGCGTCTGAGCCAGTTCCGCGTGCGAGGGCGGGGAAAGGCCTCGCGTCTTCCGACTGCACCTAAGCTACGAGCAAATGTCAGGACAAGGCCAGGCTGGGCGGACGGCAACGCTGCTGCTCTCGACTGCGATGATCGTGATCGGAATCGTCATGCTCATTCGTACCGTGTCTGCCGGAGGGGGCGCGCTCGCCAGCGGTGTGATCCTCGGAGCTCTCTTCATCGCCGCCGGAATGGGACGGCTGTACTTGGCCAGGCGGCGGGATTGACAGGGGACGTGAACGAGCGCCAGCTCAGCTCCCGCGCCCTGTTCGCGGTTGTCTACACGACGTCGGTCAGCTCGGTCTACTTCGCCCTCGGGGTCGTCGCCCACCGCGCCAACGGCCTGACCCCGCTTGTCTTCCTCGCCGCGGGCATCTTCTTCCAGCTCTCGGCCATGACGTATGCCGAGGGGGCCGCGCTGCATCCCGAGCGCGGCGGCTCGGCGGTGTTCGCGCGCTACGCCTTCAACGAGCTCGTCTCCTTCATCGCCGCCTGGGCGATCGTGCTCGACTACGCGATCCTCATCGGCGTCACCGCGCTCAGCGTGCCGAGCTACCTGGCCGCGTTCGGCGCCCCCATCGGGCGCGGCGTCCTCGAGATCGCGGTCGCGCTCGGCGTCATCGTGTTCGTCGCCGTGGACAACGTGACCGGCGTCAACGCGCGGCGCCTGCGCCGGCGCGTCTTGGTCACGATCGCCGACCTCGGGCTGCAGGCGGCGATCATCGTGCTCGGCCTCATCCTGGCCTTCCACCCGCACAACCTGTCGGCCAGCGTCCATCTCGGGAGCGCGCCGAAGGCCTCCGACCTCGCCTTCGCGTTGACCATCGCCGTAATCGCCTTCACGGGCCTCGAGGCCGCCGCCAGCATCGCCGGCGAGGTGAAGGCGGGAGCGCGGATTGGCCGTTTCGTCGGGCCCGCCTCGGGCCTCATCGTGCTCGTCTACGTCGGCATCACCGTCGTCGGCGTCGGCGTGCTGCCTGTCCACCACGGCGTGACGGCGCTGGGGACGAGCCATGTGCGCGCGCCGCTGCTCGGCGTTGTCGAGGCCATCCATCCGACCTGGGTGGCCGACGTCCTGAAGTACCTCGTGGCCATCGGCGGGGCCGCCGGATTGACCGCGGCCGCCGGCTCGGCCATGCTCGGTGTCTCGCGCGCGGGCTACTCGCTGGCCACCAACCGGCAGATCCCGAGTGCGGTTGGGCGGCTCCATAGTCGCTTCGGCACGCCGTTCGTGATCATCGGGATCGCCGCCATCGCCGCCGCCGCGATGGTCATTCCGCGCGATCTCGAGCTCCTCGTCGGCATCTACGCCTTCGGGGCCATGCTCGCCTTCACCATCGCCCACCTCTCGGTCATCGCCCTGCGCTTCCGCGAGCCGGATGGCACCCGCCCCTATCGGGTGCCCCTGTCGGTCCCCGTGCGCGGAGCCCAGGTCCCGCTTCCCGCCGTGCTCGGCGCGGTCCTCGGCCTGGCCGGCTGGATCGCGGTGCTCGTGTTCCACTCCGGTGCGCGTTACGTCGGCGGCGGCTGGCTCCTCGCCGGCCTCGTGCTCTACGTCACCTACCGCAAGGCCGAGCATAAGCCCCTGCTGCGCCGCGTGACCATTCCCGACCGGGCGCTCCGGCACGAGACTCCGGAAACGGAGTTCGGCTCCATCCTCGTGCCGATCTTCGGCAAGCCACTTGACGATGACATCGTCCAGACGGCCGGTCGGCTCGCGGGGGAGACGCACGACGATCTCGAGGACGAGGGCGCGGTGATCGAGGCGATCTGGGTATTCGAGATCCCGATGTCACTCCCGCTTGACGCGCCGCTGCCTGAGGCGCGGGTCCGCGCGGCGCGCGACGCGCTGGCACGGGCGAAGGCCGTGGGAGAGGAGTACGAGGGGGTCGAGGTGGCCACGGCCATCATCCGGGCCCGGCGCGCCGGGGAGGCGATCGTGCGCGAAGCCCGCCGCCGGGGGGTCGAGGCGATCGTGCTTGGGGCCGACGAGCCCTCGCGGGTGCGGGGCGGCGGCCTGTTCGGAGGCGCCGGCGGGCCGCTCGACAACTACGTCGGCGAGGTCACGAAATACGTCATCCGCAAGGCCCCGTGCCGCGTCATCCTCACCGCGCCGCCTGCGGGCCCGCGCGCCGCGGCCGATCCGCTGCCCGCGGTCCCCGTCGCGCCGCCGCCCCCGGGCGCCGGCGGGAGCGAGGCGGCGGCCGCCGATTCCGGAATCGAGAGACGCTGAGTGGCCGAGCGGCGTACTCCGGGCCTTCAGCGGGTGCTGGGCGTCTATCCCCTCGCCTCGAGCGCCTACGGGAATGTGGGCTCGTCGATCTACTACGCGCTCGGGCTCGTCGCCTCGCTGGCCCTGGGGCTGACGCCGCTCGTGTTCGTGATCTCGGGGTTCATCTTCTTCCTCACGGCCTCCACGTATGCCGAGGCCACGGCGATGTATCCCGAGGCCGGTGGTTCCTCGAGCTTCGCCCGGCGCGCGTTCAACGAGTTCTGGTCCTTCTTCGCCGCCTGGGGCCAGATGCTCAACTACATGCTCACGGTCGCGACCTCCGCCTTCTTCGTGCCCCACTACATCGGCGGCCTGTTCTTCTCGGCCCTGGGCCATCCGCCGGGAGACATCCTGGGCGGGATCGTGGTGATCGTGGTGCTGGCCGCGATCAACGTCCGCGGTGTCAAGGAATCGGCCGGGGTGAACCTCGTGCTGGCGCTCGTCGACTTCGCCACTCAGGTGCTGATCGTGCTCGTCGGCCTGGTGCTCGTGTTCTCGCCTCACATCCTGCTCACGAATGTGCACCTGGGCGTGGCGCCGCGATGGGGTGACTTCCTCGTGGCGATCCCGCTGTGCATGCTCGCCTACACGGGCATCGAGACGATCTCCAACATGTCCGAGGAGGCGAAGGATCCGGGGAGGACGGTGCCGAAGGCGATCAACCGCGTGGTCGTCGCGGTGTTCACCATCTACGCGCTGCTGCCCGCGATCGCGCTGTCGGCCCTGCCGGTGCACCGGGTCGGCCATTCCTACGTGACGCTCCTCGGGGTGGATGAGCAGCACGGCGGCTTCTCCGGCGATCCCGTGCTGGGCGTCGTGCGCGCGCTCCATCTCGGCCCCCTGCAGCATGCCGCCGAGATCTACGTCGGCCTCCTGGCCGCGACCATCCTGTTCATCGGGACCAACGCCGGGATCCTCGGCGTGTCTCGCCTCAGCTACTCGATGGGGATCCACCGCCAGGTCCCCGACCGGCTGCGCCAGTTGCACCCGCGCTACGGCACGCCGTGGGCGGGCATCCTCATCTTCAGTGCCATCGCGGCGCTCACCCTGATCCCCGGGCAGGCCACCTTCCTGGGCAACCTCTATGCCTTCGGCGCCATGCTCTCGTTCACGATTGCGCACGTCTCGGTGACGCGGCTGCGCATCATCAAGGCCGACGTGGCACGCCCGTACCGCCCCCCGGGCAACCTCCGCGTGCGCGGTCTGGATCTGCCCTTGTTCGCGATCTTCGGCGGCGTCTGCACGTTTGCTTCGCTCTGCGTGCTCGCCGGCCTCCATACGAGCGTGGCCATCGCGGGCGTCGGCTGGCTGGCCCTCGGCATGATCGTCTATCCGATCTACCGCCACCGCCACGGGCTCGACCTCACGACGACCACGCAGGTCGTCATGCCGCGGTCGGTCGTCGACGAGGAGGCCGAGTATGGCTCCGTGCTCGTCGCCTTCGACACGGACGGCGGCTTCGTCCCCGAGGTCCTGGCCACGGCAACTCGCATGGCCGCCCGCCGTCGCCGGGGCATCTACGTGCTCGTGACCGTCGGGGTGTCTGCGAGCGTTCCGCTCAACGCGTCGGTGACCGGACACGAGGAGCTTGCCCAGTCGATCATCGAGGAGGCCAGGGTCCAGGGCGGCCGGAGGGTCTCGGGCAGCTGGGAGAAGGTGAGGGTGGGCCAGGCGGGCCGGCGCATCGTCGACGAAGCGATCCTCATGCGCGCGGAGGCGATCGTGATGCCGCTGACCTCGCAATCCGGCGGCTTCGGGAGGACGCTCGAGACGGTGCTTCGCGAGCGTCCCTGCCGGGTCATCGTCGAGTCGATCCCGGAAGGCCCGCACAAGGCACCCGTCGCGGCGTAGTCTGCAAATCAGAATGTCGATTCGTCTGGCCAGCCGCGTCCGCCGCCAGCCTGCCTGGAGCGCGCTCTGGCTGAGTGCGATCGAGACGGTCCTCGCCGTGGCGGGGGCGAGCCTCGTCATCGCCCTGCTCAAGCCCGTCGCTCCCGCGGCCGGCCTGGGAATCGTCTACCTCCCGGCCGTGCTCGTCCTGGCCATCCGGCGGGGGCAGACCGCGGCGCTCGGGGCGGCCCTGCTCAGCGTCCTGTGCCTCAATTTCTTCTTCATCGTTCCGCTTCACCGCCTGTCCATCCGGCACTCGCAGGACTTCGTCGAGCTGTGTGTCCTGCTCATCGCCGCCGTCGTCGTCGGCCGGCTCGCGGCCGCGGCCCGACGCCAGGGCGCCGAGGCCGAGCGCCGGGCCCGGGAGGCCGCCAGCCGCGAGCGCGAGGCCACGCTCATCGCCCAGTCCGCCTCGGCGATCCTGGCCGGCCAGAGCGTGCGCGCGCACCTGGAGAGCATGGGCCGCGCGGTCGCGAGCGCCACGGGTGCGCGTTCGGCGCGCATCGCGCTCCAGCTCGTGCCCACGCCCGGTCCGGCCGAGATCACGCTTCCGCTCCCCGTTCGGGCCCAGCGGGCCTGGCTGTATGTCGACGATGGCGTCAGCTGGGACCTCGCGCAGCTCGAGCGCATCGCCGAGCCGCTCGGGAAGCTCCTCGAGGTGGCGATCGAGCGCGAGCGGCTGGCCGAGCGCACGGCGGAGGCCGAGGCCACCCGGCAGGCCGACGTGGCCCGGACGGCGATTCTCCACTCGATCTCGCACGACCTCCGCTCACCGCTGACCGCCATCACCACGGCGGCCTCCGCGCTGCGGGCGAGCGGGATCACCGAAGCCGAGCGGGCGGAGCTCGTCGACGTGATCGAGTCCGACAGCACCCGGCTGGCGCAGCTCGTGCGCGACCTCATGGACCTCTCGCGGATCGAAGCGGGCGCGGTGACCCCGCAGCCCGACTGGTGCGACCTGCACGAGATCGTCAGCTCGGCCGCCGCCCAGATCGGCGGGCATCGGCAGATCGAGTTCACCCTGCCGCCCGAGCTCCCGCTCATCCGGGCCGACGCGGCGCAGCTCGCGCGCGTGTTCTCGAACCTCATCGACAACGCCCTGAAGTTCTCGCCCGCGGGCGCTCCGATCGAGATCGGGGGCGGCTACGGCTCGCGCTGGGTCACCGTGCGCGTGACCGATCGCGGGTCGGGCATCCCCAGGGCCCACCGAAATCGCGTGTTCGAGCCCTTCTTCCGGGTCCCCGACCAGCGAACGCGCGGATCGGGCCTCGGGCTTGCCATCTGCCGGGGCTTCGTCGAGGCCAACGGCGGGCGGATCTCGCTCCAGAACGGCTCGGGGAGCGGCGCATCGTTCACGGTGAGCTTCCCGTACGTGCGCCAGCCGGCCCCGGTGCCGTGAGCTCGGCGCCCCGCGTGCTCGTCGTCGACGACGAGCCGCACATCCTGCGCGGACTCGGGATCATCCTGCGCAGCGCCGGCTACGCCGTGGAGACCGCCGAGACGAAGGAGGCCGCCCTGGCCACCGTGGCCCTGCGGCCCCCCGACGCCCTCCTTCTCGACCTCGTCCTCCCGGATGGCACCGGGGTCGAGGTGTGCACCGAGGTCCGGCGCTGGAGCCCGCTGCCCATCGTCGTCGTCTCGGCCGTGGGCGATGAGCGCGAAAAGGTCCGCGCTCTCGACGCCGGGGCCGACGACTACGTGACCAAGCCGTTCGGCAGCGAGGAGCTGCTGGCGCGGCTGCGGGCGGTGCTTCGTCGCGTCCCCGATCCTGGCACCGGCTCGCTTGTGACCCTCGGCGAGCTCGTCATCGACCTCGCCGACCGCCGGGTCCAGCGGGGTGAGGACGAGGTCCATCTGACCCCGATCGAGTTCGACATCGTCAAGGTGCTGGCACAGAACGCCGGCAAGCTCGTCACCCATCGCCAGCTCCTGCACGAGGTCTGGGGGCCTGAGTACGGCGAGGAGACGCACTACCTGCGCGTCCACGTGGCCCACATCCGGGCCAAGCTCGAGCACGACCGGGCGCGTCCCGAGTACCTCATGACCGAGCCGGGCGTCGGCTACCGGCTCCGCGTGCCGCTTTCTTAGCGTTTTCTCTACGCCGGGCGGGGATCTCTTAGCGGGATCTTGAGGCCGCGCCGCCTAACGTCGAGGCGCGGCATGGCCCGGATCGAGACCCATGGCCTCAGGCGCAGCGTCGGCCTCGGCGGATTGTTCGCCACGGCCTACGGGAACGTGGGCTCTTCGATCTATTACGCCCTCGGCCTTGTCGCGGCCTACGCGCTCGGCCTGACCCCGGTCATCTTCATGCTCGCGGGCGGCCTCTTCGCGCTGACCGCGAAGACCTACGCCGAGGGCGCGGCGATGTTTCCCGAAGCGGGTGGCTCTTCGAGCTTCGCCCGCCATGCCTTCAACGAGTTCGTCTCCTTCTTCGCGGGATGGGCGCTGAGTCTCGACTACATCCTCACAATCGCCATCTCGGCGTTCTTCGTGCCCCACTATCTCAGCGCGTTCTGGGAACCGCTCAAGCACTCGCCCGGGGACGTCATCGGCGGGCTCATCGTCGTCGTCTCGCTCGCCGCGCTCAACATCCGGGGAATCGGGGAGTCGGCCAAGCTCAACTTCCTCCTCGCCATCCTCGATCTGAGCACGCAGGTCCTCATCATCGTCGTTGGCGCGGTCCTCATCCTCAACCCGTCGCTGCTCGTCCATCAGGTCCACCTGGGCACGACACCGACCTGGAGCCACACGATCTTCGCGCTCTCGCTCGCCATGCTCGCCTACACCGGCATCGAGACCGTCTCGAACATGGCCGAGGAGGCGCGCGACCCCGGACGTGATATCCCGCGCGCGGTCAACCTCATCCTCATCGCCGTGCTCGGCGTCTATGCCGGCATGACCGTTGTCGCGCTCTCGGCACTGCCTGTCCACGGCACGGGAGCACATGCGACGACCCAGCTCGGCACGACGTATCAGAACGATCCCGTGCTCGGGATCATCCAGCACCTCGGCCTGCCAAACGGCGTGACGCATATCCTCCGCTACTACGTCGGCATCCTCGCCGCGACGATCCTCTTCATCGCCACCAACGCGGGCCTGATCGGGATCTCGCGGTTGTCGTGGTCGCTGGCCGAGCACCGCCAGCTTCCGGGCATCTTCGCCAAGCTCCACCCGCGCTACCGCACGCCCTGGTTCACGATCGTCTTCTTCTCGACCTTCGCGGGCATCCTGCTCATCCCCGGGCAGACCAACTTCCTGGGCAACCTCTACTCCTACGGGGCCATGCTGTCGTTCACCACGGCGCACGTGGCCATCATCGCCCTGCGGGTCAAGGATCCCGACCGCGAGCGCCCCTACCGCGTCGGGGTCGGCATCCCGTTCCGCGGGGTGCGGATTCCGATCAGTGCCGTGATCGGCGGCCTCGGCACCGGGGCGGCGTGGATCTCGGTCATGGCCCTCCACGTCGACGCCCGCTACGTGGGCACGGGGTGGATGATCTTCGGGACCGTCGGCTACGTCATCTACCGACGACGCGAGGGGATGGATCTGGTCAGCCACTACAAGATCCCGCACCGCGAGCGGCCGTCCTTCTTCCGCGAGCTCGAGTACCGCTCGGCCATCGTTCCCATCTTCGGGACCGATGTCGACGGCCGGGCGTTGCGCTCGGCGGCCAAGCTCGTGGGGGAGGGCGCCACGGTGGAGGCGATCTACATGCTCCGCGTGCCCAACCAGCTCTCGCTCGACGCGGGGCTCGAAGAGGAGGAGCAGCTCGGGCTGAGCGTGCTCGAGAGCGCCAAGCTGGCCGGTCGCAAGTCGGGGATCCGCGTCCGGACCCGCGTGCTGCGCACGCGCAACCCTGGGGCGGCGATCGTCGAGGAGGCGGAGCGCCAACGGGCGGAGATCATCTACCTCGCGACCGCGCACGCGCCTCCATCCGAGCGCGCGCTCGGTCCGACGGCGAGCTACCTGCTCAGCCACCGGCCGTGCCGGGTGGTCATCGAGACTGCGCCGGTCAACGATCAGACCTCGGAGAATGGGAGATCGTGACGGATCCCCTTGGAGATCCTGACGGATCCGCCCGATCCTGAAGGATCCCCTCGATCCTGACGGATCCGCCCGATCCTGAAGGACTCGCGCCGCCTTCGGCGAAACGCACCACATGCTGCTGAGACGACGCGCGCCCGGGATCGAGCACCGGTCCCCCAACACCACGCAGGGCTTCGAGCACCTCGAGACGGGATGGATCGCTGTGCTCAGGTGGTTGAACGCCAACGAGGTCGACTACGTGCTCGTGGGAGCGGTCGGGGAGTCGATCCGTGGCCAGCGCCGGGCCAAGGGCCCGGTGGCCATCGTGCCCGCACCATACGGGCGCAACTACGCCCGGCTCGCGCGGGCGTTGTGGGCCGCGCATGCCCGGCAGCGCGTCGAGCACGCGGCTGAGGGCGAGGCCGCCTCGGTCCCGGTGAAGCTGACGGCCGAGAAGCTCGCGCGGCGTCAGCGTTGGGCGCTGCGGTGCGGGACCGACGATCTCGACATCGAGGCGCTCAGCCTCCCCAGCGAGGGCGACGGCGATCCCGCCCCCGGCTACCAGGAGCTTCTCTACGAAGCCAACCGATTCGAGGTGGCCCAGGGGGTGGCCGTCGAGGTCGCCTCACCCGAGGACATCGAGCACTACGCCCACGTGGCCCGCACGGGCAGGCCGCCGAGCATTCGCATCAGCCGCGCGCCTCACCTCGCCGAGGTCTCCGACGAGACTCCGGCCACACCCGAGCACCGGTCGTGATTCAGGCTTAACCCGGGCATATCGGGCGTCGCTAAGCTCGCCCGCGATGACCCGACGGTGCAGAACGGCGCTGATCGGCGCCGGCGCTGGGCTGGCGCTGCTCATCCTCACGTGGGCGGTGGCGCTCCACGTCGGCCGCTTCGAGCGGCTCGATCAGTCGATCTTCAACGGCTTCTACTCCTTCCACCACCGCCAGCACGTCGACTCGGTGGCCCAGCGCATTGCTGAGCTCTGCAACCCGACGCCCTACGTGTACCTGGCCGCGGTGCCCGTGCTGCTCGCGTTCGTGCGGCGCAGAGGGCGGATCATGCTCGCGGTCGGAGCCATCCTCCTCGGCGCCAACACGACGACACAGCTTCTCAAGCCCCTCCTGGCCCAGCCGCGCGCGCATTCACTGCTGGCGAGCGGCGCGATCGTGAGCCCGGCGTCGTGGCCGAGCGGCCACGCCACGGCGGCGATGTCGCTCGCCCTGTGCTGCGTGCTTGCGGCGCCGAACCGGTTGCGACCGGCCATGGCGGCGCTCGGAGCCGCCTTCGCCGTGGCCGTCTCGTACTCGTTCCTCACCCTCGGCTGGCACTACCCGAGCGACGTCTTCGGCGGCTTCCTCGTCGCCTGGACGTGGACGATGCTCAGCGTGGCCGGGGTTTACGCCGCGGACGCCCGGTGGCCGCGGCGGGTCGAGGGGGAGCGACGGGTCGAGGGGGAGCGGCGCGAGCGACTTTCCGTCCGCGACGCGCTCGCGCCTCAGGCCGCGCTCGCGGCCGGCGCCCTCGCTCTCGTCGGGCTCGTCGCGCTCGCCCGCCCGCACCAGGTCATCACCTACGTGCGCGGGCACGAGGCGTTCATGCTCGGGGCGGCGGCGATCGGGGGCCTGGCCATGATGCTGGCGGGCGCGATCACGCTGGCGACCCGGCGCTGACTTCTGCGATCCAGGCGTCGATGAGCTCCCACCACCGGTTCAGCCACTCGACCTGGCCCTCGTCGGTGGCGGGAATCTCGTCACGATCCACCCGCCATAGGCGGAAGCGCAGCGTGCCTGCGATCGGCATCTCGCGGTAGATCTGCCGCGGGTAGGCGGCCAGGCCGAGGCCGGTGTGGGCGACGAAGAGGACGGTCGCCTCGGGGTTGCCGCGCAGCGCGGCGAGGACGCCGGTTGGCCGCGGCGGGAGCAGATGGTCGAGGCGCTCGGCCGACTCGGCGGCCCGGTGGCGGCCCTTGCGGCGCAGACTGGCCAGCGCGGAGCGGCGGCGTTTGACCGTGAAGTTCCCGCCCTCGGGATAGAGGAGCAGGGCGCCCCCCGGAGGGAGATCGGCGGCCAGGCGCTCGATCAGGGTCTCCGAGGCGTCGCGGTTGGCCTTGTCGATGACGCCCTGGGGCAGGCGGGTGGTCAATAGGTCGATGACCGGATCGAGCGCCACGGCCTGGCGCAGCACGACGCTCGGACGCCGGCCGTAGTGCGTGAGCAGGCGATCGATGAGAAACAGGGTGTCGCCCGGCCCGGCGTGACGGCTGAGCACGATGATCGGCGCCGGGTCGGCGAGCCGGGCCGTGACCTCGGGCGGCGACTGCTCACGCATCTCGATGGCCAGCGCGGCGACGGCACCCTCGGCGATGCCGTGGACGTACCAGCGCAAAAGGCGCCAGTGCCCGCGCTGAAAGCCCGGGCGGAGCATGAGCCGGCCCGCGCCGGCAGCGAGCCATAGGCCGGCGGCGGCGGCGAGCGCGCCCACCTCGTGCGCGCAATAGGTGAGCACGACCCGCACGGCGACGAGCGGCTTCTTGTGCCCGAGAGCGTGCGCGAGCCCCGCGAGGGCGAGCAGCAGCGGGCTGAGGACGAGGAGGCCGAGCGCGATGCTCAGCGTGAGCGTGACGGTGACAGGTCGCCGGAGCGCTCGCGCGGGCACCGATGCTCCTCGAGGTAGCGCAGCGACGCCTCGTAGGCGGCGTCGATCCAGCGGGCGACATTGCGGCCGGGACGGCGCAGCTGCAGTTGGCCCGCGATGTCGTTGTAGGCGGGCGCGGCCGAGCCTCCGGTGGGCAGGATGTGGACCTCGACGCCCTCGGGCAGGGCGCCCAGGTCATGGGCAAAGCGGTGGCGCCGGGCAACCTCGAAGGCCACCAGGCCGACCTCCCAGGGCCAGCGGGGGGGACGCAGGGGCTGCTCGAGGCGTCCGACCTGGAGGACGAAGATGCAGCTGGCCCCGTGCGCGACGGCCCGGCTCACGGGGATGGAGTTGACTATCCCGCCGTCGATGAAGTGCTCGTCCCCGATCCTGACCGGAGGCAGAATTCCCGGTACGGCGCACGAGGCCAGGATCACCTCGGCCAGCGGACCGGTCTCGAACCAATGCTCGGCGGCCCGCTCGATGCTCGCGGCGACGCACTGATAGGGGACGGGCAGATCCTCCACGCGGGCGACGGGGAGTAGGTCTCGCAGGTGGTCGCGCAGCTTCTCGAACGACTCGAGGTGGGTGCCCGACCGCGCCAGCGTGCCGGCCCGGCGCAGGAAAGCGCGAGAGGACAGCTCGGCGATCCGCGCGTCAGACCACAGCCCGCGTAGGCGCTCGGTTCCGGCCGGGGTCGGGTCGGCGGCGTAGAACGCGCCGTTGATCGCTCCGATCGAGGTGCCGAACACCGCGTCGGGCACGGTGCCGTACGCGGCCAGGGCGCCCAGCATGCCCACCTCGTGAGCTCCGAGCACGCCTCCGCCGCCGAGTACGACCGCAATCATCTCGGGTTGGAGCTACCCGAAACGGCCGGGTTCCCACAGCGGCTCCTCGCCGCCGTTGGCGCCTCGGCTGAGAATGAAGAGCAGATCGGAGAGGCGGTTGAGGTACCGGACGACCTCGGGATTCAGCTCCTCGCCGCAGGCGATGGCGAGCCGCTCGGCGCGCCGGCAGACCGTGCGGCAGACGTGGAGCTGCGCGGCGGGCGGAGTGCCGCCGGGCAGGACGAACGACTTCAGCGGCTTCAGGGTGGCGTTGACCTCGTCGCAGCGCTCCTCGAGCCAGCGGGTCTGCTCGGCCAGCACCCGAAGCCGGTCGCGCTCGGGGTCGTGGGGGGCGGCAATGTCGGCGCCGACGTCGAAGAGGTCGTTCTGGATGTGACGCAGCCATTCGGCGTACGCGCCGGGGAGGTCGGCCAGGGTGAGCGCGACGCCGATGTGGGCGTTGCATTCGTCCACCGTCCCGTAGGCCTCGATCCGGGGGTGGGTCTTCGGCACGCGGGTCATGTCGCCGAGATGGGTCTCGCCCGAGTCGCCCAGGCGGGTGTAGATGCGGGTCAGGTTGACGGTCATGGCACCCGGCAGTCTAGGCGCCGTGGCTGAGCGCCGCGGCCCTCGCCGGGAGCTCACTCCGTCCTGGTCACGAGCCCAAATCGCGCTGAGAACCCGGATCGCCGGGCGAAGACCCTGACATAGCGGTTCTTGCTCCCAAAACTCTGGCCGAGCTCGCGGTTTGGGCTGAAAACCAGGTCGCGGTGGGTGTCGCGTAATGTCCGGGCTCTCGTGCTGCGGCGGCAAGGAACGGCGCGGGCTGGGGGTGTGCGGGTGGGTGGGGGTGGGTGGCGTTCATAACACGACACTCGCGCTCGTTTCTGGCTCGAGTGCCGTGGGGAGGACGCGAGACGGCGCTTTGGCGTCATTGGACTCTGGGGCGGGCGCGAGTGTCGTGTTATGAACGCCGCGCGATCAACCCCCGCCCGCGCGCCCAGCCAGACCCTTGCGGCCGTCCAGCGATCGACCCCCGCCCGCGCCCCCAACCCGACCTCCTCGCCGTCCCAGCACTGGGAGGCGGATACGCGACAGCCTCCGCATCGCATCTTCGCTGCACCGCGGGGCGGTAGCATCGACGAATCCCAAGGTCGGTGGTCATGGGAAGCCGGTGAGAGCCCGGCGCGGACCCGCCACTGTGATCGGGGATGCCGGCCGCAGCGATGCCACTGGGCGACGTCGAGTCCCCGGGAAGGCGCGGCAGGTAGGCCCGTAAGCCAGGAGACCAGCCTCCGACCCCCAAGCCCAAACGCCCTCGTGGAAAGGGGTAGGCACTCCATGAAATACCGTATCCATGCCCTGCTTTGTGCAGCGGCACTTGCACTCCTCCTGACTGCGGCCGCCGCCGCGGCCAAGTCCGGGAAGACCGTGACCGTCCGGGTCGAGGGCGTCTCCAAGACGCTGCTCGCATCGACCACGGTGACCGTCCCGGCCTCCGGCTGGATCACCAAGGGCCACACGCCGAGGGGCCGGTGCTCGGCGACCAACGCCGCCGGTGCCCTCGACGTCGCGACCCATCACCGCTGGAACGGCACCTGGTCCAAGGACTACTCGGCCCTCGAGCTGACGACGATCCTCGGCGCCAAGTACCCATTCACGTCGAAGGACTACTGGAGCATCTGGGTCGACGGCCGCTACGCGCCGACGGGGCTCTGCGGCTTGCAGGCTCCATCAGGGAGAGCAGCTGCTCTTCGCCGCTGTCGAACAGAAGCCGGTGTTCTTCAACGGCTATCCGCTCATCCTCAAGGCCTCCGCGGCGCAGATCCGGGTCGGCTCGACCCTCACCGTGACCGCCGGCTACGAGGCCAAGCACGGCTTCGAGCCGGCGGCGGGAATCAAGCTCAGCGGAGGTGGCGTCACCCACACGACCGACAAGGACGGCAAGGCGATCTTCCAGATCACCCGGTCCGGCACGCTCGTCCTGCGCGCGAGCGGCAAGGGATATATCCGCGCCGCCCCGGTCGAGGTCACCGAGCTCCCCTGACCCCGTGTCCCTCCGAGGCCGCACCACGTTGACCACGCTCGCCGCTCTCGCGGCGGCGGTGGTTCTCGCCGGCTGCGGCCTCGGAGCCGGAGCCGGGACCGGCGATGTCACTGTCACCGTGACCCAGGACTTCGGGACGGTGAAGGTGGGCACGGCCAGCGAGTCCAAGGTCCCCGGGTCCGAGACGGTGATGCGCACGCTCGAGCGGACCTTCCACGTCACGACCAGCTACGGGGGCGGCTTCGTGCAGTCGATCGACGGTCTCTCGGGAGAGGCCGAGCGCGACTGGTTCTACTACGTCAACGGCGTGGAGGCGGGCAAGGGCGCCGCCACGACGGCCGTCCACCACGGCGACTCGATCTGGTGGGACTTCCACGACTGGCGGGCCACCGAGACCATCCCCGCAGTCGTGGGCGCCTTTCCCGAGCCCTTCGTGCACGGGATCGGCGGCAAGCGCTACCCGACCACGCTGGAGTGCGCCTCCGGTGCGGGCGCCGCCTGCCAGGGCGTGGCCACCGCCCTGCGCCGGGTGCACGTGGCCGCCGCGACCCAGTTCTTCGGGACGGGATCGGGGACGGACTCGCTCAACGTGCTCGTGGCCACGTGGCAGACGCTCCGCTCCGCGCTCGTCGCCGACCTGATCGAGCACGGCCCCTCGATCAGCGGCGTGTACGCCAAGTTTGCCGGGCCGGGCGGGGACGAGCTCGAGCTGCTCGGACCAAGCGGCCAGGTGATACGCACCCTCGGCCCGGGCGCGGGCCTGCTCGCGGCCACCGCCGACAACTCGGGCACGCCGACGTGGTTCGTGACCGGCACCGACACCGCCGGCGTGGCCGCCGCCGCGCGCGCGCTCACCCCGGCCGTGCTCCGCCACCGCTTCGCGGTCGCCGTCCAGGGCTCCACCGTCTATCCGCTGCCCCTGGAGCCCGGGCAATGAGCTACCGGCGGCGCGCCAGCCCGTTGCACGCCGCCCGGGCCGCCAGCGGCTGTGCCTTCTGCCTGTCGTTGGCCCTCGCCGCGCTCATCCTCTCCTCGCCGCTCCTTCTCGCCGCCCTCGGACTCGCTGTGCTCGGAGCGGGCGTGGGCTCCGGGCTCGGGCGCGAGATGCGGCGCGCGTTCGTGCTCACGCTCCCGCTGGCCCTCGTCGTCCTCCTCATCAACGCGCTCGTGACGCGTGATGGCCTCACCGTCATCTGGCGTCTCGGCGACGTGCCCGTGCTCGGGCAGACCGATGTCACTCTCGAGGCGACGGTCTACGGCGGCGTGCTCGCGCTCAAGGCCATCGTGCTCATCCTCTCCGGCGCGCTGTACACGCTGGCCGTCGACCCCGACCAGGTCCTGGCTCTGTTCCGGCGCGTCTCCTTCAGCTCCGCCCTGACGGCGACGCTCGCCACGCGGATGGTGCCGGTGCTGCTCCACGACGCGCAGCGCTTCGGCGAGGCCATGCGCTGTCGTCCGGGCGCCTCACCCACGCGCTTTCAGGTCATGCGCGCGACTACCGCGAGTGTGTTCGACCGTGCTCTCGACGTCGCCGCCGCCCTCGAGGTCCGCGGCTACGGCGCGGCGCGGCGCCCGCCGCGGTCCCGCCGACCCTATTCCCGCCACGACATCGCCTTCGCCGGGGCGGCCATCCTTGTCCTCGTGCTCGCGGTGGGCGTCCAGGCCGCGGGCCTCGCTCCCTTCCACGCCTATCCGTCGCTGCACGCCCCGCTGCGCCCGGCCGCCGCGCTCGCGGCTCTGATGCTTCTCGCCGTGCCGATCGCGCCCTTTCTCGATCGCCGGGGGATCCGCCGGTGAGCGTACTCGAGCTCGAGAAGGTCACCTACCGCTATCCGGGCGCCAGCACTCCCGCGCTCGACGACGTGACGGTTCGGATCGAACCGGGCGAGCTCGTCGTCGTCGTGGGGACCTCGGGCTCGGGCAAGTCGACCCTCCTGCGGGCCGCGAGCGGGCTCGTGCCCCATTTCCACGGCGGCGAGTTCGCCGGGCGCACGGTCGTGGCCGGACTCGACACGCGTACGCACGGTCCGGGGGAGCTCGCCGCGGTCGCGGGCACGCTCTTCCAGGATCCCGAGACTCAGGTGCTCATGGGCACCCCGCGGGCGGAGCTCGCCTTCCCCCTCGAGAACCGGGGGGAACCGGCCGGGGCCGTGGCCCGCGCGGTCGAGGAGGCAGCCCTGGCGCTCGGTATCGCCCACCTGCTCGATCGTTCGACGGCCGAGCTGTCGGGCGGGGAGCTTCAGCGGGTGGCCCTCGGCGCGGCGCTCGCCGGGCGCCCGGCGCTGGTCGTCCTCGATGAGCCCACGTCGCAACTCGACCCCGTGGCGGGCGACGAGCTGATCGGGTTGCTGCGGCGCCTCAACGAGGACTTCGACACCACAGTGCTCCTCGCCGAACACCGCCTCGAGCGCTGCCTGGCCGCCGCCGATCGCGTGCTCGCGCTCGTCGAAGGCCGCATCGCCTGCGACGCGGCGCCGCCGGAGTTCCTCGCCTGGGCGGCGGCCGGGGCCCCCGAGCTTCAGACGCCGGGGGCGCGGCTGCTCACCCGGCTCGGCCTGCCGCCCGTGGCCGGAGTCAAGCGCGCCCGCGCCGCGCTACGGGCCCGGGACCTCCTGCCGGCACCCGCGCCCCCGCCCCCGCCCGCCGCGTCGTCGCGGGGGACGAGGCGGGAGCGGCGGGCGGCTTCCGAGCCCGTGCTCGAGCTCCGCGATGTGTGGCACGAGGCGGCCGACGGCGCGGCCATCCTGCGCGGCATCTCGTTGCGCGTCGGCCCCGGCGAGCGGGTCGCTCTCATGGGCCGCAACGGAGCCGGCAAGTCGACCCTGCTGCGCCACGCGGCCGGGCTGCTGCGCCCCACGCGCGGCCGGGTCCTGGCCGTGGACCGAGTCGCCCTCCTGCTCCAGAACCCCACCGACTACCTCATCCACGAGACCGTCGCCGAGGAGGCCTCGCCTCCCGCCCTCGCCGCTGTCGGCCTCGATGCGTCCTTCGCCGCTCGCCACCCCCGGGAGCTGTCCGGAGGCGAGCGGCAGCGGCTCGCCCTCGCCATCGTGCTCGACGACGCCGCCGGACCGGCGCCTCTCGTGTGCCTCGACGAGCCGACGCGGGGTATGGATCGCCGCCATCGCGAGGACCTTCTCGCGCTCATCCGCGAGCTCCCCGTTGCCGTGCTCGTGGCCACGCACGACCCCGAGTTCGTCGCCGCGTTCGCCGAGCGGGTCGTGCTTCTCGGCGACGGTGACGTGATCGCCGACGGCCCGGCCAGGGAGGTACTCGCCGGAGGGACGTACTTTGCCACCGAGACCGCGCGCATCCTCGGCGGGGCGGGCGGCGCGCTCACTCCAGAACAGGGGGCGGCCGTGATCACGGCATCGGAGGCGGCGGAGGTGGCCGTGTGAGCTGGCAGCTCGGCGCCTTCGCGATTCTCGCCCTGGCCCTCGCCGCCGGGTTTGCCTGGTATGAGCGATCGCGTCCCGACGCCCGGATCGTCGCGCTCGTGGCCACGCTCGCCGCCCTGGCCGCGCTCGGCCGGATCGCCTTCGCCGCCCTCCCCAACGTCAAGCCGACGACCGACATCGTGCTCATCGCCGGGTACGCGCTCGGGCCTGCGCCGGGGTTCGTCGTCGGGGCGGTGGCCGGGCTGGTGTCGAACTTCTTCTTTGGACAGGGACCCTGGACCGTGTGGCAGATGGCCGCCTGGGGCGCGACGGGGGTGCTCGGGGCAGGCCTGGCCCTGATCGGTCGCCGCCGCCTCGCCCGCTGGCCGCTCGCGCTCGTGTGCTTCGTCGTCGGCTTCGCCTTCGCCGCCTTCCAGGACGTCGGCGATTGGGTCACCTACAGCGACCACAGCTTTGCCCAGCTGGGCATCTATGTCGGCAAGGGGGCGGGCTTCGATCTCGTCCACGCCGTCGGCTGTCTGCTCTTCGCACTCACCTTCGGTCCCTGGCTCATCCGCTCGCTCATGCGTTTCCGGCGGCGCCTCGAAGTGAGCTGGCGTCCCCTGCCCGAGGGCGTCACCGTGCCGCTGGCCCTCGCGCTCGCGGCCATCGCCGGAATCGCGTTGCTCGGCCGGGCCGAGCCGGCACGGGCGGCGAGCGCCTCCACGTCCTATCTCCTCGGCGCCCAGAACGCCGACGGCGGCTTCGGGCCGGGCCCTGGAAGTTCGTCCTCGCCGCTGTACTCGGGGTGGGCGGCGCTTGGCCTGGCCGCGGAGGGGATCAATCCCCAGGACGTCCACCGGGGCGGCACGAGCCTCCTGGCCTACATCGAGACGGGCGCGCCCGGGATCTCGGATCCGGGATCGCTCGAGCGCACGATCCTCGTCGCCCGGGCGGCCGGGCTGCCGGCGACGGCCTTCGGCGGCCGCGACCTCGTGGCGGAGCTCGGGGGCGATCTGCGCGCCGACGGCTCGGTGTCAGACCAGGTCAACTGGACCGCGTTCGCCATCCTCGCGTTGCGGGCGGCAGGGGCACCCGTACCGGCGCGCACGGTTGCCTGGCTCGTGCGCCAGCAGGACTCCGACGGAGGCTTTGGCTTCGGGACGGCTGGGGGCGGCAGTGACGTCGATGACACCGGGGCCGTGCTCGAGGCGCTCGCCGGAAGCGGCTCGGGACACGTGATCGCGCGCGCGGTGGCCTACCTCCGCGCGGCGCAGAACCGCGACGGCGGACTGCCCTCGCAGACCGGCGAAGGCTCCGACGCCCAGTCCACCGCCTGGGCCGTCCAGGGGCTCATCGCGGCCGGGGTCAACCCGAGCGCTTTCCATCACGGCGGCTCGCCATCGCCCGTTGGTTATCTCGACGCTCTCACCGCGGCCGACGGCCACGTCCGCTACAGCCCGGGGAACGATCAGACGCCCGTGTGGGTCACCGCGGAGGCACTCATGGCCCTGGCCGGTCGCGCGCTTCCGCTGGCTCCGGCGCCTCGCGCGAGCGCCCCGAACCCGCGCCCGGCGTCCCGGAGCGCCTCCTCGCACCGGGGCGCCGGCGGGCATCGGCAGGCGGGCAAGACCCACGCCCGGGCCGCGGCGGGGCACGGCCAGCGGTCCGTTCAGAGCCTCCCTCCGGGCGCCCTCGCCCTCGGCCCGCTGACCGCGGCCGACGAGCCGGCGATCCTGGGAGCGCTCACACGCGTACTGGCGTCGGTCGGGGTTCAGCCCGAGGGCTCCAGAGGTCCGTAAACCGGTACCCTCTCGCGCCCCATGCAGATCGGAGTCCCCAAGGAGACGGCCGAGGGCGAGCGGCGCGTTGCGCTCGTGCCCGAGGTGGCCAAGAAGCTGATCGGGAAGGGCCTGGAGGTCGTGGTGGAGCGCGGGGCGGGCGCGGGAGCGCTCATCCCGGACGCGCTCTTCGAGGAGGCGGGGGCCACGCTCGCCGACGACCCGGCCGCGGTGTACGCCGCGGACATCGTCGTCAAGGTGGCCGCGCCGAGCGCGCAGGAGGCCGGCCGGCTCAAGCGCGACGGAGTCCTCATCGGGTTTCTGGCGCCCCTGACCAACGGCGAGGGCATCAAGGCGATCGCCGGGACCGGCGTGACGGCCTTCGCCATGGAGGCGATCCCGCGCATCAGCCGTGCCCAGTCGATGGACGCGCTCTCGAGCCAGGCCAACATCGGCGGTTATCGGGCCGCGCTGATCGGCGCCCAGGAGCTCGGGCGCTACTTCCCCATGCTCATGACCGCCGCGGGAACCATCCGCCCGGCCACCGTGCTCGTGCTTGGCGCCGGCGTTGCCGGCCTGCAGGCCATCGCCACGGCGAGGCGGCTCGGCGCCGTCGTGCAGGGGTTCGACGTCCGTGCCGCGGTCAAGGAGCAGGTCGAGTCGCTCGGCGCCCACTTCCTCGAGTTCGACCTTGGCGGCGATCTCGAAGGGGCCGGCGGCTACGCCAAGGAGCTCACCCCTGAGCAGCAGGGCCGCCAGCAGGAGCTCATGGCCGAGGCGATCGGCAAGGTCGACGTGGTCATCACGACGGCCGCCGTGCCCGGCCGCCGCGCACCGATCCTCGTCACCGAGGACGCGGTCAGGCGAATGAAGCCGGGGTCGGTGATCGTCGATCTGGCCGCCGAGACGGGCGGCAACTGCGAGCTCTCCGAGCCGGGCCAGACCGTGCTGCGCCACGACGTCAAGATCATCGCCCCGCTCAACGTGCCGAGCACGCTCGCCGAGCACGCCTCCCAGCTCTACGGGCGCAACATCGACGCCCTGCTCGGGCTGATGATCGGAGACGAGGGGCAGTTGAAGCTCGACTTCGAGGACGAGGTCATCGCCGGAGCGTGCATCACCCGCGGCGGCGAGATCGTCCACGAGGGCGCCAAGCAGGCCGCGGCCGCCGCCTAGTCAGAGGAGCTCCAGACCATGGACAGACTGGTCATCGACATCGCCGTTCTCGTGCTCGCCGGCTTCGTCGGCTACACGGTGATCTCAAAGGTCCCCAACACGCTGCACACGCCGCTCATGTCGGGCACCAACGCGATCCACGGAATCGTCGTGCTCGGCGGCCTGCTCCTCATGTCGGAGTCGAGCGGCTTCCTCGAAAAGGTCCTGCTCGTGATCGCCGTGGCCTTCGGGACGATCAACGTTATCGGCGGCTTCCTCGTGACCGACCGGATGCTCGGCATGTTCAAGCAGAAGGACCCAGCGAAATCCGCTGACGCGGATTCCGTTCGAGAATCGGCTGGCGCCGATTCTCCCGGCGACGGAGGGCCGGTCGCGTGAGCGCGATGGCCACGGTGTTCCTCCAGAGCGCCAACTTCATCGATGCGGCGTACATCGTCGCCTTCATCCTCCTCATCTACGGCATGACGGGCCTGACGGGGCCGCGGACCGCGGTGCGCGGCAACAAGATCGCCGCCGTCGGCATGGCCATCGCGGTCATCGCCACGTTCCTGCGCCGAGGCGAGTTCCACGGCTCGGGCACGGTCTGGCTCATCATCCTCGGCGTCGCCATCGGCACGGCCATCGGCGTGCCCGCTGCGCGCAACGTGCGCATGACCGCGATGCCGCAGATGGTCGCGATCTTCAACGGCGTGGGCGGGGGCGCGGTGGCGCTCATCGCCTGGGTCGAGTACCGCCATCACTTTGGCGGTGGCTGGCCGCTGCGCTCGGAGATCTTCGAACTCTTCGGGGCGATCGTCGGCTCGATCTCCTTCTGGGGCTCGAACATCGCCTTCGGGAAGCTCCAGGAGATCCTTCCCGGCCGGCCCATCAAGCTCCCCGGCCAGTCGATCATCAACCTGGCTCTCCTCCTCATCGCGGTGCTCAGCGCGATCATCCTGGCCGCCGGCACGCATTCGCAGGCCCTCTTCATCCTCGGCATCCTCGTCGCCGCCGCGATCCTCGGGAACATGGTCGTGCTCCCCATCGGGGGGGCGGACATGCCCGTGGTCATCTCGCTGCTCAACGCCTTCACAGGCCTCTCGGCGGCCGCCACCGGCGTGGCCCTTTCGAACACGGTCATGATCGTGGCGGGCATGATCGTCGGCGCCTCGGGCACGATCCTCACCAACCTCATGGCCAAGGCGATGAATCGCTCGGTCCCGGCCATCGTGGCCGGCGGGTTCGGCGGCGCCGTGGCCGCACCGGCCGGCGGTGGCCCGGAGGGCGGCGGGACCGTCCGCTCGACCAGTGCCCAGGACGTGGCCATCCAGCTCTCCTACGCCCGGCAGGTCGTGATCGCCCCCGGCTACGGCATGGCCGTCGCCCAAGCCCAGCATGCCGTGCGGGAACTCGAGCGAGCGCTCGAGGCCAAGGGCGTCGAGGTCAAGTACGCCATTCACCCGGTGGCAGGCCGCATGCCGGGCCACATGAACGTGCTCCTGGCCGAGGCCGATGTCCCGTACGACCTGCTCCGGGAGATGGACGACATCAACCCGGAGTTCACGCGCACCGACGTGACCCTCGTGATCGGCGCCAACGACGTGACCAACCCGGCGGCCAAGAACGAGCCCGGCTCGCCCATCTATGGCATGCCCATCCTCGAGGTCGACAGGTCCTCCGCCGTCGTGGTGCTCAAGCGCTCGATGGCCTCTGGCTTCGCCGGGATCGACAACCCCCTCTTCTATGACCCGAAGACCTCGCTCCTGTTCGGCGATGCCAAGTCCTCGGTGTCGGAGATCACCGCGGAGGTACAGGCGCTGTAAGTTGCGCCTCACACTTCGACCCAGGGAGACGCAACGTGGATCCAAACCGGCTCAAGGCAATTCCCATCTTCTCCGAGCTCTCGCCCGAGGAGGCCAAGCGCCTGGCCGCGTTCGCCACCGAGACGAGCATCGCCGAGGGCCAGATCCTCATGAAGCAGGGCGACTACTCGACTGAGCTCATCGCCATCGAGGAGGGGGCGGCCGAGGTCGTCAAGGACGGGCAGAAGGTCGCCTCGCTCGGACCGGGCGACCTCATCGGCGAGATGGGCATCATCGAGCGGCGGCCACGCAACGCCGACGTCATCGCCACGTCGCCGATGCGCGTCGTCAAGCTCACCCACTGGGAGATCCGCCGGATGTCCCAGGACACCATCGACCGCATCGAGCAGACGATCGCCGAGCGCCGCCAGGCGGGCGTGGGCGATCCGGCTGACTGACCCCGAGCGCCGGGCCGCGCGGACTCAGGCGGCCAGGTGGGCCGGGACGCCGCGGGCCGGCTCGGCGGTGAGGACGCGGTCGAAGGCGGCCGCCACGACCGGGTCGAACTGGCCCCCGGCGCAGCGCCGCAGCTCGGCGAGGGCGTCCTCGACGGTCATCGCCTCGCGGTAGGGGCGGGTCGTCGTCATGGCGTCGAAGGCATCGCAGACGGCGATGATGCGCGCGCCGAGGGGAATCGCGTCGCCGGCCAGGGCGTCCGGGTAACCGCTTCCGTCCCATGCCTCGTGGGTCGAGCGGACAATCGGCGCGACATCGCGCAGCGCTGCGGCCGAGGCGACGATCCGCTCGCCGATGATCGTGTGGCGGCGCATGAACGCCCACTCGCGTTCGTCGAGCGGGCCGGGCTTGTTCAGGATGGCATCGGGAATCGCGAGCTTGCCGACGTCGTGCAATTCGGCCGCGCGGAGCACGGGCACGATCGCCGACCGATCGAGTCCGAGCTCGCACCCGACGAGCTCGACCCAGCCGGCCACGTCGCCGTTGTGCTGCCCGAGATCCTGATCGCGCTCGGCAAGGGCTCGCAGGAGCACCTCCTGGCTCTCGCTCGCTGCGCTCGTGCGTCGCTCGCCCTTGTGGTCGTACATGCGGGAGTCGGCCAGGAGCATGGCGCTCTCCGCGTCCTGCGCCTCGCGCGGGACGGCGACCACGCCGTACGAGCACCCGACGTTGAAGCTGGAGCCGTGTTCGGTGAGGCTCTCGGCCGCGCGCGCGGCGAGCTGGGCTCCGCCCTCGGCCTGCGAGACGACGACGCAGAACTCATCGCCGCCCATACGGAACACGCCGGCTCTCGGCAGCGCCTCCGCCATCCGGGCCCCGAGCCTGGCCAGGAGCGAGTCTCCCGCCTGGTGTCCGAAGAGGTCGTTGTAGGCCTTGAAGCCGTCGAGGTCGTAGAAGGCGAGGGTGAAGGGCCGGAGCGGATCCTCGGCCAGGCGGCTTTCCAGCTCGAGCTCGAGGGCCCGCCGGTTGCCCAGGCCGGTCAGGGCGTCGGTCACGGCTTCGTGGCGGCTGGCCCGCAGCATGCGCTGGTTCTCGGCCAGGGTCAGGCCGAGGCGCACGATGACCGAGACGAGACAGGCGGAGGCGAGCAGGTGGGGGATGAGGGCAAGCCGGGTGTAGTGATCGGAGACCTCCAGCGCCAGGCTGGTCAGCCCGGCTACCGCGGGAATGACGAGCGTGGCCGAGCCCTCGACCGGTCGCAGGCGTCCCACGCGGCGCGGCCGCCACGCGGCCATGGCGATGATCACCATCGCTCCTGGCCAGCCGACGTCGAGGATGCCGTTGCTCACGTAGGTCCCGCTGGCCGATTGGATGAGATAGATCGAGTCGCTGACCGCGAACACCGCGAAGCCGGCCGCGAGCCAGAGCCACTCGCCGCGGGCCCGCCAACCGGTGAGCGCGATGATGCCGGCCAGGAGGCCGAGCAGGAGCAGGTCGGCGAGCGGATAGGCCAGGTTCGTGGCCACGGTCAGGGGCGCGCCGTGCGTGTCCGTGAGCACCGGGCCGAACGCGAAGGCGGCGCCGAGCGCGGCCACAGCGAGGCCGCCGATCGCGCCGTCGAGCCACAGGGCGGCCGGGAGCGCGCGCATGCGCCCGCGCAGGAGCAGACCGATGCCGAGATAGGCGGCGGGATAGAAGCCGAGATACATGGCGTCGGCCGGCGAGGGCACGGGGACGCTGTTGGCATCGCCCCACACGAGGCTGTAGTACAGATCGCCGGCGCTGAAGAGCACGAGACCGATCGTGACGGCCAGCCAGGCCGCGCGATCGCGGCGGCGGAGGATCACGCGGGCGCCACACAGCGCGGCCGCCGCGAGCTCGATCGCGTTGTAGAGGTAGTCCCACCACGAGTCGGGCGGGAGGGCCGGGTAGGCCAGCCCGAGCCCGTTGTGTGCGGCCAGCAGCCCGAGCGCCGCGAGTACCGCGGCGGTGGCCAACTTGACGCCGCGCGGCATCCGGACCTGCTGATGCGCCATATCCGGGGATATCGACGCCCCCTCGAGGTCACTTGAGACAGCGCCGGACGGGCTGACGGATGGGGGGTGTGCGAAGCGCCGGAAGCTTTGATAGCGTGCCGCGCGCCGAATCCCCGGCACTGCCGCCCCGGGGACCGGGGAACCCAATTCGTTGGGGCGAGTCTCGCGGTGATCCGCGAGATGCGCTCGATTTCGAGCGCTAGCCCGTCAGCTAACCCCGCAGGCGTAAGGCGCCCAATGCAATACCGCGCCCGCGGGGAGGACTGCGTGCTCGCTTTCAGCAACTTTCGGACGAGAACGTCGTGCAACCCCGGCGCGAGGAGGGCACCGGCGCAGGCCGCGTCCGACGGTGCCGCGGCATGACGGCCCTCCGTTTGTCTCTCGTTCTCGCCGCGCTCGCCGTCCTCATCTCCGCCGGCGACGCACTCGCCGCCTCCGGCGGCTCCGGCCTGGTGCCTCGAGCCACGACCCACGGGATCATCGACAACCGGGTCACCGACACCGTGTTCACGCGCACGCTGCGCAAGGGCGATCGCGGCAGTGACGTCAAGACGCTCCAGACCTGGCTCACCGACCTCGGCTTCAACGTGCCCGCCACCGGCTACTTCGGCTCGATGACTCAGCAGGCGGCGAAGAGCTTCCAGCTCACGAACGCCCTCGCGCCGCCGACGGGAACGGTCGGGCGGCGCACGGCCGCCATGCTCCTGTCGCTCGTCCACAAGCAGGCCAAGGCCGGGTCACTCCTCTTCTCCTCCTCGGCCTCCCCGTCGAGCACCAGCCTCGTGTTCCCGTTGAATCCCGTCTCGCGCGTCTCCGGGCCGAGCACCTGGACCCTCGATCAGGGTGTCGACATCAGCATGGACAACAGCGCGTGCGGGTCGCAGGCCATCGAGGTCGCCATGGCGCCGGGGACGATCGTCCAGGAGGGGATCGACGGCTTCGGGCCGGACGCCCCGATCATCAAGGTCTCGAGCGGGTCCCTGAAAGGCCGCTACATCTACTACGGCCATGCCGCGCCGGCGCTCGTTCCGGTGGGGGCACACGTGACCGCGGGCGAGCCGATCTCCGAGGTCGGATGCGGCATCGTCGGTATCTCCGCGGCGCCGCACGTCGAGGTCGGGATCAGCGACCCGGGCGGGCCCCCGTGCTGCCCGGGCTGGCAGGAAACGTCGCCCTGGATGTACCAGACGCTCCTCTCCCTGTACCGCAAGGCGACGAAGTAGGCGACGCTCCTCAGGCGCGGGCGTCGACCCGCGCCGGATAACCTGCGCCCCGATGCTTGGCCGGGCGCGCGCGATCGAGACCCTCGAGCAGGAGCGCTTCGACGTCGCGGTCATCGGCGGCGGGATCACCGGCGCGGGCGTGGCCCTCGACGCCGCCTCCCGGGGATTCAGCGTGGCGCTCATCGAGCGTGCCGACTTCGCGGCGGGAACGAGCAGCCGCTCCTCCAAGCTCGTCCATGGCGGGCTGCGCTACCTCCAGAATTTCGATCTCGGACTCGTGCGTGAGGCGCTGCTCGAGCGCCAGCTCTTGGTCAAGCTCGCGCCCCATCTCGTGCGCCCGCTGCCGATCGTCGTCCCCGCCTTCGACGGTGCGCGCCCGGATCGCCTGGTGGGAATCGGCCTGAACATGTACGACGTCATGGCGGCCCGCGGGCTACGGGAACGCCGCAGCGCGCGCCGCGCGGCGCGCGCCCGCACCGACGAGGTGGGGGAGAGCGACTGGAGCCCGGCCCGTCACCGGCTCGTGTCCGGAGAGGAGGTCGCCGATCTGTTGCCCGCGCTGGCGGCGCGCCAGCCCAGCGGGGGATACCTCTTCTACGATTGCCAGACCGACGATGCCCGGCTCGTGCTGACCGTGCTCGGCGAGGCCGAGCGCTTCGGCGCCATCTGTGCCAACCGCCTGGCCGCAGTCGAGGTCCTGGGAGCCGATGCGGACCCGCCCGGCGTGCGCGCGCTCGACACCGAGGGCGGACGGGAGCTCCTCATCCGCGCCGAGAACGTCATCAACGCGACCGGCGTGTGGGCGGATCGGATCCGGCCTGAGGAGCTCCGATCCGAGGCCGAGGTGCCGCGCATCTCCCCGAGCCGCGGGACTCACATCACCCTGGCCCTCGAGGACCTGCCCCTGCGGGCCGGGGCGATCGTCCCCGCCGGCGAAGGCCGCACGATCTTCGCCCTACCGTGGCTCGGCCGGAGCCTCGTCGGCACGACGGACAACAACTACTCCGGACCGCTCGAGCACGTGCAACCCGGGCCCGAGGACATCGGCTATCTGCTCGAGGCGATCAATGTCTTCTTCGAAACGGCCCTGACGCCCGCTCACCTGACCGGTGCCTACGCCGGCGTGCGCCCGCTCATCTCGGCCGTCGACTCGCGCAAATCGGTCGACATCTCGCGCAAGGCCGAGCTGTATGAGACCTCGAGCGGGATGATCACGATCACCGGCGGCAAGCTGACGACGTGGCGGCGCATGGCCAAGCTGGCCGTCGACCGGCTCGTCGAGCGCGATGGGCGCGAGGCGCCGTGTCGCACGCACGAGATCCCGCTCGGCGAGGCCATCGACTCGGACGCGCTGGAGCGCGTCGACGGGGTGGAAGCTGCCGCCTACCCGGCCCTGGCCGCGCGCTACGGCCACGCCGCAGCCCGGGTGCTCGAGACCGTGCGAGAGCGGCCGGACCTGGCCCGGCCGATCCTGGCCGGCCAGCCCGACCTGCTGGCCGAGGCGCCGTTCGCCGCGCGGTTCGAACAGGCGCGTTCGGTGGGGGACGTGCTCTTGCGCCGGACCCGTCTCGGCTTGGTCGACGGGCGCCGGTTGCGCGATCCCGCCGGGGACGCCGCGGCGCGCGTGGCGGCCGCGCTCGGTCGGGAGCTCGGCTGGGACGACGTCCGGATCGCCGCCGAGGTCGAGCGCTTCCGCGAGGAGGCGGCAGCCGAGGGCATCGCGCCCGACCTGAGTCCGGCCGGCGTATGAGCGCGCCCGAGCGAGTCATGCGCACGGCTCGGGGCGAGCTGCGCTTCACCGGCCGCCCGCTGATCATGGGCATCGTCAACGCGACGCCCGACTCGTTCTCCGACGGAGGTCGGCACACCACGCTCGATGAGCGCGTCGAGCTCGCACGGTCGCTCGTCGCCGCGGGGGCGAGCGTGATCGACATCGGCGGTGAATCGGGCGTCACCAACCGCCCGCCCGTGACGCCCGCGGAGGAGATCGCGCGGGTCGTCCCCCTCATCGAGCGGGTCACCGTTGAGCTCGGGATCACGGTCTCCGTCGATACCTACAAGCCGGCCGTGGCCGCCGCCGCGCTCGACGCGGGCGCGGCGATCGTCAACGACGTGACGGGGCTGCGCCATGCCGAGCTCGCCGACGTGTGCGCCGAGCATGGGGCAGGGCTCATCCTCACGCACACCCGTGCGGCCCCTAAGCAGAAGCTGCTCGACCCCGCGCTGGACGTGACGATCGTCCAGGATGTCCGCGATCTCCTGCGCCAGCGCATGGACCTGGCTCAGGCGCGCGGCGTCGCCTTCGAGCAGCTCATGCTCGATCCCGGCCCCGATCTCGGTAAGACCCCGTTTCAGACCGTCTCCGTGCTCCGGGCCTTCGGCAGCCTCCACGAGCTCGGCAGGCCGCTCCTGCTCGCGGTGTCGCGTAAGGACTTCGTGGGGGCGATCACGGGTCGCCCGCCGCGGGAGCGGTTGGCGGGAACGCTGGCGGCGGTCGGCCACGGCGCGGCCGCGGGAGCCCATCTCCTCCGCGTGCACGACGTGGCCGAGGTGGCGGAGTTCCTGGCCGTGCGGGCCGTGCTCGAAGGCGAGACGGGGCTGGCCAGCGAGGCGCGCCTGGCCGACGGCCTGCGCCGCGAGCCGGGCACCGGATCGGCTGCGCCGCCGTCCGGCCCGCTAGGCTGAGGGTCACGAATCGCCGGTTGCTGCCTCGACGCGACCGGAGCCCACCGATCCACCGACCAGGAGGACACATGTCGATCCTTGATCGCTCTGCGCTCGAGCAGAGCCCGCTGGCAGACCTTCACGCAATCGCCTCCGAGCTCTCGCTCGACGGCTACCGCCGGCTCCGCAAGGCCGAGCTCATCGCGGCCATCATCGAACGCCAGGGGGGTGACCCCAGCGCCGGCGCCACGGCCGTGTCGGACGCCACCCCCGAAGCCACGGCCGACGCCACCCCCGACGCCACGGCCGCCGCCGACGCCCCCGACGGCGCCGACGGTCCCGACGCCCCCGACGCCACCGCCGTCGCCGACGAGGAGGAGTCGAGCTCCCGCCGTCGCCGCGGCCGTCGCGGAGGGCGAGGCCGCAGCGCACGTGACGAGGCCGAGGCCGAGGCCGAGTCGCCGGCGCAGACCGCCGAAACCCCCGAGCCCGAACCCGAGGAGAGCCGCGAGGCCGAGGTCGAGGGCGTGGTCGAGGTGCTGCCCAACGGCTCCGCCTTCCTGCGCGTGTCACCGCCCGAACCGTCGGACAACGACGTCTACGTCTCGGCTGCTCAGGTCAAGCGCTGCGAGCTCGTCTCCGGCGATCGCATCGCCGGCCCACGGCGGGCGCCGCGGCGCTCCGAGCGCTTTGCCTCGCTCGTCCGCGTTGACACCATCAACGGCCGGCCGGCCAACGAGGTGGCCGACACGGCGCGCTTCGACGACCTGCCCGCGGACTTCGCCGTCGAGCGCTTCCGCCTCGGGTCCGAGGATCCGACGCTCAAGGCGATCGAGTTCCTCACGCCGTTCGGGCGCGGCTCGCGGGTGGCCATTGTCGGGCCGGCCCAGGCCGGGAAGACCGAGGCGCTGCGCCTGCTCGCGCGGTCGCTCGGCGGCCTCGAGGACGTGCAGATCCTGCTCGCGCTCGTGGGCGTCCGGCCTGAGGAGTTCGCGCAATGGCGCGAGGTCGTCGAGACGCCCATGGCAGCGGTCCCACTCGGAGCCTCCCTCGACGCCCAGTCGCAGGCGATCGAGCGCGTCGTCGACCAAGGCCGGAGGCTCGCCGCCCGTGGCAACCACGTCGCGCTCCTGATCGACGCCCTCGCCGCGGTCACCGGGAGCGCCGCGCGCAAGGCGCTGGCCTCAGCCCGGCGGATCGTCGACGGCGGCTCGCTCACCGTCATCGCCACGGCGGCCGAGCCACTCGGCGGCGAGACGACGGTCATCACTCTTGACGCCGGGCTCACCGCCGCTCGCCGCTTCCCTGCTCTCGACCTCGCCGCGAGCTGGACGATGCGGCCCGAGTTGCTCGTGGGCGACGGCGGCGCCGAGCTGATCGTGCGCACCCGAGCCGAGGCTCTCGAGCGTTAATACGCCGTCGTCCGGCTTCGGTGCCGGGGGACCGCCTTATAGAGCGGCTCTCCGCCCCGCAGCCAGAGGAGCTGGTCGATGTCCGCGGCGCAGCTGTCCGGCCTGGCCGCGGCGATGAGCTCGACGGCGTGCAGCGCGCACGCACGGACCTCAACCTCCTCCGGCGAGCCGTGCTCGATGAGCTCTTCCCGCTGGATCTGCCGGACGAGCCCGGGAGCGAAGCGCAGCACTCCGTCCAGGCGGAGGACGTGGGGCACCAGGTTGTCGGCGAACATCGTCAGCCGGTCGAGGTCACCGAAGCTCGCCACCCCGGCCCGTGCGAGGTCGGCGCCGACGATCTGCGCGCGTTTCAGGAAGGGAATCGGCCGCCCGTCGTACCGCGAGACGTCGGCGAAGCTGCTCCAGCCGGCCAGCCGCTCGGCCAGCGTGACGGCCGAGCCCTGGGTCGCGTCGACGGCGGCAGCGAAGCTTCCCCCGTGGCGGGCGCCGATCTGCGCGCCGAGGTCGTTCAGCGATCCGGCGAAATGGGTCATCAGCTCGTGGTCGGGGTCCTGGCCGAGGACATGGGCGATCTCCGCCGGGGTGAGCGCCTCGAGCTCGGCAGCGCTCCACGGGCCGCCGGACGCGAAACGCTCCTTGAGTCCCGCCGCCACGGTCAGGTAGCCGGAGGCACCCGGTCGCTTGCGCAACGTGGGGAACCAGCCCGCGCCGAAGTTGATGGCGTCCAAGGTGAGCCAGAAGGCCGCCCGCGTCTCCCGGCTCGCGTCTACGACGTGGGCCTCCGGGTCGGCCCCGTCGAGGTCGCGGGTGAGCGGCAGGCTCGCGGCGTACGGCTCGATCTGCTCGGCGACGATCTCCACGTGACGCGCGCGTCCCGCGACCCAGGCGCACGCGTCCCGGATCTGCTCGACGATCGCCGTCATGGCTCCCAGGAGGTTATGACCCGGCGGCGATCCGGACGGGGCCGCGCCAGCTCGACCCGCCGTCCGAGGTCCGCCAGAGCTGCGTGGGCGGCACGTTGTCCGGCCCCGGCGTGCCGGAGACGGTGACCAGAGCGGAGCCCGTGGCCGGGTCGGTGAAGCCAATCCACGTGCACTGGCAGGTGCCGCCGTTCGGCGCGGCGGCGGCGGTGAACGTCTGCCCGCCGTCCGTCGTCCGGATCATCCCCGCCTCGCCGCCCACGGCGAGCGCGGCCGCGGAGTCGCTGACCGGCGTGATGATCGCGCCGTTCGAGAGCTCACGGCTGGGGCGCAGGGACGCCCAGTGCGCGCCCGCGTCGGTGCTTCGCCAGGCTCCGGCCATCGTGCCCGTTGGACATACGGCCCAAAGCACGGTGGCCGAGGAGGCCTCGAGCCGTCCGCCGAGTCCCGGGACGCACGGGCTCGCCTCCTCGGTCAGCGTGCGCCCGTCATCGCCGGAGGCGAAGAGCGTCTGCGAGCGGGGCTGATCGCCGGCGGGGCTGAGCGACAGCCAGACCGCGGCGCCGGACGCCGCGAGCGCGGGGGTGCCGGTCGACGTCATGGAGATCGGCGTGGTGGTCCAGTCGTCGCTCGCGGCCGGCGACTCGTCGAGGCGCAGGTGCGAGCAGACGCCGTTGCTGCACGTAGCGGTGAGGACGTAAACCCGGCCGGCGGTGACCGTGAAGGTGATCGCGCCGGCGGGGCCCTTGTGCCAGTGGTCCCCTCCATCGTGGGTCTCCCACAGCGGACCCGGCTGCGAGGCGTCCGTGCCGCCGGCGAAGCCGTCGAGCTGGTCGGCGAAGCCGAGCTGCGCGATCCCCGAGCGCATGCCGGCGGCATCGATCGGCGCCGCCGGGGCGGGGATGCCGACGAAGTGCGCGCCGCCGTCCGTCGTCCGGACGATTGAGGTGCAGACGGGACGAGAGCAGGGCGCGGTGCCCAGCAGCCAGAAGTCGTCGTCGGAGATTGCGGTGAAGGAGACGGGCACGAAGCCGGGGGGTACCGGGCCGCCGGCGGGGGCGGCCGCGGCCTGGGTGTCCGCGGCGGTCGTCGAGGTCGTCTGCGTCCGCGCTCCCGACCTGGCTGCCCCAGGAGGCGTCGTAACGGCGGGCTGCGTGGGGGTGGCGGGCGAGGGCATGCGGTGTCTCGCCGACCCGCAGGCGCTCACCAGCGTGAGCACGACAAGGGCGAGGGCACCGGGCCGGTATTGATGGCTCATGGCCCAAGCGTCGTCGACCGCGCCCCGCCCGGCAACAACCCCAGGGTTGCCTCTCACCACCCACCGTCGAACTTTGGCTGTTTGGGGACCGTGGCGGTACCCGATTGCACAAAGTTCGGCGCCTCGCGTTTCCCCTGGTCCGCCGTCTCCCCGGTCGCTAGCCGGGGAGGCCCACGGGACGGGAGATCCGCCCGCCCACCCAGCTACCGTTAGACCAAGCAAAAGCATGCCCGACACACAGACCGAACTCGATGCCCTCCTGGCGGGCCTCAACGACCCCCAGCGCGAGGCCGTCACCTACCCCGAGGGGCCGCTCCTCATCCTGGCCGGTGCCGGATCGGGCAAGACTCGGGTCCTCACCCACCGGATCGCCTACCTGGTCGGGACCAAGCAGGCCCGCGCCGACGAGATCCTGGCCATCACGTTCACCAACAAGGCGGCGGGGGAGATGCGCGGGCGGGCCGAGCTGCTCGTCGGCCGCCGGGTCCGGGCGATGTGGGTGATGACCTTCCATGCCGCATGCGCGCGCATGCTCCGGGCTCACGCCGACAAGCTCGGCTACACGCGGCAGTTCACGATCTACGACCAGGCGGACGCCCGCCGGTTGGTCAAGCGCTGCTTGGACGAACTGGGCATCGACCCCAAGCGCTTCACGCCGGCCTCGATCCACGCCCAGATCTCCGACGCCAAGAACAAGCTCCGTGACGCGGATGCCTACGGCCACATGGTCGGATCATTCTTCGAGCAGACCGTGGCCGACGCCTACCGAATGTACGAGCGTGAGCTGCACCGCATGAACGCGATGGACTTCGACGACCTCCTCGTGCGCGCGGTCAACGTGCTCGAGCTCTTCCAGGAGGTCCGCGACAGCTACGCGAACGGCTTCCGTCATGTCCTGGTGGACGAGTATCAGGACACGAACCACGCCCAGTACCGATGGCTCCAGCTCCTGGCCTCCGAGCACCGAAATCTCGCCGTGGTCGGGGACCCAGACCAGTCGGTCTACGGGTTCAGAGGCGCGGACATCCGCAACATCCTCGAGTTCGAGGACGACTTCCCCGACGCCCACGTCGTCCGGCTCGAGCAGAACTACCGCTCGACCCAGACGATCCTCGATGCCGCCAATGCCGTGATCGCCAACAACCGGGGCCGCAAGTCAAAGCTCCTGTGGACGGACGTCGGTCAGGGGGATCCCATCAAGGTGCGGGAGCTCGACGACGAGCACGCGGAGGCGCGGTTCGTCACCGGCGAGATCCAGCGACTGCTCGACGGGGGCACCTCGCGGGCGGAGATCGCCGTCTTCTACCGCACGAACGCCCAGTCCCGCGTGCTCCAGGACACGCTCGTGCGCGCGGAGATCGCCTACCAGGTGGTGGGCGGGACGAAGTTCTACGAGCGGGCCGAGATCAAGGACGCCATCGCCTATCTGACCGTCATGGTCAACGAGCAGGACGTCGGCGCCTTCACGCGCATCGTCAACTCCCCCCGGCGTGGCATCGGCGCCACCTCGCTGGCCAGGGTTCTGAGCTTCGCCAACACGGTCGGCGTCTCGATCTGGGACGCCGCCTCGGACCCCGAGCAGGTGCCGGGTCTCGGCGCGGCGGCGATCAAGGCCTTCGAGCGCTTCATGGGCACCATGCACGTCCTGCGCGAGCGTGCGCTCTCCGGCGCGCCCCTGGCCCAGGTGCTGCGGGAGACGCTCACGGAGACCGGCTATCTCGAGGCGCTCCAGGCCGAGCGCACGATCGAGGCCCAGGGCCGGATCGAGAACCTCGAGGAGCTCATCAACGTCGCGGCGGAGTACGACCAGACCGAGAGTGCCGAGCCCTCGCTCGCCGACTTCCTCCAGCAGGTGGCCCTTGTCTCCGACGCCGATGAGCGCAGCGACGACGAGGGGCTCGTGACGCTGATGACGCTCCACAACGCCAAGGGGCTCGAGTACCCGATCGTTCTCATCATCGGCTGCGAGGAGGGGGTCTTCCCGCATTCCCGCGCCCTCGACGAGGGCGGCCTCGAGGAGGAGCGACGGCTCTGCTACGTCGGCATCACCCGGGCCGAGCGTGACCTCTATCTGACCTACGCGCGCACGCGCACGGTCTTCGGCGCGCGCAGCTTCGGCGCTCCGAGCCGCTTCATCGCGGAGATTCCGGCCGAGCTCACCGACCGCGAGCAGCAGGTGTCGAGGGGCTTCGGCGGCATCCGGGCACGCGCCACGTCCTGGTCGTCGAGCGCCGCGGGCGCCACCGGCGGCTCCGGGGCGAGCTGGGGCGCGGACCGCGACCAGGCTCCCGTGGCCTACCGCATGGGCGAGGACGTATTTCACCCTTCCTTCGGCGACGGGGTGGTGACTGCGACCGAGCCCGGCGGCATCGTGGTGATCCGCTTCAGCCGCGACGGGTCCGAGCGCAAGCTCGTCGCCGAGCTGGCGCCGATCTCCAAGCGTTGAGGCATGGCCGCCGGAGCGCCTCGGCGGATCTTCGCGCGCGGTGAGCTCCCCGCCGCCGGCTGGGCGGTCGGGCTGCTCGTGTCGATGTCGGCCCTGAAGTGGTTCGGCGTCGACGGCATCCCCGGCCGGACGCCGTCGGTGGTTTCGGCCGTCGACGCCTGGCACGGACTGAGGGTGCTTTCCTGGCTCATGCTGGGAACTGCGTTGCTCGCCTTCGCCTCGGTGGCGCTGCACTTCGGACAGCGCCGCCATGGAGCCAAGACGGACACGAGCCTCCTCCTCGCCCTGGCGAGCACGCTGACGGCTTTCCTCGTGGCCTACCGCGTGCTCATCCACCTGCCCTCACCGCAGTCGATCGTCGATCAGAAGGTCGGGGCGCTCATTGGGCTGGGGTGCGCCCTTGGTCTCGCTGCGACCGCCTGGATCGCCGTGCGGGACGTGCGGCTCAGGCGCCCGATGACCGTCAAGCACGAGCGCGCGTAAGCTGCCCGTCATGGACATCCGGCTCTCGCGACTGCGCAGTGGCGAGGTCCTGATCGCCGTCGCCGTCGTCGTCATGCTCGTCGCTCTCTTCGGCCTGAGCTGGTACGGGGCGAGCGCGGGACCCGGGGGTCGGATTGCCGCTGCCAACGGGTGGAACGGGGCGCCGCACCTTCACTGGCTGCTGGCCATCGCCATCCTGGTTGGTCTGGCCCTCGTGATCGCCCAGGCAGCGTGCCGCGCCCCGGCGGTGCCCGCCAGCCTCGACGTGGTGGGAACCGTCATCGCGCTCATCACCGTCCTGTGGCTCATCCTCCGCGTCGTCATCGACGCGCCGGCGCATCAGCTCTTCGGCCCGTGGCTCGAGCTCATCGGCGCAGTCGGCCTGCTCACCGGGGCGTTTCTCTCCATCCGGCAGGAGGGCATCGCCGAGGCCGACGGCCCGGGTGAGATCCCCGTGGTCGAGCTCGTTGCCCCCGGCGCCGGTTCGGCCTAGGCGCGCCGCCGCGACGCCAGCCTCCGCTCGCTGCGCCGAGCGCCCCCTCTCGCCGGGCCGGCGCCTGCGCTCGCCGCGCCTAAAATGGCGGGTGATGCTCGATCGGGACCAGGTCCTCCACGTCGCGCGCCTCGCCCGCCTCGAGCTCGGCGAGGAGGAGCTCGAGCGCATGGCGGCCGAGCTCTCCAAGGTGCTCGATCACATCGAGAAGATCGGCGAGCTCGAGCTCGAGGGCGTGCCGCCCACCTCGCATGTCGTCGACGTCACGAACGCGCTGCGCGCCGACGTGCCGACGCCCTGCCTCGCCTCCGAGGTCGTCCTCGCCCAGGCTCCGGAGCCCCTCAGCGGGGGCTTCGGCGTCCCCAGCCCCGGCGGCGCGGCGGAATGAGCGAGCTGATCGACCTGAGCGCCGCCGAAGCGGCGCGGCGCGTCCACGCCGGCGAGCTCGACTCTGGCGAGCTCTTCGCCGCCTATCGCGAGCGGGCCCTGGCCGATGAGCTGAATGCCTTCACCTGGGTGGCCGACGCCGCCCCCGGCAACGGGGCCACGCGCCAGGCGCCGCTCGGCGGCGTGCCGGTCGCCGTCAAGGACCTCTTCTGCACCGAGGGCATCCCGAGCCAGTCCGGCTCGCGGATCCTCGAGGGCTACTGCCCGCCGTACACGGCGACCGTCGTGGCGAAGCTGCTCGCGGGGGGCGCGCCGCTGCTCGGAAAGACCAACCAGGACGAGTTCGCCATGGGCTCCTCGAACGAGAACTCGGCCTTCGGCAACGTGCTCAACCCCTGGGATCGGGCGCGGGTGCCCGGAGGCTCATCGGGGGGAAGCGCGGCCGCGGTCGCCGCCGGGCTCGCTCCGTGGGCGATCGGCACGGATACGGGCGGCTCGATCCGCCAGCCCGCCGCCCTATGCGGGATCGTCGGGCTCAAGCCGACCTACGGTGCCTGCTCGCGCTACGGCATGATCGCCTTCGCCTCCTCACTCGATCAGGCCGGCCCGCTCACCCGCGACGTCAGCGACGCCGCCCTGCTGCTCGCGCACATGGTGGGGCGCGATCCACTTGATTCGACCTCGTTGGAGTTCCCGGGCGCGATCGAGCAGCCACGGGCGCAGGACCTGCGAGGGCTTCGGCTCGGGGTGCCCGAAGAGCTCGTCGGCTCGGAGGGGGGCGTCGAGCCGGGGGTGCGCGCGAGCTTCGAGGCCGCGCTCGCGCTCGCCGAGGGCCTCGGCGCCACCGTCGAGCCGTGCCGACTGCCCCACGCGCCCCACGCGCTGTCCGCCTACTACCTCATCGCCCCGGCCGAGGCGTCGGCCAACCTGGCCCGCTTCGACGGTGTCCGCTACGGCCTGCGCATCGATCCGGGCAGGGACGTGGCGGCGATGTACAGCGCCACCCGCGCGGCCGGGTTCGGCCCTGAGGTCAAGCGCCGGATCATGCTCGGCACCTACGCGCTCTCGAGCGGCTACTACGACGCCTACTACGGAACCGCGCAGAAGGTCCGCACCCGCATCTCGGAGGACTTCGCGCGCGTGTTTCAGACCTTCGACTTCATCCTCACCCCGACGAGCCCGTGGACGGCGTTCGAGCTCGGCTCGAAGACCGCCGACCCGCTCGCCATGTACCTCAACGACTTCTGCACCGTGCCGATGTCGCTGGCAGGCATCCCCGCCATCTCCATCCCCTCGGGGCTGAGCGATGGGCTGCCGGTCGGGCTGCAGCTGGCCGGTCCGGCCTTCAGCGAGAGCCGGCTGCTCGACGCCGCGTTCGCGCTCGAGCAGGCCATCGGCTTCGATGGCAGCCCCGCGCGGGCCGTCGAACCGGCTGACGCCGGTCCGATTGGGAGTTCGGCTGGGCCAGACTCGCGGGGGGAGGCGGGCACATGACGACCTACGACCCGGTGAATCGGCGGCCAATGACGGGCGTCCCCGGCCAGGAGGGGTCGTGACCGCGTACGAGCCCGTCAATCGGCGGCCAATGACGGGCGTCCCCGGCCAGGAGGGGTCGTGACCGCGTACGAGCCCGTCATTGGCTTGGAGATCCACGTCCAGCTCGACACGCGGACGAAGATGTTCTGCGGCTGCGAGCTCTCCTTCGGAGACCCGCCGAACACGCACACCTGCCCGGTGTGCCTCGGCCTGCCCGGGGCGCTGCCGGTGATCAACGAACGCGCGGTGCACTTCGGGATGGTCATCGGGCTCGCCTTCGGCTGCCACATCGCGGAGCGCTCGATCTTCCACCGCAAGAACTACTTCTATCCCGACAACCCCAAGGGCTACCAGATCTCCCAGTACGACATCCCGCTGTGCAGCGGCGGGCGTGTCGGGGACGTGCGCATCCACCGCGTCCACCTCGAAGAGGACGCGGCCAAGCTCAACCACCTAGGTGAGAGCGGCCGGATCCACAGCGCCGATCGCAGCTGGGTCGACTTCAACCGGTGCGGTACGCCGCTCGTGGAGATCGTCACCGAGCCGGACATCAGCTCGCCCGAGCAGGCACGCGAGTGGCTGACCCTGCTGCGCACGACGCTCCGCGCCCTGGGCGTCTCGGACGTCGACATGTCCCAGGGCTCGCTGCGCTGCGACGCCAACGTCTCCGTCCGCCCGGTCGGGTCGCGCGAGCTCGGGACGAAGACCGAGCTGAAGAACATGAACTCGTTCGCCTTCCTCGAGCGCGGCGTGCGGGCCGAGATCGACCGCCAGATCGGCCTGCTCGAATCCGGCGAGCCGGTCGTCCAGGAGACGCTGCACTTCGATCCGCGCACGAGCCGCCTCACGCCGCTGCGCTCCAAGGAAGAGGCGCACGATTACCGCTACTTCCCCGAGCCCGACCTCGTGCCGCTGCTCGCCACGCAGGAGATGCTCGCCGCGGCCCGCGCGGCGCTGCCCGAGCTGCCCGCCGACCGGGCGGCGCGCTTCGAGCGTGATCTCGGGCTGAGCCCCGAGCGCGCCCACGAGCTCGCCATCCGAACCGAGCAGGCGGACTACTTCGAGGCAGCCCTCGCCGCCGGCGAAGGCGTCGAGCCGGTCGGGCTGGCGAACTGGATGCCGTCCCTCATGGAGCGGGTGGGGCGCGAGTCCGACCCGGCCGCGAGCCGAGTCACCCCGGCCGCGCTGGCCAGGCTCGCCGCCATGGTCACTGCCAAGGAGGTCAGCCGCGACGCCGGCCGCGAGGTCCTGCGCATGCTCGCCGAGGCGGGCGGCGACCCCCGGGAGATCGTCGAGCGCGAGGGCCTCGGCGCCATCGCAGGTGACGGGGACGGGCTGGCGGAGATCGTCGACCGCGCGCTCGCGGCCGATCCCGACGCGGCCGAGAAGGTACGCGCAGGCAACATGAAGGCGGTCGGTCCGCTGGTTGGCTTCGTCATGCGGGAGACGAAGGGACGCGCGGACGGAGGCGAGGTGACTCGCCTCATCCGCGAACGTCTCTCAGGCTGAGCTGCGGCGTGCGGCCCGCCGCTCGGTCCGCGCGGCCTACGTGAGGCGGCGCGAGACCAGCCGCACGACGAGGCCGGCGCCGAGCAGAGCGGCGCCGCCGCCGACGAGCAGGAAGGCGTCGAAGCCCGTGAAGGGCAACGTCTTCGCGCTCGTGGATGCGGTCGTGCTCGCCTTGGTGGAGCTGACGGCGCTCACCGACGAGCAGAGCTGGGGGTTGTAGGCCTGGCAGGTCGAGCTGCTGCTGGCCAGCGCCGTCGCGGGAAGCGCGAGCGCGAAAAGCAGCGCCAAGATCGCGATACGTCGCATGTCTGAGTCCTTTCAGTGCGGAATCCGTTCCGGCGGCGTCATCCTGACGCCGTAGGACAGATCTTACTTGGGGTCGTTCGTAGTCATCGGCAGGAAGCAGAAAATGTGGAGGCGCGCAGGCGCTCAGTCGACGGGCACGAGGAGGGCGATCGCCCGCGCGGCGGTCAGAGGGTGCGAGCCGTTGATGTCGTGCGCGGCCTGCACCACGGCCGGTTGCACGTCATTGAGCGTCACCGCCCGCGCGAGGTCGTGGCGGGCGACGCCGCGCTCGTCCAGGCCCGAAGCGGCGAGCCCGGCCCCGAGCCAGGCGAGCCAGCCGCCCGGCTCGCGCGCGATGGCCTGCTCAAAGCGCTCCTGTGCCTCTCGGTAGAGGCCGGCGCGGAGCGCGACCAGCCCGGCCACGCGCGCCGGCTCGGCGCTCAGCGGATCGAGCGAAGAGGCGCGCGCGAGATCGTGCAGCGCCGTGGTGGGATTGGCGACGCCGAGATTGCTCGCCAGCGAGACCTCGCGTGTGGCCAGGTAGGGCAGAGCCAGGACGAGCGCGGCGGCGACGAAGCCGACCGCCGCGAGCGCGAAGCCGGTGCGCCGAGCCGCGCGGGCACGGCGCGCGGGTACCAGCGCCGGCTGCCCGACCAGGGCGGGCTGCCCGACCGGCGGACCCGCGACGGGCAGGGGCGTCTTTACCCGCTCGGGGCGCGCGAGCGCCGCGCTGACCGCCAGGAATCCGAGCGCCGGCCCGCTGAGCGCGGGGATCTCCCAGAACCAGTCGATCGACCCATGGATGAGCCACACGGTCAGGGGCACGAGGGCGGCCGCGGCCACCGCACCGGCAAGTTCCTCGCGTCGGCGGGCCCGCAGCGCGGCCAGGAGCGCGGACACGATGAAGACGAGGAAGAGCGCCGTCCCGACAAGTCCGGTGTGAGCGAGCAGGCGCATCTCCAGGCTGTGCGTCCAGCTTGGCTCCTCCGCCGTGTGCCGGTGGGTCACGTAGTAGTCGGCGAAGTTGTCCTGCCCGAGGCCGCCGATCGGATGGGCGGCAAAGGCATCGAGCGCCTCCCGCCAGAAGTCGTAGCGCCCGCTACCCACGTCGCCGAAGTGCGAGCCGCTCGCGAACACGGTCTGCTGATGGCTGAACCCGTGCCATTGCCGGGAGACGAAGCGCACCGGCTGGCCGTGCGTGGCCGCCGTCGCTCCCAGCCCGACGCCGGCGAGCGCGAAGGTCGTCAACCCGGCCACCACGGCGCGCCGGACGCCCGCGGCGAGGCGCGGGCGGGGCAGGTGGCGATCGGCGAGGGCGCCAGCGGTCCCGAGGAGAAAGGCGAGGGCGCAGCCGATGAGCGCCCCGTGGCCGGCGCGCCCGGCCGCGGTCACGAAGCCCGCGCCCGATGCGCTGCCGTACACGTGCAGGAGGGCGTGGAGGTTGGGCAGAAGGCAGGCGGCGACGAGGCCCGCGCCGAGGACGAGAGCGATCCGCCGGTGCGCGAGCCACAGGGTCACGAGGGCGATGAGCGGGAGGGTGAACAACCAGCCGCGGCTCTGGACGATGACGGCGAGCTGGAGGCTCCCGCAGGCGCCGGCGAGGAGCGCGCCGCGCAGCACGACGGCGAGGGAGCGGCGGCCCGCCAGGGCGAGCGCGCTCAGGCCGCCCATGGTGAACAAGGCCGCCGTGGCGTTGAAGTAGCCGGTCGGCGCGGCCAAGCGGCCCTGGATGACGAGCGCCCCGACGTGGTCCCCGGCCGCGAGCCGCCACAGGAGCACGAGGCCGATCACGCACACGCCCGTGACGAAGCACAGCAGCGCGCCGAGGCCCGCCTCGGGGGTCCAGGGGAGCACGGCGAGGAGGACAAACACGAGGAGGTAGAGGAGCGCGCGGTTGCTTCCCTGCAGAGCGTCGCCTGGCGAGCCGGCCCAGGTGATCGAGAGATACGACCACGCGACGTAGCCCGCGAACGCCGCCAGGGCGATGACGAGCGGGCGCGTGAGCGAGAGCCGCAAGTCCGCGCCGCGCCAGACGGCCACGCCGCCCACGGCCGCGAGGAGCGCGAGCGCGCCCCAGTACCAGGTGTCGGCGTCGTAGCCGCCGTCGTGCACCGCCCACAGAAGCATGAGCCCGCTGGCCAGCGCGCCCGGAATCGCCGCGGCGAGGTGGGGCGCGAGGCCTGTCCGCGCCGAGCGCGTCACGGTCCGCTCACCCCGGCCGAAACGGGCGCCGGTCCGCGTCCGACGGTGCGCAGCAGCTGCTGCACGGCGTGCCGGAGAAGCGTGCGGTCGAGGACCGTGACCGTCAGCGCGTACGCCGCCAGGCCGCAGAGCACCGCGACGGCCAGGGCGAGCGCCGCCGGCCGGGTGCCCACGGCCGAGGCGCCGAGCCGGCAGGCCAGCCACGCGGCGGGCGAGGCGAGCACGACCGGGGCGATGGACGCCCACAGCTCCCCGAGGGCGATCCCGGCGTGGCGCCGGACGGTGAGCGCCAGGGCCGAGAGGGAGACGAGCGTGTCGAACACGACGACCACGGCGACGGCGGTCATGTGCCCGATCGAGACGGCGAGGATGAAGCCGGGGACGAGGGGCACGAGGATGGCCAGGGAGAGCCACGCGGCGGCATCGGCACGACCGATCGAGTTGAGCAGCCAGGACAGCGTTGAGTCGATCGGCCGCAGCGCGGCCCAGATGCCGAGGACGGCGAGCGGAGCGGCCATCGGCAGCCACCGCGGACCGAGCACGGCCCGCGTGAACGGCTCGGCCGCGCCGCTGAGGAGCACCCCGACCGGGCAGCCGATGAGCGCGACGAGCCGGAGCACGCCCAGGAAGGCCGGGCGGATGTCCTCACCGCGCTCCCGGGCCCGGACGAAGGCCGGGAAGGTCACGCGCGCCACGGGGTCGGCGATCGCCCAGTAGCTCAGGTCTCCGAGCCGGTAGCCCATCGAGTAGAAGCCGAGCGCGGCGGGGCCGAAGGCGTGTCCCACCATGACGTTGTCGGCGTTCTGGCGCACGAACAGCGTCACGCCCTGGGCGAGGAACCCGCGGCCGCTGACGATCACGCTGCGAGCCACGGCGGGATCGAAGGCCGGGCGAACACGGACGGGGGAGAAGGCCAGCAGCGCGGCCGCCCAGATGAGGCTCGCGCCGAGTTGGCCGATGACGAGGCTCCAGACCCCGGCACCGAGGACGGCGCCCCCGATGGCGAGCACGGCGTAGCTCACCGTCTGGAAGACCATGGCGGCGAAGCGCCTGCGGAACTCGAGCTCGCGCTGGAACATCGAGTCGTAGAAGCCGTTGAACGAGGCGATGACGAAGCCACCGGAGAGCGCGATGAGCACGCCGGTGACCCGGCCGGTGCCGAAGGCCGTGGCGATCAGCGGCGAGGCGCCGGCGGCGATGAGGGCGACGGCGAGGCCCGACCCGAGCATGAGCGTGAGCGTCGTGCCCAGGCCGCGCGCGTCGAGGTCCCGGCGGACCACCACAGTGCCGGCAAAGCTCAGCCCGCCGAACCAATAGAGGAAGTTGACCACCATCCCGGCCACGGCCATGACGCCGAAGTCGGAGGGCGCGAGCAGCCGGGCGAGCACGAGCGTCGTGGCCGTCGTCACCCCCTTGTTGGCGGCGAAGGAGACGATGGTCCAGGGCACCCCGAGGATCGCTTTGCGCTCCATCGTTCAGGCGACCCGCGCCGCGGCTTCATCGCGGAGGCCGTGGATCGCGCGGTCCTGCTCGATCCGCCAGCGCAGCCCGGCGGCGAAGCGTTGGCCGCGGTAGAAGCCGATGCCTCCGAGCGCGGGGACGAGCGCGCGCAGCGCCACCTCGGGCCAGCGCTCGCCGCGCGCGCGGCGCACCAGGGCACGCGCCGGGCCGGGCAGGCCGGCGAGCGTGAAGTCGCGGTCCAGCGCGCCCAGTGCTCCGGCGTGGGCGGCGTGCACGAGGACGAAGCTCCGGCCCGAGCTGCGCGCGTCCTCGACGAAGGCCTCCGGGCCGCGCTCGTAGAGGTGCTCCGCGCGCAGGGCGCGATCGAACACTGCGCGCAGACCCGCGCGGCGGCAGCGCAACCCGAAGTCGAGGTCGGAGTGATAGCCGCGGGCGATGTCCCGGCTTGCCGGCGGTTCGAGTCCGAGCAGATCCGAGCGCCGGAGGGAGAGGTGGCCGGCCCAGAGCGTGCGCAGGATGGAGTCCGGATCCTCCTGCCAACGGGCGGTGTGGCGCTCGTACTCGCGAGCGTAGAGCGCTCGGGGAAAGTCGCGGCCGTCACGCTGAGCCCCGCCGGCCACGGGCATGGCCCCGACCACGACGAGTCCCGGAGCAGCCCCGTGCCGGCGCGCGTGCCCCGACACGACGCCTGCCTCGAGCACGATGTCGTCGTCGATGAGCAGGACGACCTCACCCGTGGCGAGCTCCGCTCCCGCCATCCGCGCGCCGCCCATGCCGCGGTTCTCGATGCGCACGGGGCGCAGGCGCTCGTCGCTCGTCGCCAGGTCGGCCAGCAGCTCGAACGAGCCGTCGTCACAACCGTCGACGACCACGACGATCTCGTGGGCGTCGGGCTCGGCCAGCAGGGGAGCGAGAACCCGCGGGAGCCGGTCCCGCCGGTTGTAGGTGGGGATGACCACCGAGACGGTGGGTGGCGCCGCCGTCATGGCGCCAGGCGGCGGGTACGCCGTGCCTCCGCGTGGCCGAGGTACTTGCCGACGAGTCCGGCCGCGCGGCGGTAGTTGAGCAGGCGGTGGAAGATGCGGGAGTGGCGGTCCTGCGGAAGCTGGGCCCACCAGTCGCGCACGAGCATCGGCCGGGTGTAGGCCGGGAGTGCCGCGTAGCTGCCGATGACGATGAGCTCGCGCCGCTCACGGCGCAGGAAGTTCACCGCACCGTTCTTCCAGCGGTGCTCGGGCTCGACCCACAGGGAGGGGTCGAAGGCGATGAGCCATCCGCGCCCGGTCATCTCGATCGCCCACAGCCGGTCCTCCGCCGTGGTGACCTCCTCGTCAAACGGCAGCTCGCGCCAGGCCGCGGCGCGCCACGAGGATGCGTGGTTCGAGAACCCCCAATGCGGGTGCGAGCGAGCATGGGCGGCGTCCTGGAGGAACACGCCGCCGAACGGCACGCCGTCCGGCCCGCGCGGGGATCCGTTGGTCGCCGCGACCCGCGGGTCCGCGTAGTTGGCCAGGGCTCGAGCAAGCCATTCGCCGTCCGGAGGGCGGCAGTGGGATGAGAGCGCGAAGACGATCTCGCCGGCGGCGGCCGCCGCCCCGGCGTTGAGCGCGCGGCCGGGTGTATAGGTGCCGGGGGCGAGCGAGACGACGTGATCGGCGAGACGCCGGGCGAGCTGGCTCGAGCCGTCGCTCGAGCCCGAGTCGACGACGATCAGCTCGGGCGCGGCGCTCTGCTTGCGCAGGAGGGGCAGCAGCTGCTCGAGGTGCGCCCGGCTGTTGCCCGCGCGCACGACGACGGTCGCGCTCGCCGCCGCGATGCCGTCACCGTGCATCCGAGTAGGCGTAGTAGTCCTCGCCGGAGACCGACGCCGACTCGCTGACCACGAGCGAGAAGTCGTGCACGCCGAGGGAGCGGAGGATCTTGCGCATCCGGCGGGCGTCCTCGACCGTGCTCGAGCGCTCCTTGGAGACGACGAGGACGGCATCGGCCAACTGGACGAGCGGGTAGGCGTCGCCGGAGAGCAGGAGCGGCGGGGTGTCGATCACGACGTAGTCGCACTCGTCGCGCAGCCGGGACACGAGCTGCGAGGAGTTGCCAAGTGAGAGGATGTTCATCGGATTCTCGCCACCGAGGCCGGCCGGCAGCATGCGCAGCCGCCCGCCGGGAGCGGCGCTGTGGGCGGCCGGCGTCGCGGGCCGGCGCGAGGGCCGGGCGTCCGGACCCGTGGCCGCAGTGGCCACCGTGACGGGCTCCTGTTCCTCCAGCGCGGACTTCGGGGCGGGTAGGAGCTGCTCGGGACGTACCTCGACGAGCAGGCTGTCGAGGTCAATGCCCTGGGTGATGACCTCGCGCACGCCCTGGCGTCCGGCACGAACTCCGAGGAGGCGGCAGAGAGCGGGCCGGTGCAGATCGGCCTCCACGGCGATGACCTCGTTGCCGGCGGCGGCCAGGACGGCGGCAATGTGGGCGCTGACCGTCGACTTGCCGTCCTCAGGGCGGGCACCGGTCACGAGGATCACGCCGCGCTCGAGATCGGAGGAGTAGCGCAGCCGCGCGGTGAGCATCTGGAACGTATCGCCCATCCGTGCCGCCAGCTTCGGCGGGAGCCCGGAGGCGCCGTTCGTGGGCAGGCCGAGCGTGCCCTTGGGGAGCGCGCCGATGACGTGCGCGCCGTAGGCGCTCTCGGCCTCCTCCTCGTTGCGGATCCGCCCGGAGAGGGCGTCGCGCAGGAGCGCGAGAAGCAGTCCGGCCACCAGGCCGAGCACGATGGCGATGGCGAGGGTCCGGGTCGTGCGGGGTGACACGCGACCGGGATCGGCGTGGGCGGGATCGAAGACGACGACGCTCACCGGCGGCGAGGTGGTCCCGTTCTTGGCCCGGTCGGCGAGCGCGGTGTTCACCAGGCCGGTGAAGATCCCGCCGAGGGTCGAGAGGACGCGAACCGCCCGCGCCTGGTTCGTGTCGTCGAAGGTGACGTCGATGACCGACGTGTTCGGTCCGGCGCTCACGCCGAGCTCGCCCAGGAGCGCGGTCGGGTTCTCGCTCAGTCCGAGCTGCTGAATGGTCTGGCGGGCCACGACCTGGCTCTGAAGCAGGTCGGTGATCGTCTGGGTGTAGGACTGGACGTTGACCGCCAGGCTGGGCGAGAACAGAGTCTCCCCCTGGCCGACGACGATCTTCATGCTCGCCGAGTAGACGGGGGTCGCGCGCTCGACGTAGAAGACGGCGGCGGCGAGGGCCACGATGGTCACGACGAGGGCGACCCACCACTGGCGGCGGAGCACCATCGCGTAGCGCTGTACGGAGTGCGGAAGGGACTCCTGCTCAGCCATCGGACATCCTCTCGGGCTCGGTGGGGGTGGGCGCGGCGAGTACGGCAGGTCGGCCGGGGCCGCCGATCCCCGGCTCCTCTGTGATCGTCCGCTCGTGTTGCTCCTTGAGAAGCACCCGCGGAAGGGCGAGCGAAAGCCCGAGGAGGATCCAGAGCGTCCGGTTGGTTTCGGTGGAGAGGAAGATCGAGGCGAAGGCGAAGCCCGCGAGCGAGAGCGTGAGCGCCCGGCTGAACGAGGCCACAAGCGGCACGCCGGCGGCCCTCGCGCGGCGCGTGGTCCTCCGCAGGGCCAGCGCCATCGCGCCGAGCACGGCGCAGAAGAGGGCCACGCCGACGACGCCGAGCTCGGTGAGCGACTCCAGGTAGGCGTTGTGCACGTACTGGCCGCCGGGCCGCAGGGCATAGGCGCTGAAGTCGACGCCGGGTGTGCGCAGGAGCAGGGCGTCACTCTGCCCGATGAAGGCGCCGAAGCCCATGCCGGCGATCGGGTGCTCGTGCCAGCCGCCCAGCGCCGCGCGCCACAGATCGGTGCGCCCGGAGCCGCCGTCGCTCGTGGTGAACAGGGAGGAGGTGCGCGCCGAGAGCGCGCTGAAGGAGGCCACGAGCAGGATCGCCGCGCCCGCCAGCGTGACCATGAGGAAGGCGCGCTTGCGGGCCGGCGTGCGGAAGAAGGTGCGGGCGGGCTGGAACATCAGTAGGACCACGACGGCGGCGAGCGCGAGGAGGCCGCCGCGCGAGAGCGACGTGACGACCGAGCCGACCGTGATGGCGAGGCCGAGCAGCACCACGCCGCGGGTCGAGGCCCGCCGCACCCGCGTGGCGAGCACCGCCTGCAGCGGGACGGCCGCAACCTGCAGGGCGGCGAAGAAGTTGGCATCTCCCGCCAGTCCCATCGTCCGCGAATAGCCGCTGGCGTACTGGGCGATCGAGACGAGCCCGGTGATCGCCGAGAGCGCCCAGATGGTGACGAGGAGGCGCCGGAGATCGCGCTCGCTCTGGACGAACATGGCGATCGCGGCCATGAAGACGAGCGAGAGCGCAAGCGAGGCCAGCGCGTAGCCGGTGCCGCCTTGGGAAAGCCCCGAGTCGGGGTTGACCGTCCACATCGCGCTGGCGAAGGCCCACAGCCCGTAGGCCACGACGGCCCACAGCACCTTGAGTTCGGGGAAGCGCAGCCCCCGCCGGCCGGGGAGGGCCACCACCATCACGACCACGGCAAGCGGAGCGGCGAGGCGGGAGAGCGTGACGCTGCCCGTGCTCACGGCCTCCCCGAAGGCGACCACGACGAGCACGGGCGGAAGCCACTCCGGGTGCATCATGAGCGCCACGAGCGCGGGCAGGAGCAGGACGCCGAGCGCGATTTTCGTCTGGCCGAGCGCCACGGCCAGGCCGACACCGGCGCCGAGCAGGCACGCGGCGAGCATCCAGGTGCTCGTGCCCGCCGCCCAGCGTCTCGAGGCACCGGCACCGGGCAGCCGGAGCGATATCGCGCTCATGATCGGTTAGATCGACCAGCGGGCGCGTGGCCTGAGTCCCAGGGCCGCGAGTTCGCCCCCGGCGAACTCGCAGTGAAATCGCCCCCAGGGCGATTTCACTTTCACGCGCATTGCGTCATCGACAGGACGCGCATCCGCGACCACGGCAGATCGGCCAGGCTGGGCGAGTTGGATGAGACGCCGGCCTTCGCCCAGGCGTCGTAGCCGCGGCCGAGGTTCGACTCCGCGCGGACCTCGAGCGATCCGCCCGTGTCCCCGACGTAGGCGCCGTAGCGCTGCAGGGCGACGGCAATGACCTTCTGCCAGGCCGGGATGGGCAACGCGGCCACGTCGACGCTCGGATCGAGCTGCACGTGGGCGCCGAGCGGGAGCGCGGTGGGTGCGCCGTTATGGCCGTCACCGCTCACGGCCGGGCAGGCGACGTAGCCCGCGCGCGTGTTCGGGGTGGCGATGAGGAGGGCGTGATCGATGTGGCCCTGGGCGATCTCCTCGGGCCGGATGACCCCGGCGCCGAGCGCGAAGCCGGCCGCGTCGGCCGCGCCGCATCCCCAGGGCGTCGCGCAGTTCGCCGCCGGTCCGGAGGCGGACTCGACCCAGCGCTCCCCGGAGGTCCATGTGCCGCCCGCGTGCTGCCCGAGCCACATGTCGAGCTCCGAGCCGCTCGGCTCGAGCACGACGAGATGGCCGTCGCTGCCCGTGTTCGGCTGGGCGCCGGCGGGGATTTCAAGCGCTCCGAAGCTCGTCGTGCACCAGTACTCCTGGCAACCGACCGTGTAGGCCTGGCTCTGAGCGTCGGCCGAGACGATGGGGATGCCCCACGCCGTGCTGTCGGACAGGTTGGCGCTGGCGGCGTACGGGGTGATGGAGGCGCCGACGATCGCGCTCGAGTTCGCCGCCGGCGTGGGCGCCGCGCCGATCGGCGTGTTGACGAACGCGCCGGCGCCGTAGAGGCGGGGGAAGGCGCCTGCGGCGGCGGAGGTCGACGCGGTGACGCTGAGCGACCGCACCGTGGTCCCGGTCGCGGTCAGCCCCTCGACCGTGAGCGCATACGACGTGGATGGCCAGAGCTCGCGGATCGTGTACGTGCGGTTCTGGGAGGCGGGAACGCGGTCGATGAGCGCTCCGCCCAGAAGCACCTCGACCGCGGCGGCGCCTGGGAGCTGCGGCCAGGTCAGACGGATCGCGTACGCCCCCGAGGCGCTCGCCACGAGGCCGCTCGTCCGGGCCGGGGCGGGCGTGGCGGTGGTGGCGCGACGCGCGCTCCAGGCGGTGGCGTGGGCGGTGCGCGCGGGCGCGTGCCAACGACAGCGGGCGTGCGCGGCCGCGGCGCGGCGCCCGTGGAGGCGGGGCGGCGGCGCGGCGCAGGCCACCTTGGCTGATTCCCGCGCGGGCGGGCGGGCGTGCGCGCCGGCCGCGGCGGCGGTCGACAGCCAGGCCACCACGAGCGTCAGGAGGGCGGTGCCGGCGCGGCGGGACACATACGCGTGATCGGCTGTTCGGGCGCCGGCCTGGAGCTCTTGGCTTGGCGGCGGGTGAAACGTCCAGGGGAGAGGCGGGAGCGCTGCGCGCGGGCGTCAGCTCGGCAGAGCGAACTTGGCGAGGAAGAAGAACCAGACTTCGAACACGACCGCGGCGGCCACGACCGTGCCGATCATGATCCGCTCGACCGTGTTGGCACGCACGCGCTGTCGCGTGTACACCGGACGTTCGGCGCGGAGGCTGCGATTCCACGGGGCGGGTTCACGCCGACCGGGTTCCATTCGGCCCGCCAGGCGCTCGTAGAGCGCGCTCAGGCGAGTCAGCGCGGTGACGCCGAGCACCATGAGCACAGCGAGTGCGAGCAACGCGATGAGAATGCCGCTCCCGCTGATGACGTCTCCGCCCGCGAAGCGCGACCCAATCCACAGGGCGAGGATGGGGAAGCCGCTGACCAGATTGACGGCCACCATGATGGCGAGCCCGCCGACGACGATCCGGCCCGCCAGGGCGACCAGCCCACTGCGCGGATGCGTCTCCCGGACCTGGGCTGGAGCCTCGACGGCGGTATGGCGCTCGGTGGGGACCATGGCGGCGAGCGTCGCTCAAGCTAGCGCAGCCGCGAATACGATTGACCCGGTGCGGGTCCTCGCCTACACCGACTCCGTCTACCGCGAGCGGGACGGCGTCGTCCACGGCGAGATCGCGTTCAACCTCTTCCTCGCCGGTCTCGCCCGCGAGCTCGACGTGACCGTCGTCGGCCGCCTGGATCCCGGCGACGGCCCGGCTCACTACCCACTCCCCGCGAGCGTCGGCTTCCTCGGCCTGCCCCACTACGCCACGCTGGCCCAGCCCGCCGCGGTCGTGAGCTCGCTGGCCCGCTCGTTGCGCCTCTTCTGGCAGGAGCTCGACGGGGCCGACTGCGTCTGGCTGTTCGGGCCCTACCTACACGCGATCCTCTTCGCCCTCCTGGCGCGCCTGCGCCGCCGCCAGGTCGTGCTCGGGGTGCGCCAGGACTTCCCCGCCTATGTGAGGCGCCGACGCCCCGGCGTGCCCTGGATGCACGCCGTGGCCGACCTGCTCGAGGCGTGCTGGCGCGGGCTGGCGCGACGCTGTCCGGTGGTCGTCATCGGTCCGGAGCTGGCCGCCCACTACCGCCGGGCGCCCCGTCTGCTCGAGATCGCTGTTTCGCTCGTCTCGGACGACGACATCGCTGCGGGCGAGCGGGCGGGGGCGCGGCCCTACGACGGTGAGCTCACCGTTCTGAGCGTTGGGCGACTCGAGGAGGAGAAGAACCCGCTGCTCCTCGCCGACGTTCTCGCGGCTCTGCGGGCCGGGGAGGAGCGCTGGCGCATGGTCATCTGCGGCGAGGGCCCGCTCGCGGACGCGCTCAGTGAGCGCCTCGGCGCCCTGGGCGTGAGCGGCGCGGCCGAGCTCCGCGGTCACGTGCCCCTCCACGGAGGCCTTCTGGATCTCTATCGCGGCGCCCACGTCTTCCTCCACATCTCCTGGACGGAGGGCTTTCCCCAGGTGCTCGTCGAGGCCTTCGCCTCCGGTCTGCCCGTCGTGGCCACGGCGGTCGGCGGGGTACCCGGCGCGGCCGGGGACGCGGCCCTTCTCATCCCGCCGGGCGACGCCGCCGCGGCCGCGCGGGCGGTGAGGGAGCTCGCCGAGGATCCCGCGGTGCGCGAGCGGCTCATCGCCACCGGCCTCGCCACCGCACGCTCGCGCACGCTCGAGCGAGAAATCGCCCGGGTCGCGGGCTTCCTCGCCGCTGCCCGTGGCTGACGAACACCCGTCCAGAGCACGCCGCCGCCGGTCATCTTCGGCCGCCGACGTCCCGATCGCCTGCTCGTGGACTGCTCCATCCTCGTCCCCGTGCTCAACGAACGCGCCCACATCGTGGCCAGCGTCGCCGCCATGCGGCGCCAGCGCTTCCCCGGGGAGATCGAGTTCCTCCTCATCGACGGCGGCTCGAGCGATGGCACCCGCGAGGCGCTCGCCCGGCTCGCGCGCCAGGACCCGCGCGTTGTCGTGCTCGAGAACCCCCGCGGGACCATCCCGGCGGGGCTCAACGTCGGCCTTGCCCACGCGCGCGGTCGCTGGGTGGCCCGCATGGACGCCCACTCCCACTACCCCGTTGACTATCTCGCGCTCGGCGTCGAGCGGTTGCGCCGGGGCGACGTCCGCTGGGTGAGCGGGCCGCAGGTCCCGGTCGGGGCCGGGCCGGTGGGCCGCGCTCAGGCGCTCGCGCTGGCCACGCCGCTCGGGCGCGGCGGCTCCCGCCGGTGGGCCGGCGCGCGCGGGGGGCTCGACCACGAATACGAGCTCGACTCGGGCGTGTTCTGCGGCATCTGGGAGCGCGAGACCCTGCTCGCCTTCGGCGGCTGGGACGAGCGCTGGCCGCGCAACGAGGACTCCGAGATGGCCGCGCGCTTCATGGCGCAGGGCGAGCGTCTCGCCTGCCTGCCGGACATGGCCGCCCGCTACACCCCGCGCGACTCCCTCGGCGCCCTGTGGCGCCAGTACGGCGACAACGGCTTCTTCCGCGCCCAGACCGCGCGCTGGCATCCCGAGACGTTGCGGCGCTCCAACCTGCTGCCGCCGGCCCTCGTGCTCACGGCCGTCGCGAGCCTGTTCGCGCCGCGCCTGCTGCGCGTGCCCGCGCGCGCAGGACTGGCAGCCTACGGCGGGCTGCTGGCCAGCGCGGCCGGACGCGCCCACCGGGCCTCCGCGAGCCCCCGCGACTGCGCCTATGTGCCCGCCGTTCTCGCCGTCATGCACGCCGCCTATGGCGCCGGGTTCCTGCGCGGGACGGTGCGCCACGGAGCGCCCTGGGCCGCGCTGGCGCGCGCACTCGGTCGCCGGCAGCTCGCCGCGGCGCTCACGCCGGCGCCCCGGGCGGTCCATGCGCCGTCGCTGGCTGCGGGCCAGCCGCGCGGCGAGGCGCCGCCGCTGCGCCGTGCCGCCTGAGCGAGGCCCGGCTGGGGGTGCGGGTTGGGGGCTGCCCGCGGTGAGTTTCGGTGGGCATGAACGCGCCGACCCCCCGGTCCGCGCGGGGGTGGGCGCGTCCGTGACCGCTTTCCGGGCATAAACGCGCTCACACCGGGCGTGAGAAGGGGGTGGGCGCGTCTGTGCCCGCGGAGAGAGGCGCCCACGGCCGGCGCCGGCCTCCGGCTGCGGCCGGCTGGCGAGCTGAGCGCCAAGGACCCGCCGGCGCCCCCGGGCCGACCCCTTGAAGCCGTCTCACGCGGGCCGCCCGGCGCCCGTCGTCCGCGAGGCCCCGGCCGCCTCAGCTGTGCGCACGGGCGCCGCGCTCTGCGGCCACGCGCCGTCCCGCCGCTCAAGGTTTCCCGGCGGCATGCCGTTTCTAGCGCGTGAGATGCCCGTGGAGGTTGGAATCGATGTGGTCGCGCGCAGTGAGGTGGAGGACGCGGTCCGCGACCACGGCCAGCGCTACCTCGAACGGGTCTACACCGAGCGGGAGCGCGCCGACAGCGAGGGCGACCCCCTGCGGCTGGCCGCGCGCTTCGCCGCCAAGGAAGCGGCGATGAAAGCCCTGCGGCGCACCGACGAGCCGCTGCCCTGGCACGACATCGCGGTGCACCGCGATGTCGACGGGCGGCCGACCCTCGAACTCACGGGCACGGCTCGCCGTCTCGCCGACGCCGCCGGCGTCCACTCCCTTTCCGTGAGCCTCACCCACCAAGGCGACATCGCCGCCGCCGTCGTCCTCGCCGAGCGCGGTGCCCACCCACAAAGGACACAGCCATGACCGACGCACTGACCAACGAGATCCGCCAGGTCCTGCGGGACCACGCCCGCCTGCCTGTGGACGTCGACGCGATCGACGCCGACGCCGACCTGTTCCGGGCCGGCATGAGCTCGCACGCGAGCGTCAACGTGATGCTGGCGCTCGAGGACGCCTTCGACGTCGAGTTCCCCGACGCCATGCTCAAGCGCGGTGTGTTCGAGAGCGTCAGCAGCATCGGCGTGGCCATCGAGCAGCTCCAGACCCAGGCGGCAGCATGAGCATCGCCATCGACTCCGATCAGCGGTTCCTCGGCGCGATCACCACGATCGCCGAGGAGATCGCCGGCGGCCATGCCGCCGAGGTCGACCGGGACGCGCGCTTCCCCATCGAGTCCATCTCCGCCCTGCGCGACGCCGGGGCTCTCTCCGCCCTCGTGCCCGAGGACCTGGGTGGCGCCGGCGCCTCGCTCGAGGCCGTCGCCCGCGCCTGCTTCGAGCTCGGCCGCCGCTGCGCCGCGACCGGGATGGTCTTCGCCATGCATCACATCCAGGTGGGAACGATCGTCCGTCACCTCGACGGCTCGGGCTGGTTCGAGGAGTACCTGGCCGAGCTGGCGCGCGACCAGCGGCTCATCGCCTCGGTGACCTCGGAGATCGGCACCGGCGGCGACATGGGCCGCTCGATCGCCGGCGTCGAGGACGCGGGCGAGGGCCGCCTGCGCTTCGAGAAGCAGGCGCCGACGGTGAGCTACGGCGCCCACTGCGACGACTATCTCACCACCGTGCGCCGCGCCTCCGACGCCGAGCCGGGCGATCAGGTGCTCGTGCTCAGCCGGGGCGAGGATACGGCGCTCGAGACGGCCGGGACCTGGGACACGATCGGGATGCGGGGGACGTGCTCGCCCGGGTTCGTCGTGCGCGCCAGCTTCGCCGCCGAGCAGATCCTCGCCACGCCCTTCTCCACCGTGATGAACGAGTCGGTCGTCCCGCTCTCCCACATCCTCTGGTCCCACGTGTGGCTCGGCATCGCCACCGACGCCTTCGAGCGCGGCCGTGCCTTCGTGCGCGAGTCGGCCCGGCGCAAGCCGGGCGCGCCCGTCCCCGCCGCGCAGGGCCTTTCGCGCGTCATGAGCGAGCTGACGCTCCTGCGCGGCGAGGTCCACGGAGCGCTCGCGGACTTCCAGTCTTGGAGCGCCGAGCCGGGCCGCGAGCGGCTCGGCACCATGGGCTCGGTCCTGCGCTTCAACAACCTCAAGCTCGCTGCCTCCGAGCAGGCCCCGCGCATCTGCATGGGCGTGCTCGAGGTCATCGGGATCGTCGGCTACAAGAACGACTCTCCCTTCGGCGTCGGGCGCCACCTCCGCGACAGCCTCTCGGCCCGCCTGATGGTCGCCAACGAGCGCATCCATGCCGTCGACGCCGGCCTGCTCATGATCGCCAAGGAGCTGTGACGATGGCCATCGAGACCCGTCCCGCCAACGAGGAGCAGATCCTCTTCCTGACCGAGCTCGTCACCAGTGGCGTGCTGCTCGAATCCGGGGTGCCCGGTATCTATGGCCACAGCGCCGACTTCGAGGATGTCCGCCTCCGGCTCGAGGAGCTCCTCACGCGCACGGCCGTGGCGCATGGCGCCCAGCGTCTGCGCTTCCCGCCCCTGCTCCCGCGCCACCAGCTCGAGTCGAGCGGATACCTGGGGTCCTTCCCGCACCTCGCCGGCACGATCTACGCGTTCGAGGGCAGCGAGGCCGAAGCACTGCTCCAGAGTGAGCGCGCGGGCCGCCACGAGTGCTGGAGTGAGTTTCAGGAGATGACGGACCTGACGCTCATGCCGGCTGCCTGCTACCCGGTCTACCCGGCCATCGCCGCGCGCGGGCCCCTGCCCGCCGAGGGCATCTTCGTCGAGGCCGGCGGCGCCTGGGTGTTCCGCCACGAGCCCTCGCTCGACCCCGCGCGCCGGCAGATGTTCCGCCAGCACGAGCTCGTCCGCATCGGCCGTCCCGACGATGTCGTGCAGTGGCGCGACGAGTGGGCTCACCGCGGTCTCGAACTCCTCCGCTCGCTCGGGCTCGACGCCGAGCTCGACACGGCCAACGATCCGTTCTTCGGACGCCGCGGCCGCATGCTCGCGAACACCCAGCGCGAGCAGGCGCTCAAGCTCGAGATCCTCGTTCCCGTCGCCGGCCCCGAGCCGACGGCGATCGCCTCGTTCAACCAGCACGGCGACCACTTCGCGGCCACCTACGGCATCATGCTCGCCGACGGGAGCACCGCGCACACGGCCTGCCTCGGGTTCGGGCACGAGCGGATCGTGCTCGCGCTCATGCGCACCCACGGCCTGCAGCCGGCCAGTTGGCCCAACGACATCCGCAAGAAGCTCAGCCTGCCGTGACCGGCGCGACGGCACCGGAGCGCTCGAGCCTGAGCGGCCGGCACCCGGCGAGCTACAGGCGACACCCGCTGCACGGCGATGGCCGGAGCTATCTCGAGACGAACTGCTACACGGACATCGTCGTCGAGCTGCTCCACGCCTGCGGCCATGAGCCGCTGGCCGCCTTCGGCCACCTCGTCCGCATCGACTTCGAAGGCGATCAGTGGACGTTCTTCAAGCCACCGCCGGAGGATCTCGAGCGGCTCTTCGCCGTGGACATCCACGAGATGCAGCCCTACCGGCCCCTGCCGATCCAGATCGCCGAGCAGATCGAGCGCGGGCGGACGATCATCGTCGAACTCGACGCCTGGTATCTCCCCGACACCGCGGCCACGAGCTACCGGCGCGAGCACGTGAAGACCTCGGTGGCTGCCGAGGCGATCGACCGCGACGGCGAGACGCTCCGCTACTTTCACGGCCCGGGCCTCTTCGAGCTCTCCGGCGAGGACTACCGCGGGATCTTCCGGCTCGACGGGGCGGCGAGCGACGTCTTACCCCCGTACACCGAGCTCGTGCGCTTCGACGCCGGCGAGGCCCTCACCGGGCAGGCGCTGCGCGCCGCGGCGCGCGACCTGCTGCGCAGCCACCTCACCCGCCGCGCGCCGGGGAATCCCTTCGAATGCTTCGCCGCCCAGCTCGAGCTCGACCTCCCTGCGCTCCTGGCCGGCGACCTCGCCGACTACCATGCCTACGCCTTCGCCACGGTCCGCATGGCCGGATCGGCCTGCGAGGTGGCCGCCGCGCACGCCGACTGGCTCCTGGGCGGCGAGAGCGCTCTCGCCGCGGCCGCGCTTGCCGAGATCGTCGACGGCTGCAAGACGCTGTCCTTCCGCCTCGCCCGGCGCAAGCCGTTCGACCCGGCGCCGATCATGGCCGGCATGGCCGAGCAGTGGGAGCGCGCGATGACCGCGCTCGTCGAGGCGGTCGGGTGAGCATCGCCGAGCTCGGCGGCGGCGAATCCCGCCGGGTCGATGTCACGCCGATCGCCTTTCGCGAGGTCACCGAGCTCGACCGCGACTGGCAGGCGGCCTGTGCCCCGGCGGGTCAGTTCGAGCATCCCGGGCACATCAGCGCACTGGAGTGGCTGCCGGCGACAGTCCCGGGCACCGCGGCGTCGGCGCTCCGCGCCGCCGGCCGCTGGCGGCCTGGCGAAATGCGCGACTTCGACGGCGAGGACTGGTGGTTCCGGACCCGCTTCGCGGCCGCGCCGGCGCGTCCCGGCGAGCGGTTGACGCTCACTCTCGGCGGCCTCGCCACCGTCGCCGCCGTCTTCCTCAACGGCGAGCATGTGCTGTGGAGCGAGTCGATGTTCACCGCGCACGCGCTCGATGTCAGCGCGCAGGTGCGCGCGGAGAACGAGCTCGTCATCCACTGCATGGCCCTGGCGCCTCTCCTGGCCGCGAACCGCCGCCCGCGGGCACGGTGGCGCACCCGCCTCGTCTCGGACCGCAACCTCCGCTTCTTCCGCACGATGCTCCTCGGCCGCGCGCCCGGCTTCGCCCCCTCTCCGGCCGCGGTCGGGCCGTACGGGCCGGTGCGCCTCGAACGCGTTGCCGGCCCGGTGGCGCAGGCCGTCCGGCTTCGCGGCCGGCTATCCGGCGCCACCGGCACGGTCACCGTCCGTGCCCGCGTGCACGAGCCCAGCGGGGGCCCAGCCGTGCTTGGCGCTGAGCTCACGCTCCGCCGCGAGGGCGTCGAGCACCGGACCGCACTCGAGTTGATCGGCGCCGGCGATGGCCTCGAGGTCCAGGGCACGCTCACCGTGGAGGTGCCCGTGCCGTGGTGGCCGCACACCCATGGCGCGCCCGCTCTCTACGCGGCCGAGATCCACCTGCGCCACGCCGGCGGCACGGTCGCAGTGCCCGCGGGCCGGATCGGCTTCCGGACGCTGGAGAGCGTGGGCGACCCCGGGACCGACGGCGTCGCCCTGCGGATCAACGGCGTCCCCACGTTCGCCCGCGGCGCCGTGTGGACGCCGCGCGATCCCGCCGCCCCGCACGCGCCGCAGCCCGACGTCCGGCGGGCGCTCGAAGCCGTGGTGGACGCGGGGATGAACATGGTCCGAGTCCCGGGAATCGGCTGCTACGAGTCCGACGCCTTCTACGACCTGTGCGACGAGCTGGGGATCCTCGTCTGGCAGGACTTCATGTTCGCCAATCTCGACTACCCCGATGCCGACCCCGACTTCATGCGCACGGTCGAGAGCGAGGCCGCGGAGGTACTCGAGCGCCTCGCCCCGCGACCCAGCCTGGCCGTGCTCTGCGGCGGCAGCGAGGTCGCCCAGCAGGCGGCCATGCTCGGTCTCGATCCCGTGACGGCTATGGGGCCGCTCTACCTCGAGCTTCTCCCGCGCGTCGTGGCCCAGGCCGAGGCCGATGCCGTGTACGTGCCCTCGGCCCCATGGGGCGGGGACGTGCCGTTCCGGCCGGGCGTCGGAGTGGCCAACTACTACGGCGTGGGCGCCTACCTGCGACCGCTCGAGGATGTTCGCCGAGCCGGCGTCCGCTTCGCCGCCGAATGCCTGGCCTTCGCCAACATCCCCGACGACGAGGCCCTGCCGGCCAGCGCCGGCCCGGTCATCCACCACCCGGACTGGAAGCGCGGCGTGCCACGGGATGTCGGGGCGGGCTGGGACTTCGAGGACGTTCGCGATCATTATCTGCGCCTGCTCTTCGAGCTCGACCCGGTGGCCCTGCGCAGCAGCGACCCCGAGCGCTATCTCGAGCTCTCGCGCCACGTGAGCGGCGAGGTCATGGTCGAGGTCATGGGCGAATGGCGGCGCGCGGAATCGCCGTGCGCCGGCGGTCTCGTGCTGTGGCTCGGCGACCTGCAGCCGGGTGCGGGCTGGGGCGTCCTCGATCATCGCGGCACGCCCAAGGTCGCCTACCACCACCTCCGCCGCGTGCTCGCACCGGTGGCTGTGTGGAGCACCGACGAGGGACTCGACGGCGTCGTCGCCCACCTCGCCAACGACGGGCCGCGGCCGATCCCGGCGAGGTTGCGAGTGGCGCTATACCGCGATCGGGAGACCCCCGTCGAGTCGGTGACCCGCGAGGTCGTGCTCGCCCCGCACAGCGTGGCCGCGTACAACGTCGAGGCGCTGCTTGGCCATTTCGCCGACGTCTCGTGGTCCTACCGGTTCGGCCCGCCCGCCCAGGATCTCATCGCCCTCACGCTCGAGGACCACCGTGGCCCGGAGCCCCGCGTGCTCTCGCAGGCCTTCCGGCACCCGGCCGGACGCCCGGCGACCCGCGAGCCTGCCGGCGCCCTCGGCCTGACCGCCGAGCTCCGCGATGACGTGGACGGCGCGAGCCTCACCGTCGCGGCGCGGCGGTTCGCTTACGGGGTCCGGGTCCACGTGCCGGGCCATGTCGCCGAGGACGACGCCTTCGGCATCGAGCCCGGCCACGCGCGTAGGTTGCGCCTGCACCGGCTCCCCGACGCGCCCGCCGCTGCGCCCGGCGGACACCTGACCGCGCTCAACCTCACCGGCCGAGTGGCGATCACCCGGGTGTGAGCTTCCACCAGCCCGCCTGCTCCGATCCGGGCGCGTCGGCGCCCGCCCAGCCGCTCTGGCTCGACCTCCCCCTCGGGGCGGTGTTCATGCTGCTGCACGAGCCCTCCGAGCAGGCTCGGCGCGACACTGCCGTCCTCATCTGCCCGCCGTTCGGATGGGAGGAGATGTGCTCCTATCGCGGACGGCGCGAGTGGGCGCAGATGCTCAGCCAGGCCGGGTTCCCGTGCGCGCGCCTCGATCTTCCGGCCACGGGGAACAGCACCGGCTCGCCGGGCGATCCGAACCGCTTCGAGGCGTGGGTGGGGGCGGTCAAGGGCGCGGTCCTGTGGCTGCGCGGTGCGACCGCGTGCCGCCGGATCGTGGTCGTCGGGATCGGCCTCGGGGGTCTCATCGCCTGCCGTGCCGCGGAGGTGCACGCGCCCATCGACGATTTCATCCTCTGGGGCGTTCCCGCCCGGGGGCGAGCGCTCCTGCGCGAGCTGCGCGCCTACGCCGGAATGGTCGAGGTGCCCGAAACCGAGGATCCGCGCCACCAGCCGGTCGCCGAGGGCGAGCTCGAGCTGACCGGGTTCCGAGTCACCGCCGAGACCGCCCGGGCCATCGAGGGCGTGCAGCTCGACCCCTCAGCCGGCCCGGTCGTGGAGGACCGCCGGGTGCTCATCCTCGGCCGCGACGGGCTCGAGCCTGACCAGCGCCTCGTCGACGGGTTTCGCGAGGCCGGGGCCGAAGTCACGGTGGCCGAGACGAACGACTACGGCGAGCTCATGGGGCACCCGCAGCTCACCGGATCGCCCATGCAGACGATCGAGCTGACGCGCGACTGGCTCGTCGGGCAGCCCGGGTCCGACACGCCGGTGCAGCCCGGGTTCGACACGCCGGTGCAGCCCGGCGCCGGCGCGGCGGTCGTGCTCGCCCGACCGGGGATCGCCCCGGGCCTGCGTCGCCACGAGCGCGCGGACGGCGTGCGCGAGACGGTCTTCCCGTTCACCGACGGGCTCGAGGGTCGGTTCGCGATCCTCGCCGAGCCGCGCCGGGCCCGTCCCGAGCCAGTCTGCGCCGTGTGGGTGAACGCCGGGACCCTGCATCACATCGGCCCCAACCGTGCCTGGGTCGAGGTCAGCCGCCGCTGGGCGGCCCGCGGCGTGCCCACGCTGCGCGTCGACCTCGAGGGCTTCGGCGAGGCCCACGGCGCCGGCTCGCGGCCGCTGCCCGACGCCGAGTTCTACGGCCAGGATCGAGTCGGCGAGGTCCTCGCCGTCCTCGACCACCTCGCCGACCGCGATGTGGCCACGGAGTTCTTCCTCGGCGGATTCTGCTCCGGCGCGTACTGGGCGCTGCACGCCGGGCTGGCCGACCCCCGCGTGCGCGCACTCATGCTCGTCAACCTCTACGCCTTCTACTGGAGCGAGGAGCTCATCCGCGAGCGCGGGCTCGAGCAGACCCTCGACCGGTTCGTGGCCAAGGCGTCCGGCGGTCGCCTGCGCGCGGAGTCGACCCATCGCTCGGGGGGCCAGATCTTCTACCTCTCCGACGACGCGGCCGCACGGCCCGCCGTGGCCACGGCGGCCCGCCGGCTCAGTCCGCGGCGACTCCACAGCGCCGTCAGTCGCCCGCTCCAACGCGGCCAGCGCGCCGACATCGAGGGTGCGTTCAATCTCCTGCGCAACCGCGGCACCGAGACGCTCCTCCTGCTCGGGCGCTGGGAAGGGCTCTACGAGCAGCTGCGCCGCCAGGGCGCCCTCGAGAATGGCTGGCGCTGGCCGAACCTGACGATCGAGACGATGTTCACGCGCGACCACATGCTGCGCTCCCTCTGGCGCCAGCAGCGCGTCCACCAGTCGCTCGACCGTGCCCTGGCTCGTGCCCTCGGCGTGATCCACGCCATCTGAGAACGAGGATCAGGCGACAACGGCGGGCAGAGCGACGCCGATGACCTTGAGCCGGCGCGAGAGCGCCGTGAAGGCGAACTCGTTCGTGGCCTGCCCGGAGTAGCCGAGGTATTCGTAGTCCTCGCCGAGCTGGTGGCCCGGCGGGACGAGAACGCCGGCGGCCGCGGGGAGCGTCTCCACCAGCTTGTCCTGGATGCGCTTGGCCAGCTGCGGATCGCGCGCCTGCTGCTGGAGGAACCACGTGCCGTAGGCCACGTGACGGTGCTCGTCCTGGGCGATGAGCTGAAAGGCCTTCAAATGGCCGGGGAGGATGCCGCGGCGCTCCATGTTGTCGGTCTGGAAGTACTGGCCGGTGAGCGCCAGTGTGCCCTCGATGACCATGTGGTAGACGGTGATGAAGTCGACCTTCGCCTCGACGCTCGACGGATCGGCCAGGAGCGCCTGGTTGGCCTCGACGAGGAAGCCGTCGAAGAGCTTGAGGTAGTCCGGGTTGAGGTCCGCGCGCGCCCGTTCGAGGCGGTCCTCGAAGCTTCCGTCGTAGGCGAAGACCTCCTCGTAGAGGCGATTGAAGTGCTGGGCGTGGCGCGCCTCATCGACCAGCTGGGTGGCGAGGAACGCCTCCTCGTGCTTGTCCTGCGCGGCGAGTACGAGCCCGGCGAACTGGCTGGTCACCCGCTCCTCGCCGACGAAGAAGGCCGATAGCCCCCACAGCATCTCCTCGCGCAGGTCGGCCGGCATCGTCTGCCAGTCCCGCCGGTCCTGCTCAAGATCGATCTGGTGGGAGACCCAGCCCTGGCGCTCCCACAGGCGGTAGAGCTGAAGCGGAGTCATGAGCCTGACCTGTGGCAGCTTCGATTCGTCGCTGATCGTGGCGACGTCGCCCTGGACCGTGAGGTCGAGCAAGCTCGACATGGCGTTCTCCTCTGATACGAGCTGGCGGGAAGGCGAGTCTATCCCTGGCCAGCGCGGTGCCGGCGCGTGTGCTTCGATGCCCGCGTGATGAGTGATGCGACGCTCGGAGAGCCGGTCGACTGGCGCCCGGTGGAGCGGCCGGCCCGGGTCGAGCTGCGCGGGTCGCGCGTGCTCGTGCGCCCGCTGCGCCCGGCGCAGGACGCCCAGGCGCTCTACGAGGTGTCGCACCCTCCGGCCGCCGATCCCGAGCTGTGGAGATATCTCCCGAACGGGCCCTACGCCGACGTCGCCGCCATGGAGCAGGCCCTCATGGTCCAGGCCTCGACCGTCGACCCGCTGTTCTTCACCCTGGCGCGCCTGCCCGACGAGCGCCCGGCGGGCGTGGGCTCCTACCTGCGGATCACCCCCGAGCACGGCGTGATCGAGATCGGGCACATCTGGTTCGGCGCCACGCTTCGGCGCACCGCGGCGGCTTCCGAGGCGATCTTCCTGCTCGCCTCGCACGCCTTCGACGACCTCGGCTACCGGCGGCTCGAGTGGAAGTGCAACGCGCTGAACCAGGCCTCCCGGCGGGCCGCCGATCGCTTCGGCTTCCGCTTCGAGGGCGTGTTCCGCCGCCACATGGTCGTCAAGGGCCACAATCGCGATACCGCGTGGTACGCCATCACCGACGAGGACTGGCCGCCGGTGCGCGCCGGCTTCCAGGCCTGGCTGGCGCCGGACAACCTCGACGGCGACGGGTCACAGCGCCGCCGGCTGCGCGATCTCATCGCGCAAGCGCGGGGGTGACCCGGCCGATCGCTGTGGGCTGCGTCAGGAGGTGAACAGGGTGACCCCTGCGGCCACGATGAACGTGCCCGCCCACAGCCGGTCGGTGTTGACCCATCGGCGTCCGGATTTCCTGATCAATTCCCGCTCGCGCGCAGCCGGCCGGTGATGTCCGCGCACTCTTCGCACACCGTGTCCGGAATCACGCCCGCGCGCATGAGGAGCGCGAACATCCGGCAGCCGAGGCAGTAGCCGGCGAGCGACTCGAGCCCGGCCGCGACCACGAGCAGGACGAGCGCCACATCGGCGGCCGTGTGCGCCCCGGCGATGAGGGCGAGCGCGAGTGCTGTGCTCGACACCAGCGCGCCGATCCCCTGGGCGAAGCGCTTGGGTGGCCCGGGGACGGGCCTGCGGGCGCCGAGTCGCGGCGCGACGACGTTCTGCGCCGTCCACCCGAGCGGGCTCAGGCTCGGCCCGGTGAGCACGCGCGCCCAGAAGCCGTAGGCCAGGGGAACGAGGAGCCAGTAGGAACCGGTGGCCAGGACGAGGACCGAGAGCGCGAGCACGACGCCGGCCACGACCCGGGCGGCCTTCTCGTTGACCGGGTTGGGAAAGGCGAAGAGATCTCGCACCTCCCCTAAAAGTGTAATAGCCGATTGGAGAAAGGGCTATTGACTTGATGCGGCCGGCAAGCGCGCTGCCCGGAGCACCCCGTCAAGGCGCGTGCGCAACCCGAGCGGCGGCCGACGGCCGTAGAGGATCGGATAGATCCAGCGGGCCGCCGGGGCGACGTCGGTGGCCCTGCGGTGCGCGGCCAGATCCGAGAACAGGCGCGGGTGGCTGCGGCGGAGCGTGTCGTAGAGGGCGACGTGCCGGCCGGCGGCATCGGTGAGCATGCGCTGGCCGTGCAGGCGCCGGCGCAGCGCGACACCGCGACCCCAGTGCTCGCCCGTGTGCCCAGTCTCGGCGAGCGACATCCACAGGTTCCAGTCCTCGTATCCGACGGCGCCGCCGACGGCCTGCCACCCTCCGACGGCCTCGAGGGCGCGTCGGCGGAACATCGAGGAGACGGGGTAGTCGTTGCGGTAGGCGATACGGAAGGGATCGAGCCGCTCGGGCACCCGGCGGACGCGCTCGTGCGTGCCGAACTCGGCGTAGTCGCCGAAGCAGACCGCGATGTCGGGCCGGGCGTCCAGGAGGTCCGCCATCGCGCTGAGCGCGCCTGGGACCGCGAGGTCGTCAGAATCGAGCGGGAACACATAACGCGCACGGGTGGAGTGCAGACCGGTCATGCGCGCGGGGGGAAGGCCCTGGTTGTGGTCGTGCCGGATCACCCGCACGCCGGCGCCGGCCAGCTTGGCCAGGGCGACGATCGTCTCGGGGTGGGTCGAGGCGTCGTCGACCACGACGATCTCGATCGGCTCGGGCTCGACGATCGAGGCCAGCGCCTCGGGGACGAGCGGGCCGTCGTTGAAGCACGGGACGATGACCGCGACGCGCGGGCCGGGGTGGCGGGCGGGAGCGCTCATCGATCCGAGCAGTGGCGCAGGATCTCCGCCGCGGTCAACGCGATGATCCGCAGGTCGAGCCGGAGCGACCAGTTCTGGATGTAGTAGTTGTCCCACTCGACCCGGTCGGCGATCGAGGTCTGGCCGCGCAGCCCGTTCACCTGGGCCCAGCCGGTGATCCCGGACTTGACGCGGTGACGGTCCTCGTAGCGCGCCACCTCGCGGGCGAAGCGCTCGACGAACTCGGGACGCTCCGGGCGCGGTCCGACGAGGCTCATGTCGCCGAGGAGCACATTGACGAGCTGGGGCAGCTCGTCGAGCGAGGTGTCACGGAGGATCCGGCCGAGGAGGGTACGGCGATCCTCGCCCTCGATGCCGCCCGGAGCCGACCCTGCCGCCGGCACGAAGGCGAGCCCCGGCTTGGGCGCGCGCATCGTGCGGAACTTGAGCACGTCGAAGACGCGCCCATCGCGGCCGACACGCCGCTGGCGGAAGAGAATCGGTCCGGGTGAGGTCAGACGCACGGTCAGCGCGATGGCGCCGAGCAGGGGAGCGAGAAGAATGATCGCGACGAGGGCGACCATGCGGTCCGAGGCGTGCTTGAGGGCGAACTGCCAACCGCGCGGATCCGTCGGGCGCAGGGTGAGCAGGGGAAGGCCGCCCACGTAGTGGAGCGAGGCACGCTCGTTGATCGACTCGTAGAGCCGGGGAACGAGCGAGACCTCGATGCCGAGCCGCTGGCACTCCTTCACGCACTCGACGAGGACGCGGTCGGGCTCGGAGGAGAAGGCGAGGATGACGTGGCTGGCGCCGGTGTCAAGGACGGCTTCGGCGAGGTCCTCGGGACCGCCGAGCACCGGGATGGCCGTGCCCAGTCGATGCTTGCCCAGAAGCGGGTTGGCGTCGAGGAAGCCGACCGGACGCAGCCCGTATGCGGGGTTGGCCGAGAGGCGGCGAGAGAGCTGCTCGCCGACGAGCCCGGCGCCGACGATGAGCGTGGGGGTGGCGAGGGCCTGGTTACGAGCAGCCTGGCGCCGCACGGAGAGCAGGACGACGCGGGCGGTTCCGGTGTAGACGAAGGCGAAGAGCCATAGTCGCAGGGCGAGCCCGACCGGCCGCGTACCACCGAGGATGACGTCGGCGGCGATCGTGACCATCGCGGCCAGCGAAACGACCCCGAGCACGTGCACGACGGTGTCGAGCGCCGAGCCGTCGAGCCGCTCGTCCGGTGTGCGGCGCAGGTGGAGCATGGTCAGGGCGATCACGGGGAAGGCCGCGGAGAGGAGATGGCTGTGGTCGGTGCTCACCTGCGAGCCGGCGAACAGAGCCGCGGACGCGGCCAGGCTGAGCACGATCGCATCGACGAGCCAGCGGATGCGCCCGAACGCCCGCGCACCCAGAAGACGGCCCGCTGTGCGAGCGATCTCGGGATGGTCGGCACCTGCGCGAGCCAGCGGGGGCCGGGGCCCAGCCTGCTTGATCTCGGGAGCAGAAGTCGACATGGGTCATTCCGCGAGCGTTCTCGCGTCTATGAGTCTTTTCGGTCCCGGCACCTCACGGCGGAGCCGGGTTTTTCCCGGCTCCGCCTCGGGGGGACTACGGAGGAGGTTGCGGCTAACTACTGAGGCGGCGCCGCAGCGCCATGCCGACGCCGGTGAGCAGGGCGCCGCCGAGCACGAGTCCGCCGACATCCATGCCGGTGTAGGGAAGGCTTGGGCCCGAGCTCGTCGTCGTGCCGGTCGTGCCGTTCGTGGCCGTGTTCGTCTTGCTCGTGGTATGCGAGGTCGACGTGGTCGGGGTCGTCGTCGTCGTCGAGGCGAGCACGACGATCGTGCCCTTCATGTACGGATGGACCTGACAGAAGTAGGTGAACGTGCCCGTGGTGGTGAACGTGTGCGAGCCGCTCTGGCCGTGCCTGAGGATGCCGGTGTTGAAGCTGCCGTTGTCGGCCGTGGCGGTGTGAGGCTGGTGCCCGGTATTCGTCCACGTCACGGTGTCGCCCACGTGGATCGTGATCGTCGCGGGTGAGAAGCTGAAGTCGACGATCGAGCCCGGGATGTCGGCGGCGGCGTGCGCGAGGTCGGCCACAAGCTTGCCGTCGTGGGTGATGCTGAGGGCGACGATCCCGCCGCTGGACTTGGCGCGCCGCTTGTGAAAGGCGGCCGCGCCGGTCCCCGAGGTGGCCGCCCTCGGCGTGCTCGACGTGCGCGGCGCGGGGGCGGGGTGGCTCGAGGTGGTTGGCGGGGTCGCGCTGGTGCGCGTCGTCGGGGTCGTGGCCTTCGTCGTGCCCTGGGGGCGGCGCTTGGCCTGCCGCGCCGTGCTCGGTGGGTGCGCGGACGCGGCGGGGCGCGTGTGCGCCGCGGCGCTGTCGAGCAGCGGCAGGCTGAGCGGCACCGTCAGCGCCGCCACTGCGATCACTGTCTGGCGCGCGCGCGGTCGAAATCCCATGGGCGTGGTCCCCTCTCCAAAAACGCGGCGATGACTCGCCGACACGGGCGTAGGATTCGCGAGGGTAACTCTTTCTCAGGAGGCTCGTCATGTCGCAACTCGTCCGTATGGACAGCAGCGGGCACACGACGCTCGCGGAGTGGTCCCTCGATGACCCGGCGAGCGTCGAGGCGGCTGTGGCCGCGCTGCGAGCGGAGCTCGACCGCGGCTACTTCGCAGTTGTCCCTCACGGTCATCGAGACGCCGAACAGGTGCGAGAACTTCCGCTCGATGCGCCGCTGGTCATTTTGCGCCGGCCGATCGCCGGCGGCTGATCAGCCGTGACGGCTCAGGCTCGCGGCCCGAGCCCGCCGTGAGCACGAGCGTGCCCGTCTCGGGCCAGACCACGCTGCCCGAGCTGGCCAACGTGCCGTGGCGCCCGCGCGCGACCGACCGCTCGCTGCGGCGCGCGGGACAGCTCTGGACACTCACCTCCCTGGCCCACACCGTGCCCTTCCTGCTCACGGCGATCGGCCTCGCTCTCGTCAGGCCGGTGACCCTGCCGGTCTCGCTCGTGCTCGTCGCCCACGCGTGGATCATCCCCGAGCTCTACGCGGCGCGCGGGGCCGGTGTGGTGCGGGGGGCGGTTCCGTGCTCGGCTGGGGAAGAGGGACCGGAACGGGTTGCGCTCGGCCTGCTCGGCGATCTCGTGGGACACGGGCCGCGGGCGCTCTTCGCCGGCACCGGACTCGTGCTCGAACCCGGGGAGCTCGGCGTGTGGCTCCTCGCTCCGGCGGGCGCGCTCCTCGTGCGCCCGGGCGGGCGGCGCGTGCATTGCTACTGCGTGAAGGCGACCGACGCCGAACTCCCCATGGGCGATCGTGTCGCCCATCTCCTGCTCGCGCTGCGGACCGACGAGGCGGGGTTCGCCACGGTCGCGAACCTCGCGTTCTCGGGGGCCTGCTGGCGGTTGCGCCGGCGGCTGCCCGCGCCGGCCCGCGAGGCGCTGGCGGCCGGCGCCGAGACGGCCCGCCGGAGGGCCCCGGCTCAGGAACTTTGTCCTTGGGGCCAATGTCAGCTTTAGCTGCGGCGCCGATCATCTTGCCCATGACCCGCCCAAGCACATCCTCCAAGGTTCTCCTGGTTGCCGATCGCCGGACCGACGCGGACTCCGCGCTCGGAGCCCCGGTTCGCCGGTACCGTCTGGCGCGGCTCCGTTTCGATAACCGGCCGGCCGGACCGGACGCGCGCTTCGAGCATTTGAAACGCGTCTACGACTAATTCCCGAGGCGTCGCCGGTACGCGCCGCCGGCCCCTCGAACATACGATCGCCACGCGCTACGCTATGGCAAATGCGCAACGCAGAGATGAATGTCGAGTCTGAACGTCCCTCGCTGCTCCGCCGCCTGTTCGCTTTCGTGATCCTGATCGCCGCCGCCGCGCTGGCGCTCAAGGTGATCATCGGCTTCGTGATGGCCATCTTCTGGATCGTCGTAGCGGTCGTCGTGCTGGGCGCAGTGCTCTGGGCGGTCAAGACCATCGTCTGGTAGTCGCCCCGTGCAGGGGCTGGAGCTGCTCCCGATCCTGTTCTTCTTCGGCCTCGCCGGAGGCATTGTCGGACGGATGAAGGGCAGCTCGTTCTTTGTCTGGTTTCTCATTTCGGGGCTCGTCCCGTTTCTCGGATTGCTCGCCGCGGTCAGCTACCGGTGGGAGAACCGCGAGCTGCGCCGGCAGTGCCCCGGGTGCGGCCGTCTCGTGATGCTCCACGACGCGGTGTGCACGAGCTGCGGGACCGAGCTCGAGTTCCCCGAGGTGGCGATCGCGCCGGCTGTGCCCGTCGGCCGGCGCTGAGCCGACGCCGGGTGCGCGGATGGATGGTTCGGCGTCACGGTTCGTGGCGAACGATGTGCATCTGGGTACGCCACGGTGCCTCAATGGCCAAAGTTCGCGACCGTGGCCCGGCCCGCGGAATGCCCGGGCGATCCACCACATTCCCGGTACACTCGGCCCTTCCTCCGCGCGCGGGGCGGCCGCGCGTGCCCGAACCTCTCCGTTGAAAGGAGGCGAGCGCCAATGCGTGCAGTCGACGCCCTCATGGAATGCCTGAAGGCCGAAGGTGTCGATGTCGTATTCGGCTTGCCCGGCGGCGCGAACCTCCCCACCTACGACGCCTTCTACGACGCGGGCATCCGCCACATCCTCGTCCGCCACGAGGCGGGCGGCGGGCACGCGGCCGAGGGCTACGCCAAGGCGACGGGCAAGGTCGGCGTGGCTCTCGCCACAAGCGGTCCGGGCGCCACGAACGTCGTCACTCCGATCTGCGATGCGATGATGGACTCCGTCCCCGTCGTGTTCATCACCGGGCAGGTCCGGACCGACCTGCTCGGGACCGATGGCTTCCAGGAGGCGGACACGATCGGCATCACCATGCCGGTCGTCAAGCACAGCTTCATGATCCAGCACCCGCTGGAGATCCCGCGCTCGATCCACGAGGCCTTCCACATTGCCCGCACCGGCCGCCCCGGTCCGGTCGTGGTCGACATCCCCCAGGACCTCAGCCGGGCGGACATCGCCTACGAGCCGGTCACCGACGTCCATCTCCCGGGCTACCAGCCCACGACGGACGGCAACCAGAAGCAGATCCGCCTCGCCGCCAAGGCGCTGGCCAACGCGCGCCGGCCGGTCATCTACGCCGGCGGGGGGGTCATCAGCTCCGGCGCGGGCGCCGAGCTGACCGAGCTCGCGACCTCGGATCGCTTTCCGGTCACCTGCACGATCAACGGCCTCGGGGGCTTCCCGGCGCCCCACGATCAGTGGCTCGGCATGCTCGGCATGCACGGGACACGCGCGGCCAACTACGCCATGGACGAGGCGGACCTGATCATCGCCATCGGCGCTCGGTTCGACGACCGCGTGACGGGCAAGCTCTCCGAGTTCGCTCCGCACGCCAAATTCATCCACATCGACATCGATCCGGCCGAGATCTCCAAGAACGTCCCGGCCCACATCCCGATCGTCGGTGACGCACGCAACATCCTCCCGCGGCTGACCGCCGAGTACCGGGCCCTCGGCGCCGAGCCGGCCCGGCTCGAGGAGTGGTGGACGCGGATCCGGGCCTGGCACGAGCGCCACCCGCTCGGCTACGAGGACTCCAAGGACACCGAGATCAAGCCGCAGTACATGATCCAGGCGCTCTACGAGGCCACCGGCGGTGACGCCATCGTGACCAGCGACGTCGGCCAGCACCAGATGTGGACGGCGCAGTACTTCCACTTCCGCGAGCCGCGTCAGTGGATCAACTCGGGCGGCCTGGGCACCATGGGCTTCGGTCTCCCCGCCGCCATGGGTGCCAAGGTCGGCCGGCCCGAGCGCACCGTGGTGTGCGTCTCCGGTGACGGATCGATCCAGATGAACGCCCAGGAGCTCGCCACCTGCGCACAGGACGGCATCGCGGTCAAGGTGTTCATCCTCAACAACGGCTACCTGGGAATGGTCCGGCAGTGGCAGGAGCTCTTCTGGGACAAGCGCTACAGCCAGGTCGACATGGGCCGCTACCCCGACTTCGTCAAGCTCGCCGAGGCCTATGGGGCCACCGGCCTGCGCCTCGAGGACAAGACGACCCTGGTCTCGGACATCCAGGAGGCGCTGGCCACCGAGGGCCCAGTGGTGGTCGACGTGCGGGTGACGCGCGAGGAGAACACGTATCCGATGGTCCCGGCCGGCCAGCCGGCCCGGGACATGGTCGGTTGACGGCCATGGGCGAGCCTGGAACCAAGGAAGTCCTCTCCCTCGATCAGCTCGAGGCTGCCGTGGGCCTGCGCACCGGGCGCAAGCACACCCTCTCGATCCTCGTCGAGAACAAGCCGGGTGTCCTGACCAGGATCTCCGGCCTGTTCGCGCGCCGCGGCTTCAACATCGACACCCTCGCCGTCGGGCCGACCGACGACGAGCGCTTCTCGCGGATCACGCTCACCCTCGACGGGGCCGTGCACCCGATCGATCAGGTCACCAAGCAGCTCCACAAGCTGGTCAACGTTCTGAAGATCCGCGATCTCGAGCCGGCCGAGACGCTCGCGCGCGAGCTGGCCATGTTCAAGATCGCCGCCGACGGAGCGAGCCGGACCGAGGTCATGCAGATCTGCGAGATCTTCCGGGCCAAGATCGTCGACGTCACCAAGCGCTCCGTCGTGGTCGAGGTCACCGGCACGTGCGAGAAGATCGATGCCTTCGAGCGTCTGGTGCGCCCGTTCGGTCTCATCGAGATGGCCCGGACGGGCGAGATCGCCATCTCCCGCGGGCGCGGCGAGACCTAAGCAGCCGCGCCATGGTCGCGGGTGCCGACCTCGGAGAGACGAATAACGCGGTGTGGGAGCGTGGGAGCTTCCTCGCCACCTACGCGCATCGCACGCTCAATCCGGTCGAGGTGCTCATGCTCGTTCGCCATCGCCAGGACTTCGGCGGGCGCGTGCTCGAGCTCGGCTGCGGGGCGGGACGGATCACCGGGTACCTCGTCGACATCGCGGCCGAGGCGACCGGGCTCGACCTGTCCGAGCGGATGGTGCGGGAGTGCCGCCGGCGCTATCCCCGCGGGACGTTCGTCCAGGGCGACATGCGCGACCTGTCGCGCTTCCCCGATGGATCCTTCGACGCCGTGCTCGCGGGCAACAACGTCATCGACGTGTTCTCCGATGCCGACCGGCGCGCCGCGCTGCGGGAGATCCGCCGGGTCCTGCGACCCGACGCCCTGTTCGTGATGTCCGCTCACAACCGGGCCTACCTGCCGCACCTGCCCGGGCCGACCCAGGTCCGCCGCGGCGACCCGGTCCAGCTCGTGCGCGACCTGGCGCGGGTGCCGCGCAACGTCGTGCGCCACCGGCGGCTGGCCGCACTGGAGCAGAACCATCCCGACTACGCGATCGTCTCCGATGGCTCGCACGGATTCACGCTCGCCCATTACTACGTGCTCCCCTCCGACCAGATCCGCCAGCTCGAGCAGGAGGGCTTCGGCGTGCTCGGGTGTGCCGACCTCGATGGCCGCCTGCTCGGGGAGGGCGACGCCGCTCCCACCTGCTCGGAGATCCACTACTTCGCCCGCGCGGGCGAGCTCAGCCGGCGAGAACCGGGAGCAGAGCCCCGAGCTTGACCTCGGTCTCGGCGAGCTCGGAGGCCGGATCGGAGTCGCGCACGATCCCGCAGCCGGCGTAGAGGTGCGCGAGCTCACCACGCAGGAGCGCGCACCGCAGAGCGACGCAGAACTCTCCGTCGCCGGTCGCATCGACCCAGCCCACCGTCCCGGCATACCAGCCGCGGTCGAGGCCCTCCAGCGCGGGGATGAGCGGCGTGGCCACGCGATTCGGCTCCCCGCCCACGGCGGGGGTCGGGTGCAGGAGGCCGGCGAGCTCCACGGCGTCAAGGGGGGCGGCGAGCTGCGCCCGGATCGGCCGGGCAAGATGCTGGATGTTGGCCACGCGGATGACCGAGGGCTCGGGCGCCGCCGTCACCCACACGGAGTGCGGGCGCAACGCGCGGGCAATCCGCCGCACGACGATGGCGTTCTCCTCGCGATCCTTCTCGCTCTGCAGGAGCTGCTCGCCCAGGTGGTCGTCGACCGCGGGGTCGGCGCTGCGCCGGATCGATCCGGCCAGGCCCACCGTGCTCGCCCGCTGCCCTTCGCGGCGGATGAGGAGCTCGGGGCTGGCGGCGAGGAAGGTCGCCTCGCCGCGCCCGACGGCGAACACGTAGCAGCTGGGATAGGCGTCGCGCAGGAGCCCGATCACCGCAGCGGCGTCATGGGGGCGGGGGGCGTGCACCTCGACCTCGCGGGCGAGGACGATCTTCTCCAGCTCGCCGCCCCGGATCCTCTGCACCGCCCGGGACACCGCTTCCTCGTAGTGCGACGGCGGCATCGGGCTGAGCACGCGGTAGGCCCCGGTGGGGGCGGGGTCGAGCAGCGGGAGCGAGGCGGGACGCAGCCGCGCGACGCGCTCGTCCATCCGGGCGGTCAGGTCATCGAGCGTGTCATCGGGTGCGACCTGAACCGTGACGGTCAGGCAGACGCGGTCGCCGCGCCGCGCAAGGCAGAGCTCGGGAACGTGCAGCTCGGCGGGCGCGAAGCCATCCCACCGAGGTGAGCCGCCGCCGTCGGCGGCGAAGGCGAAGCCGCCGAGGGCCACGAGTCCGGCCCCGGGCGGTCCGTCGACGGGCTCGGCGACGGCATGGGCGACGTGCTCGCGCCATTGCCGGGCCACCGAGGCGAAGCGGTCGGGTCCGCTCGCGCGCAGCTCGACGGCGCGGCCGAGCGCGGCCAGGGCGGTCCGGTCGCGATCGGGTTCTTCGAGGCAGAACCACGGCTCGCCCGGACGGCGCGCGGCGAGGACCGTGGCCGTCGGGTCGGGCAGTCCGGGGACCTCGGCGGTGGCGCTGGCCAGGACCGGTGCGCCGAGGCCGCGCGCGCGCCGCAGGGCAGCCTCGAGCCGGCGCCGGATCTGCGCCGGCACATCGGTGTCGATCTCGCGGGTGCCCGGTCTCACGCCCGCCACGCTAGCGCGCGGCCGCGGCAGCCGCGTCGGCCACGCGGCGGTGCAGCGCGAGGTTGGCCGCGCGGTCGGTGACGACCTCGATGATCGTCACCCCGCGGTTGGCCAGGGACGTCGCCACGGCCTGCTCCAGCTCGCTCGTGGTGCCGACTCGCACGAACCCACACCCGTAGAGCTCGGCGGCGAGCTCGAACCGGAGTCCGTGCGGGGTGGCCACGTGCTCTTCGAACGCGTCGCTCTGCCCCGCAACCGGGAGGAAGTGGAAGATGCCCCCGCCGTCGTTGTTGAGGAGGACGATGGTGAGGGGGAGGTCGAGGCGGCGTGCGCTGAGCAGGCCCCCCAGGTCATAGGCGAGGGCGACATCGCCAACGAGCACGACGGCCGGCCCAGAGCTGGCGGCGGCGGCGACCCCGAAGGCCGTCGAGACCGTCCCGTCGATCCCGTTGGTGCCGCGGTTGGAGAGGATGCGCGGTGGATCGTCGCGGACGGCCACGAACTCCTCGAGGTCGCGGATGGGCATCGAGCTGGCGCTGACGAGCGTGGCCGTCGGGGGGAGCCACGCGACGAGCGAGCGCGCCACGAACGGCTCGCTGAGCACCGAGCCGAGAGTGGCCTCGATCGCCGCCGTCGTGGCCGCATCGGCGGCCCGCCAGCGGGCCAGCCAGTCGGGGTCGGTGCGCGCGATGGCCGGAAGGCCTGCGAGGGCGACCGCCGGGTCGGCGGCGAGGCGTTCGCTCACGACGCCATCGGGGTCCTGCCAGGCGCCATCCGGGTCGACGGCGACCTGGGGCACGGCGCCGAGCCCAGCCAGCCAGGCGCGCAGCGGCTTGGAGGTGGGCAGGTCGCCGAATCGGAGCACGAGCTCGGGACGAAGCTCGGCCGCAAGCTGACCCGAGCGCAGCAGCAGGTCGTAATGGGCGATGGCCGCCCGGCCTCGTCGGGCGCCAGAGAGCGGGTCGGCGAGCAGGGGATAGCCGGTCCGGGCCGCCCAGGCGGCCAGCGCCTCGCCCAGCTCGGGATCGCGCTCCTCCCGGCCCGCCACGATGACCCCGCGCGGCGGAAGCTCGAGCCCAAGCGTGGGAGCCGGCGCGCCGCGCGGGGCTGCCCCGCGCCCCACCCACGGCCGGCCGTCGGGACGCCCGCTGCGGTCCTCGGGGAGGGGAGCGTCGAGGACGAGGGGCTCGCGGAGCGGAAGGTTGAGGTGCACGGGACCGGGCGGCCCGTCGATCGCGGTCCCGTAGGCGCGGCAGGCCAGCGTGCGGATCCAGCGCAGGCGCGCGGCGTCGGCCTCGTGCACGCCGAGCTCGAAGAACCACTTGACCGCGCCGCCGTAGAGCTTGAGCTGGTCGATCGTCTGGCCGGCTCCGACATCGCGCAGCTCCGGCGGGCGGTCCGCCGTCAGGACGATGAGGGGCACCCGCGCCCAGTGGGCCTCGAGCACCGCGGGGGCGAAGTTGGCCGCCGCCGTGCCCGAGGTGCAGGCGAGCGCGACCGGGCGCCCGGACGCCTTGGCTGCGCCGAGGGCGAAGAAGGCCGCCGAGCGCTCATCGATGTGTGACCAGCACCGGATGCGAGGTTCGCGGGCGAGCGAGAGGACGACCGGGGTGGAGCGCGAGCCCGGCGAGGTGCATGCGTGCTCGAGCCCGCAGCGCGCGAGCTCGTCGCAGAACGCCCGCAGGAGCAGGTAGGTATCGGTCGCGGTCATGATGTCGAGATGTCCTCCGCCGTTGTCCTGCTCCACGGGTTCACCCACACGGGTGCGAGCTGGGACCCGGTCGTGGCGAGGCTCGGCGAACGCTACCGGGCGCTTGCTCCCGACATCCGCGGGCACGGGAGCGCGGGAGAGACGCAACCGGTCACGCTCGATGCGGTGATCGGCGACATCGAGGCGCTCGCCCCCGAGCGCTTCGTCCTCGCGGGGTACTCCATGGGCGGCCGCATCGCCCTGCACGTGGCCCTCGCCCTGGCCGAGCGGGTCACGGCTCTCGTGCTCGTGGGGGGGAGTCCAGGGCTGGCCGATCCGGTGGCGCGTGAGGAGCGCCGCCGCAGCGACGACCGCCTCGCCGCCGAGCTCGAGACGATGACGATCGAGGCTTTCGCCGAGCGCTGGGCGCGCACGCCGGTGCTCGCCGGTGGGCCGGCGTCGGTGGCCGAGCGCGCCCACGCGGATCGGCTGCGCAGCACCCCGGCGGGACTGGCCCGCGCGCTGCGCGGTCTCGGCACCGGCGCGCTGCCCTCGTTGTGGGACCGGCTCGGGGAGCTGACCGTGCCGGTGACGCTCCTCGTCGGCGAGCGCGACGAGAAATTCCGGGCCATTGCCAGCGAAATGGCCTCTGCCTTTGCGGCCGCCACCGTAACGGTGGCTCCGGGAGCGGGGCACGCCGTTCACCTCGAGTTTCCCGAGGTCGTCGCGGGCGCCCTGCGATCGAGCTAAAGCGCGCTGCGCGCGGGGCCGATCATCGAGAGGACGGATGGGAACGGCCATGACCACGATTCAGCCACTCGGAGCGGGGAACCCGGCGCTCGGGACCGCCGCCACGGGCACGAGCACGAGCCCGGGCTCGCGCGAGGCGCCGGTGCCCGAGCCCGAACGCAGCGAGGCCGTCCAGCTCGACGCCGGCGCGGGCTATGACCGGCACGGGACCGGCGCGCTGCCCCGCCCCGCCGGTGGCACGATCTCCATCCTGGCCTAAAGCGGGCGCCCGCGTCGCGGCCGGTTGGCATACTGGCCGCTTGGCTGCGAGACGCCAGAGCGCATGAGCACGGCGGCGGCAACAGGGCACGCCACTCACGCTGCGCTCCAGACGCTCGTCGATCGCTTCGACGCGGGCATCTTCGAGGTCGGACGGCGGTGCGTGCGCCTGCGCTGCCGGGATGACTCGGGGCCTGTCGCCGACGTCATCATCGAGCACGGTCATGCCCGGCTCGTCGAGCCCGGGCCGCGCCGTGCCGACGCGGTCTTCACGGCGGCGCCCGAGGTCTGGCAGGCGATCGCCGAGGAGCCGGGCGGCGGCCTTGCGGCCTTCCGGCGCGGTCGCGTGCGCGTGCGTCACGACCTCCATCTCGGCGTCGGCTTCCTCGCCGCCACCACACGCTCGGAGCCGGGGCGCGGGCTGCGGATCCACCATGCCCGCACCCGTGCGGGCCGGATCTCCGTCGCCGAGGCGGGCAGCGGGCCGGCCGTCGTCCTCATCCACGGCCTTGGCGCCACGAAGGCGTCCTTCCTGCCCACGGTCGCCGCGCTCGCCCGTTCCCATCGCACGATTGCCGTCGACCTGCCGGGATTCGGTGACTCGAGCAAGCCGATCGGCGCGGCCTACGACGCGGCGTTCTTCGCCGACGCAATGCTCGCCCTGCTCGACGCCCTCGAGCTCGAGCGCGCGAGCTTCGTCGGCAACAGCATGGGCGGGCGGGTGGCCATCGAAGCCGGCCTGCGTTTCCCCGACCGGCTGGGCCGGCTTGTGCTGCTCGCGCCCTCGCTGGCCTGGCTGCGACCGCGCCCCTGGGCTCATCTGCTGCGCTTCGTGCCCACCGAGCTCGGCCTCATTCAGCCCGCCCCGCGAGCGGTGGTCGAGCGGATCGTCCGCCGCGTCGTCCCGGACTCCGCGGATCGCTGGACGGCGGCGGGGATCGACGAGTTCCTGCGCTCGTATCTCACTCCGCGCGGGCGCGCCGCCTTCTACGCCGCCGCGCGCAACATCTACCTGGAGGACCCCCACGGCGCCGAGGGCTTCTGGACCCGGCTGGGCGGGCTCGCGGTTCCGAGCCTGTTCGTCTGGGGCCGCCGGGACACCCTCGTCCCCATCGCCTTCGAGCCTCATGTGCGCGACACTTTGCCCGCGGCGGAGCACCTCGAGCTCGACTGCGGGCACGTGCCCCAGCTCGAGCGTCCCCGTGAGACCCACGAGGCGATGGAACGCTTCCTGGGGTAGCGGAGCCTCGAGTTTGCCCTCGGCAAACTCGCCGGCTAACCGGCCTCCGGCCGGTTAGTCACGTACCAGTCGGCCAAGCCGTCCCCGAGGCCTGGTCCAGCCGGTGCGCCGAGCGTTCCGTTGCGTACCGTGATCGCCTGGCAAGGCCGCTCGAAGAGATCGAGTGTGGCCAGCCCGCAGTGTCGGTCGGGCCCGATCGCCGCGGCGGCGTGCAGCGCCCCGGCGATGCCGATCGGCCCGTCGAGCGTCGAGGCGACGTAGACCTCGTAGCCCGCCCGCCGCGCGCGCCTCGCCGCCTCGAGGAGTCCGGTGATGCCGCCGCAACGCCCGAGCTTCAGGCACACCGCTCGGCAGCGCCGTCGCTCGAAGGCGCCGGCCAGACCGGCCGTCTCGTCGATGGCCAGCGGCACGGCGGCCGCCGCGCTGAGCTCTTCGATCTCGTCCAGGCCGCTCACCGGCTCCTCGCAGAGCTCGACGCCCGCCGGGGCGAGCGCGCGGAGGTTCGCCCGGGCCTCGGCGAGCGACCACGCGCCGTTGGCGTCGAGGCGGATGGCCAGGTCGGGACCGCCCGCGGCCCGGACGGCGGCCAGGCGACCGGCGTCATCTCCGGTGCCGACTTTCAGCTTCACGCATCCGAACCCGGCCGCACGCGCTTGACCGGCCTCGCGCGCGGCCCCGCCCCGGTCAGGCGAGGAAATCGTGTAGTTGACCGGGGTGGGGCCGGGGGCGGACGCGCCGAGGCGGCGCCACACGGGCTCGCCCGCCCGCCTTCCCTCGAGGTCCCAGAGCGCGAGATCGATCGCCGCGAGGGCATGGGGGACGACGGTGAGGCTCGCGCAGTCGGTGAGAAGCTCGGCTCGCTCGCGCCAGCTCGTCCGGGTCAGGGCTGCGTGGCAGTCGCTCAGCGCGGCCTCGACGTCGGCCAGGCTAACGCCGTCGTAGCCCGGAAGCGGCGCCGCCTCGCCGTGGCCGACATGGCCTTCGGAGTCCTCGAGGGTGAGGCGCAGGAGCTCGCGCTTCTGTACCCCGCCCCAGGCGGCACCGAACGGGCGCCGCAATCGTGCCGTCGTAACCTCGATTCCGACCTTCACGACATGCTCAGCGACTGAGCAGGAGCCCGGCCGAGAGCAGGGCGCAGAAGGCGAGCTGGAGCATCCCGGTCTGGGCGAGCGCCTGGTTGAGCGTCGGGCCGTCGACGCGCTGGCGGACGGCACGCACGACACGGGCGGCGAGCGGCAGCGTCAGCCAGGACAGCATGACCCACGCCGTGGTCGGTCCGAACAGCCATGTCACCGGCACGAGGACGAAGGCGAGGTAGACGACGACGGCGAACATGACGCGCGTCCGCGTACGACCCAGTCGGACGGCCAGCGTCCGCTTGGCGGCGCGGCGGTCGGAGTCGATGTCGCGCACGTTGTTGACCACGAGGATCCCGGCCGCCATCAGCCCGACGGGCACGGCGAGGGCAAACGCCTCCCAATCGAGGTGGCGCACCTGGACGAAGTACGAGCCGGCGACCGCGACGATCCCGAAGAAGAGGAAGACGAACACCTCGCCCAGCCCCTCGTAGCCGTACGGCCGCGGGCCTCCGGTGTAGAGCACGCCGGCGAGGATCGAGGCGGCCCCGACGAGGAGGAGCTGCCATCCCGCGACCGCGATCAGGTACCCGCCCGCGAGCACGGCGACGGCGAAGGAGACGTAGGTCGCGGCGAGCACGCGCGAGGGGGGCACGAGCCCGCCTGCGGTGACCCGCACGGGTCCGAGCCGGTCCTCGGCATCGGCGCCGCGCCGCGCGTCGGAGTAGTCGTTGGAGAGGTTGGTGCCGACCTGGATGAAGATCGCGCCGACGAGCGCGGCCGCGAAACGCAGGGGATGGAACACGCCGCCGAATCCCGCCAGCGAGGTGCCGACGAGGACGGGGGCGACCGCCGCGGGCAGAGTGCGCACGCGCGCGGCCATGAGCCAGATGCGGGCGCCGCTCGGGGGCCCGACCGGCCGCTGGGCGGCGCCGTTCTTCGTCCGCCGCCCCTTCAGCGCCATCAAGGTCGCCGCGGGAACTTCGAGAAGTCGGGCGATCGCTTCTCGAGGTAGGCGTTGCGGCCCTCCTGGGCCTCCTCGCTCATGTAGAAGAGGAGGTTGGCGTCGTGGGCGAGCTGCTGGATGCCGGCCAGACCGTCCTCGTCGGCGTTGAAGCTCGCCTTGACCATCCGGAGCGCGAAGGGGGACAGCGTGAGCATCTCGCGGCACCACTGGACGGTCTCCTCCTCGAGTCGGTCGAGCGGCACGACGGTGTTGATCAGCCCCATCGCGAGCGCCTCCTGGGCGTCGTACTGCCGGCACAGGAACCAGATCTCCTTGGCCTTCTTGGGGCCGACGAGGCGGGAGAGGACGCTCGCCCCGAAGCCGCCGTCGAACGAGCCCACCTTGGGGCCGGTCTGCCCGAAGCGGGCGTTGTCGGCGGCGATCGTGAGGTCACAGATGACGTGGAGGACATGACCACCGCCGACGGCATACCCGGCCACCATCGCGACCACGGGCTTCGGCATCCGCCGGATCTGGACGTGCAGGTCGGTCACGTGAAAGCGCCCGACCGCCTGGTGGCGTCCGGCCTGGGCCGGGTCGACCCCGGTGACGTAGCCGCCGCGCTGGCCCCGCACACGCTGGTCGCCTCCGGAGCAGAACGCATCGGGGCCCTCGCCCGTGAGGATCACGACACCGACCTCGAGGTCCTCTCGGGCGCGCTCGAAGGCGTCGATGAGCTCGACCACGGTCTCGGGCCGGAACGCGTTGCGGACCTCCGGGCGGTTGATGGTGATCTTGGCGATGCCGGCGGCGTCACCGGTCGCGTGTTCGTAGCGGATGTCGGTGTATTCGCCGGCGGGCTGCCAGATGACTGACACAGAAGCTCCTTGGGCGGGAAGGGGTCGGGCGGCGCCTGAGACTACCGTTTCCGGCATGGCCTTCTGGGTGCACCTAGCCGCGGCGAAGCATCCGGACCGGCTCGCTCTCGAGGCGCCGGAGCGCTCGCTGAACTACGCGCAGCTCTCGGCCGAGGCGGTGAACGCGGCCGGGGCTCTGCAGCAGCTCGGCGTGTGCGGCGGCGACCGGGTCGCCCTGGCACTGGCACCCGGTGTGGATTTCGTCATCGCCATGCACGGCTGCATCCTGCTCGGGGCCGCCGCCGTGCCAGTCGACCTCCGCCACAGCGAGGCGGAGCGCGCGCGGAGGATGGCCGGGGCGCGCGTCGTGGTCTCGGAGCCGCTGCGAGGCAGCGGGCGCCCCTTGCCATCGGTGTCGCGTGAGGGGGACGTGGCCGTCGCGGTCATGCATACGTCGGGCACCACCGCGGACCCCAAGCCCGTCGTCCTCAGCCAGACGAACTTCCTCGCCAGCGCCCTCGGCTCGGCCGTGGCGCTCGGCCTCGACCCGGCTGAGCGGTGGCTCTGTCCGATGCCGCTCACCCACGTCGGGGGTCTCTCGATCCCCATCCGCAGCGCCATCTACGCCACCACGGCCCTTCTCCACGGCCGTTTCGACACCGCGGAGGTCCTGGGCGAGCTCATGGCTCCCGAGCGGCGAATCACGCTCGTCTCGCTCGTCCCGACCATGCTCGCCCGGCTGCTCGACGCCGGGCTCGAGCGCCCCCCGACGCTCCGCTGGGCCCTCCTCGGGGGTGGGGCTATCCCGCCCGCGCTCCTCGATCGCGCGCGTGCGGTCGGCGTGCCCGTAGCGCCGACCTACGGGATGACCGAGGCGTGCTCGCAGATCGCCACCTTTGGCTGGCCGCTCCCCGGCGTCGATTGCCGTCTGCAGGGGCCGCAGGACGAGGTCCTCGTGCGCGGGCCGATCGTCGCGCGAGGCGCGCTCGGGCGAGATGGCTGGCTGCATACCGGCGATCTCGGCCGTTTCGACGACCGCAGCCGGCTCGAGATCATCGGCCGCAAGTCCGACACGATCATCACCGGCGGCGAGAATGTGGCTCCCACCGAGGTCGAGGCGGCGCTGCTCGAGCACCCGGCCGTGTCCGACGCCGGTGTGCATGCCCGGCCCGATCCGGAGTGGGGCGAGGCGGTGGTCGCGACCGTCGTGCTGCGGGTGGGGGCGAGCGCCACGCCGGCCGAGCTCCAGGAACACTGCGCGGCCCGTCTGGCTCGCTTCAAGGTGCCCAAGGACATCGGCTTCGCCGGCTCGCTCCCCCGCACGGCTTCGGGCAAGCTGCTCCGGCGTGAGCTGAACGTATGATCGGCGCGTAGATGTCATCACTGCGCCAGGTCGAGGACTCGGGCTCTCCCAATCAGCTGACGATCGAACAGCTGGCGGCGCTGTCGGGCATGACCGTGCGCAACATCCGGGCCCACCAGGCTCGTGGCCTGCTCGCTCCGCCCGAGGTGCGCACGCGCGTCGGCTACTACGGCCCCGAGCACGTCGAGCAGCTGCGGCTGATCCGCGAGCTCCAGGACGACGGGTTCAACCTCAACGGCATCAAGCGTCTCGTGGAGGACTCCGAGGGCACGGCCGAGCGGCTCCTGGCCTTCCGGCGGGCGCTCGCGGCCGCGGCCGGAGGCGAGCCGCCCGAAACGCTTTCTCTCGGCGACCTCGGCCGCCGCTTCCGGGTCAGCCCGAAGGATGCGCCCGACGTCCTGGCCAAGGCCGAGCAGCTGGGCGTGCTCGTACCACTCTCCGACGATCTCTACGAGGTGCCAAGCCCGTCCCTGCTCGCGCTGGCCGAGGAGGTCGTGGGCAGCGGCATCTCGCTCCGCAGCGCGCTCGACGTGCTCGAGGACATCGAGCGCCACGTCGACTCGGTATCGCGGGCGTTCGTGGAGCTTTTCGTGAGTGAGATCTGGAAGCCCTTCGCCCAGGCCGACATGCCGGCCCAGCAGTGGCCGGAGATCGAGGCCGCGGTTGGCCGCCTGACCCCGATCGCCGCGGAGGCGCTCACGGCGATCTTCCAGCGTCGGCTGCGACGCCGGCTCGAGGACGCCTTCGGCGAGATCGCCCGGCGGATCGCAGAAAGGACGGAGGCATGAAGGCTGAGGACGCCGATCGGCTCCGCGCCGAGATGCGCGAGCGCTGGGAGACGGCCGCGCCCGGATGGGGCCGTCGCGCGGAGAGTGAGCGAGACTGGGCCATGCCGGTGTCGACTTGGATGATCGATGCGGTCGAGCTGCAGCCCGGACAGCGGGTGCTCGAGCTCGCCGCCGGCGCCGGCGACACCGGATTCCTCGCGGCCGAGCTCGTGCGCCCCGGGGGCACGCTCATCTGCTCCGACGGAGCCAACGGGATGCTCGACGTGGCCCGTCGGCGCGCCGCCACGCTCGGTATCGACAACGTGGAGTTCAAGGCGCTCGAACTGGAGTGGATCGACCTGGAAACGGCGACCGTCGACGCGGTCCTGTGCCGCTGGGGCCTGATGTTCGCGCTCGACCCCGAGGCCGCCCTGCGTGAGATCCGCCGCGTGCTGCGCCCGGGTGGGCGCGTCGCCCTCGCGGCCTGGGACGCGCGGGAGCGCAACCCATGGATGACCACTTCGCAGCAGGCCCTGATCGAGCTGGGTCACATGGACCCGCCCGACCCGACGGTGCCCGGGCCGTTCATCCTCTCGGCCCCGGGTCGGCTGGAGAGCCTGATCGAGAACGCCGGCTTCGTCGAGTGGCGAATCGACACCGTCGTGCTCAGCGAGGAGCACGACGACGTCGACGCCTACCTCCAGGAGGCGAGCGAGCTCTCGACGATCTTCGGCGGCCCGTGGAGCCGGCTCGACCATGCCCAGCGGGCGCAGGTGCGCGAGAGGGTGCTCGAGCTGGTCGCCGTCTATACGGCCGACGACGGCCGGATCACGCTTCCGGCGCGCACGCTCGTCGCCGTCGCCGACGCCTGAGCCCGGCCCTCGGGCCGACTCGTGGGCGGGGACGAGAACGCCTCACCGTGCAGGGAAAGTTGCATCTCGGGCGCAGGATTGCAGGGCTTCACAGCGAATGAATCCTGCTCAACACTGGCGGCATGCGTGTGCGAGTCGTACTTCCACTTCTGCTCTTTGCCCTGGCCGCTCCGGCGGCGGCCGATGCGGCGTTTGTCCATACCGTCATGCCGGGGGAGTCGCTTGCCTCGATTGCCGCGACCGACGGCCTGAGCGTCGCTCAGCTCGCGGCCGCCAACGGCCTGTCCACCGAGGCTCAGCTGCCGCTGGGGTCCGCGCTCGCGATCCCCTCGCAGGGCGCGATCAGCTCGGCCGTGAGCTCGACCGTCGCCGCCGCCACCGGGGCGAGCGCGGTCCTCGGCGACGGGGATAACGACAGCGACGACGCCGGCGCGACGGCGGCGCCGGTCAGCCTGACCTCGGCGCCGAGCTCCGCGGGGTCCTACGTCGTCCAGCCCGGTGACACGCTCTCCGCCATCGCCGCGCGCAGCGGCCTCTCGGTCGATTCGCTCGCCGCGGCCAACGGCCTCAGCCTGGCTGACATCTTGCCCGCGGGCACGGTCCTGCACATCTCCGGGTCGGGCGCGAGCTCGCCCGCCGCGACAACGTCTTCGAGCCCGGCGGGCAGCTATGTCGTCCAACCCGGCGACACGCTGACCGCGATTGCCGCGCGCAGCGGTCTCTCAGCCGCCTCGCTGGCCGCGGCCAACGGCCTGGGCCTCGACGGGGTCCTCCCGGCCGGCGCCGTGCTCCACATCACCGGCTCCCCGAGCTCCGCGACCAACTTCGTCGATCTGCCCCAGACCCAGGAACCGCAGGGCCCCGCCGCGCAGGGCAACCCGGTCGGCCCGCCCTACCCGACCCCGGAGAGGCTGAGCGCCTCGGAGATCGGGCAGATCGGGGCGGCCAACGGGTCGACCGCGGCGCTCACGGACGCGATCGCCTGGCAGGAGAGCGGCTTCAACAACGACCTCGTCTCGAGCGCCGACGCCCGCGGGATCATGCAGATCCTTCCCGGCACCTGGCAGTGGATCCAGCAGTCGCTCGACTCCGGCGCGCCGCTCGCGCCCGCCTCGGCCACGGACAACGTCCGCGGTGGATCGCTCATGCTGGGATGGTTGCTGAACCAGACCGGGGGAGACCCGGGCATGGCCGCCGCCGGCTATTACCAGGGCCTGACCTCCGTGCGCCAGAACGGGCTGCTCCCGGACACCCAGCAGTACGTGAACAGCGTCCTGGCGCTCGAGCATCACTTCGGCGGCGGGTGATCGCGGCTTAAGGCGTGTCGCGAGCGCTGGTGCGCGGAGGGCAAGCGGACGGCAAGGTCCACCACAGCGTGCGCCAAGTACGCTCCGGCGCATGTTCTACGACGACGACGCGGACCTCTCCCTCCTCGACGGCAAGACCGTTGCGATCATCGGCTACGGCTCCCAGGGCCACGCCCACGCACTCAACCTCAAGGACTCCGGCGTCTCGGTCGTCGTAGGCCTCCGCTCGGACTCCTCGAGCGTCGGCCGGGCGAAGGGCCATGGCCTGCGCGTGCTCGAGCCCGCCGACGCGGCCAGCGAGGGCGACGTGGTCATGCTCCTCGTCCCCGATGAGCTCCACAAGGCCGTGTGGGAGTCGGGTGTGGGCGACGGCATCGCCGCGGGGAACCTGCTCCTCTTCGGCCACGGCTTCTCGATTCACTACGGCGAGGTCCTGCCGCCGCCCGAGGTCGACGTCGCCCTCGTCGCGCCCAAGGGCCCCGGCCATCTCGTGCGCCGCCAGTACCTCGAGGGCTCCGGCGTGCCCGGGCTTGTGGCCGTCCACCAGGACGCGAGCGGGAACGCCCTCGCCCTGGCCCTCGCCTACGCCAAAGGCATCGGCAACACGCGTGGCGGCGTCATCGAGACGACCTTCAAGGACGAGACTGAGACCGATCTGTTCGGCGAGCAGGCCGTCCTGTGCGGCGGCGTGACCGAGCTCGTTCGCGCCGGGTACGAGACGCTCGTCGACGCGGGCTACGACCCGCGGCTCGCGTACTTCGAGTGCCTGCACGAGCTCAAGCTCATCGTCGACCTCATGTACGAGAAGGGCATCGCCGGCATGCGCTACTCGATCTCCAACACGGCTGAATACGGCGACCTCACCCGAGGCCGGCGGATCATCGGCGAGCCCACGCGCCAGGCCATGAAGGACATCCTGAGCGAGATCCAGTCAGGCGACTTCGCTCGCGAGTGGATCGCCGAGAACCGCGCCGGGCAGGAGAGCTTCAAGCGGATGCGCGAGGAGCAGGCCGGCCACCGGGTCGAGGTCGTGGGCAAGGAGCTCCGCGCCCAGATGGCCTGGATCGACACCGAGTTCGACGAGTAGTCGGTAGCCGGGCAGGATGCCCGGCTGTGGACACTGCCGCGCGCGCGGAGCGGTCTCTCGGATTCCAGGAGCGGAGCGCGCGGCGGCCCAGAGCCGGATGCGGTCACCCACGCGAGAAGGCCTCTGTACACTGACAGCCAGCCGTCGTGACTGGCGCCATCGGGTGGAGTCACACCACCGGGAAGCGGCGGCGGTGACCGCCGCGCGCCTGGGCATCGAGATCCCGAAAGGAGCCCGCATGACCCAGACTGCCACTGTGCTTCAGATCCCAGACGAGCTCAAGCCCGCCGATGGGCGCTTCGGATCCGGGCCCTCACGCGTGAGACCCGACCAGCTCGCGCACCTGGCCGGAGCGGGCGCGGGCATCATGGGCACCTCGCATCGCCAGAAGCCGGTCAAGCAGCTCGTGGGCCGCGTACGGGCGGGGCTGGCCGAGCTCTTCGACCTCCCCGACGGCTACGAGGTCGCTCTGGGCAACGGGGGCACGACCGCCTTCTGGGACGCCGCCACGTGCTGCCTGGTCCGCGAGCGAGCTCTCCACCTGGCCTACGGCGAGTTTTCCTCCAAGTTCGCCGCCTGCACCCGCGGCGCGCCGTTTCTCGCCGAGCCCGTGGTCATCGAGGCGCCCGCCGGCGATGCCCCGGCCCCGGCGAGCGACCCGAGTGCTGACGTCATCGGCTGGGCCCACAACGAGACCTCGACCGGCGTGATGGTCCCGGTCGCGCGTCCCGCGGACGCCGGGGACGCGCTGGTGCTCATCGATGCCACCTCGGGCGCCGCGGGCCTCCCCGTCGAGGTCAGCGAGTGCGACGCGTACTACTTCGCTCCCCAGAAGGGCTTCGCCTCCGACGGCGGCCTCTGGCTGGCGCTGCTCAGCCCGGCGGCGATCGCACGCCTCGAGCAGGTCGAGCGGGATCGCCCCGGCGACCGGTGGGTCCCGGACTTCCTCTCGCTCAGCACCGCGCTGGAGAACTCGCGCAAGGACCAGACCTACAACACGCCGGCCATCGCCACGCTCTACCTCCTTCTCGACCAGATCGGCTGGATGCTCGAGCGGGGTGGCCTCGACGGCATGGTGGCGCGGACGACCGAGTCCTCGAGCCACCTCTACGACTGGGCCGAGGCCCACGAGCACGCGGCGCCGTTCGTCTCGGACCCGGCCAAGCGCTCGCTCGTCGTGGGCACGGTCGACTTCGATGACGCAGTCGACGCCCCGGCCCTTGCAGCCACGCTGCGGGCCAACGGCCTCGTCGATGTCGAGCCCTACCGCAAGCTCGGGCGCAACCAGCTCCGGGTGGCCATGTTTCCCGCCACCGATCCGGACGACGTGCGTGCCCTCACGAAGTGCATCGACTACGTCATCGACCGAGCGTCATGAGCGCCGTGGTCAGCGACGGAACCCGCCCCCGCGTGCTCGTGGCCGAGAAGATCGGCGAGCCCGGCGTCGAGCTGCTGCGCGAGCACTTCGACGTCGAGGTGGGCGTCGGCTGGCCGCGCGAGGAGCTGGCCGAGCGCATCGGCGAGTTCGACGGGATCCTCATTCGCTCGGCGACCAAGCTCGACGCCGAGCTCCTCGGGCGCGCCGCGCGCCTGCGGGCGGTCGGTCGCGCCGGCGTCGGCGTCGACAACGTCGACGTACCCGTGGCCACCAAGCGCGGGATCGTCGTGGCCAATGCCCCGCAGTCGAACGTCATCACCGCCGCCGAGCACACAGTCGCTCTCCTGCTTGCTCTCGCCCGTAACGTGCCCCAGGCCCACGCCTCGCTGACCGACGGCCGGTGGGAGCGCTCGAAGTTCTCGGGTGTCGAGCTGTACGAGAAGACGCTCGGCATTCTCGGCTTCGGCCGGATCGGCCAACTCGTGGCCCACCGCGCCCTCTCCTTCGGGATGCGCGTGGTCGCCTTTGACCCCTACGTGTCGGCCGAGCGCTATCGGGAGCTCGGCGTGGAGCGCGCGCCCTCCTCCGACGAGCTGTACGCCGCGGCCGACTTCATCACGCTCCATCTGCCCAAGACACCCGAGACCGAGGGGTGGCTCGATGCCGAGGCGCTGGCCAAGTGCAAGGACGGGGTGCGCATCCTCAACGTGGCCCGCGGCCCGCTCATCGTCGACGCCGACCTCCAGGCCGCGCTCGACTCCGGCAAGGTGGCCGGCGCGGCCCTCGACGTCTTCCGCACCGAGCCGGTCACCGATCACCCGCTGTTCGGCTATCCCAACGTCATCGTCACGCCGCACCTCGGTGCCTCGACCGCCGAGGCGACCGACCGCGCCGGCTACCAGGCGGCCGAGCAGGTCGTCGCCGCCCTCACCGGAGGTGTGGTCAGCACCGCGGTCAACATCCCCGCGATTCCGCCCGAGGACATGGAGGTGCTGGGGCCGTTCGTCTCGCTCTGCCGCTCGCTCGGGCGCATTGCCGTGAGTCTGGCCGCGGGCTCGTCGATCGACCGCATCGAACTCGAGTTCCTCGGCGCGGTGGCCGAGCGGGATACCCGGCTGCTCACGATCAACGCCCTGCTCGGCATGCTGCGCGGGCACACCGAGGAGGAGGTCAACGAGGTCAACGCTCCGGCGATGGCCGAGGAGCGTGGGATCGAGGTGTCCGAGACGAAGCGCACGACCGCCCACGACTACACCGATCTCGTCCGCGTGAGCGTCGTGTGCGGTGAGGCGTCCGTGCGGGTCGCCGGGACGCTCATCGGCCGGCGCAACCGTCCCCATCTCCTCGAGGCGTGGGGTCAGCGCTTCGACATCCAGCTCGAGGAGAGCCTGACCGTGCTGCGCTATCGCGACCTGCCCGGCATGGTCGGTCATGTCGGGACCGTGCTCGGCCGCCACGGTATCAACATCATCTCGGCCGCCGTCGGACGCCAGCACGACGAGGCGCCCGTGGACGGGGACGCGCTGGCCGTCATGGCCATCACGACCGACTCGCCCGTGCCGCGGGCGGTGATCGGCGAGATCGTCGCCGGCGAGGGCTTCGAGGCGGGGTACACCGTCACCCCGTAGCCGCTACGCTTTCTCGCACATGGCGCTCGCGCTTGATCGAGGGGAATCGCTTCGCGATTCCCTCAAGAGAATCCTTTGGATTCTCCCTCGACTTCTTCTCCTCCCCGGGGGATCGCTCCGCGATTCCCTCAAGAGAATCCTCCTCCGGATTCTCCCCCCTCGGGGGGAATAGCGCGCCGGCGGCCGCACGTAGCCGCGACACCAGCCCGGAGAAGCAGCAAGATCGAGACTCATCAGGAGCGACATGACCCAGCCCGAAGACCCCAACCGCGTACTCATCTTCGATACGACGCTGCGTGACGGCGAGCAGTCACCCGGCATCTCGCTGAATACGCAGGAGAAGCTCGAGATCGCCCAGCAGCTCGCCCGGCTCGGCGTCGACATCATCGAGGCGGGCTTTCCCATCACCTCGCCCGGCGACTTCGAGGCCGTGCAGGCGATCGCCCGGACGGTCGACGGTCCGGTCATCACCGCCCTGGCCCGGACCCACGTGGCCGACATCGACGCGGCCTGGAACGCGGTCCGGGACGCCCCCCGGCCGCGCATCCACACGTTCATCTCGACCTCGGATATCCACATCCAGCACCAGCTTCAGAGCACGCGGGAGGACGTGAAGGGGCAGGCCCGCGCCGCCGTCGCGCACGCCAAGCAATACGTCGACGACGTGGAGTTCTCCCCCATGGACGCGACGCGGGCCGACATCGAGTACACGGCGGAGGTCTGCGCCCTGGCCATCGCCGAGGGCGCCACGACGATCAACATCCCCGACACCGTCGGGTACACGATGCCGCACGAGTACGCGGCCTTTCTCGACCGCCTCTACGAGCTCGTTCCCGAGCTTCGCGACATCGTGCTCTCCGTGCACTGCCACGACGACCTGGGCCTCGCCGTAGCCAACTCGTTCGCCGGCCTGCGCGCCGGTGCGCGCCAGGTCGAGTGCGCGATCAACGGCATCGGCGAGCGCGCGGGCAACGCGTCGCTCGAGGAGATCGTCATGCTCCTGCACACCCGCGAGGCGGATGTCGGGCTGAGCACCGGCATCACGACGCGGGAGATCTCGCGCACCTCACGGCTCGTCTCGCGCCTCACCGGCTATCCCGTCCAGCCCAATAAGGCCATCGTCGGCCGCAACGCCTTCGCCCACGAGTCGGGCATCCACCAGGACGGCGTGCTCAAGGAGCGGACGACGTACGAGATCATGGATGCGACCACGGTGGGCCTCGAGGCCAACGCAATCGTGCTCGGCAAGCACTCGGGCCGGCACGCGCTGCAACAGGCTCTGGCCGGCTTGGGCATCGAGCTCTCGGGCCAGGGGCTGAACACCGCCTTCAAGCGCTTCAAGGCCATCGCGGACAAGAAGAAGCAGATCACGGCCATGGACCTCGAGGCGCTCGTGACCGACGAGCTCCGCGAGGAGCTCGCGGGCTACGCGCTCGAGTGGTTCGACGTCGAGGCCTCCTCCCGCCGGCCGCCCCACGCGACCGTCGGCATCCGGATGCCGGCCGGCGAGGAGGTCACGGGCTCGTTCACCGGCGACGGCCCCGTCGACGCGATCTTCCGGGCCATCAACGCCGCCACGGGAGCGGACGCGCGCCTGCGCGAGTTCCGCGTCGACGCGGTGACCGGCGGCCAGGACGCCCTGGGCGAGACCTCGGTCGTACTGGAGGTCGGCGGCGTGAGCGGCTCAGGCCAGGGCGTGTCCACGGATATCCTGGAGGCCGCGGGTCGCGCTTATGTGCGCGCGCTCTCCAACGCCGTCCGGCGTAGGGGGATCATGGCCGAGGCCGAGGCGGCGACGGCCTCCGCGGCCGAGCCCATCCGTGCCCCCTGAGCCTCAGACCCGCACCGAGCGCAGCTTCTCCGGGTCGACCACGAGGTCCATCTCGACGACCCGGCCGCCGGCGATCGTGAAGGCGACGACCGAGACGACCCTGTCGGGCAGCGCGACCACCGCCCCCGGCCGGCCGTTGACGATGGCCGGCCGGCCGAGCGGGGCCATGGGCGTGCCGCGGGCCAGGACGAGCTCCGCGACCGGCCTCGAGCCGCGAAGCTCCTCTGGCACCGGCGGCCCCGTCGTTCCGGCATCCCCGCGGAAGACGACGTCGGGATCGAGGACCTCGAGGAGCGCCTCGAAATCGCCGTCGCGGGCGGCCCTCAGGAACGCCTCGACGACCCGGCGCTGTTCGGCGACGCCGAGCTGCGGCAGCTCGCCAGCCGCGCCGCGCACGCGACGGCGGGCGCGGCTGGCGAGCTGACGCGTCGCGGGAACGCTGCGGTCGACGATCGGGGCGATCTCCTCGAAGGGCACGTCGAAGACGTCGTGGAGGACGAAGGCCAGGCGTTCGGCGGGTGCGAGCGTCTCGAGCACGGTCATGAGCGCCAGTCCCACCGAGTCGGCCACGAGGGCAGCGTGGGCGGGATCGCTGTCGTCGTCGATCCTGATGATCGGCTCGGGCAGCCACCCGTCGACGAGCTCCTCCCGGCGACGCCGGCGCGCGCGCAGCATGTCGAGACAGATGTGGCTCACGATCGTGGTGAGCCACGCGCGCAGGTTCTCGATTGCGTCGGTGTCGGCGCGGTTGACGCGCAGCCACGCCTCCTGAACCGCGTCGTCGGCCTCGGCCGTGGAGCCGAGGATCTTGCCGGCCACCGCCCGGAGATACGGCCGGTGGGTCTCGAATTGGTCTGACTGCCACTGCTCTGCGCTCATCGGTCACGTCCTCTCGTCGGCCGGCGTCATCAGAGAGACGACACAGACGGCCCGGACGTGACGGCCCGGGACGAGACGGGGGACCGCCGTCCTCAGCGAAGCGTGTACGCGAAGGCGGAGATCCCGTTGTCGGTCCAGGTGACCGTCCGCGAGTTCCCGGCCAGGGCGACGTTGCCGACGACCGTCCCGGATCCCGGGAGCTCGGTGTCGATGGCCTGGCGGCCGCGGTCGTCCTGGACGTAGAGCTGCTCGGCAATGCACGGAGCGCAGAAGGGGACGTCGACGGGGGTCGGGGTCCAGGTTCCGGGCGTCGACGGGCTCGCCGAGCTGTAGATGTTGCCCATGGCGTCGGTGGCGAGGCACAGGCCGCTCGCGGGGCAGGCCAGGGCGGTCAGCGGGTTTCCGACGTGGACGACGCTCCACGTGCCCGCCGTGTCCGGAGTGGCCGACGTGGCGATGTTCCCCGCGGTGTCTCGCACGGAGCAGCGGTCATGCGCCACGTCGCAGGCAGGCTGGTAGAGAGCTCCCGTCTCGCCGGCGATCGACTTCAGCGCCCAGGCGGTTCCGGCGGTCGGGGCCGTCGTCGTGAGCACGTCGCCGGCCCCGTCGGTGGCCAGACAGAACGAGCTCGTGGGACAGGTCACGCCGAGCAGGGTGGCCGTGCCTGACCCACCCGTGTAGGTCGTCCACACGGGTGTCGCCGCCGCCGGGTTGGCGCTGTACGCGACCTGGCCATCCTGCCCGACGGCGAGGCACAGCGTGAACGTCGGGCAGGAGATGCTCGTCAGGACGCCACTCGCAGCCGCGGATGTCGCGTGCCACGTCGTGGCCCCGCCCGCCGGATCGGTCGACGTGAGAACGTTGCCCGCGCTGTCGAGCGCCGCGCACAGGCTCCCCGTGGGGTCGCACGACACGGCGACGAGCGGGGCGAGATCCACCGTCACGGGGCTCGCCCAGGCGCCGCCGGCCGGGTTCGTCGAGGTGATGACCGTCGCGCCATTGATCCCCACGCAGAGTGGCCCGTTCACGCACGTGACGTCGGCGAACGCCGGGGTCACCTTGGCCAGCGACCACGCCGCGGCGCCGCTGGACGGCGCGGCTGAAGTGGCCGCGTTCCCTTTGCCGTCGACGGCCACGCACAGCGCCGTCGACGCGCAGGAGAGCCCGACGAAGGCCTGCGCCGAGGCGACGCGCTCCCGCGCTCGCCAGGTTGCGAAGCCGCTCGAGTCGAGCCCGAGGTCGTCGATGCCCTGAAGGCCCGGGTCGCAGGAATGCGCGTAGAGCTGCTGGGCCGCGGCGGCGTTGCCGAGATCGACGCGCAGGACCATGTTGCGACAGCTCGCGACGGTCCTGTAGGAGGTGGAAAGCAGGACGAAGCGACCGGTGAGCGCGGCGCCCACGAGGGTGTTCTCGTCGCCGGCGCCGACGGCGGGGACCCGCACGAGCGGGCGGCGCACCCCGGTGGCGACCAGGCAGCCGTACCACGGCGTGGCCGGGGTGCCCGAGTTGAAGGTGACGATCGCCTCGGGCGACCTGGCCACGACGGTCGAGCCGGGCGGGACGGTGCAGCGAGCCGGAGAGTGGCTCGGTAGCGGTTGCCAGTCGAGCGTCCGCCCCCGGACGCCCGGGACGAGCCGGAGGCGGCCGCCGCCCTGAGCCACGAGGAAAACATGGCCGCCGTGGGCGAGGAAGGCGATCGTGCGCCCGTTGGGGGAGTAGGCGGGAGCGCCGCCCCTGACGAGCCGGCGCGGATTGCCGCGGGGAAGCCCGATGACCCAGATCCAGCCGTCGTGAACGAAGGTCAGACGCTGCCCGCCCGGGGCGAAGTTCGGCTCGCTGCCGGCGAGCAGCCGTTGCGGCACCCCGCCGTGGGTGGAGAGCCAGATGGCGCCGTTGCTGACGAAGGCAAGTGCACCGGTAGAGGACCACACCGCCCCGGTGATCTTCCCCGCCGCCACCTCGTGCGTGGCACCTGGGGTCAACGGCGTCTGCCACAGGCCGGACTTGGTGGAGAGCGTGAGTGTGAGGCCGCTCGACGTGAACGCCGGCGTGGATCCCGCGAGGCTCGTCAGCCGGTTGCCGAGCAGGCACCACAGACACGTTCCGTCGGCGCCCAGCACGAGCGGGCTGTGCGTGCCCGCGTCGGCGAAGACGATTTCGCGGCCGTTTGGGGAGAAGCGCGGCCCGGCCGGCTGTCCGCACACCGTCTTGTCCGTGCAGACGAGCTGGCGGTGCTTGCCGTGCGCGTCGATGAGGATGAGACCCCCGCCGCCGAGCGGCTGGACGGCGAGAAGCCCATTGCCGCCGGGAAAGGCAGCCTGCGCGCTCGCCGCGGCGACGAGGGCGACGAGGAGAACGACGAGAACCGCCATTATCCGCAGGGGACGCTTCACAGTGCTCACAACCGCGATCAGGGGGCGAAGTTTCGCGCGCCGGCGCATGACAGCGTCTATTGCACGCCGTGGCGGCCGACGTAGAGTCCCTGCCGGTAGCCGGCGGCGAGGACGTGGCCACGCGGCGCGCGGTCCATGAAGTTGCTCCCCATCGCCGCGGCCGAGGCTGCGTCCGGCGCCACCCACTGCACGCGCGCGCCGCGACGGCGAACGACGAGCGCCTCGAGCGACACGGCGGTGCGGCCGACTCGGCGGATGACGCCGAGCGCGGGGTGCGAGCCGACGATGTTGGCGGTCGGATGCAGGCACAGGACGTGGGTGTCACGGCCGGCGGGGGCCGCGTCGAGGTTGGTCGGGCTCCAGACGCCGCCGTCGACGTACTCGCGCCCGGCGATGTCCACGGGCGCGAAGAGCCAGGGCACGGTGCACGACGCGGTGACGGCGTCCGCCACGCTCGCGCGCGGCGCCCGTGGGCTGCCGAAGACGACCCGACGCCCCGTACGGCGGTCGACCGTGGCCACGCGGAGCCGGCCATCGAACCGAGCACCCGAGCTCGCCACGTGCCGATGGAGCGTGTCGAGAGTCGAGGCCGGACGGGGGAGACGCCGGAGCATGAGCGCCCGCAGGACCGCTCCACCCGGCGCGGCAACTCCGAGGGCCAGGGGCGCGAAGGCCGCGCCCGCGCTGAGGGCGAAGGCCCCGGCTCGCCGCGCCGCCACGAGCGCTGCCGCCGCGAGCCCGTCGACCGGTCGGACCGCCGGCGCCTCGACGTCCGCGCCGGTCCGTGTCGGGCGGCGCGGGCGGTTTCCGGCGGCCAGGTGCGCGGCCACGATCGCCCCGGCCGAGGTCCCGACGAACCCTTCGCACCGGCGCAGGTCGAAATGGGTGGCGTCCTCGATCCCTGCGAGCACGCCCATCATCCACGCCTCGCCGAGCACACCGCCCCCGCCGAGCACGAGCACATCTGGTCGAGTCAGCATCGGGAGGGCAGGCTAGTGGCTGTCCTGGGGGATCGGTGTCCTGTACGTGATAACGTACGTTCGTATGAGCACGACCCAGGCTCCGCGGCCCATCGACGGCGTCGGACCCCGCATTCGCGCTCTTCGCGAGGCGATGGACCTCTCGCTTCGCGACCTTGCCGTGCGCTCGGGCGTTAGCGCCCCGATGCTCTCTCAGGTCGAGCGGGGGGAGACCAGCCCAACGCTTCAGATCGCGACTCGGATCGCCTCCGGCCTTGAGCTGCGCCTCTCTCAGCTGCTGCGCCTCGACGAGGATGGGGCGGTGTCGGTCGTGCGCCGGCGCGAGCGGCGCGCCGGCCCGGCTCACGCCCACGGCCACAGTTACGAGATCTTGACCCCACCGCTGCCCGGCCAGCGGGCCGAGCTGTCCCGGCATAGGCTCGCCCCGGGGGCGGTCACCGGTGGGCCCGGCGACCCTCCGATGCACGAGCCGGGCAGCCGGGAGACGGCGCTCGTGGAGGCGGGCGCGGTCGTCCTGCATTGCGACGGGCACCGCCACCAGCTTGCCGCCGGCGACTGCGTCACCTTCGACGCCGACCTGCCCCATCAATTCGAGAACCCCGGAACCGAGGAGGCCATTCTGCTTGCCGTGGTGAGCGCCGGCCTGCGAAGGAGCTAGACGAGCATGGCCAAGACCCTCTTCGACAAGATCTGGGAGGCCCACGAGGTCGCTCCGGGTCTGCTCTACATCGACCTCCACCTCGTCCACGAGGTCACGAGTCCACAGGCCTTCGACGGCCTACGCCTCGCGGCACGCTCCGTGCGCCGCCCCGACCGGACGCTGGCCACGGCGGATCACAACGTGCCCACCGACGGCACGCCGGTGGCCGCGCGCATTCGCGACGAGCTCTCCCGCGTTCAGGTGGAGACGCTCGAGCGCAACTGCGAGGAGTTCGGCATCCCCGTGTACTCGCTCGGTTCCGAGCAGCAGGGGATCGTCCACGTGATCGGGCCTGAGCTCGGCGTCACGCAGCCCGGGATGACGATCGTGTGTGGCGACTCGCACACGGCGACCCACGGGGCCTTCGGTGCTCTCGCGTTCGGCATCGGGACGAGCGAGGTCGAGCACGTCCTCGCCACCCAGTGCCTGGTCCAGACCAAGCCGAAGTCGATGCGCATCCGCTATGAGGGCGCGCTCGGGCATGGCGTGACGGCCAAGGACCTGATCCTGGCCACGATCGGGCAGATCGGGGTCGCCGGCGCGGTCGGGCACGTCGTCGAGTTCTCCGGGCCGGCCATCGAGGCGCTCTCCATGGAGGGCCGGATGACCGTCTGCAACATGACGATCGAGGGCGGCGGGCGCGCCGGAATGATCGCCCCGGACGACACGACGTTCGAATGGGTCCTCAGCAAACCGGCCGCGCCCGCCGAGATTCCCGAGGCGTGGGGCGACCTGAGCACGGATTCAGATGCGAGCTTTGACCGCGAGGTCGTCGTCGACGCGGACGCGATCAGCCCGATGGTCACCTGGGGGACAAACCCCGGGATGGTCGTCCAGGTCACCGACGCCGTCCCTCAGCCGCACTCCGAGCAGGACGAGCGCGCTCTCGAGTACATGGGGCTGGCGCCGGGCACGCCGATCGAGGAGATCACGCTCGATCGCGTGTTCATCGGCTCGTGCACGAACTCGCGCATCGGAGACCTGCGCGCCGCCGCCGCCGTGGTCGGCGACCACAAGGTGGCGAGCAGCGTCTACGCCATGGTCGTCCCGGGCTCCCAGCAGATCAAAGCTCAGGCCGAGGCCGAGGGCCTCGACGAGGTGTTCAGGCGCGCCGGCTTCGACTGGCGCGGCGCCGGTTGCTCGATGTGCCTGGGCATGAACCCGGACATCGCCGCACCGGGTGAGCGCGTGGCCTCGACCTCGAACCGCAACTTCGAGGGCCGCCAGGGTCGCGGCGCGCGTTCGCATCTCGTGTCTCCGCAGATGGCGGCCGCGGCCGCGATCCGGGGGCGGTTCGTCGACATCCGGAACTGGGAGGGCTGATGCGAGCGATCGAGACCATCACCGGCCGGGTGTCCGTGCTCAACCGCGACGACATCGACACCGACCAGATCATCCCCAAGCAATTCCTCAAGCGTGTCGAGCGGACCGGCTTCGGCGAGTTCCTCTTCTATGACTGGGCCAAGGAGCCGGGCTGGGAGCTGCCCAGGAATCCGATCCTCCTGGCCGGCCGCAACTTCGGCTGCGGATCGAGCCGGGAGCACGCCCCCTGGGCCCTGGAGGACTACGGGTTCCAGGCCATCATCGCGCCGAGCTTCGCGGACATCTTCCGGTCCAACTGCACCAAGATCGGGCTCCTGCCGGTCGAGCTGGACGAGGAGGCGTGCGCGGCGATCCGCGAGGCGGGCCAGGCGCAGGTCGACCTCGCGGCCCAGGAGGTTCGCTGGCGGGCACCCGGCCCGGATGGCCGGGTCGGGACCGCGCGCTTCGAGATCGATCCGGATATCAAGCGGCGGCTCCTGGGCGGCCTCGACGATATCGGGCTCACGCTCGAGGCCGAGGCGTCGATCGTCGCTTACGAGGCGGATCGGGAGCGTTCCGGCCCGGTCACGACGGCGCTGTAGAAACCGCGTCGATTCCCAGCGAGGGCCCCGGGCCCGGCGGCTCGACCACCTCGACCGGTTCCTCGACCACCCGCCCTGGATCCACCTCGACGAGCCCGTACTCCGGGACGGCAACGACCGCCCCTCGGCCGGGTCGACCCCCGGGACGAGCGCGAACCCGCACGGCAAGGGTCACTGAAGGAACAGCGGCGGGTCGCATCGGCCACGCCGCGCCCACCCGCTAGCGTGCCGCGCCATGACACCGCGCATCGTGCTGCTCCCCGGCGACGGCATCGGCCCCGAGATCACCGCTCCCGCCGTCCAGGTCCTCAACGCCGTCGCCAGCTTCGACTACGAGGAGCACGTCTTCGGTGGCGCCTCGATCGACGCCCACGGGACCGCGCTGACCGATGACACGCTCGCCGCGTGCCGGGGCGCCGACGCTGTCCTCCTCGCGGCCGTCGGGGGACCGAAGTGGGACACCACGGACCCGGCCAGGCCTCGCCCCGAGCAGGGCCTGCTCGGTCTGCGCAAGGGGCTCGGGCTGTTCGCCAACCTCCGGCCTGTCCGCCCCGTCCCCGCCCTCTACGACGCCAGTCCGCTCAAGCGCGAGGTGATCGAGCGCACGGACCTGCTCGTCGTCCGCGAGCTCACGGGCGGCATCTACTTCGGCGAGAAGACGCGCACGGAGGACGCGGCGTCCGACATGTGCGTGTACACGCGGGCGGAGATCGAGCGGATCGCCCGCATTGCCTTCGGCGCCGCGCGGTCACGGGTCACGAGCGTCGACAAGGCCAACGTGCTGGAGACGAGTCGCCTCTGGCGCGCTGTCGTCCACGAGATCCATGGGCGCGAGTTCCCCAACATCGAGCTCGAGCACCTCCTGGTCGACAACGCCGCCATGCGCCTCGTCGCCGCGCCCCGTCACTTCGACGTGATCCTGACCGAGAACATGTTCGGCGACATCCTCAGCGATGAAGCCGCGATGCTCACCGGTTCGATCGGCATGTTGCCGAGCGCCTCCCTGGGCCTCGACGGTCCCGGGATGTTCGAGCCGGTGCACGGTTCGGCTCCGGACATCGTCGGCACGGGTGCCGCCAACCCCCTGGCGATGTTCCTCTCCGCGGCCATGATGCTCCGCCACGGACTATCCATGGAAGCCGAGGCCGCGGCGGTAGAATCGGCCGTGGATCGGGCGCTCGCCGGCGGCCTGCGCACACCCGACCTGGGGGGCGGAGCAAGTACGACAGAGGCCACCCAGGCCGTTTTGGCAAACCTCTAAAGAGGAGCGGCAGTCGTGGAACAAGCGGACCTCATCTGGCACAACGGTGAACTGGTGGCCTGGGAGGACGCGAAGGTCCACGTATTGACGCACGGGCTGCACTACGGAACCGGAGTGTTCGAGGGGATCCGCGCCTACGACACCGCCCAGGGCCCCGGCATCTTCCGCCACCGCGACCACCTCGACCGCCTGTTCAAGTCGGCCGAGCTCTACTACATGCCCATCCCGTACACGCTCGAGGAGCTGCGGGCGGCCACGCACGAGCTCATCGCGGCCAACGAGCTGCGCGAGTGCTACATCCGCCCGATCGCCTTCCGGGGCTACGGCCAGATGGGGCTCTTCCCGCTCGACGCGCCCGTCGAGGTTTCGATCGCGGTCTGGCCGTGGGGCGCCTACCTCGGCGAGGAGGGCAAGCGCAGCGGCGTGCGCGCCAAGGTGTCGAGCTGGCGGCGCATCTCGCCGGATTCGCTCATCCCGCACGCCAAGGCCTCCGGCCAGTACCTCAACAGCGTGCTGGCCAAGATCGAGTCCCACAAGGCGGGCTACGAGGAGGCCATCCTCCTCGACGCCCACGGATGCGTGTCCGAGGGCTCGGGCGAGAACATCTACGCCGTGCGGGAGGGGCGGATCCTCACCCCGCCGCAGACTGCCGGGATCCTCGACGGGATCAACCGCAAGTCGATCATCGCCATCGCCCACGATCTCGGCTATGAGGTGCTCGAGCGCGACATCGCCCGGGCCGAGCTCTACCTGGCCGACGAGGTCTTCATGTCGGGCACGGCCGCCGAGCTCGTGCCGGTCCGGGAGATCGACGACCATCGCATCGGTGCCGGTGAGCCGGGTCCGATCACGCGCGAGCTCCAGCGCGTCTTCGACGACGCGCTGCACGGTCGCGACAGCCGGTACGCCGACTGGATCGACGTCGTCAAGGTGCCGAGCAAGGCCTGATCCGGGCCCCGGCACGGTGCCATGACGAAGATCCAGCTCTACGACACGACCCTGCGCGACGGCATGCAGGGCGAGGGCATGTCGCTCTCGGCCGAGGAGAAGCTGCGCGTCGCCCACCGCCTCGACGAGCTGGGGATCGACCTCATCGAGGCCGGTTTCCCGAGCTCGAACCCGAAGGAGATGGAGCTCTTCGAGCTGCTCGGCGCCGAGCGCTTCCGCCATGCCGAAGTCGCCGCCTTCGGCATGACCCGGCGCCGGGACCTCGAGGCGGGCGAGGATCCGGCTCTGCGCATCCTCGCCGAGAGCTTCGCGCCGGTGTGCACGCTGGTCGGCAAGACCTGGGCGCTGCACCTCGACAAGGTCGTCAGGGTCGGCCGCGAGGAGAACCTCCGCATGATCGCCGAGTCGGTCGCCTTCCTCGTCGGGCAGGACAAGCGGGTCGTCTACGACGCGGAGCACTTCTTCGACGGCTTCGCCGACGATCCCGACTACGCGCTGCAGTGCCTGCGCGCCGCCGCCGAGGCAGGGGCCGAGACGGTCGCCTGCTGCGACACCAACGGGGGCACGCTTCCGGACCGGATCGCGCTGGCCATGGCCGACGTTGTGGCCGCGATGCGATCGGCCGGCGTGCGGGTGGGCATCCACTGCCACGACGATGCCGGATGCGGCGTGGCCAACTCACTGGCCGCCGTGCAGAGCGGCGCGACCCACGTGCAGGGGACGATGAACGGCTACGGCGAACGGTGCGGGAATGCGAACCTGGTCACGATCGTCCCCAACCTCCAGCTGAAGCTCGGCTACGAGTGTCTGACGGCAGGGCAGCTGGCCTCGCTCGCCCCGGGCGCCCACTTCTTCGACGAGCTGCTCAACTTCACGCCGGATCCCGACCAGCCCTACGTCGGGCGCAACGCCTTTGCCCATAAGGGCGGGATGCACGTGGCCGGGGTCAACGCCGACCCGGCCACGTTCGAGCACATCGATCCCGCGCTCGTGGGGAACCATCGCGAGCTGCTCATCTCCGAGCTGAGCGGGAAGGGGACGGTGCTCGCCCGGGCCCAGGATGCCGGCATCAAGCTCGACGATGCCGTCGCCTCGCGCGTGGTCGAGCGGGTCAAGGCCCTCGAGCACGCCGGCTACCACTACGAGGCCGCCGACGGGTCGTTCGAGCTCCTGCTCCGCAAGGAGACGGGCGAGTACGAGCCGCTCTTCACCCTCGAGTCGTGGCGGGCGATCGTCGAGAAGCGGGCGGACGGCCGGGTCGAGACCGAGGCCACGATCAAGATCTGGATCGACGGCGAGCGCTTCGTGCGCACCGCCGAGGGCAACGGCCCGGTCAACGCGCTGGACCGGGCTCTGCGTGACGCGCTCGTGGAGATCCATCCGCACCTGCGCGACATCGACCTCGTCAACTTCAAGGTGCGGATCCTCGACGAGAGCAAGGGGACAGGCGCGGTCACCCGCGTGCTCCTCGACGCCTCCGACGGCGACACGGTATGGGGCTCGATCGGCGTCTCCGAGAACGTGATCGAGGCCTCGTGGGAGGCGCTCGTCGACTCCCTCGAGTTCGGCATGCAGGCCGGACGGCGCAGCGAAGAGGCGCAAGAGCGGGCGCCGGCCTCCCGGGGAAATTCTGCCTAGGCCGGGCGGATCGCCCCGGATGAGCCACCCCGCGCTCGACCCGATCCCCCTGGCCCAGCCCGTGCTCGGAGAGGCCGAGGAGAACCGAGTCCTCGAGGTCCTGCGCTCGGGTCACCTCTCGCTCGGCCCGCTCCTGGGCGAGTTCGAGCGCGCGTTCGCCGTGCGCGTCGCCGCGTCCCACGCATCCGCGGTCTCGAGTGGGACGGCCGGCCTTCACCTGGCGCTGAGGGCGGTCGGGGTGGGCGACGGTGACGAGGTGGTGACGACGCCGTTCTCCTTCGTGGCCAGTGCCAACGTGGCTCTCTACGAGCGCGCGCGGCCGGTGTTCGCCGACATCGACCCGGTCACGCTCAATCTCGATCCCGACGCCGCCGCGGCGGCTGTGAGCGAGCGCACGGCCGCGGTCCTCCCCGTGCACGTGTTCGGCTACCCGGCCGACATCGCGGCGTTCGAGCGCCTCGGGCTGCCGATTGTCGAGGACGCCTGCGAGGCCCTCGGCGCCCGCCACGCCGACGGTACGCCGGTGGGCGCCGGAGCTCATCCCGCCGTGTTCGGCTTCTATCCGAACAAACAGCTCACGACCGGCGAGGGTGGGATGGTCACGACCGCCGATCCCGCGCTCAAGCAGCGCGTTGATTCCGAGCGCAATCAGGGGCGTGCGCCCGACATGGGGTGGCTCGACCACGACCGCCTCGGCTTCAACTACCGCCTCTCGGATCTCGCCTGCGCCCTCGGGCTCGCTCAGCTCGACCGGCTCGAGGACATGCTCGTGGGCCGCGCCCGGGTGGCCGGGTGCTATCGAGACGCCCTGCGCGACATCGAGGGCCTCGACCTCCCGTGTGAAGACGCGGGCGGGGTGCAGCGCGGGTGGTTCGTCTTCGTCGTGCAGCTGCCTCGCGGCGTGGATCGCGACGAGACCGTGCGGGCGCTCGGCGCCCGGGGGATTCCGAGCAAGCCCTACTTTCCGGCCGTGCATCTCATGAGCTTCTACCGCGAGCGCTTCGGGCACCGCGAGGGCGAGTTCCCGGTCTGCGAGGACGTCGCCGCGCGGTCGATCGCCCTGCCCTTCTTCCCCCACATGACCACTGACCAGGTGGAGCGCGTGGCCGTCTCACTGCGCGCGGTGCTCCAGTCGGGCTCGGTCACCGCGGTTCGGGGCTGAGCGTCCGAGCGGCCCTGTGCCCGCGGCCCGTACCATGGCCGCTTCGATGTCGCGCTTCGCCGAGCCCCAGCACGCCGACTTCCGCGCTCTCAACGATTCGCTGCGCTTCGACTGGCGCCTCGGGCCCTACGACGTCGAACAGTCGCGCGCGCACGCGGCCATGCTCGCCGCCCAGGGGATCATCTCCGAGGCCGAGCGTGACGAGCTCAACCGCGCGCTCGAGCAGATCGCCGGAGAGCTCCGCGATGGCGCCTTCCCCTTCGCCGAGGGCGACGAGGACATCCACATGGCGATCGAGCGGCGGGTCACCGAGCTGGCCGGCCGTGTGGGGGGGAAGTTGCACACGGCCCGGTCGCGCAACGACCAGGTGGCCACCGACATGGCTCTGTTTACGCGTGCCCACGCCGGCCGCGCCACACAGCTCGTCGAGTCGCTGATCGGGACGGTGATCGAGGTCGCCGAGCGCCATCTCGACTGGGCGATGCCGGGCTACACCCACCTCCAGCGCGCGCAGCCCGTGTATCTCTCCCACCACCTCCTGGCCTATGCCTGGATGCTCCTGCGTGACCGGACGCGCTTGCAGGCTGTCGTCGCCGCCACCGGTCCGCTACCGCTTGGGGCGGGCGCGCTCGCCGGCGTGAACTTCGAGACCGACCGGCGCTTTGTGGCCCGCGAGCTCGGCTTCACCACGGTGGTGGCCAACTCGATCGACGCCGTCTCCAACCGGGATTTCGTGCTCGACTATCTCGCCGCGGCGGCCACCTGCGCCACGCACCTCTCGCGGCTTGGCGCGGAGATCGTCCTGTGGTCGAGCGACGAGTTCGGCTTCTGCGAGGTCTCCGATGCCTGGGCGTCGGGGTCCTCGATCATGCCCCAGAAGAAGAACCCGGACGCCGCGGAGCTGCTCCGCGCCAAGGCGCCGCGGCTCGTCGCCCATCTCAGTGGGCTCCACGGGGTCATGCACGCGCTGCCCTTGACCTACAACAAGGACATGCAGGAGGACAAGGAGCACCTCTTCGACGCTGTCGACACGCTCGAGCTCTCGCTCGCCGCCGCCCAGGGCATGCTGTCGGGCATCGAGTTCCGCCGCGAGCGCCTGGCGGCCGCCGCCGGCGATGAGTTCCTTGCCGCCACCGACATCGCCGATCTGCTCGTGCGCCGCGGCGTCCCGTTTCGTGAGGCCCACGGCGTCGTGGCCGGCCTCGTGCGCATGGCGATCGGCCAGGGCAAGCCCCTGTCGGAGCTCAACCGCGAGGAGCTGGCCGCGAGCTCGCCCGTCCTCGACGAGGAGTATTACGCCGTGCTCGAGCAGCGCGCGTGGCTCGAGTCCAAGCTGTCGGAGGGCGGAACGAGCCTCGGGCGCGTTCGCGAGCAGCTCGACGTGCTGCGCGCCGCCGTGGCGGCCTCCGCCGACCGGTGAACCGGCGCTTCTATGCGCGCCCTGTGCTCGAGGTGGCGCGGGATCTCATCGGCTGCGTCGTCGCCCACGGCGGCTGCTCGGGGGTGATTGTCGAGACAGAGGCCTACCACGACTCGGAGCCCGCCTGTCACGCGTTCGTCGGGCTGACCCCGCGCACGCGCGTTCTCTTCGGGGCGCCCGGCATGGCCTACGTCTACCGCTCCTATGGGATCCACGCCCTGCTCAACGCGGTTTGCGAGCCCGAGGGGATCGGCGCGGCCGTGCTCATCCGCGCGCTCGAGCCCCTGGCCGGGATCGAGCTCATGCGCGTCCGTCGCGGGGTGGAGCCGGTGCGAGCGCTGTGCTCGGGTCCGGGGAAGCTGACCCAGGCGCTCGGGATCGAGCTCGAGCACAACGGGAGCGATCTCACGCGCGGGCCGATCGTGATCGAACCCCGCCCGCCTGACTGGCGCGCGGTCGACATCGCCGTCGATCGCCGCATCGGGATCACCAAGGCGGCCGAGCTCCCCTGGCGCTTCAGCGCGGCCGCCAGCCGGTTCGTCTCACGCCGCGTTCGTGCCAGCTAGCCGGCCGGATGGGCTAGCCGCCGGGCCCGGTGGCCCCGCCGCCCGCGGTCCCGCCGCCGGGGCCGCCGCCGAGTCCAGTGCCCCCGCTGCCACCGCTCCCACCGGTGCCTCCGCCGGCCCCGCCGCCCGTGCCTCCGCCGGCCCCGCCGCCCGTGCCTCCGCCGGCCCCGCCGCCCGTGCCTCCGCCGGTCCCGCCGCCCGTGCCTCCGCCTGTGCCTCCACCGGTCCCGCCGCCTGTGCCCCCGTTGCCGGTCGTGCCTCCGGTCCCGTTCTGGGTCGGCGTGGTCGGAGTCGTCGGCGTCGTCGTCGGGGTCGTGGTCCCCCCGGAGCCGCTCGACGGCGTCACGCTCGTCGTCCCGCCGCCCGAGCCCAGCGTGCCCGTCGTCGTGCTCGTCGTGCTCGACGAGCCTTTACGCCCGGGCGCCTCGCTGGCCAGGATCTGCAGTGCCTGGGTGACGAAGTCGTGCCAGATGATCGCCGGGTAGGTGCCGCCCTCGACAGGTCCGCCGTCGAAGTTCGTCGCCATGGAGACGAGCTTGGCCGGCACGCCGACCCACACGGCGACTGTGATCTGGGGGGTCCAGCCAACGAACCAGGCGTCGCCGTAATTGCTCGTCGTGCCCGTCTTGCCGACCACGTCGACGCCAGAGATCGCGGCCTTCGTGCCCGTCCCGTATTCGACCACGCCCTGGAGGATGTTGTGGACGCCCGCGGCGATCGCCGGGGGGAGGATCCGCTCGTACTGCGGGTGGTCGACGAGGTTGCGCTTGCCGTGGCAGGCGATCTCGTAGCACTGGACCTGGGCGATGCCCGTGGGGCCCTCGTCCGGGGCTCCGAGCGTGTTGTCGAACACCCGCCTGCCGCCGGTGGCAAAGGTCTCGTAGGCGTGAGCCATGTCGAGCGGGGTGACGCCCTCCTTCAGGCCCCCGAGGATCATCGCGTAGTTCGTCGACAGGGACGAGCGGATGCCCATGGCATGGGCCAGGTGGGCGATCCGCGGGGTCCCACCGTGTGAGGCGAGGGCCTGGATGCCGAGCCGGGCGTAGACCGAGTTGTCGGAGATGGCCGTGGCGTTGGCCAGCGAGATCGACCCCGAGTAGGTGTTGCCGAAGTTGTGGACGATGAAGTGCTCCTTGCCCGCGCTGTTGGGGACGATGAAGTCAGCGGGAGCGGAGACGAACAGGGAATCGGGCCCGAAGCCGGACTCGAGCGCGACCGCGAGCGTGAACGGCTTGAAGGCCGAGCCGGGCTGCCGGTGGCCTTCGGTGGCGAGGTTGAACGGGAACTGCTGGTAGTCCTCCTGCCCGTTCACCACCGGGCCGCCGACCATGGCCCGGACCTCGCCTGTCTTGTTGTCGATGGCCACGAGGGAGGCGACGGGACCGCCGGGCGTGTACGGCAGATCCTGGGAGATCACCTGGTCCGCCGTCTCCTGGAGCTTCAGGTCGAGCGTGGTGCGGATCCTCAGCCCGCCGTAGTAGGCCCGGTACTCGGCGACGTTCGACGGGACGCCGTGCCCGAGTCCCATGGCGGCGAGGATCTGGGGCCGCAGCCAGCTCGTGAAATACGGGGCCGCCGAGGGTTCGGAGGGCTGCTGGATGTCGGCCGCGGTCGGCAGCGATTTGGCGATCCCCTCCGCGTACTGCGGGGCGGTGATGTACCTCTGCGCGAGCATGTCCGCCAGGACGAGGTTGCGCCGCTCCCGCGACGCCTGAGGATGGGCGATGGGATCGTAGGCGCTCGGGTCGGCGACCATGCCGGCGAGCAGCGCGGCCTCCCAGGGAGCGAGCACCGACGCGCACTTGGGCAGCGTCTCGCCGCCCGGGCCGGTGTCGCCACAGCCCGGAGTGGTGGCGGCGCTGCTCGAGCTGGTCGAGGTCGTCCCGACCGCAGGCTGGGAGTAGAGGTGATGCTCGCGGCCGAAGTACACGCGCGCGGCGGACTCGATGCCGTAGGCGCCATTCCCGAAGTAGATCGAGTTCAGGTACTCGGTGAGGATCTTCTGCTTGGACCACTTGCGGGTCAGGTGGTAGGCGAGAGCGGCCTCGCGGAGCTTCTCGAAGATAGTGCGGTTGTTCTGCTCGGCGAGAGCGTTCTTGACGAACTGCTCGGCGATGGTCGAGGCGCCCTGCCGGGCCTTGCCGGTGACATCGGCGGCGAAGGCGCGCGCCAGGCCGCGGAGGTCGACGCCGGAGTCGCTCATGAAGCGCTTGTCCTCGACCGAGATGATCGCGTCCTGCATGGCCGGGGCGATGTCGCTGTACTGGTCGATGACGACGTGATCGGGCGGGGCGAAGAGGCCGATCGGCCGCCAGTGGTCGTCGTACAGATAGGAGTTCTGCTCGCTCCTGTACTGCGCGCGGTTCTCCAGCTGCGGGAGATCGGAGGCGACGGCCATCATCATCCCGAACACGGTGGAGACCACCGCGAGTGCGCCGAGCCCGGTCAGGATGGCCAGCAGGCGAAGCTTGCGAACGCGGGGCTTCGGGAGGCCGTTCTTGCCCAAACGCCGGCGGCGCGGCCGGCGGAAGGGAATCGGGGCGCGAGGGTCTCGGCCCGCCTGCGGGTGTTGGACGTCATCGCTCATGCGATCGAAGGTGCGCCGGAGGCGCTCCCGGGCCGCTGGGCGCGGGGTCGGGCCGGAGGACAGCGGCGGCAGGGCCGTCCGGTCGGCGGCGCGAGAGTCTAGCATTGGCCCGGATGGACACCGAGGCCCCGACGCAGGTTCACTCGGGGCCCGAGAACCGGAGCCCCGCGGCCGCGGCTGCCTGGTTGGCCCGAAACGCAATCGATTGCCTTCCCGAAGGCGAGCTCGAACGCAAGCTCTCCCTCGGCCGCCCTCTACGGGTCAAGCTCGGGATCGACCCGACGGCCCCCGACATTCACCTCGGCTTCACCGTCGTCCTGCAGAAGCTCCGTGAGTTCCAGGATCTCGGTCACACCGTCGTGCTCATCGTCGGCGACTACACCGCCCGGGTAGGCGATCCGAGCGGACGGTCGAGCACCCGTCCCGTGCTCGCGCCGCAGGAGATCGATGCGAACGCGCGGACCTTCCAGGAGCAGGCGGCCAAGGTGCTCGACAGCGAGCACCTCGAGGTCCGCTTCAACGGCGAGTGGCTCGACATGTCGATGGCCGAGCTCTTCCGGCTCACCCGCACGACCACGGTGGCCCAGCTGCTCGAGCGTGACGACTTCGCCAAGCGCTTCGCCGCGCAGGCTCCGATCTCCGTGCTCGAGCTCCTCTACCCGCTGCTCCAGGGCTACGACTCGGTGGCCATCGACGCCGACGTCGAGCTCGGCGGGACCGACCAGAAGTTCAACCTGCTGCTCGGCCGCGACATTCAGCGTGCGTACGGGAAGCCCGAGCAGGTCATCCTCACGATGCCGCTGCTCACGGGCGTCGACGGCGTGCAGAAGATGTCCAAGTCGTTCGGGAACTACATCGGCGTGACCGAGTCGCCCGAGGAGATGTACGGCAGGACCCTGAGCCTTCCCGACCCCTCACTCGAGCTCTGGTATCGCCTGCTCCTCGATTCCGACCCGCCGCCCGAGGCCGCGCCCCGCGACGCCAAGCGTGCGCTCGCGCGCGCCCTCGTCACCCGCTTCCACGATGCGCCCGCGGCCGCGGCCGCCGAGGAGGCGTTCGACCGAGTGCACATCCGCCACGAGGCTCCGGCCGATGTGCCCGAGGTGAGCTGGCAGGCCGCCGGCGGAGGCGAGGTCCACCTCCCGGCACTGCTTGCGCAGGCCTTCGGGGTCTCGACCTCCGAGGCCCGCCGTAGCCTGGGGCAGGGCGGAGTGCGCATCGACGGTGTGCCAGTGGCCGCGGGCACGCTCGATGTTCCGCTCGAAACCGTCGACGGGCGGGTGCTCCAGCTCGGCAAGCGCCGCTTCGCGCGCGTGCGCGTGAGCTGAGCGTGGCCGTCCACGGAGGCATGCTCCAGCTCGAGACTCCGGGTCACGGCGAGATCGTCGATCTCACGGAGGGCATCGAGCGCGTCGTGCGCGCGACGGGAGTCGACCGCGGTGTCGTCACGGTGTTCGTGACCGGGTCGACGGCCGCGATCACGACCATGGAGTACGAGCCGGGCGGGGTTGTCGACCTCCAGGGTCTGCTCGAGCGGCTGGTTCCGGTCGCCGGCGACTACGAGCACAACCGCCTCAACCACGACACGAATGCGTACGCCCACCTCCGGGCGGCGGTCCTCGGGGCATCGGAGACGATCCCGCTCGTGGGCGGCCGGCTCGTCCTCGGCACCTGGCAGCAGGTCGTCCTGCTCGACTTCGACGATCGCCCGCGAACCCGGACCGTGACGGTGCAGATCGCGGCCTGAGCGCGCGCTGGGCGCAGACCGGCTAGCATCCCGCGCCGGTCGAGGGCCTGCCCGGTCTCACGGGCAGCCCCCTCCACCGTGGTCGGATCGAGCGCTATACTCGTCCGTCTGCCCCAGGAGCGGGACATCCGAGCCTGGGCGCACCACACGGAAGGATCCCCTTCCCGAAGAGGTGCGACGGTCTTTGAAAACTCAACAGCATGCGCACCCTTCGATCGGAACCCCCGATCGAGGAGTGTGTCCAGGTTCGACGCCGTCGCTCGCAGCTGGAGAAAGCCGCTTGCGGCTTTCTCTTGAGGGACTCGCCCCAGGGCGATTCCCCTGCCCCTCGTGGGCACTGGAACGGCGGTGCCAAGATTGAAGAACCCCGTCATGCGCCCCGAGGCTCCCGGTGTACGCGGAGCCTCCTCGTGAGGGCGCATGGGCCTGTTCCACCAGCGGACAGGCCCGGGTCCATCCACCACGCTAGGTGGGTGCGACCTCGACACTCTCTGAATTGAAGGCTCGGTAGCCGGCCACGTGTCGGGTGCTGGGTTTGGGGAAGTGCATCCGTGCACATCCCTCGGGGAATCGCCATCAGGCGATTCTCTTTAGCAAGTCGCGTAAGCGACTTGCCCACTTCACGGAGAGTTTGATCCTGGCTCAGGACGAACGCTGGCGGCGTGCCTAACACATGCAAGTGGAGCGACGAACCAGGCTTCGGCCTGGGGCAAAGCCGCGAACGGGTGAGTAACACGTGGGTAACCTGCCCCGATGATTGGGACAACCCGAGGAAACTCGGGCTAATACCGAATGTGCCCTCCAGCCATAAGGCTGCTGGGGAAAGGAAGCTTCGGCCTCCGCATCGGGATGGGCCCGCGGCCCATTAGCTTGTTGGTGAGGTAACGGCTCACCAAGGCGACGATGGGTAGCTGGTCTGAGAGGACGATCAGCCACACTGGGACTGAGACACGGCCCAGACTCCTACGGGAGGCAGCAGTGGGGAATCTTGCGCAATGCGCGAAAGCGTGACGCAGCAACGCCGCGTGGGGGAAGACGGCCTTCGGGTTGTAAACCCCTTTCAGTTGGGACGAAGCTCAACCGGTGAATAGCCGGGCGGAGTGACGGTACCTTCAGAAGAAGCCCCGGCTAACTACGTGCCAGCAGCCGCGGTAATACGTAGGGGGCAAGCGTTGTCCGGAATCATTGGGCGTAAAGAGCGTGTAGGCGGCTCGATAAGTCCGCTCTGAAAGCCCGGGGCTCAACCCCGGGAGGCGGGCGGATACTGTCGAGCTAGAGTCCGGAAGAGGCGAGTGGAATTCCTGGTGTAGCGGTGAAATGCGCAGATATCAGGAGGAACACCAATGGCGAAGGCAGCTCGCTGGGACGGTACTGACGCTGAGACGCGAAAGCGTGGGGAGCAAACAGGATTAGATACCCTGGTAGTCCACGCCGTAAACGATGGGCACTAGGTGTGGGGGGTGTCGACTCCCTCCGTGCCGACGCTAACGCATTAAGTGCCCCGCCTGGGGAGTACGGCCGCAAGGCTAAAACTCAAAGGAATTGACGGGGGCCCGCACAAGCAGCGGAGCATGTGGTTTAATTCGACGCAACGCGAAGAACCTTACCTGGGCTTGACATGTTCCTGACCGCCGTGGAAACACGGTTTCCCTTCGGGGCAGGATCACAGGTGGTGCATGGCTGTCGTCAGCTCGTGTCGTGAGATGTTGGGTTAAGTCCCGCAACGAGCGCAACCCCCGTCGCATGTTGCCAGCATTTAGTTGGGGACTCATGCGAGACTGCCGGTGACAAACCGGAGGAAGGTGGGGACGACGTCAAGTCATCATGCCCCTTATGTCCAGGGCTACACACGTGCTACATTGGCGCGTACAGAGGGTTGCGATACCGCGAGGTGGAGCGAATCCCTTAAAGCGCGTCTCGGTTCGGATTGCAGGCTGAAACTCGCCTGCATGAAGGCGGAGTTGCTAGTAATCGCGGATCAGCACTGCCGCGGTGAATACGTTCCCGGGCCTTGTACACACCGCCCGTCACACCATGGGAGTTAGCAACACCCGAAGCCGGTGGCCTAACCCGCAAGGGGAGGAGCCGTCGAAGGTGGGGCTAGCGACTGGGGTGAAGTCGTAACAAGGTAGCCGTAGCGGAAGCTGCGGCTGGATCACCTCCTTTCTAGGGAGCTCCGATAACAAGGAGCACCGGACCAGACACAGGCCATCGCGCCTCGTCACGGGCTTGCCCGTGACCCCGCGGTGGATGGAGTACTGGCCGGCCACTAGGAATGTCGACCGGATCTGGATGGGAATCCTCTCTGGGTGAGACCCCAGGAGAACGCCGCTTGCGGCGTTCTCTGAAGGGAATCGCCCTCAGGGCGATTCCCCATGCTGTTGAGTTTTGAGAGACCGGCTCGCCGCCGGCAGCTCGCCTGGGATTTGCGTCCCGAGCGGCCACGCGGCGAAGCTCGCCTCTTCGCGGACCTTGAAAATCACACAGTAGCCAATGACACGGGGGACAGGAGCCTCTTTCCGAGCTCCTGTCCACTACTGAAATTTCTTCCGAAATTTCGGGCGGAGCGGTCTTTCCTTACTTGACCGTTCCGTATATCTCGAGGAGTGTGTTGTATCGCGCTCCTGGCGAAGTAGCCCTCGGCGTTGCCGACCCAGGAGTTTGCGCTAGCAAACTCCCCAGCGTAAATCGCGCAAGCGATTTACGCCAATCACCCGTCAAGATAGTAAGGGCACATGGTGGATGCCTTGGCACCAAGAGTCGATGAAGGGCGTGAACGGCTGCGATAAGCCGCGGTGAGGCGCTGAATGGCCAGTGACCCGCGGATGCCCGAATGGGGAAACCCAACGTCGGTAATGCGGCGTTATCCCGCGCTGAACACATAGGCGCGGAGAAGACAAGCGGGGGAAGTGAAACATCTCAGTACCCCGAGGAAAGGAAATCAACCGAGACTCCCTGAGTAGTGGCGAGCGAAAAGGGAATAGCCCAAACCTGGCGTGTGTAAGCGGTCACGCGTTGCACGTCAGGGGTTGTAGGGCGTCTGTCCGGGTCGTGACCGGCCCGGCAGGAGTTACCAAGTCGTGTGGTAGTCGAAGCGTGTGGAACCACGCACCACAGAGGGCAATCGTCCCGTAGACGAAATTGCACGACCTCCTGATGACGTTCCTGAGTAAGTCCGCTCCCGTGAAACGCGGACTGAATCTGGGGGGACCACCCTCCAAGGCTAAGTACTCCTTGGTGACCGATAGCGGACTAGTACCGTGAGGGAAAGGTGAAAAGTACCCCTGAAGGGGAGTGAAATAGTACCTGAAACCATGTGCCTACAAGCGGTGGGAGCGGACTTGTTCCGTGACCGCGTGCTTTTTGCATAACGAGCCGGCGAGTTACTCGTCTGCGGCAAGGTTAAGCGATGAGCGGAGCCGAAGCGAAAGCGAGTCCGAATAGGGCGTCATAGTCGTAGGCGGTAGACCCGAAGCTGAGCGAGCTACCCATGGGCAGGTTGAAGCGGGGGTAAGACCTCGTGGAGGACCGAACCGACCTAGGTTGAAAACTGGGCGGATGACCTGTGGGTCGGAGTGAAAGGCTAATCAAGCTCAGTGATATCTGGTTCTCTCCGAAATATATTTAGGTATAGCCTCGGATAAATTTCGTGGCGGCCGTAGAGCACTGTTTGGACGCGGGGCCCTACCAGGTTACCAACTTCAGGCAAACTCCGAAGACCGTCACGATTACTCCGGGAGTCAGTTGCTGGGGGATAAACTTCAGCGTCAAGAGGGAAACAGCCCAGACCGCCAGCTAAGGTCCCCAAGTTCTAGCTAAGTGGTAAACGATGTTTGAATGCACAGACAACCAGGAGGTTGGCTTAGAGGCAGCCACCCTTGAAAGAGTGCGTAACAGCTCACTGGTCAAGTGTTCGAGCGCGGACAATGTAACGGGGCTCAAGCTAGACACCGAAGCTGCGGGTGTGGTGGATCTTCGGATCCGTCACGCGGTAGGAGAGCGTTCCGATGCCAGTGAAGCGGCGGCGTAAGCCAGCCGTGGAGGCTTCGGAAGTGAGAATGCCGGCATGAGTAACGAAAGAGGGGTGAGAATCCCCTCCACCGATTGCCCAAGGATTCCTGAGTAAAGTTCGTCTGCTCAGGGTTAGTCAGGACCTAAGGCGAGGCCGAAAGGCGTAGTCGATGGCTAACGGGTTGATATTCCCGTACCACGTCGCTTCCGTTTGACCGATGGGGGGACGAGGAAGGCTATGGGATCCCAGGCGATGGTCGTCCTGGGGTAAGCATGTAGGGGTGGCTCTAGGCAAATCCGGAGCCGCATAACCTGAGGTGCGATGCCAGCTGGCTCTAAGCCGGCGAGTCCCGGAAGCCATGCCTCCAAGAAAAGCCTCTAGGGAGGAAGCGCGTGCCTGTACCAAAACCGACACAGGTGGGCAAGTGGAGAACACTAAGGTGATCGAGATAACCCTCGTTAAGGAACTCGGCAAAATCGCCCCGTAACTTCGGGATAAGGGGCGCCCCAGTAGGGTGAAGCTCTTCGCGAGCGGAGCCCGAGCGGGCCGCAGTGAATAGGTTCAAGCGACTGTTTACCAAAAACACAGGTCTCTGCTAAGTCGTAAGACGACGTATAGGGGCTGACGCCTGCCCGGTGCCGGAAGGTTACGTGGAGGTGTTAGGGGTAACCCGAAGCACCGAAACTAAGCCCCGGTAAACGGCGGCCGTAACTATAACGGTCCTAAGGTAGCGAAATTCCTTGTCGGGTAAGTTCCGACCTGCACGAATGGCGTAACGACTTGAACGCTGTCTCAACGAGGGGCTCGGTGAAATTGCAGTCTCGGTGAAGATGCCGAGTACCCGCGGCTAGACGGAAAGACCCCGTGAACCTTTACTACAACTTGGTATTGGGGTTCGATGCATCTCGCTCAGGATAGGTGGGAGCCTTGGAAGCGCCGGCTGCGGCTGGCGTGGAGGCAACCTTGAGATACCACCCTTGGTGTATTGGATCTCTAACAGTGCGCCGTGAATCCGGGCGCTGGACAGTGACAGGTGGGTAGTTTGACTGGGGCGGTCGCCTCCCAAAATGTAACGGAGGCGCGCAAAGGTTCCCTCAGCACGGTCGGAAATCGTGCGTAGAGTGTAAAGGCAGCAAGGGAGCTTGACTGCGAGACCGACAGGTCGAGCAGGTGCGAAAGCAGGCCTTAGTGATCCGGCGGTAGCAAGTGGAAGCGCCGTCGCTCAACGGACAAAAGGTACTCCGGGGATAACAGGCTTATCGGGCCCAAGAGTCCACATCGACGGCCCGGTTTGGCACCTCGATGTCGGCTCGTCGCATCCTGGGGCTGAAGTAGGTCCCAAGGGTTGGGCTGTTCGCCCATTAAAGCGGTACGCGAGCTGGGTTCAGAACGTCGTGAGACAGTTCGGTCCCTATCTGCCGTGGGCGTTGGAGAGTTGAGAGGATTCGTCCCTAGTACGAGAGGACCGGGATGAACGCACCTCTGGTGTATCTGTTGTCCTGCCAAGGGCACTGCAGGTTAGCTACGTGCGGATCGGATAACCGCTGAAAGCATCTAAGCGGGAAGCCGGCCTCGAGATGAGCTCTCCCATCCCCTAGAGGGAGTAAGACCCCTGGAAGATCACCAGGTTGATAGGCCGGATCTGGAAGGGTGGTAACACCCGTAGGAGACCGGTACTAATGGGTCGAGGGCTTGACGGTTGATTTATTACCGTGTCGTTGGATGCTGTGTGATTTTGAGGGCCCGCGGAGGGGCCAGGAGAAATCTCTGATTTCTCCAAAGCGTAAACCGCTTGCGGTTTACGCCGGTCTCGACCGTTTTCCGGTGGCTATGGCGAGGGGGAAACACCTCTTCCCTTTCCGAACAGAGCCGTTAAGCCCCTCAGCGCCGATGGTACTTGGCCTGAAAGGGCCTGGGAGAGTAGGTCGCCGCCGGTTATCTTTCATGAGCATCCGAGGATCAGCGACTGCGGGACGTGAAGAGCTTCTTTCGAGCTAATCCGCAGGCGCTGGCCCTCCTCATCATCTGCCTCGTCCTCGGGCTGGGCACGTTCATCGCCGTGATCTATGGGCTGATCACGGCCCCGACGGACACCACCAGTGGTGAGCCGAGCGGCGTCGTGCTCCTGCTCGCGCCCTAGGGCCGCGGCTCGTAGCGCCGCTCCCGCGTGGCGCGGCGCACCGGGCTCAGGCAGTGCGCCGGAGCAGCCGGCACGGTCCCGGGGCGCCGTACGCGCTCCCAGCGCAGGGGGCGGCGGTGGGGGTGGACGTGGTTGTGAAGCTGCTTGGTGTCCGTCTGCGCGGCCGCCGGCGGATCGCCGAGAACGTCCTCGGCGAGCTCGAGCCAGGCGCGCATCCGGATGAAGGAAGGCCGGAACATATGTTCGGAAGCGTAGGCGGCGGCTCGGACGGAACCGGCCCGTCTGAGGCCCGGCAAGCGCGATTTTGCGCCCCTGCAACGAAACTTGCGGCAGGCTCGGCCGAGCACGTCGAAGCGCACCGCAAGCCAAGGCGCTAGAGGGAGGACCAGACCTCGACCTTCGTGCGCACGCGCCGGCACACCTCGTCGGTGAACTCGGTCATTCCGGCGTGACCACCGAGGTCGGGCGTCCGGACGCCGTCGGCAATGGCCTCGAGCGCCGCCTCGTAGATCGCGCGCGAGGCACGGTTGACCAACGCGCCGTCCGTCTCCGCGGCGAAGCGCAACAGCGCCCCACAGGCGAGGATCATGGCCAAGGGGTTGGCGATGTCCTTGCCGAGCAGCGCCGGGGCGGTGCCGTGGGGAGCTTCGGCCATCGCCACGGTCGTGTTGTAGTCCTCATCGAAGGCCAGGAGGACTGACTCGGCGGCCGCGATCGATCCGTACATGGGGAGCACGAGATCCGAGAGGCAGTCGCCGTCCCGGTTCAGCGCCGGAATGACCAGCGGCGCGTCCGCAGCGCCGGAGAGCAGGCCGGCGTACGCCGCGTCGATGAGGACCGGTTGATAGGCGACTCCAGGATGACGGCCGGCGGCGCCGTCCATCTCCTCCTTGAGCATGCCCTCGTAGATGGGGGAGACCGTCCACTTCGGGCCGCCGTAGACCCGGGCGCCCATGGCCCCGGCCGTGCGGAACGCGTACTCGGCGACTGCGCGGCACGTGGCGCGCGTGATCTTCTCCGTCCGGTAGGCGATCTCTCCGGGGCTCCCCGCGTCGCCTTCGCGCCACTGCTCGGCGCCGTAGGCGTCGTCCACGGCCATGCGCACGATGGAGATCGGGTAGTGCACGCCGGCGATCGGCTGGACGCCGGGCAGGCGTCGGCCGGTGCGGATGATCACCTTGCCGTCGACCTCCTCGCGGAGGATCCGGTTGGGCGAGCCGACGTCGCCGGCGCCCTCCGGCGTGATCGTCGCCGCCTTCAGGCCGAGCCCGGCATCCCGCATGGCCGCCGCGGCCTCCGAGACGACCGCGTTGTCCGTCGCCCGCCGGTTCTCGAGCGAGAGATCGAAATGCTCGAGCTCGAGCTCGAGGCCGAGCACGTCGGGAGCGAGGACGCGAATGGCCTGCTCGAGGAGCTCCTGGCCCGTCTCGTCGCCTTCCAGCACGACAATCTTCACGACGCCACCCCGCGTTCGGGCATGAGCTCCTCGCGGCGCTCGGTCAAGGCCTCGATGACATGAGCGAGATGCTCGTCGAAGTCGACCCCGAGCGCTTCCGCTCCGTGGCGAAGCTCCTCGCGGTTGACCGCGGCGGCGAAACTCGGCTGCTTGAGCTTTTTCTTGACCGACTTCGGGGTCATGCCCACCAGTCCCTCAGGGCGCACGTAGGCGCAGGCGAGGATGAAGCCGGAGAGCTCGTCGACGGCGAAGAGCGCCTTCTCCATGTCCGACTCCCGGGGCACCCCCATGAACTCCGCGTGCGAGGCCACCGCCCGCACGAGCTCCTCCGGGTAGCCGCGTGAGCGCAGCTCCTCAATCGCGTACCGCGGATGACCGGTTCCGAGGTCGGGGTAGCGCTCGTAATCGAGATCGTGCACCAGTCCGGTGAGACCCCAGAGCTCGACGTCGCCCCCGAAGCGCGGAGCGTAGCTGCGCATGGCGGCCTCGACCGCGAGCATGTGGCGACGCAAGGAGTCCGAAGCGGTCCATTCGCAGAGCAGGTCCCACGCGTCCTGACGCGAATAGGTGCTCGACATGGTCCCAACCCTAGCTGAGCGCCGGAAGCGCGCCGCTGCGGTGGCGGCCGGCGGCCGGGTGCCGGACGCCTCGGGACCTCCGAGCTCCAGGCCCGGATGGGCGGGCCGACCCGACGGACGCGCACCAGCTACGCTGAGGGCCGCCCGCCGTGCAGCCATCCGCGCGGGTTTGAACGCGATGAGTGAGAAGTTCGTCATCGAAGGCGGGGTGCCCCTCTCCGGCACGATCGTCCCGGCCGGCAACAAGAACGGCGCTCTGCCGATCCTGGCCGCCTGCCTGCTCACCGAGGACGAGGTCGTCCTGCGCAACGTGCCGCGCATACGTGACGTCGAGGCAATGCTGCTCCTGCTCCAAGGCCTCGGCGCCAAGGCAGAGTGGCAGGGAGAGGGCGAAATCCTCATCGACGCCTCCTCCGTCGACAACTGCCGCGTGGACCGTGAGCTGGCCGAGAAGATCCGCGCCTCCTTCCTCCTCGCCGGTCCGCTGCTGGCCCGCTTCGGATGCGCCTACATGCCTCCGCCGGGTGGGGACGTCATCGGCCGCCGTCGACTCGATCCGCACCTCGACGCCTTCCGCGCCCTCGGCGCCACCGTGCGCGATGACGGCGCCTACACGAGGCTCGAGGCGCCGCTCGGCCTGCGCCCGACGGACTTCCTCATGGACGAGCCGTCGGTCATGGCCACGGAGAACGCCCTCATGGCCGCCGCCCTGACACGCGGTCCTACGGTGATCCGCAACGCCGCCTCCGAGCCCCACGTCCAGGACCTCGCGCGCATGCTCGTGGCCATGGGCGCGGCCATCGACGGGATCGGCTCCAACGTCATGACCGTCCACGGCACGTCGAGCCTGCGGGGGCGCACCTACGCGATCGCTCCCGACCACATCGAGATCGGATCGTTCATGGCCCTGGCCGGCGTCACGGGGGGCGAGCTCATCGTCAAGGACACCGTGCCCGAGGACCTCCGCATGATCCGCCTCGTCTTCGAGCGCCTCGGGCTGCGCAGCGAGCTTCGCGGGGCCGACGTCATCGTGCCCGGCAACCAGCAGCTCGTCATCCGCAACGACGCCGGGGATTACATGCCCAAGGTCGAGGACGGACCCTGGCCGGCCTTCCCGGCCGACCTGACGAGCATCGCCGTGGCTCTGGCCACTCAGGCCGAGGGGTCGGTGATCATCCACGAGAAGATGTTCGAGAACCGCCTCTTCTTCACCGACAAGTTGCAGCTCATGGGCGCGGGCATCACGATCTGCGATCCCCACCGGGCGATCGTCGTCGGGCCGCGGCGCCTGCGCGGCCAGCGTGTGGACTCGCCGGACATCCGCGCCGGGATGGCCATGCTCATCGCGGCGCTGTGCGCCGACGGCGTGACCGAGATCGGCAATGTCCGTCACATCGATCGGGGCTATGAGCGGATCGACGCGCGCCTGCGGGAGCTCGGCGCGCGCATCACCCGCGTCAACGAAGTCCCCGCCCAAGTCTGACCCGGAGCTGCTCGAGGCGGGCAGCGCGCAGCTACGCGATGGTTGACCGGATCCCCAGCGGAACCCGCGATGTGCTGCCCGACGAGATGCGGGAGCTGCGCGCGATGACCGACCGCATCCGCGCCGTCTTCGAGGCGGCCGGCTACGGCGAGGTCTACACCCCCGCGCTCGAGTACGAAACGACGTTGCCGCGCGCCAGCGGGCCACGCCCCGCCTACCGCGTGTTCGACGAGCACGGCCACGTGCTCGCCCTCCGCGCCGATATGACGATCCCGATCGCACGCGTGGCCTCCACCCGTTATGCGCACGCCGAGCCGCCGCTGCGCTTCTGCTACATCGCTCACGCCTATCGCGGCGTGCGCCCCCAGCGCGGCCAGTCGCGCGAATTTCTCCAGGCCGGGGTCGAGCTCATCGGCGCGCCGGGCCCCGACGGCACGGCCGAGGTGCTCGGCGTGCTCTGTGGCGCGCTCGAGGCGGCCGGCCTCGAGGCCTTCCGCGTCGGCGTCGGCGATGCCTCGCTCTACCCGGCGCTGCTGCAGTCGCTGGGCGTCGAGCCGGAGGCGCGCGAGCGCATCCTCACCGAGCTCGTCGGCGGCGACTTCGTCGGAGTCGAGCGCGAGGTGCGCGAGTTGGGGCTCGGGGAGGACGAGATCGCCCTTCTGCTGCGGGTCGCCCGGACCCGAGGCGGCCCGGATGTCCTCGACGGGCCGCCCGGCATGCCCGAGGAGATCATGGGCGGATTGCGCGCCGTGTACGAGCTGCTCGACCTTCGGGTGGCCGAGCGCGTCATCTTCGACCTCGGCCTCGTGCGCAGCCTCGGCTACTACACGGGCGCCGTCTTTCAGGTCTATGACCCGGCGCACGGGGTGCCGATCGGCAGCGGCGGCCGCTACGACGAGCTCCTCGGGTTGTTCGGGCGCCCCCTCCCCGCGGTTGGCTTCGCCCTCAACGTCGAGCGGCTCCACATTGCGCTGACCGCCGAGGAGGGGGAACGCGCTGGCGCGCGTTGCCTTAAGAGTTCCGCTGGCGCAGAACTCCCGGGCCCCGAGGTGCCCTCGTCGTGACCGAGCTGCGCATCGCGGTCCCCCGGGGCGCGCTGCTCGGCGAGACGCTCGATCTGCTGGACGGGCTCGGGATCGACACCGCTGAGATCCGCGGCAACGACCGCAAGCTCCTCTTCGAGGACGCCGGTGTCATCACCATGCGCCCGTCCGACGTGCCGACCTACGTGGAGGCCGGAGCGGCCGACATCGGCATCACCGGCAAGGACGTCCTCATGGAGCAGTCCGAACGCGACGTGTACGAGCTCGTCGACCTCGGGTACGGCGCGTGCACGATGGTTCTGGCCACGGTGGCGGGCGAGAACCGCGCAACCGAGGCCCTGCGGCGCCTCGGGGTCGTCCGGATCGCCACCAAATACCCGCGTATCGCGGCACGCCACTTCCTCGACACCGGCCGCCAGGCCGAGATCGTCGAGGTCAAGGGATCGGTCGAGCTCGCGCCGTTGACCGGGCTCGTCGAGGGAATCGTCGACCTCACGGCCACCGGAACCACGCTGCGCGAGAACGGCCTGGTCATCCGCGAGGAGATCGCCCGGTGCACGGCCCGGCTGATTGCCAATCCCGTGGCGCACCGTCTGAAGGCGGAGGCGATCGACGCCCTGCTGGAGCGCCTGCGTGCGCACTGAGCTCATCGACGCCACCGGTGAGGCCGGCCCCGAGATCGCCGCGCGTCTGCGGACCCTCGTTCCCGGGGGCGGCTCGGTGCGCGAGACCGTGGCCGAGATCATCGAGCAGGTGCGCTGCCACGGCGACGAGGCGCTGTGCGCGTACACGCGACGCTTCGACACCGACGGCGCGGATCCCCTGCCTCTGCGGGTGGGCTCGGCCGAGCTCGATGCGGCGGCCGCGGGGCTGGCGGCCGCGGTGCGCGCCGGCCTCGAGCTGGCCATCGCGAACATCCGCGCGGTCGCCGAAGCCGGGCTGAGCGAGAATCGGACCGTCGCCTTCGAGGACGGTCATGAGGTCGTGCTCCGCGAGGCGCCGGTCGAGCGCGGGGCGGTCTACGTGCCCGGCGGTCGCGCCCCGTACCCGAGCACCGTCGCCATGGGCGTGACCGTGGCCGCGGTGGCCGGCGTCTCCGACATCGCCGTGTGCGCCCCGCCCGGTCGCGACGGCGACATCGACCCCGTCGTGCTCGCAGCCTGTCGCCTCGCCGGTGCCCATCGTGTCTATCGCATGGGGGGCGCCCAGGCCATCGCGGCGCTGGCCCACGGCACCGAGAGCGTCGCCGCGGTCGACGTGATCGTCGGACCGGGAAACCTCTACGTTCAGGAGGCCAAGCAGCAGGTATTCGGTCAGGTCGGGATCGACGGGTTCGCCGGGCCGAGCGACCTCCTCGTCATCGCCGACCCCGACGCGGAGGCCGAGCCGCTGGCCGACGACCTGCTCGCTCAGGCCGAGCATGGACAGGCCACGATCGTCCTCGCCGTCTCGCCCGGCCGCCCGTTCCTTGAGCGGCTCGCCGCCCGCCTGGCCCCCGAGGCCGACACTGGGGCCGTCGTGGCGCTCGTCCAGGTGCGCGATGCCGAGCAGGCGCTCGCCCTTTCCCAGGCCTTCGCCCCCGAGCACCTCCAGCTCGCCGGCCCGGCAGCCGAGGCGCTCGCGCCGCGGGCGACGCACGCCGGTTGCGTGTTCGTCGGGGCCAGCGCCGGCACCGCATTCGGCGATTACATCGCCGGCTCCAATCACGTGCTCCCCACGGGTGGCGCGGCCCGCTTCGCCTCCGCGCTCTCACCGCTGCACTTCCGCCGCCGCTTCACCGAGGTGCGCCTCGGCGGCGCCGCACCCGGGCTCGCGCGCGCGGCCGCACCGCTTGCCCGGGCCGAGGGCTTCGAGTGGCACGCCCGGTCGATGGAGGCACGCATCCGGGACAATGGCCATCATGAGCCGCCACGCTGAGATCGGCCGCAGCACGGCCGAGACGGAGGTCCAGGTCACCCTCGACCTCGACGGTCACGGTGCCGGAGAGCGCGCGACCGGCGTCGGCTTCTTCGACCACATGCTCGATCTCCTCGCCCGTCACGGGCGCCTGGACCTGGCCGTCTCGGCGAACGGCGACCTTCACACCGGAGCGCACCACACGGTCGAGGATGTGGGGATCTGCATCGGGCAGGCGATCGACCGCGCCCTTGGCGACCGCGCGGGCATCGGCCGCTACGGGCACGCCACGGTCCCCATGGACGAGGCGCGGGCGTCCTGCGCGCTCGATGTCTCCGGGCGCGGTCTCTGCGTCTTCGAGGGCGGCCTGGCCGCCGGGTCGATCGGCAACTTCGACCACGAGCTGGTCGAGGAGTTCTTCCGGGCGCTGGCCCTCAACGCCAAGCTCACGCTCCATGTGACGATCGAGCGCGGCAGCAACGTCCACCACATGATCGAGGCGGCCTTCAAGGCGGTCGCGCGCGCCCTCCGGGCCGCCGTCGCCATCGACCCGGGCGAGGTCGGCGTTCCGAGCACGAAGGGCACGCTGACGTGACGAGGATCGGGGTCATCGACTACGGGATGGGGAATCGGCGCTCGGTCCAGAAGGCCCTCGAGCGCGTCGGGGCGCACGCCGAGATCACCGGCGACCACGGAGCCCTCGCCACGTGTGACGGGCTCGTCCTGCCTGGGGTGGGCGCGTTCCCCGCCGCCATGCGGAGCCTCCGCGCCCGCGGCCTCGATGAGCTCATCCGCACGCAGGTCTCCGCGGGGGCGGCGCTGCTCGGCATCTGCCTCGGCATGCAGCTCCTCTTCGAACGCTCGGTCGAGGGTGAGCCGACACGCGGGCTCGGGCTGCTCGGTGGAGAGGTCGGCTGGCTGGACGCCGGCGGCCTGCGCCTCCCGCACATCGGCTGGAACGAGGTGCGCTTCGAGCGGCCATCGCTACTGACCGCCCCGCTGCCGGCCGGCGGCTGCCCCTTCTACCACGTGCACTCCCTCGTGGTACGGCCGAGCGAGCCGGCGCACGTCATCGGCACGAGCGAATACGGCGAGCGCTTCGCCACCATCGTCGCCGGCGAGGAGGTCTTCGGCGTTCAGTTCCATCCCGAGAAGTCCTCCGCGCATGGCCTGCGCATGCTGGGTGCGTTCGTCGCCCATTGCGCCGCCCGCCCCGCGCGTGCGGCTGCGGGCCTGCGGGCATGATCCTGCTGCCGGCGATCGACATCCTCGACGGCAAGGCGGTGCGCCTGTCCCGGGGTGAATTTGACGCCAGCACCGTCTACGACGCCGATCCGCTGCAAGCCGCCCAGCGCTGGGTGCAGGGCGGCGCCCGGGCGCTGCACATCGTCGATCTCGACGGCGCCCGGAGCGGCGCGCCGGTCAACCTCGCCCACGTCGAGCGCATCGCCGACGCCGTGGATGTGCCCGTCCAGGTGGGCGGAGGGCTGCGCACGCTCGAGGCGGTGCGCGCCGTGGCCGGCGCCGGTGCGGCTCGCGTCATCCTGGGCACGGCGGCGTTCCGTGACGTCGATCTGCTCGACGCCGCCGTGGCCGAGTTCGGCGACCGCCTCGTGGTCTCGGTCGACGCCCGCGACGGCAAGCTCGCCGCGTCGGGCTGGGTCGAGCAGACCGACATTCCGATCGAATCGGTCGTCGAGCGCATGGGCGCGCGGGGTGTGCGCCGCTTCGTGTACTCGAGCATCGAGCGCGACGGCATGCTCGCCGGTCCCGACCTCGACGGCGCGCGTCGCGTGGCCGGCTCCGTGCGCGGAAGCTTCGTGTACTCCGGCGGCGTGGCCTCGCTCGACGATCTCCAGGCGCTCGCCGACCTGCGCCAGGTCAACCTCGACGGGGTGATCGTCGGCAAGGCGCTGTATGAGTCGCGCTTCGGGGTCGGCGAAGCCCAAGCGCTCCTCGATCGGAGCCGCTGATCCACTACAAGCGCGTCATTCCGTGCCTCGACGTCGACGGTGGGCGCGTGGTGAAAGGCGTCGGCTTTCTGGACCTCCGGGATGCCGGCGATCCCGTGGAGCTCGCCGGCCGCTACGACGCGGCGGGCGCGGACGAGCTCGTCTTCCTCGACATCACCGCTACCGCCCACAAGCGCGAGACCGTCGTCGAGCTCGCGCGCCGCACGGCTGACGACGTCTTCATCCCCTTCACCATCGGCGGCGGAATCCGCTCGGTCGGGGATGCCCAGGGTGTCCTCGACGCCGGCGCGGACAAGGTGTCGATCAACTCGGCCGCCCTTCAGCGCCCAGAGCTGATCGACGAGCTTGCCGCGACCTTTGGCAGTCAGTGCGTCGTGCTCGCCATCGACGCCAAGGCGCGCGCCGTCGCGCACTGGGAGGCCTTCTTGGCCGGCGGACGCACGGCCACCGGGCGCGACGCCGTGGCCTGGGCTCATGAGGCCGTCGAGCGCGGGGCGGGGGAGATCCTCCTCACCTCGATGGACCGGGACGGCACGAACGCGGGCTACGACCTCGATCTCACGGGTGCCGTGGCGGAAGCGGTGAGCGTGCCGGTCATCGCCTCCGGCGGCGCCGGAACAGTCGAGCACTGCAGCGAGGCGATCGGCGCCGGGGCCGACGCGGTCCTGTGCGCGTCGATCCTCCACTACGGTCATCACACGGTGTCCGAGATCAAACACCGACTGGCGCGCGACGGCATCGCGGTGCGGCCGATCGCCACGGCAGCCTGAGTCCCTACGGGAATCAACCGTGCCGGCGCACATCCACGCGGGCGCGCTCAGGCCCGCCCCGGCTCCGACCCGCGCGGCGCGGGCACCCCGAGCCGACTCGGCACATTCAGTTGCTCTTTAGCCCAGCTGTGAGATGCCTATGAGACTAGGCGGCCTCTTCGACGTATCCGGCCGCGGCGCATGCGTCGCAATACGCGGCGGGCGGAACGCGAGGCTCGTAGCAGCCGGGGCGGCAGCAGGTGGACGACCGCTTGGGGCGTCCCCGGCCGATTCGAGCGGCGGCGGCGTCCTTGAGCTCCTCGCGCATGCGATCGAGCTCCGCCGCGTGGTCCGCGCAGAATCGGCGCCCGGCCGCAGCCGGCTGCTGACAGTGACTTCCGCTACGACAACGCATAGACGTCTGATGATAGCAGCGACGCGGGTTTCCCCCCGCCGTCGGGAGTTGTCTTAAGCGTTTCCTCACATGGAAAACCCCCGCTCAGAGGGGCAATCAGCGTTTCGGCCGCAGCTGATACAGGGTTGAGTAACCGCTGAGGTAGATGGCGCCGAAATCGGCCACCACGGGGTTGAAGGCACCGTCGGAGAAGCTGAACACCTGGTCGCCCGTGCGCACGTTGAGTCCGACCGTTCGGCGCGCGGCGAGGTTCGAGTAGTAGACGACATCGCCGATGATCGTGGCCGAGCCGGAGATGCGCCCGCCCGCCCGGTGGCGCCAGCGGACCGCGCCCGAGCGGGCGTCGAAGGCGTAGAAGTAGCCGTCGTAGGAGCCGAGGAAGACGGTGGGTCCAAGCCCGGGAACGTCGTCCACGGCCGGCGAGGCGTAGACGTAGGCTCCCGTGCCCGTCGCCCAGGCGAGTTGCCCGGTGTGCGCGGCAAACGAGTAGACCCGGTCGTCGGTGTTGCCCATGTACACCCGGCCGAAGGCGACCGCGGGGGTCGAGTAGAAGTTGCCCGACCCGAAGCCGAAGCGCGTGCCGTCCGTGCTCACCGCCCAGACCTGGTGGCCGGTGTTGGCGTTCAGCGCGTAGGCCCGCCCCGCGTAGTCGCCGAAGTAGAGGATCCCGTCGGAGAGTGCGGGCCCGCCCTTGACGGCTCCGCTGGCGTGGTAGATCCAGTTGACATGGCCGTCCCCGGCGCGCATCGAGTACACGTTCCCGGACTGGTCGCCGACGTACACGGTGTTGCCGTAGACCAGGGGCGAGGACTCCGTGCCGGCCGCCATCAGGTGCTTCCACACGACGTGTCCGGTCTTCATCGAGAGAGCGAACAGGGCTCCATTGCCTGGTTGGTGGCCGGCGATCGAGAGCAGCGGGACGTAGAGAAGCCCCTGGGCACGGCCGATGGCGGGCGAGGCGGCGGCGAGGTTGCCGAGTTTGTGCTCCCAGAGCTTGTGGCCGGTGCGCGTGTCGATGGCCTTTGCCGAGGCGTCGTCGTCGTCGAGGTAGAGCGTGTTGCCCGAGATGACGGGCGGGAACTCGAGCAGGGCGTAGTCCTGGAAGCGCCAGCCCACGCGGAGCGGGGGATCGAGCCGGTGGCCGGGGTCGAAGAAACGCGTGCGCGCCGCGTCGAAGCCGTAGCGAGGCCAGAGGAAGTCGTTGACCGCGTGCTTCTTCTTCGCCTTCGGAGGGGCGGCCGCATGCGCCGGCGCCGTAGGTGTGAACTCGACCGCCGGGTGCGAGACGTTGCCGGGGGTATGGAGGATGAGAACGGCGGCAATCGCGGCTGCTGCAAGGATGAGCACACCTACAGCAGCCAGAGCCACGCGCAGCCAACGCCGCGGACCTGGACTGGGCATGGGCCGCCATGCTAGCCACGAGCGAGGTGCCGGGCGGCGGCGCCACGCCTGAGTCCCTGTCAGGGACATCCCCGATTCACAGATAGGGCCTGGCGCGGGACCATTAGGGGCGTGCATGCCGAACCGCACCTGCGCCGGGACCTCGATCGCGCCCTCATCGGCGGCGTCTGCGCGGGCGTGGCCGACTATCTCGGCTGGAGCGCCCTGGCCGTCCGGCTGGGGCTGCTCGCCGTCGTCGCGGCCAGCGGTTTCGGGGTCGTGCTCTATCCGCTCGCCTGGGCGCTCATCCCCGGGCAGCCCGGCCATTCGCAGACGTGGCGCTCGCGGCTGCTGCGCTGGCGTGAGGCGGCGGCGATCATCGTGTTCTCGGTCGTCGTCATTTATGTGGCCGGACGTGTGGGGTTGTGGCTGGGCGCGCGGATCGTCTGGCCGCTCGTGCTCGCCTCGTGCGGGCTCGCTTTGATCGTCCGCCAGGCCGCCGCCTCGGATTGGATGGCCGACGACGGCGCCGAGCGGCGCGCCGGGTGGTTGCCGCCCACGATGTGGCGGCGCTGGCCGGCCGGCGTGCTCGGATCCCTGCTCTTCATTGGCGCGACCATCTTCGTCCTGCACGCCGCGGGCATCATGGTCGAGACACGCCGGACCCTCGCCGCCACGTTCGTCATCGTGTTCGCGGTCTCCCTGGTTGCCGCGCCTTACCTGCTTGGGCTTGCGCGGCGGCTGACCGTCGAGCGCGCCCAGCGGATCCGCAGCGAGGAGCGCGCCGAGTTCGCCGCCCACCTCCACGACTCCGTCCTGCAGACTCTCGCCCTTATCCAGCGCCGCGCCGCCGACCCCGCACAGGTCGTCGGCCTGGCCCGTCAACAGGAACGCGAGCTGCGCGAGTGGCTGCTGGGTGCCACGAACGGGAGCGACCGCCCGGCCACCTTGCGGGCGGCCCTCGAGCACGTCGCGCAGGAGATCGAGACCCGGGATGCAGTGCGGGTGGAGACAGTGACCGTGGGCGACTGCCATATCGACGATCAGCTCGAGGCTCTCGTGGCCGCGGCGCGTGAGGCGCTGGTCAACGCGGCCAAGTTCGCCGGGGTGGGCCAGATCGACATCTACGCCGAGGTGACCGAGGCGGGCGTCGAGGTGTTCGTGCGTGACCGCGGCACCGGTTTCGATCCTGCCGCCGTTCCGCATGACCGTCAGGGGATCCGGCGCTCGATCCGAGAGCGCATGGAGCGCCACGGCGGGAGTGCGGTCGTGCGCAGCGCTCCCGGCAGCGGCACCGAGGTCGAGCTGACCGTCCAGCGCGCCGCCCGATGAACGCGCCGGCCTCCCAGCCCTCCGGCGCGGATGTTGCCATCGCCATCGTCGACGATCACGCCCTCTTCCGGGCCGGGGTGCGCGCCGAGATGGCGGGCCGCCTCACCGTCGTGGGAGAGGCGGGGAGCGTGGCCGATGCGGTGGCCCTGATCCTCGACCGTCGGCCCGACGTCGTTCTGCTCGATGTCCATATGCCGGACGGCGGGGGGGTGGCGGTCATCGCCCAGGTCACCGCGGACGCCCCCGAAGTACGGTTCCTGGCCCTCTCGGTCTCCGACGCGCCCGAAGACGTCATCGCGACGATCCGGGCCGGCGCCCGCGGGTACGTGACCAAGACCATCGCCGGCGGCGAGCTCGAGGACGCCGTCGTCCGTGTGGCTGCGGGAGACGCCTACTTCTCACCGCGCCTGGCCGGCTTCGTGCTCGATGCCTTCGCGGGTCGCTCCGAACCGTCGCCCGATCCAGAGCTCGACCAGCTGACGGCTCGCGAGCGCGAGGTCCTGCGTCTCATCGCCCGCGGCTATCTGTACAAGGAGATCGCCCAGCAGCTCGGGATCTCGGCCAAGACGGTCGAGGCACACGTCTCCGCCGTCCTGCGCAAGCTCCAACTCTCCAACCGCCACCAGCTCAGCCGCTGGGCGGCTCGGCGCGAGCTCGTCGGCGATGACGCCGACTGACCCCTAAGGGCAATTCCCAATGGCGCGAGCGGGCGGCGGCGCCGATGCTGTTGGCGGCCATGTCCGCCCACACGCAAAGGAGAAACATGTCAGCCACCCTTCCGGAGTGGCCGCCCGAGGCGGCGCCTGCGCCGGCGATCCGCACCCGCGGCCTGACCAAGCGCTTCGGTGAGCGCGTGGCCATCGACCACGTCAACCTCGAGGTTCCCGCGGGCTGCGCCTTCGGCTTCCTCGGTCCGAACGGCGCCGGGAAGACGACGATGATCCGCATGCTCCTGGGCCTGACCCAGAGCACGGCCGGCGCGGCCTGGCTGCTCGGGCTGCCCGTCCCGGCCCGGCGCGACGAGGCGCTGGCGCGGGTCGGCGCGATCGTCGAAGAGCCGCGCTTCCACGACCACCTCTCAGGTCGGGAGAACCTGCGCATCGTCGCCGCCGTTCGCGGACCTGAGGTCCGCGCCCGCATCGAGCCCGCGCTCGAGCGCGTCGGGCTGGCTGACCGGGCGGGGGACAAGGTGCGCGGCTACTCGCTCGGAATGCGTCAGCGGCTCGGGCTCGCCCGCTGCCTGCTCGCGGACCCGCACCTGCTCATCCTCGACGAGCCCACGAACGGGCTCGATCCCCATGGCATCCAGGAGCTGCGCGCGATGATCCGGTCCTTCGTGGACGACGAGGGGCGGACAGTGTTCCTCTCCTCCCATCTGCTCGACGAGGTCGAGAAGGTGTGCGACCAGGTGGCGATCGTCGACTCCGGGCGAGTCATCGTGCAGGGCTCGATCGATGAGCTGACCGGCCGTACAAGCCACCAGGAGATCATCGTGGCCGTGGACGACCCCGGCCTGGCCGCCCTCACGCTCGACGGGGACCCGCTGGTCCGCTCGCTCACCGAGCGCGACGGCGTGCTCCGGGTCGTGCTCGCGGGCGGGGCGCAGACGGCGGGGGAGGTCAACGCCGCGCTCGTCGGCGCCGGCGTTGCCGTCATGCGGCTCGAGCCCGTCCGGCACACCCTCGAGGAGCGCTTCCTCGCCATCACGTCACTCGAATCGACGCTCGCGGAGGTCGCGGCATGAACACGAATCTCGTCATCGCGCGCCAAATGGTCGGCGCCGAATTCCTCAAGCTGCGCAAGAAGCGTGGGACACTCATCGGGGCACTGCTCCTCGGCGCAGGCACGGTCGCCCTGTACTTCCTGTGGCGCACTGTGCACCGCGCGCCGGGCATGGGGCCGATCGGCGGCTACGACGCGTACACCACCGGGCTCGAGATCCTCGGCATCTTCATGGGACCGCTGGCCGGCGTGCTCGTCGGCGCGCAGGCCGGCGCCGGAGATACCTCGGCGGGCATGTTCCGCGACCTCGTGCTCACCGGGCGCTCCCGCCTCGCCCTGTTCGCGGTTCGGATCCCGGGGGCGCTGGTGCTCTGCTCGCTCGTGGTCAGCGCCGGCTATGCCGTGCTCGTCATCGCCACCGAGGCCCTGGCCGGATCGGGGCCGACGCCGAGCCTCTCCACGATGCTCCAGGGCTACGGATGGGCTCTGCTCGTCGACGGCATCGTCTGCGTCATCGCCGTCGGCTTGGCGTCGCTGACCCAGTCACGGCCGGCCTCGATCATGACTCTCGTCGGCATCGAGCTCGTCGCGAGCCCGGTCCTGCTCCAAAGTAGCTCCTTGGGGAGCGCCCGCAAGGCACTGCTCGACGCCTCGGTGCTCAAGCTCGCCCCCGCGCTCGGCCGCGGCGCGCCCGTGCTCGCCGAGTCGATCGGGCTCACGCTCGCCGTGATGGCCCTGTGGGTGATCGTGCCCACGGCGTTCGGCGCCTGGCGGACCCTCCGAGCCGACGCATAGTCGTCGGCTCGGGCGGCCGCGAGGTGCCTGTCCGCGAGGGAGGCGAAGGTTCAGACAGCTTCTTTAACGCAAAGATGCCGCCATGGCCGCCCCGCCGCCCGAGGAGTTGATCGCCAAGATCCGGGCCCTGCCCGCGGCCCGCCCCCTGCTCGGGCACCTGGGGGATGAACCCGGCGTGCACCTCGTGGGCGGGGCGGTGCGCGATCTCCTCCTCGGACGGGCGCCCTTCGATCTCGACATCGTCGTCGAGGGCGACGCGCTCGAGCTTGCCCGGCGTCTCGGCGGCGAGGTGACCTCCTACTCGCGCTTCGGCACGGCCACCGTGGTGCTCGAGGGGATGAGCTACGACCTCGCCACGTCGCGGCGCGAGCGCTACGCCCACCCTGGTGCCCTGCCCGAGGTCGAGCCCGCTGGGCTCGAGGCGGACCTGAGGCGCCGCGACTTCACGGTCAACGCGATGGCCGCCGCGCTCGGGAACGGGGCCCCCGGGGCGCTGACGGCCGCCCCCGAGGCCTTCGCCGACCTCGAGCATGGCTGGCTGCGGATCCTCCACGAGGCGAGCTTCATCGACGACCCGACCCGCCTCCTGCGCCTGGCGCGCTACGGGGCCCGACTCGGCTTTGCTCCCCATCCGGAGACGCACCGGCTCGCGCTCGAGGCCATCCGCGCGGGCGCTCTGAGCACCGTGAGCGGCGATCGGATCGGCGCCGAGCTCCGGCTTCTGGTCCGCGAGGCCGACCCGTTGGCCGGGCTGGCCGCGCTGCGCCGCCTCGAGCTCGCCGCGGCCATCGCGCCCGGCTTCGGCGAGTTCGACGCGGACGTCGCCCGGAGCGCGCTCGGCCTATTGCCGCCCAATCTGCCCCGCGATCGCCTCGTCCTGGCCCTGGCCACCCAGCGGATGGACGCGCGCGGGCGGCGAGCATTGCTCGAAGAGCTTGCCTTCTCGGCGCCCGACCGCGACGTTATCGAGGCTACCGCCGGCCGGGCGCAGGAGCTGGCCGAGGTGCTCGGGAGGACGAGCAGTCGCTCCGCCATCGCCGCCGCCGCGCGTGGGGCGCCGGCGGAGCTCGTGGCCCTCGCCGGGGCCCTCGGCCCGCGCGCACACGCGGCGTTGTGGCTCGATGATCTGCGTCATGTCGCGCTCGAGATCGGTGGCGATGATCTGCTCTCCGCCGGGGTTGCGCCCGGCCCGGACGTGGGCCGCGGCCTGCGCGCGGCGCTCGCGGCCAAGCTCGATGGCGCGGCCGACGGCCGTGAGGACGAGCTCGCCGCAGCGCTTGCCGCCGCGCGGGGGGAGCCGGAGGGCGAGCGGTAGTGTGGCTCGCCGTGGAGCCGGCCGCCCCGTTCTATGCCTTCGGCGAGCACTTCGCGATCGACCTGCCGGGTGGCCGAGCGCTCTTCACCACGCGCCGCGGTGGCTACTCGGAGGGGTCCTACGCCAGCCTGAACCTCGGGATCCTCACCGATGACGATCCGAGCGCGCTGGCGCGCAACCGCGAGGAGCTGGGCGAGCGGGTCGATCGCCGGCTGTGCCTGTGCCGCCAGGTCCACGGCACGACGGTGCGACGGGCACAGGCGCGCCCCGCCGGTCCTGAGCTCCCACGCGCCGACGGGCAGGTGACCACCGACCCGGCGCTGGCGCCGGTCGCGCTTGTCGCCGACTGCCTGCCGATCGTGCTTGCCACCCCGGGTGCCGTGGCCGTGCTCCACGCGGGCTGGCGCGGACTTGCCGGCGGGATCGTCGGCCAGGGTGTGCGGGCTCTCCGGGCCGAGGCATCGGGTCCGATCGGCGCAGCCATCGGACCCGGCGTGGGCGGATGCTGTTACGAGGTGGGGGAGGAGGTGCACGCCGCGTTCGCCGCCTTCGGGCCGGGGGTCCGGCACGGGCGCCACCTCGACCTCAAGGCGGTCGCCCGCATCGCGCTCGAACGGGCAGGAGTGGGCGTGGTGCATGACCTCGGAGCGTGCACCCTCTGCGGCGACCCCGCCTTGTTCTTCTCCCACCGCCGTGACGGCGGGGTCACGGGCCGTCAGGCGGGGCTGGCATGGCTGAGCTGATCACCGGGCTGCGGGTCGACCGGGTGAGGGAGAACGTCCTGCGCGCCCGTGAGCAGATCGCCGCTTGCGCCGCGGACCCCGAGGCCGTCCAGCTGCTCGCCGCGGTGAAATACGTAGCCCTCGACGAGCTGCCCGTGCTCGCCGAGGCGGGCATCGAGCTCGTGGGCGAGAACCGTGCCCAGGATCTCCTGGCCAAGGCAGACGCCCACCCCGGCCTCTTCTCCTGGGACTTCATCGGCCATCTCCAGAGCCGCAAGGTTCGCCAGCTGCTCGGCCACGTCCGTCTCATCCACTCCGTGGCCAGCGACTCCGCTCTGCACCAGCTCGCGCTCCACGCGGCGCCCGAGACACAGATCCTCGTCGAGGTCAACCTGGCCGGAGAGGCTGGCAAGAGCGGAATCGCGCCGGACGAGCTGCCCGCGTTTCTCGAGCGGGCTCCCGTCCGGGTGGTCGGCCTGATGACCATGCCGCCGCTCGCCCGCGACCCGGAGGACAGCCGTCGCTACTTCGCGGAGCTACGGGAGCTCGCCGGGCGCCACGGGCTCTCCGAGCTGTCGATGGGCACGAGCCAGGACTACCCCGTCGCCGTGCAGGAAGGCGCCACGATCGTCCGGCTCGGCTCGACGCTCTACCGTTGAAAGGGACTCACAACCTCGGAAGTTTCGCGCCGGCGGAACTTCCATTCCAATCGGCGCAGCCGATTGGACATAATCAGGGCAGGGAAACCCCGCTCCTGGGCGAAATCCTCAGACCGACATGGCCTTTCGAGACACCTGGCATCGCACCCTCCTCTACTTCGGCTTAGCCGATGACGAGGAGGAATACGAGGAGGAGATCGAGCCCTATAGCGAGCCCGAGGTCGAGATCCAGGACCGCTACCGCGACCGACCGAACGTCAGCCGGCTCAGCGCGCGCCGCCGCCGGGACGAGTTCGACGACATCTTCGCCGACGAGACGTCGACGGAACGGCGCACCACGTCGCTGCGCCCGGTGGGCGGTTCCCGGGGAAACGGCCGCGGGAGCGGGGAGGTCCGCGTGCATTTGGTGACGCCGAAGAGCTTCAACGACGTTCAGGACGTGGCCGACAAATTCAAGGATTCGATCCCGGTCATCATCAATCTCCAGGGAGCGGACACGGATCTCTCGAAGCGGCTCATCGACTTCTCGAGCGGTCTCACCTACGCGCTCGACGGAGGCATGCAGCGGATCGCCGACAAGGTGTTTCTGCTGACTCCGCGCAACGTCGAGGTCTCGGCCGAGGAGCGCGCCCGTCTCGTCGAGAAGGGCTTCTTCAACCAGTCATAGCCCCGCGACCGGGGCGCCGCACCGCCCGGCGGTAGATTTCTGAGGATGAGAGTCGGTCTGATCGGAGCCGGGAACATGGCGCGCGCCTTGGCGCGCGGCTGGGGCGATCCCGTGCTCTGCTCGGACTCGGGCTCGGGCCGGGCGCAGGCCCTCGTCGACGAGCTCGGAGGGGAGACGGCCACGAACTCCGAGGTCGCGCAGCGCGCCGATGTCGTCATCCTCTGCCACAAGCCGCGCCAGCTGCGCGCCGTGGCCGAGGAGGTCGCGCCGCACGCCCGGATCGTCGTGTCGGTGCTCGCGGGAACGCCCGTCGCCTCGCTTCGGGACGCCTACCCCGAGGCCGACGTCTTCCGCCTCATCCCGAACACCGCCGCCGAGGTGCGCCGGGGCACGACGATCTACGCGCCGTCGAACGGCGCCGCCCCGGCCGCTGAGCGTCAGGTCATCGAGCTCTTCGAGCGGGTCGGCTCGGTCGTCAGCGTGGGCGAGCGCATCATGGGCGCCGCCACGGCGATCACGGGTGTCGGCCCGGCCTACCAGGCGCTGCTCGCCGAAGCTCAGGTCGAGGCCGCGATCCGCTACGGCCTCCCGGCCGCGCTCGCGGGCCGCCTCGTCGTCGAGACGATGGCCGGCGCGGCTGCCCTCATCGCGGAGCGCGGCTACGACACCCTGGCCGTCCGGCGCGAGGTGACCTCGCCCGGCGGGACCACGGCGCAGGGCCTGCACGCGCTCGAGCGCGCGGGCGTCCGGACCGCCTTTCAGGACGCGATGGACGCGGTGGTCGGCGGGGGCCTGGCGTGATCCTCGCGCTTGGCACCGTCCGGTCGGACATCGGCGGCTACGTCAACGCCCTGTTCGACGTGTACATCCTGCTCATCTTCATCTACATCCTTCTCAACATGATGTTCTCGCTCGGGGTGCGTCCGCCCTATGCGCGCTGGTCGGATGTGGTCCTCACGTTCCTGCGCGACGTCTGTGAGCCCTACCTGCGGCTCTTCCGCCGCGTCATCCCGCCGATGGGCATGTTCGACTTCTCGCCCATCCTGGGCATCTTCGTGCTGTACATCCTCGACCGGATCGTCGTCTCCGCGATCTCGGGCTGAGCCGCGCTGTGGTGAGCCAGGCGACGGCATCGCCCCGGCTGCGCGTGGCGGCCTTCGCGCGGGCGCTTGGGCTGGCCGCCGTGGTCATCGGCGTCGATCAGCTGACCAAGCACTTCGTGCGCACCGGGATCGCGGTGGGCGAGGAGCAGAAGTTCTTCATCGGGATCAAGCTCGTCCACGTGCGCAACACCGGGGTCGCCTTCAGCCTCTTCTCCGGCGGAGGAGCGGTCGTCCTGGTCATTACCGGGCTGGCCCTGCTCGTGCTCGTCGGCTATCTGGCGCGGCGCCCGGACCGGCCATGGCTGTGGCTGCCGACCGGCCTGCTCATCGGCGGCGCGCTCGGGAACCTCATCGATCGCGTCGTCCACGGCGCGGTCACCGACTTCATCAAGCTGCCCCTGTGGCCCGCGTTCAACGTGTCGGACATCTCGATCACCTTCGGGGTGCTCGCGCTGCTCTGGGTGCTCGAGGGACCGCGCCAGCGCCGTGGCTGATCGGACGCGGCTCGAGGTTCCGGCCGAGGCGGCCGGCACCCGGCTCGACAGCTTCCTCGCCGGCCCGCTCGGATCGCGGGCCCGGGCCCAGAGCCTCATCGACGCCGAGCGTGTGCTCGTCGACGGTAAGCCGGCGCGCAAGCGCCACCTCGTCAAGCCCGGAACGGTGATCGAGGTGGCGGGCGGCCACGACGGCCGCGCGGCGGCGGTGGCGGCCACGAGGGAGCGGGCGGAATTTACGATCGTCTATGAGGACGCGGAGCTGCTTGTTGTCGACAAGCCGGCCGGCGTCGTCGTCCATCCCGCCCGGGGCCACCGCTCCGGGACGCTCGCCCAGGCTCTGGAGGCGCACGGCGCCGCGGGCGGGGAGCCGGGACGCGCGGGAATCGTCCACCGGCTCGACCGGGACACCTCGGGGCTGCTCGTGGTGGCCAAGAGCGACGCGGTCCACCGGGCGCTCAAGGACGAGCTCGCCGCACGGCGCCTGCGCCGCGAGTACACCGCCCTGGTCGACGGCCACCCCTCCGCTCGCACCGGCACGATCGACGCGCCGATCGGCCGCGACCGCCGCGACCGCCTGCTCGTCTCGCTCGACAGCGAGGTGGCCAGGGAGGCGCGAACGCACTTCGAGATCGAGCGGCTGTTGCCCCACGCGGCGCTCCTGCGCATCGCGCTCGACACCGGCCGCACGCACCAGATCCGCGTCCACATGGCGGCGATCGGCCACCCGGTGTGTGGCGATCCCCAGTATGGAGTGGCGGGGCGCTACGGGCTGCGGCGCCAGTTCCTGCACGCCGCCAGGCTGGCCTTCACGCACCCGGTGAGCCGCGCCGCGGTCGAGTTCGACTCACCGCTGCCCGGGGATCTCGAGGCGGCCCTGGTGGTGGCGGCCGGGGAGGCGTGAGCGTGGACGTCCAAAACACGACACTCGACCGCGCACGAGGGTCGAGTGATGTGGGCAGGCCGTTTTTCGCCCTTCCCACGACAGTCGAGCCAACAACGCCCTCGACTGTCGTGTTATGCACGCCGCCAATCCCGCCCCGCACCCCTCGCCCGCCCCGTTGTCGCCGACGCGCGATACCGGCGGGCTGACCAAGGCCCAGGCTGGTCAGCCAGCCAAAAGTGGGGCGGGGCGGCCCGTCCAAAAGCCGCCCCGCCCGCGCGAACCGAGCCACCGGAGGTAGGGGAAGGGAGGTCCGGTTCGCATCACGGATCCGCGCCCGGTAGGGAGGGCGCAGGTGGATCCGCTAGGAGCGAGAACGTAACGGCCCTCAGGATCTTGCGTAAACTCGCACGAGAACGTCAGTCCAAACGACCCTCTCGGCGTGACTTGCGCCCTGCCTCGACATCGAGGTCCGCGAGTCCAGCGCCGGTGAGGCTGCAGTCCCATACATCCACAAAAAGGGAGCAGCACAGTGGCTCAAGTCGGAATCAAGGAGCTGCTGGAGGCCGGGGTCCACTTCGGCCACCAGACGCGCCGTTGGAATCCGAAGATGCGCCGTTTCATCTTCGGTGAGCGCGACGGCATCTACATCATCGATCTTCTCCAGACCGAGGCGCTCTTGGAGAACGCCCGGCACTTCGCCTCCGACGTCTCGCGGCGCGGCGGGACCGTCCTCTTCGTGGGCACCAAGAAGCAGGCCCGCGACGCCATCAAGGCGACCGCCGAGGGGGCCGACATGCCCTACGTCAACCACCGCTGGCTCGGCGGCCTGCTGACGAACTTCCAGACGATCTCGCTGCGCATCAGGCGCCTGCACGACCTCGAGCGCTACGAGACGGAGGGCCAGCTGCAGCTGCTCCCGACGCGCGAGCGCATGTCGGCCCAGGCCGACCTCGAGAAGCTCCGGGCCAACCTCGGCGGGGTCAAGAACATGCAGCGCGTCCCGGACGCGATGTTCGTCATCGACCTCAAGACGGAGACGATCGCGGTCCGCGAGGCTCAGCGCCTGCGCATCCCGATCATCGGTCTCGTCGACACCAACTGCGACCCGGACGGCATCGACTTCGTCATCCCGGGCAACGACGACGCGATCCGCTCGTGCGCGGCGATCACCGGCGCCATCGGCGAGGTCGTCTCGCAGGGCCACAACGTCTTCCGCGAGGAGGAGGAGAGGGCCCGACTCGAGCGCGAGCGCCAGGAGGCTGAGGAGCGGGCCCGGCGTGAGGCCGAGGAGCAGGCTCGGCGGGAGGCGGAGGAGGCGGCGCGGGCAGCTGAGCAGGCTCGGCGGGAGGCTGAGGAAGCCCGGCGTGCCGAGGCTGAAGCTGCGGCTGCGGCGCCGACAGCAGCGGGTGAGGCCGCTCCTGCGCCCGCGGCGCCAGCAGCAGCGGGTGAGGCCGCTGCTGCGCCCGCGGCGCCGACAACAGCAGCGGCTGAGGCTCCCGTGGAGGCTCCTGCAGCTCCCGAGCCGGTGGTGGAAGCCAGTGAGGCGGCGGCTCCGCCGATCGAAGCGCCGGCCGAAGCCGAGGTTGAGCCTGAGCCCGCCGCCGAGGAGACGCCCGCGGCCGAGGAGACGCCCGCCGCTGAGGAGACGCCCGCGGCCGAGGAGACGCCCGCCGCTGAGGAGACGCCCGCGGCCGAGGAGACGCCTGCCGCTGAGGAGACTCCCGCCGCCGAGGAGACGCCTGCCGCTGAGGAGACGCCCGCGGCCGAGGAGACGCCTGCCGCTGAGGAGACGCCCGCGGCCGAGGAGACGCCCGCCGCTGAGGCGACGAATGCGCAGGAGAGCGCATGAGCGACTTCAGCGCCCAGGACGTCAAGGCCCTCCGCGATCGCACCGGGGCCGGGTTCATGGACTGCCGGAACGCTCTGACCGAGAGCGGCGGCGACATGGAGAAGGCCGTCGAGCTGCTCCGCACCCGTGGCCAGGCTCAGGCGGCCAAGCGCGCCGGCGCTGAGGCGCGCGAAGGGGTCGTCCAGAGCTATATCCACGCCGGCAACAGGATCGGCGCCATCGTCGAGGTCAACTGCCAGACCGACTTCGTGGCCCGCAACGAGAAGTTCATCGAGTTCGCCCGCGACGTCGCCCTCCACGTGGCCGCGGCCGCGCCGATCGCCATCGCCGACGAGGATGTCCCGTCCGAGGACCGCGAGCGCGAGGAGCGCATCGCCGTCGAGCAGGCCGCCGATCGGCCCGAGAACGTTCGGGAACGGATCGTCACGGGCAAGGTCGACAAGTGGCTCGACGAGGTCGTGCTCATGCGCCAGAAGCACGTCAACGAGGACAAGCACAGCGGCAAGACGATCGAAGAGCTGCGCGCCGAGCTCGCCAGCGAGACCCGCGAGAACATCGTGGTCCGCCGCTTCTCCCGGTTCGCCGTCGGTGGCTGAGACGGAGTCCGTGAGCGCGACGGCGGAGGACGACCGTCCGCCCGTCTTCGGACGGGTCCTGCTCAAGCTCTCGGGCGAGGCCCTCATGGGTGAGCTCGAGTACGGCACCGACCCGGAGTGCGTGCAGGCCATCGCGGCCGAGATCGCCGGCGTCCACCGCCGGGGAGTCGAGATCGCCATCGTGGTCGGCGGAGGCAACATCTTCCGCGGGCTCAAGGCGGCGGCCCGCGGCATGGACCGCGCCACCGGCGACTACATGGGCATGCTCGCGACCGTCCTCAACGCCCTGGCCCTCCAGGACGCCCTGGAGAACGAGGAGATCGCCACCCGCGTGCAGTCGGCCCTCACCATCTCCGAGGTCGCCGAGCCGTACATCCGCCGCCGCGCCATGCGCCACCTGGAGAAGCGCCGAGTCGTCATCTTCGCCGCGGGAACCGGCAACCCGTTCTTCACCACCGACACGGCGGCGGCGTTGCGGGCGGCCGAGCTCCACGCCGAGGTGGTGCTCATGGCCAAGAACGGAATCGAAGGCGTGTATACCGACGACCCGGCCACGAATCCGCATGCCGAGTTCATCCCCGAGATCACGCACAAGGACGCGCTCACGCGCGGCCTTCAGGTCATGGACTCGACCGCGTTTGCCCTGTGTATGGACAACAATCTGCCGATCGTCGTCTTCAACATGGCCGGGGGGGCGAACATCGACAAGATAGTGTCCGGTGAGCGAGTCGGAACGCTGGTGAGAACATGAGCATGATCGATGATTTCCTCGCCGATGCCGGCGAGCGGATGAACAAGTCGGTGGACGCCATGCGCCACGAGTTCGGAACCGTCCGCACGGGTCGCGCCACTCCCGCCCTGCTGGACCGGATCAGCGTCGACTATTACGGCGCGAGCACGCCGCTCAAGCAGCTGGCGACGATCCACGCCCCCGAGGCGCGCCTCCTTACCGTCCAGCCCTATGACCGCAGCTCGATCAAGGCGATCGAGCGGGCGATCATGGAATCCGACGTCGGCCTCACGCCCTCCAACGACGGCAACCTCATCCGCCTGTTGGTGCCCGAGCTCACCGAGGAGCGGCGCAAGCAGCTCGTGAAGGTCGTGCGCCACATCGCCGAGGAGGGCCGCGTGGCCATTCGCAACGTGCGCCGAGACGTCATGCACGACCTCCGCGAGCTCAAGGAGGCCGGGGAGGCCGGCTCGGACGACGAGCACCGTGCCGAAGCGGCGTTGCAGAAGCTCACCGACACGCACATCGGCGAGCTCGACGAACTCCTGAAGGTCAAGGAAGCCGAGATTCTGGAAGTCTGATGGCCGCCGGCGCACTGGCCGCCGAGGACGGCGTCGACCGCGCGCGCTATGTCGCCATCATCACCGATGGCAACGGGCGCTGGGCCCAGCGGCGGGGGCTGCCCGTGCTCGCCGGCCACGAGGCCGGGGCCGACATCGTGAAGGCGCGCCTGCGCGACGCGGTCGACCTCGGCATCGAGGAGCTGACCGTCTACTCGTTCTCGACCGAGAATTGGCGCCGCTCCGACGAGGAGGTCGCGGGGCTCATGGCGATGTTTGCCCGCCGGATCGCGGCCGAGACCCCTGAGCTCCACGACGAGGGCGTGCGCATGCGCTTCATCGGAAGACGCAGCGCTCCCGTGCCCCCGGCGCTGGTGCAACGGATGGCTTGGGCCGAGGCGCTCACCCGGGCGAATACGCGGATCACCCTGTGCGTCGCGTTCAACTACGGGGGCAGGGCGGAAATCATCGATGCGGCACGAACCTTTACCGGTGAGAGCGAGGATGAGTTCCGTGCCCACCTCTACGCGCCCGACATGCACGACCCCGATCTGATCATCCGCACGAGCGGCGAGCAGCGCGTCTCGAACTACCTGATCTGGCAGGGCGCCTACTCCGAGTACGTGTTCCGCGACGAGTTCTGGCCCGACTTCACGCGCGAGGCCTTCGAATCGACCCTGGACGAGTTCGCCGCCCGGCGGCGCCGCTTCGGAGGGCGCTGAGGTTGTCCTCGACGCGTCGCCCGCCCGCCGGACGCCCCGGACGCCCCGCTCGATCCGGCTCGCCTGCCACCCGCTCGGCTGCGCGCCGGCCGCCACCCCGCCGGGCGAGCGGCGCCCGGCGCGAGCAGGGCTCCGACCTGCCCGCACGCATCGCCGTGGCGATTCCCGCGGCCATCCTGGCCATCGTCTTCGTCGATCTCGGCGGGCTTGCCTTCGCACTTTTCCTCGTGGCCATCGGCCTCGTCTGCATGCACGAGCTCTACCGCCTTCTGCACCGCTGGCGCCCCGTTGTCCTCGTTGGTTTCGGCGCGCTGGCCGCGATGGTTCTGGCGGGCCGCTACGGGACCGAGCGCGACGTGGTCGAGATCGCCCTCGCCGCGTTCCCGGTCGCCTTCATCGCCGTGCTTCTCCGCGGGCACGGCGGGATGACCGTGGCGATGGCGGGCACGCTTCTCGGGATCTACTGGATCGGCTTCGCCTTCGCCCACGCCGAGCTCCTGCGCCAGCTGCCGCATGGCGACGGCGTATTCATCGACGTGCTCGTGGGCACGTTCCTCGGAGACACCGGGGCCTACATCGGCGGTCATCTCTTCGGCCGGCGCCCCCTCGCGCCCCAGATCTCTCCCCACAAGACGGTCGAGGGTCTGTTCTGCGGGATGATCGTGACGATCGTCGCCGTCTTCCTGGCTGGGCTCTATCAGGACTGGCTCACCCAGGGGGACGCGCTCGCCCTCGGCCTGGCCATCGCCATCTTCGGCCCGCTCGGCGACCTGTTCGAGTCGGTGGTCAAGCGGGACGCCGGGACGAAGGATGCCGGGCACGTGTTCGGCGCCCATGGCGGCGCGCTCGACCGCCTCGACGCGGTCATCTTCACCGTGGTCGCCAGCTACTTCATCTGGGTCGGGCTCCTCTCCTAGGCTCCCCGCCGGCCTGCCTACAATCGGGACCCGTGCCCCGTCGTCTGGCCATTCTCGGCTCCACGGGCTCGATCGGCATCCAGGCGCTCGACGTCGTCTCGCGCGCGGTGCCCGACGAGCTCGAGGTCGTCGCCCTCAGCGCGGCAAGCTCGTGGGAGACCCTGCTCGAGCAGGCGAACGCCCACGGCGTGACGCGCGTCGGCATCAGCGATCCGGACGCGGCCGCCCGGGCAGCCGAGGCATGGACCGACGGCCAGGTCCTGTCCGGGCCCGAGGGCCTCGTCGAGCTCATCACCGAATGCCACTGCGACATGGTGCTCAACGCCATCGTCGGCTCGGCCGGTCTTGTCCCCACCGTGGCCGCTCTCGGCGAGGGAATTGACCTCGCCCTGGCCAACAAGGAGTCGCTCGTCGTGGGCGGCGAGCTCGTCACGGCACTGGCCCAGGCCACGGGCGCGACGATCATTCCGGTCGACTCCGAGCACTCCGCCCTTCACCAGCTGCTCGCCGGGGAGGGACCGGGGACGGTGGATCGGCTCGTCATCACAGCGTCGGGCGGCCCGTTCCGCGGCCTACGGCGCCAGGATCTCGAGCACGCGAGCATCGACGAGGCGCTCGCGCACCCGACGTGGTCGATGGGCGGCAAGATCACCATCGATTCGGCGACCCTCATGAACAAGGGACTCGAGGTGATCGAGGCCCATCACCTGTTCGGGACGCCGTATGACCACATCGAGGTCGTCGTCCACCCGCAGTCGGTCATCCACAGCCTCATCCAGCTTTGCGATGGGGCGACGCTTGCCCATCTCGGCTATCCCGACATGCGGGTGCCCATCGCCTATGCGCTCCATCACCCAGAGCGCGTCGATCTGCCCGTCGCCCGGCTCGACCTCGTCGAGCTCGGCGCGCTCACGTTCGAGGCGCCCGACGAGGACACCTTCGCGTGCCTGCGCCTCGCTCGGGAGGCCGCGCGGTTGGGCGGGACGGCGACGTGCACCCTGAATGCGGCCAACGAGGTGGCGGTGCACGCCTTTCTCGGCGGCCGGCTCTCGTTCCTCGATATCGCCGCCGTGATCGAGGAGACGCTCGAGGCGCTACCGGCCGAGCAGATCCATTCCTTCGATACCCTCGCCGTCGCCGACGCCGAGGCGCGCCGGGTGGCCGGCGAGCTCGCCGCCGCCCGGGCCGTGGCCTGACGCCGGTTCTTCGGAACGACTGAAGTTCGCTTGGCACACTAGGCTCGATGTCCTACGTCCTCGCCTTCCTCGGCTTCGCGGCGCTGATCATCCTCCACGAAGCCGGGCATTTCGCCGCGGCCAAGGCGGTGGGCATGCGCGTCGAGCGGTTCTCGCTCTTCTTCGGCCCGCTCCTGTTCAAGTTCCGCCGCGGTGAGACGGAGTACGGGGTGGGGCCCATCCCGCTCGGCGGCTACGTGCGCATCACCGGCATGAGCCCGCGGGAGGAGATCCCGCCCGAGGTGCTCCCGCGTGCCTACTTCAACCAGCCCGTGTGGAAGCGCGTCGTGGTCATCCTGGCGGGACCGGCGGTCAATCTGCTCATCGCCTTCATCCTCCTCCTGGGGATTGTCCTCACTCAGGGCGTCGGCGTGACCTACCACGGCAATGCCGTCCCCGCCATTGCCTCCGGGCAGCTGGAGGCCCCGGCCGCACGCTACTTGCGCGAGGGAGACCGGATCCTCGCGATCGACGGCATCCAGCGCCCCACGGAGGACCAGGTGGTCACGGCCATCGACAGCCACAAGTGCGCGGGCACGCCGACCAACGGGTGCACGGCCACGACGCCGGTCAGGATGGAGATCAAGCGAGACGGGCGAGTGCTCCCAATCTCGATGTACCCCCGCTACGACGCCAGCCTCAAGCACGTCCGGCTGGGGATCGTCGTCGGACAGGCGACGAGATCGGTGGGTCCGATCGACGCCAGCGGACGGAGCCTGTCGGCCATGTGGTACGTGACCCACGTCACGGTGACGAAGTTCGTCGAGCTCTTTCAGCCCCAGGCGCGAAAGCAACTCCACAGCGCGGTGGGCGCCTTCAAGGTCACCCAGCAGGAGTTCGCCTACGACACCACCAGCGCGTTCGAGACGCTCGCGCTCATCTCGCTCTCGCTCGCCGTGATCAACCTCTTCCCGTTTCTGCCCCTCGACGGTGGCCACGTCTTCTGGGCGGTGGCGGAGAAGGTGCGCGGCCGGCGCATCCCCTTCGAGGTCATGGAGCGTGCCGGCGTGGTCGGCTTCGCCCTCATCCTCATCGTGTTCGTGATCGGGTTGAGCAACGACATCGGCAGCCTCACGGGAGCCGGATTCCCCACCCGCTAGCCCCGGGACGGACGGCCGACTGGCCAGCCAACCAGTCCCGGGTGAGCGGCTATCCTCCGGCCACGGTCGCCCGCGATCTGCGCGTAGAGGAAGGTTGAGGACGAGCATGGAGAGCAGCACGATCACGCCGCCGGCGGCCCAGGCCGCGGAGGCCCCGACGCTCACCGAGGCGTTTCGCCGCACGGCGGCGGCGCACCCGGAGATCGTGGCCGTGCGCACGACCGACGACTCCGTCTCGATGACGTGGAGTGAGCTGCTGGCCCGGGTCGACGCCGTGGCCGGCGGTTTGGCCGGGCTCGGAGTCGGGCGCGGGGACGCGGTGGCCATCATGCTCGGCAACCGTCCCGAGTTCCACATCGTCGACCTTGCCGTGGCCATGCTCGGCGCGACGCCCTTCTCGATCTACCTCACCTATCCAGCCGAGGAGATCCAGTATCTGTGCGGGGACGCGGGTGCCCGGGCGATGATCGTCGAGCAGGCATACCTGCCCGTGATCCTCGAAGCCCGCCGCGAGCTGCCCGCCGTCGAGCATGTGATCGTCGTCGACGGCGAGGCCCCGGAGGGCACGACCTCCCTGCGCGAGCTCGAGCAGGCCAATCCCGGCTTCGACGCTGCCGCGGCGGCCGCGGCCGTCTCGCCCGACGACGTGCTCACCCTCATCTACACCTCGGGGACGACCGGCAAGCCCAAGGGCGTCCAGCTCTCCCACCGCAATGTCATGGTCTCGGCTCGGGCCACCAAGGAGATCATCCCCCTCGAAGCCGGCGGTCGCCTCATCTCCTGGCTGCCGGCCGCCCACATCGCCGAGCGCATGGCCCACCACTACATCCCCACCGTGTACGCGGGAACGATCACGACCTGCCCCAGTCCGCGCGAGATCATCTCCTACCTGCCCCAGGTCCGCCCGACGTGGTTCTTCGCCGTTCCCCGGATCTGGGAGAAGCTCAAGGCGGGGCTGGAGGCGATGCTCGCCGCTCAGCCCGAGGAGCAGCGTGCTCCGCTCGAGCGGGCGGTCGCGGCCTCCCGCGAGGCCGTGCGGCTGCGCCAGCGCGGCGAGCCGGTGCCCGAGATCCTCGCCGAGGAGGTCCGCCGAGCCGACGAGCAGTACTTCTCGGGCCTGCGCGCGGCTCTCGGACTCGACCAGGCGATCTCGGTCAACGCGGGGGCCGCCCCGACGCCGGTCGAGGTGATCGAGTTCTTCCATGCCATCGGCATCGAGCTCGGCGAGCTTTGGGGGATGTCGGAAACGTGCGGGTTCGGGTCCTGCAACCGGCCCGGCGCGGTGAAGATCGGCACCGTCGGCCCCGCGTCCCCGGGCGTGGAGCTGAAGATCGCCGAGGACGGTGAGCTGCTCTGCCGCGGCGCGTTCGTCATGCTCGGCTACCGCAACCAGGCTGAGCAGACAGCCGAGGCGATCGACGCCGAGGGTTGGCTGCACACCGGTGACATCGGCCAGATCGACGACGAGGGCTACCTCACGATCGTCGATCGCAAGAAGGAGATCATCATCAACGCCGCCGGCAAGAACATGTCACCGGTGAACATCGAGGGCGCGATCAAGTCGGCCACCCCGCTCATCGGCCAGGTCTGCGTGATCGGCGACGCTCGCCCGTACAACACCGCGCTGATCGTCCTCGACGCCGACTTCGCCCCTCAATGGGCGGCGGGCAATGGGCTGGCGGGCAGGAGCCTCGAGGAGCTCGCGAGCGAGCCGGCGATGATCGAAGCGGTGCAAGCCGGGGTGCAGGCCGGCAACCAGCACCTTGCCCGGGTGGAGCAGATCAAGAAGTTCGAGATCGTGCGCGGCGACTGGCTGCCCGGCGGGGACGAGCTGACCCCGACGATGAAGCTGAAGCGCAAGCCGATTGCCGCGAAATACTCCGTGGCGATCGACTCCCTGTACGGCTCCTAGACGTCGCGCGGAAGCGTGAGCTGAGCGTGGTCGCCTGAACCGATCAGTGCAGGCTGATCTGCACGTGGCGGCTGTAGGCCGCGGCGTCCGGGACGAGCGGGTCGAAGTAGCCGAGCGGATCCGAAACGGGGTAGTTCCAGAGCAGCCGGACGGTCTCGGTTCCCGAGCCGGAGAAGGGAACGCGCACGTCGAAGTAGCAGCTGTTGGGATTGGAGATCGTCACCGTGCGCACGGTCTGGAAGGCGGCGTTCGAGGGATTTGCGCCCGGAGCGATCTGGATGGAGGCGACCTGCGGGCCGAGGCCCTCGGCGATGGCGAAGTGCGCCGGTCGTACACAGCCCCAGACCTCCAGGCTGTGACCGCTTTGGGTCGAGGTCACGGGGAGGTAGAGCGGCAGCCGGTAGGCGTAGTAGTCGGCCTTCTTGGTCCCGTTGTAGAACTCGAGACCGCTGGCGAACCCACCGTAGTCGTTGCTCTTCAGGGTCGGTTCCGGATCGAGGAGCAGGTACTGCATGTAGGACTTGATCCGGGGGCTGTGCCAATGGATGTACTCGCCCCAGTTCAGGTAGTAGGCGGCCGTCGTCGCGCTCACCCACGGGTATTTGTCCCCGCTCCAGCGTCGCTTGGGCGGGCTGGTGATGTAGCCGAACTCGGTGTCGTAGATCGACAGCTGCTTGTGGGATCCGTACACCCGCTGGAGGCGGTCCAGCACACGCTCGAGCGTGCCCAGCGTGCCCAGCGACGTGTAGTCGGCGATCGAGTTGTGGTACGCCGGGTCCGGCGAGACCTCGTGATTGGGTGCATACCACCGCATGTAGGGGTGGTCGGAGACGCCACTGGCGTTGAACAGCGCGGGGTTGGCAGCCCGGAAGCGCCGGGACCCGGCCTTGGTGGTGGGGCAGCCCTGCTGCGTGGCCGCGGTCCCGCGCAAGGGTTGGTATCGGGCGTCAACGCAGTACATCGAGCGCAGGAAGATGACCGGCATCATGCCCGAGTAGATCCCCCACTGGACTCGGCCTCGCGGCGCGAGCTCGCCCCAGACGATCGTGTCGTGCCCGTGGCCGGAATGCTGCAGGGCGTTCCATGCCTGGTCGACCAGGTTGCGGTACATCTCCGGCGAGTGCTCCACGGTGATGTGCCCGGGCAAACCCTGCGGGGCCAGGCTCGGGCCGTAGTCGGGCTCGTTCCAGATCGACCACGAGCTGACCCGGGGCAGGTCGCCGGGATTGTGGGGCGCGCTGCGCTTGAGTTTCGGGTCATACGTGCCGCTGTAGCGGATGGCAGCCGCCTTGACGAACTGCCCGAACTCGGCCGGCGAGGGCTCCCAATTACTGCGACCGGGTGCGCCCTTGCCCGTGGCCCAGAGCGGAGCTCCGCCCACGATGTCGAAGTTGATCGAGATGCCGAACTGCGCGGCATCTTTCACGATCGTGTCGAAGGTGCTCCACGAGTAACCCTTCGATGCGGGGTTGGCCGCGTTGAAATTCCGCGGGCGCTTGTACGAGTTCGGATTCGGCGCCACGAGCTGCCAGCGCATCGGCATGCGGATCTGCTGCACCCCGAGGATCCGCAGCTGTTGCAGTGTCGGGGTCGGGTTGTAGAGCATCCCGTTGTCCTCCTCGAGCATCGAGATCTGGGTGGAGGAGGCGCGCGCGCGGGCGACCGGGAGCAGGAGGCTCCCGGCGAGACAGGCGGCAACGAGCAGCGTGAGGCGCGGGAGCACGTGGCGACGGGACATAGACCTACCTGACTGTGAAGTTGGCGGTGCGGGAATACACCGTGCTGCCCTCCGGATATGACCAGGCGAGACGGACGGCACCGCTCGAGTGAACCGGAATCGATGTCTCGAAGTATCCCCGGGTGTTGCGAACCGTCACCGTTGCGGTCGTCGTGAACGTCCGTTGTCCGTGGCCGCGGAGCTGGATCGTTACGGCGCGGTTGCCATAGGCGTGGGCGGGACGTGCGTCGCCCCACACGAGGAGCCGGTGGCCGCGCGTGACCGTGGCGCTCGGCAGGAAGATGGGAAGGCGGAAGGCATCGTAGCCGGGCTTCTGCGTGCCTTCGAAGAAGGTCAGTCCAGAGGCGAAGCCGCCGTACTCGGGCGCATATACGGGGTTCGGGTCGTCGAGCAGGTACTGGTCGAACGAGCTGATCCGCGGGTTGCGCCACGAGAGGTACTCGGCCCAGTTCATCCAGGCGGCGGCCACGGACGGCGAGGGGAAGCGCTTGCTGTGGTTCGGCGGATCCGTGATGTATCCGAACTCGTTGTTGTAGATCGCGAAGCGGTGGCGCGAGCCGTAGATGTGCATGAGCCGGTCGAGCAGGTGCGCGACGTTCGAGAGCTCGCTGAACTCGGCCTGGTCGGGGTCGCGCGAGTCGGCACGCACCGGTGGCTCGGTCAACGGATAGGGGTGATCGCCGAATCCACCGGCGGCGAAGAGCGCGGGATGGGCGGCGCGGAAGCGGCGCGAACCCGCAGCGCTCGTCGGGCACCCGTCAGCACGGGCGGCGGCCCCGCGCAGCGGCCGCAGGTGGGTGTCGACGCAGTAGAGCTCGCGGATGAAGCTCAGCGGCTTGGTCGCTCCGAAGATGCCCGGGGCACCGTCGGGGTTGTGTCTCGTCGGCGGAGCACTCAGGCCGCGGGCGTCGAGGTTGCCGAGAATGACTGAGTCCTGGCCGTGGCCGGTCCGCTGGAGCGCTCTCCACCCGGCGTCGACGAGCCGGCGGTAGAGCGGCGCGGCGACCGGCGTGTGCGAGCCGTTGACGGCCTGGGGGGCGAGGTCAGGTCCGAAGTTTGGCTCGTTCCAGATCTCCCACAGCTCGACGCGGGGGAGGGCAGGGCTACCGGCGGAGGGCCGGAACGTGCCGGTGTAGCGCGTGGCCACGGCCCGGACGAAGGCGCCGTACTGCTGCGGCGAGGGCTTCCAATCCGCGCGGCGCGCCCCCCGGGGCGGGTTCGCCCCGACCGCCCACAGGGGGGCGCCGCCGGTGACGGAGAGATCGACCGTGATCCCCGCGTCATGCGCCGCGGTGACGATCGCGTCGAGGCTGGCGAAGTCGTAGTCGCGCGAGCGCGGATCGGCGGGGTGAAAGCCCGCGGGCGCGACGTGCGAGGTCAGGGCGCTCGCGGTCAGATCGTTCCACTGCACCGAGACCCGTATTGCCTCGACGCCGAGGCGCTTGAGCGCGGTGATCGTGCCCACGGGGTCGGCTCCGAGCTGGACGTCGTCCTCGAACATCGCCAGCTGCATGGTCGAGGCGCTCGCGCTCGTGGCCAGCGCAGCCAGGCTCAGTGCGGTCACCGTCACGGTGAGGAGGAGTCGGGTGAGGGCTCGGACGGTCACGCGCACGCTCAGGAGCAAACAGGCGGATCCGGCCGGAGTTGCGCGCCGGGTCAGCGTTCGGACGCGCGAAGCCGGTACCCCCACCTCGCCCGTCGAGGCTAGCCGATCGTGACCGCGACGAGCCGGCCGTGGTCCGTCTGGCCGCGGGAATCCGTCCAGCTCAGGCGGACGAATCCACTCGCGGGGACCTGCACGTGCACGTCGAAGTAGCCCGCCGCGTCGACGATGGGGACCCGTTCCAGCACCGAGAACGGACCCTGGGCATGGACCGCGAACTCGAGCACTCCCACCTGTTGGCGCCCGGTGTCGCGCCTGGCGTAGGCGGCCGGTCGGACGCACCCCCAGACCTCGAGCCGTGTGCCCTTGGCCGCCCGCGTGACCGGCAGGAAGAGCGGGAGGCGATAGGCGTCGAGGGTCGGCTTCGGTGCTCCACTGGCGAACTCGAGTCCGCTGTCGAAGCTGCTCTCGCTCGTCGTCGCCGGATCGGCGAGCAGGTACTGGTCGTAGGAGCGGATGCGCGGGTCGCGCCAGGAGAGGTACTCCGACCAGTTGAGGTACAGCGACGCGATGCCGAGGCTGACCGAACGCACGATGTGCTGGGGCGGGTCGGTGATGTAGCCGAACTCGGTGGAGTAGATGGGGAACCGCACGCTCGAGCCATAGACGGCCTGGATACGGTCGAGCAGGCTCTCAAGCCGAGGGATCGCGGCGAGATCGGCGTAGTCGGGCTCGTCCGGCGTGGCCACGTTCGGTGGCTGCCGACCCTGAGGGTAGGGATGGGCGGAGAAGCCGCCGGCGTGGAAGAGGATCGGGTGCGCCGACGCGAAGGCATGCGAAGCCGCCGTCGTGGCCGGACAGCCGCGCGCGGTGGCCGCGGCGCCGCTGAGCGGTTTGAGCTGAGCATTCACGCAGTAGAGCGCCCGCACGAAGCGCAACGGAACCATGCCCGAGAAGTTGCCGGGCTGGTCACCGACGGTCTGGCCGCGCGGCGCGAGCTCGCCGATGAGGATCGTGTCGGAACCGTGCCCGGTGGCCGACAGCGCCGACCATGCCGCGTCGAGCAGCCCGCGATAGAGCCGGGGCGAGACCTCGACGGTCGAGTCCTCGATGGCCTGGGGCGCGAGGTCCGGCCCGTAGTTGGGCTCGTTCCAGATGGCCCAGAAGTCGACCCGTGGGAGCGGTCCCTTCGCGCCCGGCGGGGTGTAGTGGCCGCTGTAGCGCGTGCCGATGGACCGCACGAAGGCGCCGAAGTCGCTGGCCGCCGGCTCCCACTGCGGGTGGGGACCCGCCGGGGCACCGGGCCCGGCCGCCCATTGCGGGGGCGGGCCGCCAATGGTGAGATCGATGCCGATGCCCTGCGAGCGGGCATCGCGCAGGACGGTGTCGTAGGGCGCCCAGGCGCTCGGCGCGTACGCCGCGGGGTCGGCGGCCCGAAAGCCGGCCGGAGCGCGCGACGCCGCCGGCTGGGGGGCGATGGCCTCCCAGGGGATGTAGAGCTTGATCCGGCTCACCCCGAGCCGGCGCAGCGTCGTCAGCGTCGCGGCCGGGTCGCCGTGGTTGGGCAGGCCGGGCTCGAAGATCGACTCCAGCGGCGGCCGCGTGGCCGGCGATGGCTCCGTGGTCGTGTGCGAGGACGAGGCGCCGCAGGCCGTCAGCATGAGGGTGGTCAGCGCGCACGCGACCAGGCGCGCGCCGAAGCGGGCTCCTGGGCCGCCTGAGCTCGGCCGCCGAGCGCTGGGGGAGCCGGAATCGGGCAAGCGAGCCAGCATAGGATGTCGGGGCCTACACTTCGCCCGCATGCTGACTCCGGTCCGTACGGACGCCCCGTCCGTGGCCCGGACCGACTCGCCACGGCGGCTCGAGGTGTTCTCGCCCGACGTGCTCGCGCTGGCGGCGATCACCGGCCTCGGCGCGATTCTGCGCTTCGCCACGATCGCCCACCAGAGCTACTGGGTCGACGAGGCCACGACGGTGCACGAGCTCCATCTCTCGCTCGGCGCGATGCTCCACGAGATTCGGGTGGGCGAGACGACGCCCCCGCTCTACTTCCTCGTGGCCTGGGTGTGGGCGAAGATCTTCGGGACCGGCGAGGTTGGCCTGAGAGCGCTTTCGGCCCTGTTCGGGATCGGGCTGATTCCCCTCCTCTACGCGTGCACCCGCGAGCTCGTCACGCGCTGGGCGGGTGTGCTCGCCGCCGCCTTCGCCGCGGTCAGTCCGTTCCTCATCTGGTACTCGCAGGAGGCTCGCGCGTACGCGCTCTTCGCCCTCCTGTGCGGCCTCTCCTTCCTGTTCTTTGCCCGTCTGCGCCATGGCCCGTCGAGGCACGATCTCGTGCTCTGGGCGGTCGTCTCGGCGCTCGCCGTGCTCACTCATTTCTTCGCCGGCTTCATCGTCGCGCCGGAGGCTCTTGCCCTGCTGTGGTGGCAGCGCAGCCGGGCCGTGGCCATCGCCGTCGCCGCCGTGGCCGTCGTGCAGCTCGCGCTGCTCCCGCTCGTCATCGGTGACACCGGCCATCCCCTGCAGTGGATCAAGGCGTTCCCCTTGTCGATCCGCATCAAGCAGGTGCCGGTCGACTTCGCGCTCAGCAGCCTCTACCAGAGTCAGGCGGTGACCTACGGCCTGGCCGGTGCGGCCGTCGTCGCCGTGGCCGCGGCCGTGCTGCTCGCCTTCGGGGGAGGGCCGAAGCGGCGCCGGGGCGCCATGATCGCCGCCGCGGTCGCGGCCTTCGTCATCCTCGTGCCCATCGTCCTGGCCCTCCTCGGCCGCGACTACCTCGTCCCGCGCAACCTCATCGCGGCCTGGATCCCGCTGGTCGTCGTGCTCGCCGCGGCCTGCACGGCGCCTCGCACGCTGCCCTTCGGCATCGTCCTGGCGGCCGTCCTCCTCGGCGGCTTCATCTACGCCGGCCTCCGGATCGACTCCGACTCCGCCTACCAGCGACCGGACTGGCGTGGGGTGGCCGACGCGCTGGGCCGCCCCGCCGGCACGCGCGCGATCGTCGCCTACGACGCCGGGTTCGCCTCCCAGCCCCTGACCGTTTACATGCCCGGCATCCCCTGGCAGCAGTTCGGCGGACCGCCGGTCACGATCGGCGAGATCGACGTGGTCGGCAACGCCTTCCAGACCTCGCCGAGCCGGCTTCCGGCCGGCGTCCGGCGGCTCTCGAGCGCGACGGTCGCGGGATTCCAGGTCGACCGCTTCGCGCTCAGCCCGGCGTGGCATCTCGCGCCCCAGGCGATCGGCTCCCGCGCCGGCGCCCTGCTCGGCCCGGCTCCCGCCGCGCCGGCCGTGCTCATCCAGCACACCGGCGCCTGAGTAATCTGTCCGCGCGATGCGCAGGACACTCCTCTCCGCGGTCACGATGCTCGCGCTGGTCCTCTCGGCGACCGGCGCGCTGGTTGCCCCGCCGGCGTCGGCCGCCTCGTCACCGGTTGCCGACTGCAACGCCAACGCTCGGCTCACCGCCCACTACAGCGCCGTGCAGCTGCGCAACGCCTTGGCCACGATGCCGGCCGACGTCAAGGAGTACACCGACTGCTATGACGTCATCCAGCGCGCGCTGCTGGCCGACCTCGGGCAGCTGAAGGCCCAGGGGTCGGGCGGGTCCGGGGGATCCTTCCTGCCCACCCCCGTCATCGTCGTGCTCGTCGTCCTCGTCCTGGCTGCGGCCGGGTTCGGGACGGCAGCGCTCCGCCGGCGCGGGGCCGGCGGAGCGGATACCGACGACTGATCAGTGCACGGCCACCTTGACCGTTCGTGAGTACTCGGGGTGGCCGTCGGGCGAGGTCCAGGCGAGCCGGACGTTGCCGCTGGCGGAGAACTTGACCCTGATGTCGAAGTAGCCCTCCTCGTTGGTGATCGTCGCCCGTGCGACGGTCGCCCACGCGCCATGGCCGCCCTTCTGGAACTGGATGGTCGCGTGCTGCTCGAGCGTCGTCTCGCCCAGAGCCGCCAGGGCCGGGCGGACATCGCCCCACACCTCGAGCGTGTGACCGTGATGCACCGAGGTCACCGGGAGGTAGAGCGGGAGCTGGTAGGCGTAGTAGGTCGCCTTGGGCTTGCCGTTTGGCAGCTCGAGGCCGCTGGCGAAGATCCCGTTGGCCGGGTCAACGAGCAGGTACTGCATGTAGCTCGCGATCCGCGGGTTCTTCCAACTGACGTACTCGCCCCAGTTCAGCCAGGCCGCCGCCGTGGCCTGGCTCAGGCGCTCACCCGGGTCCGGCGGATGCGTCCGGTATCCGTACTCGGTGTTCCAGATCGGGAAGCGCGTATGCGAGCCGTAGGCGCGATTCGCGCCGTCGAGCGTCGCCTCGAGCGCGCCAACCTGCGGGAGGTCGGCGAAGCCCGGATCGGGACCGTGCTCGCCCGGGAGCGTCGTCTTGACGTTCGGGGGACCGGGATTCGCCTGCAGGGCGTAGAGATGCGCGGCGAAGCCGCCCGCCTTGAACAGCGCCGGATTCTGGCTCACGAACTTCCGCGAGCCGGCCGAGTTCGCCGGGCAGCTCAGCGCGCGGGCCGCGCTTCCGCGGAGCGGGTGGTTGTGCGCGTCGACGCAGTAGAGGGCCCGGAGGAACGGCAGCGGCTTGATGCCCTGGAAATCCCCGGGGCTGTTGACGCCGCGCGGGGCCGTCTCGCCGATGAGGATCGTGTCGTGTCCCGGACGGTGCCCGCTCGCGGCCAGGCCATTGAAGGCCGAGTCGAGTAGGCCGCGGTAGAGCGTGGCGCCGATGAGCACGCTGTTGTGGTCGATGACCTGGGGCGAGAGGTCCTGGCCATAGTTCGGCTCGTTCCAGATCGACCAGAAGCTGATCCGCGGCAGGGCTGAGGCATCGCCGGCCGGGATGAACTTGCCGTCGTAGCGGAGGCCGGCCGCCTCGACGAACTGGCCGAAGGCCTTGGCCGAGGGCTTCCACTGGCCGTAGGGGCCGCCGTGGGGCTGCCCGCCGCCCTGCGCCCAACGTGGCGCGGGACCGGTGAGCATGAAGTAGAGCGACATGCCCTCGAGCTGGGCATCGCGGTCGATCACGTCGTAGATGCCCCACTGGTAGCCGGGGGAGTCGGGCTTGGTGGCGTCGAAGCCGTGCGGAGCGTGCGTCGAGGTCGCCGCGGGGGCGATCGTGTTCCAGGTGAGCGCCACGCGCACCCGGGTGACGCCGAGGTCGTGGAGCTTCTGCAAGGTCCCCATGGGGTCCGCCTTCAGCTGGGCGTCGTCCTGGAAGACTGCCTGCTGGGAGTGGGACGCGACCGCCGGGGCGACGGCGAAGACGCCGAACGCGGCGATCGCGAGGATGGGGAGGAGTCGTTTGAGTTTGGCCATAACCCCAGTGAACCGCGTATCGAGGTGAGAGTTGCGGGCGGATCGCCCCAGGGGGCGATCCGCTTAAGAGTTTGCCGGGGGCAAACTCTTAGCTCAGTCGCCTCCTACACTCACGAGAGATGGCCTCAGAACGCCGGATCCATGTTGGTGGCGTGCCGATCGGCGGTGGTGCCCCGGTCGTCGTGCAGACCATGACCAAGACCGAGACCGCCGACCTCGGCGCGACGATGGGCCAGATCCGCCGTGTCGCCGAAGCCGGAGCCGACCTCGTCCGCGTCGCCGTGCCCCGGGAGAAGGACGCCGAGGCGCTGGTCACGATCGTCCGGGAGTCGCCGATCCCCGTCATCGCCGACATTCACTTCAACTACACCCTGGCCCTCAAGGCGCTCGACGCGGGCGCCCACTGCGTTCGCCTCAACCCCGGCAACATCGGCGGCCCCGACAAGGTCGCCCAGGTCGTCGCGCGGGCCAAGGAGCTCGGCACGCCCCTGCGCATCGGCGTGAACTCCGGGTCGTTGCCCGCCCACCTGCGCGAGCTCGAGTTCACCAATCCGGTGGAGGCGCTCGTCGCCGCGGCGCTCGGCTTCGTCGAGCTCATGGAGTCGCTCGACTTCACCGACTTCAAGGTCTCGATGAAGTCGACGAGCGTGCCCAACACGATCGCCTCCAACCGGCTCCTGGCCGAGAAGATCCCCTACCCGCTCCATCTCGGGGTCACCGAAGCGGGGACGAAGTGGTCGGGATCACTGAAGTCGGCGGTCGGGCTCGGCACGCTGCTGGCCGACGGGATCGGCGACACGATCCGCATCTCGCTCTCGACCTTTCACGCCGAGGAGGAGGTCAAGGTCGCCTGGGAGATCCTCAAGGCGCTCAAGCTCCGCCAGCGCGGTCCCGTGCTCATCGCGTGCCCGACATGCGGGCGTCTCCAGTTCGACATGGACAGCGTGGTCGCCGAGATCGAGCAGCGGCTCGAGGCCTACGAGGATCCGATCGAGGTCTCCGTGCTCGGCTGCGCGGTCAACGGCATCGGCGAGGCCCGCCACGCCGACTTTGGGATCACCGGGGCCAAGGACATGGGGATGATCTACTCGCGCGGTGAGCCCCTGAAGAAGGTGCCCACCGAGGACCTCGTCGACGAGCTCTTCGCCGAGATCGACCGTTACTACGCGGCCGGAAAGCACGTCGTGCGCGACGAGGCCGACGCCGCCGAGGCCCGGGCCTGGCTGGTCGAGAACGAGGACTCCTCCGCCATGACGCCCGAGCGCCTGGCCGCGCTGGAGGCCGCAGCGGCCGACCAGCCGCGCATCGACGAGACGGTCTCACCCGTCGCCGGTCGCAGATTCACCCGGACCTGAGCGAGACCGCCTCTCGATAGCGTGGATCAGCCCTTGGCCTTGGCGAAGCCCTCGGCGACCTTCGCCCAGTTGACGACGTTCCACCAGGCGTCGAGGTAGTCGGGCCGGCGGTTCTGATACTTCAGGTAGTAGGCGTGCTCCCACACGTCGACCCCGAGGAGCGGCGTCTTGCCGTCGCTGATCGGGTTGTCCTGGTTGGGGGTCGAGACGACGGCCAGACCCGAGCCGTCGTGGACGAGCCACGACCAGCCGGAGCCGAAGCGCTTGACGCCGGCGTCCTTGAACTGCGCCTTGAAGTCGTCGAACGATCCGAAAGCGGACTCGATCGCGGACTTCAGCTCGCCGGTCGGCTCGCCGCCGCCGCTGGGAGACATCCATTCCCAGAAGAGCGAGTGGTTGTAATGACCGCCGCCGTTGTTGCGCACGGGGGCCTGCTTGTCCTGAGGCAGCGAGCTGAGGTTCCTGAGGACCTCCTCGACCGGCTTCTCAGCCCACTCGGTGCCCTCGAGCGCGGCATTGGCGTTCGTGACGTAGGCGGTGTGGTGCTTGTCGTGGTGGACGCGCATCGTCGCCTCGTCGATGTGCGGCTCGAGCGCCGTGTAGTCGTAGGGGAGCGGCGGAACTTCGTAGGCCATATCTGCTCCTTGTTAGGGCTTCATTGGGGGGTCGAGAACTATCTCTATCAGACCGCTGGGAGCGGCCCCGTGAGACGGGCATGGGTAGGCTTGCGCTCCACGTGACCCGGCTTTCGTCGTACTTGCTACCCACCGAGCGCGAACCCCCGGCGGACGCCGAGGCGCTCTCGCACAAACTCATGGTCCGGGCCGGGTTGATCCGGCAGGTCGGGTCGGGTCTATGGACGTGGCTGCCTGCCGGCTGGCGGGTGCACCAGCGGATCGTCCAGATCGTGCGCGAGGAGATGAACGCGATCGGCGGGCAGGAGATGCTCATGCCGGTGCTGCATCCCGCCGAGCCGTGGCGGCGCAGCGGCCGGTACGCGATCGACGAGCTGTTCAAGCTCAAGGACCGCCGTGACGCCGACATGGTCCTCGCCATGACCCATGAGGAGATCGTCACGCTGCATGTCGCCTCGGCCGTGCGCTCGTACCGCGACCTGCCGCTCATCCTCTACCACTTCCAGGTCAAGGAACGCGACGAGCCTCGCCCCCGCGCCGGCGTGTTGCGCACACGGGAATTCATCATGAAGGACGCCTACACGTTCGATCGCGACCAGGACGGCCTTGACGTCTCCTACCAGAAACACGTCGTCGCCTACGACCGGATGATGGATCGCGTGGGCCTCGAGTGGTATCGGGTGGAGGCGGACGTGGGCATGATGGGCGGGTTCGGCGCCCACGAGTACATGGCCCCGTGTCCGGCGGGCGAGAACGACGTCATCCTGGCTGGGGCATATGCGGCCAACGTCGAGGTGGCGAGTGCCGACGCCCAGCCGGTCGAGCTGCCCGCGGCGCTCGATGCGCCCGTCGAGGTGCCGACGCCGGGGATGACGACGATCGACGCCGTCTGCCGCGAGCTCGGCCTCCCGGCCGGCGCGCTCCTCAAGGCCTTCCCCGTCGTGCTCCCCGACGGCGAGATGAAGCTCGTCCTGCTCCGGGGCGATCACCGCGTCAACGAGATCAAGCTCCGCCTCGCGCTGCGCAGCGATTTCCGCCCCGCCACCGCCGACGAGGTCGCTGACCGCCTCGGGCCGCCCGGCTACATCGGGCCGGTGGGAACCGACCTGCCGATCCTCCTCGACGCCGGCGTCGCCCCGGGGGGCTACGTCACGGGTGCGAACCGTCCCGACGCCCACCTGCGCGGGGTCGAGCCGGGGCGCGACTTCGCCTTCGAGCGCGTCGACGTCCGCACGGTCGTGGCGGGCGACACGATCGGGGGCGTCACCGTCCGCGTCGAGCCGGCCATCGAGGTCGGGAACATCTTCAAGCTGGGCACGCGATTCTCCGAGCCCCTCGGCGCCTCCTATCTCGACGATTCCGGCCAGAGCCGGCCGATCTGGATGGGCTCCTACGGCTTCGGTCCGGCCCGGGCGGCTGCGGCGGCGGTCGAGCAGTACGCCGATGAACAGGGCATCTCCTGGCCCCGCACGGTGGCGCCCTTCGACGTCGAGCTGGTCACACTCGGCAAGCCGGGCAGCGAGGAGCGCGAGCTCAGCGAGCGGCTGTACGGCGAGCTCCAGGCCGAGGGCCTGGCCACGCTCTACGACGACCGCGACGCCGGCCCCGGGGAGAAGTTCGCCGATGCCGAGCTGCTCGGTTGCCCGGCTCGGATCACGGTCGGCCGCCGCACGCTCGCCGCGGGCGAGCTCGAGGTCCAGATCAGACGCGGACGGGAGCCGCGGACGGTGCCCATCGAGGGCGCGGCCGCGGCGATCGCCGCACTCTGGCGCGACCTGCCCTGAGCGGGGGCCCTGTGCCGAGGACGATCACCAAACGCCGGCTGTTCGGCCTCGACCGCTCGGGTCCGGCTCCGCAGGCCACGCTCTCCGATCAGCCATGGCGCCCGTGGACGATTCCCAACGCCATCGGCTACGTCCGCCTGGCCCTCATCCCCGTCTTCCTCGTCATCGCGCTGTCGAGCCACCACGGGCAGGACGCGCTCGCCGTCGCGCTCTTCGCCGTCATCGGCTGGGCCGACTACCTCGACGGCTTCTCCGCGCGGCTGACCGGTCAGTACAGCCGGCTCGGCGCGCTGCTCGACCCGATCGTCGACCGCTTGCTCGTCATCGCCGGCATGGTCGTGGCCTGGCGCTTCGCGCTCCTCCCGCGCTGGGCGCTCGCCGTGGTGATCGCCCGTGAGCTCTTCATGCTCGTGATCAGCCGCGCCGCGCTGCGTCGCGGCATCGAGCTGCGGATCAACTGGGCCGGCCGCCTCGGGGTGGCGCCGGTCATGGGAGCTCCCTTCTTCGCCATGGCTGGCGTGCATTGGCTTGCCCTGATCATGCTCTATGTCGGCCTGGCCCTTTCCTTGACGGCCACGGTGCTGTACGTTCGCCGGGGGGCAAAGGAGCTCCGCAAGAGCTCACCCAAAGTCTCAAGCTGAACTTGACCCTTCTACGGGGCGCCTATATACTGGACTCCCCGACTCTGATCCCAGCCGGGAGGACCCCTTTACATGGACACGTTTCCGGACCTTGGCTCGCTGACCGACCAGGAGCTCAAGGAACTCATCAAGCAGCTGACCGAGGAGGAGATGGAGGTCTCCTATCGGCGTCGAATCCTGCACGGGAAGATCGACATCCTCCGTGCCGAGCTGGTCAACCGGCTGCGAAAGAGCAATGAGAGCGGGGAACTGGTGATCTCGGGCGCGGACGTCCAGCAGCTCACCGACATCCTCGCCGGCCGCGTCCCGGGCAGCGACCCCGAGTAAAGCTGCCTCGGGTGGCTCAGCACTGCCCCGAGTGCGGCTTTGCCAATGCCGACGGCGCGAACTACTGCCAGCGATGCGGCGCCTTCCTCGTGCAGTCCGAGCCACCCCCCGGCGCCACCACGGCCGCGTACAAGGTGGGCGAGACGGGGGAGTTCGAGGAGCTCAACCTGGAGAAGGTCATTGGGCGCGGCGCCGCGCTCGTCATCCGCGCCGGCGGCGGCCGCGCGGGGGAGAGCTTCCCTTTGGAGGGCGAGCGCCTCACGGTCGGGCGCCGGCCGGACAGCGACATCTTCCTCGACGACATCACGGTCTCCCGCGACCACGCCGTGCTCGTGCGCCGCGCTCAGGACTACTACCTCGATGATTGCGGCTCGCTCAACGGCACCTACGTCAATCGCCGTCGCATCGAGTCCCACAAGCTCGCCGATGGCGACGAGCTGCAGATCGGCAAATACAAACTTGCGTTCCTGAGTGGCTGATGGCCGGTACTGAAATCGATCTTCCCGACGTGCTCGCTCCCGAGCCCCCGCCCGGCGCCGACGAGCGTCCCCGCCAGAAGGCGGTGACCATCGGCGCGGTCTGCAAGGCGCTCCACCAGGAGTTCCCCGACATCTCGATCTCGAAGATCCGCTACCTCGAGGATCAGAAGCTGCTCGCCCCGCGGCGCACCCAGGGCGGCTACCGCCTCTACACGCAGTCGGACATCCAGCGGTTGCGGACGATCCTCCGGCTCCAGCGCGATGAGTTCTTGCCCCTGCGCGTGATCCGCCAGGAGCTGGCCGGCGGGCGCTCCGAGCGCGACGTCGTCACACCGGCCGAGACGCGGACGCTGCGGCGGGCGTCGGTTAGCGTTCGCGACGCCGGCGCCATGTACTCGCTCGAGGACGTCGTGGAGGAGACCGGAGCCGAGCCGGCGCTCGTCCGCGAGCTCGTGGACTTCGGGGTCATCAAAGGCGAGACCCGGGGTGGGGCGCGCTATTACGACGAGACCGAGCGGGAGATCGTCCGCGCCGTCTCCGAGCTCGCGCGCTACGGCGTGGGGGGCCGGAACCTCAGGGTGTTCCGGAGCTCGGCCGACCGCGAGGCCCAGCTCCTGCAGAGCATCCTCGCCCCGGCACTGCGCTCGCGCAACCCTGACCGGCGCAAGGAGGCGATCGAGGCGCTCGAGAACCTTGCCTCGGTCACCACGCACCTCAAGCACCTGCTTCTCATCCGGGATCTGCGCCAGATCGCCACCTAGGGTCGATTAGTGTCCCGGCCGTGAGCGCCCTGGACCTCCGCCGCCTCATCCGCGAGATTCCCGACTTTCCCCGGCCGGGGATCGTCTTCAAGGACATCACGCCGCTGCTCCTCGACGCCCGCGGGCTCGACGAAGCAGTCTCCGGCCTGTGCGACCTGGCTGCGCCGTGGAAAGTGGACTTCGTCGTCGCGGCCGAGGCCCGGGGGTTCATCCTCGGTGCTGCACTCGCCCGCGCGCTGGGCGCCGGCTTCGTCCCCGCACGCAAGCCCGGGAAGCTGCCCCACCGGACGATCAGCGCCGAGTACACGCTCGAATACGGCATCGACGCGCTCGAGGTTCATGCCGACGCGCTGGCCGGCGGCGCGCGCGTCCTCGTGCACGATGACCTGCTGGCCACCGGCGGGACGGCCGGGGCACTGTGCGACCTCGTGGCCGGCCTCGGGGCCGAGATCGCGGGCTGCGCGTTTCTCGTCGAGCTCGCTTTCTTGGGCGGCCGAGCGCGGCTCGCACCCCATGACGTGCGCTCGCTGCTGGCCTACGATGTATAGCCGTGACGCTGTTCCCCCGTGCGCCGAATCTGGGCGGTATTGACGAGATCGCCGGCGAGCGGCTATCGGAGCGTCTGGCCGAGCGCGAGACGGGCCGGGGCAGGACCGTGCTGCGCGAGCGGACGCTCGCGGCCTCCCAGCAGGACGTCTGGCGCCTCATCGAGGACCCGCACCACATGCCGCGCTGGTGGCCGGGCGTCGAACGGGTCGAGGGCGTCGAGGGCGACCATTTCACCCAGGTGTTCAAGACCAAGCGCGGCAAGCCGGTACGGATGGACTTTCGCGTCGTCGCCTCCGAGCCGCCGTGGCGGCGCGCGTGGTCTCAGGAGGTGGCGGGCACCCCGTTCGAGCGCTTCCTCGGCGAGTCGATCACCGAGATCTCGCTCGAGCCCTCGGGGGCGAGTACGCAGGTGATGCTCGCCCAGAGCCAGAAGCTCCGCGGCTATTCCCGCACCGGCGGAATCCTCCTGCGCCGCGCCCAGGTGCGGATGCTCGATACGGCCCTCGACGGGCTCGAATCCATTCTGAGCTAGCCAACGCGTTCGCCCCCACGGCGAACTCGCAAGGGGCCGCGCAGGCGGCTTGCCTTACTTGAGGTTGAACGGGCCGGAGAGGATCACCGTGCCCGGCGCTTTGGGGTGAGCCTGGGTCTCGAGCGTGAGGAGCAGGTGCTTGTAGCGGGTGTCGGTGCTCGCCAGCTGAGTGGCCGCCTCGAGCTGGCCGTTGCTCGTGACGGCGGGGGCGAATCCGAGGAACCGGCTGTCGCTTCCGCCGTTGGTCAGCCACACGGCGTAGTAGTTGTGGCTGTTGGCGGCGAGGTTCTCGGCCACCACGGCGAGGAACTGCTTGCCGGTCTGGGCGAAGACCTCCGCCTCGCCGCGCGCCTTGCTCGAGCTGATCGCCGGCGTGAGGTTCGTCTGGGCGAGCACGGTCGGGCTCGTCGAGGTGCCGGTGCCGGTGCCGGTCGTCGAGCTCGGCGTCGACGACGCCGCCGTCGGGTTCGACGTCCTCGAGCTGTTGTGGCGCGATCCACCACTGTTGGCGATGACCACGACGATCACCGCGATGACGATGAGGGCGCCGAGGCCGAGGAGGATCGCCCCCCCGACGCGCGAGCTGCGCCGGGGCGGCGTCGCCCCGGGGCTTGACGCGGCGCGCGCCGCCGGGTCGGGATGCTCCCGGGGGCCGGCGACGGCCGCTGTCGGGGCCACGGGGCCCACCGGGGCCTGCTCGTCATGGCCGGGGTCGGGGCCGGCGGCGGGGATGGCGGGAAGCGGGGCCGCAGCGATCGAGCCGAGCTCGGAGGCGATGACGCGCGCCCAGGCACGATCCCCCGGCTGGCTCGCGAGCGAGTTGCGGACCGTCTGCGCGAACTGCGCTGGCAGCTGTCCGAGGAGATAGTCGGCGATGAGGGCCCGGCGGGCCGCCGGCACGCCGGTCTCCGGGCCGAGGGCGTCGAAGGCGGAGAGGGCGCGCTGCCGCACGCCGGCGCGGTCGACGCGCAGCAACTGGGCGATCTCGTCGTAGTCACGTCCGCGCGCGAGGACGAGCTCGAGCACCGCACGCTGGTCGGCGGGGAGATCCTCGAGGCCGCTCATGGCGCAGAGCCTAGACAAGCTCCCGGCGCGAGGGCTCAGGCCTTCGGCGGTTCTTACGCAGCGAACCTCTAAGGTGCGCGGGCGATGAGCACGCGTCCGACGTTCGACCACGATTTTCCCATTCCCTTCGTAGCCACTGAAGGGTTCGAGGGCCTGTTCGGATTCGAGCTGCTCGAGCTCGGCGACGAGCGCGCGCGCGCCCGGGTCCAGGTCCGGGATGAGATCAAGCAGCCGGCCGGTCTCGTGCACGGCGGCGTGTACGCCTCGATCGCCGAGAGCCTCGCCTCCTGGGCCACGGCCCGGGTCGTCGTTCCCGAGGGCAAGTTCTGCGTCGGCCTCTCCAACCAGACGAGCTTCCTGCGCCCGATCACCGAGGGCACGATCGAGGCGCTCGCCGTTCGTCGCCACCGGGGACGAACAACCTGGGTATGGGAGGTCGAGATCAGCGACGACGCGGGACGGCTGTGCACATTGACGCGCATGACCATCGCCGTGCGCGACCCCGAGGCCTAGCCGCTCAGTCGCGGAGCTTGTCCGGGTCCCAGCCGAGCACGACCGCTCCGTAGCGCTGGCCCTTGACGTACAGCGGCACCGACAAGGTGCTGAGTACGGCGCCCGTGTCGCGCGCGTAGGTCTGAAGCAGGAAGGGGCGACCGGGCTGACGCGGCTCGGTCAGCCGGGCGCCGGATCGCTGAAGCTCGCTGCGTGACAGCACGCGCGCGGGCAGTTCGACGCCGAGCTCCATACGCGACCCCCGGGTGAGGGCCGGCGAGTCGAGGAAGAAACGCTTCGTGCGGTTCCCGGCCAGGTCCTTGGCGGCATCGCCGGTGATGTCCTGGCTGACGATCGTGTTGTGCGCCGGCGCGTAGACGTTGAGGTCGAAGGGCAGGGCGAAGGTCAGCCCCGGCTCGGCCACCAGCGCCGCGTCCATCCGCTCCATGAGCTGGACGTCGACGGCCGCGTCGTAGGGCGTGTGGTACTTCGGGGGGTCAAAGCCCGTGCTCGGAGCCCGCGTGACGTCGAAGAGGCGGGCGAAGCGCTGGATGAGCGCTCCGGTGGCCTCCTGATATTCGAGGGTGAGCACCTGATCGAGCGACAGGCGACCGGAGTCGACCGCGTCCTCCAAGACCTCGCGCAGCCCGAGCGACAGGTCGTGGCAGCGCCGGTGCAGGCGCGAGAGCAGCCCGCCCGTCTCGAACCGGGCGATGACACACGAGGCAGCCTCGGTACCGGCCGAGAGATCGAGCTGGCGTCCCGATACCGCGCGGGCCTGCTGCTCGATTTCCGCCGAGCCCGCGGTGATGGCCCGCAGCGTCTCGTCGACGGCGTGCACGTCGCCGAGCTGCTGGTCGGAGAGCGTGGCGATCCGGGTGGCGGTCGCGGTCGAGCCGCTGACCATTGTCGTGATGCGCTCGAGAGCCTCCCGGCCGCCGCCCGCATCCTCGGCGCTCTCCGCCGCGCGCTGGCGCGCCACGGACGCCGCCTGCTGGACCGTGCCCATCTGCGCGCGGGTGCGCTCGATCGTCGCGCGGATCTGAGCCGTCTGGGTCGCCGTCTCGCTGGCGAGCCGGCCGACCTCATCGGCTACGACGGCAAAGCCCCGGCCGTGCTCGCCGGCGCGCGCGGCCTCGATGGCGGCGTTGAGCGCCAGCAGCTTCGTCTGGGCGGCGATCCGGTCGATGATCGAAGAGAACTGGGTGATGCTGGCGAGCTCGTTGCCGGCCAGGCTGGTCACGAGGTCATCGACCCGGCTTGCGTGCTCGCTGATCTGGTCGATCGCGCCGATCACCCGCGCCACGACGCCAAGGCCGCGCTCGCTCTCGGCGGCGAGCTCCCCGGCGAGCTGGGCCGACTCCAGCGCGGCGCCCGCGCTCTCATCCGCGGAGCTGCGCAGTGAGCCGACGCGGTCGCTCACCTCTTGGAGCTGAGCGCGGAGGCGCTCGACCTCGGCGCTGATGACTCCGACGGCGATCGCGCTGCGTGCAGCGTCGGAGGAGAAGTCGGCGACGATCTGCCCCAGCTCGTCGAGCGCGCGCCCGAAGTCGCGCGCCGCGCGCCCGGGCTCGCCCGGATGGTCGCTCAGGACGGGGAGGGACCACACTCCCGCGTCGTCGCGTGCCGGCGCGCTGGCGACCGGCTCGGAGCCGTTGAGTGATTCGGTGACGGTCAAAGTCTGCCAGTCCTTCACGCGGGTCATCGGCCCGAGCGGACCCGGTCTTGAGCGGGTGTCACGCGCCTAACAACAGCGTCCGGGCGCCCCGCGGCCCAGCCAGTAGCTGACGAATTGCTTGAGCGTGGGATCGGTCGGGCCTCCGGCCGCCAGCAGGTGCGCCCAGGCGACGGCCAGGAGTCCGTGCGTCGCCGGGCGCGGGGAGATGATCACGGCCTGCCCGGCGGACGCGAGCGGGGCGGAGAACGGGGGCGCGGCCTGGCCCGCGAACGCGATGAGCCCGGCCGGCGGTCGGGGTGGGGGATAGAAGACGACCACGTCGCCGACCTCGAGGGCCTGAAGCAGCTGGTCGTCGCTCAGCGCCACGTCGTCACGGCGAACCGGCCGATCGAAGTGCGCGCCGCTCGTCGGCGGGTCGGAGTCGTATTCCGGGCGGGCCTGCCCGGGGCGCAGGTGCCGGTGGCCGAGGTCGACGTAGGCGACGCCGGGGGCGGATCCCGCGCCCGAGACGCCCGCCTGATCACGCCCGGCGAAGAACCCGGAGAGGAGTGCGATGAGTCCGATCGAGAGCGCCAGCGACGCCACGGCGATCGCGGCGATCTCGAACGCCCTGGCGGTGCGGCTCACTCGGCTGCGTGCAGCGCGCGCGGCCGGCGCCGGGCGGCACGCGGGCGGCTGCCACCGGCGTGCGCGCCTGCGGCCGCGGCCAGCTCCTCGATCGAGGAGGACAGCTCGTCGGCGAGCGCCTCGACGTCGGGCAGGGCGTCGAAGTCCGCCGTGAGGCCGAAGTTGAGCTGGCCGTTGTAGCTCATGATCGCGATCCCGAGGCCCGTGTTCTCGGCCAGCGGCACCATCGGATAGAGCGCCCGGAGCTCGCGGCCGAGCACGTAGAGGGGCAGCTGGGGCCCAGGCACGTTCGTCACGACGAGGTTGAACAGGCGCTGGCGGGCCTGGAGCCGGGCGGCCTGGGCCATGATCGTCGGCGGCGCGAACCCCGAGAGGGCGGTCAGCACCTCGGCGCCGACAGCCTGCCCCGAGGCCTTGACGTCCTTCATCGCGGCGCTGATCGTCTGCAGTCGCGCGACGGGATCGCCGACCCCGACGGGCAGCGGGGCCCACATGGCGGCGACGCGGTTACCGAGGCCACCGCGCTCGATGTCGGCACGGACCGAGACCGGAACCATGGCGCGCAACACCACGCCGTCGGTGCTGTGGCCGTGCAGGCGCATGTAGCGGCCGAGACCGCCGGCGACGACCGTGAGGACGACATCGTTGACCGTGCCGCCCAGCGCGTTCTTGACCGCCTTGAACTCGGCCAGGTCTCCGCGCACCCAGGTGAACCGGCGGTGCGGGCCGATCCTGACGTTGAAGGGGCTCTCCGGGGCGGCCTGGAGCCCGCTCCACGCCATGGCGCCCAGCCCGGCCAGGGCCCGGCTCGCGCGTCCCGCGACCGTCCGGGGCCCGCGGAAGGCGGCGCGCACGCCGCGCGCGATCTCGCCCGGGAGCACGGTCCGCTCGATCAGCGCGTCGGCGAGGAGCTGGGCACCGCTGGGCAGCGGGCGCGGCACCCACTCGTGCTCAGGCGGGCCCACCGGCATCGGATCGGGCGACGAGTCGAAGAGGACCGTGGCGATGTCGACGCCGGAGACACCGTCGACAAGCGCGTGGTGGGTCTTGGAGAGAAGCGCGAAACGGTCTTCAGCCAGCCCTTCGACGAGCCACAGCTCCCACAGCGGGCGACGCCGGTCGAGTGCCTGAGAGAAGACGCGGCCGGCCAGTCGCTTGAGCTCCTCATCGCCGCCGGGCTTGGGCAGCGCGGTGTGTCGAACGTGGAAGGTGGCCCGAAAATGTGGGTCGTCGACCCATACCGGCCGTCCCTGGTTGAAGGGCACGAAGGCGAGCCGCTGGCGGTAGCGGGGGACGAGGTGGAGCCGGGACTCGATCGCCTCGATGAGCTCCTCGTGCTCGGGCGGGGGCCCGTCGAACACGGCGCAGGCGGCGACGTGCATGTGCGCGGAGTCGCGCTCGAGATGGAGGAACGAGCTGTCCAGCCCGGTGAGCCGATCGCGGTTGGCCACGGGCAAGATCATCGCACGGAGGACTCAGTGACGAGTCGCACACGACGCGTACGCCGACGATGCCACTATATTGGCCGTCCGATCGACCGCCGAGTCGTTCCTGCCCGGTGCGGGGACGAGCGGGGGACCCAATTGCCAGGTTTGATCCTTCACCTGGCCGGGGCGAATCGGCTGCCCGTCTCAGATGTCGGCCGCAGCTGTAGCGATTGACCGCGCAGGCGCGTAGCGCTGCGTGGCGACCGCGAGCCCGTCAGCTAACCCCGTAGGCACAGGTCGAGAGTGAAAGGAGACCTCATGATGAGGCCTACGCCTGTGCAGAAAACGCGCCGCGGCCGGATGTTCGCTGGCGTTCTGATGATGGGAATACCCGCCTCCGCGGTCGCGCTCACCGCGGGTCAGGCACTGGCTGCGAGCGCATCCGTTCAGCCGAGCGCCCCGGTGCCGAGCCAGGTCAAATCCAACCGCATCGCCTTCGACCACCCGGTGGTCGTGAGCGGTACGGTGCCGTCCACCGAGGCCGGCAACACCCTCCAGCTCCAGTTCCTGTCCGAGCGAGGCACGAGCTGGCAGGCCCTGAGCTCGACGCGGGCGGCCGGCTCCGGCCGTTACCGCCTGACGGCGCGCCTGCGCCGCTCGGGCTACGTCCGGGTCGTCGATGTCTCGCCCCCGGACGCGACCGGCTCGTCGGTCATCGCCCACGCCTCGTCCGACACCATGCAGCACGTGGCGGTGGCGCCGGCGTGGCAGGTCCCGAACGGGCCGCTGGCCTCGCTGGGCGGCCAGCCGGTCATCGTGCACGGGCGGCTGCAGCCCGAACTGTCCGGCCGCCTCGTGCGGCTCGAGGCCACCTCGGGTCACGGCTGGCGCACGGTCGCGCATACCCGGACCGGGCGTCAGGGCGCGTTCGTCCTGCGCTTCACGCCAGGGGGCTCGACCGAGTGGCTGCGGGTGAGGTTCAGCGGTGACGCCGCCAACACGAAATCCTCCGCGCCGGTGGGCTCGGTGGCCGTGTACTCGCCGAGCATCGCGTCGTGGTACTACGACGGCGGATCGACGGCGTGTGGCTTTCACGCCTACTACGGCGTGGCCAACCGGTCGCTGCCCTGCGGGACGAAGGTGAACTTCTCCTTCGGCGGCCGCGCGGTGACCGCGACGGTCGACGATCGTGGACCGTACGTCGGCGGCCGGACCTGGGATCTCAACGAGAATACGGCGGGCGCCCTCGGCTTCGGCGGCGTCGGCGCTGTCTGGGCTGCCTATTAGCCTCGACTGATGCCCGCCCGATGCGTCGCGCATCTCGACATGGACGCGTTCTACGTCTCTGTCGAGTTGCGCCGGCGCCCGGAGCTGCGCGGCCTGCCGGTGATCGTCGCCGGCTCCGGCCCGCGCGCGGTCGTGACGACCGCGTCCTACGAGGCCCGCAAGTTCGGGGTCGGCTCGGCGATCCCCGCCTCGCGCGCCCGCCGCCTGTGCCCCGACGGGGTGTACCTCACGCCGGATTTCGCCTACTACCGCGAGGCTTCGCGCGAGGTCATGGAGATCGTCCGCTCGCACGTGGAGACGGTCGAGGTCATCGGACTCGACGAGGCCTACCTCGAGCTCACCGGCCTGCCGGCCCCACGCGCCACAATGCGCCTCATCCGGACCGAGATCGAGCGCCGGACCGGGCTGGGCTGCTCGGTGGGCATCGGGCCGAGCAAGCTCGTGGCCAAGGTGGCCTCCGACGCCGAGAAGCCCCGCGGCTTCGTCGTGCTGACCCGGCAGGAGGCCGTCGAGCGCTTCGCGGCGGCTCGGTGCGGGCTCGTCCCCGGGATCGGGCCCAAGACGGCCGAGCGGCTCCGCGCGCTCGGCATCTCCACGCTCGGCGAGCTGGCCGCTGCCCCTCCGCGTGAGCTGGCCGTGCGCTTCGGGTCGCGCTTCGGAGCCGAGCTGCAGCGCCGCGCCCGCTTCGAGGACGACGCGCCGGTGACACAGGAGCGCAAGGTTGTCTCCGAATCGCGGGAGACGACGTTCGATCACGACATCACCGAGCTGGCTGAGCTCGAGCGCGTGCTCGACGGCCTCGTCGTGCGCCTATGCGCCGGGCTCGAGGCCCAGCGCCATTGCGGGCGCACGATCGGCATCAAGGTCCGCCTGAACGACTTTTCCACCCATACGCGCGCTCGCACGCTGCCGGATCCGGTCAGCTCATCCCAGCGCGTGGGGCCCGTGGCGCTCGACCTTCTGCGGCGTTTTGCCCCCGAGCGGCCGGTGCGGCTCCTCGGCGTGCGCGTGGCCGGGCTCGAGCCCGTCGTGGCCGATCCCGATGCGCAGCTGACGCTCGCGCTCTAACGGTTCAGTAGAGGGCGGAGGCGAGCTTCCGGCGCGCCGTGCGGGCGAGCTCGTGGTCGACCCCGAGCTCCTCGAGCACGCCGACGACCACTCGGCGCACGTCGTCGCGAGCGCCATCGGCCTCGGGGAGCGCGGCGATGAGCAGGTCGAGCCCGCGTGCGTCCTCGCCGCCGTCGAGAGCGGCGAAGGCATCCACGAGGTCCGGTGTGCCGGCGCGCTCGAGCCGGATGCGGGCGGCCAGGCCGTCCGCGGCGAAGCTCCCGGGCACGTGGCCGAGGATCTCGAGCGCGTCGTCGTCCTCGCCGCGCTCGCGCAGGACCCGCGCGAGGGGGACGGCGGCATCGGCACGCGTGGGCTCGAGCTCGAGTGCCTTGCGCAGCGAGGCCTCATCTCCGGCCCCGACGAGTGCGTCGGCTTCCGAGGGGAGAAGCCCGTCGAGGAAGCGCTCGATCATGAGCGGCGGCTGCGCTCCGGTGAACTCGGCCGCCACCCCGCCGTCGCGGAACGCCTTCACGGCCGGGATCCCCTGGATGCCGAAGCTGCGCGCGAGGTTCGGATTGGCGTCGACGTCGAGCTTGGCCAGCTCGACCTGGCCGGCGCGCGCGGCCACGGCACGCTCGAGCACCGGCCCGAGCTGGCGGCAGGGCCCGCACCACTCGGCCCAGAAGTCGACCACGACCGCCACCGTGCGCGAGCGCTCGATGACCTCGGTCTGGAAGGTGCTTTCGGTGACGTCCATCGCACTTGATGGTAGCCACGCGTCGTCGCCGCGCCGGGATCGGCTAGAACCTCCGGGCATGCCCGAGCAGACGATCCGAAACGGCGCCGTGACGCTGGCCGCCGATGTCGCCGGTGAGGGTCTTCCGGTCGTCCTGCTCCACGGCCTCACCGCCACGCGCCGCTACGTCGTCATGGGATCGCGTGCGCTCGAGCGCTCGGGGCATCACGTCGTCGCCTTCGACGCCCGGGGTCACGGTCGCTCCTCGCCGGCAGCATCTCCCGGCGCCTACGCGTACGAGGATCTGATCGGCGACCTTCGGGCCGTTCTCGACGGTCTTGGGATCGCGCGCGCCGTGCTCGCCGGTGTCTCGATGGGCGCGCACACGCTGCTTCGCTTCGCGCTCGAATCGCCCGAGCGCGTGGGGGGATTGGTAGTCATAACGCCCGCATACGATCCGGAGACGCAGGAAGATCCGGTCCGCCTGGCCCGCTGGGACGCGCTTGCCGACGGGCTGCGCTCAGGCGGGGTCGAGGGATTCGTGCGGGCTCAGGGCGTGGACGGGGTGCCGGAGGCGTGGCGGGAGACCGTTCTCACGGTGACCCGCCAGCGCCTCGCGCTCCACGAGCACCCCGACGCCGTCGCGGATGCGCTGCAGGTCGTGCCGCGCTCGCGGCCGTTCGGCGAGCTCGCGGAGCTGGCGGAGCTCGCGGTGCCTGTGACGGTGGTGGCGAGCGCCGACGAGGCCGATCCGGGCCACCCGCAGGCCGTCGGCGAGATGTACGCGGCGGTGATCCCCGGGGCCGAGCTCGTCACCGATACGCCGGGTCGCTCGCCGATCGCCTGGCAGGGGAGTCAGCTCTCGAAGATCATCGCCGCCGTGGCCGAGCGGGCGGAGCTCGCGTGAGCGTGGGCTACTCGGGAACCCCGCTGCCGGAGAGATATGTGCCGCCCGTCGTTAGGGGGAACACGTGGTCTCGCTCGAACCTGACTGCGACGGCGTTCTCCTCTCCGGGAGCCGCTACCGGCACGTAGAGCCGCGAGCCCGGCGTGAGCCCTGCGATCCTGGGATGCCCGTCCGGATCGACCGCCCAGTAGACCTCTTCTGCAAGCTCTCGGCTGATTGCCCGGAGCGCGTGGAGGTCGCCGGTCTCCTGGGCCCGCTGGGCGTCGGCGACGATGCTGTCGCGGAGGCTCACCATGCGACATAGCATTTCCTCCTCGGCGTCGACGTTCTCGGTCGCCCGGCGTGCCTCCTCGGCGCTCGCCCGAAGCCGATCGCGCTGCGCCCTGGTCGCCGACTCCTCCTCGGTGAGTCGGGCCAGGAAACGCTCGAACGACTCGGCCGAGAGCTTTCCCGCGAGGTAGTCCTCGTCGAGCCGCGCGCGCCGGTCACTGACCTTGACGAACTCGACTTCGGCGGAGGCCAACTCCCGGTCGATCTCGCGAATGCGTTGGTCCAGTTCAGCGGCGACGTGCTCGCGGGTCTTCTCCAGGCTGACGAAGGTCCGCTCGAAAAAGTCGAGCCAGTGCGCGTCGACGACCTCCCGGCGGAGACGAGGCATCGGGCAGGACCCAACGCCGCGGAGGACCTTGTTAGTCCGGCACTCGTACCAGTCGCCGCGGGTGATGAGTGACTCCTTGCAGTAGTGACAGCGGCCGTGACCCGTGACGAACACGTGGCGTGCCGGGCGCCGACCGGGCCGCGAGGGAGCGAACTTCGATCCTTCGGCGGCCAGCTTCTGAGCCGCGATCCAGGTAGGCTCGTCGATGATCGGCTCGTGCCGTCCGCGGATTTCCTCGCCGTTGTGCGTGAAGTACCCGAGCGCGTACCGGTTCTCGCAGATCTTCTTCACGGTGGTTGCGGTCCAGTTGCCGCCGGACCTAGTCGGCACCTTTTCGGCGATCAGCGTCCGGGCGATCCTCGAATACGACAATCGGCGCTCGACGCGGTAGCGGAGGATCCTCTGGACGATCTCGGCCTCGAACGGGTCCTGGACCCAGTCGCCGTCGCCCCCTCGTAGGTAGCCGTACTTCGGAGCGCCCCAGGGCTTGCCGCTGCGCGCGCGGGCGCCTATCCCGCCTTTCGCGCGGTCGACGATCATCTCGCGCTCGAACTCGGCGATGGCGGAGAGGACCGTCCGCAGAAGACGTCCGACCGGCGTCGACGTGTCCAGTCGCTCGCGGATGAAGATGAGCCGGACGCCCGCCACCTCGATCCGGTCGTAGAGCTTCAGGAGGTTTGCCGTCGAACGTCCAAGTCGATCGAGGCTGTAACAGATGATGACGTCGAACTCGTCCAGACGAGCGAGCATCCGGTCGAGCGCGGGGCGACTAGCCAGCTTCCCGGAGACTCCAGCCTCCTGGAAGACCTCGGCGTCCCAGCCCTCGGCGTCGGCCTCGGCCCGGCAGCGGCGCTCCTGCTCTTCGAGGCTGAAGCCCTCGCTCGCCTGGTCGCTGGTCGACACGCGTGTGTAGATCGCGGCCCGTGTCACCTCGGCGCTCATCGCTCGCCCTCGGCGGGAGGGATGATCTCACGAGCAGGCGATGCCCCCATGGCCTGCGCCCAGGCATCTCCAAGTTGGGTCCGGCGCGTAGAGTGCTTCGGCATGGGCAGGCCGTAGTGCTCGGCGTAGGCCTCGGCCATAGTCCACATCGCCCTCGCGATGCCCTCCCGCCGGTACTCCCTTAGAACGTAGACGTCCATGATCTCGCCCGGCTCTGGGTCGCCGGGATCCTCGCCTGCGGCGATCGCCTCGCGCTGCTCCTCCAACTGCTCGGGATCGGCCTGACGGATCCACCATCGGAGTGAGCCGACGGCCATCAGCTCCTTGACGGCGAGGATGGAGCACCGCCCGCCGTCAGTTACCGCCGCGAAGCCAAGGTCAAGCACGCGCGGATACGTCTCGTCGTCAGCCGCTTTGAGTGCAACGGGTCTCACTACGGGCCAGTCCCGCTCAACCCTTACAACGCGATCCCCGTCCTGCCGACTCGCCGATCGGTCGATCCGGCAGGTGCCTTCGGGGTCATTCTGGGGCTCGCCGGTCATGGACCACCTCCATTGGTTCTCGCGGGCTCGGTCGGTCCGGCGACGCGAGCCCTGCCTTCGGCGCGACGCGCATCGCGAATGTGGGCGATCCGTCCGAACGTGAGCCCGGTCGCTGCCGCGGCGTCCTTGAGGGTCCAGCCCTGCCGGAGCGCTTCAACGATCAGTCGGTCCCGCTCCACCTGCTCGGCCGCGAGCTTCCGCCGCGCCGCCTGGATCCGCCGAGCCTGCCGACGGAGCGCAGCGGGAGTCACCGGCTTCGGGGGGTTCGCCATGCGGTCGATTATATAGCTGTAAAACTTCTGTTGGTCCCATACTTCGAAAGGGCGCCCGACGCAAGTATAAGAGATTCGCCCCATCTGCAGGCCTTTCAGCCTAGACAGAGCGTTAGAACCGCGCTACGGTTTTTCGTATGTCGTACATTCCCGTAGGGGTTCATCCCGAGCAGTACGAGATACTTCGGTCGCTTGCCAAGCAAAACGAGAGGAGCGTCGCGGGCGAGGTCCGCGTCGCCCTCCGGGAGTACCTCCGCCAGCAGACGACGACCTTCAAGGAAAGATCGCTCGTCGACTACGGGGTGCGCACCCGTGGCTGACTGGGTCGATAGGGAGCGGGATCGTGGCTAGCGCGGAGTTCAGCGCGCGCATCGCCGCCCAGCATCGCGAGCTAGCTTCGGCATCGCTGACCGACTGCGAGCGGGCCGCGTTTGAGGCGACCCGCTCCAAGCTCAGGCCGGTCTTCGACGTGATCCTCAGACGCAGCTTCCGAGCGTCCCGAGATGCTCCGCCGGTCCCTCCGGCCCGCCGATGCGAGGCGCGGGTCCATCGTCCGGTCGCCCGACGTCCTCGCGCTCGGGCTCGACGCACGGGGATCCCGCGCGTCCGTGCTCGGTCGCCCGGCGAGGACCCCGACCCCGGCGAACCGGCCGCCAACGGCCGCAATGACGTCGTCGGGCTCGTCGATGGCTTTTTCATAGGGGCCGGGCGATGCTGACCTTCGAGGAGCAGGTGCGCAAGACGCGGGCGAGCCGCAACGGTGATGGGCATGCCTGGAAGCCGCTGGCCGAGGACCCCGAGTTCGTCGACCGGATTCTCGAGGCGGAGCTGATCGACCGGCTGAACGGCGTCACGTTCCGTGAGCCGGTCAGTCGCCCTACGGGGGCCGACTGGCTGATCGGCTCGCCGATGGACCCGGCCGCGGAGACGCCGGAGCCGATGCCGACGCTGCCTGGCTTCCCGTTCCTGCATCGCGGGGCGGGGGCGGTGATCGTCGGTCCGACCGGCGGCGGGCGAAGCTCGCTCGTCCAGGCGTGCCTATATGACGCGGCTCGGGCCGGTCTGCGGTGCGCATACCTCGGTCACGAGGTCACCCAGGACGAGTTCGACGCCAGGGCGGCCCATCTGGCGCGCGTCCGCGGCGACGAGGTCGACGACGCGCTCCGGGAGCAGCTCGCTCGCGTCCGCTACTTCGACCTCACGAGCGTGATCGGCCGCGCCTGGGGCGAGCCCGAGGGATGGGTGACGGGCGTCGTCGCGGCGTACGACCTCGTCGTCATCGATCCGCTCTCCGCGGTCGAGTCGGCGACCGGCCTGAACTTCGAGCAGCGCAACACCGAGTTCATCCGGTGCTACGACAGGCTCGTCCAGCCGCTGACCGCGCGCGGCGTCGCCGTCATCCTCGTCGACAACGTCGGGCACGCCATCGAGGCCAAGACGAGGGCCAAGGGCGCAAGCGCAAAATCCGACCGCGCCGACCTGACCTTCTCCTGCGCGCTCGTCCCCGGCGGCCTCTCGATTCGGGTTACCAAGGTCAGGTCGATCCGCGCGGGCTTCCGCCGCGGCGACGAGTGGCTTTTCCGGCGCGCCAGCCAGACTATCGAGCGCACCGGCACGACCGCCAGCGAGCAGACCGAGACCATCCCGTTCAGGCCTACGCACCTGATGAAGAAGGCCTCGCGAGCCATCGAGGACGAGCCAGGCGCGACGATGAACGCCATCAGGAAGGCGGTTGGCGGCAAGGCCCAATGGGTAACCGAGGCCGTCCGCTGCCTGATCGAAGAGGGATTCGTCGAGACGCGCCAGGTGGGCCAGGCGACGCGTCACTACGGCTCCCGTCCGTACCGGGAGGACAACGAGACCGAGTCCCGGGACTCGGGACTCGGTTCGCAGGCCAGGACTCGGTTCGGCCATGTGGATCGGCCGTCGACCGAGTCCCAGCCGATCCCTAGTAATTACGGGCTTCCTGACCGAGTCCCGACCGAGTCCCGACCGAGTCCCGACCGAGTCCCGGACCCGGTTCAAGCCGACCGAGTCCGCGAGTCCCGGGATAGACATATCCCGGATCGGGACTCGGGGACTCGGTCGGCATCGCTCGTCCCGGACCTAGGTGCCGACGCGGAGCTAGAGCGCATCCGCGCGAAGTTCGGCTCGATCGGCGTCAACGACGACGGGGAGGCGATGCCGTTCTGACGTCCTGGCCGCCGCCTGTGCCGAGACCTTGCCGGTACCCGGCGTGCTCCGTCGCCGCCATTCCGGGGCTGAGGACTTGCCCCCAGCACTGGCGGGAGCGCGGAGTCGGCGCGACCGTTCTCACCGAGGTCGTCCGTCTCCGCCGCCCGGTCCAGCTCGGGCTCGACCTGGGGGACGCCGCATGAGTCGCGACGCGACCTGGTCGGCCGCGCTCGTCGCTTCGCTCGGACTCCGCCTGCCGCCCGGACGCGGGGCAGGAGATCGGGGTAGGGCCGACGTCCGGCGCGAACCGCAGCAGCCGTCGATCGAACTGCGATTGAGCATGACGACCAGCGACTTTGTGGGTCGGACGGATAGAAATTGCTATCTGTCCGGCGCGGACCCGCTCGTGGAGTCCCCCAGGATTGCGGGAGAGCTGTCGACATCGATAGGGGGTACCTAGATGGGCGCGCGGGGACCCGCCCTGAACCCGCGGTCGCGACGAAGCGAGCGCCGTCGCCTCCGAGGGGAGGCGATCCCTGACCCCGTCGATCTCGGCCCGCCGTGCGAGTGCGTGCCCGACCCGCCGCCGAGCCTCGGCGAGGCCGGGAGGCGCGCCTGGCGCGAGTGTTTCGCTCGGCACTGGATCACGCCGGACGACGCTGGGACGGTCGAGGAGTTCGCGGGGCTCGTCGACCAGCACGCGGCGATGGTCGCGCTCGTCGCAAGGGAAGGCCCGACCCGGAGGCAGCCCATCCAGACCGCGACGGGCGCGATCGTCGGAGAACGCCTCGTCGCGCACCCGCTCGTCTGCGAAATCCGCCGGGCGGAGGTCTCGCTCGATCGGTACCGGCGGGCACTCAAGCTGACTCCGGCCTCGCGCAGTCAGGCAGGGTTGCGCGTCGCGTCCGCCCGGCAGGAGCTTGAGCGCCTCCGGCAGGAGCGCGAGCGTTTGCTCGACCTCCGGCGGCGATACGCCCGTGAGGCAAAGGAGCGTCGCGACGAGCCGGACCCGTTTCGGGCCTCGATCCCCATCAACAAGCTGGGCGCGGCGGACCGGCGGCTGGCGAAGGTACACGATCGGATCGCGGCGCTCGAACCGGGGGAGGCCGCGTGAGTTTCCTGAGTGCCCTCGTCGCCCGTGGCCGCGACGCGCGACCGCCCGCCGCGCTCGACCCGGGCCGCTACCCCACACCTGAGGCGTACGCCTTCGGGCTGATGAGGGCCGCCGTCCCGACGGACGAGGCCCGGGAGCTACTCCGCGCCGCCGTCCGCCGCTTGGAGGCGGAGACCCTAGCCGGACCCCGTCCCGAGTCCGACCGGTCCGCGAACAGGCGCGCGGCGCAGCGAGAGGCCGCCGCGCTCGCCAGCCGGCAGCTCCTCCGCGAGGTCGCGTACGTCGACCCGGACCCCGAGCTTTTGCCGCCCACACCCGTGCCCGAACTCTGGCGGCCGGACGGACAGCCCGTGCGGCCGCTTCCTCGCGATCCGCTCCTCGATGGCCCGAGGTCAGGATGACCGACGAACCCATCCTCCGCGTGAAGAGGCTCGCCGCGGACGACGAGCCGACCGCCGCGCGGGCCATCGCGGGCTACCACGCGGCGAACCCGAACTACACGCGGCTCTGGATCCGGCTCCGCGAACTTGACCTCACCGAGCAACAGGAATACACGGATGACTGACGACTCAGCGATGACCAACAACTCCTACTCGTCTCCTGCCATGAGCCTCAGCCGGCAGCAGGATGAGGACATGCGCGCGCTCGGGCAGGCGCTCGTCGCGATCGCCGACAGCCTGGAGATCGAGCACCCATCGATCGAACGCATCCGACGCCGCGTTGTCGAGCCGCGCCGGGGCGATCAGGTCGAGGCAACCCGGCGTGCGATGGCCGAGAACCACCTCCGGAGCCTCCGCGCGGCGAAGGGACCGCCGGTCGACGTGCACCTGGTCGGGGACGGTTCGCGCGTCTCGGAGACGGCTCACGACCCGACCGAGGCCGCATTCGAGCAGTCCCGCGTCCTGGCCGCCCGGGGCCAGCAGGCGCTGCGCCACCGACAGATGATGGGCAGCCAATGGATCGATAGCTGGGACGCCCACCCCGAGACTCGGCCGATCCGGGAAGCCCTGTATCGCAAGCTGGCCGAGGAGGCCGATCGATGATCGAGCTTAGAGACACGCACCCCCGCTTCTGGGCCTTGTCTGGCCTAGCCACCACCTGGGCGGGCGCAGGATCAGAGGACCGCAGCTACTTCGTCCATGACCCGAAGCGCGGCACCTACCGCGAACAGGTCGAGCGCGGCGCCTTCGACGACGCGACGCGCGGCACCAACGTCGTCGAGCTTCGCCGCGAGCACGACACCGCAGGGCCGGTCTTCGCAAGCACGGCAACGAGGACGATGCGGCTCGTGGACGACCCGCACGGCCTCGCACTCGCCGCCGCGCTCAGCAAGCGCGATGCCGCAACCAAAGCGGCTGTCGCGGACGTCAGGGCCGGAACGTTGACCGGGCTGTCAGTCGCAATGTACGTCGGGCAGGACGCCTGGGGGACCTGGACCGACGGCCGGACCGCGCTCAGGAGGATCGTCTCCGCGCAACTCGGCGAGGTGTCCTTGGTCTCGCGACCGGCGAACCCGCAGGCCGTGATCTCCGATGTTCGGGACGACGGGATGGAGTGTCGGAGCGTTCCGCTGCGCGCGCTCCGGCAGGGGCAGTCGGAGGCGACCGACGATGAGGACGAAACCGTCCCCTGCCCGGCCTGGGACGGCGCGGTCAAGCGCTCTGTCGGGACGCCGACGACCACGGGGCGCTCCGCGGTCCTGCTCCCGAACGACACCGCGCTCCTGGAAGGTGAGCTCGCCCGTCGGATGAGTCGCCAGAGCCGGACCCACATGCCCGAACCGGGAGTCGTGTGCGAACCCCGGGCAATGCTTTTGCGCCCGCGCCCCCATCCGGACGCGGTCCGCTACACGGTCGCGTTCACGGCATACCGCGGCTTGATCGGATGAGCCCGACCAGCCGGCACCCGAGGACGAGCCGCCCGCTCGCCACCTCGGTCCCCGCCGAGAAGCTCCGCGCCTCGATCCACGCGATGGTCCTACCCGTCCTCAACGTCCCCGAGGCCGAGCGCACGGCGTGGTACCGGAGCATGGAGCGCTACGCCCGCGACAACCACCCGCTCGGGTTCTACGCGGACAACAAGCTCGCCGCCGCCTGGCTGCGGGTCGCGGCCGTCTGCTGGCCGACCTGGCCCGAGCAGGAGCCGGAAACGTGCGCGGAGCACTCCGCGCAAACCGGGCGCGATGAGAGCCGCGCCTGGATCCCCGAGCCGCCCGATCGAGGAACACTCTCGCCTTGGTCGGGCGGCGGAGGGCCGACGTGATGCGGCGCGACGCGCCGGTCGCCGACGACCGCCGCGCGAGCAGCCCGGCGATGCTCGTCGCGCGCGTCAACGCGGTCGGAGATGCCTGGCGGGAGCAGGACGAGGACGCGCTCCGGGAGGAGCTTCGAGCCCTGAGCGTCGAGGCGGCGCTCCTGGCCGCGACGACCCCGCTCTTCCGGAACGGCATCCGGGACCGCCAGCGGATCGCCGCCTCAGCGAGCATGGGCCGGATCGGCTAGAGCAGTCCTAAGCCTGTTTGCGGTCCGGCCCGGCCCCGGATGCCTGCCGATCGCGCTCGGGCCGCCCGAGGCCTGGGAGAGGAGGCCCTAGGGTGCGGCGTTCGCCTAGCGAGCGAACCGTCCCCGCGTCCCGCACTCGATCGCACCCGCGTGCCTAAGCTGCCCGACGCCGACGGGGGGATTGCGTCATGAGGTTTCAGTCAGGTAGCTGCCCGACAAGCGCCGAGTACTTGGCGAGCAGCAGCGCGAGCCGTTTGGGTTCGTCGAAGCGACCGCGTCCATATAGCGCATCCACGCGGCGGTCGAGCATCGCGTGGGCGGCCATGAGCTCGGGCGGCATCGCGATGGGGTCGTAGAGCGCGTCCAACGAGAGGCCTGAGTATTGATCTCTGGCGGCGAGGACCTCCAAGGCGGCGGCTTTCACTCGCTCGCGGGCCGCGGGAGATGGGTTGTCCGGCCAGGGAAAGTTGTTGTAGACCAGTTCAGCGCTGATCCGCGGATCACCCTTGATCCGACCGGCGATCCCACGCAGCCATGCCATGAACATCGCTGAGTGGAGGATGCCGAATAGGTACTCGTCGGCTCCTTCAATCGTCATCGTGGAGTCGTGGGCGATGACGTCGGCCTCGGCGAAAGCCATCGGCGCGTACCGCCTGTTTTGTGACCCATGCCGAGGTACGCTCAAATATCGGGCCGTCGGCTGCCGGATCTCTCCGAAAAGAGCGGGGGTCTTCGCCAGCTCCTTAGTCTGCGCGCGCGTACTCCGCAACCGATAGTCACGGACTGCTGTAACTCGCGCACGGAGAAACGCCGAGTTGCGTAGGTCTGCAGGTGAGACATCGCGGAGCCAGAGGCACCATCGTTCTCCTCCGGACATAAGGTCGCGAGCCCCGAGAAGCCTCCTGACGTATCGCGAAGCGATGGCGTCGGTCGCCTCAACCTGATCTCGTTCCTCAGTCGAGAGGATCAAATTGCCGCCGTCGTTCGGCATCGACCCGAAGCGCATCGCGGGAACAGAGCGCAGAGGTTTGGGCCTCGGACCGACGATGACCGTCGGACCGTCGACCAAGTACGGATTGATCCGCTTGACCACCCGCTCGTGTGGCTCGCCATCTGGGCGGTCGTAGTCGAAGAGGACCTTTACGGGGCGACGTCCGTCCTTCGAGAATCCGATGATCACGACGTATACAGCCGCCACTCCTGGGGCCTCGCTCGTCCACACGAAAGTTCGGTGAGCGAAGTCGATCCGCATTCCCCGATCCAGCAGCCGCGGCCAGAGCGCGGGGACCTGCTCGCCTTGGGTGATCGAGTTCGTGGCAACCAGAGCGACCCTCGTCTGTCCGTCCCCGACGTAGCGGCTCGCCAGCTCGAACCATGCGGCCACGAAATCAAGCTCGCCGTGCCCTGTCGCTCCTCTGAATACGGCGGTCATCTCCGCGACCTGCTCGGCCGTCCGATTCTTCTTCGCAACGAAGGGCGGGTTGCCGAGCACATAGCTGCATTGGCTTGGCGGCAGCACCTGCTCCCAGTCGAGCGACAGCGCCTCAGCGACATGGATATGGGCCGCAGACTTCAGCGGGAAGCGGACGTACACGTCCCCGAACTCACGGCTGAGGTCCTGATTCGCGAGGTGGTCCATCAGGTACATCGCGACCTCGGCAATGCGAGCCGGGAACTCTTCGATCTCGATGCCGTAGAACTGATCGACGTCGACGTGCGCCAAGAGCGAGACGTCGACTGACATCTGACCCGCCCGAAATTGACGGTCGAACTCAAGCCGCCGCCGGATGACGTCTTGCTCTAGACGACGGAGTTCGCGGTACGCGATGACCAGGAAGTTGCCGCACCCGCAAGCGGGATCAAAGAACTTGAGGGTCCGTAGCTTGGCGTGAAACCGCTCCAGGCTCCGGCGATCGCCCTGCGTGGACTCGAACTCGGCTCGAAGTTCGTCGGTCGCTAACGGCCCGAGCGTCTTCATGATGTTCCGTTCGGTCGTGTAATGCGCCCCGAGCGCATGGCGCTCCTCGGGCCTCATCACGGATTGGAACATGGAGCCGAAGATCGCCGGGCTGATCTTCGACCAGTTGAAGCGACATGCCAGGAGGAGCAAGTCGCGCATCGCCGCATCAAAGGACGCCAGCTCTATGTGCTCCTCAAAGAGTTGGCCGTTGATGTACGGGAAGGACGCGAGCGTGTCCTCAAGCGTTGCCTGCCTCGACGCGGCTGGCTGGTTGAGGACCTGGAACAGCGCCCCTAGGCGCAGACCGACGTCGGTGCCGTCGCTCGACGTCTTTCGGTCGATGTAGTCCTCGAACAGGCCCGTCTCCCATACGCCGGTGTCGTCCGCAAACAGGAGGAACAAGAGCCGAACGAGCAGGACGCGAAGCTCGTGCCTCGGGTAGCCCGACGCAGCCAGTCGGTCGTGGAGTTGACCCATGAGCTCGGCCGCTTTGACGTTGACCTCATCCTGTTCCTCGAACCAGCGCGGCCGGTATCCCGCGAGATACGTGAAAAGCTCGATCCGATCTGCGAAGTCTTGAAGAGGAAAGTCGAGGTCCTCCGCCGTCTCTAGGTTGCGCACGCGGAACCGCCCGAAGTCCGACAGGACGATTAATCGAGGAAGCTCCTCCTCCGCGAGGCTGAGCAGATAGCGCTCGGCCTGGTCCATCGCGCGGTCGAGGTCCTCGCCCGCGCTCTTGTGCTCAATCAGAATCTGCCCGGGCCAAAAAGCGTCGATCCTCCCTGTCGTGCCGGTGAGCTTGCGTACGTGGTGCTCGAACGTGACGAACCGGCGGCGGCTGATTCCGAAGACCTCGAACCAGTCATTCCAGAAGCTCTGGCGCTCGGCGTCCTCACGCGTTTCTCCTTGCCATTCGTTCGAGAACGCGCGAGCACGCGCCCGTATCTCAGAAATCGTCAGCACGCTCGCGACCCTATCGGCCGCTCCTGACAGTCCGCCCGGGCCCATGCGAGGGTCCGGGCCGCGAACAGCGGCTTGGTCCAGCGAGAGCACACTCGCATGTGCTGGATGTATCCGCCGAGCGCGACCGTAGGATCGCTTTCGTAGACGATCTTTAGGAGAAGGCAATGGAGTACAAGATCCAGGGTCGACGTGCTCCGACTCGCCGTTGAGCTAAGCGACGACATCGACGTCACCGGCCTCGCGACGCTCGCGTTGGCCGTCGTTACGGTCGTCCTCGCCGTCGTCGGGGGGGTTGCGCTCCGGCAGACCAAGGAGGGACTCGACCTCACCCGCCGCGAGGTCGAAAGCGCGCAGCGGCCGGTCCTTATCCCAGTCACAGATGAGACGAAGCAAATCCAAGCGGCTGGATCGTCGCCGATCAGGCTCGCCAAGCCCTACTTCGTCGAGTCCCATCGTCTCGTCGTCCCAGTCAAGAACATCGGCGTGGGCGCAGCGCTCAAGATTCAGGTCGAGGTCACGCCCCGGAATGACGCAGGTGATCGATCCGATGCCTGGGGAAGCGACCGACATGTGGGCACCCTGGTCGGCCTTGGCGTCTCCGAGATCGCAGCGGCGATGATCGAGATTCCGCGGCTGGCGGACCTGCCGAACTTCGATGTCTGGCTGACGTATGAGGATGTCGCGGGCAAGGCCTGGGTCAGCTCCGCGAAGTACCTCAAAAGCGACGGCTACACGCTGCTCGGGGTCGCAACCGGATAGATACGGACCAGGGACCGCGACGACGCGGCGTCCTCTGGGATGATCGTGCCCGTGAGCGTCTCGAACCGCTCGGAAATCGTTGCAGTACCCACTCCACGAGGGATGGTCGAGGTCTGCCGGCAGCAGTGGCGGTCCCAGGCCCCGAACGCGCCGTGGGAGCTGGTCTGGGTGGCCCGGCGCAAGGGTCAAGCTGGCTGGCGCCGAGGCGCGAGCGCGGCCGAAGCGATCCGTAGCGCGACGCTGCTGCCGCCGAAGAAGAAGAAGCCGTGGCTCGCGGCGGCGGCGGCGCAGGCAGAGCGAGTGCTGGACGTCTAGCTCAACGCGTAGACGTCGACCGCGACGAAGTTAGTCTCGGCGGCGGGGACCGTTGCCCGAGTCCGGACACGAATTCCACTCCTGGCTCTCCGGACGGTCCGGTGACGTTTCGGTACGCCATGAGCCTCCAGGAGAAGGCCGTCAGGTCTTGGCGCGATCCGAGGAGTCTCCGGGGCGGCCATCGCACCGCGGATCCTGAGGAAGGCCATATCTGCACGACGTCGGCGGGCGGAGCCAACTCGATCGGGTTGTCAGTCCCGAGCCTGTGGCCGAACAACTGAAAGACCAGGCGGCCGACGCCGAAGCACGCGACGTAGACGTTGTTGGCGTTCTCCTCGACGTCTGGGCTGTTGGTCGGCTGAATGGTGTGGCACGTGTGGCGGTAGATCGGACCGTGCGCCGCTCCCGCGTACGCCGCGAGCCTGACCGCTAGCTCTGCCGGAGCCGCGCGGTGCTCGTAGACGTAGTCGCGATGAACTTGGGGCATGCAGCGGAGGTTCGTGGGCGCGGTCTGCTCCAGCACGAACGCGGTCTTTTCCGCCCACAGGGCGGCGACGGCTTGATCCTCTGCGGTCAGGATGGTCGGCTTTCCGAGCATCATCGGCGCGAGGATCGGCCGGGCGCGAACTTCGAGTGCGCTCATCCATCCGTTGTTGCAGACTTGGCAGACGACTCGCGCCTTCTTCTCGATCGAGACCTCGGTCGTGTCACGGACGTCGTAGGGACGACCGGTCTCACGCGACACCGTCGCTCGGAGGCGGGGGCGAGCGTCAACGAGGTACGGGAGGACCTCCGATACCCAGTCGGGCCAAACGTGCTCGCGGGTGAGCCCTCCTTCTCGCCCGCAGAAGATGCAGCACCGCGCCATAGCCCACCGATGCTGCCACGCCGAGCAGACGCGGTTTCCGCCCCACGCGCCACCGCAGCGGGAGGAGGCGTCGGCCAGCTCTCGGGATATAGGGCATCACGCGGGCTCGGACGGCGGCCCTCTGCGGACCGGCCGGAGAACTAAGGCTCCAGAGGGCCGGGCCCGGCGTTGGACGCGAGTACCCGGCCCTTCGCGAATGCGATGCGGTCGTAGGTCCCTATCAGCGGCTCCTAGCTCCGCCCGGAATCGGCCTCCGTCTGATTCACCGCGTCGCTGGCGCGCTTCACGGCTCCTCGTAGCTCGGCCAACGCCTCGGCTACTTGCTGCAGTTCGATGGGCGTGATCAGGCGGTCGGCGACGCCGTGATCGAGGAACGCGATCGCCGCCTCGACCGATCGAACCGCGAGGGGCGCCGGTCGGTCGTCGGGATCCCGTAGCCAGGCCGCGGCCCGCTGCTCGATGCCAAGGCTCGCCGGGACGACCTGCCCGTCGATGTCGCCATCGCGGTCGGCCGGGTGCATCCGGACCCGATCGCTCGGATCCGGCCGTGGGGGCGGGTCGGTGATCTGCAGTGCGAGGATGATGCCGTCGTACGCGCTGCGGACCTTCCGCAGTTGGTTCCTTACGCGCTTGGGCGGGAGCGGCTTGATGATCTCCGGCAAGGAGATCAGCGCCTCTAGGTCCATGATGCGCTGGACCTCGGCCGCCGCGCCCGCCATCGTCCCGAGCGCGTCCTCCAGCCGCTCAGACTCCGCTGGCATCGGCGGGGGACTCGTCGGGTTCCGACCGTGCCGCCGCTCGTCCTCGTCGTACTCCCGCTGACGGCGCGCCAGTTCCGCGCGGGTCTCCTCGTTTCGCTTCAGAGCCTCCTCGAACAGTTCGCGCATGCTCGGGAGGATCTCGCCGGTCAGCGTCGGCTGTACCGGCGAGCCCGTCGCTTCGACCGCCGCGCCAGGCTCCCTCTCATCGGGCTTCGAGGCCGAGTCGCCCCCGTCGTCCTCCTTCTCGAGCTTGAGCGAGGCCAGGACGTCCCTCCAAGATTCCCACCCCTGAAGGCGCAACGCGTTTCGCATTTTCGATTCGCTTTCGTAGGCCTTCGCGAATTGCAGTCGGTATTGGATCTCGCGAGGTGACCGGCCGCAGACTTTCGCTACCTCATCCAGCCGCCCCGTCGGGAGCTTCTTGCCCCCGTTTGCCTCGCGCTCCTTTAGCAACATCTGGCCGAAGCGCCAGCGGTAGACAATCGCCGTCGTCTCGTTAGAGCGGATGGCGCCGTCAAGCTTCGAGTACTGCTCCGCGGCGTGGACCGGGCCTCGACCGTTTTGTTTCGTACTGCTCATCTGGAATGCCTCCGTCGCGACGGAGATCCCATTCGACGGGATCTCGATTAGGTCGCGAGTGGTTCCAGACTGAGCTCGCAGGGCGTCGGGTTTTACGGTCGCCCCAGGCTCGGTCCATCGGGTACCTGGGGGCGCCCACCATCTGGACGCACCGAGCGCACATGTGGTGCCCTCATGACGAATGGTACGCGACCCCGCAAGCGAAAGAGCGCGTTCGAGAAGGCGATCACGTTCGGCCGATCGAGCACCCGCTGGTCGCTGCGCCCGGCTGGAACACGCGAAATCTTCAGGTGCCCGATCGGATACATGACTGCGGTTCACGACGGGACGACCGTTGAGGTCCCCGCCTCCCCGCATGCAATCGAGGCGGCCCGCGAGGCGATCCAGGCGGTGTTCGCCGCGCTGCCATGGAAGACGGACGTTCCGTCAAGCCGTCGGGCGTTCCCGTCGTCCTGATAGGCCCGGACGGCTTTCTACCATCCGATGCGATGAGCGAGCGTCGCCTCCGATACTCCGAGCGAAGGCGTCTATCCGAGACGGGGAGCCTCGGGGATCTGACGGATCTTCCGTCGCCACCACTGAGGCGCGCCCTCCAACACATGATGATCGAGCGCGCGATGCAGGCTGCGCCCGGCTCGCTAGGCCCGTCGTTCCTCCGGTTGGCTCAGGACGTGTGCGAGGAGCACTTCGGTTGGTCGGCGGAGGCGGTTTCGACCTATCCGCTACTCGCCCCGACGACCGATGACTTCCTCGACTTCGTCGAAATCCTCGTCGACGCCGGAGGCCCCCCGTACCGATCTGGCTCGGTGACCATGAATCGCGGAGCGTGGCCGAACGCCGAAAGCGACCTCAACGGTCTGTTCGAACGGCACCGTTTCGGCTTTCGCATCGACGGGGGGCACGCGCATCTCGTGTCCTCGCCAGCCCTCGATGAGGCGGTCGTCGGCCCCGCCCTGCTCGCCCTCAGGCAGGCGGGATGGGAGGAGGCGGAGCGCAGTTTCCGGGAAGCGCTCGATCATCAGCGCGGACCGGTGTCGGAGAACGATGACGCGCTGACCGCCGCGAACGCCGCGCTTGAGGCGGCTTTGAAGGCGATGGGCCTGAGCGGGAGGACGCTCGGCGATCTGGGCAAGAGCCTCCAGAAGTCGCGGTACGTGCCCGGTCACCTGGAGGGGGTGCCGAAGCTCCTGGACGACCTACTCCAGCGGTCGAACGCGATGCGCAGCACGGCGGGCGACGCCCACGGGAAGGCCCCCGGGGCCGAAACGGTCCCGCAGTCGTTGGTCAATCTCGCCGTTCACCTCGCGGGGACGTTCATCGTCTACCTGGCGGAGGTTCAGGCGGAGGCCGGGGGCTAGCCACGGGCTTGCGGCTCGACCGCGCGTCTCCGAGGCCCCGATCAGCCTCGCGCGAGCTTCACGTCTTACACCCACCCCGAGCACGAGCTGCAGTACGGCGTCCCGAAGTGCCACACGCCGACGTCGCTCCGGCTCATGGGAGCGCCGCAGCGGCCGCATGCCAACAGTTCGTTCGCCCGCGCCACGCGCTCATCGTCTTCAAGCTCGCGCCGCGCGGTCTCCCGTTTACGCCAGATCGCGGCCTCCTTGGCGATCCGCGCTGCTTCCCGTTCGTCGTACTCCTGCGCTTGCCGTGCACATTCGGCCTCGAACTCTTCCCACTCTCGTCGCTTGCGCGCGCGCTCGTCCAGGAACGCCCGAACGTAGTCGACCACGTCGATCATTCGGTTCTACTATCCACGGACCTGCTCGCTCAGTTCGATGTACATTCCCTCGCCCCGGGATCGCTTTCGTACCCAACGACGATACACCTGCCGATCCTCGGGGTCGAAGGCAGAACCGGTCATCGTGACCCAGCCGTAAACGCGGGCAACTCCAAGCCGCGGTCGAAAACGCTAGTTGACCTCGCAGAACAGCGTTTTCGACGAGGTGCTGGCCTGATCTCCGCAACGTCTACGACTCTTCGCTGCGCACCACTATCAGCGTGTTGGTGCCGAGGCTTTAGACCAGCGCGGTGGGGCAGGGGTCCGTACCCTGTGCGACCGTGACCAAGGCCCGCGTGAACGCCTCGACAAACGTCTCCGGGACCCCGCTGCCCCGGAAGCTCGGCATCAGGTCCGGGGCCACGGTCGCGCTCGTCGACGCGCCCGAGGGATTCGAGTCAGTGCTCGAGGGCCTGCCCGAGGGGGTGACTCTCCGGCGGGCCCTGCGTGGACGCTTCGACGTGATCCTGGCGTTCTTCGTCGACGCCCGGCGACTCGAGCAACGCTTGCCCACGCTCCGCGGGGCGCTGACCCCGGGCGGTGGGCTGTGGATCGCCTGGCCGAAGCGCAGCTCCGGGGTGGCCACGGAGCTCGGCGAGGGCGATGTCCGCCGGCTCGGCCTCGGCGCCGGGCTTGTCGACAACAAGGTGTGCGCCATCGACGCCGTCTGGAGCGGCCTGCGCTTCGTCTACCGGCTCGCTGACCGCCCGTGACCGCCAACGCCCGGGCGGGGCGGGGCGGGGCTACCCGGGCGGGGCTACCCGGGCGGGGCTACCCGAGGATCACCGCGACGTAGTGACCCTGCGCCGGCGTGAGGTATCCGTTGCCGTGGAAGCGGATGGCGATGACGAGCTTGACCCTGCGGTTCTTGGCCCCGTGGCCCGGCTTGTGGTTGAACACCATCTGCGCCGAGTAGGTGCAGTCGGGCTGCACCGGGGCCAGGAAGTAGGCGAGGGTGCGCTTGCCGAGGAGGTAGCGCACGGCGACCTGCCCGCTGCAGTCGAACTGGGGCAGGATGGCGGAGGGGCCGATCACGCGGCCCTTGGTTCTCAGCACGAACGGTTTGGCGTGCGCGAAGCGCGGTCGCGTGTCCGTCGTCACCCGCGGGGTGGGGGCGGGGGACGGCTCGGTCATGAAGATCTCATCGGCGCCGTAGGAGGTCGGTCCGACGCTGTGGAAGGCCACGAGCCGGTAGTGGAAGACCGTTCCCGGGGCGAGGCCGGTCACGGCATAGGAGACGGTTTGGGCGGCGCTCCCGGCGGCGACGCTCCCGAGATTTGTCTGAGAGCTGTAGTTCGCGCTCGTGCCGTACTGGAACTCCCAGGTTGTTGTGGCCCCGTTCGGGCTGATCACGCCGGTCAGGGTGATCGCGCTCGTCGTCACGCCGCTCGCCGGACCCGTGGTCGCGCCCGGGGGCGGATGGCCGGAGGTCTTGAACGTGCGATCCGATCCGGTCGACGTCCCGTAACGGTTCGTGGCCACAAGCCGGTAGTGGTAGACGGTGCCTGGGATGAGGCCCGTGGGGGTGGCCTTGGCGGCGACGCTCTTCGTGCCATTTCCGGCCGAGTGCACGTGGCCCAGGGCGCCGTAGGTGTTCTTCGCCAGGCCCCATTCGAAGATGTACGAGGTCGCGCTCCCGTTCGGATTGACGGTCCCGGTGAGCGTGGCGCCCGTCTGCGTGATGCTCTTGGCCGAGCCGGTGCTCACAGCGGGCGACGATGCCGCGACGGCGACAGCGGCCGACGCCGCGAGCACGCCAAGCACGAGCACGATGGTCAGGAACCTGCGATGCATGACCGACCTCCTCCCACAGCAGACCTCGGTGATTCTGCTAACACGGCCGCCGCGGCGTGAGTTGCGCTGCGGCTCGGACTAGATTGCGCCCTATTCGATGAGGACAGTTGCGATCCCTCCCGGCGGGTCGCGGTGAGCGCCGTCGGCCTCCCGCGGCGGATCGCCGTGGTGGCGAGCGCGAGCGGGAACGGCAAGACGGCGGTGGGCAGGGCGCTGGCCGCGAAGCTGCGGGTCGACTTCGTCGAGCTCGACGCGCTCGTCCACGGCCCGGGATGGGCCGAGATGCCAGACGATGAGCTCCGGCGAGCCCTCGAGCCGGTGCTCGCCTCGGCGGGATGGGTGATCGACGGCTCCTACGAGCGCAAGCTCGGCGATCTCGTCGTCCGGGCGGCCGAGCTCGTGGTCTGGCTCGACTTGCCGGTGCGGGTCTGGCTGCCCCGGCTGGCGCGGCGGACATGGCGGCGGATGCGCACGCGGGAGGAGCTGTGGAACGGGAACCGCGAGTCCCTGCGTGCGGCGCTGTGGGGACGCGATGCGCTCTTCGCTTACGCGCTCCGGCGGCACGTGGCGTGCCGGCGCGAGTGGCCGGCTCGGTTCGAGGGCCTGCCCGTACTGCGACTGCGCAGCGAGGCGGAGGTGGAGCGGTTCCTCGCGGACGTCCGCGCCGGCGTGCCTCAGTAGGTCCCGGCGAGCTTGCGGTGATCCCAGGTGACGATCCGGGTCGGGCGGAAGCGTATGGCGACACGTTTGCGCGCCTGCTTGGCGATGAAGTCACGCAACTCGGGCGGGATCGACTCGGGCGTCGGTGCCGTGGCCGCCGTGCCGTGGCTCGGCGCGTAGCGGCGGGTCAAGGCGAGCCCGACCTCCTCGATGGCGGCGCGGGCGGTGATGAGCTCGGCGTCGCACTCGAGCATCGCGCCACGGAGCTGGTCGTACGTATCGCCGGTCTCGATCTGCAGCGTCGCGTGCGGGTTGCGCTCGAGGTTACGGGCCTTCTGGGAGGTCCCGTACGTCCAGCAGAGGATGTCGGTTGCGTCGGGCACGTACCACAGCGGCATGAGGTGCGGCCGGCCGTTGGCTCCGACCGTCGCACACGTGACCACATGCTGCTCGGCCAGGAAGGCGACGAGCTCGTCGTCGGTCATCTTGATCTGGTCGCGGCGGGACATGGGCCTCGTGTGCAAATCCTGACCGATCGGGACGCGCGGCGTGTGCGCGTTCGCGGCAGTGGAGCTCCGAATAGCGGTCGCGGCCGCCGGGGTGACCTGGGCGAGAAAGCGTCCTGTCAGGACGCTTTCTCGCCCAGGTCCGGGCGGAACGAGCGAGACGTCGCGGACGTGATGCCAGGACCTTTCCCCGCGGTGGCGTCGTACGAGGAGTGATGCGCGCCTCGATTGAGTGGACGGTTGTGGCCCTGTGCTCGTGCGGTATCTGTGCATGCGGGACCGCCACGGGCAAGGGTGCGCATGCCGCCAAGCCACGGGTGAACACCACTCGCGCCAGTGCGTTGCCGGCGGTGCGTGCCTCGGAAGTCGTGACGCCGCTGCGCTTGCGCGCGTTGCCGGTGACGCGGTACTGCGACGTGCGCGGTACACGGTTGGGGCGGTGTCGTCGGGGTCAGCGGCCGGTGATCGATCGACCGGAGAGGCTCGTGGAGCTGAGCCTCACGGCCCGTCGCGCCACTGGGCGCAATAGCTGGTATGCGTGGAACCTCGACGCGCCCGCGGGGTGCGCGCGATCGGGCGGCGGCGGCCCGACGCTCGGGGCGGCACGGGCGGGCGACCGTCTGGTCTTCGACAACCTGTTCCCGCCGGACTGCCGGGGCACGGTCAGAGCGATGGTCGTGTATGTGGCGCAAGCGCGCCGCGGCGACGTAGAGCGCATCATTGTGGTCGGGCGTGACGCGATGCGACTGCCGTGAGGGAGCTTGCCTGCTCGACGGTTCGGTTCGATCGGGAGGGAACGGCCAGACCCAGTGACGCATCTGAGCCTCGGCGCGCGATTGAGCGCCGCCAGTGCGGCCGAACCACCCGTCTGATCAGCCAGCCCGTAGCGGCATGGCGAACTTGATCCCGGGTTTGCCGCCCACCACGCAGACGCCATCCGCCGCAAACCCGACTTTCTCGAGAACCCGTTGTGAAGCGACGTTCGCCCGGCTTGTCTCAGCCTTCAATCGCGACAAGCCGTGCTCGTGTTCGGCGCGATGACACAGGTCGCGCACCGCCTGGGTCGCAACCCCGCGTCCTGCGACTCTCTCCGCGACGCGATACCCCACGTCGGCCGCTTCGTCGTCAAGGTCGTAGAGGTTGAAGCGTCCGACGATCGCGCCGGTTTGCTTCTCGACGAGGACGTAGAACGCGCAGACGCCGGCAGCTTGCTCGGCTAAGCGAGCCTCGTGGTGTTCGGGGAAGCTCGCATAGAACTCATCGCCCCGATCCGTGACCGATCTTCCGAAGTAGGCCCGATTTTCAATCTCGAAGGCCAGGACCCCATCGAGGTGATCTCTTCTCAGGAGCTGAAGCTCAAGCACGCGGAGAGGCTACCTCGATCATCTCGGCAAACCGCCAGACTTCGTGGGCACTTCTCACTGAGCCACGGGCGTAGGGCCGTACGCATCCGACTCGCGATCGCCTCGAGCCGGGGGTGCAGAGAGACTTGCCTGCGTCGTGCGGCGCGAACCGGAGAGATGATGTACGGATCAAGACCGGACGCGAAAGGAACCCGAGGGAGATGAGCGTGACCAGCGAGAGTCCCGAGGTAGCACTGATCCAGCGGCTTTGGGCGGCGATCTCCCGGGGTGACCTGTCGGTCCTCGAGCAGGAGTTGGCGGCGGACGCGCGCTGGCGGGCGGTGACCGACGGGCCGTGGAACTGCGAGAGCCGCGAGGCAATCGTCGAGACGATGCGGCGCAACCTCGCCGGCCGTGTGCGCGGCACGATCGAGGAGACGATCCAGGACGGGCCGCGCGTGCTCGTCGCCTTCCGGCCCGAGACGCCTCTGATGGACAACCAGCGCCCCCTGGACGACGGGATCGCTTACGTGGTCGTCACGATCCGCGACGGGAAGGTTGTGGAGCTGAAGGGGTGCGCCGACCGAGCCGGAGCCACGGCATACCTGGTGGGCGTGGAGATGCCGGCTGGGGCCGTGTTCGAGGGCCCCGGCCGCCCGGCGGTGGTGCCGCCGCCACCCGAGCACCGGGTGAGCGGCCTGATCCCGTTTGTGCACGTCGAGGATGTGCAGCGGTCGATCGACTTCTACCACCATCTCGGGTTCACCCTGGCGAGCATCTACAAGTACAAGCGCACCCCGGTGTGGGCCGAGCTGGAAAGCGATCGAGCGCAGCTGATGGTCTCAACCGATGGCGAGCCGATCGACCCGGCCGGCCAAGGTGTCCTGTTCTACCTGTATTCGTCCGATCTGGCCGCGCTGCGCGAGCAGCTGCTCGGAGCCGGCGTCGACGCCGGCGAGATCGAGGACGGCTCACCCGGGCCACGTCAGCAGATGCAGCTCACCGACCCCGACGGTTACGTCCTCATGGTCGCTCAGATCAGAGCCGGATGATGACCCCGCACCGGCGGGCGATTAGCGTTCGCGCTCGGCGAGGAGATCGCTGACCCTTAGCCGCGACCCCTATCGGGGCGAGCGTGTCTCAGATCGTGTGAGAGGCCAGATCAAGACGCTCGGGTTAGGGTCCGGTCATGGGACCCGAATACGAGGCGGCGCAGCCCTGCAACTCCGAGTTGCAACGCTCGATAATCGATCTTATGTCGACTACTGGAGCCGCGACGGGTCAAGAAGCGCCGCAGCTCGCCGGGCAGCAGGCCCTAGACCAGGGAATCCACGCAGGCCGTGCCCAACCCTGAACCGACCGATGGCGGCAGCCCGGCAATCCCCGCGCGCGCGCCACGGCCCAAGTTGCTCGTGGTCGCGGCGACCGGGCCCGCCGTCGTTGATCGGACCGTCCGAGCGCGGAGCGGCTACGTACGTGATAGCGTACAAACGTATGCCCAGCTCCTACCGCGACGGCGAGACCTACGACCGCATCTCGGCGCCGCTGGAGCGCATCGGGCGCGAGGTGCTCGAGCGCCTCGAGCTCCACGGCGATGAGACCGTGCTCGACGCCGGCTGTGGGTCTGGCCGGGTCACGCAGGCGCTCCTGGACCGGTTGCCGCACGGCCACGTCATCGGCGTCGATGGTTCGCCGGAGATGATCGCCGCGGCACGCCGTCGGCTCGGCGACGGTGTCGAGCTCCAGGTCCAGGATCTCGAACGTCTCGACCTCGGCGGGCGTTATGTCGACCACGTCTTCTCCACCGCGACCTTTCACTGGATCGGCGACCACGCGGGGCTCTTCGCGCGAGTCCGCGCCGCCCTGCGACCAGGCGGCAAGCTTGTGGCGCAGTGCGGCGGTGCCGGCAACACACCCGAGCTCGTCGTCGCCACGCTCGCCGTCGCCGCGCGGGAACCGTTCGCCGAGCACCTCGCCGGCTGGCCGGGTCCCTGGAACTACGCCACGCCCGAGGTCACGGCGGAGCGACTCTGCGCAGCGGGCTTCACCGAGATCGAGACCTGGCTCGTGCGCCGTCCCGCGCCGTACGACGAGCTGCGGTCGTGGCTGGAGACGAACGCGCTCACGGCACATCTGGCGCGACTGCCCGAGACGCTCCACGAGTCCTACGTCGACGCCGTGGCCGAGGTGCTCGGACCCGACCCCGAGATAACCTACATCCGCCTCAACATCGACGCCGTCGCCGCCTAGAGCTCGAGCGTCTCGCCGAGCGATAGCGGTACCGCGGTGATCCCGGCGTGCTCGGCGGCCGTGAGGAACCGCTCGAGGGCGTCGGGAATGGACCGGTAGTGGGGCGCGAGGTCGAAGCCGCCGTAGTGAAACGGCACCGCCCGGGCCGCGCCCAGCGCCCGAACGGCCTGAACAGCTTCCTCGGGCGTCATCACCCCAGGTCGTTCGCTGCGCGGTTGACGCCAGGGGAAATCGAGGACCGCTCCGTTGATGGGCACGAAGGCCGCGTCGAACGGACCGGCTGTCTCGGCGGCGCGCCACCACCAGCCGTGGAAGAGCGTGTCGCCGCAGTGCACGATGCGCTTGTTGCCGGCCGCGACCGCCCACGAGACCTGCGGGTCGCCGGTTCCGTCCGCGGCCGGCAGCGCCGTGATCTCAAACGGGCCGACCGACGCCCGCTCCCATGGTGCCAGCTCGGATAGCTTCAGCCCGCTCTCGACGAACTCGTCGCAGGCCTGCAGCAGCCCAGCGTCGCTCGGGCTCGATGCTCTCGGCGCGGGTGCCGGGCCGAGAATCGGTGCACCCGGTCGCAATGCTTCGACCAGCGCTCCGGCATCAGCGTGGTCACGGTGCAGATGGGTCACAAGCCCCGCCGACGCGACCCCGTCGCTCGGCGGGCGCACGACCGGGTACTGCACCCCGTGGGCGGCGGACCCGACGGCCGCGAAGACGGCGGCCGGCTTCGCCAGCGGGTCGATGACGAGTGTCTCTCCAGCATGCTCGAGCTCCACTCCTGCCCACCCGATGAATCTGCAGCGCATTGCGCACGCTCCCTTCCGGCCAAGGACGGCGGTTGACAACCATCACCAAGAATAACCGACGATCGTTCGGTAAACAACTGACGATCGTCCGGTAAGGTGGAGCGGGCGATGAGCCCCCGCCATAACGCCGTCGATGCCGAGCGCACCCGCGCGGCCATCGTCGAGAGCGCCGTGAAGCGAGCCTCCGTCGACGGGTTCGAGGGCCTGACGATCGGCCGGCTGGCGAGCGAGCTCGGGCTCAGCAAAGCGGGCATCGTCGGCCCGTTCGGGTCCAAGGAGGCCCTTCAGCTCGCCGTGTTGCGGCGCGGCGGTGAGATATTCCGCGAGGCGGTGTGGGACCCGGTCGCGGCTCTGCCGGCCGGACGCGGTCGCCTGATGGCGGCGTGCCAGCGCTGGATGGACTATCTCGGGAGCTGCCCCCTCCCCGGCGGGTGTCTCATCACGACGGCGATGGTCGAATGGGACGCGCGCCCCGGGGCGGTGCGCGATGCCGTGGCTCGCCTTCAGCGGCGCTGGCTGGATGCGCTCACCGCCGAGGCCGATGTGGCGATTCGCGCCGGAGAGCTCTCGCCGGCGCTCGATCCCGAGCAGCTCGCGTTTGAGATCAACGGGATCGCGATGAGCCTCAACGTCTCGATACAGCTGTTCGGCGACGCGTCCGCGCTCACGCGCGCGCGGGCCGCGATCGAGCGTCTCCTGGCCTCGGCAGCGTGACCACGTAGACGACCAGGGTGCGGGGCGTGCGGGACCGATCGAGTTGGACGCGCGAGGGCATTCGCCGCTGCGCCCCGACCGCTTCGGCGACCCGAACTGATGCCGCGTTCGTCTCCTCGATGTCGAGGACGACAGAGCGCAGCGCCATCGTCGCCGCGATCTCGTCCAGCATTCGCGCCACCGCGGCGCGGGCAAGGCCATGACCGCGCGCCTCGGGAACGACCCAGTAGCTGAGCTCGCCGGCGGGCTGATCGTCCGGCCGCATGGCCGCGCACCGGACCGCGGGCGAGGCGTGCTCGGGTAGCCGCAGCGCGACCCGTCCCAGGGCCCGGTCGTCATCGGCTCGGCAGATCGCCCGCGAGGGGCCTCGGAGCTCCGCGCGCTCAGTCGCGAGCCACGCTTCGACGTCGTCGGCCAGGTTCGACCAGCGGCGAACGTGATCGTCGTCGGCCATCACCGCAATATCGACGGCGTCACGTTCCCGCCACGGGCGAAGGCGCACCTTCGGCATCCGGCCGATCATAGGTAGCGTCCCCGTCTGATGATCTTCTACGAACCAGCACGCCGCGATCGCGCTCTGCTCGCGCACGATCCCTTCAAGGCTCTCGTCGCGCCGCGTCCGATCGGCTGGATCTCCACGATGTCGCGGGACGGACACATCAACCTCGCTCCCTACAGCTTCTTCAACGCCTTCGGAGAGGCGCCTCCGATGCTCGCCTTCTCGAGCTTCGGGGCCAAGGACTCGGCGGCTTTCGCCGGAGAGCTGAACGAGTTTGTGTGGAACCTCGTCACCTGGGAGCTGCGCGAGGCGATGAACGAGACCTCGGCCCCCCTCCCGCGCGGTCAGAGCGAGTTTGAGCGCGCCGGTCTCGGGATGGCACCCTCGCGCCTCGTGGCGCCGCCGCGTGTAGCCGCCAGTCCATGCGCCATGGAGTGCAAGGTCGTCCACCAACACCGCCTCACCGACATCGCCGGGACGCCGGTGAATCAATGGCTCGTGGTGGGGCAGGTCGTGGGAGTGCACCTCGACGAGCGCTTCATCTCCGACGGCATCGTGGAGACCGAGGGTCTGCGGCCAGTCGCTCGCTGCGGAGGTCCGAGCGACTACGCCGTGGTCGAGCGCACCTTCCGGATGATCCGGCCCACCGAGTAAGACCCCAGCCGCGGTTCATGCCCCCCGCCGCGGCTGCCGATATAAGTCGCTCCTCGATGGTCGCCGGAACACACTCAAGGGCGCGGCGCTCGCTATTCATCGCGCTGATCGCCCTCACGCTCGCTCTGGCCGCCGGGACGTGGCCCGTGGGAGCGATGGGGCAGTCTCGGGCGGGTGGAGCGGAGCCGAGCGGGGGCGCAGGGCTCGGAGGCCTTGCGCCCGTCCGCCCATCCCACACGCTGAAGATCCCGCCTCCGCCGAGCAAGCACGCCCACGGCAGGTGGCTCTCCGGCGCCACGGTGACCGAGTATTGGCCCTCCCCGGAGTCGTGGTTCGTCGGCAAGCTCGTCAGCGCACCCGGTCTCACCACCAAGCACCGCCTCGATTGGCTCTACTCCGCGACCGGCGTGTCCATGCAGGGCGAGGGGCTCGGCCTCGACGGTCAGATGTACCACATCGATAGCCTCGGCAACGGTGGATGGGTGACCGAGAACGGCACGCCCACGACCCCGTCCGACGGCTGGGCCGGCGGCGCGCCCTTCTGGCGCGCCGGAGCGTTCTGGCGCAATGCCATGGGCGCGGTGACGTTCCCGCTCGGGACCGGCGCGTGGTTCGCTGGCAAGGGCAAGCACTACGTCTCCCTCCCCGGCGTCACGTTCGCGCTCGGCCCCTCCCTCCCGCTTCACTTCTACCAGTCGATTGCCGTTGACCCGAAGGTCATTCCACTCGGGAGCCGCGTCTACATCCCCGCCTATCGCCACGACGGCTACGGCGGCTGGTTCGTGGCCCAGGACACCGGCGGGGGGATCATTGGCCACCACGTCGATGTCTATCGCTCACCCCCAGCGAGCTCTGCCGATGCGGGCCAGTATCTCCCCGACCAGCGGATCTTCGTGATCAAGCCGCACGTGTAGGCGCGCACTAGACTGCCTTGGCGATGGCCAAGCAGCAGCGGACGATGAAGATCGAGCAGCGAAGCCAGCTCGCTGCCATGCAGCAGCTCGAGGGTCGCTCCGACGAGGAGCTCGAAGCCGAAACCCGCTTCCGCGCCGCTGCTCAGGCGATCCTCGGAGCACGTGCGGCCGAGCGCTACGACGCCAAGGCCGCACGCGCCCACTTCCAACGCGCGCTGGCCGCCTCGCGGCCGCAGGAGCGGCTCCAGCTGCGCCGCATGGCCGACGCCTCAATCGCCCTGGCCGAGCGTCGCGCGGATGACTATGCCAAGGCGGCCGAACGGCTCGGCGTCGAGGTCCCGACGACGCGCCAGCTGCGCGGCCTCAAGCTCATCGGCTTGATCGCGCCTCCCTCGAGCGCCGGCATCCTCGCGCGCCTGCGCGGCATCTTCATCGTCATCTTCCTCATCGTCGCCGTCCTCGCGATCGCGACTGGCCTCGTCGAGGCGATCTCGTTGCCCTTCGGCGGCCTCTACTGGCAGCCCGCGTTCTTCTACGGGATCCTGCTCGCGCTGGTTGTCCTCGTCGTCCTCATCTTCTACGGACGACGCCGTCAGCGGGCCGCGAAGGCCAAGCGCGACGAGCAGTCGGCCGCGATGCGATCGCGCTGACGCCGCCGGAGGCTCCACCGCGATGTGCGGCCGTTACTCGCTGGCAGGACCGACCCCGGCGCAGGTGCGCGCCGCCTATCCCGTGCTCGAGAGCGTCGCTCTTACGCCCCGCTACAACATCGCGCCCGGCGACGACGTGCCCGCGGTGACCACGGCCCGCGATGGCACGCCCCGTGGAGAGATGCTCCGCTGGGGACTCGTGCCCGCGTGGTCGGAGAGCCCCCAGACCGCGGCCAAGATGATCAACGCGCGCGTGGAGACGGTGGCCGAGCGCCCGGCTTACCGACGGGCGTTTCAAAGCATGCGCTGCCTCATCCCGGCCGACGGCTTCTATGAATGGCAGCGCCGCGCCACCGGTCCGAAGCAGGGCTTCCACATCACCGCCGCCGGACGCGAGCTCTTCGCCTTCGCCGGGCTGTGGTCGATCTGGCACGCCCCTGACGGAAGCACGCTGCGCAGCTGCACGATCCTCACCACGGCGGCGAACCCCGCGATCGCCTCGCTTCACGATCGGATGCCGGTGATCCTGAGCCGGGAGGCCGAGCCGGAGTGGATCGATCCGGCGACGCCGCACGGCCGGCTGTTCGAGCTCCTCGACGGACTGAGTCCCGAATCAACGGCCGTGCGCGCCGTCGGGCCCGCGGTCAACGACGCCCGCTACGACGGCCCGGAGTGCCTGGCCGACGCCATCCCGGAGGAGCCGAGCCTCTTCTGATCCACGCCGGTCAGACGGCGAGGATGAGATCAGGACGGGCGTCCTGATCGAGCCACTGCCCGAACTGGTCCGACGGCATCGGGCGGCTCAGGTGATAGCCCTGGGCAAGGTCGCAGCCGAGCCGGGCGAGTCGGGTCAGCGTCTCCTCGTCTTCGACCCCCTCGGCGATGACGCGCATGCCGAGATCGTGGCCGAGGTTGATCGTCGAGCGGACGATGATGAGGTCGCTCTCGTCGCGCAACATCGGCGAGACGAAGGACCGGTCGATCTTGAGCTCGTCGATCGGCATGGAACGGAGGTTGGCGAGCGAGGAGTAGCCGGTTCCGAAGTCGTCGACCGAGAGCCGGACGCCCAGGGCGTTCAGCCGCGTGACGGTGGCGAGCATGCGTTCGGGATCGGACATGAGCATGCTCTCGGTGATCTCGAGCTGGAGCGCCTCCGGCGGGAGCCCGTACACGCTGAGGAGGCGGTCGATCTCGGCCGGCAGGTTGCGGTCGAGGAGGTTGCGCACGGAAAGGTTGACTGCCACCGACAGCTCGCGGCCGGCCTTGCGCCACTGAATGCACTGGTGGATGGCCCGCTCGAGGACGAGCCGGGTCATCGGGCCGATCAGGCCCGTCTGCTCGATCGTGTCGACGAAGGCGCCCGGGGCGAGGAGGCCGAGCTTCGGATGATCCCAGCGCACGAGCGCCTCGGCGCCGCGCACATCTGAACCGGCGACGTCGACGATCGGCTGGTAGTAGACGACGATCTCGTCGTGGGCCAGCGCACGGCGGAAGTCGCCCAGCACGCTCAGCTTGCGCATCGAGTTGCGGTCGAGCTCGGCGGCGTAGAACCTCCAGCCGGCGTGCGCCTCCTTGGCCGAGTACATGGCGACGTCGGCGCAGCGCAGCAGGGTGTTGGCGTCCCGGCCGTCATCGGGGAAGCGGGCGATGCCAATGCTGGCGCCGACCTCGAGGGCGAGATCGTCGATCACGAACGACTCCTGGATGCAGGCGACGATTTCCGCGGCGAGGGCTTCGAAGTCCTCCGTGTCACCCTGCCGCGTCGTGGGCAGCACGGCGAATTCGTCGCCGCCGAGCCGCGCGACCACGCCGCCCTCTCCCGCCGCGGACGCAAGTCGCGGGCCGAGCTCCCGCAGCAGCTCATCCCCGTAGTGGTGGCCGAGCGTATCGTTGATCTCCTTGAAGCGGTCGAGATCGATGAGAAGGACGGCGAACGACGTCCCGGCCGGGGCCGACTCGATTGCACTAGTCAGCTCGTCGTTGAAATGGTCCCGGTTGACCAGGCCGGTCAGCGTGTCGGTCGTGGCCAGGCGCTGGAGGTCCTCGCCGCGGCGCTTGGACTTGAGGAGCTCGCCGATGAGGTATTGGAAGACCCCGAGCATGAGGCCGATGAGAAGAATGCCCACCGTCCCGGCCCGAGCCGCGATGTAGACCGCGGCCATCGTCAGCAGGGCCGAGAAAAGATGCGCCGAGAGGAGCGGCACGACCGCCTCCCTCGCCTCCTGGAGCAGCGAGGTGCGATGGAGGTAGCACTGGAACCCGGCCGCGACTACGAAGCTGAGAACGACGATCAACAGGTACGCGGCGAACGCCAGAAGGTAGAACGAGACGTCGTACGAGCTCACTCTGGCGGCGTGAGCGGCTGCATGGAAGAAGATTCCCGCCGCAAGAGGAAGCCAGGCGAAATTGACTAGGTTGTTGAGGAAGACCGCCGGTCGTTCCCTGGACTTGAACCAGCCAAGCGCCACGGCCATCAGCCCGACGATCATCCCGGGCCCAGGACCCTCGAGCACAAGCGCGAGCATGATGGCGATGCCCGTGCCCGACACGCGCAGCTTGGACTTAGCATTAACCGACAGAAATTCGCCCGCCACGGCGAAGACGACGATGAGGGCAAGGTCGTCGACTCGCCACTGGTCGTAGGCGGATGAGACGGCGGCGACGACCAGCGCGGCTGCTAGCGCCGCGAAGTGAAGAGAGATGACGCCACGGCTCGCTGGCCGGGCACCATGCACGCCTTCCGTGGCCGGTGTGCCCTCCATGTCTAGCTGAATATCGGCTGTTCTACCAAATAGCTGAACGAAGCTCATCTTTTTGGCTGGACCGCTAAAGCTCGAGCCCGAACTGGCCGATGGCGACATCTGCAGACCAAAAAGAAGAGGGGCCCGCTGCCACGGGCCCCCCAATTGTTGCGTCAACCGCCTTTGTAGATCACGAAGTCTCTCCTTTCGTGACTGCCAGGGGCAGAACTACGCTGTGCTTAATCGGCAGCTTTAGCGAAAAGCTTTAGTGCTTTTTTTGTGCTGCCATTTTTTGGCCCTCGGGCCCCTACTACGCCATCCGTCCATCGGCAGAGTAGAGGGCCCGGCGGCCAGAAACCAGCTTTCGGCGCTTTGGGGCCCTCGAATATTTGTCTAGGTTTGTCTACGAAACGGCAACGGTGACGCTCGACATGACGACTGGCGTGAGCGGCGACCCGTCGCCTTGCGGATTCGTCGGCAATGCGCCGATGCGCTGGACAACCGCCATGCCGGAGACGACCTTGCCGACCAGCGCGTAGTCCGGGGTCAGGCCGGCCGACTGACTCGCGTTCGCGGTCGTGACGATGAAGAACTGGCTTCCGGACGCACCCGAGGGCTGGGTCTCGGTCTTGGCCATGGCCACGTCGCCGAGGACGTACTGGGTGTCCTTGGGCGGTGCCTCGACCACCGTGTACCCCGGTCCCCCGGCCCCGGTGCCCGTGGGATCGCCGCCCTGGATGACGAATCCCGCCGCGACGCGGTGGAAGGTCACGCCGTCGAAGAAGTGGTGAGTGACGAGCGAGTAGAAGCTTGCCGAGGTGCGCGGCGAGCCCTTGACGTCGAGTGTGAAAGCGAACGTTCCGCAGTTCGTGGCCACCGTGACCGTGTACGTCTTACGGGGATCGAGCGTGGCCTTGGGGGCGCTGAGATGCGGTTCGGACTTCGCCCTGGGGGTGGCCACCTTGGTGCAGCCGCCCGAGGCGGTCGCGGTCTTGGCGGGCTGCCCCGGGCCCGAGCTCGCGGTCGTCGACCCCGAGGACGAGCTGGTCTGCGAGCTCGACCCGCAGGCCCCGAGAAGCAGCGCGATCACGGCGAGGATCGACACGTGGCGCATCGAGGGCAAGGAAAGCAGATCCCACGTCCATAATCCGCCTGCCGAGATGTCCCTCTCTCCCCTTCTCAACCGGTACGACAACGTCCTCCTGGACCTCGATGGATGCGTGTGGGTCGGCAGCCAGCCGACCCGCGACGTGGCCGACGCCATCACGGCCCTGCGCGCCGCCGACAAGGCGGTTGCCTTCGTCACGAACGACTCGCGCCACTCGCCCGAGGAGTACGTGCGGAAGCTGTGGGCGCTCGGTGTCAGGGCCTCGCTGGACGAGGTCGTGACTGTCGGAGGCGCGATTCAGCACGTGCTCGCGGAACGGTCGGTGGGAGCGCCGGTCTACGTCATCGGCTCTCCGGCCGTCTTCCGTCACGTCAGCGACTCGGGCCAGCGCGTGGTCAATGGGACCCCGCGGGAGACCGCGGCGGAGATAGTCGTCGTGGCGGGACACGACGAGCTGAGCTTCGAAGAGCTCAGGGCGGCGATGCAAGGCGATCCTGGCCGGCGCCGAGATGATCGGCGTCCGACCGTGACCATTCCTACCCGAGCGACGACGGCATCGCGCCCGGGACGGGTGCCGTGCTCGCGGCCCTCGAGTTCGCCACGGGGAAGACGGCGCGCATCGTGGGCAAGCCCGAGCCCCAGCTCTTCCTCACAGCGCTCGACCGCATCGGCAACGGCGGACGCACGCTCGTCATCGGCGACCGGCTCGCTTCCGACCTCGCCGGCGCGGCCGCCGCCGGACTTGATGGGGCGATCGTGCTGACCGGCGTGAACACCCGCGAGGAGGCTGAGCAATCGCGCGAGCCTGCACCGGTGGCCATCGCCGAGGACCTCCACGCCCTTCTCCTCGGCTCGTGAGCGCCTGTTCGCTCATCGTCAATCCGATGGCCGCCGGCGGCCGGACCGCACAGGCCCTGCCGGGCGTGCGGGAGCGCCTCGCCGCCCTCGGGGTGGCCCATCACGTTGAGCTCACGACGAGCCTCGAGCACGCCCGAGATCTGGCCCGGGCCGCGGCGGAGTCGGGCGAGATCGCCGCCGGGTTCGGCGGGGACGGCCTCATCGGCGCCGTCGCCGGTGCTCTCGTCGGCACCAACGGCATCCTGGGAGTCCTACCCGGCGGTCGCGGCAACGACTTCGCCCGCGCCCTCGGCCTTCCCACCAAGCCGATCGACGCGTGCGAGCTGCTGGCGCACGGGCAGCTCAGGCGAATCGACCTCGGCCAGGTGGGCTCGCGGACGTTCGTGGGCATCGCCAGCTGCGGGTTCGACTCCGACGCCAACCGGATCGCCAACGAGTCGCGCTGGGTGCGCGGCAACCTTGTCTACGCCTACGGCGCCCTCCGGGCCTTGGCCGGCTGGCGGCCCGCTACCTTCGAGGTTGAGCTCGACGGCGGGGAGCGCCGCTCGATCACCGGCTACTCCGTCGCGGCGGCAAACTCTCAGGCCTACGGCGGCGGCATGAAGCTGGCACCCGACGCCTCACTGTCCGACGGCCAGCTCGACATCGTCATGATCGCCCACGTCCCCAAGCTCCGCTTCCTGCGCCTGCTGCCCACGGTGTTCAGTGGCGGCCACGTCCGGCAGCCGAACGTGGAGGTCCTGCGGGCATCGCGCGTGCGCATCAGCGCGGGGCGCCCGTTCACCCTGTATGCCGACGGCGACCCCATCGCCGAACTCCCGGCCGTGGTCTCGGCGCTGCCGGCAGCGGTGCAGGTGCTGGCCCCCCCGGGCGAATGAGCATGCTGCGGGCGAAGATCCTCGCCGCCCGGACGGTCGGCGGGCTGGCCCGTCACGCCGGTCGGGGTGGCGGGACCAGTCTCCCCGGGAAGCTGCTCATCCGGCTCGAGCCCCACGCCATCGCCGAGCTCGGCGCACGCCTGACGCGCGGCTCGGTCGTCATCTCGGCCACGAACGGCAAGACGACGACCGCGGCGATGACGGCGTCCGTGCTCGAGCGGGCCGGGATCACGCTCGTGCACAACCGCGCGGGGGCGAACATGGCCGGGGGCGTCGCCTCGACCCTCCTCGCTGCGGCCCGCGGCGGCGATGGCATCGACGGCGAGCTTGGGCTCTTCGAGGTCGACGAGTTCTGGCTCGACCGGGTGAGCGCGGAGCTCCAGCCTCGGGCCATGCTGCTCGGGAACCTCTTCCGCGATCAGCTCGACCGTTACGGCGAGCTCGAGACGATCGCCGATCGGTGGTCGGCGGTCACCGAGTCGCTGGATCCGAGCGCCCGACTCATCCTCAACGCCGATGACCCGCTCATCGCCGATCTCGGTTCGGCCCGACAGGCCACCTACTTCGGGATCGAGGACCCCTCGGTGGCGATGGCCGAGATGCAGCACGCCTCGGACTCGAAGCACTGCCGGCGCTGCGGGACGGCGTACGCGTACGAGACGATCTACCTCGGCCACCTCGGCCGCTATCGCTGTCCTGGGTGCGGGAACGCGCGGCCTGAGCCCGTCGTGGCCGCGGAGTCGATACAGCTCCACGGCACGCGCGGCGCCGCCTTCACCCTGCGCACGCCGCAGGGCGCGGCCGAGGTCGAGCTCCCCCTCCCGGGTCTCTACAACATCTACAACGCACTCGGCGCGGCCGCACTGTGCCTCGAGCTCGGCGTCGGGCTCGACGATATCGTCGCGGGCCTCGACGCCGTGGCCGCCGCCTTCGGGCGCGCCGAGACCGTGACCATCGCCGGCACGGAGCTCTCGACCCTGCTCGTCAAGAACCCTGCCGGCGCCAACGAGATCCTGCGCACGCTCGTGCTCGAGCCCGGCGAGCTCGAGCTTCTGGCCATCCTCAACGACCGAACGGCCGACGGGCGCGATGTCTCCTGGGTGTGGGACGCCGACTTCGAGCTCCTCGCCGGGCGGGTGCGGCATGCCGTATGCGCCGGCACCCGCGCGGCGGAGCTCGCACTGCGCCTGAAGTACGCCGGCGTGGCGACCGACCGTCTCACGGTCATCCCGGATCCGCGCGATGCGCTCGATGCCGCGCTCGCTTCGGCCGCGAGCTCGGGTCGTCTGTTCGTCCTGCCGACCTACACGGCGCTCCTCGAGCTCCGGGAGGAGCTGGCGGGCCGTGGCCACGTCGGCCGCTTCTGGCAGCGCGACGAGGCGGCCGGCGCGTGAGCGTCATCTGGCACGACATCGAGTGCGGCGGCTATGCCGCCGACTTGCCGTTGTGGCGCGAGCTGGCCGACCGCCATGGCGGGCCGGTGCTCGACATCGGTGCGGGCACGGGACGGGTCGCGCTCGATCTGGCGCGGCGAGGACATGCCGTCACGGCGCTCGACATCGACGCCACGCTGCTCCGGGAGCTCGCGCGCCGTGCCGCAGATCTCCCGGTGACGACGGTGGTCGCCGACGCCCGCGACTTCGCCCTCGAGACCCGCTTCGCGCTCTGCCTCGCGCCCATGCAGACCCTGCAGCTGCTCGGTGAAGCCGACGGGCGGGCGCATTGCCTGCGGTGCGTCCGGCGTCACCTGAAGCCCGGGGGCGTGCTGGCCGTCGCGCTCGTCGAGAGCGTCGAGGTCTATGAGGAGGTGGACGGGATGCCCGGGCCCCCGCCGGACATGCTCGAGCGAGACGGGATCGTGTATTCGAGCCGGCCGACGGCGGTTCGCGCCGATGACGACGGCTTCGTGCTCGAGCGCCGGCGCGAGACGATCTCCGTGGCGGGCGAGCTTTCCGCCGATGACGACGTCATCCGGCTTGCCGTCGTCTCGGCTACGCAGCTCGAGTCCGAGGCGCGTGGGGCGGGTCTGCGCACGCTCGGGCGCGCGGAGGTCGGGGCGACGGCCGACCACGTCGGCAGCGTGGTGGTGATCCTCGGTGCCTGAGCTTCGCGTCTGCGCCCTCTATCCGGACCTCATGAACATCTACGCCGATCGCGGCAACCTGCTGCTCCTCGAGCGCCGCTGCGCCTGGCGCGGGATCGGCTTCCGGCTCGTGCGCTCGGATCTTGGTGACGAGCTCGATCCCGCTGCCGCCGACCTCTTCTACATCGGCGGTGGGCAGGACCGTGACCAGCGCCTGTGTGCGCTCGATCTCGCCGAGGTCAAGCGCGAGGCGCTTCACGAGGTCGCCCGCCGCGACGGCACGATCCTCGCCGTCTGCGGTGGCTATCAGCTCCTCGGGCATTCCTATCAGCTCGCGGACGAGACACTGCCCGGCGTCGGCCTCGTCGATCTCGTCACCGTGCGGGCCGACGGCCCGCGCCTCATCGGCAATGTGGCCATCGAGGTCGAGCTCGAGCCCGGGCACCTGCGGGTGCTGGCCGGGTTCGAGAACCACGGCGGGCGCACCCATCTGGGCACCGGGAGCGAGCCGCTCGGACGCGTGCTCTCCGGCCACGGCAACAACGGCGGTGATGGCTACGAGGGCGTGCGCGCCGGCGGCGTCATCGGCACCTACCTGCACGGACCGCTCTTGCCCAAGAACGCATGGCTGGCCGACTGGTTGATCGCCCGCGCGCTGCGCCGGGACGAGCCCCTCGGGGCACTCGACGACGAGCTGGAGGCGGCTGCCCATGCGGACGCTCGCCGCGCTGCAGGGGTGTAGCTCCGCGGCTGCATCCAGGAAGGCTAGGATCGCCCGCTCAGACTCGATGCGTCCATCTTCACACAGCCTTCGCGCGCGGCTGGTCGGCCCACTCCTGGCGTTCTGTGCGCTCGCCGTGGCCGCATGCGGCGGTCATTCCTCGACCACGACGACCACCGTCACGACCACGGTCACGGCCAAGACGACGCCGCTGCCGGGCGTCGGCAAGCCGACAGTGGCCATCGGAGACAAGAACTTCACCGAGCAGTTCGTGCTCGGCGAGCTCTACTACCTCGCCCTGAAGGCCGAGGGGTACTCGGTGACGTTGACGCGCAACATCGGCCCGACGGAGGTCACCATGCAGGCGCTCCAGGCGGGCACTCTGTCGATGTATCCCGAGTACCTCTCGACGTGGAACACCACGATCGCCGGCGACGCGCGGCACTTCCACAGCCTGCACTCGGCCTACCGTGCGGCATCGCGCTGGGCGCGAGCCCACGGCTTCGATCTGCTCAGCCCGACGCCGTTCAGCGACACGGCGGCACTTGCGGTCAGCTTCAACTACGGCGTGGCGCACAACCTCAACTCGATCGGCGACCTTCAGAAGGTCGAAGCGACGATGATCGTCGGCGGTCCACAGCAGTTCCAGACCGACCCGAGCGGCATGCCGGCGGTCACGAAGGCCTACGACATCGTTCCCGCCTCGTTCAAGCCCCTCGACATCGGCGCGCAGTACCAGGCGCTCGACCAGGGGATCGTCCAGGTCGCCGATGTCAACACAACCGACGGCGAGCTGATCACCCACAACTACACGATCCTGCGTGACCCGCTCCGAGTGTTCGGCTTCGGCAACGTCGTGCCGGTCATCCCGCTCAAGGTTGTTCGTGCCGAGGGGCCGCAGTTCGTGTCCACGATCGACCGCGTCAGCGCGCTGCTCACGACCACGACGATCCGTCAGCTCAACGCCGGTGTGGACGTCGACAACGAGGATCCGGCGACTGTGGCGACGCAATTCCTCCAGGAGCACGGGCTCCTGCCGGCCCCCGGGACGGGCTGACGCGCATCAGCTGCCCGAGGAGCCGAACCCGCCCGCGCCACGCTCGCTCTCGGCCAGGGTGGGGACCTCCTCCACGTCCGCAAGCTCGACTCGGACGAGCACGAGCTGAGCGATTCGGTCGCCCGCCTCGAGCGTGCAGGGAACGCCGCGGTCCGTGTTGAGCAGGAGGATGCGCAGCTCTCCGCGATAGCCGGCGTCGATCAGGCCCGGGGCGTTGACGAGCGCGATGCCGTGTCGGGCCGCCAGGCCAGAGCGCGGCAGGACGAGCCCGGCCTGTCCGGGCGGGATCTCCACCGCGATCCCCGTGGGCACCGCCTTGCGCTCGCCGGGCGCGAGCAGGTGCTCGTCGAGGGCGTAGAGGTCGAGTCCGGCATCGCCGGGATAGGCGCGCGTGGGGATGCGCGCCCGGGGATCGAGTCGCTGGACCCGCAGCGCTGGAGCCAGCGTCATCCGGCCAGGGAACGGCCAGGCGCGAAGCGCTCGTAGCGAGAGGCAACCGCGGCGGGGAGACGGACGAGCACGCGCACGCCATCGGGCGTCTCGTCCCGCTGCAGGTCACCGGCCAGCTCGTGGAGCTCGGCCAGGCGGCTGCCCTCCTCGTAGGGGATGAGGAGCTCAACCTCGCGCAGCGTGCGCGCGAACTCGTCCTCGATGCGGGCCACGAGGGCCTCGAGCCCCTCTCCGGACAGCGCCGAGACGAGCACGGCGTCGGGATGGCGGCGCTCGAGCTCGCCTCGCCGCTCATCGTCGATACGGTCGGCCTTCGCGAGGACGAGCACCTGCGGCACGGCGTCGGCGCCGATCTCGAGCAGGACGTCTTCGACCGCGCGGGTCATCATCGCCAGCTCGTCCTCGGGTGCCGACGCGTCGACGACGTGGAGAATGAGATCAGCCAGCCGGGTCTCCTCGAGCGTGGCCGCGAAGGCCTCGACGAGCTGGTGCGGGAGCTTGCGGATGAAGCCGACCGTGTCGGTGAGGAGGTAGTCTCGCCCGCCGGTGCGCAGCACGCGCGTCGTTGGATCGAGGGTGTGGAAGAGCCGGTCGCGCACGCCTGCGGTCGCGCCGGTGAGCGCGTTGAGGAGCGTCGACTTGCCGGCGTTCGTATACCCGGCCAGAGCGACCGCCGGCAGATGGGCGCGTTCGCGTTCCGCCCGCATGACCGAGCGGCTGGAACGGACCCGGGCCAGCCGGCGCTTGAGGGCGGAGATGCGGTCGCGGGCGAGCCGGCGGTCGGTCTCGATCTGGGTCTCGCCGGGGCCTCGCGTGCCGATGCCGCCGTCGATGCGGCCGGCGCCGAGGCGCTCGAGATGGGTCCACAGGCCCCGCATGCGCGCGAGGTTGTATTCGAGCTGCGCGAGCTCGACCTGGAGCTTGCCCTCGGCGCTGTGCGCGTGGGCGGCGAAGATGTCGAGGATGATCGCCGTTCGGTCGATCACCGGCAGCCCGAGTGTCTTCTCGAGGTTGCGCTCCTGGCGGGGCGAGAGCTCGTCGTCGCAGGCCACGAGGTTGGCGTCGGCCGCCTTCACCGCGGCCTGAAGCTCCTCGAGCTTGCCGGCGCCGAGATAGGTGTTGGGATGGGGGTGCTCACGGCGCTGGACCAGCTTGCCGACCGCGGCGACGCCGGCGGTGCGCAGCAGCTCCTCGAGCTCGGTCAGCTCGTCTTTCTCTCCGTCGCCGATCGCGGCGATGAGCACGGCCCGCTGGCGGGCGCGGCCTGAGCCGGAAGCGCCGTCTTGGCCTGTGGCGGATTGCCGTCCGTTGCGGTTGTTCTGCACCTCTCCGATGGTAGCCCCGCGGCGCCTGCACCCGGAGCCATCGGGTATCTTCCCGGAGCGGCCGGACGGTTCAGGCAGGGACCAGGCACGTTCGTGCCTGCGATTCGATCAACGTCCGAATGGAGGTAGCTCATGCTGAGGATGCGTACGCGCGCTCTCTGCGCAGGTGCGCTCGCACTCGTTCTCGTGTTCGCCTTCGGCGCCGTGGCGCTCGCGTCGAACTCGACCCCGCCGTCGCTCAAGGCTCCCGGCAAGGGGGCGCATGTGCACGCAGGTGTCGTCACGCTCAAGGTCTACGACCCCGGCCTCACCGGTGATTCCGCGCCTGTGTACATCACGATCTCGCCGCGGAAGCACCTCAATAAGGAGGGGTTTCTCACGCCGGCCAAGGGATGCGGGAGCAGGTGCGACTTCTTCGCAATGACGCACTGGAGTCACCACAAGGGCTGGTGGATCTACAAGACCCACTTCAACTTCCCGGGCTACTGGGCGGTGACACCGGGCAAGTACTACTGGCAAGCCAACCACGTGGCGCCGCTGTGCCAAGCCAAGGGGTGCGAGCTCGTCAGCGGTATCCACTCGTTCACCATCTACGGCTGACCTGCGCGGCAACCGGCGCATCCGCTCTACAACGAGCGGATGCGCTGCACCGCCTCGAGCAGGCGGTCCTCGGGGGTGGTGAGCGAGATGCGGAAGAAGCCCTCGCCGCTGGTCCCGTAGGCACCGCCCGGTGAGATGACGACCGCGGCCTCCTCGAGGACGTGCTCGCAGTACGCCGCGGCGCTCTCGAAGCCTGCGGGCACGGGCGCCCAGATATAGATCGTGCCCTTCGGAGGCGTCACCTTCACCCCCGCCTCGGCCAACGCGTCACACACGAGATCGCGCCGGCGCCGATACACCTCGCTCATCGCGGCGACCTCGTGGTCGACCTCGGGCGCGAGCGCGGCGGCCCCGGCGAGCTGGACGGCGTCGAAGTTGCCCGAGTCGATGTTCGACTTCAGCCGCCAGTAGTGCTCGATCGCCTCGGCGTTGCCGACGATCGCCGCGCAGCGCCAGCCCGTCATGTTGTAGCCCTTGGACAGGCTGAAGACCTCGACGCCGACCTCCTGGGCGCCCGGCGTGGCCAGGAACGACGGGGCCACGTACCCGTCATAGGTCGTCTCGCTGTAGGCGTTGTCGTGCACGACGAGGATGTCGTGCCGGCGGGCGAGCTCGATGACCTCCTCGAAGAAGCCGTCGGACACGATCGCGCCGGTCGGGTTGTTGGGGTAATTGATGAAGAGAAGGCGCGCGCGCTCGAGAACGTCGCCCGGGATGGCCGCGAGGTCGGGGGCAAAGCCGCGCTCGGGCAGAAGCGGCATGAGCACGGGCTCGGCGCCGGCGAGCAGAGGCCCCCCCGTGTAGACCGGATATCCCGGGTCGGAGGCGAGGGCGACGTCGCCGGGGTCGAGAAAGGCGAGGTTGAGGTTGAAGATGCACTCCTTGGCCCCGATCGCCGCCATCACCTCGGTCTTCGGATCGACCTCGACGCCGAATCGGCGAGCGTAGAAGGCCGCGACGGCCTCGAGGAACTCGCGCCGCCCGCGGTTGCTCGGATAGGTGTGCGTGCTCGGATCGGCCACGGCCTGCTGCGCGGCGGCCACGATCGGCGCATACGTCGGTGTGTCCGGGTCCCCGATGCCCAGGCTGATCACGTCGATGCCCGCCGCTCGCTTGGCGGAGACCTTGCGTTCCAGCTCGGCGAACAGGTATGGCGGGATGCGCTCGATGCGCCTACTGGATCGCATGCAGCTCCTTCACGAAGTCGGTGGCGAGCTCGCCCCGAAAGACGGGCACGGCCCAGCCGGTCAGGTTGATGTGAAAGTCCTCCCCGACCTCGACCTCGAGCTCGCCACCTTCGAGGAGCACGGTCACGGGCGAATCGCCGCCCTCCAGGACGTAGGCCACGGCCGCGCCCGTGGCGCCGGTGCCGCTGGCCGAGGTCTCGCCCACACCGCGCTCGAAGATGCGCGCCCGGATCCGCCCAGGTCCGACGGCGGTGAACCACGACACGTTCGTGCGGTTGGGGAAAATCTCGTGGTTCTCGATGCCGGGGCCGATCTCGCCGAGCACGAGTGCATCGAGCTCGGCCTCGGAGCCGATGCGGATCGCGCACTGGGGATTGCCGACCTGGACGTGCTGGAAGCGCCAGCTCCGCCCGCCTGCCGTGATCTCTCCGGTTCCGTCGTCCGGTCCACTCGGATAGTCCGCGCTGCGCATGCGGGCGCGGCCCATATCGACGGTGCACTCCGTCTCGGAGGTGATGCGGGGCCGGATCTCGCCGGCCGCCGTCTGAATCGAGAACGTCTCGGCGTCGGTCCAACCCCGGCGGTGGAGGTAGAGGATGGCCTCGCGGGCGCCGTTGCCGGACAGCTCCGCCTCCGAGCCATCGGGGTTGAAGATGCGCATGCGGGCGACAAAGCCGCGCTCATCCGGCTCGGAAAGCAGGAGGATGCCGTCGGCGAACACGCCGGTGTGGCTGGCGCAGATCGCGCGGATGCGCCCGGGCGTGAGCTCGAAGGGAAGCTCCGCCGCCTCGACGATGAGGTAGTCGTTCCCCAGCGCTTGCCACTTCTCGAAGTTCACGGCGCCCGAGTCTATGTGTAGCGTCGCGCGGGCCATGGCCAGCCGCGCGAGCACCGCCCTCTTCCTACGCGGCCGCCGCGTGAGTGCGCTCGCCGTGCTCGTGCTTGTCTGCCTGGTCTCGCTTGGGGCCCGCGCAGCGTGGCTCGGCCAGCCCTGCCACTCGCCCTGCCGCTCGGCCCGCGACCACGTGCTCGTGTTCGACGAGACCTACTACGTCAACGCGGCGCGCGTCATCGCCGGCATCCATCCTCCGGCGGGCGCACCGTACGCCAGCGCGCCGTTGGGTGACGATCCCAATGCCGAGCACCCCCAGCTCGCCAAGCTGAGCATCGCCGGGCTGATCGAGCTCCTCGGCGACGGTCCGCTGGCCTGGCGGTTGCCGAGCCTCATCCTGGGCACGCTGTGCCTGCTCGGCATGTACGCGCTCGTCCGCGCGGCGGACGGCAGCGCTTGGCTGGCCGTGGGCGCGGCCGCGCTCATGGCGGCCGACAACCTCGTGCTCGTCCACAGCCGGATCGCCACGCTCGACGTCTACGCGCTCGCCGGGATGCTCTGGGGGGTGACGGCGTACCTGCGTGGGCGCCCGCTCGTGGCCGGGGCGGTGATCGGCGTCGGGGCGTGCGCGAAGATGGTCGCGCCCTACGCACTGCTCGTCCTCGTGCTCGTCGAGCTCATCGCCTGGCTCGCGACTCGCTCGGACGCGCGACGGCGGGTCGCCCGGCTCGCGGCGTGCGTGGCCGTGTTCGCGGTCGTGCTCGTCGGCGTGCTCGCGGTCATGGACGACGTCGCGCCGCCCTACAACAACAGCACGGGCAAGCTCGTCGGCGCCGGCCCGTTCGGCCATCTCGCCCACATGTTCAGCTACGCCGCGCGCGAGACGAGCCCGCATGGGCCGACGGGCATCGCCTCCTACCCGTGGGCCTGGCTCATCGATCTGAAGCCGATCACCTACCTCAACGTGAACCCGCGCCGCCCGGTCCCCGGGCTCTATCACGTCCATCCGGCCTCGCACTTCGTCGGGGTGATCAATCCGGCGATCCTCCTCCCCGGCCTCATCGGCCTCGTCCTGGCCGGGCTCGCGGTGGGCCGGGCAGCGCGCGCTCGCGCCCGCGCCCGGGGGCAGGCCGCCACTCCCGACCGGCTCTCCGGGCTTGCCGTGGCCTGGTTTCTCGGGAGCTGGCTCCCCTTCGTCGCTCTCAGTCTCGTGGACAGCCGGACGAGCTACATCTATTACATGGTCATCGTCATGCCCGGGCTCTATCTCGCGGCCGGGCAGGCCATCGCGCGCCTGCGCCGCCATCCGCGTGTCGTATCGGTCTGGGTGGCCGGCGTGGCGATCGCGGCGGTTCTGCTCTATCCGTTCACGCCGCTGCCGTGAGCGGGCCGGCCCGCGCTCAGGCCGGACGGCCGAGCCAGAGGTCGAGGATCTGCCTGGCCGTCGCCTCCGGCGGGCTCGCGGTCGTATCGATGACGTGCACGGAGGCAAGCTTGCGCATCCAGGTCAGCTGGCGGCGTGCGTAGTTCCGGGTGCGCCGCTTCATCGACTCGGTGTCGCCGGAGAGCAGCTCGTCGAACCCGAGCGCCTTGCGGGCGGTGAGCGAGGCTCCCGCGGCGTTGGCGCGGAGCACCTCGTCCTGCACGCCGGCGGCGATCATCTCCTCGACGCGCGTGTCGATGCGCGCATAGAGCTGATCACGGTCCATGACGAGGCCGACGAGCAGGGTCGGATGCCGGACGGCGGATGTCCACAGCTCCGAGCCGCCCTCCGGTGGCTCGAGCTCGCCGGCGTCGTAGAGCTCGAGCGCGCGCACGATCCGCTGCCGGTCGCGGGGGTCGATCTGCTCAGCCGCCCAGGGCGCGCGGGTGGCGAGCAGGGCGTGGAGCGCCTCGGGTCCGCGGCGGGCCAGCTCGGCGGTCCAGCGTTCGCGCACGCCCTCGGCGGGTGGCGGACGGAGGCTGAGCTCGGTGAGGGCGGCCCGGAGGTAGAGGCCGGTCCCGCCGACGACGATCGGCCGGCGGCCCTCTGCAAGCAGCCCGTCGATCTCGGCGTGGGCCAGCTCGGCGTATTGACCGGCGCTGAAGCCGGCGTCGATGGGCAGAAAGGCGATGAGTCGGTGCTCGAGCTGGGCGCGTTCCCGGGCGCTCGCCGCTCCGGTGAGGATCTCGAGGCCACCGTAGACCTGGAGGGCGTCGGCGGAGACGGCCACGGGGTCCTGGCCGAGGCCGCGCAGGCGCTGGGCGAGCTCGATGGCGACCGCCGTCTTCCCCACGCCCGTGGGGCCGAAGACGGCGATGACCTCGGCATGGCTCACGCCGGGCAGTATGCGGCGCGGGGGGTGTCGAGCGCAGTCGCGACCAGGACACGCCGAAGCCCCCCGCCGCCCTAGACTCCGCGCGGTGACGGCCCTGCGCGGCAACGTGCTCCTGACCGGGGCATCCGGAGGCATCGGGCAGGCGATCGCTCGCGCCGTGGCGGCGCGGGGTGCCACGGTCCTCTTGAGCGCCCGGAGGGTCGACGTGCTCGAGCCGCTCGCCGCGGAGCTCGGCAGGACGGGTGCTCCCGTGCGATCTCGGGCGCCGCGAGGAGGTGGCGCGACTGGCCGAGCAGGCCGGCGAGGTGGAGATCCTCATCGCCAATGCCGCGCTGCCCGCTTCCGGTCAGCTCAGCGAGCTCTCCCAGGAGCAGATCGACCGCATGCTCGAGGTCAACCTGCGGGCGCCGATCGCGCTCGCGCGCGCGCTCACGCCGGCCATGGTCGCGCGTGGCCACGGGCACATGGTGTTCGTCTCTTCGCTGGCGGGAAAGGCCGCCTCGGCCGCCTCGTCCATCTACTCGGCGACGAAGTTCGGACTGCGCGGATTCGCGCTCGGGCTGCGGACCGATCTGGCCCCTCACGGCGTCGGCGTCTCGACCATCCTGCCGGGCTTCATCAGCGACGCCGGCATGTTCGCCGACGCGGGTATCACGCTGCCGCGCGGCGTGGGCACGCGGACGCCCGAGCAGGTCGCCGCAGCCGTGATCCGCGTCATCGAGGACGATCGGGCAGAGCTCGACGTCGCCCCCCTTCCCCTGCGCCTGGGCGCGAGCTTCGCCAGCGTCGCACCGGCCGTCGCGGCCTCGGTCAGCCGGCGCGTGGGCAGCGACAAGGTCGCGGCCAAGCTCGCGCGCGGGCAGGTCGACAAGCGGTCCTAGGCCGGCCGATGACGGCCTGGCCGTCCCTGCGCGTCGGGACCGCGACGACCCTCAGCGCTGCTCGCCCGTGACGGCGTGCTCCCCGGCGACTGCATGTTCGCCGGTCACGCCCGCGAGCGTCTCGATGATCTCGTCGGCCAGCTGGGCGCCGTCCGCGGCGCGCTCGGGCGTGGCCTGGATGCGGACGACGACGTCCTCGCCGTCGACCTCCTGGAGAAGCACCTTGGCAGGTGAGCGGGTCGGCGTGGCGATCCGGTCGTCGAGCAGCGCCTGCACGTGCGTGGGCCGCACACCCTGGGTGAGACGGACGCGGACGTCGACGGCGTCTGGCTCGCGCAGCGGGACCACGGCCGCGCTCAGCACGACGTTGTTGGGGATCATCATCTGGTCATCGCCGCGGGCGAGCGTCGTGTAGAGGAGACCGAGCGAGCTGACGATGCCCTCCACGGTGCCGCCCACCGCGCCGGCCTGAAGGCGAACTCGCTCGCCCACCCGGAACGGGCGGGCACTGAGAAGGACGAGGCCGGCGATGAGGTTGCCGAGGGTCTGCTGGGCCGCGAGACCGAGGACGACGGCGGTGAACGCGCTTCCGGCCACGAGCGTGCTCGGCTGGGCGCCGGCGACTGACAGCGCGATGATCAGCATCACCGCCAGCGTGCCGAGGCGGACGACGAATCCCACCGTCCCGGCCGTGGCCGGGTCCATCCGCCGGAAGAACGTGGGCGCGGCCGCCTTGCCGATATCGCGGGCGATCGCCCAGCCGAGGAGCACCAGCACGATGACCGTGGCGATCCGGATCGGCGTCTGCCAGGGGCTGTTGTTACCGCAAGCCCTGGTGTGGTGGGCCGCGCAGCGCAGGCCGAGGATCTGGTTGCGATCCGCATACACGACGAGGACGCCGATCAGGACGGGCACGAGAACGCCGACCTCGCGCCGCGCGCGGCGCACGGTCCGCTGACTCGTCTGCATGGCCAGGCCGACCTTGGCCCAGGCCTCGCTGCGGGTCTCGAACATGTGGTCGAGCCGAAGCTGGTCTCTCTGCGTCTTGAACCGTCGAATCATGCGCTAGCGATGCACCTCCTCGTGTCGTCTCTTCATCTACCCCGCCGGGTGGGTCGGAGTTTCCCTATCTCACGTGAAGAATCGCTCAAAAAAGCTGTGTTTGCACGGATGCCTGTCTCTTCGGTTCCTCCTTCCTCACCGCCATCACGCCCCGCATCCGCAGTCCTGGCGCGAGATCCGGGCCCTTGAGGAGACCCGCGAGACGGCGGCGCTCATCGGCGGGCAGATACGCGCCACGCCGGTAGAGCGCCTCATACCGGGCCACCAGGTCCGGACGTTCCTCCCCCAGCCACTCGAAGAACACGTCGCGCACCCCCTTCCGGAGGTGGAGGCCGATGCCGGTGACGTACGACGCGCCGGCGTCCCGTGCCGCCTGCAGGATGGGTGCAAGCTGCTTCGGATCGTCGTTGATTCCGGGCATCAGAGGCGCGACGAGGATGCCGGTCCGGATGCCCGCTCGCGTCAGCTCGGCGACCGCCTCGAGCCGGGCCCGAGGATGCGGGGTTCGAGGCTCGGTCGAGCGCCAGGCGCGCTCCTCGAGCGTCGGCACGGACAGCGCGGCCGAGAAATCCGTGCGCGCGTTGAGCTCGCGCATGAGGTCGAGATCGCGCAGCAGGAGCGGGGACTTCGTCAGCACCGAGCAAGGGTTGGCCGCATCCCGCAGCGCCGACCAGATGCCGCGCATGAGCTTGTAGCGGCCCTCCACCCATTGGTAGGGGTCGGTGTTCGTGCCGAGCGCCACGTGCTCGCCCTGCCACGAGGGCCGCGCCAGCTCCGCCCGCAAGAGCTCCGGCGCGTTGACCTTGACGACGATCTCGCGCTCGAAGTCGCGCCCGGCGTCGAAGTCGAGATACGTATGTGTGGGCCGGGCGAAACAGTAGGTGCATGCGTGCGTGCACCCGCGGTACGGATTGATCGTCCACCGGAAGGGAACCTGCGAGGCCTCGGGCACCCGATTCAGAATCGACTTGGCCCGGACCTCGTAGAACCGGGTCTCGATCGCCTCCGGAGCGTCGAAGTGGCGCACCACCGCCTCGTCGCGGTAACCGGGAAGGCGGGCTCGCCGCTCCTCATCGATATCGAGGTTGCTCCATCGCATCGAACGTATGTTCGCACACGCGGCGGACGGACCGCGCCGGGCACAGGCGGGAGCGCGGGGTGGTCCCTACCGGAGGGTCGACTCGTGAGTCGATCGCCGCGCCCGCATGAGCGCGGCGAACTGCCCGAGCTGCAGGCCCACCGCCTCGAGCGCGGCCACGACGTCCTCCTCCGGCGCGCTCGGACCGGTGCTCAGGAGCTCGAGCACGCCGATGCGGGCGACGCCATCGCGGATGGGGACGTGAAGCGCGGTGCGCACCCCGCCGGCGAACGCCTGAGCGAGCCGCTCGTCGCCGTCGTCGCCGGCGGCCCCGAGGGTGACGGCCACCGGCTCGCGGGCATAGAGCGCGCGCCCGAGGGCCGAGCCGCCGACGCTCTGCGCCGAGCGCGTCGTCTGGTCCTCGAGCGCCGACAGGGCATCGCTGCTCCACGAGCCACCGCAGCGCAGCAGCCCCCGTGGGTCGGGCAACCAGCACGCGACGAGGTCCCAGCCGCCGCGCCGGCCGAGGACGGACGCGGCGCGAGTGAACCCCGTGCGCAGGTCGCCGAGGTCGCCGAGCGAGCCCGCAAGCTCGTGCTGGGCCCGTGCCGTCCACCCCACGCCCGTTGTCGTCTCGGCGGCCGCGCCCCTGCCGTGTCCCGACTTGCCCGTCGGTTTGGCCGCCTCAGCCTCCGCCAGCGCCTGCTCGGCCGCCGCAGCTTCCTGACGCTCGCGCTCCGCGGCCGCGGCCTCGGCCGTTTCGCGCGCGTGTTCGGCCGCCAGCGCCTGCTCGCGTGCCGCCACCGCCGCCTCGCCCTGGAAGCGGGCGAGCTCGGCCGCGTGCTCGGCGCGCAGCGCAGCCACCTCGGCCGCGGCCCGGGCGGTTTCCTCGGCGGCCGCGCGCCGGAGGCGCTCGAGCTCGACGGCCAGCTCGGCCCGAGCGGTCTCGATGCCCACCGCCTGCGCGGTGCGGGCGGTCTCGAGCTCCCCGGCGAGTTCGGCCAGCCGCTCCTGCGCCTGGGTGAGCGAACGCCGAAGCTCATCCGTGCGGGCCCGCTCCCCGGCCAGCGACTCGCGCAGCTCGGTCGCCTGGGTGCCGGCGCCGTCACGCTCAGCCTCGGCGGCGCGGAGCCGCTGGCGGAGCTCGCTGTCGGCGGACTTCCCACCGCTCTCCGCGGGACTGGCCGCCGGCGTCTGGGCTTGCGTGCGCAGCGCCTGGAGCTCGGCCTCGGCCTGCTCGGCACGGGCCCGTGACTGGCGTGCCGTTGCCTCGGCTTCTTCGGTGATCGCCTTTGACCGTGCGGCGGCGAGCTCGAGGTCCTCGACCTGAGCCCGGGCCTGGCGCACCGCCGACTCGAGGCTTTCGATCTGGATCCGGGCTTGACGCTCGCCGGCCTCGAGCTCCTGCGCCCGCTCCTGTGCCTGGCGTGCCGCGCCCTCGAGCTCAGCGGCCTCGGCCTTGGCGCGGCGAGCCTCCGTCTCGGCCTGCTCGATCTGCAGTCGTGCCTGCCGGGCGTCGGTCTCGGCCTGCGCGGCCTGCGCGCGCGCCTGACGGGCATCGGCCTCGGCCTGCTCGGCGCGTGCCCGTGCCTGCTTGGCGTCCTCTTCTGATTGCGTTGCCCGCGTGGCGCCGCGCTCGGCCTCGGCGCTCACCTGCTCGGCGCGCAGCTCGGCCTGGCGCGCCGCCGCTTCAGCCTCGTCCGCGCGCGCCTGCGCGGTCCGGGCATTCGCCTCGGCCTGCTCGGCCCGCGCGCGCGCCGTGGCCGCGTCGTCGTCGGCTCGCTCGGCCCGGACGCGAGACTCTCGGGCCTCGGCCTCGGCCTGCTCGAAGCGACTGCTGAGCTGCAACGATCCGGCCTCGAGCTGCTCGATCTTCAGCAGTGCCTGAGCGGCCTCGCTGCGTGCGGCCTGGGCCGTCGATCTCGCAGTCTCGGCGTCCTCGCGCTCGCGCCGGGCGATCGCGCGCGCCTGCTCGGTCTCGGCGTGCGCCATCTCGAGCTCCGAGCGGAGGTGCTGGCTCTCGGCGTGCGCCTGCTCGGCGTGGACACGCGCCTGCTCGGCGCGCAGTTCGGCGTCGGCCGCATCGTCATCGGATCGAATGCCCGCGTCGGCTGGCTCGGGGGCCGTTCGGCGGTTGGCGCGCGGCGCCGCCGGGATGTCGGCTTCATCCTCGGGGACCGGCGGGCGATGGGTCCGGGAAAGCGCCTCGGCAGCCTCATCCCCCGAGACCAGGCCCCACTGGCCGAGTAGCTCAGCGCGGGCCTCACTCGGCCCGAGGTGGGCCAGGCGCGTGAGGTCCAGGAGCCGCTCGGCCTCGGCCTGCGCCACGTGGGCCTCGGAGACCGGCGTGGCGACGCCGCACAGGGCGACCGGCTCGCCGGCCGCGTCATGGACGAGGAAGCGCAGCACGGAGAGGGCCGGGCGCCCCTCGAAGGCAGGCACGATGTACTCGAGCTGGAGGGGCTCTGGGAGCGCGGGATCCCGCTCGGCCAGGCGTGGGCCGTCGACCGTCTGGCGTGGCGGCAGCTCGCGGTCGGCCCGGCCCTGGAGCAGCGCCTCGCCGACGCCGACGATCTGGCCGTGCGCAGCATTGACGCGGAGGTAGCGGCCCTCGAGGTCCTTGAGGAAGATGATCGCCGGACTGCTGTCGAGATCCTCGTCGAGGAGCGGGTTCGCTGGGGGCGTACCGGCCGCCGCCTTGCCCTCGCCGCGCAGCGTGAGCAGGGCGTGGCGAGCGCCTGACGCGTCGGCTACAACCTCGACGGCGGCGGTGACCCCGCCGACGTTCAGGACCGTGCTGCCGACCTCACCTCGGAGGACCGGCTCGAGCTCGGAGGCGTGCTCTTCGAGCAGGGCGTGAGCGTCCAATTGCGAGCTGAACGCGGCCGTGCTGCGCTCGAGCTGACCATCGGATCCGATGACCGCGAGCGCAGGGCCTCTCATGACCGTGCTGGCCGCGGGCACGGATCCTCCGAAGTGCGGTAGACCTCCACATATTCGGCTTCGGCCCCTGGGGGCCGGGACATCGCTCGCGCGGGTCCGACTCGTATAAATGTCGAGGCCGCTTGCGGCCTGGACTCGAACGACCGCCGGTGGCGGCGAGAGCGCTCAGCCCGCGGCGCGGCTGAGCAGGCGCTCCTCGCCGAGCAGCGTCTGGCTCGTGGCGCCGCTGATCTCGACCTCGACCATCTCCCCGGGCGCGGCGAGGCCGGCGAAATTGACCACCTTGTTGTGGCGGGAGCGACCCCGCAGCCGGGTTGGATCCGTGCGCGACGGACCTTCGACGAGGACCTCGAGGCTCCGTCCCACGAACCGCTGCGCGCGCTCGTGTGCGCGACGCTGGATCACCTCGACGAGGCGCTCCATCCGCTTCACCTTGACCTCGTGCGGAACCTGGTCGGGCATCTTGGCCGCATCGGTCTCGCGCCGCGGCGAGTAGATGAAGGTAAAGGCGCCGTCATAGCCGACCTCCTCGGCGAGCGACAGCGTCTGCGCGAAGTCGGCCTCGGTCTCGCCCGGGAAGCCGACGATGATGTCGGTCGTGATCGCGCAGTCGGGCACGTGCTCGCGGATCATGGCCACGCGCTCGAGGTAGCGCTCGCGCGTGTACGTCCGGCGCATTCGCTTGAGCACGGCGCTCGAGCCGGACTGGAGCGGCAGATGGATGTGCTCGCAGAGCGCGGGCAGCTCGGCGTGAGCATTGATGACGTCTGCGCGCATGTCCTTCGGGTGCGGGCTCGTGTAGCGGATGCGCTCGATCCCCTCGACCGCGTCGACCATCTCCAGGAGCTCGGCGAAGGTCACCCGTTGCTCGCGCGGCAGGTCTCGTCCATAGGAGTTGACGTTCTGCCCGAGCAGGGTGACCTCGCAAACGCCGTCGGCGGCGAGACGGCGCACCTCATCCACGAGCTCGACGGCCGGCCGGCTCACCTCGCGTCCGCGGGTCGAGGGCACGATGCAGTACGAGCACACACAGTTGCAGCCGACCGAGATCTGCACCCATCCCTGGTACTCGCGCATCCGCTTGGCCGGCAGGCGGCCGGTGAAGCCCTCGAACTCGAAGTAGCCCTGAGCGGTCAGCGAGTCCGAGGTGAGGAACTCTGCGAGCTTGTGGACCTGGCCCGGTCCGAAGGCGACGTCGACGAAGGGGAAGCGGGCGAACACCTCTTCCTTGACCGACTGGGCCCAGCAACCGCCCACGCCGATGATCCGCTCGGGATGCTCGCGCTTCAGGCGCTTGGCCTCGCCGAGATGGGCGACAAAGCGGTCGTCGGCCTTCTCTCGGATCGAGCACGTGTTGAAGAGGATGAGGTCGGCCTGGGCACGGGCCGGCGCCTCCTCGTAGCCGAGCGACTCGAGCATTCCGCGCATGCGCTCGGAATCGTGTTCGTTCATCTGGCAGCCGAACGTGGTCACGTGGTATCTCTTGGGCGCGTGAGCCTGGGTCATCTGGACTCGGCCCATGATGCCATCCCGCCACCCCCGTGACGAGGCAGCGCCCAATGCGTGGTCTGCGCGCAACCGGGTATCGGCGAGAGAGTCCAGCGATCCCAAGGGGAGAAGCAATGGCACAAACCAAGGCGCAGCGGTCCGAGTCCGCACGCAAGGCCGCCGCCACCCGACAGAGCCGGGCTGCCAACAAGGCAGCGGGCGACGTGGTCAGCAAGGGCAAGCAGGCGGCCAAGTCGGCCGGGAAAGCGGTGAAGCAGGCCGGCAAGGCGATGGATACCGGCACGCGTGGATCGAGCGGGAAACGAAGCAGCTAGGCACGCGGCTCGGCAGCGGCCTCAGCCGGCCTCATAGCCCGGCAGCACGAGCTCGATCCGCGCCCCCGGACGACCGTTGGCACTGATCGCGCTCACCCGCCCGCCGTGGGCCTCGGTGATTGCTTTGACGATCGCGAGGCCAAGGCCGGTGCCGCCCTGTGTGCGCACGCGGGAGGCATCGGTGCGGTGAAAGCGCTCGAAGATGCGCTCGGCCTCGCCCGGGGGAATCCCCGGGCCGTCGTCGATGACCGTGAAGCGGACCATTCCCGGGCCGGCCGGATCGACCTCGAGACGGACGAGGCCTGTCTCCGCGACGGTGTGCTCGATCGCGTTGCGCGCCAGGTTGCGCAGCGCCTGCGCCAGACGGTCGGGATCGGCCGTCAGCGTTCCTGGCGGCAGCTCGTCGAGCTCGAAGCGGCGATCCGCGGTGAGGGTGAGCCCGTCCCACAGGTCGCTGAGGAAGCTATCGAGGTCGATTCGCTCCGGACGCAGGAAATCGGTCCGCTCGGCTTGGACCAGCAGGAGGAGATCGTCGACAAGCCGGCTGATCCGGGAGATCTCGGCCTGAGCGAGCCGCTCGACGCGCTGGACCTCCTCGATGGAGGGGTTCTCCTGCGCGGCGAGCACCTCGAGCTGACCGCGAATGACGGTCAGCGGTGTGCGGAGCTCGTGCGAAGCGTCAGCGACGAACTCGCGCTGGCCGGCGAACGCCTCGGCGAGACGGTCGAGCATCCGGTTGAACGCCTCGGCGAGGACTCGGAGCTCTGCCGGCGCGTGTGAGGCCGGCATGCGCGGCGCCATCTCCCCCGCGTTCACCCGACTGGCCACCGCGGCGAGCTGCCGAAGCGGTGCGGACACGCGGGAGCCCGCCAGGTAGGAGGCGACGAGGGCGATCAGGAGCAGGACCGCGCCGGCGAGGATGAACGTCGCGGCGACGCTGTGCTGGGCGCGCTCGACGAGCTCGAGCGGCTCCCCCGCCCCGACGACGGCGTGGATCCCGGCGACGTCGACGGCACGCTCGTATATGCGCACTCCGCCCGCATCAGGGAGGTGATAATCGGAGTAACCGAGGTGCGGGATGCGCAGCGCGTGGCCGAGCCGGTTCTCCCGCGCCTGGTCCTCGCCCGTCTCGCCGGGATCCGGGCGGGTGTCACCACCGAAGACTTCCGGATGGTTGCTGACCGTCGGCGCGCCCGGCACGAGCGTGAACAGCAGTCGGGAGGCCGCGGTGTAGGGCTGCGAGTTGACGTAGCGGTCGGCCACCGCGGCGACTGCGTCCGGCCTGCGTGCGGAGCTGTTCTCCAGCGAGAGCGCCAGCTGTCCGGCATCGCCGCTGATCTCCCGGTCGATCTGGCCCCGCAGCTGGGTGCCGGTCTCGCGGTAGATCACTGCGAAAACGGCGACGGCGGAAAGGATCAGGACCGCAGCCACCCACGCCGTCAAGCGCCACTGGAGCGTGCGCGGAAAGGCGAGGCGGGATCCCCTACGCGTCCGGGTCAAATCTGTAGCCCACCGAGCGCACGGTCAGGATCGGCCCACGCGTGCGCTCGCGGCCGGGCGGGCGCTGCCGTAGCGACAGCTTGCGGCGGAGATAACCGATGTACACGTCGACAACGTTGGTGCCGGGATCGTGGTCGTACCCCCAGACAGCCCGGAGGATCTGCTCGCGCGAGAGGACGTGCCCGGGATGGCTCATGAGGTAGACGAGGAGGTCGAACTCGGTCGTCGACAGGCGAACCTGCTCGCCGGCGTTGAGCACCTCGCGGGTCAGCAGATCGACCTCCACGCCGCCTCCGCTCATCGTCGTCCGGGGCGCCTGCGCGGCCTGACGCAGCTGAGCGCGAATGCGCGCAGCGAGCTCGGCGAGCGAGAACGGCTTGGTGAGGTAGTCGACCGCGCCGGCATCGAGACCGGTGACGCGATCTTCCACCTCGCCGAGCGCCGTCAGGGCGATGACGGGAAGCTCGGGCCGGGCCGCGTGGAGCTCGCCGAGGACGTCCAGCCCGCTGCGCCCGGGGAGCAGCATGTCAAGCACGACGAGATCGGGATTGTCGTGCAGTGCGGTGGCCAGCCCGGTCTCCCCGTCGAGCGCGGCAGTGACCTCGAAGCCCTGGCCGCGCAGCCCGCGCTCGAGAAAGTCGACGATTCCCGGTTCGTCTTCGATGACGAGGATCGAGGAGGCCATGGCGCGTGGCGATGATAGGGCTCCGCGACGATGGCGCTGAGACGACAAGAGACCTCTCATCATTCGCTGACGCTGGCCTGACCCCGTTTGCCGAAACTTCAGCCATGGCGGGCAGTACCGACGGCAACGAGCAGCTCACCGCGATCACGGGCGTCGTCCTCATCCTGCTCCTCGCGGTGATCGGGGTGACGATCCTGCGCATCGGGCAGCTCATCTCCGTGCACCTGTTCCTCGGGCTGCTGCTTCTCGGCCCCGTCGTCCTGAAGATGGCCAGCACGGGGTACCGCTTCATCCGCTACTACACGCGCAACGCGATCTACCGGGAAAAGGGTCCTCCCCACCCCGTGCTCCGCGGCATCGCGCCGCTCGTTGTCCTGACCACGGTTCTCGTCTTCGCGAGCGGAATCGTGCTCCTGTTCCTCGGCCCGGAGCACCGGGGCAACTGGGTCCTCATCCACAAGGTCAGCTTCATCGTGTGGATCGTCTTCACCGCCCTGCACGTCCTCGGCCACCTTCCCGGGCTCGGCACGACGCTGCGCGCCTCCGCCCTCCCGCGCGATGCCGGCGGCACGCCCGGTGGATCCGGACGCTGGCTGGCGTTGAGCGGCGCCCTCGTCGCCGGTCTCGTCCTGGCGATTGTGCTCATCCCGGATTTTTCCGTCTGGACGGCGGGCGGCGCGCTGCACCACCCTCGCCACTTCCGCTGAGGCGCTTTAACGCGCCTGGCGCGCCCCGCTCGGGACGCGCCAGGACACTTCTTCGATGTCCCGATCTCAGCTTGCCGGCGCCGTGCAGGTGCCCGACCAGGTGCAGGCGCCGAATCCGTCGGCGTCGGAGTCGGGTGCCGATGGCGTGCCGATGACCTGACCGGAGGAATTGGTGAGCTCCATCTCCTCCGAGGACTTGAGGTTCGCGGGCGCGCCGTTGACCGTCGCCAGATCGAAGTCCGGGTTGCTCAGGTTTGGCAGCGAGGCCAGGCCTGGGCTCGTCCCGAGCTCTAGGGGCGTCTCCTCGATCCACTCGGCCGAGAGATGGGTCGAGGTGTAGGGAACGGTTGTCGTGTAGGTCTCGTTCTTGGTCAGATCGGTGATCGTGATCTTCCACAGGTTGAGATCCGCCACGACCTCGGCGATCGAGGCCGACATGTGGTCGCCGGGGCTCACCGTGATGCCGCTGATGGTGAGCGAGGGCACCGGCACGAGCTCCCACCAGGCCGAATACGAGGCCTGTCCGGAAGCACTGACGTCCTGTTCGGTGCCGGTCTGGATGAGCGTGCTGTCCGTGACCGTGCAGCCGGCATCGACACAGCCACCGCCGATGCCGATCCAGTCAGAGGATGCCTCCGCCTGGCCAGCCGTGTGCTGGGTGGCCGTCGGGACCGTCCACTGACCCGAGATCGAGTTGAACAGCTTGTCTCCCTGCTCGAGGGTGCCCTGGTTGTAGCCGAACCAGTTGTTGCTCTGGTTGGTGTTGGCGTGCAGCGGCGAGAGCTTGAGCAACTGGCCGTGCGCTTGGAGCGAGGTACTTGCGCTGGCCGTCGAGGCCAGGGCCGCCAGTGCGAGCATGGCGAGCAGGGTCGCCATGAGCGCTCGGCGCAGTACGGCTCGTTCTCCCGAAACGAGTGCGATCTGCATGTATTCCTCTTCCTTCGGCGGTCGACGGGTCAAGACCACCGAACCTCCTGCCAAGGATGACCCGCAACCCTGTGTATACCCGAAAGTGGCGTAATGGGCGCCGGTTCAGCGGGCGTATTCCACCGCGCGTGACTCGCGGATCACCGTCACCTTGATCTGACCCGGGTACTCGAGCTCCTTCTCGATCTCGCGGGCGATCTCGTAGGACAGCATCGTGGCGGCGTCGTCGTCGATCGCCCCGGGAGCGACCATGATGCGGATCTCGCGGCCGGCCTGCATCGCGTAAACCTTGTCGACGCCCTTGTGGCGCGAGGCGATCTGCTCGAGGTCGCGCAGGCGCTTGACGTATTGCTCGAGCGATTCGCCGCGAGCGCCCGGGCGCGCACCGGAGAGCGCGTCGGCGGCCTGGACGATGACGGCCTCGATCGTCTGGGGCTCGACCTCGTTGTGGTGGGCCTCCATGGCGTGGGCGACCGCCTCCCCCTCGCCGTACTTGCGGGCGAGGTCCCCCCCGACGAGGGCATGCGGGCCCTCGATCTCGTGGGTGACAGCTTTGCCAATGTCGTGCAGGAGCGCGGCGCGCCGAGCCGTCTTGGCGCTGGCGCCCAGCTCGTCGGCCATCATCGCGGCCAGGTTGGCCACCTCGATCGAGTGCGAGAGGACGTTTTGCCCGTAGCTCGTGCGGAACTTGAGGCGGCCGAGGATCTTCACGAGCTCGGGGTGCAGTCCCTGCACGCCCGAGTCGAGCACGGCCTGCTCGCCGAGATCGACGATGTGGCTCTCGAGCTCGGATTTCGCCTGGTAGTACATCTCCTCGATCCGGGCAGGATGGATACGCCCGTCCTCGAGCAGCTTCTCGAGGGTGATCCGGGCGATCTCCCGTCTCACGCCGTCGAAGCCGGACAGCACGACCGCGCCCGGCGTGTCGTCGATGATGAAGTCAACGCCGGTGAGGTTCTCGAGCGCGCGAATGTTGCGACCTTCCCGCCCGATGATGCGTCCCTTCATGTCGTCGGCTGAGAGGTGGACGACGGACACGGTCGTTTCGGCGGCGTGGCCCGCCGCGAGCCGCTGCATACACACCGAGAGGATGTTGCGCACCCGCCGATCGGCGTCGCGCTTGGTCTCCTCCTCGATCTGCCGGATGCGCCGGGCGGCGTCGTGGCGCGCCTGCTCCTCGACCTGCTTGAGGAGGAGTTGCTTGGCCTTGGCCGCGGACAGACCCGAGATGCGTTCCAGCTCGCGCTCGAGTTCGAGCGCGTTGCCGTTCATCGACTCGCCCTGGGATTTCAGGTCGGCCTCCCGGCGCGAGACCTCGGCTTCCCGGCGGGCGAGCTCGGCCTCGCGCACCGCGACCTCGGCACTGCGCTCGGAGGCTGCGACGGGCCCGGGGTTGCCCGAGGCGGGCTCGGTGATCAGGGTGTGTCCAGGGTGCGCGCGTCCGTACATCACCGCGGCGACCACGATCCCGACCGCGATCAGCGCTGCGGCACCGATGATGTCCATGGTCGTTCCTCTCCTGAGCCCGAGGCGAGCCTCGGACGTCCTTCACAGCTTGAAGTTTTTCGGGAGCGACCGAGCGGCCCGAGCTAGGAGCCCGAACGGATGCCGGTGTGAAGCGTGAGCTCCGTCAGCGCGTGGCTAACCGGCAGAGCTTCGAGACGTCAACGACTGTCCTGGCGGCCGTCACAAGGGCGGCGCCAACGCTGTCTTCGGTATCCAAGATATTCATTATTTGCTGGTCTTTTGGTGGCCCAGAGGCCATTCGTTCGCTGCTGCCATCGTAGTACCGAGGGGCCCTGCGCGCAAACCTGTGGGCGCTCAGGGGCGGTGGCGGAGATCGAACGTGGCGGTCCCCTTGCAGAAGCCGTGCTCGCTGGCCACGTAGCGGCGCAGACGGACCGAACCGTGCACGCGATGGGCTCCCACCCGTCCACTCACGGTCGTCGTGGCGGCCGGCTTCTTGGAGGTCAGCGTCACGGAGAACCGGCCGTGGCCGATGGCGATGGCGGCGAAGCCCCACACCGGTCCTTGGTAGCTGTGATGGCTCGCGCAGGCGATGGTGATCCGGAACTTCAGCTTTGTCACGTGCCCCGCGGCAATCGTCAGAGCGATCGGCAGGTCCTGGGAGGTCCGGCCCTTGAAGACGGTCGACGGCGCCGGAGTCGCGGCGGAAGCCACGGCGGTGAACGCACAGGCGCAGACGACGATGGTGGCCAGGATCCGCGCGAACGCAGCCGGCCGGGTTGCGTGACTCGCGGGCACAGCCTTCCCTCCTACCACGTGGGACAGGTGGGTGGACCCTACCCGAGGCCGTCGTCGCACATGGATCGCTTGTAGATATTGAGTGCGTCCAGAGCCAGATCGCTCTCGTAACCCTTACGAAGCAGCACACCGAGCGCCCGCTCGCGCTCGCGCGGATCATCGGGCGAACCCGCGCCGCGGCGGCGCAGAAGTGAGACCGCCCGCTCGAGCTCGTCGGCGTGGTCGCGGCCGCCGGTGGCCTGCGTGATGACGTCGCGATCGAGTCCCCGCTCCCGCAGCGCGCGCTCGATCCGCTCGGTGCCCCAGTGCTCCAGCCGCCGCTTGTCCTCCGCGAACAGTCGGGCGTAGCGGGCATCGTCGAGATAGTCCTGCTCGCGCAGCTCGGCGATCGTCGCCTCGATGAGGTCCGGAGCGACCTCGTGCGCCTCGAGGTGCCGGCGGAGCTCGAGCGTCGTGCGCTCGCGCCGGCCGATGAAGCGATAGGCCCGGGCGAGCGCCTGCTCGCCAGGATCCGCGACCCTGCGGTGGTGCTCCCGGCTCATCTGGTGCGGGGGTCCGCCGATTGCCGCGGCCTCAGGCCGCGACCATCGGCTCCACCGGCGCGAGCGGCTCGTCCTCCTCGCTGCCGTCGATCGGCTTGACCAAGTCGCGCGAGAGGTCGAGCGCGATGTAGATCTTGGCCTCGATCTCCTTGGCGAGCTCCTGGTGCTCGTCGAGGAAGGCCTTGGCGTTGCCGCGGCCCTGGCCCAAGCGCTCCTCCCCGTAGGAGAAGAACGACCCTGACTTGGTCACGATGTTGTGCTCGATGCCGTAGTCGATCAGGCAGCCGGACGTCGATATTCCCTTACCGAATTCGATGTCGAACTCGGCCTGCTTGAACGGCGCGGCCACCTTGTTCTTGACCACCTTGACCCGGACGCGATTGCCGACCGCCTCGGTTCCGTCCTTGAGGGTCTCGATGCGGCGGATGTCGAGCCGTTGCGAGGCAAAGAACTTCAGCGCGCGGCCGCCGGGCTGGGTCTCGGGAGAGCCGAACATGACCCCGACCTTCTCCCGGATCTGGTTGGTGAACACGCACAGGGTCTGGGTCCGGTTGAGGTTGCCGGCCAGCTTGCGCATCGCCTGGGACATCATCCGCGCCTGTACGCCGACGGTCTGGTCGCCCATCTGGCCCTCGAGCTCGGCCCGCGGGGTCAGTGCCGCGACCGAGTCGATCGCGATGACGTCGACGGCACCCGAGCGGATGAGCATGTCGACGATCTCCAGCGCCTGCTCGCCGTAGTCGGGCTGGGAGACGAGGAGCTCGTCGATGTCAACGCCGATCTCGCGAGCGTACAGCGGGTCCATCGCGTGCTCGGCGTCGACGAACGCGCAGACGCCGCCGAGCTTCTGGGCCTCGGCGATGATGTGGTAGACGAGCGTCGTCTTGCCCGAGGACTCGGGGCCGAAGATCTCAATCACGCGGCCGCGGGGCACGCCACCGATCCCGAGCGCGAGGTCGAGCGACAGCGCTCCCGTGGGGATCGCGTCCACGGCGACGCGGGCGCCGGGATCGCCCATGCGCATGACCGTGCCCTTCCCAAACTGGCGCTCGATCTGCGTCAGGGCACCCTGGAGCGCGGCTTGGCGCTTGGCGTCGGTCTTCTCCTCGGCTCGCGCGCCGGGCTTGGCGCCGTTCTTCTGCTGCTCGCTCATCGTGAGTTCGGCTCCTTGGTTCATGCGCTTTGGAACGCAACGGTAGGGCGGGTGGCGGACGGAACCGGACGCTAGGGCGGGTGGCTGTGGCGAAACAAGACACGGTTGTGACAAGAGAGTCACGGAGGTGCTCCAAGTTTGTTCACGTGTCTTGGCCGTGGGACGGCCGTGGGACGGCCGTGGGACTCGGCTGGGGTGCGGCGCGAGGGTGGTCGCGCGGCGTCGGCAACGGGCGGGCTGGGGGTGCAGGGCGGGGGGTGGTCGCAGGGCGCCTGCAAGAGATCGGGCTGGGGTGCAGGGCGGGGGTGGTCGCAGGGCGCCTGCAGCGGGCAGGAACGCGCCTACCCCCGGGCCCGAGAGGGGGTCGGCGCGTATATGTCCGTTTTCCGGGCATCGACGCGCTGACCCCCGGCGTGAGGAGGGGGTCGGCGCGCTTATGCCCGCGGATAGCCGCGCGTCCGAGACTGTCCGGGCTTGCCGGTGCAGACGTCCAAAACCCGACACTCGGCCGTCCTCTGGAGTCGAGTGTTGTGCACGAGCCGTTTTCCGTCCTCCCCACGACAGTCGAGCCAAGACCAGCCTCGAGTGTCGTGTTATGCACGCCGCACACCCCGGCCCCGCACCCCCAGCCCGACCCCTTGCAGTCGCACCGCCGGAGCCGGCGCCCGCACGCGCCCCATGCCGAAGCCCGCACCCCCAGCCATCCGGGCAGGCATCCCGCCCCCCACGTCGAAGATCCGCCCCACGATGCCCCGCCGCGACCGCATCACCCGCCGCGACCCCATCACCCGCCGCGACCCCATCACCCGCATCGAGCGGGAGATCGTCGATGTCCGGGAGCGCGCGGTCCCGGACTTCCCTGTGCAGGAGCACGAGGGCTACCTCAAGCCGTTCCCCCGCGGCGCGCTCCTGTTCTGAGCTGGGCGGCGGCCGTGTGCCCCCTCGGCCGCCGCCCGCTCAGTGTTTGCCCCCTCCTACGCTGACGTCGATTCGCCTCCCAAAGCCGACTCGACATCCAGCGAAGGTCACCCGGTCAGCTTCGACCCGTCCGTCATCGCTGACCAGGAGGTCTGGCTCCAGCTCGAATGGCTCGTGTCCATCGAGCCGTCGTCCTGGCCAGAGCACGCGCAGCTCCAGCTCGAGCGCGCGAAGTCGGCGCTCAGCGCGCCTGTGGCCGTGCTCCAGCTCGAGCGGCTCCAGCTCGAGCGCGAGTAGCCGACCGACCCGCCCGTGCCGCCGCTCAGCAGCGGGCTCGGCGCCACCCCGACGTTGGCCGGGATCTGGAAGGGCAGGCCGGCCAGCTGGCCCGAGGTGACGAGGCCGAGCGAGGACACGGTGTGTCCGAGCAGGCCCGTCAGCGCGCCCTTGACCTGGTTGGGCGTCCAGTAGGGATAGAGCTCGAGCAGGTCGGCGACCACCCCGGAGATCATCGGAGCGGCCATCGAGGTCCCGCTCGTCCGGATGTACTGCCCCGAGACGATGCAGCTGCTGCACGCCCCCGCGAAGTAGCTGTGGGGTGCGAGCACGGAGACGATGTGCGCCCCCGGCGCATAGACGTCGGGCTTGCGAAAGCCGTCCTGGGTCAGGCCGCGGCTCGACCAGCTGGCGACCGTGTCCAGCGCCGGATTCCTCTGGCCGTGCTCGTCGCTGGCACCCACGGTGATCACGAAGGGATCGTTGGCGGGGGCATAGTCCACCGCGCTCGAGGCGCCGCCCCGGTTGCCCGCCGCGGCCACGATGACGATCCCGCGGAACCACGCCGCCTCGACGGCCGCGTCGAGCGGGTCGATCTTGTAGGACTCCGGCGTCGTCGAGTCCAGCGAGAGGTTGATGACGCGGATGTTGTACTGCCACTGGTGGTCGATGGCGAACTGGATGCCGTAGAGGACGTCGAGAACCGTCGAGTTGCCCTGGTCGTCGGCGGCCTTGATCGCGATGAGGTTCGCCTCGGGCGCCACGCCCGCGTAGCGGCCCCGGAGCGGGTCCCCGGCGCTGCGGTTGGCGCCGTTGCCGGCGATCAGCCCGGCCACGTCCGTGCCGTGCCCGTAGGTGTCCGTGACCGTGGTGGCCTGCGGGTTGGTGACCGCGGTGGCGATGACGCGCGAGCTGCCGTCGTCGGCACGGAAGTCGGGCAGAGTGCCGTCGATGCCCGTATCGATCACGGCGACGCCGACGCCCGCGCCGGTCGCCGGGGCGAAGAGCCGCGTCCACAGGGTAGGCACGCCGAGCGCCTGATTGAAGGTCGTGGCGAGCTCGGAGGCGACGGGCAGGCTCTGAGAGCGCACGGTCGCGTCGAGGGTCACGGCGTGCACGTCGCGCACGCCGGCCAGCCCGAGCGCGGACGCCGCGCTGCTCCGCAGGGCGAGGCCATTGATGATCGGAAGGTGGCCCGTGACGGTCCCTCCGGCCCTACGCACGTCGCGCGCGGCGCGCGCGGGCGAGACCCCGGCCCGGAACTGGGCGATCACGATGACCGGAGTGCCGGGGTGGCTGCGCGCGAGTGCCGCCAGGCCAGAATCGACGGGACGAGAGGCCGCCGCCGAGGCGGGGGCAGCTGAGCCGGTCGGCGGCGCGGCCGTCTCCGGCGCTGACGCGGCGGCAACCAGGCTCCCTGCCACGAGCGCCGCCAGGCCGAGGGCAACCGCCATCTGGAGCTGTACGAGCCCGAGGCCCATCCGGTGAAACTGCTCGAACGTTCGGGTCATCGCTTAGGCAAACCTCCTGTGCAGGGCGCGGAAGTTGGCGGCTGGGCGGTCTCGCCGATCGAGACCCCTGGCTTTGCGTCCCCGCCTCGCGACGGGTTTGCCATGAGCAGCTTCGTGTTTCGAGTTGTGCCGTCCCATCGGCGGCAGCTCGGACGCGGTCCAGCTTCCTTGAGCCAGCTGGACGCTCGTATGAGCCGCGGCGAAGTCCGGGATTCAGGCGGCGAGTACCACGCGCCCGTCCTCGAGCGCCGGGCGAGGCCGCCCGAGGTGAAAGCCCTGGCCGAACGGGCAGCCGAGCTCGAGCAGCGCGCTCACCTGGGCCTCGGACTCGACGCCCTCGGCAATGACGGTGAGGCCGAGTGTGCGCGCGAGCTCGAGCACCGTGCGCACGAAGGCCGACTCCCGGCCGCCGCGCTCGAGCCCGTCCACGAAGGACTTGGCCACCTTCAGCGCGCTCAGGGGGAGCGTGTGCAGATAGGCGAGCGAGGAGTAGCCGCTGCCGAAATCGTCCAGGGCGATCCGCACCCCGAGTGCGGTGAGCGCCTCGAGGCTCGCCTGGATCTCGCCCGACTGGTCGACGAGCACGTTCTCGGTGATCTCGAACACGAGGCTGCGCGCGTCAGCACCAGTGGCCACGAGGGTGCTCCGCACACGTTCGGTGAGCCGCGGGTCTCTTAGCTCCACGGCCGAGAGGTTGACGTGCACGGCGAACCTCCCCGCGGCCCCGTGCGCGTCGCTCCAGAGTCGCACCTGGCGGCAGGCGTGCTCGAGGACATGCTCGCCGAGGGAGAGGATGAGCCCGGTCTCCTCGGCCATGGGCACGAACTCGGAGGGCCCCACGAGGCCACGACGGGGGTGCTGCCAGCGCACGAGCGCCTCGGCGCCCACCGCGGTCCGGCCGTCGAGGGCGACGATCGGCTGGAAGTAGAGCATGAGCTCCCGGCGCTCGATCGCGTGACGGAGCTCCTCCTTGAGGCCATGGCGTTCGAGCACGGCGGCGCCCATCTCCTCGTGGAAGACCTTGTAGCGGGCCTTGCCCGAGGACTTGGCCGCGTACATGGCGACGTCGGCGTCCCGGACCAGCTTCTCGACCGAGCACCGCCCACCGGCGCCGGTGGCGATCCCGACGCTCAGACGCGAGCGCACCTCCTCGTGGCCGACCGTCACGGGCGTCGCGAACGCGGTCATGATGCGCTGCGTGACGCCGATGGCCGCCGACTGGGCGTCGACGGCATCGCGGACGAGCACGGCGAACTCGTCGCCCCCGAGGCGGGCCACGAGATCCTCGGGACGGACGCACCCGCGCAGGCGCGCGGCCACCGAGATGAGGAGCTCGTCCCCGGCCGCGTGACCAAGCTTGTCGTTGACCGCCTTGAAGTCGTCGACGTCGATGAAGAGCACGGCCACCTCGCCCGTGCGCACGGTGCCGGCGGCGTGCTTGACCCGTTCGGTGAACAGCGTGCGGTTGGCCAGCCCGGTGAGAGGGTCGTGATGGGCCTGGTGGTGGAGCTGCTCCTGGAGGGACTTCAGCTCGTGGACGGCCTGCTCGAGCCGGTCGTACTGCAGGGCGACGCTCGCGTTGGCGGCCAGCGTCTCGAGGAGGCGGCGGTCGTCGGCGTCGAACGTCCGCACGACCCCGAACCGGTTGGCGAGCATGATCGCACCCACGATCCGGTCCTCGCCCGGCAGCGGCGCGGCCATGGCATGCGTGACCCCGCGTCCCTCGAGGTATCGCTGGAGCCGCTCGCTGCCGAACGGCGGGTCGAGCGTCTGCGCCCCTGGCCCGGAGCTCTCGAGGAGCGCGCGAACGGCGTCGGCGACCTCCGGGTCGACCGGCTCCATCGACCTGCGGTACGCGCCGGGCCCGAGAACCGTCCGCAGGGATGGGTTCTCCTCGGAGCCAAACAGGATGATCTCCGCCAGCTCGGCCCGGAAGGCTTCGAGTGAGCGCGTGAGCAGGCCCTCCAGCGCATGCGCCACCTCGGGTGAGCGCGAGAGCGTGCGGTTGGCCTCGTAGAGAAACTCGAGCCGCTTGTGGCGCTCGCGCTCGTTCATGTGGGCGCGATACGCGGCGAGGACGACGGCCGCGGGGACGGCGAGCAACGGCAGCGCGCGGATATCCGACGCGGCGATGATCGCTCCGCAGAGCCCGAGGCTCGCGTTGCTCATCGTCACGACGAGGTCCATGGCGAGCATTTCGCCGAGCGTGCGGAGACTCACCCGCCCCTCGGAGAGCGAGATGGCCGCCGCGATGAGCATGACGGCGATCACGGCCGCGCTCTCCATGGCCACGACCGCGGCCAGCCACATGCGCGGGCCGACCCCCCCGCTCGCCGGGGCGATCGCGTGCATGACGACGACGGCGATCGAGGTGGCCAGGGCGAACTGGGCGAGATTGAAGACGAGCTTGATGGCCGGCTGGCGGCGCACGAGCAGGAGCGAGACCGCGCTCCCGAGCAGGCATCCGAGCACGACGCCCTCGGCGCTGCAGAACATGAGGCCGAAGACGAGCGGGATCTCGGCGAGCGAGAACGAGTGGGCGCTGCGACGGAAGTGGAGGTGGACCACGCAGCGTTCGGCGACCGCAAAGGCGGTTGCGATCGCCCACCACGGCATGTGCGGACGGGCGAGCGGACCGAGGCCCGCGGCCAGGCCGGCGTAGAGCGCGACGGCGAGCGCCACGACGAGTGCATTCAGCCCCCACACCGGGTGCCACGATCTGGGCGCGCGCATCCGCCGGGCGAGCACCAGCGCGCCCGCGCTGAGACGCCGTCTTAGCTTGGGATCCGTCATCGGGACTCGGGCGGGCGCGTGCGGACGCCCCCGTCGCCTGACACGCATCGGCATCCCGCTGAGGAAAGTCAAGCCGCGCAGTGATCCACCGACGTCCCGGCCGCGTATGGATCGGTAGCGGTCTGCGCCCACAGGCGTGAGACTTGCCCACGCACATGTTCAAGGCCAGCCGACGCTCGCGGGAACCCCAGCTGCACCGTCTGGCCGACGAGGACCTCATGCAGCTCGTGCACGAGGGCCGGGCCACGGCCTTTGAGGTGCTCTTCGACCGCCACAGCGACGCCGCGTTCTCGCTCGCCTACCGTATGTGTGGGCGCCGAGCGATGGCCGAGGACGTGGTACAGGAAGCCTTTTTCTCTCTGTGGCGCAGCGGTGTCCGCTATGACCCCGCGCGCGGGAGCGTCCGCGCTTGGCTGCTGCGCGTCGTCCACAACCGCACGATCGACGCGTTCCGCCGCTCCGCCGTGAAGGACGGCCGCGACGTCCACGACGACGCCGCCGCCGAGCGCCTCCCATCGCCCGAGCGCACGGAGGCCGAGGTGGAGCGCCGCGACGACGTCCGCCAGGTGCGGGACGCGCTCGAGGGGCTCCCGCCCGATCAGCGACAGGTCATCGAGCTCGCCTACTTCGGCGGCTTCTCCCACAGCCAGATCGCCGACATGCTCCACCTGCCGGCGGGCACCGTGAAGGGTCGGATGCGCCTGGGCCTCGCCAAGCTCCGCCTCACCCTGGCCGACCTCTCGGAGACCGTGGCATGAGCGATCCTCTGCACCCCCGGGAGGCGCACGACTGCGCCGGAGACGCCGCCGCCTATGTCCTCGGCGCGCTCGGGCCCGCGGAGGTCGAGGCGTTCCGCCGCCACCTCGAGACGTGCGTCGTCTGCCGCGACGAGGTCGCTGCCTTCGAGCGCGTCGTCGACGTGCTCCCCGCCGCCGCACCTCAGTACCGGGCGCCGCGCGGGCTGCGCCGGCGCGTGGTGCGCGCGGTCCGGGCGGCGCCGCACCCTGCGCCGACCCTCGCTCCACCGGCCCGGCGCCCGTGGCTGGGGCTGGGACTGGGGCGCGGACCCCGGCTCGCCGGCGCAGGAGCCCTGACCGCCCGGCTCGCCGGCGCAGGAGCCCTGACCGCGGCGGCGATCGTCGTCCTGGTCCTCGCGCTGAGCGGCGGCGGATCGAGCCCGCGGGTGATCGCCGCGTCCGTGACGGGCCCGGGGACCGCCCAGGTGCGGCTGAGTGGCGGCCAGGCCGAGCTCATCCTCCATGGCTTCCCCGCGCCCCCGGCGGGCAAGGTCTACGAGGTCTGGCTCGAGCGCGGCGCTGGCCCACCCCGGCCTACTCGCGTCCTCTTCAACGTCACGCGCCAGGGCGCCGCCGACGTCGGCGTCACCGGCGGGCTGGCCGGTGTCGACCGGCTGCTCGTCACGCCCGAGCCCGACGGGGGCAGCCAGGTACCCACCCACGCCCCGATCATCGTGGCGCAGCTCAGCTGAGCTCGACCGTACCGAGGGGCTCATAGCGCGCGCCCCGCGGGTCGGTGTGCGAGCGAAACAGGGTGACGGCCCGGCCGACGAACTCGAGCTGGTGGGGGCCGGCCAGGCCACGCCGGCGCATCCGAGCGGCCCGGCGCACCCGGGCCACGGTCACATGGGGCAGAAAGGCACGGATCTCGGGGCGGTAGGACCCGCCGACGGCGAGCGCGGCCGAGAGCGTCGCCTGGACGGCGGCGAGGCGTCCCCCCACGTCCTCCAGGCCGATCGCGAGCACCCCCGGACGTCGCGGCGGCAGCCACAATGCGCCGCCGAGCTTGAGCACCGCCGCCGCCCGGCCGGACACGGTCTCGCACGCCGTGAGGATGTCCGGCACGCCCTCCGGATCCACGCCCCCGAGAAAGCAGAGCGTCACGTGCAGGTGGTCTTCCACGACGCCGCGCAGCCCGGCGCGCTCGGGGCCGGGGAGCTCGGACAGCGAGGCGTCGCGCCAGCGGGCGACTGCGGCACGGATCTCGGGCGGGAGCTCGAGGGCGACGAACAAGCGCGCCCGCGGCCGGCGGGGAGTCTCAGCGACTGCCGTCGGATGGGTCTCAGGCACTGGCGGCGGCGGTCTCCAAGAGCAGCCGGCGCAACATGTGCATGGCGACCGTCGTCGAGCGATCGCGGATGTCGACCCGGCCGCCGGGAAGCTGAGCGCGCCGGGTGAGCTCGGCGCCGTGACGGACGCACACCGAGAAGCAGACGAGCCCGACCGGTTTCTCCGGCGTCCCGCCACCCGGACCCGCGATGCCGGTGATCCCGACCCCGAGGTCGGCGCCCAGCCGCTCGACAGCGCCGCGGGCGAGGGCCTGCGCGACCTCGGTCGACACGGCGCCGTGGCGTTCGATGAGCGCGGAGTCGACGCCGGCCAGGGCCACCTTGGCCTGGTTGGAATAGACCACGAGTCCGCCCGCGAAGTAGGCGGAGGAGCCGGGCCGCTCGGTCAGCCGTGCCGCGAGCAGGCCGCCCGTGCACGACTCGGCCACCGCGACCATGCGCGCGCCCAGGAGCCGGGTCACCTGCTCGTCGACCGTGCTCCCGTCGGGCGAGAACAGGACCTCGCCGTGGCGCTCGGCGAGGAAGTCGATGAGGGCCCGGTAGGCGGGCTCGGCGGCGGGCTCGTACTGGGTCGAGACCTCGATCTCGCCGCGACGCAGACACGTGGTGATCTCGAGGGCGGAGAGGTCGAGTCCTGCCTCGGCGGCCGCCTCGAGCGCGGCCGCGATCTCCGATTCGGGAATACCGAACAGGCGGACCAGGCCGCGCCGGTACTCGGGCGCGTCGGCAACGGCCGCGCGGAACGGCTGGGTCTCCCGCGCCATCCCCCACATCGGCTTGAGCTCCCGCGGCGGGCCGGGAAGGACGACGACGGTCGGCGCTCCGGGCCGTCCGGGGGGGACGACGAGCCCGGGCGCCGTGCCCACTGGCCCGAGGATGGCCGAGCCCTCCGGGATCACAGCCTGCTTCTGGTTCGAGCGGCGGATGGCCTCAGGATCGAGATCGGGCCAGCGGCCCATCAGCGGGCGCAGGATCTCGGCGATCCGCTCCTCAAGCGCGGGATCGAGGACCATCGCACGCCCGCTGAAACGCCCGACCACCTCCGCCGTCAGGTCGTCTGCGGTCGGCCCGAGACCACCGCTCGTCACGATGAGCCGCATCCCCTCGCCCTCCATGAATTCGAGCGCTGCCATCAAGTCGGCCGGCCGGTCCCCGACGATCTGAATGGAGGCGGTTTCGAGGCCGATCTCGCGCAGGCGCTCGGACAGCCAGGGCCCGTTGCGGTCGGCGATGATCCCGGTGAGAACCTCGGTGCCGGTCACGAGGATGCCGGCGCGCGGGCGTGCGCTCATGCGCAGGTCGGCTGCTGGGCGGAGGGAAGAGAGGTCGTCGAGGTCGGCGTGAGCTTGTAGCCGATCGCGCCTGCGGAGGCGACCACGTGCACGGTCCTGCCGTTGACCTTCATCTGCACGCCGTTGTTCCCGAGTGTGAGCAGGAGCGTCCCGGCTGTCTCCGTCGGGATCGTCTCGCCGGGGGCGAAGATCCGGCCGGGGATCAGCTTGTCGCCCCGGGCGTTGGTCAGGCAGACATAGACCTGTCCGGTGGGCACGAGCTGCAGCGTGACCTTCGTCGGGGTGGTCGGGAGAACGGCATGGTGATGGCGAGGCGTGGACGCCCGATGGTGGGTGGCGGGAGGCTTGGTCACCTTGGTCGTGGGAGTCGGCGGCTTCGACTTGTTCCCGAGCTCGCCGACGATGAAGAGCACGACGACGACGGCGACCAGGACGAGGCCGATGAGCGCCCACGGAGGCAGCAGGGGCCCGCGCGCGGCGCGCTCCCGCTCGCGGTGGATGGCGCCCACCGAGCGGGGCTCGTGGTCGGAGGGGCGCTCGTAGCGGCGCTTGTACTCGTCGACGAGCATCCGGCTGTCGAGCCCGAGGTAGTCGCCATAGGTCCGCAGGAAGCTCTTGACGTACACCGAGCCGGGCAGCGCGTCCCATTCCTCGTTCTCGATCGCCCGCAGGTAGCGCGCGCGGATCTTGGTCGCACGCTCGACCTCGGTGATGTCGATATGGGCGCGCATGCGCGCCTCGCGCAGGGTCGTCCCGATGTCCGCCATCGAGCCTCGAAGGCTACCGGCGCTCATCCGCCGCTCACCGCCGCGCGGCCCCTCCCTGGCCGCGCGCCGCCGAGCGCCCGGAGGAACTCGAGGACGAGCGAGTTGTACTGCGCCGTGCGCTCGAGATTGACCGCGTGCGCCGCCCCCGCGATGACCGAGAGCCGTGCCCCGGGGATGAGCCGGGCGAGTTCACGCGACTTCCACACGGGCACGAACACGTCCTGCTCGGCCGCGATCACGTGGACGGGCAGGCGCAACGTCGGCAGGCGGTCGCGGGTCTCGTGGGTGCCCGTGGCCTGGAGCTGGCGCAGATACCCCTCCCGCCGCTGCCGGTACGGGTAGGCCCTGACCATCTTGACCATCATCTCGAGCTGCGGCCCGAGCTCCTCGTAGGTCTGCTCGGACAGGGTCAGCACCATGAGCTCGGCCGAGAAGTCCGCCTCGCTCTGGGCGGCGGCCGCCGCGAGAGCTAGGCGGTTGCGCTCCCTCCCCCAGCTTCCGTTGCCGCCGTAGCTGACGCAGAGGGTGAGGCTGCGCACCCGTGCCGGCGCGGCCAGTGCGACCTCCTGCGCGATCGCGCCCCCCATCGAGCTGCCCAGAAGATGGAAGCGCTCGAGCCCCAGGCGGTCGGCCAGCGCGAGCGTGTCCGCGGCCAGCGTGCCGATGTCGTAGGCCTCCGTGGCGTAGAACGAGCGCCCGACGTCGCGGTTGTCGAAGATGACGACCCGATAGTGCGGCGACCAGGCGGGAATCTGCGGCCGCCAGCCCGAGACGTCCATGGCGAGGCCCTGGATGCACAGCAGCGGCTCTCCGCTCCCATGCTCCTCGTAGTACAAACGGCCCGAATCGATGTCCGCGTAGGCCACGGGGGCAGTGTATGAGCCGACCTGGGGAGCCGCGGCCGGCCGCCGTCGCCACGCTGGCTAGAGGTCGTCGGAGTCGTCGGGCACCGGCACGGGCGGCGCCGGTGACGGCGCGTCCGCCTCGGCGAGGTGCGAGAGGATGCGCGGGACGTCGGCCTCGCTGATGAGGACCTGGCGAGGCTTTGAGCCCTCGTAGCCCGAGATGATGCCCCGGCGTTCGAGCATGTCGATGAGCCGGCCGGCGCGGGTGTAGCCGAGTCGGAGCCGGCGCTGGAGCATCGAGGTCGAGGCCGTGCCCATCTGAGCCACGAGCGCGATGGCCTCCTCGAGCAGCGGGTCCTCGTCTGGATCGAACCCGTCCTCCTCGCCGCCGCCTCCGTCTTCGCTCTCGACCTCCTCGAGCAGCTCCTCCTGGAACTCTGGCTCGCCCTGACGCCGCCAGGCGTCTGTGATCTCGGCGATCTGCTCCTCGTCGATATAGGCGCCCTGGATCCGCTGGAGCTTGCTCGAGCCGACAGGCGAGAAGAGCATGTCGCCCTGGCCGAGCAGCGCCTCGGCGCCGTTCTGATCGAGGATGACCCGGGAGTCGGTCTGGCTGGAGACGGCAAAGGCGATCCGCGAGGGGACGTTGGCCTTGATCATGCCCGTGATGACGTCGACCCGGGGTGACTGCGTGGCGAGCACGAGGTGGATCCCCACCGCCCGCGCCTTCTGGGCCAGGCGGATGATCGAGTCCTCGACGTCGGCCGGCGCGACCATCATGAGATCGGCCAGCTCGTCGATGACGCACAGGATGTAGGGGAGCGGCGGCTCGCCGCGCTTCTCCCGGGCGCGGTTGAGCTCGGGCAGCGAGCGGGTGCGGGCGAGGGACATCGTGCCGTAGCGCTGCTCCATCTCCTTGACGAGATTCTGGAGCGCGTTGGCGGCCATGCGTGGGCTCGTAATGACCCGGGTGAGCAGGTGGGGAATGGACTCGTAGTGGTTGAGCTCGACCTGCTTGGGGTCGACGAGGACCAGCCGCACCTCATGCGGTGTGGCCCGCAGGAGGATCGAGGAGAGCATCGCGTTCACGCACGCCGACTTGCCCGCGCCCGTGGTCCCCGCGACGAGCAGGTGCGGCATCTTGGCCAGGTCGGCGCCGATGGCACGGCCCGCGATGTCCTTGCCGAGCCAGACGGTGAGCGGCGACCACTCGGGGGGCGGCTCCTGGAAGACGTCGCCCAGGTGCACGATGCGCCGGCGCGCATTGGGGACCTCGACGCCGACCGCCTGTTTGCCGGGGATCGGGGCAAGGATGCGAATGTCGGTGGCGGCAAGCGAGTAGGCGAGATCGTCCTTGAGCTGGGCGATCTTGGCCACCTTCGTCCCCGGAGCGAGCCGGATCTCGTAGCGTGTGATGTGAGGCCCGGTGACCCGGCCGATGACCTTCGCCTCGATGCCGAAATGCCCGAGCGTCTCCACGAGCGTGCGGGCGACGACCTCCTGACCGGCAGTGTCCGGTTTTGCCGCCTCGCCGGTCGAGCGCACGAGGGTGCGCGCCGAGGGCACGCGCCACTGGAAGTCGGGATCGTCGGTGATCGAGGCCCGGTAGCGCCCCTGGGGGGTGAGATCCTCGGGACTGACCTCGCGGCCCGGGCCCGCCGCACCGGCGGCCTCGAGGTCCTCGGGCTCCTCGTCAAGTGCGTCGAACTCCGGAGATGCGTCGCCGAGCTCGGACTCCGCGTCCTCGACGACCTCGCCGACCGCGGGAGGCGCCTCGACGTGGGTGGCCCGCACGACGAGCTCGGTTGTGTCCTCCTCGGGCGGGAGCAGGAGCTCGGGCGCCACGACGTCCAGATCCGCCTCGTCGAGATCGAGCGCGCCCGTGCGAGGCGATCGCGTCTCCGCCGTCCTCCCGGCCGCGGTCGTCGCGGGCCGGCGCGCGAGTGTCGTGGCGAGCTCCTCGGTCGATCGGCGCAGGACGCGGCCGGTGCTCGCGGCGTGCATGCCGCCGGCCCGGATCGCCCCGGCCAAGGTCGCGCCGGTGACGAGAATGCCCCCGGCGACGAGGAGGAACACGGCGAGGATGTCGGCGCCCGCCGTGGAGAGCAGATGTGAGGCGACCCAGAACTCGGCCTGGCCGACGATCCCACCGCGGCGCTCGAAGGCGGCTGAGCGCCAGAAGGCCCCGGCGGGAGCGCGGCCGGGTCCGAGACCGAGCGTGCCGGCGGCCAGCGCCAGCGTGAGAGCTGCGGTCAAACAGACGCCGCCCGTCCGCAGCGGACGGGTTGGCGGGCGGAGCTCCCGGGCGAGGACGAGACCCCCGATGACGATGAGGGCGACCGGCACCGCGTAGCCGAGCTGGCCGAGCACGAAGCGCAGGCCGGTGATCGCGCCATCGCCGAGCGTCCCCCCGGCCCAGCGGAAGTAGGCCACGCCGGCCAGGAAGATCCCGATCGCCACGAGCGCCAGCGCAAGGATGTCGACGTGATGAGGCTCGAGGTCGAGCGCGGGCAGGTGCGGACGGCTGGCCAGCAGCGAGCGCTGAGCGCGCTTGGGTGGGGGCTTGCGTCGGCGAGCGGCGGCCATGTCCGAAAAACGAGCTTCGACGGGGCCACCGCGGTTCCTGCCCTAACGGGCCCTAAATCTGTCGCTTTCTCGTGATACTCCGCCGTACCATGAGGAGCCAGATGAGCACGGATTTCGAACGTCCTCCCCGCGTGCTCGTCGTGGAGGACGACGATGCGATCGCGCAGGTTCTCCAGCGCTCCCTGCGCATGGAGGGCTACGACGTGCGGGTGGCGCGCGACGGCGTGGCCGCGCTGGACCAGGCCCACGCCTACCTCCCCGACCTGGTGATCCTCGACCTGGGACTGCCCCGCCTCGACGGCATCGAGGTGGCCAAGACGCTACGGAAGTCCGACGACGTTCCCATCCTCGTCCTCACGGCCCGCGACGCACTCGAGTCACGCGTCGAGGGTCTCGATTCGGGGGCCGACGACTACCTGGTCAAGCCGTTCGAGCGCCAGGAGCTCCTCGCGCGCATGCGGGCGCTGCTGCGCCGCCGCCCGCCCCGCGGCCAGGCCACGCTCAGTGTCGGCGACCTCAAGCTCAACCCCGACACCCACGAGGTCACGCGCAACGACCGTCATATCGATCTCACCCAACGGGAGTTCGAGCTCCTCGAGTACCTGATGCGCAACGAGCGGATTGTCATCTCGCGCCAGCGCCTGCTCGACGAAGTGTGGGGCTATGACCCGTTCTCGATGACGAACACCATCGAGGTGTTCGTGTCCAACCTCCGACGGAAACTGGAATCCGGTGGCGAGCCTCGGCTCCTCCATACGATCCGCGGCGCGGGTTACGTACTCCGCGTATAGGACGATCCCGATCCGCTGGCGTCTCGCCGGCGGTTCGGCCGCTCTGACGCTCGTCATCCTCGCGGGGTTCGCGGCGATCGTCGGCGTGCTCACGACCCGCCAGGTGCGCGGGCAGTTCAACGACTCGCTGCGCTCCGAGGTCGAGCAGCTCCGCGGGGAGCTCAACGGCCAGATCTCCGTCCTGGCCTCGGGGATCACCCGCGACTGCGACCGGACGGTGCGCCTCAGCGACTACGCGAGCGCCGAGCACGCGCAGATCCGCATCTTCAACGGCGACGACACCCTCTGCACCCAGAACGAGGTGAAGATCAAGGGCGCGACGGCGGTGACGACCAAGCCGGCGTTCCAGAACGTCTTCCCGGCCGGGGGCACCTCGGAGCAGTACGGCTACCGTGTCGAGGAGCGGCCGCTACAGACACGGACGGGGAACGAGCTGACCCTCCTCTATGCCCGCCCCCTCTCCGACATCGACCACGAGCTCGCCCGCGTGCAGTTCGTCCTCCTGCTCGGCGTGCTCGGGGGCACCGTGCTCGCGCTGCTGGCCGGCCTGGCCAACGCGCAGCGGGCGATGCGCCCGGTCGTCGCCCTCACGCTGGCCGCGCGCGAGATCGAGCGCACCCGTGACCCCACCCTGCGCATCCCCCACCCCGAGGCGGAGGACGAGGTAGCCGAGCTGGCTCGCACGCTCGAGGGCATGCTCGGGGCGCTGGACGACGCCCGGGCCCAGACCCAGACCATGCTCGACCGGCAGCGTGAATTCGTGGCCGACGCCTCGCACGAGCTCCGCACGCCGCTCACCAGCGTGCTCGCCAATCTCGAGCTTCTGGCCGAGGAGCTCGACGGCGAGCAGGCCGACTCGGCCGGCTCCGCGCTGCGGGCGACTCGCCGGATGCGCCGCCTGGTCGGCGACCTCCTCCTGCTCGCGCGCGCCGACGCCAAGCGCAGCCGCCCGCAGCGCCCGACCGACCTCGCGACCGTGGTGACCGACGCGGCCGCGGAGCTCGGGCCGCTGGCGGACGAGCACGACCTCACGATCGTGGCCGAACCGGCCGTCGTCCCGGGCATCCGCGACGACCTCCACCGGATGGTCCTCAATCTGCTCGAGAACGCCGTCCAGCACACGCCACCGGGGACCACGATCACAGCGACGACGCGCGGCGACGGCCACATCGCCACGGTGATCGTCGAGGACGACGGGCCGGGCATCGATCCCGCGCTCGAAGGCAAGGTCTTCGACCGCTTCGTCCGCGGCGCCGGGGACGGCGGTCGCGGTTCGGGTCTCGGCCTGGCCATCGTGCGGGCGGTCGTCCAGTCGCACGGCGGCGCCGTCCTGCTTCAGCGCCCGGAGTCCGGGCACGGCACCCGCTTCGTGATCGAGATCCCGCAGCAGACGGCCAGCGAGGTGGCGCCGCCTCAGACCTCGACGACGACCGGCAGGACCATCGGCCGGCGCCGGAGCCGCTCGTAGACAAACGTCGCCAGATCGTCGTGCAGCTCCTGCTGGAGGACGTCGATCTCGTGCACGCCCTCGCGGGCGGCGCTCTGCAGAGAGCGCTCGACCTCGGCCCGGATCTCCTCGACGAGGCCGTCGGCCTGCTCGAGGAAGGGGACGCCGCGGAAGATCACCTCGGGGGCGACGACCGACTCGCCGGTCTGCTCGGACACCGTGGCTACCACGATGAAGATGCCGTCCCCGGAGAGCATCCTGCGGTCACGTAGCGCCACGTCCGCCGGATCGCCGATGTCGACGCCGTCGACGAAGATCATCCCCGCCTGCTCGCGCTCACCGAAGCGGGCACCGGCGGCGTCGATCTCCAGCGGGAGCCCGTTCTCGCCCGCGAACACGTCGTCGGGATCGATGCCCACGGCGTCGGCGAGCTGGGCGTGGAGCTGGATGCGCTTGTGGTCGCCGTGGATGGGCAGCACGTAGCGCGGCTTGAGCAGGTTGAGCATGAGCTTGAGCTCCTCGACGTAGCCGTGCCCGGAAGCGTGAATCGGCGCCTCCCGCGGGGTGATGACGTCGCAGCCGATGTGGTAGAGCCGGTCCACGGTCTCGTTGACTGCCCGCTCGTTTCCCGGGATCGGCGTGGCCGAGAAGACGACGGTGTCGCCGGTGTGGAGCTTGATCATGCGGTGATCGTTGTAGGCCATGCGCCGCAGAGCCGACAGCGGCTCGCCCTGTGAGCCCGTCGAGATGACGACGATCTTGTGATCGGGCCAGTCCTCGACCTCCTGGGGCTGGACGAGAATCCCCTCGGGCAGCTCGATGTGGCCGAGCGAACGTCCGATGTTGACGTTCTTGCGCATCGAGCGCCCGACCAGGGCGACCTTGCGCCCGAGGGCGGCGGCGGCGTGGACGACCTGCTGGACGCGATGGATGTTGGAGGCGAAGCTCGTGACGATGATCCGCCCCTCGGCACGGGCGAAGACCTCCTGCAGGTGCGGGCCGACCTCGCGCTCCGAGGGCGAGAACCCGGGCCGGTCGGAGTTCGTCGAGTCGCCGCACAGGAGCAGCACCCCCTCGCGGCCGAGCTCGGCCAGGCGGGAGATGTCCGCCGGCATGCCGTCGACCGGCGTCTGGTCAAACTTGTAGTCGCCGGTGACCACGACCGTGCCGAGGTTCGTGCCGACGGCCACGGCGCACGAGTCGGGGATCGAGTGGGTCATGTGCACGAGCTCGAGCGAGAACGGGCCGAGCTCGAGGCGGTCACCGGGCAGCAGGTCCTCGATCTCGACCTCGCGCAGGCGGTGCTCGTCGAGCTTTGAGCGGGCCATGGCGACCGTCAGGCGCCCGCCGTAGACCGGCGGCCAGGTGTCGAGCTCGCGGAGCACCCACGGGAGCGCGCCGAGATGGTCCTCGTGGCCGTGGGTGATGATGATCCCCTCGATGTCCGCCGAGCGCTCGCGCAGATACGTGAAGTCGGGCAGAACGAGGTCGATGCCGAGCATGTCGGCGGTGGGAAAGCGCAGGCCGACGTCGATGACGATGATCCGGCCGTCCTGCTCCAGCACCGTCATGTTCTTGCCGATCTCGCCCAGGCCGCCGAGCGGCAGGACGCGCAAGGTCCCGGGCACTAGCGAGAGAGGCCCGGAGCCCGGGCGAGCAGACCGTGGCGCTCGAGCATCGCCTCGAGGACGTCACGCTCACGCTGGTCCAGCTCCACATAGGGCAGCCGGGGGCCGCCGACATCGAAACCGATCATGCTCAGGGCGGCCTTCGTGGCGCAGGCCAGCGGCGCGATCGCGAGATCGCGGAAGACGTCCTGGAGGCCGGCGTTGATCTCGTGGCGCCGGTCCGGCTCATCGACCATGCGATGCATCTCCTCGCCGAAGAGATGACTGGCCACGAGGATCCCGCCGGGCTCGCCCATGTCGAGGACATCGGCCAGGAGGTCGTCGTTGCCGGCGTAGATCTGCAGGCCCTCGATCTTGGCCAGGTTGTCGGCGTTGGCCTGCTTGACACCGACGATGTTCTCGATCTGACCGAGTTCGAGAAGGAGGTCGTTCGGCATGTCCGAGCCGGTGCGCTGGGGGATGTTGTAGAGGAGGATCGGCAGCTCGGTGGCCCGCGCCACCTCCTCGTAGTGGCGCACGATCCCGCGGCGGCTCGGCCGGTTGTAGTAGGGGTTGACCGAGAGCAGGGCGTCCGGTCGCAGCGCCGAGGCCTTTTCTGTGAGCTCGACTGCGTGCCGGGTGTCGTTCAGGCCCACCCCGGCGACGATCGTCCCCCGCGTGCCGACTTCCTCGACGGCCAGCCGGATCATCCTCAGCTGCTCCTCGTCGGTGAGCGTCGAGGCCTCACCCGTGGTGCCGCAGATCACGAGCCCGTCCGAGCCGTGGTCGAGGAGGTGGTTCATCAGCCGCACGGCCCCGTCCTCGTCCACACGTCCCCGGGCGTCGAAGGGCGTGACCATGGCGGTCAGAATGGCACCAAGCTGGGGCACGCGGCCATTATCGCAGGAGGCTCCAGCGCCGCCCTCGCAGGCCTCCGGGCATGTGCATGTCGGAGCCCCGGGAGGACGATGCCTACGCCAGCTTTAGCCAGGCTGCTTGACGGCGACCGCCTCGGGCCGTTCGCCCTTGCCCCGAATGAGCGGGCCGTCGTAGGCGCCTGGCTTCGGTCGCGCCTTCCCGCCCGGCAGGGCGAGTCGCGCGATCGTCCGCTGGACCATGCCGAGCTGCTGGAAGAACGGCCCGCTGTTGTACGGCAGCCCGTACTTGACGCAGATCTCCCGCACCTTGGGGGCGATCTCCCCGTATCGCGTGCTCGGCATGTCGGGATACAGATGGTGCTCGACCTGGTAGCCGAGGTTGCCGCTGATCACGTGGAAGAGCGGGCCGCCGTCGATGTTGGCCGCGCCCACGAGCTGGCGCACGTACCACCCTCCCCGCGTCTCGTTCTCCGTCTCCTCCCGGGTGAACGTGTACGTCTGGTCGGGGAAGTGGCCGCAGAAGATGATGGAGTACGACCACACGTTGCGGATGAGGTTCGCCACCACGTTCGCCGTGAGCGTGCGCTTGAACGGCTCGCGGAACGAGCGGCGCTGGATGAGCTGCTGGAGCAGGTTGTCCTGGCTCCGTGCCTCTCCCCGCAGCCTTCGCAGCGCGCCGCGGGCTCGTTTGCGCGGATTCCGGCTCCGGCGCTCCGTCCGGCCGCGCACGCCGAGCACCGCGCTCTCGGCCCCGAGCGCGACGAGTCCACTGAGGAGCGGCCAGGCGATGTAGTCCTTGGTGATCTGCGTCCGCGCCTTGCCGGCGATGCCCTTGAGCTCCTTGCGAACTTGCTCGATGTCCTTCTCACCCGAGCGGATCGCGTCGAAGTCGAGGTCGTGCACGGCCACGCCCCACTCGAAGAGGAGCATGAGGAGGATGTTGTAGAAGGGCTGCAGGAGGTAGACGGGGTGCCACTTCTGGTGCGGGTCGATTCGCATGATCTCGTAGCCGAGGTCGCGGTCCTTGCCCAGGATGTTCGTGTAGGTGTGATGGATGTAGTTGTGGGAGTGGCGCCAGGCCTCAGCGGTTGAGGCGGTGTCCCAGTCCCACGCCCGGGAGTTGATCACCGGGTCGTTCATCCAGTCCCACTGGCCGTGCAGGACGTTGTGCCCGATCTCCATGTTCTCGAGGATCTTGGCCAGGCCGAGCGTGGCCGCGCCGACCACCCACGGCCCGCGCCAGCGCGAGGCGAAGAGCTCGAAGCGGCCGATGAGGGCAAGACGCCGCTGGAGCGCGATGACCGACCGGATGTAGCGGGCGTCGCGATCGCCGAGATCCGCCTTGACCGCTTCGTGGAGCTGCTCGAACTGACGGCCAATCTCCTCGATCTCCTCGTCGCTCAGGCGGTGCAGCGGGTTCTCCGGCTCATCCACGGCGATGTGGACGCCGCCGCGATGGCCGTTGGTGGTGGTTGCCATGCGGTTCTCTCCCTGGATCGGATTCAGTCTCGGAGCCGGTTCACAGGTCGATCTCAACCGGTCCCTCGGGCGCGCTGATGCACGTCCGGATCATCTCCCCGTCTTCGCCGTACACGTTCCCGTTGCGGAGGTCGCGAACCCTGCCCGACCGCAATTCCCCGATGCACGTGTGGCAGATGCCCTCACGACAGCCGTAGGGAAGATCGAGCCCAGCATCCTCCCCGGCCACAAGGATCGGCGTTGACCCATCGGACTCAGCCGTGCAGTCCGACTTGCAGAACATGATCGCCCCTCCCTCCCCCGCCTCCGCCTCGCCGAGCCCGAGCTTCGGCTGGAAGCGCTCGAGGTGGAGCTTGTCGCAGTCCCCGGAGGCATCCCAGTGCTCGCTGAAGCTCTCGAGCATGTCGACCGGACCCGAGAGATAGGTCTCGCGCTCGCGCCAGTCCGGGCAGAGGCGGTCGAGGTCGCCCGGGGTCATACGCCCGACGTCCCGGGTCAGCTGCTCGTGCAGGCGGAATCCCGCGTGGCGACGGGCCAGCTCCCGGAGCTCGGGACCGAAGATGACGTCGTCGGTGTGCCGGGCCGAGTGCAGGAGGACGGCGTCTGCCAGCTCGTCATAGTGGGCGAGGTGGCGGATCATGCTCATGATCGGGGTGATCCCGCTGCCGGCGCTGATGAAGAGCAGTTGCTCGGCCGGCGGGTCGGGGAGCACAAAGTCGCCCTCGACACCCCCGAGGCCGACGATCGTTCCCTTCTGCGCTCGGCGGACGAGATAAGGCGAGACCTTGCCCGCGTCGACCGTCTTGACCGTCACGCTGATTAGCCCGTCCTCGCGGTAGGGGTCGGAGGTCAGGGAGTAGGCGCGCCAGTGGCGCACGCCATCGATGTCGAGTCCGATGCGGAGGTACTGCCCGGGCTTGTGGCCCGGCCAGCGGTATCCCGGCTTGATGAGCACCGTGGCCGCATTCTCGGTCTCGTGGCGGATCTCCTGCACCCGCCCACGCAGCTCGCGCGTCGACCACAGCGGGTTGATCATCTCGAGGTAGTCATCGGGCAGCAGCGGCGTGCTCAGCGCGCCAAGGGCCTTGAGCACGCGACGCTGAATCGGATGAACGTTTGGCGGAGCGCCTTTCTCGGGCATGATCTACTCGTCAGTAATATCCGAAGTGACGACCTTTCTAACCACGTTTTGAGCATTCATGGGCCAGCGGAACTCGCACGCGGAACCGGCTCGGGGCCGAGAGCCGGAAAGCGACGGATGCCGCGCGCGGAGCGCGAGGAGCTGATCCTCGAGATCGCCGGTGGAGTGTTTGCGCACGACGGCTACCACGCCGCGGCGATGGACGAGATCGCGCGACTCGTCGGGGTCTCGAAACCGATGCTCTATACGTACTTCGGCTCCAAGGAGGGCCTGTACATCGCCTACATCGAGCGCAACGGCCAGGAGTTGCTCGAGCGCCTGGAGAACGCGCTCGTCGAGCCGGACGCCTCGCTCGAGCGACTGCGCGCCCGCGTCGGCGAGTTCCTCGCCTTCGTCGAGGAACACCGGGACGGATGGCGGGTGCTCTTCAACGAGGCGAGCGCGAGCCGGCCGGTGGCCGAACAGGTGGCCGAGCTGCGCCGCCGGATCACCGACACGGTCAGGCTTCAGGTCCACGCCGCGGTCGCGGGCCAGGCCGAGCTCTCCGACGGGGCGGCCGATTTCCTCGCCCACGCGATCGTCGGCGCCGGTGAGTCGCTCGCCAACTGGTGGCTCGAGCATCCCGATGTCGCCCGTGAGCAGGTGGCCGAGTGGTACGCCGAGGTCATCCGCGGCGCCGTCGCCGCTTTGGCGTTCTAGCCCTCAGAGCAGGTGCTCGAGCCCGACCACGGGCGACTCGGTCAGCGTGCCGACCTTGCGGATGGCGAGCAGGACGCCGGGCATGAACGACGCCCGGTCGATGGAGTCGTGCCGGATGCTCAGCGTCTGTCCGATATCGCCGAGGATGACCTCCTGGTGGGCGACGAGCCCGGGCAGCCGGACGGAGTGGACCGGGATCTCACGCCCGTTCGCTGCCGCCTGGGCCATCAGCTCGGCGGTGCGCTTGGCGGTGCCGCTCGGCCGGTCGACCTTGCCGTCGTGGTGAAGCTCGATGATCTCGGCCGCGGCCAGGTGCCGGGCGGCGTGCACGGCGAACTGCATCATGAGAACCGCCCCGATGGCGAAGTTCGGCGCCACGAACACGTTGGCCCCCGAGAGCCCGCGCAGAGCTTCGATGTCGAACCCGGTCGTCCCGATCACGACGTGGACCCCCGCGCCCACCGCCCGGCGCGCGTTCTCGATCGCCGTGGTGGGAATCGTGAAGTCGACGAGCACGTCGGCATCGGCGAGCACCTCGGCGAGGCTCGTGCCGAGGGCCGGGTCGGCGCGCCCGGTGAGCTCCATGTCCGGCGCGTCCTCGACGGCCTGGCACACGGTCGCCCCCATCCGGCCCGCGGCGCCGGCCACGGCCACCCGGATCATGCGTTGTGAGCCACGGCGGGCTCGAGGGCGGCGAGCGCCTCCTCGAAGCGATCTTCCTCGGGGCCGATTCCGGCCGCGGACAGCCGGTCGGGCGCCCACAGCTCCTCGACGAGGGCGGCGATGTCGGCCAGGCTGACGGCATCGATCCGGGTCACGACCTCGTCGAGCGACATGAGCGGGGCCCCGGCGAGGACCTCGGAGCCGAGGCGGTTCATGCGCGCGCCCGTCGATTCGAGTGCGAGGACGACGCGGCCTTTGAGGTTCTCCTTGGCCCGGGCGAGCTCGTCGGGAGTCGCCGGCGACTGGCGCATGCGCCCGAGCTCGGTGCCCACGACGCTCAGCGCCTCGGCGATGTTGTCCGCCCGAGTGCCCACGTAGAGGCCGATCTGGCCTGTGTCCTGGTAGGCGCTCGTGAACGAGTAGACCGAATAGGCGAGCCCGCGCTGCTCGCGGACCTCCTGGAAGAGGCGCGAGGAGGAGGTGCCTCCGAAGATCGTGTCGAGCACGCGCAGGGCGAACCGGCGATCGTCGTGGCGCGAGAGCCCGATGCCGCCGAGGCAGACGTGATACTGCTCGGTGTCCTTGCGCTCGAAGCAGCGAGAGCGCACCCGGCTCTCGGGCGCGGGGTCCGCGTGCGGGGCCGGTCCACCTTCCGCGCTCGGGACGCGATCGGCGGCGAGAGCGACGAGGGCGTCGTGATCGACCGCGCCCGCGGCGGCGATCACGACATTCGCCGGGGCGTAGCGCGAGCCGTGGAAGCGCGCGATCTCCGCCACCGGGGTGTCCGCGATGACCGGGGCGCGGCCGATGATCGCCCGCCCGAGCGGATGGGCGCCGAACACGGCCTGGCCGAGGACGTCGAAGACCTTCTCCTGGGGATCGTCCTCGTACATGGCGATCTCCTCGAGAATCACCGCGCGCTCGGAGTCGATGTCCTTGAGTGCCGGGCGGAAGACCATGTCGGCCATGACGTCGAAGGCGTCGGGTAGATGGGCGTCGATCACGCGGGCGTAGACCGAGGTCGTCTCCTTGCCCGTGCCCGCGTTGAGCTCGGCCCCCATGCCGTCGAAGATCTGATCGATCTCGAGCGACTCGTACCTCGCCGTGCCCTTGAAGAGGAGGTGCTCGAGCAAATGCGAGAGCCCCGCCTGGGCGTCGCTCTCGCCCCGCGAGCCCGTGCCGATCCAGAAACCGAGGGAAACGGACCGGACGGAGGGCATCGCCTCCGTCACGATCCGTACGCCGGATTCCAGTGTTGTCGACTTGTGCTCTTGCGCCACCGACGGCTCAGCTATGAGGACGGTCCGGGTCGCGGTCGCGGACCCGTCCGCCCCGCTCGCCTTCGCGCCCCGGGCGGTCCCGGTCCCGGTCCCGGCCGCCGCGACCACCGCGGTCTCCGCGGTCTCCGCGGCCGTTGCGCCCGCGATCACCACCGCGCTCGCGGCGCGGCCCGCCGTCGCCGCTGCCCACGGCGGCCAGCTCCTCGACCGTCTTGCCGGCGACCTCGGGATCGTCGGCCAGGCGCAAGCCGATCCGACCGCGCTCGCGGTCGACCTCGACGACGCGGACCTGGAGCTCGTCGCCCTTGCCCAGAACCTCCTCGACGGTGTCGATCCGCCGGCCGGGCGCCACGTTGGAGATGTGGAGCAGCCCGTCGGTGCCCTTGGCGAGCTCGACGAAGGCGCCGAAGGTGGTCGTCTTGACGACCTTGCCGGTGAACTCGTCGCCGACCTCGACCTCCTTGGTCATCGTGCGGATGCGCTCGACGAGAGCGTCACCGAGCTCGCGGTTGGCGGCGTAGACGAGCACCTGACCCTCGTCGTTGACGTCGATCTGGGACTCGAACTCGTCCTGCAGCGCGCGGATGGTCTCGCCGCCCTTGCCGATGAGCAGGCCGATCTTCTCGGGGTCGATCTTGACCGAGGAGATCCCCGGCGCGTACCGCGACAGCTCGGCCCGCGGGGCGTCGATCACCTTGGCCATCTCGCCGAGGATGAACTCGCGCGCGACCTTGGCCTGCGCGAGCGCGTCGCGCATGATGTCGAAGGTCACACCGGTGATCTTGATGTCCATCTGCAGGGCGGTGATGCCCTCTGAGGTGCCGGCGACCTTGAAGTCCATGTCACCGAGGTGATCCTCGACGCCGGCGATGTCGGTGAGGATGACGTAGTCGTCGCCCTCTTTGATGAGGCCCATGGCGATGCCTGCGACGGCGCGCTTGATCGGCACCCCGGCGTCCATGAGGCTCAGCGTCGAGCCGCACACGGAGGCCATCGAGCTCGATCCGTTGGACTCGAGGATGTCCGAGACCACGCGGATCGTGTAGGGGAAGTCCTCCTGGCTGGGGATCATCGGCACGAGCGCTCGCTCGGCCAGGGCCCCGTGCCCGATGTCACGGCGCTTCGGGCCGCGCATGAAGCCCGCCTCCCCGACCGAGAATGGCGGGAAGTTGTAGTGGTGGAAATACCGCTTGGCCGTCTCGAGCCCGAGCGTGTCCAGTCGCATCTCCTCGCGCGTGGTGCCGAGCGCCGCGACGCTCAGCGCCTGCGTCTGACCGCGTGTGAACAGAGCCGAGCCGTGCGTGCGCGGTGCCACGCCGACCTCGATTGAGATCGGGCGAATCTCCTCGGTGCCGCGTCCGTCGGGACGCTTCTTGTGCACGGCGATCCGCTCGCGGATGATCGTCTTCTCGAGCCGGTCGAAGGCGAGCTGGGCCTTGGCCCGATACTCGGCATACGTCTCGGCCTCGACTTCACCCGAGTACTGGGTGAGAACCGCTTCCTCGACTGCCTTGGTCGCGTCCTGGCGCTCCAGCTTGTCCTCGACCTGGGTCGCCCGGTCAAGCGCCGCGCCGTGCGAGGCCTTGACCTGCTCGTAGAGCTCGGAGTCGACCTGCGGGACGACGACCTCGGTCTTGGGCTTACCGGCCTTCTCGGCCAGCTCGCGCTGGATCGCGCACAGCTTCTTGATCGCCTCGTGGGCAATGTCGAGGGCGTCGAGGATCTCGGCCTCGGGGATCTCGTTGGCCCCTGCCTCGACCATGAGGATGGCCTCGTCGGTGCCGGCCACGATGAGGTCGAGCTCGGTCTCCTCGACCAGCTGCTCCTCGGGCGGGTTGATGACGAAGTTGCCGTCGATCTTGCCGATCCGCACCGCGCCGACGGGCGTCGGGAACGGGACGTTGGAAATCATGAGGGCCGCCGAGGCGCCGTTCATGGCGAGCACGTCGTAGGGGTTGATGTGGTCGACCGAAACCGGCAGCGCGACGAGCTGCGTCTCAAAGCGCCAGCCCTTGGGGAAGAGCGGACGGATCGGCCGGTCGATGAGGCGCGCGGTCAGCGTGGCCTTCTCGCCCGCCCGGCCCTCGCGCTTGAAAAAGGAGCCGGGGATCTTCCCGGCCGCGTACATCCGCTCCTCGACGTCAACCGTCAGGGGCAGGAAGTCGACGTCGCGCAGGTTGCCCGCCGTGGCGGTGCAGAGCACCATCGTGTCTCCGGCGCGCACGACGACGGCCCCGGAGGCCTGCTTGGCCAGCTTGCCGGTCTCGAACGAGATCTCAGTCCCCTGGATCTCGACAGACACGCGCGAAACGGCGTCAGACATATTCAATTCCCTTCTGCTTCGCCCTTCGGTCGGCGAAGTGCTTCTCGTTTCTTCTCTTAGTCCGAACGCAATGATGGTAGCGGCCCGCTGCCACCGAAGGATCACGACGGTCGCCCGGGAGGGCCGCCCGAGAAGAAGTACGTAAAGCTAGCGTCAATTTTTGAGCGATCAGGGGCGTTCGGCAGGAAGATGTCCGTCGCGATGATGTGGGTGCCGACATGACCGTGGTCACTGAGTCGCCGCGGCCGCTGCGGGCGGACGCCGAGCGCAACCGGCGCCGTCTCCTCGATGCCGCGGCGCATGTCTTCGCGCAGCGCGGACTCGACGTCGGCGTGGCGGAAATCGCCGAGCGGGCGGGCATCGGGCGCGGGACGCTGTTTCGCAACTTCCCCACCAAGCGCGATCTGATCGCCGCCATCGTCTCCGAGCGCATGCGCGAGGTCAGCGTCCGGGGAGAGGCGCTGCTCGAGTCCGAGGACCCGGGTGTCGCGCTGTTCGATTTCCTCGAGGAGATCCGCGGCCGCCGGCAGCTCGACCGGGCGCTCGTCGAGGCTCTGGCTGACACCTTCTTGGCCAACGAGGAGATCCGCACCGCGTACGCGGACGTGGTCGGCGTGCTCGACGCCCTGCTCGCCGCGGCTCAGCGAGTCGGCGCGGTGCGCGACGACATCGGCGCCGTCGACGTGCTCATGCTCATCAAGGGCATCTCCGAGACGGCCACCGCCTTCCCCCACGCGGATGGGAACGTGGCCGAGCGCCAGATGGCGCTTCTGCGTGCCGCGCTCAGCTCAGCCGCCGCCGCCCAGCCTCTCCGCGGTCCGGTGCCGACGCTGTCGGACATCGAGCCCGCGCTCGGCGCCGCCTGAGGGTGCCCCGGTTCAGCTGAGCTGGTCGAGGCGGTAGCCGACGCCGCGTACCGTGGTGATGGAGATCGCCGGGCCGAGCTTGCGTCGCAACGCGGCGACCTGGGCGTCGACCGCCCTCAGCCGGACGTCTTCGCTCCCCCACCCGAGGTCGAGAAGCTGCCGGCGCGTACGCACGCGCGCGGGCTCTTCGATGAGCGCGGCCAGCAGGTCGAACTCGCGGGTGGTGAGGATGACCTCGGCGCCGTCGAGCCGGCACCGCCGTGCCTCCAGATCGAGCGTCACCCGCCCGCTTCCGATCAGGGCCGAGATCCCGGCCACTCCGTCGGCGCGGCGCAGCTGGATGCGCACGCGCGCCGCGATCGCCTCGACGGCCACCGGCTTGCTCACATGATCATCGGCGCCGAGCTCGAGGGCCCGACGGCGCGCATCCCCGGCCGCCGCGTCGCCGATGGCAACGATCGGGACCGAGGATTCGGCCCGGACCTGGCGGATGAGCTCGGGCCCCGCCCGGTCGGCCAGGTCGAGGTCGACGAGCACCACGTCGATCCCGCCTCGCCGCATGAGCGCCAGGCCCTGACCGGCATCGCTCGCCTCGAGCACGCGCAGTTGCTCCCCGCGCAGCGAAGCGCCAAGCCGGTTGCGCAGGCTGTGGTCGTCCTCGACTATGAGCGCACATGCACTCGGATCGGCGTCGTCTCGCCGTCCAGGCGTCGATTCACCTCAGCGCGGCATCGACGGCGACGGCGACGAACAGCAGCGCCAGATAGAGCAGCGAGAAGTGGAAGAGCACCGCCGCCCGGGCCGCGTCCGGCACCCTCGCCAGGCGCCAGGCGAGCAGGCTGAAGGCGGCGCCGAGCCCCGCGGCGGACACGAGGTAGAGCGCCCCGAAGGTCCCGGTGATCCCGGGCACGAGCGTCAGCACGGTGAGCAGGATCGTGTACGCCAACACCTGTCGCGCGGTCGCACGCGGCCCCCCGGACGACCGGCATCATCGGCACCTGAGCGGCGGCGTAGTGTCGCTGCAGGAGCAGGGCGAGCGCCCAGAAGTGCGGCGGCGTCCACAAGAGCACGATGGCGAAGAGGTAGATCGCCCCGGCGCTCAATGATCCGTGCGCGGCGGCCCATCCGGACAGAGCCGGGATGGCGCCCGCAGCGCCTCCGATGACGATGTTCTGGGCCGTGCTCCGCTTGAGCCACAGCGTGTAGACGACGACGTAGTAGAGGCCGCCGCTCACCGCGAGGGCGGCCGCGAGCAGGTTCGCGAAGGCCGCGAGCACGGCGAACGCGAGCACGGACAGTGCGATCCCGAACGCGGTGGCTCGCCGCGGGGAGATCCGTCCCGCGGCGACCGGGCGGTTGGCCGTGCGCGGACCCATGAGCCGATCGATGTCGCGATCGAGCACGTGGTTGAGCGCACTCGCCCCGCCACAGGCCAGGGCGCCGCCCACGAGGAGCGCGAGCAGCGGGACGGCTTCGGGCGAGCCTCCGGCCGCGGCGACCATCGCGCACACGGCCGTGAGCACGAGCAGCGACATGATCCGCGGCTTGGTCAGCGTGAGGTAGTCGCGCCAGGCCGGACTGCGCAGACGCGCGCCGAGCGGGACCAGGCGCGCGAACCCCAGTCGTTGCCCTGGCCCCTGGATCGTGCTGGCCCCCGCGTCCATCAGAGCTCAGGCAGCTCCTCGTCGACCACGGGCGGCGGCGTCCCGACCGGCTGAGCGGGCGGCAATCCGCGGTCGTGCACGTGGGTGACCACCGTGAAGTGCCAGATGGCGAGACCGATGAGCGTGCACACCGGAATGAGCAGGGTGAGGATTGCTCCGGCGAGAAAGCTCGCGGCGATCGGGATGACGGGCACGGACGCTGTTCCTCCTTAGGTGGGGACGGCGGGCAGGCGGGAGCCGACGGTCTTCTCGGGCTCGAGCCAGCGGTAGAAGGCGACGAAGATGGCGATCGAGTAGCTGATCGATCCGACAACCCACATCAGGCCGCCGGCCAACTGCTGGTCGCCGAGGGCCGAGACGCCTCCCGGACGCGAGACCAGGTCGGCGTAGTGGGAGTAGAGCGGGTGCTGGACGGTCACGAGCACGATCGCCAGCAGCCACCCGACGATCATCGCGCCCGTGACGTAGGCGGCGCGCACCGGCCAGGACAGGCGCGGCCGCAGCGGCCCCGGGTCGACGACTCGGGCCCAGAAGAGCAGCCCGGTGAAGAAGAACAGGGCGTGCTCGAGCTGGTGCACGGCCGACGAGGTGAGCGTGGCGTTGTAGAGGGCGGGGATATGCCAGACGATGAGCGTCCCGTTGAAGAGCACCCACGCGGGCACGGGCCGGGCGAGCGCCCGGACGGGCGCGGCCACGGCTGAGCGGGCGAGGGTCCGGCCCACGCTGACCCGGGTCCCGAGCGGCAGGGCCCGCCACATCCGGGGCCACGGCCGGCCGAGGAGGATGAGCGGCGGCGCGAGCGTGAGCAGGATCACGTGCTGGAGCATGTGCACCCAGAAGAGCTTCTCGGCGTAGCCATCGAGCGGCGAGTCGAGCGCCAGCAGGATGGTCACGAGACCGGCGGTGAACGAAGCCGTCCGCAGCCAGGGCTGGGGGCGTTCCCGGCCGCGGCGGCCGCCGGCCCAATAGAGCAGGCCCGCCAGTGCCACGTACAGCACCGGCGTTTGGATCGACCAGCCGTGCCAGCTCACGGTAGGCGCCTAGACGATGTAGAGCACCACGAACGCGATCACCCCGATCGCGACGTAGTAGGCCCAGAAGAAGGAGCATGCCTCGAGGCCGGCGCGATGGAGCTCGGCCGTCTGGGCGGTTCCCTCCCGCCGCTCGCGCCAGTATCCGGCGACCTGGGTCTCGATCCAGTACGCGCAGGGAATGATGCAAACCGCGTAGCTGGACGTCCAACCCACGAATACGCTCGCGTAGCCGCCGCTCGCCGCCCCGAAGCCGAGGGTCGTCCACTCGATGACCTGGAGCACGATGGCCAGGATGGCGAGCGCGAGCGAGATCGCGCCGAGGCGCACGGCCTCGGCCGGCCGTGAGACCGCCAGGCGGAGGATGACGGCGCTGGCCACGAGCACGACGGCGATGATGATCCCGAGGCCGATCGAGGGGTTGACCTTGCCGAGCTTCCAGCTGTGGTTGGTGTCCAGGAGCCGGAGGTAGAAGTAGGCGAAGAGGAACGAGGCGAAGAAAAAGGTCAGCGCCCCGCACAGCAGGCGAGCGCCGGCCCAGGTGACCCGCGGCTGCCATTCGAGCGGCTCGGCCTCGATGTGGGGCGCGTGGGGAGCCGACGCCGCCTGGGGGCCGATGTGGGGCGTGTGTTCAGCCGAGGCTTCCATACGTCAGTCTCCCGCGGTGGCGAATCCGGGAGCCACGGTCGGCGGCGTCCCGTAGGGATAGGGGTCCTCGGCGAAGACCGGGAAGCGATCGAAGTCGTGCAACGGCACGGGTGTGGGGAGCGTGAACTCGAGCGACTTCGACCCCCACGGATTGGCCTCCGCCGGCTCCCGCTTGAGCACCCACGACTGGACGACGTTCCAGATGAACACGAGCATGGAGAGGCCGATCACGAAGGCCGAGATCGACACCCAGTCGTTGAGTGCCTGGAGGTGCGCCGGGTAGGTGACCACGCGACGCGGCTGACCGAGGAACCCGAGCGCGAAGAGCGGTCCGAAGGTCGAGTTGAAGGCGATGAACAGGGACCAGAAGTGAATCCGGGCCAGCCGCTCGTTCAACTTGAAGCCGGTCATCTTCGGGCCCCAGTAGTAGACCGCGGCGAACACGGTGAAGACCAGGCCGCCCATGATCGTGTAGTGGAAGTGGGCCATGGAGAAGAACGATCCGTGCGTCGTCACGTCGCTCGGAGCGTCGGACAGGAACACACCCGAGATGCCGCCCCAGAGGAAGTTGAACGCCCAGCCCAGGCAGAAGAGCATGGGCACGGTAAATCGTATTCGGCCCTGCCACAGGGTTCCCATGGCGGACAGGAAGATGAAGCCGGTGGGCAGGGAGATGAGCTCGGTCGAGAGCATGAAGAACGGCCGCAGGTCGGCGTTCATGCCGCTCACGAAGAGATGGTGCTGCCAGACGAAGAAGCTGAGCAGGCCCACGCCGAGCATCCCCGCCACGGCGATGCGATAGCCCCAGAGCGGTTTGCGGGCGAAGACCGGCAGCAGCTCGAGCACGATGCCGAATCCCGGCAGGGCGACGATGTACACCTCGGGGTGCCCGAACACCCAGAAGAGGTTCTGGTACAGGTAGGCGCTGCCTCCGTTGCCGGCGATGAAGAACGCCGTCTGGGCGGTGCGGTCCATCGCCTGCATGAGCAGCGTGGCGATGAGCATCGGCGCCGCGAGCATCATCAGCGCACCCGTCGCGAGCACGCTCCAGACGAAGATGGGCAGGCGCGACCACGTCATGCCCGGCGCCCGCATGGTCACGATCGTGGCGATGAGGTTGAAGCCGAGCAAGGTCATCGACAGGCCGACGAGAGCGAAGAAGCCGATGTAGGCGTCGTAGCCCGCCGTGCCCTGGCTGGACAGGGGGGCGTACCCCGTCCAGCCGGTCTGGAACCCGCCGAAGAAGATCGTCGTGATGAGCACGACGCCCGCGGCCATGAGGAGCCAGAAGGTGAACGACTCGATGCGCGGGAAGGCCATTCGCCGTGTGCCGATCATGAGCGGCACAACCCAGTTGGCGAACGGGCCGAGCACGCCCGAGGTCATCATCCCCATCATCATCGCCCCATGCATGCCGACCAGGGTCAGGTACTGGTTGGCCCCGAACACGTGGGTGTTCGGCTGCAGGAGCTCGGTCCGGATCAGCATCGCGTTGATGCCGCCGACGAGGAAGAAGACGCCGATGCCGGCCAGGTACTGGATCCCGACGACCTTGTGGTCGGTGCACAGGGTGAAGTAGCGGGTCCAGCCCTCGCCCTCGCTCTCGTGCTCGGCCAGCGTCGGGGGGTGGCCCATCATGCGGCGGATCGGATAGTTGAAGAAGCCAAGGCCGGCGAGGAAGCCGAGGACGCCGAAGAAGTAGCCGAGCAGGATCGCGATGTCGCTCTGCCCGGCCTCCGTCGAGTAATAGGTGATGCTCGTCGCGTGGATGGCATTCCCGATGATCTGGCCGATCAGGTAGCCGATGATCGCGCCGATGATTCCGGTGATCAGGTTGAAGCCGATCAGCCGGCGCCAGGCCGGCTGTCTGCTCGCGGGAACCGCGATGGCGCTCATCCGCCTCTCCTCTGAGGATCCGGGAAGTACGTCTTGGAGTACGGCGGCAGCGACTTGGTCGCCGGCGCGTAGTTCTGCTTCTGCTGGGCGATCCAGCCGGCGAACTCCGAGTCGCTGACCACGTGGCCGGTGTCGTACATGTAGCCGTGCCACACGCCGCAGAGCTCAGCGCAGTGGATGTCGAAGCTGAACGGGCCCTTGGTCTGGACGTAGGCGATGTTGTCCACGCCCGGGTTGGCGTCGGCCTTGACCCCGAGCTGGTAGGCCCAGAAGGAGTGGATGACGTCGAGCGAGGTGACGTGGAACTCGATCATCCGGTCGGCCGGGAGCTCGAGGTGCTGGGTCTCGACTCCGCCGTAGGCCGGGAAGCGGTAGGTGAACTGCCACTGCTGGGCGATGACCTGGACCTGCAGGGCGCTGCCCGCGCCGCTCGGCGTGGCGATCGGATTCGGGCCCTGGCCGCCGCCCGAGCCGTCGGAGAGGAGGCGAACCGACCCGTAGGCGGCGAGGAAGAGCACGACTGTCGTGGTCACCGCGATCCACCACGTCTGGATGCCGGCATGGCCGCGAATCGCCGGTCCCTCGAGCACCGAGGCCGGGTCGGGCTCGTGGAAGGCCCAGAGGCAGTAGCCGAAGAACACGAGCACGGCCAGCGCGATCGGGGTCGAGAGCCCGAAGAGGACGGTGTTGTCGGCCACCTGGCCCGCCGCCTCCACCGTGTGGTTGCCCGGCGGGACGATCGGGGCCAGCACGAGGACGACGAGCGGCGTCAGGATGACCGTGCTGACCAGCCAGATGATCGTCAGCCGCCGGAAGTGGGCCGACGAGCTCATCGCGCCGCGCTCCTCATACGACCTTGATGAAGCCGTCCATGTACCCGACGGTCTGCATCGGCCCGCCGTTGCCCTCGATGAAGCCGGCGCCGCATGGCACGAAGCACTGCCAGCGGTAGAGGCCCTTCCCCGGAGTCTTGAACGTGAAGGAGGTCGTCGTGTGGTCGAAGCTGTTATTGCACGGCGCGTTCGAGCACGGGTTCTTCGCGTTGGCCGAGATGCCCGCGAGCGGGACGGAGAGGCCGATCTCGGGGATGGCGAACACATGGGAGGCGAGATCGGGGTCGATCGCCTGCGTGGCTTTGCCGTTCAGCGCGAAGTCGTTACCGACGGTTCCCGTGGCCTGGGAGATGAAGGCATTGCGTAGGCCCGTTGCCGAGTCGAACTGGTAGATCGTCACGTGCACGAGCGTGTTGGCCGGGAGTACGTAGGTCGTCACGTGCCGCCAGTTCCGATCGTTGGCGTCCGTGGCGTAGTAGGAGACCCAGGTCGGATGGGGGTCGTTCAGCGCGGCAGCGGGCACGGTGGCCAAGTAGAGGCTCGTCCCCGCCGACGTCGTCTGGGCCTGGGCTGACCCCGGCACGTTGGTTAGGTAGAGCCCGATGTAGAGGCCGAGCAGGACGCACACCAGGACGGTCACGCCGATCACGGCAAGGAGACGCTTCGTAAGAGAAGTCATACGGGGCGGGCAGGTTTTACGCCGTTCGAGCAAGTCCTGTCACGGATATGACCGTGGTGTCATCAACGCGTCATCTGCGAGTCATGTACATGCCATCGCCACCGCGGTGTATCGTGCCGCGGGGGTTGAGATGAGGGTTTTGATCGTTGAGGACGAGGCGCGGATTCGCGATTTCGTCGCCCGCGCGCTGGCGGCTGAGGGCCTGGCCGTCGACGTCGCCGGCGACGGCGAGCAGGGGCTCGCGCGCGCTCTCGCCAGTCCCTACGACCTCATCATCCTCGACCTCCTTCTCCCCGGCCGGGGCGGCCTCGAGATCCTCCGCGAGCTCCATCGCGACGTGCCCGATCTGCCGGTCATCGTGCTCTCCGCCCGCAGCGACCTCCGCACCAAGCTCCGGGGCTTCGAGCTTGGCGCCGTCGACTACATCGCCAAGCCGTTCTCGCTCGACGAACTGCTCGCCCGTGTGCGTGTCCAGCTGCGTCGGGCGCGCTTCGTCGAGGAGGAGGCCGAGCTTCGGGTCGGACGGCTCGTGCTCGACCTCGCCGGGCGCCAGGCGCGGGTGGGCGACGTCGTGGCCGACCTGTCCGACCGCGAGTTCCGGCTGCTGCAGTTCCTCATGCGCCACGGCGGCCAGGTGGTGAGCCGCCAGCGCCTGCTGGCCGAGGTCTGGGGATACGACTTCGACCCGCGTTCGAATGTCGTCGAGGTCTGCGTCCGGCGCTTGCGCCGGCGCCTGGGACCGGATGCCCCGATCGAGACCGTCCGGAATGCCGGGTATCGCGCGGCAGCTTGACCCGCGCGGGCTCGCGCGCCGCTACGGCGTCGAGGTGCTCTGGCTCGTCTTCGCCGTGGGCAACTACGCGGCCATGGTGGCCTGGCCGATATGGGAGACGATCCCCTTCCACTTCGTGTGGATCAGCCTGACCCTCGTCTACGGCTTTCGCGTCTGGCCGCTGCGTGCGACCCTCCTCGTGCTCGCCGCGGTGATGACCATCACCGCCTTTTCCATCAGCCTCGATGCCTTCGACCACGTCCAGGAGTGGGGCGAGCTCTTCGAGGTCCCGCTCATGGCCGCGATGTTCCTGGCCATGGTCTGGCATGCCCGCCGTCGCGTGGCCGCGCTCGAGATCGCCGAACGCCGCGCGGAGGATCGCCGGGCCATGCTCGAGCGCCAGGAGCGCTTCGTCCACGACGCCTCGCACGAACTGCGTACCCCGGTGACGATCGCCCGCGGCCATCTCGAGCTCTTGCGCGGGCGCGTGCGTGACGCGGCCGAGATCGGTGTCGCGCTCGACGAGCTCGCGCGCATGGACGGGATCATCGAACGGCTCCTCCTCCTGGCCGCGGCGGGTCATCCCGAGTTCGTGCGCATGTCAGAGCTTGACATCGAGCCTTTTCTCGAGGACGTCTTCGTCCGCTGGTCCGAGCTCGCTCCGCGCGCCTGGCGCCTCGGCCCGCTGGCCACCGGGACGCTCGTCGCTGACCCCGAGCGCCTCCGCGCGGCGCTCGACGCCCTGCTCGAGAACGCCGTCAAGTACACCGACGAGCAGGCGGCCATCGAGCTCCGTTCCCGCAACGCCGGGCGGGGACGGCTCGTCATCGAGGTCCACGACGAGGGCTGCGGCATCCCGGAGGACGCGCTGGAGCGCATCTTCGCCCGCTTCGGCCGGGCCGATGCCGCCCGCACGCGCTCGGCGGGCGGCGTCGGCCTCGGGCTGGCCATCGTCGACGCCATCACCAAGGGGCATGGGGGCCGGTGCACGGTGCGCAGCAACGGCGAGGGCTCGGTCTTCGTCCTCGCCCTCCCCCGCTTCGAGCCCGTCGCCGTGGCGGCGCCGGCCGCCGCGCTCCTGTCCTGAGACCCGGCCTGGCGGCTCAGCGGAGCAGGCACGGGAGCTCGTCCGCCGCCGAGCGCCCGGCGAGCATCCGGCCTGAGGCGAAGACCGTCGGCGTGGTCACCACGCCCGCGCGGATGCCGGAGTCGAAGTCACGTCGGACACGCTCGAGCACCGCGTCGCTGCGGCGATCGGACTCGAAGCGCTCGAGGTCGAGTCCGAGGGCCTGCGCGCGCTCCCACAGGTGCGGGTCCTCGAGGCGGGCCTGGTCGGCGAAGAGCAGGTCGTGCATCTCCCAGAACCGGCCCTGGAGCGCGGCTGCCTCGGCCGCGCAGGCCGCCGGCCACGCCCGGGGATGACTCGAGCGCACCGGGAAGTGACGGAAGACGCGCTGCCAGGGCGCGTCCCTGAGCTGCTCGTGGAGTGCCGCGCAGAACGGGCACTCGAAGTCCGCGTACTCGATGGCCAGCGGCGCACCGGCCAGGCCGCGGATGTGGTCCTCGGCGGACGGCTCCGGCACGGGCGCGGAGCCGAGCTCCCTCAGGGGGAGGCCGCGGTCTGGGCCAAGCCGTCGAAGATGAGGTTCGCCCCGGGAAGCTCGCCCGGCGACGCGGCCTGGTAGCTCCAGCTGACGACTTGATCGGGCCCGATGATGGCCAGCGCGCGCTGGGGAAAGCCACCCGGGTGATAGGCGTCGAAGGCCCGGCACGTCGCGCCCTTGGGCTCGAAGTCCGAGAGCTGTTCGATGCTCACTCCGAGCTGATCGCGAAAGGCCTTCTGCGAGTACCCCGCGTCACACGAGACGCCGTAGAGCGTGGCTCCACGGGCCGTGAACTCGTCCACGACCTCCTGGTAGAGCGAGAGCTGGTCCGTGCACACGGGCGAGAAGGCGAACGGGTAGAAGACGAGAACCGTCGTCGTCCCCGCCAGGTCGGCGCACGTGAACGCACTGCCGTCCTCGCGGCGCAGCGTGAACTCCGGCGCCGGCGTGCCCGGCGCGATCACCGCCGCAGGCCGAGCTCGCGGATCAGCGCGCGGTAGCGCTCGAGGTCGCTGTGCTGAAGGTAGTTGAGGAGCCGGCGGCGCTTGCCGACGAGCATGAGCAGGCCGCGGCGTGAGTGGTGGTCCTTGCTGTGGGTGCGGAGATGCCCGGTGAGCTGGTTGATCCGCTCGGTGAGCAGCGCGACCTGGACCTCGGTGCGGCCGGTGTCGGCCTCGCCCGCGCCGAAGCGCTCGACGAGCTCGTGCTTACGTGCCTTGGTCAATGACATGCGGGGTCGCAGGCTAGCAGGGTTTCTCGGCGCCACGTTCGGCGAACTCCGCGCACAGGCTGCGTGTCCGCTCGACGTCGCGGTGCATCTGTTCGACGAGCGCGTCCACGGATTCGAAGCGGCGCTCGCCCCTCAGCCGGGCGAGGAATTCGACGGTGAGCTCGCGGCCGTAGAGGTCGATGTCCTGATCGAGGAGGTAGGCCTCGACGAGGACGGCCCGGCCGGTGCCGAACGTGGGGCGCACGCCGACGTTCACGGCGGCGCAGTCGCCGTCGGCCAGGGCGGCGTAGACGCCGTGGCCCGGGCACACGAGGGCCTCGTCGGGGACGATGTTGGCCGTGGGGAAGCCGAGCTCGCGACCGCGCCGGTCCCCCGGGACGACCTCGCCGCGGAGGCGAAACGGCGCACCCAGCAGGGTGGCGGCCGCTCCGACGTCGCCCGCCAGCACGAGGCCCCGGATGTGGCTGGAGGAGACGACCTCGCCCTCGACCTCGACGAGGTCGACCACGCGCGTGTCGAAGCGGGGGTCGGCGGCCAGCAGCGCCGGCTCACCCGCTGCCCCATGCCCGAAGCGGAAGTTCTCGCCCACGGACACATGCGTGGCTCCAAGGCGGCCGACGAGGACGTCGTCGATGAACGCCCGCGGGGTCTGGTTGGCGAACCCTTCGTCGAAGGGGATGACCACGAGCTCCTCGACCCCGAGCCCGGCGACGAGCTCGGCCTTGGCCTCCAGGCTGGTGAGGAGCTTCGGCGCCGCCTCCGGGCGCACGACGCGCAGTGGGTGCGGCTCGAAGGTGAGCACGGTGTCGTTGCCGCGGATGACCTCGCGGTGTCCGAGGTGGACGCCGTCGAACTCGCCCACGGCGATGCGGCGGGGCCGTCTCTCGGCATCTCTCAGCTGGGTCACGCGCATCGGCGCGGAAGGCTAGCCACGGAGCCCGATCACCGGCTTCAGGGTGCCGTCGGGACGTGGCTCGGCCAGTGCGATGAGGCCGTCGCCGTCGGTGAGGCGGACGAAGTCTCCGACTGCCGAGCGGGGGTTCGCGTCGACCGCGACGCCGTGCGCAGCGCGCCGCGCGGACTCGCCCTCGAGCGCGACCCGGGGCAGGAAGGCGAGCGCCTGGTCGAGTTCCACGATCCGATCCGGATCGGCATCCTCGACCGCGAAGGCGCCGATCGACGTACGGCGCAGCTCCTCGCAGTAGGCGTCACCGAGCTCGGCGATGAGGCTACGCACGTACGTGCCCGAGGAGCATTCGATCGTGTAGGCACGACGGTCCCCCCGACGCCAGCGCTCCTCGAAGCGGAAGACCTCGATCTCGCGCTCGGCGAGTTCCACGGCGACGCCGGCTCGCGCCAGCGCATACGACCGGCGGCCGGAGACCTTGACCGCCGAGTACGCCGGGGGCCGCTGGCGCAGTCGCCCCGTGGGCAGCGGCAGATCGCCCTCGGGGACGGCTCCGGTCACGACGATGTCCCCCTCGGGGTCGCCCGTGCTCGAGACCGCGCCGAAGCAGGCCGTCGCCTCGTAGGTCTTGGGCAGCGCCATGAGAAAGCGCTGCACGCGCGTCGCGCGCCCGATCAGGATGAGGAGCAGCCCGGTGGCGAAGGGGTCGAGCGTGCCGGCATGTCCGACCTTGACCCCACGTCCGACCCGCCGGCGCATCTGCGCCACGGCATCATGCGAGGTGATACCGGCCGGCTTGTCGAAGAGGACGACGCCCGTGGGGCTCACGCGCTCCTCCCGTCAGGTCTCTCAGGTCTGCGCTGCGGGGGCCGCGAGCTGCTCGGCGACCGCTTCGCGCAGGAAGGCGACAAGGTCATCCCATTCCATGACGGTGGAGAAGCCGGCGGCCTGGCGATGCCCGCCGCCGCCTTGGAGGCGCGCGATGCGTGAGACGTCGACGCGACCGTCGCTCGAACGCAACGAGACCTTGCGCTGGCGCTCGCCGCTCGGGCAGGAGAGGCGGTCGCGCACAAGCGCGGCCACGGCGGTGCCCGCCAGCGCGCGGAGATGGTCGACCACACCCTCCGAATAGCTCTCCTCAGCGCCGGAGCGCTCGAAGTCCTCGGCCGTCAGACCGGTGAGGGTCAGCCGGCCGTCGTCGTAGCGCTCGATGTTGGCCAGTCCGCGGGCGAGGAGCGCGAGCTTGCCATAGGGCACGCCCTCGTAGACGCGGCGATACATCTCGTGGACGTCAACGCCGTCCTCGATGAGCTCGGCCGCCATGAGATGCGCGCGAGCCGTGGTGTTCTGGTACATGAACCGCCCGGTGTCCGTGATCAGCCCGACGTACAGGGCCTCGGCGATGGTGTGTGTCGGTTGCACGCCCAGCCCGTGCATGAGGTCCCACACGATCTCGGCCGTGCACGAGGCCTCGGGGACGACGAGGTTGACGGTGCCGAAGCGGGTGTTGTCGTGGTGGTGGTCGACGTTGAGGATGTGAGCGCCGGGGCGCTGGAAGGCCGTCGCGGGGTTGCGCTCGAGGTTGCCGCAGTCCAAAAAGACGATCGTGCACTCCTCGAGGTCCGGCGGCGGCACGGTGGTCAGATTCTCGAGGGGAAAGAAGCTGTACTCCTGCGGGAGGGGAAACTCGCGCTCCGCGATGAACATCACGCAGAGCTTGCCCAGCTCGCTCAGGACGCCCTGCATGGCGATGAGCGAGCCCAGGGCGTCGCCGTCGGGATTCTCGTGTGTGACGACGATCAGCTTTTCGGCCGCCCGAAGCTCTTCGAGCACGAGCTCGCGGTCGGCTGCGATTCCGTTCTCACCCATTGTGCGTTGCTTCCTGATCGAGAAGGGCCGAGATGCGCATGCCCCGCTGCACGGAGGGGTCGAAGCGGAAGGCGAGCAGCGGCGTGTGCTTGAGCGTGAGCTGAGCGGCCACACGACTCTGGAGGAAGCCGTGCGCGGCCTGGAGGGCCTGGAGCGTCTGCTCCCGTGCCTGCTCGTCACCGAGAATGCTCACGTACACGCGGGCATGGCGCAGGTCGGGACTGGTCTGGACTGCGGTCACGGTTACGAATCCGACACGCGGATCGGAGATCTCGGTTGCGATCGCGTCACTGAGGACTGCCCTCAGCGCTTCGTCGACGCGACGCATGCGGCCGCCGCTCATCCTATCCCTTCCCTCACTGCCCCGGCACGCCGATGTGAGCGTTCACTCATACAGTTCCTCCACCGACGTGATCACGCACTGCACGTGGACGTTCTCGGGCCAGCGCATCAGCACCCATCGTTCGAGCTGGTCGGCCGCCGCCTGCAGTGCGGAGAGTGATCCGCCGGTCAGTGCGGCGGTAAGGCGTGCCCGCTGCCAGAGGTCCTGAAACGCCACCTCCGAGACGGCTGCGCCAAGCCGCGCGTGCAGCTGCGCCTTGATCGAGGAGAGCTCCTTGCGCTTGCTCTTCAGGCTCCCCGACTCGGGAAAGTGCAGGTCGATGACGAGCACAGCGACGAAGCCGCTCTGCGACACGCCTCGCTCAGGCCAGCTCGCGCTCGACCTGGCGGGTGGCGTACGCCTCGAGCACGTCACCCTCCTTGATGTCGGCGAAGTCCCTGAGCACGATGCCGCATTCGTAACCGGAGGCGACCTCGCGGACGTCTTCGTTGAACCGGCGCAAGCTGGCGATCTCGCCGTCGTAGACGACGGTGCCGTCTCGCACGAGGCGGACCTTCGAGCCTCGAGTGATGCGGCCATCGGTGACGTGCGAGCCGGCGATGGTGCCCACCCGCGACGCGCGGAAGATCTGGCGCACTTCGGCCGTGCCGAGGGTCTCCTCGACCTCCTCCGGCGCGAGCATGCCCTGCATGGCGTCGCGCAGCTCCTCGATCGCCCGGTAGATGACCGAGTAGTGGCGGATCTCGATGCCCTCACGCTCGGCCACCGCCCGCGCGTCGCCGACGGGCCGGACGTTGAAGGAAAGGATGACCGCATCGGAGGCCGCGGCGAGCATGACGTCGGACTCGGTGACCGCACCGACGGCCCGGCGGATGACGTTGACCGAGACCTCGTCCTGCGGCAGCTTGGCGATCTCGTCCTCGATGGCCTCGAGTGACCCCGCCACGTCGGCCTTGAGCACGAGGTTGAGCTCCTTCTGACCGCTGGCGAAGATGTCCTCGAGCGAGATCTTCTTGCCCGAGCGGCGGGCCAGCGACTCGGCCTTCAGGCGCGTGGCGCGCTCGTTGGCGAGCTGCCGGGCGCGGCGCTCGTGGTCGACGACGTGGACGTGCTCGCCCGCCTCGGGAACGCCGTCGAAGCCGAGGACCTCGACCGGCTCGCCCGGCTGGGCCTGGGCGACGCGGTTGCCCGTGAAGTCGTTCATGGCCCGGACCCGTCCCCAGTGGGCGCCCGCCACGAGTGCGTCCCCCACCTCGAGGGTGCCGCGCATGATGAGGATGGTGACCACCGGGCCACGGCCGGGATCGAGCTTTGACTCGATGACCGTGCCCGACGCGGGCGCATCGGGGTTGGCCCGAAGCTCCTCGACCTCAGCCATGACGAGGATCGTGTCGAGGAGATCCTCGAGGCCCTCCTTCGTCTTGGCCGAGACGTTGACGAACTCGGTCTCGCCGCCCCACTCGACGGGCTGGAGGCCGAGCTGGGCCATCTCGGCGCGGACGCGGTCGGGCTGCGCGCCCTCCTTGTCGATCTTGTTGACGGCGACGAGCATGGGGACACCCGCCTCCTTGGCGTGATCGACCGCCTCCTGGGTCTGCGGCTTCACGCCGTCATCGGCCGCGACGACGATGACCGCGATGTCGGTGACCTTGGCGCCGCGAGCCCGCATGGCCGTGAACGCCTCGTGGCCCGGAGTGTCGAGGAAGGTGACGATCTTGTCGTCCTTGTGGACCTGGTAGGCGCCGATGTGCTGGGTGATGCCGCCGGCCTCGCCCGCGGCCACCTCGGTTTCCCGGACGGCATCGAGCAGCGAGGTCTTTCCGTGGTCGACGTGGCCCATGATCGTGACGACCGGCGGGCGCTCGACAAGGTCCTCATCGGCGTCGTCGAACACCGGCTCGTCGACGACTTCGTCGTCGGAGTGCACGACCTCGACGTCCTTGCCGAATTCGCCGGCCAGGACCTCGATCGTGTCGTCGGGCAGCGTCGTGGTGAGCGTCCTCATCTCGCCCAGCGCCATCAGCTTCTTCATGACCTCGGGCGTCGAGACGCCCAGGTACTCGGCCACGTCCTTGACCGTGGAGCCCGAGTTGATGCGGATCACATCGGGCTCGACGACGGCCGTACGCGACGGACGCGACTCGGCCTCTTCGTCGTAGACGCCGCGCCGGCGCCGGCCACGGCGCTGACGGCGCGGTGGCTGGTTGGACTGCGGCGGGCCTCCGCCGCCGGGTGCCCGGCGCGAGGCCTGCGAGTCGATGACCACCCGCCGGCGGCCGCCGGCGTTGCCGGGAGCGCGCTCACCCTGGAGGGAGTCGCGGGTTGGACGCTTGTGGGCGCCGTCTGCGGCCTGGCCGGCCTGGCCGGGAGCTTCGGGGGTCTCGGGGGCACGCGTCGGAGCCTCCGCCGCGCTTGCCTGAGGCGCGGCCTCGGCCGCCGCCTGGCCGCGCGGGGCATTCGCAGGGGCTTGAGAGCGCGGCGGGGTCGCGGGCGCCTGGCCTTGGCCGCCCTGGGCGCGGCGTGGGTCCGCCTGCGCGGCGAGCCGGCGGGGATCGGTCGAGGCGGCGAGGCGACGCGGGTCCGGCTGGGCGGCGGGGCCACGCGGCTCCGCGGCCGGAGCGCTTCGGCGCGGATCGGCCGCTGGCGCTCGGCGCCGGGGATCAGCAGCCGGGGCGGCGGGGCGCGGGTCTGCCGGCGGAGCCGCTCGGCCCGGATCGGCCTGGGCTGCATCCCGGCGCGGATCGGCCTGCGGCGTGGCCCGGCGGGGATCGGCCGCGGGACGATTCTGGCGGCGCGGATCGGTCTGGGGCACCTGCGGAGCGCTCGCGCGGCGAGGATCGGCGGACGGGTTGGCCCGGCGTGGGTCGGGAAGCGGATCGGCGCCGCGACGAGGGTCCGGACGGGGCGTGACGGCACTCGGGCGCGGCGTCGCCACCGGACGACGCGGCTCGGCGCTCGGAGCCGAGGAGCGCTGGCTGCGTCCGGAGCCGCGGCCACCCCCGTCGCCGCCGTCGATGCGGACGCGGCGTAGGGTGCGAGTCGGGGCAGGCGGTGCCTCGCCCGGCTTGGCCGTCGGGGCGGAGTTCCCGGATGCGCTCGGCGCGGCTTTCGCCGGGGAGCTCGCCGCGGCCTTCGAGCTCGGCGCCCCCTTGGAGCCCGGCGCCTTGGCGCCGGAGCCCGACGCGGCCTTGGCCGCTGCGCTTCCCGACGCGCTGGCCGCCGAGCCGCCGTTGCCGAGCACGCGCTGAGCTACGGCCTCGTCGACGGTCGAGGACGACGCCTTGACGTCGAGCCCGGCCGCCTGCAGCTGGCTGAGGACCTCCTTCGGCTGAAGGCCTCGTTCCTTGGCTATCTCGTGGACGCGTTTATTCACAGAACACCTGAGTGTAGATCGACCTCGCCGGCGGGTTAGCTGCCGGCGTCGCCCGCCTCGACGCGGTCAGTGTCCTTACCCGCCAGGGACTGGTGGGCCTCGATGCCGCAGTAGCGCGACCCCGGCAGGGCGGCGTTCGGGCAGCGGCGGCCATTCGAGAGGATCGCCGCGCAGCGGCCCTGCGCCTCCTCCTCCTCGTAGCCGTGCTCGGCCTCCTCGGCCGCGAACTCGGTCTCGGAGCGGATGTCGATGCGCCAGCCGGTGAGGCGCGCGGCCAGGCGGGCGTTCTGCCCCTCGCGGCCGATGGCGAGCGAAAGCTGATCGTCGGGCACGATGACCGTCGCCTGCTTGCCCGCGTCGTCGACGAGGACCTCCCGCACCCGCGCGGGTGAGAGGGCCTTGGCCACGAAGCGAGCCGGTTCGTCGTTGTAGGGAATGATGTCGATCTTCTCGCCGCGGAGCTCGGAGACGACCATGCGCACGCGCGATCCGCGTGGGCCGACGCACGCCCCCACCGGGTCGACCCCGTCGACGTGCGAGACGACGGCGATCTTCGACCGGTAGCCGGGTTCGCGGGCCACGCCGGTGATCTCGACGAGGCCGTCGGCGATCTCTGGGACCTCGAGCTCGAAGAGCGACTTGATCAGCTCCGGGTCACGGCGCGAGACGATGATGCTCGGGCCCTTGGTCGAGTTCGAGACGTCCTTGATGACGGCCTTGATCCGCTGGGAGTGGTCGTAGCGCTCACCCTCGACCTGCTCGGACTTGGGCAGCAGCGCCTCGACGCGCTCACGCAGCTGGACGAGCGTGTAACGCGAATCCGACTGCTGGACGATGCCGGTGATGAGCTCGCCCACGCGGTCGCGGTACTCCTCGAACATCATGTCCCGCTCGGCCTCGCGGATCCGCTGCAAGATGACCTGCTTGGCCGTCTGCGCGGCGATCCGGCCGAAGTCGTGGGGCGTGACGTCCTCGGTCTCGATCTCGTCCTCGTACTCCTTGAGCTTCTCGAGGTCGATCTCCGGCTCCGGCGGCTCGCGCATCTCCCCCGTCTCGGGGTCGACCGTCGGCTGCTGGTCGGTCGTCGCCTCGACGAGCAGCTGCTCTTCGAGCTCCGGCGGGATCTTGAGCTCCCACACCTTGAAATCGCCGCTGTCCCGGTCCATCTCGACCTTCGCATAGGGAGCCGATCCGGGGGTCTTCTTGTACGCCGAGAGCAGCGCGTCCTCGAGCGCCTCCATCAGCTTCTCGCTGGAGATGTTCTTCTCGGCAGCGAGGCCCCGTACGGCCTCGACGATCTCTCTCGACATGGTTCAGTCTCCGGGGACGAGGTTGGATCGGGCGATCTGGTCATAGGGGATCGTGACGATCCCGTCGCCGGCCGCCAGCGTGACCTCCTGCTCGGAAGCGCCGACCAGCTCACCGGTCAGGCTCTTGTGACCATCTCGGGCCTCGCGCAGTCGCACACGGGCATGGCGGCCGATATAGCGAGTGAAATGCTGGGGCTTGGTCAGCGGACGATCGCTGCCCGGCGAGGAGACCTCGAGCGCGTAGCGCTCGCGGTAGTCGGTGAGCCGCTCGGACACGCGCTCGCACAACTCGAGCGTCACCCCGGACGGATGGTCGACGAACAGGCGCAGCGTCCCGCCTCCGACGACCTCGGCGAGCAGCACCTCGACGTCGGGCTCGCTGGCAGCGAGCCTGGCCTCGATTTCCGCTTGCAGTGAACTCACGATCTCCTCCGTACTGACCAACGCAAAACTCATAAAAAAAAGCGGGCGAGCGCCCACTTCCGGGTACGACCGCCGGGAGCGCCCGGCAACGAAAGCTGTGGGCCTCAGCGTAGCACCGCTCGGGCGAGGCTGCAGCGGCGTTTGGGCTGCGTGCGGGCTGTGCGTGGTCATTCCGAGCGGGCCGATGCGGGGGCGCAAGTGCCCTCGGAATGACCCCGCGCAGCCGCTCGACGGCGGACGCGGGCGACGGCCCCGAGCGGCGCTTGCGCCTCGGTTTTGAGCCGGGGTTTGGGCATCTTCTCCGCTATGCGGACAAGATGCCCGAAGCACCCCGACGGACCGCGTCAGCTCCGCGCCGCGGCCGCTCGGGCCCGGTCCCGGTACAGCCGGTAGTCGCGCCGCGACGGCTGGAGCGTCGCCGCCAGAGCGAGGGGCTTGCGGGCCTCGGCGTGGCGACCGAGCATCTGGAGCGAGCGCCCCAGGCAGAACAGGGCGAAGTCGTTCGTGGGCGCGCGGTCGATGACCGCCTCGAACTCGGTGGCGGCCTGCTCGTAGCGCTGGGTGTGGAAGAGCGCGCGGCCCAGCGCCTCGCGGATCGACGTCTTGTCCGGGGCGAGGTCCCGCGCGCGCGACAGGGGGATCGTCGCCTGGTGATTGTGTCCGGCCTCGAGAAGCTCGGTTCCCTTCACGTAGAGCTCGTAGACGTCGTCCATGTGTGAACTCAGTGTATGCCCGCGGTCTGCTCTTCCCCGGCGCCTGCCGCGCGCCGCACGGGCGGCCGGCGGGGCGGCACCGCCCAGAGGGCCCGGAGCGCGCCCACGATCCCCAGCCCTGAGCGCAGCGCCGTGCGCAGGGCACGGCGCTCGCCCGCGGTTGGCAGCTGCGCCTCGTCGGCGTAGCGGGCGTGCCGGAGCCTCCGAACGTAGGCCTCGGCCCCAGGGGTGCCCTCCAGGCGGTGCTCGATCTCGTTCAAGGTCACCTCCGGCGTGATCGGCCGCCCGGTGCGCGCGAAGGCGCGCTCGAGCTCGGCGACGAGGTCCTCCAGCTCGGGCCGGTGCAGGGGCCGCGTGATGACGATGCCGGCGCCCGCGAGGACGAGGAGCACGATCAGGGCCGGGATGAGCAGATCGGAGGAGCCACCGGAGCCGTGGCTCGCCCGTGCCGCCGTCGTGCTGCGGGAGGACCCGAGTCCGTGCGAGCTCAGCACAGCGGTCGACTTCTTCGTCTTGGGCGCGTTGGCCGCCGGGAGTGTCGGCTCCGCGACGGTCTTGGCCAGCGCGGGCGCGCTCGCGGGCGTGGGGTCGAACTCGACCCATCCGTAGCCGGGGAAGAACGCCTCGACCCACGCGTGGGCATCGAAGTCGGTGACGTCCCAGCGGTGAGTGTTGGCGTTGTACTGGCCGCGAGTGAAGCCGACGGCGACGCGCGCGGGCACCCCCCCAAAACGCAGCAGGAGCGCCATCGCCCCGGCGAACTGCTGGCAGTAGCCCACCTTGGTCTGGAAGAGGAAGCTGACGAGCGGCAGCGGGCTGTCTGGGGGGTTCTGGTCGTAGGCGTACCCGTGCTGGAGGTAGCGCTTGACGTTCTCGACGAACTGGTAGGCGGTCGTCGTTCCGGCCTTCAGGCTCTGCGCGAGTGCGTACACACGCTCATAGCGCGAGGCGGCGAGCAGGGCGGCGCCGTTCTGGCCGTTGTCGCTCTGGATGACGTCGAGGCCGCTCCCATAGGGCGGGATGAAGACCGTTGACTCGTTCCCGTACCCGGTGCTGGCCGGAGACGGCGGCAGCGTGACCGTGAGCTCCTGGTCGAGGAACTGACTGCCCGGGTACGCCGTCCCAGCCGCGGCGAGCTGCGCCGCCGTGGGGTGCGGCGAGTACGACTTGACGGTGTACGTGTCGCCCGGTCCGAGCTGGGTCATGGCCACGTACCGGCCCGCGCTCACGCCCGTCGTGACCGGCTCGGTGCTGTGCGTCGGGTCGGCGAGCTCGCCCGGCCCGATGATGTCGGTCGTCGTCATGCCGTCGAGCGTGACCGTGATGCGCTGTGTCCAGCGCTTGAGCGTCGCGGATGTGACGCCGCCCGCCGGCGCTTCCACGGCCGCGCTCTCCGCGCTCCACCCGGTGCCATTGAAGACGTCGAGGTTCTCGGCCTTCCAGTAGTCGCCGCTCGTCGCCTTCACCTCGAGGACCTGGCGGGCGTTTTGCGGCCAGTTGAGCGGACCGTACCCCTGGTTCCAGTTGAACGCCTCGGCTGCGTTGCCGCCGATATCCCCCGCGAGCGAGCGGTAGTTGATCCACGGCTTGTGGCTGTCGAGCGCGGGCGCGAGCACCATCGCGCCGGCGACCGCCACCGCGCAGAAGACGACGCCGGCGGGCGTCGCGCTTCGGGGCAGCCGCTCGCCCCACACGAGTGTGGCCAGGAGGACGAAGACGAAGAAGCCCTGGACGTAGGGAAGCCGCGCCGGAACGAGTGTGAGAGGCACGGCGGCGAGGGCGATGAGCGGAAGCGCGGCGACCGCCCGGCGCAGGTCACCCCCCTCCCCCCCTGCCTCCCCGGTCCCCGCGCGGTCCCGGAGCCGCCAGGGCGTCGGCATGGCGAAGGCCGCCATGAGCGCCGCGTCGAACAGGAGCACGGCCGCGCCCATGAGGAGGACCATGCGGACCCCCTGCTCGGTCCCGCGGTAGGGCACGAGAAGCGCGGGCAGAGCGGACAGGCCGTTGCCGATCGCACGTGCGCTCACGGCGATGCGCAGGTGGCGGATCCAGTGCAGCGGCAGCCCGCACACGGCGAGCATGGCCACCGCGGCGAGGACCGCGAAAATCACGGCCAGGACCCGGCTGCGACCGGCCAGGAGAGGGCCGAGCGCGGCGAGAAGGAGGGCGATGGCGACCAGTCCGACCAACCTCGAGGTGGGCGCGGGCGCGAGCAGCGTCCCCCAGCGCACCGTCCCGTAGAGCGCGAGCCCGGAGAAGGCGATCAGGCGGATAACGGGCCGGCTGAACGCCGGCACCGACGGAGCTGACGCGCGGCCAATCCACGGGGAACCGGCGCCGGGAACGGCCGGGCTGCCCGAGCTCATCACGTGGCCGCCTTCGACGCGGAGTCGAGCTCACGGCTGCGCACGCCGTGGCGGTAGCCGATGCAGCCGGCCACCTCGAAGCGGACGAGCCACGCCGCGGGCGGTGCGACGGAGATCGGGAGCACGAGGATCGTCCCCGAGTCGCGGACGAACTGAGGTGGCCGAACCGCGCTGTCGGCGCCCACGTAATAGAGCGCGCCGGGACGGCGCCGGGCGACGAGGGAGGGGGCTCGGCGTGCCGGTTCGATGAGGGCCAGGCGCGTCCGGGCGGCGTGCCAGCCGTTCAGGCGCGCGTCGACCTCGGTGATCCGGGTGTCGCCCGAGGCGAGCAGGCCGCAGCCGCCGCGCTGGGCGAGCTCGAGCACGAGCGAGGCGGCCGCACGCACGGCGGCGTCGAGCCGCTCGATCTCCCCCTCGGCGCAGCGCGTGTCGAGCACGACGAGCGGCCGTGACTCGTGATCGGCGCGCATGCGGCGTTCGAGCAGTCCCACGCCACGAGCCAGCGCGGGCCAGTGGATGCGCGAAGCGGGCGTCCCCGGCCGATAGGGGCGCAGGCCGTCGATGTCGTTGGCGTCGAAGGCGTCGGCGAGCGAGCCGTGATCGAGGGCGTGCCGTGCCCCCATGCCGACCCGCGAGCGCCAGCGCACGGGCTCGGTGCGCGGAAGCACGAGCAGCTCCTGAGCGTCGCTGCGCACGCGCACGAGGGGCGCCAGACCGAGCGGGTCGCGGATATACAGCTCGGGCGGGGCCAGGCGCTTGCGCCCGCGCCGGGAGAAGCTGGCCACGACCTCGATGTGAGCGATCCGGTCGCTTCCGATCGCCGGCAGGAGCGTCACGGGCACGGTATGGCCGCCGAGCGGATCACGCAGCTCGGCGCCCCGAAGCCCGAGCGGGCCTCCGTGAACCTCGACCATGCTCGTAAAGCGAACGTCCTCGACCGCCTCGTTCTGTCCCGGGACGCGTCGGACATCGGTGCCACGGGCGGTCAGCCAGACCAGGAGCGGCGAGAGCACACCGATCGCGGTGAAGGCGACTCCGGGCACAAGCAGCGGGGAAACGTCGAAGGCAAACGCGGTGATCGTGAGCAGGACCCCGCACGCGACCACACCAGCTGCGCGGCGCGGCCAGTTCACCGCGCTGTGACCGCCGCGATCGCGTCGGCGATCACGTCCCGCGCGACGGCGCGGGAGCATTCCGGTCGTAGGAGCAGGCGATGCGCGAGCACCGACTCGGCCAGCGCTTGGACGTCGTCGGGGAGCGCGTGCTCGCGCCCGCGCATGAGCGCGTGCGCCTTGGCCGCGCGCAGGAGCATGAGCCCCGCCCGCGGGCTCGCCCCGAGCTCGACCCGCGAGTCCTCGCGCGTGCGCCACAGCAGCGCGACGACGTACTCGCGCAGCGCGCCTGAGGTGTGGACGGCGGCGGCGGTCTCCTGGGCGGCGAGAATCTCCGCCGCGTCGGTCACCGGGGTGAGCGCGAGGACACGATCCCCAGCGCCGTGCTCGGCGAGCATGCTCGCCTCGGCCGACGGGGGGGGATAACCGAGGGAGACCCGGACCATGAAGCGGTCGACCTGGGCCTCGGGCAGCGGGTAGGTGCCCTCGTACTCGACCGGGTTCTGGGTGGCGAGCACGAGAAACGGCTTGGCGAGCTCGTGGGTGTGCACGTCGACGGTCACCGAGCGCTCCTGCATGCACTCGAGCAGGCCCGACTGCGTCTTCGGCGACGCGCGGTTGATCTCGTCGACGAGGACGATGTTGGCGAACACCGGACCCGGTCGGAACTGGAAGCGCTGCTCGCGCGCGTCGTAGACGTTCGTGCCGACCACGTCAGCCGGCAGGAGATCCGAGGTGCATTGCACGCGCGCGAACTGACAGTCGATCGAGCGCGCGATGGCGCGAGCCAGGGCCGTCTTGCCCACGCCGGGATAGTCCTCGATGAGCACGTGCCCCTCGGCGAGGAGCGCGACGATGACGTGCTCGAGCGTCTTCGGGCGCACCTGGACCGCCGCCGAGATGTTCTGGGCCAACCTCCGTGCCAGCGCCGCGAATGGCTCAATGAGTGGCGGCGGCGCAACCTGCTCTGGTTCCATCCCTCACTCCTGTGTCGCCGACCACAGCCCCTCGACCTCGTCGAGGATCGCATCGGCAATTGCGGCTTTGGCCGCATGCGGGATCAGCTTCTCGGTACCCGCTGCGGTGATGATCGTCACCTCGTTGGCGTCGGCATCGAAGCCGATCCCCGGTCTCGAGATGTCGTTGACGACGATGGCATCGAGGCGCTTGCGCATCAGCTTGTCGCGGCCGTTGGCCGCGGCCCCGTTTCCGTGCTCGGCGGCGAAGCCGACGAGAAGCTGCCCTGGGCGGCGCCGTCCGGTGAGCGCGCTCAGCACGTCGGCGGTCGGCTCGAGCTCGAGTGTGGGCACGCCCTCGTCCTTCTTGAGCTTGCCCGCGGCCGCCTGGGCCGGACGGAAGTCCGCGACGGCGGCGCTCATGAGAAGCACGTCGCAGGCGGCGAAGCGCTGCTCGCAGGCCGCGCCGAGCTCGGCCGCGGTGACGACCGGCACGACCTCGACGCCCGGAGGCGACGAAAGCGCCACGTTCGCCGCGACCACGGTGACCTCGGCGCCGCGGACCGCGGCGCGCTCGGCGAGCGCGTAGCCCATGCGGCCGGAGGAGTGGTTGCCGACGTAGCGGACGCTGTCGATCGGCTCGCGGGTCCCGCCGGCGGTCACGAGTACACGGACGCCCGGCCAGCGTGATTGCTTCCCGCGCGCCGGCGCGCGGAGGATCGTCTCGCATGCGTCGAGGATCTCTGCCGGCTCGGCCAGGCGGCCGACGCCGTGCTCGCCGTGCGAGGCAAGGTCGCCTTCCCCAGGCGGGATGACGTGCACGCCCCGGTGCACCAGGGCGTCGAGGTTGGCCGCGGTCGCCGCGTGTTCGTACATCCGGTTGTTCATGGCCGGGGCGACGACGACCGGGCACGGAGCCGCGAGGGCCGCGGTGGTGAGCAGGTTGTCGGCATGACCGTGCGCCAGCTTGGCCAGCGTGTTCGCGCTCGCGGGCGCGATGACGTACAGCTGGGCCCGCTCGACGAGCGCGAGATGGCTGATCGGCGCGCGGTCGGGCACCGGTTCGCCGGGGTAGGCGCCGCGTGCCGGGTCACGCTCGAATTCGCTGCCGAGCACGGGCGCCCCGGTGATGGCCTCGAACGAGGCCCGCCCGACGAACGCCTCGCTGCGCTTCGTCTGGATCACGCGTACGGAGTGGCCCGCCTTGATGGCCAGGCGGGCCAGCTCGAGCGTCTTGTAGGCCGCGATCCCGCCGCTCACGCCAAGGAGCAACCGGGGCACGGGCTCGCCGACCTACCGGTAGTGGTACTTCAGCTTGCCCTGAGCGACCTCTTCGAGCGCGATCGTCAGGTAATTCTTCGAGCGGGTCTCGACCATCGGCGGCGGGAACTCGTCGAACGTGCCCTCGCCGAGGTTGTGGTAATAGGAGTTGATCTGACGCGCGCGCTTGGCGGCGACGATCACGCTCGCATAGTCGGAGTCGACGTGCTCGAGGAGCTTGTCGATGCGGGGAGAGATCATCTCTGATGCAGTCCGTTTCTTAGGGGAACGCTTAGGTTAGCGAGCGGGGGCCCCGGTCTGGCCATCGATCGACCTGCGGACGATCCCTTCGAGCTCGGAAACCGCCTGCTCGAGGCGGTCATTGACGATCACGTGGGCGAATTCGCGCCGCGCCTCGAGCTCGCGCTCGGCGGTCTGCATACGGACGTCGACCTGCTCGGGGGCGTCGGTGCCCCGTCCGACGAGGCGCGCGCGCAACGCTTCGGCCGAGGGCGGTGCGATGAACACGGCGACGGCGTCGGGCATGGCGCAGCGAACCTGGCGTGCCCCCTGGACCTCGATCTCGAGGACGACGGGCGCGCCCGCCCTCAGCCGGCGCTCGAGCTCGGAGCGCAAGGTTCCGTAGCGGTTGCCCGAGTAGCTCGCGTGCTCGAGGAAGTCCCCCTGATCGACGTGCGCCTGGAACTGATCGGCCGAGAGGAAGTGATAGTCGATGCCGTCACGCTCGCCCGGCCGGGGCGGGCGGGTCGTGGCCGAGACCGCCAGCTCGAGCTCGGGCACGCGCTCGAGCAGGCCGCGGATAAGCGTGCCCTTCCCGACGCCTGACGGCCCGGTGATGACGAAAACCGCTGGGGAGAGCACGGAGCTGGGCTGTCGCTGAGGCGGCGGCGCGTGGCTAGCGCCGCCGCATCAACGCCACGAGCTCGCCCCGCTGACGCTCGGAGAGTCCCCCGATCGTCTTGCTGGGCGAGATGCGGCACTGCGTGAGAATCTTGTTGACCTTCACGCGACCGTACTTGGGCACGGCCAGCAGGAGATCGAAGACCTTCGCGGTCTCGAGGAACTCCGGTGGCTTGAGCAGAAGCTCGTGAATCGGCTGGCGGCCTGCCTTCAGGTCGCGCTTCAGCTGGGCGCGGCGACTCCGCACGTCGTTCGCGCGCTGAAGTGCCTCCATCCTCTGAACGAGCGATCTCTCCGGGGCCGCCATCGGCTTGGGGGGCGTCTCGCTGACCGGCGGCATCGGCGGCGACTATACATCTTGGGGCGGGCCGTTCAAGCGAAATCCGGGCAATTCACCTCGACCTCAAGCTGAGGTCGAACATTGTCGAGCATGGTTGCGGGAATAGGCCGTGTTTGCAGGTTATTTTACGTGCGCTTGGCTACATATCCCTGTCCGTGCGGGAACGAGGGTCGCTATGCGGACAATTCGGATCGATCTGTCACGGAGAGCCGGTCACGGTGATTCGTAGCCGCCGAGGAGAGCGGCGGCATGAGCTCGGCGAGCTCGCAGGCGACCCGCTCGCCGGCGGTCGGGTCGCGGAAGCTCTCGGTCCCCACGGCCACGAGGCTCGCGCCCGCGCGGAGCAGATCGAGCGCGTCGCGGCCGCGTTGTACGCCGCCCATCCCGATGACCGGGATCTCGACCGCGCTCGCTACCGAGTGGACCTGGGCGAGCGCCACGGCGCGGACGGCCGGGCCCGACACGCCGCCGCTTTCGCCGCCGAGCCACGGGCGGCCCGTGGCCGGGTGAAGCGCCATTCCCCGGAGCGTGTTGATGAGCGAGAGGGCGTCGGCTCCGGCCGCGGCGGCTGCCCGGGCCACGGCCGCAACGTCGGTCGCGTTCGGCGTGAGCTTGACGATGATGGGCTTGCCGGTCAGCGGTCGGACGCGGTCGAGGAGTCCCGAGACCTCGCCCGGATCGCTGCCCATCGTCATGCCCGTCTTGACATTGGGGCAGGAAACGTTGAGCTCGAGTGCCGCCACCTCCTCGCGCGAGGCGAAGGCGCTGACCAGCTCGCCGACCTCGTCGCGGCTGAAGCCCATGACGTTGACGATGAGCGGCACGCGGAGACGGGCCAGGTCGGGCAGGTCCTCGGTCAGGTAGCCCACGAGGCCCTTGTTCGGCAACCCGATCGAGTTGATGAGCCCGGCGCCGGTCTCCCACAGCCGCGGCGGCGCGTTGCCCTGCCGGGGTGCGAGGGTGACCGTCTTGGAGACGAAGGCGGCGAACGGGAAGTGCTGCAACAGGGCGGGGCCGAAGGCCCGCTCGGCGGCGATGGCATCGAACGTGCCCGAGGCGTTGATGATCGGGTGCTCGAGCTCGAGGCCGCAGAACGCAATGCTCACGCGTGCCTCCGCTCGCCGTCCATGGAGGCCGGACGGGTCATCCGGCCACCACCGCCTCCAAACGCCCCGCATCGAGCACCGGGCCCTCCAGGCAGAGCCGGATCAATCCGGCGCGGGTGGCCACGACGCACCCGAAGCAGGCCCCGTACCCGCAGGCCATCCCCGACTCGAGCGCGAGCTGGGCGGGAACGCTGCGCTCGGCGCAGATCCGGCGCACCGCCTCGAGCATGGGGGGAGGCCCGCAGGCGAAGACCTCCCGGTCGTCGTCGTCGTCGAGCACGGCCACGAGCAGCTCGGTGACGAGCCCGTGGTGGCCGCACGTGCCGTCGTCGGTGGCCACCACGGCGCCCGGAAGCAGCCGTGCCCCCTCGGCGTGAGCCCGATCGCGGAAGCCGAGCAGCGTCTCGGTAGCGTTGCCGAGGCGGTCCCGCCAGATGGCCAGCGGCGCGACGCCGACGCCCCCGCCAACGAGCAGCGCCCGCCGGTCCTCGCGCGCGGGCACGAACCCCTGGCCAAGCGGCCCGACGATCAGCAGCTCGTCACCGGAGTCGAGCTCGCTCAGCCGCTCGGTCCCCGGTCCGACGCTCTCGAGCATGAACTGGAGCTCCGTGCCCCGATCGAGCCTCCGGGCCCGGAGCACGCTGAAGGCGCGGGGCAGGAACGGGCGCTCGCCCTCTCCCCCGCCCCACCGCTCGGCTGCGGCGAGCATGTAGAACTGCCCAGGCGCCGGCCCCGGCCCCTCGATGTCGCGGCAGACCAGGACGACGTATGGCCCGTATTCGTCGCGGTCGATGACGGGAACGGAGCGGCGGCCGAAGGGGGCGATCACCCGGCTGGCGTCCGGGCCGGCGGCCATCAGGAATGGATCTCCTGGAGCGAGCGGACCTCCGGCGCGCCGCGCCGGGCGGCCGCGATCGCTCGTGCCGCAGCGATGGCGCCCGCCATCGTCGTGATGCACGGGATCCCCCGGGCGATCGCTGCGCTGCGGATCTCGTACCCGTCCGTGCGCGCGCCGGTCCCCACCGGGGTGTTGATCACGAGGTCGACTTCGCCGCGCTCGATCCAGTCCACGACATGGGGCGAGCCCTCGCCGATCTTGTTGATCGACTCGGCGGGGATGCCCATCTTGCGGATCGCCCGCGCCGTGCCCCGGGTGGCGATGATGCGGAAGCCGAGGTCATGCAGCACGATGACCGCGCCGATCGCCGCCGGCTTGTCACCATCGGCCACGGTGATGAAGACCGTGCCGTGATCGGGCAGCCCGGCGCCGGCGGCGGCCTGGGCCTTCGCGAAGGCGGTGGGGAAGTCGGGCGCGATGCCCATGACCTCGCCTGTCGAGCGCATCTCCGGACCGAGCAGTGAGTCGGCGCCGTCGAAGCGGTCGAAGGGCAGCACGGCCTCCTTGACGCAGACGTGTCCGTTCGTCGTCTCGGCCGGTAGGTCGAGGTCGGCGATGCGCTCGCCGAGGAGGACCCGGCAGGCGAGCTTGGCCACGGGCATGCCGATCGCCTTGGAGACGAAGGGGACGGTCCGCGAGGCCCGCGGGTTGGCCTCGATGACGTAGAGCTCTTCGTCCTTGATGGCGAACTGCACGTTGAGCAGGCCGACCACGCCCAGCGCCTGGGCGATGCCCATCGTCTGCTCGGTGATCTGGGCGAGCATCTCCTCGCCGAGCGTGTGCGGCGGCAGGACGCAGGCCGAGTCGCCGGAGTGCACGCCGGCTTCCTCGACGTGCTGCATGATCCCGGCGACCCACACGTCGCGGCCGTCGGCCAGGGCGTCCACATCCACCTCGATCGAGTCCTCGAGGAAGCGGTCGAGATAGATCACGCTGCCGGGGGCACTCCCCACCCGCCCCAGGTACTCGCGCAGCCCGTCGACGCTATAGACGATCTCCATGGCGCGGCCGCCCAGCACGTAGCTCGGCCGCACGAGCAGCGGGAAGCCGACGTCGCTCGCGCGCTCGATCGCCTCCTCGGGGGAGCGGGCGGCGGCGTAGGACGGGGCCTTGTAGCCGAGGCGGTCGAGCAGGGGGCCGAAGCGAGAGCGGTCCTCGGCGAGGTCGATGGCGTCGATGCTCGTGCCGAGGATCGGTACGCCCGCCTCGCCGAGACCCGCGGCGAGCTTGAGCGGCGTCTGGCCGCCGAACTGCACGATGACGCCCTCGGGCCGTTCCAGCTCGCACACGCCGAGGACGTCCTCGAGCGTCAGCGGCTCGAAGTAGAGCCGGTTCGAGGTGTCGTAGTCGGTCGAGACCGTCTCGGGGTTGCAGTTGATCATGACCGCGTCACGGCCGAGCCCGCGCACCGTCTCGGCGGCGTGCACGCAGCAGTAGTCAAACTCGATGCCCTGGCCGATCCGGTTCGGCCCCGAGCCGAGGATGACCACGCTGCGGCGGTCCGAGCGCGGCACCTCGTGGGTCGGCCCCGACGGTCCCGGCCGCTCCCACCCCGAGTAGAAGTACGGCGTCTCGGCAGCAAATTCGGCCGCACAGGTATCGACCGCCTTGAACGTCCGCACCTTCCCATCGCCTGGGAGTTCGCCGCCAGGCGAACTCCCGACCGAATTGGCGTCAGCCAATTCGGCAAGTTCCCGCAGGAACCAGGGGTCGATGCTCGTGCGCCGGTGGAGCTCCTCGATCGGGACTCCGCGGCGCAGACCCTCGAGCAGGTGATCGAAGCGATCGGGGCCCGGTTGCGCCACGAGCTCGAGGAGGGTGTCGGGGTCCTCCGGCGAGCGCGGCACGAGGTCGAGCTCGCGCGAGCGCAGCGCCTTGGCGAACGCCTGCTGGAACGTGCGGCCGATGGCCATGGCTTCCCCCACCGACTTCATGTGGGTGGTGAGATCGGCGTCGGCGCCGGGAAACTTCTCAAAGGCGAAGCGGGGCCACTTGACCACGCAGTAGTCGATCGCCGGCTCGAAGCTCGCCGGCGTCGCCCGCGTGATGTCGTTGGGGATCTCCTGCAGCGTGTAGCCGACGGCGAGGCGGGCGGCGATCTTGGCGATCGGGAAGCCCGTGGCTTTGCTGGCCAGCGCGCTCGAGCGCGACACGCGCGGATTCATCTCAATGACGACGATCTCGTCCGTCCGCGGGTTGACGGCGAACTGGACGTTCGAGCCGCCGGTCTCGACCCCGACGGCACGGATGACCGCGATCGCCTGATCGCGCAGCGCCTGGTACTGACGGTCGGTGAGCGTCTGCTGGGGGGCCACGCAGACCGAGTCGCCGGTGTGCACCCCCATGGGGTCGAGGTTCTCGATCGAGCAGATGATCACGACGTTGTCCGAGTGATCGCGCATGACCTCGAGCTCGAACTCGCCCCAGCCGAGGACCGACTCCTCGAGCAGGACCTGCGTGATGGGCGACGCGCTGAGGCCGCGGTCGACGATGCGGGCGAGCTCCGCCTCCGTGCGGACGACGCCGCCGCCCTTGCCGCCGAGGGTGAAGGCGGGCCGGACGATGAAGGGCAGGCCGATGTCGTCCACGGCGTGCTGCGCCTCGGCGACCGTGTGGGCGATCGTGCTGCGTGGGACCCGCAGGCCGGCCGCGGTCATGGTCTCCCGGAAGCGTTCACGGTTCTCGGCCCGGTCGATCGCCTCGTAGTTGGCGCCGATCAGCTCGACGCCGTACTTCTGGAGTGTCCCGTCCTCGTGGAGCGCCTTGGCGATGTTGAGTGCGGTCTGGCCGCCGAGGGTTGGCAGCAGCGCGTCCGGGCGCTCGCGCTCGATGACCTGGGCCACCGGCCCGGGCAGGAGCGGCTCGATGTACGTCGCCGTTGCCACCTCGGGGTCGGTCATGATCGTGGCCGGGTTCGAGTTCACGAGGACGACCTCGTAGCCCTCCTGCATGAGGATGCGGCAGGCCTGGGTGCCGGAGTAGTCGAACTCGGCCGCCTGGCCGATGACGATCGGCCCGGAGCCGATCAGGAGGATCTTCTTGATGTCGGTGCGCTTAGGCACGGGTCCGCCCCCCGGCGAATCGCCGCCCAGGCGATTCGCCAATCCGATCGGCTTCAGCCGATCGGACAATCTCATTCATGAAGCGATCGAACAGGTAGAGCGCGTCGTGCGGTCCGGGGCCCGCCTCAGGGTGGTATTGCACGGTCGCGCCCTGGACATCGCGCAGCGTGAGGCCCTCGACAGTGCGGTCGTAGAGGTTGATGTGGGTCAGCTCGGCCGCGCCGAAGTCCGTCTCCCATCGCACGGGCTCGTCGTCCTCTATCGTGCGCGAACCGTTCGGGCCGAGCACGGCGAAGCCATGGTTCTGGCTCGTGATCTCGGTCCGACCCGTGGTCAGGTCCTTCACGGGATGGTTGGCGCCGTGGTGGCCGAAGGGCAGCTTGTAGGTCTCCAGGCCGATGGCACGGCAGAGCAGCTGGTGGCCGAGGCAGATGCCGTACACCGGCCGCCGGCCGACGAGATCGCGCACGGTCTGGACGACGTGGTCGAGCGCGGCCGGATCGCCGGGCCCGTTGGCCAGGAAGATGGCGTCGGGGTCGTTCTCGAGGAGCTCCTGGGGACTGGCCGTGCACGGATGGAGCTCGACGGTGGCGCCGCGCGTCCGAAGGTTGCGGACGATCGAGAGCTTGACTCCGGTGTCGATCATGGCAATTCGCGCAGGGCGCGAATTGCTTGAGAGTTCGCCTGGCGGCGAACTCCCGGCGCGTGGCGGTGAACTCCCGGATAAGGGCGGCAGCACGATGACCTCGCCGGGTGTCACCTCCCGGGCGAGGTCCCGCCCGGCCATCGATGGCTCGGCGGCGATGAGCTCACGGGCCCGGGCCTCGTCGAGGCGGGCCGGGAAGACGCCGCCGCGCATCGCTCCGGCGTCGCGGATGTGACGGACGAGCGCTCGGGTATCGAGGTCGGTGATCGCCGGGATGCCACAGTCCCGCAGCCAGTCGACCCACCCGCCCTCGGCCCTGGAAGCGTCCTCGCGGTTGACCGCGGCGCGCATGATCGCCGCGCGGGCATGGATCCGGTCGGACTCCATCGCCTCCCCCGAGACGCCGTAATTCCCGATCTGGGGGTAGGTGAAGGTGATGAGCTGCCCGACGTAGCTCGGATCGCTCATCGCCTCCTGATAGCCCGACATGGCCGTGGTGAAGACGATCTCCCCCACCGCGTGTGCGTCCGCCCCGCAGGCGAGGCCCTCGAAACGGGCGCCGTCCTCGAGCAGGACGTAGGCGGTCGCCCGGCTCATCGCAACGCCCCCGCTTCCCGGAGCATCCGCGCCCGGTGGGCGACGACGCCCCCGGCGACCGTGAGCTGGACCCGGCCATAGAGGGTGCGGCCGTGGAAGCAGCAGTTCGCCGAGCGGCTGAAGTAGCCCTCCGCGCCAACCTCGTACTGCGCTTCGAGGTCGACGAGGCAGAGGTTGGCCGGCTCGCCCACGGCGATTCGCGGCGTGGGCAGGCCGTAGAGCGCGGCACCCGCGGTCATCCGCTCGACGACCGTGCCGAGCTCGAGCTGCGCGGACATCACGAGCTCGGTGAAGAGCGCGGCGAAGGCCGTCTCGAGCCCGGTCGTCCCCATGGAGGCCTGCTCGAAGGGAACCTCCTTCTCGTGGCGCGCGTGCGGTGCGTGGTCGGTGGCCACGCAGTCGATGACCCCGGTCCGGAGCGCCTGGACGAGAGCCCGCCGATCCGTCTCGCTCCGCAGTGGCGGGTTCATCTTGAACCGGCTGTCGAGGGTGCGCACCATGTCGTCGGTGAGGGTCAGGTGGTGCGGGCAGACTTCGCCCGAGACCCGGACTCCGGCCGCTTTCGCTTGGGCGAGGGCGTCGACGGATTCGACGCACGAGAGATGCTGGAAGTGCATCCGGGCGTCCTCGTAGGCGGCCAGGGCGGCGTCGCGCGCGACCATGGTCGACTCCGAGAGCGAGGGGATGCCGGCCAGCCCGAGCCGGGCCGAGATGCGGCCCTCGTGCATGACGCCGTCGCGGGAGAGTTCGGGATCCTCCTCATGGAGCGCGATCACACCGCCGGCCAGCCGCTGGTACTGGAGGGATTTCCGCAGCATCCCGGCGGAGACGACCGGCCGTCCGTCGTCGGTGAATCCGAGCGCTCCGGCGTCGCGCAGCTCAGCCATCTCGGTCAGCTCCGTGCCTACCAGCCCGCGGGTGATCGAGGCGAGGAACCCGACGGGCACCACGGCCTCTCGGCTCGCCGTCTCGGTGAGCGAGCGCAGCACGGCGGCGTCGTCGACGACGGGGTCGGTGTTCGGCATGGCGATGACGGCGCAGAAGCCGCCCGCGGCGGCCGCCCGTGTCCCCGTCTCGACCGTCTCCTTGTACTCCTGGCCCGGAGTGCGGAGGTGGACGTGCGGGTCGACGAAGCCGGGGAAGAGATGACTTGCAGCCGCGTCGATGACGTCACCCCCGCTGGGCGCGGAGAGCCCACCGGGGGCTCCGAGCTCGGCGATGTGCCCGTCGCGGACGAGGATGTCGTGCGGCTCGTCGAGGTCGGTCCGGGGGTCGAGCACATGCGCCCCCCGTATGAGGAGGTCGGCCGGCTTGGCGTCACGCGCGAAGAGGCGCGGGGTGGTGTCGTGGGCGCCGCTCATGCCACGGCCGCCAGGCTCGGAGCCCCGACGAGGAGCTCGTAGAGGATCGCCATTCGCACCGCCACTCCGGCTTTCACCTGTTCGCCGATGAGCGCCTGGTCGGAGTCGATCGCCTCGCCGGAGATCTCGACCCCCCGGTTCACCGGGCCCGGATGCATGAGGAGCTGCCCGGGTCTCAAGCGCGCGGTATTGATCTGGTAGCGGCGGGCGTACTCGCGCAGGGAGGGCACGAAGGAGTCCCGCATGCGCTCGTGCTGCATGCGCAGGACGTAGACGACGTCGGCCTCCCCCAGGTGCTCGAGCGTGGCCGCCTGGCGGCAGCCGAGCGCTTCGATCTCGCGCGGGATGAGCGTCGGGGGCCCGCAGACCGTGACCTCGGCCCCCATGCGGGTGAAGGCGAGGATGTCCGAGCGGGCGACCCGGGAGTGCAGGACGTCGCCGACGATCCAGATGCGCGTCCCGTCGAGTGAGCCGAGCCGGCGGCGCAGCGTGAAGACGTCGAGCAGCGCCTGCGTGGGATGCTCGTGCTTACCGTCGCCGGCGTTGACCACCGCCGCCTCGGTCCACCCGGCCACAAGCTGGGCCGCGCCGACATGCGGCGAGCGGATCACGATGGCCGCGGGATCGTAGGCCGAGAGGGTCTGGACCGTGTCCTTCAGCGATTCGCCCTTCTCGATGCTCGAGCCGCTCGCTCGTATGGAGACGACGTCGGCCGAGAGGCGCTTGGCCGCGAGCTCGAATGAGGAGCTCGTGCGGGTACTCGCTTCGTAGAAGAGATTGACCACGGTCCGCCCCCGCAGGGCCGGGACCTTCTTGATCTCGCGACCCTGGACCTCGGCGAAGGACTCCGCGCGGTCGAGGATGCGCTCGATAGCGGCTCGATCGAGGTCATCGATCGAGATCAGGTGCTTGGGCAAGCGGGTCATGCGGCTGCCCTCCGGATCTGCTTGGCGGGCCCGATCGTGACCTCGTCGAGGCCGTCGATCTCTTCTACCCGCACGTTGATGCGCTCCTCCCGGGAGGTCGGGATGTTCTTGCCCACGTAGTCGGGGCGGATCGGCAGCTCGCGGTGACCACGGTCGACGAGGGCCGCGAGCTGCACGCGGTCGGGCCGGCCGTAGTCGAAGATGACGTCGATCGCGGCGCGCACGGTCCGGCCGGTGTAGAGGACGTCGTCGACGATGACGATCGTCCGGCCGTCGACGGGGAACTCGAGCGCGGTCGCGTGCACGACGGGCGCGCTCGGCCGGATCGAGAGGTCGTCGCGGTAGAACGAGATGTCGACGGACCCGAGCGGAACCTCGGAGTCGAGCAGCTCACTCGTCAGTGCATGGACGCGCTGGGCGAGGATGGCGCCCCGGCGGTGAATGCCGACGAGCGCGACGCTTCCGTCGGGGTTCTTCTCGACGATCTCATGGGCGATCCGCACGAGCGTGCGGCGCATATCGTCGCGGTCGAGGACGACCTTGGGGTCTGGCACAACGTGCTCCTTCCTGGCCTCACGGGACCGGGTTAAGGGGCTGACTCGGTTGAGACTACCAGCGCGGGCGGCGGCGTTATGGAGCTCAGGGCGAGGTATCGCTGAGCGCCGGTTCGCCCTCGATCGGCGCCCGATCCTCCCAGCGCACGAGCTCGGGCCGGCCGCGCTCGGGGAAGGGCACTTCGATCGTGTCAAAGTCGCGCGGGAGCACGGTCTCGCGGAACACGGCGCGGGCCTCGTCGCGCAGGCGGCCGACCGGATAGCGCGTGGAGAAGTGGGTCAACGCGAGGAGCTTGACCTCGGCCTCGGCGGCCAGGCGCGCCGCCTCGGCGGCGGTCGAATGGCCGGTCTCGACCGCGCGGTCCTGCTCCTCCTCGGCGAACGTCGCCTCGTGGACGAGCACGTCGGCTTGGTGGGCGGCCACGCGCAGGGACTCGCAGGGGCGCGTGTCCCCGGAGAGGACGACCTTCCGTCCCGGCCGCGAGGGCCCGAGCACCTGGTCGGGCCGCACGCCCCGTACCGTCTCGCCGCGCTGCAGGCGCCCGAACTCGGGGCCAGGCCCGATGCCCAACCCCACCGCGGCCTCGGTGTCGAAGACGCCCGGCCGATCCGCTTCGAAGAGCACGTAGCCGTAGGCCGGTGCGCGGTGGGAGACGGGTACGGCGGCAATGCGGTAGCCGTCGCGCTCGAGCACGTCCCCGGGAGCGAGCTCGATGAGCTCGAGCGGGAAGCGCACCCGCCCGGCGGCACGGAGCCCGAGCACGACGAGCTCGCGCAGCCCCGGAGGCCCATAGACGGCGAGCGGTCGCTCGCGCGCGCGGAGATCGAAGGTCTTCAGCATCCCGGGCAGTCCCAGCCAGTGGTCGGCATGGAAGTGGGTGATGAAGATCTCGGTCAGCTCCATGAGCCCGACCGAGCTCACGAGCTGGCGCTGCGTGCCTTCGCCGCAGTCGAAGAGGATCCGGTCCGCGCCGCGGCGCACGAGTACGGCGGGCAGCCCGCGCCGCGGGGTCGGGATCGAACCGGCGGTGCCGGCGAAGAACACGGAGAGGTCCATCGGGGCTCAGTCTGCCTCACAGCTCGATGAGCCGGAAGCTCACCCTCCCCCGCTCCGCATGCGCCAGGCCCATGGTGTGGCCCGGGGCGCGCCGGCGCTCGGTCGGGCTGCCCGGATTGAAGATCTGAAAGCCGTCCTCCGAGCGCTCGTGCACCGGCAGGTGCGAATGGCCGAAGACGACCGCCGCGGCGTCCGGGAAGCGCGCCCGCAGCCTGGCCAGGCGCCCTGCCCGCGGACCCGCGTCGTGGATGACGGCGATCCGCGCACCCTCGGCCTGCACGACGGCCGTGGCGGGCAGCGCCGCCCGCACGTCGGCGTCGTCGACGTTGCCGTGGACGGCGATGACCGGGCCGAGCCGCTCGAGCTCGCGGAGCACGGAGATGCGCATCAGGTCGCCCGCGTGGAGGATGAGGTCCGCGGCCCGCAGGCGCTCGACACACGCGTCCGGCAGCCCCCGCTCGCCGCGAGGCATGTGCGTGTCCGAGATGATCGCGATCCGCATCACGGCAATAAAGCATCGCGTGCGCGCCCGCGGCCGGGTGTCCGGGCCGGGCCGGGCGCGGGCTGTAAGCTCCAGGCTGGCTCCGGTCCCACCGGAGCACCCCGCGCCCGTAGCTCAGGGGATAGAGCGTTCGCCTCCGGAGCGAAAGGTCGCACGTTCGAATCGTGCCGGGCGCGCTCCGCCGAAGCCCTGGGCTCAGCGGGCGGCCGCCGAGGGCGCCGAGCGGGCCGGTGGCGACGCGTCGCGGGCCTGCCGGGCCGCCCGGCTGCCGTACGCGAGCGCGAGGAGCACGCCGGCGGCGCAGCCGACGGCCCCGACTCCGAGGGTTGCCCGCGGGCCGAGCAGCTCACCGGCGAGGCCCACGGCCGGGCCGCCGATCGCGGTCGAGCCCATGAAGGCCATGATGTACAGGGCGACGACGCGCCCCCGCATGGCCGCGTCGGCCCGGATCTGCAGGGTCGCGTTCGTGCTCGACGAGTAGACGACGCTCGCCGCCCCGGCGAAGGCCAGGCAGATGGCCTCGGTCGCCGGGCTGGGCGCTGCGGCCGCGGCGGCGAGCGCGATCCCGAAGGCGGCGGCGGCGATCGTCAGCGTCCGGACCCGTCCGGGCACCTTGCCCGCGAGCGTGATGCCCGACACCACGGCGCCGGCCCCCATGGCCGCGTAGAGCAGACCGAACCCGGTGGCGCCGAGGTGGAAGCCCGAGTGGGCCATGAGGGGAATCGATACCTGGAACTCGTAGGCGAAGGTGCCGATGATCGCCATCATCGCCAGGGGGATGAGCAGGTCACGGCGACGGCGGACGTAGCGCAGGCCGGCCCGGACCGCGCCGGGGGTTCGCGCCGCGCGCCGGTCGGGCCGGTAGAGCTTGGTGACGTCCATCGCCGAAAGCGCGATGAGCGGCCCGAGGAATGAGGCAGCGTTGATGAGAAAGCAGACCCCGACCCCGAACACCGCGATGATCGCGCCGCCGGTCGCCGGGCCGATCATGCGGGCTGCCGAGACGACGGTGGAGTTGATGCCGATCGCGCGCGCCAGCGATGGGCCCTGCACGAGCTCTGAGACGAACGCCTGGCGCGTCGGCGTGTCCAACGAGCGGGTGATGCCAAGGCCGAGCGCGAGGAGCCACACCATCCACAGCTCGACCACGCCGCTCACGGCGAGGATGCCGAGCGCGAGGGCGAGGACTCCCTGGGCGGCCTGGGTGCCGATGAGCAGCCGGCGCTTGTCCACGGCGTCGGCCACGGAGCCCGTCCATGCCCCGAGCACGAGCACCGGCACCGTCTGCAGGGCGACGGTCACCCCGAGGGCGCTGCCGCTCGAGCTGAACGTCAGAACGAGCCAGGCCTGCGCGACCGTCTGCAGCCACGTCCCCGGCACGGAGATGATCTGACCCGAGAAGTACAGGCGGTAATTGCGGGTACGCAGCGGCGTCGGCTGCGATGGGGAGCGCCTCGGCACCCCTTGATAAATAGCGCGTCGGCGCGCGCACCCCGCGGCCGGAGCGGCGGGAGCGGCGGGCCGCCGGGCAGCGGCCCGCCGGGTGCCGTCCTCACGGCATGGCCACGCTCGCCTCGAACGGCTGCGGCTCACCCAGGCGCCCGTCCGACCATGCCAGGTACAGGCGGCCGCCCGCGGCGTAGTTGTCGGTGTAATCACCGAAGTTGGGGACGATGTCCGACGACACGGCGTTCCAGTCGCTCGGCGCCGAGGTGACGAGTGCGTTGGCCGGGGTGCTCGTGAGCCGCGGGCTGATCGCCAGGGCTGCCCGGACATCCGTCACGGTCGTCGTCGGCGTCGCCCGGTCATACCACGAGACGGCGATCTTCCCGGTCGCGCTGGCGTTGCGGAGCGCCGGCATGTAGTGCAGCCCCTCCGGGTTGGCGTTGAGCCGCACGGGCACGGACTGGATCGGCGACAACGACCCCAGCGCGAAGCTCCGCAGGAGGATGTCGCCGAGCGGATTTGCCCGTGCGTCGTTCCACACCATGCTCACCGTGCCCGCGGCATCGTCGACCGCGATCCGTGGGAAGTCGTTGCCGGGGAAGCGGTTGTAGCCGGGGATCATCGCCCCGTCCATCGACACGATGCTCTGGCTGACCTTGCTCGCCGGACCCGAGCACGGCGACACAGTCTGGAGCTTCAGACAGCTCGCCGTCACGCGGTTCATGACCTCTTGAGTCGGTGTCGCCACGCAGGCGGACGAGAAAATGTTCGTGAACGCGTTGAACTCGTAGGCGACGTAGACGTCGCCGCTTGCCACGTCGGCCGCGGGGTATGACCCCTCGCTCTCGCAGTTGGGGTCCCCGCGCGCGACGGTCAGATATGGCGTGCCGAGCGGCCTTTCCACCGTGCTCGGAGTGCCGTGCTCGCACACCGGGCGGCTCGCCGTGCCACCCCCTGGGCCGGTGGCGCCGGCCGGCGTGCCGAGGTCGCACACCGACATCTCGATCTGGCCGTTGAACGACGAGTTCTCCGGGCTCGGGCCGAACTCGGTGTAGGTCACGTAGAGCCGGCCGCGGCTCGGATCGATCGACAAAAAGTCCTTGTCGAGGAAGCTGCACGTGAAGAATCCGAACGGCCGGGCGCACTGCGTGCTCTGACCCGCCACGATCGGCTGGCCGCAGCTCAGCGTCGCGGCCGATCCGGTGCCCAGGACCCTGCAGGCGGTGAGCGAGATGTCGTTGGAGATCGAGGCGCCGACGGTCGGATAGAGCGAGGTGATGTAGAAGTAGGTCGACCCGCCTGCCGTCCACGCCTCCACCGCGGGATCGCCCTCCGTGAGGTTGTTCGCGCAGTTGGCGTTCGGGAGGCCGCCCTCGTCGGTGAACGACGCACCACCGTTCGTCGAGAAGCCGTATCCGGTGCCCTCCTCCTTGTACATCGGGGAAGGGCAGACGGAGTAGAACGCGGTCGAGTCATTCCACGCCTCGACCACGTACCGGCCCGCTGAGGCGACAGAGGTCTCGGACTGCCCGTACGCCCGCACCCCGGCGGGGGTGACGTCCTCGCTCAGGCTCGCCGCGTTGACGTTGGCAGAGAACGGGGATCCGGCAAGGGCATTTGCCAGGGGTAGCGAGCCCCCACCGGACCCCACGCTCAGCTGCGGCCCGAAGCAGAACATCTGGGCGCCCGAGGACGCCTGGATTCTGTGCCCCAGAGCACCGCAGATCGGGTTCTTAGCCGCGGCCGCAGACGCGGCCACCGGAATGACCGCGGCCACCCCGATCGTGAGCACCAGCAACCGTCCGACACGAAGAACGCGCGCCGACATAACGCCTCCCACCTCCGGTTATCAACTGCGGCACCCGCAGTTACCACGCGCAGGCGAGCTAGTAACTCCCCATCAATAGAGTGCGACCCTCGCCGATGGCGCGACTCTATACACCTCGGCAAGTCGCTGTCAACGCAATCGACGTCGGCGTTTACGCTCCCGAGCAATTAATAGAAATCTCATAGTTATCAACGGCGGATCCGACGCGCGTTGCTATGAGGGGCGAAGAAGTGGCCGGCGGCGCGACCAGGCCTGCATCGTGCAGTTACGGGCGCCGCCGGCCATACGAAGTCATCGACACGTCCGCTCGGCGCTTGACGGGCGTCCAGATGACGCCGGATCCGGCCCTCGATCATTTGCCGAGTGTGCTCGGCACCCCAACGCTCGGCGCGGCGGGCTGAAATGGGGTCTGGAGCACCTATAGCGTGCTCGCGAGCCCAATCAATGGCGGACCCGGGAGTTTTGGGGCGCGGAGCACATGCGGGCCCGGTGCGCGGAGCACATGCGGGCCCGGTGCGCGGAGTCGGCGCTCGCTCGGCACGCCCTTCCGGACCGCGGCGTTTGCCCGGTGAGCACGGGACCCATGTCACACAGACGCCCTACATCTGTCTGTTAGGGTGCCCTAATAGGGCCCGCGCCACGCCGGGGCAGGGCCGGCACCACGCCGGGGCACGACGTCCGCCCCAGCCCTCGCCGACCCGGCATCAAGTATGGCCCGCAAGCCCTCCCGCATCACGCCTCGCCGCGCCGCCATGATCGCCGGCGCGCTCGGCCTGGCCGGGCTCGTCGTCTGGCAGATGATCAGCGCGCAGGGTGGGACGCCCGATCCGACCGACTCCTCGATGCACCTCTCCCACGGCGCGGTCATCCTCGACAGCGGACTGCTCGTCCTGCGCGAGGGGCTCGAGACGATCCTCGTCCTCGCCGCCATCATGGCCAGCATGCGCGGCGGCGTTGGCGGCTACCGCCGCCCCATTGGGGCCGGCGCCGCGGTCGCCTTCCTGGCCACGGTGGGCACATCGTTCGTGGCCATCGCGATCACGGATGGGGTCGGCGCGGGCAGCCTCGACCTCCAGGCGGCGACCGGGCTCCTCGCCATCGCGGTCCTGCTGGTGGTCATGAACTGGTTCTTCCATCGGGTCTACTGGACCGGCTGGATCGCGCACCACAACCAGCGGCGCCGGCGGATCGTCGGCCAGGCGGAGCACGCGGGCGCGCGGCGGACCCTCCTCGGCCTCGGACTGCTCGGCTTCACCTCGGTCTACCGGGAGGGCTTCGAGGTCGTCCTCTTCCTCCAGAACCTCCGCCTCCGTTATGGCAGCGCCATCGTCCTCGAGGGCGTCGCCGTCGGGCTGGTCTTCGTCGCGGCCACCGGGTGGTTCACCTTCGCGCTTCACCGGCGGCTTCCCTACCGGCGGATGCTCGTGGTCACGGGGATCCTCCTGGGAGGTGTGCTCCTCGTCATGGTCGGCGAGAGCGTGCAGGAGCTCCAGCAAGCCGGCTGGATCGGCACGACGCCAATCCACGTCGCTGTCCCCGGCTGGATGGGGCTGTGGTTCTCGGTCTTCCCGAACGTCGAGACGATCCTCGCCCAGGCGCTGGCCGCGACTTTCGTGATCGGCTCCTACGTGGTCGCCGAGCAGATCCGCGTCCGGCGCCCGCGCCGCCGCGGGCTTGCGCCGGCGCAGCGACCGACCGCTGCGCCCCGAGCGGTGCGATCGGAACCGCGCGCCAGCACGCTGTAGTCCCAGACGAGCGGCGTCGAGCTCGCATCCGGGCGGTTTGCAGGATTTCTTTCACGGCCAGGACTTGCTGACGGGATCCCGACGGAGGGTGTTAGCGTGGCCCGCGCCCCCGGTTGTAGACGCTCCGGAGCGACGGCCCCCCCGCGCCGGCGCAGGCTCCTCATGCCCAGACTCCCACGGACTTCACGAATGCGCACGCCCGCCCGGGACCGCCTCGCCCACATCGGGGCCACGCTTGCTCTCGCCGTCGTGCTGACCGTCGGTCCCGCCGCCGCTGGAACCGCCGACCTCCAGAGCCAGATCGAGGCCGGCCGCAGCACCGCGGGCACCTTGCGCGCCGCGGTCGCCGCCGACAACGCGCAGCTCGCGGCCACGGGCGGCGGCCTCGCGATCGCGCGGGCTCACCTGGCCATGGTGCAGGCCGATCTCCACGCCCGCGAGGCCGCGCTACGCCGCGTCCAGGGCGATCTGCTCGGCGCGCGTAACCGGCTCGTCGATCTCGAGAACCGCATGCGCATCGCCACGCAGTACCTGGCGGCCAACCTCGTCGCGCGCTATGAGAGCGATCCGCCGAGCCTCGTCACGGTCATCCTCCAGGCGCACGGCTGGGACGCGCTGCTTGAGCAGGTCTCGTTCCTGCGCCGTGTGGGCGACCAGGACGCCCAGATCGTCGCCTTCACCCGGAGCGCCCGAGCCGCGGTCACCCACCAGGTCACGATCCTCGGCGCGCTCGAGGGGCGTGACCGCACGCTGACCATTGACGTCCTCGGCCAGCGCACGCAGGTCATCGCGTGGGAGTCGGTGCTCCTGACGCGCCAGATTCACGAGCTGAACGCGCGCGCCGCCAACTCGGCCAGGCTCAATGGGCTCACCGCGCACCTGCACCGTCTCGAGGCGCAGGCCGCCGCGCAGGCGGCGGCAGCGACCAGGGCCGCGGCCGCTCGAGCGGGCGGCGGCGCGCTCGCCGCCAACGCCGTCGATAGCGCCGGGCTGGCCATCGACACGAACGGGATGGTCCAGGCTCCCGCGGGCGCGCCGGCAGCGGTCGGGCAGGTGATCGCCGCCGCCAACGCGATCGCCACGATGCCGTACATCTACGGCGGCGGCCACGCCTCGTTCCACGCCGACGGCTACGACTGCTCGGGCTCGGTGAGCTATGCCCTCGCGGCGGCTGGACTGGTCAGTGCGCCACTGACCTCCGGTGCATTCGAGAGCTGGGGCGCGCCCGGTCCGGGCCGGTGGATCACGATCTACGCCAACGCCGGCCACGTGTGGATGGAGGTGGCCGGCTGGCGCTTCGACACGGTCGCTCAGGCGGGCAGCGGAACGCGCTGGGCGCAGGGCGGCGGCGAGTTCGCCGGATTCGTCGTGCGCCACCCCGCCGGCCTATGAGGTGACCGGGACCGACGGTCTATGAGGTGACCGGGGCCGAGCGGCCCTCCGGCCACGCCCCCGCCGCGGCCGAGCGGCGCTCCGGCCACGCCCCCGCCGGGGCCAAGCGGCGCTCCGGCCGCGCCCACGCGCGCGAAAACTCCAGGGGGCCCCCCTGGTGCGAAGGGCGCCTCGAAGTAGTTTTCTATCGGTCAGCGCAGGGCTGGGGTCCGTGGTTGCATGGCGCGCACCTCGCACGGGCGAGAGAAGTTCGGGGGGACGGGCCGGGCCTCTAGGGGGAAGAGGCCCGGCCTGCCGAACGACTGGTTTGGATCCCGCTCGATCCGCGGCGATAATGCCCGCTCGGAGGCCAAGGAGCCGAGCGCAGGATCAAGAGGAGATCAGGATGAACGAATCGACGTCACAGCCGCGTGTCATTGCCTCGACGGTGACGGCGCTCCCGCACTCGGCTGCCGAGCGGTTCCCCGACCACGTCGCGGCCCGCGTCATGCGCGGGGGCGCGTGGCAGGAGCTGACCTACGCCCAGACCGCCGAGATGATCGACGAGGCCGCGCTCGGCCTCATCGCCCTCGGGATCCAGCCTGGGGACCGCGTCTGCATCCTCGCGGACACGCGCGTGGAATGGACGATCTCGAGCTACGCGATCTCGGTCGCCGGGGGCGTCGTCGTACCCATCTACCCCACCAACTCCCCAAGCGAATGCAAATGGGTGATCGGCAACTCCGAGGCCCGCGCGGTGATCGTCGAGGACAAGTCGCAACGCGCCAAGATCGACGAGATCCGCGAGGAGCTGCCGACGCTCGAGCACGTGATCACGATCGATCCCGAGGGCGGGCGCATCACCCGCGGACTCACGCTCGAGGAGCTTCGCCAGCGCGGCCGCCACGGCAACCGCGCCGAGCTCGCGCCTCGAGGCGAGGCGGTGGAGCCCGACGACGCCTACACGATCATCTACACCTCCGGGACGACCGGCCCGCCGAAGGGGGTTGTGCTCACCCACGCCAACGCCATGTCGGTGTGCCGGATGGTCGAGGAGATCGCCTTCGTGCAGGAGAACGAGATCACCTATCTCTACCTCCCGCTCGCCCATGCCTACGCCCTGACGAGCATGCTGGCCTCCTTCGACCAGGGCACGACGATCGCCTACTACAGCGGCGACACCAAGAAGATCGTCGAGGAGATCATGGCCTCGCACCCGACCTATCTCCCGTCGGTGCCGCGCATCTTCGAAAAGCTCTACACGCTCGCCATGAACATGCAGGCCCAGGCCGGCGAGGAGGAGAAGGCGAAGTTCAAGCAGGCGATCAAGCTCGGCGTCGAGGTGCGGATGCGTCAGGAGCGGGGCGAGGAGATCCCCGCCGAACTCCAGGGCCCGTTCGCCAAGGCCGACGAGCAGATCTTCGCCCGCGTGCGTGCCCTGTTCGGTGACCAGGTCCACCAGGCGGTGAGCGGCGCTGCCCCCATCGCTCCCGAGATCCTCGAGTTCTTCTACGCCTGCGGCGTGCCCGTGCTCGAGGGCTGGGGCATGACCGAGACGACCGCCGTGGGCACGGTCGGCACGCTGGATGCGTTCAAGTTCGGCACCGTCGGACGACCCATGCCGGGGGTGGATCTCCGGATCGCCGACGACGGCGAAATCCTCATGCGCGGCCCCAACGTCTTCCGCGAGTACTGGCGCAACCCCGAGGCAACGGCCGAGACGCTCGTGGACGGCTGGCTGCACACGGGCGACCTCGGCGAGATCGACGGGGACGGCTTCTTGAAGATCACCGGCCGCAAGAAGGACATCATCATCACCGCCGGCGGCAAGAACCTCACGCCGGCGAACATCGAGAACGACCTCAAGCAGTCGCGCTTCATCTCCCAGGCGGTCATGTACGGGGACCGGCGCCCGTACCCGGTCGCCGTGATCACGCTCGATCCGGAGGAGATCCTCCCCTGGGCCAAGGAGAACGGACTCCCCGAGGACCTGGGTGCGCTGGCCGAGAACGAGCAGGTGCGCGACATGGTGCAGGCCGAACTGGACCGCGCCAACTCCAACTACGCCCAGGTCGAGCAGATCAAGCGCTTCGCCATCCTCGACCACGACCTCTCGATCGAGAACGGGGAGCTCACGCCGACGCTGAAGGTCAAGCGCAACGTGATCTACGGTCGCTACGACGACGTGTTCGAGAGCCTGTACGCGCGCTAGTGGATCGGCGAGCGGGCGCGGCTGGGGACGTCGAGCTCGAAGAGCCAGAAGTCCTGGCCCATCACCGGGACTGACACGTTGTAGACGGGAACGTCGCCGATGGCGCCCTGGAACGTGCCGGCGTGCGCGTGGCCGTGCAGCACGAGATCGGGCTCGTGCTCGGCGATCGGGCCGGCCAGGCGATCGGTGCCGAGGTAGGCCCAGATGCCCTCTGGCTCCCCCCGGATCGTCTCCACGGTCGGCGCATAGTGCAGGAGCACGATGCGCGTCGGACACAGCGCGATCTCGCGCAGCCCCTGGTCGAGCGCTTCAACGTCGCGCGAGGTCTCGCGGTAGATGGCGCGCAGCGACGGCTCGCCGAAGTCCGGCAGATGCGAGCCGGGAAAGCCGCCGATGAAGCCCTTGAGCCCCACGATCCCCACCTCGAGGCCCGCGGCGGCGCAGGTGACCCAGTCACGGTCGAGCACGGTCACCCCGCCTCCGCGGAGGACGTCGACCACCTCATCACGCCGGTTGACGTGCCAGTCGTGGTTGCCGAGCACGGCGAAGACGGGGACGTCCAGAGCGGCACACGCGTCGGCCAGAACCGCGGCTTGCGCCGGCTCGCCGTGCGTGGTGAGGTCGCCGGCGAAGAGCACGAGGTCGGCGTGCCCGTCGAGGGCCGCCACCGACTCGATCACGGCCGCGCGCGAGCTTTCGCTGCAATGGATGTCGCCGGCGGCGGCGAGGCGCAGACACCGTGTTCCTGATTGGTCGTGATCCCCGAGCATGAGCGTGAAGTACCCGCAGGCGGGTAGGTCCATATACGCGTGACCGAGGACGATAGCTTTCAGGGCCTGATCGAAACGCTCAAGGGCGCGGTTGCGACACTGCGCGAGCGCGAGATTCCCTTCATGCTCGGCGGCAGTCTGGCGGCGTGGGCGCGGGGCGGCCCCCAACCCAAGAAGGACCTCGACCTCATGCTCAAGCCCGAGGACGCCGAGGCGGCCCTGGCCGCGCTCGCCCAGAGCGGTCTGCGCGCCGTCCGACCGCCGGAGGAGTGGCTGCTCAAGGCCTACAACGGCGAGGTCCTCATCGACTTGATCTTCCGCCCCTCGGGGCTCGAGATCACCGATGAGGTGCTCGCCCGCGCGGACACCATGGCGGTCATGGCCGTGGCCACGCCGGTCATGAAGCTGGAGGACATGCTCGTGACGATGATCTTCGCCCTCGACGAGCACCGCCTCGATTACGGCCCCCTCGTCGCGATCGCGCGATCGCTGCGCGAGCAGATCGACTGGCCGCTGCTGCGCGCCCAGTGCGCCGCTTCTCCGTACGCCAAGGCCTTCTTCAGCCTCGTCGAAGAGCTCGGGATCGCCGCCGCCTCGAGTCGCCGGGCACCCACCTCCCGCCGCGTCCGCGTACTCCCAGGAGGAGCGTGAAACATGAAACTGCTCGTGCTCACCAGTGAGCCGATCACCGCCGCCCAACTCCGCGACGCGGTCGGGACCGATATCGAGCCCCAGCACACCGAGGTCATGGTTGTGGCCCCGGCGCTCGCCGAGAGCCCGGTGAAGTTCTGGTTCTCTGATGCCGACAACGCCATCGAGCGCGCCGAGCGCGTGCGCGAGGAGTCCGTGCGCGAGCTCTCCGACGCCGGGGTCAACGCGGGCGGAGACACCGGCGAGAGCGACCCGATCCAGGCGGTGACCGATGCGCTCCAGACCTTCGCCGCCGACCGGATCGTCGTCTTCACGCACGATGCCGATGAGGAGCAGCGCTATCGAGAGGACGTCGACCAGGCCGAGCTCGAGGAGCGCTTCGGGCTACCCGTCGACCGTGCGACCCTTCCGCAGTGAGGCGATCCGCCTCGCCAGCCCGACGGCGTTGGCGGGCGCGAAAGCCTCCCAGTCGTTATTGAAGTAGGCGTAGACGTCCCCGTCCTCGAGCCACCGGGCGCACCGTCTTGCCCAGGCGTCGAGCTCGGTGGCAGAGTAATTGCCCCGCCTTCCGCGAGCGCCGAAGTGAAAGCGGAGAAAGCGCCAGCCGGCCGTGGCCTCATCGCTCTGAAAGGGGCGCTCGGGATGATCGCCGAGAACGAGTGCCACGTCGCGGGCTCGCAGGGCCCCGAGCACCTCGGGAACGAACCAGCTGCGGTGGCGAAACTCGATGGCGTGACGGCCCGCCGGTAGGTGCTCGAGTAGGTGGGCCAGGCGCCCGTCGTCGCGATGGAAGTTCTCGGGCAACTGCCAGAGCACCGGGCCGAGCCGTCCGGCCTCGCGCAGCGGCTCGATCGGCTCGTAGAAGCGCGCGACGCCCTCGCCGATGTCGACCAGGCGCTTGATGTGCGTCAGGTAGCGACTGGCCTTCACGGTGAAGAGAAAACCCGCCGGGGTCTGGCGCACCCACCCGGCCACCGCCTCGCGGCGGGCGAGGCGATAGAAGGTCGAGTTGACCTCCACGGTGTCGAACCGTTCGGCGTAGAGCTCCAGCCAGCGCCGCTTGGGCTCACGCTCGGGATAGAACGGGCCCCTCCAGTCGTCGTACTGCCAGCCCGAGCAGCCGATGCGTACCGTGCTCATGGCCCGGGTAAGCCAGGTCGGCGAGGATGAGCGCGCCTGAATACCCGCCCGCCCCCGTCCCCAAGAGGGCGACGGTCTCTTCCCTGAATACAGCGGTGGAGCGCTGTCGCGCCTGCGACCTGTGGGAGGGGACCACCCAGGCCGTCATGGGCGAAGGGGCGAGATCGGCGCGCCTCATGTTCGTCGGCGAGCAACCCGGGGACCGCGAGGACATCGAGGGGCACCCCTTCGTCGGGCCGGCGGGGCGCGTGCTCGACGATGGGCTGCGCGCCGCCGGGATCGCTCGCGAAGAGATCTACATCACCAACGTGGTCAAGCACTTCCGCTACAAGCTGCGGGGCAAGCGCCGCATCCACCAGACGCCCGATCGCTGGCAGGTCTCGGCCTGCCTGCCCTGGCTCGAGGCGGAGCTCTCCGTAGTCAAGCCGGAAGCGCTCGTCCTGCTCGGCGCGACCGCCGGGCAGGCGCTGCTCGGCTCGTGGCTGCGCATCGGGCGCCACCGCGGCCAGCCGCTCGAGTCCGATCTCGCCCCCTTCGTGACCGTCACGACCCATCCGTCCGCCATTCTCCGCCAGCGCGAGGAGGCGGAACGCAGAGCCGCCATGGAGGCGTTCATCGCCGACCTCGAAGCGGTGGCGGCCCACCTCGCGGGCTAGCCGCTGACCCGCTTGGCATCGAGCAGCTCCGCCAGCCGACCGGCGAGGGCCATGATCGTGAGCGCGGGATTGGCCGACCCCTGCGTCGGCATCACGCTCCCGTCGGCGACGAACAGGTTCGGCACCTCCCAGGCCCGGTGGTCCGGGCCGACGACGCTCCGCTCGGGATCGGACCCCATCCGGCATCCGCCGACCAGGTGGGCGTAGCGATCGATCTCGAGCACATCCTGGGCGCCCGCGGCCTCGAAGATGTCGTGCAGGGTCTGCTTGGCGTAGGCGATGTTCTTGCGGTCGTTCTCGCATTGGGCGTAGTCCATGCGGGCCACCGGCAATCCGAACTGGTCGGTGAAGTCACTCGTCACGGTCACGCGGTTCTCCGGGACAGGCAACAGCTCCGAGAGGACCCCGAGGGTGTACCAGTGGTTGTAGTCGCGCATGTACTCGCGCAGGGCGGCGCCCCAGTGACCGTCGGCGAGCACGTGCTGGGCCCACTCGATGGGCAGTGGCCCGACCGTCTGGATGGCGAAGCCGCGCGCGAAGCCCCGCGTCTCGTCGGTCTCGTAGAAGTGCTCGGATGAGATCTCCGGAGGCGGCGCCTTGTACATCCGCATCTCCTCGGCGAAGCGGCCCGCCACCTGGGGGGCGCCCTGGACCATGACGCAGCGCCCCACCTGGTCGTTTCCGTTGGCCAGACCGTGGGGAAATCGCTTGCTTGTCGAGTTGAGCAGGAGCCGCGGGGTCTCGATCGAGTAGCCGGCCACGGCCACGGCCTCCGCTCGCTGGAAGCGCTCCTGGCCGTGGCGCGTGTAGCGCACGCCCGTCACCCTGCCCGAGCTCTCATCGATCTCCACCCGGGTGACCATCGCGTCGGCCCGGATCTCCGCGCCGTGCTCGATGGCGTCGGGAATGTGGGTGACGAGCGGGGAGGCCTTGGCGTTGACCTTGCAGCCCTGGAGGCAGAAGCCGCGGTAGATGCAGTGCGGCCGGTTGCCGAAGGCGCCGTTGGTGATGCCGACCGGGCCGACCCGTATCTCGATGCCGAGCTTGCGGGCGCCCGCCCAGGCCTGCTCGGCGCCGCCGGCGATCGGATGCGCGGTGTGTGGATAGCGGTGGGGATCCCCCCACGGCCAGTAATCGCCCGCGACCGGAAGCTCGAGCTCGAGCCGCTCGTAGTGGGGCTTGAGATCCCGGTAGGAGATGGGCCAGTCCTCCCCCACGCCGTCACGACTTCGCACCTCGAAGTCCGAGGGGTGAAAGCGCGGGCAGTAGCCGGCGTAGTGGACCATCGAGCCACCGACGCCGTGCCCGGAGTTGTTCTTACCGAGCTGCACCGGATCCTGGCCCCCCGTGACCCGCGGGGCCGTCCAGTAGAGCTTGTGCGAGCCCGCCTCGTCGGAGACCCAGTCGCGGTCGGGGTCCCAGAACGGGCCCGACTCAAGCACGACGACCTTCCAACCGCGACGGGCCAGGCGCTGGGCGAGCGTCCCGCCGCCGGCGCCGGCCCCGACGATCGCGAGGTCAACGGAATGATCGTCGTCGTAGCGGGCCATCCGCTCCTGGGGCACGGCGCGGCGATGCGGGTCGAGCAAGAAGGCCGAGTCGTTCTCCGGAGGTCGCAGCGCGCCCCGAGCCAGGGTGCGCAGGCCATGCTTGAGGCTCATCCGCCCCAGTCCTTGACCGGGTCCCTCTCGAAGGCCGGAGCTCCCTCCCAATTCTCGCGCTGCCCTGCCCCGAGCCGGGCATACCCGCGGGGATAGGCCGGGCCCCCGAACCCGATCTCGTTCCACGCCCACGGATGGGAGTAGAAGGCGCTCAGGACCGCCCGCATGACCACGCTCCACGCCTTGCTCGCGGGCAGCTCGTCCCACACCTCACCGTGGAGCTCGCCGTGCGAGAAGGCCTCGACGATACGCTTCTGGACCTCCTCCCCGGCGTGGACGAAGTCGGTGGCCCCATGCTGGCGAGCGGCGGCATCGAGCCCGCGGGCCACCCGCCGCCAGGTCTCCCGGTCGTCGGGCATCCCGTCGAAGATGAAGCCGTCGAGCTCTCCCGCGAACAGCTTCGCGTCCACCATGTTCAGCACGGGGATCTTCGGCTCGCGCGTCTGCTCCATGACGACGTCACAGAACACTCCGAGCGTGGTCGCCTCGTCGCGCGTGAAGAACCGGATCGGCGGCGTCTGCTCGACCCGTTCGAGCACGACTTGGCGGGTGACCTCGTCCCAGTGGCCGGCCTCGTCGAGGACGTTGTAATCGGGATAACGCCCATGCATCTGGGGCGTGACCCCGTTGCGCTGACGGGGGAGGTCCTCCGGGGAGGCGGGCTGCCGGTCGGGCCGGTGGTGGGGCAGGTGCAGTGCCTGGCGGAAGTCCCGGGCCATCAGCGTTCGCGCCGGAGCAGGGCTGCGGCCAGACCCATCCCGCCGACGAGGGCGAGCGATCCGGGGGCGAGCAGCGGCGGGCCCATGACGATGTTGAACAAGGGCTCATCGAAGCCACCGGGCTTGCGGGCCACGCCGCGCACGTGAGTGATCACCCCGATGAGCCCGTCCAGGCAGTACAGGGCCGAGAGGGCGGGAAGCCACGTCCGGGCGGCACGCTCGGAGCGCAGACCGGCGACGCCGGCGGCGGTAAGAGCGGGCGAGAGCGCCACCGGGGTCCACATCCACTTGTCGCCGAACGAGCCCCGGAAGTGCTCGAAGTAGATCTCGAGCCCGAGCGGCAGCGCGCTGGCCGCGGTGGCGGCCGCCAGCGTCTTCTGGGCGCGGCCCTGGCGCATGTTCCACAGCCAGCGGCTCGTCGCGCGCTCCGGTGTGGTGGCGCGGCGCAAGGGGAGCCCGCCCTTAGGCCGCATACTGTTCCGCCTCGCTGCGTTTGAGCTCGAGCCCGATGCCCGGCCGGTGGAGATCGGGGTGCAGCGCGCCGCCGCGCGGGCGCACGACGCCATCGAAGAGCATGTGCTCGATCCTCACGTGGTCGTGGAAGTACTCGAGATGGCGCAGCGACTCCAGCGCGAGCGCCGGGTGGAGATGGATGGCCGGGCCGCAGTGCAGGGAGAGCGGCCGCTGCTCCGCGCGGCACAGGGCGCCGACGCGGAGGAGCTCGGTGATCCCTGCGCACCGGGTGACATCCGCCTGGAGCACGTCGACGGCGCCGGCCATCAGCATGCGCCGGAAGTACCCGGCATCGTAGCCGTACTCACCCGCGGCGACCTCGATCCGGACAGGCGCGCGTTCGCGAACGAGCCGCAGACCGGCCAGGTCGTCGGAGGACACCGGCTCCTCGAGCCAGCTCACGTCCGCCTCGGCGGCGAAGCGCTCGGCCAGGGCAAGAGACTGCTTGACCGAGTAGGCGCCGTTGGCGTCGACGAACAGCTCCGGGTCCGGGCCGATCGCCGCGCGGGCAGCCCGCACGCGCTCCGGATCGCGCTCCGGAGCGGAGCCGATCTTCATCTTGACGCGAGGGATCCCCTCCTGCACCCATCCGGCGAGTTGCTCGGACAGCCGGTTATCGGAGTACGCGGTGAACCCGCCCGACCCGTAGACGGGGACCGCGTCGTGAAAGCGCCCGAGCAGCGTGCAGAGCGGGAGCTCGAGCAGGCGCGCCTTGAGATCCCACAGGGCGGCATCGACCGCGGCGATGGCCATCGACGTGGGCCCCGGCCGGCCGAGGTTGCGCGTCTGCGCGACCATGGCCGCCCAGCTCGCCTGCGGCGCCATGGCGTCGCGTCCGCGTACGATGCCCGCCAACTTGGCCTTCACGAGCGCCGCCGTCGAGACGTCGGCATACGTGTAGCCGAGCCCGGCCTCGTCTCCGGCGCGGGCGTGCACGACGACGATCGTTGTCGAATCCCAGGCCAAGGTCCCGTCGGCCTCGGGGCAGTCGGTCGGCACCGTGTAGGCGCCGACTTCGAGCTCCGCGACCGGGACGTCCACATGCGGGACGGTCGCGGTCATCGGCCGGGGAGGAACTCCTCCATCTTCTGCTTGAACGACTGCTTGACGATTCTCCCGGCGTGCTCGTCGCCGCCCAGGATGGCCGTGGTGAAGGCCTTGGCCTGCTCGATCGTGATGTGGGGCGGCAGCGGCGGGACCTCCGGATCCGTGACGGCCTCGTACACGACGGGACGGTCCGCGGCGAGCGCCTCGTCCCAGGCCGGCCCGACCTGCTCCGGGCTGTCCACGCGGATGCCCTTCAGGCCGAGCATCTCGGCGTAGCGGGCGTAGGGGAAGTCGGGCAGATCCTGCGAGCCGGTGAACTTGGGGTCGCCCTCCATGGCCCGCTGCTCCCAGGTCACCTGGTTGAGATCGCGGTTGTTGAGCACGAGCACGATGAGGCGCTGGTCGGACCATTGGCCGCGGTACTTGGCGATCGTGATGAGCTCGTTGATGCCGTTCATCTGCATCGCGCCATCCCCCACAAGCGCGAAAACCGGACGGTTTGGGTACGCGAACTTGGCCGCGATCGCGTAGGGCACGCCCGGGCCCATCGTGGCCAGCGTGCCCGAGAGCGAGGCCATCATGCCCGGGCGCAGCTTGATGTCCCGCGCGAACCAGTTCGCGGCCGAGCCCGAGTCGGAGCTGAGGATGGCGCCGTCGGGCAAGCGCTTGGACAGCTCGTGGAAGACGAGCTGGGGGTTGATCGGATCGGCGGACAGATGCGCGCGCTCGTCCATCAGCCGCCACCACTCCTGAACCTCACCCTCGAGGTGCTCGCGCCATGAACGGTCCTGCTTGCGTTCGAGGTGCGGGATCAGGGCCCGCAAGGTCTCGCCGCTGTCTCCGACGAGGTTGACCTCCATCGGATAGCGGATCCCCAGCATCCGGCCGTCGATGTCGATCTGCACCCCGCGCGCCTGCCCCTCCTCGGGCAGGAACTCGGAATAGGGGAAGCTCGAGCCGACCATGAGCAGCGTGTCGCACCCCATCATCATGTCCCAGCTCGGCTTGGTCCCGAGAAGGCCGATGGAGCCGGTCACGAACGGCAGATCGTCGGGCAGGACGGCCTTGCCGAGCAGTGCCTTGGCCACGCCGGCCCCGAGGAGGTCGGCGACCTCTGTCACCTCGGCCGAGGCGTGGAGAGCGCCCTGGCCGACGAGCATGGCCACCTTGCTGCCTGCGTTGAGCACCTCGGCGGCGCGGGCGAGGTCCTCGTCGCGCGGCAGCACGCGCGGAGGCCGGTAGCCGGGTCCCGAGTGCACCGTGCCGTGGGCGTGCGGCGGCTTGGGGACCGCATCGGCTTCCTGCACGTCGTTGGGGATGATGATCGCGGTGACCGTCCGCTCCGCGAGCGCGATGCGGCAGGCGCGGTCGACGAGGTGGCGGATCTGGGCGGGGGCCATGGCGACCTGGACGAATTCGCTCGCCACGTCCTTGAAGAGCGCGTCGAGGTCGATCTCCTGCTGGTAGTGGCCGCCGAGCCCGGCGCGCGCCTGCTGGCCCACGATGGCCACCACGGGCTGGTGGTCGAGCTTGGCGTCGTAGAGGCCGTTGAGGAGGTGGACGGCGCCGGGGCCCGAGGTCGCCAGGCACACGCCGAGCTCACCGGTGAACTTCGCGTGCGCGCAGGCCATGAAGGCGGCCATCTCCTCGTGACGGACCTGGACGAACTCCGGGCGTTGCCCGTTGCTCGAGCGTGAGAACGCGCCCAGGATCCCGTTGATCCCGTCACCCGGATACCCGTAGATCCGTCGGATGCCCCAGGTGGTGAGCCGTTCCAGGAGGTAGTCGCCAACTGTGTCACTCATGCGCCGGGTTCCTTTTCTTCGTGGTCGTGCGAGAGCCGGGCCGCGGAGGCGGCCGTTAGGTGCTTACCCGTCCGAGAGGGGCCTGACGCGCCCACTGTCAGCGCGCTCACCCGCACGGGTCAGGCCTTGCTCTCCGCGAGCGCGACGGCGGCGTCGATGTGGGCGAGGTGCGTGAGGCCCTGGGGGAAGTTTCCCAGGAGCGCACCGGACTCGGGATCGGCCTCCTCGGAGAAGAGACCGAGGTCGTTGGCGTAACCGAGGACGTGGTCGAACACCTCGCGGGCCTCGGTGGTGCGCCCGCCGCGGGCGAGACACTCCACCAGCCAGAAGGAGCAACACAGAAACGCGCCCTCCTGACCCTCGAGCCCGTCGGCTCGCCGGTAGCGATAGAGCAAGCCATCGCCCGCTCCGAGCTCCTCGCGGATGGCGTCCACGGTTCCGAGCATGCGCTCATCGTCCCAGGCGATGAACTCGATAGTCGGGAGCAGGAGCAGCGAGGCGTCGAGCTCCGGGCGGTCGAAGGCCTGAACGAATGTGTTCCGCTTCGCGTCGAAGCCGCGCTTCATGATGGTCTCGCGCAAATCGTCCCGCACCTCTTTCCACCGGCGCGTGGGAGCCCGGCGCAGGCACTCGTCGGCCAGGCGGATGCCGCGGTCCAGCGCCGACCAGCACAGCACCTTGGAGTGGACGAAGTGCTCCGGCTCCCCGGGCCATTCCCACAATCCCGAGTCGGGTTCTCGGCAGTGCTCCGCGGCATGGTCGATGAGCGAGACGAGAAAGCGCCAGTCGTCATCGCTCGGGGAGTGCCCACGCCGGTGCCAGCGCCACATGAGGTTGACCAGCTCTCCGTAGGCGTCGAGCTGGACCTGTCCGACGGCGCCGTTGCCGATCCGCACGGGCGCCGAGCCGCGGTAGCCGTCGAGGTCGTCGAGCGTGGAGCCGCCGAGCCGCCGCTCGCCTCCGACGCCGTAGAGCACCTGCAGGTCGCCCGCGTGTCCGGCGGAGGAGCGAATGATGAAGGCGCGGAAGCTGTCGGCCTCGCGGACGCAGCCGACGTGAGCGAAGGCGCGGGAGCTGAAGCTCGAGTCGCGGATCCAGCTGAAGCGGTAGTCCCAGTTTCGCGGACCCCCGAGGGCCTCGGGCAGGCTCGTGGTGGGCGCGGCGATGACCGCGCCGGTCGGGGTGTACGTGAGCGCCTTGAGCACGAGTGCCGAGCGACGCACCGAGGCCTCGTCGCGACCCTCGAGGGTGACCCGACGGCCCCATTCGCGCCAAGCGTCGATCGTCGCGCTGACGCAGCGGTCGAGCTCGTGCGGGTCGGGATCCTCCACATCCTGAGCATCGATGAGCTCCGGTCGCCGGTAGGTGAGGAGAAGCCGGGCTCTCGTACCCGGGGTGACTACGATCGAGCCCGAGAGCTCATGCGCGGGATCCTCCGCGAGTTCTTCCTCGCACCACACGACGAGGGCGTCGTTGCCGCCGACCGCGCTGTGCAGGTGCAGACCGAGGCGGCGGATCCAAGGCCGGACCTCGCCATAGTCGAAGCGCGGAGCCACCCGGACATCGAGCTCGACCTCGCCCCGGCGCCCCTCGATGACGCGGAGGATGCGGCGTTCGGCGTCGCTCGCGCTCCCCGGTTCGAGGAAGAGATCGAGGATCGTGGCCTCGCCGGCCGGGCCGTCCAGGGTCGTCTCGAGCACGAAGCTCTCGTCGAGATAGCGGCGGCTGTATCGCCACTGCTCGGGGTGCTTGGGCGTCAGCGTGCAGGTCCCGCCACGCTCGCGGTCGAGGATGGCGGCGAAGGCGCTCCCCGAGTCGAATCGCGGCAGGCAGCACCACTCGAGCCCGGCCTCTCGGGAGACGAGCGCGGCGCTGTAGCAGTCGCCGATCAGGGCGTAGTCGCCGATGTCCGGGTAGCGGCTCATGTCGGGCACCGCACGGGGACTACCCAACCGGCGCCTCGGCGATGTACGGGCGTGGGCGGCGATCGTTTGCCGGCTGACAGCCGGGGTACAGCTGATCTACATGTGGCTCTACATGATCGCGGCATTCCTCATGGTCGTCGGGCTCGTGGGCGGCGTCCTGTCGGGAGGAATCTTCCTCATCATCTTCATCCCCCTCGGTCTGATCATGCTGGCCGCGGCCGCCGGATCAGCGGCCATCGGGCGCTCGGCGCACAAGTCTGGCGGAGCGGAGACGGAGACCCGGCCGCAGCCCGGCCAGCCGCTGCCGCACACCGCCGACGGCCCGACTGGCCGCGTGCCCACCTCGCCTGACGCCCTGACCGACGCCCGCCGAGTCAGTCAGTAGCCCGGTTTTCGGGCACACGGGCCGGGTAGCGCTCATCTAATCGACCCCGTAACCGAGAGGAGTACCACCATGGGCATCACGGACAAGGTCACCGGTCGTGTCAAGAAGGCCGCGGGGGATCTCACTGACGATGCGTCCCTGCGCCGCCAGGGCCGCCAGGAAGAGCGCAAGGGCGAGGCAAAGGACGAGCTGGCGCGCGATCAGGAGCGCGCCGACGCCAAGGCCGAAGAGGTGGCCAATCTCGAGCGCAAGACGTCGTAAGACGCTCCGGTAGGAGCGCTCTCCTTGCCGGTCAGCCCGGCGCGTCCGCTCTGGGTGGGGACGCGCCGGGCGTGTCCCGCGCCCGGCGGGCACGGCTAAGCAGCGGTCCGGGGCGGGCAGGCCAGCGCGACTAGTGCCGCCGGGCGCATAGCCTCTGCGCCAGATGGCGCGGTTGCGATGCCTTCTCCCCTGGGCGATCTGCCTGGCCTGCGCCGGGTGCGGGGGAGGTGGCTCGCCCAGGGTCCTCGGCGCGGCGGGCGGGAGCGGCGCGGTCGTCTTCGCCCGCAGCTGCTCGGCCTGCCACTCGCTCGTGGGCAACGAGTCACTGCACAGGCAAGGCGGTGACCTGCTCGGCTACAAGATGACGCGCTCCCAGCTGCTCGGGTTCACCCGTGTCATGCCGACCAAGCCGCTGAGTGACGCACAGCTCGACGCCGTGGTCGAGTACATCCTGCGCGCTCAGTCACGCGCTCGGCCCTGAGTCAACGGGCGGGCACGAGCTCGCCCACCGTGGACTGAGTTCCGGCGGGCGAGTGCCCGCCGGCCACGATGATTGCCCGGCCGAGCGCAAACACGGCGGCGTCGGAGAGGGGCTGCGGTAGCGTGCCCACGCGGCGCAGACGACCCGTGAGCGGGTCGACTGCCCAAACTGCCGCCGTCTGGCTGGACAGATCGGCGCCCCGCCCGCCGACGAGGTAGACGGTGTTCCCCAGCACGGCCGCTCCGGCATGGGTCAGCGGTGCGGGCAGGCGGCCGAGCAAGCTGAGCCGAGAAGTGGCGATATCAAAGCGGTAGACGGCGTCGCTGGCGTCCCCGCTCGGGGTCGAGCCGCCGGCGATGACAAGGGAGGACCCGGCCGCGGCCACAGCGGCGTAGCGCAGGGCCACGGGCAGGCGGCCGGCGACGTGAATGGAGCCGCCCGGGCTCCAAGACAGGATCGTGTTCAAAGACACGCTCCCGTCGAACCCGCCGACGATGTACGCCGTGCCGGCGGCGCCCGTTACCGCGACATCCGAGGCCGCGCTCGGAAGCGTCCCGGCCTGCGTGACGGCGTTGCGCGCGGGGTCGTAGGCGAGGATGTGGTCGTACTGGTTGAACTGCCCTCCGCCGAAGAGGTAGACGCGGCCGTCCAGGGCGGCGGCCTGCGCGTCGTGCTGGGCGTTGGGCAGGCTCGCGCGCGTGCGGGCGCTCGTCGTGTCGCCCACGATCACCGAGTCGGTCGACGTGTCCGCCGCGTCGAGGCCGCCGAGGAGCACGAACTGAGACCCGATGACCGCGCTGCCCGGGTCCTGGAGGGCGGCGGACAACGAATACAGCGGCCGGAAGGTCAGGCGCACTGGGGCTTGGTCAGGCGATCGGCGCGCAGCTCTCGAGCGCGCGGCGACCGTCGCGCCGGCATGTCCCGAGGACGTGCTCGACGACGGCCCGGATCCGCCGCCGCAGGCGGCGAGGAGGAGGGCGGCCAGCATCGCGGCGGGCATCGAGGCTCGGAGCACCGAGCGAGCGTAGCCAAGCCCACCCGCCACCCGTCGCGCCGAGGACCCCGAGTAATCCGATCCTCACTGGGCATTTAGGCTCGGTTGAGGCGCCAACCGAAGCCTAGATCCGTGCGTACCGCGACAGTGCTCCCTCTCCTCGTGCTCGCGCTCCTCGCGTCTGCGTGCGGCGGGAGCGGTCACGCCCGGAAACCGGCCGCGGCGCCCGCGCGGGCCCACGGGCAAACGGTCTCCATGTCCGGCGGCGCGGGCCGGCCTGCCGGCCCGGTCGACGTGTATTCCCACGACGGGCCGCGCGACCTCGCCCCCGCCGTCGCCGGCGACCCCGCCCTCGTGTACGTGCCGAACAGCATGAGCAACACGGTGACGGTGATCAGCCAGCGCACACTGAAGGTCGTCGCCCAGTTCGGCACCGGCGCCCTCCCCCAGCATGTCACCCCCGCCTACGACCTGCGGACGCTCTATGTCGACAACGATCTCGGCAACTCGCTGACTCCCATCGACCCGCGGACCGGCAAGCCCGGGAAGCCGATCGATGTCGAGGACCCCTACAACCTCTACTTCACTCCCGACGGCCGGTACGCGATCGTCGTGGCCGAGCGCCTCGAGCGTCTCGACTTCCGGCAGCCGCGGACGATGCAGCTGGTGCACTCTCTCGTCATCCCCCAGTGCCGAGGCATCGATCACATGGACTTCTCGGCCGACGGGCGCTACGCGTTCGCGAGCTGCGAGTTCGCCGGGCGGATGGTCAAGATCGACCTGCAGACGCAGCGGGTCGTGGGGACGCTGGTCCTCGGCAGGGGCCTGACCAGTCCCCAGGACGTCAAGCTCGCGCCCAACGGCAGGGTCCTGTACACGGCCGATCAGATCTCGGCCGGCCTGTGGGAGATCGACCCGGTCCGTTTCCGCGTCATCGGATTCCTGCACACGGGGGCCGGCGCGCACGGGCTCTATCCCAGCCGCAACGGCCGCAACATGTACGTGTCCAATCGCCAAGCGGGCACGATCTCGGTGGTCAGCTTCGAGACCCGCCGGGTGATCAGGACCTGGGTTCTACCCCAGCCGGCCAGCCCCGACATGGGGGGCGTCTCCGCCGACGGGTCGACTCTGTGGCTCAGCGGCCGCTACAACGCCGTCGTCTACGCCATCGACACCCGCACGGGCAGGCTCCGGGCGGCGATTCCTGTCGGTTCCGGCCCACACGGCCTCTGCGTGTGGCCGCAGCCCGGACGCTTCTCGCTCGGGCACACCGGCATCATGCGCTGAGGAGGCCCGGGGCTTCTGCTCAGTCGCCACGACTGCTCGGGACCGTGCCGCGGGCCGGTTCCGAGGGCTCGGGCCGCACCCGATCAGGGCTTTCGCCCACGACCTCGAGCGCCCCATCGGGACGCCGACGCACGACGCTGCCCTGCCAGGCCCGCAGCGGATGGATCTCCGAACGCTGCAGGCTGCGGCAGGCCGCTCGCGTGATGAAGAACACGAGAACCGGGATGACCCAGACGGCGATGCGCCAGAAGTGGATCTGCCCCGTGTAGTTGATGTTGAGCCGGTAGAAGATGCGGTCGGTCGAGCCGACCGCGAAGATGATCAGGACCCAGCTGAAGAACGCCGCTCCGATCGCCGTACGGGCAGGTTTGTCGCGCGGCCGGTCGAGCAGATCGTGGCGAAGCTGGTCCCCGGTCAGGCGGCGCTCGACCCGCGGCCAGGAGAAGAGCACCCCGAAGACGACGAGGGGGAAGAGCGCTCCGCCCCAGAACGGGTTGGGGATGATCGTGTGGTTGCCGATGGCCGGCTCGAAATTCGGCATCAGACGCAGCGCTCCGATCAGCCACCCGATGTACCAGTCAGGCTGGGCACCGTTCTCGGAGAGGTATGGGTGGTAGGGCCCCCACTCCCAGATCGGGTTGACCTGGATGAGGCCGCCGACGAGGAAGAGCACCGCGGCCACCGCGAACAGCAGTCCGACGGAGCGCAGCGCGTAGGCCGGCCAGGTCGGCGTCCCCACGACGTTGCGCTCGCGCCGCCCGGGACCGGGGAACTGTGAGTGGTGCTGGCGCATGATCATGATGAGGTGCACCGTGATGAGCACGGCGAGCAGGATGGGGATGAGGAGGATGTGGACGAGCTCGAGCCGCGGCAGGAAGCTGCTCGAGCCCGGGAACGCCCCGCCCCAGACGAGGTAGGCAAGCTGACCCCCCACGAAGGGGATCGAGATCGCGACCGAGTAGGCGATGACCAGCCCCATGCCCGAGAGGAGGTCGTCGACGAGGGAGTAGCCGGCGAAGCCCTCGAGAATGGCCAGCATGAGCATGAGCAGGCCGATGTAGTAGTTGAGATCGCGCGGCTTGCGGAAGGCGCCGGTGAAGAAGATCCGCATGAGGTGCAGCACGATGGCGGCGACGAAGACGTCGGCGGCCCAGTGGTGCACCTGGCGGAAGAGCAGCCCGGCGGGGACGCTGAAGCTGATGTCGAGCACCGAGCGGTAGGCCTCGGACATCTGCTCGCCGCGCAGGAGCGCGTACGGGCCGTGATAGATGACCTGAGCGTCCCCGGGTTGATAGAAGGCGGCGAGGAAGATCCCCGTGCCCACGAGGATCATGAACGCGTACAGGGCGATCTCCCCGAGCATGAATGACCAGTGGTCGGGAAACACGTAGCGCAGGGCGAGCTTGAGGCCCCGCGCGGCCCCCATGCGCTGCTCGTTCCAGCGCATGACACGGACGAGCCGGCTGTGCACGGCCCGCTGGACGAGCTTCACGACTCCCCCCGGTGCGTGTTCCACCACGCGGGGCCGATGTCCTCGTGGAAGGGCCCGGCGGCGCGCAGGTTGCCGTCCCCATCGGCCATGAGGGGCAGCTGAGGCAGCGCCCGACCCGCCGGTCCGAAGATGAGCCGTCCGCCCTCCCCGGGGGCAAAGGTCGAGTAATGGCAAGGGCAGGTGAAGGCCGGCTCGGCACTCGTGGCCGCGTAGGTGGGGTAGCGGTAGAGCGAGATCGCGCAGCCGGCGTGCGGGCAGATCTTCGAGTAGGAGACGATCCCGTCGACCGCCCACCCGCGGCGGGCCGGCGGTAGGTGCAGGTACTCGGCCGGGAGCCGGACGACGAGCACTCCCGATCCGAGGTGATCGGGATCGCCACCCTCCGGCAGGGCGGTGTAGAACGAGCCGATCTGGATGTCGGCCACGGCATAGGGATGGCCCTGGTCGTCGAGAAGCCGCACACCGCGATGCCAGTCGGTGGTGTGGATCCCGTGCAACCGGGGCCCGAGCGAGGCGAGCGGGGCCGCGGCGGCGCCGACGAGCGCCGCCCCGGCGAGGCCGCCCGCTCCGGTGAGGAGCGCCCGGCGTGAGACTCCCTCCCCACCCTCCTCGATCATCTCGACGAGCTCCTCTGTCTCATCCTCCTCGAGCAGAGGGCCGCGTTCCTCCACCGCCGTCTCCTGCGGCACGACGGCCTTACCGGCGAGGATCGCCGCGGCGGCCAGCAGCGCGAGCATGCCCCCCATGGTCAGCCCGAGGAGCTGCGTGTTGGTCTGGAAGATGACGAACACGGCGATGAAGCCGAAGCCGGCGAGCGCGGCGAGCAGGAGGAGGACGGCCACGAGCGTCTCGGCCCGGGCACTGGCCGGCACCACGCGCTCGGACGGATCGACTTCGGGCGGCGGCGGCTCGGGTGGGAGCGCGTCGCGGCCGCGCAGAGCCGTGCGGACGGCTGTGCGCAGGGCGATGAGGACGCCGAGGGCGGCGCCGATACGTCGCGATGGCTCCGAGCTCAAGGACAGCCTCCCCTCAGACCGTAGGGCCGTTGCTCACAGGGCACGTTCCCCGATCAGGCGGATGACGAGGACGAGCGAGGCCAGCGCCAGAAACCAGGCCACGATGCCCTCCGGGATCGGACCGATGTTGTAGATCCCCCACCCGCCCTTGTCCTCAGGATGGCGGGTCCAGAGGATGTACGCGGCGATCGAGTCGAGCTCGTGCTGGGTGATCTGCTTGGCGTCGAAGTGGGGCATCAGGTACGGGCCCATCCGCACCGCCTCGGCGATCTGCGTGGGCGTGGCTTGGCCGAGGTTGGGTGCGAACCCGCCTACGAAGATGCCCCCGCGGGCCACCTCCTGGTGGCAGCCGGCGCAGTTGAGGGTGAAGGCGTGCAGCCCGAGCGCGAGGTCGCCCTTTGCCGGGTCGGCCGCCGGCGCGGGGGGACCGCCGAATGAGCTCACATAGGCGATGAGGGCGTCGATCTGGCGGCGGTTGAAGAGCGGCTTGTTGCGCAACGGCTCCTCCCGCGGCTGCTCGATCGGCATGCGGCCGGTCGAGAGGTAGAAGTCGACCGGTCCGGGACCCACGCCGTGCAGCGACGGCGCCACGCCAGGAATGCCGTTGACGTCGAGGCCATGGCACGACGCGCACGAGCTCGCATACAGGCTGTGCCCCTGGGCGACGAGAGCGGGGTCGCTGGGGAACCGGGTCGTGGCGTTGCCCGCGCCGGGCGGCTCGGGCAACTTGCTCGGGGGATTGACCGCCCCGGCCGGGGGCCCGCCCGGGCCCGTGGCGGGCGCGGTCGACTGGCCGGGCGCAGAGGCGGCGAAGTTCCCGAGCGCGAGCGCCCCGAGCACGACAGCCAGGCTCGCGCGGATGACGGGCGGGACGCGCGCGCGCCGGGTCAACCACGTGCGCAGGAGCCGTTTCACAGCGCTGCGCCTGCATCGGCGTCGGGCCATCCGCTGCGCGCCGCGTAGGCCTCGCGGGCCTGCTGACGGCGCTCAGCGCCGACCATCGCCGCGAGCGCCGAGGACAGCCCGACGGCGGCCATGAAGAGATCGCCGGCCACCCACATGATCGCGCCGGCCTGATCCTGGTCGACGAGTGGGTTGATGCCGAGGGCGCGAGTGGGCGCGCCATACGGCGCGTAGACGAGGGGCGTGTGGCGGTTCAGATAGGCGCCCACCGCGGCCATGGCGGGCATGGCGGCGAGCATGTAGATGAGACGGCCAAGCCCACCGAGGCGATGCGCAGGCACCGGGTCCCCGTCCAGCAGCGGCGACAATAGGAGCAGTCCGGCGACAACATAGAGCGCATGCTCGCCGTCGTGCAGCCCCGGGTGGCGCAGCGTCGCGTCGTAGAACGCGGGCAGATGGGTCCCCACGAGGACGATGGTGAAGACGATGAGCGCGCCGAGCGGGTGGGTGAGCGGCCGCAGGAGGCGCATGACCTGCAGCAGATGCGCACGTCCGCCCGCAGGCGTCGCCCGCAGGACGAGGACCTGTGGCCGGCCCGCGAGCAACAGGAGCGGCGCGAGCAGGAGCAGCAGCATGTGCTGGACCATGTGCACCGAGAGCAGGCGGTCGTCGTAGGCATCGACGCCCGACTGCAGCGCGACCAGGATCACCGCCAGGCCGGCGAGGAAGGCGAGCGTGCGCCCGGCGGGCCAGCGACGCGTGCGGCGCAGAGCCCAGAGGTAGACGGTGGCCACGAGCGCCACCTCGACGTCGAGCGAGACGGCCACGTGCCAGTGGGTGACGAACAGACGCGCCACCTCGGAGGGGCTCATCGCCGCCCGCCCTCCCGATCTGAGGTCTGAAGCGCGGCCAGGCTGGCCCGCTCGGCCCGCCGTTCGACGGCCACTCGAGCGAGCGCGAGGACGAGCAGCCCGCCCCCGAAGTAGATGAGGAAGCTCCCGAAGACGAACCCGAACATGAGGATGGCGAGCGCCAATCCGGCGATCGCGGCGCCGACACTCGTCGTCGCGATGGCCTCGGGCGCAGCGGGCGCCTCTGGTTCACCGGGGCGAACGGCCCGGCGCCCGGCCAGGGCGATGAGCGCCACCCCGAAGAGAAAGATGACGAGCGCCGCGAACCCGGAGGCGAGCGAATCGACCAGGCGGTGGTTCCAGATCGTGTTGCCGATGAAGAGCACGGTCAGCAGTGCCCCCCAGGCGAGGATCGGGATGGCTCCGCCGGTCACGAGGGCACCTCGGCGGCGTCTCGCTCGCGGTCCTCGGCCTCGTGGCGAAGATCGAGCAGGGGCGCGTAGGAGCGGATCGGCGGGAGTGCTCGCTCGAAGTTGAGCCGCGGCGGAGGTGACGAGGTCGCCCACTCGAGCGTGTGGCCGAGCCATGGGTCGTCGCCCGCGGGAACGCGGTGGCGCAGGGAGACCGCCACGTTGATGAGGAAGATGACGATGCCCAGCGCGATGATCCCCGCGCCGATCGATTCGATGAGGTTGAGCGTGCCCCATCCGGGATGGGCCGGATAACGCGAGATGCGCCGCGGCATCCCGTCGTTGCCGACGAAGAACATCGGAAAGAAGGTCATGTTCGTGCCCACGAGGAGCACGAGGAGGTGGAGCTTGCCCAGACGCTCGCGGAGCATCGCCCCGGTGAGCTTGGGGAACCAGTGGTAGACGCCGGCGAAGAAGCCGAACACGCTGCCGGCGAACAGCGTGTAGTGGAAGTGGGCCACGATCATGTACGAGTCGTTGGCCTGGTAGTCGAGGACCGGAGAGGCCACGAAGATCCCGCTCAGGCCCCCGATGAGGAACTGCAGGAAGAAGGCGAGCCCGAAGAGCATCGAGGTGCGCAGCACGAGCGAGCCGCCGATGAGGGTCCCCATCATGTCGAAGTACTCGATGCCTGCCGGGACCGCGAGCAGCGTCGAGGTGAAGACGAAGTACTGGTTGGTCACGCCACCCGTGGTGAACATGTGGTGTCCCCACACGGCCATGGAGAGCGCGGCGAAGGCCATGACCGAGGCCACGAAGGCGAGGTAGCCGAACCACTTCTTGTGCGCACAGACCGCAATCGCCTCGGCCGCCGCTCCCAGGTAGGGGAAAAACATCACGTACACGACGGGGTGGCCGTAGAACCAGAACAGGTCCTGGTAGTCGATGGCGCCGTTGTACCCGGTGAAGATGCTCCCTGAGTGACGGTCGATGAGCAGGAGCGCCATGACGACGATCAGCACCGGAAAGGCGCCGATGACCATGAGCACGCTGACCAGTTCGGTCCAGGTGAAGACGGGCATGCGCAGCAGGGACATGCCGGGGGCGCGACGGCGGGCAATCGTCGCCGCCACGCAACCCGCCACGAACAGCACCCCGAGGGTCGCGAGGATGACCCCGACGACCCAAAGGTCCTGGCCGATTCCCGGTGTGTTCGTGCCGTTGGAGAGCGGCGGATAGGAGAACCAGCCGTCGCGGCCCGCCCCTCCGTTCGTAAGCCATCCCGACTGCATGATCAGCCCGCCGCCGGTGTAGATCCACCCGCCCGCCAGCGCGAGGCGCGGAGCGGCGACGTTCGCGGCGCCGATCTGCAGGGGTACGAGGTAGAGCCCCATGGCGATCGCCATCGGCGTCACGAACAGGTAGATCATCGTCGAGCCGTGCATCGTGAACAGCTCGCTGTAGGTGTTGTCGGAGACGAAGGTCTCGTTGGGCTGGGCGATCTGGGCGCGCATGAGCAGCGCCATGACGCCGCCGGCCAGGAAGAACACGAGCGCGGTGGCGATCATGTTGCGTCCCATGCGCTTGTGGTCGGTGCTCGTCACGGCTCCGAGCCAGCCCGGGAACCTGGGGCGGGCCAGCGGCCCGGGGGGCGCGGCGGTCGCGGTCACGGTGCCGGAGTCCTCCCCCCGCTCGCGAGCCAGCGCGCGAACTGGCCGGGCGTGACGGCGTCGACGGTGAACACCATGTCGGGGTGGCGCAGGCCGCAGTACTCGGCGCACTGTCCCGGGAAGCGCCCGGGGCGAGTGAAGGTGGCCGTCGTGACCTGCGTGTTGTCCGGGAAGAGATCGTGCTTGTAGCGCAGCTCGGGAACCCAGAAGGCATGGATGACGTCGGCCGAGGTGAGGTTCAGCCGGATCGCCTCGCCGGTCGGGACGACGAGCAGCTGATGGCCCACCGTCCCGCTGCGCCGCGTGACTCCGCTGCCCGCGTAGGTGAACGTCCACTCCCATTTTGAGCCCGTGACGTCGATCGTGACCGCGGGGTGCTCCTGGTTGGCCACCGTGTCGGTCTGGTGCTCGGCGGAGAACGTGAGATAGAGCAGGAAGGCCACGACGCCGGTGAGGAGCAGCGCGTAGGTGCCCTCAAGCGGGTTGTTCTCCGACCATCGCGCGGCGCGTTCACGCGGTCGGCGGCGGTAGACGAGGACGGCGATGACCACGATGAGAAGAATCGCCGCGAAGACGCCCACGGCGATAGGGACATACACGTCGTAGACGCGGTAGTACTCGCGGCGGGTGCTCACAAGCCCGAAGGCGATCAGGGGAGCGCGGACGGTCGGGACAGGGGGCAAGCTGGCACGGCACTACCCGGGTCCGCGCCCCCCGAACCTGCCGAACGTCAAGCGTCTGACACCGAGGCGGTCGGCCGGCTCCGAGCCGCTCCCGTCCGCTCACCGCGGTCGATCGCCCCGCGCTGGGGACCGACCACGTACTTCGGATCCGCCGCGGAGGCGAAGCCGGCTCTGTAGATGCTCCACCGCGTGGCCAGCGCGCCTGCGCCCATGAGCGCCCCGGCGGCGATGGCGGCGGGGCGCGAGACGCTCCCGCGCCGCCAGAGCAGCGCGGCTCCGGCGGCAACGGCAATCCGGCTGAGCTGGGTCAGGCGGTGCGGCAGGCCCTCGTGATACGGCCCGGCCGCCTCGCCCAGCCGCTGCTCCATCAACGCTTCGAGACCCAGCTCGGCTACGGCCGCGCCCAGAGCGAGCCGGCGAGCGGGCGCGGCGGCCGCCGGCGGGGTAGCCATCGTTGCCGCCGCCCCAGCGCTCAGGGCCGCGCCGGCGGCGAACACGAACGGGAGCTCGCGCCGAGCTTCGTGCCACACCGGAATGGCGGTGTTGGCGACGAGGGCACCGGTGTAGGTGGCGAGAGACAACCCGATCAGGGACGCGGCGGGACGCGCGCTGCGGCTCAGGCGCGGGAACAGCCCGAGGAGCGAGTGGGCGGCCGAGACCGCGGTGGCATTGCCGTTGGCGAGCAGGATCCAGGAGCCGATGCTCATAGGCGAGGTCGGCTTGACCATCCGCATCATGTTGAGAAAGCGCTTGGGGACTCCCAGGTCCAGGACGAGGAGCACGGGGCTGACGCTGTTGCCGGCCAAGGCGATTGCCCAGGCACGCTTGGCCAGCGTCTCGTTGCCGCGCAGCTCGGATAGATAGGCCAGCCCGGCCGACGCGCCGGCCAGTCCGCCGACGTAGAAGTAGGTCGGGATCTCCCAGGTCCACACCGGCTGCTTGAGCACCGGCTGGCCGTGATAGGAGCGGGTCTCAGCCACTGCGCCCTCCGAGCACGGCGACCAGGAGGCCTGCGCCGAGGGCAAGCGCGGCGCATCCGGTCGCGGCCCAGATCTCCCCGATGTCGCGTCGCGTGTCCACCGGGTCGGGGGGCAGCCCGTACACCTCAGGGTCGTCGAGGAGGAGGAAAAACGCCCCGGCGCCGCCGACGCCGTCGTCGCCGTCGGCCAGGTAGAGCTGGGCCTTGTCCTGGCCCGCCGCCTGCAAGCTCGCCAGACGGCGCTCAGCCCGCTCCCGCAGCTCCTCGAGCTCGCCGTACTGGATCGACTGCGTCGGGCACGCCTGCGCGCACGCGGGCGTCTTGTCGTCCTTCAGACGGTCGTAGCAGAGCGTGCACTTCCAGACGCGCCCGTCGTCCTCGCGCTGATCGATGACCCCGAAGGGACACGCGGGCACGCAATAGCCGCATCCGTTGCAGACGTCCTGCTGGACGACGACGGTGCCGTACTCGGTCCGGAAGAGAGCTCCCGTCGGGCAGACGTCGAGGCAGGCGGCGTCGGTGCAGTGCTTGCACACGTCGGAGGCCATGAGCCAGCGAAAGCCCTCCTCCCCCTCCTGGTAGGTCGCCAGCTCGCCGTCGGCTCCGGCGGTGGTGGCCTGGGCGACGTCGACGAGCGAGGCCCCGTCGGCTCGCGCGTCGAGGGGAAGCTTCTGCTCGATGAAGGCCACGTGACGCCAGCTGTCGGCGCCAAGGTCGATCGTGTTGTCGTAGGACTTGCCGGTGAAGCCCTGCAACGACATGGGGATCTGGTTCCACTCCTTGCACGCCACCTCGCAGGCCTTGCAGCCGATGCAGATAGACGTGTCGGTGAAGAAGCCGCTGCGCGGCTTGGCGCGCTCGCCGTAGCTGCTCGGCCAGGCGTGGGTCTCGAGCTTCATGCGTTGACTCCCGCGCGGCGGCGGTATTCCTCCACCAGAGCCAGGCGGTCGGGGCCCCGCGGCCGGCGGCCCGGGCGGATGTCACAGGTCGCGGCCTTGTACTCGTTGATGTGCACGTTGTTGTCGAGGGCGAGGGGAAGCAGGTCGTTGGCGGAGTCGCCGGTGACGATGCCGACGCCGCCCCAGTGGTAGGGCGTGCCCACGAGATGCATCGTCCGGCCCTGGATGGTGAGGGGCTTGATCCGCTCGGTCACGAGCACGCGGGCCTCGACGGCCTGGCGGGCCGTGACGATCGTCGCCCAGCCACCGTGCTCGAGCCGGCGTTCGGCAGCGAGCTGAGGCGAGACTTCACAGAAGAACTCAGGCTGCAGCTCGGCCAGATAAGGGACGGTGCGCGACATCCCTCCGGCCGTGTGATGCTCGGTCAGGCGATAGGTGGTCAGGACGTAGGGGAAGACCGCGGCGCCCTCCTGCGAAGGCGCGGGATGGTAGGGGTTCTCCGGCCGGGTGAAGACCTGCCGGGTCGGATTCTGCTGCTGGGCGTAAAGCAGGTTGGCGAACGGGGTCTCCTGCGGCTCGTAGTGGACGGGTAGGGGGCCGTCGACGAGACCAGTGGGCACGTACAGCCACCCCCGCCCATCCGGGTGAAGGATGAACGGCCGATCACCCGCGATCGCCTCCATCTTCTTGGCCTTCCGCGGGGGCCTGTAGTCGGGTGCCTTGGTGGGCGGGAAGTCGGGGGAATCGCCGAGGCTCGTCCACTTCTCCTCCTCGGCATCCCACCAGACGTAGCGCTTGCGTTCCGACCACGGCTTGCCCTCCGGATCGGCGGACGCCCGGTTGTAGATGATCCGGCAGTCCTTCGGCCACGCCCATCCCCACTCGTGCGCGATCCAGTTCTGCTCGGTGTGGGGTCGCTTGCGCGCCGACTGGTTGACGCCGTCCTTGTAGATCCCGCAGTGGATCCACGAGCCACAGGTCGTTGACCCGTCGCCCTTCAGGTAGTCGTAGCTCTCCAGGAAGCTGCCCTCGGCGTTGCGCCCATTGATCTCCTGGAGCACGTGCTCGGCATCGGGCTCGCCCTGCGGGCCTTGAAGCGGGTAGTCCCAGGTGAGGTCAAGGATCGGCCGATCCTTGGGATCGCTCGAGCCGGCGAGCTTCTCCCTGATGATCCTCCCGAGGTGGTAGATCCAGTGGAGATCGGAGCGGCAGTCGCCCGGCGGCTCGCACGCCTTGTAGTGCCACTGGAGCAGGCGCTGGGTGTTCGTGAAGTTGCCGTCCTTCTCGGTGTGGGCCGCCGCGGGGAGGAAGAACACCTCGGTCTGGATGTCCTCGGCCCGCGCCTCTCCGGTCTCGTGCTCCGGAGAGTCCTTCCAGAAAGTGGCGCTCTCATTCGGGTTGAAGTCGCGGACGACGAGCCAGTCGAGCTTGGCCAGGGCTAGACGGATGAGCTTCGAGTTCGCCGAGCCGACGGCCGGGTTCTGGCCCACGCAGAGCATCCCCCGCACACCCCCGTCGAGCATCTTGAGCATCATCGCGTAGTGCGAATGGTCGCCGTTGATGCGCGGGAGGTAGTGGAAGCAGAACTCGTTCTCCTCGGTGGCCGCCTCGCCCCACCAGGCCTTGAGCATCGAGACGATGTAGGGCCGCAGGTCGCCCCAGGCGCCGGTATCGGGGCCGTTGAGCTCGACGAACTTGTCCAGGGAGGGATGCGACTGCGGGTGGGGCATGGGGATGTACCCCGGCAGGATGTTGTACAGCGTGGGGATGTCCGTCGAGCCCTGGATGTTGGCGTGGCCGCGCAGGGCGAGGATGCCTCCCCCGGGGCGGCCGATATTGCCCAGCAGCAGCTGGATGATCGAGGCGGCACGAATGTTCTGGACGCCGACCGTGTGCTGGGTCCAGCCGACCGCGTAGACGATCGATGAGGTGCGCTCGCGGCCGGAGTTCTCGCACAGCAACCGGGCGACGGCGAGGAACTGCTCAGGCGTGCAGCCGCAGATGTCCGCCACCGCCTCAGGCGTATAGCGCGCGAAGTGGCGACGGACGACCTGGAGCACGCACCTCTCGTCGCGCATCGTCGGGTCGGTGTCCGGAGCATCGCCGCCGGGCAGCTGCATGCCGTGGGCCCCGTGCGCCTGCTCGCCGGAGACGTCCGCCTGCTGCTCGGACTTGCCGGCCGTGGCCTCGCCACTCGAGTGGTTGTAGCCCCACGTGTCGATGGCGTAGGCGCTGTCGTCGGGGTTCCAGCCGGAGAAGAAGCCATCGGGCAGGCTGCCCGCTCGGCTTCCGGCCTCGCTCGATCGGGCAGCGCCCGATTCATCCGGCTCGTCCTCCGTGTCCTTGAAGTCGGGCTTGATGATGACCGGGCCGTTCGTGTAGTGGCGGACGTACTCCTCGAAGACGGCCTCGTGCTCAAAGATGTAGTTGACGACGCCACCGAGGAAGGCGATATCGGTGCCCGCCCGGATCGGGACGTGGAAGTCGGCCAGGGCGCTGGTGCGAGTGAACCGAGGATCGACGTGGATCACGCGCGCTCCCCGCTCCTTGGCCTCCATGACCCACTGGAAGCCGACCGGGTGCTGCTCGGCCATGTTGGAGCCCATGATCAGGATGCAGTCCGAGTTCTGCAGGTCCTGCTGGAATGTGGTGGCGCCGCCACGACCGAAGGAGGTCCCCAGACCGGGGACCGTGGAGCTATGTCATATGCGGGCCTGGTTCTCGATCGACACGGCCCCCATGGCGGTGAAGAACTTCTTGATGAGGTAGTTCTCCTCCGAGTCGAGGGTCGCGCCTCCGAGGAAGTGGATGCCGAGGGTGCGCTTGAGCGGCTGCCCGTCGTCGGTCTCCTCCTCCCAGGTCTCGCCACGGGTCTGGATGAGCCGCTCGGCGATCATGTCGGTGGCCTGCTCGAGCGAGAGCGATTCCCACTCCTCGCCGCCGGGCCGCCGGTACTTGACCTGCGTCTCGCGCATCGGCGAGTTGACGAGCTTCTCCGAAGCCGCGCCCTTCGGGCACAGCCGGCCGCGGGAGATCGGCGAGTCGGGATCGCCCTCGATCTGCACCACCTTCTCGTCCTTGACGTAGACCTTCTGTCCGCACCCGACCGCGCAGTAGGGGCAAACGGACTGCACGACCTTGTCGGCGGTTCGGGTCCGGGGGACGAGATCCTCGGAGCGCTTGGACTGCGCCGCGCGCCCCAGGCCCAGGGGATCCCCCGCGAGCTGGCGGGCAAAGGGCGGGATCAGACGACGCGCGTTCGCCATCGGCGGACCATTCTTACCAGACATGTTCGCCGGCAAACCCGACCCCAGGCTAACTCCGGGCAGGTGGGGTAACCGGCCTGACATGTCGAGCGCCATCGAGATCGATCGAGCCTTGGCCACGATCACCGCGACGATGAACGATCAGAAGCTCGAAAGCTTCGATCCCGGACGGGTTCAGGAGATCGTCACGCAATCCCTCGGCGGCGAGCAGCGCCTCACCGTCGACCTGGGAGGCGGCGTGCACGACGAGACCGGAAGCAGGGTGGGTGCGATCCGGCGCGACCCGGGCGGGGAATGGATCGCTGAGCGTCAGAACGATGCGGCCGAGCGCTCGGACACCGCGATCCCCAGCGCTGCGCCGGAGAACCGGCTCCGGCGTCTCGTGAACAAGATCACGAAGCGCGGCTCCTAGCCGCGGGCCGGGCCTCACCCCTCCTCGCGCGAGTCGGCAGGTGGGCCGGCAGCGCCTTCTGACGGGGTCTGCGCATCGCCCGGGCCGCTGCTCGGGGGCGGAGACTCCGGGGCCGGCGATTCTCGCTCGTCGACTGCGTCCTTCTCGCCCGCCGGCGGCGGAGCGCCGGGCACCCCGTCGTCGGCCCGCTTGCGCTCCCAGTCCGCCCGCACCTCGCGCACCTTGGATTCGAGCTTCTCGCTGCGCTGTTCGAGCTCGTCGGCTTCGGCCGCGCGCTGGTTCGCCAGCTCGGTGGGGTCGTCGTTGTTCATGGGCCGTCCCTACCCGGCCCTTCGTAGCTCACGCAGGCGCGCCCGCGAGGACGGGCGCCCTCAGCGCTCGCGCGCCATGCCGCGCCAATCCCGCTCGTAAGCGCGCAGCTCGCGCTCGAAGCGGGACCACCAGTCGCCGCGCAGCTCGGCCCGCATCCGCCAGCGTCGCAACGACGGAAGCGCCAGCCGCGTCGCCACCGCGAACAGGATGCAGCCTGCCATCGCCAGCAGCAGGATCATCTCAGCTCCTTCCTCGGACCACTCATGTTGTTCTCGTACCCGATGAGACAAATTCCAGTTGCCCAAGTAGTCGGCAGAAGTCAGAAAGAAAACACCCGCTTTTCCGTCGAGCTGCCCAGTGCCGCGGGGAGGTGTCCCATGAAGCTGCCGGCGCCCGACCGGGCGTGGGTTGCCGACCCGTGTGCGGGGTAGGCCACTGGCCATGAGCACAGCCACCGCCTCACGCCCTGACACGATCGAGCCGTTCGCGGGCTATGCGCCCGGGGAGGAGACGCCGCTGGGCGGCTACGCGCTCCTGATGGCCGCCTTCTCCTCGCTGGCGGCGGCCTTTGCGGCCTGGTTCCGCCGCTCCGGCCGCGAGCTCCCGGACCGCGTGGACGGCCGCGACCTCGCGCTCATCACCGTGGCCAGCCACAAGGCCTCGCGCCTCGTCGCCAAGGACAAGGTGACGAGCGCGATCCGCGCCCCCTTCGCCGAATACCAAGGCTCCGCCGGACCGGGCGAGGTCGACGAGCGCCCACGAGGCCGGGGGATCCGGCGCGTCGTCGGCGAGCTTCTCGTCTGCCCCTACTGCCTCGGCATGTGGACGAGCGCCGCGATGACCGCTGGTCTGCTCGTCGCTCCGCGCTTCACCCGCTGGATGTGCGCGGTGCTCGTGGCCTTCTTCGGCGCCGACATCCTGCAGATCGCCTATAAGAAGGCCGAGGACACGCTCTAGCTCCTAGCCGGTCACCTGGACGACGAGCACGGCGATGTCGTCGCGCGGCGGCTCGCCCGCGGTGGCGCTCGTCTCGAGGTGCTCGGCCAGCCGCTCGGCGCCGAGCCCCCGCCCCTCCGCGACCAACCTCGCCAGCTCGTCCTCGGAAACGATGTGGGCGGGCGCACGAGCGTCGGTCAGGCCGTCGGTGTAGAGGACGAGGGCGTCCCCGGGACCCAACCACAGACGCTGGGCCTCGTAGCTCACCGTGGGCGCCACGCCGATGAGCAGGCCACCGGCTTCCGTCTGCTCGACCGTGCCATCGCCGCGGAGCACGAGCGGCGGTGGGTGGCCGGCCGCGGCCAGCTCGAGCTCCAGTCCGCCGTCGCGGTGGTGCGCCACGGCCACCGCGGCGGTCAGGAAGCGCTCGGGCAGGCTCTCGGCCTCGCGATGGACCGCCTCGTTGAGGCGGGCGAGCACCGCGGCTGCCCCACGGTCGCAGAGAGCCCGGATCGTGTACCGAGCGAGGGAGGTCAGGGCCGCCGCCCGAGGGCCCTTTCCGCGCACATCGCCGATCACGATGCCCCACCCCTCGCGCTCGAGAGCGAAGGCGTCGTAGAAATCCCCTCCGACCTCCTGGCCCTGGGCCGCCGCCCGGTAGCGCGCGGCGATCCGGACGCCCTCGATCTGGGGCAGCCGTGCCGGGAGCAGGCTCTCCTGAAGGGTGCGCGCGAGGTGTCGGGTCGACTCGAAGAGGCGGGCGTTGTCGATGGCCAGCGCGGCGCGGCGCGCGAGATCCTCGGCGAGCACGAGGTCGTCGGCGTCGAAACTCGGGCCATCCTCCATCCGCAGGAGGGACATCACGCCCAGGGCTCGGCCGCGCGCGAGGAGCGGAACGACGATGGCCGAGTGGTAGCGGAGGCGGCGCATGAGCTGGAAGTGCGCGTCGCCCTGGGCGATCTCACGCTGGTAGTCGGCCGACATGGCGCTGAGCAGATGCGATTCGCCGGTGCGCAGGGCCTGGATGACCGGGTGGCTGCCGCGAGCATCGAGCGGGTACTCGCGGCGCACCTCCTCGAGCTCGCGGGCGTGGTCCGGCTCCAGCGCCGCGGCGACCGCAGTGGCAATCTCTCCCGTGCTCGAGACGAGGTCGATGATCGTCATCTGCGCCAGCTCGGGAACCGTGAGATCCGCGAGGCGGCGCAGCGTGTCCTCGAGTTCGAGCGATCGGTCGAGCGCGAGCCCCGCCTGGGCGAGAAAAGCCATCCGCTTCTGCCACCGCACGGTCTCGCGCTGGGTCAGGCCGCGCTCCGCCGTGGCGCGGATGAAGCCGGCGAAGGAGCGGGCTGGGCCGGGTACCGTGACGACCGTGAGCTCGACCGGCAGCTCGTAACCATCCCGGTGGCGGGCGACGAGATCGACCCGGCGATCGATGATCGTCGTCTCGCCTGTCTCGAGAAACCGCCTCAGCCCATTGCGGTGGGCGTCCCGCAGCTGCCCGGGAATGACGAGCTCGGCCAGCTCTCGTCCGACGGCCTGCTCGGCCCGGAAGCCGAACAGCCGCTCGGCGGCCCGGTTCCAGCCCTGGACCCGTCCGGCCTGATCCATGACGATGATCGCATCGAGCGCGGCGTCGAGAATCGGCTGCGCCGGAACGCCGGGCTGCAAGCTCACGCTCCAGACCATATCCCCAAGCCCGATGAGAGACCGCCGCCGGCCCGCCGCCCCCTCGTTCCCGGCCTGCCTCCCCTGGTTCCCGGCCCGCCGCCCTCGTTACCGGGCGCGCCCGTCGGGTAGCGGGAGCGGAGCGCGACGAGGGAAAGGAGCCGGATGAGCGACAAGGCGACGGTGGCGGTACTGGGCGCGGGCGGGACGATGGGTCAGCCCATGGCGCGCAATCTCGCGAGGGCGGGCTTCGGGGTGCGGGCCTGGAACCGGTCCACGGGGAAGGCTGCTCCGCTGCGTGATGACGGGGCGACGGTGGTCCCCGATGCCGGCGAGGCCGGGCGAGGAGCCGACGTCGTGCTCACGATGCTCTCGGACACCGAGGCCGTGCTCGGAGCGGCCCGTCCGGCGCTCGAGGCGGCCGGCGACGGCGTGCTCTGGCTGCAGATGAGCACGGTGGGCGAAGACGGTATCGAGGCATGCACCAAGCTGGCACGCGAGCTCGACATCGACATGCTCGACGCGCCGGTCCTCGGCACGAGGCAGCCCGCTCAGGAGGGCAAGCTGATCGTGCTCGCCTCGGGTGAGGAGAGCCTGCGCGACCGGGCACAGCCCATCTTCGATGCGGTCGGGCAGAAGACGATCTGGGTCGGGGAGGTCGGCGCGGCGACGCGCCTGAAGCTCGTGGCCAACAGCTGGGTGCTGACCGTCACCGAAGGCGTCGCCGAGCTCATCGCCCTGGCCGAGGGCCTCGACGTCGACCCTCAGGCGTTCTTCGCCGCGATCGAAGGTGGCGCCCTGGATCTCCCTTACCTGCGGGTGAAGGGCAAGGCCATCCTCGCACGGGACTTCGAGCCGATGTTCCGGCTCGAGCTGGCGGCCAAGGACGCTCGCCTTATCGACGCGGCCGCGCGCGCCCGGCATATGCACCTTCCGCTGTTCGCAGCCATCGCCGAGCGCCTGACCGAGGGAGTGGCCGAGCACGGAGACGAGGACATGAGCGCGAGCTATCTGACCTCCGCGCCAGGACCCTGAGACGCCCGCGGTCAGCCCACGTCGACCGCGGCGCGGTCCCCGTCCCCGTCGACGCGGTCCGTGTCGGCCAACAGGCGCGCCAGCGAGCGACGCAGCAGCCGCGAGACGTGCATCTGGGAGTACCCGATGCGCAGGCCGATCTCTCGCTGGGTGAGTCCGTCCGCGAACCGCAGCACGATCACCTCGCGCTCGAGATCGGACAGGGACTGCCAGGTCCCGGAGATGATGTCCCGGCTTTCGGCGAGGGCGAAGCCGTCGTCCTCGGATCCGATCATCTCCACGAGCGCGCTCGCCTCCTCCCCCTCTCGCGACACCGGCGCGTCGAGGGAAGCGGGCGAATAGCTGTGAGCGACCTCCGTGGCCTCGAGAGCCTGCTCGACCGTGCAGGAAATGGCGTCCGCGAGCTCCTGCAGAGTGGGTGAACGGCCGAGATCGTTCGCCAACCTATCCCCGGCCCGACTGAGCGCGAGCGCACGCTCCTGGAGGTCGCGGGGCACATGGAGCGTCCAGCCTTTGTCGCGGAAATGACGCTTGAGCTCGCCAAGGATCGTCGGGGCGGCGAAGCTCGTGAACTTCGCCCCGCGCTCGGGATCGAAGCGCTCGATGGCTCCGAGCAGCCCGACCGCGGCCACTTGGACGAGATCCTCGAGTGGCTCGTCGGTGTAGCTGTAGCGAAGGGCGAGCTTGCGGGCGAAGGGCATGAAGCGCTCGACGAGCTCGCGCCGCGCATCCATATCCCCGTCCTGCCTATACCGCTCGAAGAGCTCCGCCTCGGACAGGCGAGCGGGCTGATCAGAAATGGCGCTTAGGGCCAAAGGTGCCTCCGTGGGTGGATATCCGCATAGAGGAGGCGTAGTCCGGCTCATGCCCGGGAGAGGGGCACAATCGTCCGACCTCTGTGGCGCTGACCGCTGCCCTTCAACATTGCTGCGGTCCTCGTGTACTTACAGTCTGTCCGCTCGCCAGGCAGCGACAAACGTCTCGGTTCGGTCCCTTACACGGCCGCGGGACTCAGCCGGGTCGTTCAGTCATCAACCTTGTCGCGCTTGGGGCCCTCCCATGGCTCGGCCTCGGGATCCTGGGACGGGTGCGGCTGGCTCGTGCTGACGCTGCCCGTGGGCGGGTGGGGCGCCTCTCCGAACGGCTCTCCGTCGGGATCCGGGGGGTCGCGGGGATCTGGCCGCTTGTCGTAGGGGTCTGGCCACTCCGTGGGGTCGGGCTCGCCGACCGGTGTGTTCAGCGCGTGATGAGGATCTCGATCGTCTGGTCTCATACTCCGGGGCGTTCCCGTCCTGCGCAGGACGAAACCACCTGGGCAGGGCCGGCCGCTGTCATCGGCCGGCCCAGTCCCTGGCCCGAGGTCAGGCCGCGAAGCGCTTGCGGAGCTTCTCCTTGCCCTGCTCGGCGCCCTTCCGGCTCTCGCCCTGCGCGCGTCGGAAGAACTCGGCGAGCTCCGAGTCGCCGTCGCGCTCGGCGTCCTTGGCGTACCCCTCGAGCCGCAGCGCGTTGCTCATGCACTGCTCGGTGAACCAGATCAGGTTGTAGTCCTTGTCCTTGGTGCCCGTGACCTGGCCGGTCTCCTGGCTGAACGTGCTGCTCATGGAGCTCCTCTCGTTGGGTTCGGTCGTCTCAGCGTCGTTACCCGGCTCGCGTGCGCTGACACGGAGATTTGGCCGGTCGCGCCCGGGTACAGCCGGGTCATGCGAGTCGTCGTCCTCGGGGCCACCGGCAACGTCGGCACGAGTGTGCTCGAGGCTCTCGGCGCCGAGGAGTCGGTGGAGGAGGTCGTAGCCGTGGCTCGCCGCGCGCCGGCGCGGTGGACGCCGTCCACCATCTTCGTCGCCGCCGACATCGCGCGCGACGACCTGGCGCCGGTGTTCAAAGGCGCCTCGGCCGTCGTGCACCTCGCCTGGCTCATCCAGCCGGGACGGGACGAGCGGCTCACGCATGCCGTCAACGTCGCCGGGAGCGAGCGCGTGTTCCGCGCCGCCGTGCAGGCCAAGGTCCCGGCCATCATCTACGCCTCCTCGGTGGGGGCATATTCACCGGGTCCGAAAGACCGCGCCGTGGATGAATCGTGGCCCACCGAGGGCATCCCGACGTCCTTCTACTCGCGCCACAAGGCCGCCGTCGAGCGCATCCTCGACCGCCTCGAAACCGACCAGCCGCAGCTTCGCGTGGTCCGGATGCGCCCTGGGCTGATCTTCAAGCGCGAGGCCGCCACGGAGATCCGCCGTCTCTTCGCGGGGCCGCTCCTGCCGGGCTCGCTCATGCGCCCCGGTCTGCTCCCGATCCTCCCCCTGCCGCCGCGCCTGATCGTGCAGGCGGTGCACTCCGCCGACGTCGGTGAGGCCTACCGGCGGGCCGTCGTCTCGGATGTGCGCGGCGCCTTCAACGTGGCTGCCGAGCCGCCGCTCGGACCGGCGGAGTTCGCCGCCGTGCTGGGCGCGCGCCCCGCGCGCATCCCTGCCGCCGTCCTGCGCGCGGGCGCGGCCGCCAGCTACCACCTGCGGCTCCAGCCGACGGAGCCCGGCTGGCTCGACATGGGCCTCGGCGTGCCGCTCATGGACTGCCGCCGGGCTCGCATCGAGCTCGGATGGGACGCGGTGCACTCGGCGACCGACACGCTCGCCGAGCTCCTCGCCGGGCTGAGGGCGGGGGCCGATCTGGACACGCCCCCGCTGGCCCGCGGCACCACCGGACCGGCCAGGATCCGGGAGTTCCTGACCGGCCTCGGCGCACGTCCCTAGTGCGAGCTACGGCTGCAAGAGAATCTTGATCGCCCCGTCCTGCTTCTTCTGGAAGATCTCGTAGGCGTGCGGCGCCTCGGCGAGCGGGAGCTTGTGGGAGGCGAGATCTTCGACGCCGAGTGGGTCGCTGTCGTCGGTGACCAGGGGCATGAGGTCGTCGATCCAGCGCTTGACGTTCGCCTGACCCATGCGGAGCTGGATCTGCTTGTCGAAGAGATCCATCATCGGCATGGGGTCGACCATCCCCCCGTAGACGCCGCTGAGCGAGATCGTCCCGCCTCGGCGGACGACGTCGATCGCGCCATGCAGCACGCTGAGGCGGTCGACGCCGCCCTTCTCGATCATCTTGGCGGCGATCGCATCGGGCAGCATCCCGGCCAGCGTCTGCGCGAGCTTCCCGAAGGGAGCGCCGTGCGCCTCCATCCCCACCGCGTCGATGACCGAGTCGGGCCCGCGACCATCGGTGAGCTCCCGCAGGGCATCTCCGAGGTTCGACTGCTCGCGGGCGTCGATGACGTGCACGCCGTGCCGACGGGCCAGCTCGAGCCGCTCGGAGACGAGGTCGATCCCGAAGACCTCGCGCGCCCCTTTGTGGAGCGCGATCCGGCAGCACATCTGGCCGATGGGCCCGAGCCCGAACACGGCGAGGGTGCCGGGGCCTCCCCCGTTGAGCGGAGCGGCCAGCGTGTCGATGCCGGGGACGGCGGCGTACTCGACCGCCTGCCAGGCCGTGGGCAGCACGTCGGAGAGGTAGACGAAGCGCTCGTCCGGCGGGCCCTCGGGAACCTTCACGGGACCGAAGTGGGCCTGAGGTACGCGCAGATATTCGGCCTGCCCTCCGGGCACCTCACCGTAGAGCTTCGTGTAGCCGAACAGGGCCGCGCCCTTGTTCTCCTTGCGCACCTGCGTCGTCTCGCACTGCGAGTAGAGCTTGTGCTCGCACATGTAGCAGTGGCCGCACGAGATGTTGAAGGGGACGACGACGCGATCCCCGGGCGCGATGTGCGTCACCTCCGGACCGACCTCCTCGACGATTCCCATTGGCTCGTGGCCGAGGATGTCGCCCTCACCCATGAACGGCCCGAGCACCTCGTAGAGGTGGAGGTCGGAGCCGCAGATGCCGCTCGAGGTGATGCGGACGATCGCGTCCGTGGGCTGCTGGATGCGGGGGTCGGGCACGGTGTCGACGCGCACGTCGCGCTTGCCGTGGTACGTGACTGCCTTCATGGATGGACCTCCAGGCCGGTCGTGGTCGATGTGAGCGAAGCGGTCACCGCACGGGCATGCCCTGCTCGCGTAGCGACGCGTCCACCGCCGCCTCGAACAAACCGTGGATCCGGGCGGCGGCCGCGTGTTCCTGGGAGAGAATTCGCTCCGCCAACTCGGCTGTCACCGGGTCGTCCGCGCGAGTCGCCACGCGGCGCAACAGCTCATAGGCCGCCGCCTCGAGATGCTCGACGGCATAGGCGAAACCGGCCAGCTTGGCCGGCGTATCCGGTTGCGCCCCGAAGAACAAGCCCCAATTGAGCGCCCCGAGGCGCAGCGCAGCGTCTTTCAGCGTCGACGGACGGGCACCCCGGGCACGGAGGCGCTCATCGACCGACTGCCGGTGCTCACGGGTCTCGTTCAAATGGTCCTCGTAGGCCGCGGCGAGCGCGGCGTCTCCGGCGAGCTTGGTCCCACGCTCGAGCAGCGCGATCGACTGGCCTTCGATGGCGTGGGCGTCCTCGAGGTATTTGTCGAGCTGCTTTCCCAGGTCCTCGGGGGAGAGCTCCCGCAAGGACGCGGCCACGGCCCGGTCGAAGTTCGTGGCCAGACGCTGCGCCATCGCTCGTTCCTGTTCGGCGATCTCGAGCGCCATCGCGACCGTCTCGGGATCGTCGGCGCGGCTGGCCGCTTCGGCGAGGAGCACGTAGGCGGCGAGCTCCATGTGCTCGTATGAGTAGCCGTGCGCGACGAGCTTGCCGGGCGTATCGGGATTCAGCTGGGCAAAGAGGCCGAAGCCCCGGCCGGTGACCCGCCCAGCCAGATCCTTCAGCCGGGCCGGGCTCGCGCCGTGGGCCTCGAGGCGGCCGCGCACGCGCCCCTCCTGCTCGCGCGTCTCGTCGAGGTGGCGGACGAAGAGCGCCGCCAGCTCCGGGTCGCCGGCCAGCTTCGGGGCCATCTCCATCTGGACGAGCGCCTGCTCCTCGATGGAGTGAACGTCGGTCAGGTACTTGATGAGCTGCTCTTCCAGGGTGTCCGGAGTCATGTGCGGTGCCTCTCAGCGATCGGGTCGGTTCCCTGGAGATACCTCGGGCGCACGCCGATAAACGGGGCCTGTCGGGTTGGGGCCCGCGGCGTGACGGGTAGCGGAGGCATATGCCGCGCTCCATCTGGAACGGCACGATCACCTTCGGCCTCATCGCCGTGCCGATCAAGGTGACCTCGGCCACCGAGGATCACACCGTGCATTTCCACCAGGTCCACGCCAAAGACGGGGCGCGGATCAAGCAGCACCGGATCTGCGCCAAGGAAAACAAGGAGGTGCCGTATAAGGAGGTGGCCAAGGGCTATGAGGTGAAGGCCGGTGAATACATCCTGCTCTCCGATGACGAGATCGCGGCGGCCGCGGGCGAGAGTGCCCACCGCATCGCGCTGCAGGAGTTCGTGTGCGCGGCCGAGATCGACCCCGACTTCCATGAGCGCACCTACTTTTTGGCCGCCGGGGACGGTGGGGACGCCGCCTATCGCCTCCTCCACGACGCGTTGGCCCGGAGCGAGCGTGCCGGATTGGGCCGGTGGGTGTTTCACAACCGCGAGTACCTGGTCTCCATCCGCGTCCTGGACGACGTGCTCGCGCTGCACACCATGCGCTTCGCCGACGAGTTGGCGCCCGTCAAGGATCTGGACTTGCCCCGCCCGAGCCGCAAGCCGACCGATCGTGAGCTGAAGATGGCGCGGGCTCTCGTCGACTCGCTGCATGACGACTTCTCGCCCGAGGACTTCGAGGACAGCTATCGCAAGCGGCTGCTTGCCCTCATCCGGCGCAAGGCCAAGGGCGAGGAGATCGAGATCCCCGAGCGCTCGGAGGCCGAGTCACCCGACGACCTCGAGGCCGCCCTGAAGGCCAGCCTCGACGGCGGCTGATCATGCCGCGCTCGCTCTGGACAGGCTCGCTCAGCTTCGGCCTCGTCAACGTTCCGGTGGCGATGCTCAGCGGCGTCCGCGACCTCGACCTCCACTTCCGCCAGCTGCACGAGAAGGACGGCGCCCCGATCGACATTCAGCGATGGTGCTCGAAGGAGGACATGGAGGTTCCCTACGACGAGATCATCCACAGCTACGAGCTCGACGATGGGAAGGAGATCGTCCTCACCGACGAGGAGCTCGAGGCGGCCGAGCCGCGCCGCACGCGCACGATCGAGATCGAGCAGTTCGTCGACCTGGCCGACGTCGACCCGATCTACTTCGACCACCCGTACTTCCTCGTTCCCGCCTCCGAGGACGACGGGGCGGCGCGGGCCTACCGCCTCCTCGTCGAGGTCATGGGCGCGGCCGAGCGCGCGGCGCTCGGCCGCTTCGTCATGCGCGCGAAGGAGTATCTGGCCATCATCCGAGCGCGCGAGAAGGCGCTCACGCTGACGACGATGCGCTTCGCTGACGAGGTGCGCTCGAGCAAGAATGTCGCCGCCGCGCGCGGCAAGAAGCACGCGCCGACACGCAAGCAGCTCGACGCCGCCGTCGCCGTCATCGAGGAGCTCTCGACCGACTGGGACCCCAATGCCTACCGCGACGAGTACCGCAAGCGTCTGAAGAAGGTGATCGCGCGCAAGCGAAAGGGCGAGACGATCAAGGCGCCGGAGCGTACCGAGGAGCCCGAGCCCGCACCCGACCTCATGGAGGCACTCGAGCGCACGCTCGCGGAGATGAAATGACGGTGGCCGGGCTAGCCCTCGCGCGCACGAGCCGCCGGGGCGACGACGATTTCGCTGGGACTTCGCGGCGGCGGCTGATCGAGCATGCGCGCCTCGTCACGTCGCTCGAGCGGACCCACCCACAGCTCCTCGATGAGGATCTTCACCGTGGCGATGATCGGCACGGCGACGATCAGCCCCACGAAGCCGAACAGCTGCTCGACGGCGACCACGCCGACGGCCACGACCGCGGGGTGCAGCTGGACGGTCCGGGCGACGACGAGCGGTTCGATCACGTTGCCTTCGAGCTGGTGGGCGATGACGTAGATGATGGCGACGACGACAGCCTTTCCCGGCGAGATCGTCAGCGCGTAAAGGATTGGCGGGATCGAGCTGATCAGGGCACCGAAGTAGGGCACGATCATGGCGATCGCGGTGAACATGGCGAAGAACTCGGCGAAGTCGAGGCCGGCGATGCGCAGGCCGAGGTAGGTGACTCCGCCGAGGACGAGCATGCCGAGGAACAGGCCGCGCAGCCAGCCGAGGTAGGCGGTGCGCAGGCGGTCGAGAATCCGTTCCGCCTCGAACCGGCGCGGAGGCGGCACCATGCGCACGAGCCCGTTGCGCAACGGCTCGGGGTGAATGGCCGTGTACAGCGCGGTCAGGAGCACGACGACGACGGCGGCCAGCGCGGCGGCCACGCTGGCCCCGATCGACTCGAGGGGGCCCAGCAGTCGCGTCGGATGCTGCGTGTAGCCGTTGACGAAATGCTGGATCTGGGTGCCCACCTTGCTCGGCGAGCTGCCCGTCAGCCCGGCCAGGCGGTGGCGCAGCGAGTCGGTGATGCTCGGCAGCGCGTTGGCGAACTGGTTGATCTGATGGCTGAACACGGGGACGGTGAGGGCAATGAGCCCGCCGATCACCCCGAGGCCGATGAGCAGCGCGATCGTGGCCCCGAGGGCGCGATGTACGCCCACCCGGGCCAACTGCGTCGCGAATGCGCTCAGCGGCAGCGCGATGATCACGACGATCATCACCGCGAGCACGAGGCTGATGAGCTGGCGGAAGACGAGTCCGGCGACCACGAGGCCGAAGGCCAGGAGCACGGTTCGGTACAGGGCGCCCGGAGTTACGCGCGAGTCGTTCATTGCTGGACAGGATTCCCTGCCCGAGCCCCCCGCACGCCTGCGCCGGTGAAGTCGTGATCCGCCCGGCGCATGTCTACCGGGCGGTCGGACTGGCCGCAGGGCTCATCGTCGCCGCCCTCCTCGCCGCGCAGCTGCGGACCCTGCTCCTCGGATGCATCGTCGCGATCATCATCGCTCTCCCGCTCGCCGCGGCCGCCGACCGGGCCGAGCGCTTCGGGCTCCCCCGCATCCTTGGCGCCTCGCTGGCGCTCCTGCTCATCGCCGCCGTCCTCACCGGGCTGGGCTTCGCCCTCGTCCCGTCCTTTGTCTCGGAGGTCAAGCAGTTCAACGACCGCCTGCCCTCGATCCTCACGAGCGTCCAGCACCGTCTCGGCGCGATCAGAGGCGTTCACGTCGGCAACCTCTCGCGGCAGCTCACCGGGTTCATCAACGGCTACGAGCAGCATCCAGAGCGACTCGTGGGTCCGCTGAGCGACGTCGGAAGCACGGCGCTGGCCACGATCGCCGGGCTCATCCTCATCGTCGTGGCGGCCTTCACGCTCGCGGTCAACCCGCGCCCCATCGTCGACTTCGCCCTGCGCCTCGTCCCGCTCGAACAGCGCCCACGCACCCGCGAGGTCTTCGGGCGCGTGCGGCTCGCCTGGCTGGGTTGGATGACCGCCGTGGGCCTCGACATGCTCGTGCTCGGGAGCCTCCTCTGGCTCGGCATGGTCATCGTGGGCCTGCCCTTCGCCGTCGGCTTTGCCACCTTCTCGGCGCTCCTGACCGTCATCCCGAACTACGGCTCGATCATCAGCGCCGTCCCCCCGATCCTCGCCGGTCTCGCCCAGTCACCCACCGAGGCCATCTTCGTACTCGTTGTCTATCTCGTGGTCAACCAGATCGAGGGCAATCTCCTGCTTCCGCTCATCATGGCCCGGACGGTCGACATGCATCCGGCCGTGGTCGCCATCGGCGTGCTCATGATGGCCTCGCTGTTCGGTCTCATCGGCGTGTTCATCTCCATCCCGCTCATCTCGCTTCTCATCATCCTCGTCCAGGCGCTGTGGATCGAGCCACTTGAGCGCACGGCGGTCGTAACCGGGTAGGAGGGCGAGATGACCGTGGCCATTCTCGACATCGACGGCACGCTCGTCGACACCAACTATCACCATGCCATCGCCTGGTATCGGGCGTTCCGCCAGCACGACATCGTCCTCCCGCTGTGGCGGATCCATCGCCACATCGGCATGGGCGGCGACCAGATGGTGGAGGCGCTGACCGACGCGCGCACCGAGTCCGAGCAGGGCGACGACATCCGCGCGGCGGAGAAGCCGCTGTACTTGGCCTTCATCGAGGAGGTCGCACCCATGGAGGGCTCGCGTGAGCTCATCGAGCACCTGAAGTCACACGGGCACTCGGTGATCCTCGCCAGCTCGGCCAAGCAGGACGAGCTCGACTACTACCTCGACCTCCTCGACGCGCGGGAGATCGTCGACGGGTGGACGAGCTCGGCCGATGTCGAGGCCACCAAGCCGGAGCCCGACCTCGTCCACGCGGCGCTCGAGAAGGCCGGCATCGGCCAGGACGAGGCCGACCGAGCGGTCATGGTCGGCGATACGCCCTGGGACATCATCGCCGCGTCCGATGCGGGCGTCTCCACCCTGGCCGTCCGGACCGGCGGCTTCGGGGTCGACGAACTGCGCGAGGCGGGGGCCAGGGGCATTTTTGAGTCAGTGCGCGAGCTCTCCGAGGGGCTCGAAGACACGCCGCTCGCCTAGCCCTTGCCGGGGCGCGAGATCGCGCGCTGCAGGAACCTCTGCGCGTCGGGCAGTCCGCAGTCGCCGAGGAGCGAGATGCTGTCGCTGACCATCCCATTGATCGTCTCGCCTTGGTAGACCCACGTGCGCTCGCGCGACCAGACATCGATGAGCAGCCGGGCCCCCGACACAGCCATCGCTTCCTGGGCGCCGAGCCCCCCGGGGTGCGGCCCGCCGAAGGCCGTGAGCTCCTCGGCGTAGCCGCAGGCCAGGCTGATGTCGCCGCTGGCGTGGAAGAGCCGGGCCGCCTGCGGCTTGGGAGCCTGCGTCCCGGGCTGGGCGCATCCGGCCGTGACCGCGGCGGCGAGCAGCGCCACGGCGAGTCCTCTCAGCGCAGCGCGATGAGGCATATCCCCGCGATGAGACTCACGCCGGCGCTCCACCAGGCGATGTAGTCGCCGACGTGTCCCGAATGGAGCTGCCGCAGCCCCCACACCGCGGCGGCCACCCGTTCGGCCGGCCAGGAGTTGCGCAGCGCCCGCAGTCGATAGCCGAACAGCCCGACCGCGGCGACACCCAGCGCCCCCAGGGTCGAGATCACGCCGTAGCCGTAGTCCGAGACGCTGATGTGGCTGGGGGCGACCACGGGAAGCGGCACGCGCGCGCCGCGCAGGACCCAGGCCGAATAGAGATCATGCTCGACGAACTGGGCGGCGTAGCGCTCAACGCCCGGAACCGCGCCCGGAATCAGCCCGAGCACGAGCACGCCAATGATCATCACGGCCGGCACGAGCATCATGACCAGCGGCGTGTGGTCGTGCCCCCCCTCGGTCTCGCTCGACTCCTCCTCGGCTGCCCGCGCCTGCTCGATGGCGTGCGCCGACCCCTCCTTGGCCCCCCAGCCCAGGAACACACGGCAGACCACCCGGAGCACGCTGCCCCCGGTGACGGCCGAGATGACGATGAACACGGCGATCAGCCAGCCGTACCCGGGTGCGGCTGAGGATGCCTCGTCGAGCAGCGACTTACCCATGAAGGTCGTGAAGGGGGGGCACGCCGCGAGCAGGAGCGCCCCCACGCCCATGATCACCCCGGCCACGGGAACCTCGCGCCCGCGACCATGCAGGTCGTATTCGTCGATCGTGGCGAAACGGTGCAGGAGGATGCCCGCGCACATGAACAGGGCGCCCTTGGTCAGCCCGTGCCCGACCATGTACACGGCCACGCCGGCCAGCGCCTTGCTCGACAGGAGCGCCACCCCGCAGACGAACATGCCGATGTGGCTGATCGTCGAGAAGGCGAGGAGGCGTTTGATGTGGCGCTGGGTGAAGCACATGGTCGCCCCGGTGAGCGCCGTCACCACCCCGAGGGCCACGAAGATGGCCCGCACCGCCGAGGCATGGGGAGCCAGGGTCCCGGCAAAGACGACCCAGTACAGGCGCGCTACGGCGTAGACGCCGAGGTCGACCATGACGCCCGAGAAGAGCACGCACACGGGGACCGGCGCCACCGCGTGCGCGTCGGCCAGCCAGAAATGCAGCGGCACCACGGCCGCCTTGGTGAGAAACCCCACAAAGAGGAGGGTCATGGCCACGATGACGAGCGGATCGGCGTGATGGCCCGACAGCGCGACGCCGATCTGGGCCATGTTCAGCGCGCCGGTGCGGGCGTAGAGCAGTGCGATGGCGATGAACATGCCGTAGCCGGCGATGCTGTTCGTGATCGCGAAGTTGATCGCGCCCTGGATCGGCGCCTGTTCCTCGATCCGGTAGGCCGTGAGCGCGTAGGCGGCGGCACTCATGACCTCGAAGAAGACAACGATGTTGAACAGGTCGCCGGTCAGGCAGAACCCGACCATCCCGGCCATGAACAGGAGCATGAGGCCGTGGTAGAGGCCTTCGATGGCATCGAAGTAGTGCACGGAGTACAGGAACGCGGCCGTGACCAGCAGGGCGCAGAAGGCGGCCAGGCCGGCGCCGAGGACGTCGATCGAGAGCGATATGCCGATCGAGAATCCGTGCTGCGGGCGCCAACCGCCCATCCAATAGGCGAAGGGATGAGGCGCGGCGTGGGCGGCCAGGAGCGTGCAGAGAGCAACCACGGCCAGCGCCGAGATCGCGGCGACGCTGTCGTTCAGCCACCGCGGGGCGAAGTAGCCCGTAGCCACGAGCAGGGGTCCGGCCAGGAACGGGACGAGCACGGGTAACGCGGTCAGGTGGCTCATGGCTCGGAGGGCTAGTCGCGCAGCGGGCGCAGGTCGTCCGGGTCGACGCTGTTGAAGCGCTTATGCGCCTGGACGACCAGGGCCAGGAGCAGGGCGGTGATCGTGGCCTCGATGACGATGTCGGTGAGCACGAGCACCTGGACGACCGGGTCGACGAGATTCGAGGTCGTGGGGATGTCGGCGACGATCGGGGCCTGCCCCTTGGTCCGGTAGCCGATCGCCAGAAGGAGGAGGTAGGTCGAGGACTGCACGACGGTCAGGCTGAGCACGGTGCGCACGAGATTGCGGCTCGAGACGACGCCCCACAACCCGACGACGAACAGCCAGGCCGCCACCGCGTAGGGCAGGAAGCTCACTCGCCGGCCTCGCCGCTCGGAGGCCCAATCAGAGTCTGGTCGAGGAACTCCGTCCACGTGAGCAGGAACGCCCCCGTCACCTCGAGCCCGACGGCGATGCTGTTCAGCGGCATCATGCCGCTCGAGAGCAGGTGCCCCGATGCCCCCAGCGGCAGCGGGTCCTTGAGGTAGACGCCGGCAAAGATGAGCCCTCCGAGCCCGACCAGGGCATAGCCCGCCGCCCCGAGCGAATCGGCGCCCTCGAGCAGCCGGTCGGGCGCGATCCGTTTCATCGACAGGTAGCGCCCGGCGATCAGGACTGCGATCGGTCCGGCGGCCAGGACGACACCGCCCTGGAAGCCGCCTCCTGGCGTCAGCTGGCCGTGGAAGACGAGGTAGGCGCCAAAGGCGAGGATGAGGGGGATGAGAACGAGCGAGGTCAGCTTCAGGCCGTCGCTCGCGCCCGCGAAACGATGCTCCTCGATCCCCGGGGTCGTGTCCTCCTCGTCTTCGGGCTCGTCGCGCATGTGGCGCAGCAGCAGCGCCACGCCGGAGACCGAGACGAAGAGGATGAACTCCTCCCCCAGGGTGTCGAAGGCCCGGATGTCGAAGTTGAGCGCGGTGACGACATCGGTGGCGTGCCGCAGCGTGGGCTCGGTCAGATTGGTCACCGATCCGACGAGCTCGTGGGCGCTGCCGAAAGCCGGCAGCCCGGTGAAGGCGATGATGAGCACGGTGGCCATGCCGGCACCGGCCGCCAGGAACACACCCAGCCGCACCGGACGGCTCATCCCTTGTCCCCGTCCTCTTCCCCCCCCGCGCGGGTGCGCTCCTCGTGCTGGCGGATCTTGCGCAGCGCGGCCAGGATGATGAGCGGCAGCCCGATGCCGGTGACGACGATCTCCGACAGCGCCACGTCGGGGGCCTGGAAGACGAAGAAGAGGAGCGTCAGGGCCATGCCGTAGATGCCGAGCACCATCGTCTGGCGCAGCGGCTCGGGGGTGAGCACGACGGCGGCGCCGCCGAGGGCCACGAGCACGAGCGCGATGATCTGGAGAACGGTCACTTCGGCTCCTCGAGCCGCTCTTTCATGCCGGCGCGCCAGTCGCCGTGCTCGCGCGTGCGCAGGCTTCGCGCGGTCGCGTGGACGAGCACTGGACCGACGGCGAGGAGCAGGGCAGCGGTCACGAGCGCCTTGTCGCCGATCAGGGACCAGGATTCGCGGATGACGATGGCCACGGCGATGAGCAGCGCGCCATAGCCGGCGACTCCCACGTAGTGCAGTCGGTCGAACGCATCGCGCATGACGGTCATGCCGAGCACCGCGAACAGGTCAAGCGCGGTGCCGGCGATGAGCAGGACCGTGGCCGCGATGTGCGCGAAGCTCACAGGTCGCGCTCCATGAGCCGGGCGAAGGCGAACGCGCCGAGCATCGAGAGGACGGCGAAGAGCAGAGCCAGGTCGACGAAGGGTTGGCGATGAAACCCCTCGCAGAGCGCCATGAGCGCGGTCGAGGCCAGGGTGCCGGCGAGCTCCAGGGCGGGCAGCGCGCCTGTGGCCGAGGAGAGCACACACACGGCCAGGCAGGGGACGATGGCAGCCGCGATGATCGCAGCGGCGATCTCCCACTCGTTCATCCGAGTCTCGTCACGTCCAGGTCCTCCGGCCCTCCGTGGCGGCGCAACTGATGGACGATGAACAGGCCGTCATCGGCGTCCACGCCGACGACGATCGTGTTCGGTGCCACCGACCCCACCGTCTCGGCCAGCGCCCGGCGCCCCGTGTGGCCGGGGACGGGCTCGTTCGCTCCCCAGCGTGCGACGCGGAACTCCCCGCGGACGGGCCGCGGGTGCACGAGTTGGGCGAGGGCCTCCCCACAGACAATGGCGACGTCGCCCGGGATCCGGATCACGAGCCGCCAGCTGCGGACGAGCCACCACGGAAGGATTCGAGCTTCGACGAACCCCTGCTCGCGCGCGAGCTGGAAGCCGATGCCGCAGGCCAGCGCGACCCCGGCGAGGACGTAGAGCTCGGGCAGGCTGGTCGTGTCGATGAGCTGCAGGTAGAAGGCGCCACCGAGCACGACGCCGATCGAGACGATCGAGATCCTGCGGATCAGCGCACGCACGGAAGCACGTGCTCGCGGTAGGCCTCGAAGAACGCGTCCTGGTCAGGGCCGATCTGGTTGATGTAGAGCTCATCGAACCCGGCCTCCGCGTAGGCCTTGATCTCCGCCACGTGGCGCTCGACCTCCGGCCCGCAGGCGACGCTCTCGGCGATCATCTCCTCGGTGACGAGCGTCGAGGCCTGCTCGAAATGTTCGGGGGTGGGCAGAATCTGGGCCAGTTCGCCGGGCAGCGACTCGTTCGCCCAGAGCTTGTGCACGGTCTTGACCGCAGCGTCGCGATCCTCGCCCCAGCAGACCTTCAGCCCGCCCTGGACGAGGGCTCCCTCCCTGGCGGCGTCGCGGAACTGCTTGACGGCGTCTTCGTCTGGCCCGACCGTGCAGAAGCCATCGCCGATGCGCGCCGCCACCTCGATCGCTTTGGACCCGAAGCCGGAGACGTAGACCGGGGGCGGCGTGTCCGGAAGGTCGTAGATGCGGGCGTGCTCGACGCGGTAGTGGCGTCCCCGATGATCCTGCACGCCGCCCTGCCACAGGGTGCGAATCACCTCGACCGCTTCCTCGAGCATCTCCAGGCGCTCGTCCGCCTCTGGCCAGTGATCGCCGAGGATGTGCTCGTTGAGGGCCTCGCCGCTGCCCACGCCGAGGGCGAAGCGGCCCTCGAGCAGGACGGCGCTCGTGGCGGCCGCCTGGGCGATGATCGCCGGGTGGATCCGGATCGTCGGGCAGGTGACCGCCGTCGTCACGTGCATGCGCTCGGTGGCCTGCGCGAGGGCGCCGATCACCGACCACACGAAGGGGCTGTGGCCCTGGGCGTCGTTCCAGGGATGGAAGTGGTCGGAGATCCACAGTCCTTCGAACCCGGCCTGCTCGGCCTTCTGTGCCTGCGCGATCAGGTCGTGGGGGCCCCACTCCTCGCAGGACAGGAAGTAGCCGATCTTCATGCTGCTCCTCGCTCGTCGGGGTCGTCGGGGGGCGCGGAGACGCGCTGCCGTCCCCTACTGCCCAACGCGACGGCGTTGTAATCCGGCGCTGACCGGGTAGGCCTTCCCAGATCCCGGGTAGGCCTTCCCAGATCCCGTCTAGGAGGGAGGAGCCGACGTGGAGAAGGTCGAGCTCGCACGCGAGAAGGCGGCCGAGGCGGCCGCAGGGAAAGCAGCAGAACGGCGGGAGCGCCTCTCGGGGGCGACCGGCTGGGTGGCCGAACGCGCCTCGGACTGGTCGCTCGACGGCCCCGACTTCGTCTTCATGGAGCGCACCAAGTACCTGTGGAACCCGCTCATGGACTACTGGTTCCGCATGGAGGTCGACGGCTGGGAGAACATCCCTCCCGCCCCCGCTCTCCTCATCGGCATCCACTCCGGCGCGCCGTTCGTCTGGGACGCCTGGACGGTCGGCGTGCAGTGGTGGCGTCACTTCGGCGATGAACGGCCGCTCCACGGCACCGCGCACGACGCGCTCATGGCCACCCCCTTGCTCAGCGCCTACTTCCGCAAGATGGGCGTGCTCCCCGCCCACGCTGACAGCATCACCGCTGCGCTGGCCGCCGGGCGCGACGTCGCCTTGTGGCCCGGAGGCGAACGCGACTCGCTGCGACCGTGGACCAAGCGCGACGAGGCGGTCCTGGCCGGCCGCATGGGCTTTGTCCGCCTGGCCATCCGCTCCCGTGTGCCCATCCTCCCCATCGCCACGGTGGGAGGCCCCGACTCGATGCCGGTGCTCGCCACCGGCAAGCGGATCGCCCGGGCACTCCAGCTCGACCGGGTCGCCCGGCTGAAGATGTTCCCCATCGCCTTCCAGGTCCCCTGGGGCATCTCCCCCGCGGTGCTTCCCGAGGTGCCGCTGCCGACGAAGATCCGCACGACGTTCCGCCCGGCCGTCAAGCTCGATGCCGATCCTGACCGGGCGCAGGACCGCGAATACGTGGAGCGTGTGTACAACGAGGTGCGCGCGAGCATCCAGACGGGGATTGACACGCTGGCGCGGCGTCGTCGCCTGCCGCTTTTCGGCTAGGGGCTCGGACGCTCGACGCTCTGGCGGGCGACGAGCCGGCGGCGGCGCACCGGCACGACGAACCACACCACGACGGTCAACAGCGCGGCCACGCCGGCGATGACGATGCCCCAACCCACGCTGAGGACGAAGCTCCCGACGAGCAGGAGAATGCCGGTCAGGCCCCCGGCAAGGAAGATGCTCGCCACGATGAGCAATCGTGTCCCAGCCTCGACGAGGAACAGCTTCTGACCATGCCGGAAGAGGATCCGGTGGTGGACTGACGGAGCGATGAGAAGGATGGTCGAGATCCCGATGCAGCACAGCGTGACGATGTAGATGCCTCGCTCGAATCCCGTCACGCGCGGGAAGCGGTTGTTGAACGGGACGATGAGCAGGAAGGCGAAGAGGACCTGGATGCCCGTCGCCGTCACGCGGAGCTCGGTCAGTAGCTCCACCTCGTTGCGGTCGAGTCGCTCCGCGACCGACTCGTCGCGCTCCTCGGGAGTCGTCACGTGATCGGACTGGCCAGGATCCATGCCCGACAACCTACCCCGGCGCGCGAGGCGCGGGGCGCCAGTTGATCGGCGCCCCGCGATCGTATTCGGTCAGGCCGCGACCTGGCCCTCGTGCTTGCCCTCGGCGAACTCCTCGACGATCTTCGCGTTGAAGGCCGGGAGGTCGTCCGGCTTGCGGCTGGTGACGAGTCCGTTGTCGACGACGACCTCCTTGTCGACCCACTCGGCCCCGGCGTTGCGCAGGTCCGTCTGGAGGCTCGGCCACGAGGTGACCGTGCGCCCGCGCACGACGTCGGCCTCGGCAAGGATCCATGGACCGTGGCAGATCACGCCGGCCGGCTTGTGCTGTTCGAAGAACTCGCGCACGAAGCGCACGGCGTCCTTGTCGAGACGCACCTGGTCGGGGTTGGCCACGCCGCCGGGCACCACCAGGCCGTCGTAGTCGTCGGCTTTGACATCCGCGACCGCCTTCGTGGCCTCGATCGTGTCGCCCTTGTCGAAGTGCTGCCACATCTGAACCTCGCCCTTCTCGAGCGAGACGATGTCGACCTCGGCACCGGCCTCACGCACCGCCTGGAGCGGCTCGACGACCTCGGCCTGCTCGGCGCCCTCGGTGAAGAGGAACGCGATCTTCCTGCCCTTCAGCTCATTGGCCATTGTCTGCTCGCTTTCTTCGGGTACACATTTCGCGTACCCGCGTGCGAGGGCGACAAACGAGGCGCTCAGGCGCGGATGAGGACCGGCGTGCCGAGTGGGATGTGATCGAGGAGCCAGCGGCCGTCGGCGGGTGACACGCGCAGGCAGCCGTGGCTCGCCGCCGTCCCGATGCTCGCGATCTCCGGTGTGGCGTGGATGGCGATGCGATCCCCTCCGCTCCAGTCCTGGATGGCGTGAGGGGCGTGGGCGGAAAGAGCCAGGATGCAGCAGCCGTACGGACCGCCGGGATCGCCGGTGAGGAGCCGGTCGGTGATCGCGAAGCGGCCGGTCGGCGTGGGCGCCGAAGGCGTCCCGATGGCCGTCCGGTAGCGCTCGAGAATCCGGTCGCCCTCGGTGATCGTGATCTCCCTGCGGGCCAACGAGACCTCGATGCGCCAGTCGATGCGGCCGAGGGTCGCCGTGCCTCGCGGGATCCATCCCGTGCGTCCGTTCCCGGCCAGCGGGCTGAGGACGCCGAGCCAGGCTCGGCGGGTGGCCACGACGAGCAGAGCCTCGGGCGAGCCGAAGCCGGTGCGCAGAGCCAGCGACGCGATGGCGCGGCCACCCGGGGCCGCGCGGAGTGTGGTCGCGCGAGTCAGGAGGGCGACGAGCGCGCCTGACGGGGTCGGGCGGCCCGCCGAGGCCCGGGCCGTGGCGGGGGCCGGGGCCTGGGCGAACGACCCGCCCGGCCTCGCGATCGCCGCCGCGGGCTTGGCGGCCCCCGAGCTCAACGAGAGGCCGACGAGGATCGGGACGACCGGGAGGACGGCGACGAGCGTGGCCAGGGCGGCGCGACGCCGGCGCGAGCGGCCCGGGCCCGAGGTGGATTCGTGGCTGGCCATCTGCCCGGTGATCGGCGGCCTCGCCGGTTATCTGAACGTCTGCCGTCTTGAAGTGGACCACAGCCGGCGCGATACCCTGGTGAGACGATGTTGCGCTTTGGACACAAGACAGAGATGGTCGCTCCGGACCGCGCCCTCGCCGGCCGCGAGCAGGAGATTCCCGTCTCCGAGCGTCACGCGGTGCTCGGCACGCCGCTGAAGCCCCCGTTTCCCGAGGGCCTCGAGCAGGCAATCCTCGGCATGGGATGCTTCTGGGGCGCCGAGCGCGTCTTCTGGCAGGCACCCGGGGTGTACACGACGGCCGTCGGCTATGCGGGCGGCTACACGCCCAATCCGAGCTACGACGAGGTGTGCAGCGCGCGCACCGGTCACGCCGAGGTCGTCCTCGTCGTCTTCGACCCGGAGGCGATCTCCTACAACAACGTCCTCAAGCTCTTCTGGGAGAACCACGACCCGACTCAGGGGATGCGCCAGGGCAACGATGTCGGCACCCAGTACCGCTCGGGGATCTACTGGACAACCGAGGCCCAACACGAGGCCGCCGAGGCATCACGGGCCATGTACGCCGAGCAGCTCAAGGCGGCCGGGTACCCGGAGATCACCACCGAGGTCGCCCAGGCCGGGCCGTTCTACTACGCCGAGGACTACCACCAGCAGTACCTGCACAAGAACCCCATGGGATATTGCGGGCTCGGGGGCACGGGCGTGAGCTGCCCGATCGGACTCGGCGCCGCGCAGCAGGCCTGAGCGCTGGACCGCGACTGGGTCAGTGCCCGGCTGGCGCTCCTGCACGAGGCGCAGGGCGCGTTCTACGCCGGCGATTCGGACGCGGGCGAGCGGCTACGGGTGATCCTCGCCGACGACGTCGTCTGGCGTGTGCCTGGGAGGAACGCGATCGCCGGCGTCTACGACGGGATCGAGGCGGTCATGGCGTACTTCGCCCGCCGTCGCGATCTCGCCGCGGGGACGTTCCGGATGGATCCCGGCGAGGTCCTCGTGGGCGGCCGCGACCACGCGGCCGTGCTCACCGACGGCACGGCGACGATCGGCGGTCGGGAGCTCCGGTGGTCGACGGTCGGCCTCTACCGCTTCCGAGGCGAGCAGATCGCCGAGTGCTCGCTGCTCGCGCTCGACCAGGGCGCGTTTGACGCCATCTGGTCCGGGGGCTGATTCTCCGTCGCCCTCGGCGCGAGGACCGGGGCGAAAAAGCGAACTGGTGGTTCGCTTTTTCGCCCAGGTCCAGCCGGCGGCACGTCCGTGACGGCGAGCGTCAGCCGCCCGCGACAGCCGGCAAGATCGTCACCTCGTCGCCGTCGGACACCACCGTGTCCAAGCCATCCATGAACCGGATGTCCTCGCCGCCGACATAGACGTTGACGAACCGCCGCAGCCCGCCGTCCTCGGCGATCCGGCTGCGGAGCTCGTCGTAGCGCTCGTATAGGGAGTCGAGGACCTCGCCCACGGTTGCGCCCTCGACCTGGGCGCTCGCCTCGCCGCCGGTCGCCGCCCGGAGCTGCGTCGGGATCTTCACGGTGACTGCCATGGCCGCTTTCTTATCACGCGAGGGCCGCGACACGCTGGCTGGCCGCCTCGAACGATGCCAGCGTCGGCTCGATCTGCCATGCCTCGAACATCCCGCGGACGACGTCGAGGGTCTTCAGGCCCTCGCCCGTGATGTAGGCGACGACCCGCTCGTCGGGGTCGATCTGGCCTTCGCGAGCGAGCTTGGCGAGCACGGCGGTCGTCACCCCGCCGGCCGTCTCGGTGAAGATGCCCGTGGTCTGCGCGAGCAGGCGGATGCCGTCGCGGATCTCCTCGTCGCTCACCGCCTCGATCGTGCCCTGCGTACGGCGAGCCAGGTCGAGGGCGTACGGCCCGTCGGCAGGGTTGCCGATGGCCAGCGACTTGGCGATCGTGTCCGGCTTCACCGGGCGGCAGAAGTCCTGCCCGTCGGCGAAGGCGGACGCTACCGGCGAGCAGCCCGCGGCCTGGGCGCCATGGAAGGTGGGCAGCTCGCCTTCGAGGAGGCCGATTTCAAGCCACTCCTCGAAGCCGCGGGCGATCTTCGTGAACAGCGAGCCCGAGGCGATCGGAGCGACGACTCGGTCGGGCAGCTCCCAGCCGAGCTGCTCGGCCGTCTCGAAGGCGAGGGTCTTCGAGCCCTCGGCGTAGTACGGCCGCATGTTGATGTTCACGAAGGCCCACTCGTGCTCACCGGAGAGCTCGGTGCACAGGCGGTTGACGTCGTCGTAGTTGCCGCGCACCGCGACGAGGTTCGTGCCGTAGACGCCGGTGGCGAGGACCTTCTGTTCCTCGAGATCCGCGGGGATGAAAACGTAGGACTCGAGCCCGGCGGCGGCTGCGTGGGCGGCCACCGCGTTGGCCAGGTTGCCCGTCGAGGCGCAGGCGATGGTCTCGAAGCCGAGTTCGACGGCCCGGGCGAGGGCGACGGAGACGACGCGGTCCTTGAACGAGTGCGTCGGGTTCGCGGCGTCGTTCTTGATCCACACCTCGCGCAGGCCGAGCTTCTCAGCCAGGCGGTTGGCGCGCAGCAGCGGCGTCCACCCCGCGATCAGGCGCCCCTGCGGAGGAGTGCCGACGGGCAGGAAGTCGCTATAGCGCCATAGCGAGTGCGGGCCCGCCTGGATCCGGCGCTTCAACTCCTCCGGATCGGCGCCCGCGATCGGCGCATACGCGACCTCGAGCGGCCCGAAGCACTGCTCGCACACGTACCTCGCGTCGAGCGGGTAGGTCGTCTTACATTCCTTGCAGCGAAGAGACTCTGGCGGCATATGTGAAAAAACCTCCGCCGGGGTCTGTGGTCGGAGGTCAGCGAACCGCCCTTTCCACATCTCCCAGGCCTTTGTAGTTGGAGCCTGATGGAATTGGCACCGTTCCCTTGCGGGCGGTTGCCGGGGTTTCGTAGGGCCATATCCCTCCACCCCTCTGGATGTAGTACAGCTATGTGTCCAGCAGTATACCCATAGGTTCGACGTTTCGGCCATGGTCTTGAGCCGGCGTGGACGGCCCGGAGCCGCCCGCGTAACGCTCGGCCGGGGCCGGTGTTTCAACCTCGACCCGCGTCGCCGCACGCGCTGCGGTGCCCACGTCTTCATGGCCGCCACCTCATCCGATCCGCTCGCGCGCCTGGAGGCAGTGCTGCGGGTCGGCGAGACGCCTCCGAGCCGCCGGATGCTCATCATCGTCAATCCCTATGCGACGACGGTCTCCGATCGGCTGAAGAACCTGGTCGTCTACGCCCTGCGCGGCAGCTACCACGTCGAGGCGATCGACACCGAGGCGCGCGACCACGCCACCGAGCTCTGCCGCGAGGCCGCCCGCGCCGGCTACGACGTGGTCGTCGCCTTCGGCGGCGACGGGACGGTCAACGAGGCGGCCAACGGGCTCATCGGCTCGGATACCGCGTTGACCTGCCTCCCGGGCGGACGCGCCAATGTGTACTGCCGCATGCTCGGCATCCCCACCGACGTGGTCGACGCCACCGAGCACCTCCTGCGCATGGCCGACGACTGGAACCCCCGTCGGGTCGACACCGGGATCGTCAACGACCGGTATTTCGTCTTCTCGGCCGGCGTGGGGCTCGATGCCAGCGTGGTCGAACGGGTCGACGCCCATCCGCGCCTGAAGGCTCGCTACGGCGAGTGGTACTACGCGCTCACCGGCATACGCACCTTCAACCGGCGCTACCTGTTGCATCCGCCCAAGCTCGAGGCGCAACTCGGCGGCGAGGCGATCCAGGGCGTCACGACGATCGTGCAGAACGCCGAGCCCTACACGTACTTCGGGTCAAAGCCGGTCAACATGGGCGAGGGCGCCACCCTCGAGAGCGGCGACCTCGCCGGGGTCGTCCTCAAGCGGGCCCGTCCGCTCGACATGGCGACCGTCACCTGGCGGCTGCTCTCGCGCCGGGCGCGCCTGGCCCGCCACCGCCACATCGACGCGTTCAGCGGGATCACCGAACTCTCGGTCCGCTCGCTCGACGAGCGCCTCCTGCCCGTCCAGGTCGACGGGGATTACATCGGCGAGGCCGCCGAGGCGCACTTCAGCGCCAGCCCCCGCAGCCTCACCGTCGTGGCCTGACGGCCTCGGCGCACCGCCGGCCCGTCGGCGCAAATCGTCGGGGGCGATGTGCACCGGCCGCCCGTCGGCGCAGATCGTCGGGGGCGATCCTATGCTCGGGCACCGTGCGCCGCATGCTCATCCTGGCCGTCGGCTGCGCCGTGGCCGTCGCGCTCCCCGCGCTCGGCTCGGCGCGCGCCCTGCCGGGAGCGCCTGCCTGCCCGATCTTCCCAGCCGACAACCCCTGGAATCAGCGCGTCGACCGGCTTCCCGTGGCGAGGAACTCAGCCGCCTTGGTCGCCGCGATCGGCCTCGACGCTCCCGTCCACGCCGACTTCGGGTCCGGGCTGTACGCAGGCGAGCCGATCGGCATCCCGATCACGATCGTCTCGAACCGTACGCCACGGCGCCCGGTCCGCTTCGCCTACGCCAGCCAGTCGGACCGCGGGCCCTACCCGATCCCGGCCCATCCGGACATCGAAGGCGGCCCGCACTCGACGGGTGACCGCCACATTCTCCTCGTCGATCGCGACACCTGCCGCGACTACGAGCTCTACGCCGCTTATCCCGTGCGTCGAGGCACGCAGTGGCGCGCGGGATCCGGGGCCATCTTCGACCTCCGCTCCGACGACCTGCGTCCCGCCGGCTGGACCTCCGCCGACGCCGCCGGCCTACCGATCCTCCCGGGCCTCGCCCGCTACGACGAGGTCCGTGCCGGGGTCATCGATCACGCGCTGCGCTTCACCGCACCCTGTACCGCCCGCCACTACGTCTATCCCGCCCGCCACTTCGCCACGAACTGCACCGGCCGCGGAGAGCCGCCCATGGGCCTGCGTGTGCGCCTGCGGGCCAACGTGGACATCGCCGGCCTCCCCTACCAGGCGCGCATCGTGGCCATCGCGCTCAAGCGCTACGGCATGATCCTCGCCGACAACGGGTCACCCTGGTTCGTCTCGGGTGCCCCCAACGCCGGCTGGAACAACGATGCGCTCCACCTCCTCGACCGCCTGCGCGGTCGCGACTTCGAGGTGGTCGACACGAGCTCGCTGCCGCACCCGCGCTGAGCGGACGTCGCTTCGACCGCCCACGAGCTCGCCGCAACGGCGGACACGCTCGGTCGCCTGGTGGCGCGCTTCCGGATCGAGAGCTGATCTGCTCGGCGGAGGCCGAGGTCTGCTGGGTGGCGGCCGACACCGCCTGGGCGGAGGCCGAGGACTCTTCGGTCACAGCCGCGATCTCCGCGATCTCCGCCTGCATCGTCCGGGCCTCCTCGGCCAGCTGCTCGGCCGATGTGGCCAGTCCGGACATCCGGTCGGCCACGCCCTTGACCGCACTGCCGATCTCGACGAACGCCGACCGAGCTCGCTCGACCGTCTCGGTCCCGCGCTCGGTGCGCACGGCCCCGTCCTCTACGACGGACACCACGCCGGCCGTGTCGTCCTGGATCAGGCCGATCAGCCCGGCGATCTCCTCAGCGGCCGAGGCCGACTGCTCGGCCAGCTTGCGCACCTCGTCGGCGACCTTCGAGGACGCCTTGACCTCCTGGATCGCCCTCCGTGGCCTCTGCCGCGGCGGCGATCCCCGTGTCGGCCACGCCGCTGACGCGGATGGCCGCCTAGCGCGGTGTCAGCGGCTTCCGCGGCCGAGGTGCGAGCGGAATCCACCGCTCGGTCGGCGGCGATCCGCACCGCGTCGATTCGCCGCGCCTGGTGGTCAGCCCCCTCGGCGACGCTCCCGGAGCCGGGCTTGAGAGCGGCGGGGACCAATGGGGGGTGAGAACGGACCCCTCGCGCCTCTTAAGCCACATGGAGATCACTGAACGGGACCGGGACCTGCTCGCCTTCGCGGCCGAGCACCGCCTCATCCGCACCGATCACGTGGGCGTGTTGCTCGGCGTCGCGGAGCGCACCGCAGACGAACGGCTGCGGCGGTTGTGCGCGGCCGCGCTGCTGCGCCGCACCGTCGTCCTCGGCCACGCGGGCTCGTGCCACCAGATCACGCGCCGTGGGCTGGCGACCATCGCCAGCCCGCTCCCCGCCCCGCGCCTCGACGTGCGCACGTATGACCACGACATCGGTATCGCCTGGGTGTGGCTCGCGGCACGTGCCGGCGCGTTCGGCCCGCTGCGCGAGATCGTCAGCGAGCGCGGTCTGCGCTCTCGCGACGGCCCGGGCGAGCGCCCCGAGATGCCACTCGCCGTGCGCATCGGAGGCGTCGGCCCGCGCGGCGGCGAGCGCCTGCACTACCCCGACCTGCTGCTCGTCGGGGCCGACGCTCGCCGCATCGCCGTCGAGCTCGAGCTCTCGAGCAAGAGCCGGCTTCGCCGGGAGCGGATCCTCATGGCCTACGGAGCCGACCCTCGAATCGAGACTGTCCTCTACCTCGTGGCCAGCCGACGGATAGGGGCGCCGATCGCGGCGTGCGCGCGGCAGCTCGGCATCGCCTCACTCGTGCATGTCCAGACGGTTGCCCGGCCAGCGCCGGCGTCCGCCGCGCACGGATCCGGTCGGGTCGTCCACCGCCGTCGGGCGCGGGTGCCGCGGACCGCGGGGTCGGAGCGATGAGCCTCCCGCGCCGGCCGGGGGGTGCGGTGAGCCCGCCCCGCACCCCGTCACGCCCGCCCTACTGGACCGTGCCCGCCTTCCTCGCCCTCATGATGGTGCCGAGCGCCGGGCTGCCGATCGCACTCGGCGCCCTGGCCCTCGTCTCCCTCGCCGTGGGCGTCCTCCGGGCTCGCGTCGCCCGCCGGGCCCAGAGCGCCGGCCCGGCCGTCGTCCCCGCCGGGGCGGTCAGGCTTGGGCGTGCCGTGGACGGCCGTGCGCTGCACCTCACCGACGACCAGCTCGCGGCCCACGGACTCATTCTCGGCGCCAGCGGCGCGGGCAAGACCACGACGCTGTTGCGCATCCTCACCGATCGGATCGAGCGTGGCCAGCCGGTCATCGCCGTCGACCTCAAGGGCTCACCGGCCTTCGCACACGCCCTCGCCGAGGCCGCCGCGCGGGCCGGTCGCTCTTGCCAGCTGTGGTCTCCCGACGGCCCGAGCTACTTCAATCCGCTCGCCCACGGTAATCCCACGGAGCTCAAGGACAAGCTCATCGCCACCGAGCGGTTCACCGAACCCCACTACCAGCGAGCGGCCGAGCGATACCTCCAGACGGCACTGAAGGTCCTGGCGGAGCTCCATCCGGAGCGCGCGCCGACGCTCGCCGAGGTAGTCGCGCTCACCGAGCCCAAGCGCCTCGGAATCGTCGTGCGCGGCGTATCTCCGGCGCTGCGCGTGGCCACGCAGGACTACCTGAGCGGGCTGACCTCGGATCAGCTGAGCGCCGTGCGCGGGTTCGGCACGCGGCTCGCCATCCTCACCGAGTCGCACGTCGGCCGGTACCTCGCCGCTCCGCCGGCCGGGGCAGACCCGGCCGCCATCGATCTCCACGCCGCGCTCCGCGGCGAGGCCGTCGTCGTGTTCAGCCTGAACGCGAGCAGCTACGGCAACCTGGCGGCGCAGATCGGCACGATGGTCATCCAGGATCTCGTCGCCGCGAGCGGCACGCGGCTGGCCGAAGGAGGCACGGAGACCGCCGCCCAGGGGCTCGTCGCCCTCGACGAGTTCTCCGCTCTCGGCGCCGATCACCTCGGCGCGCTCTTCGCCCGCGGACGGGAAGCCGGCGTTCCCGTGGTCGTGGCCACCCAGGAGCTGGCCGATCTCGGCCGGGCGGGCCGTGGGTTGCGGGAGCTCGTGCTCGGCAACACGGCGGTCAAGATCGTCCACCGCCAGGACGTCCCCGAGTCCGCGCGGACGATCGCGCAGATGGCGGGCACCGAATGGGTGGCCGACGAGATCCGCCAGTTCGGCGGCGGCGGGCTGCGGGCGCTGATTCCCCAGGGCACCCGCCGCCTCGTCGAGCGACTGCGCTTTCACCCGGACCAGATCGCCGGACTGCGCACGGGCGAGGCGCTCGTCATCACCAAGCTCCCCGAGTCCAACGCGCGGATCATTCAAGTCGAGCCGCCGGCGCCCCCCGCCCCCCCTCCACGGCCACCGGTCCCCGCGCGTCCCGTCCCGCCTCGATCGCGGCCCATTTCGCACCCGCAGCCGCGAGCTCCTGGCCTCCGCGCCCGCTTCCCGGCACCCCCCGAGCGCGATGGGCGGGAGCTCTAGTCGTGGGTGTCGGCGCTGAGAGCGACGCTCACGAATCCTGGATCAGGCCGAGGACGTTGCCGTCGGGGTCGGTGAACGTGGCCACGAGACGCCCTGCGCCGACCGCGCGCGGCGGCTCCTTCACGCTCGCGCCCGCGGAGGTCACCTCGGCGAGCTTCGCCTCGATGTCCGGCACGTGCCAGTACGCCACCGGCGAGGTCATTTCCTGCGGTCCACCGGCCGGCACGAGCCCGATGTGCTGGCCCTCGACGTCGAAGCCGACGTAATAGGACGCGTCCGCCGACGGGGGCACGCCGAGCAGCGCGGCGTACACCGGCTTGGCGGCATCCAGGTCGGAGACGGGGTGCAACACGGTCTTGATTCCCTGGGTGGAAGAGCCAGTCATGGTCACTCCTCGAGTCGTAGGGTCAACGTCAGCCCACTGTAGATGCGGCGGGGTGACCGCGCTTCGCGATTCCTGACCGGTTTTGGGGCGGGCTAGCCGGCGCCCGGCGTGACGCGATACGCATCGAACACGGCGTCGATGTTGCGCAGGCGGTTGATCGTCTGATCGAGCGCGCGCGTGTCCCCGACCTCGACGACGAAGCGGTTCTTCACCATCGGGTGATTGACCGTGCACCGCGCCTCGATGATGTTGATCCCCGCCTCGGCGAACGTCCGTGACATGTCCTCCAGCAGCCGGTGGCGGTCCCAGCCGTCGACCTGGATCTCGACCCGGAACGAGGTCTCGGCGTCGCCGTCCCAGCCCACCGGGGTGAAGCGGTCGGGGTCGCGACGAAGAACGGCGACGTTGGGACAGTCCTCGCGGTGGATGGTGATCCCACGGCCGAGCGAGATGTAGCCGACGATCGGATCGCCGGGCACCGGCCGGCAGCACTTGGCCATGCGCAGCATGACGTCGTCGACGCCCTCCACGGAGATGCCGAAGCGCGAGGACGATGTCGTCGGGCGCGAACGGCGGCGGCGGGTCTGGAGGAGGTCGTCGGCCGCGGTCGGCTCTGACTCGGCCGCCTCGCCCTCCTTGAGCCGCTGCATGATCTTGTTGACGACGACCTTGGCCGAGATCTTGGCGCCGCCGAGGGCGATGTAGAAGTCGTCCGCCTTGCGGAAGCCCATCTCCCGGATGACGTCGGCCAGGAGCGTCGAGCCGACGATCTTCTGCGCGGGCAGGCCCTGCTTGCGCAGGTGGTCCTGAAGGAGCTCGCGGCCGGAGTGCTCGGTGTCCTTGCGGTTCTCGGCCTTGAACCAGGCCTTGATCTTGTTCCGCGCGCGCGTCGTCTTGACCAGCGCGAGCCAGTCCCGAGAGGGTCCGCGCTCGCGCTTGGAGGTCAGGACCTCGACGATGTCACCGGAGCGCAGCTGATAGGAGAGGGGGACGATCTTGCCGTTGACCTTGGCGCCGACGCAGCGGTGGCCCACGTCCGTGTGGATCTCGTAGGCGAAGTCGAGTGGCGTAGCGCCCGCGGCGAGTGACTTCACCTCGCCCTTGGGTGTGAACACGAAGACCTCATCCTCGAAGAGGTCGACCTTGAGCGTCTCCATGAACTCGCGCGGATCGGACTCCTCCTGCTGCCAGTCAAGGAGCGAGCGCAGCCACTTGAGCTTCCCGTCGGTGTCGCCGCCGAGCGCCGTCCCGCTCGGGGCGGTCTCCTTGTACATCCAGTGCGCAGCGATCCCGAACTCGGCCAGGTCGTGCATCTCGCGCGTGCGGATCTGGATCTCGAGCGGCCGGCCCTCGGGTCCGATCACCGTCGTGTGCAGGGACTGGTACATGTTGAACTTCGGCATGGCCACGAAGTCCTTGAAGCGGCCGGGCAGCGGCTTCCACAGCGAGTGGATGACCCCGACCGCGCCGTAGCAGTCCTTCACCGAGCCGACGATGACCCGGAGGGCGGTGAGGTCGTAGATCTCGTTGAACTCGCGCCCCTTCTTCGTCATCTTCGAGTAGATGGAGTAGAAGTGCTTGGCGCGCCCGGAGATCTCCGCCTCGATGCTGAGCTCCTCGAGCTCCTTGGCCAGGTACTCGCCCGCCCCGTTGATGTAGCGCTCGCGCTCGGCTCGCTGCTGGGCGACGAGCTCCTTGATCTCGTTGTACTTGCGCGGGTGGAGCGTCTGGAAGGCGAGATCCTCGAGCTCCCACTTGATGGCGTGGATGCCCAGTCGGTGGGCGATCGGCGCGTAGATGTCGATCGTCTCGCGCGCCTTGTCGATCTGCTTCTGCTTGGGCATGGCGCCGATCGTGCGCATGTTGTGCAGACGATCGGCGAGCTTGATCAGGATGACCCGGATGTCCGAGGCCATCGCGACCATCATCTTCCGGTAGTTCTCGGCCTGCGCCTCGTCGCGCGACTGGAAGGTCAGGCCGGTCAGCTTGGTCACACCGTCGACCAGGCTGGCGATCTCCTCCCCGAACGTCTCGCTCACCTCCTGCAGCGAGGCCGAGGTGTCCTCGACCGTGTCGTGGAGCAAGGCGGCGCACAGCGTGTCGGTGTCGAGGCGCATCCCCGCACAGATCTTGGCCACGCCGACGGGATGGACGATGAAGTCCTCCCCGGACTTGCGCCGCTGATCGGCGTGGTGCATGCAGGCGAAGATGAACGCCTCCTGCACCTGCCGGCGATCGATCTCGACCGCATGCGCGTTGGCGTGCTCCTCGACGATGGCGAAGAGGTCGCCGAGCAGGCGCCGTTCGGTCGCGGTCAGCTTGACGTTCTGGATGCGGCGGCGGGCCTCGGGATGAGCGAGGCGGTCGACGGGCTCGCGCGTGACGAGCTCACCCGGCTGCCGCTGGCCCGGGCTGCCGTTGCCCGTGCCGTCGGTGGCCGCGGGATCGCTGGCGTTGGGCGCGTCCTGAGCGCGCTTCGCCGAGCCATCGTGGGCGGCGTCGCCGTTCCCGGCAGCCTCGGACGCGCCCGCACCGCGGGAGCGGCCCTGCCTTAGCCGGGAACCAGCCGATTTGCGCTGCTCAGGTATCGCCGTCCGTCCTCAAGTCGTTGTGTGTAGGCCCGGTATGCCACCGAGCGCTCCAGCGCCGTGTGCGCCGTGCCCGCGATGGCCAGGGCTGGCAGATCCCGATCGAGGCTGACGAGCTCGAGCTCCGCAAGGACTCTGATCAACCTGCCCCCCACCCGGGCGGGGCGGGACTGTTCTCCGTCTCCGCGGAGCAGGTGCTCGAGCTCCTCGCCGGCGACCCTCGCCCGGCTGCGTACCGTCCGATAGAGGGCCGCGAGCCAGGCACGGAGACCGTACTCCAGCTCGTGCATCTGCTGAGCGAAGCGTAGCTCAGGGTCGCCCCAGGCCAAATGGGCATAGCCGGATCCACGCTCGAGGAGGCGTGCGGCGACGGGACCGGCCGGCGGGTCCAGGGCGACGACGTGGACGAAATCCCCGGCCCACTCGGGATGCGGCTCGAGGCCATGGTAGGAGGCGAGGGCGAATCCGCCCGCGCGCGGGGCCAGCCCGGGCAGCCGGCGCGGAACGTCGGCGCACAGCGCGAGCACGGGAGCGCCGGTGGACAGGGCGTCGGCGAGCACGGCCAACGGACTCTCGGCGCGCCGGTCGAGCCGGATCCGTGCGGCGTCAGGCGCCAGGCCGGTCACCGACGGCTCGAGCACGGCATCCAGCTCTAAGAGAGCGGCGCTCAGATAGTGCTCGGGCTCCCCGATCACGTCGATCGGCTCGGGCGTGCACGAACGGGCGTGGCGAAGCACGAGGCGCGGCTCGACCGCGCCGTTCCAGAAATTGCGCTCGAGCCGGAACGTGGCGTCGACCGGCTGGCCTTCGGGGACGCCGGGATCGCCGTCACAGCCGAAGGCCACAGCGCGGGCGCGCGCTCCGCCCGAGCTGACCGAGAAGCGGGCGTGTCTCCCCTCTCCCATCGGCCTGACGTCCTGAAAGCGGGCGCCGGGAACGAGCAGCCTGCAGCCGGGGTTGCCCATCCCGCACGGCTCGAGCCGGGCGAGCTCCTCGGCCAGGTCGAGTCCGAGCTCGGCCCCCGAGGCGATGGCGTCGACGCGCTCGACGGGTTCGAGGAGATCCGGCGTGAGGACCTCCGAGGCATGGCGCTCGATCGCCGCCCGGAAACCGTCGAGCCGGCCGCGGCTCATGCTCAGCCCCGCGGCCGCGCGGTGGCCGCCGTAGCGTTCGAGCTCAGGGGCGGCGGCATCGAGCGCGCCGAGCAGATCGAAGCCCGGGATGCTCCGTCCCGACCCCGTCCCGCGCTCGCCGTCGAGCGCGACGAGAATCGTCGGACGGTGATGGCGCTCGACCACACGCGAGGCGACGATGCCGATCACGCCGGGATGCCACTCCTCGGCCCAGAGGACGTAGGCGTAGCGGTCACCGAGCTCGGCGACCTGCGCCTCGGCCTCCCAGACGATCCGTTGCTCGACCGCGCGGCGCTCGGCGTTGACCGCATCGAGCTCGGCGGCGATCTCAGCCGCCCGGCGGGGGTCATCGGTGAGCAGCAGCTCGAGCCCGGAGTCCGCGCGCCGCAGACGGCCGGCTGCGTTGATGCGGGGAGCCAGACGGAAGGCGACCGCCGAGGCATCCAGCGCGCTCGGATCGCAGCGGGAGACCGCCATGAGGGCGCGCAGACCGGGCTTGCTCGTATTGGCGAGGGCGTGCAGGCCCTCGCGCACGAGCCGCCGGTTCTCGCCCTGCAGCGGCATGAGGTCGGCCACGGTGGCGAGCGCGACGAGCTCGGTGTCATCGGCCACCGTCGGTGCGCCCAGCGCCTCCGCGAGCTTGTGGGCGACCGCCGTGCCGCACAGCGCCGGGCAGGGATAGCCGCAGAGCGCCGGGTGGACGATCGGGCAGTCGGGGAGCCTTCCGTCGGCCCGCGGGGAGTGGTGGTCGCTGACCACGACATCCATTCCCAGCGCGAGCGCGGCGGCGACCTCCTCGACGGCCGTGATCGCGCAGTCGACGGTCACGAGCAGCTCGGTGCCGCGAGCCGCCAGACGCTGCACGGTGGCGAGCGAGAGCCCGTAGCCGTCGTCGATGCGGTCGGGGAGGAACCATCCGACATTGCCTCCGCGCGCCCGCAGGGCGCGGACGAGCACAGCGGTCGCGCACACCCCGTCGACGTCGTAGTCGCCGTGCACCGTGATCCGCGTGCCGGCGGCGAGGTGGCGCTCGATCGTCGCCAGCGCCCGCTCGATGCCGGCGAACCGGCCGGGGTCGTGGCGTTCGCAGGGATCGAGGAACTCGCGGGCCGCCCGCGGATCGCCGAGGCCCCGCCGGGTCAGCACCTGGGCCAGGACATGGCCGATCCCGAGCTCCTCGCGCAGGCGGATCGCCGTGCTCAGGTCATAGCCAGGAAGCTCGACGCGTGGCGTGGCGCGCTCGCGGCGCGGCCCGGCGCTCGGGACGGGACCGGCCCCGTCGGGGAGGGCTGTGGTGTCGGGTGCGAGGACGGCTGCCATGCGGGCAGCGTATGAGTCGCCCCCGACGGATCAGCCGCGACGGCGAGGCTCAGGCTGAGGCGACGGCGTGGGCGCGCTCGCGACGCACGCCCTCGAAGTAGACGAGGCCCATCCCGATGAGTGCTCCGGGGATGGCCTCGAGCGCAGTCACGAGATGGGTGTCGTGACGGCCCGGGATGTGCAGGCCGCTGATGAGGAACCCGCAGAGCGCGGCCCCGATGAGCGCGCCGACGAAGGCTCCGACGATCCCGCCCCAGTAGCGATCCGGGAGCCAGATCGTGAAGTGCCAGAGCGCGAGGCCCATGCAGACCCAGGCGAGCAGACCCATCAGCGAGGCCTCCCGTGACGGCGGTTGCGCGAGCGTGACTTCGGCGGCCGCGGCGGCTTCGGGGACCGGGCGACGCCCTCGTTCTCCGCGACGTCGGGCGCCGGCATGACGGGCGGGGTGCCGCCGTCGCCGTCGCCGTCGCCGGTGTCCGGCACCGCGCCGCCACCGTTGGGGGTGCGCGGGCGGCGGGAAGGCTTGGGCGCGGTCTGCTCCGGCTCGGTGTGGGCCAGGCGCTTGGTCAGCGTGGAGGTGTGGCGGGACCCCGGTTCCTTCTCGAGCCCGAGCTCGGCCTTCATCTCCTCGAACTCGGCGGCCGACACCGTCTCGGCGGCGGGTTGGGTCAGCCGACCCGTGCGGCGCGGGCGCTTGGTCTCCGGCTCGACATCGGCCGCCACGGTGGCATAGGCGGGGACGTGGCCGAGATCGGCCTCGATCCGCTCGCGGCGGTGGCGGTACAGCGTCTCGCGCTCCTTCCAGTGGGTGAGCACCGGCGAGGCGATGAAGATCGACGAGTAGGCGCCCGAGGCCACGCCGATGAGCAGCGCGAAGGCGAAGTCCTGCAGCGTCGAGCCGCCGAACAGCAACAGGGCGAGGATGGGGATGAGCGTGCACGAGGTCGTGGCCAGCGAACGCGTCAGCACCTCGGACATCGAGCGGTTGACGATCTGCGAGAACGCCGCGCGCGGCATCCTCGGGATGTTCTCCCGGACGCGGTCGAAGACGATGATCGTGTCGTAGAGCGAGTAGCCCAAGATCGTCAGCAGCGCGGCCACGGTCGCTGTCGTCACCTCCCGGCCGGTCAGCGAATACACGCCGCTGGTGATGAGCAGGTCGTGCATCAGAGCGATGAGCACGGGGACGGCGAACTTCCACTCGAAGCGCAGCGCCACGTAGAGGGAGATGACGATCAGCGAGGCGATGATCGCGACCACCGCGCTGTTGGCCACGGTGGCCCCGAACGTCGGGCCGACCGAGGTCGTGTTGATGTCGTTGCCGTTGTTGCGGATGCCGAACTGCGAGAGCAGGTCGCCGCGCACCTTGCCGAGGTCGGCCGGCTGGATCTGCTTGCTCGAGATCTGGAAGCCGTAGGGGCCGAGCGTCTTGTCTCCGCTCACCTTCTGGATGGTCGCGTCGCCCGCGCCGACCGAGTTCATGATCGAGCGGACCTGGTTCTCGCTCGCCGACCGCTCGAGGCCGACCGAGATGCGCGTGCCCGAGGTGAAGTCGATCCCGAGGTTGAGGCCGCGCCCGCCAATGGCCAGCGCCCCTACGAGCAGGATGACCCCCGACATCGAGAAGAAGTAGCGCGAGGCGCCCATGAAGTCGAAGTGCCAGCTGCGTTTCTCGCCACTCGCGCCCAGGGCTGACGGGTTCGAGATGACCCGCGAGCCACCCATCGTGGTGAGGATCGCCTGGGTCGCCATCACGGCGGTGAACAGCGAGACGATGACCCCGATGCCGAGCGTGAAGGCGAAGCCCTTGACGTCGGCCGTGGCGAGCACGAAGAGGATGAACGCGGTCATGATCGTGACCACGTTGGCGTCGATGATCGCCGTCAGGCCCTTGCGGTAGCCGGTGATGATGCCCTGGCGGATCGATCGCCCGGCGCGGATCTCCTCCTTGACGCGCTCGAAGATGACGATGTTCGCGTCGGCGGCCACGCCGATGGTCAGGATGAGACCCGCGATCCCCGGCAGCGTCAGGGTAATCGGGATGAGCTTGATCAGCGCGTAGAAGTAGACGCCGTAGACGATCAGGCCGGCCGTGGCGATGACGCCGAGCACGCGGTAGAACGCGATGAGGAAGACCATCACGATGAGCAGGCCGGCGACACCGGCGATGAGGCCCTGATGGAGCGCCTGCTTACCGAGCGTGGCCGAGACCTGCGACTCGGAGATCAGCTTGAGCTTGATCGGCAGGGCGCCGAGGCGCAGCTGGGTGGCGAGGTCCTGGGCCGACTGGATCGTGAAGCCGCCGGTGATGTCGGCGCCGTTGGTGCCGTCGATGCCGTCGGGATACTGGGTGTAGTCGATCGACGGGACGGTGATGAGCTGGTTGTCGAGCGCGACGGCGAAGTGCTGCTGGTAGCTGTGGCCGATCGTGCTCGAGAGCTCGCCGCGGCGGGCGATCTCGGCGGTCACCTTCTGGAAGGCCTTCTGGCCCTTGGAGGTGAAGCCGAAGGTGACGTCCGGCTGACCCGTGGTCGAGTCGCTGCTCTGCTGCGGATTGGTGATGTCGCTGCCGAGCAGCGCGACGTGATCCTGGAGAACGTAGAACTGGGCCGACGGGCTGTTGGGGTTGACCGGCTTGGACGAGCTGACGTTGGCGGCCTGCAGGACCACCGTGCCCGGGGGGACGACGAGGGTCTGACCCTGGGACGCGCTGACCCCGGCGGGCAGGCCGGTGAGCAGGTCCTGGCGGGTGTCGTCCGGGCCGGAGAGGAGGCAGTGGCTGCCGATCTGCGGCGTGACCCCCTGCGCCTTGGCCGCTGTGGCGCAGGCCGCACTCCCCGGCGCGCCGAACATGTAGTACAGCGGGCCGAGCCGCGAGTTGTCCGACGAGGCCTGCGCCGGCTGCTTGGCCGCGAGCTGCACGGCCTGGTACAGCGGCATGCTCCCGGCCCCCGGCTCACCCGGGAGCGCGGCCGAGCTCAAACCCTGGCTGATCTCGATCGCCGTGGGGTCCTGGATCTGGAGCTGGCTCGCCACCGTCTTGCCCGACGAGGTGAGCGTGTTGGCCTCCCAGTCGTAGAACTCGAGCTGGGCGGTCGTCCCCACGAGACGCTCGGCCCGGGCGATATCGGTGATGTCCGGCAGCGCGGCGGTGATCGTGCCGTCGCCCGAGGTCTGGATCTGCGGCTCGGCAACGCCGAGCTGGTCGACCCGCTCGCGCATGATGTCGACGGCCCGCGCGAGCGCGTCCTGCGTGACCTTCGGGGTCTGCGCGGTCGGCTGGCCCTGATAGACGAGCTCGACTCCGCCCTTCAGGTCGAGACCCAGGAACGTCTTGTTCTGGGTTATCACGACGCCCGACGCGATGATCAGGCCGAGGACCAGAAGCAGGATGAAGCCGTTGCGCTGGCGGTCAGACATCGATCTGGTGGATGCTAGAGGGAGCGGTGGCGGCCGGTTTAGGAATACGTTTTCGGATCCGGCACGCGGTGCTCACCCTGGGGTGTAACACAGGCGCGGCCCGAGCGACGCGCCGCCGGCTACTCGTGATGGTTGGTCGGCGTCAGCACCAGCAGCAGCCCGCCCTCGGAATCATCGTAGGCGGGGAAGATGTCGGCCACGGCGCGGGCCGGCAGGTCGCGCTCGGCGTGGACCTCCACGGGCTTGCCCTGGACACGGACCTCCCACTCGAGTGCGGTGCTCAGATGGTCCGTGCCGTCTTCGAAGCGCAGCCCCAGCACCTCGGCGATCGGACGCCCGATGACCTGCTCGGTCTTCAGACCCGTCAGCTCGAACGACCCCCGGCCGCAATCGACGATCCGTCCTTCCCGGTCGCAGGAGAAGAAGGCCGCGTTGGGGGCGGGGTAGTAATCGTCGAGCAGCTCGAACAGGTAGGCGAAGCCGCACTTCTCACAACCCCTGGCCTCGCGGCGGAACCCGGCGTTGCGGTCGGTGGCCATTGACCGGTTACCGCAATGGGGGCAGATGAAGTAGTGCTCGCGTGACATCGGGCCGGAGGATAGCCAGCGTCCCCGAAGCGTCCCGTAAGACTCTCTTACAGAAGAGTGGCCTGCCCGGGGGGGTCGAGTCCGAGATGGACGAAGGCTCGCCGCGTGGCCGCACGGCCGCGGGGCGTGCGCTCGATCAGGCCGCGCTGCAGCAGGTAGGGCTCATAGACGTCCTCGATCGTGTCCTGCTCCTCCCCCACGGACACGGCCAGCGTCGAGAGTCCCACCGGTCCGCCGCCGAACTTCTCGCAGATCGTCCGCAAGATCTCGCGGTCGAGTCGGTCGAGCCCCTCGCCGTCGACCTGCAGCAGGTTGAGCGCATCGGCCGCGATCTCCGCGGTCACGACGCCGCCGCCGCGCACCTCGGCGTAGTCGCGCACGCGCTTGAGCAGTCGGTTGGCCACCCGCGGGGTCCCGCGGCTGCGGGTCGCCAGAGCGTGCGCGCCCTCGTCCTCGATGCTCACGCCGAGCAGACGGGCGGAGCGGCGGACGATCATGGTCAGGTGCTCGTGGCCGTAGTGCTCGAGGCGGTGCTGGATGCCGAAGCGGTCGCGCAGCGGCGTGGTCAGCAGCCCCGCCCGGGTCGTGGCCCCGACGAGGGTGAAGGGCGGCAGGTCGACCGTGAGCACGCGCGCGCCCGCGCCCTGGCCGACCGTGATCGGCAGGCAGCCGTCCTCCATGGCCGGATAGAACGTCTCCTCGATGGCGCGCGGGAGCCGGTGGATCTCGTCCACGAAGAAGACCGCGCGGGGCTCGAGCGCGGTGAGGTAGGCGGCGATGTCGGCCTTGCGTTCGAGCGCCGGGCCGGCGGTCTGTACGAAGGGCACGTCGAGCTCGGAGGCGACGATCTGCGCCAGCGAGGTCTTGCCCAATCCGGGCGGTCCGGCGAAGAGGACGTGGTCGAGCGCCTCCCCCGGCTCGCCGCGGCGGCGATGGAGACGGCGAGCTGGTCCTTGACCGCGTCCTGTCCGACGAAGTCCTCGAGGCGCCGGGGGCGCAGCGAGCGGTCGAGCTCGTCCTCGGGGAGCTCGTCGGGATCATGCAGGCGGGTGGCGCTCATCGCTTGGCCCCCGCGGTGCGCAGGGCGTAAGCGATGAGGTCCTCGGGCTGCTCGCCGTCGGCCCCGTCGAGGAGTTCGTCGACCTCGCTCGCGCTGTAGCCGAGGCCGAGCAGACCGTCGCGCGCCAGGGCGCGGGGATCGTCGCTGCGGGTGACCGAGATCGCCTGCTCGGGCACGGTCACGCCGACCTTCTCGCGCAGCTCGACGACGATCCGCTCGGCCGTGCGCTTGCCGATCCCCGGCACGGCCTGCAACCGGGCGGCGTCGCCGGCGGCGAGGGTGCGCAGGAGCTCACGCGGCGGGGCGGCGGAGAGGACGGCGAGCGCGACCTTGGGGCCGACCGACTGCACGCTCAGGAGCATCAGGAACAGCTCGCGCTCCTCCTCGGTGGCGAAGCCGTAGAGCGCGATGGCGTCCTCGCGCACGACCATGTGGGCGTGCAGGGACACGGCGCCGCCCACCGCCGGCACGTGGCGAAGGGTCTCGGTCGACACGGAGAGCCGGTAGCCGACCCCGCCGCAATCGATCACGACGTGGTCGGCGCGGCGCACGGCCACGCCGCCGGAGACAAGCGCGATCACCCCGCGGCTCCGGCCAGCGCCCGGGCGAGCGGCGCCCGGTTCAGGTCGCACACGGCGACGGCGAGTGCGTCGGCGGCATGATCGGGAGTCGGGACCGCGGCCAGCCCGAGCATGCGTGCGACCATCCGGCCCACCTGGTCCTTGGCCGCTCGGCCGTGCCCGCACACCGCGCCCTTGACCTGCTGGGGGGTGTAGGAACGGCTCGGCACGCCGCGCTGGCCGGCGGCGAGGAGGATGACGCCACGGGCCTGGCCGACCGCGAAGGCGGTGCGCACATTGGCCCCGAAGTAGAGCTCCTCGACGGCAAGCGCGTCGGGGTCGTGGCGCTCGAGCAGCTCCCCCACCCGCGCGTGGATGTCGGCCAGACGGCGCTCGAGCGGCACCCCGGCGGCCGTGGCGATGACCCCGTGCTCGAGCGCGCGCAGGCGCGAGCCGGAGCTCTCGACCACGCCGAAGCCGGTGCTGGCCGTGCCGGGGTCGATGCCGAGGACGATCATGCGTGCACCATTCTCCGTGGGCGCCCGGACGCCTCTGTGGGTGTCCCAGGGCTCCGCCCGGCCTGACGTCCGGTGGGCGAAAACGGGCGGGCTGGAGCTGGAGTCCGGGGGCACCGCCGGGCGACCGGCCGCCCGGCGCGGCGCTCGGCGTCCAACGCCCCACGCGCGCCCCTCAAACGGCGCATTGGGTCCGGGGCTCGCTGACCGGGCGCCACACCCCAACGTGCTCCCAGGCGCGCTCGCGTGGGGCGTTACGCGCGCAGCGCAGCCGAGCCGCCCCCTGACATGCCTCCATCCCCCCGCCCCGCCCCCTGGTCGAGACGCGGCCCCCGGAAGAGCCGGCTCTAGCGGTCGAGATCGGGCGGCTGCTTGATCCCGAGCACGCTCAGGAAGAAGCTCGAGAGGACCGTCTGCACGCCGACCATGAGCATCACGACGGCGGGAATGGCCAGCCGGAGCGAGCTCGGATAGTTGAGATGGTGGAACGAGGAGTTGTCCCACCGGATGAAGCGATGATCGAGAGGACGATCGCGGCCAGGATGAGCAGGGCGCCCGTGAGCAGCCCCGCCTCGAGCGAGAAGAATCCCCGGGCGCGGTCGACCAGGGAACTGCCCGGCAGGAAGCCCTCGGACGCGGCATAGACCCGCGCGAGCACGGCGAAGACAACCGCCTGGAAGCCGATGACGACGGCAGCGCCGGCGTAGAGCAGCGTGTGCACGTCGAGCCGGGCGCCGAACACATGCAGCGCGCCCGGGAGCACGGCGATGCCGAGCACGAGACCGAGCGCCATGAGGATGAGCCCGGGATAGAAGAAGAGCCAGCGCGGGCTGTACAGGAGGAAGAAGCGCAGGGTCCGCCAGCCGTCACGCCACGTGCGCAGGTGGGGCGGGCGACTCCGCAGGTCGGGCGAGAGCGTCGTCGGCACCTCGGCCACCTTCAGGCCGTAGAGCGCCGCCTTGGCCACCATCTCGACCCCGAACTCCATGCCCGGGCTCTGCAGCGCAAGCGTGGAGAGCGCGTCGCGCCGGAAGGCGCGGAGACCGCAGTAGAAGTCACTCACCGGCGCACGGAAGAAGAGGCGCCCGAGCCAGCTCAGCCCGGGGTTACCGAAGTACCGGTGCAGGGGCGGCATGGCGCCCTTGGCGATACCCCCGCCGAAGCGGTTGCCCATGACGAGATCGTTGCCCTCGTCGAGGCGCTCGAGGAACCGTCCCAGGTGCCGGAAGTCGTAGGAGCCATCGGCGTCGCCCATGAGGATGTACTTACCGCGGGCGGCCGCGAAGCCGCCCTGCAGAGCGCTGCCGTAGCCCTTGGCGGTGACATGGGCGACCCGTGCGCCGAGCGACTCGGCAAGCTCAACCGAGCCGTCCGTGCTGCCGTTGTCGGCGACAATCACCTCGCCCCGGACGCCGGTGGCGGCGATCGCCTCGTTGGCCATGCGCAGGCAGGGAGCGAGCGACTCGGCCTCGTTGAGGCAGGGCATGACAATCGAGACGACGATGTCGCCGGAGTCGGCGTCGGTGCCGTGCGTCATCACGCCGGTGCCCGTGCCGGGGCCGTCGGCCCGCGAGAGCTTGTCCTGGGTCAGTGAGTTCATCGAAGGTCGGGTTGAGCCGACGAGCGCGGAGCGTAGCAACGCAGCCGGGCGCTCCCGCGAAACTCAGCGGAGCCCTGACTGTACTGTGTCGAGCCCATGAGCAGCCCGCCAACGACCGCCACGGCGCCGCCGCCCACCCGCACCCACACCCCCGCGACGGGCCGGGACGGTCACCTCGCGCAGCTGCGCGATCCCTCGCCTGCCGTGCTCTTCCTCGGCTGCCTGATCGTCGGGATCATCACCGTGATCGCGATCTCGTGGCCGCCCAGCTCCGATCCGTGGGCGTGGATCGACTGGGGCCAGGCCGTCGCGTCCCACATCACCGGTCCAAAGATCGGACTGAGCCTGGCCGGCGGCCCCTCGTGGAAGCCCTTCCCGGTCATCTTCACCTCGGTGTTCGGCCTCTTCGGCCGCACCGGCCCCCACCTGTGGCTGCTCGTGACCCGCACGAGCGGGCTCTCGCCCTCGTCGCTGCCTACCGGGTGGCCCGCCGCTTCGGAGGACCGGTCGCGGGCATCCTCGCCGCGGTGGCGCTGTGCCTCGTCCAGGACGCGCTCTTCTACTGGGCCCGCGGGGCGTCGGAGCCGATCGAGGTCGCGGCCACGCTGTGGGCGATCGAGTTCCACCTCAGCGGATCGCCGCGCCTTGCCTACTTCGCGGGCTTCCTGGCCGCGCTCAACCGCCCGGAGTTCTCGCCCTTCCTCTTCCTCTATGCCGTCTACCTGTGGTTCCGCGTCCCGCGATCCCGCCGGCCTGGTCGTCACCCTGCTCGTGCTCGTGCCCGTGGCCTGGTTCGGCGCGCCGGGAATCATCCGCGGCAACCCGTTCCAGGCCGGCAACGCGGCCTGGGCGTCCAGGGCTCACCGGGGTCGGCCTCGCGGAGCTGGAGGACGGCTTCCCGCTCATGACCGTGCCCACGGTCGTGCTCGCCGGCATCGGCTTCGGCCTGGCCTACGTGCGCCGCGAGATGACGCCTCGTCTGGCTCGGCGTCGGAGCGATCGCCTGGGCGCTCATGGAGGGCGTGTTCACCCAGGTGGCCTACGGGCTTCCGCGGTACATGCTTCCCGGCGGCGCCATCGCCTGCGTGCTCGCCGGGGTGGCCGCCGTGTGGCTCGCCCAGGAGGCCGAGCGGCGGCTGCCCGGGGCGCGCCTCGCCGGCGGGCGCACCTCCCTCACGGCCGTGGCCACGGTGCTGGCGCTGGTCGCCCTCGCCCTCCCGTGGGCGCTGCCGCGGACCGCGGGACTCCGCGCCCAGGGCGCCGAGGCCAACCGGGCCTCCTCCTACATCAGCCGCATGTTCCGGCGGCCGGCCGGCCGGGGGCGAGCGCTGTGCTCCGCTGCCTGACCAGCGGCGCGCCATCGATCACACGCTGGCCAGCGCCCTGGCGTGGAAGCTCAAGGTGCCCGAGCGCCGGGTCCACCCCTCGATGCACGGCACCGGCTTCGTGTTCAGCGCCCCCCACAACACGACCACGGGCCGGTTCCGCCGTTCTCCATCTCAGCGACCGGACGGTGCGGCTGATCGTCGACCTCCCGCCCTGGAAGGTGCTCGAGGTCAACCACCGCGGCGCGTCGGCCACGCCGCGCTGTCCGGCGGGACAGAGAACGCCGGCCTGAGGCCGCCTACGGCGCACGGTCGCGGGACTTCTAGCTTCGCCAGGCCGCAGCTCGAGCCCGCGAAGTGCGGGTCGGTGAATTTCTGGCTGAAGGTGATCTCGCCGACGGCGGTGTTGCGCTTCTTGAACTGGCCGGACACCGTGCTCGTGGTCACCGTCTCGACCCTGGATCGTGTACGACGTCTTGCGGTTCTCGATCTGAAGGTCCCGTCGGCCTGACGGCGATGGTGCCGAGCTTATGCTCGCTGGACGCTCGCATGAAGTAATCGACGCCCGGCTTCACCGGGCCGCCGCTGCCGAAGCACCCAAACGACTGGTACAGGAAGTGCAGGAGCTTGCTCCCGTTCGCCGCGACGGTGAAGCTGACGATGGGCTTGAACCCGTTGAACGCCGAAGCCGAGGTGGGCCCCGCGTCGGTCGGTCCCGCCTTCGGGTGTGCCGCCATTGCTGATCCAGCGCCGGCCAAGGTCGCTCCGACCGCCAGCACCGCCGCCGCCTTGCCTACTTCATCCCGGTCCTCCTAGCGTCTTGCCTGACCTCGAAGCCTATCCCAGGCCTGCGCGGGTGAAGGGTTTTTTAGCGAGGGCCCGCGCCGTCCCGCACCCGGCAGCGCAGGAGCGTCCGGATGACCCGGAAGCCGTCGACCGCGGTGAGCTTCTTGCCCTCCGCCGTGGCCCGGGCGTGGTACTGCACGGGGATCTCGAAGA
>CAWCIA010000004.1:0-653872 GCA_963795525.1 uncultured Solirubrobacterales bacterium
GGGGAGCAGCCACACTCCGTCCACTGCGGCGAGCTCACCAGCCTCGCGCCCAGGCTGTCGAAGTGGCTGCGCCTGGCCTCGAGCATCCGGTCATGGCTTCCTCGACATTCCGGGAGCAGTGAAGACCTTCGGGAAGGACTCGGGCACCGAAGGCGTCCATCGGTTCAACACCAACGTAGAGGAGGAGCCGTGGGTCGTTTCCAAAAGCCTTTCCGTGGCTACAGCCGCAGACAAGCCGTCCTCACGTGCGTCGCGCTGGCGGGCGTAGTCACCGCAGCGCTAGCGGGGGGAGCATTTGCCAGCAGCTTCGCGCTCCAGGTGGCGAAGAACGCGAAGGTCACCAGCCAATCCGGGACCACGAAGGCCGAGAGCATCGTCGTGACCGCCCGCGGCCGTGCCGTCTACCTGCTCACTGGCGACAGCAAGCGGCATCCCGAGTGCACCAAGGGTAATAGCTGCTTTCAGTTCTGGCCGCCCGTGACCGTCTCATCGCTCAAGAAGCTGAGCAAAGCCCCTGGGATCAAGGGCAAGCTCGGCATCTGGCACCGCAACGGGTTCTCGCAGGTCACGCTTGCCGGCCACCCGCTGTACCGGTTCGCCCCCGATACGCAGCGAGACCACGCCACCGGGCAGGGAATCAAGAGCTTCGGCGGCACCTGGCACGTGATCAATGCACCCACCTCGACCAGCGGTAGCTCGACCAGCGGCAGTTCGACCATGCCACCGCCGACCACCACAACGGCCGCTCCGGCACCTTGTCTCTATCCGCCCTGCCAATGACGCTCGGAGCGAGCGCCGGCACCCCGAGATGGCGCGCTCGACCCACTGCTCGCCTCGCGGGCCCCGTGCGTCCGAAGTCGTGTCCGCCGAGCAACCGCGCCATGTGACCCGCGGGCCGGGATGACCTGCGCGTCCACACAGTCGCTCCTGGCGGGGCGAACGTAAGTAACCGGCGCGCGCCAGCAAGTCCTGCGTCCGCCCGGAACGACAATCGACCAGGTCATCGCGCCCGTCCCCGGTCATGAGGAGACGGGCGCCGCAGCTGGCGCGCAGACAGGAGGGCTCGGCGACCCGACATCGGCGCGGACGTGGATTCCCTGAATGTCCGTTCATGCGATGATGCGGGCATGAGTCATGGCGCCGAGAGTGATCTGACGTTCCTGTCCGCGGAGACCGCCCGGTCGGTGGCCGAGACGATGCAGGCGCTGGCCACCTCAAGCCGGGTCCGCATCCTCAGCCGGCTCGGCGCCGGTCCGTGTTCGGTGGGTGTGCTGGCCCGCGAGGTCGGCATGGAGCAGTCCGCGGTCTCCCAGCAGCTGCGAGTTCTGCGGCATCTCGGCCTGGTGGTGGGTGAGCGCGACCGCCGCCAGGTCATCTACGCGCTCCACGACGATCACGTGCGCGCGCTCCTGAGCGAGGCGGTATCCCACACAGAGCATCTGCGGTTGGGGCTGAGAGGTCGTGCGACAGAGCGGGCGGTGCCCGCATGAGCAGCACCGGTCCGGCCTTGCTGGCCGCGGCGGCCGGCGTCGGCTTCGGGCACGCGATCATGCCCGACCACTGGGTGCCCTTGGCGGTGCTGGGACGCACCCGTCGCTACCCGCTCTCGCGGGTTGCGCGACTGTCCGGACTTGCCGGCCTCGCCCATGTCCTCGTATCGCTCATCCTCGGCGCGATCATCATCGCGGTCGGGCTGCAATTCCGCTCGAGCATCCAAAGCGCTCAGGACGCGATCATCGGCTGGATCCTGATCGCTACCGGGATCGGCTTTGCTGTATTCGAGCTGACCGGCCACGGCCACCACCACGACCACTCGCACCACGAGCACGACCATCAGCACGAGCACCATGACCACGACGACGACCATCACGACCACGACCATGCTGTGTCGGCGCGCGGCGCCCGCGGGTTGGCAGCGGTGATGGTGCCATTCGGCGCTGCGGCATCGCCTGACCTGACAATCCTCCCGGTGTTCCTGGCCGCCACGGCGGCCGGCGTGCTGACCGCCGTCGGCGCACTGATCATCTTCGCGGCGGTCACGATCGGCACGATCATGGGCCTGACGCTTGCCGCGACCCGCGCCGGCTACGAGGTCCGAGGCCAGTGGCTCGAGCGGTGGGGCAACGCGTTCACCGCTCTGGTGCTGGTGATCATCGGAGTTCTAGTGCTCACCAGCACGATCTGAGCCAGATCCAGCTCCGGACACAGCTACGACGGCGGCTAGAACCGGGAGCGACTCGGCGACCATCGTCGTGAGCAGAGCACCCGCGACGGTCGCGGTCCGGATCCCGAAAGCGTTCGTCAGGCTGCTGACTGGCAGTTCTCGCGGGCGCTTGAGCGGGTACCAACCATGCGGCGAGGGGCTCGCGGAGGGTTCTTGGTCAGTGAGTATGAAGTCGGCGCCAACCGCACTGAGCAGGGGCCGGTGGCGTGCTCTTCGGCTGTGGTTCAGCTGTCCATTGGAGATCCCGTGTCACTCGTTCTTGCAGAGCAGGTCCCTCCGAGCGCCAATCGCTCGTCGGTGTTCACCCTCGGGGTCGAGGAGGAGCTCTTCGTCGTCGACCCCGTCTCGCTGTCGCCCGTGACCTATGACGATGCCCTGTTGGCCCCCACGCCGCTCGGCTGGGGTGTCATCACCGGCGAGATGTGTGACGGTGTCGTGGAACTGGCAACGCCGGTCTGCCGCGATGCTGTCTCTGCGGTCGCGATGCTCGCTGAGCTGCGGCACGAGGTACTTAGTCGCCAGTCATGGTCATTGCTCGGCGTTGGCGTGCATCCCGCGTTGCGCTTCGGGGACGTGCGGCATCGCGAAGGCCCGCACTACGACCAGGTCAGCCAGGAGACTCGATCGCTTTTGCGCCAGTCAACGTACTGCGGGGTGCATGTCCATATTGGGATGCCGGACCCGGAGACGACGATTGCGGCGTTTAACGGGATGCGCAAGTGGGTTCCCGTGCTGCAGGCGCTCAGCGCGAATTCGCCGTTCTGGCATGGTCAGGACTCCGGTCTGGCGAGCACTCGGACGGTGATCTGCCACAGCGTTCCGCGCACCGGACTCCCTCGCGCCTTTCGTGACTGGGAGGACTACGCGCAGACGCTGGCCGACTTGTGCCGGGTCGCCGAGGTCCCGGACGGCCGGTCGGTCTGGTGGGATATGCGGCCGCACCCGACGCTGGGGACGCTCGAGATCCGGGCCCTCGACGCCCAATCCTCGCTCGCCGACCTCACCGGCCTGATCGCCCTCGTGCATGGCCTTGCCTGCCACGAGGCCCTCACGCAGGATCCGCACCACCCAGCGACCGAGGTCCTCCAGGAGGCCTCCTTCCGTGGACTGCGTGACGGAATCGAAGCCACGATGTCGCTCGGCGGCCCGCTTCGCACCGTCCGCGACCATGCCCGCCGCGCGATCGACCTTGCTCGCGGCTACCTGCATCAGCCGTGTGCGGCGGACAGCCTCGAGCATGTGGAGCGCATCCTCGCCGAGGGCAATGGCGCAGTGCGCCAGCGCCGCGCGTTCGGGGCCGGAGGCATGCCGGCGGTGCTCGAGCACCTGCGAGCCGAGACCGAGGCAATCGCGTGAGCTCGTCATCGCTTAACGTCCTGCCTGCGGAGGATCTCCGGGGTGAGGTGACCGAGCTGCTGCGCCGCCTGGTCGTCTGCGACACGTCAAATCCCCCGGGCCGGGAGACCGCCGCCGCGGCGATCCTCGAGGAGTACCTGAGCTCGGCCGGCCTGGAGTGCCGTCGAGTGGCCAAGGATCCCGACCGGGCGAACCTGCTCGTGCGGCTGGCCGGGCGCGGGACCGGCCCGTCACTCGGCTTCCTGGGCCATCTTGACGTCGTTGTGGCCAGTCGCGAGGACTGGTCGATCGAGCCGTTCGGAGCGATCGAGCGCGACGGTGCGATCTGGGGTCGCGGGACGGTCGACATGAAGTGTCAGGTCGCCGCGACGGCGGTCGCGCTGGCGACCCTGGCCCGCGAGGGGTTCGAACCTGCCGGAGACCTCATGCTGCTGCTGATGGCCGACGAGGAGGTGGGCGACGCCGGAGTCGGCTCGCCATTCTTCGTCGAGCAGATGCCCGAGCTCAACCCCGACTTCGTCATCGGGGAGGGCGCGGGCGAGCGATACGCGCTGCCCAGTGGCCCGGTCTACCTCATGGACCATGGCGTGAAGGCCACGGCCAGTGCCACGTTGACTGTCCATGGCCGCGCTGGCGATGCCTCTCTCCCTGACGCCGGCGAGAATCCGGTCTTCGAGATGGCGCGCCTGCTCAGCCGGCTCGCGTGAGTATCGCTCGCCAGTGCAGATCCCAGCCGAGGTGGTGCCGCTCATCGACGCTGCCGCGCCCGGCCCGGGTTCTCCCGCGGAGCGACTGCCCGCTGCCCGCGCCGCGCATCCCGGGCTCGACCGTATCCTCGGCGCGCTCGTGGGCACGACGATCCAGCCCACGATCATCGAGGTTCCCGAGCCGCAGAACGCTCGTCCCTCAGCAGGCGACGGTGAAGCTGGCGTGCATCGTGCTGCCCGGCACCAGCGCCGCGGACCTCGAGCAGGAGCTGCGCGACGCGCTCGGCCCCGGCGACTACGAGCTGGAGATCGTCGCCGCCCAAGGGAGGCTCCGTCTCCGAGACGGGGACGGTCCTGCACCGCGCGATCGAATCCTGCCTCGCCGAACGTGACCCCGCCGCACGGCTGGTGCCGATCCTCGGCTACGGTTACAGCGACTGCCACGTCATGCGCGAGGCCTATGGATCGGTGACCTACGGCTTCATACCGTTCCGGCATGGCGACCCTGTCGTGAACCTCGAGACCAAGCACGGCGTCGACGAGCGGGTGCTGGTCGACGACGTCGTCTTTCAAACGGAGATGGCCCTGGCCATCGCAAGAGCCGTCGGAGGCACGCCGTAAGCGTCGACGAGTTCCGCGAGCAGAGCCGGCACAGGGCCGAGCAGGAGCGCGAGCAGACCGGTAGCGGCGCAGCTGGCACCGGTTCGGGCCGGCAGCCAGACCGGTTACCTCGGAGGCGGGAGGGCTCGCGCGCGCAGGAGTAAGTCCGCCCTGTGCCGGGGCAGCTCGGTATATGATCGCGCAGCGCCTTCGCGCCGAGACAACGAATGAGGGGGCTGGTATGAGAGGGACCGTTTGGCGGCTGCGCGCCGGCATGGCGCGAGCAGCGGTGGCCTTGGCGCTGGCGGGAGTGGGCGGGGCCGTCTTGTGCACTCCCACTGCCCTCGCCGGCTCCCCTGCGATATCCGGGGCAACCTCGCTGCGCCTGTTCGGGGTGGTGCGCCACGTGAAGACTTCCCAGAGGACCCTCCGCTTCCAGCTCGACCAGCTCGCGCTGTGGGTGGCGCCGAGCAGCGGCGCGTTCCAGATCGACCTGCGCCGCCCCGGGTATGGAGCGTGGACGGCCACGCAGGTGAATCCCGCTACGGGCGCCGTGCTGCGGACGATCCCTGCCTCCCTGGTCAGCCCGTCGCGCGGTCTTACCCGTTTCCTCAACATCCGCTTCCTGACAACCAGCGGTCACCTCGCCGCCCAGCGCACGTACGACTTCTGCCCGGCCGAGAGCGCTCGCTTGAACGACAGCGGCCCGGACAACCAGACCTACCCGAGCCTGTGCGGGCGGGGTATGGGCTTCTTCCCGTTCACGCAAGGCGTCGTGTGGGGCATCGACGCCGGCTGGGCGGCGCAGCCGGTACTCGACGGCTTCGGTTTCTTTGGCCCTCCGGGGGTGCCGGAGCCCGTGCCGCCGTGCCTGCCGCCTCGCTTCCGCGGCAGCGGCGTCAGCCTCTCGCCGGGCCGGTATACCGCTGTGGCCAGCATCACGAGCGCCTACCGGCAGCTGTTCGCGATCCCGGCCGCCCAGGCGTCGGTATCAGTTGCCGTCCGCGTGACGCCCTCACCGCCTCGGCCTCGCGGGTGCGGGATCCGTGTTATCGGTCGCCCGGCCGCGGCGGCGCATGTCCACGCGGCGAGCGCCGCCGGGTCAGCCGTGGGTGCCACCCGGGATGCCACGGCGGCGGCCGTTGCCGCGCCCGATCCGGCCACGCTCCCGAACCTGGTGGCGCTGCCGGCCTGGCAGATCCGCGTCCGTAGTGCTCGCCGCCACGACCTCCTGACCTTCAGCGCCACGATCTGGAACGCGGGTCCGGCGCCGTTCACGATCGAGGGCTTTCGGCGCGGGACCAGCAACGTGATGGACGCCTACGAGTACTTCTACGACCAGGCGGGCAACGTGGTCGGCCGGGCACCGGCCGGGACGATGTTCTACGACAGCAGTCGCGGCCACAACCACTGGCACATCCGGCAGCTGGCCGCGTACTCGCTGGTGGCCTCCGACGGTCACGCGATCGTGAGCCAGAAGCAGTCCTTCTGCATCGCGCCCACCAACCCCGTGGACCTGACCGTTCCCGGCGCTTCCTTCGCGCCGGGGCAGTTCGACAGCCTCGGCTTCGGCGGCAGCGTGTGCGACCTGTTCGATCCCGCCGCACTCTGGCTCCGCGAGCAGCTGCCCGCCGGCTGGGGCGACACCTACACGCAGATGGTGGCCGGGCAGGCGTTCGACATCACGCACGTCCCAAACGGCACCTACCGCGTGCAGGTGCGGGTGAACCCGCTCGGCGTGCTGAAGGAGACGACCACGACCGACGATCTCGCCACCCGCGTCATCCGGCTCTCCGGACACCCCGGCAAGCGCGTCGTGACGGTGACGCCGTGGCGGGGGATCAAGAGCTAGACCGGCTCCTGCGTCCGGGGCGGCAGCGACTCCGGTGCGGAGTCGGCTGCCGCCGGCAGCGGTCCTGACCGTGAGCGCATGCCGTGCGGATGCCATCGAACGGCGGGACGTGCGTCGACCGGTGAACCGCCGTGCCGCCAGATCTCGAGCGGAGTGACCGTCACATCGGTCGAGCATGAGACGTTGCGAGTGCGGGTCATTCCTGACAACGGTCAGCCGGAGTTCGAGTCGGAGCTGTCGAAGTGGGGAAAGGCTGTCAACGAGGTCTACTACCAGGCGGGTCGCTGGACCTACGTGCTTTACGATCCCGAGCATCCGGTCCGCTGTGAGATCGACTGGGACCGGCTCGCGCAGGAGTGAGTCTCAGCGACGGCGAGTTCGCGGAGGCGAAGGCACGCCTCCTCGGATACGGCCCCACGGCGTAGCGCCCGGGCCGGCGCCGCTCGCGTGCGAGCGCGCCGAGTACCACCGGCGTCGTTGGGCGCGGACCGCCTGCGTTCCGCGTTGCCGTGTCGCGGATCGTGCGCCTTGACAAGGTCTGCGTGTCTCGGGAATAGTGTGTTCCGGCGGCGACCGGCCGCCCAGCTGTGGAACGTCCGCCCCGGTCGGGGTTCCATCGGCGAAGGGGATTCGCCCTCTCGGTCGTAGATGTCACACAGGCCATCTTCTGACGCCGCGTCACCGGGGGACGGGGGCGCTGACGAGGAGGCTTGTCCATGACCAAAGACGCCGGTTTCAAGAAGGTTGTCCGGCGCCACGCCAAGCAGACGGGGCAGCGCTACACCGAAGCGCTGTTGGACCTCGAGGGGATCGGCGCGCGGATGCACCACGAACCTGCCGGCGAGCGGCTGCTCGTCCATCTCCGGCGCCGGTATGGCATCGACGCTGTCGTCGCGACGAAGCTGAGTGTGCATAAGACCTACGTCTTTCGGATCGACCGCGACGACGGCGAGCCCTGGGTTGCGCGTGCGTTTCCGCCCGGCCGGCCGCGAGTCGGCGTCGAGGGTGACGCGGCGGTCCTGAGATTCCTCGAGCGGCACGGCTATCCCGCCGAGCGCCTGGCCGTCCAGGACGCGGTGTCTGACTTCGAGGGCAGCGCGGTCCTGGTGACGAGGTTCGTCGAAGGCGTCGAGCTCCCCGACAGCGCGGAGAAGTTCGCCATGATGGGTGAGCTGCTCGGACGGCTGCACGCGTTGCCGCACGACGATTCCGTCAGCCGCCCGGGTGGCGCGAGCGGCGAGGATCCGATCCGGGAGGGGACGCCCCGGCAGGACCTACTCGCCGCCCTCTCGTTCCTCGATGCCGTCGACACGAAGGTCCCGCCGGCCGAGCGTGAGCGATTCGGCCGGCTCAGGGACAAGGTCCGATCGGCCGATGACGGTCACGGCCTGCCTGAGGCGTTGCTTCACGGAAATCTCCTCCACGCTCCCGATCACGCCCTGCTCAGCGAACACGGCCCGGTCGCGATCAACTGGAAGGCATCCGGGCAAGGGCCCCGGCTCGCCGACTTCGCGTACCTGATCTGGGGCACGGGCTCGTGGAACCCGAGACGCCCGAACCAGGAGCGGATCGACGCCGCCGTAACCTCGTACCGCCGGCACATCGAGCCGACCGACGACGAACTCGAGCGGCTCGAAGCGGTCATGTACATCCGGACTCTCTACCTCACCTGCTTCGGGTACCGGCGTGCGGTCACCAACGGCGAGAGGTTCCGCGAGTGGGGCTTCATCCGCCCACCCGAGTACTTCAGCGAAACGGCAGCCGCAACTCGAGCCGCGTTCGCACGGTAGATCGCCGTGCGTGCATCTTGGATCCAATCGCGCGCGGTCTCGGCGGTGTTCCGGTGAAGCGCCCGTGGAGGTTCCGCCCGACCATCGTCGTAGGGTGAGCACGCCTGGCCGTGCGGATCACGAGTCGCGACCCGGAGCGAAATCGCCGGTGTAGTCGGGCACCTGGAAAGATCCCTGCTGTGAGCGCTCCGGAGACGTCGAGCGAAGCAAGTGGGCACGAGCGGGCATGACAGCCGAGTCATTCGCGCAGCGCTTCCGCATCCCAGTGCGGATCCGTATCGAGCGCGTCGACGGCTTCTAGTCCAGCCTGCAGAGCAACCGCGCCTTGACCACCTGCTCTCGATCCTGAAGACCCGCGAGATAGGGCGACCCGCGTTGCCCGCAACGCAGGTCTGCGTCGCATCAGCCCATCCCTCAACGAACATGTCCACGGCCGAAGCGGGGGCGACGCGTGTAGATCCATAGTCGACGTCTGGTTGTAGCTGGATCAGACACTCCAGTCTTGCTGACACCGACCGTCCAGGATTGGCTTATGACATCCAATGTCAGCGGTCTGTCGGGGCGTGCTTCTTCCTAGACGGCAGCCTCGATGGGCCTGCTCACGGGCTCCGCGCTCGCCTTTGGGTACGGCCGCCGAGGTCGGCGGCCGGCCAGGCTCGTGTTCTCAAGCGTTGGTGCGGGCTGCGTCAGCGCGACGGTGGTCACCGGGACGCAGGCACACCCTGAACTTCGATCACACGCCGGTGTGGCCGCCTTCAGTGATTTACCGCAGGCCGTGCTGGTGCGCAGCGCACCGACTGGCGACGGTCCGTCGCCTCAGCTGTTGAGCGAAGTGCTCGTGGTGCTGCCGAGGGAGGCGATGAGCTCGAGCATCGCGTCGAGCGCGGCCGCGAGCGGCTCCGGGTCACGCTGGACCTGAGCGAGCAGGAGACCGCCCTGAAGCGCGGCAAGCAATGCCAGCGCGAGCTGGCGCGGATCGGCCTCTGGTGCAAGTCGGCCCAGCGCGTGCATACGCAGAAAACCAGCCATGATGCTGGCCTCCCAGCGTTTGAACGACGCCGCAACCATCGCTCTGGCCTCGGGCTCGGTCTCGGCGAGTGCGGACCCGAGCGAGCCGACCGGACAACCACCGAGCCCGTCTGAGTCGCGAGCGTGATCGACGACGAAGTCGCGCCACTCGCGTAGGCCATCGAGGGTGCTGAGGTCAAACTGCTCCTGAGTGCCGATGGCCCTGTCGGCCTGGCGCTCGATGACTGCGCGGACCAGCGCAGGCTTGTCGTCGAAGTAGTGGTAGAGCTGTGAGCTGCTCACGTGCGCGCCGTCGCGCACTTCCTCGATCGTCGTGCGGGCAACGCCCTGCTGAAAGATCAACTGTGCCGCGGCGTCAACGATCCGCGCGCGCGTCTCGGCGCCCTTGCGCGTCAACCGCGGTCGATCAGAACCGGCTGCAGCCATCTGCAGAAGTATAGGCACGGGATTGGCTTTGACAATCCAGTTAGCGTCTGACATAGTGGATCGGGCAATCCATTCAGCAGAGGAGCTGTACGCCGGAAGCAGGAGCCGCTGTGCTGGCAGGGGGGGGCGCGTGAGACCACACCACTCAGCCAACCGTGGCTGCACCGAGAAGATGAGAGGAATGCCAGTGAGCACAATCCCAGGAAAGACCGTGTTGATCACGGGCGCAAACGCCGGAATCGGCAAGGAGGTGGCCCGGCAACTCGCTCTTCATCCGGAGATGGCCCGGATCTATTTGGCGTGCCGGAACCGCGACCGGGCGACTGCGGCGAAGGCCGAGCTAGAAGCCGCGACCGGCCGGCGCATCTTCGACATCGTGATCATGGATGTCGCCAATCTGGACTCCGTCCGTGCGGGCCTGGCCGGGATCACCGGATCCGTTGACGCGTTGGTGATGAACGCCGGGGTCATTGGCCCGAAGACGTTGGACTTGACCGTTGACGGGGTCACGACCGTGTTCGCGACGAACGTCCTTGGCCACGTCGTTCTCCTCGAAGGGCTCCTGGCCGAGGATCGGCTGGGCGAGGTCGCGGTCCTCGCCGGAAGTGAAGCCGTCCGCGGAGTTCCGAAGTTGCGGATGAAAGGGCCATCGTTCGACTCAACCTCAGCCGATGAACTCGCCACCGTCATCGACGGCAGCTACTTCGCCGGCAGAAAAGCTGACTTCAACCTAGCTTTTGGCCAGGCCAAGTACATCGGGGCCCTCTGGGTAGCCTACCTGGCCCGCCAACACCCCGATCGTCGCTTCGTCACCGTGAGCCCCGGGAACACCACCGGCACCGGCGCTCCCAACGGCCTTCCCCTACCGATGCAGGTAGCCGCCAAATACGTTATGCCCGCCCTAGGTCTCGCCCACAAACTCGACGTGGGAGCGAAGCGGCTCGTCGACGGCGTCACCGACCCGACCCTGTCCAGCGGCACGTTCTACGCCAGCGCGGCCAACACGCTGAAAGGTCCCTTGTTCAACCAAGCCGACTTCTTGCCCGATCTGGCCAACTCTTCATTTCAGGACAACGCCAACGAAGCCATCCACCGCTTCATCAACTAAGGGACATTCGCGCAAACCCAGCGAGCGAGCAGAGCTCGATTGACGCTGATCCAAACACTGTCGCTCCCACGAACACCGAGTCGCGGTACGGGCCCGAGCAGCGGCCGCGCCGCTTCTGCTCCGCGTCCGCGGCGAGCCAAAGCGGCAGCCGGTGCGATACGCCTCAGTCGGCGACGAAGCGGCACTCTCGCTCGGTGCCCCCTGCCCTGGTTTCCGCGCGTTACGGAGCTTTGGGTGGAGCGAGGCGAAGTGCCATTGCAACGGGAAACCGGGTTTAGCTTCGAAGCCGTGGCGAGCGTCTCCCTGGTGAACGCTGACTGCAACGAGGGAGCCATTTTCATGTCGCACTGTTATGCCAGGCTGTGCTTGTAATGGCGGCGAGTGATCACAGGGTTGCGGGCGGGGCGGAAATGCGGCTCGCCACGTACGGCACTCTGGCACCGGGGCGTCAGAACCACGGCCAGCTCAGCGAGCTTTCCGGCCGGTGGCTCGTTGGCCATGTCCGCGGCTCACTGCTTGAGGGCGGTTGGGGTGCCGAGCTCGGGTACCCCGGGCTGGTCCCAGACCCCAACGGGGAGCCCATCGAGGTCTTCGTGTTCGAATCGCGCGCGCTCATTGACCACTGGCACCGCCTGGACGCGTTCGAGGGCCCCGGCTATCGCCGCATCGCGATTGACGTGTCGACTGACGACGGCGTTCTGCCCGCGTCGATCTACGTCCTGGTGGACTCCACGACCCGGCATCATCCAGGGTAGACAGCACGGCAGGCGCCAACGACGCCTTCCCGATAGGCGACATCGGCCAGCAACCGCGCTCCCGGTCGTCGCTGTGGTTCTCGACGCTCGGCGGTTCGAGCAGGACTCACTGGAAAAGGATCAGAGTCAGGAGGTGGCGACTCTCAACGCGGCCTGAGACGCCACCCCGACGACGAGCTCGGAGCGTGACCACGCGAGGCTTGCCCTCGACAACATCGCCGAATTCGAGCCCGCCCTCGATGCCGCGCTGAGCAATCGACGCGCCATCGAGTCAATCCCCCATTTTGCACGCTTTTTCTCCAGAGGGCCGTCCGGGCCTGTGATAGTTGCGGCCCTCGTTTCAACACAGGAGGGTGAGGGTGATGGCAGTTCTGGATCGTGGAGGCGCCGGAGGCGCGGGAAGCGCGACGGCACCTACAGTCGTGGCCGAGGTCCGCGACGGCACTTACGGCGACGCGGTCGCGGCGGTTGAGCCGGGCGGTGCCGAGTTCATTCCGCTGTCCGAGCGGCACGGGGTCACCTGGACCCTGTTCGGGACCTGGACATCCCCGAACCTCGAGTTCGCGACGGTGTTCGTCGGGGTTATCGCCGTCTCGTTCTTCGGCCAGTCGTTCGGGGACGCGGTGCTGGCGATCATCGTCGGCACGGCCCTCGGCTCGATCGCCCACGGCTTCCTGAGCAGTCGTGGCCCTGGGTTCGGCGTCCCGCAGATGGTCCAGAGCCGGATCTCGTTCGGTTTCCTCGGCAACGTCCTGCCGGCGGGGCTGAATTCCGTGACGGCCGGAATCGGCTGGTTCGCCGTCAACAGCGTCAGCGGCGCGCTCGCGCTCAACGCCCTCCTGGGGATCAACGACTGGGTGTGCCTCGTGTTCGTCGGGATCGCCCAGACGACGCTTGCCTTCTACGGACACAACCTGATCCAGCTGTTCGAGCGGTGGATGCTGCCCCTCCTCGGAGTGGCGTTCGTCATCGCCTCGGTTGTGATCCTCAGCAAGAGCCACCCGGGGCGGGTGCACACGACGCAGGGGCTCGGAGGCTGGCTGCTGAGCGTCGGCGCCGCGTTTGGATACGCCTGTGGGTGGAACCCGTTCGCGTCTGACTTCACCCGCTATTTCAAGCCCGGAACGGGCCGCAGCGCCGGCTGGTGGTCCGGGGTGGGCGTGTTCGTCTCCTGCGTCGTGCTCGAGATCGTCGGCGCGGCCTCGGCGACCATTCCTGGGAACAACGCGAACCCGACCGCGCTCTTCACCTCTCACATGTCGACCTTCGTGGCGGACATCACGCTGATCGCGATCGCGGTCGGGGCCATCTGCGCCAACGCGCTGAACGTCTACTCGGGCGTGATGTCGTTCCTGGCGACGGGTATCCGGATGCCGCTGAAGTGGCGGCGCGCGGTCGTGGCGCTGGGCTTCGGGTCGATCGGCTTCGTGGTCGCCGGAACGGGCCTCCACAACGCGGGGACCGATTACGAGAACTTCCTGCTCGTGATCGCGTACTGGATCGGGCCCTGGCTCGGCGTGTTCTTCGCTGACTGGCTCCTGCGTCGTGGCCAGCGGGTCGACGGATTCCTGTTCGATCGCAAGCACAACCCGTGGGCCGGGTTCGTGGCGATGGCGATCGGCATGGCCGTCTCGATCCCGCTGTTCTCGAATCAGAGCGAGTTCACGGGGGTGATCGCCAAGCACAACCCGAGCATCGGCGACCTGACGTTCGAGGTTGGGTTCGTGATCAGCGCGGTCCTGTACGCGATCTTCTTCTTGATGAGCAAGGAAAAGACCGTGGAAGAAGCGCTGGTGATCCCCGAAGCAGCCACCTGAGTCCACGCCTCGGATGGCCGACCTGATCGTCCGCAACGCACGTCTGCTCGATGGTCGCCTGCTCGACATAGCAATACAGGGTTCGCGGTTCACCCGGATCGGGCCGTCGCTCGATCTCGACGCAGCGAACACAATCGACGCGGAGGGGCGCCTGGTCACGGCGCCCCTCGTCGATTGCCACCTGCACCTCGATGCCTCGCTCTCCGCCGGACGTCCGCGGTTCAATCAGAGCGGGACGCTGATCGAGGGGATCGAGGTGTGGGGGGAGCTGAAGCCCAGGCTGACCGAGCAGGACGTCTTCGACCGGGCGAGCGAGATCGTCCGCTGGTCCGCTGCCCAGGGGACGCTCTGGATCCGCGCGCACGCAGATGTTTCGGGTGAGAACGACGCGATGGTGCGGGGGCTCCTACGCGTGCGAGACGAGCTCGCCGAGCTGTGCACGATCCAGGTGACCGCGTTCCCGCAGGATGGGATCTACGCGCACCCAGGCGACGAGCGACGCCTCGAAGAGGCGATCCGCCTCGGGGTCGACTGCGTCGGCGGGATCCCTCACTACGAGCCGACGGCGGAGCTCGGCCTGCGCGAGGTCCACCGCGTGTTCGAGCTCGCGAAGACGCACAACCGTCGGATCGATGTGCACTGCGACGAGACCGACGACCCCAACTCCCGGTATCTCGAGGTGATGGCCGACAACACCGTCAAGCATGGCCTCGCCGGCCGTGTCACCGCGAGCCATTGCACCGCGATGGGATCGTATGAGCCCTATTACTCCTCGAAGTTGCGCGGCTTCCTGCGCCGATCGGGGATCAACATCGTCGTCAACCCGTACGCCAACTCCCTGATCCAGGGCCGTCTCGACGCCTACCCGAAACGCCGCGGATTCGCGCAGCTGAAGGAGCTGCTCGCGGCCGGTGTGAACGTCTCGCTCGGCAACGACGTGATCATCGACCCGTGGTACCCGATGGGCAAGGCGGATTTGATCGACGCGGCCCACCTCGCGCTGCACTTCACCTACATGAGCGGCCGTGAGGAGATCACCGAGATGCTCCGGGTCGCCACCGAACGCGGCGCGCGGACGCTCGGGATCGAGGACGAGTACGGGATCGAGGAGGGAAAGCCAGCCGACTGCGTGATCTTCGATGCGCAGACGCCGATCGACGTCATCAGCCTGCGCGCGACCCGCCGCTACATCATCCGCCGCGGCCGCGTGATCGCCGAGACCAGCCCGGCGCGCACCACGCTGCACGGGGAACCCGTGAACTTCGCGGTTGCCACAGCCACCCAGGCATGACCTCGCGTGAGACCCGGGCCGCGGTTCGGTTAGGCTCTGAGGACAGGCAGACAGCAGCTCGTCGAGGGGAAGAGAGATGCTCGATTTCGGGGTTACGTTCCTGCCGGACCCGCCGTTCCGGCGGTTCGTCGAGCGCGTGAGGCGAGCCGAGGGCCTCGGCTTCACGCACGCCTGGACGTATGACTCGCACATTCTCTGGCAGGAGGGCTATGTCTTCCTGTCCCTGGCTGCGGCGGCGACATCGCGGATCCGGCTCGGCCACTGCGTGACGAATCCGGGGATCCGCGAGCCGACGGTGACCGCGAGCGCCTACGCGACCCTCCAGGACGTGAGCGGCGGCCGCATGGTGATGGGCATCGGCCGCGGGGACTCCTCGCGCCGGGTGGTTGGCCTCGAGCCCGTCCCGGTGGCTCGGTTCGAGCGCTCGCTGGAGATGATCAAGGACTTGATGAACGGGCGCGAGGTGGAGTGGAACGGCCGTTCGCTTCAGCTCGCCTGGGCGGCTGGACAGCCTGAGATCCCGATGTACGTCGCCGGCTATGGTCCGCGCGCGCTGCGCGTGGCGGGGCGGGTCGGAGATGGCGTCGTGATCCAGCTCGCCGACCCGGAGATCACCAGCTGGATCATCGAGCGTGCGCGCGCCGCCGCCGTCGAGGCGGGCCGTGATCCGAACGCCCTGGCGCCGATCGTGTGTGCGCCGGCGGTCGTCGACGCCGATCTGCCCCGCTGGCGTGAGGAGGTGCGCTGGTTCCCGGCAATGGTCTCCAACCACGTCAAGGATCTGATCGCCCGCTACGGCACCGACGGCGAGATCCCGTCGGCGCTGACCGAGTTCGCGCTGGCCGTCAAGGAATACGACTACGGCGAGCACAGCCGGGTCGGCGCCAGCCACGGCCAATACATCAGCGATGAGATCTGCGATCGGTTCTGCCTCCTCGGGGACACCGACCAGCAGATCGCGCGACTGCGGGAACTCGAACAACTCGGCGTCAAGCAGGTGAACCTCTACCTGATGACCTCTGCGATGGACGAGACGATGGAGCGCTACGGACGGGAGATCATCCCGCAGTTCCAGGCCTCCGCGGTCGTCTGAGAATCAAACGAAGGGGAGCAATTCCATGAGCGTGCTGATCAAGGGGGGCCGCGTTGTCACCGCGGTCGACGACTACGTAGCCGACGTGCTGATCGAGGGCGAGACGATCGCCGCGGTGGGTACCTCGCTCGGCAGCTCCGCCGACCGCATCATCGACGCCGCCGGCAAGTACGTGATCCCGGGAGCGATCGATCCCCACACGCACATGGAGATGCCGTTCGGCGGCACGGTGAGCTGTGACGACTTCACCTCGGGCACGGTGTCGGCGGCGTTCGGAGGCACGACCACGCACATCGACTTCTGCCTCCAGGCGCCCGGTCAGTCGATCCCCGACGCCCTGGCCACCTGGCACGAGAAGATCGAGCGCTGTCCGCCGGTGATCGATGTGGGGTTCCACATGGCGATCACGGACCTCCACGATGGAGGCCGGCTGGAGGACGTCGCCCGCGTCCCGGACCAAGGGGTCACCAGCTACAAGCTGTTCATGGCCTACAAGGGCGCGATCATGGTCGACGACGAGACGCTGTTTCGCACGATGCAGGTCGCCGCGAAGACGGGCGCGCTGGTGATGGTTCACGCGGAGAACGGCGACGCGATCGACGTACTCGTCAAACAGGCTCTGGCCGAGGGCAGGACCGAGCCGCGCTGGCACGCCGCCACGCGTCCGCCCGAGACGGAGGCCGAGGCGACCAACCGCGCGGTCAAGCTGGCTCACATCGCCGGCTGCCCGTTGTACGTCGTCCACGTCTCCTGCCAGGAGTCGGTCGAGCCGATCGCGATCGCCCGCGCGCGGGGCTGGCGGACCTGGGGCGAGACGTGCACCCAGTACCTGTTCATCGACGAGACCCGCCTCGAGGAGCCCGACTTCGCCGGGGCGAAGTACGTCTACACCCCTCCGCCCCGGGCGGCCCATAACCACGAGCATCTGTGGAAGGCGCTCCAGACCGGGGTGCTGTCTGTCGTCTCGACCGACCACTGCCCGTTCCGCATTCGCGACCAGAAGACGCTCGGCCGCGATGACTTCTCGAAGATCCCCAACGGTGGTCCGGGGATCGAGAACCGCCTGCACATGCTTCACCACTTCGGCGTGCGCCAGGGCCGGCTGACGATGAACCACTTCGTCGACCTGTGTTGCACACAGCCGGCGAGACTGTTCGGGCTGTTCCCGCGCAAGGGGACGATCGCCGCCGGCTCTGACGCCGACATCGTCGTGTGGGACAGCGAGAAGCCGCTGACGCTGTCGGCCTCGACCCACCACTCGAACGTCGACTACAACCTCTTCGAAGGGACCGAGGTGATCGGTGCACCTGAGGTCGTGCTCGTGCGCGGGCAGGTGATCGTCGAGGGCGACGAACTGGTGGCCAGCCCAGGCGCGGGCCAGTTCGTGCGGAGGGCCAGATTCGGCGAGCTTCTGCCCGCGCGCCAGCGGACAACGGTCTGACAGCGCCGATGGCCGCCGACGCACGGAGAATGATCGCCGAGCTGCGAGAGCTCGCGCAGCTCACCGGGGATGAGCGCGGCGCCCAGCGCCTGGCGTGGACCGACACCTGGGCCAAGGCCCGCGGGTGGGAACGCGGGCTGCTGGCCGAGCTACCCGTCAGCGTCGAGGTCGACGAGGCGGGCAATCAATGGGCGACGCTCGAGGGCCGCTCGCCCCGGACACTGATCGTCGGCAGCCACATCGACTCGGTACCGAACGGCGGCTGGCTCGACGGCTCCCTGGGCGTGCTGTCCGCGCTCGAGGTGGTCCGCTCGCTGGCCGAGGACGCCGAGCCGCCGCCGCTGACGGTCAAGCTCGTCGACTGGGCCGACGAGGAGGGAGCGCGCTTCGGCCTCAGTCTGCTCGGGTCGATGGCCGCCGCCGGACAGCACGACCCCGACTTCGTGCGCGGGCTGCGCGATGCCGGTGGCACCTCGGCCGCCGACGCGCTGGCGGCCCACGGCGTGGACGTCGACCGGATGGGCGAGTCCCGCTCGCGCTTGGCCGAGGCGGTCGCTTACATCGAGCTGCACATCGAGCAGGGTCCGGTGCTCGAAGCCCGCAACCTCCAGCTCGGAGTCGTCACCGGGGTCTACGGAACCGAGCGCTACGCGGTCACGTTCAACGGCCAGGCCGCCCACGCCGGCTCGACCCCGATGGACCAGCGGCGGGATGCGCTCTCGGCCGCCGCGCGGCTGGCGCTCGAAGTCCGCGAGCTCGCCCGAACCCGCGGCGGGGTGGGGACCGTCGGCCGGATCGACTCGGAGCCGGGGATCCCCACCGCGGTCGCCGGGGTGGCCACCGCGCTCGTCGACCAGCGCCATGTCGAGGCCGAGGCGCTGCGCGATCTGCACGAGCGGGCCGAGCAGGCCAGCCGCACGATCGCCGAGGAGGAGCGCGTCGAGGTGGAGTGGGCGCCTCTGTTCCGGGTCTCGCCGATCCACTTCGACGCCGACATGATCGAGGCCGCGAGCGCGATCATCACCGACCTCCAGGGCTCCGACGCGCGGCTGCCCAGCGGCCCGTTGCACGACGCCGCTCGCGTGGCCGAGACCGGCGTGCCGACGGTGATGCTGTTCGTGCGCAGCAAGCGCGGGCTCTCGCACACGCGCGAGGAGGACACCGACGAGCCCGACCTCGAGCTCGCGCTCTCCGCCCTCGAACGGCTCGTCAGGGGCGAGCTCGAGCGCCGCGCGTGAGCCTGCCCCGCTTAGGCAGCCGCGCGGCCAACAGCGTCCCCGCTCCGAGGTCCCCAGCCGGCGCCTGTGCTTTGATCGGCCGGTGAGTCCACACTCGGATCTCGGCGCTGGGCGGGAGGTCCTCATCGATGTCGGCAAGGTGGCGGCAGACGTTCAGGGCGCGGCGTCATCCGATGCGCGCGTTCGTCGCCGAGCTTGAGCGGTTGCCCGCGCTGCGGCGGATCGACCTGCATCGTTTTGACCGCGCTGAGGTCAGCGCACAGCTCGCGGGCATGCTGGGTGAGCCGCCGACTCCTGATCTTGTCGCCAGGGTGTTTGATCGCTCGGAGGGGAACGCTTTCCTGGTCGAGGAGATTCTCGGGATCGTGCGCGACGACGGCGCCGGTCGCCTGCCGCCGTCGCTGCGGGACCTGTTGCTGGCGCGGACGGAGCGGCTCTCAGCCGGGGCACAAGCGGTTCTGCGTGCCGCCGCGGCGACCGATCGTGTCGCGCACGGGCTGCTCGCGGCGTGCTGCCGCGTTGGCTCGGGTGGGTTTCGATCCTCGCTGGGATCATGCTCTTCCTTCAAGGCTTCGGCCTGGGCGGCGTCATCGCCTCGTTCGGGCTGATTCTCGACCTCATCGGGTTCGCTCTGTTCCTGATCTTCGTGCTCGTGAGCAGCGTCATCATGCTGAGACGTGAAGACACGGTCCCCAACGCCGCGTCGTCTCTCAACCCCTGACCGGACGCGTTCGAGGCCGGGACCGAACTAGGAGAGCTACTGCCGGGCGGCGGGGGGCAATCCCCGATTCAGCTAGCCGCTTACTGCTGTCGCTTTGATCCGATGACTCGGTCCCCATCATTGAGGACTGGCGGCTTGAGCACGGGCGCACCGGCGGTACGGAGTTCGGTAATGACGGCGCCGATGTCGCGCAGGCGGGCAAGCACGCCGTGGAGTTGGGCTTGGTCGGCGGTCGAGACGGTGAGGGTCGTGGTGCCGTCGTCGTCGCGGGTCATGTCGAGCTCGCCGAGCCAGGCTGACCAGTGGTCGTCGAGATGGCCGTTGACGCGGATCGCGTATGTGGTGGGGGTGGTGTTCATGAGAGCACTCCAGTGCGCTGAGGACCTGTGGGTATTGCAGGGCGGCGACCTATGGCGGCAGAGCCGTAAACCACGGCCGGCACCCGGCCGGCATGTTGGTGCCAGGCCAGGTGCCGGGGCGGCACGAGCGGGACCGGCTGGCTTACCGGGTCGCCGCCTCGGCGATCCGCAATCTCGCGGGCGCGTCGATGGTGTCGGCCTGCGGACGCTCCTTGCGCCACAGCGAGACGCCGAGGCCGATCAGCGCGACGCCGGTGGGCACCGCGAACGGGCGGCTGAAGGACTCCGGCAGCACCGACAGCGCGAGGGCGGAGGTGGTGCCGTAGGCGAGCAGCAGAGAGGCCCAGCGGGCCAGGACACGGGCGCGGAACAGCGCGATGCCGAACAGCAGACCGCCGAGGGAGTAACCGATGCCCATGACGATGAACAGCTCGTGCATGGCGCCGATGCCGCCGCTCGGGCCGTGACCCATGGCCGCGTTGATGACGTGCTGGACGTAGCCGGGGTTCGAGTGCGCCACCGTCGGGAGGTAGTAGCCGATGATGCACTCGGCGGCGAACATCGCGAGGTAGCCGACGGTCAGCAGCCCGTATCCTGCACGCCCGAGGCGCCCGAGCCGGCTGCGGTGGCGGAGGAAAATGCCGGTAAAGCCGGCCAGCGCCAGGATGGCCATCAGGACCTTTGCGGTCTCGCGGAGCGTCATCTCGGTGGTTAGGAGGTGCGCCACGGTCGCCGACGGGTGGCCGATCTGGACGCCGATGAAGATCGCGCCGGCGGTCGCGGCGCAGAGGCCAGCGATCGCGGTGCGGCGGTTGTTGGTGGTGGTGGTGCTCACGTCGGACTCCTTTGGTCTGGGTGCCGGGCGGGTGTCCGGCGATGTCGACAACTTAGGAATCGATGTGGTGAGCGCACATCACACGATGATGTGATTGAGGGTGGTGAATCGGCCGCGGAGCGCTCAGAGAACGCCGAGGTCCGCGGCTCGACGTACCGCGGCGCGGCGGGTGTTCACGTCGAGCTTGGAGAAGATGTGCTTGGTGTGGGTCCGCAGTGTGTTCACCGAGATGTAGAGGTGTCCGGCGATCTCCGGCCCGCTGAGCTCGGTCGCCAGCAGGCGCAGCACCTCACGCTCACGCTCGCTGAGCTCTTCCGCGGCGGCATCTCTAACGGGCGCGGGGGGCGACCCCAGCGGTCTCCGTGCGGCGGCGAGCAGGTGCTCGGCGTGCGCCCGGCTGTCGTGCGGAGCTGAGCGGGCTACTCGCCCGAGCAGCTCCGTCATCGGCTGTCCCTCGTCGAGGAAGAGCCGGCAGTAGCCGGCCGGCACCCCGGCGATCAGCGCCGCAGCGAGGTCGGCCGCCGCCGCGTCAGCGTCGCCGCTCGCGTCGTGGGCGAGTGCGCGCAGCATGCCCGCCTCGATCAAGCTGCCGTCGCGGCCCGCCACCCGCGCGGCGTCCAGAAGGCGGTCGAGGAGGCCGAGCGCCTCGCGCGCGTCACTCTCGGCGACCAGCAGGCGGGCGAGGGTGAGCTGGTCGTACTCGACCAGATAGCTCGGCGGATCCGTCGGCGCGATCCCGCGCTCGCGCGCCCACGCCCGCGCGTCATCGAGGCGGCCCTGAACGGTCCGCACCCGAGCCCTGGTCGACGCGATCGGTCGCACGTCCGGGAAGTAGCCGGGCAGGAACAGCGGCTCGGCCTGGTCGAGCATCGCGGCCGCGCCGTCGAGGTCGCCTCTGGCCTGCAGCAACGCGGCCGTGGCGGTGTACCAGCGGTGCCGGTTCTCCAGCAGCGAGGCGCGGTCGCCGAGCTCGCGGGCGAGCTCGAGGTGCTCCGCGGCCGCATCGAGGTCGCCCTGCTCGCGCAGGACGTCCGCGAGCCCTACGTGCAGGTCGCCGGTGCTGGAGAGCACCGGGCCGGGCTGGCTCTCGGCCGTGGCCAGCGCGCGTTCGTAGAGCCGGCGCGCCTCGACGGGTCGTCCGCGCGCTAGCCACATGTTCGCGAGCACGACGGTCGCGCCCAGCCCGTCCGCGACCATGCCAGCCGCGTGCAGGCTGGCGACCGCCTCGCTGAACGTGTCCACCGCAGTGCCGAGGTCGCCGGCGGCCCAGGCCGCCAGGCCGATGAAGCCGGCGCCGGCACCGCGCGGGAAGTGGTCCTCCGGCCCGGCGAGCGCGAGTGCCCGGCGTGCGTGCGCGACCGTGCCGTCGACATCGCCCCGCGCCTGGGCGACCGAGGCGCGATAGACCGCGACCATCGCTGGGAGGGAGCGAAGCTCGCCGTCCCGGTCCCGGGCTGCCTCGGCCAGCGCGCCCGCCGTCAGGATGGTCAACGGCGGTGTCGTATCGAGACCGGCCTCGGCCGCGTCGAGCCACGCCTCAACCCCGTCGATGTCGCCCTCGGAGAGCCGGCTCCACCCCATGTAGGTGGCGAGCAGCGGTCGGCGACGTACGACGTCGTCGGGCAGCGTGACCAGCCAGTCACGAAAGGTGCGGTCCTGACGGCGTCGGCGCATATCGGCCAGGGTCAGCTCGACAAGGTCGGCGGCGTGCTCGTGGTTGCCACTCGGCGATCGCGTGCCGTACGGCATCGCCCAGCAGCCCGTTCTCCGCCAACCATCGGCTGGCCGCAGCGTGCAGCTCGCCGACCCGGTCGGCGTGCCGGGCAGCCAGACGGGCACGCAATGCGTCGGCGAACAGGTGGTGGTAGCGGTACCACCGGCGCTCATCGTCGAGCGGGACGACGAACAGATTCTCGCGCTCGAGGGTCTCCAGCATCAGCTGGCCGTCCGAGCGCCCAGTCAGGGCGTCGCAAAGCCCGCCGGTCAGCCGGTCGAGCACGGAGGTGTCGAGCAGGAAGGCGCGTACCTCCTCCGGCTGCCGGCTCAGAACCTCCTCAACAAGGTAGTCAAGGACGAACCGATGGCTTCCAGAGAAGTCCTGGACAAACCCAGCGACGTCCCCAGACCCCCCAGCGGCGCCCGCATGGGACCGGGCCGACAGCCCGGCCAGCTGAAGCCCGGCCGCCCACCCCTCCGTGCGCGCCTCGAGCGCGGCCACCAGCGCGGGCTCCAGCGCCAGCCCCATCACCTCGTTGAGGAACACCTCCGCTTCATCGCGGGTGAACCTGAGATCCGCCGCCCGCACCTCCACGAGCTCGCCACGCGCACGCAGACGAGACAACGGGAACGGCGGGTCGGCCCGAGTGCTCACCGCCAGCGTGACCTGCGGAGGCAGGTTCTCCAAAAGGAACGTCACCGCCTCATGCACGGCGGCCCCATCAATCACGTGGTAGTCGTCGAGCGCCACCACCATTGGACCGGCAAGAACGTCGAGATCGTTGATCAAACTGACCAGGACAGCCTCGGTCGGCGTGGCACCGCCGGCCTCCAGCAAGGCGAGCGCGTCGACACCAGCCACAGGTTCGGCGGTCTGAATCGCAGCCACCAGGTGAGTCAAGAACACTTGGAGATCCGCGTCGCCCGGGTCCAGAGCCAACCACGCCACCCCGCACTGCGACGTGCCGGCCGCCGCCAGCCACTGCGCCAGAAACGTGGTCTTCCCGAACCCAGCCGGTGCCGCGACCAGGACCAGCCGCGGCCCTTCGCCTCCAGCCACACGCACTTGATCGGTCAGGCGAGCGCGCTGCACCAGCCCGCGACGCGGCGACGGGAGGTGCAGCTTGGTGCCCAGCACAGACATTCGTTCAGCGTAGACGCGCTCTACCCTCAGCGTTGGACAATGGAGCACCCTCCACTTTCCCGCGCACGAAGACACGTGATCTACCAGAAGCGCGGCGGTTGGAATCGTTAGCTACAGGCTCCTCGGCCGGCTAGCGCCGGTCGAAAGCTGGCGATCGCTCTGCTCACCGGAGACGCTCGAGGCTGGCTTGTGGTCTGCCACGCGAGCGATCGTCCGCGTGCGCACCCGCTTTAATGTCCGCACGGGCCTGTGAGCGCTTGGCCTGGCGGTCCCGATATGCGCGGAAAGCGCGGCTGGGCAGTCGCCAGCCGCGTCGCGGCGGGCGCCGGAGCGGCGACGTGCTCGAGATCCGCGCAAAACCGCGTCTCTTGGCGAGTCGCGGCCGAGTTGCGTCGCCACACGAATGCCGGTCTCGTCTGGTGGGAGCCGTGTGGGAGCGGCCGGTATGCCCATCCAAACGCGGGCTTTCGGGCGCCCCAGCTTTAGATGGCGGAATCCGCCGGGCAAACGCCTGGGCAGGGCGGGGGATAAACGGCGTTTGCTTAGCTGGCAGGCGGGTGCTACTTTCCTAGCAGGAAAGTAGTTTCCACTAAGGAGGTAACTATGGATGCCCGGCAACGTCACCCAGCCGGGGGCGAGGCGGCAGCCGCGCTGGCCGTGATCAAGCGCCGCCAGGAGCGCGTCATCAGGACGGTGCTCGTACCCGTCTGGTACTGGTGGGTGATGGCGGCCGGGATCGTCGCCATCGGGGCCGCCCGGGACACCGGGAAGGCGGTCGTTCAGGCCATCACGATCCCGCTGGCCGTGCTCGTCATGGCAGGGCTGACCGCTAGGACGATTCCTGCGGTGCGCCGTCGGGTCCAGGTGCACAGCACCACGCAGCCGGGTGCCCGTGGCGCAGCCGCGATATTGGCTCTGATCGTGCTGGTCGACGCAGCGATCGTGGCTACGGCCGCGAGCCTGGCGGCGGCCCACGACCCCGATCCGGGCACGATCGGAACCGCCGCCGGGGCGGCCGTGATCGTGATCGCTGGGCCACTCGTGAATCGGTATCTGGGCGCGCTCATGCTCAGCAAGACCCGGCAACGGGTGGGCGACGCACCGCAGGCGGGGAGCCAGAACCCTTGAGGACGGCTCGCTTCGATGAGCTGATTCACGCGCCGACGCGGCTAGCGATCGTCTCGCTGCTTGCGGCGGCGCAATCGGCCGACTTCAAGTACATCCGCGACGAGCTTGGCCTGTCCGACTCGGCGCTATCCAAACAGCTATCCACCCTTGAATCGGCCGGGTACGTCGAGATCCGCAGAACCTTCATCGGCAAGCGTCCGCGCACCTCAGCCAGCCTCAGCCGAACCGGCCGCCGAGCATTCGGCCAGCATGTGGCCGCTCTGCAGCAGGTCGTGTCCACAGCACAGCAAGATGCCGACCCGCGGCCGGCCGTGGAAGCCGCGCGCCAAATCCTGGGGCGCTGAGCAGACCGATGAGTTCCTCGGTGCGCGACGGTCGATGTCTGAGAACCGACACGAAGACGCGCAACGATGAGTAACCGCTCGCAGACGTGATACCCGACGATGGCTGACCTCGCACTCCAGCATGCCGTGCAGGCACTCCTCGACGAGCTCGTCACCGACGGTGATGAGGTCGGCCTCCAGGCTGCTGTGATGAAGGACGGCGCACTCGTCGCCGACGCACAGAGCGGCATCGCCGATCCGGTCAGTGGCGAACCCGTGTCCGCCGGCACCTTGTTCTTCGCCGGTTCGACCGTCAAGGGCGTCCTCAGCTCGCTCGTCCATGCCCTCGTCGCGGCCGGCAGGCTCGACTACGACCTGCGGCTGGCCGAGGTGTGGCCCGAGTTCGCTGCTCACGGCAAGGGGAACGTGACCGTGCGACATGTCCTCATGCACCAGGCAGGCGTCCCCGGGCTGCCGCCGGACCTGACGACCGAGCAGCTGTGTGACTGGGATCACATGTGTGCACTTGTCGCCGAGGCGACGCCGTGGTGGCCGCCGGGGACCGCGTTCGCCTACCACGCCCAGACTTTCGGCTTCCTGCTCGGTGAAACGCTCCAGCGGACGACGGGCGCAAGCCTCGTAACCCTTCTCAGAAAAACAATCACCCAGCCGCTAGCCGTCACCGACGAGCTCCACTTCGCGGTCCCGGCGCTCCTCCTGGATCGGATCGCCCGCCAGGTCGCACCGTCCGGACCTGTGCCGGCGGGCCCTGCCCCGGGCAGTCCGCTAGCCCGCGCGATGCCTCCCGGCGCCGCTCCCGATGCCGCTTTCGCTAACCGTCGCGACGTGCTCACCGCACAGATCCCCTCGTTCGGCACGATGAGCGCCCGAGCGGCGGCCCGCGTTTACGCCGCGCTCCTCGGACACATAGCCGGGACACGTCTTCTCTCGGCCGAGCAGCTCGCGGCCGCCGCCGCCGTCGCCTTCACCGGGACAGATCAAGTAATGGAGAGGGACAGCAGTTGGTCGCTCGGCTACAGCCCCGACCGGCCCGGCGGCGCCCGCTCGCGCTCGGGCTCGACCTTCGGGATGGTCGGCATGAACGGATCGGCTGCCTACGCCGACATCGACACCGGCGTTGCGATCGCGCTGATGCGCAACCGATTCTCCCCTGACTTCACGGCGATCGTCAGCCTGGACGACGTCGTCGCCAAGGCCTACCCGCCACCCGCCAACCCCGAGGACAGAATCCCGTGATGTCGACACCCCGTACAGAGCTCGACACCCGATTCAGCGATCCCGCAGCACAGCCCACCAGTTGGGAGGACACGCTCGAGGCGATCAAGCAGGCCGAGATCTTCTGGATCTCGACAGTCCGCACAGACGGCCGGCCGCACGTCACTCCGCTCGTCGCCGTCTGGCTCGACGACGCATTGCACTTCTCCACGGGCCCGGACGAGCAGAAGGCGCGCAACCTCGCCAGCAACCCGCGCGTCGCGCTGACCACGGGCGCCAACGGCTGGCAGAGCGGCCTCGACGTGGTTATCGAGGGCGAGGCGATCCGCGTCACCGACGCACAGCACCTCGACCGGCTCGCCGCAGCCTGGGCAGAAAAGTGGGACGGGCGATGGCAATACCAGGTCAGCCACGATGGCTTTCGACACGACGCCGGGACAGGGCTCGTGTTCGCTGTCCGCCCAGCGAAAGTCCTTGCCTTCACGAAGGGCGTCTTCAGTCACACCCGACATCGCTTCTGAGGCGCCGACGCCACCGACGACGCAGACCAGCTAAACGGCGACCGAATGGAACGCGCGGCCGAACCCACCCCGCGTCTAAAGACGCGCGCCAGTTGCAAGCACCTGCAGGATGGTCGCGGCGCGCCGGGGGACCAACTCAAGCCCGAGCCGTCGCCGGCCGGCGGGCTCGGCGTGACCGCTCGATTCGCGATGAAGCAGCTTCGGTGGGACTGGACGGCACGATCCTCAAGGGGGCGCTGCCGGCACGATTCGCGCGGCTCGTGCGCGAGTAGGCACTGCCCCCGCTCCTCGTCGATGCAGCTGTCGCTGCAGGGCCGTCACACGGTCGTATGCCTTCCTGGCTCGTGCTGGTGGTTGGGCGAGCGTGATGCCGGGCCGGCGGGGAGGCCCCGCGTCTGCGTTGAGACTCGACCTCGCGGGTACGTCCTTCTCCGTGGCGACTCTCCCCCACACGATCGACGTGCGCCGGCGGGCGGGTTGGTTTCCGGAGGACCAGGAGGACCTGGAGGACTGGCTACACGGGCACCGGCAGCGGGTGGAGGCGCTTGGGGAGCAGATCGTGCTGCAACCCGTCATTGAGGAGTTCCAGGACCTGATCGACAGCGATCCGGTTGTGCGGATGTGCGTCCATCAGATGATCACGCAAGTGCCCACGTCCAAGTCGTACAGCCAGCGGCACGTGGAGAGCGTCGAGCAGCTGTTGCGCCTGATGAACGAGGTGCTGAGGATGGCGCCCGAGTACGGGTCCGAGATGGTGGCGCTTCCGTTGAACGCGATCCTTGACTGGACGATGGGGACACCGGCCGGTTTTGCGGCCTATCGGGATCCTCGGATCAACGCGATGTTGAAGAAGATCCTGACCGTCTGGTGCGATTTCCTGAGTAGCGGCGATTCGCTTTACGTGCTCAACGACTCGCCTTCGGGTTGGATGTCCGTTGAGGCTCAGCGGGCGGTGGGCATCGAGCAGTTCGAGTACGACGCGCAGGACGAGCATTGGGGCTTTGCCTCGTGGAACGATTTCTTCACCCGACGCTTTAAGGACGGCGCTCGTCCGGTGGACTCCCCGGACGACGATAAGGTGATCGTGAGCGCCTGCGAGTCGGTGCCCTACGGGATTAGCACCGACGTGCAACGGCAAGATCGCTTCTGGATCAAGAGTCAGCCATATTCGTTGGAGGACATGCTGGCGAACGACGATTCCGTTGAGGAGTTCGTCGGCGGGACGGTGTATCAGGCGTTTCTGAGTGCGACCAACTACCACCGGTGGCACAGCCCGGTGGCGGGCACGATCGTCAGAGCGTTTCTCCAACCGGGCACCTATTACTCCGAGGCCGACTCAGAAGGCAAGGATGCGGTCGAGCCGATGAACTCGCAGTCATACCTCGCCCACGTCGCGGCTCGAGCGATCTTCCTGATCCAAGCCGACGATCCTGTCATCGGGCTGATGGCCTTTGTGCCGGTCGGCATGTCGGAGGTCTCCTCGTGCGTGATCGACTCCAAGGTGACGCCCGGCTATCACGTCGGAAAGGGCGAGGAGCTCGGTTACTTCCAATTCGGAGGCTCGACTCACTGCCTCGTCTTTCGCGCCGGCGCGATCGCCGAGTTCGCGCTCGCGGCGATACCGCAGCCTCACGACCCCAACGCGCCTCTCGTGCGCGTGCGCTCGAGGCTGGCCATCGCCAACCCCACGAGCTGAAGCGCCACGGCGCGGCTGGCACTATCGCCTGATACATGTCGCCGGCTCGGGTCGCGCAATCACCTCGGCGATATCCCGATCCGGCGGCCCGCCACGTGAGCCGCGATCGCGTATGTGTGTGAAGGCGCGTCAACCGCAGCCGGCGATCACGATGCGAGGAAGCGCTCGACGTCGTTGGCCTCGGCGGCGAGCGCCGCAGCCGGCGCGGGCAGGCCAAACCATGCTGGCTCGGGACGGCCCTTCTTCATCGACCAGGTGCCGGTCGCCACTCCGGCGTTGAGCGCTACGGGTTTGAGCATCCCGCCGCCCTTAAGGATGTGATGGTCATTCTGGGCGGCGACGAACGGCTCGCGGGAGCGGTGCCCGAGCATGAGCGTGTCGAAGGCGGCGAGCAGCTGACACGGGAGCGGATCGTCTGAGCGCCCCGCATCGGCGTCGCTTTCTGGACCGGCGGCGTCGAGCGCCCGTCTTGCCTGGGTGATCGGCAGCGATGACCACTTCGCGAGGTCAGCCGCGTCGCAGGGGCCGTAACCGGCGCGGTAGCGGGCGCCGAGGATCGCCAGCGCCTCGTCGTGGTCGACGACCGGCGGTGGGTCGCACGCGTGCAGCAGCCCGGCGACATCGGTGAGGATCAGACCTTGCGTCGAGAGCCACGGGACGAACGTGTTGATCGGACCCTGCTCAAGCGTCGGGTGACCGCGCTCAACCAGGGCGCGCAACAGCGACGCTCGGTCGCGAGGCCGCTCGGCACACAGCTCCACGACATCCCCGCGCATCGCGTTGACCTCGCCGACGATCCCGAAGCGCTCGAAACGCGCGCCGAACATGCGGGCGTTGCGCTCCGCCAGCAGGGCGTGAAGCCATGGGCGATCGGACGCGCTGATCAGGTGCACGGTGCCGCGGACAGTCCACGTGCGCACCAGAGGAGCCGCGCGGATCGCGCTCCGGGTGACGCCCGGCACGCGCGAGCGCAGCGCGAGCCCTGCCGCGCGCAGATCCTGAGCCTGAACGCCAATCACAGCGCGCGCCGCTTCCTCTGCGCTCGAACATGCCGTCGCCGGGGTCAGCCGCTGCGCCGCCAGGCGCCCGCGTCGCACGCGCTCGTCAGGGTCCACCCACACATCCTCACACGGAGCCCTGAAGAAGGATCACGCTGTCGCGTTGCCCGTGGCCCGCGACACGAATCTTGGCAGCCCAAGATGCCAGAGGTGAGATCAAGGCAGACGTGGCTACATGCCACCTGCAGGCGTGTCCAAATGCATGGTCGCGCTGCGTCGTATTGGCAAACGACGAGGAGGGATGATGTCCCAGTACATGCTTTTGCTGTATACGACCGAGGAAGAGGAGGCCGCTGACCGTGGGGCGGAGATGCCGCTGTGGTTGGAGCTGAATCAGAGTCTCGAGGCGGCGGGGTTGTTGGTCACGACCGGGCGCCTGCACTCCACCGCGACCGCCACGACCGTCAGCGCGATCTCTGGCGAGACGGAGCTCACGGATGGCCCGTTCGCGATCACCAAGGAGGTGCTCGTGGGCTACTACCTGATGGAGGCGGAGAATCTCGATCAGGCGTTGGGCGTGGCCAAGCGGATCCCGCTGATCCGCTATGGACGCGTCGAGGTTCGCCCCGTCATGGACCTGTCGGTTTGAGTGAGGCGGCGGCGGATGCGGTCGCCCGCGCGTTTCGCGACGAGCGGGCGGCCGTGTTGGCGACTCTGATTCGTCATGTGGGCGATTTCCAGCTGGCCGAGGACGCGGTCCAGGATGCGTACGCGGCGGCGCTCGCGACGTGGCCGCGCGATGGCGTGCCGGCGAATCCGGGCGCCTGGCTCACGGTCACGGCGCGGCGGCGCGCGATCGATCGTCTGCGCCGCGATCGCTCGGTGGCGGGTCGTGCCGAGCGCCTTGCGGAGCTCGTGCGCCTCGACGAGCAGGAGCACCGAGCTGTGATCGAGGAGAGCTCGATCGTTGATGATCGCCTGCGGCTGATCTTCACCTGTTGCCACCCGGCGCTGGATCTGTCCGCGCGTGTGGCGCTTACGTTGCGCGCGCTCGGTGGCCTGACGACCGGCGAGATCGCGCGCGCATTCCTGGTTGCAGAGCCGACGATGGGTAAGCGGATCGTGCGGGCCAAGCGGAAGATCGCCGACGCGCGGATCCCGTATGAGGTGCCGCGTGACGAGGAGCTGCCGGATCGACTGCGCGGAGTGCTGCGCGTGGTCTATCTGATCTTCAACGAGGGCTACGCGGCTGCCGAGGGCGACCGTCTCGTGCGCGAAGGCTTGTGCAATGAGGCGATTCGGCTCGGTCTTTTGCTGCGCGAGCTGATGCCCGACGACGGGGAGGTGTGGGGCCTGTTCGCGCTGATGCTTCTGCATGACTCGCGGCGCGGCGCGCGTGCCGACGAGCACGGCCACTATCTCGCGATCGGCGAGCAGGACCGCTCGCGGTGGGACCAAGCGCGCATCCGCGAAGGGATGCGTGCGTTGGAGCGCTCGGTGCGTCTGCGGCGTCCCGGTCAATACCAGCTGCAGGCGGCGATTACAGCGCTTCAGATGGAGAAGGAGCCCGACTGGCGGCAGATCGCTGACCTTTACGGTGCGCTCGTGAAGCTCACCCCGACCGCGGTGGTCGAGCTCAACCGTGCAGTCGCCGTTGGCTTCGCTGAGGGCCCGCAGGCAGGCCTGGAGCTGCTCTCGCCGCTGCTGCGCGATGCGGCGCTCGAGCGCTACCAGCCGCTGCACGCCGCCCACGCCGAGCTGCTCAAGCGCGCCGGTGATCGCCAGGGCGCTGCGCGCGCTTACCGCATGGCGATCACGCTGAGCGCCAATGTCGTCGAGCGGGTCGAGTTGGAGCGGCGCTTGCAGGATCTCTGAGCAGCGCTGTCCAAATCGCCGCTCGGGCTGCGTCGGACTAGTGAGGCCGCCTCCAGAAGGCGGCGAATCGACCACTGGAGGTCCGATGGCATCCCAATCGCCCCATATCGAGCGCTGGCGGGCATTCGCGCTGCTGGCTGTGGCGTTCTTCATGACGGTCATCGATCTGACGATCGTGAACGTCTCGCTGCCGACGATCGGCCGCGACCTGCACTTCTCCCAGACCAACCTGCAATGGGTCGTGACCGCGTACGCGCTCACGTTCGGCGGGCTCTTGCTCCTCGGCGGCCGGGCCGCCGATCTGCTCGGTCGCCGCCGCATCCTGATGGTTGGGCTCGGCCTGTTCACTGGCGCGTCCTTGGCCGCCGCGCTGGCAAACGGTGCCGGCTTCATGATCGGAGCCCGGGCGGTCCAGGGCACTGGAGCAGCGATCATGCTGCCCGCCGCTCTGTCGATCGTGATGAACATGTTCGCCGAAGGCGCCGAGCGCAACAAGGCGCTCGGGATCTGGGGCGGTCTCGGGGCCGGCGGCGCGACCGTCGGAATCATCGCCGGTGGCCTTTTGACCCGGTACGCCGGCTGGCAGTACATCTTCTACCTCAACGTCCCCATCGGGGTGACCGCGCTGCTGCTGGCGCCGCGGATCGTGCCCGAAAGTCGCCTCGACGGGGTGCGGCGCAAGTTCGACGCGCTCGGCGCGGTCACCGGCACCGGCGGGCTGGTGGCGCTGGTGGACGCGATCTCCCAGGCTCCGCAGTACGGCTGGGGCGCCACCAGGACGATCGGCGTGCTCGCCGCGGCAACGGTCCTGCTCGCCGCGTTCCTCGTGATCGAGCGCCGCGCCAGCGATCCGATCCTGCCGCTTGGAATCTTCCGGCTGCGCACGCTCGCCGGTGCGAACAGCGCGGGCCTGCTTTTGGGCGGCAGCTTCTATGCCTTCATTTTCGTCGGCACCCTGTACATGCAGCAGGTGCTGCGTTACTCAGCGCTCCAGACCGGGCTCGCCTGGCTGGCGGCGTCGCTGACCTCGATCGCCCTCGCCGGGGTCTCCCAGGCGCTGGTGACCCGCGGCGGCGCCAAGCTAGTGATGGCGACGGGGATGACCATGATCGGCGCGGGGGCGCTGTGGGCGACCCAGGTGCCCGTCCACGGCCACTTCGTCGGCAACCTCCTCGGGCCATTCATGGTCGCCGGCGCAGGCACAGCGTTCGCGTTCATCCCGATCTCGATCGCCGCGCTCGCTGGCGTTGACGAGCAGCGGGCCGGGCTCGCGTCGGGGCTGCTGAACAGCGCTCAGCAGCTCGGCGGCGCGATCGGGATCGCGATCGCTTCCAGTGTCGCCGCCGGCCATACCCGGGCGCTGCTTCACGCTGGCAACCACGTGCCCGCGGCCCTCACCGGCGGCTTCCAGCAGGCGTTCTGGGTGCTGGGCGCGATTGGCCTGCTCGCCATTCCGGCGATCTTCGCACTCGTGCGCCGCAACGAGCTCTCCGACGCGGTGACCAAGACGATCGTCAGCGAGCCGCAGCCTGCCCTCGTCGCCTCGAGCTGAACCACAGCCTCCACCAACCACCGCGAAGGAGAAACAAGGACCAGCGAACTGCCAGACAAGGCCACGATCGTGGCCGGCGCGTCCCGCGGCCCCGGCCGCGGGATCGCCACTAGGAGACACCGAGCCATGCCCACCAACCACCACCTAACACCGAACCAGGAGTCAACAATGCGCCACACGATGGTCACCTACACCGTCAAGCCGGGACGCGAGGAGGAGAACGCCGCGCTCGTGCGCGGCGTCTTCGAGGAGCTCGCACAGACCCGACCGGCCGGATTGCGCTACGCGGTCTTCTATCTCCCGGACGCGCGCCAATTCATACACCTGTACACCGACGAGGGCAGCAAATCTGGTCTGCAGGGACTGGACTCGTTCAAAGCATTCGTAGCCGGGGCAGAGGACCGGCACGAACAGCCGGCCACCTTCACCCAACCCGAACTCGTCGGCGACTACCGCACCTTCGACGACTGACCGCCCAGGCTGCGTTAGCACGAGGATTGGAAGGAGAGCGGACCATGACCAATCACAGGATCGGAACACAGCAAGAGTGGGCGGCGGCTCGTGCAGAGCTGCTTGTCCGCGAGAATGAACACACACGGCTGGGCGGTGAGCTCGCGCGCCAGCGTCGGGGGCTTCCGTGGGTGGCGGTCGAGAAGGACTACCGCTTCGAGACCGAGGACGGCCCGAAGACCCTCGTCGAGCTCTTTGACGGCTGCTCGCAGCTGATGGTCTACCACTTCATGTTCGCGCCTTCGTGGGACGCAGGCTGCCCGATTTGCTCATCCATCGCGGACACACTCGCCCCCCAGGTAGCCCACCTAAAGGCCAAAGACACCACCCTTCTGCTCGCCTCCCGCGCGCCACTTCAGATGCTCCTTGCCTATCGCGAGCGGATGGGCTGGCCAATAGACTGGGTATCGAGCAGCAGCCAAGCCTTCAACCGTGACAACGGCTTCGGCGTCGCAGAGGAGGAGCTTAAGTCGTTCCTGGAGGGCGGGATCCCGCTCGTTGTCGAGCAAAACGCGCGCATGTGCGGAACCGACGCGGCCGGGTACGTTGCCGAGGGATCGGGCCTTAGCGTGTACGCGCTTTGGGACGGTACGGTCTACCGGACCTACGTGACGAACACGCCCGAGCCCGCGATGGCCTACTACGGGCTGTTGGACTTCACCCCCAAGGGTCGTGACGAGAGCACCACGGAGTTGGTGTGGATCCGCCGCCACGACGAGTACGACCTCGAGTCGTGACTCCCAACCCCCACCCTGAGAAATTGCCGCGGTCACCTCAAGGTTGGAGGCGCTGGTGAGAGACGGGGGCGAAACGGTCGAGGGGATTCCGGTGCGGTGGGTCATGCCGCATGGACCGCGGGGGGTGGCGCTGTGGCTCACGCACCTCGGCGGTTCGACCGAGCAGACTGTGCCGATGCTCACGCGGCTGGCCGAGCGCGGCATGCTGGCGGTCAGCTTCGATCCGCCCGGGCACGGCCACCGCAACGCCCGCAGCGATCCGTGGGAGCTCGCGCGTGAGGTGCTTGAGGCGTTTCGCCGCCGGATGTGGCCATTAGCCGGCCGCACCGTGCTCGAGTCGCTGCGCGTGCTGGACTGGGTCGAGGAGCGCTTCCGGGTTGCTGGGCCGCGCGTCGCCGGAGGTGTCTCGATGGGCGGCGACGTTGCCGTCGCGCTGGCCGGTGTCGACGCTCGCATCGACCGCGTCGCCGCGATCGCCGCCACCCCCGACTGGACCCGGCCCGGCATGCAGACGATCGGCGAGAACCCCGTCCTACTCGACCAGGGACAGGCTGACCGCTACGCCGAGTGGTTCTTCGACGCGCTGAACCCGATCGCGCACCTCGACGCCTACGGGCGCGAGCTCGCGATCGCTTTCCTGTGCGGCGCGGCCGACCTTCACGTGCCAGCGGAGGCGTCCACTCGCTTCCGCACCGCGCTATGCGACCGTGACCCTCGCGCGGCGGAGCGGGTGCGGGTTGAGCTCTACCAGGGTCTTGAGCACCTCCAGGCCGCAAGCGACGAGCGGTTGTACTCAGCCGCGCTGGAGTGGCTGACGCAGCCGGTGTGATCGAGCGGCTGACGGCCCGGGCCGGGCCCTCATCACATACGGGGCCAGCGGCGTTGACGCCACGCTCCCCAAGGCACCCCTCGTGGCCGACCTCCGCCGCCTATAGATCATGCGCGTCATGGTCGGCAACCCGGGCAGCGCCTGTTCGAAGACGTCGACACCTCGTCCGTGGAGCTCACACTCAACGACCCGCAATGCATGGAGCGCTGGCACCGCGTCCACGGGCCACGACCTATTTCATCTTCACCGAAGTGGGCTTCGGCATGGCGGTGGTGTGGGCGTTCGGCATGTCCATGTGGTGGGTGGTTGGCATGACCATGCCCTTCTTCATGCGGTGCATGCCCATCGCCCGCATGGCCTGCATCGCCTGCGGGCTTCCGGGTTGGGTGAGGCCCGGGATGCTCGACGGCGCGGCGGCGACCCAAATCCCGACGGCCACGAGCGCGACGGCGAACGCTTGCGAGAGCCGCTCGCCGGACGGGAGCACCTTCTCGGCGAAGATCAGCCCGGCGACCACGAGCATCCATGTGATGCTCATTACGCCCAATGCGAACAGGATCAGCATCAGCCCCCAGCAGCACCCGACGCAGAATGCGCCGTGCTCGAATCCCATCCGAACTGCGCCCGGCCATCCCGGGTGCCAGGCATCACGGATCGATTGCACTGGGGAGCGGCAGTGGCGCAGGCAGCGGCGCTTGAGCGGGCTGAGCTGATAGAGACCGGCCGCGATGATCGCCAAGCTCGCGATCAGCGGCCCCTCGGCGTGCCACGAGAGCGCATGGACATGTGCTGACTGGATGACCCGGAAGATCCCGTACGCCACCAGGCCGTAGCCGGTCCATGCGGCCAGATAGCCGGCGATGAACGCCCACGTGGGAACGAAGCTTCGGTCGCGCGGCTGATGCTCTGCGCTGACGCGCGCGAAGACGAGCGCTGTCGGCATCACCGACGGGAGCATCATCGCCGCCATCATCGTTGCCCACACGCCCACGAACCAGCCGAGGCCCCCAAGATCGGTCCCCGGGCCGGCATCCATGCCCTGCATCCGATCGACCGTCACTATCCAGGTGACGAGCGCGGCCGCGGCGATCGCCGCCGGCACGAGAGCCGGCGAGTGTCCAGGCCGGCGTTGCGCCCGCCGTCCACGGGCCAGACTTCCTTCGGTCATTTTCGCTCCCTAGTCGAATCGTTATTGACCCACGGCGCGACCGTCCGATCTCTGGCGGGATGCTTCCACCGGCGACGGCGGAGGTCAGGACGCAGGGGCTGTTCTGAGTCACATCAACGGCCCAATAGCCGCTCGAGCTGGTCGAGGCACCCGTGCCATCCCCAGTCCTGCGCGTCGCGGCGCTCATCGGTCGAGATGCCGCTATTGACCATCAGCACCGTAGTCACGCCGTCGGCTTCCGAGAAAGAGAGTTCGAGCAGCTGCTCGTTTGATGGATCGTCGTCGAAGGTCCAGGTCATGACGAGCCGGTGCGGCCGGTCGATCAGCGTGTACTTGCCCTGCGCTTCGACTTCGGTGCCGTCGGGCTTGCGCATCACCACCCGGACCTTCCCGCCGACCCGGAGATCGACCTCGGCCTTCGGCGTGTCCCAGTCGGGGTTGCAGTGGAACCAGCGCCGCATCACTTCGGGGCTGGTCCAGGCGTCGAACACCTCCTCGGCCGAGGCGTCGAAGATCCGCTCAATACGCACCACGCGGCCGGGCTCGTCGGTCACCGCCGTTCCTTCCCCTCCTCAAGGTACTCGCCCACGACGTCGAACAGTCGCTCCCAGCGGCTCCGCTGCGTATCGATCCAGTCCGAGGCCTCGGCCAGCGCCTCCGGCCGTAGCGCGAGCCGGTGGGTTCTGCCATCGATCACGCGGCTCACGATGCCTGCCTCCTCGAGCAGTCCCAAGTGCCGCGAGATGGTGGGCTTCGAGACCCCGAAGTCGCGCGTCGCCTCACCGACGGTTGCTGGTCCTCGGCTCAGGCGCTCGACAATCGCGCGCCGGAGTGGATGGGCGAGAGCACCGAACGTATCGTTAGCCACTCTGCTAACTATATAGCCGACCTGTCAGCTACCCGAGGAGCCAGCAGATGCCCGAGCACAAGACCGCAACGCGCGAGGAATGGGGGGTCGCGCTCGCCGAGCTGCGAGAGCGCGAGAAAGAGCTCACGCGGATGGGAGATGAGCTCGCCCGACAGCGCCGGGAGCTTCCTTGGGTGCGTGTCGAGAAGAAGTACACGCTCCAGACCGCGGACGGGGCCAGGGGGCTGGTGGAGTTGTTTGACGGCAGCTCGCAGCTCGTGGTGTACCACTTCATGTTCGGTCCGCACTACCAGGCCGGATGCCCAGCCTGCTCGTTGACGGCCGATAGCTTCAATGGCGTTCTCGCCCACCTCAAGGCCTGCGATGTGACGATGATCTGCGTCTCGCGCGCACCGATCGAGAAGCTGCTCGCCTACAGAGAGCGCATGGGCTGGAGCTTTGACTGGGCATCCAGCCACGACAGCGACTTCAACCTCGACTTCGGCGTATCCGCTGGCGAGGGCATGGCGCACAACCCAGCCGCGCCGCTGCTGCAGGCGAACGAGCTCGTGCTTCTGGAACAGCTGAACGAGCAGCCGGCCTTCCGCGAGAATCTGCCCCTCGTCACCGGCCAGAACGCGAGCGCGACCGGGACGACCCTCGAGGGCTATTTCTCCGAGGGACACGGCGTCAGCACGTTCGCGCGCGAGGGCGACACCGTCTACCACTGCTACTCCAGCTATGCCCGCGGTACGGAGTTCCTGATGGGCCACTACGCGATCCTCGACCGCACGCCCAAGGGCCGCAACGAAGGCGAACAGCCGATGAGTTGGTTGCGCCGCCACGACGAATACGACCCGATCTCGATGTGAGATGCCTCGGCGGCACGGGCCAACCAGCTTGTTTTGACGACGAGAGGGAGACGAGATCGTGACTGACCACACGACGGGGACTCGTGAGGGGTGGCTTGCAGCGCGGCTGGAGCTGCTCCAGGCGGAAAAGGAACACACAAGGCAGGCCGACGAGCTGGCGCGGCGGCGGCTGGAGCTGCCCTGGGTTCGGATCGAGAAGGAGTATCGGTTCGACACGGACGAGGGGGCGGCGTCGCTCCCCGATCTGTTCAGGGGGCGCTCGCAGCTGCTCGTCTACCACTTCATGTTCGGCTACGGGGACGATGTCGACGAGCGCAGCCCGGGCTGCACCGCGTGCTCGTTCGTCGCCGACCACTTCGACGGCATCGCTCCGCACCTCGGCGGCCACGACGTGACCCTCATGGCCGAGTCGATCGCGCCGCTCGAGGAGCTTCGCCGCTACAAGCGGCGGATGGACTGGCGATTCCCGTGGGTGTCATCGCTCGGCAGCGACTTCAAATACGACTTCGGCGCCGCCTTCACCGACGAGCAGCAGCGACACGGCGCCGAATACAACTTCCGCCGCATCCACGATCCCGGGGAGCAGGCGCCGGGGATGAGCGCGTTCGCGCTCGCCGACGGGATCGTGTACCACACCTATTCCACCTACGCCCGTGGGGTCGAGCAGCTGATGGGAACCTACCGCTACCTGGATCTGGCCCCGCTCGGCCGCAACGAGACCGGGTACTGGTGGCGCCGCCACGACGAGTACGCCAGCGACTGACGGAGGGCGAGAGAAGCCCGATGTCGACGTCCCCTTCTGACTACAACGCCGCGATCATCGCGGAGTTCCGCGCCAACCAAGGACGGGTCGGCGGCATGTGGCAGGAAACGCCGCTGCTGCTGCTCCACCACACCGGCGCGAAGTCCGGCGTGAGCCGCGTGAACCCCGTCGCATACCTGCCCGACGATCGGAGCTACCTGATCTGGGCCGCGAACGGCGGGGCGCCCAAGCACCCCGGCTGGTACCACAACCTCACGGCGCAACCGAACACGAGCATTGAGGTGGGGAGCGAGACGATCGACGTCGTGGCGGAGGAGCCGACTGGCGCGGAGCGCGAGCGCCTGTTTACCAAAGCCGCCGCACGCTATCCCCAGCTGCACGAACTTGCCGGCAAGACCCCCCGGGTCATCCCGCTGATCGTCCTCACACCCGCACGAATGCAGGACCATCCTCCGAACCAGACGCGCGACCCGCTTGAATGGTCGGCGGAAGAGCGTGCCCGCGCTCACACGGTTCGCAATGCCTCGGTGGGTGAGAGGCGGGCCGCGCGCATGGATGGGTAGAGGCCCGCGACAGCGCCGATGAGGGTCGCGGCGGCGATGCCGCCGTAGAGGGCGAGGGCGGGGAGTTGCACCGTCTCGTGCTGGCTGAGGGCGAAGGCGACGGTCGCTGCCCAGCCGATGATGGTGCCGGCTGCCCCGCCGAGGATGGAGAGGAGGAGTGCTTCGGTGAGAAATTGCGCCGCGACATGGCGTCGGCTGGCGCCGAGCGCTCGGCGCAGCCCGATCTCCGAGCGACGCTCGAGGACGGAGATGACCATGACGTTGGCGATGCCGACTCCGCCGACGAGCAGGGCGATGGCGCCGAGGCCGAGCAGCAGGCCGTTGTACGCGCCTTTGCTGATGAGCTCGGCTTTGAGGATGTCCGACGGCTGGCTGACCTGGACGGTGGAGGCGTCGGCGGGGTTGACGGTGGCGGGCAGCACGGCGGCTACCGCGCTGACCTGGTTGGGCACAGCGCGCAGGTACAGCTCGCTGGGGTGCTCGTCGAAGGCGAAGTACTGGCCGGCGATAGGGAACCCGATGAAGGCCATGCTGTCCATTTGAGTGACCAGTTCGACTGGGCTTAAGATGCCGATCACGGTGAACCCGTGCCCGCCGATCCAGACCTGGGTTGGGTAGGTCAGGTCGTTGATGCCCAATAGGCGGGCCGCCTCGGCGCCGAGCACGACCGCCGGGAAGCGGGCGGTGGCAGCGTTGAGAAAGGTGCCGTGGGCGATGCTGGCGCCGAGGGTGGCCGGGAGGGCGGCGTCGGTGGCGGTGAGGGAGATGCCGTTCGTGTCGATGGCGGGCACGAACGGGCTGCGGTACACGTAGGTGTTCTGGATGGTGGCGATCTCGGTTACGTTGGTGACCGGGCCGATGCGCGACACCATGCCCTGGGAGGTGGCGGGCAGCTCGGTGGCCTGGCCGCCAGCTTGCACGGTCAACAGGTTGCCGAGCTGCCCCAGCTCGGCCAGCAGGCCAGACTTTGACGATTGGGAGATGCCCAGTACCCCGACGATGGCGGCGATGCCGATGCTGATGCCCAGCGCCGACAGCGCCGCGCGGGTGCGGCGGCTGCGCAGGCCAAGGCTGCCGACGCGCAGCAGGTCCCGCCCGGATAGTCGCGAACCGTTGCCCTCGTCTTCAGGGGCCGGTCGGTGAGTCACTGGTGATGCTCCCATCTCGGATCTCGACGCGGCGGTGCGTGGCGGCGGCGACATCGGGGTCGTGGGTGATCACGACGATGGTGGTGCCGTCGGCGTGGAGTTCGCGCAGCAGCTCTAGGATCGAGGTCCCCGTGGCGGAGTCGAGGTTGCCGGTGGGTTCGTCGGCCATCACTAGCGCGGGGCGGCCGGCCAGGGCGCGGGCGATCGCCGTGCGTTGACGCTCGCCGCCAGACAGTTGGTTGGGTCGGTGCCTGACTCGATGACTGAGGCCGACTCGCTCGAGCGCCACCTGGGCCATCTGGCGGCGTTCGGCGAGCGGTGTGCCTCGGTAGAGCAGGCCGTCGGCGACGTTGTCGAGCACGCTGAGCCCGTCGAGGAGAAAGAACTGCTGGAACACGAACCCCAGCCGGCGGGCGCGGAGTCCCGAGAGCTGGGTGTCAGACATCGTCGACGTGTTCGCTCCGGCGATGCGGACCGCTCCTCGGGTGGGCCGCTCCAGCGTGCCCATCACGTGCAGCAGAGTGCTCTTGCCCGACCCCGATGGACCGACGATGGCGACCAGCTCGCCCGTGTCGATCCGCAGGTCGACGCCGGCGAGGGCAACGACCGGTGGGTCGCCCGGGTAAGCCTTGACCACATCGACCAGCTCAAGGACCGGCAGCGACGCGGCGGCTACGGGCGCCAGGACCGCGGCGGGCCCGGTCATGACGCGGGGACCTGCACACGCGTTCCGGCCGCGATGCCCGGTCCGCTGACCTGGACCAGGGTGTTGCTGTACAGGCCGGTCGTGACACCGACCAAGCGGCTGCCGCGGGCTGTCACTACATCCACGCCGTACCCGCCGCCCTGAAGGGCCAGCAGGGCGTTGACCGGGACAGCCAGAACGTTCTTGGCGGCCTGGGAGGTGATGTTGACGTTGACGGGAGCCTGGTCGAGCCTGGCTCCTGGTGGGCTGCGCTGGAGCCGGATGATGACCGTCACCGTGGGTGTCGAGGATGTTCCAGACCCGCTTGATGCACACGGGGACTGGTCGGCCGTACCGCCGCCCGTCGCATTGCCCAGGCCGGTGCCCGCCCCGGGGCACGTGGCGACATTTCCGACCATCTGGATGCGTCCGGGCACAGTCGAGGTGCCGTTGGGCAGCACGACTGACACGGTGTCGCCTCGCTTGACGAGATACTCGTCGGTCACCTCGAGCTGAACAGCGACAACCGGGGCGTCGCTGGTGGCCGTCAGCACCGTGCCGCCACCACCGCCGCCTCCACCGGCACCGCCAGTGCTCGCGCCGCCGCCCCCGCCGATCGAGGTGCCGTCAGACGCGGTGACCGATGTGACCCGGATCGGCCCGGGCTCGAAGACGACCTGGCCCAGCAGGATCTGTCCGGTCGCCGGGAGACCCAGTGTCCGCTGCCAGCGCTTGACCGCCGTGGCGGTCGCCGTGGAGTAATGGTCGCTGGGATGCAGCCCGGCACCGTCGCCCACCGCGATCAGATCTGCAGTCAGCTGACGGACATCCGCACCGTCAGACATCCCGACGTAGAACGCGCGGTAGGCGGCGACAGGCCCGTACAGCAGCGGGACCGGCTCGTTGCTGACGGCGTAGACGGGCCGGTCCTGTCGGATGATCGCGCCCGTCTCCGGCAGCCAGGTGACCGTCGTGTCCGCGGTGGCCGCTGTGGCCTGTAGGTACGCGAGCGTTGCTCGATCCGCGCGCAGCTTGATCTGGTCGGCCCCGACCTTGCCGGCGTTCTGGTCGTGATCAAGCGTTGCCGTTGACGTTGCGCCGGCCAGCTGTTGCTGGGCTTGAGTTAGCTGGATCCGGTCCTGGTTGACCTTCTGCTCGTCCTGGGTGCACACGGTCGCGGAGGCTCGCTGTCCAGCGCAGGCGTGGGCCTTGGCGCTCGTGTCGGATTTGAAGGTGGCTGATGCCGCCCCGGCGTTGGTCTGATCTGCGGCAATCGTCCTGCCATCGGCGGTCGATGCGTCGGATTCGATCTTCTGATCGGCGGCCAAGGTCTGCCGATCCTGGGTGACGGTCTGGTGGGCCTGCAGGACCTCCTGGGCGCTGGAGCCCGACGGAGCGGAGATGGTGTAGGTGCCGGTGTAGCCGATCGAGCCGCCGACTTGGACGGTGTTGTGAAGCGTCGTGCGCACCACCGCGGCCGTCGCCAGCCCGCCGGCGGCCGACGCGGAAGCCGTCGCGGTTTGACCGCCGGCACTGGCTACCAGGGCGACCCCGGCCGACACCGCCCCCCCAACCAGGGTGGCGGCGACAGCGGCGATCACCGCCACCCGTCTGGCCGAGAGCTCAGCCACCGGCCCCGCTCGGGGCGTCTCCGTTGAACACGACCGCCCCCGGCGGGGGGGCGCCGCCGGTGGCGAAGCCTGGCAAGCCGGTCTTCTTGGCGCACAACGTGGAGGCCTTCTGGAAGATCGGGTTGCTCGGGTTCAGGTCTCCGGCGCGGTTGAACGACAGGCCGCCATTCGACGGGTCAGGGAAATCCGGGATCCCGTTGGCCCGCATGCATTGCGAGAGCTGCACCAGCTGGACCTGGCTGGGTTGCTGCAGATGCTGGCTGCCCTGCAACTCGGTTTCGGCCTCGTCTATGTAGGTCCGGCAGTGCTGGCCCGGACCGGCGTTGCCCTGCCCGCCCTTGTTCGTCCCGTATATCCCGCCCGGAATGGCCTCATCCCAGGTCAGGTGGATCACCTTGTCAGCGTCGATGGTCGGAGCGGCCTGGTTGGGATCACCGTGGGTTTGCATGCAGCTGGCCCACTGCACCAGCAGCGCCGTCGGACTGCCCTTAGCCGGTCTGGACCTCTGACGGTGGGTGGCCGTGGCCGTGGTCGACGTGTTCACCGGCGTGCCACCGCCGGCGGCGTTGCTGCTCGTCGGAAGGCTGGCCACATGCGGGGTGCTGGACGACCCGCAGGCGGTCAATGCGATCGCGGCCATCACAACGATGGCGATCAGGCCGCCGAGCCGCTGGTGCGGCAACGGTGTGGTCGTTTGGTTGTCTGCTGCTGTGGTGGTCATCGCACCCTCCTTGGACTGGTGTGCGGACCGGTTGTAGAGAACCCACGGTTTCAGCCCGGTTTCCCTCATCTCGCGGGCGGCCGCTCGGGCAGGAAACCGCCGTGAAACGTTGGGGCGGCTACCGTGCGCCGGAGAAGGAGCGGTCGATGCGGGTGCTTGTGATCGAGGACGACGAGGAGCTGGCCGACACGGTCGCCGCGGGCCTGCGTGATGCGCGGATGGCCGTCGACGTCGCGCGAGACGGCCGCGCGGGTCTGGCACGCGCCCGGATCACCGACTACGACGTGATCGTGCTTGACCGTGATCTGCCCGTGCTGCATGGTGATGAGGTGTGCGCGCAGCTGGTCGCGGCGGGCGGTCGCAGCCGGGTGCTGATGCTGACCGGTGCTGCCGGAAACGAGGACCTCGTCGACGGGCTCGGGCTCGGCGCCGACGACTATCTGCCCAAGCCGTTCGCGTTCGCGGTGCTCGTGGCGCGGATCGGCGCGCTGGCGCGCCGCGCGCAGCCGAGCATCCCGCCGGTGCTCGAGTACCGCGACCTCGTGCTCGACACCGCCCAGCGCATGGCCTGCCGCGGCGGCAAACCATTGGCGTTGCGGCCCAAGGAGTTTGGTGTGCTGGAGCTGCTGCTCAGCGCTCAGGGCCGGGTCGTCTCGCCCGAGGAGCTGCTCGAGCGCGTGTGGGACGAGGCCGCCGATCCGTTCACCGGCGCGGTCAAGATCACGATCAGCCGACTGCGCTCAAAGCTCGGCGACCCGCCCCTGATCCAAACCGTCGCCAGGGCCGGCTACCGGATATGACCGCCGCCGCTCGCCTGAACCGCCGGATCACCGAGCTCGCGGCCACGCGCCACCTCCCCCACCGGGCCGCCCGCGCGCGCCTGACGTTGCTCTACGGCGGCCTGTTCCTGCTCTCGGGCGCCGCGCTGATGGCGATCGCGTACGCGCTGCTGGTCAACGCCGGCTTTGTCTTCACCCTGGGTCCGACGAGCGCCGCCTCGACACAGACCGGTCTGGTGAGCACCCCATGGCCGGGCGGCCTCCCCATCCCGGGGGCCAAGACGCACCCGTCCGCGCAGACGATGACACACTGGCGCGCGGTCGCTCTGTGCATGCGCCAGCACGGAGTCGCCGCGTTCCCCGACCCCACACCCTCGGTGCCCCCTGCGGCATCGTTCCGCGGCGTGATCAGCGATCACGACGGAGCGATCTTGGCGATCCCAGCCACCCTCAACACCCGGTCGGCGGCGTACACGCAGGCCGCCGGCAGGTGCGGACTCATCGACGCCTACCAGACAGCGCTCTACGCCCACAACCGCCAACAGGGCACGCACGTCCGCGAGCAACTGCTCATCCAGTCCGCGATCGCGCTCGGAGCAATGTCCCTGCTCTCGCTCGGCTTGGGATGGATCCTGGCCGGTCGCGTCCTTCAACCGCTCGAGGACTCCTCCCGTGCCCAGCGCCAGTTCGTCGCCAACGCCTCCCACGAGCTCCGCGCGCCCCTGACCCGCCTGCGCGCCATCAGCGAGGTCGCACTTGCCAGCCCCGATGCGAGCGAGACCTCACTACGCGCCGCTCACGAGCGCGTGATCGCCTCCGAGGAGAATCTCGAGCAACTCATCGACGGGCTACTGACCCTCACCCGCGGACAAGCCGGACTTGAGCGCCGCGAGCGCGTCGAGCTCGCGACCCTCACCACCCAGACGATCGCCGCCCACCAGCCACGCCTCACTGACCGTGACCTCGATGTGCGCACCACGCTTGAGCCGGCGAGCACCCTCGGCGATCCGCGACTGCTCGAACGCCTGATCAGCAACCTCATCGACAACGCGATCCGCCACAACATCCCTCGCGGGCGCCTGGCGATCACCACCGGCACCCGCGACAAACGCCCGTTCCTGTCGATGACAAACACCGGTCCGCCGATCCCGCCCGACCAGCTCGAGCGTCTCTTCGAGCCCTTCCAACGGTTGGCCCAGCGGACCGGCCACACCAACGGTCACGGGCTCGGGCTCTCGATCGTTCGCGCGATCGCCACGGCGCACCACGCCACCCTCCACGCGAGCCCAGCCCCCGGCGGCGGACTGGCGATCGAGGTCGCCTTCCCGTCTGCCAGCGGCCCGAGCTCCAAGATGGCCTTGACCGACCCACCCACCGCCAGCCGCGGTCCAACGACGATCCCTCCAGCAGAGACGTCCTGTGCTGCCAACGCCGGGCCGCCGCGTGCGACGACCAGGCCGGCCACGGACCGTCATCGACCGACGAAGGCGCCCGGCGGCCCGGGCGCCGCAGCGACAGATCACACGCCTCGCTGATCCACGAGACGCTGGCGGCTGCGATCTCCCCGAGTCGGGCGGCTCAGCCCGATCGAGTCGGGAGCGAGCCCTGCTCTTTCAACCACGACTGACAGGTACATCCCGCCGTTTACCGCCTCGATGAGGAGTGCTTCCCGAAAGGCTCAACCGTCGGTGACTTTGCGATAAACGGGCGAGTCATCGGCGGTCGCTTGCCGCTGAGCGAACGGTGGGCCTACGCTGAGCGCATGTCTGTGCTGGGCACAGAGCTTCACCTGCCCTCGCCGCGTCGTCGCCTGGTGCGAGCGGTACCGCTCACATCCGCCGCTCAATGGCGTTTCCTCGTCGCCTCATCCCCCGCGGTCCGTAGCCCCACACGAAAAATCGGAACAGGAAGAGCAGGGGGACCAGGAGCCAGAAACCGAAATGACCGTGATGGCCGCCACTCACAGCGGAGATCGCCACGATCGCGATGAGGATGGGGAGGAACGGGCCTCTCCGCAGGACCCGGAGCTGAAATCGCTTCTCGGAGATCGGCTCTGGCGGTAGATCCGTGACCAACTGCTCGAGCTCGCCGACGGTCTTGGCCTGATAGCAGAGGTCAACCCGCTCCTGGAACTCCTCCGCCTCGAGGCGGCCTTCGGCGTGGTGGCGGCGGAGGCGTTCGCTCGTCGCTTCGCGATCGGCATCGCCGGCGCGTTGGTTCGGATCCGGGTGGATGTGAGCCCAATGTGTGGTGTCTGCGTTCATGTCATCGCTCGCTCTTAGACTGAATTGCCGAGCGCATCCTGACGCGCTGACGTGTCGCTGTCATCGCCCCTCGGGCGGCTTCTTGGCTGCTCTCAGCGTTCAACTTGCGAGGGGCCCGCTACTCCCGTGGTAGTAGACCGGCCAGCGCCGCGCAGCCGATGACGGCGGAGCCGAGCGGGGTTATCGTGGCGCTGTGAAACGGTTCGCTCGTCAAGCGCTGTCGGGGATCCGGCCGATGGACATCCGGTTGGCGGCGATTGCCGCCGCGGTCCAGATCGGAGGTACCCTCGGCGCCTCCGACCATCGGCAGGCCCCTGGTCAGCACGGCTGCTGGTGGTCATCTTCCTGCCACGCCGCTACGCACCTCAACGTGGTGGGGGTCGCATTGTTGGCCTTCGGTCCGGTTGCGCTCTTGGCCAGGCGGAGCCAGCCGCGCGCCGTTCTCGGGGCGATCTTCGCCGCGGCACTTCTGTACGTGTCGCTGGGATATCTCCAGGGCCCGAATTACCTCTCGCTCGTCATGGCTGTGGTATCGGCGATCAGGGCGGGTGACCGCATGGCGGCTCGCGTGGCCGTCATCGCCGGCTGGGTGCTGTTCCTCTGGCTCCCGGCGGCGCTCGGCGTGACCGGCGCTCCGACCGTGCTCGCAGCGTTGTCCATCGCGGCGTGGCTGCTGGTGCTGTTGGCCGCGGCCGAGGCGCTGCGCGGCAGGAAGGAGCGTGCTGCCGAGGCGAGGCGGGCGCGCCAGGAGGCGGCTCGCCGCCAGGCCGACGAGGAGCGGCTTCGCATCGCACGGGAGCTTCACGACGTCTTGGCGCACCACATTTCCCTGATCAACGTCCAGTCCGGCGTCGCGCTGCACCTGATGGAGGACCAGCCCCAGCAAGCGCGCATCGCCCTCGAGGCGATCAACGAGGCCAGCGCGGACGCGCTGCGCGAAGTGCGTTCAACCCTCAACATATTGCGGGGCAGCAAGGAGGCGCCACCGCGGGCGCCGGCCGCCGGGCTCGCTCGTCTCGATGAGCTCGTGTCTCGCGCTTCGGCGGCGGGTGTCGGGGTCTCGCTCGAGGTGCAAGGTCACCCGCGTCCCCTGCCCGCGAGGGTCGACTTGGCCGCGTTCCGAATCGTGCAAGAGTCGCTGACCAACATCGTGCGCCACGCAGAAGCCGGCTCGGCCAAGGTGGAGCTCACCTATGGAAACGCCGATCTCACGTTGCAGATCGACGATGATGGCCAGGGTCCGGCAGCGCAGAGCGGGGACGGGAGTGGGATCTCGGGGATGCGCGAACGGGCGACGGCACTCGGTGGCGAGCTCGAAGCCGGCCCCCAACCGGCGGGCGGGTTCCGTGTGCGCGCCCGCCTGCCGCTTGGGAGCCAAGCGTGATCGACGCTCCGCAGAGCGCACCGATCATCCGGGTCTTGCTGGCCGACGATCAGGCGCTCGTCCGCGCCGGCTTCCGGGCGTTGCTCGATGCGCAGGAGGACATCGAGGTCATCGGCGAAGCCGAGGACGGCAGGCAGGCGATCGAGTTGGCCCGACAGCGGCACCCCGATGTGATCCTGATGGACATCCGGATGCCGGTGCTCGACGGTCTGGCCGCTACACGCGAAATAGCTCTCGACCGTCAGCTGGACTCCGTCCGGATCGTGATCCTGACCACGTTCGAGCTCGACGAGTATGTGTTCGAGGCGATCCGGGCGGGCGCGGCGGGGTTCCTGGCCAAGGACACCAAGCCAAGCGAGTTGATCGAGGCCGTGAGGGTCGTCGCCCGCGGCGATGCGCTGCTCTCTCCGTCGGTCACACGCCGGCTGATCGGGGAGTTCGCCGCCCGCGCGAAGGAGCCGCCTCGTTCGACCGCCCTCGTGGAGCTGACCGACCGGGAGCGCGAGGTGATGGCGCTGGCGGCCACGGGGCTCTCGAACGAGGAGATAGCGACACGGCTCGTCATCAGCGTCGCGACTGCGAAGACGCACGTCAGCCGGGCGATGGTCAAGCTGGGCGTCCGCGACCGTGCCCAACTCGTCGTCTTGGCCTACGAGACTGGCTTAGTCCGGCCGGGCTGGCTTGACGGGCCCAAACGATGAAGGATCCGAGGGCCAGGCCGCTGGTGCTCGCTGCCCGCAACCGCTGGAAGCGCTAGTCGGCACCGCAGCTGTCCATTTCCAGGGCGGGCTCATCCCCGAACGCTCGTCCGCTCGAGCGGCGGCGGACGGCGGCGAGCAGCGGCGGGGAGTGCCAGGCGGGGGCTTGCTGGGCGATGAACAGATCGAGTCGCGGGGTTTGCGGTCGTGCCCCACCGAGGAGGTAGATCCCGACCGCGATCCCAGCGCCACCGAGGGCCATGCCGAGCCCGATCCACAGCGCGATGGTCGTGCCCGTCCTCGGATTCCCGCCGACGGTGAGCGCGAGGTGCGCGAACACGGGAGCGATCATGAAGGCAGCCACGGCGCGCAGTAGCTCGACGATCGCGAACACGCGCTGGAGGCTGTTGGAGGGCAGCGAGAAGCCGGCGGCGAACAACGCCGGCGCCACGGTCGCGCCCAGGCCGATGCCGGTCAACCCCGAGCCGACCAACGTGGTCGTCTGGGTGGAGGGAACGTGGATGAGGAACACGGCGACCCCGGCAGCCAGGAAGCCCATCCCGAGCAGCGGCAGCCCCTGCATCGAGCGCTTATTGATCGCCACGCCGAGGAGCACGGCGGTCAGCACCGCGCCCCCGAGCTCCGGCAGGTAGAGCAGGCCGATATGCACCGGGCTGTCGCGGCCGGTGAGCAGACTCGCGGTCAGGGCCGTGGCCGAGACCGACGCGGCGGCGGCGAACAGGGCGAGCACGATGCCGGCGACCGGAATCGTGCTCGTCAGCATGCTGCGGATCGTCAGCAGCGGGCTTCCGGAGCGGTACTGATGCGCGATCAGGACGACGATCAGCCCCAGCCCGACGGCCAGCAGACCGACCGTCTTGAACTCCAGGAAACGGTGGCTGAACAGCTCCGAGGCACCCCAGAACGCCGCCACCGGTCCCGCGACGGCCAGCGCGATCGTCCCCGGGGCCCGCGGCGCGTTGCGGTCGAACGGCGGGGTGTCCTCGAAAGTGAGCAGCGACAGGACGAACGCAGTGGCCGAGATCCCGACCACGACCCAGAACAGCGGGCGCCACTCGTGGGCGCTCGCCTGCAGGCCGCCGACCAAGGGGCCGAGCGCGACCGCGCCGAAGATGCACATGCTCATGATCACCGCCGTCTCACGCAGACGCTCGAGGCCGAAACCGAGGGCCAGCGGCGGCACCGCGGCGATCAGCAGCAAGCTCGTGCACAGGCCCTGCAACACGTGGCCGACGATGAACATGCCGGGATCCTGCGCCGCGGCCTCCAGCACCGAACCGATCACCAGCAGCACGACATAGACGACCATCATTCGGCGCTGGTGCACCAACTGGGCGAACTGCACGGCAAGCACCGTCCCCGCCGCATAGGCAGCGTTGCCCATGCCCGAGGCCAAGCTCATCTCCTGCAGGCTCATGTGCAGGTCGTGAGCGATGATCGGCGTAATCGGCCCGATCGCCGCCGACAGAGCCAGGTAGGGGATCAGGGCAGACATCACCATCGCCGCCGCGGCGGGATAACGCCCGGCTAAGGGGCCTCGTAGTCGCGTCAGCATCGTGCGCCCTCCACGCCGTCGGCCCACCGCTGCCGCGCGATGCCGCGCCGCCGCGTCAGCACGACGGGGTGAGCGGATCCGGCTCGGGCATGTGGGAGCGAGGGGGCCGACATCTGAGCGGTCGTCGAAACAGGCTCGCGCCTGCCCGCGAGTCCTTCAGCGAGGCTAGCGACATCCCCGGCCGATGATGAAGACCTATCCGTGGCGCTGGCCGGAGTCGTGGCCAAGCAGTACGTGACTGTCCTCGCAGTCGCGGGCCGCACGTTCGTCGAGAATGAATGAAGGCGCGTACTGCTGAGCGCTGATCGGTCGATGTTCATCGGCGGTGACCCAGCGCCTACTCAATCTCGCCAGCGCCCGCCGTCCGCCATCCGCCGTCCTTCACGACAGCTCGGCGGTCCTCCTGCGGCTCGTGAATAGGGACGATGTGCCGGCACTGCGCGAGTTTTTGGACGACGTCTCGACCGACTCGCTCCGCGAGCGCTTCTTCGGAGAAGTCGATCGGGATCGCGCGGTGGCTTTGCTCGCCCCGTGCTCGGAGCCGGGCGACCTGGCGCTCGTCGCTCAGGTCGGCCGGGAGCCGTCGATCGTCGCCCACGGCGCCTCGTACCGGCTGAGCGCGGACCGGGCGGAAGTCGCCTTCCTCGTCGCGGACCTCTGGCAGGGACACGGCCTCGGCTCGATCATCTTCTCGCGGCTGGCTGCGGCGGCTCGAGAGCAGGGCGTCACGATGCTGGTGGCTGATGTGCTGCCGACTAACCGCAGCATGCTGACCGTGTTCGAGCGCTCGGGCTACGCGGTACACATCCGTCCCGGCCCGGACGTCTGGCACGTCCAAATCGAGATCACGACGCTCGCGGCGGCCGCCGCCGCCGCCGCCTGAGCTCAGCGGAAAAGCCGGTGATCAGGTGCCGGCTGAGCGGGCGTTGCGCTCCCGATCTCACATGTAGCCCGGGTCGTGCGTTCTCCTGTGCATGACTGCGCCGTCGCTCCGGCTCTACGACTACGCGGCTTCGTGTAACTGCTACAAGGTCAGGCTGCTCCTGGCGCATCTGGGTCGGCCTTACGAGCGCATCAGCCTCGACATCTTCAACGGCGACACGCTCGGCGAGGATTACGCGAGGATCAACCCGATGCGTACTACGCCGGTTCTCGAGGTCGGTCCGGACCGATACCTGCCGGAATCGAATGCGATCCTCATTTACCTGGCCCGGGGCAGCCCATATCTGCCCGAGGAGCCTTTCGAATTCGCGCAAGTCATTCGGTGGCTCATCTACGAGCAAACGGACGTCGTTCCGACGATCGGCGGACTCCGCTTCCGGCTGCTTGCCAGCCGGCTGAAGCGGTCAGACCCCGAGGCGATGCGCCGCCGCGCCGCGGCCGTGGAGATACTGAAGCTGCTGGACGGCCACCTCGGCAATCAGGCGTTCTTCGTCGGCGATCAATACACCATCGCGGACATGGCGATCTTCGGGTATGCCCATCGCGCTGGCGAGGCTGGGCTCGACTTGAGCTCCTACGCACGCCTGCGACAGTGGATCGAGAGCGTGCTGCAGCAGCCGGGATTCATGGAAGATGTGGACCCGTATGGGTCCAATGCTGCGCCCGGCGCTGGGCGATCCATATACGACTGAACGTGTTATTGGTTTCGTCGCCTGGAGCGACGGCGGCCGGCTGAGCGCCGCGGACTCGCCTACTCCCAGCGGAAGCCCGCGGCCGCAGGGCGCGGCGCCAGCGGGCTGCGCGGCAGGGCGTCCGCTGGGTCGTCCTCGTTGTAGGCGCTCGGCGCCACGTCGTTGGGCGCGTCGGCATGGAACAGCGCCGCGAGCAGCTCGATCTGCCCGCGGCCCACGCCGAGCTCGCCCATGCCGCCGCCGTACATCGGCCGCCCCTCGCGGGCGCAGCGCGCGTAGACCTCGAACAGGGCGCGCAGGCTGCCGATCCGCGACGGCTTGACGTTGACCACGCGTGCGGCCAGCGGCGTGGCCCCGATGTCCTCAGCGCTACGGATCGGCGCGTCGTAGGACACCCGCTCGAGATGGTCGCCGAGCCGCTGCGCGATCCCGGGCAGGTCGTGCGGGTCCTCCAGATAGGCCTCCGGGAACGCGGCGAGCACATGGTCGTACAGGGCACCGAGGGCTTCCGGATCCTCAACCTCGAAGCCGTAGTGGCCCTTGAAGTCGATCGTGTCCACTGCGCCGCTCGCCGCGACCTCGTCGATCAGCGCCGCCGGCCAGGTCCCCTCTGCGTCGAGCTTGAAGCGCACGCCGGGAGAGCGAGCGAGCCGCCGGCGCAGAGGCACGAACGAAGGCACCTTGCCGAGGCCGAGCGAGTTGACGAAGCGCACCGGCTGGGGCTCCAGCCCGAGCACGTCGTGCAGCGAGCGGCCGGCCTGGCGCAGCGCGAGGTCGAGCGCGGCCGACTCGAACGCCCACTGGCGAAAGCGCAGCGCCCCCTCCCATTCCGGCGGCTCCGGCCACAGCTCGAGCGTGGCGAGACGGTCGCAGAAGCCGGCCAGCGTCCATTCGCCCTCGAGCCCCAGCACGGGTCGCGTCTCGTGCAGGGCGGTGCCGTCCTCTCGGAACACCGAGACGTCCTCACCCAGGCCATGGGTGCCGTCGCCGGCGAGCCGAACCTCGGTGGTGACGCGCTCGAGCTCGTGGGCGAGGACAGCGTGCAGGCGGTCGTACTCGCACGCCTCGATCACCAACGGCAGCTCCGCGAGCCGCGGCCACAGCGAGTCGTCATTCATCGTCGGGTCCATGTCACGTGCTTCAGTTTCATGCGCTCGTCCTTTCCTCGTGGTGGACCTTTCTCGCGATGACCGCACCTAGGCACGGATCTCATCGCTCGAGGCGTGGCTCCGGGATGCATCTTCCATGGGTGCGCTCCACGGTGCTTTCCCCGCTGATGCGAGCATGTCTCCACAGCGGTCAAAACACCCCTCACAAGCGATTGGAGCATGAGACGTGAGCACTCGGGATTACGACATCCGGCTGGACGACAAGTACGGCGGCCTCACATTGATTGATATCCCGGCGGAGATCGCGGCTCACGACCCGTGGTTCAACCAGACGCTGACGACCGTGAACGACGCGGTCGTGCGGCTCGGGATCCTCGAGGGCGACTTCCATTGGCACAAGCACGACGACCAGGACGAGTTCTTCCTCGTGCTCCAAGGCCGGCTTTTGATCGATATCGAGGACCGCGAGACGGTCAGCGTCGATCCCCACCAGGGATACACCGTCCCGCGCGGGGTGGTGCACCGAACGCGCGCACCGCAGCGCACCGCTGTACTCATGGTCGAGGCCGCCGGGGTCGTGCCCACTGGCGACTAGCGATCTTGAGTTCTCGGGGCAAGCCTGAAGCGGCTGTGGTCGACTCGTAGAGCGTCTCGGATCCTCACGAGAACGATCACCACGCTGCCGCAGGCCGGGCAACGCACGACGGTGCCTGGTGCTCTCACGTAGACGCGCAGCTCGGCGACCTCGGCGCTGGCTCCGCAATGCGTACACGACCCCCGCACCGCGGTCATCTCGGTTCCGAAGTGCTCGAACATTGGCCCGGCGAGTGCGTTTCCGTCTAATGCATCCACGGTCAGGTTCCTGTTGCTCCGAACCGTTCGGTCTTGATCCGGCTTGGATCGTGTCCGGTTTCGACGAGGGTACGCGCGACGTTCTCGACGAACGAAGTCGGTCCGCACACATAAACCAGCGGCAACCGCGCCGGCTCAGGGATGACCTCCGTGAGCAACCGCTGGTCGATTCGCCCGCGATGCCCGGTCCAGTTGGACGGCCACTCGCGCGTGAGCGCAAGGCGGACGCCGAGGTTGCCCCCGTCGAGCCGCGATAGCTCCTCGCGATAGATCACATCGTCCAGCGTGCGAGACGAGTAGAGCAGCGACGCGGTTGTGTCGCGTGCGCCGGCGGCCCAGTGACGGAGTATGGCGCGGAGCGGCACGATTCCGGACCCGCCGGCCACCAGGACCAGCGGGCCGCCGAGCGACGCCTCCCAGACGAAGTAGCCGCCGATCGGGCCTCTCAGTTCGATCTGGTCCCCCGGTCTGAGCTCGTCCACAAGGTATGGGGACACCTCACCGTCGTTCAAACGTTCGACGGTCAGGACGAGCTGGCTGTCCTCTGGGCCGGAGGCAATCGAGTAGCTGCGCTGCGCCTGGTATCCGTCCTCGGCGGTTAGGCGGATGTCCACGTGCTGCCCGACACGGTGTCCCGGCCAGTCGGGGGGCGCCAGGCTGATGCTCCTGCAGCGTGGCGTCTCCTCAGTCAGCTCGAGAACGGTTGCGAGCTGCCAGGTCAGTCGCCTTGGTAGCGTTGCTCGAGCCATGGATCGCCATGGTTGTGGTAGCCGTAGGTCTCCCAGAACCCGGGTTCGTCTCCTGTCGTCAGCGTCAGCCCGCGCACCCACTTGGCGCTCTTCCAGAAGTACAGGTGGGGCACGAGCAGGCGAGCCGGACCGCCGTGCTCGGGATCGAGCGGCTGCCCGTCGTACTCGTAGGCCACCCAGGCCTTGCCATCGACGACGTCCTCGAGCGCCAGATTGGTCGTATAGCCCCCGTCAGACCAGGCGGTCAGGTATTCGGCCTCACTGTCGATCGCCCCCAGGAGGGTGTCGACCGACACCCCCTGCCACGTCGTGTCGAGTTTGGACCACTTCGTCACGCAGTGGATATCGAGCGTGACGCTCTCCGATGGGAGCGCGAGGAACTGCTCCCATGGCCACGACACCGGCTCGGGGACCTCGCCGTCGATGAGAAAGCTCCACTCGTCGAGTGGCGTGTGCGGCGTCGGTCCCGCGGAAAGGACGGGAAAGTCATCTGTCACGTATTGGCCAGGCGGCACGCGCGAAGCGTCGGCGACCGGTCGGCGCCGGCCCGTGAATCCCCGGCTGATCGGAGACATCAGTGCGATCCCGGACGAGCTGCGCTGTCCGCGTCAGCGTCAGGGCCGGACACGGCGTGCGCGACCAGCGGCCGATCGGGCGGCGATGCCTCGGGCATGGGCCCAGCGGACCGAGTGGATACTCCGGCGGCCGCGTACGCGTCCGGTCCGTCGAGCGTCTCGGCTGTGAGCAGCGCTTGCGCGAGGCTGTCGAGCGCGTCGCGGCGGTCGGTGATGAGTTCAGTCACCGAGGCGTGGGTCTCCTCGATCACGCGCTGGACCTCCTGGTCGACCCGCCACTGGGTCTCGGGCGAGGTCTCGGAGGCGCCGGGCAGGAACGGGCCCTCGCCCTCCGAGGGCAGCAGCGTGACCGGTCCGAGCTTGTCGCTCATTCCCCAGCGCCCGACCATCTGGCGGGCGATGTTGGTCAGCTGCTGGATGTCGGATTCGGCGCCGGTGGTGATCTTGCCGTAGACCACCTCCTCGGCTACCCGCCCGCCGAGCGCGACCGCGATCTTGGCGACGAGCTCTTCGCGCGAGTAGGAGACGCGGTCGGCGTCCGGGGTGGAGAGGGTGACTCCCAGGGCCATCCCACGTGGGATGATCGAGATCTTGCGCACCGGGTCCGCGCCCGGGGTGAGCATGCCCACCAGCGCGTGCCCCGACTCGTGGTAGGCGGTGCGCTCGCGGTCCTCGGCGCTGAGGACGATGCCCCTCTCGGTGCCGAGCATGATCTTCTCCAAGGAGTCGGTGAAGTCGGCCAGGTGCACCGTGTCGTGGTCGCGGCGCGCCGCCAGCAGCGCCGCCTCGTTGCATAGGTTGGCCAGGTCTGCGCCGACCATCCCCGGCGTCGTCGCGGCCAGCGCGTCGAGATCGACGTCCTGGTCCAGTGGCATCGATCGGGTATGCACGTCCAGGATCTTGCGACGCCCCGCCTTGTCGGGCGGCTGGACCGCGACCCGGCGGTCGAACCGCCCCGGGCGCAGCAGCGCCTGATCGAGGATCTCTGGGCGGTTGGTCGCGCCCAGGACGACCACGGCTTGGTCTGAGTCGAACCCGTCCATCTCGGTCAGGATCTGATCCAGCGTCTGCTCCCGCTCGTCATTGGCGCCGGTGATCCCCGCCGAGCCCTGCCGGGAGCGCCCGATGGCATCGAGCTCATCGATGAAGATGATCGCCGGCGCCGCCTCCTTGGCCTTAGCGAACAGGTCCCTGACACGGGCTGCGCCCACGCCCACGATCGCCTCGATGAACTCCGACGCCGCAATCGAGAAGAACGCCGCATGGGCCTCGCCGGCGACCGCCCGCGCCAAAAGCGTCTTACCCGTGCCGGGTGGACCGTAGAGCAGCACCCCATGCGGCATCCGGCCCCCCAGCCGCTGATAGCGCTCGGGGGTCTTGAGAAAGTCGACGATCTCGGTCAGCTCGGCTTTGGCCTCATCGATCCCGGCCACGTCGTCGAACGTGACCCGGATCTTCTCGGGATCCACCAGCCGCGCCTGTGTGCGACCGAACGTCCCCAGGCCCCCCAGACCCCCGGCACCGGCCTGCGCGCGGCGGGCGAAGAGCACGAACAACCCGACCAGCAAGAGCGTCGGACCGAATCCGAGCAGAAGCTCGGCCAGTAGCGACGTGCCTGGGTTCGGATTCTGAGCGTTGACCTGGACGCCCTTGGCCTTCAGCTCCTGGGTCAGCGCCGTCGTGTTCCAGAACGAGGGAACCTGGGTGGAGAACAGCGTCGTCGCTGTTGCCTTGGTGTCGTTGGCCGGGTAGCGCAGCGCCGCCGTCCACGTCCCCTGGATCGTGTTGCTCTTGGAGGTGATCGACTTCACGTGCCCCTGGTCGAGCTGCTGCAGGAAGTAGGGGCTGAACGGCACGCCGATCCGGGGCTTGCTACCCGGCTGCGCCAGCAGCACCGAGACCCAGTTCAGGGCCAACAGCAAGACCACGAAGATCCAGAACCCGCGCCACCGATGCGGCGGGGTCGGCTTGTGCTCCTCCGGCATGCCGCGACCGTCAGGGGCCGGCGCCACCCGCCAGCCCTGTTTGTCACGCGGCATCGGCGCTGGCGGTACCGCCCGGTCCACTTCCTCGCGGCTGCTCATGGCATAAGACTCGCCAGCCAGTGTAGGCAACAGGCCTGCTGGGGCCGATTTGTCTTCTCCAGCGGAGCTCCGGCCCGGCCGACGGCGGGCAGACCCCACGTAGCCTGTCGCGGCTGATGTACATTTCGGTTGCGTGCGAGGGCGCGTCCGGTCCGTGGGCAGGGTCTCAGACCCACCTCGTGAAGGACAGCAGTGGATTTGGCGATCGACCTCTGCCCGGCGATGCGGACCGCGGGCGCTGTGGAGAGGTGATCGTGATGGAGCGGCGGATCGACATTGATCGTGCCCGGCGGGAGGCGAAGGCTTTGCTCCGAGCGGCGCGAGCCGGAGACGCCAGCGCGCTCGGCCGGCTGCGCGCGGATCGGGAGCCCTGTCTAGCCGACGCCCAGCGCGCGGTTGCCCGCGACCTTGGCGAGCGCAGCTGGCCGGCGCTGATCGAGCGTGTCGACGCGATGGCCCGCGAGCTACTGGACGCGGCGCGGGACGGGCGCGCCGGGGCGGTGTATCGGCTGCTGGAGGCGGGAGCGCCGCCGAACGCGCGCGATCCCGAGTCAGGAAGCACCGCCTTGCATCTCGCGGCGGGGCACGGCTGGCTGGACGTCCTGGACTACCTGGTCGGCTGGGTTCCCGTCGACAAGCACGCGCGCAACGCGGCCGGACATACGGCGCTCAGCGCTTGTGTGCTCGGCACTGCCGATCCGGTGGTGGCCAAGGTGCTCGTTTCGGTCGGGCTCGAGCCCGAGCCGTGGATGTGCGATCACGTCTCGACGGATTTGGCGGTGTGGCTCCGCGAGCGACCGGACAGCCGCGCGATCGCCGCAGGCTGCCCGAGCGGTTCGCGGAAGCTGGCTGGAGGGCCGATGTCGCCCTGTTGCGACAGTTGGCCCGCTCGCCTGTGGCCGAGACGCGCGTGGTCGGCGACGGATTCGCCGTCGCCACCGGGCGGCTCGACAACACCCGCAACGGCGTGGTCTGCAGCCGCCTGTCCGAGCAGGACGCCGACGAGGAGATCGCATCGGTACTCGGCTGGCTGCAGCAGAGACGGGCCCCCGGGCAATGGCTCCTCGAGCCTCGGACGGAGCCGAGGGACCTCCGCGAGCGCCTGGAGCGTGCCGGCTTCCGGCCGGAGCGCTCGGGGGTGCGAATGGCCGCGCGCATCGCCGATCTCGACCTCTCCCCACGACGCGCGCCGGACGATGCGGAGATCCTCGCCATCCAGGATGCGCGCTCGATGGCCGAGGCGTTCGACGACGACGACGCCCAGTTGCTGGCGTCACTGGGACTGCAGGACGGCGCACCGTTGCGCCATCACGCGGCGCGGCTTGCCAGACGCACGGTCGGCGTGGCGAGCATGCTCATCGACGATGCGGTCGTTGCGGTGCTCGAGCTTGCGGTCGATGCGAGCGAACGGCGGCGCGGTATCGGCCGAGCGCTCGTATTGCACGCTCTGCGCGAGGGCGCGACTGCCGGCTGCGACGCTGTGACGATCGCCCCCACACCCGCCACCGTGCCCTTCTATGAGGCGCTCGGATTGACCCTCGAGCGCCATCCGCCCGACCGCTCCTACTACACGCCGCTGCACTGATCGCCGTGGAACGGCGCGTCGACTAGGTCCACCTGTCGCGGAGATCCGATTGGGGCGACACTGTCATGGCGCTCGCACTCCCGGCCGCACCGCGCCTCCGATGAGGTCTCAGAGGACCTCGTGGGGATCCACCTCCGTATGGGTGGTGTTGTGGAACATGTGGCGTCGCACCGCGCTGGTCCACGCGCCCGCAGGCTGGCCTTCGTGGCGGCGTCGATCGCTTCGATCGCCGCATGTGGGCCGAACGGCCTCGCGGCGGGCACCACGTCATCGCCGCCCACGGCGCATGGCTCGGCCTCGCCGCTGGTGCTCTACGCGGGCCAGACCACACAGCGCGCGAAGCTCGCACTCCAAGTCGACCGGCATCGGTCTGTCGTCACGGCGCTGCGCTTCTCGATCTCCTACCTCTGCCGGGCCGCTCATGGAGTCACGCTCCGTGGTCTGATCCTCAGGCCCGATGACTCATGGGCGATCGTGGACAGGTCCTCTCCTGACAGCCAGGTCGCGGTCATGGGCTTCAGCGACTGGTTCAGCGGCCCGAACGGACACGATTTCCACATCACCGGGACGCTCTCGGCCGATGGCAGCGCCGTGACGGGAACCCTGCACTCACTGCTCAGAGGCGGCCGGGCCGGCCGCTGCGACAGCGGGCACCTTCGCTACCGCGCTGTGGTCGCCGCGGGCCGGTTCCCCGTCCCAGCCCTCGTTCGCCTCACCCGCTCGCAGTATCGCCGCCTACCGAGCGGGACCACGATCGCCGCGGCCGAGCGGGTCCTGGGCGCGCCCAACGACCGAGACATCTTCGCGCCGGCCAACGTCATTCTCGGCACCCTTCCATCCGGGGTTCCAGGCGCAGGTCAGACCTGGCTGGACTACCGCTGGCGGGGGCATCCACACCACTACTTCCAGTTCTTCTTTCGCGCCGGCCGACTGCTCTCCGGCGAACCCGGCCGGTCCGTCGGCACGATCGCTGCCGCGCACCCGTAGTTCAGGCGACTGGGAACGCTCGGCTGAGCGTCTCCGACACGGCCCGGATCCTCGTCGCTCAGCGTCCAGAACGGGCCGCGAGCCTGGCGAGGGGCGAGGGCTAACCGAGGTACTGGCCCGGCACGCGCGGCTCCCGGGCCGTGCCCTGTCGCCGCGGGAGGAAGCGCAGCGCTCGCACCGGCTTAGACAGCGGCGACGACGTGTCGCTCTCGCCCGGTTTGGCGCGGGGCTTCCCGGGTGACGCGGGTTTCTTCTTCTCGACCTTCGTCGCGCTCATGGTCCACGCATCCTTTTTCTGCCCCCGATGCATTGTCCGCCATATCCAGTGCCCGAGGCAAATGTCTGTGACACGCGGGACCTTTGGGGGCGAGATCAGCCCGGACTGGCCACCGTCCGCACAGGAATCCCACCGCGCTCGATCTCGTAGGGCACCAGGCTGACCTCGCCGAGGCCTCCGGCACCCGGTGACAGGCTCCACTCGGCGATGGCCAGCGTGTTGCGAGCATGGGTTCGCAACAGTCCCTGCGGGAGGTAGAACGTGTTCTGGGGCCCGAGGTTGTTGATGTAGCGGCCGATCAGCCAACCGTTGAGGTAGATCAGCGCCTGGAAGTTCGCCGCGCCCGGATGCGGCGTCCCGCCGCCGGGCGGCGTGAGTCGAAGCCCCATGGGTGCCCACACGCCGGCCGGGACGTGCAAGGTGAATTGCGTGCGGTACCACCCGACGCCCGGCTCCACGGAGCGCGTCGACCACGCGTCGGGGAGGCTGACCGGCGTCCAGGTGCTGTCGGAGTAGCTCGGTAGCGCCCACCCGGCGTTCGATCCGAACAGCCCCGCGGAATTAGTGGGGCCACGGGTCGGGTCGGCGAGCGCCTGCGCGGTCGAGGCCCCGTTCAGCCTCCAGGCCACGCCCGGCGCCGTCCCGCTGGACACCGCCAGGGCGGCGCTCTCGAGACCCCGCGGGGTCTTGTTGGAATCGAGGCTCAGCGCATTCTCGAAGGACTCATCCTGGCCCATGTTCTCGGTCAGCACCGAGACCACGTTGTCCTGGCCGCTCTTGACGTCGCCCGCGGGGAAGGTGAATCTCTGGCTGACCGGCGTGTCGTCCATGTTCGCGAACGGGTGCGTCGAGGTCAGGGTCGTGGCAGACCCGAGGTAGTGCCCGTTCAGCCACACGGCGAAGGACCCGAACGGTCCCGTGTCCGCGCTCAGCGCGATGCCGGTCTCGCTGCCGCTGCCCGTGAAGTGGCCGCGGTACCAGACGAAGCCGTGCTCGAAGCCATAGTCCTGGGCATAGAGCACGGGCGTCGCGGCCGGCTGGATCGGGTTGTCGGTCACCTGGTGGTCGGCAACCTGCCAACTCGTGTCGTCGAAGCCCGGCAGGCGCTCGGGCGACTCGAACTTGAACCGCCAGCCGTGCGCGAGCGAGGGCAGGCTGAGGCTCGTCGGCGCTCCTGGGAGCTGCGCCGCGAGGGCTCCGCTGTTCGTCCGCCGGATGCTCAGGCGCCGGCCGTTCCACACCAGCCCGCGCAGGGCCGGCGGCGCCCAGACCTGAATCGGCCCGGCCGCCGACGTGTCGCCGGTCAGCACGGCCCGCCGACCCGCGATCCGCGCGCTTCGCAGGAGCGAGGCGCCCTGGACGAGTATCGACCCGCGCGCGGTGTGCTCGACCCAGAACTGGCCGGCGGTGGAGTTGTCGGCCAGGAGGAGGAGCAGGCGCGATCCGCCGGAGGTGACCGACACCTCGCTGAGCCCGCTGTGGATGTAGCGCAGACTCAGGACGTGCGTCGACGCGTCCCAATGCGCGGTGATCGGCGTCCCCGACGGATCGGAGAGCACGCGGACGATCGGTCGGTGCGCGTAGGACAGCGACGTCTCGCCGGGCGCCCCGGTGTCTCCGTCGAGCAGCGCGACCTCCCGGCCTCCGAGGCGGGCCTGACTGACGAGCTCCGAGGTCGTCGAGATCAGGTGCTGGCCCCCGAAGCGCGCATTGGAGACGAGGAACTTGGCCTCGTGGCCGCGGACGGTCACCGTCTTGCCGGGCGCGTACGGGAGCGTCGTCGTGATGGACGACGTGCCGTAGTTGCCCAGGTAGAGGAAGGTGGCTCCGGTGACCGGATTGCGCTCCTCGAAAATCGTCAGCCCGGGCACGGTGGGTGGCGTGACCTGGTCGGTCATCGTCAGGTCGGGCAGGGCCTGTGCCATCTCCCCGACGAGCTTGAGCTCCGGGTACTTGAAGGACAGCGTTCCGGGCTCGGAGATCGGCGAGCCGTAGTCGTAGGACGTGTACATGAAGGGCGCCGGGTTGAAGCCCCAGTCGGTCCCGCCGACGGCCATGTAGAGGCTCTGGAACGTGGCGCCCTGGGCGATGTAGTACTTGTAGAAGGCGTTCTCGAAGTCGGGCCCGGTGAGATGTGCGCAGGCCGTATAGCCCACCCCGCCCCAGGAGTCGAACGACCCGCCCTGGTACTCCGGCACCGCGAGCGGAATGCCGGGCTCGTGGTAGCCGGTGAGTACGGGCGGCGCCGTGAAGACGTTCGTCATGGTGCAGTCGAAGCCCTCTGGGTACTGGTCGGAGCCCATGAGATCGGGCGCATCCGGGGTCCCGGGCGCCCACCCGCTCGCGTACGAGCCGACGTCGTTGGTGTCCGTGGGGACGTCGATCCCGTCGGCCCTGGCCTGCGCCTCGAGGTTGCCGAAGTAGGCCTCGCCGTTGGGGTTCGTGTAGCCGTACTCGTTCTCGATCTGGTAGATCACGACGTCGCCGCCACGGGTGATCTGGTGGGCGGCGATGATCGGGTCAATCTCCGAGAGCCACTGGTCGGCGGCCGCGAGGTATTGCGGATCGTCGGTCCGTGACCCTGCGGGTTCGGAGTCAAGCCATCCGGCCAGCCCGCCTGCGTCGGTCTCGGCGTTGATGTACGGGCCGGGACGGGCGATGACGTAGAGGCCCACCCGCTGCGCGTCGTTGAGCAGCAGGTTGACGTCGCGGACGCCGCTGAAGTTGTAGACGCCGGGCGCGGCCGAGTGGTAGTCCCAGTCGAAGTAGATGCTGACCGCGTTGAAGCCCGCGGCCTTCATCTCCTGGAGGCGGTCGATCCACAGCGACGGCGAGGGCAGCCGGTAGTAGTCGAACTCCCCGGCCCACAGGAGCACGCGCCGGCCACCGATGATGACCGAGTAGCGGTCGTAGCGCACCTGCTCGGGACTCCCGCGCAGGACATGGCTCGGCGGCGCGATGGCGTGGGGGGTCGCCGGCGCCGAAGCTGCCGAGGGGGAGCTCGTCCCGGCCGAGCTCGTCGCGGTGACTGTGAAGCTCACGGGCGTTCCATTGCGCAGCCCGGGGACGATCGCCCAGTCGTTCGGTACCTCAGCGGTCATCTGCTGGCCCGTCGAGGCGGTGACGGTGAAGGACTTGACCGGTGCCCCGTCGACGGTGACCGGACTCTGCCATCGCACCGTGGCCGAACCCGAGCCCGGCATGGCCGTGACCTGTGCGGGGCCGGTGGCCCCGGGAGCCGCCGCGGCGAGCGCCGGGAGCATCGAGAACGCCGTGAACGAGCTCACCAGCGCCAGCAGGTACGCGAACCACCGTCTCATCGGGGCCTCCCTCCGCCGAACATGACGGTCCGCCTTACCCGGCTACGGCCACGGCAAACGCTGGCATGTGCGCGCTCACACGGCTTTATAGGATGCCCGGGGTCAGTAGCCCGGACCCCCGCTGCTCCCCGTGTTGTCGATGACGAACTGGCCGGACCGCGTGACGCCGCGATAGGTCACCGTGGCGGTGATCGTGGCTACGCCGGGATCTCCGGTCGTGCGGATCGCTCCGTCGCTCAGCACCGCTACCACGCCGGGATGATCGCTGTGGTAGGCGAATGTCATGCCCGCCGGATAGGGACGACTCTGGCCCTTGGTGACGTATCCGTAGAGGGTGTCGTCACTCATGGCCACGGTCAGATGCGGCTCCACGCCGGTATGCCCGGGGAAGATCAGGCGGTCGTGGACGTCCCGCGCCTGATCGCCGGGCATGGTCGGCTGCGCCGTTATGACGCTCAGCGACGGCGTGAGCGTGCCCGAGACGGTGATGTCCCGGGCGAGCTGGATGTCGGCATCGGCACTTGAGGTGCTCACCTGCAGGCCGTAGCGGCCGTCGTCGACCTGCCAGCGCCCGGCGTTCTGGTTGAAGAACGCGAGATTCGCCACGGGCAGGCTGAAGCCCACCGTTCTCGTCTGCCCCGGCCGCAGAAACACGATCCGGAAGGCTTCGAGGCGTTTGATCGGGCGCTGCAGGGCCGCGGGTGCATCCGGCGTGTTCGCGTAGAGCTGCACGACCTCGCGGCCCGCGCTCGGCCCGGTGTTCGTTACCGCGGTGCTGATTCGGATCGTCTGGTTGGCATCAGGGCTCGCGTCGCTGAGACGGAGATCCGAGAAACGGAACGTGGTGTAGCTGAGCCCGTAGCCGAACGGATAGGACACCGGGCCCCGGAAGTACATGTACGTCCGGCCGGGATTGCCGTCCGCGGGCCGGATGGCGTAGTCGGTGATCGGGGGCAGCTCGGAAGCGCTCCGGTACCACGTGAACGGGAGCCGGCCGCTCGGGTCGTACTTCCCGAGTAGGACATCAGCCAGCGCCTGTCCCTTGCGCATGCCGTTGTACGAGCTCCACAGCATCGCCGCAACCTTCGGCTCGAAGCTCGTCACGTCCTCCATGCCGTCGGTCTCCATGTACACGATCGTGTTGGGATTGCGCTCGGCAACCTGGCTGATCAGCGAGGCCTGCGCGCCCGGCAGCGACACGTCCGGCCGGTCCTGGCCCTCGGTTGCCGTGGAGGCGTCGGCCCCGACATAGACGACGACGGCGTCGTAGTGGCTCGCCGCCGCCACGGAGGCGGAATCGACCGTGGTCAGCTGCGAGGCCAAGGTGCCCCCGGTCACCCCGGGATACCAATCGACCACGGCATGGGGATTGATGGCGTGGATGGCCGCGCTGATGCCCTGGTAGCCGTTGACCTCGTTGCGCTGCCCATAGACGCCCTGGGTGCTCGAGTAGTCCCCCAGGTACATGTCGGCGGGATTGGCGAAGTAGCCGATGACCGCGACCTTGAAGGGGCCCGTGGCGGGGACGTGGAGAGGCAGCAGCTTGCCCTCCGAGCCGTCGCGGCGCTTGGTCGTCGCGTTCTTGAGCAGGACGATGCCCTCGTCGGCTGCACGCCGGGCCATGGCGAGACGCTGAGGCGTCTCCGTCTTGGCCAGATTGGCGTCCGAGTTCGTCCAGGTGCCCTTTGGCACCCGCGCGCGTGCCTGGTTGACCCACGGCACGACACCGGCACCGGCGTCGAAGTCGCCGAGCTTCATGCGAGCCGTGAATAACCGCTCGAGCGAAACGTCGAGATCGTTCTCGCTCAACGTGTCCGTCTGCGTCTTGACGTGCTGGGCGACTGCGGTCGGCAGCTCGTTGCCGTAGTTGTGTCCGTCGTTGTAGCCCTGGTTGCAGTCGAGGTCCTCGCCGGCGGAGAGCGCGTAGGCGTGGCGGGTCACGGCGTTGACGGGCGTCGAGCTGCCGGGCGGCACCCACATGTGGCCGTTCTGGACCTCATAGATGGCGTCGCAATCGGAGGTGAAGTAGCCCCCGAAGCCGAAGGTCTCGCGCATCAGCGTGCTGATCAGCTTCACGTTGACCGGCGAGGGGATCCCGTTGACCTCGTTGTAGGAGCTCATGACCGAGCCGGGATGGGCCTGCTGGACGATCTTCCGAAACTGCTCGGTGTAGTACTCCTCGAGCGTCCGCTCATCCATGTTCGAGGAGCCCGTCAAGCGGTTGACCTCGCTGTTGTTGGCCGTGTAGTGCTTGAGCGTGGCCAGGGTCTTGGCGTAGCCGCCGGACTCGGGCAAAAGGTTCCCGTTCATCCCCTGACCCTGCATGCCGTCCACGAACTGCGAGCCGATCTGCGCGGTGAGCAGCGGATCCTCGCTGAACGCCTCGTCGCTTCGCCCCCAGCGGGGGTCGTGCATGAGGTTGACCACCGGCGCGTAGAAGTCCATGTTCTCGGTGTTGTCCTCCTCGACCTCGCGCGCCTCGTCGGCGATCATGCTGGCCTCTCGGTTCATGAGCGCGGGATCCCAGCTCGAGCCGAGCGAGAGCGAGGTCGGGTAGGACGTCGTGTTGACGAGCGACACCGGATTCGAGTTGTTGGTGACACCCTCCTCGGCGACTCCGTGGGCCGCTTCGTTCCACCAGCTCCAGGCCTTCACGCCGAGGCTGGGGATGGCCGCCGCGAGACTGCTGTTCATCTCGCTGGCCTTCTGATCCAGGGTCATCCGGGCAACAAGGTCGGCCGCCCGTTCGGCGAACGAGTACGAGCGGTCGCGATAGATCGGGGTGCTGGAGCCAACCGAATCGCCGGCCGCGGGCAGCGCCAGAGCCAGGATCGCCAGGACCGCGACGACGACGCCGACCCGTCTGACCGCCTGCCCGCTGATCTCCCCGGTCACCCTCGCGCGCTCGTGCCTCACCGCTCTCTCCTCCCACTCGGGATGGACCGCATGCCTTCGCGCGGGTACCCACGGCGCTTCGATGTCAATCAAGCCCGATTGGCCGACGCCCGCACTGGGTCGGGGCCGTGGGCGCTCGGCGATTGAGGTGATCGCGGACCGTCCGCCTCGCCTCGGGACGATTGGGCGCAAGTCCCCACGCGTGGCTGGCAAACGCCGCGTTGGGGCTTTCCCAGGACGGAGCGGGCACCGCACCCCAACGCGCGTTCCGTGCGCGTCGAGTGGGGCATCGGGCTCCGCCCTCGCTCGTGCGCGGCCGGCAGGCGTGCAGCGTTACGCCGCCGCGACCGAAGGCAACATGCTCGGAGCCTGGACCGAGACGCAATAGGCGTATCGATTCACGCCGCTTGCGTCACGGGCCAGAGAGTGCCCCGCGAGAGAGGTGAGGCCGTCACCCTGGCTGGTCCGACTCCCCTGCACGGCCGCGGCCCGCTGTGGCTGAGCTTCGCCTTCGCGCGCGCCCAGGTGCCGGTCCGGGTTCACGACGCGCCGGACGTCGCGAAGGTCGTGATGCGCGTCATATCACGCCGCCTGCGGCGCAACCGCGGGGCGACCTGAACGAAAGGGGAGCGGGCGGTCGCCACGCGCCCGAACGCGAGCCGGGCGCGCGGACGCGCCTGCGATGGCCTCGGCACCCCGCACGCGCGGCCCGGGCCGCGCCCGGAGCGCCGCGGGCGCCCGGACGTCGTCGTCCGGCTGGCGGGAGATCTCGTGGATGTAGGCCGAGACGATCGCGTCGGTGGCCACCCGCACGCGCTGGCGGCCGGTCGGTGAAGTCATGGTCTGCATGGCAGGTCCTTTCCAGGCAAGATATTTATCGACGGCGGCCATCAGGCCGCCTGGTGCTCGAGCTCGGTGGGCGCGACGTCGAACCGGTCACCTCCGGCCGGCTCGATGACGAGCTCCTCCTCGATCTCGACGAGCGATTCGCCGCGGCGCGAGCGCAGGAGCACGAGGGCGCTGAGGATTCCGAGCGCCACGCTCCCGATCCCGATCGTGAAGGCGAGGTGGTAGCCGCCGATGAGCGAGCTCACCACGCTGTGGTGCGCTGACTCGAGGGCGTGCGTGTGGTTCGTGGCGATCGTCCCAAGGGCCGCGAGCCCGAGTGCGCCTGCGAGCTGCTGGGACACATTGATGATTCCGGAGCCAAGCCCCGCGTCGGCGGCCGGCACGTCCTCCATGGCCAGGGACAGGAGGGGCATGAACGCGCTGCCGATGCCGAGCCCGACGGCGAAGTAGGCCAGGAAGATCGTCGGGAAGAAGCTCGTGTGCGGTCCCGCCGTCCTCAGCAGGGCAAGGCCGGCGATCACGATCACCATCCCCGTGAGGAGCACGCGCATGGCGCCGAAGCGGTTGACCAGGCGCGCCGTGATGCCGAGTGAGAGGGCCCCGACCGTCATCGTCCAGGGCAGGAAGGCGGCCCCAGTCTGCAGGGCGGTGAAGTGACGCACGTGCTCGAGGTACAGCGTGCCGAGGAAGAAGGTCGAGTACATGGCGGTGACGAGGAAGCCGCGGACGACGCTCGAGGACACGAGCCCCCGGAGCTCCAGGATGCGCAGCGGCATGATCGGATGCTCGATCCGCGCTTCCAGGGTGAGGAAGGCGGCCATGAGCACGGCGGCGAGGGCGCCGAAGCCGAGCACCTGGCTCGATCCCCAGCCGTGGCTCGTCGCCTGCACGATCGCGTAGATCGCCGTCATGAGCGACGTCGTCACGAGGGCCGAGCCGAGCCAGTCGATGTGGCCGCCGCCGGCGACATCGACGTCCGCGGGGATCAGCGCCTGGCCGAGGGCGATCGTGGCCAGGCCGATGGGCAGGTTGACGAAGAAGATCCAGTGCCAGCTCAGGACCTGGGTCAGCACACCGCCGACGAGCAGGCCGAGCGAGCCGCCGGCCACGGCGACGAACACATAGGCGCTCATCGCGCGGACGCGGTCCGCCGGGGCGGGGAACTCGGTCACGATGATTGCCAGGATCACCGAGGCCTGGACAGCGGCGCCGGCGCCCTGGATGAAGCGGGCGGCGATGAGCTCGCCCTGGCTGGACGCGAGGCCGCACAGCACGGATGCGGCGGTGAAGATGACGACGCCGGAGAGGAAGACGCGTTTGCGGCCGAGGAGATCCCCGAGCCGCCCGGCGAGGAGCAACAGGCTGCCGAAGGTCACAAGAAAGGCGTTGATGACCCAGGTGAGGTTGCCCTGGCTGAAACCGAGATCGTGCTGGATGGAGGGCAGCGCGACGTTCACGATCGTCGTGTCGAGGACGATCATGAGCTGCGCGAGGCAGACGACCACGAGCGCCATCCAGCGCCGGCGGTCGTTTGTGACGGCGGACTGTGAAGGGGCGAGATGCATACCTGATTCCGTGACGTTGGGGGGCTGAAGCGAGTGGAGTTGAGGCGGTTCCGGTGCTAAACTGGAGGAACCCTCCGGAACATATGTGGAGGAAGCCTCCGGATAAGACTATAGCGGAGGCCCCCTCCGGTTTGTCAAGCGAAATTTCGGAACCTTCACATGAGCACCACCGAGAACACCGAACAGCCCCTTCGCAGTCGTCCCATGCGCGCCGATGCCCGGCGCAACTACGACAAGGTGATCGCGGCGGCTCGGGAGGCATTCGCAGAACGCGGAGCGTCGACCTCGCTGGAGGAGATCGCCCGGCGGGCCGAGGTCGGCATCGGGACGCTCTACCGCCACTTCCCCAGCCGACAGGCCCTGCTCGAGGCGGTCTACGTCGACGAGGTCGCGGACCTCTGTCGCTCAGCTAGTGATCTCGAGGGGATGGACCCCTGGGACGCGCTGGTCGCCTGGATGCACCGCTTCGTCGCCTACATGGTGACCAAGCAGGCGCTCGCCCACGAGCTGATGGAGTACTTCGACAAGAGCGCTCCGCTCTTCCAAAGCTGCCGCACCTCGCTGTTCGCCGCCGGCGAGCCGTTGCTCGAGCGGGCACAGGCCGCGCAGGCCGTGCGCCCGGACACCGACCTGGCCGAGATCATCCAGATGGTCGGCGGGATCGCGAAGATCCCGACCTCCGAGCCCGGGCAGGTCGAGCACATCCTCGAGATCGCGCTCGACGGGCTGCGCTACCAGCCGCCTTCAGACTGAGCCGCGCCGGGCGGCGCAATTCGCGGCGGAGCCAAAGTCCCGGGCGGCCCCGATTCGCGGGCGGCCCAAGCCCTTGCATCGGCCCAAGTCCTCGCATCGGCCCAAGCCCTCGTATCGGCCCAAGTCAGCGGCGCAGCTCAAGTCCCCCCGCGGGCGCGATATATGGCGGCGTGGGCTCGCACGCGCGCCGGGCGGGATCCACACCCCAACGGGGCCTGCAGATACGTCCGCGTGGGGCATTTGGCTCAGGCCCGGGGGTAGTGGAAGACCTGCGTCTGGGTCACCTTGGCGACGAGCCTGCCGGCCGAGTCGACGAGCTCAGTCTCGAGCACCATCAACGTCCGGCCCTTGTGAAGCGGCCGCGTCCTCGCGGTCACCGTGCCCTCGCGGACCGCCCGGAGGAAGTTCGTCTTCGACTCGATCGTCGCGGTCCCCTGGGCACCCTCGGGCAGGTTGAGGAAGGCGCAGATCCCGCCCCCGTTGTCAGCCAGCGCCATGAGTGCGCCCCCGTGCATGAGCCCACCCATCGTGCAGCGTTCCGGCGCCCAGGTGAGCGTCGCCCGGACGACCTCCGCGCTCGCCTCGACGAGCTCGATCCCGAGCGTTCCCGCGAAGGGAACGAGATCCGAGAGCTGTTGAAGGTCGGCGTCGCCCATTGCGGCAGCCGGCCCATCGTACGCCCAGCCGTCACCATGGGCGGGTGACCGCCGACGAGCTGCGCGAGCATTGCCTGAGCTTCCCGGGATCCGAGGAGACGTTCCCCTTCGGTGCGACGAACTCGGTGTTCAAGGTCGCAGGCAAGGTGTTCGCCATCTCGCGGCTCGACGCCATCCCGTTGCGCGTGAGCCTCAAGTGCGAGCCCGGCCTCGCCGAGCAGCTCCGCGACGCCCACTCCGCGGTCCTCCCCGGCTACCACCTCAGCAAGCGCCACTGGAACACCGTGATCCTCGACGGCTCCCTCCCCGACGTGATGATCAGGGACATGATCGAGGACTCCTATGACCTCATCGTGAGCAAGCTGCCGCGGGCGCGACGCCATGCGCTGCGGTGGCGTGAAGAGGCCTGATCCAGGAACGGTCAGGTCCCCGCGGTTCCAGCCGCGACATCGAAGAGGCCAAGCGCTAACGGCGCAGACCGCCGTTCGTGGGCCGCCCGAGCACGCGGGCGAGCGTCCGGCTCAGGCCTCCGCGGGGCGTTGAGCGGACCGCGCTCGCCAGCTTGGCCGCGGTGGCCAGGTGCGCCGCGCTCGACGAGCTGCTCGTGGACGGGCACGGGGCTCCGGTCGAGGTCTGGGAGATCGTCACGTTGGACTGGACGACCTGATTGGGATTGCCGCTCCACGGGGTGAAGACGCCGAAGCCGGGCTGCGTGCCACACGGGGGCGTCGTGACCAGCGCGTCAGGGCCTCCGGTGAAGGAGAGAGTGAAGGCGGTGAACGGCACCTGCGGCAGACCGCTCAGCGTGGAGACGATGTAGGGCCCGAAGAAGCTGTTGACCGCGATGAGCTTTGTCCACAGGCCGTCGACATCGATCTCGATGAACAGGCGCAGCGGATTGGCCGTCGTGCCCGTGGCAAAGAAGACCTTGCCGTGCAGGTTGCCAAGCGGCGGCGTTGCGAACGTGACCGTCCCGACCTGCGAGGTTGCGGGGCAGGTGGCGGGGGCGGCCGAGCCCGTGGCAAGCTGGGCGTCCGTGCACTGGGTCAGCGTGGCGAAGGCCGCGGGGTTGATGCCGGTTCCCAGCGGAAGCAGAACCGTGCTGGACATCACGTGCGACTGGCGGCGCGGCAGCTCGGCCGCCGGCACCGTCACCGTCACGTTGAGGGAGGACGGAGTGCTTGCCGTGGGCACGCCGAAGGAGAAACCGATGCCCGGATTGAAAGGTACGTGGGCGCAGTCGGTCGGCGTAAAGCCACCGAGGAGCCAGCCAGTGAAATTTTCATACGAGCTCGCGAGGGCGAGCCCGACCGCGGAACCACAGCTCGTAGGGTTGGTCATGAACGCGGCCGTGCCGTTGTTGACGAGGCCGTCGAGCGTGAGCGAGATCGAGTTGATCTGAATCGGCACCGGAAGGATTCCGAGGAGCGGCGGAAGTGTCTTTGGCAGGTTGGTGAACGTCGAGATCAGGCGTTGGTCGCCGGGAATCTGGACGGTGACCGGTCCGGACATCGAGACCTTGCCGAGCAGACCGCCGAGCGGCCGGATGACCATGCCGATGCGTGCGGGCTCTGTGCCGGTGGGCGCGACGTTGTAGACCGAGCCAGGGGCGCTCACCGGCCCGACGATGCCGAGCGCGGTCGCGTTGACCGTGACCGTGCCGATCCGCGAGCTCGCCGGGCAGGAGTCGGCGGCCAGCTGCGTGGTCGTGCACTTCGAAACGACGTTCGGGTTGCCGATGAGACCGGCCGGGAAATACACCGAGAGGCTCTTGACGGTGTCGCTCGTGTCCGAGTAGGTGAAGCTCGTCCCGATGGTCACATCGGGGTGCGCCGCCGCGAGCGTCGTCGAGGGACTGATCGAAAAGGTGGTGAAGCTGAAGGCTTGGGCTGAGCCGGCGACCCCGAGCAGGGCGGCGACCGTCACGATCGCTCCGAGCCAGATCCTCGCTCGTCTAGCACCAACGTTTCTGACCTCATACCGACACGCACCCTGCATCCCGGTCTCCTCCTCGATCGTCGCCTCCCCCTGGCCGGGATCGTACTGACCGGTGAGGGTTTCGTACGCCGGTAGCACCGACGCGACCGCGTTCCTGGAGCGGCGCTTCCCTCGCTCAGCGGCGCCGCTGGGCTACCAGGTTCCGGTGGACGAGCAGCCGCCCGTGCCGCTCGTCGTGCACGTGCGGGCGACGCTGCCGGAGGTGTTGGTGATGACGAATGCGTCGCCCGTCGGCGGGCTGGTGGCGGTCACCGTGTAGGTGTTCGAGGTCGCGTTGACCGCCGAGAGGTAGGCGTCGCTCGTGCTCGAGGTGATGAGCGTCGGCTCGATCGAGTTGAGCGCGGAGACCGTGGCCCCGGCATAGCTGCCGTGATCGGTGGCGTAGGTCTCCATCGTGGTCTGGGCGACACTGGCGATCGCCTTCGCGTCGGCGTCCTGGGCCTTCGTGCTCTGCTTCACGAAGCTGGGGAGCGCGATAGCGGCGAGGATGCCGATGATGAGGATGACGACGAGCAGCTCGATCATCGTGAAGCCGCCTTCGGAGGCGCTGCGGTCGTGTGTGTTATGCCCTCGTCTCGGTGCCATACGAGCCCTTCACTCGTGTATCGCCCTTCGCCCGGCCGAGCTTGAGATGCGCCGGCGGCGAGTTCTAGAACGACCGCCGGTCAGCGCGAGAGATTGCTTGCCCGCGCCGAGGTCGCGCGGGCTGCCCCGAGCGCGGTGAACGACGCCGTCGCGCTCAGCTTCGGACGGTGCGCCGCCTTGAGCAGCGCTCGCCCGCCGTGCGTGAGCTTGACGCGGATGCGGAAGGTACCGGCGTGGTTGAAGGCGAGCTTGAGCGTGGCCACGAGAATCCGGCCGCCGTGGCCCGAGGCGGCATACCAGGAGACCGACAGCCGGCCGGGTGTGGGGACGTGGACCGAGACGGTATAGCCGCCGTGCGTGAGGAGCTGGCTGAGCTTGGTCACGCTGCTGTGCACGGCCATCGCCTGGGCGAGGAACGCCCGTGTCGCGCTGGCGGAAACGTGGGCCACGGTGACGGCGTGCGTCTTGCCCGAGTCCGCCTGCGCGCGACCGGCGCTGTTGCTCGCGGTCACCAGAACGCGCACGGAAGCCCCGGTGTCGAGCGTGCCGAGCGTGTAGTGGCTCGAGGTGGCCCCGGCGATGTTCACGCACGTCCGGGTGCAACGCTGCCACTGGAAGGCGAACGAGATGGGCGCGCTCCCCGCCCATGTGCCGCTCGACGCCGAGAGGCGGGTGCCGACGAGGTCGGCGCCCGCGACGGCCGGCGCGATGCTGTTGACCGGCGCGGTGGCCGGCGCTCCGGGCGATGGAACGACCGCGGTCGCGGCCGAGCCGACCACGGCCCCGGACCCGCCGGCGTTCGATGCGCTCTCGAGCACACGGAGGGTGTGCCCGAGGTCACTCCCCACGATCGTGTAGGCCGAGCTGGTCGCCCCCGCGATGGCCGCGCAGTTGTTCCCCGAGGCGTCGCAGTCCTCCCACTGGTAGGTGTAGTTCGTCGGGCTGTTCGCCCATACCCCCTGGATCTCGCTGAGCAGCTGGTCGAGCGCGACGTCGCCGGCGATCGAGGGCGGCGCGAGGCTGACGGGAGGCGGCGGCACGACGACCGCGGTCGGCGCCGAGGCCGTCGGGGCGCCGCTGCCCGAGCCGTTGACCGCGGTCTCGATGACCCGGATGGTGCTGCCGACATCCGTCGGGGTGAGCGTGTACGTCTGCCCGGTCGCCCCGGCGATGGGCATGCAGAAGCGACCGCTCGTGTCGCAGTCCTCCCACTGGTAGGCGTAACCCGTGGGACTGTTTGACCAGGTGCCGTGAACCTCGCCGAGCGTCTGGCCCTGCATGGCGCTCCCGCTGATCGACGGGGGAGCCGAGCTGACCGGCATGGTGGATCCGACGACGCCGGTGGCCAGCGAGCTCACCGGCGCCGCGTTGCCCCCGCCGTTGCTCGCCATCTCCTGGACGCGGACGGTGTGGCCGACGTCGCCCGCGGCGAGCCGGTAGGTCGATCCGGTGGCGCCGGCGATGGCCGCGCAATTGCTGCCTGTCCCGTCGCAATCCAGCCACTGCTCGGTGTACGCAGTCGGGCTGTTGGTCCACGTGCCGCGCGCGGCCGTGAGCAGCTGGCCCTGCACCGCCGTGCCGGTGATCGTGGGGAGGGCTGTGTTGACGGGCACGGGCGGCGCGGGCTGGGTGCCGGTGAACACGCGGCCGGTGCTGTCGACAGCGACGCACTGGGCCGCGGTGGCGCAGGCCGCGCTTGTGAGCTGGTTAGCGCCGGGAACGGACACCGCGGTCCAGCTTCCGGCCACGGCAGGGTCGCCCTGAGCGATCCCGTTGCCACGGGCGACGACGCAGAAAGTGCTCGACGGGCACACGATCTGGGAACCACTGCCGGTCGCGTCGACGGAGGGCGCGGAGGCGGACTGCGGGTTGAAGGTCGCGGCCCCGAAGGTGCCGACGATCGTGCACTGCGTGGTCGCCGGACAGGCGATGCCGGCGGCACTCGAGGCGGCTTGCCTCGGGGCGGGCGGGGACACCGGCGAAGTCGCGGGGTCGAAGGTGACCATCCCGCCCGCGCTGTCCACGGCGGTGCACTGGCTGGTCGACGGGCAAGCGACACCGACGAGCTCGACGTCGCTCGTCGCCGCCGCCGCGCTGTCGATCTCGACGAGGGCAGGGGAGCCGGGCGCCTGGGGGTCGAAGGTGACCTCGACGCCGTAGTTGTTGTTGGAATAGACGAGCGTGCACTGGTCGACGGCAGGGCAGGCAATGGCCACCGGATCGGCCGGCTGGTAGGGGTTGCTGGGATCGGGCAGGGCGATCGGGCTGGCCCCGGCCGGCGCCAGCGGGTCGAAGGTCACCTCGCGGACGCCGGACGTGGAGCTCGCGACGGCCGTGCACTGCGTCGTCGCGGCACAGGCGACGCCGGTCAGGTTCCGTCCGGGGTCGAGCGTCGTCGGCGACGAGCCGCCGGGAGAGGCGGGATTGAAGGTGACCTCGTTCCCCGCGTTATCGACCGTGGTGCACTGGCTGCTGGCGGGACACGCGATGTCGTCCAGCGTCGCTGTGGCGTCAACCGGGGTGGCCGCGGGGCTGACGGCGCGCGAGGGATCGAACGTGGTCTCCTGGCCGTTGGCGTCGATCGCCGTGCACTGCGTGGCCGTGGGGCAGGCGATGGCGTTCAGCCAGGACTCGTCGAGGGCGAGCGCGGTCGGTGATCCGGGTGCGGCTGGGTCGAAGGTCACCGCACCGCCTCCGGAGATCGCCGTGCACTGCGAGGTCGAGGGACAGGCGATCCGATCGGCGTCTCCCAGGCTGACGGGCGTCGGCGCCACCGGTGCCGTCGGGTCGAACGTGACCTCGCTGCCCAGGATGTCGACCCCGGTGCACTGCGTGGCGGAGGGGCAGGCGACATCGTTCAGTCCGGCGCTGTCGACTGTTGTCGGGTTCGGGGTGGCGGGCGGCGAGACGGGGTTGAACGTGACCTCCATCCCGCCCGAGTCGACGACCGTGCACTGCGTGGTCGACGGACACGAGATGGCAGCCGTGGTGGCGCCGGCGGTGTCGATCGCGGTGGCGCTCGGTGAGCCCGGAGAGCCCGGGTTGAAGGTCACCGCGGAGCCGGTGTTGGTGATCGCTGTGCACTGGGTTGCCGCGGGGCACGCGATGGCGACGAAGTACTGGCCGGCGTCCAGCGTCACCGGGGTCGGATTGCCCGGCGCGGACGGGTTGAACGTGATCTCCTGGCCGCTGCCGGCCACGAGCGTGCACTGACTCGTCGTCGGGCAGGCGATGGCCGGATAGGCGTTGGCGTTGACGAGGTGGACGGTGGGCGAGGCGGGCGAGGTCGGGTTGAAGGTCGTCTCCGTGCCTGTCGTGTCGAGCGCGGTGCACTGGGCGGCGGCGGGACAGCTGAGCGCCTGGAGGGAGCCGACCGCGTCGTGGTCGATCGAGACCGGGGATCCGGTCGGCGAGGCAGGGTTGAATGTGGCCTCCTGCCCGCTCTGGTCGACGATCGTGCACTCTGACGTGGTGGGACAGGACACGCGGAGGCCGTACGGCGCGGAGTCGACCGAGACGGCACTCGGCGATCCGGGTGAGGCGGGATTGAACCTGACCTCGTGCCCGGCCGAGACCGCGACGCATTCGCTGCTCGACGGACAGGTGATGTCGCCCAGCAGTTGGCCGCTGTCGACCGCTACGGGAGACGGGGATCCCGGGGAGGCCGGGTCGTAGGTGACCTCGTTCCCCCTGGAGTCAGTGGCCGTGCACTGGGTGATCGAGGCGCAGGCCACGGCCCACATGGCGTTCCCGCCGCTCAAGGTCTCGAGCGGCGCCGTCGTGGCACCCGCCGGCGAGCCCGGGTTGAACGTGACCTCGTAGCCGCCGGCGAAATCGACGGCGGTGCACTCCGAGGTCGAGGGGCACGCCAGGGCGAAGAGATAGGCCGTGCTCGAGGCGATCCAGGTCGGCGTCGGCGAGCCCGGCGCAGTCGGGTTGAAGGTGACCTCAACCGAGTTGCCGAGGATCGTGCACTGCGTGGTCGAGGGGCAGGCGATCGGCCCGCTCGTGCCCACGGACACGGGTACGGGCGATCCCGGCGAGAGTGGGTTGAATGTCACCTCGCCGTTCGAGCCCGCCGTCGCCGTGCACTGGGTGGCCGAGGGGCAGGAGACCGTGCCGAGCCCGCCCGCATCGATCGTCACCGGGGTGGGGGCGCCGGGCGACGCGGGGTTGAAGGTGATCTCCTGGCCCATCCCGTCGACCGTCGTGCACTGGGTTGCCGTGGGGCATGAGACGTTGTTGAGCGCCGTGGCCGCGCCTTGATCGACGAGTGTCGGGGTCGGGACTCCGGGCGTCTGCGGATTGAACGTCACCTCGGCGCCGGTGTCGTCGACGGTCGTGCACTGCAGGGTCGACGGACAGGCGGCGCTGACGACAGTGGCCGTGCCGCTGCCCGCGGCCGCGACGGGCGCCTGGGCGTGTGGCGAGGCTGGGTTGAAGGTCAGCTCGGCCCCACCCCTGTCAACCCCGGTGCACTGCGTGGTCGAGGAGCAGCTCACCAGGGTGAACCCGCCGATGCTCGTCATGATCGTGACCGGGCTGGCGCCTCCGGGCGAGGCCGGGTTGAACGTGACCTCGCCCTGGGAGTTGTCGACGGCGGTGCACTGCGAGGCACTCGGGCAGGCGACCGCATTGAGAACGTTGCCGGCGTCGACCGTCGCCGGCGTGGGCGCGCCGGGGGAGCTCGGATTGAAGGTCAACGCGTCTCCGCCTGTGTCGACAGCGGTGCACTGCGACGTGGACGGGCAGGCGAGCGCGGTCAGGCTCCCGGTGCTGTCGATGCTGTGGACGGACGGGGTGCCGGGCGAGCGGGGATTGAAGGCGAGTTCACCGCCCCCGGCATCGAGGGCTGCGCACAAGGTGCTCGTCGGGCAGGCGAGAGCGACCAGGCCCTGCGCGTCGACGGCGACGGGCGTTGGAGATCCGGGCGAGAGCGGGTTGAACGTCACCTCCGCGCCTTTGGCGTCGACGACCGTGCACTGCGTGCTCGACGGGCAGGCCAGAGCGGCTGCCGCCGCCTGCCCCGCCGACCACCCCGGGGCGGGATCGACGGTCGCCGGGGTCGGGGCTCCCGGCGAGGCCGGGTTGAACGTCACCGCCTCGCCGAGCTGATCTATCGCCGTGCACTGCCCGGTCGCGGGACAGGCGATCGAGACGAGAGCCGCGTGGCCCTGAAGGTCGATTGTGGAGGGACCCGTCCAGGTCAACGCCGCGAACGCGACGGCGGGCCAGGCGAGAACGACGAGAAGGGCGAGCACGATGCCGCGCCACACCATCCGCACATTCCGGGTCCCATTGTCGATGTCCGCGACTGGCGTGCACGCAGCCGATGACTCCACGAGTCGCCTATCGGCAAAAAAGGCCAGTTTTTGAAGTGAGCGCTCAGCCCGCCATCGGAAGGACCGCACAGAGGGTGCCCATGGCGAGCAGGAGCGCGCCCGCCAGCGCCGGCGACGAACGGCAAGCCGGCGGAAAGCGAGCGTCAAGGCGCGTCCACACGGCTCCGGCGCCGAGGCGGTCGTGCACGAGCAGGTGGCCCCAGCCGGCCAGGGCCACGCCGAGGACGACAAGCAGGTAACGGGAGTCCATCGCCTTTTGGTCCTCGGCATCCGAGCCGACGGCTTGAGGGCTCTAGGCTCCAGGCGTGAAGCGGAGGCGGATGATCGTCGCGGTCGTGCTCGCAGTCGCGCTGCTCAGCCCGGCCGCGGCGAGCGCGGTCACGTTGCGCAGCGGCCACGGCCTGACCATCGTCTCGGTCATGCGCGTCGATCCGCGCGTGCGAGCTCTCGTCGTGCACACGCCGGCGATCCCGGCCCGCCTCAACGTCTGGATCCTCCTCCCCTCGGGGTATGCCGCCCACCCCCACCGCCGCTATCCGGTGCTCTATCTCCTGCACGGGACGAGCGGCACGGCATCGGACTGGGTCCTCAAGGGCGCCGCCGAGAAGGTCATCGGAAAACGGCAGCTCATCACCGTGATGCCCGACATCGCCATCGGCGACGGCGGGGGCGGATGGTGCTCGAACTGGCCGGACGGCGCCGAGAGCTGGGAGACCTTCCACATCGATCAGCTCGTCCCGTGGGTCGACTCGAACCTCAGAACGCGTCCCGCCCGCGGCGAGCGAGCGATCGCCGGTCTCTCCCAGGGCGGCTTCTGCTCGCTCAGCTACGCCGCGCGCCATCCCGACCTCTTCGGGATCGCGCTCGGCTATTCGGGGGCGCCGGACATCGCCTACGACGCCGAGGCGCACGCCGGCGCCGAGGCGATCATCAACGCCACCGAGGTAGCCCTCGACCACGTGGCCCCGAACACGTTCTTCGGTAGCCCGGTCAGCGACGAAGTCAACTGGGCGGCGCACGATCCCGCCACGCTGGCGCCGAACCTGGCCGCGACGAAGATGTACATGTACTGGGGCAACGGTCAGTACGGTCCGCTCGATACCCCGGCGTCGTTTGCCGGCGGAAGCGCAATCGAGCAGCTCGTGAACGTCGACAACGAGCTCTTCGAGAAGAGGATCCACGCCCTCGGGATCCACGCCTACTTCGACCCCTACGGACCCGGCACGCACTCCTGGCCCTACTGGACGCGCGACCTGGCGTGGTCGATCCCGAAGGTCATGGCGGACTTCGCCCACTCGGCCGGCATCCCGGGACGGATCACCTTCACGAGCGCGGACAACGTCTACGCCGTGTACGGCTGGACGGTGAGGACCCACCGTCGCGCGCGTGAGTTCTCCACGCTGGCGCATGCCGGCCGGCAGGGCTTCGTGCTGAGCGGCAGTGGGTCGGCCACCGTGCTCACCCCGGCCGTGTACCGGCCCGGACGCGTGTACGAGGTGACGTTCTCCGGCCCCCACGCGATGGGCTTACGCCGGGTCCGTGCCGGCCGTGGCGGGCGCCTGCGCATCGCGGTCGCTCTCGGTCCCTCGAACCGCTACCAGGAGTACACCGCGCAGGCACAGGCCGCCGGGACCAGGGTCTACGCGACCCGGGTCACGATCGCCCCGGCCGGGTAGTCGTCTCCGTCGCGAGGGCGAGGAAGGCGCGGGCCGCCGGAGAGAGCGGCCCGTCGCGGTGGACCATGCCGACGGTGCGGCTGATCCTCGGCCGGACGGGCCGGACGGCGGCGCCACCGCGCTCGGCCTCGCGCGCCAGCGGCGCAGGCAGGAGGGCCGCCCCCGCACCCCCGAGCACGAGCGCGACGATCGCCTCGCGCGCCGCGGTCTCGACCGCGATGGTCGGAATGACGCCCACGGCGGCGAGCGCCTGTTCCAGCAGGATGCGCGTCGAGGTTCCGGGTGGGCTGACGACGAGCGGCGTGCGCGCGAGCTCGCGCGCACCGAGCGGGTGTCCGCTCTCCGCGCCGGCGTCGGGCGGGAAGACGAAGAGCAGCTCCTGGTCACCGAGCGGCCGCGCGCGAAGCCCGTCTCGCGGCAGCGGAAGGTGTGCGAGCCCCAGCTCGCACCCTCCCTCGCGTACGAGCGTGCTAATGCCATCGGCGGTGTCCGGCTCGAGCACACGCACCCGGACGCCCGGATGGCGCTCGCGAAAGCGGCCGAGGAGGCCGGCCATCGGGTCGGTCGCGAGCGTGGCCAGCGCGGCGAGCTCGAGCGTGCCCGTCTCGAGCTCGACGACACCCGCGATGGCCCCGCGCGCGGCGTCCATGGTCCGGAGCACCTGGCGCGCAGGCCCGACGAAGGCCTCGCCCGCCGCGGAAAGGCGCAGACCGCGACCGACGCGATGAAACAGCTCGACGCCAAGTTCGGCCTCGAGACTGCGCAGTGCTTGCGAGAGCGATGGCTGGGCGACGTGCAATCGCCGCGCGGCGCGGGTGACACCACCCTCGTCGACGGTGGTGAGGAAGTAGAGAACGCGACGGTTATCCATAGGTGATTACAGTCAATAATACTGATATTTCGTCTTTGACCTATGGTGCTCCGAAGGCTGAAATAGGTCGGTGTCCACCGCCCCCGACCGCTACTCGTCCCCCCAGGCAAACGTCCCCGGACAGGGGATCGTGGCCAGCTACACGCTTGGCTTCTGGGCTCTCGTCGCCGGGATCGGGGTCATCTCCGGCCTCGGGGGCGCCGCTCTCATCGCGCTCCTGCATGAGGTCGAGCATCTCGCCTGGGCGTACCGCAGGGGCACGTTCCTCCAGGGGGTCGAGCACGTCTCGGCCGCGCACCGTGTTGTGGTCGTGCTCGGGGGCGGGATCCTCGCCGGCCTCGGCGCCATCGTGCTGCGCCGCGTCCGAGGGTTCGGAGGCCGGGAGGTCTCGGAGGCGCTCTGGCTCGAAGACGGCCACGTCGCTCTCTGGCCGAGCCTCGGCCGGGGCATCCTCTCGATCGTCGTCGTCGCCCTCGGCGCCTCCCTCGGCCGCGAGGCGGCGCCGCAGCTCGCCGGCGCGGCGTCGGCGAGCCGGCTCGCGGAGCGCTTCGGCATCCCGGCCTGGCAGCGCCGGCTACTCGTGGCCTGCGGGGCGGGAGCGGGCATGGCGGCCGTCTACAACGTCCCCCTCGGAGGCGCCCTCTTCGCGCTCGAGGTCCTCCTCGGCACGGTCACGCTCCCGCTCGTGCTCCCCGCGCTCGCCACGTCGTTGCTCGCCACCGCCACGGCGTGGATCGTGGTCCCCGACGCCCCGACATATCGGATCCCGGTCTACGGCGTCTCCGCCTCGCAGATCGTGTGGGCGGCCATCGCCGGACCGCTCGCCGGGCTGGCCGCCGTGGGCTGGGTGCGGGTCATCGCCCGCGTGCACCGCCTGCGGATCTCGGGCTGGCGGGCCGTGGTCGCGCCGGTCGGGGTTCTGCTCGCCCTGGGCGCGCTCTCCGTCGCCTATCCCCAGCTCCTCGGGAATGGGAAGAACACCGTGCAGCTCGCGGTGACGGGCAGCGTCGGACTCGGGCTCGGGGCCGTTCTCCTCGTGCTCAAGCCCGCGGTCACCGCGGCCTGTCTGGGCAGCGGCACTCCGGGTGGCCTGTTCACGCCGACGCTCATGGTGGGCGTGCTCTTCGGCGGCGTCCTCGGTCATCTTTGGGCGCTGCTGTGGCCGGGCGGCGCCCCGGGTACCTACGCGATCATCGGCGGCGGGGCGGTGCTCGCCGCCGCGATGCAGGCGCCGCTGGCCGCGGTCGTGCTCATGCTCGAGCTCGTCCATCACACCGACCCGCTCATGGTCCCCCTCCTGCTCGCGGTGACGGGTGCGACGGTGCTCGCGCGCCGGCTCGGCGCGCCCTCGATCTACTCGGCCCGGCTCGATCCCACGCGCTAGATGTCCTGCCCTTAGACGTTCTCGAACGATCCGCCCGGGAGCGCGCGAGGTCGTGCCCGTCCGAGTCTCAGGCGAGCGTAGGCAGGCCCACGAGCTCGGCGCTGCGATCCCACAGGCCGTGCGCCAGGGCGTCGTCCTGGGCTTGGCCGCTCGGGGTGGCGACCTTCTCGTCCTGCACGTACTCGCCCGTGAGATTCGCCGCCTCCCCGGAAAGGGCGAGCCAGACGAGCGAGCGGGCACCGCGCTCGGGCGAGCGGAAGAACGGCGAACCGAGGGTCGTGAGCACCTTCCAAATGCCGTTCTCATTCTTGCCGAAGCCCGTGCGCACGATGCCGGGATGGAAGCAGTTTGCCTGGAGCTCGGGCGCACGGCGCGCGAGCTCGCGCGTGAAGAGGATGTTGCAGAGCTTGGAGGTCCCGTACACGCGCATCGCCGCGTAGGACCCCGAGGCGGACTGCAAGTCGCCGAGATCGAGACGGCCCCCCTCGTGGGCATCCGACGCCGTCGTCACCACGCGACCGCCGGCCAGCCGGTCGCGGAGGAGGTTGGTGAGCAGGAATGGAGCGAGATGGTTGAGCGCAAAGGTGCGCTCGAGCGCCTCGGAGGTCTCCTGGCGCGAGGCGAACAGCGCGCCGGCGTTGTTGGCGAGGACGTCGATGCGCTCGAAGCGCTCGCGCAGCTCATCGGCAAGCGTGCGCACGCCCGACATGAGCATGAGGTCGGCCACATACTCGTGCACGGGCGCTCCTGCGCCGGCCGCGGACGCCTCGGCCGCCACGGCACGCACGCGCTCGGGCTCCCGGCCGACGATGACGAGCTCCGCGCCCCGCCGGGCGAGCTCGATCGCCGCGGCACGGCCGATCCCCCGCGTGGCCCCGGTGAGCACGACGACGGTCATGGCTTGCACTGTAACGCGCGCGGCGAACCGCCTCGGCCCGGTTGTGCGACGTAGTGTTCAGCGCAATGAAGAGACTGCCGGTCGCCCCCGGGGAGCGCCGCTGGATCATGGCTGCCGCGCTCGGCGCGGCCCTGCTCGCGCTCGCGCTCGCGTCCGACTTCGTGATCGGCACGTTCTGGGAGCACCACGCCATGCTCACCTCGCTGCTGGCGAGCCTGCTCGTGGCGTCGGTGGCCGTCGCGCTGATCAACGAGGCGCTCGAACGCCGGGCGCGGCGACGCTGGAACCTCGTCGCCCAGAGCGCGATGTTCGCTCTCGTCCAGTCGGCCCGCCTCACGTGGACGGGCATGGTCGAGCTCCTCGGCCTCACCGAGGTGAGCAGTGGCACGGTGCAGTCGCTGCTCACCGGCGCGCGCGTGGCGATCGATCGCCCCCGGGTCTCCGAGGCGGCCACCGCCCTTCTCGAGGATCCCGAGCGGCGCAACGTCCTCCAGCTGACCGTCGAGCGGCTGAGCGGACATGCCAGCGAGGTCATCGCCCGATGGGCGAGCGTAATGGTGGGGGCGGCGCCGTACGCCGACCTTCTCGACCGCCACGTCGAGCTCCAGGGCCGGCTCGAGTGGCTGAGCGCCGTCCTCGCCCACAAGGAGCCGGCGCCCGACCAGGACGGCCGGCGCCGGCGCCTGATCCGCGCCAGCGTGGGGAGCGAGCACGCGGACGAGTTCGGCGACGACTGGATCCACGACATGATCGTGTCGATCACCGTGCTTGCCACCCAGCTCGACTACGAGTCTCGCGAGATGGCGTTCTCACTCGCGCCGGAGGACTGGTGGACAGAGCGCATGAAGGCGCTGGCGGGATGACCCTGATCACGGCGAGCGAGCTTGCGCCGGACGAGCTGCGCGAGCTCTTCAACCGGGGCTTCTCGGACTACCTCGTCCCCCTGCAGCTCGGGGAGGATGCATTTCGCGAGCACCTGGCGGTCAACGACGTCGACCTGGACGCCTCGTTCGCCGTCCGCGACCCCGATCCGGCCGCCCTGGCGCTGATCGCGCGCCGCGGCGCCACGGCGTGGGTGGCGGGCATGGGCACCGCGCCCTCGCACCGCCGGCGCGGCCTCGGTGAGCAGGCGCTGCGCGCGGGGCTCGCCGCGGCAGCCGCCCGCGGTTGCGATGCGGCCTGGCTCGAGGTCATCGACCGCAACCGGGCCGCCGTCGCGCTCTACGAGAAGCTGGGGTTCACGCGAGTTCGCGACGTTGTCGTGTGGTCGCGTCCCCCGGCCGCGGACGCGGGCGGGGACGGACGCCGGGTGGGGACCGAGGAGGCACACGCCTGGATCGCCGAGCATCGGCGCGCCCCGGAGCCGTGGCAGCGTTCCGACCCAGCGGTCGCCAAGGTGCGCGCGCAACTCGCGGCTGTGGTGGTCGAGGCCGAGGGCGCTTGGACGGGGGCCGCTCTGTTCCGGGACGGCCCCGAGCAGGTCACCGTGCTCCAGATCGCTGCGCGCGACGAGCGGGCGGCGGCCGGCGTCCTGCGCGCGGCCGCCGGTGCGGGCCGGATCCTCCGCCTGGCCAACGTGCCCGCGGACGATCCGGCCTCGCGTGCGCTCGAGGGGCTGGGCGCGAACGTGATCGCGCGCCAGCACGAGATGCGCCTGGCGCTATGACGCGGGCGGTCGGGCGGCGTCGAGGAAGCCGGTGATGGAACGCATACGACCGTCGCCATCGACGGTGGCGAAGTCCGTGCCCAGCGCCACCGGATCGCTCTCGCCGTCGGCGAGCGACCACGTGAAGCGCACCCGGTCGTGGTGGATGTCGGGACCGGCGAGCAGGGTGAAGCTGTGACCGGGGAACTGCTGCTGGGCGGCCGCGATGATTGCGCTGATGCCGTCCACGCCCTCGCCGCGCATGAGCGGGTCGAGGTAGGTCGCGTCCTCGGTGACCGTCCGCGCGACAAGCTCGCGCCGGCGGCCGGCGTCGGTTTCATTCCACATGGCGATGTAGCTGCTGACGACGGACTCCGGACTGGTCATATCTGCCTCCTGGTGGCAAGTGGTTGATGCGGCGGAGCCTGCCAGCCGGCACTCCCCCCGTCGATTACCCGCGAGGTAAGGACGCCGCAGCTGCGGCCTCCGACAGACCTGCAACCTATCGGTTGCGATAGACTGACGCCGTGCGCGTTCTCGCGCTGTACGACATCCACGGCAACCTGGATGCTCTCGACGCCGTCCTGCGCGACCCACGAGCGCAGGAGCGCGATGCGGTCATCGTCGGGGGCGACGCCGTTCCCGGGCCGTTCGCGCGGGCCGTCATCGAGCGCGTGGAGGAGATCGGTGGCCCGGTCCACTGGATCCGCGGAAACGGCGAGCGAGAGGTGGCCGCCGCCCGACCGGGCGCGGTGATCGCGCCCGAGGACGTGCCGGCACGGACGGCGGCGCTCACGGCGGCCGAGCTCGGTCCCGAGCGGTGCCGTACGCTCGGTCTGCTCCCCCTCACGGTCAGAGTGGACGGAGTCCTCTACTGCCACGCCACGCCTCGGCGGGACACCGAGATCCTCACCCGGCGCTCAGAGCCGGCCCGGTGGGCGTCGGCGCTGGCCGGTGTCCGCGATCGGCTCGTCGTGGCGGGCCACACCCACCAGCAGGACGACCGCCGGGTTGGCGCCGTGCGTGCCGTCAACGCGGGGAGCGTCGGCATGCCCTACGAAGGTTCCGGTGCGGCACGCTGGCTGCGGGTCCTCGACGGCGCGCCCGAGCTGCTGAGCACCGACTACGACGCCGGGGCCGCGGGGGCGCGCATCCTCGCGTCCGGGTGGCCCGACGAGGAGTCGATTCGCGCCGCCCTGATCGAGCCGCTCGACCCGGACACCGTGACGGCGTACTTCGAGGAGTCGATCGCGCGGTAGTGTCCGCACTGGCCGGGCGAAGGCTGAGAGGAGGACAGCGGTGACAGTGCAAGCGGCGACCCGTGGCCGCAATCCCTTCGACGAGTCGGGCGTGGAGCGCGGAGCCGACGGTGTCGCCCGCTACATCGGGCGCCCCGACTCGCTCGTCCACATGCTCCGGGCGAGCGTGGAGCGCGATCCGAGCGCCCTGGCCGTCGCGGAAGTGGGCGGCGGCCAGGTGAGCTATGGCGAGCTGTGGGAGCGAGCGGCGCGCGTCGCCGGTGGGCTCCGGGCGAATGGCCACGGCAAGGGAGACCGCGCGGCGATCCTCCTGCCCAACGGGCTCGACTGGGTGCTCGCCTTCTGGGGCACGCAGCTCGCCGGCCTGACCGTTGTGCCCGTCAACACTCGCTTCAAGGAGCCGGAGATCGCCTACGTCGTCTCCGACTCGGGCGCCGGACACGTGTTCCGGCCCGGCGAGGCCCTTCCCGATGGGAATCCCGTGGCGGTCGACGACCTCGGTCCCGAGGACCTGGCGGCGATTTTCTATACGAGCGGGACCACGGGCTTCCCCAAGGGCGCCATGACCTCGCACGCCAACTTCCTCACCAACACCGAGAACGCCTTTCGCTGCATCGGCGTCGAGACGGCCGAGGGCCCGTCGCTGGCCACGCTGATCAATGTTCCCCTCTTCCACGTGACCGGTTGCAACAGCCAACTGCTGCCGCTGAACGAGCTCGGGGGAAGAACGTTCATCCTCCCCAACGCGCTCGACCTCGAGGGATTCCTGCGCACGGTCAGCCTCCAGCGCATCCAGATGCTCACCTCGGTGCCTGCCGTCTATCACGCGCTCACGCGCCACCCGCTCTTCACCCAGACCGACCTCAGCCACGTGCGCTGGGTCTCCTACGGCGGCGCCCCGATCGCCGCCAGCGCGGTGCACACGATCAAGGACGCCTTCCCGACCGCACGCGTCGGCAACGGCTTCGGGCTCACCGAGACCTGCTCGCTGACCTCCTACCTTCCGCACGAGGAGGCAGTCGACCATGCCGACTCGGTCGGCTTCGCCATGCCGGTGGTCGATCTCGCGCTCCACGAGCCCGACGCGGAGTCCGGCGTGGGCGAGTTGCTCGTCCGCGGGCCCAACGTCGTCCAGGGCTACTGGAACAAGCCCGAGGCGACGGCCGAGACCTTCCTCGAGGGCTGGCTGCACACCGGCGACCTCGCCCGCATCGACGAGGAGGGGCTGCTCTACATCGTCGACCGGGCCAAGGACATGATCAACCGCGGCGGCGAGAACGTGTACTCGATCGAGGTCGAGTCGGCGCTCGCCGGCGCGCCCGGCGTGCTCGAGACCGCGGTCGTGCCCGTGCCCGACGACATGATGGGCGAGAAGGTCGGCGCGGTGATCGTGCCGGCGGGCGACGGCTTCGACGTCGACGCGGTCATCGCCCACGTTCGCGAGCGGATCGCCGACTTCAAGGTGCCGCAGTACGTCGCCCTGCGCACCGACCCACTCCCCCGAAACCCTGGAGGCAAGGTGCTCAAGAGCCAGCTGCGCGAAGAGACCGAGTGGGGAGCTCCGCTGCGATGAGCACGGTGGAGACGGTTCACGGCACCGTCGAGGCGAGCGCGCTCGGGCTCACCCTCATTCACGAGCACGTCCGCTTCCGCGACGAGGCGGTGGCCGAGAACTGGCCCGGACGCTACGACGCGGCCGCCGAGCTGGCCGCCGCAGTCGCGGCAGTCAATGCGGCCAAGGCCCATGGGGTGCGGACGGTCGTCGATCCGACGGCTATGTTCGGCGGGCGCGACGTGCGTTTCATGAAGCGCGTGGCCGACGAGACCGGGGTCACCATCGTGCCCTGTACCGGCATCTACACCTACGACTTCCTTCCTCACTACTTCGAGAACCGCGACGCCGACCTCATCGCCGCCCACTTCATCGACGACATCGAGGGCGGCGTCCAGGGCACCGAGATCAAGGCCGCCTTCCTGAAGTGCGCGGCCGATGCCGCCGGGGTGACCCCGAACGTCGAGAAGGTGCACCGCGCGTGCGCGCGCGCCTGCCTGCAGACCGGTGCGCCGATCATGGCCCACTCGATGCCGGCGGCCAACACCGGGCCGCGGCAGGTCGAGATCTTCCTCGAGGAAGGGGTGGCGCCGGAGAAGATCCAGATCGCCCACTGCGGCGACAGCGGCGACGTCGAGTACATCCAGCGCCTGCTCGACCAGGGCGTCTACGTCGGGCTCGACCGATATGGGCTCGAGATGTTCCTCCCCATCGACCAGCGCAACGCCGTCACAGCGGAGCTCCTGCGCCGCGGGCACGCCGAGCGGGTGGTCATCTCCCAGGACTACTGCGCGACGATCGACTGGTTCCCGGCTGAGGCGATCCCGCAGATCGAGGCCTCGGGCGCCATCCGGAACTGGTCGATGACCCTCGTCTTCGAGGAGGTCGTGCCCTGGCTGCGCGAACAGGGTGTCATGGACGACGGGGTCTTCGACACCGTGTTCGTCGAGAACCCGCCGCGCTGGCTCGGCCGCTGAGCGCCCGTCCAGGACTCAGAACGCTGCGGAGAGGTCGGCCACGAGGTGGGTGAGATCTGACGCGCGCGCATGCCGGCGCTGCCACTCGGCGCCGGTCAATGCGGCCATCTCCTCGACGCACTCCAGCGCCGGTTCGCAACCGAGCTCCTGGGCGTGCGGACGGACCGCGTGCAGAAGGTCGGCGAGGCACTTCCGCGCGGCCACCTTGTGTTCGCTCACCAGATCGATGAGCTGCGCGTCCATGCCGTCCCGGGCGGCGAGGAAGCGGTTCTCGCCCAGGATCTCCTGGGCGTGGACGAGGGCGGGAGGGTGATACCCCTCCTCGAGCTCCAGGTGGGCGATCGCCTGGACGAGCGCGGCAAGACCGCCGGATCGGGCCACCGTCGTCTGGGCATCCATGATCCGTACCTCGACCGTCCCGAGGCGAGGCTGCAAGCGCACGTCCCACCACAGAAACGTGGGCTCGGGAATCGCCTGGCAGCGGATGAGCTGGTCGACGACTTCGACGTACTCGGCGTAGGAGGCGAACGCCCGGGGAATACCGACGCGCGGAAACACCTGGAAGATCGGTGTCCGGACCGAGGCCAGCCCGCTATCCCGCCCCTGCCAGTAGGGCGAGTTGGAGGACAGGGCGAGGAGCAGTGGGATGTGGGCGCGCACCTGGTTGAGCAGCCCGAGCGCCGCCTCGGGCTCGCGGACGCCGACGTGCACGTGCAGGGCGAACGTGGGCTCGCGACGGGCGAGCTCACGCATCGACTCATAGACGAGCTGGTACCGGGCGCCTCGCGAGACGTGGACGTCGCGCCACACCGCGAAAGGATGGGTGCCGGACACGGCGGCACGCAGGCCCGTCGCGAGGAGCCCATCGCGCAGGGCCGCGCGGAGCCGCGCCGCCTCGGCCTGCACCGCCGCGGCCGAGGCATGGGGCGCCGTGGTGAGCTCGAGGGCGGCGTCGTGCGTCTCGGCGCTCATCTGCGCGGCGAGCTCCGGCGGGAATCCGGTCAGCAGCTCCTCGGTGCTCCCGGCGAGCGACCAGTCCGCCGGATCGAGCAGCATCGCCTCCTCCTCCATGCCCAGCCAGTACGCCGGCGAGGGTTGCCATTGAGCCCACTCCGGGAGCGCGTGCTGGGCCGAGCCGGTTGTGCTCGTCACGTCCATCCGACCCTTGCGGAACATTGTCCTCTCTCAAGCGCACACACCTGGGAACCGATCATGACGTGCAGGCGCGGTGCCGAGTACCGGCCCTGCGGACTGACTTCGGCCAGCGATCCTGGCCACACGGCCAATGGCAGAGACCGGTGCGGCGAGAAGCATTGGGCTCCGTCGTCAGGCAATTTGCACGAGCCCGGCTGAAGAGGAGGAACCATCCCGCCATCCCACACGCAGTCTCGTCCGCTGATCGCAGTGACGACGTCCGAGCTGCGCCCGTCCCATCTCCGCACGGCCACCCGCGAGGGAGAGCCGCCGCAGCCCGAGATGGCGCTTGGGATGCCCTACCTCAAGGCGATCGAAGCGGCCGGGGGCGTTCCCGTCGTCGCCCCGCCGCTGCACCCCACCGCGTTCGAGTCCCTGCTCGACTCGGTCTCGGGGATCTGCCTGTCGGGTGGCCCCGATCTCGATCCGCTTTCCTACGGGGCGCGTCGGCACGAGTCGCTGGGTCCGACGTGCCAGGAGCTCGACGCGACCGAGCTGGCACTCGCCCGTGCGGCGGACGCCCGCGGGCTCCCCGTACTGGCCATCTGCCGCGGTCTCCAGCTGCTCAACGTCTCGCGCGGAGGGACGCTTCACCAACATGTGCCCGACCTCTTGGGAGAGAGCATCGCGCACCGCCAGGAGAAGCCCGGGACCGAGCCGACGCACTGGGTCACCCTGAAGGGGCCAAGCCGGCTGGCCGGGATCGTGCGCCGCCGGCGCCTGAAGGTCAACTCGTTCCACCATCAGGCGGCTGACCGGATCGGCGCCGGGCTCATCGTCACCAGCCGTGCCGCGGACGGATGCATCGAGAGCCTCGAGGCCGTCGACCGCGAGTTCGCGGTCGCCGTCCAGTGGCACGCCGAGTGCCTGATCGAGCGCGAGGCCCATGCCGAGCTCTTCTCGAGCTTCGTCGATGCCGCCCGGCGATATGCCGCCGGCGGGATCCCCTACCTCCGCGCGGCCTAGACGATCGCCCGAGCTAGGCAGTGAGGATCACCGGGCCGCTCTCGGCGACCATGATCGTGTGCTCCTCGTGCGAGGAGAGGCCGTGGTCGGCCGTGCGCACGGTCCAGCCGTCACGCCCGAGGACGATCCGTGGGCTCCCGGCCGCGATCATCGGTTCGATCGTGAAGACGAGGCCGGGCTCGAGCACGAGGTCGGCCTCGGGAGCGGGCCAGTTGTAGACGGTCGGCGCTTCGTGCATGGCCCGGCCGATGCCGTGGCCGGTGAGCTCGGGGATGACCCGGAAGCCGCGGGCGCGAGCTGCCTGCTGCACCGCCGCGCCGACGTCGCGCAGGCGGGCGTCCGGTTGGGCCGCCTCGATGCCCGCCGCCAGTGCCTCGCGCGCGGCCGCCATGAGCAGCTCCGAGCGCCGGTTGACCTTCCCGACCGGAACCGTCGTGGCCGCGTCGGCGTGATAGCCGTCGAGCTCTGCGGCGACGTCGAGAGTGACGATGTCCCCGCCGCGCAGCCTCCGGCGGCCGGGAATGCCGTGGACGACCTCGTCGCCGACGCTGATGCAGATCGATCCGGGATAGTTGTAGGTGAGGATCGGCCCCGAACGGCCGCCGTGAGCGGCGAACACGCCGGCGGCGATGGCGTCGAGCTCGCCCGTGGTGATGCCAGGGCGGACGGCGCGGCGCAGCGTACGCAGGGTCTCCTGGACGAGCCGGCCGACGCGCCGCAGGCCGGCGAGCTGATCGGGATGGTTGACCGACACCCTTTCAGCGTAACGCCGGCGCTAGCTGCCGCGGGCGGGGGAACGCAGCGGATGGTGGACATCGGCGTCATAGAGTGCGAGCCGGCCGCCTCCGCCACGCTTGGCGTGGTACATCGCCGTGTCGCCCTGGTGGAGCAGCTCCTCGGGGTCGGCGAGAGGGTCGGAGCACACGACGGCGCCGATGCTGCTCGTCACGGTCAGCGGCTCCGGGCCTTCCATGGGCGCACACACGGCGCGCATGATCCGCCGGCCGATGAGTTTGAGGTTCTCGTTCTCGCGCAGGGCCGTGCACAGCACGACGAACTCGTCTCCGCCGTAGCGGGCCACCGTGTCGAAGCGGCGGGAGACGCCGGCCAGGCGCCTGGCGATCTGCTCGAGCACGTGATCGCCCATCCGGTGGCCCCAGCTGTCGTTGATCTGCTTGAAGCCATCGACGTCGAGGAAGAACAGGGCAATGCGCCCGGGCTGGCGCTCGAGCGCCATCAGCGCCTGCTTGAGGCGATCCATGAAGGCCATCCGGTTGGCCAATCCGGTGGCCGGATCCTGCATCTGCGCGGTCACGTTCCACGAGACGCCGAAGGTGCCGATGGTCTCGCCCTCGTTTCCGCGCAGCGGCCACTTGCTCGTCGACACCCAGGCGTCGGCACGGTCGGCGAACGTCTCGCGCTCGATCTTGGCGAGGATGCACTCGCCGGTGCGGATGATGCGCTGCTCGTCCTCGAAGGCGGCGGTGGCGTGCGGGCGGGTGAAGAAGTCGAAATCGGTCTTGCCGATGACCTCGGAGAGGGAGAGGCCGTGGCCGATGGCCTGCAGCCACCCATCGCTGACGAGCAGGAAGCGACTCTGCAGGTCCTTGAAGAAGAGCCGCTCCTCCTTCGCTCCCAGCAGGTTGCGCAGGCACAGAATCTCGACTCCGCCATCGGAGGGAAAGCCGTCCTGTGGTGTCGCTGGCCTGTCTCTCATCGCCTCCGGGTCCTTCTTACCCGGTTGCCCCCGCATTTCAGCCGCTGGTAGACCTCACCATCGTCCACCGGCGGGCGCCCTTCGCAAGCCGCCGAGCGACGGCGCATCAGCGCAGGCCGAGCGCGAGGTCGCGGGAGATCGCCGCGGCGGTGTCCTGGAGCCGGGGAAGCAGCTCGGAGGCGAGTGCGTCGAGTGAGGTCCGGCTGGCGTGGGCGGAGAGGTTGACCGCGGCCACGACCGTGCCGCGGGGGTCGCGGATGGGAGCCGCGATCGAACGCAGGCCCGCCTCGAGCTCCTGGTCCACGAGGGCCCAACCCCGGGCGCGCACGCGCGCAACCTCGGTGCGCAGGACCTCGCGATCGGTGATCGTGGCATCGGTGAGCGGCTCGAGCTCGGCGCGGGCGAGGAACTCCTCGAGCCCCTCATCGCTCAGCCCGCTGAGCAGCACGCGGCCCATCGAAGTCGCGTAGGCCGGGAAGCGCGTGCCCACGAAGATCGTCACGGTCATGATCCGGCGCGTCGGCTCGCGGGCGACGTAGACGACGTCGAGACCGTCGAGCACGGACACGGACGAGGACTCGTTGACCGACTGAACGAGATCGCGCAGGTGCGGTTGGGCGATCTCGGGCAGGCTGAGGCTCGAGAGGTATGAGTACCCGAGCTCGAGCACGCGCGGGGTGAGGGTGAAGCGGCGGTCGCGCGAGCGCACGTATCCGAGGTCCTGGAGGGTGAGCAGGAACCGGCGGGCGGCGGCCCGCGCGAGCCCGGTCTCGCGTGCCACCTCGGCCAGGGTCAGACCTTCACCCGGGATGCTGAGCGCGCGGATGACCGCGAGCCCACGGTCGAGCGACTGCACGAAATGGCGATCGGGGCGCGAGGCAGGGGCCGCCGGCGCCTCGGCCGGCGCGCCAGGCTCGTCGCCGAGCTGTTCAGATAGCGAAGAAGACAGTCTCTCCAGGCCCCTGCAGACGGATGTCGAACCGGTAGCCGCCCTCGGCGGTAAGGGCGATGAGCGTCGAGCGCCGAGCCGGGGGGACACGGGCGAGGATCGGATCCTCGGCGTTGGCCTGCACCTCGTCGCCGAAGTAGATCCGGGTCACGCAGCGGTTGAGCATGCCGCGAGCGAAGACGGAGACCGCGATATGCGGCGCCTGCTGCCCGCCTCCCAAGGCGGGCAGCCGCCCCGGCTTCACGGTCACGAGCTCGTAGCGGCCGTCCCCGTCCTCCTCGCCGTAGCGGGCGAACCCGCGGAACCCCGGAAGCTCCGAGCGGCCACCGTGCCCGTGGAGGTCGGCGAAGCGTCCGTCGGGGTCGGCTTGCCAGATCTCGATCAGCGCGTCGGGGACGACTTCGCCTGCCCCGTCGTACACCGATCCGGTGATCGTGATCGTCCCGGGGGTGTCGGGCGCGACGACGTGGTGCCCTTCGAGCCACGGCAGCCCGATGGCGAAGTACGGTCCGACGGTCTGAGACGGTGTCGTCGGGAAGATCACAGCGCGGCCTCGAACGGGGTCTGGCCCGGGCCCCGCAGATAGATGTCGAACTCGTAGGCGGCCGCCCAGTCGGCGACCGTGCGATGGATCGAGAACGTGGAGATCATCCGCTCGCGTGCCGCCGGGTCCCGCACCGAGTTGAAGATCGGGTCATAGGGGAAGAACGGATCGCCCGGAAAGTACATCTGCGTGACGAGGCGCTGGGCGAACGCGCGGCCCAGGAGGGAGAAATGGATGTGCGCCGGGCGCCACGCGTTGTGGTGGTTGCCCCACGGATAGGGCCCCGGCTTGATCGTCGTGAAGCCGTACCGACCCTCGTCGTCGGTCAGGCACCGGCCGGCGCCGGAGAAGTTCGGGTCCAGCGGGGCCGGCCAGCGATCCCACCGGTGGAGGTAGCGGCCCGCCGCGTTGGCCTGCCAGACCTCGACCAAGGTGTTGCGCAGCGGCTTGCCCTCGCTGTCATAGACGTGACCGGAGACGATGATGCGCTCTCCGATCGGTGCCCCCTCGTGCTGGGTGGTGAGATCGTTGTCCCCCGGCCGCACACGGCTTGCTCCGAGCGCGGGACCGGTGATCTCGCTGATCGTCTGCGGGAGGTAGATGAGAGGCTGCGTGGGGTGGCGCAGAGCGGTCGACTTGTAGCCCGCGTAGTCCATTGGCGGGTGCGCGTCGGGCGGCTCGCGGACATAGCTCGTCGGCGTGTCCGAGAGCGGGTCGTAGATGCTCTGGGACTCCAGGACTTCGTTCTCGATCTGATCGGTCAATCCCCTCACCCCTCCAGTACGACGGCCAGACCCTGGCCGACCCCGATGCACAGCGCGGCGACACCGTAGCCGCCACCGCGTCGCTTCAACTCGTGCGCGAGCCCGCCGAGGATCCGTGTGCCCGACGCGCCGAGGGGATGGCCAAGCGCGATCGCGCCACCGTTTGGGTTGACCCGGTCGGGGTCCAACCCGGTCCACTCGCGGATGTCGGCCAGGCATTGGGAGGCGAAGGCCTCGTTGAGCTCCATCACGGAGACATCGTCCCACGTGATCCCCGCACGTTCGAGCGCCCGGTTGGCCGCCTGCACCGGCGCGATGCCGAAGACGTCGGGATCGGCCCCCGCCGCTCCGCGGGACACGATCCGGGCGAGCGGCTCGCGGCCGATGGCCGAGGCGCTCGCCTCGTCGGCGATCAGGACCGCGCCCGCTCCGTCGTTCATCGGCGAGGAGTTCCCGGCGGTGACCGTGCCGTCCTTCACGAAGGCCGGCCTGAGCCTCGCGAGCTTCTCCAGAGATGTGTCGGCGCGCATGGTCTCGTCGCGTTGGAGCTCGGTGTTCGGGACGGGCACGACCCACCGCTCGTAGAACCCGATCTCCCAGGCCCGCACGGCGAGCTGGTGGGAGCGCAACGCGAACGCGTCCTGGTCCTCGCGGGAGATCTTGTAGATGCCGGCGAGCTTCTCGGCGCTCTCGCCGAGCGAGATCGTCCATTGGGACGGCATGTCGGGGTTGACCATGCGCCAACCCAGCGTGGTCGAGTGCAGCTGCTCGTGGCCGCGCGGGAAACCGCGCTCGGGCTTGAGCAGGACCCAGGGGGCGCGGCTCATCGATTCCACGCCGCCCACGAGGACGATGCCCGCGTCACCCGACTCGATCATGCGGCTGGCCTGCATGGCGGCGTCGAGGCTCGACCCGCACAGCCGATTGATCGTGCTTCCCGGGACGCTGGTGGGAAATCCGGCGAGCAGGCCGGCCATCCGCGCGACGTTGCGGTTGTCCTCACCCGCGCCGTTGGCGTCGCCGAAGAGCATGTCGTCGATGCGCTCGGGGTCGAGCTGCGGGCTCCGCGACATGAGGGCGCGAACGACATGTGCAGCGAGATCATCCGGACGTACGGCCGAGAGACCCCCGCCATAGCGGCCGAACGGCGTGCGCACCGCGTCGATGACATACGCCGCGCTCATCGACGGCCGACCAGCTCGCGCAGCGCCGCAAGCTCCTCGCCGGTGGGCTCGGGACTGACGAGCAGGTCCTCGCGCACGACCAGCGGCCAGCCGGTCGACTCCCGTACCTGCTCGGGGGAGACGCCGGCGTGGATCTGCGCGAGCTCGAGCTCCTTGGACTCGGGGTTGGGCTCGAGCACCCCGAGCTCGGTGATCACGGCCGTGGGCCCGGCCCCGGGGAAGCCGAGGCGCTCACGCGCGCCCGGCCCGTCGCCGTGCCCGACCGTGGTGACGAAATCGAGTCGCTCCACGAGCGTGCGCGTGCTGTGGGGCGCGATGACGATCACCTCGCCGCAGCTCGCCGCGATCTCCGGTGCGCCCCCAGCACCGGGAAGGCGGGTTCGCGGCTCGGCGTACTCGCCGATGACGGTCGAGTTGAGATTTCCGAAGCGGTCGATCTGGGCCGCACCGAGGAACGCGACGTCGATCCGGCCGGCGCCGATCCAGTAGTTGAACATCTCGGGCACCGAGACGATCGAGTCGGCCGTCTCGGCCAGCTCGCCGTCGCCGATCGAGAGCGGGATCCGGTGCGGCTTGGCCCCGATCGTGCCCGACTCGTAGACGAGGACGAGCTCGGGGTTGTGAACCTGCCGGGCCAGGATCGCCGCCGTGCTCGGCCGGCCCACGCCGATGAACACGGTGCGCGTGTGCTCGAGGCGCCGGGCGGCCACGATCGTCTGCACCTCGGCCGGGGTGGCCCTCGTCTCCGCCGTCTGGGTGTCGCTCACCGGTTCACCTCGCCGCTCGCACGTAGACATGCTCGTTCATCCAGGCGGTGAACGTGTCGCGATCGCGGCTGATCGCATCCCATTCGCGATAGAAGTCGTTGTCACGGCTGGTGATCCCCAGGCTGTACGACGGCCGCGAGCCCCCGGGCGTCAGCGCCACGACGTCGATGGCCCAGCCCGGGATGATGATCCCGCCGGGCCGGGGCACGATCGCTTCGACGACCCGCTCGACCGTGACGAGCGAGCGCCGCGCGGCCAGGATCGCCTCCTTCTGGACGCCGGGGATGCCCCAGAGCTGGACGTTGCCCTCGCGGTCGGTCTCCTGCACGTGGACGATGGCCACGTCGGGGTTGAGCGCCGGGACGGCCGTGAGCATCTCTCCGGTGAAGGGACACCGGATCGAGGCGATCGTGGTGTGCTTCGCCAGGTCGGTTCCGGCGTAGCCCCGCATGATCGCGCAGGGAAGGTTCGAGGCACCCGCGGCGTAGCGGTTGGCCATACCCGCGTGGCTGTGCTCCTCGATCTCGATCGGATGCGGCCAACCGTGCTCGATGGCGTCGCGGAAGCGGTGCAGCGAGCCCACGCCCGGATTGCCGCCGTAGGAGAAGACGAGCTTGCGGGCGATACCCGCTCCGAGCATCTGGTCATAGAGCACGTCCGGGGTCATCCGGATGAGCTCGAGGTCGCGGCGTCCCTGGCGCAGTATCTCGTGGCCGGCGGCAAAAGGGATGAGATGGGTAAACCCCTCCATGGCCACGCTGTCCCCGTCGTGCACGAGCTCGGCGACGGCGTCGGTGAGGGGAGCGATCCGAGCCATCAGCCGAGGGCGCTCTGCGAACAGTTGACCACGTTGCGCACAGTCTATAGCCTGGCGCGCAGATCCCGTGGTCGGGCCCGGGGACCGTCCGCCAGCCGGCGGCGAGAGGAGATAGTTCGATGAGCGACGTCCAGCAGCTGTTGATCGGCGGCGAGTGGAAGAACGCCATCTCCGGTCGCGTGTACGGCCAGAGCTTCCCCTTCACGGGGGAGCCCGTCGGCACGGCCGCCGCGGCGGCACGGGAGGACGCGAGCGCGGCGGTGCGCGCCGCCCAGGCCGCGTTTCCCGCCTGGTCCGCGAGCGCGCCGGCACAACGGCGCGAGATCCTCTCGCGGGCGGCCGACCTCTTGCAGGAGCGAGCCGAGCAGATCGCCGCCACCGTGACCCAGGAGACGGGCGGCGTGTTCGGCTGGGGGATGTTCAATGTCCAGCTCGCCGCCGGCATGCTCCGCGAGGCCGCGGCCCAGGCCTACTGGATGACCGGCGAGGTCATCCCCTCCGACGTGCCCGGCAAGCTGGCCATGGCCATGCGCGCTCCCGCGGGTGTCGTCATCGCCATCGCCCCCTGGAACGCACCGGTGATCCTGGCCACGCGCGCCGTGGCCACGCCGATCGCCTACGCGAACACGGTCGTCCTCAAGGCCTCGGAGATCTGCCCGCGCACCCATGCCGCGGTGGCCGAGGTGCTGACCGACGCCGGCCTCCCGGCTGGGGTGATCAACTTCATCACGAACGATCCGGCCGACGCCGCCGACGTGGTCGACGAGCTCGTCGCCCACCCCGCCACCCGTCGCGTCAACTTCACCGGCTCGACCAAGGTCGGGCGGATCATCGCCGAGAAGGCGGGCCGCCACCTCAAGCGCGTGCTCCTCGAGCTCGGCGGCAAGGCACCGATGATCGTCCTCCCCGACGCCGACCTCGACCGCGCAGCCGCGGCCGCGAGCTTCGGCGCCTTCTTCCACCAGGGCCAGATCTGCATGTCGACCGAGCGGATCGTCGTCGACCGTAGCGTGGCCGAGCCGCTGGCCGTCAAGCTCGCCGAGCGCGCGCGGGCGCTCCCCGTCGGCGACCCGCGCGAGGCCGCCACGGCGATCGGCCCGCTCGTCAACGCCGCGGCGGTGGAGCGGGTCTCGGCCCTCGTGCGCGACGCCGCCGACCACGGCGCGCGCGTGCTGAGCGGCGGCGAGGCCGACGGACCGTGCTACCCCCCGACCGTGCTCGCCGGAGTCACCCCGGACATGCGCATCTACGCCGAGGAGTCATTCGGACCCCTCCTCGCCGTCATCGAGGTCGACGGCGTCGAGGAGGCGGTGGCTGTGGCCAACGACACCGACTACGGCCTCTCGGCCGCGGTCTTCAGCGAGAACGTACCCGCCGCTCTGGAACTCGCCCAGCGCATCCAGAGCGGTATCTGCCACGTCAACGACACCACCGTCCACGACGAGCCGCAGATGCCCTTCGGTGGAGTCAAAGGGAGTGGGTGGGGTCGCTTCGGCGGCCGTGCCGCGCTCGAGGAGTTCACCGAGTTGCGCTGGATCACGATCCAGGAGCAACCGCGGGAGTACCCGATCTAGTGCCCGGACTGGATCGGCTCGAGGGTCGTGTCGCGCTCGTGACCGGTGGCGCCGGAAGTATCGGCGCGGCGAGCGCGCGCGCCCTCGTGGCCGCGGGTGCGCGCGTCGTCCTGGCCGACCGCGAACGCCCAGGGCTCGAGGCGGTGGCAGGCGAGCTGGGCGACGAGCACGCGCTCGCCGCGGTGGGCGACGTGACCGACTCGGCGTTCGTGCGCGACGCCGTCGCGCTCGCCCTCGAGCGCTTCGGCGGCCTCGACATCGCCTTCGCCAACGCCGGCGTGTTCGGCGAGATCGGCCCGATCGCCGACTACTCCGAGGACGTCTTCGACGAGGTCATGGCGGTCAACGTGCGCGGGCCGTTCCTCGTCTGCAAGCACGCGCTGCGCGCCATGCGCGACGGCGGCAGCATCATTCTCAACTCGAGCGTCGTCGGTCTGACCGCCGACCCCGGGATCTGCGCCTACGCCACCTCGAAGCACGCGCTCGTCGGGCTCATGCGCACCGCCGCCAAGGAGGCCGCGCCGCGGGGCATCCGGGTGAACACCATCCACCCCGGCCCGGTCGACAACGACTTCCAGCGCCGCGTCGAGACGACCGCCACCGGCGAGTCGGCCGAGCGTGCCGCCGCCGTGTTCGAGCAGATGATCCCGCTGCGCCGCCACGCCACGCCGGAGGAGATCGCGGACACGGTTGTCTTCCTCGCCGGCCCGGGGAGCAGCTTCATCACCGGCGCCCGGATCCCGGTCGACGGCGGCATGAGCGTCTGAGCGGCCGTGCCGACCGTCCGTGACGCCACCCTCGCGCTCCTACGCGAGCTCGAGCTGACGACGATCTTCTCCAACCCGGGCTCGACCGAGGTTCCCTTCCTCGTCGACCTGCCCGGGGATTTCCGTTTCGTCCTCGGCCTGCACGAGGGCGCGGTGGTGGGCATGGCCAGCGGGTTCTCCATCGCCTCGGGCCGTCCCGCCTTCGTCCTCCTGCACACGACGGCCGGCCTCGGCAACGGTGTCTCCGCCATCGCCACCGCGCGCGTGAACCGCGCGCCCATGGTCGTGCTCGTGGGCCAGCAGGACCGCCGCCACCTCGCCCAGGAGCCGTTCCTGGCCGGCCGGCTCGCCGGCCTCGCGGGCGACTACCCGCTCGCCGTGCACGAGCCCGTTCGCGCTCAGGACGTTCCTGGGACGATCCGCCAGGCGTTCGCCGAGGCGGTCAGCGGCCGAGGGCCGGTGCTCGTCGTCGTCCCCATGGACGACTGGCTCGCCCCCGGCCCGGAGTCGCACGAGGTGTTCGGTGCGCGGACCGTGCTGCGGCCGCCGGCCGCCGACGAGGCCACGGCCCAGGCCGTGGCGGATGCGCTGACGGGCGCCTCCTCGCCGGCGATCGTCGTCGGCGCCCGCGCCGACGGCCCCGCCGCCTGGGAGTCGGTCGTCGCGCTCGCCGAGTCGCTCGGCTGTCCGGTGTGGCAGGAGGCGTTCGGCGCCCAGGCCGGCTTCCCCCAGGACCACCCCCGGTTCGCCGGGCACCTGCCCGCCCACCGGGCGCGGCTGCGCGCGGTGCTCGCGGGCCACGACCTCATCCTGACCGTCGGAGCCGAGGTCTTCCGCCAGTACCCCTACGTCGAGGGGCCGTTGGTCAACCCCGGGACCCGGCTCGTCGTCATCTCCGACGATGCCGGCGAGGTCCACCGCAGTCCCGTCGACCTGGGTGTGATCGGCGACCCGGCGGAACTGTGCCGGCGAATCGTCGCGCTGATTCCGCGCTCCGCGCCAGCCTCCCCGGGCGCGGCGCTCACCGGCGATCCCGAGCCGCCCCCGCCGGCCCCCCCGCTGCGCGCCGGCCACGTGCTCGACGCCCTGGCCCGGCGGCTCGGGCCCGACACCGTCCTCTTCGAGGAGTGCCCGTCGAACAAGCCCGAGCTTCACCGGCGCCTGCGGATCCGCCGTCCGCTCGGTTTCCTCACCCCGGCGATGGGCGGCCTCGGCTTCACCCTCCCGGCGGCCATCGGCGTCCGCCTGGCTCGGCCGGAGCGCCCGGTTGTCGCCGTGCTCGGCGACGGGTCGTCGCTGTACGCGATCCAGGGGCTGTGGAGCGCCGCGCGCTACGGGGCCGGCGTCCTCTTCGTCGTGCTCGCCAACGGGGGCTACGCGATCATGGACCGCCTGGCCGAGCAGGCCTCGGGCGCGGGGCCCTGGCCCGACTTCGAAGCCGTCGACGTGGCGCAGATCGCGCGTGGCTTCGGCTGCCCGGCCGTCGAGTGCACGACGGTCGAGGGGGTCGAGAGTGCGCTCGAGGAGATCGTGCCCGGACTCGCCGGGCGCGCCGAGCCGGTCGTGCTCGTGGCCGCGGTCACACCGGATCCGAGCTTCGAGCCCTAACGCGGGCGGGCTCGGGAGCCGGTGGCATAGAACAGCCGCTCGTCGACCGCGCGCGTCTCGATCGCCCAGCCGAGCCGCGCCAGTCGGGCGGAGAGCTCATCGAGCTCGTAGAAGACCTTGACCGCCCGGTGGCGGGCGCCGCTGCGCAGCGGACGAGCCACCGTAGGCGCCACGGCACCGGGGATCGTCTCCTCGTCGGCGGCCACGGCTGGGAGCTCGTCGATGAAGAAGACGCGGCCGTCCGGCTTCAGGCTCTCGGCCACAAGCGCCCAAAAGGCCTCGAAGCGCTGCGGCGGCACATGCGAGAGCCAGGCGCTGAAGAAGACGACGTCGTAGCGGCGGTCCGGGCGCCAGGCGAAGATGTCCGCGCGGAGGAACGTGACCGCGCCGGCGGGAACGCGTGTGGCCGCGAGCTCGAGCATCTCGGGGGCGCTGTCGACCGCGGTGACGTGCGTCGCCTGCGTCGCGAGGTCGGCCGTCCACGCGCCGGTGCCGCAGGCGAACTCGAGCACCTCGCCACGCGGGGCGAAGGCGGCAAGCGCCGCGCGCACCTCGTCGCCCGCCCCGTGCTGCCAGGGGGCGGTGTCGTCGTACTCGGGTGCCCGGGCGCGGTAGTAGGCGACCTGGTCGGCGAGCAGAGCCTCGAGCTCAGCCTCCCCCATCGCCGTCCCAGCTGATCGGCAGCGCGGTGAGCCCGTAGATGCCGTGGATCGAGTCGTACTCCGGCTCGCCGTCGAGCTCGAGCCGGGGCATGCGCGGGGCGAGGAAGGCGAGCGCCTCGCTCAGCTCCGCCCGAGCCAGGTTGGCGCCGAGGCAGTAGTGGATGCCGGCGCCGAAGGTCAGCAGCCGGCGCCCGTCGGGCTCGCGCGAGATGTCGAAGCCGCCCCCCGCCTCGTCGCGGTTGGCCTGGTGGGCGCAGATGAGGAGGATCGTGCCGGCGGGGAGCAGGACGTCGCGCACGACGAGATCGGACTCGACGATCCGCGCGGTGAACGGCGTCACCGGCGCCACACGCAGGACCTCCTCGACCGCGGCCGGGGCGCGCTCTGGCTCAGCGGCCAGGCGCTGCCACTGCTCGGGGTGGGAGGCGAAGAGCCGCAGGGCGTGGGCGAGCTGGGACTGCGTGGTGTCGACGCCGCCGACGAGCACGTTGAGCACGAGGTTGCGCAGCTCGCCGTCGTCGAGACGATCCGCGCCGTCGCGCGCGGCGATGAGCGTGGAGAGGAGGTCGTCGGCAGGCTCGGCGCGGCGCTCGGCGATGAGGACGTCGAGGTAGGCGTAGAGGTCGACGCAGGCCTGCTCGACCTCGTCGCGGTGCTCGGCCAGCGTGGGGCCATCGAACTGGAGCTGGATCCACCGCGACCAGTCGGCCAGGCGGTCGGCGTCCGCGATGGGCGCGCCGACGACCGTGGCGATCGTCATGGCTGGGTACGGCTTGGTCAGCGCGCTCACCGCCTCGCAGTGTCCGGCGCTCGCGCACCCGGCGAACAGCGCGGCGATGAACTCGCGCATGACCGGGCGCCAGCGATCGGCAGCGCGCGGCGTGAACGCGGGGTTGACCAACCCACGCAGGCGGCCGTGATCGGCGCCGCCGAGGTGGAGGATGTTGCGGGCGACCTCCTCGCCGAGCGCGCCGTCCTTCATGTTGAAGAGATCGGCCAGCACGCGAGCCGGGAAGGCGGTCTGGCGCGAGCGGAGGATGAGCTCGCCGGCCTCGCGCTGGAGCACGACGTGACCCACCTGGCCGCGCGCGATCCAGCTCTTGCGCGCGAGCTCGGCCATCCGCGCGTCGAAGGCGGGGCCGCGCAGGCCCGGATCGAACTCGTCGAACTCCGGGAGGTCGAGATCGCTCAGCGCGCTCGGAGGCACGGTGGTTGACCCTACCTCAGCGCAGCGCGGGGGTCCCCGGGAGCTCTCGTCCGATCCGCGCGGCGGTCTCGAGCAGCGGGGGGAGGAGGTCGGCCTTCACGAGCTCGAGCGGCATCCGGCTCGCGTGGGTCGAGATGTTGACCGCGGCCACGACGCGATCCGCCGGGTCGCGGATCGGCGCCGCCACCGAGCGCAGGCCGACCTCGAGCTCCTGGTCGACGATCGCCCAGCCCTGGTCGCGGACCGCGCCGAGCTCGGCCAGGAGACGGTCGGGGTCGGTGATCGAGTGCTCGGTGTGAGCCGTGAGCTCCACGGTGCCCAGCAGCTCGCTCACCCCCTCGGGGTGCAGCGCGGCGAGGAGCACGCGCCCCATCGAGGTGATGTGCGCGGGCAGGCGCGTACCGACGTTCAGGGCCACGCTCATGATGCGGCGGGTCGGCTCCCGGGCCACGTAGACGATCTCGGCGCCGTCGAGCACGCTGATCGAGGACGACTCCTGGACCTGGGTCACGAGCTCGTGCAGGTGCGGCTGGGCGATCTCCGGGAGCCCGAGCGAGGAGAGGTAGGCGTATCCGAGCTCGAGCGTGCGCGGAGTGAGGGAGAACCGGCGACCGTCGTGACGCGCGTACCCGAGGCTGACCAGGGTGGTGAGAAAGCGGCGCGCCGCAGCGCGGGTCATGCCCGTCGTGCGCGCGACCTCGGCCAGGGTCTGGCCGTCGGGCGGCTCACTGAGCGCGCGGATCACCGAGAGCCCACGCTCGAAGGCCCTCACGACCCCGATGTCGCGTTCTTCGGATACGGCCGGGTCCCCGTTCAGCGAGATGGGCAGCGGCGGTCAGCCATCTGAGAGACGGCATTGTCATCAGCGCGGAGGTCCCGGTCAAGCGCGCGCGGCGTCAAGCTCGGCGGCGCGCCGCCGGCCGCGGCGCCCGGCGATGGCCGCGAGGAGCACGCCGACCTCGAAGAGGAGGTAGAGGGGCACGGTCTCCAGCGCCATGGTGATCGCGTCGCCGGGGAGGACGGCGGCCACGAGCGCGCAGGCGCCGATGGCGTAGCGGCGGTTGCGCCGGAGCTGCGCGGGGGTGATCACGCCGGCCTGGGTGACGGCGAGGATGGCCACCGGGATCTCAAAGAGGAGGCCCATGGCGAGAAGAGTCGTGGCGGCGAACTTGTAGTACTGGCTGGCCTGGACGAGGACGTTGAACTCGCCGCTGTTGAAGTTCTGGAAGAAGTGCAGCGCGGCGGGCAGCACAACCGCGTAGCCGAAGAGGACCCCCGCCACGAAGAGCAGCGGCACGGCGACCGAGAGCGGGAGGAGCCGGCCTCGCCGGCCGGGCTCAAAGGCCGGCATGAGAAACGCATAGACCTGGTGCAGAAGCACTGGAAGCGACAGGATCAGGGCGAATATCAGAGTCACCGTGAGCGTGGTGGTGAACGGCTCCCCGATGCCGAGCGTGATTGGTCGATCACCCGTCGGCGGCGCCGAGAGGTGGGCGACGTCGCGTCCGAGCTGCGTCTGCACGCGGGCGAGCGCCGCCGCCGCCGGCCTGCCGGGATGCTCCCTCGCCAGCACGCCGGCCACGGTGCGCAGTTGGACGGCGACGTCGCGCGCGCTGCGCTGCACGCTGTAGGTCGCGCCGAGCGGGCCGTGACCCTCGCGCACCTGTTGCTGGGTCTGGTGGGCGAGGGGCACGTTCATCAGCTCGAGGAGCCGGTGGTTCTGCCAGAAGCAGAGGCCGAAGGCGACCGCCACGGCGACGAGGGAGACGATGATCCGCGTGCGGAGCTCGTCGAGGTGGCCGACGAGGGAGATCTCCTCGTCGTGCCCGACCGGCCGCAGGGGGCGCGGGAGCTTCATCGCCGGCGTGGCGACGCTTAGGCGGCGGGCTGTCCCGGCACCGGGGTCGGGGTCGGGAACGGGGCTGTGGTCGGCGTCGGGGCCGGGGTCGCCGTCGGGGTCTCCTGCGCCTTGACCAGCGAGGCGGTGGCCGTGTCCTCGCCGCTGATCGACTCCTTGAAGCCACGCAGGCCCGAGCCGAGCGAGCGGCCCATCTCGGGCAGCCGCTTGGCGCCGAAGACGAGCAGGAGGATGACCAGCAGGAAGGCGAGGTGGATCGGGTTGTCAAGTCCCATCATGTGAACGCTCCGAGAGTCGCCCAAGCCGTGCGCTCGGGGTCAGGGGTTGTACGGGCGGGGCACGCTCGCGGATCACTCGTGCGCGGGTGCAAAACACCACACTCGACCTCCGCGCCTGGCCGAGTGACGTGGGAGACCCGGAAACCGGCGCCCCCACGGCAGTGGCCGCGGCTGCGGCCGCGAGTGTCGTGTTTTGCACGCCCCGGGGGCGTTCCTACCGTGAGCTTCGACCCCCGGGTCCGCCCCCCACTTGTCGCCGAACCACGACTGCGCTTGCCCGCACCCCCGGCCCGGCCCCGCTCGCAGCCGCCGCGCGATCACCCCGCACCCCGGCCCGGCCCCGCTCGCAGCCGCCGCGCCACCACCCGCACCCCGGCCCGGCCCCCCCTCGCAGCCGCCGCGCAATCACCCCGCACCCCGGACCACCGCCCTTGACAGCACCGCTATAACTAAATGAATATTCAGTTAGTAACCTCTTCCCGAGATGAAAGGCCGCGACGACTCATGAACATCCACCCCCTCACCACCGGCACCGTCGAGATCAAGACCGCCATGGAGCGCGGTCGGGGCGCGGGACCGCTGCGCTTTGCCCGCACGCTGCTCGACCGCGGCTACACCGGCCACCTCCCCATCCACGCCTGGCTGATCGAGCACCCGGACGGCCCGGTGCTCGTGGACGCCGGCGAGCTCGCGCGCACGCGGGACATGCCGATCGCCCGCTTCCACGTCGACCGCGACCAGGAGATCGACCGGGCGCTGGCGAGCGCCGGCGTCGCCCCCGCCGACCTCGCCCTGGTCGTCCTCACCCACCTCCACGGCGACCACGTCAATGGCCTCTCCCGCCTACCCGGGACGCGCGTCCTCGCCTCGGCCGAGGCCCTGTCCCGCGGGGGCGCCCGCGGCCTCGCACGCCGGACGGCGAGCCAGGCGATGCCCATCGAGCTGCGATCCGAGCCCTTCGGCGCCTTCGCGCGCTCGGCCCCGCTGACCCCCGACGGGCGCGTCGTCGCCGTTGCGGTCCCCGGGCATGCCCGGGGACAGATCGCCGTGGCCGTGGTCGAGGACGACCACCACGTGCTCATCGCGGGCGACAGCGCCTACAGCCAGGCGCAGGTCATCGACCTGCACCCCGACGGCGTGTCGGTCTCCGCCCGCGAGGCGGTCCGCTCGATGCGCACGATCCTCGCGCACGCGCGGGACTACGCGACGGTGTTCCTTCCCTCCCACGACCCCGATTCCGCCGAGCGTCTGCGCACGCGAACCGTGCTCAGCACCGCCTGATGCCGCGCCCCAGCCGCGAGGAGGCGATCATGGCGGCCGCGCTGGCGTCGTTCGCCGAGCTCGGCTACGACGGGACCCGCGTTCGCCACATCGCCTCTCGGGCCGGCGTCAGCGATGCCGCGCTGTACGCCCACCACCGCTCCAAGGAGGACGTCGCCCTCGCGCTCTTCCGCCTCCACATCGGTCGCTACGCCGCGGCGCTGGCCGCCGTCGCCGAGGCCGGCGAGCGCAGCGTGGAGGACCGCGTGCGGGGCATCGCCACGGCGACGCTCGAGGCCTTCGCGGCCGAGCGCGACGCGGTCGCGTTCGTCATCGGCCACCAGGCGCGCTTCATCGGCTCGCTGCCCGCCGACTTCTCCTACCCGATCCGGATCGTCGAGCGACTGCTCGCGGAGGGCCAAGGCGAGGGAACTGTCCGGCCCGGTCCGGTTCGCGTGCTCGCCGCGCTGCTCTTCGGCGTCATCACTCAGCCGATCCGCACGGTCATGGAGGCGCCGGCGGGCACCATCGACCTCGCCCCTGCCGGCACGCGAACGCTCATCGCCGACGCCGCTTGGCGTACGGTCGCGGCCTAATCAGCAGGCCGGCGCGGGAACGGCGTCGTGTGCGGCGGCAGCGTTCCGCTGCCCGGGGCCCGCAGGCCATCGATGAGCATCTCGAGCAGCCGCTCCCAGTGCTGGAAGCCCTTCGGGCTGATCTGCAGTGAGGAGAGCGAGCACATGATCATCGGGATGTCCTCGAGCTGAAAGTCCGGCCGCAGCGCGCCCGCGTCCCGGGCGCGAACGATGAGCCGGTCGAGCTGCGCGAAGAACCCGTGCTCGTTTTCAGCGGCCACGGCGGCGGCGAACATGAGCTCGGGCCGGTCGGCGATGACCTGGGAGAGGCCGCGGTTGACGGACAGGAGCTGGGCCGACTCGCGGACATAGCCGCTGAATGCCTCCCACGCGTCCGCCGTCTCGGCGTGGCGCTCGACCGCTTCGAGCTGGGCGGCGAAGTAGTCGTGGGCGAGCGCCCGCAGCAGCTCGTCCTTGGTGGAGAAGTGCCGATAGACCGTGCCGACCCCGACGCCGGCGCTCGCGGCGATGTCGTCCATCTGCGCGCCGACGCCTTGCTCGGCGAAGCACTTGCGGGCGGCCTCGATCACGCGCTGGCGGTTGCGCAACGCGTCGGCGCGAAGAGGCCTCTCAGTCGACGTCGTCATCCCACGTTCTCCCTTGACAAGCGGAATTGTAATTCCGTATAGTAAACGGAACAGGAGCTCCGCCTCCGCATTCTACCCCTCATCCGCCCGGAGCCACAGACATGACCCGAACTCTAAGCCACAATCGACGCTGGATTGCCATGGCGCTCCTGGCCGTGGCGCAGTTCGTCGTTGTCCTCGATGCCTCGATCGTCAACGTCGCCCTCCCGTCGATCGGCCGCGGCCTGCACTTCAGCCAGGACTCGCTCTCCTGGGTGGTCAATGCCTACGTCCTGACCTTCGGCGGCTTCCTCCTCCTCGGCGGCCGGGCCGCCGATCTGGCCGGGCGCCGGAGCGTGTTCATCTCCGGCCTCATCGTCTTCGCTCTGGCCTCGCTGGCCGGTGGCCTGGCCCAGAGCGAGGCCTGGCTCATCACCGCCCGCGCGGTTCAGGGCTTCGGCGCCGCCTTGCTCTCGCCGGCTGCCCTCTCCCTCGTCACCACGCTGTTCCCGGAGGGCGAGGAGCGCAACCGCGCGCTCGGCGTGTGGGGAGCCGTGGCGGGTTCGGGGGGCGCCGCCGGCGTGCTCCTGGGCGGCGTGCTGACCAGCGGCCTGGGCTGGCGCTGGGTCCTCTTCGTCAACACCCCGATCGGAATCGCCGCCGCCCTCATCGCCCCGATGCTCCTGAGCGAGAGCCGCGCCGACCTCGTCGACCGCCGCTTCGACGTGCCGGGCGCCGTGACCGTGACCGGCGGCCTCTCCTCGCTCGTCTACGCAATCGTCGAGGCGCCGTCGGCGGGCTGGGGCTCGGCTCAGACGATCGCCCTGCTCGGACTCGGCGTCGCGCTGCTCGCGGCCTTCGTCGTGATCGAGCTGCGCTCCGCTTCCCCGCTCGTGCCGCCCCACATCTTCCGGGTGGCCACGGTGGCAGGCGCGAATATCACCGGCCTGCTCATCGGAGCCTCGCTCTTCTCGATGTTCTTCTTCATCTCCCTCTACATGCAGCAGGTCCTTGGCTACGGGCCGCTCAAGGCCGGCATCTCCTACCTGCCGCTGGCCGGCACGATCGTCATCTCCGCCGGAGTGGCCTCCCAGCTCGTGACGCGCTTCGGCTACAAGCCCGTGCTCGTCGCCGGCATGGCGCTGATCGGGATCGCCCTCATCTGGTTCGCTCAGGTGGCGACGCACGGCTCCTTCGTCGGCGATCTGCTTGGCCCGTCGATCGTGGCCGCGGTCGGGCTCGGGCTGGCCTTCGTCTCGGTCACGATCGGTGCCGTCGCCGGGGTCGGCGAATCGCAGGCCGGGCTGGCCAGCGGGCTCATCAACACCGCGCAGCAGGTCGGCGGCGCCCTCGGGCTCGCCGTCCTGGCCACGATCGCCGATTCGCGGACCTCGAGCGCGATCACGACGGCCCATGGGGCCCCATCCGCGTTCAAGCACGCTCTGACGCTTGGCTTCCATTCCGCCTTCCTCACGGGTGCCGGCATCGCCATGCTCGGCGTGGTCGTCGCCGCGCTGGGCATCCGCGGCAGCCGCCCGCAGGTCGAGATGGACGCCGTACAGATTCCCGCCTGACCCTGGTCCGCCCCCGGCTCGCGCCGCCGCCACGGAACGGCGGCGGCGCGCGCATTGCCACCGTCACCGCCACGGGCGCCGACGCCGCGGGCACGCCGCCACCGGAGCCTCGGCGCAGATTCAGGTTTGGTTCGCCGGCGCGTGGGCACCCTGTGCGAGGGACCGGGCCGTTCAGGGAGGTAAACGATGGCTTGTGTCCGTGATGCTCAGCAATCTCCGCGACGGAGGACGAAGTGGCGCGCGGGAGTCGTCCTCGCAGCTCTGCTTGCGGTTGCGGCCGTCGCGGCGCCCGGCGCCGCCTCGGGCGCGCGGCGCCCAGCCCGGGCAGCACCCGTGGCGCGCAAGGCGGCGAGCTGCCCATGGGCGAGCTCGACACAGCCGATCGCCCGGCGCGTGGCCGATCTCATGAGCCACATGACGCTAGCGGACGAGATCTTCCTCGTGGAGGGCCACGGCACCTCGAACGCCTACGTGTTCGACATGCCGGGCATCCCGAGCCTGTGCATCCCCCAGCTCGGTGAGGAGGACGGGCCGGCGGGCGTGGCCGACCAGCAGACCGGCGTGACCCAGCTGCCGGCCGGGGTGGCCCTCGCCGCCACGTTTGATCCGGCGCTGGCCCGCCAGTACGGCAAGGTGATCGGGGCCGAGGAGTGGGGCAAGGGCGCGAGCGTCAATCTCGGTCCGACAGTCAACATCGATCGGGATCCTCGCTGGGGTCGCTCGTTCGAGGCCTACACGGAGGATCCCTTCCTCAACGCCTCGATCGGCGTGGGGACGATCGACGGCGTCCAGAGCCAGGGCGTCATGTCGCAGGTCAAGCACTTCGATGCCTACAACCAGGAGACGAACCGCAACACGCCGCAGGACGACGTGATCGTCAGCCCGCGCACGCTGCACGAGATCTACATGCCGGCGTTCGAGGCGGCGATCAAGCAGGCCAAATCGGCTTCGGTGATGTGCGCGTACTCCACCGTGAACGGCAAGTACAGCTGCCAGAACAACTACCTCCTGACCGACACCCTCAAGCAGGAGTGGGGCTTCCCGGGGTTCGTGACCTCGGATTACGGCGCCATCCACGACATCTCGGCCGCCACGGCCGGGGACGACCAGGAGCAGCCGGAGAACACGTACTTCGGCGCGCCGCTCCAGGCCGCGGTGACCAGCGGCGCGATCCCGCGCGCCGTGCTGAACACGATGGTGCAGCGGATGCTCACCGAGATGTTCCGCTTCAACCTCATCGCCCACCCGCCGACAGGTACGACGGCGGCGACCGTGACCACTCCCGGGCACGTGGCCGTGGCCAACCGGGTGGCGGACGCGGGCACGGTCCTCCTGCAGAACACAGGTAAGACGCTGCCGCTCTCGCGGGCGCATGCCGGCTCGGTGGCGGTGATCGGCCCGTCGGCGTCCATCTCTCCGAGCTACGGCGGCGGGGGCAGCGCCTACGTCATCCCCTCGGCGCCCGTCACCCCGCTGCAGGGCCTGCAGGCGGCAGCCGGCTCCGGGACGACGATCACCTACTCCCAGGGTCTCCCGACGGATGGGTCCCTGTCGGCGATCCCGGCCTCCGCGCTCACCCCGGCGTACGCGACCACGCCGTTCGGCGGCACGTACACGGGAACCCTGACCGCGCCGGAGACCGGGACCTACATCCTGGCCCTGTCGAATCCCTGCGGGTGCTACACGTCGACGTACCTGTATCTGAACGGCAGGGAGCTGCTCGACGACCCGGGCACGCCCCCGGTGAGCACCTACTCCGCGGCCATCGACCTGACCGCGGGACAGACGTACGCGATCAAGATCACCGGCGCCTCGAGCAACTTCAGCTGGGGCACGCCGTCGGCCCTCGCGCCGGGGCTTACCGCGGCCGCGAACGCCGCCAGGTCGGCCAAGACCGCCGTGGTCGTCGTCTCCGACGACGTCGAGTCGGAGGCCACGGACCGGCCGAGCCTCGACCTGCCCTCAGCCCAGAACGAGCTGATCTCGACCGTGGCGGCGGCCAATCCGCACACCGTGGTCGTCGTCGACGCCGGCGCGCCGGTGTCGATGCCGTGGCTGCATCAGGTCGCCGCGGTGCTCGACGCCTGGTATCCGGGACAGACGAATGGAACCTCGCTGGCCGACGTTCTGTTCGGAAAGGTCGATCCGAGCGGCCACCTGCCGGTGACCTTCCCCGCCAGTCTCGGCCAGGTGCCGGCGTCCTCCCCGGCCCAGTTCCCGGGTGAGGCGAACGGCCACGTCCTCTACAGCGAGGGGCTCGACGTCGGCTACCGGTGGTACGACGCGCGGGGGCTCCAGCCGCTGTTCCCCTTCGGGTTCGGCCTCTCCTACACCCAGTTCCGCTTCCGCGGGCTCCGTGTGAGCCAGAGCTCGACGGACGGGCTCCGGAACATCCGAGTGAGCGCCACGATCACCAACGTGGGGGATCGCGCGGGTGCCGAGGTTGCCCAGCTCTACCTGGGTGACCCCGCCTCGGCCTCGGAGCCGCCGCGCCAGCTCGTCGGCTTCGATCGCGTCTCGCTCGCGCCCGGCCAGTCCGCGCGCGTGCACTTCACCATCACGCCGCGCGACACGTGGTGGTGGGATCAGACCGCCGGCGGCTGGACGCAGAGCACGGGGACCTACCACGTCTACGTGGGCGACTCCTCCGCGCTGGGCGATCTCCCGCTGCGGGGCGCGTTCGTCATCGATCGCACGGCGGGCGGCCGACAGGTCGTCGTTCAGGCGCCGAGCACCGTCCACGCCGGCCAGGCATCGACGGTGAGGGTCCGCCTGACGGCCGCGGGCAGCGCCACGCTGAACGGCGTGGCCTTCTCAATCCAGACGCCGCAGGGCTGGAGCGTGACGCCCGTCGGCCCGACCGTGTTCAATGCCGTGGGTCCCGGAGCAGCCCCGGTCGCCACCTTCAGGGTGCGACCGCCGAGCTGGGCGCCGGAGACCAACTCCGTCATACACGCAACGGTCGCCCTGAGCCCCGCCGCGTACCGCGAGGCGGGCGTCACCGTCGCCCTGAAGCACTGAACGGCGGCGAACCGCCGCGGCCCGGAGGACGGCCGGGCCGCGGCACCGCCGTTCGAGGACGGGCGGGCCTCCCACTGAGGCTCGCGCGGCCGTAAGATGGCGGCCGTGCCCGACCGCCTGTACTTCACGGAGTCGGACGCGGCGAACGAGCTGATCGCCTCGGATCCGATGGCGCTGCTCATCGGGTTCACGCTCGACCAGCAGGTCACCGTGCAGAAGGCGTTCTCGGGCCCCCTCGTCATCAAGGAGCGCGTCGGCTCGCTGCAACCCGACGCATTGGCTGGGGCCGACCTCGATGCGGTCTTCCGCGAGAAGCCGGCCGTCCACCGCTTCCCGGGGTCGATGGCCACGCGGGTGCATGATCTCGCCCAGCACATCGCCGCCGAGTACGACGGACACGCCGAGCGGGTGTGGACGGATGCCGCGGATACCGACCAGCTGCGGGCCAACCTCTCCGCACTCCCGGGCTTCGGCGAGATGAAGATCAAGGCGCTCGGATCGGTGCTCGCCAAACGCTTTGGCGTGGGCGCCGCCGAGGGGCTCATCCCCTGGCACCCCACGCTGGGCGACGTCGACTCCCCGCATGCGCTGGCCGCGTATCAGGCGGCCAAGAAGGCCCACAAGGCCGAGTGGACACGCGCCCGGAGCAGGTGACAGAACCGCGCCGAGTGTCACAACTCTGACACTCGGGGCCATCACAGTTTGACCTGGGCCTCCCCGGCGCCGATCTAGTTCCAGTTATGCCCGCCGTCGGCGAACCGATCGCAGAGGTGCTGGTTGGTCGGCAACCGATCTTCGATCGCCGCGATCTCGTCGTCGGCTACGAGCTGCTCTTCCGCTCGAGCTCCGAAAACCTGGCCGGAGTTCAGGACGCCGACCAGGCCACGGCCAGCGTGGTCATGGGCTCGCTCACCGAGATCGGCCTCGAGCGGCTTGTCGGCATGCACGCGGCCTGGATCAACGTCACGCGGGGGTTCATCCTCGAGGGGTTCGCCGAGGCGATGCCCGGGCATCTGACCGTATTGGAGATCCTCGAAGGTCAGCTCATCGACGACGAGCTCCTCGAGGCCGTGCGCCACCTCAAGCGTCAGGGGTATCGGATCGCGCTGGACGATTTCACCTACACCCCCGAGGCCGATCCGCTCCTCTCGATCGTCGACATCGTCAAGCTCGACCTCCGCAGCCTCGGGCGCGAGGGACTCTCGAGTCACGTGGAGGCGCTCCGGCGCTTCGGAGTGACGCTCCTGGCCGAGAAAGTCGAGACCCGCGAAGAGCACGCGTTCTGCCTCGAGGCCGGGTGCGATCTCTTCCAGGGCTATTTCTTCTGTCGGCCCGAGATCATGCGCGACCGGCAGATCGCCGCCGGCCGGCTGCCCCTGTTGCAGTTCATCTCCACCCTGCAGGACCCGGCCGTCGAATTCACCGAGCTCGAGCAGCACATCACCCACGACCTCGTGCTCACCTACCGGCTGCTGCGCTACGTCAATTCGGCCTTCTTCAGCCTCCGGCGCGAGGTCAGCTCGATCACCCAGGCCCTCGTGCTCCTCGGGATCGAGAACCTGAGGCGATGGGCGACGCTGAGCCTGTTCGCGAGCATCGACGGCAAGCCACAGGAGCTCACCGTCATCGCGCTCGTGCGGGCGCACTTCTGCGAGCGGGCCGGCGCGGGGCTGGCCAACTCCACCCCGGGGGAGCTCTTCACCCTCGGCCTTTTCTCGGTCATCGACGCCCTCCTCGACTCCCCGATCGAGGAGGTCGTCCGCGCGACGCCGTTCCCCGCGGACATGTGCGAGGCCCTCATCGAGCAGCGGGGCGAGAAGGGCCGCCTGCTCGAATGCCTCGTCGACCTCGAGGCGGGACGGCTCGAGGACGCGCGAGCCCTCGTCGAAGGCGCCGCCGAGCTGTATCTCGAGGCGATCATCTGGGCCGGCGAGGCAGCCGGTCCTCTGTTCGATCAGCCTGCTCCCGCCGCCGCCTGAATCCGGGACGGCCCGACGGCGATCGACTACCGTTCGCGTCGTGGCGCGAGCGCTGTTGCTCATCGACATCCAGCGGGACTACTTCCCCGGCGGCGCGCGCCCGCTCGTGGGCAGCGACGCCGCCGCGGACGCGGCGGCCACCGTCCTGGGCGACTTCCGCGCCGCCGGCGAGCGGATCCTGCATGTCCAGCACGTGTGGGACGAGCCCGACGCCGCCTTCTTCCGCCCCGGCACCCCGGGGGTCGAGCACGACCCGCGGGTGGCCCCGGAGGCCGGCGAGCCGATCATCGTCAAGGAGATGCCGAACGCATTCCTCGGCACGGATCTCGAGCAGCGTCTGCGCGCGGCGGACATCGACGATCTCGTGGTGGCGGGGATGATGACCTCGATGTGCGTCGACGCGACCGTCCGCGCGGCGGCCGACCTCGGGTTCCCGGTGACCGTGGTCGGTGACGCCTGCGCCGCCCCGAGCCTCCGCCATGGCGAGGTGTCGGTCGCCGGGGAACACGTGCACGCTGCCTTTCTCGCTGCGCTGGCCGACGGCTACGCCGCCGTCCTCGGGGCCGGCGAGCTCACCTGAGCTCACCGCGGCACTGGCCAAATCGTCTCCACCCGGGTCTCCGGCGGCGTACGCTATGTGTATACGTCAGAAACCCCATCGCAATTAGGCCAAAAGGAGAGACACATGGCCCTGCAGCTTGGAGATACGGCCCCGGACTTCGAGGCCGAGACCACAGAGGGACGGATCCACTTCCACGATTGGCTCGGAGACTCGTGGGCCGTGCTCTTCTCCCACCCGAAGGACTTCACGCCGGTATGCACGACCGAGCTGGGCTACATGGCGCGAATCAAGCCGGAGTTCGACCGCCGGGGCGTCAAGATCATCGGGCTCTCCGTGGACCCGACGGACCGCCACTCTGACTGGGTCAAGGACATCGAAGAAACCCAGGGCACCGCGGTGAACTACCCGATCATCGCCGACAGCGATTTCACCGTGGCCAAGCTCTACGGGATGCTTCCGCAAGACACCTCGGGCGATGCGGCATCCCGGACCCCGGCGGACAATCAGACCGTGCGCAACGTGTTCGTCATCGGGCCCGACAAGAAGATCAAGCTGATCCTCATCTACCCGATGACCACGGGCCGCAACTTCGACGAGGTGCTGCGGGTCGTCGATTCGCTGCAGCTCACCGCGAACCACAAGGTGTCCACGCCGGCCCAGTGGCAGAGCGGCGAGGACGTGATCATCTCCGGCTCGGTATCGGACGACCAGGCCAAGGAGATCTTCGGCGAGTGGGAATCGCCGAAGCCCTACATCCGCATCGTCCCCCAGCCGACCGCTCGCTGATCGGACTCGGCGCCGAGTCCGTCCGGCTCTCGCCGGCCGGGCTCGGTAGCTCGAGGCGTCGGGTACGCTCCCGCGCGCATGGCCGATCGGGTGCGCAGAATGGCGCGGGCGCTTCCCAGCCCGTTCGATCGCGCGCTCGAGCGCTCGCATGCCCGTTACCTCGGCGCCCGGCTGCGCCGGGGCGCCGCGCGTCATGGCGAGATCACGGCGCGGGACGCCGGCGGCCGGCCGATCCCGCCGCCTCGGCTCGTGCGCCTCGTGGCCCTCGACAACGACGTCGAGAAGTGGCTGCAGACGGGTTTCGTCGACGCTCGGCTCATTCGGCGCCTGCTCGAGGAGAACGGCGTGGCCATGGGCGAGCTCGGCGCGATCCTCGACTTCGGCTGCGGATGCGGCCGGGTGGCGCGCTGGTGGGACGAGCTGTCCGGTCCGAAGGTGTTCGGGTGCGACTACGACGGTGCGCTCACGGAATGGTGCCGGCGCAACCTCCCCTTCCTGACCGTCAAGACGAACGCCTCGTTCCCGCCGCTGCCCTTCCGCCGCGAGTCGTTCGACTTCATCTATGCGATCTCACTCTTCACCCACCTCGACGCCGAGGCCCAGGACGGCTGGATGGCCGATGTCCGCCGCGTGCTCAAGCCCGGAGGCCTCGTGCTCTTCACCGTGCATGGCGAGCGGTTCCTCGGGCATCTCGGCGACGATGACCGGGCGCGCTTCGCCCGCGGGGAGCGCATCGTGCTCGACCCGGGGCGGAGCGGGCAGGAGGGGTGTGCCGCCTTCCATCCCCCGGCCTACGTGCGCGACCACCTGCTTCCGCGGCACGGGCTCGAGCTCGTGGTGCTCGTCGACGAGGACCGCGACGAGCGGCATCTCGGCTCGCCGCTCGGCCTCCAGGACAATTATCTCGCGCGCAAACCCGTGCGCGACTCGACCGCCGCCGGCCCGTAGCCGACCCCTCCGGCCGTGACCGTCATCCATCACGAGCTGTGCTTTGGCTGTGGCCGGACGAACCTGTTTGGCCTGCTCATCGAGTGCGAGCGCACGGTGCAGGGAACAGTCGAAGGTCGCTGGTTCATCAAGCAGGACCACCAGGGGCCCGAGCCGGGCACGATCCATCCCGGTCTGCTCGCGTGCGCGCTCGTCGAGATGGCGATGCTCGCCGCCGGCGAGGACGCGGTGCTGACCGGAGTGGCGATGACGTTCGCGCGCGACCGGCCCTCTGCCGTCGGCTCATTCTGCGACCTTCTCGCCTCGGCCGTCACCCAGGGCACCGAGCGGACCGGCGTCAGCGCGACGGCCTCCCTGGGCGGAAACGTCCTCGCCCGCCTGCGCGCCGACGTGCACCCCTGATTTGGACGCCCCGTTCCCGGGGATGAATCGAGGTAGAGCGGTCGTGGCCGAGAACCTGACACGTCAGATCCTCCGGGAGCACCTCGCCGAGGGCGAGCTGAAGGCGGGCTCGGCCATCTCCCTGCACTTCGACCAGGCCCTGCTCCAGGACGCAACGGGGACGATGGCCCTCATGCAGTTCGAGGAGCTCGGGGTTCTTCGCGTCAAGCCGCACCGCGCCGTGCAGTACGTCGACCACAACGTCGTCCAGCTCGACTACAAGAACCCGGACGACCATCGCATGCTCCAGGCGCTGGCCCGCAAGCATGGCCTGCACTTCTCGCGCCCGGGGAACGGCATCAGTCATTACATCCACATGGAGCGCTTCGGCAAGCCGGGCGAGATGCTCATCGGGGCCGATTCGCACACCACGCAGGCAGGCTGCCTCGGCATGATCGGGATCGGCGCGGGCGGCCTCGACGTCGCCGTCGTGCTCGGCGGCTACCCGTTCGAGATCGCCTGCCCCGAGGTGCTCGAGGTCCATCTGTCCGGCCGGCTGCAGCGCCCGTGGGTCCAGGCCAAGGACATCATCCTGGAGCTCTTGCGCCGGCTCAGCGCGAGCGGCGGGAAGAACAAGATCCTCGAGTTCACCGGGCCCGGCACATCCGATCTCAGCGTCCCCGAGCGGGCGACGATCGCCAACATGGTCGCCGACCTCGGAGGCACGGCCGGGGTCTTTCCCCCCGACGGCCGCACCCGTGAGTGGCTCGAGCACCAGGAGCGTTCCGATGACTTCGTCGAGCTGACTCCCGACGACGGGGCGGAGTACGACGAGCGCCTCGAGATCGACCTCGACGTGCTCGGCCCGCTCGTGGCCAAGCCGCATAACCCGGACAACGTCGTCCCGATCGAGGAGGTCGCGGGCACCGAGATCGCGCAGGTGTGCATCGGCTCATCGGTCAACTCCGGCTATGGCGACCTCGCGCTGCCGGGCGCGATCCTGGCCGACCGTGACGGGCAGCTCGTGCACCCCTCGCTTTCCGCCACGGCGACCCCCGGATCGCGGCAGATCCTCATGGCCATCGCCGAGTCGGGCGTCTACCGGCAGCTGGCTGCGGGCGGCGTGCGCATGCTCGAGCCCGTCTGCGGCCCCTGTGTCGGCATGGGCCAGGCCCCCCCATCGGAGGCGAACTCGCTGCGCACCTTCAACCGGAACTTCCCGGGTCGGTCGGGCACGCCCAAGGATTCTGTCTTCCTGTGCTCGCCGGCCGTCGCAGCCGTGTCGCTGCTGAGCGCCACGATCAGCGACCCCCGCGAGTACGGCGATGCGCCTGAGCTCCTGCCCATGCCCGAGCTGCGACCCTACGTCGAGGACGTCCACATCTTCGCCCCCGCGGACGAGAAAGACGCCGAGAAGATCGACATCCCCCGCGGGCCCAACATCAAGCGCCCGCCCAAGCACGAGCCGCTCGGGTCCGCGCTCGAGGCGCGCGTGGCGACCGTCCAACCCGACGACATCTCGACCGGCGACCTCGCGCCCGACGGTGTCGAGGTCATGGCCTACCGCTCGAACGTCCCGGCGATCGCCGAATTCACCCTTCGCCACCGGGACCCCGACTTCCGCAAGCGGCTCAAGGAGTGGGGCAGCGGGCTGATCGTGGCCGGCCACAACTACGGCCAGGGCTCCTCACGCGAGCACGCGGCGCTCGCGCCGCTCCACCTCGGGGTCAAGGCGGTCATCGCCAAGTCGTTCGCCCGCATCCACCGCCGCAACCTCGTCGCCCAGGGCATCGTCGCCCTGACCTTCGCCGAGGAGGATGACTATGACCGCGCCGAGGTCGGCCAGACGTGGGAGTTCACGCAGCTCGAGGAGGAACTGTCCGCGGACGCGGGCACGGTCAGCGCGCGCATCAAAGACACCGGAACCGAGCTCACGCTCGCGCACGATTTCAGCCCGACCGAGCGCCAGATCCTCCTCTCTGGCGGGCTGCTCGCCTACCTGCGCAATCGGTCGGACTGATCGGCCTGGATCGCGCTGCGGTCCGCGTGGCCTGCCCGCGGGGTCACGACCTCTGCTCGAGCGAGAAGAGACGCTCCAGCTCATTGATCTTCGCGCGCGTGACCGCGTCCTCACCGCGCACCGTGAAGGGAACTCCGGTGCGCAGCTCGAGCGAGCGGCGCTGGGCGTAGTCGAGCTCTCCCAAGACGCGGCGGACGCGCCTGATGAGGTGGCGGCTACGGTGTGATGTCGTGCTCGTCATGGTCGACTCCTGTGGTTGCGATGGTCGCGTGCACCACTCAATCTGAGCTAAGACACGCCGAAGCACATCGGCAATTTGGAGTCAATCCGGCACCGCTTCCCCTTAGGCGGCGCGTTGAGGCCTTACCCCCTCAGCCCAGCGAGATGAGGGCAATCCCCGCCACCACGACGACCGCCCCGAGGACCCGTCCGCGGCCGACGTGCTCGCGACCGCTCACGGCGAGAAACACCGTGGCGATGACCACGCTTGACTCGCGGACCGCCGCCACCGACGCGGCCGGGGCGAGCTTCAACGCGCCCAGCGTCAGCGCATACGCGCCGAAGAAGCCGATGCCGGCGATCGCCACCGAGACGCTCAACGCCGCGCGGAGCGCCGCGGCTCCGCGCGCGCGCAACACGCCGAGAAAATAGGCCGCGCCGGTGATGCCGAAGACCAGCTCGAGGTAGGCCACGGGGGCGCCGTGGGTGATGCCGTGCTTGTCGACGAGCGTGTAGCCGGCAATGCAGGCGCCCACCGCGAGGGCGAGGGCGAGGTCCCGCGGGCGACCCGAGGCGCGCAGGCCGCGGACGAGCACGATGCCTCCGGCCACCAGGAGCACCCCGACGGCCGCCGCGGGCGAGACGCGCCCACCGAGCGCGATCACGCTGGCCGCGAGCACGAGCACCGGACCGGTGCCGCGGGCCACGGGATAGACGAAGCTCATCGCCGCCCCTGCGTACGCGCTCGCCAGGAGGACGAGGTAGAGGAGCTCGAGCGAGCTCGAGCCGGCGATGTAGGGCAGCGCCGCGCCGTGGAGCCGCCAGCTCAGGACGGCGACCGGCAAGAAGACGACGGTGCCGATCGCCACCGCGACCGCGGTTGCGCTATGGGTGTCCTCGGCGCCGGATAGGAGCAGATTCCACCCGGCATGCACGAGCGCTGCGGCCAGCGTGAGCAGGAGCGCGGCGGTGGACATCGCGCGGCGAGCTTACGCGGAAGATCGCGACGCCACGGCCCGTTGTTGCCTTGGACAGGCCCTGCACGGGTGCCACGGACGGACGGACCGGGAGTCTTCATTCAATGGGCAAAGGCAAGTTGATCGCGGCGCTCGTTGCAGCATCGATGTTGTGCACGGCGGCCCCCGCAGCGGCCGGCATCCTTCCCACGGGACAGTGGGACCTCAACGAGAACACGGGCTCGGTCGCCCACAACGACGCTTTCTGGTCCAGCGGCCCGGGCACGCTCTCGGGCGGCGTGAGCTGGGCGTCCGGACGCTTCCGGTCGGGCCTCAGCTTCGTCGGCACCGACGGCGCCGTCGAGGTGCCGGACAGTTCGTCGCTCGAGGGCTCGAGGATCAGCGTGAGCGCGTGGGTGGAGAACACCGGTAGCCCTGGCCAGTACCGATATGTCGTCGCCAAGGGCGGAAACGGTTGCTGCACCGGGTCCTACGGCCTCTACACCGGCATCAACGGCGGGCTCGAGTTCTACGTGGCTACGAGCTTGACCGACTACGTCGTCTCGCCCGACGCCGGAACCGGCATCTGGGACGGGAAGTGGCACAACGTCATCGGCACGTATGACGGGTCGACCGTGCGCCTCTATGTCGATGGCCGGGAGGTCGGCAGCGGCAGCCCGGACGCGGCCCCGATCCAGTACGACCTACCGACGAGCAACGACCTCGCCATCGGAAATTACCCGTGGTGCTCTGGACTCGGCTTCCAGGGGACGATCGACGAGGTGAAGGTGTTCGACCGGGCCCTAGGGCCCTGGGAGATCTCCCTCGCCTACCTAGCCTCCCGGCAGCTGCCCGCCGGGTCACCGTTCGATCTGATCCTCTGAAAGGGGGGCGGCCGGCGCGGGCTCGCATCGCGCCGGTCGCACCCACCCTCCCACGCGACGATTCGATCTAGGTCCGGGGTCCGTCGGATCCTGGACTGCTTCCAGGCTCGCTAGAGTCCGCCATCCGTGACGGCCTCCGTCGACAAAGCTGCCCTGCTCCGCCAACACGGCGTGCAGGTCACGGCACAGCGTCTCGCCGTCCTGCGAGCGGTGTCGGGCCAACCGCACACGACGGCGACCGACATCGCCGCGATCGTACGCTCGGAGATCGGCGCCATCTCGCTGCAGGCCGTGTACGACACGCTGGCGACGCTCACCGACAAGGGCATCATCCGGCGCATACAGCCCGCCGGGTCGCCGGCACGCTACGAGGCTCGTGTGGGCGATGGCCATCACCATCTCATCTGCCGTACCTGCGGCCGGATGGCCGACGTCGACGGCGCGGGTGGCCAGACGCCCCCGTTGGCCGGCCTGGACGACTCGGGCTACGAGGTCGACGAGGCCGAGGTCATCTACTGGGGGCGATGTCCAGATTGCATCAATGACAACCGTGAGACAGGAGTAGAGGCGTGACCGACATCCAGAGCGAAACCGAGAACCCGGCCATCCCGTCTCCGACGCCCGCGGTCAGCCGGCCCAGCACGAACCGAGACTGGTGGCCCGAGCAGCTGAACCTGCAGGTCCTCCACCAGCACTCGCCCTTGGCGACCCCGGTGGGAGAGGACTTCTCCTACCAGGAGGCGTTCAAGACGCTTGACCTCGGGGCGCTCAAGCGGGACATCTTCGAGGTCATGACGACCTCGCAGGAGTGGTGGCCGGCCGACTACGGCCACTACGGCCCGCTCTTCATCCGCATGAGCTGGCACGCCGCCGGGACCTACCGCATTCACGACGGCCGCGGCGGTGGCGGCGCCGGCGCCCAGCGCTTCGCGCCCCTGAACAGCTGGCCGGACAACGCGAGCCTGGACAAGGCGCGCCGCCTCCTCTGGCCGGTCAAACAGAAGTACGGGCGCAAGATCTCCTGGGCTGACCTGCTCGTCTTCACCGGCAACTGCGCCCTGGAGTCGATGGGCTTGGAGACGTTCGGCTTCGGGTTCGGCCGCGAGGACATCTGGGAGCCCGAGGAGATCTTCTGGGGTCCCGAGGACACCTGGCTCGGCGACGAGCGCTACAGCGGCGACCGTGAGCTCGCCAACCCTCTGGGCGCGGTGCAGATGGGCCTCATCTACGTGAACCCGGAAGGGCCCAACGGCAATCCCGATCCCCTCGCCGCCGCCCGGGACATCCGGGAGACGTTCGCCCGGATGGCCATGAACGACGAGGAGACGCTCGCCCTCATCGTCGGCGGCCACACCTTCGGTAAGACGCATGGGGCCGTTGACCCCAAGTACATCGGCCCCGAGCCCGAGGCCGCCCCGATCGAGCAGCAAGGTCTCGGGTGGAAGAACAGCTACGGCAGCGGCAACGGCGCCAGCGCGCTGACCAGCGGCCTCGAGGGCGCGTGGACGAACGAGCCGACGCGATGGGACACCGGGTTCCTGGACAACCTGTTCAGGTACGACTGGGAGCTGACGACGAGCCCGGCCGGCGCCAAGCAGTGGACGCCCAAGGATGCTGATGCGCAGGGCACCGTCCCCGACGCCCATGATCCGTCCAAGCGCCACGCGCCCATGATGCTCACGACCGACCTGGCGCTGAAGGTGGATCCGATCTACGCGCCGATCGCCAGGCGCTTCTACGAGAACCCCGACGAGCTCGCGGAAGCCTTCGCGAAGGCCTGGTACAAGCTGCTGCACCGCGACATGGGACCGGTGTCGCGCTACCTCGGCCCCTGGGTGCCCGAGCCGCAGCTGTGGCAGGACCCGGTGCCGCCGGTCGATCATCCGCTGATCGACGCGGAGGACAGCCTGGCCCTCAAGCGGGAGATCCTCGCCTCGGGGTTGTCCATCCCCCAGCTGGTCGGCACCGCGTGGGCAGCCGCGGCGAGCTTCCGCGGCACCGACAAGCGCGGCGGAGCCAACGGCGGCCGGATCCGGCTGGCCCCGCAGAGGGACTGGGAGGTCAACAACCCCGCTGAGCTGGCGACCGTGCTCGAGACCCTGGAAGCCGTCCAGGAGCGCTTCAACGCCGCGCAATCCGGTGGCAAGCGGGTGTCGCTCGCCGACCTGATCGTCCTGGCCGGGTGCGCCGCGGTCGAGCAAGCGGCCGAGCGCGCGGGCGTCGAGGTGACCGTCCCCTTCACGCCGGGCCGCACGGATGCCTCCCAGGAACAGACCGACACGGAGTCGTTCGCCGTGCTCGAGCTGACCGCGGACGGGTTCCGCAACTATCTCCGACCCGGCCAGAGGGTGCCGGCGGAGACGCTGCTCCTCGATCGGGCCAACATGCTGAACCTGACCGCTCCCGAGCTGACGGTCCTGGTGGGCGGAATGCGTGTGCTGAACGCCAACCACAGGCAGTCCCAGCACGGAGTGTTCACTGATCGGCCCGAGACGCTGACGACCGATTTCTTCGTCAACCTGCTCGACATGGGCACGGAGTGGTCGGCCGCCGGCGCATCCGGGAACGGCTCCTCCGTGCATGTGTACGAGGGTCGCGACCGGGCGACGGACGAGGTGAAGTGGACCGCAACCGCGGTCGACCTCGTGTTCGGTTCGAATTCCCAGCTCCGCGCCATCGCCGAGGTCTACGCCTCCGATGACGCGCGGGAGGCGTTCGTGCGCGACTTCGTGGCGGCCTGGGACAAGGTCATGAGCCTCGACCGCTTCGACCTGCGCTGACCCGTCCGTCTGCCTTGGCACGACCTCGGCACCGGCGGTAGGCTTCGCCGCGTCCGAGAAGCCGTCACCGCGGGTAGGAGGCGTACATGGCGAACGTGGCTGGCCCCCAGACGGTCCAAACCTCACCGTCGGCGGCGCTCGACGCCGACGGACTCGACCGCAGCGTCGGGTTCCTCGGCCTCCTCTGGGCGTCCGAGACTTCGATCATCGGCTCCGGCTGGCTGTTCGGCGCCCTCGGCGCGGCCGTGCTCGCCGGGCCTTCGGCGATCTTCGGCTGGGTCCTCGGCTCCGTCATCATCCTGCTGCTCGCGCTCGTCCATGCCGAACTGGGGGGGCTGTTTCCCGTCAGCGGCGGCACGAGCCGCTTCCCCCACTACGCCTTCGGCAGCTTCGCCGGCGCGACCTTCGGCTGGGCCTCCTACCTGCAGGCCGCGAGCGTGGCTCCCATCGAGGTCCTGGCTGCGGTTCAGTATCTCTCCACGGCGCACTGGGCGCGGCATTTCTTCCGCGCAAGCAAGGCAGCCGGCTCCGCCGGGGGAACTTTGCACGGCTATGGCTACCTGGCTGCGGCGATCCTGCTGCTCCTGTTCGTGATCATCAACATCGTCGGAATCCGCTACTTCGCCCGGATCAACAACGCGATCACCACCTGGAAGGTCGCGATCCCGGTGGTCACGATCCTGATCCTGCTCATCGGGCACTTCCACGGCTCCAACTTCGGCCACGCCGCCGGCGGCTTCTTCACCAGCCACAACGCGTTCAAGAACATCCTCCTCACGCTGCCGGCCGGGATCATCTTCTCGCTGCTCGGCTTCGAGCAGGCGGTGCAGCTCGGCGGGGAGTCAGCCAACCCTGGGCGCGACTTGCCGCGGGCCGTGATCCTGTCGATCCTGATCGGCGCGGCCGTGTACATCCTGGTCCAGGTGGCATTCATCGGCGCGATGAAGCCGAGTCTGCTGACCTCGCAGCACGGCTGGACGAACCTCGGTCCGGGCAACACCAACGCCACCGTGACCTCGCTCAACGCCGGGCCCTTCTTCACGCTGGTCAGCATCGCCGGGATCTCCTGGCTGGCCACGGTGCTGCGCATCGACGCCGTCGTCTCCCCGGGCGGGACCGGCCTGATGTACGAGACCGCCTCGGCGCGTCTGACCTACGGCCTCAGCAAGAACGGCTTCGTCCCGACCGCCTTCGAGCGCGTCAACAACTCCCGGGTGCCGGTGTTCGGCGTGATCGTCGCAACGCTGATCGGAGTCCTGTTCCTGCTGCCGTTCCCGAGCTGGGCCAAGCTCGTCGGCATCGTCACCAGCGCTTCGGTGTTCATGTACGCCGGAGCGCCCGTCGCGCTCGGCGCGCTGCGCCGACAGAAGCCGGAGCTACCGCGGACCTACCGGCTGCCCTTGGCGGAGATCCTCTCGCCCCTGGCCTTCGCGGGTGCGGGCTGGGTGATCCTGTTCTCGGGGTGGCAGATCTACAGCACTCTGGTCGCGGCGCTGCTGCTCGGCTACGCCCTCATATGGCTCTCGTACGCGGGCAAGCTCAACCCGAGGGCGCCGGCGATGGACTGGCAAGCCGCGCCATGGATCATCACCTGGATCATCGGCATGGGCGTGGTCTGCTACCTGAGCCCGTTTGACCCGGGCGGGATCATCGGCGGCATCGGACCGTTCAAGCACGTACTCGACAAGGGCGGCACCGGTGACATCAGTCTGTGGGCCAGCATCATCGCCTCCGGGCTGTTCAGCCTGATCATCTACTACTGGGCGGTCTACACGTGCCTGCCCCCGGACAAGATCGACGAGTACGTGGCCGATGTCTATCCGCCGGCGGTGGCCGGCGAGTAGCTCCGCGCCCGGAGGCCAGGGTCACAGCATCCATGGATCAGGCGATCGTCGAGTACATCGAGGCGATCCCGCCGGAGCATCGCGCGCTCTTCGAGCGTGTTCACCAACTCATCCTCGAGGCCTGCCCGACGGCGACCGTGAGCAGCCGTCGGACGAGCCCCTCGTCGATCTCGAGCTCGTCGATGTGCATCCTCGCCGCGGGCAAAGCGTCGTCCGGTGGCACTTGCGTTCAGCGGAGAGGGAGGGATTCGAACCCTCGATGGACGAAACCGCCCATACCGGTTTTCGAGACCGGCGCATTCAACCGCTCTGCCACCTCTCCAGGTACGGCACGCAAAGGCTAGCGGCGGGGGCTGAAGAAGGCGCGCAGGAGCGCGGCGGAGTCCTCGGCGAGGAGTCCTGACTGGACCTGGGGCCGGTGGTTGAGGCGGGGCTCGTCGAGGATGTCGAAAACGCTGCCGGCCGCCCCCGCCTTGGGATCGGGCGCGCCGAAGACGACCCGCGGGACGCGAGCGAGGACGATCGCTCCCGCGCACATCGCGCATGGCTCGAGGGTCACGTAGAGGACGGTGTCGAGCACCCGCCAGCTCTCGAGGACGCGCGCGGCCTCGCGCAGAGCGAGCAGCTCGGCGTGGGCGGTCGGGTCGGACCGCACCTCCCGCTCGTTGTGGGCGGCGGCGATGACCTCGCCGGCGTGGACGACGACCGCCCCGATCGGAACGTCGTCGTGGTCGAGCGCGAGCGCGGCCTCCCGGAGCGCCAGGCGCATGAAGTACTCATCTCGCGGAAAAAAGACTGAACTCATGCCATAGCTCGCAGAAAAAGGATGTACCTTTATGGGGTCCGCCCAGTGGGGGCTTTGATGATGGCTTAAGGGCAGGGGCGCCCTCTCTGAATGAAGAATCTCGCGTCTATACGTCGTGCTGTGGCTGCGGCCGCCGCGTCCGCGACTCTTGCCGCGGGCCTGGGAGCCGGGCTGGGACCGAGCAGCGCGGCCGCCGCGACCCGGACGGGGTACGTGCCCGGCGAGATCGTCGTCGGTTACCGGACGCCCTCGCCCGGCCTGCAGGCCGATGTGGCCACCCGTTCCGGGGCCGGGAGCACGGCCGCCGCCCCAACGCCAGTCGTCGTCCACCTCAAGCGAGGCGACACCGAGTCCGCGGCGCTCGCCCGGCTGCGCCGCATGCCAGACGTCGCCTATGCCGAACCCAACTACATCGCTCACCAGTCGGGCGCCTACATCCCGGACGACCACGGCCGCGGGGCTGCCAGGGGCGACTGGATGCTCCTGCAGTGGAACTTTTTGTCCGGCGTGGGGGTCGACGCCCCGCTCGCCTGGGCCAACCTCATCCGTGACGGCGCCCCCGGCGGCCGCGGAGTCACCGTGGCGATCCTCGACACGGGGGTCGCGTTCAAGAACTGGACGGACCCCTCGACGCACGAGCACTTCGCCCAGTCCCCCGACTTCGCCGGCACCCGCTTCGTCGATCCGTGCGACCTCGTGGCGGGCTCCATCGTCGGCCGCCGCCGCGGTCAGATCGTGGCAAGCTCGCGCTGCACCAACCCGCGCCCGCTGGACCGCGAGGGGCACGGCACCTTCGTGGCCGGCATCGTCGCCGAGGCGACGAACAACCTCGTCGGCGTCACCGGGCTGGCCTACGGCGCGGCGATCATGCCCGTCCGCGTGCTCGACGCCCAGGGCAACGGCGACTCGGCGACGATCGCCGAGGGCATCCGCTACGCCGTGACGCACGGCGCCCAGATCATCAACCTGAGCCTCGAGTTCGACCCGACGGGACCCGAGTCGGTCTCCGCCGCCGACATCCCCGACGTCATCGGCGCGATCGCCTTCGCCCACGCGCACGGGGTCATGGTCATCGCTGCCTCGGGCAACGACTCCCTGACCACCGGGATCGCCTACCCGGCGGCCGATCAGCCCGATGTCGTCTCCGTGGGTGCGACGACCCGTGACGGCTGCCTGGCCGACTACTCGGATTCCGGGCCCGGCCTCGACCTCGTCGCCCCCGGCGGCGGTGAGGACGCGGCCGGCGTGACCGGTGTGGACTGCCGCCCGGGGCAGGACCTCACCCGGGGCGACATCTACCAGATGACCTTCCCCGCCCCCGGCGCCCCGACTCGGTTCGGGCTCCCGGACGGCTGGTTCGGCACCTCGATGGCCTCCCCGCACGTCGCCGCCACCGCCGCGCTCATCATCGCCAGCGGCGTGCTCGGCGCCCACCCGTCCCCGGATGCCGTGCTCGCCCGCCTGGAGCAGACCGCTCAGCAGATCGGGTCCGGCCCATGGCCGAACGCGGTCTACGGCTACGGGCTGCTCGACGCGGGCGCGGCCACCTCGGGCGCCTCGCAGACCGCCCGGGCCCCCCACAGCGTCCGCGGAGCGCTGACCGCGGGGCACGGCGCGCGCTTCGGGCGCTGAGCGTCCCCGCGCGCTTGCACGCCTGAGCTTCCGCGGCCGAGCGTCCCCGCTAGGTCGTCCGGACGATGAGCACCGAGCAGGGCGCGTGATGGGAGACCTTGTTGGGCACCGAGCCGAGGAGGAAGCGCTTGGCGCCCGTCATGCCCTTGTTGCCGACGACGATCAGGTCGGCGGTCTGCTCCTCGGCCACGTCGAGGATCGCGTCGGCGGCGTCCCCCTGACGGGCCACCGTCTCGATCGCCGCGACACCGGCCTCGGCCGCGATCGCGCGGGCGGCATCGAGGAGCTCGAGCACGTCGGATCGCGGGCCGACGGCCCACTGGGCGTCGTGCGGGGCACCGAGCCGCTCGCGGCGCATGCGCTGATCGGCCACCGGCTCGTATGCACTGACGATGTAGAGGCGAGCGCCGCTCTGCCGGGCGAGCTCGACCGCGGCGCGCAGCGCGGTCTCCGCCGTGGCGGAGCCGTCGGTGCCGGCGACGATCGAGACGAACACGGCGATCAGGCGAGCTTCGTGATGGCGATCACGATGCCCACGAAGACAAACACGACGATCGCCACCTGCGTCCAGAACCAGTGTCGCGGCATCGGCGCCTACGCTAGCGCGAGGCCCGCCGGCGGCGAGGTCCGGCGCGATGGAGCTCGGCCGGGGCGAGATCGTCGAGCAGTCCCACCGCGCGGGGATCCTGGCCCTCGTCGAGGACCACGGCGCCGCCCGGCCAATAAGGGTGCGGAGGGGTCGCGTGGTGCAGGAGGAGCGGCTCGTAGACCCATGAGCCGCAATTGAAGAGCCGCATCGCGCCGGTCGGTCCCACCCACCCGGCGGCGTCGTCGTCCGGCAGCGGGCCGAGCCGGTGGACGTGTCCGAAGATCACATTCTGCGCGTCGATCCCGAGACGGTGGACGACGCGCGCGAGGGCGGGGACGCTGGCGCGGCGCATCTGGAACCCGAGGGCAGAGGAGATGGCCGGGGAGAAGCGCGGCGAAAGCAGGCGGCGGGGCGCGGCGGGCATCGTCGCCGCCCGGGCGAGCTCGAGCAGTTCGTTCAGCGGCCAGCGCAGAGCGGCGGGAAGGACGGCTTGGAGCCGAGTGAGCGAAGGGCCGCCGGCCCCCTCGTAATCCTCGGCGCGGGCGCCGTCGCGCGGAAGGCGGCCGAGCAAGCCGCGCGCCACCCCGTAGGAGGAGTCAGGGAGGAGGTGGCGGTCGAGGTAGTGGCCGTGCATCGCCCAGAGCCCGGGCGCGAGCCACACGCCGGGGTAGTGGACGCGAACGCGCGCAGGTGCGAAGCACGCGACGAGCCGGGCCAGCTCGGGCGAGGCATCGAGTGGGACCCGCGCGTCGACCGCCAGCGGCTCGGTCCGGGCATCGAGCCAGCGCTCGACGAGCCGCCGGTCGTGATTGCCCGGGACGTAGACGACCTCGGCCTCCGGCCCGAGGCGCGCGCCGATAGCTCGTAATACCGGCTCGGCCACAGCCATGGTCGAGCGGGCCGACCGCTCGAGGAGCTCGATCGCGTCACCGAGGAGCACAAGCCGGTCGACATCCTGCAGCGCGGCGAGCAGATGCTCCCGCGGGCGCGGCAGCTCCAGCACCGCGTGCCGCGGCCCCGCCCCAAGATGGAAGTCCGAGACCACGAGCGTGCGCACGCGGGCTCACGATATCTGGCCCTCCGAAACACAAACGGCCGGGCTCAGCGCCGGGCCATCCAGGCGATGTGTCTCGGCGTGGGCTCAGACGGTCGTGACGTGCTCGCGGAAGCCGAGCTCGACGCCGCGCGGCACCACGAGCACAGGCGCTGCCGAATCCTCCATGGCGTTCTGCGCCTGGGCGGTCACCATGACCCGGCCCTCGGGCGCCTCGGGCCGCGAGCCGACGACGAGCAGGTCGAAGCGGGCCTCGGCGCTGGTCAGCTGGGCGCCGAGCGCGTCGGCGAGCGAGCGGGCCGTCATGAGCGCCGAATCGTCACCCGCGCCGGCGAGGACGCCGATCGTGCGGACCTCGTGCTCTCGGCGAGCTCGGAAGTTCGCCGGCGCGATGGCGACCGCGGCCGCGCCACCCTCGAGCAGGTGCTGCGCCGAGCGCTGGGGCGACACCCGCCCGGCTGCGGTTCGGTAGTCGGAGCCGAAGACGACGATGTCGGCGCGCTCGCGCTCGGCCAGCCACCCGAGGCCCTCGCCGGTGGACGCGCTCACGACGACCGTGCGGCGGACGTCAAGGTCTCCGAGCCAGCGGGCGCCGCGCTCGAGCAGGGCCTGAGCCTCCTGCTCCTCGAGTTCCTCGCGGGCGCGCTCGACTTGGATCGTGTGGCGCACGTAGACGAGCGAGAGCTGCGCGCCGGCGTCCGCGAGGAGGCGGCCGAAGGCGAGCGCGTCGTGGTCGTTGAGCGTGTCGTCGTAGGAGATGATCGCGTGGGTTGCCATATTCCGGTCCTCCGGGTGAGGTCGTGCCGATGGGTCTCGGGTCAGGTCTTCAGTTCGGCAGAGGATCGCAATGGCCTTATATCAGTGCCAGTGAAGTTACTCATCGACTCGATAAGATTTGCTGATGCTGAATCCGAGCCGCTTGCGGGTTCTCACCGAGGTCGTCTCCCGCGGCTCGTTCTCCGCCGCCGCGGAGGCGTTGTCCTACACCCAGTCCGCCGTCTCGCAGACGATCGCTCGACTCGAGGCCGAGACCGGCGCGCCGCTCGTCGTCCGTGACCGCGCGGGCGTCCGCCCGACCGCCGCCGGCGCGACCCTCATCCAGCACGCGGAGTCGATCCTGGCGCAGATCGAGGCGGCGGAGGCCGACCTTCAGGCCGTGCTCGGGCTGCGCGGCGGGCTGCTGCGGATGGCCTCGTTCCCGTCGGCGGGCGCCACCCTCATGCCGCTGGCCATCGCCACGTTCCGCGAACGGCATCCCGACGTCGCGCTGAGCCTTGCCGAGGACGAGCCCGAGGAGATCGCGCCGCGCCTGCGCGCCGGAGAGTTCGACCTCGCGCTGCTCTTCGAGTTCCCTGGCGAGGGGGACGCTCTCAGTACCGGCCTGCACACGGTGACGTTGCTCGAAGACCCGCTGTACGCGGCCATCCCGAGGACCCACCGGCTCGCCCGCAAGCAGGCGTTGTCCCTCGCCGATCTCCAGGCCGAGGACTGGGTGCAGACCTCGGCCGCGAGCCCATGCGCGCGCCACGTCGTGCGGTCGTGCCTGAACGCCGGCTTCGAACCGCGCGTCACCTTCGAGAGCGATGACTATGAGACCGTGCAGGGGCTCGTGGCCGCAGGCGTCGGCGTCGCGCTCGTTCCCCGCCTCGCCCTGACCCGCGTGCGCCCCGGACTCGTCGTCCGGGAGCTCGCCCCGTCGAGCCCGACACGCGACGTCCTGGCGGCGACCCTCCCCGGCGCGGCCGCGGCCCCGGCGGCGCGGACGATGATGCTCATTCTCGGCGAGATCTCCGCGGCCTATCGCGGCGACACGGACCCCGCTTCGCTTCCCGCTGCCGACGGCCCGGTGGAACCTATGCCAATGCTAGATTCAGCGGGTGGCCACACCGCCTGAACAGCCCGGCGTGACCGATGCCCCGGTCCCGGGTCCGCTTCGGATCGAGAGCCGGCGCGAGGGCGACACGACCGTGATCGCGCTCGGCGGTGAGCTCGATCTTGCCTCTGCTCCCGAGCTCGAGCGCGAGCTTCATGACGCCGAGAGCGCCGGCCCGGCACGGGTTGTCATCGACCTCCGCGAGCTCGGGTTCATGGACAGCACTGGTCTTCAGGCGCTGCTCCGCGCGCGCGAGCGCGCGAGCTCGAACACCTACGAGCTCACGCTGAGGCGAGGGCCCCACCAGGTCCAGCGCGTCTTCGAGTTGACCAAGACGGTCGACGCGTTCAATTTCCAGGACTGACGGGAAAGCGCATCTGCAGCTCGGTCCCGCCGGCCGGGCGCTTGAGGATGGCGAGCTCAGCGGTCGCCTCGGCGATGAGCGCGAGGCCCATTCCCATCCCTCGGCGGTCGAGCCGGGGGTGAAGCCCCCCGCCGTCGTCGGCGACGGTCACCGACAATCCCTCCGTGCCGATGTCGGCGTGCAGGTAGATGAGGCCCGGGCTCCCGACGTAGGCGTGGACGACCGCGTTGGTGAGCGCCTCCGAGGTCGCGAGGCGAATCGCGTCGACCTCTTCTTCGCTGGCTCCGACCTCGGCGGCGAAGGCGACTACCGCCTGGCGGGCGCGCGGCACCGATTCCGGCAGCGCCGGATACGTGGCGTCGACCGGATCGTGTTCATTTGCAACACCTCCATCCACCAGTAGTTGAATACCCCGATCGAGCGTCCGCATGCGCTCGACCCCCGGGGGGGGGCGAGACGGTCATCGTGGCGAAGTCGGCTCGGGCTTTGGTGCGGACATCGCTCGCGCCCGGGAGACGTGACGAATGTCATCCCCGTTTTCACAGTTTCGCCCCTACCGTGGGTCCGCAGTGACCCCTACGCTGAGAAACATGACAACTGGAACATCCGGAATCGAGGAGCGCCCGGCACATGCCGGCGCCGACACCGTCGTACAGGCTCGGGACATCGTGCGCCGCTACGGCGAAGGCGCAACCGCCGTGGAGGCTCTGCGCGGCGTGTCGCTGGAGGTGAGCCGGGGCAGCCTGGTCGCGGTCATGGGCCCCTCGGGCTCGGGCAAGTCGACCCTCATGCACATCCTGGCCGGCCTCGACGGGCCGACGAGCGGCTCCGTGTCGATCGCCGGAATCGAGATCACCGAGCTCGACGACACCCGGCTCACACGGCTGCGCCGAGAACACATCGGCTTCGTCTTCCAGTTCTTCAACCTGTTGCCGATGCTCACCGCGGAGGAGAACGCGGTGCTGCCCCTGTCGATCGCCGGCGAGCGGCCCGACCCCGAGTGGGTCGAGGAGCTGCTGGGCAAGATGGGCCTCGCCGACCGGCGCACCCACCGGCCCTCGGAGCTCTCGGGCGGCCAGCAGCAGCGCGTGGCGATCATGCGCGGGCTCATCAGCCGGCCGACGATCCTCTTCGCCGACGAGCCGACCGGCAACCTCGATTCGCGTACGGGCGGGGAGCTCCTCGACCTCCTGCGCGAGTCGGCCGACGAGTACCAGCAGACGATCGTCATGGTCACCCATGAGCCGCGCGCGGCGGCGATCGCCGACCGGGTGCTCTTCCTGGCCGACGGCTCGATCGTCAAGGAGCTCGGCAAGGCCACAGCCGCCGAGGTGCTCGACGTGATGAGCACGTTCCAGCTATGACCCGCGTCGCTCTCAAGGGGCTCATGGGGCGCAAGCTCCGCGCGGCGCTGACCGCCATCGCCATCGTGCTCGGCGTCGCCATGATCAGCGGCACCTACGTGCTCACGGACACGATCAAGGCGGCGTTCTCGACCGTGTTCACTCAGGCCTACTCTCACTCCGACGCGGTGATCACGGGACGGAGCGCGATCGGAACGAATAGCAACGGCAACGGACCGGGCGGCGAGGTCCCGTCGCTGTCGGCGAACCTCCTCGCTCAGGTCCAGGCGCTTCCCGGGGTGGCCAAGGCGGGCGGCAGCATCTCCGACAACGCTCAGATCCTGGGCCACAACGGCAAGGTGATCTCGCAGGGCGGCGCCCCCGGCCTCGCCTTCAGCTACACCCCGGCCAACGCGCAGTTCAACCCGCTCGTGCTGACGAGCGGCCATTGGCCCTCCGGGCCCGACGAGATCGCCATCGATGCCTCCACGGCGTCCAAGCAGCACCTGTCGATCGGGCACGAGGTCGGCGTCGTGGCACGCGGGCCGGTCGATCACTACACGATCGCCGGCACGGTGAAGTTCGCGAGCGTCTCCTCGCTGGGCGGAGCCACGATGGTCATCTTCCCCCTGGCCACCGCGCAGCGCGTGTTCGCCAAGCAGGGCCACTACGACGAGATCGACATCGCCGCACGCAGCGGCGTCTCTCCCCAGGCGCTCGTGAACCAGATCAAGCCGTTGCTGCCCGCGAGCGCCCAGGTGCGTACAGGCCAGCAGCAGGCCGCTCAGGCGACGAAGGACACGAGTGGCTTCCTTTCGATCTTCCAGGACTTCCTGCTCGCCTTCGGCGGAATCGCGCTGTTCGTCGGAAGCTTCGTGATCGCCAACACGCTTTCGATCACGATCGCTCAGCGCACCCGCGAGCTCGCCACGCTGCGCACGCTCGGCGCGACCCGGCGCCAGGTCCTGGCCTCGGTGCTCGTCGAGGCGCTGGTCATCGGCGTGCTCGCCTCGGTCACTGGGCTCTTCGTCGGCCTCGGCCTGGCCAAGGGCCTCAACGCCCTGCTCGTCTCCTTCGGCATCAACCTCCCGCAGACGGGGCTCGTCTTCAAGACGCGCACGATCGTGGTCTCGCTCGTGGTCGGGATCGTCGTGACCCTCATCGCCGCTGTCCGGCCGGCCCTGCGCTCGACCCGGGTACCCCCGATCGCGGCGGTCCGCGAGGGCGCCGTCCTCCCGCCGTCGCGCTTCGCCGCCTTCACGCTCACGGGCGCGTTCACGGCGCTCGGGCTCGCGGTCATCCTCGGCGTGGCCGGACTCTCGGCCGGCGGCCTCTCGACTGGCCAGCGCCTGATCCTCGTCGGCGTCGCCGTCCTGTTGCTCTTCCTCGGCGTGACCATGCTCGCCCCGCGGCTCGTGCCGGCGCTCAGTCGCGTACTCGGCTGGCCGGCCACGCGCATGGCCGGCGCCTCGGGCGCGCTCGCCCGCAGTAATGCGTCGCGCAATCCGGCCCGAACGGCATCGACCGCGGCCGCGCTCATGATCGGGCTGGCCCTGGTGACGCTGGTGGGCGTGCTTGCGGCCGGACTGCGCACGCAGTTCGAGTCCGGCGTCAACCAGCTCTTCGTGGGCAACTACGCCCTGACCGCCAGCAACAATTTCAGCCCGACCGGCATCGCCTCGGCCAACGCCCTGCGCGGCCTGCCGGGTATTCAGGTGATCGGGAGCGTCCGGGCCGGCGACGGCAAGGCCTTCGGCTCCCACATCAACCTCACGGGTGTCCCCGGCAACATCAGCCGGGTGATCTTCATCAAGTGGCACCAGGGCACTCCGAATACGCCGGCGCAGCTCGGCTCGAGCGGAGCCTTCACCTCGCAGGACTACGCGAAGGCGCAGAACCTCCACATCGGCTCGCCGTTCACGGTCGAGCTGCCGAGTGGCCGGTTCCTGCATCTGCACCTGATCGGGACGACCTCACCGCCCAAGGGCGCCAACCCGTACGGCGACGTGACGATCTCCACGCAGCTGTTCGACGCCAACTTCGCCCAGCCGCAGAACCTCTACACGTTCGTCAACATGGCCGGGGGCGTCAACGCCGCGAACACCGCCCGGCTGAACGCCGCCCTGAACGCCTTCCCGGACGCCAAGCTCCAGACCAAGCAGCAGTTCAAGAACAACCAGCTGCAGGGACTCAGCACCCTGCTCAACCTGCTCTACGTCCTGCTCTCGCTCTCGATCGTGATCAGCCTGTTCGGCATCGTCAACACGCTCGTCCTCACCGTGTTCGAGCGCACCCGGGAGCTCGGCATGCTGCGCGCGGTGGGCATGACCCGTCGCCAGGTCCGACGCATGATCCGCCACGAGAGCATCATCACGTCGCTGCTGGGAGCGACCTTCGGGATCCCGCTCGGAGTCGTCATGGCGCTGCTCGTGGGAGGAGCGATCAAGTTCGCCGCCTTCACCGTGCCGTGGGGAACGCTGATCGTTTTCGTCATCGCGGCGATCATCGCCGGGATCGTGGCCGCGATCTTCCCGGCGCGGCGGGCGGCGCGGCTCAACGTGCTCCAGGCCCTGCAGTACGAGTAATCAGGCGTTGGCGGATTCCGCCGCCGATTCCACGAATTGATCGCGCAGGACGGTCTTCTTGAACTTGCCCGTCGCGGTCCGGGGGATTGCCTCGACGAACTCGAAGCGGTCAGGGAGCTGCCACTTGGCGAATTCCCGGCTCAGATGGGTGCGGAGCTCCTCAGGCGTCGCCTCCTGTCCCTCGCGCAGGGCGACGACCGCCATCGGCCGCTCGCCCCACTTCTCGTCGGGCATGGCGATGACCGCGGCTTCGGCCACGCCCGGGTGGGCCATGAGCAGGTTCTCGAGATCGACCGACGAGATCCACTCCCCGCCGGACTTGACGAGGTCCTTCGAGCGGTCGGTGATGCGGATGCAGCCGCCTCGGTTGATCCGCACGACGTCCCCGGTCTGGAACCAGCCGTCGTCGGTGAACTTCTCGCCTCCGGCGCCACGATGGTAGGCGGCGGCCACCCACGGCCCGCGGACCTCGAGCTCGCCCATCGTCTCGTCGTCCCAGGCGACGAGCTCGCCGTCGTCGCCTCGAACGCGGAGCTCGACGAAGGGGGCGGGTCGACCCTGGCGGATGCGGTAGTCGTACTGCTCCTCGGCGGGCACGTCGTCCAGCTCCCGGGGCAGCCGAGCGACGGTCCCGAGAGGCGAGGTCTCGGTCATGCCCCAGGCCTGGATGATCGTCAGCCCGTGCCGGTCGAAGCCCTCGAGCAGGCTCCGCGGGACGGCCGACCCGCCGACGATCAGGCGCTCCAGGGCGCTGAGGTCCCAGCGGTCGGGCTCCTGGTCGATCGCTTGGAGCACAGCCATCCACACGGTCGGTACCCCGGCCGTCATGGTCACCCGCTCCTGCGCCAAGAGGTCGAGCACGCTCACGGGATCGAGCTTCGGGCCGGGGAGCACGAGTGACGCGCCCGTGAACGCCGCCCCGTAGGGCAGGCCCCACGCGTTGACGTGGAACATGGGAACGACGGGCAGGAGCGTGTCCCGCGAGGACAGCCCGAGCTGATCGGGCAGGGCCGTGACGAGCGTGTGGAGGACGAGCGCGCGATGGGAGTACACGACGCCCTTCGGCCGGCCCGTCGTCCCCGACGTGTAACACATGACCGCCGCGCGCCGCTCGTCCGGCTCGGGCCAGCTCATCGGCTCGCCACCGGCGACGAATTCCTCGTATTCGAGCGCCCCCTCGGGAACCGAGCCGGAATGCGAGACGACGACGACGTGCTCGAACTCCCAGGTGTCTCGGAAGCTCTCGAGCTGCTCGAGCAGCGTCTCATCGACGATGATCACGCGGTCCTCGGCATCGGCCGCGATGAAGCTGAGCTCGTCGGGGTGCAGGCGCGGATTGATCGTGTGGATGACCGCGCCCATCGAGGGCACGGCGAAGTAGACCTCGAGGTGCTCCGGCTGGTTCCACATGAGCGTGGCCACCCGGTCGCCGCTGCCGATGCCCAGGCCGGCCAGCGCGCCGCCCAGCTTGCGCGCCCGGGCGACGCACGAGCCGATCGTCGTGCGATGTATCGAGCCGTCAGGACGGCGCGAGACGACCTTGCTCGGCCCGCTCAGCTGCTCCGCCCGCTCGACCACTGCCGTCAGCGACAGCTGGAAGTCATCCATCATCAGCCCGGGGACCTTCGTCTCGCTCATCGTCGTCCTCTCATCCGCTCGACGGTGCGGAGGCTACAGGCTCCGGGGAGCCGGGTTGGCGGTCCGTAGCCGCCGACCCGGGCCCGCCGATCAGGCGGCCGCAGGCACGGTTTCCCGCGAGCGAGCCGGCGCCGGTAGGGGCGCCGGCGCCGCGTCCTCCGGGGCGGGAGGAGCGGGATTCGGCCGGGCGAGACGGAAGATCTTCTTGACCACCGAACCGAACTGCTTGTGCAGCGGTCCCGTGTTGTAGGGAAGCCCGTAGCGCGCGCAGATCTCCCGCACCTCGGCCGCAACCTCGGCGTACCGGTGCGCGGGGATGTCCGGGAACAGGTGGTGCTCAATCTGGTGGCTGAGGTTTCCGCTCAGAATGTGGAAGAGCTTGCCGCCGGTCAGGTTCGCCGAGCCCAGCATCTGCCTCAGGTACCAGCCGCCGCGGGTTTCGTCCTCGACCTCCTCCTCGGAGAACTCCTCCACGCCGTCGGGGAAGTGGCCGCAGAAGATGATCATGTACGACCACACGTTGCGCGCGAGGTTCGCGGTGAGGTTGCCCGTGAACACGAAGGGCGCGGCCGGACCGGCCAGGAGCGGGAAGACGACGTAGTCCTTGAGGACCTGGCGCCGACCCTTCTCCCAGATCGCCTTGAGGATGTCGCGCTTGTCGCTCAGCTCGATCTCGCCGGCCTCGATCCGGTCGATCTCGATGTCGTGGAGCGCCACCCCCCACTGGAAGAGCAGGGCGAGGAGGAGCGCGTAGACCGGGTTGCCCAGGTCGCGCGGCCGCCACGGCTGGTCCTCGGACATGCGCAGGATGCCGTAGCCGATGTCGCGGTCCTTGCCCAGGACATTCGTGTGCGTGTGGTGCATGTAGTTGTGGGAGTGCCGCCACTGATCGCCGGGGCACGCCGTGTCCCACTCGAAGCGCTTGGAGTCCAGCCCCGGATCGCGCATCCAGTCGTACTGCCCGTGCATGACGTTGTGGCCGATCTCCATGTTGTCGAGGATCTTCGACAGCGAGAGGGCGGAGACGCCGCCCAGCCACGCGGGCGGCAGGAAGCCGGCGAAGAGCAGGCCGCGGCCCACCACCTCGAGCCCGCGCTGGGCCTTGATGACGTTTCGGATGTAGTTCGCATCGCGCTCGCCGAGGTCGGCCAGCAGGCGATTACGCAGTTCGTCGAGCTCGCGGCCGAGCGCCTCGACCTGCTCGTCGGTCATCTGGGGGCGTGTGATGGTCATGGTTTCGTGGTCCTCTTTCTCAATTGGTCACAGGTCGAGGGGGAGGTCACAGGTCGAGGGCGACGTCCCCGGCGGGGACGGAGATGCAGAGCTGGATGTCCTCGTCCTCGCCGTCGGAGACCTCGCCGGTCCTGACGTTGCGCACGGCACCGGCGGTCTTGCGGCAGGTGCACGTGTGGCAGATGCCCATCCGGCACCCGAACTCGGGCGTGAGCCCGGCCGCCTCGGCCTGCTCGAGCAGGCTGCCCGCGGCCACGGCGGCGGTGCGTCCGCTGCGGTTGAAGTGGAGCGTGCCCGTACCGGGGGCGTCGGTGATGGTCAGGCGCGGCGGTGTGAACGTCTCGCTGAGCACGTGTCCCTCGCCGCCGGGCGGCTGGGCCCAGATCGACTCGACGGCGGCGATGAGCTCCGGCGGACCGCACACGGCGGCATGGGCGCGCGCGCGGCGGGCCGGATCGCTGAGGAGCGCGGCGATCGCCGCGGCGCTGATGTGTTCGCCGCCCTCGCGGGTGGCGATGTACCGGGTGCGCAGGTTGGCGTGGGACTCCGCGAGCCGGCCGACCTCGTCGCAGTAGAGCCAGTCCTGCCTCGTGCGCGCGTAGTGAAGGAAGACGATCTCGCCGTCGTGGCCGGCGTCGAGAAGCGTCCGGAGCATCGAGAGCACCGGCGTGATCCCGCTGCCGCCGCTGATGAGCACGAGCGGCACCGCTGGGTTCTCGGGCAGGATGAACTCGCCCTGGGCCGCGCCGAGGTGGAGCACGTCCCCGGGCTTCGTGCGCGTCTTCAGATGGTTGGACACGAGTCCGCCGGGGTGGACGGTCACGGTGAGCTCGAGCTCGCCGCGGGCGCTCCCCGCGGCGCCGGCGGGCGAATAGGTCCGGGTGTGGCGGACGCCGTCGATCTCGACGCCGAGACGGACGAACTGCCCGGCGCGGAAGCCCGCCCAGGCCAGGTTCGGGCGGAGGCGCAGAGTCACGCTGCGCTCGGTCTGATGGCGAACCTCGATGACCGTGGCGCGGGCATCGCGGATGGTGAGCGAGGGCCGGATGAGCTCGAGATAGCGATCGACGCCGTGCGGTCCGAGCAGCAGGTCGACGACCGGCGAGGCCAGGAGACGGCGGGGTGAGGTGAGCGTTGGCATGGTTTGAAATGGAAACTTAGTGGACAGTCGTTCACTCAATATTCCTCAATCTTCCCTCCCCGTCAAGCGGTAAACTGGCCTAATGTGAGGGGTCGCACACTATGTCTGTGAATGAACGTACACCGGACGCCGAACACCGCCGCCATCGCCGCGACGGCTCGACGCGGCGCACCCAGGCCGAGCGCCGGCAGCTCACCCGCCAGGCCCTGCTCGACGCGGCTCTGCTGCGCATGGACGGGGGCGAGAGCTTCGACTCGCTGAGCCTGCGTAGCGTCACGCGAGCCGCGGGGGTCGTCCCGACCGCCTTCTACCGCCACTTCGCCAGCATGGACGAGCTTGGGCTCGCGCTGGTCGAGGAGTCCTTCCGGACACTGCGGGCCATGCTGCGCGAGGCGCGCGAACAGCTTGCCCCGCGGGACGTCATCCGCAGCTCGGTCGAGATCCTGGTCGAGCACGTGCGCGGCCACCGCCAGCACTTCGCCTTCGTGGCGCGCGTGCGCTCGACCGGCCACGCGGTGCTGCGGCACGCGATCCGCAACGAGATCCGGCTGTTCACGAGCGAGCTCGCCACCGACCTGGCCCGCTTCCCGGTGCTCCGGGAGTGGACGACCGATGACCTGCTCATGCTCGCCGGGCTGCTCGTCAACACGATGATCGCCACGATCGAGGCCATGCTCGACGTGCCCGTGGCCGGGCCGGAAGCCGGGGCGGAGATCGCCAAGGTGGCGGAGAAGCAGCTGCGGCTGACGATGCTGGCAGTGCCGGCCTGGCGGTCGCGGTCCTAGCTCGGTTCGTCGTCGTGGCTCGCCTGGGTGCTTTTGGGCGGATGGCTCTGACGGGCGGGGCCGGGGTGAGGCGAGGGTTGTCGTGGGCGGGCGGGGCGGCCGCTCGCGGGCTGGGGGTGAGCCGGCGGTTGCGGTCAGCAGCCGGGGCGGGCATAAACGTGGGCAACCCCTGTTGCTGTGGAGGGGCGGGCGCGTTGCTGCCCGGTTGGCGGACGTAGACGCGCTCACCCCCTGTGTTGCAATAAGGGTTGCCAACGTTTATGACCGCCCCACCGCCCCACCGGGCCGCGGGCGCCGCTGGGCGCGTATAGCCGCGGCCCCACCCATCCGGATAGCGTCCCACCGATGGCGGTCCCCAACCCCAACTCCAACCCCCAGCCCCAGCCCCAGCCCGCGCCCCAGCCCGAGCCCGAGCCCGAGCCGCTCGCGCGCCCCGCGCGTCCGTATCCGGAGCCTGCGCTCGGCGGTTGGGGCGACGCGGCGAAGGTTCCCGAGCTCTCCGACGCCGTCCGGGCGCTTCTCCGGGATGGGCTCGGCGTAGTCGACGCGCCCGCGCCGGCGCCGAGCCCCGCCGACATCTCGCTGCCGGACATCCGCCTGAGCGACCCCCAGATGGCGGCTCTCGCACAAGCCGTGGGCCAGGACAACCTCGCCGCCGACCAGGCGTCACGACTCGCCCACACGCTCGGCCGCTCGACCCCCGACCTGCTCCGCCTCCGAGCCGGCGACGCGGCCGCCGCCCCCGACGCCGTCGTCTATCCCGGCACCCACGACGAGGTGCTCGCGCTGCTCGGGCTCTGCACCCGGGAGCGGATCGCCGTCGTGCCCTACGGCGGCGGCACCTCGGTCGTCGGCGGCCTCGAGCCGGAAGCTCAGGGCTTCGCCGGCCTCATCGCCCTCGACCTGCGGCGGTTCGACGCGCTCGTCTCGCTCGACGAGACCTCGCGGCTCGCCGTCGCTCAGCCTGGGCTCCGTGGGCCGGAGGCCGAGCAGCTCCTGGCCGACCGCGGCTTCACGCTCGGTCATTTTCCCCAGTCCTTCGAATACGCCTCGCTCGGCGGGTTCGCCGCCGCGCGCTCGAGCGGCCAGACCTCGGCCGGCTACGGTCGCTTCGACGAGCTCGTCATGGCCCTCCGCGTGGCCACGCCGACGGGTACGGTCAGGACCGGCCGGGCGCCCCGCACGGCGGCGGGCCCGGACCTGCGCCAACTCTTCCTCGGTTCGGAGGGCACGCTCGGCGTCATCACCGAGCTCACCCTCCAGATACGGCCCGCGCCCGCGGAGCGGATCTACGAAGGCTGGCGCTTCGACTCGTTCGCCGACGGCATCGACGCGCTGCGGGCCCTCGCCCAGGACGGGCCCCACCCGACGGTGCTACGTCTCTCGGACGAGGCGGAGACAGCGCTCAACCTCACGCGCCCCGGCGAGGCGGCGAGCGCGGGCGGTGGCGGCGCGCTTGCCATCGTCGGCTACGAGGGCAGCCGCGAGGACGTCGAGCAACGGCAGACGGACGTGGCACGCGTGCTCGAGCGCCGCAATGCCCGCTACGACGAGGTCGCCGGGGAGCATTGGGTGGCCGAGCGCTACCGCGGCCCGTACCTCCGCGATGCGCTCCTCGGCGCCGGTGCGCTGGTCGAGACGCTCGAGACCGCCTGCTTCTGGTCCTCGGTTGACCGCCTGTATGCCGACGTGAGTGCCGCGCTGCGCGCCTCGCTGACCGCCCAGGAATCCCCGCCCGTCATCCTCTGCCACGTCTCCCACGTGTATCCCGCCGGGGCCTCGCTCTACTTCACCGTGGGCTGCGCACAGCGCGCCGATCCGGTCGCGCAGTGGCGCGCGGCCAAGGACGCGGCGAGCGCGGCGATCCTCGAGGCCGGCGGATCGATCACCCACCATCACGGCGTCGGGCGCGATCATCGCGAGCCCTATCTGCGCGAGGTCGGCTCGCTCGGGGCGCGGGCGCTGTGCGCGGTCAAGCGCGAGCTCGACCCAGCCGGGATCCTAAATCCGGGCGTGCTCCTGCCGCTGTAGCCCTGAAACGGCCCCCGCGACGCGGGCGGCCGCCAGTCAGGCCCGGTCAGGCCGGTCAGGCCCGGTCGGGCCCGCGGTCAGGCCCGGTGAGGCCCAGTCAGGCCCGGTGAGGCCCAGTCAGGCCCGGTCAGGCCCGGTCAGGCCAGCGCCGACTCGATCGCCTCGACGATCGCGGGATCCTCAGGCGTCGTCCGCGTCGCCCAGTGGGCGACGAGGCGGCCCTCGCCGTCCACGAGGTACTTGGTGAAGTTCCATGCCGGCGGCCCGGACTCGGGCTGTCGGGCGAGCTCATTCCAGAGCGGCGACGGCTCCGCGCGGACCGAGCCGGGCTCGGCGAGAGGGAAGCTCACGCCGTAGTTCTTCTGGCAGAACGCGCCGATCTCCTCGGCGTCGTCGAACTCCTGGCCGGCGAAGTCCGCCGAGGGGAAGCCGAGCATCTGCAGGCCGCGCTCGTGGTAGCGCTCGTAGAGGGTCTGCAGCCCGGCATACTGGGGCGTGAACCCGCATTTGCTGGCAGTGTTGACGATCAGCGTCGGCTTGCCGTGCAGGCTCGCCATGTCGAAGTCGCTGCCGTCGAGCAACTTGATCCGGTGCGCGTAGAGGTCGGTCGGCTCGTCCAACTTGGGGGCGGCGCGCTTGAGGTACATGCGCGCGGTGGAGAGGAGGCTCATGTCGGCAATATGACGCGAAGGCGCACGATCCGTCACGAGACCCCGTATATGCTCGCCGCCACATGTCTGCGGAAACCGACCAGGACGTCATCAACGCGCTGGCCGAGCTCGTGGTTCGCTTCGGCGCCAACGTGCAGGAGGGCCAGGTCGTCGCCGTGTCATCCGAGCCGGGCAAGGAGACGCTCGTGCGGGCGGTGGCCGGGGCCGCCTACCGAGCCGGGGCGCGGTTCGTCGACGTCGCCACATTCGACTACCACGTCAAGCGGCTGCGGGCGCTCTACGCCGACCCGGACACCCTCGGATTCGTCCCCCCGTGGTACGGCGAGCGCGTCCGCATGCTCGGCGAGCTCCGCGGGGCCACGATCGCCCTCACCGGGCCCGTGGCGCCGCGGCTCATGCATGACGTCGATCCCGGGCGCCTCGGCCGCGACATGCTCCCGCGCGTGCGCGAGTCGATCCAGGTGGTCAACGACCGCACGGTCAACTGGACGGTCGCTCCCTGCCCGACGCCCGGCTGGGCCGAACTCGTCTACCCGGACCTGACTCCCGGGGACGCGTTGGCCCAGCTGTGGGAGGAGATCGCCCACGTGTGTCGCCTCGACGAGCCCGACCCGGTGGCGGCGTGGAACGAGCGTCTGGACCGGCTCTCGCAGGTGGCGAAGCGCCTCGACCAGCTCTCCCTGCACGCCGTGCGCTTCGACGGCCCGGGCACCGAGCTGACGGTCGGGCTGTTCCGCTCGTGCCACTGGGAGGCGGCGCGCATCACCACGGTCGACGGCATTGTCCACGCCCCGAACATCCCGACCGAAGAGGTCTTCACGACCCCCGATCCCGAGCGGGTCGAGGGGCACGTCACCTCGACGAAGCCGCTCTTCACGTCGGGCGCCCTCGTCAGCGGCCTGCGCGTGCGCTTCGAGGGCGGGCGGGCGGTCGAGATCGAAGCCGACGAGGGAGCGGAAACGTTGAGGACGCTGTGCTCGCGGGACGAGGGGGCGGTGCGCCTCGGGGAGGTGGCGCTCGTCGATCGCGACAGTCGCATCGGCGGCCTCGGAACCGTGTTCTTCGACACCCTGCTCGACGAGAACGCCGCGAGCCACATCGCCCTCGGTCAGGGCTTTCCCTTTGCCGTAGGGGACGAGGACGACCGGGCCCGGCTCAACGACAGCGAGCTCCACATCGACTTCATGATCGGCTCCGACGACGTCGCGGTGACCGGTCTGCGTCAGGACGGAACCGAAGTACCGCTCCTGCGCGACGGCGCCTGGCAGATCTGAGCGATACGCTGAGCCATCCCCGGAGAGGTGCCGGAGCGGCTGAACGGGCGCGACTGGAAATCGCGTAACGGGGGTTGACCTCGTTCGGGGGTTCGAATCCCCCCCTCTCCGCTGGCCGGCCGGCTCGCTCCCGCGAGCCGCGACCGGCCCGGCGGCGATGTCGGCGCAAATGTCGGCGCTCAACCTCCCAGCGTCGCGGCTGTCACTCACCCCCCAAAACGGCTGTGGTCGGGCGAGTATCCCCCATTAACAGTCACACCGGTAACTGGATCAATACATCACGGGTCCTATTGGACGAGCGGGTTCCTTGCGGGGGCTTGTTGGTTGTTACATGAGCGGACCCAGGAGGTTGCGCTCAAACGCGGGCTGCATGTTGTGGACCGCTACCGCGAGGCGGCGTGACGATGACACCAACTCAAGGTGATCGTCGACGGGTTGATGTACGCCGAGCGGCTCTTCTGGGCGCCCCGGCGCATTCCTCGGGGCCCTCGTCTCTCCTTGCACGTCGCCGCGGAACCATGCCCTGCACGGACACCGCACGCCCAACGATTCGGCCGGGCAGGCCGGGCAGGCCGAGCCGACCGGGCAGGCCGACGTTGGTATCTCCTACGGCGACTATTACCTCATCGATGCACTCGAGCGCTACCTCCGTTTGACGGACCACACCCGAGGGCAAACCCCGCGCCCGGGTGGACAACACTGCATCTGTGCGCACGCCGAAAGGGAGCATCACGCGCTGCTCGTGGACGGCCAGAGCGCGTAACAGGTCGCTGGCAACTTGCGCAAAAGCGCGAGATTCGCTTGGCGAATCGAGTGCAAACGGATAGCATGCCACCCTGCCATGAGGGCACTAAAGGGAACGCGGCCCGCTTTGCGGCTCGTCGAGGGGACGGCGAGCCCCGCACACGCATGGTCGTGGTTCTGCGGTCATTGTGCCGCTCCCGCTCCGGGCGGCCACGCTCCGGCGCCGAGCGCGAGGGTCTGTCGCTCGTGCGGACTCGGGCTCCTGCTCGAGACTCGGGCCGACGTCGTCCCGAGCGAGCGCGACGCCTTCGTCGTCATCGACAGCGCGCTCCTCGTTCAGGCGATGTCGCGGCGGGCCCAGGCTCTCCTCGCTTTCAGCGAGGAAGAGGCGGTCAACCGCCCCATCTCGGAATTGCTCGTCACCGCCGACGCCGAGGTCCAGGGCAATCGACTGGCCGCGGCGATCGCCGGCGCCGCCGAAGGCAGCGGCGAGCCGGTGAGCACGTTCGTGCGCCCCTGGAACACCTTCGGTGTGCGGCTGCGGGCCCGCATCGCGCCATGCGGTCCCCCGCGCGCGGCCCTGCTCGTGCTCGGAGGCACCGGGCAGCGCCAGCTCCACGCCGTCGACTGACCTCGCCTAGCCCGACGCCGGCGGCAGAACAGCCGGAGCGCCCGACGCCACGAGTGCCTCGGGGAGCTTGACCGAGCCGTCGTCCTGCTGGCCGTTCTCCAGCAGCGCGATGATCGTGCGGCCGACGGCGATCGCCGTCCCGTTCAACGTGTGCACGTAAGCCGGCCGGGCCTCGGCGGCGGGCCGGTAGCGGATCTCGAGCCGCCGGGCCTGGTAGTCCGTGGTGTCCGAGCACGAGGTGAGCTCGCGGTAACGGCCCTGCCCCGGAAGCCAGGCCTCGCAGTCGTACTTCTTGGCCGCGGAGTTACCCAGGTCGGAGACGGCGATCGCCACCACCCGGTAGGGGATCTCGAGCGCGGTGAGGATCGACTCCTCGATGGCCAGGATCCGCTCGTGCTCCTCGGCCGCGGCTTCGGGGGTGACGAAGCAGAACATCTCGACCTTGTCGAACTGGTGCACGCGGAAGATGCCGCGCGTGTCCTTCCCCGCCGCGCCTGCCTCGCGCCGGAAGCACGGGGAGTAGCCCGCGTAGCGCCGGGGGAGATCGTCGGCGGCGAGGATGTCCTCGGCGTGCAGCGAGGCCAGGGGCACCTCCGACGTGCCGACGAGGAACAGGTCGTCGTCGGCCAAGCGGTAGATCTGCTGCTCGGTGTCGGGCAGGAAGCCGGTGCCGTAGAGCGCGCGCTCCCGGACGAGCACGGGCGGGATGACCGGTTCGAATCCCTCGGCGCCCACCCGCTCGAGCGCGAAGCGAACGAGCGCGAGCTCGAGCAGGACGAGGTCGCCGCGCAGGTAAGCGAAGCGCGATCCCGAGACCACGGCCGCGTGCTCCATGTCGATGCGCGGGCCGGCGAGCTCGAGGTGGTCGCGTCCGGTCGCGCCGGGCGTGCCGCATTCGCGCAGGACGGTGTCCTCGTCCGGTGCGTCGGCAGCGGGAAGGCTCGGGAGCGCGGCCAGCTCGGCGTCGCGCCGGGCCCTCAGCTGTGCCTCGCGGTCGCTCAGCTCGCGCCCGCGCGCAGCCAGCTCGCCCAGCCTGGCCCGTTCTTCGTCGGTCGGCGGTCCCCGGCGACCCCTGCTCGCCTGGTTCTGCTCGGCCTGGAGCGCCTCGAGCTCGGTGCGGACGGCCCGCCAGCTCTCGTCGAGCTCGAGCACGCGGTCGACCGCCGCGGCGGCGTCGGGCCCGCGCCGGGCGAGCGCCCCGCGAACCAGGTCCGGCTCACGCCGGATGAGCTGGATGTCGAGCATCGCGCCGCCCTCCCCCTTACGGGGTTGTCGTCGAGCCGCTCGAACCGACCGCGGCGACCTGCCCCGCCGTCGGAATCGTGCCGACGGACTCGTTTTTGCAGGGAGTCACTCCGGTCACCGGAGGCGCCTTGGTCCCCGCGTAGGTGGCGACGAACTTGGCCACCTCCTGCGCGCTCTGGCCCACGACGATGTTCTGCGGCATGATCGCGCCCGAGAACCCGCCGTTCTCGATCGCGTAGAGCACGCGCGAGACAGGACGCTCACAGCGAATGTCGAAATTCGGACCGTTGTTGTACTGCGACGTCCGCACGTTGGCGGCCGATCCGTGTGTGCCGGCGGCCGAAAGCGTGTGGCAGCCCGAGCAGCGCTGCGAGAAGAGAACCGCGCCCTGGTACAGCGAGGAGGACTTCGGCACGCTGATCCTCTCGGTGCCGCACGCGCTGGCCGCGACGGCCACCACGACGGCCGCGAGGCAGCAGAGAGCGGGCTTGAGTGGGCGGCTCATGCGGGCGAAAGCATACGGAAATGAGCCGCCAGGCACGCTGCGCGAGATGGCAAGCTGACAGTGCCATGACGCGCGCGCGGCTCTGCACGGTGCTTCTCCCCCTCGTCCTCGCGGCCTGCGGTCACACCACCCGCGTGGCGGGGAACCGCGCAGTCGAACTCGGGCTGAGCGAGTACCGGCTGACCCCGCAGCATGTGGAGGTGCACGCCGGAGAGCTCTCGATCCTCGCCCACAACTACGGTCGCCTCACCCACAACCTCGTTGTCACCTCCGGGCACCAGGCCCTGGCCACGACGAAGCCCATCCCGCCGGGCCAGAACGCCTGGTTGTTCATCGACCTCTCCCCGGGCAGCTACGTGATGACCTCGAACCTCTTCAACGATCAGGCTCTCGGTGCCTACGGCACGCTCACCGTCACCGGCTGAATCTCAGGGAGGAGCCGGAGCGCCGACGGCGAAATGTGCCTCCGACCCCGGCGCTGGCCGACGAGACGTTCGCCCGTTTTGACAACGCGATCGTCCCCGACGGCGGCAACCACGGCAGGCCGGCGCCGGGGCGCCCCTTAGGCCGTCCCGGCCGCCCGCGCGAGCAGGACCACGTTGACGAGCGCCGCCAGGGCCATCACGCCGATCTCGCGCTGCACGATGCTGAGAATGACGACGCGCTGCTCGTCGGGGGGGAGGCGACCGACCTCCTCGGCCGAGGCGTGTCCACGCGCATCGAGGATCATCTGCGCCGAGGCCACCCGAAGCTGCTCGGCGATGAGCGAGACGAGGAGGGGCAGGACGCCGTAGAGGATGTGGAGGCTCGGCGGCTTGTGGCCGAGGATCACGAGCAATCCGCCGAGCAACGCCTCGAGGATCACCGCTCCCTGACTGGCGCGCAGGAGCCGCCAGAACAACGTGCTCCGTCGCACGCGCCAGTAGCACCAGCCGCCAAGCAGAGCGGCCGCGCCGGTCAGGGAGATGGCGAGGATGCCGAGCGCGATGTGGACGGCCTTCACGGAACGCGGTCTCCGCGGATACGAACCGTGCGCGCCTGGGTATCGAAGCAGGGAGCCATCCCCGGGCGGCCCGGCATTCTGGTCGCCTCCCCCGAGGCGCCCGGCAAGACGCATTTCGCACTAAGTAACACTTTGTTACAAGCTATCCCGTCTCGGTGATATAACGGTCTGCCGTGATCCGAAGCTACCTGCCTGCCATCGTGTTCCTCGTCCTTGGCGGGGCGGTCGGCACCCTCTTCGGCGCCCTCAACCTCGTCACCGGGCACCGCCAGCCGAACAAGGCCAAGTCCGATCCGTACGAGTGCGGTCTTCCCTCCGAGGTCCAGCGCGGCTTTCGCTTCGGGATCAGCTTCTACCTGATCGCGATGCTCTTCATCCTGTTCGACATCGAGGTCATCTTCCTCTACCCGATCGCGGTGCAGCTCCGGGCCTTCGGGACCTTCGCCATGAGTGAGACGGTCGTGTTCGTCGTGCTCCTCATGATCGCCTTCGTCTACGTGTGGCGCCGAGGAGCACTGGAATGGAGATAAAGCGCGAGCCCCTCAGCGACTTCCGGGTCCAGCAGCTGCGTTCGCGTGACATGTTGCGCGGCGATCTCGAGGGCGTCGACCTCGAGCGCTACGTCGAGGAGCGGGTGCTCACCACGACGGTCGAGAAGGCGGTCGGCTGGGCCCAGGGAAACTCGCTCTACCCGCTGACCTTCGGACTCGCCTGCTGCGCCATCGAGATGATGGCCATCGTGGCTTCGCGCATGGACGTCGCGCGCTTCGGTTTCGAGGCGCTGCGTGCCTCCCCCCGTCAGGCCGACCTGATCATCCTGTCGGGCCGCGTCTCGATCAAGATGGCCCCGGTCATCCGCCGCCTGTGGGACCAGATGCTCGAGCCCAAGTGGGCGATCTCGATGGGCGCGTGCTGCTCCTCCACCGGCGTGTTCAACAACTACGCGCTCGTGCCGGCGGACAAGTTCATGCCGATCGATGTCCACGTGCCGGGCTGCCCGCCCCGACCGGAGTCCCTCATGCACGGGATCCTCCGGCTGCGCGACAAGATCCAGGGGCATCCGGTGGAGAATTGGCGCGACCGCTACGAGGCACGCGGGACCGAGGAGATCATCCCCTACAACCCGTCCGATCCAGGCGGGGTCAATCTCTTCGCTCCCGGAGACACCTCCGGTGCCTGACGCGACCGAGCTCGAGCTGACCGCCCAGGAGCTGCGCGACGCCGACGACTCGTCGGTTCGCGACACCGAGTTCCACCGCGGCCGTGCCGTCATCGTCATCGATCCCGCCCGCGTGCGCGCGGTCCTCGCCCACCTCCAGGGCAAGGGCTACCGGTTCCTGGCCAGCCTCCACGGCGTCGACTACTACCCCGACGAGCCGCGGCTCGGGGTCCTCTACGAGCTCCTCGACATGAAGCGCGTCGAGCGCATCGCGATCAAGGCGCGGGTCAGCACCGAGGATCCGCGCATCGACTCGGTCGTTGAGATGTTCCCGACGGCCAACCACCAGGAGCGCGAGGTCTTCGACATGTTCGGCGTCGTCTTCGAGGGACACCCCGATTTGCGGCGGATCCTCATGCCCGAGGACTACGAGGGCTATCCCCAGCGACGCGACTTTCCCATGGGCGGAGAGCCGGTGCTCTTCACCTACAACGAGTCTCAGAACTACGGCCAGTGGCTATGAGTACGACCGACTACCGCAAACGGGAAGAGTCGATCACGATCTCGAGCGAGGCCGCGGGCGAGAGCCACGAGCTGCTCACGCTCAACATCGGGCCGCACCACCCGGCCACCCACGGCGTCCTGCGGCTGCTCGCCACGCTCGAGGGCGAGATCGTCCGCGACATCAAGCCGATCATCGGCTACGTCCACACCGGCATCGAGAAGACGGCCGAGGACAAGGCCTACTGGAAGGTCATCCCGGTCATCGAGCGGATGGACTACCTGGCCTACTACTTCAACGCCATGGCCTACTGCGGCGCCGTCGAGACGCTGCTCGGCGTCGAGGTTCCCGAGCGCGCGCAGTATCTGCGGATCATCCATCTCGAGCTCAACCGGATCAACTCCCACCTCCTGTGGCTCGGCACGAGCGCGCTCGATCTCGGCGCGATCTCCATGTTCTGGTACTGCTTCCGCGAACGTGAGACCATCCTCGACCTGTTCGAGATGTCCTCGGGCCAGCGCTTCCACACCCGCTACATCCAGGTCGGCGGCGTCATGGACGACATCCCGCGTGGCTTCGCCGAGAAGCTGCGCAAGTTCATCAAGGAGATGCCGGCCCGGGCCGACCAGTACGCCGACCTGCTCGAGAAGAACCAGATCGTGCTCCAGCGCCTGCGCGGAACCGCGGTTGTCTCCGAGGAGCGGCTGCTCGAACTGGGCGTGACCGGCCCGCTGCTCCGGGCCTCGGGCAATCCGTGGGATCTGCGCAAGGCGGCGCCGTACTCGAGCTACGAGAAGTTCGACTTCAAGATCCCCGTCGGCACGGTGGGGGACAACTACGACCGCTACCGCGTCCGGCACGCCGAGATCTACGAGTCGGTCAAGATCATCGAGCAGGCGCTCGACGGCCTTCCCGAGGGCCCGTTCATCACCACCGACCGCAAGGTCGCACTGCCTCCGCGTCACGAGCTGGCCACCTCGATGGAGGCGCTCATCCACCACTTCAAGCTCGTCACCGAGGGCTTCCGCGTCCCCGTCGGCGAGTGCTACTACCCGATCGAGGGCCCGCGCGGCGAGTATGGCTGCTTCGTCCGCTCGGACGGCTCCTCCAAGCCCGCGCGCGTCCACATGCGCGACCCGAGCTTCGTGAACATGCAGGCGCTGCCCGACATGGTGCGCGACTCCTACATCGCTGATCTCATCGCCACGCTCGCGATGCTCGACCCGATCCTCGGGGGCATCGACCGGTGACCTACAGCGTTCCGCGCTTCGGCCATGGCTCCCGCGTGCCCGGATGGGACGAGGCCGTCGACCTGACCAAGGACCCGGCGGTCATCCCCGATCCGAGCACGCCCGTGCCCGAGGAGCTGCGCGAGCAGATCGTGCGCTCGATGGCCAAGTACCCCGACCGCCGCTCGGCCACGATCCCGGCGCTGCACGCCGCGCAGGACCTGCACGGCTGGTGCTCGCCCGAAGCCGTCGAGCAGGTGGCGGCGGTCATGCAGGTGACCCCGGCCTATCTCATCTCGGTGGCCACCTTCTACGACATGTTCAAGACGGTGCCCGCCCCGCGCAACGACATCTATGTGTGCACAAACATCTCGTGCTCGCTGCGGGGCGCGGACGAGTTCTTCGCCGCCATGCAGGACGCCGCCACCGACGAGGTCACCGTGCGCTCGTTCGAGTGCCTGGGCGCATGCGACATCGCGCCGATGGCCTCGGTCAACGGTGAGTACATCGGCCCGCTCGACCTCGAGGACGCGCCGCGCATCGTCGAGGACCTGCTCGCCGGCCGCCCCGTACTCGAGCACAAGCAGCTGCGCTACCGCCGCTGCGCCGATCCCGACGTGGCGCAGGGCGCCGCCGATTTCGGCCCGCCGTCCCCGGACACGCCCCGTGCCGACACCGCCGGACTCGGTCCCGAGGGCGACGTGGTGGACCGGCCCGGCCCCACGGCGGCGATCGAGGTTCCGCGTGAGGAGGCCGAGGAACCGTGAAGCTGCTCTTCGAGGGCATCGACGAGCCCGGTCTGGCCACGCTCTCGGTCTACGAGCGCCGCGGCGGCTATGAGGCCCTGCGCAAGGCGCTCGCCCTGGAGCCCGACGCCGTCCTCTCGGAGATCAGCGACTCGGGCATCCGGGGTCGCGGCGGCGCCGGCTTCCGCATGGGCCAGAAGGCGTCCTTCCTGCCGCACGGCGACATGGAGAAGTACCTCGTCTGCAACGCGGACGAGTCCGAGCCGGGGACGTTCAAGGACCGCGAGCTCATGCAGAAGAGCCCCCACATGCTCATCGAGGGCATCATCATCTCGTCCTGGGCGACCGGCATCCACCGCGCCTTCATCTACATCCGCGGCGAGTACGCCCACCAAGCCGACATCCTCGAGGCGGCCATCGCCGAGGCCGAGGCCGCCGGCTACGTGGGCGACGCGATCCTCGGTTCCGAGCACCACCTCAAGCTCGTCCTGCACCGCGGCGCCGGCGCCTACATCTGCGGCGAGGAGACCGGCCTGCTCGACTCCCTCGAGGGCAAGCGCGGCAACCCGCGCCTGAAGCCCCCGTTCCCGGCCATCGAGGGCCTCTACCACGGCCCGACCCTGATCAACAACGTCGAGACGCTGGCCACCGTGCCGCACATCCTTCGCCTGGGCGGCAAGGAGTACGCCTCGCTCGGCACCGAGACCTCCACGGGAACGAAGCTCGTCTCGGTCTCGGGCGACGTCCAGCGTCCGGGCAACTACGAGGTCGAGCTCGGGATCCCCTCGCGCGAGATCATCTACGACCTGGCCGGCGGCCCGCTGCCCGGACGCGAGATCAAGTTCTGGTTCCCCGGCGGGTCGAGCTCACCCGTGCTGACGGCGAACGACCTCGACCTCCCCTACGACTTCGACACGATGGCCAAGGCCGGAACGATGCTCGGCTCGGGCGCGATCATCGTCGTCGACGACTCGCACACGGTGCTCGAAGTCGCCCTGAAGGTGGCGAAGTTCTACGCCCACGAGTCCTGCGGAAAGTGCGTTCCCTGCCGCGAGGGCACAAACTGGACGGTGAAGATGCTCGAGCGGATCGGCTCAGGCGAGGCCACGCCGATGGACCTCGACATCATGGCCTCCGTGCAGGAGCAGATCATCGGCAACTGCCTATGCGTGCTCGGCGACGCCATGGCGATGCCGATCGGCTCGCTCGTGGCCAAGTTCCGCGAGGAGCTCGAGGCCGAGATCGAAGCGGCACGGATCCGCTCCTCCGCCGGGGAGCTCGAGGACGTGATCCCCCTCGGTGTCTCGGACGAGCACGCGGGGCCGATCCCGGTCCACTGACCAACCAGCCGATGCCCCGACCTGATCAAAAGACGATCCAGCTGACGATCGACGGCCGCGAAGTGGAGGCTGTCGAGGGCACGATGCTCGTCGACGCGGCCAAGCACGGCGACGTCGAGATCCCCTACTTCTGCTACGAGCCGAAGCTCGGCAACCCGGTGGGCGCGTGCCGCATGTGCCTGGTCGAGATCGAGGGCATCCCCAAGCTTCAGACCTCGTGCTCGACCCCGGTCAAGGACGGCATGGTCGTCCACACCCACTCCGAGCGCGTGCGTCACGCGCAGAACGCGGTCGTCGAGTTCCTTCTCGTCAACCACCCGCTCGACTGCCCGGTGTGCGACAAGGGCGGCGAGTGCCCGCTCCAGGACATCACCTTCGGCTGGGGCCTCGGCCGCTCGCGCTTCATCGAGCCCAAGCGTCACTTCCAGAAGCCACTCGCCCTCTCCCCGCTCATCGCCATCGACCGCGAGCGGTGCATCCTCTGCTACCGCTGCGTGCGCTTCTCGCAGGAGATCGCCGAGGACTATCAGCTCGTGTTCGCCGAGCGCGGCGCCCACTCGTTCGTGTCCACCTACGACGGCCATCCGTACGTGGCGCCGTTCAGCGGCAACATCATCGAGCTCTGTCCGGTGGGCGCGCTCACCTCGCAGCCCTACCGCTTCCGCGCGCGCCCGTGGGACATCGAGGGCGCGGGCGGCATCTGCACGCTCTGCCCCTCGCAGTGCAACGTCCAGTTCACGGTGCGCGACGAGCGCGTACTGCGCGTGCTCGCCCGCGACCACGACGAGGTCGACGACGGCTGGCTGTGCGACAAGGGGCGCTTCGCGTACCAGGCCATCCACGTCGACGAGCGCATCACCCGGCCACTCGTCCGCGACGGAGGGAACCTGCGCGAGGTCTCCTGGGAGCGCGCGCTCGAGGTGGCAGGCGGACTGGCCCGGCACAAGGGTCATGTCGGCGCGCTTGTAGGCGGTCAGGCCACCAACGAGGAGGGCTTCCTCCTCCAGCGCATGTTCCGCGATGCGCTGCAGTCCGGCGACATCGACTCGCGGGGCTGCGGCCCGGTGCCGCTCGAGCTCGCCCGCGCCCTGGCCGGCCCGGCGCTGCAGGCGAGCGTTTCGGACCTGGAGTTCGCGCACACCGTGCTTGTGGTCGGGTGCGAGCCGCTTGACGACGCGCCGATCCTCGACCTGCGCATCCGCAAGGGCGTCCGCCGCCGCGGCGTTCAGCTCGTCGTGGCCAGCGCGCGGCCGAGCGCGCTCGATCCGAACGCCAAGCAGGTCGTGCGCTTCGCCCCGGGCGGCGAGGCGGCCTTCCTGGCTGAGCTCGACGCGGCGCTCGCGGGCGCCGGTCCCGGCTCGTCGGCGCCGAGCGACGGGGTGCGCGAACTGGCCGGGCTGCTGCGCGAGGGCGGCGAGGACGTCGTCATCGTCTGGGGCGAGCGCCTCGGCGCCGACGCGCTGCCCTCTCTGCTCGGCATCGCCTCCCGGCTCGATCTGGCCAAGCGCGATGGCGCCGGCCTGCTCGAGCTGCCGAGCGGCGCCAACGGCCGCGGCCTGCGCGAGGCGGGCGTTGCGCCGAACGCCGGCCCGGGCTACCGCGAGCCGTCGATCGCCGGACGGGGCGCAACCGAGATCGCGGCCGCCGCCGCGAGCGGCGAGATCACTGCCCTCTACCTGCTCCAGACCGACCCGATGCGCGACCAGCCCGACCGGGCCATGTGGGAGCGCGCCCTTCATCACGCTTCGCTCGTCGTCGCTCATGCCTCGGTTCTGACCGATGGTCTGCGCGAGCACGCCTCGGTCGTCTTCCCGGTCGAGTCCTACGCCGAGAAGGAGGGCACGGTCGTCCACCCCGACGGCCGCCTCCAGCGTCTGCGCACGGCGATCAAGCGCCCCGGCGAGGTGCGCGCCGGCTGGCAGGTCATCGCTGAGATCGCCCGCCGTGTGGGCGAGGACGCGCGCGTCCTGACCGCGGCCATCGCCTTCCGTCAGCTCGTCACCGAGGTGCCGTTCTACGCCGGGCTCACGCTCGAGGAGGTCGGCGGCCGGGGCGTCCGTTGGCCGGTCCGGGACGCTGCCTCGAACCTCCCGGCCGCGCCCGAGCACGGGTCGGCCGAGCGCGCGCCGGCGACGCCTCAGGGCGCGGCGGCGACACCGAGCAACGGAGCGCTGCGCCTGGGCACCTACCGCCCCATCTGGGCCGCCCCCGAGGTCGAGATCTCTCCGGCGCTCAAGTTCGCCATCGCCCGCCAGCAGCTCGAGATTTCCCCCGAGGACGCCGCCCGGCTCGGAATCGCGCCCGGGGACCCGGTCGAGGTCGGGCAGAATGGAGCACGACTTCACGCGAGCGCGCACGTGCGCGCGGGCGTGCGCGAGGGGACGGCCTTCCTCGCCGAGGCCCTCGCCTCCGACTCCGCCAACGAGCTGACCGAGCCCCTGGTGGAGGTACGTAAGGCATGAGTCTGCCGCTGGCCCAGGTGTTCTACGTCGAGCCCTGGTGGGTTCAGATCGTCAAGGCGCTCGTCATCTTCCTCGTCGCCTTCGCCGTCCTGCCCATCCTTGTCGTCTACGAGCGCAAGCTCCTCGGCCGCTTCCAGAACCGCTACGGCCCCAACCGGGTCGGGCCGTTCGGACTTCTGCAGCCGATGGCCGAGATCGTCAAGTTCGCCATGAAGGAGCCTTTCCGCACGCGCACCTCGGTGGGCTACCTCTTCCGTATCGCCCCGATGATCGCGATCCTCACGGCGATCACCGCACTGGCGCTCGTGCCCTTCGGCAACGTCCAGCACATCTTCGGCCAGCGGGTCGGCCTCTACGGCATCGACGTCTCGATCGGCCCCCTCTACGTGTTCGCGCTGGCCGGCATCTCGTTCTACGGGATCATGCTCGGCGGCTGGTCCTCGGGCTCGAAGTACTCGTTCCTCGGGGCCATGCGCGGCGCGGCCCAGCTCATCTCCTACGAGGTCTCGCAGGGCCTCTCGCTCGTCGGGGTGATCATCACCGCCCAGACGCTCTCGCTCACCGGGATCGTCACGGCCCAGAAGGGCATGTGGTACTTCATCCCCCAGTTCGCCGGCTTCATCATCTTCACGGTGGCCTCGTTTGCCGAGACCAACCGCGCCCCGTTCGACCTCGTCGAGGCGGATGCCGAGCTCGTCGGCGGCTACTTCACCGAGTACGGCGGCACGCCGTTCGTGGCCTACCTGTTCGCCGAGTACATGAACATGATCGTCGTCTCGGGCATCGCCGTGACGGTGTTCCTCGGAGGCTGGCTGCTCCCCTTCGGGATCCACCCCCCAGGCTGGGTCGACCCGATCGTGGTGATCGTGAAGATGATGCTGTTCTTCAGCTTCTTCATCTGGGTGCGCGCCACGCTGCCCCGGCTGCGCTACGACCAGCTCATGTCGTTCGGGTGGAAGTTCCTCCTCCCGCTGGCCACCCTCAACCTGCTCGTCACCGCGATCATCGTCGGTTCGAACTGAGGCCTGTCCATGACTCCTCCCTATGACCCCAGCGCAGACATCATCCAGGTGGTCCGCTCGCCGGCCGCGGGCCCGGTGGCCGGCGCCTACCGCGCCTTCGGGGAGACGCTGCGCGGCCTGAAAACGACCTTCGCACGCGTCGTCGAGGGACCACACACGATCCAGTACCCGGAGGAGAAGACGCCGGTCTATCCCCGTTTCCGCGGGCGCCACCGGCTGCATCGCTTCGAGGACACAGGACTGGAGAAGTGCGTGGGCTGCTCGCTGTGCGCGGCCGCCTGCCCGGCCGACTGCATCCGGGTCGTCGCGGCGGAGAACACGCCCGAGAACCGCGTCTCCGCCGGTGAGCGCTACGCCGCCGTGTACGAGATCAATATGAGCCGCTGCATCTTCTGTGGCTACTGCGAGATCGCCTGCCCGTTCGACGCCATCACCATGGGCCACGACTACGAGCTCTCCGACTACACGCGCTCGGACCTCATCTTCACCAAGGAGATGCTCCTGGCCGAGCCGGTCGAGCGCACGCCCCTGAGAGCAGAAGGCGAATGAGCGAGGCCGACATCAACTCCCCACGGCAGAGGCCGGCCTAGCCATGTCGGCCGTCCTCTTCTTCATCGCCGCCATCGGCGCAATTTCCGGCGCCGTCGGTGTGGTGGCGATGCGCAACCCGTTCTACAGCGTGCTCATGCTCATCGTGCACCTGGTCTCGCTCGCCGCGCTCTTCCTCCTCCTGCGCTCCGAGTTCGTCGCCGCGGCCCAAGTCGTCGTCTATGCGGGCGCGGTCATGGTGCTCTACCTGTTCGTCGTCGCCTACGTCGGCGGTGGGGAGCAGCGTGCCAGCGGCCCGGTCCTGCGCGTGCTCGGCCCGCTCTTCGCGCTTGCCCTGGCCGTCGAGCTCTGCATCGCCATGCTCGGCTCGGCGCTCAAGGGCGTCTCGAGCAAGGGCGCCGGGTACGTGCTCGGCTTCGGCACCCCGATGCACATCGGCAAGCTGTTCCTGACGAGGTACCTCTTCCCCTTCGAGATCGCCTCGATCCTCCTCCTCGTGGCCGCCGTGGGCGCGATCGTCCTGGCCCGCCGGCGCCGCGGCCTCGAGGGCCCCGGCAGCGAGGAGGACATCTCGGTTCGAGTCCCGCGTCCGAGCTGGACGGGCACCATGGCGGAGTCGACGGGCATCCGCCTCGGTCCGGCGGACGAGCGCGACCCCGTCGTGGTCGCCTCGGGCACCCATGACGAGGCCGGCTCTCCCCGGGAGGGCGGCTGGTAATGGCGATCGGCTGGTATCTCGTCGTCTCGGCGATCATCTTCTGCATCGGCGCCGGGGGCGTGCTCACGCGGCGCAACCCGCTCGTGCTCCTGCTCTGCCTCGAGCTCATGCTCAACGGAGCCAACCTCGCCCTCGTCGCCTTCGCGCGCATGTGGGGGAACGAGGACGGGCAGATCTTCGCCCTCATCGTGATGGTCGTGGCGGCCTGTGAGGTGACGGTCGGCCTCGGCCTGATCGTGGCCATCTACCGCCGGCACCTGCCCGTGGACGTGGACGAGCTGGGCGAGCTCCAGGGGTAAGGGCGTGAATCCGTCGACCTTCGGCTGGTTGATCGTGCTCTGCCCGCTCGTCGGGACGATCGTCATCGGCCTCGGCTTTCGCCGCCTCGAGGGCAGCCGTGCGGCCGGCTGGATCGGCACCGCGGCCATCGGCCTGTCGTTCGTGGCCAGCGTGCTCGCCTTCATCGCGCTCGAGAACCGCAGCTCGGGCCACCGCGAGGTCGCCTCGACGCTGTGGAGCTACGCCTCGAGCGTCGGCGTCGACGCCAAGCTCTCGATCCTCGTCGACCCGCTCTCGATCTTCATGGCGCTGGTCGTCTCGGGTGTCTCCACGCTCATCCACCTCTACTCGGTCACCTACCTCACCGGAGATCGCGGCTTCGTCCGCTACTTCTCCTACCTGAACTTCTTCGTTTTCTCCATGCTGACGCTCGTGCTCGCGGGCAACTTCGTGTTGCTCATCGTCGGCTGGGCGTTCGTCGGCGCCGCCTCCTACCTGCTCATCTCCTACTGGTACCGGCGCACGACGGCGACGCGAGCGGGCATCAAGGCGTTCGTCATCAACGTGGTCGGGGACGTCGGACTCGTGCTGGGCACGTTCTTCATCTTCAAGCACACCGGCACGGTCGACTTCCTCAAGACGTTCGCCTCTGTGCACCGGGTCTTCCACCACAACCAGGCCGACCTCGTCGCCGGGTGCCTGCTCCTCCTCGTGGGCGCGTTCGCCAAGTCCGCGCAGGTGCCGCTCCACACGTGGCTCCCGGACGCCATGGAGGGCCCAACGCCGGTCTCCGCCCTCATCCACGCCGCCACGATGGTGACCGCGGGCGTCTACCTGATCGCCCGCATGCATCCGCTCTTCGAGCTCGCGCCGACCGCGGCCGACGTCGGCGCCATCGGCGGATGTCTCACGCTGCTCATCGCGGCCACGATCGCCATCGTCCAGACCGACATCAAGCGGGTCATCGCCTACTCGACGATGTCGCAGATCGGCTACATGATCATGGGCGTCTCCGTCGGGGCCTACTCGGCCGGCCTCTTCCACCTCATGACGCACGCATTCTTCAAGGCGCTGCTCTTCATGTCCGCCGGCTCGATCATCGGCGCGATGGCGGGCGAGCAGTCATTGGACAAGATGGGCGGCTTCCGCAGGGTCCTGCCCTTCACCTTCGGCTGCTTCATCATCGGCGGCCTCGCCCTCTCCGGGCTGCCGCCGTTCTCAGGCTGGCTGTCCAAGGACGACATCATCGGCTTCCTCGACCACCGCGGCCACGGCTTCCTCATCCTCGGGATCGCCGGGTACGCGGGCGCCCTTCTCACCGGCGTCTACACGTTCCGGATGATCTTCCGCGCCTTCTTCGGCGACCCGGTGCCCGAGGCGGTCGAGCTCGAGCACGGCCATCTCGCCCATCACGACGTTCCGCGCAACCCGATGACGGGCGAGGAGGAGGACACCGACGTCGGCTTCCCCGGCCCCGAGCACTTCATCGCCGAGCGCGAGATGCCCATGCGGCTCGCCATGGGCACCCTGGCCGTGCTCGCGGTGATCGGCGGCGCACTGCAGATCCCCGGCATCGACGATGCCGTGTTCAACTTCCTCAAGCCGACGTTCGCCGACTCCCGCTTCGCCCACGTGGAGCTCAAGTCCGGTCCCGCCTGGGTCGGCCTCGTCATCGGCGCTGCCATCGCGGTCATCGGCATCTCCATCGCCTACCGCGTGTGGGTGGCCGCGCCCGGCACCTCCCGGCGTGCCCAGGAGCGGGCGCCGCTGCTGCACCGCTTCCTGTGGAACAAGTGGTACTTCGACGAGCTGATCGACGTCCTCATCGCGCGGCCCGCGCTGTGGTTCGGCCACTTCGCCGGCACCGTGCTCGAGCGGATCATCGTGGGCGGCGCGATCACCGGGGGGACGACCGGCGTCATCCGGGCGGGCTCGGCCATCGTGCGCCGCGCCCAGACGGGCCTCGTGCGCTACTACGCCGCCACGATGGTCATCTGCATCTCGGCCGTGGCCCTCTACTTCCTGATCTCTTCTTCGTGACGCTCTCGATCCTCATCTGGCTGCCGCTGGCCGTCTCGATCCTCGCCGCGCTCCTGCCCCGCCGCTCCACCGCGCTGGCCAGCTTCGCGGGCAGCATCGTCACGCTCGCCATCGCCATCTCCTTCCTGGCCCGCTTCAAGCTCGGCCATGCCGGCCTGCAGTTCATCACCGACAAGGTGTGGATCGCCGCGCTGGGCATCCACTACAAGCTCGGGCTCGACGGGCTCAACGTGGCCCTCGTGCTCCTGACCACGGTGATCTTCAGCGCTGCGCTCGCTTGGGCGGCGTTCCGCGAGTGGGACCGCCCGCGGATCTTCTACTTCCACTTCGGCCTGGCCGAGAGCGCGGTCCTCGGCGCCTTCTGCGCGCAGGACCTCGCCCTCTTCGTGGCCTTCTTCGACCTCATGCTCATCCCGTTCTACTTCCTCATCGGGATGTGGGGGACGGGTGAGCGCGTGCGGGCCACGACGAAGCTCGTCATCTACACGCTCGTCGGCTCCTTCTTCATGCTCGCGGCGGCGATCGCCACCGGCGTGCTCGCCTCCGACCAGCACGGCACGAACCTGACCTTCGTCATCAGCGCGCTGCGTGGCCTGCCCCTCTCGCACACCTCGCAGGAGTGGATCTTCCTGTGTTTCGCCGTCGCCTTCCTGGTCAAGATGCCGCTCGTGCCGTTCCACGGCTGGCTGGCCGACGGCTACAAGGCGATGCCCATCCCCGCCGTCGCCGTGTTCTCGGCCATCCTCTCCAAGGTCGCGGCCTATGGGTTCCTGCGCGTCGTCCTGCCGCTCTTCCCCTACGCCTCGCGGCACTTCCAGCTGCTCATGCTGCTCATCGCCCTGGTCTCGATCCTGTGGGCGAGCGCGGTGGCCTTCACGACGCCCGACGCCCGCCTCGTCGTGGCCTATTCGAGCGTCGCACAGCTCGGGTTCATCACCCTGGGGATCTTCTCGCTGCGCCCTCAGGGGGCGCAGGGGGCGATCCTCCAGATGGTCAACCACGGCCTCGTCACCGCGCCGGCGTTCTTCCTCGTGGCCGCCGCGGCCGCCCGCGCGGGAGGCTCGGAGCAGCTGCGGGACATGGGCGGGATCGCGTTGCGCGCCCCCGTGCTCGCCACGCTCTTCCTCATCGTCGCCCTGGCCACGCTGGCCATGCCCGGATCGTCGAACTTCATCGGCGAGTTCCTCATCTTGCTCGGCGTCTTCAAGGCCAAGCTGGCCATCGCCGTGATCGCCTTCGCCGGCGTGGTCGGCGCCGCCGTGTACGGGCTGCGGCTGTTCATCCTCGCGATGCACAACCGCGTCGGCCCCGGCGTGCGGTCGCGGGAGATCGGGTTTTCCGACGCGCTGGCCATCGCGCCGATCGTCCTGATCATCCTGGTGCTCGCCTTCTATCCCCAGTTCGTGCTCAAGCGCAGCGAGCCGTCGGTCAACTCGGCCGTGGCGGCCGTCGCGCCGCCGTCGTCGAGCGGGCTCGTGGCCGGGCGTGAGCTGCCGGCCGGGTGGACGGCGTACGCGACGCTTCAGACTGCGAGCACGCGATGAACGGGCTCGTCCTCGCCGCCGCCCACATCAAGGGCCCGCACATCGACTGGAAGGGACTCTCACCCATCCTCGCCCTGACCGTGGGCGGCCTCGTGGTCCTGCTCGTCGGACTGCTCCGCAGCGAGCTCGTGCGGGCGCGGGTCGTCCCCGTCCTCTCGCTCATCGCTCTCGCCGTCGCGCTCGGGCTCGAGATCTGGCGCTTTCACCACCCTGCCTCGATCATCTCGGGCGCACTGCGCATCGACGATCTCGCCCTCGAGCTCGACATGCTCTTCGCCGGCGCGGCCATGGCGGCGGTCCTCCTCTCCTGGCGGGAGGTCGCGCCCCGCGAGTCCGGCCACGGCGAATACCACGCGCTGGTCTTGTTCAGCGTGCTCGGCATGGCCGTGCTCGTCTCCGCGCAGGACACGATCTCGCTCTTCCTCGGGCTCGAGCTCCTCTCGATCCCGCTGTACATCCTCTGCGCGGCCGAGACGCGGCGCGAGAGCTCTCTCGAGTCGGGGCTGAAGTACCTGATCATCGGCTCGGTCGGCTCGGCCACGCTCGTCTACGGGCTCGCCCTCATCTACGGCGCGACCGGGCACACCGACTTCGCCGGCATCGGCGCCGCGGTCTCGACGGGCAGACTGTCGGGCGGATCGCTCGGCGATCCGATGCTCTTCACCGGCCTCGCTCTCGTTGTCGTCGGCTTCGCCTTCAAGGCCTCGGTCGCCCCCTTCCACCAGTGGACGCCAGACGTCTACGAGGGCGCGCCCACGCCGGTCACGGCGTTCATGGCCACGGCCACGAAGGCGGCTGCGCTCGGCGTGTTCCTGCGCTTCTTCGACGTCGCCGCCATCGGCGCTCAGGACACCTGGGCCCCGCTCGTGGCCGCGATCGCGGCGATCACGATCATCGTCGGCAACGTCGGCGCGCTCGGGCAGTCCTCCCTGAAGCGCATGCTCGGCTACTCCGGCGTCGCCCAGGCCGGCTACATGCTTTCCGGCGTCGTCGTCGGAACCCAACTCGGCGTGCAGGCCACCGTGCTCTACCTGTACGCCTACCTGGCGATGAACATGGCGGCCTTTGCGGTCATCGTGGCCTCCGAGCAGGAGCAGCGGGCCCGGGCCGCGAGCGGCGCCGAGGCGGTGGCCGGGGACGACGTGGCCGCCCTGACCGGGCTCGGAGCGCGTCAGCCGTGGCTGGCCTGGCCGATGACGATCGGGATGCTGGCGCTGGCCGGCATCCCCGGCACGGTCGGGTTCATCGGCAAGTTCCAGCTCATCCACGCGCTCGTGGCCGGCGACTACACCTGGCTGGGAATCGTGCTCGTGATCGGGTCGATGATCTCGCTCGGGTACTACCTGCGGGTCGTGGCCGCCATGTGGATGCGGCCCGGGGCGGCGTTCCCCGGCGCGGCCCTGGCGGGCGCGGGCTCGGGGGGGCTGCCCCCGATCGCGGGCGGCTCACCCGAGGCGGACGAGGAGGTCGTCGTCCCCGCCTCCGTAGGAGCCGGCGGCCTCGATCCGGGGGTGGCTTTCGTCGGCGTGCTCGCGGCCGCCGCGGCGATCTTCTTCGGCATCGTCCCCTCGCCCCTCTTCGACTTCGCCGCCCACGCCGGGCACGCGCTCGGCTCGCTGTTCTAGCGGTGGCCTGCCCGGGTAGCTCGTGGGCATGGAAGAACGCAGCTCGGACACAGAAGAGACCTTCGGCAGCCAGTCGCCTCCCGGGGACAGCTCGAACCAGAACGCCGAAGAGCCCTCGGCCCCGCACGGCGGCGCCCACGCGGCGAAGAACCGCGGCGGGGAGGACTCAGCGGCTGACGAGGACGACAAAGGCGGTCGCCCGGGCGGCGCCGGAGAGCATACCCAGGCCACCGGGCACCCTGACAACGCCGGCTGAAGCGCGGCTGAGGAGCAGGCACGGCAGCAGCGATGCGGTCCCCGCTCCCGCGTGGATGTAGTTAGTCGTCATATAGGTGACCAACTACATCCACCCCTTTAAGGGGACGCCCGAGTGGCCCACGTCCCACACCCTCCGCCGAGGATGCCCCGTGCGCACGACGCTATGTCGGAGGCGCTGACCAGCCGGGGCCACCGCTACGATCAGCCGTCCCGTGGAGTACCCGGTCGAGACGTTCACCGAGCAGGAGCGGGCGCGACTGCGCCCGTATTTCACGAACGTCGACCGGCCGGTCTTCGCCCTGGTCAACCTCCCGGAGACGGTCAAGGGCGCCCTGTTCGCCCGCTACTCGCGCTACCCGGGGACCCTTCGTCGCCTCTTTCTGGACGAGTTCGCCGACGATCTCCCCGCCGGCGCCCCCGCCTGGGACGGCGAGGAGGGCGCTCGCGCCGCCCGGCTCTACGAGACGATCTTCCTCGGCTACGGCGATGATTCCGTGGCCCAGCTCGGGGGCGCCCACGTCGCCTGCGAGTGGGTCTCCAACGTCCTGACCAAGGTCCTGCAGCGGCCGCGCCTGGCCGCCTACCTCGAGCAGTCCACGCGCTACATCGCCTACGACGCCCCGATGTCCACGCGGCCCGCCGGCTTTCGCTACTACCGCGACGCCGAGCTCGGCCCGCGCTACGCGGCGGCCATGGACGAGCTCTTCACGATCTACGCCGCCGCCCTGCCCCGCGTCATGGCCTGGGCGGCCGAGGCGTTCCCCCGCGCCGACGGCGAGCCGGAGGCGGCGCACGCCCGCGCCATCAAGGCCAAGGCGCTCGATCTCACGCGGGGGCTGCTCCCGGCGAGCTCGCTCTCCCACATGGGGATCTTCGCCTCCGGGCAGAGCTACGAGCAGCTCATCCTCCACCTCCTCGCCCACCCGCTCCCCGAGGCGCGCAGCTACGGCCGCATGATCCTCACCGAGCTCCAGTCGGTCATGCCGAGCTTCCTGACCCGCGTCGAGCGGCCCGACCGCGGCGGCGAGTGGGTCGGTTACCTCGAGGAGCGCGCGCGGGCCGGCGAGCGCTGGGCGCGGCGACTCGGCCTCGACGAGAGCGCCGCCGATGGTGACCGTCGCGGCCCCTCGGTTGAGCTTCTGTCCGTCCAGGGCGAAGAGGACGACCTGCTGGCCGCCCTCCTCTTCGAGCACGCGGCCAGCAGCGAAGGCGCGATCCGCGAGGTCGTGTCCGGCCTGGACGCGGCGCAGCGTGCAGCCCTCCTCGGCGCGCTCGTGGGCGAGCGCCGCAACCGCCGCCACCGCCCCGGCCGCGGCTTCGAGGCGCTGCGTTATCGCTTTGAGATCGTCTCCGACTACGGCGCCTTCCGCGATCTTCAGCGCCACCGCATGCTCACCGTGCAGTGGCAGGCGCTCACCCCCGAGCTCGGGGCCGGCGTTCCCGAGCAGGTCGAGCTCGCCGGGTGCGGCGACGAGTACCGGCGCGCGCTCGAGATCTCCCGGGCCGAGTACGAGCGCCTGTCCGCGGCCGGCCTGCGCTCCGCGGCGCCGTACGCGCTCTGCCTTGGCTACCGAATCCGCTTCATCCTCGACTGCAACGCCCGCGAGGCCATGCAGCTCGTCGAGCTGCGCTCAGGCCGCGAAGGGCACCCCAGCTACCGCGCCGTGGCCCACGAGATGCACGCCCAGATCGCCGCCGTTCACCCCGCGGTGGCCGACGCCATGACGCACGTCGATGGCGAGATCGAGCCGAGGCTCGAGCGAATCCTCTCCGAGATCCGCACCCACACGCGGACGGGTTCGCGTTCGTGAGCGAGTAGAGCGACGAAAGGTGAAATCCCTGCGCCGGGCCCGTCCGCGCGCATCCTAGGGGCGTATCTTCGCCGCGATGCCGAGGGCCCCCGCACGGATTGCGGCCGGCGTACTCAGGGAGCGTGCAATGCCCGCGCTGGCCCGGTACCGCTGGCCTGCGGTCGCCGCCTACTACGTCCGCAAGGCGGCCGACCAACAGATGCGTCGGCGCTTCGTGGCCACCTACGACCCGGCCCGCAACGGGGAATGGTGGCTGCTCGACACCGTGGGGCCTTCCGTGCGGGTCGCCTTCGATGTGGGCGCCAACGAGGGGACCTGGTCCCTCGCCCTGCTCGCCCGGGCCTCTGGCCTGGACCACCTCTACTGCTGGGAGCCGGCCGAGGAGGCGTTCGAGCGGCTGCGCGAGACGCTCGGCGCAGAGCGCCGGGCGGAGCTCATCCGCGCGGCGGTCTCCGAGCGGGCCGCGGTCGAGGCGGAGTTCTTCGAGGCGCCGAGCAGCCAGGTGTCCTCGATCTTCGCCAGTGCGGCGCTCGGGAGCCACCCCATCACCGTTCCCATGGTCTGCCTGGACGACGAGATCGAGCGCCTCGGCCACGACGTCGTCGACCTCGTGAAGATCGATGCCGAGGGCGCCGACCTGCTCGTCCTCCGCGGCGCGCGGCGGAGCCTCGCGGCGCAGCGCATCCGCCTCATCCAGTTCGAGTACCACCAGCCGTGGCTTCACGCCGGGGCGACGCTCCATGCCGCCCTCGAGCTGCTCGACTCCGGCGGCTACGACACGTATCTCCTGAACGGCAGCGGGCTGTGCCGCTTCGACGGCGAGCGCGCCCCGGAGATCTTCCACTACATGAACTTCGTTGCCGTGGCGCGCGGCCACCGCGACTTCGTGCGCTTCGAGGTGCAGCCCGACCCGCTCTGGGGCTAGCGCCCCAGCTCGCGGTTGCGCAGCTCGATCCGGCGGATCTTGCCGGTCAGCGTCTTCGGCAGCTCGGTGACGAACTCGACCTTGCGCGGATACGCGTAGGCCGAATGGTGGTCGCGCACGAAGACCTTGATCTCCTCCGCGAGCGCGTCCGAGGCCTCGTGGCCGGCGGCGAGGATGACGAAGGCCTTGACCACGTAGCCGCGGCGCTCGTCCGGCGAGGCCACGGCCGCGGCTTCGGCCACCGCCGGATGCTCGAGGCAAGCCGACTCGACCTCGAAGGGGCCGATCCGGTAGCCCGCGGAGATGATCACGTCGTCGGCCCGGCCCTCATACCAGAAGTACCCCTGCTCGTCGGTCCGCGCCGCGTCCTTGGTGTGGAACCAGTCCCCGCCGAACACCTCCTCCGTGTCCTCCGGGCGGTTCCAGTAGCCGAGCGGGTAATGCGGATTGGAGCGGGCCTTCAGGCAGATCTCACCCCGCTCGCCCTGGGCGACCGGTCGCTCGTCCTCGTCGAGGATGGCCACCTCCCACCCGGGGAGCGGCTTGCCCATCGAGCCCTCGCGGACGTCCATGAAGGGAAAGTTTCCGCACAGCGGATAGGACTCGGTGAGCCCGTAGTAGTCGAGCACGGTGATCCCGTACTGCTCGCGGAACCAGCGGATGGCCTCGGGGTTCAGCGGCTCACCGGCCGAGCAGACGATGCGGAACCTCTGCGGGTAGCGCGTGCCGGCATCCGAGATGGACATCATCGAGCGGATCGCCGTGGGCGTCCCGAACACGTTGGTCACGCTGTGCCGGGAGAGGAAGTCGAGCTGCTTGTGAGGGTCGAACCCGCCCTCGCGCTGGTACACGGCCTGGACGGCGCCGAAACGCCACGGGCCGATGAGCGGGCAGATGCCCGCAGCCCACGCCCACTCGCCCATACCGTGGAAGACCTCGTTCTCGCGGACGTCGTGGCAGTAGATGAACTCCTCGTGCGCGAGCAGGTACCGGTGGGCGTGCAGGATGCCCTTGGCCAGTCCGGTCGTGCCCGAGGAGTAGTAGAGCTGCGCCGGGTCATCGGCGGCGGTGTCGATGGTCGCGAAGGAGGGCTCACCGGCCGCGAGGAGCTCGTCGTCGAGGAGCAGCACGTGCTCGACCAGGCTGGGGTCGATGCGGCTCTCGTTGGCGGTGTTGGTGATGAGCACCTTGGCCTGGGAGTCGGTGAGGCGGTGGCGGATCCCCTCGTCGCCGTAGAGGACCGACATCGAGAGGAGGATCGCGCCGGCCTTCCACACGGCGAAGAACGCGGCCGCCGTCTCAGGCGTCGGGGGCAGGAGCATGGCCACGCGGTCGCCTCGCTGCACGCCGTGCGCGGCGAGCACGTTGGCCAGGCGGCAGGCGTTGTCCTGGATCTCCCCCCAGAGGACCTCGCGCACCGTGCCCTGGAAGTCCTCGTGGACCATGGCGAGCTTCTCGCGCGGGTGCTTGTCGCAGACGTCGGAGGCGATGTTGTAGCGGGCAGGCACGTCCCAGCGGTGCTCGGCGCAGGCCTGCTCATAGGAGGAAATCGAGGTGGCGCTCATGGCTGCATCATCGCGCCGGCCGCGAGCCGGCACAACCCCGAAGGCGTGCGGGCGTACCCGGCCGCACGCAGGGATAAGCTTGTTCACGAGAGCTCAATGGAACTCGCGCTTGGCGTCTTGCTCGGAGCAGGACTCGCCGCGATCGCCGCGGCGCTCTGGCGATCCCGTCGTGCCTCGCGCCTGGCTGCGGCCCCTCAGGCGGGGATGCAGGCGGCGCTCCATGCCGCCACGGGAACGCTGCCCCACCTCCGCCGCGGTCTCAGCACGCCCACGGCCGAGAACGCCGTCCCCCACCTGCGCGCGCTCACCGGCGCGGCGGCGATCGCGCTCGCCGACACCCAGGCGGTCCTCGCGATCGACGGCGACGGGCGCGAACAGGTCCGGCCCGGCGATCTCCTCTCCCGCCTGCTCGCGCGCACCCGCGACGATCGCCTGCACATCGTGCAGCGCCTCATCTCCTCCGATCCGACGTGCCCACTGCGCTCGGCCGTGCTCGCACCCCTGCTGGTCAACGGCAAACGCGCGGGCACGCTCATCGCGTTCTACTACTCGACCGGCCGCCCGAGCTCGGACGAGCTCCGCGTCGTACAGGAGGCGGCCAGCCTGGTCAGCGCCCAGGTCGAGCTGTCGGTCATCGCCGATCAGGAGGAGCGGCTCGCCCAGGCCGAGCTCCGCGCGCTGCGAGCCCAGATCTCGCCGCACTTCATCTACAACGCTCTCGCCGCCGTCGCCGGCGACATCCACGCCCGTCCCGAGGAGGCGCGCGAGCTGCTCATCGACTTCGCCGAGTTCACGCGCTACCTGTTCCGGGACGGCCGCTCCTACGTGACCCTCGGCGAGGAGCTCGCTCACGTCGAGCGCTACCTCCGTCTCGAACAGGCCCGCTTCCGCGACATCCTCCACGTCACCGTCGACGCTCCGGCCGAGACACAGGGCGCGGTCGTTCCCGCCATGTCCCTACAACCCCTGGTCGAGAACGCCGTCCGCCACGGCGTCGAGCGACGGGCGGGCACCGGCCGGGTGGCGATCACCGCGCGGCTCGCCGGCGGCGACGTCGAGCTACGGGTGAGCGACGACGGCGTGGGCATCGAGCCCGATCGCGTGGCCGCCGTGCTGGCCGGCGCGGGCGGTGGCATCGGGATCGCCAACGTCGACGCGCGTCTGCGCGCGAGCTTCGGCGACCGCTACGCCCTGCGCATCGAGTCAGAGCCGGGCGCGGGCACTACGGCGATCATGACCGTGCCCAACCTGCAGGGTGAGCTCGCCGACCAGCCGCTGGCCTGGAGCACGTGAGCGCCGACCGCCTCCACCTGCTCGCCGTCGACGACGAGCGTACGCAGCTCGAGGACCTGGCCAGGCTGCTGCGGAGCTTTGGCGCCGTCGAGGCGGTCGAGTGCGCGACCGACGGCCACGACGCGCTCCACAAGCTCTCGAGCCAGGCCTACGACGCGATCTTCCTCGACGTGCGCATGCCCGGCCTCGACGGCATCGAGCTCGGCCGCGTCCTGCGCCGGTTCGCCTCACCGCCTCACGTCGTGTTCGTGAGTGCCTACGACAGTGCCGCGGTCGACGCCTTCGAGCTCCGCGCTCTCGACTACCTGCTCAAGCCCGTGAGCCGACGGCGCCTCGAGGAAGCCCTCGAGCGGGTGATCACTGCGGTCGAGCGCGGCGGCGCCCCGCGGAGCGCCGAGGCGACCGAGCGCGCGCGCTCCGAGGCGCCGGCGAACGGGAGCAGCGAGATGGTCGCGGTCTCGAACGTGCGCACTGGGGCGACGCGGCTCGTCGCGCGCAACTCGATCCTCTACGCCCAGTCACACGGCGACTTCGTCCGCATCGTGACTCCCGACGGCCGCTATCTGCTCCGCGCCACGTTGACCGAGGTCGAGCGGCGCTGGGAGGCGCACGGCTTCGTGCGCGTCCATCGCCAGTACCTGGCCAACCTGGCCCGCGCCATCGAGCTGCGACCGCAGCTCGGCGGGACGGCCGAGCTGCTCTTCGGGGACGACCACGTCATCCCGGTGGCTCGGCGGCAGACGGCGGAGCTGAGCCGCCGTCTGCACGTCTGAGCCTGGACCGGAGCCCGTTAGGGCACGAAGCCCCCCTTACGCCTCCGCGTGGGCGTGCTCCTCCTTGATCTTCTCCTCGAGCTGCGCCATCACGTCCGGATCGCGAAGCGTGGTGACGTCGCCGAGCGCGCGGCCTTCGGCGATATCGCGCAACAGCCGCCGCATGATCTTTCCCGACCGGGTCTTGGGCAGGTCGTCGGCCCAGATGATGCGCTTGGGCCGGGCGAACTTGCCGATGCGCTCGGCCACCGTGGCGAGGATTTCCGACTCGAGCCGCTCGGAGCCGTAGAGCTCGCCCTGGAGGGTGACAAAGGCGCAGATAGCCTGGCCCGTGTCCTCGTCGGACTGGCCGATCACCGCCGCCTCGGCCACCTTCGGGTGCGAGACGATGGCCGACTCGACCTCGGCCGTGGACAGCCGGTGGCCCGAGACATTGACCACGTCGTCGATGCGGCCGATGATCCAGAAGTACTCGTCCTTGTCCTTGCGGGCCGCGTCACCGACCAAGTACGTCTCCTTGCCGAAGCGGGAGAAGTACGTCTCGACGAACCGGTCGTCCTCCTTGTAGAGGGTGCGCAGCATGGACGGCCACGGCCGCTTGAGCACGAGCAGCCCCTGACCGTCGCCGATCGGCTTGCCCTCGCGCTCGTCCACCACCTCGGCGAGCACGCCGGGGAACGGCTGCGTGGCCGAGCCCGGCTTGGTCGCCGTGATGCCCGGGAGTGGGGTGATCATGATGCAGCCTGTCTCGGTCTGCCACCACGTGTCGACGATCGGGCAGCGCTCGCCGCCGACCACGGTGTAGTACCAGAGCCACGCCTTCGGGTTGATCGGCTCGCCGACGGTCCCGAGCAGGCGCAGCTTCGACAGGTCCGCCTTCTCGACGTGCTCAACCCCCCACTTGATGCAGGCGCGAATGGCCGTCGGAGCGGTGTAGAAGATCGTCACCCCGTAACGCTCGGCGATCTCCCACCACACGCCCTTGTGCGGATAGTCGGGCGCGCCCTCCCACATGACACCGGTCGCTCCGTTGCACATCGGGCCGTAGACGATGTAGGAGTGGCCGGTGACCCAGCCCACGTCGGCGGCGCACCAGTACACGTCTTCCTCGGGCTTGAGGTCGAAGATGTAGCGATGCGTCGTCGCCACCCCGGTGAGGTAGCCGCCCGTGGTGTGCAGAACGCCCTTCGGCTTGGCCGTCGAGCCGCTCGTGTAGAGGACATAGAGCGGGTGCTCGGCGTCGAGCTCCTCGGCCGGGCATTCAGCCTCGGCCGCCTCCATGATCTCGTGGAACCAGACGTCCCGGCCGTCCTTCATCTCGCACTCGGCCTCGGTGTGCTTGACCACGATGATGTGCTCGAGCGTGTCGAGGTCGGCCATGACCTTGTCGACCTGCTCCTTGATCGGAGCCGTCTTGCCCTTCCGCCGCGCCCCGTCGACGGTGACAAGCGCCTTGGCCTCGGAGAACTCCATGCGCTCCTTGACCGAGTCCGCCGAGAAGCCGCCGAAGACGACGTTGTGCGGCGCGCCGATGCGGGCACAGGCCAGCATGGCCACGACGACCTCGGGAATCATCGGCAGGTAGATGCCGACGATGTCGCCTTTCTCAATCCCCAGGTCCTTCATCGCATTAGCGAAGCGCTGGACGTCGCGGTGGAGGTCGGCGTAGGTGAGATCGCGCTCCTCCCCCTCCTCACCGCGCCAGTGGAAGGCGACCCGGTCGCCGTTACCGGCCTCGACGTGGCGGTCGAGGCAGTTGTATGACGCGTTGATCTTGCCGTCCTTGAACCACTTGTAGAACGGCGGGTTCGACTCGTCGACCGTCTCGGTCGGCTCCTTGAACCAGTGCAGCTCCTTCGCCCGCTCCAACCAAAAGCCCTTCCAGTCCGCCTCGGCCGTCTCGTAGATCGACGGGTCGTCGATCAGGGCCTTCTCCTTGAAAGCATCCGGCGGCTCGAACGTCTCGATCTTGAGCATCTCCTCAAGCTTCTGCTCGAGCCCCTCGTCGCCCACCTTGGCAGATGCCGTGTCAGCCATAGAACCCTCTTCCTTCCTGCGCTCCTCGCGTCTGGCTTTCAGATTGCGCGTTTTGGCGTCTCACATCCGACAGCCCGCGGCGCCGGCGGGGTCGCCGGCGCCTGGGCTGCCGCAACATGCGGCGATGACTCCCTAGTTCTACCGAACGCAGGGCTTCAACAACAGACCTTTTGTTAGTTCCCTGTCCTTATCGACGGAGCGGGAACACGGGCGCGACGATACGTCCGAAGGTCGAGTTGATGACGGCCGCGAACGACGCGTACCACGCGGCGAGCGCGGTCGCGATGCCGAAGTAGCCACCGAGCTTGATGGTGCCGTTGGTCACGTTCGTCGTCCCGGCGAGGGCGGAGTTCCCGATGCCGAGGATGATGTACGTGATCGCCAGCAGCAGGAACACCAGGGCGACAGCCCCCGTGGTCCGCAGCGAGGCCACGAACATGTACGTCGTGAAGATGCCCCACATCCACAGGTAGAGTCCGAGACCGCTGAAGAATACGGTCGGCACGTTCTTTCCCGCGGACTGGACGATGAAGAAGAACGAGATCCAGAACGCTCCGTAGGAGCAGAACGCCACCGCGCCGAACGTGTTGCCGGTGCGGAACTCCCAGATTCCCGCCAGGAGCTGCGCCGCGCCACCGTAGGCGATGGCCAGAGCAGCGACCAGCGGCAGCAGACCGCCGCCCGGAGCACCATGGGTGACACCGACGAGGCCGGCGTTGACCAGGCTGAGCACGAAAGTGGTCCCGGCGAAGCCGGCGAGACCGAGTGGGCCGGGATCGGCCGGCGTCCAGCCAGCCGAGCGTCCGCCCGTGGGATCGGGGGCAGGAGCCACGTCCGCCTCCCGCGCGGGGATACGACCAGCTTCCATCTTCCCTCCTCGTAGACGTTGATGATGCCGGCGCGAACGTTGCAGTACGCACAAACGCGGCGCAACGGCGGATCGATGAACGGTCGTCGGGGCGCGACCAACGGCAAATGAGGAGAGATGAGCGGTTTCCACTCGCTTTGCCGGGACGCGGTCGAACCGCGCGGGGGGCGCGGCGGGGTCGCGGCGCGGCGGGCGCGGCGCGGCGGGCGGGGTGCGGCGGGCGCGGCGCGGCGGGGCGGGGCGGGGCGGGAGCAGCGAGAGGACCCCGCTGTCCCGGCCCCCGGCGTGGACGGGGGCCGGGACGGTCTCGGCCGGGGCCGCTAATCGCCGCGACGCTGCCGGGTCGTCGGAGGACTCGGCGTCGTACTTGGATGCGGCGAGGTAACGAGCTTGTGCTTCGAGAGAGGAGAAGCACTCCCTGGATCGGCCGCCTACACGACCGATCGCTACCGATCAAGGCCGGAGTGGACGGATGTCCGATCCGAAAGTCAGCGCTTGCGTTTGCGCTTGCGCTTCTGCGGCGTCCGTGCCGGAGCGGCTGCGACGACCGGGGTCTCGCTCGCCGCAGCCTGGCTGCCCCGTCCGGCTCCTAAGCCCTTCCGGGCAAGCCGGCCGGCCGGCTTGCCCGCGGTGCCGCCGGCGGCGCGGATGCGCTGCTCACGCAGCTCCTGGGCGGTCGGCCAGCGCTCCGCCCGGCCGGTACGCCACGAGGCGGGCTCCCCGTTCGGCCAGCGGCCGCCCAGAAGGACGGCAAGCGCGAGGAACCAGTAGATCTCGACTACGGGGAGCGGGATGAGCGGGAAGAGGACGAGCACGCCGGCGAACATTCCCAGGTAGCCCATGAACCGCGTGAGCAGGCCAACGCGCATGGCCTGCAGGGAGACGAGTACGAAGGCCATGGCGACGAGGAGGGCGCCGACCAGGGCGATGGCCGGGAGGGCGACGATCAGGCCACCGCTCGTCAGCTGATGGGCCTCCGGGTAGGTCTGGGTGCCCGAGGAGACGAACTGGTGGGCCTTGTCGGCGATCTCGATCGCGTAGATCAACCCGGCCACGGCGGAGAGGACGGCGCCGACGATCGCGAGGATGCGCAACCAGGAGGGCGTGGTCTGGTTGCGCGCACGGGCCGAGTCGATGAGATAGACGAGGGCGGCGGCGATGGCCAGCGAGCCGATCGTGTTGACGACACCGGCGAGGATGTCGAGTCCCGCCCGCTTGTTCTCCGTGATGAGGACGAGCGTGGCCTCCTGGACGCCGATCTTCGGCCCGACGGTCTGGAGGATCGCCGTGACGAGGAGGAGCGCGCCGGCGACGACGGCGATCACGGCGACGCGCGGACGCGTCCTCGTCTCGTAACTCAGGCGCTCGTCAGCCGTCGTGGCGCTCATGCGGGCCAGTGTACGGTCCCCCACGCCGCTGAGCGGCCGCGCCCGGGGCCGGCTCAGGCCGGGAGCTACCATTGCAGTCATGGAAGGAAGTGGCTTCGGCGGACTCTTCGGCGATCCCGACGACATCCAGCGCAGGCTCGGCGAGTTCGCCGAGCAGATGCAGGGCGCTCAGCGGCTGGCCTGGGCTGACAACGCGATCAAGCTTGCGGTCGACCTAACCGTCGCCTCGCTGAACCGCGTGAACATCCAGGGCACGACCGAGCAGCAGGCTGAGCAGCTCCGCTCCGTGATGGCGGTCGTCTTCCCCGAGGCGGTCACGCTCGTGCGCGAAGCGCGCGAAGGCCTGCAGTAGCGGCCGCGCGCACTTCTGCAACCGCCGCGGCGATCAGCCGGCGGCCAGTGCCCCGAGCACGAGGTCGTCGTGCTCGGCCGGCTTGACCTTGCGAAAGACGTCGCGGATCTTTCCGTCGGGGTCAATGACGAACGTCGTGCGCTCGTTGCCCATGTACGTCTTGCCGTACATCGACTTCTCGACCCACACGCCATAGCTCTCGGCCACCGTGTGGTCTGGGTCGGCCAGCAGCGGGAAGCCGAGGTCGAACTTCTCGTCGAATCTGCTCACCGCCTTGACCTGGTCAGGCGAGACGCCGAGCACGACCGCCCCGGCCTCCTGGTAGTCGACACGGTGATCGCGGATCCCGCACGCCTGGGTGGTGCACCCGGGCGTGTCGGCCTTGGGATAGAAGTAGACCACGACGGTCTGGCCCCGGAGCTCCGAGAGCGTCACCGGGTTGCCGTGCTGGTCGGAGAGGGTGAAATCGGGGGCGCGGTCACCTGGCTCGAGCATGAGCGAGATCCTAGTCACCTCCCTCGCCCGGCTCGATCACAACATCTTCACCCCGCGGCCACAACTCGATAACTGCCGGGGCCGAGTGCCGACCTAAGGTACCCCCACATATGCCGGCGGCGTCAGACCCTCGCGAGGAGGTATTCCGCCTCGGCCCGCTCGACATCCTGCCGGATGAGCAGATGGCGTGGGCGATGGGCCGTGCGCTCGTGCTCTCGACCCACGAAATGCGCCTCCTGACCGAACTCGCACGCCGAGTCGATCGTCCGGTGGCGCGGGAGGTCCTCTACTCCCTCGTCTGGGAGAGGCCGATGCGGGCCGGTGACCGGTCGGTCGACGTCTACGTGCGCAAGCTCCGCGTCAAGCTCGAACGCGCACTGCCGGATTGGCGGTTCATCCATACGCACTTCGGGGCGGGCTACCGGTTGACAGCGGAACGGACCGGCGGCCTTAACGGCGCGATTACACCCCAGTAACAACTGCCGCCCCACCGCCACAGAGAATCGCCTGACCATCCAAATGAAGGAGACGTTGTGAGACAAAGTCGTATTGGCGCCGTCGCGGTTGCGGCCTTGGCGTCACTCGGGCTGGTGGCATGTGGCTCGAGCAACTCGTCGTCGGCGACCTCTGGGGCCTCTGGTTCGGGCTCGAGCTCTCCCAGCAGCGGCGGCTCAGCAACGATCGATGGCGCCGGCTCGACCTTCGCCGCTCCGATCTACGAGCAGTTCAGCTCGAACCTCAAATCGCAGGGCCTGACCTTGAACTACAACGCAGTCGGCTCAGGCGCGGGTGTGACCCAGCTTCAGGCCGGAACGATCGATTTCGCCGGCAGTGACCCGGCCATGAAGGACGCGGAGATCAAAGCCGCAAAGGGACCGGTCGTCCATTTCCCGCTTGCCTTCGGATCGATCACCGTCTCCTACAACCTGCCTGGGGTCAAGAGTGGACTGAAGCTCGACGGCAAGACGATCGCGGACATCTACCTCGGCAAGGTCAAAGCGTGGAATGACCCCGAGATCGCCAGCCTGAACCCCGGCACGAAGCTGCCGAGCACGGCGATCACGCCGGTCTACCGCTCGGACTCATCGGGCACAACCTCGGAGTTCACGGAGTTCCTGGCCGACTACAGCCCGTCGTGGGCGTCCCAGGTCGGCTCGGGCAAGGCAGTCAAGTTCCCGACGGGAACGGGCGGTAAGGGAAACGCTGGGGTGGCCGCGGCCGTCAAGCAGACGACCGGCGGCATCGGCTACGTCGAGCAGGCATACGCGCTGCAGAACGGCTTTACCTTCGCCGAGGTGAAGAACGCCTCGGGCGCGTTCGTCCCGCCGACGCTCGGATCGACCTCCGCGGCGGGGACGGGCATCAAGCTTCCCGCCGACCTTCGCTTCAGCGCGATCAACTCGAAGAACGCTGCGGCGTACCCGATCGCGGGCCAGACGTTCATCATCGTCTACCAGGACATGTGCAAGGCCGGTCTGAGCAAGTCGGTCGCCGAAGGCGTGAAGAAGTTCCTCACCTATGCGCTGGGATCCGACGGCCAGTCGACGGTACAGAAGCTGTACTACGCAGCATTGCCCTCCGCCATCGACCAGGCAGCGACCGCGAAGCTCACCACGTTGACCTGCAACGGCGCACCTCTGTCGTAACCGGCGGATGGAGGCAAACGCGATTCCCCTCAGCGGCGAGCGCTCCCTGGAGCGCTCGCCGCTGAGCCGGCTACCCGATCACGCGCTCAAGTGGGGCCTGACCGCCCTGGCGACGGCGATCCTCGTCCTGATCCTCTTCTTCTTCGTGCGGTTGATCGGCCGCTCGACGGACGCCTTCAGCCACATGGGGGTGTTCGGCTTCGTCTTCCGCAACAACTGGGACATCTCACGCAACGTCTTCGGGGCGTGGCCCCTCGTCGTGGGGACGCTCATCACCTCGGCGATCGCGCTCGTCATCGGCGTCCCCGTCGCCGTGGCCGCGGCCGTCTATCTCACCGAGCTTTGCCCGCGGCGGGCGCGCCGCCCGGTATCGCTCCTCGTCGACCTCCTGGCCGCGGTTCCCTCGGTGGTCTACGGGCTCTGGGGCGTGTTCGTTCTCATCCCGAAGCTCAAGCCGGCTGAGCAGTGGTTCGCCGACACGTTTCACTTTCTGCCCTTCGTGGCCGGGACGGTGGCGGGACCGAGCTACTTCATCGCCGGCCTCATTCTCGCGATCATGATCGTGCCGATCGTCTCGGCGATTTCCCGCGAGGTGATCTCCACCGTGCCTCCGGAGCACAAGGAGGCGGCCCTGGCGCTCGGCGCGACCCGGTGGGAGATGATCCGCATGGCGGTTCTGCCCTACTCGCGCGCCGGGATCACGGGCGCGGCGATGCTCGGCCTCGGCCGGGCCATCGGGGAAACCATCGCGGTCGTGCTGGTCATCGGGGACTCCCCGAACCTCGGGCACTCGATCTTTCAGCAGGGCTACACGCTGGCGGCGGCGCCGGCGAACGAGTTCGGCGAGGCAAGTGGCACGCACATCTCCGCTCTCTTTGCGGCTGGGCTGGTGCTCTTCGTGCTCACGCTCATCGTGAACATCATCGCTCGCCTCTTCATCACCCGCGGTACAGGCCGCGGGCGGCGCCGGGCTGCCCGAGGGGCCGAGGCGGGAGTGGCACGAGCATGAGCGCGCTGAGGAGCGGTGCCGACAGGCCGGCGCTTGCCAAGATCAGCGCTCGCCGCCGGCGAACGGACAAGGTGATGCGCGGACTGCTCGCCGGCGCGACGGCGATCGCCCTCGTGCCGCTTGTCCTCGTCGTCTACTACCTCCTCCACAAGGGGTTGAGCACCTGGAGCGGCAAGTTCTTCACCACGGATCCGAACGGCAATTTCTTCGGCTTCGCCGGGGGCATCCGTAGCGCGCTTTTCGGGACGATCGAGATCGTTGCCCTCGCCACCGTGATCTCCGTTCCCGTCGGAATCGGCGTCGCCCTGTTCTTGACCGAGTACGGCAGGGAGTCACGCTTCGCCGCCTTCGTTCGCTACTTCGTCGACGTGATGACGGGCGTCCCCTCGATCATGTTCGGGCTCTTCATCTACATCGTCCTCGTCGCGGCACACGTGGGTGGCAACTTCACGGCGTGGAAGGGATCGGTCGCCCTGTCCCTGCTCATGCTCCCGATCGTCATCCGGTCCTCGGAGGTCGTGCTGGGCCTCGTGCCCCAGAGCCTTCGCGAGGCGGCGCTCGCCTTGGGCGCACCACGATGGCGCGTGATCGCGCGCGTTGTCCTCCCGACATCGCTGTCCGGGCTGCTGACCGGCGCGCTGCTCGCCGTCGCCCGGGGCATGGGCGAAACCGCCCCGTTGCTCTTCACCGTCGCCACCGCGAACGGCCTGACGTTCAACCTCTCGCAACAGATGAACTCTCTCCCGCTACAGATCTACAACGACATCCAATCGCCCAATAGCGCGATCGTGGCGCGGGCGTGGGGAGCCGCGCTGGTGATCGTCACGCTTGTCCTCATCCTCAACGTGATCGCCCGCGCCGCGTCCCGAAGGAGCCGCCTGATATGAGCGCCCCCGACACCACCAGCCAGGAGAAGAAGGTCTCGTCCGAGCCGAGGTTCGTCGCGGCCAAGCCGGCCCCCGGGGCCTCGGCACCGGGCAGCGCGCCGCGCACCGGACACAACGTCGTCCTCAAGGGTCTCCACGCCTTCTACGGCACGAACCATGCGGTGAAGGGCATCGATATCTCGTTCACCGCGAACCAGGTAACGGCCATCATCGGTCCCTCCGGCTGCGGCAAGTCGACCATGGTCCGCTGCATCAATCGGATGCACGAGGAGATCCCCTCGGCGCGTGCGGAGGGCAGCGTCACCCTCGACGAACTCGACATCTACGGCGACGGGGTCGACATCACGGCGGTGCGCCGGCTCATCGGCATGGTCTTCCAAAAGCCGAACCCCTTCCCGACCATGTCGATCTTCGACAACGTAGCGGCCGGGCTTCGGCTGACCGGGCAGAAGGGGGCCGACCTCCGCGAGCGCGTCCACGAGTCTCTGCGTGCGGTCGGCCTGTGGAGCGAGGTCCATAATCGCCTGAACCAGCCCGGGGTCGGACTCTCGGGAGGGCAACAGCAACGGCTCTGCATCGCGCGCACGATCGCCGTCGAGCCCGAGGTCGTCCTCATGGACGAACCGTGCTCCGCCCTGGATCCCGTCGCGACCCTGAAGATCGAGGAGCTCATTGAGGAACTCAAGACGCGCTACACGATCGTCATCGTGACGCACAACATGCAGCAGGCGGCACGGGTCGCCGACTCGACCGTGTTCATGCTCGACGGGGAATTGATCGAGCATGGCCCGACACACGAAATGTTCACCCGTCCCACCGACGAGCGCACCGAGCGTTACGTCACCGGAAAGTTCGGCTGAGGTCATGCACGAGACGCGCCACCAGTTTCGCGAGTCGCTCAAGGAGCTCGAGGCGCAAGCCCTGGGTGGGCTCGATCTCGTCATCGGGCAGCTCGATCGGGCGCTCGACGCGCTCGCCTACCAGGACGTCGAGCTGGCCGGCATGGTCGTGGCCGACGACGATCGCATCGACGGACGCTATCTCGAGGTTCATCAGGGCATCCTGTCGCTGCTCGCGCGCCAGGCTCCTGTCGCGAGCGATCTGCGGATCGTCGCGGCCCTGCTCCACGTCATCCGCTGCATCGAGCGAATGGGCGATCAGTGCGTCAACATCGCCAAGCTCATTCCGCTCTCCGGGTACGAGGCACCCAAGGACAAGGACATCCTCGACGCGATCGAGCGTATGGGGATGCTGGCGCGATCACAGGTGACGCAAGCCAAGGACACGTTTGCTTCGCGGAATACCGACCTCGCCCAGGATCTCGTCCGTCAAGACGACGAGATCAACCGACTCAACCGGGAGATCTTCCGCCGCGCCGTCGAGGTTGGTGACAACCTCGAGCTCAGAGAGTGGGCGATGTTCATGATTCTCGTCGCGCGCTGCCTCGAGCGGATCGGCGACAACACCGTGGACATCGCCGAGCAAACGGTGTTCGTCGTCACCGGTCTGTTTCGCGAGTTCGCCGACGCCTCACACCCCGTCTAGGATCACCTTCCGCCACAGCGGTCATGCTGCGGCTATCAGCTTCTCCGCGTACTCCCGGGGGAGGCCGGCGGCGGAAATATCTCGAGCGACCGCGCCGGCGTCGTAGGGAGCGCGCTGGATCGACGCGCGGATCGGGCCGTGCGCGTCCGCCTCGAGGATCGCGAACGCGGCACGCGGGTCGCCGTCCTTCGGCTTGCCGACCGATCCGCAGTTCACGAAGACCACCCCGCCGTATTCGTGAATCCACGGCTTGTGGGTATGCCCGAACACGAGCACCTGGGAGTCCTCGGCCGTAGCAAGCCGCTCGTAGAGACGGGCGGGCTTGTCCTCGAACAGGTACTCGTTGACCTTCCGCGGCGAGCCGTGCACGAGATGGACGTCCTGATCGCCGAGCGGGAAGTGCAGATCGAACGGCAGCCCGCGCATGAAGTCCTTGGAGCGCTGGTCGGTGTGCGCCAGCGTCCACGCGACCGACTGCTGGCCGAGCTCGCGGTCGTGCTGGGTGACGTACGCGCAGCCGCAATCGTCCAGATCGCGGGCGATCGCGTAGTCGTAGTTGCCGTAGATCGTCGGGATCCCACGCTCGTCGATCAAGGCGCATACCTCGTTCGGATGGGGGCCGTAGCCGACGAGATCGCCACCGCAGTAGATGTCATCGACGCCGATCGCCTCGATCGCGGCGAGACTCGCCTCGAGCGCCGGCAGGTTGCCGTGGATGTCGGTGATCAGTGCGATCCGGTTCAAGATCATGCTCGCCGGTCAACTCGAGCTCTGTCGCGAGTCCCGGCAGTCTATAGATTGACAGATGTCAGTCCAATCAGTATATGTATATAGATGGCGATCGATTTGGAACTCACTCCGAAGACGAAACGACCCGCCGGCGCGCCCTGCTGTGAGCCGGTTGTCTATCCCGACGTCGAGCGCGAGCAGGCCCAGCGCATGGCGACGATCGCCAAGGCGCTCGGCGACCCGGTCCGGCTGCAGCTCGTCGACGTGCTGCGCAAGCACGCCGGGAAAGTCTGCGTGTGCGAACTCGTCCCGCTCTTCGACCTCTCTCAACCCACCGTCTCACATCACCTCAAGGTGCTCCGTCACGCTGGCATCGTCGGCTCCGAGCGCGAAGGGCTGTGGGCCTACTACTACGTGATCCCCGACGCACTCGAGGAGCTCTCGGCATGGCTGAGCTGAACACCGACTGCTGCACGACCGAGACCCAGGCGAACTGCTGCGAGGCAGAAGCCAAGGCGGACTGCTGCGGCCACGGGCCCGGCTGTGGATGCGCCGCCGGCAGCGCGTCGCAACCCGAGGACATCCGCGAGACCGTCCGACAGCGCTATGCGGCCGCCGCTGTCGCCGCCGACCGGACAACCGCCGCCGACCGGACAACCGCCGCCGGGTGCGGGTGCAGGCCCGCCGTCGGCGTCAGGAACGAGCACGGCACCGAGGTATTCGGCTCCAGTCTCTACGAAGACGACGCGACCGACAGCGGCATCGCGGCAGCGATCGGCGCATCGCTCGGCTGCGGCGTCCCAACCGCCGTCGCCGACCTGCACGAAGGCGAGACCGTGCTTGACCTGGGATCCGGCGCCGGCGCCGACGTCCTGATCAGCGCGCGCCGCGTCGGAGCCACCGGAAAGGCGATCGGGCTTGACATGACCGACGAGATGCTCAGCCTCGCCCGCCGCAACGCCATCAATGCCGGCGTCGAGAACGTCGAGTTCGTCAAGGGCTACCTCGAGGACGTTCCACTCGCCGACGAGACCATCGATGTCGTGATCTCCAACTGCGTGATCAACCTCTCCGGCGACAAGCTCACCGTCATTCGCGAGGCCGCACGCGTGCTCCGCCCCGGCGGCCGGCTCGCCTTCTCCGACGTGATCGCCGACCCCGACATGGACGCGCAGACCCGCGCCGACATGGCCGCCTGGACCGGCTGCGTCGCCGGCGCGCTCACGGAAACCGAATTCCGCCGTGCGCTCGACGCCGCCGGTCTCGAGGACGTCGAGATCCGCCCGACCCACCAGGTCCATGAACACGCCTCAGCCGCGATTATCCGCGCCCGCAAGCCAGTCCGCCGGTAGGCCCTCCGGGGGTGGTGAGGCTCGGAGTGATCGCGACGGGGTGGCCGCTGCGGGCGGCGCGCGACGGCTTATTTGAGCAAGCGCGAGAGCCGGCGGTCCTTGAGCAGCTTGCCCTCGGTCTGGCATGTCGGGCAATAGCACATGACGTAGTCCTCATAGAAGACGGCCTCGAGCTGGTCGCCGCAGCGGGGACAGGGCTCTCCGTTGCGCCGGTGAACGGTGAGGGGCATGGGCAGCTTGTCGGGGATGGGCAGAGCGATCGTCTGCTCGTAGTGGGCGATCGCCTCGCCGAGGCGGCGCACCATGGCCTCGCGCAGGACCGCGGCCTCCTGCGCGTCGAGGTCGGAGCCTCGCTTGAACGGGGAGAGCTTGGCCGCGTGGAGGATCTCGTCGACCCACGAGCGGCCGATGCCGGCGATGACGTGCTGGTCGCGCAGCAGGGCGTAGAGCGGCCGGGGCTGGTCGAGCAGGGGCTCCAGCTCGGGGGGGTCGGGCCAGGCGTCGGGGCCGAGCGCGGCGAGCGTCTCTTCGGCCTCGACCTCGATCGCGCGCAGGAGCTTGACCCAGGCCCGCTGGCGGGTGCCGAACTCGCGCAGGCGCAGCTCACGCCCGTCCGCCAAGCGGACGAGGAGCCGCGAGGTCTTGTCGCGGAGACCTGCGCGCTTGTCGAAGAGCTGCAGCCGTCCCGCCGACATGAGGTGGACGACGAGGGCGAGGTCGTCGCCCGCCTCGACGATGAAGAGCTTCCCCCGGCGGCGCACGCCGCCGAGCTGGACACCCTCGAGCGCATGCAGGGGCGGGTCGTAGGTCTTGAGTGCGTTGACGCCCGGCGCCAAAGCCGACTCGACCGTCGCCGCCGCCGTGGCGGCGCCGATCAGACGCGCGGTGATCTCGACCTCGGGTAGCTCGGGCATCGTTGAGGGACTGACTTTAGTTCGGCTCGTCAGCTCGCCGAGCAGACGCGCAGCCCGGCGGAGTAGTACGCGCGGAACTCCCACGGCTGGGGGGCGTCATCGACGCGCGCTCGGATGGTCGCGCTCTGGCCGGCCCCGAGGCCGCCGACCCCCACGGTGAACCGACGGGCGAAACGCCGCGCGGCAATGAGGGCTGCGCCCTGCGCCGGTACGGAGAGCCCGACCCCGCCGGACACGAGTGGGCTGAGGGTCAGCAAGCCCGACCCGCGGTGGATGGCCGGCGTCCCGAGGCACCGCCGGGTCCCGCCGACCAGACTGAGCTCACCGGCTCGGTCGAGGACGCCATCCGCCGCCTCGCGGGCGGCCTCGGGGGCGGCGGCGAGCTTGGCGGCCGAGTCGGCCGGCGTGCCCCCGAAGCGCCGTCGGGCCGCGAAATAGCGGCCTGCGGTCACGTCGGCCAGGGCGAACTCGCTCCCGGGCCGGAAGGCCGGCCGCGCCGCCGGGCCGGCGAGGTCAAGCGCGCCGAGCTGAGCGCGCGCGAGTGTCGCCTCGGCGCGGAGATGGTTGCCCCACACGACCATCCACACGAGGTTGAGCGCGATCGTCACCGCGGCGAGCCCGAGGATCGCCCGGCGCCACGACCGGCCGGGCCACACGACGGGGGCCGCCTCTACGCCCAGGAGCACGACGACAACCCCGCCGGCGTAGACGTACCGGCTCGCGTACGTATCCCCGAGCGTCCCGCGCGCGAGCCCGATGAGCACCCACAGGACGAGCCCGGCCGTGAGCAGCCCGGCGAAACGCGGAGTGACTCCCCATCCCCGGCCGGAGCGCCGCCCCCTGGCCCACCACACCCCGAGGACCACGGCCAGGCCGCTGACGATCACCGCGGTCGCGGTCCCCAGCCAGGGAAGGTCGTGGCGGAGGGTAGGGCTCATGAGCTGCACCCCGAGGACCCCGGCCACGGAACCACTGGCGGCCTGGAGCGCGTGTCCGAGCACGTCGAGCGGACCGGGCTTGGGCGCACCCGGCACGCCGATACCGCTGAACAGCCCGCCCGCCCAGTGCAGCCGCCAGCCCACGTAGAGCACCGCCGGGACCGCGGCCACCCACAGCCGGGGCCACCGACGCCGGCACGCGAGCTCGACCGCGAGCCCGGCGGTGAGCGCCACGGCGCTCGTCCACGAGAGCAGGGCCAGGACGAGCATCACGCACGCTCCGGCGTCCCCGCGGCGCGTGTCGGGCTCGGCAAGGGCGAACGCGGCCAGGCCGGCGGCCGTGGCGGCGAGAATGCCGATGTTGATGGCCCCGAGGAACGCGTCGGCTCCGCTGCCCAGGAGCGCGACCGCGACGGCGGGCACGATGGCGCGGCTCGCGCCGAGCCGGCGGCGCGCCAGGACGTACACGAGGGCGGCTACGACGAGATGCAGCGCGAGGGCCCCGAGCCGGTAGGCGAGGTAGTGCCCAAGGCCGAACACCCTCAGCATTCCGTTGTAGAACGCCTGGGTCGTGGCCATCAGGTGGCCGTTATCGGGGTTGAGGAAGGTGCCGCTCGTCGGGTGCAGCGCGCCGAATATCCATCCCCACTCGTCCCCGACGAACGTCGTGGAGCGCCCCGCCCAGAGGATGATCGCGGCGGCGAGCACAAATGCGCCGGCGAGCACCGGCAGGCCGGCGCCGACCGGCGGCCGCGCGCCCCGGCGGCTCAGAGGAGGGCTCTCGGTCACGGCCATCCGCCAGGCAGTCTAAGGGCGACCGTCGCTAGTCTGCCAACCCCGATGAGCACAGCGCCGGCGCCCGACGACGTTGTCCGCACGCATGCCGAGGCGGCGGCGAACACACGCGAGCCGCTGCTCGTCCTCGACCCGCTGATCGCCTTCCTGGATTCTCATGGCCTCGACGCGCCGTCCGAGCTTGCCGCCGCTCCGATCGGCGAGGGCCACTCGAACGTCACCTTCGAGCTCTCCACCGGGGTCATCATCCGCCGTCCACCACGAGGACCCCTTCCCCCGAGTGCCCACGACGTCCTGCGCGAGGCCCGTCTCCTCCGAGCGCTCGAGGGGACCCCGGTGCGCGTGCCGAGAGTCCTCGCGGTGTGCGATGACCTCGAGGTCATCGGGGTGCCCTTCTACATCATGGAGCGCATCGAGGGCGAGGTCATCACGGGCACGATGCCGCCCGACCTCGACGAGGAAGCCGAGCGTGCCCGGGTCGCCGACGAACTCCTCGACGCTCTCGTCGAGATCCATGCCGTCGACTGGACGACGATCGGGCTTGAGGGCTTCGGCAAGCCGACCGGTTACCTCGAGCGCCAGCTTCGGCGCTTCACCGGTCTGTGGGAGCACAACCGCACGCGCGAGCTGCCCGAGGTCGAGCGGATCGGCAGGTGGCTACAGGCGAACCTTCCCGAGTCCCCGCCGGCCACCATCGTCCACGGCGACTACCGACTCGGGAACACGATGTTCGATCGGAGCGCGCCGGCCCGGCTCATCGCCATCCTCGACTGGGAGATGGCGACGATCGGGGATCCGCTGGCCGACCTCGGCTACATGGTCATGCAATGGACGGAGGCGGGGGACGACCTCGGCCGCTTCAACCTCCACCAGGTGACGACTCTCCCGGGCTTTCCGACCCGGCGCGAGCTCATCGGCCGCTACGAGGAGCGGGCCGGGCGCTCGATGCGCGACCTCAACTGGTACGTCACGCTCGCGCTCTGGAAGGCCGTCGTGTTCATGGAGGGCAACTACAAGCGCGCGGTCGCCGGGTCGACCGACGATCCATACCTGAAGACCTTCGGCGAGGGCGTCGTCGAGCTCGCCCGGCGCGCCGTCACCGTCTCTCAGGACGGCATCTGAGGGTGGACAGCTTTCCGCACAATCTCGATTCGGTCGCGGACCTGGGCATGGCGATTGAATGGCGACGCGAGGCCACTCACCCGGCGGCGATCAGCACCACCCCGGTCAGCGCCGCCACCACGCCGACCTCCTGTACGCGGCGCACCCGCTCGCCGAGGACGATCCGTGCCAGCGCCACGGTGGCCAGCGGATAGAGGGACGAGAGCACGGACACCACGCTCAGCAACCCGTGCCGCGTGGCCACGGCGAAGAGCACGTTGGCGCTGACGTCAAGGGTTCCGGCGAGCATGAGCAGACGGAGACCGCCCTGGCCGCGCAGCGCCGGCCGGCTGCGCAGCGCGAACAGGCCGAGGGCCAGCACCGAGGCGACGCGGGCGGCGCACGCCGACCACAGGGGATCGGCGCGGGCACTCGCGCGTACGCCGATGAAGAAGCAGCCGAAGCCGAGCGCGGCGAGCAGGGCCAGGGCGACGCTCGTGCGCGCGACCCGCGGCCCGCCGTCGCCGTGAGCACGCTCGCGGCTGGCCAGGGCGACCCCGAGGACGGCCGCCACGATGCCGGCCACCTGAACGCCGGCCGGATGCTCGCCTCCGGCGATCCCCACGAGCACGGGCACGGTGACTCCGGTGGCGGCGATCGGGGCAACGATGCTCATCGTGCCGATGGCCAGCCCGCGGTAGAAGGCGGCGAGCGCCACCACCCCGGCCAGGCCGCCCGCCGCCGCAGGTAGGAGGCGGTGGAGGGCCGGGGGAGCCTGTCCCCGTGCCGCGAGCACCACAACGAGCACAACCAGCCCTGCGCCCTGACTGGTCAGCACCACCCGCAAGACGGCGCTGCGCCGGGACTGCACGCCGCCGATGAAGTCCGCGATGCCCCAGGACAGCGACGAGCAGAGCGCGAGCGCCACCCCCAGCACGATCGATCCCCGGCGCGACCGCGGGCTAGCGCGCGCCGCGCCCGTAGAGCAAGCGGAAGAAGCGGCGGAGCATCATCGTGCGGCTCGCCTTGTACGGGAACATGAACGGCTCCCGCTTGAGCGCGCGGCGGGTGACGAGCAGGGACTGCGTCTTGCAGTACTTGCGGATGCCCATGGCGCCATGGCGCGTACCCATGCCCGAGGCCTTCCAGCCGCCCATGGGGAGGTTGAGCGCCGTGTAGTTGATCTGGGCGTCGTTGACGCAGACAACCCCGGCGTGGATCTGCCGGGCCAGCGCCTCGCCCCGGGCGACATTGCCGGTCCAGACACTCGCCTGCAACCCGTACTCCGAGTCGTTGGCCAGCCGCACTGCCTCATCCACGGACTCGACCTTCATGATCGGCACGGTGGGGCCGAAGGTCTCCTCGCGCATGATCTTCATCGAGTGATCGACATCGACGAGCACCGTCGGCTCGAAGAAACGGCCCGATCCCGAGCGCCTGTGTCCGCCGACGAGCGCCTTCGCGCCCTTCTGCAGAGCGTCTTGGACGTGGTCCTCGACGACGCCGAGCTGGGGCGGGAAGGTGACCGCACCGACGTCGACCGTGCCCGGCGCCGTCGGCTCCCCCTGGCGGAGCTGGCGCACGTTGTCGCTGACCATCTCCACGAAGCGGTCATAGACGGGCGCCTCGACGTACACCCGCTCGACGGAGATGCACACCTGGCCGGCATTGTTCATCGAGTAGAAGGCGGCGGCGTTGGCGGCCCGCTCGAGGTTGGCGTCGGAGCAGACGATCATCGGGTCCTTGCCGCCGAGCTCGAGATAGCAGGGAACGAGCGCGTCCGCAGCCGCCTTCATGACCGCCTTGCCCGTCCGGCTCGACCCGGTGAACATCACGCAGTCGACGCTCCCGATGAGCTCGGCGCCGGTCGAGCCGTCGCCGGTGGCGACCTGGAAGACGCCCTCGGGGAGGCCGCACTCGAGCATCATCTGCTCCATGAGCAGCGAGCTCAGCGGAGTCACCTCGCTCGGCTTGAGGATGACCGCGTTGCCGGCGGCGAGCGCCGGGATGCAATCGCCGAAGTTGTTCGTGATCGGGTAGTTCCAGGGGCCGATGACGCCGACCACGCCGACCGGGGCGTAGCGGATGACGAGCTTCTTGCCGATGGCCACCGGGTTGTTCCACGAGGGCACCCGCTCGTCGGCCAGATACCGGGGGGCCTCCTTGGCCCAGAAGCCGAGCGCCGAGACCGTGTAGCCGAAGTCGGCGAGCTGCGCGTCCTCGTGGGTCTTACCGCTCTCGGAGACGACCACGCCGATGATGCGCTCGGCGTTGTCGAGCATCCACTTCTGGGCGCGACGCAGGACGCCGGCCCGGCCGTCGAAGCCCGCCGCCTCCCATCCGGGCTGGGCGGCGCGGGCGCGCGTCACGAGCTCGGCCACCTCCGCGGCGCCCATGACCGGGATCTCGCCCACGACGGCCCCGGTGGCGGGGTTCTCGACCGGGATCGTGCGTCCGGCGGCGGTCCCGTTGGTCTCTGCTTCGGCGGCCCGGTCGGTGACGCTAGACATTGCTCTCTCCTCGTGCGCTCAGGGTGAGGGAGAGGCTACCGCCGCCACGCCGGCGGCGATGAGCGCGGTCCCCTCGATGCCCGCCTCGCGCAGCACGGCGAACGTGTGCTCGCCGAGCCGCGGCGGGGGGAGCGGACCGGTATCGCGCGGCGGCTCGAGGAGGATGGGGCTCGCGACGAGCTCGAGCTCGCCGGCGGCCGGATGGCTGACGGTGACGGTGGCGCTGCGCCCGGTCTCGGCCGCGGCCGCGAGCGCCTCGGCCACGCCGCGGATCTTCCCCACCGGCACGCCGTGGGCCTCGAGGCGCTCGAGCCACTCAGCCACGGTCCGCGTGGCGAAGGTGCGCTCGAGCTCGGAAATGAGCTCCTCGCGGTGGCTGACGCGTCCCGGATTGCCGGCCAGGCGTTCGTCCGCCGCGAGATCGGGCCGATCGAGCGCGGAACAGAGCGCGCGCCAGAGCGAGTCGTTGGCCGCGGCGACCGCGATCCACCCGTCGGCGGCGGCGAACGGCTGGTAGGGGACGATGCTGGGATGGGCGTTGCCGTAGCGGGCGGCCTCGGCGCCGGTGACGAGCGCGGACTGGGCGACGTTGACGAGCGCGGCCAGCCCGCTGTCGAGCAGCGAGACCTCGATCCTCCGGCCCCGGCCGCAGACCTCGCGCTCGCGCAGCGCGGCGAGGATCCCCGCCGCAGCGTGCAGCCCGCACAGCACGTCGACCACCGCCACCCCGACCTTCATGGGCGCGCCATCGCGCTCGCCGGTGATGCTCATGAGGCCCGACTCGGCCTGTACGACGAAGTCGTAGCCCGCCCGGCCGACGGGCTCACGGCCGGAGCCGAAGCCGGTGATCGAGCAGTACACGAGGTCCTCGCGGAGGGCGCGCAGCGCCTCGTAGCCGAGGCCGAGCCGGTCCGCCACGCCGGGGCGGAAGTTCTCGATCACCACATCCGCGCCGGTCACGAGCGCCCGGACCGCTGGCGCGCTGCGCTCGTCGGCGAGGTCGAGCGCGAGGCTCCGTTTGCCCCGATTGACCGAGAGGAAGTAGGCCGCCTCGCCACCCGCGAACGGCGGTCCCCAGCTTCGCGTCTCATCGCCCGCCCCGGGGCGCTCGACCTTGACCACGTCGGCGCCGAGGTCGGCCAGGACCATCGTGCAGTAGGGGCCGGCGAGGACGCGCGAGAAGTCGAGCACGCGTACACCGGCCAGCGGGCCGGGGCCGGGGTCGGCCTGCGCCATCGGCGCGGCTAAGCCGCGTCGAGCTGGATCGATTCGATCACGACCGGATCGAGCGGCCGGTCGCCCGCGTCGGTCGGCAGCCCCTCGATGGCGTCGACGGCGTCCATGCCGGCCGTGACCTGACCGAACACGGTGTGCTTGCCGTCGAGCCATGGGGCCGCGTCGGTCGTCACGATGAAGAACTGCGAGCCGTTGGTGTCCGGGCCGGCATTGGCCATGGCAAGCGCGCCGCGGACGATCTTGTGGGGATTGATCTCGTCCTCGAAGGTGTACCCGGGGCCCCCGGTGCCGGTTCCCTCGGGACAGCCGCCCTGAATCATGAAGTCGCGGATGATGCGGTGGAAGGTGATCCCGTCGTAGAAGCCGTCGCCGGCGAGCTTGCGGAAGTTCTCCACCGTCTTGGGGGCGTCCTCGTCGAAGAGCTCGAGGGCAATCGTCCCGTGGTTGGTGTTCATGTTGGCTGTGCTCATGGGAGGCAGCCTACTGCGGCGGCTCAGCCACGCACGGGCTCGGCCGTGACGGGGCGGCCCGCCACGTCCTGGCCGCTGAGCTGCTCGATGACCCGGTCGGCCTCCTGCTCAGGCACCTCGACGAAGGTGAAGTGCTCGAGCATGCGCACATTGCGCACGGCCTCGCCGTCGAGACCGGTCGCCGCCGTGATGGCATGGATGACGTCGGAGGGCTCGACCTCGGCCGCGCGGCCGACGGAAATGATCAGCTTGCGGGCCGGTCCGTCGCTGAGCGCCGAGATGTGCGGCTTGGAGTGCCGGCGCGGCTTGGCCTGCGGCGCGGTGGGCGCCACATGGGCGTTCTTGACCCAGGGAGCGAGCTTGACGCCGGCGTGCTTCTCGATCGCCTCGACCTCGCGCCGCTGGCGGGCCTCGGCGAAGGTGATGGCGCGGCCGCTGCGTCCAACGCGCCCGGTGCGGCCGATGCGGTGCACGTAGACGTCGGGCGAGATCGGCGCGTCGAAGTTGACCACGTGGGAGATGCCCGAGATGTCGAGGCCGCGCGCGGCGACGTCCGTGGCCACGAGCAGCGGCAGGCGGCCGTCCTTGAAGGAGATCATCACCCCGTCGCGCGCCCCCTGGGTCATGTCCCCGTGCAGCGCCTTGACGTTCATGCCGCGGTCGCGCAGCGTGCGGAAGAGCTGATCGGCGCGGATCTTCGTGCGCACGAAAACGATCGCCTGCTCGGGCGCCTCGGCCTCCAGGACCTCGACGAGCCGGTCGGCCTTCTCGCGCGAGCTGACCTCGAGGACGAACTGCTCGACCGTGTCGACGGTCAGCGTGGCCGTCTTGACCTTGACCGTCACCGGGTCGTAGAGGTATTGGTCGGCGAGGCGCCGGATGGCCGGCGGCATGGTGGCGGAGAAGAGGGCGGTCTGCCGGCTTGACGGCGTGAGGGAGAGGATGCGCTCGACGTCCTCGAGGAAGCCGAGGTCGAGCATCTCGTCGGCCTCGTCGAGGACGACGAAGCGGCAGGCGTGCAGCACGATGGAGTGGCGGGAGATGAGGTCCTTGACCCGGCCGACGGTGCCGACCACGATGTGCCCGCCGGCGCGCAGCTGGGCCTGCTGGGTGCGAATCGGCGCGCCGCCGAACACGGCGACCACGTCGACGCCCTTGCGCTTGCCGTAGGCGCGCAGGGCTTGGGTGACCTGGATGCAGAGCTCGCGGGTCGGCGTGAGGACGAGACCCTGGACCTCGTGCTCGCCAGGATCGACGTACTCCATCATGGGCAGGCCGAAGGCCGCGGTCTTGCCCGATCCCGTCTGCGCCTGGCCGATGACGTCGTGGCCCTCGAGCAGGGGCGGGATGGCCTGCTCCTGAATCGGGCTCGGAGACTCGTAGCCGATGTCGTGAATCGCGTCGAGCACGGGTTGGCTCAGTCCGAGCTCGAGAAATGTGGTCATAGCTCGGAAGATAGAGGCATCGGCGTCGCGGCCTCCTCGCCGGACGGTGCGGTCACGCGAACTTGACAATAATCGTTCGGAGCCTAAACTTTAGGAGCCGTAGCTTTATGCCGAAGAAGATCGAGTGACCATGACCGAAACCCCCGACGAGAATCGCATCAGCCCCTACGTGTGGCGCGTCAGCGCCGTCGTGATCATCGGATCGATCATGTCGATCCTCGACACGACGATCGTCAACGTCGGCCTCGACACGCTGAGCCATGACCTCCACTCGACGATCTCGCAGATCCAGTGGGTCGTCACCGGCTACATGCTCGCCCTCGCTGCCGTCATCCCGGTGACCGGGTGGGCCGCCCGGCGCGTCGGCGCCAAGCGCATCTACCTCATCTCGCTCGTCCTCTTCACGCTCGGCTCGGCCCTGTGCGGGCTCGCTACCTCGACGACCGAGCTCATCTTCTTCCGCGTGCTGCAGGGCATCGGCGGGGGCATGATCCTCCCGATCGGCCAGCTCATGATGGCCGAGGCCGCCGGGCCCAAGCGCATGGGCCGCGTCATGAGCATCGTCGCCGTGCCAGCCATGCTCGCCCCGATCCTCGGCCCGACGATCGGGGGCCTCATCCTCGACAACGCAAGCTGGCGCTGGATTTTCTACGTCAACCTGCCGGTGGGGATCATCGCGGTCATCGCCGCCCTGCGCATCCTGCCCAGCGTCAAGCCCGGCCCGACCGACCGCCTCGACCTCCGCGGGTTGGGCCTCATGGCCTCCGGCCTGCCCCTACTCACTTACGGACTGGCGGAGATCGGCTCGACGGGCAGCTTCACCTCGATCAAGGTCATCGGGCCCTGCCTGCTCGGGATCGCCCTCATCGCCGCCTTCGCGCGGCACGCGCTGCACATCGACCATCCGCTGCTCGACCTGCGCCTCTATCGCCGTCCGACCTTCGCCTCCGCGTCGGTGGCGATGTTCTGCCTCGGTGCCGCGCTGTTCGGCGGCATGATCCTGCTCCCGCTCTACTGGCAGACCATCCGCCACGAGAGCGTCGTGCAGACCGGCCTGCTCACCGCCCCGCAGGGTCTCGGCATGGCCCTCGTGATGCCGCTGGCGGGCAAGCTGTCGGACCGTCTCGGCGGAGGGCCGCTGGCCCTGTTCGGGGTGACGCTGACCACGCTGGCCACGATCCCCTTCGGTCTGATCGGCGCGCACACCTCGATCGCCGGCCTCTCGGCCGCGATGCTCGTGCGCGGGATGGGCATCGGCTTCGCCTTCATGCCGGCCATGGCGGCGGCGTTTGCCGCCCTCGACCGCTCCGAGCTCTCGCACGCCACGCCCCAGCTCAACGTGCTTCAACGCGTCGGGGGCTCGATCGGCACAGCCGTGCTCGCCGTCATTCTGCAGCGCTCACTGACCGGCGCGCATTCTCTGAGCGCCGCGGCGGGGGCTTATGGCGTGGCCTTCTGGGCCTCGGCCGGGCTCACCGCGGCGGCCATCATTCCCTGCATCGTGCTCCTGCGCACCGAGCGGGCCGCTCGCCGGCGGTTGGCGGCCGCTTCGCCCGCCGTCCGGGCCGAAGCGATGGCGGAGGCACTGGCATGAGCACCAGCGCCCGGCCATCCAAGACCGCCCAGGCGCTCGAGCCGGAGCGCGATGAAGCCGCGCAGGCGGTCGGACGCGCGTTCAAGGGCGCCCTGGCTGCCCTGCGTCGCATGCGCGGCCGCGAGCGCCAGGCTCCCGGTGAGCTGAGCGACGCTCAGTTCAGCGTGCTCTTCTGTCTGCGCGACGAGCCGCAGCGCTCCTCGGGGGACATCGCCCTTGCCGCCGACCTGAGCCCCGCGAGCGCGACCGAGATGCTCGAGGGCCTCGAGCAGGCCGGGCTCGTGGAGCGAGCGCGCTCGGACCGCGACCGCCGCGTCGTCCTCAGCTCGCTCACCGAACGGGGACGGGAGCTCGTCGAGCAGCGCCACGCCAAGCACGAGCCGCTCTTCCGCGCCGCCATTGCCGACTTCAGCACCGACGATCTCCGCACCACGGCGGCCGTGCTCGACCGAATGCGCCAGATGTTCGACGAGCTCGCCGATGAGCGCGGCAAGCGCGCTTAGGGCTTGGCGAAATCGACCGCGCCGTCGAGGTGCGAGCTCTCCGGCCTCTTCGCATCGCGCACGCCGAAGTCGATCCCCCCAGCCCGCGCCTGCTCGACATAGCTCACGCGAGCCGCGAGCACGATCGGCTTGCGGAAGGCCACGCGCACGGTGAAGGCGTCGGGGAGCTCGGGGCCGAGCGCGGCCAGGCAGCGTGCCTTCGTCCACATGCCGTGAGCGATCGCCGAGGGGAACCCGAACAGCCGCGCGGTGAGCGGATGGATGTGGATCGGGTTCATGTCTCCGGACACGCTGCCGTAGCGGCGGCCGAGATCGCCCGGGAGCGACCAGGTCGCGATGGGCGGGAGCTCCGAGGCGGGCACCAGCGTCTTGGCCTTGGCTCGCTGTCCGTTCCTCGACGGGGCCTTCTCCGCGCCCTCGCCGCCTCCGCGGCGCAGATTCGTCGAGGTTTCCTCCCACACGAGCTCCCCGCCGGCGCGCACCTCGGTTCGCAGCGAGAACTGGTGACCGCGCGGGTGGGGGGCGAGTGGCGTCGCCCATACCTTGACCTCGAGGGGCTCGGCGAGCCGGAGCGCGCGGTGCTGGGTGATCTCATTGGCGATGTGCACGAGCCCGATGGCCGGGAAGGGAAAGCTCCCGTCGGTCATGAGCGCGAGCTGGAGGGGGAAGGCGAGCATGTGCGGGTAGGTCGGCGGCAGCGTGTCGCTCAGCCCAAAGCCGCACACGCGGTCGTAGTCGGCCAGACGGTCGCGCTTGACCGCGACGTCGCTCAGCATGAGCGTGAGGTCGGGGATCTCGCTCCCGCGCCGGCCGAAAAACGGTAGCCGTCCGGCGCCGGGGATCGATCTCACTCCGGCACGCGCGAACAGCACCGCCATGGAGGGTGAGCTGTCGAGTTCACGCACGGCCATCGCTCACGCCCCGAGCAGGCTCTGGCCGCAGACGCGGACGACGTTGCCGTTGACAGCGATCGATCCGGGACTGGCGAACCAGCCGATCGTCTCGGCCACGTCGATGGGCAGACCGCCCTGGGTCAGGCTGTTCATCCGCCGGCCGGCCTCGCGCGTGGCGATCGGCATGGCCGCGGTCATGGCGGTCTCAATGAACCCGGGCGCGACGGCATTCACCGTTGCGCCCCGTTTGGCCGCGACCGGCGCCCAGGCCTCGACGAGCCCGATGACCCCCGCCTTCGAGGTCGCGTAGTTCGTCTGGCCGGCGTTCCCGGCGATGCCGCTGATCGACGAGACGCCGATGATGCGGCCGTTCTCGCGCATGACCCGCTGGCCGAAGAGAGCATCGACGATGCGCTGTGGGGCGAGCAAGTTGACGCCCAGCACGGCGTCCCAGAGCTCGGCGCTCATCCGGCCGAGCGTCTTGTCGCGGGTGATGCCGGCGTTATGGACGACGACGTCGACACCGTCGTGGTGTTTCTTCAGGTGCGTGGCGATCACGTCCGGCGCGCTCGCCTCGGTGATGTCGAGGCTGAGCGCGGAGCCGCCGAGGCGCGAGGTGACCCTCTCGAGCTCGTGCTCCATGGCCGGGAGGTCGACGCCGACGACGTGCGCGCCGTCCCGGGCCAGGACCTCGGCGATCGCCTCGCCGATGCCGCGCGACGCCCCGGTGACGAGGGCAACCCTCCCGGTCAGAGCGTGGTCCCAGTCGATGCTGTCGGGGGGAGCGTGCTCGCCGGTGATGCGGATGACCTGGCCGGACACGTAGGCCGACCTGGGCGAGAGCAGGAAGCGCAGCGTCGACTCGAGCGCGCCCTCGGCACCGCGGCCGACGTAGACGAGCTGAGCCGTCGAACCGCGGCGGACCTCCTTCCCGAGCGAGCGCGCGAGGCCTTCGAGCGCGCGCTGAGCGACGTGCTCGGCCGGCGCCTCGCACTGCTCGGGCGGGGTACCGAGGAGGATCACCCGGCCGCCCCGTCGCACGCGACGGATCGTCGGGTGCAGGAACGCCCAGGCCTCGTGCAGAGCCTCGATGCCGGCGATCCCGGTGCCGTCGAAGATGAGCGCCTTGAACGTGTCATCCTCACCCGCCGCCTCGGCGTTGAAGACGCCGGCGTCGAGCCCGGCGTCGGCGCCGGAGCTGCGCAGCGCCGGTGGTGTCATGGGCGTGGCGGCCTCGGCACCGATGGCCGCGAGCACGCGCGTGATCGCCGGCGCCAGGCGGGACTCCGGAGCCGCGCCGAACAGGACGGGTCCGGCGATCACCGGCTGCCCGGGCTCGTAGCGTTCGAGCTCGACGGGCGAGGGCAGCCCGATCTGCTTGGTGACGATCCTGCCGATCGGCGTGTTCACGAGTTGCTGATAGCGGTCGCTCATGCTGCCGCCTCCATGATCGCTGTGACACCGAGGCCGCCGGCGGCGCAGATCGAGACGAGTCCCCGGCCGCGGCCCTTCTCGGAGAGCGTCTTGGCCAGGCCGGCGACGATGCGTCCGCCCGTGGCCCCGAAGGGATGGCCCGCGCCGAGCGATCCACCGTGGACGTTGAGCTTGTCGCGGTCGATGGCGCCGAGCGGCGCCTCGAGGCCGAGGCGCTCGCGGCAGAAGACCGGGTCCTCCCACGCCTTGAGCGTGCACAGGACCTGGGCCGCGAACGCCTCGTGGATCTCATAGAAGTCGAACTCCTGCAAGCTCAGCCCCGTCCGGGCGAGCATCCGGGCCACGGCATAGGCCGGGGCCATGAGCAGGCCCTCGCGCTTGTGGACGTGATCGACGGCGGCGGTCTGGGCGGTGGTGAAGTACGCCTGGACCGGGAGGCCGCGCTCCGCCGCCCACTCCTCGGTGGCGAGCAGGACGGCCGACGCGCCGTCGCTCAGGGGCGTCGAATTGCCCGCGGTCATCGTCCCGTCGGCTCCCCCGAAGACCGGCCCCAGCTTGGCCAGCTTCTCGAGGCTCGAGTCGGGGCGGAGGTTCTGGTCGCGCTCCTGCCCGAGGTAGGGGATGACGAGGTCGTCGAGGAAGCCCGTGTCGTAGGCGGCGGCCAGCTTGTGGTGACTGGCGAGCGCAAGCTCATCCTGCTCCTCGCGGCCGATGCCCCACTCCTTGGCCATCAGCGCGGTGTGCTCGCCCATCGACAAGCCGGTGCGCGGCTCGGCGTTACGGGGGAGCTCGGGGATGATGTGCTGGGGGCGGACCTTGGTCAGGGCTTTCACGCGGGCGGCGTTGCTCTTGGCCCGGTTGGCCTCGAGCAGGACCTCGCGGAGGTCCTCGTTGATGGCGATCGGCGCGTCGGACGTCGTGTCGACGCCCCCAGCGATACCCGCCTCAACCTGGCCGAGGGCGATCTTGTTGGCGACGAGGATGGTCGCCTCGAGGCCTGTGCCGCACGCCTGCTGGACGTCGTAGGCCGGCGTCTCGGGGGCGAGCCGCGAGCCGAGTACCGACTCGCGCGTGAGGTTGAAGTCGCGGCTGTGTTTGAGCACGGCACCGGCGGCGACCTCCCCGAGTGCCTCGCCCTGGAGCGAGAACCGATCGGTCAGCGCGTCGAGGGTCGCCGTGAGCATGTCCTGGTTGGAGGCGCGAGCGTACGGCCCGTCCTGGCGAGCGAACGGGATTCGGATGCCCCCGAGCACGGCCGCGCGGCGGCCATCTGGGTTCATGAGACTGACTCCTGAGTAAGTTACAGCGGTGTAGCTTTATTGTACGACGCGCTCTGCTCGACCGTGCTGGTCGTGAACGCGCCCGCCCCTCACCGCGCGCCGGATCAGCCGCGGCGCGAGCACGCGCAGCGCAGCCGCGAGCCAGTAGTAGCGCGGGACATAGCGCTCGGGCTTGCCGCCCGGCCCCGCGGCCACGATCGCCTCGGCGACGACTTCGGGGGTCGAGACGAGCCAGCGGGTCTTGGGGTTGCTCAGGAGCTCAGTGGCCGGAAAGCCCTCGGTCTTGACGAAGCCGGGCAGGACCATGCCGACGTGGACGCCATAGGCCGCCTCCTCGGCATGGAGGGCGTCGGTCCAGCCGATGAGGGCGAACTTGCTCGCCGAATAGGCGCCGGCCCGCGGTCGCGCGACGCGGCCGGCCGTGCTGGCCACGTTGACCACGGCGACACGCCGGTCGCCGCGCGGCAGCTGGGCCGTGCGCCGGATGATGGGCAGCAGCGCCTCGGTGAGCCGGGCGGGTGCCTCGAAGTTCAGCTTCATGTGGCGCTCGAGGTTCGCCCACCCCGTGTCGGCGAATGAGCCTCGCCAGGATGCGCCCGCGTTGTTGACCAGGAGATCGAGGCGGCCGTGCTCCTGTTCGACCGTAGCGGCGATCTCGGCCGGTGCGTCGGGATCGGTGAGGTCAACTGCGATGGTGAGTCCGCCCCCGAGCTCACGCGCGAGTGCCTCGAGCTTCTCCCGCCGTCGCGCGACGAGGATGAGACGCGTCCCGGGATCGCGGCCGAGCCGGCGGGCGGTGGCCTCGCCGATCCCGCTCGACGCTCCGGTTATGAGGGCAACGTAGTCAGCGGCCATGGTGGTCCGGAGCCTACTCGCGCTGGTGTGCGGCGGGCCAACTGTCTTCTCGGGTAGCGTTCGAGGCTGCGTTGAGCCACAGCACGCTCGCCTTGATCACGGTTCCGTTCGTCACCGGGGCGATCGGCTACCTCACGAACTGGACCGGGGTGCTCATGCTCTTCTACCCGGTCCACTTCAAGGGCTTCCGGGCGCGCTGGCTGCACGGCGTCGCCCGGCTCCTCCCCTACAAGGTTCGCCAGATCCCCGGCATCATGCTCGGCGGCATCGGCTGGCAGGGGATCGTCCCCTCACGGGCGGCCAAGATGGGCAGCCTCGCCGTGGACAGCGGGATCGCCAAGCTCGGGACGCCGAAGGAGTTCTTCGGGCAGCTCGAGCCGGACAAGATCGCCGAGCACATGGTGCGGGCGACGCGGGCCGACATCCCCGAGATCGTCGGCGACGTAATGACCCGGGAGCAGCCTCGGCTGTGGAACCGCCTGCCGCCACCCATCAGGGAGCTCGTGGTCCAGCGCGTCCAGGACCAGCTGCCCGACATCGTCCACAACCTGACCCGCCAGATCGGCGAGAACATCGACCAGCTCGTTGACGTCAAGCTCATGGTGATCAAGCGCTTCGACCCCGAGCTGGCCAACCGGGTCTTCCTCGACATGGGCCGGCGCGAGCTGCGGTTCATCCAGAACTTCGGCTTCGTCTTCGGCTTCGTACTCGGCATCCCCGTGGCTGCCTTCACCCACTTCGTGACCTTCTGGTGGCTGCTGCCGATCCTCGGCGTGATCGTCGGCTACGTGACCAACTGGGTGGCGCTGTGGATGATCTACGAGCCGGCTGAGCCCCGCCGCTGGGGGCCCTGGCGGGTCCAGGGGTTGTTCATCCGCCGCCAGCCCGAGGTGGCGGGCGTCTACGCCTCGATCGTCTCCGAGGAGATCCTCACCGTGGCCGAGTTCGGCAAGGAGCTCCTCCACGGCCCCCAGTCCGACCGTACGCGCGTGCTCATCGAGGCCGCCATGCGGCCGGCCATCGACCGCGCAGTCGGTCCGGCGCGGGTCGCGGTCCGGGTGGCGGTCGGCTCACGGGAGTACGACGCGCTGCGCGATGCCTTCGCGGCGGCACCGGTCGAGTCGATGATGGGGCCGCTCGCCGATCCCGAGTTCAGCGCGCAGCAGAGCGCGACCATGCACCGCCTCATCGAGGATCGGATGCGCGAGCTCCCGCCCGAGGACTTCGCCGAGATGCTCCGCACGGCCACGCGCGAGGACGAGTGGCTGCTCCTCCTCCACGGGGCGGTCCTCGGCCTGGCCGGCGGCCTCGTGCACCTGGCGATATTTGGCTGAGCCCACGGGAAGAGATACCGTGAATGAGAGGTCGGCGAGGCTGACGAGGTCGGTGTGGCAGACGGCGAGACGCAGGTGGAGCAGGAGACGGTCGACACGGAGGCACGCGACGGCGAGGGCATCGCCGAGGTCCGCATCGAGGCGGTCGGCGAGCTGAACGGGCACCCCGTCGAGGAGCACGAAGCGGTGACTGCCGCGGAGCGTGAGGCGGGCGCCGGGGAGGAGAACGACGAGGCGATCACCGTCGACTACGACGACGAGCTCATCGAGGCGCTCCCCGAGCTCGCCCGGCTCGCCGCCCTCGCCTGGACCCGCACCGCGGCCTGGGGACTCGGGGTCAGCCTGCGCACGAGCGCGCGGCTGGCCCGGGCCAGCGTCGACCCGGTGGCCGCGGCCGAACTGCTCCAGGGCATGAGCTCGGGCGTACGGAGTTACGCGCGCGAGTTCCTCGGCATCAGCGACCTCGAGGATCACGTGCGCCTGCTCACCCCGCCCGGCGACCGCTTCGCCGGTCGGGGCACGGGCGTGCTCGGACGCGGCGAGGACGCGGGCGAACCGGTCTCACCCGAGCTCGCGCTCCGCACCCAGGGAGCCGAGCTGCTGCGCCAATCGGCCGACGTGACGAGCGACGATCGCCTCCATCCCGCCTTCGGGCGGATTCTCGGCGAGCTCGCGCCGGACGAGGGCCGCATTCTGCGCCTGCTCGCCTCCGAAGGGGCACAGCCGGTGGTCGATGTGCGCGCGGCCAACCTCATCGGCGTGGGGTCACAGCTCGTCGCGCAGAACCTCAACATGGTCGCCATGCCGGCCGGGCTCCGCCACGCCGATCGCGTCCCGGCCTACCTGGTCAACCTCCAGCGGCTCGGTCTCGCGGCCTTCATGGACGATCCCCTCGACAACGCGATCACCTACCAGGTGCTCGAGGCCCAGCCGCACGTGCTCAAAGCCATCAAGGCCACCGCGCGGGCAAAGACGGTGCAGCGGAGTCTCCAGCTCACGCCGTTCGGCGAGGAGTTCTGCGCCGCCTGCTTCCCGCTCGGCATCGACGAGGTCAAGGAGCTGACGAGCGTCGAGCAGCCGTTCAGTTGACTCCCTCGGAGAACAGGGAGTTCGGCTCGTACCCGCTGAAGGTGACGCTCTGGGCGAGCGGGAGCTGCGTGTTGACGATGACGCAGTAGGTCCGCCGCCCGTCGATGCTCGGCACGCAGGCCCGGTAGATGCTGCCCGGCTCGATCGCGTAGACGCTCACCCACTCAACGTTGCGGCGGAACACGTCGGGCGCACGATCGCCGATGTAGGCCTGGGCGCGCACGATGGCGTCACGCTGCGCGCCCGCGTCGCGAGCCACGGTTCCGTGGTGGCTCAGCCCGATCCCGAGCAGCACCGCCGTCACCGCGGCGACGATCGCCGTGCCGGCGTAGTCGCGCGCGACGACCACGGGTAGGTCGCGCCGGCGCCGGCGGATGAGCGCGGCCAGCGGGAGCGAGAGGACGATCACGCCGAGCGTGTTGAGCACAAGGCCGGCGATGGCGGCGGCCACGGCCGTCTCGCCGTCGCCCGAGGGCGGGAGGGCATGGCCGATGACCGCGTCAGCCGCCACAGCGGCGACGAAGGTCGGCCACATCCAGGCTCCGCGCCGGCGCCAGAGCAAGCGGCGGGGCCAAGCGGCATCCATGCACCAAAGGGTAAAACGCGTGCGGCATGCGTCCAACCCACTTGGTGAGCCACGGCCGCCAGGAGTAATCTCGCCCGCAACGAGTTCGCGGGGGCCCTTGCCGGAGATCCCGGATGGGCACCCTAAATTGGGCAGGGCGGCGATCCCGTGCCAGCCCGGAAACGAGAGGGAAATTCATAGTGGCGACCCACATGGCTGAGCCCGCCGTCGGTGATTCCGCCGCGGCCGGGCACCTCGAGCTCGAGGACCGCATCTGGCTCCTCCGCGCAATGCTGTTGATGCGCGGACTGGAGGAACGGGCCATGAGCCTGTACCGCCAGGGCAAGGTTCCCGGCTCCTTCTACGACGGCTACGGCCAGGAGGCCGTGTCCGCCGGCGCGGCATTCGCAATGGCGCCCGAGGACCGGCTGTGCATCCTGCACCGCGACCTGGCCGCCCACCTCGTGCGCGGGGTCACCCCGGCAAGCATCCTCGCGCAGTACATGGGCCGGGACACCGGAATCACCGGCGGCCGCGACGGCAACGTCCACTTCGGCGATCGCACCCTCGGCTGCGTCGGGATGGTCTCGATGCTCCCCGACATGATGCTCGTGGCCACGGGCATGGCGATGGCGTTCAAGCTCCGGGGCGAGCGCCGCTGCGCGATCACCTGGTTCGGCGACGGCTCTACCTCGCGCGGGGACTTCCACGAGGCCATGAACTGGGCGGGCGTCCAGAAGCTCCCGGTCATCTTCGTGCTCGAGAACAACCAGTACGCCTACTCCACCCCGCTCGACAAGCAGTTCGCCGTCGACCCGGTCGAGCGCGCCGCGGCCTACGGCTTCACCGGCGTGACCGTCGATGGCAACGACGCGGAGGCGATGTTCGAGGCCACGCGCAGCGCGCGCGAGCGCGCGCTCGGCGGCGACGGGCCGACCCTCATCGAAGCGGTGACCATGCGCATGCACGGGCACGCCGCGCACGACGACATGAAGTACGTGCCCAAGGAGCAGGTCGAGGAGTGGCGCAAGCGTGATCCCATCGATCGCCAGTCGGCGCGCCTGGCCGAGCTGGGCGTGGACGTCGAGGCGCTGCGCGCCGCGGTTCAGGCCGAGATCGACGCCGCTGCGACCGAGGCGCTGAGCGCGCCGATGCCCGACCCGGACACGGCGACGCTCGGCGTGTTCTGCGAGGGCGAGGCCGAGCCGCTCGGCGACGGCCAGGCGCCCTGGAGCGGCTTTGCGCGCACTGCCGCCGCTTCGGGCCAGGCGGTGGCCTGATGCCCACGCTCACCTACCTTCAGGCCATCTCGGCCGCGCTGCGCGACGAGTTGCGGGCCGACGAGCGCGTCATCGTGATGGGCGAGGACATCGGGGTCTTCGGCGGTGCCTTCAAGGTCACCGACGGCTTCGTCGACGAGTTCGGCACCGACCGGGTCATGGACACGCCGCTGGCCGAGTCGGCGATCATCGGCACCGCCGTCGGCGCGGCCGTCGTGGGCCTGCGGCCGGTATGCGAGATGCAGTTCTCGGACTTCATCTCCTGCGGGTTTGACCAGCTCGTCAACGTCGCGGGCAAGATGCACTACCGCCAGGGCCTGGCCGTGCCGATCACGGTCCGGCTCCCCTCGGGCGGAGGGTTCTCGGGTGGCCCGTTCCACTCCCAGAACCCCGAGGCCTGGTTCATGCACTCCCCGGGCATCAAGGTCGTCGCCCCGTCGACGGCCGAGGACGCCAAGGGCCTGCTCCACCACGCCATTCACGATCCCAACCCGGTCTGCTACATGGAGCACAAGCACCTGTACCGGCGGGTCAAGGGGGAGGTGCCCGAGGGCGTCTTCGAGACGCCGTTCACGGCCCGGGTGGCGCGTCCGGGCAGCGATCTCGTCGTCATCACCTACGGCGCCATGGTCCACGTCGCGCTCGAGGCCACCGAGGATCTCGACGGCGCCTCGGTGGAGGTGCTCGACCTGCGCTCGCTCGTGCCCCTCGACGAGGACGCGATCCTCGACTCCGTGGCCCGGTGCTCGAAGGTCGTGATCGTCGACGAGGCCAACGCAACCTGCGCCGCGGGCGCTCAGGTCGCGGCGCTGATCGCCGAGAAGGGCTTCGAGGATCTCGACGGCCCGGTCGTGCGCGTCGCCTCGCCCGATGTGCCGATTCCGTTCTCACCCCCGCTCGAGCAGGCCATCCTGCCCGGCGTCGATCGCGTGAGGGAGGCGTGCCGTGAGCTCCTCGCGTACTGACGTACTCATCGACGTGACGATGCCCCAGATGGGGGTCTCGGTCGCCGAGGGCACGATTGTCGCCTGGCGAGTCGAGGTCGGTGACCGCATCGACGCCGACGCCACGATCTGTGAGATCTCGACCGACAAGATCGACACCGAAGTGCCGGCCCCGGTGAGTGGGGTTGTGGCCGAGATCGTCGTGCCGGTCGAGACCACGGTCGAGGTCGGGACGGTGCTCGCGCGGATCGCGCCCGCGGACAGCGCCGCGGTGGCCAGTCCGGTGACCGAGGCCGAGCCATCCGAGAGCGAGGTGCCGGTGGCGGCGCCCGGCAACGGCGCCACCCCGGCGCGCGCCGGCGAGCCGGGCACGCCGGGCAGGCAGCGGAACGCCGGCGCCAACGGCCAGGGCCGGCGGTACTCCCCGGTCGTCCAGCGGATCGCGGCCGAGCACGGCATCGACCTCGCGGGCGTCGTGGGCACGGGCCGCGACGGTCGCGTACGCAAGCAGGACGTGCTCGCACTCGTGGACGGCGAGGCGACTGGCGCGGCCGAGGTCGAGGAGGCGCCGCTGCACATCGAGAGTCCGTACCGGCCCGATCCGGTCCCGCCGAAGGCCTCCGCACCCGCGGTGGCCCCGCCCGCCGCGATCCAGGGCCCACCCCTGCCGGGCGCCGGCGCCGAGCTCTCGCGCATGCGCCGGCAGATCGGTGCGCACATGAAGCGCTCGCTGGAGACGGCCGCGACGTGCTCGACCTGGATCGAGGTCGACATGAGCCGCGTCGAGGCGGCGCGGGCCCGGCTGCGCGTGACCGCGCTGTCGTTCGTGGCCCGGGCGTGCATCGATGCGCTGCGCGAGTTCCCGGCCCTCAACGCCACGCTCGAGGGCGAGGACTACAACCGACCTGCCGAGGTCAACCTCGGGATCGCCGTGTCGCTTGGCGAAGACGGGCTCATCGTGCCGATCATCCCGAACGCCCACGAGCTGTCGGTCGAGGGCCTCGCGGCCCGGATCCGCGACATCGCCCGCCGGGCCCGCGCCCGCGAGCTCACCCCGGACGACGTCCGGGGCGGGACGTTCACCATCACCAACCCGGGCCAGTACGGGTCGATCATGGCCACCCCGATCATCAACCAGCCGCAGGTGGCGATCCTCGACCTCGAGGCGATCGTCAAGCGGCCGGTCGTGGTCACCGACACGGCGGGCAACGACTCGATCGCCATCCGCCCGATGACCATCCTCGGGCTGAGCTGGGATCACCGGGCGCTCGACGGGGCATTGGCGGCGCAGTTCCTGGCCGCGGTCAAGCGCCACCTCGAGGGCGTGGTGGTGTCCTAGGATGGCCGCCTCCTAGCATTGGTCGCATGACGCGCGGCGCGCAAGAGCTCTGGGTCTGCCAGCTGGGCCGGATCGAGTACGGCGATGGGCTGGCCCTCCAGGAGCGCATCTGCGCCGCGCGGCAGCGCGACGACGTGCCCGACGTCATGCTCCTGCTCGAGCACTGGCCGGTCTACACGCGCGGCCGGCGCAGCCGGCACGGGCGAGTTGCCGATGGGCGCGGAGTGGTATCGCGCCCGGGGGATCGAGGTCCATGACACGGACCGCGGCGGCAAGGTCACCTACCACGGCCCCGGCCAGCTCGTCGGCTATCCGATCGTCCGCGTCGAGGACGTGGTCGCCTACGTCCGCACGCTCGAGCACGCGCTCGTGGCCGCGCTCGGCGAGGAGGGCGTGAGCGCGCGTGCCCGCCCCGAGGACGGCCCGGACTACACGGGCGTCTGGGTGCAGGACCGCAAGATCGCCTCGATCGGCGTGCATATCGCCCGGGGCGTGACCACGCACGGCTTTGCCGTCAACCTCGAGAACGACCTGGAGCCCTTCTCCTGGGTCGTGCCCTGCGGCCTGGACGGGGTGCGGATGACCTCGCTCGTCCGCGAGCGGGAAGGCAGCGCCGGCGTCATGCCCTGCTTCCGCAAGCGGGCCGCCTACCAGGTCGCGCAGGCGCTCGGTCGCCGGCAGCGGCTCATGTCGCTCGGGCGCGTGCTCGCGCACACGGGCGAGCTCGCGGTTCGGTAGCGCTTCAGGGCGAGCGCTTCAACTCGACGTTCGTGCCCGGGCCTGTGCCGAGGACGGCAACGTTGGCGTGGACGGGAACCGTGACGGTGTGCGTCGGCGGGTGATCGAGGGGCCCGACGGTCATGGTCACGTGCGCGACCCTGTCGGGCATGACGGCGATCGTGAGCGTGCCGCCCCCGGCCGGGCTGGGGGCAAAGCCCACGGCCCGGCCCGCCGCGACGTCGCTCGCCGTCCACATGCCGACCTGCTGGGCAAAGCGGCTCGTCTCGACGAACAGTGCGGCCCACTCGACCTCGGGCTGCGGCCGGGCGCAGGAGCGTCCCGTCCCGGTGCACTGCACCACGCAGCGGGCGGGCCGGAAGGCCACGAGATAGACGCCGGCGCCCCCGGGCGCGATGCCGATCCGCCGGGTCAGCCCGGGGTCGGCCACCTGGGCCACGCAGCCGGGGAAGCGCGCCCGCTGGGCAAGCTCGGCGGCGAGGGCCGGCGTCGTGTCGGCGGCCGAGGCCGGGCGCCGGAGCACGCCGAGCAGCGCGATGAGCCGCGCGCGGCCGGCGTTGGCGTCGGGGCGCGGGGTACCGGCGCCCGAATGCGAGGCGCCGCAGCCGGCGAGCAGCGCGGCGGCGGCGAGCGAAAGCAGCGTGCGGTACATGCACCGCTTCTACGTGCGAGCGCCACACCCGTCACACCGCGCCGGAAGAAAGGGTCCGCTCTGTGGGTGGCCGGGAGGGGCGGGCTCCTGGTGCAGTGGCAGCACGGGGTCGGGCTCGCCAGGCGCGAAGCCGGGCGGGGCGCGGGGCGGGGGAGCGCGACACGGGGGTCGCGGCACGCGGGGTCGCGGCACGCGGGGGGCGCGGCACGCGGGGGGCGCGGCACGCGGGGGGCGCGGCACGCGGGGAGCGCGGCACGCGGGGGAGCGCGGCACGCGGGGGAGCGCGGGGCGGGCTTCTCGCGGACATAAACGCGCGCACCCCTGCGGTTGCGAAGGGGTGGGCGCGTCCGTGCCCGGTTTCCGGGCATAAACGCGCTCGCCGCCGCTATTCGGTGGGGGTCGGCGCATCTGTGCCCACCCCCACCCCCCACGCTCAGGCCCGGAGCTCGACGCTGCCCGCGGCCCGCCACCCGCCAGCCCCACCCCCACCCCCCGCGCTCGGCCCGGAGCTCGACGCTGCCCGCGACCCGCCACCCGCGGCCCGCCACCCGAGCCCCACCCCCGCCCGCCCCCGCCCCCGGCATTGCCGCCAAGCGTGACACGCCCATGGCTGGTGCGGCGCGAATTTGCGCCAGGGCGATTCGTTAAGTGGCCATGCCCAGGGAAGGCGGGGCGGCACATCCCCCAGAGTCGGCGCGCCCGCGGCGCTAATCTCGGGGCGTGAGCGTTCGCGAGCACTCCACCCGTTCCCGCGCCAACCCCGGGGGCATCGCCGACATCCTCACGGTGCTCGGGCCCGAGGTCGAGCCCTACCGCGGGCGCAAGCCCCCCTGGTTCAAGGTCCCCGCCCCCGGCGGCCTCAGGTACCGCGAGCTGAGCAAGCTCATCGAGACCGAGAACCTCCACACGGTCTGCCAGGAGGCCGCCTGCCCGAACATCGGCGAGTGTTGGCAGCGCGGCACGGCCACCTTCATGATCCTCGGCGACACGTGCACGCGCCGGTGCGGCTTCTGCAACGTCAAGACGGGCAAGCCCACCTGGAACGATCCCCTCGAGCCCGCCCGCGTGGCCCGCAGCGTCGCCCGCATGGGACTGCGCCACGCGGTCATCACGAGCGTCGACCGCGACGACCTTCCCGACCTCGGCGCCGGCGCCTTCGTCGGCGTCATCCGTCAGATCCGCCGCCAGTCGCCCAAGACGAAGATCGAGGTTCTGACTCCCGACTTCCGCGGCGAGGAGATGCCGCTGGCCAAGGTCATCGCCGAGCGCCCCGACGTTTTCAACCACAACGTCGAGGTCGTCCCCCGGCTCTATCCCGTCGCGCGCCGCGGCTCGCGGTTCGAGCGCTCGTGCCGCGTGCTGCTGGGCGCCAAGGAGATGGGCGGCGAGGAGGTGGTCACGAAGTCCGGCCTCATGGTCGGCCTCGGCGAGTCCTTCGAGGAGATGGTCGACACGCTCGGCCAGCTGCGCGAGCACCACGTGCAGGTCATCACCGTTGGGCAGTACCTGCGCCCCACCGAGCGCCACCTCCCGATCGTGCGCTACTGGCACCCCGACGAGTTCGCCGCGCTGGAGCGGGCCGCCTACGCGCTCGGCTTCGACCACGTCGCCGCCGGTCCGCTCGTGCGCAGCTCCTACCACGCCGATCAGCACGTCCCCCAGGCCGAGCCGGGCATCGGCCCGCTCGCCCAGGCCGGAGCGGCCTCATGAGGCGCCCGAACCGAGGCCGCCGCCTGGCCCTGACCCTGCTGATCGCGGTCGCCCTCACGCTGCTCCTCGCCGCGCCGGCGCTGGCCGCCGCGGGCGGCGGCTCGGCTGGATTCGGGGGCGGCGGCGGCGGTGGTGGCGGAGGCGGCCGCGGCGCCGGCATCTACATCCTCTTCCAGATCCTCATCCGCATCGCCATCCTCGGCCATGGCCTCGGAGCGCTCGTCCTCATCGCGCTCGTCCTCCTCTGGCTCCTCGTCACCCGCGTGACCCCGCAGGCCCGGAGCGCTTTCTTCGAGCGCCGGCGCAGCGGCCGGTCGGCCCGCCGCCAGGTGGCCAAGCGCGAGCGGCGCGTCGAGCTCGCCGCCGCCGAAGCCGCCGAGGACGATCCCGCCTTCGCCCCCGACCTCGTCCGCCCGGCCGCGGCGCAGCTCTTCGAGCAGATCCAGCGGGCGTGGAGCGCCGATGACCGGATCACGCTCACCCGCCTGGTCGGCCCCAAGCTCCTGGGCGAGTGGGAGCGGCGCCTCGACGACTTCCGCCGCCGCGGGTGGACCAACCACGTCGAGGTGGTGGGCGAGCCGAAGGTGGAGTACGTCAACCTGGTCCGCCGCGGCGAGCCGGGCGGCGGCGATCGCGTCATCGTCCGCATCGAGGCCACCCTGCGCGACTACGTCGTCGACGTCCGCGGCAGCCGGATCAAGCGGGCCGGGCGCCTCACCCAGACGGTCAAGATCCGTGAGTTCTGGACTCTGACCCGCCGCCAGGGTCGCTGGGTCCTGGCCTCGATTGAGCAGGGCGCGGAGGGAAGCCACGCGCTCGAGGACGCGATCGTGGCCACGCCGTGGTCCGACGAGCAGGCCCTGCGCGACGAGGCCCTGATCGAAGGCGCCGCGGCCGAGGCCGTCCCGAGCGGAACGAAGCTCGCCGAGCTGGCCTCGGTCAGCTTCAACGGCGACGCCCGCGCCGCCGCGCTCGATCTCAGCTTGGTCGATGGCCGCTTCGCCCCCGATGTGCTCGAGGTGAGCGCGCGGCGGGCCGTGGCCGCCTGGGCGGATGCGATCGACGGGGACGCCGGCGCGCTGCGGGCGCTTGCCACGCCGATGGTGGCCACGGAGCTCCTGCACCCCGGCGACCCGTCGGCGACCTCGCGCGTCGTGGTACGCGGACTCTCGGTCGAGGAGATCGCGGTCATCGGCCTCGAGGCGCGGGCGGCCCCGCCGAGGATGACCATCGAGGTCGCGCTCACCGGGCGGCGCTACATCGAGGACCGCGCGACCGCCGCCCTGGTCGCCGGAAGCCCGACGCGCGAGACTCATTTCCGCGAGCGCTGGACCTTTGCCCTGGACGGCGACGACGCCCAGCCGTGGCGGATCGTCGCCGTGGGCGCGCCGGCCCCGACCTCGTAGGAGCTCGCCGGGGACTCTCCGGGACCGGGCACCCTAACCTCCACGCCCGGTGATCCCGATCAAGGACAACATCCCGACGAATCGGTTCCCGTTCGTCACCGTGGGCCTGATCCTGGCCAACGTGATCGTCTACATCCTGGCCACCCGGCACGGAGGCTCACTGATCAGCGGGCCGGACCCCTTCGAAGCGGTCAAGTACGGGGCCATCCCGAAGGTGCTGACGCACTGCCTCTCGCATCACGAGGTGGTGCACCCGAGCCTCGGAGGCGAGCTTCAGATCCGATGCGCCCACAGCGGCGGGCTCCCCACCTGGGAGACGGTGTTCAGCGCGATGTTCATGCACGCCTCGATCCTCCACATCGGGGGCAACATGCTCTTCCTCTGGATCTTCGGCAACAACGTCGAGGACGCCATGGGGCCGGTCAAGTACCTCGCCTTCTACGTCCTCGGCGGCCTCGCCGCCCTGGCTCTGCAGGTGGCCGTCGGCCCCAACTCCACCGCCCCGACGCTCGGCGCCTCCGGAGCCATCGCGGCCGTCCTGGGCGGCTACATCCTGCTCTATCCGCGCGCTCGCGTGCTGACCCTCGTGTTCATCATCCTCTTCTTCACGGTGATCGAGCTGCCGGCAATCGTCATGCTCGGCATCTGGTTCGCCGAGCAGGCGGTGTTCGGCGCCGCCAACCTGACCAATCCGACGGGCGGTGGCGGCGGGGTGGCGTATTTCGCCCACGTCGGCGGCTTCGCCTTCGGGCTGGTGACCGTCAAAGCATTGGCCCGCCGCCCGCGCAGACCCGTGCCCCCGCCGCCGTCGTTCGCCTGACAGTGCGCGTTGCCATCCTCTCGCTGGCGCTGGCCTTCGCGGCCCTGCTCGGCTATTTCACCGCCCGCGACCTGGCCACGCACGGCCCGACCCTGCCCGGCGTGGCCGGGGCGTGCATCGTCATCCTCTTCTTCGTGGCACTCACCGGCGCTCTCCTCCACCCTCCTCGCAAGTGAGCGAGTACTCCGTCCTGGAGGAGGGGAGGGCGAGACGGCGCGCGGCCGAGCGGCGGGCACGCCGGCGTCGGCGTCACGCCATCCTCCTCGGCCTGCTTGGACTCGTCCTCGTGATCGCCGCTCTGCTCACGCTCACCGCCGGCAAGACCGCCGGACCAGGGGCACCGCTCCCCCGCCGGACAGCCACCACGCCGGGCCGCCCGGGGTCGCGCGCCGCGGCGATCCGCCCGACCTACGGCGTCGCCCTGGCCCCGCCTGGTGAACAGGTGACGATGAGACAGTCCTTCCACCTGAGGAGCGGCATCCTCTTCGACGTCTGGACCGGCCGGGTGCTGTGGCAGCACGACCCGGGGGTGCGGGTGCCGATCGCCAGCCTGACCAAGATGATGACCGCGCTCCTCGTGGTCGGGCACAGCCGCCCGGGCGATCCGGTGCTCATCACGCGCCAGGCAGTCCACTTCAGCGGCTCGGGCGTCGGCCTGCTCCCGCTCGGCAAGTACGTCGAGATGGAGACCCTGCTCTACGGGCTCCTGCTCCCGTCGGGCAACGACGCCGCCATCGCGCTCGCCCAGCACGTGGCCGGCACCCAGACGGCATTCGTGAATCTGATGAACCAGCGGGCGAGCTCGATGGGCCTGGGGTGCACCCATTTCGCCAGCCCGTCCGGCATCGTCGATCAGGACAACTACTCCTGCACGACCGACCTCGCCGTGCTCGCGCATGCCCTCCTCGAGCACCCGCTCCTGGCGCAGATCGTCTCCTCGCGCATCGCCGTGCGGCCGTTTCCGATCAAGGGCGGCAAGCTCTATCTGTACAACAACAATCCGCTGCTCGACCTGCGCTATCCCGGGATCGACGGCGTCAAGACGGGCTACACCGAGGCGGCCGGCCCGTGCCTGGTGGCGACCGCGCGGCGCGGCCATACGTGGCTCGGGGTCGTGTTGCTGCACTCCGTCGACACCGCCGGCGAGGCCGAGAAGCTCCTCAACGCCGGCTTCGCCAAGCTCGGAACGACGTGATCGGAGGCCTCGTGGTTGGTTGGGTGACGAAAGGCCGACTAAAACAAGGTGAGCGGGGAAACACCTTTCTCAGAGCCCGTGGGCTCGCGCCCACGGTCGGCTTGTCCCCCGACCCACAGGAAGGCGCAGATGTCCACCGCCACGTACCAGACAGTCAAGCTGAGCAAGGGCAAGCACATCTCTCCGGAGGATGGTGCGTGTGTCATGGAGCTCGCCTCGATGCTCGCCGGCGAGGCGTTCAGCGACCACCCGGCTTGCGCCTGCCCGGTCATCGCCTCGTTCCTGCGTGCATACAACGACTCGCTCGACGAGGACCGCAGGCAGGACCTCTACGCCTTCGCGTCCAAGGTCGTGGGGAGCCGCTCCACCGGCGCCGTCCAGCGGGCCCGGGCGGAGCGCCTCGCTGGCTGGGAGCTCGACCTGCGCCGCCGCAGTTGGATGCGCCGGATACTGCCCGAGCGGCTGCGCCACCTCGGGCTGCGTCGTCGCCACGCGCTCGACTCGGTTGGCACCCACGCGGTGCACGCCATTCGCCGTCACACGGCGACCTCGCACGCCGAGGCCCTCGCTCTCATCGACGAGCTCCTGGCCATCGACGTCCCGGCCGCCGACCTCACGGACAGAGGCGAGCTCGGCCTCACGGACCCCGCCTACGTCGCATAACCGGCCCAGTGATCCGTGCGGGCGCCTGAGCCAATCGACTCGGCCCCGCCTCGACGCGACGGCGAGGTCGTGCTCGCCGAGTGCCGGCGCGTGCTCGCCCAGAACTGGCGGATCGGCGACCGGGGTGGTCTGCCCTTCGCCTACACGTGCCCGAGCCCGGGGCGCTATCCCTGGCAGTGGTACTGGGACTCATGCCTGACCGCGATCGCCTGGCGCCATTTCGACGCGGCGCGTTCGCGCCAGGAGCTCGACACGCTCCTTTCCGCGGCGGCTCCCGATGGGTTCATCGGCCACACGATCTTCTGGCACAACCCGGTGAGCCGGGCCCGGCGGATCTTCTACAACGTCCACTCGCGCCACGACTTCATGACCTCGACGATCCAGCCGCCGCTCCTGGCCTGGGCGTGGTCGATCACGGTCGGCGACCCCGCGCTCGAGCCGCGGATCGTCGCCCATCACGAAGCGATCAGCTCCCGGCGCGACCTCGAGGGCGACGGGCTCATCTGGATCATCCAGCCCGACGAGTCCGGCCTCGACGCCTCGCCGACCTTCGACTCGGTATGGGGCTGGCGCGCGCACGGCCTACCGGGCTTCCCGCTCCTGGTGGAGCGCAACCGCCGCCTCGGCTTCGACGCGCGTCGGGTCCGGGATGCCGGCGGTCCGCTCGTGTGCGGGGTGATGACGAACACCCTGCACGGGCTCTCGCGGCTCGCGCTCGGACAGCCGTCGATCACGCCAGCCCTCATCGATCGGCTCTACGACCCCGGCTCGGGCCTGTTCGGTCACCAGACCTGGCCCGGGCGCCGACGGCCCCGCGTCCTGACCTGGACCGCGCTGGCGCCGCTCGCGCTGCCGGACCTGCCCGAGGACATCGGCCGCCGCCTCGTCGAGGACTACCTGCTCGACGAATCTCGTTTCTGGCTGCCCGTCCCGCCCCCGTCGGTGGCGGCCAACGAAAGGGTGTTCTCCATGAAGGACACCTTCCTCGGGCTGCGCCGGTACTGGCGGGGGCCGACCTGGATCAACGCGGCGTGGCTCATCTGGCTCGGCCTGCTCCGACTCGGCTACGAGGACGTCGCTGCCGAGCTGACCCATCGCGTGCTCGGGGCCATGGCCCGCGCGGGACTGCGCGAGTATTACGACCCGGTCACCGGGGCGGGGATGGGCGCCCACGACTTCGGATGGTCTGCCCTGGCGGGCGAGTTCCTCGAGCCGGATCCGCGAGCACGCACGTCGTATCTATAAGAAGACGCTCACGGAGGCAGAGCATGATGCAATCGGTAGAGGGAAGTTGAGCCCTGTGGGGGCGAGCGGCACGTGCCAGATCCTGCTCGAGGATCCCGAGCTCGCTGAGCACCTGGAGGGGGAGCGCCTCGCGAGCGCTCAGCGTGAGATCGTCGCCCGCACGCTCGACGTGGCGGCCGGGCCGTGGGCGCCTCCGGCTGACCTCGACGGGATCCGCAAGGGCCTGGGCCTGCTCATCCTCGACGGGCTGATCGTCCGCCATCTCGGCGTGGCCGGCCGCTTCGGGGCCGAGCTGCTCGGGATCGGCGATGTCGGCAGCCCCTGGCAGTGGGACAGCGGCGTACCCAGCCTGCCGCGCGCGAGCCACTGGCGGGTGCTGCGCCCCTGCCGCTTCGCCGTGCTCGACGTCGACTTCACGCGCCGGGTCAGCCGCTACCCGGAGGTCATCTCCACCCTGTTCACGCGGGCGCTCCAGCGCGCCCGCCACATCGCGGTCAACATGGCGATCGTCCAGCAGCCTCGAATCGACGTTCGCTTGCACATGCTCTTCTGGGAGCTCGCCGACCGCTGGGGCACCGTCCGCCAGAACGGCGTCCACGTCTCGATCCCGCTCACCCACGCCACACTCGCCGACCTTGTCGCCGCCCGGCGACCGACGGTGACCAAGGCGCTCGGCGAGCTCAGCGAGCGCTCGGCCGTCGTGTGGACGGGCGAGGACTGGCTGCTGCCCGGGCGCCCGCCCGCCGAGCTCGAGGAGGTCGGCTCGGTGCGCGTGGCGGGCAGCGAACCGCGCTAGCGTCCCCTTTCCGGCACCGAGAGGAGATCCGATGGCAACCACGCAGAGCACCGAGACCGGCCGGCGGACCACGCCGCCCTTCCGCGCTGACCAGGTCGGCAGCCTCCTGCGACCGCCGCGGCTCATGCAGGCGCGAGAGAAGTTCGCCGCCGGCGAGCTCTCCGCCGAGGAGCTGCGCGCGATCGAGGACGAGGCGATCGTCGAGGTGATCCAGATGCAACGCAACGTCGGCCTCCAGTCGGCCACCGACGGCGAGTTCCGCCGCGCGACCTGGCACATGGATTTCATCTACCAGCTCGGCGGCATCGAGAAGGCGCCGGGGGACATCCGCGTGACCTTCCACAACGAGCAGGGCGACATCGAGTGGACGCCTGCCGCCATCCATGTCGCCGAGCGCGTGCACCTGGCCAAGCCGATCTTCGCCGAGGACTTCGCCTTCGTACAGCGCCGCGTGGCCGAGGGGATCACCCCGAAGCTCACGATTCCCTCCCCGAGCATGGTCCACTACCGCGGTGGACGGGCGGCCATCGACCCGAACGTCTACTCCGACGTGGAGGCGTTCTGGAGCGATCTCACGTCCGCCTACGCCGACCAGGTCAGGGCGATCTACGACATGGGCGGGCGCTACCTGCAGTTCGACGACACGAGCCTGGCCTATCTCAACGATCCTCGCCAGCGGGCGGAGATGGCGAACAAGGGCGAGGACGCCGAGCATCTGCACGAGACGTATATCCGCCACCTCAACGAGGTGCTGGCCGAGAAGCCCGACGGGCTGACGGTGACCACGCACATGTGCCGCGGCAACTTCCGCTCCTCCTGGGCGGCGGAGGGCGGCTACGACTTCGTGGCCGAGGCGCTGTTCGGCCAGCTCGCGGTCGACGGCTTCTTCCTCGAGTACGACGATGCGCGCTCAGGAGGGTTCGAGCCTCTGCGCTTCGTGCCCAAGGGCAAGATGGTCGTGCTCGGACTCGTCACGACCAAGCGCGGCGACCTCGAGTCCAAGGACGAGCTCAAGCGGCGCATCGAGGAGGCCTCCAAGTTCGTGCCCATCGAGCAGCTCTGCCTCTCTCCCCAGTGCGGCTTCTCCTCGACCGTCGAGGGCAACACGGTCACGTATGAGGAGGAGGTGGCGAAGCTGTCTCTGATCGTCGAGACAGCGGCCGAGGTCTGGGGCTAGGGCTAACCCCCTAGGCCGCCGAACACCGCGAAGGGATTGAGCGGCGAGCCGGCCATGACGGCCGCCGCCGTCCCCTCGGCGATGACCGCGCTGCCCTCGGGGGCCTCGCGATGGCAGCGGGCGGCGATGGCCTGGGCTGCGTCCTCGTCGGCCGCGCCGATCACGAGAAAGCGCGAGCGACGCACGACCGGCAGGCCGTCGGCCTCGAGCCGGCGGGCGAACTCGACGCACTCGAGCTCGGAGCGGCACTGCACCCGGACCTCGAAGTCGGGGAAGCCATGGGCGCGCGACTCTTCGCGCTCACGGCGCAGGCGCTCGGCATGCTCGGCCTCGCGCTGGCCCTCGGTACCGGGCAGCGGCAGGTCGGCGTCCTCCCAGGTCTCTGACTCCGGATGCCAGTGGGTGATCTCACTCTCGAGCCGCCACCCGCGCCTGGAGGCGACGGCGCGGATCGCCCGCTCGGCGGCCTCGGCCTGCTCGCGCGACCCGGCGTAGGCGAACACCTCGGGCCCGTCGAGCGAGACGATGACCCTATCCTTGAACGAGGTCTCGAGCTCGTGCTCGAGCTCGGAGGCGTCGAGGCGTTCGCTGAGCGCGCGGGCCAGGCCGTGCTCGTGGATGTCGACCCGAAGTCGCCAGTCGTCGTTCATGGTCATTGTTGGAACTGGGAGATGTCGATGGCGCCGCTCGGCGCGGTGATCGCCACGGACTCGTTGTAGTGGTCGAAGGTGATGTGGCCGCCGTTGGCACCCGTCTTGCTGATCTGGACGGGGTAGGGCTGGCCGGTCGTGGCCACGTAGAGGGTGCCTCCCTGGCCGCTCGTGTCGTTGATGGCGATCACCTTCTGTCTGTCGACTGTCGTGGCCGTGCCCCGGGTGAGCGTGCCGTGGCTGGAGAGGATCTTGTCGAAGAGCTGGGTCAGGTTGGTCAGCGAAGCGAAGGAGGCGAGGTTCCCCGTGGTCGGCCCCTTCAGCCACTTGCCCTTGAACAGCGTGACAGCGGCGTTGCCGCCGAAATGCCGCCAGAAGGCGTCGCTTCCCTTGACGTAGACCGTGTTGCCAAGGGTCACGAGCTGGAAGCCGAGGCCGCTGGCCGACATCGAGCCCTTGCCCCCCTTGCCCGAGACGAGGTCGAGGTCGAGGCTGATGCTCTGGCCGCTGCTGACCAGCGAACCCGTCACGTGAACCGATTTCGCCGTCTTGATCGAGTTCTCACTCGCCTGGAGGATCTGGCCGGCCGGCTTCGAGGCAACCCCGTTGCTCGAGGATCCGCCCCCGCAGCCGGCGACGAGCCCCGCGATCCCGACCGCGGCGATCAGGACGCCCCTACTTGGAGAGCTGTGAGGCATCGACCGCGCCGGCCGGGGGGGCCAGCGTCACGGATTCGTTGTAGTGGTCGAAGGTGACCGCGCCGCCGCCGCCCGCCCGGCTGACCCGGACGGGATAAGGCTGGCCCTTCGTGGCCACGTAGAGCGTGCCGCCCTTGGTGGCGTCCCGGATGCCGATCACCGACTGGCCGTCGACCGTCGCCGCCGGGCCCTTGGTCAGCTTCCCGTGGCTGGCCAGGAGTTGCTTGAAGAGCTGCTGGAGGTCGGTGAACTGGGTGAACGAGTTGACGCCGGTCGTAGCGGGCGCCTTGAGCCAGCGATTCTTCAGCAGCTGCCCGACCTGGGCGTTACCGACCAGCGACCAGAACTTCGGCGAGGCCTTCAGGTAGACGGTGCTCTTGATCGTCACGATCTGGATGCTCGCGCCGCTGACGGCGATCGACCCGCGGCCGCCCTGGCCGGCGGCGAGGTCGAGGTCGAGGGCGATCTGCTGGCCGCCGTTGTTGACCGCACCGGACACGTGCACCGACTTCGCGCTCTTGGCCGCGGTCTCCGCCGCCGCCACGATGCGATCGGCGGACTTGGCCGAGACCCCATTGTCGGCCGGGTTGCTGCTCGTGCTCGCGGCGGTGGCGCTCGATGCTCCCGAGGCGGTCGAGCTCGAGGCGCCCGAGCCGCCGCTCGAGCTCGCGGAGCTGCCTCCGCAGGCCGCCAGGGCCAGCGCGGCGAGGAGCAGGGCTGTCGTCCAGCTGAGCTTGCGCAAGGTCATGCAGCCGGAGGGTAGCCGCCGAGCTGCGCGGTCGCCGCCTGCAAGGTATTGCGCATGAGGCACGCGATGGTCATCGGTCCGACCCCACCCGGGACGGGAGTGATCGCCGAGGCGACCTCGGCGGCCTCGGCGAAGGCCACGTCCCCGCGTATGCCTTCAGGCGTGCGGTTGAGCCCGACGTCGATGACCGTCGCCCCGGGCTTGATCCAGCCCCCCCGGACCATCTCGGACCGTCCGACCGCAGCGATGAGGAGGTCGGCCTCGCGACAGACCGCGGGCAAATCGCGGGTCCGCGAGTGGCACACGGTCACGGTGGCGTTGGCCGCGAGCAGCAGCTGGGCCATCGGCTTGCCGAACAGATTCGAGCGCCCGATGACGACGGCCCGGGCACCGGTCAGCTCGACTCCATTCTCGGCCAGGAGGATCCTCACCCCGAGCGGGGTGCACGGGCGCAGGCCGGGCACCCCGAGGGCGAGCCGGCCGGCGTTGGCCACGCTCAGGCCATCGACGTCCTTGTCGGGGTCGATCCGTGCCGTCAGAGCGGCGCCGTCGAGGTGGTCGGGCACCGGGAGCTGGCAGAGGATCCCGCTCACGGCGGGATCGGCGTTACAGGCGTCGATCACCGCCAGCGCCTCCTCCTGCGAGACCGCGGCCGCGAGTCCGTGGTGGAAGCTCTCGATGCCCACCTCGGCGCAGGCGCGACGCTTGCCGGCGATGTAGATCGCCGATGCGGGGTCCTCGCCGATGAGGACCGTGGCCAGCCCGGGCGGGCGGCCGTGGGCGGCCGTGAACGCGGCCACCTCGTCAGTGACGCGCTCGCGCAGACGCTGGGCCACGGCCCGGCCGTCGATGACCTGTGCGCTCATCAGCCGCCCGCGGGCACCGCGTCGGGCTCGAAGTGCGTCATGCCCTGGAGCTCCTCCACGCGGCTCTGGACCTCCTCCGCGCTCAGGCGCTGCACCCGCTCGGTACCGAACTCCTCGACGTTGTAGGAGGCGAGCGCAGTACCGTAGGCCATGGCCTGGCGGAGCACGCGCGATCCCGTTGGATCCTCGAGGTTGCGGGCGATGTGGCCGACGAATCCCCCGGCGAACGTGTCGCCCGCGCCCGTGGGGTCGATGACCGTCTCGAGCGGATAGGCCGGGAGAGCGAAGAACCCATCGCCGGTGATGAGCGCGGCCCCGTACTCGCCCTGCTTGGCGATCACGACGGACGGTCCCATGGCCAGGACCTGGCGGGCGGCGCCCACGAGGCTCGGCTTGTGCGTGAGCTGGCGGAGCTCGGCGTCGTTGAGGATGACGCAGTCGACCCGGCCGATGACCTCGACCAGGGCATCGCGAGCGATGTCGATCCACAGGTTCATCGAGTCCAGCGCCACGAAGCGAGGACCCGAGCACTGCTCGAGCACGCTGAGCTGGAGCTCGGGCTGGATGTTGGCCAGGAAGAGCACGTCACAGTCCCGGGAGGCGGCCGAGAGCTTGGGCTCGAAGTGCTCGAAGACGCCGAGCTGGGTGTCGAGCGTCTCGCGGGAGTTGAGATCCCAGCCGTACTCGCCGGCCCAGAAGAAGCTCTTGCCTCCGGCGACGCGCTCGACGTCGCGTGTGTCGGTGCCCCGCGTGGCGAGAACGTCGAGCTCCACCTGGCCGAAATCGTCGCCCACGGGCCCGACGACGGAGACCGTGTCGAAGAACGACGCGGCGAGGGCAAAATGGGTGGCCGCACCGCCGAGCATGCGCTCGCGCTCTCCGAACGGCGTCTTGACCGCGTCGAAGGCGATCGATCCAACGACCGTGACGCTCATACGGTCAGCGGCTCGGAGGTGAAGAGGAATTCGTTGTTCGCGTGGGTCATGTGGCATCGATCTTGTCAAGAACTCGTGGAGCCACGACCGCTCGGATAGAAGACGCCCGGTTCGAGCGCCCTGCTAATAAAGAGGCTGTGAGCCTGCGCGCCGCCATCATCGGATCCGGGCCGGCCGGCTTCTACGCGGCCGCCGCCCTGCTCAAGCGCGCGGAGTTCGAGGTCGACCTCTACGACGTCCTACCGACGCCGTTCGGCCTGGTGCGGGCCGGAGTGGCTCCGGATCATCCAAAGATCAAGACCGTCACGCGCGCCTTCGAGAAGACGGCCTCCGATCCGCGCTTTCAGTTCATCGGAGGCGTCGAGGTGGGCTCCGACGTGACCCGCGACGAGCTGCTCGAGCGCTACAACGTCATCGTCTACGCCGCGGGCACGAGCGCCGACAACCGGCTCGGGATCGTCGGCGAGGACCTGCCGGGATCACACGCGGCGACCGAGTTCGTCGCCTGGTACAACGCCCACCCCGCCTACGCCGGGCGGGAGTTCGACCTCTCGGCCGAGCGAGCGGTCGTCGTGGGCAACGGCAACGTCGCCATCGACGTCGCGCGGATGCTCGTGCTCGATCCCGAGGAGCTCGCGCCGACCGACACGGCCGACCACGCGCTCGCGGCGCTGGCGCAGGCGCGGGTCCGGGAGGTCGTGCTCCTCGGCCGCCGTGGCCCGGCTCAGGCCGCCTTCACCAACCCCGAGCTGCTCGAGCTCGGCGAGTTGCGTCGCGCCGAGGTCATCGTCGATCCGGTCGACCTCGAGCTCGACCCTCTCAGCGCTGCGTGGCTGGAGAGCGACGCGGCCGATGGAACCGCCCGTCGCAACGTGGAGATTTTGCGCCGCTACGCCGCGCGCGAGCCCGAAGCCAAGAGCCACCGGATCACTCTGCGCTTCCTCCGCTCGCCGCTCGAGATCCTCGGCACCGACCGCGTGGAGGGGCTGCGCATGTCGGTCAATCGCATCGAGAATCGCTCCGACGGCTCGCTCACCGCCCGTCCCACGGGCGAGGAGGAGTCGCTCGAGTGTGGTCTCGTGCTGCGTTCGATCGGCTACCGCGGGGTGCCTATTCCCGGCGTGCCCTTCGACGAGGCCGCCGGGCTCGTCCGCAACAACGACGGGCGCGTGCTCGACGAGCTCGGCGAGCAGCTCCCCGGCGAGTACGCCGTGGGCTGGATCAAGCGCGGTCCGAGCGGGGTCATCGGCACGAACAAGAAGTGCGCCAACGAGACCGTCGCCCACGTCCTCGAGGACGTCGACGCGGGATTCGTGCACGAGCCCCCGCTGCCCGCTGACGCCGGGGGGATCGCCGCGTGGATCCAGCAGAAGATCCCCACGGCGGTCACCTGGGAGGGCTGGCAGCGGATCGATGCCCACGAGACGACGGCCGGCGAGCCGCTCGGCCGGCCACGCGTCAAGCTCGTACGCCTGCCCGACATGCACGACATCGCGAGTCGCGCGGGCGGCTGAGGCGATTACATCGCGGTCGCGAGCGAGCGCAGCGAGGTCGTGAGGTGGTTCTGGAGCGCCCGCCGGGCGCCCGCGCATGCGGGCGAGTCCGTCGCGAGACGACGCGTCTCAGCGCCGACCGTCGAGCAGGGGCCCCCGGGGGCCCGGAGCTGCGCGCCCGCCTGCCTCTCATGGTCAAGGAGGGAATTCACGCGCAGCAACGGCGCGATGCCCACCTCGCGGGCGCTCCAGGCGTAGACGACGCCTTCCGGGCTTAGATTGAGCGTGCTGATGGCCGTCAGCGCACGCGTCTGGAACCCGAACACCCGGCCGGAGTTCGGATTGAAGATCAGCTCGAACTCGTAACGTCGCGCTGGTTGATTCGGGCCTCCTTGCGGTAGCTCGCGCAGAGGCGGCGACAGCTCACCGACCGCGATGCCGCGGCGCCCGTCTTCGGTGGTGGCCTCGCCGAGATAGCGAAGACCGGGGAGCTCGGCGATCGCACGAAAGGCCGCGGCACGGGTGGCTGGCCGCAGCGGCATCTCGGCCAGCAGTGTGCTCAGCTGGGCGAGCTGCGTAAAGGCGCCGTGGGCCGTGTCCGGGGTCACGTTTCCGTTCGGCTGGTTGTAGGGGAGGTAGCCCGGACCGAGCCGGAGCGAACCGAGCGCTGCACGCAGCCCGCTCGGCGTCGTCGGGAGCGCCTGGGCCGCGGGGGCGTCCAGTGCCGGATCCCAGTCGGCGAAGCCGAGCGCTCCCGCGCTCTCGCCCTGCCAGCCCGAGGAACCCTGCCGCCCGCGTTCCTCATCCTTCGAGAACCATTTCTGAACTAGCGTGCCGAACAGAGCAGGTTGCAGCCGGGGCGGCGCGTATTCGTCGGCCTCGACGTACCACGCCTGAGTGGATGCGAGCCGGGGTGCGAGCGTCCCGCGTGCCGCCGCGCTGGCGGCAAGGGCGAGGGCGTGGCTGGCTGTCGGCGGCACGGGCGAGGCCGTTGCCGGCCCCGCCGTGATCTTGGCATCGTGGGCCTGGAGAGCGGTCAGGGCGATCACGACGACGACGACGACGCTGAGCACGGCGCCGACCACGACTCCTCCGGGCGCGGGCACGGCCCCAAGGACCAGGCGGATTCGGCGTTTCTGCGCCGCGCGCAGTTCAGCTTCGAGCTGCTCGACGAAGGTGTCGGTCACTGGTGATCCTCCTCCATGCGCGCGCGCAGAGTGCCGAGGGCACGGCTCACCCGCTTGCGAACGGTCGGCTCGGAGACGGCGTGCTCACGGGCGACCTCGACGTACGGCTTGTCGTCAAGCACACGGTCTTCGACTGCGCGACGCTGGTCGGGCGGGAGCCCTTCGAGCAGTTCCGGCACCTCGAAGCCGAGCTCCGGGTCGACCGCGAGCGCGGGCGTATGAATGCCGAGCCGCCGGGTGAGACGGACATCGAGCGCCCCTCGCCGGCGGGCATCGGCCAGCTTGTGTCGCGCGATCCCCGCGAGCCACGCGCCAGCCGAGCCGCGTGCCGGGTCGAAGCGCCGCCGATGTACGAGTGCACTGGCGAATACTTCGGCGACGAGGTCGCCCGCCTCATCTGGCCGGGCGTGGCGGCGCGCCAAGGTGAGCACGTGGCCGACATGGCGCCGGTAGAAAATCGCGAAGGCGTCGGCGTCCTCCGGTCCCGCCGCCAGCAGCTCCGCGTCGCTACGCGGGTCGCGCGTATCCCTCATCACTGCCTCTTCGTTCCGGACGTCCACGTTTGTGACGCCCGCCCTTCCTGATCGCTGGGCTAGCGGTACTGGTAGACGTAGGCCTCGACCGGCACGCCTGACTCGCTCCACTGCGTGTAGCTCGTCGTGATGAGCCGGAAGTCACTGTCGTGCGAGATGGCGTCGGACCAGCGGACCGAGGCGCGGTGGATGAGCTTCATGTACACCGGTGAGGTGTTGAACTTGACCGGCACGACGAGAACCAAGCGCTGCCCGGGGGTGAGGGTGGCGAGCATCGGGGAGAGCACGTCGTGGACGGACGAGCGCTCGAACCGGGCGAGCGCGTCGCGCCAGTCGACGATTCGCGGATCTGGGACCGGCCCGAGCGGCGTCCCGAAGTGGGTCACCCCCGGCAGATAGTAGGCCAGGGTCGGGATTTCCTCGGGCTGTGTCGCGAGCACGAGCGGGTCCGTGCCGAGGTGGTGACGGATCTGAGCGGCCACGGCGGCGACATTGCTCTTGGCGGACAGCGCGCTCGGCACGGGATCGAGAATCCAGAAGCAGGCGCTCAGGGCAAGGGCGACGAGCCCGAGCCGGCCGGCACGGGCCATCCCGAGCCCGGCGGCGATGAGCAGGGGCCCGACGATGACCGCGAGGTAGCGCGGCGCCCAGGCGGGCGTGACCTTCGCGTAGGCCCAAGCGAGGACCAGCGTTCCGAGGCCGACGATGAGCAGCGACTCCGCGGCGAGGCGCTGCCAGACGACCTCGCTTGGCCGGCCGTGGCCGTTTGTCGACGCGGCGGCCGCTCCGTTCGGAGCGAGCGCGCGCAGGGTGAGCAGACCCGCCCCGCCGCCGAGGAGGATGAGCATGGCCTCCCCACGACCGCCGACGAGGAAGTAGAGGCCCTGGCTCAGCGACCACACGACCGGAGGAAGATCCCATGGCGCACCCGTGTGGCGGGCCTGGAAGAGCAGCGTGGGCACCCAGGGGAGGAAGAGGATGGCCACGGCTCCGAACCCGATCAGCCCGTCGCGCAGCAGCTCGCGGCGGTCGTGTCGGCGCCACAGGCACCACAGAAACGCGACGCCGCACATGAGGCCGAGGAACAGCGCCCAGTTGTGCGAGTACAGGGCGGCGGCCAGGGAGAGCGCGAATGCCGGCAGGTAGCCCCGGCGCCGGCAAACGAACACGTGGACGAAGCTCGCGGCGACGATGACCGAGAGCAGCGTGACAAGCGCGTACATCCGGGTCTCCTGGGCGTAGGAGGTGATGTACGGCGCTCCGCCGGCCAGCACCGCACAGATCAGCCCGGTCCGACGGTCGAAAAGGCTCTTGCCCGCCCAGTAGGCGGCCGGGATGGTGAGCAGCGCGAAAACGAGCGACAGCGAATGCGTCGCGACCTCGCCGCGGCCGAAGATCGCCATCCATACGTGGAGGATCAGGTAGTAGAGCGGCGGGCTGCCGTCCTGGCGCATGAGACCGGGGATGTGCGCCAACGGGTGCGAGGCGATCCCCACCGAGATGCCTTCGTCGATCCAATAATGCACGTGGATCTCTGCCGTGCGCAGTCCGAGCGACACGGCGACGATGAGGCACATCGCCCCGAGCACGGACCAGCGGGTGAGCCGCAGTCCCGCGGCTGACGCGAGCGGCGTGCGCCGGGGTCGACGCACGCCCCGGTCTCTCGCGGGCGCACTTGGCGCGGGGAAGCTATCGGCAGACATGCAAGGTCACTCGTACCCGGGGACATACCCGGCCAGAACCGGGAGCGGCGGCGTCGAAGAGGACACGCTGACGCCGACCTGCTCCGGAGATTGTGGCAAGTATGGCGTTTGCGGCCGCTTAAGACGCGCACGACGGCGTCTGAGAGGAATCGTGCGGGTATCGTTGCCCGGCCATGGATCCCGGCCAGCGCACACCCGACTCTGACCACGAGCACAATCTCGCCCGCCTCGCCGAGGCATCGTTCGAGCGCAAGGGCGATTATCCGGCGCTGTTCTTCGAGGGCCGCTGGTACCGCTCGGGGGAGCTCGCAGAGCGCACGCGCCGCCTGGCCGGGGGTCTGATCGAGCGCGGCGTGGCGCCAGGGGAGCGGGTCGTCGTCACCATGGCCAACTGTCCCGAGGTGGGCATCGCCTACAACGCGCTCTGGCGCGCGGGCGCGGTGGTCACCCCGGCCACCTTCCTGCTCCCGGAGGCCGAGCTGCGCCACGTGATCGCCGACTCGGGTGCCTGCGGCGTCATCACCACCTCCGAGTTCCTGGACAAGGTCCAGGCGGCGGCGCGCGACCTTCCCGGCGTGCGCTTCATCGCGTGTGCCGGCCCGTGCGAGGGCCCGGCCATCCCGCTCGACGAGCTCGAGCAGGCCGAGCCAACCGCCATCGTGCCCCGGCGACCCGACGAGCTTGCCGCCCTTCTCTACACGGGCGGCACGACCGGCCGCGCCAAGGGCGTGATGCTCACGCACGGGAACCTCTACTTCACCGGCGCCGCGGCGAGTGCCGCGTCGCATGTGCCGGGGGTCAACCGCGGCCTCGGCACGTTGCCGCTGTCGCACTCCTACGGCATCCTCGTGACGATCTCGGGCATGCACAACCCGGAGCCGGGCGTAGCCGTGCTGCTGCGGTGGTTCAACGCCACGACGTTCCTCGAGCTCGTCGACGAGCACCGCCTGCAGATCAGCGCCGTGGTGCCCTCGATGCTCCAGCTCCTGCTCGGCCAGCCGCTGGAGAACCACGACCTTTCCTCGCTGGAGATCCTCACCTCGGGCGGAGCACCGCTCGCCCCGGAGATCGTCGAAGAGTGGGGGCGCCGCGTGCCCCATGTGACGATCCGCCAGGGCTACGGCCTGACCGAGACGGCCGCCCTCATCTCCACCACCCCCGCCGGCCAGGGCAAGCCGGGTTCGGTCGGGATCCCGGTTCCGGGCAGCGAGCTGCGCATCGTCGACGAGGCCGACAACCGCGTCGGGCCGGGCGAGGTGGGCGAGATCATCTGCCGCTCCCCAGCCGTTATGCGCGGCTACTGGAACGCCGCCGAGGCGAGCGCGGCCGCGCTCCACGACGGGTGGCTGCGCACCGGCGACCTCGGCTACCTCGACGACGAGGGCTACCTGTTCGTCGTCGACCGCAAGAAGGACCTCATCATCCGCGGTGGCTTCAACGTCTATCCGCGCGACGTCGAGGACGCCCTCGTCGAGCATCCCGGCGTCGCCATGGCCGCGGTCGTCGGCCGCCCCGACCCGCGTCATGGCGAGGAGGTCGTCGCCTTCGTCGCGCCCGTCCAGGGACGGGAACTCGACCCCGACGCCGTGATCGCGTGGGCGCGGGAGCGGATCGGCGGCTACAAGTACCCCCGCGAGGTCCACGTGGTGGGCTCGGTGCCGCTGACCTCGGTGGGCAAGATCGACCGCAAGGCGGTCCGGGCCCAGCTCGCGCAGTACTCCCCCGCCGCGCCGAGCAGGTGATCCGCGCCAGGCTGGCCGGCCTGGCGGGCGTGCTCGCCGGGCTACTCTGCGCGCTCGCGCTGGGCGCGTGCGGCGGCTCGGGCGGATCGGGCTCGACGTCCGTGGCGCTGGCGCTCGATTTCACGCCCAACCCGGCTCACGCCCCCATCTACCTGGCCTCGCGCGAGCACTTCGACCGCCGCCTCGGCGTGCGCCTCTCGATTCTCGTCCCGGGCTCCTCGGGCCCGGACACGCTCAAGCTCCTGCTCTCCCACCGGGCCGACATCGGCGTCCTCGACATCCAGGACCTCGCGCTCGCGCGCGAGCGCGGCGTCGATGTCGTCGGCATCGGCGCGCTCGTCCAGCGTCCGCTCTCGGCCATCATCGCCCAGCCGAACATCCTCCGGCCGCGCGACCTCGACGGTGAGCGCGTCGGGGTGTCCGGCCTCCCGTCCGATCCCGCCTTCCTGCGCGCGCTCATCGACGCCGACGGCGGCGACTACGCGACCGTCAAGCCTGTCGTCATCGGCTTCGGCGCCGTGGCCCAGATGGCCGCCGGCAACGTCGCGGCCGTGCCGGCGTTCTGGAGCGACGAGGGCGTGGCCCTGCGCCTGCGCGGGATCGCCGTGCGCGAGTTCCGCATCGAGCAGTACGGTGCTCCGGCCTATCCCGAGGCCGTGTTCGTGGCCCTGCGCTCGACGCTGCGCCAACATCGGGACGCGATCGAGCGCGCTCTGGGCGCGATCGCGCTGGGCGCCCACTACGCGGTGGCCCACGCCGCCCAGGCGAGCGCGGTCATCACCTCGGCGTCGGGCGGCGACCGTCGGCTCATCGCCGCGCAGACGGCGGCCATCGCATCGGCGCTGACCCCCGCGCTGACCCTCCGCGAGGGCGTTCTCGAGCGCTGGTCGGCGTTCGACGCCCGCACCGGGCTGATCCCCCGGCCGCTCGACATCTCGCGTGCCTTCGACTTTACGCTCGCGCCGGCCGCGCTGGCGCGGGCGCGCGGCTGATCAGGCGCCGGCGCGGGCGAGCTGGCGGGCCCGCTTCTGGCGCTGCGTCCTGTCGAGCTCGACCTTGCGCAGACGGACCACCTGGGGGGTCACCTCGACGCACTCGTCCTCGCGAAGGAACTCGAGCGCCTGGTCGAGCGAGAGCGTGTGCTTCGGAATGAGGCGCACGAGCTCGTCGGCGGTGGAGGAGCGCATGTTGGTCAGGTGCTTCTCCTTGGTGGCGTTGACGTCGAGATCCTCGGCCCGCGAGTTCTCGCCCACGATCATCCCCTCGTAGACCTCCTCGCCGGGCGCCACGAAGAGCGTGCCGCGCTCCTGGAGGTTGAACAGGGCGAAGGCGGCGACCATGCCGCGCCGGTCAGCTACGAGCGAGCCCGTCGGGCGGGTGCGCAGCTCCCCATGCCACGGCTCCCAGCGGTCGAACACGTGATGGACGAGCCCCGTCCCCCGGGTCTCGGTGAGAAACTCGGTGCGAAAGCCGATGAGCCCGCGCGCGGGCACGAGGTACTCCATCCGCACCCAGCCGGTGCCGTGGTTGACCATCTGCTCCATGCGACCCTTCCGCATGGCCATGAGCTGGGTGATGACGCCGACGTACTCGTCGGGCGCATCGACGCTCATGCGCTCGACCGGCTCGTGGCGGCGGCCGTCGATCTCCCGCGTGACGACCTGCGGCTTGCCCACGGTGAGCTCGAACCCCTCGCGGCGCATGAGCTCGACGAGGATCGCGAGGGCCAGCTCGCCGCGCCCCTGGACCTCCCACACGTCGGGGCGCTCGGTCTCGTGGATGCGGAGCGAGACATTGCCGACGAGCTCGCGCTCGAGTCGGGCCTTGACCTGGCTGGCCGTGAGCTTGTCGCCGTCCTGCCCGGCCAGGGGGCCCGTGTTGATCCCGACGGTGACCGACAGGCTCGGCTCGTCGACCGTGATCACGGGCAGGGGACGGGCGTCCTCCGCGTCGGTCAGCGTGTCGCCGATCGTGATCTCGGGGATGCCCGCCACCGAGATGATCTCGCCCGCGCTCGCCTCCTCGGCGTCGACGCGCTCGAGCGCCTCGGTGATGTAGAGCTCGGAGATCTTGACGCGCTCGATGGTTCCGTCGGCGCGGCACCACCCGACGGTCTCGCCGCGGCGGACGCTCCCGTGACGGATCCGGCAGATGGCCAGGCGCCCGACGTAGGGCGAAGCGTCGAGGTTGGTCACGTGCGCCTGGAACGGGTGCCCGGGGTCGTGCTCGGGCGCCGGAAACCGCTCGACGATGAGGTCGACGAGCGGCGCCAGGTCGGTGCCCTCGACCTCGGGCTCGAGGCTCGCCCAGCCGGCTTTGGCGTTCGTGTAGATGATGGGGAAGTCGATCTGCGACTCGTCGGCATCGAGGTCGAGGAATAGCTCGTAGACCTCGTCCACGACCTCGTCGATGCGCGCGTCCGGACGGTCCACCTTGTTGACGACAAGGATCACCGGCAGCCGCGCCTCCAGCGTCTTGCGCAGGACGAACCGCGTCTGCGGGAGCGGCCCCTCGCTCGCGTCGACCAGCAGCAGCACGCCATCGACCATGGTCAGGCCGCGCTCGACCTCGCCCCCGAAGTCAGCGTGGCCGGGCGTGTCGACGATGTTGAGCTTGACCGCGCCGTAGCGCACGGCGGTGTTCTTGGCCAGGATCGTGATGCCCTTCTCGCGCTCGAGATCCATGGAGTCGAGCACCCGGTCGGCCACGTCCTGATTGGCGCGGAACGCTCCTGCCTGCCAGAGCAGGGCGTCGACGAGCGTCGTCTTGCCGTGGTCGACGTGGGCGACGATGGCCAGGTTGCGGATGTCGGCGCGGCGTGCCATGGGCGCCACTGACGATAGACGGCCTCCTTAGGAGGCGGTCCGCTGCGTCAGCGCCCACGTGGCGAGGGCAGCGAGGGCGACGGCGGCGCCCAACCAGCACACGCCGCTCCAGCCATCCCAGCCGAAGACGGTGGCCGAGAGCACCGAGCCGCCGAGGCCGCCCAGGAACACGGACACCATGTACGCGGTGGTCAACCGGCTGCGGGCCTCGGCGTTCAGCCCGTAGATGACGGTCTGGTTGCTGATATGGGCACCCTGGATCCCGAGGTCGAGGACGACGATCCCGGCGATGAGCGCGGGGAGCGAGCTGCGGCCGAGCGCAAGGAGCCCCCAGCTGAGGAGGATGCAGGTGAGAAACGCGGTCGAACCCAGCCGGCTGTGGCCACGGTCCGCGACCCGCCCGGCCACGGGCGCGGCGATCGCACCGGCCGCGCCGGCCAGCCCGAAGAGACCGATCACCGCCTCGCCGTAGTGATACGGCGCACCCGAGAGCAGGAAGGCGATCGGGGTCCAGAGGACGGAGAAACCGGCGAACCCCAGCGACCCGATCAGCATGCGCTCGCGCAGGACCGGCTCGGCCCTGATGAGGGAGAGGACCGAGCCCAGTGCCCGCACATAGGGCACCCGCTCGGTCGGCGGCGCGTCGGGAAGGGCTCGCCAGACCACGGCCGCGAGCGCGACCATGATCGCGGCGGCGAGCCAGAAGCTCACGCGCCAACTCGTCGCGCCGGCCACGATCCCGCTCAGCGTACGCGCGCACAGGATCCCGATGAGCAGGCCGCTCATGATCGTGCCGACGACCCGGCCTCGCTCCTGGGGTCCGGCGAGAGAGGAGCCGAGGGGGACGACGATCTGGGCCACGACGGCGGTTGCGCCGAGCACGATCAGCGCGGCCCCGAGCACCGAGAACGTCGGCGCGGCGGCGCACACGGCGGCGAGGACGGCGGCGAGGACGAGCAGGACGCAGATGAGCCGGCGGCGTTCGAGCAGGTCTCCGAGGGGCACGAGCAGCGCGAGACCGGCCACGTAGCCGAGCTGGCTGGCGCTCACAAGGAGTCCCGCGGTGCTGTCCGAGACATGGAAGGCCTGCGCGATCCGATCGAGCAGCGGCTGTGCGTAGTACAGGTTGGCCGCCGCCGCCCCGCTCGTCATGGCCAGGAGTCCGACCACGCTCCGCGACAGGCGCCGCGGCGCGGCGATCGCCTCCGCGGATGCCGGCTCGGGCGCGGGCCGCCGTTCGGGCGCCGCCGGCGTGCGCGTGCTCGAATCCATTCCCCCTGACGGTAGCCCACGGCCCCGTGCGCGACCCGCCCATAGACTCGCGGACATGAGCGACCTGACCGGGACCCGCGTCCTCGTCACCGGAGCGACGAGCGGTCTGGGCCTCGCCATGGCGCGTGCGCTGTGCCGGGCCGGTGCCCGAGTGGCGGTCGCTGGCCGCGATCGCGCGCGCGCCCAGCGGGTCGCCGGCGACCTCGAGGGCGACGCCATGGGCCTCGAGCTCGACGTGCGCGACGAGACCTCGGTGCTGCGCGGCGTTGCCGCCACCTACGACTACCTCGGCGGCCTCGACATGCTCGTCAGCAACGCCGGAATCGGGATGCGCACGGTGAACCCGCGCTTCCTCACCGACCCCCGGCCGTTCTGGGAGGTCGACCCCGCCGGGTTTCGCGACGTCCTGGAGACGAAGGTGACGGGATCGTTTCTCGTCGCCCGCGAGGTCGTCCCGCGGATGCTGGCTGCCGGCGGCGGCCGGATCGTCGGCATCTCGATGAACGAGTCGACGATGGTCCGGCGGGGGTTCGTCCCCTACGGGCCCTCGGGCGCCGGCGTGGAAGCGCTGACGCGCGTGATGACCGCGGATCTCGAGGGAACGACGGTCACCGTCAACCTCCTGCTCCCGGGAGGCGCAACGCACACGGGCATGATTCCCGACGACGTCGCCCCCGAGGTCCGGGAGAGGCTGCTCGACCCCGACGTCATGGGAGCGCCGATCGTGTGGCTGGCGTCGACGCAGGCCGAGGGCGTCCACGGCGAGCGGATCGTAGCCACGGAGTTCGACGCCTGGCTGACGGCGCGGCGATGAGCGGACAGGACGATGGCATCGTCACCGGCGAGGACGGAGTCGCCCGCTGCTGGTGGGGGGTCTCGGCGCCGGAGTACCGCGGCTACCACGACACCGAGTGGGGGTTCCCGGTCTCCGACGACATCCGGCTCTTCGAGAAGCTGAGCCTCGAGGGCTTCCAGGCCGGCCTCTCGTGGTTGACCATTCTGCGCAAGCGCGCGGCGTTCCGGACGGCCTTTTCAGGATTCGACTTCGCCGCGGTGGCGCGGTTCACCGAGCGCGACGTGACCCGCCTGCTCGGCGACGCGGGCATCGTCCGCCATAGGGGCAAGATTGAGGCCGCGATCAACAACGCCCGGCGGGCAGTGGAGCTCGTCGAGGCCGAAGGATCGCTGGCCGGCTACATCTGGCATTTCGAGCCCGAGCCGCGGGCCGACGGCCTCGACCGCGCGGGGCTTGCGGCTCTGGCCACGACGGCCGAGTCCAAGGCGCTGGCCAAGGACCTGAAGGCGCGCGGCTGGCGCTTCCTCGGACCGACGACCGTATACGCGTTCATGCAGGCGATGGGCCTGGTCAACGACCACCTGGCGGGGTGCCATGCCCACGCTCGCGTCGAGGCGGCGCGGGCGGCCTTTCAGCGACCGTGACCGCCTTCGGCCCGGCGGGCTCGGACGAAGGCGAGCGTGGCCGGGGAGACCGGGATGCCCGGACGGAGCGCCGGGTCCGGGACGGGCTCGCCCACGTGAGGCGTGACCGGCACGTACCCGGCCCAGACATCGAGCGCGCCGTCCTCGGTGTCGGCGTCCTCAGGGCCCCCCGTGCGGACCTTGGCCGAGGCCTCGTCGATCGGCAGGCGGAGGATCGAAGTCGCCTTGAGCTCCTTGCGCGAAGGCCCGCGCACCTCGGCCCACCGGCCCGGGACGAGCCGTTCGGTGAACGCCTCGAGCGCCCCGACCTTCTCGCCGGGGTCCTCGACCGCGGTCATCTCACCGAGGACGACGACGCTGCGGTAGTTGACGCTGTGCTCGAAGACCGACCGCGCGAGCACGATGCCGTCGAACAGCGTCACGGTCAGGCAGGCCGGGAGTCCGCCGCGCAGCGCCCGGAGCGTCCGGCTGGCCGACGAGCCGTGGATGTAGACGCGGTCCCCGACGCGCGCGTGGAGGGTTGGGATGACGAACGGCTGACTGTCGTGCACGAAGCCGAGATGGGCGATGAGACCCTCGTCGAGGATCGCGTCGATCACCCCGCGGTCGTACCGGGCGCGCTGACGCTCGCGGATGACCCGGACGCGCGGGGTGGGTGCGCTCGCCATCCCTGGACGGTAATGCCTACCGGGGTCGTCCGGCGGCCACCCGGGCTCAGCGCGCGGGGCCTGAGACAGTCGTTTAGCGCGTGGGCACGATGAGCACGCCGCAGCGAGCGTGGTGCGAGACGCGGTTCGGCACCGAGCCCAGGACGCGCCGCGTGCCTGTCATCCCCCGGTTGCCGACGACGATCATCTGCGCGCGCTCGTCGTCGGCGATCGAGATCAGCGCCTGCGCGGGCTCGCCGCTGCACACGTGCGTGCGGACCTCGAGGCCGCGGGCGGCGAGGCGCTCACGCGAGCGGGCGACGATCTCCTCGGCGCCGGCCTGGGCCTGCTCCGCGGTGACGAGCTCGGACACGGCGATGCCGCCCGCCGAGGCCATCCACGCCCCCGAGGTGGTGGTCGAGGCATAGCTGCTGACGATGTGCACGGTCGCACCGAGTGCGCTCGCGAGCTCACCGGCTCGATCGACCGCGACTTCGGCCGTGGGCGAGCCGTCGGTGCCGACGACGATGGAGTCTGCGGTCATGACGCGAGCCTATGCGCTGCGCGTGGCGCGCGGGAGAAAGCTCTTCTCGCGCGCGAGAACGCTCCAGCGCGCGCGAGAACGCTCCAGCGCGCGCGGAAACGCTCTACTCGCGCGCGAGCGCGTAGTGCTGGTAGACGATCGGCGAGCCCCAGTCCGTGCGCTCCCGCGCCGAGACGACCTCGAAGCCGACCGACCGGTAGAGATGCGCCGCGGCCGTCAAGGCGCTGAACGTCGTGAGCTCGAGACGGGTCATCCCGGCCGCCCGGCACTCGCTGAGAAGCTCGCCAAGCAGGCGCCGCCCGAACCCTCCACCGCGCAGCTCGGGCCCGAAGACGAACCAGCGCACCTGGCCGAGGTCCGCGGCCTCGCGCGTCCAGGCCAGGCACCCCGCGAGGCCCTCGTTCTCCGAGGCGTCGATCAGCCACACACCGCCTCCCTGATGTGGCCAGCCGCGCCGTAGGGCGTCCTCGAGGGCCGTGGCCACGGCATCGAGGAAGGCGCGGTTGCGGCCGTACTCGCTGGCGTACACGCGCTCGTGGAGGTCGACGATGGCCTCTGGGTCCCCGGAACGAAGTTCCCGCCGGATGGCGACTGTGGCGTCGGTCGCGTGGGTTGCCATGGCGAGAGTCTGCCACCATGATTCAGCGACGCAAGACAAATATGTGATGCAATTGATCAGAGATTGAGATCAATGGACCTTCGCCAGCTTCGCTACTACGAGGCGGTGACGCGCCACCGCCACTTCACCCGGGCGGCCGAGGAGCTTCACGTGGCCCAGTCCGCCCTCTCCCAGCAGGTCGCCCGGCTCGAGCGCGAGCTCGGGATCGAGCTGCTCGAACGCACGACCCGCTCGGTCGACACCACCGACGCCGGCGAGCTCGTGGTCGCACGAGCGCGGACCATCCTCGCCGAGGCCGAGGCCCTCCACGCCGATGTCGATGCCCTGCGCGGTCTGACCCGCGGCCGGGTGCGCGTGGGAGCGCTCCTGTTCGGCGGCGCGCTCGATATCCCCGTCCTCCTCGCCGAGTTCATCGACCGCTACCCCAACGTCGATGTCGGGCTGCGCGAAGGGACGGTTCAGCGCATGCTCGACATGCTCATGGACGGCAGCCTCGACCTCACGTTCGCGCTCGAGCCGCCCCGGCTGCCCGACGGGCTCGAGCGGCTACCCGTCTCGAGCGAGGAGCTCGCCGTGGCCGCAAGCCCGTCGCATCGGCTGGCGGGCCGGACCCGCCTGCGGCTGACCGACCTGCGCGACGAGCGGCTCATCATGTTCGAGACCGGCGCCTCGACGCGCGAGCGCGTCGAGGAGGCCTTCGCCGCGGTCGGCGTGACCCCGCGGATCGCTCTCGAGGCCAACGACCTCGCCTTCGTGCGCGCGCTCGTGGCCCGGGGCATCGGCCTGGCCATCATGCCCCGCTCGTTCGCCGATCTCGCCGGGCCGCCCGTCGCCGTGCGTCCCCTCACCCCCACGCTTCGCATGCCGGTGGCGCTCTGGTGGCGCTCCGGCCGGCACCTTTCGCCGGCGGCGCGGGCGTTCGTGGAGTTCACGCGGGGGCGGGCGGTGGGCTAGGTCACCGAGCCCGCTACGGCACAACCGCCGTGGCCGCGGACGTCGCCGAGGCGATCCCGCCGCTGTTCGTGGCCGTCACCCGCACGACGAACCGGTAGCCCGCGTCCCCCGACTGCACAACGTAGGACGGCGAGTTGGCGGTCCAGATCGCCGTGCACGTCGAGCTGCATCGGCTCCACTGGTAGGCGTAGGTCGGCGCTGGGCTCCCCGACCACGTGCCCGGCAGGACGAGCAGCGGCTTGCCGACCGCCGGTGTGCCGCCGATGGCCGGGGCCTTCGTGTTCGCCGGCGCTTTCACGACGTTGCCGGAGTTGGCCAGCAGGACGTACCCCGTTGTGGGTGCCAGGCTGACGCTGCTGACGTTGCTGAGCTGGGACCCCGAGTACGTCCCGCCGCCGAGCGAGAAGCGCGCCACCGAGCTCGAGGTCGGATTGACCATGACCATGCCGTGCTGGAACCACCGCCAGTACACGCCGTTGGAGAGCTTGTTGTAGCTGCCGACCGGGGCGCCGAGCGCGAGCGTCTGAAGATACTCGGGATACCACACCTCGCAGCTCGTGTAGCAGTTGTTCGAGGTCGAGTAGCTGGACTCGCCGTTGGCCACGAGCATGAGCGACGCGATTCCGTAGGTGTTACCGGCCTCGGTGGCGTTGTGGGAGTGCATGATCACCGGCTTGTGGTTGGCCTCCGACCAGGCGGCCTCATACACCTGGTACGGCCAGGCCCAGATCCCGTTGGCCAACCCGGAGCCCGGGTCGGTGAAGGCCTCGTCCTCGGCACCGTCGAGGAGGCCGTTCCACGACTGCCACAGGCCGCCGGTCAGGTACGCGCCGCCGATGTTGGCCCACTGCTGCAGGCCGTTGGCGTGGAGCTGCTTCTCGCCGTAGGCGAGGATCGAGGAGAGGGCCGCATCCCAAACCGAGGAGGAGGCGTACTTGGCCACGGTGTGCCCGGCCGGCAGTGACCAGTTGAGCTGCTGGTTGACCATGTCCCAGTAGACGCCGTCGAAGCCCGACGCCTTGGCGGTGGCGATGACGTTGGCCAGGCATGCCTGCTGGAACGCTGTATTCGCCGGGTCGACGAGATAGATCCCCTTGATGAGAATCGGGCTGCCGTTCTGATCGTGGAGCAGCCAACTCGGGTGGCTCGTCAGGTCAGCCGTCCCCGACGTGCAGGTGTTCGTGTTGTTCGGCTGGTCCTCGGCGCCCATGATCCCCTCGTATAGGAAGACCTTCAGCTTCGGATTGGCCGCCTTCAGCTGGTTGACCAGCTTGCCGTCCGTCGACTGCAGAACGATCTGCTGGTACATGTTCGCTTCCTGGCTGATCGGGTACTTCGTCGAGAAGCTGTAGGACTCCCGGTTGAAGGCCACGTTGTTGGCGGCACGAGCCGGGGGAGAAAAGCAGGCGGCGGCCAGGAGAGCGGCCAGAGCGACGGCAGCGGCGTTCCGCAGTGGAGCGGCACCACGGCACGCGATGATTCCACGCATCACGGGCGGTCGGTCCTTTCCAATTCGGTGAGGAGGCGGAGCCAGTGGACGGCCGGCTCGCTTGAGGCCTCGGATTTGCCGCGTGGAGGCTAGCGCCTCGCGACGGCCCCGGTGTTACGAAGGCCGGCTAGGCCCGCGCCACCGCCCCGATCGATGGAGCCTCACCCACCCGTTCGGGCGGGTCTGCGGGTGCGGCCGTCTGGAAGCTGACCTCGACCTCGAGGCCGCCGCTCGGGCGCGGCGCGACCTCCAGGCCGGCGTGATGCGCGGCGCAGATTGCCGCCACGATGGAGAGCCCGAGGCCGAGGCCCTCGCCGTGGCCGGTCCGCTCGGCGCCCAGCCGCTGGAAAGGCGCAAGTAGCCGCGCGACCTCGTGCGCAGGGACCTCGGAGCCGGTGTTCTCGACCCGTAGGATCGCCTGCCCGGCGCGACTGTGGACCTGCACGAGCAGCGTGCCGCCCGGGACGTTGTGCTCAATCGCGTTGCCGACGAGGTTCGCGACAAGCCGTTCGATGAGGCGGGAATCGCCCGTCGTCGTCGCCTGATTGAGCGTGGCGCCCACGACGAGGCCGGCCACGGCGATATCGGCCTCGAGGCCGCCGATCACGCCGCGGGTGAGCGCCGCGAGCTCGACCGGCTCGGCGCGCTCGAGGCCCCGCTGGCCCTGCGCCAGGGTGAGCAGCGCCTCGATCAACTCCTCCTGGCGCTCGCTCTCCTCGAGCAGCTGGCCGCACATCTCACGGAACGTCCCCACGCTCGCGCCCGGATCGGACATGACCATCTCGATCAGGGCGCGCTCGGCGCTCAGCGGCGTGCGCAGCTCGTGGGAGGCGTTGGCCACGAACCGGCGCTGGGCATCGAAGGCGGATTCAAGGCGTTGGAGGAGCCCGTCGATCGTGTCGGCGAGCCGGCGGAGCTCGTCCGGCGGGCCGTCCATGGCGAGCCGCTCGTGAAGATTGGCCTCGGAGATCTGTTGGGTGGTAGCGGTGATCGTCCGCAGGGGACGGAGGACCCGCCCGGCCACGAGCCAGCCCAGGCCGCCGGAGAGGATGGCCATGATGGCCAAAGCGATCCCTGACTCGATCTCGAGCTGGTGCAGGTCGGAGATCCGCTGCTGGGATCCGACGATCCGGACCACGGCACGTCCGGCCGGAGACCTGATGACGGAGTTGAGGGCGGGCGCCGCCTGCCCGCCGCTGATCTGGATGCGGCCATCGACGTCCGGCCAGGTCGCGGGCACGCCGATCAGCCGGTTGCTGGCGAGGGAAGACCGGATGAGGCCCGAGCCGGGAGGGCTCACCGTGGCGTTCGAGACGAGCGCGTAGGTCACCGCCAGAAGCGTGGCGCCGGAGGCGAGGAAGAGCCCGCCATAGAGAAGGGCGAGCCGCCAGCGGACCGTCGTCTGTGGGTGTCTGACCCGAGCGAGAATGGCGCGCCCGCGCGTCACGCGGGCTCCCGTATGCGGTAGCCGATCGGCGTGACCGTGTCGATGATGGGAGGGTCGCCGAGCTTGGCCCGGAGTCGGCTGACGGTCATGCGCACGGCGTTGGTGAACGGGTCGGTGGCGTCGTCCCACGCGCGTTCGAGGATCTCCTCCGTCGACACGACCACCCCACCGGCGCCGAGGAGGATCTCCAGCACGGCGAATTCCTTGGGCGCGAGGGCCACCGCCTGGCCTCCGCGCCTGACCGTGCGCCGCGCGGCGTCGAGCTCGAGATCGCCGTGGACGAGCGTGGGCGGCAGGACCCGGCGGGAGCGACGGGCGAGCGCGTGCACTCGGGCGATGAGCTCCGAGAGGTGAAACGGCTTCGGCAGGTAGTCATCAGCCCCGATCCCGAGGCCCGCCACGCGGTCCTCGAGCGTGCCCGCCGCGGTCAGCATGAGCACGGCGCCGGAATAGCCGCCGGAAGCAAGGGAGCGGCACACCTCGTCGCCGTGGACGACGGGCAGATCCCGGTCGAGCACGACCACGTCATAGGTGATCAGCCCGGTGCGGGCCAGCGCTTCCCGGCCGTCGAAGGCCGTGTCAACCGCCATCCCTTCCCGGCGCAACACCCCCGCCACCGTCGCCGCCAGCCTCGGGTGATCCTCGACCACCAGCACTCTCATCGCTCGCCGTTCGAATCGGATCCGTTCGCAGTGGAAGCGTCGGCGCGGGATCAGGGCCCGCGCCGACGTCCTCATGAGGATCGCTCATCCCACATAACAGCGACGTAACAGTGTGGCGGCGCCGTTACACCTCAGGGAACAGCACCGACACGGTGAGCCCACCCTCCCGACGCGGTGTGGCGCTGACCTCGGCGCGGTGGGCCACGGCGATCGCCCGCACGATGGACAGCCCGAGCCCATGGTGGCCGTCCGCGCCACCGTGCCTACCGCCGAGTCTCTGGAAGGGCTCGAACAGGCGCTCGATGTCGGACGCCGAAACGGCCGGGCCGGCGTTCGCGACCGTGAGCCGTGACCCTGCGGGGTCCGCTGCCGTGGCGACCTCAATCCAGCCGGACGGGGCGTTGTAGGCGACGGCGTTCTCGACCAGGTTGGCGACGAGCCGCTCGAGCAGCGCGCCGTCGCCGGCGACGGGCCCTGGGTCGAGCGCGCGCGTCACCGTGATCCCTCTCTCGGCGATCGCCGGCTGCTGCGCGCCAAGCGCACGCTCGGCGAAGACGGCGAGGTCGAGTGCTTCGGCGCGGTCGAGACCGCGCTCGCTGCTCGTCAGCGTCAGGAGCGCCTCGAGCATCCGCTCCTGCTCACGACCGGAGGCCAGCAGCTCCTCGCATGTGGCCCTGAGCGTCGCCACGGTTGCCTTCGGGTCCGCGAGCGCGACCTGGAGCAGCGTCCGCTCGACCGTCAACGGCGTGCGCAGCTCGTGCGAGGCGTTGGCCACGAAGCGGCGCTGAGCCTCGAAGGAGGCCTCAAGGCGCCCGAGGAGATCGTTGAGCGTGTCGCCGAGGCGTTTGAACTCGTCGTCCGGTCCCGCGACGACCAGCCGCTCGCTGAGGTTGCCGGCGGAGATCGTCCGGGCCGTCGCCGTCATCTGGCGCAGCGGGCGCAGGACCCGGCCGGCGACCAGCCAGCCGAGTGCGCCGGCGACGAGGGCGGCGGCGATGAGCGCGACCCATGACACGGCGCGGAGACGGTTGATGTCGGCCGAGCGCTGCTGGGTCACGATGTCGTGGAAGATGGGCCTGACCACGCCCTGACGCGTCGCGGGAACCGCGCTCACGGCCACGCTGCTCGACGCCGAGGTGAAAGTGAAGATGGCGACGACGACGAGGATGCCGAGGAGGAGGAACAGGCCGGCGTAGAGGAGAGTGAGCCGCTGTCGAGCCGTCGCGCCGGGGAGGCGCGGCAGCGCGCGGCGCAGGAGTGTCCCGGCCGCGCTCACGAGATCCGGTAGCCACCCTCGCGGACGGTCTCGATGACCGCGGGCTCGCCGAGCTTGGTCCGCAGCCGGCCGATCGTCGTCTTGACCGTCGTGGTGAACGGATTGGCCGCCTCGTCCCACACCCGTTCGAGAAGCTCTTCGGCAGACAGGACGGCGCCGTCGGCCTGGAGCAGGCATTCGAGCAGCGCGAACTCCTTGGGGCTGAGGCCGAGCCGCGCCTCTCCGCGATAGGCGACGCGGCGGGAGGAGTCGAGCGTGATGTCGCCTCGGCACAGCCTCGGCGGAAGGGGCCGCACCGCCCGCCGGGCGAGAGCCCGGGTGCGGGCGATGAGTTCGGCGAACTCGAAAGGCTTGGGGAGGTAGTCGTCGGCGCCTAGCTCGAAGCCGTCCACCCGATCGCGGATCGTGCTCGCGGCGGTCAGCATGAGGACCCGGGTCTCGGCGTGCCCGGCCACGAGCGTGCGGCACACCTGGTCGCCGTGGACGACGGGCACGTCGCGGTCGAGCACGACGACGTCGTAGCGGTGGACGGCCACGTGAGCCAGCGCGTCGGCGCCGTCGAGCGCGATATCGACGGCCATGCCCTCGCGCCGCAGGCCCTCGGCCACCGCCTGGGCCAACCGCTCGTGATCCTCGACAACTAGCACCCTCATCGTCGGGTTAAGCATCCCCCACCGCAGGTGACAGCGGGGTGACGGCGATCGTCACCGTCCTGGCACCCCCTGATCCGTACAACTCGCTCGTTCGCAGTCACCGGCGCAGAGGAGTCCGCCCGCCATGCCGTACATCGCCCCGTCCGACCCGCCCCAGCCCCCGCCCCGGGCCCGCCGTATCTCCGCTTCGCTCGCCGCGGCGCTTGGGCTCGGCCTGACCATCGCCGCCTGCGGCGGATCGACGCCACCCGCCTCGACGAGCTCGGGCCAAGCGCCGCAGAACGGTGTCACCGCCGCCTACAAGTACTCCAGCTGCATGCGCAGCCACGGCGCCACCGGGTTCCCCGACCCCAAGGTGTCGACCACGGGCAACTCGACCGCCATCGCCATCGCGGTACCGAGCAGCCTCGGCAACTCCCCCGCCTTCAAGACGGCAGAGAAGGCGTGCCAGGGCATCCTGCCCGCCCCCCAGAGCCCGGCGCAGCGGGCCGCTGATCAGCGTGCCCATGGCCAGGCCCTGCTCGCCCTGGCTCGGTGCATGCGCAGTCACGGGGTAGCCAACTTCCCCGATCCGAACGCGCAGGGGCAGCTTCCGCTCGACACTGTCCGCGCGGCGGGCGTCGATCTACAGTCGCCATCGATTCTCAGAACGGCCGAGGGCTGCGCCAGCGTCACTCACGGCTTGATCACCGCCGCGCAGATCGCGCAAGGCGTGCGCTCGGCTCAGTGACCACGCGTAACGGCGACATAACGGCGTTACGACGGTGTTACCACGGCCGTCGTAGAACCCCCTGCCATGGCGCTGAACGGCCTCCACACGACGAGAAACGCACGGGCAACCCGCCGAGCCCTCGTGTCTGCCAGCGCCACGATGTGCGTGGTCGCGTTGGCCGTGACTGCCTGCGGTGGGTCCGCCGCCACGGCGACCACCGCCGCATCGCGCCCGAACCGCGCGTTCGCCTTCTCCCAGTGCATGCGGGCGCACGGCGTGACCAACTTCCCGGATCCCTCCGCAAGTGGTGGCATCGAGCTCAACAGGAGCTCGGGCATCGACCCATCCTCACCCACCTTCCAAAGGGCCCAGAGCGCCTGCGGCAAGCTCGGGCTCGGCCCCGAGACCGGGCATCCCTCGGCCAACGCGCGCGCGTCCATGCTCGCCTTCGCCCAGTGCCTGCGCCGCCATGGTCTCTCCGACGTCTCCGACCCGACGACGACCCCGCCCACCAAGGGGCCGGGGCCGGGCCGTGGCGGCGCGGTCATCGGGCGCGGCGGAGTGTTTCTCTACCTCGGCACGACGGTCATCGACAGCCCTGGCTTCAACCGCGCGGCCGCGGCCTGCGGGATGAAGGTGCCGTGACGAACCCGGGCGCGAGTGCCGTGACGAACCAGGCGGGGGTGCCGTGACCGGGACCCGACCCGGTCTGCTGCGTTCGCGGATCGCCGTGCTCACGGCGCTCGTCCTCGCCATCGCGGTCGTCGTCGTCGTCGTCCTCGTCACGCGATCACCCTCGCCCGCCCGCTCGGCCAACAATGCCTCCACCGGCTCGTCGGCCACCGCGGTGCAGCGCCGCGATCTCGACCAGACGGACACCGAATCGGGCACGCTCAGCTACGCCACGGCCCACACCGTCTACAACCGCCTGAGCGGAACGATCACGTGGCTGCCGAAGGTTGGGCACGTGGTCCACCCCGGGGACGCGCTTTACATGGTCGACGGCAAGCCCGTCGTGCTCATGGACGGCAGCACCCCGGCCTACCGCACCCTGCGCCCGTCCGACGGCGCCGGTCCCGACATTCTCGAGCTCAACCGCAATCTCGTCGCCCTCGGCTTCAACCCGGACGGGATCGTGGTCGACGACGATTGGCAGGCCGCCACAACGGCGGCGGTGGACGTGTTCCAGGCCGCGATCGGCGTGACCGAGACCGGTTCGCTGGCGTTGGGGCGCGTCGTCTTTCTCCCCGGGGCCCAGCTCGTCTCCTCCACGGACGCGGTCGTCGGCGCGGCCGAGCAGGCGAGCACGCCGGCGGCGGGATCCTCGACCGAGTTTGTCTCTCTGACCGCGAGCACACCGCGGACGACATCCACCCCGTCGACCCCGACCCCGACGCCGACGCCAGCGCCGCCGAAGAAGAGCAAGCACCCCTCGACGGGGAGCGGCAACTCCCAGACGCTGGCCGCGCTCATCGCGCTGCTCAAGGCCGAGATCGCGCAGCTCAAGGCGGAGAAGGGATCGCCGGGATCGCCGGGATCGGCGTCTCCCCAGAACGGCCCGAGTACCCCACCGAGCTCGACGACCCCGAAGAGCTCCTCGTCGCCCGACGCGACCAACCCGTCCAACTCGGGCAGTCCGTCGGGTGGCGCGGGCAACGGGACCGGCGGCTCCGGCGGCGCAGGCACGACGGCCGTGCTCGAGACGACGTCGACGCGGCTCGTCGTGACCGTCGATCTCGACGCGAGCAAGCAGAGCGAGGCACATGTCGGCGAGAAGGTGAGCGTCGAGCTGCCGAACGGCAACTCGGTGAACGGGACCGTCACCGCGGTGAGCCCTGTCGCCCAGTCCTCGAGCAGCAACGACTCCGGAAACGGGAACGGAAACGGAAACGGAAACGGGAACAACGGGAACTCGGGCAACTCCCCGGCCACGATCCCCGTAACGGTCTCCCTGAGCGGTCAGCACACCGGCGCGGGGCTCGATCAGAGCTCGGTCAGCGTGAACTTCGTCAACGCTGTCGCCAACAACGTGCTGTCGGTACCGGTGACGGCGCTGCTGGCCACCCCGGGCGGCGGATACGCCGTCCAGGAGGCCGCGGCGCCGCATCGGCTCCTTCCCGTGACCACCGGGCTGTTCGCAGTGGGCTACGTGGCGATCTCCGGGCCGGGCATCTACCCCGGTCTGTCGGTCACCGACTCGCAGGGATGATCGCCGCCGCCTCCCTGCGCCTCGATGACGTCGTCAAGGAGTACGCCGGCGGCGTTCTCGCGCTGCGCGGCGTGAGCGTCGAGGTCGAGCAGGGCGAGCAGATCGCCGTGGTGGGGCCATCGGGATCGGGCAAGACGACGATGCTCACGATCATGGGTACGCTCGAGCGGCCATCCTCCGGGCAGGTGCACCTGGCCGGACGGGACGTCGCGAGCGTCTCGGACCGCGACCTGGCCGGGCTTCGGGCGCACGAGCTCGGCTTTGTCTTTCAGGCCTTCCACCTTCAGGAGGCGATGACCGCCGTCGACAACGTCGCCCTCGGCATGCTCTACACGGGACAGCCGCTGCGCCAGCGGCGTCAGGCGGCACGGGCCGCGCTCGAACGGGTCGGGCTCTCGCATCGGATCGAGTTCCGGCCCAAGCAGCTCTCGGGCGGCGAGCGCCAGCGTGTGGCGATCGCGCGCGCGATCGCCAAGCGGCCCCTGGTGATCCTGGCCGACGAGCCGACGGGCAACCTCGACTCGAAGTCGGGTGGCGCCGTGATCGAGCTGCTGCACGGGCTGGCTACGGACGGCTCCACGCTCGTGCTCATCACCCACGACGCCGGGATCGCCGCGGGCTTCGGGCGCCGCATCGAGATGCGCGACGGGGAGATCGTGGGAGACCTCCGGCAATGAGCGCCGCCAGGGTGACGGTCAGCGCCAGGCTCCCCCTGCGCGAGCTCTTCAGCACGTCGATCCAAGGACTCCGGACACGGCGGCTGCGGGCCGCTCTGTCTGCGCTCGGCATTGCCATCGGCATCGGGGCGATGGTCGCCGTGGTCGGCGTGTCGGCCTCCGCGCAGGCGAATCTTCTGGCGGAGATCGACGCGCTGGGAACGAACTTGCTCACGGTGACGCCAGGGCAGACGTTCGTCGGCAACAACGAAGTGCTGCCCGACACCGCGGTTTCCATGATCGACCACATGGCCGATGTCGAGAGCGCCGCCGCCGTCTACTCGGTGTCCGGCGCCAACGTGTACCGCACGCCACTCGTGCCCGCGACGGAGAGCGGCGGCATCGCAGTCGACGCCGCCGGGGTCAACCTCCCCCCGGTCGTGGGGACGACGCTCGCCTCAGGCCACTTCCTGGGCGCCGTCGGTAAGCGCTACCCGGAGGTGGTGCTTGGCGCCGATGCCGCGAACGTGCTTCAGATCGAGCGGGTCGCAGCGCACGTCATGATCGACCTCGGCGACACCTGGTTCGTCGTGGTCGGGGTCCTCAGGCCGGTGGCGCTCGACCCGACGCTCGACTCGACCGTGTTCATCTCGCTCCCCGTGGCCGAGCGGCTGTTCTCGGTCCAGCCGAATCCGGCGGAGATCTACCTACGCGCCCATGTCGACGATGTTCTGCAGGTCTCGAATCTGCTTGCGCCCACCGCCGACCCCCAGAACGCCAGCGGGGTCAACGTCAACCGACCTTCGAACGCTCTCGAGGCGCGGGCGGCGGCGAAGGGGCAGTTCACCACCCTGCTCCTGGGCCTCGGCGCTGTCGCCCTCCTCGTGGGAGCGATCGGCATCGCCAACATCATGGTCATCTCGGTGCTCGAGCGCCGGGGCGAGATCGGCCTGCGGCGCGCGCTCGGGGCCGAGCGGCGGCACATCAGCGCGCAGTTCCTCACCGAGTCCGCGCTCCTGGCGGCGATCGGCGGGCTCACCGGTCTCGCGCTCGGCGCCGCGGCGACGGAGATCTACGCTGTCACTCGGCACGAGCCATTCGTCGTGCCGATGTACGCGCTCATCGCCGCCCCCGCCGCGGGCTTCCTCATCGGCGCGCTCGCCGGCGTCTATCCGGCGGTCAAGGCGGCACGGCTCAGCCCGACCGAGGCACTCCGGGCGACCTAACGACCGCGCCGGTGTGGACGCTCGCTCGCCCTCGGCGGACGGCCCCTCATAATCGTTGGCATGAGCACGGGTGACGAGACGGGGACGTACGCGGGCCGAACCGCGTGGGCCCGCAACCTTGCCGCTCCGGTGCGCGAGTTCCTCAGCACCGAGACGGGTGGAGCGATGGTCATGCTCGGGGCGGCCGTCGCCGCCCTGGTCTGGGCCAACTCCCCCTGGTCGCATTCCTACGGGTCGGTGTGGTCGACCAGGCTCTCGATCACGGTTGGCCACGCGGGCGTCTCGACCGACCTCCGCGGTTGGGTCAACCAGGGTCTGATGACGTTCTTCTTCCTCGTCGTCGGGCTGGAGGCCAAGCGCGAGCTCGACCTCGGGGAACTACGCGAGCGTCGCCGGCTGGCCGTTCCGGTGCTCGCCGCGGTCGGCGGGTTCACCGTCCCGATCGCCATCTTCCTCGCCTTCAACGCAGGCGGCTCCGGCGCCCACGGATGGGGAGCGGCCATGTCCACAGACACCGCGTTTGCCCTCGGCGCGCTCGCCCTCCTGACTCCGCGCGCGGCCACCCGGATGCGCGTCTTCATGCTCACCCTGGCGGTCGTCGACGACCTGTGCGCGCTCATCGTCATCGCCACCGTCTACACCCATCACGTCTCGTGGGTTGCCCTCGGCGCGGCCGGCGGATTGCTCGTCGTGCTCGTCGCGCTCCGCTACGCGCCCGTCGGCCGCCGCGTCGGGTCGATCGTCGCCGCCACGGCGCTCTGGGTGGCCATGTTCAAGTCCGGTGTGGACCCGGTCATCTCCGGGCTGGTGATCGGGCTGGCCACGAGCGCCTACGTCCCCGCGCGGGAGGACCTCGAGCGTGCCACTGCGCTGACCCGCTCGTTCCGTGAGCAGCCCACGCCCGAGCTCGCGCGCAGCGCGCAGGAGGCGCTCGTCTCAGCCATCTCGCGCAACGAGCGACTCCAGTACGACCTTCACCCCTGGACGAGCTACGTGATCGTGCCACTCTTCGCGCTGGCCAACACCGGGGTGCACGTGACGGACTCGCTCCTCTCGCACGCTGTCCACTCCCCGATCACCCTCGGAATTCTCGTCGGCTACGTGGCCGGAAAGCCGATCGGCGTCAGCGCTGGAGCATGGCTGGCCTCGCGGCCCGCGCTGCGCGGGCCTCGCGCACCGATCAGCGGTCCCCTACTCGTGGCCAGCGGCGCCTGCGCCGGGATCGGGTTCACCGTGTCGCTGCTCATCTCGAGCCTGGCCTTCACAGGGCGCCAGCTCGACGAGGCTCGTCTCGGGGCGCTCGCCTCCGTCGTCGTCGCCCCGGCCGTCACCTGGATCATCCTGCGCGTCGTGCGGCGGCTGCCGAGCGGCCTGCGCGAGCGCCAGATCAGCCGGACCGCCGAGGATCTGCTCGACCTCGCCGAGGACATCGACCCGACGCGGGATCACATCCGGGGCTCCGACGATGCGCCGGTCACCCTCCTCGAGTACGGGGACTTCGAATGCCCGTTCTGCGGCCAGGCGGAGTCCGTGATCCGCGAGCTCCTCGCCGGCGCGGGCAGCGACGTGCGATACGTGTGGCGCCATCTGCCGCTCAACGACGTCCATCCGCGGGCGCAAATGGCCTCCGAGGCGGCCGAGGCGGCGGGCGCCCAGGGCAGGTTCTGGGACATGTATGAGCTGCTCCTGGCCAACCAGGACGCCCTGACGCCTAAGGATCTCGCCCGCTACGCCGAGGACCTCGGCCTCGACGTCGACCGCTTCGTGCGCGAGCTCCAGCGGCGGACATACGCCTCGCGCATCGCCGAGGACGTGACGACGGCCGACGAGAGCGGGGTGTCGGGCACGCCGACGTTCTTCATCAACGGCCGTCGGCACTACGGCCAGTACGACATCGAGGCGCTGACGCAGGCGACGCGCGCGGCCAAGCGCCGCGCCCGGCTGGCCGCAGCCACCTCGGGTGAGGCGGACGAGGGCTCGGGCTCCGACGAGGTGCCGGCCGAGCCGGTGGGCGGCGAGGCGCGGTGAGCGCACCGAGGCGCTTCCGTCTCCGGTTTGACCCCGCGCTCATCCCTGCGCTCGCCGAAGCCTTCGGAGAGGTGGACGAGAGCCGTGCCAGCAGCGCCGGGGCCCGTGCTCGAGGGTTGGGGCACTACACGCGCGAGGACTTTCTCACCGTCTACCGGTGGAAGGCGGCGCGCAGCGAGCCACGCGCCGCTGTCAGTGACGAGGCCACCATCGTGGCTGCAACGGCCAGGTCGTTCGCCGCGCTCGAGGAGGCGGCGCGCTTCGAGGCGCTCACCGTCCTGCCGGGGGTGGGCGGACCGGTCGCCTCGGCGCTGCTGCACTTTGCCTTCCCCGAGGGCTATCCGATCCTCGACGTCCGCGCTCTCGAGTCGCTCGGGGTCAAGGCACGCTCGGTCTATCCGACCGCGTTCTGGGTCGAGTACGTCGAGTACTGCCGCGAGCTCGCACCCGCCCACGGGGTGTCATTGCGGACGCTCGACAAGGCGCTGTGGCAGTACTCCAAGGGCCTCGCCGCACAAGCGGCTCACGTCGGCTGATAGGCGAGGTGCACGACGCCGCTCGTGTATGCCTCGACGGCGCCGAGGGCGAACTTCACACCGGGATCGGAGTCGCGCAGCAGCCTTTCCCCGGCGCCGAGGGCGAGCGGGTAGACAAACAGGTGCAGTTCGTCGACGAGGCCGTCGGCGAGCATGGCCCGAACGAGCGTGCCGCTGCCGCTGACCTACAGGTTGCGCCGGCTGCGCGACTTGAGCGCGCGGATCGTGTCGACGTCGTAGGGGCCGAGCACGGACGAGTTGTTCCAGTTCGTGTCCTCGAGGGTCGCCGAGACGACGTGCTCATCTTCGGGTCAAACGGATAGGGCATCGTCCAGCTCGGCGTCTCGTAGACGCCGTCGAGGGTGATGAACTCGTGCACGAGGATCTCGCCCGTGGGTCAGCGCCTTCGTCGCGGGTGGATGGGTCTTGACGCCTGTTGGTCTGGTCGACGATCTCGATCTCTGCCATGGCGCTCGGTCGCCAGTCTTGCCGAGTGGTGGTTTCCTCGCCAGGACCCATGTGCGGCCGGGTGAGGGAACCAATCCGCCGGAGCCCGTCAACTCAGTGCGCGGTGCAGCGCGTCGATGCCGTCCCATACATCGACGTAGCGCGTGGTGAGCGGCGAGAGTCCGAAGCGGATGACGTCGGGCTCGCGGAAGTCCGTGATGACGCCTCGCTGGGCGAGCGCGCCTACAAGCTGCCGCGCATCCGGGTGGGTGAGGGCGACATGCGCGCCGCGCCGGGTTGGATCTCGGGGCGATCCGATCCCGACACCAAGGTCGCCGAGCCGGGTATCGGCGAGGGCGATCGCGTATTCGGTCAGGGCGATCCCCTTGTCGCGAATCGCCGGCATCCCCGCCTCCGCGACGAGCTTGACGCCTTCTTCGACCGCGCTGAGCGCGAGCACGGGCGGGGTTCCGGAGAGGAGTCCTTGTGCGCCGGCGGCGGCGACGAATCCGGGAGCCATGGCGAACGGGTCCTCGCGGCCGAGCCAACCCCAGATGGGTTGCCGCACCTCGCTCTGGAGCCCGTGACGCGCGTACATGAACGCCGGCGCGCCCGGCCCGCCGCCCAGGTACTTGTAGGTGCACCCGACAGCCAGGTCGGCGCCGTCGGCGTCGAGCGCGAGGGGAACCGAGCCGGCACTGTGGCTGAGGTCCCAGAGCACGAGCGCGCCCGCCTCGTGCGCGAGGCGCGTGATGGAGGCGAGGTCCGCGACGTGGGCCGAGCGGTAGGCAGTGTGCGAGAAGGTGACAAGCGCCGTCGAGGCGCTCAGCGCCGCCGCCACCGCCTCGGGAGTAGCGCCGGAGTGGGGGTCGAACCGGAGCCACACGATCGTGAGCCCGCGAGCGCGCGCGAGCCCCTCGAGCACGTAGCGGTCGGTCGGAAAGTTGTCCACATCGGTGACGATCTCCCGTCGGTCGGCGCGGAGATCGAGGGCGGCAGAGGCGAGCTTGTAGAAGCACACCGTGGTCGAGTCGCCGACCACGACCTGACCCGGAGCGGCGCCGAGCACGGCGGAGCCGAGCAGGTCCCCGACGCGCACGGGAAGCTCGAGCCAGCCCTCTTCCCAGCCGCGGATGAGGCGATGGCCCCACGCCCCCGCGACCTCCCGCGCAAGCCGCTCGAGTGTCGCGCGCGGGAGCCGGCCCAGCGAGTTCCCGTCGAGGTACACGAGGTCGTCATCAACCACGAAGCGGTCGCGGAAGTGGGCGATCGGATCGGCAGCGTCACGCGGCAGCGCGTCCGAACGCGCTGAGTTTCTCACCGGCGACGGCGGCGTCGTCATATCACGCCACGGTAGCCGGGCGCCGTCGTCCTAGAGGATGAACGGTATGAGCATCTTGGTCGCGGCCCGATACGCCGGATACTGTGTCGGGAACGTCGCGGTGAGGTTTTTCTCCTCGATTGTGGCCGAGTAGTAGAAGTAGGCGCAGAGCACGGCGACGATGATCAGTCCGACCAGGTTCGTCGCGAGCGCACTGCCGAGCACCCCGAGGAGCAGACCGGAGTAGATCGGATGCCGGACGAATCGGTAGGGACCCGAGGTGGCGAGCTCCGGCTCGGCTCTCTCGGTCATGGGCATCCCCCAGTTGCGGCCGAGATGGATGCGCGCCCAGATCGCCAGGCCGAGCCCGGCGACGAACACGACAGCTCCGCTCACGCCGAGGATCGGACTGGAAACGACGAGGCCTCCACCGCGATAGCGGAAGACGATGACGACGATGAGGACGCTTAGCCCGGGGAATGTGAATCGGCGCCTCCCGCGGAGGCTCGCTTTCGCACCGGCGGCAGAGACCAGCCAGTACAGCCAGAAGATGGCCCAAGCGATGCCGATTGCGTTCCTGAGCGCTTGCAAGCTCGTTCAACCCCCGCCACGACGGGACGCGACTCCCCAGGAACCGCATCGCCCAGCTTACGCCCGGCCGGGGCGCCGTGAACGGATGACCCCGACGGCTGAGTATCTCGGGCCTCCCAAATCGCGGCGAGTCCCTTGACTGCGCAACAATACGCTCCATGACGACCTTTCCCGCTTCCCACCGCGACCTGCTGGACGGCCAGGTCGCCTCGCTCGCCACAATCGGCGGCAACGGCTACCCGCAGGTGACGGAAATCTGGTTCCTGCACGATGACGGGGAGCTGAAGCTCTCGCTCAACTCCTCTCGGCGCAAGACGCGCAACCTCGGCGAGCGGCCGCAATGCAGCCTCATGCTCCTTGATCTCGAAAACCCGTACCGGTACCTCGAAGTTCGAGGCAATGCGCACGTCGTCCCGGACGACGACTACTCGTTTGCGCGCAAGCTCGGCGCGAAGTACAACGCCGACCTCAGCGAGCACGACGGACCCGGGGAGCACCGGGTCGTCGTGACGATCGAGCCGGTCAACGTGTACGCGGTCGATATGAGCGGCTAACAGGAGCGAGAGGACAGAACCAAGCGCCCGGACGGCGCCCTGCCAGTCGTCCTCTACGCGCACGGCCATCCCCTGCCGCATACGCCTTCGGGCAACTGAGCCTGGCGTCCCCGCCTGCTCGGCGAAAGCTTCCAGGACTCATGCTCCAGAGCTTCAACGCTCCTCATTTGGCACGTACGGCGGTGCGATGCCCCAGCCCCATCGCGGGACAGGCGCGTGCGCCGTCGTCGCGGCTCCGGGCTGTGAGTTGTGGACGGCCAGGCGCGTGCCCCATTCGGCGTAGCCCATGATCGCCGCGCGGAACTCGGGATCAGCGGGTAGGCCGACGTCGTCGGCGCTTCGGCTCAGCAGCGTGACGAACTGCAGCTGCTGGGTGGCGGTGATGCCCAGATCGCGATGGCGGCGCAGCATGTGCTCGTAGCCACCGCGCCGCTCGGTGTAGACGGCGGGACCGCCCATCACCTCTGCCCACCAGTCCGTCACGCGCTCGCGGTGCTGCTCGCTGACGTGGTCGCCGAACATCGCCAGGATCTCCGGGGCCTCGAGCTCGACGAGGTCATAGAACCGATTCAGCCACCGGGCGAACGCCTCGCGGCCGCCGGCCCATTCGTAGATGCTTGGAGGAGAATCACTCATCGCCGCGACGTTAGCCAGTGTGCGGGATGAGCGACCTAGTAGGGGGTCCCGGTCCTGATCGTCGGGGAGCAGGCTCACCATGCATGACGACTGTCTCAAGCTGACGACGTACTTCGGCGAGCGCCATCGGACCGAGCGCGGTCTCGTGGCCGATGAGCTTCTCGATCTCTACGACCGAAGCAACATCCAGGTCAGCCTTCTCATGCGAGGGGTCGAGGGCTTCGGCCGCAAGCACCATCTCCGCACCGATCGACTTCTCACTCTGTCCGAGGACCTCCCGGTCGTGTCGGTCGCCGTCGACACCCGCGAACGGATCTCCCAGACGCTCGCGGCCGTGCTGGCCGTCAAGCGTCATGGACTGGTCACACTCGAACGTGCGCGCATGCTGACGAGGGACGTCGGGGCGGTCGATCTGCCCGAGGAGCTCGATGACGCCACGAAACTGACGACGTACGTCGGACGCCAGGAACAAGTGCAGGGAAGGCTCGCCTTCCTGGCCATATGCGATCTTCTCTACCGCAAGGGCATCGCCGGCGCCACGGTGCTGCTCGGGGTGGACGGGACCTTCTGCGGTCAGCGAGAGCGCGCTCGCTTCTTCGCCCGTAACGCCAACGTCCCGTTGATGATCATCGCGGTCGGGGACGGTGAGCGCATCTCCGCCCTCGTGCCCGAGCTCGGGGGCCTGCTCCGCCATCCCCTCATGACACTCGAGCGCGTTCAGGTCCTCAAGCGCGACGGCGAGCTCCTCACCCGGCCGACCGCGACTGCGTCAACCGACGAAGCGGGGCGTCCCATCCTCCAGAAGCTCATGATCTACACCTCCGAGCAGGCCAAATACCGAGACATGCCGATCCATGTCGCACTCGTCCGGGCGCTTCGGGAGGGCGGGACGGCGGGCGCCACGAGCCTCCGCGGAGTCTGGGGGTTCCACGGCGACCACGCGCCGCACGGTGACAAGCTCCTGCAGCTCAGACGCCGCGTGCCCGTCGTCACTGTCGTCATCGACGCCCCGGACCGCATCGGTCGCGCCTTCGCGGTCGTGGATGAGATGACGCGTAAGACCGGACTCGTGACAAGCGAGCTGGTCCCTGCGGCCGTCGATATCGAGGACGGCAGCCCGGTGGGCTCATTGCGCCTGGCCAGTCCGGACCGATCGAGTCGAGACGATCCTCGCCGGTAGGCTGCCTACGCCGGCGTCGAGGTCGACGACTGGCCGTCCTCGAGCCGCCGCTTGACGCGTTCGAGGTTGCCTGGCATCTCCCGCGCCGCTTGGCGGTGCACGACGAGCGGCACGAGCACCTTGCCGATCCCGTGACCCTCAAAGTCGACGCTGATCGTCAGCCGCGAGCCCGCGCCGTCGGCGAGCGGATCCACGCTCACACCGACGATCGCGCGAATCGGTCCGTCGATCCCATGGTCGGCCCAGCGCCTGGGAGGGTCGAACTCAGTGATCTCCGTGCGGACCTCCCGTTCGGAACCGCCGATCTTGCGGACGGTCACGCACCGCGACCCGACGGCCCGTGAGCCGCCCTCCATGTGCCCGCGGACCACCCCCTGCTGCCACTCGGTGAACGTGGTCGGGTCGATCACGTAGTCGAACACCTCCGCCGGCGGGCGGGCGATTTCGACGGTGGTGACGATGGGGGCCATGACTACTCCGATCTCGCGGGCGCGCCACGCCTCGAGACGCATGGTGCGCATTTCAGGCTCTCGCTCATCCTACGCGTCAGGCGAACCACCTCGTACATGTACAGCAGCCGAGTCCGAAGCGCCGCCGGGTTACGGCCGAGCGAACCTCGCTGTTTGCGTTTCGCAATTAGCTGACTAAGGTCAGAGAATGGCCGATCCGATGGTTGAGCAGGTCCGCCGGTTCAATCGAGTGGTGACTGAGCGCGTCGGCGCGCTCAACGACCGCTTTCTAGGCCGTCCAAGGCCGCTTGCGGAGGCGCGGCTGCTGTGGGAGATCGGCCTCGGCGCGTGCGAGGTGCGTTTGCTGCGCTCGCGACTAGGGATCGACTCAGGCTATCTGAGCCGGCTGTTGCGCTCGCTCGAGGCCGCTGGTCTGGTCGAGGTAGCACCGAGCCCCTCCGACGGTCGTATCCGAGTCGCACACCTGACCCGGGCGGGCCGCCGGGAACGCGCGGCGCTCGACCGGCGCTCCGACGATTTGGCGGTGGCGCTGCTATCCCCGTTGACCGCGGACGAGCAGCGGCGATTGATCGGGGCCATGCACGAGGTGGAGCGGCTGTTGATCGCCGCCGGCGTCCAGATCACTCCTGTCGACCCCGAACACCCCGACGCGCAGTACTGCCTGGCCGAATACGTCGCCGAGCTCAACGAGCGCTCGACCCGCGGCTTTGATCCCTCCGTCGGGGCGACTGCGCTGCCGCATGAGGTGCGTCCGCCCGCCGGCGAGTTCTTTGTCGTCTACCTGCACGGCGAGCCGGTCGGCTGTGGGGCCGTAAAGCACCATCCCGATGCGCCGGCTGAGATCAAGCGCATGTGGATCGCGCCAGCAGCACGAGGGCTCGGGGTCGGCCGGCGCCTGCTCGAGACACTGGAGGTCTGCGCCAGGACGGGCGGCGCACGAGTCGCGCACATCGAGACCAGCGCCGTCCTCAGCGAGGCGCTGACCCTGTACCACTCCAGCGGCTGGATCGAGGTGCCGCCATTCAACGATGAGCCGTTCGCCGACCACTGGTTCATGAAAAAGCTTGCGTAGCACCCGAGGCGGTGACCTGCCTCAGCGCTGCCCGCGCACTTGTTGGCTATCGCAGTGAGTCCAGTGAGGAGCCTGGTGGAAGCCGACCCGTCGGTACGCAGTGGCGTGCAGAGCGCCTGGGCTGAGGCGTTCAGCCAGCGGACGCCAGTTCAGCGTCGAGTTCGGCGAGGTGGCGCGCTCGCCCGGTGTCGTCCAGGAACGAGGCGTCGAAGCTGTTGCGAGCGAGCTGGACGAGCGCGCTGTCGTCGAGCTGGAGGGCCTTTGCAATCCCGGCAAGGTTCTCGCCGACATAGCCGCCGAAGTAGGCCGGGTCATCCGAGTTGACCGTGGCGCACAGTCCGCGCTCGAGCATCTGCGCCAGCGGGTGCTGCTCGAGCGTTTCCACGACCCGCAGCTTGACGTTCGAGAACGGGCACACGGTCAGCGGAATCCGATCGGCCTCGAGCCGCTGTACGAGGCGACGATCCTCCAGGCAGCGGACACCGTGATCAATCCTCTCCGCCCCGAGCACATCAAGCGCTTGCCAGATGTACTCCGGCGGCCCCTCCTCGCCGGCATGCGCAACCGCCCGGAAGCCAGCGCTGATCGCCCGCTCGAAGACCTCGCGGAACTTCCGGGGCGGATGACCCGACTCGGCAGAATCGAGCCCGACGCCGAAGATGATGTCCTTGTGCGCGAGCGCTTGCTCCAACGTGGCCATCGCGTCGCGGACCGGCAGATCGCGCAAGAAACACATGATCAGTCGCGAAGTGATCCCGAGCTGCCGCGCCTCGGTCAAGGCTCGGCCAATTCCGCCCACGACGGTTTCGAGCTGGACACCGCGACCGGTATGGGTCTGCGGGTCGAAGAAGATCTCGACGTGACGAACTCCCTGGGCGCGTGCGCGAGCCAGGTAGGCGGTGGTGAGCTCGTAGAAATCCTGCTCGTGGATGAGCACCGAGCAAGCCCGGTAATAGACGTCCAAGAACGACTGGAGACTGGTGAACCTGTAGGCGCGCCTCACCGCTTCCGCGTTCGCGTACGGGAGCCTGACACTGTTGCGCCGAGCGAGCTCGAACATCAGCTCGGGTTCGAGCGTTCCCTCGACATGCAAGTGCAACTCGGCCTTGGGCAACGCGAAGGGATCGATCATCAAGCGGGAACCTCGGACGGAAGCGAGTCTCGCACAACCTGCTGGCAACCGGGCCAGCTCCTTCGGCGTTAATAGGGTCATGGGACGAGGACGAGGGCAGGCCGACGAGCAGGCCTTTGAGCTGTTCGTCCGCCGCTGCGGGACTGAGCTGCTCCGGTTGGCCGTCCTCCTGACCGCCGATCAGCGCCACGCTGAAGACCTACTTCAGCAGGCTCTCGTGCGGACCGCGCATCGTTGGCACGTGGCGAGCGAGGCGCCGACGGCGTACGCCCGGCAGGTGCTCGTTAACTTGTCTCGGGATCGCGCGCGCGCCGCCGCTCGGCGGGTCAGCGAGGTGCCCCTCACGGCCGACCTTCACGGCAGTTCCGTCCAAAGCCCTGAGGAGGCCGTCGGTCAGCGGGCCGTCGTGATGGAGGCCCTCCGGCAACTGCCCGCCCGCCAGCGCGAAGTCGTGGTCCTACGCTTCTTCGCCGATTTGTCGGTGAGGGAGACCGCTTCGGTCATGGGGACATCGGAGGGCACCGTGAAGTCCTACACGGCTCGAGCGCTTGAGCATCTGCGGGAGCGACTCAGGGAGTCGCGAGAGATCGAGGAGGTTGTCGATGATCGATGAAGACGCCGAGCTCATTGGTCTCGTGCGGTCAAGCCTGAAGTCTGAGACGGCTGACGTGCAAATCGACCTGGATCGACTGGTCGCGCTAACAAGGCCGCAGCTCAGGCGCCGGCGTGTCCCCGCGATCCGGACCCTGCGGGGGATCCTCGCTCTCGCGCTACCAGGGTTCGCCGTCGTCGTCGTTCTCGCGGTTCTCCTCGTTGCCGGCACGATTGGTGACGCGCATCGCCGCTTGCCGCCGCAGGCATCGCTTCATCGCACATCTCCGCCTCCACATCGCCCCCGTGGGTTCGTGGCCGTCCCGAGCCTCGCGCAACTCCTGGCCCATTTTTCTGTCCTGCGCCGGTCACAGACGGCTGCCGATCGCGCCTGGAGAGCACCGGATGGCGCGCTTCCTGGATATACGCGCCTGCTTGCAGCGTTGGCCGGTCGGACGCGCGTTTTTCTGACCGTCGAGCGGTTTTCTGATGCGGGCCCGTCGGACCAAGCGGCGGGACGGGTCTCACTGAACGTCTGGTTCGCCCATCCCCGAGGAGGAGATGATGGCATCCTTTACAGCCCGAACGTTGCTTTCTACACGATTCGGCCGACCTCGATCGAAGGTCGGTGGCTCAGCGTCATCCCAGATGGCGTAGACGCTGTCAAATGGACCTTCACGTGTCTCCGCGTCACATCGCAGTGCCGCCCGCAACGACCGGGTGTCACCGTGACGGTTCCGGTTCACAACAACATTGCGCTGCTTGACGGATCCCGCGTCAGCGACTGCTCCGGCAATGCCTGCCTTCCGTCACAGGTGGACTGGCTGAGGAAGACGAAACCAGTGCGGCGTTTCAGCGAGCGAGACCTTGAACTCGGCAACCCGCAACCCTTCCCTCTCGGCCCCGCCGCGCCTGGATGAATCGGCACGGGGATCCGCCAGCACGCGCGCCCCCTCGCGGCATTTTCATCGCAACGCTGGGGGCCGTTGAGGACTGCAGATCTCGCCGTGGGGTGAAATCGGCCTCGGCATCCCGCGAGGAGGGCGATGCTTGCGCGAACCTTCCCCCCGGTGACGACGTGCATCAGCGGTCGGTTCGCACACGGCAAAACGGCGGCTTCGCGGACCTGGGCCAGGCGGTAAACCGCTGGAGGCGCGCCGGCGTATGGCAGTCGTGGCCGCCATGGCAGCGACCGTTACTGTCGCCTTAATTCACGGCGGTCCTGATCGGCGCAGCGCAGGCGGTGAATGAACGGAAGGCTCAGAAGCGCAGCCGCAGCGCACACGATCCACATCGCCTGAAAGCCGTGTGTGCCGCCGAAGGGTCCACGGGAGGTCAGCGAGATGACCGTGCCGGCGAGGATCGGGCCCGCGATGATCCCCAGGCCCCGCGAGAGGCTGTAAAACCCGGTCAGCAGTCCGTGCTCGTCCTCGGGCATCAGGGGCATCAGGATCGCGTACGCGAGCGTCATCACGGCTCCGCCGCCGAGCGCGATGAGCGGGATCGCGGCTCCGATAAGCGGCTTGCTGGTGACGAACGCCGGCACCAGGTACCCGAGGCCGTAGGCCAGTACCGCCAACCGCACGACGCGGATCCGTCCGAACCGGTCACCGGCCTTACCCGCGACCGCGGCCCCGATCAGGATCACCAGGGCGACGCCGCCGATGATCAGTGACGCGGTCGGCAGGTTGTAGTGCAGTCCGATCGTCAGGTACAGCACGACGAACGCCTTCAGCGCCGACAGCGCGGTCTCCCAGAGCGCGTTGGCGATGAGGTATGCCCGCAGCGCCGGGTGCTCGCGCATAAGCCGCGGCAGACGTCGCGCGAGGTGGGCGGCCCCCTCGGCGTCCTCGTCCCCTTGCACGCGCATGCCCCGGCGTAGGCAGAGCGCGACGAAGCCGGCCACGGCGGCGGCCAAGATCACGGCGGCCACGATGAAGGGAAGGGGACGAGCGAGGCTCAGCAGCAGGCCGCCCCCGAGCAGAGCCAGACCGGTGCCGAGCCCCCGGGCGACTGCCTGACTGCTCTGAGCCCGGCCCGCCACCTGCTCGTTGTCAACCAAGTCGGGATACATCGCCCGGTACGGCTCGTAGGCGACGAAATAGAAGCCAAAGAACACCGCGGCCACCAGCGCGACCAATCCCAGGGAAGTCACGAACCCGATCAATGCCAGGGCCGCCGCGGCGGGTAGCGTGCCAGCGAGGACGAACGGCAGCCGCCCGCCGATCCTCGTACGAAGCCGGTCCGACCACGCGCCGACGATCAGCGGGACCCACAACGCCATCACCCCCTCGCTGCCGATGATCAATCCGATCACCGCCGTGTGGCGGGTGTATCTGCGCGTGACCGTCGAGAGGTAGGTCGAGACGATCGTGATCGCCAGCGCCAACGCGAACGTCGGCAGCGCGAGCAGCGCGAGTCGCGTCCTCTCCTCGCCCTGGAGACTGCGGTTGTCACCTCGATCACGTCTACTCGCCGGAGCGTGCGAGGGCTCCTTCACTGAGCTTGTCACCATTCGTCCCTTCGGGCGATCTGCGGCACCCGTCGCGCCGAGCGGGTCGGCGAGCGCTGCGGCCGAGCGGTGTCGGGCACGGTCCTCCTTTCAAACTCGGCTCGCCGTGCACCCCGGCCGCTACCCGCCCCTGGGTCGCCCCAGAGTGAAGATGTCAGCGCCCTAACGAGCCTGGCCGCAAGGTCGGTTGGGACGCGGGCCGGCCAGTGCTCACTTCGCGCGGCGCCAGCGGGTCGAGATAGCTTGTGCGAGCGCGCGGGTCAGGGTCGACGAGCCACCACGAGCGCCGACCAAGAGAAGTCGGTGGCGCCTCATGCTGCCGTGAACGGGTCGTAATACTCAGGCAATCCGGCCGCACCGACCGCGGCCGAGATGCGGCGGCTCATCTCCGACGGCGGGGGACGGGGAGCCAGAAGCGCTCCGGGTCCAGCAGATGCGATGCAGTCGTATGTCTCGCCTTCAACGATCCGTCCTCCGATCGCCTCGGGGAGGCCCGGCAATGCGCCGGGCAGGACCCTTCGCCGCCTGACGGGCCGCGTAGTCTCGGAAATCGCGGTCAAATTGCGCCCACGCGTCATCCGAAAGCGTGCCCGCAAGCAGTTGACTCGCTCCGGCCCCGTCCGACTCCTGCGGCTCGGTTGCGTCATCGTCGCCAGGAGACACTTCCGGGCTCACGCCAATAACGCTGGCCACGCCGTAGAAGCCAACAGCCATCATCAAAACGCCCACCGCCAAGATCCAATCCGGTGCGCGCACTGATGCGGCCAGAGGAAGCGCGGCAACGCTTGCGAGCATTGCCGTCCACGCCACCACCCCGCGCGCCCGCAGCGACTTCGTCCGCAGCGCAACAACGCCGACGACGAGTCCGAGAACGCCGATGTCAACGAGAACCGGGGTGAGCTTCATCTCGACCCAGCTATTTCCCGCGCGTTTGTCGCGATACCAGTCCGCGTCATGGCAGTGACACGGGTCGGTCATTCTGCCGCCGTGCTGGTTCGTTGCATGACAGCGATTCGTCGGGTGCCGACGGCCGTGCGAGTCGCTTTGCCGTCTTGGAGCCGGGTAGCGGCTGTACACGGCACCCGCCTGCGAGGTGAGAGATGCCCGCGACAACTGACCGATGGCCGGCAGCGCGCCCGAGCCCGCGGACGCGCGAGGCCCCTACGGACGATTAGTTCCGTGGCAAAGCAATCGTTCTGTCATGGCGCCGGCGACGCAGCACATGTCGAGATCGAGCGATCTGCTCGCCGACGAACAATCGGATTCGCCCAAAGGCGCGCGTGCACGTTCGCCAGCGGCACGCCTGCTCGTTCATCGAAGCGGCGGCGGTTTCGGCGGCGGTTTCGGCACACATGCCGAGCGCCAAGGCGACCGCCGTCGGACAACCTGAGTCGCGCAACGATCTGCTGGCGGCGTAGCCGGTCCGGTCGACGATGGATCACGCTGAGCCAGCTGCTCCACGCCTTAAGCAATCACGCCGCGAGCGGTGCTGCATCGCGCGAAGAGGGGCAGTCTGCGCGAGAGTGCCGCGTGGGCGACAGAGCGGCAAACCCGCCGGGTCACCGGCGATAGGCTCCACGCCAAGAGGGACTATGGCAGAGGTGTTGCTCTTTCATCACTCGCTCGGCCAGACCGAGGGCTTTCATGCCTTCGCCGACCAGCTGCGCCAAGCGGGTCACACCGTGCACACGCCCGATCTATATCGAGGCCGTGCGTTTGCGTCGATCGACGAAGGCATGGGACACGCGGAGGAGATCGGCTTCGGCGAGATCATCGCGCGCGGCAATAACGCCGCGGAGGCGCTACCCAGAGGCCTCGTCTACGCCGGGTTCTCGCTCGGTGTGCTTCCCGCTCAGAACCTCGCTCAGACCCGCGCGGGCGCTCGTGGTGCTTTGCTCTTCTACTCCTGCGTCCCCGTCTCGGAGTTCGGAGCCTGGCCGGCAGGCGTCCCAGTGCAGGTGCATGGCATGGCATCTGACCCAATGTTCGTCGAAGAGGGCGATCTCGATGCTGCGCGTGCGCTGGTCGCGTCTATAGATGACGCCGAGCTCTTCCTCTATCCGGGCTCGGAGCACTACTTCGCCGATTCCAGCCTTCCGTCCTACCATCCTGACGCCACGGCTCTGCTGACCGCCCGGGTGCTCGAGTTCCTCCAGGCCCACTCGTAAAGCGGACCCTCCGCGACTTCCCATTTCACAAAGCATGGGCAGTCTCGGAGACTGGTGCCGCGGCTCTTGAGACTGCCCATGCTTTGTGAAAAAGGCAGCCAGGCAGGCGCAGGCGCCTTAGCGCGGCCGCAACGGAGCCCGATCATTCGCTACGCAGGCCAGCACCCGACGCACGGACCGCGCACGCGCCCCGTCGCCGTAGCGTCGCTCGCGGTCGGGGAGGCGACGATCGCCTTCGTGGCAACGCGATTGCGCCGTCCTCGGCCGCCGCGTGATCCAGATGTCGCCGATGCGATCATCAGCTCACGGGACGACCGAGGGCGAAAGCGATCATCCCGAAGGCGGACGCTCTCGCGCGATGCGGGGAAGCCGTCCGTCACTGGTCCAGGTGCCTATCACGTTTGCGATCGCGGCCCTGGCGCTCCCGCGACAACGCGCCCGCATCTCGCTGCGTGATGCCGGTCGAGCGCAAGCGTCGGCGTGCGGATTGCCAACCCGATGGGCTTCTAACGCCTCCAGAAGGCCAGCCGCTGCACCGGCGCCGTGAGGATGTGGCCCCAGCTGATCGGCGTGTCCCCGCGCTGGGAGATCGCGTCGCACGGGCTGAAGCGCATCTGAGCGCCCGTCCCGAGCTTGATCGTGCCGTCCTCTTGGCGCGTGCCGTCGAATGATGATCCAGCCGCGCTCGACGCTGATGTTCTCGGCCATGGCTTGAGGCTATCCGCTTTCGCCCGGCGCGAGCAGACCCGCTCGGTTGACGGGGAGGCGCGCCGTGTGGTACGACAGGCACAACAAGTTTGACCGGTCGGAGGTCAAGATGGGCAAGCTGCGCTCGGGGGCTGTCGCGAGTGTTGTGGCGGCGATGTTGGTGTGTGCTTCGGTTGCATGGGCGGCGACCTCGGTCAAGTACGCGGCCGGGAGGCGGTCGAAACCACCGTATGTGTTCATCACCGTGTCACACGGCAAGGTGACCAGCGTCAGCTGGTCGGTCTCAGAGCAGTGCTCTGGGGGCGCCGGCGGCGCCGGCACGAATGTCGAACAGGGTTCCAAGGGCCACCTCAAGGCGAAGATCTCGCACGGGCATTTCTCCACGCACTGGAGCTACTCGGTTCCCGGGCCTTCGCCGCTCGCCATGATTACTGGCAAGACAACCGTGACAGGCACCATCAGCGGCGCGACTGTCAAGGTGACGGTCAAGGACACTGAATCCGATTTCGAAGACGGGACCTGCACCGGTTCGCACAAGTTCAAGCTGCACCGCGTGTGACACCGGCAGGCTGATACCGCGTCCGCGGAAGCGCGGCCCAAGGTGCCGTCTGTACAAAAACCTCAGCCACGTGATGAGCCAGGCACAAGACGACATCCTCGATCCGCTAGCTCCAAAAGCCCGCGAACAGCTGATCGATCTTCTGATCAAGATGACCGGCTAGCCCCCGGCCAGCAAGGCCTCACCGCCTGCTCGCGGGAGCTTTCACGACTCGCATCACGCATCTGAAACCGCGAGCGCGGTCGACTCCGGCGCCCATCCCTCAGACCCGCTTCGGCGTCGGCACGCGCCTTCTCACCACCAAGCCGCCACACCTCCTTCGCGCGCAGTATTGCGGACGGCCTTCGACGCTGATGTCGTCTGGTCGCTTCCGAGGGATGCGTGCGATCCGCATGCAATAATGCGTGCGATGCGCACAGGTGCTTCCGGTGGAGATCTTCTGGGAGGCGGACCAGCCCTCTTCCGCCTGGTTCGTTTCTGGTCGCGACGGTGGGCGACGGGTGCGGCCGAGCGCGGCACCGGCGACGCTCGAAGCGTTGCTCACGTGATGGTGCTCGAGGCGATCGACGCTGCCGCCGCGGCTGAGGGCACAGCCGCGATCGCCAAGGTGGCGGTGGAGCTGGGTCTCGACCGGTCCAACGCGAGCCGGATGCTCGCTGACGCAGTCGCTGCGGGCTTGGTGAACAAGACCGTCTCGCCCGGCGACGCCCGCCGCACAGAACTCGAGCTCACCGCGAAGGGTCACTCGCTGCTGGCGGCCGCGCGCGCGTGGCAAGAAGACGCATTTGCCACGCTCGTGGCGGACTGGCCCAGGGCAGACGCCCGTCGATTCGCCCGATATCTCGTGCGCCTCGCATCCCAGCCGCTCGAACTCTGAGACACAGGAGAACGTTATGACCATCATCCTTGACCACACGATCGTCCCGGTCGGCGACAAGCATCGCAGCGCCCAGCTGCTCGGAGGCCTCGTCGGCGTCGCGCCAGCCCAGCCGACCGGACCGTTCATACCGGTTGAGGTCAACGGCGAGCTTACGCTTCACTTCGACGAGCGCTTCGGCGCACGGCCCGGGCACTACGCGTTCCTTGTCGACGATGCAGTCTTCGATCGGGCGCTTGAGAAGGCGATCGAGCTGGACCTCGAATGGGGGTCGGTCCGATGGTCGTCGACCGTCAGATCGACAAAGACGGCACCTCTCGCAGGGTCTACATCCGTGACCCCGACGGCGTTGCCTACGAGTTTTTCACCGCAAGCTGAGCCGCCGTCGCGCCGCGCCGGCCTGCGCGCCTCGCCAAAATCGTGTTTTTCTCGGCGCGGTGACGGTTCGTTTCGCTGGGGGCCGCCAATTCAGTGCGTGGAGACTGCGCGGAACTCGGCCTGTAGCACCTGGATCACAGGTAGGGAGTAGCGCAGGCGCCGCGGCAGTCGCCCAATGGCAGCGATCCCCAACGATGCAAGGCCGCGTTTCAGCGGCGGGGGGAGATCGCGAAGCTCCTCGACGCCGGGGATCGCGCTGATGGTGGCGCGTTCGCCGGAGTTGAACAGCCACGTCCACAACTCAACCGCGAGATCACGCTCCTGGCCCGAGGCTCGTCGGACCATGTCAAGCATCACCTCGGGCACCACGTCGAAGACCAACACAGCGCCGGGCAGTCGTTGGGCGATTTCCGCGATCAGCCGGTGGACCTGATCGCGCTGGAAATACGGAAACAGGCCTTGCGCTGTGACGAGGATCGGGTCCGCCGGACTGAGCCCGTCAACCCATCCGAGATCTAGTGCCGATCCGCTATGGCTCGACTGCCGCGGCCCATCCGGCAGTAGCCGGCCGCGAAGCTCCATCGTCTCGGGCACGTCCACGGTCAGCCACCGCACTCGACCGTTGTCAATCCGCCAGAACTGGGTCTCCAGCCCTTCGCCCAGCGCCACCACAGCTCCGGCTGGATGCACGCCCAGAAAGCTGCGGACGGCCCCGTCGAACGTCGCCACCCGGACCGCATGCAACCGCACGCCGCGGGTGGAGCGCGCAAAGTCGTAGTCGAGTCGGTCAACGACCTCAACCGCCATCGGATCCTTCAGAGCACCAATGCGTGCCGCGGCGGCACGGCGCCCGAGGTTCCCCAACAGCGTCTCCGGTACGCCAGACAGATCCACAGGAATCGAGCCCACGATGCTGATCGTAATGCCGCTCCCGAGAGCGCGCTCCCACTCGATCGATCGCCCAGCCCGCACCCGCTTTCGTGTCCGGACTCGCCACTCCACGCGCCTGGCTGCGGTCTCGCTTCGCGCGGAAACCGCGCACGGCGCCAGCGATCGCTTTCATCTCATGAGGGGCCCCAGAACCGGCGATCGCCTTGGCGACGGAGGGCAAGTTGGACGGTGCCGGCGCCGGACGAGTGCTACGCCACGAACGCGCTCACTGGCACAACCCCGCCAGCCACCGCTTCGGCGGATCAGGGCGATCGACCATCGCCCTCAGCAGGACCTCATAGAAATCCGCAGTGGGGCTGGATCGCGCTGGGCGACGCCGTTCGCCAATGACGCTCGCCAACGTCCCCCAGGGCCGACCTCCGCGACGTTAGTCTTGTTTCGCGGCGGTCTGGGCGAGCGCCTCCTCGAGCGCGCCTTTGCCGCCGGGTTTGCCGGTCATCGCCAGCTCCGGGGACCAAGCGGGGACCCGGCCGGCCAGCGCTGCGGCGCGCTTGCGGCCGGCGACCTCGATTGGCGCACGCTGACGGAGCTGGGCGAGCAGGCGAGTGCTGTACTGCTGCGGTGATTCCTCGGGCGCGATCGCGGGTCGGTCGAACTCGAAGAATTCGACGCGCACGTGCGGGCGTGCTCTGGGGAACCGCGGGATTGCGACCGTGCCGTTGCATGCGACTCCGATGATCGTCGCCTCGGGCACTGCCCGCGCCATGTAGCCGATGCCGCTACGGGCTCGCAGCGCCCGGCCGAGCGAGCGTGTGCCCTCGGGGTAAATCCCGATGCATGCGCCCGTGCGGAGCTCCTCGATCGCGCGGTCGAGCGCGCCGGAGTCGCCGGACCCACGCTCGATCGGGATCTGTCCCATTCCGCTCAGGACCGCGCCGAGCAACTTGTTCTTCCACATCGAGGACTTCGCGAGCGCCCTGATCTGTCGGCGAGGCATCGCCGCGATCCCGGCGGCCACGGTGTCCCAATAGCTGTCGTGGTCGCCGACGACCAGCAGCGGCCCCTCCAGTGGCAGGAGTTCACGGCCGGCCACTTGCAAGCGGCCCCACCAGGCAACCCCAGGAGTCGCACCGATCATGACGCCGCGGTAGGCGGGGGTGATCCGCTCGATTCGATCGGTCATCGCGCCCGCAGGCTACTCGGATCGACGCGGAAGCTGCGTGTCGGCGCATGGGCATTAAGAAGAACAGGGCAAGAAAAAGCACCGGAAACCTCGCGGCCAACGTCTGGAACCTGGCGACGCGACACGGCCAGCTCGACCTCACGTTTTGCCCCGAGCGGTTTCCCTGGCGGCTACGGCGAATTCGCGCGCCGCGCGGAGCGCCTCACTGTCGCCGGCACTCGCATTGCCGTGCTCGTGGCTGCCCTGGACGACATCCACAAATCGAAGCGTGCGGCCGACAGGCCGAAGGACCGGGCGTACTTCCTAGCTGCCGGCGAACCAGGCCGCGAATAGCCGATCTGCGTGCGCTCAGGCGCCCATCTCGGACAACCGCTGGCACGAGCTCACGCGCAGAGAGCCGATGGTCGATCGAAGCGGCCCTCTCGGGCGCTCCCTCGTTTCCGCGCTTTGCGCGAGACTCGCTGGCGCCGACCAGATACGCGCGCGGTCAGCAAAGCGGGCCACCTGAAATCAGCGTGGCGCGGGCTTCTTGCCAACCCCTTGCCAAGGCACGTAGGAAGGCGCCGACGCGCGGGGCCGGAAGGTGGCTTGGATGTCGAGACCGCCGTGCGGCCCGGCGCGAGCGGTCAGGTCCGCGCCGTGGGCGGTGATGATGGCCTTCACGATCGTGAGGCCGAGCCCGTGGCCGTCGGCCGGGCCGACGCGTTTGTCGCCGAGCCGCTGGAAGGGGTCGAGCAGGCGCTCCACTTCGCTGAATGGGACGATGGCTCCGGTGTTGCGGACCGTGAGGCGAGCGCCGTCCGGTGTGGCACTGGTCGAGACCCCAACGGTCCCGTCGGGGACGTTGTAGCGGATCGCGTTGTCGAGCAGATTCGCGATCAGGCTCGTTACGAGGTCGGGGTCGCCGACAGCCTGGGCCGTGTCGAAGGTCGCATCGATGCGGACGGCGCGGCGCTGTGCGTCCTGATGGCGGCCGAGGACGACGGCCTCCGTGAGCTGAGCGAGATCGAACGGCTCCCAGGACTCGACCCCGCGTTCGCTCGTGGCGAGGGTCAGCAGCGCGTCGATCAGCCGCTCCTGCTGGCTGGATAGCTGCAGCGCCTCCTCACAGGTCGAGCGCAGCACGTTGGCGTCGGCATCGGGGTCGGCGAGCGCGACCTGAAGCAGCGTTCGTTGTCCGGCGAGCGGGGTGCGGAGCTCATGGGAGGCGTTGGCGACGAACTGGCGCTGGGAGTCGAACGACGCCTGCAACCGTCCGAACAGGTCGTCAAGGGTGCGACTGAGCTGGGTCAGCTCGTCATCGGGCCCGGCGAGGCTTAGCCGGCGGTCCAGATTGGTGGCCGATATCTGCTGGGCCGCGCTCGTCATCGCCCGGAGCGGTCGTAGGAACCTCCCGGCCAGCCACCAAGCGGCCAGCACTGCGACGGCGATCGCGGCCAGCGCGAGCAGGAGCGGCCAGGGGGAGAACGTTCGCCCAGCGCTGCGTCTCGCGGCGGCAGCGGCCGCAGCGCCCGGGTGGAAGGCCGCCACGCTGTGGCCGAAGAAGACGTTGGCGGTCCCGAACAGCACGGTGGAGGCGAGCAGCAGCATCACGACCAGACCGACAAACACGCCCGAGTAGAGCAGCGTGAGCTGTGCCCGCAGGACCGGGCGCTGGCGCGGAAGCACGCCGGTGAGGGATTCGGGTAGCCGCATCACTCGGCCCCGATCCGGTATCCGGCCTCGCGGACGGTGTGAATCATCGGCGGATCGCCGAGCTTGGCGCGGAGACGCCGGATCGTCGTCTTGACCGCCGTGGTGAAAGGGTCGGTGTACTCGTCCCAGGCCCGCTCGAGCAGATCCTCGGCGGAGAGGACGCGATCCTGTGCCACGAGCAAGCACTCGAGCACCGTAAGTTCCTTGGGGCTGAGCTCAAGGCGCCGCCCGGCCCGGAACGCGACCCGCCGTCCGGTGTCGAGCGTGACGTCGCCGCACTCCAGGGTCGGCGGCAGCTGGGTGGTGGCTCGACGCGCGAGCGCGCGGACGCGGGCGACCAGCTCAGCGAAATCAAACGGCTTCGGCAGATAGTCATCGGCACCCAGTCCCAAGCCGTCGACGCGCTCCTTGACGGTGCTGGCGGCGGTCAGCATCAGGATCCTGCTGCCGGAGCCCTCCGCCACGATCCGCCGGCAGATCTCGTCGCCGTGCACCCCCGGTAGGTCGCGATCAAGGACTACCACGTCGTACCGCGTGACCTCCAGGTGCGACAGAGCCTCGTTGCCATCGAGCACGACATCGACCGCCATTCCCTCACGTCTAAGGCCGGTCCCGATCGACCGTGCCATCACCTCGAAGTCTTCGACGATAAGCACTCGCATATCGCCTCGCACGATGCCACGTGCCAGGTGTCCGCCAGGTGTCAACGGCCGACACCGGGCGGACACCGCCCGAAACGTAGAACTCTCCTCCATGAGCGAAGCAAGCATCGAGGTCAGCGGGCTGCGCAAGCGGTTCGGTCAGACCCAAGCCCTGGACGGACTCTCGTTCACGGTCGCGCCGGGAACCGTGACCGGATTCGTCGGACCCAACGGCGCCGGAAAATCCACGACGATGCGGGTGATCCTCGGGCTCGACTCGGTCGAGGAGGGAACGGCGCTGGTCGGCGGCCGCCCGTACGCGAGCCTCAGGTATCCGATGCGGCAGGTCGGCTCGCTGTTGGACGCGGGTGCGCTGCAACCAAGCCGCAACGGGCGCAACCATCTGCTCTGGATCGCCCGCTCCCAGCGGCTGCCCGTCACCAGGGTCGACGAGGTGACAGAACTGGTGGGTCTCGGGAAGGCCGCACGACGCAAGGCGGGCGGCTATTCGTTGGGGATGCGCCAGCGGCTCGGGATCGCGGCTGCGATGCTCGGCGACCCGCCGATCCTGATCATGGACGAGCCGTTCAACGGCATGGACCCGGAGGGCATCATCTGGATGCGTGGCTTCCTGCGCAGGCTCGCGGCCGAGGGCCGAGCGGTGCTTGTATCAAGCCATCTGTTGAGCGAGTTGCCGGATGTCGCAGATCACGTGGTGGTGATCGGTCGCGGACGGGTGCTCGCCGACGGAACCATCCAAGAGTTGACCGCTGACTCCTCGTCGCTTGAGGATGCCTACCTGCGCCTAACGACCGGCGCGGTCGAGTACCGGTCCGGCGCGGACGGGGAGCAGCGCCGATGAGCGCGCACGCGCAGCCGAGGCGCAGCGGCGAGCTCCGGGCCGCGTTGCGTGCCGAGTGGACCAAGTTCCGGACGGTGCGCGGCTGGATGATCGGTTTGGTGTTCGCCGCGCTGATGGTGGTGCTGTTCACGTTCCTGCAGGCACACGGCAAGAATGAAGGCTTCTGCACAACGCCGAACACGAGCAGCTGCGTCGCGGGCCATCCATATGTTCCGACCGGACCGTCCGGCGAAGCGGTCGCCGACACCTACGAGTTTGTCGCCAAGCGGCTCACCAGAGATGGCACGATCACCGCCCGGCTCGCCTCCCTCACCGGCCGTATCTGGGCCGGCGCGGCCAACGAGGCGCCGTCACTGGTGGACACCCAAGCAGGACTGACGAGTTGGGCCAAGGCCGGACTCCTGGTAACCCCCAGCACGAGGCAAGGATCCTCGTATGCGGCGGTGATGGCGACCGGCGGCCACGGCATCCGGTTTCAGTACGACTACACCCATGACCAGGCCGGCCTACCGGGATCGACCTCCAGCACCACATCTCGCTGGTTGCGGCTGACTCGCACTGGCGACACGATCGTCGGCTACGACTCCAGCGAGGGAACCAACTGGCACAGGATCGGAAGCGCGCAGTTAGACGGGCTGCCAGCGACCGTGTACGTCGGTCTGTTCACAACCTCACCGACGACGTCCGAAGGATTAGCGACTCAGGCCACGGCGTCCTTCGACCACATCGCCACCGGCCCGCTGGCCCACAGCGAGGCTCAAGCGGCCACGGGATCGTGGCACGGCGCGAGCATTGGCGCCGGTCCGGAAGACTTCTACACGACGCTGGGAAAGGGCGGCTACCGGCAGGGGATGGATTCGATTGTCGTGACAGGCTCCGGTGACATCGCGCCCGCCGTGGCCTCGGCCGGCGGCGACACCGCGTCAGATTCGCTGCTGTTCGGACTGGTCGTCGCACTGATCGTGCTGATCGTAATCGGGACGATGTTCATTACCAGCGAGTACCGGCGCGGTCTGATCCGAACGACGTTCGCTGCCACGCCGGACCGCGGACACGTGCTTGCCGCCAAAGCCGTCGTGATCGGCGGCGTCGCGTTCGCCGTTGGAGCAGTCGCGTCTGCCGTCGCGATCCCCCTCGGCGAGCAGGTCATGAGCACCAACGGCAACTACATCTTCCCCGCAAGTCCACTGGCAGTGGCGCGGGTCATCGTCGGTAGCGGCTTGCTGGTTGCGCTTACCGCACTCGCTGTGCTCGGCATCGGCACGATCCTGCGCCAGAGCGCTGGCGCCATCCTAGTCGCCGTGGTGGTGTTCGTCCTGCCGACCTTCACCGGCCCGGGCATCATCGGCCCGACCTCCTCCGGCGGCGCGGCGACGTGGCTGTACCGCGTCACTCCTGCGGCAGGGTTCTCGATGCTTGGACTCCTGCCCAGATCGGGGCTCGTGAGCTATCCGTACACGATGGCGAACGGCTACTACCCGCTGCCGCCATGGGCCGGACTCGTGGTTCTCGCCGCGTACGCAGCGGCTGCACTGTTCGCCGCCCGGGTCGTGCTGCGGCGGAGAGACGCGTGATCGACGCGCTCCGCGCGGAGTGGACCAAGCTGCGGACGATCGCCGGCACCTGGTCGCTGATCGCGGGCACCATCGCGCTCACGGTCACGGCCAGCGCCGGAATTGCCGCCTCCACGCACGTATCCCCCGGAGGCCCGGGTGGCGCCGGGCAGGATCCGACCAAGCTCTCCCTGATCGGCCTCGACCTCGGGCAAGCCGTCATCGCGGTTCTCGCGATCCTGGCGATCACGGACGAGTACAGCGCCGGCATGATGCGAGTGACCCTCGCCGCGATGCCCCGTCGGAGGGTGATGCTCGGTGCGAAAGCCGTCAACATCGCCGGTCTCGCGCTCGTCACGGCGGTGCCGGCCGTCGCCGGTTGTCTGATCGCAGGGCGTTTGTTGCTGCCCGCGGCCGGCGTCGGCCCTGCCCATGGTTATGCGCTCGTTTCGATCGGCCACGGGCCGACGCTACGCGCGGCCGTCGGCAGCGTCCTGTACCTCGGGTTGATCGCCCTGCTGAGCCTCGGCATCGGGGCCGTCTTCCGCGACACTGCCGTATCGACCGGGATCGCGCTCGGGTTGCTGTACCTGCCGCCACTCCTCGCCCAGCTCGTGTCCGGCCCATGGCGGCAGCACATCCAGCAGATCGCACCGATGACCGCCGGACTCGCGATTCAGGCCACCCGAAACATCCGCTCGCTGCCAATCTCACCGTGGGCCGGACTCGGGGTCCTGGCCACATGGGCAGCCGGAATGCTCCTAGTCAGCCTCGCCGTTCTCAAAGTTCGCGACGCATGAGTCCTGGCTTACGCGAAGGGACGTTTCGTTCGTGCCCGCCATAAACCCTCACGACTCCCCAAGGACCAGAAAACACATCCCACCTGGCAGGGCGCGCGAACCGCACGAGACACTGCGGCTGCCTGGCGAACGCGGGACCCCCGTGAGCGGTCTCCGAGACTGATGCTCCGCCGGAAGCCTGACCAGCCCGTCGGGGGAGGGGCAAGAAGCACGCGCCGCGCACGAAGCAGGTCTCGAACAGCCCTCATGCACCGCGGCCCGCCACCGGAACGTTCGTCGCCTCGATCCCCATAGGCGAGAAGCAAGGTATTCGCAGCGCTTTCCTACAGTGGAGCCAGCCGGGATCGAACCGGCGACCTCCTGCTTGCAAAGCAGGCGCTCTCCCAACTGAGCTATGGCCCCGCTCGCGGCGAGTCTAGAGACTGCCGCGTCGGCGCTAACCGTCGAAGTCGAAGTCTCGCGGTGGGCGCTGCTCGAACCAGAGGCGATCGTGCTCGGGTGCGTCCTGGAGGAACTCGGGCGTCTCCTCGAGCACGTCCTCCCGGTCGGGGTCGTCCTCGCGCGGCAACGGATCACTGCCCGCCGGCTCATGCCCAAGGTCATCGTCCCCGAGATCCTCGTGCGGTAGCGGCTCAGGGGGTGCCGGGTCGTGGCTAAGCGCGTCGTGCTCGTCCTCGAGGCCGACGTGGTACTCGACGGTCGCCTGGTCGAGGTGGTCGGCGGGCTCCAGCGGCGGAAGCTCGGGGCGGTCCTCCGACTCGATGGACCCGCCAGCCGGATGAGGCGGCGGCGCGGCCGGCTCGGACCCGACTACGGAGTCGACGAACTCAGCGCCGGAGGGTGCCGGCGGGATCTCCGCCGGCTGCTCGACAAGGGGCTCCGAGGATGCCTTCGATTCGGCGTACGGCGCCGGTTCGGCGGACTCCGGATGACGGCGAACGGGACCGAGCGCCTCACGCTCGGCGCGTTCGATCTCGGCCGGGTCCCCGCCGCGGCGGCGCTTCAGCTCAAGGTGCTCGCGAATCGCATCATCGAGTAACCCCATGGGCCAAAGCCTACTCCGCACCGACCGCATCCGCGGCTCGCGACGCGGCCTGGACGGTCCGTTTCTTCCCCTGGCGCTTGGCCTCGTAGAGGGCCCCGTCGGCGTCGGCCAGCAGGACATCCCTCGCGCCTGCCGTCGATGACGCGACGCCCACGCTGGCGGTGATCCGAAGCGGCATTCCACCGTCGAGACGGGGGATTTCGAGCTCCGCGATGACCGTTCCCAGACGCTCGGCGATCGCCAGCGCGCCACCGACGTCCGTGTGGAGCAGATGAGGGCGAGCTTCTCCCCGCCGTAGCGCGCGGGCCACTCGGTTTCGCGGGAGATCTCCTGCACAGCCTCGCCCGCGCGCCGCAGGACGACTGTCGCGCTGATGCCCGTGGGTGGCGGACGGGAGCGGTGCCTGGCCGCTGGGATGGACGACTACCTGACCAAGCCCGTACGCCCGGACCGGCTCGACGCCGTGCTCGCCCGGTGGCTGAGCACGGGTACGGACAACGACGCGCCTGAGGCACTCGAGGGCCGTGTTGAGGGCGGGAGCAAGATCGACGCCCGGGGCGTGACCGGGATCTTTGCCGGCTTCGACGTCGACTCCCGCGGCGAGCTGCTCGACATCTTCGAGACCGCGACACGCCACTCCCTCGCGGACCTGTGCGTCGCCGTCCAGGCGGCCGACGGTGACGAAATCCGCCGACTCGCCCACCTCATGAAAGGGGGCGCCGCAACGCTGGGGGCGCGGGCGTTCAGCGCTGCCTGTCACGCGCTCGAGGTCGGCGTCACCGAGGACGGCGCCGAGGCCGTGAACGCCGAGGACGTCGATCACCTGGCCGAGATTGCCCGGATCTGCCAGCTTCAGCTGCGCGCCCAGCTGCTGGAGGTATGAGGGCCGTCGGGGCTAGACTTGTGGGGTCCGTGCGGCTGCGTGCCGCCGCTCGGGGCTATAGCTCAGTTGGGAGAGCGCCTGGATCGCACCCAGGAGGTCGCCGGTTCGAGCCCGGCTAGCTCCACTCAATATCGCCCAGCAAATCTGAGGTTTTCTGGCGCTCAGCGCGGCCGCTCGGGAATGGAAAGTCAGATTGGGCATCAAATCGGCCGGGTTTTCGCCCCGAACGCGCACCGCGTGAGCGATCCAGAGTTGTGTCGACTCTCTGGGCGGCGCGTCGTGATCAGCGCGGATGCGGCTGGCAGCCGCACCTTCCTCGTCTCGCCATCGCCAACCTGGAATCGCTTCCAGACGAGATCGCCGAGCGGCTCGTGCTCGGCGCCGGCACGGTGAAGACGCACGTCAACCACATCTCCCTGAAGCTCGACGTGCGCAACCGCGCCGAGGCCGTGATCTTCGCCTTCGACCATGGCCTGGCTAAGCCGGCGAGATGATGCACCCGGCTCGCTGGGGTCGTCGGAGCCCGCCTCGGCCGACCGGGCGAGCTAAGCGATCACCGTTATGTCCGAACGGGTCAACGGCGATGGTCCACCGTGATCACGACCTCTGGGACGCCGATAGTGTCCGGCCCGAGGATCACGTGCAGCGCGTTCGTGCCGAAGTAGCTGCTGCCTCCGCCGCGGTCATCGGGGAGATCGCGCCCGCTGCGCCGCTGCCTTGATGTAGACGGCCCTCACACCACTCGGGACAACGTACGACTGCTCTGCACCCGTGTCGGTGAACGTTGTCGCCGATGCGACGCCCAAAGTACCCAGTGCACACGCGACCGCCCGATGGTTGGCAATCCCGCCCGCGTGCGTTTGCCAACACGGCGACGCGCGAAGCTCCCAACGCGATCCGGTACGAACCTGCGTGCCTCCCTAACGTTCCAGTGAATGACAGTTATGGCGATAGCTAGTGTGAGTACTCCGCACCGACAGTAAACGAGGCCAGGCTAAAGGGACTCGCCAATGTCCCGACGGCTTCACATCGGCCCCGCGTCGTGCAGGGCACGCTACTGGTTCGTCATCCTGATCACAGCGCGTTCTTTGCGCTTGTCAAACACAGGCCGGGTCGATCGTTGCCCGCTACCGTGCCCGCCGATGGCATGACGGCTTAGCCAATCGCATGCATGGTCGGTTTGCAGGGAAAGCTCAGTGGGCGGTACTGGGCTCGAACCAGTGACCTCCTGCTTGTAAGGCAGCCGAATGCTCTGCAGAGGGCTCAGATGACAACAGTCGTCTCCGGTCCGTTCCCGAAGCTCTATACGCACACTCCGACGGCAGTGGGCAATCCTGACAATGGACGACGCGTGGCTTTCGGCCGGAGCTAGAAGACCTCCTGGATCGATTGGAGTTGCGATAAGCTGGCCAGGCTGAGGCATGGCTTGCCGAGGAGCTCAGCACACGGAGGTGCGCGAGGTTGAGAGGCGATCGTGGTAGCCAGATCAGCGGGACCTCGGCACTTGGTCGGCGCGTTTGTCGCGGCGACACTCGTCACGTTGTTCGTGATCTCAGGTGTCGCCCGTGCGGCGCTACCGACGGGTTGCACCCAGGCGGCGCAGACCATCACGTGCACGTACACCTCGGGCTCCAACGCTTTCACGGTGCCCGCGCGTGTCTCCTCGATCAGCGTGCTGGCGATCGGCGGGGCGGGCGGCAGCTCAGTCTTCTGCACGACGACCGTCGGTTGCAGTATCGACGTCGCCGGCGGGTTCGGCGCCAGGGTCGCCGGTGAGCTGACGGTCTCCCCGGGCACCACGATCTACGCCGCCGTTGGCGTCAACGGGGCCAACGGAAGTCCCGGTTCCGGCAACCTGAGCGGCGGCTTCGGTGGCGCCGCCGGTGGTGCCTCCGACGTTCGCAGCACGGCGACCAGTCTGTCGTCCCGGTTGCTCGTCGCCGGGGGCGGCGGTGGCGCGGGCGCGCCTGGCTTGATCACCTTCGGCACCGACCAATCCCCCGGTGCCAGCGGCGGTGCCGGCGGTTCGGCCGGCTCCGCGGGCACCCCGGGAGCGCCGGTTCCCGGTGACCCGCCCTCGCCGCAGAACCAGCCGGCAGGCGGAGGAGCCGCCGGTGGCAGCACCGCCGGCGGCGCTGGCGGTACCGGCGGCATCGTGACGAACATCGGCAACTGCTCGCCAGCGTGCATCGGCAACCCTGGGCAAACGGGTTCGCTCCAGACCGGTGGCGCAGGCGGAGCGGGCGGAAACGTGCCGGAGGTCGGCCACGTATCTCTGGTCGGGGGCGGCGGTGGAGCCGGGGGCGGCGGGCTGTTCGGGGGTGGCGGCGGTGGCGGCGGCAGCCCCTCGGCAGGCGGAGGTGGCGGCGGCGGCGGTTCGAGCCTGGTGCCCCCCGGTGGCTCCGAGACCGTCGACAGCACCGGCATGCCGCTCATCGAAGTCACCTACACGGCCCCGAAGGACCCAACCGCGACGAGCGTGAGCTGCTCCCCGGACACGATCGCCCCCTGGCAGCGAGCGACCTGCGCGGCGACCGTCACCGACACGGCTGTCAGCCCTCAGGCAGCTCCGAGAGGGGCGGTCTCGTTCTCCAGCACCGGCAGCTCACGGTCTTTCGCCGGCGCTTCTCAGTGTGCGCTCGTCAGCGCCGGTGACGGGCGCTCCGCGACCTGCTCGGTGAGCCTCACCCCGGCTGCGACCGGAGTTGTCAGGGTTAGGGCCGCTTACCGCGGCGACGATCAGCACGGGGCGAGCGACGGCGGCACGACCGTCACGGTCGAACTTCCCGCGAGCACGCCTGACTGCCGGGTGCTGGCCGCAGGGCAGATCACAGCGGCCGACGGCGACCGTGCGAGCTTCGCCGGCATCGCGCTCGCGACCCCCCCACGCGGCGCCGAGCTGTACATCGATCGCGGACCCGCCAACCCGCTCACGCTCTTGGCGTCGAGCGTCGAGGCAGTCACCTGCACAGCCCGCCATGCGATCGTATTCGGCACGGCGAGGCTCGCCCGATCACACGCGGTCCTCTACCGGATCGACATTCGCTCAGCCCTGCGTGCGCATGGCGAGGACACTTACCGTGTGCGTTTCCAGACCGGCTACGACTCGGGCGCGCAACCGCTCCGCAGCGGCTTCGTCCAAATCGAGCACCGTCATTGACGTCGTACCACCTAATGCTCCTGCGTCGGAATCTCGTGCTCTTTTTGCGCTGAGTCATCCGATCCTCGTAGTCCCCCACCGACGATCTCCGGCGCTCGCGACCCCACCGCGCCAGAAGAGCGCGCTACGGGCCGTCGCGGTATTGCCGGCTAATGCTGATGACGACTCGCAACTGGTCCCCACTCTTTCGCGGCCCAGGCTTAGGACCAAGCTTGATGACGCAGCGACGTTACCCATGGGCGGTACGGGCTCGAACCAGTGACCTCCTGATCCGAGGACGTCGAAGTCACGCCGCAGGCTGAGCCGCTCCGCGTCGGGCGAACGCCCGGTCGAGTCGCTCGAGCTCCTCAGGACGAGCCTTTGCACTCACATAGCGATCGGTCGTCGCCAGCTTCGAATGTCCTAGAAAATCACGGACGAACACCGGGTCGGACGTCCGCGCGACGAGACTTCCCGCCGCATGGCGGAGGCCGTGGAGACGGACCGGCCTAGTCCAGCCGCGGCACAGCCGCGCTTGTAGCGGCGCCGCACCGCCGATGGGTCGAGGCGGCGGCCAAGGCGGTTGACCAGGACGTAGTCATCCTGCGAGGTGAAGTCCGCCCTCTGAGCGACGCGCTCCAGCGCTCCCACTGCGGGAGTCGAACGACCCTTGCTCGACCGCCCTTTCGTAGCCGTTCCTCCCCGGCGGAAAGGCCGTGCCGGACGAACAGCACGCGACTGTCGAGGTCGACGTCCCCCCAACGCAGCGTGAGCATCTCGCCTACGCGAAGCCCGGTGTAGAAGAGCAACCGCCTCAGCGTCTTGGCGGTCCTCGAGAACCCGTGCCGTGATCTCGGCTTGATCGAAGAGCTCGCGTGGCTTTTGGTGGTCACCGCGCTCGCAGCACGCGGCCAACGCTTCGACTTCCTCGACTTCGTAGTAGTCGAGCGCTGCTGGCGGTGCCGCCAGTCGAGGAGGCGGACACGAAGACGCGGCAGCATCGAACCGTACGGCGCCGGGCGCCGCTGGCTCCCAGTGAGATCGCGCGCTGGACAGCAACGTTCGCGCTGGCGCTGTGCAGCGCTGCGATCGGGGCGGTCTAAAACTGCCTTTCCTTGCTTGCTCGGGCTACGTACCATGCAGTCGGTGTGCGATTGGGGACGGACCTTCGAATGAGCTCGATCGAGACGGTCACGATCCTGTTCACCGATCTGGTCGGCTCAACCGAGATGTCTTCGAGGGTCGGGCCCGAAGTCGCTGATGCCCTGCGGGTCGAGCATTTCTCGTTGCTGCGCGAGGCGGTCGCGGCCGCGAGTGGACGGGAGGTCAAGAACCTCGGCGATGGCCTGATGGTCGCATTCGTAAGTGTCGCCGCCGCGATCGAGTGCGCGGCGTCGATGCAGCAGCGGATCGAGTTGCGCAACCGGCGGGCCGAGCACAAACTGGCGGTGCGGATTGGAGTCGGACTCGGCGAGGCAACCCGCGAAGGAGGTGACTACTTCGGCTCGCCTGTGATCGAGGCGTCACGGCTGTGCGCGCAGGCCACAGGGGGACAGGTGCTGATCACCAAGCTTGCACGGCTGATGCTCGGGAGCCGTGGTGGGCACATGTTGTCCGCGCCCAGCGCCGCGCAGCTGAGGGGCTTCCCCGATCCCGTCGAGGTGTGCGAGCTCCTGTGGGAGCCATTACCGAGCGAGCGAGTGCCGCTCCCCCCGCGCCTGCAGGTTCTGCCCGACACCGGGTTCGTCGGGCGGGAAGCGATTCGCGACCGCCTTCGGGAGCAGTGGCGGCTCGCTCGTGAGACCGAGCGGTGCAAGCTGGCGCTGCTGTCCGGCGAGCCTGGGATCGGGAAGACACGACTTGCGATGCACCTGGCGATCGAAACCCGGGGGGCGGGCGCAACGGTCCTCTACGGGCGCTGCGACGATGAGGTCGGGTTGCCCTACCAGCCGTGGATCGAGGCTCTGCGGCACTTGGTAAGGAGCGCGCCGTCGGACCTGCTCGAAGCCCATGTCGAGGCCCATGCGGGCGAGCTCGCGAGGTTGGTACCCGAGCTATCCGCACGGATGCCGGGCTTACCCGAGCCGCGTGCGAGCGATGCCGACGTCGAGCGTTATCTGCTCTTCGGCGCGGTCTTGGGACTGCTTGAAGAGGCATCGCGCGCCGAGCCCGTCGTGCTCGTTCTCGATGATTTGCACTGGGCGGACAAGACAACCTTGTCGCTGCTCAAGCACGTGGTCAGGTCCGGCAGTGCGATGCGGCTACTTGTGCTCGCCACGTTCCGGGACTCTGAGATCGGCGCCGAGCACCCGCTGACCGCCCTGCTGGCTGACCTACGTCGGGAGGAGGGTGTGGTACGGGTCGAGTTGGATGGACTCGAGCCAGCCGAGGTGGTCTCGTTCGTGGAAGCCGCCGCTGGGCACGGGCTCACTACCGAAGGCCTGATGCTGGCGCGAGAGGTCAGCCGCGAAACCGACGGCAACCCGTTCTTCCTCGGCGAGATCCTGCGCCATCTGGAAGAGTCCGGCGCCGTCGTGCAAGGGCCCGACGGACGCTGGGTTGTACGGCTTGCGCTCAGCGAGCTCGGCCTGCCGCGGAGCGTGCGCGAGGTCGTCGGCCGAAGGATCCAGAGACTTGGAGAGACCGCCGTTCGCGTGCTGAGCGCGGCAGCGGTAATCGGTCGCGACTTCGATCTGGAGCTGCTCGCGCTCGTGACCGACCGAGGCGAGGACGAGCTACTCGAATCGCTCGACGCCGCCGTAGCCGGATCTGCCTTGCGCGAGAGCGCAGAGGTCCCAGGCCGTTTCACCTTCGTCCACGACTTGATCAATCACACCCTCTATGAAGAGCTCGGTCGCACCCGTCGAGCGCGGTTGCACCATCGTGTCGCTGAAGCGCTCGAGGAGTTGTGCGGAGATCAACCAGGCGATCGGCTGGGTGAACTGGCCTATCACTGGTCGGTGGCGGTCCAGGCAGTCGACTTGCCGAAAGCGATCGATTACGCGGGGCAAGCTGCGGCGCGTGCGCTCGCGCAACTCGCTCCGGATGACGCCCTGCGCTGGTTCGATCAAGCGCTCGAGCTGTTGAGCAGCGCTCAGTCCCCAACGCAGCGGGACCGTTGCGAGCTGTTGATCGGCCGCGGCGAGGCCCAGAAGCAACTCGGCGAGCCCGGCTACCGCGAGACGCTGCTCGAGGCGGCGGCGATCGCACGGTCACTCGGAGACCCGCAACGCCTTGCCCAAGCTGCGCTCGCGAACACACGCGGATGGACGAGTCGTATCTTCGCGATCGATCAGCAGCGCGTGGATGACCTCGAGTCGACGCTTGCGGCGCTTGCGGACGGGGCGCCTGAGCGGGCGCGCGTGCTCGCAACGCTTGCCTCCGAGCTGTCCTTCTCAGCCGATTTCCCACGCGTCCGGGTGTTGATCGACGAATCCCTCACCATGGCCCGGCGCGGCCCGAACCGCCGTGAGCTGGGTCTCGTCCTCAGCTCAGTGCTGAGCGCGCTGCTGCGAGCGCCGATGCTCGAGGAGCGGTGGACGCTCAGCGCCGAGCTCGTCGCTCTGTGCGATGAGGTCGAGGATCCAGCGCTGAGCTTCATGAGCGCCGCGTGGCGATTCATCGCGGCGCTCGAGCGTGGCGAGCTTGACGAAGTGGATGCGTGCCTCGAGCGGATGGGTCTGCTGGTCGACGCGATCGGGCAACCGTGGATGCGGTGGGTGTGGCTGTTTTTCGGCAGCTCGCGCGCCCAGCTCATCGGCGACATCGATCAGGTCGAGGCGCTCGCCACGCAAGCAGGGGTGCTCGGAGCCGAGACCGGACAGCCCGACGCGCTCGTGATCTTCGGCCTGCAGCTGCTCTACGCGCGACAAGAACAGGACCGGCTCGACGAGGTGGTCGACCTGGTCGCGCAGCGCGCCAACGAGAACCTAGACGTCCCCGCGCTGCAGCTGACGCTCGCCTTCTACTACGCCGAACTCGGGCGTCTCGACGAGGCCGTGACGCGTCTGAATGCTGTTGCACAAGACAACTTCGCCGCGATCCGCATGGACGCTGCCTGGCTCATGGCGATGGTCCGCGCCGCCGACATCGCCGCGCGTGTGGACGCCAAAGGACCCGCCGCCGCTCTATACGAGATCCTGCTCCCCTTCCGGCAACACATCGCGACCTCGGCAGCCGTTGTCTACGGCTCGGTTGAACGCAGCCTCGGTCTGCTCGCCGCCCTGCTGGACCGCCCCGACGCGGCGGACGAGCACTTCGCGTCCGCGATCGATATCCACGAGCGCATCGGCGCACAGCTCCAGCTAGCGCGCACGCTGCTGAACTGGGGGCACGTCCGTATCACGCGCGGAGGCCTGCTCGAAACGCGGCGCGGTCGAGTGTTGCTAGGTCGCGCACTCACCATCGCGCGGGCACGCGGCGGCACAGCGATCGAGCGCGAGACGCAAGCACTCCTCGCGAGCGTCGCGCCGGCTTGAGCCGCGGTTGCCCGCTAACAGCTGCGGCGACCCGGTCAGGCCGCGTAAGCGGTACTCGCCGCGACAGCGAAGGCGGCAAGATCGCCTCTCCCGCATCACGATCTCAGGCTGGCGGAGCCGCGGCGCGGCCCTCGATGTCAGTTCAGCGGCCGATGGCCTGTGGGAAGTTGAAGTAGTGGTGAGGGTCGACGCGCTCGCGCGTTGCCTGGAGGCGGGCGAGGTTCTGCCCGTAGTAGGCGTCCTGCCAGTTGGGGAGGCTGCGGTCGATGTAGTTCTGGTAGGCGTGACCTGAGACGTGGGGGCGCAACTTGGTCCACGCCTGATCGACCCACGCCGGATCGCTGCCGTTGCCGTAGTACTGGATGCAGAACAGCGGCTCGCGGTGCATGAAGGCGGTCGCGGTCGGGTGGATGCGGTTGATGGCTCCGCCGTAGGCGTCGCACAACAGCGCGCCTGAGCCCGACGACTCCGCTGCGGCGATCATGGCGGCGCGTCCGGGCCCGTCGAGCGGCTGCTTGATGTAGTCGGACTTCGCCACGAACGTCTCGCGCGGCATCTGCCCTTGGGGGCTTGCTCCGACTGTGTGGCACCACCCTACGGTATGCCCGGCGCATCCGGCCAGGAGAAGCTGGAGCTCGAGGAAGGGGTGCTCGCTGTTCGCGACCAGGTGGGCTCCGGGGACACTCAGGAGCGGGTGGAGCAGCGCGGGCACGTTGGCGTTGGGCCCGAGGTACTGGCCGTTGGCCTCGATCGAATTGTGCGGCCCTGAATTGACATGCAGGATGGAGGTGATCGGGTCGGGCGCGTGCGGCGCCCAGGACTGCCATGCGGCGATCGCCTCGCTGGCTGACGTCCACGGCCAGTCGACCTGGAAGTACGTTGCGTGGGTTGGGATTGGGTGGATGCGGAAGTTGAACCGCGTGACGACGCCGAAGTTGCCGCCCCCGCCCCCTTTGAGCGCCCACAGGAGGTCGGGATCGGACTGCTGCGAGACCTCGCGCAGCTGTCCGTCGGCGGTGACGATCTCCGCCTCGAGCAGGTTGTCGCAGGTGAGACCGAACGCCCGACTCTCCAAGCCAAAACCACCTCCAAGCGTGACACCGCTGATCCCGACCGAGGGACACGACCCGCCCGGCAGCGTCGCACCGGCACTGGCCAGCGCCGCATTGATGTCGATCAACTGGGCGCCGGCGCCAATCGTCGCGGTACCGGCCGCTTTGTCGACGGAGATCGCGTCGAGCCTGCGCAGGTCGAGCACCGCCCCGTTATCCGACGTCGAGTACCCGGCATAGCTATGACCGCCGGAGCGGGCGCGCACAGCGACGCCGTGGCTGGTCGTGTAGCGAACCGCGTCGCGGACGTCCTGCGCGTCGACCGGACGGGCCAGGGCCTGCGGAAGGAATCGGTCAAAGCGCGGGTTGAAGACATGCGAGGCCTGCTCAAAGCCCGGCTGCCCCGGAGCGAACACGTGACCCCGGATCGCGTGCTGAAGGCCGGCGGCGACACCACCTGTGCCGGGCGTGCCGGTCACCGCGACGTTGTCGGGGGCTTAGGAGCGACCATGCAAATCCTGCGCATAAGCCAACACTATGCGACCGAGATAAGGCAGCGGGGCGAATTGACCTACCGGCAACCCGCGCTCGTTTCCGGGCGAAGGACTCGTTTCGACCCGGCGCTGGCGGAGCACTCCTCCGTCGCCGAAGCGCTCACGCACTCCGGCGCCATCTCAAAACCAAAGCGAGCGCCAATGGGGTGCGCCCTTTCCGGGCAACGCAGGTGCGCGACGGCGACGCTGAGGATGCGCGTGCTGTTGCCAAACGGGGTCTCCCGGTTGAGGTCGCTGTCGCCGGGATGGATAAGTTCCAGATCCGAAATCGCGGAGGCGGAGCGTCCGCGAGCCGCGCCGACAATGGCGCGTTCCTTTCGAAACGAGGTGTGACGCGGCGTTGGCGAGACGTACCTGACGAACGAGGTCCGCATCGTGCTGCGGACCGCTGACCTAGACGCGGTCAACCCGCGGGTTGAGGCCTGAGATCACCCCTTGGCCAACCCTCGGGCCGACGACACGGGCCGCCATGAGCAGATCATGACGGCCATGACAACCACCGATTACCTCATCAACGCAGTGTTCGCCACCATAACTTGATGACGTCGCTCAGACCACCGAGCGCGCACGTCCGTCAGCAGAGCATGTGGCGGCAACCAGCATACCGCCACATGCTCTGCGCGACCGGGTTTCCGGGGGTCAGTGTTCGACCGCTGGAATGGCGATGGGCGGAACGGTCTCCGGCCGCTCGCCCGGAACGGTCTCCGGCCGCTCGCCGATTTGTGCGACGTCGAGGGCGATCAGGCCGAGGTTCGCACCGGCAGCTGCTCCGACGATCGTGGTGATGACCGCCATGATTCCGGATGTTGCGTTGAACCCCAGCAGCGCGCCGACGAGGGCGCCGGTCAGCGCGACCCAGATGCCGATCCTCGTGGCCCTGGCCGCCTGGTCCCGGTTGACCCAGGCCAAGTAGGTGCCGAGGCCGATCGGCGTGCCGATGGAGAGAACAGCCATGAGTTCGCTGTTGAGGGGGACTGTCGGCAAAGCCACCAGCACGATGATCAGGCCCGTGAACCATCCGCCGAGGCCGAGCACCAGCAGGTAGACGGAGCGCAGCATCGCGCTCGCCTTGCGCCCGAAGCCGCCGCGCTTGCGTGCCCGGCGCCACATCAGTAGCAGTGACAGGATCATGAGGAGTCCTAAGCCCATCATCGCGCCGAGGGCGTCTTCGGCGTAGGCGCCTTGGCTGGAGCTTGGGCTGAAGTCGACCTTGTTGTGGGTGTAGAGGGACGTGTCGACCTTGCCGGCGTCGAGGTAGGTGTTGAGCAGACGGGTGCCGGCTGCCGGTTCGTAGGGCCAAAAGTCGTCGGAGTGGCCGAGGTTCGAGAGCACCACCTCACGGCCGTTCGCGAGGTGAGGCAGGAGCTCGCGGGTCGCAGTCTCGGGCGGCGTTGCGAAGTCGAGGTTGCCGCCGATCAGCAACGTCGGAACGTTCGAGTCTTGCACGTGGGTGTACTCGTTCTCGTCCGGGTTCGCCGGCCAGGCGTCGACGAGGCTGCCGCCGGCCCAGATCAGGTCGTTGCCGGCAGCACTGATCAGCGATCCACGGTTTGCTCCCGACGCGTAGAAGTGCTTCGCGTAGGTGGCGTCGCTGCGGCCGATCGCCGCCAGGTCGCCCCAGACGAACGCGCTCGGAAAGGTCAGCCGTGCCATCAGCGACAGGAACAACGCACCACTTGCGTCGCCCTTCTCGGCGGAGAGGAGTGAGTCGATCGTCAGTGGCGCGGCGATCGAGTTGCCGCCGGCGGAGGTCTCGTTCATCAGGCCGAAGAACGCGGCGGCTCTGAAGTCGCCCTTCTCGATCGGCAGGAGCAGCCAATGACTGGGAACGTGAGCGAACGAGGACTTCACCGACGCCGCGAGATCCGGCGTCCGGCTACGACAGCTCGTCGCCTGGGCGCAGAGCGCGGCATAGCGGCGGATCTGCTCGTTGGTCGTGTTTGCGTCCCAGAGGAAGTTGCCGGGCGGATTGACGCCGATCATCACCGAGCGATGGATGCTCTTCGGGTAGCGCCAGGCATAGATCATCGCAACCCGGGTGCCCGCGCTTTCACTCACCAGGTCGATCTGGTGGTAGCCGAGAGCGCGGCGGGCCGCATCGAGGTCGTCGACTTCTTCGGGGATCGAATAGCCGGCGAGATCGACACCATCGCTACGGAGCCGGTCCGCGCACGACCGGTACGCCGCGGCGACGGCGCGGTACGACTGCTCGCTGAGGAGGTCTCTTGAGTTCTCCATTGCCGAGCTCACCTCGGGGCAGTCGAGCCGGACGGAGCCGTCGACGCCGCGGTAGCCGACGAGGACGACGTCGTGGTTGGCGGTGAACCGACTGGCGTCCGGGAACGACATGTTCGTGATGCCGGGGCCGCCTTGCAGGCGGAAGATCGGGTCGCCCGGATGGGCCGAATGGGCACGGATCACTGTGACCGGAAGTGCGATCAGGCGCGAGTTCGGATCATGGCGGTTCTCGGGCACCACGAGCGTTCCGCAGTCGGCGGCGTAGGCGCCCTTTTCGGTGTTGTAGGTACAGCTCTTGAGCGTCAGCTGGCCGGCATGCGCGCCGGCAGGCACGGAGACGGCCGTAGAACTGCCGGCGAAGTGGAGGTAGCCGAGCGCGAGCGTGAGGACGGCGATCAGCGCGAGGCCGGTGATCCGGCCTGGCCCGAAGCGTTTTGCGACGGTCTTCTTGCCGTTACTGGAGAGCGGCTGGTCGTGCTGGTGCATGGCGTTCCCTCCGTTGAAAGTGGGTTGAAGCACAGCCGCAGAGTCCCACTCAGCCGGACGCGTTTCGGTGTTGCGGCCAGGCGTCTTGGCGTTCGGATCGCCGCCACAGAGGGGTACGGTTAGCCGTACTGTTCGTGGCCGGGGTTGCCGAGACAATCCCGGCCACGGCGAGGGCCTCCCAATCCACTTCCACTTGCCGGTCGAACGGACGACGCACGCCCCGCGCCTGCCGGCGGCGGTGGAGGCGGCGGTCTACTACGTGTCGGCCGAGGGTCTGACCAATATCGCCAAGTACGCTCACGCGACGGCAGCCGCGGTTCGGCTCGAGGAGGCCGACGGAGGCGTGGTGTAGCGGATCAGCGACAACGGGACCGCCGGCGCCAATCCAGAGCGCGGCACCGGGTTGCGCGGGCTCGCGGATCGCGTGGAGGCGCTTGGCGGCAAGCTGGAACTCGACAGCCGGCTAGGGCACGGCACGATGCTCACGGCGAGGATCCCGTGCGATTCGCGTTTGGTAACGCGCTCCGTCCGATCCAACGCTGACTGAGCTCGCGGACCGGAGGACGTAGCCGTGCTGAGTCCGTTCGCTGCGTCACGGTCCGAGTAGGTGCGGCTAGCCGAACCCCTCCGCGTCCCATTTCCGAACGTCCAAACGCCAGCGTGCCGTACGGAAACGGTTTCGAGTCGGTGGGACTCTACGACTGTGCTTGAGAACACCCTCAGGAGTCTCGAAGGAGGAACGGAAATGACCACATCAGCAGCCACCGAGCAGCGGGAGCTCGCTCAGCGGACGAGCAACGGAATCGAGGTCACGTTGCTCTGGACCAAGTCGACGAACCTGGTCACGATCGCCGTCATCGACTCCAACTCGGCGCAGCAGCTCGAGTTCGAGGTCGATGGCAGCTCCGCCCTCGACGCGTTCAACCATCCCTACGCGTACGCCGCTACTCATCGCGTCCGCAGCGGCAACGGAACGCCGCTGACCGCAAGTCGGTGACGTCAGCGGTCACAGCTTCGAAGCCGGCCACGCCATTGCTACCCCACTCTTCCGCACCGAGGTACTGACATGTACAACCCAGCATTCCACACGGTGCTGATCGATTCTCTAATCGAGGACCTTCGCCGCGCCAGCCAGAAATCAACCCAGCCGGGACCGGGCCGTGCGCACCGCGACCTTTGCGCGACGGAGCCGTCGACATGGCGCCGGCGCGCAACGTGGAGCCGGCGGTCATGACCACCCCGAGCGTGACCGAGGTTTGCCGGAACGGGAATCCCGTCGGAGCGCGCTTGCAGAAGGCCGCTACGGCAGCTACATCGCCTGATGCCCCCAAGCACCACGGTCGCGCCGACACGCGCGCCCCAAAGGCACAACCGCCAGAACCACATCGCTGACCACATCCTGAAAGGAACGTCATGCAAGCCACTACCAACAGCATCGCCACCCACGCCCCTCGAGCACCGGACAACACTTGCCCTCGGTCATAGGCAGGCCATCGACCGCCGCCGCGGATCAGCGTCCCCGACCCGTCGACGAGCGTGCTCTGCCCCAGCTGGGACTCCGCGGCATCATCGCCGTCTGGGCCGCGGCCGCCCTGCCGACGGGACTGCTCGCCTGGGTCGTCGTGCCGCTGCTCGCCGATCAACTCAGCGGGCCGGGCGCTCTGAGCCGCGCCCTGATCATCGCGCTGACCGCCGGGCTCGTCTGGCAGTTCGTGCTGGTCATGGGCCTCGTCGCGCGTGAGCAGGGAACGCTCCGCTGGTCAGTGCTGAAGGAGGCGCGGCGCCGCGCCCCAAGCGCTCCACGCACCGGACGGCGCGGAGGCCGCGCCTGGCTCGTCGTTCTGCCGCTGATCGTCGCGTTGGCGGCCGAGCAGCTCGTGCCCGGCGCGGCGAATCCCGCGGCCCGCGATCTCGGAGATTTCCTCGGATCGCACGTCGGACACGTGCTGTTGGCCGGATAGTGGGGCTGGTTCGCGCTCCTCGCCGCGCTGTTAGTGTTCAACACCGTGCTGGGCGAGGAGCTGCTGTTCCGCGGGTTCCTGCTGCCCCGGATGAACGGCGTGCTTGGGCGGCGTGACTGGCTCGCAAACGGCGTGCTCTTCGCCGTCTACCACCTGCACGAGCCGTGGGTCATCCCGGCCGGGCTGCTGGACACCTTCATCATCGCCTATCCCTAAGCGCTACCGCAGTGCACTCATCGGTATCGCAGTGCACAGCGCACAGAGCGTCTTCTTCCTACTGCCGCTGCTCTCCCTGGTGCTCAAAGGCTGAGCCACGCCGGGACGCGTCCCCAACTCTGCCCTCAGAGCTGGGGAGCCGCGCTTCCAACGGGCCGCCAAAATCTGCGGCCCAGTGCCGGTCATCACACAAGTCGCGCACCTGCGGTTCGCGCCTGGCGCCAACGCAGTCTCCATAGCGCCAGGCGCGAGTGCCGCCAGCTGGTCCTGAAGCCGTGCACCTACGCCACAGACCGCGGTAGCTACCGCGCCGGGCATAGCAACAGGGCATCGCGCAGGCGCTCTTCGTCACCATCAAGCGGGTCGAGATGTACTTGACGAGGATCGCAATCTCGACATGGCCTCACGCAGGCACCTCGCGGGCGCTCGGCGCGGCGGCCGCAGCCGCTACGCCGACGAGCTGACCCGCCCGAAAGACTAGGGTCGACATTGGGGTCGCCTCAGACGCGACAGCGTGGCCGCGGTGTCACGGTCGGGGCATGCTTACTCCCGACGCCCTCACAGCTCACACCATCCTCGAGCATCTACGAGAGTTGTACTTCGAGCGTGCTCTGGCCAAGGTCAACGGCCTTGACACCGACCGTCCGTGCATGGCCGATCTGGAGCGCGACATCGTCGACCACCGGCGCGCCGCCGTAGGCGCGGCAGTCACCGAGATCGCGACGCTGCGGGCCGAGCTCTCCGGGCCGCTGCACGGCTGAGACCCCCGGGTCATAAACCCGCCACCCGCGAAAGGGCTGCTCATGCAAAGCGCTCACGAACAGCATCGCCACCCCCGCCCCCTCGACCACGAGGAAAGGCCAGCTCATCGAAGCCGCGAAAGACGTCGCCGCAGCTGCTGTCGCCCCTCCCGCAATCGCCCTCCGCGACGTTCGCGAGGTCCGCGGCCAGGGCGATGCGGCGCTCGTCGCATTCGACGGGATCAATGTCGACCTTCCCCGCGGGTGGTTCACCGCGATCATGGGCCGTCGGGGTCGGGCAAGAGCACGTTCCTGAACATGGCGGCAGCCCACACACACGTCGGGTCTGCGCAGCTTGTGGACCCGTGATGTCATACCGCGAGGTCTGCCGTCGACAACGGTTGCCGCAGGCACCGGCAACCGACGAGCGCCCGAGAGCGGCACGTGACCGCAATCGTGTGCGAGCAGTCACCCGGCGCCGTCAAAGACCGCTCGTGACGGCTAGCCACACCATCCAGGTGATTCACCAAACGGTTACCGCCACTTGCAGCGAGCATTCGTGCCACCGCCCGCAGCAACCGAGCTCGGCACCCGGGGTTCAGTCCGAGTTGCGCCCGAGCATGCGCGCAACTACAAGCTGCGAGGCCAGGTGGCGGTTGAGGTAGCTCTCTCCTGCGGCCGCGAGGCGTATCGCGTGGACAAGCTCGCTGCCGGCGGCGTCCTTGAGGACGTACCCAAGTGCCCCCGCGCGCCGGGCATCCTGCACAAACCCCAGGTCGTCTCGCATCGTCAGCACGACGATCTGCGTGGCCGGCTCATCCGCGCGTAGGCCTGGGATCGCGTCCAGCGCCGGTTCGCCGGGCATGTTGAGATCGAGCACCAGCACATCCGGATGGTGCCCGCGCACATGCCGTCGCGCCCCATTGACGTCCCCGGCTTGGGCGACGACCTCGAAGTCCGGCTCGGCATCGAGCAGCAGTTGCAGCCCGCCGCGCACCACCTCATGATCGTCGGCGAGCACGATCCGCACCGGCTCCTGAGAGCGGAGCTCCTCAGTGCTCGCTCGCTCCTGATCAGTCATCTCGCAAATGTCACCATATCGCCTGGCCGCCATGCCTCGGCTACGCGCCGCAGTGCGGCTACACGCACCATCCGGTTGTGAGCCGTCCGGGCAGCACCCCCTTCCCAGGCCAGGGCCGCCGGCGCGCCCCGGCCTTGCCGTGCGGCTTCGCCACAAACTCGCTTCCGTCATCGCGCCGGGGACGGCCACGTAGGACGACAGCTCAGCCCACAGCGGTCGCCGCATTGAGCGGAGCCGGGGGCGCGTACCCGTATCTGGCGCCAGTTGTGTGTCGGTCAACTGCCCACGAGAGACGTGCTTAGCTCGGCATGCGCGTCGTCAACGGACGGGACGCCCTAGTTGGCGGTCGCGCTTCTGATGCGAACTGCAGGTTCTGACTGGTCAGATAGACAGCCATGCCTTGACGTGGGTGCGGTATTCGGCGATCAGTCGATTGGCAGCCGCGCTCGTAGGACCGTGCCGGCGCCGGGCTGGCTGTCGATGGTCAGAGTTCCGTTGACCGCTGCGATGCGGTCGCGAAGCCCTTGAAGCCCGGAGCCGGCGTTGAGGTCAGCGCCACCTGCGCCGTCATCGCCCACTTCGACGCCGAGCTGGTCGTCGAGCTGCTCGACGTTGACCCAGGCGCGAGTCGCGCGCGCGTGCTTGGCCAGGTTCGTCAGCGCCTCGCAGACCGTGAAATAGGCGGCGGCCTCCACGGAGGTGGCGAGCCGCGGGCTGGGAAGCGCGATTCGAAGCTCGACGGGCACGGTGGCGTGGTCGGCGAGGGTCGTCAGCGCCCGCTCAAGTCCGCGGTCGGTCAGGACGGCCGGATGCAGGCCCCGGGCGAGATCGCGCAGCTCGGCGAGCCCGGTGCGCAGTTCGGTGAGCACACCCTGGAGTTCCCCGCGCGCGTCATCGGGCAGCGCGCGGTGGGGCGCCAACCACCGCTGCAGTTCCAGTGCCACTGACACGAAGCGCTGCTGGGCGCCATCGTGGAGGTTGCGCTCGATCTCGCGGCGGGCTCGGTCGGCGGCGTCGAGGATGCGAGCGCGCGAGGCGCGGACCTCGGCGAGCTGCGCCTCGACGACCTCTCTCTCCCGCAGCGCCTGCTCGGCTGCGCGGCGGACGGTGATGTCGAAGATCGCTCCGTCGAGCCAGCGCCGACCGTCGCCAGATTCCTGGGCCTGCCCGCGTTCGAGCACCCAGCGCTCGTCACCGTCGCGCCGTCTGATCCGGTATTCCAGGCTGAACGGTCGGTGGGCGTTCACGGCCTCCTCGACTGACCGTTCGACCTGTTCGCGATCGTCGGAATGGATCACGCTCGCAAATGTCCGCCGGGAGCTGTCGATGAAGTCGGTGACCGGGTATCCCGAGATCTCCTCGATTTCCTGGCTTATCCACGCCATCGTCCAGTCCGGATCGCAGGCGCAGCGGTACAGCGCGCCGGGGATGTTGGCCACCAGCGACCGCAGCAGCGCCTCGTCGGCGCGCGAACGTGCGGCGCGCAGTCCAGCCGCCACGCGCGCTGCGAGCACCTCCGGTTCGAACGGCACGCGGATCACGTCATCCGCTCCGGCGTCGAGTGCCTCGCGCAACTCGCGCGGCGAGTCGAGCGCCGCGCCCACGACGACGTGGACCGAGGCCAACTCGCGCCGATTTCGCACCGCGGCCGTGAGCTCGCTCGCCCAGCGTGCGCCCGCGATCACGACCGGAACAGGGCGCTTGGTTAGGGCGCGTAGCGCACCGGCGACGTCGACAACGCGTTCAAGTGCAACGCCCGCCTCGACCAGTACGGCCCAACATGCGTCGTCGAGTTCCTCCAAGCCGAGCAGCAGCACGCTCGCGCCGTCGGCTACCAAGCCCTCGAGTGCGTTTGCGGGGTGCCCGCCGGCGATGGCGGCACGTCGACCCGGGCCGCTGGCTCGCCGGACCTTGCCCTCGGTGTCCGACATCGCCCACCCCACAGTACAGGCTGCCTGACCGCACACCGACTCGTGAGCTCGACGCCTCATCGAGCCAGGTCAAGCGTGGCATCAGCACATGACTGCGCGCGACGATGGGTTGAGACTCGCTGACCTCGCGGATGCCGTCGGCACGATCGCGTGCGCCGGCAGGTCTACGCGTTCAAGAACGCCCGCACCGCGAGTACCCGTCGGTGATCGTCGGCGGTTGAGGAGAGGTTGAGCTTGCCGAAGATGCTGGTCACATGCTTCTCGACGGCCCGGTCGCTGATCACGAGCTCGGCGGCGATCGCATGGTTGGACCGTCCTTCGGCCATCAGCACGAGGACCTCACGCTCGCGCGGGGTGAGCTCGTCCAGCGGCGCGGCGGCGCGGCGCCGGCCGAGCATCTGTGAGACGACCTCGGGGTCGAGCACCGAGCCGCCACTCGCCACGCGACGAATCGAGTCGATGAACCGCTCCACGTCCGCGACCCGGTCCTTGAGCAGATAGCCAACGCCCTCGGCGCTGTCGCCGAGCAGTTCAACCGCGTACTCCTCCTGCACGTAACCGGAGAGAACGAGCACCGCAGTGTTCGGCAGTTCGCGGCGGATCGTCAACGCGGCCCGCAGTCCCTCATCGGTATGCGTCGGGGGCATCCGGATGTCGACGATCGCGACATCGGGCTTGTGCGCGCGCACCTTGCGCAAGAGATCTTCGGCGTCGCCAGCCTGCGCGACTACCTCAAATCCGGCATCGCCGAGCAGGCGTGCGATGCCCTCCCGCAGGAGCACAGAATCCTCGCCCAGCACTACGCGCATGCAACCGGCGCCGTGACCGTCGCGACGCATCCAGCAGCGATCAGCGCCGGGCGCAGACCGATCATCCCAGGAGCGCCTCAAGCGCAGGCCCCGACAGCTCGTCCTTGGGTACAAAACCCCGGGCGCCGCTACGCGCGACCATCTCTCCGAACTCGCTGCCGTCGCGGCTGGAGGTCAGCACGACAGCGGGTCCATCGTCCTGGGTGGTGAGCCGGGCCGCTACGTCGAAGCCATCGATGTCCGGGAGTTGAACGTCGAGCAGCACGACCGCCGGGCGCATCGCGGTTGCCGCGGCCAGTCCTGAAGCGCCGTCCTGAGCCTCGCCGATCACAACGAACCCGGCGTCCTCGAGAACGTGTCGAGCGCTGGCACGAAAGCTGGGGTGGTCATCGACGATCAAGACGGTCCTCACCATGCCGGGATTGTCTGGGCAAACCCGGCCACACACAGTACGGCTAACCGAACCCCCTGTGTGGGCGATCCGAACTCAGATACGCCTGGCCACCCCCCCGAAACGGCTCCGCCTGGATGGGACTCTGGCGCTGTGCTTCTACCAACTGAACGAAGGGAGCAGGGCATGATCGAGGTGCAGCACCTGACGAAGCGTTACGGAGAGACGGTGGCGGTCGATGAGGTCTCGTTCCTCGTCGAGGCGGGGCGTGTGACCGGCTTCTTGGGCCCCAACGGGGCGGGCAAGTCGACCACGATGCGGATGATCCTCGGTCTGGACATGCCGAGCTCCGGCTCGGTGCTGGTCAACGGGAGGCCTTATCGCGAGCTGATCGATCCGCTGAGGTCGGTTGGGGCGCTGCTGGACGCCAAGGCGATCGTCGGTGGCCGGAGTGCGGCTAACCATCTCAACTGGCTTGCCGACAGTAACGGCATCGACCGCCGCCGCGTCGGCGAAGTGCTCGACATCGTCGGGCTCAGCGACGTGGCGGGCAAACGGGCGGGGACGTTCTCGCTCGGGATGAGTCAGCGGCTCGGGATCGCCGCGGCGCTGCTCGGGGACCCCGACACGCTGATCTTCGATGAGCCGATCAACGGTCTTGACCCGGACGGCATCGTGTGGATCCGCAACCTGATGAAGCGCCTGGCGGCCGAGGGGCGCACGGTGTTCCTCTCCAGCCATCTCATGAGCGAGATGGCCCAGACCGCCGATCACCTCCTCGTCATCGCCCAGGGTCGCATCATCGCCGACGCCAGCACCGAGGAATTCATCAACCACAACGCCACCCCGAGCGTCCACGTCCGGGCGGTGGAACAGACCGACCTGGCCGACGCCCTGACTCAGCGCGGCGGCATCGTTCAGCGTTCCCCGGACGGCGCCCTGCTGGTGACCGGCCTGGACTGCCTGGCCATCGGCGGCATCGCGCGCGCCCACGACATCACCCTGTTCGCGCTCGCGGCGTCCCGAGCGTCACTGGAGCAGGCGTTCTTCGAGCTGACCCGAGACGCAACCGACTACCGCGCCGGCGAGCTGGCCGGCGCCACCCAAGGAGCCTGACATGAGCACAACCACCGCCACCATCCCCCGGCCCGCGGGATCGGCCACCACGATCAACCAGTACCTCAAAGGAGAATGGACCAAGCTTCGTACCCTGCCCTCGACCTGGCGCACAGCCGTGCTCGCCGCGGTCCTGGCCATCGGCCTCACCGTCGCCGTCGACTTCCAACAGGTCGGCTTGAGCGCCCAGCAGCGCCACACGTTCGACGCGACGAGCGCCTCGCTGTTCGGGGTCATCATCCTCGCCACCCTGCTCGGAGCGCTCGCCGTGCGGACCGTCACCGCGGAGTACGCCACCGGCATGATCCGCTCCACCTTCACCGCGATGCCGGCCCGGCGACTCGTGCTCGCGGCCAAAGCCGCGACCGTCGCGGCGTTCGTGCTCCCGGTCGCGCTGCTCTGCGAGATCGCCGGGTTCGAACTCGGCCAGCGGATCTTCGCCAGCCAGCACCTCCAGGTCGCCCTCAGCCATCCCGGCGTGCCGCGGGCCATCGTCTTCGGTGCCGTGGCGGCCAGCCTAGTCGCGATCATCGGCGTCGGCCTCGGCGGCCTCATCCGCCACAGCGCCGCCGCGACCACCACGCTGACGCTGATCATCGTCGGAGACGTCATCCTCGGGCAACTCCTCCCCGCCGGCCTGCGCCAATACCTGCCCGGAACCGCCGTCCAGGCGGCCATCACCGTGCACCGCACAGGCGGGCTGCTCGCGCCCAACACGGCAATCGCGGTCCTCGGCGCGTACGCCGCCATCGCCCTCACCGCCGCACTGACCCGGGTCACGCACCACGACGCCTGACCAAATCAACCAACGGCCTCGAGGAACTCCCTGGAACGTTCCCCGACGGACCCTACGAGCCGACCGTTCCGATTGCGGCTCGTCCCCCAAGCGCTCGTCGCCAGGATCGCCGCCGACGTCGTGGCTGCCCCACACCAGATCGGGGCCACGATGTCGGCGTCGGTGTTGGCAGCGAGCGCTCGCTCAACCGGACATAGGGGCAAACGCCGCAGGCGGTAAGTACGTGCGCCAGCACGAAGGCAGGGCTCGCGGCGGGCGATCCAAGAGACCCGAGGCTCGCCAGGAGCGGAACAGCGACGGGGGCGAGCTGCCGAACCCAGCGAGCGTCCTGCTCACCGCGCGTTGCGGATCTCTCGCGGGGCCTGGCGGCTGAGGCTCTCGCGCATGAAGAGCAGGTCTTCTGTCCGCGCGCTCCGATGGCTGACCGCGGATGTGTTGGGCGGTCGGCGGAGCTAGGGTCCCACCCGGCCGAGGCCGGGGCTGACGATGCCGGTCTCGTAGGCGAGGACGACGGCTTGGACACGGTCGCGGAGGTCGAGCTTCATCAGCAGCCGGGTGAGGTGGGTTTTCACAGTCGCCTCGCCGATGAAGAGCTCGACGGCGATCTCGGCGTTGGACATTCCTCTCGCGACGAGCCGGAACACTTCGAACTCGCGTGGGGTGAGCTCTTGCAGCCCGGGTGGTGGAGGGGCGGCGGGAGCTGCGGCGACGAATTGTTCGATCAGGCGACGCGTGACGCTGGGTGCGAGCAGCGCGTCCCCGGCCGCGATCATTCGCACGCTGTCGGCGAGCTGGTGGGCTGGGACGTCTTTGAGCAGGAAGCCGCTCGCCCCCGCGCGGAGCGCGTCGAACACGTACTCGTCGAGGTCGAACGTCGTAAGCATCAGGACGCGGGGCCGAGGTTCGCGGCTTTGCGTGACGATCTGTCTGGTCGCCTGGATGCCGTCGAGGCCGGGCATGCGAATGTCCATGATCGCGACGTCGGGCCGCTGCTCGCGTGCGATGCTGACCGCTTCGCTTCCGTCGCTGGCTTCGGCGATCACCTCGATGTCCGGCTCGCTGTCAAGGATCACTTTCAAGCCGGTGCGAACCAGGTGCTGGTCGTCGGCGATCAGCACGTGAACGGTCATGCGAGCGCTCCCGCGAAGCTACGCGGCAGCCGCACGAGCAACCGCTCCCCGGCGCTCGGTGTGACGTCGACCTCGATCTCGCCCTCGCACAATGCGACCCTTTCACGCATTGCCAGTGTCGGCCAGCCCGGCGACATGACTCCAGCTGAGGTGACCGTGAGCTCAACGTCGTGGTCGCCGAAGCGCAGTGTGACGTCCGTAGGCTGTGTGCTGTCCTCGCCTGCGGTCGTGAGCGCGTCCTCGAGGATCCGGTAGAGGCCGAGGTTGACGCTGGCGGGGAGTGACCCGGGCTCGCCCTCGAGGCGCAGCTCGACCGGCAGGCGCTCGCGTGTGGCTTCGACCAGGCCATGGATTTGGCCGACGCCCGGCTGCGGGGATAGCTCGGCGGGCTCATGCTCGCCTCGCAGGACACCGAGGACGCGCCGCATTTCGGCCAGCGTCTTGCGACCAGCGTCCTCGATGCTCGCCATCGCGTCGTCGGCTCGAGCCGGATCGACGTCGAGCAGGCGCTGCGCCGCATCGGTCTGAACGACCATCGCGCTGACGGCCGTTGCGACCACGGCATGTAGCTCACGAGCGATTCGGGAGCGCTCATCGGCGACGGTCAACCGCTCGCGATCCTCGCGCTCGGCCGTGATCCGTTCGGTCCTGATCGTCAGCGCGACGGCCTGCTGCCGTCGCGTTCGGAGCACTCGCCCGGCCGCCCACGATGCGCTTGGAGCGGCGATCGCGAATGCCAGCGAGCCCGACCCTGAGCCCATTGCGTTGAGAACGCACGGGCCCGCGACGCAGACGGCGAGCCCGAACAGAGCGCGACCTCGCGACTCGTAGGCCGCGACCGTGAACGGTGGGATGAAAATGGCGAACAGCGGGACGGTGAGCTCATGAAAGTCGCTGTCGATCGCCTTCAAAAGGATCAGCATCGACATCACCACACACACGACGCCAAGCGGGGCTCGACGTCTCCACGCGACCGGTACCGTGAGTCCGGCGACCACGGCGACCTCGACCAGCAGCGGCCCGGTGTGGCCTCGGCTCTGCAGTTCGACCTCGGCTGCGATCAGCAGCGCCGCGGCGAGGAATGGGTCGAGCCAACCGTCTGCCCACCGCGGAGGCTTCATGCCGCCACAGCCTCCCTAAGCGGAACGCGCGCCCGGAGCTGAAACCCACCGTCGCTGCACACGCCGGTCCGCAGCTCGCCGCCATGCTGCGCCAACCGCTCTTGCATACCGACCAGTCCGTGACCGCCCGCCCCCGACCCCGCCGCCACCGAGACGGGCCCACGGCCGGTATCGACGACCTCGAGCTCGAGCGCATGCTCGGTGTAAGCCACCGTCACGCAGGCTTGCGCCGGACCAGCGTGCTTGATCACGTTGGTCAGGGCCTCCTGCACGACCCTGAACGCCACGAGCTCAAGCGCAGTCGGAAGCGGGCGGGGCTGTCCCTCGATCCGCAGATCGACGGGCAGCCCGGATGCCCGCGCGCGCTGCGCAAGCGTCTGCAGCTGCCCAAGACCCGGACCAGCCGTCGCGCCCATCAGCTCAAGATCGCCGCGGTGCAGCACGCCGACCATCCGGCGCATCTCGCTCAAGGCGTCACGCCCACAACCCGCAACCGACTCAAGCGCCTCACGAGCAGCCTCACGATCCCGGGCAGCCAACCGCCGTGCCGCAGCGGTCTGGATCACCATCACGCTGACGCTATGCGCGACCACGTCATGCAACTCACGCGCGATCCGTATGCGCTCGTCGCTGATCGCCCGCCGAGCGAGTTCGCGCTGCTCGCGCTCGAGCCGGTCGACCTCGGCCCACAGTTCGCTGGTCTGCAGACCGCGGCACCCGATCACCCGCCCGGCAACGAACGGCACAGCGACGAAGAAGGCCCACACCGACACGAAGTCAGCGACGCGAGAGTTGCCAGGAACGAAGGCCAGCGCCGGAACCGCTAGCACGAGCATCAGCACCTCAACCGGCGACCACCCCTGCTCGGCCGAGCGCCGCCCGAGCATGTACACGTTGAGCACAAGCACGGTCGGCACAAGATCCGTGCTGCCACCCGACCACACCAGAACGCCAACGCACACCGCCGCGGTGACCGTCATGACCGCCGGACCACGCCGCCGCCACGCGACCGTCGCCGCACACGCCGAACCCGCCAGCAGCGAAACGACCCCGGGACGCGCAACCGACGCTTCCTGAACGACGAACACCACCCCGAGCAGCACCGCCACCGTCGCATCGACGGCGACCAGATCAAATCTGCGTGCCCGCTTGCGGAGCATCTTAACCGCGCCCATTCCGCTGCGACCGTACCGCCTCGCGACGCGCCGCACATCCCCCTCTGCGATGACTTCCCGTCCGACCCAGGTCGGACCACCCGTAGCCCGCCACGCTGGCACGAAATCACCGGCCGGACGACCCCAAACCATCCTCACGACGGACGACAGCGCCGCCGAGCGCCAACACAATCATCCCGGGAGCGACACCCCCGCCGAACGCGACAGCTCTCTAACCCGGAGGTCGAAGATGCGAACTGGCAAGACAGCAATCATTCTCGCGGCGGCCGGAGCCGCGCTACTCGGAGGCAGCGCCCTCCAGGCGAACGCCGCCAGCCCAGCCGGCGGAGCAATCAACCTGTTCTCACACCCGGCGAGAAGCGGAACGAGCGGCACCATCCTCGTCGCCGGCGCTATCGGCGACTACGGCAGATACCTCGCCAGCGACAGGAACGGCAAACCGGATCCCCAGGGCAGCTACGTGAAGGTCATTCTGAAGAAGGGCACGTTCGAGCTCAACGTCGCATCCCTGACCGACAGGCCGAGAGCCCACGACACGGCGACCTGCTCGGCGATCTTCTCAGGAACCTCGGCGACCGCGGTACTGAACGGAACAGGTCTGTACGCCGGCATCAAAGGCACCCTCCATACCACCGAACTCCACGCGCTGCTCGCGTCTCGCTACACCAGCGGCAAGAACAAGGGCCAATGCAAAGTCGGCGGCAACGCCCGCCCGATCGCCGAATACGACTTCCTCTCCGCCACCGGAAATGTGAGCTTCGGATAGGACCCTGCCCGACAGCACCGCCGCCTCGGCGGAGACCCGCGCCGAAGCGAGAGCAGGACCGACGGCCAACTCGCCCAGAGCGCCCTCCTCCTCCTCGCCAATCTCGAGAGTCGCGGCGCCGAGAGCGGGGACATGGCGCCGGGCCCATGGACTGTCCCGGGTTGGGATAATGGCTGACGTGGCCGAGCACTACCAGCGTCCGGGCTGGTTCACGACCAATGTCTTCAATCGAGTTGTTGCCGTACTAACGCGACTGGGTGTGAGCGTGTACGGGTCCCGCGTGTTAGAGGTCAAGGGGCGAAAGTCCGGCGAGTGGCGACAGACCCCAGTGAACCTCTTGCGCTATGAAGGCGCCGAATATCTGGTCTCGCCTCGTGGTCATACGCAATGGGTCAAGAACCTTCGTGCCAGCGGCCAGGGAAGGCTGCGTGTCGGCAGGCGCACACAATCGTTCGGCGCGGTCGAGCTCGCGGACGAGGAAAAGCCACCACTGCTCCGCGCCTACTTGAAGAAGTGGAAGTTCGAGGTCGGCGTGTTTTTCGCCGGCGTTGGACCAGACTCCTCAGGGGACGAATTGCGCCGCATCGCACCCGATCATCCCGTCTTCCGACTGACCGGCACCTGAACTCGCTCGCCTGAGCGCCGGTGTCCAAGATCCCGCCGGACGACCCGTCAGCGCGCCTGCGGCCTCCCAGCGACTCCGTCGTCGCTCAGTGAGAGGCTGGTGCTGGATCGGTGCCGCCGCCCGGCCGGTGTGCGAGAGGTCAACCTCAGCCTCGATTTCGTCGAGGAGCTGAACACCTGGCGCGCTGAGCGCAAGCCGGCGAGCGTCGACGATTTCGTCTTCGCCACCGACCGCGGCCGCCCTCGCGACAAGGACAGCGTGCGAGAGGCGGGGCCGGATGATTTTTCGCCGTCAGGCGTACCGTCCGGCTGGACGTTGACCGGGGATTTCTCGAAGCCGAATGGCGATGCCGTCGAGGACGATTTCGAGTCCGAACTGGAAGCTCTCGTCGCCGTGTAGCTGAGCGCGGGTGAGGAGCCCGTCAGCTAGCTCGGGTTCCTGCTGGCCGCTTCGCGCCGCTAGCGTTTCCAGCCGCGCGCGCCATTCTTCATCGTCAAGGCCGCTGCGCGCGCGGAGTCGCTTCCAGGCGCTCTCGCGGTGGATGAACCCGAGAACGTAGTTGTTGAGGGTGGCCAGGATCGGGACCCAGTCCGGGGGCCCCAGTCCTATTGCCACCAGCGGCGCACTGGCGAGCCCGCCATAGCGTCTGGTCTTGGGACCGAGGCCGGGCTGTATCCCCAGCAGCGGAAACCAGTCGTGGTTTGCCATTACCGCTCGGGTCTGGATCGCGATCTCGCGCAGGTCGGCCCGCCAATCGCCCGACGGTCTCGCTGGTAGCGCGATCTCGCCGATCAGCTCGTCGACCATCAGCTCGTAGAGGTCCTCCTTGCGATTCACGTACCAGTAGAGCGAGGTCGCGCCGGCGCCGAGCTTCGCCGCTATCCGCCGCATCGATACTGCCTCGAGTCCTTCCTCGTCGGCCAGCTCGAGCGCAGCGCGGGTGATCTCCTCGCGGCTGAGATGCGGCCGCGGTCCGCGGCGGGCACGGACCGGACGCAGCCAGATCGAGCTGGCGTCGGCCCGTGAAAAATCGTCCGGTGCCATCAGCGCTGCTGATCAGCGTCACACATTTGGCACACCGTACTACTTGACGGACAGTGAACCTGTCTCGTACACTGTACTAGTGTAGAACATCGTTCGACGATTCTCGTCGTTCCTCAGAAAGGAGCTGGCTAATGAAGGTATTCATCGCGGGCGCGACCGGGGCGGCTGGTAAGCGCCTCGTTCCCCTGATGGTGGCCGCGGGTTACGAGGTCGTCGCCATGGCACGCTCGCCGGAGCGCGTGCATCTGCTGCGCTCGCTGGGCGCCGAGCCGGTCGTCGCCGACGGCCTGGACCGCGCGAGCGTGATGCAGGCGCTCATGCGCGCCGCGCCCGAGATCGTGATCCACGAGATGACCGGCCTCAGCGGGGTGAAGAGCTTCAAGAAGTTTGACCACGAGTTCGCGCTGACCAACCGTCTGCGCACCGAAGGACTGGACTACCTGCTCGAGGCCGCACAGGCAGCGGGCGCGCAGCGCTTCCTGGCCCAGAGCTACGGCAACTGGAACTACCACCGCACCGGCAACGGCCTGAAGCGCGAAGAGGACCCGTTCGACCCCGACCCCCCGACCAACCAGCGCGCGACCCTGGCCGCGATCCGCTACCTGGAGCAGAAGGTCATCGGATGCCCAGGGCTCGAGGGCATCGCGCTGCGCCACGCCAACCACTACGGCCCGGGCACCAGCTTCGCCCTCGACGGCGACTTGGTCGCACTCGTGCGCAAACGCCAGTTGCCGATCATCGGCGACGGTGCCGGCGTGTGGTCATTCATCCACGTCGACGACCTCGCCCAAGCCACGCTCGCCGCCATCGAGCGTGGCCGGCCCGGCGCTTACAACCTAGTCGACGACCAGCCTGCGCGCGCCGCCGAATGGATCCCCGCGCTGGCCGACGCTGTCGGTGCCAAAGCCCCACGGCGCGTGCCGGTCTGGATCGGGCGCCTCGCCGCCGGCGAGGTCGGAGTCTCAATGATGACCCAGATCCGCGGGACAACGAACGCCAAGGCCAAACGAGATCTCGGGTGGGCCCCGCACTACCGCAGCTACCAAGAGGGCTTCCGAAACGGGCTCAGCGATGTGCCGCTCCCAGACCCGCTCGTCCGCCTCCCAGGCACCGCCGCCAGGAAGCCGTGATCTTGCCCGGCCTTCACGCCGTTATTCAGTCGGCTGTGCTCAGGCGCCGACGTCAGCGTCGCGCGGCGACTCGAGGCTGATGCCACCATCGGACGGCGGGGCGCTGATCGGTTCCACGGGCGATCATCGCAGGGTCCCGAACCAGCGGAGGATCCTCGGGAGCGCTACGAAGTCCGACACGTCGTGCGAGACATCACCGAGCGGGATGATGCGAACGGAGCTACCACGGGCCGCGAGAGTGCGCTGGCAATGCTCGGCGTTGACGTCTGTCACGACGGTGTCGCCGCGCGCCGCGTAGAGGCGGACCGGAGCGTGCGGAGTCCAGCCGACACAGGTGTCATTGACTGAGACGGCGTGTCGGAGCGCCCCGGTCGGGTGACGTAGGAGGCCGAGGAAGCGGTTCGTGAGCAGGCGGGCGAGGTTCGGTGGCAGCGACGCCTCGATCTCTGTGTCCTGGTAGCGGCCGCTGAACAGCGCTTCGATCGTGGCGGCGTATGGTGCGCGGAACGCCATGCTCGGCGACGTATAGAGGTGGTAGAGCGGGTTCCACGCGGTGAGCGTGTAGCCGATGTAGTACGGAGCGACCACGCCAGCGACTCGCCCGTTGAACATGCCTGGTAGCTGAGCGCCGCTCAGGTCGTAGGGCCCGGACACCGGTGCCAGCGCCCGCAGCCGGAAGCCACGGTCCGGGCCCGTGCTCAACAGTCGCGCGAAGGCCATCGCCGCCGCGCCGCCTTCTGAGAATCCGGTCACGAGCACGCCGGGTTCGATCCGGCGGCGTCGACGGGCGGCGAGGATGTTTGACGCCCGAAGCAGATCCAGGGTCGCGGAGGCCTCGGACTGCGCGACCATGTACTCGGGGCGTCCGGGGCCCTGGCCCATACCGACGTAGTCAGGTTCGGCGACCGCGAATCCAGCCGATCCGAACAGCTCGCTTGACCAGCGACCTTCGATGCCGTCCTGGCGCGGGTCGAGCCCGAACGACGATGGTGAGTCGACTTTCGTGCCTGACGTGCCGTGGCCGTAGATCACGATTCGCAGCTTCCGAGCGCTGCTGGAGGGAAACACCACGAGGCCACTGGCACGGGTCCGCCGTCCGTCGGCGGTCACGGTGTCATACACGACGCGATAGGCAGCAATCCCGTAGCGGACCGCTCGGGCGCCAAGTGCGGGATCGCCGCCGCCGAGGCGAGCGTGGGTCAGCTCGCCGGCGACGCTGCGGCGCGAAATCCGCTGGAGCAAGGTGGCCGAGACCAGCCGACCGCGATAAGGAGCCGATGCCGGGCCACTGGGCGCCGGGCTCGAGGCGCCCGCGGCGCCACCCATGGCGAGCGCGATCGTAGACGCGAGTAACAGCGTGACCAGAGTTCTCATGCGAGGCGTCAGGGGTGCCGTGAACATCGGTCAGTGCCTTTCGTCTGGGTGGGCGTGAGCGGGTTGATCGAACGTCGTCCTGGGCGAGCTTCAGCGGTTTAGCCGCGGCGGTATTTGGCGATCGCGAGTGGGACGCAGACGGCGAGAATTCCAAGTGACCAGAGCGCCGCTCGGATGAGGAAGTAGGAGGTGGTGTGGCCGAGCAGCCGTTGAGCGTCGGGGCCAAGGGTCAGGGAGCGAACGGCGTCCACCATCGGAGTGAGTGGCTGGTGCTTGGCGAACACCTGCAGCCAGCCGGGCATCGTGGAGACCGGCACGTAGGCGCTCGAGATGAACGCGAATGGGAACACGATCATCCCCATGCCCTGGGCGGCCTGACCGTTGCCGGCGAACATTCCGAGCGCGAGGAACAGCCATTCGAACACGAATCCGAACGCGATCACGAGCCCGAACGCGGCCAGGCCCTCGAGCGTGGTGCCGTGAAGCTGGAAGCCGACCGCGAACGCGATCGCGGTGGTGACGCCGAGGCTCCAGGTCAGGATCGCGGTGTCGGCGATGGCGCGCCCAGCCAGCACCGAGCTTCGCGGGATCGGCAGCGAGCGCAGCCGGTCGACGAATCCCTGCTCGAGATCCTGGGCCATCTCCACCGATGTGCCGATGCCGGTGAACAGCACGCCGGTGGCGATGAAGCCGGGAACGAGATAGTCGACGAAAGGGATCCCGACGCCGCGGATCGCGCCTCCGAACAGGTAGCGGTAGATGAGGAAGAACAGCGACATCTGGATCGTGTAGAGCACGATCAGCTGCGGGGTGCGCACGAACCGCAAGAGCGCCCGGCGGGTGACCATCAGCCAGCTCGTCGCGAGCGCCGGGGGTCTGTGGACTGGTGTGGCGGCGATCGCGGTCATGGTGGTGTCCGCCTTCTCTAGGCCGCGTGAGCGGGAGTGGTCAGGGTTCGGCCGTCGGCGGCAGACTCGCCGGTGAGGGCCAGGAATACCTCGTCGAGGTTCGGCTGGCGTAGCGCAATGTCCTCGATCTCGATGCCGGTTGATTGGACCGATGCCAGCGCCTCCATGAGCTTCGGCCCTGTGAACGTGACCCGGGCGCTGACTCGTCGCGTCGGCTCGTCGATCTGCACCTCTCCCTGTCCCAGACGTTCCAGGGAGTGCGCGACCTGCCCGAGTTGCTCGCGGTGGCGGACCCGCACCTCGATCACGTTGGCGCCGATCCGCGCTTTGAGCTCGACGGGCGTCCCCGAGGCGACCGCTCGGCCGTGGTCGATGATCACCAGCTGGTCGGCGAGATGATCGGCCTCGTCCAGGTACTGGGTGGTGAGCAGCACGTCGGTGCCCGCCGCGACGAGCTTGCGGATCGCGTCCCACAACTCGATCCGCGCGCGGGGGTCAAGCCCGGTCGTCGGCTCGTCCAAGAGCAGCAGTCGAGGAGAGCCGACGAGGCTCGCGGCAAGGTCGAGCTTACGGCGCATCCCCCCTGAATAGGTTCGCGCCAGCCGGTCGGCAGCCTCGAGCAGGCCGAGCTGCGCGAGCATTGCCTCGGTGCTGGCCCTCGCCGCTCGGCGGTCCAGCCCGAACAGCCGTGCGACCAGCTCGAGGTTCTCGCGTCCGCTCATCGCCGGCTCCACGGCCGCGAATTGCCCCGCCAACCCGATCACGCCACGAACCCGGTCGGGCTGGCGGCGCACGTCATAACCGGCCACCCGGAGCATCCCTGAGTCGACCCTCAGCAGCGTCGCGACCGCTCGCACGAAAGTGGTCTTGCCCGCTCCGTTGGGTCCGAGGACCGCTACTACCTGTCCGGCCTGGGCGACCAGGTCAAGTCCGTCGAGTGCTGTGGTCTTGCCGTAGCGCTTGCGGAGGCCCGCTGCCTCGATCATCGCCGTCATCTAGCGGTCCTCCTCGTCGTGGTCTGGTGGGTGCAACGCTTCAAAGGTGTGGCGCAGCTGCTCCTCGCTCCAGCTCAGCCGTCCCTCGCGAAGGTCATCGATCACTCCTCCGAGCCATGACAACTCGGCATGCAGGACCGCCCGCCGGTACTCCTCCTCGAGCAGGAACAGGCGCGGCAGCCATGGGTAGTTACGTAGCTGCGCCTCAGCGTCGGCGAGCTCGGCTGCGAGCTTCTCGCTCCGTATTTCGAGCTGTGCGCGCGCGTCATCCGGCTCCAAGCCGAATAGCAGCGACACCGCGACGATGAACTCGGGAAACTCCTCGCCGGTCACGCTCAACATCTCTCGCAGCCACTGCGACGCGGCCTCACGCCCGGCGTCGGTGATCGCGTACACGATCCGATCGGGATACGTCGGTGTGCGCACCGTCTCGTGCACCACGACCAGCCCGAGGCGCATCAGTCGCTGGATTGTCTGATACAGGCTCGCGCGCGCCCGCACGTTGACGACCCGGTCCTTTCCCTGTTGTTCGATCAGCTTCTGGATCCGATACACGTGCTTGGGCCCCTCGACCAGCATCCAGAGCACAACCAGGCCCAGAGGCGATCGTTGGGGCTTTGGATCCTTCATAGTCATAAACCTACTAGATAGGCTCAAGCTAGTCAACTACTTATCACGTTGTCGACAGACCGACGGCGAGAGCGCGGTCGATATCGCTGGTCGTGTTGTAGAGGTGCGGCGAGAGGCGCAGACTGCCGGCGCGCTCGGCGATGTCGATCCCAGCGTCGGCGAGCGCGGCCGCTGCAGCGGCGATCCGGTCGGGGTTGGCGTGACCCACGACCACCAGGGTGGAGCGCTCGGGCTCTTGGCGGGGGCTCACGAGCTCCCAGTCGGTGTCTGCGAGCCCGTCGATCAGGCGCCCGACGAGCATCTGGTCGTAGGCGGCGATGTTTTCGATGCCGATCTCCAGAAGCAGCTCGAGCGAGGCGCACCAGGGCGCGAAGTTGAGGAAGTTGGCGGTGCAGAAGACGTCGTAGCGGGCGGCGCCAAGATCTGTCCGCAGCTCGTATGCCGCTTCGTGGCGGAGATCGCTGCCGTGCATCTGCGTTAGCCAGTACGGCTGCTCATATTCCAGGCGTTCGATCAGACCGGGCTCGATCCAGCAGAAGCCGGTGCCGTAGGGTCCACACAGCCACTTGAAGCCGCAGCTCACCAGCGCATCGACCGGCGCAGCGCTCAGGTCAATCGGGCGTGCCCCGATCGCCTGGGAGGCGTTCAGCACGAAGCGCACCCCGCGTTCACGGCAGAGCGCGCCGATGGCGTGCACATCGATCGCTTCGCCCGTGAACGAGAACACCCAGCTCGAGCAGAACACTCGCGTCGCGGGGGTGATCTCACGCTCGAGCTCCTCCGGGCTCAGCGGGCGCCGACTGGGCTTGAGCATCCGGACGCGGACGCCCCGGCCCCGAAGGGCCAGCCACGGGATCACGGTGGCGGGAAAGTCGCCATCGACGAGCAGGACCTCGTCACCGGCCTGCCATGAGAGCCCGTGGGTCAGCAGGTGCAGGCCGTAGGTGGTGCTGTTGCCCAACACGACCTCGGCGGCCGGGACGCCCAGTAGGCGTCCCAGCGCGTGCTTCAGCTCGCGGGGGAGCGCGAAGAAGGCCTCGTCCGCGATCCGGCCTGGCGAGACCTTCTCGGCGACCGCCTGGTGAGCGGCGGCTGCCGCAGCCGCGGGAAGCGGACCTTGATGGGCGGCATTGAGCCAGACCCGCCCATCGAAGCTGCCAAACGCCTCTGCGTGCACGACTGCTCCTCTCTCCGACCGAGCTGAGCGATACGCTACAGCATAGATGAGTGAGTCAGTCTTTCATCGCGACCTGAATCTGATCGGGACATTCGCGCTGGCCGTGGCCGACGCCCAGCGCTCAGCCGGCGAGCGGGACCTGGACCATGTCGCCGCCGCCCCCGCCGCTCTGATCGCCGTGGCGACATATCCGCAGGAATCCGTGACCTTCTTCGCGCCGATCCTGGGACTCACCGGCTCGGGCACTGTCCGCCTCTTCGAACGGCTCACCGCGGCCGGACTCGTGCAACGCCAAGCCGGACCGGACGGCCGGACGCTCGCTCTCGCCCTCACCTCCAGCGGACGTCGCGCGACCCAACGGATCACCCGCGCGCGCCGCCAGGCCCTCGCCCACATCCTCGCCCCCCTATCGGAGAGCGAACGCCGGCAGCTGACCCATCTGCTCGAGAAAGTCCTGCCCGCCCTACCGGAGGACCGGCCGGCGGCCCGGCACCTCTGCCGACTCTGCGATCACGCCACCTGCGACCAAGCCGGAGAATGCCCCATCGACCTTGCCCTCACCGCCGCCGGCCACTCCAGCTACGAAGCCGAGCGTCACAAGGAGCGAAGGGCGGCAACCTAGCTGGACAAGGTTGCGCGTTGCTATCGGAGGGCCTCGTCGCGATGGGTCTCCGGCGGACTGATTGGCTTGTCGTTCAACGTGATGCCGAGGCGCGCGCGTCCGGCGCGTGCTTGGAGCGCTATGACGATGCGGAAGTCCTGATGGGGACGATCGCTCCCACCATCCGGGCACCGGATGTCAAGGCCGGTCCGAAAAGTAGGCCACCCACGCCGGTCGAAAACGAAGCCACTTAAGGGTTGGATTGATCCGGGTCTCGGGTTCAGAAGCCAAGCGACCGTCGGCGCGAAGGTCGAGCGCCTAGGGCGAGGCTTGAGCGGCGATGGTCGCTTTGATTAGGCGCGCAGGTCCAGGCGCCAGTCGTTGCAGGTCATGAAGTGCCCCTTCGGGAACTCGAACTCGCACGCCTCGAGCAGCTCGAAGCCGAGCTTGCGACAGATCGCGTTCGACGGCGCGTTGTCGACGTTCGGGAAGGCGTGCATGAAGCGGTGCGTGTCGTCGCGCTTAGCGAGCTCGATCGCCTGCGCGATCGCCGTCATCGCGATGCCGCGGCCCTGGGCCTCCGGCACGACCATCCAACCGGCCTCGTAGACCTGTTCCTCGCGCCACTCCTTCGTCCAGAAGCCGACCGAGCCGACGTCGGCGCCGCTCGCCACGTCGACGATCTTGAACATGCGATCGTTGCCCTCGAGGCGCTCGTAGCGGCCCTGGCGCTCGCGCAGCTGGTCCGGGCTCTCGGGGCCTCCGAGGTGCTCGGTCATGCGCGGGTCGCCCATCAGCCGCTCGAGCAGCGGCAGGTCGCCGCGGCCCCAGGCCTCGAGGGTCACCGTCGCGCTCACTCCGCGCAGTCTAGTTAGCCGTCTCGATCCGGAGGTCCGATCGGTGACCGGCGCGTTGTGCGGCGTTCTGCGGCCGTCGGCGAGGTGCCCGAGGAGTTTGAGTCAGCCGATTTCGGCGGGTTTGGCGCCGATCCTGGCGTCGAGGTCCTTGCCGCGGAGGCGATAGCTGTCCTTGCGCGGCGTTTGCGCGCGTTTCGGCTGTCGCCGCCGCGCCTGAACTCGCACTGATATCCAAACGCGCCTGCCGGCACCCAGGCCAGCGGTCGCCCTCTGCACCTTGCGGTCCGACCGGTCTCTTCGCGTTAGCTGCGGGCGCCGAGTCTGGCGATGAGGTCGAGTATCGAGTCCAGTGCGGCCTCGAGCGGTTTGGTGTCGCGTTGGATCTGAGTGAGGAGCAGGCCGCCTTGCAACGCGGCGAGCAGCGCGAGCGCGAGCGTGTCGGGATCGGTGTCGGGAGTGAGCCGGCCGCGGAGGTGCATCTCTCGAAGGCCGCTCTGGATTGCCGCTTCCCACCGCTTGAAAGCGTGGGCGAGCTGGGCTCTTGCTTGCGGATCGGTCGCGGCGAGCTCGCTTCCGAGCGACCCGATTGGGCAGCCGCCGCTGCAGTTGAGCTCTCGCTGGTGCTCGATCACCCAGTCACGCCAGGCGCGCAAGCCCTCCAAGCTGCTCAGATCAAACGTCTGCTGGCCATCGACGATCGTGTCGGCCTGGTGGTCGATCACGGCCCGGACCAGGGCCGGCTTGTCGTCGAAGTAGTGGTAGAGCTGCGAGCTTGAGACATCCGCGGCCGTGCGCACATCCTCGATGGTCGTGTGGGCGACGCCCTGTTTGAAGATCAGATCGGCCGCCCTGTCGACGATCCGCCGGCGGGTCTCCTGGCCCTTTCGCGTCAACCGACGCGGGGAGCGAGCGGCGGGAGTGCTCATGGTCTGAGTCTACCCACAGACTGGAGTGGGCAATCCACTATCTGCTAGAGTGGAGCACGCAATCCAGTTTGCCTTGGTTCGTGACCACAAGACAGGAGCACACACAGACATGGCACTTCATGGCAAGACAGCCCTCATTACCGGCAGCACATCAGGTATCGGGCGAGCAGTCGCAGAGCGCCTGGCCAGCGACGGCGCTGAGGTGATCATCAGCGGCCGCGATGAGAACCGCGGTCGCGAGGTCGTAGAGGCGGTCGAGGCGGCTGGGGGCAAAGCACGGTTCATCGCCGCTGACCTCGCCAGCTTCGAGGATGTCAAACGGCTCGCCGAGACGACCGGCGACGTTGACGTGCTGGTCAACAATGCCGGCGTCTTCCCCGGCGGCCCCACCGACCAGACAACAGAACATGCCTTCGACGTCACCTTCGATGTCAACGTCAAAGCGCCATTCTTCCTGACCGCGGCGATCGCACCCCGCATGGCCGCCAAAGGCGGCGGCTCGATCATCAACATCTCTTCCATGGCCGCCACCATCGGCATGAACGGCTTGGCTACCTACGGCGCGTCCAAGGCCGCCGTCGAGTCGCTGACCAAGGCCTGGACCGCGGAGTACGCCGCCCAGGGCGTCCGGGTCAACACCGTTGCACCAGGGCCAACCCGCACCCCCGCGACCGCCGCGATGGGCGAAATGTTCGATGTCCTGGCTTCAAGCACACCGGCGGGGCACGGCGCAACCCCCGACGAGATTGCCGGCGCCGTCAGCTTCCTCGCTTCAGACGACGCACGTTTCGTCTACGGAGCGATCCTGCCCGCCGACGGCGGCCGCGTCGCCGTCTGAGTCCCCACCAACGATGCAGTCGCAGTCGTGCGCGCGGGCGCGGACCGGCGCCTGCATCACGCCCTGAATGAGCAGCGAATTGCTCGGCTCGCTGGGGGGCGCTTGATCGATTCTTGCTCTCGCTGACAGACGAATGGACGGCGAGATGCAGGCCTTCCGGGCCGAGCTGTCGGTTGCGCCGCAAGGCTGCCTAGCCAACCGGACGGCCTACGGCAGCGAAGCCGGCTGGCAGTGATCTCACCGGAATCTAGCGCCGTGCCCCGGGTTGGCGACCTACAGTGTGCGGTTGTGGGTGTCGTGGACGAGGGTGGCGAGCTTCGGCTGGCGGAGTTGGTGGCGGCGTTGTCGTTGGCGGTGGATCTTGGCCTTGGGCAGCCGATGGAGCATCTGCTGCGTTCGTGTCGGATCGCCCTGAGGCTGGCTGAGGAAGTCGGTCTCGATGAGCAGGAGCGGGCGGTTGTGTACTACGTGGCGCTGCTTGGTTGGGTTGGCTGCCACGCGGATGCGCACGAGCAAGCTCGCTGGTTCGGGGATGACATCGCGCTGAAGGCCGACAGGTTCCCGGTCGACATGGTGGGAGCGGCGCGGGCCGGGTTTGTTATACGTCACCTCGGTGGAGACGGCGGTCTGGCTCACCGGACGCGCCTACTCGGGTCGCTGATTGGTTCGGGCCGCGAGCTTGCCGAGGCGTTTGAGAACACCCATTGCCGGATCGCAGGCGGCGTCGCGCTTGGGCTCGGCCTCGGCGACAGGGTCGCACACGCGTTGCTGCAGGTCTTCGAGCGCTGGGACGGCAAGGGAACGCCGAGCGGCTTGCAGGGAGAGCGGATCGCGATCGCTTCGCGGCTGGTGCAGCTTGCGCTGATCGTCGAGTTTTGCCGGCGACTGGGTGGCGCCGAGGCGGCGGTCGAGGCTGCCGTTCAGCGGCGCGGTACGCAGTTCGATCCCGGACTGGTCGATCGCCTCCGTGCTGGCGCCCCGCGGCTGCTCGCGGGCCTTGATGCCACGACGAGCTGGGATGAGGTGATCGGCGCCGAGCCGGCGCTCCGTCCGACGCTGTCGGGGTCCGAGGTGGACGGTGCGCTTGAGGCTGTTTCGGACTTGGCCGACCTGAAGTCACCGTTTATGACCGGCCATTCGCGCGGGGTGGCGGAGCTGGCATGCGCGGCGGCCCGGCGCTCAGGGTTCTCCGAGCTGCAAGTGCGCGAGCTTCGCCGGGCGGGGCTGGTGCACGACCTGGGGCGGCTGGGCGTCTCGAATGCGATCTGGGAGAAGCCCGGGACGCTGTCGCCCGCGGAGCTGGAGCGGGTGCGGATGCACCCGTACTACACGTTGCGGATGTTCTCCCACGCGCCCGCACTGGCGGGCGTCGCCGAGCTGGCCGCCAGGCACGCCGAGCGGCTCGACGGGTCTGGCTATCCGCGGGGGCTGGCGGCGGGGTCGCTGTCGCCGTCGGCGCGGTTTTTGGCGGCAGCCGACGTGTACCGGGCGCTGAGCGAGCCGCGGGCTCACCGTCCGCGCTACGAGCCTGGACGAGCGGCGGAGCTGTTGGAAGCGGAGGTCAGGGCAGGCCGTCTGGATGGCGAGGCGGTCCAAGCCGTGCTCGGGGCGGCGGGGCAACCCGTCTCGCGCAGGCGCGAGTGGCCCTCCGGATTGACGGCCAGAGAGGTGGAGGTGCTCTCGCTGCTGTCATGCGGCAGCTCGAACAAGCAGATCGCAGCGCGGCTGTGCATCTCTGCGAAGACCGCCGGCAATCACATCGAGCACATCTACATGAAAATCGGCGCGTCATCGCGCGCCGAGGCGAGCCTGTTCGCAATGCGGCATGGCCTGATCGGCCAGCCTGTCGCAAGCTGAAGATAGGGCGAATGCCTCATGAACCACCCGCCTCGGCGGTCTAGCTTCGCTTGCGCTCAAACGACCGAGGAGGGCATCATGAGTCCAGTCGAGCAGGCCGTCGAGGTCGACGGCGACAAGCTGCTGCAGTTCGTGCTTCGGGCAGTGGACGAGGTCGGCGCCACGCTCAACGCCGCGCTAGTCGTGATGGGCGACAGGCTAGGCCTGTACCGCGCGCTCGCGGGAGCCGGCGGGCTGACGCCGGCCGAGCTTGCGGAGCGCACCGGCACCGCCGAGCGCTATGTGCGGGAGTGGTTGAACGCCCAGGCGGCCGGCGGCTTTGTTTCCTACGATCCGGGCAGCGGCTGTTACTCGCTACCGCCGGAGCAGGCCGTGGCGCTGGCCGATCCGGACAGCCCGGCGTACTTGCCGGGGTTCTTTCAGATCGCGCTCGGGGCGGTGATCGGTTCGCCGCGGATCGTCGAGAAGGCCCGTAGCGGGGAGGGGTTCGGCTGGCACGAGCATGTCCACGACGTGCACGAGGGCTGCGAGCGGTTCTTCCGCCCCGGCTACAACGCCCACCTGATCTCCGAATGGCTGCCGGCGCTCGACGGCGTCGTGGACAAGCTCCAGCGAGGCGCGATGGTCGCGGATGTCGGCTGCGGCCATGGTGCCTCGACGATCCTGATGGCGCAGGCGTTCCCGAGCTCGACGTTCGCGGGCTACGACTACCACGATCGCTCGATCGAGACCGCCCGTCAGCGTGCGCATGAAGCGGAGGTCGCCGAGCAGGTCAGCTTCGACATCGCGCCCGCGGCGGCATACGGCGGGTCCGGTTATGACCTGGTAACGATGTTCGACTGCCTTCATGACATGGGCGACCCGGTCGGCGCCGCGCGACACGTACTCCAGACGCTGAAGCCCAACGGCACCTGGATGATCGTCGAGCCGCGTGCAGGCGACCTGGTCGAGGACAATCTCAACCCCGTCGGCCGCGCCTACTACGCGTTCTCGACCCTGTTGTGCATGCCCGCGTCGCTCTCGCAGGAGGTCGGGCTGGCGCTCGGCGCGCAGGCAGGCGAGACAAGGATCCGTGAGGTCGTCCAAGCGGGTGGCTTCACCCACTTCCGGCGCGTGGCCGAGACGCCGTTCAACCTTGCGTTCGAGGCACGGCCGTGACGGACGGCGCGGAGCCGCATAGGAGGCCGTACGTCAGAGCGCACCTCTATGGGATGAGGCACTCGCACCCGGTTCTAGCTTCGAAGCTGGCGCTCGAGCTCACGGGGATCCCGTACCAGGCGCACGACCTTCTCCCTGGTCTGCACCGGATCGGCGTTCGGCTGCGCGGCTTCCGCGGCTGGACAGTCCCCGCGCTGCAGATCGACTCCCGCAAGGTCCAGGGCACGCTCGCGATCGTGCGGGAGCTCGATCGGCTTGCGCCCAGCGCCGGACTGTTCCCCGCCGATCTCGAGCACCGCGCCGCGGTGGAACGGGTCGAGCGCTTCGGCCACGACGAGCTACAGCCGCTGGCGCGTCGGATGTTCCAGTGGGCGGGCGGTCGCGACAACGTCGCTCGCGCCTGGTTCGCGCGCTACATCCTGGGGGTGCCCACGCCCGCGCTCGCGGGTTATGCGCTTAAGCCGGTGATGAGCTACTTCAGACGAATCGTCTACCAAATCGACGCCGAGCAGGTCCGCGCAGACCTTGCCCACCTATCGGACTTGCTGGATCCGGTTGACGAATCGATCGCGGACGGGACGATCGGGGGCGAAGTCCCAAACGCCGCCGACCTTCAGGTTCTGAGCTCGATCCGCCTGCTCATGACACACGAGGATCTTCTCCCAGCGATCGCGCCGCGGCCGTGTGGCAAAGCCGCGCTGCGGCTCATCCCGGACTACCCACGGTCCGGATCGAACGCGCTTCCACCTGTTCCTGCCGCGTTTCCGCCCGAGTGGCTCCCGACCGCACCCGGGGACATGGCTGAGCGACGAGCTTGCAGGCAGTCGCACTTACCCGTCGCGTGGTTGCGCGGCGTGGCCGAGATTGGCGTCTTGCCTTCGGACTCGGAGGAGCTTCGTCTTCGCAAGACGGTGCTGGTTCTGTCCTCAGCGCTAATGGGCTGCCTGGCGTTCGTGTGGGTGGGGACATTCGCGGCCCTTGGCCTGTGGGTGTCGGCCGCGATCCCGCTCGCGTACCAGGTCGCTTCCACCTTCGGGCTAGTCGCGTTCGCCCGCACGCACCGCGACAAGTGGTTCAGACGCAGTCAGCTGTGGCTGACCCTCGTGTTGCCGTTCGCCCTCCAGTGGAGCCTCGGCGGGTTCAGGAACTCCTCGGCTGTGTGCCTATGGGCGTTCACCTCGCCGCTGGGCGCGTTGTTGTTCGTCGGCACGCGCCAGGCGGTGCCGTGGCTGGTCGCCTTCGCGGGACTGGTGGCGGCATCGGGGGCGATCGATCCCACGTTGGCCGCCGGAGCGCCACACATCCCCGACGGTGCCGTGGTCACGTTCTTCGTGCTCAACGTCGTGAGCGTGACGACGGTCGCGTACGTGCTGCTGCGGCACTTCGAGCAGGCGCGCGATCGCGAGCACGCGAGGTCCGAGCGCCTGCTCCTCAACGTGTTGCCCGCGCCCGTGGCCGCCCGCCTCAAACGGGACGATCGGGTCATCGCCGACGCCCACCAGGACGTGACGGTTCTGTTCGCGGACATCGCCGACTTCACGCCGCTCTCTGAGCGGCTCCCGCCGGACGAACTGGTGGCCGTCCTCGACCGCGTGTTCGCAGCCTGGGATCAGCTCGCCGCGCGGCACCGGCTCGAGAAGATCAAGACGATCGGCGACGCTTACATGGTGGCTGCCGGCATCCCGCAGCCGCGCGAGCAGCCCGCGGAGGCCATCGCAGACATGGCGCTTGCGATGAGACCCGCCCTTGCGCGCATAGCCGCCGACACCGGTCTCCCGCTCGAGGTGCGAATCGGAATCGACACCGGTCCGGTGATCGCCGGCGTGATCGGCCGCGCGAAGTTCATCTACGACCTGTGGGGCGACACGGTGAACACCGCGAGCCGCATGGAGTCCCACGCCCCGCGCGGCGCGATCCAGGTCACCCCTCGGACGTTTGACCGGCTGCGCGCGCGCTACGACCTGGAGCCACGCGGCACCATCGAAATCAAAGGCAAAGGCCCGCTCGACACCTACCTACTGATCGGAGCCTCAGACCGGCCGGCCGACCGGAGCATCCAGCCCAATAGGGCACCCGCGGCGAATGCGGCGCCGCGACCGTCCACCGCAGGAGCTGGGACACCACCGACCGCTCCGGCGGCGCCACGCGCGAGGTCTGCCGCAGCGCCTGGTTCAGCGAGTACGCCCCGGTGCTCGGGATGGCGGCCTTCATCTTGTTGGTGGCCTCGCGCAAGCCGCTGCTGAATTCGAGCGGAGCCGCGACGCGGCGCTGATCGGCGGCTCGCTGTTTAGCGCGCTGATCGGCGGTTTTGTCTTCAAAGGCAAGAAAAGCGGAACGGCGACCCGGTGCTGCGCGGCGCCCGCAAGACGTTCCGGTTACGCACGGTCATGGGACCGTCGAGCCGTGCGGCTTGTCCTGGGCCGGAAGCGTTTGGCGTGGCGGGGTCAAACGGCCGCTGGGCCTAGCGTGGCTCGAGGATCACGACTGGGATCTCGCGGTTGGCCTTGGCCTGGAACTCGTCGTAGGGTGTCCCGGTCGCGGTCATGATGCGCCACAGCTCGGGTTTCTCCTCGGGCGTGGCGACACGCGCCCGTACGGTGTGGTGGTCGGCTTTGACCTGCACGGCCACGTTCGGATCGTCTTGGAGGTTGAGAAACCAGCCGGGTGGATCGGCGCCGCCGTTGGACGCGACCACCAGATAGTCGTCTCCGTGGCGTTGGTAGATCAGTGGCGTGGTCCGCCTGGCACCCGTCTTGCGCCCGGTGGTGATGAGCAGCAACACCGCAGTGCCCTGCCAGTCGTGGCCTTCTTGACCGTCGGTTTCGCGGTATCGGGCGACGTGCTCTTGACCAAACAACATCAGCTGATCTTCTCCGCCAGCTCGACGATGGTCCCGGCCGGTCCGCGCACATAGCAGAGCCAGTAGGTGTCCTCGTAGTTGACCAGCTCGCCGACCAGCTCGCCGCCATGCGCTTGCAGGGCGGCGAGTGATGCCTTGATGTCGTCGACGACGAAGAGGATGTGGCGGATGCCCGGGGCGTTGGCCGGCACCGGCCTGTTCTCGCTCTCGTATGCGGGCGAGTGGTACCTGGCCAGCTCGACCTTGGCGTTGCCATCCGGGGTTCGCAGGATCACGATGTCCGCACGCACGCCCTTGAGCCCGTTGAGGTGGTCCACCAGGTCGCCCTCGACAGACGCCTCGCCCTCGACTTCGAGCCCGAGTGCGGCGAAGAACGCAGACGCCGCCGCGAGATCGTCGACGACGATGCCAATGTGCTCCAGGCATTGGACGGTCATGAACGGCCTCCGACGAGCTGCTTTGGGGTGTATTCGTCGCTGCGACGCGTCCAGGAGCCGACGCGATCTTGTGGGAGGCCGGCGGGAGCGCCCTGCCGGGTCTCCTCCTTAGCCAGGAGCGCCATGCGCGCGGCGTCCCACTCGGCCTTGGATACGACCTCGGTGCGGACGCTCATCGCTCGGCCGGGAGGTCGTAGTAGCGGCGGACGCTGGAACCGATGCGGGTGATGTCGGTCCCGTAGATGTGAATGGAGATCGCGACGTTGTCGCTGGTGTTGTGGACGCGGTGAATGTCGCCGGGCGGAGCAAAGCCGTTGACGTCGCCGACCCGGCCGTCGCTGTGGCCGATCAGGTTGAGGTCGGCGTCGAAGACGTCTTCGTGCTCTACGCCCTGGATAACGCCAAAGACGCACCAGGTGGTGTGGTCGTGAATCCGGGTCACCTGCCCCGGCCGCCAGACGACGGCGATGATCGAGAACGACCCGTCAGGCTCGACATGGAGGGTGTGGCTCTCCGCGCGGTCGGGCGAGCCGAGGCGCTGCGCGGGCGTGAGGATGGCTGGGCCGGGCAGATGCGCGCGCAACTGCTCGGCGACGCGCTGAGCGGTCGTCGCCCAGTCGGCGCGGTCATTGGTGGCGGCGCGAACGCCGCCGATGAGCTGGTCGAGCTGGCCGATTGGCTGGATCGTGGTAGCGGACATGTCCGCTACCTTGCCTTGCCACGACGCATTCGTCCAATGCCAAATCTCGTGCTTATCGATAGATAGGATCGATAGATGCTCGACGTGACCCGCCTGCGCGTGCTCGACGCGGTCGCCCGCCTTGGGTCGGTGACCGCAGCGGCGCGGGAGATGGACTACTCGCAGCCATCGGTCAGCCATCACCTCGCGCGACTCGAGGCTGAAACCGGGGCCCAACTCGTCCAGCGGGCTGGCCGGGGCATCCGCCTGACCCAAGCCGGCCGCCTGCTGGCCGACCGAGCCGCCGAGATCATCGGCCGGATCGACGCGGCCGACGCGGAACTGTCCGCCCACGTCGGCCTGAGCACCGGGCGTGTGCGCCTAGCGGGCTTTGCTTCCGCGATCAGCTCGCTGGTGCCCCGCGCGGCGGCCGAGCTCAAGCGCGAGCACCCAGGCTTGGAGATCAGCTCGATCGATACCCATCCGCCCGAAGCGCTCGAGCTGCTACGGACGGGACGCGTCGAGTTGGCGATCGTCTTCCGCTACGACGACGCCGAGGACGAGCCCCCCGGAATCCGCCTCCACTACCTGCTCGACGACCCGATGTACCTGTTGGCCGACCACCGCACCCGTGGCCTGGCCAGCCTCAGCAAGGCTACGTGGGTCGCCGGCTGCGAACGCTGCCGCGGCCACCTCCTCGCGCTCTGCCACACCGCCGGCTTTGAACCGCGCATCGGCTACGAGTCCGACGACATGGTGCTCATCCAAGCCCTCGTCGCCGCGGGCCTCTGCGTAGCCACGCTACCGGGCCTGGCCCTGCGCGCCCACCACGCCGATGGCATCAGCGCTAACAAGCTCCCCGGCCTGCCGCGACGCATCTACGCCGCGACCTACGGCGACCCACCCGACCCACCAGCAGTCACCGCTCTACTCGCTGCCCTCACCGAGGCGGCTGCCGCAGCCTGAGTCCGTCGGTTCTGCTCGGTCCTCCTCTGCCTGAACCGCAGCCATTCTCGGTCCAACAGCGAGCGCACCCGCTCAGCGCGGCAAGCGCGCATCACCAGATCGGCGCTGCTGATGTGCCCTTGGTCGTGCGGACCGAACCCGCGCCGCGGTGCATCTCAGCCTGAGGGGACATAAGCCGAGAGTTCCCATGATCTTCGGCGACGATTCAGCGGTCCATGGGCGTTGGCGCGGGACGAGTCCTTCGCCGTGAAGGCGATCGTCGCGATGGCGGTTCACGGTCGCGCGAGTCGAAGCAACGCCAGAACGCCGTGTTGGCGATCGCACGCGTTGCGCCCGCGCGTCACGGAACCCGGAGTGGACCCGGACCGAGGCCCTCATCCGGCCGCGTGGGAGGCGACTGGTTCAGCGGCTCGCAGGACGCCCGGTCGTTTCACTGCCGCCTCCTGCTCCGGCAGCTCCGATCTGAGGACGCCCTTCCGGGCCGTCGCCAGAACGAAGGTGGATGCTCTGAAGTCGGAAGGGGAACTCGCACAAACAGAAGGTGTCGTCGGATCGCACCCAGGAGGTCGCCGGTTCGAGCCCGGCTAGCTCCATTACAGATTGACCAGCAAATCCGCCGATTTCTGACGGACAGCCGAGTCGCTTAGGCGCTGGAAGTCAGATGGGGCATCAAATCGGCCGGATCAACGAGATCCTCGTTTGGAAGCCTCCGTCAAACGGCGGTCGGCTCAATCGTCACCGAACAGGGTCTCGAGGGTTGAGCGCACCTCGGCCCAGCGGTCGGCGCCGACCTGCGCGGCGTAGCCACGCTCGAGTGCGAGCATCCGCTCGCGAGCGATGGCAACGCCGGCGCGTCCGCGTTCGGTGTATCTGACGATCACGCCGCGCCCGTCGTCCGGGTCTGGATCGCGGCGCACGAGATCGAGCCGCTCGAGCTCGTCTACAAGCTTGGTGATGGCTTGGCGCGTGACGCCGGCGTGGGCGGCGAGTTCGCTGGGGCGAGAACCGTCCTCGCCGAGGTTGCGCAAGAGCGCGGAGTGCGAGGGCGCGACATCGCCGAAGCCGTTCTGTGCGAGATCGGCGCGGACGGCGGCCTCGATCGCACTGCGGGCGTCGCGGAGAAGGATTTGGATGCTCTTCGGCATGTCCCGTGATTGTAGTTCACCTCGCTTGACAAACACAGCTCGCCGTGAGAAGGTTCTCTCAACTTGTCAACCAAGGTGAACGACTGGGAGAGTTCTGAACGCCGATGCCGCGCCATCGCGAGCGCTGCATCACGTCGATCTCACCACGGCCTGTCGCAAGAGTGCAACCAATAAAGAACCAACGACCCCAATGGAGCCCCTGTGAATACAGCTTCCCTTGACCCTGCAACCCGCCCTACCGTGACTCGGCGCATCGACTTCCGCCCGGGCATGGATATGTGCTGGGAGATATTGCGCAACGGCGAGGACACCGATGGTGAAGTTCTCGAGGCAAATAGCTGGCTCGGTCCTCACCAACCCAGCCCCCCGGTGCACGTGCACGACAATGCTGAAGACAGTTTCGAGATCGTCGAGGGCCAACTCGACGTCAAGCTCGACGGCACCTGGCGTACCTACGGTCCGGGAGAGCGCGTCGCAGCTGCTCCCGGTGTTCGGCACACCCTGCGAAACACTCACGATGAGCCGGTTAGGTTCATCAATCGCCACCGCCCCGCCGCCGACAACGAGGGGTTCTTTCGCGACATGGCGTCGCTGGCATCGACCGGGAGGATGGGCGCCGGAATACCTCACAGTCCGCGTCAAGCGATCTACGTGGCGATGCTCTTCAAAGCCCACCCGACCGCGATCCGCACCTCACGCCTCCAGCGATTTGCATTCGCGTCGCTGTCGGGCCTGGGCCGGATGCTGGGGATGAGCCTGTGACCGCGCTCACGCCCCGCGCCAAGAATCTCGTGCTCGCCGACCAAAGGCCGGAACAGTCATGAAGGTCTTCCTCACCGGCGCCACCGGCTACGTGGGCTCCGCGGTCCTCGCTCGGCTGCTCACAGATGGACACGAGGTCGTGGCTCACGCCCGGTCCGTCCAGTCCGCGGACCGACTGCGGCCCGAAGCAGTCCCGGCGATCGGTGAGCTGACCGATGCCGGCTGGCTGCGCGAACACGTCGACCACAGCGACGCGGTGATCCATACCGCCTCGCCCAACGACGCCACCAGCGAGGCCTTCGACACCGCTTTCCTAGACGCGGTTCTGCCGATCCTGGCTGGAAGCGATCGGGCGCTGGTGCACACCGGCGGCACCTGGCTCCACGGCTCCGGGATCGGTATCGACGAGAACACGCCGCCCAACCCGCCGTCGATCGTCGCCTGGCGCCCGGCGGTGCTCGACCGCGTCCGGGGCGCCGCGTCTGACGGGATCCGGACGGTCGTGATCGCTCCGGCCAACGTCTACGGGGACGGCGGCGGGCTCCCCGCGATGCTCGCCTACGGACCGACAACCGGCGACAGCGAACCGGCGCTCCTGGTTGTCGGCGGCGATCAGCACTTCGCCAATGTCCACCGAGCCGACCTCGCCGCGCTCTACACACTCGCCCTCACCGAGGCCCCCGCCGGCTCCTACTACCTCGCCGCCAACCGGGACAGCCCGACGATGACAGAGATCGCCAAGGCCGTCAGCGTTGCCCGCGGACTGGACGGCCGCATCGCCCCCGAGCCGCTCGAGCAGTCACGACAGCGCCTCGGGCCGTTCACAGCCGCCGTACTGATCGACGCGCAAATCGACTGCCAGCGTGCCCACAACCTCGGCTGGCGACCCAGCGAACCATCGTTGCTCGACGACCTCGCAACCATCGGAAACTCATGAGTGCGATAGCCAAGCCCCACACGTCTCCCCTCTACACCCCCCGCGCGAAGAACCTCGCCCTGCTCCTGCTCGCGATGACGCAGTTCGTGGTCGTGATCGACGCCTCGATCGTCAACGTCGCGCTGCCATCAATCGGGCTGGCACTGCACTTCGCGCGAACGGACCTCTCGTGGGTCGTGAACGCGTACGCGCTTGCCTTCGGAGGCTTCCTGCTGCTCGGCGGCCGGATGGCCGACCTGTTCGGACGCCGGCGGATGTTCATGATCGGCCTGGTCGTCTTCTCGCTCGCCTCGCTCGCGGGCGGACTGGCGCAATCGGAGGGGTGGCTGATCGCCACCCGCGCCGTGCAGGGCCTCGGAGCCGGGATCGTCTCGCCGGCCGCCCTGTCGATCATCACCACCACCTTCGCCGAAGGCGCCGAGCGCAACCGCGCGCTCGGCATCTGGGGCGCCGTCGCCGGCGCCGGAGGCGCAGCCGGTGTGCTGCTCGGCGGCATCCTCACCAGCGGCCTGAGCTGGCGTTGGGTCCTGTTCGTCAACGTCCCGATCGGCCTCGCAGCGGCAGCGCTGGCCCCCCGGACACTGGTCGAGAGCCGCGCCGACGACGACACCAACACGCTTGATCTGCCGGGCGCTGTCACCGTCACCGCGGGACTATCGCTGCTGGTCTACGCGATCGTCAACGCCGTCAATGTCGGCTGGGGATCGTCGCCGACGCTGCTGCTGATCGCCGGTGCGGTCGTGCTGCTGATCGCCTTCCTGCTGATCGAGTCCCGGCAGCGGCAGCCGCTGATGCCGCTCTCCATCTTCCGCCTGCGGACGCTGCGCGGCGCGGACACCGTCGGCCTGCTACTCGGCATGTCGCTGTTCTCGATGTTCTTCTTCATCTCCCTGTACCTCCAGAACGTCCTGCACTACTCGCCGATCAAGACCGGCATCGCGTACCTACCGCTGGCGGTCGGAATCATCATCTCGGCCGGACTCGCCTCCCAACTGGTCACCCGGATCGGGTTCAGGCCAACGCTGATCGCCGGGCTGCTACTGGTCGCCGGCGGCCTGCTCTGGTTCGCCCAGGTACCCGGCAGCGGCGGCTCGTTCGCCGCCGACGTGCTCGGCCCGTCGCTGCTGGCCGCCCTAGGGTTCGGGTTCGCGTTCGTGTCGGTGACGATCGCCGCTGTCACCGGGACCAGGCCACATGAGGCGGGGCTCGCATCGGGTCTCATCAACACCTCCCAGCAGATCGGCGGAGCGCTCGGACTGGCCATCCTCGCGACGATCGCCAACAGCCGCACCCAGAGCCTCCTCCACTCCGGAGCGCACAGCGCCTCCGTTGCCCTGACCAAAGGGTTCGACCAGGCGTTCCTGGTCGGTGCCGGCTTCGCCGTCGCCGGTGCGATCCTGGCTTTCGTCCTGATCTCCTCGCGAGACAGCCACGAACACTCGATGGCCGCGCGCAGCGGCGACCCGGCTCCCGCAGCCGCCGCCGGCTGACGCACCCATGGCTCGGCGAGCCCGCGGCTTTCCGGGCTTCCGCGGGTACTCGCCGAGCCGCCGCGCAACAGCAGAAGCGAGCGCTTGCATCCCTCCGCGACGGTAACGAGCGCCACAGCCACGTCCCAGCCACCCCTGCACGTCCGGCCGAGGTTCCGATCCTCACGCACGCCGAACAGCGCGGCCCCGAGGACGAGGTTCGCTTCGGAGCGGGAGCCTTCTTGATGAGCATGACCTCGAGCGCGGAATCTCCGCTAACCCCTTTGCCGTAACGACGACCATCTGGGCGTCGGCGCCCAGGGACCCTGCAACGCGTGGCATGGCGGGCGTGAGCGCCAGGCGCCTGGAAAGATCCGGGTGTGAGTTCTCCGCAGACATTGAGCGAAGCAGATCGGCGAACCATCGCGGGGTGGGCTGCGGACTGTGCGGAGCGGGTCCTGGGACTGTTCGAGGCAGAAGCTCCTGAGGACAGGCGCCCCCGCGATTCGATCGCGCGAACGCGAGCTTTCGCTCGTGGAGAGCTTGACGTGGCAGGAGAGATCCGCCGTCGTTTCGTGGGTGCTGCCGCCGCTCGCCAGGTCGGTGCTCCCGCAGCGGTCGCTGCCGCCCGGGCGGCCGGACAGGCTGCAGCCGTCGCTCATATGGGTGCCCATGCCCTCGGTGCTGCCGCGTATGCCGCCAAAGCCGTCGGACTGGCCGCACCCGAGCGGCCGGAGGCTGTCAGCGAGGAAGTTGGCTGGCAGGTTGACCGGATGTCAGCTGCGGTCAGAGTCGCGTTGGCGCAGCTGCCGCCGGTCGGTGAGAATAGGTCCGGTCCCCTCGGGCCTGGGCTTCTCGCATCAGGCGTACTTGGCGCGATCATCCGTGACCTTCAGGCGAGCTTGGTGGCCAGCGACGCACACGGTGATCGACGAGCGCACTGAGTTCGGCGCACGCGTGGCACGTCACCTAACCGAGGCTGGACCGGGATGGTCGGAGCGCCCTCAGGAGTGAATGCCCTGAAAACCGTCGTCTTCGTCCTCAGTCCCGTTCGCCCTGGAAGCACCGCCGCCGGGAGCCTCCCGTGTCGAGGTGCTCTCGCGCCCGGGCGTAGGCCTGCCCTGGTAAGCAACGCGCGTACTGGTCGGACACGGCCAGTCGAGAGAACGCACTGTGGCTGCTGGCGTGGTGACATGTTTCGCTGTGACAGCTAGCCGCCGGGCGCGTAGAGTTGTGTGATGGGATCGAGGAGGATGGCTTCGGCCCTGGTCGTGGTGGTGGCGCTGGTGGGTGCCTCTGCGAGCGTCGGCGGCGCGTCCCCGGCTTCGCCACCAGTGAGTCTCGCGCTACCGGCTGGGGAGGCGCTGTACCCCGGCGAGAGCGTTTCCGTAACCGTGGTCAACCACAGCGCAAACGTGGTCTACCGGTCCTTCTGCTTCGTGCTCGCGCGCCTGGACGCGAGCGGCTGGCAGCAGGTCGTCGACAGCCATCGAGTCAACGTCGCGTGCGCGATCTGGGCCGGCGAGGTCCAGGACGCCCACTCACGCCAGCCCCTGGAGCTCGCGCTCTACGACGATCTGCGCCCCGGCACGTATCGCATCACCGCGTACTACCGGCCGGTGCCCAAGCACTGGCGGGTGCTGAAGGCGCTGACCCGCCGCGACCGTTTTGCGCGCCTTCAGTTCACCATCGGCCCAGCGCCGCGACAGCGGAAGCCCCATCTGTCCGAGAAGCGGATCATGGGCCTCGCGATGGCGGCAGCGAAGGAGGGCGGGGACGGGCGTCCCAGCCTGATCCAGCATGCAGCGGGCACGCACTTCAACGCGGTCCGCATTGGCCAGGGCGATCTCGTGTTCGAGTGGAACTGGTCCTACCTGATCGCCATCCGTGGTCACTTCAGCGACAGCGGCGTGGGTCCGCCGGGCTCCTCGTCAACGATCCACGGCACGGTGATCACTCTCGTCGTGGACGCCCGTACCGGTCAGGTCACCGACTCCGGCGTGTCCAACCGCTACCCGCCACTGGCGCAGCTGGGCAAAGTCACCACCGACCTTCGCCGCTGACGCCGCCCTGCCGCGGGGGGACAATCCATCGCTGCCAAACAGCGAGTACCAGGTTGTCGCTGCGCCCGGGAGGACTCACGCTTCCGCGAGGTGTCAGCTGCGCTCCCCGGTGCCGACCGCGCTCGATCACCGGTGCGCGGCGAAGACGTGGGCGACGGCTCCGCCGCTGAAGGCGGTGGTGCTGATCGGCTCGATGGGGAGCGGGGCGGTGAAGAGCCGCTCGCCGGCCCCCAAGACGACGGGATGGATGACAAGGCGGTACTCATCGATCAATCCGGTCTCGACCAGCGATCGAGCGAACCGCGCACCGCCCTGAGCGAGCAGGTACCCGCTGGCGTGCTCCTGCTTGACTCGTGTGAGCGCCTCGGTCAGATCCCCGGCGGCGATCGTCGTCTCGGCCCAGTCGGCGGACTCCAGGGAGTTCGAGAATACGACCTTGGGGATGTCGTTCATCGGCTTGGCGAACGGTCCGGAGGCGCTGGGCCAGAAGCCAGCCCACCTGGCGTACGTGGCGGCACCCATGAGATGCGCACCGGCATTGCTCACGGTCTCCAGTGTCCAGCTCGCGCCGTCGGGAGAGCGGCCCGCGGCGGCCCAGTCGGTGCTCCCGTCGGGTGGTGCGACGTAGCCGTCGAGCGAGACGGACATCTTCAGAATCAATGAACCCATGCGCTGCTTCCTTCCGGGGTGGATGTCATACCGCCATGGACTGCGCCGATCTCGAAGACTCATCGGTCGCGATCGCGAATGCCGCGCGGACTCGGCTCAGCCCAGCATGTCGCAGTCGCCGTGGCGTCGATGCGCAGGCCTGGGCGCTTGCCGTCGAGGATCTCGACGGTGTCGCGTTTGCCGGCTCGGACCTGGTTGAGCACTGTCTGGCGGCACACGCCGAGCTCGCGGGCGGCGGCGTTCAGCGGGACCTGAGCGGAACCGATCCTGCCCGCGGCCGAGCGAGCTTGCGGGACTGCCCCGCGGATCGAAGCGGGCCTGAGTCAGCGGATGGGCGAGGGAACGGTGGTTCGGATCAAGCGGGTCTGGCGGTGGTGGCCCGTAAGTCCCCAGCCGGCGAGCAGAACGAGCCCCGGGAGGATGAGCAGGCCGAGACGCAGACCGGCGGCCTGGGCGATCGCTGCGACCGCGAACGGGCCGAGGATCTGGCCGATCGATGCGATCCCTTGGACCTGTCCGATCGCGCCGTCGGCATTACGCAAGCTCACCCCCACGTGCATTGAGGAGGTGAGCGGAAACATTGCGCCTATCGCGATGCCGCTCAGCGCGATGCCGACGGCTGCGAGTGCCGCGCCGCGGGCTGCCAGCAGGATCGGCAGACCCACCAGGGCGAGGATCAACGACGCGCCGAGCAGGCGCTCGGTGGTGGTCCGGCGTGCCAGGCGACTCGCCAGCAACCGGCCGGTGAGGTTTGCGGCATACAGTCCGCTGACCATCAGGACAGCCTCTTCACGGCCGATGCCGACCGTGCCGTTCAGGTAGCTGGCGAGCCAGAAGCTGAGAGAAAACTCCAGCGCGACGATCGCGAACACGATCACCAAGGTCGGCACGGGCGAGGACCGCGCCAGACGATCAGCGGCGCGAGGCTGCTGATCGGGAGCGGCGACGGGCTCGGATCGAGGGATGCGCACGGCGCCCATCGCCAACACGGCGATGATGACGATCGCCGCACCGGCGACAAACGCAAAGCGCCACGTCAGCGCCGTCGCCGCGACGCCACCGAGCAATAGCGGCACGACCGTTCCGCCGAGGCTCACCGTCACCTCCCCTTCGGTCATTGCCACCGTCCGCTGCGGGCCGTGCGCGTCGGCCAGCGCAGCCCACATTCTGACCAGCGCCGAGCCGCCAAACAGGCTCATGAAGAACGCCCCAGGCACCGTGATCGTCATCGCATGGCCGTAACCGACGGCGAGTCCCGCGATGGCCGCTGCGGCCAGCCCGAAGCGGATCGTTACACCCCGGCCTAGACGCGCCTCCACCCGGATCGCGAGCACGCCGGCAAGCCCACCACCCACCGCGAAGGCCATCTGATGCAGCGCGCCCGGCAGATAGGAGAGGTGCTCCTCGGCCCGCAGGTAGGGCAGCGCGGGACCCAGGATCGCGTTGAGAACGCCAAACCCGAACAGTCCCGAGAACATCGTCCAGGTGAGGCGGTCCCGGTGATATACGGGCCCTGTGTCGCGGGCGTCCCGAGTCGAACTCGGCCTGGCAACTCGGTCTAGCAATTCGCTAACCGCCGGCATCGATCCCGATCGGAGAATCCTCGAGTACCGCGCACCGTGCCGCCGTCACGCCCAGCCGGCGGGCAGCGAGCAGGAACCCCTCAGGATCGGGCTTACCGCGCATCATCCCGTCGAGATCGACCAGCAGCACGTGCGCGCCGCCAAGCGCAGAGCCATCCAGGGCGCGACTGCTCACGCTGTGCTCCAGGCGCCGAGCGCCCGGTCGGTGAGGATGTGATCAAAGGCGTGCTCGCCCGCACCGACCAGCGGTGCCCGGCCGCCAAGGTTGCTCGGAACAAGCGCGGGAGCGAGCTCTGCCCTGGCGCCCATAAGGCCGGCGTGGTAGCCCTCCTGGACACGGTCACCCGCGACTTCCAGGAATTGGGGGGCGAGGCCGCCGAAGGTGACCAGCTCGGGATCCAGAGCGTTGACCAGGGCTGCGGTTCCCCGGCCCAGCGCAAACGCAGCCTTCCGCACAGCGCGTCGCTGCGGGACCCCGCCCGCGCGGGCGGCCGCGAGGACCTCGCAGCTGTAGCTCACCTCATCGGCCGGCACCGACTCGCCTAGATGACGCGCAAGCGCCTGGCCGTCTAGAGCGGTGTTCCAGCATCCGTGGGCGCCGCATCGACAGCGCGCGGCGGGCGAGCCGAATGGCATGTGCCCGAACTCACCGGCCATACCCCGAGCGCCGGGAACGAGCTGTCCCCCGTCGAGCAGTGCACCACCTACGCCTGAGTCCATGAAGAGGTGAACCGAGCTCGCGGACCCCGCCGCCGCGCCTCGTCGCGCATCCGCGATCGCCGAGAAGGTCGCGTCGTTACCGGCCAGGAACGGGACCGATGCGGTCCTGCGCGGTGCCAGCATCGTGAGTTCCACATCCCGCCAGCCGAGGTTGGGCGCCTGAACCAGGCGGGTGCCGGACACGGTCCCTGGCAGCGAGACCACGAGCGCCCGCACACTTGCGCCATAGCGAGCGCACACGCCGTTCAGCGCATCTTCGACCCCCTCAAAGACGGAGGATTGATCGCGATCGTGGTGCTGCGTCCGGTAGGTGTGCACCTCTCCGCCGAGCACGACGGCGGCCACCTCCCACGATTCATGGGAGATCGCAGCAACCGCCGCGACCGGACCGCAGGGGTGCGGGCCCAGTGACCCGGTCGGGCGCCCTCGGCTGCCCGTCGCGCGCGCGGGCCCCTCAGCAAGAACGCTTGACCCAACGAGACGCGCGACGGTCGCGCTCGCCAGCCCGCTGGAGATACCGAGCTCTCGAGCAAGTCGGGCTCGGGTGATTCCTGGCTCGGCGTGGACAGCGCGCAGCACGCCGATCGCCGTTGAGGACTGCGCCGAGGCGAGCCGGTGTGGGGAGGCGACGGAATCCATAATCTTTTACTCTGACACAGAGTATATTAGATCGCTCTGGTTCCCGAGACTGGAGACTCCCGGCATGCAGGCTCCTAGGTGACCGACGTGCGCCTGTCTCCAAAACGGCCGAAACGGAAGAAGTTGACGCCTTCTACGCCCAGGTCGCCACGGCCGTGGCGGCCGTCCGCGAACGCCGGTCAGGCTTTGGCCCGACCAGGACCGGCTAACACCGGACCAGCAACGTGAAGGCTGGCGGTGTCCGCCGTAGCCGAGTGGCGCTCCGAGGTCCGTTCACGCTGGCATCGCCGTGGCGACGACCTCGGAGCTCTCGGCGGGCTCGGGGATGAGGGCCGGGCGGCGGTCGCTGAAGCGGTCGGCGAGCGCCCACGCCGCGTAGCCGAGGAAGCGACGGTACCCGTGAACTGCGTGAACTGCAGTGATCGACCCCTGCGAGGATCAGCCGATCAGCGCGAGTTGCTGCGTCTCGCGGCGGCCGACTTGCGCGGGGGGGCGGCTGGGGGGGTCTGGTTGGCGCGCTCAGCGCGACGCTGCGCAGCTTCCTGCTTGAGCTCGGCCTGCTTGGTCGAGAGCGACGCGATCTGCGCCGCGTGTCGTTCAGCCGAGGTGGGCCGGCGGTTCGCCGGTTGCGTGGACACGGTCACCTTGTTCTTGGCAGCCATCATTCTCTCCTTCGGTCATTCCCACTTTGCGTTCAGCGTGCTCCTTGGATCGCGCCTTCCGGGCGTACTCAGGAGACATGATCCGGTGGCGGGTAGCGCCGCCGCGCTTCGGCTTCCGTGACCCGTTCTGAGGTTCGAGTGGCGGATTGCGCGAGGTGCCGCCGTCGGCGTCCAGCTTCCGTTTCTCCTGAGTGATCGGAGGCGTCGTGGTCGTCGAGCTCGCGTCGTCGGTACCCGGCGACCCGCCGGAGAATCCGGATGTGTGCGTCGGTCACGATCGCCCCGAGCCAGGATCGGGAATCCGCAGCGAGACCTCGACGGCCGCAGGCAGGGCCGGCGGGGCGTCCTCCAGCCGGAACAGGCGATAGCCCACAGCACCCGCGAGCCCGGCCAGGGGTTGCGGCGGGTTCCCGCAGGTAGGGCAAGCCGTTAGGTATGCCGCAGCCGCCGGGGTGAAACGTATCCGGCAGCCGGGGCAGCAAGCGTGGGTCATGGCCGCTCCATTTCGTAGGGGGTCACTGGCGTCGGATCGGCGCGCTCGACGGTCACGACGGGTTCTTGCCTGGCAGGCCGCGTCCGCAGGCTGGGCAGGCACCGTTCATCACCGGGTCGTCCGACTGCGTGTTGCCGGGCTCGAAGTACACCCTGTGGCGCCCGCCGCCGAAGACCCGAAGGACCTTTCCGCACTCACAGCGGTATTCATCCCGTCGATCGACGATTCCCGCGACCTGGGGCTCCTCGGGAGGCGCGATCAGCGTCCCGCTGGTCATTGGCTTACCGTCTCGCCGCTGAAGCCGGCGGCTTCGCCCGGCCGGGTGTCCTCGAACACGAGGAACGTGATCGCTACCGACTCCGATCCAGCCGCGGCGCGCCGGGCGACTTGCCGGTTGGCTCGGGAGTGCTTTGTCGCGGTGGCCATAGCCGACCGCCTTCCTGCCCTCCTCGATTGAAAATGTCCGCCCGGGAAGCGAGAAGAGCTGGACTCTCTGAGCGCACCCACGAGGCTAGCAGAATCCGACCACCACACTCGGATTTGCTGGGCTGCTCGTGAGGTCGCTGCTCGACCTCAACCCGGCTTTACGGACGCCCAAGGCAAGGCTCTCAGGTTCGATCGAGGAGGTTGCCATCTGGCGACGCCTGGTCCTCTGGGACGCCTGCGCTTGGAGTAACGGCTACGGTATGAGAGCGATGGACGATCTCGAGATCAACGCGCTCCTGACCAGATTGTCGCGTCCGCACTCGTCGGGTGGAGTCGTCATCGAGCGCGCCGCGATCCTCGCCGCGGGCGCCGACTTTTCGGCGGTCATGGACTGGATCACCGCACACGCCGGTACGCCCGAGACGACCGTGTCCGCGACGCGCGGCCGGGGGCTCCATGGCTCGCGCATCACGGGGGGCGACACGACTGCCTCCTCCGGAGCGCCTCAGCGCTTCGTGCTGCCGGCCGGCGCGCTGCACTGACCGACGGCACGGTGGGAAATCAGTCGTGGCCTACCGGCGTGTGTTCTGGCTCGGCCCGGCTTGGCACGTGAGCGTCGTGCAATCCCTAGGCCACGGGGTGACGTAACGGAGGTCACGAGGTGTTTCGACCACGGCATCGCCCGTGTTGCATACGGGTTGTCCGTAAGGCGTCCGTGACGATGGGCGGTGGAGGCATACCGCGGGCCGCGAAGCCCGGCGAGCCGTAGGCGAGCTCGGATTCGTGGCTGCACGATGTCGGCTACTGCTCGCGCAGTGAAGCGGGCGCCGCGTGGTCAGTTGTGCTGGCGCGGGTCTTGGGTCGCTATTTGGCGCGATGCGTGAGCCGCTGGGCGGCTGCGGCGGCGAGCAGGATGGTGCTGGGGACGGCGACTGTGAGGGAGTGCCAGGGAGCGGTTGGGTGGTGGGGTTTGGCGAGGTCGCCCATGCTGTTGGCGAGCGCGGTCGGTAGCCATGAGGAGATGGTCGGGACGTTCGCGAACAGCGCGAGCGAGAGCAGGGTTGCGAGGCTGGCGCCGGCGATCGCGAGCACGCCGCGGGTGATGCTTGCCCAGACGGCCACGATCGCGGCGACGAAGCAGATCCATGCCGCTTCGAGGCCGAACCCGGCGGCGAGGGCGATCACTCGGGGGTGGCCGATGAGGATTGCTGTCTCATACCAGGCGGCGAGCGCTCCGAGCGCGAGCGCCAGGATCCCCGCGCCCGTGACGGTTAGGTAGCGGGGGAGGACGAGCGTCGATGGGTCGTGTGCTCTGCTGCGGTAGAACGTCGCCAGGGGCGGGCGCGCGTCGATCGCGAGACTGGCCGCCGCGACCACGACGAGGACGAGCGTGCCGAGCTGGGAGAAGTTGCGACCGACGTCGGCGAGCGTCTGGGCGGGGGTCGGCGGCGGGATGGTGATCTTGATCCCGCCCGTGCTGGCGTGTTTGAGGATCTGGGGCAGGGAGTGGTCGAGGAGCGGAATGCCGAGGCCGATCAGTCCGAATGCGGCGGCTAGGGCGATGAGCCGCCGGGTGCGCCAGAGCCGCAGGATCTCCAGGCGCCATGGACTCATCGAGGGAGGGGTTCCTGGTCTGCCGGGGCGGTCGTGAGCGACAGGAAGACCTGTTCGAGGCTGGGTCGCAGCGGGGAGATGGAGATGATCCGGGCTCGGCATGATGCGAGCAGACTGGCGAGTTGGCTCTCGACCTCCGCGGAGTGTGGTGATGAGAGCTCGAGCTCGCCCGGGTTCGGCTCGCTGACGGTCAAGACCCAGGGCGCGGCGCGTAGCGCGGCGATCACTGATGCGGCCGGCGGCCGGACAACGACGCTCCATCGCGATCTTGCGGCACCGGCGAGGAGGTAGTGAAGCGGTCCTTGGTAGAGCAGCTGTCCTTGCTTGAGGATGGCGACGTGTTCGCAGATCGCCTCGACCTCGGCGAGGTCGTGGCTTGACAGGAGCACGGTCGTGGTGGGCGCAAGCGCCGCGATCAGCTGAAGGACCTCCACCCGGCCCGCTGGGTCAAGCGCCGACACTGGCTCGTCCAGCAGCAGCATCACCGGGCTGCCCGCCAGCCCCGCGGCCAGATTCAGCCGGGTCGTCATCCCGCGCGAGAACCCGCCAACCCTGCGATCAGCTACATCCCCGAGTCCGACCTGCGCGAGCAACTCGCCCAGTTCGGATCGTGCTCGGCGGCGGCCGAGCAGCCCGAGCGCGGCCTCCAGTACCTCGATCGCGGTGAGCCACGGCTCGAACTCGGCCACGTCGGGGCAATAGGCGATCTTCTCGCGCGGCGCGCCCAGCTCGACCGTCCCGCCCGTCTGGCGTCGCATACCGGCGAGGATCTCGAGCAGCGTGGTCTTCCCGGCCCCGTTCGGGCCGACCAGCCCGTAGAGCGAACCTGCGGGCACTTCCAAATCGACGCCGCCAAGCGCCACCAACCGGCCGTAAGCCTTCCTCAGCCCGACGGTCCTCACCATCACGCTCAGCGAACCCTGCCGAGGACCAGGTAGATCACCCCGCCGAGCGGGATCGAGATCACGCAGATGATCGCCCACCCCCACCTCGGCAAATAGCGCACCTCACCGGCGCGAGCCACGTCGATCAGGCAGAAGACCTCAAACGCGACCACCAAGACGATGATCGGAACAAGCGCCGCGAGCATCGACGCTCACCCGGTTCTCGAGGCCATTAGTCTCATATATGTGAACGTTAGCACATCTGCGATCACTCGCTAAGCTTGTGGCATGGCAAGCGCCGATCTGCTCCTGCATCCGGTCCGCCTTCGCATCGTTCAAGCCTTCCTCGGCGAGCGGGCCCTGACCACCAGCCAGCTCGCCGAAGAGCTTGACGAGGTCCCCGCGGGAAGCCTCTACCGCCACGTCGCGATGCTCACCAACGCCGGCGTACTTCAAGTCGTCGCCGAACGACGGATACGCGGCGCGGTCGAGCGCACCTACATGCTGCGACTCCACGCCGCCCAGATCGACCCGAATGAGGTCGCGGCGATGACGCCCGACCAGCACGCCCAAGCCTTCACCGCCTTCGTCGCCGGACTGCTCGCCGATTTCGATCGCTATCTCGCGGCCGGCAAGCCCGATCCAGCCCGCGACCGCGCGGGGTACCGGATGGCCGCTCTATGGCTAACCGACAGCGAGTTTGACGACTTCATCCGAGACCTGGTCGCCGTCGTCCAACCCCGACTCGCCAACCCGCCGACCAAGCGACGCCGACGACGCCTGATCGCCGGCGTGACGCTGCCCGCGCCCGAGACACGAACGAAAAAGACATGACCTGAGTGGCCCGAGTGCAGAACGCGATAGCCATCGTTCACATAGATGGTAGCATTCGCGAATCTGGGAACACTCCGCCAATGGATGAAACCACAATGGACTACAACGACGGCCTCATCACAACGACCGACCGGGCGCTCGTAATACACCGTTACAACGCGCTCCTCCAGCCGAAGTCGATCCCCTACTCCGAGATCCGCAGCGTCAAGCAGATCCCAGTCGGGGAGCTCCGGCGCTGGCGGCTGTGGGGAACGACGATTCCCGGCTACTGGTTCAACCTCGACCCCGGGCGACGACGGAAATCAGTCGGGTTCGTGATCGACGCCGGGCGGCGGGTTAAGCCAATCATCACCCCGGACGACCCCGACCGGCTGCTGGCGGCGTTCCGCTCCCACCACGTCACGGTGCCGAACCAGGAATAGTGGACATCGTCGTTGCTTCTGCACGAGCAACGGTTGTCCGCCGGCGGACGCCTCCATCGCCACGCGGTCGCAGCAGAGCTGCTTCGGGTCGTCGATGCGCGCACCTGCTTTCGCGCCGCGACGCGACTCTGGCCGCGGTTGGGCGTGGGCCCTGCCGTGCGCGCGGAAAGCGCGGAAGCGCGGCCATGCCGGCCTTGGCCTCGATCGAGCGCCGGCAGGCGCGCTTTAGCGAGGGCACGAGCGCACGGGGCGGGTCGTCGCGGTTACGTGCGCGACACGGGCAAGCCCCCGGCTCAGAGGCCCTGCCTGGTCGGGGTCACGTGTGGGGTGTGACGAGTCCGCTCTGGTAGGCGAGGACGACGAGTTGGGCGCGGTCGCGTGCGTGGAGTTTGAGCATGGCGCGGCTGACGTGTGTTTTGACAGTCAGCGGACTGAGGAAGAGTTGTGCGGCGATCTCATCATTTGATAGGCCGTGCGCGACCAGGATCATGATCTCGCGCTCGCGGCTGGTCAGCTCGGCGAGCGCCGCGCGCGTGGAGGCTTGGCGTGGCCGTAACGCAGCGATGTCTGCGATCAGGCGGCGAGTGACGCTGGGCGAGAGAAGCGCGTCGCCGGCGGCGATGACCCGGATGGCCTGCAGGAGCTCGGCGGGCTCGGTGTCCTTGACCACGAAGCCGCTGGCGCCGGCCTGCAGCGCCTCGTAAACGTACTCGTCGGTCTCGTAGGTGGTCACGATGAGCACCTTCACGCCGGCCAGACTCTCGTCGGTGCCGATGCGCCGGGTGGCCTCGAGACCGTCGACGCTCGGCATGCGAATGTCCATCAGCACCACGTCGGCGCGACGTTGGCGAGCGAGAGCGACCGCTTGGGCGCCGTCGTCGGCCTCGCCGACGACCTCCATGTCCTGGGCGGAGTCCAGCAGCATGCGAAACCCAGCGCGGATAAGCGCTTGGTCGTCCGCGAGCAGGACACGGATCATGAGCCGCTGATGGGTAGGCGAGCGTAGACCCGGAAGCCACCAGCGGGACCCGGCCCGGCGCGGAGCTCGCCGCCCACGGCCGCGGCTCGCCCGCGCATGCCGGGGATGCCGTGCCCGGTGCCCTGGGGCGCCGTTGCATCGCCTCGGCCGCCGTCGAGGACCTCTATCTCCAGCTCGCCGGCGGAGTAGGCCAGCGACACGGTCGCGGCCGTCGGGCCGGCGTAGCGCAACGCGTTGGTCAGCGACTCTTGGACGATCCGGTAGGCCGCGAGGTCGACCGTGGGGGACAGCGGCCGCGGCTCGCCGCGGACCGTGAGGGTGACGGCCAGCCCGGCGCGCGTGGTGCCCTCGATGAGGACGGCGAGCTGGGTCAGGCCAGGCGCCGGCGCAGTGGCGTCTTCGTCATCGGCTTGGCGCAGGACGTTGAGGATTCCGCGCAGCTCGCGCAGGCCCTCCTTGCTGGCCCGCTTAATCGCGTCCAGCGCCTGAGCCGCGTGCTCGGGCCGCTCGGCGATGACGTGCCCGGCGACACCCGCCTGGACGTTGATCGTGGCCATCGTATGCGCCACCACATCATGCAGCTCCCGGGCGATGCGCAGCCGCTCGGCATCGACAGCTCGACGGGCCTGCTCGGCACTCTCGCGGCGCGCGTAGGCGCGGCGGCTGGTCACCCACAGCCCCAGCAGCAGCGCCGCCACGACCTCGCCGGGAATCAGGACAAATCCGCCGCTCGTCGCTCCTAGCGGGTCGAACGCCGCACTCGCGGCCATCAACGCGACCATCGTCAGCGCCGAGAAGATCACCGCCCGGACCGTCGGCACGGCCACCGCGACCGCGTAGAGGGCGACCACGGGGTTCAGTAGGGCCGCCCCATCGAAGTAGCCCAAGCACGTGTACGCGAGCGCGCCGGCGAGCGAGACCCCCAGCACCAACACGGAGCGACGGCGGCGCCAGATCAGCACAAGCCCGCTGACGAGGACGAGCAGATAGGCGGCCGGCGGAGCTGCAGGGACGTGATGACCGGGCGGAACATCGCCGCGAACGGGGTGGCTCTCGGCCACAGATCCGGCGAGTGTGACCAGGCCCATGACGATCGCGAAGGCGATGTCGAAGGCCAGTGGCGAGCGCCACGCCCGCTCCGGCAGGCCCGTCATGGGCCATCCAGGCCGGCGACGAGTGCCTTTGACGGCGGAGGGGACGGTGGTCATCGCCCGCGAGCGTAGACCCCGCCGTCGCCGCTGTCGTCATCCGCGCGAAGGCGCTTGCGTACTCCAGCTTGAGTACGGCGACCGGCTAGGCGCGTCGGATGTCGTAGGCGAATTGCCTTCCCCGGGGTGACGACACGCCATGAAGCGACCGAGATGCTTGCAGTCGTTACCACCGTCGCTCCCAGGAGATCGTCAATGCCGATATTCACCCGTTACGTCCTCAGGCACAAGCTGCTTGTCCTCGGATTCTGGCTGGTTCTGGCGGTCGCTGGCGCGATGACCGCAAGCTCCACCACCACACGACTGAGCGACAGCTTCGCCATGCCCGGCGCCGCCTTCCGCGCGGACGCCCGGATCCAGGCTCACTATCTCCACAACGGAGCCGAGGACCCGGTCGTCCCGGTGATCACCCTGCCGGCCGCCACGAGCATCGACGCTCCCGACGTGGCTGGGCGGCTGGAAGTGGCGTTCGGCGCCGCCCGGACTGTGATCGCCACCGCGCGCGTGGTCGACTACACCACCACCCGCGACCCGGCATTTGTGACTCGCGACCGGCGGACGACGTACGCCCTGGTATTCACCCCGCAGGACAACCCGATGACACCGGGCAACCTCGATGCTCGCATCCAGCGGGCAGTCGTCGGCGCCGCTCCCGCCTCCTGGCATGTGAGCGTCACCGGCATCCAGGCGCTCGCCACCAGCCAGCCGTCGGGCAAGGGCGCCGGCGTGCTGGCCGAGGCGATGCTCGGCGCGCTGGGAGCGCTGGTCGTGCTGGCGTTCGTGTTCGCCAGCTTCCTGGCCGTCGTCCCGCTGGTGATGGCCGGCATCTCGATCCTCACCACCTTCCTCACGCTCAACGGACTGACCCACATCACGACGGTCAGCCAGATCGTCGAGTTCCTCGTTGCGCTGATCGGCCTCGGCGTCGCGATTGACTACACGCTGATAATCGTCACCCGCTGGCGGGAGGAGCGCGCTCACGGCCGCCACGGCGACGACGCGGTCCAGGCCGCGATGGCCTCGGCTGGCCGGGCCGTGCTCTTCTCCGGGCTGACCGTCGGCATCGGCCTGCTTGCGCTGGTGGTGCTCCCCGTCCCCTTCCTGCGCAGCGCCGGCATCGGCGGCGCACTGATCCCGTTGATCTCGGTCGCTGTCGCGCTGACGCTGCTGCCTGTTTTGCTCGCAAGCATCGGTCCACGGCTGGACTGGCCGCGCGTGCGCACCGAGAACAGCGCCGGTCGGGGCTGGAGCGCCTGGGCGCGCCTGGTCGCCAGCCACCGCGAATTGGCCGTCCTCGCGGGCACCGTTTCCCTGGCCGTGCTGATCATTCCGGCGTTCTCGATGCACATCGGCGAGCCCAGCACCGCCGCGCTGGCCCAGACCGGGCCCGCCCACACCGCCCTCGCCACGCTCGAGGCCGGCGGCGTGCCCTCCGGGACGCTGACCCCGATCGACGTCCTCACCCGGGCGAACGCCGCCACCGTCGTCGCGCACCGGCTGACGTCGGTGCCCGGCATCTACGCCGCTGTCGCCCCGACCACGCCGGACTTCCGCCGCGCCGGTGCCGCGCTCGTCACCGCGCTCCCCCGCGCCGAGACCGACGTCACCGCCGGCCAGGCCACCGTGGGCACGGTGCGAGCCGCGCTGGCGCACGACCCCGCAGTGCTCGGCATTGCCGGCTCGGGACCGTCGATGATCGACTTCTCCCGCGACGTGTACGGCAGCTTCCCGCTGATGCTGGCCCTGATCGCGCTGGCGACGTTCGTGCTGCTCGCCCGCGCGTTCCGTTCGCTGCTACTGCCGCTCAAGGCAGTGGTGATGAACCTCGCGTCGCTCGGCGCCGCCTATGGCGTGATGGTCTGGATCTGGCAGAACGGCGACGCCAGCCACGTGCTCTGGGGCATCCCCGCCACCGGGGCGATCACCATGTGGGTCCCGGTCATGGTCTTCGCCTTCCTCTTCGGCCTGTCGATGGACTACGAGGTGTTCATCCTGGCCCGCATGCGCGAGACCTACGACGCCACCGGTGACACCCGCGCCGCCGTCGTGGGCGGCATCGAGCGGACCGGCCGATTGGTCACCAGCGCCGCGCTGATCCTCATCCTCTCGTTCCTGGCCATGTCCACCGGACCCGAGACCGACATCAAGATCCTCGCCACAGGCCTCGGCGCCGGCATCCTCATCGACGCCACCCTGATCCGCTGCTTGCTCGTCCCCGCACTGGTCAGCCTGTTCGGGGCCTACAACTGGTGGCTTCCCAACTGGGCCGCGCGGATCCTCAGGGTCGAACCCTCACCGCTGAGCACCGCCCGTCCCAGCCCGGCCGGCACGCCAATCACAGCCGAAACCCAAGCGCTGCACGCCTAGCGACCTGAAGATCGGCTCCGGGGTCGGTTCCTGGCGATTGGAGACTCGCCATGGCCAGTTGACGACCACGTGCTAACCCGCGATGCTCAGCCGGGCCGGGTCCCCTCCCGTGATCGGCACGGCGTTGCAATAAAGGTCGGCGGAGATGATCTGTAACTCCCGCCGGGCGACGTCCGGTTCAAATGACGGCGTGAACTGTCTCCGGAGGGCAGAAGCCAGTGTCGTAGTTGACGCCCCTGCCTCGAAGCGGAGCGCTCACTCCGCGCCTCTCTCAACCGAGGAGGTTGCCGCAAATCTAGAGGGTCGCTGGACACCCGTGAGCTCAACCGCGCGCACTGCGCCTGAGGACTCTTCGGCGAGGTCCAGCAGTGCCTCGGCGTAGGCGTCGCGGCTGAGCTGATAGTGGCCATCGGTGAAGTCGGTTCCGCCCGGCGCTTTCAGCACGCCGGTGCCCGGCTTGTTCGTGAGCATGTTGGCGCGAGCGACCGTGACCTCCAGCTGGCTTCCCCCCAGCTCGCGCTCCATGGCCCTCAGATCCTCATACGGGAAGTGAAAGATCAGCCGCGCCAGGCCCGCCCAGAAACGAGGGGAGCGCGCCACCAGTGCGTGGCTGCTTGTCACGATCAGACGCCGTACTCCGTACTCTCGCATCGCGTTGGCAACGTTGGCGACGACGTCTCTCGAGGTTGTGGTGGGTCCCAGCGATCTCGACCCGACGGCCGAGATGACCGCGTCTTGTCCGCCCACCACAGCGCGGATCGCCGCCGAATCGCGGCCGTCACCTTGCCGCACGATGACGCCCGCCGGCAGCCGCGCCGGATCGACGCTTCGAGCAAAGGCGGTGATCACATGGTCCCGCTGCCGTCCCTGCTCGACCACGCGACTCCCAGTCCCTCCGCTCGCCCCGAGCACGAGAATTTTCATGGTCGTCAGCCTCCTCGATATAGTTGTGGTGATAAAGAATCTTACTATATGCAAATAAAATGAACGCGTCGCCGATAGATGGCATCCGGCTCGGGCGAGAGCTCAGCTACGCCGTCGTCCGCTTCCATGAGGCTCTCGGCCAGCGGCTGGGGCTTACCGCGATGGACCACAAATACCTCGACCTAATCGACCGAGAAGGCCCAGTGACAGCTGGACGCCTCGCCCAGCTCGCCGGCCTTTCCACCGGCGCGGTTACGCACCTGGTCGACCGTCTCGTCAAGGCCGGCTGCGTACGCCGAATCGCTGACGCGACCGACCGCCGCCGCGTGATCATCGAGGCCGACCCGGCAATCGCAGAGACGCTTGGACCGCTCTTGGCCCCTTTCGCGGACCAGGCCAACGATCTGCTCACACGCTTTGACGGCAAAGATCAGCTTGTCATCGCCGACTACCTCCAGACTGTGACGAGGCTGCTGGAGAAGACCGCCGCCGAGCTAATGCTCGACAGCGCCGACACGAGCCGAACGAATGGCTGAGCCGATCGGACTCGTGATGCCGCCGCGGCCGGCGACGCTGCAAGCGGAGCTCAGGTCAGGTTTCGGAGGAGAGCCGTCGCGAGCGCAGCGACGGACACCACCGCCAGCAGCGGGAGTCGTAGCGCCAGCGCGCTGGCGCCGGCGAGGAGGCCCACGGCCCTCGCGTCGAGCACGAGGCCCGGCCCGTGCGGGGACCCCGCGGTCTCGTAGACGACCAGCCCAGCCAGGAGAGCGGGCGCGAGCAAGCTGGTGACGCCGGCCCATCTGCGTGACGGCTCCCGATGCCCGAGCATGAGGGGCCCCACCCCCTTGAGGGAAACAGTCCCCACGAAGAGCAACGCGATCGTCAGCCACGCTCGACTCACGGGCGACGCAGTCCAATCAGAGCTGCCGCCGAGGCCGCGATGACCGGAACGCCGACCGGGGCGAACGGCAGCAGCGCCAGGGCGATGGCTGCGCCCCCTGCCGCCGCGGCGAGGGCCTCGCGCCGGTCCGCCTCACTCCACAGCAGCGCGAGGTAGAAGCCGACGAACACGGCATCGAGCCCGATCGTCTTCGGATCGCCGAAGACCGGCCCGGCGATGACCCCGATGATCGTCCCCAGGATCCACGCCGAGGCCTGGGGGATCGTCGCCCCGACCAGCAGGCCGCGATCAAAGCTCCCATCCTCACGGCTGGCGATCACGAACGAGGCATCGACGATCGCCTGCGCCTGCGTAAGCCGCGCCGGGAGACGGCGAGACAGGCTGGGCGCCACGGCGAGCCCCATCGCCAGCCAGCGGGCGTTGACAAGCAGTCCCGCGCCGGCGGCCGCGAGGACCCCGCCACCGGCGACCAGCACGCTGAGCGCGGCGATCTGCGCCCCGCCGGAAAAAACCGCCACCGACATGACGATCGGCGCGGTCGGGCCCATCACGGGCCGGGCGAGAACCCCGAACGACACGCCGAGCGCAAGCGTGGGGAGCGCGAACGGCAAACCGGCCTTCAGGCCTGCGCGGAGCTCGCTCGGCGCAGGGGGCGGTGCGGTCATGACGATCTTTATAACAGGCTTGAGCTCTTTTGCTCGTTAGACTGCTCGGCAGTGGCATCGCTCCCGAACTCGTTCCAACTGGTCGCCGGCGATGTCGCCCTCGATCTCGTGAACACCGTCTCCTGGCGCGGAGACCGCGAGCGTCGCATCGAGCGCATCCCCACCTTCGACTCCCTGGTGCACTGGTCGACGCGGGCGGGACTCCTTCACGCCTCGACAGACAGCGAGATCATGCGTTCCGCCACGACAGACGCCATCGGGGCCGAGCGGTCTGCTCGCCAGGTCCGCGGCCTACGCGAGGATCTTCACCTCGTCATCGCTTCGCACCTCGACGGCGCCGCACTGCCACCGGAAGCGCTGAACCGGCTACGGCGTCGATATCTCGAGGCAGTGCGGAACGCGTCACCGAACGCGTTGCCGCTCACTTGGGAGATCTCGCTGGACTCGCCCGCAGCCCTGGCCCACGCGCTCGCGCTAAGCGCTATGCGGCTGCTGCAATCCGCAGACGTCAACCGAATCGGTCGTTGCTCCGACGATGCCTGCCAGTGGCTGTTCATCGACCACAGCCGCAACCACAGCCGCCGCTGGTGCAGCTCAACCGACTGTGGAAACCGCGATCGCGCGGCCCGCCACTACGTGCGTCGCCGAACCATCAGCTCGAGAGAGTCGGGCTTTCCGGGTGGCAGGGTTGGTTGAATCCCACGATGGCCTCGAGCCCGCGTCGGCGATCCACGTCACTGCCCGGCCACCTTCCGCAGGCCACCCCTGGTGAGGTGCTCGTCTGGACCGACGGCGCCTGCCAGCGCAATCCCGGCCCCGGCGGATGGGCTGCGGTGCTCTGCTGGGAGGATGGGATCGTCGAGGAGCACACCGGTGGTCTGCCCCTCACGACGAACAACATCATGGAGATGACCGCCGCGTTGCAGGGCCTGCGCGCGCTGCCGTCCGGCTCGCGGGTGTGCGTCGTGACCGACTCCCGGTACCTGCACGACGGCATGACCTCCTGGATGGCCGGCTGGAAGCGCAAGGACTGGAAGACAGCTGCGGGCGGCGCGGTCAAAAACAAGGAGATCTGGGTCCAGCTCGACGCCGCTGCGTCGGAGCACGAGGAGGTCCGCTGGCACTGGGTCAAGGGACACATCGGCCACTCGCTGAACGAGCGAGCCGATGTCCTGGCGGTCGCCGCGACGCGGCACGCCATCCGGTCAGGACGCTGATCGGCGGGCTCGGAGCACGGGCCGCCCGGAGCATACGATCGCGCTAGGCCGGCGCGCGGCGCGCGGCCTCTCCGATCGGTCAGTCCCCCTCGTCGGCGCGCCAGGGGGGTTGCGGAGGAGCCGAGACGACCGCTCGGCGCAGGAGCTTCAGCAGCTGTCGGCGTTCGGCGTCGGAGAGCCCGCCCAGAACCTCGTCTTCGACCTGCGCGACGAGTCGTCTGGCCCGCTCCAAGGTGTGTCGACCCTGCGGGGTGATCGTGACCTCCCACGCGCGGCGATCTCCCGGGCGCCGCCGGCGCTCTGCGAGCCCGGAGTTCTCGAGCTCGTTGATCAGCTTGACCATGGCACTCGGGTCGATGGCCATGTCAGAGCTGAGCTGCTGTTGGATGGTCCCTTCGCGGGCGCCCAGCACATTGAGGAGCGCGAACAGGGCGGGCGTGAGGTCAATCGAGGCGAACGCCTCCGCGGTGCGCGTGTGTGAGGCCCGCCACAGCCGGAAGAGGAGCTGGCCCGCGAACTCGGCCACCTCGATATCAGCGGAGACAGATGTTGCCATTGCCGTAGTCTCGCATATTCGTTGGCGGCATACAATGGTTGACAGGCACTATGATAGTGGTCTACCATCATTGTCGCTTCCCAGGCTCGGCCCTACAGGTCGAGCAACCCGACGACCAAAGGAGTGACCATGGCCTCGATCGAGTCCATCGCCCTCGCAGTGCCCGATCCCGAGGCGGCCAACGCCTTCTACACCGCCGCCTTCGGCCTGGACACGAAGCTGGGCCTACGCGCCTCGGAGGCGCCGACGAGCGGCTTTCGTGGATTCACGCTGTCGTTGGTTGTGTCCCAGCCTGCCGTCGTCGACCAACTCATCGGCTCGGCCCTCGGCGCCGGCGCGAGAGCACTGAAGCCGATCAAGAAGTCGTTCTGGGGCTATGGCGGCGTCGTACAAGCCCCGGACGGGACGATCTGGAAGGTCGCGACGTCATCGAAGAAGAACACGGGCCCGGCCACCCGGGAGATCGACGAGGTCGTGCTTCTCGTGGGAGTCACGGACGTTGCCGAGAGCAAGCGGTTCTATCTCGACCGCGGTCTGACCGTGGCGAGGAGCTTTGGTCGCAAGTACGTCGAGCTCGCCACCCAGCCCATCAAGCTCGCGCTCTACGGGCGCCGCGCCCTGGCCAAGGACGCCGGCGTCTCCCCGGACGGCACCGGCTCGCACCGGATGGTGATCTGCAGCGACGCCGGATCCTTCACCGACCCCGACGGGTTCGCGTGGGAGACCGCGGCAGTTCCAGACGGTCTCACCGCCGCGCCGACGATGACCCAGCAGGCCATCTGATCCGCATCGACGAGCTGCGCCGAACCCCAGGGCGATTCACAGACACGACTGCACAACAAGGGAGCTTTCAATGAGCCGACAGACCAACACGCGAACGACCACCCAGACGACCGCGAAGACGTCCAATGGCTTCACGGACGACGAACGAGCCGCGATGCGCGAGCGCGCCCGAGAGGTCAAGGCGGCCGCGCGCCGCGGCCGCGCGGGTGAGGCAGACGGGGAAAGCGAGGTGCGCGCGAAGATTGCTGAGATGCCGAAACCGGATCGCGCGATGGCCGAGCGGGTCCATGCCATCGTCAAAGCGAGCGCGCCGGGCCTCTCACCGAAAACCTGGTACGGGATGCCCGCCTACGCCAAAGACGGCAAGGTCGTCTGCTTCTTCCGGAGCGCCCAGAAGTTCAAGACGCGTTACGCAACCCTCGGCTTCAGCGATAAGGCGAACCTCGACGACGGAGCCATGTGGCCGACCGACTTCGCGCTTAAAGAGCTGACCGCCCACGCCGAGGCGGAGATCGCCGCGCTCGTGAAGAAAGCCGTCAGCTGAGTCAGTCGGCGCCACCTTGGCGGTATCGGGCGGCGAGGACTCTCCGGAGCACGGCTTGCGCGTTTCCGTAGAGGATTCCGTCGGCATCGGCGGGAAAGTCTTCTTGGATCCATCGCGCGAGCGTCGCGAGGTCTGCGGCCTGCTCGATGCCGGTAAGGGTGGGCTTGATGAACCCGTCGAGATCCGTGCCGAGGGCGCAGTGCTGGAGCCCGCCGCCAAGTCCGCTGATCGCTTCGATATGGCGCTGCAGCGTCGCCCTGGATTCCGCCGCGCTTGACGTCGAACCGAGCTGATGCTGGGCGAGGATCAAGCCGATCAAACCGCCGCGGGCGTGGACGCGTTCAGCGGTCTCGGGGGTGAGGTTGTAGAGCTGAGGGTCGGAGTTGGCCGAGCGCATCCCGACGTGGGTCGCGAGGACCGGGTAGTCCTGCGGATCGGAGCCCGTCTCTTGATCGAGCTGCTCGAGCAGCGTCAGGGTCTGCGCCATTGCGTCCTCGCTCATGTGGCTGAGGTCGATCAGCACCTTGTGGCGGTACATCGAGCGGATGGCTGCCGTGCCCAGCTTGCTCAGACCCATCCCTGCCGGCTGCGGGAAGACGAGTTGGTATTCGCCGTCGGTCAGAGGGGGGATGGCGGGCGCGTTGGTGGCAACCCCCAGGTAGCGCAGGTGGGCGAGTGTGATGTAGATGACGCCGCGGTCGGCCAGCCACTGGACGTTCGCGTCGATCGTGCTCTCATCAGGCCCGAGGTGGAAGCCGCCCTCCACACAATGGATGAAGGCGACGCGAGAGTCGTCATCCAAGTCCGAGGCTTGGTTGACGAGGACGTGGCGCTCACAGCTCGGGTCGATTTCGTGAAGCTCGTCCTCAACCAAGCGCAGCAGGCTTTGCAGGTCGCCGAACGAGCCGCTCGCGGGCTCAGAGCCGAAGCGGAACTCGTCGGCGGGCCAGTACAACACCGAGCACACGATTCGAGCGCCTCCCTCCATGAGGCCATCGAGGTCCACACGCCATTTACCCCAGCGAGGATCGTTGAACAGGTCCGCGGCGAGTGCGGTGGCGTCGGCGTCGAAGTCGTCTTTGAGTCTCTCGAGCCACCCGCGAGCCAACGCGTGGGGATGATGGTCGGTCGGCAGCAGATGCATTGGGTAATGGCAATGCAGGTCCGCGATCACTGCTCACCTCGCTCCGATGGACGGCTAGGTAACCATAGGCAGCCATGGCCTTCTGAGTCAACGCCGATATTGACGCCCTCTCGTGGCAGGTGTAAGTCAGGCCGTGGGGGATGGTGCGAGCAGACCGATGAGTGCTCCTCCCGCCGCTGCTGCGACCGTCTCCATGGGCGCGGAGCTCTGCGTGACCGCGAGTATCAGGGCCACGATGAAGACGAAGGTGAGGATGAAGAGCTGTCGGTTCTTCCAGAGGTCCGCCAGCAGAGCCGCCACCTCGCTGAGCGCGGTTCGTACCCGGGTCGCGCCCTTGGTCCCGGCGGTCAGTTGTTGCGGCTGCGGGGCGAGAATCCCGATCAGCGCCCCGGAAATCGCGCTGCCCGTCGACCAGTACTGGGTGGGAACGGGTTTGCCTCCCGCGGCGATGATCGCCGCGCCGATCAGGAACGCCACGAGACCCAGTCCCACCGCAGCGATGGCGATGCGGGATGCCCATTTGTCGCTAGCCGGCGAGGGCGGCGCATCTTGGTGCGCTTCATCGGACTGTGCTCGGGTCGGGGTGGTGGTCATGTCAGTCCTCGCTTTCAGCTATCCGCTCGATGGTGGGCAGACGTTCTTGTTCTCGCCTTGAAGCAGGGGTGAGCGCGGACCCGCAACGAGGATCTGGCCGGTGGGGTCGTCGGCGTTGGTGCTCTTGGACGTCCCTTCGGTGGTGCCGAAGTACCCGGGCCAGCAACTCCATGCGACCTTGGCAAGGTCGACGAGCCGGGTGCTCGACGCGGGGAAGGTTGTGAGTCCGGTGTTGCAGACGACGTAGTCATAGACGGCTGCGGCGAGCAGCGCACGTCCGTGGGCGCCGCAGTCGGGATAGCTCGGGTGACCGCCGAAGGCGGGATAGACGACGGGATGGCCGGTGGAGTCGCGCTCGAGTTGATCCCAGGGAATCAGCGTTCCCTCGCTGGAGTGACGCGCCATCCAAACATATTTCGGGGTGTTGCCCGTTGCCGGGTCGAGCAGGACGGTGATGTGCTCCCAGTCGCCCTCGTGGAAGTCAACGTCCGCTCCGTCGGCCTTGAGTGGGTTCTCGAGCATCGTCGTGGTGTCGACGGTGAGCGGGTAGTAGTTCAGCGCGTAGAAGAACCAGTACTCGAGCGCCCGGTAATGGGTCGTGTCTGCACCGGGGTACGAGCAGCCGGTTCCGGCGTCGAAGAAGTAGATCTGGGCGGTCTTCGGCTCGACGGAGCTCATGCCGGCGGGCCACGCGTCGATGATCGCTCGGGAGAGTCCGAGGCCGCGCAGGAATGCGCGCATCTGGGCGACCTTGTCGCTCAGGAGCGCGGGGTAGGCGAGGTAGGCGGATGCATCGTCGGAGGGCCGCAGATCAGCGAGGGTGGGTGGACGAGTGAGCGTGGTCCGCTTGGAGATCAACGTGACACCGGCCCCCGTCGCATCACGCTCCGCGAGCACGCTTTTGACCGAGACCGGCCAGAAGCGGTCGAGCACGGTCATCCGGACCGTCGGCTGGTACTCGCGTGCGAGAGCGGCCTCCTGTGGAGAGGTCGTCTCGATCGATGCTTCCGTCGTCGTCGCGGGTTGCGGCGCGACCCTGCTCTCCTTCGGGCACGTCGGTGACGCCCCGCCGCATGCGGCGATGGCCAGGGCCGTCACCACCAGCCCGAGCCCGAGACCCGACATGCGCAAAGGCGAGGCGCCGCCGCGTGATCTCCTACCCGGCGAATTTCGCTCCATAGGTGTTCTGGTACTGCTTGGGATCGAAGCTGTCGAGGAACCGCCGCGCGGCATCCCTGCCGTTCTGCACGAGCATGTTCTTCTCGTCGGGACCGAGGGTGAACTGGGTCGTGGCCACGGTGCCCGCGTCCACCGTCACGGTGCGCACGACTGAGGAGTGGGCCGCGAAACGTCGGTCCCACGCGCTCTGGGCGGTGTGGAAGATCTCGATCCCGAACTCGACCGGCCAGGGCACCAGGCCGCTCAGGAACCCGTTCGCCGGGAGCAGTCCTCTGCCGCCGGTCAACGTGAAACCGAAGGTCATCCGCTGCACGGGCTCGCCGGGCTTCGCATCGAAGATCCACACCGGGAAATTGGAAAGCGTCCCGCCGTCGACGATGAGCGACAGCTTGGGCTCGTCGGGCTGCCATTGCGCGGGGGTGTCACCGACACCTGTGCAGCGCGCGTCGGCCTCTTCCGCCTCGCGGCGGTCGACGACCTCACCAGCCGTGTACGGCGTCTGGCCCGGAGCCACGCAACGCGCCTGCTCGCGGTACAACGTGACGGGCTCGAAGAAGTAGGGGATCGACATGCTCATCCGCGCGGCACGGGCGATCGAGAACGTATCGGGGTCGATCGTCGGACCCTCCGCCGACTCGCGGTAGTACGCGAGGTCATCCGGAAGCAGGAGCAGCGCTTGGTTGGTGACATCGACGGCCACGAGCTTGAGCCGCCAGTCGTCTCCCGCCTTGACGTGCGCGAACGTCGCGCCCCCAAGTACACCGTCGAACCACCCGAGAAACGCCGCCCCGTGCGCGAGGCCGTGATGGAGAATCATGTTCCGGCCCCCGCCGAGCAGCTTTCCCCCGGGCGGGAAGTCTTCGAATTGAGCGAAATCCGTCTCGAACAGCAACGACTTGAGATTGTCGACGGGCTCGTCCTCATGCACCGCGAGCCAGCAGGCGATAATCGCTCCCGCGCTCGCGCCCGCGACATTCCGCCAACGGGTAATCGGCTTGGTCGGGTGCTCGGCGAATCCGATCAGCGCTCCAGCGAGGCCGAGACCCTTGACGCCTCCACCCCGGAACACGCCATCGGCCTCGGTAACCCAGCCATTGGATGACATACGGAACCCCCACTCGAGCTCGTGATCTAGGGCAACTGCGTGGTTGCTTCCGGCAATGCGCTCAGGCGTCACTTACCGCCCACGGCCACCATCTTTCTCACAGCATCGCCTCACGCCCGGCCCTCGTACACCACAGCTTAGGTGATACGTGCCGACGCCGGCAATTTTCTTGGCCGCGCCAACCGCTGGAGGACCGCGACGTTCGTCCCGCGGCCCGGCTGGGACATCGTGGATACTTCGAGGACCTACGTGTGTCATACAACCGAGTCGCGCGTGCAGTTCCATTTCTCCCCAAAGCTGCGTAAAGCAACCCTTGACTTGCCCGTCACACATCGAATAGGTTCGTGCTGCTAGACCGTGGCGTGGCCCGGGGCGGGTCAGACGCTGCGCAACCTGGGGAAGAAGTGGGCGCACAATGGCGCTGCTGGTGGCACAGAGGTCAAGAGCGATTGTGTAACGATGAGCTCGGTGGTGGTAGCGCCTACTAGCGTGGCGACGGTCCCTGGGCCGGCCGCGGCGCCCCAGCTCGCGTCCTCGGCTTCCGTGACACGAGCCATGAGGGCAGGGTGGATACTGTCTGAACTGCTCGCGATCGCAGGCGCAATCACCGAGGGCACAGAACCGCCCGCGGCCGAGCGCGGGAGTGGCACCTCAGACGTCCTCCCATCCCGACTCAGCGAGCCCACGACACCAGCGGCGCTTGCGCTGCAGCTGCACGCCAAGGTAAGCCAGCTGAAGCCGGACCTGGACCTCGCATGCGTCGATGACACATGCTGGCGGAGCATCAAGGCATGCCTGGATCAGCTCGTCCTTTCTCCGGGTGATCTTGGCACTGCCCGTCTGGTCAGGACGGGGGAGGCGATCAGCCGGGGCCTCACCGCCGCGTCAACACGCCTCGCGCGCGCGTTTGACCTCGGCTTCGACCTCGCCACAACCTGCCGATTGGCCGACCAGGCAACTCTGCCCGACCTCGAAGAGGTGCTGGGCGGGCGTGCGACCGCCGTTCAGCAGGCTCTGGCCGACCTGTCGTCCGTCCTGCCGGATCATGCCGGCCGAGCCGTGAGCCTGTCGCTCGCGGTCTGGCAGCACTGGGCAGCCAACCCGCAGCTGAGTAGGCGTCCTGTGAAGTGGCCGAACGCCAGCGTGGGACGGGCCCTCCAGCGGCAGGGTGAGGTCTGGGAGGCCGTGCTGTCCGGCGAAAAACTTGGCAAGGACATGCTTGGAGTCAGCGACTACGCAAGAGCGCTCTGGGCGCTCGTCCGCGGGGTTTTCTCCCGATGGTGGGTGTGGATGATCGTCGTCGCGACGGTCGCCGCCGCATCGGGCGGGATCTATCTGCTCATCGCGCACGGCTCTACCGCGAAGAAGATCGAGGGAGCCGTGCTGACGGGCCTCGGAGCCGCCGGGCTTCGAGTGGCGTCGCTCAAGCGCATGCTCGGAAACCTGGCTGACGAGCTCGAGCGCGAGGTATGGGGGGCCGAACTCGACCGCGCGATCGGGGACGCGATCACGGTTCCGCCCGGCGACTGGCGCCTTACCGTTGGGTCACGAGCGGTAGAGATGCCGCCCCCACGAGGCGTGGATCCGCACTACGCGCAGCGGGCGAGGACTATCCACGTGCTGTCGCGGAGAAGTCGCGGCGAGCTTCACGAGCCATACAGCACGCGACGCGCCACCACCGCGCTCTATCTGGGGTGGAGGTCCCTGTACGGCCACAGCCTCTCCCGGGTCACATGGTTCCGTGCGCGCCGCGTGCGCGGGTTCCTCGAAGATGGCTGCCAGTACGAGGTGGAGGGTGAGCCGGGCGCAGAGCCACTGGTGAGGAAGACGGGCGTATCCCGAGAGCTCGTCCGCCTCGCCCTCGATGATTATGTGGAGCTGGCCTGCGCACCCAGCGGGAGGCTGGCCGCGCGGCACGGCGATGATGGGCCGTCGGTCGTGTGGACCTTTCACCGCGACAAGGTCCGGCACATCGTCCTCTGCAAGAACTACGACACCGCCTGCTCAGAGGCGGCGAAGCCGTGGATGGCCGGCCTGCCTGCCGGGCCGGCCGTCACCATCGAAGCGTCGGCCGCCGATAATCACGCCCCGCGAGATCCGCATGGGACGCGCTAAGCCGCGTTGACGGGCCGGCGGGGCGATTGACGTGGGCGCGGGCACCGGCCGGCGCTGCTCATGGCTTTGCGGTGCCGAAGGTCCCGGTCCGCCTCCCCGGGCGGGGCCATCGGGATATGATTCGTGCGCGGTTCGAATACGGGGTCACTGATCGTGCGTCGGACTGCTCTCGAGTTTCGAACCTTGGCCGTTGGCCAGGGTGCTGGTAGGGCGGTAGCTCGGGTTTCAGTTCTGTAGCGCCTTTCGACCTTAAGGAGCCCCGATGCGTCCATCGGCCGCCGTGGATAGACGGGTTGACGCCGACCGGATCGCGTGGACACCGGTCGCCGAGAACGCGGCCGAACCGGGGCGCGGGTCAGCCGGCACCGAAGACGTGGAGCCCCTCCCCCACGAACGTCGTGACCGGATCATCACCGGGATCGTGACGGCCGCCCCGATCGTCAGCCTCGTCTTCGTCGGCTGGCAGCTCTGGGCGAGCCTGCTCGGCTGGAACGACGTCTTCGTGTTTCTCCTCCTCTACGTGGGAACCGGCCTCGGGGTGACCGTCGGCTTCCATCGCCTGCTCACTCACCGCGCCTTCAAGACGAAGCCCTGGGTCCGCGCAGGACTGGCGATTCTCGGCTCCGCGGCGATCGAAGGGCCGGTCATCTCCTGGGTGGCCGACCATCGCAAGCATCATGCGTTTTCGGATCGGACGGGCGACCCGCACAGCCCGCACGTCGATCACGGCATCGGCTTGCGGGCCGCGGTACGAGGCCTCTTCTACGCCCACATTGGGTGGCTGTTCGTGCATACACATCGCGCGCGCCGCGAGCGTTATGCCCCGGATCTCCTCGCCGACCCGGTCGTGAGATGGGTTGACACGACGTTTCTCGTGTGGGCCCTCGGCGGTCTCGTCGCCGCTTTCGGGCTCGGCTGGCTGTTCGGTGGCACGTTGCGTGACGGGCTGACCGGCCTGCTCTGGGGCGGGGCTGTGCGGATGCTCGTGCTGCATCACGTGACCTACAGCGTCAACTCGCTATGTCACTTTTTCGGACGCCGGACATTCCAGACAGGTGATGAGTCGCGGAACCTCGCATGGCTCGCCCCCCTGTCGTTCGGTGAGGCGTGGCACAACAACCATCACGCCTTCCCGACCTCTGCCGCGCATGGCCTAAGGCGCACGCAGTTCGATCTCTCGGCGTTGACGATCCGCGTGCTCGAACGAGTCGGGCTGGCCTGGGATGTCGTGCGGGTGACCGAGGAGCGCCAGGCGGCCAAGCTCGTGAGCCCACCGGCGAGATGAGTAGAACGAGAGGCACACTCCGGTTGCGGGGGCTCCTGGCTGAGGCACTTCCGAATCGCCCTTTTCGGGTCGAGCTCTGGGACGGCACCACGCTCGCGCCAGATACCGATGGCGACGGCGACGGCCCAACCTTTCGCATCCGTTCTCCCCGGGCGTTCGGCCACGTGCTCCGCGCGCCGAGCCAGCTCGGGCTCGGTCGGGCCTACGTGAGCGGCGAGATCGAGGTTGACGACATGGATGTCGCGCTCGACGTGCTCGACGAGTACACCGTCCCGTCTCTGGATGCCCGCGCGAGGGCGCGGCTGGCGGCGGCTGCCGTGAGCGCCGGCGCCCTGCGGTCCGTCCCGCGGGCGCCGTCCGCCGAACTGCGTCCCCGCGGACGGCGGCACAGCCGCGACCGCGACCGGCGGGCCGTCACGCACCACTACGACGTCTCGAACGACTTCTTCCGGCTGCTGCTCGGCGAGTCGATGACGTATTCGTGCGCGATCTTTTCCCGCGGTGCGCAGTCGCTCGAGGAGGCGCAGCGCACGAAGCTCGAGCTCGTTTGCACGAAGCTCGGCCTGCGCGCCGGCGAACGCGTGCTCGACGTCGGCTGTGGCTGGGGCAGCTTCGCGTTGCATGCCGCGCGCGAGCACGGCGTCCAGGTCTGCGGCATCACTCTGTCAGTGCCGCAGGCTGAGCTCGCACAACAGCGCGTGACGGAGGCCGGCTTGGAGGACCAGGTCGAGATCCGCGTGGCCGACTACCGCGACCTCGCCGAACAGGAGTTCGACGCGATTGCCTCGATCGGCATGGTCGAGCACGTCGGCAGCTCCAACGTTGACGCCTACGCACGGGTACTTTGCGGGGCGCTGCGCCCCGGCGGACGACTCTTGAATCATGGCATCGCGAGACTTCGCTATGGCGACCCCGAGGCCGGACCGTTCTCCGAGCGGTTCGTATTCCCGGACGCAGCACCGCTTCACGTCTCGCGGGTGCTCGCCGCGATCGAGGCTTCCGGTCTGGAGCCGACCCACGTCGAGGGTTTCCGGGATGACTACACGCGCACGCTCCGCGAATGGACGCGCAACCTGGACGAGCACGCCATGCGCGCCGAGGCGCTCATCGGTCCGGAACGGATGCGCGTGTGGCGGCTCTACGTCCGTGCCGCGCGACGAGGGTTCGAGAACGGTTTCACATCGGTCTTCCAGATCCTCGCCCACCGGCCATCAGCCTGACGGTGTGGGCATCCGGTCGGGGACAGCGTCCCGGCGGGATGCCAACATACGCGCATTCCCGTCAAGGTCTCTTCGGCCGCGGCGATGCTGGCACGCGCGCGGTGGCCATGGTTCGATTGCGTGCGGCTCCACCTGGATGATGGAGCCGCAACCACTGCGCATGTCGCGAGCTATCCGCTCGCGACCACGTCGCTGCGGGTGCAGCGGCTCCCCGCCCTTGCTCGGCTGGAGGCATGGTGTGCGGAGAACGATGCGAGCGAGGCACTCGTCGGCGGCTTCTACGTGCGCCAAGCCGGCACAGGCCGCGGGGCCCCGCTGACGGGCCTACCACTGGGCGAGTTGAGGCTCGACGGAGTGCTCCAGCGGTTCGTCCCGTTCACGCCTCCCTGGGGAGACCGGCGGGCCTGCGTCAGCGTCGTGGACGGAACGGTACGGATCGCACGTCGTCACGAGCTGGCCCGGGATCCGCCGGGAGACCTGTTGCAGGCCGGCCCGCTCCTCGTCGGTGAGGGCAGGGCCGTGACGGGCGATGAGGAAGGGTTCTCGGCCGCGGCCGAGCAGTTCGACTCCGACATCACCGTCGGACGTCACCCCCGTGCCGCGCTCGGATGCGACGGCGATCGGCTGATCGCGCTCGCCTGCGACGGCCGGGCGGATGAGGAGGCAGGGCTCACGCTGACGGAGCTCGCCTCGACCATGATTGCCCTGGGCGCGCGCGACGCGCTCAACCTCGACGGCGGCGGATCGACGTCGCTCGTGAGCGGCGGTCGCCTGCGGAACCATCCGCGCGAGGCCCATGAGGTTCCCGTGCCCGGGGGTCGGGCGATCGCCACGGCCCTCGTGTTCGAGCGCCGCTGAGGCTGTCCGCGACTGCGGCCGTGCGGCCGGGCGCAGGGCCGCCGTATGGTGAAGGGGTGCGCGTCCTCAACGGCATGTTCTTCTTCCCGCGTGGAGGGTCGGCTCACGTAGCCCGCTCGCTGTCGGGCGAGCTCGCGGAAATCGGCTGGGACGTGCGCGTCCTGAGCGGCTCTGTGCCCGGCGGTCCCGGCGACGCGGAAATGTTCTACAGCGGCCTCGACATCCGCGTCGTTGACTTCACGTCCGGAAATGCGCCGATGCACCCCTCCTATGAGGATCATCCGGGCACTCCGGACCGCTGCTTCGCGCTTGTCGACGAGGCCGAGTACCGCATGCACGTTGCCGCGTGGGAGTGCGCGCTGAGCGAAGCCGACGCTGCCTCGTTCGATGTTCTCCTGCTGAACCACCTCACACCGCTCAACGAGGCCGCCGCGCGGGTCGCGCCTGAGGTCCCGATCGTCGGTCATCTCCACGGCACCGAGCTCATGCTGCTCGAGCAGATCCTCGACGGAGCGCCGGCCCACTGGAGTCACGCCGCTGCCTGGGCTCGGCGCATCCGCCGCTGGGGCCGGCAGTGCACGCGCATCGTGGTTCAGACCCCGGGCAACGTCGAGCGCGCGGTTGCCCTGCTCGGCATCGAGCCCGCGGCCTGCGTCGTCATCGCCAACGGTTTCGACCCGACGTCGTTCGCGCCGAGGCCGATCGACCGAGCCGCCTTCTGGCATTGGGCACTCGTGGAAGAAGCGCGAGGCTGGAGGCCGCGGCACGAGCCCGGCAGCGTGGCCTACCTGCCTGAGCAGGTCACGGTGCTGGAGGAGGCCGTGGTGCTCGTCGCGGTCGGCCGGTACACCGCCGTCAAGCGGCTCGGACTGCTGATCGATGCGTTCGCCCAGGCCGAACAGCGCACACCGCGGGCGCCGGCGCTCGTCATCGTGGGCGGTTATCCCGGCGAATGCGAAGGTGAGCATCCGTGGGACGCCGTGCGCCGCACGGGCGCACGGAACGTCTTCCTCACGGGCTGGCATGAGCATTCGTCGCTCCCGGGCTTCCTCAACGCCGCCGACGCCCAGGTCCTGGCATCGGTGCGCGAGCAGTTCGGCCTCGTGCTCGTCGAGGGCATGGCCTGCGGCTTACCCGCGATCGGAGTCAACCGCCTCGGACCGGCCGAGATCATCGAAGACGGCCGCACCGGTTGGCTGATCGAGCCTGACGATGTCAACCAGCTCACGGACGCGATCCTCGATGCGCTCCGCGATGATCGCGAACGGCTTCGCCGGGGGCATGCCGCCCACACGACCGCGACGACTCGCTGGAGCTGGCCCGCGCTCGCGGCGCAGATGTCGCAGGCGCTGCACGCGGCACAGCGGACCGCGCTCGCGCAAACCACCGACCTGACGGTGGTCGCCGCCCCGGGAAAGCCGGGACGGCCAAGGGGGTGAGCACGGGCCGCAGGCCACGGCGGGTCACCGGAGACCCCGGATGTGGGAACATCAGGCGTTGCCACTGTTTGGGAAACGAGGTGCACCACCGAGCGCGAGCGAGCTTGAGGCAGCCGCGGTCGACCTCGACCGCATCCAACGCGGGGGAATCCCACTCGGTGCCGAACGGCGGCTCAAGTCGATCGCCCTGGCCGGCTCGCCCGTCTTCAGCAGCGATCTGAGCGCCAACGAGTACGCGGTTGCCCAGGCCTCCGACCTGACGCCCATCGCGCAGATCATGGGTTCCTCGGTTGTCCAGCACGGCTGGCGAAGTTACGGATGGTCCGCCTATGGAGGCGGGATCCGCGAAATGCCGACCTTCGCCCTCCCGTGGAACCTGTCACGGGAGCGCTCGTTCGATCGCTTGCGTCAGGAAGCGCAGTTCGCCGGCGCGGACGCGGTGATCGGCATCCAGATGACGGCAAAGCCCTTCCTCGGCGACCCGTCGAACGTCGAGTTCGCCGTCTTCGGCACCGCCGTGCGCGAGACGGCGTCGCCCCCCCGGCGCACCGCGGGTCCCCGGATGTGCGCCCTCCCTGGTCAGGACGTGTACAAGCTGCGACGCATCGGAGCGGAGACGCTCGGCGTCATCGGTCACACCTCCGTGGTCTGTGTCGCCCTCAGCTCGGGGGCGAACCAACTCATGCGCTCATGGTGGGGCAACCAGGAGATGACCGAGGTCACCCAAGGCGTGTACGGGGCGCGTGAGCTCGCGATGACGAGCGTCCGCCGGCAGGCGAGCGAGGTCGGGGCCAACAACATGGTCATCTCAAACCTCACCCATCGGATCGATCACCACGAGTACGAGAGGGCCGGATTCGCGCAGCACTTCTTCATCGTGACCATGCACGTGCTTGGCACGGCGATCCGTCTCGGGGCGCACGAGCCTCAACCCAGGCCGCTGGGTGTGCCGGTCATGTCAATCAACCTGGGCGCCTAGTCCACCTGTTCGAGAGAGAATGTGATGTCAACGTACGACCCATCGAGCACCGAAGGCCTCGCCGCGCATGCAAGCGAACGGCTCGGCATGAATGCCCGCGGCCTGTTCACCTCCGACCTCTCGGTCAATGAATATCTCTGCGTCGAGAAGGCCGACTTCGAGCCGGTGGGCCTGGTGGTGGGTTCGAGCATTTACCACATCGGATTCCAGCAATCCAACTGGAAGGCCAGCCAGGAGATGAGCGTCCTGACCCAAGCCATGTACGAGGCTCGCGAGCTCGCCATGACGCGCATGGAGGAGGAGGCGGAGCAGTTGGGCGCCGACGGCATCGTCGGGGTCCGGTTGGATGTCGGGCGCTACGAGTGGGGCGCGGACATGGCGGAGTTCATCGCCATCGGGACCGCGATCAAGCACAAGGGTGGCAAGGTCCACCGCGCACCCAACGGACGGCCGTTCACGAGTGATCTCTCAGGCCAGGCCTTCTGGACCCTGATGCAGACGGGGAAGCGGCCGGTGGGCCTGGTCATGGGCAATTGCGTGTACCACGTGGCGCACCGCGGAATGATGCAGTCGATCCGCCAGACGGGTAAGAACGTCGAGCTCGAGCAGTACACGCAGGCCCTCTACGACGCCCGCGAGCTGGCGATGGAGCGCATGCAGAAGGAGGCCGAGGCGATCGGCGACGGCGTCCTCGGCATCGTCGAGGTCAAGCTGCGCGAGAACAATCACGGCTGGGGTAGTCACGTCATCGAGTTCTTCGCGCTCGGGACTGCCGTGGTGCCCAACGAGCACGCCGAGCCGGGGCAACGACTGCCGGAGATCATGCCCGTCCTCGACATCAATGACTGACAGCTCGGCGTCCTCCGAGCGTGGTGGGCCCGAGCCGGCCACTCCGGAGCGGTGGACGATGCGGGGGCTGGTCGCGGGAAACAGGCGCCTGTCGCTCGCCGTGCTCGCCGTCCTGCTCGTCGTGCTCGCCATGCCGCTCTCGGTCGTGCTCGGGGCGGGCAAGGGGGCCGTCAGCGACTCCACGTCCTGCTCGGGGTGGAGTACGGCAAGCCAAGCCCAGCAGCAGACCTACGCGCGGCTCTACGTGAAGGAGCACGGCGCTCTGCCGAGCGGCGCCAGGAATGCCGGCAGCGTCGTGGCCGCGGTCAATCACGGGTGCTTGGAGGCCTTCTCCAACGACGTGGCCGATAACGAGAACGTCGTGCAGGCCATCACCGGGCGCTAACGCACCGGTGCCCCGCCGGCTCGAGCGCTGGATCGACTCGCCCGCCTGAGCTCCCGTCCGGTGCCCAGGGTGCAGCTGAGGCGGCGTCAGCCGGCGACGATCTCCGCGAACGGCGGTTGGTCGCGAAGCGCGGCGAGATCGTCATCCTCACGGGCGCTCTCGGCCAGCCATGGCGAGAGCTCGACAGCACGCCGAAGATGGGCGAGCGCCGGGTCGAGCCGGCCCGCGCGAGCCTCGAAACAGGCGGTGTTGTAATACAGCACTCCGTACGGCGGGTCGTCGGCGATGAGCGCCTGAGCACGGTCGGCGCCCTCTTCGTAGGCACCGGATTCGAACAGCGGAAGCAGCGGCGCGAAGAGTTCCCATCCGCTCGGCTGGTATGGCCTGCCTGCCGGTCCGGCGCCGATGGCAAGCACCGTCGTGCCGGCTCCGCGCCCGAACGCGGTCCGGCGGACTCCCGCAGGGACGTGGACGCAGGTTCCGGCCGGAGCCTCCTGGACCTCTCCGTCCACCTCGAACGTGGCGTGCCCCGAGATCACGACGTACAGCTCATCGCCCGAGTCCGGCTCGGCCTCGTCGTGCTCGTTGATGATCCGGTCGCCGTCAGCGTGCGCGGTCACCGCGGTGACACCGAAGGTCATGATCCCGAAGTGGTGGCGCACCGGCCGAAATGGGCACCGCGCGTCGTCGATCTCGGGGATCTCATCGAGCCGCGCAACGGCAAATCTCGCCATGGGTTCCTCTCTCGCTATGGAAATACACGGCTTGAGCCTATCTCTGCCCTCCGGGCTGACAGGTCACGGCAGCCGGGCCGCCCAGCGCGTCGAGGTCATCCCGGCGACCAGGAGCAGGACGAGCCCGATCCCGGCGAACGCGGAGGTGACCTCACGGCTGCGCTTGACGCTGCCGAGCTGGGTGCCCAGCCGCCTGTAGATCGAGCTCAGATCGCCGGCCGTCTGGGCGTCGAACGCGCGCCCGCCGGAAAGCTCGGCGATCTGTTGCATGAGCTGCGGGTCGGGCGGCACGGGCACTGGAGCCGCGAGCGGGTCGGGGTTGGGCAGCACGCCGTTCGGGGTTCCCAGCGCGACGGTGTAGATCGGAATTCGGTCCGCCGCGGCCTGGCGGGCCACGGCGGCCGGATCCGCGCCTGCGTTCGCCGCCCCGTCGGAGAGCAGGACGATGGCCGAGGGCGGGTGGCGGCGGTTGCCGCCGTTCAGTAGCTGCAGGGCGAGCTGGAGCGCGTCTCCGGTCGCCGTCGCGCCGTCGGCAATCTGGGCATCGATGATCGCCCGCGCCGCGGAGTGGTCGTCGACCGGGGCCTGGACCGCGTCGGCCGAGGTCGAGAAGGCTACGGCCCCGACCTTGGCCTTGGCCGGTAGCTGGTCGATGAACGTGTTCGCGGCGCGCTCCGCAGCCTCGAGGCGCGTCGGCTGCACGTCCGTGGCGGCCATCGAGCCCGAATGGTCGCTGACGAGTACGATCGACGCCTCGTCGACCGGCGCGCTGTAGCTGAGGTGCGGACGGGCCAGGGCGAAGACCAGCGCTGACAGGGCCGCGAGCGCGAACGCGGCCGGGAGATACCGCCGCCAGGAGCGTCCGCCACCCGCGGCCACCCGCAGCGTGCTCAGCGCCGGGAAGCGCACGGCGTAACGCGTGGCCCTCCGGCGCGCGAGGAGCGCCGCCGCGACCGCCGCGGGCACGAGCGCCAGCGCAGCGAGCCAGGCGGGTGAGCCGAAGCTCATCGCAGATGCCGCCCCAGAGCCAGGAGCCAGTCCTCCGCCGTGCTGAGCGCGACGTGGTCGACGCGCAAGCGGCGGAGCTCGCGGGCCACGCCAGCTCGGCGCTCGCGTTCGAGCTCGGCGAATCGCTCACGCACCCGCGCGCTCCTCGTGTCGACGGTGATGCGAGCACCAGTCTCCGGATCGACCAGGGCCAGGTGCCCGACCGCCGGCAGCTCGGTCTCCCGGGGATCGCCGATCTCGACCGCGAGGACCGAATGGCCGATCCGCAGGGAGCCGAGCGGACGCTCCCAGGCGCGCTGGTCGCGAAAGTCCGAGATGACGACGACGAGCCCGGGCTGACGCGCCAAGCGCCCGACTCGGCGCAGCGCGCCGGATAGGCCCTCGGCGTCATGCTCGCCGTCCGGGGCCACGCCCTCGGCGAGCAGGCGCCGCAGGGCCACGATGCCCGGCTTGGACCCCCTGGGCGGGAGCAGGCGCGGGCCCGCGGCCCCGAAGGCCACCAAACCGACGCTCCCCGCGCGGCGGACGCCGAGGCTGCCGAACACGAGCGCCACTCCCTCGGCCACGTCCGCCTTCAGACGGCGGGCCGTGCCGAAGGCCATCGAGGGCGAGACGTCGAGCACGATCCACGTCGTCATGGCCCGCTCGGGCACGTGCATGCGGATATGTGGCTGGCCCGTCCGGGCGCTCGCCGCCGGGTCGATGTGGCGCGGGTCATCGCCGATCACGTAGGGGCGAAGCTGGGCGAGCTCCAGACCGAGACCCACTCCCGCCGCGCGCCGGTCACCCGGCAGCATGCGGGCGATGAGCCGCTGCACGGCGACGTCGAGCGCGTCGAGCAGCGGCTTCACCAGCGGGCCCGGGCCCTGACGAGCCGCGGGGGGCTCGAGCACAGCCGTGGTCACCGGGCGGCCCGCACCGCGGCCGGGACCTCGCTCGTCAGCTGTGGCGCGCCGCGGTCCGGTACCGCAGCGAGCACGCGATCGAGCAGCTGGTCGGCGGTCACGCCCTCGCTGAGGGCGTCGTAGGAGAGCACGATCCGGTGGCGGAGGACATCGGCCGCCAGGTCGCGGACGTCTTCGGAGACGACGTGGCCGCGCCCGCGTAGAAGGGCGAGGACGCGGGCCGCCTGCACGAGGCCGATCGGTCCGCGCGGGCTGGAACCGAACTCGATGAACTGAGCGATCTCCCCGAGCCCGTATTCGCCCGGCCGCCGGGTGGCATCCGCCAGCGCGACGGCGTAGCCGATGGCCTCACGGTCGACCATGACCGTCCGGGTCGCAGTCGTGTACGTGCGCAGGTCAGCGAGCGAGAGGCGCTCGCGCACGGCCGGGGGCTCGGCCAAGCTGCGGCCGACCACCGCCGCCTCCTCGCCCAAGTCGGGATAGCCGACCAGGATCTTCATGAGGAAGCGGTCGACCTGAGCCTCGGGCAGCGGGTAGGTGCCCTCGGACTCGATCGGATTCTGGGTGGCCATCACGATGAAGGGCAGGGGTACGTCATAGCTGACGCCGCCGATCGTCACCTGCTGCTCCTGCATGACCTCGAGCAGCGCCGACTGGACCTTGGCGGGGGCGCGGTTGATCTCGTCGGCGAGCAGGAAGTTGCAGAACACCGGCCCGAGCTCGGTGTCGAAGCCGCCGGTGTCCGGCCGGTACACGCGCGTGCCCACGAGATCGGCCGGAACGAGGTCGGGGGTGAACTGGACGCGGCTGTACGAGCCGCCGAGCACCGCGGCCAGCGTCTTGACCGTCAGCGTCTTGGCCAGGCCGGGGACGCCTTCGAGCAGGACGTGGCCGCCCGCGAGAAGGCTGACGAGCAGCCGTTCGAGCATGGCGTCCTGCCCGACGATCACGCGCTTGAGCTCGTACAGGGCCTCCTGGAGGGCGGCGCGGGCCTCGCCGCGAAGCCTCTCCTCGTTCTCGATGTCGCGGGGGACTCGTGGTATGTCGCTCATGGATGCTCCCGGGTGGGTCCGTCTAGACCAGCCGACCGAACCAGACGAGGCTCATGCCGCTGCCGAGGAGCAGCAGCGCGAGCCCACCGCCGGCGAAGTTGGCGCTGATTTCGTGTTTGACCGTCTTGTGTCCGAGCTTGGTTGCCAGTCGCTGGTAGACGGCGTTCAGGCCCCTGGCGTCGGTGGCGGTGAAGGTCTGTCCGTGGGCCAGACGTGCGATCTGGCCCAGTTGTTCAGGACTGGGCGGAGCCGGGTCGGTCACCCAGCGCCCGTTCTTCTTGTAGGTGATCGTGCCGTGGGAGGTCCCGATCGCCACCGTGTAGATGGGAATGCGGCTGGCCGCGGCGCGCTGGGCCGCGGCCACCGGACTCGAGCCCACGTCCGAAGTTCCATCCGAGATGAGGACGATGGCGGCCGGGGGCTCCTTTCCGCCCACCTTCGGCGCGCTCACCAGGGTCTTCAGCGCGACCTGGATGGCGTCGCCGATGGCCGTGCCGCCGCTCACGTGGAGCTTGTCGAGGGCCGCGCTCACGAGGGCGTGCTCGGTGGTCGGGGACTGGAGGAGCTTCGGCTCGGAGTTGAACGCGATCAGGCCGACCTTGGCCGCGCTGGGCAGGCTGGCCAGGAAGCGCTTGGCCGCCGTCTCGGCGGCCTTCAGGCGCGAGGGGCGGACGTCCGTAGCGCCCATCGAACCGCTGATGTCGTTGGCGAGCATGATCGAGGCCGAGTTGATCGGGACGGCCACACTGCGCTGGGGGCGGGCGGCCGCCAAGACCAGGAGCGCCAGGGCCACGGCGAATGCCAGCATCGGGACGTGCCGGCGCCAGCGCGGGCTCCTCGGGGCCACCGACGGCCTGAGCACGGGAACCACGAAGGCCTGGGCAGCCTGGGCCCGGCCACGCTGCTGCACGGCGTACCACCAGGCGAGCACCGGAATCGCCAGCAGCGCGACGAGGACGACGGGGTTGGCGAAGCTCATGGGTAACCGGGTGGCGCCTTGGCCAGGGTGACGGTCGTCGTGTACGTGTTCGCGCCGCGGAGGAACTCGATCTCGACCTTCGACCCAGGATGGAGGCGGGCGATGGCCGTGTCGACGTCAACCGGCTGGCTGATCGGCTGGCTGCCGAGACGACTGATGACGTCTCCGGGCTGGAGGCCCGCGTTCTCGGCCGGGCTGCCGGGGATCACGTCGCCGATGACCGCGCCGTTGCCCAGGGAAAAGCCGGCCAGGTCGATACCAAGCCAGGGCCGGCCCCCACGCGGCGTCGTCGTCGGCGCCGATGAGCGGGCCGTAGGGCCCGCTCGCGCGGGACGGCCGGGCGAGTCTGCGAGGAACGATGTGACGCCGAAGGCCACCGCGGCGCCGAAGAGGAACAGCACCCCGGCGATCACGAGGCCGCGTCGCGGCCGGGCTGTGCCCCGAGGCCGAGGGCCGTGCCGTGTGCTGGGTCGAGGTTGCCGCGGCGGCGCGGGGCGAGCCGCCTTGGGGCGAGCCGCCTCGGGGCGAGCCGCCTCGGGATGCGCGGCGTCGGGGCGCGCCGCCTCAATGCGGTTTTCGGGTGGGGCCGGGGTGGTGCGAGCAGCACGCTCCGCTGCTGACGCCGCGGAGTCCTCCCGCCAGTCACCCGACCACAAATGACGTGGGCCACTCATCAACGAAATGCGAAGGTAAGCCCGTTAGGTGAGATCTTCTGAAGAAGCACGCCCACTGCTCGGGCAGGAAGTGGGTTACGGAAGCGCGGGGATGTTCTTGCAACCTGCGAGCCGCACCTCCACCAGCGGGCATTGTCGCACTCGGCGTCGAGCTGGGCGAGAAGGACCGCCCCGCCGGTTCCGCCATTGTTGCGCGGGTGGGGGCGACGCAGTAGCCTGGTGGCGAGCTGACCCCGCGGGCGAGCTTTCAGCCTCGAGCCCGCACTCCGCCGAAGCGCTCAAGAGCCAAGGCGTGGGACCCGAGGCCACGATCGACACTCGCGGGGCCGGCCTTCTCGCCATGAGCACGACGACGGAGATAACAGTGCTCGGGGGCGCGCGTTATCGCGTGGAGGGCGACGCCGCGCAGGTGGAGCGGTTGATCCTGGACGCCGCTCGTGGATCGATCATGGAGTTCGCCTGGCTGATTGAGGTCGAGACGGGCGAGCGTCTGGGCGTCAATCCCGAATCTGTGGTGACGCTCCGAGCCGTCGAGCCCTAGACGCGCCAGCGTCTCGCAGGCACCCATACCAGCCCCCTCGATCGGAGGAGTAGGCTCTGAGCAGTCGACCGATTTGGAGCGTCGATGCACGTCGATAGCGGGCACGAGGAGCACAGCAGGCCGCCCGATCAGCGCGAAGAGGACGTTGAGGCTCGGGAGCGGGCGTTGGGCACCCGCGCGTGGGTGGCCGACGAGCGTGAACGGATGGCGAACGAGCGTGAGCAGGTCGCGGACCAGCGTGAGCGTAATGCGGACGACCGCGACGATGTGGCAGACCGGCGCGAGCGTGCTGCCGATGAACGTGAGGGCGTCACCGAGGAGCGTGAGCGAGCTCGTGTGAGGCGCATGGAAGCGCAGCGAGAGCGCGAGGAGGAGCGGCGCGGGCGCGAGGAATCGACCGGGCACAGGGAGGATGCCGAGATCCAGCGCGAGATCGCCACGAGCAAGCGGACGGCCCTGGAGTCAGAGTGAGGTGCCGGCGCAATTGTTCTCGGGCGCGTGGCAATCATCCGCTATCGTCAGCCTAAGCCGGGCGTCCGCCCGGCCGTAATCGCAGTGCCCCGCGTTTCGCCAGTTCGCTGTTCACCAGCGCCCATCGTGTCACGCAGCGCACGTGAACGAAGGAGGGCGACATGCCCACAGGAACAGTGAAGTGGTTCAGCGACGACAAGGGCTTTGGGTTCATCACCCCGGATGAACCGGGCAAGGACCTGTTCGTGCACCACTCGTCGATCCAAGGCGACGGCTACCGGTCTCTCGCCGAGGGCGCCAAGGTCAGCTACGAAGCCGCTCAGGGCCCGAAGGGTCCGTCGGCGGCCAACGTCCAGCCCGTCTGATCGGTCCGCGGCGGTGGGGACGCCGTCCCCACCGCCGCGTCGACCCGGCTCGCTCGAGCGCGACGCTGGCGTGGCGATCCGCACAGCGTTACAGTGATGAGGCCGTCTCCACCGCCCGGTGTCCCGCTCTCGCATTCGTCGTGTGGCTCAGTCTTCGTAGAGAGCGACGAGGAGTAGGTGCGCGGTGACCAAGCAGATTAACCAGCCCGGCCCGGGACGATCGACCTCGGACGCCGCTTTCAACGCGGTCACGAAGGAGATCGCGCAGCGCAACGAGCAGGCGCAGAAGGAAGCCCGCAAGCGCCGCACCGCCCGCGAGCAGGAGCAGGTCCGCAGGCGTCGCGAGGAAGACCTCCGGTAAGCCTTGGCGGCCGCGTCAGGAGCTCGAGCGTAGGCGCTCTTTGCGCAAACGCTGCTCGGCCAGCTCGAGCTCGCGTTGGAGCTGTTCCAGGCGAGCGTTCGATCCGACGCCCCACCTGTAGAGCTTGGCTCGCAGCAGGGCGATTCGGTCGCGGTGGTAGGACACGTCGGCCTGCAGTAACTCAATCTCGCGGCTCGAGCTCACGACTCGAACTCCGGCGAGTAGGACGCACGCACGCTAGAGCCCGCGATCGCGAGCGTCCTTGTCGAGGGCCGCTCCCATGGCCCTGGGTTCGACCTGGGACTGCAGCTCGGCAATCAGCCTGCCTTGTCGCTCCGTCTCGCGGTGAACCGAGTCCTGCAGCCCTTGGACCAGCTGCTCCAGATGGGCGACGCGCGCCTCCAGCGTGTCGAGCTGGGTGGGCTCCACCTCGACCCGGCTTGGAGGCGTGGGCGCTCTGCCGGCGGGCGAGACACGACGGATCTGGCGGATCCGGGCGACCAGCCCCTCGCGCTCTCGCATGTTCACCGCCGTTCGCTCGGCTTTGCGCGGGCGGGAGGCGGGGGGTAGCGCCGGCGCTCCTCGGCGGTCATCTGCCGGATCGTCAGCGTGCCGCTCTCCACCTGCTCCCGCACGAGGTCGAGCTTCTCCTGGCGTTTCTCCATGGCACGTTCGCGTGCTGTCTTCATCGGTTGAGCTCACCCCCCGGGTGCACCGGGAGCGAGGTCGTCCCGCTGCCGAACCCCGCCTCTGGCGTCTGCCCGCTCAGCCGCGATGTCTCATCGCTGTCGGTGATCACCGGTCTCGTTCCTCCGCGGACACGGGGTGCGCGCCCGGAATCGTCCGAAACCGTCACGCGGCACCAATAATCTGTCGATTGCGGGCGACAGCCGCGCCCGCACGCTTCACCCTAGCACTCGCGCCGGCCGGCTCGGCCAGCTTTGCCATCCGGGGCCATCCTCGGCGGCGTGCGTGGTGGAGCGGCTGTCACGAGTAACTCCGCGGTGCTAGCGTCCCCAGGAGGACGGGGCTCGAGGTGACCGGACCGGTTACCTCGAGACTCGGAGCAAGGAGATGGCTGGCCCGGGACCCGCTGAGGGGAGCCCGAGGCGGACTTCGGAAGGTAGTACTTGGATCCAGCTGAGGCACAGGGTGGCGGCGAAGAGTTCCTCTCCAGCGGGCTCGCGGGAGGCCAGCTGCTCTCCGCGATATCGACGCGCTTCGTCAAGCTGCTGCGCGAGCATTACGGCCGCGGGCCGATCAAGGCCAAGACCTACGCGCTGGACGACATCGTGGTCGTCGTACTTCGGGGCACCGGATTCACGCCCCTCGAGAAGACGATGATGGACAGCGGCCAGCCGACGCGCGTCGTAGCGATGCGCGAGGAGTTCCAGCAGATGATGGCCAGGCGCTACACCGAGGCGATCGAGGAGTTGACCGGCCGCAAAGTGCAGGCGTTTCTCAGCCAGGCCCACATCGATCCCGACATTACGCTCGAGGTCTTCTTCGTCGACCGCCCCCTCGAGGGTTTCGGCGCATTTGAGTTCACGGACGGTGGGAAGCTTCCGCCGGCGCCGAGCTAGTTCCCGCGCCTGCCCGAGGCACCCGGGCGCGCGATCCGCGTGTACTATGGACGGACTCGATGCCGGCCGCCTGCCATGTGGCTGGGGGCCGGGATGGGCAAGGACAAGGATCACACTCGCTCGGGCGACTCACGGGGTGGCCGGCGGGGGTAACCGGTAGGTCATCCCACCAGGAGTCGCGATGCCGTACGCCCCGCCCAGCGCACGCCCCGCTGCCTCGGCCATGATTGCGAGACGCCTTTCCCGGCGCGCGTGCGGCCCGGCGCTGGCCCGAAGGCTCACCCGGCTCCATCGACTCCCGCGGTCGTCGTGCTGTCCCAGCTGGATGGCGAGGGAGCGGCCAGACAGATCACGGCGCGTGGCTTGGGGGCCGCCCACCTGATCACACGACCGGGGACGGAGGGTTCGTCGGCCGCGCGCCGCTCTGGAGCGCGCGGCCTCGAGCCCTCGCCAGGAGGCGGCCCACGCCCGGGGTCGGCGCTCGGTACAGCGGAAGGTCAGCTCGGGGGCTCGGGGGCCCCGGGCTCGGGCGGCTGGCCCGGATCCGGAGCGGACGCGCCATCGACCGGGACGCCAAAGCCCTCACCCTCGCCGCGCTCGGCTGCGAGGCGCCGCGCGTCCTTACGGGCTTGCTTCTCCACGCGGCGCTCGCGGAGCCGGGTTTCCCGAGTCAGCTTCGCCATCGTCGTCTTCTTGTTACGCGAGGCCACGCCTACTGCACCACGACGTTCGTGGCTGCCGGGCCCTTGGGGCCCTCCTCGACGTCAAAGCTCACCTTCGCCCCCTCGGCCAGCGACCGAAAGCCGCTGCCCTGAATCGCGCTGTGGTGAACGAACAAATCCTTGCCTGCGTCGTCGGGCGTTATGAAGCCGAAGCCCTTGGTGTCGTTGAACCATTTCACGGTTCCCGTCGCCATGCTCACTCCTTCAGGTCTGAGTGTTCGGCGAGACACGAACGACGCTGCTATGCAACGACTGCGAAACGCGGGACACCGATGGTGATCGAGCGAGTTTCTCGCTCGCGTCGGCAGTCTAGCGCGGGTTCACCGGATCGAATTCCTCGGTCGAATACGCGTTGGCGCGGAGGACCTCGCGGACACCTGGCGTGGCCGGACCATCGGGTTGCCGCCACACGACGAAGGGCTGGTGGGAGCCCAGGTCGAAGATGGCGATCACCGTGCCGCCGCGGACGGGGTCGCGACAGCCGACCTCGGTCAGGCAGTCGACTGCGCCGCGGCGTGCCCACAGCTTGAAGATGCGGCGACTGCTGGGGCGGCTGCCGAGCTCGAGCTCGATCTCCACGCACATGTTGCGATAGGCGCGCTCGAGGCCGTGTCCCTGTTCACTCACTCCGGGGATGAAGAACGGCGTCACGGGCCTGTGGCCGGCGCGCGAGACTCGAGGAATGCAGCGGCGCGGCCCATTCTCGCCACCGTAGCAGTCGACCGCCGCGGGGTCGACTTGTAAGCGATACACCCCCGAGAGGTCGATTTTCAGCTACGCTCGATGTTCGAAGAGGCAGGCAGGCTGCGCCCTGGAGGCTCGGCCGGAGTGCTTCGATAACTGAGCATTCGCGCTCGCGGCGGCTACACGGCGGCCTATGAGGGCTCACAGCTCAGGTGGTTTTCCCACTTCCGCTGGAGTTGCCTTATGTCCGACCAATCGCTGTGCAATCCGAACCCGCGAACGCTCGCCGCCTTCGCGCAACCGCGCTTGGCGCGAAGTCTGCTCGACATCGGGATGTCGGTCGCGCCCTATCTCGCTCTCTCGGTGCTGATGTACCTCACCCTTGGCACCTCGCTGCTGCTCACGGCCGCCCTCATGGTGCTCGCCGCGGGCTTTCTCGTCCGCACGTTCATCGTCTTTCATGACTGCGCCCACGGCTCGTTCTTCTCCTCCAGCCGCGCCAACCGGTATGTCGGCCGCCTAACCGGGTTGCTCGTTCTCTCGCCCTTCGAGCGCTGGCGCCACGACCACGCGGTGCATCACGCCAGCTCGGGCAACCTCGATCGCCGTGGCGTCGGAGACATCATCACGCTGACCGTCACCGAATACCGGGCCCGGACGCCGCGGGGTCGTCTGGCCTATCGGCTCATTCGCAATCCGGTGGTGATGTTCGGGGTAGGACCGATCGTGGCCATGGTCGTCGGACCGCGGATCGCCACCCGATCTCAGCGCCCGCGCCTGCGCCACAGCGTGTTCAGCACCGACGCGGTGCTGTTGGCGCTGGCCGCCGGGCTTAGCTGGTTGATCGGCTGGGAAAACCTGCTACTCGTCTGGGGTCCACCGGCGATGCTCGCCGGTTCCGTCGGGATCTGGCTGTTCTACGTGCAGCATCAGTTTGAGGATGCGTACTGGCAGGGGCCCGATGAGTGGACGTACGCCGAGGCAGCCCTGCGCGGAAGCTCACACCTCGCGTTGCCCGCCCTCCTGCAGTTCTTCACCGGAAACATCGGGCTGCACCACGTCCACCATCTCAACGCGCGGATTCCGAACTACAACCTCGTTCGCGCACACCGAGGAAACGCGCTGTTTCGCGACGTGCCGACGCTCACCCTGCTCGATGGACTCAGGGCGGTCAATCTGAAGCTGTGGGACCAATCCGCGGGCCGGTTGGTGACGTTCGCGGAGGCCCGTGCGACGCCGTCAGTGCACGCGGCCGTTTAGCGGAAGCTCGCACCACACGCACGTGGCGCCCGAGGCCTCGCGTGCGACACCCCAGGCCGAGGACATCTGGTCGATCAGATGCAGCCCAAATCCCCCCGGCGTCGCAGGGTCAAGCGGGAGCAGACGAGGCTCGAGCTCGGAACCGCGGTCGCTCACTGCGATTCGCAGATGATCGTGCAGCGGCGTGAGCTCGATGCAGAGCGCCTCGTCGATGCCGACGTTCGCATGAATCACACTGTTGGTGACGAGCTCACTGACGATCAGGGCCGCATCGAATAACTGCTCTTCCGAGGCCTCGTGATCGAGGTGGGAGAGCACGTGTCTGCGAGCTTGCTCTGGAGCAGCGTCGCCGCCGCGTATCCAGAGTGTGCGTGGAACTTCAGACGTGGATTCACTCATGAGCGTCCCAGTCCGTGATGGCCGAACCATGTGTCCTCACGGACCGGGCGATGGCGGTCCAGCTAGCCCGCCGAGAGCGTTCCGCGGCAATACGTTCAACCTCCGCCGTGGCCGGTGACCGCGCCGTGGTCTGCAACTGACTATACCCGCGCGACCGCGACGCGACACCGAAACGTGCCGGGCGCCTTCCTCGACGCGTTCGCTCAGGCGGCCTGGCCGGCCGGCTGCTGGATCCACTGATCGATCCAGTCGCCGCTGATCTGCCTGGTGGTGGCGTTGATCCGGTTCCAGGCATTGATCGAGGCGATGGCCAGGACGAGGGCGCCCAGCTGCGCTTCGTCGTAGTGGCGCGCGGCCTCATCCCAAACCTCGTCCGGCACCGGGTCGGCCCGGTCGGCCAGGCGCGTCGCCGCCTCGGTCAGCGCGAGGGCGGCCCGCTCGGCGTCGGTGAAGTAGGGCGTCTCGCGCCAGGCCGCGACCGTGAGGACACGATGGTCGGGCTCGCCCGCCGCCTTCATCTCCCGGGAGTGCATGTCCACACAGACGCTGCAACCGTTGATCTGGCTAGCCCGGAGCTCGACGAGCTGGAGCGTCGTCTCGGGCACGCCGCTGTGCTTGGCGGCAGCGGACAGACTCTGCAGCGCCTGCATCGCGCCGGGGGCGGTCATGATCGGATTCTGGATGCGGGGTTCCATGTCGTGGTCCTCCTGGAGCGGGGTGGGGTCTACTCGGATGACACCAACGGGCCTGGAGATGTGACAGCTCCGGACGTCCGCCTCGGCCGGGGCACATCGGGAGGACCGCCCATCTTGCGCCGGGCGCACGCATAGGTTGGCCGGGCTTATTGCGTGCTGATCTCGACGTCCCGCGTAGCCGGCCCGATGGCGATGACGTGCACGAGCTTCAGATCCGGCGTGAAGATGGCCACCCGCCCGTCGAGCAGTGAGGCGGTCGTGACGTACCCGTCGGCGGCGGCGAGCTCGAAGGACCCGTAGGGGGTGCGCGCGCGGCGGATCATCCGGCCCGAACCCGTCATCACCTCCTCGATCGTCGAGCCATAGCCGCTCGTCAGGTAGGCGACGGCGCCCGCGAACGCGATGTGCTGCGGCGCCGGCCCGACCGGGATCCGACCAAGCACCCGGCGGTCACGGCCGTCGAAGACGGTCACGTCGGGTCCGTCGCCGGCACTGATCCACACCTGCCGACCATCCGGGCTGAAGGCGACGTCATGGGCGGCGAATCCGGGGTCGAAGCGGCCGGTGACCCGCGGGTGAGCCGGATCGCTCGCATCGACCGTGACGATCGTCCGGGCCGCCTCGCCCAGTGCCACCCAGACGCGGCGGCCGTCTGGGCTGACGCCCATGTGGTGAGCCTGGGCGCCGACCGCGACGGTCCCGATTACTCGCCGGCGGACGAGGTCGATCGCGCTCAGCGTCCCGCGAGCGTCGTCGGTGACGTAGGCAAGGCGGCCGCCCGGGGCGATCTCGACGACGTGCGGCGAGGCAAAGCCGTGGAGCACCGCGACGACTCGCAGGGGCCGGCCGACCAACAGCGTCGCGCTGCCCGTCCCCGGGCTGGTCACGAGCGCCACGCCCGGCCGCGCAGCGACGTATTGCGGCGCACCGGGAATGCCGATGAACTGCCGCGCCGTGCGCGTATCGAGGTCGACCACGGCAACGAGGTTCTGGCGCTCGTCAGTGACGAGCGCGAGTGGCCGCGGGGACGGCGAGAGGCGAGCCGTCCGGCCCCCCCGGGCAGCCGCCTGAGTCCCCGGAACAGCGGCCACGCGGCGCGTTCGTGGCGCCGAAGTGCCAGGCAGGTGATGCGCGCCCCCACACCCGACGGCGAGCGCGGCGAGCCCGGCGAGCCCGAGAAGACGAGGCATGCTTCCCTTACGGATCGGGGCACCGGGCGAGTCCATCTTCACTCCGGCCAGGCGGGGCTTCAGTTCGGCGACGGGGCCGAGAAGACCTCGACCGCCCGTTTCCATGGCCTCCGTCCTTCCGACCCAGCGTGGCCTCGACACACGATCCGAGCGACCTCGAGGGCATGGTCAAGCTCGCCGATCAGCGGCTCTACGAGGCCAAGCGCGCGCGACCGCGTCATCGGCGGTCCCCGGATCTAGATCTAGCCGTCGTCGGCCTTCTGGAGTTGCGCGCTCCAGCGCTCCTCGATGTGGCCGACGCGCCAGGCGAGGACGGCGAGCAGCCAGGCGGCGGCGAACATCCCGACGATGATCAGCCCGAGCTCGCTGATGTCGACGTTCTCGAGCCACGTCCAGAACGCCCCCTGCGCGCCGAGCTTGGCCGCGAGCAGCCCGCCGAGCTCGACCGTGCCAATGGCCAGGGCCACGGCCACGGAGAGAGCCGTGATCACGAGGTTGTAAAAGACCTTGCGCACGGGCTTGGAGAGCGCCCAGCCGTAGGCGAAGTTCATGAACGAGCCGTCGATCGTGTCGAGCAGGGCCATGCCGGCCGAGAAGAGAACGGGCAGGCAGAGGATGGCGTAGAAGGGAAGGCCAACGCCCGCCGCGCCTGCCGCCAGGATGAGCAGCCCGACCTCGGTCGCGGTGTCAAAGCCGAGGCCGAAGAGCAGTCCGATGGGATACATCTGCCACGGCTGGTTGACCATCCGCATGACCGGGCGCAGGAGACGGTTCATGAAGCCCCGAGCGTCGAGCTTGGCCTCGAGCCCGACCTCGTCGTAGCGACCGCGGCGGAGCTCGCGGAAGACCCCGACGATGCCCCAGAGGATCGCGAGATTGATCGCCGCGATGGCGTAGAGGAAGCCACCCGAGACGCCCGTCCCGATGACCGAGGTGACGGTGTGCAGCCCCGAGCTCGAATCGCTCACCTGGCCATTCAGGGCCCGGATGCCGAGCGCGAGCGCGAAGGCGAGCACGAAGACGACGGTCGAGTGCCCGAGGGAGAACCAGAAGCCGACGCTCAACGGCCGCTTGCCGTCGGCCATGAGCTTGCGCGTCGTGTTGTCGATGGCGGAGATGTGGTCGGCGTCGAGGGCGTGCCTGAGTCCGAGCGTGTAGGCCGTCAGACCCGTCCCGATGGCGAACGCCCCCGAGCGACCGAGCGCGTAGTGATGCGGAACCACTACGACGATGAGCAGGAAGAAGCCGAGGACATGCAGAGCGAGCACGAAGCCGGCCATGAGCGAGAGCGCCCGCCACTGGCCACGGTCGAGCGTGCCGGCGCACCGCCGGATCATGACCCGGGCTCGCACGCGGCCGCCACGGCCGCTTGCCCGTAGGCGATGCCGCCGTCACCCGCCGGAAGACGCTCGGGGCGCAGGACCCGAAGCCCCGCACCGGTCAGCTCGGCGGCGACGCTCTGCCCCAGCCGCCGGTTTTGGAAGGTCCCGCCCGAAAGAACAACCGTGCCAAGCCCCCGCGCGGCGGCCAGCTCGGCGCACGCGCGGGCGGTTGCAGCGGCGAGCGCGTTGTGGAAGCGCCCCGCCACACCCGGGACGGGCACACCGTGCGCCAGGTCGGCGACGACCGCCAACACGGTCGGCCGCGCGTCGAGGAGCAGGTGCCCCTCGTCGACAGCCACGACGGGCAGCGGGTAGTGCTCGCGCTCATTCGGATCGGATACCGCCTCGAACTCGATCGCGGCCTGGCCCTCGTAGTTGACCGTCAAGCGCACGCCACACAGCGCGGCCACGGCGTCGAAGAGCCGGCCCATACTGCTCGTCATCGGCGCGGCGAGCCCGCTCACCGCGAGCCGGGCGACGGCGTCCCATGCTCGCCGTCCCACGGTTTCGGCGATCGCCGGCGGAGGCGGCGCCGACTCCTCGTCGAGGGCGGCGATGAGCCAGGCGCAGGCCATCCGCCACGGCTCTCGCACCGCCCTCTCCCCACCGGGCATGCGCACCGGCCACAGGCTGCCGGCGCGCTCGAACCCGGTCAGGTCGCCGACGAGGAGCTCGCCGCCCCAGATCGTCCCGTCGGTCCCGTAGCCCGTGCCATCGTAGATCGCCCCCACGGCCGGGCCGGTCTCGCCGTGCTCGGCCAGGCAGGCAGCAAGGTGGGCGTGGTGGTGCTGGACCCCGAGCGTCGCCGGGACGTCGCGCTCGAGCGCCCACTTGGTCGAGAGGTACTCCGGGTGGAGATCGTGCACGACGAGCTCGGGCGTCACGGCGAATAGCCGCTCGAAATGGGCCACGCCGTCGCTGAAGCTCTGAAGCGTCTCGAAGTTCTCGAGGTCGCCGATGTGTTGGGAGACCCAGGCCCGCCGCCCCGCGGCCAGGCAGAATGTGTTCTTCAGCTGGGCGCCGCAGGCCAGTAGCGGGCGGACGGGCGCGAGGGGCAGATCGAGCGCCACCGGCACGAAGCCGCGCGAGCGGCGGAGGACGAGCGGCGGCCCCCCGAAGCCGCCGGCACGGATCACCGAGTCGTCGGTCCGCGTCTCGACGGCTCGGTCGTGGAGGAGGAAGAAGTCGGCGATATCGGCCAGGCGGGCGAGGGCGTCCTCGTCGCGATAGGCGATCGGCTCGTCGGAGACGTTGCCGCTCGTGAGCACGAGCGGCTCGCCCACATCCGCCGCGAGCAGGTGGTGCAGCGGTGTGTACGGGAGCATGACGCCGAGCTCGTGGCAGCGCGGCGCGACCCCCGCCGCCACGTCGGCGCCCGGTCGGCGTGCAGCGACGACGATGGGCCGGACGGGCGAGATGAGGAGGGCCTCATCGTCGGGGCCGAGCTCGACGAGCCGCCGGGCGGCGCACAGGTCGGCGGCCATGAGCGCGAACGGCTTGTCCTCGCGGTGCTTGCGGGCGCGCAGCGCGGCCACGGCCTCCTCGTCGGCGGCCAGGCAGGCCAGGTGAAAGCCTCCGAGGCCCTTCACGGCGAGGATCCGCCCGTCTCGCAGCACCGCGACCGCGGCGCGCAAAGCGTGATCCCCCGAGCCGCGCGATGCACCCAGGCTCCCCGCCCCGCCGCCCACGAGTCCAAGTCGTGGCCCGCACACCGGACACGCGTTCGGCTGGGCATGGAAGCGCCGGTCGAGCGGGTTCTCGTACTCGGCCCGGCAGGCCGGGCACATCGCGAAGTCCGCCATCGTGGTCAGCGACCTGTCGTAGGGAACGCCCCGCACGATCGTGAAGCGCGGCCCGCAGTTGGTGCAGTTGATGAACGGATAGCGGAAGCGGCGGTCCGCGGGGTCGAAGAGCTCCCCCAGGCAGTCGGCACACGTCGCGGTATCCGGCGCGACGGGCGCCACGGTCGCGTCGTCGGCGGTGACGCTCGCGGCGATCGCGAAGCCCCGCTCCTCGAGCACGCCCGTCGCTTGGGCGCGCATCCGCTCGATCCGGGCGAGCGGGGGCGCCTCGGACCCGAGCCGGGCCGCGAAGTCCTCGACTACCTCGGGCGGCCCCTCGACCTCGATGAGCACGCCCTCGGTGTCGTTGAGGACGAACCCTGCGAGCCGCAGCTCGTGGGCGAGCCGGAAGACGAACGGGCGGAAGCCCACGCCCTGGACGATGCCCTCGACCCGGATGCGCCGCCGGATCGCACATGCGTCGGTGAGGGCTCGGGCGCTCATCGTCCCTCAGACAGGGGTTTCGACGAGGTCATGGACCAGGTGGTAGGACGTTGCCTGCGCCTCCTGGATCCGCGGGATGTACTGGGAGGGGCTGAGGATGATGTGGTCGGCGAGACCCTCCGCGGCCACGCGGCCGCCGTCGTAGCCGACGAGTGCGACCGTCTCCATCCCTCGCCGGCGGGCCTCGACCAGCGCGGCCAGGACGCTCAGCGAGTTCCCGCTCGTCGAGAGGGTGACGAGCGCGTCGCCACGCCGTCCGTGGGCGATGACCTGGCGGGCGAAGATCGACTCAGCTGCCGATGTCGTTGCCCAGCGCGGTGATGATGGCGCTGTCCGAGGTGAGGTCGAGCGCCGGCCGCCCGCTCGCCATGAAGTCCGCCACGAGGTCCGTGGCATCGGTGGCCGAGCCGCCGTTGCCGAGAGCGAGGAGGCGCCCGCCACCGTCGAAGACTCGCCGGAGGACCAGGGCGGCGGCGAGCAACGACTCGCGCGAGCCGTGGAGCGTCTTCGCCCGTAGGCCCTGGACCTCCTCGGCCTTCATGAGCACCGAGCCCTCGAGGTCGGCAAGCACGGCATCGAGGTCGTGCTCGCGCTCGGCCAGGAAGGGATACAGGAAGCTCGAAGCGCCGGCGTCGTGGTGACGCTGTTCGGTGCGCCCGCTCAGCAGACCGCGATGCTCGAAGAACACGTGCACGAGCTCCCAGAGCACGTGGTAGGTCGTCTCGGCGAGCTCCTGGCGCACGAAGGGGTCCGAGCTCGGCGGCTCGAGCTCCCACTCCGCGCCGAGCGCGGCGAAGCCCACGGTGAGGCACCCGCGCCCCTGCGCCGCGGCCAGGCCCTCGGCGAGCTCCGGCCCGTCACCGGGTCCGCCGAAGGCCATGACGATGTCGTCTTCCTCCGCCAGTGCGGCGAGCTCGGATGCCAATGGCGCGGAGTCGCCGAGGAGGCCGAGGGCGGGCAGAGCCCGCTTGCCCACGATGACCGGGTGGACGAACTCGACCGTCACGTGGCGCACATCGGAGCGCGCGGTGGGCGTGAGGCCGGCGGCGAGCAGGCGGCCACCGCGCGCGAACCGCATGGCCATGGCGTGGCACAGGCGGGCGATCCGACCGGCCTCAGACGGGAAGAAGCCGGCGCTCGCCCGCTCGCGCTGCTCGAGCCAGCCCTCGAGGCGCTGGTCGATCGCGCGGGCGTGGCCGACGGCGCTCATGCTCATGCGATGGCCCCGGCCCTCCTCGCGACGCGCTCGAGCAGCCACTCGCGGACGTCGTCGATCCCCTCGCCCGTCCGGGCGCTCACGAGGATCCGGCGCACTCCCGGGTTGACCGCGTCGAGGTTGTAGAGGAGGCGGTCGACGTCGACGTCGAGGTGGGGCAGGAGGTCAAGCTTGTTGATGATCACGAGCTCGCAGCTGCGGAACATGAGCGGGTACTTCAGCGGTTTGTCCTCGCCTTCGGTGATCGCGCAGACCATGGCCCGGACGTCCTCGCCGACCCGGAACTCGGCCGGGCAGACGAGGTTGCCGACGTTCTCGATGATGAGAAGGTCGATGTCGTGCAGCGGCAGCGCGGGCAGCGCCGAGCGGACCATGTTGGCGTCGAGGTGGCACTCGCCGCCGAACCCGGAGTCCGTGTTGAGCTGGACGACCGGGATGTGCAGGCCGGCGATTCGGTCGGCGTCGTAGGAGCCCTGCACGTCGCCCTCGAGCACCCCGACGCGCACCTCGGGCAGCGGCTCGGTGAGCGCGCGCTCGAGCACCGTCGTCTTGCCGGCACCCGGTGCGCTCATGAGATTGACCACCGTGACGTCGTGGCGATCGAAGTCGTCGCGATTCGCCCGGGCGATCGTGTTGTTGGCGTCGAGCGCGTCCTCGACGATTCTCACCCTTGTCCGATGCATACGGCCTCCTACATCGATTCGATCTTCAGATAGCGCCGGATCTCGGGCAGCTGGGCCACCACCGCGGCGGCGACGAGCCCGAACATGGTCAGCAGTGCGATCACCTGCACGGCGGGGCTGATGCGGATCTCCCTCATGGTCGGGGCACCTCCTGTGGGTTGGTTGGGTCGGTGATGTCGGCCAGGAGCGACTCCGCGAGCTCGAGAGCCGGGCCGATGGCCGCTGCGACCGGCTCGGAGAGCTGGGCGACGACCTCGTCGTCGTCCGCCGGCATGCACGTCTGCGGCTCGCATCCCAGGACATAGGTCCGGGGTGGCCGCCCGCCGAGGCTCCGGACGAGGCCCATCACCCTGACCGGATCCATGCCGTGAGCGTCGACGGCCACGTCCACCTCGTCGCCGTCCGGATCGACTTCGATCACGTACAGGGTCCCGGGTGCCTGGCCTCGGGGGGTGGCGTCGAGCAGCACGACGGCGTCATAGCCGTCCTGCATGGCGAAGGCCAGGTCCATGCCGCGGATCCCGAAGGCCACGACCTCCACGCCGTCGGGGAGCGCCTGCCGCCACAGGCGGTCGGCCAGAGCCACCCCGAAGCCGTCGTCGCCGAGGAACACGTTCCCGATCCCGGCCACGAGAACTCGCCGTGGAGGAGTGGCGGCCGGGCCCGCCTCTCCGGTGAGAGGCTCGACCTCAGCGGGCGAGAAGAAGAAGCGGTGGCCCGGCTGGCGCGCGAAGCCCAGATCACGGCCCGGGTCATCCTCGACCACGACGGCGAGCGTGAGGTTGCCCTCCGTGTCCTCCTCGATCGCTTCCACCACGGCGACCCGGTCCGCGAGCACGAGGTCGAACACGTCGCCGCCGGCGTGCGGATGCAGGCGCACCCGGCTGCCCGGCCGCACCTCGCTCCCGCCGAGGTGCACCGAGTCTGGACCCGGTCGCTCGAGTTCCTCCCAGTAGCCGGCCATCTCAGCGGGCCATCCCGAATTCGCGCACCGCGCCGTGCAGCGCGATGAGCTGCTCGGGGGTGAGCGCCTCAGTGCGCTCCAGGATCTCCCGCGCGCGCGGGTCGGAGGCCGCCATCTCGGCCTTCTCCGCGTCGGTCAGTGTGAGGATGTTGAGGATCAGAAGCTGGTCGATCTCACCGCCGTCGAACAGATCTCCCGGGCTCTCGGGTGCGATGCGCGGATAGTCCTCGAGGATGATCGGCGAGGAGAGCATCGTGCTGCAGTTCCCCGGCTCCCCGACGAGCACTGGCCAGGTGCCGATGTTCGCGCACTGCGCCGCGGTCCGGGAAACCTCCTCAGGAGGGTCGGTCAGGGAGAGGAACGACCCTTCGTGGCAAGTGAGCAACGTATGCGTCGAGCACAGCGTCTGCTCCAGCGCTTCCTGGCGCGTGCCCCCGGCGAAGGCCGTCGTGTTGCAGATGCGCGCCGATATGCGCCACACCTCGCCGCCGGCCGGGGCGGCCTCGAGTTGCACCTCGCCGTGCAGGGCCCGCCACCGGCGCACGAGCACACCGGAGGTAGCAACATCCTCCTGCTCCTGGCCCGCGGCGATCTCGACCGGCAGACGAAATCCCGCGGCGAGCTCCTCCAGCTCGAGCGCCGGGGTCCGGAATTCTCGCTCGATCGCTTCCTCCCAGGCCAGATAGCGCTCACCCCCGTCCATGAGCTCATCCACGAACTCCAGCCTCGGCCCGGCTCGCCGGGCGACGTCCCGCTTGACCACATGCAGGCAGCGCACGGTGGTCTGCACGGTGGCGTCCGATCCCGCCCGGAGCAGCACCTCGGTCTGCATGATCGCGGGATCGTCCGGGTGCGCCTCGGTGTGGCCCGGCGGATAGACGCCGCCGAAGGTGAACCGCCGCTGGTTCTTGAGCGCTGATCGCCGGTAGGGCCAGAGGATGTACCCCTCGTAGAGAACCGCATCGGCGATGGCTCGGATGGGATCGGGCGTCATGGCTCATCGGCCTTCGCCAGCAGCGCAACAATCGCCTCGTCCCAGTTCGTGAAGGCGTGGCGGGCCTTGAAGGCACAGAGGCGATCGAAGCTGCCGGTGCCGAGCCGCAGCCACGCGCCGCCGGGGAAATGACGCTCCATCGTCTGCCTCCACGTGGCCACAGGCAGGCGGTAGTCGACTTCGTGGTCCCATCCTATGCGCGTGGTCTGCAGGTCGCCCTCTGCAGAGGCGAAGAACACCGAGCCGCTGAAGAGGAATTCCAGCGGCACCATGCCGTCGCGCAGTGCGGCGAGGTACCGCGCGGCGGTGATCTCGAAATCGTAGGTGCAGGGAACGAGCAGGTCCACGAGGGTCGCCTCGGTGAACGGCGGCACGACGACGGTCGTCCTGAGCCAGGGCAGGGTTCGGAGCGTCGTGCGCCAGCGCTCGGGCGTCCCGAACAGCTCGAGCAACTGCTCCTGTGCCTCCGGCTCGTAGCCTCGCTGACGGGCGGCAATCTGGATCTGGACGTCGAGCAGGATCGAGCGCACGGCATGCCCGCTGGGAACTCCGACGCGCAGGGCGAACTTCAGCGTCGGGACGGCGGCGTACTCGAGCCCTTCGACCCCCTCCACCGCGAAGTCGAGCTCGGGGATCGCCGATCGCGCGGGGGGCGGCACGTTTTCGATCGCCGGCACGTGTGCTCCCGGCGCCTAAGCGGGCGACAGGTTGGGCATGCTCGGATCGATGGGCTCCTGCGCTTTGGGGTTGATACCCGTGGAGCGCGCGGCGGTGGAGGTCCCGTCGGGGTTGTGCCCCACCATCTTGTCGTAGCTGCCTTTAGCGTTGCCCTGCTGGATTCCGGGGGTGTGAGCCGGGAGATCCGGTTTCACGTCGGCAGTGCCCCGCTTGATCTTCGGCATGTCTAGCTCCTTCCCGCGACGGGTTCTACGTTTGCTTGCTCGAAGGGACGCGCACGCTGGTCGAGTCCGGCGAAGAATCGGTCGATCTCGCTCCAGACCTCCTGGCCGCCCGTGAAGCCGCGCCAGCGGGTGCGAATAAGGGCAACCAGTCGGTAGCAGTCCTCGACCGGGACGAGCCAATGGCGACGGGCTCCCCGCGTGCGGTTGATCAGGAGGGCTTCGACATCCGGCTCGAGCATGGCCAGGACCGGATTGGCCGCCGCCACCTCCCTCCAGGTGGTGAGCTCGAGGCGAGATTCGGTCGCTCCCATCGGACTGGGATAGAACGCCATCACCCGCTCCGCCACGGAGCTGGTGAAGAAGAACGCCATGTCGACCGGGATCCGCAGCCTCTCCCAGGTTGGGTCGCCGAGCTCGAAGTCATCGATCCGCAAGCGGCGATCGGGCACGAGCCGGTAGTGCCCGCCGCCCGCCGCCCGCCGATCGAAGAGCACCGAGCAGGCGCGGCAGGCACACAGCAGCGCGCGCGTGTCGACGTCGATGACGTGGCGATGCTCGTCGGGTATCGGAGCACCGCACAGGTCGCAGTGCTCCTCCACCTCGCCGGACGGTGTGCCGGTCGTCCCCTGAGTCAGGCGCCGGAGCCGGGGGGAGGCGAGGGATGCGGCGGCCATGACGCTAGGCCGCTACCGCCAGGGCGATCTGCACCAGCCCATCCTCACCGACCAACAGAGGGACGGGCTCGAGGTGAAGCTGCGGCGCGTCGAGGCAGCGCCCCGCACGCACTATGTCGTAGCGCTTCTCGCACGCCGGGCACGTGAGCTCTATCCCCCGCAGCGGCGCGTGCTCAAGCGATCCCCCACAGGCCGGGCAGCTGGGACGGTAGGCGTAGAAACGCCCCTGCAGCGTCAGGAACAGGACGTGTTGCCCGCCGATCCGTTTGACCACGGTCCCGCCGCTTCGCAGTTCCGGCAGTCCCCCGGCGGGCGTCCACGATCCCCCGTTCTCGACGGGCGGCGGGGCCGCAGGCGCCGTCATGTTCGCGGCGGCTCCAAGTCCCGGCGTGAGTTCGATCTGGAGCAACGCAGTGGCTGGCACGGCGTCCGCGATCACGTCCTCGATCTCCGGCGCGCGCTTGCGGATCGCCTCCTCGATGGCCAGCTTGAGTGTCATGGCCGAGGAGGGGCATCCGCTGCAGCTCCCCTGCATCCGCAGGCGGACAGCCGACCCCTCCACGGCGAGCAATTCGACGTTCCCCCCGTGGGACTCCAGATACGGGCGAACCTCCCCGAGTGCCTCGATCACCCGTTCGCGCACTGGCACGGGGTGCAGCCCGTGCAGCAGCAGCAGGTGCGCCACCAGCTCGTCCCCGGCGAGGGCTCGGGCCATGTCCCCGTCATCTCGCGCGGCGATCTCCTCGACGACCCGCTCGAGGCCCGCCCCGTAGAGCTCGAGCAGCGCTTGCACGGCCGCGGTTGCCGCGGCCTGCGCAGGCGCGTCGGCGAGAGCCTCGACCTCTTCCAGTCGCCGCTCGACCTCGGCGACCAGCTCGCCCGGCTCGCCTTTCATGCCCTGATCTCCTAACCGTGTTCGCCGAACATGGGCTGGTGGACGGTGCGGATCGTCCTGCCCTGGCCGAGGTACATGTGCACCCCGCACGGGAGACAGGGGTCGAAGGACCGGACCGCTCGCATGATGTCGATGCCGCGGAAGTTCTCCTGGTTGTTCTCCTCGAAGATCGGCTGACCCATGACCGCGTCCTCGTAGGGTCCCGGGGTCCCGTAGGAGTCGGTCGGGCTGCCGTTCCAGGGGGTGGGCGGATACGGGTGGTAGTTGGCGATCTTCCCCTCCCGGATGACCAGGTGGTGCGAGAGCACGCCGCGCACCGCCTCGTGGAATCCGCATCCGATCGCCTCGTCAGGAACCTCGAAGTCCTCGAAGACCTTCGTGCGTCCGGCGCGGAGCTCCTTCATGGCCTGCTCGACGAAGTGGAGCGCCATCCCCGCCGCATAGGCGACGAAGTAGATGCGCGCGCGGTCACGCTCGATCGCGTTGGACCACTTGGGGATCTTCCACTCGAGCGTCTGCTCGGGGGTGTTCGGCGTCTGCGGAAGGTTGATGAGGACGCTCTGGCCGGTCGCCTTGACGAACGGGGTGTCGACCTTGCCCGCCAGCGCCGTCACCCACAGGCGCGCCAGTGCTCCGCCGCCGGTGTCGAGGGCGAGATGATCGCCGGTGCGCTTGTCGAACCAGCGCGGACTCATGACCCACGAGTAGTTGCCGCCCTGGAGATCGCGCTTCTGAGGCCTGGGGATCGTCGTCTGGTTCCACGGGTGGCGCCGATCGACCGGATTGCCCAGTGGGTCATGCGGGACGAAGGTCTCCTCGCTGACCCAGTCCTCGTAGTACGAGGAGCCGAGCAGGATCCGGATCCCGAGGTTGATGTCGACCAGGTTCGTGGTGACCAATTCGCCGTCGACCACAACCCCTGGGGTGACGAACATCTCGTTGCCCCAGTGATTCATGTTCTTGTAGTCGTAGTCGACGTGCTCAGGGTTGTTGAACGCGCCCCAGCAGCCGAGGAGGATCCGCCGGCGGCCCACCTCCTCATAGCCCGGCATGGCCTCGTAGAAGAAGTCGAACACGTCGTCGTTCATGGCCACGGCCTTCTTGATGAAGTCGAGGCAGCGCAGGAGGCGGCTCAGGTAGTCGGTGAACAGGGTCGGTGTCGGTACCGTCCCCACACCCCCGGGATAGACAGTGGAGGGATGAACGTGCCGGCCCTCCATGAGGCAGATCATCTCCCGCCCGATCCGGCTCATGTGCAGCGCTTCCTTGTAGGTGTCACCGGTGAATGGGTTGTAGGAGCGCATGATGTCGGCCACCGTGCGGTGCCCGTGCAGCTCAGCGTGGCGTGCCTCGGCGCTCTCGGCCTTCGACCACACGGTGGGGTTCGTCGCCTTGACCATCTGCTCGCAGAAGTCCACGAACACCAGGTTGTCCTGGAAGATGATGTGATCGAAGATGTACTCGGCCGCCTCGCCGAGGTTGACGATCCACTCACCCAGGGGCGGCGGCTTGACGCCATAGGCCATCTGCTGGGCGTAGCAGGAGCAGACGGCGTGGTTGTCGCCGCAGATCCCGCAGATGCGGCTGGTGATGAAGTGGGCGTCGCGGGGATCCTTGCCCTTCATGAACACGCTGTAGCCGCGGAACAGTGAGGACGTGCTCTTGCACGAGACGACCTCGCGATTGTCGAAGTCGATCTTCGTGTAGATGCCCAGATTCCCGACGATCCTGGTGATCGGGTCCCAGGACATGTCGACGAGCTTGCCGGCCTCCGGCTTGATCCTCTCCGTCACTGCCATTTCCGTCTCCTCTCGCTACGTGAAGTCACAGCCTCGACGGGCACTAGTGCCCCCATCGGGGCTTGTAGCCGGTGCTCAGCTCGGGCCGGTTATGGCGCCACTTCGTCTCCTTGTTCATCGTCTTGTTGGTGATCCCGCGGAGCTTGCGGATGACCGGCCCGTACGCTCCGGTGATCGCCGTCGAGACGCCCCCGCCGGGCGGTGCATCCATGAACGGCATGAACTTGTCCGGGAAGCCCGGCATCGTGCACCCGATGCAGATCCCGCCCACGTTGGGGCATCCTCCGATGCCGGCCATCCAACCGCGCTTGGGCACGTTGCAATTGACCACCGGACCCCAGCATCCGACCTTGACGAGGCATTTCGGCGAGTTGTAGTCCTTGGCGAAATCACCTTGCTCGTAGTAACCGGCCCGGTCACAGCCCTCGTGGACGGTCTTACCGAAGATCCACTGGGGACGCAGCGCCTCGTCGAGAGGGATCGTGGGCGCCAGGCCGGCCGCTTGGTAGAGCAGCCAGACGAGGGTCTCCATGAAGTTCTCCGGCTGTACCGGACATCCCGGAACGTTGACGATGGGCAGCCCGCCCGCGCTGCGGAAGTCCCACCCGAGGTAATCCGCGAGACCCATACAGCCGGTGGGGTTGCCGGCCATGGCATGAATGCCGCCGTAGGTCGCGCACGTCCCGATGGCCACGACGCCCCAGGCCTTCGGCGCCAGTCGGTCGATCCACCAGTTGATGGTCAGGGGCTCGCCCGTGGCCTCGTCGTTACCGAACGAGGTCCAGTAGCCCTCCCCGTTGATCTTCTCGTTGGGAATCGAACCTTCGATCACGAGCACGAAGGGCTTGTCGAGCTCGCCGCGCGCCGCCTGCCGGAAGGGGAGCAGAAACTCCTCGCCCCCCAGCGTGGGCGAAAGCACCTTGTTGTGCAGGTTGACCTTCGGCAGGCCCGGAATCGCCCCGAGCAGGACGTCCTCGATCCCCGGCTGGCCGGCCGCGGTGATCGACACCGAGTCGCCGTCGCAGCTCATGCCCTCCGAGATCCACAGGATGTGCACCTCATCGACGCCAGATGCCTTCTCCTCAACCGCCATGCCTCATCCCTTCACTCGTCAGGGTTGCCACTTCTTCGAGCTCGAGCGCGTCCACGAGGAGCTCCTCGCCGCCCAGCAACTCCATGTCCAGCCCTCCGCAGCGCGCGCACTGCAAAGGGAACCGCCTCATCGTCGTCTCCCTCCCGCAGGCGCGGCAGATGCCGCGGGCGGGGACCTCCTCGATCACCAGGACGGCTCCCTCGAGCACGGTCCCCTGGCACAGCAGCTCGAAGGCGAACTCCAGCGCCGAGGGCACGACCTGGCGCAGATGCCCAATTCGCACCTCGACCTTGTGCACGGTGCGTTCGCCGGCGTGCCGCACGGCAACGTCCACGATCCCCTCGGCTATCGAGAGCTCGTGCACCCACCGCCTCAGCAGATCCTCGGGAGTGGATCGCCGACAAGCTGGTCCATCACGCGGCGTCCTCCGAACGCGGTCTGGACGAGAACCATCCCGGGCGGCTCGGCGCGCACCTCGCCGATCTCAACCGCGTCCTCGCATCCGGGCGTGGATCGCAGCGCCTCGAGCGCCTCTCCGGCAGCATCGCGCGCCACGAAAGCCACCAGCTTGCCCTCGTTGGCCACGTACATCGGGTCGATCCCGAGTAGCTCCGCCGCGCCGGCGACCGCCGGCTTGACCGGGACGTCACCCTCGCGCACGAGCATGGCCACCGACGAGGATCGGGCCAGCTCGTTGAGCACGGAGGCCACGCCCCCGCGGGTGGCATCGCGCAGGCAATGCACATGTGGCCCCGCTGCCGCAAGCATCGCCTCCACGGCCGGCCACAGCGGCCGCGTGTCGGACTGGACCTCGGCGTCGAGCTCGAACTCGTTGCGCGCGAGCATGATCGCGGTGCCGTGCTCGCCGATACTGCCGGAGAGCAAGATGCGATCCCCCGGCCGCAACGCACGCGGCGAGAGGCGAGCGCGGTGATCGCGCACTCCCACCCCCGTCGTGCAGACGTACATGCCGTCAGCGTGCCCGCGCTCCACCACCTTGGTGTCGCCGGCGATGATCGTGACAGCGGCTCGGCCGGCCGCATCGGCGATGGCATCGATCTCCGCTTCCAGCACGTCGGCGGCGAGGCCCTCCTCGAGGATGAGCGACAGGCTCAAAGCGACCGGCCGGGCGCCGGCCATGGCCAGATCGTTGACCGTGCCGTTGACCGCCAGCTCGCCGATCGAGCCTCCTGGGAAGCGCAACGGCTTGACGACGTAGGCATCGGTGGTGAGCGCCAAGCCGACCCCATCGACGTCGAACGTCCCCGCGTCGGCCATCTCCGCGAGCGTCTCGCTCCCCAGCGCCGGGAGGAACAGTCCCTCGATCAGGCTCTGGGTTGCCTTCCCGCCGGCGCCGTGAGCCATCGTGATGTGCTCGTCGCGGAACTTCGCGCGCTTGCCGCGGGCCGTTTCAATGATCCCGAGGATGCGTTGCTCGCGGTCGGTGATTGCCGACGTCTGCGCCACCGTCATACCACCTCCCGCTCCCGGGCGAAGCGGCCGAAGTTGTAATAGGCGGCGCACGCGCCCTCAGAGGAGACCATGCACGTGCCGATCGGCCGCTCCGGAGTGCAGGCGGTCCCGAACACCTTGCACTCCCAGGGCTTGATGACGCCTTTGAGCACTTCTCCGCACTGGCACGCCTTGGGATCGGCGACCCGTACGCCGGGAACACTGAAGCGCCTCTCGGCGTCGAGGTCCGCGTAGGCCTCCGAGAGCTTCAAACCGCTGTGCGAGATGAAGCCAAGGCCGCGCCATTCGAAGTGGGGGCGCAGCTCGAAAGCCTCCGCCATCACCGCCAGAGCGCGCGGGTTGCCCTCGTGAGGGACGACGCGCTTGTACTGATTCTCGACCTCGCAGCGTCCCGACTCGAGCTGGCGCAGGATCATCGAGACCGACTGCAGGATGTCGAGCGGCTCGAAGCCGGAGATGACGATCGGCTTCTCGTAGTCGAGCGGAATGAACTCGAAGGGCCGCGCACCGACCACCGTCGCCACGTGGCCGGGGCCGATGAATCCATCCAAGCGCAGGTCGGGTGACTCCATTAGGGCGCGCAGCGGCGGGACGATCGTCACGTGATTGCTCATGCATGAGAAGTTGCTCAGCCCCTCCGAGCGCGCTCGTCTCAGTGTCAGCGCGGTCGACGGGGCGGTCGTCTCGAATCCGATAGCGAAGAAGACGACCTCGCGATCGGGGTTCTCCCTGGCGATGCGCAGCGCGTCGAGTGGCGAGTAGACCGTGCGCACGTCGGCGCCCGCCGCCTTCGCGTCCAGGAGCGATCCCTCCGAGCCGGGCACGCGGAGCATGTCGCCGAAGCAGGTGAAGATGACGTCCGGGATGTGGGCGATGGCGATCCCGTCGTCCACCCGGCCCATGGGGATCACGCAGACGGGACATCCCGGTCCGTGCACGAGCTCGACGTTCGCGGGGAGCAGGTCGTCGACGCCGTATTTGTAGATCGAATGGGTGTGTCCCCCGCACACCTCCATGAACTTGTAGTGCCGTCCCGGCTCCACGAGCGAGAGGATCTCGGCCGACAGGGCGCGACCCAGCTCGGGGTCGCGGAATTCGTCGACGAACCTCATCTGCCGCTGGCCCCTCCCCCCGACCGAGTGGTCAGGGCGGCGATCGCCGTACCCGCGTGGACGAGCAGTTGATCACCCGGTACGACCGGCTCGACGAGCGCCGTCTCCACCGTCGCGCGCGCGCCGTCCCCATCAACGCATACGGCGAGGCCGCGCTGGGGATCGGCGCGCACCACGGTCATCGGCGTGCCGTCGTCGCCGCAAGTGATGCAGTGCTGAGAGCCGCAGCCGAGCGCCTCAGTCGCCGGGATGCTCATTTGATCCCGCTCGCCTGGAGCTCCCGCAGTTCCTGCTCGTATTCGTGCCCCATGGCCTCGAGCAGCTCTTGGGTGGCGCGCGCCTCCTCCTCGTCGATCCGAGAGATGGCAAAGCCGACGTGGATGAGCACCCAGTCGCCGGCCTGTACCCCACCGCTCTCCTCGCTCAGCAGGCTCACATTGATGTTTCGGCGCACCCCGACCACATCGACTTTGGCGATCTGGTTGGCCGGATCGACGATCTCGACCACCTGACCGGGTATCGCCAGGCACATGAGCTCTCCTCTGTCGGGCGGAGTCCGAGGTGTCACCAGGCACCCGCCAAGCGCCGGTATACCACTAGGCTCAGGCCACCGAGGAGGGCACGTAACCGAAGTGACGGTAATCCGGCTGACCAGGATGGCCTGGCAGACCACCGAGGCGTGCAGGTAAGTCAGCGAGACAGCCGCCGCGCTGCAATGATCAGCTTGTCCGGGGCCGGCACGGCTGAACCGACCATCTCGGCAGGAGGATCCGGCGATAAGTACCAATCAGGGAATACCGCCCAGCCGCTTCGGCGCAGGCCCGGCAACCGGGGGCGTCCCGATCTTCTTGGGCCATCGGGCGCCTCATGCACCCAGACGCCTGCCACCTCGCTCGGTCCAATGCCTGCTCGATCTCGACCTCGACCTGGCCGACGATCTCGACCCTTCCATTCGGCGGGCGGCCCGGGCAGCCGCGACCGCGGTTACCTTAGGCACCGAGGCAGGTCCGCTCCCCCTCGCAGAGTGGCTGTCGGCGACCGAGGGTGGTGGGCTGGGGATCCTCGTCCTCGACGGGGTCCTCGAGGAGAACGTGCACGTCGGCGGCAGGATCGCGTCAGAGCTGATCGGTGCCGGCGACCTGATCCAGCCCGCCGCGGCGAACGACGACGAACTGCTCACCTCCTCCGTGGTGTGGCGGGCGCTCCTCCCGGTCCGCTTCGCCATACTTGACCTGGATTTTGCCAAGCGGGTGCGCTTCTGGCCCCAGATGCACCGGTCCCTGCTACGGCGAGCCGGACAGCGGGCCGCGAGCCTCAACGTGCAGCGTGCCATCGCCGCGCAGCCGCGGCTCGAAGTCCGGTTGAGCCTGCTGCTGTGGCACCTGGCCGCCCGCTGGGGGAAGGTGGAGGTCGGGGGGATCGGCCTGACGCTACCGCTGACCCACCATCTCCTGGGACGGCTCATCGGCGCCGAGCGTCCATCCGTCTCGCACGCCCTGGCTCGTCTTGCCCAGGCTGGTCTGGTCACTGGCCACGGCGGCGAGTGGCACCTTCATGGAGCGCCCGAGGACCACTTGGATCACATCGGCGGATCCCCGCGGAGCCGGCCCGGCCACACACGCTCGAGCGGACCGCACGTTCGCGCCAACCCCTGGTGAGCGCAGGCCAGGCGGCGACCCCGACGGGGTGAGCCCACGATCCGACGACGGGCGCGCTGCCCGCAGACGTCCAGCGGATAGCGTGTGCGCCCATGGCCGACGCGCTGCGTGAGTTCCGTCTCGAGGCCGAGGAGCGCGGGCTGCTCCGCGACGGCCCTCCACCGGACGGGTCGCAGGCCATGAAGGCGACGCTGACCCGCGATCGGTTCAGCGATCCGGCCTGGATCTTCGAACGCAAGCTCGACGGCATCCGCTGCATCGCCACGCGCACGGACGGCGAGGTGACTCTCCTCTCCCGCAACAACCTCTCGCTGAACCGGCGCTATCCCGAGGTCGCCGAGGCCGTGGGCGCAGAACCGCGCTCACGTTTCGCCCTCGACGGCGAGATCGTCGCCTTCGCCGGGTCGGCCACGAGCTTTGCCCGCCTGGCCGATCGTGCCCGTCATCACGTCCCCGTCTACTACTACGTGTTCGATCTGCTCTGGCTCGACGGCTGCGACACGCGCGCGCTTCCCCTGCGCACGCGCAAGCGGCTCCTGCGAGCCGCACTGAGCTTCCCCGATCCCCTGCGCCTCACCCCTCACCGAAACGGCGACGCCGGGGAGGCCATGTTCGCGGAGGCGTGCCGCCGCGGATGGGAGGGGGTCATCGCCAAGCGCGCCGACAGTCCGTACACGGCGAGTCGTTCGCGCGACTGGCTCAAGCTCAAATGTGAGCAGGGCCAGGAGCTCCTCATCGGCGGCTTCACGGCGCCGCAGGGCTCGCGGGTCGAGTTCGGCGCCCTCCTGCTCGGCTATTACGAGCAGGGCGAGCTGCGCTACGCCGGAAAGGTCGGGACCGGCTTCGACACCGAGACACTCCACGACCTCGGCCGGGAGCTGCGCAGGCGTCGTGTGCCCGAGCCGCCGTTCGCCGATGCCCGGACGATCCGCGAGCGCGGCGTGACCTGGGTGGCGCCCGAGCTCGTGGCCCAGCTCGCCTTCACCGAGTGGACAGGCGGCGGGCGGCTTCGCCACCCGCGCTTTCTCGGGCTCCGCGACGACAAGGCGGCGAGCGAAGTGGTGCGCGAGCGATGAGCGAGTGGATCCGCGCCGGCCGCCGGCGCATCGAGATCACCCATCCCGAGAAGCTCCTGTTTCCCGTCGCGGGGGTGAGCAAGCTCGACCTCGCACGCCACTACGAGGCCGTCGCGGCGGTCATGCTCCCGCATGTCCGCGACCGCCCGCTCGCCCTCGAGGTCTTCCCCTCGAGCGTCGAGAAGAAGGGCTTCTTCGTCAAGTCGATCCCCAAGCACTTCCCCAGCTGGATCCCGACCACCGAGGTGCCCAAGAAGGGCGGGACGCTACGTCAGGTCGTGGCCGAGAACGCGGCCACGCTCGTGTTCCTGGCCGGCCAGAACGTCGTCACCCCCCACATCTGGCTCTCGCGGATCGACGCCCTGCGCGAGCCCGACCGACTCATCATCGACCTCGACCCCAACCCGGGCATCGACTTCGCGGCCGTGCGTGCCGCGGCGCGCGAGACCGGGCGGCGCCTGAGGGATGCCGGGCTGGCGCCCTTCGCCATGGTCACCGGCTCGCGCGGCGTGCACGTCGTGTGCCCGTTGCGCCGCGGCGCGTCGTTCGGCGAGGCCCACGCCTTCGCCCGCGCCTTGGCCGAGGGCATGGTGGCCGACGACCCCGAGCGTCTGACGCTCGAGTGGAAGCGTGAGGATCGCGGCGCGCGGATCTACCTCGACGTCAACCGGATCAACTATGCCCAGCATGCCGTCGCGCCCTATGCGGTGCGCCCGCGGGCCGACGCCCCGGTGGCCATGCCCATCCAGTGGGACGAGCTCGAGGACTCCAAGCTCCGGCCCGACGGATGGACCGTGCGCAGCGCGGCCTCGCGGGTGGAGTCAGAGGGAGATGCCTGGAAGGGCATCTCCCGTCGAGCACGGTCCCTGCCGGCGGACGGAGGTCGAGCGTGAACGAGCGCCGGCGCCGGTACGCCGAGGACCTGTACGAGCGCAGCCACCTCTTCGACCAGACCCGCGAGGACCGGCTCGAGCGCTATCGCAACCTCGAGCCTCCGACCGCCGAGCTCCTCGGCGTGCTTGTCCGGGCTACCAGGGCACAGCGGTTGCTCGAGCTCGGGACGTCGAACGGGTACTCGACGGTGTGGCTGGCCGACGCCGCCGAGGCGACGGGCGGGCGGCTCCTCAGCGTGGAGATCGACCCCGTGCGGACGGCACTGGCGCGCGAGCACCTCGATGCGCTCGGCCTCGCGGATCGCGCGGAGCTGAGGACGGAGGACGCCGCGCGCACGCTCAGCCAGAGCCCAGAGGGCGCGTGGGAGCTCATCTTCCTCGATGCCGAGCGGCCGGCCTACGCCGGCTATCTGCCCGACCTCGTCCGCAGCCTGGCGCCCGGCGGCGTGCTCGCCGTGGACAACGTCATCTCCCACGAGCACGAGCTCGTGGAGTTCACCGCGCTCGTCGAGGCGGAGCCTGGGCTGATCCAGACGGTCGTGCCCGTGGGCGCCGGCCTGCGGCTGGCCGTGCGCTCGGGCTGAGCCGCGGTCGTCGCTATCGACGGCGCAGCCACTCCGCGAGCAGCGGATCGACGACGGAGGCCCCACGCGCGTGGCGACGCAGATGGCCTTGCTCGGCGAGCCGGTCAGCGGCCGCCTGCAGCGTGTTGCGGGCGAGCTCGTGCTCAGCCGCGAGCGCGGCGTTGGTGGGCGCGATGCCGTCCGCGACTGCCCCGAGCACGACGCGCTCGGGGCGTCCGAGCTGCTGCCATAGCGCCTGGCTCGCCGGCGCCGAGCGACGCACGGCCTCGTCGATGACCTCGCGGGCGAGCATGGGGGTTCCGGGCGCACCGTCGAGCAACCGGTCCGACAGGAGATAGGCCAGGAGCATGGTGCGCTGAGGGTGACCAGCGGCGAAGGCGACGATTTCGGCCAGCGCCTCCCCCGGATCCAACTTCTCGGCCGCGAAGCGAGTGCTCAGCTCCATCAAGGTCGCCTCGAGGGGGAGCGCGCCGAGCTCGATTGGGTCGGCCTGGTCAAAGAACGGACGCTCCCGGGTCTCGAACAGCTCGCGCATCATGGACGGTTCGGAGCCCGCGAAGACATAGGCGGCTGCGTCCCCGTGGTATTGGATGCTCGAGCGCAGGAGACCATCCAGGTCGGTGCGGGCGGTCAGCAGATCCTGGAACTCGTCATAGACGACCAGCGTTGACGTTCTGTCGCGCTCCCACAAGCTCAGAGGTAGGTCGAGCAACCGGTGCAGCACGGTCTCGGCGGCTTGCGCGTCCGGCGATGGGCGTGGGGCCAGGCTGATGCCCGGTCCGGTCGGCGTCAGCGTCACCCCAAGCCTGATGAGCAGGCCCTGAAGGTGCGCGCGCAGCCACGGCGCATCGAGATGGCCGTAGCCGGCCGCAAGTCGCCGAGCGACGTCGGTGAGGTCGGTGACGCGAGAGAAATCGACGTGTACCGTCCGCCAACCCGTTTCTCGCAGCGTCGCGGCGTGGGCCAGCACAACGCTCGTCTTGCCGAACCGCCGGGGCGCGACGAGACGGACGTTGACGCGATCGCCCGCGCGGCGCGCCAGCAGCGACAGCTCGCGGCCGCGGTCTATGAGCAGCGCCGGCGGAACCGGGCCTTCGAACGGGAAGGGAGTCCCCTGGCGGGCGTGTGCGGTTTCGTTGGACATCTTTGTACTGTTCTATTGTACAAAGTTGTCCTCTTTTATTGGTCGTGTGTTTCGCGGGCGCGGAGATGCGCTCGGCCGAGCGGCCTGCCCGCCTTGTTCTCCCAGGCGTCGGAGAGCAACTCGCCCAGCAGGTCCTCGTCCGCGGCGCGGAGATCGACGCGGACCGCGGCGAGGCGCTTGCCCCAATGGACCTCTGAGCACGTGTCCGGTTGGCCCTCGACAGCGGTGAGGATCCCCGCCTCGTCGGTCATGACGTTCATGTGCGCGGCGTCCCACAGCGTGGCGAAGATCCGGCCGCGGACCCGGAAGGAGGGCCGGCCGTGGTGGTCCTGCTCGATCGCGTCGGGCAGCGCGAGCGCGATCGCGCGGGCGCGGTCGGTCGAGATCACGGCGCGGCCGCCAGGAACGGCAAGGCTCGCTCGAGTACGGCCTCCGGCGCCTCCTCGGCAAGGAAGTGCCCGCCTCGCGGGATCACGTCGATGGCCAGGTTGCGGCTCGGGACGGGGCGGGAGATCCGCCACAGCGCGCTCGCGCTTCCCATGAGCAGGAGCGACGGGACCTCGAGCTGGCGCGGGCGATACCCGCCGCGAGTGCTCGCGAGGAGCTCGGAGGTCAAAAAGGTCCGGTAGCAGGCCGAGCTCGCTCGCGCCCGGGCGGGGTCGCGCAGGACGTCGGCGTAGACGTCGAGCTCGTCGTCGGTCCACCGGGTGTCCGGGCCGCTCCCGGCGCGGATGATCGTCCGTACGAAGCGCCCGCTGCGCGTCAGGACGACCGGCCCGAGCGGCGAGGCGAGGAGCACCTGATAGAGCAGGAAGACCGGGATGGCGAGGTTGCTCAGCCGGGGCGGCGAGGGCCACGGCGGGACGATGTCCAGCGCCACCATCCGCTCGATCCGATCGGGGTGATCGAGGGCGAGCAGGAACGCCGTATAGCCGCCCCAGTCGTGGCCCAGGACCCGGACCCGATCGAGTCCCTCGTGGTCGAGCAGCGCCACGATGTCGGCGGCGAACGTCGCCTTGGCCATGGCGTCGCGCGGCGCATCCGACCAGCCCCATCCGCGCATGTCGGGCGCGATGACCGTGTACTCGCGCGCGAGCGCGGGGATGAGCTTGTGGAAGGAGAACCAGTGCTGTGGCCAGCCGTGCAGGAGCAGGAGCGGCGGCCCTGCGCCGGCCTGGGCGACGTGCAGGCTCACGCCGCGCACGTGGACGTCGCGGTGCTCGACACCGGGCAGCTCGGGGATCGAGGGCGAGGTCACTGCACCTGAACTATGGCGATCTGAGCACCGGGAGGGGCCCACGATCCTCCGAGAGACCCGTGGGGCGGCGTTGCGCGGCTGCTGGCGCTGACGCTTGCGCGGGGCGAGGGGGTCGCGCCTATCCGCGCGCGGGCACGGACGCGCTGACCCCCTCCGAGCGCATGGGGTGGGCGCGCTTAAGCCCGGAAGGCGGGCACGGACGCGCTGAGCCCCTCCGAGCGCATGGGGTGGGCGCGCTTATGCCCGGAAGGCGGGCACGGACGCGCTGACCCCCTCCGAGCGCATGGGGTGGGCGCGTTTATGCCCGCGACCAACCACGGGCGTGGGGGGCGAGACGGAGAGTGCAACCGCCCGCGCGACGGGCGGGCCCCAGGCCGCAGCCGCCGGGCAGCCGCAGGCGCAGGCGCAGGCGTCAGCCGCCGTAGACGCGCACGAGTGACTCGGCGACGCAGACGGGCTTCTCCGAGCCCTGCGCCTCGATGGTGAAGCGCGACTTGACCTGGACGCCGCCGGGGATCTCGGTTACCTCGAGGATCTCGCCGCCGCCGCGGAACTGCGCCCCAACCCGCAGCGGCGCCGGGAAACGCACGCGGTCGAGGCCGTAGTTGACGCCCATGACCGCGTCGGTGACGCGCATGAGCTGCATGGAGAGCGGCGCGACAAGCGAGAGGGTGAGGAAGCCGTGGGCGATCGTGCCGCCGAACGGGGTCTCCTTGGCCTTCTCCACGTCCACGTGAATGAACTGGTGGTCGTCGGTCGCGTCGGCGAACATGTTGACCCGCTCCTGGCTCATCTCCTGCCACTCCGTGTAGCCGAGATGCGTCCCCGCCGCCTCGCGCAGCTCGGCGACGGTGAACTCCGAACCGCTCACGTTTGACGTGGTCATGGCTGCCTGACTCCTCGTTCTCGATCTCCTGGGAAAGGGCGGCGAACGCTAGCACCCGGTCCTCGAGCCATCCGGGCCCTGATTCGCCGCCCTGGCCGGGGGGAACCTCAATGTGGTGCAGGCGCCCCGGCTGCCCGAGAACTACAAGTGGATCGTCCTGTCCAACACGACGATCGGCATGCTGCTGGCGACGATCAACTCGTCGATCCTCCTCATCGCGCTGCCCGACATCTTCCGGGGCATCCACATCAATCCCCTCGCGCCGGGCAACACGAACTACCTGCTGTGGATGATCCTCAGCTTCCTCATCGTGACCGCCGTCCTCGTGGTCAGCCTCGGTCGACTCGGGGACATGTTCGGGCGGGTGCGCATGTACAACCTCGGCTTCGCCGTCTTCACGGTGTTCTCCGTGCTCCTGTTCGCCACCCCGTTCACGGGCAGCGCGGGCGCGCTGTGGCTGATCGGGATGCGCGTCGGCCAGGGCGTCGGCGGGGCGATGCTGTTCGCGAACTCGAGCGCGATCATCACCGACGCGTTCCCCGAGAACCAGCGGGGTCTGGCCCTCGGGATCAACGGCGTGGCTGCCATCGCCGGCTCCTTCCTCGGTCTCATCCTCGGCGGCCTGCTCGCACCCCTCTCGTGGCGGCTCGTCTTCCTCGTCTCGGTGCCCTTCGGGCTCTTCGGGACGGTCTGGGCCTACCTCAAGCTCCACGATCTCTCCGAGCGTCGTCCGGCGAAGATCGACTGGATCGGCAACGTCACCTTCGCCGTCGGGCTCGTCGCGGTCATGGTCGGCATCACCTACGGGATCCAGCCCTACGGCCACCACACGATGAGCTGGACGAGCCCGAAGGTGCTCGCGGAGCTCGTCGGGGGCGCGATCGTCCTCGCCGTCTTCGCGGTCATCGAGACCCGGGTCGAGCAGCCGATGTTCCACCTCGACCTGTTCCGGATCCGCGCCTTCACCGCCGGCAACCTGGCCAGCCTGCTGTCCTCGATCGGCCGCGGCGGCCTCCAGTTCGTGCTCATCATCTGGCTGCAGGGGATCTGGCTGCCCCAGCACGGCTACAGCTTCAGCCAGACGCCACTCTGGGCGGGCATCTACATGCTCCCGCTGACCATCGGCTTCCTCGTCGCCGGGCCGCTGTCCGGACTGCTCTCCGACCGCTACGGCGCCCGCCCCTTCGCCACCGGGGGGATGATCGTGGCCGCGCTCTCCTTCCTCCTGCTCGAGTCGCTGCCGGTCAACTTCAGCTACATCGACTTCGCTCTGCTGCTCGCGCTCAACGGGATCGGAATGGGACTGTTCGCCTCGCCCAACCGCGCCGGGATCATGAACAGCCTGCCCCCCCGCCAGCGCGGAGCCGGCGCCGGGATGAGCGCCACCTTCCAGAACTCGGCCATGGTGCTCTCGATCGGCATCTTCTTCTCGCTCCTCATCGTGGGCCTCTCGGGCGGGCTGCCAGGCGCGTTGCAGTCGGGCCTGCAGAGCCACGGGGTGCCGAGTGCCACCGCGGGGAAGATCGCCCATCTCCCGCCGGTGGCGAGTCTGTTCGCTGCCTTTCTCGGCTACAACCCGATCCAGCAGCTGCTCGGCCCGAGCCTGCTGCACCACCTGCCCGCCGCCCAGGCGTCGGCGCTGACCGGGCGCGCCTTCTTCCCCCACCTCATGACCGGCCCCTTCTCGAGCGCCCTGTCCACCGCGTTCACCTTCTCCTTCATCGCCTGCCTGGTCGCCGCCGGCGCGTCATGGCTGCGCGGAGGGAAGTACCACTATCGAGACGAGGAGCCCGAGGAGCCGGCCGTGGTCGCGAGCACTCTCGCCGCGACGACTCCGCCCGCCGAGCGCGAGCCTCGGGTCCGACGCCAGCGGACGATGCGACGATGACCCTCGTCGCGCTGTCGGCCCCCTACGGCGCCGCGGGCAGCCTCATCGGCCCCGCGGTCGCCCGCCAGCTCGGCGTCCCGTTCGTCGATCGGGCGATCCCCATGGCGGCGGTGGAGCAGCCCGGCTTTCCGAGCGCGAACGGCGACGAACACCGTGGCTGGCTCGAACGCGTCCTCGGCGGCTTCGTGGGCGCCGAGTCCTCGGTGACCGGTCCCGTGGCCACGGCGGCCAGCGGGTCCGAGGAGTTTCGCCGGGCGAGTGAGGAGGTCCTCCGGGCGCAGGCCGGGAGTGGCCGGGGGGTCATCCTGGGCCGGGCCGCGGTCGTCGTACTCCGCGACGACCCGCGCGTGCTCCGGGTGCGCCTCGACGGGCCGCCGGAGCGGCGGATCGACCAGGCCGTAGCGCTCTTCGACGTCGACCGCGACACGGCCGCGGAGGCGGTGCGCAGGCTCGATCACGCCCACGATGCGTACCTCCGGGAGTTCTACGGCGAGGACATCCGTGACCCCGCTCTCTACCACTTGATGATCGATTCGACCGCCCTGGCCGTGGACACCTGCATCGAGCTGATCGTGGCCGCCGCGCGAGACCACACCGCGTGAGGCGTACGATGGTGGTATGGCGGTGCTCGGCATCGTGCTGTTGGTGTTGGGAGCGGTTCTCATCGCGACCGAAGCGCACGTGCCGACCCTGGGCTTCCTCGGAGGGCCCGGCGTCCTCGCCCTCGGGGCGGGCGCGCTGCTCGCGGTCACTGGGCTGGGCGCGGGCGTCGCGGTGGCCGTGCTCGCGACCATGCTCCTCGTGGCCGGCGGAGGTGGCGCGGTCCTCGTCTCGGTACGCAAGGGCCTGGCCGTGCGCCAGCGGCGCGTGCGGGCCGGCCCCGAGCGCCTCATCGGCCATCTCGGCACGGTCCGCAACTGGGCCGAGCCGACGGGCAGCGTGCTCGTCGACGGAGCGCTGTGGCGGGCGCGGCGCTCGCCACAGGACGAGGAGCCGGAGACCGCCGCGGAGCTGCGGATCGGCGACCCGATCGTCGTCGAGCGCCTCGACGGTCTGACCCTGGCCGTGCGTCCGGCCGAGGAGTGGGAGCTCGTGCGGTGATCACGGCGATCATCATCATCGTCGTCGTCCTCGCGGCCATCGCCTTCGCCGTGGCGGGCGCGTCGATCCGGGTCCTGCGTGAATACGAGCGCGGCGTCCTCTTCCGGCTCGGCCGCCTCATGGAGGTCAAAGGGCCGGGCCTCGTGCTCCTGCTGCCGAGCATCGACCGGATGGTGCGGGTGAGCCTGCGGACGATCACGCTCACCGTCCCGCCTCAGGAGGTCATCACCCGCGACAACATCCCCGTGCGCGTGACCGCCGTCGCCTACTACCGGGTGGTCGACGCCAACAGCGCCATCACCCAGGTCGAGAGCTTCCACAACGCGACCCTGCAGATCGCCCAGACGACGCTCCGCTCGGTCCTCGGCGGCGTCGACCTCGACTCGCTGCTCTCCGAGCAGGACCAGCTCAACGAGTCGCTCCAGCATGTGATCGACGACCACACCGAGCCCTGGGGCATCAAGGTGGCGACGGTCGAGATCAAGGATGTGGAGATCCCCGACCGGATGCAGCACGCGATCGCCCGTCAGGCCGAGGCCGAGCGCGAGCGGCGCGCCAAGGTGATCAACGCCGAGGGCGAGTTCCAGGCGGCGGCCAAGCTCGCCGAGGCCGCCGACGTCATCGGCGTGAACCCGGTCACGCTCCAGCTCCGTTACCTCCAGACGCTGCGTGAGATCGGCGCCGATCAGAACTCGACCGTCGTCTTCCCCATGCCCATCGACTTGCCCGGAGCGGCGCTCGAGGCGCTGCGACGTGGCCTGGGCCCTCCGGCCACCACCGATGAGGAGCGGCACCCGGCCGAGCTCGAGCGCGCGGAGGCTCAGAATCCGCTCGAAGCGCCGCATGGCCCGCAGCGGCTGCCATCCCCCCGGACCTCGCGCGCCGACCCCACCAAGTAAGACTGCAGGCGCCGACACCCCGCGATCGGTTCCCGGTGGCATTCCTGGTGACGCCGGTGTAGGTTCCAGACGCACGCCTGCCCCCACCCGCCGGGTCGCGCTGCCAACTCGACCCGGACTTCCAGAGGAGAGAGATGCGTATACGTGTTCCGGCGCTCGTGCTTGCTGGCGCCTGCGCCGCCGCCCTCATGGCGGCCGCGACGGCCGCAGCGGCCCCGCTCCCCGTGGTCTACAACGGCCTGCTCGGCTACGCCCACGCCAGCGCGACCGCCAGCCCGCCCGGCGCCAACAACTGGTCGTGCAAGCCGAGCGCCGCCCATCCCCGTCCGGTCATCCTCGTCCACGGCACGTTCGGCGACATGTCCGACAGCTGGCAGGCGCTCTCGCCGCTCCTCTACGACCAGGGCTACTGCGTCTTCGCGCTGAACTACGGCGCCTACGCCGCCAGCGGCGTCATCGGGATCGACGGCATCGGCGACATCCCGACCTCGGCCGGCCAGCTCTCGAGGTTCGTCAACCACGTGCTCGGCAGCACAGGGGCCTCCCAGGTCGACATCGTCGGCCACTCGCAGGGTGGGATGATGCCGCGCTACTACCTCAAGTTCCTCGGCGGCGCCTCCAAGGTGCACACGCTCATCGGCCTCGCCCCCTCAAACCACGGGACGACGGTCGACGGCTTGTTCACCCTGGCCGGCTACTTCCCGGGCGCCCCGGCCTTCCTTGGCCTCCTATGCCCAGCGTGCGCGCAGCAGGACCAGGGCTCCTCGTTCCTGACCAAGCTGAACTCGCCGAGCGACACCGTCTCCGGAGTCGACTACACCGTGATCGAGTCCAAGTACGACGAGGTGGTCACGCCCTACACGTCGGCCTTTCTCTCCGGGCCGAAGGTCACCAACATCACCCTCCAGAACCAATGCGCGCTCGACCTGGGAGAGCACCTGTCGATGCCGTATGACCACATCGCGGACGCGGACGTGCTCACGGCGCTCGATCCCGCCCACCCGGTGACGCCGGCGTGCACGCCGGTTGCTCCGGTAGCGGGCGGGTAGCCCCGCCGGCTACAACGGCCGAGATGGCGGGGTCCTCGTGCGTGAGACCCCGCCATACTGCCGACGCTCATGCGCGTGCTCATCACAGGCGGAGCGGGGTTCATCGGTGGCAACGTCGCCGTGAGCCTGGCCGAGCGCCATCCCGACTGGAACCTCGTCGCCGTCGACAACCTCCGGCGCAGAGGTGGCGAGCTGAACCTCAGCCGCCTGCGCGCAGCGGGCGTGGCCTTCCAGCACGCCGACGTGCGGATCCTCGACGATCTCCTCTCCCTCGGCGAGTTCGAGGCGGTCATCGAGTGCTCGGCCGAGCCCTCCGCTCTGGCCGGAGTCGGCGGTAGCCCCGACTATCTCATTCAGTCCAATCTCGTCGGGGCGTACCACTGCCTGGAACTCGCCCGACGCTCTTGCGCCTTCCTCGTCTTCCTGTCGACCAGTCGCGTCTACCCGGTGGGCGCCCTGCGGCACCTGTCGTTCGAGGAGGAGGAGACCCGCCTGACGCTCACCGACCCCCAGACGCTCCCCGGGGTGTCGCGGGCCGGAATTGCCGAGGCGTTCCCGCTCGAGGGGGCGCGCACGCTCTACGGCTCCACCAAGCTCGCGGCCGAGCTGCTCATCGCCGAATACCGCGACACCTACGCGCTGCGCGCGGCGGTCAACCGGTGTGGTGTCATCGCCGGTCCGTGGCAGATGGGAAAGGTGGACCAGGGAGTGTTCACCTACTGGATGCTGGCGCACCACTTCGGGCGCCCCCTGAGCTACATCGGCTTCGGCGGACGCGGCAAGCAGGTCCGCGATCTGCTGCACGTCGATGATCTGGTCGAGCTCATCGAGGAGCAGCTCCGCGCCCCAGAGCGGTTCGACGGGGTCACGGCGAACGTCGGCGGCGGCCTCGGCTGTTCGCTCTCGCTGGCCGAGACCACTCGGCTCTGCGAAGAGATCACGGGCCGGAGCGTTCCCATCGAACCAGTGGCGGAGACGCGGCCCGGCGATGTGCCGAGCTACATCTCCGACTGCGCGCATCTCTTCGGCTTGACCGACTGGCGCCCGCGCCGGGACGCCGAGCAAATCCTTGCCGACATCCACGCCTGGATCTGCGAGCACGAGTCGGATCTCGCCGGAGCCTTGTGAGGATTCGGTTCCTGCTGTACGCCTCGGCGCGGAGTCGCTAGCCTCCTCGGTCCCAATGCCGACGGCGATCATCACGGGCTCCGGGGGCTTGATCGGCTCGGAGTCGACCGCTCATTTCGTACGCGCCGGCTATGACGTGGTCGGGATCGAGAACGACATGCGGGCGCGGTTCTTCGGGCCGAGCGCCTCGACGGCGCACACGACCGAGCGGCTCGTGCGCGAGCTCGAGGGCAGCTTCCGCTCGCTCGAGCTCGACATCCGCGATCGCGAGGGCGTCGAGCGGGTGTTCGCTGACCAGCGCGACGGGCTCGAGCTGATAATCCACACCGCTGCGCAGCCCTCCCACGACTGGGCCGCCTCGGACCCCCACACCGACTTCGGGGTCAACGCCCTCGGGACGCTGAACCTCCTCGAAGCCGCCCGCCGGCACGCGCCGGCCGCCACGTTCATCTTCTGCTCGACCAACAAGGTCTACGGCGACCTCCCCAATCAGCTCCCGCTCATCGAGCTGGACGACCGGCTCGAGCTCTCCGAGGATCACCGCTACCACCGCGGGATCGACACAACGATGTCGATCGACCACTCCACACACTCCATCTTCGGAGTCTCCAAGGCCGCCGCGGACCTCCTCGTCCAGGAGTACGGCCGGTACTTCGGGATGCCCACCGTCTGCTTCCGCGGCGGCTGCCTGACCGGCCCCAACCACGCCGGCGCGATGCTCCACGGCTTCCTCTCCTACCTCATGCGCTGCACGATGACCGGCCAGCCGTACACGATCTTCGGCTACGGCGGCCGGCAGGTCCGCGACAACATCCACTCCGCCGATCTCGTCGCCGCCTTCGACGCCTTCCACCGCGCCCCCCGCTCCGCCGCCGTCTACAACATCGGCGGCGGACGCCAATCCAACTGCTCCATGCTCGAAGCCATCGAGCTCTGCCAGCAGATCGCCGGCCGCGAACTCGACTGGACCCTCTCAGACGAGAACCGGATCGGCGATCACCGCTGGTGGATCTCCGACCTCGACCCCTTCAAGCGCGACTACCCCGACTGGGACATCACCCACGACGTCGAGGCAGTCCTGCGCGAGATCTACGAACAGAACGCGGACCTATGGCTCGCGACCCGCTGAAGTTCTCGGTCGTCATCCCGGCGCACAACGAGGCCGAGTCGATCGGGCAGACGCTTCACACCACGATCGCGGAGCTGGAGTCTCACTCCATCGACTACGAGATTGTCGTCGTCGACGACGCCAGCGGGGACGGCACGAGCGATGTCGTCGGCGACATCGCGCTCACCAACCCGCGGGTCCGCTGCGTGCGCTCCTCGAACCCACCCGGCTTTGGATACGCCATCCGAGCCGGGCTCGACGCCTACACGGGCGACGCGGTGGCGATCATGATGGCCGACCTGTCCGACGCGCCGCGCGACCTCGTGCTCTACTACCGCGTCCTCGAAGGTGGCTACGACTGCGCCTTCGGCACCCGCTTCGGCAACGGGGGTCGCGTCGTCGGCTACCCGCGCCTCAAGCTCGCGATCAACCGGATCGTCAACGCCGGCATCCGACTGCTCTTTCAGCACGGCTACAACGACACGACGAACGCCTTCAAGGCCTACCGGCGGCACGTCATCGACCAGATCCAGCCGCTGCTCTCGAATCACTTCAACCTGACGGTGGAGATGCCGCTGAAGGCCATCGTGCGCGGCTACACCTTCGCGGTCGTACCCGTCACCTGGACGAACCGGCGCTACGGGGAGTCCAAGCTCCGCCTGAACGAGATGGGCAGCCGCTATGCCTTCATCGTGCTCTACGTCTGGCTGGAGGCTCATCTCAGCCGGGGTGACTACCGGCGCAGCGATCTGCCGTCGAATCGCGACGCGCGCTACGTGCCGGACTCCGGGCTGCGCGAGGCTGGTGCGCCGGAGGTGCGGGCCATGAGATCTGGCGGCTGAGGCGAAGGGTCTCTCCAGGTTGAGGCGATGGCGGCTGGATGGCCGCCGGCAGCCCGGCCTCTGATCGGGCGAGCCTCGACCACGGCCGCAATCGGAACGGACGCGTGGCGCAACGACGCCCGGCGTTCGGCCAGAGCCGCCCACACGAGCGGCAGTGCGGCTGCCGTGGCGCGTAGGTGCGTAGCGAGCCCGCCCTGGCGCGCCGCATGCCACGCCCAGCCCGCCTGCCGGTAGAGGACGAGCGGAAGCCAGCGGACGGGGAACCACTTCGCCACCAGGAACAGCGTGTTGCGCTGGACGAGGAACCGATGGCCGCCAGCGAGGTTGCGCGACGTGCTTTCACCCGCGTGCAGCGCGACCACGGGTTCGTAACGGCACCGCCATCCCTCGAGGCGCAGCCGGAGCGTCAAGTCCACGTCTTCGAGGTAGGCGAAGAACCGCTCGTCGAAGCCACCGACGGCGAGCACGGCATCGCGCCGGTAGAGCGCCGCCCCGGCGCAGGCGCCGAAGATGTCGCCGGGCTCGTCGTAGCGGCCGTCGTCCCGGCTGAAACGGCCGCGCTGCTCGCACGCACCATCCCGCCGCAGGATGTCGCCAGTGTCGTAGATCTCTTGGGGATCCTCGAGCTGGAGCATCTTCGTCGCGATCGCCGCCGTCCGCTCTCCCGCCGACAACGCACGCGCGGACCGCTCCACCCAGTCGCGCCCGAGCACGACATCAGTGTTCACGAGCGCCACGAATGGGGTCGTGGCCGCATCGATCCCGCAGTTCGCGGCGTGCGCGAAGCCCGTGTTGTGGCCAAGCTCGATGAGATGCACGGCCGGGTGATGGGCGCGCAGATAGTCTGGGGAGCCATCCTCGGAGCCGTTGTCGACCACGATCACTTCCGCCGGTGCCTGGGTCTGGGCGGCGATCGCAGCGAGACAGCCGGGCAGCCACCCGCGACCGTTCCAGTTCGGGATGACGACGGTGACACGCACTCAGAGCCAATGGTGGCGGATCCTCCATCGTGAGCGCGGCGCGCCCCGAGCAGCGGAGACGAGCCAAGGGGCCGGGACGTTGCGCCGGGGGGATCCGTCATCATGGTCCGATGGGTCCGCTCCGAGCTGCCGCCGCCGTCGCCGCGGTGGTTATCTGCGCCGGTTTCGTCGTCGGAGTCCGGCAAACCGAGAGCTTCAACGCCGTGAATAGTCTGCTCGCCGCCAGCACTCGCCTGACGCCGGCCCAGCAACGAGTCGCGGCATCGGATCTCAGCTCCGCATCTTTCGGCTATCCCGGCCAGGATGTGCCCATTCTCAGGGCGTCGGTCGCGCTTCAAGAGCATCGCCTCGGACCTGCGACTTCGCTCGCTCGAGCTATCACTCGCGCCGAGCCGGACGACATCTATGGGTGGCTCGCCCTCGCCGCCGCGGGAATCCTCACCCACGATCAATCTGCTGCGACGCTGGCCAGGCGCGAAGAAGTCCGCCTCGACCCTGTCGCCGCGCGGGCTCGCTAGGGCGGCCTCGTCCAGTCATCCCTGCACTCGGTGGAGCACCGAGAATCCCTGGTCGAGGTCGAGATACACCATGCCGTGCACCGTCAGCTCGGACGGTGCGTTCGCGGTCCCGAACGTGCGCACGACCCGATACTGCCTCGCGAGAGCGGGGAAACGATCCTTCAGGTACGCCAGCTCACCCGGGCGGAGCACCAGCCAGTCCGGGTGTAGGTAGTACGCGATCGCCTGAGGTGAGCCGAGGCCGACCGGTGAATGGTTGTTGTCCCAGTCGAGCCCCTTGGCCTTTTCGAGGTGTGCGACACGCGGCGACTCCAGGCCGGGAAAGTCCTCCAATGTGCCGTTCGTGTACCAGCCGACATACCCCGAGGATTCCGACGTGATGGTCTGCCCGACCTTGACGACCCGCCCCAGGTACTGTCCGAGCGGGACCCGCACGTTGTCCTCGATGCGCTGAGTCCGCCGTTCGGAGACCGTCACAAACGGAAGCGGAGCGACATAGGCAACCCCGAGCGCGACGGCGGGCACGGCCGCGATCGCCGCTCCCGAGACGCGAAGATTGTCGGGCAGCACCTTGGTCACGAAACCGGACACGGATTCGAGCCCGGTCGCCGAGAAGATCATCAGAAGCGCCAGACCGGGCGGCCCGTACCAGTCGTAGTAGCCAAAGGTGAGAAACACGATCTTGTACGCCTCGAACAGCAGCAAGTAGACGAGCGCCGGAAGGAGACCCCTGACGCGCCAGGTGCGGGCGGCCCCGATGATCGCGAGGGCGACGACAGCCCCCACGACGACCTTGAGGATCCAGTTGGCGACCGGAGCCTGGAGGATGAGCGCCTTCTCGTAGAAGGGAGAGAGCGTGCGCCACTCCGCGCTGTGCTGGCTGAGCTTGGTGCTCAGGAAATGCAGCCACCCGCCAGGGTGAAGGAGCGAGGGAAGCGTCGGCGCGAACGCGGCCGATTTGGCGACGATCGTGTTCGGGATAGGCGAGCCGTAGTAGGCCGTCGTGAAGATGACCCAGGGCGCGAGAATCGCCGCCGCCAGGAGCCCGGCGCGAAGGCCACCGCGACGATCGCGCCACAGCAGATAGAGGATCGCGGGCCCGACCCACAAGACGAAGTCTGGCCGGGCGAGGATGGCCAGGCCGAGCGCGACGCCACTCCTGGTGAAATCCTCTTTCATGACGTAATAGACGCCGGCGAAGAGCACGGCGACGGCAATCTGCGTCTCCATGCCCGCGATTCCGAAGTACACCTGAAGCGGATCCAGGGCCAGGAAGGCGAGGACGAAGGCGGTCGGCCAAAAACCCAGCCGCAAGGTCAGGCAGATGCGGCTCGCGTAGATTGCCGCCGCGACAAAGCACGCCAGCGAGACGAGCCGCATCACGACAAATCCCCCACCAGGCGCGATCAGCTCGCCGGGAAGGGGGACGAGCACCGACAGCGCCGATGTGAAGCCCTGAACGTGGCCGGCACCCAGGTTGTGCACGAACCCGAACCCAGCCGCCAGATTCTTGTCGAACTTGATCGTGATCAGCGCATCGTCGAGACGGCGATCGGTGGCAATCCAAAAGCCGATGCGAGCCAGGAGTCCAGCCGCGATGGCGGCCGCCAAGAGCTGGTTCGCCTTGATCCAAGTCGTCGCCGCGACCCGGCGGTCACGCACGGCACGGGGCGTGAGCTCGCGCGGCGGATCGATCTGACCAACCGCGAGCGTTGGTTCGTTCGTAGCGCGACTGGTGGTCATTGCCAGGTTGAGCGAGGCCCGATGATCGGCGAGCGGGCTCGAAGAGCCGTTGGTTGGACGCCAAGAAGCCTTCGCCCCATGCTCGACGCTCATCCGCGAGCCGAGTCAGCTTCGGCGGCAGCCATCTTAGCGAGAGGCTTGGGATGGCGTCGAACCTGGAGTCCTCCGGGCGATGGCCGGGATACGCTTCTCGCGTGCATGGATTGAGCGCCTGGCTGCGAGGATGGCTGCTCAGGGTCGCTCCATGGCTGATCGATCGGCTCCCCGAGCGCGCCCGCGCCGGCCTGGCCCTGGCTCATCGTCCGCTGGCCAGCTACCTGGCGGCCGCCCCCTTCCGGGGCAAGTACCCGTCTCGCTTTCTCTCGAGGATCGATGGCGATGACGACCTGCTGCATTACGCCTTCCCGCTTGCGGCCAAGTATCCCGCCTTCCGGTACTACCGGGCGGCCCAGATGTACTTCGAGGGCGGGGACTGGAACGCCGCCCAGGTCGAGCGGGTGCTCGAGGACGCCGGCTTTCCTCTCGCCGGGGCGGAGCACTTCCTCGAGTTTGCCGCCGGCTACGGCCGGCTCACGCGCCATTTTGTCCAACGCCTACCGCCGTCGAAGGTGACGGTGTCCGACATCGACGCCGGTGGCGTCGACTTCCTCCGCCGCCATCTCGGCGTGGACGGCTTCTACTCGGCGAGCACTCCGGATGACCTGGATCATCAGGGTCGCTACGACATCATCGTCGTGGTCTCGTTGTTCAGCCACCTTCCGCACCGCGCCTGGGGGCCGTGGCTCGAGCGACTCGGCCGTTGTCTCACCCCCTCGGGCGTGCTCCTGCTCACCACGATGAGCTATGACGATGCCGATCCACGAGACTTCGAAGGTCAGGCGGACGGATTTCTCTACCGCCAGAGCAACGAGACCCGCGGACGGCTCGCCACGAACGACTACGGAGCGGCGTTCGTGAGCCCGGAATACGTGGAGCGAGCCGTGGCCGAGCACTTCGACGGTCGCCTCGTCTGCTTCGTCCACCACGCTTTGCTGCTCGCCCAGGATGCCTACGTGCTCCAGCGAAACGGCGCCACGGGCCCGAGGCTCGGTCCGCCGGCCGAGACCCAAGCGATGCGCGAGGTCTGAGCGCTCTCAGCGTCGCAGCGCGGCGACGATGGCATCCATGCGCCTCTCGTCGAAGGCGCTCGCCCAATCCCGGCACCAGTTGACGGCGCTGCCCTGCATCCGGCGTTCGTGATCGCCGCTCGCCCGGACGGCCTCACCGAGCGCAGCGGCGACGGAAGCGATCGTCGGTTCGGCCGTGATCAGGTTCTGAGAGATGGCACTCATCGCCTCCGGCGTCTTGTTCTCGAAGCTGTTGGTCACCGTCAGCAGGCCCCCGGCCGCCATCTCGATCGGGACCAGGCTCGGATGGGGGGTGTACATGAGGGCCAGGCCGACGTCGTGCTCAGGTAGCAGCTCCGCGTAGGCGTCCTGACGCGCGCGGGGGAGTAACTCGAGCTTTGCCCCGCCGCCGATCTCGATAGAGCGCGCGGCGTTGGTCGTCCCGATCCCCCGCAACTCCCACGCGCGGTCAAGAGCTCCGTCGGAGAGGGCGCGGCCAAGCGCGAGAACGCCGAGCTCGAACATGTTGCGTGCGGCGTGGTCCTCGGGCCGGGCGTAGAACAGCAGGCGGCGCGTGCCTCGCGCCTGCAGGGTCGCGAGCTCGGGAGCGCGTACGTCGGTGATCGCGTTCTGAAACGAGATCGAGTTCCGGTCTCCGGTCGCCTCGTCCTGCGCGAATACTCCGATGTGATGCCTGCGGAAGTAGTCACGCAGGAGCTCGCTCGAGAAGATGGCGAAGTGGGGAACGGTGTAGGAGCCGGCCGCGAGCGCGGCGTACGTTCCCATCGGAAACGTGAATGGTTCGTACTCCTGGATCAGGTAGAGGAATCCGTGGGCCCCGACCCGCCGGGCGGCATCCGCGGCGATGTGCGCGGTCCACCACGTTGTCGCAATGAAGCGGTCCTCGCTACTCACCTCCAGAGGCGAAGGCCCGCGTGCGAAGTCGACCTCGACCCGCGAGAGCAGCCCGTCGAGTCCGCTGTAGGACTCGATCTGACGCTTCCAATTCGGTGGCAGCGGTCCAACTGGATCGACCGCGACCACGCGGACGCGTTCGCCACGGTCTGCGAGCCGAGCTGCGAGATTGAACTTGGCGATGTAGCCGCCGAAGAAGTGCTGCAGATCGAAGCTCGGGATCAGCAGGTTCACCCGCTGGGGCGGGAAGCCCGAGATTGCGAGGTCGAGCGGCGCGATCTTGTCAGCGATCGGAGTGGCGACGCCGGGTGGGCTCGCCGCGGCCGGCCGCAGGGCCAGCGATGGCGGCGGCACGGCATCGAGGCGCAGACGCTGTTGCGGCACCTGCCGCGCCGTTGCCTGGAGGATGCGCTTCCAGAGGAACGCGTGGAAGAGCATCCACTCAGCGCCCAACGTCTCCGGGCGCCCCACGAACTCCCGCAGGCCGCGCCCGGCCAACGAGAGTGAAGCCATGACGGACCGGTCCGCGCGCGCAAAGCGCCGAAGCGAGCGGCGAACATCCGGGCGCATGTGCTCGCCGCAGCGCAGCTCGAGCACGGTGACGAGTTGGAGCAGACGCGAGACGTCGACGAAGTAGTGCAGACGGCGCATGCGAATGCGCTCGTGCAATCCGGGCCGGGCCACCAGGCGCTGGCGGAGACTTGGCATCTGGTTCGCGGCGGCGTGGCCGAGTGACGCGGCGCCGTGCTGAACATAGTCATAGAGCGGGCGATCGACGAAGTCGATCTCGCCCAGACAGCGCGCCACGAGTGCGAGCCAGTGGTCATGGAAATGCGCGAACTGCGCCGGAGGGAATGGCAGCGCGTAATCGAGCACGTCGCGATCGAGGAGCGAGGCTGCCCCGGTCACCGCGTTGGCGACGAGCAGCGAGAGCACATCGGCGTGGTTGTTTCGGCGCGTGCTCCAGTAGGTGTCCGCGATCACGACACCGTCGCGACTGACCACGCGGGCGTCGCTGTAGATCAGCTTCGCGTCGCCGATCCGCGAGACCAGGACCGACAGCTTGTCCGAATCCCAGCGATCGTCCTGATCGGCCAAGGCGAGATACCGCGCGGCACGTGGAGCCATGGCGAGCGAGCGCTCGAAATTGCGGTAGAAGCCCAGCCGCCGCGGCGCGCGCGAGACAACGAAGCGCGGATCGTCTCCGACCTCGCGTTTGATCGTCGCGGTGCCATCGGCATCCGAGCAGTCGTCGCTGATCACGCAGAGCCAGTTCTCGTGGCTCTGGGCGCGGATGGAAGCGATCTGGCGACCAAACAACTCGGGCGGGGGGTTGTACGTGGCCATGCAGATCGCCACGGCCTCGCCGCCGTTGACCGGGCTCCAGGCCACCGGCTCGGCGGCTTCGCCGACGATCTCGAGCGTGGTGACCTGCGCCTCGACGGTCGCGCCGCTCGCGAGCGCGGCCCGGAGCGCGATGGCCACCCGATCGGACGCGGGAGCGCGGAGGACCGCCTGGCCCCAGAATCCACTCGCATAGCCGCGCAGATGCGGATCGGAGTCCGAAGCCGGATCCTCGGCCAACTCGGCCGCCTCCAGCGGATCCAGTCCGGGATGCAGGCTGGCAAAGAAGTCCAGCCGCGGCATCCCGAACGCGCGGACGGGCTGCGGAACACCGTCGACGACGAGGTCCAGGGCCACGATCCGCTCCGCCGGGCAGAAGCAGGTACCCGCAACGAACAGCGACGTCCCCCCGCCGACCATCACCTGCCTGGGGAGCGGAACGTCGAGCGACACGTGAAGGGCCGGCGCGTGGCTTCTGCCGGGAGCAGAGGCAGGGGCTTCCGGCGGCACGCGGCCGGAGTGTAGAGCCGCGCGGCCCACTCGTCTCACCTCAGGCGATCGCACGGTATCGACAGCCCGCCAAACGGCGACACCGGCAGAGAGGCCGCGGCCACGAGCCGTCGAGCACAACGCGCCCGCGCCGTCGCCACCGACCTCGACCAACTGAAATGACCGCGAGCTGCGCTATCGGGTGGCGTGAACGACGAGAGGGCGAGGACGACGAGCGCGAGCGAGACCCCCACCGCGGCCACGTGCGAGGCGACGGTGCCAGAGCGGCGCATGCGGCCGTCCAGCGCGATGACGCCCGCGCCGAGGAGCAGGAGCGACGGGCAGATCGCGTAACGGCCCACGGCCACATTCGAGCGGCCGGCCGGCCACAACAGGAAGGCGACGATCCCACGCTCATAGCCGGACACGAGGAAGATCGCCACCGACATCGCCACCATGAGAGCCACGAGACACCTCGCCCCGGGGCTCAGCCCGACCATGGCGAGCACGACGAGGGCCACGAGCCCGGCGCCGAGCAGGAGCTCGAAGGGCACGCCCATCGAGCGCCATGCGTTCCCGGCCACATTGTTTCCCAGCACTCCACTGCCCAGGACCCGCTGGGCGTAGGCGGCGAACAGGCTGGAGCTCCACCGGGGGGTATCGAAGTATCCGTACCGCTGGGCGAGCAGCGGGGGCACCTGGGCGAGGACGCCGACCGCCGGCGCGAGCACCATGACCGCGTCACGCCGGTCCCGAATCGCGATCGCCCGCAGCGCCCAGACGGGGACGAGCAGGATCACTCCGGCCGTGCTCAGAGCCGCCAGGAGGAGGATGGCGGCGGCCGCAGCGGCCGCCGCGAACGACGGCGGCCGCCACAGCAGCAGCCAGAAAGCCGCGAACTGGATGAACCAGATCGAGTTGGTGACGTTGTCGAACATCTCCACTCCGGCCGCCGGCGTCAGGATCATGAGCCCGCAGAGGACGAGGCGCAGCCACGGCGTCTCGATGTACGGGGCGCTGCAGCGCCAGACGATGACCACGCACGCCGCGACGATCAGCGCGCCAGAGAGCGCCATGGCCGGGGCGAACCATCGGACCGGCAGGAGCGCCACAGGCTCGGCGACCAACCGGGACAGCGTCTGCAGGTACCCGTCATGGGGGGTGACCAGCGCATGGAGGAATCCCCGGTGCAGAGCGTCGTTCAGCCAGGCGGACCCGTCCTCCGCCCACACTGAGTTCAGCGGCGCCGACGAGTGCATCCGGAGAAGCTGAAGGCCGACGAGAAGGACGCCCGCCAGCGCGGTACCGAGGACCCGAAGCCAGTCGCGCGGGGGCCCCGGGAGGGCGTCCCGGAAGACGTACCGGTTGGGCCAGTCGCCCAGCCGGGCGATCGTGCCGGAGGGCCAGGGACGCACCGCCGGTACCCTAGCTGCGATGTCGGAGCACGATGCCAGGGCACAGATCCCTGACACGATCGGGGGCCTGCCCGCGAAGGGCGGCGCCGCGGCAGCGCTGCGAGACCTCGAGTTCCGCCTCGAGTCCCTCGACCTCGATCGCGCGGCCGCCGTCCTCCTAGGGCTGGCCGTCGTCGCCTCGGGCTTCCTTCTCTACCACCTGACGCGCGGAAGCTCGTTCTGGGGCGATGACTGGGCGTGGATCACGACCCGGCGCGCGAACACGATCGGCAACTTCCTCGCGCCCTACGACGGGCACCTGTCCGTGGTGCCGATCGTCATCTACCGGGTGATGTTCGCCGCGTTCGGAATCGACAGCTACGCGCCCTACCGGGTGCTCGTGGTCGGCCTCAGCCTCGTCGTCGGGTTGTTGACGTTCGAATATTGCCGCCCGAGGATCGGCCGCTTCCCGGCCATGCTCGTCGCCGCGCTCGTCCTGTTCGCGGGTCCCGCATGGCAGGACACGATGTGGGCGTTCCAGATCGGCTGGGAGCTCGCGCTCGGCTTCGGGATCGGCGCGTTGGTCATGCTTGATCGTCGCACGCGGGCGACCGACCTCGCCGCATGTGCGCTCACCTTCGCCTCGATCTGCTCGACAAGCTTCGGCGTCGCGTTCGCGATCGGGATAGCCATCGACGTCGCGTTCACCCGCCGGCGCTGGCAGGACGGGTGGATCCCCGTGATCCCGCTGGCGCTGTACGCCATCTGGGCCCTCCGCTACCACCCGACCGGGATCAACTGGTCGGAGATCACGCTCGTCCCGACCAACCTCGTGCAGACGTTCGCCGGCGGCGCCGCGGGAATCGTCGGGCTCTCGGGTGCGACGCCCTTGGACGCCGTCGGCACGAACCTGACCTTCGGAGCGCCCTTGCTCGCGCTCCTGGCCATCGCGGCGGTCAGGACCATCGCCCAACGCCGGTTCACTGTCCGCGCGGGCTCACTGGTCGCCGTGCTCGCGCTGTTCTCGACGCTGACGACGCTCGGACGCGCGTTCGAGACGCCCCTCGTCAGCCGCTACATCTACCCGGACTGCGTTCTCGTCGCGCTCTTTGCGGTCGAGCTCACCCGCGGCGCGCGGCCGTCGCGAGCCGTCCAGCTCGGCCTCGCCGGGCTCGCCTTGGTCGCCGTGATCTCCAACGTGGGAGTGTTGCGCGCCGGGGGTGCGTACCTACGCCAGGTCGGGGCAAGCACGAACGCGGACGTCGCCGCGCTCGATCTCGGCCGGGGCAGCATCCCGCCAGGCTACATCGCCACACAGCTCCCCGACTACCCGTTCGTCGCGATCAGCGCCGGCTCCTACTTCGCCGCGCAGGACGCGCTCGGTACGCCCGCCGACTCGGTTGGCGAGCTCGCTCATGCCCCGGCCACAGCGCAGGCGACCGCAGACCGCGAGCTCATCGGAGAACACGCGATCGTGCTCAGCCCGGGAACTTCCCCGGCTCCGGCAGGGGGTGCCGCGCCCGGTCTCGGCCAGGTGATGGGCGGCTTCGCAAGGCGCTTCGGAGCCTGTGCGCAGTTCACTCCGCTCAGCGCCGCGGCCCCCACCGCCAAAAGTAGCGTGCTCATCGTTCTTGCCCCCGGCGCGGTCCGGGTGACGGCCGGTGGCGCACCCGTCGCGGTCGCCGCACGACGCTTCGGACCGTTTCCCGCCCAGCTCGGAACGATCGGCCCGGGCCGGTCGGCCATCGTGCTCGTCCGTCACGACGCCGCTGCGCAGCCCTGGCAACTCCAGCTGGCCGGCGGTGCGGTGCGGGCATGTACGCTGAGCTGATTCTGCGAGACTGATCGCCCTCATGGCCTTCCCTTTCGACCTCGATCCGCACGAGCGAGACCCAGGGGGCTGGTGCGCATCGCTGCTGCACAACGCCGAGATCCTGCTCGGCTGCCTCGATGCCGTGGAGGCTCGATCCGTCGCCGAGGTCGGCGCCTTCATGGGCGAGCTCACCCGGCTGCTCATGCGGTGGGCCGACACCGTCGGCGGGACCGTGGTCGCGATCGACCCGTCGCCGCATCGTGATCTGGAGCAGCTCGAACGCGAGCGCCACGACCTGCAGCTCATCCGCGAGACGAGTCATGAGGCGCTCGCCCACATGCCACTCACTGACGCGATCATCCTTGATGGCGATCACAACTACTACACGCTCTCGGAGGAGCTGCGGATCATTTGGGAGCGCACGCAGAGCGAGGAGCGTCGGCTACCGCTCCTCCTACTCCACGACGTGACGTGGCCACACGGCCGGCGGGACGACTACTACGAGCCCGATCGGATCCCCTCCGAGCATCGTCAGCCAATCGCGCCCGACACCGCGGTCTATCCAGACGAGGAGGGCACCCGGTACAGCGGCCTTCCCTACCGGTATCCGGCACAGCATGAGGGTGGCCCGCGCAACGGCGTCCTCACCGCCGCCGAGGACTTCGCAGCTGAACACCCGGAGGTGCACCTGGCCGTCGTGCCGGCGTTCTTTGGGCTCGGAGTCATCTGGGATCGGTCCTCACCGCGCGTCGCGGCCCTCACCGAGGTCGTCGGACCATGGGACCGCAATTCGCTGCTCGAGCGGCTCGAGCGCAACCGCGTTCTGCACCTCGCGTCCTCCCAGCGACAGCTGCGTCGGGCCCAGGACGCCAACGAGCGCATCCAGAGGCGCGATCAGCTGCTCGACCGCATGCTGCATTCGCGCGTGTTCTGGGCCGCCGAGAAGTTCCTTCGGCTACGCCACTCAGACCCGGTGTTTTCCCGCGAGGAGATTCGTGAGGTCATGGATGACGTCGAGCGCCCCCTCGCCTAGACGGCTTGAACTCTCGGCCCTCGACCTGAACCTCGACCGGATCGCGCGCCCGCTCCTGGCCGTCGCGGTACTCGCGTCTGGGCTGCTCATCTATCACCTCACCCGCGGGAGCTCGTTCTCGGTCGACGACTGGACTTGGATCGACACGCGGCGCAGCGTGGATCCGACGACGTTCCTGGCCCCCTACAACGGCCACCTCTCGCTCGTCCCGATCGCGATCTACCGGCTGATGTTCGCGGTCGTCGGCACCGGCGACTTCGCGCCGTATCGCATCCTCCTCCTGATCGTCGCCTCGGCAACCGGGTTGGTGATCTTCGAGTACGCGCGCCACCGTGTCGGCGAATTCTGTGCGCTGCTCACAGCCGCCCTGCTCCTGTTCCTCGGCCCGGGCTGGAACGACATCATGCAGCCGTTCCAGATCGCCTGGTTGATCGCGGCCGCCAGCGGCGTCCTGGCGCTCTCCCTGCTCGACGGCCGGCGCACGACAGCCGACCTCGCGGCGTGCCTGCTCATCCTCGTCTCGATCGCCAGCACGAGCGTCGGTGTGGCGTTCGCGGTCGGGTGCGCGGTCGACATCGCCCTGACGCGGCGCCGGTGGCGTGACGCGTGGATCGCCGGAGTGCCGCTCGTCCTCTACGCCGCCTGGGCCGTCCACTACCACCCGACCGTGATCCAATGGTCATCGCTCACGAGCACCCCGCTCAATCTCGCCCAGACGAGCGCGGCGGCCGTCGCCGGCGTCCTGGGCATCTCGGGCGTCACGCCGAGCGACCTGACGGGCGTGGCGCTGACGCTCGGCGTCCCCCTGCTGGCGCTGGCCGTGGCGGTGGTGATCATCAGGACGCGATCCGGCTGGGACTGGACCCGTTTCCTGGCTCTGGCCGCGGTGCTGGTGACGTTCTCGCTCATGATCACGCTTGCCCGATCGTTCCAATCGCCGTTCGAGAGCCGGTACATGTACGTCATCTGCGTGCTCGAGACATTGATGGCCGTCGAGCTGGCACGCGGCATCGCCGTGCCGCACCGGACCCAGGTGGCACTCGCAACGCTGACCCTGGTCGCCGTCGTTGCCAACATCGGCGTCCTACGGAGCGGCGGCAGCTACTTCCGCCAGCTCGGAGCCCTGGGCGACGCGACCTTCGGGGCGGTCGAGCTCGACCGCGGCCGGGTCGCGTCAAGCACTCAGGTACCGCTGTACCCGCTTGGAGCCATCGCAGCTGGCCGATACTTCACGGCGGCGCGCGCGTTCGGAACGCCCGCCTACACGGTCGCGCAGCTCCGGCGTGCGAACCCGGCCGCGCAGAGCGCCGCGGACGCGCAGCTCGTGGCCGATCATGACGTCGTCCTCGCCGGTGGGAGCACTCCCCCTCTGCGCGGAGTCGCCCCGCCCGTCGACGGCTCTGCCGGTGGGTCCGCCGCTCGGTCCGGTCCCTGCGCGGTCCTGCAACCGGCGGCGGCGCTGGCGCCAGGCGCAACGAGTCTGCTCTCACTCGAACTGGCGCCGGGACGCGTGTCGGTGACCGCCGGCGCCGCGCCCGTCGCGGTCTCCGTCCGCCGCTTCGCGCCGGTGTACAGAGCGCTCGGCACGGTGCAGGCAGGTGCGTCAGCCACCGTCTCGGTGTCAGGCGATCGAGCCATGGCGCCCTGGCATCTTCAAGTCCAAAGCAACGAACCGGTGCGTGTGTGCACGCTGGGTGGCGCATGACGGCGGGCACGACCTCCGAGCACCGCGGTGGGTTGGCGCTCAACCGGCTCGATCTCGACCGGCTCGCCCGCCCCGCGCTCGGACTCGCGATCGCGGCATCTGGTCTGATGCTGTTCCATCTGACGCGCGGCAGTTCGTTCTGGGCCGACGACTGGCTGTGGATCGTTCACCGGCGGGCCACGACGCTCGGCACCTTCTTCGAGCCCTATAACGGCCATCTCTCGCTCGTCCCGATCGCGATCTACCGGCTGATGTTCGCGGTCTTCGGGATCGGCAGCTACACCCCCTACAGAGCTCTCGTCATCGCGCTCAGCCTCGTCGTGGCCGTGCTCGTGTTCGTTTACGCGCGCACGCGCACGAGCGAATTGGTGGCTCTGCTGCTCGCCGGGCTCATGCTGTTCCTCGGCCCCGGATGGCAGAACACAATGTGGGCGTTTCAGATCCCCTGGCTGCTTGTCTCGATCGCCGGGATCTCGACGCTGATGCTGCTCGAGCGCCGCACGGAGCGGGCCGACGCGGCCGCCTGCGCGTTGCTCGTGCTGGCGATAGCGAGCACCGGCCTCGCGCTTGCCGTGGCGATCGGGATCGCGGTCGACCTCGCGCTGACGCGGCGTCGCTGGCGAGATGCGTGGGTCGTGGGGATCCCCCTGGCCCTCTACGCGATCTGGGCGGTGCACTACCACCCGACTGGGATCGACGTGACCGCCATCCCCACGATCCCGCTCAACCTCGCCGAGGCCGCGGCGGTCGCTATGAGCTCCCTCGCGGGCCTGTCCGGGATCCTGCCGTTCGACGGGACGGGCACTTCTCTCGTCTACGGCTGGCCGCTGCTCGTCGTCGGTCTCGCGCTGGTGCTCTGGCGCGCGAGATCGACGCGTCCGAGCACGCGGTGCGTGTCGCTGGCGGCGACGTTCGCGGTCTTCGTGGCCTCGGTGTCGATTGTTCACGGCGAGCTCGCAAGCGTGTTGACGAGTCGCTACATCTATGTCTACTGCCTGCTCGCGGTGCTCCTCGTCGCCGAGTTCGCCCAAGGGCTAAGACCGTCTCTGCTCGTGCAGGTGTCGCTGTGCGCCCTGACCCTTGCCGCGGTTGTGTCGAATATCGGCAACCTTCGCGCGCAAGGCGCCTACATTCGCGATTCCGGCGCTGAGACGAACGGTGCACTCACCGCGCTCGACCTCGATCGAGGGAGCGTGGATCCGCACACGATCGCGCGGATCGCCCTCTGGCAATTCCTCGGGCTCAAGGCGACCGACTATTACACCGCCGACCGGGCGCTCGGCAGCCCAGCCTATTCGGTCGCGCAGCTGCGGAGGGCGACCATGACGGCGCAGACCTCGGCTGACGGCCAGTTGCGGGCGGACGGAGATGTCGCTTTGAGCCCGGCCCCGCCGCTTGGACGACCTGGCGGCACGCTCCCGACGGTGGTCGCCCCCTCGACCGGCGCGGTCGCGATCGACGGCGCGTGCGTGCGCTTCACCCCTCCGGCAGCGCTGGCGCCCGGGGCCGCCGCCACGCTGGCGGTCAGGATCGGCGCGGCGGGCCTTTCGGTGAGCACCGGAGCGGCGCCGGCGACCCTCTCGGTGCGGCGCTTCTCCCCGGCGTTCCTGGCACTGGGCGATGTTGCCGGACATCGAACCGTCACGGTGAGGACGCGCCGCGACGCCGCGCCCGACCCGTGGTACCTACAGCTGTCGAGCCTCGCCCCCGTGCGCGTCTGCGGCTTGCCGTCGTGACGGCTCACCTACACTGACCCGCGGCGGATGCCTTTCCCTTTCGACCTGGACCCGCATGCGCACGACCCGGGCGGCTGGGCGACCTCGCTGGTCCACAACGCGGAGTTCGTCCTCGGGTGCCTCGACGCCGCGCAGGCGCGGACGGTCACCGAGGTCGGTGGGTTCATGGGCGAGCTGACCGAGCTGCTGGTTCGGTGGGCCCGCGGTGCCGACGCCCGGATCACGGTCGTCGACACGGCACCGCACGCCGACCTCGTGGCGCTCGCCGAGACGCACGACGACGTCACCCTGATCCGCGCGACGAGCCACACGGCGCTGTCCGACATCCCGCTCGCCGACGCCATCATCCTCGACGGCGACCACAACTACTGGACCGTGTCCGAGGAGCTGCGGATCATCGCCGAGCGAGCGGGCGAGGCAGGAGGCCGCCTCCCGCTCATCCTCATGCACGACGTCTGCTGGCCCCACGGACGCCGCGACGACTACTACGTCCCCGAGCGCGTACCCGACGAGTACCGTCAGCCGCTGGCGCAGGACGGCTTGTACCCGGGCGAGACTGGGACGTACCACGGCGGCCTTCCCTGCGACAACCCCGCAGCCCATGAGGGCGGCCCAGGCAACGGGGTCCTCACCGCCGTCGAGGACTTCCTCGCGACCCGCGAGAGCTTGCGGCTGGCGATCGTCCCGGCGTTCTACGGCCTTGGCGTCGTGTGGGACCCGCGCGGACCTAACGGTCCGACGCTGTGCGAGCTCCTCGGGAGATGGGATCGCAATCCGGTCCTTGCGCGGATGGAGAAGAACCGCGTCCTGCACCTGGCCAACACCCACGTGCAGCTCATTCTCGCCCAGGAGGCCGAGGCCCGCATCGCCGCCGGCGAGCGCGAGCTGCGGCGCCAGCGCGATCTGCTGGAGCGGATGCGGCACTCCCGCGTGCTGCGAGCGGCCGAGCTAGCCATGCGGCTGCGTGGCCGCGAGCCCCCGTTCTCCCGGCGGAGGATCGAGGAGGCGATGCGGTGATCGACGGATGGCTCGACTCTCCGTTCGGGCTCGACCCAACGGAGAACGACCAGGGCGGGTGGGGCGCATCATTGCTCTATAACGCCGAACTGGTCATGGACGTACTCGAGATCGCCGGCGGCAGCTCGATCACCGAGGTCGGAGCGCTGCATGGCGATCTCACCCGGCTCCTTCTCCTGTGGGCGCAGCGGTGCGGCGGACGCGTCGCCGCCGTGGACCCCTCGCCACCCGCGGAGCTCGAGGCGCTGGCGCGCGAGCATCCCGAGCTCGCGCTCGTGCGTGAGGCCAGCCCCGATGCGCTGGCCCACGTCGCGCTGAGCGACACGATCATCCTCGACGGCGACCACAACTACTACACGGTCTCCGAGGAGCTTCGGATCATCTCGGAGCGTGCCTCCGAGCAGAGACGCACTCTGCCGCTCCTGCTCCTACACGACGTCGGGTGGCCGCACGGACGCCGCGACGACTACTTCGAACCCGAGCGGATCCCGGCCGAGCACCGCCAGCCGATCGCGCCAGAGGCGGGGCTGTACCCCGGAGACCCGGGCACACGTCCCGGAGCGTTGCCCTACCACCATCCCGCGGCTCGCGAGGGAGGGCCGCGCAACGGCGTGCTCACCGCGGTCGAGGACTTCGTCGCCGGTCGCCCGGAGCTGCGCGTGGCGATTGTCCCACCGTTCTTCGGCCTGGGCCTCGTCTGGGATCGATCGGCCGGCTGGGACGGCCGGCTTGCCGAGCTCCTCGCCAACTGGGATCGCAACGATCATCTCGAGCGGCTGGAGCGCAACCGCGTGCTTCACCTCGCCAACACGCAGCTGCAGCTCAGCGCCGTCCGTGACGCGGAGCGCCGGCTGGGGGAGCAACGAGCGGCGCTCGACCGCCAACGCGAGCTGCTCGAGCACATTGCCCGCTCGCGAGCTTTCCGGGTGGTGGAGCAGATATGGCGGCTACGGGGCCGCGACCCGGGATTCTCCCGCGACGTGATCTGCCGCGTGCTCGACGACCGCGACTGAGGCTGAGTCCCGACGTCCAGCGTTCTCGCACGCCATGCAGCCCCGACGAGCCGGAACGCCCGGCTTGGTCGCGGCGACCTGATCGTGGCAGCGACGTGCCTGCTCGTCGTCGCGTTGTGGACGGTGCGCGGGCTGCGCGATGGAAAGACGTCCGACATGGGGCTGGCGTGGATCGCCGGCGACGTCACCTGGCATACCGGCCACCCGGAGGCCCTGTTCTCCTGGACCGGGACGCCGCTGCTGGCGGCGCTCATGGCGCTCGTGAGTCGCGCGATGAGCGCCAAGACCGCGACTGACCTGCTCGGCCTGCTCAACGCCGTGCTGGCCGTCGGTTTGGTGGGCCTTCTGTGCCGGCGATTGCACCGGATGGTGAACAGGCCTTGGCTGTGGGGGATCGCGCTGGGGCTGGTCAGCTTTGCGCCCCTCATGTCGACGGCGTGGTGGAAGCAGTTCAATCTCATCGCCTTGGCTCTCGGCATCGCCGGGTTCGATCTCGTGCACCGCTCCGGTCGTCGTTCTGCGATTGGAGCTGGACTCATCGGGCTCTCGGTCGCGTTCAAGCCCCTGCTCGTCCTGCTTCCGCTGATGTTCGTGGTGCGCCGGGGAACGCGTCGAGCCGGGCTGCTCGCGATCGCGTGGGTCATCGGTCTGAGCATGGCCGGTCTCGCGCTCGCGGCGTGGCGCGCACATCAATTCTCCGTCCTCGATCCCTGGAGCGCGTTCAGCAACTTCGCCAACAAGAGCAATCCCCATCTGTACGGCTACGCCTACTCGCCGGACAACTTTTCGCCGATTGCGGCGATGCTTCGCCTGGGCGGTCTGCACCACTGGAGGCTCTATGAGGTATCTGGACTGGCTCTTGTCGCCCTGCTCGGCGTCTGGTCGATCGAGTCGCTCCGTGACCGTCTCCCCACGAGCTGGGATGCGTTCGCATGCATTTCGGTGTTCTCGGTGATGGTCAGTCCAATCAACTGGAGCCACTATCAGCTCATGCTGGCGCCGCTGCTGGTCGCACTCGCGGTCGGCATGAGCCGGGAGGGAGCATCGGTCGGCGACTGGATCGGGCTAGCGCTGGCCTTCGTCCTTGCCTCGCTGGTCTGGCGGCCTTACGGAACCCTCACGGGCACCGTCCACTCCCTGGTTGCCCAGCACCGGCTACCCGCGAACACCCCCGACAGCGGCGACGCGGTGCCGCTCGAGACCCTCTCGCAACTCGCCCAATACGTGCTCGTCATGACCGCCATCCTCTGGTACAGGCGCTCGTCGATGAGGGCCTCGGGACGTCGCACAGTGCCCGCGCGCGAGACCGAACCCAGGCCGTGACCGCCTGGACTTGGCCTGGCGACCGGCGTCAGGCTCGGTGTGCTCGTATCGACGCCACAAGCCGCCGGATCGGCGCCGTGTAGCGCCAGCTGGCGGAGTGACGGATCGCTTCGAGCTCGGCGAGCAGCTCACGCTCGCGCGCGGCTGCCTTCATGTTGGCCGAGATCTTCAGGACATTGGACGCTGATGCCTGCGCCTCGGCACGGCGCGCTCGTGCCTTCCAATCCTCGGACTCCGGACCTCCGTTGCGACGCTCCCACTTCTCCGTCAGGCGGATGTTGGCTTCGATCCAGGTTTCCGGGTCCGACATCAGCTCGAGCGAGTGGTGGTGCCAGACCTTCAGGTCGACCGTGACGACCTTGCGTCCCGCGGCGCGGGCTTGCATGCAGATATCGAAGTCGTAGCCGTGGAACTGACCGAGCGTCTCGTCGAAGCGAAGGTTGCGGACAGCCCACGGCGAGAGGACCATGATGAAGCCGTCGATCGTGTCGACCTCGCCGAGATGCGCGTACGCCGGCAGCTTCTGGGTCTCCGGCGACATCGAGAACGCCGGCAGGATGCCCCCGCCGTGCTCGTAGTAGCGGTGGGTAAACGAGGCCCAGGTGACCGCCCCCTCCCACCACGCCATCGTCCGCGCGTCCCGTGCGCCGACGCAGCCGGCGATGGCCACGTCCTGGTCGGCGAGCACGCGGCGGACCTTGGCGCCGAAGTCATCATCGACGATCTCGACGTCCTGGTGGAGCAGCACGAGCGCCTCGAGGGCGTCGTGGCCGGCCGCCTGGTCGAGCAACAGGTTGTAAGCGCGGAAGATCGACCCGGGCGACGAGTTCGCGTAGACGGCCGAGTCGGACTCGCGAGCGCGGTCGATCCCGGGTCCGGCCCACCGCTCGTAATCCTCGGAACGGGTGACCGGGACGCCGAAGACGATCATCCCTCGCCGGCGTCCACCACCGTGGGCTCCGACCCCCGGGACGCGGTCGGGCCGGCCGGGGCGGTCACGGCCGGCTTCGGCGGCGCGTGGAGGTTGGCGGGAGCCGAGTGCGCCTCCTCCGGCGTGGCTCCGTTGCGCCCGGTCCGGAACGACCGCCACCGTCTGACCCCTTCGCCGAGCACGCGCAGGGGCGCCGTATAGCGCCAGCTCGTGCTGCTGATGATCTCCTCCATCTCGGCCTTGTGCCGGCGGGCCATCGCCTCGGCCTTCATCTGGATCGAAACCCGGGTCAGCCGCTCGGCCCCCGCCTCGGCCTCCGCCTGGAGCGCCCGGCCCTTCCAGTCGTAATCGGCCGCCCCCCAGTTCGGCAGCCCCGCCGGGTGCATCCGCCCAAGCCACTTCTCCGCCACCCGCTTGTGCGCCTCGATCCACACCGTCTGATCGGTGACGAGGTCGAGCGAGTGGTGGTGGATGGCCTTGAAGTCGGACGTGACCACCTTCTTGCCGGCCTCTCGCACCTGCAGGCAGAAGTCGTAGTCATACCCGTGCAGCTGCCCGAGGGTCTCGTCGAAGCGGAGGTTCTGGATCGTCCATGGCGCCAGCACCAGGATGAACCCGTCGAGCGTGTCGACTTCACCGGTCCGGGCGTACCCCGGATGATTGTCCTCCGTGAATGTGAAGGCGTCGATCTGACCGCCTCCGTACTCCTTGTAGCGGTGGGTGAACGAGCCCCAGGTGACCGAGCCCTCCCACCAGGCGATGTTGCGGACGTCGACCGCGCCGACGCAACCGATGACGCCGACCTCAGGGTCCTTGAGCTCCTCACGAATGATCGAGCAGAAGTCGGGAGAGGTGAGCTCAGCGTCCTGATGGCAGAGCACGAGCGCCTCGACTCCCTCGATCTCTGCGACCTTGCTGATGATCAGGTTGTAGGAGCGCATCAGCGATCCCGCCGCGGCGTTGGCCATGATCATCGAGTCTGGCTCGGCGACCAGGTTGAAGCCCTTCTCGGCGGCCTCGCGGTAGATATTGGGGCCGGTGATGGAGCATCCAAAGACGATCATGAGGCCCTGATAATAGGGGCCTCTGGCTGGGTGTGCTCCTCTGCAGAATGACTCTGAAGCTGCGCATTCTTGCGTTCCTTCCGCCGCAGGAACGGCAGCTCCACGAAGCGATAGCTGACGGTCGCCACCGCGGAGGTGATGCCGAGGCTCACGGCGTAGAGGAGAGTCGTCCGGAGCGTGTGCACGTGCGCCATCAGGTTCAGACCAGGGGCCGAGAACGCGGAGGTGTGCTTGATCGCGAGCAGCGCGACGATGGGAAGGTGGTACAGGTAGAACGAGTACGAGATCACCCCGAGGCCGATCACTGGACGCCACGCGAGCACTCGGTGCGGGAGTCCACGCCGCTCGCTCCCGAAGATCGCCGGGGCGACGTACGCCACGGCAAGCAGCCCCTCGAGACCGAGCTTTGCGACGGTCTTTGGTATCGATTGTGCGACATCGACAGTCGCTATCAGTCCGAACAGTCCGTGACTGGGCACGAGGAACATCAGACCGATGGCGGCTGCAAGAGCGACCATCCAGCACAACTCGGGGCGGTCGGCAAACGCCCGGATGGGCGCTGGAGTATCACGTTCACGCTGAATCATGACGCTGACGACCGCCAGCGTCATCCCGATCGCCAACCACACACACTGGCCGGTGAGCGAAACGCCGAGGACATAGGGAAGATGCCCGCGCGAGACGCCGATCTGAACCGCAACGCCACCGAGCATCACAAGTGCCAACGAGCCGAGCTCAGTGAGCAAGAAGCCCCGCTTTGTGACCCCTCCCGGTAGCCGGCGCACGAGCGCGGCCCAGAGCGGCAGAGCGACGTAATAGGTCACCTCGACGCACAGCGTCCAAGCGACCGGAATGCCATTGTTTCGGGTGTGCACGGAGTAGAGCTGCAGATATCCGTAGTAGCGCCACCAGTCGCCTGTGAACACACCTGCTACGCCGGGAAAGATCGCCAGCACGGTCAGCGCAACCCAGTAGCCGGGTAGGATCCGCAGCGCTCGCCGGCGCCCGTACAGGCGACTGGACGGCTGTTCCCGCCCGGCGGCCCTCGCGGCCACGAACGGCCGGTAGAGCAAAAAGCCAGAGATGACGAAGAACCAGATGACCGCTTCTCCGCCAGCCACTTCCGCCAGCCTTCCGAGCGGCCCGAAGCCGATCCGGCCCGAATATTCGGCGCAGTGGAATGACAGGATCGCGAGGACAGCGATTCCCCGCAATCCATCGAAGAGCGGGAATCGGGGGTTGCCTGGAGGCGCCGCAAACGCCGGCGAGGGAGCCGCCGCGGATCCCTCTCGGCTGCTCGGAATCGGTTCGGCCATCCGGCTGGAAGTGTAGAGTTGGACCCTCGCAGCAGCGTCGCCCACGGTGGCCGGGAGCGACCCTGGATCCGTCTGGAGAGCCCGCTCCCCCCATCGCTCCAGGCCGGGACGGCAAGCGCGGTGTACTTCTCCGGCACGGCAATGGATGGCGAGGAGCCAGTGCGCGGGCTGACGCTCCTGATTGATGGACGGCCCCATCCCGTCGCCGCGGTCGGAATGCCGCGATTCGATGTGCCCGAGCGGCGGGGCGGTTTCTGGACTTCGCTCGGCGTGGAAGTCCCCGAGCGGGCGACCGAGGTGGTCGTTGCGGCGCAGGCGTTCGGTCGCGACGGCCTGAGCGACCCGGTTGAGCTCGCGCGGGTCCCCGTGCGACCGGCACGACAGCCATCGGACGGCCAGGCCGTCGAGGCTGGCCCGATCGCAATCTGTATGGGGACCTACCGGCCGGACCCGGACCTGTTCCGCGCCCAGATCGATTCGATTCGGACTCAGACGGACACGAACTGGACGTGCATCATCTCCGACGACTGCTCCGAGCCCGAGCACTACGAGCAGATCCGTCGGATCGTCGCCGACGATCCCCGGTTCTCGGTGTCACGGGCACCGGAATGGCTCGGCTTCTATCGCAACTTCGAGCGAGCTCTGACCCTCGCTCCGCGAGAGGCCCGGCTGATCGCTTTGAGCGACCAGGACGACGTCTGGCATCCCGACAAGCTCGAGACCCTGCGAGCCGGCATCGGGACGGCCGCGCTCGCGTACTCGGATCAGCGGCTGACCGACCCGACGGGGCGAGTGCTGCGCGACACCATGTGGGTCGGGCGCTCGAACAATCGCACCAACATGGCCTCGATGCTCATCGCCAACACGGTCACCGGCGCCGCCTCCCTGATCCGCCGTGATGTCGTCGATCGCGCCCTGCCGTTTCCCGAGTGCCCCGGGATGCAGTTCCACGACCACTGGTTGGCGCTGGTGGCGCTGGCGAGCGGCCGCCTGGAGTACATCGATCGGCCGCTCTACGACTACGTCCAGCATCGGGGCGCGATCCTCGGTCGCGTCGTCAGCTCCGGCGTCGCCGATCGGGTTCGCCGGCGGCTCCGCCCGCCACGGATGCGGGATTGGCGCGGTGCGTACTTCCTCGGCTACCTGCCCGGCCGCATGCGCGCCCAGACGCTCCTCATGCGCTGCTCGGACTCGCTGACCGAATCCGAACGCCGCGGGCTCGAGCTATACGCGCGCGCGGACTCCTCCCCATTGGCGTTCCTGTGGTTCGTGGCTCGGCCGGCGCGGATGCTCATCGGGGAAACCGAGACCCAGGCGAGCGAATGGGAACTCGCCCTTGGGGTGGTGTGGCGATGGCTCGCCTCCATCATCGCCGCCATCCCCGGCTGGCCGGACCGGTACCTGCTCGACACCAGTTTCCCCGACCCGCTGAGCTTTGCCCAAAAGCGGCTCGGGCGCTGGCGAGAGCGGACCTAGGGCGATCGTCCGTTCGCTAGCCTGACGGCCCGGGCAACGATCGCGGAAGACGACGAACATCGAACTCACGGCAGAGAAGCGCAGAGGGTCGCAGGCCGCAGAGCGGCTGCTCGCAGGGCCGACCGTCATCGACGTCGAGGGCGTCTCCAAGCAGTTCACAATCCCGCGCAACCGGATGAACTCGCTGCGGGAGCGGGCCGCCAATCCGTTCGCCCATCGAGACGCCACGGTGGTCCGAGCCCTTGACAATGTCTCACTCGACGTGCACGCCGGCGAGTTCTTCGGCATCGTGGGACGTAACGGGTCCGGTAAGAGCACGCTGCTGAAGATCATGGCCAGCATCTACCGCGCGGATGCCGGCAGGGTGCGGATGGCGGGCCGCCTGGCGCCGTTCATCGAGCTCGGCGTGGGCTTCAACCCGGAGTTGACCTCTCGGGAGAACGTCGTGCTCAACGGTGTCCTGATGGGCTTGTCGAGACGCGAGGCCCGACGTCGCCTCGACAGCGTCCTCGACTTCGCCGAGCTGCACGAATTCGTCGACATGAAGCTCAAGAACTACTCCTCGGGGATGATGGTTCGGCTCGCGTTCTCGGTGATGGTCAACGCCGACGCGGACATCATGCTGATCGACGAGGTGCTTGCCGTCGGCGATGCCGCATTCGGCCAGAAGTGCCTGGATGTGTTCACAGCCATGCGCGAGGCAGGCCGCACCATCGTGCTCGTCACACACGACATGGGCAGCGTGCAGCAGTTCTGCCATCGTGCTGCGCTCATCCACGATTCGCGAATCCAGTACGTGGGCGATCCCGAAGAGACGGCGCTTCGCTACTACCGGTTGAATTTCGGTGGTGACCCCGATCACGTCAGCGACCCCGGAATACTTCCCGATGTCAACGCCGCCGTGGTCGACGTCTGGCTCGAGAATGCTGAGGGCGAACGCGTTCAGAACGTTGAACAGGGCCAGCGGATATTCTTCAACTGCCTGATCGAGGCACGGCGAGAGCTTCGCCGCCCAGTGTTCAGCTATCAGTTCATCGACTCCGCGGGCATCGAGGTTTTCGGTTTCTCCAAACGGCTGAACGTCGAGAACGAGGACGACGACCTCCTGAAAGCCGGCCAGCGCGTGCTCATCGCGGGGGAGGTCGAAAACCGGCTGCTTCCCGGTCGCTACCACATCGGCCAATGGGTGATTCGCAATCGGACTCCCGGCGATCTGGCTCTGCACTCGTTCAACCTGCTCGACTTCGTGGTCTACGGGACCGAGAGCGGGTCCGGCCAGGTCAAGCTCGAGGACAGTGTTGAGGCGACCCTCGTCGATCCAGAATGAGCTCTGAAGCCGCAGGTTCCGACAGCATCGAGCGACTCGAAGGGCACCGACCGCTGGCGCCGCCAGACGTAGGGGAGCTGCGGGAGGTCAGCGGTCCGTCGGCTCTAGGCGGCGGGTGGCGACGCGGACTGGAGCTGCTCTACCTAATGGCGAGCACAGAATTCAAGCGGACGTACTTCGGCACCACGCTGGGCTACGTCTGGACGATTGCGCGGCCTCTCATGCTCTTCGGGGTCCTGCTCCTCGTCTTCACCAAGGGCCTGCACCTGGGGAACGCGGTGCCGCACTATCCGGTGCTGCTGCTGCTCAACATCGTGCTCTTCGGGTTCTTCACGGAGGGGGCGGGTACGGCGCTGCCATCGATCGTCAGTGCCGAGTCGATCGTGCGCAAGACGCAGTTCCCGCGGTTGGTCATTCCGATCGCCACGGTGCTCACCGCCCTGTTCAATCTCGGGTTGAACCTGATCGTGGCGTTCATCTTCATCCTCGTGGTCGGGGGCATCTCGCCGATGTGGACCTGGCTTCTGCTGCCGGTCATCGTCGGCGCGATCCTCATGTTCACGGTGGCGATGGCGATGATCCTCAGCTCGCTGTACCCCCGGTTCCGCGATGTGGCCATCATCTGGGCGGTAGCGTCGACCGCACTGTTCTACGGGACGCCGGTCATCTACGTGATCAATCGGTTCGCTCCGGGATTGCGCAAAATCCTGAGCTGCAACCCGATGACGGTGATCCTCGAGTTCGCGCGCAAATGGATCATCGATCCGCATGCCCCGGGCCCCGCAGCAGCGATCGGCAGCCGTTCCTTCCTCATCGTCCCGGCGGCCATCTTCCTGGGCACCTGCATCCTGGCCGTGTGGGTCTTTCGCCGCGAGGCGCCACGGATTGCCGAGGCGCTCTAGCGGTGCTCGCTGAGAATCGCGCGCAGCAGGTGTGGCGCGAGATCCACGCCGCCCATCCGCAGCTGCGTGAGGCGGTCGTGGCCGACGCGCTCATCGCGCTGCGCTTCCGCGGCGAGGGCGAGGATTTCGCCTCGCCCTTCGACGCTCTGCGTCATATCGTTCGGCTGGCGTGGCGCAGCGATGCCTTCCTCGCCCAGGTCCTCTACCGCATCAAGTGCCGGATGCAGGCGCGGGGGATCCCGGTGCTTCCGCGGATCGCACACCGGCTGGCGATGGCGATCGCCCAGATCTCCATCGGCGATCCGGTCATCATCGAGCCCGGCCTCTACATCATCCACGGCCAGGTCGTCGTCGACGGGCTGGTGCGCATCGGCGCCGGGACCGTCCTCGCCCCGTTCGTCACGGTCGGTCTTCGCGCAGGCGACTTCCGCGGGCCGACGCTCGAGGCCGGCGTTCAGGTCGGCACGGGAGCGAAGATCATCGGTCCGGTGCGCGTCGGCGCGGGAGCGCAGATCGGGGCGAACGCGGTCGTCGTCGACGACGTCCACCCGGGCCAGACGGTCGTGGGGATCCCGGCCCGCCCCGTGTAGGATTGGGGCCGTGCGGCTTCCGTGGCGCAGAGCGGACGAAGGGGCGGTCGCGGTCGCGACGCCGTCAGAGCCGGAGCTTCCCAGTCTCGATGAGCTCCGCGCCGACATCGCCGAGCTCACCGCGGCCAACCGCGGCGCCCCCGACCCGGATCGCGAGCGTGCGCTCGTGCGCGCGCGCCACCTGGCCGGAATCCGGCTCGTGGAAGAGGCGCCCGCGTCCCCGCGGTTCCCGGACGCGGACGGGGTGGCTGTCTCCGCGGGCGATCCGCTGCCGGAGTTTGGCCGCGGGGAGCTGACGCCCGAGCTGCTCCGCGCGGCCATCCTGCGCGACGGCTGCGTGCTCGTGCGCGAGCTCCTCCCGCGCGACCTTGCGCTCGGCTTCGCCGACGGGATCGAAACCGCCTATGCCCGGCGCGAAGCCAGTGAAGCCGGCGAGCAACCGCTTGATGCCTTCTACGACGAGTTCGTGCCGCACGAGCGGTTCGGTGGTCCGATGTGGCGTTCGTGGATCAAGGAGGGCGGCGGCCTGCTTGGGGCCGACTCGCCGGCGCTCCTGTGCCGTTTCATCGACGCGCTCCGCGACCGCGACATCGATCGCCTCGTGAACGGCTACCTGGGGGAGCCGGCTCTCATCTCCGCACACAAGACGACGATGCGTAAGGCGGAGCCGTCTGTGAGCGGCGCCTGGCACCAGGACGGCCGCTTCATGGGCCCGGTGCGGGCGCTCAATCTGTGGCTCTCGCTCTCGGACTGCGGCGTTGAGGCGCCGGGGCTCGACATCGTCCCGACTCGTCTGAACGACTACCTGGCCACCGGGACTGAGGGTGCAGCGCTCACGTGGACGATCTCCGACGACGCGGCCCGGCGCGCCGCGCACGGGAGCTCGATCGCCCGGCCACTCTTCGCGCCCGGGGACGCCCTCTTCTTCGACGAGCTCTTCCTGCATAAGACCGGCTCGGAGCCCACGATGCCGAATCCCCGGTTCGCGATCGAGAACTGGTTCTTTGGCGCCTCCGCCTTTCCCGCCGACTACGCGCCGCTCGCCGTTTCTCTAGATCAACCGTCGTAGGCTGGGGCGGCGACGCCGCGGTCGCCGACCTCCGGAACGCTCACTTCGTCGACCCTTCGGTCGGCGGGCGGAAGGGAGGCGCAGCTCAGCAAGGCGCCGCCGAGGGCGACCGCGACGAGAGTAAGCGCGGGTATCTGCCAGTCCCAGTCGAGCGGGGAGTGCACAAGCCACACGATTGCGCCCGCCAAGGGTCCGGCGGCAAGCTCGGGCGCTAGCCGGTACGCGCAGCGGCCGGCCGCGGCCATCCCGCTCAGGAACATGAGCAAAAGCGCCCCGCCCACGATGCCCAACTCGGCCAAGGTCTGGAGCTCCAACGAATGCGCGTCAAGCGCAGCGGAGCTCGAGTGGCGGTAGCGAAGCCAGTCGACCCACCAATTCTCCGCCCCGATGCCGTGAAGGGGCTCGGCGCTGAAGGCGCGCAGCGCGACGTCCCAGTACGCGTAGCGGTCGCTCTGGAACGTGGTGAGCCGGCTGGCGCCCGCGGCGAGCGGCGCCTTGGAGGTCTCCTTGCTCCCGACGACGATGGCCAGGGCCAGCCCTGCGCAGATCAGCCCGGTCGCCGCCGCCGGCGCCCAGGATGGCAGGCGCAGCGCTCGCGGCTTCTCCCGGCGAGCCCAGCGGGCCTGTACGAGCGCCGCGGCGAGGGCCACGACGACGAGAACGACGAGCATCACCATCCCCTGTGTCTCACGAGCCGAGCGCGAACCCGTAAGGGAGGTCACACCGCCGAGAGGCGCGGCCACACCAGAGCAGATGATCGCCCCTCCGAACGAAATGGCCAGCGACGTGAGTTGCTCCTGGCGCTTGACCAGGAGGACCAGCGCCACCACCCCGGCCGCGACGGCAAACAGCGCGCCTCGCGAGAAGGTGAGATAGAGGCCAAGCCCGAGCGGCGCCGCCGCGGCAGCCGCAACCGAGCGCATCCAGACCGGGCGGGCGCGATCCCCGGCCACGCGAACGGCCAGCACCATACCGATGGCCGCAAGCTCGCCCATCGCGTTCCAGTACGTCAGCGGCTGCTCCAGCCGTCCACCCGCGGTCAGTGACCGATGAAAGGTCAGCAGACCGGGCAGCAGCCGAGCCGCTTCGCCATACGTGATCACGATGACGATGCCCGCCGCAAGCGCCGGTTCGACTGCGCGCAGGGTCCCCGGCGTACGCAGGAGCAGCGCCGCCGCGAGCAGGGCTCCGAGGTACATGACGGTGAGCTGCCCGGCGTGGTAAGCGTCACTGGCCACGAAGGCCCAAGTCGTCGAGAGCAGCGTCCAGCCGGCGAGCAGGGCGAGGCCTCCAAGGGCGACGAGGGCAGAGCGAGTGCGAGGTAGCCGGCCGCGGGTCAAAATCAGCGCCGCAACCACGAGGCCCCACGCGACCACGCCCGTCCACTCCCGGGCCTCGTTGTAGTAGCCCCCGGTGAAGAAGGCAAGCACGGTCGGACCGGCCAGCAACGGAACGATCAGCGCGGCCGCGGGGGTCAGTCGCCGCGCAGCAGCGCGCGCGGAGTCAACGGATGGCTCCAAGGCCCCATCCAGTCTAATGAGTCACCGCTGTAGCCACGGAACCGCGATGATGCGCGGCCCGGCCCAAATACAGTACGGGCCCGTGGCGAAGATTCCGCTTCCTCCGGCTCGGCTGGCCAGCCGGGTGTGCTCGTTGCAGGGGTCCACCGAGCCGTGGGCGGAGTACGAGGCGCGGGGCGCCGAGGCGCGCGAGGCGATTCTGGGCCTCCTGCCGCAGGACTGGAGCTTCGCCGGCAAGCGAGTCCTCGACTTCGGCTGCGGGGCAGGTCGAACGCTGCGGCACTTCCTCGACGCGGCGCGGGTCGCCCAGGTCTGGGGTACCGATCTCGACGCGGAGAGCGTCGCGTGGCTGAACGGCCATCTCAGCCCCCCGCTACACGTGCAGCGCAACGGCGTCGACCCGCCCCTCTCCTACGCCGACGAGTGTTTCGATCTCATCTGGGCGCTCTCGGTGTTCACCCACCTGACGGACAACTCCCTGGCATGGCTTGCTGAACTGCACCGCGTGCTCCGACCGGACGGGCTTCTCATCGCCTCGTACATGGGGCGGTTGAATGGGCGCCTCTTGACGCACGAGCCGTGGGACGAGAACCGGATCGGGATGAACGTGCTGCGGCGCGAGCAGAGCTGGGACGAGGGCGGTCCGATGGTCCTCATGTCGGACTGGTGGGTGCACGCCCACTGGGGCCGCGCGTTCGAGATCATGGCGTCACAGCCTGTGCACGGCCAGACCTGGGTGCTGCTGGGCAAGAAGGAGGTCGAGATCAGCGCGGATGACCTCGCTCGGCTTTCCGACGATCCCCGCGAGATCGCGGCGTTGCGTCACAACATCGTGCAGGTCGATCGTGATCGAGACCGATCCATCGCCGAGATCCGAACGGCCTACGAGCAGTCGCCAAGTTGGCGAATCACCCGGCCGCTTCGCGTGGGTGGCGAGGCACTCCGACGCGCACGGAGGGCCGGTCGAGCGCGCGGTTGGGCACAGAGCTCGCGGCGTGATGCCGGTCGTCGGTAGCGCTTAGCCTGCGGGAATGGTGCTGTTCGTCAGCTACGCGGGTGTGTTCGGAGGCGCCGAGCATCTGCTCGTCGATTTCGCCGAGGACCTGCGGCGCGAGTGCGCGATCGCGTGCCCCGAGGGCGAGCTCGACCGTGCCGCCCGGTCCCGCGGTGTGCGCACGTTCCGTTTGCGCGGGCGCAGCCTCCAGCTGCGAGGTCGCCCGGGTGCGGGGCTCCGGGCGCTGCTCGACCTCGGCGGGCACGCGCACGAGATCGCCGCCCTGGTGAGAGCGCTCGAGCCCCAGCTCGTCGTGGCGTGGGGGATGCGCTCAGTGCTCGCCGCGGCCACCGTCTCGGACGCCCGGCCGCTCGCCTTCCAGCACAACGACTTCCTCCCCGATCGCGCCATCGGCGCGCTCGTCCGCCGCGCCGGGCGCCAGGCCGAGCTCATCACCGCGCCCTCCCAGGCGGTGGCCGACGATCTCGCCCCGGGGGGACGCCTGCGACGCCGTGTGCACGTCGTCGCCCCGGGCGTCGCCGTCGATCGCTTCGCCGGCCTCGCCGAACCGGCGCAACCGCCCGAGATCCTCGTGCTCGGAGCGATCGCCCCGTGGAAGCGGCCCGATGTCGCCCTGGAGGCCTTCGCCCAGGCTCGGGACCGCCTCCCCGCCGGGACCCGGTTGCGCTTCGCCGGTGCCCCGCTGCCCGGCGACGGCGAGGGCTACCTCGACTCGCTGCGAGGACGCGCGGGCGCGCTCGGCCTCGACGACGGAGTCGAGTTCGCGGGCGCCGTCCACGACGTCCCCGGGGCGCTCGGGCGGGCAAGCTGCCTGCTCCACTGCGCCGAGCGTGAGCCGTTCGGCATCGCCGTGCTCGAGGCGCTGGCTGCGGCTCGCCCGGCCATCGTGCCCGACGCCGCCGGCCCGGCCGAGATCGTCGACTCCGCCTGCGGCCACCGCTATGCCCCGGGGGATCCGACGGGCGCTGCCCAGGCGCTGGCGCGGACCCTGACCGACCCGGCCGCCGCCGCGCGCCTCGGCGCGACGGGGCGCGCCCGCGCGGCCGCGCGGTTCTCCCTGGTAACCCAGCGTGAGCGCTACCGGAGCGCACTGCGGGGGCTCGGACGGCCGATTCGGCGCCGGCCCGTCGCCCCAGCCGGCGCCCTCGCGCTGCTCACCGTGACCCACAACTCGGCCGCGGACATCGAAGCGCTGCTCGACTCCGTGGCCCGCCACCTCCCGGGTACCCGCGTCATCGTGGCCGACTGCGCCTCGAGCGACGGAACCGTCGCCCGCGCCCGAGCCCGGGCGGGCACGGTCGTGCTCGAGCTCGCCAACCTCGGCTTCGGCCGCGCCTGCAACCGCGCGCTCGCGCACGTGAGCGAACCCGTGGCTGCGCTCGTCAACCCCGACGTCGAGCTCATCGACGACTCCCTGCTCGCCTTGGCCGCGCTGGCGCTCGACGCGCCGTGGCCGGGCCGCCTGCTCGCGCCGCGCGTGCTCAATCCGGACGGGTCTCTCCAGGACACCGTCCATCCCGCGCCGCTCTCCGGAGCCGACCTCCTGCGCGCGCTCGTGCCCCCCGCCGCGCTCCCCGGCCGGCTCGGCGTGGCCCTCGCCCCGTGGCGTTCGGCCGGCCCCCGGCAGGTCGGCTGGGCCGTCGGCTGCGCCGTCCTCGCGCGCACCGAGACGCTGATCCGGCTCGGCCCGTTCGACGAGCGGATCTTCCTCTACGGGGAGGACATGGAGCTCGGTATACGGGCCGCGCGAGCGGGGGTCACGACCTGGCTCCGTCCCGAAGCGCGTGTCATTCACCACGGGGGGCACTCGATCGAGACCGCCCACGGCGGCGAGGCCTTCGAGCTCCGGGCCAAGGCGCGCCATGACGCCGTCGCCCTCAGTCTCGGGTCGAGGCGGGCGCTGCTCGACGATGCGGCGCAGGCGATGACGTTCGCCTCGCGCTACGCACTCAAGCGCGGGCTCCGCCGCTCGGCGCAGCGCGAGCGCCGCCAGCTCGCCGCCCTGCGCGCGGTGCGCCGTGCTTAACTCACCGACCGTGACCCAGGAGCCCGGAGGCGCCGCCAGCTGGGAGGATTTCGCCCAGCGCGACGCCCAGTACTACATCGACCCAACGCTCGGGCCGGGGGTCGATCTCGCGGAGTTCCGCGAGGGAGGGCGGGGCGTTGTGGACTGGGCGGTCGGGTGGGCGGGCGCGCTCCCCGACCACGAGCGAGCGCTCGAGATCGGGTGCGGCGTCGGCCGCAACACCGTCCACCTCGCGCGCCACTTCGCGCGTGTGGACGGCGTCGACATCTCCCCCACGATGGTCCGCTCCGCCCTGGAGCGCGGCGTCCCCGAGAACGTCCACCTCCATGCGCTCTCCGGACGCGATCTGCAGCCGTTGCCCGACGGCGCCTTCTCGCTCGCCTTCTCCCATCTCGTCTTCCAGCACATCGAGTCCGAGGATGTGATCGCGGCCTACCTGCGCGAGACCGCGCGCGTGCTCGCGCCCGGCGGCGTCGCCGTGCTCCACTTCGACACGCGCCCCGTCACACCGCTCGTGCGTATTGCCCACCGCCTGCCGGATGCGGTCCTGCCGCGCGACCGCCGACGGGGCATCCGCCGTCATCGGCGGCGCCCGGAGACGATCCGCGCCCGCGCGGCGAGCGCCGGGCTCACCCTCGACGGCGAACTCGACCCAGGCACGGCGCACCACTGGCTGCGTCTGCGGCGCTAATCCGTTCGGATCACGACGGCCGGGTGCACTGCGTGGCCAGCGCCCCCTTCGTCTTGCAGTGCTCGGCGGCGAGCGCGGCGTTCTTGAAGGCGTAGAAGGCGGGCTTGCGGACGAAATTGCTGTGAACGTACTTGAGCAGTCCGGCGTAGGTGAAGGCGAGCCCGTTGCGCACCTCGACCGTCGCCCACGTGTAGTAATAGACCGCCCGCAGGCGCAGCTTGGCCCGATCGGCCGCGAGCAGCGGGATGACCGCGGCGACCTCGCGCGCCTGGCCCGCCTCGGTCGTGGCGAAGTCGTAGCCGGTGTTATGCACCGTCTTGCCCTGGGACGACGGCCAGCTGATCTCGTCCGCGATGATCTGCTTGTTCGCGTCGCCGTAGGCCTTCATCACCTCGCGCGCGTACTCGAGGATCGTCACCACCCCCTGCGGCGTCTTCGTGTAGGGGTGGAGGCCGACGACGTCGAAAAGCCCGCGCGCCCCGTGAACCTTGTAGATCGAGCGCAGGGCGGTCCAGGAGTAATTCGCCAGTCCGGCGAGGACGATCTGGGCCTGGGGGTCGACGCTCTTGATGGCCGTGCGGGCGGAGCGAAGCAAGGCCACGTAACTGGGCGCAAAGGGTTGCTTGGACCAGAAGCCGCGGAGGTTGGGCTCGTTCCAGATCTGCCACGAGGTGATCGGGACGATCGGCGAGAAGAATTGCCAGTAGGTCCCCCCGGGGCCGTAGCGCAGGACGAGCGCCTTACAGAACGCTGCGAAGGCCGCGTCGTCGCGGGGGATCGCCACCGAGGCACCGTTGCCCAGGTGACCGTCCCACGAGGGGGCATCCAGAACGACGGGAAGCACGCTGAGGTGGCGCTGTGCGGCGGCGGCCACGAGATCGTCCATGGCAGCCCAGTTCGTGGGCACGTTGTCGACGCCGTCGGTGGTGAAGTCTCCGGCCTGCGAGGCCGGCACCTGGCTCGAGGACTCATACGGCTGGGCGACTGACCAGTCGAAGACGACCCGGACGCTCTCGACTCCGCTCGACACCATCGTGTCCATCTGCGTGCCGAGCTGCGCTGTCGTGGCCAGGCTGGGGAACACCGGGTCCCCGAGCACGGTTCCGACGAACCCCTGGGGCACGCGGGGACCGGCCTGCGCCCTATGCGAGCTCTGCGCGGGACGGCGCGCCGCGTTGGCCGGCGCGGCGAGCGCGATCAGCCACACGGCGGCAAGGAGCATGGCCAGGGTGGAGGCCGACAACCGCAGCAGGGACGAGCGCGAGATCGTAGTCATGGGGGGCACGGTCTATAACGCGGCGCGATGGCGATCGGAGCGGTGTCTCTCTCACCGAGCCGGAAGGAGCGCGGCGATCGCTGCATCGGTGCGCGCTGCGGTCGCACTCCAGGGAAAGCGAGCGGCATGCCGCCGCCCGACTCGGACGAGAGTAGCGCGTAACGATTCGTCGTCGAGGAGGTTGACCACGGTGTCGGCGAAGGCGGTGGGATCGTCGGGATCGGCCAGGAGCCCCGCGTCTCCCACCGTCTCGGGCAGGGCGGCGCGGTTGGCCGCCACGACCGGGGTGCCCGCCGCCATGGCTTCGAGACATGGCAGCCCGAACCCCTCGTAGCGGGAGGGCATGGCCAGGGCCGCCGCGCCCGCATAGAGGGCGGGAAGGTCGTCCTCGGGGACATACCCGAGGCGACGCAGGCCGGCGGCCGAGCCACGCAGGTACCCGCGTTCGGATCCCGCCAGGACGAGCTCGGCGCCGCGCCCGTGCAGCGCCCGGGCGACCGCCTCGAGGACACCAAGGTTTTTTCGCTGCGAGATCGTTCCCAGGGCGAGCACGTAGGGCCGTGCGAGACCGTAGCGGCGGCTCAGCTCCGGGTCGGCCCGGGCGGCGAAGAAGCGTTCGGAGACGCCCTCGGGAATCACCGTCACGCGCTCGGGCGCGACCCCGAGCATCTCGACGAGCTCCCGGCGCGAGAACTCCGAGACGGTGATGAGCAGGGCTGCGCGACGGGCGAGCGCCGGAAGCATGCGGCGCTGGTACTCGACGTACGGGCGCGAATAGGCCTCGGGGTGGCGCAGAGCCGCGGCATCGTGAATGACCACCGCGTTGCGCGGATAGAGCACGGGCGCCAGATTGGCCGGCGAGTAGAGAAGCGGGCTCGCGGCGCCGAGCGCGGGAAGCAGCGCCTGCTCCCAGGCGTGGCCGGCCCGGTGGGCGAGCCCGCGCGGCGGACTGACGACGATGTAACGGTCGGGACGCAGCGCCGGCAGGCGCAATGCCATCTCGCGCGCCAGCCGCTCGACGCCGCCAATATGGGCCCGGACGGCGGCGCGGGCGTTGATGAGAACGGGGGCGCCGGTCAGCGGGGTTCGTCGCGCGCGACGCGACGAAGGACGATGCCGCCTCCGACCATGGCCAGGGCGATGATCACCGCCGGCGCGAGGTCGAGGCCGGTGTACGGAAGGCTCTTCGGATCCTTGCTCGTGGTCGAGCTCGTGGAGCTCGCCGTCGTGGTCGTCGTGCTCGCGGTCGTGGCCGTCGGGGTCACCGCGGTCGTGGTCGACGAGCTCGGCGACGTTGTCGGCGTCGAGGTCGTACCTCCGCCGCTGTGACCGCCGCCACCGCCACCGCCACCACCGCCGCCGTTCCCGTTCCCGTTGCAGTTCTGCAGGGGATCGATGTACTGCTGGTCGCCGGCGGAGCCGCATCCGGACGCCGCGGCGGTCGCCGGGACGAGCGCGGCCAGGGCCCCGCAGAGCACGACAAAGAGGATGGCAAGACGGGCGCTGCGCACGGGGCCAGTATGACAAAGGCCTTCAGGAGGCGTGTCACCGGGCGCGGATCAGCCGCGCAGCAGGGCGATATGGCGGATCGTGTAGGTGCCGCCGAGGAGGCCCGGGCGGGCGAAGCTCACGCTGAACGAGGTGCCCCCGTCGGAAAGCCCTGAGGGCAGGGCAGCACCGGAACCGGTGGCGCTTCGGACGCTCGTCAGGTGTGCGCCCGCGGGGCTGAGGCGGATGCGTGTCGAGCTCCAAGCGGCATCCGACACGGTCCCGGTGTGTCCGTTCTCCGACTGGGCTCGGGCGGAGCTGAAGACCGCGGTGCCGAAGTTGGCCAGCGGCAGCGTCAGACAGGAGCTGAGGCAATCCGAGGGCGCCTCGACGATCCATTCCGCCGAGGAGACGTCGATCTGCGAGGCCGAGATCGATGTGCGGAAGCTGTGGTGACGGGTGCGATCGCGCAACCAGAGCGTGGCGCGGTGGCCGTTGACGGTGACCTCGGCATCGATCGTGTCCCCGGGGTTGACCGTCATGGAGATCGGCATCGAGGCGGCGGGCACCATCTCGTACCAGGCGCTCAGAGTCGGAGTCCCGTCCGCGTTGCAGTCCGCTTCGGTGCCGATCTGCTCGAGCGCCTGGGAGCCGGCGCCGAAGCCGCCGAGGCCGACCCAATAGGCCGAGTAGCTCGTGTGCGCGCGCGGGCAGCTCACCGCGGGCTGGCGCCAGGTCGCGGAGACGCGATGAAACGTGGCCCCGTGGACGGCATAGCCGGCCCAGTTCGCGCTCTCGCCGCTATCGGCGAGCGCGGTAGGGGCAGTGGCCAACGCTCCCAGGGCGATGAGGCCGGTGACAATCCAGCGACGCACAGATGACCTTTCGGTCACTGCGCGGGCGCGCTTGAGTGCGCGCTCAGGCTTTCGACGCCTGCGCGAGGGCGGCGGCCCGTCCGCGGCAGTCGTAGAGGCTGACGGCCGAGCTGGAACCCGGGGAGGCGCCACCCGTCGACCCGCTCGTCGAGGTCGTGCCGAGGCTCACCGCACGGCACACCTGGGCGGCCACGGACAGAGCGTGACTGCTGCCCGCGCGCGTGTCACCGGGAAGCCCGGAGGTAGCGCTTGGATCGGCGATGATCCAGCGCAGGCGGCCCTCGGCCACCTCCTGGGCGAGCCAGGCGACGGAGACGGTGCTCTCGCGCCCAGAGAACCCACCGAGGCCGGCCACATCGCCCGAGGAGGAGACGATCGCCTCCGCCGCCGAGCTCTGGCTCTCCAGCCCGATCGTGCCGCCACCGTAGGCCCGGGCGTAGGCGATGGCGGTCTGGAGTCCTTGGCTGTCGGCGCCGAACGGGCTACCGCCGCCGCCCGGCGGGCCGACGGAGCCCGAGCCGGAGCCGGAGCTCGAGCCGGGCTGGGCGAAGAGCTGGCCGACCGCGCCACCGCCCGGACCTGCGGAGCCGGAGCGCGCGCGACCGAAGCCGCCGGCGCCGGGAGCGCCGCCAGCGCCGGGAGCGCCGCCACCGGCCGGACCGCCGATCTCCGCGCTGGCCGGACCGCCGGTCGGGAAGGTGCCGCTCGTGGCGTGCCCGAGCGTGTCGGCCGCCCACGTGGCCGGGGCGGCAAGGAGCGCAGCGAGGGCCACGGCGACGAGGCCGGCGCGGATGCGTCCGGGCACGGCCGCAGCCAGCGCCGCCCCGCACACGACGGCAAGCACGACGAGCTGGCGGGCCCACGCGAGCTGCCCTCCGAGGTCGCCGAGCACTACAAGCTCGGTGACCGCGCCGCCGAGAATGGCGAGAGCGGCGATCCAGCGGGCGGAGCGTCCCTCGCCGCTGCCGCCGAAGGCGCGGGGAAGCATGAGACCGGCGCCGGCGCCGACGAGCGCGGCGGCGAAGGGCGCGAGCAGCGAGACGTAGTAGGGGTGGAAGATGCCCTGGGCGAAGCTGAAGACGACCGCAGTGGTGGCGAGCGCGCCGCCGACGATCATCACCCAGCCGGTGCGGGCGTCGCGCCGGCGCAGCCGCGAGAGGATGACCAGGGCCACGGCCACGACGACGGCGAAGCCGAGCAGCCAGCCGGCCTGGTCGCCGAGGCCCGATTGCAGGAGCCGGAAGGGGCCCGTCGGACCGCCGAACACCGAACCCGCGCCGCCACCCGCACCGCCGGGCCCGGCGCCGGCGCCGGGGCCGCCCGACTGGCCGGCTACGCGGCCGAGGCCGTTGTAGCCGAAGATGAGTGACCAGACGCTGTTGTCGGAGGTGCCGGAGATCCAGGGGCGGTCGGCCGCGGGGGTGAAGGTCACGAGCAACGGCCAGGCCGCGGCCACCAGGCCGCCGATGCCGCCAGCCGCGAACAGCGCCCGGACGCGCTGCATGCGCGTTCGCGGTGCGCACCACAGCCAGGCCGCGGCGATGCCCGGCACGACCATGAAGGCCACGAGCATCTTCGTCTCGAAGCCGAGGCCCACGCACACGGCGCTGCAGATGAGCATCCGGGTGCGGCCGGTCTCGAGCGCGCGGGCGGCGAACCACAGCGCGGCCACGGAGCAGAGGACGAGCAGCTCATCGGGATTGTTGTGGCGGGAGACCGCCACGATGATCGGCGTCGTCGCGAGGGCGAGGCCGGCCACGAAGCCCGCGACCCGGCCGAAGCGCCGGCGCGTCAGGTCGTAGACGATCACGGTCGCGCCCACGCCCATGAGTGCCTGGGGCACGAGGAGGCTGAGGGGGTGGTAGCCGAAGACGCGGACCGAGAGTGCCTGGACCCAGAGGGCCAGCGGTGGCTTGTCGACGGTCATGAGACCGCCTGGATCCATCGAGGCGAAGAGGAAGTTGTGCCAGCTGGCCGCCATCGAGCGCACGGCGGCGCTGTAGTACGTATTGGCCCAGCCGTTGACCGAGAGCCCCCAGAGGTCGAGGATCGCCGCCACCGCGATCAGGGCGAGGCCCTCGGGCCGGGCGAGCAGGCGCCGGCCGAGCGCGCCGGCGCGATCGCCGGCCGCCGCCGTGGCGCGATGCCCGCCCGTGACGGGGAGCGCGTCAGCCGCGTCCACGCTCACGACTGGTCGGGCGCGCGGTGGACTTCACTCAGCACTCCGGCGAGGCCGAGGGCGAGCACGGCGGCGGCGGTGAGGCCGCCGAGACTCCAGGCAACGATGGTCATCGGTTTCCCCTAGCGGTCGATCTCGGTGGTGAGCATCGGCGCCCGCGCGAAGAGGGCTCAAAGACACCGCTAAGAGAGATGTATGAGGGCGCCCGTATGTGAGCGCTTGGGCGGGGCCTCGGGTGAGACAAACGCCCCAAGCGTGGCCGTCGTGAGGCGCGTTGGGCTCCGGATCTCGCTGAGCGGGCCTGCGGCCCCAACCCTCGGGATTTCTCGTTCGCTTGGGGGGTTCAACCGCGGGTGGGGCCTCGGGAGCAGACGAGGATGCACGCGGACGGATGCGGACGCGGACGCGGACGCGGGTCCGGACACGGGTCCGGGTGCGGATGCGGAGGGTCCGGGTGCGGATGCGGACGCGGATCCCGGTGAGGATGCGGACGCGGATCGCGGATGAGGATGCGGACGCGGATCCCGGTGAGGTATGCAGGTGAGCCCTGGTCTGGGCCGGAGTGCGATCCGCTGCTCCGTGGCGACCCAGAAGCGGCCCACCCCGCGGCACCGCCGCCCAGGGACGCCGGGCAGCGCGGATGCCTACAGTAAGAGCCACACGACCAGGAGAAACAGATGCCCGAGAACAGCTTCGACGCCAAGGCGACGCTCAGCGTCGGCGATCGGTCCTACGAGATCTACCGGCTCGATGCGCTCCAGGCCAAGTTCGACGTGGCGCGCCTGCCCTTCTCACTCAAGGTCCTGCTCGAGAACCTCCTGCGCAACGAGGACGGGGAGTCGATCCGCGCCCGGGACATCGAGGCGCTTGCGCGCTGGAACGCCAAGGAGGCATCGACGACCGAGATCGCCTTCACGCCGGCCCGCGTGCTCATGCAGGACTTCACGGGCGTCCCCGCCATCGTCGACCTCGCCGCCATGCGCGACGCGATGGGCGAGATGGGGGGCAAGCCGAGCAAGATCAACCCGCTCGTCCCGGCCGAGCTCGTGATCGACCACTCGGTGCAGGTCGACGTCTTCGGCCGCCGCGGCGCCTTCGAGCGCAACGCCGAGCTCGAGTTCGAGCGCAACCGCGAGCGCTACGCCTTCCTGCGCTGGGGCCAGGGCGCTTTCCACAACCTCAAGGTCGTCCCCCCGGACACGGGCATCGTCCATCAAGTCAACCTCGAGTACCTCGCCCGCGTCGTCTTCGTTGATGACGACCGTGGGCTGGCCTATCCCGACACGCTCGTCGGCACCGACTCGCACACGACGATGATCAACGGCCTCGGCGTCCTTGGCTGGGGCGTGGGAGGGATCGAGGCCGAGGCCGCGATGCTCGGCCAGCCGATGTCGATGCTCATCCCCCAGGTCATCGGCTTCAAGCTCATGGGCGAGCTTCACGAGGGCGCGACGGCGACCGATCTCGTGCTCACGGTCACCGAGATGCTCCGCCGCCACGGCGTGGTCGGGAAGTTCGTCGAGTTCTACGGGGCCGGCCTGGCCAACCTGCCCCTGGCCGACCGAGCGACGATCGGGAACATGTCCCCCGAGTTCGGCTCGACGTGCGCGATCTTCCCCATCGACGCCGAGACGCTCCGCTACCTCGAGTTCTCGGGGCGCCCGAACGAACAGATCGCCCTCGTCGAGGCCTACGCCAAGGAACAGGGTCTGTGGCATGACGAGGACGCCGAGGAGCCGACCTTCACCGAAACGATCGAGCTCGACCTTTCCAGCGTCGTCCCGAGCATCGCCGGGCCCAAGCGCCCGCAGGACCGCGTCTCGCTGACTGAGGCCAAGCCCGCCTTCCGCATGGCGCTCGAGGGCATCCTGCCCGATCCCTCCGACGAGGACGAGAGCGTGGCCGAGTCCTTCCCGGCGAGCGACCCGGTGGCCTCGCACGTGCCCAACGGCGCCGGCCACGAGCCCGAGGGCGGAACCGGCGGCACCCAGGTGGCCGAGCGCCCGTCGACCCGCACCCCGGTGACCCTGGCCGACGGCACCGAGACCGAGCTCGATCACGGGCACGTCGTCATCGCCGCCATCACGAGCTGCACGAACACCTCGAACCCTTCGGTCATGCTCGGGGCCGGGATCCTCGCCCGCAACGCCGTCCAGCGGGGGCTCAAGGTCAAGCCGTGGGTCAAGACCTCGCTCGCCCCGGGATCGAAGGTGGTGACGGAGTACCTCGAGCGCGCGGGGCTCACCGAGTACCTCGATGAGCTCGGTTTCCAGCTCGTCGGCTACGGCTGCACGACGTGCATCGGCAACAGCGGCCCGCTGCCCGACGAGATCTCGGCCGCCGTCAACGACGGCGACCTGGCCGTCGTCTCCGTGCTGTCGGGCAACCGCAACTTCGAGGGCCGGATCAACCCCGACGTGAAGATGAACTATCTGGCCTCCCCTCCCCTCGTCGTCGCCTACGCGCTGGCCGGGACGATGGACATCGACCTCTACGACCAACCGCTGGGCGAGGACGAGCACGGCGAGGCCGTGTTCCTCAAGGACGTGTGGCCGGACTTCAGCGAGGTCGCGCAGACGATCGAGGAGGCCGTGCAGTCGGACATGTTCCGTAAGAGCTACGGCGAGGTCTTCGACGGCGACGAGCGGTGGAACTCGCTCGAGGTTCCAACCACCGGCTCGGCCGGCGGTACCCGCGAGAGCTTCGCCTGGGACGAGCGCTCGACCTATGTCCGCCGTCCGCCGTTCTTCGAGGACCTGCCCCGTGAGCCCGAGGAGGTCCAGGACATCGTGGATGCACGCGTCCTGGCCATGCTCGGGGACAGCGTTACCACCGACCACATCTCGCCTGCGGGCTCCATCAAGCGCGATGGCCCGGCGGCCGCGTACCTGAACGAGAACCACGTAGAGCGCGCCGACTTCAACTCCTACGGCTCACGCCGGGGCAACCACGAAGTCATGATGCGTGGGACGTTCGCCAACATCCGCCTGCGCAACCAGCTCGCCCCGGGCACCGAGGGCGGGGTCACGCTCTACCTCGACGATTCCGACGGCGGCGAGCAGATGTCGATCTACGACGCCGCCATGCGCTATCAGGAGGCCGGGATCCCGCTCATCGTGCTCGCCGGCAAGGAGTACGGCTCCGGCTCCTCCCGCGACTGGGCGGCCAAGGGCACGAAGCTCCTCGGCGTGCGCGCGGTCATCGCCCAGAGCTTCGAGCGCATTCACCGCTCCAACCTCGTGGGTATGGGCGTCCTCCCGCTCCAGTTCAAGGAGGGCGACTCGGTGGAGTCGCTCGGTCTGACCGGCCAGGAGAAGTTCACCATCGCCGGCCTGAGCGAGGGCGACGAGGTTCCGCGGGAGCTCACCGTCAAGGCGGGCGACGGGGCGGGATCGCCCTTGGAATTCACGGTCACGGTCCGCATCGACACACCCAAGGAGCAGCGCTACTTCCGTCATGGCGGGATCCTCCCCTTCGTCCTGCGGCAGCTCCTGGAAGACTGATAGTCCGTTTTGTGGCGGTCGCGGCGGGTAGTGGCCCGAGTGTGACCGCAGCAATCCTTCACATCGCCCGATGGCTCGCCTTCCAGCTCGGCGAGCCGGAGCGGCCGGCCGAGCGGCCAGCCCGGATCACGGTCTTCTCGGGCCGCTAGGCGGGCGTCGCGGAAACGGCCGCTAGGCGGCCGTCGCGGAGAGCGCCTCGAGCTCGCGGCTCTGGGCGAGGTCGGCCAGGGCCTTGCGCTCGAGCTTGCGCACCTGATCGCTCGAGAGCCCGAGCCGGCGCCCTGTCTCGGACAGCGGCGCGGGATCGTCTCCGTCGATCCCGTAGCGCAGAGCGACGACCTCCCGCTCGCGCGTGGGCAGACGTGACATGGCCCGGCGCAGGGCGTCCCCCAACAGCGAGATCTCGACCTCCTCCTCGGGCCCACGCTCACCGCTGGCCAGGAGCGATCCGAACGACGTGTCGTCGCCCTCGCCGATTGGCCGGTCAAGGCTCGTGACCACGCGCGCGGCGTCGCGCGCCTCTCGGACCTCCCCGACATCGAGCTCGGCCAGCTGGGCGATCTCCTCGTCGGCCGGGTCGCGTCCGAGACGGGCGGCCAGCTCAGCCTGGGCGCGTGCGATCTTGCGTTCGCGCTGCCCGAGATGCACGGGGATGCGGATCGTTCGGGCGCGGTTGTCGAGGGCGCGCTGGATGGCCTGGCGGATCCAGAAGGTGGCGTAGGTGGAAAACTTGAAGCCCTTGCGCCAGTCGAACTTCTCCGCCGCGCGGATGAGGCCGAGGATTCCCTCCTGGATGAGGTCGAGCAGCGGGAGGTCGTGGCCCTGGTACTTGCGGGCGTTGGAGATGACGAGCCGAAGGTTCGAGTTGACCAGGCGCGCCTTGGCGCCGAGATCCCCTTGTTCGATGCGCTTGGCCAGCTCGATCTCCTCCTCGCGGGAGAGGAGTGGATAGCGCCGCACGTCCTGGAGGAAGAGGGCCATCGCATCCGTGGTGCGGGCGGCGAGCTCGGCGTTGAGATAGACCGCGCGATCGACGCCGGCGCGGCCGCAGTCGTCGCGGACCTCGAAGCCGCGCGCCTCGAGCAGATCGGCCAGGAGCTGCGCGTCGTCGTCGTCGAGGTCAGAGCTCTGCACAAGCTCGGAGAACTCCGAGAGGTCGACGCAGTGGCCGGCGGTGGACTCGCCGAGTGCGGTGAGCTGCTCGACGAGATCCTCCAGTGGCGAGCTCGGCGTTGGGGTCGCAGGTGGATCGGCCATTGAGTTCACGGCTACCCGTACGCGGACGCCTTGAAAATTTCCGGTGCGCCGGGGAGCGCGGCACATGGGCCCGCCAGGCCCCGGATACTCTTACCCGATGCCCATACCCCAGTTGCTCGAGGCCCTCGTCAGCTCGCCCGGCCCGTCCGGCCACGAGTCGACCCCGGCCCGCGTGTGGCGCGAGTTCTGCTCGGGCTTCGCCGACGAGGTTGGCGGCGACCATGTCGGCTCCTCCTTCGCCCGTGTCCGCGGCACGGGTGAGGGCCCCTCGATGGCCGTGGTCGGTCACATCGACGAGATTGGCCTGCACGTCTCGCACATCGACGACGACGGCTATCTGCGCTTCGGGCAGGTGGGCGGCTGGGATCCCCTCGTGCTCGTGGGCCAGCGCGTGCAGCTGCAGACCCGCGGCGGCGCGGTGAGCGGAATCATCGGCCGCAAGCCGATCCACCTGCTCAAGGAGGACGACCGCAAGCGGGTGCCGGAGCTGAAGGATCTTCACATCGACATCGGGGCCAAGGACGGCGACGAGGCACGGGAGCTCGTGCGCATCGGCGACGTCGCGGTCATCGACGCGGCGCCCGTCCTCTTTCGCCACGACCGGATCGTCTCGCGCTCGCTCGACAATCGCGTCGGGTGCTACGTCGCCGCCGAGACCGCGCGCCTGGTGGCCGAGCGCGGGGGCGCCCCCGGCGACGTGCTCGCGCTCGCCGTCGTCCAGGAGGAGACGACGTTCGCCGGCTCGCGCACGAGCGCGTTCGCCCACGAGCCGGACCTCGCCATCGTGGTCGATCTCACCTTCGCCACCGATCAGCCGGGTGTCGAGCTCGGGCCGATCACGCGCCACACGATGGGCTCGGGTCCGGTGATCGCGCGGGGCACGACGCTCCATCCCCAGATGTTCGAGCTCCTCCACGACGCCGCCGAGGCCGAGGGCATCCCGTTCACGGTCGAGTCGCTCGGACGCGCCACGGGCACGGACGCGGACGCCATCCATCTCAGCCGGGCCGGTGTGCCCACCGGACTCGTCTCGGTGCCGTGCCGCTACATGCACTCCCCCGTCGAGATGGTCGCACTCGAGGACATCGACGCGGCGGCTCGGCTGATCGCGGCCTTCGCCCAGCGCCTCGAGCCCGGAATGTCGTTCGACCGCTGAGTCTGACGGGCAGTATCGCGGTGATGCTGCTCCTGTTCGATATCGACGGGACGCTTGTCGCCCGCGCCACCGCGGCTCATCGCGACGCTCTGCATCGCGCGCTGCAGACCGTCCACGGGATCGAGCTCAGCGGGCGGCGCGACGTCGTGGCGCCGGCTGGCCGAACCGACGGAGAGATCGCGCGCCTCCTCCTCCTCGACGCGGGGGTGTCGGCCGAGCGCATCGACGACCGCGCCGACGATGTGCGCGAGGCCTGCTGCCGCGCCTACGCCGAGCTCTGCCCCTCCGATCTGTCGCACACCGTCCTGCCCGGCGTGCGCGAGCTGCTCGCCTGGGTGTCCGGACGAGACGGCGTCACGTGCTCGCTGCTGACCGGCAACTACGAGCCGGTGGCGCGGCTGAAGCTCGCCCGCGCGGGGATCGGCAGGTACTTCGCCTCCGGCCAGGGCGCCTTCGGCTCCGACAGCGAGGACCGCGCGGCTCTGCCCGCGATCGCCCGCCGCCGGGCGGGAACGCTCGGCCGGCCGCACGCGCGCGCGGACACGCTCGTGATCGGCGACACCCCGCGTGACATAGCCTGCGCGCGCGCCGACGGGGTGCGTTGCGCCGCGGTGGCCACCGGACCGCACCGCGAGTCAGAGCTCGAGGGGGCCGACCTCGTCGCCGGCAACGCCCGGATCCTGCAGGAGCAGCTCGAGACGCTGCTCGTGATCTGACCCCAGCACTCCGGCACGGCTCGCATATGCTCTGCCGCCATGTCGGCGCACGTCGTCGTCGTCGGGGGCGGCATCACCGGATGCAGCGTCGCCTATCACCTCGCCCGAGCCGGGTGGCGGGACGTCGTCGTGCTCGAGAAGGGCGAGCTGACGAGCGGATCGACCCACCACGCCGCCGGCTTGGTCACCCAGTTCAACCCGTCGGCGACGATGATGCAGTTCCGCCGCTACAGCGTCGCGCTCTATAACGATCTCGGAGTATTCAACCCCGTGGGGAGCGTCCGCATCGCCTCGAGCCGCGACTCGCTGCGAGAGCTCGAGCGCGCGGTGAGCCGGGCTCGCGCCAACGGGATGGCCTGCGAGCTCATCGGCCCCAACGAGGTCATCGCGCGGCTCCCCTTCGCCTCTGGCGATTCGTTGCACGGCGGGGTGTGGATCGCCGACGACGGCCACGTCGACCCGCACATCACGACCCATGCGCTGGCCGACGCGGCCCGGGCCCTTGGTGTTCGCTTCCAGCTCCGCACGCGGGTCAGCGGGATCGAGCTCGGGCCGCGTCACGAGGTCCGCGCGGTGCTCACGGCGGAGGAGCGGATCGAGGCCGAGCATGTCGTCAACGCCGCCGGCATGTGGGCACCGCGCCTGAGCGAGATGGTGGGCATCCACCTCCCCTCGGTGCCCGTCGACCACCAGCACGTGCTCATGCAGGCGGTGCGCGGCGCGGAGGTGCCGCGGGGCAGTCCGTGCTTCCGCGACCCGGACAACCTTGTCTACGGCAAGGATGAGGCCGGGGGCATGCTCATCGGCGGCTATGAGGAGAACCCGGTGGCCCGGTGGGTCGACGGCGTGCCCTGGAGCCACGGCGCCCGCCCGGTGCAGTCCGACATGGATCGTTTCGCGCCCCTGCTCGAGGGCGCGATCCGGCGCTTTCCGTTCCTCGAGCGCGCCGGCGTCATCCGACTGCTCTGCCACCCCGACGCCATGACTCCCGACGCGAACCCCCTCATCGGCCCGATACCGGGTACGCCGGGATTCTGGGTGGCGGCCGGGCTCTCCCTCAACGGGTTCGGCGGCGCGGGGGGGATCGGCCGAGCCCTGGCCGAGTGGATGACCGCCGGCGAGCCCGAGCTCGATCTGGGCGCTTACCGCGCCTGGCGCTTCGGGCCGGCCTACCACGATCCGTGGTTCAGCACGGCGGCCGCCCGCGAGGCCTACCGCTACTACTACCGGCTCCGCTACCCCTACGACACCGACGAGTGGGCCCGGGGCCTGCGGGCGAGTCCCCTTCAGGGCCGCCTGCAGGAGCTCGGCGCCGTGTTCGGGACCAAGAACGGATGGGAGCGGGCCGACCACTTCGAGCCGGGCGAGGGGTGGCGGCGCAGCGGCGCCGACCAGCGGCGCTTCGGCTGGGCGCGGCCCCCCTGGTTCGAGCGGGTCGGGCGCGAGCACGAGGCGTTCCGCGACCGGGTCGGCATCATCGACATGACCTCGTTTGGCAAGCTCGAGGTGAGCGGCCCGGGGGCCCTCGCCCTGCTCGAGCGGGCATGCGACAGCCGCATCGAGCGCGCGGTGGGGAGCGTCGTCTACACGCAGTTCCTCACTGCCAGCGGCCGGATCGTGGCCGACGTGACGGTGACCCGCCTCGGCGAGGCGGCCTTCCGGATCGTCACCGGCGCGGGGACCGTCGACGGCGACCGCGGGTGGCTGGAGCTTCTGCGCCGGGATGACGACGGCTCAGTGGCGATCCGCGACCGCAGCGACGCGCTCGCGGTGATCGGGCTGTGGGGTCCCCGCGCCCGCGATGTCCTCGGCGCCTGCACCGAGGACGATGTTTCGGACCGCGCGGTGCCGTTCCGCCAGGCGCGGCACATCGCCGTGGCCGGAGCGCCCGTACTCGCTCAGCGGATCACCTACGTCGGGGAGCTCGGCTACGAGCTCTACCTCTCGCCCGAGTGGGCGGTCCAGGTGTGGGACCGACTGCTCGCCGCCGGCCACGAGCACGGCATCGCCCCCGGTGGCTACCGGGCGCTCGAGTCACTGCGGTTGGAGAAGGGCTATCGCTACTTCGGCACCGATCTCACCGCCGCCGACACGCCCTACGAGTGCGGCCTCGGCTTCTGCGTCGCCCTCGACAAGGAGGATTTCGTCGGCCGGGCGGCCCTTTCGGAGTCCGAGGCCCAGCGTCCGGCACGGCGGCTGCGCACGCTGAGCGCCGGCGGCGAGGACTACGTGACGATCTACGGCGGCGAGGCCGTCATGCGCGCCGGACAGGTCCTCGGTCGCGTGCGGAGCGCCGGCTACGGCTACACGGTTCGCCGCAACATCGTCTTGGCCATGCTCCCGGCGGAGCTCGAGCTCGGGGACGAGGTGTCCATCGACGTCTTCGGCCAGGCCGTGCCGGCACGCGTCGAGCCGGACGCGCTCTATGACCCGCAGGGGGGACGGCTCCGTGGGTGAGCCGCCGTCGTGAGCGCGCTCGACGCTGAGCTCGAGCGGGTCCTCGAGCAGGTGCCGGAGCTGTCCGGCTCGGACCGGGAGGTGGAGGCGATCACGGGCGGAATGACGAATCGGAACTATCGCGTGAGGACGCGCGGCGGGGACTATGTGGTCCGGGTGAGCGTGCGCGAGACGGGGGAGCTCGGTATCGACCGCGAGAACGAGCACCACAACTCGGTCCTGGCGGCCACCGCCCGCGTCGGGGCGCCCGTCATCGCGCGGGTCCTCAAGCCCGAGGCCCTCGTCGTCGGCTACCTACCCGGGGTGACGCTGGCCCCGGCCGACTTCTCCGACCCCCGCCGGGTGTCTGCGCTGGCCCAGGCCCTGCACCGGCTCCACGGCGCCGCGCCCTTCGCCCGCGACTTCGACATGGTCGCCGTTCAGGCGCGCTATCACCGGATCGTCGTGGAGAACGGCTACCCCCTCCCGGCCGACTACGCGCGGTACGCCGCGCGGGCCCGGCGGATGGGCGAGGTCCTCACGTGCACCCGGACGCGGACCGCGCCGTGCCACAACGATCTCATGCCCGGCAACTTCATCGAGGTCTCGGGACCCGGAAGCCATCTCTGGGTCGTCGACTACGAGTACTCCGGCAACAACGACCCCTGCTACGACCTCGGCGACGCCATCAACGAGCTCGAGCTCAGCCCGGAGGCGGCCGAGCAGCTCGTGACCGAGTACCACGGGCGCGAGCACCCGGTCGAGCTCGCCCGAGCCCGGTTATGGTCGCTCATGTCGAAGTACGGGTGGAGCCTGTGGGGCTCGATCCGGATCGGTTCGACGGGCGATCCCGAGATCCGGGAGTGGGCCGAAGCGCTGTGGGCGCGGGCGGTCGCCGAGTTCGAGTCCTCCGCGTTCGAGGAGCTGCTCGCGCGCGCTCAGGCGGGGTGAGGGATCAGCTCGGCGTGGGAAACTGGGTGCGCATGATCATGTCCCAGGCGCGGTCGGGGACGAGCCGACGCTGGTTGATCATGATGTGAGCACTCGGGGTGACGGGGTAGCGCGCCTTTGGCCGCTTGGCCGCCAGCGCGCGGGCGATGGCCGCCGCGACCGTCTCCGGCGGACCGCCCAGCTTGGACATCGGACCCCGGTAGGCGCTCTCGGTCAGCTCGGCCACGGTGCGGTTGAAGTCGGCGTACGCCCCCTCGCCACCGCCTGCCGGCACCGAGGCCGACGCGGTCTCGCCGAACTGGGTGACGATGAGGCCCGGCTCGATGAGGATCACGTCGATGCCGAAGCCGCGCACCTCGAAGCGCATGGCGTCGGAGATCGCCTCCACCGCGTACTTCGTGGCGTGGTAGAGGCCGCCGCCGGGAAAGGTCAGCCGGCCGCCCATCGAGCTCAGGTTGACGATCTTGCCCGAGCCCTGCGCGCGCATGCCCGGCAGCACGAGCTGGCACATGCGGACGAGCCCGAACACGTTGGTCTCGAACTGGCGGCGGACGTCGTCCATGTCAACCGCTTCGACCGCGCCGGACTGGCTGTAGCCGGCGTTGTTGATGAGGACTCCGACCGCGCCCTCGGCCTGGATGACCGCGTCCACGGCGGCGCTCATCGACACCTCGTCGGTCACGTCGAGGGCGAGCGTCCGGCACCCGGCGCGCTCGAGGTCGACCAGGGTCTCGGGCTTGCGCGCCGTCGCGTAGACGCGCCAGCCGTCGCGGCCCAGCCGGGCCGCCGTCGCCTGGCCGATGCCCGAGGAGCACCCGGTGATGAGCACGGCTTTCGAGGCGTCGGCCATCGCCGTCGAGCCTATCCCCTGAATCAGTTGCGGACGAGCTTCTTGTAGGTGAGGCGGTGCGGCCGGTCGGCCTCGGCGCCGAGCTGCTCGCGCCGGAAGCTCTCGTAGGCCTCGAAGTTGCCTTCGAACCACCGGACCTGCGAGTCGCCCTCGAACGCGAGCACGTGGGTGGCGATGCGGTCGAGGAACCACCGGTCGTGGGAGACGACGACGGCACAGCCGGCGAAGGCGAGCAGGGCTTCCTCGAGCGCGCGCAGCGTGTCGACGTCGAGGTCGTTCGTCGGCTCGTCGAGCAGGAGGAGGTTCCCGCCACTGCGCAGGAGCTTGGCCAGGTGGAGCCGGTTGCGCTCGCCACCGGAGAGCTTGGCCACCTTCTTCTGCTGGTCGGTGCCCCTGAAGTTGAAGCCGGCCACATAGGCGCGGCTGTTGATCTGCCGGTCGCCGAGCATGATCTGCTCGTGGCCGCCCGAGATCTCCTCCCACACGCTCTTCTCAGGATCGAGGGCGTCGCGGGACTGGTCGACATAGGCGAGCTCGACCGTCTCCCCAAGGCGCAGCGAGCCGGCGTCGGGCTGCTCCTGGCCGGTGATCATGCGCATGAGCGTCGTCTTGCCCGCGCCGTTGGGCCCGATCACGCCGACGATCCCCGCGGGGGGGAGGCTGAAGCTGAGCTCGTCGATGAGCAGGCGGTCGCCGTAGGACTTGCGCAGGCCGTCAGCCTCGACCACGACCTGCCCGAGCCGCGGTCCGGCCGGGATGTGGATCTGGACCTGATCGAGCTTGACGTTGCGGTCCTGGGCGAGCAGCGCCTCGTAGGCGTTCAGACGGGCCTTCGGCTTGTTGCGACGGGCGCTGGCGTTCAGGCGCACCCACTCGAGCTCGCTGTCGATCGTGCGCCGGCGGGCGTTCTCCTGCCGGGCCTCCTGCTCCAGGCGGGCGCGCTTCTGCTCGAGCCAGCCCGAGTAGTTGCCCTGATAGGGGATGCCGCGGCCGCGGTCGAGCTCGAGGATCCAGCCGGCCACATTGTCGAGGAAGTAGCGATCGTGGGTGATGGCCACGACGGTGCCGCGGTACTCCAGCAGATGGCGCTCGAGCCAGCCCACCGACTCGGCGTCGAGGTGGTTCGTCGGCTCGTCGAGGAGCAGCAGGTCGGGCTGGCTGAGGAGCAGGCGGCACAGCGCGACGCGGCGGCGCTCGCCGCCGGAGAGATGGGTGACCGCGGAGTCGGCCGCCGGGCAGCGCAGGGCATCCATGGCGATCTCGACGGTGGTGTCGAGGTTCCAGGCGTCGAGGGCATCAATTCGCTCCTGCACGCGCGCGAACTCGTCGGCCGTCTCGTCCGAGTAGTTCATCGAGAGCTCGTTGAAGCGGTCGAGGAGCCCGCGCAACTCGGACACGCCCTCCTCGATGTTCCCGCGCACGTCCTTGTCGGGATCGAGCTCGGGCTCCTGCTCGAGCATCCCGACCGTGGCGCTCGGGGCGAGCTGGGCCTGGCCGTCGAACTCGGTGTCGCGGCCGGCCATGATGCGCAGGAGCGTCGACTTGCCGGCGCCGTTGTAGCCGAGGACGCCGATCTTGGCTCCGGGGAGGAAGGACAGCGAGATGTCGCTGATGACCTGGCGGTCGGGCGGGAAGCGCCGCGAGAGCTTGTAAGTGCTGAAGATGTACTGCGCTGACATACTGCCCAGCATAGGGAGAGGAGCCGAGTCGGTCCGCGGCGGCACAGCTGCGTGTGGAAAGAGGCGGTCGGGATGTCCGAGATGAGATCGCGCCTCGCGCGCCGATTGGTCAGGCCGCAGGAGGACGGCTCCAGTCGCCACGCCCTGGAGCTCGAGCCACGGCTCGTGTGGATGTTCGGGTCGCCCCGCTCCGGCAGCACCTGGCTCATGCAGCTGCTCACCCATCCGCTCGTCTCCGCCGACGACGCGCCCTCCGGCGTCACCCGCCTCGACGCACCCGGCGCCGGACCGCCGAGGGCGATTCCCATCAACGAGCCCTACGCCCAGCATCACGTCGCCCCCGCCCTCTTCCAGGAGCGACCCGAGGACGACGAGTTCTCCTTCTCCACGCTCCACGCCTTCCGCCACGCGGGAGCCAACTACTTCCTTTCCGACCGCTTCGAGGACGCATGGCGGCCGCAGCTGCGTCTGCTTGTGCTCGCGCGGCTCGCCGCCCAGGTGGATGCGGTGACGCACGATTTCGGTGTGCGCGGGCCGGTGGTGATCAAGGAACCGAACGGCTCGATCGGGGCGAGCTTCGTCATGTCGCTGCTCCCGCGCTCGCGCCTGCTCTTCTTGCTCCGCGACGGACGCGACGTGGTCGACTCGATGGTCGACGCCCAGATGCCCGGCGGCTGGCTCGAGAGCCCGATTCAGGGCCGGGCCGAACAGCTGCGCCAACATCGGCTCGGGCTCGTCCGGCGCGAGTCTCGCCTGTGGCTGACGCGCACGGAGGCGGTCAAGCGCGCCTACGATGCCGTTCCGCGCGACCTGCGTCTGCTCGTCCGCTACGAGGACGCGCGCATCGACCCGGCGGGTGAGCTGACGCGGATGGAGCAGTGGCTCGGCATCGACCGGACCGCGGAGGCACGCGCCGATGCGCTGCGCTGGAACGACTTCGACGCCTTCCCCGCCGAGGCCAAGGGCTCGGGCAAGACGCTCCGCGCGGCGCACCCGGGGCTGTGGCGGGAGAATCTCGACTCCGACGAACAGGCGGCGATGCTCGAGATCCTCGGACCGCCGCTGGCCGAGCTCGGCTACGCGGTGTAGGAGACCTCGTAGGCGAGGGCGCGCTCGTCACGGACGCGCCGAACCGCGAGGACGCCGAGGCAGGCCACGACGATGCAGGTGACGGCGCCGAGACCCAGACCGGCTCGGGCGCCGGCCATGGCCATCACCCAGCCGACGAGCGGCCCGCCGATCGGGGTCGAGCCCTGGAAGGCGACGAACCACAGCGACATGACGCGGCCGCGCATGCTCGGGGCGGCGTTCAGCTGCAGGGTCGAGTTCCCCGTGGCCATGAAGGTGATCTGCGTGGCCCCGGCGAGGGCCAGGGCGACGAGTTCGAGCCCGAGGTTGGGCGCGAGCGCGGCCAACGTCATCGTCACCCCGAAGGCAGCCGAGGCCAGGACGAGCGGCCGCAGCCCCGTCTTGCCGCGGGCGGCCATGACGAGGCCGCCGAGGACGGCGCCCACGCCCATCGAAGCGGTCATGAAGCCGAACCCGGTCGCCCCGACGTCGAGGCCCTTGCTCGCCATCACCGGGAGCGTGACCTGGAACTCGTAGGTCAGGCAGCCGACGAGACCCATCATCAGGAGCGGGATGGCGAGCTCGGGGGTCGAGCGCACGTAGGCAAGACCCTCGCGCAGCTGGCCCTTGGCGCGGGGGGTCGGCTCGGACGGGCTGAGCAAACGGCCGTCCATGCGGACGAGGGAGATGACGACGGCGACGAAGCTGCCGGCGTTGATAAGGAAGCAGACCCCGTTACCCACGCCGGCGATGAGGAGGCCGGCGACGGCCGGGCCGACCGTACGCGCGACGTTGACGAGAACCGAGTTGAGGCTGACGGCATTGCGCAGGTGTTCGGGCCCGACGAGCTCCATCATGAAGGACTGGCGGGCGGGGTTCTCGAAGGCGTTGTTGAGGCCGAGCAGGGCGGCCAGACCGGCGATCTCCCAGAGCTTCACCGATCCAGTCACGGTCAGCAGCCCGAGGACGAGGGCCTGGATGCCCATCGCGGACTGGAGCGCGATCATGAGCCGCCGCTTGTCGACGCGGTCGGCGATCACGCCGCCGTAGGGGGCAAGCAGGAGGACCGGCAGAGTCTGCAGCGCGATGACGAGGCCGAGCGCCGTGCTCGAGTGCGTCAGCGTGAGCACGAGCCACGACTGGGCGGTCATCTGCATCCACGTGCCGGTGAGCGATATCGCCTGGCCGTAGTAGTACCGGCGGTAGTTGGGCACGGCGAGGGCGGCGAAGGTCACGCGGCCGGCATTGATGACCCGCGTCACGTGCGGCGCCCCTTCAGCGCGTCAGCCAGCATCTCGAGCGCGGGTAGCGCCGCCTCGATCTGGCGCTGCTCCGCCTCGGAGAGCTGCGCAAGGGCCACCTTCAGGGCGTCGGTTCGCTCCCGCCGCATGCGCTCGGCGAGCTTGCGGCCGGCCGGCGTTGCCTTGACCCACGCCGCGCGCCGGTCGCCCTCGTCACTGATGCGCTCGAGTAGGCCGTCCTGGGCGAAGTCGGCCACGACGCGGGAGAGCATCGTCGGGTTGATGCCTTCGACGGCGGCGACGTCGGAGAGCCGGACCGAGCCCTCCCGCACGACGTGCAGGAGGACGGAGAGGCGGGTCGGCGTCAGGCCGGCCGCCGTCGCCGCTGCCGTCGGCCGCAGCCGTCGCGAGATCCGCCCGAAGACCGCCCGCAGACGCGTGGTCTGCTCGGTGTCGAGGAGGGGCGAGATGGCGGTGGCGGGCGTGAGTGGGCTCTCTGGGCGGTTCGGCAGATACTTGCTTTCTGGCAAGCAAGTATAGCATCGGCAGCCTGTCCGGGGAGCTTGAGCAGGTGTCGCCGGCAGGTTGCGGGCGCGCGGCTGCGGGGCTCCTTGCTCGTCAGTTCTCGGGCTGCCAGCCGCTCACCGCCCAGCGGCCGGGAGCGATCTGGGTCACTGTGGCCAGCGCGACGTGCCAGGCGGCCGCAAGCCCCGCGTAGGCGTCGGTGGCGCTCGCCGTCGTCTGCTCGACGGTCACGACCACGTACTGCCCGGCGTGACCGGCCCGCGGCGCGATGGCCGCGATCGTCCCCTGGTTGGCCACCCCGCTCTGCTGCAGTTCGTAGTCCTGGGCGGTCTGTGCCGCCGCGAGCTCCATGGCGGAGCGGGCCTGGCCGACGCTCTGCCCGGCCAGCGTGCGCATGTCGTCGCTGACCGTCGCGGCGGTCCAGTTGATGTAGGCACCGGCGAAGGCGCGGACGGCCGCCACCGCGGTTGACGCGCCGCCTTCGCCGACGGACTGCGGCGGGACCGGGGTGGGGCGCTCGTTCGCGCCTTCAGCTCCGGCGGCCGGGCCTGGGGCTGGGGCGGAGGCGCCGGTCCTCGACGTGTCGTTCGCTGGAAGCGAGACGGTCAGCGGGGCGCAGCCCGCGGCCAGGAGGCCGGCCAGGAGCGCCGTGGCGCGGAGGGCCGTGACGCGGAGGGCCGTGACGCGGAGAGCAGTGGCGCGGAGGGCCGTGGCACATCCGGGTCGGCTCATAGGCCCACCGGATGCCGGGCCACGAAACCGGCCGCACTGCGCACGAGCGGGTGCCACCCGATGCCCGGGCTCCCGTCGCCCGGTCCCGCCGAGTCGTGCGTGTCCCAGCGCAGGCCGGCCACGTACATGAACACGTGATCGGGGCTGGCGTACAGGGTCACCCAGCGGCCCGGACCTGGGGCGCCGAAGGACTCGAGCTGGCCTGAGGCGGCGCCGTAGGTCACCGGGAGGAGCCCCCCACCGTAGAGGAGGTGCTCGACGCTGCTCGAGCAGTCGTAGGCGGGAGCAATCGCGGACAGGGGCAGGCCGTGAGCGGCCCCGTAGACGTACGGCTTGCCGGCGATCTGGTTGCCCGCGGCGATGATCGCCTTGACCGCGGCGGGGGCGGCCGCCGGCGCGGCGGCGAGTCCGTCCGGGAGGAGCGTCGCGCGCGGGCCCGGAGTGAGGCTGACGCCGGCCAGACCGCCGGGTGTGCATTGGCCCCCACCGGACGTGTCGGCGGGCGCCGCGGGCGCGGCCGACTGACCGAGGAGCTCGCCTGCCCCGGTGGCCGGCGGGCGGGCGATGTCCACGCGTCCCGACCACATGCCGTGCTCATAGGGGATGCCGAGCCGCCCCGCCAGCTCCCACCACAGGTCGATGACCCGCGGCGCGCCGTCGATCGGTCCGCCCCCGAGGCCGAAGTCGCGCTTGTACGCGATGGCGGAATGGCCGCCCCAGGTGATGCGCAACGGGGTCATGTACGGCAGGCCGCCCATCATCGTCGCCGTCTGGAACGTCGTCCCGCCGAGCTCCGCGTAGCTGTCCGGATGGCTGACCAGGTTCACTCCCGAGGCCCCGACGACACCGCTGCTCGGATCCCCCGGTCCGCCGTACTCGCTCGCCCCGGCCACCGTCCCGCCACCGGGAGCGCCGAGGGCGATGGCCGTCCCGGATGCCGCGCCGCCGCACGCCGCGGCCGTGGTCACGAAGCGCAGCAGCAGGGCGAGGAGCGCGCTGCCGAGCGCGACCGTCAGCACGCCCACGACCGCCGCCGCAATGACCACGCCTCCGTGTCGTCGTGCAGGCATCGGCGCACCCTAGGAGCCCCCGGCCGCCCGGAGGGCGACTGAAGCAGAATTGGCACGCAACTGGCACAGAGCCGAGGGAGATGCCCGTCTCGGGACGACCCTCCCTGGCGCACAACGCCGCTAACGTAGATGAGTCATGGCCCGCGTGCTCGACCTCGAACAGGCACTCCTCCTCCTCGAGCTCGAGGCGCCTTTCGATCAACGCGACGTGCAGCTCGCCCGCCGCCGGATGGCCAAGCGCTGGCACCCGGACATCGCACCGCCAGGGCGCCAGCACGAGCATCAGCGCCACCTACAGGCGATCAACGAGGCGGCGGATCAGCTCGAGCAGCTGGCCGAGACCTCGCGCGGAGGACGCGTCACCCGCAACGCGGTCAAGGTGTCGGCGGCGGCGGCGCGCAAGGCGCGCGCCGAGGAGGGTCGGCGGGCCTACGAGGCCGAGCAGCGCGAGCGCCGCAACGCCGAGGAGCGGGCCAAGTACGACCCCTTCGGCTCGCGCGTGCCCGACCACTCCGTCGTGCACCGCTACGCGCGCTGCCTCTCCTACCCCGAATGGGGGGTGGGCACGGTCAGCGGCATCTACTTCTCCGGCGACGAGGAGAACGTGCAGCAGTGGGCACGGGTGCTCTTCTCCATCGGCGTGCGCACGGTCCCCGCCGGCCAGCTGCAGTTCGTCGATTTCTCCAAGCCTGACGCGGCCGCCGACCGCGTCCAGCGCTTCATGACCGCGGCCCAGCACGCGCTCGCCGAGGGCAACGCGAAGCTGGCCGCGCAGCGCCTCGTCTACGCGCGCGACGCCGAGCCGTCGAACCCGGTCGTGCTGCGCCTCCTGACCACGGCCTTCTGGCAGGCCGGGAACCTGCCCGCCGCGGCGCGCACGGTGCGCGACTGGGCGCGCGTGGAGACCGACCGGCTGACACCCGAGCGCTTCGCCTCCCGGATCTACGAGGACATGGGCGCCGTTGACCTTGCCGCCGAGGCGGCCGAGCGCGGGGTCGAGCGCGCGCCCGCGGATGCATCCGCGTGGGAGCGGCTCGGCCGGCTGCGCCTGCGCCTCATGGACCGCCGTGCGGCCATCGACGCCCTGGAGCAGGCCCGGTCACTCGGGCCGACGATGGAGGGCCTGCTCGACCTCGCCCTCGCCTACCACCTGGCGGGCGAGGTCGGCGCCGAGGTCTCCGCCGCGGAGGCCGCGACGATGGTCGAGCCGGACTCGCCGATGGCCTGGTCGAGCTACGCGCACGCGCTCGCGCGCACCGACCGTCTGAGCGAGTGCATCGGTGCCTGTCGGCGCGCCCTGGCCCTCGGGGCGAATGAGGAGGTAACCGACCTGCTCGCGCGCGTCGAAGCGGCGCAACCGCGCGAGCTCGGTGAGCCGGGGCAGCCCGACGCGCTCGGGGAGCCGGCGCGACCCGCCGAGCTCGGGGAGCCGGCGCAGCGCGGCGAGTTCGGCGAGCGCAGCGCGGCCTGAGCTCTGTCCAATCGAGCACCGCCACGGTGCCTGATTGGACATCGTTCGCCGCGGTGGGTCAGTCGCTCTGAGCCGAGCTGACCTTTCCCTCGCGCCCGCACACCGGGCAGGCCTCGTTCGGGGCCAGTGGGCGGCCGCCGCAAGCGGGGCAGTCCTCCACTCGCTCGAGCACCCCGAGCAGCTCCCCCACCCGGCACACGAGCAGACGCTCCTCGTCGACCTCGATCCACCCTCCCGCGGCGGCGGGGAAGACGACGTGGTCGCCCGGCTTGACCGGCATGACCACTCCCACGTGGTCCCACCAGTCGAGGCCCGGACCAACGGCCAGGACGATGCCGTGCTGGGGCGGCGGCTCATCTGAGCCGGGAGGCACGATCAGTCCGGAGCGTCTGACCCGGTCGGGATCGAGCTCCTTGATCACGATGCGGTCGAAGAGCGGGCGAAGCTGATTGCGCATGGTGCTGTCCGCTTCTGATCATAGGGTGGCCATCCGATGCGCCTGATCGTCGCCCGCTGCGAGGTTCGCTATTCCGGTCGCCTCTCCGCCCTGCTGCCCGAGGCGCTGCGCCTCATCATCGTCAAGGCCGACGGCTCCGTCCTCGTGCACGCGGACGCGGGCGGCTACAAGCCACTGAACTGGATGACGCCCCCCACGGTCATCGAGGAGCAACCCGGTTCGATGGTCGTGCGCAAGCGAGCCGGATCGAGTGAGGACCGGCTCGAGATCGCCATCGCCGAGGTCCTCTCCGACGTCGAGCACGACATGGGGTCGCCGGACGAGGACGCGGCGCTGGCCAAGGACGGCGTCGAGGCGCACCTCCAGGAGCTTCTCGCCGAGCAGCCGCACTGGTGCGGCGAGGGGCTGCGCCTCGTGCGCCGGGAATGGCCGACCGACATCGGTCCCGTCGACCTCATGTGCCGCGATGCCGACGAGGAGTGGGTGGCGGTCGAGATCAAGCGGGTGGCCGGGCTCGAGGCGGTCGAGCAGCTCACGCGCTATCTCGAGCGCATCCGCCTCGATCCGGCCTTCGGCTCGTGCCGGGGCGTGCTCACGGCGCAGGTGATCAAGCGGCAGGCGCGGGTGCTCGCTGAGGCCCGCGGGATCGAGTGCGTCGCGGTCGACCTCGCCGTGCTCCGCGGCGAACGCGAGCCCGAGCTGAAATTGTTTGCCGCATGAGCGAGGTCCTCAGCGAGGGGCGCGATCGCGTGCTGCTCATCACGATCAATCGTCCCGACCAGCGCAACGCGGTCAACGGTGCCGTCTCGCGCGGGATCGCTGCCGCGCTCGACGAGCTCGACGCCGATGCCGAGCTGTCCGTCGGCGTCCTCACCGGGGCGGGAAAGGGCTTCTGCGCCGGCATGGACCTCAAGGGGTTCGTGACCGGGGACCGGCCGCACGTCGAGGGCCGCGGATTCGCCGGCATCACGCAGCGGTCGTCCGACAAGCCTCTGATCGCGGCCATCGAGGGCTTTGCCGTGGCCGGCGGCCTCGAGGTGGCGCTCGCCTGTGACCTGATCGTCGCGGCACGGGGCGCCCGCCTCGGGATCCCCGAGGTCAAGCGCTCGCTCGTCGCCGCCGGAGGCGCGCTCCTCCGCCTCCCCCGGGCACTTCCGCGCACGGTGGCCATGGAGCTAGCCCTCACCGGCGATCCCATCCTGGCCGAGCGCGCCTACGAGCTCGGACTGGTCAATCGCCTGACCGAGCCCGGCGGCGCCGTCGATGCGGCGCTCGAGCTGGCCGGAGCGATCGCGGCCAACGGGCCGCTGGCGCTCGCGGCCACCAAGCGAATCATGCTCGAGTCGGCCGACTGGCCGGACGCGGAGTTCTTTGCCCGCCAGGGCGCAATCTCCGATCCGGTGTTCCACTCCGAGGATGCGCAGGAAGGGGCGCGCGCCTTCGCCGAGAAGCGCGACCCCGAGTGGCGCGGGCGCTGAGCCCCGGCGCGCTGAGCCCGGGCGCGCCGAGCCCGGGCGGCGCGCTGAGCCCGGCCGCGCCGGCTACTCGCCGTTCGACCCGTGCACGGTGGCGAGGAGCGAGCGCTCGCCACCGCGATCGCGATGCTCGCACAGGTAGATCCCCTGCCATGTGCCGAGCGCGAGCCGCCCCCGGCTGATCGGCAGGGTGAGCGAGGGGCCGAGAAGCGCCGCTTTGATGTGGGCGGGCATGTCGTCGGGGCCCTCGAGCGTGTGGGTCCAGTAGGAAGCCCGCTCCGGAACCGCCTCGTTGAACCACGTCTCGAAATCGCGGCGCACGTCGGGCGAGGCGTTCTCGTTGAGGGCCAGCGAGGCCGAGGTGTGGCGGATGAGGAGGTGGAGCAGGCCGATCTCGACCTGGCCCAGCTCGGGCAGCGCGCCCACCACCTCCCCGGTCACCAGGTGAAAGCCTCGCGGGCGCGCCGGCAGTGAGATATCTCGCTGGACCCACATCAGAGCCCGGGCAACCGCGCCGATCGCATGTCCACGCGCTCCCCGCGAAAGGGCACGCCCTCGGCCTCGAGCAGACGGCGTTGACGCGTGCCCTTGGCCAGCGAGCCGTCGGAGCGGACGATGCGGTACCAGGGCAGGCGGTCGTCGTCGCAGCGGCTCAGGGCCGCCCCGGCGGCGCGCGGAGCGCCGGGCGAGACGTCGCCGTAGGTGCGCACGAAGCCGGGCGGGGTCGCGCGGACGCGCGCGAGGATCTCGTGCTCGCTCACCCGCCTCAGCATATGACGCGCGGCTGCTCGCTCACCCGCCGCAGCTTATGACCCGCGCGGCCCGGGACGGCCACGCGGCGCGGGTTGGTAAGGTGCACACGCCGAATTTCCCGTCGCGGCGGGAAAGCGGGGGACCCAGGTTTCCTCGGGGCGAATCCCGCCTGATGGCGGCGTAGCGCGAACAGTTCAGCGCGAGCCCGACAGCTAACCCCGTAGGCATGACCGCAGATGACGAGGCTAGGCCGGCGCACCCTTCTCAGCACCGTGGCTGTGACCGCGGCGACGTTCGGCACCCTGGCCACGGTCGATTTGCTGCCCGTCGCCTCGGCCGCCGCCCCCAGTCTGGGCGACCTCCAATCCCAGCTGGCCGCACAGCAGGCGCGCCAGCAGCACCTGAGCAACAGCATCGGCGGGCTCGCCTCGTCGGTGTCCTCGCTCGACGGTCAGATCCGGCTCATCCAGGGCCGCATAGCTGCCGTGCACGCTGATCTCGTACGCGACCAGGCGGCCCTGCGCCGCGTCGGGTTCGCCCTCACGCGCGAGCGCGCCCGCGTGCGCAGGCTCCGCGGCGCCCTCGCCTGGGCTCGCAAGCTGCTCGCGCGCCAGCTCGTGAGCAGCTACGAGGGCGGCCAGCCCGACCTTGTGGCCGTCGTGCTCGAGTCCCACGGATTCGCTGACCTGCTCGACTCCGTCAACTTCCTCAAGGACGCCGAGAACGAACAGCAGCAGGCGATCACCGTAACGCGCGCAGCCAAGGCCGCGGCCGACCGCGAGTCGGGGCGGCTCACGCGTCTCCAGGGGACCGACCAGAGCCTCGCCAACGGCGCGTTGCTGCGCGAGCGGGCCCTGCGCGGCATGGACGGGCTGCTCGCCTCCAAGCAGGCAGCGCTCGCTGGCGCGCTCTCCGCGCAGCGGAGCGCGCTGGCCAACAGCCAGGTCACGAGCGGGAGCCTCCGCCGGCAGATCGACCACATCCGCGCCGAGCAGGCAGCGGCGGCGGCGGCCGCGGCCGCGGCCGCGCAGGCCCCAAGCGGCTCGTCGAGCTCGGGCTCGGGCTCGGGCTCGGGCTCGGGCAGCTTCTCGGCCGGCCCGGCACTCGGGCCATCCGGGGGCTGGGCGATCCCCTACGCAATCGTGCTGTGCGAGTCCGGCGGGCAGAATCTGCCGCCGAACAGCGCCGGCGCCTCGGGCTACTACCAGATCATGCCCGCGACCTGGAAGCTGTTCGGGGGCGCCGGACCGGCCGCCTACCTGGCCTCGAAGGGGGAGCAGGACGCCGTGGCCAGCCGCATCTGGAACGGCGGCGCGGGGGCCTCGAACTGGGTCTGCGCGGGAATCGTCGGGATTCACTGACCCCGCGCCGGGGGTTAGGCCGGAAGTAGCGCGCCGCGGTCCGTCGGTCGCCCCCCGGGGCGGGAACGTGCCGCTGGCGTCCGCTTGGCAAAAGCCGCCCGCCTGGCATTAATCTCGGCCCATGAGCCCACGGCTGCGCTGGACGATCGCGATTGTCCTCGTCCTCGCCGCCTTTGCCGTGCGCGCCGTCCAGATCGAGACGACAAGGTACGCACCGATCTACGACGCCGGGTCCTATCTCAAGCTGGCCAGCGAGGTCGCGCACACCGGGGACTACTCGAACGCCACCGGGCCGGGCACCGGGGCCGGAGGTAGCCAGGGACCAAGTGCGTACTTCCCGCCGGGCTTCTCCTACCTGCTCGCCGCCGTCGACCGGATCACCGGCCACACCGAGCCCGCCGGTCCGAGCGTCCAGCCGGCCCGTTACGCCGACGCTGTGCTCGGGACGGCCACGGTCGCTTTCATCGGACTCATCGCCTACGAGCTCGCCGGCTGGACGGTCGCTCTCGTGGCTCTCGCGCTCGCCGCGGTCTACCCCGTGCTCATCGAGCTCTCGGCCGTGGTCGTGGCGGAGAACCTCGCCACCCCACTTCTCCTCGCGTCGGTCTGGACGGTGCTGCGTGCGCGCAGGAGCGAGGCTCGCTACCCGTGGATCGCCGGGGCCGGGTTCCTGCTCGGCCTCGCCGCTCTCGCTCACGAGAACGCGGCCATCCTGCTCATTCCGCTCGCGATCGGCGTGTGGCCTCGAAAACGGACGATCTGGCCTCCGTTCCTCGACGTGGTTGTGCTCGTGCTCGCCTGCGCGGTCACGATCGCGCCGTGGACGATCCGCAACGCGGTCGTCCTGCATCGTTTCATCCCCGTCTCGGACGAGACCGGGATCACCCTCCGCGGTACCTACAACCCGAACTCGGCCGCCTACTTCGTCCCCTACAAGTGGCGGATCTTCTACGGCATCCCGCAGGACCGCGACGTCGTCCGGGCCGCCCGGATGCTGACCGAGCCGGAGCTCGGCGATCGCCTGCAGAGCCGGGCGCTCGCCTACATCGGCGACCATCCCCTATCCCCCATCGTCGTGGCCTTCGACAACACCAGGCGGCTGCTCGAGCTCGAAGGGTCGTTCCCGTGGCACGCCTCGGCCTATGCCCAGGGGCTGCCGACGGGCGTGGCCGGAGTCGGGGTGGTGAGCTTCTGGCTCCTCGCCGTGGTCGCGCTGCTCGGCGCCTTCACCGCCTCGGCCCGGGCCGGACCGCGGTGGCTGTGGGCCGTCCCCGTACTCCTGTGGCTGAGCGCCGTCTTCGTCAACGCCGAGACCCCGCGCTTCCGGGAGCCGGTCGACCCCTTCCTGGTCATCCTCGCCGCGTGCGCGGTCGTTACCGCGGCGGAGTGGGTGACCCGTACGTGGCGGCCGGCGACACCCTCGACCAGTCCGGCCTGAGCGCCGGGACGCCGTCCGCGAGCCGTGCGTCAGGGCGCGATGCCCGCCGCAGCCTCCTCGAGGATCGGGCGCAGACGATCGGTGTACAGGGCCGTGTCCCCGCCGCGCGTGGTCATCGTCTGGGGGTCGATGGTGACCATCGGCAGGCGGGCGGGCGGCGCCAGCGTGCGCCTCTTGGCGGCGAAGACGACGAGGTTGCCCGAGCCGAGCGCGTCGAGGTGAAGACGGCCGAGGAGGTCGATCCGGCCTCCCGACCGGGCGGCCCGGCGGCGGGCGATCCGATTGACGGCCCGGACGAGGGGGTTGCGGGGAACCCGGTTGTCGTAGATCGCCCCGACGTACACAGGTTCAAGACCGAGCTCGCCGAGGGTTCGGAGGTATCGGCGCGCCCAGGTCAGGCGATGACCCTCGTGGGGATCGGGATGCCGCCAGGTGTAGAGCCACTTGAGAACGCTCATGGTCGGCTCCATGACCGCAAGCACGCCACCGTCGCGCAACACACGGCCGGCCTCGCGGAAGAGGGCCTCGAAGTCCTCGACGTGGTGGACGAACTCCTTCATCACAACCACGTCGAACGTCCCGTCGGCGAACGGGGCGTAGCGGGCGTCGGCGACGATCCGGCGGCCCTCGCCGATATTCGGGTGCGTCAGGCCCATGCCCAGCGTGAGTGAGTTGGCCTCGAAGTCGCACAGATGCATGTCGTACCCGGCGCGGGCCAGCAGCCAGCTGAACCAGCCCGAGCCGCAGCCGAGCTCGAGCACACGCGCGGGCGGCGGAGCGAACTCGCGCATGCGGTTGATGAACATCACCGCTCGGGGCGCGCTCATACGCAGGAACTCGGCGTCGCGCTCGAGACTGTCCACCGTGCCCTGCCACTCGTGCTCCTCCTGCATCGTGCTCTCGATGAGCACGGTGTCGCGCTGGGGATAGCCCATGTAGACGAGACCGCCCGTCACCGGATAGAGCCGGCTCGCCGACTCCGACCAGAGGCCCTCGGGGACGATGGACAGCGGCTGGAGCGTTTCCTGGCAGACGAGCAGCCCCGGCAGATCCACGTCGGCCAAGGCCGGATCCTCGCTAGGCCGTCCGCCAGTCCGGCGTGAGCGCCGGACGGCCATAGCGGCTCGCGATCGAGAGCTGGTCGAAATGCGCGAGCGCCTGACCGGAGCCGGTGGCCACGCAGGTCAGGGGTGACTCGGCCGAGAACACGGGCATCCCGGTCTCGCTCGCCACGAGGCCGGCGAAGCCGCGCACGAGCGTCCCCCCACCGGCCAGCAGGATGCCGTCGCGGGCGATGTCGCTGGCCAGCTCGGGTGGCGTCTCCTCGAGCGTGTCGCGGATCCCCTGCATGATCTCGCGGACCGGGGCCGAGATGGCGGCCCGCACCTCCTCGCTCCGCAGCTGGATGGCCGTGGGCAGGCCGGTGATCAGGTGGCGACCGCGAACCTCGATCGTATCCTCGGGCGTCTGCGGCATCACCGAGCCAATGGAGATCTTGATCGACTCGGCGGTCCGCGAGCCGACGGCGAGCTGGTAGACGGAGCGCAGGTAGTGTCCGATCGCCTCGTCCATCTCGTAGCCGCCCACGCGCACCGAGCGGAACACGACGATCCCGCCGAGCGAGATGACCGCCATCTCGCTCGTCCCGCCGCCCACGTCGACGACCATGCGCCCGATCGGCTCCTCGATGGCTATGCCCGCGCCGATGGCGGCGGCGATCGGCTCCTCGATCAGGTGGACCCGGCGCGCCCCGGCGGCGAGCGAGGCCTCCTCCACGGCGCGCTTCTCCACCTCGGTGACACCCGAGGGCGCACACACGATGAGGCGCGGATGCGCCATGCGGCGGTCGAGCACCTTCCGGATGAAGTACCGAAGCATCTCCTCGGTGACCTCGAAGTCGGCGATCACGCCGTGACGCAACGGCCGGGTGGCGGCGATCGTGGCCGGCGTGCGGCCGATCATCCGCTCCGCGTCGGAGCCGACGGCATGCACCTCGCCGGTGGCCGTGTCGGAGGCGACGACCGACGGCTCGGAGACGACGATGCCGCGATTGCCCACGTACACCAGCGTGTTTGCCGTGCCGAGATCGATCGCCATGTCGTGCACGCCGAAATTCGGCGCGAGGTGGCGACGCGCGGTGTCTCTGCGGGAACCGTCTCTACGTAAGCGGATCGGACAAGGTTGTCAAAAAGCGGCCGGGCCCGGGAGACCCGGCCGCTTTCCTGCAATCAACCCAGCTTGGCCAGGACCTGGTTGGCCATGTTCTGCTCCCCGGCCTGGTTGGGATGCAGCGGGTAGGCGACCGAGTTCGGGACGATCCCGTTCACCCACGCGGTCCCGGACGGCTTGCAGGCGTCGTGACCGATGCTCGAGGTGAAGGTGTCGACGTACGTCGCGTTGTTGTTCGCGGCGTCGGTCGCGATCACCGAGTTGAGCTGCTGCTCGAGACCGTTGAAGTACTTGATGTCCCCGGAGGACAGCGGGACGAGCGGCCAGCAGTTGGATCCGTTGACGGGCAGGCCGTCCGGGTAGCCCACGATGAGCACTCGCGCCTGGGGGGCGCGGGTATGGATCCCCTCCAGGACGGCCGCGATCTTCGGCCCGGCGGCGTTGACCGCGGCGACGTTCGGATCGTTGGCCGGGTTGCCCGACGGGTCGTAGTGGTTCTTGCAGGCGCTGCCGAAGGGGTTGAACACGTCGGTTTCGGCACAGGTCTCGGCCACGCCGATGAGACCGGCATCGTTGCCGCCGATCCCCACGGTGACGAGGGCGTCGGAGGCGCCGAGCCCATTGAACTGCGGCGGGTTCGTGCCGCCGAAGGGCACCGACTGTGGCTGGGTCATGTTGACCGTGGTCGCGCTCCCGCAGCTCACGTCGGTGAACGTGCTCGGGGCGATGACCCGGGCCACGTCGGACGGGTAGTTGCTAGTCGAGCGCCCGCACCCGATGGGGTTGCCCGTCGGCACGGGCACGAGCGGCGCCGAGGTATACGAGTCGCCCAGCGACACGTAGGGGCCGCTGGCCGCCGAGGCGGCGGCAGGGACGACGGCGGTGATGAGGAACGCGGTGACGGCGATCACGCCGGCCAGGGCACGGTGGCGGCCGGGGCGCAGCACAGCAGCTTGCATCGAGTCTCCAATCGACGCGGGTGGACCTCTCTCCACCGCGCACGCGGGCGGGCGCGGCGGGCGCGCGCACACGCGCGGCGGGGCAAGCCTACCCGCGCAACCCGGTGTTCCTATCGCTCGCCGGGCGGCTTGCGCGGGTACTGCGAGACCGCGGCATCCAGGTCGAGCGCGGTCGTGACGATTCGGTTCTGCTCGGCCGCGTGCGCGACCGGATAGCCCTCGCCCGAGGCGGCGCGCTCGGGACGCCCGATGTAGCCGAACTGAAGATGGGCGGGGAGGATCTGGAGCAGGCGCGGAGACATGTGGGCGCGGGCGCCCATGTTGCGCGGCTCCTCCTGGACCCACACGACCTCGGTGAGGTTGGGGTAGGAGGAGATGAGTTCGAGGATCTCTGCCTGGGGGAAGGGATAGAGGAGCTCGACGCGGCCGATGGCCACCTCCGGCCGCTGCGCGCGGTCGGGGTGACCGCTGAGGTCGTAGAACACCTTGCCGCAGCACAGGAGGAGACGGCGCACCTGCTCAGGAGCCGCCCCTGGATCCGCGAGCACGGGCGAGAAACGGCCCGTGGCCAGCTCCTCGACGCGGCTCGTAGCCTGCGGCAACCGGAGCAGACTCTTCGGGGTCATGATGACGAGCGGCCGCTGCTTGGCGATGCGCGCCTGTCGGCGCAGGAGGTGGAAGTACTGCGCCGGTGTGGTCGGGGACGCGATGCGGATGTTGCCCTCGGCCGCGAGCTGGAGGAAGCGCTCGAGACGCGCGGAGGAGTGCTCGGGTCCCGAGCCCTCGTACCCGTGGGGAAGGAGCAGCGTGAGCCGCGAGCTCTGCCCCCACTTGGCCAGGCCCGAGACGATGAACTGGTCGATGATGACCTGGGCGCCGTTGACGAAGTCGCCGAACTGGGCTTCCCAGAGCACGAGCGTCTCCGGTCCCTCCTGGGAGTAGCCATATTCGAAGCCGACGCATGCCATCTCCGAGAGCGGCGAGTTGTGGAGCTCCATCGGAGCCAGCGCGCCCGGGAGCTGCTGGATGGCCGAGTGCTCCTGCCCGGTCTTCGGGTCGTGCAGGACGAGGTGGCGCTGGCTGAACGTGCCCCGCTCGGTGTCCTGGCCGGTCAGGCGGATGGGGATGCCCTCGGTGAGCAGCGAGGCGAAGGCGAGCGCCTCGGCGTGGGCCCACAGTACGCCCGCCCGCTCGCCGCCCACTCGCCCTCCAGCCTCGCCTGACGGGGCGCCGCGGCCGTCATCCCGCTCGGATGCGAAGGCCTCGCGGCGCTGCTCAAGCTGCTTGACGAGCTTCGGATGCACGGTGAATCCGTCGGGAACGGCAAGCAGCTCCTCGTTGAGGACCTTGAGGCGGTCGTGGGAGACCGCCGTCTTGACCTCGGGCGAGGGGGTGCGATCGAGCTGGTACTCGCCGGTCTGGTGATCGACCTCGCGTGCCGCCGCGATCCGTGCCTTCAGGCGCTGATGCTGCTCGCTCAGCGTCTCCCACACCCCGTCGGTCATCTCCGTGGACTCCCGCTCGGAGACAACCCCCTGCTCGATGAGCTGGCGGGCGAAGAGCTCGCGCACCGGCGGGTGCTTCTTGATCACCTGGTACATCTCGGGCTGCGTGTAGGCGGGCTCGTCGGCCTCGTTGTGCCCGAAGCGGCGGTAGCCGATGAGATCGATGAGCACGTCATGGCCGAACTCTTGGCGGAAGGCGAAGGCGAGGCGCACGGCGGAGACGCATGCGGCCACGTCGTCGGAGTTGACGTGGATGATCGGTACGTCGTAGCCCTTGGCCAGATCCGAGGCCCAGGTCGTCGAGCGCGCGTCGTCGGGATCGGTGGTGAAGCCGACCTGGTTGTTCTGGATCAGGTGGATCGTGCCGCCCACCGTGTACCCGTCCAGCGCCTGGAGGTTGAGCGTCTCGGCCACGACCCCCTGGCCGGGGAAGGCGGCGTCGCCATGGAGGATGATCGGGATGGCCGCATCGGTGTCCCGATGGGCATGAGGACCCTGGCGGGTGGTCTGGGCGGCTCGCGTGGCGCCCTGAGCGACCGGAGCCACGAACTCCAGGTGCGAGGGATTTGACTCGAGCCGGACGATGATCGACTCGCCGCTGGGGAGCTGGTAGGAGCCCTGGGCGCCGTGGTGATACTTGACATCGCCGGTGCCGCCCTGGGGGATCGTGGTGATCGGCTCCAGCGTGGAGGAGCCCTCGAACTCGGCGAAGATCGAGTCATACGGGCGGCCGAGGTTGTGGGCGAGCACGTTGAGTCGACCGCGGTGCGCCATGCCGACGACGACCTCGCGACCGCCGCGCGTGGCCGCGAGCTGGATGAGCTCATCGATCATCGGAACGGTCATGTCGAGGCCCTCGATCGAAAACTGCTTCTGGCCGAGGTAAGCCTTGTGCATGAAGCGCTCCAGCGCGTCGACCTCGGTCAGGCGCCGCAGCAACGTCTTCTGCTCGTCCTGGGTCAATGGCTGACGGAACTTGCCCGACTCGATGGCCTCGCGCAGCCACAGACGCTGGCGGTGTGAGGCGATGTGCTCGATCTCGTAGGCGATCGGACCGCAGTAGGTGTCGTGGAGGTGGGGAAGCGCGTCGGCCAGCGTCTCGCCCGGCACGTACATGCGCAGGATGCGGGCCGGCAGCTTCGCCATGAGCTCCTGGGTGAGCCCGAGCGGCTCGGGGGCGAGGGCCGGGTCGCCCTCGGGCTCGCGGCCCAGCGGGTCGAGGCGGGCGGCGAGATGTCCGTGGGTGCGGTGCGCCTTGAGCAGCGAGGTCGCCGCCTGCACGGCGGCGAGCATCTCCTCAGTGACCGCGGCGGCCGCGGTCGGGGTCGCCGGTGCGGGGGCGGCGGCGAGGGCGGCCGGCTCCGGCGGAGCCGCGAGCGGCGGCAGCTCGACTGAAAGCGCCGCGAACACGGACTCGTAGAAGCCCTCTTCGCCCTGGAGATAGGTCTCGATGCGCTGGAGGAAGCGTCCCGATTCGGCGCCCTGGATGATCCGGTGGTCGTACGTCGAGGTCATCGTCATGACCTTCTCCGCACCGATCGCCTTGCCGATCCGACCGAGCCCGACCGGATAGGCGATCGATCCGGTGGCCACGATCGTGCCCTGCCCGACCATGAGGCGCGGGACCGAGGCGATGGTGCCGATGCCGCCCGGATTGGTCAGGGTGAGGTTCCCGCCCGTGAGATCGTCGGCCGTCAGCGTGTTCGTGCGCGCCTTCTCCACGAGCGCGTTGTACGCGTCGAGGAACTCGGCGAAGGTCATCGAGCCGGCGTCGCGGATGACCGGCACCATGAGCGTGCGCGAGCCGTCCTTCTTCTCGACGTCGACGGCGAGGCCGAGGTTGCAGGCACCGTCGTTGACGCGGTGGGGCTTGCCGTCGACCTCGGCGAAGTGGTGGGCCATGACAGGCATCTCCGCGGTGGCCACCCGCGCGATCGCGTACGCGATCAGGTGCGTGAAGGACACGCGGTGGCCGGCGGCCTTGAGCTGGGCGCGCCGCTGTTCCAGTGCGCTGACCGTAAGCGTGCGGAAGGAGGTCGCGGTCGGGATCGAGCGGCTCTCGTCCATGTAGCGGGCGAGAGCGGCGGCGCCGCCGCGGATCGGCTGGCTCTGAGCCGCGGCCGCGGGCCCCGCGGTGGCCCCGTGGCCGTTGGTAGCGGCGGCGAGAACGTCGGCCTTGGTGATGCGCCCGCCGCGCGCACTGCCCTGGACGCCGGTCAGGTTGACGCCCTCGGCCGCGGCGATGCGGCGCGCGACCGGCGAGACGCCCGTGTCCGGCTGGGCCGCCGGCGCGGCCGGGGCACTCGGGGCGCCGTCGGCCGGGGCGCTCGGGGCGACCCCCGGGGCGCCGTCGGCGTGGGTCGCGTCGGCGGGCGCAGGCGCGTCCTGCGCCACCATGCGCGCGATGACCTGACCGACGGTAACCGTGTCGCCCTCGGCGAAGAGGATCTCGGAGATCCGCCCGGAAGCGGGCGCTGGGAGCTCCATGTCGACCTTGTCGGTCGAGATCTCGACGACCGTGTCTCCGTCCTTGACGACGTCGCCGACCTTCACCGACCACTCGAGGATCGTGCCCTCGGTGACGGATTCCCCGCCCGTCGGGGTGACGATGTCAATCGACTCGCCCTGGCTGGCCGAGCTGGCGGCGTCGCCGGCGGCCTCGGTGGCCGCCGCGGCGACCGCCTCCTGTGCGGTGGCCGGCGGAGCTTCGGCGGAGACGGGGGTGGCCGGAGCCGCGGCGCTGCCCTCGACGTCGCCCGTGATCGGAGCCACAGCGGCGGAGCCGTCGGTGGAGATGTCGGCCAGGACGGCGCCGACCGTGACCGTGTCGCCCTCGGCGGCGTGGATCTTGACCACGACGCCGGTGGCGGGGGACGGCACCTCCGCGTCGACCTTGTCGGTCGAGATCTCGACGAGCGTCTCGTCTGCCTGGACCGGATCGCCCTCCTGCTTGTGCCATTCGAGCACGGTGCCCTCAGCGACCGAATCGCCCATGGCGGGCATCACGACTTGGACCAGGCTCGAGTCAATCGCCATGGACACTTACTGTAACGAGTGAAAGCGGCTTTCCGCGGGCGATCACGGTCACTTCTGGGACCCTTGGGCGAGCCGTGCCTGCCGGGCTCGGCGCTCGGCCACGAGGAACCCAAGAGAGCCCGCGAACGGCCCGAGCCCGCCGAGCACGGCGACCGTGACCGCAAGCCAGAAGGGGATGATGCGAGCGCGCGCAGCCCAGATGCAGACGATCGACATGCCGATCCAGAGCAGACCGTGCGCCAGCCCGAGCACGAACGTCCACGGCTCGGGATTCCCGAGCGCGAAGGCGCAGATGAGCAGCGCGAGGTACACGGTCGAGTGCCCGAAGGACACGCGCTCGAGCCGCCGGAAGGTGACCGGGGTCATGTCTCGCTGAGAAGCGCGGCGATCCGGCGCAGCGGCTCGTCGGCGTGCGCCGGCCACCGCGCGAGATCGGCAGGCCACCAGGCGAAGTCGTCGTGCTCGTCATCCGGGGTGACCGTCGCGCCGGGATGGAGCCAGGCCTGGCCGACGAAGAGCACGGCTTCGCTCGGAAGCTGGACGAGCGCCTCGACTCGCAGGCGCTCGGGGACGACCGACCATTCCTCGTCCAGCTCGCGCCGCAGGGTGTCGGCCGGGTTCTCGTCGACCTCCACCGCCCCCCCGGCGCCGAGGGCCCAGCGGCCAGCCCAGGATGCGAGCCACTGCGCCCGCCGGCCCGCCAGCCAGTCTCCCTCGGCCGAGCGGACGATGCAGAGCGCCGAGAGGCTCCCGGCGGCGCGGGACGGGATGAGGCGCAGGGCCCACCGGGCGGGCTGGAGCTGGAGGGAGAGCGCGTGGGGACGGGCGTCGAAGCCGGCCAGCCGGGCCGCGAAGCCGTCGTGGCTGGGAGAGCCGCGGCGGCGCAGCTCGTCCAGGGCCACGTCCGCGGCTTCGGTCTCGCTCGCGGACGGTCGGAATGGATCCTCCTGCCAGGAGACCTCGAGCTGATCGACCTCCCAGGGGCCCCGGGCGACTATCTCGGGTGGAACCGGCACGGCCGCCTCAGGCGGTGCCCTCCAGCATCCGCTCATACACACGCCAGCGCTTGACGATCCGTCCGCCCATGGCTTCGAGACCGCGGTTCATGGCCGTGTTGGTCTCGAGGATCCAGCTCGCCTCGCCCTGATTCTGGCGACTGCGCTCGGCCGTCTCGAAGTGCCGCATGTAGAGGGCGGCGGCGACGCCCGTGTGCTGGTACTCGGGGAGCACGCCGAGAAAGCCGATCCTGACCCGGTCGATGATGCGGCTGCGGTTGAGGTAGTACCACCACCCGAGCGGCAGCAGCCGGCCCTGCATCTTGTTGTAGACCTGGTTGATATCGGGGATCGTGATCGCGATGGCGACGGTCTCATCGCCGTTCTCGGCGATCATGAACCAGTTCTTGTCGTACACGAGCTGGAAGTCGAGCGCCAGCGCGTCGAGATCCTCCTTGCCGTACGGCGAGAAGCCCCAGTTGTGTGACCAGGCGGCGTTGTAGACCTTGGCGAACTCGTCGAGCTCGCGGCGCAGGTGGCGTCGCGACATCGGTCGGATGGTGATGCCAAACTTCGTCCGCGCGCGCTCGGACGCCTTGGGGAGGACGGGGTGCATGCGCTCGCGGTCAGAGATGTAGAGCTGCCAGCTGTAGAGGTCCATGGCCTTCGTCAGCTCGGCCGCCTGGCAGCGCGCCTGGTAATACGGCGGATGCCAGGGCTGGCGGATGAGCGGCTCGAGCTCGAAGCCCTCGTAGAGGATCCCGCTCTCCTCGTTCATCGTGAAGTCCATCGGACCGACCATGCGCTCGCAGTTGTGGCCTCGGAGCCAGGTCTCGGCCGCCGAGAGCAGGGCATCGAGGACCTCCTGGTCATCCTCGAACTCGAGGAACCCGAAACCGCCCCAGCGGGTGTCGTGGTAGGCGTTGTAGGCGTGGTCGACCTGGGCGCTGACGCGGCCGACCACGCGACCGTCACGCCGGGCGAGGAAGTACTCAGCCTCCCCGTGCTTGAAGTACGGGTTGAGCTTGCGCGTGAGGAACTGGTAACGCTCGAGGCGCAGAGGCGGGCTCCACGGCGTGCCGGCGTGGAGGCGGTAGGGAAGCGCGACGAACTGGCGCAGATCGGCGAAGCCGCGAACTCGTGCGATCTCGAGCGGCATGGGCCGGGAACCGTAGCTATCCGCGCCGGGAAATGAAGCTCAGCACCTCGGCCGCACCCGGGGCGACGTCCGCGGGTATCCGATCGAGGAGATCGCGCCAGCCGGGCTGTATGGCGATGGCCGCCTGCACCCGGCGCGCACCCGTCTCGAGATCGCCCGACTGGGCGGCGCCGAGCCCGGCCCAGAAGAGGAGCTCGTGGTTGTCCGGCGCAAGCTCGCTCGCCTGCTCATAGAGCACGCCTGCCTCGGCGTGCCGCCCCTCTCCGGCGAGCTCGTCGCCGCGGCCGGCGAGCACATAGGCGTCGTGGAGGCGGAGCAGGCGGCGGAGCTCGACGAGCGGGGCGTCGTGGTCCTCGACGCGCAGGCTGACCGTCATCTCCCAGGCCGCGCCACTCGCGGGCACGACGAGCAGCGCCGCGGACTGGCGGCCTCGGAGATCGCCGCCCTCTGCCTCGGCGGCGTCGAGCGCGGCGAGCAGACGATCGGCGAGCGGGCCCGGCGAGGCGGTGAAGGTCTCGAGCATGGCCGGCCACACGCGCTCGCTGGCCATGATGTTGGCCTGGCAGCTCACCCCGTGGCCCTGAATGTCGCCGGCGAAGGGGATGCAGCTCGGACCGGTGTGGGCGGCCACGCGTCCGGCGGCATCCACGACTGCGACCTGCCGGCTCTCGGCTCCGGGATCGGCGGCGAGGAGCATCTCGAGGGCCTGCTGCACGGCGACGCCGCCGGCGAGCAGCTCGAGGAGGCGGGGACCGTAGGAGACCTCGACGTTGGCCTGGGTGGCAACCGCGCCGATGCCCGGCTCGGCCCAAGGAACGATCGGCCCGACGGAGAACCAGTGCGACTGGACGGCGACGCCGAGCTCGCCCGTCCTGGGATCCCGCGCGACGATCGAGTAAGTGCCTTGGCGGGCGCGGGCCATGTTCCGCCAGCCTACCTGTGGCAGGCTGTCGCCGTGCTCATCGCGGTCCTCGGTCCCGGCGGGGTGGGCGGCATTCTCGCCGCCGCCCTCGCGCGCGGCCGCGAGGACGTGGTCGTCGTCGCGCGCAAAGAGTCGGCGGCAATCATCGCGGGGCGCGGTCTCGAGGTGGAGAGCCTGCGGCTCGGGGACTTCACCGCGCATCCGCGCGCCGTGTCCCGGCTCGAGCAGCCGGTCGACGTCCTCATCCTGGCCACGAAGGCGACCGGGCTCGCGCGGGCGCTCGAGCGGATCGCCACCGCGCCGGCGCTCGTCGTTCCCGTGCTCAACGGCCGCGATCACATGGATGTCGTGCGCGAGCGCTTCGGGGCCGACCATGTGGCCGCGGGCGTCATCCGCGTCGAGTCCGATCGTCCCGCGCCGGGGCGGATCGTCCAGACGAGCCCGTTCCTGCGAGTCGACCTTGCGGCCGACCGCGACGAGCTGCGCGAGCCGCTGCACCGCTTCGCCGCCACGCTCGAGCGCGTCGGCGTCCCCGTGCTCATGGGCGAGAGCGAGGCGCAGGTCCTGTGGTCGAAGCTCGTCCGCCTGGCTGCGCTCGCGCTCACCACGAGCGCCTTCGGCCGGCCGCTGGGCGAGATCCGAGACGACCCCGAGCTCCGAGCCGCGCTCGAGGCCGCGATCGCGGAGTGCGCGGCGGTCGCGGCGGCCGACGGCGCGGCCGTCGACCCGAGCGCCACCCGAGCGGAGCTCGCGGAAGCCCACCCCGGGCTGGGATCCTCGATGCAGCGCGACATCGCCGCGGGGCGGACGCCGGAGCTCGACGCCATCGCCGGCTCCGTCCTGCGCGCGGCGGCCCGGCACGGCATCGCCTGCCCGGTCATCACGGAGCTGACCGCGCAGGTCGCTCGGCGCGCGGGGATCCCCGCGCCGTCCGCGTAGAGCTAGCGACGCTAGAGCGGCGGGCGCACCGGGGGGGTCGGACCGGGTGCGTGGGCGGGCTCGGCGATCTCCTGCGAGGACACCGCCTCGACGATCTCCTCCTCGGCCTCGGTCTCGCCCTCGCCGTGCTGACCGTCACAGAGAACGCGGAACTGCCCGGTCATGCCTCCATCACCTTGGAGAACAATGCCGGGCAGCAGTTCCTCGCCTTCTTCAAGACCCAGGCGCTCGATGTCGAAATAGGCCATTCCGATCCCCCACGTGTGGTGATCGGGGTTCTCGCGGTCGTGTGCCGCGACTCCCTGAGCGACAAGCTTCAGCAGCTTGGCGATCTTGGCCGTGTCCGCCATCGAGCGCCTAGGTTACGACACCTTCCCTGGCTACTTCACCGTCAGCGCGAAGCTGGTGGTTGCGCTCTGCGAGCCGGACGTCCCGGTGATCGTGAGCTGTGAGGTCCCGATCGATGCCGCCGTCGTGTTGATGGCGAGGATCGTCGAGGTCTTCGTCGTCTGGGGCACCCAGACGTAGGTTGCTCCGGCGGGCAGGCCCTTGACGTTCATCGTCACTGCACTGTTCCATCCGTTGATGCCGTTGACGTACACGTGCACCCACACGCCCGAGCCATGGGTCAGCGTGACGCTGCCGGGAGAGTCGCTCAGCGTGAAGCTGGGCGCGGCCACGGCCGCGGTCTGCGCCGAGGTGGCGGTGGCGATGCCGCCGCTGTTGCTGGCGGTCACCGAGACCTCGAGCGAGGAGCCGGTGTCGATCGACTGGACGGTGTACGTCGAGGCGGTCGCGCCGGCGATCGGCGTGCATGTCCCGGCGGCGCACCGGCTCCACTGGTAGGAGTAGACCGGAGCCGGGCTGGCGGTCCAGGTCCCGACGTTGGCCGTGAGCTTCGCGCCGAGCACCGGCGTCGGCGAAATCGTCGGTGCCACGACGCTCACCGGCGTGGAGATCGTGCCCGGGCTGGTGTCGAGCAGGACGTAGCCGCTCGTCGGGCCCATGCTCACGCTCGTGACGTTCGTCAGCTGCGAGCCACTGTAGGTGTGGCCGCCGAGCGAGAATGTCGGCACGGTGTTGGCCGTCGGATTGACGACGACGACGCCGTTCTGGAACCAGCGTTCGTAGACGCCGTTGGGCAGCTGCATGTAACTGCCGACTGGCGCGCCGAGCTGGTCGGCCGTCGTGTACTCGGGGATGAACTGCTCGCAGCTGGCGTAGCAGTTGTTCGAGGTCGAGTACGTGGTGTTGCCGTCGGCCGCGAGCATCATCGAGGCCAGGCCGTAGGTGAGGCCGGACTCGTTCGTCTGATACGAGTGCAGCATCAGCATCTTGCCGTTGGCCTCCGACCACTGGATCTCCGCGACCTGCTTCGGCCACGCCCAGATGCCGGCGGCGAGGCCACCGGTGCCCTGATTGGTGAAGGCCTCGTCCTCAGCCCCGTCCATGACACCGTTCCACCGCTGCCACAGGCCCGGGGTCAGGTACGCGCCCCCGACGTTGGCCACCTGCAGGAGGCCGTTGGCGTGTAGCTGCTGGTAGCCGTAGGTCAGCATCGACGTGAGGGCGTTCTGCCAGGTCGTCGTCGAGGCGTACGCGGGGACAGTCTCACCCGCGGGCAGAGACCAGGCGAGCGATCCGCTCACCATGTCCCAGTACACGCCGTCGAACCCGCCGGCCTTGGCCGTGGCGATCACGTTGGCCAGGCATGTCTGCTGGTAGCCCGTGTTGCCCGGATCGACGAGGAAGATCGGTCCGTTGATGATCGGGTTCCCGTTCTGGTCCTTCAGGAGCCAGCTCGGATGGTTCGCGATATCCCACGGAGCCGAGGTGCACGAGGTGCGGGCCTGGGTCTGGTTCTCGGCGGCATCGATCCCCTCATAGAGGAAGACCTTGAGGTGGGGGTTGGCCGCCTTGAGCTGGGGCACGAGGCTCGCGTTGGTCGCTTGGAGCACCATCTCCTGGTAGCTGCTCGCCTCTTGGGCGATGGAGAGGGTGCTGGAGTAGTTGTAGGTCTCGCGGTTGAAGCCGATCATCCCCTGGGCGTTGGCCAGGGCGGGGCAGCAAGCGACGAAGAGGCTGCTGAGCACGAAGGCTGCAGCGGCGCGCCGGGGGGAAACGGCGTGGATCCAGCGCGCGACGGCATGACGCATCACGACAGGTACGGTCCTTGTGTTGTGAGGAAGCGGACTCGGGCCGGTATCTGGACGGTGGCCCGTCACCGCTGCGCGTGGTGGCAGCGGATATACCCTTCCTCGGCAGTGCGGGCGCGCCTCTAGAGAGGGGTTAAGTCCTATAGACGGATTGCTTACATGGGCCGGGGGACCGCCCTGGACGTGTGTTCGATATCACACAAGCATCCGCCCCGGCAACCTCTCACCATTGCCTATGCGGGCTCGTGAAAGCTTGTCATCGCCCCTGTCACCGCGCCTGTCCGTCCACAGGCGCGATGACGGCGGAACGTCTGTGGGGCGAGGTCCGTCTCGATGGGAGACCCGTTCTCCTCCTCACGGGAGAGCGTGGTTTCCCGGCCCGGTCGGTAGTAAATACCCGCCTGCTGTCCGGTTATTCGGCGGTTGACAGCACACCTTGAGACGTGATTGCCGACAGCCATGGCGCCGCGCCGTCCACGCGGCTCAGGGATAGGCTTGGGGCATGAGCCTGATCCACACCTGCTACCGCATCACCGACATCGACCGCTCGGTGGCGTTCTACGAGGCCCTCGGCTTCGAGGAGAAGCGCCGGATGCCCATCCGCGAGGAGGCGATCAACGTCTTCATGAACCTCCCCGAGGACGGCGATGACCCCCGTCTGGAGCTGACGTTCAACGTCGGCCGCACTGAGCCCTACGACGTCGGGACGGGCTACGGCCACATCGCCATCACGACGGACGACCTCGACGGCACCCTGGCCCGCCTGAAGGAACTGGGCATCGAACCCGAGCGACCGCCGTACACGATCCGGGACGGCGGCAACCGGCTCTGCTTCGTGCGCGACCCCGATCAGTACCGGATCGAGATCATCGAGCGTGCGTCGTGATCGTCGAACGCGCGATGGACGACTCGTGGCTGTCGAACACCTACGTGGTGGCGGACGAGCCCGGCGGCCACGCGGTGATGATCGACGCCGGCGGTCCCGTGGCCCCGCTGCTCGATTTCCTCGAGCGCGGCCAGCTCGCGCTGACGCACATCCTGCTCACCCACCATCACCACGACCACGTGGCCGAGCTCGACAAGGTCCTTGCGCGCCATCCCGGAACCCCGGTTCTCATCCACCCCCTCGAGCGTGATCTCGTCCCCCAGGCCACGGGCACGCTCGAGCCGGACGTGACGATCGAATCGGGCGCGCTCGAGATCCGGCCCCTGCACACTCCGGGCCACACGGCGGGGATGATCTCCCTCCTCATCGAGGGCTCCGACGTATTCACCGGTGACACTCTGTTCAAGGGCTCGGTCGGCGGTGTCCGCGCCCCCGGCCACACGACCTACGGCGACCTGAAGTCCTCGATCATGGACACGCTGCTGAGCCTGCCCCCGGCGACGCGCATCCATCCGGGCCACACGGACCCGACGACAGTGGCCGAGGAGCTCGAGCGCAACCGCTTCGTGCGCATCTGGCGCGGGCTCGATCCCGAGGGCGAAGAGCGGTGCCGGGCGCTTGGCGAGCCGGCCACGCTCATCCTCCTGGGCGACGACTACGACGGCGGCCACAAGGCCTGGGTGCGCTGGGAGGACGGGAGCGACGACATCGTTCCGGGCTCGCGCGTGGAGCGTGAGACCGCCGGCCGGCAACCGGCGGCGGGCTAGCATCTCTCAGACCAGTGGCGAAAGACAAGATCCCCACCTCACGCGTGGGGCGTACCGCAAAGATCGGGGGGCTAGCGGCAGGTCAGGCGATCCGCCAGGCCGGCACCCGGGCGGCGAACGTCGCGCGAACCAAGGAAGGGCGCCAGGCGGCGCTCGAGCGCCGGCACATCGAGGCGGCCGAACAGATCGTCGAAGCGCTCGGCACGATGAAGGGCGCCGCCATGAAGGTCGGTCAGGTCATGTCGTTCCTCGATGTCGGCGTCGTCCCCGAGGAATACCGGGAGGAGTTTCAGCGCAAGCTCGGAGCGCTTCGCGACGCGGCTCCTACGGTGACCTTCCGGGACATGCGCAAGGTGATCGAGGAGCAACTCGACGAGAAGCTCTCGGACGTGTTCTCCGACTTCGACGAGGAGCCGATCGCCGCCGCCTCGATCGGCCAGGTCTACCGCGCACGGCTCGAGGACGGCCGCGAGGTGGCGGTCAAGGTCCAGTACCCAGGCGTCGCCGCCGCCGTGCGCGCCGATATGCAGAACCTCGGGCTCATCCTTCGCCTGGCCAAACGCATCGCCCCGGGCATGGATCCCAAGGCGATCGGCGCCGAGATCCGCAACCGGATCGAGGAGGAGCTCGACTACGAGCTCGAGGCCCAGAACCAGCGGACCCTGGCTCGGATCTTCCGCGGGCACCCGTTCATCGTCATTCCCGACGTCATCAGCTCGCTCTCGCGCGAGCGCGTGATGGTCTCCGAATTCGTCGAGGGGCTCCGCTTCGAGGCCTTCAAGGATTACCCGCAGGACCAGCGCAACCGCATCGCCGAGATCCTCTACCGCTTCTACTTCGGCTGCCTGTACCGCCACGGCCAGTTCTCCGGCGATCCCCACCCGGGCAATTCGCTCCTGCTCGCCGATGGGCGCATGGCCTTCCTCGACTTCGGGCTCTTCAAGCGCATGCCGCCGGGCGCGGTCGAGCTCGAGATCGCCGTCGCGCGCGCGATCATCGAGGGCGACACGGAGACGATCATGCGCCTGGGCACGGAGACCGGCTTCTTTCCCGAGCCCGACAAGTTCGATCCCGACCTCGTGCTCGAGCACTTCCGCGCCGCGACCTCGTGGTACACCGAGGACGTCGAGATGCAGCTCACGCCCGAGTTCGCCACGCAGGTGCTCATCGATATGAGCGATCCGCGCTCGGAGTACTTCGGCCAGCTTCGGCACGAATCGGCCCCGCCCGACCACATCTTCGGCCGGCGCATGGAGGTCCTGACGCTCGCCGTGCTCGCCCAGCTGCACGCGCGGGCCAACTTTCACCGCATCGCGCGGGAATGGTTCTACGGCGAAGGGCCGGCGACCGAGCTTGGCCGGGAGGAGGCCGAGTTCTACGCCCGGGCCGCGGCGTAGGGCGGCGCGGGGCGTGGGCGGGGGGGCGCCGGCGGGAAGGCGGGGGGAGCGGTTGCGTACAACACCCCGCTCGCGTCCCTATTTCGGCGAGGTGGGGACGATTGCCGGCTACGCGGGCTCATTTCCCCAACGCGCATTTTCCCGGCGTCGAGTGGGGTATTTGGGCGTTCCACTCGACGAAGGGGGCCTTGGGACGCACCCCGGCGTCGGGGGGCTTGGCGCGCACCCGGCGTCGGAGTCGGGGGCCTTGGGACGCACCCGGCGTCGAGCCGCACGACGCCGCACGACGCACCGCGCACCGCGCACCGCGCACAGCCCGTCCCCCGGCCGGGCTACACCCGTTGGATCTGGAACAAGCTCGTCGTGCCCGGGCGCCCGCTGGGGAGGCCGGCGGTGATGCCGACGCGCGCCCCCGACTGGACCCAGCCGAGCTCGACGACCCGGCGGGCGGCGTCGGCGATGAGCGCCTCGGTGACCTCGTGGCGCCGCATGGAGCCTGCCTGCACGCCCCACATGAGCCCGCAGCGCCGGACGGTCTCCCGCCCGGGTGACAGGGCAAAGATCGGGACCTGTGGCCGGTGGGCGGAGATGAGCCGCGCCGAGCGCCCGGAGAGCGTCGGCACGACGAGGGCGGCCAGGCTGAGGTCGCGGGCGGCGGCGCAGGCGCTGTACGCGACCGTGTAGGCCGGGTCGCGGGCGTCGCGCCGGACGCGCTCCTCGTTCCACAGCTGATACGGCAGCGTGCGCTCGGTGCGCTCCGCCACCGCGGCCATCATCGCGACCGCCTCGACCGGATAGGAGCCGATGGCCGTTTCGGCCGAGAGCATCACCGCGTCGGTGCCGTCGAGAATCGCATTGGCCACGTCGGCCACCTCGGCGCGCGTGGGGCGCGAGGAATTGACCATCGACTCAAGCATCTGCGTGGCTGTGATCGACGGGCGGGCGAGCCGCCCGGCCGTGCGCAGCAGCTGCTTCTGCACGATCGGGACGGTCTCGATCGCCAGCTCGATGCCCAGGTCTCCGCGGGCGACCATGACGCAGTCGGCCGCCCGGATGATGTCCTCCGCAGCATCCACGGCCTGGGGCTTCTCGATCTTGGCGATGAGGGGGAGGCGGGTGTGCCGGCGCACATATTCGATGTCCTCGGCCGTGCGGACAAAGGAGAGCGCGACCATGTCGACCCCGATGGACTCGCCGAACTGGAGCATCTCGAGGTCGTCGGCCGGGACGGCATCGAGCCCGCGCGTGGAACCCGGGACGTTCAGGCCCTGCCGGCGCGCCACCGTGCCGCCGATCTCGACCGTCGTCTCGACTTCGCAGTCGGTAATCGAGCTGACCCGCAGCCGGATCTTGCCGTCGGCCAGGTAGATGACGTCGTCGGGCTCGACGGCGGCGGCCAGCCCGACCCAGCTCACCGACATCCGGTGGGCATCGCCGTCCTCCTCGCTCCCGCAGTCGAGGACGAGCGTCTCCCCCGGCTTGAGCTCGGCGATGTCGTCCTTGAGACCGCCGATGCGCAGCTTGGGCCCGGGGAGGTCCTGGAGGATCGCCACCTGCCGGCCGACCCGCCCCGCCGCGTCGCGCACGCGCTTCGCGTTCTCGGCGTGGATCTCGAGGTCGCCGTGGGAGAAGTTCAGGCGGGCCACGTCAAGCCCGGCCTCGATCATGCGGGTTAGGACGTCGGGGTCGCGCGAGGCAGGACCGATGGTGGCGACGATCTTCGTGCGGCGCATATGACTGAACCTACTCCTCGTTTCTTGGCGGCCCGTCGCCGTCCAGTGAAAGCGGCTGGCCATCGGCCGTGATCCGACCGCCCGAGCGCAGGTCGCAGATCATGTCCCAGTGCAGCGCGCTGCCATTCTCGCCGCCGGTCTCGGGGTACGAGCGGCCGAGAGCGATGTGCACGGTGCCGGCCATCTTCTCGTCGAAGAGAATCGAGCCGGTCGGCCGGTCGATGCCCGGATTGGTGCCGAGTCCGAGCTCGCCGACGTAACGCGCTCCCTGATCGGTGGCGAGAGCGGCGCGGAGGTAGTCCTCGCCTCGGCCGGCGCGGGCGCTCACCACCTCGCCGTCGCGGAAGGTGAGCTCGATGTCCGCCACCTCGATGCCGCGAGGGGTCGAGGGAATGCCGAAGCGGATCGTTCCGGTGGCCGAGCGTTCGTGCGGCCCGGTGAACACCTCGCCGCTGGGCATGTTGCGCCGCCCGTCTGAGTTGATCCAGGTACGCCCCTGCACGCCGAGGCGCAGGTCCGTGCCCTCGGCCTCGATCCGGATCTCGCGCGCAGCCGAGAGCCGCTCGACGATCGCGGCCTGACGCGCGCTGAGCGCCGCCCAGGCATCAGCCGGGTCGGCCCGGTCGAGGAACAGGGCACCGCGGACGAACGCGGCGTAGTCGCTGAGGCTCATCCCGGCCTGCTGGGCAAGTGCCGCCGTCGGCCAGAGCGTTCCGCACCAGCGCCGTGCGAGGCGGGTCTCCTGGATGGGCTGCCGGGCGCGGGCGGCCCGGGTCACGAGCGTGGGGTCGATTCCCGCAAGCGCGCGGGTGTTCTCAGGCGCGTCGATGCGTAGAACGGCATCGACGGCCTGCACCTCGGCCAACTCGAGCGGAGCGAAACCGTCGAGGTGCCGCTCGCGCGCGTGGGCGTAGAAGTCCTCGCCGCTCCCCGCGGGCGCAAGGCGCAGGAGCGGCCACGCGTCCCGGTCGAGGACAGCGCGGTGAAGAGCGGCCACGGGCTCGTGGGCGAGCGTCGTGGAGGAGATGAGCACCTGCTGGCCAGGCGCGACCTCAAGGCACCAGTCGCACACGAGCCTCGCGAAGGCGTCGGCGTCCGGTCCGCTCATGGGGCCTCCAGCTCGGGGAAGTGCTCGGCCACGTGGCTGCGCAGTGCCTCGCGGACGAAAGCCCGCTCGGCCGCCGAGGCCATTCGGTAGCGACCGAGTAGCTCCTTCTGCTTGCTGATGGCCAGCCCGGCGATCGTCCAGCTGACGGCGAGACGCTCGAAGAGGAGTTCCGCGGCCCGCTGCCAAGCGTCCTCGCGTTCGAGGCCACCGGACAGCACCCGCGCGTATTCGGCCCGTGCCGCCGGGGAGAGCGAACCGCGCAGGCTGAGCACGTTGCCCTCGGCATCGGCGTACTCGCTCGCCGGCGCGGAGACCTTGGGGACATCGCGGTCCCGCTGGCGCGAGCGACGGCCCATGTCGGCTACGCCGGCGCGGCGGCGCGTTCGAGCTGGGCGGCGACGTCTTCGGTCACAGGATCTGCGTGGCCGGGCCAGACGGCGCTCGGATCGAGCGCGGCAAGCTTGCGGATGGAGTCGCGAGCCAGGTAGACGTTCATCGTCTTGCTCGGAAAGCCGCCGCGCACGAGCCAGACGCCATGGGCGACGCGCCGAGGCTCGCCGCCGTGCAGGCGGTTGCGCAGCCGCGTGCGCGTGCGGCGAAGTAGCGCTTGGCGACATCGGAGGCAGACATCCGCGGTTGCAGTCTACGAGACCTTTTCCCGGCTCCTTGTGAAGCGCCGTCATACGCGGTGGCCGCGCGTCGGCGGCCAGGGAGCGGCCGCCCGGGCAGTGACTCGGAGGGCGATCGTACGCCGCGCGCACCCCCGTTCGGGCGTGCACAGCGGCGCGGCAGGGGGGCGCGGCTGGTCGTCACCGCCGGCGCCGGAGCGCGGGAGCGAGGGGGCGCGGGAGCGAGGGAGCGCGGGAGCGGTTGATAGGCGACACGGGTCATTAACCTGCCCGCCCATGGAACGCAAGCGCGAGCTCGGCCGCGGGGAGCGGGTCCTGCCCGGGTTGTGGCGCCTGCGCCTGCCGCTTCCCTGGGAGGGCGTTCCCCACTGCAACGCGTGGGCGATCGCGGCCGGCGACGGCGTCGTGCTCGTCGACACGGGCATGCACGAGCCGGGTTCGCTGGCCCAGTTCGAGCGGGCCATGGAGCAGGTCAACCTGCGCATCGAGCATGTGCGCCTCATCGCCTGCACGCACGCCCATTCCGACCACTGGGGCCAGGTCGCACCGATCCAGGCGCGCGCCGGGTGCGAGTTCTGGCTGCACCCCAACCACGAGCACGCCTTCCGCGGGGCGTCCGATCCCGCCCTGGCGCTGGCACGGCGCCTCGAGGTCGGCCGGCAGAGCGGCGTGCCGGAGGCGGCGCTCGCCCGCTACGCCGAGCGCGCCAAGAGCGCACCCTCGGGCATCGCCGCGGTCATCGAGCCCGACCGCGATCTCATCGACGGCGTGCGCATCGACACCGACCTCGGCACCTGGGAGGCGTACGAGACGCCGGGACATGCGCCCTCGCACGTCTGCCTGTTCCAGCGCGAGCGACGGATCCTCATCTCCGGCGACCACCTGCTCGGGCGCATCTCGCTCTACTACGACTACGGGTGGACCCCCGATCCGGTGGGCGAGTTCCTGCGTTCGCTCGAGATCGTCGAGAAGCTCGATCCGCGCCTATGCCTGTCCGGGCACGGCAAGCCGTTTGCCGACACGGTCGGTCACATCGAGGGCAACCGGGCACGCGTGCGCGAGCGGCTCGAAGCTGTGCTCAACACCCTGAACGGCGGCTCCCGGAAGGTCGTCGAGATCGCTCCGCAGATCCAGGGCGGGGAGCTGAGCGCCGGCAACGCGAGCTGGTGGCTGGCCGAGACGCTGTGCTACCTGCGCCATCTCGAGGTCAACGGGCGCGTGACGCGCGACGGCGAGGACCGCTGGGCTCTCGCACAACCTTGACACGTTCGTGTCAAGGTTGCTAGAGTGGCGCCGCAAATGCGGATCGACGACATCCTCGCCGACGCCGAGGAGCCGGTCTTCTCCTTCGAGTTCTTCCCCCCGAAGACCGAGGAGGGCGAGCGGAACCTGCGGACCACGCTCGAGGACCTCAAGGCGTTCGAGCCCGACTTCGTCTCGGTCACCTACGGCGCGGGCGGCTCGACGCGCGGGCGCACGATCGGGCTGACCAAGTGGATCAAACAGGAGCTCGGCATCGAAGCGATGGCGCACCTCACCTGCGTCGACGCCTCGACGGACGACCTGCGCTCCGTCCTGGACGACATCTCGGCGGCGGGAATCGAGAACGTCCTCGCCCTGCGCGGCGACCCGCCTCGGGGCGAGACCGAGTGGCGCCCGCACCCGAGCGGACTGCACCACTCGGCTGAGCTCGTCTCCCTGATCCGCGAGCGCTACCCGGTGAGCGTCGGCGCCGCGTGCTTCCCCGAGGGGCACCTCGAGGCGCCGGATCTCGCCCACGACATCGGCTACCTGCGGGAGAAGGTCGAGGCCGGAGCCTCGTTCCTCATCACCCAGCTCTTCTTCGACAGCGAGAGGTACTTCAGCTTCGTGGAGGAGGCACGGGCGGCGGGCATCGATGTCCCGATCCTCCCGGGCATCATGCCGGTCACCGACCTGCGCCAGATCAAGACGATCACGGGCATGTGCGGCGCCACGCTTCCGGCCCCGTTGCTCGAGGCGCTGGAATGGCGGGCTGAGGACCCGACCGCCGTGCTCGAGCTCGGAGTCGCCTACGCGACGCTGCAGTGCGCCGAGCTCCTGGCCCGCGGCGCCCCTGGCATCCACTTCTACACGCTCAACCGCTCGCCCGCCACGCGGGCCATCCTCTCGGCGCTGAAGCTGCTCAAGCCCTGGGTGCGGCGCGAGGTCGTCCGGACCGCCTGAACGCGGGGCCGGCGGGGCTCACCGCCCGGACGGGCCTCCCGAGGGCGGGATGACGTCGAGCGCGTGGGCCACTGTTGGGCGCCCGTCGAGCTCGTAGCGCACGTCGATCTCGTCGTTGCGCTTGTAGGTCCCGATGCCCCAGAAGCCGAGGAACCAGGCCCAGAACCCGAGCTTGCCGGTGACGAGCTCGCGTTGGAAGAGCAGCTCCCCGGAGGAGATGCGGTAGTCCGCGCCGAGCTCCTGACGAACCCCGTTGATGTAGACCTCGAAGGGCGGACGCACGCCGGGCGGCAGATGGACGCGCCAGTAGCGGCCCCGGGTGATGCCGCCGGTGCTCACGCCGGCCTCACGTCGCTCGCGAGCAGCGAGAGCACAGTCACATCGACGCGTCGCGAGCCCACGCGGCGGTACGCCTCCAGCCGGCCCTCGTCGGTGAAGCCTGCGCGGATAGCCGCCCCGAGCAATGGGCCGTTGTCCGGCTCGGCCAGGAGCTGGACGCGCGTGAGCCCGCAGTCGCGCAGCAACCAGCGGGCGGCGAGCCCCAGCGCCCCGCTTCCCAGTCCGCGCCCCCGAGCCTGCGGCGCGAGCCAGATCGAGAGCTCGGCCCGCGCATGGTCCCAGTCGAGGTCGTGCACGGTCACCTGTCCCCGGCAGACATCGCTGGCCTCCGACAGGACGGTGAGGGTCGCCCGCGAGCCGGCCGACCGATCGGCGGGCTCGGCCTCGAGTAGGCGCCCGAGCTGTGCCCCGCTCGGCGGGCGATCCCGGCCGAGGCGCAGGTGGAGCGCGGGATCGTCCTCGAAGGCGATGAGGACCTCGGGGATGTCGCGCTCGGCGGCGTCGCGCAGACGGACATGGCCGTCGGCGAGCGGATGATCGAGCTGCGGGAGGCGAGCCATGTCGGGAGCTGACCGTACCCTTTCCGGCGTGAGAAGTGACGCCACCCGCCGTTGCGCCGAGGCCGGCCTCGACTACACGATCCGGCGCTCGGCCCGGGCCCGTCGCGTACGCGTAAGCGTGGATGCGGAGCGGGGCGTCGAGGTCGTGCTCCCAAGGGCGACGGGCGAGCCGGCGGCGGCGGCCGCGATCCGCGAGCTCCGGCCGTGGATCGAGCGCCGCCTGGCCGAGCTCGACCGTGCCCGTGCGGCCGTGAGCGCCCGGGCGGGCACCGTGCCCTACCTGGGGACGACGCTCACGCTCGTCGAGCAGAGCGGCCGCACGCGCGTGCACCGGCGCGGTGACACCCTTCTCGTCCCGGAGGGCACCGGTAGGACCGACGCGCTCGAGCGGTGGTACCGACGAGCGGCCGTCGCCGAGATCGAGCCCCGGCTCGATTTGGCCTGCGCCACTATCGGCCGCACCTACGCCCGGCTGACCATCCGCGCCCAGCGCACGCGGTGGGCGAGCTGCTCCCGCACCGGCACCATGAGCTTCAACTGGCGGCTTCTCCTCGCCCCCGAGCCCGTGCTCGACTATGTCGTCTGGCATGAGGTCTGCCACCTCGAGGTCATGGACCACTCGCCTCGCTTCTGGTCTCTGCTCGAGGCGCGCTGCCCCGGTTACCGGGAGCACGTCCGCTGGCTGCGCCGCCACGGACCGACACTCGTGCTCGGGTGAGCGGATCTGCGCCCGCCGTCCGGCTGGCCCGGGACGACGAGCTCGCCCTCGTCGGCCGGCTGCACTACGACTTCAACACCGAGTTCGGCGACCCCGTTCCACCCTCCGAATGGCTGGCGGACCGCTATCGGGAGCTCATCGCCGGCGGCGACACCGAGGTGCTCGTGATCGGCACACCCGCCGCCGGGTTCGCCGCCGTGCGCTATCGGCCATCGCTCTACGCGCCCGAGCTCGAGGCGTACCTGGCCGAGCTCTACGTCGCGCCCGACCGACGCGCGCACGGTCTCGGGCGCCGGCTCATGGAGGGCGTCCTGGCCCGGGTTCGGGAGCGCGGCGCCGGTTATATCGACCTGAACACGAGCGAGACCGATACCGCGGCGATCGCCCTCTACGAGAGCCTCGGCTTCAGCCGGACCGAGGGCAAGCCGGACGGGCCGCAGTGCTTCTACTACGAGCGCGAGGTCTGAGTCGTCGGGCGCTTCAGAACGGCGTCGTGGCCGCGAGGGCGAGCGTACGCGGCAGATCGAACGGGTCATTCTGCATGTACAGCCACGGCCGTCCGATCCACAGATAGGCGTCGACCATCCGCCCGGCGAGGCGCCGGGCCCCGGCCGACAGGCCCCAGCGGGGGTCGGCGACGTCCCACGTGGGCGCAATCCCGAGCGTGACGCAGCGCTGGGAAGCGCGCGTACGGCACACGGGGGCGTTGTCGAAGTTCGAGCCCCGATACTGCTGGTAGGTGAACCCGCGGCCGTTGGCCGCGGTGTTGATGACGAAGTACCGGCCCGGGATGCCGGCCGCGCCGAGGCCGCGGACGATCCGCGCGCCGTAGCGGATCTCGTTCTCCGTGGTGTCGTAGTGCGTGGCGTTGAGCGCGAACCCACGCGCGTAGCGGACACCCGCCGCGCGCAGGAGCGACACGGCCTGACCGGCCGTCGCCCAATCCCCCGCGCCGGCGTCGATATAGACCGTGGTGTGGGGCAGCGCGCTGAACCGGCGAGCCGCGTAGGCGACGAGCTGGAGCGGGAGCCGCGAGTGGTGAGGCGCGCAGAGCGCGAAGGGCAGATCGGGCTGGAGAACGAGGGCGACCCGGGCGTCGCCCAGCCCGGCCGCGAAGGCGTCGATCCACCGCTTGTAGCTCGCCTGCGCGGCCGCGTCCGGGAGGGTGTGGCAGGCCGCACCCTCCCACGGGTTCAACCGGAACACCGCGACCTGCGCGAGCACCGACGGATTGCCGGCGGTCACGTTGCGGACGTACTCACGCGCGGTCTCTCGCGCCTGATCGTCGGGGTACCAGGCGCCGAACCACCGCATTCGGGGACGGAGGGCAACCTGCCCGAGGAGCTGCCGGTCGCGGCCCGTCGCGCGACGGTAGCTCGGGAACACCTCGTCGAGCGCCCCGCTGTAGTTGCCCCAGGGCAGGCCCGCGAGCGGATCCGTCGCGCTGGCGCCGGGGACACCGGCGTTGGCGACGCCGGCCGCCGCGGGCGCGGCTTCAATCAGCGCAGCGGCGCAGATCCAGACGAGCGCGAGTAGCGCGCCACGGCGCAAGCGGCGGGAAGGGACGGTCACGAAGTGGACCGGCCGGCGTTGTTTTCCACGTACTCGCGCTGGTTTTCCACGTCCTAACATCAATTCGGCTCCCCACCGGGCAGGGTTTAGTCTTGTCACATGCAGGGGGGTCGCGTATGACGCATTCCAACGAGGACATCACCTACGAGCCGGCCGAAGCGCTGCTGGAAGCCGGCGAGGGCGCTGCCGCCCCGGAGCTCGGCGGCTCGGTGCGCGCGGCGATCGCCAACGCCATGGTCGGCATGATGAAGAACCACTACGGCCGTGGCCCGACCGCCGCCAAGGCCTGGATGCTCGACGATTACGTGTTCGTGGCCATGGAGGGCGGCCTGACCCGTAACGAGGAGACGCTCGTGGCCGACGGGAAGGAGGAGGCGGTGCGCAGCTACCGGCTCTCCTTCCAGGAAACCGTGGCGGAGACCGCGACCGACGCCATCGCGGAGCTCACGGGGCGGCCCGTGCTCACGTACCACAGTCAGATCGTCTTCCATCCGGTGCGGATCTTCGAGATCTTCGTTCTGGGTCGGGAAAACGCGGACGCCTAGCGGGCACGGGGCCGTCGCGACCGCGCGCGCTCGCGGCCGCGGAGCTCACGGGCGAGTGCCTCGAACGCGGTCTCCTTGCGCCGCCGCTCGATGACCCGCCGGCGTACCCGGCCCAGGTACGCCTCGGTCGACCCGTCGCCGCGCACGTCGACCCCCGCCCTGACGGCCGGCAGGATGCGCTCGGGACCGAAGAGCTCGACGCGGGCCGCCACCTGCTGGACCGGCTCGAAACGGCGGTAGCGGACATCGACGGGGGCGCGGCGGGCCCCGTCCGCCAGCTCACGCGCCCGCTCCTCCAGGGCCGCGAGGGCCGCCTCGAGCTCGCCGAAGGCGGCGCGCTCCACCCGCGGACCTGAGCGGACGATCAGTCGCCAGGCCGCGGCTTAGCCTCTTTGGCCGATCGGCACGTAGTCCACGCCGCGCTGGCCCGTGTAGATCTGGCGCGGCCGCGCGATCTTCTGCTCCTTATCGTCGATCATCTCGAGCCACTGGGCGATCCACCCGCTCGTGCGCCCGATGGCGAACAGAACCGGGAACATCTCGACCGGCATGCCGAGCGCCTCGTAGATGAGGCCGGAGTAGAAGTCGACGTTTGGATAGAGCTTGCGGGAGATGAAGTAGTCGTCCTCCAGCGCGATCTTCTCGAGCTCGAGGGCGATGTCCAGGAGCGGGTTGGTTCCCGTGACCTCGAACACCTCATCGGTCGCCTTCTTGATGATGGTGGCTCGCGGATCGTAGTTCTTGTACACGCGGTGGCCGAAGCCCATCAGACGCTCGTTGCCCTCCTTCACGCCCTTGACGAAGTCGGGGACGTTCTCCTTGCGCTCGATGCGGCGCAGCATCCGCAGCACCGCCTCGTTGGCCCCACCGTGCAGCGGACCGTAGAGCGCGGCCACTCCGGCGGCCACCGCCGAATAGGGGTCGACCTGGGACGAGCCGACGCTCCGAACCGCGCTCGTCGAGCAATTCTGCTCGTGATCGGCGTGGAGGATGAAGAGGACGTCGAGGGCATGCTCGAGCCGCGGATCAGGCTCGTAGCGGATCTCGGTCATCTTGTAGATCATCGAGAGGAAGTTGCCCGGGTAGGACAGCTCGTTGTCGGGATAGACGTACGGCTTGCCCTGGTTGTGCCGGTAGGCGAAGGCCGCGAGCGTCGGCATCTTGGCGACGAGCCGGACGAGCTGCATGTAGCGGACCTCTTCGTCCTTGATCGCATTCGCCTCGGGGTAGAACGTGGACAGGGCGCCCACGGACGCGAGCAACATGCCCATCGGGTGCGCGTCGTAGCGGAACCCCTGCATGAACTCCTTCACGTTCTCGTGCACGAAGGTGTGAATCGTGACCTGGTGAGTCCATTCGTCGAGGTCGGCCTGACTGGGCAGATGGCCATGAATGAGGAGGTAGGCGACCTCGAGATACGTCGACTTCTCGGCGAGCTGCTCGATCGGGTAGCCGCGGTACTCGAGGATGCCCCGATCGCCGTCGATGAAGGTGATGGCCGAACGACACGAGGCCGTGGCCATATACGCCGGGTCGTAACTCATCAGGCCGAAGTCGTCCTCCTCGACCTTGATCTTGCGCAGCTCCGTCGCCCGGATCGTCCCGTCCTCGATCGGGATCTCGTACTGCTTGCCCGTCCGGTTGTCCGTCACTGTGAGCGTCTCGCCGCCAGCGGCTACGCCGACGCCGTCCTGCTGGGAAGTTTCAGTTGTCATGGCAATCCTCTCGCGCGCACTGACCGGGGGGTTCATGCGGCTCCTGTTGGGCCACATCTCACTTTAGTACCCGGCCGACTCCGTGGAGAAGCCGTCGCCCGCGCCGGGCTGCGCCGCTGAGGATCGTCGTTCAGCCGGTGATGATGGCCATCGCGAGGGCGATCGCCATGAGCACGAGGCTCACGAACACGACGGCGCGCTGTCCGCGAGCGCCGTAGGGAAAGTCAGGTCGGGTGAGCCCCACGGCTGAGAGAACGACCGCCCAGAGCGCGAGCACGCCGCCCGCGATGTACCAGGGAACCTTCGAAGTGTCGGCGGCGACGGCGACGAGGTGGTTCAGCACGGCGCGAGCCTACCCGATCGTCCCGGCGCGGGGCCCCGTCCGCCCGCCCTCGTAGCGGCTCTCGGTCGCGGCTCGCTGACCCTGGTAGTGGCTCCCGAGCTCGGGGCTCCCGTAGGGCCGCAGCGCCGGCCGGTCAAGCCCCATGAACGAGAGCTGGGCGATGAGCAGACCCGGATAGAGCTTGATGGGCACGCGCGTCAGGTTGTTGAGCTCGAGCGTGAGCGTTCCCTTCCATCCGGGGTCGCAGAAGCCCGCGGTGGCATGCACGATGAGACCGAGGCGGCCGATCGAGCTCTTCCCCTCGATGCGCGCGACGATGTCGTCGGGGAGCTCCACCCACTCGAGCGTTCGTCCGAGGCAGAACTCGCCCGGATGGATGACGAACGACTCCTCCGCCGCGAGGGTGACCTCTTCGGTCAGGCCGGAGGGCGGCTCCCGCAAGTCGATGGCCGACGTGCGGTGGTTGTGGAAGACGCGGAAGGAGTCGCCAAGCCGGAGATCGACGCTGGCCGGCTGGACGAGGCCCTCATCCCATGGGTCGATACGGATCCGCCCGGTGCGGACGAGTTCGAGGATCGTCCCGTCGGAGATGACCGATGCGCCGCTGCCCACGAGGGGCTCGTCCGTCACGGGACCGCTGCCTGCGCTCATGTCCGCAAGTCTGCCAGCCCGAGCGGCCGGGCTACCGGCTCAGGCTCACTGCCCGAGCGTGCGGGCACGCGCCTTGACGGTCCGCACGCGCGCTGGGGAGGAGGGCGGCGGGTCGCCGTGCGGACCACGACGAGGCAGGCGCGGGAACGGCTTCATCGGATGCGGACGCTCGTAGCGCTTGATGCCGCCGTCGTCGTCGGGCTTGGCGGCGTCCTCGGGCTCCTGCTTGACCGCCCACCAGACGATGTAGATCAAACCGGCCAAGGGCAGCTTCAGGGCGAGCATCAACCAGATGAATCCCCAGGTCACGTCCCCGGCATGCTACCCGGCTAGCGCGCCGCTGTCACGGGAAAGGTCAGGGATTGAACCACCCGGCTCGCGGTGGCAGGATCACGGCGCGATGAACGAAGAGCAGCAGCGCTTGGGCGGAGCCGGAGAAGCCGTCTTTCGCCAGATCAACGAGGCCATCGAGCGCGGACAGTGGCCGGGGGACGAGGCGGACCAGGTCAGCTTCCGCTGCGAGTGCGCGCGCCTCGGGTGTACGCAGATCATCGAGATGACCGTCGGTGACTACGAGCGTGTCCGCGCCAGCCCCCGGCGCTTCGTCGTGGCCGGGGGCCACGAACAGCTCGAGCTCGAAACGGTGGTCGACCGGGAAGGGGGCTATGTCGTGGTCGAGAAGCGCGAGGGGGCGGCCGATGTCGCCGAGACCACCGATCCCCGCGGAGCGTAGGCGAACTCCCGCTCCCCACGCCCGGGGCCGTCGCCGACGCGAAATTGCAGCCGCACCTCCGTGCCGCCTCCCGAGCGCTTGACCACGGCGAAGTAATCGCTCACCGACGCGATGAGGGCGAGTCCCACGCCCAGACCCGGCTGATGGCTGCCGGCCTCGAGGCCGTGACCGTCGTCGCCGACGAGCACCCACAACTCCTCGCCGGCGATCGCGGCGGTGAGGTGGATCAGGCCTCCCTCTTCGCCGTAGGCATGGCGCACGACATTTGTGAGCGCCTCGGAGGCGGCGAGCCGGAGGGCGTCGAGCTGATCCGCGGCCATTCCTGCTTCCTGGGCGAAGGCGACAAGCGCGCGCCGCGCGGCCGGGACCGAGTCAGGCACTGCCGGATAGGAGCGAGTCAGGGTCTGCTGGCTTACGGCCCTCATCGTCGAGGGGGTACCCATTTCCCAATTCCTCAAGCCCCTGCGACCGGACGTCTAGCGTTTAAGGCGCGGTTCCTATACCTTCAGCCGCCGTGAGGCTCGAGGAGCTCGAAGGCATGGTGAGCAAGGGCGAGATCGACACCGTCCTGTTGGCCATCACCGACATGCAGGGCCGGCTCCAGGGCAAGCGCCTGACCGCGCGCCACTTCCTCGAGGAGGTCGCCCACCACGGAGCCGAGGGCTGCAACTACCTGCTCGCCGTCGACGTGGAGATGAACACGGTCGACGGCTACGAGCTCGCGTCGTGGGAGAAGGGCTACGGCGACTTCGCCATGCGTCCCGACCTCAGCACGCTGCGGCCGACCCCCTGGCTTCCCGCCACCGTCCTCTGCCTGGCCGACCTCGAGTGGGCCGATGGCTCCGACGTCGCCCCCTCGCCCCGGCAGGTTCTCCGCCGCCAGCTCGCGCGGCTGGCCGAGCGCGGCTGGTCGACGAACGCGAGCACCGAGCTCGAATTCCTCGTCTTCCGCGACACCTACGAGGACGCGTGGCGCAAGGCGTATCGCGAGCTCGATCCCGCCAACCTCTACAACGTCGACTACTCACTGCTCGGCACCGCGCGCATCGAGCCGCTGATCCGGCGCATCCGCAACGCCATGGAGGGCGCCGGACTGTCGGTCGAGAACTCCAAGGGAGAGTGCAATCTCGGCCAGCACGAGATCAATTTCCGCTATGCCGACGCGCTGCGCTGCGCCGACGACCACGCGATCTACAAGAACGCCGCCAAGGAGATCGCCTCCCAGGAGGGGATGGCGATCAGCTTCATGGCCAAGTTCAACGAGCGCGAGGGCTCCTCGTGCCACATCCACTTCTCACTCGCCGACGCGTTGGATCCCGCCCGCCCCGCGGTGTTCGCGCGGGAGCGCGCGACCTTCGAATCGTTCCTGGCCGGGCAGCTCGCCTGCCTGAGGGAGCTGACGCTGTTCCTCGCCCCCAACATCAACTCCTATAAGCGCTACGCCGAGGGCTCGTTCGCCCCGACGGCCGTGGCATGGGCGATGGACAACCGCACGTGCTCGCTGCGCGTCGTCGGAGAGGGCCCGGGCCTGCGCTTCGAGAACCGGGCGGGCGGCTCGGACCTCAATCCGTACCTGGCGCTGAGCGCGATCATCGCCGCCGGCCTCCACGGCGTCGAGGCGGGCCTCGAGCTCGAGGCGCCGTACCAGGGCAACGCCTACCTCGCCAAGGACAAGCCGCGGCTCCCCGGCACCCTGGCCCAGGCCCGCGACCTGTTCGCGGACAGCGCCGTGGCCCGAGAGGCGTTCGGCGCGGAGGTCGTACGGCACTACACGAACGCCGCGGACGTCGAACTTGCGGCGTTCAACGCCGCCGTCACCGACTGGGAGCGCTTCCGAGGATTCGAACGACTGTGAGCGCGACGGATGCAGCCGCTCCGGCCACCGTGGCGGCGCTCGACTCCGTGGCTTCGCTCGACACCGTCTTTGCGCCCGTGCGCTCGCAGACCGCGTTCGAGGAGACGGTGGATCGGTTGGGCACCGCGATCAAGCTGGGCCTGCTCCCGGCGGGCACCCGGCTGCCACCCGAGCGCCATCTCTGCGAGCGGCTCGGAATCGCGCGCTCGACGCTGCGCCAGGCGCTCGTGGCTCTCGGCCAGAGCGGTCACCTCCACGCCCTGCGGGGGCGGGGCGGGGGAACCTTCGTGGCCGACCCCCAGCCTCCGGCGGGGCCGCCGTCACCGGAGATCCTGACCGCCTGGCGCGACATCTGCGACCGCCGCACGGCGCTCGAGATCGGCGTCGCGGTGCTGGCGGCCGACCGCGCAGCGCCGGACATCCTCAACCAGCTTGAGGAGCTTGACGGGGCTCTGGTCGGGATGCTCGAGGATTTCGCCGCCTACCGCCAGGCCGACGTCCGGCTCCATGTCGGCCTCGCCGAGGCGACGGGGAGCGCGCGTCTGGTCAGCGCCGTGACCGAGGCCCAGGGCGAGATGACCGGCCTGATCAGCCTCATCGCCCACCCACCCGAGGTGCTGGCCTCCTCCAACGCCCAGCACCGGCGCGTCCTGCAGGCGATACGCCGCCACGACGAGGCCGGCGCCGCCCGCGCGATGGCCGAGCATGTCCGTGGCACCGAGCACATCCTGGCCGGGCTGCTCCCGCGCGGCTGAGGCGGACTCCGCGCGCCTTGACACGCCCGCGAGCCTACGAATAATGTTGCCTGGCTAAGGACGGACCATAAGACCTTTACGAGGAGGGGTTGATGGCGGAGGGTGCGCAGACGCTGTCGCGGGACGAGCAGACGCTCGCTGAGCTCGGCTACAAGCAGGAGCTCAAGCGGGGATGGAGCGGCTTCTCCAACTTCGCCATCTCCTTCTCGATCATCTCGATCCTGGCCGGATGTTTCACGACCTATGGTCAGGCCTGGCTCAATGGCGGCCCGGTCGCGATCTCGATTGGGTGGCCCCTGATCAGCATCATGATCCTGCTGGTCGCATTCTCCATGTCCGAGCTCGCCTCAGCCATGCCGACCGCCGGTGGTATCTACTACTGGGCCTCGAAGCTCGGCGGACCGGGCTGGGGCTGGTTCACGGGCTGGTTCAACCTCATCGGCCTTGTCGCCGTGACCGCGTCCGTCGACTACGCAGCAGCGACGTTCCTCAACTCGACGCTCTCCTTCTACGGCGCGCACATCTTCGGGGTGAACTTCGCGACCACGAGCGTGCAAGCAGCGCTGCACCACACCTTCGTTCTCTTCGGTCTCATTCTGCTGCTTCACGCATTGATCAACGTCTTCTCCTCGCACCTGGTCTCGCTGCTCACCAACGTTTCGGTGTGGTGGCACGTGATTGGGGTGACGGTGATCATCGTGCTCCTGGTTGCGGTCCCCAGCCACCATCAGAGCTTCAGCTTCGTGTTCGGCCATCGTCAGAACCTCTCGGGGTTCAGCCACGGCATGTACTGGTTCTACGTTCTGCCCCTCGGGTTCCTACTGACGATGTACACAATCACCGGCTATGACGCATCCGCGCACATCTCTGAGGAGACCAACGACGCAAGCATGGCCGCGCCCAAGGGTGTCTGGCGCTCGGTGTTCTACTCGGCCGTCATCGGCTGGTTCGTGCTGCTTGCCTTGACCTTCGCCGCCACTCACGTGAGTCAGATCAACGCGGCCGGCGGGGCGTCGCAGTCGATCATCGAGACGGCGCTCAGCTCGGCCGCGGCCAAGGCGGTGCTCGTGATCTCGACCGTGGGCCAGCTCTTCTGCGGCATGGCCTGCGTGACGAGCGCTTCGCGCATGACCTTCGCCTTCTCTCGCGACGGCGCGGTCCCCGGGCACAACCTCTGGCGGCGCCTGGGATCCAACCGCACTCCCACGTGGGCAGTGCTGTTCGTCTGCGTGTTCGCCTTCATCATCACCATCCCCGCCTACAAGGGCAACCACGCCGGCCTGCCCGTCGCGTTCCTGGCCGTGACCTCGATCTCCGTGATCGGGCTCTATATCGCCTACACCATCCCGGTCTTCCTGCGCTGGCGCATGGGGGCTGCGTTCAAGACCGGGCCGTGGACACTCGGGCGGAAGTACAGGTGGATCAACCCGATCGCCGTCGGGTGGGTGGTGCTCTGCGTGATCATCTTCTGCCTGCCGTTCACTCCCGCGGCGGTGCCAGGCAACAAGGCATTCAGCTGGTCGTCGGTCAATTACGCACCCCTGGTCACAATCGTCGTCATGCTGGCCGTGACCATCTGGTACGTGGGGTGGGCCCGGCATTACTTCAAGGGCCCGGTCCGCACGATCGACTTTGCCGACGATGGCCTGACCGTCGCAGAACCCCAGCCCGGCGTGGTGTAGTGGCGAGCGGAGTCCTGGAGGTCATCGAGCCCGCCACGGAGGCGGTGCTCGAGACGATTCCGCGCGCCGATCCCGGGGACGTCGACGCCGCGGTGGCGCGCGCCAAGGCGGCCTTTCCGGCCTGGCGCGCCCTGGCTCCCGGCGCGCGGGCGGAGATTCTGCACCGGCTGGCCGACCGTGTCACGGTGGCCCACGACGAGCTCGCCCGGCTCGAGGCGCGCAACGCCGGCAAGCCGATCGGCGACGCCCGCGGGGAGATGGAGATGGTCGCGGCGACCTTCCGCTACTACGCGGGCGCGCCCGAGCGGCTCCTCGGCGACACCATCCCGGTGGCGGGAGGGGAGGCCTTCACCATCCGCGAGCCGCTCGGAGTGGTCGGTCTCATCGTGCCCTGGAACTTCCCTCTGACGATCGCCGCGTGGAAGCTCGGCCCGGCGCTCGCCGCGGGCAACACGGTCGTGCTCAAGCCGGCCGAGCTCACACCGCTCACCGCGCTGCGCTTCTCCGAGCTCGCGCTCGAGGCGGGTCTGCCGGAAGGGGTCGTCAACGTAGTCGTAGGACCGGGGAGTAGCTGCGGGCGGCGGCTGGTCGAGCACCCCGACGTCGCGAAGATCGCCTTCACGGGATCGACCGAGGTGGGGCGCTCGATCGCCGCCGGCGCAGCTTCCACGATCAAGCGCGTCACGCTCGAGCTCGGCGGCAAGTCGCCGAACCTCGTGTTCGCCGACGCCGATCTCGAGGCAGCGGCCGCGGCCGCCCCAGGAGCGGTCTTCGGAAACGCCGGTCAGGACTGCTGTGCGCGTTCGCGGATCCTCGTGCAGCGCCCGGTATTGGAGCGCTTCATGGAGCTGCTGGGGGCGGCGGTGCGCGGCATCCGGGTGGGCGACCCGCTCGACGAGCGCACCGAGATGGGGCCCCTCATCTCGGCCGGGCAGCGCGCAAGCGTGGGGTCGTTCGTCGACGGCGAGGCGCCGGTGGCGGTGCGGGGCGAGGCGCCCGAAGGACCGGGATTCTGGTTCGCGCCCACCGTGCTGTGCCCAGTCGACCCGGGCGCCCGGGCGGCACGTGAGGAGATCTTCGGCCCGGTGGCCTGCGTCATCCCCTTCGACGACGAGGCGGAGGCCATCCGCCTGGCCAACGACACGATCTACGGCCTCTCGGGCTCGATCTGGTCGCGTGACGGGGGGCGGGCGCTGCGGGTGGCCCGGGCGCTCGAAACCGGAGTCCTGTCGATCAACTCGAACACCTCGGTCCGGGTGGCCACACCGTTCGGAGGCTTCAAGCAATCGGGCTACGGGCGCGAGCTGGGACCGCACGCGCTCGATGCCTACACCGAGATCAAGTCGATCTTCTACTCGACCAGCTAACCGCAGGGGGCGGCATGAGACTCGAAGGCAAGGTGTGCGTCATCACCGGTGCGGCCGGGGGCATCGGCGCGGCGACGGCGGAGCTGTTCGAGCGCGAAGGCGCGCGCGTGGCGGGTGTCGACCTGCGCGCCCACGAGGCCGGCACGCTCCCCCTCCAGTGCGACCTCACCGACGAGGACAGCGTCGCGGGCCTCTATTCGCGGGTCGCCGAGGAGCTGGGCGGCATCGACGTCCTGTTCAACAACGCCGGTATCTCGCCCACCGACGACGCGTCGGTGCTCGACACGAGCTTCGAGGTGTGGGAGCGCGTGCAAGCGGCCAACCTGCGCAGCGTGTTCCTCTGCTGCAAACACGGCATCCCCCATCTGTTGGCGCGGGGCAACGGATCGGTCATCAACACCGCATCGTTCGTCGCCGTACTCGGCGCAGCCACCTCGCAGATCTCCTACACCGCCTCAAAGGGGGCGGTCCTCGCTTTGTCCCGGGAGCTCGGGGTCGAGTTCGCGCGCCGGGGCGTGCGGGTCAACGCGCTCTGCCCCGGCCCGGTCGACACGCCGCTGCTGCGCGAGCTCTACGCCAAGGACCCCGAGCAGGCGGCGCGCCGGCTCGTGCACGTGCCCATGGGGCGCTTCGCGCGCGCCGAGGAGATCGCGAGCGCCGCCCTCTTTCTGGCCAGCGACGAGTCGAGCTTCATCACCGCCTCGACCTTCCTCGTCGATGGCGGGATCAGCGGCGCCTATACGACGCCGGTATAGCCCGGGCCGTCGTCGCGCTTGCGCGCGGCCAACCAGAGGTGAGACTGGGGCGCGACGAGGAAGTTGGCCGCGATCAGGCGAGCCGCCTGCCAGGCAAAGCCCCGGCCACGGCCCTCGTAGGCCTGGGTGGGCGCAAAGAACCGGCGCGGCGCCGCGAACCCGGTGAGGCGCAGATCGTGCCGAAGCGCCCGCAGCGTGAGGCCGCGCTCCATCCAGCCGAGCTCGCGGGCCGTCGCCCGGGCGCCGGGGGAGAAGCGGTGTAGCCACGAGGCCTCGCCCAGCAAGAGCCAGCCTCCGGGGCGTAGCCGCCCGGCGATGCCCGCGAGCGTGTCGCGCTGGCGGTCGGTGTGGTGCAGGGCGTCGAAGATGAGCGCGGCGTCGGCCGGCTCGCCATCGGGCAGCCGCTCCATGTCGGCGACCTCGAAACGCGCCCGAGAGCGCCAGCGCTCGGCGCGCTGGCGCGCGAGCTCGACGTTGGCGGGCACGAGGTCGTAGCCCTCGACGTCGAAGCCCGCCTCGGCCAGGAACAGCGAGGTCCAGCCCGAGCCGACACCCACGTCGATGACCCGGGCCGGGGGCTTCAGCCCGACGGCGTCGATCATGGCGGCGATCGTCGCCCATTCGACGAAATGCGCCGGGTTCCAGCCGAACGGCTTGGAGGCCTCGCCGGCCATGAAGGCGGGGGTGCGGGAGGCGATCTCGGCCTGCTTGTGCGGCTCGTGGGGAGGCACGGTTCGCGGGCCCTGCTCTAAACCACCGCGGCCGCGGGCTCGCCGGTGGGTGGCGCCGCGGCGGGCTCGGGCAGCCGCCGAGCCCCGGCCAGCGTCACGCCGATGCCGAGCAGTGTCCAGGTCACCGGATCCTCGAGAAAGTCGGCGTACAGGTTGGTGTGGAGCATGAGGGCGATGAAGGCGGCGGCGATCGCGACCCGCGGGGGGTCGCCGCGAGCGTCTTTGACGAGGGCGAGCATGGCCACGAGGACGAGCGCGACGTAGACCACCTCCCCGATCAGTCCCTGCTCGGCGGCAATCGTCACGGCGATCGTGTGGGACGCGGACAGCGTGGCCGCGGTCCCGGGGTGCTCGTTGCGGTACTGGGCCACGAACGAGCCGGAGCCGTATCCCCACACGGGGCGCTGGGAGAACATGTGCAGGCCGCCGCTGATCAGCCCGGCGCGCCCGCTCGAGGCGCCGTTCAGCCCCTGGTTGAGCCCGAACGTCTTGGGCGCCACGGCGATGGCGATCACCCCGACGACGATGACCGCGCTGGCGGCGATGAGCGTCCGGCGAGCCTGCCAGCGGAGCGCGGCGAGGACGCCCAGGCCGAGCAGAAGCGCGCCCAGGCTCGAGCGCGAAAGAGTGAGCACGAGCCCGGCCCAGAGGATCGCGAGCACGGCGGTGGCGCTCAGCTGGTCGGAGCGCCGTCGCGCGTACAGGAGGGCGGCGGCCAGGACGATCATGACCAGGGCGAGGAAGCGCCCGAAGATGTCCGGGTCGAAGAACACCGAGTTCACCGTGAAGTACGTGTGCAGGTCGTTCTGCACGACGAGCTTGGGGTTGAGGATGATCGTCTTGGTCGCGTACTCGACGAAGCCGACGATGGCGAAGAGGACCGCGAGCACGGCGACGAGCTCGAGCGAGCCGCGGATCAGACGGGGCGTCCAGCGCAGCTGGCGCAGGAGGGCGAACATGAGGACGAAGGGCGCGTAGAAGAAGACCATCTGCTGGAGCGCCTTCTCGAAGTCGTTCGAGTAGATGGCCTGAACCGCGTAGAGGACGACGTAGAGCGCGAGAAGGCGCTCGACCCAGGTGACGAGACGGGTGTCGGGGTTGGCGGATTCGGCCGTGGCGCGCGCCGGATCGCGGACGGCGGCGAATACGAACGCGAGTGCTCCCGCGGCGACGACGACGTAGAGCGGCACGAGCAGATTCGAGGTCGTGCCGCCGGCCTGGATGGGGATCCGGAAGGGCAGCGTGGCGATGACGAGCAGGGCGAGCAGCCAGGGGCGTCCAAGGATGAGGAGGGCGAGCCCGACCACGACCCCGAGGGCGAGGATCCCGGCCGCGGCCGCATACGCCGGGTGACGGTGGACGACCGAGAGCTGCGGCGAGTGCCAGATGTCGATGAGGAGCAGGACCGGGGCGAGCACGAACGCCGCGAGCATGGCGCCCGCGCGCGGGCGCGGCGCGCGCGCGAGCAGCACGACCCCGGCGAGGAGCGCGAGCGCGATGACCCCGACCTTGGGCAGCGGTCCGGTGAGGGTCGAGGACACGGTCACGGAGAGATCATCCACTACCCTCTCGGCGGATGTCTCGCGCAAAGCTCGCGTTCCTGGCCGTGGTGGCCGCGCTCATCGTGTCGGCCTGCGGCACCGTCGACGTCAAGCCGGCCGGCACCGGAGCCACGGCCAGCCGCGGCCGTATCGACAGCCCGGCCAGCACCAAGCCCAATCACGTGCAGTGCCTGCGGGCGAACAAGCTCTCCGTGCAGGAGATCGGAACGACCGGGCTGCTCATCAACGGGTCGGTGCGGGTTCGGTTTGAGCCCACCCCGGGCGCCGCCCAGTCTGACCAGATCGAGGATCGCGAGCAGGCCGCCGAGGTGATCGGCAGCGCCCTGGTCTATCCGGGGACCACACCCGACGCGGACCTGAACAAGATCGAGACCTGTCTCGCTGCGGGCGTCTCGGGCTGACCGAGGGCGCGTCGTAGGCCGCAAGCCCGCGGTCCTCTGTAACCCTGCGCACGCGGAGCGGGTACCCCCTCTCTAGAATGTTGCGCCGCTGCCCGCGCTCGGTGCGCGGGCTTGCGTATGTCTGCCGCGCTCGTGACACCATCTGCGACGCGGCGCTCGAGACCCGTTTCCCCCTTGTCTGTTCGCACTGCAGAGTCGGCCACAACCGCTGCCCCCACGCCGGCCACTTGGCGACCTCGTTCGCTGACGCCCGGCCTGACCGGCGCGCGCTTCTACGTGACCTTGCTCGTCGGGGCGATCACGATCGGGGCGCTCTCGCTACTTATCCCCTCGACGCCGAGTTACGACCCGTGGTCGTGGATCCTGTGGGGGCGGGAAATCGTCCATCTCAAGCTCCAGACGACCGGCGGTCCGACCTGGAAGCCGCTGCCGATGGTCTTCACGACGCCCTTCGCCCTGTTCGGCAAGGCGGCGCCCGACCTCTGGCTCGTCGTCGCCCGGGCCGGAGCGCTCATGGCCGCCGTCATGGTGTTCAAGGTCGGGGCGACGCTCACCCGGATGCTTGCTGCCGAGTGGGGACAGACCGAGGGCGGGTCGGGTCGCGAGCGGCTGCTTGCGCTGGCTCCGATGATCCTGGCCGGCGGCATCGCGTCGGTTTCGCTCGTGCTCTCAGGTGGCTTCGTGAGCGACAACGCGCTCGGCTACTCCGAGGGCCTGATGACGGCGGCGGTGCTCATCGCCGTCGAGCGCCATCTCGACGGCCAGCCGCGCCAGGCCTTCGCTGTCGGCTTCGTGGCCGCGCTCGACCGCCCCGAGATCTGGCTCTTCTGGGGGCCGTACGGCCTGTGGCTGTTCTGGCGCGATCCGGGGGCGCGCAAGCTCGTCGTGGCCCTCTTCGTGCTCATCCCCGTGCTCTGGTTCCTGCCCGAGTACTGGGGCTCGGGCCATTTCCTGCGCGGCGTGAGCCGGGCTCAGAAGCCGCGGTCCAACAGCGCCGCCTTCGCGCACTGCCCGTTCTGCAGCGAGCTCGTCAAGCACGCCTGGCCGTGGATGCTCCTGCGCATCAAGGTCGCGGCGGCGATCGGCGCCGGAGTGGCGTCATGGCTGCTTTGGAAGATGCACCAAGCACGGGGCGCCTGGCGGCTCCAGACGGGCCGCGAGCACGCGCTCGCCGCGTTGCTCGGCGCCGCGCTGCTCGGCCTCGGCTGGTTCGTCATCGTGGCGGCGATGACCCAGGCCGGGTTCTCCGGCAACGACCGCTATCTCGTGCTCGGGGCAGCACTTGTGGACATTGCCGGAGCCGTCGCCTTCGGGTGGGGCGCGGTCGCTCTCGCCCGCTGGGTGGTGCGCCGCCGGCCCTCGGCGGGAGCCGGCGCCGAGGCGTGGGCACTGCGCTCCGGGGCGATGGCGCTCGTCCTGCTCGTGTTCCTGTTCGTGCCCAACTGGGTCGGGAGCAACCTCATCAGCATCCAGCGCACGCACGGGATCCTCGTCTACCAGGCACGCCTGCGCACCGACGCGGCCAACGCGGTGCAGGAGCTCGGCGGGCCGAGCAAGGTGCTGGCCTGTGGCACGGTGATGACCGAGGGCTTCCAGGTGCCGATGATCGCCTACGACCTCGGCGTCCACATCCTACGCGTGGAGAGCTCCCCGGCCTCGAACCTCCCGCTTCCGCCCGCGCCGAACGTCGTCTTCCAGGCCCGGGCCAACCGCGGCTCGCACCTGCTCCCGCTGCTCCGCGTGTGGCCGAACACGACCTACCACGAGGTGGCCCGCCTGCGCACCTTCAAGGTTTCTGAAGCTTGCGCGGGTAAGGTGAACGCCTGATGGCTGCGGTCACCGCCGCCCCGCGCAGGCTGTCTCGCGAGAACGTACGCCTGCCCGAGTGGCTCACGAGGCTCCCGCCCTGGGCGACCGCCGGCGGAGTCCTCGTGCTCCTGCTGGCCATCTCCGCCTTCATCCGCACCCGCTACATCGGGGGCCAGTTCTGGATGGACGAGGCCCTTTCGGTGGGGATCGCCTCCCATCCGCTGGGCGCCATCCCGGGCGTCCTGCGCCACGACGGCTCGCCCCCGCTCTTCTACCTCCTCCTCCACGGGTGGATGACGCTGTTCGGGCCGAGCGAAGCGGCCACGCACAGCATGTCCCTGCTGTTCTCGCTCGTCACGATCCCCGTCGCCATGTGGGCCGGGTGGAGCATGTTCGGCCGTCGCGCGGGCTACATGGCGGCGATCCTCTTCGCCTTCAGCGCGTTCCTCACCCAGTACGCCCAGGAGACGCGGATGTACTCGCTCATGGGTCTGCTGGGACTGCTCGCCACCGTGGGCTACATGCAGGCGTTCATCTTCCGGCGCCGGCGCTACCTCATTCTCTTCGCGCTCGCCCAGGCGCTCATGCTCTACACCCACGCCTGGGGGATCTTCTTCGGGGTCGGGGCTGCCATCGCGCTCATCCCCATCTGGCGGGCCAGCGACGACCGCCGCGGGATCGTCCGCGACGGGGTGCTGGCGTTCGTGGGTGCGGGCGTGCTCTTCCTGCCCTGGCTCCCGAACTTCATCTACCAGGCCCAGCACACCGCCGCGCCGTGGGACTCCTCCCCGCGCTTCGGGGCGCCGGTCCAGCTCTCGCGCGACCTCCTCGGCGGCGACCGGGTCACCGTGGCGCTCCTCATCGCCGCGGTCATCGGCCTCGTCGAGCTCGTCCGCAAGCCGGCGCGCCGCTCGCGCGAGGCGACCATGCTCTGGGTGCTCATCATCCTGCCCGTGGCCACGCTGGCGCTCGCCTGGGCGGCATCGCAGGTGACCCCGGCCTGGGTCTCGCGCTACTTCGCGCCCACCCTGGGGCCGATCCTCCTCCTCGCCGCCTTCGGGTGCGCCCGCGCCGGCATCGTCGGCATCGTGGCCATCGGAGCGTCGGTCATCTTCCTCGCCAACCCGGCCTCCTTCACCCCGCAGTACAAGAGCGACGTCCGGGACATCGGGGGCGAGATGTCAACGCTCGTGCACCCGGGCGATCTGGTCATCGTCGGCCAGCCCGAGCAGGTGCCGCTCACCTGGTACTACCTGCCCCCCGGGTTGCGCTATGCCAACACGATCGGACCGGTGAACGACCCGCGGTATATGGATTGGGCGAACGCGCTCAACCGTCTTACGGACGCTAACTGGCAGGCCACCGCCCGATCACTGCTTGCTAGTCTCAAGGCCGGACAGCAAGTCCTGTTCGTGCGTCCGATGACCGAAGGCGCACAGAGTTGGGAGGCGCCCTGGACCGTGATGGTGCGGCGGCGTTCGGCCCAATGGGGAAGCATTCTGCAGTCCGACCCCAGCCTGAAACCAGTGGCCTGGGCTCCGCACAATTACCGCGGCGCCTGCTGCGTGGCAGACAGCGCCGTCCTCTACAAGAAGGTTTCCTGAAACCGCCATGACTGATTCGACGTCCATGCCCTCCAGGGAGCGCGCTCCCGAGATCACCCCCGAGCATCCCGTCGTCGTCCTCGGTGGCGGACCAGCCGGTCTGACCGCCGGCTACCTGCTCGCCAAGCGGGGCAAGTCGGTGATCGTGCTCGAGTCCACCGACCAGGTCGGGGGCATCGCCCGCACCGAGGTGCGTGACGGCTATCGCTTCGACCTCGGCGGTCATCGCTTCTTCACCAAGGTCAAGGAAGTCGACGACCTCTGGCACGAGATCATGAAGGAGGAGTTCCTCAAGCGCCCGCGCCAGTCTCGCATCTACTGGCACGGCAAGTTCCTTGACTACCCCCTCCAGGGCATGGACGTCATCAAGAAGCTGGGCCCGGTCGACCTGACCAAGGCTCTGCTCTCCTACCTGTGGGCGGCGGCCAAGCCGAAGGGGCGTGAGGACACCTTCGAGGAGTGGGTCTCCAACCGCTTCGGCCGTTGGCTCTTCAACCAGTTCTTCAAGTCCTACACCGAGAAGGTGTGGGGCGTCCCCACGACCGAGATCCGGGCTGAGTGGGCTGCCCAGAGGATCAAGGGGCTGTCGTTCTTCAGCGCGGCCAGGTCCGCCTTCTTCGGCAACCGCGGGAACAAGATCAAATCGCTGATCTCCGAGTTCAACTACCCCCGCTTCGGCCCCGGCCAGATGTGGGAGCAGATGACCAACGACATCCGTGAGCACGGCGGCGAGGTCCGCCTGAACGCTCCGGTCACGCGGTTGCGCGTCAGCGGCGGCCAGGTGACCGAGGTCGTGGCCGGCGGCGAGACGCTCTATCCCTCGCACGTCATCTCCTCCCTGCCCCTGCGCACGACGATCGGGATCACCGAGCCGGAGGCTCCGGGCGAGGTGCGCGACGCGGCCCGTGGCCTGCGCTACCGCGAGTTTCTCACCGTGCTCCTCGTCATCGACGGGGAAGACCTCTTCCCCGACAACTGGATCTATATCCACGAGCCGGGCGTGCGCGTCGGCCGCATCCAGAACTTCAAGTCCTGGAGCCCGTGGATGGTGCCGAACGACCGCGATGCATCGATCGGTCTCGAATACTTCTGCTTCGAGGGCGACGACCTGTGGACGATGGATGACGAGGACCTCGTCAAGTTCGCCACGCGCGAGATTCAGCAGCTTGGCCTGGCCAAGGCCGAGAAGGTCAAGTTCGGCTTCGTGGCGCGCGTGTACAAGGCCTATCCGATCTACGACGCCGAGTACGCCGAGCGCGTGGCCACGATCCGCGGCTGGCTCGACACCGTCCCCAACCTCATCCAGGTCGGGCGCAACGGTCTCCATCGCTACAACAACTCCGACCACTCGATGCTCACCGCGATGCGCGCGGTGGACAACATCCTCCAGGGCACGCACCACGACATATGGGCGGTCAACGCGGAGAGCGTGTACCACGAGGAGCATGTCGAGCCCGAGCAGCCGTACAAGAACGCCCCCGAGACCGAGGCGATGAAGCAGCCGCTCGGCTCCGAGCGGTAGGACGGAGGCCTTGGCGGTGAGGGGGAGGCTGACCGCATTTCTCGTCGGGCTCATCGTCCTCGTGAGCCCCGCGAGCGCGCTCGCCCAGGGTCCGACGGCACCGAGCCCGCTCAGCCCATTCACGCCCACCACGCCGCAGGTCGCGGCGCCGACGACGAGCACGCAGTCGCCTGTCACGACGATCGGCACCTCGACGTCCGGTGGTGGCATCAGTGGGGGAGCCACGCTCGCGGTCGCCATCGGCGCGATCCTCCTCATCGCCGGGATCGGATTCTTCATCTGGCGCGACGCCCGGCGCCGCGCACCGGTGCGTGCCGCCACCGCCGGAGCCGGGGTGGGTCCGACCAAGCCGGGGTCCAAGCGCGCGCCCAAGCCGCGCAAGCTGAGCCCGGCGGAGCGCCGCCGGCGCAAGCGCGGGCGCGCTCGCTGACGCGCCCGCTCACGACGATCCGGCGACCGCCGCCAACCCCGGGCCAACCCGATGCCCGCCGAAGCCCAACCCCGCCGCCACTGAACCCAGCCGGTCATGCCGCCTCCGCCGGGGGCGCGGCCTGCCGTGCCCGGAGCAGCTGTCGCTCCACCGTTCGCCGCGTGCAGCCTTCGTGGTGGGCCATCTCCGCGTAGGAGAGCCCGAGCCCCTTCAACCACAGCAGCCGCTGCTGGCGCACGGGGAGCACGGCCAGCGCGCGCAGCCGCTCGCGCTGCTCGAAGCGCTCGCGCGCGCTGAGGACCTGTAGCGCGCGGATCTCCGCCCGTCGCTCGAGCAGCTGATCGAGCGACAGCGTGCGCCCGTCGACCTTGGTGAGGCGAATCGCCTCCCGGAGCGCCGTGCGCGCCACCCAAGTGACGGCTGCGTCCGCGTGAACGGTGTCGCGCTGGTCGAGCAGCTGGCTCCACGCCGCCTGACACGCGTCCTCGATCGTCGCATCGGGCGCACGCACGTCGAAGCGGACGAGCCGGCGTAGACGCGGTGCGTGGACGCGATAGAGCCCTTCGATCTCAGGCCGGGTGACTGCCACATCTCCTCCTTGAATGTAATTGAGACTAATTTGATGCAATAGCAACCTAGCAAAGCATCCGGACATTGGCTAGTCTAAGATCAACTCAATTAGTCTCAAATACAGCTGGAGGGCGCGAGATGGCATGGCGATGGATGGTGGCGACGGGAGATGTGAGCGCGCGACCCGATCTGAGAGGGCTGCCGGGGAGCAACGTGCTGCAGCAGATCGTCAACGGCGCCGAGGCCTGGGCGCTGGCGATCGCGCTCCTCGGGGCGTTCATCGGCGCCGGTCTATGGGCGGTGGCGGCCCACGGCCACAACCACCACTACGCTGCGCGGGGGCGCATGGCCGCGCTCGTCTCCGGCGCCTCGGCACTGATCATCGGTGCTGCTCCGGGGCTGATCAACTTCTTCTCCCATCTCGGGAGCACCGCCCGATGAGGGTGCGGCAGGTGGCGGCGAGCGTCTTCACGGGCGCGATCCTCGCCTTCGCCGTGGTACCCGCGAATGCCTCTGCGCTCAACCCGCTCGGACCGGTGTGCCGAGCTGCCGGTCTCTTCAGCGGTCTCGTCGGCAAAGCCTGTTCGGTGGCGTCGAACGGCAAACGACTGCTTGGAGCGGGCAAGAAGCTCGTGACCGGCCACGTCGGCGGGGCGGTCAAGACCGCGCTGGGCGACGGGGCGGCGGGTGCCGCGTCGAACGCCACGACGACGCTGGGACTCACGGCCATCGGCGTGTGGGCGGCGGGCGGCGCTCGCTTCGCCCTGGACGAGACGGCGAAGCTGATCAGCCAGACGACACGGCCACAGCTCGGGGCGGCCTGGTTCTCCCGCGTCTATTGGCGTGTGGCGGGGATCGCCGTGCTGCTGACCGTCCCGTTCCTCTTTGCTGCGGCGGTTCAGGCCATCCTGCGCTCCGACCTCGCGCTGCTGGCGCGTGCCGCCTTCGGATATCTCCCGCTCGCGATGCTCGGCGTGGCGATCGCCACGCAGCTGACCGCGCTCCTGCTCAGCGCCACCGATGCGCTGTGCTCGCTCGTGTCCGCGGCGGCGGGGGGTGCCGGTCCGGGGTTTCTCACCCGGGCCGCGCTGGCCATCGGCGAGCTCACATTCCTCACGCGCTCGCCCTTTCTCGGTTTTCTCGTGGCTGTGTTCACCGTGGCCGGCGCGGTCGTGCTCTGGATCGAGCTCATGATGCGCGAAGCCGCGGTGTACGTGATCGTGGCCATGCTCCCGCTCGCCTTCGCCGCGCTCGTGTGGCCGGCGCGCCGCGTGTGGGCACACCGGGCGGTGGAGATCCTCGTCGCGCTCATCCTCTCCAAGCTGGCGATCGTCGCGGTCCTCACGCTCGGCGGCGCGGCCCTCGGTCAGACGAGCTCGCCGACCGCTTTCATGGCCGGGCTCGTGCTCGTCATGCTCGGCGCGTTTGCGCCGTGGGCGGTCATGCGGCTCGTCCCCGTCGCCGAGCTTGCCGCGAGCGCGGCCGGGCGTATGCGGGGGGAGCTCACACCGAGCCGGACGACCGACATGCTCGCCTGGGGCCTGGCCGAGCGCGGTCACGGCTGGGCCTCGGCGGTCACCGCGCGGATGCGCGACGACGCCGGCGACGTCGCGCCCGACGCCGCGCCCGCCGCGCGGCAGCTCGAACAGCTCGGGGACGGCGCAACGCCACCGGACGAGCCATCCGCTCCGAGCGACGGCGCCGGTCCACCGGACCCGCCAGACCCGCCCGGCGGCGACGGACCCTCGGAGCCAATCGCTCCCGAGGCCGGGAGCTCCGGGCAGGCTTCCTCGGAGCCGGACATCTCCCAGGCGCTCGACAGCGGACTACCCGAGCAGGGAGAGCGCCTGCCCGGCATGGACCGCCAATGGCAGGCGCCCAACGGGGGCTGGAAACCGGTCGTGCTCGGCCCCGACGCAGTCGGCGGACCGGCCTCTTGGTCGCCCGACGCCTTGTGGTCGCCCGAGAGCGAGCCGCCCGAGCCTGCTGGGCCGCAGACGCCTGAGCCGCAGCCGCGCGAGGCTGCTGGGCCCTGGCCGCCGCAGCCGCAGCCGCAGCCGCCCGAGCCTGCTGGGCCCTGGCCCCCGCAGCCCCAGCGGCCCGACCCGGAGCCGCCGGCGCCCCAAGATCCGGAGGACGGCCTTCTGTGAGCGGCGGTCGACTCACATACCGGTTTGGCCCGCTGGAACGACGTGGTCTCCTCGGCCCGGTGACCACCGGGCAGGCCTGTGTCCTCGCGCTCGGCGGAGTCTCTGCGATCGTCAGCCTCGACGCAATGCCAAGGTCCGGCGGCGCGGCGATCGCGGCCCTCCTGTTCGCGCTCGCCGTTGGGGTCGCCGTCCTTCCGGTGAGCCGCCGCACCGCCGAGGAGTGGGCGCCGGTGCTCGGGTCCTACGCCGCACGCCGCCTCAGCGGACGCACGGAGTTCCGCTCAGAGGCTCCCGGCGAGGGGATGCGTGCAGGCGCACTTCCGGCGACCGGCCGCCGGCTCGTGCCCAGGCGCGCCCGGCCCCCGGTCGCCCTCGAGCGCACGCGCATCGTCTCGGCGCCCTACCGCGATCGCTCGGTCGGCGTTCTCAGCGAGCATCGCGGTCGCCGGATGACCGCCGTCCTGGCCTGCCGCGTCGCCGCCTTCTCGCTGCTCGACGCCGAGGCGCAGGAGCGGCGGCTCGCGCGCTGGGGCCTCGTGCTCTCAGGGTGCGCGGAGACGCCGGTGTCGCGCATCCAGTGGGTCGAGCGCACCGCCCCAGCCCAGGGCGACGAGCTCGCACGCTGGCTCCACGCCGAGCGCGACCCGGCAATCCCCCCGCGCGGGACGCCGATGATCGAGTCCTATCTCGAGCTCATCGCCTCGACGACGCGGGTCACGCAGGAGCACGAGATCCTCCTCGCCGTCCAGGTCGATGGCCACCGCGTGCGCGATCGCGGCGAGGAGGCGACCCAGGCCGCGGTCGTCGAGCAGACCGAGCGCATAGCCCGGGCGCTGGAGGCGGCGGAGGTGATCGTCCTGGGTGCCCTCAGCGCCGGGCAACTGGCCCGGGCGCTGCGGACGGCCTTCGATCCCTATGCCCGCTCTGAGCTTGCCGCGCTCGAGACGGCCGACAGGTCTCGTGACGGCCTCGCCGAGGCCCATGCCTGGCCGCTCGCCACCTCCGAGCGCTGGGATCACTACCGGACCGACGGCGCCGTGCACGCGACGTACTGGATCGGGGGCTGGCCTCGGGTGGAGGTCTCGCCCATGTTCATGGACGCCCTGCTCGGACGCTCGAGCGCTGTCCGAGCCGTCGCGGTCACGTTCGAGCCGATCGCCACCGATCGCTCGACCCGGGAGGCCGAGACGGCGATCACGCGGGACCGGGCCGACCGCGAGCTCCGCCGCCGCTTCGGCCAGTCCGAGACCGCTCGCCAGCGACAGGCCGAGGAGGCCACAGCCCGGCGCGAGGCCGAGCTCGCCGCCGGACACGGGGAGGTGCGCATGGCGGGATTCGTCACGGTCTCCGGGCGGGATCCGGACGACCTGCGGCGGGCCTGCGCCGAGGTGCTCGAGCACGCGGCCCGGGCCCGTCTCGAACTGCACCGCCTCTACGGGGAGCAGGCGGCCGCGTTCACCTTCACGTTGCCGCTGTGCCGAGGGCTCCGATGATCGCGCGGGCAGGACGGACGGCGCGGCCCGGTCACCGGTGCACGACGCGACATGCCCAGGCGCTCTACCCCTTCATGGCCCCGGGTGGCCTCGGAGCGCGTGGCGTCTTCGTCGGCCGGGACGCCGGCGGGGCGGCGTTCTGTTACGACCCCTGGACGCTGTATGCCGACGGCGCGCTCGACGATCCGAACGCGATCGTGCTGGGCAAGCTCGGGCAGGGGAAGTCGGCCCTCGTCAAGACGCTGCTCTGGCGGATGCTCCTGTTCGGGCGCCGGGCCTTCGTCCTGGACGTCAAGCGCGAGTACGGTCCCCTTTGCCAGGCGGTGGGTGTGACGCCGATCTCGCTCGTCCCCGGTGGCGGCGTGCGCCTGAACCCCCTTGCCTCCCGACCGGAGGAGCACGCCCAGCTCGAGCTGCTCCGGGCCGTGGCGGTGACGGCCATCGGAGGGCCGCTGGTGCAGATCGAGGCGGCGGCGCTGCGCGAGGCGCTGCGGATCGTGCGCCGCGGGGGGTCGCCCGAGCCGACGTTACCGGACATTGCGGCCGTCCTCTTCGACCCGCCGGCGGACATGGCCGCGCGGGTGCGTACGACGCCCGAGCGGCTCGCGCGGGACGCGCGCCGGGCCGCGCTCGCCCTTCAGGATCTGTGCGAGGGCCCGCTCCGCGGCATGTTCGATGGTCCGACGACCCCGGGGCTGGACCTCGACGGGCGACTCGTCGTCCTCGATCTGCACGCCGTGCGGGATTCGCCCGCAGTGGGAATCCTCATGGCCTGCGCCACGGCATGGATGAGTGCGCTCTTGGCGCGGATGGCCGAGCGCCCCGACCGCGAGCGGCTGGTCAACGTGGCCGATGAGTCGTGGAAGATCGTGCAGCACACCGGGCTCGGGGAGTGGTTTCAGTCCAACTTCAAGCTGGCCCGGCAGTTCGGCGTCATGAACCTCGTCGTCCTGCACAAGCTGGCCGACCTCCAGGCGGCAGGGGACGCGGGCTCGCGGGCCGCCCGCATCGCCGAGGGGCTCATCGCCGACGCCTCGACGCGGATCGTGTATCACCAGGACGAGAGCCAGGTGCCCTTGACGCGCACGCTGCTCGGACTGTCCGAGAGCGAGGCCGACCTCATCTCGATGCTCTCGCCCGGCCAGGCGCTGTGGCGCGTGGGAAGCCGGTCGTTCGTCGTCCAGCACTACCGCTCGCGCCTCGAGGCGCGGCTGACGAACACCGACACGGGGATGCGGCTGAGCGAGCACGGAGTCGTGCGCAGATGAATCATCAGCGCGGGGATGGGCTCTCCGATGGTGCTGTGGTCGGCGCGGTCGCGGTGGTGGCCGTCGTGGGTGCGCTCCTGTGGCTGTGGGGCGTAACCGCAGGTCTCCTGTTCGGTCGCGGACGCCCGTACGTCGGGTTCGGCCAGTTGCTCGTCGTGCTGGTGAGCCTGCCCGCGCATCTCGGCGATCCCGCGCGGGCATGGCCCGCCGGCGCACGAGCCCTGCTTCCCGGGCCCACGGGGTGCTACGCCGCGCTTGCCATCGTGCTCATCGCCGGCGGGCTCGTCACGCTGCTGGTGCTGCGCTTCGCCGGTCCGGTGCTCCGCGGCGGGACGGCGGGCGCTCGCTGGGCCGGGCGCGGGGAGCTGCGGGTGCTCACGCGCGGCGGCGGGGGCGGGCACGTCGGCGGGGGCGGCGGTGGTGGTGGGCACGGCGGGCGCAGCCGCAGTGGCCGTGGGGCGGGCTCGGACGGCGCCCGCCTGGCCCTCGGCCGCCACCGCGGCCGGCTTCTCTACGCCGAGGAACGCCACGCACTCGTTGCCTTCGGGCCGCCCCAGTCGGGCAAGTCGGCCGGGCTCGCCGTGCCCGCGCTGCTCGACTGGGACGGGCCCGCCGTCGCCTCGTCGATCAAGACCGATCTCCTCTCCGTCACGCTCGCCCGGAGGCGCGCGCTCGGCGAGGTGTTCGTCTTCGATCCCTTCTCGCTCTCCGGCACACCGTCGCACACGTGGTCACCGCTCCACGGCGCGGGGTCCTGGGATGGCGCCCTCGAGGTCGCGTGGCGCCTCGCCTGCGCGGGCGAGGTCGACCAGCGCGGGGTCGAGGGCGGAGACTTCTGGGCAATCGCCGCCGAGCAGCGCCTGGCTCCGCTGCTCTACACCGCCGCCCGCACCGGGGCCGGCATCGACACGCTCGTGCGTTGGGTGTACGGCCAGGGAAGCCGTGATCTCCACGAGGCGCTGGCGCGGATGACGGGCGAGGCCTCCGACGAGCAGGAGCTGAGCGACGCCAACAACGCCTACGACGCGATCCGCGCGTTCGAGGCCCAGGCGGACCGCACCCGGTCGTCGATCGAGGCCACCGCCCAAGCTCTCCTCCGCGCCTACCGCTTCGCCCGCGTCGCCCGCTCGGCCGCGTCATGCGAGATCACCGCCGACCGGCTGCTCGACGCGCCGTCGACGCTGTACCTGATCGGGGACGCCAAGGCATCGAAGCTCCTGCGGCCATTGTTCCTCGCGCTCCTCTCGGAGGTCGTCGAGCGTGCGTACGAGCGGGCCACCTTGGCCGGCGGAGGCCTCGAGCGGCCGCTGCTGCTCTGCCTGGACGAAGCCGGGAATGTCGCGCCGCTCCCCAACCTGGCCGAGATCGCCTCTACCGCCCCGAGCCACAACATCCAGCTGGTTTCGATCTTTCACGATCTCCAGCAGGCCCGGGCGCGATACGGCAAGCAGGCGGAGACCGTGATCAACAGCCACCGCGCGCGCATGCTGCTGCCGGGCGTGGCCGATCTCGAGACCCTGCGCTACTTCGCCGGGCTCATCGGCGAGGAGGAGGTCCGCGATCTCACGCGGACGACCGGCGCGGGTGGGAGCTCGCGTTCGGAGTCGAGTCGGCGGCGGCCGCTCGGCGCGCCCGAGGCGCTGCGTCAACTGCCCGATCGGCACGCGCTGCTCCTCTACGGGCGCCTGGCGCCGGCGCGGCTGCGGCTGCGGATGTGGTTCGAGGACCGGCGCCTGCGAAAGCTGGCGGTCGGGTGATGACGGGCGCCGGCGGACAGGAGCGGCGGCACATGAGACGAGGAGGCACACGATGAGCTGGCATCCCTCCGACGAGGAGAGCTGGGAGGAGCCCGACGGGCAGCCGTTCGTCCCCGAGTCGGGACGGTGGCCCCTTGATCCACGCGGGCTCTACCCGCGAGAGCGATGGCTCTGGTACGAGCAGCTGTGGACGGACGCCTGCATGCTCCGGGAGCGCTACCGGCTGGGCCTGCGGGCGGGCTGGTGGGAGGACGCCGTCCAGGTCGAGGCGCTCGCCGCTCTGGCCGCCTGGGTGGAACGCTACGACTGCGGCGAGTGGGACGACCCGCCGGGCAAGCTGGCCCTGCTCTATGACCTCGAGCGCGTGGCCCAGCTTCTCCGAGACGGTCTCGAGCCCTTCCATCCCGAACGCGACCGCGACGCCTTCCACCTGTTCCTGGTGGCGTCGGGAGCGGAGCCTCCGCCCGTCGAGCCGGCCGAGGACGGGTGATGGGTGCATCCTCACCCGAGTACGTGATGCGATCCTCCCGGCATGGCCGACCGCTCGGACTTTCCCCTCGGGCGCGGCGTGACCCGGGAGGAACTCGAGCGCGATCCCCACCCGACCCTGGCCGCGCTGCGTGAGCGAGAGCCGGTGTCGTGGATCGAGGTGCTCGGGGGTTGGCTCGTCACCCGCTACGACCTCGCGCTCGCCGTGATGCGCGACCCGGTCACCTTTACCGTCGACGACGAGCGCTTCTCGACCGCACAGGTCATCGGACCGAGCATGCTCAGCCTGGACGGGGCCGTCCACGCCCGGCACCGTGCGCCGTTCGTGGCGCCGTTTCGGCCGGAGGCGGTGCGCGAGCGCTTCGCCACGGCAACGCAGGCGGAGTGCAGTCGGCTGCTCGACGGGCTGGTGGCGCGAGGCGCCTGTGAGCTCCGGACGGAGTTCGCCGGGCCGCTCGCCGCCGGGGTGCTCACGCGTGCGCTCGGACTGAGAACTGAAGAGACGAATGCCGTGCGGGCCTGGTATGAGGCGATTGTGGCCGCGGTCACGGAGATCACCGCGGGCGCGCCGTTGCCCGAGCCGGGCGTACGCGCCTATGCGGCACTGGCCGACCGTCTGTCCCGCGTGCTCGACGCGCCGGGGTCGGAGTCGCTGCTCGGCGCAGCTGTGGCGAGCGCGGGCGGGACGCTCGGCCCGGCGGAGCTGGTCGCCAACGCCGCCGTGCTGCTGTTCGGCGGGATCGAGACGACCGAGGCGATGATCGCCAACGCCACGCTCGTGCTCCTGGGCGCTCCGGATGTCCTCGCGCGGGCGAGGGCCGGCGAGGCCGGGGTGCTCGACGCCGTCCTCGAGGAGTCGCTGCGCCTCGAACCGGCTGCGGCCGTCGTCGACCGCTACGCGACGGCCGGCGTGGAGCTCGGCGCAGCGCACATCCGAGCTGGCGACCTCGTCCGTGTCTCCCTGGCGGCGGCGGGTCGCGACCCGGCCGTATTCGCCGACCCCGACCGCTTCGACATCGGCCGCGATCGGCCGCGGCGCCACCTGGCCTTCGCCCAGGGGCCCCACGTCTGCCTCGGCGTCCACCTCGCCCGTTTGGAGGCCCGCTCGGCGCTCGCCGGCCTGCTCGAGCGGCTGCCTGGACTCGCGCTGGACCCCCACCGCCCGGCCGCGCCGCGCGGGCTCGTCTTCCGCAAGCCACCCGAGTTGTGGGTCCGGTGGGGGTGAGCGCCGCCTTCGGGGGTAAGGCGATGGGTATTGCGCGATGATCCGTGCGCACTGATCTGCGCACCCCTCCCGCGCCAATCCCAAAGGACGCCGCCCCATGCCCCTGAACCGGCAGCGCACGAGCAAGCCCGCCGCTCCGCTCCCGAACCAGCTCGGTCGCTTCGAGCTCCCCGGAGATCGCATCCCCGACGAGGGCATAGGCCTCGACGAGGCCTACGAGCTCATCTCCGGCGAGCTCCTGCTCGATGGCCAGGCGCGGCTCAACCTCGCCACCTTCGTCACCACCTGGATGCCCTCGGTGGCGGGGCGGCTCATGGCCGAGACGGCGGACAAGAACATGATCGATAAGGACGAGTATCCGCAGACCGCGGTCATCGAGTCCCGGTGCGTGAACATGCTCGCCGACCTGTGGTCCTCCCCCGAGCACGAACATGCAACCGGCTGCTCGACCACCGGCTCGAGCGAGGCGGCGATGCTCGCCGGGCTGGCGCTCAAGTGGCGCTGGCGAGCGCGGATGCACGACGCCGCCAAGCCCACCGATCGCCCCAACCTGGTCATGGGCGCCAACGTCCAGGTGTGCTGGGAGAAGTTCTGCCGCTACTGGGATGTCGAGCCGCGGATGGTGCCCATGGAGGGCGACCGCTTCCACCTCGGCGCCGCCGAGGCGGTCGCCCTGTGCGACGAGAACACGATCGGCGTCGTGGCCATCATGGGCTCGACCTTCGACGGCAGCTACGAGCCTGTCGCCGACATCGCCGCGGCCCTCGACGCGCTCGAGTCCGAGCGGGGGCTCGACATCCCGCTCCACGTCGATGCCGCCTCGGGCGGGTTCGTCGCCCCCTTCATCCAGCCGGACATCGAATGGGACTTCCGCCTCCCCCGCGTCCAGTCCATCAACGCCTCGGGCCACAAGTACGGACTGGTCTATCCGGGCGTGGGCTGGGCCGTCTGGCGCGACGAGAAGGCGCTGCCTCGCGACCTCGTGTTCAACGTCAACTACCTCGGCGGGAACATGCCGACGTTCGCGCTCAACTTCTCCCGCCCGGGCAGCGAGGTCGTCGCGCAATACCACATGCTCACCGCCCTCGGTCGCGGGGGCTACCGCGACGTCATGCAGGGCGCCCAGGACATCGCCGTCTACCTGTCGAGCGCGATCGCCGAGATGGGTCCCTACCGCCTCATCTCCGAGGGCCGCGACCTCCCGGTCTTCGCCTTCGCCATCGAGGGGGAGCGCAACTACACCGTGTTCGACGTCTCCGACCGCCTGCGTCAGAACGGGTGGCTCGTGCCTGCCTACTCGTTCCCGGAGAACCGGCAGGACCTCAACGCGCTGCGGATCGTCGTGCGCGCAGGCATGAGCCACGAGATGGCCGACCGTCTGCTCGAGCACATGCGCGACCAGACGAAGTTCCTCGAGTCGCTCGACCGCCCCATGCCGAGCGAGGACGACGCCCGCCGCAAGGCGTTCTCGCACAACTGACCCACCGCTCAAGGAGCATGCGCCGCCGCCACCGACCAGGTGTCGTAATGCTGACGCGGACCTCAAGGGCCTGCGCGAGCGGCCGATGGGCCGGAATATGCACAAACGTTCCCTCGTCCGCGCGCTGGTCCTCACGCTCGCCGCGCTGCTCCTCCTCAGCGCCGCCGCGATCGCCAAGCCCGCGCCCAAGCGGGGCCACCCGCACACCGCCAGCGCCGACCCCTACGTCAATCCCTTCACCGCCTCCGGGTGGGAGCCCGCGCGCACCGACATGGGAGTCGACTGGGCGCCCGTCCACCCGCTGCCCGTCCTCGCCATCGGCAACGCGGTGATCCTCGGGGTCGACCGCCACGCCTCGTGGCCGGGCGGCAAGATCATCTGGTACCAGTTGCTCGACGGCAGCCACGCCGGCGACATCATCTACGTGGCCGAGCACCTCGGCCAGCTGATCAACGCGGGCACGCAGGTCAAGGCGGGCCAGAAGATCGCCGAGGCGCTCCCCGGTTACCCATGGATGGAGATGGGCTGGGCCGACCAGTACGGCTCTCCCATCGCCTACCCCTGCTACCACGAGGGTCGGCAGACCGCCTCGGGCAAGCGCATGGCCCGCTTCCTGCAATCGCTCGGCGCGACCACCTACGACAATCCCGGCCCGGGCTCGGACACCGAGTCGGGCAACCGCTGCTAGATCAGGCCCGCGAGCTCCCGCCCCGCGGCTTCCAGCTCTCTCACCGTGCCCGCCTCCAGGATCGCCTGGAGGTCGAGCACGCGGGCGCCGAAGGAGTCGAGCTCACGTGATCCGACCACGGCGTGACAGGGCACGCCGGCCTGGCGGGCCCGGGTGGCGATCTCGGAGATGAGCTTGCCGGCGAGGCTCTGCTGATCGAGCCTGCCTTCGCCCGTGACCACCGCACGGGCGGCCCGCATGCGCCGGTCGAACTCGACGGCGTCGAGGATGAAGCCGGCGCCGGGCACGAGCTCGGCCCCCAGAGCCGCCCACAGGCCGCCGGCGAGCCCGCCCGCAGCTCCGGTCATGGGCACGCCGCGAGGATCGCGCGGCAGCCGTCCGGCCAACCGCTCGAGCCGGCGTCTCAGCCTCGCCACGGCCTTCGCGTCGGCCCCCTTCTGGCGCGCGAACACGGTCGCCGCCTGGACGAACGCCGTCCGCACGTCGCAGAGCACGACGAGCTCGGCCTCGCCGAGCCCTCCCGCCTCCTCGATGGCCCGGACCGCACCTTCGCCGCCGTCCGTCGTGGCGCTCCCCCCCACGCCGACATAGACGATCTGCGCGCCCTCGCGCACCGCGGCGAGCATGAGCTCGCCTGTGCCGTACGTCGTCGCGGCCACGGCATCGCGCTCGCCCGGGGCCACGAGTCCGAGCCCGCTCGCAGCCGCCATCTCGAGCACGCCGACCGTACGCCGTCCGGAGGTGCCCAGCCCGAAGCGAGCGGTGATGGGACGGCCGAGGGGATCGCTCACCGCTGCCTCGAGGATCCGGCAGTCGAAGGCTGCGCTCAGCGCCTCGAGCGTGCCCTCCCCACCGTCGGCCACCGGGCACCGGTCGACCGGCCGTCCCTCGGCCTCCAACCCGCGGGCCAGCGCGTCGACGACCTCGACCGCGCTCAGCGTCCCCTTGAAGGAGTCCGGGGCAAGGAGAACCGTCTCCGGGATGCCCGCCGTCACGAGGGCTACGCAGGATCCAGGCGCATGAACATCACGTGGAGGCCGACGTACCCGTGCTTGGGATGGTTGAACGCCTCGGGCACGGTCGTGAGGATCTGAAAGCCCAGTGCCTCCCACAGGCGCACCGCGGCGGTGTTCGTCTCCACGACCGCGTTGAACTGGATGCTCCGGTAGCCGGCCTGGCGGGCCCAGCTGATGACGTGCGCGGCGAGCGCCCGGCCGACGCCCTGGCCCGCGTAATCAGGATCGACCATGAAGCTCGCCGTGGCCACGTGGGCACCCCGGGCCGGCCGATTCGGACCCATGCTCGCCGAGCCGAGGATCGTGTCGTCCTCCACCGCGACGACCGTGCGCCCGGGGGGCGCGGCCATCCACCACGGCCGAGCCTCCTCCTCACCCAGCCTCTCGGGATAGGCGTATGTCTCGCCCGCGGCCACGATCGCCGACCAGAAGGGATAGATGCGCGGCCAGTCGGCGTCGGTGGCTTGCCGGATCTGCACGGGTCAGGACTGCATCTGCTCGAGCCGGCAGTCCTCCGGGGCCTTGTCCTCCCGCCAGCGCAGGATCTTCGTGCCGTGACGGATCCGACCGCCGCTGGTGTGGTCGAAGGTCACCTCGACGATGAGCTCGGGGCGCAGGCTGATCCATTCGAGCTCCTTCTCGCTCTTCCACCGGCTCGGATCGCCGTGGCCACGCTGTCCCGTCTCGTAGGGCTCCAAGCGCCCGACGAGAGCGCGTTTCTCCGGCCGCGCGCAGCCCCGAGGAGTGGCCGACCACGTGGAGCTTGCCGGCGTCGTCGTAGAGGCCGAGGATGAGCGACCCGACCGTGCCGTCCTCCTTGCCCGGCCGGTAGCCGACCACGACGGCGTCGATCGTGCGCACGCGCTTGACCTTGACCATTCCGGTCCGCTGGCCCGGGCGGTAGGGCGCGTCGACCTCCTTGGCCACGACCCCCTCGCCGTTGCGCAACCACGGCTCGGCCTCCTCGGCTGCGCGCGTCAACGGGGTCAGGTCGAGCGCCTCGCCCAGCAGCTCCTCGAGCGCCGCCCGGCGCTCGGTGAAGGGCAGCGCGAGCAGCTCGTCGTCCTCGCGCAGGAGGAGGTCGAAGCCCACGAAGTGCGCCGGCGTCTGCTGGGCGAGCAAGGCGATCCGCGAGGCGGCGGGATGGATGCGGTTCTGGAGCGCCTCGAAGTCCTGACCGCCGAGCTCGCCGTCGATGACGATCTCCCCGTCGGCGACGTACCGCCCCGGGGGGAAGGCGAGCTCGGGGAAGTAGCGGCCCAGCGGCTTGCCGCCGCGCGACTGGACGACGACGTCGGACCCGTCGACGAAGACGATGGCGCGAAAGCCGTCGTACTTGGGCTCGTACGCCCATCCGTCGCCGTCGGGCAGCTCGGCGCGCGAGCGCGCGAGCTGAGGCTGGACCGGCGGTTGGAGAGCCAATGTCACGAGGCGCGATCCTAGTCCTTCGCGTTCACGAAGCTCGGCTCGGGGCAAGGTACGATCCGAGCGTGGCCCTGGCGCGCGCGACGATCGCGGAGGAGGAGTATCTCGAGAGCCTCTTCTGGCTGTTGGAGGCCGGCCTGCCGATGACCGGCGCGAACCTCGCCCGCGCCATGCAGCTCTCAGCGCCGACGGTGCACGAGATGCTCGGCCGGCTCGAGCGCGACGGCTACGTCGTTCGGGACGCTGGGCGCACCATCGGGTTCACCGACTCCGGGCGAACCCACGCTGAGAAGATCGTCAGCCGACACCGGATGATCGAGCGCTTCCTGACCGACGTCGTCGGGGTGCCGTGGGACGAGGTCCACGAGGAGGCCGAGCAGCTCGAGCACGCCATGACCCCGCGCTTCGAGGCCTACGTGCGCTCGTCGGTGGGCGACGCCAAGACGTGCCCGCACGGGCACCCGATCCGGGTCGGGCAACGGATCGACGGCGTGCCGCTGGCCGACTGCAGGCCGGGCGCCTCGATCACGATCCTGCGCCTCGAGAACGAGGCCGAGGGCCTCCTCCACTACCTCAAGGAATCCGGCGTCGCCCCCGGCATGCAAGGCGAGATCGTCGAGAACGACGGCGAGAACGTCTCCATCGCCCACGACGGGACCCTTTCGACCGTCACCTGGAGCGTGGCCGAGACGGTGTCCGTGCTCGCCGACCCCTCGCCGCCGCCGCGCGTCGCGCTGCCCGAGCTGCTCGTCCTCGGACGCGAGCGCTACGGCCGCTGAGGCCGGCAGAGCCGGCCTTCAGGAGTTTCGCTGGCGCGAAACTCCCGTCCTCGGAAACACCGGGCTGAGGCCACTCAGGCCGAGACGCCCGCCGTGACCTCGGAGTAGGCCTCGGCCAAACGGTCGACACCCTCCTCGATCTGCTCCGGCGTGACGCCCGAGTAGGCGATGCGCAGGGAGTTCTCGGCGCCCTCGAGGACGAAGTCCGAGCCCTTGACGAACTGGAGCCCGCGGGCCGCGGCGGCGTCGAACAGCGCGCTCACGTCGGTTCCCTTGGGCAGCTCGACCCAGAGGAAGTAACCGCCCTCGGGCGCGACGAAGCGCGCGTCCGGCAGCTTGTTGCTCAGGGCCTCGGACAGGGCCTGGGCTCGCTCGCGCAGCGCCTCCTTGACCGTCTCGATCGAGCGCTCGAGAGCCCCGCTGCGGCAGAACTGGTAGACGATCGCCTGGGAGACCATGCTCGGCGAGATGTACGTGCTCGTGGCGATCTTGGCGATGCGCGCGATGAGCTCGGTCGGTCCGATGAGATAGCCGACGCGGATACCCGGGCACACCGTCTTGGAGAACGAGGAGGCATAGACGACGTTGTCGGGGTCCATCGAGACCATCGTGGCCAGCGGGGCGCCCTCGAAGCGCAGGGCCACGTAGGGATCGTCCTCGAACACCGTGAAGCCGTAGCCACGGGCGAGCTCGAGCAAACGGTCGCGCTTGGCGGCGGAGAGCGTGTAGCCGGCGGGGTTCTGGAAGTTGGGAATGATGTGGGCGAGCTTCGGCGTCGCGCCGGCGGCGAGCACGCGCTCGACCGCGCTGACGTCGATGCCGTCGGGCTCGAGCTCGACCATGCGCACATCGGCCCCGCGGGCTCGCAGCGAGAGGAGCGTGCGGTCATACGTCGGCCGCTCGACGATGACCGAGTCGCCCGGCTCGACGAGCGCATCGAACAGGAAGGCGTCGGCCTGCATCGATCCGTTGGTCACGAGCACGCGCTCGGGCGCGACGTTGTGCCGCTCGGCAATCCAGTTGCGGAGCGGGACGTAGCCGACCGAGGTTCCGTAGGCGGTCACCCCCGCGGGATCCTCGTCGAATGCCTTCTGGGCGGCGGCACGCAGTCCGTCGACGTCGACGATGTCGAGGGACGGGGCGCCGCGGGCGAATGAGATCGTGTCAGCCATCGTCGTCCAAGACTACGCAACTCATCCTCGAAGCTGCACCTCGAGGATGGCCCGGTCGCTGCCTTCGAACCCGCGCACCGCCACGCCGGCCACATCCGGCAGCCCGAGAAGCGTCGCCTCGAACTGCTCGAGGGCGGCGACGCCCCTGAATGGCCCAGCGGCCAGGGTCACGGCCGAACCTGCGGCATCACTCGACACATGGCCCAGCGCGAGCTCGTAGCCGGCGAGGAGCTCCCGAGTGGCCCGGACCAGGCGGGCGCACATCGCCTCGAGCCGGGCCGCGTCCTGGCCCGCGACGCCCGCGGTGATGGCGCGCTCCGAGGTTCCCTCCCGCGTCGGCTGGCCGGTCTCGCTGGGCGGCGGCACGGGTGGGTCGACCGGCGGATCGACGGGTTGCTGGGGCGGGAAGATCCGCGGAGCCCGCCGCGACCGCCGAGGGCGGGCGCCCGCCACCGCTCGCTCGGACGCGCCGACATCATGCGATAGCTCAGCCTGGATCGTGCGCAGCCGCTCGTCCATCTCGGTGAGCCGTCGCTGCATGCCGGTCTCGGGGCCGTCCGGTGCCATGGGACCGCTCGAGCCTATCGAGCGCCACGGACCGAGCCCGGATCGGCGCTGCGTCGGCGCAGCTGGATGACCTGGGGGCGGCGGCCTCAGGTGAGGCTGGATGACCTGGGGACGGCGGCCTCAGGTGAGGCTGGATGCCGAGTCCGCGGCACCCAATAACGCCACCGCGACCTCGGCGACCTGCGTCGGGGTGCGCCCGACGCGGACGCCCTGGCTCTCGAGCGCCTCGGCCTTGGCCTTGGCCGTCCCGTGCGAGCCCGAGACGATCGCTCCCGCGTGGCCCATCGTCTTACCCGGCGGGGCGGTGAAGCCGGCGATGTAGGCGACGACCGGCTTGGTCACGTTCGCGGCGATGAACTCGGCCGCGCGCTCCTCGGCGTCGCCGCCGATCTCGCCGCACATGACGATGAGCTCGGTCTCCGGGTCGTCCTGGAAGCGGGCGATGACGTCGATGAAATCGGTGCCGGGGACCGGGTCGCCGCCGATGCCGACGATGGTCGAGTTACCGAATCCGCGCTGGGCCAGCACGTTCCCGATCTGGTAGGTCAGCGTGCCGGAGCGCGAGACGACGCCGACATTGCCCTGCTTGAAGAACGAGGCCGGGATGATCCCGACGTTGGCCTTGCCGGGGGAGAGGATGCCCGGACAGTTCGGGCCGATCAGCCGGGCACGGCCGTTCTTGCGCAGCGTGTTGTAGACGCGGAGCTCGTCGTGGGCCGGGATCCCCTCGGTGATCGTGATGATGAGCTCGATGCCCGCGTCCTCGGCCTCGAGGATCGAATCGGCGGCGAAGCGCGGCGGAACGAAGACCATGGCGGTGTTGGCCCCCGTGTCCCGTACCGCGTCGTGGAAGGTGTCGAACACGGGGATCCCCTCGACGTCCTGGCCGCCTTTCCCGGGCGTCACCCCGGCCACGACCTGGGTCCCGTACTCACGGTTGCGCAGCGAGTGGAACGTGCCTTCCCGTCCCGTGATGCCCGACACGCAGAGCCGCGTGTTCTCGTCGACCAGGATGCTCATCGCGCCAGCTCCACGACTTTCTCGGCCGCGCCGTCCATGGTCGACTCGGTGTACACATTGGGCAGGTTGGCCTCGGCCAGCAGGCGGCGGCCCTCGACATCGTTGGTGCCGTCGAGCCGGACGACGAAGGGAACGCTGGGCTTGATCTGGGCGAAGGCCTCGATGAGGCCGCGGGCGACCTCGTCGCAGCGGGTGATGCCGCCAAAGATGTTGAACAGCACGGCCTTGACCTTCGGGTCGGAGAGGATCACCTCGACCGCGCTGGTGATCGCCTCGGCCTTCGAGCCGCCGCCCGCGTCGAGGAAGTTCGCCGGCGCGCCGCCGTACTCGGCGACGACATCGAGGGTCGACATGACCAGCCCGGCGCCGTTGCCGAGGATGCCGATGTTGCCGTCGAGCTTGACGTAGGTGAGACCGCGCTCCTTGGCCATCCGCTCCTGGGGATCCTCGGCCGAGAGATCGCGCAGGCCGGCGTTCTCCGCATGGCGGTACAGCGCGTTGCCGTCGAGAGTGACCTTGGCGTCGAGGGCCTTGACGTCGCGCTCGGGCGTGACGATGAGCGGGTTCACCTCGACGAGCGTGGCGTCCTCCTCGACGAACACCCGGTAGAGCTTGGCCAGCATGGCGCCGATCGGGCGCACGACGTCGGCATCGACGCCCGCCTCGAAGGCGAGACGGCGCCCGTGGAAGTCCTGGAAGCCGAGCAGCGGATCGATGTGGAGGCGCGCGATGGCGTTCGGGTCCTCATCGGCCACCGCCTCGATGTCCATCCCGCCCTTCGTCGAGAGCATGAGGAGGGGAGCCTTGGCCGAGCGGTCGAAGACGACTGAGGCGTAGTACTCGGCAGCGATCTGCGACGCGCCCTCCACCCATACCTCGTGGACGGTCAGGCCGCGGATGTCCATGCCCAGGATCGCCGTGGCGTGCTCGCGGGCCTCCTCGCGGTTCTGGGCGACCTTGATCCCGCCGAGCTTTCCGCGACCCCCGATCTGCACCTGAGCCTTGACCACGCAGGGGTAGCCGATCTCGTCGGCGGCGGCCACGGCCTCCTCGACGGTGGTGGCCGGCCGGCCGCTGGGCACGGGGACGCCATGGCGCGCAAAGAGCTGCTTGCCCTGGTATTCGAGCAGGTCCATGGGGGCCCGGCACTCTATCGGGTCGCCTGCCATGGCATCATCCCGGCGCCATGGCACTTCCAAAGGAAGTCACGTTCGTGACATTCGACGTCTACGGGACCCTGATCGATTGGGATTCCGGCGCCTTTGACGCCTTCACACGGGAGGCCGAACGCGACGGATTCACCCTCGAGTACGACCGGGTCATCCAGCTCTTCCACGACGTCCAAAAGCAGATTCAGGCTGGCTCCTATGAGCTCTACGCCGAGGTTCTCCGGCGCACTGCCGTCCAGATCGCGAAGGAGCTCGACTGGCCGCTCGAGCCCTCCCGCTCGGGCTTTCTCCCCGACTCGGTCCAGCGCTGGGCGCCCTTCAAGGAGACGAACCCCGTCCTGCAGAAGGTGGCCAAGAAGTACAAGATCGGGCTCATCTCGAACATCGACGACAAGCTGCTCGGCCAGACCCGCCGTCACCTCCCGCTCGACTTCGACCTCGTCGTCACCGCCCAGCAGGTGCGCTCCTACAAGCCGGATCCCGCCCACTTCACCGAGTGCGAGCGGCGGATCGGCGGGAAGAAGGGGTGGGTGCACGTCGCCGCGAGCTACTACCACGACGTCGAGCCCTGCCTGAAGAAGAAGATTCCCGTGATCTGGGTCAACCGCGACAAGCAGGAGCTGGAGTCCGGGCAAAAGAAGCCGGACGCCGAGGTGAGCAACCTACGCGAAGCGGCCAAGCTCCTGGGGATCAGCTAGAGCCGGCGGTTCGGCGTGCGCCTGTTGGCGCTCCACAGCGACGTCATCGTCTTCATCTCCCGCGTCTGGCAGACGACGAGTACCGCCGTGCGCTCGGGCGACGAGGGCTTCCTCATCGACTCCCCGGTCTATCCGGACGAGCTCGACGCGCTGCCTGACGTGCTCGAGCAGGCCGGCTTTGTCGTCTCCGGGCTGCTCGCCACCCACGGGGACTGGGACCACCTGCTCGCCCGCCTGGCCTTCCCGGAGGCCTCACTGGGATGCGCGCAGAGCACCGCGGCACGGTTGGGCGCCGAGCCCGGCACCGCGCAGCGCCAGCTCCGCCAATTCGACGAGGAGCACTACGTCGACGGCCGCGACCCCCTCGCGCTCGCGGGCGTACAGGAGCTTCCCGTTCCCGGCCGCCTGTCACTGGGCGCAGCCGAGGAGCTCGAGCTGCACCGGGCGGACGGCCACACCCCGGACGGCATGGCGATTCGCATTCCCTGGACGGGCGTCGTCGTCTGCGGCGACTACCTCTCCCCCGTCGAGATCCCGATGCTCGGCCCGGGCGGGAGCCTCGATGCCTACGCCGAGACGCTCACGCGCCTGGGCGCGCTCCTGGACGGCGCCGAGTATGTGGTCCCGGGCCACGGAGCGCCGATCACGGCCGAGCATGCTGGGCGAATCCACCGCGAGGATGTTTCTTACATTGACGCTTTACGGTCGGGCGTGAGCGCGCCACGCCTGCCCGACGGCAGGCGTACGGCCCGCCAGCGCGAAATCCACGCAGAGAACTTGAAGACCGCCGCACTGGGGAAGGCTTGAAGGCGACGGTAACCTTCGGGGAGGTTCAATTGGGAACGAGCCACAGGGGCAGCGGAACATGGCCACCGACGTGTCGGTAGCGGCAGATTCGGCGCACGGAGAGCGCCTCACGCATCTCCAGCGCCTGGAAGCAGAGAGCATCGCGATCATGCGCGAGGCGGTGGCGACCGCCGAGCGCCCGGTCATGCTGTACTCGATCGGCAAGGACAGCTCGGTGCTGCTCCATCTCGCCCGCAAGGCGTTCTATCCCGCCAAGCCGCCGTTCCCACTGCTCCACGTCGACACGACGTGGAAGTTCCAGGACATGTACGCCTTCCGCGCTCAGGCGATCGAGCGGGCCGGGGTCGAGCTCATCGTCCACACGAACCAGGAGGGCGTCAAGGAGGGTGTCACACCCTTCACCCACGGCTCGAGCCTGTACACCGACATCATGAAGACCGAGGCGCTGCGCCAGGCGCTCGACCTTCACCGCTTCGACGTCGCCTTCGGGGGCGCCCGCCGCGACGAGGAGCGCTCCCGGGCCAAGGAGCGCGTCTTCTCCCTGCGCACGGCGCGCCACGGCTGGGACCCCAAACGCCAGCGCCCGGAGCTGTGGCGGACCTACAACACGTACAAGCGCTCGGGCGAGAGCTTCCGGGTGTTCCCGCTCTCCAACTGGACCGAGCTCGACATCTGGCTCTACATCTACGCCGAGCAGATCCCCATCGTCCCGCTCTATCTCGCGGCTGCGCGCCCGGTCATCGACCGCGACGGCCTCATCATCATGGTCGACGACGACCGTTACCCGCTGGCCGAGGGAGAGCAGCCCGAGCTCCGGAGCGTGCGCTTCCGCACCCTCGGCTGCTATCCGCTGAGCGGCGCCGTGGAGAGCGACGCCGCCACGCTCGCCGAGGTGATCGTGGAGGTCCTCTCGGCTCGGACCTCCGAGCGCCAGGGCCGCGCCATCGACCACGACTCGACCGGCTCGATGGAGCGCAAGAAGCAGGAGGGCTACTTCTGATGAGCGCGCGCGGCGCCACGGCCCAGATCGACGCCTACCTCGAGGCTCACGAGCACAAGAGCGTTTTGCGCTTCATCACCTGCGGAAGCGTCGACGACGGCAAGAGCACGCTCGTGGGACGGCTGCTCTACGAGTCCAAGCGCGTGTTCGACGATCAGCTGGCCGCCCTCGCGCTCGACTCCAAGCGGATTGGCACCCAGGGTGACGAGCTCGACTACGCCCTGCTGCTCGACGGCCTTCAGGCCGAGCGCGAGCAGGGCATCACCATCGACGTCGCCTACCGCTACTTCTCGAGCGACCGCCGGGCCTTCGTCATGGCCGACTCCCCCGGGCACGAGCAGTACACCCACAACATGGTCACCGCCGCCTCGACCGCCGACTGCGCCGTCGTGGTCGTCGACGCCCGCCGCGGGACCTCGACCCAGACCCGGCGCCACTTCGCCATCGTCGCGCTGCTCGGGATCCGCCACGTGGCGGTCGCGGTGACGAAGATGGATCTCGTCGACTATCGCGAGGCCCGCTTCCTCGGTCTCGAAGCCGAGCTGGCCGAGTTCGCCGCCCAGCTCGGCCTCGGCGATCTCGTGTCCATCCCCGCCTCGGGCATCAACGGTGACAACGTCATCACCGCGAGCGCGCGCATGCCGTGGTACAGCGGCCCGACGCTCATGGAGTACCTCGAGACCGTCGAGGTCGACGACACGGCCGCGGAGCGCGGCCCGTTTCGCATGTGGGTCCAGTCCGCGACCCGGCCGAGCGATGACTTCCGCGGCTTCGCCGGCCTGGTCACCGGAGGCCGGGTCGAGCCGGGACAGCGCGTCGTCGTCCTCCCCTCGGGACGCGAGTCGCGAGTCGAGCGCGTCGTCACCTTCGACGGCGACCTCGACGTCGCGGTCAGTGGCCAGTCGGTCACTCTGACCCTCGAGGACGAGGTCGACATCAGCCGTGGCGACCTCATCGCCGACGTGTCGAGCCGCGCCGCCGTGGGTGATCAGTTCGAGGCCACGGTCGTGTGGATGTCCGAGGAGCCCCTGCTCCCCGGGCGCAACTACCTGATGAAGATCGGCACCCAGACGGCCACGGCCACCGCGACGCCGCTGAAGCACAAGCTGGGCATCGACACGCTCGAGCGGATCGCCGCGCGTCAGCTCGACGCCGGTGAGATCGGCGTGTGCGATCTCGAGCTCAGTCGCCGGATCGCCTTCGATCCCTACGGCGCCAACCGCGACACCGGCGCGTTTCTCCTGATCGATCGCCTGACCTTGGATACCGTCGGTGCCGGGATGCTGAACTTCGCGCTGCGGCGCTCGGAAAACGTCCATTGGCAGGCGCTCGACATCGACAAGCGCGCGCGCTCGGTGAACAAGCGCCAGCGACCGTGCATCGTGTGGCTGACCGGAGTCTCCGGAGCGGGCAAGTCAACCGTGGCCAACCTCGTGGAGCGCCGCCTGCACAGCCTCGGCCACCACACGTACATGCTCGACGGCGACAACGTCCGCCACGGCCTGTGCAAGGACCTCGGCTTCACCGCGGCCGACCGGGTGGAGAACGTGCGGCGCGTGGGCGAGGTGGCCAGCCTGATGGTCGACGCGGGCCTGATCGTCCTCTGTTCCTTCATCTCGCCGTTCGCCAGCGAGCGCCAGAGCGTTCGCGCCCTGGTCGAGCCGGGCGAATTCTTCGAAGTCTTCGTCGACACGCCGATCACCGTGTGCGAGAGCCGCGATACGAAGGGGCTCTACAGCAAGGCACGCCGCGGCGAGCTGGCGAACTTCACCGGGATCGACTCTCCCTACGAGCCGCCCGAGAACCCCGAGATCCGACTCTGCACGGAGACGCAGACGCCCGAGGAGTCGGCCCAGCAGATCATCGACGCGCTGACCGCGGCGGGCAACATCGGCGGCTAGCCGAGCCCGCTCGGGCGACTCGCGCTACTCGGTGGCGGCCGAGGTGATGACGGCAAGCGTGTCGCCGTTGGCCACGGCAGCGCCCACGGCGATCGGCAGCTCGGAGACCGTGCCCGCCTTGTGCGCGGTGATCTCGTTCTCCATCTTCATCGCCTCGATGACGCAGACGAGCGCGCCCTCGTCGACACTTGCACCCTGCTCGACGGCCACCTTGAGCACGGTGCCCTGAAGCGGCGAGGCGAGCGTATCGCCGCCGCCTCCGCCTCCGCCCCTGCCCCCGCCCGACGCGCGCGAGCTGCGCCGCGGCGCACGCTTGGCGCCCGCGGGAGCGCCGGACGTGGCGACCGGGCCCGAGCCGTTCACCGCCCCGCCGGCGAACGGCGGGCCGATGACCTTGACCTCGAAGCGCTTGCCCGAGACCTCGACGGTGTAGCCGTGCTCGACCGTCTCCCCGGCCTCCAGCTCGTCGTTCGCGCCCTCCGCCGGCGCGGGGAAGGCGAGCGTCTTCAGCCAGCTGCGGTCCTCGATGAGGTCGCGGCACGTCTCTGCTCCCGCCCACTGCGCGGTCTGGAGGATCGCCTCATGGAAGGGCAGGAGCGTCTTGACCCCGGTGATCTCGTATTCGCGCAGCGCCCGGACCATCCGCGCGGTCGCCTGCTCACGGTCGGCGTCCCAGACGATGAGCTTGGCCACCATCGGGTCGTACATGGGTGAGATCTCCGAGCCCGGCCCGACGCCCGAATCGACGCGCACGCCAGGACCGGCCGGCTCCCGGTAAGCCCCGATGCGCCCGGGGGCGGGGGCGAAGTTCTTCGAGGCGTCCTCGGCGTTGATCCGGCACTCGATGGCGTGGCCGCGCAAGACGACGTCATCCTGGGCGATGGACAGGGGCTCGCCCGCGGCGACGCGGATCCCCTCCTTGACGATGTCGAGGCCCGTAACCATCTCGGTCACGCAGTGCTCGACCTGAACGCGCGTGTTCATCTCCAGGAAGAAGTACTCGCCCTCTTGGAGGAGGCCCTCGATCGTCCCCGCTCCGGTGTAGTTGACTGCGGCCGCGGCCTCGGTGGCGATCTTCCCGATCTTCGCCCGCAGGGCCTCGTCGACCGCCGGGGCCGGCGCCTCCTCGATCAGCTTCTGATGGCGGCGCTGGAGCGAGCAATCACGCTCGCCGAGATGAATGACGTTGCCGTGCGTGTCGGCCAGGACCTGGACCTCGACGTGCCGGGGATCGGGCAGATAGCGCTCGAGGTAGACCGTCGAGTCCGAGAAGAACTTCTCCCCCTCGCGGGCCGCGCCCTCGAAGGCGTCCTTGAGCTCGTCCTCACTGAGGGCGACGCGAAACCCCTTGCCCCCGCCGCCGCCGGCCGCCTTGACCGCGACCGGATAGCCGATCGTCTTGTCGATGACCTTGCGGGCGTCCTCGATCGTGGCCACGGGCTCGGTCGTTCCCGGCACGATGGGTACGCCGGCCTTGGCCATGAGCTCGCGGGCGCGGGTCTTCGATCCCATCGCCTCGATGGCCGAGGCGGGGGGGCCGATGAAGGTGATCCCCGCCTCCTCGAGCGCGGCCGCGAAGGCCGCGTTCTCGGCCAGGAAGCCGTAGCCGGGATGGACGGCCTCGGCGCCGGACCGTTTGACGGCGTCGAGGAGCTTCTCGATCGAGAGATAGCTCTCGCTCGCCGGGCCGGGGCCGAGCAGGAAGGCCTCGCCGGCGCGCTTGACGTGGGGCGCGTCGCGGTCGAGCTCGGAATAGACAGCGACCGTCTCGATGCCGAGCTCCTCGCACGCCCGGATGATCCGGACCGCGATCTCGCCGCGATTGGCAATCAACACCTTGGAGAACATGGGGCGCGTGACTTTACCTGCGGGAGGGCGAGGGCGGCCCTACGGGACGGGCACCGCGGCCGGCGCCGCCGCGCCGGAGCGCCGGCGTTCCCTTCGCGCCAGCCAGGCGCGCATGAGGGCCCGTCCAGCCACGACGGCCACGACGGTGTAGAGCCAGCCGAGGAGGACGTCGAAGACGTAGTGCTCGCCGGTGTAGACGAGCGTGAAGCCCATGAGGATGGGATAGACCGCGAGCACAGGCCGTAGGTACCTGGGAACCACCGGCCACAGGGTGATGGCGATGAGCAGGGCGAACGCGGTGTGGAGGGAGGGCACCGCGGCGACGTTGTTGGCGTAGGCGTAGCCGTGCTCGAAGATCGACCCGGCCGACTGAGTGTGGAGGCTGGCCACGACCTGCGGGACGATGCGCACGATGGGCGCGGTGAGGTGTGCGCCGCTGGCCATCCACGGCGGCGCGGCCGGATAGAGCGCATAGGTGGCCAGGCCCATGAAGGAGAGCACGGCCACGAGCACGGCGAAGGCGCGGAAACGCGGGCGGTCGAGCTTCCACAGCACGGCGGCGACGATCGGCGTGGCGAAGAAGTGCGTGAGATAGACGCACCAGAAGACCACGTCGTACCACACGACGTGACCGTGCCAGAGCCAGTGCTGCAGGGCCACGGACGGCGTCGTGCCACCGAACATCCAGCGATCGATCTGAAGCTGCGGGAGGTAGTGCACGGCGAAGAGGTGTCCGGCAGACCCGCGCAGCGAGTCGTAGGCGATGAGGATGGCGATGAACGGCAGCAGCTCGAGCACAATGCCGCGGACCGTCCCACGCAGGTCGGCGAGGGAGAAGGCGAGTAGGCCGAGGATCACCCACACGGCGAGGATGTCTCGCTGGTAGGGGATTCCGAGCAGCAGGAACAGCGCCACGGTGGCGACGAGGTAGGCCCCGGGGACGAGGACCCGCGGGCTGGGCGGTGTCAGCTCACGCGAACGCATGAAACAACAACTTTAGGCACCCCGCGTGGGGGATCGGGTTACTCCGCTCCGACGATCATGCCCGCACCGACGGTGTCGTTACTCGCCTCGTCGATGAGGATGAAGCTGCCGGTGGTGCGGTTGCGCCGGTACCGGTCGACCATGAGCGGCGCGCTGGTGCGCAGGCGGACGCGCCCAATCTCGTTGAGTCCGAGCTCCTCGGCGTTCTCGTGCGCGAGCGTGTTGACGTCGACCCGGCACTCGAGTGCGTCGACCACGGCGCGGGCGTCCCGAGTCGAATGCTTGAGCGCGTAGCGGCGCCCCGGTCGCAGCGGCTCGCTGCCCATCCAGCACACCATCGCGTCGAGCCCGCGGGCGGTCATCGGCGGATCCTCGACGCCGACGATCATGTCGCCGCGGGAGATGTCCAGCTCGTCCTCGAGCCGGAGCGTCACGGACATGGTCGGGAAGGCGACCTCGCGCTCCCCGCCGTAGGTGTCGATGGCCCGGATGCGCGTGCGCTGCCCGCTGGGCAGGACGACGACCTCGTCGCCGGGCCGAAGCACACCGCCGGCGACCTGGCCGGCGTAGCCGCGATAGTCGTGATGGGATTCGCTCATCGGGCGCACGACGTACTGCACGGGGAAACGGAGATCGGACAGGTTGCGGTCGGGCGCGATCACCACGTGCTCGAGGTGGTAGAGGATCGGGCCGCCGCCGTACCAATCCATGTTCGCCGAGCGCTCGACCACGTTGTCGCCGTGCAGCGCCGAGACCGGGATGAAGCTGATGTCCGGGATGTCGAGACGCGCCGCCCAGTCGGTGAGCTCGTCGACGATCTGATCGAACACGGCCTCGTCGTAGTCGACGAGGTCCATCTTGTTCACGCACACGACGAGGTGAGGGATCCGCAGGAGGGCCGAGATGTAGGCGTGGCGATGAGTCTGCTGACTGAGGCCCTTGCGAGCGTCGACAAGCACGATGGACACGTCGGCGGTCGAGGCGCCCGTGACCATGTTGCGCGTGTACTGCTCGTGGCCGGGCGTGTCGGCGATGATGAATTTGCGCCGCGCGGTCTGGAAATAGCGGTAGGCGACATCGATGGTGATGCCCTGTTCGCGTTCCGCCCGCAGCCCATCGGTGAGCAGGGCGAGGTTGAGGTAGCCGTCGCCGCGGCGCTCGGAGGTCTGCACGACGTGCTCGAGCTGATCGGTGAGGATCTGCTTGGAGTCGTAGAGCAGGCGCCCGATCAGGGTCGACTTGCCGTCGTCGACCGAGCCGGCGGTGGCGATGCGCAGAAGCTCGCTCGTGCGCGTGCGCGTCCGGGCGTGCCCGTTGGTGGCGGCTCCCGGGGCCACGGCTAGAAGTAGCCCTCGCGCTTGCGATCTTCCATCGCCGCTTCGGTCACGCGATCGTCGGCTCGGGTCTCCCCGCGCTCGGTGATGCGCGTGGCGGCGATCTCGGCCACGACGGTCTCGAGCGTCTCGGCCTCGGAGCGGACCGCCCCCGTGCAGGTCATGTCCCCGACCGTGCGGTAACGGACGGAGGCCTCGAAGGGGGTCTCGCCGTCCATGAGCTCGACGTACGGATTGGCGGCGTAGAGCATTCCGTCGCGCTCGAACACGTCACGTGTGTGCGCGAAGTAGATCGAGGGCACCTCGAGCTTCTCCCGCGCGATGTACTGCCACACGTCGAGCTCGGTCCAGTTGGAGATCGGGAAGACCCGGACGTGCTCGCCCCTGTGGATGCGCCCGTTGTAGAGCGTCCACAGCTCGGGCCGCTGGCGCTTGGGATCCCACTGCCCGAAGTCGTCGCGGAAGGAGAAGACGCGCTCCTTGGCCCGCGCACGCTCCTCGTCCCGGCGCGCGCCGCCGAACGCGGCGTCGAAGCCGTGCTCGGCGATCGCGTCGAGCAGGGTTGTCGTCTGCAACCGGTTGCGCGACGCACGCGGCCCGCGTTCCTCGGCCACGCGGCCACGGTCGATCGAGTCCTGGACGCGGGCCACGATCAGCCGCTCATCGATCTCCTCGATGAGACGGTCGCGGAACGCGATCACCTCGGGAAAGTTGTGGCCCGTGTCGACGTGCATGACCGGGAAGGGGAAGCGCCCGGGGCGGAAGGCCTTCTCGGCCAGGCGCAGGAGCACGATCGAGTCCTTCCCGCCGCTGAAGAGCAGGACGGGGCGCTCGAGCTGCGCCGCGACCTCGCGGAAGATGTAGATCGCCTCGGACTCGAGCGCGTCGAGATGCGAGAGCTCGTACTTCCGCGGATTCATCGTCGCTCGGGCCTCGGCCGGCTCAGAGCGCAGGACGGCTGAAGCTGACATGCAACCCGCACTCGGTCTTGTCCTCGCCGGCCCACCGGCCTTCGCGCCCGTCGCCAGGCTGCGTGCAGGGGGCGCATCCGATCGAGGCGAAGCCATGATCGTGCAGGGGGTGATAGGGCAGGTCGTTGGCGTGGATGTAGCGCCAGAGATCCTTCTCGGTCCAGTCGGCCAGCGGGTTGACCTTCCAGATGCCGCGGCGCTCGTCGCGCTCGAGCTTTCGCGCCCCGGCGCGGGTCGGGCTCTGCTCACGACGAATCCCCGTGATCCAGGCGTCGACGCCCTCGAGCCCGCGTTCGAGCGCCTCCACCTTGGCCTCCCCGCAGCAGCGTGTCTGCGTCCACGGACGCCCGGGGCTGGTGGCGTCGAGCACCTCGATCGACACGCCGAAGCGCTCCTCGAAGCGCCTCCAGGTGCTCAGCGTCTCGGGGAAGAGGACGCCGGTGTCGATGGTGAAGATGCGCGCGTCCGGGGTGGCCTCGGTGAGCAGGTGAACGAGGACCGACTCCTCCTTCTGGAAGGAGCAGGCCATGGTCAGCCGCGGGTGGAACTGCTCGACGGCATAGGCGATGACCTCCTGGGCGGAGGCCTGTTCGAGGTGTGGAGTGGTCAGGCTCATCAGACCGCGCACTCGCCTTCGCCCCGGATCACCTCGAAGGGGGCGTTCTTCGTCCAGTCGATGAAGAAGTTCATGTTCTCGAGATTGAATTCGACCGGCATCGTCAGATCCTTCACGCGAGCCTCGAACTCTGACGTACCGACGCGTGCGGCGAAGGCATTGAACTCCTCACCCTCCCCGCGCTCAGCCTCGTAGTAACGGACCCAGCGCTCGACCGCCTCGGGAACGCGCTTGGCGGGCAGGCGCGCCTTCAGCCGCTGACCGAGCTGAACGTCCCCGCCCTCATACGCCCCGCCGATGTGCGGGATGTAGGCGGGGATCGTGTGCTGGCCGACCTTGATCGAGGCGCCGTAGAACCCGATGTTGGCGATGTGGTGCTGGCCGCAGCCGTTTGGGCACCCGCTCATCTTGATGTGGATACGGCGCGTGAGCGCATCGTCGAGCTCCATGGAGACGAGGCGGTCTTGGATCGCCTGGTTGAGCCCCATCGAGCTCGTGATGCCGAGCTTGCAGGAATCCGTGCCGGGGCAGCTCACGACGTCGGTGATCTCGTCCGCGCCGGACTCGCCCAGCTCGAGCTCCTCGAGACGGCGCCATACCTCGTAGAGCGCCTCGTCGCGCACCCAGCGCAGCACGAGGTTCTGATGGACGGTCGTGCGGGCGTAGCCGCCGCAGTACTCGCGCATGATTTGTCCGAGGCCTCGCAGCTGGCCGGCCGTCAGGTCGCCGCGGCGGACCTTGACCTCGACGGTGCTGAAACCGCTCTGGCGCTGGGAGTCGACGTTCGTGGCGACGAAACGGTCGAACTCGCGCAGGTCCCCGTTGGGGCTCGCGTAGGACTCCCGGTGGGCGGGGGCGTTCGCCTCCTCGTCGATTTCGTAGAGGCGGCTCTCGATGCTGAAATCGCGCTCGCCCACCCAATCGCCCTCGAGCTCTTCCTCCACGAGCTCGCGGAAGGCATCGATGCCGATCTTGTCGATGAGCACCTTGATGCGCGCGCGGGCGCGGTTGACGCGCAGCCACTCCTGGCGATCGAAGATCCGCATGCACGCCTCGGTGATCTTCAGGTAATCGCCGTTGTCGAGTGCGACGAAGTCGTAGAGGGTCGGGGCCAGCCGGGGCATGATCGAGGTGCCGCCGCCGACGAGGACCTCGACGCCGCGGACGCCGTCGCGCACCTTGGGCAGGAACGCCATGTCGTGGATCTTGGCGATCGTGTTGTCGCCGGCCGTCGAGGCGAAGGCGGTCTTGACCTTCCGGGGCATGGCCTGCGTGGTCGGATGGCGAACGAAGTAGCGGACGTACGCGCCGGCGTAGGGGGTGATGTCGAAGTCTTCGCCCGGCAGGACACCCGCGCGCGGGTCGCCCGTCACGTTGCGCATCGTGTTGCCGCATCCCTCGCGGCTCGAGAGGCCGGCGTCACCGAGCTCGCGGATGAGCTTGGCCGCATCCGGGAGCGGCACGTGGTGCATCTGGATGTTCTGGCGCGTGGTGATGTGGCCCTTGTCCAGAGGCACGTACTTCTCGATGCCGGCGGCGAAGGCGTCGAGCTGCTCGGGCGTGACGCCGCCGAGGGGCAGCTTGACCCGGACCATCTGCACCGCCGGCTGGCGCTGCCCGTAGACCCCCTGCTTGAGGCGAAACTTGATGAACGTGTCCTCCTCGACGTCGCCTTGCAGGAAGCGGGTCGATTCCGTGTCGAAGTCGTCGAACTCCCGTTCCAGGATCGGGATGACATGCCCGGGGACGTCCTCGAGCACCTCGGGGTTCTCGAGCGAACCGATTCGGGGGCTCTTGGGGCGTTCGGTCTGGTTGTCGATCGATGCGGGCTCCATGCGAGTCCTTCCAGGGGTCGCGTGCGAGCGATTCAATGTACCAAAACCCAATCGGGATATGACCTTTTAGGTTGGGGTGCAGGCAAAACCCCGACACGGCCGGCGCGGCCGCGGGAAAAGGGCCGGAGCCGCGACGGCGGGGGCAACCGTCGCGGCGTCCGGCGACGCGGTCAGCCCGCGCGCGACCTTTCGCCGGCATCGGCGATGGGGGCCGCGCCATGCCGGTGGTCGTGGGCGCGCGAGCGAGCGCGAATCGAGGCGCGCGCGAGGGTCGCGATCCTCCACGTCTTTCCGTCTGAGTGTGGGTCGAGCATTGCGCCCCGGTCCGGCACCTGCAATCCCCTCGATCTATGTGGCCCGGGCCGGCCCAGCGCCCTGGTGCTCTGCTGCTGTGCGCCGCGCAACCTTTCACGGGGCGACCGGCGCTGTCAAGCGCCTGGACGGATAAGCGAGCCCGAGTTCAGGTTCCGCTCAGGCTACGTCCACGGGAGCGACGGCTCGGGCGCCCGCATGACGGCCTCCTGCAGCGCCGCCTGCTGCCAGCGATCGCGGCGCGGCGCCGGCGGCGCGGGCACCGGCGCGGTCTCCCGCATGAACCGCTCCAGAGCGGCCACGACCGCAGCCGCCTCCTCGGGGGAGGCGTGGGGTGCAACGAGTGTCAGCTTGGGTCGGCGGTTCGGCACGGCGCCTACAGCGGGATGTTCCCGTGCTTGCGGCGCGGCCCGGGCTCGCGCTTGGTCTGCAGCGTCTCGAGCGCGGTGATCAGCTTGGGACGTGTCTCGTGGGGCACGATCACGTCGTCGATGTACCCGCGCTCCGCGGCCGCGTAGGGATTGGCGAAGTGCGCCCTGTAGTCGTTGATCAGCTTGGTCCGGCGGGTGTCGGGCGTGGGCGAGGCGCTGATGTCGCGGCGGTAGATGATGTTGACCGCGCCCTCCGGGCCCATCACGGCAACCTCCGCCGTCGGCCAGGCGAAGTTGACGTCGGCGGCGAGGTGCTTTGAGCCCATGACGTCGTACGCCCCGCCGTAGGCCTTGCGAGTGATCACGGTGATCTTGGGCACCGTCGCCTCGGCGTAGGCGTAGAGGAGCTTCGCCCCGTGGCGGATGATCCCGCCCCACTCCTGGGCGGTCCCAGGCAGGAATCCGGGGACGTCGCAGAAGGTGATGATCGGGATGTTGAAGGCGTCGCAGGTGCGAATGAACCGCGCCGCCTTCTCGCTCGACTCGATGTCCAGGACGCCGGCCAGCTGGGCCGGCTGGTTGCCCACGACGCCGATGGCGAACCCGTTGAGGCGCGCGAAGCCGCACACGATGTTGGGCGCGTAGTGCTCGTGGATCTCGAGAAACTCGCCGTCGTCGACGATCAGGCGCATGACGTCGCGCATGTCGTAGGGCTTGTTGGGGTTGTCGGGCACGGCAGTGTCGAGCTCGGCATCCATGCGCAGCGGATCGTCGGTCGGGATCACCTGGGGCGGGGTCTCGAGGTTGTTCTGGGGCAGGAACGAGAACAGGTAGCGCGCGTCCTCCAGACAGGCGTCCTCGTCGTCGCAAGCAAAATGCGCTACGCCCGACTTCGAGTTGTGGGCCATCGCCCCACCCAGGGACTCGAAGTCGACCTCCTCGCCGGTCACCGTCTTGATGACGTCGGGACCGGTGATGAACATGTGCGAGGTCTCCTTCACCATGAGGATGAAGTCGGTGATGGCGGGCGAGTAGACCGCGCCGCCGGCGCACGGGCCCATGATCAGGCTGATCTGGGGAATGACGCCACTCGAGCGCACATTGCGCAGGAAGACGTCACCGTAGGCGCCGAGCGAGACGACGCCCTCCTGGATGCGCGCGCCACCGGAGTCGTTGATGCCGATGACCGGGCAGCCGATCTTGGCCGCCAGGTCCATGACCTTGCACATCTTCTCGCCCATGACCTCACCGAGCGAGCCTCCGAAGACGGTGAAGTCCTGGCTGAACACGCACACCCGTCGTCCGTCGATCGTGCCGTGGCCGGTGACGACGGCGTCACCGTAGGGGCGGTTCTTCTGCATGTCGAACTCGTGGGTGCGGTGGCGCACGAACACGTCGAGCTCCTGGAAGGAGCCGGGGTCGAGCAGCTTCTCGACCCGCTCACGGGCGGTGTACTTCCCCTTGTCGTGTTGCTTGGCGACGGCCGCCTCGCTGCCGGCGTGGACTGCCTCCTCGCGCAGCTCCTGGAGCTGCGCGAGCTTCTCCTCATAGGTCTCGGGGGCCTTGTCTCTCATGGGCGCCCGAGTCTACGAGGCCGGGGGCCACGGCGAACGTTGGCGCTTAGGGGACCGTGGCGGTCCCCAGATCGCCAAAGTTCACGCTTAGGCGCGCGAATACGGGCGGTGGTGCGCCTGGCCGAGGCTGTCCAGCGCGGCGGCCAGGGCGGCTTCGGTGTCCGAGGGCGGGGCTTCGGGCTCGCTGGCGACCCGCACAGCCTCCGGGGCAGGCACCCACTCTGGCTCGAGCTGCACGACCTCCCCGACGGGCTCCGATTCAACGGGCTCGGGCTCGGGCTCGGGCTCCGGCGCCGGCTCGGACTCCGGCTCCGACGGCGGCGGCGGCGCGAACCACCCTCGCAGACGAGCAAGGAACCCCTTCCGCACGGGGGCGATGGCCTCAGGGAGCACGACCTCCAGCCCGACACTTGGCTGCGCCCCCGCGGGCTCGGGTGCGGGCACGGGCTCGGGCTCGACCACCACCGGCTCAGGCTCCGGCTCCACGAGCGCGCGCTCGCCCGCCACCGGCTCGGGTTCGACGGCCGGCTCCGGCTCAGAGCCCCCCGGAGTGGGGGCCGGCGTGGCCGTCAACACCACGCGCGTTCCCCATCCCGACGGCTCGAGCCTCACCGTGCCGCTCGCGCGCTCGCCCTCCCAGGCAACGGCGGTCTCAGGCTCGAGTCGTGTGATCCGGATCTCTCCGAACCTGTCGAGGTGACGCGAGAGGGATCCGGCATCGCTGCACTCCGTCCACAGCTCGGGGTGAGATTTGACCAGGGTTCGACTCGCTGTCACATCGCGCATGGGGTCACATTTCGCGCGGCCCGGATGGACTCCTCCCGGGATGGCTGTGCTTGCATGAGTTCGGCCACCCGAACCTCCCGAGGAAGGATTCAGCCCATGATCAGCCGCCGTCAGCTGGGCAGTGCCGGACCGTCCGTCTCCGCTCTGGGACTCGGCTGCATGGGGATGTCCGGCATGTACGGACCGGCCCCCGAGGCCGAGAGCGTGGCCACCATCCACCAGGCCATCGACGCGGGAATCGACCTCCTCGACACCGGCGACTTCTACGGGATGGGCCACAACGAGATGCTCATCGGCCGCGCGCTCGCGGCCCGCCCCGGCTCTCGTGATCAGGTCAAGCTGAGCGTCAAGTTCGGCGCCCAGCGGGGGCCCGACAACAGCTGGCTCGGCTACGACGCCCGCCCGGCCGCGGTGAAGACGGCGCTCGCCTACTCGCTCCAGCGCCTCGGCACCGACCACATCGACGTCTACCGGCCCGCCCGCCTCGACGCGAACGTCCCCATCGAGGAGACCGTGGGCGCGATCGCCGAGCTCATCGAGGCGGGCTATGTCCGCTACGTCGGGCTCTCCGAGGTTGGAACGGAGACGATCCGGCGCGCGGCCGCCACCCACCCGATCTGTGACCTGCAGATCGAGTACTCGCTCATCTCGCGCGGGCCCGAGGCCGAGATCCTGCCCACCTGCCGCGAGCTCGGCATTGCCGTCACGGCCTACGGCGTGCTCTCGCGCGGACTGATCAGCGGGCACTGGTCGCCGGAGCGGACGATCGACGACCGTGACTTCCGCAGCCGCTCCCCACGGTTTCAGGGCGAGAATCTGCAACGCAACCTGGCGCTCGTCGAGGAGCTGCGGGCGGTCGCGCAAGAGCACGGGGCCACCCCCGCGCAGGCCGCGATCGCGTGGGTTCTCTCGCGCGGCGCGGACATCGTGCCGCTCATCGGCGCCCGCACCCGCGAGCGGCTCGAGGAGGCTCTCGGCGCGCTCGAGCTCGAGCTCACGCCGGACGACCTCGACCGGATCGCCGCCGCCGTTCCCGCGGACGCCGCAGCCGGCGCGCGCTACCCGGCGGCCCAGATGGCCGCGCTCGACAGTGAGCGCTGACCGCTCGCAGTCCGATAGCTGACTGCCCGCAGAAAACTTTCACACCCGCGCAAGCTCGCCTCGCCCCCCACCCGTTATTCGGGTGTGGGACGGATTGGGAGTCGGCACAATTCGTTCGCTGCGGTCCGCCTGATCGCGGCGGTGTCTGTGCTCGCATTTCACAGCTTCACCCTGGCGGGCCGAAACGCACCGCTGATCGGCAACGGCCAGTTCGCCGCCTCCGCGGTGCTCGTCTTCTTCGGCGTGAGCGGCTTTCTCACCATGCGGAGCTGGAGCTTCGAGCCGCGCCTGCTGCGCTTCGTCACCAAGCGAGCGCTCCGGATCTACCCCGCGCTCATCGTGGTCGTCGCCCTGATGGTCTTTGTCCTCGGCCCCCTCGTGACGTCCCTGCCGCTGAGCGACTACGCCTCGACTTCGCAGACGTGGAAGTTCGGCCTGCTGAACGCGGTGAGCCTCCACATCGAGCTCTGGCTGCCCGGCGTGTTCCGGCACAACCCTTATCCGGACGCGGTCAACCTCTCCCTGTGGACCCTCCCCGGGGAGCTCGTCGCGTACGCGGCGATCGCGCTGGCCGGCTGTGCCGGCCTGCTGCGCCGCCCACGACTCGCGGTGATCACGCTGCTCGCCGTGGCCGTGCTCATTCCCGCCCTGTCCAACTCGACCGTGCCGTTCGCTACGGCCTGGGTCCAGGCGTTCATGGTCGGGGCCATCCTCTACATCCTGCGCGACCGCATTCCCTGGAATCCCTGGCTGGGCGTGCTGATGCTCGCCGGCTTCCTTGGCACCGCCTCCACGGGCATCGCGCCCTCGGTCGCCGTGGTCGCCGCCCCTTACTGCTCGATCTACTTCGCTTACCGCTTCCCCACGCTGCTGCACTCGGTGACGAGCCGCGGCGACTTCTCCTACGGCATCTACCTCTACGCCTTCCCCATCCAGCAGCTCGTGGCCCTGTGGCTCGGGTCGAGCGTGACGCCTTACGACATGCTTGCGATCTCGCTGCCGATCACGTGCGTCCTCGGCGTTCTCTCCTGGCGGCTCGTCGAACGCCGTGCGCTCAGCCTGAAGACCCGCATGTTCAGCGCGCCCGCCCCCTGGCCCGCGGCGACCCCGGCCCTCGAGCCCCTCCCCGCAGCCGCGACCGCCCTCGAGCCCCTCCCCGCGGCGACCGCCCTCGAGCCCCTCCCGGCCGCGCCGATCGCGGTCCGCCGCGCGCCCTTCGCCGCTTAGACGCCGGTTCGCGGCGCTCCCCGCGCCGCTTAGACGCGAACTCGAGCGGCCGGCAGATCATCTCGTAATAGATGATCTTGCAGTGCGTCTATCATGGGATGCACCATGTCCACTGAGACCATCGCCCCGCCCGCTCCCGCGTGTCTGATGACCAATCTCGGCTGGCTCCTGGAGCATGCCAGCCACGTGCTGGCCACCGAGGTGGCGGTTGCGCTCGCTCCGCTCGGGCTCGGGTCGCGCGGCTTCTGCGTGCTATCCGCGGCACTCGCGCAGGAGCTCACGCAGAAGGAGCTCTCGGACGGGGTCGGCATCGACAAGACGACGCTCGTCGTCACGCTCGACGAGCTCGAGCGGCTCGGTCTGGCTGAGCGGACGACCTCGGCAACCGACCGGCGCGCGCGGGTCATCCACGTCACCAAGGCGGGCGAGCGGAAGGTGGCCGAGGGACAGGCGATCGTCGAATCCGTGCAGTGCGACGTCCTCGAGGCTCTCCCCGAAGCGGAGCGCGAGGCGTTCATCTCCGCGCTGCGGCGGCTGGCCGCCGACCGGCTGTCCCAGCCTGTCAGCTGCGCCCCGCCGCTGCGCCGGCGCGAGACGCGCGCGGCCTAGTAAGGCCTTCCGCCCCGACATCGGCTCCGGATTGCCGATGTGGGCGCCGGCGTCTTACCCGACCCTGGAGACCAGACGGACGCGCTCGGCGCTCGCCCCGCCCACAACAACGCGTCCGTTTGATATGTTCTCGTATGAGACGATTCGTTACGGTTTCGTCTCGACGCCAATCAAGCCCCGGGAGGAAGCCCCCTAATGAACGCGATGCTCGAGAGTCGACCCGACACCAGACGCTGGATAGCCCTCGTGGTGCTCTGCGCGGGCATGCTGATGATCGTTCTCGACCAGACGATCGTGAACGTCGCGCTGCCCTCGATTCAGCGAGATCTCGGCTTCACTCAGTCGAGCCTGGCCTGGGTCGTGAACGCGTACCTGATCGCCTTCGGCGGCCTTCTCCTTCTGGCGGGGCGACTGGGGGACCTCATCGGCCGTAAGGCGGTCTTCCTCGCCGGCCTCGCGCTGTTCACCGTCGCGTCGATGGCCTGCGGCGTGTCCGACGATCAGACCGTGCTCGTCGTCTCGCGCTTCATCCAGGGCGCCGGCGGCGCGCTGACCTCGTCGGTGATCCTCGGGATGATCGTGACAATGTTCCCGGAGCCCCGGGATCAGGCCAAGGCGATCGGCGTGTTCAGCTTCGTCGCCTCGGCCGGCGCGTCGATCGGCCTGCTGGCCGGCGGTGCGCTCACCCAGGCCCTCGACTGGCACTGGATCTTCTTCGTCAACGTCCCGATCGGCATCGTCACCGCGGCGCTCGCCGTGCGGATCGTGGACCGCGACGTCGGTCTCGGGCTGCGCGAGGGCGCCGACGTCCCGGGTGCCGGCCTGGTCACCGGGGCACTCATGCTCTCCGTCTACACGATCGTCAAGGCCTCGGACTACGGCTGGGGCTCGGCCCATACGCTCGGGCTCGGAGCTGTGTCGATCGCGCTCGCGCTGGCCTTCGTCTTGCGCGAGCATCGCGCCGCCACCCCTCTCGTCCCCCTGGGCATCTTCCGCTCGCGCGACCTCAGCGGCGCGAACCTCGTCCAGATGCTGATGGTCTCGGGGATCTTTGGGATGTTCTTCCTCGGCGCGGTGTACATGCAGCAGGTGCTCGGCTATGGCCCGCTCGACGTCGGGCTCGCGTTCCTGCCCGTCGCGGTGGCCATCGGCGCGCTCTCGCTCGGGATCACACCGCGGCTGAACATGCGCTACGGCGCTCGCGAGACGGTCCTGCCCGGGCTCGTCCTCGTCACCGCCGGGCTGGTGACGTTTGCCCTCGCCCCCGTGCACGCCTCCTACCTCTCCAACCTGCTCCTGCCGATGGTCCTGCTCGGAGTGGGCGCCGGTCTGGTCTTCCCCTCGGTGATGACGATCGCCATGTCGGGCGTCGATCCGAGCGAGGCGGGGCTGGCGTCCGGGCTCGTCAACACCTCCCTGCAGGTCGGGGGCGCGCTCGGGCTCGCCGTCCTGGCCACGCTCTCGAGCACCCGGACGAAGGATCTCCTCGCCCGCGGCACGAGCCACGCAAGCGCGCTGACGAGCGGCTTCCATCTCGCCCTGATCGTCGGCTCGGGACTGCTCGCGACCTCGATCGTCGTGGCTGCGGCCCTCCTGCGACCCTCGCGTCAAGCGCGGGCGGAGATCGTCGACGCCGCCTTCGAGACGAGCCAGGAGCTGGTGGGCGCGGGCGCCGAGGTGAGCGACTGAGCGGGCTTAGATCGTCGGCTTGTATTCGCCGAAGACGTCGCGCATGGCCGCGCAGGCCTCGCCGAGCGAGCAACGGTCTTTCAACGCCTGGCGCAGGGCGGGAAGCATGTTCTCGCGGCCGCGCGCTTGCTCGCGCACCTCGTCGAGGCGGCGAGCGACGAGGTCCTGATCGCGCTCGGCCTTGAAAGCCTTCAGGCGGCCGACCTGCTCGCGCTCGGACTCGGGGTCGACGCGCAGGATGTCCGGCACCTCGGGAGTGTCCTCGACGAACTTGTTGACGCCGACGACGATGTCCTGGCCGATGCGGTAGCGCTCGTGGTAGCCGAAGGCCGACTCCTCGATCTCGTTCTTGATGAAGTCGATCGCTTGCACCGAGCCACCGAGCTCGTCGATCTTGGCGATGAGCTCGCGGGCGCTGGTCTCGATTTCGTCGGTTAGAGCCTCCACGAAGTACGAGCCCGCGAACGGATCGACGGTGTCAGCCGCTCCGGACTCGTGCCCGATGATCTGCTGGGTGCGCAGGGCTATCTTGGCCGCGCGCTCGGTCGGGAGAGCGAGTGCCTCGTCGAAGCCGTTGGTGTGCAGCGACTGAGTGCCGCCGCACACCGCGGCGAAGCCCTGGAGAGCCACCCGGACGATGTTGTTCTCTGGCTGCTGGGCGGTCAGGGTGACCCCGCCCGTCTGAGTGTGGAAGCGCAGCCGCCACGAACGCTCGTCCTCGGCGCCGAAGCGCTCGCGCATGATCTCGGCCCACATCCGCCGGGCGGCGCGGAATTTCGCCACCTCCTGGAAGACGTTGTTGTGGCCGTTGAAGAAGAAGGCCAGGCGGGGAGCGAACTTGTCGATCTCCAGGCCGGCGTCGATCGCCGCCTGCACATAGGCGATGCCGTTGGCCAAAGTGAAGGCGACCTCCTGGACGGCCGAGCAGCCCTTCTCGCGGAAGTGGTAGCCGCTGATCGAGATCGTGTTCCACTTCGGCACCCGTTCGCGGCAGTAGGCGAACAGGTCGGTGGTGAGGCGGATCGCGCCCTCGGGCGGGTAGATGAAGTTCCCGCGCGCGATGTATTCCTTGAGGATGTCGTTCTGCGTCGTCCCCCGCAGCTCGGTGGAATCGACGCCCTGTTCCGCGGCCACAAGCTCGTAGAGGAGCAGGAGCACGGAGGCCGGAGCGTTGATCGTCATCGAGGTCGAGACCTGATCGAGGGGGATGCCGTCGAAGGCCGTGCGCATGTCGTCGATCGTGTCGATGGCCACGCCCGTGCGCCCCACCTCGCCGAGACAGCGGGGATCGTCTGAGTCGAGCCCGAGCTGGGTGGGCAGGTCGAAGGCCATGCTCAGGCCGGTCGACCCGTGCTCGAGGAGGTAGTGGTAGCGCTCGTTGGACTCCTTGGCACTCGCATAGCCCGCGTACTGGCGCATCGTCCAGAGCTGCTTCCGGTACATGTCGCGGTGGACGCCGCGCGTGTACGGGTAGGTCCCGGGCTCGCCGAGGTGCTCGGCAAGATCGGACGGGAGATCCTCCTCGGTGTACAGCGGCTTGATCTCGATGCCCGAGTCGGTGAACCGCCGGGGGTCGTCCGGCCCGACGATGGGGGCGATCGTGCGGTGCTCGTCAGCTGTGGCCATCGGCTGAGAGTACCCGTGGGAATCGCCCCACGGGTACCTGGCTAGAGCACTTTCCAGAGGAAGGTCTGAGTGCGTTCCTGCTGCGGGTTGTCGAGAACCTCCCTGGGCTTGCCCGACTCGACGACCACGCCGGCATCCATGAACACCACGGTGTCCGCCACCTCCCGGGCGAAGCCGATCTCGTGCGTGACCACGATCATCGTCATGCCGTCATGGGCGAGCTGGCGCATGGTGTCCAGGACATCGCCGACAAGCTCGGGATCAAGCGCCGAGGTGGGCTCGTCGAAGAGCATGAGCTTCGGCTGCATGGCCAGGGCCCGCGCGATGGCGACGCGCTGTTGCTGGCCGCCGGAGAGGGCCACCGGGTAGGCGTTGACCTTGTCCGCGAGGCCCACCCGCTCCAGCAGGGCCGTGGCTCGGTCGCGGGCCTCCCGCTTGGACACGCCCTGGACCCTCGTGGGCGCGAGTGTGACGTTCTCCAGCGCCGTCATGTGGGGAAAGAGGTTGAAGCTCTGGAAGACCATGCCGATCTCCGCGCGCTTGCGGGCGACGTGATTCTCGTGGAGCTCATGCAGCTTCCCAGCAGCTTCCCGGTAACCAACCAGCTCCCCATCCACCGAGAGACGCCCGGCATTGATCTTCTCCAGGTGATTGATGCAGCGCAGGAAGGTCGACTTGCCCGACCCCGATGGGCCCAGCAGACACATGACCTCGCGGCGCTGCACCTCGAGGTTGATGCCCTTGAGCACCTCGAGGCGACCAAAGCGCTTATGGACCCCCTCGGCTTTGACCATGGGATGGCTCATGTGACGGACGGGTTGCCGCGAGACCCGAGCCAGCGGGACCGCATCGTGAGGCGCTCGGCCCGTGAAAAGCCGCGCCCGAAGTGGCGTTCGATGAAGTACTGGCCGACATAGGCCACGCTCGTCATCGCCAGGTACCAGATGCTGGCCACGATGAGCAGCTGAATCGTCTTGTAATTCTGAGCGTAGATCTCCTGCGAGGCGTAAAGGAGCTCCACGAAGGTGATCGCGCTGGCCAGCGAGCTGTTCTTCAGCATCGAGATGAACTCGTTGCCCGTTGGGGGCACGATCACCCGCATCGCCTGAGGCAGGACGATGAGGCGCAGAATCTGCAGGCGCGACATGCCAAGCGACTGGGCGGCTTCGGTCTGCCCCTCGGCTACAGCGAGAAAGCCCGCACGGACGATCTCAGCCATATAGGCGCCCTCGTTCAGTCCGAGCCCCAGAAGCGCCGCGACCCACAGTGTGATTATCGAGTTGGCGCTGCCGTGGATGATCGCCGGCCCGAAGGGGATCCCGATGTTGATCTCGGGAAAGAGCGCGGCGATGTTGTACCAGAGCAGGAGCTGGACCAAGAGGGGCGTGCCACGGAAAAACCAGATGTACAGCCAGCTTGCACCGCCCACGACTGGATTCGGGGACTGGCGCATGATCGCCAGGACCACGCCGAGCACGATCCCGATCGCCATCGAGGCAAAGGTGAGCTCGATCGTGGCGAGGACCCCGTGGAGGATGCGGCTGTCGAACAGGTAGTGGCCGATCACGTGCCACTCGAACCTCTTGTTCTTCACGCAGGCGGTGATGAACGACGCCGCGTATGCGACCACGATGACGGCTGCGATCCATCGGCCCGGTCGCCGGACCGGGACGGCCTCGATGTCGTCGGGCCGTCCCGTCCGTTCCGTATTCAGCTCGGAGGCGCTCACCTCGAGCGTAGTTTGCCGTGTACTAGCTGGTTGCGCCGTTGATTTTGACCTGAGCCGCCGGGATGGCGCCCGACTGGACGCCCCACTTGGTCAGGATCTGGGTGTATGTCCCGTTGCTCATCAGGACCTTGAGCGCGGCCAGAACTGCGGGAGCCAGGCCAGTGCTCTTGGGCAGCGCGAGTCCGTAGGGCGCGTTGGCGTAGCTCTGACCAACCAGCTTGAACTGCCCGCTCGACTGCTTCACCTGATACGCCGCCACCGGCGAGTCGGCGAACCCAAGCTGCGCGCGGCCACTCGAGAGGGCGAGGTTGGCGCCGTTCTGATCCGCGAAGGACAGGACGGTGACGCCCGGCTTGCCGGCGGCCTTGCACTTCTTGCCCTGGGTGCCCGCATCTGCCTCTTCGGTCGTCCCCTTCTCGACAGCGACGGTCTTGCCGCAGATGTCGGCGATGCTGTTGATCGACGTGCCGCCGGAGGCCTTAGTGAAGAAAGACTCACCGGCGATGAAATAGTCGACGAAGTCGACCGTCTGCTCGCGCGCCTTGGTGTCGGTAAACGACGATGCGCCCATGTCGTACTTCCCGGCCGCCAGGCCCGGGATGATCGTGTCGAACGTCGCGTTGACCACGTGCACCTTCAGCCCCAGCTGCGCGGCCAGGGCCTTGGACAGGTCCGCGTCCATGCCCACGACGGTGTGGCCGTCGGAGCCGATGAACTCGTTCGGCGCGTAGCTCGCGTCGGCGGCGACGGTCAGCGTTCCCTTCGACTTGACCGAGGCGGGCACGAGGCTCGCCGCGGAGCTCGATCCGCTCGAAGCGGTCGACGAGGTCGAGGCGGGGGTTGAACTCGAGGTCGAGCTGGTGCTCGAGCTCGACGAGCTGTTGCTGCTGCCGCACGCCCCGAGGGCGACAGCGCAGATTGCGGCCAGCGAGACGACTCGCCAGCTCCTCCAGATATCCGTCAAAGCTTCTCCTTATCCTGATTGCGAGGGGACAATAGGGCCACTTGGCAGGCTTGACCAGAGCGGATTAACCGCTCGGAAACCGAAGCTTTGGCAAGACCGACGTCGGGAGGGGCCGCGTCTTGGCCGCTCCGCGCAACCCGGGCGCGGCGATAGCCTTGGCGATCATGCAGGTCAGCGTCCGTCTCTTCGCCGCCCTGCGCGAGCGCGCGGGCACCTCCGCCGTCGAGCTCGATCTCCCGGAGGGTGCGTCGGTCGGAGATGCGTTGAACGAGCTTGGCGCGCTGACCGACGGGGTTTCCGTCGTCATGGCCGTCAACCGCGAGTACGCGGCGGTCGAGCATGTGCTCGCCGCCGGCGACGAGGTCGCTCTCATCCCGCCGGTGTCGGGCGGGTCGGTGGGCGCGGCTCACGTCCGGGTCACCGAGGAGCCGCTGCTCGTCGACCCCCTGATCGCCGCGGTCCGCGATCCTCGGGCCGGAGCGATCGTGACCTTCAGCGGCGTGACGCGCGAGGTGTCCGAGCTCCAATACGAGGCGTATGCGGAGATGGCCGAGCGCGAAATGGCCGAGATCGTCGAACGCGCGATCGCCGCGCACGGCCTGTGCGCCGCCGCAGCCGAGCATCGGACCGGGCGGGTGGCGCTCTCCGAGCCATCGGTCGTCGTCGCCGCCTCGGCGCCGCATCGTGGCGAGGCCTTCGCCGGGGCGCGCGAGATCATCGACGAGATCAAGGCGCGTGTCCCGATCTGGAAGCAGGAAGAGGGCGAGTGGGTGGCGGGAGCGACGCCGCGGCCGCGGGACTGAGGGCGCTGCCGGCGGTCCACGAGCTGGCCGCCGGGCTCGAGGCCCCGCATGCGCTCGCCGTCGCGGCAGCCCGTCGAGCAATCGACGAGCACCGAGCGGCGGTGATGGCCGGGGAGGCCCCACCTGGTCCGATCGCCGAGCGGGCGCGGGCGGCACTGGCCGACCTGACCGCCCCCTCGCTGCGCCGGGTCATCAACGCCACTGGCGTGATCGTCCACACGAACCTCGGCCGGGCACCGCTTTCCGCGGCCGCTCGCGCGGCCGTGGAGAGCGCCGCTCACGGATACAGCAACCTCGAGCTCGATCTCGAGCTGGGCGAACGCGGCAGTCGCCACGCTCACGTCGAGGCGCTTCTGTGCGAACTGACGGGGGCGCCGGCCGCGATGGTCGTCAACAACGGGGCGGCCGCCGTCCTACTCGCCGCCGCGGCGTTGGCGGGCGCAGACCGGTCGATCCTCGTCTCGCGCGGGCAGCTCCTCGAGATCGGCGGGGGCTTCCGCATCCCCGAGGTCATCGCCCAGTCGGGCGCGCGGCTCATCGAGGTGGGCACGACGAACCGGACGCGGCTGGCCGACTATGAGCGCGCTCTCCGCGCCGAGGGCGAGCGCGCGGGAGCGATCATGCGCGTGCACCCATCGAACTTCCGCGCGCTGGGTTTCGTGGCCGACGTGGCCATCGAGCAGCTCTGCGAGCTCGGTGTGCCCGTGATCGACGACGTGGGCTCCGGGGCGCTGGCCGACCCGCGTCTCGTGCGCGGACTCGATGACGAGCCGTCGCTGCGGCGCTCCGTGGCTGCGGGGGCGGCGCTTGTCTGCTGCTCGGGCGACAAGCTCCTCGGCGGCCCGCAGGCGGGCCTGCTCGTCGGCCGAGAGGCTGCGGCGGCGGCCGCGCGCAGCCATCCGCTGGCGCGCGCGCTGCGGATCGACAAGCTCTCGCTCGCCGCGCTCGAGGCCACGTTGCGTCTCTATCGCGATCCGGAGGCGGCTCGCCGGGAGATCCCGGTTCTGGCCATGCTCGCGGCCGGCGAAGAGGAGCTGCGGACTCGGGCGGCTCGACTCGCTGATGCGATCGGAGCTGCCCGCATCGTCCGTGCCGTGGCCAGGGTGGGCGGAGGCGCGCTGCCGCTCCTCGAGCTCGAGGGCCCGGCTGTGGCCCTCGAGAGCGGCCGGGATCCCGTCGAGCTCGCAGCGCTGCTGCGGGGCGCCGAGCCACCCGTCATCGCGCGCGTGCACGACGGCCGGCTTCTGCTCGACCCGCGTACCGTGGCCGACGACGAGCTCGACGCGGTCGTGGCGGCCGCCCGCTCAGCGCTCGGGCGATGAGCGCCCCGCTGACCCTCGGCACCGCCGGCCACATCGATCACGGGAAGACCTCGCTCATCCAGGCGCTCACCGGGGTCGACACCGACCGCCTGCCCCAGGAGCGGGCGCGCGGCATCTCGATCGAGCTCGGCTACGCGCGTCTCGAGCTGCCCTCTGGCCGCTCGCTCTCGGTCGTCGACGTGCCCGGACACGAACGGTTCGTGCGCGCGATGGTCGCCGGCGCGACCGGCATCGACCTCTACCTCATGACCGTCGCCGCCGACGACGGCGTCATGCCGCAGACGCGCGAGCACGCCGCGGTCCTGCGCGCCCTCGACGTCCAGACCGGAATCGTCGCCGTCACGAAGGCAGATCTGGCCGATCCCGCCGCCGCCATCAGTGAAGCGACCGAGCTGCTCGAGGGCGCCGAGGCGGTCGCGGTGAGCGTGCGGACGGGAGCCGGGCTCGACGAGCTGCGCTCCGCGCTCGAGCGGGCGGCTGGGCGCGTCCTGAGCCGGTCCGAGAGCGACGGACCGCTCCGGCTCCATATCGACCGCGCCTTCACCATCCGGGGGGCGGGGACGGTCGTGACCGGCACGTTGTGGTCGGGGACGGTCGGCCGGGGGGACGAGCTCGTCCTGCTGCCCGAGGGCCGGCGCACGCGCGTGCGCGCAGTCCAGGTGCACGACGCGCCGCTCGAGCGGGCGGCCGCCGGCCAGCGGGTGGCGGTCAACCTGGTCGGAGTGAGTCTCGACGACGTCGCGCGCGGCGACGTACTTGCCGGGACCGAGGCCGGCCTGGCCCCTACGTACCTGGTGGACGCCGAGCTGGCCTTCGAGGACGTCGAGCCCGAGCACGGGCAGCGGATCCACGTTCACCACGGCACGCGCGAGACTCCGGCGCGCGCGGCCTGGCTGGGCGGCCGCTTCTGGCAGCTGCGCCTTGAGCGCCCGCTCGTGCCGGCCCCGGGCGACCGCCTCGTGGTCCGCCAGATCGCGCCTCCGGACACGCTGGGCGGCGGCACGGTGCTCGATCCTCGGCCCCGCCGGCATGGGCCGGGCCGCGAGCTCCTGCTCCGCCTCGAGCGTCTGTCGCGGGGTGAGCCGGTCCAGGACACGCCCGCGCCGCACCCGATGCCGTCGGCCCCGCGGACGTCGTCCGAGCCCGTGATCGGCGCGAGCGCCCGTGCCCTGGCCAATGCGCTGCTCGCGGCCCGCTTCGAGCCGCCACTCGACTCCGAGCTCGACGCAGCGGATCTCGCCGCCCTGCGAAGCGCCGGGATCGCCGTCCGTGTCTCCAGGACGCTCCACTATCACCGGGACGCGATCGCGGAGGCGCGCCGGCGCGTGCTCGACCTGGCCGCCGGCGGCGGAGGGAGCGTCACGCTCCCCCAGGTGCGCGACGGACTCGGGACCTCCCGCAAGTTCGCTCAAGCCCTGCTCGAGCACTTCGACGCGGAGAAGCTGACCGTGCGCCGGGGCGAGGCTCACGTCGTGCGCCCGAGCGCGCTGCGCGCGCGGGGCGCGGAGCCACGCTAGATTCAGCGCCATGCCCACCAGCCTCGTTACCGGCGGTGCCGGGTTCCTGGGCTCGCACCTGTGTGACGAGCTCTTGCGCCAGGGTCATCGCGTCATCTGCGTCGACAACCTCGAGACCGGCACGCTGGCCAACATCGAGCACATCCGGACGGACAAGTTCGTCCATCTGAATCTCGACATCATCACGCCGTACTTCGTCGAGGAACCGATCGACTACGTCTACCACCTGGCCTCGCCGGCGTCGCCAATCGACTATCTGCGGCTGCCGCTGCACACGCTGAAAGTGGGCTCCTACGGCACGCATCACACGCTGGGGCTGGCCAAGAACCACCGGGCGCGGTTCTTGATCGCGTCCACGAGCGAGGTGTACGGGGACCCCGAGATGCATCCCCAGCAGGAGTCCTACTGGGGCAACGTGAACCCGATCGGCCCGCGCGGCGTGTACGACGAGGCCAAGCGCTATGCCGAGGCGCTGACGATGGCCTATCACCGCCAGCAGGGGGTGGACACGGCAATCGTCCGGATCTTCAACACCTATGGTCCGCGGATGCGCCCCAACGACGGGCGGGCAATCCCGACGTTCCTGCGCCAGGCGTTGCAGGACCGGCCGGTGACGGTTTTCGGGGACGGGTCCCAGACACGGTCCTTCTGTTACGTGGAGGACGAGATCCGCGGGCTGATCGCCCTGGCCGAGTCGGGCTATCACAATCCCGTGAACGTCGGCAACCCCGACGAGTACACGCTGCAGCAGCTCGCCGAGGCGGTCATCGAAGTGACCGGGTCGGGCTCGGAGATCGTCTACGAGGCGCTCCCGACCGACGATCCCAAGGTCCGCCAGCCCGACATCACCCTGGCCCGCGAGATCCTCGACTGGGAGCCCCAGATCGACCTTCGCGAAGGCCTTCGGCGCACGATCGAGCAGTCCGGCAAGCAGGCTCTCGTCGGCGCCGTACGCTGAGGGCGCAGGTCTGGAAGCAACCGGTTCCCGGCACACCGGTCACCGGAACACTCGGTTCCGGCTACCGTTTACCTAACAGGGGCACCCATGGCTGACCGCGTACCGTGACAATCAAGGAAAGAGAGGCCACGCCCGCTCCGAGTGGGTATCCGGGTCCGCTGCCGATTTCTGTGACCGAGCGCGACGTGCGGCGGAAAAAGCCGCCGTTCCTGCGCTTTCTCTTGCGTATGGAGACGGTGCGCCGGATCGCCCGGCTCCTATCGCTGCTGGCCGCCGACTATGTCGGGGTGCTGGGCGCGATCTACATCGCGCTCCTGGTCAAGTTCCTGCTCGCCGGAGACCACCACATCTCCCAGATCTGGCACCAGACCAGGCAGTGGAGCACCTTCGCCTACCTCATCACGGTGCTGATGTTCGCCCGCGTCGACCTCTATTCCGATCGGGCCCGGCGCCCTGGCATGGTCCAGATCGCCACGGCACTCTTCCAGGTCGCCGTCATCTCACTCATCTTCGCCCTGGCGAGCGGCCAGCACTTCGAGAGCTACTACATCTTCTACGGCTCGCTCATCTTCGGCACCGTCTTCATCACGAGCCTGCGCGAGCTCCATCTGCGGGCCACGGCCTGGCTGCTCGAACGCGCCGGGTACTGCCGCCGCGCCGTGCTCGTCGGCTCGGGGCGCCACGCCGAGGCGGTGGCGCAGGCCCTGGCCAACCGTTCGCGGACCCAGGTCGACATCATCGGCCACCTCACCGTGGCCGATGCGACGTCGAACGGCCTGCGTTCGCTCGGCGGCCTCGACCAGCTCCCTGCCGTGCTCGAGCACGAACGTGTCCAGGAGGTCATCCTCGCCGACCCCGACTATCCCCAGGACAAGATGATCGAGCTGGTCGACGTCTGCCATCAGCGCGGGGTCACCGTGCACGTGGCGCCGACCACGATGGAGATCCTCATGGAGCGCGCCGAGTTCGTGCCCGGACAGTCAGTGCCGCTGTTCATGCTCCGCCCGCCCGTGTTCGACGGGCTCGACTTCGCGCTCAAGCGCTCGTTCGACCTCATCGTCTCCTCGCTCACTCTGATCTTCCTCTCGCCGCTGCTCGCCGTCATCGCGCTCGGCGTGAAGCTCAGCTCGCCCGGCCCGATCATCTACCGCTCGATACGTCCGGGCATCGGCGGCCGTCCCTTCGCGTGCCTGAAGTTCCGCACGATGCTCGAGCACACCGAGCACGTGCAGGAGGAGCTCGAGGCGCTCAACGAGAAGTCGGGCGCCCTGTTCAAGATCCGCGACGATCCGCGGATCACCGGCGTCGGCCGGCTCCTGCGGCGCTTCTCCCTTGACGAGCTGCCCCAGCTCGTCAACGTCGTGCGCGGCGAGATGTCGCTCGTCGGCCCGCGCCCGCTTCCCATGCGCGACTTCGAGCGCCTCGAGGAGTGGCATAAGAAGCGCTATCTCGTCCTCCCCGGCATCACCGGCCTGTGGCAGGTCTCGGGCCGGGCCGAGCTCGACTTCGACGACCTCGTGCGGCTCGACTTCCTCTACCTCGAGCGGTGGTCGATCCTCCTCGATCTGACGATCCTCCTGCGCACGATCCCGGCGGTTCTGAGCCGCCGGGGCGCGTTCTGATCCTGCGCCGGCTCTCCGTCTAGCGACCCGCCGCGCGGGCCCAGGCGATGATCAGCGCCTGGAGCGGGAGGCGCGCGAGGAGCGCCGGGCGTCCGCCGGGGAGCTTCCGATAGCGCTCCGGATGCATGGCCATGTGGAGGTTGGCGGGGAATACCGCCACGAGCGTGGCGATGCTCCACCAGCTCGCCGCCCGGCGCGTCTTGGGATGAAGGACGCCGGCGCCGCCGGCGATCTCGGCCATGCCGCTGGCGTAGACGAGCGCCCGATGGGCGGGCAGGTAGTCGGGCATGATCGCCTCGTAGGCGCGCGGGATGACGAAGTGGAGCGTTCCGGCAACGATGAAGATGGGTCCGAACAGGCGGCGCACGGAGGGCAGTCTAAGCCTGCCGGGGCCCGCCGCGGCCGCAGCCGGCCGGTCCGAGTCAAGCCTGGCGAGCGGGCCGGACGCCGCGGGCCAGGGTGAGGGCGAGCGTGGCCACGAGCGCCACCGGCTCATCGACGATCTGGCGCCACGTGGGGCGCAGGACGCTGATGCCGTGGGCGGTGAGGATCGCGCTCTTGCGCCGGTCGCGCTCGAAGGCGGCGCGGCTGCGGTGGAAGCGGAAGCCATCGATCTCGACCGCGACCCGCTCGGCCGGCCAGTAGAAGTCGACCTCGAAGCCATGGATGTGGGCGTTGACGAGGGGCAGCGGCAGCTCGGCCTGCTTGATCAGGGCGTAGAAGCGCTCCTCGGCCTCCGACCGGGTGAGCATGGGGCCGGCCTGAGCGTCGAGGATGGCCAGGAGGACCTTCGCGCCGTGGCGGCCCGGGGCGCGGTGCAGGCGCTCGCAAAGCTTCGTGCGGCTGACCAGGTGCTTCACGAAGGCCTCGCCGAGGCCGCGCTCGAGAGTTCGGACCGAGACTCCGTCGGCCATGTCGAGGAGGGCACGGGCCGGCGAGGTGACGGGGAGGCCGCGGTGGACGCGGACGTCCTCGGGGAGCAGGACGCGGGTGCGGTGGACGATCGCGCCGGCGGGCTCGGCGGTCTCGCGTCCGTGGATGAGCAGCTCGATTGGCGCTCCAGCCTGCGGGGCGATGATCTCCCAGAGCACGGCGGCAGATCGCCCGGCAAGGAGCGTGCCAGGGGTGCAGGCGAGCAGGGCTGCGGTTTCCCGGCCGAGCGGGGTCTCCAACCGATGACCGACCGCGTAGACGCCGCGCTGCTCGCGATGGAGCTGGCCGCGGGCCACCATGCGCTTGATAACGCCGTCGCCCAGGCCGGCCGCAGTCAGCTGCCACCGCGCGACTCGCCCTCGCTGGACCGCGGCGATGGCGGCCACGCGCGCGTCCCGCGAGCCCGAGACGACCATCGGGGCCCGCACCCCGAGGACCGGAACGAGGTGTGTGCCCGAGTGGTCGGTATGCGACCGCGGAGGCCCGCACCCCTGCTCGAGGCGCGGGGTGTGGGCTCTGGTGGTCGCGCGAGGCTCGGGCACATGAGGCGGGTCCATGCGCCCACGGTGACGCCCGCCTCGCGCAAAGGCAATTTCCGAAGCAGTATTGGAACGAAGCCCCGGCCCGCCGAGCCTGTAGCCTCCGGGGCGCGCCATGCCCCCCACCGATCGCTTCGTCATCTCCTTCGCCGCCGAACCGCCCCAGGAGGGCCTGCCGTACGGCCGCTGGGCCGACACGCTGGCCAGCCACTTCCTCGCGGCATGCCGCGAGATCGACACCGAGGGCGAGGACATCGGCGAGCCGGGTCCGGTCGCCTGGTTCCCCGACCGCACGTTCTCCGGGCGCACCTACGTGCCCGCCGTCGCCCGCACGACGAACGACTACGAGCTGTTCGGCTTCGTCTCCTTCTCCGAGGCCGCCACAGGCGGCGGTCCGAGCAACTTCGAGGCCCGGGCCGACTTCACGGCGGAGCTGGCCGAGCAGAACCCCGACTGGAAGCTCGACCTCTCCGACGACGTCATCGGCCGCTGGCGCGGCGACGAGGGCAAGGCCGCCGACATGACGCTCGTATGGGGCGTCCCCCTCGTCTCGGGCGGGGCCCTCGTGACGGCCGAGCTGGCCAACGTGGCCGTCGACCAGTGCACGCTCGTCGAGGAGCGCTTCACGCTCATCGCCCCCGACAACTACCGCTCCGACTATGTCGAGGTCAAGCTGTGGAGCAAGGGCGGCGACCTGCTCGCCGCGGAATCGCTCTACGTCGAGGACGACGAGGAGCCGGGCAGCGGCGAGAACGCGGCGTCCGGCGAGGACATAGCCGCCGCCGACGAGGCTTGAGCGCCGGTCAGCGCGGCCGGCAGCTGCTCGGCCACCTCTTCGCGGCTGAGGGGGAAATGGCAGGCGACCAGCGATCCTGAGCCCTTGTCCTCCAGCACCGGCTCGTCCTGGGCGCACACAGCCTGCGCCTTCGGGCAGCGGGTGTGGAATCGGCAGGCCCGCGGCGGGTTGGCGGGGCTGGGGACGTCGCCGGTGAGCAGCTGGCGCTTACGCCTGCCGCCCACCGGGTCGGGCACCGGCACGGCCGAGAGCAGCGCGCCGGTGTACGGGTGGCGCGGAAAGCCGTAGAGCTCCTCGCTCGTGCCCAACTCGGCGATCTTGCCCAGGTACATCACCGCCACGCGGTCGCACATGTGGCGCACGACCGACAGGTCGTGGGCGATCATGACCAGGGTCAGGCCCAGGTCGCGTTGGAGTTCGCGCAGCAGGTTGAGCACTTGGGCCTGGATCGAGACATCGAGCGCCGAAACGGGCTCATCGGCGATCAGCACCTTCGGATCCAGCGCGATCGCCCGGGCCACCCCGATCCGCTGACGCTGCCCTCCGGAGAACTCGTGGGGGTAGCGGTTGTAGTGCTCAGGGTTCAGACCGACGCGGTCCATCAGCTCCTGCACCTTGCGCTTGCGCTCCGCTCCGCTGCTGAGGAGGCCGTGGATGACCAGCGGCTCGGCGATGATCGTGCCGACCCGGCGGCGCGGATTCAGCGACGAGTAAGGATCCTGGAACACGATCTGCAGGTCACGGCGCAACTGCTTCAGCGGCGCGCCCTTGATCCGACTGATGTCGTTGCCCTCGAACAGGATCTCCCCGGAGGTCGGCTCGAGAAGGCGCATCAGCAGCCGGGCCGTGGTGCTCTTGCCGCAGCCGGACTCGCCGACGATGCCGAGCGTCTCGCCGCGGCGCAGCTCGATGTCGATGCCGTCCACCGCCTTCACGGCGCCGATCTGATGCCTGAGGAGCACCCCAGAGGTGATCGGAAAGTGCTTCGTCAGCGCGCGTGCCTGGAGGATCACTTCGCCGGAGGCGCTCACGGCTGGACCTCGGGATGCTCGCCGGGGGCCACTGTGGCAATCGGCTGCGATGTCTCGGCGGCGGCGCTGCTCCCGCCACGCGCCAGCTCCTGCGCTTGCTCCAACGAGTCGCCGCGGGTCAGGGCCTGCCATACCGCGGTCCTGGTTTGAACCGAGAGCAGGCAGGCGACCTGGTGCTCGGCGTCACCAAAAACGGGCTCCAGGCGCGGGTCGATGCGGCGGTGCTCGTCGCGCACGTACGGGCAGCGGGGATGAAAATGGCAGCCGCTGGGGCGGTTGATCAGGCTCGGCGGACGGCCCGGGATCGGGGTCAAATCCTCGCCGCGCGGGTTGTCGAGCCGTGGGATCGACTTCAGCAGGCCCCATGTGTACGGATGCTGCGGATGCGCGAACAGCTTCTGGGTCGGGGCTCGCTCGACGATCCGCCCGGCGTACATCACCGCGATGTCATCCGCCATCTCGGCGACCACGCCGAGGTCGTGCGTGATGATCACGATCGCCATCCCCAGCCGGTCCTGCAAATCCTCGAGCAGCGCCAGGATCTGCGCCTGGACGGTGACGTCGAGCGCCGTCGTCGGCTCGTCGGCGATCAGCAGCTTCGGCTCGTTCAGCAGCGCCATCGCGATCATCACGCGCTGCCGCATGCCGCCGGAGAACTCGTGCGGATAGGAGTTGATGCGCCGCTGGGGATCCGGAATGCCCACCAGCTCGAGCAGCTCGAGAACGCGGTCTCGGGCCGCCGACTTCGAGACGTTCCGGTGGGCGAGCACCGCCTCGACCAGCTGCGTGCCGACCCTGTAGAAGGGATGCAGCGCCGAGAGCGGGTCCTGGAAGATCATCGCCACGTCGTTGCCGCGGACCTGGCGCATCTCGCTACCGTCGAGCGTCAACAGGTCCCGACCCGCGAAGAGCATCCGACCCGAGATCCTGGTGTTACGACCACGGGTCAGGCCCAGCGCGGTCAGCGAAGAGACGCTCTTGCCGGAGCCTGACTCGCCGACGATCCCAAGCGTCTTGCCGGCCGCAACCGAGTAGCTGGCGCCATCGACAGCCTTCACCACGCCGTCGTCGGTCGCGAAACTGACCTGCAGATCCTCGACCTTCAGCAGTGGCGTATCGGTCAAGAAACCCTCACCCGAGGATCGACGTAGGCATACAAGATGTCGACGATGATATTGGCCACCACGACGAAGCCGGCCGCCAACACGGTCGTTCCCTGAATCACCGGGAAGTCAGAATTATTGATTGCCGTGATGTTCAGCAGCCCGACTCCGTGGATCGAGAAGATCGACTCGGTGATCACGGCGCCGCCGAGCAGAGCGCCCAGGTCGATGCCAAACACGGTCAACACCGGAGTGATCGCCGAGCGCACGCCATGCTTCCAGATCACGGTCCGCTCCGGCAATCCCTTGGCCCGAGCGGTGCGGATGTAGTCCTCACCCATGGCGTCGAGCAGGTTACCGCGCAACAGACGCGAGTAGACCGCGGCCTGGGTCAGCGCCAGCACCAGCCACGGCAGGATCAGCGACTCGAACCACTTGACCGGGTTCGACGTCAACCCGACGTAGCTGCCGGGACCCGGGAGGAACGAGACGATCCCGAGCGACTTAGCCACCAGGTAGATCAGGATGAGCGCGAACCAGAAGACCGGCATCGAGACGAATGTCAGGGAGGCGGTCATCGCAGCGCGGTCCAAGATGGTTCCCCGCTTGATCGCCGAGATGATCCCGACCGGCACTCCGAGGACGAACCAGAGAATGGCCGCGCCCACGGTCAGCGACAGCGTCGCGGGCAGGGCCTCGCTGATCTCGCTGAGCACCGTCCGGGAGGTGAAGAAGCTGTAGCCGAGATTACCGTGGAGGACGAGCCCTTTCAGGTAGAGCCAGAACTGGACGATCCACGAGTGGTTCAGCCCGAGCTCGTGCCGGATGAGGGCCTCACGCTCCGGGGTCGCGCCCCTGCCGGCGATCAGAACGACCGGATTCGCGCCGGGGAAGACCCGGAAGAGCAGGAACGTCACGAAGATGACCGCCACCAAGGTGACGATCCCCCAGAGAACGCGACGGACGATGAAGGATGCCATTGAGTTCGTTTAGAAAAGTTGTGTCGAGTGCAAGACGGTGAGGGGACCCCGCCCCGAGCCGGGGCGGGGTCCCTTCCGCAGGGTCCTGTTACTTCAGGCTGGTGTAGGAGAAGTTGACCTCTCCCTCGTCCCAGAGGTCGCCCACCCACTTCACGTTGCTGGAGAAAACGTTCGGCTGATTGTCGAAGTCCTCCGGCACGGTGAACGCCTGGTTGACGATGTACTCATCCGCCTGACCCCACAGGGTCGCCGCCTGTGTTGGATCGACCGTTGTGTGTGCCTTCTCCATCATGGCGTCCAGCACCGGGCTGCGAACTTGACCGAAGTTGTTGTTCGCGGTCGGGGTGATCGCCGCCGTGCTGAACGTTGGATACAGGATCGAGAACGGGTCGTTGAAGTCACGGAGCCAGCCGCCCGACGGGCAGATGTCGACTTCGTCCTTCGGGGTCTGGCACTTCGTATACATCACGCTCTGGTCGATCTGCGCGAGGTTGACCTTGAAGCCGAGCTGCGTCAGGTCCTGCCTGACGATCTGGTTGATGGCCAGTTCGTCCTGCCCGTTGTCGGACGCGACAATCGTGACGGTTGCGTTGCCCGTGTACTTGCCGGACGGGTAGCCGGCCGCCTTCATGTACTGCTGGGCGACCGTGAGGTCGCCGGCCGGGTGGACCGCCCACGGGTAGTTCGGGCCCGCGTAGCCACCGGCCTGGGCGAATCCTTCGGTGCCCGGGTAGATGAAGTGCGTGCCGGGCTCGCCGGTCAGCGCCCCGCCCTTCTCCTTGACGATCGCGTCGCGGTCGAGGTTCGCGTAGACCGCACGGCGAATATTGACGTTGTTGAGCGGGGGTTGCGAGTTGTTGAGCGTCATGTAGTGATCGCCCGCACCGGTGGTGAAGGTGATGTCTGCGGGGTAGCGCTGGTAGGCCTCCTGCACCGTCGCGTGGGTCGGCGTGTCGAACTCGACCATGTCTGACCCCTTCAGCACCTGCGGCCCGATCACGCTCGGGCTGCCGCCCAGGCTGAGGTTGATCTGGTCCAGGGAGGCCGGTGGGTTGTACGGCCCGGCGTAGGTGCTCGCGCTCCAGTTCGGGTTGCGGACAAGAACCAGGGACTTGCCAGGGGTGTAGCCGCTGGCGATGTTGTTGCCGTTCTGCTCACCTTGGATCATGTACGGACCGGTTGCGGTCAGCTGCGACACACCGAAGTTCGACGGCGCGTGCTTGTCGAGCGGCGCAACCACCGACTGCGGCACCGGGGCCGAGCCCGGGAGCGACAGGGCCTGGATCACGGTGTTCGCGACCGTCTGCGTCAGGTGGATGACGAGCGTCGTCGAATTCGGCGTCTGGATCCCAGAGATCGGTCCTCCCTTGGCGTTGGCGGCGCCGACGATCGCGGACTGGAAGTACGAAGTCCAGTACCCGGCCGGGACGTTCGGGTTCGCCATGCGCTCGATCGCGTACGCGACGTCCTGCGAGGTCACAGTCCGGTTGACCGGCGGCGCAAACTTTACGTTCGGCTCGATGTGGATCGTGATCGTCTTGCCACCGTCGGTGATCCCGCCATTGGAGATGGTCGGGATCGCCATGGCCAGGTCAGGCGCAAGCTGCGTCTGCGAGTTCGGCATGAAGGTGAACAGCGGACGCTGTGTCGCGTAGACGACGCCGTAGTCGAGCGCGAAGTAAGCCGCGCCCGGATCGAGATGCTGGAAGCCCTCGGACGAGAGCACGTTCAGCGTGCCCCCTTTCTTCCCGGGTGCGATCGACTCGGCGGCGGCGTTCTCACCGGCCTTCAGTGGGAGCGCCGCCGCCCCACTGCTGCCCGACGACGAATGGCTGCTGCTGTTCTTAGTGCCACTGTTGCTACTGCTGCTGCCGCACGCGGCGACAGCGAGCGAGAGGAAGCCGGCCACCGCGATTGCGGCCACCGACCTGCGCGTTCTCATGTAGATGTACCTCCTGTTGATGTGCCTGACGCGATACGCCGCGTTCAGAGAAAAGGCGCTCACCGGTCGGCCTTCGGGTTGAGCGCGTCCAGAAGTCCGTCTCCGAGCAGGTTGAAAGCCAGCACGATGATGAGCAGTGCAACGCCCGGGAAGATCATGTTCCACCAGGCGGGGGTGCCATTGAGAAGGTCGCCTCCGGCGGAGGAGATCATCTCTCCGAGATCTGGCGTTGGCGGCTTCACGCCCACCCCGAGAAACGCCAACGCGGCCTCCAGGAGGATGTTGACCGGGATCAACAGGCTCGAGTAGACGATCAGCGGTGTTGTCACGTTGGGCAGGATCTCCCTGAACAGGATTCGTCGGTCCGAGGCTCCGAGCGATCGCGAGGCCTCGATGAATTCCTTCTCCCGCAACGACAGCACCTGACCACGGACGATGCGTGCGATATACGTGAAGCTGGAGATCGTGATGATGAAGATCACCGTGACGATCCCCGGGGTGATCAGGGAATGTCCGGCGATCTGGAGACAGCCCTGAATGCTGCATGCGTCAGCGACCCCGAGCCCCAGCACGATGACCGGGAAGGCGAGGAACACGTCGACGATCCGCATCAGCAGCGTGTCGACCCAGCGACCGAAGAAGCCGGCCGCGAGCCCGACAACGGTCCCGACCAGCGCTGCCAAGAAGGTGCCGGCGACGCCGATCAGCAGCGATACCCGAACCCCATAGATGATCCTGGACAACGTGTCCTCGCCGAGACTGTCGACGCCGAGCGGATCGTGCCCGCTCGGTCCCGTCGCACCACCGAACGCATTCAGGAGGTTCGGGTTCTGCTGCTGGGGATTGGGCAGGCCGAAGAGGTGAACCACCAACGGCGCAAAGATCGCGATGAGCACCACGAGCCCGATGACCACGGCCGAGCCGATCGCCACGCGGTCGGACCGGAAGCGCCGCCAGAACAGGCGGCGGGGCGAGAGCGCCGTGATCTCCCCCGGAACGACCTCGATCGAGCCGACGACGGCGTCGTCGGCGAGCAGTTCACTACCGATGCTCATAGCCTGCGCGACACGGGCTGGTCGCCCTCCCAGACCTCCACAAATGCGGTGGATACCACACCATGAGGGGCGTGTCACCTCGCCCTAACCGGGCAACAATGAAGCTTGTACGCGGCGCATGTATTGGCGCTCGTGGACATGGACCGGGTGGCTCACGGGCCCACCCCGACCGGCTCACACGCCGGAAGAGGCCCTGAACCAACCATCTACGCTGTCCCCCCGCCGCCCTCGTAGCTCAATGGATAGAGCACGCGCCTCCTAAGCGCGGGATGCAGGTTCGATTCCTGCCGGGGGCATGGCGAAACCCCCGGAGCGGGTAACAAAACCCTCATGCCGACCCGTGCTACCGTCCCCGCTTCCTCGTGTCCGAGAGCGCGCTAGAAGCACCGCGAGCCGCCGAGTCGGCGGCCGCAGCAGAGACGCGCGCGCGGGAGCCGGCTGAGGGCGACCTCCGCGGCTACGTGCGCCGATACATGTGGTGGGCGGTGGCGCTCGCCGTCGTCGCCGTGGCCTTGGGCATCCTCCTGTGGGCGCGCACGCGCCCGAGCTATGACGCCTTCGGCTGGCTCGTCTGGGGCTATCAGACGCTGCACGGCTCTCTCGACCTGGGCGGAGCCCCGTCGTGGAAGCCGCTGCCCTACGTCTTCACCGTCCCGTTCGCGATCTTCGGCCGCGCGCAATTGTGGCTGTGGATGATCAGCGCCGTGGCGATCTCGCTCGGCGGCGCGGTCTGCGGCGCACGGACCGCCTACCGACTCACCCTTCGCGGCATCGACGGCGCCAATCCGGCCGCGCCCCTCGGCACCTCGCGACTCCGCGGCGCGAGCGCCACGCGCGGCCAGCACTGGGCCGCGCTCGCGGCCGCCGCCTTCGCCGCCTGCGCCGTGCTCGGGATCGAGGACTACTCGCACTACATCCTCAGCGTGCAGTCCGACCCCGTGATCGTGGCCTGCGTGCTCGGTGCGATCGACTGCCATCTCTGCGGCCGACGCCGGTGGGCGTTTTGGCTCCTCGTACTCGCCGGCCTCGGACGTCCCGAGGGCTGGCCGTGGCTGGCGATCTACGGCCTGTATCTGTGGCTCCGCGTGCCCGGCACGCGCACGATGATCGTGGCCGGCGCCTTCGTGACGCTGTTCTTCTGGTTCGGAATTCCGACGATCACCAACGACCGCCCGTTCGTCTCCGCCCAGCTGGCCTTCAACTCGCCGCGCGAGCTCAAGAGCAACCAGCTCTTCGGCACCCTCGGCCGCTTCACGGAGCTCGAATACCTCCCGATCTGGATCGCCACCTTGGCCTGCGTCGCCATGGCCGCGCTGCGGCGCAACCGGCTCGTACTCGCCCTGGCCGCGGGTGCTGCGGGCTGGGTGATCGTCGAGATCGCCTTTGCCTTCCACGGCTGGCCCGGCCTCCAGCGCTACATGTTCGAGCCCGCCGCCGTCTGCGGGGTGCTCGCGGGCGTGACCGTCGGCTGGCTGCTCGCGGAAGCCCCGCGCATCCATCGGCGTATCCCCCGGTGGGCGGGGGCGCCGATCGTTCTCATCCTCGTCCTCTTCCTCCTCCCCGACGCCCTTGCGCGCGAGCACACCGAGCACAAGGACCTCATTCACGAGCGCGGCCGCACCACCGAGATCAAGCTGCTGCCCGCACTCATCGCAGACCTCGGCGGTCAGACCCACATCCGCAGCTGCGCAAATCCCGTCGTCGATGTCGCCTGGGTCAGCTCTCTGGCGTATTACATGAACATGGACGTCGGCTTCCTCGGCCGCCATCCGAGCCAGGAGGTCGCCGGCGACAAGCCCGTGCTCGTCTTCCAGCCCCTCTCGCACGGTGGCTGGTCGACCACGCCGTACCATCTGCACCAGCACAACCACGCAAGCTGCTCGTCGCTGAAGGCCGCGCTCGAGGTCAAGCCCGGACACTCGGGCGGCGTGTTCGTTCGGCGCTGAGGCGGCGGTTCAGGCCGGGCGGTCGGGGCGCCCGGGATAGACGTCGTCGATCGTCGTCAGGGCGAGGAAGGGAGCCCCGGCGGCCGCCTCGATGGCCTGCGCCCCGCCGGCCAGGCGGTCGCAGATCGCGAGCACCCCGCACACCTCGTGCCCCTCGTCCCGCACGGCCTCGAGCGCGCGGATGGTCGAGCCGCCGGTGGTGACGACATCCTCGACGATCAGGCAGCGGTCGCCCGGCGCGAGCAGCGGCCCCTCGATTCGCCGCGCCAGGCCGTGTGACTTGACCTCCTTGCGGACGAAGAAGGCCTTGACGTCGGCGTTGCCGGCGAGCGCGGCGCACGCGATCGGATCGGCGCCCATGGTCATGCCGCCGACCGCCGTGGCGCCCCAGGTGCGCGCCTGAGCGGCCACGAGCTCGGCCAGGGCGCGAAAGCCGGCCGGACGGAGGATCGCCCGCTTGGCGTCGACGAGGTACTGCGCGGTCCTGCCGCTGCTCAGCACGACCTCGCCGATGACGAGCGCGTGCTCGCGCAACTCGGCGATGAGCCGCGTGCGGGCGTCGGCCACGATTTTCGAATCGATATCGATTCCCATGGGCGAGCGCTCATGCTAGCCACGGCGGCTGCCGATACGCGCAGCGTGATACATCGCGCACTGGTTTTTCTGTCGATCGTGAGCTGCGCGTTCGTGTTCGTCTCCTTCCTGCTCTTCGCGCGCGACCAGACGGCCTCGGCGTCCAAGCATCAGACGAGTGAGCTGGTGGCCGGGCCGGGCGTCCAGGGCACATCCACGAAGGCGCACAAGAAGGCGCAGCCGCGGCGGTTCATCGACGATGCCGCGCACACGCTGACCTCGCCGTTCGACTCGATCGTGCGCTCGAAGAACCCCTGGGTCAGCCACGGCATCCCCGCGCTGTTGGCGCTGCTCGTCTACGGGCCCGGGCTCGGCTTCCTCGCCCGCGTGGCGCAGCCGAGCCTCTAGTAGTACACGTCGACGCCGTCGCCGTAGGTCAGCCAGCTGTAGATCGAGATGGCGTCCACGATGGGTACGCGCATGCAGCCGTGACTGGCCGGATAGTCGGGCGCCGGGTTATAGCCATGGATGGCGTAGCCCGTATAGAAGAAGCTCGAGTAGTACATGCCGTCGGGCAGGTACCCCGGGGACTTGCGGTACACGTGGAAGCGACCGAGCACGGTCGGGGTGGACGGCTTGCCCGAGCTGATCGGGTAGATCGCCAGGACGCGGTCGTGATCGATGAGAGCGAGAAGCTGGTTCGAGAGATCGCCCTCGGCATGCTTTCCGTCGCCGGGATAACGGATGTTGAAGGCACCCCAGCCGTTGAGCAGCCACGTCACCGTGCTGTGGTCCAGGGTCTGCGAGGTGCCCCAGTGCAGGAGCCGGTGGTAGGCGTCGAGAGCCAGCCCGGTGCCGGCGTCGTACACACCGGTCTGCGGAATGTAGAGGTGGAGCGCGGCCAGACGCTGCTGGATGAGCTCGATGAACCGACCGGTCGACCCGAACGCCGCGTTGTCGTCCAGCGAAGCGAAGCTCGTGCTCGCGAGCACCCGTCCCAGCTCGGAGGTCGCGTCGTGGCGGACCCAGACGCTCACCTGACCGGCGCCGGGCCCGGTCACGGATGCGCTGAAGTACCCGAACGATCCACCGTGCGAGCGGTTGATCCGCATCCGCTCGCGCTTGATCAGATGCTGTCCGAGGAACGAGCTCACGGTCACGTACTGGCCGGCGATGTAGGGCCGGATGCGACCACTGACCTGGACGCCCCGTCCCTCCACCGTGACCGGCTGGTGGTTGACGGTGAAGCCGTACTGAAGTGAGAGCTGAACGCTCGGATGCTGGTGTGCCCGCACGGGCGTCGTTGCGCCTGCAGCGGCTTGCGCGACCGCTGGCATGACGAGTAGTGCCCCGATCAGGCCGACGGCGAGCCGGCCGGTGATTGCCCCTTTCATCGGGCGGTAGTAAATCATCAAGACGGGGTCGAGGTCGAATCCGCAGTCAACGCGGGTCCCGCGAGCCGTACCGTGGCCGTGCCGATCACGAGCAGCGACGCAGCCATGAGGCCCACGATCTCGGCCGCGTTCCAGTGCCACTGGTTGACGCCGAGAGCGAGTGAGTTGTTGACGCTGTGCAGCGCCATGCAGGGATACAGCGAACCCGTGCGCCAGCGCAGCAGGCAGAGGACGAAGCCGAGGAGGCCGAGCGGGACGAGATACTGCGGCGAGGCCGATCCGGTGTGGACGAGGCCGAAGAGGACGCCGGTGATCGCCGCGGCCACCCAGGTGCCGAGGTCCCGGCCGCCGACCGTGATGCGGAGGTGGCGCAGCGCCCCGAACACGAACCCGCGGAAGAAGAGCTCCTCGGCCATGGGGGCCACGACGCACACGAACACCGTCGCCCCGACGAGCGCGGCCGTGCTCTGGTTGACGTCGAGCTCGCTCGGAAGCTTGTCCTGGCCGTGGAGGGCGAACACGGAGGCGTAGATCAGGGTCAGCACGTAATAACCGATCCCGGCCGTGAGGAACCCGGCCACGGCGAGAGATGGGCGCACACGGCGAAAGCCGAAGTCCGAGGCCCGCGCCCCGCCATGGATGACCGTGAACCAGAGCACGGCGGCCACGAACGAGAGGTCGAAGACGAGGTCGAGGACGAGGCTCACCGCCGGCGATGGATGGGAGAGGCTCGAGCCGCCCGCGCTCGCGCCGATGCCCACGACGACGCTGGCCAGGACCCAGATCCCCACGCCGAGCGCGAGCACGGCGAGGAGCGTCCACAGCCGCCACGGCGGGACGTCGGGGTCGAGGAAGCGGATCGGCGAGGGCTGCGAGCTGGACCTCGCCGGGGGCTCGGACACCTGCTGCGACGGCGGATTGGGCATCTCAGGCAAGGTTAGGCCCCGACCTCACGCGGTCACGCGGTGAAGCTCGGCGAGCGTGGTGATGGTCTCCACGCCCGGGGCAGGCGGGAGCCCGTCCCGGCGGATGAGCACGGCGCGGATCCCCGCGGCTTGCGCGCCCGCGATGTCCTCGCCGGGGCTGTCGCCGACGTGCACCGCCTCGCCCGGCTCGACGCCGCCGAGCGCGAGAGCGCGCACGAAGACCTCGGGTGAGGGCTTGCGTGCCCCGACCTCAGCTGAGGTGATGACGCCGTCGAGTAACGGAGCGAGGCCGACACGGGCGAGAACCTCGGGCAGCGAGACGTCCCAGTTGCTGACGACGACGAGGCGCTGGCCGCGGGCCCGCGCGGCCTCGAGCGCGGGACGCGCATCCGGGTAGGCATCGAAGCGCAGAGCGGCAAGCAACGTCTCCGTCATCTCCTCGGGGGTGGCGGCTCCGAGGCGCTCACTCGCGGGCAGCGCGTCCCGAAGCACGAGCGCACAGCGCGAGCGCAGGCACGCGAGGGCGCCAGCGTCGCGTCCATCCTGGAGATGAGCGCGGTAGTAGGCGATCTCGGCCGCCACGGCTCGCTCCGCGTCCTCGGGTCCGACGCGGAGATCGAAGCGGCGCTCGAGCTCTGCCCGCAGCACCGGCGCCGGCGGGCGCAGGACAACGAGCGTCCCCAGGGCGTCGAGAAGCACGAGCGACGCGGGAGTCATGCCGCGAGTCTCCCAGGCGCGGGCGCGACCTGGCACCGGGCAGGAGCCCGAACCCGGAGAACGAATGGGAGTCGCGGATACACTCGGGTGTCCGGATTGCGCGCGCCCGCGCGAGGCCGGGCCGAGAGCCGCTCCTCTATGAGCCGACGCGAACGACAGAAGCGCCGCACGCGCCACCGCGGCCACCCGGTCAAGCGGGTGGTGCTGATGGCGTCCGGGCTCGGCCTCTGCGCGCTCGTGGTCGGCGTCCTCGCCGCGGTCGGCTGGGTCGTGGCGGTCGCCGACTCAGCTCCGAACCTGAGCGAGTACACGCCGCGCATGCCCCACCCCCTCTCGGAGATCTTCGCCGCCGACGGTTCGCTGCTCGGCTACGTGCACGCGGACACGGTCTACAACTTCGTGCCCGGCGCATCGATCCCCCAGCGCATGAAGGAGGCCACGGTCGCCATCGAGGACCGCCGCTTCTTCCAGCACGGCGCTCTCGACTACCAGGGCATCCTGCGCGCCGGCATCAAGGACGTGTTCAGCGGAGGCAGCTCGCTCCAGGGCGCCTCGACCCTGACCATGCAGCTCATCGACAACATGTACCTGCCGACCCACCACAAGCGCGATCTCCGCTACAAGATCGTGCAGGCGAAGCTCGCCGAGCAGCTCGAGTCCAAGCACAAGAAGAACTGGATCCTCGACTCCTACCTCAACGACGCCCCGTACGGAACCGTCGATGGCGAGACCGCGCGCGGGGTCGGCGCGGCGGCTGAGGTCTTCTTCGACAAGCCCATCCAGCAGCTCGACCTGGCCCAGATGGCCCTCCTGGCCGGCCTGCCACAGGCGCCGTCCGACTACAACCCGTTCCTCTCCCCCGCGCAGGCCAAGCAGCGCCGGCACGAGGTGCTGAAGGCGATGCTCACCTCCCGCTACATCACGTGGCATCAGGCGGCGCACGCCGATCACACCTCGTTGCAGGTGCAGGCGGGCAGCCCCTACACGGCCCAGCCCCAGGAGCCGTACATCTTCGACTACGCGCTGAAGCAGGCCGAGGCGACGTTTGGCACGAAAGCGGTCGTGAACGACGGCCTGAAGATCTACACGACGATCGAGCCGAAGGCCGAGCAGCAGGCTCAAAGCGCGGTGGACCACAACCCGGAGTTCGCCGACGCCGGGACGGCGGCGGCCCTCGCCTCCGTCGACCCGTCCAACGGGCACATCGTCGCCCTCGCCGGCACCGAGGACTACAACAAGACGAAGTTCTTCTATCCCGTGCAGGCTCAGCGCCAGACCGGCTCGGCCGCCAAGGTCTTCGCGCTCATGACGCTCATCCACGACTACGACGGCGATCCGAACACGACCTACTACACCTCCAGGGCGCTGAACGCGGGCTGGTATCCGCCGGATCCGACCTGGTCGGTGCACACCGATGACTACTCGTATGCGGGCGCGATCAGCATCACCCACGCGACGACGATCTCCGATAACACCGTCTTCGCCCAGCTCGTCGTCGACCTCGGGGTCAACAAATTCGAGGCCACCGCGCAGGCGATGGGGCTACCCGCCTCGCAGATGATCGGGGCTCCGGCCGAGGTGCTCGGCGGCTGGAAGAACGGCATCACCATGCTCCAGATGGCCGACGCCGACGCCACGCTCGCCAATGGCGGCACCTACTACCGCCCAACCGTCATCGACCACGTCGTCTATCCGAACGGGCGCGTGGTCACCCCGGCGAACCCGGGTACGCGGGTGTTCACCCCGGGCGAGGCGTACGCCGCCACCCAGGTGCTCAAGACGGTCATCCAGGACGGTACGGGCACGTCAGCCAACTACGGATGCCCGGCCGCGGGCAAGACGGGGACGGCCGAGAACCTGGCCAACGGCTGGTTCGTCGGCTACACCCCGAAGCTCGCCACGGCCGTGTGGGTGGGCTTCCCCGGAGGCAACAGCATCCCGATGTCCAACGGCTTCGGCAACACCGTCGCCGCCCCGCTCTGGCGGCTCTTCATGATGTCGGCCTCGAACGGTTACTGCGGCGACTTCCCGCAGCCGAGCAGCTACTTCACCGGCACGGCGTACTTCGGCCACTACGCAGCCACCGGCAATCCCGGGGTCGGCTCGACCCCAGGGCAGAACGGCACGAACGGCCAGAACGGCAATGGGCAGCCGAACACGAACAACCCGCAGCTCTTCGCCCCGGGCACGCAGCCTCCGGCGGGCAAGCTCGGAGGCGGGACCACGGGCAAGAAGGGCGGCGGCGGAAAGACGGGCGGCGGGAAGTCGGGCGGCGGCGGCACGACCGGCGGCTCGGGCGGCGCAGGCGTCCCCGGCCACTAGCTGCGCGGAGACCGACTACAGTTAGACGAGGCGCCGCGCACGGTGTGCTGCGCCGAGAGAGAGCTGAAAGCGCATGCCCAAGGAAGAGAAAGTCGAGTTGGAGGGAGAGGTCGTCGAGGCCCTCCCGAACGCGATGTTCCGCGTGAAGCTCGACAACATGGACCGCACGGTCCTCGGCCACGTGGCCGGCAAGATGCGACGCTTCCGTATCCGGATTCTTCCGGGGGATCGCGTGCGCGTCGAGCTCTCGCCCTACGACCTCGACCGCGCCCGCATCGTCTACCGCCATCGGTAGGCGCCGCGGCGGCTGCCGTCCGTCGTGGATGAGCTCGAGCTGATCGCTCAGCTGGGCGAGATCTTCGGTCCCGGTGGACCCCGCGTCCTGCGGTCGATCGGCGACGATGCGGCGGTCGTCCGGGCGGGCGGGCTCGCGATCACCTCCGTCGACACGATGGTCGACGGCGTGCACTTCCGACGCGGCGAGCTGACCCCCGACGAGATCGGCGCTCGGGCGCTCGCGGCCGCGCTCTCGGACCTGGCCGCGATGGCCGTGGCCCCAAGCGAGGCGTACCTTGCCCTCGGCGTGCCAAGCGGGCTGGCCGCGCCCGAGATCCTCGCGCTGGGCGCAGGCGCGTCCGCTCTGGCGGCGCAGCACGGCGTCACGATCGCCGGCGGGGACGTGACCCGTGCCCCGGCGCTGACGCTGTCCTTCACCGTCGTCGGCTGGGCCGAGCGCCCGGAGGCGATCGTCGGCCGCGACGGCGCGCGGCCGGGCGATGCCGTGGTGGTGACCGGCCGCCTCGGCGGGGCCGGGGCCGGGTTGGCCGTCGTCGAGCAGCGTGCCGGTCTCGGTCTCAGCGCGGCTCGCCGGGCGGAGCTGCGCGATCACTACGCGCGGCCGCAGCCCCGCTTCGGGGCCGCGCGCGAGCTCGCAGCGCTCGGCGCCCGGGCGATGATCGACCTCTCGGACGGCGTCGCCTCGGACGCGGAGCGCCTCGCCCACCGCAGTGGCGTGGGGATCGAGCTGACCCTGGCCGCCCTGCCGCTGTGCGACGGCGTCGCGGAAGTCGCGGCCGACCTCGGCCTCGACCCACGGAGCTTCGCCGCCACCGCGGGCGAGGACTACGAGCTCTGCGCCTGCATCCCGGCCGCGGCCGTCGAGGTCCTGACCGGCCGGGGGATCGACGCTGCGGTGATCGGGCGGGTGCTGCCCGGCCCGGCTCGGCTCAGCTTCCGCGATTACGCGGGCGAGTTGGCCGGGTACGAGCACCGTTTCTGAGCCGCTGGCTCCGGTGCGCAGGCTTGACCGGAGCTCCGCACAGCCGAAGCAGAATCGCATCAGCCACGGCCTTCGGGTCGACCTGATAGTCACCGCGCTCTATCTGTTCCCTAATCCCTGCCAACTTTTCCTCCGAATTCCCTTCCATGAACTCACCGCATGCTTCGGCAAAGTACGGACACCACTCGATCAGGGCCTGACCCTATTCGACGGATGACTCGTTAAGGCTGCTGCCCGCGTGGGCCGGATTGCAACCAGCACGTGGACGGGTGATCGACGGCTCAGGTGCGCTTGAGCGCGCGGACGGCAGCCGTGGGCACGACGGAGCGCAGCCGGGCAAAGACGATGATGCGCTGCGCGGCGGAGTAGAGGGGGTTGCAGGCGGAGAGCACGAGCCGCTCGTAGCCGACATCGTGGGTGACCCACAGGGCGGTGGGAAGGACGATGCGGTGGAACTGCACGACGTAGGTGAAGCGCCCGTAGGGCATGCTGAGAACGATCCTGTCGCCGGGGCGGAGCGCGTCGATATGGCGGAAGGGCGCGAGATAGGTGGTCCGGTGGCCGGCGATCGCCACGGTTCGCCCGAGCCCCGGGAAGGCCGTGCCCGGATAGTGGCCGGGACCCTTCTCGAGGTCGCCCTCGTCCGTGCCCTCCACGATGTCGAAGCCGGCCCCGATCCTTGGGATATCGATCCGCCCGATCGCCGCCCCGTTCGGGACCTGATGCCGCTCGCGGCGAGCCAGGAAGGCGATCCGCGACGAGAGGCTCGGCAGCTTGGCCAGCGTGTGGCGCTCGATCAGGGTGAGGGGGGCGGTGCGGAAGCTGAGATAGGTCTTGTTGACCTCGCCGCGCTTGATCATGGCGATGACGGCCGTCACCGGCTCCTGCCAGACGAGCGTGACCCCGGCATCGAGCACGAGGAGCAGACCCGAGATGATGAGGACGGAGGAGATGTCCCGGATGAGACGCCGCAGCAGCCGGCTGCGCGCGCGACTGCTCACCGGCGTCCTCACAGGAGGGTCATCGACCGCCACGCCTACCGCCTGAGGGCTGACTCCGTGCCCCCGAGTGACCCCGGCCCGGCGTAGGAGACCGGTCCGCGCACCGTGATCGGCACCGCTTCGGGCTCGGCGCGCGGCGCCGCCCGCAGTGCCACGACGACCGCTCCGGCCAGGCACCCGAAGACGAGGCTCCAGAGCACGAGACGCAGGACGCCGATCTGGCCACCGGCGACCATGAGCACGCCGTTCCAGAGCACCTCGATGGGTGAGAGATTGAAAGCGAGGGCGTAGTAGAGGACGGCCAGCGCCGGGATGGCGGCGCCGATGAGCACGACCACAAGCTTGAGAGCACGCGGCACGGGCAGATCGCTCGCCGCCCACATCCACAGGTGCAGCGCGGGGATCAGGAGCAGGGCGGCGAAGGGGTTGCTCAGCCACAGCACCACCGTGGTCACGCAGAGCAGGACGGAGATGGCCACCCCGGCGCCGGGATTCAGCGCGCCCGCCTTTGTTCGGCCAAGGCCGCGCACGCCCGCCAGTCGGTTGACCTGCGGCCGCAGGAGGAGGAGAGCCGCCACGAGGACAACGGCGGCGACGATGATCGTGGCCACGGAGCCGCCGCGCGGGGGCGCCGCCCCGGCGGGGACAGGGCCTCCGGGCGCGCCCGAGAGGAGGCCGGCGAGCTTGGCCAGGGCGATTGATCCGGCCGCGAGCACGAATGCCAGGGCAAAGGAGAACACCCACACCACGGCGGGGAGGACGTGGAGGCGGCGGCGACGGGCCCGGGCGAGGCCGTCCACGTTTGTCATGAGCACCGGGAGGAGCAGCGCGAAGACGAGCAGCCGGATCGACCACGTGGGAATCACCTTGCCCGAGAAGGTCAGATAGCTCGAGGGCGCGGGCAGCGGCCCGCCGTCGTCGAGCGCGATGACCGACTGGAGCACGGCCCGCCCGAGCCCGGCGATCTGCGCCGGGCTCGCCATCTCATGCGCCGCCGGAGCGCTCTCGCCGGAGAGTGAGAGCGCAACCGCCGGGATCCCGCGCTCCAAGAAGGGAGCCTGCTCGGTCACGGTCATGGGAAAGGCGAGGTGCATGAGCTGGCCGCCCAGACTCGATCCGGCCGAGTGCAGTCCTGCCTGCCCGCTCAGCGCGGATTTCAGCGTGTTGGTCAATGCGGCCGGAGCGAGAGTCTGCGTGCGCGACCACGGGACGACGTACGGCTGCTGGGGGTGCGACGCAGCGAGGTCGCCGAGGACGAGGACCGCGTCGACCGGGCCGGGGATCGAGCGGGCGAGCTGCTCTGCGCCGGATGCGCCGACCGACCCACTCGTCGAGGCGATGACCACGGTGTGGTGGACGCTCTCGCCCGAGAGCACACGCGCGAGCTCGAGGAGCACGCCCGTGCCCGAGAGGTCCGCCACCGAGGGCGGATTCAGGGTGTCGCGGTGCGCCACGACGACGATGGACGAGTTCGCGGTGCCCGCCATGATCCCGACGACGTTCTCGAGCCGGCGGCTGCCCTGGGCCGTGTGGCCGGTGAACGTGCTCGTCGACACGGTGTAGTTGAGGCCGCGCAGGGTCCGGGCGACGTACCCGGCGATGTCCTTGTCTCCGCCCCCACCGGGCGGACGGCGCGGGAAGTCGTGGCCCAGGAGGTTCATCGTGCTCACGGCGTTGCCGGCGACGAACTGGTCCGGCACCAGGCTCGTTCCCATCCCGCTCGGCTCGTTCTCGAGCGAGAACGCGAACACGATCACGGCCAGCGCCACCGCGATGAGCCCCGTGCGGTAGATGCGCGGATCAAGCATCGCGACCCAAGGTTAGGCACTTGCACGAGCGCCGCGCGTCCGCCGGCGACGGAAATCCTCTCGCATCCAGCGGAATGACTACTCTTGCGTCGAGGACGGAACCTTGCCAGATCGCTCGGCGCGCATCCTGCTCGTGGATGACGAGCAGCCAATTCAGACGCTGCTCTCCTACCCGCTGCGCAAGGATGGCTACGAGGTCGTGCAGGCAACCGACGGACAGCAGGCGCTCGATCGCTTCGACGAGCAGCTCTTCGACCTCGTCGTTCTCGATCTCATGCTGCCGAAGGTCGACGGCCTGGAGGTGTGCCGGCGCCTGCGCAGCCAGAGCTCGGTCCCGATCATCATCCTCACGGCCAAGTCGGAGGAGATCGACAAGGTCGTCGGACTCGAGCTCGGTGCCGACGACTACATCACCAAGCCGTTCTCGCTTCGCGAGTTCTCGAGCCGGATCAAGGCGGCGCTGCGCCGGGCCGAGATGAGCCGCCCGGCCGAGACGGCCCCCGACGAGGCGCCGCTGCACCTGCGCGACGTCCGCATCGACTTCCCCAAGCGCAGCGTGCGGATCCGCGGGGCGGAGGCGCAGCTCACCTTCGTCGAGTTCGAGATCCTCTCCGCCCTCGCCCGCGCCCCGGGCCGGGTGTTCACGCGCGACATGCTCCTGCAACGGATCTGGGGCGACGCGGCCTATCGAGATCCCCGCACGATCGACGTCCACATCCGCCACCTGCGGGAGAAGCTCGAGCGCGATCCGAAGGACCCGGAGTACCTGTTCACCGTGCGTGGAGTCGGCTACCGGTTCCGCGATACGGAGCTCTAGCCCTACCAGGAGGGATTCGGGCTCGCTGCCGATGAGGCTCTCGCTTCGCAACCGTCTCGTGCTCTTCTTCTTCGGCGTCACGCTACTGGCGATCGGGGCGCTCTACCTCTACGTCGCCCCGGGGCTGCAGACCCGGCTCGTCGACGCGCGCCTGCGCACGCTGAGCACCGATGCCGCGCGGGGCGCGCCCCGGATCGCCGCGACCGTCGGCAGCTCGCTACCTCTCAGCCGGGTCCGCGCCCGGGTCGACACGGCGGGACTGAGCTCGGGTGACCGGGTGACCCTGCTGCTCGTCGCGCGTACACCCGGCGGCCCTCAACTCTCGACCCTGGCCGATTCGAGCAAGCTGGGCGCGAGCGCGCGCCTGCGCTTCACGGTCGCTTACCGGGCGGCCATGAGCGCCACGGTGAGCAGCGGCACCGAGTCGGCCGTCGGCGGCACCGTCGCCGAAGCGGCGGTCCCGGTCATCTATCGCGGGCGCGCCGCTTCGGTCATCGTCTTCTCCGCACCCGTGTCGGACATCGTGCGCAGCGTGGCGGTGGTCCGCCACCAGATCCTCGTGGCCGGCGGCATCGCGGTCATCCTCGCCCTCATCGGGGGCTACATCGTGGCGCGCGCGCTGGCGCGGCGCGTCAAGCGCCTCGAGCTGGCGGCCGAGCAGGTCGCGGCAGGCGACTTCCGGCACCCGATCGCGGTGGACTCGCGTGACGAGCTCGGCCAGCTCGCCGTCGCCTTCAACGCCATGCAGCGCCAGCTCGAGCAGCTCGATCTCGCGCGCAAGAAGTTCATCGCCACCGCTTCCCACGAGCTGCGCACGCCGATCTTCTCGCTGGGGGGGTTCGTCGAGCTCCTGGAGGACGACGAGCTCGATCCCGAGACCCGGGCGCGATTCCTCGATCAGGTCCGCCAGCAGGTGGAGCGGCTGCGCAAGCTGTCCGTCGATCTGCTCGATCTCTCGCGGCTCGAGTCCGGCACGCTCGAGCTGCGTGAGGAGCAGGTCGATCTGGGAGAGCTCACCCGCTCGGTCTCGGGCGAATTCGAGCCCTCCCTCGCCCAGCACGACGCCCACCTGGAGCTGCATCTTGGGCCACGGCGGATGGAGGCCGTGTGTGATCCGGTCCGGGTGGCGCAGATCATGCGCATCCTCATCGACAACGCCCTCACGCACACGCCGTCCGGCACCCGGATCGTCGTGACCGCGGCACGCAGCAACGGGGTCGCACGCCTGGCCGTCCGGGATGACGGCGCGGGCATCGACGAGCACGCGATGCCCCGGATCTTCGAGCCGTTCTACACGGCCGACGATGCCCAGGGGTCGGGGCTCGGGCTCGCCATCGCCAGCGAGCTGGCCGAGCGCATGGCCGGACGGCTGTCCGTCACCTCGGAGCCCGGGACGACGACGTTCACGCTGGAAATCCCCGCGTAAGCCCGGTCTCATCCGTAGCTCCTACGGAGGCAAGAACCGGACTTTCCCCGTCGTCGTCGCGGCTTGCGGGGGCCGATACCTGTCCTGGCACCACGAGTCGGGAGTGCCAGGGACTGTGAACACAACTACGTTGCATACGGTCTCACCGCTTGCGTTCTCCTCACGCGAGGAGCTCGAGCGGCTGTGCATAGAGAATCTGCTGACCGCCGCTGAGGAGCGGGTGTTCTTCAAGGACCTTGAAGGGCGCTACATCATGGTCAGCGCCGGATGGCTGGCCGGTGAGGGTGGCGGGCGCTCGCTCGAGGACGTCCTGGGCAAGACCGACTTCGAGATCTTCAGCGAGGACTACGCCACCGCGTCGCTGTCCGACGAGCAGCAGGTCATCACTAGCGGCCACGCCGTCGTGGCCAAGCTCGAGCGCCAGACCTACGCGCTGCGCCCAGCCGCGTGGGTCTCGACCACCCGGGTGCCTCTGCGTGCCCGCGACGGCGCGGTCATCGGCACGTTCGGCACGACCCGCGACGTCACCGCCGACGTCGAGATTCACGACGCTCTGGCCTACCGCGCGCTGCACGACCCCGTCACCGGCCTGGCCAACCGCGTCGCCCTCATGGACCGTCTGGCCCAGGCGCTCGTCGCGCTCGAGCGCCGGCCGGGTTGCGTCGGGCTGCTCTTCATCGACCTCGACAGCTTCAAGCAGATCAATGACACCTTCGGCCACGAGGCCGGCGACGAGGCGCTCGTCGAGGCGGGCAACCGCCTGACCACCACGGCGCGGCGCTCGGACACGGTCGCCCGGTTCGGCGGCGATGAGCTCGTCGTCCTGTGCCCCGAGCTCCGCAATCCCGAGTGCCTCGACATCGTGGCCGGCCGCGTCGTCGGCAAGCTCGCCGGGCCGCTCCCCGGCCCGGCCGGCGCCCTGCCCTTCAGTGGGAGCGTGGGGGCGGCGTGCACCGACGATGCGAACCTCGAGCCGACCGAGCTCCTGAGCCGCGCCGATCTGGCCATGTACTCCGCCAAGCGCGCCGGAGGCAACCGCTTCGAGATCTTCGATCCGGCCGTGCACCGCCGGCCGGCCCAGCGTCGCAGCCAGCGGGACTCCGCGGCCAAGCCGCCCGATCCGGTCACGCCGGCCGTCCCGCTCAGCGCCGCCTGAGACGGCCGCGGGTCACCGGCCCGCGAGACCCACTAGCTTGCTCGGGATGCCCGGGGAGGCCCCAGACCACGACGAGCGCCGCCGGCTCGTCCTCGATCTCGCCCGCCACGTGCGCGATGTCGTCCTGCCCGAGCTCGGCTCCCATGCCGGGCGGGCACACCTCGGCGACGGGGCGGGCGGCGACGTCACGTTCGCCGTCGACGCGGCAGCCGAGGCTTCGCTGGCCGAGTTCCTCGCGCAGCGGGCCCCGCGCATCGCCTTCTACTCCGAGGACCGCGGGCTGGTCGCCGCGCACGACGCCGTGGACGTGCTCGTCGTCGACCCGATCGACGGGACCCGGCCGGCCATGGCGGGGCTCGAGTCGGCGTGCGTGGCCGTGGCGCTCGCCCCGCTCGGCGACGGCGAGCCGGTCATGGCCGATGTCGAGATTGGCTGCGTGGTCGAGATCAAGACCGGCGATTGGTATCTCGCCGCCAGGGGCGGCGGCGTGGAGAGCTCGCGGCCCGTTCGCCTGAGCCCGGGGACAGCGCTCGAGCGGATGTTCTGGGGCTACGGCTTCCGCGGCCGGCCCGTGCGGGCGGTCGCCGAGGTGCTCGCCGAGCTCATCGACGGCTCCTCGGTCGGGGGCGGGACATTCGAGCTTGGCTCTCAGGCGTTCGCCATGACCCGCGTGGTCACGGGGCAGCTCGACGCGGTCGTCGAGGTCGGGTCGCGTCTCATCGACGACGTTCCCGGAATGCTCGAGGAGTTCCGCCGCGTTGGCAACGGCCAGGTGCTCAACAACTCGCCCTACGACCTCGCCGCCCCGTGGCTCTGCCTCGTCGAGGCCGGCGGGATCGTCACCGACGGCTGGGGACAGCCGCTGGATCGCCACCGGCTGCTCGGCTCGGGGCACGACTTCCAGATGTCGTCGATCTCGGCGGCCAACCCGGCCCTGCACGCCCAGCTCGTGCGTGCCGTGGACGACGGAATCGCTCGCTTGCGCTCGGTCTGGGGGTAGTAGAGCCCATGGCCTCGGTATGGTCCTCCCAAGCTCTGCGTATGCGGCCGGTTCTCTGATGGCGGATTCGACGCTGGTCCTGGTCTCCAACCGAGGCCCGGTGACCTTTGGTCCGGGCGGCGAGATGAAGCGCGGGACGGGTGGGCTGGTGACCGCGCTCATCGGCCTTGCCTCGCACCGCGAGGTCACGTGGATCGCCTCGGCCATGACCGACGAGGACGTCGAGCAGTCCGAGGGCAACCGCGGCCGGCCGTTTCCGGTGAACATGCCGGACGGCACGGAGTTCAAGGTCAAGCTGGTCGCCTCCGAGCCCGAGGCCTACGACCGCTTCTACAACATCATCGCCAACCCGATGCTGTGGTTCATCCAGCACTATCTCTGGGATCTCTCCAACGCCCCGGACATCCGGCGCAACGAGACCGAGGCGTTCGAGTTCGGCTACAACGTGGTCAACGAGGACCTCGCACGGGCGGTGCTCGAGGAGATCGCGGATGTCGAGAACCCAGTGGTCATGGTGAATGACTACCACCTCTACACGCTCCCCGGGCTCATCCGCCGCGAGCGGCCGGACGCCTTCCTGCACCACTTCGTGCACATCCCCTGGAGCCAGTCGGACTCCTGGCGGGTGCTTCCCTCGATGATGCGCCGGGAGATCTACGACGGGATCCTCTCCAACGACATCATCGGGTTCCACACCCGTTCCTACCGGCGCAACTTCCTGCAGTGCTGCCGCGATCTCCTGGATCTCGACGTCGACATGGAGCAGGGCATCGTCCGTTGCGAGGACCGCGAGGTCTGGGTGCGGACGTATCCGCTGCCCATCGACGCGGGCGCCATCCAGGAGGTCGCTCGCCGGCCGCGGGTGCGCGAGTTCGAGAGCGAGCTGCTGCGCCGCCGCCGCGACCATCTCATCCTGCGCGTCGACCGGGCCGACCTGAGCAAGAACGTGCTCCGCGGGTTCGGGGCCTTCGACACCTTCCTGGAGCAGCATCCCGAGTTCCGCGAGCGCGTGACATTCATCGCGCAGCTCATGCCGTCCCGGACCGACATCCCGGAGTACGCCGAGTACCTGGAGCGGATCGAGGCCGTCGTGGCCGTGGTCAATCACCGTCACGGCTCGCCTGACTGGATGCCGATCCAGCTCAAGCTCCGCGACGACCTCGAGGAGGCGGTGGCCGCCTATAAGCACTACGACGTGCTCATGGTCAACGCCATGTTCGACGGCATGAACCTCGTGGCCAAGGAGGGGCCGATGGTCAACGAGCGCGCCGGCGTGTCGGTCCTCTCGGAGAACACCGGCGCCCACGAGGAGCTTGGGGAGTACGCGCTCTCGGTCAACCCGTTCGACATCCAGGCGCTGGCCGACTCGATCCACGCCGCGCTGACGATGCCCGAGCAGGAGCGCCGCCGTCGCCACGAGGGCCTGATCTCGATCGTGACCTCCCGCAACCCCGGCGATTGGGTGGACGAGCAGCTCGCCGACATCCGTCGCAAGGAAGGCGCGAGCAGCTAGTTGTCCTGGAGCGTCCGGCCCTCGCGCAGACGCTCGACGTAGTCGGCGATGCGGCGTGCCCGGCTCTCGGGCCCCTTGACCTGGTGCAGCCGGTAGAGGAAGGCGTAGCGCCGCGTTCCCGTGAGCGTCTCGAAGAACGCCCTGGCCTGGGGCTCGGCATCGAGCGCGGACTGGAAGTCGTCCGGCACCGGGGCCCGGCTCTGGGGCGGATAGGCGTCCTGGAAGCGGCCGTCGTTGCGGGCGGCCTGCACCTCGGCCAGACCTGCCGGGCGCATCCGCCCGGAGGCGATCAGCGCGATCGCTTTGTCGCGGTTGACCTGGGACCACGCGCTGCGGGACCGTCGCGGGCAGAAGCGCTGGAGGAAGTAGGTGTCGTCGAGCGGGCGTCGCTGGGCGTCGATCCAACCGAAGCAGATCGCCTCCTCGAGCGCCTCCGAGTGGCTCACGGTGACGATTCCGGCCCGTTTCTTGGCGTGGCGCAGCCACACGCCGTCAGGCACGCTTTCGTGGTTGACCTCGAGCCAGGCCGCCCAGGCGCGCTGGTCGGCGAACTCGAGGATGACCGGCTCGGGCGCCATGGAAGTCGAGGATATTGGGGCACGGTCGAGCACCACGCCGTTGCTATAGTCGGCCGCCGCCCACCCGGTGGGCCTGCCATGGCCGAGCACATTCCCACCTACGACCTCATGCTGCTGCTCTCCAGCGCCGCCGAGGATGACGCCCGAGCGGCGATCCTCAGCGATGTCGAGTCGGTGGTGGCGGCGGGTGGCGGCGAGATCCTGCGCCGCGACGACTGGGGCGCGCGGCCGCTGACGTTCAAGATCGATCACCAGCGCGAGGCCGACTACCACCTGCTGCAGTTCACCGGGCCCACCGCGCTCCTCGAGACGCTCTCGCACAACCTCCACATCTCGGACGGGGTGCTGCGTTTCCGCATCATCAAGGTGACTCCCGGGACTCCCGCCGCACCCGACTCGCCGCCTCCGGTGATCGGCGCGGTCGCGAGCCCGGACGCGCGCTCACACGCCGAGTCGCGTCCGCCGGTCGAGGATCACGAGCCCGCCGAGGTCTAGCCGGGCTGGCCGCCGGCCGGCCGCTTGACAGTCGTGCTGCCCTCCAGTTAGATCGAGCTCGGCCCTGCTGCGCTTCTTGGGTAGGGCCGACAGGGTTCGAGAGGGAGGCCATATGTCGAGTGCCGTCGAGCGCCCGTTCGCGCGTCTGATCTGCGTCGGGCTCGTTGCCAGCGCAATCGTCCTGGGAGTCGGCAGCTCCGTCGCCGCGGCGGGCCCGAGCGGAACCGCTCCGGGCGCTCCGGGCGCCGACAGCTACTTCGATCTCGCGCGCAAGGACTGCGTCGGCACCGCCCGGAACACGACCTCGAAGGTGTGGTTCACGGTGGCCGGTGGCGTCCTCTCCGACGTCTACTGGCCCACGATCGACGCCACGAACGTGAAGACTCTCCAGTACCTCGTCACGGATGGCCGGAGCTTCACCGACCTCCAGACCCGGGACATGCACTACGCGGTGACGCCCGACGCCAGCGGCATGTCGTGCACGGTCACGGCCTGGAACGCGGCTCACGGCTACCGCATCGTCACCACCTACCTCGCCGACCCCGCCCGTGATGCCGTGCTCATGCGCACGACCTTCCACGGACCGCCGGACGATGCCGTGTACGTCCGCCTCGATCCGCTGGCCGGAGGCACCGGTGGGGGAGGCACCCAGAACGGTGGGGGCAACAGCGCGGTTCTCGCCGGGTCGAGTGCCCACCCGATCCCCGTCGCCTTCAACCTCAACACGACGACGACGGCGACCAACCGCACCTACGCGGTCCCGACCTACGAGGCGCTCGATGCAGCCGGGGGGTTCGACGCCGCCAGCGTCGGCTATGCCCTGACCGGGAGCGACGGGCTGACCGCGCTCGACGCCGGTCACACGCTCAGCCCCGCCTACAGCTCGGCGCCCGACGGACACGTGACCCTGACCGCCCGCGTGCACCGCGGCGCCGACGGCCGGTTTCAACTCGCCCTCGGCTTCGGCCAGACCAAGGATCGGGCGCTCGCTACGGCGGGCGCGGCCGCCCAGCAATCGTTCGCGGCGACGCTGCGCCGCTATCGCGCAGGGTGGGCGCGCTACGACGCCCGCCTGCGCCGGCCGGCCGGGCTCGGCGGCGGCGCCGCGCGCATGTACTACCGCTCGGTCAACGTCGTGAAGGCAAGCGAGGACAAGACGTTCCCGGGCGCGATCGCCGCCGGGCTCGCCTCGCCGTGGGGGCAGGCCGTCGCCGCGGACACGCTGTCCGGAGGGAAGCCGGTCTACTTCGGCTCCTATCGCGAGGTGTTCGCGCGGGACCTGTACGAGGCGTTCACGGGCCTGCTCGTGGCGGGCGACCGGGCGACCGCCCAGGCGGCCACGCGCTTCCTCTTCGACCGCCAGCAGCAGGCCGACGGTTCGATGCCGCGCAACTCGCTGACCAACGGCAAGCCGGCGCCCGATACGGGCGGGCTCCAACTCGACGAGACCTCCTATCCGATCCTGATGGACTGGCAGTCCGGTCTGGCCCACGATGCCGTGCTGTACCGGCTGCACGTCGTGCCGGCGGCCGACTTCCTCGTCGCGCACGGCCCCTCCGACGGCGTCGAGCGCTGGGAGGAGCAGAGCGGCTATTCGCCCTCGACGATCGCGGCCGAGATCGCCGGACTGACCGCCGCAGCTCACATCGCCACGGTCAACGGCGACCGGCCGCGCGCCGCGGTCTACCAGGCCGTCGCCGACGATTTCGCGCGCAACATCAAGTCGTGGACGGTGACGGACACCGGCCCCTTCGGGGGCAGCTACTTCATCCGCGTGTCCAAGACGGGCGACCCGAACGCGGCAATCTCCTACAGCCTGGGCAACGGCAGCATCACGGCCGATCAGCGTGAGGTGATCGACGCCGGATTCCTCGAGCTCGTGCGGCTCGGCGTCCTCCCGGCGAGCGATCCGTCCATCACCGCCAGCCTGGCGATCGTCGACGAGACGATCGAACGGAGCACCCCGAGCGGGATCGGCTTCTACCGCTACGGGACGAGCCTGCCGGGAAGCGAGGACGGGTATGGCGACTGCTACGAGCCCGACCCGACGTCGTGCTCGCCGACCGGCCGTCCGTGGCCACCCTCAAACGCCGGAAGCGGCCATCTCTGGCCCGTCCTCGGCGGCGAGCGCGGCGAGTACGACCTGGCCGACGGCAACACCGCTCAGGCGGCCGCGCTGCTGCAGGCCATGGCGGCAATGACCTCGGGGCATTACCTCGAGCCCGAGCAGGCGTGGGAGGACCCGTCCTTGCCCGCGTCGCCGTATGGGTCGGATCCGACGACCGCATCGATCGGCTTCCAGACGGGGCATCCCGCCGGGTCGGCGAGCCCCCTTACGTGGGCCCAGGCGCAGTACGCGCGCCTCGCGCTCGACCTGAGCGCCGGACGGACGCTCGAGACGCCGGCGATCGTGACCCGGCGGTACGTGACGCAGGGCATGCCGGGCACCCTGCCGCTGACCGTCACGTCGCCCACGACCGGAGCTAGGGTCACCGCCTCCACCGTGACCGTGACCGGCACGACGACGGCGGGTGCGCACGTCGTCGCCGAGGGCTCGGGGTCCTCGGGCGGCCGGGCGGCGATCGGCTCGGCCACGGCCGACGGCTCGGGCGCCTGGTCGATGGCGCTGCCGGTGAACTTCGGCACGACGACGATCACCGTGACCGCGACGCTCGGCCGGAGAACGGCATACAGCCAGGTGCTCGTCACCGACGTTGCCCTGCCCGCACCGCTGGTGCTCGACCTCAGCGATCCGGCCGGCGACGACAACGGCCCGGGAACCTACGCCTACCCGACAGACTCGTCCTTCCAGCCGGGGGCCTTCGACCTCACGGGCATGAAGGTCAGCCAGGACGCTACGAACGTCTACATCCAGGTGAGCATCCGCAACCTCGCCCCCACGTTCAGCAGTGCGTTCGGAGCGCAGCTGCTCGACGTCTACGTCCACGACCCGGCGACGACGACGACCTCAACCGCGGCGGCGTTCCCGAGCCGCAACTACACGATCGCTCCGGCCGACGCCTGGAGCGAACGGATTGAGGCGCAGGGCTTCGCTCCGGTGGTGTGGGACGATCCCAACGGCACCTCACTCGGCGCGGCGCAGCTTGTCGTCGATCAGACGAGCGGCACGGCGACCGTGGTTCTGCCCCGAGCGGCGTTCGGCTCTGTGGCCTCGGGCTGGGCCTTCACCGTGACCCTGACGGGTCAGGATGGTTTCAGCGCGGATCTCGCGCGGGCGTTCACGCCGACTCCGGGGGCGTTCACGTTCGGGGTGTGCCCGACGTCGAGCGACCCGAACCCGATCTGCTCGGTCTCACCGAGCGCGGTGCCGAAGGTGATCGACACGATCACGCCTACGGGCGTGGCCCAGAGCACCGAGCTCGATCCCACGCTCGGGCCGGTCGTCCTTCAGGGCGTGACCGTGCCCTAGAACGGCGTTCGGCCCGGGACGCGGTGCGCGTCCCGGGCCGATCTTGGGTAGCCGTTCGGCTCGGTCTGACTCGTCCGCTCAGAAGATCGGGTCGGCGAGCAGCCCGTCCGTGTTGCCGGCGGCGTCGGTGTAGAAGCCGACGACCTGGCCGCGATCGTTGATGCCGTTCAGGAGCGTCGCGCCGACGCCGTTCGGGTCGCTGATCGTCTGATAGCCGAAGCCGGGGGCCCACACGAAGCCGTAGGTCATGGCGGTGGTGCCCGTGCCCACGGTGTAGGTCCCCGCGACCTCGTCGCCGTCATTGACGCCGAAGGCCTGCGTCGCCGACGCGCCGGGGACGTTCAGGTGGACGACCTTGCCGTCGGAGCGCACCAGGTAGCCCTCGGTGTGTCCGGCGCCGTTGGTGGCGAAGCCGGCGATGTCGCCGAGATCGTTGATGGCCGCCCCGGTCACGTTCGTGTCGCCCTTGACGTGGATGAGGGCGAAGTGATGGTTGCCGATGCCGTACGTCCAGCCGTGGTTGCTGCCGTCCTTGTCGGTGTAGAAGCCCACGGCGACCCCGTGGTCGTTGACGCCGAGGAGTTGCTGGAGCTCGGGGCTGGCGTTGTGGCTGGTCGGGAAATCCACCTGGACGAAGTGGTGATGGGCGCTGTAGAAGCCGAAGTTGTCGCCCTTGGCGTCGACCCAGAACCCAACCGTCACGCCCTCGTTGTTCAGGCCCGTGACCTGCGTCTGCGCGGATCCGGGGAAGTTCTCGTTGTGGTAGTTGCCCTGCCCGTAGGGATGGGAGAGCGTGTAGCCCTTGTTCGGATGGTCCTTGGCGCCGGACCCGAAGTAGCCGGCGATGAGCCCGCTGTTGTTGATCCCCAGCAACTGGTTGAACGTCGGATCACTGTGATTGTTCAGGGTGCGGAACTGATAGTTGGCGCTCCCGTCGGGCGGGGTGGCCGGGCTGGCGAGCGCGCCGGTGGCCAGAGCGCCCGCGGCGATGGCCGCGGCCGCGAATCCGCCCAGCGAGCGGCGCAGGATGCGATGACGTTGCATTGATGCCTCCAGATGACGTGGCGGCGTGTCCGTGCCATTTCTATGGAGCGGACGGAACCTTCCCCGTGTGCCGCCCGCACTGCTTGGAGAGCATCATGGGGCTAAACCGTTCTCCTGTCATCGGCCGTTCGTATAGACGTGGTGGCCGGTGTTTAGGCGCGGCGGCATGGTGTTTAGAGACGCGGGGAGATTTCTTTAGGTGGGGGGACTGGGGTCGGGGGGGCGAGCGTGGGAGTCGGTGGGGGGCGAGGGGTGGGTGGCCCGGGTGGGTGGCCCGGGTGAACAGCAGCCGGGGCCGCAGCAGTCGTTCCGGGGACCCTGCGAGCGGACAGGGTGCTCTGGAACCCAAAGCTCGGGCCGGGCGCCTCGAGAGGGCTGTAGAGCACGCTATATGTGCTCGGGAACCCAAATCGCCGAGGAACAAGCAGCTTTGGGTTCCTGAGCACGCTGCCCCGTTGGGCCGTGAGCGCCCCGGGCACGGGCATGCGAGCCGGCCTGTACCCAACCTCCCGGCCCCCCGGGGTCGGGAACGACATCGTCTGGGCCTCCCCGGCGGGGTGGATGCTGTTAGTCGTCGCAGAGATGACTAACGACATCCACGTCGGCGCACCGCACCGCGCTGCCGCCCCTCGGGGCCACCAAACGCGGCCCGCCACCCCCGGTCGACCCCAGAGCCGCTCCCACCCCGACTCGCGCCCATGGCCCAGCCGATCACCGATCCGGGCGCGCTCCCGGCCCGCCCGACCGGGACCCCACAGCCCCCATCTGCAACAACTCTGAAACGATCGCGACAGCATGGTTGAAAGTCAGCAACGAATCAGCCCATTTTCGGCGGAGAATCGGGATTGCCGCCTCGTGCGAGCCTAGACTCGGCTGAGCCTTCAACGAACTCCTGAAAGGAGCCGCGAGCATGAACATCAATCGAGTCGTGCTGACCGGGAACCTGACCCGGGATCCCGAGCTGCGCTCGACCGGCGGCGGCCTGTCCATCTGCAAGCTAGGCATCGCCTGCAACACGCGCAAGCGCAACAACGCCACCGGCGAGTGGGAAGAGAAGCCGAATTTCTTCCGCGTGACCGTGTTCGGCAACCAGGGCGAGCGGTGCGCTCAGTACCTCAAGAAGGGCCGCGGCGTGGCCATCGACGGCCGTCTGGAATGGAGTCAGTGGGAGTCCGAAGGCCAGAAGCGCGAATCTGTCGATATCATCGCTGATTCCGTGCAGTTCCTCGGCGGGCGCGATGACGCCGGTAACGGGAACGGTTTCTCCAGCAGCGTGCGCGCGGCGGAGAGCGATGTTCCCATCGACACCGGCGATTTCGATGCCGCTCCGGTGGGTGCTGCGGTCGCCGACGACGACATTCCGTTCTAGGCGACTACAGACTTCAGACTCCGAGTCAGGTGATGCAGGTTGGCAAAGCAACGTAGAAGGCCGGTCCGCCGGCGCGACAGAAAGTCCGGACCGACTTCCGGACGCCGGAAGCCCTGTCCGTATTGCCGGGACAAGGTGGACCAGGTCGACTACAAGGACCTCTCGGCGCTCCGGAGGTTCATCTCCGAGCGCGGGAAGATCCGCTCCCGGCGGATCACCGGGGCCTGCCGGCGCCATCAGAACCAGGTCGCCCGTGCGGTCAAGCGCGCGCGGGAGCTCGCGCTGCTGCCGTACGTGGCCGAGACCTCGGGCGGTGGTCGCGGCGATCGGGATCGCGACCGCGACCGCGACCGCGATCGCGATCGCTAGCCGGGCTAGGGAGATCGAATGCCCAGGGCAATCCTGCTCCAGGACGTAGACACGCTCGGCGAGCGCGGCGCGGTCGTCGACGTCTCACCGGGGTACCTGCGCAACTACCTGGTCCCCCGCAAGCTGGCCGAGCCGGCGACGTCGGGGTCGATCCAGGCGGCCACGCGCCGTCGCGAGGCGGCCGAGAAGGCCCAGCAGGACGCGGCCGACAAGGCGCGCGAGAACGCCGCGCTGCTCAGCCGCACCGTGCTGACCATCCCGCAGCAGGCTGGCGACGATGGCCGGCTGTTCGGTTCCGTGACCACGCAGGACATCGCCGACGCGATCCGCGAGGCCCGCGGGATCCGGGTGGACCGGCGCAAGGTCCATCTCGAGGAGCCGATCCGCCACACCGGCACGTACATGGTCGTGGTGGAGGTCGTCGACGACGTCACGGCGACGATCAAGACGATGGTCGTCGCCGGCTGACGGCCGGCTGATCGCTCTCTCCAAGGCCGTCGCCGACAACTTCCTGCTGTGTGCGGGAACGGCTCCCGCCCGACGCCGAACGCGAACCTAGACTCGCCGTGCCTCCGATGAGCACCGCCGTCCAGAACATCGCCGTCCCGCCGCACAACCTCGAGGCTGAGAAGTCGGTGCTCGGCGCGGTGCTGCTCGACGAGCGCCACCTTCACTCCCTCCTCATCGAGGAGCACCTGCGGGCCGAGCACTTCTTCCGCGAGCAGCACGGCGCGGTGTTCGGGGCGATGCTCGAGCTCTACGAGAGCGATCGCAAGATCGACCACCTCACGGTGGCGGAGAAGCTCCGCCAGCACGGCAAGCTGGACGAGGTCGGCGGTCCGGAGGCGATCGACGAGCTGGCCGGCTGGGTGCCGGCGGCGGGCCACGCCCGCGAGTACGGACGGATCGTCCGCGACAACGCGCAGATGCGCGCCCTGCTCAGCGCGTCCTACGAGATCCAGGCCAGCGTGCTCTCCCGCGAAGCGCCGGCCCGTGACCTCGTCGAGCGCGCGGAGCGCTCGATGCTCGAGGTCGCGCACGACGATCGCCAGAAGAAGGTCCGCACGATCGCGGACATCCTCCACGAGGAGACGGACAAGCTCCACCGGCTGTCGGTCTCCAACACGGCGCTTACGGGCACGCCGTCGGGCTTCAAGGACCTCGACGAGAAGACCGGCGGCTTCCAGGCCGGCAACCTCGTGATCATCGCCGCCCGCCCCTCCATGGGCAAGTCGGCCCTCGTCTGCAACATGGCCGAGAACGCCGTTCTCGAGGGGCACGCCGTCGCGCTGTTCTCGCTCGAGATGTCCGAGTCCGAGCTCGCCCAGCGCTTCGTCGCGTCCCAGGCCCGCATCAAGGGCGATGACCTCCGCCGCGGCCGTGTTCCCGAGTCGCGGTGGCCGAAGATCCTCGAGGCGTGCGGCCGCCTAGCCCAGGCGCCGCTCTACGTCGACGACTCCAGCGACACGGGCGTGCTCGAGGTCCGCGCCAAGGCCCGGCGGCTCCACCACCAGATCGAGGGCGGACTCGGCCTGATCGTCATCGACTACCTCCAGCTCATGCGCCATGAGGGCCGCGTGGAGAGCCGCGTGGAGCAGGTCAGCCAGATCTCGCGCAGCCTCAAGGGACTCGCGCGCGAGCTCTCGGTGCCGGTCATCGCGCTCTCCCAGCTGAGCCGCGCGGTCGAGCAGCGCGGCGGGGACAAGAAGCCCGTGCTCTCCGACCTGCGGGAGTCCGGAGCCATCGAGCAGGACGCCGACCTCGTGTGCTTCATCTACCGCGAGGAGTACTACGACAAGGAGTCCGAGCGCCCCGGCGAGGCCGACATCATCATCGCCAAGCACCGCAACGGGCCGGTCGGCGACGTCGTCCTCACCTTCCAGAAGGAGTACCCGAAGTTCATGAACTACGCGGGCGACCGGTTCGCCGGATGAGTGTCGCGGGGATGACGGGCGTAGGGCTCGTGCGCAGCGACGATCAATGCCCGTTCGGGCTCTGCGACGGCTCGGGCTTTCTCTACGACGACGCCAGCAACACGGCCTACGACTGCCGCTGCCGCCCTCAGCGGGTCGCCCTGGCCAAGGCCCGGAGCCTCTCGGCCGTCATCCCGCGCCGCTATCGCGACGTCTCCTTCGACCGCCCGCCCATCACCGATATCGATCCTCCCATCGTCCTGGCCGCACGGCGGTTCACCGAGGACATCGACGCCAAGCTCGACGCCGGCCGCGGCCTGTGGTTCATGGGCCCGGTGGGCACGGGCAAGACGACGCTGGCCATGCTCGTCGCCAAGGCGGCCCTCCAGGCCGGGCGCTCGGTCGCCATCTACTCCCTGCCGCGCCTGCTGAACGAGATCCGCGACACCCACCGGGCGGAGCGCTCGCACGTCGACCTCCTGGACCGGCTGACCGCGGTCGACCTCCTGCACATCGACGACGTCGGGGCGGAGCGGACGACCGACTGGGTGCTCGAGGAGCTCTACTCGATCATCAACGCGCGCTACGAGGACGAGCGCTCGGTGGTCATCACGACGAACATCCTCGACCGCGAGGCGCTCTGCCAGCAGATCACCGAGCGGACGGTCTCGCGCCTGACCGAGATGTGCGACGAGCTGCCGCTTGTCGGCGAGGACCATCGCATGGACCTGAGCAGCTAGATCCCGCCGGTTCGGCTCAGTCCTCGGCCTCGCGCTCGGAGCGCTCGCGGTCCTCGAGCTTCGAGCGCAGGTACGCCGCCTTGTCGGCGCGGCGCGCATGCTGGGCTGCCTCCTCCTCCGGGGCATCCCGGGCCCGACGGCGCTCCGCCCGCTCGCGGTCGGTCTGCTGGATCTTGAGCTCGGCGGTCTCGGGATCGGGGTCGGGCCTCATGTCCTGCGTCTACCCGCCTGCGGCCACGGCCAGCGGTGCGGGCTCGCAGACCCAATCGGCGCTGACCTCGCGGAGCACCTCGAGCATGGCCGAGGCCCCCGGCGCGCGGTAGCCCACGGGGAGAGCGGCGAGGATCGGCCGGGCCGGGGGCGGCGGCTCGAGTGTGCGCACGACGACGTCCTCGCGCACGCCGCGGGCGACCATGTCGGGGATCAGCGCGACCCCGACTCCGGCGGCGACGAAGCCGAGGATGACCGAGTAGTCGTCGTTCTGGAAGGCGATCCTCGGCTCGAACCCCGCCCTGTGGCACGCGCGGAGCAGGAGCGCCGAGTCCGGGCAGGTGTTGGGAGTGGCGAGCATCCACGGCTCGTCGGCGAAGCACTCGAGCGCGAGCGGATACGCGCCGGCGAGGGGATGCGCGCGCGGCATGGCCACAAACATCGGATCGTCGAACAGGTGAACGAGGTCGACGTTCCCGTAGCGCCCGGGATCGGCGATCGTGACCGAATCGGTCGCCTCCCAGCTCCCGGCGCTCGGATCATTGGTTATCACGAGATCGAGCTCGCCCCCGCGGAGCTGGGGGATCGATACGACCGCGTCGGCCATCGAGACGTTCAGCTCGACGCTCGGATGGCGCTCGCGGAAGCGTGCGATGGCCAGCGGAACGATCGAGGCGCACGCGGAGGAGAACGCGGCGAAGCGCAGGCGCCCGCCCTCGAGCCCGGCCAGGGCGCCGAGCTCCAGCTCGAGGTCGTCGAGCTGGGCCAGGATCGCCTCACCGCGGGTGACGAGGACACGGCCGGCGTCGGTCAGCACGACGCCCTGCGCGAGCCGGCGCACGAGCATCGTGCCCACCTCGGACTCGAGCACGGCGATCTGCCGGGATACCGCGGGTTGCGTGTAGCCGAGCGAGCTGGCCGCGGCGGAGAACGAGCCCTGCCGGGAGACCTCGCAGAGGACGCGAAGACGACGGACATCGACCATGCACAGAAGTTATACCTGATCTAGCAAAGTCCTATTTGTCTTTATGGCTCCCCAGAGGGACGATGCTCGGCATGTCCTCCCTTCTCACCGCGATCACGATTCGCCCCGCCTATGCCGACGACGAACGTGCCCTCATCCGGCTCGCCGCGCTCGACAGCGCCGAGATCCCCGCCCGGCCGCTTGTCGTCGCCGAGGTCGAGGGTGAGCTGCGGGCCGCGCTCTCGCTGAGCGACGGCTCGACCGTCGCCGATCCATTCCATCCCTCGCTCGCCGTCATCGCGTTGCTCCGCGTACACGCAACGGCCGCGCGGACGCAGAAGCCCCGGCCGACCCGCCGCCGGTGGCCGGCGCTGCGCCTGGCCGCCTGAGCCAAGCCCTGCGGTACGGCCGCGGCGGCGAAAGTCCGCCCCAGCGCTGCGTACACTCCGTACACGTGCCCGGAACCGTGATCGTTGGCGCCCAATGGGGCGACGAAGGGAAGGGAAAGATCACCGACCTGCTCGCCGAGCAGGCCGATGCTGTCGTGCGCTTTCAGGGTGGGAACAACGCCGGTCACACGATCGTCCGCGACGGCCAGACGTGGAAGCTCCACCTCATCCCCTCGGGGATCCTCCACAAGAACACCCTGTGCATCATCGGCAACGGCGTGGTCATCGACCCCAAGGTCCTGACCGACGAGCTCGAGGAGCTCCGACGCAGGCGTGTGGACACGACCTCGCTGAAGATCTCGGCCAACGCCCACATGATCATGCCGTACCACCTCATGCTCGACCACGCGGGCGAGGCCAAGTTGGGAAAGCTCCAGATCGGCACGACGCGACGCGGCATCGGGCCGTGCTACGCCGACAAGGCGGCACGCCTCGGGATCCGGGTCCAGGACCTGCTCGACGGGAAGATCCTCAAGAAGAAGATCGTGGCCGCGCTCGAGCCCAAGCGGCTCTCGCTGCGCCCCTTCGCGAAGGATCCCCAGCTCGATCTCCAGACGATGACCGACGAGTACCTCACCTACGGCCATCGCATCGAGCAGTACGTGGCCGACACCACGGCACTCGTGCACGAGCAGCTCGGCCTCGGCCACCACGTCGTCTTCGAGGGCGCCCAGGGCGCGCTGCTTGACATCGACCACGGGACATATCCCTTCGTCACGTCGTCGAACCCGGTCGCCGGCGCCGCCTGCGTGGGCGCGGGCGTGGGACCGAAGGACATCGACGAGATCTGGGGGATCACCAAGGCCTACGGGACGCGCGTGGGCGCCGGCCCGTTCCCGACCGAGCTCGACGGCGACTTGGCCGACGAGATCCGCGAACGCGGCGGGGAGTACGGCACCACGACCGGGCGACCCCGGCGCGTCGGCTGGCTTGACCTCGTCGCCCTGCGCTATGCGGCGCGTATCAACACCCTGACCGCGCTCGCGGTGACCAAGCTCGACGTGCTCTCCGGACTCGACCGCATCCGCGTGTGCACGCGCTACCGCGGCGCCGAGGGGGCGGAGTTCGACCATTTCCCCTACCACCAGACGGTGCTCCATCACGCCACCGGCGAGTACATCGACCTCCCCGGCTGGACGGAGGACATCAGCGAGTGCCGTGCGGAGTCGGAGCTTCCGAACGCCGCCCGCGAGTACCTCCAGTTCATCTCGGACTGCGTCGGCGTCCCGGTGGCGCTGATCGGCGTGGGCCCCGGCCGCGAGGAGGTCATCTGGACCGAGGCGGGCGAGGGGATGGCGGGGACGGGCGGGCGCACCACCACCCCCGTGGGCGCCGAGTAGCTACTCCGCCCGCGAGGGATGGCCCACGCCCGGCCAGGGCGAGAGCAGGAGCACGAGGCGCGTGTCGCTCTTCGCCCGCACGGTGTGGCGCTCGGCCGGATCGAAGTGCGCCATGAGCCCCGGGCCGCCCTGCACGGTCTGACCGTCGCAGACGATCTCCGCCTCGCCCTCGACCACGACGACGTAGGCGCGCTCGTGCACCTGATGCTCCCGCAGCTCCTCGCCGGCGGGGAGCCGGAGGGCGATCACGCGCGTCTCCTCGTCACTGCGCAGGATCTGTGGCTGGTGGGCCTCGATGCTCAGGGCGTTGATGTCCCAGGTCTCCATCTCAGACGCTCTCCTCGCCTCGCCGACTCACCCCTGCAAGATAACCCACGAGCGGCTCAGCGCCAGCGCTCGAGCAGCTCGTCCTCCCCCACCTCGCGGACGACCCGAGCGGGCACTCCCATGACCACCGCCCGCGCGGGAACGTCCCGCGTGACGATGGCCCCGGCGGCGACGAAGGCCTCTTCCCCGATCTCCACGCCGGGTACGAGCACGGCCGCGCCGCCGACGCGGCAGGCCCGGCGAAACCGCGCGCCCCGAAGGCCGCGGTCGGGGGCGTGGCGCCCCATCGTGTCGTCGTTGGTGGTCTGCACGCCCGGCCCGAGGAAGACATCGTCCTCGACCACGCACCCGGCCGTCACGTACACGTCGGACTGGATGAGCACCCGGTCCCCGACCTGGGTATCGAACTCGACCGAGGAGCCCCGGCCGACCACCGAGCGCATGCCGATAGTCGAGCGCTCGCGGACGTGGGCCTGGTCGCCGATGATGGCGCCGGCCTCCAATCGGACCCCGGCGTAGACCACCGCACCCGCGCACACGGTCACGCCGGAAGCGAGGACGAGACCCGGAAGCGCGCTGCGCGGCGCGGTGGACTCCGCGCGCAGACGGGGCCGCTTGCCGAGGACCGCGCCGGCCTCGACGACGCAGCGCTCCCCGATCCGGGTACCGGCGAGGATGACCGCCGCCGGACCGATCGACGAGCCGGCCTCGACGACGACGTCGTCCTCGATGACCGCGCCGGGCGCGACCGTGACCTCCGGCCCCAGCCGTGCTCCGGGGGCCACGTGGGCTCCGACCGCGACGTCGGCGACGTCGTCAGGCACGGGCGCGCGCCGACGAGGTCTCGAGCGAGTGCTGGAGCGCCTCGAGTACGCGCACGACCCGCAGCCCGCTCTCGCCGGAGGAGCGCGGCTGCTCGCCCCGGCGGATGCACTCGAGGAACTGCTCGCACTCGATCCGTAGGGGCTCGAGGTTGGGGATACGCGGCGAGAAGATGTCTCCGCTCCGCGTGATGTATTCGCCGTAGCCGCGCGCGTCCTCGTCAAAGCCCTTGTCGTAGATCGTCACCTTGCCCTCGAGCGCCATGTCATCGAAGGTGGCCATGCGCCGCGAGCCGACGACCGTGAACCGCCGCTCCTTGTGCGGGTCCAGCCAGGAGAGATGGAGGTGCGCCGTCAGCCCCGAGGGGAAGCGCAGGAAGCAGAAGACGACGTCCTCGACGCCGTCGCGCACATAGGACTCTCCATGGGCCACGGCCTCGTAGGGCTCCTCGTCGGCCAGGCTGAGCACGACCGACACGTCGTGGGCGCCCAGGCTCCAGAGCGCGTTCTCGTCGGCGCGGAGCTGGCCGAGGTTGAGACGGTTGCCGTAGATGTAGTAGATCTCGCCGAGCTCACCCGAATCCGCCAGCTCCTTGAGCTTGCGAACGCCCGGGTGGTACTCGAGGAGGTGGCCCACCATGAGGATGCGGCCGCTCGCCTGGGCCGCGGCGACGGCGCGCTCGGCGTCGGCGACGGACTGGGCGAGCGGCTTCTCGACGAAGCAGTGCTTGGCCGCCTCGAGCACCCGGACCGTCAGGTCGGCGTGGCTCGGAACGGGTGTGGCCAGGACGATCGCGTCGAGCTCAGGGTCGGCGAGCAGCTCGTTGAGCTCGCCCGTGGTCGGCACGCCGGGAAAGCGCCCGGCGGCGCGGGCGCGAGCCTCCTCGGAGGCGTCACACAGCCAGGCGAGCTCGCAGCCGGCGATCGAGCCGAAGTTGCGCGCCAGGTTGGGACCCCAGTAGCCGAGCCCGGCGACGCCGATCCGAAGCGGACGGTCAGTCATTGCGGAAGGGAGGTTATGGGAGGACGCGGGGCAGCGCGCTCACGATCCGCTCGGCCGCCCGTCCGTCCCCATACAGCGGCGGATGGTCCTCCGGCGCCTGTCGCAGGAGTGCCTCCATGGCCGCGGCGGCGTCGAGGTCGACGAGCACGTTCCAGCCGAGCGCGACCGTCTCGGTCCACTCCGTGCTCGCGCGCAGGGTCACGCAGGGGATCCGGGCGAGGTAGGCCTCCTTCTGGAGCCCGCCGGAGTCGGTGAGCACGGCCCGGGCGTGGCAGAGCAGCGCGGTCAGCTCGAAGTAGCCGAGCGGTTCGGTCACCACGAGGCCGCGCCGCCCGCGCAGGCGATCGAGGAGCCCGGCGTCGCTCAGGCGCGCCTGTGTCCGGGGGTGCAGGGGAAACACGGCCGGGAGGGGGACGGCCTCGATCAACTCGACGAGCGCCCGCAGACGCTCGACCCGGTCGACGTTGCCGGCGCGGTGGGCCGTGATGAGTGCGTACTCCCCAGGCACCAGCCCGCGGGCGCGGACGAGGTCAACGCGTTCCCGCGCACGCGGCTGGACACGCCGCGCAACGTCGACCATGACATCGCCGACGAGCTCGGGTGCACGATCTCCGAGTCCCTCGTCACGGAGGTTCGCCACCGCGACCGCGGAGGAGCACAAGAGCAGTGTGCTCAGGTGGTCGGCGAGGACGCGGTTGGTCTCTTCGGGCATCGCGCGGTCAAAGGAGCGCATGCCGGCTTCGACGTGCGCCACCGGGACCCCTGCCTGAGCCGCGCACAACGCTCCGACCAACGTGGAATTCGTATCGCCGTAGACCAGTACGCACTCGGGAGCCACCGCGACGATGACCGGCTCCAGCGCGGCGAGCATGCGCGCGCTCTGCGACGTGTTCGTCCCGCCGGCGATCCCGAGCTCGTGGTCGGGCGCGGGGATCTCGAGCTCGCGGAAGAACACCGCCGAAAGGGCGTCGTCGAAGTGCTGTCCGGTGTGCACGAGCACCTCGTCATGGGCCGCGCGGAGGGGGCGCGAGACCGCAGCCGCCTTGATGAACTGCGGACGGTTGCCGACGACGGTGAGGATCTTCATCGCGAGGCCGGCGACCGGCGCCGCTATCCCAACTCGGAGCGGATCCGCGCCGCCACCTGCTCGGCCAGCCGACTGCTCACCGGCCCGGACTCCGAAAAGACGCGGTCGTCCACGGCCGCGACCGGCTGAACCTCGCGCACGGTCGAGGCGAGGAAGGCCTCGTCGGCCGTGGCGATGTCATCGAGCGTGCAGGGGCGCTCCTCGCCCCCGGACACCTCGAGGACGACACGGCGCGTGATCGAGGCGAGGATGTGGTCGTCGAGGGGCGGCGTGAGTACGGCGCCGTCCTTCACCCAGAAGAACGAGCTCGTGGGGGCCTCGAGCACACGTCCGTGCGGAGTGACGAGCAGGGCCTCGTCGAAGCCACGCTCGCGCGCAAGCCGGCCGGCGAGCATGTTGGCGGCGTAGGAGAGCGACTTGATGCCGTCGAGGATGCGGGTGGGGGAGTAGGTGATCGCGGTCAGGCGCGTCCGCTCGGGCGTCCTGCTCAGCGGCTCGGTGAACACAAGCCGCCGCCCTCCCCGGGTCAGGACGATGCGCAGTTGCCCGTGCGCCGGCCCAGGGCCCGCCTCGGCAAGCAGACGGAAAGCGTCCGACCGGACGGCCTCGAGATCCAGGCTCAGGCGGATGTTGGCGGCCGAGCGCTCGAGCCGGGCCATGTGCTCCTCGAACGCGAAGGGCCGGCCCTCGTAGACGCGGATGACTTCGAAGACACCGTCACCGCGGATGAGACCCTCGTCCGTGGCCGGGATCGTCGCCTCGGCGGAGGGCATGATCGCCCCGTCGATCGAGGCGAGCGACGGATCGGCGGCCGCGGGCACGGGCCGCAGCCTAGCCGAGGCCGCGGAAATTAGCCGAGCGCGCGGAACTCGGGCCGCGTCCACACCTCGGCCAGCCGGACGATCGTGGCGGCGGCGGCGGCCATCTCATGGAGCGAGGCCCACTCGCGCGGCGAGTGGAACTCATGGCCGCCGGTGAACAGGTTCGGGGTTGGTAGGCCCATCTCGCTCAGTCGCGACCCGTCCGTACCGCCGCGGATGGGCTCGCGCAGCGGCTCGAGACCCTCGGCCCGGATCGCGGCTTCGGCCGCCTCGATCACTTGAGGCACCGCTTCGAGATAGCGACGCATGTTGCGGTATTGGCGCCGCTCGTCGATGGTGAGGCGCGCGCGCGGATGCGCAGCGAGGACCTCCTCGGCCGTCCGGCGGAGAAGCGCGAGATGCCCGTCCAGCCGCTCGTCGTCGAAGTCGCGCAGGATGGCCCGGAGCTGGGCTCGCGCGGGAGTCCCCGTCAGCTCATAGGGATGGATGAACCCCTCGCGCCCGGAGGTCGTCTCCGGAGTGAGCCGATCGCTCGGCAGAGCGGCGACGATCTGAGCGGCGAGACGAAGCGCGTTGACGAGCTTCCCGGTGGCCAGCCCCGGATGCACGTCCACCCCCTCGACCGTGACGAGCGCCTCGACCGCGCTGAACGTCTCATCCTGGAAGCCGCCGATCTCCGAGCCGTCGATCGTGTAGGCGCACAGCGCTCCGAAGCGCTCGATGTCGAACAGGGTGGCGCCCTCGCCGATTTCCTCGTCGGGCGTGAAGGCGACCCGCAGGGTCGGCCGGGGCAGCTCGGGATGAGCGGCCAGGTGCGCGATCGCGGCCATGATCTCGGCCACGCCCGCCTTGTCGTCGGCGCCCAGCAGCGTATCTCCGCTGCTCGTCACGATGTCGTGGCCGGTTTTGGCGGCCAGCTCGGGCATGGCCTCGGGATCGAGACGGGTGCCTCCGCGCGGCAGCTCGATCACGCCGCCGTCATATGCCCGATGAACGAGCGGCTCGACACCCGCACCCGGGGCGTCCGGGCTCGTGTCGACGTGCGCGACGAGGCCGATCACGGGACCCGCGCTCCCGTTCGTGGCCCGCAGTGTCGCCGTGACGTAGCCGTTGTCGTCGAGGGCGACGTCGGACAGGCCGGCGGCCTCCAGCTCGCTCACGAGCAGCCGCCCGAGCTCCAGCTGACCGGGGGTGCTGGGCGAGGCGGTGCGATCGCGCCGGGACTGCGTGTCGATCCTCACGTACCGCGTGAAGCGCTTGAGCAGATCGGAGGCGAGCTCTTCGGCAAGGGGTGATGTGAACGGCGCTAGGGGCATGGCGGCAGTATCGCAACGAGGTTGTGTGACCACAGGCACAGAACGCACGTTTGGGTCGCCGCAGGGCCCGGGTACGCCAATTGAGAGAGACAATCGACGAACCTTCAGGGGTGATCCCAGACATGGCCGAACAGACCAAGACTCAGCGTCAGGCAGCCGGACACAAGGCCGCCGCGACGCGCAAGCGCACGGCCGCCAAGCGCGGTGCCTCCGCGACCAAGGCGTCCGCGCGTCGGACGCGCACTTCCGCCTCGGCAACCGCTCGCACGTCCGCGCGGACGACCACTCGGAACGCCAAGCAGACGAGCCGGCAGGCCGGTCGCACGGCGACCACGGGACTCGGCGTCGCCACGCAGCGCGTCGAGGAGGTCGGCCGTCGCGCGCAGCGCGCCTTCTACATCCAGGTCGGCGTCGCGGCGAACTTCCGCGATGCGGTCGTCAAGGCAGCGCGGACGTACACCAACACGGCAAAGGCGGGCAAGGAGCTCGACAAGCTCGAGCGGCGCGGGGCGCGCGCTCTCGGGCGAGCCGAGCGATCGCTCCAGCGTCAGCGCCGGACGATCGGGCGAGACGTCGAGCAGACGCAGCGCCGGGTCGAGGAGGAAGCGAACGGGCTCCGAGCGGACGCCGGCGACCTCGTCGAGCGGGTCAAGCAGCTCGTCTGATCCGACCGCGCACAGAGGCACAGAATGACTCATCGAGGCCCGCTGCCGGCGGGCCTCGATGCTATGTGGACGGCTCGGAGAGCAAGGAACGGCGAGCGGGTAAGAACCGGCAGGACGATGGCGGAACGCGACAACGACAAGATGGAGGTGGGCAAGGCCCGCGGCTCGCGCCGGGGACGGCTGCGCCGCTCGGACTGCTCGGGACCGGGACTGCGCCGGCACAGACGCGGTCGCGGCTTCGTCTTCCTCGACGAGCACGGGGAGCAGATCACCAATCCCGACACGCTTGAACGCCTCCGCGGCCTCGCCATCCCGCCGGCGTGGACCGACGTCTGGATCTGCTCGGATCCACTCGGCCACCTCCAGGCGACGGGCCTCGACGCGGCGCAGCGCAAGCAGTACCTCTACCACCCACGGTGGCGCGAGCGGCGTGATCGGGAAAAGTTCGAGAAGGCCGTGCGCTTCGGCGCGCTCCTGCCCAAGCTCCGCCGGCAGCTCGATCGCGATCTGACCGAGTCCGAGCCCACGCGCGAGCGCGTGCTCGCGGGAGCCGTGCGCCTCCTCGACGTCGGCGTCTTCCGCATCGGCAGCGAGCAATACGCCGACGAGGAGAGCGGGATCGGCCTGGCCACGATCCGCAAGGATCACGTCATCGTCCGCGAGGACGGGGCGGAGTTCGACTACCCGGCGAAGGGCGGACTGCGGCGGCGGCTCGTCATCACCGATCGGCCCTCGGTGGAGCTGCTGCGCACGCTGCGCCGCCGCCGAGGCGGCGGCGCGCAGCTCCTGGCCTATCGCAATGGCCGCCGATGGCACGAGCTCCGATCGGACGAGATCAACGAGTACCTCAAGGACCGGCTGGGCGAGGATTTCAGCGCCAAGGACTTCCGCACATGGAACGCGACCGTCCTCGCCGCCGTATCGCTGGCTGCCGATGGCCGTGAGACGAAGGCGGCGCGCAAGCGCGCCACCGACGCAGCGGTGCGCAAGGTGGCCGAGATGCTCGGCAATACCCCGGCGGTCGCGCGTCGCGCGTATATCGATCCGCGCGTCTTCGATCGCTACCTCTCGGGATGGACGATCGCGGGAGCGCTCGGACGCGTGTCCGATCTCGAGGAGGCCGGCGATCGCGCCCGTGCGCGCATCGAGCACGCCGTGGTCGATCTCCTCGACGACAACACGAAGTCTCCCGCCATCGAGCGCATCGAGCCCTCCGCGGCCGCGGAGCGGTGAGCCCGAGCGCGAACGCTGCCGGTTACCTCCAACCTTCGCCGAGAGCCCGCGTTTAATCGAAAAGCGGCGCACACAGCTCCGCTGGTGTGTGGTACAACCCAGGCTCTTCGAACGGGAGGTCGGCGATGCTGACGGCTCCGAGGACCGGCAGCTCCCAACGCGTGACAAGCTCGGTCAAGCTGTTTGATCGGTGGCGAAACTACGGCGACCGGCGTGCGCGCGACGAGCTCATCGAGCGCTTTCTTCCTCTCGCCCGCAAGCTGGCCCGCCGCTACGCCTCGTCGAGCGAGCCCTATGACGACCTCTTCCAAGTCGCAAGCCTCGGCCTCGTCAAGGCCGTCGAGCGCTTCGATCCCGCGCGCGGCTTCGCCTTTACCTCATTTGCTGTGCCGACGATCGTCGGCGAGCTCAAGCGGTATTTCCGGGACAGTGCGTGGGCCCTGCACGTCGACCGTGGCGCGCAGGAGCGCGCACGCAAGATCAACGACAGCCAGCAGGAACTGACGAGCCGGACCGGCCGGCCGCCGCGAGTCGACGAACTCGCCGTATACCTCGAGTTGAGCCAGGAAGACGTGCTGGACGGGCTCCAGGTCGCCGAAGCCTACGACGCCATCTCCCTCGACGCGCCCATCGTCGGCGACGACGAGGACACGGCGAGTCGGCTGGACGTGCTCGGGCGCACCGATGGCGAGCTCGACCGCATCGACCAGCAGGCGACGATCTTCGCCGCCGCGCGCCGACTGCCCAGGCGGGAGCGTGAGATCCTCTATCTCCGCTTCAGCGAGGATCTCACGCAGTCGGAGATCGCCGCCCGGCTCGGCGTCTCGCAGATGCAGGTCTCCCGCCTGCTGCGCCGCTCCCTCGAGCGGCTACGCGAGCTGACCGACGATCGCCGGCGCTGAGGGTCGCAGCGAACCTTCGTTCACGTCGACCGGCGGCCGCTCACGAGGAGAAGGTGTCCGCTCGAGCCTTTACCAGCGTCCGTACCAGCGGCGCCGGCCCATGCCACGTTCGATCCCGCCGATGAAGAAGCCGAGCACCCAGAGGACGAGGGCGACGATGAGAACGAACCAGAGAACGTGCGCCGCGAACCCGAGCCCACCGAACAGGGCGAGGATGAGCAGCAGAACGATGAGGGCGACCATTTTGACCTCCATGTTTGCGATGAGCGCCTCCCGAGCGCTGCCCGTCATCTACCCAGCTACGCACGACTTCATGCCTGCTCTCCCCGGGCCGCCGCGGGCGGCGGTGGGCGCATCTGCCCGAGGACATCAGTAGGCTCGCCCGCAGCATGCAGAGCAACTTCCGCGTCGAGGTACGCAGCGAGAACGGCGCTCCGCTGCTCAGCGTGAGGGGTGAGCTCGACCTTGCCTCGAGCCCGGCGCTCGAACAGGAACTGGAACGCGTCGCAGCCAGCTCTCCTGCGCTCGTCATCATCGATCTCCGCGGCCTCGACTTCATGGACTCCACCGGACTGAGCGTGCTCATCCGCGCGCACCAACGGGCCCAGGAGGGCGGGCACCGGATCGGCATCGTCAACGGGTCGCGCCAGGTGCGGCGCCTGCTCAGCCTCACGGGGGTGGCCGACCGGCTGACCATCGTCGAGCGGCCCGAGGAGCTGGTCGCCGAGGGCTAGCCGTACGCCGAGGGCTAGCCGCCTAGGCCGAGGGCGCGCTGGCAATCATGACGAGACCGCGAGCCGGCCCGGCTCGTCGGTCATGACCACCTGAAGCAGCTCGCCCCCGTCGATCGGCCGTACCTGAACGGTGTCGCTGAGCAGGAGCAGCGCGGAACCCGGTTGTCGCATTTCCTCGCTCTTGCGCAGCTCGGCGCCCGCGCCGTCGCGCATCGGACCGACGGCGATCTCGAGCCGCCGCGACTCGGTCGCGATGGCGAAGCCGACACGGGCTCGGCTGGCCGCGCGCGTCGTATGTGCGGCGATGGCGTCGGTGACGAGGTAGACGTCGGAGAAGCGATCAAGGGAGAAGCGGGCACGGGCGGCGAGCGCCCGGGCGAGACGGCCGAGGACAGGTCCGAGGAAACTCACCGGGGACAGCGAGACGACCGCGTCCCCGCTCAGCTGGGTCGCCCAGTCGTCGTCGGGCGCGACCGGCGGCGGATGGGTGAAGAGCGGCTGCGCACCCCGGTGGCCGGAGAACGCCATGCGCACCTCGGTGCCGCCCCCCGCCGGGCGCAGGAAGGCGACGTCGTGGGTCAGGGCCTTGATGAGCGGCAGACCGACGCCGTGCACGCCTTCCTCAGGATCGGCCCCCTCCGGGATGCCCGCCCCCTCGTCGGCGACCACCGCCTCGATCGAGGTGTCCGACACGCTGAGTATCACCTCGAGCGGACCGGACTCGCCGCCGTAGGCGTGGAGCACGACGTTGTTGCACGCCTCGCTGATCGCGGTCTTCAGATCGTCGAGCAGTTCAGCGTCGAGCGCGAGAAGCTCCGAGAGCGCGCCGAGCACCCCCCGGACGAGGGTCAGGGTCTCTGGGGTGCTCTCAAGGCGCAGGTGGACGACGGGATGGCGGCTACCGTCGGGCTCCGTATCGAAATCAACCTCCGCCATATCCGCCTTTCAGCGCTCGACGCGGCCATACGCCGCGGTCGTACCCCGCTGCTATGCAGTGAAACCAGACGAGCGCCGGGCGGAGGGGAACCACTGCCTAAGAGGTCCCCCGGTCCGCCGGCGGAAACACAATGTACGGTAAGCGCGACGCTCAGGCGTCGAGCAACTCGTCGCTATGCGTGAGCTCGCGCAGGCGAGTCAGCGCGCGGCGCAGAATCCGGGACACCTGCATCTGCGAGACACCGATCTGCTCGGCGATCTGCGTCTGTGTCATGTCCTCGACGAAGCGCAGCACGAGCACGCGGCGCTCGCGGGCCGAAAGCTGCTCTGCCGCGGCCGCGATCGTCACGCTCGCATCGACCAACTCGAAGCGCGCATCGATCTGACCAAAGGCATCAGCGAGCGTGCCGGACTCCTCCTCGCCGTCGTCCCGTGGGGCGTCGAGCGAGGTCGAATGGTGGGCGCTCGCCGTCTCGAGGGCATCGAGGACGTCTTCGATGCTCATCTCGAGGTATTGCGCCAGGTCGGGCACGCTGGGCGGCCGTCCCGTCTTGGTGGTCAAGCGCTGCTGTGCCTCTTCGACCTTGAGGGCAAGCTCCTGCGCGCCGCGGGGCACGTGGACGGACCAGCCCAGGTCGCGGAAGTAACGCTTCAGTTCGCCGAGGATGGTCGGCACGGCGAAGGACGAGAACGCGGTGCCACGGCTCGTGTCAAAACGGTCAACCGCCTTGACGAGCCCGAGGCTCGCGACCTGCATGAGATCTTCGAACGGCTCCCGCGGCCCGGCATACCTGCGGGCCAGCTTGCGCGCCAGCGGAAGAAAACGCTCGATGAGCTCATCCCGCGCGCGTCGGTCGCCACACTCCTGCCAGCGAACGAAAAGCTCGCTGGAGTCGGCTCTACTGGGTAGGGCGAGAGTCTCCATTGCCCACGGCTACCCGGGGGAGGCTCTCGCCAAACCTCAGCTCTCATACGGCTTTGCGGTGTTGTCCGCCTGAATACCTAGCTATCTCAGACGACAGGCTGAGCCGACCGGACACCGCGCGGCGACAGTCGCGCGAGCAAGCTTGCGATGGCTCCGCCGACGATGAGATAGACGATCGCTGCCAGACCCCAGTTCAGGGCGATCGATTCCTTCGCACTCTTGACCGAGAAGATGTTCTTGAACGGCCCGGCCAGCCAGCGGCCGGCGTCGTGAATATCGCTCACGATCGTGTTCGTGGGATTAGCCCCGACCACCCTGAGGATGATGGCCACGACGAGGATCAGGAACACGATCCCGGTCACGAGACGGACGAGCCGTGCCAGGGCAAGCATCGCTAGACAGCCGTCCGGCGGCCGCTGAAGAAGACGATCACCGCGACCAGCGCGATGAGAAAGAGCAGCGGATGGATGACGATCCCGCCGGCGATGGCGAGGACGAGCAGCAATACGACCAATGCCATGAGCATCAGAAGAAACCCTCCTTGCCCCCACCGTGTTGAATACGAATTCCCCTGTGTCGGGTCAAGTACCCGCCCACGTCGGCAGCAAAACCGTGCCGGCGCATCGCGGTGACGCACTCAGCGCCCGAAGGTGCGCAGCAGCTGACGGCCCTCGGCGGGGACGGCGGCGATCAGGGCGCGGGTATCCGACAGGCCGGCGCGCAACTCGGCGTCCCCGACTTCGACCGGCAGCATCGAGTCCTGCAGCTCGGCGATCCGGTGTTCGGCGTCCTGTACCGCGTCGAGCGCCCGCTCGAGGTAAACCTTTGGGTCGCCCGAGTGCCGGCCGGGGGACCGTGGCTCGAAAGCGCGCTCCGCCAAACCGTGGCGGCTCGCGAATTCGGTGTGGGCGCGTCGAAGCCGGCCGTAGCTCAGCTGCACGGGCCGGAAGATGGCGCGCTCGAGCGCGTCTGCGTGGTCCTCGTCGAGAGCCTCGTAGGCCTCACTCAGGCTGGCGAGCGCCACCGCGAGCTCGTCGGCGGCGGCGGCCATGTCGTCGAGCATCTGGGTGCGAGCTTCGGTGCTGCTGTAGGCCACGGCAGTGAGCCTACCGGCGGCGGGACGGCCGATCGATGGAGGTTCACGAGATGGCGACACAATCCCTACGTGATCCTGTTCCTGCACAATCGCTACCGAGCCCCCGGGGGGGAGGAGCGCGCGGTCCAGGAGCTGATGTGGCTCGTACGTGAGCATCTCCACGAGGATGCCGAGCTGCTCGTACGCGACTCGGCCGGGCTCGGACGCGGACGGGCGGCGGCGGGGCTGCTGAGCGGCGGGCTCGCGCCGCAGGACGTGGCGCGCGCCGTACGGCTGACGGGTGCGCGCGTGCTCCACGCTCATAACGTGCATCCGGCGTTCGGCTGGCGTGCGCTCGCGGCCGCTCGGGCGGCGGGGGCGCGCGTCGTGCTCCACCTCCATCAATACCGGCTCGTGTGCGCCGTCGGCGTGTGCTTCACCGAGGGCGCGGAGTGCACGCGCTGCCATGGGCGGACGACGTGGCCCGGCATCGCGCACAACTGTCGGGGATCACGGGCGGAAGCGCTGGCCTACGCGGCCGGACTGTCCCTGTGGCAGCGTCGGCTCGCCGCCTGCGCCGACGTCTTCGTCGTCCCGAGCCATTTCGCTCTGCACCGCCTGCGGGAGCTCGGCGCGCCGGTTGGGTCGGCGCGCGTCGTGCCCCATCCGATCCGCGCGTTCGCCGAGCACCCGCCGCGCGTAGAGGACGGCTACGCGCTCGTCACGGCCCGGCTCGTGGCCGAGAAGGGCGTCGATGTCGCCCTCGAGGCTTGCCGACGCGCCGGGATCCCCCTCGTCGTGGCCGGCGAGGGGCCACGCAGGGACGAGCTGCGCCGTCAGGCGGCGAGCGCCGACGTGAGGTTCGTGGGCCAGGCCGGGGACGAAGCGCTCGCCCGCCTGCGCGCCGGGGCGCGGATCGCGCTGGTCCCCTCACGCTTCGCCGAGACCTACGGCCTCGCCGCCGTCGAGGCGATGGCCGCCGGGCTCCCCGTGGCCGCGTCGCGTATCGGCGCGCTGACCGAAGTTGTGCCCGACGCCTGGCAGGCCCCGCCCGGCGACGCACGGGCGCTGGCGGAGACGATCGAGCGGATCCTCGCCATCCCCGATGCCGGCGAGGAGGCGATCGCTCGCGCCCGCGTACTCGCCGCCCCGGCCGTGGCGGCGCGCGCGCTCGGCGGTGTGTACGACAGCCTGACTCCGTAGCACCTCAGAGGTGCGCGCCGATCAGGCGCCCGAGCTCTGCCGCACCCAGACCGAGGGCGAGGCTGAGCACGGCGTTGACGGCGCCCGGAAGCACCGCGCCGTCCTCGACCAGTCGCTGGCTCTCGAGCATCCAGGTCGAGAAGGTCGTGTAGGCGCCGATCGCGGCCGACCCGACGAGGGTGGCCTCGTCGCCGCGCAGCGCGAGGCCGACCGTCAGCCCCAACGCGGCGGCCCCGCTCAGGTTGACCACGAGCGTCCCGAAGGGGAAGCCGCCGCCCATCCCCCGCGAGACGACATCGTCCAGGAGGAAGCGCAGCGTCGCTCCCAGTCCCCCGAGACCGGCCGCAAGACCCCACTCGAGCAGGCTCATGCCACGGCTCGCACACGGCGCACCAGCGCGCTCGCCAGATGGATGGCCAGGTAGCCACCGAGGACACTGACGACGGCATAGCCGATCGCGATCCCGTAGCGGTGGTGGTCGAGGATCGTGAGAAGCTCGACCTGCATGGTCGAGAACGTCGTGAGCCCGCCGCACACCCCGGTCCCGAGGAACGGCCGCCGGTAGGTGGAGAGCGGGAGACGTTCCTGAAGCCGCGTGGCGAAGTAGCCGAGCGCGAAGGCTCCGGCAAGGTTGATGGCGAGCGTGACCCACGGCCAGGCCGGAGCTCCGGCGACCGGTAGCCGCGAGAGCGCGATCCGCAGGATCGCGCCGATAGCACCGCCGGCGAAGATCGAGGCGAGCTCCCGTGGGTCGTGTCGATGGCTCGGCATGGCTCGGCGTGGCTCCTCTCGCACGTCTGGTGTGACGTGCGATCAGAAGCCATCAGCCGGGCGACCCGGCGGTTCGGGAGGCGCAGCCTCCGCACCAGAGCCTCATCTGGCTCTGTGGAGCGTACCTAATGCACCGATAGCTGACCGGCGACGCGACCGCTCACCGACGCCGCCTCGGCCCCCTCTCGGGCGAGCTGCTCGCGGAAGGCGCGATCCATCTCCGGCGCCGCCGTGTACTGATCCCGCTCGAACAGTCGCGTGTTGAGAAGCGGCCGCACGCCGTGAGCGAGATAGACGAACCAGGGCGTGCAGATTCGCCGACGACGCCGCTCAAAGCCATCGGCGATGTCGCGGGCGGCCTTGTCGACCGGATAGGTCCGGTTGAAGGGCGCTCGCATCGACTCGCGCAGAACCTGGAAAGAACTCAGACCCTCGTCTCCCTCGCGCACCATGTCCGTGTCGATCCAGCTGGGGTGGATGGTCGCAACGTCTACGCCGTGCTGGGCAACCTCGATACGCAGCGAGTTGCACAGGGCCTCCACCCCGGCCTTCGTGGCGCAGTACGCCGACAGGTGCGGCGCGTGCGCGAACGTGGCCAGGGACGCGGTCACGGCCACATACCCGCGAGCGGAGATGACCGCGGGTAGCGCCGCGCGGATCGTGTAATAGGCGCCGAGGAGGTTGACCTCGATCGTTCTCGTCCACGCGGCCGGATCGGTGAGCTCGACCGGCCCAATCGACGCGATCCCCGCATTCGCCCAGACGGCATCGAGCCGTCCGGAGCGCTCGACCACGGAGCGGACGGTTTCCTGGCAGGCCACGCCATCGGTGACATCGAGCTGCACCGTCATGGGGACGGGTGTCATCCCCTCCGCCGTCCGTACCAGTCCGTCCGCGTCGACATCGGCCAGAACCGGCTGCGCTCCCCGGCGCGCGAGCTCCGCCGCGGTCGCGGCACCAATGCCTCGCGCACCTCCGGTGATGAGAATGACCTTGTCCTTCAGTGACCATGGAGCCATCGTCTCGCCTCGCTTCCGACAGGTATTCAGCGGGCCTACGGTACCCCCGGCCGCGGCTCAGAACGCAGGGTTGTCGGGATCGCCGATGAGGACGGCCTCTGCCTCGAGAAAGCGCCGGTTGAGCGCGTCGGTCTCGATGAAGGTCATGAGCACACGGCTTGTCGGGACCCGCTGGCGCCAGAGAACGGCCGCCTGCGTCGTCGGACCGCCTTCGAAATGCGCCTCGGCGACGGCGCGCGAAAACGTCGCCGAGACGAAGGAACGCGGCGCAGTCGCGGAGAAAGCCGCATCGCTCGCCGCGCCGCGGTAGAGCTCGACCTCCGTCCGGTCGAGAAGGGCCCAGATGGCGTGCAGAAAGCCGATCCGGGCCACCAGATGCTCCGCCCGCCGCCGAGCCGACCACGGCCCGGCAAACATCGCCGGGTCACGTGGTGCCTCGCCTCGATATCCGCACAGACCCAGCTGCGCGAGGGCGATGGCGTGGCCCTTGACCACCTCGCCCGCGGCGGGGTTGCTGGCGAAGCTCTCGGCGAACGCGGTCTCGAGATCGCTCACGCCGCAGGCGTCGAGAAACTCGGCCAGGATCGCGGCGATCCCCGGGTCCCCCCGTCGCCGCGCGACCCACTGCGCAAGCGGCTCGTCGCCCGAGACGCGGCCCATGAGGAGCACCTGCGCCCGGGCCTGCGCTGCCGCGATCCCCCGCGCGGTGTCCGCCGTCGCCGACATGTCGGGTTCGACGACGAGCTCGCGGTCGAAGCGGGCGCGGGCATCGTGCAGCTGGGCCGCCACGGCGGCTGGCGCCGTCCGCGCGTCGAGGGCGAATTGAAAGCGGCCGACCTCGGCCAGGGACAGCTCCCACCGCGCTCCGGCGTCCTCGAAGGTGGCGATCTCCACCTCGAAGGCACCTGTCCCCGGTTTGACCGCCGTCACCGTGACCGGCGTACGGCGGGCGTCGAGGAGCCGAGCGCGATTGCCGGCCACGAGCAGCTCAAGCGCGCCGGCGCGGAACTCCGAGTCGGCGGCGCGGTCGGGATCGGAGGCATAGACCGTGGCACGACCCTAACCCACGGCTTCGAGCCACGGCGGTACTCTAACCGCTCACATGGGTGTGACCGGTGAGACGGGCCGGACGACGGAGGCCACGCTCCGGAGGGTGGACGAGCCCCAGCCCGGGGGCCGGCCGGCCGCGCCGGGGGACCTTGCCCTGGCTCAGGCCTACCTCAACAGCCACTACGACCTCGTGGTCGAGCACGGCGCCGACCTCTTTGCCACCCCGGCCGGCCTCGCCCGCTGGCTCACCGGCCGCGGGCTCCTCGAATCTGGCACGAGGGTCAGCGCCGCCGAGCACGCGCGCGGGCTCGCCGTCCGCGAGGCGCTGCGCGAGCTGGCCGCCGACAACAACGAGATCGCGGGGTCGGCCCCCAACCTAGCCCTCGCCCGGCTCGACGAGGCCGCTCGCTTCACTGCGCTGCGCGTGGAGTTCCGGCCCGTCGGGCCGCGGCTCGCGGCGCGGGAGACCGGCACCTTCGGAGGCGCCCTCGCCGCCGTGCTCGCGATCGCCGCCCAGGCGATGCTCGATGGGTCCTGGCCGCGCCTGAAGATGTGCCCGGGAGACGACTGCGGCTGGGTCTTCTATGACCACTCGCGCAACGGCTCTGGCCGCTGGTGCTCGATGGCCGTGTGCGGTGGGCGCGCGAAGGCCCGCGCTCACTACCGGCGACGGCGCGGCGGGGCCTGAGCGATGCGCCGGATGCTCGCGCCGCTGGAGCTCATCCTGGCTCGCGTGCGCGGGCGTCCCGCTCGATGGCTCTTGCCGGTGCTCGGCATCGCCGTCGCCACGGCCTTCGCGGGCGCCGTCGCCGCGGAGGGGACGATCGCGGCGGACCGGGGCGTGCGCGCCGTGCTTCAGCGCCTCACGGCGGCGGACCGCACCGTGCGGGTGAGCTGGGAAGGACCGGTGAGCGCGAGCGTGGAGCGCCAGTCGCGGGCCATGCTGCGCGGCCTCGGGCTCGGCGACGGCACGGAGGTCGTCCTGCTGAACCCGGTGCGCCTGAGCGGGATCGTCGTGCGCCCGGCAGCCATCGCCACACCCGGCGACTGGCTGGCGACGGGCGCCGCCGCGCGCCTTGGTCCCTGCCGCGCGTCGCGCTGTCCGATGCTGCTCGTGGGAGGCGGCTCCGCGCCGGCCCGCCTCACGGCCCTGGGGGTCGACATTCGCGTCGCCGGCGAGGCACCGTTGCGCTCCGCCGTCCCCCTGGGCTTCGCCCCGGCGTTCACCCCCGGGATGCCCGTGCTCCTCACCGGCGACGTGGCCGGACTCGACGCCGTGACCGGCCTGAGCGGCGTATATCGGTCCCATGACTGGCTGGCGGTGGTACCCACCTCGCGCCTGCACAGCTGGAACCTGGCCGGCTTCGAGGCCAGGCTGCAGCGGCTCCAGGCCGGGCTGATCGCCCACAGCAGCCAGTTCAGCGTGAGCGCGCCCTTCACCGGCTTCGACGCTGCGCGGGCCCAGGCCGACGCGGCACCCCAGCGCCTGCTGCTCGCCGGTGGAGGCGCAGCGGCAGCCTTCGTCCTGTTCATCGTGCTCGCCGCCGGGGGGCTCCGCGACGAAGAGCTCCGCGAGGTCCAGCGGCTGCAGCGCGCGGGCGCCCGCACCGGCCAGTGCGTGCTCTTCCTCACGGGGGAGGCCGCGGCCATATGCGCGGTCGCGCTCGCCCTCGGCGCCGGGCTCGCGATCCTCGTGGCGATGGTGCTCGCCGGCGCCGCCGGCGAGCCGACCTCAGCCGTGCTCGCCCACAGCGTCGTGCGCCCCGCCGCGGCGCTCGCTCTCCTCGGCGGCTGGCTGATCGGCACCCTGCTCGTCGCCTCGGCGATCGTCATCCGGGATCGCCGCCTCGCCGACGCGCTTGGCCTCGGCGCTCTGACCGCGCTCGGCGCCGCCCTCATCACGGCCGATTCGGAGCGCTCGGCCCTCGCCGCCGCTCTCGCGCCGCTGTGCTGCCTGGCCGCCGGGGTACTCGTGTTCCGCGCGACCGCGCCCGTCCTGCGCCTCGCCGAGCGTGTGTCCCGGCGCGGCCCGCTGCGCGGTCGCCTCGCCCTCGTCGGACTCGGCCGGTCTCCCGGGCTCCCCTCGCTCGCCGTGGCCTTCGTGGCGGTGAGCACCGGCCTTGGAGGCTTCGCGCTCGCCTATCGCGCCACGCTCATCCGCGGGGCGGCGGACCAGGCGGCCGACGCCGTGCCCCTCGGTGCGCGGATCGCCCCGGCGCCCGACTTCACCGCGCCGCTGCAGCTCGCGCCGCTTGAGCGCTGGCGCGCTCTGGCCGGCGGTCCCGTGCTGCCCGTGCGCCGCGCCCAGGCCGACTACCTCAGCGGCGCGGGCAACGTCATCGTCCCCGCGCTCGGCGTGCCTGCGGATGGCCTGGACGCGCTGCACGGCTGGCGGGGCTCGGATGGCTCGGCTCCGCTCGACGTGCTCGCGCGGAGACTTCGCCCGCCGGGCCCCGTGCGCGTGCCCGGCCCGGTCCTGCCGGGTGCGGGAGAGCTCGCGCTCGTCGCCACCTCTCCCGGCCTCAACCTCACCGTGACGGCCGATCTCCGCGACGGGCAGGGTGCGATTCATCAGCTCGTGCTGGGGGTTGCCGGAGCGCGGCGGCACGTCCTGCGCGCCCGGCTGCCGGCCGGCCGCCTCCAACTCGCCGGCTTCGAGCTCGACGAGCCGACCGGGCTCGACATCACCAACGGCCATCAGAACGGGGAGAACGTGGCCGCCGCGACGCAGTTCAGCAGCCGCGTGTCGCTCGGGCCGCTGCTCGTCTCGACGCGCGGACAGGCGCGTCCGGTCCTCACCGACCTGGGTGGCTGGACGGGCGTGGGCGCGGTGAGCGGCGCCGAACCGTCGGGGCCGGGAAGAGCGCTCACGGCGAGCTTCCAGACCACGGGATGGCCGGGCATCGTGCGACCGCGCGAGCCGAGCGACACGCGTCCGGTGCCCGTGCTCGTCGACCCGTCAACGGCCGCGTCTGCCGCGGCCGGAGGTCTGCTCGCGCTCACCGTGGACGGGCTCCCGGTCAATGCCCGCATCGTCGGCGTGCTGCGGCGCTTCCCCACGCTCGACCCAGATCCGGCCGGCTTCGTCGTCGCCGACGAGGCCACGCTGGCCGCCGCTCTCGACGCCCAGCTGCCGGGTCAAGGCGAGGCCAACGAGCTGTGGGTCGGGGGCGGCCACCTGGCGAAACTGCGTGCCTTCCTCGGCCGCGGGCGCGCCAGCGAGCTCAGCTCGTCCTTCCGGGCCGACATCGAGCGGGACCTGCGCGAGGACCCGATCACGCGCGGGGTGCTCGGGACCCTGCTCGCGGCCGCCGCGCTGGCGGCCGTGCTCGCCGTGCTCGGCCTGCTTGTCGTCGTGCGCGGCGCGTTCCGTGATCCCCGCATCGAGGAGGACCTGTCCGCGCAGGGCTTTGGGCCGCGCTGGCAGCGGGCCGAGCTGAGGCTGCGCCTCATGCTCGCGGGTGGCCTCGGCCTCCTGGCGGGCGGGGTCGTCGCCGTCGTGCTGACCCGCCTGGCCGCAGGCGCCGTCCAGGCGGGCTACCTGCAACCGCCACTGCCACCGCTCGTCACCGTCATCCCCTGGGGGCAGCTCGCGGCGGCCGCGCTCGGTGGCGGGTTCGTCCTCCTCGCCCTCACGTGGCTCGGTGGCGCGACGGCCGGCGCCGGGCGGGGCCGGCCGCCGCGTCGAGGCCTCGCGGGGGCCCCGGAGCGCCGCGCCGTCGGAGAGGCCGGACAGTGAGCGGAGCCGTCATCGAGCTGCGAGACGTCTTCTGCGTGCACCGCACGAATGAAGGCGACGCTGCCGCGCTGCAGGGGATGAGTCTCGAGCTCGCGCCGCGGGAGGTCCTGTGCGTACTCGGGCCGAGTGGGGCGGGCAAGAGCACCCTGCTCCGTGTCCTCGCCGGCCTGCAGGCGCCGTCGGCGGGACGCGTCGGCGTGCTCGGTCGGGACATGGGCCGGATCGCACCGCGGGCCCGCGCTCGCGTGCGCCACCGCCGCCTCGGCCTGCTCACCCAGGAGGGCGAGCTCGGACTCAGCCCCGATCTCCCGGCCCGCGCGTCCGTGGGCCTTCCCCTGGCCCTGCGCGGCGTCCCGCGGGGCGCGCAGCGCGCCCGCGTCGCCGAACTGCTCGAGGCCGCCGGCCTGGTGCACCTCGCCGAGGCGCGCCCGAGCGAGCTCTCCGGCGGCGAGCGCCAGCGCTTCGCGGTGTGCGCCGCGCTCGCCCACCGACCGACGCTCCTGCTCGCCGATGAACCGACCGGCGGACTCGACGCGGGGGGCGCTGCTGCCGTCCGCGAGCTCATCACCTCGCTGGCCCGGGCGGACGGGGCCAGCGTGATCATCGCCTCCCACGACGCCGAGGCGGCCGGTGCCGCCGACCGCGTGGTGCGCATCCGCGACGGCCGAGTGGTCGAGGAGCGAGTGCGCGGTGAGACCGCCCTCGTCCTCGGCCAGGGCGGCTGGATCCAGTTGCCGGCCGGCGCCCTGTCCGACGCCGGCGTCGGACGGAGGGCGCTCGCGTCAGCGGTCGAGGGTGGCGTGCTCGTGCGGCCGGCCAGCCAGGGGCCGGCCCAGCCCGGCCCGGCCCGGAGACGGAGCGCGCCCGATCCGGATTGGACCTCGGCCGAGGTCGAGCTCCGAGGCGTCGTGCGCCGCTATCGTCAGGGTCGGGGCGAGCGGGTCGTGGTGGATGGGTTCACCCGTGCGTTCGCGGCGGGCGAGCTCACCGTCGTGGCCGGCCGGTCGGGCACGGGCAAGACGACGCTCCTGCGTCTCCTCTGCGGGCTCGAGGTACCCGATGCCGGCCAGGTGCTCCTCGACGGTCACGATCTCGCGCGAGCCGGCGCCGAGGAGCGGGCCGCGCACCGGCGGCGGCGCATCGGCTACGTCCCACAGGACCCTTCGCCGGTCGGCTTCCTCAGTGCAATCGAGAACGTCGTCCTGGTTCTCCGCGCGCGCGGATGGCCCCCCGAGCGAGCCGGACGGCGCGCTCTGGACGTGCTCGAGCGCGTCGGTTTGGCCGGGCGTGCCACGCAGCGCGCCGAGCGGCTGTCCGCCGGTGAGGCGCAGCGGCTGGCGCTGGCCCGTGGCCTGGCGAGTGCGCGCGGCCTGCTCATCGTCGACGAGCCCACATCCCGCCTCGACGAAGCAAACGCCGCCGCCATGGCCCGCCTGCTCGCCGACGCGGCCCGGGAGGAGGGCCAGACGGTCATTTGCGCCACGCACGACCCACAGGTCACCGCCCGGGCGGAGGGCGTCGTGCGGCTGGACGAGGCCGCGCGGAGGAACGAGCGAAGCGGAGCCCCGCTCACATAACATCTCGGACGCGTGCCCGGGCAGAGCGAGATGACCGTCGACGCCGCCGCCGGACGAGTGGGCGGGCCGCGGCGGCGGGCCGATGCCCTCGATCGCTGGTTCGAGATCAGCGCACGCGGCTCGAACCACCGGACGGAGGTGCTCGGCGGGATCACCACCTTCCTGACGCTCGTCTACATCGTGTTCGTCAACCCGTCGGTGCTCAGCGCCACGGCCGACCTCCACGGCGTTCGACTCCCGTTCGACGAGGTGCTCGCCGTCACCGCCCTGAGCGGCGGGATCTTGACCGTCGCCATGGGCGTGTTCGGTCGCTACCCGTTCGCGCTCGCTTCTGGCCTCGGGCTGAACGCCTACGCCGCGGCCGAGGTGGCCGCCCACAAGGTCGGATGGTCCTCGATGATGGGGATCTTCGTCGTCGACGGAGCCATCATCGTCGCGCTTGTCGTGCTGGGCCTACGGGAGCGGATCATCGATTCGATCCCGTTCGACCTCAAGCTCGCCATCGGGATCGGCATCGGCGCCTTCATCACGATCGTCGGGCTCAAGAACGCGGGGTTTGTCGTCCAGGGCGGCGAGCTGGGCACACTCGGGGCGCATCTCGGGACGTGGAAGATGCTCGTGTTCTTCCTCGGCCTCGTCGTCACCTGGGCGCTCTATCAGCGCGGCGTTCCCGGGGCGCTCCTCATCGGCATCGTCGGCGCCACCGTGCTCGCCACCGTGATCAACGCCATCGACGGGTACCACATCTGGACGGACGGGACTGCCCGCCTGCCGCAGGGCGCCTGGCTCACCTCGCCCAACCTCGCGCTGGCCGACGGCTCGCATGTGTCCTTCCATTTCGGCACCCTGGGTGGGGGCGCGGTGGCGATCGTCCTCGCCGTCGTCATGTCGGACCTGTTCGACAACGTCGGCACGTCGGTGAGCGTGGGCCGCAACGCCGGCATGCTCGACGACCAAGGCCGCCTGCCCGGGATTCGCACCGCGCTCGCCATCGACGGCATCGCGGCCGCGGTCGGCGGGTTCATGTCCGCCTCCTCGAACACGACGTTCATCGAGAGCAATGCCGGCGTGGCGGCCGGGGCGCGTACCGGACTCGCCTCGGTCGTGACCGGTGTGCTGCTCCTGCTCTGCATGTTCATCTCCCCGATCGCCGGGATCATCCCTACCGAGGCCACGGCCCAGGCTCTCGTGATCGTCGGGGTGATGATGTTCGGCCTCGTGCGCGACCTGCGCTGGGACAACACCTCGCCGCTGGCCACGTTCGCCACCATCGTGGTAATGCCCGTGACCTACAGCATCGCCAACGGAGTCGGGGTGGGGATCCTCCTCCACACTTGCGGCGAGCTGCTCCGCGGCCGACGCGTGAGTCCGCTCCTCATCATCTTCAGCGGCTTCTTCGTCTGGTATTTCCTCCACGGCACGGTCTAGTGCACCCGGCCGACGGCTTCCTCGCCGTTGTCTCAGCCCCCGCTGCGGGCGAGATCGAGTTCCGCCACCCGCCCCTTCGGGACGCCTCCGTTGGCCGTCATGATCCTCCGCCCCGAGACCGTCCTTGCGCGCAGCCTCATCCAGTGGGGCCTGGCGCCCGGCGCCCACGTGTCGAGTCCCAGCGCGTCGAGGCGGTCGCGCTCGCCGGCGGTCGTGACCTGCTCGGCCACGCCGCTGACGATCACGCTCCACCCGATGTGCGTCGCCGGGTCCACGCCGTCGATCTCGAAGGCGGCGGCGGGCGCGTGGGTCAGCATGTGGAAGTTCGACCCGGGGCTGGTCCGGAAGACGATCGACTGTGAGCGATCGTCGAAGACGTAGCTGACCGGGCGGATCAGGGGCGCCTCGCTTGGCCCCGCCATGGCGAGGCGCCCGAGATGGGTCTCAGCCAGAAGACGAAGGCACTCTTCGCGCTCGAGCGAGATCATCTGCGATCCGTGCATGCCACGAGGGTATGAGCGCTCAGGCGGACGCGCAGCGGGGGAAGACCGTGGCCTCGATGCAGGAAACTACGAGCCCTCGGACGCGCGGATGGCCCGGGAGGCGCGGCACGGGCAGCGCCGGTGCGCCCTCGGTGAGGAGGACAATGTCGTGAGGAGATGGGCTCTCAATCCGTCACCTCGTATCGCGAGTACCGCGCGCCGCCTCTCTTAGAGCCCCTCGTGGCCTGCCTCTGGGAGCAGGAGACGGCAGGACCGCACGCCCAGCGGGTCATCCCCGATGGGTGCGTCGACTTGATCTGGCTCGCGGGTCGCGACCTCGTCGTGGCCGGCGCCGACACCGGTCCGCGCCGGGCTGAGCTGCCGGCACGATCCCGGTCGACGGGGATACGTCTGCGGCCCGGCGCGGCCGGACCCGTCCTCGGCCTGCCCGCCTCGGAGCTGTGCGATCGTCAGCTGGCCGCGGAGCACGTGTGGGGCCCGGCAGCGGCGGCGCTCGAGGACGCGCTGGCCGGCGCAGGCCGCGCCCGATGCCTCGAGCTGCTCGCGAGCGCCGTCGCCCGCCGAGGCGTCGCGCCCGATGAGCTGATCCGCGCCGCTGCCCGCCAGCTGAGCCATCCGCGAGCCCGCGTCGCCGCGGTGGCGTTCGAGCTCGGGGTGAGCGAACGAGCCCTTCACCGGCGAACCCTCGCGGCCGTCGGCTACGGCCCGAAGATGCTTGCTCGGGTCGCGCGCCTCAGACGGCTGGTGGCGAGCGACGGCCCGCTTGTCGAGCGGGCGCTCGACGCGGGCTACGCCAGCCAGGCGCACATGACCGAAGAGGTGCGCCGCCTCACCGGGACCACGCCCGTCCGATTCCTGAAAGACGCGGGCCTGACGGCCGCGTAAGGTCCGGCGCATGTCCGATCAAGCCTCAGCCTCGGCGGCCCTGGCGCCGCGCATCCACCTCATCACGCTCGGAGTGTCCGACCTCGAGCGAGCCGTCGCGTTCTACCGTGACGGCCTCGGCTGGCCGACTGAGGGAATCACCGGCACGCGGTACACCGGCGGCCCTGACAGCGCGGCCGGCGCCGTGGCGATGTTCACGCTCGAGGACGGACTCATACTCTCGCTCTATCCCCGCTCCGAGCTCTCCAAGGACGCCGGCGTCGAGGTCCCACAGACGGCCGGCTCGGACATGAGCATCGGCCACATCGTCGACGGCCGCGAGGATGTCGACCGCATCCTCGAGCTGGCCGCCCGCGCCGGTGCCCGCGTGATCGGGGTCGCTCACGAGCGGCCCTGGCCGATCTACTCGGGGTACTTCAGCGATCTCGACGATCACCTGTGGGAGATCATCTGCAGGGTCGACCGCGGCTGACTTAACGAGCCCCTTGCCGAAAGGGCGCCGATCGGCAACTATGTATGCCGTCGCGCAGACACGCCAACCTCGACTCCACCACGCCAGCGGAGGGCAGCGTCGCGGGGGTGCGTTTGCGGGACGCCTCAGTCCACAGCATGAGGCTTAGGACACAGGCATAGGCACATGCACCGCATAACCGTTGGGGGTAACGATGACGCGAAGGGAGCTCTTCCTGCTGCCGTTCGTGACGCTGGTCGCCGTCGGAGGCATTGCCGTCGGCGTGCTTGCGCTGACCAAGGCGCCGCCGTCGACCGGGACGTTGAGCGATCAGATCTTGAGCGACCAATCGGCGCTCCAGGCCGACACCACGCTCTTACGACACGACCGCGCGGCGATCGCGCGGCTGACCAGGCAGGTCGCTGGGTTGCGCAACGCATCGACGCAGGCCGCAAGCGTCGAGAATCTCAGCGCCCTCCAGGGCGCGGTCACCAACATCGATAACACGCTCAACCGTTACGCGGTGTGCGTGCCACAGATGATGCGGTACGTCAACGGCATCCGTCCCACCGGCTCCTGGGTCCAGGGCACCAACGGCAATCGGCTGCTCACGTACCCGATTTCCGTGATCAGCCGCGTGCCGATCTCGAGCGCGTGCTCGTGGGTGCTGTACGGGCCGCCGCGATCATGATGGGGTCACATTCCGCCTTAGTGGAGACGATCGATCAAAGCAGGACCGCAGCAGCGTGGTGACGTCGCCGACCGGGCCGAGGTGCCTCAGCTTGTCGGGGTTCACGATTGATCTGACGCCGATGACCTGGGCGCCGGCGATGTCGAGGGACATCACGCCGATCAGCCGCTCGTCGGGATCGAGGTACAGCGCCCCGGGGGCACCGTTGATCTCGACGGGGCGCACCGACACGCCGGGAAGGCGCGCCGCCAGGCGGATCCAGTTGATCAGCGTGCGCGCGACGCGGTTGCGCCCGTGGAGCGACCGCGCGAGACTGGGAACCTGGCCGCCGCCGTCGCCGGTGAGCTCGACGTCGTGAGCGAGGAGGGCCTCGAGCTCGGCGAGATCGCCGTGCTCGGCAGCCGCGAAGAACCGCTTTGCCAGCTCATCGCGCTGCTCGCGCGTCGTCTGGAAGCGCGGCCGTCGCTCCGCAACGTGGCGTCGGGCGCGGGCGGCGAGCTGACGGACGTTGTCCTCGCGCTTGCCGACGATCGTCGCGATCTCCGGATATCCGTAGTCGAATACGTCGTGCAGCAGCAACACGGCTCTCTGCTCGGGGGAGAGGCTCTCCAGGAGTACGAGCATGGCCAGCGAGAGCGAGTCGGCCGTCTCGGCGTGGCTGGACGGATCGTCGCGGCCGTCGGTGATGATCGGCTCGGGCAGCCACTCGCCGACGTAGCGCTCGCGCCGCGCCCGTGCGGATCGCAGCTCGTTGATCGCCAACCGGGTGGTCACGGTCGCGATGAACGCGCGCGGCGAGGCGATCCGCTCGCCACGGTCAAGCGCCTGATGCGCCCGCAGCAGCGCTTCCTGCACGATGTCCTCGGCCTCCGAGACGCTGCCGAGCATGCGGTAGGCGATCGCGAACGAGACCGGCCGCAGGTCGTCAAGAAGTTGCTCGCGCTCACTCATGCCGCCGCGAACCCCTGCCGCCGGCTCGGCCCGGTTGCACCTGCCACGAATACTCTCATCGTCGCCTCCTGATCGGGGATCTTCCACCTCTCAAGACAGGACGGAGTCCCCGCGTGTGACAACGGATGGACACCGACGCACCCCGGCCTGATCGCCGCACGATGGGGGCACCACCTCACAGCCGGGTGATTTTCCGCGCTTTGGCATGAATTGTTCCCTCGCGCAGCGCGCGGGGGACTAATCTGACAGTGGCTCGGGGGCGAGGATTGGAGTACGGGTGGCGGAGCGAGCACGGGCGCCGACGATGGCAGAGCAGGTGACTTTCCGGCGATTGGCCATGGCCCTCCTGGCTGCGGCGATCGTGCTCGCCTGGTTCGCCGGCGGGATCGGGGACGACCCGGTGCTGGCCGCGTTCGCCGCCGTCCCGGCGGTCAGCGTGTTTCCCATGCCGGGCGCCCATGACGCGATGCCGCAGAGCCAGATCACCTTCCGCGGTATTCCCATCGCAGCGATCGGGTCGCTCACCGTGACTGGGTCCGCGAGCGGCGCACACACCGGACATCTCGAGTCCGACTCCGAAGGCGACGGCGGCAGCTTCCTGCCCGACCACCCGTTCACGCCTGGAGAGACGGTCACCGTCTCCACCGCCCTGGACGTGATGGACGCGAACGGCGGTCGCGGCACCCCGGGGGGAACTTGGACCTTCACGGTGGCCAGGCCGACGACGCCACTACCGAGCCTCCACTGGCCACCCGATGGTCGCGCCCCGGGAGACCTCCAGTTCTTCCACTCCCGACATGACCTCGCTCCGGTGAGCATCATCGTCGACAAGCACGGCGCTAATAGCGACGGCGACTTCTTCCTCGGCCCTCAGCGCGGTCCCATTCAGGACGGGCCAATGATCCTCGGGCCCAAGGGCAATCTCATCTGGTTCGACCCCTTACGGGGCAACCTGTCCGTGTCGGACTTCCGTGTCCAGACCTACCAGGGCAAGCCCGTGCTCACCTGGTGGCAGGGAACGACCACGGCCGGCGTTGGAAGCGGCCAAGACGTGATCTTCGATGACACCTACAGAGAGATCACCACGGTCTCGGCGGGCAATGGGCTGCGCGCGGATCTGCACGCGTTCCAGCTCACCCCCCAGGGGACGGCGCTGATCACCGCCGACTACCCGATCTACGACGACGCTACGTCCGTTCATGGCAACAAGCGCGAGATCGTCATCGACTCGGCCGTGCAGGAAATCGACATCCCCACCGGCCTTGTGATGTTCGAGTGGGATGCGATCGACCATATTCCCTTGACCGACACCCATCAGCCGTTGCCGGCCAGCCTCGGCTCGCCATACGACCCCTACCACCTCAATTCGATCGATCTCGATCGCGATGGCAACGTGATCGTTTCCGCGCGTGAGACGTGGGCGGCGTACAAGGTGAGCGTCCGGACGGGAGCCGTTATGTGGATCCTGGGGGGCCGGCACTCGAACTTCAAATTCGGGTCGAACGCGTCCTTCGCCTTCCAACACGACGTCCGCGTCCGCTCCGAGGGCGACCAGTACATCACCCTCTTTGATGACGAGGGAGGCGGAGTTCAGCCCAACCTGCGCGACTCGCGTGCGCTGGAACTCAAGCTCGACTTCAAGCGCTGGAAGGCGTCCGCGATCGTGGTCGACAACCACTCGCCGGGCCTGGCCGCCAGTTACGAAGGCAACGTACAGCAGCTCTCGAACTGGAACAAAGTCGTCGGCTGGGGCCAGCAGTCCTACTTCAGCGAATACAACACGAAGGGCCGGCAGGTGTTCGACGCCCACCTGGCGGGCGGCAACACGACCTTCGCCACCTACCGGTTCCCGTGGACAGCGATCCCGTGGACGGTCCCGGCGATCGCCGCCAGCACGACGGGCAAGTCCACGTTCGTGTATGTCAGCTGGAATGGGGCCACGACGGTTGCCTCCTGGCGAGTGGTCGGCGGGTCGAGCCCAAGCGTGTTGCGGCAGATCGCTGCGTCTCCCAAGCGTGGGTTCGAGACGAAGCTCACCGTCCCGGCATCCCACTACGTCGCCGTAGAGGCGCTCGACTCGGCCGGCCATGTCATCAAGACCTCGGCCACGATCACGCCGAGGGTGTGAGGCCGGTGTACTCGTCGTCCGTCATGCAGCGGTGGGCGGTGGCCCTCGCGCTGGGCGTGGTGGGCGCCGTAGCAGTCATGCCGAGCGCGGCACGGACGTCCGCGGCGACCTGCGCGCGCGTGGCAACGCCAAACGTTGGCGGTGGGGACAACGCACTGCTCGGGGTGTCCGCCACCTCTACGGGCAACGCTTGGGCGGTGGGTTACCGGTACAGCCCTGTCGGAACTCAGCGCGCGACACTGATCGAGCACTGGAACGGCCGGGGCTGGACGGTCCAGGCGAGCCCGAGCCCCGGCGGCTACGACGAGCTTGCGGACGTGGCCGCGACCTCCCCTGGCAACGCGTGGGCGGTCGGCTATTACAGCTCGGCCTACCCGCCGCAGCCCGATCGTCCTCTCCTCGAGCATTGGAACGGCAACAGCTGGCAGGTCCAGGCCGGCCCGAGTCTCGGTGTCGGCGAGCTCTATGGCGTCGCTGCCACCTCGCCCCGAAATGCCTGGGTGGTGGGGTCCGACGTCAACGGCGTCGTCATCGAGGGTTGGAACGGCAGGGTGTGGACACTCCAGGCGAGCTCGCAGCTCGGGATCGGCGCGCTGCTGAGCGTGGCCGCCACCTCGCCGCGCAACGCCTGGGCCGTCGGCTACGGCGACGCCGGTGCCCAGACGCTCATCGAGCATTGGAACGGGAGGCGGTGGAAGGCGCAGCGCAGCCCGAAGCCTCCCGTCGCGCCAGGAGGTATCGGCGCGGGTCCTGAGCAGGGCGTCCAGCTCTCCGCCGTGGCCGCCGCCTCACCCCGCAACGTCTGGGCGGTGGGATACACGTCCTACGCCATCGACGGCTCCGGGGACGAGCAAGCCGAGAGCATGATCGAGCACTGGAACGGCAGGGCCTGGCGACGCCAGGCTAGCCCCGACACGAGCGGCACGACTGTGCTCTCCGGCGTCGCCGCCACCTCCTCCCACGACGCCTGGGCGGTCGGCCAGCCCTTCGGACTCGGCCAAGCCGCGATCGAGCACTGGAACGGCCGGGCGTGGCAACTCCGGCCGAGCCCGAACGGCGAGCTCTTCGGCGTTGCCGCGACCTCATCCCGCGACGCCTGGGCTGTGGGCACGGACGGTACCGGCACGCTGGCTGTGCACTGCAGTTGACCCCGGGCGTGCCCGCTACCGCGCGCCAGCATCGCCGTCCAGGACGTGATCGACTGCTCAGGCGCGCGGGCTCAGATCGCGATCCAGCCCCGTCGCGCGTAACGACAGCGCTCGCGGTGCGAGACTTCGTCGCCATGACTGCCCCCTCATTGACCGGCGGCTGCCTCTGCGGCGGGGTCCGCTTCGAGCTCACCGAGCCTGTTCAGGCCGCCGGCTATTGCCATTGCACCCGTTGCCAGCGTCGTACCGGCACAGCGGCGTCGCCGCAGGCCCGGATCGACGGCCGCGCCCTCAGGCTGCTCCAGGGAGGCGAGCTGGTGAAGGCCTGGCGGCATCCCGACGGCGGCTTCGAAAAGTGCTTCTGTCGCGAATGCGGCGCGCACCTGTTCAGCCGTAACCCGGATGATCCGATGCAGATGAGCGTTCGCCTGGGCGCGTTCGACGGCGATCCGGGGGTCCGGCCCAGCTGGCGTACATACGTCGCCTACGCCGCCCCATGGGAGGCAATCCCGGACGATGGGCTCGAGCGCTTCCCGGAGAGCAAGCCGCGGTTCTAGCGCTTGCCGGGAGTCGCTCGAGCAGAGAGCAGGCGAGTCCGACTCGCGAGACCCTCCGCCGGGCCGCCGCGCGGCGTGGTCACCGCCATGTTTGGATGGCTAGCCTGGTGCTGTCAGAAGTTCGCCACTGAGAAGGGGAAACCACCGTGCCGATCATCGTCAACGGCCGCGAGGTGCCGGTGCCAGCCGACGCGCGGGTCTCGCTGCTCGACTTCGTACGCGACCAGCTCGGGCTCCACGGCACGAAGAAGGGATGCAATCAGGGCGCGTGCGGCGCCTGTACGGTCCTCGTCGACGGGGAGCGGATCCTCTCGTGTCTGGCGCTTGCCGTCCAGTACGACGGACGCGAGCTGACGACGGTCGAGGGGCTATCGAACGACGGGGCGCTGCACCCGCTGCAGCAGGCGTTCATCGAGCATGACGGTTTTCAGTGCGGCTATTGCACGCCGGGCCAGATCTGCTCGGCCGTAGGAATGGCCGACGAGGTGGCCCGGGGAGTGCCGAGTCACCTCACCGACGATCTCGAGGCCCGCGAGATCGCGCTCAGTCACGATGAACTGCGTGAGCGGATGAGCGGCAACCTGTGCCGCTGCGGCGCCTACAACGGGATCGTCGATGCGATCGCCGAGGTCTACGCGGGACCGGGAGCATGATCGAGGTCACCTACACACGCGCCACCGATCCCGCCGATGCGCTCCGTCGCGCTGAGAGCGAGGGCGCGAAGTACCTCGGCGGCGGCACGAACCTCGTCGACCTGATGCGCGAGAGCGTCGAGTTCCCCTCGGCGCTCGTCGACGTGACCGGACTGTCGGCTGAGATCGAGGAGACCGACCAGGGCGGGCTGATGATCGGGGCGGCCACGCGCAACACCGCAGTGGCCGAGCACGCTGCGGTCCGCACGCGCTACCCGATGCTCACGCGCGCGATCGTCGCCGGCGCCTCGGCGCAGATCCGCAACATGGCGACGGTCGGCGGCAACCTGCTCCAGCGCACCCGCTGCACTTACTTCTATGACGCCGACGGCTCGCGCTGTAACAAGCGCTCTCCGGGTGAGGGCTGCGATGCGATCGAGGGCTTCAACCGCATCCACGCGATCCTCGGCGCGTCCCCGGCGTGCGTGGCCACCCACCCGTCGGACATGTGCGTCGCACTCGCCGCGCTGGACGCCGTAGTCCACCTCCGAAGCACATCGGGAGAGCGCACTGTCGCCCTCTGCGACTTGCACCGACTGCCCGAGGATCGTCCCGACGTTGAGACGGTGCTCGAGCCCGGCGAGCTGATCACCGCCGTGCAGCTGCCCCCATCCCAGCTTGCCGCGCATTCGACCTACCGGAAGGTGAGGGACCGCTCCAGCTATGCCTTCGCGCTCGTCTCGGTTGCCGCCGCGCTCGAGCTCGAGGGCGACGCGATCGCCCAGGCACGCCTCGCTCTGGGCGGGGTGGCCCCCAAGCCGTGGCGGGCGTGGCGCGCCGAGGAGGCGCTGCGAGGCCAGCCGGCCACGGAGAAGAGCTTCCTCGAGGCGGCCGATGCCGAGCTTGCCGACGCCCGTCCACTCGCCGGAAACGCATTCAAGGTCGATCTCGCCCGACGCACGATTGCTGCTGTCCTCCTACAGCTGACCGAGGGAGCCCGCCGATGAGCACCGCCGAATCCCGACCCGCGGTGCCGACCGCCCCCGAGAGCTGGACGCCGAAGGCCGGCCCGGATCCCGTGCTGCGCGCCCAGCACGGCCTCATCGGGGCGCAGGTGTCGCGCCTGGACGGACCGCTCAAGGTCCGGGGCGAGGCTCGTTTCGCCGCCGAGTACGTGATGGACGGCATGGTCTACGCCGCATTGCGCTACAGCACGATCGCCCGGGGTCACATCACGACGCTCGACACGAGCGCCGCCGAGGCAGCCGCCGGCGTCGTACTCGTGATGACCTACCGCAACGCTCCGCGGATGCAGCCGCCGCCGTTGTTCATGACCGCGCCCAGGGCGGCCGGGGGCAGCGACCTACCCGTCATGCAGGACGACAGCGTCCACTGGAACGGGGAGCCGGTCGCGGTCGTCCTGGCCGAGACGCAGGAACAGGCCGACCACGGCGCTTCGCTGATCGAGGTCGCCTACGAGTCCTCGACGCCGCGTACCTTCGAGGCGGCCCGAGCGCACCCACGCACGCCTGACAGTCTCGTTGGCCAGCCGGTCCAGGTCGCGATCGGCGATGCCGAGGCTGCACTCCATGACGCGCCCCATGCGGTCGATCTCCTCTATCGCACGCCGCGCCACAATCACAACGCGATCGAGCCTCACGCGGTGACGCTTGCGTGGGATGGCGACGAGCTCATCGTTCACGACGCCAGCCAGGGCGTGAAGCTCCACGCGTGGACGCTCGCTCAGGTCTTCGGAATCGACGAGAGCCAGGTTCACCTCACCTCGCCTTTCGTCGGCGGCGGGTTCGGTGGCAAGACGCTGTGGTCGCACCATGTCCTCGGGGCTGCCGCATCGAAGCTCGCTGGATGTCCCGTGCGGGTCACACTCTCGCGCGAGGGCGTCTATCGGATCGTCGGCGGTCGCACGAACACTGAGCAGCGAGTCGCGATCGGGGCCGATGGCGACGGGCGCTTCACCGCACTCATCCACACCGGGATCTCCGCGATGACGGTCCACAACGCGCTCGCCGAGCAGTTCACGTTCCCCGCGCGGCACATGTACGCGACCGAGACCCTGAAGACCGACCAGCAGGTCGTCGACTTGGACATGCTCGCCAACTCCTTCATGCGCGCGCCCGGCGAGTCGGTCGGTACCTTCGCGCTGGAGTCGGCGATCGACGAGCTCGCCATCAAGCTCGACCTGGACCCGATCGACCTGCGGATCCGCAACGAGCCCGAGCAGGATCCGAGCTCTGGCCTGCCGTTCTCCGCCCGCCACCTCGTCGACGCCTGGCGCGCGGGCGCCGAGCGCTTCGGCTGGACGCGGCGGGCGGCCCCGGGCACGCGTCGGGAGGGCGAATGGCGATTTGGCATGGGCTGCGCGAGTGCGACCTACCCGTACCACCGCTTCCCCGGCGGCGCCGCTCGGATCAGGCTCGACAGGACCGGGCACGCGACGGTCGAGGTGCCGGCCAACGACATGGGGATGGGGACGTCGACGACCCAGACGATCGTCACCGCCGAGCGTCTCGGTCTCCCGCTTGAGCGGGTTACTGTTGCCCACGGCGATTCTTCGTTCCCCGGCAGCATGCTCGCCGGCGGTTCTTCGCAGACGGCCTCCATCGCTGCCGCGGTGATCGCGGCCCAGCGCGCGCTCGTCGAGGAGCTGCTCGCCCTCGCCGGCGACGACTCGCCGCTAGCCGGACTGACCGCCGACGAGGTCGGGGGGCGCGACGAGGGGCTGTGCGAGCTCGCCGACCCGGGCCGCTGGGAGAGCTACTCGAGGATCCTCGAACGCGCGGGCCGTGACGAGCTGGCCGTCGTCGCCTCCGCCTCTGACCCGGAGGAGATGCAGGCCTACTCGATGCATTCCTTCGGGGCGGTCTTCAGCGAGGTCCGAGTCAACACGGTGACCGGTGAGACCCGCGTCGACCGTGTGCTCGGCTCGTACGACTGCGGCCGCATCATCAACCCCAAGACCGCCGCGAGCCAATTCCGCGGAGGCATCATCATGGGGATCGGCCTTGCGCTCATGGAGGACACCAACTTCGACGAGCGGACCGCGCGGATCATGAACCCGAGCCTCGCGGAGTACCACGTGCCCGTCCACATGGACGTGCCGAGAATCGAGGTGATGTGGACCGACATCCCAGATCCGTACGCGCCGGCGGGCGCACGTGGAATCGGCGAGATCGGGATCACAGGCGTGGCGGCAGCAATCGCCAACGCGATCTACAACGCCACCGGCCGCCGCGTGCGCGACTTGCCGATCACCCTGGACAAGATGCTCTGATCGAAGGACCGGCGGGGAGTGGTGGATTGGTGACGGTCAGGCCTGCGAGAAAGATTCTGGCTTGCCGGCGGGCGATTTGATCCCAGTCAGGTGTGTTGGGGAGTGGTTGGGCGAGCATCGCTCCGGCGATGATGACGTCGATCGCCGTGGCGTCTGATCGGATCGTCCGCTGGCGGCGTCCGCGGGCGAGGACCTGTTCGAGGAGGTTCCTGATCTCGGTTTGCACCGCGACGATCTTCTCCTCGTGGATGATGGGACCACCGTGGAGCGGGAGGATGAACTCGTTCCGGGCTGCGATCGTCCGTTCGAAGAATTGCATCAATGCCGCGGGGCCCGGCTCGTCGCTCTCCGCGGCCGCGCCCGCGTGGTGCAGGACGAGGTTGAAGGAGCGCAGCGTCAAGGCACCTAGAAGGGACTGGCGCGTCGGGTAGTGGCGGTAGAGGGTTCCGATCCCGACGCCCGCCTCGTCGGCGATGGTGGCCATCGGCACGCTCTCGCCGTCGCGCCTGACCGCGGTCGTGGCGGCGGCGAGAATGCGTTCGCGATTGGCTGCGGCGTCACTTCGCAGTGGTCGCGCAACCTGCCGCGATCCGCTCAGAGCTTCGGAAATCACGGCGGTGTTCGTGTGACGTGCAGTGGTGCGGGCGGTCGTGTTCGCTAGGCTCGAGGACATAAGCGGACGATTCCTACCGCTTAGCTTACCAGCGAGGAGTACCGATGAACGACACCCCGTCCGCCAATGCAGAGCCAACCGGACCAATTCCCGCCGACGACCCCAGACGGGCCCTGACGAACGCAACCCCCGACACCGACGAGTCGCTCCCTCACCTGGGCGTGGTCGGCGACACCTACACCATCCTTGTCTCCGGCGCTGACACTGCCGGGCGCTACACGCTGATCGACATGCACGTCCCGCCCGGCGGCGGGCCGCCGCCCCACCGGCACGACTTCGAGGAGATGTTCACCATCCTGGACGGCGAGATCGAGCTCACGTTCCGCGGCGTCAGCGCCGTCGCAACGGCCGGCGAGACGATCAACGTGCCGGCCAACGCCCCGCATGTCTTCCGCAATGTCTCCGGGCGGCCTGCGCGGCTCCTGTGTTTGTGCTCCCCCGCAGGTCAGGAGGAGTTCTTCAAGGAGGTCGGCGTGCCGGTCGCGCACCGGACCGAGGCTCCACCGGCGCTCGACGAGGCCGCCACAGGCGCGTTCATCGCCAAGGCGATGGCCCTCGCCCCGAAGTACCGAACCGAGCTGCTACTCGGCGAGCCGGAGCCCTGACCGCGAACCCGCTTCGATGACGCGACCAGACTCGCCGCCCGCGCGGCCGCGGCCGACGTCGCCGTCACCCTCGAGATCACGCTCGGCGTTCCGCACGGCTCGCCTCGGCGACCCGGAGCGTTTCAAAGAAGGCTTCCCGAGTCCGCCACGTCCGCCTGCTTGACTGAGTGTCGATGACCCAGGACGCCGAGGAGCCCCCGCCCGAAGCGCGAAAGCTGCCGACAGGGCGGATCGCGCGGACCGCCCGGGTCGGCGGCCTGGTGACCGGGCAGGGCATGCGCTGGGCGGGCATGAGGACAGCCAATCGCGTCCGGTCGCCGGAGCGGGCCGCCGCCGCGCAGAACGAGCGCACCGCGGCACTCGTGACCCAGCTCGTCGAGCAGCTCGGACGGATGCGGGGCGCGGCGATGAAGGTCGGGCAGGTGCTCTCGATGGTCGAGTTCGACGGGCTCCCCGAGGACCAGCGCGATCTGTTGCAGGCGAAGCTTGCCGAGCTTCGCGACGACGTACCCCCGGTCCCGTTCCCGAAGCTCGAGCGGCTGATGCGAGACGAGTTCGGCGGACCGCTCAGCGGGGTCTTCTCCGAGTTCGACAAGCGCGCGTTCGCCGCGGCGTCGATCGGGCAGGTGCACCGCGCGACGACGCGCGACGGCGAGGATGTCGTCGTGAAGGTCCAGTACCCGGGGGTGGCGGAGGCGGTCGAGACCGACCTGCGCAACGCCGGGCTGCTCATGCCGCTGGTCAAGCGCCTCGCGCCCAGCCTCGACGGGAAGGCGCTCGCCTCGGAGCTGCGCGAGCGGATCGTCGAGGAGCTCGACTACGAGCTCGAGGCGCAGAACCAGCGCCGGATCGAGCGGCTGCGCCGCGGCCATCCGTTCATCTCCGTGCCCGCGGTCCACGCCGAGCTCTCGACGCGCCGGGTTCTTGTGTCCGAGTACATCGAGGGGGAGCGGTTCGAGGAGGTTCGCCGGCTCGACGAGCCGCAGCGCGACCGTTACGGGGAGATGCTGTTCCGCTTCTACTTCGGCTTGCTGTACCGCGACCGGATCGCGCTCGGCGACCCGCACCCTGGCAACTATCTGCTGCGTCCGGATGGCCGTGTCGGCTTCCTCGACTACGGGCTGCAGCGCGATGTCAATGTCGCGCGCGCCGACGCCGAGCGCGGGATCGCGCACGCTGTTCGTGCCGGCGATCCCGCGGGGCTGAAGACCGCCTTGGTGGCCGGCGAGTATCTGTCCTCTAACGGGGCGAAGCGTGTCGATGACGAGTTGGCGCTGAAGCTGATGCGACGGGCGACGCGGTGGTATGCGATCAGCGGTGAGCGGCGGTTCACTGGCGAGCGAGGCCGCGGTGGCCGCGACCACCGGCCGGTGGACGAGGACCGCCAGGCCGAGGTCAAGGAGCAGCTGAGTCAGTTCACGCTGCCCGCCGAGACGATCCTGATCCGGCGGATGCACGTGATCGTCGGCGTGGTGCTCGCTCAGCTCCGGGCCGGTGCCGATTGGGGCGCGATCGCCGCCGAGTACCTACACGATGAGCCGCCGGCCACGGTGCTCGGCGAGGCCGAGGCGGAGTACTTCACGCGGCGCGGTCGACCGAGCACCCGTGGACTCCAGCTGTAGTTCAGACCCGGTTCGGACGATGCGATCACTTCGGGTCCGCGGCTCGGCGGCGGTCGTAGAGGCGCACGGCCCAGAGGTAGCTGACGATTGCGATGCCCAGGCTCCAGGCAATGGCCGCGATCGCGTGGCCGCCAGTATGGGTGCCGGTGAGCAGCCCGCGCACCGTCTGGGTCACGGGGGTGTAGGGCTGGTACTCGGCGAACTGGCGTAGCCCGCCGGGCATCGTGCCCGTCGGGACGAATCCGCTGCTCAGCAAGGGAAGCAGCGTGAGGAACATGGGCGTGTTACTGGCGGTCTCAACGCTTTTTGCGGCTAGCCCGAGGGCGGCGGAGAGACACACAAGGGCGAGCGCGAACAGGAGCAGCACGCCGACCGCGGCCACCCACGCCAACGGGCCGGCCGTCGGGCGGTATCCGATCGCGAGCGCCACGCCGAGCACGATGGCCAGGCCGCTGATCGTCTGGATCAGCGTGCCGACCACATGACCGGTCAGCACGGCGCTGCGGGCGATGGCCATGGTGCGAAATCGGTCGATGATGCCCTCGGTCATGTCCATGGCGACCGACAGCGCGGTCCCCAGCGCGGCCGAGGCCACCGTCATGATGAGGATGCCGGGCACGACGTAGGTGAGGTAGGCGGTCCGGTCGCCATGTGGATGGGTGCCGAGGCCGGCGCCGAGCTGGCCGCCGAAGACGTAGACGAACAGCAGCAGGAATACGACTGGGAGGCCGACGAGCTGCAGTGTCACCGATGGATAGCGCAGCTGGTGTTTGAGGTTGCGGCGCAGCATCGTCGCCGAGTCGGTGACGGTGTAGGCGAGAGCGGTCATCGCTGAAGTGCCTCCTCCAGGTTGGGGTCGGCGGTCGAGTGGCCAGTGACCGCAAAGAACACGTCGTCGAGGTCGGGGGTGTGGATCGACAGGTTCTCGACCTCCACCCTCGCATTGGCTAACTGCTCGAGCAGGCCGCGCAGGGAGGCGACGGTGCCGTCGCCAGGCACCTGTAGGGCAAGCTGCTCGTCCTCGGGCGCGGAGACGTCGAGCAGCGCCGCGGCCTCCCGCAGCGTATCGGGATCCGCGAACCGAAGCTCGACGTGGCCGCCGGGCACGCGCCGTTTGAGCTCGGCAGGGGTGCCCTCCGCGACGATGCGCCCGTTTTCGAGCACAGCGATGCGGTCGGCCAGCCGGTCGGCTTCGTCGAGGTACTGAGTGGTGAGGAAGATCGTGACGCCGTCGGCGACCAGCTCGCTGATGATCTCCCACATCGTGCGACGGCTGCGCGGATCCAGTCCGGTGGTTGGCTCATCCAAGAAGATCAGGCGCGGATCGCCGACCAGGGTCATCGCCAAATCAAGTCGGCGGCGCATCCCCCCGGAATAGGTCGACAGGGGCTTGTCCGCCGCGTCGGCCAGGTCGAACCGCTCAAGCAGCTCTCTCACCCGTCGGCGCCCCTTGACGCGGCCGAGGTGGCGCAGGTCGGCCATCAGGCGCAGGTTCTCGGCGCCGGTGAGCAGGTTGTCCACCGCGGAGAACTGGCCGGTGACTCCGATCAGCGCCCGCACCGCGCGCGACTCGGTTGCCAGATCGTGCCCGGCGACCTGGATGTCCCCGGCGTCGGCCGGAATCAGGGTCGACAGGATGCGCACCATCGTGGTCTTGCCGGCGCCGTTGGGGCCGAGCAGCGAGAAGATCGTGCCCTCTGCGACGGCGAGGTCCACCTGGTCGAGCACCCGGTGCTCGCCGAACGACTTGCCGACTCCGCGCGCGACGATCGCGGGCGTGGTCCAGCCGTCGGTCATCATTCCTGATCCTTTCGGTGTGAGTGAATAGGGTCGTCTGGAAGCTCACCGGCGGCGCGCAGCGCCTCGCGGCGCTCGTTCCATTCCTGCTCCAACACGGGCAACCGCTCGACGAGGAAGTCGGCGAACGCCGCGAGCTCCAGCAGCACCGCCCGCCGCTCGGGCGGAGCATCGGCGAGCACCGCCAGACCCTCGCGGGCGAGCTCGCCCTGCTCCTGATACTCCGAAACGTCGAACCCCCACGCACGCCGCGAGGTCCGGTCGATAGCGACCCGGTCCATCCGCTCCCCGGCGGCACGCGACCGTCGGACCAGACCCAGGGTCTCCAACGTGCTGACCGCGCCGGCGATCGCGCTGCGGCTCGCCAACAGCGCCTCGGCCAGCTCGCTGATGCTCTGCTCCCGCGGCCAGCACGCCATCAAGTAGCCGAGGAGCCGGCCCACCATCGGCGCCATCCCGTAACGGCGGGCGTAAAGACGCCCCGCGTGATCGGCGAACGTGATCTCAGCGTCAGATGGCATGGTTCGGACTATACCAGCTATCACGCAGATAACACAAATCTTTGTGATCTCGCGTTTTCTCAGGCCTTCTGCCGCACGCCGGCGGAGTCGCTCGCGATCGAGGAATCTCCAACGCGACAGCCGACTCAGTACGGGCTCGCAATGATCGACCGAGCGGCAGGCGGCTCAGTCCGGCAGTAGCACGCCACGCAGAGATATCGGGCGGAGCCGAAGCGCTGGAGCTTCCTCGGGACCGAACCAGAGATGGAGATCGTCCTCCACGAGTTCTCCCCCGGGCTCAGGAAAGCCCAGGTATCCCCGACCAGATGCCGCGGGCCATGGCTCGGTGGTCTCCTCAGCAACCTCTTGCTGAACGAGATTCAGCGACGCGATCGCGCCGTCGACCACCTCCTCCTCGAGGAGCATGTCAGCGGCCAACCAGACCCCGGTCGTGGCCCCAAGCGGCCCGTCCGGACCTATGACCTGCAGCCAGTCGCCCTCCATCTCAACGGCGAACCCGATCGGCAGATGGCGCGCGAGCTCCTCCAGGAACGCGATTCCGTGAGGGGCAACCCGCGGCACCTTTGAATCATGACGGTCAGCCATGAGACGCTGGCCCTGCGATGCGTGCGGCCTAGCTGACCGGCCGTGGCGGCATAGAACGAGTCCGCCGCAAAGGCCACGCGACGGCACGGTGGATCAGGACACCGATCGCCATATTGGCGCCACCAACAAATGCTGCCAATGGGAACCCGCCGATGTGGACCAAGCCCGCGGCCAGGAGCAGCCCACCCCACGCGACCGCGCCGACCGGGATCAACCACAAGCGCCTGGTCAACAGTCCCACGAGCAGCATCGTCGGAATCACAGACGAATCCTCCCACCGCAACCAAGCACCGGCCGCAAGCGTCTTCAGAGCGTCCCGTCGACGCGCTTCGGCGGGCTGGGGCGGCAGCCACGAAGGCGTGCCAGCCGGACCTCCGAGGCCAACAAAAACCCCGCCTGAGCGGGGCTTCTTCAGTGGGCCGTGGAGGGCTCGAACCTCCAACCTTGGGATTAAGAGTCCCCTGCTCTACCAGTTGAGCTAACGGCCCTCTCGTGCGGCGATGTTACTCAGCGGGGCACGATCAGCACTGCGCGGCGATCTGCTGGGCCGACGAGGCCGAGGACTTGGCGGAGCTGAGCTCCTGCTTGGTCGTGAGCTGCTGAGACTTGGGTAGCAGCGAGACCGCCTTGGCCGAGGCAAGGTCGCCCTTGCGCGACTCGTTGGCCGCGTACGACGTGATCGCCAGGCACTCCCAGCCCTTCACCTCGCTGGACGCCACCTCGGTCTCGGACTCCCAGGCGTTCGCGGCGCCCGCGTAGTCGCCCGTCGCGACGTAGGCTCGGGCAGCGAGGACGGCGAGATTCGGATCGGGCGACTTCACCAGGGCGAGGTAGTGCTCCCAATCCTGCGTGGCTCGCGTCAGCTCGGCCTTGCCGGCCGCCGTGAATGCCCCGGTTGTCGCGTTGTAGTCGGCGCCCTCGCCGGCCGCGGTCCAGCGCGCCTGCAGGAGCTCGCCCCAGGCGGCGCCGTTGTTCGGGTCGACCTGGGTGGCCCTGATGGCCTGGCGCTCCTGCTGACTGATGACCGCCTTCTGGGCCGTGGTCGAGCCGTTGCCCGTGAAAGCGTTCAGGATGCCGCCGAAGCCGTTTCCGGCACCGACACCGACGCCGACGAGACCGACGAACATGAGGAGGGCGAGGCTGCCGTAGACGACCCGAACGGTGCGCCTGCGCCCGCGGCTGCGAAGGTCGAACAGCATCGGCTACGTGGGGTCGAGACCGTCGCCGAAGGCGGTGGTGGTCTGCTCGGCGGCGGCTCGGGCGGCGGCGCGGCGATCGGCGATCTTGAGCAACACGATGCTGGAGAGATACAGAATGACGAGCGGGAGCATTTCGAGCCCCGTGGTGACGGGGTCCGCACCCGGCATCGCCGCCGCGATAACGGCGATTCCCACCGTAGCGTAGCGCCAGTTCCGCGTCAGGGTGCGCCCGTTGATGACGCCGATCCGCTGCATGGCCAGCAGCGCGAGCGGCAGCTGGAAGGCCAGACCGATCCCGAGCATGGTCAGCATCTCGAACGTGTAGTACGTCTTGGCCTGGACGAGGATGTCGAACTCGGAGCTGTTGTAGCCCTGGAGGAAGTGGACCGCGGGCGGGAGGACGACGAAGAACGCGAAGACGACGCCGGCGATGAACAGGAAGGGCGCGGCGAACATCGCGGGCAGGACCGCCCGTTTTTCCTCGGCACTGAGAGCCGGTATGACGAAGGCGTAGAGCTGCCAGATGAGCAGGGGCAGCGTGATCATCACGGCGAAATAGGCGGATACCGTCAGCGTGGTCATGAACGGCTCGCCCACGCCGATGGTGATCGGCTTCTCCTGGGCCTGGGCGGTTTTCGGCAGCGCGGCGGCGGCCGTCCTCAGTCCCTGCGCGGCCGTCGTGTATGCCTGTCGTGCGGCGGGCGTTGTACTGGGAAGAGCGGCCAGGTGGGTGTACGCGCCGGCCGTCTGCAGGAACCCCTGGCGCTCCTGGACCGACTGGTTAGGGACCGCCCCGAGCCCGTGCTGGCCGGCCGCAGTGCTGACGTGCGGAAGCGCTCGGTTGACCAGGTGAATCAGCGCGTGGTTCTGCCAGAAGCAGACGCCGAAGGCCACGACGAGCGCGAGCAGGCAGATGATCATCCGCGAGCGCAGCTCGTCGAGGTGCTCGACCATGCTGAGCCGATCCTCGTGGCTGATCGGCCGGAGCTTGGCCATGGCGAGGCGAGGGGAGCGCCGCTACGAGCGGCGCTCGGTGCCGGCGGGGTCGGCCGGGCGCTGCTCGGTGCTCGCGGCGGTCGGGCCGGGCGTGGCATCGCCCTGGGTCAGCCGGGCTCGGTCCTCGGGCTCGTCGTCGTCGTCGTCGTGCCCGCCGGTGACGGAGTCCTTGAATTCGCGCAGACCCGTGCCCAGCTGCTTGCCGAGCCCTGGGAGCCGCTTCGGACCCCAGATCAGCAGCACGATTACGAGAACGACGATGAGGTCTGTGGTCGGATTGCGAAACATGGCTGTGAGCCCCTCTCCTGCTCCAAGCTCCAAGGTTAGCGGTCGCACTCACAGACGCGCGGACGACGCCCTTTCTTTCCGCCGTTGCGCCACCTCACGAACTCCCTCAAGCTGGCCGCCGGTCGGGTCGATTAACGGTTCATCTAGTCCTTCCAGAGACACCGATGAGCCAGAATCCCCACCAGCACTCAGTCCGCCGCATCGTCCTTCCCAGCGGCCGCACCATCGAGGTCGTCCGCTTCCATGAGGCGGACCCGAGCATCCCCCAGGGGCTCCACGTGTGCCCCGGCTGCGACTCGCAGCTCGTGCAGCCGGTGGCCTGGTCGGAGGCCGCGGAGGCCAAGTGGGAGCTGCTGCTCAGCTGCCCGAACTGCTTCTGGGCCTGCGAGGGCACCTACACGGAGGACGAGGTTCACGCGCTCGAGGAGGAGCTCGACCAGGGCCTCGAGGACATGCTCCGCGACCTCCAGCGCCTCACCCAGGCCAACATGGCCGACGAGATCGAGCGCTTCACCTCCGCGCTCGGCGCCGATCACATCCTCCCCGAGGACTTCTAGGCACCGCGCCCCAGGACCGGGGCAAGAAAGCGTCCTCATAGTTCGCTTTCTCGCCCAGGTGGCAGGTGGCAGGTGGCTGGTGCCAGGTGGCAGGTGGCTGGCGGGCGCTCGCCACGCCGCGAGCGCGTCTACGAGTAGCGCTCGACGACCCCGTCCGCCACGAGCTCGAGCGCGGCCCGTTGACGGGGTGGCAGTCCTGCAGGCAGCCCGGACTTCGCGGCCGCCACGAGCTCGAGCGCGTCGGCTCGCGCCCGCTCCAGCGCCCCGCTGGCCACGATGAGCTCGCACACCGATTCGACCTCCGAGGGGCCGGCCAACGCCCGCAAGTCGAGCCGGGCGAGCAGCGGGTCGGCCTCGCGGGCCAGGATCAGCGGCAGCGTCACCGTCCCGTCGAGCAGGTCGGTGCCGCGCGGCTTGCCCGTCTCAGCCGGCGAGCCGGCGATGTCGAGCACGTCGTCGAGGATCTGGAAGGCCAGGCCGATCCGCTCGGCGAACGCGCCCAGGGCGACTGCGTCCCCCCCGGACAGGAGCGCCCCCAGCTCGCAGGCGGCCCGGAAGAGCACGGCCGTCTTCAGCCGGCAACGCTCGAGATAGCGGGCCACGGTGACCTCGAGATTCCAGGCGTCGGCCCGCTGGAGCAGCTCGCCCACGGCCAGCTCGGAGCTGGCCCGCGAGAGCACCTGCACGCCAGCAGCCGCGTCGCCCTCGATGAGGGCAAGCTCGGCGAAGGCACGCGAGAAGAGCAGGTCCCCGGTCGCCGTGGCCAGCCGGCGTCCGCCCCGCGCCATCACAGTCGGGCGGCCACGCCGCAGCTCGGCCCGGTCGAGCACGTCGTCGTGGACGAGCGAGGCGGCGTGGACGAGCTCGACGGCCGCGCCCGCGCGCACGAGATCCTCGCTCTCCGGGGGCGGAACCCCGGCGGCCAGGCAGAGCAGGAGCGGCCGCAGGCGCTTGCCCCCGGCCGCGATCGTCTCGCCCGCATACCGTCCGAGCAGTGGGCCGTGGCTAGCGGCCAGCGACCCCATGCGCTCCTCCACCCGGGCCAGGAGGCGTGTGATCTCGGCGCCTCCGGCGTCGACGACGGCGCCGAGCGCGCTCACGGCTCACCCCCGAGACCGGGGAGGGAGACGGTGCCGGCGTGCAGGGCGATGATGCCCCCGGCGGTGAGCACATAGCGGATGTCGCGCAGCCCGGCGCGCCAGAGCACACCGGCCAGCGCCTCGGGTCCGGGGAAGCGCCGCACGGAGTCGGGCAGGTAGCTGTAGGCGGCGGCATCGCCGGCCACGCGTCCGAGCGCCGGCACGATCCGGTCAAACCAGAACTCGAAGAAGGTCGACAGGGGCGGCCGGGTGGGGGTCGTGATCTCGAGCACGACGACGTGCCCGCCCGGGCGCACCACGCGCACCATCTCCCGCAGCCCGCGCTCGAGATCGGAGAAGTTGCGCGCTCCGAACCCAACCGTGCAGGCGTCGAACAAGTCGTCGGCGTAGGGCAGCGCGAGCGCGTTGGCCGTCTCGAACCGGACGTTCCCCGCGCCCGCGGCCGCCGCCTTGTCCCGGGCCAGCGCGAGCATCCGCTCGGAGAAGTCGCTCGCGACCACGCTGCCGGACGGCCCCACCCGTCCGCTGAGCTCCAGCGCCAGGTCGCCCGTGCCCGTGGCCACGTCAAGCGCCCGTCCGCCCGGCCCGAGCACGGCCAGGTCGGCCGCCCGCCGGCGCCACTGGTGGTGCAGCCCGGCGGTCATCACCGAGTTCATGCGGTCGTACAACCCGGCGATGCGGTCGAACATCGCCCGGACCTGGGCCTCCTCGAGCACGCCGGGAACGGTAGTCGGGGGCGGAGCGGCGGTGCCGCTCACCGATGGCGCGCCTGCCACTGAGGCATCGCTCCCTACTGGAGCAGGGAGAGGAACCCGACGAGTTGCGCGAACTTCTTCGGCGAGCTCTGGAGCAGGCCCTTGAAGGAGGGCATCGGGGGTGTCGGGTTGATGAGCGTGGAGGTGATCGCGGCCTGCGGGAGCTTGCTGCCAACGTTGCTCAGGTTCGGCCCTGGCCCGTTGTTGCCGTTGTCTCCGATCTGGTGGCAGGCCTCGCACCCGGATTGCCCGACCACGAGCTCGCCCGCACGATAGGTCGCCGCCTCCTGGGCGCTCAGCGTGGCCGGCGGCTTGAGGTCGACCGAGTTCGGCGAGCCGGTGCACGATGACCGCGGCGATGACCGCCAGATCGGAGATCTGCCAGACGATGTTGCCGAATCCGACCGAGTTGACCATCACGGTTGGCACGTCGCGCAGGTCGACCCCGCCGGTGATCACCTCGGCCAGGCCCAGGGCCATCCCCAGGGTGCCGAGCGTGACGATCAGCGGGGGCACCTTCGCCCGTGCGACCAGGAAGCCGTTGACCAGTCCCCAGGCAAACCCGCAGCCGATGGCCACCAGGGCGCCGACGATGGCAGCCCCCAGCCCTGGCCGCCCATGCCCGCCATCGCCTTGTCACAGACCACGCCGCTGAAGACCAGGACGCTGCCCACCGACAGGTCGATGCCACCGGTGATGATGACGAACGTCATGCCGACACCAAGCACGGCCAGGATGGCGGTGCCGGCTCACCACGATGCCGCGGATGTTGAACACGGTGAGGAAGGCGCTGGGCTTGAGGATCGAGAAGACGACCACGATCACGGCCAGCACGATGATGATCTGCAGCGCCTGCAGCCGCGCCAGCCGTGCGAGCCGGCCGGTCGGCTGCTCCTCGCTGCGCGCCGTGGCGGCGGGTGCGGGCGGAGGAACGGTGGCCTGCCCGGTCATGACTGGTTCTCCTGCGTCACGGCGCCGGTCATGGCCCCGACCAGCTCCTCCATGGTTGTCTCCTTCGCCTTGTAGGTGGCCACCCGCCGGCCGAGCCGCATCACCTGCACCTCGTCGGCGACCTGGATCACGTGCGGCATCGAGTGGCTGACGAACACCACGCCCAGGCCGCGATCGCGGACCCGGCGGATCAGCTCCAGGACGCCCTTGGTCTGCACCACCCCGAGGGCGGCCGTGGGCTCGTCGAACATGACGATCCGCTTGGCCCAGGCGGCGGCCCGGGCCACCGCGACCGCCTGCTTCTGGCCGCCGGACATGGCCCCGATGCTGCCGGAGTAATTGCGCACGGTCGCGCCGAGCTCGTCGAACGCCTTCTTGCTTCCGGCCAGCATGTCGGCGTTGTTCATGAACCCCAGGCGGCCCATGACCCCGTGCCGCATGACCTCCCGGCCGAGGTACATGTTCTGCACGGGATTGAGATGAGGCGCCAGCGCTAGATCCTGGTACACGGTCTCGATCCCGTGCCGGCGGGCCGCCAGGGGACCGTCGATCGTCACCGGCTGGCCTTCGATCAAGATCTCACCCGAGGTCGGCGTCTCGGTGCCGGACAAGATCTTCACCAGCGTGCTCTTGCCGGCCCCGTTGTCCCCGATCAGGGCGACTACCTCACCCGCCTTCACCTCGAAGTTGACGCCTGACAGCGCGCTGACGTGGCCGTACAGCTTGGTGATGTCCCGTGCTTCCAGCGCGAGGCTCATCGAACCACTCCCTTATGACCGCAGTAGCAACCCAAGGCGGCGGATCAGGGCCTGTCCGCAACGCGGTGGTAACTACGCCGCAATGTTTTACGAAAGAGTGCCCCTTCATGTCACCGATGTCAAGATGGGAAACAGAACGATACATGCTGACCAGTTACCCTAATGTGACCGGGAAAAAGAACCTTTAGTAAGAGTCTTGACATCGGTGACATGACTGCTGCACGATCATCCCGTTGTGTTTCCACGAGATTTCTCACAGCTGAACAGCCGGTCACCGGCAGGCCAGCCAGCCTGACGCCGCAGGCGCCGCAGGAGTTCGCGTCTGGTCTCATCTGGGCAGGCCGCCGACCTTAGTCACGCCGAAGAATGGTGGGTCGAAGCGGTCTTTGGCGGTACCAACCGCAGGCGTGGCGGCAGTGATGCTGCTGGCGCTTACCGTAGGTTGCTCGTCGTCAAGCTCGTCCTCGGGCGCGACCGGCGGATCCACCACGGGCGGGTCCCCGGCCAGCGGCAAGACCTACAAGATGACGTTTATCCAGGGCGTGGCCGGTGATGGCTTCTACGTCACGATGGGCTGCGGGATCCCGGCCGAGGCCAAGAAGCTCGGCAACGTCACCGTCAACATCCAGGGTCCGTCGCAGTTCGATGCCACGTTGCAGAACCCGATCATCGAGTCGGTCACCGCGGCCAAGCCGGACGCGATCCTGATCGCCCCCAACGACGTGTCCGCCAGCCGGCCCCCGATCGCCCAGGCCATGGCCGCGGGCATCAAGGTCGTTCTCGTGGATACCACGCTGACCGACCCGTCCGGCGCGGTCTCGCAGATCTCCTCGGACAACGTGGCCGGCGGGGCGGACGCCTTCACCGCCATCAAGCAGCTCGTGCCCGGCGGCGGCCAGGTGCTCGTCGTCAACGTGAAGCCTGGCGTCAGCACCACGGACCAGCGCCAGCAGGGCTTTGCCACCGCGGCCAAGGCCAAGCCCAGTTCCCCTACGTGGGCGTGCAGTTCGACCAGGACAGCGCGTCGGTGGCCGCCCAGGTCACGCTGGCGGCGCTGCAGAAGAATCCCGGCATCGTCGGCATCTTCGCGGCCAACCTGTTCTCCGCGGAGGGCGCGGCCACCGGAGTCCGCCAGGCGGCAAGTCAGGCAAGGTCAAGATCATCGGGTTTGACGCCGAGCCGGACGAGATCACCGCCCTCCAGCAGGGCACCGTGCAGGACATCATCGCCCAGTCGCCGTACACGATCGGGACCAACGCGGTGGACCAGGCCTACGCGGCCTTGACCGGCAAGACGACCACCCCGAAGATCGGCACCAAGTTCACCATCATCACCAAGGCAAACCTGAGCACGGCGGCCAGCCAGGCCGCGATCTACAAGACCAGCTGCTGACGTAGGACGCCGGTATAATCCGGCGGGTGGTCCCCCGGTGTGAACCGGGGGACCATCGCCGCCCGCAGCGGCGCCGCTCGAAACACCGAACACCCCAAGAAGTCGCCAGAGCAGGCGCCCAGTCTGGAGGCGATCCCTCGATGACCACGATGCGCGACGTGGCTCGCGTAGCCGGAGTCAGCGCGAAGACCGTATCCCGGGTCTTCAACGACGATCCCCACGTCACGCAGGAGACCCGCGAGCGGGTCCGCTGGGCGATGCAGAAGCTGAACTACGTGCCGAACATGCTGGCCCGCAGCTTCCGCACCGGCGCGGACGCGGCGGTCGGCCTGGCCGTTCCCGACCTCGGCGATCCGTTCTTCGCGGAGATGACGTCCAGCATCGAGGTCGACCTGGTCGAGCGGGGTATGGCGGTCGTGGTCACCAGCCTGGGCCGGGGGCCGGCAGCGAGCGCTCGGCGCTTGAAGCCCTGCTGCGGCGTCAGATCAGCGGGCTGATCATGGCCTGCGTGAGCGCGGACCAGTCCTACCTGGCCCCCTGGCAAGAGCGGACCCCGATGGTGTTCGTCGACCGGGCCCCGCGAGGGATCTCCGGGGTGTACGTGATCGAGGACGACCTCGGGGGTGCCCGCCAGGCGGTCGCGCATCTGGCCGGTCACGGTCACCACCGCATCGCCTTCCTCGGGGTCGGCACGCCCGTCACCACCACCCAGCGCCGGCTCAAGGGCTACCGGTCGGCCGTGGCCGAGCACGGGCTTGACGGCAACCCCGACCTGATCTGCGCGACCGCCGAGTCGGCCGGCGAAGCCGCCGCGCAGATGGTGAAGCGGCTGGAGGCACCTGACTCCTCCCACCGCCGTGTTCTCCTCGACCATCTTGTGCACGATGGCGCTGATCCCGGCCCTGCAGCGGGCCGGACGGACCGATGTCGCCATGGTCGGGTTTGGTGACATCCCGATGGCGGCCGCGCTCGTCCCGGCGGTGTCGGTCATCGACCAGGACCCGGCCGGGCTCGGCCGGGTCGCGGTGGAACGGCTGGTGCAGCGCATCGAGGACCCCGGCGCACCCGTCCGCCGCCGGACCGTGCTCCCCGTGCACCTGATCCCGCGTGGATCTGGCGAGCTGCCCCGAGCGTAGCTTCTAGGTCGCGAAACTCCTGGTCAGCTGCTGTTGCCATCGATGGCATAAAATGCCACACTGAGGTTATGCCATGGATGGCAACGACGCCGGGACCATCACGGCTGCTTGATGTCGCCCGTGCGGCCGGAGTGAGCCTGCGCACCGCTTCCACGGGTGCTGAACGCCGACCCGCGAGTCGCGGCCGACACCCGGGAGCGCGTCCGGGCCGCGATGCTCGACCTGAGCTTCACCCCCCGACGCGATGGCCAGGTCGCTGCGGGCGGGCACCGACACCGCGATCGGGTTCGTGGTGGAATCCATCGCCGACCCGTTTTTCGCCGAGGTCATCGACGCGGTGGAGCTCGAGATGTCCCGGCACGGCCGGTCCGTACTTGTCGACCAGCACCCGCCGGGACAGGGACACCGAACGTGATGTCATCGGGCAGATGCTCAACGGCGGATCGCCGGGCTGCTGCTCTGCCCGACCGGCGACCCCGCACGCCTGGCTCGACCTCGGCCAGATGCCGCTGGTGCTGGTCGACCGGCAGGCCCTCTTCGGCCTGTCCGCGGATCTGGTCGCGATCGACGACCACCAGGCCGCCTTTGACGCCGTGGCGCACCTGGCCGCGCACGGGCACCGGCGCATCGCCTACATCGGCGATACCACGGCCATCCCGACCTCAGCCGCCCGGCTGCGCGGTTACCGCGACGCCCTGGCCCGGCACCGGCTCGAATCGGACCAGTACCTGATCCGCTGCGACGGCACGACCAGCCGGGCCGCGGCCCGCGCGGTGTCCGCCCTGATCGGCGGCGCCCCGAGGGCGGCCCGCCGACGGCGATCCTGAGCGCCACCACACGCGCCTCGCTGGGCGTCGTGCCGGCCCTGCACGCGGCCCGGCGCACCGATATCGCCCTGGTCGCGTTTGGCGACTTCCCGATGGCCGATGCCTTGCGCCCGGCCGTCACCGTGGTGGACCACCCCGGTCACGAAATCGGCCGGGTGGCCGCGGCCCGGCTGCTGGCCCGGCTGGCCAAGCCCGGCCTGCCCGTCGAGCGCATCGGCGTACCGGTCAGGATCATCAAACGCGGATCCGGGGAGCTACCCCCGATGACGATCAGCACCGATGTCGTCATCGGCCTCGATATCGGCACCACCTCGGGCCAAGGCCGTGATCCGGGCCGATCTTCGCGGCGCGACGGCCCGCTACGTCGAGCAGCTCACCCCGTGGCACACCCGCGACCACGGCCGGACCGAGATCGAACCCGGTCGTCTCCTGGCCGTGGCCGTCGACCTGATCGGGCGCGCCGCGCAGGTGGCCGAGTCGGCGTGGGGACCGGGCCGGGTGCGCGGCATCGGCGTCACCGGGCTGGCGGAGAGCGGCGTCCTGTCGACCCGGCCGGCAGAACGGACGTCGCGGTGATCGCCTGGTTCGATCGGCGCGGCGCAGCGCGAGGTCGAGCGGATCAGCCGGGAGGTGCCCGGGTTCGGCGGCCGCGTTCGAGGGCGGACCGGCCTGCCGTGGTCCTGCCAGGCCAGCCTGGCCAAGCTGCTGTGGCTGCGCGAACGGCCAGCCGGCCGTCACGGGCTGGACCTGGCTGAGCGTGCCCGAATGGATCGTGCTCGGGCTGGGCGGCGACCGGCTGCGCGAGCCGTCGCTGGCGGCCCGGACCGGGCTGATCCGGCAGGACACCGGCGACGTCTCGCCCAAGGCGCTGGCCGCGGCCGGGCTGCCAGCGCCGGGATGCTCCCCCGATGAACGCGCCGGCGGTACGGCGGCCGGCGTCCTGCACCCCGCGGTGTCTCGGCCGCGGCGCGGGCGCCGTGCTCACGTCGCCCGGTCACGACCACCCGGTGGCGGCATCGGCGTTCGCGCGGTCGGCCCGGACGAGGTTTTCAACTACAGCGGTACGCGGACGTGCTGGCCCGCGCGATGCCCGCGACGCTCACGGAGACCGAGCGCCAGCAGGTGGTGCGCGCGGGCTGGTCGGCCGGGCGGCACGTGGTGCCCGGAATGGGCCTGCTGCTCGCCGGCGGCAGCGGCGGGCTGCTGCTGCGGCGCGTGCTGGCGGCGTTGGGTGCGGGTCCGGACCGACCCGCGCGGCGCTCGACGCGGCTAGCATGCGGGTCCGCGAGCTGCCCGCGGGCCTGCCCGTCACCGGCGACGGGCGGACCGACGACGACGTGATCATCACGGATGGCCGACGGGGTCGACCCCGGCGGCGATCTGGGCCGCGGCCACGGGGTACACCGCGGCGCAGAGCCGGCATGCTCGACGACATCGAAAAGATGGCCGGGCCGGCCGGCGGGCCGTGGCGGCCGGCGGGTGGACGCAGATGGGCAGCGTGCGCGCCGCCAAGACAGCCGGCATCGTCGCGAGAGCTCCTCACCGTTCTGCAACCGGGCGTGAGCGGGGCGGCGGTGCTCGCCGCGCTGGCCGTCGGCGGCGAGGGACGGCCGCTCCTCGACTTCATACGGCAGTCGACCGCCGGACGCATGACCCACGCAAGGAAGAAGCACCGTGACACACCGGTCCGAAGGACGCTCGATGACATCGCGCCCGACAGCCGCGTGTTCTCCATCATCGCGATGGACCAGCGCAACACCCTGCGCCGCATGTTCACCGCCGTCGGCCTCGACGCCAGCGACGAGACCTGCGCACGCCAAGGCCGACGTCGCCCGCGTGCTGACGCCGCCGCCAGCGGGCTGCTGTCCGACCCGACCTACGGCGTGCCGGCGATCACCGAGGCCGGCGCGCTCGCCCCGAACTGCGGGCTGCTCGTCGCCGCGAGCCGGCGGAGCGGCGCAGCTACGACGGCGAGCCGCGGACCCACCGCGACCCGGCGCTGAACGCCCAGTGGGTCCTCGATCAGGGCGGCGACGCGCTGAAGTTCTTCGTCCAGCTGCGCGCCGACCGGCCGGCGCCCGCGGCGGGTGAGCCCGACCTGGTCGCCGAGCGCTCGCCGTGTGCCAGGAGATCATCGACGACTGCCGCGCCAAGGGCGTGCCCGCCGTGATCGAGAACCTCATCTACCCGATGCCGGGCGACGAACTGACCGGGCAGGTCCGCGAGAGACGCGATCATCGAGTCGGCCCGGGCGCTCAACGACCTGGACATCGACCTGCTCAAGCTCGAGTACCGGGTTCGCCCGGGGCTGCCGCCGGCTGGCCGAGATCCTCGACCGGCCCTGGGCCGTGCTGTCGGCCGGGGTGCCGTTCGACGAGTTCACCGACGTCATCCAGATCGCGTTCGACGACGGCGGCGCCGCAGGCTTCATCGCCGGCCGATCGGTGTGGCGCGAGGCGGTGGCCTGACCGGCGCAGCGCGAAGAATTCCTGGCGACGGTGGCCCTGCCCCGGCTGGAAAAGCTGGTCGAGGTGGCCGCCGACCGCGCCCGGCCGTGGACCCAGGCCAGCCGGGCCGTGATCTAGGGCCCCATCAACCAACGCGGGCCCCAGCGTGACCTGGAGCGCATCCTGCCCCCGCCCCGCCCCCGTGACCGGGTCTGCTGCCCTGGCGCCCGGCCTGGGGCGGCCCGTCACCGAGCCAGCCGGGCACCGGGGCGGACGCTACTTGCCGCGGTATTGGGCCGGGATGCCCGCCGCCCGGGGACCAGGGGCCCGGCATGAGGGCCCGGGGTCGGGGTGCCCGAGGAAATGCGCGGGCCCCCTGGACGCGGCGGTCCTCGAGCCTGGTGAGCAGGGTATTGCTCGCGGCCAGCGTCAGGACAATCAAATCGACGAGGAGCAGCAGAAGAAAAACGCTTCGGCCAGGTTGGCGTGGCCGCGGACCACCGCCTCGAAGAACAAGACCAGCGGGACGACCCCGCCCACCGCAGCGCAGGTCCGCTTGACGGCCTTGGGAGCCAGGCCGGCGGCCGGGCGAGCAGGGGCCGCGGCGCAAGGGGCTGAAGGGGCGCCGGACGGACGGGGATGTCGGCGATGAGCACGGCCAGGTCCGCGCAGGTCCGCGAGGCGAGCGCCTGGCTCACCCGCGCCTCCCGCTCGTCCTGGCTCAGCCTGCCGTCCGCGAAGGCGGCATTGAGCGCGTCGATCACCTGGTCACGGTCGGCGTGAGAAGCCCGCAGGCGGCCACGGCTTGCTCCCCCGCCGGGTCGTCCTGTCCTACCGTCACCAGCGCCTCCACCCACCAGGACCATGCAGTCAAAGCCTAGCCTGGTCCCGGCTCGGGGTCAGTAATAGCCCTTCGTCCCGTCGAGAAGCTCCCGGATAAGGTCCAGGTGACCGGCGTGCCGCGCGGTCTCCTCAACCATGTGAATCAGCATCCAGCGCAGCGTGGCGTCACCTTCGTCAATTTCGGGATGCTGGCCTTGTTCGTCCAGCGCATGCCCGGCGATGATCTTGTTCGACACGGCACACTGGCGCTCGTACTCCGCCAGGACCTGGGCCAGCGGCACGCCATCGACCAGCATGTCGGCGTCCTCGGGACCCTCGTCGAACTGCGGACCGACGGCCGGGCCGCCCGCGAAGAGCACCTCGAACCACAAGTTCTCGACCCACCGCAGGTGGGACACGACACCCGCCATCGTCATCAGGGGTGACGCGGGAAGCACGCCGCGGTGAGCATCCGCGTCGGACAACCCTTCGCATTTCATCAGCACGATCGCGCGCTGCAGGTCGAGCCAGCCGACCAGTTGGGCCCGCTCGTCCGCGACGAGCGGGGGACGCTTCCTCGGCGGGGTCATGGACGCCGACATTTCTGAAAGCCGCCTTTACCGGGAAGCTGAATTTCGCGGGCGCCGTAAGTTAACCAGGGTGATTACCTACGAATGGCGTGGCCGGTTCGACAACGCCGCGGTCAACGCGCTGCACGCTGAGGGTTTCGGGACAAAGTGCCCGGCGAGGACTGGTGGGCGCAGGTGAACAAGCACAGCCTGGGCTGGGTCTGCGCCTGGCGGGGACGCGACCTCGCCGGTTTTGTCAACGTGGCCTGGGACGGCGGTGTGCACGCGTTCGTCCTCGACACCCTGGTCGCGGCCGGCAAGCGGGGACAGGGATCGGGGGCGCAGCTCATCGCGGTGGCGGCGGAGAACGCCCGCGCGGCCGGCTGCGAGTGGCTGCACGTCGACTTCGAGGACCAGCTGCAGCCGTTCTACTTCGGCCGCTGCGGGTTCACGCCCACCCACGCCGGACTGATCGCGCTGCGGGGACCAGCCTCGCCCGCCGGAGGATGACCCCGGTGCTCACCGGCTGTCAGCGCCGCCGCCGAACGCGCCGCCAGCTTCTCCATCGTCGCGGTCATACCGGGGCGCCAGCGCTCGCCGCCCTGCACGGCCTGACGCAGCCCTTCAGGCGAGCGGGTGCAGTCGTAGGTCTGCGTGACCAGGGTGGAGCCGCCCTCGACCGGGGTGAACTGGTATGACCACCGAGGATGGGTCTCCCGGCCGAGACCGCCCCTGAAGACGTCGCCGACGCCGGTCAGCACCACGTCGCCCCCGGCCGTCTCCCGCACCGTGCCAGATCCGTCGATCAGCGGGTGGTTGGCGGAGTGGGTCAGCACACCGAACAGCGCCTCGGGCGGCGCCTCGATCGTCCGCGAGACCGAGCACGGGGATGGTGGGTGTGGCTGGCGATGCGGGTTGTGCTGGTGGGTCCGGCTGCGCCGGGGTCGGGCCGGGGCGGCGGTGGTTGCGAGGGCACTAGTCGAGGGGGCCGGCCAGATCCGCGGGAGCGCGCATTCGCCACGCGTCGGTGACCAGCTCGGCCAGCCGCCCGGCGTCCACCTCGGCCAGCCGCAGCAGCACCAGCGGCCAGCCGTGATAGCCGGGGGCGGTGAAGAAAACCTCGGGCTCACCGAGCAGGAGGGCCTGCTTCTCGGCCTCGTCGCCGACGAACAACACGGCGATATCGGTCCGGATGACCCGCGGCCGGCCGGGCTTGCGCTCCGGGTAGGACCAGACGAAACATGGCCGGCCACCGGAAGTCGAAACCGTCACTGTCGATCTCCGTCACCCCCGGCAGGGCCAGCGCGATACGGCGCACGTCCTCGGCGTCAGCCAACGAGGCCCTCCCAGGGTCAGCGAGCCTGGCGGTCCCGTGGCTCGTCTGCGGTGTTCCGGCCGCGTCGGCTCCGCCGCGGCGGCGGAAATGGATCACCACGGCCACCACGATAGCCACCACGACGAGGGCGGCGATGATGTAGGTCGGGCCATGGAAGTCGTTGGCGATCCGCTGCCAGTTGCGACCCAGCGCGTACCCGGCGCCAGCCAGCCCGGCCGTCCAGGGAATGCAGCCGGCCGTGGTGTAGATCCCGAACCGCACCGCCGGCATCGCGGCGAACCCGGCGGGCAGCGAGATGAAGGTCCGGATCACCGGCAGGAGACGGCCGAAGAACACCGCGGCCGGGCCGTGCCGGTCGAACCGGCCGTGGCCCGGTCGATGTCATGCTCACGCAGCCGCACCCGGCGGCCCCAGCGGCGCACCGCGGCCTGTCCCAGGTAGCGGCCGACCGCCCAGGCCAGGTAGCTGCCGACCACGTTGCCGAGCACGCCCGCGGCGATGACGCCGACCAGGCTGGGGTGCGCCCGGCCACGGCCCCGGCCGCCAGCGCCCCGCCGAACAGCATCGTCACCTCAGAAGGCACGGGAATGCACGCCGATTCGGCCAGCATCAGCAAGAACACGGCTAGGTAGCCGTAACTGGTGATGAAGTGCTGCAAGGCGGCATCCCTTCTCCGGGGCGGCGGGCGGGCCGGACAGTACGGGCCCGGCCGGACGGGCCGGACAGTACGGGCCGGGCCGGGCCATACGGACCCGGCGGTGCGGACCTGGCTACCCGGTGGCCGGCCATAAATGCCCGGCAGGCCGACAAATTTCTACGAAATTGTTGAGAATTTAGGCCGGGCCGACGGCCTGGGCGTACTCGAGCAGGGCGTGAAAGTCCCTGGCGGCTTCGCCGGCCGAGGCCCCGGCTACGGCGACGGCGACCAGCAGGACGGCGACGGCCAGCAGCAGCAACCGGCCGGCTGCGGCGGGCGGAGCAGGGCGGCGACCCGGCAGGGCACCGGGCCCGGACGGCCCGCCCGGGCCCTCCAGCCCGCCGGGTCCGGCCCGATGACCGCACCCAGTGCGCTGGCGGCGCGGTGGCCGGCGCGGGCCGGGGCGGCGGCCGCGGCCAGGGCCGCGCGGGCGATCGCGCGGGCGGTCAGCTCCCGGTCCCCGGTGACGGCGGCGGCCTGCTCGTCAGCCCACCGCTCGACGGTGTAGGCGGTGGCGCGGGCGACCGGACGGAGCAGCGGGTTGGCCGCGGCCGCCAGCCGTACCGCCATGCCGAACAGGTAGTGCAGGCCGCGGGCGTGAGCGCGTTCGTGGGCGAGCAAGACGTGCCGTTCCGGCTGGCTGAGGGCCCGGATCATGCCGGTGGTCACGACGATCCGGCACGGTAGCCCGGGCAGCGTGTAGGCGTCGGCGGCGTCGTCGTCGGTCACCACCACCTGCCCGGCACCCGGCAGGCGGCGCGCTTGCCTGGCCGCGGCGAGCAGCGCGGTGGCCTGCCGCCACATCGCCCGGGCCGCCGCCGCGACCGCGACCGCGAGCAGCGCCCCGGCGGTGATCGCGACCGGCACAGAAGCGGGGTCGTCATGGCTGGTCACCCGGCTTGATATCGCCCCGGCGGCGTCCACCGAGGGGATCCGGACCAAAGCGGTCAGCGCGAGCAGGCCCAGGACCGCGCTGCTGGCCAGGGCCAGCACGACCGCGCTGGCGGTCAGCAGCCAGGTGGCGATCGACGGCGGCAGCCGCTCCGCCAGCGGCCAGGCGGCCACCGCCGCGACCAGCGGCAGGACCAGGGGCAGGTAGACGGCTAGGTGCATCGGCGAGCCCGGACTATCCGGCGCCGGTGGCGCCGGGCGGCTCGGCGAGCATGCGGCGCAGCAGTTCCTCGTCGCTGGGCGACAGACCGGAGACGAACCGGGCCAGCACCGCTTCCCGGTCGGGCTCCGCGTCCAGCATCCGGGCCAGCGCGCGCCGCCAGCCCCGGTCCGTCGGCGACCGGCACGTACACGTAGGTCCGGCCCGCCTTGCTCCGGTCAAGCACCCCCTTGCCGTGCAGCCGGGACAAGATCGTCACCACCGTGGTGTACGCCAGGTGGCCGCCGAGGCCGTCGCGGACCTGCCCCGGCGACAGCGGAGTCGCGGCCGCCTGCAGGACCGCCAGCACCGCCGCCTCCAGTTCACCGGCTGCCCGCCGCCCGGCGGCGTCGTCCCGGGCCTGGCCCGCCTTTCCGCGCATCACGGCCGATCCCTCCTAGTAGCTGCCGGAATACTATCCGGCCGTGCGCACTGTGCCCTGGCGATCGACGGTCCTGGCAGAATCCGCCCTGACTCGGCTTGATACGCCTACGGTAACGCTTAGGGAGGCACCATGGTCAACGTCGTGGTCACCGGTGGCGCTGGTTTTCTCGGCGCCCGGCTGGCCAGGGAACTGCTGGCGGCCGGGTCCCTGGACGTGGCGGGCAGCGGCGCGCAGCCGCTGTCCCGGCTGACCCTCATCGACCGGGCCGCGGTCCCGGCTGACCTGGCCGCCGACCCGCGGGTGACCGCGATCCGCGGCGAGCTGACGGAGGTGCCAGGCCCAGGCCTGCTGGCCGGAGCGGGAGTGATCTTCCATCTGGCCGCGGCGGTCAGCGCGGAGTGCGAGGCGGACTTCGACCTGGGTCTGCGGGCCAACCTGCGCGGCACAGAAACCCTGCTCGCGGGCGCTCGCGAGCTGGGCACCTGCCCGGTGCTGGTGTTCGCGAGCTCGCTGGCCGTCTTTGGCGGCTCCGGCGAGCACCCGCTCCCCCCGGTCATCGACGACCACACCCTGCCCAACCCGCAGACCAGCTATGGCACGCAGAAGTTCATCGGCGAGCAGCTGCTGGCCGACTACACCAGGAAGGGCTTCTGCGAGGGCAGGGCCGTTCGGCTGATGACGGTGAGCGTCCGGCCGGGGCGTCCCAACGCCGCGGCGTCGGGCTTCTTGTCCGGCATCATCAGGGAACCGCTCGCCGGGCAGCGGGCGACCTGCCCGGTCGAGCCGGGTACCAAGGTCGCGCTGGCTTCCCCGGCCAAGGCCATCGCCGCGCTGCGGTGCGCCGCCGCCGCCTCCGGCCCGGCCTGGGGCGGTCGCACCGCCGTCACCATGCCCGCGCTACCGTCACCGTGGCGGATATGGCCGCGGCGCTGGCCGAGGTGGCCGGACCGCAGGTGAGCACGCTGATCGACTGGGCGCCCGACGCGGCGGTGGCCCGGATCGTGGCGGGCTGGCCCGCCCGGATCCGGGCCGAACGAGCCTCCCGGCTCGGCCTGACTCCGGACCCCGACTTCGCCTCGGTCATCCGGGCGCACATCGCCGAGTCCGGCGCGGCGGGTTAAGGCGCCGGGCTAGACCTGCGGCGAGGAGATGTTGACCAGCCAGGGGATGCCGAAGGAGTCGACGCACATGCCGAACTCGTCACCCCAGGCCTGCTTGGCCAGCGGCATCGTGGTGGTTCCGCTGGCGGCCAGCTGCTCGAAGTAGCTGTGCAGGGCGTCGCCGTCGTCGCCGGACAGGCTCACGGAGAACCCGGCCGCCGGGTGGTGCTCCATCTCGCTGGTGACGTCCGCGGCCATGATCGTGTAGCCGGCCTCGGTCTCGAGCTGGCCGTGCATGATCCGGTCAGCGTCGGGTGTGCCGCCCCCGCCGAAGTCGGCGAACGTGCTGAGGGTCAGGCTGCCGCCAAACACGCCGCGGTAGAACTCAAGCGCCTGACGGGCGTTGCCGTTGAAGTTGAGGTAAGGATTGAGCTTAGAGGCCATGTTGCGTCTCCTGCCGTCGTGGGCGAACGGGAGCCCCCCTGGCTCCCGAGGCCGACGCTACCAGCCAGGCACCCGCCGGGTCAGCAGTCTGCGGGACCTACTAGCCGAACGCCGGCCGCGTGCCGCCGGGCCAGCTCCCGGTAGATGGCGGGGTTGGTGTCCACCCACTGCTTCGCTCCCCCGCTGACCTCCCCGACCACCCGGGCCGGCACGCCGACGGCGAGCATGCCGTCACCGATGACCAGGCCGGGGGGCACCGTGGCCCCCGCGGCGACCAGGGCGCGGCGCCCACGATCGCGCCGTCGAGCACCGTGGCCCCGTTGCCGATCAGCGCCTCGGCCCGGACGACCGCGCCGTGCACCACGCACAGGTGGCCGACGGTCGCGCCCTCGCCGACCTCGGTGACCGGGTCGTCACCGCCGTGCAGCACCGAACCGTCCTGGATGTTGGCCCCGCGCCGGACGATAACCGGCCCGAAATCGGCCCGCAGCACGGCGCCGTACCAGACCGACGCTTCGGCTTCTATCCGCACGTCCCCGACCAGGGTGGCGGTGGGCGCGATCCACGCCTGCGGGCTAACTTGGGGCGCACGACCCTCGAAACTGAACAGTGGCACCTGCCCATCATGCCGCACGGACCGCGGCCGGGCGGACGGCGCGCCGGCCACGCCGGTCGCGGCCAGCGCGGCCACGGCCGCGGTGAGCATCGCCACCCGGTCGCCGGAAACCCCGGTCCCGCCGCTGACGCCCTGGGCCACGGCCGGAAGCAGGGCGGCACCGACCGCGGCGCCGATCTGGCGGCTGGTGTTGATCATGCCGCCGACCAGGCCCTGATCGGCGTCCGCCATGCCGCGGCTGGCCAGTACGGTCGATCCCATGGCGGTGCCGGCCGTGCCAAAGCCGATCAGCGTGACCACGAAGAGGACCGGGCTGTAGCCGGTCGCGGGCAGGTGGGTCAGAACTCCGAAGCCGATCGCGGTCGCGGCCGCGGTCACCACCAGCAGCCGCCTGATCCCGATCCGGCCCGCCAGCCGGGGGCCGAACATGCCCATGGCGAACCCGACCACGCCCTGCGGAGCGATGACCAGACCAGTGAACAGCGGTGATTCGTGCAGCACCTGCTGCAGGTACAGGGAAAGGACGAGCATCTCACCGCCGTTCCACAGGCCGAGCAGGAACGTCAGCGTGGTTCCCTCCCGCAGCCCTTCGCGATGCAGCAGGGACAGCCGGATGAGCGGTTCCGGGTGTCTGCCCTCGGCCTTGACGAACCCGGCCACGGCCAGGACCGCGGTCACCGCGGCCGCGATGACCAGCGGCGAGGTCCAGCCGAGCACGACCCCCTGGGAGACGGTGAAGACGACGAGCGTGACCGCGACGGTGATCAGCAGCGCCCCGCGCAGGTCAAGGCGGCGCAGGTCGAACCGCGAGCGGGCGCTGGCTTTCTGGGCGCTGGCTTTCTGGGCGCTGAGGACGACCGGGGCCAGCGCCGCGGCGATCAGGCCGACCGGCACGTTGACCAGGAAAACCGCGCGCCAGCTGGTGAACTGCACGAGGACGCCGCCCAGAACCTGGCCGGAGACGAAGCCGACAGAGGCCACCGAGCCGTAAAGTCCGATGGCACGAGTACGTTCGGGACCTTCGGGGAAGCCGGTGGTGATGAGAGACAACGCAGCCGGGGCGACGATCGCGGCGCCCGCGCCTTGCACCACCCGCGCGGCGATCAGCAGCACCGGGTCCATGGCCAGCCCGCCCGCCAGGCTGGCCAGCGAGAACGCGATCAGGCCCGCCACGAACATGCAGCGCCAGCCAAACAAATCGGCCGCCCGGCCGCCGAGAATGAGCAATCCGCCGAACGAGATCGCGTACCCCGTGACCACCCACTCGCACCGCCGCGGAC
>CAWCIA010000005.1:0-478239 GCA_963795525.1 uncultured Solirubrobacterales bacterium
GAGCTACAGCCGCGAGGTGGCCGAGTATAGGTCCTGATCGGCATCTGGGTAGGGTCCCGACCCGTGTCCTCCATCGATGACCTCCTCGAACACAATCGGGCCTTCACCCCCGCCGGCGCCCCATCCTCTACGGACGCCCGCCCGCGCCGGCGGATCGCCATCGTCGCCTGCATGGACGCCCGGCTCGACCTGTTCGCCGCCCTCGGCCTCCAGCCGGGGGATGCGCATCTGCTCCGCAACGCCGGCGGCGTCGTGACCGACGATGTCATCCGGTCGCTCGCCATCTCGCAGCGACGACTCGGCACACGCGAGGTCATGCTCGTCCACCACACCGATTGCGGGATGACGACGATCACCGACGACGGCTTTCGGGCCGAGCTCGAGCGTGACACGGGCATCGCCCCGGCATTTGCCATCGAGTCCTTCCAGGACGCGGCCGCGGACGTCCGGCAATCGCTGGCCCGGGTGCGCCGCTCGCCCTTCCTGCCACACCGCGACGACGTGCGCGGCTTCGTCTACGACGTCGACCGGCACCGACTCGACGAGGTCGTAACCGAGGCGTAACAGCCGCAGGGCGTTTCATATGAGGTTCTTACGGCCCTCTACGAGAGCGCTTCGACAATCGGTGGAACGTAGGGCAGGCAGCGAGCCTCGCGCCTCCGCCACCTGTCAACTTCACGCGCGAAGGAGATGATGGCCATCAGACCGTCTACCAAGTTCAAGTTCGTGGCCACGGCAGCCGCGTGCGCTGCGGTCGGCGCAGTCGCCGGCATCGCCGCGGCCGGCGCCTCACCCTCCAGCCATACGACGAGCACGTCGACGACGACTGGGCGGGGCGCGTGGCCGGGCCCGGGCCGGCCGCCCGGCCTGCGCGGCATGCCCGGTCCGGTCGGTCTCGTCGCTGGCCTCGGACCGGCCGTGCACGAGAGCGCAGTGGTCCTGAACGAGGCCGGCACCGGCTTCATCACAGCGACCGAGGACAGCGGCACGGTGCAGTCGGTCTCCGGGGATCGGCTGACGATCAAGGAGGCCATCGGCAAGGTCACCTATAGGACGGTGACGCTGACCATTCCGAGCGGTGCGGCTGTCTACCGGAACTTCGCCAGGAGCAGCCTCAGCGCCCTGAGGAGCGGCGATCGCGTCCGCGTCGTGCAGTCGAGCGAGGAGACCGACGTCGTAGCGGTCGACGCCACGGCAGCGGCACCCGGCCGGTGGCGCGGCAAACAGTCCCTTCCCGGCCGGCACGCGGGGCAATTCCTGCCCGGCGGCCAGGCCGGCGTCCCCGTTCCGGCTCAGCCCGGCGGACCTGCGGCCCCTGGAGGTCCGCCAACCGCCTGAGGCGGTGCGGCGGCGATGGCTGAAGCGTCCCGGCCGATCAGCGGCCGGGGCGCCTCGGCTGTGCCACAGTACTTCTGAGCCTCGCGCCGGGGCGCGAGCGCACGACCATCCCTACGACGTTCGCCTCGTTCATGAATCCCGCATCTCGTCCCGACACCCCGGCCTATCCGTCTGGGCGCCCAGCCCACCGGCGCGCTCGGTGGCGGCGGCTCACCACCACTCTCCTGGCCATATGCGGCTGGTCCCTGGCCGCGGTCGGCCTCCCGCTCGCCGCCGACAGCGCTCTCGCTGACACGGCCGTCAGCTCGAACTGGTCCGGTTACGCCGTGCATCGCAGCGGCGTGCACTTCAAGAAGATCAGTGCGCGCTGGCGTCAGCCGCACGCCTCGTGCACGAACGAGCTGCCTACCTACTCGGCCACCTGGGTCGGGATCGGCGGCTACAGCTCGCGTTCGAGCGGGCTTGAGCAGATCGGCACCGAGCTCGACTGCCACAACGGCGTTCCGGTCTCGAGCGCGTGGTACGAGGTCCTTCCGGCGGCCTCGACGCCGACCCACATGACCGTCAGGCAGGGCGATCTCATGAGCGCGACCGTCGTTCTCAGCGGGCATGAGGTCAGCTTCACCCTGAAGGATCTGACCTCGCGTCACACCTTCAGTGATTCGATGCACGCGACCACGATCGACAACACGTCGGCGGAATGGATCGTCGAGGCGCCGTCGGCCTGCCAGCGGGCCGACTGCTACACGCTGCCCCTGGCCAACTTCGGGAACCTCGATTTCGACCGCGCGACGGTCACATCCGTCTCCGGGCACCGCGGCTCGATCACCAACCCCGAGTGGAAGGCGACGAAGATCCGTCTCATGCCCAACGGGCCCCGTTTCGTCTACGCCGGGGGGCGGGCGGGGGCGGCCATGCCGTCGGTCCTGTCGGCGTTGGGCAACGCCTTCTCGATCGCCTACGAGAGCTACCAGCCGAAGCTCCAGCCGGCCGTGCGCACGGTGAGGGTCGCGTCGCTGCGGGCGACCGCGCGCAGCTGGGTCCCGCTGACCCAGCGGCATCACGCGCTGTTCTGAGGCCGCCCAAGGCCCCGCCCCCTGCCGTGGCCTCGGAGGCTGCCGGGGCGAGATGAGGCCCGTGTAAAGCGTCAGTTCTGAGCCCGTTTACGGACGGGGATAAAGGTGAGGCGGTGCGCGCGCTGGACATCCCGGGCGCAAACCCGATGCCTGGAGACCGAGGCAGTGAAAGCAATAGTCGGGCCGCAGTCCCCGCCGACCCACGGAGATCGACGAGTCCTGCGACCCTAAGAGTCCAAGCTCGGAACGAACCTAATATCCCAAGTCGGCTCCGATGAGCTATTGCCCGGTGGAATGCCCGCGAATCATCGGAAAGGCGACGACCGGAATCGAACCGGTGTAGACGGCTTTGCAGGCCGCTGCGTAGCCACTCCGCCACGTCGCCGCGGGCTCGAAGGGTAGCGCCGGGCCGCTGGGCGGGGCGATCGCCGCGAAAGTGATGTGCGGGGCGCTCTCGAGTCCCCCCGAGCGCGGGTCCTCGAGGGGACTGCAGCCCATGCCCGGCGGCTGCCCTGAGGGGTCTGGGCGCGGGGTCCCGGGGGGCGCGCCGCGCCCGTCCCAGCCCACACCCCTCCGCGAGCGCGAAGGTGTGTGCCCCGGCGGTCCTATAGCGACCATGGGGGCCCACACCGCATATCGACGGCCATAGGTGTGTGCCGCAGTGGTCGGGGGCGGCGCCGATGCCCCTCGACGGTCAGGCCGCGCGCAGGACGACGCCGTTGCCGGAGGGGTCGCGCACGAGCGCGCCCTCGGCGATGTCCTCGATCGGTATGCCCGCTGTGCGGACCCGGGCGAGCGTGTTCTGAAGCGCGCCGGCGTCCGGGAGCACGACGTCGTAGCTCCGTAGGCCGATCGAACCCGGGGCCGGGGCGCTCCCGCGGGCGCTGTTCCATGTGTTCAGGCCGAGGTGGTGGTGGTAGCCACCCGCTGAGACGAACAGCGCTCCCGAATAGGTCCGCACGACGACGTCGAATCCGAGCACGCCGTTATAGAAGGCCTCGATGTCGTTCAGCTCGGAGACCTGGAGATGGACATGGCCGATCGTCGTGCCGGCGGGCGCCTGGTCCTGCAGCGTGGTCTCGGAGCGCAGCTCGCCGACCAGGTCGTCGAGATCGAGCGGCAGCGTCGCCATCTGCACCGCGCCATCCTGGTAGGCCCACTCCTCGCGCGGACGGTCTCGGTAGAGCTCGATGCCGTTGCCGTCGGGGTCCGAGAGATAGAGCGCCTCGCTGACGAGGTGGTCGGATGCCCCGTCGAGTCGCCAGCGCGCCTCGGCCAGCCGGGCGAGGGCGAAGGCGAGATCCTTCCGGCTGGGGAAGAGGATGGCGAGGTGGAAGAGGCCCGTCGCGCGGCGGCTCAGCGGCGGGGCCGAGGGGTCGCCGTGGAGCTCCACCAGGCGCTCGCCGGCCGCCATCGCGACCGCCCCTCCGTCGAGCTCGACCGGGCTCAGCCCAAGCGCCTGCTCATAGAAGGCGCGGGAGCGGGCGAGGTCCGACACGGTCAGGCGCACCGTCCCGACCGTCGTGGCCGGGTCGATCCCGGTTTCGCTGCCGCGGGGGGCGCTCGTGGTCATGCCAGCGCTCACAGTAGCTCCTTCCCTAGGCCGCCTGGGCGGGCGCCTCAACCGTGTGCACGAGCGTGTCCACGAGCTCGCCGAGCTGCTTGCGCGTGTCGTGATCGGTCAGGGTGCCGTGCTCGTCGAAACGGTTCTGGGCCTTGGCGAGTGCGAGCTCGCCCTCGACCACCCGGGCTCCAGCGATGCCCAGAGCGCGCCGGAGGTGATCCTGGGCCCAGACCGCGCCGTAGTCGGTCATGCTGGCGCCGAGCACGAGAACCGGCTTGCCCCAGAGGGAGGACGCTTGGCCGTAAGGCCGCGAACCCCAGTCGACGGCGGCTTTGAGGTGACCGGGCATTGTGCCGTTGAACTCCGGCGTGGCGATGATCACGGCATCGGCCGCCGCGAGCTTCGACCGTAACCGGGCGACCTCGGCGGATGGCGTGTCGGTGTCGTGATCCGCGTTGTAGTGGGGCAGACGGCCGAGCCCGTCGTAGAACTCGACCGTCACATCATCGGGGGTGAGCTGGGCCGCCGCCCGCAGCAGCGCCGTGTTGTACGACGCTGCGCGGAGGCTGCCGGAGACGGCGAGGAGGCGCAAGGCTACGCTGCCTTGACCGCCGAGACGCTGAGGACGAGCTTGACCTCGTTGGCGACCAGGAGGTTCCCGTTGGGGAGCGTCTGGTTCCACTTCAGGTCGAAGTCACGACGGTCGAGCGAGGCCTGGAGCTCGAGCCCGACGCGCTCGTTGCCCCACGGGTCGGTGGTGCCGGCTTCGGCGATCACGCCGGTCAGCTCGATCGGGCTGGTAATCCCCTTGATGGTGATCTCGCCGATGAGGCGAACCTGGCCCTCGGAGACCGGCTCGATCGCGCTCGAGGTAAAGGTGATCTGCGGGTGCTTCTCGGCGTCGAAGAAGTCGGGCGCCGCGAGGTGGGCGTCGCGCTGGGCCTCACCCGTGTCGATCGTGGCGACCTCGACGCTGCCCTGCAGGCTGGGGGTGCCGTCGGTCGACTCCAGGGCGCCCGCGAACTGCTTGAAGGTACCGTGGACGGTGGCGATGCCCATGTGGCGAACCTCGAAACTGACGCTCGAGTGCACAGGGTCGACGTTGTAGGTCCCGGCCGGGATCGCTTCGAGCTGGATGGACGTAGCGGACATGGAACTCCTTGTCTCGGGGGTAGTTGAGCCTGCAACCAATCTAGCAGAATTCATTGCGTCACCAAGTATTGATCACACAACTGCCGCGTCGGCCCGCTGGCACGGCGCGGCCCCGGGACTTGCAGGGCGGGGCACGGCGCGGCCCCGGGACTTGCAGGGCGGGCAGGGCGCGGCCCCGAGACGTGCAGCGCGGGGCACGGCGCGGCCCCGGGACGTGCAGGCCGGGGCAGTGCGCGCCCCGGACTTGCGGGGCGGGGCGCCACCGGCCACGTCGGGGCGGCCCGGGCGCGTTCTGCCGGTCTAGCGCGGCCGGACGGTCAGGAGGGCCGCGCTCCCGGCGGGGAGCGTGACGCGGTAGCCGCCACCGCGCCGGCGGTGCAGGCGCAGGATGCGCTGTGGCCCAAGCCGTCCCGTCGCCGTCCCCTCGAGGCTTTGTCCTGCGTAGGTCACACCCGAGGTGGCGTAGACGCTGCTCGCCGACAGGACCTCCTCCGTGACCTGTGCCCCGCGTAGCGGTTGGCGCACGAGCACCGTATGCCCCCGGCCGACGTCATCGTTGATGAGCACGAGGCGGACCGTGCGGTCCGTGGCGCGAGTCGACCACACGCGCACGTTCGACGCGCCCCGCTTGGCCACGCGAAGCAGGCGGGCGTGGGCCGGTGCGGCAGCGGCGAACATGAGCAGGCCGTAGTACTCGGGATTGACCTGGGCGACCCAGTGCCCGTCCCGGCGCGTGAAGGAGAACAGGCGGTATGCGGCCTTGGGGAAGGTATGGAGGTTGACGCCGTCGACGCCGTGGCTGGCGAGCGTGAACAGCAGGTCGACCGCCCAAAGCGCCGAGGCGAAGGTGTCGCTGACTCCGAGCTTGCCGCCGCAGGCGACCGATTGCATCTCGTCCTCGCGGAACTCGAGGCCGAGCCGGTGGGCGACGGCGGCGTAGCGACCGAGGTCGCGGACCACCCGCCGGGAGGCGTAGGCCGTGAGCAGGCGCGCGACGGTCGGGTACTTCGGCCGACCCGGCCTGGTCCAGCAGCGGTTCAGGGGATAGGCGTGGTTGGTCACGACGGCGATCCGGGGCTGGCCCCGGAGAAACGACGCCAGGTGGGAGCTCCACGCCGGGCCGCCCCAGGTCGGCCCGGCGAGCTCGACCGATCTCGGGAGGACGCGCGCGGCGCGCGTGAAGTCGTGCGAGTACTGGGCGTAGCTGTAGTGGCGCGAACGCGCGTAGACGAGCCGGTCGTGCGGAGCGACATACCAGGGAAAGAGCCGGTAGCGCAGTGGCTCGTTGCCCGGCTCGAGCGCCTGGACGAAGGCGGTTCCGACGCCGTGCACGAGCGCGCGGGCTTCGGCCGCCGCGACCTTTGGGCGGTCGGCCTCGAGGTCGACTCCGAGGATCAGCTTGCCGTGGATGTTCCGGGCCAGGGCGTGGGCGAGGCTCAGCCACCGGCGCGTGAGGGAGAAGCTCACGCCCGGCGGGCGACGGAGCCGCGGCGCGGGCCACCAGGCCGTGTCGGTGCTGTCGCCGCCGATCCGCACGACCGGCGACTGACCGGGGGCGAGGTTGCGCAGGAGCTGTTCGAACACGGGGTTGACCGCAGAGGGGTTCTCGCCCGTGTAGGCGCTCAGCGCCGGATACTCGATCGATACGCCGAGAAAGCCGGAGGCGATCGGGCGCCCGATGACGTCACGGGTCACCGTCACCACGGTGTCGATCCGCTTCGGCGGGGCGAGCGCCGGCGGACGGGCAGGCGTCGGCGGCCTACCGGGCGCGTCTTCGCCCTCGCCCACCTCCGTCCCGACGACAAACACCCCTGCGGCGAGGGCGAGGAGGAGCGCCACCGCCGACCAGGCTCGGACGCGGGTTCTCACAACGTCGCGTTGGGGTGGATGGCCGCGAGCATTCCCGTCGTAGCTTTGCTGCCCATTAACTCGGGATGAGAAGCCCCGTCAGCGAGCATAGACCGCGAAGAAGTCGCGATCATCCGGGCCGAGATAGCGCTCGGGGCCACGGGTCATGTCCGGGAGAAGGCTCGTCGGATGGCCGGCGAACGGGCTCGCATAGCTGATGAACGTGACCCAGTAGGAGTTGATGTCGAGCTGCATCGCCCGCACGGCACCCGCGCGGACGAGGATCTCGGCCAGTGAGCCGACCGTCTGGTCGTTGGCAGCGGCATAGATGAGGTTGCCGCGGCCGTCGATCCCGATGCCCGAGCGCCACACCCGGACCGCGTTGCCGAGTGTGAGGCCCCATTCGGGGCCGTCGGAGAGATTCGGGTTCGGCCGTCCGCCGGACACGATGAGCGGGAGGTTCTGCCGGGCGTAGCGCACCCCGGCGGGGGCGGTCGCGCCCGCCGACCAGTCACGGATATCGACCCGGCCGTTGGCATAGCCGATGAACGTGGCCAGGCCGTCCCTCAGCGATGCGTAGGTGTGGCCGCCGATGGCGAACCCCCCGCCCGAGTCGGAGAGCTTGAAGGCGCTGTTGAACGTGGCGAGAAGCTGCGAGCGCCGGTCCACCGGGACCTCCATCGGGCCGCGATCGGGCAGGCTGACGGACGGTTCCAGGCGGCCGGGGTAGAGCTGGACGAATGCTCTCGAGGTATCGATCCAGGCGAGGCCCGCGACCATCTTGGGGTAGCTCGGGTCGCTGCGGAACTGCGTGACCTGGACGGGCGAGCTCTGAGGTGTGAAGTCCTCGCTCGGGGTCCACACCCCCTCGCCGGGGAGCGCCGGACGGATCAGCGGAGCGACGTTCGCCGGGTGGATCGCCGCCTGAGCACCGCGCGCCGTGAGCGGAAGCTTGTGCAGCGTCGGTCCGCCCGTCGAGGGCGCGCTCATCGAGTAGTAGAAGCTCTCGACCTGCGAGGCGATCCGGGCTGCGCCATGGTCGCGCAGCCATTCGAAGGCCCGGATCGTGAAGCTCGAATTCGACGGCCCGGCCATGGTGGTGAGGAAGGAGACCGTGATCGGTGCGAGGCACAGCAGGAGGGTCAGGACGACGATGCGCCGGGCGCGGCGCAGGGGCGTGAGACGCGGCGGCAGCGGCCGCCGGCGGTGGTGCGGGGATGTGAGCGCGTGCGGGGAGGGCATGAGCAGGCTCGAGGAGCCGTTCTGTCTCACTACACCGACTCCTCCGGTCGGGCCCGCGACTGAGAGAAGTCTCACCGCCGACGGGGAGGCCGCTAACGGTCTGTGAAGAAACGGGTGCTATCCAACTGGTCACGTCATGCCTCGCGCCGCTCTTCAGACCGAAGCACCCCCGCTACAACGCGCCGACCGTCCACCGGTCGGGACGCGGCGATCGAGCGACCGAGCCCGTCGTCAACGCCACCTGCGGCGCCTGCGCCGCGACGTCCTCGTCGACTTCGTGACCGCGTGTGCGCTCATGATCGTCGTCCTCTCGATGACGGCCGGCCTCGGGGTCGTCCTGCTCGTCGAGCTCCCCGTGGCCGGGATGGTCGTGGCCTCGTTCGTGCTCGACCGCCGGCGTCGGCGCCGGACGCGACCGGCATCGCTTAGGCGACGCTGAGCTTCGCCTTAGCTCCGGCTGGGGTTACGCCGTCGAGAATCCGCTGGTTATGTCCTGGGGCGCCCCCTCGCCGGCCCTGACGTCGTGGGGGCGCTCGCTCCTCATGCCGGCGGCCGTCGGCGTGGGCATCGTCGCCGTCCTGGTGCCCCTCAGCCCGGCCTACGACCTCGACGTCTTCCTGCGCGCGGGGCAAGCGCTGCTCAGCGGGCACTCGCTCTACCCCAAGCTCGGCTCGACCGGCGTCTACTCAGGCTCGGCCTTCGTCTATCCATATCTTGCGGCCTGGCCCTTCGTCCCCCTCGCGCTGATGCCCCCCGCGGCGGCCGTTGCGGTGTTCTTCGCGCTCACCTTCGCGGCCGTCACGACGTCAGCGTTGGCGGTGAGCGGGCGCGACGCCGTCCGGACCGCGCTCGTGCTCAGCGCGAGCTTCGGCATTACTGGGCTGCAGCTTGGGGCGCTCAGCCCGCTGCTCTTCGCCGGCGTGCTGGCGCTCTGGCGGCTGCGCGAACGGCCGGCCGCCTTCGCGCTCCTCGCCGGGCCGGTGATCGCGGCGAAGCTGTTCCTCGCACCCCTGCTCGTGTGGCCGCTTCTCGCCCGGCGCTCGCGCGCCTTCGCGGGCGCGGCCTCGGCCCTGACCGGGCTGCTGGCGGCGGGGTTCGTCCTCGGGCCGCTCGGCCCGGCCGCGTATGCCCGCATGCTCTCGAGTCTCGGCGGGCACGAGGCGCGAGCCGGGTTCGGGGTCATCGGTGCGCTGATGCGCGCGGGGCTGAGCCAGCGCGCGGCCGAGCTCGTCGCCCTGGCGCTCGCCGCCGCTCTCGTGACCGCCGCTCAGCACCGCTACCGGCGCCGGGGCGACGAGCGCGTGCTCTTCAGCGCCGGGGTGCTCGCCTCACTCGCGCTCAGCCCGGTGCTCTGGAGTCACTACCTCATTCTTCTCGCGGCGCCGCTGCTTGTCCTCGAAGCCGGGATCGGCTGGTTCGCCCTTTTCGCGCTCGCGAGTTGGGCGATCGCTCCCCCGCACGGCGTGGCATTCGACGTCGACCCGGCCGGGCTGGCCCGGATCATCCTCTGGGTCGTGCTGGCCGTCGTGGTCGAGCGCAGCCTCGGCAGCGCCGCGACCGTCTAATCGGCGGTGCAGGTCTCCTCGACGGTGCAGGAGCCCGAGGCGGCGGCGGCACCGGGGAGGCGGCCGAGGAGGACGGCCAACTGTGTGACCTCCTCCTCGCTGAAGTGCTCGAGGAAGAGCCGGCGGATGCCCGCAATATGAGTGCAGCCGGCCTCGCGGAGCTGCTGATAGCCAGTGTCGGTCAGCCCCGCGTACGACACGCGTGCGTCGCTGGGACAGGCGATCCTTTCGACGAGGCCCGCCGAGACGAGCCCGTCGACGAGACGCGTGATCCCCGAACGGGTGAGCATCGTCCGCTCGGCGAGCGCCGACATGGCGAGGCGGCGGTCGGGCTCCTTGGAGAGATACAGCAGAACCTGGTAGTCGCGCGTGGTCATGCCCTGCGCGGCGAGGAGGTCGGCGTCCAACTCCCGGAGGATGAGCGCGTGGCTCTGCAGATAGCTCCGCCAGGCCGCGAGCTCTGTGCCCTCGAGACCTGGTGTTGCGATCGAATTCATGTCTTCATCGTAGTTGACGGATCAACCGGAATGGGAGGGGTGTCGGGCGAGCGCGAGCCGGCCGCAAGCCAAGCCGTGGCAATCTCGACCATGTGCGCATCCGCTCGGTCCACGACCGCGAGATCCTGCGGCTCGCCCTTCCCGCCCTGGGTGCATTGGCCGCCGAGCCGCTCTACCTGCTCATCGACACGGCCATCGTCGGGCATCTCGGGACCACACAGCTGGCCGCTCTCGCGCTCGCCGGATCGATCCTGAGCGGGGCCTTCGGGCTGTTCAACTTCCTCGAGTACGGCACGACCGCGCGCGTCGCGCGATATCACGGCGCCGGGGCCGAGGACGAGGCCGGCGTGCTTGCCGCGCAGTCGTTGTGGCTGGCGTGCGCGATCGGTCTCGGCCTGCTCGTGCTCGGGGTGGCGGCCGCCTCGCCGGCCGTGCACGCGCTCGGCCATGGCGGGCACACGGTCTCGCTCGGGGTCATGTACCTGCGGATCGGCTCGCTCGGCCTGCCCTTCGCCCTCATCGCGCTGACCGGGCAGGGTTATCTGCGCGGAGTCTCGAAGCTCGGCACCCCGTTTGCGATCGTTCTCCTCGCCAACCTCGCCAACGTCGTCCTCGAGGTCCTGTTCGTCTACAGCTTCCACTGGGGGCTGGCGGGCTCGGCGTGGGGCACGGTCATCGCCCAGGCCGGGATGGGCGCCGCGTTCATCCGTGAGCTGCTGCGCGCCCACGCTCGCGACCGCCGCCCGCGCGCCGAGCTCATGGGTCCGCTGCTGCGCGTCGGCGGAGACATCTTCGTCCGCACGGGGTCGCTGTACGCGTCGTTTCTGCTCGCCAGCGCTGTGCTCGCGCGAGTCAGCGCGGCCTCACTCGGCGCGCATCAGGTCGCCTTCCAGCTGTGGAACTTCCTCGCCCTCGTGCTTGACGCCGTGGCCATCGCCGGCCAGGTGATCGTCGGGCGCGCGCTCGGGGCGGGACGTGCAGGAGAGGCCTGGGAGGCCTCGGTGCGCATGCTCATCTGGGCGCTCGTCATCGGCACGGTGATCGCCCTCGTCATGCTCGCCCTGACCAGCGTGCTCCCGCACGCGTTCACAGGCGATCCCCACGTGCTCAACCGGCTCCACGCCATCTGGCCGATCTACGCGCTCATGCAGCCGCTGAACGCGATCGTCTTCGCGCTCGACGGGATCCTCATCGGCGCGGGGGACACGCGCTTTCTCAAATGGGCGATGGCCTTCTCCGCGCTGCTCGTGTTCGCCCCCATCGCCCTCATCTCGCTCTCCGCGCACTGGGGGATCGTCGGCGTGTGGTGCGGCCTGCTCGGGCTGATCGTGGCTCGGCTGGCGACGTGCGGCACGCGCTTCGCGGGGCGCCGGTGGGCGGTCGTGGGCATGCACCGGTAGCCGCGCGCGGGCCGGCATCGACGCCTCGGAGGCTGCCCCGACTGTCCGACGTCGCGGGCTGACGGCGCTCTTCAGGAGAGCGTCCGCGCCACGTCCGGGCGGCGCCGGGGCGCAGGCGGGCGGATCGGCGCGGGACGCCCGATGTGGTAACCCTGGGCGTGGTCGACGCCGAGCTCGAGCAGACGCTCGAGCGTGGCCGCGTCCTCGACTCCCTCGGCGATCGTCTTCTTGCCCAAATCATGAGCCATGGTGACGATCGCGCGCACGAGCCGTTCGTCGGCCTCGCTCCGGGCGATGTCGCGGACGAACTCGACGTCGATCTTCAGGTAGTCGATCGGGATGTGCCTGAGGTAGGTGAAGGTCCCGTATCCCGTGCCGAAGTCGTCCAGGGCGAAGCGACAGCCGAGCTCGCGCAGGGCGGCGGCGAAGGCGCGCCCGCGCTCGACGTCGGCGATGACGGCGGTCTCGGTCACCTCGAAGACGAGCAGAGAGGGGTCCGCGCCTGTCTCATCGAGCGCCTCGCGGATCCTCGAGAGGGTCTCAGAATCGCCGACCGAGGCGGCCGAGAGGTTGACCTCCACCGGCAGCCCGGCGGCGGCGAGCTGCATGGCCTGGCCGATGACCCACTGATCGATCTCGGTGATGCAGCCATAGCGCTCGGCCACAGGGAGAAACTCGGCCGGCATGATGACGCGGCCGTCCTCGCCGCGCAGGCGGACGAGAAGCTCCTGCTGGACCACCTCGCCGGTCTCGACGTCGACGATCGGCTGGGCGTGCAGGAGGAGCCGGCCGGCGGCCAGGGCGGAGCGCAGGTCGGCCAGGCGCTCCAGATCGGCTGACTCCTGCACGAGCTGAGTCTCCCGTTCCTTGCGCGCGGTGAGGTCGACGACCTGGGAGAAGTAGGCCCGGATCTCGCTTCCCGGCCCGTACACCGGCACGACGTGCATCGAGACCCACACGCTGCTCCCGTCCGGGCGCAGGTAGCGCTTCTCGCACTCCAAGTGATCGGTGCGGCCCGCGACCATGTCGCACCGGCCCGTCTCGCACACCGCCTGGTCATCGGGGTGCGTGATGTCGGCCACGGTGAGCGCCAGGAGCTCCTCGCGGCCGCGCTTGAGCAGGCGGCAGAGCGCGTCGTTGACCCGGATGAAGCGCAGCTCGTCCGGGGCGGTGTAGGACATCCCGATCGGCGAGCCGTCGAAGCCTTCGCGGAAGAGCGCCTCGGATTCGCTGCGGGCGCGCTCGGCGGCGCGCAGCTCCGTGATGTCGATCGCCGTCCCGATGACGACGACGGCGCCATCGCCGGCGTTATGGCGCCGGCCGCGCACGAGAACGTGGCGGGGGGTCCCGTCCTCGCCGAGGAGACCGAACTCGCACTGACCCTCGCCGGCGTCTGCGGTCCCGGCGAGCATGGCGACGACCCGGTCGCGCCCGACCTCGTCGAGGTAGCGATCCATGAGCTCGCGCAGCGCCAGGGTGGGAGCCACGGCCGTACCGAGCAGGCGGCAGGCGCCCTCGGATAGCTTGATCGTGCCCGCGGCGAGGTCGATCTCCCAGTGGCCGATCCCCGCCATCTCCTCGGCCATGCGGCGCCGGTCTCGCTCGGTTTCCAGCTCGGCCGTCATCTTGTGGCGCTCGGTCACGTCCTGGATGACCGCGGTGACGGCGACGGGCCGCGGGCCGCCGAGGTACATCGGGCTCACCTGGATCCAGCACAGGTTCCGGCCATCCACGGTGAGGTAGTCGAAGCTCTCGGTCTGCCCGGTCAGCGCCTTCTGGTAGCGCTCGCGGAGCATGGCGCTCGTCGCGGGAGGGAGGATCTCGCCCAGGCGGCGACCGGTGAGGGCGCTCCCGGGATAGCCGTTGCGCTCGAGCAGCTTGCCCTCGGCGAGCAGGACCGTCTCGTCGGCATCGATGACGAGGATCGTGGCTTCGGGCAGGGCGGAGACGAGCGCGCGGCTGTACTCGATCTTCCAGGCGAGATCGGGCGCGATGTGAACCTCTTCTATGCGATGACTCGTCCCAGCCAGCTGAGACACGACTGGACCCCTTGCCGTGGCGTACGTGCGACTCGTATCCCCGGTGGCCAGCATCGGCAATAACTGCCGAAACCTTGACGCGCCGCATGTCCGGAGCCTGGCGATTTCAATGAAGGCCTGGCCGGTATCGGCCGATCACCATGACGTGGCCGAACCACGCCCCGATCCGCTGACCGTGCCGACCCGCCGCCGCCCGTGGTGGCCGCGGCGCAACGACGAGAGCACGCTCCTGGCCCGCGCCATGGACGCGATGAGTCCGAGCGTGATCCTCATCGATGCGCGTGCGCCCGGGTCGCCGATCATCTGGGCCAACTCCGCCTTCGAGCGGTTGACCGGCTACACCCAGGCGGAGCTGCTGGGACGGAGCTGGAGGTTCAGCGAGGGCGCCGAGACCGACCCCGAGATAGCGGCTCGCCTACACGACGCGGTGCAGCACGGCCAGGAGTTCAGGGTTGTCATCCGCCACCACCGCAGCGACGGCTCGGCCTACTGGAGCGAGACCTTCATGGCGCCGGTGTACGACGACCACGGCGTGCTGACGCACTACATGTCCGTGCAGAAGGATGTCACCGAGCGCGCCGAGGCCACCACGCGGACGACCCACATGGCTTACCACGACGACCTCACGGGGCTGCCGAATCGCGCCCAGCTCCAGGAGCATCTCGCGCTGGCGCTGGCGCGCGCCGACCGCAAGCAGACCACCGTCGCCCTCCTCTTCCTCGACCTCGACGGCTTCAAGGCGGTCAACGACCGCTTCGGGCACTTCGTCGGAGACCATCTCCTCGTCGACGTCGCGCGCCGGTGGCGCAACGTCACCCGGGACGGCGAGGCCCTCGCCCGTCTCGGCGGGGACGAGTTCGTCCTGCTTCTCACCGACCTCAGACCCGCCACGGCGCGTGAGAGCGCGCTCGCCGCCGCGGAACGGTGCGAGAGCGCTCTCGCGCTGCCCTTCGACATCGAGGGGGTGCCGGGCGAGACGGTCAAGGTGCGCGTGAGCGCCGGCGTCGCCCTCTACCCGGAGGATGGGACGACGCCGGCCGAGCTCATGCTGGCCGCCGACGCGGCCATGTACGCCTCCAAGCGCCGCGTCAACCCGTCGGACTCGTGAGGTCGTAGACCGTCTCGCCGCCGAGCGGGAGAGACGGGGATTGGTGGCGCCCACGCTGGACACGATTGGGTCAGGTCCTAAGGAAGCTGTCGGAGCGGCTTATGAGCCGATGAACTTATGTCTCTCCTACATCGCTGCGAGCTTGCGCTTCGCGCGCGCGCCGAAGCTGGGTGGCGATGAGGTGTGACCAGTTGCCCGCCGGCGGAGCCGCCCTCGAGCGTCGTCCTTTCCTGCGCCCCGGTGTGCGGAAGGCCAGTCCGTCCGCCCCTGGGCGCCGGTCGATCTGATGGCTAGGACACGGGGAATCCGCCAAACTCACGCGGGCGCCCCCACCGTCGAGCAGAGGAGGTCGCGATGCGCGTCCTGGTGATCGAAGACGACGACGCCGTGCGCTCGGCGCTCCGCCGGGCGCTGCTGCTCGGCGGCTACGAGATCCTCACGGCACCGAACGGGCAGGAGGGGCTTCTCCAGGCCGAAACCAGCGTCCCCGACGCGATCATCCTCGACCTCGGATTGCCGGACATCGACGGCATGGAGGTCTGCCGGCGGCTGCGCGCGGCCGAGAACCGGACGCCGATCCTCATGCTCACCGCCCGCGATGCCGTCGAGGACCGCGTTGACGGGCTCGAGGTGGGTGCCGACGACTACCTCGTGAAGCCCTACGACGTGCGCGAGCTCCAGGCCCGACTGCGCGCGATCATGCGCCGCCACGTGGACGGCGCCGACGGCCGCTCGCTGCGCTTCCACGAACTCGAGCTCGACGCCGACGCGCATGCCGCGCGGGTCGGAGATCGCACGATCGAGTTGACCCGTACCGAGTACCAGCTGCTCGAGCTGCTCATGCTCAACCCGCGCCGGGTGCTCAGCTCCGAGCTCATCTACGACCGCGTGTGGGGCTACGACTTCGGTCTGGCTGGCAATGCCCTGCGCGTCTACATCGGGTACCTGCGCCGCAAGCTCGAGGCGAGCGGCGAGCGCCGCCTCATCCAGACCGTGCACGGCGTGGGCTACGTCCTGCGCGAGCCGTGAGCCTGCGCCGGCGCATCACGGCGGCGGCCGCCTTCGCGGTGGCCGCGGTGGCCGTGACGCTTGGTGTCGTGGGTTATCTGAGCACGCGCTCGCATCTCATCGGCCAGGTCCAGCAAGAGCTCCAGAGCCGTGCGGCCCCGTTCCTGCAGCCGCATCCCCACGGATTTCCCCATCAGGGCGTCGATGGGCAGCGCGGCCCAGGCGGCGGTCCAGTCGAACAGGGCGATGTCCCGCCCAGTCCCGCTCTCGGCGACGCGCCCGGCTACTTCCAGTTCGTCGAGCCGAACGGCAGCGTCAGGGCGGGTAACGGCGGCACGCCGCAGTTACCGGTCGACCAGCGCGTCCGGGACCTCGCCAAGATCGCGCGCGGCAGCTTCTACTCGACAGCCACCGTCCGCGGCACCCACGTCGAGATCCTCACCATCGGCGACCCGTTCGACCACCAGGGGGTGCAGGTCGGGCTGCCCCTCACCTCGACCGACTCCGTCCTCCACGGCCTCGCGCTCACCTACGCGCTCCTCGTCGGCGCGGGCGTCCTCCTCGCCGCCGTGCTCGGGGCGATCATCGCCCGCACGGCGCTGGCCCCGATCAGGCGCTTCTCCAAGCAGACCGAGCAGGTGACGAGCGCGCTCGAGCACCCCCGGCGGCTCGAGGAGCGCGGCGGCGCCGAACTCGCCCGGCTCGCGGCCAGCTTCAACGCCACCCTCGACGCGCTCGAGCGCTCGATCGAGTCCCAGCGCCAGCTCATCGCCGACGCTTCGCACGAGCTGCGCACGCCGATGGCCGCGCTGCGGAGCAACATCCAGATCTTCCTCGACGCCGACCGGCTCCCGGAGGAGGACCGGCGCGAGCTGCAGGGTGCGATCGTGGCCGAGCTCGACGAGCTGACCCAGCTCGTGGGCGACGTGCTCGAGCTCGCGCGCGGGTCGGTGCCGAACGAGCACACCGAGACGATCGAGCTCGACGGCGTCGTCCGCGACGCCGTCGCGCGCGCGCAGCGTCGGGCGCCGCGGCTGAGCTTCGAGCTCGACGTCGACCCGACGGTCATCGTCAACGCGCCCGACCGGGTCGGCCGCGCGGTGACCAACGTCATCGACAATGCCCGCAAGTGGAGCCCGCCGGACGGGCTGATCGAGGTCAGCCTTCGGGACGGGGTGCTGAGCGTCCGCGACCACGGCCCGGGCTTCGAGGAGCGCGATCTCGACCACGTCTTCGACCGCTTCTACCGCGCCGACCACGCCCGGCGGATGCCCGGGTCCGGCCTCGGCCTGGCCATCGTCAAGCAGTCCGCGGAGGCGCACGGTGGCTTCGCCCGAGCGGCCAACGCGCCAGGCGGGGGTGCCGTGCTCAGCATCTCCTTCGAGAGCGCGGCGCCGGCCGACGGGGGACGCGCCGCGCCCGCGCCCGTGCCGAGCGCATGACTGCAGCCTGCGCCTTCGTTCTCCGCGACTGACCCCTCGTCGCCAGATGTGAGCCGGCCGGGAGTGATCCGCCCGCTAGCCCCCGGCGTATAGGCAGCTGAGAGAAGAGTCGAGTGCCCGGCCTCGCTACCGACATCCGTGTCGCGGGAGCCGAAATGGGGTCGCTGACCGGTCGCTCGGTGTCACATCCAATAGGAGGAACACCGTGACTGACCTGACCAGACGTGGATTCGTCAAGAACTCCGCCGGAGCGGCCGTGGGCGCCACAGCCATCGGGGCGCTGCTGGCCGACGAGGCGGAGGCGCATGCGGACCCGGAGAGCTCCGAGCCCGTTGTCGCCTACGTGCGGGATCCGCGCAAGGGCGAGATCGCCGTCATGGCCGCGGACCGTGAGGTGACGGTCCACGACCGCAAGCTCGCCGCGCGCATCGCTCGCGCCGCACGCTGACCGCAGCGGGGCGGCGATCGCCTCCCCGCATTTCATTCCACTGACCCTTGGAGGCAATTGACATGTCGTCTCATCGCGAGGCGCCGGCGATCAGCAAGGACCCGGTCGCCGACAACACCGACCTGTACGCGTTCGTCAGTCCTGAGGACCCGAGCATGGTCACGATCATCTCGAACTACCTCCCCCTCGAGGCGCCGTTCGGAGGGCCGAACTTCTTCGAGTTCGGTGAGGACGTCCGCTACTCGATCTACATCGACAACGACGCCGACGGCGTCCCGGAGATCGTGTACGAGTTCATGTTCACCACCGAAGTGCGCAACCCGAACACGTTCCTCTACAACACCGGCCCGATCACGGATATCGCCAGCCCGAACTGGAACCGGCGGCAGTTCTACACCGTGACCCGGGTCGCGAACGGCAAGCGGCAGGTCCTGGGTGAGGGGCTCGCATGCCCGCCGTGCAACATCGGCCCCGCTTCGACGCCGAACTACGAGAACGTAGCCGCGCAGGCCATCCACCATGTTCGCGCAGGGCACACCGTGTTCGCCGGCCAGCGGCTCGATGGCTTCTACGTCGACCTCGGCGCGATCTTCGATCTCGGCGATCTGCGGCCGTTCCAGAACCTCCACATCGCCCATATGGCCGCCGCGGCGGGCGTGAACGGAACGAACGGGTTCGGGGTTCACTCGATCGCCATCACGATTCCCAAGACGGCGCTCACGAGCACCGGAGCCACGCCGAGCGATCCGGCCAAGACCTCATCGGTGATCGGTGTGTGGGCGGGGGCGAGCCGCCGCCGGGCGGAGGTCCTCGAAGCTGGCGGCCGCCGCCAGGGGGTCGGCCCCTGGGTCCAGGTCTCCCGACTCGGCAATCCGCTGTTCAACGAGGTGATCGTGCCCATGGGGGAGAAGGATCTGTGGAACTCGCTGCCCGCGGTCCAGGACGTCCAGTTCCTCGACTATGTCCGGCATCCGGAGCTGGCGAGGCTGCTGCCCGGCCTCTACCCGGGCGTCTTCCCGAAGCTGGCGGGGTTGAGCGCGGCCCGAGCCGACCTGGTGGCCATCCTGCTGACCGGCCTGCCCTCGGGCGTCGTGCCGGGCTTCCAGAACTACACCGGGCCGACCTACGCGGACCAGCTCCGGCTGAACCTCGCCATTCCGCCGGCCCGCAAGCCCAACCCGCTGGGGCTGATCGGCGGCGACGCCTCCGGCTTCCCGAATGGACGGCGCGTGTTCGACGACGTCGTCTCGGTCGAGCTGCGGGCGATCGCGGGCGCCACTTACCCGCTCGTGAACCCGAGCTACACGCCGGACGCCGCGGCCGCGCTGCTCACGGACGGCCTGGGCCCGAACGCCACGCGGTTCCGGTCGGTCTTCCCGTACCTGGCCACGCCGCTCAGCGGGTATGCCACGGCCCCGCTCGCCGCGGCCTGAGAGGAGCGACATGCGCATGCATCCGGACCTCGCATCGGCCCACACGGTCACGGCCAGCGTCAGCCTCGACATCGGCGAGGGGCGGGGAGCGCTCGTCATCTACCCCGACGACCGCTACCGCGGCAGCGAGATCGAGATCAGCCCGACGGGGAGCAGCAGCCGCGTCCACACCGGAGTGCACGAGCGGCGATCGCGGTCGGGCTCGGTCCTGGCCGCGATCTTCGGCAGCCTGCCCGTGGGTGAGTACCTGGTATGGGCGGATCCGCCGTCGCGCTCGGAACGCGTGACGGTGAGCGACGGAGCGATCACGGAGCTCGCTCTGCCGTAGCGCCGTGCACGATGGGCGCCCGCGGAGCCCGTCCGCGGGCGCCCGTCCACGCCGGGCGAGCACAGCAAGAGATGAGACAGCCATGCTGAGACTGAGCAGGAGCGAGTGGCGTGTGGCGGGAGCGATGACGGCCGTGGTCATCGGCCTCCACGTCCTCGGCTTCGGGATCCTCATCGCGCTGGTGGCTCCCCACCGCTTCCGGGTCGGCGCCTCGGGAACGTTCACCGTCGGCCTGGGCCTGACCGCCTATGCGCTCGGCTTGCGTCACGCCTTCGACGCTGACCACATTGCGGCCATCGACAACACGACGCGCAAGCTCATGGCCGAGCGCCAACGCCCGCTCAGCGTCGGCTTCTTCTTCTCCCTCGGCCACTCGTCGGTCGTCTTTGTGCTCTCGCTGCTCTTCGCCGCGGGGTTCCGGGCGCTGGACGGCCCGGTGCGCCACGGGAACTCCGGCCTGCATCAGGTCACGAACCTGATCGGAACGGGCATCTCGGGCGGCTTCCTCTACGCCATCGCCGGCCTCAACCTCGTCATCCTCATCGGCATCCTGCGCGTCTTCCGAGGCATGCGCTCCGGCGGCTACGACGAGGCCGAGCTCGAGCGCGAGCTGGGCTCGCGCGGGCTCATGAATCGCATCTACGGCCGCGCCGTGCGCGGCGTCGGGAGCCCATGGCAGATGTATCCCGTGGGGCTCCTCTTCGGGCTCGGGTTCGACACCGCGAGTGAGGTGGCGCTCCTGTTCCTCGCCGCCGGCGCGGCGGGGGCCGGCCTGCCGGTGTACGCGATCCTCTGCCTGCCCATTCTCTTCGCCGCCGGGATGTCGCTGCTCGACACGATCGACGGCTCGTTCATGAACTTCGCCTACGGCTGGGCCTTCTCCAAGCCGGTCCGGAAGGTCTATTACAACCTGACCATCACCGGGCTGTCGGTGGCCATCGCGCTGCTCGTCGGCACGGTGGAGCTGCTCGGCCTGCTCGCCCCGCGCCTCGGGCTGCATGGCGGATTCTGGGGCTGGGTCGCCGGGATCGACATCAACACGCTCGGCTACGCGATCGCGGCCCTGTTCGTGCTCACGTGGGTGCTCGCCCTCGCGGTGTGGCGGCTCGCCCGGATCGAGGAGCGCTGGGACGCGGGCGCGCGGGCGTAGGCCGGCTCAGCCCCAGGGTCGACGGGCTCAATACCCGCCGTAGACCGTCGGCTTCTTTTTCTTCTTCGGCGTGGGCGTCGACTTCGCCGTCGTCGTGGTCGTTGCCGGCTTGTCCGTCGTCGCCGCGGTCGTCGTCGGCGCGACGGTGCGCGTCGTGGGCACGTACGTCGTCGTCTGCGCCGGCGCGGCGGCCTGGGTGACCGTCGACGTCGTGGCGGGCGCACTCGCCGCCGTGGTGTGCGTGATCGCCTTGGCTTTCGCCTTATGGGCGGGATGCCGCTTGGCCGGCTTGGACGCGGTCGTGGCCGTCGACGCCGTCGCGGGCGCCGAAGCCGCGGGCGCCGGCGCGCTCGTCGTCGACTTGCTCGACGAGCTGCCGCACCCGGCGACCGCCACGGCGGCAACGATCGCCATCATCAGAGGCTTTCTCATAACTGTGCGCCCTCCCCGGAAGACATCGTCTGAGACTACAGAACCCATGAGCGGCCACAGGGCTGCTCATGCGAGCGGTTATCGCCCGCTTACACCGCGAGTCAAGCCTAGACGCTCAGCTGATGCGTCGACTCGCTACGATCGGCGGGCCCGAGACCGCTTCGCGCTCGTTACCTCATGATCAGCCAAGGCCGTCCGGGGGAATCGGGAAGCTTCCAGGACCAGGCCTGATGCAGACGCGCGACGAAACGGCACTACCTTCACGCGAGCCGCCGGAGACTCCGGCGCCGTCGCAGGCGACCGGGAGTTCCCTCTCCAGCACCCGCCTGCGCTGGATCTTGATCGTCTGCTGCGTCGCCCAGTTCATGGTCATCCTCGACCTGAGCATCGTCAACGTTGCGCTGCCCTCGATCCAGTCGAGCCTGACCTTCTCCCAGGCCGAGCTCCAGTGGGTGGTCGACGCCTACGCGATCACCTTCGCCGGGTTCCTCATGCTCGGGGGCCGGGCGGCGGACCACTTCGGCCAGCGCCGCACGTTCGTCGTCGCCTTCTTCGTGTTCGCCCTCGCCTCGCTCATCGGCGGGGCCGCGAGCAACCGCGAGATGCTCATCATCGCCCGGGCCGTGCAGGGCCTCGGTGGTGCGCTCATGGCCGCCTCCTCGCTGGCCATCATCACCTCCTCCTTCCCGGCCGGCCCTGAGCGCCACCGCGCGATCGGCTTGTGGGGCGCCATGAACGGGCTCGGCGGAGCCGCAGGAACTTTGTTCGGCGGGCTCATCACTCAGGAGATCAGCTGGCGCTGGGTCCTGCTCATCAACCCGCCCATCGCCGTCCTCGCCGTCCTCGTCGCCCTCCGGGTCGTGGCTGACCGCCGCCGCGCGCAGGGTGGCCCGGGATTCGACCTGGCCGGCGCGGTCCTGCTCACCGTCGGTCAGATGGTTCTTGTCTACGGCATCGTGGAGGCGGGCGTGTACGGCTGGGGGGCGGCCCACGCGCTTGTTCCCATTGTCCTCGGGTTCGTGCTGCTCGGCGCCTTCACCTTCGTCGAGGCGCGCGTGGCCACGGCGCCGCTCGTGCCCTTCCGCGAGATCACGCGCCCGTTGGCCAACGCCAACCTGATCGTTCTGCTCTTCAGCGCCTCGCTCTTCCCGATGTGGTTCGTCGGCTCGCTCTACCTCCAGCAGGTGCTCGGGCTCTCGCCACTGCACACCGGGCTGACCTTCCTGCCCATGGCGCTGACGATCATGGTGTGCGCGCGCCAGGCGGGCAAGCTCGTCGGCCGCTTCGGCGTGCGCTCGGTGCTCGGGGGTGGGCTGCTCATGATGACGGTCGGCATGGTGCTGTTCGCCCGCATCGCCGAGAGCGGGAGCGCCATCGGCTACATCGTCCTGCCTGGCCTGCTCACCGCAGCCGGCATCGGGTTCTCGATCGTGCCCTCGACGATCGCTGCCACCCAGGGCGCCAAGGAGGGCCAGGCCGGCCTCGCCTCGGGTCTCGTCAACACCTCGCGCCAGGTGGGTGGTGGCCTCGGGCTGGCCGTGCTCATCACCCTGGCGACCACGCTGACCACGCACGAGATCGGGCACAACCAGGGCGTCGACCAAGCCCTCACGGATGGCTTCCGGCTCGCCTACTGGATCGGAGCCGGGCTGTGCGCCTCCGCCGCGCTGATGACCTGGCTCACCCTGCCTCGCCCCGCACAGCCGGGCGTGCGGGGGACGGGCATGGTCATCGGCGTGGCCACCGCGGTCGTGCTCTTCGTGGCCGTCGACCTCGTGGCCGGCAACTCGCACGGAGCGCCGATCGGGGCCTACACGACGAAGAACTCCTACAGCTTCGTCTCCGCTCCGGGTCTGCACCCGCCGAAGGTCCGCGCGGCCACCGCGACGGCCGCCGCCGCGCGCGAGCCCGGCTACGTCTTCCTGACCAACTTCCTCGACATCACGCGCCCGCCGATTCAGGGCCAGAGCGGGCCGCTCATCCTCGACCGGAGCATGCAACCGGTGTGGTTCCAGCCCGTGCCGACGAAGGTTGTGGCCGCCAACCTCAGCCTGCAGACCTACGAGGGCAAGCCGGCGCTCGCCTGGTGGCAGGGCGTCGTCTCCTCCACCGGTGCGACCGAGTCGGGCGAGGACATCGTGGTCAACCAGCACTATCAGACGGTGGCGCGGCTGAAGGCGACGAACGGCTGGGTCGTCACGCTGCACGAGATCGTCATCCGCGGCGATGACGCCTGGGTCACCGCGAACAAGAACGTACCCATGAACCTCTCGAGCTACGGCGGGGCCTACAACGGTGCGCTCATCGACTCGGCGGTCCAGGAGTACAACCTGAAGACGGGCAAGCTCGTGCGCTCCTGGGACGCGCTCGACCACATCCCACTCGCCCAGTCGCAGGCGTCGCTGCCCACGAACGGCTTCCCCTGGGACGCCTTCCACGTCAACGCAATTGATGTTCACAACGACGGCAGCTTCGTCGTCTCGATGCGCAACACCTGGGCGGTCTACGGCGTCTCGACCGGTGGCCAGATCCAGTGGCAGCTCGGCGGTCGCCGCTCGACCTACAGGTTCGGGCCGGGCGCCGAGTTCGAGTGGCAGCACGACGCCCAGCTGCACCCGGGGGGCATCCTCACCGTCTTCGACGACCACTGCTGCCAGATCACCGGCGGCGGCACGTACGTCTCGCCGACCGGTCTCTCACGCGCGCTCGTGCTCAAGCTCAACTCCGCGACGCACGAGGCCACGCTGCTCGCGCAGTACACCCGGACCGACGAATTCGACGCCGACTATATGGGCAACACCCAGACGCTGACGAACGGCAACGTGTTCGTAGGCTGGGGCTCGGTGCCCGGCTTCTCGGAGTACACGAGCTCGGGCAAGCTCGTCCTCGACGCTGACCTTCCCGGCCCGGACCTGAGCTACCGCGCGCAGGTCGAGAGCTGGGACGGCCAGCCGCTCTACCCGCCCTCCGGCGCGGTCACCCACACGGGCGCGCAGGACACGGTCTACGCGAGCTGGAACGGGGCGACGCGCGCCGCCGCGTGGCGGGTGCTCGGCGGTTCGAGCGCGAGCTCGCTCACGCCGGTGGCCACGCGCACGAAGTCCGGTTTCGAGACCGCGATCCCGGTGCCGAAGGGTAAAACGACCTTCGAGGTCCAGGCGCTCGACGCGAGCGGGCGCGTGATCGGCACCTCGGCGAGCTTCCGCTAGGCCCGACCCCGCTAGCGGTAGCGCAGCGTCCCCGCGAGATCGAACGTCGACTTCGTCGCGGCCAGGCTCACCGAGGCGGTGCCGGTGAGCGCCAGGTGGCCGTGGGCACCGGCGTAGCGGCCCGTCCCGCCGGTGACGGTCACGGTGCCGGTGAGCTCGATGCCGGAGTTCGTGGCGGGGACGAACTGGCCCTTCCAGGTGAACCGCATGCTGCCGTCGGCGGCGAACATCGTGCCCTTGGCAGTGGCGTGGAGGCTCGATCCCCACGTCACCACCTGGCGCAGCGCCCCGTCCCAGCGCGGGCTTCCCGCCACGGTGCCGTCGAGGATCCCGGCGTCGGTGTCGCGGGTGCCGGCCACGGCGACCTGGCCCTTGGAGAAGAGCGTCTCGATCTCCCCGCTCAACTTGACGCGATGGCGGTGCGATGCCGGGGCATGGGCGGCCACGGCCGAGCCGGTCGCGAGCAGGAGCGCGGCGAGAGCCAGGGGAAGGGCGGTTCGCAGGTGTCTCATACGCGAGCCCGCTTTAGTTGTGGATCGCCTGCAGGGCCGTGACCGGCGGAGGCAGCTTGCTCGGCGGCAGCACGGGCAGCAGGAACGGCTTGCGCGGGGTCTGGTCGAAGTCGAAGTCCTTGACGAGGTTCCCGAGGATCTTCGCGTTCTCGCGCACGCCGGGCCGCGGGTCCGGCCGGCCGTCGGTCTTCGGGTTGATGCGGTAGCCGCCGAGGAAGTCATCCTCGATGAACTTCAGGTAGGCGTCGAAGCTGAGGGTCTGATGGTCGATGTAGCCCTGGCGCGCGTACGGGCTGATCACGAGCCCGGGGACGCGCAGGCCGTAACCCTGGCCGTCCACCTTGGGTGGCTTGACGTGGTCGTAGAACCCGCCCCAGTCATCCCAGGCCACGAAGATCGCCGTCGAGTTCCAGTCCTTGCTCTTCATGACCGCGTCGATCGCCTGGGTCACGTAGTTCTGGCCCCAGCTGATGCGGGCCGGCGCGTGCTCGCTGTAGTCGCCGCTCGGGATGAGCCAGGAGACGGCGGGCAGAGTGCCCTTGCGCGCGTCCTTGTAGAACTGGGAGCTGGGGACGATGTCACCGAGCTGATGGTCCTGGTGAACGGTGGTGAAGTCGACGAGGGGGTTCCAGATCTCCGGCGTCTTGACGTTCTGAGCCACCGGCTTGCACGTCATGGCGCCATCGGCACAGTCGGGCTCGGTGCCCAGAGAGAGGTAGTACTTCCAGCTGATGTGATGCTTGTGGAGGAGGTAGGTGATGTCCGTCCACGCGTACTGCGACTGGGAGCTCGTGGGGTACGTGTCGCCCGGGTCCGAGACGCTCTGCAGCGCGGTGAGGCCGATGTTGCCCGTGCCCTGACTCAGGTCGGTGTCCGGATTGATGACGTCGGTCTTGCACGTCTTCGGCTTGTTGGGCACGCACTTGGCCGACCAGGCCGAGACCATGTAGAGGTGCGAGACCTGGCTCCAGCCCAGGTTGGGCTCGAACATGTGGTCCTGAAGGACGAAGTTCTTCGCGTACGCCCAGTAGTTCTTCAGCTGCTTGCCGTTGTGGTAGCTCATCACGTCGTCGCACGTGTTGGGCAGCCCCTTGGCGACGCAGCCGAGGATGTCGGTGTCGAGGTGCCCGGACTCGCGGCTCTTGATGAACCCGTCCATCTTCCCGCCATCGACGTCGGCGACCGCGTCCGGGTACATGTGCGGCCCGCCGCCGTCGATGTCGCTCGTGTCCAGGTAGGGCTTCACGCACTTGCCACTCGCCGGGTCGGGCACGCAGACGGTGAACCGGCCCTTCTTGTTGCGCGGGATCCCGTCCGCGCCGGGGTAGGTCCCGAAGTACTGATCAAAGGATCGGTTCTCCTGCATGATGATGATCACGTGCTTGATCTTGTGAATGCCCGTCGCGGGCGCCGACGCAGCCGATGCGGGAGCGGCGGCGGCCTCGCCCCGCGTGGCGTGCGTGGCCGACGCCGGGGCCACGGTCAGGGCGATAGCTCCGAGAGAAGCGAGGCCCATCATCCCGCCGAGCGCGAGCCCGCGTCGCGACCGGACACGTGAGCGAACGAATTCCCTCGTCATCTGAGCACCCTCCGGTGTCGCCTCGACCGAGCGGGGCGCGACGCTACATGACGTGTGACACAGTGTCAAGACCATGGTAGGCTCGCGCGCCCATGAGCACATCGCGACGTCGATCCGCGCAGCGCCAGCGCCGTGAGGAGGTCCGTGCCCAGATCATCGCCGCCGCCGAGACCGCGCTGCGCGAGCGTCCCTTCCGCGAGCTCACGGTCGAGGAGCTCATGGTCGCGGCGGGTCTCAGCCGGACGCTCTTCTACCGCCATTTCGACGATCTCGGCGACCTCGTGGTGCGCCTGCTCGAAGACGCCGGCACCGAGCTCTACCGCTACGAGGAGCGGCTGTTCGCCACTGGGGCGAGCGATCACGACGCCGTCCGCGCCGCGCTCGAGGCGCCGGTGCGGGGTTTCAGCGCAAGCGGTCCGCTCCTGCGGGCCATCGCCGAGGCGTCGAGCCACGACGAGCGAATCGATACCGCCTACCGCTTGCTCCTCGGGCGCTTCGAGGCACTCATCGAGGCCTTCCTCCGCGTCCTCGCGGACCGCGGCCTGGCCCGGCTCGCGGACCCGACGCAGACCGCCCGCGCGCTCAACCTCATGAACGTGTCCTACCTCCTCGACGTGTTCGGCTCACCGCATTCGGAGGTCACGCCGGAGGTGGCGCTCCAGACCCTGACCGAGATCTGGTCGGGCCTCATCCGCTCCGGCCCGCCGGCCGCCGCGGTCGTCGCCCCCGCCGGAGCCTCCGCGTGACGGCGGAAACGCTCGAGCCGACGGCCGATCAGCTGCGGCGGCTGGCCGAGTCCACCGACCCGGCGCCGATCGTCATGCTCAACCTCCTGCGTTTCAAGGCGCGCGCCGACGGCATCGACGCCGGCGACGGGATCACCGGCCGGAAGGCCTACGAGCGCTACGGGCTCGCCGTCGTCCCGCATCTCGAGCGGGTGGGCGGCCGGGTCCTGCACATGGCGGCGCCGGGGGCGGGCGTCATCGGTCCACCGGGCGAGGACTGGGACATGCTCCTGCTCGTCCGCTATCCCTCGCGCCAGGCCTTCCTCGCGATGATCGCCGATCCGGGCTACCAGGGGATCCATGGTCACCGGTCAGCAGCACTGGCCGACAGCCGCCTGGTCTGCTTCGACGAGGCGCCCCCCATGCCCTGAGAGCCCTCGGCGCCTATCCTGCGGCGGGTGAGTAGTTCCGAGCTTGCCGGCAGGGCGGCGCTCGTCACCGGGGCCGCGAGCGGGATCGGCCGCGCCGTCGCGGCGCGCCTCAGCCAGGGCGGAATGGATGTGCTGGCGGTGGACGTCCATCCGGATCCGGACGGACCGGGGGTGGCGCACGAGGCCGATCTCACCCAGGCGGCGGCCAACGCGGACGCCGTCGCGGCGGCGCTCGAGCGGTTCGGCCGCCTCGATGTCGTCGTCGCCAACGCCGGCATCCAGCATGTCGCTCCGATCGAGGAGTTCCCGGTCGAGCGGTGGGAGACGATCGTCGCGCTCCTCCTCACAAGCCCATTCCTGCTCGCCCGCGCCGCCTGGCCCGCGCTGCGCGAATCCGGCGCGGGCCGGTTCGTCGCCATCGCCTCCGCCCACGCGCTCGTCGCCTCGCCCTTCAAGGCCGCCTACGTCTCGGCCAAGCACGGCGTCCTCGGTCTCATCAAGACCCTCGCTCTCGAAGGCGCCGAGCACGGCATCACCGCGACCGCGGTGTGTCCGGGCTACGTCCGCACGCCCCTCGTCGAACGCCAGATCGCCGACCAGGCGCGCGTGCACGACATGGCCGAGGCCGACGTGCTCGAAGAGGTGATCCTGGCCCCGCATGCCGTCAAGGAGCTGATCGAGCCGGACGAGGTCGCCGAGGTCGTGGCCTTCCTCGCCGGACCGATGGGCCGCGCCTTCACCGGCGTGCCGGTGACGCTCGATCAGGGCTGGACCGCGCGCTAGTCGGCCACGCTCTGGCTCACGGGCCGGCGCGGACCGTCGCGCTCGCCTGCAGCCCTGACCGGGTCGCGAGGACGCGCTGAGACCCGCCGCGCCGGATCACGAGCGTGAGCGTCGCGCTCCCGGCCTTGCCCGTGCGCACCCGGTGGCCGGCGACGGTCACGACCGCGCCCGCAACCGGAGCGCGCACGATGGCTCCCCGGGCCGAGAGGCGCGAAACGAACACCGCGACGTGCAGCCTGGTCCGGCGCCCGATGTGGACGCGGCCGGGCGCGGCGGACACCACGAGGTTCGAGCCGCACCCGGAAGCCGGCGCCGGGCTGCCGAGCGTCGACGCCGGACCGGGTCGAGGGTGAAGGGGCAGGATCAGCGGTGGACGCGGGCGCTGGGAGAAGTCGAAATCCCGCGCGATGGAGCCGAGGATGGGCTGGCTTTCGCGTACGTCCGGCCGAGGGTCGGGACGGCCGTCGGTCTTCGGGTTGATGCGCTGAGCGCCGAGGAAGTCGTCCTCGATGAACTTCAGGTAGATGTCCTGGGAGTACGTCTGGTCATCGACGCAGCCGATACGGGCGTAGGGACTGATCACGAGCGCGGGGACGCGCAGGCCGTACCCGTTGCGGTCGACCGTGGGCGGCGTGACGTGGTCGTAGAAGCCACCCCAGTCGTCCCAGGAGACGAAGATCGCCGTGCTGTCCCAATCGGCCCCGCGCATGATCGCGTTGATCAATCCCGTGACGTAGGCCTGGCCGGCCGAGACCTTGCCGGGCGCGTGCTCGGAATCGGCCTGGTTGGGAACGATCCAGGAAACCGAGGGCAGGGCGCCACGGCGCGCGGCCGTATAGAAATTGGCGACGGTCGTGATGTTGCCGGTCTGCCCGTCCTGGTTGACCGTGTCGAACTCGGGCAGGGGGTTCCAGATCACCGGCGTGACCGTGGTCAGCCCCGGGCCCGTGATCTGCGGCTGCGGCGGGCACGTCATCTGGTCATCGGGGCAGTCCGCCTCGATGCCGTTCTCGCTGTAGTAGCGCCAGCTCACCCCGGCGCGGTGGAGCAGGTAGGTGATGTCGGTCCAGTCGAAGTGGACGGTGGGGTAGAGCGGTCCGGGCCCGCGGGTGGCGCGATCCTTCCCGAAGGGGTGCTGGTTGATGTCGCTGTGGCAGCTCGCGGGATCGCCGAAGGTCGGGCAGTAGGCGGCCCAGCCGGAGACCATGTAAAGGTGCGAGGCGAAGCTCCACGACCGGTTGGGCTCGAACATCCGGTCATCGAGGACGTAGTGCTGCGCGTACTGCCAGTAGTTCGGAATCTCCCTCGCGTCGTGGTAGCCCAGCGCATCCGGCGTGGCCAGGGAGCTGCACGCCGGGTTGTCGATCTGGTTGATGCCGCACCCCTTGGTGCCGGCCTCCGCTGCCGCCTGGAAGCCGTTCATCTTCCCGCCGGCGATGTCGGTCGCCGCCGCCTTGGCGTTGTGCGGACCGCCGCCGTTGACATCCGCCGGGTCGTGGTACGGGCGCACGCACCGGCCGCTGTGCGGATCGGGGGCGCACACGGTCGCTGCGCCGTGCTTGGCCGGGATGCCGTTGGCCCCCGGGAAGGCGCCAAAGTACGAGTCGAACGACCGGTTCTCCTGCATGATGATCACGACGTGCTTGATCTTGTGGATCCCGCTCTCCTGCTTGGCCGCGGCTGCGGCTGCGGCTGCGGGTGCCCTCGTGGCCAGGCGTGACGAGGAGGCGCTCGCCGGGGCGTGGCCGAGCCAGCTGGCGACCAGGACGGCCGCGAGCGCGGCTACGGCGGCGATGAGGAGAAATGGGGCGAGCACCACTGAGGCTGCACTTCCTCGCCGCACTCGCGAAGGGATAGCCCACCGCCGCTAGAATGTCAACCTAAGTTGCCATTAACCGCGCCTCTGACCGCGGGGGCTGGCAGGCTGAGCGCACATGGGGGACAGGCCGGATCCATCCGACGGCGAGACGCCCGAGCTACGGCTGGGCGTGGCTCTGCGACGGGCGTGGGTCGGCTACCAGATCCGCCTGGACGCCGCCATGGCCGAGGCAGGCTTCGCGGATCGCCGCTTCCCCGACACCCGGGCGCTCCGGATCTGTGCGCGCACGGGCGAGGCGACCGTTTCGGCCATCGGCCGGGAGCTCGGGATCTCGCGGCAGGGCGCGAGCAAGCTCGTGGCCGGGCTGCGCGACCGCGGTTACGTCACGGTGCAGCCGTCGCCGAGCGATCGGCGCGAGAAGGTGGTCACGCCGACGGCGCGAGCGATCGAGCGACTCACCACCCAGCGCCGCGCCGCGCGTGCCATCGAGCGCTCGCTGCACGACGAGCTCGGACCCGAGGCGCTCGCCGGGCTTGCCCGGCTGCTCGAGGCCCTGGGCTCGGCCGAGCAGCCCCGGATGCGCGACTACCTGCGCACCGCGCTGGGGCGCGGCGGCGGGCTCGAGTGACGCGTGGGCGTCGGCCCGCGCGAGCGGCTCACTCGAGCAGCTGCTCGAGTGCCACCCGCGCCGTCTGGGACCGGCGCGCCTCCTCGGCCAGCGCCTGATCGAGCGCGCCCAGCCAGCGATCGAGCGGCAGCTCCTCGCGCTTGATGACGACCCCGCGCACCGTGCGGGCACGTTGGGTGAGCGCCCCGGCGCCGCCGAGGATGAGCGAGAAGGTGTCCTCCCCGAGACGCACCTCGACGGACTCGACGCGCTTCTCGCGCGAGAGCCGGCGCGTGGCCCGGCGGCGCACCGTCGTCTGATCGGGAAGGGCCGCGCACAGCTTGGTGGCGAGCGCCTCGGCCAGGGCGCGCGCGTCGGAGGCGTCCGCACGCACCGATGCCGCCACGAGGTCGAACCGCTCCTCCTCCACGCCGCCGATACTAGTGGGAGTCCCGCGGGGGTCGCCGTAGTATCCGGTACTTGACCCGGGGTGAGGACAAGGGCGAGCGCGAGGCCGCGGAGGAGGAGTCACGCGCGCGGATCGAGCGCGGCGGCATCCCCCTGGCCGCCGAGCGACGCCTCCAGGCCCTCGGCGCCGAGGGCGCGCTCTTCACGAGCGGGCTCTCGGTCAACGAGTTCTCCCTGCTTCGCCGCCAGGGCCCGCGGCCGCTGGCACAGGTCATGGGCGCCAGCGTCGTGCGCACGGCGACGCAGCTCCTCCCCGCTCTGGACCCAGGGGTCAACGTCTTCTCCGGGCCGTGGTATGCCACCGTCGCGGCCGGATCGACCCTGAACCGGATCACCGACGCCTCCCCGGCCCAGGTCCGCAACTACAAGTGGCATACCGCGGTCGTCTGCGAGCTCGACGTCCTCAGCGACGCTTGGAACATGGCGCGCCGCCGGGCCCTGGACCGCTTGGCCGAGGAGGCGCTCCAGGTCGGTGCCGACGCCGTCGCCGGAGTCCACCTGCACCGCGGCGACCACGATCTCGGTCCACGCACGATCGAGTACCTCGTCAGCGGCACGGCGATCCGGATGCCCGGGTCGACCGGCACGTCGTGGCCGGTCCTCACCGACCTGTCGGTCCAGGACCTGTGGAGGCTGACGCGGGCGGGATACGAGGCGGTGGGTTTGCTCGCAGGCAGCGTCGTCGTCTTCGCCTCCGCGCCGCGGGCGACGCGTCTGCGCCGCGCCCGGACCACACGACAGAACCAGGAGCTCGCCGAGCTCGGCGAGGGCTTCCACGCGGCGCGCGACACGTTGCGGGCGCGTCTCTACGGCCAGGTGGCGGACACGCACGGCGACGGAGCGGTCGGGGTCGAGTTCGCCCATACCGTGCACCGCGAGAAGCTCGCGCTCGCCTCCTCGCTGGCCACCGCCGACCGGCGAGGCTGGCACCGCGGCCGTCTCGGCATTCCCTACTACGTCTCGGGCGTCGGCGAGGCCGAGCGCCCGGGCTGGGTGATCACCATGCACGCGTCCGGCACGGCCATCCGCCGGCGGGATGAGGGATCGTCTGACGAGGTGAGAACCGCGGTGCGAATGGGAGCACCGTGACCGAGTCCGAGTACGACCCGCAGTCGTTGGAAGGGGTGCCCGAGTCCGGACGCGAGCGCCTCGAGCAGAACCGCGAGGGCCTGTTCACCTCCGACCTATCGGTCAACGAGTTCCTGCTCGTGCGTCAGGCGGGCTTTGACCCTCTCGGCCTGGTCGTGGGCAGCTCGATCTTCCACATCGGCCTTCAGATCGCCTCGCCCACGGCCAGCCGGGAGCTCGACGTGCTCTCCCAGGCCATGTACTCGGCCCGTCATCTCGCCATGACCCGCATGGAGGAGGAGGCCGACCAGCTCGGCGCCGATGGAATCGTCGGAGTCCGCCTCGACGTCGGCCGCTACGAGTGGGGGCCGAACATGGCCGAGTTCATCGCCATCGGCACGGCGGTGAGGCACCGGGAGGGCGTGCTCCACCGCGCGCCCAACGGCCGCCCGTTCCAGAGCGACTTGTCCGGGCAGGAGTTCTGGACGCTGTTGCGCACGGGGTATCGGCCGGTGGGGATGGTCATGGGCAGCTGCGTCTACCACGTAGGCCGTCGCGGGCCGCTCAAAGCGATCGCTCAGACGGGCCGCAACGTCGAGCTCCCGAACTTCACCCAGGCGCTCTACGACGCTCGCGAGCTGGCCATGCAGCGCATGCAGACCGAGGCGCAGGAGCTCGAGGCCGAGGGCATCGTCGGGGTCTCGCTCTCAGAGAAGAGCCACGGCTGGGGCAGCCACGTGATCGAGTTCTTCGCCCTCGGCACGGCGATCTTGCCCACCGACGCGCAGGCCCCGATCGAGGCGCCGGTTCAGGTGCTCGACCTCAACGATCGCTGAGCCACGCGTCGAGATCCTCGACGACGGTCAGCTGCTCGTCGGCGCGGGTGAGGGCGAGCAGCCGGGCGACCTGCGGCGGGCCTGTGATCACGATGAGCCGGCCCCCGCGCTCGCGCAAGTCGCGATCGGCGGCGATCATCAGCTGCAGGCCGGTCGAGTCCATGAAGGTCACCTGACTCAGGTCGAGCGCGACCAAGTCGTGTCCGATCGCCGCCTGGTGGATCTCCTCTTCGATGACCGGCGCCGTGGCGATATCGACCTCGCCCGCCGGGACGACGGCGATGCCGCCATCGAAGTGGCGGGCGACGACGCTGATCTGGCCGCCGGCTCGATCACGGGCGGACTGGCCTTCGGGCATAGACGAACCTCTCCGCGAAGTGGTGCACAGTGTGGGGAGGCTCCCGTGGCGCCCCTGAAGCACCCCACGCCCCAGAAGCACACCCGCTAGCCCGACGTCCTCCGCGAGCGCCGGCCACGCATTCTCCAGCCGAACGCCCGAGGCGCCAGTCTATCCGTGCCTCGCGCGGGCGCGCGCCGGGTGCGCGGGCCGACAGAGCTCGCACCCACCGGCCGGGCGGCTGCAACAATGCCGATCTCCGCGCACCGGGGACCGTGCGCGTCGGACCCTGTTATGGCAGACAACGCATTCACGCCCCCGGCTGCCGCCGGGGGTATGAGGCTCGACGGAGCGCAGCTCGCGGCCCTGGCCAACGCGATCGTGGGCCTGCACCGCCGCTACTACGGGCGCGGGGCCACGAAGGCGCGCACCTACCAAGTCCACGAGAACCTCGTGCTCGTGGAGATGCGCGACGCCTATCTCACGGTCGAGCACACCCTGCTGGCCCGCGGCCAGGAGGACACCGTCCGGCACACCCGGATGACCTTCCAGCAGGCGATGTCCGGCGAGTTCGTCGCCGCGGTCGAGGCAATCGTCAAGCGCAAGGTCTGCGCGTACGTCAGCCAGAGCTTCGTCTCGCCGGAGGTCATCCTCGAGATCTTCTACCTCGAGGACAGTCGCGGCGTCGCGGATCGCGAGGCGCGCGAGGCGGCCGAGGACGCCGGCGAGCTCGAGCGCCCGCACGGCGGTCTGCACGAGGTCGGGCTCTAGACCCGTCCCGCGGCCAGAGCCCCCCGCCGAGGACGCCAGCCGCTGAGGGGATATCGACGACGCTTCGGGGGTAAGGACACGCCGTGAGCGCTCGGAGCGAGGTCGTCATCGTCCCCTATCGAGATGGTCCCTACCTGGTCAGGGGACCGGTGCTGCTGCGCGACCAGGACGGCAACGCCATCGAGCTCTCGCGGACGCCGGTGGCGCTGTGCCGGTGTGGAAAGTCACAGATGCGTCCTTTCTGCGATGGCACACATCAGGTCGTCCGCTTCCAGGCCCCATCGGAGCTCGAAGGTCCGGCGCGCGGCGCCCGCGACCCAGCCCTCAAGCGCCACCGGGCGCACCGCACGGACGATGCTGAGGCCTCTGCGACGACCGGGTGCGCCGATTCCGCCCTGCACGGCGCCGTTCAAGCCGCGCTCGATGCGCTCCAACCCGTGAGCCGGACGGGCAACGAACGTGTGCGTGAGGCGATGACCGCTCTGCAGTGCGCCGCGCGCGATCTCCGAGGTGGGCGGTGACCATCGCCGAACCGGTCCGGCCGGATCGCAACAGCGTTACCCTGCCGCCCGTGCGGGGCCCGTGGATGGCTCGCCTGTACGAGCTCCTCGGATGCGGCACGCCAGGGCAGTTCCCGACCGCGCCGACCAACGGCCATCGCGGGACGGTGCTCGACGACCACGATCTGCAGATGGCGCTCTACCTCTGCTACGAGCTGCACTACGCAGGTCTCGCGGGCGTGCCGGCGGAAATGGAATGGAACCCCATCATCCTCATGTTCCGCGCGGAGCTGGAGGCCATGTTCCAGACCGCCCTCGGAGACCTGGTCGGCGATCCAGGGCGGCGCTGTCCGCGGGTGGGCGACGAGTTGCGGCGGCTGGTCGAGGAGGACGATGCGCCCCCGCTCTCGCGCTACGTTCAGACCCGCGCCACGCGCGAGCAGGCGCACGAGCACGTGGCGCACCGTTCGGCCTACCAGCTCAAGGAGGCCGACCCCCACTCCTGGGCAGTTCCGCGCTTGACCGGGCCGCCGAAGGCGGCACTCGTGGAGGTCCAGGCGGACGAATATGGCGGCGGCCGGCCCGAGCGCATGCACTCCGTCCTCTTCGCCTCCACCATGCGCGGCCTCGGACTGGACGCGCGATACGGTGCCTACCTGGCTCATCTGCCTGGGATCACCCTGGCCACGGTGAACCTGATGTCGTGGTTCGGCCTGCACCGGCGGTTGCGTGGGTCGTTGGTCGGGCACCTGGCGGTCTTCGAGATGACCTCCTCGGGACCGAACCGCCGGTATGGCGACGGGTTTCGCCGCCTCGGCTACGGGCCGGAAGTCACTCTCTTCTACGACGAGCACGTCGAGGCCGACGCGGTGCACGAAAGCATCGCGCTGTGGGATCTCGCCGACGGGCTGGCCCAGGCCGAGCCGGAGCTGGCTGACGACATCGTGTTCGGCGCCCGAGCCCTGCTCGCGCTGGAAGGACGCTGGTCGGCTCACCTGATCTCGGCCTGGCGGCGCGGCGAGACCTCGCTTCTGCGCCCGTTGCCGGGTTAGTCCGGTTCAGCCGGGTCTGAGTCGCTGCCGATAAAGCGCGCGGCGAGCCACGCGGCGAGGCCGCGCGCCCCCTGGGCTCGGCCGACATCTCGCTGGCGCATCGCCCCGTTGCGCTCGATGGAGGCGAGGGTGTGGGCGAGGAGGTGATCCGCGCCGAGCCGTCGGGCCATCGGTGAGACCATCTCCACGAGCGTGAACAGGCACTCGCGGGTCGGACACCGCTCGCCCGAGGCCACGTCCACCAGGTGCCCCTCGACGCCGTCGCGCAGGGCTGACCATCGGTTCTCCTGAATCCGCCAGGTCGGGACTGACCGGGCGAGGGTGCCTCGGTCGTGACCCGACGCCAGAGTGGCCACGAGGGCCTGGACGAGGGCGACGATCCCGGCCGCCTCCTCCACGGTGGTCTGGGCGTCGGGGGCGCGGAGTTCGACTGTCCCGTGCGCGGGGTGGAGGCGGAGCTCCCACCACCACTCCGAGAGGTCTCGCACCGCGCCCGAGGCCAGGCCCCAGGAAAGCTCGGCGGTCAACTGCTCCCAGTCGGCGAAGGCCGGCGGCACGCCCTGACGCGGAAGCTGCACGCAAATCCCCGGCCGGACGGAGGCAAGTCCGCTGTCCTCGCCTTCCTGGAACGGTGCATTGGCGGCGAGGGCGGACAGCACCGGCAGGTAGCTGCGCAGCGCGTTGTAGACGGCGAGGCTGCGAGACGCGCCGCCTACGGCCACATGGATCTGCAGAGCGGCCACGAGCTGTAGCTGGGCGACCGATCCGTACTCACGCCTGATCTCCTCGTAGCGGGCTCCTTCGGTCAGCGCGCCACGACGTCCGGCGAACGGATGCGCGCCGGCGACGGCCGGAACCGCGAGCCCTGAGGCTGCGGCGGCCAGGTCACGCCGCCCGGCCTTCAGCTGCTCGATGGCCAACGCGGCGGAGGCGGTGGGCGTCGTGATGAGCTCGACCTGCGCGGCGGGAAGCTCCAGCTTGAAGCGCGGGTCGCCGTCCAAACGGGCGAGCACGGCGGCGGAGACCGGGGCGAGGTCCAGCGTGTCGGGCTCGAGGAGCATGATCTCCTCCTCGAGGCCGACGGTGAAGCCCCCAACCTCATCGAACCGCCGCCGAAGCGTCGCGGCATCGGGAAGCGCCATGGCAGGGAGGAGACCGGGCGGCGGATTCCGCCCGCGCTAGGACTCCATCACGGCTTCGATGACGATCATCTCCTCCTCCTCGCCGCCCGGTCCGGCGAGAATGTCGCGCTGCCTAAGGCGTGCGGCCGCCGCCCGTCCTACCGGACCGAGCGTGCCGCGATGGCGTTCGACGATCGTGGTGCGCAGCCCGGCGGATTCGAGACGCCTTCGGGTCTCGTGTTCGTCGATCATCGTGTTGTGGACGAGCAGCAACTGCCCGGCTGGTCGCAGGTGAGCAGCCGCGCCGTCGCAGAGCCGATCGACGAGGGTCCGGCCGTCGGGGCCACCTTCCCACGCCCGTGCCGGTCCGCGCGCCGGCAGCCGGTCCCCTCCGGGGAAGTAGGGCGGGTTGGCCAGGATGAGGTCAAATCGTGCGTCCCCGACGGGCGCAAAGACGTCGCCCCGCAACGTGCGCACCTGCAGCTGGTTACGCCGGGCGTTCAGTCGCACGGTGAGCAGGGCCCGGCGGGAGGAGTCGATGGCGGTCACCGAGCGGGCTCCGGCGCTCGCGGCGGCCAGAGCGAGGGCTCCCGTGCCCGTGAACACGTCGAGGACGTCACGACCCGGTGCGAGGCTGTGCTCGGCGACGATCCGGGCCAGCATCCGCGCGTCGCTGTGGGGGCGCCAAACTCCCGGCATCGCCCGGAGCCGCAGGCTGGGCGCAAGCGTGCCAGTGAGGGGTGCGGTGCTCACGCGCGGGGGCTACCCGGATCGCGACTAGCCAAGCCGCGCGGGAAGCCGGCAGGAGGCTATGCCCCGCCGGCCGCGCGGGCCTGAGCGACCGCTTCGGAGAGAGATCCTCGCCAGGGCGGGCCGTGGCCGGTGAGCGCGGTCTCGGCATCCAGGCCGGCGAGGGCGTCGAGCGAGCTCAGCGCCTGGGCCGTGTCGGCCGTTGCCGCCCCGGCGACCACGCAAGGCCCCTGGCGTCCGGTGTACGGGTCGAGGGTGACGAACGCATCGCCCGCGATGAGAACGCCGCGGTCCTCGAAGAACAGCGAGCAATGACCGTGGGTATGGCCTGGCGTGGCGATCGCCCGCGGACGACCGGGCACATCGAGGCGCTCACCGGAGCGGTACGTACGCACCGACGTCGTGCCCTTGACCCAGAGCGCCCCCATCGCGGTCATCTCCATGAAGATCTTCACGAACGCCGGATGGCGGAAATACCGAACGCGGCTGCGTTCGTGGTCGTAGCGCCAGGGATGCTCGGCCACGGTCACCTCGTGCTCGTGGACCCAGAGCGGGATTCCGAGCGTTTCGTGCGCGCGCCGGGCGAAGCCCATGTGGTCGAAGTGGGCGTGGGTGAGGACGACGGCATCGACGTCGGTGGCCGTGCGCCCCAGCCCCGCCAGCGCGGTCTGCAGCGAGGCCCACGATCGCGGCAGACCGGTATCGACGATGGTCAGCCGGCCGCCGTCCTGCACCAGGTACCAGTTCGTGTGGGCATCCTCGACACGGTGGATGCCGGTGGCGACGTTGGCCTCGAGCATGGAGGGTCCTCAGGCGCGCCTGATTACCCGCGACGGTGAGGCGGAAACGACCGCCTGGGTTCGACTCACGGTTGGCTCGACACGGGGGGTTTGCTGAGCGGGTACGGCAAGCGAGACCGGTCGGCCGGCTGCTGGGCTGCGGCCCGGAGCCGAACTACGTGCGTGTGCCAGCTGGGCCAGGATGGGCGCTCGTGGGGGATGCGGCGATGCACCAGGATCCTTGGAGCGGGCTTGGTATCGATATGGCAGGTGTTCACGCGACCTTCCTGCACGATGCGGTCCTTGATTGGACCAGCGGCCGGGCTGATGAGCGATCCGCGCTGCAGACCTACCAACGGAGACGGGACGAACATGCGCTGCTCCCGTTCCGCGAGACGGTCAGGCTGGCTGCCGACCTCCGCGAAGCGGCCCCGAGTGCATAAGGCTCTGTGCCACTGGCCGCCGCTTTGATGCCCGCACGGCGTCCTCGTGGTGCTCACGTCGGTAGTTCTTCGCCCGCCTGCTCGGCCGCCATGTTCGCGGCGTACCATTCGGGCCAGTTCGCGTCCGTCCGTCCACGCTTCTCGTGTTCGCCATGCGCGGCCTTCGCCCGCCGCAGCGCGCTCGCCAGGTCCGCGGTCGATGCGAATGCCGTCTCGGTCGCGTCGACGTGGCCCGGCAGGCGCGTCGTGACTTCCTGAAGCAGCCAGCCGTTGCCGTCAGGGTCTCTGAACGTGGCAAAGGAGCCGTAGCTCTGGTGATCTGGCGCAGGGCCGACGGCGCGGCCACTCGGGTCGCCCGGCTCGAACTGAGCGCCTGGCGTCTCGGGGTGGAACACCTCGCTGACATCGACACCACGGGCGATGACTGCGCTGCGGGCGCCCTCGATGTCGGTGACGATCAGGTAGAGGCCCTGCGCCGAGCCTGGCGCGGCCGAGGTCTTTCTCGTGCCAAATTGGATCGAGCAGCGGGAACCGGGCGGGGTGAACTGGACGCCCGGAAGCCGTTGTCGAACGAGAAGTCGGCGTCGAGTCTCCATCCGAGACCCCCGTAGAAGTCCTTTGCACGCTCGACATCGGACACGGGGATGACGACCACCTCGAGCCTCAAATCGACGTGCGCGATCCGCTCGACCCCGCTCCCATCCTCGGCGCTGCTCTCCATCGAACTCATATTGACTTCTATCGCGATTGGAGGCGTATTCCCTGCGACGCGATGCTCCGTCGGATTGGGGCACGTGTGCCGGGGACCCGGGGGTGTCGGATCGTGGCGATCATCCCCCGGCTCGCCTCGCGGTGTCCTAGCCGCATCGGGCTCTGTGCGCGCGAGCGCTGGGCCGGGGCTCGTGGCCGGTGCTGCTATCGACATGTCACAGGGGGTGGCGGTGCTGCGGGCCTGTGCGACCGGCAGCATCGCCAACAACCAGGCGTGCCTCAGCCGAAGTAGTGGTCGGTCTCCACGTCCTCGACCCAGCCGGGATGGGTCGGCTCCCAGCCCAGCACCTCGCGGGTCTTGTCGTTTGAGGTCGGGTTGTCAAGGCCGGCGAAGGCGGCGAGAAAGCCGAGGTACTGCGGCGCCTCCTCGTCCGTGACGCTCTTGGTCTCGATCCCGAGCTTGCCGGCGATCGTTTCGGCGATCACCTTTCGTGTGATGCCGGTGTCACCGACGCCGTGGAAGGTCGAGCCGGCGGGGGCCTTCTCCAACGCCAGGCGGTAGAGCACGCCGATGTCGTATGTGTTCGCTGCCGGCCAGCGGTTGCTGCCGTCGCCGGTGTACGCCGCGACGCCGTTCGCGCGGGCGAAGTCGATCAACGCGGGCGTGAAGCCGTGATGGTCGAGTTCGCTGTGCACCATCGGCGCTAGCCGGATGACTGAGGAGCGCACGCCGTGCTGGCCCAGACTGATCGTGTAGTTCGCCGCGTCGGTCCGGGGACCGCCGCCTGACTGGTCGTCCTCGGTGCCAGGGCGGCCGGTGATCCCGGCCATGGCGAGCATCAGCGTGCCTCCCGTTGACACGAACGGCTTGTCGGTGCCAACGAGGGTCTCGCCGATCGCCTGGGTGGCCGCCATATCGGCGGAGACCGCGCCCATCAAGTCGCCGGTGCGCATCGCCTCGTGCTTGAAGGCGAGGTGGATCACGCCGTCGGCCTCGGCGGCGGCAGCTCTCAGACCGTCGAGGTCGTCGAGATCGCCGCGGCGGACCTCGGCGCCGAGCGCGGCGACGGCCTCAGCGGAGGCCTCAGAGCGGGCCAGGCCGACGGCCTGGTGGCCGTTGCCCAGAAGTTCGGGGATGACGGCGGAGGCGATGTGCCCTGAGGCGCCGGTTACGAATACGCGCATTGGAATCTCCAGTCGGTAGCTTATGTCACCCGGTGTCATCAAGATAGCACCTCGATGTCACCTAGTGTCATCAACTACGCTTTGCTCCGATGTCACGCTGGAAACCAGACGCCCAGGGCCGCCTGATGAAGGCCGCGATCGAACTGTTCGAGGAGCAGGGATATGAGGCGACGACCGTCGCCGAGATCGCCGAGCGCGCGGGGCTGACGAAGCGCACCTTCTTCCGCTACTTCTCGGACAAGCGCGAGGTGCTGTTCAGCGGCAGCGAAGCGCTCCAGCGCCTCTGGCTCGAGGGGGTTGCCGCCGCTCCGGCAGACGCGACTCCGCTCGCGGTCGTGACGGCCGGACTCGATCCCGTCGCCGAGATGTTCACCGAGCGTCACGACTTCGCCCGGATCCGCGCGGTGATCATCGAGGCCAACCCGGAACTGCAGGAGCGCGAGCTGATCAAGCTGCAGAACCTCGCCAGCGCCATCAAGGCCGCACTCATCGAGCGGGGCGTTTCACCGAACGCTGCGATCCTCGCCGCCCAGGCGGGCGTGACGGTCTTTCACGTGGCCTTCGCCCACTGGGTACAGCAGAATGACCCAACCGCCTTCCGGCAACTGATCGACGAGTCGCTGGACGAGCTACGGTCGGTGATCGCCGCCGACTAGCATCGTACGGAGCCACCAGCGGACCGCCAACCCCTCCGTTCCGCGCGCAAAGCGCGACTCGCGGCGCCGGCGGCACGATGCCCGTCGAGTCGCGAATGCGGGTGATTTCGGCGGCCGTCAGCGCTGTCGCCGGGAACGCTGAGCGGCCGCGGTGGGCGATCTCGATGGAGGAACGATGACCGGGTCCCCCTTGGGGCGCCGTCAGGGTCCGCCGTGTGGCCCGCGGGGATGCTTCATGACGAGTGGATGATGCTTGCGGGGCAGGCGAGGAGGACGAGGATTACTGCGCGAGCAGACGGCGCCGGCGGGGCTCTGAGCCGGCGGGGATCACGCGGATGCGGCCGATGTTGGTCAGCGCCGTGAGCCGCACCAGCGGAAGCCCTGGGGTCGGAGGTCCTATCCGCGAGATCACCCTGCCGCGGTGACGAACCACCTCGATGCCCAGGCCGGTGGGCACGACAACCCTGATCGCGCCCCAGCCGGTGAAGACTTTCAGATCCACGATGCGATCATCAAACTCGGCATTGGTGAGGTCGACCGTGATGCTGCCCAACTCGACGGAGATGTTGGTTTGGCGCGCGACCTGCCAGCGTCCCTCGATTCGCAGACCTCCGTAGCCGCCGCCCAGCTTTAGCTCTCCGGCTCGCCGACGCGCGGCGGGCGTCATCGCCACGGGAGACGGAAGCGAGCGCAAGAGCTCAGCCATGTCAGCTTCGGTGTGTACCTGCAATAGCTCGGCGACGGCGCCCTCGAATTGCTGGGCGTCGATTTGGTCAGCGGCGAGGAGTGCTTGCAGGACCGCCACAGCCCGCGACCGAGTCTCCTCGAGCATCGCTTGTCCCCTGCTCACCTCCACGCCGCGCATACTCTATGACCAGCTGGCCTCTGTGCCGGAAGCCGAACTCTGGGCCGAGCAGTCGTTCCCGCGCGCCGATTGATGCCTGAAGCGACGCTGCTCCTGCTTGCACCAAGCCGAGGCCGGATGCAGCAGCCAGACCGAGGTGGCCCCGTTGGCGACTTTGCGGCTTAGCGTCGGACCGCGCGTTCCATGCGAGCGACCGCTTCGGTGAGGTGCTGTGGACCTGTAGCGAAGTTCAACCTGGCATGGCCTGCGCCGGAAGCCCCGTAGTCCAGTCCGGGTCCGAGAGCGACCTGGCCGCGCTCAAGAAACACCTCGGCTGGCTCGCGGTCAAGGTTGAGCTCGCGGCAATCAAGCCACGCGAGGTAGGTCGCCTGCGGCGGGCGCCAGCGCACGGCCGGAAGCCGCTCGCGCAACTCGGCGGCCAGCTGCGATCGGTTGCGGTCCAACTGGGCTATGACGGCGTCGAGCCAGGGGTCACCATCGCGGAACGCGACCTCGGCAGCGATCTCGCCCAGCAGGCTGGCGTGATCGTGCTGAGGTCCGATGCGCTCCACGAGAGCCCGAGCGGCCGGGTCGGCCGTGATGATGAACGCGGCTTTGAACGCGGCGAGATTGAACGCTTTGGAGGCTGACGTCAGCGCGATACCCCACCGGCGAGCCGCTTCGGATACCTCAAGCCAAGGGACGTGCATGGCGCCGGGCAACACGAGGGGTGCGTGGATCTCATCCGCAAGCACCCAGACTTCCTGCTCGGCGCAGCGTTCCGCGATGAGCTCAAGCTCTTCCCGTGGCAGAGCGCGGCCGGTCGGATTGTGGGGGTTAGACAGGACCAATGCTCGGATCCCCTGGTCAAGCGCGGCGTTAAGCTGCTCCAGGTCCATCGCCCCATCCGCGTCCAGCTCGATCGGCACCGTCCTCAACCCCGTCAACGCGAGCTCGCGAAAGAACGGGGGGTAGGCGGGTGTCGCGAAACCGATCGCCTCACCGGGCCCGGCGATCGCCCGACCAAGTTCGAGCAGCCCGAGCATGACGTCTGGCACGACCGTCACCTGCTCTGGGTCGATCACCCAGTCCAAACGCCGGTGAGCAAACGCGGTAAGCGCCTGACGCAACGCTCGCGGCGCGGGAACTCCGTAACCGAGATCGCTGCGATCGATGGTCGCGATCACCGCCTCGCGGATCGCCGGCGCGACCGGGAAATCCATCTCGGCGACGGTCAGGCTGAGCACGCCTGATTCAAATAGAGCCCACTTCTCGCTGCGCCGCTGCCGCAGTTCGCTCAGCGGAGGCACCTCGAGATCAATTCTCGCCTTCTCCACGACGCGGCAGCATACGGACCAAGAGGGAGGCGTCCCACGCCATGCCGGGTGCGGTGGCCGCTTCGCACGAATACGAGTCGTCTTGTTGGAAGGTTCGACGTGGCCACTGGAAGGTTCGACGTGGCCACTTCGTGTTCGCGGCTCTGCGGCAGTTTCGGGCTTGGTGTGCTGCCGTCGGTTCTGTTCGAGGTGCGAGATGGCGGCGATCGTGTGCTACGTCGTCCGCGGGTCCGGCGCCAATAGGAGCCCGGTGACGAGTTTCTCGATCAGCTTGGCGTACAGGTCGGGTGTCCAGCCGCACTCGTCGGTGAGGCGGAGGAAGATCGTCTCGTTGGCGCAGGTTGCGAATAGGATCGCGGCGGCTTGCTCGAGGTCGAGGTTGGGCGCGAGCGCCCCGCGCTCGGCGAGGGCGGCGGCGAATTCCCGCATGTCGGTGCGGATATTGGCGTGCGCGCGGTTGCGGGCCTCCTGCAATTGGCGGTCGCTGGCGGCATTCGCCTCGCCCAGCCACAGCACCCGCGCGGTGCGCGACATCAAGGCGGCGGCGCCGGCCGCGAAGCGGGCGATGGCCTGGGGGACCGACACTGCGGCCAGCATCTCGGTCCACGGCGCTCGGCGCGTCAGCGGCTGATCGCCCTCGCCGCCGCGCACGCCGACGCGGATGATCTCGCTCAACAGCGCGGCCTTTGACGGGTAGGCGAGGTAGAGCGTTTTCTCGGCCACGCCGGCCTCGGCCGCGATGCTCAGCATCGTCGTCGGCTCGTAGCCGTCGCGCATGAACAGTTGCTCGGCCGCGGCGCGCATCCGGCGTCGCCGCTCGAGCGCCGCCTGCGCGCGCTTGGGTGAGTGGTAGGGCCGGCGAGGCGGACTGCCGGCGTCGCTCTTGACATCGCTCATCTAATTCTTTACAGTATCACTGTAAGGAATGCTACCAAACATTTGCCGGAGGGACCGATGCTCGCACGCCTGGCCACTTTCAACTCCCAGCCAGCCGACCCAGACGACGCCAACGTCCAGTATTTGCGCGACACGATCAGGTGCGTTCCCGGGTTCGTGGCCGGTTTTCACATGCTCGACGAACAGTCGGGCAAGGCCTACTCGCTCGTGGTGGTCGAGGACGAGGCGAGCGGCGCCCGGGTCCAGGCGGCGCTGGCCCAGCGCCCGGCCGGGCGGCGTGTCGGCGTCGATCCCGACCACGTTCAGTTCCTCACGGCGCGAGCGTTCTAAGCCCGAGCCGCGAAGCCAGCCCTAAACGCGCCGCTCGAACGGTCATCAACACCGACGGTTTTTGACTCCCTAAGACGACGCCTTCCGCTAATAACGATCGCATCGACCGGCTCCCGCTTGCGGCAGCTCTCGGCGCCAGGCCTGTTGCTGCTGAGACGGCTGGTCCGCTCAAAGGCAACCGCGTGGTCGGAGCGGGGGTCACGATCGCATTGCCCGGGGCGAGCGGCATGTCCTCGGTAGGCTGAGCGCCTCTGCGCCTACGCCGGTTAGGATCAGAGGCTGGTGAGCGTCAAGAGGTCGCTAGTCATGTCTGGCGGTGGGGCGCCTGGGGCCGCCTGGATGCTCGGAATGTTGGAGGGTCTCCGCACTGGCGGCGTCGATCTTGGGGAGGCCGACCTGATCGTGGGCACGTCAGCCGGGGCTCTCGCGGGCGCGCCGCTTGCGGGCGGGATGCTCGATCGAGCTGTTGCCATCTATCAGCGATCCCAGGTGCCGTTCTTTCGGGCTCCGGCTACCTCCGAGGACTTCATGGCAGCCGCCGGGCGCGCCGCGACTTCGGCGCCGGACCCGGTGGAGGCGGTCAGGCGGCTCGCGAACCTCGACCCGGTCGGCCCACGGCTGGTGTCCGACGATGAAGCCACGAGGCTGGTCGCCGCCTTTCTGCCGTCAGCGCTCTGGCCGGAAAGGCCGTTGATGATCACCGCGGTGGATACCGAATCGGTTACTCGCACGACCTTCGATGCCGACTCCGGAGTGGAGTTACTCGACTCGGTGCGCGCAAGCTGCGCGGTACCAGGCGTATTCCCGTCGGTGACGATCGACGGAAGACAGTACGTCGACGGCGGACTGCGCTCGCCATTCAACGCCGATCTTGCAACCGGTCACGAAATCGTGATCGTGCTCAGTCCGCTGCGGACCAACGCCTACATTCAACTGTTGCTCGAGGCTGAAATCGCGTCGCTCGACGACGCGACAGTCCGCGTGATCATGGCCGACGACGCCTCGCTCGTGGCGATCGGTCCGGACCTCCTCTCGGCCGAGACGGCTGAAGCGGCTGTTGACGCCGGCAGAGCGCAAGCCGCGCGCGAAGGCGACGCGCTCAAATCAATCTGGCAACCCAGCGAGCACAAGCCGAAGTGAACTCGCCCGAGGCCGCGACGTCCTACGGCTGATCAAGCGTCGACCTGGACGGGGACCTCGCACATCTCAATGGATACACGCCGGCCGACCGCACCCGATCTTGGCGGACCCATCGCGCCCACAGTGGCGTCACCCTCCCGAAGATCCTCCTCGATCTCGAAGAGAGTGATGGACAGAACCGTCCCATCGTCCGGCTTGTACAGCTCAAGCAGCCGGACCGCGAGCAGCTCGTCGGTAAAACCTCCCGCCGCCAGCCGTTTATCTCCTCAAACCCGCGCCGGACATCCTCACGGTCGCTCCCCGCGTAGTCAAAGTGGCCACTCGCGCGTGCGTGACTCTTTTTGCGCGCGGAGCACCACCTCGGGGTCGAGTACCTCGACGAGGCCTGCAATGTCGCCCTCGCGGGCGGCCGCGAAATAGGTCCTGGCATCACGTCCGCGACGTCTCGCTCGTTCCGCCCGGACCTGGGCGAGAAAGCGTCCTGTCAGGACGCTTTCTCGCCCAGGTCGCATCGATCGCAGCGCTGACGCGCGATGTCCGGATCCGGGAGCGGCGCGCCGTCGCGCAGGCGCCGTCGCGCACGCGCCGTCGCGCGCGGCTGGCGAGCTGCCGGGTTGCTGCGGCGCGCGCTCGACCAGCGTCGCGATCTCGTCGAACGGGACCGAGAACATGTCGTGCAGCACGAACGCCAGGCGGTCGGCTGGCGTTAGCGCGTCCAACACGACTTGGAGCGCAACGCCGACCGCGTCCGCCAACAGCGCCTCCTGCTCAGGATCAACCGCATCGTCCATCGACACCAGCGGCTCCGCGGACAGATCCAGCGGATCGTGGTCCCGTCGGGTCCGCAGGACGTTGAGGCAGATCCAAGAGATCACGGTGGTCAGCGAGGCGTCTGGGTTGTCGATCGCGTCGCCGCCCGCGCGCTGCAACCGAAGCCATGTCTCTTGCACGGCGGCGACGGCTTCGCTGAGCGATCCGAGCATCCTGTACGCGACGGCGCGCAGCCGCGCGCGCTGGCGATCGAAGCGGTCTGCGAGCTCAAGCTGATTCCTCTGTCACATCCCGGCGTTGTCGTGGGTCATGTCTTGGAGACCCGCTGAACCGAGCCAATGTGACAGGAGCAGATCTGATGGCACGCATCGAAGGTGTGAGCCGCAAGCAAGCGAGCCCGATGACGAGGCTCGCCTATCGCTTCGGACCGAAGATGATGAGGAAGATGACCGGCCGCGACCCGCAGATGAGCGACGGGCTCGAGCCGTTCCGGATCTGGGCGTACTCGCCGAAGATGATGATGGCGATGGGCAAGTTCAACGGGCCGATGCGCAAGGGCAAGACGGTCTCGCAGCGGATCCAGAGCCTGGTCGAGCTGAAGGGCGCGGCGATGATCGGCTGTGAGTACTGCATGGATCTCGGCTCGCAGATCTGCCGCAACTCCGGTTTCACCGACGAAGCACTGCTCGCTATCCCCAACTACCGCGCGAGCAAGCTGTTTACCGACGAGGACAAGGCCGCGCTCGACTTCACCGTTGGTTTCATGCGCACCCCGGTCGACATCAGCGACGAGGTGTTCGCCAACGCCCAGCGCTACTTCTCAAACCAGCAACTGGTCGAAATCGCCGGCCTGCTGACGGTCGTCAACATCGACCGCTTCAACGCCGCGTTCACGATCGGCTCGGCCGGGTTCAGCGAGGGCATGGTCTGCGTGCCTCCCGAGAACCCCGTCGCGATCCACAACCTCAACCCGCTCGCGAGCTGAGCGCCGTCTGACCCGACGCGCCGCGAGCCTCGGCGCTGACCACATCATCGTCGGGCCACGCCCGAGACGCTTGGCCAAGGGCGTGCTCCGGATCCGCGCTTTGCGAGGCTGGACCGCGCTGGCTTCAAGAGCCCGCGCCGCGACGGATGCAGGGCCGGGGGCGGCGGGCGGCCCACTGAGCGCAGCCCGGTCGAAGTAGCGCTCGTGCCGACGAACCCGCGGTGCTGGGTTGACGTCTGCATCGGCCCCCGGGTAGCATCATAAAAAACACTGTTGTCTATGCCGAGGTGGCGATGAGCGTTCAGGCACAGGGGGGCACGAGCGACAATCAGGCGCGACGCCGAGTGACGCGGCGATCGCGAGCTCTCGCTGGTGCTTGGTCGTTCGTCGCGGCCGTCGCGGTGGTCGGGCTGTTGGCCGCCAGCGCGTCGGCACAGGCCGCCCCGTGGGCGAAGCGGATCACAGGCTATTTCGCTGCGCGCGACGGGACACTGTTGCATTACAGCGTGCTGCTGCCGGCAACGCCGGGGCGGTTCCCGGTCGTGATGAACTACAGCGGCTACGATGCCGGCAGCATCGGCGGCGCTGCGTACGAGCAGGGCAACACGGCGATGTGGCCCGATCTCGACACGGCGCTGTTGAGGGCCGGCTATGCCGTCTTGGGGGTCAACATGGCGGGGACGGGTTGCTCGGGCGGTGGTCCCTTTCGGCTGTTCGCGAGCAGCTGGGGGACGAACGGGTATGACGCCATCGAGTGGGCCGCTCGCCAGTCTTGGTCTGACGGGAGCATTGGGATGGCGAACTGGTCGTATGCCGGCCTCAGCCAGGTCTTGACCGCGAGCACGCGTCCACCGCACCTGAAGGCGATCGCGCCCGGCATGGCCGTGACCGATCCGTGGCGGGACGTTGGCTTTCCGGGCGGGGTGACCAACACGCTGTTCCCCGGCCTGTGGTGGGAGTACATCCAGGCGGAGTGGGCGAACGCGGCGCAGACTGCGAAGGCCGAGGGAGACGTCCGCTGCCTGGCCAACATCGCCCGGCACGAGGCCCTCAGCCAGACCAGCTCCCCGCCTGCCGATTTGGAGCAGTACCCGTATCCCACAACGCGTCCCGGCTACGACGCATTTCCGTGGCGCCAGACGCATCTGATCGACATTCCGGTGCTCTCGATGGTCGCGTGGGAGGATGAGGCCACGGGCCCGCGGGCGGGCTACTACCAGGACACGCTTGACCCGAGCAAGACCTATCTCATCGGGACCAACGGCGAGCACGACTCGTACGTGAGCCTGCGATTCCGTGCCTTCCTGATCCGGTTCTTTGACCGCTACCTCAAGGGCATCCGTAACGGGATCGAGTCTGGTCCGCACGTGCAGCTGTGGGAGGACACGGCGGCTCAGGGTGCGCCGATCTCATCGGATGCGCAACTTGCTGGCGAGACGCCGGGCGAGGTGATCACGGCACCGCGGCTTCCGGTCAGGGTCCACCCGCTACGCCTCGCGCTCGGCTCCGGCCGGCGTCTCACGATCCAGGCCGCCGCGGGGGGCGAGACCCCCGACTCCTACCGGTATCCCATTCCCGGACCATCCGTGAACGCCGACCTCAGCGACGGCGAGAGCGAGTGGGACAACCACCCCCCGTCCACGGTTGGCAGCCTGGCCTACACGACCGCTCCGCTGCCGAGGACGCTCACGTTCTACGGTCCGGCCAGCCTCGACCTGTGGGTCTCCTCGACCGCTCGCGACGCCGATCTCCAGGCAACCATCACGGAGGTGCGTCCCGACGGTCAGGAAGAGTATGTCGCTCGGGGTTGGCTGCGCCTGCAGGACCGCAAGATCGACCACGCCCTTTCGACTCCGCTGCGGCCGTTCCTGGTCTACTCGCCCTCCAGCGTTGAGCCGTTGACGAACGACGCCCCGGTGTACGCGCGCCTCGAGGTCGAGCAGTTCTCCCACGTTTTCCGACGGGGATCCAGCATCCGTGTCTGGATCGACACCCCGAGCAACACGGGAGAATGGGGCTTCACGGACCCCCTACAGCCATCGACGATCAGGATCTACCACGATCCCCACCATCCTTCGCAGCTCGTGCTCGGACTGCTGCGGATCGGGAAGATCAGCAGCCCGTTCCCGGCCTGCAACACGTTGGTGAGCGAACCGTGCCGACCGAATCCCCGCCCGGTGCCAACCGGCATCGGGCCCAGCGGCTCCACCGCTTCCCCGGCCACCGTGCCCCCCTGCATGGCACGACGCCGCGTATTCGTGGACGTGCCATTCGGAGGCAAACACTTAGAGGTCATCTCGGTTGCCGTGTACATCAACGGTGTATTACACAGCCGGCTGCGCGGCAAGGCGCTCCGGCACCGAATCACGCTCGCTCTAGGCGGCGACGGAGACAACCAGGCCACCGTCACGACGGTCACCGTCGCCCAGCACCACACGCTCCGGCGGACGCACACTTTCCTCCTCTGCTGAACCACCCGCCCACCCGCCTGGTCGGGGGGCGCCTGTAGGCCTGGAAGTAGTCTGCGGGGGGGGCGGCACAGGCCGCGTCCACCACACCAGCTGCCCCGAGAGTTTGATGCCACCCGCGATCAACCTCGCCGAACGACTGGACGCGATCGCCATCGCGACGCTCGAGATCGCACGAGAGCAGGGAGCGAACGCGGTCACGATCCGGGCCGTCGCGGCACGGCTCGGTGGCTCAACCACGCGCATCACGAAATACCTCCCGTCACGCGCCGCCCTGCTCGCGAACGCGGCGAGATACATGGCCGCGCACTGGTCAAATGACGCCGCGTCAGCCCTCGAGCAGCGCAGCGGGATCGATCGGCTGCGTGCCCTGGCGCGCTGGTCGCTGAACACCGAAGGCTACGACGACGCGATCCGCAAGCTGTGGATCGACGCGCTGGCCACCGGAGCCACTGAGATCGAAGGCACCAACCTCGTCCGTGAGCAGGCGCGGGAGGAGCACGACAGCATCCGCGCACTCGTCACAAGCGCATTGCCGGCCAACAGTGACTGGCTCGCGGACACCCTGTTCCTCGCGTTCCGCGGCTACTACCTCTCAACCGTCGAGGACCCAGACCGCTGGCCCCCCCAACGCGCCGCCGCCGCAATCGAACGACTCCTCGACCTCGTCGAAGGGCGCACCTCAGCACCAAAGCAAACGCGCGCTCGCCGTCGACGGGACTGATACCCGACGTATCCGCGCGCGGCCGCGACTGGAGCGGGCGCGCACAATCAGGCTGTTGGCACCGCTCGCCCAGGACCTCGCCGAGTGGCGCCTGGCGAGCGGGCGGCCGCCCGAGGATGCCCTGATCTTTCTAACCCCTGACGGCGACGGGTGGCAACTTCACGACCGGCAGTACTGGCGCCGGCGGATCGATCAGCCGGCCGCAAGGGCCGGTGGGAGTCACCGGTGACCTTCGTGTCTATCGGCTCCGCGGCTCGTTGGTCTCGCTGCTGCTAGTGGGCGATACTGGGCTCGAACCAGTGACCTCCGCCTTGTCGAGGCGGCGCTCTCCCAGCTGAGCTAATCGCCCCGGGAGATCCGTAAATGTAGCGTGGCGGGCGTCCCCGCGGCCTACACTCGGCGGGCGGATGCGACGTTGGATGCTCATCGGGCTCGTCGCCCTGGCCGGAATCCTCGGCGCCGTGTGGGCGACGGCGGCCGGCGCGGCGAAGCAGGTGGCGACGCACAAGGCCACGACGGTGACCCCGACGCGGGGAACGCGGCACACGACGTTCACTGTCACCTATCGCGTTCCCGCCGACGCGTCCGGCACGAGCCTCGCGCGTCGCTACGCCGTCGCCGTCGCCGGGCCGGCCGGCAGCGGATGCGGGTCGGTCGGCGGCGCGACCGCGGCGAGGGGGTCGACAGCGGCCCGAGAGCGGTTCAAGCTGAGGCCGCCGAGTCGTGGCTGGTGTGCCGGGAGCTACCGCGGGCACATCGAGCTGGTGGAGACTCCGATCTGCGGGCCCGCGCGCGCCTGCCCGATGTTCGTGGCCATCCTGACCGTCGGGCGGTTCAGCTTCCAGGTGAAGTGAGCCAGTCCGCCGGGACGAGCTCGAGGTCCCCGTCCGCCCGCCAGCGCGCGCGCTCGCCCGTGCGATAGGCGGTGCCGTCCCCGAAGGGGTTGGGGATGAAGGCGCGATCGGCCTCGGGCGGCGGCGCGATCACGCTTCCGGCGATGAGGAGCTCGCCGACCGCCCCGAGCGGAGCCAGTTGGCAGCCCCCGTCGACGATGTAGGCCTCGGCGCCCGGGATCGGCCGCCCGATCGTCACGGGCGCGCCCGGCTCGAGCCAGGCGAGGGTCGCGCATCCGCTCGTCTCGGGCGTGCCGAAGGCGTTCCAGAGCACATGGCAGCGCGCGCGGAGCTCCTCGGCGAGGGCCGAGGTCAGCCGCCCGCCGCGGCTCATCGCCCGCAACCCGCGGCGGCCCTTGAAGCCCGTGTCGATGAGCGCGCGCCAGGTGGCCGGAGTGGCGCTGAGGAAGGTCACGTCCTCCTCGGCCATGAGCCGGCTGAGCCGAGCGCCGTCCGCACATGCCTCGGGTGGAGCCACGACGACGCGGGCGCCGACGGCGCGAGCGATCGAGGCCTCGAACGTCTGGCTATTCCCGGATTCCGAGGGAAGGGCGAGCACCGTATCGGCGGGGCCGAGCGCGAGCTCGGCGGCAAGCGCCTGCCCCACGCGGTCGGGGCCCGGAGAGACCGCGCGTCCCCAGTCGACGACGCCGCCGCGGCGCGCGGCGCCGCCGTCGATGGAGAGCGAGGAGATCCGCGACGACGGGGCGGCGAGCACCGCGTCGATCAAGGCCAGCCAGTGCCCGGCGAGCCGGGTCGCCGTGGTCGCCTCGAAGAGGTCGGTGTCGTACACGAGGCGGCCCTGGATGTGACCTTCGGGACGCTCGTCGAGCTGGAGCTCGAGGTCGAGCTTGGAGCCGCCCACCGCGGCGTCGACGTCGCTGGCCAGCTGGTGCAACGACCAGGACGGATCCGGGGCGAGGTATGCCGGCTCGAGGATGAGCATCGTCCGGTAGATCGGGTTGATGTCCCGCGACCGTTCGGGATCGGCGGCGCGCACGATGCGCTCGAAGGGGACGAGGTTCTCGAGTCCGTCGAGCAGGTCGTTGCGGACACGCACCACGAGCTCGGAGAACGAGGGATCCCCGCTCAGGTCGCAACGCAGGACGAGGGGGGTGAGGCAGTAGCCGACGACCGCCTCGAACTCGCGCCGCTGGCGGAGATCCGCCGCGGTTGAGGTGATGACGTCGTCCTGGCCCGAGAAGCGGTGCAGGAGCAGCGCCCACACCGCCGCCAGCGATTGGAACAGAGTCGCGCCGGAGGACTGGCCGACCTCGCGCAGCGCCCGAACGCGTTCGGAGGGCACGGTCAGGGGCACGATCGCGCCGCGGAATCGCCGCTGGGCGGGGCGCGGACGGTCGAGCGGAAGTGGCAACTCCGGCGCCCCGTCGAGGCGCCGGCGCCAGTGCTCGAGCCGCCGCGCCGCCCGCGGGCCGGCGATCCACTCCTGTTCCCAGCGCGCGTAGTCGCCGTATTGCGCCGGCGGATCGGCCAGGGGGGAGGGCAGGCCGGCCCGGACCGCGTCGTAGAGGGCCACGAGCTCGGGGAGGACGACGCGGCTCACGCACACGCCGTCGAAGGCCAGGTGGTGCATGGCGAGGATGAGGCGGTGGCGATCGCCCGGGAAGCTGACGAGCCGCGGGCGGACGAGTGGCCCGTGCCGCAGGTCGTAGGGGATGCGGGCGAGCCGGCCACTGAGCCGCAGCGCCTCGTGCTCGGCCTCGTCGCCGTCGAGATCGCTCAGGTCGAAGTGGGGGACCGGAAGGCTCGGCACGGGCTGGACGATCTGGACCGCTTGGCCCGCGACCACGTCGAAGGTCGTCCGCCACGCCTCGTGGCGCCGCACCAGCTCGCCGAAGGCCCGGCGCAGGGCGTGCGGATCCAGAGGGCCGTCCCGGTGGATGGCGATCGACTCGTTGTAGTTCACCCGTCCCGGAGCGAGGACGTGCATGAACCACAGCGCCTCCTGCGCCACCGACAGCGGGGACGCCGCCGAGGTCACCGTCGCGGTCATTCGGCCTGGAGGTGGAGCTCGGTCAGGCCGCGCAGCCCGAGGTTGGGCCGCCAGCTGACCGGCGCGTCCTCGGCCAGCGACAGCTCGGGGAAGCGGGCGAGAAGCGTCTCGAAGGCGATCTGGCCCTCGAGGCGGGCGAGCGGGGCACCGAAGCAGAAATGCCCGGCCCAGCCGAAGGCGAGGTGGCGGTTGTCCGCGCGGGCGAGATCGAGCCGGTCGGGTTCCGCGAAGCGCTCGGGGTCGCGGTTCGCCGCGCCCATCACGGCGATCACCGCCGCGTTCTCGGGAATCTCCTTCTCGCCCAGGACGGCCGCAGGTGGGGCCAGCCGTGCCGTGTGCTGGCTCGGGCTCTCGTAGCGCAGGAGCTCCTCGACCGCGCTCGGCATGATCGCCGGATCGTCCCGGAGCCGCGCGAGCTCCTCCGGGCGGCGCATCAGCGTGAGCAGGCCGTTGCCGATGAGGTTCGTCGTCGTCTCCTGACCGCCGACCATGGTCACGATGACGTTCGCCACGACCTCGTCCTCGCTCAGCCGGTCGCCGTCGACCTCGGCGGTGGCCAGGGCGTTGACGAGGCCCTCCGTCGGCTCGCTCGCCTCGCGGCGGACGGCGTCGCGGAAGTAGGCCACCATCGCTTCCACCGCGTGCAGAGTCCGGCGGGCGCGCCCCGGGTTGTGCTGGAAGTTCCCGAGCATCTCGGCGAAGTCCTGTGACCAGGACTTCAGGCGGCCGTGGTCGGCCGTGGGGACGCCGAGCATCTCGGCGGTGACGATGGCGGGGAGAGGATTGGCCAAGCCGTCCATGACCTCGAAGCGATGTGCGGCCAAGCGGTCGACGAGATCCTCGGCCACCTGACGGATGTGATCGCGCAGCCGTGCCACACGCCGGGGAGTGAACGCTGCCGAGGCGAGGCGGCGCACACGGCCGTGCTCGGGAGGGTCGAGGAAGAGCATCTGGCGGACCATGAGCGCGGCCACCGGGGTGAGCTCGCCCATCCCGAGCTCAGAGAGCCGCTCGGGCGGGGGCGTGCGCGCCGCCCGGTAGCGATGCAGCACGGTGACGGCATCCGCATAGCGCGTGACCACCCAGGCGTGGAGGTACGGGTCCCAGTGGACCGGGTCCTCCTCGCGCAGCCGGCGGTAGAGCGGGTAGGGGTTGGCCAGGACGTCGGGATCGAGAAGGTGGTAGAGGCTCAGGGCGGGCGCGCCCGGTTCGAGCGCCGGGCCCCCGCTCACCCCGCCACCCGAGTCTCGGCCGCCGCGCGCGTCACCTCGGCCGCGACTTCGGCCGGGGTCGGATGGTCGAAGAGGTAGCGCAGGCCGATCTCCACGCCGTAGCGCTCCTCCAGACGCACGATGAGCTGGGCGCCGAGCATCGAATGCCCGCCGAGGAGGAAGAAGTTCTCGTCCAGACCGACCGACTCGACCCCGAGGAGCCCGGCGATGAGCTCGGCGATCTCGGCCTCCGTCTCCGACCCCGGGAGGCGCCCGGAGGATCCCGGCTCGACTCCCGCCCGGGGCAGCGCGTCCCGGTCGACCTTGCCGTGCGCGGTGAGAGGAACCGCGTCAATCCACACATACCGCGCCGGCACCATGTAGGCCGGCAACGAGGCGGACAGGAACATCGCGAGCTCCCGGTCCCCGGGCCGGGGAGATCCCGCGGGGTCCGCGGCCACGACGTACGCGACGAGACCGCGAGCGGCGCCGGCCTGCCCGTCGCCCACGACGAGACTCGTGGCCACGCCAGGGTGGGCGTTCAGCACGCGGGCGACCTCGCCCGGCTCGACGCGGAAGCCGCGAACGCTGAGCTGATCGTCGAGGCGGCCGAGGAACTCGAGCTCGCCCTCGGCGCGGCGGCGCACGCGATCGCCAGTCCGGTAGCGGCGCCCACGGGCCGTCTCGAGAAAGCGCTCGTGGGTGAGCGCGGGACGGCCCAGATACCCCCGGGCCAGCGCCACGCCGCCGATCAGCAGCTCACCGGCCTCGCCGTCGGCCACGGGCTCGAGGTGCTCGTCGACGACCTCGGCCTCGACCCCGGGGATGGGCCGCCCGATCGGCGGGGATCCGTCGCCCGCCGCGACGGCTCCGGAGGTGGCGACGACCGTGGTCTCGCTGAGGCCGTAGTTGTTGACGAGGGTGAAGGGCAGGCCGGGTCGCGGTCCCCGGGCGAGGGCGTCGCCGCCGGTCAGAAGCACGCGAAGCCGCGCGGACGAGGGCCAGTCGAGGGCGATGAGTCCTTCCGCGACCACGGTCGGGACGAACGACACCGAGATCCCCTCGGCCACGAGCCAGTCACGCAGTGCCCGCGGGTCGTGCCGGAGCGCGTCGGGGACGATATGGATCGTCGCGCCGGCGGCGAGGCTCGGCCACAGCTCCCAGACCGAGGCGTCGAACCCGGGGCTGGCGATCTGGGTCGTGGTGTCGGATGCGGTCAGACCGAAGGCGCCGAGGTGCCAGGCGACGAGGTTGGCCAGGCCGGCGTGGTCGACGAGCACGCCCTTCGGCTCTCCGGTCGACCCCGACGTGTAGACGACATACGCGAGGTCGCCCGGTCTCGGCACGCCAGGCAGGGGCTCGGCCCCCTCGTCGCCGTCGTAGCGCTGCACCGTGACGACGGGCGCTCCCGCGGCCGCCAGTCGCGGTGCGGTCGCCGCGTCGGCCAGAACGGCAGCCGCACCCGCGTCGGCGAGCATCCAGTCCAGTCGCGCGTCCGGGTAGGCCGGATCCATGGCGAGATATGCGGCGCCGGTCCGCAGCACGGCGAGCGCGGAGACGACGAGCGCGGCGGAGCGCTCGAGGCACAGACCGACGATGTCGCCACGGCCGATCCCTGAGCCCTGAAGATCGCGGGCGAGCCTCCACGCGCGGGCCGACAACTCCGCGCAGGTCAGCTCGCCGTCCGGCCCGCGGACGGCCGTACGCTCTCCGCCCGTGGCGAGCGCCCGCTCGATATGCGGGACTACCGCCGCGCGATCATGGTTGAGGTGCGTGGTCACACGCACTGCACTCCTTGCTGCCCCAAACTCCGGTTAGAGCTTACCGGATGCATTACCCCCGGCAACCCGTGCGAAACGTCGGGTTATCCTGGGGACGGCGATACGGCAGCCCGGCGCTCTTGCGTCAGGATCGTCCGGATTGCGCATGTCCGTGGCAGCTTGGAAAGGAAGGTTGCCCGACCGGTGCCCTTTGCGCATGAATGGGCCTCGTTGCGGGGACAAAGAAAGCGATGGGGCAAAGCACGAAGTTCCAGCAGATCGTGAGTGGGGCGTCGGGACGCAGGTGAGCGATGTCGGTGTCCAGATCCGTCGCGTGCTCCGGGACCACGCTCACCTGCGCGGAGATGCCTTCGAGCTCGAGGACGGCGCGAGCCTGTTCGACGCCGGGATGAGCTCGCGCGCCAGCGTGAGCGTGCTGATCGCGCTCGAGGACGCCTTCGGCATCGAGTTCCCCGACGCCATGCTCACCCGGGAGATGTTCGAGAGCGTGGCCAACCTCCGCGCGGCGGTGCAGGAGCTGACCGCGCCGGTGGCATGAGCACCGTCCTCGACACCGCCGAGCACCCGGAGTTCGTGGCCGGGCTCCTGGCCCGGGGCCTGCTCTTGCAAACCGGTGTGCCCGGGCTCTACGGCCACGGGGCCGAGTTCGAACGCGCGCGGACAGGGCTCGAGTCGAGGCTGACGCGCGAGGCGCTCGCCTACGGTGCCCAGCCTCTGCGCTTCCCGCCGGTCGTCCCGCGTGGTCTCCTGACCGCGAGCGGCTATCAGAGCTCGTTCCCGCACCTCATGGGCACCGTGCACGCCTTCGATCCCGACCTCGTCCCGCACGGGCAGGACACCGAGCACGAGCCCTGGGACGAGTATCAGCGCATGACCGACCTCGTGCTCTGTCCGGCCGCCTGCTACCCGGTCTACCCAGCGGTGGCCGCACGCGGGCCGCTGGCTGCCGACGGGCTCACCATCGAGACCGGCGGGGCCTGGGTGTTCCGCCGCGAGCCCTCACGCGACCCGGGACGCCGACAGAGCTTCCACATGCACGAGCTCGTCCGCCTCGGCGACCAGCCGGCCGTGCACGCCTTCTACGATCGATGGCAGGAACGGGGGCTTGACTTTCTTCGCCGCCTTGGGCTCGAGGTCACGATGGCGCCGGCGACCGATCCGTTCTTCGGACGAGAGGGGCGGCTGCTGGCCGCCCACCAGCGTGCGCAGTCGCTCAAATTCGAATTTCTCGTCCCGGTGGCCGCCGAGCGGCCGAGCGCCATCGGCTCGATCAACCTCCACGGCGACCACTTCGGCGAAAGCTTCGGGATCGAGCTGGCCGCGGGCGGCGCGGCCCACAGCGCGTGCCTGGCGTTCGGGCATGAGCGGATCGTGCTCGCCCTCCTGCGCCGCCACGGTCTCGAGGTCTCAGACTGGCCGGCCACGGTGCGCGACGAGCTGGAGCTGGGGCGGTGAACCAGGCGAGGTGGGTGGGGGCCGGCGAGAGCGCCGTCTTCACCGTCTTCCATGCTCCACGCGGTGCGCCCGTCGATCGCGCGGTGCTCCTCTGCCCGCCCTTCGGCTGGAGCGAGGCCTGCTCGTATCGCGACCTCCGGGTGTGGGCTGACGCCTTCGCCGAGGCGGGCATCGCCTGCGCCCGCATGTGGCCGCCGGGCGTGGGGGACAGCGGGGGCTCGCCACGAGAGCCGGCACTTTTCCCGGCCTGGGTCGACGCCGTCCGGGCGGCCGCAGCATGGCTGCGGGAGCGCACGTGCGCGCACCGGCTCGTCGCCCTCGGGATCGGGCTCGGTGGCATGCTCGCCTGCCGCGCGGCCGAGGACGGTGCCCCCATCGACGACCTCATCCTCTGGGGCGTCCCGCTCCGCGGCCGCGCGCTGCTGCGACACGAGCGCCTGCACGCAGGCGTGGTGACGGCCATCTCGGCCGACCCAATCCACCCCGAGCTCGGCGACGGCGAAGGACTGCAGTTGATCGGGTACCGCCTCGGCGCCGAGGCCGCGGCGGCCATCGGCGGCCTCGAGCTCCATCCGGAGCGGCTCGCGGGCGGTCGCGCGCGGCGCGTCCTGCTCCTCGGTCGCGATGGGTTGCCGGTCGACGCGAGCCTGGCCGAGCGCTTCCGGGTTGCCGGGACGGAGGTGGCCCTGGACGAGGGGCCTGACTGGCTCGAGCTCGTGGGCCCGCCGCAGCTGACGACCGTGCCGTGGCGAACGATCGAGCGCACCGTGAGCTGGGCGCGCGCGGACGTCGCCGCCGCGCCGGACCAGCCGCCGATTCGCGTGCGTCGGCTCCGAGCGAGCGCGAGCGCCGTCGTGGACGGTGCCGGATCGGTGCGAGAGCGCGTCCTCCCGCTCACCGGCGAGCTCGCCGGCGGCTTCGCCATCGTCTCCGAGCCGGCCGACCGCGATCCCGGCTCGGTGACGGCGATCTGGCTCAGCCCTCATCACGCCGGACCCTCCCGGTTGTGGGTCGAGATCGGGCGCCGCTGGGCGGCACGCGGCATCCCGACGGTCCGCCTGGATTTCCTGGGCCAGGGCGAGTCCGACGGTCCCTCGCCGCGCCCGCTTCCCGACAGCTGCCTCTACGCCCCCGAGCGCCGCGAGCAACTCGCCGCTGTGATCGACCAGTTGGGTGAGCATGGTCTCCCGTCCGACTGCGTCGTGGGCGGGTATTGCGCGGGCGCCTACTGGGCGCTCCACGCCGCGCTCGAGGATCCCCGCGTCCGCGCCGTCATGCTCCTCAACCTCTATGTCTTCAGCTACAGCGATGAGCTCGTGGCCGAGCGGATGCGGCCCCAGTCGCTCGACGACCTCGGCGGGCGAGCGTGGCGCCGGCTGCGTGAGCAGCGGCTCTCGGCCGAGGAGGTCCGGCGCGGGATGCGCAGCCTGCGGCTGATGTACGGGTCCGCGAGCCGGCCGGTGGAACGACGCCAGCGCGCCGAGACCGAGCGCATCCTCGACCGTCTCCGCGAGCGCGGGGTCGAGACGTTGCTCGTGCTCTGCCAGGGGGAGAGCTTGTTGGCGGAGCTCGAGGACATCGGGTCGCTCGGGCGCTGGCCGAACCTCGTGCTCGACACGCTGCCGAGCCGTGACCACCACCTGTGGGAGCTGCGCGTGCAGGCGCTCGTGCACCAGTCGGTGGACCGGGCCCTCGAGCGCGCGGTCGTGGGCCCGCTCAGCCTGTCGCGACGACAGTGAGTGCCGTGAACCGATACTAGGATTCGGCCGATGGAGCTCGAGCTGCCCGACGGCAAGCGCCTCACCGTGCCCGACGGCGCCACCGGCGCGGACGCCGCCGCGGCCATCGGACCGGGGCTCGCGCGCGCCGCGCTGGCGATCAAGGTCGACGGAATGCTGCGCGACCTCTCCCGTCCGCTCGCCGACGCCGCCGGCGACGGTGGCGACGGCGGCGGCGCGCATCGCATCGAGATCCTCACGGACCGCAGCGGCGAAGAGGCGCTCGAACTCATTCGCCACGACGCCGCGCACGTGCTCGCCGAGGCCGTGCTCGAGCTCTATCCCGGCGTGAAGATCTCCATCGGACCACCGATCGCGGGTGGCTTCTACTACGACTTCGACTTTCCCGACGGCGTGTCGCTCTCCGACGCCGACTTCGACGCCATCGAGGCGCGCATGCGCGAGCACATCGCCGCCGACGAGCCGTTCGCACGCGCGGACGTCCCGGTGCAGGACGCGCTCGAGCGCTTCCGCGCCGAGGGCCAGGACTACAAGGTCGAGCTCATCGAGGACCTGGTGCGAGATGCCGATCCGGCCCACCCGCTCGAGACGGTCTCGCTCTACGCCAACGGGCCCTTCACCGACCTCTGCCGGGGTCCTCACGCGCCCTCGACGAGCCGGATCAAGGCGTTCAAGCTCCAGTCGGTCGCGGGAGCCTACTGGCGCGGCGACGCCGCGCGCCCGATGCTCACCCGCGTCTACGGCACCGCCTTCTTCTCGCGCAAGGAGCTCGAGGAGCACCTCGAGCGCCTGGAGCGGGCCCGAGCCAACGATCACCGGCGCCTCGGCCCCCAGCTCGGCCTCTTCAGCTTCTCGGACGTCTCGCCCGGCGCCGCCTTCTGGCTGCCGTCCGGTACCGAGGTGTTCAACGAGCTCGTGGCCCTGAGTCGCGAGATGGGCCGTGAGCGCGGCTACGTCGAGGTCAAGACCCCGCAGATCTATGACAGTTCCCTGTGGAAGACCTCGGGCCACTGGGACAAGTACGGCGGGAACATGTTCGTGACCGAGTACGAGGAACAGGCGATGGCGGTCAAGCCGATGAACTGCCCCGGCCACTGCCAGCTCTTCTCCCTCCAGCGCCACTCCTACCGCGACCTGCCCCTGCGCTACTGGGAGCCGGGCCTCCTGCACCGGCGTGAGCCGAGCGGCACGCTCCACGGCCTCCTGCGCGTCCGGCACTTCGCCCAGGACGACTCGCACATCTTCTGCACCGAGGAGCAGATCCAGGACGAGGTGGCGGCCGTGCTCGAGTTCGCTTTCGCCACCTACGCGATCTTCGGCATCGACGTTCGTCTTGAGCTCTCGACCCGGCCCGAGCAGCGCATCGGCTCCGACGAGCTGTGGGACCACAGCGAGGCGGCGCTCACGAAGGCCCTCGAGAGCCACAGCCTCGAGTACGACCTCAACGAGGGCGACGGCGCCTTCTACGGGCCGAAGATCGACATGCACATGACCGACTCGCTCGGGCGCTCCTGGCAGCTCGGCACGTGTCAGCTCGACTACAACATGCCGCAGCGCTTCGGGCTCACCTACACCGGCGCCGACAACGCCGAGCATCAGCCGGTCATGATCCACCGCGCGCTCATGGGCTCCTATGAGCGCTTCATCGGCATTCTTCTCGAGCACTTCTCGGGCGATCTACCGGTCTGGCTCGCCCCGGTACAGGCGATCGTCCTGCCCATCTCCGACCGTCACGCCGACTACGCGGGGAGCGTGCTCGATCGCTTGCGCGCGGCCGGGCTGCGGGCCGAGGTGGACAGTCGGACGGAGTCGATCGCCCGGAAAATCCGCGACGCCGAGTTGCGCAAGATCCCCTACATGCTCGTGACCGGCGATAGAGAGCGGGACGAGGACGCGGTGGCGCTGCGCGAGCACGGACAGGGCGATGCCGGCTCGCTGGCCGTAAGCGCCTTCCGCGATCGCGTGCAGAAAGAGGTACGGACTCGCTCTCGGCGCTAAAACCGCCGCTATACTCGCTGGCGTTGATCCAAGTGCTTCACGACACACGGCCCGGCGCCGCTTGACGACGCCCCGCCTCCGCAGCTAGTGCCGGTCCCGAGAAAGTTCGACCGGCGCCCGCCTGAGCGGGACACGACGCGGGTCAACGACCGGATTCGCGTGCCGGAAGTCCGGCTCGTGGGAGAGGACGGCAAGCAGATCGGGGTCGTCAAGACCTCCGAGGCGCTTGAGTATGCCCAGCAGCGTGACCTCGACCTCGTCGAGGTGGCGCCGGAGGCCCGTCCGCCCGTCTGCCGGGTGCTCGACTACTCGAAGTACAAGTACGAGCAGGCCCAGAAGCAGAAGGCTGCGCGCCGCCATCAGCAGCAGATCACGATCCGCGAGATCAAGTTCCGCCCGAAGATCGCGCAGAACGACTACGACACCAAGAAGGGTCACGTCACGCGGTTCCTGCTCGGCAAGGACAAGGTCAAGATCACGATCATGTTCCGCGGCCGTGAGGTCACCCATCCCGAGCGCGGGACCGCGCTGCTCGACAAGCTTGCGGGCGAGCTCGCGGAGATCGCCGTCATCGAGCAGACGCCGCTGCAGGACGGCCGCAACATGACCATGTTGCTCGCCCCCTCCAAGGCCGTCCTGGCCGGCGAGCGCGACAAGACGTCGCCGACGAGCGAGGAGAGCGCCGCCGAGAACGGCAGCGGTCACGATGGCGACGACGCGGGGACGGCAGAGCAGGCGGCGCCCGACGAGGCCACAGCGGAGTCGCCGGCGCCGGAGGAGGCCACGGCGGAGCAGCCGGCGCCCGACGAGGTCGCGGCTACGCCGAGCGACGCCATCGCCTGAGAACGCTCGGGACGAGGCCGTTGCGCCCTCAGCCGGGAGGTTGGCCCGCGACCTGCTTTACTTGCTCGCTGCCATGCCCAAGATGAAGACCCACTCGGGCGCGAAGAAGCGCTTCAAGGTGACTGCCACCGGCAAGGTACGCGGGCGCAGCGCCTTCTCGAGCCACATCCTCGAGAAGAAGTCGCCCAAGCGCAAGCGGCGTCTCGGCCGTCCGGCTGAGATCGCGCCGCACGACGTCAGTCGGGTCAAGGTGCTGCTCGGGGTCAAGAAGTCGTGACTCGCGTCAAGCGCTCCATCCACGCGCGCAAGAAGCGCCGGGCCACCCTCGAGATGGCCAAGGGCTTCCGGGGCGATGCCAGCCGGCACTACCGGGCGGCCAAGGAGGCCGTCCTCAAGGCCGACCAATACCGCTACCGCGACCGGCGCAACCGCAAGCGCGACTTCCGTCGCCTGTGGATCACCCGCATCAACGCGGCGGCCCGGCAGAACGACATGTCCTACTCGCAGTTCATCCACGGCCTCCAGCTCGCCGGGATCGAGCTCGACCGCAAGGTGCTCGCGGATATCGCCGTCCGCGACGCCGACACCTTCCGACGCTTTGCCGACCGCGCCCGCGAGGCGCTGGCCGCGGCCGGCTGACGAAGCCCAGCCGACACAGCCAGCTCCGCCACCCGGGCGCCGCTCCATCAGGACGGCGCCCTTTTTGTTTGCCCCACCCCGACACCGTGACCATCACCAGCCTCCACAACGAGAAGCTCAAGGAGATCCGCAAGCTCAGCGCGCGCCGGCGTGAGCGGGAGCGTGCGGGGCGCTTCGTGGCCGAGGGAGAGGACCTGCTCGCGGCGGCCGACGCGGCCGGATGGCGCGCGGCCGAGCGGTTCTGCGCCGAGGGCTCGGGGCTCCCGGGCGTCGAGGTCGCGCCCTCGGTGCTCGCGGCAGCCTCCGGGCTGGGCTCGGGGACGCGGACGCTCGCGGTGTACGAGGAGCGCTGGGCGCCGGCGCCGGTCGGGCCGCTGTGCGTATATCTGCACGCGGTCGGCGATCCGGGGAACGTGGGCGCCGTGCTGCGCTCCGCCGAGGCGTTCGGGGCGGCTTGCGTCGCGCTGGGCCCGGGGTGCGCGGACCCGTTCGGGCCCAAGGCGGTGCGGGCCTCGATGGGCGCGGTCTTCTCGGTTCCCCTGGCCCGGGTGTCCGATGTCGCGGGGCTTCCGGGCCTCCGGGTCGCCCTCGTCGCGCGGCAGGGCGAGACGTTATCCGAGCTTTGGCGGAAAACCCGTGCCAGGGCCGAGGAAAACGCCAAAGGTCGGGAGGTGAGCCTACTCGTGGGCGCCGAGCGCGACGGTCTGCCGCCGGAGGTCGTGGCCGCCGCCGACGTGACCGCTCACATCCCCATCCGGACGCACTCCCTGAACGCGGCCATGGCGGTAACCGTCGCCTTGTACGAGCTAACTAGGATGCCCCCCTCATGACCCCCCTCATGAACGACCGGATCGCCGAGATCGAACGCGAGGCGCGCGCGGCCATCGCCGCCGCGACGGACACCACGGCACTGGAGGAGACCCGGGTGCGCTTCCTCGGGCGCAAGGCCGAGCTCCCCAACCTCCTGCGGGGTGTCGCCCAGCTGCCGCCGGAGGAGCGGGCGGCGGTCGGCAAGGCGGCCAACCAGGCCCGCCAGGGCCTCGAGCTCGTACTCGAGCAGCGTGCCGCCGAGCTCGCCGCCCGCGAGCTCGAGGAGCTCCTGGCCCACGATCGCGTCGACGTCACCCTCCCCGCCGATCCCTTGCCCGCCATCGGGCGCCTGCACCTCATCACGCGCACGCGGCGCGACATCGAGGACGTGTTCATCGGGCTCGGCTTCAACGTCGCCGAGGGCCCCGAGGTCGAGACCGTCTACTACAACTTCGACGCGCTCAACCACGCGCCTACGCACCCGTCGCGGCTGCTCACCGACACCTTCTACGTCAAGCCCGTCCACAACATCTTCGACCCACAGTCGCTGCTCCTGCGCGTCCACACCTCGCCGGTCCAGGTGCGGTCGATGGAGGCGCAGGCGCCGCCGCTCTACATCGTCATGCCCGGCCGGGTCTACCGCCCCGACTCCGACGCCACCCACACGCCGCAGTTCCACCAGATCGAGGGCCTGGCCGTCGACGAGGACATCACCCTCGGGGACCTCCAGGGCACGCTCCTGTCCTTCGCCCGGGCGATCTTCGGCGAGGAGCGACGTGTGCGCATGCGCCCGCACTTCTTCCCCTTCACCGAGCCGAGCGTCGAAGTCGACGTCTCCTGCTTCAACTGCACCGACGGCGTGATGGGAGATGGCACGCGGTGCCCGCTGTGCAAGGGCACGGCGTGGATCGAGATCCTCGGGGCCGGCATGGTCGACCCCAACGTCTTCGCCCACGTGTCCGAGCACGGCTATGACCCCGAGCGCGTCCAGGGCTTCGCCTTCGGCATGGGGATCGAGCGGATCGCCATGCTCAAGCACGGCGTCCCGGACCTCCGGCTGCTCTACGACAACGACGTCCGCTTCCTGGAGCAGTTCTAGATGCGCGTCCCGCTGTTCTGGCTCCACGACTACGTCCGCCCGGACCTCGACGCCCACGCGCTCGCCGAGCGCCTGGCCATGACCGGCACCGAGGTCGAGCGGGTCGAGCGCCACGGCGTGGCCGGGCTGGAGAACTTCGTCGTCGGGCACGTGCTCGAGGCGAGCAAGCACCCGGACGCCGATCGCCTCAGCGTCTGCATCGTGGACGTCGGCGAGGCCGAGCCCTCGCAGATCGTCTGCGGTGCCCCCAACGTGGCGGCCGGTCAGACGGTCGCCGTGGCCAAGCCGGGGGCGGTCATGCCGGACGGCACCACGCTGCGCAGGGCGAAGCTCCGGGGCCAGGAGTCCAACGGGATGATCCTGGCCGAGGACGAGCTCGCCATCGGCACCGAGCACGCGGGCATCCTCGTGCTCGCCGTCGACGGTGACGGCGGCGCGGACGCGACGGCGCTCGCCCCCGGCTCGCCCCTCGCCGACGTGCTGCCCATCGCGACCGACGTGCTCGTGCTCGAGATCACGCCGAACCGTCCCGACTGCCTCGCCGTGTATGGGGTGGCCCGCGAGGTCCACGCCGCCGCCGGCACGCCGCTTCACCCGCCGCCGTGGGCCGAGGACCCCGGGTCGACCGGCGAGCTCGAGGCCGCCCGGGTCCTCGTCGAATGCCCGAAGCTCTGCCCCCGCTTCACCGCGCGCGTATTCGAGGAGGTGACGATCGGCCCGAGCCCGCCGTGGCTGAAGGCCCGGCTCATGGCCGCGGGCCAGCGGCCGATCTCCAACGTCGTGGACATCACGAACTACGTGATGCTCCTCACCGGCCAGCCGCTGCATGCCTTCGATCTCGACCGCGTGGCCGGCGGGCGGCTCACGGTGCGCCAAGCGACCGAGGGCGAGCAGGTCGAGACCCTCGACGGCCAGGTCCGGACGCTCGACCCCGACATCGTGCTCATCGCCGACGACCAGGGTCCGACCTCGATCGCCGGCGTCATGGGCGGCGCCCGCTCCGAGGTCGCGCCTGACACGACGCGCGTGCTCATGGAGGCGGCCAACTGGGACGGCGCGAACATCCACCGCACGTCGCTCAAGCTCGGCCTGCGCAGCGAGGCCTCCTCGCGTTTTGAGAAGCAGCTCCAGCCCGAGCAGGCGCTCGAGGCCCAGGCGATCGCCACGCGGCTGATGGTCGAGCTGTGCGGAGCGCGCGTCCTGCCCGGGACGACCGACGTCGGCGGCGAGGGCCCGCCGCTCCGGACGCTCCGCCTGCGCGACGCGCGCATCGAGAGTCTCCTCGGCGCGCCGGTGCCGCGGCCGCGCTCGCGCCAGATCCTCGAGGCGCTCGAGTTCACCACCGTGGACACGGCCGACGGCCTCGATGTGACCGTCCCGGCCTTCCGTCGCGCGGACGTGACCCGGGAGGCCGACCTCATCGAGGAGGTCGCCCGGATCGACGGCGTCCAGAAGCTCCCGGCCACGCTTCCGCCCCGGCGCGGCGCGGCGGGCCGGCTGACGGCGCGCCAGCGCACCCGTCGGGCGGTCGCCGACGCGCTCACCGCCCAGGGCGTGCACGAGGTCGTCGGCTGGAGCTTCGTCGGCCCTGATCTGGCCGCCCGTCTGCGGCTGGCCGACCCAAGCGCGGTCGAGCTCGAGAACCCGATGTCGGCCGAGCAATCGCAGCTGCGCACGACGATCCTCGGCTCACTCCTCGACATCGCCCAGCGCAACCGCGCGCATGGTGCGGACGCGCTCCGTCTCTTCGAGGCCGGCTCGGTCTACCTCCCGGGACCGGATGGGCGGCAGCCGAACGAGCCCTATCACGTGGGCGTGGTTCTGATCGGTGACGTGCGGCCGCCGAGCTGGGGCGAGCCCGCCCCCCGGGCGGCCGACTTCTTCGCCGCCAAGGGCGTGCTCGCCGGCATCCTCGACCGGCTGCGGGTGCCCTGGAGCGTCGAGATGGGCGGCGAGCCGTTCCTTCATCCCGGGAAGGCGGCGCGGATCGTCGTCGACGGCGCCCGCGTCGGCTGGCTCGGAGAAGTCCACCCGGGTGTGGCGTCTCACTGGGACCTGCACGACGCCGTGGCCGCCTTCGAGCTCGACCTCGATGCGCTGCCCGAGCCCGAGACCCCGATCTTCCAGGACGTGACGAGCTTCCCCGAGGTCCGCGAGGACATCGCGGTCGTCGTCGCCGACCGGATCAGCGCCGCCGATGTGCTGGCCGTGGTGCAGCGCGCCGGCGCTCCGCTGCTGGCGCGGGCCGAGGTGTTCGACGTCTACCGCGACCTCGAGCGCGTCGGGGAGGGCAACGTGTCGCTTGCGCTCCGGCTCGCCTACCGGGCTGAGGACCGCACGCTGACCGATGCCGAGGTGGCGGCGCGCCGCGAGGCCATCGCCGGGGCGCTGGCCGACGAGCTCGGGGGCCGAATCCGTGCCGCTTGAGCCGGGTCACGACGGTCCCGCCGTCGCCGTGTACGGCGCGGCCGGATTCGCCGGTGCGCTGAGCGCCCGCCTGCTCTACACCCACCCGACCTTCCGGCTGCGCACGCTGACCGCACGCAGCGACGTGGGCCGTCGGCTCGACGACCTCTACCCCCACCACCGCGTCCCGCTCGAGCTCGAGGAGCTCGACCTCGACCGCCACACCGAGGTCGACGCCGCCGTCGTGGCCTATCCCCACGGGGCGGCGGCGACGCTCGTGCATGAGCTCCGGGTCCGCGGCGTCCGCGTGGTCGACCTCAGCGCCGACTTCCGCCTGCGCGACGCCGCCGTATATGGCGAGTGGTACCGCGAGCACCCGGTGCCTTCGATGATCCGCGAGGCCGTCTACGGCCTGCCCGAGCTCTACCGCACGGACATCGCGAGCTCGGATCTCGTGGCCAACCCGGGCTGCTATCCCACGGCCACGCTCCTGGCCCTGGCTCCGCTGGCGCGCGCTGGGCTCATCGACGACGTGGTCATCGACGCGAAGTCCGGGGTGTCGGGGGCGGGCCGTGCGGCCACCGAGAAGACCCACTATGTGAGCGTCGACGAGAACGTCTCGGCCTACGGGGTCCCTCGGCACCGCCACACGCCGGAGATCGAGCAGGAGCTCGCCGCTCTCGGAGCGGACGTGGCCGTCACGTTCACGCCGCACCTGCTCCCGCTGGACCAGGGCGAGCTCGTGAGCTGCTATGTGACCCCGTCCGAATTCCTCGAGCCCGGCGTGCTCCGCGACCTCTACGTCGAGGCCTACGCCGACGAGCCGTTCGTCGAGCTGGCCGTCGCGCCCCCGGGGGTCCGGGCGGTGCGGGAGACGAACTTGTGCCGGATCTCCGTGCACGTGGACGCGCGCACCGGGCGCATCATCGTCTTCGGCGCGATCGACAACCTGTGGAAGGGTGCCGCCTCCCAGGCGGTGCAGAACCTCAACCTCATGTTCGGGCGGCCCGAGGGGGAGGGGATCACGTGAGCTTCTTCGGGTCGCGCTGGATCGAGGCGCCGGCCAACGTGACCGAGCTCCCGGGCGGGCTCCCGCGCGGCTTCCGCGCGGCCGGCGTGGCCTGCGGGATCAAGGAGAGCGGCGCGCTCGATCTCGGCCTCCTCGTCTCCGACGCCCCGCGGACGACGAGCGCGGCGCGGTTCACCCGCTCGGGCACCCAGTCGGCGCCGGTGCTCCTGTGTCGCGAGCACGTGACCCTGAACGAGATCCGCGGGGTCGTGGTCAACTCCGGGAACGCCAATGCCGCCACCGGCGAGCCCGGACTCGACGACGCGGCGGCCATGCAGCAGGACGCGGCGGCGGCGGGCGGCCTCCACGGCGCTGAGGGCATGGCCGTCGCCTCGACGGGGGTCATCGGCGTGCCCCTGCCCATGGAGGCGGTGCGCGCGGGCATCGCGGCGGCGAGCGGGGCTCTGCGCTCCGACGGGGACCTCGAGTTCGCCGAGGCGATCCGCACGACCGACGCGTTCGCCAAGCGGGTGTCTCTCGACGTCGCCCTCGAGGCCGGCACGGTCCGGCTGACCGCCCAGGCCAAGGGCGCGGGCATGATCTCGCCCGGATTCGCCACGCTCCTGTGCTTCGTGCAGACCGACGCGGTGCTCGCCCCCGAGACGTGCGAGCTCCTGCTCAGCGTGACCGTCCGCCGTTCGTTCGAGCGCATGAGCGTCGACGGCCAGCTGTCGACGAGCGACACGGTCATCCTCCAGTGCAGCGGCGAGTCGGGGATTCAAGTGCACCAGGAGACCGGCGACGAGCTCCGCTTCGGCGAGGCGCTTGATGCCACCCTGCGCCAGCTCGCGCTCCTCATCGCCCGCGATGGCGAGGGCGCGCGCCGCGTCGGCCGCGTCGTCGTGCACGGCGGCGACGAGGAGGCGGTGGCCCGCGCCGCCCGGGCCGTGGCCAACTCCTCGCTCGTCAAGACCGCGCTCTATGGCGGGGACCCGAACTGGGGCCGGATCGTCCAGGCGGTGGGCATGGCGCTGCCGGGGACCGCGCCCCTCCCGCTCGACATCGCCATCGAGGGCGTGGCGGTGTGCGCGCGGGGCGGATACGTCCCCCACGACCGCGAGGCGCTGGCCGCCGCGGTGCAGGGGCCCGAGGTCGAATACGAGATCGGGCTGCCGGGGGAGGGGGCGGAGACGGAGCTGTTCTTCTCCGATCTCGGCCACGAATACATCACGATCAACGCCGACTACACGACCTGATGCCCGGACCCGCCGAACGCGCCCACCGCGATGTCGCGACTCTGCTCGAGGCGCTGCCCTACATCCGCGAGTTCTACGGCAAGACGGTGGTCATCAAGTACGGCGGCGCAGCCATGATCGATCCCGGCCTGAAGGCTGAGTTCGCGCGCGACGTCGTGCTCCTGAAATACGTGGGGATGAACCCGGTGGTCGTACACGGGGGCGGGCCCGAGATCACGAGCTTCATGGAGCGGCTCGATCTGCCCGTCCGGTTCGTCGATGGGCTGCGCGTCTCGGATGCCGAGACCGTCGAGGTGGCGAAGATGGTCCTCGTCGGCAAGGTCAACAAGGACATCGTCATGCTCCTCGGCCGCCACGGCCATTCAGCCGTCGGGCTCTGCGGCGATGACGGCCTGCTCTTCCGCGTCGCCCGGCAGGCCGCGCCCAGCGGTCAGGACATCGGGTTCGTCGGGCGCATCGAGCGCGTCGACGTCGACGTCATCTGGCACATCGCCCAGGACTACATTCCGGTCATCGCCAGCGTCGGGGCCGATCGCGAGGGCAACTCGTACAACATCAACGCCGACGAGGCGGCGGGGGCGGTGGCCAAGGCCCTGAGCGCCTACAAGGTCATCTTCCTCACCGACGTGGCGGGCTGGCTGCGCGACGCGACCGATCCCGAGAGCGTGATCTCGGAGGCGAGCGTGGACGAGGTCACGCAGGCGCTGCCGGCCGCCGCAGGCGGCATGCGGCCGAAGCTCCAGGCCTGCCTCGACGCGATCGCGGGCGGAGTCTCCTACGCGCACATCGTGGACGGGCGGGTGCCGCACTCGCTGCTGCTCGAGCTCTTCACCGACGCCGGTTCCGGCACGAAGATCGGGATGGGGGCATGAGCCTCCCTGAGCTCCAGGAGCTCGAGCGCCGCTACGCGATCGGGACCTATGTCCGCAACCCGGTGGAGTTCGTCCGCGGCTCCGGCACGCGGCTGTGGGACGCCGAGGGCAACGAGTACCTCGATTTCCTGGCCGGGATCTCGGTGCTCAACGTCGGCCACTGCCATCCACGGGTCGTCGAGGCGGTGCGAGAGCAGGCCGGACGGCTGACCCACGCCACCAACCTCTACTACACCGAGCCCGCGCTCCGGCTCTCGGAGCGGCTGTCCGAGAGCTCGCTGGGCGGCAAGGTCTTTCTGACCAACTCGGGCGCCGAGGCGGTCGAGGCCGCCCTCAAGCTCTGCCGCCGCGCTCGGCCGGGCGGGAAGATCATCGTGCTCCAGGAGGGCTTCCACGGGCGGACCTACGGGGCGCTCTCGGCCACGGCGCAGGAATCGAAGCAGGCGCCGTTCGCGCCGCTCGTCCCCGGCTTCGTCGTCGTCCCCAAGAACCCGGGCGCCCTGGCCGAGGCCGTCGACGAGGGCACGGCCGGGGTGCTGCTGGAGCCGATCCAGGGAGAGACCGGCATCCACGTGCTCGATGACGAGCTCCTCGAGACGGCGCGGTCGGCCTGCGACCGGGTCGGGGCGGCCCTCGTGTTCGACGAGATCCAGTGCGGGATGGGGCGGACGGGAACCCTGTGGGCCTACGAGCAGACGGGCGTCGTCCCTGATGCCATGGTCTCGGCCAAGGGCCTCGGCGGCGGGTTGCCGATCGGCGCGCTCATCACCGGCGAGCGCCTGGCCGACACGCTCCAGCCTGGCGACCATGGCTCGACCTTCGCGGGCGGCCCGCTCGTGGGCAGCGCCGCGCTCGTCGCCCTGGACATCTGCTCCGATCCTGAGCTGCTCTCGCGCGTACGGTCACTCGGCGCGCGGCTCATGTCCGGTTTGGCGGGGCTCCCCGGGGTGAGCGCCGTGCGCGGCCGGGGCCTCATGGTGGGCGCCGACCTCACCGCGGGCCGGGCGCCGGAGGTGGCACGCCGCGCGCTCCTCGAGCAGCGCCTCGTGCTCAACGCCACCGGACCTGCGACGATCCGCTTCGAGCCGCCGCTCATCGTCGAGGCGGCCGAGATCGACGAGGCGCTGTCCCGCCTGCGATCCCTGCTGTGAGCATGCACGCCGACCTCCTGCCGCCCGAAGGAATGACGCTCGAAACCGCGGCGGGGGCGATCTCCGGGGTGCTCACCGTCCGCGACCGCCTCGAGCGCACGCGCGACCTCAGCTTCTACGACACCTTCGACGGGCTCGTGCGCGCAACCGGGCGGGCCGTCGTGCACGAGGACGGGAACCTCGCGCTCCTGGCCCGCACGAACGGCGCCGCCGGCGTCTCGGCGGCGCTGCGCCGGCCGACCCGGCCCCTGTTCACCGGAGACCTGCCGGCGGGGCCGCTGCGCGAGGCGCTCGGGGCGGTCATCGACGTCCGTGCGCTGTTGCCGGTCGTGCGGGTCCACAGCCGCGAGCGGGCCATCGACGTGCTCGATGAGGAGCACAAGACCGTGGTGCGGATGAACCTGTCCTCCCCCGCGGCTCTGACCTGCGGCCGTTCGCTCGTCCTCCTTCGCCCCCGTCTCTCGCTGACCGCTGTGCGCGGGTACGACGAGGAGCTCGAGCGGGCGCGCGCGCGCCTCGTGGCCGAGCTCGGGTTCGCCGAACCTGCGGACGCGCTCGAGGACGAGGCCGTGCGGGCCACCGGCGGCGTGCCCGGAGGAACGCCGTCGAGCGTGCGGGTCGATCTCGCGCGCGGCGAGCCGGCCGCCCGCGCGGTGGCGACGGTCCTGACCCGCCTCCTCGAGATCATCGAGGCCAACCTGGAGGGCGCCATCGCCGACATCGACACCGAGTTCCTCCATGACCTGCGCGTGTCGGTACGGCGCTCGCGCGCCGTGCAGAAGGAGCTGAAGCGAGTCTTTCCGGCGACCGAGCTCGCCCACTTCCGCGGCGAGCTGCGCTGGCTGCAGGCCGTGACCGGCCGGACGCGCGACCTCGACGTCCAGGTGCTCGGCTTCGCAAAGTTCCGGGAGCTCGTCGGGCCGGAGTTCGCCGCCGATCTCGACCCGGTGCTCGACGTGCTGTGCCGGCACCGGCGCCGCGCCTACCTCGACATGCGCCGCGACCTCGGCTCCGTCCGGACGCGGGCCCTCCTGAACGGCTGGACGCTGCTGCTTGGACGAATGCCCGAGTTCGGCATCGAGGAGGGCCCCGATGCCGAGCGCTCGATCGAGACCGTAGCCGGCGCGCGGATCGCCACGGTCTACCGGCGCATGGTGCGCATGGGCGAGGCCATCGGTCCGGACTCCCCGGCCGAGGCTCTGCACGAGCTCCGTAAGCAGGGCAAGGAACTCCGCTATCTGCTCGAGCTGTTCGGCGCTTCGCTGCACCCCGCGGAGGTGGTCAGGCCGCTCGTGCGCGCCCTCAAGACGCTCCAGGATGTCCTCGGCCGCCACCAGGACAGAGCCGTGCAGGTCGAGATGCTCAGAGGACTACGTGGGGAGGTGGCCGAACGGCGCGGCGGAGCGGCCGGGCTCGTCGCCCTCGGAGCGCTCGCCCAGAGTTTGCTGGGCGACGAGCAGGTCGCTCGGGGAGAGTTCGCCGAGCGCTTCGCCGCCTTCGCCTCACGGGAGCAGCGCCGTCTCGTCAAGGAGACGTTCCCCTGACCCAGGTCCTCGCGACCTACAACATCAAGGGCGGCGTGGGCAAGACCTCGGCCGCGGTCAACCTCGCTTCGCTCGCCGCCCGCGGCGGCGCCCCGACGCTCATCTGGGATCTCGACCCCCAGGGCGGGGCCACGTACCTGTTCCGGGTCAAGCCGAAGGTGCGCGGCGGAGCGGAGAAGCTGCTGCGCCGGAGCAGCAATGCCGGCGCGGTCATCAAGGGCACGGATCTCGACGGCCTCGACCTCCTGCCGGCGGACTTCTCCTACCGCCACATGGACCTCGCCCTCGACGACTTCAAACGCCCCACCCGGCGCCTGGCCCGGGTGCTGAAGCCGCTGTTGCCCGAGTATGAGTACGTCTTCCTCGACTGCCCGCCGAGCATCTCGCTCGTCTCCGAGAGCGTGTTCGAGGCGGCGGATGCGCTGCTCGTGCCGGTGGTCCCGGCCACGCTCTCCTCGCGCACGCTCGCGCAGCTCGATGGGGTGCTCGCCCGTGGGCCGAAGCTGCTGCCGTTCTTCTCCATGGTCGACGGCCGGCGCAAGCTGCACCGCGAGGTCATCGAGACGCTTCGCTGCGAGCGCTCCGACCTCCTCGAGACGATCGTCCCGATGTCCGCCGAGGTCGAGCGGATGGGCTCGCGGCGCGAGGCTCTGCCCTCGTTTGCGCCGCGCGGCCGGGCGGGCCTCGCCTACGCGGCGCTCTGGGAGGAGGTGCGCGAGCGCATGGCCCTAGAGTGAGGAGCATGGACATCGGCATCGGCTTGCCCGGCACCATCGCCGGCGTCGAGGGCCCGACCGTGCTCGAGTGGGCGCGGCGGGGCGAGGCGCGTGGCTTCTCCACTCTCGGCGCGCTCGACCGCATCGTGTACGGCAACTACGACCCGCTGACCCAGCTGGCCGCGGCCGCCGCGGTCACGGAGCGAATCCGGCTCACCACGTCGATCCTCATCGCGCCGTTGCACAGCAACCACGCGCTCTTCGCCAAGCAGACAGCGGGCCTCGACCGCCTGTCGGGCGGCCGGCTCGTGCTCGCGCTCGCCGTGGGCGGGCGCGAGGACGACTACGTCGAGAGCGGGATCGACTTCAGTCGGCGCGGCGCGGAGATGGACCGGCTCCTCGACCGGGCGAGAGCCGTGTGGGGGGGCGAGAGCGACCCCGCCATCGGTCCGGCGCCGGCCCGCGCAGGCGGGCCGCAGCTCGTGTTCGGCGGCCAGGCGCCCGCGGCCATGCGCCGCATGGCCAAGCACGGCACCGGCTGGATCGCCGGGGGCGGCGGCCCGGACCTGTTCAAGCAGGGTGCCGCCGCAGCCCGCGAGGCCTGGGCGGCGGCGGGTCGCGAGGGGAAGCCGAGGCTTCTCGGCCTCGGCTATTTCTCGCTCGGCGAGGGTGCCGAGCAGGCAGCTCAGAGCTACCTGCGCGACTACTACGCCTTCGCCGGCCCCTACGCCGAGCGCGTGGCCGCCGGCGCGCTGACCAGCGCCGAGCAGGTGGCCGAGCGCGTACGGGGAATGGACGATGCGGGCTGTGACGAGCTCATCCTCTTCCCCTGCCGGCCCGATGCCGGGCAGGTCGACCTGCTGGCCGAGGCCTGTGGCCGAGGCTAGTAGTTGCGGCGCAGGAGCCGGCGCAGCGGCGGTCGCCGGAACCCCGTCTGAGCCAGCGCGGCGTTCGTGCCCAGCAGCGTCACCTCGGCCGCGAGGTTGAGTGCGCCGAGCGCGTTGACCGCTCGCTTGAGCCTGGCCGCCCGCTTCGACGCCTCGGGGGCGGGATTGCTCCCGCTGTCCATGGGCACCGCTCCGCCCGGCGCCTGCTGGGCGAATCCGACGCCGCCGGCTGCGCTGGCGAAGCCGGTGAGCACGACGGCGCCCATGGCCACATCCTTGGCGCGGGCGAGTTGGCGCTCGCGCGGGCTGAGCCAGCGCGGCCGGGTCTCGTTCATGCGCGCCGGCACCCATCCGGCGACGACGGTGGCCAGGGCGAGCGAGTTGATCGTGCCGTAGCGGCGCCAGGCGCGGTTGAGCACCCGGCCGCGCTGCGACTTGTCGCCGACGTCCTTCAGGGCGGGGTGCATGGCGACGCGGCCGAACAGGTTGCCTCCGATGAGCGCGGCCAGGGCGAGGTCGTGAGCGGCCCGTCCGGCACTGGAAACTGAGTCGTTGGGGATGCGTAGGCTTCTCATCAGGGTTGGCGTACCCGGCGAAACCGTCGCTTATGCGGCCGGACCGGCACGGTCGCCGCCTCGTCAATACCCTTCGCCTCGCAATGAGCGAGTCCGATTCCGATCCCATCGCGGTCACTCACCCGGTCGAGGACACCGCGCCTCCCGACGAGCCGATCGCTGTGACCACGCCGGCCGAGTCGGCCGACGAGGAACCCCCGATTGCGCGCGTCCTCCTCCTCTACAGCGGCGGGCTCGACACGAGCGTGATGCTGCGCTGGATCCAGGAGCAGTACGGCGCCGAGGTGGTGGCGCTGACGGTGAACCTCGGCCAGCCGGGCGAGGACTACGACGTCGTGCGCGGCAAGGCCCTGCAGCTGGGGGCGGTCGAGTGCCGCGTGGTCGATGCCCGCGAGGAGTTCGCGCGCGAGTACATCGTGCCGGCCATCAAGGCCAACGCGATCTACGGCCTCGGGTACCCGCTCTTCACCGCGCTCGGACGGCCCCTGATCGCCAAGCTGGCCGTCGAGGCGGCGCGCGCGACGGGATGCGACACGATCGCCCACGGCTGCACCGGGAAGGGCAACGACCAGGTGCGCATCGAGGCGACGATCGCCACCCTGGCGCCCGAGTTGCGCGTCATCGCGCCCGTGCGCACCTGGAAGATGGGTCGCGACGAGGAGGTCGCCTACGCCCGCCAGCACGGCATCCCGGTGAAGGGCGGGACGGAGGTCGCGCCCTATTCCATCGACGACAACCTGTGGGGCCGCTCGAGCGAGGGCCGGTGGATCGAGGATCTCGACCACGCGCCTGACGATGACGTCTTCCAGCTCGTGACCCGGCCCGAGGAGGCGCCCGACGAGGCCGAGACGGTTTCGATCTCGTTCGAGCGCGGCGTGCCGGTGGCGGTCAACGGCGAACGGCTCGATCTGGTGGAGCTGCTGGAGCGCGTGGCCGTTCTCGGGGCGCGGCACGGGGTGGGAATCGTCGACCACATCGAGGACCGGATCGTCGGGCTGAAGGTGCGCGACATCTACGAGGTCCCGGCGGCGGCGATCCTACTGCTCGCCCACGCCGAGCTCGAGAAGCTCGTGGGCACGATCCACCAGAACCAGATGAAGCCGGGGTTGGACCAGCGGTGGGCGTATCTGGTGTACGCCGGGCTGTGGTGGGAGCCGTTGCGCCGGGACCTCGACGCCTACATGGAGGCGGCCAACGCCTACGTGACCGGGACGATCGGAGTGAAGCTCTACAAGGGCTCGGCGCGCGCGGTGACGCGCTCGTCGCCCTACGCCGTCTACGACGCCCAGCTGGCCACGTTCTCCGAGTCGGGCGGGCTGTTCTCCCAGGAGTCCGCGCCCGGATTCATCGAGCTGTGGTCGCTGCAGTCCCGGATGTCGTGGCGGGCGCGCTCGGAGGGGGAAACGTCGTAGGTGTGGGCGGCGTGATCCGGTCTGGGGTTGGGTAGGAGTTCGTCAATGGGTTACAAGGCACTTGGCTTCCTCGTCTGGCGCGGCGCGCGGTGGTACCTCGGGCGCAAATTCCCGAACACCCGCCGGAAGGTCGCCGTCGGCGGCGCCGTGGCCGCCGGGTTGGCCGCGGGCGCGGCAGCCGCGGTTTCTGCGCGGCAGCGCGGCTGATCTCACTCAACTCTGTTTCGTTTCTCGTGCGCCTGTCACGGCTCTGATCCGGGGCGGTTGAATTTCGGCGTGGGCCCCTGCGGGTGCGGTGCAGGGGTGGGACGATCGCTCGGTGTCCGAGCCTCCGCCCCACGCGAAACGCCCCACGCGAAGCGCTGAGAACACCGGTTGGGGTCCGGCGCGCGGTGAGCGGGTCCCCGAGCCCAACGCGCCGATTCCGGGGCCCGAGCGGGGAGTTCGCGCCGGCGGGTGGCCGCACCGGGCCGTGCATCGCTTCACCGGCCGCCAGCGCGGCCTGGTTACCCGCAGCCAGCTTCGGTCGGTTGCCGTCAGCTCGAGCTCCATCGGTCACGCATTGAGCAGCGGCCTGCTGATCCCCATGCACCGCGGCGTCTACAGCCTCGTGCCGGTCGAGGCCCTGCCGTCGCTCGCCCGGGAGCATGGAGCGCTCTTGGCCTGCGGCGGGAAGGCGGTGTTGAGTCATGCGAGTGCGGCGGGACTGTGGGGTTGGCGGCTGCTCCCCGACGATCGGGTCGAGCTGACGCTCATCGGTGGCGACGCCGGTCGCGGGCGCGCCGGGCTCGTCGTCCACCGCGCCCGGAGCATTGACCGGGCCGACCTCCGTGGCTTTCACGGCCTCCCGGTGACCGCCCCCGCCCGCACTTTCCTCGATGTGGCTCCGGGCCTGAACGAACGTGATCTCGAGCGGGGATTCGACGAGGCCCTGGCGCGGCGGGTCATGCGGCTCTCCGAGGTGCAGGCGATGCTCGAGCGTCACCCGGGTCGCCCGGGCGTGGCCCGTCTCCGCGCCCTGGTTGGCGACGACCGAGCGCGGACGATGACGCGTTCGGAGGCCGAGGAGCGGTTCTTCGCTCTGACCCGGCGAGCCGAGCTTCCGCGCCCGGCGGTCAACGCCAGGCTCCACGGGTTCGAGGTCGATTTCCTCTGGCATCACGAGCGCGTCGTGGTCGAGATCGACGGCATGGCGTACCACAAGCTCACGCGCGGCGCTCGAGCGCGATCACGGACGCGACGCGCGGCTACAGGCGGCGGGGTACCTCGTGCTGCGCTTCACCTGGCGCCAGATCTGCGATCGGCCCGAGTGGGTCGTCGCCCAGCTGGCGGCTGCGCTGATCAGCCGCCGCGCCGCAGCCTGACCCGCGGCCGGGAAGCGAGACGCTCGAGGCGACGCGTCGTGGCGGCGCCGATGAGCTCGGTCGGGCTCTGGGCGAGAGCCTGAAGGAGGAATAAGTCCCTGTCCGTCCGCGGATCGCCTTACCTTCGCGGGCGTGAACGAAAGCCCGGGCCTTCCCTCCGCCGTCGGCATCGAGGCCGTCGAATGGGTGTCCGAGGGGACGACCGGGGTCACCGTGCGCATCAGCGGCCGATGGCGGCGACGGCGGCCGGAGTGGCACGGACCGGCGATGCTCGTCATCGAGGCCGACGAGCGACGCCACCGGATTGCGGCCATGCCCGAGCCACCCTCGCTCGGTGGGGCGCTGCCCGGGACCTGGCGGATGAGCTTCGCGGTGCCCTCGGAGCTCGTCCCGAGCCTGGAGGGCAGCACGTGGTTGCAGCTGGGGGCGGTGATGGTCCCGCTCTCGCTGCGGCGGGGGGAGACGCCGGCCACGGGTCCTCCGCCGGTCGACCCCGAGCTGCTGGCGGCCCGCGAGCTGCGGAGCTTCGAGGTCGCCGCCCAGAGCGCGCGTCGCCGGACCGCCGAGGCGGAGGCGCGGACGGCGGCGCTTCAGGAGGAGCTTGGCCGGCTCGAGGCGGAGCTGGCCGAGGTCCGGCGGGAGCCGGACCGATTGCGGGCGGAGATCGCGGCGCGGGAGGGCGAGCTGCTGGCCGCGCGCCAGCAGACGCACGCCGAGGCCGCGCTCCGGGAGGAGCTGGTCGAGAAACTGGGTGAGCAGGAGCGGCTCACCGAGGCGTTGCGGCTGCGGGCGCGGCGCCTGAGCGAGCGGGAGGAGGAGCTCGAACGCGAGCTCCGGCTGGCGCACCGGGCGGTCGACGAGGCGGAGCACGAGGCGGCCGCGGCACTGGCGGGGTTGGCGCGGGCCGAGCGCGAGCTTGTCAGGGAGGTCGCGGAGCCGGTGGCGACCCAGCCGGAGTCCCTCGTGGCCGCCCTGGAGCCGCTCGCGTCGCCGACCGCGGCGCCCGCGCCGGTTCCGGAGCCCCCGCTGGTTCCGGAGCCCCCCGCGGCCCTGCCCCCGGCCTGGCTGAACCCAGACCAGCTGGCACGTGAGTCTGCCCTGGTCGGCGAAACGCCCTTCGCGGCGGAGCCTTCCACCGCGCGGCCGCGCCTTCCCGACGCCGCTGCGGGCGCCGAGCGCGAGCTCGTGGCCTGGATGGCCGTCGCGCGCGGCCTCGTCGCCGCGCCCGTGCGGGACTACGAGGGGGCGATCGCCGGGCTCGAGACCCAGCTCGAGGCCGAGCGCGAGACCCGCATCACCGCCCAGGCGCGGGTCAGCGAGCTCGAGCACGACCTGGCCGTGCAGCGCGAGCGCTCGGCCGACGCGCTGCGCGTCATCACCGAGTTCCGGACCGAGCTGCGGGCGCTCCAGGCGGCGGAGGCGCCACCCGCCCCGGAGCCGCCGCCGGCGCCGCCCGAGCCGCCGCCCGAGCCGCCCGAGCCGCCGCTCGCGCAGACCGCGCCCGAGGCCGCCGCGGCGCCCACCGAGCCCCCCGCCGCGCCCGAGCCCCCCGCGGCCCCCGCCGCGCCCCAGCCCAGTCCCGTCGAGCCCGACCGGCTGAGCGCCGCCCTCGAGCGCCTGCGCGAACAGCACCCACCCGCCGGCGCCGCGGCGGCCGTTCCCGCCGGGCCCGCCGCACCCGGGGCCGTGCCGATCGCGCCCAGACCCGACGGACCCGACGCGCTCCCACGACTGTTCAGGGCCCTCGCCCGCGAGAACCCGGCGGCGGCGGGACGCCTAGCGGTCGAGCTGCTGCCCGCCCAGTGCCTCGTCCACCCGCGTCCAGTGGCCTACGACCTCGTGCTCGCGTCCGAGATCTGCCTGCGCGTGACCTCGGGCGAGGGAGTCACGGCGGTGCAGCCCGCGCAGGCACCCCGCTCCGCCGAGGCCGTCCAGTTCCAGATCACCGGCGGGCTGGCCGACCTGGCGCGGCTGCTCGCCGCGGGGCCCGTCCGCCGTCGCCTCGGGCTCGGCGTCGCCCGCCTGAGCGGCGACCGGGAGGCGTTCGGCGCCCTACGGGCGCTCGTCCAGGCTCGGCTCGGCCCGCGCGAGCTCCGCTCCGCCGGCGTCCGGCTCGACCCCGTGATCGCGCTCAATCTCGTCGCGCGGCTCGTCGATCCGGCCAAGATGGCCGGTGAGCACTTCTCGGTGGCCCACCGACCGGCGGCCGACGCGCCCCAGAGCGCCGCTCTCCACGTCCACGGCTCGGCGACGCCAAGCGTCAGCGAGATCGCGCTCGAGCTGCCTGCCACCACGACGGTCCTCTGCCCGCCGGGCGATCTCCTCGCCGTCCTCAGCGGCGATCTGACGAACCTGATCGGGGTCGTTGGCGACGAGCGGCCGCTGACGCTGCTCGCCCGCTGGCTCGAACGCGCATAGAGCGGGCGTTTCGCTCTCGGGGCACCCAAAGGCGTCCGGTCCCGCGCCTATCCTGATCGATCGTGGCCGTAACGCCGTCGTCGCCTGTCCTGTCCGCGCCGGCCCGCTGATTCGATGCCCCAGTCCTGCGCCCATCTCCACGTCCATTCCGAGTATTCCCTGCTCGACGGGGCGTGCAAGATCGACAAGCTCGTCGAGCGCGCCGCGGCCTTCGAGCAGCCCGCCCTCGGGCTGACCGACCACGGGGTGATGAACGGGGCGGTCGAGCTTTCCGGCGCCTGCCGCAAGCACGGGATCAAGCCGATCATCGGCTGCGAGGTCTACGTCGTCGACGATCACGCCCGCCGGGCGCCGGGGAGGCTCGACCGCTTCCACCTGACGCTGCTCGCGGCCACCCCGACCGGCTACCGGAACCTGGTCAAGCTTTCCTCGGGAGGCTTCCTCGACGGCTACCAGCGGGGCAAGCCGTCGGTCGACATGGGGCAGATCGCCGCGCACGCCGATGGGGTCATCGCCCTCACCGGGTGCCTGCAATCACGCTTCTGCCAGCTCCTGCTCGACGGCCGCGATGGGGACGCGCGCGCCTACGCCGACGAGATGCTTGGCGTCTTCGGCCCCGAGAACGTCTACTTCGAGGTCCAGAAGAACGGCCTCGCGCCCCAGGATCAGGCCAACCAGGGCATCGTCCGGATCGCCCGCGAGGTCGGGCGGCCGCTCGTCGGCACCGGCGACGTTCACTACCTGCGCCGCGAGGACTACCACCACCATGCCGCCCTGCTGTGCGTGCAGACGAAGTCGACGCTGAGCCAGCCGAAGATCAGCTTCGAGACGAACGAGTTCTACCTGCGCTCGACCCAGGAGATGGCCGACTCCTTCGCCGAGTGGCCCGAGGCGGTTGCCACCACGCTCGAGATCGCCGAGCGCTGCGACGTCGAGATCGAGCTCGACCGCCAGCTCATCCCGCGCTACCCCACGCCGAACGGCGAGGGCGAGGCCGAGTACCTGCGCGCGCTCGTGCTGGAGGGTCTGCGCCGGCGCTACGGCGATCCCCCGCCGGCCGAAGCGCTCGAGCGCGCCGACTACGAGCTCGGCGTCATCGAGCGGATGGGCTTCTGCGGCTACTTCCTCATCGTCTGGGACTTCGTCAAGCACGCCAAGGACACGGGAATCGCCGTAGGACCGGGCCGTGGCTCGGCCGCCGGCTCGCTCGTGGCCTACTCCCTCCAGATCACCGACGTCGACCCGCTCCGCTACGACCTGCTCTTCGAGCGCTTCCTCAACCCCGAGCGGGTGTCGATGCCGGACATCGACATCGATTTCTCGGTCCGCGGCCGCGAGCGGATGATCCGCTACGTCACCGACAAGTACGGCAAGGACTCGGTCGCCCAGATCGTCACCTTCGGCAAGATGTTCCCCCGCGCCGCGACCCGCGATGCCGCCCGCGTGCTCGGCCACGACTACGGCGCCGGGGACCGGCTGGCCAAGCTCATCCCCGATCCGATCATGGGCCGGTCGCCGAGCTTCGAGGAGTGCCTGAGGCCCGGCCAGCCGTTGCGCGCCGAGGTCGACCGCGATCCCGTGGCCCGGCAGATCGTCGAGGTGGCCCAGGGCCTCGAGGGGATCGTCCGCAACTCCTCGATCCACGCCGCCGCCGTGGTGATCGCGGACCGGCCCCTGACCGACATCGTGCCCCTGCAGATTGCCGATGCGGGCACGGACGAGAACGGCGAGCGGGTGTTCCGGACGGTCACGCAGTTCACGATGAAGCCGGTCGAGCAGATCGGCCTGCTCAAGATGGACTTCCTCGGGCTCCGCAACCTCGACGTGATCGAGGACGCGCTCGACATCATCGAGCGCTCGACCGGCGAGCGGCCCGACATGGCCACGCTGCCGCTCGACCACCCGCCCACCTACGAGATGCTGGCCGGCGGCGACTCGATCGGGGTCTTCCAGTTCGAGTCCGAGGGCATGCGCGAGGCCCTGAAGAAGGTCCGGCCGACGGAGTTCGACGATCTCGTTGCCCTCAACGCGCTGTATCGGCCCGGGGCCATGGATCAGATCCCCACCTACGCGCGCGGCAAGCGCGATCCCGAGTCGGTCGCCTATCTGGATGAGCGGCTGCGCCCGATCCTCGAGTCGACCAAGGGCGTGATCCTCTACCAGGAGCAGGCGATGCGGATCGCCAAGGAGCTCGCGGGCTTCAGCGGCGCCAAGGCGGACGACCTGCGCAAAGCGATCGGCAAGAAGAACCGCGAGGCCATGGCCAAGCTCAAGCCCGAGTTCGTCGCGGGATGCCGCGCCTCCGGCACGAGCGAGCACGTCATCGAGTTCCTGTGGACGACGAACGAGAAGTCGGCCGACTACTCGTTCAACAAGTCTCACGCCGCCTGTTACGCGCTCATCGCCTACCGCACGGCATGGCTGAAGGCGAGCTATCCGGCGGAGTACATGGCCGCGCTCATCTCCTCGGTCATGGCCACGAAGGACAAGGTCCCGTTCTTCGTCTCCCAGACCGAGCAGATGGGCATCGCCATCCTTCCCCCCGACGTCAACCTCTCCGACCACGAGTTCGTCGTGGTCGACGGCGACATCCGCTTCGGGCTCGACGCGGTGAAGGGCGTCGGCTACCAGGCGGTGGAGGCGATCAAGGCCGCGCGCGAGGAAGGCGGTCCCTTCCGCGACCTCTGGGACTTCTGCGCCCGCGTGGACAACCGCGCGGTCAACAAGAAGGCCATCGAGGCGCTCATCAAGTGCGGGGCGTTCGGCTCGACCGGCGCCACGCGCAAGGGGATGCTCGAGGTCCTCGAACAGGCCCAGGCGGCCGGCCAGAAGTCACAGCAGGACGCGATCATCGGCCAGGGATCGATCTTCGACCTCGGTATGGACATGGGAGGAGGTGGGGGCGGCGCGCAGGACGCCGCAGCGGCCTTCGCCACTCCGAGCCATGCCCCGATCCCCACGATCGAGTTCGAGCGCTCCGCGCTGCTGGCGGCCGAGAAGGAGGCGATCGGCCTGTTCATCTCCGCACACCCGCTCAAGGAGGTCGGGGCGGCGCTACGGGCCAAGTCCGAGTGCGCCCTGTCCGAGCTGGCGAACCGTCGCGACGGAGATTGGGTGACCGTCGGCGGGATGATCACGGCGGCCAAGAAGATCCGCACCAAGAAGGGCGACCCGATGATGTTCGCCACCCTCGACGACCTCTCGGCGAGCATCGAGATCATCGTCTTCGGCAAGGCGCTGGCCGGCAACGAGGAAGCGCTGACCGGCGACGCCATCGTCCTCGTCCGGGGGCGCGTCGACCACAAGGACCGCGAGAAGACGTGCATCATCGCCCAGCAGGTCGAGCGCTTCGAGCCCACGCCCGAGGAAGTGCAGATCGCCGAGGCGGAGGCGGCCAAGGTGATCGTCGCGCCCACCGCACTGCGCCTGGCGCTGGACGCGACCGCGCTCCCGGCCGCCGTGCTCGGCGAGCTGAAGGACGTGCTCGCCGGCTTCCCCGGAGAGTCCGACGTCGTGATCGAGCTTCAGACCTCGGTGGGGCCGCGCCGGCTCAAGCTCGGGCCTGATTTCCGCGTGAGCCGGAGCGCGTCCCTGCACGCCGAGCTCGACGCCCTCCTGGGGCACGCCATCATCCGCCGCGCCGGGACGCCGGGGGCCGGGCCGGCCACCGTCGCCGCCGCCGGCGGCGCCGCCTAGGGCCGCGGCCCGCGCGGCCCGATGTCACTGGTGTCGGAGGTGAACACCGGTGTGTCAACCGTGCCACTCATGTCACCTCCAGGCGCCGGTCGCCTCATGGCTCAGCTGGGCAGCCAGGGTCCGTGCCAGCCACCAAAGCGCGCGGTGAGCTCGCGGGCCTGCTCGGGGCCCCACGATCCCGGCGCGTAGGTGTGCACGGTGCCGGGGTTGTCGAGCAGCGGTTGCACGATGCGCCAGCTCTCCTCGACGATGTCCTGGCGGGTGAAGTGCGTGCTGTCGCCCTCGATCGCGGCGTGGAGCAGGACCTCGTACGGCGTCGGCCCCTCGCCTCCCTCCTGCGCGAACTCCATGTCGAGCTCGATCTCACGCGGGCCGCCGTGATCAGCGCGGTGAGCGTCGAGCATGATCCGGATGCCCGTGCCGGGGTCGAGCCGGATCACGAGCTGCGACGGCTGCGGGCGCCGGTGCGAGGTGCTGAGGAAGTTGATCTTCGGCGGGTGGCGGAAGAGCAGCCGCAGCTCGGTCTGCGTCGTCGCGAGCCGCTTGCCGGTGCGGATGTAGAAGGGGACGCCGGCCCAGCGCCAGTTGTCGATGTGCAGGGCCAGGGCGGCGAAGGTCTCGGTCGTCGAGCCGGCGGCGACACCGTCGATGTCGCGGTAGCCGTCGTACTGGCCGCGCACATACTGCGCTGGATCGGCGTCGTCGATGGCCCGGAACACCGCGCGCTTGGCGTCCTTCTGCGTCTCGGGGTCGGCGCCTGACGGCGGCTCCATGGCCGCGGCGGCGAGCAGCTGGAGCAGGTGATTGACCACGACGTCGCGCAGCGCCCCGACGGGGTCGTAGAAGTGGCCCCGGTCCTGCACCCCGAACCGCTCAGCCATCGTGATCTGCACGCAGGCCACGTAACTGCGGTTCCACACCGGCTCGAGCATGGTGTTGGCGAAACGCAGGTAGAGGATCTCCTCGAGACCCATCTTGCCCAGGAAGTGATCGATGCGGAAGAGCTGGGACTCCTCGAGGTACTTGTGGAGGTCGGCGGCCAGCGACTTGGCCGAGGCGAGGTCGTGGCCGAACGGCTTCTCCACTACGACGCGGCGTCCCCCCTCGAGCAGCTTCGCCTGAGCGAGCCCGGCGATCACCCGCTCGAAGAGCGCCGGCGGGATCTCCAGGTAGAAGGTGGGGTTGCGCGCGTCGACCAGCGCCTTGGCAACGCGAGCATACGTCGCGTCCTCACCGAAGTCGCCGCTCACATAGGACAGGCGCTTGGCCAGGCGGCGGAAGATGGCATCGTCGAGTGTCTCGCCCGCACCCTCGATCGACTCCCTGGCACGGGCCACGAGCTGGGCGTCGTCCCAGTCCTCGACCGCCACGCCGAGGATCGGGCAATCGAGAAGGCCGCGGCGCTCGAGGCGGTAGAGCGAGCGGAAGGTCATCTTCCGGGCGAGATCGCCGGTGATCCCGAAGATCACGAGCGCATCGGCGGTGCGGTCGTTCATCGGCTGGACCCTACCCGCTTCGCTTGCGCTGCCCCCGCTTGCGCAGCTTGACCGCGAGCTTGACGTCCTCGGGCGTCACGCTGCCCTTGTCGCGACCGGTCTCGAGCACGCAGGGCAGACCCTCGAAGCGAGGCTCGGACAGGAACCATGCGCAGCCGTCGGGGCCGAGCTCGCCCTCGGCGAGGATGGCGTGGCGGTCGCGGTTGGAGCCGAGCGGCGTCATCGAGTCGTTGACGTGGAGCGAGCCGAGCCGATCGCAGCCGACCGCGGCGTCGAAGTCCTCGATCGTCTGGTCGAGGCCCTCCTGCGTGCGCACGTCGTAGCCGGACGCGAGCAGATGGCACGAGTCGAGGCAGATCCCAAGCCGCTTGCCTCCACCCGCCGCCTTCAGAAGCGCCGCCAGCTCCTCGAAGGAACGGCCGAGCGTGCCTCCCGCCCCGGCCGTGTCCTCGAGGTGCAGCGGACAGCGATCGGTCTCCGACAGCGCCTCGCGGATGACCTTTCCCGCCCGCTTGACCGCCGCCTTGACGTCCTCCTTCTTGGCCGACCCGGGGTGCAGGACGACGCCGGCGGCTCCGATCGCCGCCCCGACCTGGAGCGACTGGATGAGCGAGGCCCGCGACTTGTCGACGATCTCCTTGTCCTCGGAGGCGCAGTTGAGGAGATAGACGGCGTGAATGAGGACGGCGCCGATCGGGCTGTCCGCCATCGCCGTGCCGAACGCGGCGATGTCCTCCTCGCTGTACTGAGTGGGCCGCCACATGCGCGGCGATTGGTTGAAGATCTGGATGGCCTGGCAGCCGCGCTGCACCCCGCGCTCGACAACCTTGGACAGGCCTCCGGCCGAGGATACGTGGGCGCCGATTAGCATGGTGGTCCTTTCGCATGCGCGTTCGTTTCGCCCCCTCACCCACCGGCGCCCTCCACATCGGCGGCGCCCGGACCGCCCTCTACAACTGGCTGCTGGCCCGCGGCCAAGGGGGCACGTTCGTGCTGCGGATCGAAGATACCGACCGGGAGCGTTCCACCCCCGAGAACGTCGAGCAGATCCTCGACGCCCTGGGTTGGCTGGGGCTCGACTGGGACGAGGGTCCGATCTTCCAGTCGCGACGGGCCGATCGCCACCGCGAGGTCATGGCCGATCTGCTGGCCGGCGGCCACGCCTACCGCTCCATGGCCACGACCGACGACGTCAGGGCCTTCAAGGAGCGCCACGGATCCGAGCGCGGCTTCCGGGGTGAGCCGGAGGAGACCGGCGCGGTTCGCCTGCGCGTACCCGACACGGGTGACACGGTGGTCGACGACATCATCTACGGCCAGACCCGCTTCCCGCACGCGAACATGGACGACCCGGTGATCGCTCGGGCCGACGACTCGCCGGTCTACAACTTCGCCGTGGCCATCGACGACCTCGACGCGGCCATCACGCATGTCGTGCGGGGCGTCGACCACCTGTCGAATACGCCCAAGCAGCTGCTCGTCTTCGACGCCCTCGAGGCCGCCGCGCCGCGCTACGCCCACCTCCCGCTCCTCCACGGCCCCGACGGGAAGAAGCTCTCCAAGCGCCACGGTGCCGCGTCGGTCCAGGAGCTGCGCGACGCCGGCTACCTGCCGGAGGCGGTCGACAACTACATCGCGCTTCTCGGGGCCGGATTTGCGGCCGACGAGGAGCATTTCAGCCTTGACGAGCTCGCCGAGCGTTTCCGGCTGGAGCGAGTGTCGAAGAACCCGGCCATCTTCGACGAGCGCAAGCTGCGCCACATGAACGGCCGCCACCTGCGTGAGCTCGACGCCGACGAGCTGACCGCGCGCCTCGAGCGCTTCACCGGACGCACGGGCATCCGGCCGGCCGTGGAGATCGCGGCGGAGAAGATCCAGACGCTGGCCGAGTTCTGGCCGCTGGTCGGCTTCCTGTTCGACGGCCCGGCAGAGGATCCAGCAGCTTTTGACAGAATCCTCGGGAAGAATGGCGGAGTCGAATGCCTGCGAGCCGCGCGAGAGGCGCTGGCGGGCGCGGAGCCGTTCACGGTGCGGACCATCGAGACGGCGCTGCGCGATGTGGTCGATGCCCAGGCCGTCAAGCCCGGTCAGGTCTTCCAGCCGATCCGCGTGGCCATCGCCGGCACGACCATCTCACCGGGCATCTTCGAGAGCGTGGCACTCCTCGGGCGGGACGAGACGCTGTCTCGTATCGACCGAGCTTTGCAGCGCGCCGCGGCGCCGAAACTCTGACCGACGCATCGAGGCGCCTCAATAGTGCCTGGTGAGGTGCCGATAAACGAGACCGGGCGGGGGACTCCCTCCGCCGACCCTGATCCTCTCACCGTGAGTGAGCCCTTCCCCGTGGCCACTGCCCCCGCCAAGATTTCCCGCCCGACCGATCCCTACGCCGCCCGCGAGCGCCATCACAACGAAGGACACGGCCGTCGCCTGACGGCCGCCTTCGAGGCGCTCGAGGCCTATCCGGTGCTCGTCGAGTCCCGCAACCGTGTCTTCGCCCTGTTCGAGGCCGGCGACCCGTCGACCGCCGACGTCGTCGCGGCCGTCGAGGCCGACGTCGCTCTGGCCGTCACCGTCCTGCGCCTGGCCAACCAGCTCGAGGGCCGCTCCCGCGGCAAGGTCGATAGTGCGGTGGCCGGCGTCGAGGTGCTCTCCCCGCGCATGGTCCACACGATCGCCGGCCGCGCTCGGACCTTCGACTTCTTCGAGCGCACGACGATCTGGCAGGGCATTCCCGAGCGCTTCCGCCTGCACTCCGTGGCCACGCAGCGCGCGGCCGACCGCATCGCCCGCGAGCTCGGCTACGACGCCCGCGACCGCTTGATGGTCACCTCGCTGCTGCATGACATCGGCAAGCTCGTCCTCGTCCACGCCTATCCCGGCTATCCGCGCCAGATCCACGCCGAGGCGCGCACGCCGGAGGAGCGGATCCTCTCCGAGCGCCGCGAGCTCGGTGTCGATCACGCTCTCGTCGGCGGCGTGCTCGCCCGCCGCTGGGGTCTGCCCAAGTCGGTGGCCAGCGTCATCGAGCGCCACCACAGCGACGACGCCGACGGCGAGGCCGCCCTCGTGCGCCTGGCCGACATGCTCGCCCACTACGTTCTGGGCGGCTCGATCTCTCCGTCGGAGATGCTCGGTGTGGCCCGCCGCCTCGGCATCAAGCCCGCGCAGCTGCGGACGGTCATGTACGAGCTGCCGCTGCCGACCTCCGGCAACCGCCCCCGTCAGATCGATCCATGCCCGATGTCGAGCCGCGAGGTCGACGTCCTGCGGCGTCTGGCCAAGGGCATGGTCTACAAGCAGATCGCCTCCGAGCTCGGTCTCTCCACGAGCACCGTGCGCACGCACCTGCACAACGTGTACGGCAAGCTCGGCGCGATGGACCGCGCCCAGGCCGTCCTCATCGCTACAGAGCGCGGCTGGATCTAGGCGAAATTCGCCTGGCGGCGAAGGCGCATTCGCCTCGTGGCGAATGCGCTGGGGAGGTTGCCTGGCGGCAAACTCCTGGGCCTGGTGACTAGCATCGCGGACGAGGTCCGAGATGCTGTCGATCACCACCAAGTCGCCCTACGCGCTCAGCGCGCTTATCGAGCTCCACCACCGAGGATCGAGCGACCCCGTGCCGATCGCCGAGCTCGCCCGGCGGCGTGGCATTCCCGTGCAGTTCCTCGAGCAGCTCTTCGCCACGCTGCGCCGCGCGGGCCTGCTGCGCTCGCAGCGCGGGGTGAAGGGCGGCTACACATTCGCGCGGCCCGCGGCCGAGATCACCGTGCTCGAGCTGGTTGAGCTCCTCGACGGGCCGCTCGGGGCCGAGGCCACGGGCGTCTTCGCGGACGCCACCCGGGCCGCCCGCGCCGTCCTCGGGGCCTCGACCGTGGCCGATGTGGCCGAGGCGGAGGCCCGCGCCGCCGGCGCGGCCATGTACCACATCTAACCCGTCCAGCTCGCCGGCTTCGCGCCCCGCGCGGGGTCTGACAGCGAGCGGCCGCGGGCCGTGCGTGGTCTAAGGTTTGCCCGAATGGCGAGAATCCCGACCAACATTGCGGAACATGTCGGCCGCACGCCCATGGTTCAGCTCGCGCGCATGGTCGGCGACGCCGAGGTCGAGCTCTTCGCCAAGCTCGAGGCCTTCAACCCCGGCGGCAGCGTCAAGGACCGGATCGGCGTTTCGATGATCGAAGCGGCTGAGCGCGAGGGCCGCATCGAGCCGGGCGTGACCACGGTCGTCGAGGCCACGAGCGGAAACACGGGCATCGCGCTCGCCTTCGTGTGCGCGGCCAAAGGCTACGACCTCATTCTCACCCTGCCCCAGGGCATGAGCCGCGAACGCGAAGCGCTCCTGCGCCTCTACGGGGCCCGCGTCGAGGTCACCGAGTCCCTGGGTGGAATGACCGAGGCCGTCCAGGCGGCGCGCGCCTTGGCCACCCGGGATGACGTCTTCCTGCCCGATCAGTTCAGCAATCCGGCGAATCCCGAGGCCCACCGGCGCACGACCGGGCCAGAGATCTGGGACGCTCTGGACGGGCGCGTCGACGTGCTCGTCGCCGGGGTGGGGACGGGTGGAACGATCACCGGCACCGGAGAGGTGCTCAAAGGGCGCAACCCGGCCTGCCGCATCGTCGCCGTCGAGCCGAAGTCCTCGCCCGTGCTCTCGGGCGGCGCGCCCGGCCCCCACAAGATCCAGGGCATCGGCGCCGGCTTCGTGCCGGCGGTCCTCAACCGGGAGATCCTCGACGAGATCATCACCGTCGACGACGAGGACGCGATCGAGACGGCGCGGCAGCTGAGCCGCCGCGAAGGGGTCCTCGCGGGGATCTCGGCGGGCGCCGCCGTATGGGCGTCGCTCGAGATCGCGAGCCGGCCCGAGTCACGCGGTGCGCGGATCGTCACCGTCATCTGCGACTCCGGCGAGCGGTACGTCTCGACTCCGTTCTTCTCCCCGTAGAGGAGCCGCGAGGGCCTTCCCGGGCCGGGGATCGCACCTAGGTACTCTGTGTCCATGCTCGGGCTCGGGCTGATCGCTCGCACCGCTGCCGAGATCCGTCGCGACGTCGCGGCCGCGCGCACTCGCGACCCGGCCGCTCGCGGTGTCGGTCCGGTCGAGATCCTTGCCACCTGGCCGGGCGTGCACGCGATCCTCGCCCACCGGGTGGCGCACGCGCTCCAGGCCACGGGCCTTCCGCTCCTGCCGCGGGCCGTGGCCGGGATCAGCCGCGCGATCACCGGTATCGAGATCCATCCGGCGGCGAAGATCGGCGAGGGCTTCTTCATCGACCACGGAATGGGCGTCGTGATCGGGGAGACGGCCGAGATCGGGTGCAACGTCACGCTCTACCAGGGCGTGACCCTCGGTGGGACCGGCTTCGCCACGGGCAAGCGCCATCCGACCGTCCAGGACAACGTGACGATCGGCTCCGGCGCAAAGCTCCTCGGTCCGATCACGATCGGGCACGGGGCCAAGATTGGCGCAAACAGCGTGGTCATCCACGACGTGCCCGCGAATTCGACGGTCGTGGGGAATCCCGGCCATCCCGTGCGCATCGAGGGCCGCCGGCCCGAGGGCCCGGACGCCGACTGGGTGCATCTGCCCGATCCGATCGCCGACGCCATCAAGGGTTTGGCCAGCCGGATCGCCGCGCTCGAACAGCTCGTCGACGAGACAGGCGTGGGCGATCAGGCCGAGATCCGGTCGCTGCGCCCGGCGGTCGTGCCCGGCCGCTCGATCGGGCCTAATCCCGCGGGGGGCTGACCGCGGCCGGAGGCCGTTCGGTGTCGAGCGCCTCGGCGTCGGGCATGTTCAGCCGGGTGCGGACGAGGTAGAGGGGCCGCCCCTTGACCTCGTCGTAGATGCGGCCGACGTACTCGCCGATGATGCCGAGGGCGATGAGCTGGATGCCGCCGAGGAGGAGCACGGCGATCGTGATCGAGCCGAATCCGGGCAGGTAGGAGCCGAGGATGCGCAGCACGATCACCACGGGGATGGCGACGAAGGCGAGGGTCGAGATGAGGAAGCCCAGCAGCATCGCGAGCTGCAGCGGCCGGTAGGAGAACGAGGAGATGGCGTCGAGCGAGAAGCGCAGCATCTTCCCAAGCGTGTACTTCGTCTCCCCGGCGTAACGGGCGTCGCGCCGGTAGGGGACGGCGGCCTGGCGGTAGCCGACCCATACGGTCATGCCGCGCAGGAAGCGGTTGCGCTCGCGCATCGAGAGCAGGGCGTTCAGCGCCCGGCGGTCGAGGAGGCGGAAGTCGCCCGCGTTGTGCTGGAGGTTGACCTGGGCCAGCCGGTCGAAGATCGAGTAGAACCATCGCGCCGTGGCCAGCTTGAAGCGGGACTCGCCCTCGCGGTGCTCCCGGACGGCATAGACGACGTCGCACCCGGCGTGCCAGTGGTCGAGCATGCGCGGGATCAGCTCGGGCGGATCCTGGAGGTCGGAGTCGAGCATCACGACGGCGTCCCCGGTCGCGTGGTCGAGCCCGGCGGTCAGGGCGGTCTGATGGCCGAAGTTGCGTGAGAGGAAGACGACCTTGACCCGCGGATCGCTCGCCGCGAGCTGATCGAGCACGATCGGCGTGCGGTCGCTTGACCCGTCGTCGACGAGCACGATCTCAATGGGCAGGCCGTCGAGCGCCGCGCACACGCGCGTGTAGAACTCCTCGACGATCGCCTCCTCGTTGTAGACGGGGGCGACGACGCTCAGGACGCCGAGCGTCCGGGTGAAGCTGGCGCCATATCTGGGCAGGTGCCCAGCCGCGGGGTCAAAGGATCCGGGGAGCTCGTCCATGGTCATAGACCGAGCACCGACGCACCGTGCGGGATGTAGCCGAGCAGGTTGATGAACGTGATCAAACCAGTTAGCCATATGGCTACCGTCAAGAGGCGCCGATCACGACCGAGCACCGCGAGCGGGAGCAGCCAGGCCACGTACCACGGGAGGAGCGAGCTGGCGGTCACGAGCATCGCCGCGGTAGCCCACGCCGCGCCGTCGATCCAGTCCATGCGGCCCTCCCAGACGCGCCGGAGGAGCCAGACGAAGACGAGGACGAAGACGCCGCCGAGGACGAGGCCGGCGACGTGGCCGATGACGCCGAGGCCCAGGCGGGTGGAGATGAAGCCGGGGACGCTGTGCCAGTCCCCGAGGCCTTGCACGCGGCGAAGGGATCCGATGAGGTGCAGCGAGCCGGTGCCGAACATCGCGATGGTCAGCACGGCCACCGCGACCGCGGCCGCGGCCGCGCCGAGGACGAGCTCGCGCCGTCGCCGGCGGGCGAGCGGGTTGGAGAGCCCGGCCAGCGCGAACGGGCCGAGTAGCCCGCCGGTCAGCTTCAGCCCGGCGGCCACGACGACCGACACACCACCGAGCCGGTCGCGGTGCTGGAGGATGAGCGAGAGCGCGACCATGACGACGACGAGCATGAGCAGGTCGTTGTGTCCGCCGCCGACGCCGTAGATGACGACGAGCGGGTTCAGGCCGACGACGGCGACGGCTTTGACGGGGTCGACTCCGCGGGAGGGAGCGAGCTTCCACACGAGGGCGATCACGACGAGGCTCGAGATCGCCGCGATCGCCTTGTAGGCGAGGATGCCGGCGGCGACGGAGAGCGGGGCCAGCAGGGCGCTCAGAGCCGTGAAGAGCGGGCCGTAGGTCGTCGGCATCGTCACCCATTTGGCGTCGATGAAGGGGTAGACCGGGTCGAGCGCGATCACGTGCGGGCCGTGCAGGTACGGGTTGGTGCCGTACTGGGAGAACATTCGCGCGTACGCCTGGTAGCTGAAGACGTCGGTCGAGATGAGCGGCGGGGCGAGCAGGACGAGGGCGTGCAGCGCGGCCACGCAGGCGAGGACGGTTCTCGCCGAGAGCCGGTCGGCGCACTGCACGGCCACGGCGTAGGCGGCGAACATGATCGCCATGACGATCACGAGCCCGATGACGCCAAGGCCGATCCCCGCGGTGCCGAACACACCGGCCAGCCAGCCGGGGACCGGCCGGACCGTCTCAGGCAGCAGCAGGTCGGTCTGCGACGCGCCGGTCGCGACGATCGTTCCCGTGAGCAGAAGCGCGCCCAGGGCAACGGCGCCCCGGCGAGTCGCGGCGCTGGGGGACCGAGCGGAGAGCGCGTCGCGGGCGAATTCCAGCGTGCCGCCGCGCCGAGCTCCGAGCGAGCTGTTGACGCTCATCGCCGGAAGGATGCCTGGCGCGCGGCAGAAATGGGTTCAGGCACAGTTGGGTTCACGTTATCTGCCGCCGCGTAAGCTCTTTCTCATACGTCAGGAGGAGCAATTGCCTGGCCACGCGCCTTGGCGGTGCGGGCGATCGCCTCGGCGGCGGTGCGGCGCATCGCTGGCACCGCACGCATCGCTTCGAGCGCGATGCGCGCCGACATCTTGCTCGTTCCCGCCGTGCGGTCCTTGAAAACGATCGGGACCTCGTGGACGCGAAATCCGGCGAGGATGGCCCGGTAGGTCACCTCGATCTGGAACACGTAGCCCTCGGCCCGGATGCTGTCGAGCTCGATGGCCTCGAGCACCTCGCGGTGGATGCACTTGAAGCCGCCGGTGAGGTCTTGCACGCCCACACTGAGGAGGAGTCGCGCGTAGATTCCGCCGCCACGGCTGATGAGCCGGCGCAGGAGACCCCAGTCACGCACGCCGCCGCCGGACACGTACCGGGAGCCGAGGACGAGATCCGCCTCTGCGGCGGCGGCGAGCAACGCGGGCAAGTAGTGGGGATCGTGGGAGAAGTCCGCGTCCATCTCGATGATGAGCTGGGCCCCGGCACCGAGGGCCAGGCGAAAGCCATCGCGGTAGGCGCTGCCGAGGCCCGCCTTGGCGGTCCGGTGCAACACCTCGACCGAGGTCATCTCCTCGGCAAGACGGTCGGCCAGCACCCCCGTGCCGTCCGGTGACGCGTCGTCGACGATGAGCACCCGGTACTCATTCGGGCACACGCGATCGAGCTCGCCCGCCGCCGCGTGGACGATCTGCTCGACGTTGACCGCCTCGTTGTAGGTCGGGATGACAATCCACACGCGCGCGGGCATGGCAGGGAGCGTAATCCCAGGCCCCGACTGACCGAATGGCGGGTCCCAGGGTGAGATTTGCCTTGCGCGCGTGACGAGCGAACGGCGAGCCGCCATCATGGTGATCGGGGACACCTCTTCGATGGACGACGGCTACAGCGCACTGGACGAGCGGCGCCGCTATTCGGAACGGCTGTACGGGCCCGTCCGGAGGCGGAGCATGGCTCCACGGCACCGGCGGCGGCGGACGCTCGCCGCCTTCGCGGTCGCGGTCGTCGCCCTCGTCCTGGTCCTCGTGGTCGTGCTCTGGCTGAGCGGTGCGCGAGCGAAACCGCACGCAGCTCGCCACGCCGCCGTGCCGGCCGCCAGACACCTCGGGCGCGTCGCCTCGCTGGCGGGCCATGGCGCTGGCTCGTTCGCCGCGCTCGAGAGGGCCGCGGAGAACGCGGCCATCACGCGCATCATGGGCTACACGTCGTTCGTCCGCGTGGCGGGAGCTGAGCACCGCGAGATCGCGCTGACCTTCGACGACGGACCCGGGCCCTACACGCCGGAGATCCTCCGCACGCTCGAGCGCGAGCACGTCCCGGCCACGTTCTTCGAGGTCGGGGTGCTCGAGCGCTACTTCCACGCCTCTACGTCCGAGATCGCCGCCGACGGCTTCGCCATCGGGGACCACACGTGGGCCCACGCGCCGATGTCCCGGCTCTCCCGAGCCGACCAACGCTCGCAGCTGCTCGAGGATGCAAGCGTGATGGAGCGCTACGGGGCGCCCTTCCCGCGGCTCTTCCGGCCGCCCTACGGGATGTTCAACGCGAACACCCTTGCCCTGCTTCACCGCTACAAGATGCTCATGGTCCTCTGGACCGTCGACACGAACGACTACCGCAAGCCCGGCGTGCGGGCGATCGTGCACGCCGCCGTGAACGGGGCGCGGCCCGGGGCGATCATCCTGCTCCACGACGCGGGCGGCAACCGCTCGCAGACCGTGAGCGCGCTGCCGCTCATCATCAAGGCGCTCCGCGCCAAGGGCTACAAGCTCGTGACCGTGCCCAAGCTCCTGCTCGACAACCCGGCACCCGCACACCAGACCCTGGGGGCGCTCGCGGGCAGCGGTGGGTAGGCGCCGTGCGCTCCGGCCGGTGCCGGGGCCTCAGCGCTTGACGTAGGCGACGCGGTTCCAGCTCGGCTCGGGCGCGAGCTCGATCGGCTCGTTGCCGCGGTCGGGCTGGATGTAGACGAAGGCATTTGCATCTTCGTCGTAGCTGATGTCGAGCTCGCCCTCCTTGACGCGCTGGTCGAGCCAGGCGCCGCGGAAGATGAGTCGGCGGAGCCAGTGCACGAGCGAGCGCTCGGAGGGGCCGACGAGTTGCGGCCAGCAGTCATTGACGTGCTCCCCGAGGGCGGAGGCCGGCTCCGCCACCTCGCCGTTGACGACGAGGTTGATCAGGTCCTCGGCCTCATCCTCCTCGACGGCTCCGCCGAGGAAGCCCAGCTTGCGGGCAGCCTGCTCGCAGCGCTCACGGAAGTCGCGCTCGTTGAAGGTGAAGCGCAACTCCCCATATTCGAGCACGAAGTCCTCGCCCGAGCTGTAGTTCCCGCGTTGGTACATGGAGCGCGTCGGCATCATAAGTGGGATTCCTGCCTCGCCGCAGCCGCTGACAGCGATGTTGCAGGCCGCCTACCGAAGGGGCCAGCCAACGGAAATTCCGGTCCTCCGTACCTCACCTGCTCGCGGTCGAGGGGGGTGAAAATCGCCCGCTCGATCCTCTTATCGGCATGGAGTCGACGCCCGCGACAATTCTGGTCGTCGAGGACCATATCGTCACCCGGTCCTTCCTCGTGGACAACCTCGCGGCGGACGGCTTCTCGCTTCTCCAGGCCGGCACGATCGAGGAGGCGCACGCGCTGCTCGAGCGCGGCTATCCGGATCTCGCCCTCGTCGATCTCGGCCTTCCCGACGGCGACGGTCTCGAGCTCCTCCGCCTCGTTCGGACGGCCGATCGCGTTGCGGACGAGATCGATCCGGACCTGCCGGTGCTCGTGCTCTCCGGGCGCGCCGGCGAGCTCGACCGCCTGCGGGGGTTCGGTCGCGGGGCGGACGACTATGTGACCAAACCCTTCAGCTACCAGGAGCTGCACGCCCGCATCAGCGCGCTCCTGTGGCGCAGCCGCCGGCGCGCGGGGACCGGCCGCCTGCGGGCCGGGCCGCTCGAGGTCGACCCCTTCTCCCGGCGGGTCCGCCTGCGCGGGGCCGACATCCACCTCTCGAAGAAGGAGTTCGCCCTCCTGCGCGCGCTCATGGGCGACCCGGTCCGCGTCTTCACGCGCGAGGAGCTGCTGCGGACGGTCTGGGGCTATCAGCGCGCGGTCCCCACCCGCACGCTGGACTCGCACGCCTTCCGCCTGCGCCGCAAGCTGAGCCGCGATGGCGATCACTTCGTCGTCAACGTGTGGGGGGTCGGCTATCGGCTGCTCGATGGGAGCGTGACGTGAGCGGGACGATGCTCGCGGCGTGCGGCTGGGCGGTCGCGCTCGCGGCCCTGCTCGCCGGCGCCGCGGCGCACGCGGCGCTGGCACGTCAGCGCGAGCTCGTCGCCCGAGCCGTGCACGAGGTGCGCGGGCCGCTGACCGCGCTCAGCCTGGGGCTCGGGCTCGAAGCGTGCGAGCTCGGCCTGGGGCCTGCGGCGCACGGAGCGCTCAGCCTCGAGCTCGGGCGCGCCAGGCTCGCCCTCGACGACCTGACGCGCACCCGCTCCGGCCCCGCGCACCGGCGCCAGGTCGGGCCGGGGCTGGGCCGCCTCGAGCGGGTGGACGTCGCGCTGCTCGTGGCCGACTGCGTCGCCGCCGCTCGTCCCCTGGCCGAGGCCGCCGGGGTCGTGCTGGCCGCCGAGGACCCGCGGGAGCGCGCCGTCGTATGGGGCGACCGCCTGCGCCTGGCCCAGGCGGTGGGGAACCTGATCGCCAACGCGATCGAGCATGGGGGAGGGGAGGTCGCCGTACGCCTGCGGCTCGGGCCGGCCCACCTGCGTATCGAGGTAAGCGACTCCGGGCCTGGACTGCCCGCCCCGGTGGCCGAGCTCGCCCGCCGGCCCAGGGCCGGCCGCGGTGCACGCGGCCGTGGCCTGGCCATCGCCGGCGAGATCGCCAAGCGGCATCGCGGTCGCGTGTCCGCCGCGCCGGTGGAGCGCGGCGCCCGGGTCGTGCTCGAGCTGCCGCTCGGCGCCGCCGGCGCTCGCGCCGAGCGTCCGTTCGTGCCGGTCACCTAGGCAGGCACACCTGCCGGACGGAACCGCCGCCCGTCTGCAACTCCGCCCTCACCCTACGGTTCTGCACGCCCGCTTGCACCGCCCCGCAAGTGCCCCGCAATCCGGCATGTCCAGGCCTGATCGAGGGATCCGGCCGGTGGGTGGCGTCGTGGCGCGGGGTGGGGAGGAGGTGTGAAAGATGAGTTGCGTTGTGGGGGAAAGTGGGTTAGAGTGGAGCACGCATGCGGAACCCGGGTGGCGGGGCTCCTCCCACCCAGCCACCCGGGTTCGGAATTCGGTCATCCGGATGAGAACCCTTGATCTTCCGCGGAACCTTCGAACACGCTCTCGACGAGAAGCACCGGCTGACGATCCCCGCGAAGTTCCGGACAGCGCTCGCCGAGGGGGCGGTGCTGGCGAAGTCCAACGAGATCGAACCGGGTTCTCCGCGATGCGTCTCGATCTGGACGGCACAGGGCTACGAGGAGTTCACCGGCCGTGTCCTCTCCGGCCTGAACCCTCTCTCGCCGCACGCCCGCGACCTCAAGCGCTTCTTCTTCAACAACTCTTTTGACGTGAAGCCCGATTCCGCCAATCGCCTCATGGTCCCCGCCTCCCTCGTCGAATATGGCGCCCTCAAGAAGGACGTCGTCGTGGCCGGCTCGGGTGAGTGCATCGAGCTGTGGGACCGGGACGCATACAACGGCTACCAGGACGGAGTCATGACCCGTATCCCCGACATCGCAGCGAGCCTTGGCAACACTCCTTGACATGACACAGACGCACATCCCGGTGCTGGCGGGCGAGCTCATCGAGCTTCTCGAGCCGCGCCCCGGGGACACGGCGGTCGACTGCACCTTCGGCGGCGGTGGGCACGCCCGGCTGATCGCCGAGCGGATCGGGCCGGCGGGAACCCTCATCGGGATCGATCGCGACCCGCTCGCCGAGGAGCGCTTCGCCGAGATCTCGGCCGAGGTGTCCTGCCACACGCGCTTCATCCGCGCCGACTTCGCCACGGCCCTCGGCCAGCTCCGCGACGAGCAGGTGCAGGCCGACCTCCTCTACATGGACCTCGGCATGTCCTCCATGCAGGTCGACACGTGGGCACGTGGCTTCTCCTACGCCTACGACGCGCCGCTCGACATGCGGATGGATCCAGACCAGGACCTGACCGCGGCCGACATCCTCAACGAGTGGGACGAGCGGCGGATCGCGCGCCTGCTCCGGGACTACGGCGAGGAGCGCTACGCGACCCAGATCGCCCGCGCCGTCGTCCGCCGCCGCCGGCGCGAGCCGCTCGGCTGCACCCAGGAACTGGTCGAGCTCATCAAGGGCGCCGTGCCCATCCCGGCCCACTTCGCCGGAGGCCATCCGGCCCGGCGGACGTTCCAGGCTCTGCGGATAGCGGTCAACGACGAGCTCACACAGCTCGAGGAGGCGCTGCCGCTGGCCTGGGACGTGCTGCGGACCGGCGGACGGTTCGCCGCCATCTCCTTCCACTCCCTCGAGGACCGCCGCGTCAAGCGCTTTCTCGCCGCTCGGGCGCGTGGGTGTGTGTGCCCGCCGGAGTTTCCCGTCTGCGTGTGTGGTCATCATGCCGAGGCAGAGTTGCTGAGCCGCCGCGCGATCGCGCCAACTCCAGGCGAAATCGCTTCCAACCCGAGGTCGAAATCGGCGCACCTGCGCGTCGCCCGCAAGCTGGAGGAGCAGGAATGACCCCTACGGCGCTGACTCCGGCCGCCCGCAAGGCCGCCGCGAAAAGGACAGCCGCGGCGTCCGCGAACGAGCCCGGGCATCCCCGCCGGTTGCGCCGCAGCGGAGGCGCGCCGACCCCTCGCCGCGTCTCCGGGCCGGTCAAGCGCGCGCAGACCGCGGTGCGAACGAGCCCGCCGACGCATCCCGCGCCGACGGGCGCGGCTCCGCCGCCCAAGGCCCAGGCCGCCGCCGGCATCCCCCGCACGAGCGCCTCGGCCGGCACGATCGCCGTCCCGGGGCCGATCACGCGTCCTCGGCCGACCACGCGTCCGCGCCCGGCCTCGCGTCCGGGCCCGTCGGCGCCCTCGCAGCCGGCCCCATCGCGGACACGGGCCACCCCGACGACGAGCACGACGGCCAAACGGGCGGCGCGCCGACGGCGCTTGAGCCTGTCGCTTCCGCACATCGCTCTGCCGGCCGGCCCGCTCCACCTCCGCGCGGGCGCCGCGGTGCGCTCACTCTCACAGCACAGCCTCATCGACCGGCTCGTCCGGGGGCGGGCGTGGATTCCCGTCCTCGGCATCATGCTCGCCGGCATCGTGGCCATGCAGGTCGAAGTGCTCAAGTACGGCGCCAGCATCGGCCGCTCGGTCGAGCGCAGCGCGCAGCTCACGACCACGAACGAGATGCTCCGTGGGAACGTCGCCACCCTCGCCAACGACCAGCGCATCGAGTCGCTCGCCGCCGGGATGGGGATGATCATGCCGGCTCCCTCGGCGATTGGGTTCCTGAGCCCCTCGTCCTCGAGCGTGTCTGAGGCTGTGGACAACATCCACCCGGTGAGCGCCTACGGGTTCCTCAACGCGCCCTCGTCCAATGGTGCGGTCGCCACGCGGCCGACGGACCTGACCTCGACGCTCGCGGCGGCGGCGACGACCGCGACAAGCACCGCTCCGACGGGCGCGAGCTCGATCGCGGCGATCACCCCGACGAGCCCCGGGACCTCGAGCACCAACGCCACGACGCCCACCTCGACCGGGTCGACCGTCCCCGCGGGCGGCGGCGCCACGGTGACGGGGACGACCGGGACCGGCGTGGTCACGACGGGCACGACGGGCACGACCGGCACGACCGGCACGACCGGCACGACCGGCACGGCGGGCACGACGGGCACGACGGGCACGACGGGCACGACGGATCTGGCGAGCTCGAGCACCGGCGGCGCGCAGCTTCCGGTGGGAACCTCGGGCGGGCAGTAGGCGGTGGCCCGGGGGCAGCGAGGGGCCGTGCCGCGTCTGGCCGACACGGACCGGCGGATCGGCTACCTCTTCCTCGCGTTCCTCGCCCTCCTTGCCGTCGGCCTGCTCCGCGCGACGTGGCTCGGAGCGGTCCAGGCCGGGCCCCTCCAGCGGGCCGCGGCCACCCAGCAGGTGCAGAGCGTCGTCCTGCCGGCGCCGCGGGGCACGATCATCGACCGCAACGGCGTTCAGCTCGCCATCAGCGAGTCGGCCGCCGACGTCATCGCCGACCCGTACCTGATCAAGGACCCGGGCACAGTCGCCGAGCGGCTCTCCCCGATCCTCGGGGTCCCCGTGCTCAAGCTGCTGGCGTTGCTGACGAAGCCGCACACGGGGTTTGTCTATCTGGCACGGATGATTCCCGCCGACCATGCCTCGACCGCCATGGCGCTGAAGATCGACGGGCTGAGCACGCAGCCCGAGGCGACCCGGTACTACCCCCGCGGCTGGTCGGCCGCCCAGGTCCTGGGCGACGTTTACTCGGGCCTCTATAACCATGGCCACGGCTATTCGGGCATCGAGTACGAGTACGACAACGTGCTGAGCGGCGTCGACGGCGTGCGCCGGATCGTCAACGACGCCATCGGGCAGCCGATCTCGATCGACGACACGCGGGCCACCCTGCCGGGCAAGACCGTGCAGCTGTCGATCGACGCCGCGCTGCAGGACGAGGTCGAGCAGGTGCTCGCCGGGGTGGGGGCGGCCTACCAGCCCCGCGGCGCGACGGCCATCGTCATGGATCCGAACACCGACCAGATCCTCGCCCTGGCCAATTGGCCGCGCGTCAACGCCAACGATCCCGGCACGGCTGCCACGCCCGACGGCCAGGACATGGCGACCGAGTTCAATTACGAGCCCGGCTCGACGTTCAAGGCGATCACGGTCGCCGGTGCGCTCCAGGACCAGCTCATCAGCCCGAATACGATCTTCAACATCCCGAGCGTCCTCCAGGTCGCCGACCGGCAGATCCACGACGCCGAATCCCATCCCGACGAGCAGCTGTCGGTATCCAGCATCCTCAGAGTCTCGAGCAACATCGGCGCGGACGAGATCGGCATGCGCCTGGGCGCCCAGCGCTTCGACTACTGGGTGCACCGGTTCGGGTTCGGCAGCCCGACCGGAGTCGACCTCCCCGGCGAGGAGCGGGGCATCGTCCTGCACTGGCAGCAGTACTCCGGCTCCTCGATGGGCAACCTCCCGATGGGTCAGGGCGAGTCAGTCACCCCCATGCAGATGATCGCCGCCTACTCGGCGATCGCCAACGGCGGGATCCTCCGGCCTCCGAGGGTGGTCATGTCCGTCGGCGGCAAGTCCGTGCCCATGCCCGCCGGACATCGCGTGATCTCGGCGACGACGGCGCTCGAGCTCCGGCAGATGCTCCGCGGCGTCTTCGACGACGGCGGCACGGCCTCGACCGCCGCCATCCCGGGCTACGACATGGCCGGCAAGACCGGCACGGCCAACGAGGTCATCGGTGGCAAGTACTCGAGCACGGCGTACGCCGCCTCCTTCATCGGCATGGTTCCCACGAACCATCCCCGGCTCGTCGTCGCCGTGCTCGTCGACCGCCCGCAGGGCGGGATCTACGGCGGGTCGGTGGCAGCGCCGGCGTTCCAGAAGATCGTCGGGTGGGCCGTGCCGTACTTCGGGATCTCGCCCAAGTAGATGTGACGGAACGCCCGCCCGGCCGTAGTCGGAGCGGATGAGCCCGTCCGAGGCCAGATCCGTTCGCCTCGTCGGCGCTGCGATCGCCGCGCCGAGCGGGCTGCTTGCGGCCGCCTCGCTGCTCGTGCACTGGTGGAGCAGCGGCATCGCGTGCGCGCTCGTCCGCTGCCCGGAGACCGCGATCACGGGGTGGAGCGGACTGGGCACGCCGCGCGTGCTCCTGCTCGTCGTCGCGCCGGCGGGTGTTCTCCCGCTCGTCGCCGAGACGGGGCCGGGGCCGGCGCGGCGGTGGCTGGCGCTTGTGGCCGGGGTGGTGGCGCTGTCGGCGGCGCTGCTCATCGTCTTCCGCGTCGCCGTGGGCCCCAGCGGGTCCGTGGCGGCCGGCCTGGCCCCAGGTGGCGTCGCGCGCGGGGCCCAGCCACAGGCGATCCCCTCCGCCGGGAGCGCGGTCCTGGCGGGCCCCTTCATCGCCTTCGTCGCCTGCGCCGGCGTGGCCGGCGGGGCGATGCTGAGCGGGCTCGGCCACCGCTTCTTCGAGGCGGCTCGAGTCCCGCTCGCCACCGCGGCGGTGATCTGGGCGGCGTGCCTCGTGCTTGTCGTCTCGCTATGGCTGCCCTGGATCCGCCCGGGGGTGTCCTTCACCCCGCTGGCTCCCGGCGGGCTCGAGGGCCGGCTGGCGACGCAGAGCGCGTGGCATGGGCTCGGGACGCTGAGCGTCCTGGAGCTCCTTGGGGCGCTGGCCGTCGCGGGGGGTGGCGCCATCGCCGCGGTCTTCCGATGGCGAGCCGTGTTCCTCGCGCTCGCCGTCGCGGGTTGGCTGCTCGCCGCCTTCGCCGTGGCCGCCACGCCCTTCCCGGAGGGTCCTCGCTTCGTGACCGTGCTGGAGCGGAGCGTGGCCTACGGGCCGGGCTACTACGTCTGTCTTGGCTGCGCGGCGGTCATCGTGGCGGTTGGGATGCGCGCCGCGTTCTCGGATGCAGGCGAAGCAAGGCCGGCGCGCGGGGCGGGTTAGGCCCGCGCGCTCGGGAACTGCCGGGCGAGGGACGCCAATCGCTGGTCCCACTGCCCGCCCACCTCGGCCATCCACGAGACGGCATCCGAGAGCGGCTCGGGCGTGACCCGGTAGCGGACCTCCCGCCCCGCGCGCTCGCGGTCGAGGAGACCGGCGTCGGCGAGCGCGCTCAGGTGCTTGACCACGGCCTGTCGGGAGATCGGCAGAGCGGACGCGAGCTCGGTCGCCGTCGTTTCGGGGTGGCTCGCCACGGCCGAGAGGAGGGCGCGCCGGGTCGGGTCCGAGAGGGCGCCGAACACCGCGCCGGCGCGATCACCGCCTGCGGGCACGGCTCAGGCCGCCAGCGCGGGGCCGTAGGAGCGGCGCCCGCCGAGTCCGAAGAGAGGGAGGCCGACGAGGTCGAGGAGCTCGAGCGGGCGTGCCTCGACGATGCGCAGCCGCGTGCGCTCGGCCCGTTCCTCGATCGTCAGCTCGACGCGGCTCGCCGGCTCGTCGTCAGCCGCCCACCAGAACACGAGCCGGCCGCAACCACCGGTCTCGCCCGGCGTCTGGGCTTCCTCGACCCAGCCCTCGCGAATGCCGTCCTCGCAGCGGAACCACGCGTCACCGCCGGGCTCGAGGTCGAGGCGCGCCTCCTCGGCCAGCCAGCCGTCGGCGGTGATCGCCTCCCACACGTCGAGGGCCGACGCCTCGAGCCACAGCTCGCGTTCCACTCGATCGTCCATCTTGGGCCTCCTCAGGTTTCGGCGAATGTGCAACCACAGAGTTGCGCGTCTGCTATCGTCGCGTCTCCGCAACCGGAAGGTTGCACTTTACACGACGGGAAGGAGATTCCATGCTGGTTCCAATGGTCGTCGAGCAGACCGCCCGCGGTGAGCGCTCGTTTGACATCTACTCGAGGCTCCTCAACGACCGCGTCGTCTTCCTGGGCGGCGAGGTCAACGAGGACACGGCCAACCTGATCGTGGCCCAGATGATCCATCTGGAGTCCGACGATCCCGACAAGGACATTCACCTCTACATCAACTCCCCCGGCGGCTCGATCTACGCCGGGCTGGCCATCTACGACACGATGCAGTTCATCCGCCCCGACGTGCAGACCATCTGCTACGGGATCGCTATGTCGATGGGCTCCCTCCTGCTCGCCGGCGGCGCGCCCGGAAAGCGCCAGGCCCTGACCAACAGCCGCATCCTCATCCACCAGCCCACGGGCGGCTTCCAGGGGCAGAGCACCGACATCGAGATCCACGCCAAGGAGGTGCTCGCGCTGCGCCACCGGATTGACGAGATCTACGCCAAGCACACCGGGCAATCAGTCGAGCGGGTCCACGCCGACATGGAGCGCGACCGGTTCTTCACCGGGGAGGACGCGGTCGGCTACGGGCTGGTGGATCGTGTGCTGGCCGAGCGGGCGCGGAGCAACGGCAGCAAGGGCTTCGCGCGCGGCTAGCTCGCACACGCCTATGAGCCTCGATTCACGCCGAGCGCGCCACTGAGCTCGGCCCGGGAGCTGATCGCGAGCTTGCGGTAGATGTGACGGAGATGGAACTCGACCGTCTTAGGGGTCACGAACAAGGCCTCGGCCACCTGGCGTGTGGTGAGACCTTGTGCGGCCATCTCCCCCACCCGGAGCTCGCTGGGGGTCAGTGAGTCGACGCCGCTCAGCATGATCCGGCGCGGCCGTCCGCCTGCCGCCGCCAACTCGACTTGGGCACGCTCGGCGAGCGCGAGAGCGCCGCCGCGGTGGGCCAGCTCGAGGGCGCGACGCAGCGGCTCGCGAGCCGCCGCCCGCTGGTTGGCGCGTCGTAGCGCCGCCCCGTAGTCGAGGAGGGCGTAGATGTGCTCGAGACAGGGGGCGAAGCCATCACCGCGTGCCGCGGCCTCTCCGAGCAGGTCGAGGCCGGCGGTGCCCCGTTCGCACAGGCCGAGGATGCGGACGTTGCGGACGATGAGGCGGGGGAGGTCGATGCGCAGAGCCTCCTCGAGCTCTGCGGCCGCCAGCTCGCGCGCGCCCTCGGGATGGCCGAGCGCGAGTTTGGCCAAAGCGGCGGTCGAGCGCCAGGCGACTGCTCCGGGTCCGGTGACCCGTAACGGGGTCACCACCTCCTCTCCGGCCCGGAGGGCGTCGCTCAGGGCCTCGAGCGGCCGGTGCTGGGCGAGACGGAGCTGCGCCCGTGCCTCGAGGAGCGACGGCACATGGAAGCGTTCGCGCACTTCGGGATGCTCGATGATCGAAAGCGCGGTCTCGGCCTGCTCGAGGGCGCCGCGCTGGATGTCGCAGAGCGCGATCGCCGCATAGGCGGTGCGCAGATAGCTTCGCCACCCGTCGGGGCGGGCGTCGAGCCCGACCTGAGCGTCGGCGGCGGCCTCGACGATCCGTCCCTGCTCGTACAAGGCCCAGGCGCGACCGTAGCTGGCGGCGGCATACGCGCCTGGCGAGTCACGCTCCCGGGCCGCAGCCATGGCCGCCTCGCAGACTTCGAGGCTGAAATCGAGCTCGCCGACGTAGAGCAGAGCCCCCGCCGCAAGCGGCCAGCCCAGGCCGTCGAGGCTCACCGCATTGAGGAGGGCCCCGCCAGCCCACGCCGCACGAGCCACATGGGTGACGGCTGCGCGCGTCTCACCGCGGAGGCTGCCGTGCATCGCCATGTGGGCGAGCACGTCGAGCTGGGCCTCGCGAGGGGCATCGCCGATCCGCGCCTGGAGCCGTTGCGCACGCTCATCCGCCTCGGCGGCCAGCTCCGGGACGAAAAAGGCCGCGGCGATGAAGGCAGCTTCGAGCTGCTCGGCGCTCTCGTCGCTGCAGGAGATGTCCCCCAGCGCGGCCGAGAGCACCTCGGTTGCCTGCGCGTAGCGGCAATCCTCATACAGCGCGCGCGCCTGGGTGAGGGCCAGCCTGGCTCGGACCCCTGCGTCCTCGGTGACCGTAATCGCGTGTTCGAGACGTTCGGTGGCCCTGGGCAGCCCGGCGGCGGTCTCGGCCTCGGCGAGCTCCGCGACGAGCTCCGCGTCCAGCGCGCGGCCGGGGCTTTCGGCCAGGGCACGCTCGAGCATACGTACGGCGCTATGCGCGGCATCGCTGGCCAGGGCCCGACGGGCCGCGGTCCGCAGGATCTGGACCGCCTCCGGGTCCGAGCCGGGGGGCGAAGCGAGGAGGTGGACGGCGATCTGCTCCTCGGGCGCTCCGTGCTGGCTCAGCAGAAGAGCCGCACGGCGGTGAAGCGTGCCTCGGTCGAGCGGGGAGAGCGAAGCCGAGACGGCGTGCGCGACCAGCGGGTGGATGAAGCCGAGCGGGGACCCGGGATGGAAGAGGTGGACGGCCGCGAGCGCGTCTGCGGCGGTCGCCGCACGCGCGGCCTCCATCCCCGAAAGCCTCGAGACGATCGCGATGGAGGCGGACGGCCCGAGCACCGAGACCGCCTCGGCCACAGCGCGGGCATCGGATGGCAGCGCGTCGAGGCGCTGGACGACGGCGTGGAGGACCGAGTCGGGCGCGAGCTCATCGAGGCGGTCGGCGGTCTCCGCGGTCGGACGCTCACCGCCTCGCTGTAGCTCCTCGAGCAGCTCGGTGAGGAGGAACGGGTTGCCACTGGTGACTCGGGCACATGCACGGCAGAACTCAGGCTCCGGATTCGGAAACACCGAGGCGACGACCGCCGCGACGCCGGTTGGGCTCAGCGAGTCCGGACGCAGCACGCACCGCCCGGCCGCGCGCCGGATCGCGCCCACAGCCTGACGATCGGTGATCTCGTCGCCTGACCGCACCGCGATCAGGAGCGTGATCGGAAGCTCGGCGATCCGATCGGCGAGATAGGCCAGGAAGCGCAGGGTGGGGCGGTCGCCCCAGTGAGCATCGTCCACGAGCATGACGAGCGGCCGAGGCTCGTCGCCGGTGTGCAGCACCAGATTCGCGCAGAGCCAGTAGAGGCCGTGGATGACTGAGTACGCGAGATCGTCGTGGGCCCCTTCGTCCGGATCGAGATTTCCGCTCATGAGCATGCCGGCGTGGCGGGCAGGACCCTCCAGGAGAATCGCGCGCTCCTCGGCGTCGGCCGCGCTCCAGCGCGGCTCGAAGAGCTGGATCGCCATCCCGAACGGGAAGTCACGCTCAAGTTCGCTGCCGTGCGCGCCCACGACCTGCATATCCGCCTCGCGGGCGAGATCTCCAGCGACCGTCAAGAGCTTCGACTTGCCCTTGCCGGCGGGTGCTTCGACGAGCAGGACGCGCCCGGCCTCCTCACGTGCGTCGGCGAGGGCCCGCTCGATCTCAGCCAACTCGTGGTCGCGTTCCACGAGCAGGCCTCGTAGGCCGACGTCGCGGCCTCGTCTCCGTACTCGCATTTCCCCGCCCAAGCCTTGTGATCCCTTCGATGCACTGCTTACCCGTGTGGCTGCAAACGTATGCAGTGCCGTTGCGCAACACGCTTTTTGGGTGAGGAACACGGTCGCCATACTGGGATCTGTGCGCACAGCGGCCGAGAAAGCTCGACGGCTCGCGCTGGCACCTCAGCCGCTGTCGCTCGTGGTTGCGGTCGTGGTCCTGGCGCTGGCGGACTGGGGGAGTGAGCTCACAGGGGACTCGGTGGTGCCGGGAGGACCACTTGACGAACTGGCGCATGTGCTCACGATGTTGCTCGTCCTCTGGGCTATGGGCCGCCACATCACCGAGCGGTTTCTCGTGCCGGCCCTCATCGCCTCGGTGGCGATTGATGCGGATCACATTCCCCAGCACCTCGGGGCGAACTTCCTCACCGCGGGGACGCCCCGGCCCTACACGCACTCTCTGCTCACGATCGCGATCGTGCTCACTTTGGCGTGCGCGTGGCGCACAACCCGAGGTCGGCGGATCCTGCTGGGCGTCGCGCTGGGGCTGGCCGTGCACTTCTGGCGAGACCTGGGGGAGAGCGGAAGCGGCGTGTCGTTGCTCTGGCCCTTCACGAGGGCCTCGGCGAGCCTCCCGCATTGGAGTTACGTCGTCGTCATGGCGGGTGTCGTGGCGGCTGATGTGCGCAGGGTCCGCAGTGCTGGTCTGGGCGTCGATATCCGTCCACGCCGCGGGTCGTCGACTGCCGTTTCCGAACGCGGCCTTCGATAACTCCGGAGTGCCGGTCGATGCATCTGCCGCCAATTCACGCCCGAAGCGGTGTGCGCGCCTGTGGTCCGGGGTCGTGCTCCCGGCGACGCGTGACCGCATGGCGGCTGGCCAGGCGGCCCTCGCCGGGGGACTTCACAGGGCGTATGCTGTGCTCCGGATCTGTCGGGAGGAGAAGGGTTTGGAAGCTTCGGACAACGAGCTGGCCGTCGGACAGGTTCGCCGTTTGGCGCGCCTCGGGTCGGAGGCGGTTTATCGCATCGACAGCATCGACGATGAGCTCGTGTGGGTCGAGGTCGTCGACGCGCCGGGCCTGAGGCCCGGGCAGCGCTTCCGGTTCACCCGGACATCCGTTGCGCGGATGGAGCTCGAGGCGGTTGCGGATCGGACCGCAGCACAACCCTCGTTCAGGGCAGTTCCGCCGGTCCCGGTGCACCGGCACGCCACCTGACCGCCGCGCCCAGCGCGAAACCCCGTTTTCAAAGCTACCTTTTTCGACCGAAGGGGAGAGGTCTTTGAGCGCCGGAGCGCGATTCTCGACAAACGTCTAATGGATCTCAGCGGCGATGCCGATTCCATGGATGCGGAACGAGACGGCCCGGTCCCAAGCTCGCATTTGCTGCGGGTGAACGGCCGGTGCTATGCGAAAGGAAATGACTTCGGGAATGATTGCGGCAAAGCAGCATCAGTCGGGTAGGGGTCGGGCAAGGGGGGCGAGCATCAGCGTCGTCATCCCGACGCTCAACGAGGCGGCGAACCTCCCGCACGTTTTTGCTCGTCTCCCCGAGTGCATCGATGAGGTGATCGTGGTTGACGGTCACTCGACCGATGACACCGTCGCTGTCGCGCAGGCGATCATGCCGAGTGTGCGAATCGTCCTCCAGGAGGGCAACGGCAAGGGGAACGCACTCGCCTGCGGGTTCGCCGCGGCGAGAGGCGACATCATCGTCATGCTCGATGCCGATGGCTCGACGGATCCCGCGGAGATCCCGGCGTATGTCGCTCCACTCCTCGACGGCGCGGACTTCGCGAAGGGCTCGCGCTTCACCACCGGTGGCGGCAGCGTGGATATCACGCCGTTGCGTGCGGCCGGAAACCGGTTTCTCAACAGGATCGTGAATGTGTTGTATCGGACGCGCTACACCGACCTGTGCTACGGCTACAACGCGTTCTGGTCGGACCTGCTGCCCATGCTCAACGTCAGTTGCGACGGATTTGAGGTGGAGACGCTGATCAATGTCCGGATCGCGAAGGCCGGGCTCACCGTGTCAGAGGTGCCGAGCGTCGAACAGGAGCGCATCCACGGGGTCTCAAAGCTCCATCCGGTCCGCGACGGGTTGCGTGTCCTGCGCACCATCCTTCGCGAACGGTTCCGCCGAGCAGCGGCCGATCACGAGCAGTTCATCGCGTCCTTTCGCGAGGTCGCGGCCGTGAGCGCGTCGGACGGGCTCGTTCTCACCGAGCTAGCTTGATCGCTCGGTCGTGCCTGTGATCGCGGAGGGGACAGCGCCGTCAGGCGTGAGCACCATGAACGCGAGCGTGATCATCTGCACCTATTCGCTCGCCCGCTGGGACATCCTCAAACGCGCCGTGACTGCGCTGCGCTCTCAAACGGTCCTGCCAGGTGAGGTCGTCGTCGTCGTCGACAACAACGACGCCCTGCTGACCCGCGCCTCCGAAGAACTCGAGGTCACCGCGGTCGTCGCCAATCGCCATCCCGGGGGCGCATCGGGTGCGAGGTTGACCGGCTCGGAGGCGGCGACGTCCTCCATTCTCGTGTTTCTGGATGACGACGCAATCGCCGACCCCGAGTGGCTCGAGAGGTTGCTCCGGCCGTTCACCGACGACCGTGTCATCGGCGTGGGCGGCCGGCTCGTCCCGTTGTGGGAAACCGACGTCCCGTCGTGGCTGCCGGAGGAGTTCTTCTGGGTCATCGGCTGCTCGTTTCCCGGCATCAGCGCCGACGGTGTGCGCATGCGAAATCCGATTGCGGCGAACATGGCGGTGCGCTCCGAGGTCTACGCTCGGACCGGGGGGATGGCCGCGGAGCTCGGCCGCAGCGACAACGGTCAGCGCGTCTCCGGAACGGCCGAGGAGACCGAGCTCAGCATCCGCGCGAGTCGCATCTATCCCGGCACCTACTGGGCATACGCCGCCGACGCGCGGGTTCGCCACTTCGTCCCGGCGTCACGAGCAACTTTTGCGTACTTTATCCGCCGGTGTCGGCTGGAGGGAGCGGCCAAGGCGATCCTCACCGGCATGACGGGCAAGCAGTCCGGTCTTGCCTCTGAGCGCCAGTACGTTCGTCGGATCCTCCCGCACGCGGTGGTCTCGAACCTGAGGCGCGGGCTCGGCGGTGAGCCGACGGGGCTGGCCCGCGCGGCCGTGATACTCGTCGGATTGCTGGTCACCACTGCGGCGTATGCCGCCAACCTGGGACGCCTCGGCCTCAGGTCCGCCCCCGCTCGACTCCGATCCGGCACACGGACAGTTACCTAAGTCCGACGGCTGCCTCCGGGTGAGTCCGTCCGCTCCACCTCAAGAACGGCCATCCGGCGCCGATCATTATGCCCAGCGGGAGACCCCACCCGAGGCCCGGACGGACAGATCAACTGAACGTATACACCTTCACGTAGTCCACATACATGCGCACCGGCTGGCTCAGCCGGTTTGCGTCGACGGCATCCAGCTGGAGGCACAGATGCTGTGGCACATGCGGGATCGCCGAGGGATTGGTCGTGCGCCCGATCAGTACCCCGTCACGGTACAGCGAGATGCTCGTCGCGGTCCAGTCCATGATGACCGTGTGCCACTGTGTTGCGTCGACGTTGGACCGGAACAGCACCTGCTGGTTCGTGCTGCTGTAGTGAACTGCTGACTGAAAGTAGTTGCGCGTAGGGTTCGAGCGCGTCTCATACATGTCGCTTTCCCCGTCGATGGGCCAGTTCTCCGACTGCGGCCACGTCAACACGACGCCACTCGTGGTTGCCGACGGATCAGCCTGCGTGCGCACCCGGAATTCAAACCGGCCGTACGTCTGATCCATCCGCAGCGCCATGCCTCCCGACACGACAACGCCATTCTGAGAGCTCGCGGTGATCACGAGGTCGCCCATGCCGTCGAGCGAAATAGCCGAGGGCCGACGGAGCCCAAAGCCCGCATTGCCGGGACCGTTATAGAGCTTCCAGATCGGGGCGAGACTCGCCTCGGTGAAGTCATCGGAATAGGCCAGGTGCGGGGTGACGCCGGCCGGGAACGGCACTGACGGCGTGGCTGCGCCCGGTGAGGCGGCGGCCACGGCCGGCTTGGCAACGGCGTGTTTGTTGTCAACGCGCTTGCTGTGCCCACGTAGGTTCGGTCGCGCGGACGCCGAGCCGATGGCGCCGGTGAGAACGAGGCTTGCGATCGAGATCACGGCACCGCCGTGCCGGAGACGAAGCCACTGCGAGGTCCGGGAACGCTTCATATGGCTGAGGTCGACTCTCGAGATCGCGGAAGCCCGAATTTTGAGTGGCGATAGACGTCTGTTGGAGCGCGCGCTCCGCGGCGTTGGACATGCGTCCAGCAAGTGGGCAGGGAGTCACGTGAGCATCGTCGCGGCCAGCGCTCCGAGGCGCCCTCAGGCGGCCGAACGCCTGCGCCTATCAACATGGCCAACGAGGATGCCAAGGCGGCGTGCCGCTCCCATGAGCAGGGTACCGATGGCGACGGAAGGCGCAACGCGACCCGAGATGGCGTCGTGGAGGAGGACCAGCAGGGCTTGCCCCGCGTGTCCGGGGACGCCGTCGGGGGGGCCTGCGGTCTCGGCGGCCATGGTGGCCGAGGACCTCCCATACCTCCACCACTGCTCGGCAAGATCGATCATGCTCGAGCGGGGGATCCAGTGGACGCGGGTCGCGGTGTCGACTGCGAGACTCCCGAAGCCCGCCATCTGAACGCGCCAACAGAGCTGGGCGTCGCCGCCGCTGCGGACGTGAGGAAAGCCCCCCACGGCGAGGAACGCCTCGCGGACGACGCCGAGGTTGCACGCGGGGTAGTAGGGGAGGTGCCAACCCTCGATCGTCGCCTCCAGGCGAAACGGCTGCTGGTAACAGGCGATCCGACTCGCGATCGATGACCCCGCCACCGCGAACACGTTGGAGCATGACAGCGCAGCGCCCGAGGTGGACAACAGGCGGCGATGGCTCTCGAGCCAGCCCGGGAGTGGACGGCACCGAGCGTCGAGGAAGACGAGCGCCCATGCCCGGCTCTCGAGTGCGGCATGCTGTCGCGCCACGTAGGGCCCCCCGGGATCGCTCTGACGGATCACGATGGCGCCGGCACGCTCGGCCACGGAGCGCGTCTCGTCGGTCGATCCGTCATCCACGACGACGAGGCGGTCCCCGCGCCCGAGCTCGGGGATCGCCGCCTCGAGGCACTCCGCAAGCAGCCCGGCGCAGTTCCTGGCCGGGACAATGACGTCGATCGAGCGCTCGGGTGTGTCTGCGTCTGCGGACAGCGGAGCCGTCAGGGCTTGTGCAGGCGTCCCGAAATCCTCTGGGTCACCCAACTGAAGTCATCCTTGGAGGGAACGAGCATCGCGCGTAGCTTTAGCGAGCTATGACGTCTTAGGAGCACGAGGTTGATAGCTGAGTAAACAGCGTAGGCGGCCACGCTAGCAAGCGCGGCGCCATTCCCTCCCCACGGCGGAACCAGAATAGGCAGAAGTATGACGTTGACGGCACAGGCCGCGGCCACAGAAGCACTCGGCAACGTGGCTCGGCCACGCGCCACGAGTACACCGGCTGATGTCATGCCCGGTGTGTAAAGGACCGAGGCGGCGAGCAGGAGCAGGAGCATCGAGGTCGAGTCGGCGAAGGCCGACCCGTAGGCCACGAGGATGACGAGCGGTGAGACGGCCGCGAGAAGACCGGAGAACACGACCGTCGCCAGAAAGGTCAGGCGCGATGCCTGGGCAGCGCGGAAGTCATTGCTCGCGGCAGCGTCGGCGGCGAGGATCACGTCCCGCGTCGCGCCCGAGAACACGTACGGCAACTCGCCGATGGCCACCGCCGCGGCATAAAGTCCGAGCTGGCGCGCGCCGGACAGCGGTGTCATGAGTACCTGGTCGAGGCGAGAGAGAACGACTCCCGCGATCCCGCCGATCCAGATGCGCATCCCATAGGCAAGCAGGGCCGACTCGGACACGGCCTCACGAGGCGGCGCCACGGGCTCGCGCCAGATCGAGCGAAGCAGCGGGAGGTAGACGACGCCGATGACCACCGGTGACAGCAGGTAGATCATGGTCGCCTGCAGGAGCCCGAGATGCCCGGTGACGGCGAAGCCGATGACCAGGAGCAGACGCAGGATGTTGCCGCCGCCTCGATCGAGGTTCACGAGCCCCCACCGGTGACGCCCGGATGCCGTGCCCCGGACGACGCCGACGACCAGCGCCCCCGGCAGGGTGAGGACGCCGAGGAACATGATCGATGCCACATGGTGGTTGCCGCCGGCAATGGCCGGAGCCAGGGCGGCAACGAGGGCCGCGAGGAGCACCCCGACGAGGATGGATTGTGTGCAGGCTCGCCGGGTCGTCACCCTGGCTGACAACCGCCCGCTGGCCACGAAGTACGTGACGGCCTGCGGTAGCCCTAGGGTGCCCGCAAGTGTCAAGAGCAACGTGGGCGAGGTCGTGGCCGCGAACTCACCGCGACCGGCTACGCCGAGGGCGTGGACGAGGATCGGCGCCGTGGCCAAGCCCACAACTGGTGTGACGGCGTTGCCAAGCGCTGTGCTGACGACGTTACGACCGAACGAGGCGGCGATATCAGCAGTGGCGTCGGCGGGCCCGATCTCGAGCGCGCCCACCGGCGCCATGTCGTCATATTGGGATTGTTGGCCGATGGGCATGTCTTCACATGTCCGGGCTCGAGACTCTTCGCGGGCCCGCGATCGGAGCAATCGACGACACGACTCGACAGATCTCGCGCGCGTCTACCATAGCGGGCATGACAGCCACCGCCCTGACTGTCGCGATGGCACACGCTCGCAACCACACGTTCCCGGATCGGGACTAGTCCGCCCCGTCGTGATCGTCGTGCTGATGTATCACGATGTCCGGCCGCATGCCGTGAACGGCATCGAGCGGTGGACGGTCACGCCAGGCCGCCTGCGCGAGCAGATCGAGGTATTCCTCGCCAGAGGGTTCGTCGCCACGTCACTCGAGCACGCGGAGGCAAATCCCACTGACACTCGCGACTACGTGTGTTTGACGTTCGATGACGCCTTTGCGGCGTTCACTGAGCATGCGTACCCGGTCCTCGACGATCTCGCGATCCCGGCGACGGTATTTGCACCCACGCAGTTCGTGGGTGGCCGGGCCAGCTGGTTGAGCGAAGACGCCGGACGCCTCGCGATCTTGTCCTGGGACGAGCTTCGGGATCTCACGCAGCGGGGCATCGAGGTCGGCGCGCATGGCGACACGCACCGCGCGCTCGACCGCCTCTCACGGGCCGACCTGACCCGCGACCTCGAGCACTCGCGCAGCGAGGTGAGCGCCGCGGTCGGCCACTGCGACCGCATGGCGTACCCCTTCGGCGAGCACAGCCGCACCGTCAGGCAGACGGCGCTGGCGGCCGGCTTCCGCGCCGCGTACGCAATCTCGGAGCTCCCAATCGTCGCATCCGTCGACCGCGCGGCCATGCCCCGGCTGACCGCTTGGGGCCAGCTCACCGGCGATGAGCTCGTCGAGCGGGCCCGCGAGCGGGCAGCCGGAGTCGCGCGCCTCGCGCAGATGATCCGGATCCAGGGTTACCGCGCCTCTCGCCGGCTCCTGTCCCGTCCGGGGACGGGCCGTCTCGAGCCTGACGGTCGAGCGGCCTCATCGTGAGTCGGCTCCGGATCCTCGCCGCTCTGCTCTCAGCCGCCGTGGTGGTCATGCTCCTCGCGTCGGCGACAACCGCCGTGCGTGCTGGTCCGGTGCTCGTGTTCCTCGCGTGGGTCCCCGGCGCGCTTGTGCTCTCGCTGGTGAGCGGCCGCTGGCGGCCCCAACCGGATGTCCCCGCGCTCGCCGTCGGCCTCAGCCTCGTCGTCTTGCTCTCGGAGCTCGCCCTGCTCGTCCATGCGGTTCTCGGCCGCGGCGCGGCCGCGCTGCTGGCCGGTGTCGCGCTGGCCGTGCTCGTCAGTCCATGGCCGCTGCGCTGGACGCGTCCTGAGCAGGAGACACCGTCCTCGTCGTGACCGACCGTCGATCGGACACCGCGCTATGGGCCACACTCGGGCTGTCAGGCGGCCTGTGGATCATCGGCTTGCGGCACGTCGAACCCTCGAGCCTCGGCGCCTACGGTCTGCTCGGCTCGCTGCCGATCGTCTGGTACGCCGGATTCGCCGGGGCGATCGCCATCGCTACGTCGCAGGCCGTGCAGGGCGAGCGCAAGCGGCATGCCCTGTGGTTCTGCTCGGCAGCCCTGCTCGTCCTCATCGTCCATGCGACACCGGCGATCGATTACAGCCTGCCTCGCTACACCTGGACGTTCAAGCACATCGGCGTCATCGATGTTCTCGATGCCTCGCGCCGAGCCCCGAGGAGCGCCGACATCTATTTCAACTGGCCGGGCTTCTTCACCGCGGCCGAGTGGTTGCACCGTGCGACGGGACTTGGGTTGTTCACGATGGCGAAGTGGGCGCCACCTGCGTTCGAGGCGATGGCGACTGCGGGCGTTTACTACTTTGCCCGCGGCATCACCGACGACGCGCGCGTGCCGCGTCTCACCGCCGTGCTCTATCTGCTCGCGAACTGGATCGGGCAGGACTACTTCTCGCCTCAGGCGCTCGCGTACGTTCTGGGCATCGTCCTCGTCGGAGCCGTTGTGCGTCTCGTGCGCGCGAGCGGTGAGCAGACAGCAGCCGGCGACGCACGGCGGGGTCTCCTGGTCGTCATCGCCCTGAGCTGGTTGAGCGTCGTCACCAGCCACCAGCTTACGCCGGTGGTCGTGCTTCTCGATGTCGCGCTGATCCTGCTCCTGGTGGGGGGCCGCGACCGGTTTCTCGTCGGTACGGGCGGGCAGGTCCTGCTCGGGGTGCTCGCCGTCTCGGAGGTGATTTGGGTGATCCTCGCCTTGCCCTATCTGCAGAAGAGCGGCTACGCGCTCCTGACCCTCGATCCGCTTTCGGGCGGGTCCTCGGCGCCGACGCTGCCGAGCGTGATCAGCACGGGCCGTCGCATTCGAGGCGATGCGGTCGACCTCCTCTACTTCGGGCTGTTCGCTCTCGCCGGGATCTGGGGTGTCGTGACCTGGCGCCGGCGGCGCGTGAACCGGATCGTCCTCGGCCTGGCCATCGCCCCGCCTCTCGTGCTGCTCGTCCAGAGCTACGGGGGGGAGGGCCAGCTCCGTACGTACCTGTTCGCCGTGCCGTTCCTGGCCTATCTCGTCGCCGATGCTCTACTCACGATCGCGCGACGGGGTCGTCGGATCGCCGTCTCCGCCGTCGGCGTCGCCGTCCTGGCCGCCTGTTTCGCCTTCGCCTACTACGGCCAGGAGGAGGTCAACATCGTCTCGAGCAGCGACATCGCGGCGATCCGCTGGTTCTACGCCCACGCACCCGCCGGCACGGGCCCCGTTTATCTGGCCCCGAACGCTCCCACGCGGCTCAACCGCGCGTACTTGAACTACCCCTTGGCCACCGACGCCCTCCCGACCCTGTTGTCGGATGCGGAGTTCGTACACGGCTTCGATGCTGCCGCCACCGTGAGGTACATGCGCTCCCTGCACCGCTCGGCCTACCTCATCATCACCCCATCACAGGAGCGCTATCTGAGCTACTTCGGCATCGCCACGCGCGCTCGCGTCGCCTCGCTGCTCGCCGGTCTCGACCGCGCGCCGGGACTTCAGCGGGTGTACGCCAGCTCCGGGGCATTCATCTGGCGCGCGCGGGGGGCATGAGCGCGAGCTGAGCTGGCGGACCGCCACCGCGGTCAGAGCTCGCGGCGGCCCCGCAGGTAGGCGTACGGGCCCTGAGCGATGTAGCGCCGCGTCACCACCGAGCTCACGTGGTCGGTCGACACCTCCTCGTTCTCTCCGGTTCTCGGGCGACCGGCAAGCGCGGCAAGAGCCTTCGGCGCGAGCCGGACGAGCGGCCACACGCGGCGCTTGTCCCGGCGTACGAGCGAGGCGTAGAACGCTCCCAGGCCGATCCCGTAGTTGCGTCGCTGGGTGCTGAGGTCCTCCGGGCTACGGCGATGGAAGTGCCACATGACCGCGGCCGGCTCGAAGGCCACTGCCCACTCCCGCAACATGACCTCGGCCACCGCCGCCGTGTCCTCGCCCGCGCGGGCAGGTGTACCGGCGCCGAGCGCCTCGTCGAACCCGCCGAGCTGCTCGAGGATCGAACGGCGAAACGTCATGTTGCAGCCGATGGCAAAGGGAGGCAGCGGGAAGTACGGGCTCTGCTGGGTCGCCGTGAACACGGCGCGTGTGAAGCCGCGCCCCTTCGTCAAGCCGCCCTGACGCTCGAATGTCTCCTGCGCGGGGGTTACGATCTCCGCGGGCAGGACGGGGCCCGTGACGAGTCCGACGCGGTCCTCCCGACGGAACGCCGCGAGAACCGCGCGGAGCCATTCCCCACGCAGGAGCACGTCATCGTCCGTGTACGCGATCAGCTCATGCTTCGCCGTGCGCAGCCCCACGTTGCGCGCACGCGACAGGCCCCGGATCGGTGCCACGACGTACTGGGCGTCGATTCGGCCGGCGAACTCTTCGAGGACGTGGCGATTCGTGTCGTCAGTCGGGGCGTTGTCCACGAGGACCAGTTCGAACTCCGGATAGTTCATCTCGGACAAGCTCTGCAGGGTCGCTCTGAGCCGGTCGGGCCGGCCGGCGGTGCAGATGACGACGCTGATCGGCTCGGGGTCAGCCGTCAGCCGCTCGTATTCTGAGGTCCACGCGCATGCGGCGGCCGTCTCGACCGGCCGATGTCCATGGCGCGCTGCGGCCGAGTCGATGTCGTGTCGCGCGGCGCTCAGCACCGAGCCCGGATCCGCGGCTACGCGGTCGGTGTCGAGGCGGATCGCACTGATCGGCTCGCCGCACATCGTCAGCATGAGAAGGAAGCTCTGCGCGCTGCACGCGCGGGCCATGTCACTGATGCGCTCGAGCGCATCGGCGGACGAGATGTCGGCGCTGAGCACGTCGACGGGCCGAAAGGTGTGTGCCACTGCGTTAAAGCGATCCAAGATCCCACATTATTGCGGGGGGCTGGCGCGCGAAACCTGAGGCGATTCTGAGTGCCCAGCCTCGCTGGGAAATGCAGGCTAACGTCACCTAATCGGTCCGACGGGACTGCCTCGCGCGGCCTCGGACGTCCGGTTGCGAATCTATCGTCGAACGTCAGCGAGTCATGCTTCGAGAGCCCAGAGCCGCGGACCCCGGCGCACACGAGCGAAGGATTGAAGTGATCGCGGCCGATCATCTGGCTACTCGGCACGTGGCCGCGTGGCGGGAGATGCAGCGCGCGAGCCCGAAGCTGGCCAATCCGTTTCTCGCGCCGGATTTCGCCATGGCCGTCGCATCGGTCAAGGGCGATGTGCGCGTGGCCGTCATGCACGACGGGCCTGAGCCGGCGGCCTTCTTTCCGTTCGAGCGGGCACGGCTCGGTGTCGGGCGTCCGGTGGCAGCGGAGGTGTCGGATTGTCAAGGCGTCATTTACCGACCCGGCGCCACGTGGGACGCGAGGGAGCTCCTGGGTGCGTCAGGCCTGGCCGTTCTCCGATTCGACAGTCTCATCGCCGGACAGGAGGCCTTTGACTCCTACGTCCGCCGGTGGGTGCCGTCGCCCGTCGTCGACCTCGAGCGTGGCTACGACGCCTACGTCGAGCAGCGGAGGCGCATCTCGCGCTCGTTCCGCCGGTCCCTGGCCAAGCAGCGTGCGTTCGAGGAGTCCGCGGGGGACGTGGGCTTCGAACTGCGCTCCCCTGACCCAGAGATCTTCGGCCTACTGTGCCGGTGGAAGTCCGCGCAGTACCGACGTACCGGACGGCCCGACCAGTTCGCCAAGCCGTGGATCCGCAGTCTCGTCAGGCGCTTGATGGAAACCGATGACGCTGGTTTCTCGGGCCTGCTCTCCGTTCTGCGCGTCGGCGAGCGCCCCATCGCGATCGAGGCCTCCCTCACGACGCCCACGGTCACGGCGCTGTGGGTCCCGGCTTACGACCCGAAGTTTGCCCAGTACTCACCGGGGATCGTCCTGCGCCGGAAGATCATCGAGGCGGTGGCGGCCCGCGGAGTGCGGTGCGTGGACATGGCTGCGCATTCGAGCGCACACAAGGAGCTCTTCAAGACAGGGGACCTGTGGGTCGGCGAAGCGGTGATCGCGCGGAGATCGCCTCAGGCGATGCTCCATCGTCTCTACCACGAGCCCCAGCGTCAGCTCACGCGCTTCGTCCTCGACCATGAGCGTGTGCGGGTCGTCGCTCGCCGGACCAGAACGCGGATCGGCAGTGCCCGCGTCCGGCTCGCTGAGGCTCGGCGTGGAACCGGCCCCCCCGCTGACCAGTAAGCAGCCCTCATCTGCGCCGGAAACCTTGCGGACGATCATCGTTGCCCCCAGTCGTACTGATAACTCGCTCGGGCGGGCACTCAGCCTTGCCGAGGTCTACGGGTTGGCTGGTCCTGTTCGCATCCTCGCCTTCGACGACGGTCCTCTCTGGAAGGGTGCATCAGCGTCAACTCACACGGTTGAGCCGGTTACATCCGTTCGCGATATCGCCGGCGCCGTGTCAGCAACGCCGACCACGGCGGTCGTGACCGTCAAGCCTTTCCGCCGGTCACTTCACTGGACACTCAAGGCTCTCGCGGACGGCGGCGCGGGCGCGCGACCTCTGCTGATCGCGGACCTGGATGACCTTGACGTGGCGATCCACGCAGAGTGGCATCGGGAGCTTGCTCCGCTTCGGCGGGCCGTCAGCCTCGTGATGTCCGAGCTATCGCCGTTGCGGATCGAGCGCCGCGTGCGTTGGCTGGTTCCCCGGGCCGACATCCTGACGGTGTCGAGTTGGGCGCTGCGCGGGTGCTTCCCGGCCTTTCCTGGCCCCGAGATTCGGATCCCTCATCCGCGCTCGATCACGCCCTATGAGCCGCCCATACCGTCGTCAGCTCTTCGCCTCGGCTTCCTGGGCACTCCGCTCTCCTACAAAGGCGTAGAGCCGCTGTGCCAGCTCGTCAACGCACGATCCGATACCGAGCTGCATGTGCTGGCTGGGACGCAGGACCAGTTTCGCGCGGTCGAGCCGAGCCGGATCGTGGTGCACGAGCACCGTGGAGCCGAGACGCTGTCACGGGCCTTCCGGCACATCGACGTCGTGGCCTTGCCGCAGGATCCCCATGAGCGGGCCTCGCGATATCAGCTCCCCGCCAAGTTCCTGGACGCGCTTCGCTTCGGACGACCGGTCGTGGCGACGGGGACTCCGCCGATCCGGGAGCTGGCTGCGGCCGGGGTGATCACGGTGGCTGATTGGGGTTCTCTCGACGCGGGGCTACACGGCCTTCAGGCGCTGTCTCGAGTAGAGGATCGGGAACGGCTGGGCCGGCTGAACGCTGAGACGTGGGGCAGGCGTTGGTCGGCCGAGGCGGTTGTCCCGGAGGTCGTTTCAGTTCTGAGAAACCTCGGCACCAGCACCGAGACGCCACCTGCCTGAGCGCGCGCCGCGATGCGAAGTAGCCTCTGGGCCATGCGCCTAGCCGAGATCCTGGCCGACGCGCCCGCAGCGGCAGGCCCTGTCGAGATCACCGGGCTCGCCTACGACAACCGGCTGGTGACGCCGGGAACGCTGTTCTTCTGCGTGCCCGGCTTCACGCGCGACGGCCACGACTTCGCCGGTGACGCGATTGCCCGAGGCGCGGTTGGTCTCGTGGTCGAGCGGCCGCTCGGGCTCGGCGTCCCCGAGGTGCTCGTCGACTCGGCTCGCGCCGCCATGGCACGAGCCGCAGCGGCGTTCTACGGCGAGCCGACCGAGACTCTGCAGACCGTCGGCATCACGGGCACGAACGGCAAGACCACAACAGCGTTTCTCGTCCGATCCTTGCTCGAAGCGGACGGTCGCCCGACCGGACTGCTCGGGACCGTCAAGTCGGTGATCGGCGGGGTCGACCAGGAGGTCGTTCGGACGACGCCCGAGGCGATCGATCTCCAGCGGGCGTTTCGCTCAATGCTCGATGCCGGCGACACCTCGGCCGTCATCGAGGTCTCCTCGCACGCGCTCGAGCTCCACCGGGCGGACGCGATCCACTTCGCCGCGGCGATCTTCACCAACCTGACCCAGGACCATCTCGATTTCCATCCCACGATGGAGGACTACTTCCTGGCCAAGCGACGGCTCTTCGTCGAGCATGAGCCGGCTGCCGCGATCGTCAACGTGGACGACCCCTACGGCGCGCGGCTCGCCGCCGAGCTCGGCGATCCGATCACCGTCGGGATCGACGAGACGGCGGCCCGCTACCGCGCGACGAACATCGAGACGGGCCTGACCGGCTCGTCGTTCACGGTCACGACTCCGGACGGGTCGCTTCAGCTGAGATCGCCGCTCACGGGCCGGTTCAACATCTACAACGTTCTCTACGCGTTCGCCGCCGCACGTTCGGTCGGTATCTCCGCCGGCACCTGTAAGGAGGCGATCGCGTTGGCGGGGCAGGTCCCGGGCCGTTTCCAGATCGTCGATGAAGGTCAGGATTTCGCCGTCCTCGTCGACTATGCCCACACGCCCGACTCTCTGGAGAACGTCCTCAAGGCGGCCCGCGGTCTCACAGATCATCGTCTTCATGTCGTGTTCGGCTGCGGCGGTGACCGCGACCGGGCCAAGCGGCCCTTGATGGGCGAGATCGCCCGGCGCCTGGCGGACCGGGTGATCGTGACCTCCGACAATCCGCGCTCGGAGGAGCCCGAGGCGATCATCGACGAGATCCTGGTCGGCAGCGGAGACGACGTCGATCACGATCCCGACCGGAGGGCCGCGATCGCGCAGGCGATCGCCGGTGCGGCTCCCGGCGACGTGGTCGTCATCGCCGGCAAGGGCCACGAACAGGGCCAGGAGTTCGAGGGCGGCCGCAAGATCCCGTTCGATGACGTGAACGTCGCCCGCGAGGCACTGGCGGGCGAAGCGCTGGCACGATGAGGCGGTGGACGGCGGCCGAGGTCGCCGTGGCCGCCGGCGCGCGGCTGATCTCGCCCGGGTCAGCCCAGGAGGGGCCGGAGCGCGCCGTCATCGACTCGCGGGAGAGCGGCCCGCGCACGCTTTTCGTCGGCCTCCCAGGTCGTAACGTCGATGGCGGCGCCTTCGCGGCGCAGGCGATCGCGACAGGGGCGTGGGGTGCTCTGGTGAGCCCGGGCGCCGCCGCGGGCATCGACCCCGCCGGCCGTGTGCTTATGACGGTCGAGGACCCGCTGCGCGGTCTCCAGCAGCTCGCCACGGCCTGGAGGCGAGAGCTGAACGCCAAGGTCATCGGCGTGACAGGTTCCACGGGCAAGACATCGACCAAGGACCTGCTTCTCGCCGTGCTTGCGCCGCACCGCCGTACCGTCGCCTCGCGGGCGAACTTCAACACCGAGATCGGCCTTCCGCTCGAGATCCTCGCGGCACAGGTCGGAACGGAGGTGCTCGTACTCGAGATGGCCATGCGCGGGCCGGGCCAGATCGCGGAGCTGGCCGCCATTGCCGAGCCGAATGTCGGGGTGATCGTCACGATCGGGCCGGTCCACCTCGAGTTGCTGGGCAGCATCGAGGCGATCGCGGCGGCCAAGGCCGAGCTCATCGCGGCGCTCCCGGCCGGGTCCACCGCGATCATCCCCGAGGGCGAATCCCTGCTCGATCCCCATCGCCGGCACGATCTCCGGACCCTCACCTTCGGGCCGGAGGGTGATGTCCGGACGGTCGAGATCCGAGGGCCGGTCGTCGAGATCGACTGCGCTGGGGAGCGCGTGACGCTCGAGGTCTCCTTCACCCAGGAACACATGCGCCGCAATCTGCTCGCCGCGGTCGCGGCCGCCAAGGCGGTGGGGGTCCGCCCGTCGGGTCGCGTGGAGTTGGCCCTGTCCGCCGGTCGAGGCCAGAGCTATGACGTGACCAACGGCATCACGCTGCTCGACGACAGCTACAACGCGAACCCGCTGTCGATGCGTGCCGGGCTCGAGCACCTGGCCACGGTGGCGCGATCTCGCGATCCCGCCCGGCGCATGGTTGCCGTGCTCGGCGACATGCTGGAGCTCGGTCCCGACGAGCGTCGCTACCACGTCGAGATCGGCCAGGTTGCCCGCGACCTCGGCGTGGACCTGCTGGTGACGGTCGGGCCGCTCGCTCGCGAGATGGCGGCGCCGTTCGGTCAGGGGGTCGATCACTACGCCGATTCCGCGCAGGCGGCGGCATCGATCCGCGCCCTCGTCCGCCCCGGCGACGTCGTGCTCATCAAGGGGTCGCGCGGCGTCGCGCTCGAACTCGTGTGCGAAGCGCTCCGTTCCGCGGCGTAGGCCCTGCGGGCGCCTCGGTCAGCGCTCCTATTGCCAGACGCGGACGTAGTCGACGGCCAACGTGGCCGGGACCGAGACGGGTCCGCCCTCGCCGGCGTCGAGGCTGTTGTTCACGACGAGGAACATGGGCGTGTGAGTGACGCCCTCGCGCACCTGGCCGATGAGCTTGCCATCGAAGAAGTAGCGGACCATGCGCGGCTCCCACTCCGCCCCGAACGTGTGCCAGCCCTGGGGTCGTGATGTGCGGACGCAGGTCCCGGCCGAGTGGTGGAGGCTGGTGAAGTAGACGCCGAGTCCTCGGCGGCAGGGCTCGAGGAAGTCGAGAACGTCGATTTCGCCCGCGGCGGGCCACTTACCGGTGCCGGTCGCCCAGAATCCCGGGAAGTTCACCGGGACGCCGTGCGCCGCCGGGATGAGGATTCGTGCCTGCATGAACCCGTAGGTGAAGGTGAACGTCCGCCGCGTCTCGATGAGGCCCGACGCGTATCGGTACACCCGGCCGCTCGGCGTCACGCACCGCCGCGCGATGGCCGCGAGCTCGAGGTGACCATGCCCCTCGGTGACCTGTCGCGGGTCCATGCAGCTCAAGCCGCGCGGGTCGTCCGGCGCCGTGACGGACGCGCTGCTCGCCCCGCGCCAGTTCGGCTGCCAGCGGCTCAGGTCGAGTGCGTGGCCGTTGAACTCGTCGTCGAAACGGAGGCGCCACGCGCCGCCGACCCCGCGAGGCTGTGGGCTGAGGTGCGGCGTCGCGGCCCGGACCCGAATCGGCGGGGCTGTTGCGGCCCGGACTGGAATCGCCCGGGAGCCGGGGGCCATGCGACTCTCGAGCGCGATCGCGCCGACGACGCAGACGACGACCACAGCGCAGACGGACACCAGCAGCGACTTCACAACGATGCGACCACCGTGACTCGAGGGTGGGCACTGCGTACGCCGATCGACGTGCGGCCCACGCGGCCTGGTCAGATCGAACGCCCCGACGAATGGGGTATCGGCAGGCAGGCCCGAAACTTGAGGCGCTTCGTACGAGCGGCCGGGCTCGCCCTTACTGAGGCCCGACGGCCTCCCGTTCGCCCAGGAGCGCCCGCAACCGCCGGAGGGCCCGCGAGTTGATCTGCTGGACGTTGGCCAGGCTCAGGCCGAGCACGCGAGCCACCTCGGGTCCAGTCAGGTCCCCGCCGTAGCGCAGCGCGAGGACCTCCCGATCCCGGTCGCCAAGCTGGGCGAGCGCCGCGAGCAGCTCCGGCGAGCCCCCGATGCGCTCCTCCGGTCCGGGGGCGGTCGGGACGGCCGCCGTCTCGAGGTCGTCGCGCGGGCGGGAGCGCTCGCGGCGGTGGTGGTCGATCAGCAGGTTCGCGGCGATGCTGAGCAGCCATGGGCCGACCGGGCCCCGCTCCGGGTCGTATCGGCCCCAAGCCCTCAAGGCGCGCTCGAACGTCGCCTGAGTGAGGTCCTCCGCGCTCTCGCGGTGCCCGAGGCGGTAGGCCAGAAAGCCATACACCCGCCAGACGTGGTCCTCATATACGCGCGCGAACGTCAGCTTTGCGCGGTCGCTATCGATCTCTGCCCCTCTGATCGCTACACAGCCCTTTCACAGGCTACACACACCTTCCGCCACGATCGAGGGCACCCTATTCGACCGTGCGCCGGATTCCTTTAGGGCCCACGTGCATTTTCGGCAGAGGGGCGAAAAATCCCGGACGCTGTGGTAAATTTCTCCTAGGAACCGGGGGCCGTGCCGAACGCTTGGGCGATCGGCCAGCCACAAACACATGGAGGTACCAGGGGTGCTGACAGGGGCAGGGCGGCTTCCTCGTCGCCGCATGATTCCACGTGTTGCTGTTGTTGGGCTCGGATATTGGGGCCCGAATCTCGTGCGCGTGCTGTTCGAGCGCACGGACATCGATGTGACCTGGATTTGCGACCGCGACCTCTCGCGGCTCGATCGACTCGCACGCCGATATCCCGGCGTGCGCACAACCCAGAGCCTCGATGAGATCCTGAGCGATCCGAGCATCGACGGCGTCGTGCTGGCCACGCCCGTCCACACGCACTACGACCTGGCCATGCGCTGTATGCAGGCCGGCAAGCACACCTTCGTGGAGAAGCCGCTGGCGCCCTCCACCGCGCAGGCGACCGAACTGATCGACTACGCGACCCAGCGCGAACTCGTGCTGATGTGCGGGCACACGTTCCTCTACAGCCCGCCCGTGCGAGCCGTGAAGGACCTCATTGACGCCGGTGAGCTCGGCGATATCTACTTCATGTCGGCCAGCCGCGTGAACCTCGGGCTGCACCAGCGCGACGTGAGCGTGATCTGGGACCTCGGGCCGCACGACTTCTCGATCCTCCTCTACTGGCTCGGCTGCCCGCCCACGCAGATCCGCGCGACCGGCCGCGACTCGATCGTGCCCGGCATCGCCGACGTCGCCTTCGTGACCATGGAGTTCGAGTCGGGATTGATCGCGAATGTCGAGCTGAGCTGGCTTGCGCCGAGCAAGCTGCGCCGTACGGTCATCGTCGGCTCCAAAAAGATGGTCGTCTACGAGGACGGCACCCCCGAGCCGATCAAGATCTACGACCGGGGTGTGGAGTACAAGGACCCCGAGACGTTCGGCGAGTGGCATCTCTCCTACCGCAGCGGCGACATCACGGCGCCCAACCTGCCGAGCCACGAGCCGCTCTCGCTCCAGGCCGGCGCGTTCGCCAAGGCGATGAGCACCGGCGAGCTGCCCGAGTACGGGCTCGCGCTCGCCCGCGACGTGGTTCGGCTCGCCGAGGCGGCCGACTCCTCGCTCGATAACGGCGGCGTGCAGGTCGAAGTCCGAGACTCGCTGCTGGGTCTCTACGCCTAGCTGTTCGCGGACCGGAGCCAGGTCGACGACGTGACGATGAGTTCGGCGTACCTACGGCGCGTCGTCGTGGGCGTGGTCGTGGCAGTCCTCGGCCTCGTGCTGCCGGCGAGCGCGCTGGCCGGCACGGGGCCGGCGGTCGTTGGCGCAGTCAGCAATAGCACCAGCCTGTCCGGGGTCATCGGCGTTGCCGTTTCTGGTCATTACGCGTTCACGACGGCGTACTGGCCAGGTCAGCTCACGGTCGTGGACATCTCGACTCCAACGTCCCCGCAAGTTGTCGGGTCGACGACAACTAATGCGACGCAATTGCAAAACGGCTCGACCGTGGCGATCTCGGGCCACTACGCCTTCGTTGTCAGCAAGAACCGGAACGCCAGTGCGAGCAGCAACGATGACGGCTCAGGGAACAGCCTGACGATCGTCGACATATCGACGCCGACGGATCCGACCGTGGTTGGCACCGTTCGCGACCCGAACAAGCTTTTCGGAGCCTACGGAATCGCGGTGCAGGGCAACTATGCGTACGTCGCCTATCAGGGTCTGCTGTCCAGCCCGCAGCCCCAGACGCCCGATACGAGCGCTGGCGGGTTCTCGGTGATCGACATCTCGACCCCGACCGGACCGACGATCGTCGCGAACATCGACAATAGCTCGCTGACGGGGAGCTTCGCCAACGGTCTCAACCACGCCACCGCAGTTGCCATTTCCCCGAATGGCCACTACGCCTACGTGACGTCGTTCAACCGCTGGAAGCTGACCGTCGTCAACATCTCGAACCCGACGAGCCCGAGCGTCTCCTACGTGCTGTCCGACGGGACCCATCTCCAATGGCCGAACTACGTCACGGTCGTGGGCAACTACGCCTACGTCGCGAACCAGGCCGCCTCTACCGTTGATCAGTTCACAATCCTCAGCCTCCTCAACCAGGCGCAGCCGGTCGTTGTCGGCTCGCTCAGCAACAGCGTCATGGCGGGCGCCTATCGGGTGCGTGTGCGCGGCAATTTTGCCTACGTTGCAGCGAACAGCACAAGCTCGGTTGCTGCGATCGACATCTCGAATCCGAGCAGCCCGCGCCTCGCTGCGTCGATCACCGATGCGGCACACCTGAATCAGACGAGCGACCTCGACATCGATTCGACGGGGCGGTACGTGATCGCGAACTCGAGCTCTCAGCCGGGACAGAGCGGCGGGAAGTATCCGCCGTTTACCTACACGACCGGCACGATCTCGGTAATCGACATGATCCCCAACCCGATCGCCGTCCCGATCGCCTCCGAGCCCCCGAGCACGACGACATCGAGCTCGGCCACCTTCGCTTTCGCCGCGGACGACGACGTCTCGACCGTGGCCTGCAGCCTCGATGGCGCAGCGTACAACGCATGCACGAGTCAGACGACGCAGAGCTACAGCGGACTGGGGATCGGAAGCCACACGTTCAAAGTGCAAGCCACTGATGCGGCCGGTGATACGTCGACTTCGACCTACACCTGGACCGTTGGCACTGCGCCACAGGCTGGCAGTCCGGGGCCATCAGTCTCGGGTGCGACCGTCGTCGGCCAGACCCTCACCGCCTCCTCAGGTCTCTGGTCGGGCTTTCCCGCGCCGTCCTACACGTACCAGTGGGCGAAGTGCGACCAGAATGGGCAGAACTGCGGCTCGTTCGGGTCGGCGACGAGCAGCAACACGTACACCCTCCTGCCATCCGACGCGGGATCGACCTTTGAGGTGACGGTCACGGCATCGAATTCGCTCGGGTCATCTCAGGCGACCTCGTCGGCGACCGGGGTGGTTCAGGGGGCCGGCGCGGCCCCGACAAATACCTCCCTGCCATCGATCTCGCCGGCGACGCCGGCCGTTGGGCAGCCGGTGATCGCGTCGTCCGGGTCGTGGTCGGGGAATCCGAGTTCGTTCACATACAGCTACCAGTGGCAGCGCTGCTCGGGAGCGAGCTGTGTATCGGTCGGGTCCAACACCGCTTCATATACACCCCAGGCGGCCGACGCTGGTTCGACGATTCAGGTGCTCGTGACGGCGAGCAACGGCGTTCCGCCGGCTGGTCAGGCCACGTCGGCGGCGACCTCGGCGGTCACCGAAGCACCAACCGGAGGCAGTCCGTCGCTTGCCGGGACGAGCACCCAGAACCAGACGCTGACCGCCTCACCAGGCTCCTGGAACGGCTATCCAAGCTCATTCACCTACGCCTACCAGTGGCAGCGCTGCGACCAGAACGGCCAGAACTGCGGGAACATCGGCACCGGCGCGACGACGTACACGCTCCAGCGGGCCGATGTCGGCCAGACAATTCGTGTTCTCGTGACGGCGACGAACGGGAGCGGGAGTAGCTCGCCGACGCCGTCGACCGTGACCGCGCGGGTGGCTGGTCCGCCGGTCAACTCGAGCCTTCCCGCCGTCTCGGGAACGGACGTCCAGGGCAGCACGCTGACAGCGACGGCAGGGACGTGGACGGGCTACCCGGCGCCCGGCTTCAGCTACGAATGGCAGCGCTGCCCGACGAACGGCGAGGGCTGCACGATGATTTCGACCGACCGGGGCACGAAGTACACGCTCACGGCGGCCGATGTCGGCTATTCGATGCGGATCTACGTCCAGGCGCAGAACAGCGCCGGCTATCAGCCCGCTCGTTCAGCCGGCACTGCAGTTGTGCAGAGCAACACGTCGGCCTCGATCACCGGTCTCTTCACGACGCACGCCAAGCTCGTCATGCGTTCTCAGACGCCGGGATCGAAGATCACGACTCTTCGGCTGTCGCTCGGCGGCGGGCTTGGATTCTCGACCTCCCCGCGGGTCCTTGCGCGTGCGCTCAGCGTGACCGATAGCGCGGGCCGGCGCATCCCCTTCAACGTGAAGCTCGGCCACGGAACGCTCGTCCTGACGCTCAAACGCGCCGTCTCCAAGGTCCGGGTAACGGTAACGAGCGACGGTCTGATCCTGTCGGGCCACATCGTCCGGTCGCAGCAGAAGCACAGTTCCCATTTGACCTTGACGGTCGTCTTGAGCGAGACTGGGAACCGCTCTGCACGCGACCGTATCCAGCTGCCGCTGCATTAGCCCTCGCCGCGCCCTCGCCGCGGGGGTGGTGGGTCTCGCGTTCGTCATCAGCCTCGGAACTGCCGAAGGGACGGCAGCCGCAGCGCCCCCGGCGCCCGCGCTCGTGGGCTCGGTCAGCAATGCGACGACCCTCTCCGGCGCCCTCGGGATCGCCGTCTCGGGCCACTACGCATACACGACCGCCTACTGGCCGGGCCAGCTGACGGCGGTCGACATCTCGAACCCGGCGGCCCCGCGGGTGGTCGGCTCGACCAGCTCGAATGCGACGCAGCTCGAGAACGGCTCGACGGTCACGATTTCCGGCATCTACGCCTTCGTCGTCAGCAAGAACCGGAACCTCAGCACGAGCAGCAATGACAACGGCACCGGGAACAGCCTGACGATCGTCAACATCTCAAACCCGGCCGCGCCGGCGGTGATCGGCACGATCCAGTCCAGCACGGAGCTGTTCGGCGCCTACGGCATCGCCGTCCAGGGCAGCTACGCCTACGTCTCCTATCAGGGCGTGCTACCCGGCCAGCCCCAGACGCCGGACACGAGCACCGGCGGCTTCTCGGTCATCAACATCACGAATCCCGGCGGCCCCGCCATCGTCGCCAATCTCGACAACGGGTCGCTTCCGGCGCCCTACACGAACCTGGCGCTCGATCACCCCACGTCGGTGGCCCTCTACAGCCATTACGCGTATGTGACCGCCTTCTACGGTGACCGCCTGACCGTCATCGATATCGCGAACCCGACGAGCCCGTCCGTCGTCGACTCGCTTCCGGACGCGAACAAGCTCGTGTTCAGCAACTACGTCACGATCTCGGGAGCAGACGCGTATATCGCCGCGCAGACCGGTACCGGAGGGTTCCAGCTCATCGACGTCAGCCTGGCCAATCCCGCCCGGCCGACGATCGTCGGGAGCCTGAGCGATCCATCGCTGCTCGCCGGGGCATATCGGGTGCGGGTGCGGGGCGACTTCGCCTATGTGGCGGCCAGCAGCGCGAACACGGTCGCCGCCATCGACGTGAGCAACCCGGCCGCGCCCCGGGTCGCAGCCGCGATCACCGATCCAAGCCATCTGCATCGGGCGAGCGACCTCGACATCGACTCAAGCGGGCGATACGTGATCGCGACATCGCCCCAGGAGACGAGCGAGACGAGCCCAAACCTCTATCCGCCGTTCAGCGACACGACCGGGACGATCTCCGTGATCGACCTCATCCCGAACCCGATCGCCGTCCCGATCTCCTCCGAGCCGCCCAAGCGCACCAAGGCGACCTCGGCCAGCTTCGCCTTCGCCACCGACGACACCCTCTCCACCGTCGCCTGTCGCCTCGACAGTGCTGCCTACGGCTCCTGCACGAGCTCGACAAGCCAGAGCTACTCCGGCCTGCTGCCCGGCCGCCACACGTTCAGCGTCCGGGCGACCGACGCGGCCGGGAACACGTCCACCTCGAGCTACACCTGGGCGATCGACGCGGCCCCGAAGGCCGTGAAGCGTCCCAGCCTCAGCGCGGGCACGGTCCTCGGGCTCACCCTCCGAGCGAACGGGACCTGGACGGGCTATCCAACGCTCAAATTCCACTACCAGTGGCTGCGCTGCAACCGCCACGCCCAGCACTGCAAGGCGATCTCCGGCGCCAAGCACTCCGCCTACACACCGGGAACCAAGGACCTCGGCTTCCGGCTCGAGCTGCGCGTGACCGCGAGCAACAGCCTCGGTACGGTCAAGAAGACCACGGCCGCCTCGCCCGTGGTCGGGCAGGCCGTCAAGGCCACGCTCGCCGTGAGCGGCGGCACCGTCCGACTGAAGCTGACCGTGACCGACCCGGTGCCCAAGGCGGCGCTCAGGCGCATCACGATCACGCTCCCCCGCGGGGTGACGATCAACGGTAAGCGCACGGTCACCCTCGGCGGACATGGGACGCGCCACTCGATCAGGCTCACCTACGTGCTGCGCGGCGCGGTCAGCCTCGCGCGAGGGCTGACCATCAAGTACATCGTCGCGGACAGCAGCGGCGCCCATGTTCGCGCGCCGCTGCTGGTCCGCTAGCCCCTACCACTCCTTCGCCAGCCCCTCGTGGCGGCCCGTGGGCTACCGTTGGCGAAGCAAGATCAGCCCGCTCGTCGCGGCCATCGAGACCGAGCTCACGTTGGTGAGCTGCGAGCCCGAGTAGACCCCACCGCCGAGCGAGAAGCTGGCCACCGCGCTGCTGGCCGCGTTGACGAGCACGATTCCGTGCTGGAAGACTCGCTCGAACACCCCGTTGGAGAGCCGGAAGTACGCGCCGGTGGGTAGGCCGAGCTGCTGAGCCTGCGTCTCCTCGGGATAGAAGATCTCGGCCGAGGTGTAGTTGGCGTTCGAGGTCGAGTAGCTCGTGTGGCCGCCGGCACCGAGCATCATCGCCGCCAGCCCATACGTGTTCCCGGCCTCGCTCGTGCTGTAGGAGTGCACGATCGTGTACTTGCCGTGGGCCTCGGACCAGGCGACGTTGGCGATCTCCTGGGGCATCTCGGGCACGTTGGGAGCGAAGCCGTTCGTGTAGCCGGTCCAGGATTCCTCCTCGGCGCCGTCGAGGATGCCGGCCCACTGCTGCCACAGGCCCGGGGTCAGCCACGTCGCGCCAACGTTGCCGAAGGCGAGCAGCCCGGCACCGTGGAACGCGGCCACCGCGCCCTGCAGCAGCGAGGTGATGCCGGCCTGCCAGGCGGCGTTCGTCGGATACTCGGGGATCACCGTACCCGCCGCGTCGCCGACCGGGTAGGCGCTGATCTCGTCGAGGTAGACGCCGTCGAAGCCGTACTTCTTGGCCAGAGCGATCGCGTTGGCGAAGCACGCCTGCTGGTAGGACGGATTGGCCGGATCCATGAAGAACTGGCCGGGAATGACCGTGGGGATGACGTGTCCGGCCGAGTCGTGGAGGAACCAGTCCGGGTGGTTGGCCGCGTCGCTCGGATAGGGGGTGCAGACCGTCCAGGCGGCGGGGTCGCTTGGCTTCGAGTACCACGGGTGCTGGTAGACGAGGATCTTCAGCTTCGGGTTGGCCGCGTGCAGCGCCGGGACCATCCAGCCGTCGGTGGCCTGCAGGACCATCACCTGGTAGTGGCCGGCGTCCTGGGCGACGCTCTGGGTGCTCGAGTAGGCGTACGTCTCGCGGTTGAGCTGCACGACGCCGGGCAGGGTGCTCGCCGACGGCGTCGAGCCCACCGCGGTCACGGGTGTGGGGCCGGGCGCCGGGTTCTTCGCGGGCACGCGGGTCTGGGTGGCCGTCACCTTGTGGTTGGAGACGACGATCTTCTGGCGTGCGCTCGCCACCGGACGGCCCTTGGCGTAGGCGACGATCGTGAGCGTGTGCGTGCCGTTGCGCAGGTGCAGCGTGTTGAGCTTGCCCGTGCGCTCGAAGCGGAAGGGCCGGCGCCGTGCGGTCCACTGGTGGTGGCCGTCGATGAAGAACTGGACACTCTGCACGCGGGACCCGGCGTTTCGCGCGGCGAAGGTGATCGTGCCCTTCACCGATCTCGCGGCCGGGGCCATGATCGCGAAGCGCAGGCGCGAGTGCGCCGGCGCGGCGTCGGCCGCGGGCAAGCAGACGAGGAAGGCGAGCACAGCAACCAGCGCAGGGGCGCGCGAGCCTGCGCGAGCAAGCGATCGAAGCATGGATTCTCCAGGGGAAGGTCGAGCCGCCGGCGTGGGCGGGGACACTCATCGGGCGCCGCCGGTAAAGCGTTCAGGCGGCTGTGGGTCGTCTATCGGCCCGTCGCCGGACGCCGCGCACTCGCCCCCCGCGTGCATCGAACACACGTCCAAGCGCGGCGATCGACGCGCCTGGACGGCGGATAATCAGCGGGCTGCGGACTCGAGGATCTGCACGAGGCGCTCGGTGATCTCTTGGTCCCCAAAGCGCCGGCTCGCGGGGTCGGGACGCCGCCGGGCCGGCGCGCTCGCGGTCAGCGCCTCGGTGGCATCGGCGAAGGCCGCAACGTCGAACTCGAGCACGCGAGCGTGCTCGGCGTCCTCGAGCATCGCCGGGACCTCCGCCACTGGGGTGGAAACGATGCTCAGCCCGCAGGCCAGAGCCTCCATGATCGCCACCGGCGCCCCCTCGACGCTCGAGGTCATGACCATGACGTCGGCGGCCGCCATGAGCTCGGGCACCTCCTCGCGGGGAAGGCCGCGCAGCTGAAGCTCGTGCACGTTATGGCCGCGGCGCCGCAGCTCGTCGAGCACCTCGACGAAGCGCGGATAGCGCTTGAAGATCCGGTCCGGGTGGGAAGGGAAGAGGACGGCGAGCGCGTCGTCGGGGACCTCGAAGCGCCCCCGGGCGGCGGCGCGGTCACGGGGCACGAACACATCGAGATCGATGCCGCAGGTCAGGTGGTGCGCCGGGCCGGGAAGCTCGTCGAGGCCGGCCAGGCTGACCGAGATGTTGTCGGCCGCCAGCCGGTAGGCCACGCGGGATATGGCCCGCTGCCAGCGGTCGCCCATGATGTCGCCCGCGTGGTAGGTCACGATGACCGGGACACGGCGCTGGGTGACCGCGAGGGCGCCGCTCAGCCCGTAGTGCGCGAGGGCGACGTCAAACTTCCCGCGCCGGACCTCTCGGTGGACCCGGCGCAGGCCGTCGAGGTAGTTCCACTTGCTCCTGCGCCCATCGAAGAACAGCACCTCGCACGTCTCCACCCGGGGATGGCGGCGCAGCGCGGCCACCTGATCGCCGACGAACGTCCCGAAGGTCGGGTCAGCCCGCGTGGGGTAGAGGTTCGTGACGATGAGAATCCGCATCGGGAGTGCGACCTGTCCGGCGCGCGGCTCAGAGGGCGGCGAGACGGTCGTAGGCGCCGAGCAGCGCCCGCTCGGAATGCTCCCAGGTGAGCGCGCGTGCCCGGTCTCGCGCGGCCGCGGACATGCGCGACCGGAGCTCGGGCTCCCGGGCCAGACGGGCGACGGCAACGGTGAACGCCGTGACGTCCCCCGGATTGACGAGGAGCGCCGCCCCGTCCGCCGTGCGCCGCGTCTCGAGCAGCGCGTAGGCGACGACCGGCTTGCCCAGGGCGAGGTACTCCGCCACCTTCATCATCGTCGAGCGGTCGTTGGCGTCGGTCGCCGGCGCCGGGTCGACGCACACGTCGGCGGACTGCAGGAGCACGGGCACCTCCTCCAGCGCCACCCAGCCGGTGAAGGTCACGCGATCGGCGACGCCGTACTCGCGCATCGCCTCCTCGACCGAGGCCCGGCCATCACCATCGCCGATGATGGTGAGCTGTGGATCGAGGCCGTGGGGCGCGGCGCGCAGCGCGGCGAGCACGGGCGCGAGGCCTTCGACGCCGTCCTGGCTCGAGACGGTGCCGAGATAGGCGAGCTCGACGCGCTCGAGGACGCCCTCGCGGGGCTCGCGCGCGAGCGTGGTCCAGGAGAGCGGAGGAGCGTTGCGCACGACGGCCACGGCCTCGCGGCGCTTGCGGCCGCGCTCGATGGCCAGCTCGGCGAACGACTCGTTCGTGGCGATGACGAGGTCGGCCACGGCGTAGGTGAGGCGCTCGGCCAGGGCCGCCCCGCGGGCTGCCATGCCGGAGCCGAACTTGGCCTCGACCGTCTCGGCGAACAGGTCGTGATGGTCGAAGATGACCTTGCGGCCGGCGGCGTGGAAGAGCGCGCCGGCCCCGGCGAAGATGTCGGGGGGATTGTGAATGTGCAGCACGGTGGCCCCCCGGAGCAGCCGCCAGAAAGCGGCGAGGTAGAGGGCGAGGCCGGCGAGCAGGTACTCGGCCAGATACCCGAGCGGGCCATGGCGGCCCCCGTCGAAGCCGGGGAAGCGGACGACCTCGACGCCCTCGATCCGCTCGCGGCGCGGCTGACCCGAGGCTCGCGGGGCGAACACGGTGACGCGATGGCCGGCAGCGGCCAGTGAGACGGCCTCGGCGCGGACGCGCACATCCTCCGGATACGGGTTGTTCTCGAGCAGCATCGTGACCTGCTCGCGGCGTTGCGACATATCTCCCTCGGCCCCGCTGATCCTTTCCCGGAAAGCGCGGGCAATGATACATTGGGCTGTGGGGCGGGCTGCTGCGCGCGAGTACACGCACGAATTCACCTAGTCAGGGGGCACATGGCAGCTATCAGCAGGTATCCACTCGTCGATATGGCCGCGGTTCATCGCGAGCTCGGCGAGGAGATCGAGGCCGCGATGCTCGAGGTCGTCCGCAGCGGTCAGTTTGTCGGCGGGCCCCGCGTGGACTCGTTCGAGCAGGCCTTCGCCGGCTATCTCGGCGCCCCTGAGGCGATCGGGCTGGCCAACGGAACCGACGCGCTCGAGCTTGCCCTGCGCGCCCTGGGGATCTCCGTCGGAGCCGAGGTGCTCGTCCCGGCCAACACCTTCATCGCCACTGCCGAGGCGGTCGTGCGGGCGGGCGGTGTGCCGCGCTTCGTCGACGTGCATCCCGAGACGGGCCTCATGGACCTGGAGAGCTGCGCGGAGCGTGTTGGCGCCCGCACCGAGGCGATCATTCCCGTGCATCTCTACGGCCGGATGCTCGACATGGAGCCGGTCATGCGCTTCGCCGCGCGCTACGAGCTGGCCGTCGTGGAGGACGCCGCCCAGGCACACGGCGCGCACCGCGGCGGACGCCGGGCGGGCACGATCGCCCACATCGGCTGTTTCAGCTTCTATCCGGGCAAGAACCTCGGCGCCTTCGGCGACGCCGGTGCCGCGGTGACCGCTGATCCTGCCCTCGCCGCACGCCTGCGACTTCTGCGCGATCACGGCCGGCGCGCCTACACCGACCATGAGCTCGTCGGCTTCAACAGCCGCCTCGACCCCATCCAGGCGGTCGTCCTCGAGCACAAGCTCGCGCACCTCGACCGCTGGAACGACCAGCGTCGCCAGGCCGTGGCCTGGTACCGCGAGGTGCTCGACGACGATCTGCTCGACGGCGTGCTCGATGTGCCGGAGGCCGACGTCCATCACCTCTTCCCGATCCTCTGCGACGACCGCGATGCCCTCGGCGAGCGCCTGGGCGAGGCCAGCGTGCAGACCGGAATTCACTATCCGCAGGCGCTCTCGCTCACCCCGGCCTTCGCGCATGCCGAGCGCGACCACTGCCCGGTGGCCGAGTCGCGGGCCGAGCGGCAGCTCTCGCTCCCGATGCACCCGCATCTGGTGCGCGCCGACGTCGAGTTCATCGCCGGGGTGATCAGCTACGCTGCTGCGGCCGACTCCTAGGCGACGACCCCACAGACGAAGGGCAGCTGCCGGTGCGAGAGGTCAGGGTGCTGGTCACCGCAGCGGGCAGTGCTCCAGCGCTGGCCGTCATCGCCGGGCTCCATAACCAGGAGGATGTCGGCGTCCGGCTGATCGGCGTCGATACGACGCCGAGATCCTCGGGCCTGTTCGACTGCGACCGCCGCTACACGGTGCCGCGGGTCGAGGACGCGCAGTTCCTGCCCGCGATGGAGCGGATCTGCGCCGCCGAGGGCGTGGAGCTGCTCGTTCCCATCCTCGACTCCGAGCTCGAGGTGTTCGCCGAGCACGCGCCGCGGTTGGCCTCTGAGCTCGGCGTGCACGTCATCTCGAACACGGCCGCCGCGGTCAAGCTCGCCCGCGACAAGGAGGCGAGCGCCCGCGCCGTCGCGGCCGCGGGCGTGGCCGTCCCCGCCTTTCACGACCCGGCGAGCTCCGGCCTGTCCCTGCCGCTCATCGTCAAGCCGCGCTCGGGCGCGGGCTCCGTCGGCGTGAGCGTCGTCCGCGAGTCCGGTGCAATGCCGGCGGCGCTCGAGCTGGCCGGCCCGGGAGCGCTCGTCCAGGACTTCATCGCTGGCCCGGAGTACACGGTCGATCTCGTCATCGCTCCCGATGGGGAGGTGCTGGCGGCGGCGCCCCGGATCCGCGTCGAGGTCCGCGCCGGCCAGTCCTACAAGGGCATGACCGTCGACGCCGACGACGTCGAGGCCGACGCGCGCCGCTGCGCGCGGGCCCTCGGGCTGACCGGACAGGCCAACATCCAGCTCATTCGCTCCGCCGGGGACGGCCGCTGCTACTTCATCGAGGCCAACCCGAAGTTCGCCGCCGCCATGGGGCTGACCATCGGCGCCGGAATGAACCTGCCGCTGCTCTACGTCAAGCTCGCGCTCGGCCTGCCCGTGGGGGCGGACGAGCTGCAGCGCCGCGCCGGCGCCTGGCTCCTGCGCTCCTGGCACGACCGCGTCGTGAGCGCCGAGGAGATCGACGCGGTACCCGAGTGGATAGCGGCGAGCGATGCGCGGTCCCCGATCGGGGATCCGATCCTCTGAGAGCTCACGATGAGCACGCTCCTCAGCCGGCCCACCCCGACGGCGATCAAGCGCCTCGCCGCCGCCCTCGGCGTCGAGCACCCGCTCAAGCGCGCCAAGGTGGGTCTCAAGGCCGGCCGACTGGGCGGCGCGCTCTACTACGGGTTCACGGTCGGCCGGATCCCCAGCCGGCGCCTGCGCCACTGGCTTTACCGCCGGATGGGCGCGCAGATCGCGCCCACCGCGGTCCTGCACCGGGGTCTCGAGGTGCGCCACGCTGCGCGCATCTCGGTCGGAGTCGACTCGGTCATCGGCTTCAACGTGATCCTCGATGGCCGGCGCGGAGTCACGATCGGCGACCACGTCAACCTCTCCAGCGAGGTGGCGATCTGGACGCTCCAGCACGACTGGCGCGACCCCGGGTTCGCCGAGGTCGGGGCGCCCGTGGTCATCGGCGACCGGGCGTGGCTGAGCTTTCGCGCCACCGTGCTGCCGGGCGTGACCGTGGGCGAGGGCGCTGTCGTGGCCGCGGGAGCGGTCGTGACGAAGGACGTCGCGCCCTACACGGTGGTCGCCGGGGTTCCCGCGCGCGTCGTGGCCGAGCGTCCGCGCGATCTCAGCTACGAGCTCGGGGCCGCCGCCTCGCCCTGGTTCGTGTAGGGCGTCGCGAAACCCCAGGCCTCCGCGCGCTGGACTGGCAGGGGCCGGGCTGGGAGTGCACGGCCGGGTCCTGGGGAGTGCACGGCCGGGTCCTGGGGAGTGCACGGCCGGGTCCTGGGGAGTGCAGGGCCGGGTCCGTCGCGGGTGGTCATAAACGCGCTTACCCCACAGCCGGCCCAGGGGCCGGCGCGTCTGTGCTCGCCTTCCGGTCATAAACGCGCCCTCTCCAGGCGGTCGGCGGGGGTCGGCGCGTCCGTGCCCGCGGACAAACGCGCCTAGCCCAGCCCCACGCTTGCCGGCTGGCTTAAGCCCGGCCGGCCCGGCGCCGGTTGCGCGGACCGACGTCGCTGAGGATCTCCTCGTAGCGGTCGATCATCCTCTCCGCGTGCCAGCGCTCGCGGTGGGCGAGGCGGCCGCCCTCACCGAGCGTCCGGCGGCGCTCCGGCGCGCCCGCGAGCTCGCCGAGCGCGGCGGCGAGGCGGTCGGGCTCGCCCGGCGGCACGAGCAGGCCGCTCTCGCCTTCGCGCACGATCTCCGGGATCCCGCCGACCCGGGTGGCCACGACCGGCAGCCCCGCGGCCATGCCCTCGAGAATCGCCATCGGCGCGGCTTCGTGCTCGCTCGTCAGGGTGAAGATGTCAGCCGCGCCGAGCAGCCGGGGGACGTCGTTACGGTGGCCGAGCAGGCGGATGGCCGGGTCGCCGTCCGCCGCCGCCTCGACCGCTGCCAGCTCGGGGCCGGTGCCGATCACAAGCCCGACAAGCTCGGGGTGGCGCGCACGGGCGCGCCGCACCCCGGTGACGAAATCCGCGGCGCGCTTCTCGGGCCGGAGCGTGGCCACGAGGACGGCCACGACGTCATCCTCGGCGAGGCCGAGCTCGGCCCGCACTCGCTCGCGCGGCTCGACCGGCTCCCACGCCGGAACGCCGTTGGGCACGATCACGATGCGCTCGCGGGGGTACCCGCGGGCCAGCCAGGCCGCCGCCTGATCCTCGGCGACGGCGACGACGCGGTCGAGCCGGCGGCTCATCATCCGGATCATTCGCTCGCGCCGGGCCGTGAGCGCGAGCCCGCGGCCGCGGTGCTCGTTGAAGACGTGGCCGGCGCCCCGGCGGACGGCCAGGGCCTGGCCGACGTAGAGGCCGTTGACGCCGCGCGAGACGACGACCTCGGCGGCGAAGCGGCGCACGATCGGCGAGCGGAGCACGGGCAGGAGGTCGGCCTGGTGGCGCATCCCGAGGATCTCGAGGGGAATCCCCGCCGCCTCGATCGTGGTCGCGAACGGCCCGCCGCCGTCGAGGGCGAGCAGCGCGACGTCATGGCCGCGCGCGGCCAGGCCGGGCAGGAGGATCGACCACTGCCGCTCGGCGCCGCCGGCGGCCAGGTTCGGCCCGATGAAGAGCAGCCGCACGCTAGGCGCGACCGGAGTCGGCAAGTTCGCGGTAGAGCTCGAGGCTGCGCTGGGCCACGGCGTCCCAGGTGTGCGGACCGGCGACCTCGCTGAGCACGCGGCGCCGCACCTCCGGGCCGTCGTCGACGTGGCGGACGATCGCGCCGGCGAGTTCCTCCGGATCGCCCGGCGTTACGACATAGCTCGGATCGAGCGCCAGGTCGGGGAGACCGCCGACGCGGCTGACCACGATCGGCACCCCGTAGCCGACCGCGACGCTGCCCACCCCCGTCTGCGAGGCATCTGTGTAGGGCAGCACGGCCAACGAGGCCCGGCTGAGGATCTCGCGGAGCTCGCTCTCCGGCACGTAGCGACGCTGCACGTCCACGCGCTCATCGACGAGCTCGAAGGCCTCCTCGCCGGCCCCGGCGACGCTGAGGCGGACCTCGGGCCGGCGCTCCCACACGCGAGGCATGGCGCGGGCGAGCACGTCGAGGCCCTTGTAGGGGGTGAGGCGGCCGAAGAGGACGACGGCCGGGGCGGGAGGCGGCGCGAGCGCCGCGGCATGGGCACGCAGGCCGTGGGGCAGGACGGCGCAGCGCTGCCCGTCGAGGAGCCGCACGCCGTCGCGCAGGTAGTCGCTGTGCACCACGATCACCCGGGCGCGCCGGCGCCAGGCGTCGCGCGAGCCGTGGAGCAGCCAGCGCTTGTGCCACGGCGGGACAGGCTGACCGGGGTGGGGGAGGGGATCGTGGAGGGTCAGCACCGTCGGCAGCCCGGCCAGGACGGCGAGCGCCCGGACATCGGCGCCGTCGTGGGCATGGACGACGTCCGGTGCCAAGCGCCGAACGGCCCGGCGCACGGCGCCGAGAGCGCGCGCCCCCGGCGCCTCCCACAGCCGCCCGGGGAGCTGGACGATTCGCACTCCGGCCGTGTAGGGCTCCGAGAGCGTGGCGTCGCGCTCCCCGGCATCGCCGCCGAACTCGTGGGCGTGCTCGCGGCAGAGTAGGAGGACGTCGGCGCCCGCGCGCGCCAGCGCGGCCGACTGCTCGGCTGCATACTTGAGAAACCAGTCACACGTGATGACGACTCGCATGGCGCCCCAATGCAGTGCTGTGCGGTAGCTCATGGACCCGAAGCCATCTCGCAACCGCCTCCGGCGTCACGATCACAGCCCCGAGGGCATCCTACCGGCCGCTCGCGGCGCGAATCCGCCGCCCTCGCTGCGCGATTTGTCCGTGGTCACCGTGCTCTACAACTCGGCGGCGGACATCGAGGGCTGCCTCCTGCGGCTGCCGCCCGAGGTCCAGCCGGTCGTCGTCGACAACGCGTCGGACGACGACGGCGCCGCGCGGGCGCAGGCGGCCCGGCCCGACGCGACGATCATCCGCTCGCCGCGCAACCTCGGCTTCGGCGGTGGCTGCAATCTGGGCTGGCGGGCCACCGAGCGGCCCTACGTGGCCTTCGTCAACCCCGACGTGCGCGTCGAGCCGGACACGCTCGCGCGGCTGATCGCACGCGCCGCCGAGCATCCTCACGCGATGGTCGGGCCGGCCCTGCTCGACGCGTCCGGCGCCCTGCGGCCCTGCAAGCGCCGCCCCTCGGCTCTTCTGGACGCGCTCGGCCTCATGCCCGCCGCCTCGCGGTGGGCGCCCGCCGGATGGGACGCCAAGGTCGACCCGGCACACGTCGTCGACGGCCGCGGGGGCATCGTCGACTCCGTCGAGGGGGCGTGCTTCGTCGTGGCGCGCGCCGACCTCGAGGCCGTCGGCGGCTTCGACGAGGACATGTTCCTCTACTACGAGGAGGAGAGTCTGGCCCTGCGCCTGTCCGCGCTCGGCGGCGAGGCGATCTACGAGCCGGCCGTCCACGCCGCGCACGCCGGTGGGACCTCGACCGCCCAAGTCTCGGGGCTCGCCACCCGCCACCTCTACCGCAGCCGAATCCTCTACTACCGCAAGCGCGACGGAGCCGTGCGCGGGCGCCTGTGGGGGCTCCTGCACGCGCTGGCCATCCTCATCGCCCTCCCGGGCTCGATCGTCAACGCGCTGCTCAGCCGCCGCAGGCTGTTCACGCCGGCCTACCAGCTCAACGCGCTGCGAGGTCTCGCCGCGGGGCTCCGGGCTCCGATCCGCGAGCGCCCGGGCTACCCGCCCCGCGGCTGATCAGCGCGAGGGCGCCAGGCGGCCGATCCGCGGCAAGCGGTTGGCCACGGCGGAGGGCAGGCGGCCCGTGCGCCAGGCCCACCACAGGCAGGCGATGATGTAGTAGCCCGCGACGAGGAGGAGGCCGACGATCGACGCGGCCCGGCTCTCGAGCAGGTGCGAGTACGAGACGACCGCGACGGGGATGGCGAGGAGCACGTAGGCGCGCAACGGCGGCCCCACCGCGTCGAGGTAGGCGCGGGGGGAGAGGCGATAGTGGCGGTGGACGTAGGCGACCTGGGCCAGGGCGCCGACGGTGAGGGCGACGACCGTCCCCGAGAGCACGCCCCAGATGCCGAAGATGGGCGCGAGCGCGGCGGTGAGCACGATGTTGGCCACCGCCGTACCCACCGACGTCTTGGCCACGATGCCCGGCTCCCCGGCCGCGATGGCCACGCCATAGCCGACGCCGGTGGAGACGGCGATGAGGTAGGCGCCGCAGAGGGCCACGAGCACCAGCTCGGAGTTCGGAGGCACGTGGTGCAGCCAGGCGCGCAGGAGCAGTGGCGCGGTCGCCATGGCGAGCAGGACAGCGGGAAAGCCGATGATCGCGGCGATCTCGGTATAGCGGCGGTAGCGCGCCTTGACCGCGCGTAGGCCGCCCTTGCGCAGGACGGAGGTGAGCTCGATGTCGATCGCCGAGGTGGCGTAGACGCCGACCTGGCGGACCGCGATCGACACACGGTTGGCCAGTTCGTAGGCCCCGGCGGCGGCCGGCCCCACGGTGAAGGCGATGACGATCTTGTCGGTCTGGTAGTTGACGAGATCCATCAGGCGCACGATCTGGTTCTTGGTCGAGTAGGCGAGGAACACGCGCGCCTGGGCGAGGCTGGGACGCGCGAAGGGCAGCGGCCCCTCGGCGCGCACGACGAGCCCGGCGACGACGGCGACCGAGATGACGGCCGCGCCGGCGTTGGCGAGCGCGTAGCCCGGGAGCTTGGCCCCGAGCGCGATCGACAGGACGCTGGCGATGAAGTTGACGACCGCGCCGATCGAGATGGCGATATTCGGGGCGACCATGCGGCGGTTGCCGACGGGGAAGGCGCTGATCACCGAGATGAGCATCGAGCTGCAGATGAGCACGACGCTGGCCAGGAGCACGACGCGCATGTGCGCGGGTGAGATGCCCTTGACGAGGTGACTGAGCGGGCTGGCGATGGCGAGCGCGATGATCGTGAGCACGAGGGCCACGAACGCGACGGCCAACCAGCCAATCGCCATGTACTGGCCGCAGCGCGTCTCGTCGTCTTGATGGGCCGCGATGTAGCGGGCGAGCGAGATCCCGGCGCCGAGGTCGATGAGCGAGGCATACTGGGCGAGCGCACCGGTGAGGGCCCAGATCCCGAACTCGCGCAGGCCAAGGCCGGCCACGATCACCGGGGCCGAGGCGAAGCTCAGGACGTAACCGAGCAGGCGAGGGATCGACTGCCACACCGTGTTACGGGTGAGCGAAGTCGGCTGGGTCTCCCGCTCGGCGACAGCCGGGCGCTTCGGAGGCGCGGTCAGCGCGTCAGGCATCTGCCTCGGATTTCAAAGTCCTCTACCGCTCGCTTTCGGCCGGGATTGGCCAAAACGCCCCACGAGCACCGCCAAAAATGATACAGGCAGAACGCTGACCGTCGAGGCCTCTGGCCGGTTGTGCACGTATGATCGCGCCGGTGCAGTCACGAGCCACCTTGGGGCGGCACAGGGCTCGCACGGCCACTCTCATCATCCTTGCCTATGTCGCACTGACGGGGGCCTGGATGATGAGCTCGCGACCCTTCGCGGGGCCCGACGAGACCGCGCACTACCTGCGCGCCCTCACCATAACCAATGGTCATCTGACGGGCTCGCGGGCCCCGAACACGCTGCTCGGCGTGCAGAGCACGATCAGCGCGCCGGGCCGCGCCTTCGAGTCGCGCAACAGCCGGGCGGTACTCGTCCCGGCGGCCCTGTCCCCACCCGGCGCGCATTGCCTGGGCGGCCGGCTCGACCTTCGCGGGTCGTGCACCGAATCGACGTACACGGGCAACTACCAGCCGCTTCCCTACCTGCTCCCCGCCGTCGCGCTCGGCCTCTCCTCCCACGTCAGGTCGGCAAGTTGGCTGACCCGGCTCGCCAGCGCGCTGCCGGCCGCGGCATTTCTCGCCCTGGCCCTGGCGCTGCTGTTCGACGGAACAATGTGGTCTCTCCTCGGACCGGCGCTCGCGCTCACGCCGATGGTCGTCTTCCTCGCCTCGGTCCTCAATCCCGGCGGGCTCGAGGTGACCGCCTGCGCGGCGTTCCTCGCCGCGCTGCTGAGGCTGACCCGCACCGAGCCGCCGGCCGGCGGTCTGGGCGTGTGGGCCGCCGCCGCGATCAGCGGTGTCGTGGCCATCCTGAGCTGGCAGCTCGGCTTCGCCTTCGTTGCCTTCGACGTCCTCGCAGCGGCGGCACTCGTCTTCGCACGGGTCCCCGGGGCTCCGCTCGCGGTCGGCCTGCGCCGGCCCCTCCTCGGGCTTCTGGGCCCACTCGGCGCGGCCATCGTGGTCTACGCGCTCTACACCTCGAGCGCCGGCGGCCCGCCGACGACGATCGCGTTGGCGCGGGTCGGCGACCTTCACTCCGCGGTCAACCAGCTGCGGCCGGTGTTCGAGGAGGCGGTGGGAACGTTCGGGAGCCTCACCGTCGCGCTGCCCGGCGTCGTGCGTTACCTGTGGTGGCTCCTGGTGCTCGGGCTCGTCCTCGCCGCGCTCATGCGCGGCGCGCGGCGGGAACGGGTTGTGCTGGTTGCCACCGTCGCGCTCACCATCCTCTTCCCGGTGCTCTTCGACGCCCTCGTGTACCGCCACACGGGCTTCGGCCTACAGGCGCGCTACGTGCTCCCCGTGCTCATGATGGTGCCGCTCGTCGCGGGCGAGATCCTGCGCGAGCGCCCGCCCCTCGCCGCGCCGGGGCGGGCGCCCGAGCTCCTCCTCGCGGCCGGTCTCACCGTCGTCGCCGTCCTGCAGCTCGTCGCCTGGTGGGTCAACGCCGCCGCGGCCGCCGGCCGGCCCCGGACCTCGTTCTTCCCCGACCACGCGGCGTGGTCGCCGCCGCTCGGGTGGGATCCGTGGCTCGCGGTGGCGGTCATCGCGTGTCTTCTCCTCGCCGCGGGAGGCTGGATTGCAGGCCTTCTCGATGGCGGCATGAACCGCTACCATCTGGCGCGTGCTAGAAGGAACTAGCGTCGGGCTCGGGGGTGAGCAGGCTGCCGTAAAACCGTCCTCAGGCGGCGATTCCGGTGCGCCCGCGACCGATCGGCCCACCGAGCCGCGACCCGAGATCTGGTTCAAGCCGAAAGTCCGGCTGCGTCGCTCGCTGGTCGAGCTGTGGCAGTTCCGAGAGCTCGTGCGCACGCTGGCCGAGCGCGACATCCGCGTCCGCTACAAGCAGGCCGCGCTCGGCATCGCCTGGGCGCTGATCTCGCCCGTGGTGCTGATGATCGCCTTCACGCTCGTCTTCAGCCACGTCGCGCACGTCAACACGCACATGCCCGGTGTCCCGTACGCGCTCTTCTCCTACATCGGGCTGCTGCCGTGGACCTTCTACTCCACCGCACTGTCGGGCGGGGGCATGAGCCTCGTCTCGAATACGACGCTGCTCAACAAGCTCTACTGCCCGCGCGAGGTCTTCCCGATCGCCGCCATCATCGACGCCGCGGTGGACGGGATCATCGCCACCTTCGTCCTGCTCCTGCTGTTCCCCATCGAGGGATTCGCGCCGAAGCTGGCCAGTCTGTGGATCCCCGTGCTCATGATCCCCCTCATCCTCTTCACCGTGGGGACCGTGCTGGCCGTGTCATCCGTGCTCGTCTACCTGCGCGACCTGCGCCTCATGCTCCCGCTGGCCATCCAGATCGGGCTCTTCGCCACGCCCGTCATCTACTCGCCGGCCTCGATCTTCAAGGACAAGGCATTGCTCATCGGCTACTCGATCATCAACCCGCTCGTTCCCGTCCTTGACGGCTTGCGGCGCACGGTGCTCGAGAACATGAGTCCGAACTGGCTCTCGCTGGGCGCCGGCACGGCGAGCTCGGTCGTCGTCCTCGTCGTCGGCTTCTACCTCTTCAAGCGTCTGGAGACCGGCATTGCCGACGTTGCCTAAGGGGACGATCGAGGCGGCCGAAGTCTGGAAGCGCTTCCGCAGCGACGACCGTCCGAGCTACCTCCAGGACCAGATCTCGCGCATCGGCGATCGCCTGCGCGGTCACGCGCGGCCGAGCTGGCGCTGGGCGCTCAACGACATCAACATCCACGCCGCCCCGGGCGAGTCCTGGGGCCTCGTGGGGGCCAACGGCGCGGGCAAGTCGACCCTGCTGAAGATCCTCTCCCGGGTCATGTACCCGACGGCGGGTGAGGTCCGCGTATCCGGGCGCGTGGGCGCCCTCATCGAGGTGCGTGCCGGAATCTCGCCGCTGCTCACCGGCCGCGAGAACATCTACATGACCGGCTCGATCATGGGACTGAAGCGCAAGCAGATCACCGAGCGCTTCGATGAGATCGTCGCCTTCGCCGAGCTCGAGCAGGCCATCGACCGCCAGGTCAAGTACTACTCCTCGGGCATGCAGATGCGCCTGGGCTTCGGCGTTGCCGCCTTCCTGCAGCCGGACGTGCTCCTCGTCGACGAAGTGCTCGCGGTCGGCGATGCCACCTTCCAGCAGCGCTGCCTTGACCGCATCCGCCAGGTGCTGGCCGACGGGGCCACGCTCGTCTTCGTCTCCCACGACCTCGCCGCCGTCGAGGCCACGTGCACGAACGCGGTGTGGGTGCACAACGGCATGGTCCAGACGGTCGGACCCGTGCGCGAGGTGCTCTCGGCCTATCGCGGCTCCGTCGAGGGCGTGGCCGCGGCAGCGCGCCCGCGCATCGAGGGCCTCGTCAAGGTGAACGATGCCACGGCCACGGCGCCGGACGGCAGCCTGCCCCAGACCGGCGGCCCGCTCGAGATCAACCTGAGCCTCGAGAGTCCGGACTCGCACCGCGCGTGGGTCTACCTCGGGGTCTCCGAGGGCGCGGCGACGCCGATCTTCCTCATCAACCCCGGTCGCGAGACGATGCTCGAACCGGGCATCACGCAGGTCCGCTGCGAGGTCCCTTCGCTACCCCTCCCGAGTGGTCGCTACTACGTCTGGGGAGGCGTCTACAAGAACTGGACCAACGGTGTCGAGCTCGTCGGCTGGCAGCCGTTCACCCACTTCGACGTCTACGGCCCCGAGCTCGACGCCGCCCCCAAGGCGGTCGTGCGGCTTTCGCCGCTCCACGTCGAGTCGAGCTGGGAGATCGAGACCGCGGCCTGAGCGGCCGGCCGCCGGGGCTCAGAGCCCGAGGTGACGGGCGATGACGTTGCGCTGCAGCTCCGAGGTGCCCGAGTAAATGCGGCTGGCCAGGGCGTCGCGGACGTCGCGCTCGACCCCCGTCTCGGTCATGTAGCCGCTGCCGCCGTGGATCTGCACGGCGTCGAGGCTCGAGTGCACGAGGCACTCGCTCAGGTGCAGCTTCGTCATGGCGGCGTCGAGGTCGGTGGCCTGGCCGGCGTCGAGCAGCTCGGCCATGCGGTAGAGCATGAGATGCGCGGTCTCGAGCCGCAGGCGCATCTCGGCGAGCTTGTGGCCGATGGCCTGGAAGGCGCCGATCGGCTGGCCGAACTGCTCGCGCTCGCGGGCGAAGGCCACGCAGCGCTCGAGCTGGCGCTCCATCGTGCCCACCGCCGGGGCGAGAATGAGGCTGCGCTCCCAGCGCATCGAGGTGTTGAAGATGGCCATGCCCGCCCCGGGGGTGGCGATCATCGCCTCCTCAGGGACCTCGCAGTCCGCGAGGAAGAGCTCACCGAGGTGCGAGGTGCGCAGCCCCATCTTGGAGAACGGGCTGCCGATGTCGAGGCCCGGGGTGCCGCGGTCGACCAGGAAGGCGCAGAGGCCGGCGAAGCCGAGCTTGCGGTCCATGGAGGCGAAGATGAGGAAAAGGTCGGCGTCCGGGGCGTTGGTGGCGAACGTCTTGGATCCGTTGAGGACCCAGCCGGAGCCGGTGCGCTGCGCGGTTGTGGCCAGCGAGAAGGCGTCCGATCCCGAGCCGGGCTCGGTGATCGCGTGGGAGGCGACGAGGGAGCCGTCGCATAGGCCGGGGAGGTAGCGATGCTTCTGCTCCTCGGTGCCGTAATGGACGAGGGGGGTCTCGCACGCCCACATCTGGGCGCCGAGGGAGAAGATGAGCCCGTTGTCGGCACAGCCGTAGCCGAGGCCCTGGAGCGCGGCGGCGATCGTCCGCGCGGAGGCGCCGAGGCCTCCGTACTCGACGGGCACGGGCAGGCCCTGAAGGCCGAGCTCGGCGCACCGCCGCCACGCCTCGCGCGGGAACTCCGCCTCGCGCTCGCGCCGTTCGAGATCCTCATTGAGCACCCCCCGGGCGAACTCGGCCACCGAGCGCTTGAAGGCGCGCTGCTCGTCGTCGAGCTGGTCGGGGCGAGGGGAGAGCGCGGCGGCGCCGCGCACGCGGGCCATCAGCGGGAGCCGTCCCGAGCCGACATGGGCACGACGTAGCGGGCGTAGCTCGTGAACGGCCGATACCCGAGCCGCGTCCACACGGGGGCGCCGGCGTTCGAGGTCTGGCAGAGCGAGAGCTTGGCTCCGAGCTCGCCGAAGCTCAGCTCGAGCGCCGCCCACAGGCAGCTCTCGGCCAGCCCGCGGCTCTCGCCCGGGGGGCCGGGGCGGGGGAGGCGCTGGCCCTTCTTCGGCCGGCGGATGGTCGCCGCCTGGCAGCCGAGCGCGACCTCGTGGCTGACATGGGCCATGGCGGCGGAGAGCGGCAGGCCATCGAAATAGGCCACGAAGGCGGCGACGTTGGGGACGTCGAGGCTGTCGGGATCGAAGAACACGCGGGCCGCGACGTGGCGCGGCATCGCGCCCATGCCCCAGGCCTGGGCGACGAGGTCGAGGTAATCCTCGCGCGTTGCCTTGTCGACGGCGCGGCGCAGCTCGACGCCCTCGGGAGGGGGCAGGTACTCGGGCAGCTCGGGCATGACGAGCTCGGGGATGCGCTCGAGCTCGCGCAGCCCGGCCTGCGCCGCGGCCTGGTCGAGATCCGCGTCGCCGTGCGCCCGGGCCCACAGCGCATAGCCGCTGCGCCGGGCGCCGAAGAACGCCCGGGCTCGCTCGAGCACAGCCTCGCGCGGCAGGGCGGGGTCGAGCCGCAGGGCACCGTTGCGATACGGATTCGGCTGACGATGGGCGCCGGCGAAAAGGAGCAGCCCGTCGCGGTCCTCGACCGAGCCCCCGTACGCGGCGAGGTAGCGCAGGTACTCGGCCAGCGTCAGGTCGGCGAGCACGAGCAGCTCCTCGTGGCGGGGTGACGCCTGCGTGCTCATGTCCCCGCGGAGGCTACGCGAGCTTGGGCAAGGTCACGTGGATCTTCGTGGACAGCGTGCGGCCGTAGCTGTCCTTGAACACGGCGTCGAGCACGTACTTGCCCGCCTTGAGGCCGCGCGGGCTCATGACGAGGCGGTACTGGGAGCCGCTCTCGCGGCTGTGCTTCGTGCGCACTGTCCTGCCGTTGCGCGTCAGGTTGAGCTGGACGGTGACGGGCTCGCCGAGCCGGAAGCGGCACACGATCTGCGCTCCGGCGAGAGCGATGGTGAGGCCCGACTTCAGCGGCGTCACGTCAGCCTTGTTCAACGGCGCCGCCGTGTGGGAGGCGAAGAACGACCAGATGTACTCGGAGGCGTCGTAGGTGGCGTCGGGGTTGCCCGGAGCGAGCCCGCCCATCCCCGGCCACAGGTGCGTGCCGCCGATGACCGCCACGAGCGCCACCGCGCTGCCATTGGCGCAGCCACCCCAGAGCTGGCCCGAGGTCCTGCCGATGCTCGCTTGCGAGGCCGTGCCGTGGGTCGGGCAACCGTCGAGCTGGCGCCACCGCGCCGCCGTCTGGTAGACGGACGGGAGCTTGCCGGGCGCGCCGGCGAAGCGTGAGCCGTCGCCGCTGCCGGCCGTGATCATGATCGACACCGGCCGGGCGAGCTGGCAGGTGTCGTAGAGGCCGCTATTCATGGTCACGGCAACGGGGGCGACGGCGGCGACCTTCGAGCTGAGCACGCAGCCGACGCGGTAGCTCTCATATCCGCCGGCCGAGAAACCGGTGACGTACACCCGCTTGGGATCGATGGCCCCGGCCCCGGGAACCTTGCCGGCGTCGAAGGCATCGATCATCGACCCGATGTAGTACGTGTCGGAGATCGACTTCCAAGGCGTGGCGATCGGCCCCGAGGAGCCGAGGTAGGCGACGACGAAGCCATGCTCGTTGGCCACGCGATTGAAGTGCGTGAGCGCCACCATGGCCGCCGGTGTGCCTTCGGCTCCGTGGAGGACGATGACGAGCGGCGCCGGCGTGCTCGGGTTCAGGTACGAGGGCCGGTAGATGATCGGGGTCGGGTGCGAGCCCGTCGTCGTGGCCGGGGTGCTCGCGCCCGGGGCGCTCGTCGTCGCGCCCGCCGTGGCCGTCGAGCCGGCGTGGGCCGCGGACCCGCAGGCGCCAAGGGCGACGAGGGCGAGGCTCGCGGAGAGGAGCGCGGCGACGAGGTGGCGCGCCACGCGGACGCGCGTCGCCCTGGCCGCCGGCGCGGCCGGGCCCGGCCTGGTGCGAAGCCTCATCTCGAGGCTCCGAGCTGCTCCGAGGCGTCGGCACGGCGTGCCCGCTCGAGGTGCGGGCGCAGGGCGTCGGCGAGATCCTTCACGTAGGGTCGTTTGAGGTGACTGATGTGGTCTCCGGGCACGTCGTGGACGTCGAGTTCGGAGATGAAGCGGCTCCAGCCGTAGGAATTGTCGCGCAGATGCTTGGCCCGGCGCGCCACCTGGGTCTCGGGCCGGATGAGCACGGCCGGCCCCTCGTAGGGCACGGGGAGGTAGCCGCGGGCGGCGTTGCCGTAGATCTGGAGGCGCAGATGCTCCAGCCGCTCGGTCTCGCTCAGCTCTCCGACCATGATGGAACGCCCGAAGCGCCGCTTGAGGCCGGCGGACAGGCTGGCCCGGCGCAGCAGCGCCTTGCGCTTCATCCGCCGCAGCTGGGCGCGGGTCCGGCTGCGCTTGATCCCGCCCTTCGCCGTCGTGTCGAGCATGACCAGGAGGCTGACCTCCTCGCCGTCTGCCCGGAGCTGGCGGGCCATCTCGTAGGCGAGGGTTCCGCCGAAGCAGAAACCGAGGAGCAGGTAGGGCCCCCGCTGCTGGCGCTGACGCACGGCCTCGATGTAGTCGGCGGCCATCTCCTCGACCGAGATGTGCTGCGCAGACGGCGCCGCGCCACCATCGAACAGCTGCTGCTCGAGCGGGAGGAAGAGCCCGTAGACCGGCACCTCGGGGGCGAGCGAGTCGGCGAGCTCCTGGTAGGCGTGGACGCCGCAGATGCAGAAGAGCGCGGGATCCGTGCCCTTGGGCTGGAGCTTGAGGATCGTGGCCGACTTGTTCTCGGCCCCACCGGTGTGGAGCTCGCGCGCGAGCGCGCGGATCGTCCCGGCCCGGAAGATCATGGCCAGCGTGCACGTGCGTCCGAGGGTCTGCTCGATCTCGTGCGCGAGGCGCACGGCGAGCAGGGAGTGGCCGCCGAGCTCGAAGAAGTTGTCGTTCATCCCGATCTTGTCGACTCCGAGCAGCTCCTGCCAGACGAGGGCGAGAGCGGCCTCGAGCTCGCTGTCAGCGGCCACGAACTGCTCGGCCACGGTCGTTCGATCCCACTCGGGCTCAGGGAGCGCGCCCCGGTCGACCTTGCCGTTGGGATTGAGCGGCAGCTTCTCGAGGCACACGAACGCGCTCGGGACCATGTAGTTCGGGACATGCTCGGAGACGAAGGAGCGCAGGTCGCCGGCGTCTGGAGCACCGCCCACCGGCTCGACGTAGGCCACGAGGCGCATGTCGCCCGGGCCGGCCTCGTGGTCGACGACCGCGGCAGCGCGGACATTCGGATGGCGCTCGAGCACCGACTCGATCTCTCCGGGCTCCACCCGGAAGCCGCGAATCTTGAGCTGTCGGTCGCCGCGGCCGACGAACTCGAGCGTGCCGTCGGCCAGCCAGCGTGCGAGGTCGCCGGTCCGGTACATCCGCTCGCCGTCGACGAAGGGACTGGCCACGAACCGTTCGGCGGTGAGCTCGGCGCGGTTGAGATAGCCACGTGAGACACCCTCGCCGCCGATGCAGAGCTCGCCGGGGATGCCGATGGGTTGAGGCTCGAGGTGGGGGTCGAGGACGTAGACACGCGTGCCCGGCAGCGGGCGCCCGATCGGCATGAAACGGCCGGGCTGGAGCTCGGACTGGCTCGCGGGCTCGAAGTAGGTGCTGTCCATCGTCGCCTCGGTGAGGCCGTAGGAGTTCACCAGCCGGGTCTCGGGGCCGCACAGCGCCTTGAACTGGAAGTAGCGATCGGTCCGCCAGGCCTCCCCGCCGATGGCGATGAAGCGCATGAAGTCCAGGAGCTTGCCCTCGCGCTCGGCGTACTCGAAGAGGAGGTTCGCCGTGGCGGGCACGAGCTCGACGGCGTCGACCCCCTCGCGCTCCCACAGCGCGTAGAGCGAGGGCGGATCGAGCACGACCTCGACCGGGCAGAGGACGAGCTTGGCGCCGGTGAGCAGCGCGCGGATGACGTCGCCCGTGAAGACGTCGAAGGAGAAGCTCGCCATCTGCGCGTGGGCCCGCAGCTCGGCGAGGCGGTATTCGCGCTCGTAGGCGCGGTGGATGCTGGCCAGACCGCCGACCGTGATCATCGCGCCCTTGGGCGTCCCGGTCGACCCGCTCGTGTAGATGATGTAGGCGAGGTCGTCCGGCCCCGCGAGCGTCGGCGGGTCCTGCTCGGTGAGCGGATCGGCGGCGATGTCCTCGACGTAGAGGATGCGGGCACCCGTGGAGGGCAACGGCGTCGAGGAGCGCCGATGGGTGAGGAGCAGCGCGGGCTCGGCGTCGGCGAGCATGAACTCGATCCGCTCGGCCGGATAGGCCGGGTCGAGCGGCACGTAGGCCGCGCCCGACTTCATGACCCCCAGCACGGCGGCCACAAGCTCGGGCGACTTCTCCATCGTGATCCCGACGAGCGTCCCCGGGCCGACGCCCTGGGCGCCGAGCGTGGCCGCGATGCAGTTGGCCTGGCGGTTGAGCGCGTCGTAGGTGAGGCGCTCCTCGCCGAATACGACGGCCTCGGCGTCCGGAGTGCGTTTGACCTGGATCTCGAAGCGCTCCTTGACCGTCGCCTCATAGCTTGGCTTGTCCGGGCTGGCATTCCAGCCCACGAGCACCTGCGTGCGCTCGCTCTCGGAGAGCATCGAGAGCTTCGACAACCGGCGATCGGACCCCGCGGCCACGCTCTCGCCGAGCGCCTTCATGTGCTCCATCATGCGCCGCACGGTGTCGGCCTTGAACAGCTCGGTGCTGTACTCCCACGTCGTGTTCATGCCGAGCTTGCGCTCGCTGACGCCGAGGAGGACGTCGAACTTGGACCAGCCCTTCTCGTGGCTGATCTCGGTCGCCCGCAGCCCGGCCGGCTCGAACTTCGGCCGCTGGCTCTGCCAGGCCGGGTTGTGGTAGACGATCATGGCCTGGAAGACCGGCGTCTGGCTGAGATCGCGCTCGGGATTGGTCGCTCGAACGACCGTCTCATAGGGAAGATCGGCGTTGGCGAACGCATCCTGGGTCGTGCCCCGGGCACGCGCGACGAGCTCGTCGAACGTCGGGTCCCCAGAGAGGTCGATGCGGAGCGCGAGCGGGTTGATGAAGTAGCCGACCATCGACTCGAGCTCGGTGCGGTTGCGGCCCGCGAACGGGGTGCCGATGACGACGTCGTCCTGACCCGAGTAGCGCGCCAGCAGGGTGGCGAAGAGGGCGAGGAGCGAGGTGAACATCGTGCCACCGTTGCGCCGGCCGGCCTCGCGCAGCCCCTCGCGCGTGGCCATGTCGAACATCAGGCTGATGTGGTCGCCGACGTAGGAGCGTACGGGCGGGCGCGGATAGTCCGCCGGCAGGTCGAGCCGCGAGGGCGCTCCGGCGAGCTGCCCGCGCCAGTAGTCGAGCTGCTTGTCCGCCACCCCGCGGTCGAGCCAGCGCCGGTGCCAGACGGCATAGTCGGCGTACTGGATCGGCAGGGTCGGCAGCGACGGCTCGCCGTCAGCGGCGAAGGCGTCGTAGAAGACGGTCAGGTCGCGATAGAGCGCGGTGCGTGAGTACCCGTCGGTGGCGACGTGGTGGACGTTGAGCATCATGATGTGCTCGGTCTCCGACAGGCGGATGATCGTCGGGCGCAGCACCGGCCCGCTCACGAGATCGAAGCGGAAGCGCGACTCGTCCTTGAGGATGCGCTGGGTCTCGGCCTCGCGCTCCTCGGCCGGCACTCCTCGGAGGTCGACGAGGTTCATCGGCACGCGGAACGGCTCGCCGATGACCTGCATGGGACGGCCCTCGATCACCGTGTAGGTCGTGCGCAGGATCTGGTGGCGCGCCACGACGGCGTCGAATGCTCGTTGCAGGAAGCCGAGATCGAGCGGGCCGTCGAGGTGGAAGGTCCCGGGGGCGTTGTAGGCGATGCCGTCGTCGAAGACCTGCGAGAGGAGCCACAGGAGCTCTTGCGAGTAGGAGAGCTCGCAGGGACTCTCGACCTCGCGCGGTGGGATCACGTTGCGCCGGGCTACCTCGGTACGGCGCTGCATGAGCCGCTTCTCGAGGAGAGCCCGCTGCGCGGGCGTGAGGTTTTCGAGGCGCCTGTCCGGCACCTGTTCGCTCGCGCTCATCTCAGGGTGGTCACCTCGGCCACGAACAACCGGTTCGTGGACCCACTGTGCATAGACCCACTGCTATCTCGCATGTATGCCCCCAACAAATGCGACGCGTAACTTGCGTCACGGTTCGACCCCCGAATTGTGGCAGACCCCGAGGCAGATGTGAAACTCAACCGAAATCTGGACCGAAATGGCCCCCGTTCCGGTGTCTGGGGTGTTCCCGGGGCTCTCAGACGATTGCCGGGAGCACCGGAGAGGCGCCAGGGGCGGCCTGAGTGGCGGCCGCCGAGCGCCAGAACCGCTGCCCGGACTCGGGCAGCGTGTAGATCGGGTCGTAGTACTCGTAGCGGCGCAGCAGCGCCTCGTCGTTGCCCGCCTCGAGCGGCGTCAGGTAGTTCTTCGTCCAATATGAGATCCCGCGCTCGCGGTCGTAGTCGGTCACCTGGTGGACCCAGCGCTTGCCCAGATAGGGCACGTCGCACACGATCCGCGGCGTGGCGAACCCCGGCAGGTAGCCCATGATCGCGTGCTGGAGCTCCTGCGCCTCGGCCAGCGTCATCCGCCAGTGCTCCGAGCCCGGGATGATGTCGCACATGTAGAAGTAGTAGGGGATCACGCCCGCCGCATCGAGCACGGCGAAGCACAGATCGAGCAGGGCGTCGGGGGTCGAGTTCACCCCGCGCAGGAGCACCGCCTGATTGCGGATCTGGCGCACTCCCGCCTCCACCATCGCCCGCGCGGCCTCGCTGAACATCGCCGTGACCTGGGAGGCGGCGTTGATGTGGGTGTGGATGGCCAGGCTGACCCCGCGGTCGAACGCCTTGGTGGCGACGCGCTCCACCCCGGCGCGGACCTCGTCGCTCAGCCAGTGCTGCGGCAAGGACATCAGCCCCTTGGTGGCCAGGCGGATGTCGCGCACGCTCTCGATCTCCAGGAGCCCGTCGAGGAACTCCTCGAGCCGGGGCCAGGGGAGATTGGCCAGATCGCCGCCGGACACCACGACGTCGCGGACCGCCGGGGTGGTGCGCAGGTACTCGAGCATCATCGCGCGGCGGTCGGCCGGCGGCGTGACGAAGTGGTACTTCGGGGTCTGCGGAGTCGAGGGGCCCACGAGGTCCATACGCGTGCAATGGCCGCAGTAGAGCGGACACGTGGATACGACTTCGGCGAGGACCTTGGTCGGGTAACGGTGCGTGAGGCCCTCGACCGGCCACATCTCCGCCTCGTGCAGGGAATCGCGCGACGCCCGCGGATGGTCCGGCCACTCGGGATGACGGTCGGAGAACGCCGGCAAGATATAGCGCCGTACCGGGTCGGCGTACATCGCCTCGGTGCCCGGCACCGCGTCCGGCACCATCGTGTTGAGCACCTGCGGCGTGATGAGCATCGACATCGTCGCCCGGCTGGCCGTGTCGCGCTCGACGTCGGCGAAGAACTTCTCGTCGAGCAGGCTGCCGTAGACGGCACGCAGCTTGCGCAGGCTGTTGATCGAGTGCCGACGCTGCCACTTGACCGACCGCCACTCGGCCTCGGTGACGTCGCGCCACCCGGGCAGCCGCCGCCAGTCCGGCTCCGTGGCCTCGGTGCGCGTGTACTGGTATGGCTGGTGTGCGGTCATTCCCTGCCTTTCACTCCGCGAGCAAGCTCGCGACCTCGTCATCCGTGGCATCGCCGAGCAGTTCGAGCATGACGACCTCGGCCAGCGCGCGCACGGTGGCCCGGTCGAACAGCCCGCCCAGGTACAGCTGTACCCCGAAGTCGTCCTGAACGCGGGCCAGCATCTTGACCGCGAGCAGGGAGTGGCCACCGAGATCGAAGAAATCGTCGTCGATCCCGACCCGCTCGACGCCGAGGACCTCGGCCCATATCTCGGCCAGGGCCTCCTGAACGGGCGACTCGGGCGGCGCGTATGAGCGGCTCGGGCCCGCTCGGTCGGGCAGCGGGAGGGCCGCCCGGTCGATCTTCCCGTTCGCACTCACCGGCAGCGCCTGGAGGGCGATGAAGGCCGACGGGACCATGAAGGGCGGGAGCGTGCGCTTGAGCAGACGGCGCAGGTCGTCGATGTCGAGCTCGTCCTCGGCGGGCACGACATAGGCGAGGAGCCGGCGGTCGCCGGGCCCGAGCTCGCGCACCACGGCCACGGCGCTCGTCACGCCGGGATGGGAGGCGAGTACGGCCTCGATCTCGCCGAGCTCGATGCGGTAGCCCCGGAGCTTGACCTGGTGGTCGATGCGACCGGAGAACTCGAGCGTCCCGTCGGGACGCCAGCGGACGAGGTCCCCGGTGCGATACACGCTGCCGGCACCGAAGGGGTTGGGGACGAAGCGCTCTGCGGTCAGCTCGGGCCGGCGCAGGTATCCGGCCGCCAGGCCGTCGCCTCCGATGTGGAGCTCGCCCGGGACGCCGACTGGGAGCAGCCGGCGGTGGGCGTCGAGCACGTAGAAGGTCGTATTGGCGATCGGCCCGCCGAGCGGCGGTCCACCCGTATCGGCGCGGAGCTCGAGGATCGATGACCACACCGTGGTCTCCGTCGGCCCGTACATGTGCCACAGCGATGCGCCCCGCGAGAGGAGCTCGCCGACGAGCGCACGGGGCAGCGCCTCGCCGCCGCAGACGATCTTCAGCGCCGGGCTCCCCGCCCAGCCGCCGTCGATGAGCAGCTGCCACGTCGTCGGGGTGGCCTGCATGAAGGTCGCGCCGGAGCGCGCGAGCCAGTCGGCCAGCGCCATGCCGTCCGTGGTGGCCTCGCGCGGGATGATGAGCAGGCGCGCGCCGCTCAGCAGCGGCAGATACCAGTCGGGGACCGACAGGTCGAAGGCGGGCGTCGTGATGTTGGCCAGGACGTCCTCCTCGCCGAGCCCTGGGGCGCGGCGCATGTGGGCGATGAGGTTGGCCACTGAGCGGTGGGTGACCTGCACGCCCTTCGGGCGGCCGGTCGAGCCCGAGGTGTAGATGACGTACGCGGTCTGCTCGGGGTCCGGGTCGACGACGGGCGCCTGCTCGGTCTGGGCGGCGATGAGCTCGTGGTCGCGATCGACACAGATGACCTGCGCGCCGTGGGGGTTGAGCGTGCCCACGAGGCGCTCCTGGCTGACGATGACCGGCACCTCGGCGTCCGAAAGCATGAACTCCTGGCGCTCAGGGGGGTAGCTCGGATCCACCGGGACATAGGCCGCGCCGGTCTTCAGGACGCCGAGCAGGGCGACGACGAGCTCGACCGAGCGCTCGAGGCAGATTCCCACGAGAGCGCCCGACCCGGCCCCGGCCGCGCGCAGCGTGTGTGCGAGCTGGTTGGCGCGGCGCTCGAGCTCGCCGTAGGTGATGCGGCTCTCGGCGTCCATAACGGCGAGCGCGTCCGGGCGCCGTGCGGCCTGCTCGGCGAACAGCTCGTGCAGGCAGCGCCGGTCATACGGCATGTCGGTGTCGTTCCAGACCTCGAGCTGCTGTGCGCGCTGTCCGTCGTCGAGCAACTCGAGCTCGGAGATGCGACGGCCCGGATCGGCCGCCGCCCCGGCGAGGAGCGCGCGCAGGCTGCCGAGCAGGCGCCCGATCGTGGCGGTGTCGAAGAGGTCGGTGGAATATCCGACGTTGAGGTGCAGCGACCCGTCGGGGCGGTCGTGGACGATGATCGAGAGATCGAAGCGGGCCGACTCCCACCCCGGGATCGCTTCCTCCCGGCGCGCCGGGGCGCCCGCGAATTCCAGCTCACGTCCGGACACGACGTCATAGCCGAACACGACCTGGAAGATGGGGGAGTGGCTCCGGGCGCGCTCGGGGTTGAGCTCCTGCACCAGCTTCTCGAACGGCAGCTCCTGATAGGCGAGCCCGCCGAGCATGGTCACCTTCACGCGGCCGAGCAGCTCGCGGAAGGTGGGGTCGCCGCCGAGGTCGGTGCGGAGGGCGAGCGTGTTGGAGAAGAAGCCGAGCAGCGGGGCGATCTCCTCGTAGTGACGTCCGGAGACCGGCGTGCCGACGACGACGTCATCGGCGCCGGTGTAGCGGTGCAGCAGTGTCTTGAAGCCGGCCAGCAGGACCATGAAGAGGGACACGCCCTCACGCCGGCCGAGCTCGCGCAGAGGCGTCGCCTCGGCCGCGGGGAGGTCGACCTCATGCCAGCCGCCCCGGTAGGTCTGAGCGCTCGGACGCGGCCGGTCGGTCGGCAGCTCGAGGCGCTCGGGGGCGCCCCGCAGGTGCTCGCGCCAGTAGTCGAGATGCTCCTCGAGCAGCGCGCCGTCGTAGCGCTCGCGCTGCCACTCCGCGTAGTCGGAGTACTGGATCGGCAGCTCGGGCAGCGCCGGCTCGCCTCCGGCGACGGCGGCGCGGTAGAGCTCGTCGAGCTCACTTAGGAGCAACCCGCCCGTGACGTGGTCGGAGCCGATGTGCTGGAGCACGATCAGGAGGAGGTCCTCGCCCTCGGCCACGTGGACGAGCGCCGCCCGCAGCAGCACATCGCGGGCGAGGTCGAAGGGCTGGCGCACGATCTCGCCGAGCATGCGCCGGGCCTCGAGCTCGCGGCTTTCCGGATCCTGGTCGCGGAGGTCGAACACCGAGAGCTCGAACGGCGTGTGGGCGCGGACGCGCTGCATCGGCTCGCCGTCGATGAGCGTCAGCTCAGTGCGAAGGACCTCGTGGCGGGCCACGACGCGGTCGAAGGCCGCGCGCAGCACCGCCTCGTCGAGACTCGCGGCCACGCGAAAGAGCGTGGGCACGTTGTAGGCCGGCAAGCCCGGCATGATCTGATCGAGCAGGAACATCCGCTCCTGCGGGAAGGACAGCCGCTTGGGCCCCTCTCCGAGGTGCCGGCTGATCGTCGGTGTCTCGGCCCCCGCTGCCATCGTCAGTGCCGCGGTTCGTCGCCGGCCAGCAGGCGCTCGGCTTCCTCGTCGGAGAGGCTCTCGAGCTCGGCCAGGAGCTGGGCGGTCTCGTCGCCGTCGGTATCGCCCATCATCCGCACGATCTCGGCGGTCAGGCTCTCGACCGTGGGATACGTGAACAGGCTGTGGAGCGGCAACTCGACGGCGAAGTCGCTGCGGACCTGCGCCACGACCTGGGTGGCGAGCAGGGAGTGGCCGCCCAGGGCGAAGAAGTCCTCGTCGACGCTGACCCGCTCGACTCCGAGTACGCGGGTCCAGATCTCCGCCACGGCCTCCTCCATCGGAGTGCGCGGCGCGACATGCGCCGCGCCGGCCGCCGGGTCGGCTGTCTCCGGGTCGGGCAGAGCGAGGCGGTCGATCTTGCCGCTCGGCGTCTGGGGGAAGGCGTCGAGCATCACGATCGCACTCGGCAGCATGTACTCGGGCACCCAGTCGGCCAGATGGCGCATGAGCTCCTCGACGGCAACCGTCCCGTCCGTCACGGCGTAGGCCACGAGCTGGGGTTCCCCGGTCGCTGCCGGGCGCGCGAGGACGACGGCCTCCGTCACCTGGGCGTGACCGCGCAGCGCCGATTCAACCTCAGCCGGCTCGACCCGGTAGCCGCGGATCTTCACCTGCTCGTCGACGCGGCCGAGGAACTCGAGCGTGCCGTCGGGCAGCCAGCGGGCGAGATCGCCCGTGTCGTACATCCGCGCGCCGTAGAAAGGATCGGTGAGGAAGCGCTCGGCCGTCAGCTCGGGCTCGCCGACGTATCCGGCGGCCACCCCAGCCCCGGCCACGTGGAGCCGGCCGCTCACGCCGATCGGCACCGGGGCGGCGTGGTCGTCGAGCAGATAGATCGCCGTGTTGGCGATCGGCCGCCCGATCGGCACGGTCGCGGGGCGCCAGCGCCCCGGGCCCTCGCCGATTGTCATCGTCGAGCAGCCGATCGTGGCCTCGGTCGGCCCATAATGGTTGATGAGGGCGAGCTCTGCATCGAGCCCGCGCACCCGGGCCACGAGGTCCCAGGGCGCGCGCTCACCGCCGAGCACGAGCGTGCGGCGGGGCAGAACGCCGCGCTCGCCGCCGGCCAGGAGCGCGCCGATGTGCGAGGGCGTGATCTTCAGCACGTCGACCGGTGTGGCCGCGAGGCGGCGGGCGAGCGCGCCCGCGTCCGCGGCGACGGCCGGGTCGATGAGCACGAGCGAGCCGCCCGAGGCGAGCGCGCCGAAGACCGAGGTGTTGCCGAGGTCGGTGGAGATCGCGGTGATGAGCCCGAAGGCCAGCCGCGCGCGATCCGCGCCCAGCCGGCCGGCGATGAAGGCGGCGTAGTTGCGCAGGTTGCCGTGGGTCACCCCGACGCCCTTGGGCGTGCCCGTGGAGCCCGAGGTGTAGATGACATAGGCAAGTGTGTCCGGGCTCACCGCGGCCTCCGTCCGGGCCTCCGGCTCGCGGTCGAGCTCGTCGCGGTCCCGGTCGAGGCAGATGCTCTCGCCGTCGAACTCAGCCACGCGGTCCAGCAGCGGCGCCTGGGTCACGAGCACGGACGCGCCGGCGGCGCGGAGTTGGTGGGCGAGGCGCGCGGGCGGATGCTCGTGGTGAACGGGGACGTAGGCGGCGCCCGCCTTGAGGATGCCGAGCAGGGCGACGACGACGTCGGTCGAGCGGTCGGTGCACAGCCCGACCGCGGCGCCCGGCCGCACGCCGGCCCGCTGGAGGCGATGAGCGAGCTGGTTGGCGCGTGCCTCGAGTTCGCCGTAGGTGAGTCCCCGTTGGCCGTCATGCACGGCGGGCGCCTCGGGCGCGCGGGCGGCGTGGGCGGCGAACAGCTCGTGGAGGAAGGCCTCGCCAACCGGGGCGGCGGTGGCGTTGAAGGCCTGGACGACCTGCGCCTGCTCGCGTGGCCCCAGGAGCACCAGCTCGTCGATAGCCCCGGCGGCGCCCCCGGCGATCGAGCCCAGCAGCGTGCCGAGTTCTTCGGCCAGTCGCGCGGCTGAGGCGGGGTCATACGCGGCATCGTCGTAGGCGATCGTGACCCTCAGGCCTTCGTTCCCGGGGCCGTGCCCGCAGACGAGGGTCAGAAGCTCGGGCGCTTCACGCACGGTCACGTCCTGCAGGCGAGCGCTGAGACCGTCCTGCTCGCGCGCGAGCGCTTCGTAGGCCGCAAAGCCGGCGCTGAGACGCGGGAGGCCATGGGTCGGCGCGTAGTCCTGGCGGACAAGCGCCTGCTCGCGGCCGCGCACGACCTCGCCGAGGACCTCCGCGAACGTCGTCCCGGCCGCGGTGCGTGCCGTCACGGGCACGGGGCGAGCAAAGGCGCCGATCGCCCCATCGAGATCGCCGTGGCGACGGGTGCCGGAGCGGTAGGCCACGCTCACCAACGCCTCGCCGCTCAGCCGCCCGAGGAGCACGTGCCACGCCGCCTGGACGACCGCCGAGGCGTCGCCGCCGAGGCCGGTGCCCCGGTCGGCGAGCCGGACGGCAACGGCGCCGTCGAGGACGACCTCCGCGGTGGCGATCCGTCCGCCGCCTGAGGGCTCGAGAAAGGGAAGCAGGGGAGAGGCGAGGCCTCCGGCCGACTGCCAGAACTCGCCCGCGGCGCGGCGCTCGTCCTCCTCGGAGGTGGCGAGCTCGCGCTGCCAGGCGGCGAAGTCGGCGTATTGCAGGGGATCTTCCGGGGCCGACGACCCCCCAAGATGGTGCCCGAGGACCTCGCCGGCCAGCAGCGAGAGCGAGCCAGGATCGGCGCAGAGGCCGGAGATGGTGAGAATGAGGCGGTGGCGGTCGGGGGCGAGCGTGGCCAGGATCGCGCTGAGAACGGGCCCGCCGGCGAGGTCGAGCCCGTCGTGCAGGGCGGTCTGGCGCAGCTCTGCGAGCTCGGCGGCGGCCGTTTCGTCGTCCAGGCCGGTGAGATCGCGCTCCTCCCAGGCGAAGTCGAGCTCGGAGTGGACGGCTTGGACGGGGACCCGGATGCCGGGCTGGTGCTGGAAGGTCGTCCGCAGACTCTCGTGCCGTTCGACGGCGTCGCCCAGCGCCGCCCGGAGCGCCTCGGCATGCACGGCCCCGTCGAGCGCAAGAACGCCCTGCACGCGCGCCGCGGGACCCTCCGGCTCACTCAGCCACAGAGCCTCTTGCTGTGGCGAGGTTTCAAAGCTGTCTGCGGTCTTGTCCACCTGACCCCCTGAATCTGCCCCGACGGCGCTCTGCCGCCCCGTTCCAGCACTCTAGCCGATGGTTCGCCCGCTCTCGGACGGTCCAATCGGCCTTTGCCCCTGACCCCCTTCCTACGGGGCACCGTTTCACAGTACATCACGATCTTCGCCGTCGCGCAATCGTTCCACCAGCCGTTTTGGCGCTCGCCCCGAGCCCCAGCTTCAGGGCCAGGACGGGGGTCTCGGGGTCGGAGACGACCTGTTCGAGCATCGACTCGAGCTCGCCGATCAGACCTTCGACCGTGGCCTCGTCGAAGAGATCGCGATCGCGCTCGAAGTAGCCGGTCAGCGCCTCGCGCTCGAGCTCGAGCTCGAGCGCGAGATCGAAGCGGGAGAAGCCGATGTCGACGGCAACGGGCGTGATCCGCAGGCCGGGGAGCTCGAGCGCGGGGCGCGGTGTGGCCTGGGCGCGGAAGTTGACCTGGAAGAGAGGGTTGTAGCTCGGGTTGCGGCGCGGCGCGACCGTCTCAACGACCTTCTCGAAGGGCAGATCCTGATGGGCGTAAGCCCCGAGGGCTGTCGTGCGCGCCCGCGCGATGACCTCGCGGAAGCTCGGGTTGCCACCGAGGCGCACGCGCAGCGCCATCGTGTTGGTGAAGAAGCCGATGAGTCCCTGGAGCTCGAGGTTGTTGCGGCTGGCGATCGGGCTCCCGATGACGACGTCGTCCTCGCCGCTCAGGCGGTAGAGCAGGGTGGCGAAGGCGGCGAGCATGGTGATGAAGAAGGTCACGCCCTCGCGGCGGCTGAGCTCGAGCAGGCGGGCCCCGAGGTCGCCCTCGAGGTGCAGCCGGTGGTGGGCCCCGACGTGACGCTGCACCTCGGGGCGGGGGCGGTCGGTGGGGAGCCGCAGCAGCTCGGGTGCCCCCGCGAGCTGCTGGTGCCAGTAGCGCGTGAGCTCCTCCAGGGCCGCGCCGGTCAGGCGCTCGCGCTGCCAGACGGCGAAGTCCGAATAGGAGATGGGCAACTCGGGCAGCTCGGGCTCGCGGCCGACGCGCGCGGCGGCGTAGAGCTCGGCGAGCTCGTCGAAGAGCACGCGGTCGGAGTGGGCGTCGGCGGCGATGTGATGCATGCGCACGAGCAGCACGTGCTCGTCGGCGGCCAGGCGCAAGAGCGATGCCCGGAGCATGAGGTCGTGCCCGAGGTCAAACGGCTCACGGGCCAGCTCCCGCAGCCGGGCGTCGAGCTCCGCGGGCGCGTCGAGCTCGATCACGGGCAGCTCGAGCGACCAGCTCTCGAGGGGCACCTGCACGGGGTCGCGCGTGCCCCGCACGACCGTACGCAGCGTCTCGTGGCGCTGCACGATGCGCTCGAGACCGCGCGCGAGCGCGTCGACGTCGAGCTCGCCTGTCAGGCGCAGTGCGCGGGCGCCGTTGAACGTGGGCGAGCCCGGCTCCCACTGCTGGAGGAACCACATGCGCTGCTGGGAGTAGGAGAGCGGCGCCGGGCCTGCGCCGGGCGGGCGGCGCGGGATCGTCGTGGCGGCCACGGCCTGCTCCCGCCGCTGGCGCAGGGCACGCTCGAGCAGGGCACGCTTCGCCGGCGAAGGACCGCCGCCGTCACTCATGGCTCGATGCTACGGCCCGCCGTCGTCGGTGGCGCGCGCGAGCAGCGCGCGGCGATCGACCTTGCCGGTGGACGTCCGGGGCAGCGCATCGGCAAAGACGAACTGCTCCGGGATCATGTACTGGGGGATGCGCTCGGCGCAGAAGCCCGTCAGCTCCCCGCCGGTCAGCTCGGCGCGCGCGTTCACGAACGCCTTGAGCCGGTTGGTCACGAGGTCATCGGGCACGGCCACCACCGCGCACTCGACGACGTCGGGGTGCGCGTACAGGGCCGACTCCACGTCGCCGAGCTCGATCCGGTAGCCCCGGCTCTTGATCTGGTCGTCGCTGCGGCCGAGGAAGCGGTAGGCGCCGCTCTCATCCTGCTGGACGAGGTCGCCGGTTCGGTAGGCCGGCTGGGCGAGGACGTCGCTGACCGTCGTGCTCAGGAGGCGCGAGGCCGTTTTCTCCGGATCGCCGAGGTAGCCCTGCATGACCGTGGCGCCTCGCACGTAGAGCTCGCCGACCTCTCCGCGAGCGGCCCGGCGCCCGTCCTGCGTGAGCGCGAAGACCTCGACGTTGTCGATCGGAACGCCGATGGGGATGGTCTCGTCGGAGGCCCCCGGCAGCGAATGGACCTCCCACCACGTGCACACGTTCGTCTCGGTCGGGCCGTAGAGGTTGGCCAGGCGGACGTGGGGGAGGAGGGCCCGAAGCTTGCGCAGGTGGACGGTGGGGAAGACCTCGCCGGCGAAGAGCACCGTCCGGAGATTGGGCAGATCGCCGGCCTCGAGGCCGCCCCGAAGCACGAGCATGGCGAGGATCGAGGGCACCGAGTACCACACGGTGATCCCCGCGTCGTCGATGAACTTGCGTACCTGGCTGGGGAAGACCGAGACGCCGGCGGGGACGAGCACGACCGGCGCCCCCGCGTACGCGGCCGCGTAGAGATCGAAAGTGGAGAGGTCGAAGTGCAGGGGAGCATGGCTCGACAAGCGGTCGGCCGGCGTGACCTCGAACTCGCGGGCCGCCCACTCCACGAAGGCCAGGCAGTTGCGATGCGTGAGCATCACGCCCTTCGGCGTCCCGGTCGAGCCGGAGGTGTAGAGGATGTAGGCGAGATCGTGGTCGATTCCTCGCGCCGCCACGCGGCTCGCGTCCTGCGCCTCCACCTCGCCGGCCGCCACGACGCGCACACCCTCGAGGGCGGCGGAGCCGTTGGCGATCACGAGGGACTCGATCCCCCGTGCCCCGGCGAGGAGCTCCTCCCACGCTGCCTCCTTCTCCGTCCCCGTGATGAGGATCCGCGTCCCGGCGTTCTGGGCAATGTAGGCCAGTCGCGCGGGCGGGGCCTGCGGGTCGAGAGGTACGTAAGCCGCCCCGGCCTTGAGGATCGCGTAGACGGCGATCACCGACTCGAGCGTCTTGTCGAGGTAGAGGGCGACCCGCTCGCCTGGGGTCAGGCCGAGGCCTCCGAGCATGCGTGCGAGCCGGTTGCTCGCGGCGTCGAGCTCGCCGTAGCTCACCGTGCGCTCGCGGTCAACCACGGCGGGGGCATCGGGCCGGAGCTCGGCATGGGTCTCGACGAGCTGGTGGATGAGGTCCTTCACGGCTTGCGCCCAGGATCGGGCTCGAGCCGGTCGAGCCACGTCTCGGTCATCTCGAGCATGGCGTCCTGCGCGCTGATCCGTCGCAACGCGTGGATGCTCCCCGGGCACGTGCGCACGGTGATGCGGCTGTCGGGGGCCTCGAGCAGGGCGCGCAGGCGCGGGGCGGAGCGCGCGGCCGTGAACTCGCCGTAGAAGTCGTCCTTTTCGCCGTAGCCGATCAACACGGGCACGCGGCGCTCGGCCAGGGCGACGAGCGGCTCGTAGAAGCCCGGGCTCATCCCGTCGCTCGGTGCCTGCGGGCTGCCGGTGCGGCGCGGCTGGGGGCGCAGCCGGCGGGCGGCCCCGCGCGCCTTGGTGGCGAGGATCGCGGCGTAGGCCCGGCGCCGGCGCGGGTCGCGCAGGCCCTCGAGGGTGCTGCGCGAGAACGCCCGCTTGACGTAGACCTGGGTCGGGGTGGCCGCGGGATCGCGGGTGAAGGGGAAGTCGCGGATCGGCGCGGCGAGCGAGACGACGCCGAGCAGGCCGGGCACGCGGGCGGCGCCGGCGAGGGCGGTGCGGGCGCCAAAGCAGGTCGTGCCGACGAGGATGAAACGGTCGATGCCCTGGGCCTGAACGTGGGCGATGACGGCCATGAGATCGTCGACGAACGGGTGGTGCAGCGGGTAGAGGTCGATCGCGCCCGTGCTGTCGCCGACCCCGTGGTAGTCCATGCGCACCGCGTGGAGTCCGCGCGAGGCCAGCGACCGGGCCATGCGCACCGATACGCGATTGCGGTTCGTGGCGCCGACATAGGCGCCGCCGCTGAGGATGATCGCGGCGACGCCGAGTGGCTCGGAGGTCGGGGCGGTGAGGATGGCAAAGACATCCTCGCCGTCGGCCTGCACGAAGAACGGCGTCTCCTGGGCGCTCGTGGCGGGAGCGCTCACGCGGCGATCCAGTCGGCCGTGAGCTCGATGAGCCGGGCCATGGCGGGCTGGGCGCTGCGCCGCATCTCCGGGCCCTGGAACCACCAGACGATGGGCTCGCTCAGCGCCTGGAGGTCGACCGTGCAACCGCGCTCGACCAGGCGGGAGGCGAGCTCCTCGAGATCGCCGCGCGACTGCCCGGGCGGTCCGCCGCGGACGATGAGGAGACGTTCGGGCACCTCGGTCAGCTCGTCTCTCAGCGTGCTCGCGCTGAACGTATCGTGGAGCTTTCGACCGATGGGGTAGCCGAGCACGTCGACGCGGCCGGTCCGCGAGAGCTGCTCGACGAAGTTCTCGCGCTGCGCGGCGCTCGTGCCCTCGTTGATCTGGAACATCATGTCGGCCCGCCAGGCCTCGCGGAAGTATCGCCGCCCCTCGAGCGCCGGCTCCCACAGGACGAGGCGCCGGGCGCCGAGGTCGGCCGGGGCGCTCGCGGCGGCGAGTGCGGTCAGGCGCGAGGCCACCACGACGGGGGCGGTGACGGCGGTCTCCTCGCGCACGCGGCGGACGGCGGTGGCGATGTCCTCGCGAATGGTCTTGAGGCTGATGATGTCCGCCTCGCCGTCGCTGTGGCCGGTGCCGCGGTAATGCAGCGTGTAGGCGGTGAGCCCCCGACCGGCGAGGGCGCGGGCGAGCGCGACGTTGACGCTGTAGCTCTGATCGAACTCGGAGAGGAGCGGCGGGCAGATGAGGACGGCGCCCCGGGCCTCCGGGCTTGGCCGGTAGGCCACGCCGAACAGGCGATTGCCGACCGGGCCGAAGAAGCCCGCGTCCTCGACCACGCCGGTCTCGCGATCCACGCGTCGGGCGAAGTCGGTGGCCGAGGGGCCTGAGGTCACGGTCTGCCCCTAGGCGGCGCGATCGGCGAGACCGGCGATCGTGCTCAGGGTGGCGAAGTTGCTCGGGACGAGCTCCTCGTCACCGACTTCGACGCCGTATTCGCGCTCGAGGAAATCAACGATGCGGAAGAGACCGAGCGAGTCGATCACGTGGTTCTCGAGCAACGGATAGTCGTCCGTCAGCTCGGCTCGCGGTCCCGACCACCGCAGCTCGTCGACGATGAAGTCGCGCAACCTGTCCGTACTGATCACGAAAGCCCCCCGAGGTGGTTTTTCCGGCCTGCCCGCGCCGGGCTTTTATAGCATGCGCCGGTGCTCGCTCTCGGCCGTCGCCTTGCGGCGCTGCGCGGCCCGCGGGTGCCCGGCTGCGGCAAGCCGGCGGCCTCCGCAGCACCGCTCCCCGCGGCCGAATCGGCCCACATCGACATGCCGGGCACGCCCTTCGGCATCGCGGTGACGCCCGACGGGTCGGGTGCGGTCGTGGCGCTGCCCGGGCACTCCGGGAGCGCGCTCGCCTGGCTTTCGGCCGGGGCGGCGTGCCGGCTCGGCCACATCGGCCCGTGGCGGCTCGGCCACATCGCCCCGCTCGCCTCCGCGTGGGTGCCCCGGGGGGTCGCGCTCGCCGCCGGAGGCTCCCGGGCGATCGTGGCCGCCGGGGCGGGCCTCCTGATCGCCGAGGTCCCGGCGCTCTCGGTCGCGGCCTCGATTCCCGTCGCCGGAGCCACGCTCGTGCAGGTCACGCTCGACGCAAGCGAGCGCTTCGCCTTCGCCACCGACGAGGAGGGGCGGCGCGTGGTGGTGTTCGACCTCTCGGCCGGGGCGGGCGGGATCGTGGGGGAGGTGGCCGTGGCGCCCGGCCCCGTCGGCATCGCGCTGGCAGACGCGGGGACGCACGTGCTCGTCACGAGCCAGCACTCAGCTCCGGGCCGTCGGGACGGGGTCGTCTCCTCGTTTGCCGTGGCGGACGCCGTGGAGGACCCCGCGCGCGTTCGCGTGGCCTCGGTCGCGGCCGGCTGTCAGCCCGTGCGCGTAGCGGCTGGGCCCGACGGGCGTGTGTGGGTGACCGCGCGGGGGAGCAACTCTCTCCTCGCCTTCGACGAGGCGGGACTGGTCGCGGGGCGGCGCGATGCGCTGCGCTCGGTCGTCCGGGTCGGCGCGGCTCCGGTGGGCGTGGCCGTGGCGGGGGGCGGCGCGCAGGTCGTCGTGGCGAATTCCGACCGGTACGGAGACGCCGACGCTCCGCAGTCGCTGTCCGTCGTCGAGGCCGGGGCCGGGCGCGGCGGGCCGCGGCTGCTCGGGACGGTCGCAGCCGGCGTGTTCCCGCGCGAGGTGGCCGTCGCGCCGGACGGTGTGACCGTGCTCGTGGGGAACTTCCGCTCCCAGACGGTGCAGGTGGTGTGGCTGCCCGGTTAGCGGGTGAACGGATGACGGGCGGACGGGCGGACGGGCGGCCGCGAGGTCGGACGGGCGGCCGCGAACGGGCGCCGTGGGCGGACGGGTGGCGGGAACGGAAGCCCACACCCCGGCGAGTCGCGGGTTGTGCGGGCCCTGGTTCCCGGCGCTTGGGACTTGCAGCCCACACCTCCGGCCAGCGCGCGGGGTGTGGGCGCTGGTTCCCGCTCGTAGCGCGGCCCCGCGCATGGCGACCACTACGGCCCACACCCCGTGGATCTCCGGACGGTGTGGGCTCTCGGGGTCGCTATACGACCATCCAGGCCCGCACCCTGCCTGCCGGCCCGCGGGTGTGGGCTGTGGCGGTCCGCCGCCGGCGCGGCCCGCCGACCTGGCGGGGCGCCCCCCGCGCGGTCCGCACCGCCCGCGCGGTCCACCGCCGCCCCCGCGGCCCCCCGCCCGCGCGGCGCGCGGCCCCCGCGCCCGCGCCCAGCTACGCCGGCCAGCCGAAGTCGATCCCCGTCAGTTCGTAGAGCCGCCGGTTGTGCGGGCGGAAGTACTCCGTCAGCCGCTCGCGCGTGCGCTGGTCGAGCGGCTCGTACTGGCCGCCGTTGAGCGTGGGGAGGGGGCCGGGGTCGCGTGGCGCCAGGTCGAGAAAGTCGTGGACACGAGCGAGCGTCCCCGCCGGGTCGACCGCGAGCTCGGTGTCGAAGTTGAGGAAGAGGAACTGCTCGCGCGGGAACACCTCGAGCCATCGTTCGAGGTGCTCGGCGTAGCGGCTCGTGCGCGCGTAGCCCCAACGGAACACGCGCCAGCTGTGGAAGTGCGGGTCGGCGATCTCGCGGGCTTCCTCGCCACTCAGTCTCGCCCCCTCGCTGGCCACCGCGTCGCTGAAGCGCACGAGCGGCTCGGTCCCCCGCCGGCGGAAGTAGTGGTATTGCGAGTAGGCACGGTCGACCGGGTTGCGCAGGCACACGACGAGGCGCGCATCGGGGAGCAGGCTCGCCATGCGGGAGGGCGTCCAGTAGTGGGCGAGATACGACGCGGTCGCTTCACCCACGCGATAGTCGCGGCCGTGCTCGGCGCGGAAGCGCTCGAGCTCGCGCTCGGGCGGGAAGTAGCAGCGGTACCAGTCGGTGCCCCGGTAGTAGTTCATGTTGAAGAAGTGGATCTCCTTCTTCGTCTCGGCCACACACGGGTGGTCGGTCAGCCAGCCGTGCAGACTGGTCGTCCCGCACTTCGTCGAGCCGATGACGAGGAAGTCGGGGAGAGCCCGGCCGCGGCCGGGGTTGCGGCGGGCGAGCCTACGCGCTCCGTAGTAGACGCGCTTGACGCTGTCGTAGGCGACCGGCCGCACCGCGGTACGAATCCGGCGGTCGAGGCTGCTCTTGTCGATTCGGAGATCCAAGGAACGGCGCTTCCCTGCCCGGCACCCTGTCGCCCCCGGTTGCGCGACTGCGGGGCGGCCATCGTAGACCCGGGTCTGATCCCTGTCGAGCGCCGGGATGAATTCGTTGCGAGGCGGACCGCGCAAAATCGCGCCGCGCACAGCCGGCCCGGCTCGGCCGGCCCGTCAGGCAGGCCAGCCGAAGTTGATCCCGGTGAGCTCGTAGAGCCTGCGGTTGTGCGGGCGGAAGTACTCGGTCAGCTCTGCGCGCGTGCTCTGGGCCAGCGGCTCGTAGGATCCGGCGTTGAGTGTCGGCAGCGGCCCCGCCTGGTGGGGCGGTAGTCCAAGGAAGTCGTGCACCCGGGCCAGGGTGCCCGCCGGGTCGGGCGCGAGCTCGCGGTCGAAGTCGATGAACAAAAAGCGCTCGCGGGGGAACATGGCGAACCACCGTTCCAGGTGCTCGGCGTAGCGGCTCGTGCGCTTGTACCCCCAGCGGAACGCCTTCCAGCTGTGGTAGTGCGGGTTCTCGCGCTCCCGTTCCTCTTCGCCTCGCAGGCGCTCGTCCTCGGCCGCGAGGGCCTCCTCGAAGGTGTCGAGCTCGTCGGTCCCGCGACGGTGGAAGTTGTGGTACTGCGAGTAGGCACGCGCCACGGGATCGCGCAGCGAGACGATGAGGCGGACGTCGGGGAGCAGCCTGGCCACGCGCTCAGGGCTCCAGTAGTGCGCGAGATAGGCCGGCGTGCCCTCGCTCACCAGGTAGGCGCGGCCGTGCGCGGCGCGGAAGCGGTCACCGTCGCGGGTGAGGGGGAAGTGCGAGCGGTACCAGTCGCTGCCCCGGTAGTAGTTCATGTCGAAGAAGTGGATCTCCTTCGTCGTATCGGCGACGAACGGATGGTCGGTCAGCCACCCGTGCAGGCTCGTGGTCGCGCACTTCGTCGAGCCGATGATGAGGAAGTCGGGCAGCGTGCGGCCACGACCGGGACTGCGGCCGGTGAGCCGCCGGGCGCCGTAGTACACGGCCTTGGCGCGGTGATAGGTCGACCGAGGAACCACGCCGCGGATACGCCGGTCGATGCCGCTCTTATCGATTTTGCGCCCCCATCGTGCCCTTCGGGGGCGCATCCTAGGGCGCGCGTACGCCGGTTGTCCAACCCGTAGAACCACCTCTAAAAGGCCGAAAGCCTGTGGTAGCCTAGAGCTGGTCTGCGCGAAGGCGCGCGGGAAAGGGGCAGATCTGCTGATGCTTAGGCGAACCGGGGACGACCAGCCCCGTGGCTAGCACCCTGGACGAGTACCTCGTCCAGTTCCGCAACGGGAATACGGACCTCAGACGGCCGGACACGGACGGTCCCGTCCGGAGCTGGCGCGAGGTCGGAGGGAAAGCCCGGGGCTACTACTTCCTACGCGAGGCGCTGCCCGCCCCCGTGTTCGACCTTGCCGTCAAGCGCGGCTACCGCGGGGCCCGCGCGGCCGTTGGCCGCGGCCCGGGCGCAGGTCGCGTGCTCCCCGACTTCCTCGTGCTCGGCGCCGCCAAGTGCGGGACGACGAGCCTGTTTGACTGGATGTGCGAGCACCCGTACATCGCCCGGCCGCGCACCCAGGGCCACGGGCGCAAGGAGCTGCTGTTCTTCGACTACCGCTTCGACGAGGGCGTCGACTGGTACCGCGGGCATTTCCCGCATCGTGGCGAACGCGAGGAGTTCGCCCGCGCGCACGGCCGTCCCTTCCTCACCGGCGAGGCGACGGCGTCATATGTGAGCGGCTATCACGTCCCCGAGCGCGTCCAGCGGGTCGTGCCGCAGGCGAAGCTCATCATCACCTTGCGCAATCCGGTCGACCGGGCGTATTCGGCGTTCCAGATGTCCCGGCGGGAGGAGCTCGAGGAGTACGACAGCTTCGAGACGGCGATCGCCCTCGAGGCCGACCGCCTCGCGCCCGAGGAGGAGCGGGTCCGCCGCGACCCCCACTACAACCCCGCGCCCCCGGCGCCGCTCGGCTACTGGTCCTACCTCCAGCGCAGCCGCTACGACGAGCACGTCGAGCGCTGGCTCGCGCGCTTCCCCCGGCAGCAGATGCTGTTCCTGAAGTTCGAGGACCTGGCGGCCGACCCGCAGTCCTCGCTCGACGCCGTCTACGCCTTCCTCGGCCTGCCCGAGCATCGTCACACGGCCTTCCGCAAGCTCAACGTCGGCGCCTACGACGCCGAGGTCAACCCCGAGACCCGCGCTCATCTCGCCGCCTACTTCCGCCCGCACAACGAGCGCCTGCGCACGCTCACCGGCATCGACTTCGGATGGGACGAGCAGTAACCGAGGTCGGGTTGTGACGACGATCGATCCGCAGACCCGGAGCCCGGCGTCGGGCTGGCCGCTCGTGGGCGAGCTGTGGCGCGAGGTGCTCGGCCGGGCTCCGTCGGGCCCGGAGGAGGACTTCTTCGCCGCCGGCGGCGACTCGATCCAGGCCGCCGCGCTCGTCGCCCGGCTGCTCGAGCGGACCGGCCGGGACGTGTCGCTCACGGCGTTCATGGCGCACCCGACGACCGCGGCGCTGGTCGCCGAGCTCGACCGCGGCGCGGGCGCGGGTGGCGGCCCGCAGGCCGGCCCGGATGAGCCCGCCCGGTGCTCGTATGCCCAGGAGCGCTTCTGGTTCATCGACCAGGCGAGCGCCAGCAACGTGGTCTCGAACGTCTCCTGGGCGCTGCGGCTCGCGGGGGTGGTCGATGCCGACCGTCTCGAGCGGGCGCTCGAGGCCGTGGTCGCCCGCCACGACTCGTTGCGCGCGACCTTCGACGCGCGCGACGGCCAGCCGGTGATGAGCGCCGGAGCCGGTGCCCCGTTCGTCCTGGAGCGCGTGGACGCCGAGAGCCCCGCGGCGGCGGCCGAGCTCGCCGCCGATGCCGCGCACACCGCGTTCGATCTCACCCGTGGCCCCCTGCTGCGCGTGCAGCTCATCGCGCTCGGACCCGAGGATCACGTCCTGCATTTTCTCGCCCACCACATCGTGTGCGACGACTGGACGAAGGGCGTCATCCTCTCCGAGCTCGCCGCGCTGTACCGCGACCCGACCGCCGATCTCCCGCCGGCAGTCCAGTACCGCGACTACGCGACCTGGCAGCGCGAGCGCCTCAGCGAGGAGGTGTTGGCCGCCGAGCTCGCCCACTGGCAGGGCCGGCTCGCCGGCGTGCCGGCCGCGCTCGAGCTCCCCGCCGACCGGCCGCGACCCGCCACCCCGACGCTGCGCGGGGCGCGCCTGCGCACGACCCTGCCTCCGGAGCAGGTCGAGCGACTGCACGCCCTCGGCCGCGGTGAGGGCGCCACGCCCTTCGTGACCATGCTCGCCGCGTTCGCCGCGCTACTGCGCCGCTACACCGGCCAGGAGGACTTCGTGGTCGGGACGGCGATCGACAACCGCGGCCGGCACGAGCTCGAGGGTGCCGTCGGCCTCTTCACCAACGTGCTCGCTCTCCGCTGCGACCTCGAAGGCGGGCCGAGCTTCCGCGAGCTCCTACGCCGCGCCCGGGCTCGCACCCTCGACGCGATCGCCCATCAGGAGCTGCCCTTCGACCGCCTGGCTGCGAGCCAGGGGGGCCGGGATGCGAGCCGCCACCCGGTGTTCCAGGCGTTCTACGAGTTCATCGTCCCCGCACCGCTGGAGCTCGAGCTCGCCGGCGTGCGCCGCGCGGTCTTCGATGTGCCCAAGCGCACGGCCGAGTTCGATCTCGGCCTCTACCTCGACGAGCAGCGGGGCGGCCTCGACGCGGTGTGGGAGTACAGCACCGATCTGTTCGAGGCCGCGACGGTCGAACGCATGGCGCGCCATTTCACCGCGCTCGTGACGGCGATGGCGGCCGAGCCGGACACGCCGATCGACGAGCTGGTCCTCCTCGACGCCGCCGAGCGGGAGCGGATCCTCGTCGCCTGGAACGCGACCGGGGCGCCGGCCGGCGACCGGGCGATCCACGAGCTCTTCGAGGCGCACGCGCGGAGCGCGCCCGGCGCGCCCGCGCTCGTTGCCGCCGGGCAGGAGCTGAGCTACGGGGAGCTCGAGGAGCGGGCGAATCAGATCGCGCACATGCTCATCGATCACGGAGTCGCGCTCGGCGATGTCGTCGGCATATCGCTTGGCCGCACGCCTGAGCTCATGGCCGCCGTGCTTGGCGTGCTCAAGGCCGGTGCGGCCTACCTGCCGCTCAACCCCGAGCACCCGGCGGCGCGCGCGGTCGCCCAGCTACAGACCGCGGGCGCCCGCCATCTCATCAGCGAGAGGCCGCTTGCCGGCTTCGCCGGCGCCGTGCTCTCGGCTGTGGCCGACGACCTCGGGGACCGCCCGTCGGTTGCGACGGGCCGCGCGGTCGACGCCGACGACCTGGCCTACGTCCTTTACACCTCGGGGTCGACCGGCACCCCGAAGGGCGTGGCGGTCACGCACGCCAACCTCGTCAACTACACGCGCGACATGCTCGCGCGCCTTGAGGTCGCCCCGGGGATGCACTTCGGCTCGGTCTCGTCGGTGAGCACCGACCTCGGGAACACGGCGATCTTCCCGGCCCTGGCCGGAGGCGCCTGCCTGCACCTGCTGCCGAGCGAGGTGGCCAGCGACGCCGCCGCCTTCGCCGAGTACGTCGCCGAGCGTCCGCTCGACGTCCTCAAGATCACGCCATCGCACCTCAGCTCCCTCCTCGACACGACGGCCACGCCCTCACTGCTGCCTCGCCGGGCGCTCGTGCTCGGCGGCGAGGCGCTCACCTGGGAGCTCGTCCGGCGCGTCAGCGTTCCCGGCGGGCCGCGCGTCATCAACCACTACGGGCCGACCGAGGCCACGATCGGGTGCTGCACGTTCGAGCTCGACCCCGCCGGCGAGCGGCCGCCCGGCGCCACGGTGCCCATCGGCCGCCCCATCAACGGCGACCGCGCCTATGTGCTCGATGCGCGCCTGCAGCCCGTGCCGGTCGGCGTGCCGGGCGAGCTCTTCATCGGCGGCGCGGGCGTGGCCCGGGGCTATATCAACGCGCCCGAGCAGACGGCGGAGCGCTTCCTCGCCGATCCCTTCCGCCCGGGGACCGGGGAGCGGCTCTACCGCACAGGTGACCTCGCCCGTCACCTGCTCGACGGCAACCTGGAGTTCCTCGGTCGTGCCGACGAGCAGGTCAAGATCCGCGGCTACCGCGTCGAGCCGGCCGAGGTCCAGGCCGTGCTCCTGCGCCGCTCCGACGTGCGCCAGGCCGCCGTCGTGGCCACGGGCGAGGGGGAGGGCAGACGGCTCGTCGCCTACGTGGTCGGAGAGGGCGCGCCACCCTCCGCCGAGACGCTGTTCGCCGCACTCAGCGACGCCGTTCCGGCCTACATGGTCCCTGCGGCCATCGTGCCGCTCGCGGCGCTCCCGCTGACCCCGAACGGCAAGCTCGACCGGGGTGCGCTGCCGGGCCCCGAGCCTTCCGCCGCGGCAGCGGCGGCCTCAGCTGCGGCCGAGCCCGCGAGCGAACTCGAGACGACCCTCGCCGGCATCTGGTCCGAGCTCCTGGATTGCCAGGTCGGCCCGGAGGACAACTTCTTCGAGATCGGCGGGCACTCACTGCTCGCCATCCGGCTCATCGCCCGGCTGCGCAAGGAGCTCGGGGCCAAGCTCGCGCTGAAGGCTCTGATCGACGCGCCGACCGTGCGCGAGCTGGCCGCGCGCATCGAGGCCCTCCAGGCGCCCCCCGCCGAGGCGCCCCCGGCCGAGGCGCCCCCGGCCGAGGCGCCCCCGGCCCCCGAGCCCACGCCCGCCGGGCCCGCGGCACAACAGCCCGAGATCCCGCGCGTCCCCCGCGACCGACCGCTGCGCTGTTCGTTCGTCCAGGAGCAACTGTGGCTCGTCGATCAGCTCACGCCCGGGAACTCCGCCTACAACTTCTCCTGGCCGATGCGCGTCACCGGTCGGCTCGACGAGCAGGCCCTGCGGCGCGCCGTGGTCGAACTCGTTCGCCGCCACGAAGCCCTGCGCACGCGCTTCGCCGCCCTCGACGGCCAGCCGCTCCAGATCGTCGAGGCCGCGGCCGGGGGCGCCGTCGAGCTGGTCGATCTCAGCGGCGAGCGCGACCCGGAGGCCGCCGCCCAGGCCATCGTCGATGACCGGACCGCCCGGCCGTTCGACCTCGCCACCGGGCCGCTGCTGCGGATCGTGCTGCTCCGGCTGGGGCCGGACGAGCACGTGCTCCAGATCGTCGTCCACCACATCGTCTTCGACGGCGTCTCGAAGGTCGTCCTCTACCGGGAGCTCGGCGATCTGTACGACGCCTTCGCCGCCGGCCGCGAGCCGCGGCTTCCCGACCCCGGACCGGGCTACGCCGACTACGCCGAGTGGCAGCGCTCGGAGCTCGACGCGCGCGCGCTCGCCGATGAGCTGGCGCACTGGCGGGACCGGCTCGCGGGGATGCCGGCGGCACTCGAGCTGGCGGCCGATCGCCCGCGCCCGCCCGTGGCCAGTCTCCGCGGGGCGCGATACCGGCTGGCGCTCGCCCACGATCTCCGCGAACGCCTCGAGACGCTGGCCCGGAGCGAGCGGACGACGTTCTTCACCGTCGTGCTCGCAGCCTTCGACGTGCTCCTCTACCGATACGGGGCGGGCGAGGACGTCGTCGTGGGCACGCCGGTCGACACGCGCATCCGCGCCGAGCTCGAGCAGGTCGTCGGCCCCTTCATCAACACCGTCGTCGTACGCAGCGACCTTTCCGGCGCGCCCAGCTTCCGCGAGCTTCTCCGCCGCGTGCAGGAGCGCACGCTCGAGGCGCTCGAGCACCAGGAGCTGCCCTTCGAGCGGATCGTGGCGGCCCTCGCGCCCGAGCGCGACCTGAGCCGCCATCCCATCTTCCAGGCTCTCCTCGCCCTGAACCCGCCCGAACGCGGGCTCGCGCTCAGCGGCACGAAGGTGACCGAGCTCGAGCCGAGCTGGTCGGCCTCGCGGGTCGACCTGTTCCTCGTCCTGGACGACCTCGAGCACGGCCTCGAGGCCATCTGGGAGTACAGCACCGACCTCTTCGAGCCGGCCACGATCGAGCGCATGGCCTCACACTTCGTGGCCCTGCTCGAGGCGATCGTGGCCGACCCGGCCTGCCCGATCGAACGACTCCCGCTGCTCGCTGAGACCGAGCGGCGCGCGCTCGTCGCCCAGGCCGCAGGCACGGCGGCGCCGATCCCCGAGGGGCGCCTCGAGGCGCTCGTCGCCCGCCAGGCCGCAGCCACGCCACAGGCGGTGGCGGTCGAATCGGCCGCCGGCCGACTCACCTACGCCGAGCTCGACGCCGCGGCCAACCGCCTCGCGCACCGTCTGCAGGCCATGGGCGTCGGGCGCGAGGATCTCGTCGGCGTCTGCCTGCCCCGCTCCGAGCAGCTCCCCGTCGCCCTGCTCGGCGTGCTCGGGTCCGGCGCCGCCTATGTGCCCATCGATCCGAGCTTCCCGGCCGCGCGCCAGGAGCTCATGCTCGCTGACGCCCAGGTCCGCGCGCTTGTCACCGTCGAGCCGCTCCTGGCCGCGCTGCCCTGGCAAGGAGGCGCGGTCGTGTGCCTCGACCGCGACGCCGCCGCGCTGGCGCGCGAATCGAGCGAGACGCCCGACACCCTCGGCGACGCGGGCGACCTGGCCTACGTCATCTACACCTCGGGCTCGACGGGCCGCCCGAAGGGCGTGGAGATCGCGCATCGTGCCCTGGTCAACTTCCTCGCCTCGATGCGCGTCCGTCCGGGCCTGAGCGAGCGCGACGTGCTCGTGGCCGTGACCACGTTGTCCTTCGACATCGCGGGCCTCGAGCTCTACCTGCCGCTCGTCACCGGCGCTCGCGTCGTCATCGCCACGACCGAGCAGGCCGGCGATCCCCGCGCGCTCGCTCGCCTCCTCGACGACTCCCGGGCGTCGGTCATGCAGGCCACCCCGAGCACGTGGCGGATGCTCCTCGACGCCGGATGGCGCGGCCGTCCCGGCCTGAAGGCGCTGTGCGGAGGGGAGGCTCTGCCGCCGGCGCTGGCCGACGCGCTCCTGGAGTGTGGGCTCGAGCTGTGGAACATGTACGGACCGACCGAGACAACGATCTGGTCGGCCGTCGCTCGTGTCGAGAACCCGGGGGCGCCCGTCGCCCTCGGCGAGCCGATCGCCAACACCGCGCTCCACGTTCTCGACACCACGGGCGCGCCCGCTCCGCTCGGGGTGCCGGGCGAGCTCCACATCGGCGGCGCCGGGCTCGCGCGCGGCTACCGCGGGCGGTCCGACCAGACCGAGGAGCGGTTCGTCGCCGACCCGTTCAGTCACGAGGCGGGCGCGCGCCTCTATCGCACCGGAGACAGCGTCCGCCGTCGCGCCGACGGGTCCCTCCAGTTCCTCGGGCGCCTCGACCACCAGGTCAAGCTCCGCGGCTACCGGATCGAGCTCGGCGAGATCGAGGCGACCCTCGGGAGCGCGCCGGGCGTCACCGCGGCCGCCGCACGCGTCCACGCCGGCACGGCTTCCGAGCCCGCGCTCGTGGCCTACATCGTCCCGGCCGCCCCCGGCGCCGACGTCGAGGCGCTCCGCGCCCGACTCGCGGAGCGGCTGCCCGCCTACATGGTCCCGGCGAGCATCGTCGAGCTCGACGCGCTCCCGACGACGCCCAACGGCAAGCTCGATCGCGCCGCCCTGCCCGCGCCCGAGCTCCCCACCGAGTCGGCCTTCATGGCCCCGCGCACCGAGGCCGAAGCCCTCGTCGCCGGTCTCTTCTCCGAGGTACTGGGCTGCGAGCGCGTGGGCGCGCTCGACGACTTCTTCGCGCTCGGCGGCCAGTCGCTTCTCGCGGCGCGGCTCATGAGCCGTCTCGATGCCCGGGCCCGGGCCGAGCTGCCACTGCGCACGCTGTTCGAGGCCCCGACGGTGGCGGGCCTGGCGGCCGAGCTCGACCGCGCCGCCGCGGGTGGTCCGGAGCATGCCGTGGCCCCTCCGGCGCCATCCGCCGGGGCGCCATCGCCCCCCCGGGCCGAGCCCCCGCCGCTCGTCCCGGCTCGGCGGCTGCGTCCCGCCTCCTTCGCCCAGGAGCGGTTCTGGTTCATCGACCAAGTGAGCGGATCGAGCGCTGCCTACAACATCTCCTGGCCCCTGCGCCTGCGCGGCCCGCTCGACGTCGCGGCGCTCGAGCGGGCGCTTGGCGAGGTCGTGCGCCGCCACGACGTGCTGCGCACCCACTTCACCGCCGAGGACGGCCGACCCCTCCAGGTCATCGCCCCTTCGGTCGAGGTGAGCCTCGAGTTCGCCGATTTGACCGACGAGAGCGACCCCGAGGCGGCCGCGCAGCATCTCGTCGACGCGCGCACCCAGACGCCGTTTGCGCTCGAACGGGGGCCGCTCCTGCGCGCTACGCTGGCCCGGCTGGCCACGGAGGACCACGTCCTGCAGGTCGTCGTGCACCACATCGTGGCCGACGGCTGGTCGAAGGTCATCTTCTTTCGCGAGCTGGGCACCATCTACGGCGCCGTGCGCGACAACCGGCCCGCGGGTCTCGCCGAGCCGCCCATCCAGTACGCCGACTTCGGAGAATGGCAGCGGAGCTGGCTCGCCGGGGAGCGCCTGGAGCACGAGCTTGCCTGGTGGACCGACCGGCTTCACGGCATCCCGACCGGCCTCGAGCTGCCCTCCGACCGGCCCCGCGCCGCCGTGCCGACGCTCGAGGGCGCGTGGTGGCGTACGCGAATCCCGGCCGAGCTCGTCGCCAGGCTCGAGGTCCTCGCCCGCGAGGCGCACGCGACCTTCTTCATGGTCATGCTCGCCGCCTACGACGTCCTTCTGCACCGCTACAGCGGCCAGGACGACATCGTCGTCGGCACCCCGGTCGACTCCCGGGGCCGGCCCGAGCTCGAGCAGCTCATCGGGCCGTTCGTCAACACGGTGGCGATCCGCAGCGACCTCGCCGGTGCCCCGAGCTTCCGCACCCTGCTGACCACGGTGCGCGAACGCACGCTCGAGGTCATGGAGCACCAGGAACTGCCCTTCGAGCGGCTCGTGGAGGCCCTCGCACCGGAGCGCGATCTGAGCCGCCACCCGCTCTTTCAGGCGCTCATCTCGCTCGCGCCCCCCGAGCCGGGGATCGTCCTCGACGGGCTCGAGGTCCGCGAGATCGGGACGGAGAAGCGCGATGCCCGGGTCGATCTCACGCTCCTGCTCCAGCCACGCGACGACGGCATGGAGGCGGTCTGGGAGTACAGCAGCGAGCTGTTCGACCTCGAGACCGTTCAGCGGCTGGGCCGGCACTTCATCACCCTCCTGGAGGCCATCGTCGGCGACCCCGACCGCGGCGTCGACGCGCTCGACCTCCTCGAGCACGCAGAGCGCGCGGACCTGCTCGGACGCCACGGCGGCCGCGCCGAGGCGTTCCCGGTGTTCTGCCTGCACGAGCGCTTCGAGGCCCAGGCGGCGCGCACGCCCGCCGCACCCGCCGTGACCTTCGAGGACCAGACGATCTCCTACGCCGAGCTCAACATCCGCGCGAACCGCGTGGCCCACCGCCTGCGGGCGCTCGGCGTCACTCCGGAGACGCTCGTCGGCCTCTGCCTGCGGCGCTCGCTCGATTTGCCCGTCGCCATCCTCGCCGTGCTGAAGGCCGGAGGGGCGTACGTCCCGCTCGATCCCGACTACCCCGCTGAGCGACTCGCCTTCGTGCTCGAGGACTCGGGCGCGGCCGTGCTCGTCACCCAGGCCGAGCTGCTCGACCATCTCCCCGAGCACTCGGCGGCCACGCTGTGTCTGGACCGCGACGCCGAGGGGCTGGCTGAGGAGAGCGCCGAGGACCCGGATGTGGCGGTCAGCCCCGAGAGCCTGGCCTACGTCATCTACACCTCGGGCTCGACCGGCCGGCCCAAGGGCGTGCTCGTCGAGCACTCAAGCGTCGCGCGCCTGTTCACCGCGACCGCGGCGTGGTTCGGCTTCGCGCCCGCGGACACGTGGACGCTGCTGCATTCCTACGCCTTCGATTTCTCGGTGTGGGAGCTGTGGGGCGCGCTGCTGCACGGCGGCCGGCTTGTGGTCGTGCCGAAGTGGACGGCGCGCTCGCCCCAGGCGCTCGCCGGGCTGCTGGCCGACGAGCAGGTCACCGTCCTAAACGCCACGCCGAGCCTGTTCATGGCGGCCATGGACGAGCTGCGCGGGGTGGCCGAACGGCTGGACCTGCGCTTCGTGATCTTCGGCGGCGAGGCGCTCCACACTCGTCGTCTCGCGCCCTGGTACGAGACGTTCGGCGACGCCGGGCCGCAGCTCGTCAACATGTACGGGATCACCGAGACGACCGTGCACGTGACCTATCGGCCGCTCAGCGCCGCCGACTCCGCGCGCGAGGGCAGCCCGATCGGTGGCCCGATCCCCGACCTCGAGCTCTACCTGCTCGACGGCCGCCTCGAGCCCGTGCCCGAGGGCGTGGCCGGCGAGCTGTACGTGGGCGGCGCCGGCGTGGCCCGGGGCTACCTCAACCGACCCGAGCTGACCGCGGAGCGCTTCGTGGCCAGCCCGTTCTTCGCCGGCGGCGTGCTCTACCGCACCGGCGACCGGGCTCGATGGACGCGCGAGGGTGAGCTCGAGTTCGAGGGCCGGCTCGACGACCAGGTGAAGATCCGGGGCTTCCGCATCGAGCTGGGCGAAATCCACTCGCATCTGGCCGCTCACCCGGCCGTGGCTGAGTGCGCGGTCCTCGCCCTCACCTCTCCCGAAGGCGACGCGCGCCTGGCTGCGTACCTCGTGCCCGCCACGGCGGGTGAGGCGTCCGGTCCGACGGCGGGTGAGGCGTCCGGCCCGGCGGCGGGCGAGGCGCCCGGTCCAACGGCGGAGATCCGCGAGCACCTCCGCGGGCGCCTGCCCGACTACATGGTGCCGGCCTCGCTGACCTGGCTGCCCGCGCTGCCCCTGACCGCCAACGGCAAGCTCGATCGCCGCGCCCTGCCCGACCCGGACTTCGCCGCGGGCGAGTCCGAGACGCTGCTCGCGCCGCGCACCGAGACCGAGCGCGCACTCGCCGCGGTGTTCGTGGAGCTCCTCGGCCTCGAGCGGATCGGCGTCGATCAGGACTTCTTCGAGCTCGGTGGCCACTCGCTGCTCGCCGCCCAGCTGGCCGCCCGCCTGCGCACGCGCCTGGAGCGACCGGTCAGCGTGCGCGCGGTCTTCGAGCACTCGACGATCGCCGGGCTGGCCGCCGTCCTCGACGGCGGCGAGCTGCACGCGGCGGCGACGGGCGCGGCCGCAGTGCCGACGCCGCGCGCGCCCGGCGAGCCACCGGCGCTCGGCTACTCCCAGCAGCAGCTGTGGCTGCTCGACCAGTGGGATCCGGGCGCTCCGACCTACAACGTTGCGCTGGCCTTCCGGTTGCGCGGACCGCTGCGTCTCGACGCCCTGCGCCGTGCCGTCACCGCGCTCCTCGCGCGCCACGAGGCTCTGCGCACGGTCATCGAGGTGCACGACGATCAGCCCCTCGCCGCCGTGCTCGACGCACCAGTGGTCGCGCTCGACGTGGTCGACATGCCCGGCGCGTCGGCCGAGCGGATCGCGACGCGGCTGAGCGAGCTGGCGCGGCGGCCCTTCGACTTCACCCGCGACCCGCTCCTGCGCGCCACCGTGCTCGCCCTCGGTCCCGACGACGCCGTCCTCCTGCTCGAGACCCACCACATCGCCTTCGACGGGTGGTCGGAGAAGCTCATGCTCGACGAGCTCGCGTCCCTGTATGCGGGGTCCGAGCTGGCCGAGCCCGCGCTGCAGTTCGGCGACTTCGCCCTCTGGCAGCGGCGCTGGCTGGAGAGCCCGGCCGCCAGGAGCGAGCTCGAGTGGTGGCGGCGCCAGCTCGGCGGTGCCCCGACCTCGCTCGAGCTTCCGGCCGACCATCCCCGTCCGGAGGGGCGGCGCTTCCACGGCGCCAGCCGCGACGTGGCCCTCGGTGAGGAGACCACCCGCGCGCTCCGCGCGCTCGGCCGGGCCGAGCACGCCACCCCGTACATGGTCGTGCTCGCCGGCCTGTGCACCGTGCTCTACCGGATCACCGGCCAGGACGACATCCTCGTCGGCAGCCCGGCCGCCAACCGGGAGAGCGAGGCGCTCGAGGGCATGATCGGCTTCGCCTCGAACACGCTCGTCTTCCGCACGCGGCTCGGCGGCAACCCCACCTTCCGCGAGCTGCTCGCGCGCGTGCGCGAGACCGCTCTGGGCGTCTACGCCCACCAGGGGGTGCCGTTCGAGAAGATCGTCGAGGCCGTCGCGCCCGAGCGGCGACCCGGCGTCAACCCGCTCTTCCAGGTCAACCTCCGGGTCGGCACCGCGACGCGCCCCGCGCCCGCGCTCGAGCGTCTCGAGGTCGAGCCGATCAGGGTGGAGAGCGGCCTCGCCCGCTTCGACCTCGCGCTCGACCTCAGCGTGCTCGAGACCGAGGCCCGCGGATACGTCCGCTACAACTCCGACCTCTTCGAGGCGGCGACGATCGACCGCTTCGCCGACGATCTCCTCCACGTGCTCACCGCCGCCGTCGCCCAGCCCGATCAGCGCCTGCTCGACCTCGAACTCGGTCACGCCTGGAATAGCCAGGCCCCGAGCGCCGGTCGCGGCCTGGCCGGTTTTCGGGCGCGCGCGCGGCAAGGCAGGGGCAGCTAGCCATGTCGGTTCTGGATCAGGGCGCATCGTTTCGCCTTTCACCCCAGCAGGGCTTGATCCTCGGGCGCGCACACGCACCCGCCACGGTCCAGTGCGTCGTCGAGCTGGATGCTCCGGTGGACGAGGCGGCGCTCGCGCGGGCTCTGCACGCGCTCGTCGAGCGCCACGAGAGTCTGCGCTCCACGTTCTCCACGCCCGCGGGCGCGCGCGTTCCCGTCGCCCAGACGGTCCACGACCATCTTGCTCCGAGCTTCAGGCGCGTCGGCCGCGACGAGGACGCCACGGACGGTGACGGGCTGGCGGGAATTCTCGCGCGCGAGGCCGAACGGCTTGACCTCGCCACCGGCCCGAGCCTACGCGGCCTTCTGCTCGGCGCCTCCGAGGCGCCGCTGCTCGCGCTCTTCGCCCCGGCGGCGTGCGCGGATGCCCGGTCGCTCGCCCTCCTGGCCGAGGAGTTGCGCGGCGCCGCGAGACGCGACCGGGGCGCCGAGCCCATCCAGCACGCCGACTACGCCGAGTGGCGCCACGAGCTTCGCAGCGGCGATGACCCCGAGACGCGTGAGGGGGTGGCTTTCTGGGGCGCCGCCGCTGAGCCCGGGGAGCGCACGCGCATCCTCTTCGCGCAGACCGGGAGCATGGGTTCAGCGCCGGCGCAGCGGATCGCCGTCGAGCTCGAACCGGGGCTGATATCCGGGTTGAGGAACGCCGCAGAGCGAGCGCGCGTGAGCGTCGCCACCCTGCTCCACACCTCATGGATCGCCCTCCTGGCCCGTCTCTCCGGCGCCCCCGAGCTGGCCACGGTGTGGCTGGCGGACGGTCGCGGGCAGCCCGATCTCGCTGACGCCATCGGTCCCTATGCCCAGCCGCTTCCGCACCGCGTCGTCCTCGAGCCGGAGACGAGCTTCGCCGAGCTGCTCGACCGGGTCGCGCGCGCGGCCCGTCTGGCCGAGCGCTGGCAGGACTACGCCACCGAGACCGACCTGGCCAGGGTGTGCCGCCAGGCGGTGGCCGGCTTCGTCTTCGAGCGCAGTGACGGCCTGCGCGCCCTGACCGCGGGAAGCACCGGATGCGGGCTCGAGCTCGCCTGGGCGGGCGCGGGCCGGGCCGAGCTCCGTTACGACCCGGCCGGCTACGAGCGGCGCGATGCCGAGGAGATCGTTGCCGCGCTGAGGGCCCTGCTCGGCTCGGTCGCGGCCGATCCGAGCGCCCGGGTCAGTGCGCTCGCGATCACGACGCCCGAGCGCCGGGCCGAGCTGCGGGCGCTCGCCGCGGGGCCAGAGGCCGCCCGCGAGCCGGAGCCGGTACACGTGCGCTTCGAGCGCCAGGCCGCCGCGACCCCCGCGGCGCTCGCGGTGGCCGGCGGCGGGGAGACCCTCACCTACGCTGAGCTCGATGCCGCGGCCAACCGGCTCGCCCATCATCTTCTCGACCTCGGGGCCGACGGGAGCACCCCCGTGGCCATCTGCCTGCCGCGCACGCCGGACGCGCTCGTCGCGCTCCTGGCCATCATGAAGGCGGGGGGCGCCTACCTGCCACTGAGCCGCGAGCACCCGCCCGCGCGGATGGCTCATCAGCTCAGCGAGGCGGGCGTCCGGACGGTGATCACCGAGCTCGAGCTGCTCGAGCGTCTGCCCGCGGCGTCCGCCTCCGTCGTGTGCCTGGACCGCGATGCCGAGCGGATCGCGCAGCGCCCGGCCGAGCGTCCCGGCGCCGTCGCCCGCGGCGGGGACCTCGCCTACGTGATGTACACCTCGGGGTCGACCGGCCTGCCGAAGGGCGTCGCGGTCACCCACGACAACCTCGCCACCTACGCGGCCGCGATCGCCGAGAGGCTCGGGACCGAGCCGGGCTGGCAGTTCGCCGTCGTCTCGGAGCTGAGCACCGATCTCGGCAACACGGCGATCTTCCCCGCCCTGACCACCGGCGGCGCCGTCCACCTCGTCGATCCGCAGACGGCGATGGACGGCCTCGCTCTCTCCGCCTATGCCCAGCGCCACGGGCTCGACGTGATGAAGATCACCCCGACGCACCTGCGCGCGCTCCTCGCGAGCGGATGGCGTGTGCTGCCCCGCCGTTGGCTGGTGTGCGGGGGCGAGGCGCTCTCGTGGGAGCTGGTGGGGGAGGTGCGGGCGGCCGGGGCTGCGTGTCGCGTGCTCAACCATTACGGGCCGACCGAGACGACGGTCGGCGCTACCTGCTTCGAGGTCCCGGCCGAGCCCACCGAAGCGGCCACCGTTCCCATCGGGCGCGCGCTGGCCGGCGACCGCGCCTACGTCCTCGACACCGCGCTCGCGCCTGTCCCGCCGGGTGTTCCGGGCGAGCTGTGCGTCGGCGGCGCGGGCGTGGCCCGCGGTTACCTCGGCCGGCCCGAGGAGACCGAGCTGCGCTTCGTGCCCGACCCGCTCGGAGGACGGATGTATCGGACCGGCGACCGGGTGCGCCTGCACCGCGACGGCGCCATCGAATTCCTCGGCCGCGTCGATGCTCAGCTCAAGATCCGGGGCTACCGTGTCGAGCCCGGCGAGGTCGAGGCCGCGCTCATGCGCCACCCGGCGGTCCGCGAGGCGGCGGTCATCGCCCACGACGCCAGCGGCGAAGAGGATCGCCTCGTCGCCTACATCGTCGCGCCGGACGGGCCGTCGCCGTCCGAGCTCCAGGCCTATCTGGCCGCGACGCTCCCCGAGTACATGGTCCCCTCACGGTGGGTGAGGCTCGGTGCCATCCCGCTCACGCCGAGCGGGAAGATCGACCGGCGGGGGCTTCCCGACCCCGACACGGCGAGCACAGAGCGCACCGGCGAGTTCGTCGCCCCGCGCGACGAGCTCGAGACGGAGATCGCGGCCATCTGGGCCCAGCTGCTTGGGCTGCCCGAGGTGGGGGTGACCGACGACTTTTTCGCCCTGGGCGGCCACTCGCTCCTCGCCACCCAGGCAATCATGCGGATCCGTCGCGCCTACGGCGACGTCCCGCTCGGCGCTCTCTTCAACTCGCCGACGGTGGCGGCGCTGGCGGAGACTATCCGCGCGCGCTCAGATACTCGCGCAACCGAGCGCTGACGAAGCCGACCGCGGGCTCCTTCATGGCTTGGCGGTTGCCCGTGTGCTCACCCGGCACCTCGAGGGTCTGCACCCGCGCGGCCAGGCCATCCCAGCCGAGGGAGGGGTCCTCATAAAGGCCCGAGCCGTAGAAGACGACGAGCTCGCCGTCGTAGGGCCGTGGCGTATAGGCGCGTTCCGCGTCGGCATGGAGATCGAAGAAGAACGCCTCGCGCAGCTGCTCGGGTACGGGTCGCCCGAGCGCCAACAGCACCCGCGTGCGCGGCCCGCGCGTGTACCAGAGCAGGCCGGTGAGGAGCCGGCGCGGGTCCCGCAGCGCGCGGGGCACGGTGAGGAGCGCCCGCTTCGCCCGGCGCGTGAGGCGCATGAGGACCCTCCGCCGGCGCACGCGCTGGCGGTATTCGTAGCGCTGCTCGGCCTCGGTCAGCGGCGCCACGCCCGCCTTCGCCCGCCAGCTTGGCTGGTTGCCGTACCAGCCCCAGCGCTTGATCCACGTCGGGCTCGGCCCGTTGAACATGGCCACGAGCTCGATCTGCTCGCCGGCGGCCAGGAGGCGCTGAGCGAGCTCGAAGGCGACGATCGTCCCGAAGCAGTACCCGGCCAGGCGCCACGGCTGACCCTCGGGATGGACCTGGCGCATCTCGGAGAGATAATGCGAGGCCATCTCCTCGACTGTGCGCAGAGGAGCGGCCCCGCCGTAGAGACCGCGGGACTGCAGGCCGTAGAACGGCTGGTCCTCGCCGAGCCTGCGGGCGAGCGCCTGGAGATGGAGGATCGTCCCGGCGCCGCCGTGGATGCAGAAGATCGGCGGCAGTGAGCCACCGGGCTGGATCGGAACGAGCGAGGTCCAGCGCGAGCCCGGCGCATCCTCGGCGATGAGCGCGGCGAGCTGCTCGACCGTCGGCGCCCGGAAGATGGCGCCGAGCGGCAGGCGGCCGCCCAGCTCGTGCTCGATGGTGGCGAACAGCGTGGCCGCGGTGATCGAGGAGACACCGAGGTCGAAGAAGTTGTCCCGCACGCCGATGGGGTGGATGCCGAGCTGCTCCTCCCAAATCGCGACGAGCTGGCGTTCGAGGTCGGTGCGCGGGCCCACGAGCTCGCGCTCGCTCGAGCGCTGGCGGCTCGGCGCGGGCAGCGCGTTGCGGTCGACCTTCCCGTTAGGCGTCAGCGGGAAGGCCTCGAGCGTGGTGACCGTGAGCGGCACCATGTAGGCCGGAAGGCTCGTGGCGGCGTGAGCGCGCAGCGCGTGTCCCGCGACCGGCTCGGCCGTGGGGATCACGTAGGCGGCGAGCTCGGCCTCGCCGCCGTCCTCGCCGGGACGGGCGACGACGACTGCCTCGGCGATGCCGGGGTGGCGGGCCAGCACGGTCTCGATCTCGCCGAGCTCGATACGGAAGCCGCGGACCTTGACCTGGTTGTCGATCCGGCTGAGAAACTCGACCTCGCCGCTGCGGCGGTAGCGCACAAGGTCCCCGGTGCGATAGATGCGGGCCCCTTCGCGCGGGTCGAAGGGGTCGGCGATGAACCGCTCGGCGGTCAGATCGTCCCGGCCGCGGTACCCGCGGGCCAGGCCGTCGCCGCCGATCCACAGCTCCCCGGCCACGCCCACGGGCACCGGCTGAAGGCCGTGGTCGAGCACGTAGAGAGTCGTGTTGCCGATCGGCCGTCCGATGGTCAGGCTTTCGCCGACCGTCTCGACCCGTGTGCAGGTCGACCAGATCGTCGTCTCCGTCGGCCCGTACATGTTCCACAGTTCGAGCCCGCTCTCGACGAGCCGGTCGGCCAGCGCGACCGGGAGCGGCTCGCCCCCGCACAGCGCGCGCATGCCCGCGGGCGCCCGCCAGTCCGAGTCGAGGAGCATCCTCCACGTGGTCGGCGTCGCCTGCATGATCGTGGCGCCACAGCCGACGAGCAGGTCGCCGAGAGCACGCGGATCCGACACCGTCTGGGTCGGCGCCACGACGACGCGCGCGCCGGTGAGGAGAGGGAGGTAGAGCTCGAGGCCCGCGATGTCGAAGGACAGCGTCGTCACGGCCACGAGCACGTCGTCGGCTCGAAGGCCAGGCCGCTCGCCCATGGTCACGAGGAAGTTCACCAGGGCCCGGTGCGGTATCTGCACGCCCTTCGGCTGACCCGTTGATCCGGAGGTGTAGATCACATAGGCCAGCTGCTCAGGATCGGCTGTGACCGCCGGTGGGTGGCTCGGCAGCTCGGCCACCGACGGCCAGTCGCGATCGAGACAGACGACCTCGACGTCCTCGAGCGGAAGGCTCCCGAGCAGGGACTCCTGCGTGAGGACCACCGGTGCCTGGGAGTTCGTGAGCATGAACTCCTGGCGCTCGATCGGATAGGTCGGATCGATGGGGACGTAGGCGCCCCCCGCCTTCATGATCGCGAGCAGACCGACGAGCATCGCCGCCGAGCGCTCGAGGCAGATGCCGGCCAGTACCCCGGGGCCGAGGCCGAGCGCCACGAGCCGGTGCGCGAGCTGGTTGGCCCGGCAGTCGAGCTCGCCGTAGGTGAGCGACTGCTCGCCGGACTGCACGGCGATCGCCTGCGGCGTGCGCTCCGCCTGCGCGGCAAAGAGCTCGTGCACGCACGCGCGTGGGTAGTCGGCTCGGGTCGCGTTCCAGTCGACGAGCAGCGTGGCGAGCTCGTCGGCCGTGAGGATGGGGAGGCGATCGACGGGCTTGTCGGGCTCGGCGCGAGCGGCTTCGAGGAGAACCCGGACGTGCGCGGGCAGCCGCTCGGTCCCCGGTCCCGGCAACTCGCCGCCGGCCGTGAGCTCGAGCTCCTCGCCATGCTCGACGACGCGCAGCCAGGGTGCGTCCGGAGCTGGCACCGCGGCACCGAAGAGCACCGTGATGCGCGGGTCATCTGCCGTCGTCACGCCCTGCGACCCGCGTAGCGCCTCCTCAGCGCGGGCCCGCAGCGCTGCAAAGCTCAGCCCATCGGCGAGGTCCAGTCGAATTGTTGCAGGATCCGCCCCTGCAGCCTCCACAAGTCCGACATTGATCGAGACGAGGTCCAGATATCTCAAGGACAGGGCGGCGACTGCCGATAAAACCTCGGCACGATCCACGACACCGCCCCCACGCCAGACCCGTTGCGCTCGGCCGGGTACGGCACCGGTAATAGAAACCTCTGAAGCCAAGTCGGATTGCCCCCTGTGCTGGCCGCGTACCCCCCTCGCGACTAGGCACTAAATGGTAGCAATTCGATGGTCTGCGCCTACGTGCGCGCGGACCGGGGTGCGATGTCATCGACGCGAGGAGAGGTATGACGATGACGCGGGACCGATCGCACTCTTTCCGGACAGGGCACATGGCGAAGGTGCGCGGTCCCCGGCGCCTGCTCACCGCTCTGGTCGCCTGCTGCCTCGCCCTTGCGGTGGCCAGCCTCGGGGCGAGCGCCGCCATCCGCGAGGACTCCCCGAGCGCATCGCAGACCGCGGTCACGCACGGCGCGAAGGCCAAGAAGACGAGCAAGGGCAAGAAGGACAAGAAGGGCAAGAAGGGCGTCGGGTGCACGACGACGAAGGGCAAGAAGCTCAAGGCGGGCAAGAAGGGCAAGGCGGGCCAGAGGGGCAAGACGGGCAAGTGGGGCAAGAAGCACGCGACCTGCACAAAGCTCGTGCAGAAGCACAGGAAGGGCGTGCGGAAGCACAAGAAGGTCGCCGGCACCCCGCCGCCGGTCGCGAAGAAGACCACCTCGCCGCCCCCGCCCCCACCGCTGCCCACCGGCCCGAGCCCAGTGGCCTTCAACCGTGAGATCTATGGCTACACGTCCGCGCTCACCCCGCAGCAGGAGGCGCAGCGCTACGGCGTCATGGTTCTCCAGGGCACAGACGCGGGGATGGTGCCGATCCTGCGCGCGGCGAATCCGCACCTGAAGATCTTCGTCTACGTGGACATGCTGCGAGCCGTGATCGGCGGCACGCAGTCGTGCACGCTGGCCAGCACCGACGTGGCGCAGCACTCCGACTGGCTGCTCACCGGGACGGGCGGTCAGCCGATCCTCGTCGATAACACCTACCACATGGATATCGGCAACCCGGCCTACCAGCAGGCGTGCGTCAACGGAGCCATCGCCACGGCCAAGCAGGGCGGGTTCGACGGCGTCTACTTCGACGGTGTCGACGGCTCGCCCGCCTACGGGTTCGGGCCCTCACCGGTCCCGGTGATGCCCAAGTACACGAACGTCGCGGTGTGGCAGGCCGCGGTGACCTCGCTGCTGCAGCTGGCGGCGCCCCAGATCCATGCCGCCGGGCTCAAGCTCATCGGGAACATCGGCGGCGAGGCGCCGGCACTCTTCCAGACGTGGGAAGGCATCATGGACGGGGCCGAGGACGAGTCCTTCACCGACGACACCGGCGGCACGGCCCAGTGGCTGTACTGGTGGCCCGCCGAGGTCGCCGACATGCTGTGGTCAGAGGCGCACGGCAAGCTGCTGCTCGTCCACTCGCACAACAAGACCGAGCTTGGCAACACCTATGGCCTGGCCACGATGCTGCTCGCGGCGAACGGCAACACGAGCTACTCGACGGCGAACGGCAACTACGCGGGCTACGAGCAGTGGTATCCGGAGTACGACCAGGCCGCCTTGCTGGGCGCCGCCCTGGGCGGCGCCGTCAAGGATCCCAACGGCATCTACGAGCGCCGGTTCGTGCACGGGGTGGTGCTGGTCAATCCGTCAATGAACACGGTCGGCGGGATCGCCCTTGGCGGCACATACAGCGGCTCGCAGCTCACGAACGTGAGCACGGTCACGATGGGCCCGACGGCCGGCCTGATCCTGCTGGGCAGTTGAGCACGGCGCGCCACGAGACGACGGTCACGCCGCCGCTGCCGCTAGGATCGCCGCACGATCAACGACGTCGCCCTCCGCGCCACACCCGTCCAGCTCGGGCCGGGTACGGCGTCGGTGAACGTACCCGCCTGAAGCCAAGTGCACCCGTCCAGTGCCCTGGCCGCGAGCCGTTCTCGCTGCCTGGAAAGAGACGGTTAGCTTTGCCACGGTCCGGGGTACGCTGCCCACCGCCTCCGAGGGCGATGTCATCGAACGCGAGGAGCGTCTAGACGATGAACCGGGACCGATCGCACTCATCCCGCGGCAACATGGCGAAGCTGCGCGCGACCCGCTGGCTGACGGCCACGGTCATGGCGTGCCTGCTGGGCCTGGCTCTGACGAGCCTGGGCGCGAGCGCGGCCGTGCGCGTCGCCTCGCCGGGCGCGTCGCCGTCCGCGGTCAAGCACACCACGAGGCGCAAGAAGCACGTCGCGTGCAAGAAGACCAAGAAGAAGGGCAAGAAGCACGCGAGCTGCAGGAAGCCCTCGAGGAAGCACAAGACGCCGACCCGGGCCAAGCGCACCACGGCCAAGGCGCCGACCGGGCCGAGCCCGGCGCTGTTCAACCGTGAGGTGTACGGCTTCCGCTCGACGCTCAGCCCCCAGGCCGATGCGCGGCGCTACAGCGTCATCGTTCTCCAGGGCACGGACGCGGCGATGGTGCCGGCCCTACGTGCCGGAAATCCGCACCTGAAGATCTTCGTCTACGTGGACATTCTCCGGGCGGTGGTGGGCGGCGCTCAATCGTGCACGTCGCTGGCCGCCGACCAGGCACAGCACCCGAACTGGCTGCTCTCGGGGACCAACGGGCAGGCAATCGACGTCGCCAACGTCTATCACCTCGACATCGGCAACCCGGCCTACCAGCAGGCGTGCGTCAACGGCGCGATCGCTCAGGCCCGCGCGGGCCACTTCGACGGCGTCTACTTCGACGGGGTCGACTCCCAGCCCGCTTACGGGTTCGGCGGCGCTGCTCCGCCCGTAATCCCGAGGTACACGAACCTCGCCGTCTGGCAGGCGGCCATCACGTCCCTGCTCGAGCGTGCCGAGCCCCAGATCCACTCCGCCGGCCTCCAGCTCATCGGGAACATCGGCGGCGAGACCCCGTCGCTCTTCCAGCGCTGGGAGGGCCTGATGGACGGGGCCGAGGATGAGTCGTTCACCGATGACACCGGCGGCACGGCCCAATGGCTCTACTGGTGGCCAGACGAGATCTCCGACATGAAATGGTCGGAGGCGCACGGCAAGCTCCTGCTCGTGCACTCGCACAACAAGACCGAGGCCGGGAACGCGTATGGCCTGGCCACGATGCTCATGGCCGCGGGAGGGCACACGAGCTACTCGACCGCGAACGGCAACTACGCCGGCTACGAGCAGTGGTATCCCGAGTACACCACCGCTCAGGTGCTCGGGGCCCCGCGCGGGGGTTACACGCGCGGTGCGGGTGGGATCTACGAGCGCCGCTTCGCCCACGGGATCGTGCTCGTCAACCCCTCGACCCACAGTGTCGGCGGGATCGGACTCGGCGGGACCTATTCGGGGACGGGCCTGACGAACGTCTCGCGCGTCACGCTGGGCCCCACCTCCGGCCTGATCCTGCGCGCGGGTTGACGGATTCTGAGTCGCCGCGCAGCGGGCTTGTCCCGCTGCGCGGCGGCGAGCTCCACGTGTGGACGGGCACGCTCGACCAGGGGCCCGCCGACGTGGAGCGCCTCGAGCCTCTGCTCGCCCCCGACGAGCGCGCCCGTGCCGCGCGCTTTCGCTTCGTCCGTGATCGCGACCGCTACATCGCGGGCCGGGGCCAGCTGCGCCTGCTGTTGGCCCGCTACACGGGCATGCCGGCCGCCACGCTGGTCTTCCGCTACGGCGCCTTCGACAAGCCCGCGCTCGCCGGCTCCGGGCCGCAGTTCAACGTCTCGCACTCGGCTGCCGTGCTCCTGATCGCCGTCACGGCCGAGCACGAGGTTGGGATCGACGTCGAGATCGACACGACCGATCTGGCTCGCGAGCGCATTCCCGAGCGGTTCTTCTCTCCCGGCGAGGTGAGGACGCTCCGCGGGCTCCCGGAAGCGGCGCAGGCCCAGGCGTTCCTGGCCTGCTGGACGCGCAAGGAAGCGTTCATCAAGGCGCGCGGGGACGGCCTCAGCCTTGCGCTCGACAGCTTTGATGTTACCCTTTCCCCAGGGCAGCCGGCCGCTCTGCAGCGGACGGCGTGGTCGCGTAGCGAGCCGAAGGAATGGTGCTTGAACGACCTCACTGATGTGGACGCCGGATACGTCGCAGCGGTCGCCGTGAGAAGCACGGTCCCTCTCGCCATCGGGCGCTTCCAGCTGCCGAGCATCCAAGAGACATTGAGCGAACAGGAGACACGATGAGCGCTACTGGCGGCCTGCGGGGCATGCGGCGGAAAGCGGTGGAGACCGAGGAGCTCGTCCAGACCGGCTTCGTGCCCGGTAACGACGGCCGGTTCCCGATCATGATCACGCCTGCCGTCTCCGGGGTCGACCTGGCCGCATGGTGCGAGAGCCACAAGGACGTGGTGAACGAGCACTTCGACAAGTACGGCGCCATCCTCTTCCGCGGCTTCGATCTCCAGAGCGCGGCCGACTTCGAGGCCGTCGCCTCGGCCATCGCGGGCGATCTGTTCGCGGAGTACGGCGACCTGCCGCCCGAGAGCGCGGGCGAGAAGGTTTACGGCTCGACGCCGTACCCGCCCGACAAGATGATCCTCTTCCACAACGAGAGCTCGCATCTGCCCTCGTGGCCGCTGCGCCAGTTCTTCTTCTGCGTCATCCCCTCCACCGACCGGGGAACCACGCCGCTGCTCGACTGCCGCGAGGTCTACAACGCGCTCGATCCGGAGCTCCTGGCCCAGTTCGAGTCCAAGGGCCTGAAGTACGTGCGCAACTTCTCCGAGGGCATCGACGTCCCCTGGCAGGAGTTCTTCAAGACCGAGGATCAGGCCGAGGTCGAGCGCATCTGCTCCGAGGCCGGGATGAGCGCCGAGTGGACTGAGAACGGCCTGCGCATCAGCCAGCTCTCGCAAGCCGTGGCCGCGCATCCGCGGACGGGCGAGCGGAGCTTCTTCAACCAGATCCAGCTGCACCACGTGTCGTGCCTGGACCCGGAGACGCGCGAGGCCCTCAGCCAGCTCTTCGACGAGGAGGACATGCCACGCAACGTCTACTTCGGCGACGGCACGGCGATCCCGGACGCGGACGTCGAGAAGATCGGCGAGCTCTTCGAGGAACGGTGCGTCGAGTTCCCGTGGCAGAAGGGCGATCTCGTCGCCGTGGACAACATGATCATCTCGCACGCTCGCCGGCCGTTCAGCGGCGAGCGCAAGCTGCTCGTGGCCATGGGGCAGATGATGGGGACCGAGGACATCGCGGCCACGACCGCGTGATCGTCGGGTTACATCGGGTGTCCTCGAGGAAAGGGCACCCACGCCGGTCAGACCCTGGTGAAGGCACCCGAGGTCCGGTAGGCTGTCAGGGGATTTCGAGCCGCCACAGGGGCGGCCGGGCAGAGTCACACTTCAGGGGAATTTCGGGATGCCAGAGCGGCAGCCGAAGATAAAGGGGCACGGAAGTTGAAACAGCGCGAGCAGCCGATCCGCGTGAACACGGAACGTTCGAGGCCGAGGAAGTCGGTGTTGGCCGTCGTCTCGGCCAACACCGAGAGCCCGGCCGCCGCCCTTGGCGACGATCGCGCGGCGAGCGTCCGGGCGCGTGACTCACGAACCCGCCGCCTCCTCGTGGCGGCCGACGTCATGGGCCTGGTGGCCGGGATCCTGTCCTGGTCGGTCCTCAAGACCCCGCACTTCGGGGCCCACCTCCTCTGGGCGGGAATCACGCTCCCGCTGTGGATCATGCTCTTCACCGCCTATGGGCTTTACGGCGCCGGCCTGCGGCGCGTGGGCTACGCCACCGTGGACGACATTCCGGCTATGGCTCACGCCTTCCTCGTCGGGACGGTCGCCATGTGGCTGTACTTCCAGGCCACACCGGCCGGCAAGCTCGTCTTCTCCGAGCTCCTGGCCTTCGTCTCGATCGCCTTCGTACTGGCGCTCGTCTTCCGCATGCTCGCTCGCAAGCTCGCGTTGCGGATCTGCGGATCCGAACGCGTCCTGTTCGTGGGCAGCGGCCCCATGACCCCGATCATCGTGCGCCAGATGGTGCGCCGCCCAGGCGAGGGCCTCGAGGCCGTCGGCGTGCTCACCCGGCACGAGAACGAGCGCTGGCCGCTGCCGGTCGCGGCCATCGGGCCCCTCGAGGCCGTCGATCCCGTCGCGATCATCGACGCCCACGCCATCGATCGCGTCATCGTCTCGGCCGAGGGCGTCGAGGACGACGAGCTCCTCGACCTCGTCAGCCGCTGCCGCGAGCTCGGAGTCAAGATCAGCGCCCTGCCCTCGCTGGCAGCGATGATGGGTCCCGCAGCGACCGTCGACCACCTCGAGGGGATCACCCTCATCGGCATCAACACCCCGTCGCTGGCCCGCTCGAGCCGCTTCCTCAAGCGCGCCATCGACGTGGTCGGGGCCTCGGCGCTGTTGCTCATCAGCTCGCCCATCTGGCTCGCGGTGGCGATCACGGTCAAACTCGACTCCTCCGGTCCGGTTTTCTTCCGCCAGAAACGTGTCGGACGCGGTGGGCAGCCGTTCGAGCTCATGAAGTTCCGCTCCATGGTGGCCGACGCCGAGGCTCAGCGCGAGGCGCTGCTCGCCCGCAGCCGCCAGGACAAGTGGCTCGATCTCGAGGACGACCCGCGCATCACCCGGGTGGGCCGACTGCTGCGCCACACGAGCCTCGACGAGCTTCCGCAGCTGCTGAGCGTCATCCGCGGCGACATGAGCCTGGTCGGTCCGCGGCCGCTCATCGCCGAGGAGGACAAGAACGTCAACGGCTGGGCCCGGCGGCGCCTCAACATCACGCCGGGAATCACCGGGGTGTGGCAAGTCATGGGGCGCGCACACATCCCCTTCGAGCAGATGATCATGCTCGATTACATGTACGTGGCCAACTGGTCGCTTTGGCGGGACATCAAGCTGATCGTGCAGACGGTGCCCGTCGTGCTCATGCGCCGTGGCGCGAACTAGACCGCCGGCGATCGCGCTCGACCTCGACGGCACGCTGATCGACGCGCGGCCGCGCCAGGTCGGCGTGGCGGCCGAGGCGCTCGCCTGGGCGTCGGCCGCCTCGCTCGACGAGGCCCGGTTCTGGCGCTTCAAACGCGCCGGCGCGAGCACGCGGGGCGCGCTTCTGCAGCTTGGCTATCCCGAGGCGGTGGCCGAGCGCGCCGCCGCCCGGTGGGCGAACCGGGTCGAATCCCCGGATTGGCTGGCGCGCGATCGCGCCCTCCCTGGCGTGGCCGCGGCGCTCCGGCGCCTGCGGGCGGCGGACTGCGAAGTCACCGTGATCACCGCCCGGCGCGTGCGGGACGGCGCCGTGGCGTCGGTACGGGCGGCCGGCCTCGAGCCCCTCGTGCACGGGCTCCGAGTCGTCGATCCGGGCGACGCCGCGGCGGCCAAGTCCGACGTGCTGCGCGAGCTGGGGGCTCCGCCGTTCATCGGCGACAGCGAGAGCGACGGCGACGCCGCGGCGCGGGCGGAGGTCCGCTTCGTGGCCGTGGCCAGCGGCCAGCGCTCGCGCGGCTATCTCGCCCGCCGAGGGCTGATCGTGGCCGACACCCTGGCGGGCGCTCTGCGGGCGCTCGACGCACCCGCCGCTACCAGGCGAGCCTGAAGGTGTCGGTCCGGAGGCCGGCCGGCGTGCGGACATGGACGGCGAGCCCGAGCACCCGCGCGGCGGTGTCGCGCAGGCGGACGGCCAAGGTCGCCGGGACGGGGATGGTCAGCGTGTGCAGGCCCGCGCGCCGGGTGCTCGCGCCGAGCGGTTGCCAGCGACGGTGGCGGCCGACGCGCAGGAGCGCGGTGACCCGGCAGCGCGCCAGGCAGTAGACGCGCAGCGTGAAGCCGTGGGCGAGCTCAGCCGCCTGCCCCCGGGCCACGAGCCGGACGGAGCGCACGGTGAAATGGCCGACGGCGGAGGGACGGAGGTTGCCCGCGCCGTCCACGGCGACGACCCGCCAGGTGTGGCGGCCCTCCCTCAGATCGCGCGGGGGAGTGAACCGCGTGCGCGTGGTCAAGCCGACGGTCGTGCCGTCGATCACCACCGAGTAGCCGGTGATCCCGAGCGGGTCGCTCGCCGCCGCCCAGCGCAGCGTGGGGCGCGGCGAGAACACGAGCGCGCCCTTGCTCGGGGAGCGCAGCGCGAACGCGGACGGGGGAGGGAGCGTCGGCGGGCTCGCCCCGAGGGCGTCGAAGATGTTGGTGAACAGGGCCTGCACGCGGGGATCGGCGTGAGGCTGATGGCCGAAGTCGTCGAGGAACCACACGAGCTGGAGCGATCCATCGCTGAACACGCGGGCGCCTGAGGGTGCCGTGTAGGTGACGGCGTCAGCGGGATTGGGCGAGCCCTTCAGCCCGGGATAGCCCTTCAGTCCGGCGAAGTGCAAGAGCACGGTCAGAGCCGGCGTGGCGCATCCGGGCTGCACCGAGTCCCATTCGTAACCCACGCTGTCGAACAGCTGATCGCCCGCGGAAAGGCCCGTGCCAGCGAGCCACGGCTGGCTTGCGGCGGCGGTGACGGTGTAGGAGCGGGCGGGGTCGCCGGTGAGCGCGAGGCCGCCGGGATAGCCGATCCCCTCGAGCGTGCACTCGGGACGGTTGACGGGAGGGGAGGAAAAGGCGACGGTCTTCTGCGAGGCGACCGGGTCCGGGTCAAGCGTCGCGCTGCGGTACTCGACGAGGGTGCGGTCGGAGTCCAGGTAGCGCGCCTGCCAGTAGCCGATGTTGCCGCCGATAAAGGCGAGGTTGACGCCGGCCGCCCGGGCGGCCTCCCAGGCGTTGCGCATGGCTCCTGACCAATACTCGCTGTGGCCCGAGGTGATGTCGAGCCGGTGATGGAGCAGCGAGGAGGGGTTCTCATCGGTGTCGACGTCGGTCTGGTAGGTGACGTCGTAGCCCTTGCGTTCGAGGAAGCGGACGAGGTTGTACTCGTACTCGAACACGTCCGTGGCGTTGGCGTAGGGGCGGTTGAACGAGACCATGGCGGCCTCCACGGAACCCGACGCGGGGACCTCCGCCCCGGAGCTGTTGAACACGTACAGGCTCTTTCCGCCCCAGTTGTTGTACGCCTCCCAGGTGTTCACCGAGGCCTGCACGAGGATGGCCGAGTGGTTGGCGCTCGGCGCCCGCACGATGAATGGCACCCATGAGCCCTGGCCGGCGTCCGGGCCCCCGGTGAGGACGAGCTTCGCCACGTAATACCCGCTCATCCAGCCAGAGCCCACGGTCGCGGAGTCCGTCACCGGCCAGCCGGCATCGAGGATTCCGGTGCTCGGATCCGGGGCCGGCACCGGGCGGTCGCTGCCGAGCGCATGGCCCGTGCACGAGGGCAGGCAGGTGATCAGGCGGCCGCCGAGGCCCCGGTAGTAGCCAAGCCGATAGATCTCGACCCGGTAGGGCGCGGCCGGGTTGGTGCTCACGTGCAGTTGGAGCGTGTCCCCGGGGGCCACGCTCACCTCGGAGCCATACCCCTGGATGTGCGCCGACGGATGTCCGATGTCGCGCGTCGAGCCGCCCGGGAGGTTCCAGGCCGAAGTCCCCGGCTTGGCGTTCTCGAGCTGGATCGCGTTGGCCGCCCGGCTCGCTGACGCGGGCCCGAGCCAGGCTGCGAGAATCACGACGCCTGCCAGGAACTGCTGCCGCAGGCGCATCTCGCTCACCGCGCGACGGCGAGCCGGCGGCGGGACCGGCGAGTGCGTGTGCGCCGTCGCCCGAAGCGCCGCTCGCGGACCGGTGGGTTGGCCACGACGCCCACGACGCTCGCGCCCATGCTCTCGAGCTCGTTCCGGAGCTCGAGTGCGTCGGCGCGCTTGGTCTCGTGCAGGCGCGAGACGATGAGGACGCCGTCCACGGCCTTGAGCACGGGGAAGGCGTCGGCGACGAGCGTCGGCGCCGAGGTGTCCACGACGATCAGCTCGAAGCGTTCCTGGAGGCTCTCGAGGAGGGCGACGAACGCGTGGCTCTCGAGCAGCTCGCTCGGGTTCGGCGGCACCGCGCCCGCCGGGAGGATCCACAGCCCGGTTCCGGCGCGGCTCTCGCGAGAGTGCTCGGAGAGGTCGATGAAACGCAGCGCCTCATCGAGTGGCTCGATGCCGCTGAGGACCTCCGACAGGCCCGGGCCGCCGTTGACCTCGGGCAGCGCGCGAAGGCTCGGATTACGGAGATCGGCCTCGAGCAGGAGGACGTCCGTGCGCCCGGCCATCGCCTCGGCCACCGCGAGCTCGAGCGCGACCGTCGAGCGCCCCTCGCGCGACGCCGGCGAGGTCACCGCCACAGTGCGCAGGGCGTGTCCGATATCGAGGTAGCGCAGCCGGCCCCGGAGCAGGCCGAAGGCGTCGCGTCCCGCGGCCTCGAGGCCCGTGGCCAGGGGATCGCCGACCTTCAGTCGCGGGATCGTCCCGAGGACCGGCGCCCGGAAGGTCCGCTCGAGGCCCGCGGTGTCGGTCAAACGCCGGTCGCGGCGGGCGGCGAGGAGCAGCAGCACGATGCCGGCCAGGAGCCCGAGGCCGGCGCCGTAGATGAGGCTCTTCTTCTTGATCGTGGGGGCCGCCGTCGGCACGCCGGCGGCGGCCACCGACTCGACGTTGCCGGTCTGCAGCGAGGCGGAGAAGGCGAGGTTGCGCAGCTGGGCCTGGAGCGAGCGGGCGGCCTGGGAGTCCCGAGCCGCCGGGGGCAGGGCCGACATTTTCGCCTGGACCTGGGCGATCGCGCTGTAGATGCCCTGCTGGGCATCGGTCCGCGCCTTTGTCAGGTAGGTCTGGGCGTAGGCGTTGGCCAGCCGGGCCGCCATGACCGGATTCGCATCCGAGGCGACGACGGTATAGACGTCCGAGCGCAGGACCTCCGAGGCCACGACCTCCTGGGAGACACGGCTCGCGGTCATCGGCGGCCCGATGGCCGCCGCGGTTCGCTGGGCAATGATCGGCAGATCGACGAGCGACGCGTTCGTCGCCGCCTGGCGCACAGGAAGCGTCCGGGTGTTATCGAGTGCGTGGCCAAAGAGGATCTGGTCGAACTGCGGGGTCTGGAAGAGCAGGGCCGCGGTCGCGGTGTACTTCGGACCCTTGAGGCGCGGGATGGCATAGCTGAATAGGCCACCGACGGCCGCACAGGCCAGGAGGATCCACCAGTAGCGTCGCAGCGCGGGGATGACGAGCCGCCCATTGGTCTCGGCGGTCCCGAGGAGATCGGAGGCGCGGGCGCCGAACCGCCACCGCCCGTCGGGTAGGGCGGCGCCCTCGAGCGGTCGGCTCCCCCTGGGTACGGCGGCCAGCCCGAAGAAGAGCCAGATCATGTACTCCTGCTGGGTGATGAGCGCGACCGAGCCGAGACCGACTGCGAGCGCCGCCGCGCAGGCCGCGAACGTGTCGGACCACTCGTCCCGGCCGCCGGCCACGCCACCGAGCGCGCGGAGCACGACCGCCGCCGCGATGAGCAGGAAGGCGATCGTCGCCGGGCCGCCCCAGGTGTCGAGCATGACGAGGTACTCGCTGTCGATCGAGGAGTTGTTCGTCTCGACCTGGCCGGCGAGCTTTGACGCCTTGTTGCCCGACCAGCTCGCCACGCCCCCCTTAAAGGCGGCGGTGTACAGGCTGCCGCGATACGACGCCGACTGCTGCAGCGTCGGGTCGTTGGTGTCGCTCTGCAGCCCGACGATGGAGAGCGGCACCGCAGCCACGCTCGGCACGAACAGGGCGACGGCCACGAGCACGGTGAGCGCGGCCACGAGCCAGCGCCGGGCCAGCCGGCTGGCCGCCCGCTGCGTCCGCCCGGCCGCGAGGAGAACGAGGGCGACGGCGATCACGACCCAGCCCGTGCGCGACACGGCGAGGACCTCGCAGCCCACGAGCACCAGGCTGGCGAGGAGGTACTGCCGGCGCCGGCGCGGATCGGTCGCCTGGCTCATGAGGACGAGCGCGAAGACGATGGCCACGGCGAGGAACATCGAGTAGGCGATGGGGTGCCCGAAGGTCACCTGCGCGCGGAAGCCCTCGCCCGCGCGCAGGTGCGGCTGGTCCCAGGGATTGGCGGACGGGTTGTCGGCCGCGACTGACCCCGCGAAGAACGGGCTGCCGAGCCCCGCCGCTTCGGCGAAGGCGAACGGGGCGAGCACGAGGCCGCCGAGGACCATGCTCTGGGCGAAGACGCGGTGCAGCGGCGCGCGGGCGACGATCACCCGTCCGACGAGATACGGCGGCAACCACAGCCATAGCTGGCTCGCCGCCTCCTTCCACGTGCGCGGCCCAACGAGCGTGTCGATGATCATGATCACGACGAGCGCCATGACTGCCCAGTCGACGGCGGACATCCGCCAGCGGCCGGCGGCCACCGTGCAGAGGATCGCCGCGACGGCGACGAGCAGACAGAGCGGGAGCGCCGGGTCCATCGTGAGGTGCTGGACCGTCGGCGCCTTGTAGCTCGGGAAGAGCACGAGCGCAGCGACGATCGCGGCCACGCCGAGGCGCGGACGGCGCGTGATGGCGGCCACGAGCGCGCACACGATGACCATGCCGACCGTCGCCTCGATCAGCGTCTTGCCGTAGTGCGAGATGGCGATCCGGCCCGCGGCGCCGCCGAGCACGGCGACGCCGACCAGAGCTCCGATCGCGGTCAGGCCTCGGATCGCCGGTCCCCGCCGGCGGTCCAGACTCAACGCGGACATGGGAGGCGCGCTCCGGTCGCCCGCCCGCTCAGCGGTTCCGGCCGGTCAGCTGACGCTGACGGCGTTCCCGGCGGGACGGCCCGCGATCGGACGGGGTCGTCTGACCGTAGTCGTAGTACCCGTAGTAGTAGCCGGGCGCCCGCTGGACGGCGTTGACGACCACGCCGAGGACGTGGGCGCTGAGGCCGTGGAGCTGCTTGATGAGCCGCTGCGCGTGGTCGCGCCGGGTGTGGCCGATGCGGCTGACGATGAGCACGCCGTCGACTTGGTGCACGAGCGCGATCGGATCGCTCACGACGCCGATCGGCGGGGTGTCGATGATCACGAGGTCGTAGATCGAATCGGCCACGTCGAGCAGCTGGGTCATGCGCGCGCTCTCGAGCAGCTCGAGCGGATTCGGCGGCGTCGACCCGGCGACGAGAACGTCGTATCCGGCCGGCTTGCCGTTCTCCTCACGCAATGGGGTGACGACAAGCTCGCGCAGGCCGGAGGCGAGGTCCTGGGAGTGGCTGAGCAGCTCGGACAGGCCGGCCAGCGGCTCCATGCCGATCATCCCGCCGATCGACGGACGGCGCATGTCGGCCTCGATGAGCAGCGCGCGTTTGTCCTCGCCGCTGGCCGCGGCGCGGGCCAGGTTGAGCGACAGCGTGGACTTGCCCTCGCCGCTGTCGGCCGAGGTGACCATGACGCGGCGGATGTTGCGGTCGACGTCGAAGTAGCGCAGCTGGGCGCGGACCATGCGGAACACGTCCTGCTCGCGCGGGGTGATCTCGGCGCCCGGCGTGCCGAGCGTCTGGCTCTCCGGCACGGTGCCGATGATCGGCGCGCCGTAGAGCTCCTCGACCTCTTCCACGGTCTTGATGCGGCGGTCGTAACGCTCGAGGGCGAACACGAGGATGCCGGCCAGGATGAGTCCGAGGCCGAGCCCGATGGCCGCGTCGGCGGGCGGGTTCGGCGAGCTCGGCGAGGTCGGGGGCACAGCGGTCTGCACAACCTCGGCGTCGCCCGTCTGCAGGGCGGCGAGGAGGCTGAGCTGGTAGCTGCGCGACTGCAGGCTCTGGGCCAGCGACGAGCCCTGCTCGTTGGCGGGGATAGCGGCGATCTGGGCCTTGACCGTCTGCACGGCCTGGGTCAGCTGGGCCTGATCGGTCGTGGCGCGGAAGGTGATGTAGTCACGCACGTAGGTGTTGGCGATCTGGGCCGCGCGCGCCGGGCTGCGGTCGGTCGCCTTGACGCTCAGGACGTCGGACTGCGAGTCCGAGCCGAAGGAGATCTCGTTCTCCACGCGGCTGGTGGGGATGCCAAGGCTATGGGCGACGATCCGGGCGACGCTCGGCAGCTCGACGAGCGCCTGGTTGGTGGCCGCCTGCCGGGTGGGGTCGGCGTTCTGGGAGATGACCTGCGTGCCGAACAGCCGCTGATCGAGCTCCGAGTTCTGGAAGAGCAGCGCGGAGGTGGCCGAATACTCCTTCGGCTTGCGCTCGGCGAGTCCATACGCGGCGCCCGCGGAGATCACGGCGATGATCACCACGACCCACCAGCGGCGCTTGAGCAGCTGGAGCACGCGCAACGCCTGGGCGTCGCCCTTTAGACGATCCGACATTTAGAGTGTTCCCCCTGTCCTGGCCTTGTGCATATGAAAGGCGGTCGCCCCGTCATTCCCTTGCCGAGGCTCCCAACGACCCCGGAGCCCTCACCCGAGGATCAAGAGAGAATACTAGCTGACCGTCGTTTTGACGAGCGTCGTGGAAATTCCTGCCCAGCGCGCGCGTTCTTAAGCTCAGCCGAGGATGAGGTCGCGGTAAATGGCCAGGGTTTCGGCCGCGGGACGGTCGATCGCGAACACGCGCTCGGCTCGCTCCCGGGCGCTGCGTCCCATGCGCGCGAGGCCCGCCGGATCGTCGAGCAGCCTCAGCAGCGAGGCCGCGAGGCCGTGGCTTGTCTGGTCGTGGACGGAGATGCCGCTGACCCCGTCTTCGTACACCTCCGGAGTGCCGCCGTTCGGCGTGGCCACGAGCGGGAGCCCGCTGGCGATCGCCTCGATCCCGCCGCCCGGCAGGCCCTCCGACATCGAGGGCAGCAGGGCGAGGTCGGAGGCCGCGTAGATGAGGGCGACGTCGTTGTCGCCGTGAAGGATTCGCACCTGCTCGGCGAGCCCGCGCTCACCGACGAGACGGGTGATCCGCTCACGGTCGGGTCCGTCGCCGGCCAGCACGAGGCGCACCTGGGGCGCCCGTGCGAGGACCTCGGGCAGCGCGAGTACAGCCATCTCCTGACGCTTGGCCGGCCGCATGTTCGCCGCCAGCGTGATCACGACGTGCTCCTCGCCGAGGCCGAGGAGGCTTCGCCGGAGCTCGGCCTTGTCCTCCGGGCGGGGGCGAAAGCGCTCGAGGTCGGTCGCGTTGAGGACGACGCGGATCCGCCGCCGGGGCACCGCGTAGTCACGCGCCGTCTGCCGGGCGATGAACTCCGACACGGCGATCCAGACGTCGACCTTGCGGGTGTGCCAGTGCCGGACCGGGATGCGCGCGAGCTCGTAGCGCTGGGGCGAGCGCGGCGAGTGCTCGGTGCGGATCACCTTGTGGCCGAGGGCCGAGACCTCGGTCATCCCGGCATGGGGGCCGAAATGGAAGTGCACGAGCCGTGGCCGCTCGCGCCGGCAGAGCGCCACGATCTCCTCCGTCCAGCGCGTGCGCTCGAAGCTGAGCGCACGTCCGCCCGCCGCCTCGAGCTCCTCCCGGTACCAGCTCGGTACGCGGCCGCCGAAGGCGGCGGTGAACGCGTGCCCCGCCCCGGTGCACGCCCGCGCGGTGGCGATCGCCTGCAGCTCCACCGGGCCCCGTTTGTTCGGGAGCATGTCGATGACGTTGAGGATCACCGAGACGGATGTTGTCAGTCTGCGGGCGCGCCGCGCGTATAGGGGAGATATGAAAACTCTCGCCGCCTCGCTGCTCGCCGTGCTCGCCTTCCCGGCCGCCGCGAGCGCCCTGAAGCCGGTGATCCCGGTCATCCCGCCCGGTAACTCGGCCGCCAACCAGTACGTCGAGAGCGTGCCCACGGCGGGGGGCGGGACGTCGAGCAGCGCCGTCTACAAACGCGGGCACGGCGGCAAGCCGGGCGGCGCGAGCACGCCGGCGCTGGCGGCAAGCCAGTCCTACCTCCGGCGTCAGGGCACCGACGGACGTGGTCTGACCGCGCTGCTGCGCGCGACGGCCGCCCCCACTCCGGCGAGCGTGACGGCCTCCCACGGCCACGGCAAGCACACCGCCGGGGGCGCGGTCACCGGCGGCTCGGGCGGAGGCTCCGGAGGCGGGCCGGGGAGAATCGGCACACCGGTCTCGACGGCCGGCGCGACCTCGGGCGGGGCCGCCGTCGCCAACTCGTTGACCGGCCTGGGGGGCGCGAGCTCGGCGCTGTGGATCGTCCTCCTCGCGGCCACGCTGGGCGTCGTGGTGGCCGCGGTGGCTCGCCTCCGGGCGCACGATTAGGGGCCCGCGGGCGTGGAAACCGCGATCGCGGGACGGCGCGTCCTCGCCCTGACGGGGGGACCCCGGCTCGATCTCCGGGTCGGGTGGATCTGGCTCCTCGGGGGAGCTCTCCTGCTCTACCTGGGGATCGACGGCGGCGGCTACGACCTCGTCGTGCGCAGCGACGCCGGCGTCGCCGTGTGGTGGGTCGTGCTCATCGGCGCGCTCTGCGGCATCGTCCCCGCCGCCCGCACGACGGCCACGGGACGCGTTGCGCTTGGTCTGCTCGCGGCCTTCGTGGTGTGGACGTGGATCGCCACGTCGTGGTCCCTCAGCCCGGAGCGCAGCCTGCAGGAGCTCTCCCGCGTCGTCTGCTATCTCGGCGTGCTCGCCCTCGCCGTCTGGACGTACCCCGACCGGGAGCGCGCCCTGCGCCACGCCACGGCGGTCGTGGCCTGCGCGGTCGTCGTGCTCGCCGGCCTCGCGTTACTCTCGCGCCTTCGCCCGGGCACCTTCCCCGGGGCGCAGACGACCGCGAGCTTCCTGCCCGGCGCCCAGAACCGGTTGAGCTGGCCGCTCAACTATTGGAACGCGCTCGGCGCGCTCGCCGCCCTCGGGCTGCCGCTCCTTGTCGGCATCGCCGGCTCGGCGCGCTCGCTCATCGCCCAGGCCCTCGCCGCGGCGGCCGTGCCCATGGTCGTGCTGACCGGCTATCTGACCTTCTCGCGCGGCGGCGCCATCGCCACCGCGGTCGCCGCCATCGTCTACATCGCGCTTGCCCCGGAGCGCCTCTCCAAGCTGGCCACCCTCGCCGCGAGCGCCGCCGGGAGCGCGATCCTCGTCGCCGGGGCGGTGCACCGCCACGCCATCGAGCAGGGACAGGTCGGCGCGGTGGCCCGCCACGAGGGCAGGACGCTGCTCCTCGCCGTCATCCTCCTGTGCCTCGGGGTCGGGGTCGTCCAGGTCGGCATCGGCCTGGCGGCGCGGCACGGCAGCCTTCCCCGCGCACTGCGCATCACGCCCGGCCAGGCCCGCGTTCTGCTCGCCCTGGCGGCCGTGGTCGTCGTCGTCATCGCCCTGGCCGCGGGCGCGCCCCACCGCCTCTCGCACGCCTGGCACCAGTTCAAGCAGCCGACGGCGAGCGCGCTGCATGAGAACGCCATCGGGCGTTACGGCGCGCTGAGCGGCAACGGCCGCTACACGTACTGGCACACGGCGGTCAAAGCCATGCCCGGCCACTGGCTCAAGGGATACGGGCCGGGCAGCTTCGAGCTCGTGTGGCTGCCGCGCGCGCCCGTCTGGAGCTATGTCCAGAACGCGCACTCGCTCTACGTGGAGACCCTGACCGAGACGGGATTGGTCGGGCTCGCGGCCCTGGTCGGCTTCCTCATCGCCGTGCTCCTGGCCGCGGCGCGCTGCGTGCGCGGGACCACGCCCGAGCGCCGGACCCGCGCGGCCGCGGTGGCGGCGGCGATCGCGGCCTTCATCGTGGGGGCGGGCTTCGACTGGCTTTGGCAGGTTCCCGTGCTGCCCGTCGCCGTGCTCCTGCTCGCCGCGGCCGTGCTCGCGCCCGCGCGGGCGAGCGTCACCGTCGGGCGCGGCGCCGACGGTGACTCCGCCGGGGCGCCGGCGCGCCGCCGCTGGCCGCGCGCCCTGCCCGGGCTCGCCCTGCGCGCGGTGATCGTCGCGGTCGCGGTCGGCGCGCTCGTGGCCATCGGCATTCCGCTCGCGGGCACCGTCGCCGTGCGCGCCAGCCAGGCCGCGGTCCGCGATCACAATGCGCCGCTCGCCTTGCGAGAGGCGGCCACGGCGGTCTCGGTACAGTCCGACTCGGCTTCGGCGCGCCTGCAGGAGGCCCTCGTCCTCGAGCAGGCCGGCAACGACGCCGCGGCGGCCGTCCAGGCAACTCAGGCCACGGCCGCCGAGCCGGACAACTGGCAGACGTGGCTCGTGCTCTCGCGCATCGAGGCCGAGCGAGGCCGCCCCCGGGTCGCTCTGGCCGACTACCGCCGGGCCCGCAGCCTCAATCCCCGCTCCCCGATCTTCCACCCATGACCGATCCGACACCTGATACTCGCGCCGACGCCGAGCTCGAGCGCCGGATGGCCGGCGAGCGCCCCGTGCCGGCCGCGGACTTCCGCGGCGCTCTCGGCCGCCTGCTCGGCGCCGCCGATCCGGGATACGGGCCGCGCCCGCCGCATCTGCGCCTGAAGGTTGCCGGCTGGCTGGCCGGCGGCGTGGTCATCGTCGCGCTCGGCGCCCTGGAGGCTCTGGGTCATGGTTGAGACCTGCCGGCAGCCTGCGCGGACCCTGGTCCTCGCCATCGCGATCGCGCTCGGCCTCCTGCTCGCCGGCGCGGCGGGGGCACGCGCGCTGCCCGGTCCGTCGAGCCTGACCCTCGGCCTCTCCGACGATCCGGTGTTCGCCGGGACGTCGGGCTCGGAGCGCTCGCTCTGGCTCGACCGCGCGAGCTCCGTCGGCTCGCAGGCCGTGCGCCTGCAGACAACGTGGTCGCAGGTCGCCCCCTTCACCCGTCCCGCGCACTGGAACGAGTCCAACCCCGCCGACCCCCACTACTCCTGGGCCGGGCTCGACGCCGCGGTCGAGGCGATCACCGGCCACGGAGAGCAGGTCCTCCTGATGGTCCGCGAGGCGCCGACGTGGGCCGAACAGGGCCTGCCCGCGGGGCTGCCCTTCAACGGCGTCTGGAATCCGAACCCGCGGGACTTCGGCGCCTTCGGGCACGCGCTCGCCGTGCGCTACTCCGGCCATTTCAAGGACGGGGGGCAGACGTTGCCCAAGGTCAGCTGGTTCCAGGCCTGGAACGAACCCAACCTGGACAACTACCTGCTGCCCCAGTGGTACCAGACCTCGACGGGGGCGTTCGTGCCCGCCAGCCCGGGCATCTACCGAGCCCTGCTCAACGCCTTCTACGCGGGTGTCAAGTCGGCCCAGGCCCATGCCACCGTGCTCGCCGCCGGGACCGCCCCCTACGGCGACCCGCCCGGCGGCCTGCGCATGTACCCGGTGTACTTCCTCCAGCAGCTCTTCTGCCTGAACGCGGCGCTGCGGCCGCTCTCGTGCCCGAACCCGCCGCACCTCGACGGGCTCGATCACCATCCCTACGGCGCCACGCCGCGGGTCCACGCGCAGGTTCCGGGCGACATCGCCGTGCCCGACCTGGGGAAGATCACCCGGATCGTCTCGGCCGCAAGCCACGACCACCGCGTGCTCCCGGCCGGTCCCAAGCCGTTGTGGATCACCGAGATCGACTGGACCTCCCAGCCGAAGTACAGCCTGGCCCGCCAGGCCTACTACGTCTCGCTCGGCTTCTACCAGCTGTGGAGCCAGGGGGTCGGCCACATCTTCTGGTTCTTCCTGCGCGACGTGATCGCCCAGCAGTCGTTCAGCTATTCCGGCCTGTTCACCGTCACGGGCGCGCCCAAGCCGTCGTCCATCGCCTACCGCTTCCCCTTCGTGGCCGTGCGCACGGGCAAGAGCAAGCTCATCCTCTGGGCCCGGGCCCCGCACGCCGGGACGGTCACAATCCAGAAGCAGGAGCACGGCGGCTGGCACACCTTGCTGCGCGTCAGGACCACGTCGGGCGGGATCCTCTACGCGATCACGAAGCGCTACGGCGAACACGCGGTGCTGCGGGGGACGATGGGCGGCGTGGCCAGCCTGGGCTGGCCGACCGACGGCCGCGGCACCTGAGTCCGTCGCTTCGCTGACGTGGCCGCCGCGGACTCCCGCCGTGACGGGCTCTAGACTCGGGCGCCCGGTGCAGTCCCCTGGCCAGCGCCGGTGACACCCGGCAGCGCCCGGCCGGGGGGGTGACGTTGACCCGATGATCGCGATGACGCCAACCCCCAGACGGCAGATGACAGACCAGCGAGGCGGCCGTTGACGGGCTCGATCTCCGGCCGCGTCCTCATCGCCGGCACCGCCTCGCTGCTGCTGTGCCTGTTCCTCAGCCCGAAGTTCATCGACTTCCTGCGGCGGCGGGCGTTTGGCCAGAACATCCGGGAGGAGGGGCCGAGCGGCCACCAGACCAAGGCGGGGACGCCGACCATGGGCGGGATCATCATCGTCGCCGCTGTCGCCGTCCCCTTCCTCATCCTCTCCAACCGCGGCTCGGGCTCCGAGTTCTGGTCCGCCCTGGGGGTGTTCGGCGTGACGATCGCCTGCGCGCTGCTCGGCTTCGCCGACGACTACACGAAGATCGTCAAGCGCCGCTCGCTCGGCCTGCGCGCCCGGACCAAGCTCATCGTCACGATCCTCATCTCGCTCGGCCTGTGGTGGGTGGCCACACAGAAGGCGGGCGTGCCCTCGGCCGTGCGCTTGCGCTTCGTCGACGTCTCGGTCGACCTCGGGCCGATCTACCCGCTCTTCATCTACCTCGTCGTGGCCGGGACGACGAGCGCGGTCAATCTGACCGACGGGCTCGATGGCCTGGCCGCAGGCTGCGCGGCCATCGTCCTGCTCGCCTACATCGGCATCACCTTCATCACCCCCGGCGAGACGGACCTCACGCTGCTCGCGTCGTGCCTTGTGGGCGCGTGCATCGGCTTTCTCTGGTTCAACAGCTTTCCCGCCAGCGTGTTCATGGGGGACACCGGCTCGCTCGGGCTCGGGGGGGCGATCGCCGGACTGGCCATCATGACCAACACCGAGGTGCTGCTCATCCTCCTCGGCGGCATCTTCGTCATCGAGGCCCTGTCGGTCCTCATCCAGGTCTTCTCGTTCCGCAGCTTCCGCAAGCGCGTGTTCCTGATGGCGCCGATCCACCACCACTTCGAGCTCCAGGGATGGTCGGAGACGAAGATCATCCTGCGCTTCTGGATCGTCGCGGTGGCCTGCGCGGCCATCGCCTTCACCGTCTACCGGCTCAGCATCCGCGGCTGAGCCGGCCGCAGGGCGTCGCGCTTCGGCTGCAAGAACGGCGCGGGCTGGGGATGCGAGTGGGACCGAGGTCGCGCTCCGCCGGGCATAGACGCGCCGACCCCCGCCGCGCGCTGGGGGTAGGCGCGTTTAGGTCCGGAATCCGGTCACGGACGTGCCGACCCCCTCCGCAATCGAGGGGTGCGCGCGTTTATGCCCGCCACAAAGCCCGCCCGCCACGCACCCCCGGCCCGCGCCGTTCTTGTGGCCGGCCCGAAACAGCCCTTGCGCCGCACCCGGCCCATCCATCGGGCGGATGTAGCCCTCAGCAGAGCGCGACCTCGGTGCCGTCGCCGAGGCGGACCCGGATCCCGGAGGGGAGCGAGAACTCGCGAAAGATGCGCGCGTCGCGGCCGACCACGCTGGCCACCATGCGCCCGCCGATGTGCATGACGCTCGCGCCGGCCGCGATGATCGAGCGCTCGAGCTCGGCGCCCTCGACGCGGGCCCGCGGCCCGATCGAGGTGTACGGGCCGATGTAGGAGTCGGAGATCTGGGCGTGGGGGCCGATCACGGCGGGGCCGATGATCACGCTCGTACGCACCGAGGCCTGCTCGCTGATCTGCACGCGCCCGTCGATCTGGTTGCCGTACAGCCGGCGCAGGTGGGGATCGGGCGGGGCGGGCTCGAGGCGGTCGAGGGCGACGCGGTTGAGCTCGAGGAGCTCTCCCGGATCGCCCGCGTACCGGTGCCAGCTGCGCACGGAGCCCGGCCGCAGGCGCCCGCCGAGGCCGGCGATGCCCTGCGCCACGCCGGTGAGGTCGAGTTCGCCGCCCGGCAGAACCTGGATCGCGGTCAGGTGAGGGAGCGTGCGCGGCCCGGCGAACCACACGCCGGCCACACCCACGGTCTCGCGCGGCCCGAAGAGCTGGGGGGCGGGAAGGAGCTCCCGCGTCAGCGGGCTCAGCCGGGTCCACGGGGCCGCGCTGCGATAGAGCGAGACCACGACGTCGGGCGAGTCCGCCACCCGAGCCGCCAGGGGCCCGAGCGGCTCGTCGAGCAGGCCGTTGCCGACGTGGATGATGCATGGGGCGTCCTCGAGCAGGGGCACGGCTAGGCGGATCGCGTCCCGGAGGTCGACCGGGCCCGGCTGGTCGACGAAGCGCACGCGCGTCGTCCGCGCCGTCTCGCATGGGGCGAGGCACTCGCGGACCGCGGGAGTGATCTCGCGCGCCGACGCGACGACAACTTCGCGCACGCCGGCCTGAGCGAACATGTCGAGGACGTGTTCGGCGATCGGACGGTTGGCGACGGGCTGCAGGGACCCGGGCTGGAGAAGCGGGGGGCCAAGCGGGTCGCGGAGGGGGTCGTCGACGACGATCAACCCGCGCATTTCCATGCACAGAGAACGCGCGATCAGCTCGCTTACTCGCATACGCGTGCAGCGGCTTGTCGTAAAACCAACTGGTCAACCGCAAATGGGAGCACGCGCGGGCTGGTTGCGGGCGGAGAAGTTCTCCTCGGCCCGTCGCGTTGTTCGCATGTATGGTGACTCTCGTCTCGAGTCCTGCCGAGCGCCTCGTCCGCCACGATGAGGACAACCGGGAGGAAGCGCTCTACCGGCAGATGCTGTTCATTCGCCGCTTCGAAGAGCGCCTGCTCGAGCTCTTCGACACCGGGGTGCTCAACGGCACCACGCACGCCTGCATCGGCCAGGAGGCCGACGCGGTCGCGGTGAGCGACCAGCTGCGGGCCGGGGACCACGTCTTCTCCAACCATCGCTGCCACGGCCACTATCTGGCCCGGACGGGCGACGCGCGCGGCCTCATGGCGGAGATCATGGGACTGCCCGAAGGGGTATGCGGGGGCATCGGCGGCAGCCAGCACCTGGCCGCACCCGGCTTTAAGTCCAATGGCGTGCAGGGCGGGATCGTCCCCGCGGCCGCCGGGATCGCGCTCGGCTACGAGCTGGCCGGCACCGACGACATCAGCGTGGTATTCATCGGCGACGGCACGCTGGGCGAGGGCCTCGTCTACGAGTCGCTCAACCTGGCCTCGCTATGGAACCTGCCGCTGCTCGTCGTGGTCGAGGACAACGGCTGGTCGCAGAGCACGCCCTCGCGCCTCAATCTCGCGGGAAGCATCCGCGGGCGCTTCGAGGCGTTCGGCATACAGGTCGAGGAGGTCGACTCGACCGACGTGCTCGAGATCGAGGCCGCGGCCGCGCCCGCCGTACGCTACGTGCGCGAGCACCGGGCGCCGTGCGCGCTGGTCATTCACACCTACCGTCTCTGCCACCACTCCAAGAACGACGACAATCGTCCGGTCGAGGAGGTGGAGGCGCGATGGGCGCTCGACCCGCTGCGTGTGCACGGTCCGCGTTTGGGCGATGAGGCACGTAGCCGCATCGAATTCGAGGTCTCAGCGGAGATCGACGGGCTCGTCGGGGAGCTGACGCAGTCGTGATCTACGCCCGGGCACTCGGCCAGGCGCTGTACCAGGCTCTCGCCGAGGACGAGCGCGTCATCGTGTTGGGGGAGGACATCGCTGATCCCTACGGCGGGGCGTTCAAGGTCACCCGGGGACTCACGTCCGCGTTTCCGGGGCGCGTGCGCCAGACGCCGATCAGCGAAGGGGCGATCGCCGGCATAGCGGCAGGACTTGCGCTGGCCGGCTTTCGTCCCATCGCCGAGGTGATGTTCGGCGACTTCCTCACCCTCTGCTTCGATCAGCTGCTCAACCACATCGCCAAGTACGAAGCGATGTACGACGGCAACGCGAGCTGCCCGGTTCTCATCCGCGTCCCCTCGGGAGGGGGCCGGGGCTACGGCCCGACGCACAGCCAGAGCATCGAGAAGCACGTCCTCGGCATCCCGCACCTGCGCGTCGTCAGCGCGTCACTGCTCCACGCGCCCGAGGACATCCTCGGCGCGCTGCTCAGCCAGACCGCGCCGGCGCTCCAGATCGAGCACAAGCTCCTCTATCCGCTCGAGATGATCGAGCCACGCGAGCTGGCGGGAGCGACGGTCGAGACGTGGTCGACGAATTCGACCGTGCCGACGGTCAGCGTGCGCTACGCCCCGCGGGACGAGTGTCGGGCCACCGTGGTCGCCTACGGCTACCAGGCCGAGCTTGCCCGCCGTGTCCAGGCGCGGCTCGCCCTCGAGGAGGAGATCTTCGTCGAGCTGCTCGTGGCCGGGCAGCTGGCGCCGCTGCATCTCGATCCGATCACGGCCTCGGCGACGGCCACCGGAAGCCTGGTCACGCTCGAAGAGGGAACGGCCGGATGGAGCTGGGGCAGCGAGATCGCCTCGGTGACCTCTCGGAGCCTGTTCGGCGCGCTGCGCCGTCCAGTCGACGTCGTGGCCAGTCGGCCAGATGTGATCCCGAGCGCGCGCGAGCGCGAGCGCGAGGTGATCGTCGGCGAGGCCCAGGTGGAAGCCGCGATCCGCGCCGCGTCGACATGATCGACGTCCGCGTCCCGACCACCGACGTCAACAGCGAGACGGCCGCCGTCCTGCGCTGGCACGTCACCGATCACGCCGAGGTCAAGGCCGGCGAGCTGCTCGTCGAGATCGAGACGAGCAAGGCCATCTTCGACGTCGAGTCTCCGGGCGAAGGACGGCTGCTCCAGCTCTGTGCTGTGGGCGACCAGGTCCGGCTCGACCAGCCGCTCGGGGGTGTGTTCGAGAGCGTCGATGAGCTCGAGGCCTTCGTCAGCGAACGCGAGAGCGCGGCCTCGCGGGCGGCCGACGAGACGCACGCGGCCCGCATCACCCTGCCGGCCCGGCGGCGCGCCGACGAACTGGACGTCGACGTCGACGCGCTCGCAATGGCGACCACCGATCTCGTCACGGCCAAGATGGTCGAGCAGGCCGCGGCGCGGTCCAACGGCCACGGACCGGCGCTCCCCGACCCCCTCGAGGCGCCGGCCGGAGTCCGCCGCCTCGTCGTCATCGGCGCCGGCCTGGGAGCCACCCAGGTCCTCGACATCCTCGGCCACGACGAGGAGCAGACCGCCCTCGCGGTCGTCGACGACGATCGCGCGCGCTTCGGCTCCCTCGTCGCCGGCGTCCCGGTGGTCGGCGGCGTCGATCGCGCGTTCGAGCTCTTCGCCGCGGGCGCCGTGGACGCGGCCGTCATCGCGATCTCCACCTCCGTGCCCGCCCGCACGCGCCTGCGCCAGCGGTGCGAGGCCGCCGGATTGCCCCTCGCCAACGTGATCGACCCCACCGTGCGACTCGGAGCCGGAGCGCGCCTGGGCACGGGCAACGTCGTGTGCGCGAACTGCCACCTCGGCGTCGAGACGGTCCTCGGCGACAACAATTTCATCTCCGCCTACAACTCCTTCGATCACCACTCGCGGCTCGGCAACGACATCTCGACCGGCCCCGGGTGCATGACCTCGGGCCTGGTCGAGATCGGCGACCGCTGCCGGCTCGGCACCGGGATCTTCATCGAGCCCCACGTTCACCTCGGCGACGGCGTCCAGGTGGCCTCGGGTGCGATCATCCTCGCCTCCGTGCCGGCCGAGCACGCGGTCAAGACGAAGGTCATGACGACGGCGGTCGTGGCGCTCCAGCGAGCGTAGGGCCTGGGGGCATCGCCCCCACCAGCTCCACGCACCGTGCCGCGGCCTCGATCGCGAGCTCGGGGCCGCCGACCAGATACCCGGCCGCCAGCGCGTCGCCCGCGCCGGTCGTGTCGACCACGCGCGCCGGGGCGGCCGGATACTCACCCTCGCGGCAGCGTGCGCCGCCCGCGCCGAGCTTGATGACCCAGGTCGTGTCGAAGTCGGGCACCGCCGCCCGCTCGGACTCGGTGGCGAAGGCGAGCTCGGCCCCGAGCGCCTGCAGGCGGGCGGTGAACCGCCGAGCCCCCACCAGCTCGATGTCGTGAGCCGAGGCCAGGTCGACGGTGACGCGGGGGACGAGGCGGGCCGCCTCGATCGCCGCCTGCGCCATCGGCTCGCGCAGCAGGCAGTAGCCCGAGACGTGCAGCACGTCGCAGGACCGGAGCCACGACGGGTCGAGCTCAGCGGGCGCGAGCGTCGCCGCGACCCCGCGGTCGGAGGCCATCGTCCGCTCGCCCGGAGCGCCCCGGACCGAGACGACCACGCCGCCGGCGCCGGGCGCGACGGGGCCGCAGATCTCGACGCCGTGGCGAGCGAGCTGCGCGGCGGCCAGCTCGCCGGCGGTGTCCTCCCCGCGCTTACAGATGAGCCTGCTCCGCGCGCCCAGGGCGGCCGCCCAGGCGGCCACGTTGGCGGCCTGCCCGCCGGCCGACAGGCGGACCGTGGCGGGCGTGTCTCCATCGGGCAGGAGCGGCGCCTCGGGCAGGACGACGACGTCGAGGATCAGGTCGCCGATCGTGGCGATGCTCAGCGGTTCGCGCATGCCGCGCCCATCGGGCTCACACCGCACATCATCGCTGTCGCGGCCCTGGCGTCCCCGGTAGCGTGTCAGCAGTGCCCCGTCCCCGCCTGGTCGTCTCCGAGCCGGTCGCCCGAGCGCTGCGTGACGGCGCCCCGGTCGTGGCGCTCGAGTCGACGATCATCACGCACGGCCTGCCCCGCCCCGAGAACGTGCACGCCGCCCTCGAGTTCGAGCGCACGGTGGCCGAACGGGGTGCGGTCCCGGCCACGATCGCTGTCCTCGACGGCATCGCCCACATCGGCCTCGAGGCGGGGGAGCTGGAGCGCCTGGCGGGCGCCGAGGCGGCGCTGAAGCTGAGCGCCCGCGACCTGCCGGTGGCCATGGCCCAGGGCGCGAGCGGGGGAACGACCGTGGCCGCCACCGCGCAACTGGCCTCGCAGGCGGGCCTCCGCGTGTTCGCCACCGGCGGGATCGGCGGCGTGCACCGCGACGCCGCCCGCACCTTCGACGAGTCAGCCGACCTGCGGGTCCTGGGAAGCTGCCGGATCACCGTGGTCTCCGGAGGCGTGAAGTCGATCCTCGACATCGGTGCCACGCTCGAACGGCTCGAGACCCTCGGCGTAACCGTCCTGGTCTTCGGGAGCGACCACTTCCCGGGCTTCTGGCTGAGCACGAGCGACCACGCGGTCGACTTCTCGGTCGGCTCCGCCGAGGAGATCGCTCAGGTGATGCTCGCCGCCGATGGGCTCAGCCTGCCGCGGGGGATCCTGGTGGCCAACCCCTTGCCGGAGACGGCGCAGCTCGATCCCGCCCTGCACGATCGCCTGCTCTCCGAGGCCCTCGCCGCCGCTGATGCGTCCTCGGTGCGCGGCAAGGACATCACGCCGTTCCTGCTCGACTACATCCACGAGCACACCGACGGTCTGAGCGTGGCGGTCAACCTCGAGATCGTCCGCGGCAACTGCCGGCTCGGGGCCGACATCGCCCGGGCGTGGTCGGCGCTCCAGGGGTGAGCGAGAAGCGAACGCCGCTAAGCCGCGACCGCGGCGCCCAAGTGCGCGGCGAGCCGGTGCAGCACGTAGTCCTGCTGCTCGAACGTGAGGTCGGCGAAGAGCGGGAGCATGACGACGTCGCGCGCGGCCGCCTCGGTGTGCGGGAGGAGGTAGTCACGGTCGCCCGCGTAGGCCTCCTCCTCGTGGATGGCCATCACGCCACGGCGAGTCGCGATGCCGTCGGCGAGCAGGAGCTGCATGAGCTCGGTCCGCTCCACGGGGGAGCCGGGGAGGACGCGCACGCAGTAGGACTGCCACGTCCGCTCGGCGTACTCCGGCTCGAACGGCGGCTCGAGATAGGGCAGCTCCTCCAGCGCGGCCGTGTAGCGCTCGGCCAGGACCCGGCGGCGCTCGAGGATCTCGTCGAGGACCTCGAGCTGGCAGAGGCCGAGAGCGGCCTGCATGTCGGTCATCCGGTAGTTGAAGCCGGGCTCGGGATAGGACTCGATGACGACCCGCTCCGTGCTGTGGCGGTCGAGGTCGGAAACGCTCATGCCGTGCTGGCGGATCCGGCGCAGGCGCGCGGCCAGCTCGGGGTCGCCGACGGCGATGACGCCGCCCTCCCCTGTGGTGATGACCTTCCGGGGGTGCAGCGAGAAACAGGCGAGCGGGCTCAGGGAGCCGACGGGGCGGCCCTTGTAGCGCGCGCCGATGGCGCAGGCGGCGTCCTCGACGATGAGCAGGCCGTGGCCGGCGGCAATCTCCAGGAAGGCGTCCATATCCGCCGGGAGACCGACCTGATGGACGGGCATGATCGCCGCCGTGCGCGGCGTGATCGCGCGCTCGGCCGCCTCGGGATCGAGGTTGTAGGTCTGTGGGTCGATGTCGGCGAAGACCGGTGTTGCGCCGCAGTGGCGCACGGCGTTGGCCGTGGCCACGAACGAGAGCGAGGGAACGATGACCTCGTCGCCCGGGCCGATGCCCGCGCCGTGGAGCGCGAGGTGCAGCGCCGTCGTGCAGCTCGTGGTTAGCACCGCCTCGGGGGCGCCGACGAGTTCGGCGAAGGCACGCTCGAAGGCCGCGACCTTCGGGCCCTGCGAGACCCAGCCGGTGGCGATGACCTCGGCGACGGCCGCGCCCTCGCGGCCGGTGAGGAACGGGCGAGCGAAGGGGACGTCCATGTCAGGCGACCCGCAGGCGGGTGGCCTCGTGTGTGCGGTTCTCCGCCCGCCACCAGTTGACGAGCCGACGCAAACCCTCGTCGATGCCGATCTCGGCCTCGAAGCCGATCTCGTCGCGCGCCAGCTGAGTGTCGGCGAGCCGGCGACTGACCTTGGCCACGCCTCGCTCCGGCCCGCGCTCGACGGGGAGCTCCGAGCCCATCGCGCGGGTCAGCTTGGCCGCCAGCTCGTTCAGGCTCGTCTCCGCCCCGCTGGCCACGTTGTAGACCGCGTCGGTCACGTCGGAGGTGGCCGCGAGCAGGTTCGCGCGGGCGATGTCCTCGACATAGACGAAGTCCATCGTCTGCGTGCCGTCGCCGTGGATGACGGGAGGCAGGCCCTCGGCGATGCGCTCCATCCAGCGGATGAGTACCTCGGTGTAGAGGCCGAAGATGTCCATGCGGGCGCCGTAGACGTTGAAGTACCGCAGAGCGACGTAATCGAGGCCGTACATGGCGTGGAAGCTGCGAAGCAGTCCCTCGTTGAAGCACTTGGACGCGCCGTACAGCGTGTCGTTGTTGTACGGGTGGTGGCGCTCGGTGGTGGGGAACTCCTCAGCCATGCCGTAGATCGAGGCCGACGAGGCGGCCACGACCTTCCCGACGCGCTCGCGCGCCGCCGCCTCGAGGACGTTGAAGGTTCCGTCGACGAGGATCTCGAGGGCCAGCCGCGGCTCCTCGACGCACTGGGTGATCCGCAGCGCCGCCTGATGGAAGACGACATCGATGCCGCGCATGGTGCGTGCCAGCAGCGTCTGATCGCGGATGTCGCCGTCGATCACCTGCACCACCCCGCCGGCCCGCGCGCGGGCGAGGTTCTCCCGGCGGCCGCGCACGAAGTTGTCGAGCACGATGATCTCGGCGGCTCCGGCATCCACCAGTTGGTCAACGATGTGGGAGCCGATGGTCCCGGCGCCACCGGTAACGAGGGCGCGTGCGCCGCGGAGGGATGAGCTGATCATGTCAACTCAACGCCCTCGGCGCAGTCAATCTTTCATGCCGTCAGATGGCCGAGCGCCGCGGCCGCGAATCGTTGTGCCAGGGCGCAGGGAGCGGTGACGTTGAGCACGCGCCCACCGGAGAGCGGGACGAGGAGCATGGCGCCGCCGAGCTTCAGGCAGTACCCGGTGTGGCCGGCCACGGAGATATTCTGGCGGACGCCCTTGTGCGCGGCCGGGGCGGTGCTTGCCGCCTCGACGGCGAGGGTCACGTCGCTCGGGGCTCCGCTCACGTGGTAGATGCACGTCGGTCCGAGCGGCGCCTCGACGCGGCCGATGAATCCTCCGCCGGTGATGCTCTGGACCTCCGAGACGCTGACCAGCGTGCACGGATCGAGCGTCCTCGCGCCGGTCGAGCTCTCGTCGTCCTTGGAGGTATCCGGGGCCTGGCGCGCCTTCTGCACGGCCACGGTCCTCCCGATGGAGGAGCCGGATGTGTGCCCGGCCTTGGCCGAGTGGGTCGTCCGGCTGGTGCCCGCGCCGGCCGTGCTCCGGTTCGCCGTGCCCGCTGTGCTGCGCGTGCGGGGGGCCGTCGTCGCGCCCGCCGGCGTCGGCGTGAGGGCCCGGCCGCCCTGGATCGCCGCGCTGCCCACATCGGCGTTGCTCTCGCTCGTCGTCGCCCGGGCGGCCTGCACGGGCGGCTTGTGCGTCGAGCTGGCGCCGCAGCCGGCGAGGGCCGCGGCGATGGCCAGGCCGGCGAGCAGGCCGGTGGTGGTGGTGTGGGAGCGGTGCGTTGACATGGCTATCCTCACGGCGCGAACAGGACGTCGACCCAGTAATTCGTGGCGTTATACGTGCTGGTGGGGAAGGTGCTCGTCGAGCTGTAGGCGTAGACGCCGTTCGCGCTCGTCGTGTTGGAGACGGCGTGCAGCGGCGGATTGTCAAACGGCGAGTTCAACCCTGCCGGCGTCGAGGAGTAATGCCCGCCAGGGGCGAAGTAACCGGCCACGTAGGTGGCTCCGGCGGTCACGTTGACCGGGCTCGAGAAGACCATCGTCTGCCAGCCGGAGGCGGTCTCGTTGGTGAACGTGCCGGAGGCGAGCAGGGTGCCACTCGTGGTCCAGAGGCTGCCGATGTGCGTGCCGGTGTTGGTCGGGGCCTTGTAGAAGCGGATGCCGGTGATCTGGCCGGTCACATCGACCGTCAGCTTGACCCCGAGCTCGACCGAGGAGGTGTCCCCGGAGTCGACGATCGACGGGGTGTTGAAGTCGAAGATCGTGTCTTCGGGCGTGGTCGCGGGGGACGCGCTCGACGCCGGGCCGGTGCCGAGGCTGTTCGTGGCCGTCACGCTGAAGGTGTACGCGGTGTTGTTCGTCAGCCCGGTGACGGTGGTCGACGTCGCCGAGCCGTTGTTCACCGTGACCGGGGTCTGGGCGCTCGTGCCGATGTAGGGCGTCACGGTGTAGGAGTTGATCGCGCTTCCGTTGCTCGCGGGCGCCGTCCAGCTCACGAGCGCCTGTCCGCTCGCCGGGATCGCGCCCACCGCGGTCGGGGCGGACGGCACTCCTGGTCCGGATGGCGTGACCGCGTTGGTCTTGCCCGAGGCAGGTCCGGCGCCGTAGGCGTTCGTCGCCTGGACCGTGAACGTGTACGCGGTGCCCGCCGCCAGGCCGCTCACCGTGCTCGACGTCGCCGAGCCGCTCGTGACCTTGACGGGGGTCTGGGCGGTGGTGCCGATGTACGGCGTGACCGTGTAGCCGGTGGGGCTGCCGCCGGTCGTCGGATCGGTCCAGTTCACCGTGGCCGACTGCATGCCCGCGGTCGCGCTCACGCCGCTCACCGGGCCCGGCACGGAGGGGGCGAAGAGCACGTCGACCCAGTAGTTGGACGCGTTGTAGGCGTTCGCCGGGAAGGTGCTCGAGGAGCCATACGCGTACACACCGTTTCCGGTGCCGCCGCTCGCAATGGCGTGCAGCGGTGGGTTGTCAGCTGCACTGTTCAGGCCTCCGGGGCTGACCGAATAGTGGCCCGCGGGCGCGAAGTAGCCGGCGACGTACGTCGTCCCGGCGGTGACCGTGACCGGGCTCGAGAACCCGAGCGTCTGCCAGCCCGAGGCCGTCTCGCCGGCGAACGTGCCCGACGCGAGCAGGCTCCCGCCCGCGTTCCACAGGCTGCCGATGTGCGTGCCCGTGTTCGCGGGCGACTTGTAGAAGCGGACGCCCGTGATCTGGCCGGTCACGTCGGCGGTGAACTTGACCCCGAGCGTCACCGACGAGGTGTCGCCGGAGTCGAGCGTCCCCGGGGTGCCGAAGTCGAAGATCGTGTCCTCGGGCGTGGTCGCCGAGGTCGCCGTGGACGCCGGCCCGGTCCCGAGGCCGTTCGTGGCCGTCACGGTGAAGGTGTAGGCGGTGCCGTTGGTCAGTCCGGTGATCGCGGCGGAGGTGGCCGAGCCGTTGTTGACGGTCACGGGCGTCTGGGCGGTCGTGCCCAGGTATGGCGTCACGGTGTAGGAGCTGATCGCGCTGCCGTTGGCGGGCGCGGCGGTCCAGCTCACGAGCGCCTGCCCGGACGCCGGGCTGGCGGTGACGCTCGTCGGCGCGCCCGGTCCGCTCGGGGCGGTCGGCGTGACCGCGTTGGACGGGCTCGAAGCGGTCCCGGCGCCGGTGCTGTTGGCCGCCTGGACGGTGAACGTGTAGGCGGTCCCCGGGGTCAGGCCGTTGATCGTCGCCGTCGTGGCCGGCGGGGTGCCCGTGATCGTCGTGGCTGTCTGGGCGGTCGAGCCGATGTACGGGGTGATCGTGTAGGAGGTGACCCCGCCGCTGCCCGGAGCCGTCCAGCTCACGGTCGCCGAGCTGTGGCCCGCGGTCGCGCTCACGCCCGTGACCTGGCCGGGCGGAGTGGGAGCGAAGAGGACGTCGACCCAGTAGTTGTTGGACTGGTAGCTGCTCGTCGGGAACGTGCTCGTCGCGGTGTAGACGAAGACCCCGTTGGGGCTCGTGCCGTTGCCCACGGCGTGGAGCGGCGGATTGTCGACCGACGAGCTGAGTCCCGCCGTGGTCGCGGAGTAGTGACCGGCCGGGTCGAGATAGCCGGCGACGTAGGTCGTGCCCGGCGTGATCATGACCGGGCTCGAGAAGAGCAGGGTCTGCCAGCCGGAGGCGGTCTCGTTCGTGAAGGTGCCAGAGGCGAGCAGGGTCCCGCTCGAGGTCCACAGACTGCCCACGTGGCTCCCCGTGTTCGCCGCCGCCTTGTAGAAGCGGATGCCAATGATCTGGCCGCTCGTGTCGGCGGTGAACTTGACGCCGAGCTCGACCGACGAGGTGTCGCCGGAGTCGGGCGTTCCGGGGGTGGTGAAATCGAAGATCGTGTCCTCGGGGGTCGTGGCCGGAGAGGGCGAGGACGCGGGGCCGGTCCCGAGGCCGTTCGTGGCCGTCATGGTGAATGTGTAGGCGGAGTTGTTCTTCAGCCCGGTGACCGTGGCCGAGGTGGCCGACCCGTTCGTGACCTGGAACGGTGCCTGGGCGCTCGAGCCGAGATACGGGGTGATCGTGTAGGCGCTGATCGCGCTGCCGTTGGTCGGCGGCGCCGTCCAGCTCACGAGCGCCTGCCCACTCGCGGGGATCGCGCTCACGCCGGTGGGCGCTCCGGGGGAGGTGGGCCCGGTTGGCGTGACCGTGTTCGAGGGGCTCGACGCCGGGCCCGCCCCGTTGGGGTTCGATGCCGCCACGGTGAACGTGTACGCGGTGCCCTGCTGCAGCCCGGTGATCGTCACGCCCGTGGCCGGCGGGTTGCCCGTGACCGTCGTCGTCGTCTGTGCGGTCGAGCCGATGTACGGGGTCACGATGTAGGAGGTGACCGACCCGCCCGTGGTCGGGGCCGTCCAGTTGATCGTGGCCGAGTCGAAGCCCGCCGTGGCGCTCACGCCGGTGACCTGACCGGGCGAGGCTATCGGCACGAAGACCGGGTCGACCCAGTAGTTCGAGGCCTGGTAGCTGCTCGTGGGGAAGGTACCTGTGGTGGTGTAGGCGTAGAGGCCGTTGGCGCTCGTGTTGTTCGCTACGGCGGCGAGCGGGGGGCTGATGTAATGGCCGCCGCCGGTCGGCGGGGGTGAGGGGGCCGGGAAGAAGTAGCCCGTCGTGCCCGAGTAGTGGCCGCTGGGGGCGAAGTAGCCCACGACGTACGTCGTGTTCGGAGTGATGGTCACGGGGCTCGAGAACGTGACCTGCTGCCAGCCGGATGCCGTCTCCCCGGTGAACGTCGCCTGGGCCAGGAGCGTCCCCGAGGCGGTCCAGAGGCTGCCCACATGGGTTCCGGTGTTCGCCGTCGCCTTGTAGAAGCGCAGGCCGGTGATCTGGCCGTAGGCCGAGGAGGTGAACTTCATCCCGACTTCGATCGAGGAGCCGTCGCCTGAGTCGGCGACCGCGGGAGCCATGCCCGTACCGAAGATCGAGCACGGGCAGGCCACGTTGACCGACTCGACATCCGAGGGCGTCTCGAGGTTGCCGCTGTCGTCGACGGCCCGGGTCTCGATCTTCGTGGTTGGGTTGCCGTGGGCGACCCAGCTGTAGGTCCAGCTCACCGTGGTTGCGTCCGATCCGGAGATCGTGGCCGGATGCCAGGTCGAGCCGCCGTCGGCCGAGACCTCGACCCCGGCGACGACGCCGCCGCCTGCGTCGGTGGCGCTGCCCGACACGGTGACCTGGCTGCCGTCCTGGAGGTTGGCGTTCGCCGCCGGCGAGGTGATCCTCGAGGTCGGCGGGGTCGCGTCGGTGGAGGGCGAGGCGGAGGCGAGACCCGACATCAGCGTCGCGGGCTGGGCGCCCATGTCCGCGAACAGGTTGATCGTCGCCTGCTGCATGTTGTGGTCGGGCGGGTTGCCGCTCGGGTCCGTGCCCGACTCCTGCCAGGCGTTCGTGTTGTCGAGTCCCCAGGCCCACTGGACCGTGCCGGCGCCGAAGACGAGCGCGCCGCTCGGAGCCCGGTAGAGCGTCAGATGGTGGGTCTCAGTGGTCCCGTTGACCACGTTGGTGCCGTAGTCGGTGAACGTCTGCAGCCCGCTGACCGTGGTCGAGGACAGATCGAACTCGCCCGGTGGTCGGAAGCCGTTATCGGCGTCGACGTCCCATTCGTAGCCGAGGGTCCCATCGCCGGACCCGAGGGTGACGCTCTGACCCGAGCCGAGACCGGCCACGCTCGTGTTGCGCCACAGGCGCACCTTGCTGAACGTCGAGGGGACGGTGATGTCGGCGGTGCCCGCGTTGACCAGGAAGTCCTGGCCCGTCAGCGAGTTGGGGGGGTTGCCGCCGTCGGCGGGCGGGCTGAAACGCGGATCGGTCCAGCTTCCCGTCCAGGTGGGCGGATCGGCGGGATCGACGGGAGAGTCGAAGTGCGTCTCCTTATAGGTGATGAGCGTGCGGTACGCGGTGTTCGAGCCGTCCTCGCTGTTCGCCCACCTCGTCTTCCAGAACACCTCGTTGCCGCTGAAGAAGGCGAGGTTGACCCCGGCGTCGCGCGCTGCCGTGACGTTGGTCCGCTGCCCGGCCGACCAGTACTCGTCGTGGCCGCTGGAGACGAACATCTTGTGGTTGAGCAGCAGCGAACCTGCGCGGTCGACGTCGGCGGAGCTCGTGTAGCTGATGTCGTATCCGTTCTCCTCGAGGAAACGGATCATCTGATACTCGGCGTAGTAGAGGTAGGAGGCGCCGTCATCGGTGGTCAGCGCGCCGTCGAAGGGCCGGTTGTAGGAGACGGCGTAGGCGGCCTTGTAGCCGCCCGGGTTGCCAGGCGGGCAGGCGACCGAGCAGTCGTAGAGGCTGTTGCCGCCGTAGTTGTTGTAGGCCTCCCACGTCGCGTCGGAGGTCGAGACGAGGATCGCCGAATGGCTCGAGTCGTCGCGCACGACGAAGGGGATCTGGCTGTCGCCGCCGGGGTCCTTGGAGTCATCGCGCACGAGGTGGGCGATGTAGACGCCCGAGACGGCCGTGCTCGGCACCGTCCACGAAGCGGAGACCCCCCAGTTGCCGCAGTCGATGAGGCCGGTGCTCGAGTCGGTCAGGCACGCCGGCTGCGTCTGGGGAAGCGTCGCCGTCGGCTTGATGTTCGACGCGACCTTCCGGGCGCCGAGCCCTCCGTAGTAGCCAAGGCGCAGGATGTCGATGTGGTAGCTCGTCGACGGGGTGTCGATCTTGAAGGAGACCGTCTGCCCGACGTTGACGCTGAACGAGGTCGCGAAGCCCTGGATGGTGGGGTCGCCCGCGCCCTGGACGTTCCAGTCGCTCGGTGGGTCGCCCGGGAGCATGTTCTCGCACGCCACGGGGTTGACCACCGGCGGCCCGCACGGGCCCCCGGCCGCGCCCGCCGGAGCATGGAACGCGGCGAAGACGCAGCCGCTGATCACGAGGATCCGGCTGATGCGCCGCATCCACGCGGCGGCGATCACTCGGCGGAGTTTCACTGCCACTTAACGCACCTCGGGCGCAGTTACTTACGCGGGCATCTCGGAAGCGCGTTCCGCGGTGAAAACGCTGCGAAAAACGATCGGCAAGAAAGTCCACGGGCCGATAGCCCGTTCTTAGGTCGAACTGATGACGCCGGAAGTCGCCACACGTCCCAAGACCCGCAGCGCCGACGCAGAGGTCCTCTCGCTCCGGCCCCTGCGCCCGGTCGAGCACTCCCAGCCGCTGCCACTGCGCGAGGTCGGTCCGCTCGAGAGCCAGGAGCGCTTCTCCGAGCCGCTCCTCTGGCGGGAGGCCCTGCACCGCCGCCTGCTCGGCGCCGCCGACGTCGTTGGCGCGGCCGCTGCCGTGGCGATCGCGCTCGCGATCTCAGGCCAGCGGGATGTGCTCGTGACCGCCCTGGCCGCCGGCGCGCTCGTGCTCCTCCTCTTCAAGGTCACCGGCCTCTACGACCGCGACGACCTCCGCCTCGTCCACTCGACCCTCGACGAGGTGCCGCTGCTCCTGCAGCTCACCGGCCTCCTGGCGCTCGGGCTGGCCGTCGTGCGCACGAGCGTCCTCGGCAATCACTTCGGGGGCGACCTGATGGTCGCGCTGTGGGTGCTGCCCTTCGCCGCCATCCTCGGCGGCCGGATGGTTGCCCGCGCGGTGGCGGGTCACTCGGCGCCGACCGAGCGCTGCCTGGTGATCGGCGACACCGCGCGCGTCGAGCGGATCCGAGGCAAGCTCCTCTCGAGCCGGGCGCGGGCCGCCGTGGTCGCCTCGCTGCCTCTGGCCGAGGAGGAGCTGCAGGCGTCCGACTGGCCGGAGATCCCCACCCTCATCCGCTGGATCGTCGAGGAGCACAGCATCCACCGGATCATCATCGCGCCGACGACCACGGACACAAACGACGTGGTCGAGCTCATCCGGGTGGCCAAGGCCGTCGGCGTGCGGGTGAGCGTTCTGCCGCGCATGTTCGAGGTCGTCGGGTCGGCCGTCGAGTTCGACGATGTGGACGGGATGACCATGCTCGGCGTCCGTCGCTTCGGCCTCTCCCGGTCCTCGTGGCGACTCAAGCGGGTCTTCGACGCGTGCTTCGCCGCCGTCGTGTGCGCCGTGCTCGGTCCGCTTATGCTGGCGATCGCCGCCGTCATCAAGATCGAGTCCCCCGGTCCCGTGCTCTTCCGCCAGACCCGCGTCGGTCGCGACGGCCGGCACTTCGAGATGTTCAAGTTCCGCTCGATGATCCAGGGCGCCGAGGCCGCCAAGGAGAGTCTGCGCAGTCTCAACGAGGCGGGGGCGGGATTGTTCAAGCTCGCCGCGGATCCTCGCGTGACCCGGGTCGGGCGCGTCCTGCGCCGGACCTCGATGGATGAACTCCCCCAGCTCATAAACGTCCTCCGGGGTGAGATGAGCCTCGTCGGCCCCCGCCCCCTGGTTGTCGACGAGGACGCACAGGTGCTCGGTCTCGACCGCAGCCGCCTTCATCTCACCCCGGGGATGACCGGTCCGTGGCAGGTGCTCGGGCTCCGCGTCCCCATGCAGGAGATGGTGGGCATCGACTACCTCTACGTCGCGAACTGGTCGCTCTGGCTCGACCTGAAGATCCTCCTGCGCACCGCACGCCACATCGCTCGCCGCGGGAACGTCTGACCGGGCGCGCACGCACGACGACACGAGACAAAGGGCCACTCGATGACGACCTACGTAGAAGAACACGTCGCGCAACCCGCGGTCCGTGACCCCGAGCTCGATCCGATCGGGATCGCCGTCGTGGGTGCGGGCTACTGGGGCAAGAACATCGTGCGCAACGCGATGCAGTCGCCGGTGACGCGCCTGGTGGCTGTGTGCGACGCCGACCTATCGCGGGCCAACCGCCTCGCCGGCGGGACCTCCGAGGTCACGGTGACCGACGACCTCCAGGACCTGCTCGACGATCCCACCGTCGAGGCCGTGGCGGTGGTGACGCCTCCGGCCACGCATCTCGAGGTGGCGATGAACGCCATCGACGCCGGCAAGCACGTGCTCGTGGAGAAGCCACTGGCCGCGGGCTACAGCCAGGGCCGGGCGCTCGTGGCCGCCGCCGAGGCCCAGGGCGTCGTCCTCATGTGCGACCACACCTACTGCTACACCCCGGCGGTGGAGCGGATCCGCGAGCTCGTCCACGCGGGCGTGCTCGGCGAGCTGCAGTTCCTCGACTCGATCCGCATCAACCTCGGCCTCGTCCAGCGCGACGTCGATGTGCTGTGGGACCTCGCGCCGCACGACCTGTCGATTCTCGACTTCATCCTTCCGGAGGGGTGCGAGCCGCTCGCCGTGGCCGCGCACGGAGCCGACCCGATCGGGGCGGGGCAGGCCTGCGTCGCCTATCTCACGCTGCAGCTCCCGCACGGCGCCATCGCGCACCTCCACGTCAACTGGCTGAGCCCGATCAAGGTCCGCACGACGACGATCGGTGGGTCCAAGCGGACGCTCGTTTGGGACGACCTCAACCCGGCCCAGCGGATCTCGCTCTACGACCGGGGGGTCGACCTGACCGCGGCCGAGCAGCTCGCCCCGGACGACCGCCGCCAGGCCATCGTGTCCTACCGCTCGGGCGACATGATCGCGCCTGCGCTGCCCGAGAAGGAGGCCCTCCAGGGGGTCATGACGGAGTTCGCGGACTGCATCTGTAGCGGGCGCCGGAGCCGCACCGACGGTCGCTCCGGACTGCGCGTGCTCGACATCCTCGAGGCGGCCTCGCGGAGCCTCGAGTTCCACGGCGCCGTCGTCCCGCTCCGCGGCGAGCGCTGAGCGCTCGTTCGCGAGGCCGGCCGAGGGGTGGCGCGGACGTCCAGGCTCCGTGATCTGCTGCTCATCGGCGCCGGCGGGTTCGCCCGCGAGGCGGCCGAGGCCGTGCGCGCCGCGAACGCGGCCCGACCGACGTGGGATCTCCTGGGCTTCCTGGACGATGACGCGGCCAAGCACGACCAGGTCCTGAGCGGTCTTCCCGTGCTCGGGCCGATCGCTGCCCTCGCCGATCATCCCGACGCGCTCGTCGTGCTCTGCCCGGGCCGCCCGGACAACTACACGGTCCGCCGCGTCCTCGACGAGCGCTTGGGCCTCGAGGACACGCGCTACGCGACGATCATCCACCCGACGGCCACCGTGGGGTCGACGTGCGTGGTCGGGGCGGGATCGGTCCTCCTCGCCCACGTCGACCTGACCGCCGACGTGGTCGTCGGCCGCCACGTCGCCGTCATGCCCCAGGTCGTGCTCACCCACGACGTCGAGATCGGCGACTGGGCGACGATCGCCTCAGGCGTGCGCGTCGGCGGCGGCAGCCGCATCGGCCAGGGCGCCTATCTCGGGAGCGGCGCCTGCGTGCGTGAGAGCACGACGGTCGGCGACTGGGCCCTGCTGGGCATGGGATCGCTGCTCACCCGAGATGTTCCGCCTGCACGCCGGTGGTTCGGGGTGCCGGCGCGGGATGCCGGGCCGGCCCCCGTGCCCGCAGCCTTCCGAGACTAGGCGCGATCCTCGACAGGAAGGGGATGGCGGCGACGCACAGGCCGGCGCCGCCGCCGGCGACGCAGGCCGCGTACGGGTTGCCGATCGTGCCGGCCACGACGTGGGCGACGGCCGCGGCGAGCACGGCCCAGAGCACCGCCGGGGCGAGAGCGCGCAGTGCGTCGCGCGAGCGGACCGCGCCGCGGCGCAGGAGGACGGCGTACACCGGGAGGACGACAGCGACGATCACGACCGCTTGGCCGAAGGCGACCCCGCGGATCCCGTGCCGGGGCGCCACCCACACAAGGGCCGTCGTGAGCGCGAGAAGCCACGGGATCTGCGCGACGAGGACGGCGCGGGTCCGCCCGAGCGAGACGAGGAAGTCACCACAGAGCTCGAGCAGGATGCGCCCGGCGCCCATGACAGAGAGTCCGACGAGGGCGCCGGCGGCGGGCGTCCACTTATGGCCGTAGATGGCGACGACGGCGGGGTGGGCGAGCGCGCCAATGATGAGGCAGATCGGCATGGTCACACCCGCCACCAGCCGGAGCGCCCGCAGGAACTGCTCCGGCATGGCCGCGCCCTCGAGCCGCAGGCGAGAGAAGCCGGGCAGGGACACGCTGCGGATGACCGCGCCGAAGACGTTGATCGGCCAGCCGGAGATGTTGAAGGCGAGCATGTAGAAGCCGAGCGCCTCGGCCCCGAGCGTTCGCCCGACGACGATGTAGTCGACGTTGAGGACGAGGAAGGCGAGGAGGTTCGCGCCGGCCAGGGGCAGCCCGAAGGCGAGCAGCCGGCGGACCTCGCTGCGCTGCCATCCCGGCCAGTAGCGCGCACGGCGGTAGGAGAGGAGAACGACGGTCGTCACCACCTGACCGGCCACCCACGACCAGGCGAGGGCGAGCGCTCCCCAGCCGGCGAGGGCGAGGGGAATGACCACGGCGGCGGTGGTGAGCATGTTCGCCGCGTCGGCGACGAAGATGCGATCCATCCGGAAGTCGCGTTTGAGCAGGGCGGAGGGCACTGCGGTCAAGCCGGCGAGGGGGAGGTTCAAGGCCATGACGGCGATCGGCGTCGCGGCGCGCGAGGACCCGAGGCCGGCGGCGAGGACGGGCGAGAGCCCGGCAATCAGCGCTCCGAGGAACGCCCCCGAGGCGAGACTGATCGTGGCCGCGGTCGGTGCGCTCGAGGCGATCCGCTCGGGGTCGTCGCGGATGAGCGCGGCGCTGACTCCAAGCTCTGAGATGTTGACGACCACGGTGTGGACGACGAGCGCGATGGCGAAGACGCCGAACTCCTTCGGGGCCACGATGCGGGCCACCGCCACGCCCATGCAGAACTGGCCCACCCGGCTGACGATGACATCGAGCGTGCTCCAGGCGGTGGTCCGTCGCAGGACCCGGCGAAAGGGCGATGCCTCGCCGCTCGGCGGCGCCTCGCCGCTCGGCGGCGCCTCGCCGCTCGGCGGCGCCTCGCCGCTCGGCGATGCCTCGCCGCTCACACCCCGCTCCAGCGCCAGCGCCGCCAGCGCACGCGGCCGGTGAGGTCCTCGGCCAGCCTCCGTACGAGCGGTCCCGGGCCGCGCTCGGCCCGCCGGGGCTCGGCCGTCATGAGCTGGTGCAGTGCGCGCCACTGGCGCGTTTCGCGCGTGGACGGCCAGACGCGGGCGGCGAAGGCGAGGTACTCGGCTACGGGCTCCTCGCCCGCGCGACCGTGGTCATAGGCCGAGCGCGCGTAGGTGAGGGCGGCTCGGGCGAGGGCCTGCTGGGCCCGGGCGAAGAGCTCCGCACCGTCGGCGATCGGCGCCGCCGGACCGACGAGCAGCTTTTCGAACGCGGCCAGCCGGCCCTCCAGGTCGACGACGTGGCCGGCGTAGGTCGTGCGCTGCATGCTGTCCGGATGAGCCCGGTAGAAGCCTTGGACCGGGCCGTTGACCCGCCCGACGTCGCTGATCGCGGCCGCGCGCATCCACATCTCGAAGTCCCCGGAGTGGGGCAGCTCGGGGTCGTAGCCGCCGATGGCGTGCTGGATCGAGGTGCGCACGACGACCTCCGGGTTGATGATCCGCCCGCGCCCGTTCCGGCAGAGCAGCTCCACCCACTCGCGCCCCGGCCAGACCGTCCAGTTCCGGACCCCGGCGCGCACGGGCGGCGGATCCTCGGCGAAGACGACGGGGTGGCCGTAGGCGAAGCCGACCGTGGGGTGGGCGTCGAGCAGCGCAGTGGCTCGGCCGAGCGCCCCCGGCGGAAGCGCGTCGTCGGCCGAGAGCAGAACGACGTAGTCGCCGCGCGCCTGCGCCAGCCCCTCGTTGTAGGTGGCGATGTGTCCCCGGTTCTGGCCGTGAAGGATCGGGTGGATCCGCTCGTCGGCGGCGCCGAGCCGGCGCACGACCTCTCCCGAGCCGTCGGGCGAGGCATCGTCGATGAGGATCACCTCCGTGTCGACGCCTGGCTGGTCGAGCACCGAGCCGACCGCGAACGGCAGGTAGTGACCGTAGTTGTAACAGGGGATGACGACCGTCACGGTGGGACGGCGGGTCAGCGGCCGGGCCGGGAGGCGGTGACTCACGGTGTCCCCGCGGAACTAGCGGCTTCCGAAAAGCTCGGCACGGCGATCGAGCCAGACCGTGTCGTCGGACTCGGCGTCGGCGGCGAGCAACGCGTCGTCGTCGCGGGGCTCGAGCGGGCTGATGAGGGCCACGCCGAGGTCCTGCTGTGGGGCGGAAGCGGGCTCCGGCTCCTCGGCTGCGAGCTTCTCCGAGGCGGCGGCCGCGTGCCACCCCCGGACGAGGGCGAAACCACCGAGCAGGAAGCCGCACCCGAGCATCAGCACGACGAGCACGACGACGGCCGCGACGGTGGCCGTCGGCCCGCGCTGGTCCGTCGTCCCCGGCGACGCGTTCAGGCCGGTGATCTGGAGGCGGTCGGAGTCGGGGATCCGCTCAGCCGCGGCGCGCGTGTTGACGTACGCGCTCAGCCCGGCGATGGCGGCGTTGGCGAGCCGGTTGGCGGCGGCGGCGGTCGGGGCCTGGGCGCTCAGCTGGATGATGGGGAGGTTGTCGCCCGCCGCATCGGTGAGGATCTGGGTGTTGAGCACGTAGGCGTTCGGGCCCGAGGGGGCGCTCACCGGAGTTGGTCCGGTGGCCGACGGCTCGGTGACGGCGCTCGTCACGCCGACGAGCTTGCTCGCCGGGACCCCCGCGCGCTGGGCGATGTCGGTCCTGATCGTGCCGTCGACCATGAGGCTGGCCAGGAGGTTGGCCTGGAGACCGAGGAGGTCAGATCCCTTGGGCGAGACGTCGACGACCTGCGAGCTCGGCGTGTCGACGAGGATCTGGGCCGTCGAGACGCCGACCTGATACTGGCGGCTCTGGGGCGGGAGACCGGGGCGAAGGAGGACGAGACCGCCGGCCATCACGGCGACGGCAGCGATGATCGCGACCCAGCGCCGGAGGCGCCAGAGCTCGCGCAGAGTCGTGACGACGTTCATGGATTTCGGGGAAGTTCGGCTCGTGAACTCATGGCGGACGTGACAGCAGATCCCGGCCCTTCATTCGAACAACGGGCTGATCGGCGGCCTTCTTACGCCCCCGACCGCGGCGGCAGCGGCCGCCCCTCGCAAGCGCGCAGTGTGGATTCGCGTTGTTCGTCTGGTGGCGGAGCGCACCATCAACCTCACGTTTCACGGCATCGGAGAGCCGATCCGCGGCCTCGAGGCCGGGGAGGCGAACGTCTGGGTGACCCGCGAGCAGTTCGGCGAAGTCCTCGACCAGGCCGTGGCCCGCGACGAGGTCGCGATCACTTTCGACGACGGCAACGCTTCCGACCTCGAGCACGCTCTTCCGGCCCTGCAGGAGCGCGGCCTGACGGCGACGTTCTTCGTCGTGGCCGGTCGGCTCGGCGCACCGGGGTTCCTCGACGAGGACGGTGTGCGTGCCTTGGCCGCCGCAGGCATGGCGATCGGTTCTCACGGTATGCGCCACCGCCGGTGGCGCGGCCTCAACGACGCCGGGCTCCACGAGGAGCTCGTCGCCGCCAAGGCGCTGCTCGAACGGGCCGTGGGCCGTCCGGTGAGCGCGGCCGCGTGTCCGTACGGCTCCTACGACCGGCGGGTCCTGCGCGCCGCCCGGGCAGCGGGATACCGGCGCGTGTACACGAGCGACGGCGGACCGGCCGGGCCAGACGCTTTCCTGCAGCCCCGCACGAGCGTCGGGCCTGCGTGGCTCGAGCGCGGACCGGGCGTCGCAGCCCCGCCGCGCCGTACCCTCGGCCGGCGAGCGGAGCTGGCCGTCAAGCGCTGGCGCTAGGGCATCGGCGCAGCCAGACTCTCCCGAGCTCGCGGGTTCGCCTCCGCTCAGGCGACGCGGTGACGCGCGAGCAGCGGACTGGGCTGCGGGTGCTCGGAGACGATGAACGAGCGCAGCGCGGCGACGAACTCGTCGGGCGCTGAGGAGCTGATCCGGGGCTGGGCCACCATCCGGTCGAGCTCGTCGAGGCGGTGAGGAAGCTCGGCCTCGTCGAAGGCGACGCTGACCTGGCCGAGCTCGGCGAAGCGGGCCGCCGTGGCGAGTTGGTGATCGTTGCGCTGCTCGCCGAGGGCGGCACGACGAGGCATGACGAGCACGGGCTTGCCGATCTCCAGCGCGCCGAGGATCGTGCCGATGCCGGCGTGCGCGACGATCGCCCGGGCCTCGTGCATCCGGGTGGCGCACTCCTCGGGAGAGAGGAAGCGGGCGTACTCGATGTGCCGGGGACGCAGGCGGGTCGGGCCGATCTGTGCGAACACCTCGCGGCCGGGCAGGGCGCCCGCCCACTCGTCGACCGCCGTGATGAGGCGGTCGAAGGCGAGCTGAGTGCCGACGCAGACGAAGATCACAGCACGGCGCCGTAGTACTGGACACTGCCGCCGGCAAGGTGCGGCCACTGGGTCAGGCAGAGATCGGCGGTCGAGCTCGCCAGCCGTCCCGACATCGAGAGCTCCTCGACATTGGCCACGCTGTCCACCCAGGCGGTCCGCGCGCCGAGCACGCGGGCCATGCGGATGGCCAGGTAGCCGGGAGCCGCTCCGGTCGAGATCACGACGGTCGGCCGCTCTCGCACGAGGATCGCCAGGATGCGCAGCGCGCACCAGAGCAGGGCGAGCTTGTTCCAGCGGTTGGCGTCGTTGACCACGTAGAAGCGGGCGTCGCCGACCTCAGCGCGGTGTCCCGCGTCGGTCGTCAGATAAGCCACGCTCTGGCCTGTGAAGGCCGGCGCGAGGCGCCGGAGCTGCACCCAGTGGCCGCCACTAGAAGCTACGGCCAACACGCGTTGATGATCGCTTCCAACCATCCGACCGAATAACGCTGGAGCGCTGGGCCTTCTTCTGCCTAGCGCGCGGCCGTGACGGCGCCGCCGTAGACGAACGGCAGCTCGGCCTCGATGTCGCGCAGGAGCGGCGCGGTGGCGTCGCGCTTGGAGGGAATGAGCTCGGCCAGCGGCAGCGGCCAGTCGATGGCCACGTCCGGGTCGTTGTAGGCGATACCCCGTTCGGTGGCGTCCGCGTAGTAGTTGCTCTGCTTGTACATGACGTCGGCGACCTCGGAGAGGACGCAGAAGCCGTGCGCAAAGCCGATCGGGCAGTAGACGGAGCGCGTGTTCTCCTCGCTCAACTCAAAGGCCTCCCACTCACCGAAGGTGGGCGACCCGCGACGGATGTCGACCATCACGTCGACGATCGTGCCCCGGGCGCAGCGCACGAGCTTGGAGGCGCCGGCGCCGATCTGGAAGTGCATGCCGCGGACGATGCCCTTGCCCGAGCGTGAGTGGTTGTCCTGCACCATCTCCTCCGGGATCCCGAGCTCGGCGAAAGCCTCGCGGCGATAGGTCTCGCAGAAGAACCCGCGCTCGTCGCCGATGGTCCGGGGCTCGATGAGAATCGGCCCGTCGAGCCGGGTCTCGAGTCGCTGCATGTCGTTCTCCTTCGTGGCTGTCGTGGGTCAGGCGGCGGCACCGGCCAGCAGACCGGTGCGTTCCAGATAGTCCGCCAGGGCGCTTCGCCAAGGGCGTAGGGACGCAAGGCCCGCGCGCGCGGCCGTGGCGGAGCGAAGCGTGCCGTTCAGCGGCCGGTCGGCGCCACCCGGTGCGATCGTGGTCGCTGCCGCCGCCACCGGCACGTCGACGCCGGCCAGCTCCATGATCGCCTCGGTGAAGCCGTGCCAGCTCGTGGCGCCGTCGTTGGTGAGATGAAGCGTGCCCGTCACGCCGGCATCGAGCGCGGCGAGGATCCCCGCGGCCAGGTCGGCGGTAAAGGTCGGCGTGAGCAGCTGGTCGGCGACGACCGTCAGCGCGCCCTGCTCGCGGGCGCGGGCGATCATGCGGGTGACGAAATTGCCGCCCTTGGAGGCGCTGCCGTAGAGCCCGTAAAGCCCGGCCGTGCGCACGACGAGCGCTCCGGGCGCGTAGGCGAGGGCGGCGTGCTCACCGGCCAGCTTGGAGATCGCGTAGATGCTCCGCGGGTTCGGTGCGTCGTCCTCGGTGTACGGCTCGGGGCTCGTGCCGTCGAACACGTAGTTCGTGCTCAGGTGGACGAACTGGGTGCCTGCATCGGCGCACCGGGCGGCGAGCCGCTTGACCGCCCGCCCGTTGACGGCGAAGGAGCGATCCTCCTCGTGCTCGCACACCTCAACGTTGTGGAAAGCGGCGCAGTTGAACACGACCGTGGGACGGAAGGCGCTGAAGACGAAGTCGACCGCGCTGTCGTCTGTGATGTCGAGATCGGCTCGCGGCGGGGCGACGACATCCGCCCGTCCCCGGAGCAGAACCTCCAGGTCGGAGCCCAGCTGCCCCCCGCCCCCGGTGATGAGGGCTCGCGTCCCGCTCACAGGGCGGCCCGGAACTGGTCGATCTGCGGCGTGAGCTCGTTGAGCAGCTCGAGCCAGCGGATGTTGTAGAAGCGCGGGTGCGTGAGCATCGTCCTGTCCTCGAGGTCGATCTCCCCGAGGATGCCCTCGATCGCCTCGACGACCGAGTGGGAGGGCTGGAAGCCGAGTCGGTTCGCGAGCTTGGTGTTCGAGCACTCGTAGTCGCGCGTCAGTCGCGGTGCCGGATGCTCGTCGAGTGCCACCGAGCGGCCGAGCAGCTGGACCGAGCCGGCCACGAGCATGGCGAGCTCACGGATCTGGTAGTTCGAGTGCAGGACGTTGAAGATCTCGCCGCACACGAACTCCGTGGGCGCCTCCATCGTCGCGATCATCGCGTCGGCGACATCGCGCACGTCGACCAGCGGGCGCCACATCCAGCCACCGCCGTGCAGCGCCAGGCGGCCCTGCAGGAGCGCGTCCTTGACGAACGTGTTGACCACGAGGTCGTAGCGCATGCGCGGGCTGTGGCCGTAGACCGTCCCGTTGCGCAGGATGACCGGGCACAGGCCCTCGTCCACGAGCGAGAGGAGCGCCTCCTCGCCGAAGCGCTTCGAGGTCGCGTACGCCCCGCGGGGCTGGATCGGCGCGGTCTCGTCGTGCATGCCCGGAGGCATTCCGTCGTACAGCGAGCACGAGGAGGCGAACACGAGCCGCTCGACGTCGCGGTCGACGCATGCGCGCCCCAGCGTCTCGGTGGCCACCGCGTTCATCTGCCAGTTGGCGACGGGGTCGAACTCGGCCGTCGGATCGTTGGAGAGTCCGGCGAGATGAATGACCGCGTCGACGCCGTCGAGCGCCGTCGCGGGCATGTCGCGCACGTCGGCCTCGACGACCTCGATCTCCTCGATGATCGAGGAGATCGGCCCGCGTCCCCAGTACAGCCGGTCGAGGATCCGAACGCGGTAGCCGCGCGCGAGCAGCCGCCGCACGAGGACGGAGCCGATGTAGCCGGCGCCGCCCGTGACCAGGACGAGACGCCCGGGCTCAGGCGCCTCGGACGATAGCCCGTTCGTGCGGCGGGCAAATGGGGGAAATTCCGTGTGTCGTGTGCCGTTATCGGACATGCGGCCAAACGCTCCTGCCATTCGGGAAAGCTGGACTGTCCGATGAACGGGCGAGCGGCGAGGCTTCTTTCGCGGATCATCTGACCGTCCAGCCGAGAAAGTCTCGGTTCGTTGCAGCCGTTGCTCCTTCGGACGCGCATGTGATGTTTCGAACTCTGGTGGGCCATCGGCGGACGTGGGTCGTGCTTCTCGTGAGCGCGCTGCTCGCCGGCGCCTGCGCCAAGCTCAACACCTCGGGAAACCTTGCCGTCGGGGCGGCGGCGGCCCACGTCTTCATCGACGATCCCGACGCATCGATCGTCGATCGCAGCGCGCTGCCCCAAGACCTGCGCACGCTCCAGGCGCGCGCGGAGCTCTACGGCCGGATGATGACCACGAGGCCCGTCCTCGCGGACATCGCCAAGCGCGTGGGCGTCCCCGCCAATCAGGTCTCGGGCATCGCCCAGGTCACCGGTAACGTGCCGATCCAGTTCTCCCAGGCCGGCAGCGAGGAGCACGCGGCCCAGCTCGAGGAGTCGCTCGCGCCCTACCGCCTCGAGCTCCAGGCCGACCCCTACGAGCCGATCCTGAACATCTATGCCGAGGGGCCATCGGTTCCGGGCGCGGTCCAGCTCGCCAACGCATCGATCGCCGGGCTCGAGGATTACCTGCGGTCCCTGGCCGCACAGCAGGGCTTCCCGGTGCGCGAGCTCCCGCAGCTGCGCCAGCTCGGCACCGCGCGCGGCGGCCTGACGAACCGGAGCGCCAAGATCGAAATCGCCGCGCTGACCTTCATCACCGCGTTCGCTCTGATCTTCGCCGTCCTGTGGTTCGCGCTTCCGGGACGAGGCTCGGGTCCTCGCGAGGACAAGCCACGGCGCCGGCGTCCGCGCCTGAGCGGGCGTGCGCTGGCCGACTGGCCGCGCACGACGCGAGCGCTGCCCTGGTCCATCGCCGGCCTGATCGCCATGTTCTGGCTGACCCCGTTCGATCGCATCCAGGTCGCGGCGGGCGGCTCGCCGGTGAACATCACCCTGGACCGGCTCGTGCTCCCAATCGTCTTCATGATCTGGCTCGTCGCCTTCCGCGCCGGGCCGGGGGCGGCCCCGCGACTGCGTTTGACGCGCGTCCACGTCGCGGTGGCCGCCTATCTCTTGTGCGCTTTCTTGAGCGTCGTGCTCGACGCCCAATACCTCAACCACACCGGCGAGCTGGCGATCGCCGTGAAGAAGCTGCCCCTGCTCGTCTCCTACATGTCGGTCTTCGTGATCGTGGCGAGCTCCGTGCGGCGCTCCGAGGTGGCCGCGTTCATGAGCTTCACGCTCGTGCTCGCGGTGATCGTCGGCGTCGGGGTGATCTACGAGTACCGGTCGGGGACGAACATCTTCACCAGCCTGAGCAGCGTGTTCCTCCACGGGCCGTTCAAGCAGCTCAGCACCGACCCGACGAACGCCTCGACCATCGACAGCCTCGGCCGCAGGACGGTCGAGGGGCCGGCGGCCTACGGGGTGGAGCTCGTGACCATGCTCTCGATCGCTCTGCCCATCGCCCTGCTCGGCATGGTGAAGTCACGCACGCGCGGGCGCTATCTCATGTACGGCGCGGCCGTGGCCATCCTCCTCTACGCGATGTTCACCACCGACCGCAAGACGGCGCTCGTCGCGCCGGCGGTCGTGCTCGTGACCGTGGCCTACCTCCGGCGCCGGCAGCTCCTCTCAATGGCTCCGCTCGCCCTCATCGCCGTCGTGGTGATCATCGCTGTCGCGCCGGCCTCGGTGCGCAACGTCCTCTCCCAGTACACCGCGCCGAACGCCAGCCACGTGGCCACCGTCGACTCGCGCACGGCCAATTACGACGCGATCCGCCCCGACCTGTGGACGCATCTGCTCTTTGGGCGCGGCCAGGGGAGCTACGCGCCACCCACCGACCGGATCGTCGACTCGGACATCATCCTGCCCCTAGTCGAGACGGGCATTCTCGGGCTCATCGCCTTCGTCATGGTTCCGTTCTCGGTCATCATCGAATCCCGCCGGGCCGCGTCGGGACGCGATCCGATCTCGGCTCCGGCGGCCGTGTGCGGCGTGTCGGCGGGGGTCTGCTTCATCGCCGTGGCGACCCTCTACAGCGCCATGTCGCTGCCCCATGGTCCCGACGTGTTCCTCTACTTCGCCGGGCTGGCCGTGGTCGCGGTCAGGCCGCCGGACGGGGAGCCCGAGACCCCGCGACATGATCATCAGGAGCTTGCGCGCCGCAGCCGGCGGCGGTCGCGCCGTGCCGTGCACACCATGATCGAGCTTGCGCCGGCGGGCCTACCCCCGTCGAAAGTCCGCACGCGTCGGAAGCGTTGATTCCATACCGTGGGCCTTGGCAAACGCATGCGAGAGCTCTGGCGTCTCAAGCTGGGCGTGGGGATCAGCCTCGGGCTCGCACTGCTCGTCGGCGTCTGGAGCATCGACAACATCGGTCCGAACGGGCTGACCCCGCGCGCGCTCGACATGGCGACGGCCTCGGCGCACGTCGTCGTCGACACGCCGGAGTCGGTCATGATCGACCTTCGCCAGGACACCTACAGCATGGACTCGCTCGTGAACCGGGCGGTCGTGCTCGGCAACGTCATCGCCAGCTCGTCGGTCGAGGCGCAGATCGCCGCGCGGGCGCACGTTCCGCTCGGGCGCCTGCGCATCCAGGCGCCGCTCACACCCGCGGAATCCTCGTCACCGGTGAACTCGCAGAACGCCCGCTCGGTTAGCGACATCGTCAAGTCCAACGACCAGTACCGGATCCTGATCGACGCCAATCCGACGGTTCCGATGCTGGACATCTACGCCCAGACGCCGACCGCGGCGAGCGCGGCTGCGCTGGCCAACGCGGCGGTGGACGAGCTCAAGGCCTACCTGACGCGCCTGGCGGCCGCCCAGAAAACGCCGGCCACGGACCAGATCCACATCGTGCAGCTCGGTCGCGCCACGGGTGTGGTCATCAACGGCGGGGTCAAGTACCAGGTCGCGCTGCTCGCCTTCGTCATCACCTTCCTGGCGGCGTGCGCCACGGTCGTGTTCGTCACGCGCGTGCGCGCCGGCTGGCGGCTCGCGGCGCTGACCGAGCGCCGGGCCGGCGCCTAGCGGACCATGGAGATCCTGCTCGTCCTGCGAGCTGCGTGGCGCCGCCGGCGCCTGGTGGCGGGCGCGGTGGCGAGCGCGGTCATCGTCTTCGTCGGCCTTCATGGCATGTCGCCCGCGACGACGACGAGCGCCGTGGCATGGACGCGGGTGGCACTCGACACGCCGCGCTCGCAGCTTCTCGCCGTGGCGCCCACCGGTTCGGAGAGCTTGATCTGGCGGGCTTCGCTCATCGAGCATCTCATGGCCACGGATGCCTCGACGCGCGAGCTGGCGAGCCGCCTCGGCGTGCCCGCCAACCAGGTGCTCGTCGTGGACAACGACCTCGTCAATCCCCTCGTCGCTACCACGATTGCCAACGCGGCCACCCTGGCCGCCGGCCGGGCCATGGCGCCCTACACGCTGACGGTCTTTCTCCAGAACACCTCGATGCCGGTGATCTCGATCGAGGCGGCGGGGCCCACGCGGGCCGGGGCCGACCGGCTGGCCGGCGCGGCCGTCGCGGTGCTCTCTGCCCAGGGGTCGGCCCCCGGGGTCTTCGCCTCGCAGGTTCACACCAACGGCGAGCAATCGACCCTGCAGCCCTTCGAGGTCGTGCCCATCGCCCCGGTGCGCGAGACCGTGCTGAGCTCGAGCAAGCTCCCGCTCAAGGCCCTGGGTGCCGCGTTCTTCGTCTTCATGCTCTGCATCGTCGTCGGCCGGCGGGTCACGCGGCGTCGGGGCGGTCATGGCGAGAGCCGGCGACCGTCGCCGCGGATGCGCGCCGCAGGTATGGCGAGGAGGACGGCATGAGCGTCACCACTCCGACGCTCTATGACGCCGCCAAGGTGGCGCGCCGGGCGGTGGTCGCGCGGTGGAGCACACGGAACCGCGTCCCGCGACTGCGATTCTCGAGCGCCGGCACGCCGGCCTCGCCGATGGTGTGGATGATCTGCCCCGATTGGGACCGGCCGGCCGGTGGCATCCGGATGCAGTACCGGACAGTCGACGCGCTCGGGCGACGCGGGCATCCGCGCCGCCGTTGTGCACAAGAAGCTCGGCTTCTCCTGCAGCTGGTTTGACCACGATACCTGGGTCGTCGCGGCCGCCGACGTCGTCGTCGGCGAGCGTGATGTGATCGTCGTCCCCGAGCTGTACGGCCCGTCGATCGTCGACCTGCCCTCCGGGGTTCGCCAGGTCATCCTCAACCAGAACCCCTTCCTGACCCTCGACTCCCTGATGGAGGGGCCGGAGGGCGCCGCTCCCTACGTGGAGAACCCGGACCTGGCCGCCGTCGTCGTCGTCTCGGACCACAGCGCGGAGATGCTCGCGCACGCGTTCCCGGGTGCGCCGATCCGGCGGATCCATCTCGGGCTCGATCCGGCCATCCACCACCCGCCCGAGCGCGCGGCGCCGCCCCGGATCGCCTACATGCCCCGCCGCCGCGCCGCCGAGGCCTCGCAGGTGCTCCGGCTGCTCGAGCATCGCGGGGCGCTCGAGGGCTGGGAGGTCGTCCCCATCGACGGATGCTCTGAGGCCGAGGTGGCCGATGTGCTGCGCACCTGCCGGATCTTCCTCAGCTTCAGCCACCGCGAGGGATTCGGGCTGCCGCCCTGCGAGGCTCTCGCCTGCGGCTGCCTCGTCGTCGGCTTCGATGGCTTCGCCGGCCGTGAGTTCTTCCAGGCGCCGTTCGCGGAGTCGGTCGAGGACGGCGACGTCGTCGCGCTCGCGCGGGCGGCCGAACAGCTCATCCGCCGCGTCGACGCGGACCCGGACGCAACGGCGGCGATCGGTCTCGAGGGCGCCCGTTACGTCCGCGAGCGCTATGCGCGCGAGACCGAGCGCCGGGAGCTCCTGGAGATCTTCGGCCCCCTGATGGAGGCATGATGCCCGCCCGTCTGAGTCCCGGCAAGCGCGTCGAGCGCCGCGTGCCCTCCTCGCCCCTGCGGGCTGCGGCCGTCACCGCCGTGGTCCCCGCCTACAACTACGCGCGCTTCCTGCGCGAGTGCGCCACCAGCGTCCTGAGCCAACGCGACGTGGAGGTCCGCCTGATCATCATCGACGACGCCTCGAGCGACGAGACCCCGGCGGTTGCCGCCGCGCTCGCCGCCGACCCACGCGTGAGCGTCCTGCGTAACGAGCCGAACCTCGGGCACATCCCTTCGGTCAACCGCGGGATGGAGCTCGTGGAGACGGAGTTCGTGGTCAAGCTCGATGCCGACGACCTTCTCGCGCCGGGCGCCCTCGCCCGCGCCGTGGCCCTGCTCCAGGCCCACCCCGAGGTGAGCTTCGTCTACGGCCGGCCGCGCCACTTCACCGATCGCGTGCCGCCCGTGCGCGATCTGCCTGCCCTGAGCTGGACGGTGTGGCCGGGGCGCGACTGGATCGCTCGACTGTGCCGGACCGGCGTCAACGCGATCAGTCAGCCCGAGGTTGTCATGCGGACCTCGGTCCTGCGCGAGGCCCTGCCCGTGCGCGCCAAGCTGCCCCACACCTCGGACATGCATCTGTGGATGCAGCTGGCCGCGCTGGGCGAGGTCGCGCGCATCAACGGGCCGCCGCAGGGCCTCTACCGCGAGCACGACGGGAGCATGCAGCGCACGGTCAACGCTGGGACGTTCTTCGATCTGAGCGCCCGCCGCGATGCTTTCGACGCCGCCTTCGCGGGGGTGGCCGGCGCGCTGCCCGGAGCCGATGCCCTCCACGATGCGGCGCGGCGCGCACTCGCCGGGAACGCGATCGACCGGGCCTGCCGCGCCTACGACCGCGGCCGCACCGATCAGGATCCGGTCGACGACTACATCGCCTTCGCCTTCGAGATCTGGCCCGCGGCGCGGGAGCTGCCCGAGTGGAGCGCGCTCGAGCGCCGGCGGGCGGTGGGAGGGGAGAGGGCCGCGCGCGACCCCCGCTTCGTCACCGCTGCGCTCGTGCGGCGCTCGATCGAAGAGGCAAGCCGGGTGCGCTGGCGGCACACCGGTGAGGTCGGCCCGCAGCGCTGGCAGCAGCTGGTCGCCCGATGAGCAGCCCGACGGAGCTTGCGGCCCGCGAACCTGGCGAGCCCGGACGGCGGTGGGAGCCCGGACGGCGGACGGAGCCCGGACGGCGGACGGAGCCCGCATGAAGCCCGATCTCTATTCACGCCTGTCGGTGCCCGGCGCCGCCGTGACCCAGCACCGGCGCTGGGCGAGCGTCGACGCCCTCCGCGCCATCGCTGCGATCATGGTGCTCGCCTCCCACGCGCCGTGGCTCGGACCGAGCCGGCACATCGGCCTGGCCAAGGAGCTGCCGCGGCTCGGCGTCGGCGTGTGGATCTTCTTCGCCGCGAGTGGCTATCTCATCGCCGGACCGTTCCTGCGCGCGCTGCTCGAGGGCAGGCCGCTACCGCCCGTGCGCAAGTACGCCGTGCGCCGCGCCGTGCGCATCTTCCCGGCGTACTGGGTCGCGCTCACGGCCATCCTCATCCTCGCCACCGGATCCTCCCTCGTGCACTGGTGGCAGCTCCCGGTCCACGTGTTCCTCGTCCAGGGCTTCGTGCCGGGTGAGCTCAAGAGCCTGTATCTCGTGGCGTGGTCGCTGGGCGTCGAGGTCATCTTCTACGTCCTCGTCCCGCTGGGCGCCTGGGGCGTGCGCCGCGCGCTGGGTGACCGCCCGGTCTCGGCAGGGCAGCTCGCCCGCGTCGTGCTCGGCGTCTGGGTCGTGTCGTTCGTAACTACGGCCGCGCTCGCGGTGGCCTTCCCGCTCCACGCCGGCCGGCCGGTCCCGGGGGGCGTACAGGTGCTCGACCTCGTGGGCTATCTGGGCAACTTCTGTCCGGGCATGCTCGTGTTCCTCGCGCTGAGCGGGGGGGAGGCCTCGCGCTGGCGGCGGGTGTATCGGACCGTGGCCTCGCGACCGATCATCGCGCTCGCCGCGGCCGCCGTCGTGTTCGTGGTGGCCACCGACCTGCCCTTCCAGACGAACGCGCTGGCCGCCGCGGAGCAGGGCCCGCTCTTCGGGGTGGCGGCGGGGCTTGTGCTCGCCGCCTTCCTGCACGGATCGTGGACGCGCCCGATCTCGCGGGTCCTCGCGCCGGTGGGTCTCGCCTCCTACGGGGTGTACCTGTGGCACTTCGTCATCATCAGTGCGCTCCTGCACCACGGGGTGACGATCGGACCGGGTTCGGGGAACCTCGCCGTCGCGGTGCGCGTGCTCCTGCTCATCGCCCTGACCCTGCCCGTGGCCATGCTGAGCTGGCTCGTGCTCGAACGGCCGCTTCTGCGCCGCACGACGGGCTGGGAGAAGCGCGCGGGACGGCCGGCGGTCGGCGCGGTTCCGGTCCCCGCCTCAGTTGGCGTCGACGAGCCGGTCGGCGAGTCCGCCGTCGCGTCCGTGCCGGTCGGCTGAGCGTCCGGGGCGGGGTCTCGCACGTGGTGACAGCGGACTCGCAGATGAGGTCGAGTCCGCGCCGATGCGATGGACGTCCAAAACACGACACTCGACCGCGCGCGAGCGTCGAATGTCGTGAAGGAGCCGTTTTTCGTCCTTCCCACGACAGTCGAGCTAACAACGCCCTCGAGTGTCGTGTTATGTACGTCGCAACACCCCGCCGGCACCCCAGCCCGATCCCTTAGCCGGGCCGCCCCCACAGGCCAGGCGGGCGGCCCCGGCCAGGGGCGGCCCCGGCCAGGGGCGGCCCCGGCCAGGGGCGCCCCGGTCGGGCGCCGCCGACCCGGCCGGCCGGCCCGGCCGGCCGGCCGCGAGGGCGTCAGTCGACGACCGGCTCGCGGGAGGCCCGGAGCTCGGGCTCGGCGGTCTGCACCGCCACCGGGCTCGTGATCGCCGCGAAGGGCACCTCGCGGCGGCCCAGCATCGTCGCCAGGACGGCGCGGGCGGCCGCGCGCTTGGCCAGACCCGCCTCGCCTCGGCCGCCATAGACCGCGCGGATGAGGGAGCGGACGGCCACAGCGCCCATGTAGAGCGGGCGGTGCAGCGGCGAGAAGTGCTTGCGCGCGTAGATCGCCCGCGTGACGGCCCCAAGGGCCTCGATGTGTGGCTTGACGCCGGCCTTGCCATCGTGGTGCAGGATGGTCATCTGGGGGAGATGCCGGATCTCCCAGCCCGCGCCCTTGATGCGGGCGCACAGATCGGTCTCCTCGGCGTACATGAAGAGACGCTCGTCGAAGCATCCGGCGCTCTCGAGCGCCTCGCGCCGGCAAAGCATGAACGAGCCGACGGTCCAGTCGCACGCGCACTCGCGGTCGTAGGCCCCGGGGTCGAGCTCGCGCTCGCCGAACCAGCGCGGCCGGTGGCGGCCCAGACGCTCGGCGCCCAGCGAGTCGCCGAGCGCTCGCAGGGCGTTGGGGAAGTAGCGGATCGTGGTGTCGAGGTGCCCGTCCCCGGCGATCTGGCGACAGCCCACGAGACCGACCGTCGGACGCTCGTCCATCATCTGCACGAGTTCGGCGAAGGTGCCGTCGAGGATCTCGGTGTCCGGGTTGAGGAAGAGGACGTAACGCGCGTTCGTACTCATGAGGGCACGGTTGTTGGCGTGACCGAACCCGTGGTTGGCCGACCACACGGTGCGGGCCTCGGGGAACTCGCTGGCCACGATGTCGGCGATGCCGTCGCGCGAGTCGTTGTCCACGACGACCACGTCGCCGCGGATGTCCCCCAGATGGGCGAATACGGTAGGTAGCTGCGCGCGGATCCAGTGAGCCTCGTTCGTCGAAACCGTGATGATCGCGATGTCGTCCATGTCGGCTCAGGTGTCCTTTCCCAGGTCGGCTGCCACGCTGGAATAACGGTCGTGCCCCGCGCACGCTTGCGGGGGTGGCGTTAGGGCACCGCGACCGGAATCCGGGGCGTCCCGTAGGCTGCGCCGATGCCGCGACGCACTCGTCCTCGGTTGATTGGCGTGATCGCTCTCACGGCCGCGGCCTGCGCCGTAGCCCTCAGCGCCCGGCCGGCGACCTCCGCGACGGGGCCGCGTGCGCGGGTCACCGGGGTCGCGACGCGGGTCGCGACGCGCCGCCTGCTCGGCAGCACAACGGTCGCGCGCCACGGCACCAGCGTTGGGGCGGGCCGGGCCGATGCCTTCCCGTTCCGGGCCGCGTCCACGGGCCGCGTGACCGTGATCGGCGTCTACGTCGGGCGCCAAAGCCGCGCGCGTCAGCTCGTCCTGGGGATCTACGGCCAGGGTCGGCGCGGCCCCGGCCGGCGACTCGTCTCCGCCCGGGTGAGCTCACCCCGGCGGGGGCGCTGGAACGGGGTGGGCGTGCGCGCGACGAGCGTCCTGGCGGGGCATACGTACTGGCTGGCCGTGCTCGCCCTCGGCGGCCCCCTCTCGATCCGCGACCGGACCGGCCGTCACTGCCCGGCGGAACGCTCGCGCGGCCGGATCGGCTCCCTCCCCGGCCGATGGCGGTCCGGCGGGAGGACGGGGGCGTGCGCGGTCGCGGCCTACGCCACCGGCCTCGCCGCGGTCACGACGCCTCCGCCGCCTCACAAGACGCCACCCCCGCCGCCGAAGCCTCCGGTCGGCTCCGTGCCCTGCGCGCTCACCCATGCTGCGGGCGCGAACGGGACGACATCGTGCTGGGCGACGCACACCGGTGTGCAGGGGACGACCGGGTACACCGAGGCCGAGATCGAGGCCGGGGCCGCGGGGTTCGCGCATACGGGCGACCTCTCGATCAACACCCCGGGCAAGGTCATCGACCACTATTGGATCAAGGGCTGCGTCGCGGTCAACGCCGACAACGTGACCATCAAGGACTCCCTCATCACCCCGCCCGACGGCGACTACTGCACGAGCGCGGCCAACGGCTCGGCCGCCAGCGCGCTCAACAACGGCAACAGCTCAGGCACGCCACGCGGCCTGCTCGTCGAAGACACGACCGTCGACGGCGGCAATGCGACGGGCAACCAGTTCGGGGTCTCGATCAACGAGGGGGAGTGCCTGCGCTGCAACGTCTTCGGCTTCGCCAAGAATTACGCCACGGGGACGAATACGGCGGCCCATCCCGCCGTATTCATCGATGACTACAGCCACGACCTGAGCCTCAACTCCTACAGCGGGAACGGGTCGGGCAGCGACTGCGCGCACGACAACGGCTGGTACATGAACAGCTCGACCTACATCCTCATCGAGGATTCGTACTCGATCATGACCGGCGCCGCCGACTGCACGACCGGGGCGATCACCAACCTGGCGGACTACGGCGCCCCGAGCAACATGACCGTCGACCACACCTATATGGAGGGCGACGGCGGCGTCGACCTGTACACGGGCAAGGCGCCGATCTGCGGCACGCCCGCCATGGTCATCACCGATGACGCGTTCTCGAGCGATAATGGCTACAACGGCACCGCCTACATCAACTCCTGGACCCCGAAGGGGAACACGTGGAGCGGCAACCACTACGCCGAGACGGGCAAGCCGTTCAACCACCCTCCGGCTGACTGCTGAGTGCGCTCGGGCTCGGAAGTAGCCGAGCGCGAGCCGCGTTGGATGGTCATGCAGGCCTCATACCCACGCCCTTCCGGCGCGCTCCGGCTCGCCGCACACCCGGGAGACCTTCTCCGCCGGCTGGCGGACGCCGGGTCGAGCGGATCCTTCTCCAACGCCAAGCGCAGCCGGCGCTTCGAAGCCTTCTCCGCCCTCGTCGACCGGCTCGCCGCTGAGCTCGACCGCCCTGTGCGGATCCTCGACATCGGCGGCACGAACGCCTTCTGGGAGCACCGGGGATGGGCGCAGCGCGACGACGTTCACATCGTCCTGATCAACCTGTTCGCCGAGCCCTCGGCCCACACGAACATCGAGGCCAGGGCGGGCGACGCCACCGACCTGAGCGACTTCGCCGACGGCAGCTTCGACATCGTGTTCAGCAACTCGGTGATCGAGCATCTCGCCACCATGCCGCGCCAGACGGCGATGGCGGCTGAGGTCCGCCGACTGGCTGCGATGTACTGGGTGCAGACCCCGAACTTCTGGTTCCCGGTCGAGCCGCACTTCCTCACCCCGGGCTGGCACTGGCTGCCCACGCGGGTGCGGATCGCGCTGCTGCGCCGCCGCCGCTGGGGCTGGCGGGGTCCGTGCCCGGATCGCGAGGAGGCGACCGCGCTGGTGACCGAGATCCGGCTCATGCGCGAGCGCGAGGTCAGCCGGCTCTTCCCCGAGGCCACGCTCACCAAGGAGCGCATCGGCCCGTTCGTCAAGTCCTTCGTCGCCGTCCGAGGTTAGGCGTGTCCACCTCGGCTCTCCGTCGGGTCCCGGATCTCGGGACCCGGACCACCGACGCCCTTCCCGCCGGCGGCGCGGCCGCCGCGGTCCGCTACCGGCTGCTCGAGGCTGATCGTCTCGGTGACGCGGCGACCGCCCGCTGGCACGAGCTCCGGGCCTCGAACCCCGAGCTCGACAGCCCGTGCTACCACCCCGGTTTCGTCGCCGTCGTGGCCGCGACGCGGCCCGAGGTCCGCGTGATCGTGGGCGAGGACACCGCGGGCACGATCAGCTCGTTCCTCCCTGTCCAGTTCGACGGGCGAACATGCCGGCCCGCCGGCTGGCCGGCCAATGACTTCCAGGGCCCGATCTGCGCGCCGGGAGCCGCCGTCGACCTCCCGGGCATGATCCGCGCCTGCGGGATCCCGGCCTTCGCCTTCGACCACCTGCGCGACGGGCTTGGCGGGATGGACCGCTGGACCTTCGATCGCCAGCCGTCGCCCTTCATCGACCTCTCGGACGGCATGGACGGTTACATGTCACGCGCGCGCGGGAGCGGCAAGCACAAGATCCGCGAGGCCCGACGCCTCGGCCGCAAGGCCGCGCGCGAGCACGGCGACCTCCGGTTCGTCGTCCAGTCGGCAGATCCCGCGCTGCTCGAGACCGTCATCGCGCTGAAGCGGCGCCAGTACGCCGCCACAGGTGCACGCGACTACTTCGCCAACCCCGCGCACACCGACCTCCTCCACCGCCTGCTCGCGGCCGACGGCCGCGACTTCGGGGGGATGCTCTCGGCGCTCTATGCCGGACCCGAGCTCGTGGCCGCCCACTTCGGACTGCGCTCCGGTCCTGTGCTCCACTGGTGGTTCCCCGTCTACAACCCCGATCTCTCCCGGCTCGACCCGGGCTGGATGCTGCTGCGGGCGGTCATCGAGGCCGCGCCGGAGCTCGGGCTCGAGCGGCTCGACCTCGGCCGCGGGCGGGACGAGTGGAAGCGCCGCGCCGGCACCGGGGAACAGGTCGTGTGTCAGGGAGCGGTCATCCACAACCGCCTGCGCTACGGGGTCGCGGTCTCGCGGCGCCGGGCGATCGAGGCGGTCCGCACCTCGCGGGCGGCACCCGCGGTGCGTCACGCGATTCACCGCGCCCGCCGCCGCGCTGGCTGATCCACCAAGGGCCGCTGACTCAGCAGCCCTGCGGTCCGGTCGGCTCGGCGTAGGCCGCGCCCGTCTCCGGCACGTAGTTGCCGCGCCAGAGGTTGCCGGCGGGCGCCCAGTAGTTGATCGTGTCCTTGCCGCCGTAGCCGTTGTCGCGCGAGAGCGCGTTGCCGGTGACGACGACGTCCGGCGTGCCGCAGGCGCCGGCCTTGCCGGTGTAGAGGTCCGCCCCGAGGATCCCCTCGGCGTAGCTGTCGCGGACGGTGTAGTGGCGCGGCGGGCCGTAGTCGGCCAGGTTGCTGATCGCTCCGGTGGCGCAGTAGCCCGCGCCGGTCATGATCGAGTAGCTGTGCGCGACCGTCACGTACATGCTGCTGTTGAGGTAGATCCCGTTCTCGTGGGGACAGCCCGGCGCGGTGGGCGAGCTCGCCCAGTCCTCAGCGCTGTCGTGGCTGTAGGAGTCGACGATCCGGCTCGGCTCGGTGGGGGAGCCGTTCATCCAGTAGTTCTTGGCGAAGCCGAAGACGTTGCAGCGCAGGCACGTGCTCCCGGGTCCGAGGAAGATGCCGCGGCTATCGCCACTGGAGCCGTTTCCCGGATCCATGCCGTCGACGGTCGTCTCCTCGACGAGTGTGCCGACCGGGCTGCCCGCGCCTTGGCCGTCGTTGATGGCGGAGGGTGAGGTACCGCCCGGGCCGCCCGAGCAGGCGTGCCGCGTTCGGATGAGGGCATCGCGGACGACGACGTGGCTCGCCTTGATGGCGACGCAGCCGTCGATCCAGACGTCCGCGAGGACCTCGCCGGGCGTGGTGATGACCTGATCGCCGACCAGGTGCTTGAGCGTCGAGCGGCCGTCCACGATCTCGGCCTCGGTGTAGCCGGTACCTGCGGTCACGCCGGTGTGCCGAGCCCAGCATGAGTCGAGGCCGTTTGCCCCCGCGGCGTGGGTCAGCGCACATGGGACCGGGCCGCTCGGCGCGGGCCGGTGGCTCAGCGTGGACGGGGACGCGCCGTGGCTGCCGCAACCGGCGGTTGCGAACGCACAGAGCACGACGGCGCCCCTGGCGGCCGGCCATATCCGAGAGGGTCGACCCCGCACGTCACGAAGCCAGGGTCGTGCGTTCCCATCCCGCTCGCACGGGGTCAGCGACGGGCTGTGGCCCACAGGTGCCGCGCGCTCCGCTTCACCCGAGTACTGCTCGAACGGCGAGCACACGAGGGTCTCGCGACGGCTGCGCACCGACCGGTTGTAGCCCTGCCAAGTGCCGGGCCACCACGCTCGCGCTTGTCCGTGGCGATGTAGTGGAGCGGATCCTCGCGTGCGCGCTCCTCCCAGTCTTTGCGCATTTGGGCCAAGACATCCACAGGACTCTCCTCTCCCCGACTGTTGGGGCTACACGCGCGCGGTGGGGCCGTAGTAACTCTCGCGCCGCAGGAACCTCGCGAGCGCGCGCACTTGGATGACGGCCTTCCAGCCGAGGTACCAGGGCGCAAGACAGAGCGCGAGCCACGTGCGCAGTCCGGCTCGAGCCTGGACAAGGGCGGTGATGACGGCGACGAGCAAAGCGCCGATCGCCGCGGCGAAGACGGCCACGAGCGGCCAGGTTCCGGTCACGGCGGCGATGGCGCCGGCGAGTAGGAGCAGGAGGGCGCAGACGGCAAACGGCGGGGCGGCGAGATCCCACGCCGCTTCGAAGCATGCGGCGTCACGGTGGCGCAGGGCACGGCGCGTCATGCGCGGCAGGTAGGCCCGCGAAGCAGCCAGCCGTCCCGCCTCGTAGCGGATCTTCTGACCGCCGAACGCGCCCCAGGTGCTCGCGCCCTCCGAGCGCAGGCGCGCGGCGTCGAGGTGGCGGCACGTGACGCCGGCGAGGAGGAGGTCCTGGGTGTAGTGAAGGTCCTCGGAGGCCGGAGCCCGGAAGCGGTGCGAGAGCGCCACGTCCCGGCGGATGGCCATGCCCGTGCCCCGCAGACGTACCGAGAAGCCGAGTCGGTCGCGCCCGCGAGGGATCGTGATGCCCTGCAGCGTGAAGGCCACGAGCGAAGCCTCGGTGGCGAGCGTGCGGCCCTTCCCGCTCTCACTGCGGGCCTGCACCGCGCCGGCGCCGGTGGCCATGGCCGCCTCGCAGGCGGCGAAGAAGCCCGGTTCGATGATCGAATCGGCGTCGAGCATGATCACCGCATCCCATTCGAAGGAGCGGGCGTGTTCGAGCCCGGCCTGCCGGGCCTCGGCACGTCCACCCGGCTCTCCGGCGCCGCGTTCGAGGACGAGCGCCCCGTGGGAGCGGGCGATCTCGGCCGTGGCGTCAGTGCAGTGGTCGGCCACGACGAGCACGACGTCCTGGGGACGCCGGTCGGCCACGATCGCGCGGAGGCTTCGGCCGATCACTCGCTCCTCGTTGTAGGCGGGCATGATCACGATGAAGCGCACGGGGCCGTGCGCTTCTCGGTGGGGCTCGCGGTAGAACCACGAGCCCACGGCGAGGAGCCCGAGCCGCGAGGCGCCGATCAGTCCGGGCAGGCCGACGAGGACGGCGGCTGCGAGCAGGAGGATTGTCAAGACCATGTGTGTGGAGGCTCCGTGGATGCGGAACCACCCCAACAACGGTCCGGAGGGGGCGCGAATTGCGGGGTCGCCCGGGCGCGATCGACAGCGCCCGGAAAGGCTTCGGGGGGCGCACCTCCGTGCGCCCCCCGAGTGTCCTACCCCTGGCTTTGACTAACCGGCTAGCAGTTGTTCGGCGCGCCGAAGGCCGCCGAGGTCTCCGGCGTGTAGTTCCCGGACCACACGTTCGAGCCGCCCGGGTTCCACTCCATCACGGCGGCGCCCGCGATCGTGTCGTTCGAGAAGGCATCGCTCGTCACGCGGGTGCTGGCCGCACAGCTGCCGGACTTGCCGAAGTACGCGTCCGGACGCCCGCCCCCGGGATTCGTGCCGCCGTCCATGAACGTGTTGTCCACGACGTCGCTGGTCGGAGCCCCGTAGTCGGAGAGGAAGCTCAGCGCCGCGGTGACGCAGTCGCCTCCGCCCGCACCGCTGACGTAGTCGTGCTCGGCGGTCACGTAGCTCGCGCTGTCGGCCCAGAACGGGTCGGAGTGCGGGTCGAAGTGATCGCCGCCGGCGGCCGTGCAGTCATGCGAGTCGTTGACCGGAACGGGCGGGTCGTGGATGAACGAGTCCTGCACGGTCGTGGTACGGCCCGAGAGCCCGTTGACCGTGATGTCCTTGGCGAAGCCGTGGATATTGCAGCGCAGGCAGGTTCCGCCCGCGCCGAGGATCACCCCGAAGTCGTTGAGGATCGGGTTCACCTCGAGGTTCACCGACATCCCGTCGACCTCCGTGTCCTCCATGACGACGCCCGCGGGCACGCTCTGCGTGTTCCCGTCGCCCCAGGTCGAGGTCTGGGCGTCGCTGCTCGTGTTCTCGCAACTCTGGCTGTTGCTGTACACGAGCGAGTCGCGCATGTGGAAGTTGGCGGCGCCTGCCTGCACGCCGACGCAACCCTTGATGATCGAGTTCGCGACCACCTTGTTCGACGAGCTAAAGCTCTGATCGGAGGTGATGGTCGTGAAGTACGGCGGCGCGCACATGGCGGGCGACTGGGCGAGGAGCTGCGCTTCCGTGCAGCCGGTCGCGCCCGTGATCCCGGTGTGCGTGCCCCAGCAGGAGCCATCGTTGTTGTCGTTGGCGCCATCCCGGCCGGCCGCCTGCGTGAGAGAGCAGTTGACCGCAGCCGAACTCGACGCAGGTCCGACGGTGGAGGCGGTGGCCGCTCCGGTGCCGGATGCATTGTGGGCGGTCACGACGACGTGGATGGTGTCCCCGGCGCTTGCCTCCGCGCTCGAGACGACGTAGCAGAACGCCGTCGGCGAGCACGGATCGCCCGAGAGCCCCGTCGTGTTCGTGGCGTCGCTGCAACCGGAGCCGGTGCAGACCTGCCACTGGTAGGTGTACGAGGTCGGCGAGTTCGTCCACGTCCCGGCGTCGTTGGCCATGAGCTCGGAGCCCGGAGTGGCGTAGCCGTGGATCATCGGGAGGCCGGTGTTCGCCGGCGCGCCGGCTCCGCCGCCGCCACCACCACCGCTGCTCGTGACGACCCCGGTCTGCGACGAGGTCGAGGTCGCCGAGCCGCCGGCGTTCGTCGCGGTGACCGCGACGCGGATGGTGTGATTGACATCGCCGCTTCCGAGCACGTAGCTGGATGAGTTCGCCCCGGTGCTCGTGCAGTTGGCGCCGCTGGAGTCGCAGGCCTCCCAGGCGTAGGCGTAGCCCGTCGGGCTGCCCGACCACGTCCCCGTGGAGGCCTTCAGCGTCTGTCCCTGCACCGCGGACCCCGAGATCGTCGGGCTGGCCGAGGCCGAGGGTGGCGGCGTCTGCTGGACGGGCGCGCTGACCGCCGAGGTCGCGTTCGAGGCGCCGAGCCCGTTCCCGCTCGCGTTGGTCGCCACGACCACCGAGCGGATCGTGTGGCCGACGTCGCGCGCGATCAGCGTGTAGCGGCTCGCCGACGCGCCGGCGATCACCGTGCAGCTGGCCCCTGCGGCGTCGCAATCGGCCCACAGGTAGGCCAACTTCGTGGGGTTGCCGCTCCAGTTCCCGTTCGTGGTCGCCAGCGTCTGATTCTCGATCGGCGAACCGGAGACCGCTGGGGAGGTTGTGTTGCTCGGCGGGTTTGAGGTCGCTGTGGCCACTAGGCCGTTGACGTAGCCGGATACGGGACAGGTGTGCCATTTCGCGCCCGCGCTCCACTTCGAGGGGAGCGCCGTGAGCGAAGATTGGCTCGAGCTCTCGCTCGAGCACGTCCCCTCGTCACGATCGCGGAAGGCGAGTGTTCCACCCTGACCAAGGAGCGCTAACCAGTATGTCTGACCCGCCTGTATCGAGCTTGAGCTGAGGTTGACGGTTGCCCAGTTGCCGGCCTTCGGGCTCGCTTGGATGCCGGAGGCGAGCAGAGTGCCTGGCTGGCCGTTGTTGTCCGAAAAGACACCTGCGACGAGTGTGGTCGCCCGGTTATGGCTGTCGATGTAGACGGCGACGGAGGTGGTGCTCCCACCGGTCTGGGCCGTAAACGGGAATGCCTCGGCCGATCCGGGGGCGTTGCTGTCGAGCCCTGTCTCGATCTGCTGGTCTCCGAGCAGCACGCCGGTGGTGGTGGAGGACCCGGTCCCGGAGGTGCTGGCGGCACTCGAGGTCCTGGCCGTTGTGGACGTGCCCTTGGCGGCTGACGTCGGCCCGGTGGCGGCGATGTAGGCCGCACCCAGTGAGCTCGGGGTCGACGATGTCGTCCGGCGGGCGGCCGGTCGCCGTGTCTTTGCCTTGGCCGTGGTCCCGGCGGACCGTTTGGCCGATCGCCGGTTGCTGCGAGACGCGTGCTTCGCGTGGACGATTAGGTGCCCGCTCAGGTGAGCCGTCATAGCGAGAGCCCCGCTCACCGTGATCGCGAGCACGGCGACGAGGAGCCCACTCAGCGTGGAGATACGACGCATATGTCGGTACTGGTCCCTTCTGGCGGACGAATTGGACGGATTCGTTCAGCGCCCCCGGGCGGCTATCGACCAGGCCCGGACGGGCCTTGACCGGACTGTCGGGTTTTGGACGGTTTCAGGGCCCAGCCCGAGCCATCTGAGCACCGTTGCCATCAGATCTGATGAGGGTTGGTGAGCAATGCGCAGTCGCCAGGCTTCCGCGGCGGGCTGGGGCCTGATCGAATTGGGGGGGTGGCGTCAGCGCGGGCGCGCAGATGTCATGGACTCTGCGCGTCTCGAGATGACCGGATCGAAGGCGGGGGACGGGTGCCTCGATCCGCGAGGCCTTGCTACCCCTTTTGGCAGGGGCGCCAAACCTCCGTTGGGCCCCAGGCGCAAATGCGCAGGTTCGCACGCGCGAATGGCGCGGAAGGCTTCAGTGAAGGGCGCGGGCGGCTGTCATCCTGCCGCTTGGGGCGCTCTCAGTGAACCGACGGGACGGACCGGCGGAAAAACGTAGGGGTCAGCGCGGTGAACGCGGCCGCCGGCTTACACCGCCGCTTGCGCGGCGGATGCGGCGGCTACGTCCCTCACGCCGCGACCAGATGGCGATCGCCTCTGGTGGACGGCGCGGCGTCGAGTCGCTCGAGCTCATGCCGGAGCGCGCGACGGCCGCGGTGATGGAGCCCGTGAATCGAGCCCTCGCTGCGGCCGAGGCGGTCGGCGATCTCTCCGGGCGACAGCCCGACGACGTGACGAAGGAAGACGACCTCGCGCTGCTCCTCGGGGAGTACCGCGAAGGCGGCCTTCACGACTGCCATCCGATCGAGGTCGCCGCGCGCGTCCTCCGAGTCGACGATCTCATCCGTCGGGGTCAGGCGGTTTGCCCGGAGATGGTCGATGGCGACGTTGCGCGCGAGGCGCAGCAGCCAGGCGAAAAAGGGCACGCCGCGATCGTCGTATTTGTGCACCGTCGTCATCAGCTTGGCGAACACGTGCTGGGTGACGTCCTCGGCCTCGTGGTCGTCCTGCACTATCGATCGCACGTATCCGTAGATGTTGTGCGAGTAGGTCACGTACAGGAATCGCAGCGCTTGGCGATCGCCCTCCTTCGCCCGGGCGACGGCCAGGCGCGTCTTCTCGCGCGTCTCCGTCGACTCGTCGAGCGTGGCTCGACTCCGGAATCCGACCATGCTTCGCTCAACCGCCAGTGACTCGACGATCATGTCTGCCCCCTTCGTAGCCAATGCGGCGTCGGGGTCCGGCCAGCTCGTTGCCCCAAGCTGGTGATCCGGCTCCCGTCTGCCCCCTTTGCGAGCGCCCCCGCTGGGCACTCGCTGATCTCCTGGCGAGTCTCTTGGCGGGGGCAGCGGCCGTCAATGGCCGTTGCGACCCAATCGCGTTCAGCTTTTTGAACGGGTTTGGGCCACGGGGGCGTGCCCTTTGCGTTCAGCTGCTTTAAAGAGGTTTGAGGTACCCATCCGAAAGAAACTCAAACATTGCTTAGAAAAAAGTTGCTTTTGAGCGCGTTCTTTCACTACCATGCCGTTTGAACGAGTCCTGGGGGCCGGACCGAATCATCCTCATCGACGTCGCGCTAGGGGCAGCGCGGTGATGGCCGCAGGGGCACGCGTTTCACCACTGAATCACGACGATGAAGATGGTTTGATCTTGCGAACTCCGAGACTTCTGATTGCCGATCGGGCGCCGACGCGGCTGGGCATCCGCATGGCCCTGGACAGCGACGTGGACATCTGCGCCGAGGCGGGCGACGCCGACGGCGCCATCCGCGCCGCCACCGACTCCAACCCGGACATCTGCCTGATCGGGCGCGACCTCTCCGGCGACGGACTCGTCGCCGTCCGGGGGATCCGAACCGCCGTGCCCGGGGCGACGGTGGCCGTGCTCGCGCACGACGAGAGTCCGGATGACTTCCTCGAGGCGGTTCGAGCCGGCGCGGTCGGCTATGTCGCCGCGAGCTCGAGCGTCGAGCAGCTGCGCCGCGCCGTTAGGGCGATGATCGCCAACGAGGCGGCCGTCCCGCGGGCGATGATCCTCGACCTCATGCTCGAGCTCCGCCTTCTCACCGCCACCCAGGACATCACCACGCGCGAGGCCCAGGTCCTGGCGATGTTGCGCCGGGGTCATACGACCGCGGCGATCGCTCAGCTTCTCGGGATCGCGCCGGTCACCGTGCGCCGCCACATCTCGGACCTCGTCCGCAAGTCGGGTGTGACAGGGCGGTCCGAGCTTACGGCGATGACGGCCCGACAGGCCTCATAGCCCCGAGCGCACGGCCCCGGGCGGACCGGGGATCGTCTCGGCCGATCCGGCCAGGCCGTTGCGGACGGCGTAAACGGCCGCTTGGAGCCGGCTCGAGAGCTCGAGCTTGGCCAGGATGCTCGAGACGTGATTCTTGACCGTGCGCGGGCTGATGTGCAGCGCGGCACCGATCTGGGCGTTGTCGAGGCCGTGGGCGATGAGCGCGAGGACGTCGAGCTCGCGGGCGGACAGCTCGTCGTGTGCCCCCGTCCATGCGCTCGAGGCCCACCCGCGGCGCGCGCTCGAGAGGACGAGCTCGGCCGCGGCCGGTGAGAGCCAGGTCGCCCGCTGAGCGGCGGCTTCGATGGCTGCGACGATCGAGGCGATCGACGCCTCCTTGTCGACGAAGCCGCGTGCGCCGGCCTGGACCGCCGCCTGGATGAGGTCCTCGTCGCTGGCCATGCTCAGGACGACGACCGCAGTGTCCGGGTTCGTGTTGAGGACCGCCAGCATCACCTCGATCCCGTCGACATCGGGCAGGGCCAGGTCGATGAGGACGACGTCCGGGCCCAGCTCGCCGGCCAGCTGCACGGCCAGGCGCCCGGTCGACGTCTGGGCCAGCAACTCGATCTCGGGTTGTGTTCCCAGCATCGAGGCGAGCCCCGTGCGGAAGAGATCGTGGTGATCAACCAGTAACACGCGGACTGGCGCGCTCAGCGCGTCGTCTTGCATTTGCCCCCTACCTTCCATTTACCCGGCCACTCCCATGGCGCACCCCCTGGCCGATCGCCGAACGGCCTAAGGCACCTGTTTGTTGGAGTATAGGCGATTTTGTGAGGGATCGCCGCCTTTTATCGCCTTTCTGACCTGCCCGGGCTCGAGGCGGGGGCTGCCGGTGCGGACAGGGAAACGTCCCCCTCCAGCAATAGACTCCGGATCACCGGACTTTCTTTCCCGAGCCCTGTCGGCCGGTCGCGCCGGGAAGGGGGCACATGCGATGAAACCCCGTCCACCGCTTCCCGCTGGTCCGTACCTCGTCGTGGGTTTGGCGCGCTCCGGACTCGCCGCCGCGCTCCTGCTCGCCGCCCGGGGCGAGTCGGTCGTCGGCCTCGATACCGGCGATGCACGCTCCCCGGCCCTGCGCGCCGCCGCGGAAAGGCTTTCCGAGGCTGGCGTCGAAGTGATCTTGAATGCGTCAGCCGACGCCGCCCATGCCGCCGTCCGCCGTTCGGGAGCGCTCGTCAAGAGCCCCGGAGTGCCCCAGACCTCGCCGCCCATCGTGGCTGCGCGAGATCGTGGCATGCCCAGGCTCGGCGAGCTCGAGCTGGCCTGGCGCCTGCTCCCGAACGAGTTCATCGCCGTGACCGGCACCAACGGCAAGACCACGACGACCGAGTGGGTCGCCCACGTCCATCGCGAGGCCGGGCTCCCCGTCGCCGCGGCGGGCAACGTGGGGACGGCGGCGTCCTCGCTCGTCGACCGCCTGCCTCCCGACGCAACCGTCGTGTGCGAGGCCTCCTCATTCCAGCTCGAGGACACCACCGCGTTCGCCCCCGAGGCAGCGGCGCTGCTCAACCTCTCTCCCGACCATCTCGATCGCCATCCGTCCTATGGGGACTACGTGGCGGCCAAGCTGCGGATCTTCGCCCAGCAGGGAAACGACGACATCGCCGTGGCGCCGGTGGATCTCGGGATCCCCGATCTCGGCGGCTGCGCTCGGCGCGTCCTCTTCGGCGCCGATGCGGGCGCCGAGCTGTCCGAGCGGGCCGGTTACCTGTGGTGGTCGGAGGAGCCGCTTCTGCCGACTGCCGAAATCACGCTGCCCGGGGCGCACAACCGTCTGAACGCGATGGCCACCGCCGCCATCTGCCTGGCCCGGGGCCTCGACCGCCAGGCCGTGGCCGAGGGGCTGCGGAGCTTCGCCGGAGTCCCGCACCGGCTCGAGACGGTCCGCACGCGCGACGGCGTCACCTGGATCAACGATTCGAAGGCCACGAACGTCGAGAGCACCGCGGTGGCGCTCCGCGCCTTCGCCGGCGGGGTCCATCTCATTGCCGGCGGCCGGGGCAAGCAGCAGGACTTCCGACCGCTGGTCGAGCTGATCGGCGAGCGCTGCCGCGAGGTGTATCTCATCGGCGAGGCGGCGGGCGAGCTGGCGGGAATCCTGGCCCCGAGCGCAGTGCCGCTGCACCGCCTCGGCACGCTCGAGCCCGCCGTGGCTGCGGCCGCTGAGGCGGCGCGGCCGGGGGAGACGGTGCTCCTCTCCCCCGCGTGCGCGAGCTATGACCAGTACGTCGACTTCGAGGCGCGCGGGGAGCATTTCCGCGCGCTGGTGGAGGCGCTCTGATGTCGGTGGGGGCGGAGCCGGCCCGGACGCGGTCGCGTCCCGCCGCCCGGCGCACCGGCGCGCCGCCACCGCTCGAGCACCGGATGCTCGTCACCGCCGCGCTCTGCCTCATCGCCTTCGGGGCGGTCATGGTCTACAGCGCCTCCTCGCCGCTCGGCGTCCTCAGCACCGGCGGCACCGGTGCGGGCGAGTTCGTCAACTATCTGTTCGCGGCTGCACTCGGCCTGGTCGGGATGCAGGTGATGGCCCGCCGCGGCCACGAGATCCTCAACGCGCGCGTCACCGGCCTGCTCCTCGTCGGCTCGCTCGTCCTGCTCCTCCTCGTGCTCATGCCGGGCTTCGGCCGCGGCACGCTCGGCGCCAAGCGCTGGTTCTCGGCCGGGCCGATCCAGTTCCAGCCCTCCGAGGTGACCAAGCTCGCGCTCGTCCTCTATGCGGCGCGCTTCCTCGCCGAGCACCCGAAGCGCTTACGCAGCCTCAAGCAGACGATGGGCCCCATCCTGCTCGCCGTCGGCCCGGCGTGCCTGCTCATCGTCGTCGAGCCTGACCTGGGCACGACTCTGGTCGTGGTGTTCACGATCGCGGCGATGCTCGTGGCGGCCGGGGTGTCGATGCGCCACATGGCTCTCCTCCTGGCCCTCGGAGCCGGTCTCGTCGGCCTGCTCGTCCTGGTCCAGCCGTATCAGCTCGCCCGCCTGACGTCATTCCTGCATCCCGGGTCCGCGCACACGGGCCAGGGCTACCAGGCTTTCCAAGGTCAGATCGCCCTCGGCTCGGGGGGCCTGTTCGGCGTCGGGCTCGGGAAGTCCGTGCAGAAGCTCTTCTACCTGCCCGAGGCCCAGACCGACTTCATCCTCGCGGTCATCGGGGAGGAACTGGGCGTCCTGGGCATCCTCGGGGTCGTCTGCCTGTACGGAATGATCGCCTACGCCGGACTGCGCACGGCGCGCCGGGCGGCCACACGGTATGCCAAGCTGCTCGCCACCGGCCTGACCTCGCTGATCCTGTGCCAGGGGCTCCTCAACATCTTCGTCGTGCTCGGATTGGCGCCGCTCACCGGCGTCCCGCTCCCGTTCATCTCCTACGCGCCGACGAACCTGTGCATCATGCTGGTTGCGGTGGGAGTGCTGCTGAACATCGCCTCGCCCCCCGCCCGCCTGCGGGTCGTCACCCCGCCGAAGCGTGAAAGCGCCGAGGATCGTGATCGGCGCCGGCGGGACCGCCGGGCACGTCGTGCCGGCGCTGGCGGTGGCCGACGCGCTGCGCTCTGAGGGCGCCGAAGTCACGTTTATCGGAGGCGAGCGCGCCGAGCGCGAGCTCGTCCCGGAAGCCGGATACGAGCTGCGCAGCCTGCGGGTGATGGCGCTCCCGCGCCGACGTCCGCTGGCCGCCGCCGGGGCGCTCGCCGTTGACGCGCGCGCACTCGCGGCCGCTTGGGGTCTCCTGCGCGAGCTGCGCCCCGACGCCGTCATGGGCGCCGGGGGCTACGTGGCCGGGCCGGTTGGGCTGGCCGCGGTGCTGCGGCACATTTCGCTCGTGCTCTGCGAGGCCGACAGCCATCTCGGGCTGACCAACCGCCTGCTCGCCCCGGTCGCCCGGCGGGTCTGTCTCGCCTTCCCGCTCGAGGGCCGCGACCCGCCCCGCTACCGGGTCACCGGCCGCCCGGTGCCCCCTCCGGCCACCGATCGCGGCGGCGCACGGGCGCGCTTCGGGCTCGCGCCCGACGACGTGTGCGTGCTTGTGTTCGGCGGCTCGCTCGGAGCCCGCTCGATCAACCAGGCCGCGATCGAGGCCTTCACGGGCGCGCGCTTCCGGGTGCTGCACGCGGCCGGGGAGCGCGATCTCCCCGAGCTCGAGTCACCCGGCCCGCACTATGACCTCCGGGGGTACGTCGCGAACTTCCGCGAAGCGCTCCTGGCCAGCGACCTCGTGGTCGCGCGCTCGGGCGGCTCGGTGTTCGAGATCGCCGCCCATGGCCGCCCGGCCGTGCTCATCCCCTATCCCCACGCCACCGCCGATCACCAGACGGCCAACGCGCGCTTCATGGAGCGAGCGGGCGCGGCCGTCGTGATCCCCGACAGCGAGCTGAGCCCGGCGCGCCTCGCCCAGGAGGTGGGCCGGCTGCTCGCCGACCCGGGGCGACTGGCTGCGATGGGCCGCGCGGCGCTCGCCGTCGCCCGGCCCGATGCGGCTCAGCAGGTCGCGGGCGAGCTGCTCGAAGCCTCCGGGCGGTGACTCTGAGCTACCAGGGGTCGCGCGCGTAACCGGGGCCGAGCTTGCTCTGGGCGCGGGAGGCCAGGGCGATGGCCCGCGCGGGCCAGAAGATGCCCGGCGGCGGGCCGCCGTCGCGGCACTTGCCCGCGCTCTCGCCCGGCTCGGTGATCCACAGGAAGGCGTCGACCCGCGGGAAGCCGGTGTCCGCGGAGGGACGGGGACCGATGCCGCGACCGGGGGCGTTACAGAGATCCTCGATCCCCTGACGGGCGGGGTCGGGGTTGAGCAGCGGGCCCTGGCCGTTCGTCGCCGTGCCGACGATGAACGGCGTCCCGCGCGTGAGCTCCGAGACGCGCTCGCCCCAGCGGATCTCCTTGATCGTCCAGTCGTTGTGGGTGTCGTTGGTGAAGAACCCGCGGATCCGGTGGATCCCGACCGCATCGAGTGCCCGGGCCGTGTACGCGGGGCCGCTCGAGTCGGCGTAGCCACCCTCGACGTAGGCCACGACGTGGGGCAGGGCCGCGAGCTTGCCGATCTCGTAGGAGATGTCCTGCTCCCAGTAGCGCAGGGCACCGGTGCGGGCCATGCAGCTCGAGGAGCCGATGGCGTCGAGCTCCAGGAGGACGATCGCCGGGTGGCGGCCGATGCCCTCGGCGAACTCGCTCACCTGCCGGTCGAAGGTGGCCCGGTGAGCGAGGATCTCGCTTGCGGACTCGCAGTACCCGGCCTGGTAGAGGAAGTACGTGGTGAGGATCGGCACCGAGCCGGGATCGGCCTTGAGGTTGTAACAGAAGAACTGGCGCACCTGGGAGAGCACCTTGCCCGGGCCGCCCCCGGCCGAGTACATGCTGAAGCGGTTCTCCTCCGGCTGAGAGGCGATCTTGGAGAGCATGGCCACCTCGTGGGCCAGGCGGGGGCGCGTGTCCAACCGGTGGCCGAGGGCCCCGTGGTGGAGCATCCAGTCGAACTGCCACCACGAGGTGCTGTCCGAGAACCGTTTGGGATTCATGCCGAGCAGGCGGACGATCGCCTGGGCGGCCGTCCCGTGCCGCGGTCCGTCGACGAACAGCGGCGCTCCGTTCAGCGGGTCGGCCCCGGGGTTCGTGCGGAGCATGAGCGGGTTGGCGGAGTCGCGGGGGGCCGAGTAGTTGCCCGGCAGGCAGGCGCTCGCGGCCACGCGGGCCGGGCGGCGCGGCCGGTGGGCGTGGCGCTTGTGGGCGGCGGGGTGGCGCTTGTGCTTGTGCGTCTTCGCCGCGAGGGCCACGGGAGCGGCGAGCACGGGGGCCAGGAGGCAGACGGCGAGGAGCAGGAGACGTCGGGGCATTCCTCTTTGAACCTCATCGGCAAGTCCCGGTTGGGGCCCTAGACAGGTCCGCACGAATTTGTTCAGGTTCGGTGGAGGTTTCCTGCGGGATGGGCCCAGCTTGTGCGGATTGGTGCGTCAAAGCTTGTGGGCTTTGTGACGCGAAGTCGCTCGCGTGCGGTCGTGGGCGGTCTTCGGCGGCTGCCAGGGACGGCTGGGTGTGGGCGGGGTCGTCGCGTGCAGAACACGACAGTGGAGGCCGTTCTTGGCTCGGCTGTCGGGGGGAGGACGGAAAACGGCCCGCCCACATCACTCGACCCCGGCGAGTGGTCGAGTGTCGTGTTTTGACGATGGCCGGTGGGCAAACGCAGCAGGCCCGGCCGCCGACCTGCAGCCCGACCTCTCCTGGCAGGCCGCGACAGTCCCGCGGCGGCTGCCCGCGCTAGCCTCGACGCCCCTGTGCCGACCCCCGCCCCCGACACCGACTGGTCCGCGCGGCGGCTGCATTTCGTCGGCATCGGCGGTGCCGGGATGAGCGGGCTGGCGCTCATCGCCCACGCGCTCGGCGCCCAGGTCACCGGCTCTGACCGCGCCGACTCGGCCTACGAGGACCGTCTGCGGGCGGTGGGCATCGAGCCGGTCATCGGCCACCGGGCGGAGAACGTGCCGCCGGGGGCCGAGGTCGTCTACTCGACCGCCGTGCCGGCCGAGAACCCCGAGCGCCAGGCGGCTGCCGGGCGCGAGCTGCACCGCGCCGACCTCCTGGCCGAGATCGCCGGGCTGCGGCGCTGCATCGCGGTCACGGGTACCCACGGCAAGACGACGACGACGGCCATGATCGTCCACGCGCTGCGTGGTGCCGGCATGGATCCGTCCTACGTGGTCGGCGGGGAGCTGCGCACGACGGGCGTGAACGCGGGATGGGGGAGCGGTGAATGGATCGTCGTCGAGGCCGACGAGTCCGACCGGTCCCTGCTCAAGCTCCGCCCGCAGATCGCCGTGCTCACCAATGCCGAGCTCGACCACCACTCCACCTACGCCTCGCGGATCGACCTCGAGCGCACCTTCGCCGCCTTCATGGCCTCGGCCGACGAGCATGCCGTGGTGTGGGACCGTCCCGAGCTGCTCGCGCTCTGCCCGCCCGGCACGGCCGTCTACGACGCGGCCGAGCCCGAGCTGAGCGACCGGGGGTCTCGGTTTCTGTGGCACAACGTCGGGGTGGAGCTCTCGGTCCCGGGCGCTCACAACGCGGTCAACGCCGCGGGCGCGCTCACCGCCGCCCACCTGGCCGGCGCGGACCCGGCGGTCGCGGCGCGCGCGCTGCGCGATTTCCAGGGCGCCCGGCGGCGCTTCGAGAAGCTGGGGCAGACCGCCGGCGGCGTGCCTGTCTACGACGACTATGCCCATCATCCCACCGAGGTCGCCGCGGCCATCGCCGCCGCCTGGACGCTGCGCCCGAACCGCCTCGTGGCGATCTTCCAGCCCCATCTGTACTCACGCACGTACGCGCTCGCGCGCGAGTTCGGCACCGCCCTGGCCGGGGCGGACATCGCCGGGGTGCTCGGCATCTACCCCGCCCGCGAGCGCGCCGAGGACTTCCCCGGCGTCAGCGGCCACCTCATCGCCGGCGCGGCCGCTGACGCCGCCCACGGCCGCCAGGTGGCCTGGCTGCCCGATTTCGAGGCCGCGCGCCGGTTCCTGGCCACGAGCTTGCGGCCGGGCGATCTGTGCCTCCTCATGGGTGCCGGCGACGTCGACGTCCTCGGCCGCTCGCTCGTCGCCTGATCGGATTCGCCGGGGCGCCTTCTACTCTGGCTGCGATGGTCGAGCCACCGCGCGGGGTCACCCGCGACTATCCGCTCGCTCGCCTGACCACGATCCGCACGGGCGGGGCGGCCGAGCTGTTCGCGCGCGCGGGATCGCTGGCGCAGCTCGAGGAGCTCGTCCGCTGGGCGGCCGGCGAGGGAATCGAGGTAGGGGTCGTCGGCTCCGGGTCGAACCTGCTCGTAGCCGACGACGGCGTCCGTGGACTGATCGTGAAGCTGGACAAGGACCTGAGCAAGATCGAACTCGAGGGCACCCGCATCCTCTGCGGGGGCGGCGCACGCCTGCCCGCGGTCTCGGCCCGCGCCGCCCAGGCCGGCCTGACCGGCATCGAGTTCGGGGTCAACATCCCCGGCACGGTCGGGGGGGCCGTGCGCATGAACGCGAACGCCTATGGCGGCGAGCTGGCGCGAGTTCTCGAGTGGGTCGACGTCGTCGGGCAGGCCGGGACGGAGCGCCGCGCGCCCGCCGACCTCGGGTTTGCCTACCGGCGCTCCTCGCTCGGGCCGGGCGAGGTCGTCGCCCGGGCGTCCTTCGCCCTTGCCGAGGCGACGTCTGAGTCCGTCAAGGCCACGCTCGCCGACATGCGCTCTCGCCGCAGGGCGGCCCAGCCCTCCGGCATCAAGACGTTCGGCTCGACCTTCAAGAACCCCACCGACGCCCGCGCGCACGGCCGTAGCGCCGGTCAGCTCCTCGAGGCCGCGGACTGCCGCGGGCTGCGCATCGGCGGGGCGAGCTTCTCGGCCAAGCACGCCAACTTCGTGGAGAACCACGGCGAGGCCACGACCGCCGACGTCATCGCCCTGATGGCCGAGGGCCGCCGGCGCGTCAAGGAGCGCTTCGGGGTCGAGCTCGAGCCCGAGGTGCAGGCGCTCGGGCCCGTCGCGCTTCCCCCGGAGTGGGGCGCGCGGTGAGCGTCACCGATCGCGGCCGCACGCGGGCGGCCGGCGAGGTTCGCGGACGCTGGGGCCGGGGCCTGCGTGCGATCCCCCTGCGGCGCCCCCGCGACGCCCGTGGACGGCCCCGGCGACGCCTGCGCGCGCGCACCCGCCTGATCCTCGCCGTGAGCCTCATCCTCCTGCTCGCCCTTCTCGGCGGTGGCTGGCTCTGGCTCCAGGACTCGCCGCTCGTCGCCGTGCAGCGCGTCCAGGTCAGCGGCCTCGACGGCGCCGACGCGGGCCAGATCCGCACCGCGCTCGTCACCGCGGCCCGGGGAATGACGACGCTCGATGTCCGCATGAGCACGTTGCGGGCGGCGGTCAGTCCCTATCCGGTGGTCAAGGATCTGCGGGTCTCGACGCAGTTCCCCCACGGGATGCGGATCCGCGTCATCGAGCAGGTGCCGGTGGCCGTGGTCATGCTCGGTGGCCGGGCGGTGCCCGTCGCGGCGGATGGGACGCTCCTGCACGATGTGACGCCGAGTGGCCGGCTGCCCGCCGTCTCGGTCGGCGCGGCACCCGGTGGGGCACGGATCACCGAGGGCTCGACCCTCACCCAGCTCCAGGTGCTGGCGGCTGCGCCCGCGCGCTTCCTGGCCAAGGTCTCGGGCGTCAGCCGCACCTATTGGCACGGCGTCGTCGTCCAGCTCCGGCAGGGCCCGAGCCTGTACTTCGGCGACGGCACGGGCCTGCAGTTCAAATGGCAGGCGGTGACGGACGTGCTGGCGAGCGCGCAATCCGAGGGCGCCGGGTACATCGACGTCACCGATCCTCAGCGGCCGGCGGCGGGAGTGGGCGGCGCGGCCACCGCGACCGGAGTCGGCTCGGGGAGCGCGAGTGCCTCCGCGTCGAGCGCGAGTGCCTCCGCGTCGAGCGCGACAGCGGCGACCACAGGCGCGACGAATCCAGGGATCGCGGGATCCCCGACGGGGGGCTAACCCTCAACCTGAGCTTGATACCCTCTGGAGAGCAACGCTCGCGCCCGTATCGAGGGTGGGGCCTTCTGCAACGAACGTTGCGAGGCGCGGGCTTTCTTTGACTTCGCACGATTCAAGTGCATAACGTGCGAAACTCCGCTACGAGCGCGAACTCGCGCAAACACTCGACGCTACCTTAAGGGTCGGACGGTATTCCATGGAAAGCGGCAGTTACCTAGCAGTCATCAAGGTCGTCGGCGTGGGCGGCGGCGGCACGAATGCGGTCAACCGAATGGTCGACGCGGGGCTGCGTGGCGTCGAGTTCATCGCCTGCAACACCGACGCGCAGGCGCTCGCGATGTGCGATGCGGACATCAAGCTGAACATCGGGCACGAGCTCACCAAGGGGCTCGGCGCCGGGGCCAATCCGGACATCGGGCAGGGCGCCGCCGCCGAGTCGCGCGACGAGATCAAGGAGGCGCTCAAGGGCGCGGACATGGTCTTCGTCACGGCGGGCGAGGGCGGCGGCACGGGGACGGGCGCCGCGCCGGTCATCGCCGACATCGCCAAGAACGAGATCGGAGCGCTGACCGTCGGCTGCGTCACCCGGCCGTTCGCCTTCGAGGGCAGCCAACGTGCGCGCCAGGCCCAGGACGGCATCCAGAAGCTGCGCGACCACGTCGACACGCTCATCGTGATCCCGAACGAGAAGCTCCTGGCCATCGTCGAGCGGCGCACGACGATCATCGACGCCTTCCGCGAGGCCGACAACGTCCTGCGCCAGGGCGTCCAGGGCATCACCGACCTGATCACGATTCCGGGCCTCATCAATCTCGACTTCGCCGACGTGCGCACGATCATGCAGGACGCGGGGACGGCGCTGATGGGGATTGGCACCGCCAGCGGGGAGAACCGTGCCGCCGAGGCCGCGAAGGTCGCGATCTCCTCGCCGCTGCTCGAGGAGTCGGTCGAGGGCGCCATGGGCATCCTCCTCAACATCACCGGCGGCCACGAGCTGGGCCTCTTCGAGGTCAACGAGGCGGCCGAGATCGTGCAGAGCGCCGCCGACTCGAACTCGAACATCATCTTCGGCGCCGTGATCGACGACGCGATGGGCGATGACGTCCGCGTGACCGTGATCGCCACCGGCTTCGACCACGGACATAGCCGGCCGGACCGAGCTCGCGAGTCGACCCTGAGGACACGGCGCGATCGCGACGTGACGATGGACGACCGCCAACGCTCCGCGCTCGAGATCCGCGACGACGAGATCGATATCCCGTCCTTCCTGAAGGACCGCTGACCCGCGGCCGGGCTGGACCGGGCGCGCCTGCGCGCAACCGCCGACCCGTCCGGGGCGCGCCTGCGCAACCCGCCGACCCGTCTGCTGTTGTTAAGGCGTCAGACCTGTGGCGGACAGCGGATCAGCGCCGAGCGGCACGCGCGGCGCCACCTCGGGGGTCTCGCGGTTCGCCGCGGGTGCTCGCGCGCTGCTCCTCGCCCTCTCCCTGCTCGGCGCTCTTGACCTGTTCGGGGTTCCCGGCGCGGCCCGCGCCCAGCCCACGCCGGCCGCACCCAGGGTGATCGACGGGCCAAGCACGGCCATCCCGACGCCGACCGGCCTCGCCAGCGCGGTGGCCCGCGACGGCACGGGTGGGATCGTCTACCTCAAGCAGGTCGGCGGGGTCGCGCACGTGTTCCTCTCGCCGCTCGTCGGAGGCGTGTTCGGGACGCCGGTCGAGCTCGACGGCGGGCTCCCCGGCCCGGCCTCGCAGCCGGTGATCGCCGCGAGCAACGGCGGCGTCCTCGTCGCCGGCTTCATCGACGGCACGACCCTGTACGTCACACAGCGCACGGGCGCCGGCGCGCCCATCAGCGCGCCGCGACGGCTCGCCGGCGGCGCCGCGAACCCCTCCCTCGAGATGTCCGCGTTCGGCAAGGCCTACCTCGCCTTCACCCTCCTCGACGGAGCCGGTGCCGACGTGCGGGTGGCCTACTACCACGCCGGGCGGTGGGCGCTCGAGAGCGCGCCGCTCAACCTCACCCCGGCCGACGACGCCGGGAGGGGAGGCGGCCGGCCCGCGGTCGCCGCGGCGGGCGACGGCGTGGCCATCGTGGCCTGGGGCGAGGCCGGGCATGTGTACACGCGACGTGTCTGGGCCACCGCGCCGAGCGTGGTCGTCGCGCAGGCCGACGCGCCGCTTCCCGGCTGCACCGAGATCGCGGCCGACGAGCCGGCCGTCGGCTCCGGCGGCGACTCCTCCTACGCGACCGTGGCCTTCCACGAGGAGCTCTCGTGCGGCGGGCTGACCGAGTCGCGCGTCCTCGACAACCGCCTGGAGGGCTCACAGTTCACCGGCGAGGTCGCGGTGGACGCGCTGGGGACGCCGCCCGCCGACGGCGCCGACCGTCCGGCGGTCGCGGTGGCCGAGTACGGCACGGGGTGGGTCACCTCCGAGCACACCACCTCCGAGGACGGCTATGCGGTCGCGCTCGGCTCAGACGAGGTCCCGGCCGCCCGCATCGATCAGCTCAACTCGCTGCCCGGGACCACGAACCCGTACGTGACCCCGGCCATGGCCGGCTACTACTCGAGCGTCATCGCCTGGCAGCGTGATCCGGGCACGGCGGGACCGGCCGAGATCCGCATGCGCTACGGAGCGCGCGACGGGACGCTCGGTCCCGAGCTCGTGCTCTCCTCGCCCGCCCAGGGTCCGGCTGATGCCGCCAATGGGCTGGCGGCGGCGGGAAACGTCTCCGGCGAGGTCCTCGTCGCCTGGGCGCAGATGAACCCGAGCGGTGAGGAGATCGTCGCCGATCAGCTCTACACCTCTCCCGGCGCCCCGTCTGCGACCACGCACCGCTACGCCCGGACCACGCGGCCTCGGCTCACCTGGGCGCCGTCGGGCGAGCTCTGGGGGCCGGTGAGCTACACGGTCGCCCTCGATGGCGCGAGCCTCGGCCAGACGGGGGCGAACTCGCTCCAGCTGCTCGCGCCGCTGGCGCAGGGACCACACGCGTGGCAGGTCGCGGCCACCAACCCGGCCGGCCTGACGAGCGGCACGAGCACGGCCAGGTTCTTCGTCGACACGATCCCTCCGCGGGTGACCGTGTTGACGCTGGGCGGCCTCCGGCGCGCCGGAAAGGAGCTGCACCTCCACGTGGTCGCCACGGACACGCCGCCCGGTCTGCCCGCCGCCGACGGCTCCGGGATCGACCGGATCCTCGTCAGATGGGGTGACGGGACGATGGATGTCGTCCGCAACTGGCGTTACCACGTCTACGCGAAGCCCGGCCGCTACCGGGTCACCGTGCGCGTGAGCGATCGGGCCGGGAACGTGACTACGGTGGTGCTGAGCATCCGCGTCAAGCCGAAGCCGAAGCGCAAGTCCAAGTCGAAGTCGAAATCCACGGGCTCGCCGGGCACGGGCAGCGCCTCGGTGCCCGGCCTCCCATCGGGCTCAGGCGGGCACGCCTGACATGCGCCGCGGCGCGATCGTCCTTCTCGTCCTCGGCTGGCTCATCGCCGCTCCCGCCGCACTGGCGGCCGCTCCCATGGCCGCGCCCCCCACCCCAGGGGCCCCCGACACCGATGGCCAAACGGGCCGTTACCTGCTCGGCGGCCAGTGGCTCTACCGCGCGGACCCGGGCGACGTCGGCCTGGGTGACAACTGGTTCACGGCGCAGTCGGCCGACGAATGGCAGGCGGTCACCGTGCCGAACGCCTTCAACGCGGGCGACTTCTCGAACGCGAGCATGGCCGGCTCGATCGGGTGGTACCGGCGTGACTTCACGCTTCCGCCCGGCGCCTTCGACAAATACATTCCGACCTCGGCGCAGCGCTGGATCGTCCATTTCGAGTCGGTCAACTATCGCGCCACGGTTTGGCTCAACGGCCACCCGATCGGCTATCACGTCGGTGCCTACCTGCCCTTCGAGTTCGACCTCGGCGTGCTCCACGGGGGGGTGAACCGCCTTGTCGTGCGGGTGGACAGCCGCCATAACCCCACCGATCTGCCCCCAGGGCCCGGAGGCGGGTGGTGGAACTTCGGGGGCATCCTCGGCGAGGTCGAACTCCGGGCGGTCCAGGAGGTCGACATCTCCCAGGTGCAGGTGCGCACGCTCCTGCCCTGTCCGCGCTGCCCGGCGACGATCGCCGAACAGGTTGTCCTGCGCAACCGCACGTCCGCACCGCGGCAGGTCTCCCTGGGCGGGCGGTACGGCGCCCTCACGCTCGCCTTCGGGTCGGTTCGGATCGCGCCGGGGGGCAGAGCGACACTGCGGGCCAGCGTCCCGCTCGCGCATCCGCGGCTGTGGGCCCCGGGAAGCCCGCAGCTCTACCGCGCCACCCTCACCCTGGACGATGCCCAGGGCCGCCGGCTCGGCGGGTATGTCACCTACAGCGGGGTGCGCTCGATCGTCGTGACCCAGGGAGGCCGGATCGAGCTCAACGGCAGGCTGCTCAACCTCCGCGGGGTCAATCTGCACGAGCAGGACATCGACGAGGGGGCGGCGCTCGATACCGCGCATCTGCGGCGCCTCATCAGCTGGGTCAAGGAGCTCGGGGCGACGATGATCCGCGCGCACTACCCGCTCAGCCCGGAGCTCGAGGAGATGGCCGACCGGGCAGGGATCCTGTTGTGGTCGGAGATCCCCGTCTACATGGTCAAGAGCCAATATCTCGACGAGCCCGACTGGCTCCGCTACGCCTATTCCGTGCTCCGGACCAACATCCTCACCAACCAGAACCACCCGTCGGTGCTGCTCTGGAGCATCGGCAACGAGCTCGAGACCCCGCCGCCCACGGCCGAGGCTCGGTACATCGCCGGCGCGAGCGCGCTCGCGCACGAGCTCGACCCCACCCGCCCGGTGGCGATGGCGATCAGCTCGTGGCCCGGAGTGGCCTGCCAGTCGGCCTACGCGCCGCTGGACGTCATCGGCTACAACGACTACTTCGGCTGGTACGACGCGGGCGGGGGGAGCACGGATGACCGCGACGCACTCTCGCCCTTCCTCGACTTTCTGCGCGCCTGTTACCCGGCCAAGGCGATGTTCGTGACCGAGTTCGGCTTTGAGGCCAACCGCAGCGGACCGGTCGAGGAACGCGGTACCTACCTCTTCCAGTCCAACTCAGCCGCCTTTCACCTCCACGTGTTTGCCACCAAGCCGTGGCTCTCCGGCGCGCTCTACTTCTCGCTCCAGGACTTCGCCGTCGAGCCGGGCTGGGCGGGCGGCAACCCGCGCCCGGATCCACCCTTCCTGTTCAAGGGACTCATCGACCTCGACGGCCACTTCAAGCCTGCCTTCTCGGTGGTTGCGGCCATCTTCCACGCCACGCGCCAGATCGCCCGAGTCCCGGGGGCTCCGTGACCGTCTGCGGTGGCCGGGGCTTGTAATAGCCTGAGGGGGTGCCGTTCGCCGCCGACACGTCATTGCGTCGCACGCCGCTCTACGAGCGTCACGCCGCCGCGGGGGCGAAGCTCGTCCCGTTCGCCGGCTGGGAGATGCCCATCCAGTACGACGGCATCCGAGCCGAGCACGTGGCCGTGCGCACGGGCGCGGGCGTGTTCGACGTCTCTCACATGGGCCAGGTCGAGACTCGCGGCCCGCAGGCCCGCGACTTCCTGCAGCGCATGCTGTCCAACGACGTCCGCCGGCTGGTCGAGGGCGGGGCCCAGTACAGCGTCATGTGCCGCGAGGACGGCGGAGTCCTCGACGACCTCTTCACCTACCGGCTCGCCGAGTGCGAGTTCCTCACCGTGACCAACGCCTCCAACCACGAGCGCGACCTCGCCTGGCTGCAGGAGCACGCCGCCGGCTGGGACGTCGACGTCATCGACGCCACGGACCGGTTCGCCATGCTCGCCGTGCAGGGCCCCCGCGCGCGTGACATCGTCGGCTCGCTCGCCGATGGCCGCCTGCCGCCCCGCATGCATGCCATCGGCCGGAGCGTCGGCGGGGCCCCGGCGTTCGTGTGCGGCACCGGATATACGGGCGAGGACGGGGTGGAGATCCTCGTCGACCCGGACGGTGTGGCGGCGGTGTGGGATGCCCTGACTGCTGCCGGCGCCGTGCCCGTGGGCCTGGGCGCGCGGGACACGCTTCGCCTGGAGGTCTGCTTTCACCTGTACGGCAACGACCTCTCCGAGGATCGTGGGCCGATCGAGGCCGGCCTCGGCTGGTGCTGCAAGGAGACGACCGGCTTCATCGGGGCGCAGGCCGTCGCGGCGGCCCGCCGCGCGGGCCCCGCGGAGACGCTCGTCCCCTTCGTCATCGACGGCCCGGGCATCGCCCGCCAGGGAAACCCCGTCGTGGGCGGAGGCGAGGTCACGAGCGGAACGTTCTCGCCCTGCCTCGAGCGTGGCATCGGGATGGCCTACCTGGCCACCGCGCGCGCGGTGCCGGGCACGCGTTTCGAGATCGACGTCCGCGGGACAGCGCGTCCCGCCGTTGTCGAGAGCAAGCCCCTGTACCGAAAGGCAGCTGACTGACATGGCGCAGGCCACCTATCCGGACGATCTCCTCTACCACGCCGAGCACGACTGGGCGCGGGTCGAGGGGGACGAGGCGACCTTCGGCATCACCTGGTTCGCGCAGGACTCGCTCGGCGAGGTCGTCTTCTTCGATCCCCCGAAGGTGGGCGCCGAGATCAAGAAGGACGAGCCCTACACCGAGATCGAATCGGTCAAGGCCGTCTCCGACGTGATCGCCCCCATGTCCGGCGAAGTCGTGGCGGTCAACGACGGGCTGGCCGATTCCCCGGAGACGATCAACGCCGACCCCTACGGCGAGGGCTGGCTCGTGCGGGTGAAACTCTCCGATCCGTCCGAGACCGAGGCGCTCATGGATGCGGCGAGCTACGAGGCGTCGTTAGCGTGAGCGGGTACACCTCGGCCACCGGCGAGGACCGCCGGGAGATGCTCGCGACCATCGGCGTCGCGTCGATCGAAGAGCTGTTCGCCGACATCCCCGAAGGGATTCGCCTGGGACGCGAGCTGGCGCTCGATTCGGGCCGCTCCGAGCAGGAGGTCTTCGAGGAGCTGCGGGCGCTGGCGGCCCGCAACGTGAGCACCGAGGACGAGATCTCGTTTCTCGGGGCGGGCATGTACGACCACTACATCCCGGCGGCGATCGACTCGATCGTCAGCCGCTCTGAGTTCCTGACCCCGTACACGCCCTATCAGCCCGAGATCTCCCAGGGCGGTCTCCAGGCGATGTTCGAGTATCAGACGGCGATCTCCGAGCTGACCGGACTGCCCGTGTCCAACGCCTCCGTCTACGAGGGGCCGAGCGCGGTCGCCGCCGCCGGCTATGTGGCCAAGCTGACCAACCGGCGCCGGCGCTTTGTCGTCTCGCGCGGCGTCCATCCCCACGCCCGCGAAGCCCTTGCCACCCTGGCTCGGGGGTGGGAGATGGAGGTCGTCGAGGCGTCGCTGCCCGCGGGGGCCACCGAGCTTTCCCCCCTCGATGGGGACGTCAGTGCGGTGATCATGCAGCAGCCGAACTTCCTCGGGGCCGTCGAGGACGTCCCGGCGCTCGCCCGGGCCGCTCACGAGGTGGGGGCGCTCGCCATCTGCTCGTGCGATCCCCACTCGCTCGCGCTGCTCAAGCCACCCGGGGCCTGCGGGATCGATTTGGCCGTCGGTGAGGGCCAGCCACTGGGCAACCGTCTCGACTACGGCGGCCCATCGTTCGGCTTCTTCGCCGCCACCGAGGAGCTGCTGCGGCGGATGCCCGGGCGGATCGCGGGCGAGACGCGGGATGTCGAGGGCAAGCGCGGCTTCGTGCTCACCCTGCAGACCCGGGAGCAGCACATCCGGCGCGAGCGGGCGACCTCGAACATCTGCACGGCCCAGGCGCTGAACGCGCTGGCCGGGGTCATCTACCTCAGCTGGCTCGGTCGCCGGGGCTTCGTGGAGCTCGCCACCCTCATGCTCCAGCGCACGGCGTATGCGCGTGAGCGGCTGAGCGCGCTGCCGGGCGTCGAGCTCCTCCACGACCAGCCCGTGTTCCGCGAGTTCGCCGTCCGCCTCGAGGCGCCGGTGGACCGCGTGATCGCGCGCTGCCGGGAGCGGGGCGTCAACCCGGGCCTCGCGCTCGGGCGCCAGTACCCCGAGCACGCCGACGGCCTGCTCGTCGCCATCACCGAGCGCCGGTCGCGGGCCGACATCGACCAGCTGGCCGACACACTCGGAGCCGCGGTCAGCGCGGAGCGCCCCGCCTATCACGAGGTGACGGCATGAGTGTGACGGCCGCCGATGACCAGCTGACGATCTACGAGCGCTCGAAGCCCGGACGGCGGGCCTTCGTGGCCCCGGACGCGGACGTCCCCGAGCGCCCGCTCGAGGAGCTCCTGCCCGCCGCGCTCATCCGGACGGAGGAGCCGAAGCTGCCGGAGATCTCCGAGCCCGAGCTCGTCCGCCACTTCAACCGGCTTTCCAAGCGCAACTTCGACCTCGACACCGGCTTCTATCCGCTCGGGTCGTGCACGATGAAGCACAACCCGAAGCTCCACGAGCGGATCGCCGCGCTTCCCGGCAACGCGGCCCTGCACCCGCTGCAGGATCCCCGCCACGCCCAGGGCGCACTCGAGCTCATGTGGCGCCTGCAAGATGCCCTGGGGAAGATCGCCGGGCTGCCTCACGTATCGCTCCAGCCTTCGGCGGGCTCGCACGGCGAGCTGGCCGGTGTGCTCCTCACTCGAGCCTTCCACGAGGATCGCGGGGAGTACCGGACGAAGGTGCTGACGCCCGATACCGCCCACGGCACGAACCCGGCCACGGTGACCATGGCCGGCTACGAGGTCGTCAAGGTCGGAACCGACGAGCGCGGCAACGTCGATCTCGACGACCTGCGGGCCAAGGCCGACACGGACGTCGCCTGCCTCATGCTCACGAACCCGTCGACGCTCGGGCTCTTCGAACCGGGTATCGAGCAGATCGCCAAGATCGTCCACGAGGTCGGAGCCACGCTGTACTACGACGGCGCCAACCTCAACGCGATCATGGGCCTCTGCCGTCCGGGCGACATGGGCTTCGACATCGTGCACTTCAACCTGCACAAGACCTTCACCCAGCCCCATGGCGGAGGCGGCCCCGGCTCGGGCCCGATTGCCGTGTCGGAGCGGATCGAGCCCTTCCTCCCGCGCCCACAGGTCGTGCGCCGGGAGCCGGCGGGTGGCAACGGCGGCGAGCCGTTATTCGACCTCGACTACGACCGGCCGAAGTCAATCGGCCGGCTGCGCGGGTTCCAGGGCAACTACGGCGTCTTCGTCCGCTCCTACGCCTACATTCGCTCGCTCGGCGCCGAGGGGCTGCGCGAGGTCTCTGAAGTCGCGGTGCTCAACGCAAACTACCTGCTGGCCAAGCTCCGTGAGGAAGGCGTGCTCGAGTACCTGCCGGCCGCGTACGAGCGCCTATGCATGCACGAGTTCGTCCTCTCCGGGGCCCCGATGAAGCGCGAGCTGGGCATCAAGACGCTCGATTTGGCCAAGCGGCTGCTCGATTTCGGCGTGCATCCCCCGACCGTCTACTTCCCGCTCATCGTCGACGAGGCGTTACTGATCGAGCCCACCGAGACCGAGACGAAGGAGACGCTCGACCGGTTTGCCGAGACGGTTGCCGCTATCCTCCACGAGGCCCGGGAGGATCCCGAGGTGGCGCGTGGGGCGCCGTTCACGACACCCGTTCGCCGGCTGGACGAGGCGGGGGCCGCACGACGGCCGGTCATCCGTCAGCCGCTCTAGGGCGGTCAAGCTCAAGGTTTTCGGGGTAGGGCTCCGAAAAGAAGGGGGCATGGTGGGTGCAAGCGCATATTTGCGTGGCCTGAGCGCGCACGCAACGATCGATCCCGAGGAGCGTCAGCCGGCGGCGGTCGTCAGCCTGGTCCTCTACGTGATCGGCGGCGGCGCGCTGGCCGTGGTAGCCCGCCTGCCCGGCGTCTCGCACAAGCACGAGACGGTGATGCTCCTGCTCGCCCTCGGGGCCATGGTCCTCAGCCCGGTCTCCTACCAGCTGCTGCGCAACCACCGCACTCCGGCCTGGGCGTTGCAGCTCCTCCAGTGCACCGCGCTGGCCACGGTGGCCGCCGCCGTCGCCGCCTCCGGGGGGGCCACCTCCCCGTTCTGGTTCTACGTCTTCATCCCCGCGGTCTTCTGCTCGTACTTCTACGGGCGCCCGGTGGCCATGTGCTATCTGCTCGCCTGCGTGCTCGTGCAGGCCCTGCCGTTCGTCTACGACCAGCGCGCCGCCCACGGTCTGTTCCTGGCCCAGCTCGTCGCCGGGGCCCCCGCCTACGTCGCCCTCGGGGTGTCGATCAGCAGCGGCAAGCGCCGGATCTGGGCGCTCCGCGCCCGGGCCGAGATGCTGGCCAGCGAGCAGTTCGCCCTCCGGCGCGTCGCCACCGCGGTGGTCAGCGGAGACGCGGCCGAGAACATCTACGACATGGTTGCGGGCGAGATCGCCCGCCTGCTCCACTGCGCCGGCGCGGGCATCATGCGCCGCCAGGACGAGACGACTCTCGTTGTCGTCGGCTCGCGCGGCGACAATGAGGGCGGCGTCTACCGTCCGGGCACGGTCGTGCCGGCCCGGCCCGGCTCCGACATTCTGCGCGCCCTTCAGACCGGCCTGCCCGTGCGCATCGACGACCATCCGGACGACTCGCCGGCGGCCGCCCTGGGCTATCGCTCCTCGATCGTCTCGCCGGTGACCGTGGGAGGGGGCACCTGGGGCCTGCTCGCCGTGGCCGACCCCGCGCCGGCTGCCTTCGACGCGGGCGACGAGCTCACGCTGTCCGAGTTCGGCGACCTTCTGGCCACCGCGATCGCGAGCGCGGAGGAGCGTGCCCAGCTCGCCGAGCAGGCTCTGAGCGACTCGCTCACCGGCCTGGCCAACCAGCGCGCGCTCCAGGGCCGGCTCGACGCCGAGCTCGCGCGCGCGGCCCGCCACGAGAGCCCGCTGTCGATCGCCCTGATCGATATCGACCACTTCAAGGAGATCAACGACAACGCCGGCCACGACATCGGCGACGCCATGCTCGTGCGGGTGGCCGCGGCCCTGAACAGCTTCGCCCGGGCCGAGGACACGCTGGCCCGAGTCGGCGGCGACGAGTTCGCCTGGGTGTTGCCGGACACGACGCGCGAGCAGGCGCTTGTGGCCGTGGAGCGAGCGCGCCGGCTCATCGCGGCCGCCCCGCCTGACCCGTACCGGATCACGATCTCGGCCGGTATCTGCGACACCGACTCGGCCATCGATCCCACCGACCTGACGCGTCTCGCCGACAGCGCGCTCTACTGGAGCAAGGCGCACGGCCGCAACCAGAGCTGGATCTACGACCCGGCGGTCGTCGACGAGCTCACGGGCCAGCAGCGTGCCGACCGGATCGAGCGCTCACAGGCCATCGAGGGATTGCGCGCGCTCGTGCGCTCCCGCGAGGCTCGCGACGGCGCCACCCGCGAGCACTCCGAGCGCGTGGCCACGCTGGCCGGGGCCCTCGCCCGCCGGGCCGGGTGGGACCGCTCCGCCGAGCTGCTCCTGCGCGAGGCTGCGCTCTTCCACGAGATCGGGAGCATCGCCGGGCCCGGAGGAAGCGGACCCGGCGGCACCGAGCTCGGCGAGGAGGACCTCGAGGGGTTCCGTGGCGTCGCCGAGCTGAGTGCCCGGATCGTCGATGGTGTCCTCGATCCCCAGCAGGTGGCCTGGATCGCCGGCCAGTATGCCCGGCCTGCGGCCGAGCCCGTCTGCGGTCCGGTGAACGGCAGCGCCCTGCTCACCGTCGCCGATCTCTGGGACACGATGACCGCCCTGCGCCCGAACTCTTCCGAACAGGCACTGGCCGAATGCGAGCGCCTCGCGGACGGCCGTCTCGACGACCGGGCGGTCGGCGCGCTCCTGGCTCTGCACCGCGACGGTGAGCTGCGCCCCACCGTGCCGTAGCCTGAAGGCGTCATGGACGCCACGCTGTCAGCCGACGCCGCCGACATCGCCGCCCGCGCCGAGCGCGAGCTCGAGGCGCTGGTGGCCGTCTCCTCGCCGTCGGGCGACCTCGACGGTGCCGAGGAGGCGATCGCCGTGTGCGCGGCGCTGCTGCCGCCCTCGGCGCGGATCGAGCGTGCGCCATGCTCGACCGAGGGCGGCGCCGAAGACTTCATCGCCACGATCGCGGGCTCGGGCTCCCGACGCCTGCTCCTGCTCGGCCATATCGACACCGTGATCGACCATGGCGCGCACAAGCCGCTGCGCCGTGAGGGCGGGCGCCTGTACGGGCCCGGGACGGCCGACATGAAGGGCGGGGTGGTGCTTTCCCTCGGCCTCGCTCGCGCGCTGGCCGCGCGGCCCGAGCGCTTCGCCGAGCTGAGCGTGCTGCTCGTCACCGACGAGGAGTGGCGCGTGCGGCCGTTCGTCCACGTCGCGCGCTTCGCCGACTACGACGCCTGCCTGTGCTTCGAGGCCGGCCAGCTCACCGAGGATGGGGAGGAGGGGGTCGTGGTCAAGCGCAAGGCGGCGGGGACCCTGCGCGTGCGCGCCACCGGCCGGGCCGCCCACTCGGGCAGCGCCCCCGACCAGGGCCGCAACGCCCTGCTCGCCCTCGCGCGCACGGCCATCACCGTGGCCGAGTGCCACGATCCAGGTGGGGCCGAGCGCCTGAGCGTCGTGCCCACGGTCGTGCGCTCAGGAGACGCCTTCAACGTCGTGCCCGCGGCGGGCGAGCTCATCTTCGACATGCGGGCCGAGACCTCGCGTGCCTTCCCGGCGGTCGAGGAAACGGTGCCGGGTGAGCTTGCCGGCGTCGGACTACAGGCGCGGATGGAACGCGTCTGGCCGGGCATGGATGCGCGCGCGAGCACGCGGGCGCTGCTCGAGGACGCCTCGGCCCGGCTCGGGCGTCCGGTCGTCGGGGTAGCGCGCGGCGGCGCCAGCGACGCAAGCCATTTCGCGGGCTCCATTCCGCTGACGGTCGACGGACTCGGCCCCCGCGGAGGCGGCGCACACACGCCTGAGGAGTTCGTGCTCGCCACTTCGCTTCTCGCGCGCGCCGAGGTCGCGCTCGCCGTGGCTGACGCGGCGCTGGAGAGCGAGGTCTAGATGGCCGCGCGCCCGCGGCTGCCCTCGACGTCCGGGTCCGGTGGCCGGCTCCCGCGTCCCAGTGCCCGCACCCGCGAGGACGCCGCCAGCGGGCTCGGGCTCCTCGTGGTCATCGTCGGCCTGATGTGGGTCATCGAGGTCATCAACACGCTCGACGCCAACGGGCTCGACTCCGACGGGATCTACGCCCGGAACATCGGCCGTCTGTGGGGCATCATCACCGCGCCGTTCGTGCACGCGAGCTTTGCCCACCTCATCTCGAACACCATCCCCTTCGTGTTCATGGGCGTGCTCATCGCCTTGCGGGGGGCGGTACGGCTCGCCCTCGTCACGGCGATCGTCATCCTCGTGGGTGGGATCGGCACCTGGCTCATCGCGCCCGGTGGTGTCAGCACGATCGGGGCCAGCGGCGTCGTCTTCGGCTACGCCACCTACCTCTTCGCCCGTGGCTTCTTCGACCGCAGCCTGCTCGAGCTCGTGACCGGTCTGCTCGTCGGGGTCGTTTGGGGCGGGGTGCTCCTGGCGAGCCTCGTGCCGCACCCGAACATCTCCTGGCAGGGCCACGCCTGCGGTGCGGTCGGCGGCGTGGTCGCCGCGTGGCTGCTCGCGCGCGAGCGCAACGAGCAGCCCAAGCCGCCCGGCCGGCTGCCCGCCTCGCTGTAGCTAGGGGCGCTCGCCCGCCAGCTCGCGCGAGAGCCGGTGCAGGAGCTCATCCACGGCCGGGTCCCGGTGGGCGTCCTCGTCGGCCAGGACGCGCTTGAGGAGCTCCTTACGGGCGGAGACGGCGCGCTTGGCCGACTCGCGCCCGGCGACGGTCAGGGTCGCGGTGCCGGTCTCGTCCGCCACGAGCCCCTCGCGCCGGAGCTCGTCGACGACCGTGGCGATGCGCTCGGGCGCGACGCCCTGCTGCTCGGCCATGGCCCGCGCCCCGGCGATGCCATGCTCGTCGATGCGCACGAGCGCCCACGTCGCGCCCGAGCTGAGGTCAAGCCGGGCGCTCTCGGCCACGCGCTCGCCGAACACGTCGCGCTGCTCGCGCGGGACCGCGCGGGCCAAAGCCCGCTCGATCTCGGCCAGGGTGTCGGGCGAGCGCGGCGCCGCCAGGCCGTCCTCGAGTCCCGTGCTCGTCGCGGCAGTGTCGCGCAGTGGGCGCTCCTCGAGCAGCCAGGCGAGGAGAAACCCGAGCAGCGCCACGCCCGCGGCGGCCACGAACACGGGGCTCAGAGCGTTGACGTAGGCGTGCTCATACACCGAGCGGGCCGCCGCCGGTAGCTGGGCCACCTGGGCGCCGGTCAACCGGCCCCCGGCCGAAACCTGGTGGCCGACTGCGCCCGTCAGATGGCCGGTCAGCTCCGACTTCAGCCGGGTCGTGAAGATCGTGCCGAACACGGCCGCGCCGAGCGAGCCTCCGATCCCGCGGAACAACGTCACCCCGGAGGTCCCCGCTCCCAGCAGCTGGTACTCGACGGCGTTCTGGACGGCGAGGACGAGCACCTGCATGGTCGAGCCCAGACCGAGACCGAGGATGAGCATGAAAAGCCCGGCCGTGACCGTGCTCGTCCCGACGTTCAGACGGGAGAGGAGCACGAGGCCGATGGCCATGACGAGCGTGCCGGCGATGGGGAAGCGGCGGTAGCGCCCCGTCCGGCTGATCAGCTGCCCCGAGAGGATCGACATCGTGAGGACGCCGACCATCAACGGCACCAGCCTCAGACCGGCGCCGGTGGGCGAGGCCGCGTCGACCGTCTGGAAGTAGAGGGGGAGGAACGTGACGGTCCCGAAGAGGGCGAAGCCGACGATGAGCGACAGCGCCCCCGACACCGCGAACACCCGGTCGCGCAGGAGGCGCAAGGGCAGCACGGGCTCGCGGGCGCCCCGCTCGACGGCGATGAAGGCTCCGAGCAGGCCGACGCCGACCACGGAGACAAGCACGACCTCGGCCGAGCCCCATGCCCACGTCGTGCCCCCGAGGCTCGTCACGAGCACGATCGCGCTCAGCCCCGTGGCGAGCAGGCCGGCCCCGAGATAGTCGATGACCGGCTTGGCCTGACCGCGCGTGCTCGGCAGCGTCGCCCCGAGCACGGAGAGCGCCACCAGGCCGATGGGGAGGTTGACGTAGAAGATCCAACGCCAGGAGACCGCCTGGACGATGACCCCGCCCAGCAACGGGCCGGCCACGCTTGCCACCCCGAACACGGCGCCAAAGAATCCCTGGTATTTGCCGCGCTCCCGCGGCGGCACGACGTCGCCCACGACCGCCTGGATGAGCACGATGAGCCCGCCCGCGCCGAGGCCCTGGACGGCCCGGAAAGCGATCAACTCGGTCATGTCGCCGGCCAGGCCGCAGAGCGCGGAACCGATGAGGAAGAGGACGACCGCGCTCTGGAGGATGCGCTTGCGGCCGTAGAGGTCCCCGAGCTTGCCGTAGACCGGCGTCACCGCGGTCTGGGCGAGCAGGAACGCGCTGGTGACCCAGGACAGCCGGCTCAGCCCCCCGAGATCGCCGACGATCGTCGGGAGCGCCGTGGCCACGATCGTCTGATCGAGCGCGGCCAGCAGCATGACCACCATGAGCCCGCTGAAGATGACCGTCACGCGCGACCGGTCGACCGACCCAATCACGGCGGGTGAGACGGCGGAATCGGTCATCGCGCGCCCGCGATCCTATCCGAGGGGTTGCGGGGGGTTGCGGGGGGCTGCGGGGCGCTGCGGGGGGTTGCGGGGGCCGCGGTTCGGGGCGTCGTCGACGGGACGTGGATGAAGTTAGTCGTCTATATGAGGACTAACTACAGCCACGTCTGGTTTTTGCGCCCTTTCCGGGCCCGAGGGCAGGCCGCCCCGGCGAACCCGGGCGAAGTAGCCTGAAGCCGATGCGCATCTTCAGCGGGATCCAGCCCACCGGCCGCAAGCACCTGGGGAACTACATCGGCGCGATCACCCAGTATGTCGCCGGCCAGGACCGGGGCGAGAGCATGTACTGCGTGGTCGATCTCCATGCGATCACGGTGGATTACGACCCCAGGGCGCTCCGCGACTCGGTGTACGACACGGCGGCGATCTTGCTCGCCGCCGGCCTCGACCCGGAGCGGTGCATCTTCATCCGCCAGAGCGACATCCAGGAGCACACGGAGCTCACCTGGCTGCTCTCGAGCGTCACGGCCTTCGGCGACCTCAACCGCATGCACCAGTTCAAGGAGAAGTCGGCCGGCCAGCGGGATTTGGTGAGCGCCGGGCTCTTCACCTACCCCGTCCTCATGGCCGCGGACGTGCTCGTCTACCGGGCCACCGATGTGCCGGTGGGCGACGACCAGCGTCAGCACGTCGAGCTCATGCGCGACGTGGCCGCGCGCTTCAACAGCCGCTTCGGCGAGCATCTCGTCGTCCCCGAGGGCCGCTATCCCACGGTCGGGTCGCGGATCATGGATCTGCAGTTCCCCGACCGCAAGATGTCGACCACCGGGGCCAGTCCCCAGGGCACCGTGTACATCCTCGACGAGCCCTCCGCGGTGGTGAAGAAGTTCAAGTCCGCGGTCACGGACTCGGGGAGCGAGGTCGTGCGCGCGCCCGAGAAGCCGGGGGTCTCGAACCTCATCGAGATCCTCGCGGCGGTCCGCGGGGCGGCTCCCGAGACGGTCGAGGGCGAGTTCGACGGCTCGGGCTACGGCGCGTTCAAGCAGGCTGTCGCCGAAGCCGTGGTCGACTACCTCGCCCCGGTGCGCGAGCGCTACGAGCAGCTCCGCGCCGACGAGCCCGAGCTCGAGCGCGTGTTCGCCGTGGGCGCCGCGAAGGCGAGGGCGATCGCCTCGGAGACGGTGCGGGACGTCCGGGCCGCCATGGGGTTCGGAGCGGTCCGAGCAGGGCAGTAGCCTCAACGCGTGCGTCTTGTCGACCTGGAGCTCGACCTCGATGTGTTCGCGGGTCCGTTCGACCTGCTGCTGACCCTCATCCTGCGCGAGGAGGTCGACCTCATGGAGGTCGACCTGGCCGAGATCGTCATCTCCTACATCGACCATCTCGAGCGCCGGGGCGAGCTCGACCTCGAGGCCGCGACCGAGTTCCTCGTGCTCATCGCGGCGCTGCTCGAGCTCAAGTCGCGCCTGCTCTTACCTGGGGAGGAGCAGGAGCCGATCGACCTCGATCCGGGCGAGGCGGCCGAGGAGCTGCTGGCCCGGCTGCTCGATGCCCACCGTTACCGCGCCGCCGCCGCCGACCTCCAGGAGCGGCTCGCCGCCCAGTCTGGCTTTCGCTTCCGCTCCGCGCCGCTGCCCCCGTTCCTGCGCCGCGCGGTGATGCCCGAGGCGAGCGCGGTGTACGACCCAGCGATCCTCGCCCGGGCCGTCGGCTCGATGCTCCGCCTCCCCGAGCCGGTCGACACCGGCCACATGCCCGCCCCCAAGGTGTCCGTGGCCGAACGACTGAGCCATCTGCGCGCCCTGCTGCGCCGGGGCAGCTTCAGCTTCGACGAGGCGGTGGCCCGGGAGGACCGGGTGACCGTCGCAGTGACCCTGTTCGCCGTGCTCGAGCTCTACAAGCAGGGCGAGCTGAACTGGACCCAGGATGAGCCGTTCGGGGCGATCGAGATCACGGCGGCTCCGAGCGGCGACCTGGCGAGGGCGGCGACGGCGACGGGATGAGCGCGGAGCTCGAACGCACGCTCGAGGCACTGCTGTTCCTCAGCCCCGAGCCGGTTGCCCCGGGGGCGCTCGCCGAGGCCACGGAGACCGAGCTCCACGAGGTCATGACGGCGCTCGAGCGGCTGCGCGAGCACTACGAATACGAGCGCCGCGGCCTCGTCCTGCGCGAGCTCAGCGGCGGCTTCGTCCTCTCCTCGCACCCCGAAGCCGAGCCGGCCGCGCGTCGCCTTCTCGCCCGTCCGCGCACCCCGCCGCTCACCCCGGCGCAGGCCGAGACGCTGGCGATCGTTGCCTACCTGCAGCCCGTCTCCCGCCCCGAGATCGCCCGCATCCGCGGGGTCAACGCCGAGTCAGCGGCCTCGACGCTGCTCGAACGCGGCATGATCGAGGAGGCGGGCCGCTCGCAGTTCGGCGCGGTGCTCTACCGCACAACCGAGCTGTTCCTGCGGCTGTTCGGAATCTCCGCGCTCGACGCGCTGCCCGAGATCAATGCGTTCGACCCCTCGCCCGAGCTCGAGGCGGAGCTCCGCGAGCGGCTTCTGCAGGCGGGCGAGGCGCGCGCGGGAACCGCCTAGACGGCCGGGCGACCGAGTCCGGCCAGGGCGGCGAGACCGAGCGCGGCGCCCGTGCCCGCCAGCGCCCCCACGAGGATCCGCCCCCCGCGCGGCAGGTCGTCGCCGGCCGCGAGTGTCGCGACGAGGTCGGTTGCGTCGGCGAGCACCGCGGCGGCGACCCATCGGGGCAGGTCGCCGTCGCGACAGGCGAACGTCCCGGCCCCGAGGGCGAGGTCGCGCGCCCCCAGGCCGCGGGTGGCCACCCGGGTCCCGCCGCGCTCCGCGTCGCCACCGAGCCATGGCGCGGTGAAGCGCCCCGGCGCGGCGATCAGCGCGACGCCGACCCCGATACGGCCGAGCGCGACGGCACGGACGACGCTCCGGGAATCCATACGAGTCCGATCATACGGCTCGCGCAGCGAGCTGGCCGCAGGCGGCGTCGATGTCGCGACCGCGCGTCAGGCGGACCGTGGCGTCGAGCCCGTGGCGCTCGAGCTCGGCCCGGAAGGCGTCGATCGCCTTGGGGCTCGAGCCGGTGTAGGGGGAGTCCGTCGGGTTGTACGGGATGAGGTTGACCTTGTAGATGCGCGGGTCGAGGACGGCGGCGAGCTGGCGCGCCTGGCCGTGGGCGTCGTTGACCCCGGCGAGCATCACGTACTCGACGAACACCTTGCGGCGCTTGCGCTCGTAGTGCTCGGCGCAGGCGGCAAGGACGTCGGCGAGGGGGTAGCGATCGTTGACGGGCATGAGCTGGGAGCGCAGCGCCTCGTCGGCGGCGTGGAGCGAGAGGGCGAGGCGGATCGGCATCGGCTCGGCGGCAAGCCTCTGGATCCCCGGAATCCAGCCGACGGTGGAGACGGCCGTGCGGCGGTGGGTGATGCCGATGTCGGGCAGGCGCGAACAGGCGGCCAGCACGCTGTCCAGGTTCATCATCGGCTCGCCCATGCCCATGAAGACGGCGTGATCGACGGGGCCCATGCGGCGGAAATGGAGGGCCTGGTCGAGGATCTCCCAGGGCGTGAGGTTGCGGCCGAAGCGCATCTGGCCCGTGGCGCAGAAGGTGCAGGTGAGCGGACAGCCGGACTGGGAGGAGAGGCAGATCGAGCGCCGACCCGTCGCGATACCGCATGAGCACGGCCTCGATCGGCCGCCCGTCGTGCGTGCGGAACAGGGTCTTGACGGTTCCGTCGCGGGCGTGTGCCTCGCGCTCGACGGTCAGGGTCGAGAACGGGACAGATGACTCGAGCGCCGAGCGCAGGCGCAGCGGAAGGTCGCTCATCGCGTCGAAGAGCTCGGCACCCTGCGCCATCCACTTCCAGATCTGCCGCGCGCGATAGGCCGGCTCATCGAGCTCGGCCAGCGTCTGCTCGAGCAGGGCGAAGTCCATGCTGACTATGGTGGCAGGCGATGCGCCTGGCCAAGTTCCTTGCCGCCAGCGGGGTCGCGTCGCGGCGGGCCTCGGAGGAGATCATCCGTGGCGGACGCGTGAGCGTCGACGGCGTCGTCGTGGACGACCCGGCACGCGAGGTGGGCGAGGCGAGCGCGGTGTCCGTCGATGGCGCGCCGGTGCGCCCGAACCAGGCGCGCATCGTCTACGCCCTCAACAAGCCGGCCGGGGTCGTGTCGACGGCCAGCGATCCTCAGGGCCGTCCGACCGTCGTCTCCCTGCTGCCGTCGGACACACGCCTGTATCCGGTCGGACGTCTCGACATCGACACCACCGGCCTCATCCTCCTCACCAACGACGGCGAGCTGGCCTACCGCCTCACGCATCCCCGCTTCGAGGTACCGAAGACCTACCGGGTCACTCTGGCCAACCCGCCAGTGCGCGCGGGCGCCGTACGAGCATTGCGGGCCGGCATCGAGCTCGAGGACGGCACGACGGCGCCGGCTCGCGTCCGGCGCGTCTCCGACGCCGTGCTCGAACTCGAGATCCACGAGGGGCGCAAGCGCCAGGTCAAGCGGATGTGCGAGGCGGTCGGCCACCCTGTCCGCCGGCTCGAGCGCATCGCCTTCGGGCCCCTGCGACTCGGCGCTCTGCCGTCCGGCCGATGGCGCGCCCTGAGCGCGGAGGAGCTCGGCGCCCTCGCCGTCGCCGCCGGAGGCCGCGTGCAGGGCAAATCTCACAGTTGACAAGCCCCGGCGGGGTGGAGGATGGTCGCTACGACAGGGCAGTCACCGGGGCTGCCCGTACTACCGGGGGTATCCACATGCAGTGGCTCTCACGGCGACGGCCGTCGGCATCGATGGTCGTTGCTCTCACCGCACTCGTCATCGCCTGCAGTGGCACGGCGGTTGCGGCGACAAGCCTGGTCGGCGGCGACTCGCTGATCAAGAAGAACTCGCTTTCGGGCAACCGGCTGCGTGGCCACACGTTGACGGGCAAGCAGATCAACCTGAAGAAGCTCGGGAAGGTTCCGAACGCGAAGCACGCCGATTCGGCGACCAACGCAACGAACGCAACGAACGCGACCCACGCCACGACGGCCACGACGGCCGATGGCCTGCCGGCGCTCACATGGACGTCGCTCCCGCTGACGAACGGCTGGGTTGCGTACACCGACCTTGCCGATTACGGCGGCACGCCGGCGTATACCAAGGATGCCGAAGGGTTCGTTCATCTCACCGGTGTGCTTAGCGGCGCCGCCAAAACGTCGACTAGCCTCGCGGCGCTTCCGTCGGGCTTCCGGCCGCCGCATGGCGCCTGGGTCGCGGCCGGCGACTCGAACGGGAACTTCAACCCGCAGGGCGTGAACCTATGGATCAGCCCCGCGGGTGTGATCCAGGTGGAGCCGTTCAAGATCGGCGGCACCGTCACGTCGAACTACAGCTTCCTCAGTCTCGAGGGCGTCGAGTTCTACGTCGGCTGAACGTCGATCACGGCTGCACGAGCAGCCCGTCGTCTCGCAGGCGCGTCGTGTGCAGCGCCTGCGAGACGTTGTCCCAGGTCACCGTCACCGGCCGCGCCGAGGTCATGCGCAGCACGGTGAACTGGTAGATGAAGCGCCGCGACACCGGCTTCAAGGTGCCGATGTGGTAGCGCGCCTGCATCTCGGTTCCCGACAGGTTGCAGGCGGCGCCGTACCAGCAGAGATGCACCCGGGGGGCGGTGAACGAGACGACGTCGAGCTCCCGCACCCGCACGCCTGAGCCGGGGATCCACTTCAAGCTGGGGACGTAGAGCGAGAGCGGAAGCAGGTCGCGGTAGTGCTGGAGGAGGATCACCCGTTCGCCGACGCCCGCCGCGGGACGAGTGCCCAGGAGGCGGGCCACGCCACGCCAGTCCGGGCGCTGGAAGGTGCGGTCGACGGAGACCCCGATGGCCGCGGTCACGCCGATCCCGCAGAGGGCAACGGCGGCGAGCACCCCAACGATCCCGGCGCGCCGCGCACCGAGTCCGGACGCGACGGCGAGCGCGGCCGGAAGCCAAAGCGCGAGGACGTTGCGCACGATGAGGTCGTCGACCCCGACGGCGATGAGCAACAGGTTGAGCACGAGGCCGCCGAGGGCGAAGGTGGCCATGACGAGAGCGGCCGGCCGCTCGTCCCAGTCCCCGCGCAGGACGACGAGCACGACGCCGAGTCCGGCCAACGCGCACCCCACGGGCTCGAGGATGGACTGGGCGGGGAGCTGAAACCCGACCGTGAAGAGCGGCACAATCTGGTTCAGGCGCCAGCGCAAGGCGATCGGCGCGATCCAATTGGCATGGCCGGTCCCGCTCTGGCTGAAGGCGAGCGGCGCCAGGCCGATGCCGCAGGCCGCCGCGACCGCCACCGCGACCCACACCGCTCGCCGGTGGCGATGCTCCACGAGCAGCCACAGCGCCTGGGGTACGACGGCGAGGAGGGCGTAGTAGTGGGTGGCCAGCGCGAGCACGGCGGCGATGACCCACGCGGCGAGCGCGCGTGGCGTCGGATCCTCCCGGGCGTAGACGAAGGCGAGCAGCGACACCGAGGTCAGGAGCACGAGCAGCTCGTAGGAGCGGGCCTCCTGGGAGTACCAGATGAGCAGCGGGTTGCAGGCGACCAGCGCGGCCGCGACGACCGCGACGCGGTCGGTGAACATCCGGCGCGCGATGGCGAAGACGACCGGGACGGTCAGGACCCCGGCGACGGCCGAGAGCGAGCGCAGTGGCGCCTCGGTGTAGCCGAAGATCCGCGCCCACACCCAGGCAACGCAGTAGTAGAGCGGGGGAGTGGACTCCGACTGGGGTATGAGGCCGAGCATCTTCCCGGGCGAGAAGTGCACAAGCAGGGCGGTGTTGCCCTCGTCGAACCAGAAGCCCTGGTGGCCGATCCGCCAGAAGCGCAGCACGGCCGCGAGCACGGTGAGCCCGGCGGCGGCTGCGACGGCCGGCTCGAGCCCGAGGGGCCGGACGCGACGGGCAGAGCGTGGCCTGTGGGCGTGCGTGCCTTCGAGCAGAGATCCCACGCTCACGAGAGGCATGTTACGTCCCGCTTCAGAGCGAACATGCCCTGCGAGCGTCGCCGCGCCGCCGGTTTGCCGGGTCTCTTAATCCGATCGCAATCTGGGCGGGCGGCTGCCTAAATGCGGGTACGGTCACACTTAGTGTCATGGCACCCGAGCCGGTGAAGACGGAGCCCTCGGTCGCGCTCGCGAGCACATCGCTCGGGAGTGCGACGGCCCCACGCTTCGGGATCGCCGCGCCGGGATGGCTGCGCGTACCGCGGCTGGCCGCCGCCGAGCATCCCCGCGCCGGCCGGATCGCGCTCGGGACGCTCGTCGCGGGCATGTTCCTCATCGTCGCCTACGCGTCGGCGAGCCAGACCGTGCTCGTGCCTGGAAGCTACCTCGCGTTCCCGCCGTGGGAGTCTGGGCCGCTGCACGTCCTCCTCCGCTGGCTGCCGGTCAATCAATCAGCCGTCGACACCGGGTTCAGCCTCGTCGTGCTGCTCATGCTGGGCGCCTACGGCGTGGCCATCGCCGCGCTGCGAACGCTGTCGCTGCGCTCCCTCGTCACGACGATCCTCGCGCTTCATCTCATCATCTTGCTCAGCCCCCAGCTGCAGCTCAATGACGTCTTCAACTACCTCGGCTACGCGCGCCTCGGGGCGCTGCATCACCTCAGCCCGTACACGCATGTGATCGACAACGAGGTCCACGATCCGGTGTTCCGGTTCTCCTCGTGGCACAACCTGCACAGCCCGTACGGACCGCTGTTCACCGCCCTGAGCTATCCGCTCGCGTGGTTGCCGATCCCCGTCGCCTACTGGATCATCAAGGTGACGACGATGCTGGCCAGCCTCGTCCTCATCGCCCTGGTGGCCAGGTGCGCGCGCCAGCTCGGCCGCGACCCGCGTTACGCGGTCGTCTTCCTCGCCCTGAACCCGGTCTACATCGTCTACGCGATGGGCGGGTTCCACAACGACTTCTTCATGCTCATCCCGATGGTCGGCGCGATCTCGCTGCTGCTTGCGCGGCGGGACCGCAGCGCCGGCGCGGTGCTCATGTTCGCCGTGGCCATCAAGTTCACCGCCGTGATCCTGCTGCCCTTCCTCCTGCTGGCGGCGCGGCCGTCCAAGCGCCGCCGAGAAATCGTCATCGGCTCGATTCTCGGCGCCGTCCCCATGGCCGTCATGAGCCTCGCCCTGTTCGGGCCGCATCTCCCGAACCTGGCCGACCAGAGCACGCTGCTCACTCCGTTCAGCATTCCCAACCTCGTCGGCCTGATCATCGGCGCCGACGGCGGGGCGCCGGGCCTGTTACGCGTGGCCAACGTGCTCGTGGTCGTCGCCGTGGCGTGGCTGCTCTTCCGCCGCAAGGAGTGGATCTCCAGCGCCGGCTGGGCGACCGTGGCGCTCATCGCCAGCCTCGCCTGGCTCATGCCGTGGTATGCCATCTGGGTGCTGCCGTTCGCTGCGCTCGGCACGAGCATCCGGCTCCGGCGCGCGGCCGTCGTCCTCACCGTGTTCGTCGTGCTGACCTTCATCCCCCTCTCGGGCCACATCCTCTACAGCCACGGGCTCAACCCCATGAATACGAAGGTCGGTCACGCGTCCTACCGGCTGCAGAAGACGCTCGCCCGCTGAGCGCTTCGCGTGACGTCGTCCCCATCGGCGCCCTGTTAGCGTCGCCGCCCGGATGGAGCGCGCGCTGGATGAAGCCGAGATACCCGCCGGCGTAGGGCTGCCGGAGCCCGCCCAGCGCAGGTGGCAGCTCGATCGCGTCGAGCTCGCCACCCTCCTCGTCTTCGCCCTCCTCTCGCTTTGGACGCTCGCCGTCGATCTCTGGCAGGTCGTCGACCACCACGGGGTCTGGACGGGCACGGACGGGGTCTACATCACCGACCAGATGCAGTACCTGGCCTGGATCCGCTCGGCCTCGCATCACGTCCTCATCTCCAACCTGTTCGTGCTGAACGCTTCGCCGGCGGACTACTTTCAGCCCGCCATCGTGATCTCGGGTGCTCTGGCGGCCCTCGGCGTCGTCCCCTGGCTCGCGCTCATCCTGTGGAAGCCGGTGGCCGTCCTCTGCACGTTTTTCGCCTTCCGCACCTATGTCCACCGCAGCCTCCCGGGCCGCCTGGGACGGCGGGTGGCCCTCATCCTCGGATTGTTCTTCGGGAGCTACACGATCGTCTACGGCTCCTGGAGCGTGGTCGGGGACCTCATGCCCGTCTTCCTGTCCTGGGGGTACACCTTCGCGCTCGTCGCCGGCGCCCTCATGGTGTGGGCCCTCGTGCTCTACGCCCGCGTGCGCGACGGCGAGCGGCCGAGCCCGTGGCCGGGCGTCTTGGCCGGCGCGGCGGCCCTCTTGCACCCCTGGCAGGGCGAGCTGGTCGTCGTCATCTTGGCCGGCAGCGAGCTCGTGATGTGGTGGGTGCAGGGGCGAGGGCACCTCAGGCTCGTGGTCCGTACGCCCTGGTTCCGCACCCTCGTCCTGACGCTCGCGCTCACCGGTGCTCCGCTGCTCTATTACCTGATCCTCGGGCGCGCCGACATCAACTGGAGCATGGCCCGCGACGCCGCCAAGCACACGAGCTTCTCGATCTGGACGATGCTGCTCGCCACCGGGGCCCTGCTCATCCCCGCCGCCTTCGCCTGGCGACCGCAGCGCGTGAGCTTCCTTGCCGTGAGCACACGTGTCTGGGTCCTCGCCGCGTACGGGGTCTGGGTGTTCTCGGCCACCGGGCTCAGCGGTGCGCCGCTGCACGCCTTTCAGGGCCTCACGCTGCCGCTCGGCGTGCTCGCGGTCGAGGGCGTGGATCGTCTGCGACTCGATCGGATCCCCGGCGCCCGCGTTGTCCTTGTCGCGGCGCTGGCGCTGGTTACCGTGCCGGCCACAGTCGAGCTGATGAACCTCGCCCGGGTGCTCGTCAAGCCGAGCCGCGAGAACGCCAATTTCATCGCTCCGCAGGAGCGCGATGCGTTGCGCTACCTGTCGCGCGCGCCGCAGTCGGGAGGCGTGCTCACTCGGTTCTACCTCGGCGATGTCATCCCGGCGGAAACCGACCGTCAGACCTGGCTGGGGGACTGCCTGTGGTCCAATCCCGGGTGCGTTACGCGCATCAACGACACCCAGGCACTCATGGCGGGCAAGATGACGCCCGCGCAGGCTCGCGCCTTCGTGCGCTCCACCGGAGCGCGCTTTGTGCTCACCGATTGTGAGCAGCCGATCGACCTCACGCGCACCCTGGCCCCGATGCTCGCGTCGGTCCACAGCTTCGGCTGCTCGGCGGTGTACGAACTCGCCTCGCCCGGCCCCCCGACCGGGCCTTTGGCAGAATCCGCATCCAATGCGGCTCTTCGCGCTCCGTGGGGCTAACAGCGTCGGGGCCAACGACGCCGAGGCGATCCTTTCCGCCACCGACGCGCTGATGCGGGAGCTCATGGTCCGCAACGCGCTGGTCGCGGAGGCGATGGTGAGCTGCATCTTCACCCTCACCGAGGACCTCAACGCCGAGTTCCCGGCCGTGGCCGCCCGGCGGCTCGGCCTCGACAAGGTTCCGCTCCTGTGCGCCCGCGAGGTCCCGGTGCCGGGATCGATGCCCCGGGTCATCCGCACGCTGTTGCACTACTACGCGCCGGAGGACCACGTGCCCCAGCATGTCTACCTGGGCCACGCCCGGGCGCTGCGAGCCGACCTCGAGTCGGCACAATAGGCAAGTGGCCATCGAGTTCGCCGAGCGGATCCGCCGGATCCCCGTCTATCCCGTCGCCTCCGGCTACGACCTGGGCGACGACATGGCCATGCTCGCCTCCAACGAGTCGTGCTTCGGCCCGGGGGCGGAGGTCCTCGCCGCCGCGCAGCGCGCCCTGACCGGCGTGCACCGCTATCCCGATCCCGGGTACGACCCGCTTCGGCGTGCTCTGGCCGACCGGTACGGGATCTCGCCCGGGCACATCGCGCTCGGCAACGGCTCGTGCGACATCTTGTTGTCGGCCGGCGAGGCCCTGCTCGAGCCGGGCGCCGAGATCGTCTACGCCTGGCCCGCGTTCAGCGTCTACCCCCACCTGGCCGCCGCCTCGGGGGCGCGCGCCATCGAGGTCCCGCTCGACGCCGGCCAGCGCCACGACCTCGACGCCATGGCCGGGGAGATCACCGTGGCCACACGGCTGGTCCTCGTCTGCAATCCGAACAACCCGACCTCGACGGCACTCGACCTCGGGGCAATCGACGCCTTCCTGGGCCGTGTACCGGCGCACGTGTGCGTCATCCTCGACGAGGCCTACTGCGAGTTCGCGCTCGCGCTCGGCGATCCGTTCGCCTCGCTGGACCTGCTCGCGCGCCACCCGAACCTCGTGCTGCTGAGGACGTTCTCCAAGGCGTACGGGCTCGCGGGGCTCCGCGCTGGCTATGCGCTGTGCGGATCGGACGAGTTCCGGGTCGCCGTCGACCAGGTCCGCCAGCCCTTTCACCTCAACGTGGTCGCCCAGGCCGCGGCCGTTGAGGCGCTCCGGCATCAGGACGAGGTCGAGCGGCGGGTCACCCACGTCGTGGCCGAGCGCACGGCGCTGAGTGCCGGTCTGCGCTCACTCGGATTGTGGGTGGCCGACTCCGATGCGAACTTCGTCTGGGTCAACCTGCCCGACGAGGTCGAAGAGGCCGACATCGTGAGCGGTCTGCGCGACCGCTCCGTGCTCGTGCGTGCCGGCACCTCGCTGGGACGCGAGCGCGCGCTGCGTGTCACCGTCGGCACGGCGCGCGAGAACCAGCGCTTCGTCGAGGCGTTGGGCGAGCTCCTGCCCGCAGGCTGACCTCTTGGCCGGTGGGCGGGGCGCTGGTATGCTCCGGCGCTGACGCGTATGCGCGACCGGTTCGACACCACCGCCTCGACGACGGCTCTCGGCTGGTCCTACCGCGCACGCCTCTATTCCTGGCGATTTATCTAGGCGCTCGGCCTCCGCTGGACTGACCCCGGCGGGATACCCCCGACGCCCGCACTCGCGAGCGGGCGATTCGTGGTCGAGCGCCACCCCGGAGGGAGTCGGCACGGCTCCTGCGTCGCCCGCGCGAGGGCTTTCCGTACATTCCAGGTATAGAGAGGACCAGCATCCCGATGAGCACCGAGAGCAGAGCGCAGCCGTTGCAGATCGCCGGCCGGCCGATCGGCGGCGGCAGCTTCGCCCTGATCGCCGGCCCATGCACGGTCGAGTCGCGCGAGCAGACGCTCGCCACCGCCTGGGCGGTGCACGAGGGCGGGGCGACGATGTTCCGGGGCGGCGCCTACAAGCCACGCACCTCTCCCTACGCCTTCCATGGACTCGGCCAGGAGGGTCTGCGCCTACTCGCCGAGGCCCGGGCGCAGACCGGCCTGCCGGTCGTCACCGAGTGCATGGACGTGCGCGATCTCGAGCTCGTGCTCGAGGTGGCGGACGTCGTGCAGATCGGCGCGCGCAACATGCAGAACTACGTCCTGCTCACCGAGGTCGGCCGCGCCGGGCGGCCCGTGCTCATCAAGCGCGGCCTGTCGAGCACGCTCGACGAGGTGCTCCTGGCCGCCGAGTACGTCCTCAAGGAGGGCAACGAGGCGGTCATCCTGTGCGAGCGCGGAATCCGTACCTTCGAGACCGCCTACCGCTTCACCCTCGATCTCGCCGCCGTCCCCGTGCTCAAGGAACGCACGCACCTGCCCGTGATCGTCGATCCAAGCCACGCCGCCGGGCGTCGCGAGCTCGTCGCTCCGCTCTCCATGGCCGCGGCGGCAGCCGGCGCCGACGGCATCATCGTCGAGGTCCATCCCGATCCCGACACCGCGATCTGCGACGGCCGCCAATCGCTCGCCACGGCCGACTTTGCCGACTACGCCCGGAGGGTCGCGGCCGCCGCCGCGCTGGTGGGCAACACCGTCGCCGGCCTCGAGGCGGAGGCCCTTGCCTGAGCTCTCCTCACCGGCGCTGCCTCGCCGCGAGGCGGTCCGCGACCAGCGCATCGAGCGCCTCGAGCCGCTCGTCTCGCCGCGGCGGCTGCTCGAGGAGCTCCCCCTGACCGACGAGCACGCCGCCGTCGTGCTCCGGGGCCGCGAGCAGATCCACGCCATCCTCGACGGCGAGGACGACCGTCTGCTCGTCGTCGTGGGACCGTGCAGCGTCCACGATGTCGAGGCCACGCTCGACTACGCACGCCGGCTGAGCGCCCGGTCCACCGCCTGGCAGGAGCACCTGTGCCTCGTCATGCGCGTGTACTTCGAGAAGCCGCGCACGACGACGGGCTGGAAGGGCCTGATCAACGACCCGCATCTGAACGGATCGGGCGACGTCAACGCGGGTCTGCGCCTGGCCCGCCGGCTGCTGCTCGACGTCCTCGCCCTCGGCCTGCCGATCGGGTGCGAGTTCCTCGATCCGATCATCCCGCAGTACATCTCCGACGCCGTGTGCTGGGGCGCGATCGGGGCACGCACGGCCGAGAGCCAGATCCATCGTCAGCTCGGATCGGGCCTGTCCATGCCCGTCGGGTTCAAGAACGGCACCAACGGCAACGTGCAGGTGGCGGTTGACGCGGTGCGCGCCGCCGCCGTCCCGCATGCCTTCGCCGGCGTCGACCTCGACGGCCGCTCGGCCATCCTCCACACGCGCGGCAACCGCGACTGCCACGTGATCCTCCGCGGCGGCCGCGAGGCGCCTAACCACGATCGCGAGGGCGTCAGCTCCGCTCTCGCGCTTCTGCGCAACGCCGGCCTGCCCGAGCGGCTCATGATCGATCTCTCGCACGACAACAGCCGCAAGGACCCCGCCCGTCAGCCCGAGGTCGCGGCCGAGGTCGCCGCACAGCTGGCCGACGGTTGCACGGCGATCGTCGGGACGATGCTCGAGTCCTTCCTCGTCGGCGGCCGGCAGACGCTCGAGGAGGGCCGTCCGCTCACGTACGGGCAGTCGATCACCGATGGCTGCCTGGGCTGGGAGACGACGGTCGAGGTGCTCGACGGGCTGGCCGAGGCCGTGCAGGCCCGCCGTCGCGCGCACGATCAATAACGTCCCGGCCGTGCGCATCGCGATCTTGGGGGTCGGATTGATCGGCGGCTCGGTGGCTCTGGCCGCGCGGTCGCGCCTGGGCGCGACGGTCAGCGGGTACGACCGCGCGACCGAGGCGCTGAGCGCCGCACTGCAGGCCGGGGCGCTCGATGAGGCTGCGGCGACGGCGGAGGAGGCGGTGGAGGGCGCCGAGGCCGTGTTCGTGGCGGTGCCCGTAGGCGAGCTGAGCGCCATGGTCGGGCGGGCGCTTCACCGTGCGGGGCAGGGGTGCGTGGTGAGCGACGTGGGCTCGACCAAGCGCGCGGTCGTGGCCGCGCACGACGACCCCCGGTTCCTCGGCGGCCATCCCCTGGCGGGCGCCGAGACGGCCGGCGTGCGCTACGCCCGGGCCGACCTGTTCGAGGGGGCGACGTGGTACCTGACGCCGACGGCGACGACGTCCGGAGTGCTCTACGAGCGTCTTCACCGCCTGCTGCGCGGCATCGGCGCGCGCCCCGCGGCGATCGACGCCGAGCTGCACGACGCCATCCTCGCCACGGTGTCCCACCTGCCGCACGTCCTCGCCAACGTGCTCGTCGCCCAGGCCGCGCAGACGCTGGCCGCAGGCGGGGAGCGCCTGCCCGCGACCGGGCCAAGCTTCCGAGACGCGACGCGCGTGGCCGGTGCGCCCACGAGCATCTGGCGCGACATCTACCTGTCCAACCGCGACGCGCTCGCCGGCCGGCTCGAGGACACGATCGCCCGGCTGGAGGCGGTGCGCACGATGCTGGCGGGCGGCGACGGCGTGGGCATCGCCGCCTGGAACGACGCCGCCGCCGAGGACCGGCGGCGGCTGCTCGAGGCCGAGCTCGCCGGCGGTCCGCTCCACGAGCTGCGCGCATCGGTGCCCAATCGCCCAGGCGTCGTCGCCCAGCTCGCGCTCGAGCTCGGCCGGGCGGGCGTCAACATCACGGACATGGCGCTCTATCCGGCGCCGGACATGAGCGAGGGGGTCGTCGCGTTGTGGATCGCGGGGGAGGAGCCGGCCCGCCGCGCCGAGGAGCTCGTCGCCACGCTGGGCTTCCCGGTGGCCCGGCCGTGAACGTCCGTTTCGATCCCTCGGGTCCGTTGCGCGGGCATCTGCGCGTGCCCGCCGACAAGTCGATCTCGCACCGCTCCGCGCTCCTGGGCGCGATGGCCTCAGAGCCCGTCCGCGTGGGCAACTACCTCGACGCGGCGGACACCCGCTCGACGCTCAGGGCCGTCTCGGCGCTCGGCGCGCTCGTTGAGCAGCGCGGCGAGGAGATCGTCATCCGGGGCTGCGGGATCCGCAACGCCCAGCCGCCCCTCGCTCCGATCGACGTCGGTAACGCGGGCACGCTCATGCGCCTGCTGCCCGGATGGCTCGCCTGCCAGGCCGGAGCGAGCTTCACCGTCGACGGCGACGCATCGATTCGCCGCCGCCCCGTGGACCGAATCGCCGAGCCGCTGCGGCTGATGGGAGCGCGCATCGACGCGCAGGAGGGGCGCTTTCCCCCCTTCACCGTGCATGGCGCGCCGCTCGAGGGCATCGCCTACGAGCTGCCCGTGGCGAGCGCCCAGGTGAAGTCATGCGTGCTCCTGGCCGGCCTCCTGACCGATGCCACGACGGTCGTCGAGCCCGTCCCCTCCCGCGACCACACCGAGCGCATGCTCTTGCGCGCCGGCGCGCCGGTGGAGCGTGAGACCACGGCGGGGGGAGGATTCCGCACCACGGTTCGCAACACCGACGAGCTCGAGCTCGACACGATCGAGGTTCCCGGGGATCTCTCCTCGGCGGCGTTCCTCATCGCCGCCGGGGTACTGGTGCGCGACTCGCGGCTCGTCCTCGAGGGTGTCGGGGTCAACTGGACCCGGGCCGGATTCCTGCGCATCCTCGAGCGCATGGGGGCGATCGTGCTCGGGGAGGTCGAGGTCCCGGGTGCGCTCTCGGCGAGCGAGCCGGTAGCCGATCTCGACGTCTCGAGTGCGCCGATCGAGGGCACTACGGTCGAGCCCGAGGAGGTGCCGCTGGCCATCGACGAGCTACCCCTGGTCGCCCTGCTCGGCTGCTTCGCCGAGGGGGAGACCCTCGTGCGCGGGGCCGGGGAGCTGCGCGTCAAGGAGTCAGACCGCATCGCCACCGTGGTCGACGGGCTGCGTGGGCTGGGGGCGGACATCGAGGCGACCGAGGACGGCTTCGTCGTGCGCGGCACCGGCGGGCTGCGCGGGGGCGTCATCGATGCCCACGGCGACCACCGCCTCGCGCTGCTCGGGGCGGTGGCCGGTCTGGCCTCGCAGCGGGGCGTCGAGGTCGTGGGCATGGAGGCCTCGACGGTCTCCTATCCCGACTTCGGAGCCGACATCTCGACGCTGCTTCGCGGATGACCGTCGTCGCCATCGACGGACCGGCGGGCGCGGGCAAGTCGACCGTCGCCCGTGCTCTCGCTCAGGAGCTCGGCTTCACCTATCTCGACAGCGGGGCGATGTATCGGGCCGTCGCGCTCGCCGCGCTGCGCCGCGGGGCCGAGCCGGCCCTCGTCGCCTCGGCCGTGCGGATCGAGCTCGGCGACGGCGTACGCCTGGACGGGGAAGACGTCAGCGAGGCGATTCGCACGCCCGAGGTCTCCGAGGCGGCCTCGAAGGCGGCCTCCGATCCGGCCGTCCGGCGCGCGCTCGTCGCCCAGCAGCGGCGTGAGCTCTCCGCCGGCAACTGGGTGGCCGAGGGGCGGGACATCGGCACGGTCGTCGCCCCCGACGCCGCGGTCAAGGTCTTCCTCACGGCCGATCCAGTCGTGCGCGCGCGCCGCCGGGCCAGCGAGCTCGGCGTCGACGAGGCGGTCGTGCTCGCCGATCAGACGCTGCGCGACGCCCGCGACGGCTCACGTGAGCACTCCCCGATGAAGCCCGCCGCGGACGCGGTCGTGCTCGACACGACCGAGCTCTCGCTCGCCGAGGTCGTGGCCCGGATCGCGGGTCTGGTGCGCGCGGTGGAAGCGTCCTGAGATAGCCGGTAGAGACGGTTCCCCTTTGCCGCGAGACCCGGGGGTTTGGTTTCGTGGCTGGCGCGGAATCCTCCAGGTGCTCCGCGACTCTCTCACGAAGCCCCTGGCAGGGGCAGATAAGGGACAAAACGCATGAACAGACGCATGGTCCGGACGGTCGGCGTGGCGCTGACGCTCGCGCTGTCCGGTCTATTGGGACCGGGTGTGCTCGCCGCCTCGGCGAAGCCCATCCTGATGCCGACCCTCCCCGGCGAGGTCGGGGCCCAGCAGCAGATCTGGCAGGCGCACGTATTCTCGCCCGTCGGGTCGTTACAGCCGCCTGCGCCACCGTGTCCGGAGAACGGTCTCCTGCCGTCACCGTTCTCCGCCTGCGGTCTGCCGGAAGCCCCGGCGACCACGCTCCCCTACCCGGGAAACATGGCGTACTACGGCGGTCATGTGCAGGTCGATCCGCACATCTACATCGTGTACTGGGGCTGGGGTGAACCCGGGGCCTTCCCGGCCGGCCAGAGCTGCCAGTCCGAGGCGATCACCGAGGGATCGGTGTCGGCCACCCTCGCCTGTGACCCCGATGGGGCGGGCAAGCGCATGGCCGACTTCGTGAACCAGCTCGGCGGCACCGGCTGGGCCGGGGTGCAGAGCCAGTACTACGAGACGAGCAGCTCGGGCGCCAAGACGTACATCGGCAACCCGGCCGACCAGCTCGCGGGCATCTGGGCCGACGACACCAACTCCGCCAGCGGGCTGGCCACGACCTCGTCGAGCAATCCCGGTGGCCCAACGAACACCTACACCGACCTCGCCGCCGAGGCACAGCGGGCGGTCGCCCACTTCGGGATCACCGATCTGTCCAACGCGAACATCGTGATCGCCCAGCCGCCGAACTTCAGCGACCCCAACGCGCTGTCGACCGGCTATTGCGCCTTCCACGATTACACGCTCCCCGGGGTGGAGAGCGGCATCTACGACACCGTCCAGCCGGACATCTCCTACACGAACATGCCCTACGCGCTGGCCATCAACTCGGGTGGGGCAAACGCATGCGGCGAGAACGCCGTCAACAGCGGCGCGGCGGGAAAGCTCGACGGCTTCTCGATCGTGCTCGGGCACGAGATCGAAGAGACCGTCACCGATCCAGGCGCCGAGGACGTGCTCGGCAGCGGTCTGAACACGACCGACCTGGGCGGCTGGTACGACGTCGCTGACGCCAATGAGAACGGCGACAAGTGCGCCTGGGTCGGCGAGTCGCTGACCGGCCCGATCGTCCCCGGGCAACCCACCGTGACGCCGATCCCCGGAGCCATCGGCGACATCACGGGCAACCAGGGCACGACGTTCGCCGTCCAGGCGCTGTGGAGCAACGCGGCCAATCTCGGGACCGGCTACTGCGCCGGCTCGGGCACGGATTTGGCCAAGACCGGATGAGGTGACCGAGTGCCGGCCCGGGCGGTCGCTACGCTCGGGCCGGCATGAAGGTCGCGGTCGTCGGTTATCCCAACGTCGGAAAGTCCTCGCTGGTCAACCGCCTCACGGAATCTCGCGAGGCGGTCGTGCACGAGCGCCCCGGCGTGACCCGCGACCGCAAAGAGCTCCACACCGAGTGGAACGGCCGTCCGGTCACGCTCATCGACACCGGCGGCGTCGATCTCGAGGCGCGGGAGCATCTCGCCTCGGAGATCCAGGCGCAGGCGCGGGCGGCGCTGCTCGAGGCCGACGTGGCGCTTCTCGTCGTGGATGCCCGGGCGGGGTTGCGGCCGGGAGACCAGGACATGGCCGAGTTGCTGCGCGGGCACGCTCTGCCCGTTCTCGTGGCCGCGAACAAGATCGACACCGCGCGTGATTTGCCGCTCGCGGCCGAGTTCTACGGGCTCGGTCTCGGCGACCCGGTCGCCGTCTCCGCCGCCCAGGGCCTCGGCACGGGTGACCTGCTCGATGCGATCGTGTCCCTCGCGCCCGACGCTGCGGACGCGGTCGCGGAGGACCCGGTGCAGCCGCCGGTTGCCCTGGCGCTCATCGGCCGGCCGAACGTCGGCAAGTCCTCGCTCGTCAATCGCTTCCTCGGTGTGGGTACCGGCGGCAAAGTGCCTCGGGTGATCGTCTCGCCCATCGCGGGGACGACCCGCGACGCGATCGACATGCCGCTGCGCTTCGAGGACCACGATCTCATCCTCGTCGACACCGCCGGGCTGCGCCGGCAGGCCAAGGTGGGGGAGTCGGTCGAGTACTACACCTCGCTGCGCTCCCGCCGGGCCGCCGAGCGCGCGGACGTCGCGCTCGTCGTGTGCGACGCCACCGAGGGCGTCACGGCGCAGGACTTGCGCGTGGCCGAGCTCGCCATGCACTCCGGGTGCGCGACCGCGCTCGTGCTCAACAAGTGGGACGTGGCAAGCGAGGTCGACCTCGACCACGAGCGGGCCCGCGTGCACGCCAAGCTCCGCCTGCGCCCCCGGGTCCTCACCGCCAGCGCGAAGACCGGGCGCCACGTCGAGCGGCTCCTCATCGAGGTCGTGGCGCTGGCCGAGCGCTACCGCACGCGGATCCCCACCCCCCAGCTCAACCGATTCCTCTCCGACATCGTGGCCGCGCGCCAGCCGCCCGCGGGAGCGGGCCCGCGCCACACCGGCCACCGCCTCAAGCTCATCTTCATGACCCAGACCGCCGTCGGCCCGCCGCGTTTCTCGATCCAGGTCAACTCGCGCCCGCGTGTCACCCGCGACTACGCGTACTACGTCGAGAACCGGCTGCGCGAGCGCTACCGGCTCGAGGGGATCCCGCTCATCATCGACTTCGTCGAACGAGGCGAAGTCGGCGCCGCACGCGTGGACCGCCGCCGCGCCTCACCGAGCGTGTCCTAGGCAGCCGGCAATTGCCAAGAATTGGCGCGCCGGGTTGCCTCGCATGATTTAGTCAACTCCCGTGCCGCCGTCCGTCCTTTCGCTGCGCTCACGCGTCGCCGCCCCGGTCAGCCCAGCTCCGGCTCCGGGTCCGCCTGCTCCGCCCTCTCCCGGGCCGCCCGCTCCCGGGGCTCCGGGCACGCCCGCGCCGCCCCATCCGCTCGGCCGGCTCATCGCCGGTGCCGTCGCGGTGCTCGGCGTCGCGCTGCTGGCGGTCGTCCTGGCGGTCGGGCTGAGCGGTGGCAGCTCCGAGGTGCCGCCGGCCACGACCTCGGCCGCGCTCGTCCCCTCCGATGCGCTCCTCTACGTGCACCTCTCGACCGATCCCGCGCGTCCGGCGGTCAAGCGCATGGACGCGCTCATGGCGCGGCTTCCCGGCCACGGCACCGCCATTGTGGGCTACGCCACACGCGTCATCGACGAGATCGGTGGCTCGACGGACACGAGCTTTGCCCGCGACATCCGGCCCTGGCTCGGCCAGGAGGCCGCCTTCGCGATCCTCGACACGAGCGGGTCGCAGGCCGGCTCGGTCGCCCTCCTCGAGGTTCGCGATCACGCGCGCGCCGCCCAGTTCATCCGCCGGCAGGGCGCGCTGGCCATCGGGCGCTACGGCGGCTCACCGCTGTATCGCTATCCGACCGGAGTGGACCTCGCGTTCGTTCGCGATTACCTCGCCGTAGGTGACAACGCCTCCGTGCGCGCAGCCATCGACGCGAGTCGGGGGCGCCTGCACTCGCTGAAGGCCAACCCGGCGTACGCGCGGGCGAGTGCCGATGAGCCGGCCGGACGGGTGCTTGATGCCTATGTCTCCTCCGCCGGTGTGGCGCGCATCCTCGACGCCCGCCCCGGCGTGCTCGGCGCCCTCGGCGTGCTCGTCTCCCAGCCGGCGCTGCTCGGGGCGGCGATCTCGGTCTCGCCCGAGGCGCCCGGGCTCGTCGTCCGCATCCACGCCGCGCTCGACCCGACGGGGGCCAAGGCCGACAGCGCGCGCCTGCAGCCCTTCACCCCGACGCTCCAGAACGTCCTGCCGGCGGCCTCGACGCTCATGCTCGACGCCCGCAACCTCTCGGCCGTCGCGCCCACGGTCCTCTCCGCCACCGGGCAGATCGGGCTGCTGAGCGCGATCCCCGGGCTCCTGCACCGTCTCGGCGCCGCACTCAGCACCGAGGGCTTCAACGTCCATCGTCTGCTCGCGCTCTTCGACGGGGAGACCGCGGTGGGGCTCGCGGGCGGATCCGGTGCTCCGGCGCTCGTCATCGTCACCCGGACGAGCAACATGGCCGCCGCCCGGATCGAGTTGGCCGACCTCGACGCGCCCCTCGTCGAGCTCTTCACGCCCGCCGCCACGGCGGCCTCCGGGATCGAGCCCGAGGTCAGCGACGTCCAGCTCGGCGGTGTGACCGTCCATCAGGTCCAGCTCGCGCCCGGGCTCCAGCTCGACGACGCCGTGTTCAATGGGCTGGTCGTCGTGGGCACGACGCTCCGGGGGGTCAGCGATGTGGCCGCGCGCAGCCGCGCTCTGGGGGAGGACCCGAGCTTCCGGGCGGTCCTCGGGAACCGACCCGCGCAGGTCACCTCGCTAGGCTTTAGCGACTTCAGCCAGCTCCTCAGCCTCGCCGAGCAGTCCACCCTGTCCACGAGTGCGGGGTTCCGAAACCTCGAAGCCGATCTCTCGCGGATCGGCGCGGTGGGGTTCGACTCGACGAGGGGGGAGGACGACACGACCGCGGAGCTGCACCTCCAGATCCCATGACACAGCTATCTGACAACGAGTACCTCTTCACGTCCGAGTCGGTCACCGAAGGCCATCCGGACAAGATCGCCGACCAGATCTCCGACGGTGTCCTCGACGCGGTCATGCGCGACGACCCGACGGGCCGGGTCGCCTGCGAGACGCTCGTCAACACCGGCCTCGTCGTGGTCTCCGGCGAGATCACGACCTCGACCTACGTCGACATCCAGGAGATCGCCCGCGAGACGGTCCGCAAAATCGGCTACACCGACGCGGAGTTCGGATTCGACTACAAGACGTGCGCCGTCATCAACGCCATCGACAAGCAGTCCCCGGACATCGCCCAGGGCGTCGACCAGGCCTGGGAGGCGCGCACCGATCCGGGTGACGACGACGAGCTCGATCTCGCCGGTGCCGGGGACCAGGGCATGATGTTCGGCTACGCCACGCGCGAGACCGAAGAGCTCATGCCGCTGCCCATCTCGCTCGCCCACAAGCTGGCCAAGCGCCTGGCCGACGTGCGCAAGGCCGAGCTGCTGCCCTACCTGCGTCCCGATGGCAAGACCCAGGTCACAGTGCGCTACGTCGATGGTCAGCCGGCCGAGATCGAGAAGCTGCTCATCTCGACCCAACACCGCGACGGCGCTGAGTCGCTGCTCAAGGAGGATCTCTGGGAGCAGGTCGTCGAGCCGGTCCTCCCCGAGGACCTGTACGACGCCCGCAAGCTCAACCGCAACTTCCTCGTCAACCCCACCGGCCGCTTCGTCATCGGCGGTCCGATGGGCGACTGTGGGCTGACCGGCCGCAAGATCATCGTCGACACCTACGGAGGCATGGCCCGTCACGGGGGCGGGGCGTTTTCGGGCAAGGACCCGTCGAAGGTCGACCGCTCGGCCGCCTACGCGGCGCGCTACGTGGCCAAGAACCTCGTGGCCGCCGGCCTCGCCGACCGGGCCGAGGTGCAGGTCGCCTACGCGATCGGGGTCGCCCATCCGGTGTCGGTCATGGTGGAGACCTTCGGGACCGAGAAGATCGGCCGCGCCCGCATCCTCGAGCTCGTGCGCGAGCACTTCGATCTGCGCCCTGGTGCCTTCCGCGATTACCTGCGCCTGCACCGGCCGATCTACCAGAAGACGGCGGCCTACGGCCACTTCGGTCGCGAGGACCACGACTTCACGTGGGAGCGCACGGACAAGGCCCAGGCGTTGCGCGAGGCCGCCGGCCTCGGCGCCACGGCGATCAAGGCCTGAGCGCCAGGCTCACAGAGACGGAGCCGCGCGCTCGGCGGCCTGGAGCGCGCGGTCGACGGTCTGGACGACCTGACGCGGCCGGTTGACACCGTAGAAGGAGAAGTCATAATCGGCGCCCGCGGCGGTGTCGAAGTGGATCGTGCCCACGCGCAGCATGCGCTCGCGCATCGTCTGCCGTGAGGCCACGTTCTGCACGCGCTCGAGCCGCGTCTCCTGGGCGTTGCGGGTGAGGAGGCCGCGCTCGATGAGCAGCCGCCGGTCGGTCACCATGTAGGTCGTCGCCAGCCGCCGCAGCACCCCGAGCGCGATCGAGAGCACGAAGACGACGACGACGGCGAGGATCACCCACACGGTGCTGACCTGGCCGCCCGCGAGGCGCGTGGCGATGCCGACGACCGCCCCGGCGAACACTGCGGCCACGATGCCCTTGACATGAAAACCGACCATGCCCCGCCAACTGGGGTGGCCGTGGAAGAGGATCTCCTCGCCGGACTGCGCGCGCACAGCGAGGAGCCTACGGTGTCCAGTGCCGGGACTACGCTGGCTCGGTGATCGCCCGCGTCGAGCCCCTGACCCGCACGCGCGCCCTGCGTGGGCCCTTCGACTACCGCCTGGGCGACGGGCACGACGAGGTTCGCGTCGGCTCCCTGCTCCGCGTTCCCTTCGCCGGGCGCCGGACGCTCGCCGTCGTCGTCGAGCTCGCCGAGCGCTCGGAGCTCGAGCCCGAACGGCTGGCCGAGCCCGAGGCGGTGCTGGCCGCGGGGATGCCGGGCGACCTTGTCGAGCTGGCGGGCTGGATCGCTCGCGAGTACTGCTCGACCCCGGCGCGTGCGCTCGGGCTCATGCTCGCCCCCGGTGCCGCCGCGGGTCTCGGCCGCAAGCTCGTGCTCACCGCCGAGCTGACCGCCGCCGGCCGCGCCGCGCTCGGCGACGGCGCGCGCCTGACCGACGGCCAGAGGACGCTGCTCACCGAGCTCGAACGCCGCGGCTCGGGGGTGGCCGCCCACCTCGGAACCCCAGCGCTCCGGCGGCTCGAGAGCCGTGGCCTCGTCTCGCTCGAGGCGCGCGCGGAGCGCCGCCGCCCGGCCCGGACGACGGTGGGCGCGGTGGCCGGCGCGAGCGAGCTCACGGCCGATCAGCGTGGAGCGCTCGAAGCGGTCCGGGCCGCGCTGGCGCTCGGCGAGGGGCGCCTCCTCCTCCACGGAGTCACTGGGTCGGGCAAGACCGAGGTCTACCTGCGCGCCGTGCAGGAGGTGCTCGCGGCCGGGCGCGGAGCGATCGTGCTCGTGCCGGAGATCGCCTTGACGCCCCAGACGCTCGCGCGCTTCCAGGCCCGGTTCGGCGACGTCGTCGCCGTGCTGCACTCGGCGCTGAGCGACGGCGAGCGTCACGACGAATGGCTGGCCTTGGCCGGAGGCGAGGCGCGGGTCTGTGTCGGCCCCCGCTCGGCCGTGTTCGCTCCGCTGGCCGACATCGGCCTGATCGTCATCGACGAGGAGCACGACGGCTCCTACAAACACGAGGGCGATCCCCGATACGACGCCCGCACCGTGGCCATGGAGCGAGCTCGCCGCCACGGCGCGGTCGTGCTCGCCGGAAGCGCCACCCCGCGTCCGGAGAGCGCCGTCGGCCTCACCCGGCTGCGCCTTGCGCAGCGGGTCGACGGTCGGCACCTGCCGCCGGTCGAGGTGCTCGACATGCGTGGTGCGCACCACCCCCTCCATCCACGGACCCGGGCCGCGCTGGCCGACGTGCGCCACGCCCGGGGGAAGGCGATCGTCCTCCTCAACCGCCGCGGATGGTCGAACTTCCTCTCCTGCCGCGCCTGCGGACGCGTGTGGATGTGCCCGAACTGCGAGGTCGCGCTCGTCCTGCATCGCGCGGGCTCGACGGTGGCCTGCCACCACTGCGGTCACCGCGAGCGCGTCCCCGACCGCTGCCCCGAGTGCCGGTCGGTGGCCGTGGCGCGCCACGGGGCGGGGACCGAGCGCCTCGAGCACGAGCTGCGCGCGGCCCTCGGAGACCCCGAGTTCCCGGTCTTCCGCCTCGATGCCGACGTCGTGGCGGCCAAGGACCGCGTGGTCGAGATGCTGAGCGCGTTCGGCGCAGCCCGGAGCGGCCTGCTCGTCGGCACCCAGATGGTGGCCAAGGGCCACGACTTTCCCGACGTCACCCTCGGCGTCGTCCTCGACGCCGACCAGACGCTGCGCTTCCCGGACTTCCGGGCCGAGGAGCGCACCTTCGCGCTGCTGACCCAGCTCGCGGGCCGCGCCGGCCGGGGAGCGGCCAGCGGGAGCGTGCTTGTGCAGACCCTCGCACCGACCGCGCGCTCGATCCAGTTCGCCGCCCGCCACGATTCCGACGGCTTCCTCGAGCAGGAGCTCGCGGTGCGGCGGACGCTCGGCTATCCGCCCTTCGGCACCCTCATTCGCGTCGTGTGCTCCTCGCCCGACGCCGCCGACGCGCTCGCCTGCGCGGCGGCCCTGCACGATGACATCTCGGCCGCGGGGACGGACGTGCTCGGCCCGGCACCGCTCTTCCGCCTCCGTGGCCGGGCGCGCAGCCAGCTCGTCATCAAATCCTCGCGCCGCGAGGCCGCGATCGCGGTGGTCGGAAAGGCGGTCGAGCGCCACGCCGTCACGGCCTCGCGCCGGGGCGTGAGCCTCAGCGTGGACGTCGATCCGCAATAGACTGAAGGACATGGCCGACGAGACCCTGCAGGTAGCTGAGGAGGACGAGCCGATCCCGCACGAAGGGGTCGAGACGGAGCCCGAGGAGGAGCGCCTCGATCCCGAGATCGCCGCCCGCCGGCGCGCCGCCCTGGCGAACATCCGCAGCTTCGGCGACCCCGTGCTGCGCGCCCGCGCCCGGCCGGTCGAGCGCTTCGACGCCGCGCTGCACAGCGAGATCGCGCGCATGAGCGCCCTCATGCACGACGCCCTCGGCGTCGGGCTGGCGGCCACGCAGGTCGGCGTGCTCCACCGGCTGCTCGTCTACCGGGCGCACCAGCAGGGCCCGGTCGTCCCGCTCGTCAATCCCGAGATCGAATGGTCGGGCAAGGAGATCGAGACGATGGAGGAGGGGTGCCTGAGCCTGCCCAGCGTGCTCCTCGACGTCGAGCGCCCGATCCACGTCCGCGTGCGCGCGCTCGACGAGAACGGCGAGGGCATCCTCGTCGAGGCCTCCGGCATGGAGGCGCGCGTCATCCAGCACGAGATCGACCATCTCGACGGCGTTCTCATCCTCGACCGAGCCTCCCGCGAGCAGCGCAAGCAGGCCGTCCGGGCGCTGCGCGAGGCCGAGCAGGCCGCCTGACCCGCGGCGCGGCTCGGGCTCCGGGTCTCACCGGATGCGAATCGTCTATCTCGGTACCTCGGACTTCGCCGCGGCCATCCTGCGTGCGCTCGCGGTCACGTCCCACCAACCGGTGCTCGTGGTCACGCGCCCCGACCGCCCCCGCGGACGCGGACGGCGGCTGGCCGCCCCGCCCGTGGCCGACGCTGCCCGCGAGCTCGATCTTCCGCTTCTGCAGCCCGAGTCGGTGAACGCGCCCGAGGCGCGCGCGGAGATCGCCGCCCTGATGCCCGAGGCCGTGTGCGTGTGCGCCTTCGGGGCGCTCATCAAGGAACCGCTGCTCTCGGCCTATCCGATGCTCAACGTCCATCCGTCGCTCCTGCCCCGCTGGCGCGGTGCGGCGCCGATCGAGCGCGCGATCATGGCCGGCGACGAGCGGACGGGCGTCTCGATCATGCACCTCACCGCGGGCCTCGACAGCGGTCCGGTGTGCGCCCAAGTGAGCGAGCCGATCCGCGCCGAGGACACCTACGGCAGCCTGGCGGCGCGACTTCAGGAGCGCGCAGCGAAGCTCCTCCTCGCTGTGCTCGACGCCTCGCCGTCGTGCCACGAGCAGGACGAGGCCGGCGTGACCTACGCCGAGAAGATCGCCTCCGAGGACCGCCGGCTCGACGGCGCCCGGTCGGCGGTGGAGCTCGAGCGAACCGTCCGGGCCCTGTCTCCCCACATCGGTGCCCAGCTCGAACTGGCCGACGGCGAGCGGCTCGGGGTACGCGCCGCGCGGGCGCTGAGCGAGTCCGGACCGGCGCCTGGCGAGATCTCCTATGCCGGCACGGTGCCCGTGCTCGGATGCTCCCCCGGTGCGCTCGCGCTGCTTCGGGTCCAGCCGGCGGGGAGGCGGGAGATGAGCGGGGAGGAGTTCCTGCGCGGCAGGCGCGGCGCGGGCCGCTGAGCGTCATGACCGCCCGTCGCAACGACGTGTCTGCGGCGCGGGTCTGCGCCTTCGCGGTCCTCCGGCGCGTGTTCGAGCACGGGGCCTACGCCGATCGAGCGCTCCACGCGGCCGCCACCGGGCTCGAGAGCCGCGAGCGCGCCTTGGCCACGCAGCTGGTGTTCGGGACGGTGCAGCGCCGCGGCACGCTCGACCATATCGCCGCGGCGCTCGTCAATCGCCCGCTGAAGCGGCTCGAGCCGCCCGTCCTGGCCGGGCTCCGTCTCGGTCTCTTCCAGGTCCTCTACCTCGGCGGCGTGGCCGACCATGCCGCCGTCAACGAGAGCGTGGCGCTCATCAAGCCCCTGAGTCCGGGCGGAGCAGGCCTTGCCAACGCCGTGCTCCGGCGTGCCGCCCGGGAGCGGGACGCGCTGCTCGCCGCGCTCGAGGACGGCACCCCGGCCCAGGCGGCGGTGGCGCACTCGGTGCCCGGCTGGCTGGCCGAGCAGTGGTGGGAGGAGCTCGGCCCGGACACGGCCCGGGCGCTCCTCGCCGCAATCAATCGGCCCGCCGAATCGGCCCTGCGCGTCAACCCCCTGCGCTCGACGCCGGCGGAGGTGGCCTCGGCGATCCCCGTCGAGAGCCACCCCGCCGCCGGGCTCCCCGAGGGCCTCGTCCTCGACGGGGCCTTCGATGCCCACGGTGCGGGCCTGTGGTCCGAGGGGGCGATCATGCCCCAGTCTCGGGGGTCGATGCTCGTCGCCCGCGCGCTGGCGCCGGGCGCGGGGGACACCGTGCTCGACCTATGCGCCGCGCCGGGGGCCAAGACGACGCATCTGGCCGCGCTCGGCGCCGGCCGTGTCGTAGCCGTCGAGCGCCACGGCGGCCGGGCGCGCGCGCTCGCCGCCACCTGTGCCCGCATGGGCGCCGCGTCGGTGGAGGTCGTCGTGGCGGACGCTGGGCTCGCACCGTCCGCTGCGGGGCCACGGCAGCTCTCCCCCGAGGCTCGCTATGACGGCGTCCTCGTCGACCCCCCGTGCAGCGGCCTCGGCACCCTTCAGTCGCGCCCTGACCTGCGGTGGCATGCCTCCCCCGAGGCGATCGCCGAGCTCGCCGAGATCCAGGCGCGCATCCTCGCCGTGGGGGGCGCACTGACCCGGCCGGGCGGGACGCTCGTCTACTCGGTATGCACGATCTCCCGGCGAGAGAGCTCCGCCGTCGTCGAGGCGTTTCTCGACGTGCACCCCGAGTTCGCCGCCGATGCCCTGGCCGAGCGCCACCCGGACTACGCTACGGCGGCAGCCGGGCCCTTCCTGCAGATCCTCCCCCATCGCGAGGGCACGGACGGGTTCTTTATCGCCCGCTTGACCCGGGGCTGAATCGGCGGCATGTGACGAAAGTCCTAGGAGTCCGCGCCGCCCCGCTAAGTACCCTAAGGATCAGTGAGCGATCCGACGGTCAAGCTCGGCCCCGCCTGTCCCGGGTGCGGCGAGCCGTGGCTGCGGCCCACCGCCGTGCCCGGCCGCTACCGCTGCGTCTACTGCCTGCAGCGCTACGAGCTTGTGTCCGTATGCCCCAATTGTGGTGAGCATTCGACGATCGTGCGCATGTCGAGCACCGCGATCGTCGCCTGCAACCACTGCCAGGGCAGCATGCTCCGGGCGGTCTGAGGTCCGTGGCCACGATCACCGAGCTGCACGTCGCTCCCTCGATCCTGTCCGCCGACTTCGCGCGCCTGGGCGCGCAGGTGGCGGAGGTGCTGGCGGCAGGCGCCAAGGTCATCCACGTCGACGTCATGGACGGACACTTCGTCCCGCCCATTACCTTCGGCGCGATCGCGGTCGGCGCGATCGCCGACCAAGTGCACGAGGCGGGGGCGATCGTCGATGTGCACCTCATGATCGAGCGGCCCGACCGCCAGGTACCCGACATCGCCAAGGCCGGCGCCGACAACATCACCGTCCACGCCGAGGCCACGCCGCACCTCCACTACGTCCTGGCGGCCATCCGCGAGGCGGGCTGCACGGCGGGAGCGGCTCTCAATCCCGCCACGCCCCCGGAGATGCTGGCCGAGATCGCGTCCGAGACGCTCGATCTCGCCCTGTGTATGAGCGTCAACCCGGGGTGGGGCGCCCAGAAGTTCATCCCGAACTCGATCTCGAAGCTCGAGCGCCTGCGGACGGCCTTGCCCGATCACGTCGGACTCGAGGTCGACGGGGGCGTCCACGAGAAGACCGTCGGCGCGGTCGCCCGGGCGGGCGCCAACCTCCTCGTCGCCGGCTCGGCGATCTTCGAGGCCGAGGACCCGGGGGCCGCCTACCAGGCGCTGGCCGCCCTCGCGCGCGCGTAGTCCAGCCTGGTTGATCTCCGAACTCCCCGCACCCACACGGCCTCGCAGTCAACCAACTACTGTTGCGGCCGATGCGAATTTCGACAATGGCTTCTCTGATGGCAACCTTCCTCGGCGCCGCGGCAATCGCCGGCTGCGGCTCGAGCAGCGGCTCTGGCTCCGCCGTGAGCGCCAAGACCTACGTGAACGCGATCTGCAACGCCGTCGCCCCGTTCGAGAAGGACGTCGTCGCGCGCTCGAGCGCGCTCGACCTGACGACGGTCAAGGGCCCGGCCCAGGGCAAGGTGGCGCTGCAGGGCTTCCTCACCGCGATCGCCGGGGACACCGACGCGGCGGTGACCAAGCTCAAATCGGCCGGCACCCCGAACGTCAAGGACGGCAAGCAGATCGCCACGGCCATCGTCGGGGCGTTCACGCAGCTCTCGACCGCCATGCACGGGGCCGTGACCGAGTCGAAGTCGCTGTCCACCACGGACGCCAACGCGTTCAGGACGGGCGCAACCAAGCTCGGGAACGACGTCCGCGGCTCGATGAGCAACATCGGCACGAACCTCCAGTCGAACACATTGAAGAGCTCCGAGCTGCAGAAGGCGGCGGCGAGCGCCCCCGCCTGCAAGTCGCTGGGTGCGGCCTGATCAGGCCTTCGCGGCGCGCAACGCTCCCGGCCCGCCGGCAGGGCCGTCCGGGCGCTGCGCGCCGAGGCGGTAGACACCGGTGAGGAGCAGGCAGAGCACCAGGGCGGCGCCGAAGTAACCGACCTCGACTCGGGTCACCTGGGAGTGGATCGTCGGCGCGGCGACGAACACGACGAACAGCGCCCCCGCGACGAGCCACGCGGCGGCGGCGAGCGGGGCGCGCCCACGGGCCAGCGCGGCCTGGTTGAGCGTCCCCGCCGTCAGGTGCAGGCCCATGCCGAGGCCGACCACGGCGAGGCCGAGCCGGGCGTAGTGGAAACCCGTGTTGCCCAGCAGGGCGGTCATCACGACGGGGCCGACGGCGAGCAGCCCGACGGCCACGGCGCCGGCGAAGCCGGCGATGACCATGATCGTGATGCGGATGGCCCGGTGGAACTCGTCCGGGCTCTCGCGGGCCTCGAGCCCGGCCAGGTGGGGGAGGATCGAGGTCTGGATGGCCTGGAAGAGCTGGAGGGGAGCGCGGACGATGAGGAGCACGTTGAAGACGAAGCCGGTGAGGCCGGCGGTCAGCGACGCGCCCGAGGCGCCCGCGGCCACGATGAGCACGCCCGCGTTCATGAGCGTCTGCTCGGCCAGCATGATCCCGACCACAGACACGGCAAAGCCCGTGCCATGACGCAGCGTGAGATCGGTCGCGGCCTCCTCGACCTGCGCGTGGGCCGGCCCCTCGGCGCCCGCATCGGCAGCCTCGACCGCGGCGGGGATCGAGCGCCTGATGCGGGAGAAGGCGAAGGGGATCACGCACAGCGAGGCGAACGGCGCCACGGCCATGCCGAGCCCGACCGCCCCCTGCCCGGAGCCGACGCCGACGGCCACGCCCAGAGCGAAGAGGAAGCGCGAGGTCGATTCGAGGAACACGAGCCCGCCGTAGAGCTCGAAGCGCTCGTGCCCGGCCAGCCAGCCACGGGCGAAGTAGCTCGCGGCATAGGCGATCACGCCGATGACGAGGATCCAGTAGAGGGCGCCCGAGCCGTCGAAGATGCCCTGCTCGATGTCGTGGCGCAGCGCGAGCGCCACGATGACGAAAAGCGAGGCGAATCCGAACTGAATGAGGGCGGGCGTCCGAAGCGGGTGTCCGTGAAGCCCACGGGCGCGCCGGTCGGCGATCGTCCGCGAGAGCAGCTGCTCGATCGGCCGGTAGATCACCGAGAGGATCACGAACATGATCGCCCAGCAGAGCGAGATCCGGCTGTAGGCGGCCGGATGGTGCTCGAGGACGTGGCTGGCCACGGCCAGGTAGGCGAAGGTGAAGATGCCGGTCGAGGCGATCCCGATGGAGAGAATCCGCGCGCTCGAGGCGTACGACGAGCCGGCGCTGCTCTCCTCGGCGGGCGGCGCGGGCGAGGGAGGCGGTGGCGAGAGGGTGCCCGCAGCCGCGCCGCGCTCGCGCTCGGTCATCCGCGGACCGCCACCAGCAGCATCGTCCACGGGAAGGGCGAACGCACCTCGATGACCTCGCCGTGGCGGCTGAGCAGCTTCACGAAGCTGCGCCGGGACCAGTGATTGACGTGGCCCGGGGTGTTCCCGAGCTCCGACACGTAGGCGCCGCGGGCTAGGTTGAGGATCCGCCACAACGGCTCGTGGGGGACCGAGACGAGCAGGTGGCGGCGGGCCACCCGCGCCATCTCGGCCACGGTGTGCTCGGGGTCGGGCACGTGCTCGAGCACCTCGATGGCCGCGGCGAGATCGAAGTCGTTCGCGCCGAACGGGAGGTTCTCGGCCGCCATGACGCGGAAGGTCAGGTTGTCGCGGCGGCGGGCGTCCCACTCCCGGCGGAGCTTCGGGTCGTCGAGATCGATGCCCACGATGGGGCGCGAGCCGAGCGCCCGCGCCCACTTCTGCGTCAGCACGCCCTCCCCGCAGCCGACGTCGAGGACCGACGTGGGTGCCGCCTCGAGGAAGAGCTCGCCGAGCGTCGCCTCGAAGCGCGACATGAGGCGGCGGACAATCGGGTTGGTCGAGCCGTACTTGTCGAAGGTGTTGCCGGTGGGGACCGTGTCCGGGGCCGGCGGGCCGCCGGGGCGGTCCTGGACGGCGCTCATACCTCGAGCGCCTCGCGTTCGGAGGTGTCCCCGGCCGCGCGGCCCTGCTCAGCGGCATCGGAGCGCGGCGCGCGGGGCACGCGGGCGCGCTGCGCTGCCGTGGCGCCGGGCTCGTAGTGCGAGGGCGCGACGCCGAGCTGGAGCTCGATCCGTCGCACCCGCTCGAAGGTGCGCTGCGACAGCGTGCGCTGGGCGTCGAGGAGATCACCGATGACGCCGAGCGCGCCCAGGAGGACAGCCGTGAGGAAGAGCACGGCGCCGGCGATGAGCGACTGGATGTGGCCGCGGGCGCTGTGCGGGTCGCCGAGATAGAAAATGAGGAAGCGGATGAAGATGGCCAGGGCCGGGATGCCGCACAGCAGCGCTCCGCCCCAGAAGACGCGCAGCGGCTGGTACTGGGAGTAGACGCGGAAGATCGAGAGTGCGTTGCGCCGGACGTAGGCGCCGGTGGACGGGAAGAGGCGCGACTCGCGCGTCTTGGGATTCGTCGTGATCGGCACGTGGTCGACGGCCACGAGCAGCTTGCCCGCCTGGATGATCGTTTCCAGGGTGTAGGTGAACTTGGAGACGACCTGCATCTGCAGCGCGGCCTCGCGGTTGTAGGCGCGAAACCCGGACGTGGTGTCCGGCAGCTCGGTGGCCGAGGCCTGACGCACGACCCACGAGCCGAGCCGTTGGAGGCGCTTCTTGAGGGCAGAGAAATGCTCGATCGTCTGCACGCGCCGGTCGCCCACGACCATGTCAGCCTGCCCACGTACGATCGGCCCCACGAGCTTGGGAATGTCACCGCCGTCGTACTGGTTATCGGCGTCCGTGTTGACGATCACGTCGGCGCCGAGCTTCAGCGCGGCATCGAGGCCGGCCTGGAAGGCGGCGGCGAGGCCCTTGTTGTTGGTCAGGGCGACGATGTGATCGACGCCGCGCTCGCGCGCCACCTCGATCGTGCCGTCGGTCGAACCGTCGTCGATGATCAGCCACTCGACGACTTCGAAGCCCGGCACCTCGCGCGGCAGACCGGCCAGGGTCGCCGGCAGTTGAGCTTCCTCGTTGAAACAGGGAATCTGGATGATGAGCTTCATGGGAGCGCTGGCTCTCGGGCGTTCCGCCGGCGGAAATCGGGGCTGGTCAGAAGGCTTTCCGGCCGGGGAGCCGTGAACACACGGTAGCGGGATACTCGCGGAAGAAGATGGATACGGCGATCCTTTCAGAGCCTGCCCCGCCGGGGCGAGGAGTCTCGGGTGACCGTGAGCGCGCGCAGGGAGGCGCCCGCCGTCGCATGCCGGCGCGCTTGCGCGAGATCGGGCCCCACCGGCCGGTGCTCGCGCTGCTGCTGCTCGCCGCTTTCGGTCTGCGGGTGTGGGGCATCAAGCAGGGTCTGCCCTACAGCTACAACTCCGACGAGGCGACGCACTTCGTGCCGCGGGCGATCGCGTTCTTCTCGCATGATCTGAACCCTCACTATTTCCTCAACCCCCCGGCATATTCCTACCTGCTGCACATCGTCTTCGAGCTGTGGTTCGGGAGCGGGGACAGCACGGCGCGCACCTACGCCACGGATCCGACGGCCGTCTTCGTCCTCGCGCGCATCGTCGCGGCCTTCCTCGGGACCGCCGCGGTGGGCTTCACCTACCTGGCCGGCGCGCGGCTGTTCAACCGCACCGCCGGGCTCCTCGCCGCGGCGATCATGGCCGTGGCCTTCCTGCCCGTCTTCTACAGCCACTTGGCGCTCAACGACGTTCCCACGCTCGCGCCCGTGGCGCTCTCGCTCTACGGCTCGGCCGGCGTCATGCGGCGCGGGCGCCGGCGCGACTATGTGATCGCCGGCCTGGCCGGCGGGGTGGCGGCAGCAACGAAGTACACGGGCGGGATCGTCCTCGCGTGCCTGCTCGTCGCGGCCCTTCAGGACGCGTCGGGAGGCGCCGCTCTGCAGAGCGCGCGCCGGCTCGCCCTGGGCGGCGTGCTCGCCTTCGTCGCCTTCCTCATCGCGAACCCGTACGCGGTACTGAGCTTTCACGAGTTCGTGTCGGGCGTCTCCCAGCAGGCCTCCGAGGCGGCGGGGGCCGACCCCGTCAAGCTCGGCTCCAACCCGGGGAGCGGGACCGCCTACTACGTCTGGACGCTGACCTGGGGGTTCGGTTGGGTGCCCGCGCTGGCGGCGCTCGGAGGCGGCGTCCTGCTCGTGGCCCGGCGGCGGATCGGGATGGCGCTGCTGCTCATCCCGGCGCCGATCGCCTTCGTCATCTTCATGGGCGACCAGCAGCGCTTCTTCGGCCGCTGGCTGATGCCGATCTTCCCCATCCTCGCGCTCCTCGCCGCCTACGGCGTACACGAGATCGTCCGCTTCGTCGTCCGTCGCGGGTGGCCCGTGCCGCTCGCCGGCGCCCTCGCCACGGTGCTGCTGCTCGGCCAGGGAGTCGTCGCCGCGGTGCACAACGACCAGGTCCTCTCGCGGCCGGACACGCGCAACGTCGCACGGGCGTGGATGGTCGTCCACGTCCCACCCGGCGCCAAGGTCGTGATCGAGCCTCTCGTCCCCAACACCTGGGCGAGCGACATCGGGCTCTCGCTGCCCTTCAACCAGTACGGACAGCGCTGGTCGCAGTGGCCGACCTGGCTGAGCAACATCGGCGAGAACGGGCAGCCGCTCCCCGATGGCCAGCTGCGCTACGTGGTCGTCGATCAGTACGAGCGCACCCTGCGGCCCTCGCTGCTCGACCAGTACGTGGCCGGCGGTTACTGCTGGGTGGTGATCGGCTCGCTCCAGGCCGGGCGGGCCTTCGCCCAGCCGGGCGCCGCGCCGCAGGCCATCGCCTACTACACGGCGCTGGCGCAGCGGGCCACCCGCGTCTTCTACGTCTCGCCCTTCTCCCCGGGCGCGCACCCAATCCCCTTCAGCTTCGACTGGTCGATCGACTACTACCCACGCCAGTTCCACCTCCCCGGGCCCGAGCTGAGCATCTATCACCTGCGGGGTGGGCTCTGCTCCAGGCCGGCGCGCTCCGGATAGGCGTGGAAGGTGCGGGCCACCGGGCGGCTGCGCGCTTCGGAATATCCTGCGCATAGAGACATGGAGCTGACGACGGACAGCGATCGCCGGCATCTCGAGCGCGCGATCGAGCTGGCCGACCGCGGGCGCGGGCAGGTCAGCCCCAATCCGCTCGTCGGCGCGGTCATCGCGCGCGGGGAAGAGACCCTCGGCGAGGGCTTCCACACTCACGCGGGCGCCCCGCACGCCGAGGTCGAGGCGATCCGCGCGGCGGGCGACACCGATCTCGCCGGGGCGACGCTCTATGTCTCGCTCGAGCCGTGCTGCCACTTCGGGCGCACGCCGCCGTGCACCGACGCGATCCGCGACGCGGGCATCGGGCGCGTCGTGGTGGCATCCGATGACCCGAGCGAGCACGCCAACGGGCGCGGCCTCGGGATCCTCCGCGACGACGGCGTCGAGGTCGTGCTCGCCGACGGCGAGCTGGCCCGGGAGGCCCGCCTGCTCAACCAGCCCTTCCGCAAGCACGCGCGCACCGGCCTTCCCTGGGTGCTCTTCAAGTCGGCCATGACCCTCGACGGGAAGGTGGCCACGCGCAGCGGCGACTCCCGGTGGATCTCGGGCGAGGACAGCCGCGCCCTGGCGCACCGCTGGCGCGCCGAATGCGATGCGGTCGTCGTCGGCATCGGCACCGCGCTGGCCGACGACCCCCAGCTCACCGCGCGCGTCCCCGGCGTCGCCCGGCAGCCGCGCCGCGTGGTCTTCGACTCGCTCGCACGCCTGCCCCTGACCAGCCAGCTCGTCCGCGGCGCGCGGGAGACGCCGCTCATCGTCGTCGTGTCCCGGGCCGCCCCGCGGTCCGCCACCGACGCGCTCGAGGCGCACGGCGTGGAGATCCTCGTGGCGACGGGCGAGAACGAGCCGGCCCGCGTGCGCTCGGCCCTGAGCCACCTCGGCGCGGCCGGGACGATGACCATCCTCCTCGAGGGCGGTCCGCATCTCGCGGGCAACTTCCTCGACGCCGGCGAGGTCGACGAGATCCGCCTCTTCCTCGCCCCGCTCGTGCTCGGCGGCCGCACCGCCCGCGATCCCCTCGAGGGGGAGGGCGTCGAGCACATCGCCGACGCCGTCCACGCGCTCACGCTCGAGTGCGAGCGGGTCGGCGAGGATCTGTTGATCTCGGCCCGGATGAGGGAGTGGTGAATCCGCCCTCGGTGCCGCGTTCTTCCCCGTTGTCTCTTTGCGCGGATTCGACTTAAACGCATCCTCGCCACCGATTGGCTTGAGCGCCCGAGCGGCTGAAAGGAGGATTCCTCGTGTTCACCGGCCTCGTTGAAAGCCTGGGTCGGGTTGCCAGCCTCGAGCGCTCGGCCGAGGGCGTGCGGGTGGTGATCGACGCCGGCCTCGCCTCGGAGGTCTCGGAGGGCGACTCCATCGCGGTCAACGGGGTCTGCCTGACCGCCACGGCCGTCAACGGCACGCGCTTTGCCGCGGACGTCATGAACGAGACCCTGGCCCGATCCTCGCTCGGCGGGCTGGCACCCGGATCGGGAGTCAACCTCGAGCTGCCTCTGCGCGCGGGCGCTCGCCTCGGCGGCCACTTCGTCCAGGGCCACGTGGATGGGCTGGGAGGCGTGGCGGAGGTCCTCGACGACGGCTTCGCCCGACGCGTGCGCATCGAGGCCGGACCCGAGCTCATGCGCTACATCGTCCACAAGGGGTCGATCACCGTCGACGGGGTCTCGCTCACGGTGGCGGACCTGGACGAGCGATCGTTTACCGTCTCTCTTATCCCGGAAACGCTCGGGCGGACCACGCTGGGAGGCGCCGTGCCGGGGACCAAGGTGAACCTGGAGGTCGATGTGCTGGCCAAGTACGTAGAAAAACTTGTGGGAGGGTCGCGCTCATGAGCTCACTCAAGACGCCGTTCGCGACGATCGAGGAGGCGATCGAGGACGTCCGGCAGGGCAAGATGGTCGTCGTCTGCGATGACGAGAATCGCGAGAACGAGGGCGATCTGACGATGGCGGCCCAGTTCGTCACGCCCGAGGCGATCAACTTCATGCGCAAGGAGGGCGGCGGCCTGATCTGTCTGGCGCTGACCCCGGAGCGCTGCGACGAGCTCGGTCTCGACCTCATGGCGGCCAAGAACGAGTCGGCCTTCGAGACGGCCTTCACGGTCTCGATCGAGGCCCGCGTGGGCGTGAGCACGGGCATCTCGGTCGCCGACCGGGCACGGACGATCCAGGTGGCCATCGACCCCGACGCGAGTCCGCGCGAGCTCGTGCAGCCCGGGCATGTATTCCCGCTCAAGGCCAAGGCCGGCGGCGTGCTCGAGCGGATCGGGCAGACCGAGGCCGCCGTCGACCTCGCCCGCCTGGCCGGGCTCATCCCCGCTGGGGTGATCTGCGAGATCATGAACGAGGACGGCACGATGGCCCGGGTGCGCGATCTGGAGCCCTACTGCGCCAAGCACGGGCTCAAGATGGTCACCGTCGCCGATCTCGTGGCCTACCGGCGGCGGACGGAGAAGCTTGTCGAGCGGGTCGTCTCGACGCGGCTCCCGACGGGGTTCGGCGAGTTCATCGCGGTCGGGTACCGCTCGCTGGTCGACAACAAGCACCACGTCGCCCTGGTCAAGGGCGAGATCGACGGCGCCGAGGATGTGCTCGTCCGGGTGCACTCCGAGTGCCTGACGGGCGATGTCTTTCATTCCCTGCGCTGCGACTGCGGCGAGCAACTCGAGTCGGCCCTGTCGATGATCGAGAGCGAGGGCCGGGGCGTCCTGCTCTACCTCAGCCAGGAGGGCCGCGGCATCGGCCTGCTCAACAAGCTGCGGGCCTACAAGCTGCAGGAGGAGGGCCTGGACACGGTCGATGCCAACCTCCGGCTCGGTCTCCCAGCCGATCTGCGCGATTACGGGATCGGTGCGCAGATCCTCGTCGACCTGGGCCTGAGCAGCATCCGCATCCTCACCAACAACCCGAAGAAGATCTCCGGCCTGGCCGGCTACGGACTGTCGGTGACCGACCAGATCCCCATCGAGCACGTCCCCAACCCCCACAACGAGTCCTACCTGCGCGCCAAGCGCGACCGCATGGGCCACACGCTGCACCACCAGGGCATGGCCTTCGACGAGGAGATGCTCCAGGGTGAGCAGGCGACCGATCGCCAGCGGGAGCGCGAGGCGGATGGCTGAGCCCAGCCGGGTCGCGCTCTGCGTGGCCCGCTTCTACGAGGAGCTGGCCGACCGCCTCGAGTCCGGGGCCCGGGCGGCGCTGGCCGATGCCGGCGTGGAGGAGATCGAGCGCTTCGACGTCCCCGGGTCCTTCGAGCTACCGCTCATCGCCAAGTTCGCCGCCCAGTCCGGGCGCTTCGAGGCCGTCGTGTGCCTCGGCGCGGTCATCCGCGGCGAGACCGATCACTACGACTATGTCTGCGCCGAGGCGGCTCGGGGCATCCAGGCCGTGCAGCTCGAGACCGGCGTGCCCTGTGGCTTCGGCGTCCTCACCGTCGACACCATGGAGCAGGCGCTCGCCCGCGTGCACGGTGGCGAGAAGCGCGACACCGGTCGTCACGCGGCCGAGGCCGTGCTCGCCGCGCTCCGGGTCAAGTCCGACCTGGGCGGCCGCCGGGGCCGGACCGGCTTCGCCGTCTAGGTTCAGTCGCTGTTCGACGCCGCGACGTCACCCGGTCCATGGCCGTGGTGACGATGCCCGGGTCCCGGGCCGGTGGCGGGGCCCGTGGGGCTGACGCCGCCGGAGGACTGACCGAGCTCCTGCAGGGCCTGCCGCAGTGCGACGAGAACCACGGCCTGCTGATTCGGGATCTTCAGCCGCTGCACGAGGACTGGCACGGCCGCGCGTGGGTTACCGGCGAGCAGGTACGCGTGCCCAAGATCGTAGAGGGCATAGGCGTAGGTCAGGCTGCCCGGCGAAGCGGCGGACACAGCCTTCTGGAGCACGGGGATCGCACCGGCCGGGTTGCCGCCGTCGATGAGCGAATGGCCCTGAACGGCGAGCTCGTCCGCGGTGGGCGGCAGGGTCGTGGTCGCCGCAGGCCGCGCGGTCACGGTCGGCGTGGTCGTGGGGGTGTTCCTGGCCGTCGGGCGCGGGGGCTTGGCCGGCGGCTTGTGGATCACCGTCGAGCGGACTTGCGCGGGAGCGTGGCTGGTGGCGGCGGCCAGCCGCGGGTGCTTCGGCGAGCCGCCCGAGGTCGCCCAGGCGATGCCGCCCACCACGAGCGCGGCCGACGCGGCGGCTCCGGCGATGAGGCCGAGGCTGCCCCAGCGCTCCCGGCGCGTGCGCCGAGGCCGGGGAGCCGTCGTCGTCTTCGGCACGGCGCCGCGCGCCCGGGCGGCGGCGACCCGTCGGCCGCGGCGCACGGCGGCGGAACGACCGGCCTGGGCGTCGAAGCTCGGGGCCAGCGCGCGCTCGACGGCGAGCGCGAACGCATCCGCCGAGGGCCAGCGGTCCTCTTCCTGCTTCGCCATGCCGCGGGCGAGCACGGCGTCGAGCCCGGCGGGGAGGCGGGGATTGCGCTCGCTCGCCGCGGGTGGCTCGAGCTCGAGATGGGCGCGGGCCTGTGCCACGTACGCGGCGTGGGTGAACGGCCGCTCGCCGGTCAGCATCTCGAAGCCGGCCACGGCAAGCGAGTAAAGGTCGCTGGCCATCGTGGCCGGTCGGCCGAGGACGCGCTCGGGGGCGAGATAGGACGCCGTGCCGAGCACCTGCCCGCTCAGCGTCAACGTGTCCTCGTGGCCCATCTGGGCGATGCCGAAGTCGGCTACGTGCAGGATGCGGTGCGGGTCGAGGAGAAGGTTGGCGGGCTTGATGTCGCGGTGCAGAATGCCCTTCGTGTGGGCGTAGTCGACGGCCGAGGCGGCCTCGTGGAGCCAGCGCACGGCATCGTCGAGCGTGACTGCACCGAGTCGCAGGGCGTCGGCCACGGTGCCGCCGGCGAGATGCTCCATGACGATGAAGGGCTCGCCCTGATCGGTCTCGCCGACGTCGAAGATCGTCACGACGTGCGGGTGGCCGGACAGGCGTGCCGCCGCGCGGGCCTCGCGCTTGAAGCGGCGGACCGCGGCCGGGTCGCTGAGGAAGGGCTCGGCGAGCAGCTTGACGGCGACCCGGCGATCGAGCAGGTGGTCCTCGGCGCACCACACGACCGCGGAGCCTCCGGAGGCGATGACGCGGACCGGCTCGTAGCGCTCGGGAAGCCGCGGCCGTCCGGGCAGAGCTGTACGCGGCTCAACTCGTGGGCCCATCGACTTGCCTATCTCCGCATCCCTGGGGATTCAAACCTCCACGCGCTCGAACGGCTGGAAATCGGGCGTCGTGGCTATACTCGCCCGCCGATGCCCAGACTCTGTCACGTTTGCGGGAAGGGTCCGTCCTTCGGGAACAGCCGCAGTCGCTCGATGGTCGCCACGAAGCGGCGCTTCGACCCGAATCTGCAGCGCGTTCGTATCGACGACTCCGGAACGCCCCGCCGCGTCTACGTCTGTACTCGCTGCCTCAAGGCCGGCAAGGTCACCAAGGCCCGCTAGTGCCCGGCTCATCGGGGGCGCGCTCGCACCGTGCCGTACCGGGCCTCGGCTGGATCGCCGGATGTCGCCGGTGACCGATCCGAGCATCGTTCGCTTTCGCAGCATCGTGCAGGCTGGTCTGTCTGCGCTCGAGGCGCGCCGTGAGGAGGTGAACGACCTCAACGTGTTTCCCGTGGCCGATGGTGACACGGGAGACAACATGGTGCTAACCCTGCGCTCCGTCTTGCAGGAGCTCGATCGGCTGGCCAGCGCCTCCGAGGAGCGCACGATCGACGACGTCGGCCGGGAGGAGATCGTCGCCTCCGTCGCGCGGGCCGCGCTGCTCGGGGCGCGCGGGAACTCCGGCGTCATCCTCTCCCAGCTCATCCGCGGGGCGGCCGAGGAGCTCGCCAGCCGTCCGGGCGAGCTCGTCGACCCGGTCCTCATCAGCGCCGCCCTGGCCCGCGCCTCCGACCAGGCCTACGGCTCGGTCCGCCAGCCCGCCGAGGGCACGATCCTCACCGTCGTACGCGAGATGGCCGCGCGCGTGGCCTCCGAGCTCGCGCACATGGACGTCCGCCGGCTCGGCCCGGAGACGAGCGACGCGGAGCAGAACGCGGTCATCGCCGAGGTGATCGAGCGCGCGCTCGACGCCGGCGAGGAGTCGGTCAAGCGAGGCCCGGATCTGCTGCCGGTCCTGCGCGAGGCGGGCGTCGTCGATGCCGGCGGCTACGCGCTCACCGTGCTGCTGGCCGGAATCATCGGCGCGCTGAAGGGCAGCGAGCCCCCGGCGATCGAGCACCAGGCAGCCGCCCGCGTCACCCACCCACAGCACGAGTCGAGCACGTTCCGCTATTGCACGAATTTCGCCGTCACGGGGACCGGGCTCGAGCAGCGCCGGTTCATCCCCGAGCTCGAGCGCCTCGGCGACTCGGTGCTCGTGGTCGGGGACCAAACGACGCTCAAGGTGCACGTCCACACCGACGACCCCGACGCGGCCACGGCCGTGTTCGGGGGCGCAGGCACGGTCTCCCACCTCGACGTGGCCGACATGCGCGTCCAGGTCAAGCAGCGCAGCGAGCGCCTCGCGACCTCGACGGCGGAGGCGGTGTGCGGTGCCCTGGCGGTCACCTCGGGCGACGGGATGCGCGCGCTCTTCGAGAGCCTCGGGGTGCGCGTGCTCGACGGCGGCCCGACGCTCAACCCCTCGACCTACGACCTGCTCGCGGCGATCCACGCGGTTCCCGCCGAGGAGGTCGTCGTGCTCGCCAATAGCCCCAACGTCGTCATGGCGGCCGAGCGCGCCGCCGAGCTGTCCGACAAGCGGGTGGCCGTGGTGCCCTCCCGTTCCCAGCAGGCCGGCCTGGCCGCGGCCGTCAGCCTCGACCCGGATCGCGCCGCGGCCGAGAACGCCGCCGCCATGAACCTCACGCTCGAGCGCGTGCGCACGGGGGCGGTCGCTCCGGCCGCGCGCGACGATCTCCAGGGCCGCTTCCGCGAGGGCGATGCCGTCGGGTTCGTCGACGAGCAGATCGTGGCCTGGGGCCGCCCGCGCGAGGCGCTGCGCTCGGTCCTCGAGAGCCTGGCCGCCGACGCGGAGCTCATCACCTGCCTGCGTGGCGCCGAGGCCCCACTCGACGACGAGACGGTCGAGGCCCTGGCCGCCGGCGAGGTCGAGTTCGAGCTCTCGCACGGCGGGCAGCCGAGCTACTGGTGGCTGCTCTCGGCTGAGTAGCCCGCCGCCGACCGCTCCGGCGGTCATGATCAATGGCGGTCATGCCGCCGACCGCGTTCTCCACGTCCGTCGAGCTCGCACGCGGGCAGCTCGAAGCGGCCCCGGTTCGCTACCCGCGCCCCTCCGCGCTGGCGGCGCCCCTGCACGTCGAGGGCGCGAAGTCCGAGCAGGCCGCGCAGTCGCTCGGCCTGCTCACCGTCGGCGACCTGCTCGAGCACCTGCCCCGCGACCGCCGCGAGGCGCGGGCGGTGGGCGAGCTCGCGTCCGGTGAGACCGCGACCGTCGTTGTCGAGGTCCGGAGCATCGCCTCACGCTCGGTGCGCCGCCGGGGGATGCGCCCGCTCGTCGAAGCGACCGTGGGCGACGAGACCGGGGTGATGAAGGCCACGTTCTTCAATCAGCCGTGGCTCGTCCAGCGCTATCCCGCGGGCACGCGCCTCGTCCTGCACGGCAAGTACGAGGCCCGCAACCGCTTCCGCGTCCAGGGCCACGCGCGCACGGCCGAGGCCGTCGCGGGCGCTGATGCGGTGGCCCATTACCCGGCCACCGAGGGGCTCTCCTCGACCCAGATCCTGGCCCTCGTGCGGGCTCACGCGGCGGCGCTCGCCGACGTCGCCGAGCCGCTGCCCACCGCCTTGAGGATGCGCGAGACGCTCCCGGACCGCCGCAGCGCGCTGGCCGTCTCGCACTTCCCGCGAGTCGATGCAGACGTCCACGCCGGACGTCGCCGGCTCGCCTTCGACGAGTTGCTGCTGGCTCAGCTCGTCCTGCTGCGCCGGCGCCGCGGCCGGCTCGCGAGCACGCACGCTCCTGCGCTCGACGGCGAGCATGAGCTGACGGCACGGTGGCTGGCCGGCATGCTGCCCTTCGCGCTCACCGGGGATCAGGAGCGCGCCCTCGCCGCGATCGATGCCGACATCGCGCGAGCGCGGCCCATGCAGCGGCTGCTTATGGGGGAGGTGGGATCGGGCAAGACCGTGGTCGCGCTCTACGCGCTCCTGCGCGCGGTCGAGCACGGCTATCAGGGCGCGCTCATGGCACCCACCGAGACCTTGGCCGAGCAGCACTTCGCCACCATCCAGTCCCTGATGCCCGGGGCGGTCGTCTCCGCCGGGCTCCTCACCGGATCGACGCCGGGGCGCCGCCGGGCCGATCTGCTCGGAAAGCTTGACTCCGGTGAGCTTGCGTTGGTCGTGGGCACGCACGCGCTCATCGAAGAGGCGGTGTCGTTCGCGCGGCTCGGGGTGGCCGTGGTCGATGAGCAGCATCGTTTCGGAGTTCGCCAGCGGGCCGCGCTCGACGCCAAGGGACCGTCCGGGCTCACGCCGCACGTGCTGCACATGACCGCCACCCCAATTCCGCGCACGCTCGCCCTGGCCGGGTACGGCGACCTCGACTTCACCCTGCTGCGCGAGCTGCCCCGCGGGCGCCAGCCGATCGAGACCTTCGTGTGCTCGAGCGATCGCGAGCGGGCGCGGGCTTACGACCGGATTCGCGAGGAGCTGCGGGCGGGACGTCAGGCGTTCGTCGTCTGCCCGCTCGTCTCTGAGTCCGAGGCGCTGCAGGCGCGCGCGGCCACGGCCGAGTTCGAGCGGCTGCGTGCGGGCGAGCTCCGCGACTTCGGCGTCGTGCTGCTCCACGGGCAGATGGGGTCTGCGGCCAAGCAGGCCGCGATGGCCGCCTTCGTGGACCGAGCGGCCGACGTGCTGGTCGCCACCTCGGTCATCGAGGTGGGGATCGACGTGCCCAACGCCACGGTCATGCTCGTGGAGGACGCCGACCGCTACGGGATCTCGCAGCTCCATCAGTTGCGCGGACGGATCGGGCGGGGCGCCCACCGCTCGTTGTGCCTGCTCTTCGGGGCCAAGGAGTCGGCCCGGCTGCGGGCGCTCGCGTCTCACTCGGACGGCTTTCGCCTGGCCGAGATCGATCTCGAGCTCCGGGGTGAGGGCGAGCTCGTGGGCACGCGCCAGCACGGCCTGGCCCAGTTCCGCGTGGCCGAGCTGCCCCGGGACGCCGAGCTGCTCGAGCGCGCGCGGGGCCATGCCGAGCGGATCGTGGCGGAGGACCCGTCGCTCGAGCTGCCCGAGCACGCGCTCCTGGCCGATGCGCTCGTCGAGGCCTACGGGGACGAGGCGCTGGCGCCGATCCGGGCGTGACCGCCGTGGGGGCGGTGGGGGCCGGGATCGGGGCGGGTGGATCGACGGGTATCCCGCCCAGGGCCTCGCCGGCAGCGAAGCTGCGACGACGCCGGGGGAAGGCCCCGACTGGGGGTGCCGGAGGGGTGGCGCCGGCGGTCGAGCCCTAAAGGCGTCGCGCCCGCGCCTGCTCGAGGGTGCTCTGGAGCCCGAAGCTCCCCTCGTGCGCGTCGAACGGGCTCTCGAGCACGCTATATGTGCTCGCGAACCCAAACCACCGAAGGGACAGAAGCATTGGGTTATCGAGCACATGGGCCGCCCCTCCGACCAGCTCGCACACCCCCGATCGCCCCTCCGGCCCCTCGACCCCCCGAGCGCCTGCGCTCACCCGCGTGACTCACATGAGCTGCCCTCAGCGCCGCCCCGCCCGCGAGCTGCCCATATCCCCGACGGATACGGCGCCCCAGCCGCTCCCGCGCCCGGGATGCCCCGCCATACTCGCCCGGGATGCCCCGCCATACTCGCCCGCCATGCGCGTCATCAGCGGCACGTACGGTGGCCGGCGGCTCGCCGCCCCGCGCGGCCGTGACACCCGTCCAACCTCCGATCGCGTCCGGGAGGCGCTGTTCTCGATCCTCGAACCCGTGTCCGGCGCGCGGGTTCTCGACCTGTTCGCGGGATCGGGGGCGCTGGCCATCGAGGCCCTCTCGCGCGGCGCCGGGGAAGCCACGCTGGTCGACGCCTCGCCGGCGGCGATCGCGGCGATCGAACGCAATCTCCGGGCCCTCGGAGTGCAGGCCGAGACCCGCCGCCAGACCGCGTCGGCGTTTCTCCGAACCGCACGGGTACGTGCGCGTCAATACGATCTTGTCTTTCTCGACCCCCCATATCGCCAAGCGGGCGAGCTCGCGGAAGAGCTTTCCGCGGCCCTGCCGCCGGTCCTCGGACCGGGGGCCCGCGTGATAGCCGAGAGCGACCGGCGAGCTCCCCTGACGCTCGAACTCCCCCTGACCGACGAGCGTCGATACGGCGACACCCTCATCCTGATCTATGGCCCCAGATAACCGCATCGCAGTCTGTCCCGGCACGTTCGACCCCGTCACCTACGGTCACCTCGACGTCATCAAGCGCGCGTCGTCGATGTACGACCAGGTGATCGTCGGCGTGGTCAACCTGCCGTGGCGCAAGGGCAGCACCGTGTTCACCACCGAGGAGCGGCTCGCCTTTCTCGAGCGCGCGACCTCCGGCCTGACGAACATCGTCGTCGAGCCGTTCAGCACCCTGCTCGTCGAGTTTGCGCGCGAACGCGGCGCGATGACGATCGTCAAGGGCCTGCGCGCGATCTCGGATTTCGAATACGAGCTGGAGATGAACCAGCTCAATCACAAACAGGCGCCGGAGATCGAGTCCGTTTACCTCATGGCGTCCGCGAAGTACAGTTTTCTCAGCTCGAGTGGCGTGAAAGAGCTCGCCACGTTCGGTGGAGACATCTCCGAGCTGGTGCCCCACGAGGTGGCCGCGGCGTTGCAGGAACGCCTCGGTCGCTGACGAAACAGAGGTTCGCACATGGACGTTCTCGTACTGATCGACAAGCTGGACGACCTCGTCCACAACGCCAAGCCGGTGCCGCTCACCGATCAGGTGCGTGTGGACAAGGAAGAGATCTACGACATCCTCGATCAGATGCGGGCGACGATCCCGGACGAGATCAAGCAGGCCCGCTGGATCGTCAAGGAGCGCCAGGAGATGCTGGCCGAAGCCAAGCGCGAGGCTGAGCGCATCGTCAAGGAAGCCCGCGAGCGCCAGGAGCGCCTCATCTCCCAGGAGGAGATCACCAAGCAGGCCGAGCGCGCCGCCGAGGACATCATCGAGGACGCCCGCGCCCGCGAACGCGAGATCCGGCTCGGCGCCGAGGATTACGCCGACGAGATCCTCAACACGCTCGAGGTCAACCTCTCGAAGTTCATTGCCGCCGTCCAGCGCGGACGCGAGCGGCTCGCGGGCAAGGACGAGCCCGCTGAAGTTGGCTAAATCGCTGCGCGATTTAGCTTGAGAGGTTCGCCTGCGGCGAAACTCTTGGCCGTGTAGGTTCGACGGCATGGCGTCGATCGAGGTCCTCGACACCGACATCACGACGCTGGCCGTCGAGGCGATCGCCAACGCGGCGAACACGGAGCTCCTGCATGGCGGCGGGGTGGCCGGCGCGATCCGGCGGGCGGGGGGTCCCGAGCTCGAGCGGGAGAGCCGCGAGCGCGCGCCGATCGGACTCGGCGAGTCCGTCGCTACGACGGCGGGTGCGATGCCCTCGCGCTGGGTCATCCACGCCGCGACGATGGAGCTCGGCGGCCCGACCTCGGGCGACATCATCCGGCGCGCCACGGCGAGTACGCTCCGGGCCGCGGACGAGCTCGGCGCGAGCTCGCTGGCGCTCGTCGCCTTCGGCACCGGGGTGGGTGGCTTCCCGGTCCGAGAGGCCGCGCGGATCGAGGTCGAGGAGGTGCGGCGCCACCTCGCGGCGGGAAGCGGCCTCGAACGAGTGGTCTTCGCCGTCCGCGGTGACGATGCGCGGCGTGCCTTCGCGTCGGCACTCGAAGACTGAGCGACGGCTCAGCGCACCTGGAAGCCGCTGAGTCCCTCGGGCGGCTCCTCGGTCACCTCGACCTCGTCGACGCTCGCGTGCGCCGGCCCGCGGCGAGCGAATTCGACCATCCGCCGCACGGCCTCAGGCGCGCCCTCGAACACCGCCTCGACCGCCCCGTCGGACCGGTTGCTGACCCAGCCGACGACGCCGGCGGACTGCGCTCGCGTGCGCGTCGAGTCGCGAAAGAACACGCCCTGCACGCGCCCCCTGACCACGACGCGGCGGCGGATGGAATCCTCGGCTGAGGGCACGTGACGATTGTCCCGAATTCGCGCCCGGCGAAACTCGCCTCGCCGGCGGCCCACCCGCCGGGCGCTGGCGTCATGCGCCCTCGATAGCGTCCCGGCCGTGGAGGTCTCTGCCGATGCCGCCCGGCGCTTCCTCGCCGCCCGCCACATGCTCGCCCCGGCACGGTCGCTGACCGGCGGCATCGACGCGGTGCGCGAGGTCTTCGCCCGGCTGGGCTCGATCCAGTTCGACCCGCTGGGCGTGGCCGGACGCAACCACGACCTCGTCCTCCACGCCCGCGTTGCCGACTACGACCCGGCCGACTGCGAAGCGCTCCTCTACGAACACCGGGAGCTCTTCGAGGCCTACAACAAGGGCCTCAGCCTCCTGCCGACCCCCGAGCTTCCGTGGTTCCGCGTCCCCTGGCGGCTCGGCGGCGCCACCCGCGAGGGCAAGATCCTTCTCGAGCAGGCTGAGGTGGCGGAGAAGATCCTCGAGCGGATCCGCCAGGAGGGACCGTTGTGCACGCTCGACTTCGAGCGCGGCCCGACGGTCGACTGGTTCTGGGCGCCCACCAACGTCGCCCGCGCGGTGCTCGAGACCTACTCGCTGACCGGCGTTGTCGGGCTCGCCCGCCGCGAGGGCAACCGGCGTTATTACGACCTCACCGAGCGCCTGTTTCCCGCTGAGCTCCTCGACCACGCGGTGCCGCTGCGCGAGCAGATGCGCCACAAGCTGCTCTCGCGCTTCCGCGCCCACGGTCTCCTCGGAGCGAGCGGGTCGGCCGAGTTGTGGTTCGGGACGGGGTCCGCCCGCCCTGACCCGGCCCTCCCCGACCATCCGACCCGCACGGAGCTGCGCCAGGAGCTGCTCGAGGCGGAGGAGATCGTCGCGGTGGAGATCGAGGGCGTGCGCGGCCAGCGATTCGTCCTGCGCGAGGAGCAGCCGCTACTCGCCGATCCCCCCGAGTCCGCACCCTCGGTCGCCTTCCTGGCGCCGCTCGATCCGCTCATCTGGGACCGGAAGTTCCTCGCCATGCTCTACGGATTCGAGTACATCTGGGAGGTATACATTCCCGAGCCCAAGCGGCGGTGGGGCTATTACGTGCTTCCGCTGCACTTCCGCGACCGCCTCGTGGGACGCATCGAGCCGCGGATCGAGCGGGCCGCCGGGACGGTCCGCGTACTCGGCCTGTGGTGGGAGGAGGGCTTCGACCCCCGCGCCGCGGACGGCTTCGTGGAGGCGATGCGGGACGCCCTCGGCGCGTACCTGCGCTTCGCCGGTGCTCGGCGGCTCGAGTGGGCGTCCCACCTGGGCAAGGAGAAGCGCCTGATCGGCAGCCGTTTCTGAGCCGGGCCGTTCCGTCCGCGGCACGCGCGATCCTCTCCTGCATATGACCGCAATTTGGCTGCTTGTGGGGCTGGCTCTCGGGGCCGGGGTCGTGCTGCTCGCCGTCCGGACCCGGCTGCGCATGCTCTCCGGCGAGGCCCTCCGAGCGGTGGAGCTCGAGCGCGAGCTCGTCCGCGCTCGGGCCGACCTCGACCACGAGCGCGACCGGGCCCAGGAGCGCCTGGCCACGCTCACCGACGCCCAGGAGCGGCTGAGCACGTCCTTCAAGGCGCTGAGCGCCGAGGCGCTGCAGTCGAGCATGGGGCAGCTCGCCGAGCTCGCGCGCGCCCAGCTCCAGGCCGCCCAGGCCGAGGCCAAGGGCGACCTCGACCAGCGCCGACAGGCCGTCGAGCAGCTCGTCTCGCCGCTGAAGGACCAGCTCGCCCGGGTCGACGACCAGCTCAAGCATCTCGATCGCGAGCGCCGCGAGTCGCGGGGTCGCCTCGAGGCGCAGTTGCGCTCTCTGACCGAGACGGGCGAGCGGCTGCGCACGGAGACAGGCGCGCTCGTCACCGCGCTGCGCAAGCCCAACGCGCGCGGTCAGTGGGGACAGATGCAGCTGCGCAACGTGGTCGAGCTCGCCGGCATGGTGCGCTACTGCGACTTCTCCGAGCAGACCACGGTGGCCGGGGACGAGTCGACGCTGCGTCCGGATCTCGTCGTCCGTCTCCCGGGCGGCAAGCACGTCGTCGTCGACGCCAAGGCCCCACTCCAGGGCGTGCTCGATGCCTACCAGGCCCGCGATGAGGAGGAGCGCGCGCGCCACCTCCGCGATCACGGACGGCTCCTGCGCAAGCACGTGAAGATGCTCGCCGACAAGGCCTACTGGGCCGGACTCGACTCGGCCCCCGACCTGGTCGTGATGTTCCTGCCCGGCGAACATCTCTACGGCGCTGCGCTGGAGAGCGATCCGGCGCTCATGGAGGATGCCATGGCGCGGCGGGTGCTCGTGGCCACTCCGACGACCCTGCTCGCCATGTTGCGGGCGGTGGCCTACGGGTGGCAGCAGGAGCGTGTGGCGGAATCCGCCCAGGCGGTCTCCGAGCTCGGGCGCGAGCTGCACGGCCGCCTGGCCAAGCTCTCCCACCTGCTCGCCACCGTGGGCACCAGGCTCAACAGCACCGTCCGCGCCTATAACGACGCCGTCGGCTCCTACGAGGCGCGGATCATGCCCGCGGCGCGCCGGTTCGAGGACCACGGGGCGGTCGCGGCAGGCCGCGAGCTCGGTGAGCTCGAGCAGGTGACGCTCAGCGCCCGGAGCGTTCGCACGGCCCAGCTCGAGCTCGAGGCCGAGGACGCCGACGGCGAGCGCGAGACGCGCCCGGCGAGACTGCTTCGCCCCGCGGGCTGAGCGCCGCGTTCCTCGGCAAGGGCACCGGTCGCTTCAAGGCGTAGGCGATCCGTTCGCTCGCGAGGCCCACCAGCGGTGCAGGTCCTCGCGCTGGTGAGGAAGCGGATCGGCGGACGGCTTGCGCACCTGGATGCGATCGATCGCGTCGTCGACCTCGACCCCGTCGCGCACCGCGATCACGCCCGCGACGACGGCGACCGAGCGCTGCCACCCGGCTCGGCAGTGCACGTAGATCCGCGTGCCCTCCTCGAGCCACTCGTCGATCGTCCGCACCGCCGTCTCGAGCGCCTCGGGCGGGAGCGAGCCGAAGTCGGGCAGCGGCATGCGCCACTCCTCGAGGCCGTAGTCGGCGAACGCCGCGATGACCTCGTCGCGCTCGCCGTCGCGGTACTCGGAGTCCTCCGTCAGGTTGAGCACCCGCTGCACACCCATCTGCGCGAGCATCGAGACGTCGCGCCGGTCGAGCGGATATGCACCGACGAGGAGGTTGCGTGAGACATCGGCAAATCCGTAGGTCTGGAACCAGCTCGACACGCATTTCATCTTCCCGGTTTACCGCTCTCGACGCCACGAGATGGCCGAATTGGCGGCGCTAAGCTCGGGCGCATGACCCTTCGAAGCGACACGTTCGACCTCGGGGGGTTACGACTCAGCGTCGGCGAGGGCCGCACGCTCGAGCTCGGCGTCGACCTCGACCCGTTCGACCTCGGCGGCGAGCGCTATTCGGTCGTCCAATCCCCGGTCCCCGTCCGCCTCGACATCTCACGCACAACCGGCGCGGGGTACGCCCTGCGCCTGCGCTTCGACGCCACCCTCTCGGGTCCGTGCATGCGCTGCCTCGAACCGGCGACGCCGATCCTCACCGTCGACGCCCGCGAGGTATCCCAACCGGGAGAGGGCGAGGACCTCGAGTCGCCGTACGTGCGCGACAGCGTCCTGGACCTCCGCGCGTGGGCGCGCGATGCGCTCGCGCTCACGCTCCCCGCCACCGTGCTGTGCCGCGAGGACTGCGCCGGCCTGTGCGCGGTGTGCGGGGCGGACCTCAACCAGGCCGGCCCCGACCACCACCACGAGTCGGCGCCCGATCCCCGGTGGGCCAGGCTCTCCGAGATCCGCTTCGATTAGAACGAACCGCGTCAGGGTGGCTCGCCGGCGAGAAATCGCCTGGGGCGATTTCTCGGGGGCTGCTGACCGGCGACGCGAGCTCACGGCTACACTCCGCTGCCATGGCCGTCCCCAAGCAGAAGCAGTCCCACGCCCGGACCTCGCAGCGTCGCGCCCAGCACAAGGTCGATGCACCGACGACGAACGCGTGCCCGCAGTGCCACAGCCCTCGTCTGCCGCACCGCGTCTGCCCAGTCTGCGGCCACTACAAGGGACGCGAAGTGGTCGCTGTGGATGCCGGCGGTCAGCTCGCCTGACCTGGGCCACTCACCCATGATCACGGTCGCCGTGGATGCGGGCGGGGCGGATCTCGGCCCCCAGGAAGTTGCGGCCGGCGCCGCCCGGGCGGCGGCCGAGGGCGTCGGCGTCCTCCTCTTCGGCGAGGCCGCGGCGATTGGCTCGGTGCCGGCGGGCGTCGAGGTGATCGACGCCCCGGTCTCGATCGCCAAGGCGACCGATCCCGCCTACGCCGTGCGATCGACCCCGGAGGCATCGATTGTCCAGGCGGCCCGAGCCGTGGCCGACGGACGTGCGCAGGCGCTGGTCTCGGGTGGCTCGACCGGCTCGGCGCTGGCTGCCGGGCTCTTCAACCTCAAGCGCGACCGCGGCATCTACCGTCCAGCCCTCGCGCTCCCGATTCCCATCCCGGGCGGCGCCCCGATCCTCCTCCTCGACGTCGGCGCGAACGTCACCTGCCGGCCGGAGCACCTCGTCCAGTTCGCCCACATGGGCGCCGCCTTCGCCGAGGCGGTGATGGGGCGTCCCTCCCCCCGCGTTGCGCTTCTCTCCAACGGCGAGGAGCCGGCCAAGGGCACGCCCGAGCTCGTCAGCGTCCACGAGCAGCTCGCCGGCCTGCGCGGGGCCGGCCTGAACTTCATCGGCAACATCGAGGGCACGCAGGTGACCGACGGGATCGCCGACGTTGTCGTCATGGACGGCTTCATCGGCAACATCACCCTCAAGCTGATCGAGGGCGTCTCCGGCCGCACGATGCGCGCGATCCGAGACGTCGCCATGAGCTCACCCCGCGCGCGGCTCGGCGGCCTGCTCCTCGCCCCGGCGGTGCGCCGCCTGCGCGAGGAGATCGACCCTGAGACTCCGGGCGGCGCGTACATGCTCGGCCTTCGCCAGATCGGGGTCGTCGCCCACGGCCGCTTCACCCGGCGAGGTTTCGCCCGGGCGATCGAGGTTGCCGCCCAGGGTGTCCAGGAAGGTGTCATCGAGAAGACGCGCGCCGCGCTCGAGCGCGCGGGCGCGCTGCGCGCCCCGCGGGAGCCGCCCCCGTCCGAGCCGGCGGCTACGGTGTCCAGATCATGACCCGCGAGCAGGTCTTCTTGTTGATTCGCACCCACCTCGCCGATGAGCTCGAGATCGATCCCGAGCGCATCACCGAGGAGACGCGCTTCAAGGAGGATCTCGAAGCCGATTCGCTCGATCTGTACACGCTCGTCCAGGAGCTCGAGGATTCCTACGGCGTGAAGATCTCCGACGAAGAGGCGGCGAAGATCCTGTCGGTCTCTCAGGCGATCGACTTCGTGCTCGCGAGCGGTGCCGTGGAGCGGCACCAGGCGACCGCGACGCAGGGCCCCGACGCTGAGTGAGCTCCCAACCAGACGCTTCCCCGGCGAGTAGGGGTGGGGCGGGCGCCCGATTGCACGAGCTGCTCGAGGAGCTCCCGCGCGATCTGGCCATCTCCGTGTTCACCCACTCCTCGTGGACCGCGCGCCGTGCCGACTCCTACGAGCGTCTCGCGTTTCTCGGAGACAGCGTGCTCGCCCTGGCGGTGACGACGCACTTGTATCCGCGGCTCGAGGCCGAGCGCTTCGGCGCGGGGCGGCTGACCAAGATTCGCGCCCAGGCCGTATCCGGACGCTCGTGCCGCGCGGTGGCCGAGCGGCTCGGCATCCCCGAGCGTCTTGCCGCGGCCGCCCCGCCGGCGGCGAGCGCCAGCGTGCCCGCGCTCGTGGCCACCGAGCGGGTGCTCGCGTCGGTCATCGAGGCGGTCATCGGTGCCTGCTACCTCGCCTACGGATACGAGCCGACGGCCGGGGCGGTCGTCGAGGCATTCGCGCCGGAGATCGAACAGGCCCTCGAGCACCCGGTCGACTTCAAGTCGGCTCTGCAGGAGCGGCTTGCCCGTCGCGGTGAGCTCGTGAGCTACGACGTCGTGGAGGAGCAAGGACCGCCGCACGACCGCGTGTTCGAGATCAGCGCGCGCGTCGAGGGCGTCGAGGTGGCGCGCGGGAGCGGCCGCAGCAAGAAAGATGCCGAGCAGGAGGCCGCCCAGGCGGCGCTCGAGGCTCTGGAGTAGAGCATGTACCTGAAGTCGATCAACCTGAAGGGCTTCAAGTCGTTCCCCGGACGCACCCGGCTCGAGTTCGGCCCCGGCGTGAGCGTCATCGTCGGTCCGAACGGCTCGGGCAAGTCGAACATCACCGACGCCGTGCTGTGGGCGCTCGGGGAGCAGTCGCCGGTGGCCGTGCGCGGCCAGTCCATGCAGGACGTCATCTTCGGCGGCAGCCCCGGCCGGCAGGCGTCCTCACAGGCCGAGGTCGAGCTCGTCCTCGACGACAGCGAGGGCACGCTCGGGCTGGGTGTACCCGAGGTGTCGATCCTCCGCCGGCTCGATCGCGCCGGCGAGGGCGAGTACCGCCTGGCCGGCGCCCGCTGCCGCCTCGTCGACATCATCGAAGTGCTCTCCGATACGGGCCTCGGCAAGGAGATGCACTCGGTCATCTCCCAAGGCCGGGTCGAATCGCTCGTGACCTCCAAGCCGCGCGACCGCCGGCTCCTCATCGAAGAGGCCGCCGGCCTGGGCAAGCACCGCAAGCGGCGTCGGCGCGCCCAGCTCAAGCTCGCCCGGACCCAGGACAACCTCGACCGTGCGCTTGACATCGAGCGCGAGGCGCGCTCGCGCCTGCGCCCGCTCAAGCGCCAGGCCGAGGCGGCGGAGCTGCACGAGCGCCTTGAGCGTCAGACGCTCGAGGCGAAGTGGGAGCTCTCGCGTGACGATCTGCGCGGCCAGCGGCTCGCGCTCGAGGAGGCCCAGGCCAGGGTGTCCGAAGCGCGCGTGTCCCGCGCGGCCGTCGAGCGCGAGGTCGCCGCGGTGGCGAGTCAGCGTGAGGCGGCCGAGGAGGCGCTCTCGGCACGAGGCAGCCATCGAGAGGAGCTCTCGCGCCGGGTGTACGTGGCTCAGTCGGCCGGTGAGCGCGTCGGCTACCGGCTCGAAGCTGTGCGCGCCGCGGCGACCACGGTGGAGCGCCGGCTCGCCCACGCGCGCGAGACGCTCGACGCGCTCGTGGCCCAGGAGGGCGCGGACGTGCCCGACACGCAGGCCCCGGGCCGCATCGCCGCGCTCGAGGAGGCCCTGGCCGCGCTCGCCCGCGATCGCGAGGCCGAGCTGGCGCGCGAGCTGGCCACGCTCGAGACCGAGCTCGCCCGCGCCGGCGAGCAGACGGCCGAGCGTGCCGGCGAGATCGAGCTCCACGGCGGGCGTCGCGTGGAGGCCGAAGCGGCCGTCGAGGCGGCGCGGGGCTCGATCCGCGAGGCCGAGCGCGCGGTGGAGGCCGCGCGGCGAGAGGCCGCCCGGGTGGGCGGCGAGCTCGCCGCGGTCAACCAGTTCCTGCGCAGTCAGGCCTCCGCGCCCGGCGGCGCGGCCGTCCTGGCCGACGAGCTCGAGGTCCAGCCCGGGTACGAGCTGGCGCTCGCCGCCGCACTCGACGGCCGTCTGCGCGCTGCGCTGGCGGGCGACCTCCCGGCCGCGGGCGAGCTGCTCGACCGCGCCGGCGCCGACGGAGGCCGGGCGCTCATCCTTCCCGCCGGCGACGCGCCGGCGGCCTCCGGCGCCGCGCCGCCGGTGCCGGGCGCCACGCGCCTGGCCGCGCAGATCCGCGGCCCCGAGGCCGCGGTCGCCCTGGCTCGCCGCTTGCTCGGCGACGCCTGGGTCGTCGACGCCATCGATGCCCTCCCGGCCGGGTTCTCCGGCATCGCGGTGACACGGACGGGACGGGTGTTCTCCGCGGCCACGCGCGAGCTCCGGCAGGCGCCCGCGGCGGGCGAGGAGCGCGTGCTCGCCCAGCGCAACCGCCGGGATGACCTGATCGCGGCGAGCGAGCAGGCCGCTCAGGCCGAGCTGGCCGCCGCGGCCGCGCTGGAGAGGGCCGGCGCGCGGGTGGCGGAGCTCGAAGGCGTCCGTGACGCGGCGGTCGCGGCCCACCGTGCCGCGGTCCGCGAACGCGACGAGGCGGGCGAGCAGGAGCGGAGGCTGGCCGCCCAGATCGCCCGGCGCCGCGAGGCTCCCGACGACGGTCCCGAGGCGGCGCGCCGGATGCAGCTCGAGGCCGAGCTGGCGAGCGAGCAGGTCACGCTCGAGCGGGCGCAGCGTGAGCGGCGCGAGCGCGCCGACCGGCTCGAGCGACTCCGCCGGGGGATCGACGCGGACGAGCGGCTGGGCCCGGGCATCGAGGCCATCGCCGTCGCGCTCGAAGCCCTGTCCGCCGCGCTCGCCGAGCGGCGCGCGGCATTCCAGGAGGAGCTGAGCGCCGACCGCCAGGCCGGCGAGCACCTGGCCGCCCAGCTGCGCTCGTGCGCGCAGCAGGAGGCGGCGCTCCACGCCAAGCTCGGCCGGGAGAACGAGGCGCTGACCGAGCTGGAGGTCGGGCTTCAGCGCGTCCGCGACCGGGTCGACGACATCTCCGAACAGCTCGGCGAGCTCGCCGCTCGCCTCGAGCTCGCGGCCGAGCCGGCCGCCGAGCCGCTCTCCGAGGACGAGCGAGCGGCCCTGCGTGCGCGCCTGGAGCGTCTGGCGCGGCGACGCGAGCAGCTCGGTCCGGTCAACCCGCTCGCCCAGGATGAGTACGCCGAGGCGGTCGAGCATGTTGAGGAGCTCGAACGCCAGCGGACGGACCTCGAAACCGCGCTGCGGGAGCTCCAGAAGCTCATCGCCGACACCGACAAGCAGATCCGGGAGACCTTCGAGTCGACCTTCGCGGCCGCCGCCCGCAACTTCGAGCAGGTGGCGAGCCAGCTCTTCCCGGGCGGCCGGGGCCGCCTGCGCCTCGTGGCCGAGAACGATGGCCCGGCGCGCGTGCTCGGGGGCGAGCCCGAGGAGCAGCCGGGCGCGGGTGACGCCGACGCGGGTGACGAGGCCGAGGCGGAGCTCGAGGAGGACGTGCTCGGCGTCGAGATCGAGATCACGCCCGCCGGCAAGGAGATGAAGCGGCTCTCGCTGCTCTCCGGCGGGGAGAAGTCGATGACCGCCCTGGCCTTCCTCTTCGCCGTGTTCCTCGCCCGGCCGTGCCCCTTCTACATCCTCGACGAGGTCGAGGCCGCGCTTGACGATCTCAACATCGGGCGGTTCCTCGAACTGCTCCGCGCATACTCCTCCCACGCGCAGTTCATCGTCGTTACCCACCAGCGACGCACGATGGAGGCCGCCGACTCGCTCTACGGGGTCTCGATGGGGGGAGACGGAATCTCCAAGGTGATCTCCCGCCGCCTGCCCCCCGCCGAGGCTGCCGCGTAGCGGGCGGTTGCTAACGTCGCCCGCCGTCATGGCCCGCGACTGGCGCGATCTCTTCATCATCGACGGTGCCCTGCCCGAACCGGAGGCTGCACCCGAGGCGGAGCGGCGCCGTGTCGGCATGTTCCGTCGCCTGCGCGAGAACATGCGCAAGACCCGCCAGGCGCTCACGAGCGAGATCCAGGCGACGCTCTTCGAGGATCTGAGCGACGAGACGTGGGAGCGGCTCGAGGAGGCGCTCATCTACGCCGACGTCGGCGCCTCCACCACGGCCCAGGTCGTCGCCCAGCTCGAGCAGGAGGCCACGGGCGGCGCCATCGCCGGGGGGGAGCAGTTGTCCGCGCGTCTGACCGAGCTGCTCGCGGGCATCGCCCGCACCGGCGAGGACAGGATCGACCTGCGTCCGAGTCCGACGATCATCCTCGTGGCCGGGGTCAACGGCACGGGCAAGACGACGACCGTGGGCAAGCTGGCCTGGCACCTGCGCCGGGAATTGGGGCAGACGGTCGTCCTCGGCGCCGCCGACACCTTCCGCGCCGCCGCGGTCGAGCAGCTCGAGCTCTGGTCCGAGCGCGCGGGCGTGCGGTTCGTCAAGGGCCCGCCGGACTCCGATCCGGGCTCGGTCGCCTACGAGGCGATCGCCACCGGCCGCCGCGAGGAAGCCGACGTGATCATCATCGATACGGCCGGCCGCCTCCACACCCAGGACCACCTCATGGCCGAGCTCTCCAAGGTGCAGCGCGTGATCTCCAAGCAGATCCCCGAGGCGCCCCACGAGACGCTGCTGACCGTCGACGCGACGACGGGTCAGAACGGCCTGCGCCAGGCCCGGCTCTTCTCCGAGGCCGTCCCGGTGACCGGCCTCGTCCTGACCAAGCTCGACGGCACGGCGAAGGGCGGCATCGCGCTGGCCATCGCCCACGAGCTCGGCATCCCGGTCAAGCTCATCGGCGTCGGCGAGCAGCTCGAGGACCTCCGGCCCTTCGACGCCGACGACTTCGCTCGAGCGCTCGTCAGCGCCTGAGAGCCCGCGGCCATCGCCGAGGATTTTGCACCGCCTTGCCGGGGTTTGCGGTGCCATACCTCGCCCCGGCTACGCCGGGCGCGGGGGTTTGTGATCTCATCCCGCCGCCCATCCAGGGCTACACCTCAACGGGAGGCAGGTATCACATGACCGCAGTAACGCCGGCGCGCGTGCGCGCGCCGCGTCCGGGCGCGTGGGTCTGCACCATCGCGCTCGCCCTCCTCGCGCTCGCCCTCTCGGCGTCCGCGGCCGGCGCAGCGGCACAGTCGCCGCGCGTCGGGCATCCGTACCGCCACGGCTTCGTGCCCATGCGCGGCCACTTCCAGAGCGCGGCCGTACAGGCCGCCTCGGCCAAGGACGTCGCCTTCGGCGGCGGGATCAGCGGCGTTGGGGTCACGACCGGCGCGCCGAAGGTCTATCTCGTGTTCTGGGGTTCTCAGTGGGGGACGCAGGGCACGAACTCGGCGGGCAATGTGACCTTGTCGGGCGATCCGTCGGGCATGGCGCCCTACGTCGAGTCCTTCCTCAAGGGCCTGGGCACGAACGGGGAGACGTGGTCGGGCGTGGCCACGCAGTACTGCCAGGGCGTGAGCACGGGGGCCACGAGCTGCCCGGCCTCGAACACCCAGCATGTCGGCTATCCGACGGGCGGTGCCTACGCCGGCGTTTGGGTCGACGAGTCCGCCGCCGCGCCGGCTGCCGCCACCGCGCACCAGCTGGCTCAGGAGGCGGTCAACGCAGCCACGCACTTCGGCAACACGACCCAGACGTCGAACCGCAACACCCAGTACGTGATCGTCTCGCCCCACGGGACCGATCCCGACGACTACGAGACCCAGGGCTTCTGCGCCTGGCACGACTACACGGCGGACTCCACCATGGACGGCGGCGGGGCGGTCAGCTCGCCGGACGGGACGCTCGCCTTCACCAACCTGCCGTACCTGACCGATGCGGGCGCGTCCTGCGGTCAGGGATTCGTCAACTCCCCGGGCACGCTCGACGGCGTGTCGATTGTCGAGGGCCACGAGTACGCGGAGACGATCACGGATCAGTACCCGGCCGGTGGCTGGACCGTTCCGAGCACGGGGGGAACCTACGCCGGCGAGGAGGTCGGCGACCTGTGCGCCTGGATCTCGTCTGGTCAGGGCGCCTCGCAGGACATCACGCTGGCCACGGGCAGCTTCGCCGTGCAGTCGATCTGGGCCAACGACTCGGGCAGCGGGGCCGGCGGCTGCGAGGTGAGTCACGCGATCGTCACCAACGGCGGCGGCACTGGCAACACGGTCACCGTGACCAACCCCGGTAACCAGACGAGCACGGTCGGCACGGCGGTCAGCCTGCAGATCACGGCGACCGACTCGGGTAGCTCGACGCTGAGCTACAGCGCGTCGGGGCTGCCCGCGGGGCTATCGATCAACAGCACGAGCGGTCTCATCAGCGGCACGCCAACGACGGCGGCAACCTCGTCGGTCACCGTGACCGCCACCGACACGACCGGCGCCTCGGGCACCGCGTCGTTCACCTGGACGGTTAGCTCGAGCGGCGGCGGAGGCTGCACGGCCAAGCAGCTGCTCGGCAATCCCGGCTTCGAGACCGGAACCGCGGCCCCATGGACGGCTACCGCGGGCGTGATTCAGCCGGCGTCGGCGGGCGAGCCCGCCCACTCGGGCAGCTACCTCGCCTGGCTCGACGGGTATGGCGTTCCGCACACCGACACGCTGGCCCAAAAGGTGGCGCTGCCGACGGGATGCACGACGTACACGTTCTCGTTCTGGCGGTACATCGACACCGGCGAGCTGCCCTACGGGGCGTATGACACGCTCAAGGTGCAGGTGTTGAACGCCGGCGGCACGGTGCTGAGCACGCTGGCCACGTTCTCGAATCTGAACGCGAACAACGCTTACGTGAAGCAGTCCTATTCGCTGGCCGCGTACGCGGGCCAGACGATCTCGGTGAAGTTCACCGGGAAGGAGACCGACCGAGGCGGCGGCACGACCGATTTCGTGATCGACGACACCGCCCTCAACGTGTCATAGACGGAAGCGGGACCGCCGGGCGCGATCCTCCGTGCGCGCCCGGCGGTCGCCCCGCCTGGCCGAGGCCGCTAATCGCTGCAGTCTTCGCACGCTCCGTGGAGCACGATTTCGTGTTCGGCGATGCGCATCGGGACGCGGTGACTGAGCTTCTGGATTGCGGTTTCGAGCTCGGGGTCGGTGAAGGGTGTGACGATGCCGCAGTTGTCGCAGACGAGGTGATGATGGTGACCCTCGCCCGTGCGGATGGGCTCGTAGCGGGCCATTGCCTGCCCGACCTGGAGCTTCTGGACGAGGTGCAGGCGTTCGAGCTCGTCGAGGATGCGGTAGATGCTCGCGCGCGCGATCGGTCGCTCGCTCTCGCGGAGCGCGTCTTCGATCTCGATCGCTGAGAGGGCGCAGGCTTGGGTGTCGAGCAGTTCGAGCAGTGCCTGGCGGGCGGAACCGGTGTGATGCTTGGTCTGGGCGAGGACGTGTTGCGCGTGCTCGGCCCAGGTCTCGGTGTCTTTCCTAGCCATCGGTCTCAGTCTAATTCTCGGCTCCGCGGATCACGGTCAGCAGCCGGCGCGCTCGGCCGCGGCGTTCCTCGACGCTGGCCAGAAACGCGAGTGCATAGACCCCGGTGGCTACGGTGATGATTGCCGAGCTTGGCGGCAGCTTCGGAATCAGGTAGCTGATCGTCAGGCCAGTCCAGGTGGAGAGCACGGCGATGGCGCCAGACAGCCCGAGCGCGCGGTAGGGGTTGGCGGTGAGTCGTTGCGCGGCGCCGGCGGGTGCGGCGAGCAGACCGAGAAGGAGCAGCGCGCCGATCGCCTGGGTCGCCTCGGCGGCGGTGGCGCCGAGCAGCGCGAGGAGCAGCAGTCCGAGCGCGCGGACCGGGACGCCGCGCGCCGCGGCGACGGCCGCGTCGACGCTCGCGAACAGCAACGGCCGGGCGACCGCGAGCACGACCGCGACGATCCCGGCGGCGATCACCGCGGCGACCACGGCGTCGCCGGCGCTGAGGCCGAAGATCGATCCGAACAGGGTCCGGGCGCCGAGCAGGCCGTTGCCGCCGCCGGATCCGGAGCTGAACAGGGCGAGAAAGTACACACCGAGCCCGAGGATCGCGGCGAAGGTGACCCCGATCGTCACGTCGTCGGCGTGCGAGCGGTCCCCGAGCGATCCGAGCAGCAGCGCGATCAAGATCGTGGCGGCGAACAGGCCAATACGGATGTCGATCCCGGCCGCGGCCGCCGCGAGCGCACCGGTGAACGCGACATGGCTGAGCGCGTCGCCCGCGAACACCTGGGCGCGGAGCACGACGAAGTAACCGACCAGCCCGCTCGCGAGCGCGATCGCGGTACCGGCCAGCCAGGCGTTGCGAACGAACTCCTGCCCGAACATCAGGCGACGGCCTCGACGGCCCGGGAGCGGCCACGCAGCAGGGTGGGATGCTCGATCGCCGTGCGCGCGAGCCGCGCGATCAGGTACACGGAAAACGCGACCGCGGTGATGTAGAAGCCGACGGGATAGTTGTAGAAGTACCCGAGCGCGAGCCCGACCCAGGTGATCGTCACACCGAGCAGCACGGTGAGGATCAGGCTCGCGCCGATCCGCGAGGTGATCAGTTGGGCGGTCGCGGCGGGCGCGACCAGCAGGGCGAACACGAGCAGCGCGCCCGTGATCTGCGCCGTCGCGGCGACCGTCAGCCCGAGAGCGAGCATGAACGCGAGCGACAGCCAGCGGGTCGGGACGCCACTGGCGCGCGCGACGGGCTCGTCGACCGAGGCGAACAGCAGCGGCCGGCCGACGACGGAGAGGAACCCGAGCGCCACCACGCAGTCGGCTGCGAGGGTGAGCACCTGCCCTCGAGTGATCCCGAGGAAGTCGCCGAACAGCAGGTTCTCATAGCCGGCCAGGACGCCCCGGTAGAGGCTGAGGAACAGGAAGCCACACGCTAGCCCGAAGGCCTGGACGGTGCCGGTCACGGCGGATTCCTCGCCGCGGTGGCGGCGCGTGCCGGCGGCGGCCGCGCCGATCACCAGCGCGCAGGCGCCGCAGAACGCGTAGTAGCCGACGGCGGCAGACAGCCCGAGCAGCAGCGCGAAGGTCGCCCCGGGGAACGCCATCACCGACAGCGTGTGCCCGGCGAATGTCTCGCGGCGCAGCACCATGAACCAGCCGACCACACCGGCCATCACCGCCACGATCGTCCCGGCCTCGAGCGCGTTGACCATGAACGGGTAGGCGGTCAGCTGCCGGAAATCCGAGATCAGATCGCCCGAAAGCGCAGCGAACGACAGGTGACTAACCATGATCGTGCTCGTGGCGGTCGCTGTGATGCGCGGGCGCTTCCGGCAGCCCGACGACCACGAGGCGTCCGTCGGCGGCCTGCAGCACCTCGATCGGCACCCCATAGAGACGCGTCAACGTGTCCGCGGTGATGACCTCGCCCGGCGTGCCGACCGCCGCGTGCCCTGCTCCGAAATAGACGACCCGGTCGAGGTAGGTGAGCAACGGGTTGACGTCGTGGGCGACCAGCAACACGGTCACGCCCTCCTGGCGGCAGATCCGCGCCAGCAGCGCCGCGACCGCGGTCTGGTTCGGCAGGTCGAGGCTGTCCAATGGCTCGTCGAGGATCAACACCTTCGGACGGCTGATCAAAGCCTGCGCGATCAGCAGCCGCTGCTGCTCGCCGCCGGAGAGTCGGCCGATCGGACGGGCCGCGTACTCCCCGGCACCGACCAGTTCGATCACCTCCTGTACCCGCCCGCGCCAGGTGCCCCGCAGCGGCAGTCCCCATCGGGCGCCGTCCAGTCCGAGCCGCACCAGGTCGATGCCGCGGATCCTGACGCTCGCGTCGAAGTGGCGGCGCTGGGGCAGGTAGCCGATCTGACCGCTCTCCTGACCCGGCGCGCGACCCAACACGGATGCGGCGCCAGCGGCGAGCGGCAGCTCGCCGAGCAGCACGCGCAGCAGGGTGGTTTTTCCCGAACCGTTCGGTCCCAGGATCGCGGCGAAGTCGCCCTCCGCGATCGCGAACTCCACATCGCTCCACACCGTGGTGTCACCGATCCGCGCCTGCGCGCCTTGCAGCCGCACCACCGGCACCGCGGAAGGCGCGAACCCGAGGGTCCCGTCGTGAGGAATGGGCGCCGCGTCGACCATCGGCGGGGGGGTCACCCTCCCGTCGCTTCCCGAAGGGCCTGCTGGAGGTTCCGCAGCTCCGTGACTTGCCACTGCTCGAAGGTAGCCGGGGCCGGGGAGAGCGTCTCGGTGATCGTGGTGATCGGAATATGCGCTGCGCGAGCGAGCTGGTTGACCCGCTGCACATCCGGGGTCGCGTTCTGGCTGTTATAGACCCACACCTTGATCAGACGGTTCTGCGCCTGGGTGTCGACCGTCTGCTTGTCGGCCGCGCTCACGTCGGTCCCCTCGGCGATCGCCTTGGCGAAGCTGTAGGGCGTCAACAGCTTCAGACCCAGCGCGGTACCGAGGGGCTGAAAGATGCTCTCGCTGTAGCCCACCGGCACCCCGGCATAACGCGTGCGGATCCGGGCGATCATCTTGGTGTACGGGCCAAGGCCCTGGGTCTCGAAGGTTGTGCGCTGGCGGTCGAAGTACGCACTGTCCTTCGGGTCCAGCTGCTTGTAGTCGGCGACGATCTGATCGATCACCCGCTGCACGGACGGCGGCGAGTACCACTGATGCGGGTTATCGCCCTCCACCAGGCCGAGCAGATCCCCGACATCGAGCACCTTGCGCGAGCTCGACGGGTTCGCGGCGATGAGCTTCGACGCCCACGCGTCGTACCCGATCCCGTTCACGATCGCCATCTGCGACTTCGCCAACGCGACCCCATCCGAGGCCGTCGGCTCGTACGAATGCGGATCGGTGCCCGGGTTCACGATGATGCTCTGCACCGCCACCTTGCTGCCGCCCAGCTGGGCGGCGATGCTCCCCCAGAAGTTCTCCGCGGCGACGATCTGCAACTTCCCCGAGGACGAAGCAGCCGCCGAACCGGCGCTGCCGCCAGAACAAGCCGTCAGCAGCAGAGCGCACCAGACAAGCAGCGGAACAACACCCAACGGCGCTCGAAGCACGACGCTCCTTCACTGGTCTCAAGGTTGGCTGGGCGAGCAACGCCCTCGCACCGGGGAACAGTATCACAGGAATAAGATTTAGTCTCGTTCCTGGGTATCGGTGGTTCGTAGATCGCGAGGCGACGCGCCGCGTCGCGTCCGCCTGCTCGCGGGCAGGTCAGTTACGCGCCGAGCGCACCGAATGCGATTACCGACAATGCCCCCCAAGCCCGTATCATCCCGGCGCGGGTTCTGAAGGGGCACTACTAACCAGGGGAGACAGGATGAGTCGCAGGACCGGAGCCGCCGTGGCGAGCAAGCTGATCGGTGGCGTAATCGGTGTGGCGCTCGTAGCGCTCGCGGGGCTGTTGACGCTGGCGCCCGCCGCCGGCGCTCAGACGGGAAGCGCCGATGCGGCGCTCACGCAGGGGCACGGGTACCGGCACGGCGTCGTGCCGCAGCGGGGCACGTCGGCAGCGAGGCTGGGGAGCTCGGTGCAGGGCGCCTCGTCGAACAACGTCGCCTTCGGCGGGGGCATCAATGGGGTCGGGGTCACGACCGGAGCGCCGAGGGTGTACCTCGTGTTCTGGGGTTCTCAGTGGGGGACGCAGGGCACGAACTCCGCGGGTAACGTGACGCTCTCCGGCGATCCGTCCGGCGTGGCGCCGTACGTCGAAGCCTTTCTGAAGGGCCTGGGGACGAACAGCGAGACGTGGTCGGGCGTGGCCACGCAGTACTGCCAGGGCGTGAGCACCGGGGCGACGAGCTGCCCGGCTTCGAGCACGCAGCATGTCGGCTACCCCACTGGCGGCGCCTACGCCGGGCTGTGGGTGGACGAGTCCGCGGCCGCGCCGCCGACCGCGTCAGCTCACAAGCTCGCGCTCGAGGCCGCCAAAGCCGCTACCCATTTCGGCAACACCACGCAGACCTCGAACCGCAACGTCCAGTACGTGATCGTCTCGCCGCACGGAGCTGACCCCGACGGCTACGAGTTCGCGGGCTTCTGCGCGTGGCACGACTACACCGGTGACACGACGTTGGATGGCGGCGGGGCAGTGAGCCCGACCTACATCGCGTTCACCAACCTGCCGTACCTGCCCGACGCGGGTGCGTCGTGCGGGCAGAACTTCGTCAACTCCGGCTCGGCTGGCACGCTGGACGGCATCTCGATCGTCGAGGGCCACGAGTACACCGAGACGATCACCGATCAGTTCCCGGCCGGCGGCTGGACGGTCCCGGGCAACGGCTCGACGGCCGGGGAGGAGGTCGGCGACCTCTGTGCCTGGATCTCCTCGGGCCAGGGCGCCTCGCAGAACATCACCCTGGCCACCGGTAAGTTCGCGGTTCAGTCGATCTGGGCCAACGACGCGGGCGGCGGCAGCGGTGGCTGCGAGGTCAGCCATCCGATCATCAGCAACGGTGGCGGTCCCAACACGGTCACGGTGACGAACCCGGGCAACCAGACGAGCACGGTCGGTAGCGCCGTCAGCCTCCAGATCAAGGCAAGCGACTCCGGCAGCTCGACGCTGACCTACACCGTCACTGGTCTGCCCGCTGGGCTGTCGATCAACAGCGCGTCCGGGGCGATCTCCGGTACGCCGACGACGGCGAGCACTTCGTCGGTCACGGTCAAGGCGACCGACACGACCGGCGCGTCCGGGACGGCGTCGTTGAGCTGGACGGTCAATCCGGCCTCGACCTGCACGGGCGGCGGTCAGCTGCTCGGCAACCCGGGCTTCGAGACCGGGTCGCCGGCGCCGTGGACGGCGAGCACGAGCATCGTCGAGCCGGCCGGCGCGGGCGAGGCCCCGCACTCGGGCACCTATGCCGCCTGGTTCGGGTTCGGCACCCCCACGCAGGACATCCTGGCTCAGAAGGTGGGCCTGCCGACCGGGTGCGCGCACTACACGTGGAGCTTCTGGCTCCACGTCGATACGACAGACACGGGGACGACCCAAAGCGCACAGATGCGGGTCCAGCTGCTGAACAGCTCAGGCGGTCTGCTGAGCGTTCTGGGGACGTTCACCAACCTGAACGCCGCCAGCGGCTACGTCCAGGAGAGCTACAACCTGGCGGCCTACGCCGGGCAGACGGTGTCGGTCCGGTTCGTGGCCACGCAGATGAGCACCTCGGCGCACACGAACTTCGTGGTCGACGACAACGTTCTGAACGTGTCGTGATTCGGCCCGTCTGGGCTGGCCCCCGCCGGTGGGGTGGCCAGCCCAGGCGATAGCCTCATCTCCTGCAATGTTCGATTCCCTCGCCGAGAAGCTCCAGGCCACGCTCGCCGACGTGCGCGGACGCGGCACGCTGACCGAGGATGACATCAACGCGGCCATGCGCGAGATCCGGCTTGCGCTGCTCGAGGCCGACGTCAACTTCAAGGTCGTCAAGTCGTTCACGAACGCGGTCAAGGAACGCGCGCTCGGCGCCGACGTGGTCGGCCAGCTCAACCCCGGCCAGCAGGTCGTCAAGATCGTCGCCGAGGAGCTGACCGAGCTGATGGGCGGCTCGGGCCGCGAGCTCGCGTTCTCGCCGCGCCCGCCGACCGTCGTGCTCATGGCCGGCCTCCAGGGTTCGGGCAAGACGACGGCGACGGCCAAGCTCGCGCGCTACCTGCGCGAGCAGCACGGCTCCTCCGTGGCCGTCGCCGCGTGTGACGTCTACCGACCGGCCGCCGTCGAGCAGCTCGTCATGGTCGGCAAGCAGGCTGGCGCAGACGTGTACGAGCAGGGCACCGATGCCGATCCGGTGAAGATCGCCGCGTGGGCGCGCGACCGCGCGCAGGCCGAAGGCAAGGACGTTCTCATCATCGACACGCGCGGCCGGCTGCACGTCGACCAAGAGCTCATGGCCGAGCTGGCCAACATCAAGAAGGCGGTCAACCCGCACGACATCCTGCTCGTCGTCGACGCCATGACCGGCCAGGACGCGGTCAATGTGGCCGAGCAGTTCGCTGAGGTCGTGCAATTCGACGGCGTGGTCATGTCCAAACTCGACGGCGACGCCCGCGGCGGGGCCGCTCTCTCGGTGAAGGCGATCACGGGCAAGCCGATCCTCTTCGCCTCCACGGGTGAGAAGCTCGACCAGTTCGAGCGCTTCCACCCCGACCGCATGTCCCAGCGGATCCTCGGCATGGGCGACGTCATGACGCTCATCGAGAAGGCCGAGTCGGCCTACGACGAGGAGCAGGCGGCCGAGCTCGAACGGAAGCTCCGCAAGCAGGAGTTCGGACTCGACGACTTCCTCGAACAGCTGCGCCAGGTGCGCCAGCTCGGCCCGCTTCAGTCCCTGCTGGGGATGATCCCCGGGGTGGGCAAGGAGCTGCGCGGAGTCAAGGTCGACGAGAAGGAGTTCGACCGCATCCAGGCCATCATCCTGTCGATGACGCCCTATGAACGGCGTCATCCCGAGAAGATCAACGGGTCGCGGCGTTTGCGTATCGCTCAGGGGTCGGGCACGAACGTCCAGGCGGTCAAGGCGCTCATCAAGCAATTCGATCAGATGCGCAAGATCATGCGCCAGGTCTCCCAGGGCCGGATGCCGGATCTTGGGGCATTAATGCGGCAGGCACGCTAACCTCGTTCGCTCACATGGCGGTACGACTTCGACTGACACGAATCGGCGGGCGCAAGAATCCCATTTGGCGGGTGGTCGTCGCCGATCAGCGAGCCAAGCGCGACGGCCGTGTGATCGAGACGGTCGGGCACTACAACGCCCAGACGAACCCGTCGACGATCGTGCTCGACGAGGAGCGCGTGCGCGACTGGCTGGCCCGCGGGGCTCAGCCGACGGACAGCGTACGCAAGCTCCTCAACATCCAGGGCATTCGCTGAGATACTGCCCGCGATGAGGGATCTGCTCGAGTACCTGGCCCGTGGCCTCGTCGAGCACCCCGACGCGGTGACGGTGAACGAGGTCAGCGAGGACGACGGATCGACCGTGCTCGAGCTCTCGGTGGCGGACGACGATTACGGGAGCATCATCGGACGCGGCGGCCGCACCGCATCGGCCCTGCGTGCGGTGATCAAGACCGCCGCCGCCCAGCACAAGCGCCGCGTCTTCCTGGATATCGTCGACTCCTGATGTCGCCGTGGTTGCGGGCCGGGACGGTCGGCCGGCCCCACGGCCTCGACGGCAGCTTCCATGTCGTGCGGGCGACCCCCGAGCTACTCGAGGTCGGCATGCACGTCCGCGTCGGGGAGCGAGATCTGGCTATCGAACGGCGTGCGGGAACCGCGAGCCGCGTGATCGTGCGCGTCGAGGGCTGCGCCGACCGCGGCGGCGCCGAGGCGCTGCGCGGGTCCGAGCTGCTCGTCCCGCGCGAGCGTGCGCCAGAGCTCGAGGCCGACGAGTGGTGGGCCGAGGACCTCGTGGGCTGCACGGTGCGCGACGGCGAGCGGAAGGTCGGGACGGTTCGGCAGCTCGTTGCGCTCCCGTCGTGCGAGGTGCTCGAGGTGCAGCGCGAAGGGGCGGCGGAGGGGGAGGCGCTGCTCGTGCCGCTCGTCGGCGACGCGGTGCGCGAGGTGGACGTCGAGCGTCGCAGCATCGACATCGACCTGGCCTTCCTCGGGGAGGGGGGACCGGCTGACGCCGGTTCCCTTGGGAGTTCCGCAGAGCGGGGAGGACCGGCTGACGCCGGTTCCCTTGGGAGTTCCGCAGAACGGAACTCCGAGGCGTGATGGAGATCGACGTCTTCACACTGTTCCCCGAGGCCTTCGCGTGGTTCGAGGGTCAACGCCACGTGACGAACGCCGCCGGCGCCGGGCACCGGCTCGGCTTCATCAACTACCGCGACCACACGCCTTTGAAGGCGGGGCAGGTGGACGACACGCCGTTCGGCGGCGGGGCGGGCATGGTGCTCCGGGTCGACGTGGTCGAGGCGGCGCTCCAGGCGCGATACGGCGAGGACCCAGTCCGCGTGCGCGAGGATCGGCGGGTGGTGGCGCTCACCCCGGCCGGGCGGCTGCTCGACGACGCGCTGGCCGACGAGCTGGCCGCCGAACCGGCGCTCACCCTGCTCTGCGGGCGCTACGAAGGGTTCGACCAGCGGATCCTCGACCACTTCGTCTCCGACGAGGTGTCGATCGGACGCTACGTGCTGGCGGGCGGTGAGCTTGCGGCGATGGTCGTGTGCGACGTGGTCCTGCGCAAGCTGCCCGGCGCGCTCGGGGACGAGCGCTCGGCGCTCGAGGAGTCGTTCAGCGCGGCCCTCGAGGGCGCACCGGAATACCCGCACTACACCCGCCCGGGGGAGCACCGCGGATGGCGGGTGCCCGACGTCCTCCTGTCCGGGCACCACGCGCAGATCCGGGAGTGGCGGCGTGCGCAGAGCAGAGCGCGGGCGGACGAGCGTCCGCTACCATAGGCGTCCCGCGCTTGGCGGGCTGTCGCACCGTGCACAGCCACCGAACCGCGATCCGCTGGCTGCGACCCGCGGCCTGAGCCCAAATGAGCACCGTGATCGACACCCTGGAGCGCGCTCAGCTCCGCCGCGTGCCGGCCTTCGACGCCGGCGACCGCTTGCGTGTGCACTTCCAGGTCATCGAGGGCACGCGTCGCCGCACCCAGGTCTTCGAGGGGGTCGTCATCAAGCGCCAGGGTCACGGCGCGCGCGAGACCTTCACCGTGCGCAAGCAATCGTTCGGGGTTGGCGTGGAGCGGACGTTCCCGCTGCACTCACCGAAGATCGAGCGCATCGAGGTCGCCGCCCGCGGCGACGTCCGGCGGGCGAAGCTCTACTACCTGCGCGGCCGGGTCGGCAAGCGCGCACGTGTGCGCGAGCGCCGCAACACGGGTCCCGAGCAGGTCGTCGAGCGCGAGCTGCTCCACGCTCCGGTCGAGGAAGCCCCGCCGGTCGAGGAAGCGCCGCCGGTCGAGGAAGCGCCGTCGGTCCAGGATCAGGCGGCGGCCGGGGTGGAGGAGGCTGTTGAGGCGCCTGCGGCGCAGGCGGCCGTCGTCGAGGAGACGCCGCCCGCTGAGGCGGCGCCCGCCGCCGAGGAGCCGCCCCCTGCTGAAGAGGCGCCCGTCGCTGAGGAGGTCGTCGAGGCCGGCGGGGCTGAGGAACCCGCCGCGACCGAGCCGGTTGCCGAGGAGCCGGTCACCCCCGACGCGGCCCCCGACGACACGCAGGAGTGACCGCGAAGAAGTCCGTCGCGGGCTCCCTGGTCGAACTCGTCCTGATCGTCGTTGTCGCGCTCGGTCTGGCGCTCATGATCCAGGCATTCGTGGTCAAGCCGTACCGGATTCCCAGCGGATCGATGGAGCCCACCCTGCGTATCGGCCAACGCGTTCTCGTCAATCGGCTCGGAGGCCACTTCGCCGCCCTGCATGTCGGCGATATCGTCGTCTTCCACCCGCCCAGCGACTACACGTCGTGCCTGGACCCCAATGAGGGCGAGCCGGATTCGGGCGTGGATGCCTCCCAGGCGTGCGACGTCGCGCAGTCGAGGGCGTCCTCGACGACGTTCATCAAGCGTCTCGTCGGGCTCCCCGGCGATCATTTGCAGATCCGCGATGGCCAGGTCATTCGCAACGGGCGTCGAGAGCCCGACGGTTTCACGGTTCCGTGCCAGAACCTCGCCGGCTGTAACTTCCCAGCCACGATCGTCGTGCCCCGCGGCGAGTACTACATGATGGGCGACAACAGACCTGATTCCGAGGACAGCCGCTACTGGGGGCCCGTCCGCCGCGGGTGGATCATCGGCAAGGCGTTCTTCACCTACTGGCCGCCCGACCGGGTCGGATTCCTCTGAGACTCGGCATGCGCAAGACCAGCGCAACGGTGACCAAGTCGGCCCTGAGGTCGATCATCGAGCTCGCCATCACGGTCGCCATCGCGATCCTCCTCGCGGTGCTCATCCAGGCGTTCATCGTCAAGCCCTACCGGATCCCGAGCCCCTCGATGGTGCCGACCCTCGACATCGGCCAGCGCGTGCTCACGAATCGGCTCGAGACGAGCCCCGGGCTTGGCGACATCGTCGTCTTCCACCCGCCCCATGGGGCGGACGGCAACACGCCAGTCTGCGGAGCGCCCGACGAGGGCGCCAACGCCAACGGCGGCGTGTTCCCGCAGCCGTGCGGCGTGTCCACGCCGCAGGAGTCCAAGCAGACGTTCATCAAGCGCGTGGTCGGCTTGCCCGGCGACCGCATCGAGATCATCGACGGGCACGTCTACCGCAACGGCCAGCGGGAGAAGGACTCCTACATCGAACCGTGCGACGGCAGCTCTTCCTGCAATTTCCGCACGCCGATCACCGTTCCGCCCGGCGACTACTTCATGATGGGCGACAACCGGCCCAACTCCGACGACAGTCGCTTCTGGGGACCGGTCCCGGGCAAGTGGATCATCGGTGTCGCTTTCTTCACATACTGGCCTCCAGATCGCATCGGAACCCTCTGAGCGGGCACAGGTAACCGTCCGGCGGGTCGGCGCCCGCAAGCGGCCAATCCGCGCCGCTCGCCGGCTCTTCGCCTTCGACCGCGCGCTTGGACATCGCTTCGTGGCCGGCGCCGACGAGGCCGGGCGGGGCTGTCTCGCCGGACCGCTCGTCGCCGCGGGCGTGCTCTTCGACCTCTCGCGGATCGGTCCAGGCGAGGTGCGGGCGCTCGGGGACCTCAACGACTCCAAGCAGCAGTCGCCCGACGTCCGGGCCGCCGTCTACCCGATCGTGCTGCGACTCGCGGCCCAGGTCACGGTGGTGACGCGGTGTGCACCGGGCATCGACGCCCGCGGCCTTCATGTCACGAACTTGGCCGCGCTCCGCGATGCCCTCGCGCGCGTCGCCCGGCCCGGGTGCATCTGCCTGAGCGATGGCTTCCCCGTGGCCGGCCTCGGGTTCGAGCAGCGTGCGGTGATCGGCGGCGACGCCAAGAGCGCCGCCATCGCCGCTGCTTCGGTCATCGCCAAGGAGACCCGCGACCGCTACATGCGCCGAGCCGACGCCGACCACCCGGGATGGGACTTCGCCCAGCACGTCGGCTATGCGACGCCCGAGCACCGGTCGGCCATCGAGCGCCTGGGGGTCACGCCGCTGCACCGGATGTCGTTCCAATCGGCGGCCTATCAGCAGCTGACGCTCTGACCGGACGCCGGTCACGGCGCGGTCGCGGTCGCGGTGGGGCGGGGGTCGCGGGCAACGTTGTCGCGGGCAACGCTCAGAACGCCCCCTCGACGTGCTCGATGGCCATGAGCCGGCCGCCCGCGTCAAACGTCACTCCGATCGCGTCGAAGCGGAGCTCGTCGGCGTAGGGGCGCTCGCGGCGCTCGACGAGCCAGCGGCCCGCCATCTTGCGCAGGCGGGTGCGCTTGGCGTGATTGACCGCTTCGAGCGGCTGGCCGGCGGTGTGAGGCAGGCGGCGGGTCTTCACCTCGCAGAAGATGAGCGCCCGCCCGTCGCAGGCGACGATGTCAAGCTCGCCCCAGCGCGTGCGGTAGTTGCGCTCGACGATGTCGAAGCCCTCGCGGAGGAGGTGCTCGGCGGCGAGTTGCTCGCCGCGTTGGCCGAGTTCTTGGCGGGTGTCGGGCACCCCGCAAACGCTAGGGACGATCGTGTGACACGTGGGTCACCGCGTGTTCCAAATCTGCGCAGGTGCCGGGGGTTTCCTTGAGCAGTTTTGGAGCAGGGCGTCACCCACGTTCCGCAGTTTCCGGCGTAGGTTCTTGGCATGCTCGCGCGAATCGCCACCTTTGCCATCGACGGCGTCGATCCGCGCGCCGTGTGGGTCGAGGTCGACATCCACTCGGGCCTGCCGGCGTTCACGATCGTCGGTCTCGGCGATGCCGCGGTGCGCGAGTCGCGCGACCGGATCCGAGCGGCCATCCAGAACTCGGGCTTCGAGTTCCCGGCCCGGCGAATCACCGCCAACCTCGCGCCGGCCTTTCTGCGCAAGGCCGGTCCGGGCTTCGACGCGGCGATCGCGCTCGGCGTCCTGGCGGCGAGCGGACAGGTGCCGGCGCGCGCGCTGGCGGACTATGCCGTCTTCGGCGAGCTCTCGCTCGGAGGCGAGCTGCGCGACTCGGCGGGAGCGCTGGCCGTGGCCGAAGGCGCTCGGCGGTCGGGCCTGCGCCGGCTGATCGTGCCGCGTGAGCGGGCGCGCGAGGCGGCGCTGGTGGAGGGGCTCGAGGTCGCGGGCGTGGCCAGCCTCACCTCCGCCGCGGCGGTGCTGGCGGGCGGCGAGCTTCCCGACCTCCCGCCCGCCGCCCCGGAGGCCGCCACTGCGGGCGGGGGCACGGCGGCTCCTGACCTGGCGGACGTGCGCGGCCACGCCACGGCGGTACTCGCACTCGAGATCGCCGCCGCCGGCGGCCACAACCTCATGCTCGAGGGGCCTCCCGGCACGGGCAAGACGATGCTCGCTCGGCGGCTTCCTTCGATCCTGCCCGCGATGAGTCGCGCGGAGGCAATCTCGGTGACCCGGATCCACAGCGTCGCCGGACTGCACGGCGACGGGCTCGTCGCGCACAGGCCGTTCCGGGCGCCCCACCACACGATCTCCGCGGCCGGGCTCGTCGGGGGCGGGTCGCCGCCGCGCCCCGGCGAAGCGACCCTGGCCGATCAGGGGGTCCTCTTCCTCGACGAGCTCTCCGAGTTCCAGCGCTCGAGTCTCGACGCGCTGCGCCAGCCGCTCGAGGACGGCCGGGTCACGATCGTCCGAGGCCAGCGCGCGCTCGTCTTCCCGACACGCTTCATGCTCGTTGCAGCCACCAATCCGTGTCCGTGCGGCTATGCCGGAAGCGGTGATCGGTGCGAATGCGGCGAGGCTGACCTGCGCCGCCACCGCCGTCGCCTGAGCGGACCGTTGCTCGACCGCTTCGACCTGCTCATCGACGTCCAGCGGCCCAGCGAGCCCGAACTGCGGGCCCCGGCCGTGACGACCTCGGAGCGGTCCGCCGCGCGTGTGGCGGAGGCTCGGGAGCGCCAGGCAACTCGGCTCGCCGGCAGCGGGCTCCGGGCGAACGCCGACATGGACGCGCGGCTGGTTCGCCGCCACGTGCGGCTCGAGGATGATGCCGACCGCGCCCTCGCGCGGGCGTATGCGAGCTCCTTCCTCAGCACCCGCGGCCGTCACCGGGTCCTCCGGGTCGCGCGGACGATCGCCGACCTCAAGGGCCACGAGCGCGTCGACCGTACGGATATGCTCACGGCGCTCGGCCTGCGGCAGCGCGGTGCGAGCGACCTGGAGCTGGCGGCATGAACGCCCAGGACGTGGCGGCGTGAGGTATCCGGGCGCGTGCGAGCCCTGCCTGGCGCGCGGCTGGCTCCTGGGCCGGCTCGCCGGGCACCTCGAGCACCATCGCCGGCGCATCGAGGAGGTCCTCGCCCTCCCGGACGGCGAGCTCATCGCCGCGGTGGGCGGGCGCGCGGCCCTGGGCATCGCCCACGAGCTGACGGCGCTCGACCTCGCGGCGATGCGCCGGCGCATCCGCGCGGCGCGAATCGAGACGGTCTGCCGCTGTCAGGTGCACTACCCCGTCCGCCTGCGTGATCTCGCCGCGCCACCCGCGGCGCTGTTCGTCGCGGATACGCGGGAATGCTTCTACGACCTGGTGCGCGAGGAGCCGGTCGCGGTCGTCGGATCCCGCCGGGCCTCGGCCTACGGCACCGACATGGCCCGGTCGCTCGGCCGGTCGCTGGCTGGGTGTGGCGTCACCGTCGTGAGCGGGATGGCGCTCGGGATCGACAGTGCAGCCCACGAGGGGGCGCTCGCCGCCGAGCCTGCGCGCACGATCGCCGTGCTTCCGGGCGGGCCTGAGCGGCCCTACCCACCCGCCAAGCGGGCCCTGCATCGGCGTCTTCTCGCCTCCGCCGCCGTCGTGTCCGAACTGCCGCCGGGAACGAGCGTGTGGCGCTGGATGTTCCCGGCGCGCAATCGCATCATCGCCGCTCTGGCCGCGGCAACGATCGTCGTCGAGGCCGGCTCGCGGTCAGGGTCGCTGGTCACGGCCGGGATCGCCGGGCGGCTCGGGCGACCCATCGGTGCGGTTCCCGGCCGTGTGACCACGCCCCAGGCCGAGGGCACCAACGGCCTGCTCGCTGGGGGCGCCCGGGTCATCCGCGGACCGCAGGACGTTCTGGACGCGCTGTACGGCGTGGGCACGAGGGCGTTCATGGCGCCGCCGCGGCCCGCGCTCGCCCCGGCGCTGGCGGCGGTGCTCGACGGGCTCGGAGAGGGCCTCGACGGCTTCAGCGCGTTCGCGCGAGCCGGGCTCGGGGCGCAGGAGGGGCTGGCGGCACTGGCCGAGCTCGAGCTCGGCGGCTGGGTGCGACGCGGCGCGGGCGGGGCATATTCGGTGAACCCCTGAGACGGACTAATCTGGCGCGCCATGCCCTCGCCGCCGTCCATCCCGCGCGTGCTCTCGATCGCCGGCTCGGACTCCGGCGGCGGCGCCGGCATTCAGGCCGACCTGAAGGCGTTCGCGGCCTGCGGCGTGCACGGCATGACCGCGATCACGGCGCTGACAGCGCAGAACACGGTCGCGGTCACAGCGGTCCATGCGGTGCCGGGCGAGGTCATCCTCGCCCAGGTCCGCGCCGTGGCGGAGGACATCGGCGTCGACGCGGTGAAGATCGGGATGCTCGGCACCCGGGACATCATCGAGACCGTCGCCCGCGCCCTGGACGAGCTGCCGCGTGGGACGCCTGTTGTCGTCGACCCGGTCATGGTCTCCGAGTCGGGGGCCGCGCTGCTCGAACCGGCCGCGCGCGACGCGCTCGTCGAGCTGATCCTCCCTCGCGCCACCGTGGTGACCCCGAATCTCCCCGAGGCGCAAGCCCTGGCCGCAGCGGCGCAGAAGCTCGGAGGAGAACGTGGTCTGGGCGGGGCGGCGGGACGCGTGGGGGAGACGGTCGATCCGGCGGCGCTTGCCCGAGCGATCCGGGCACTCGGACCGCGGATCGTCGTCGTGACCGGGGGCCATCGCGAGCGGGCCATCGACACCTTCTTCGACGGCGAGCGGCTCGTGGAGATTCCGGGTCCGCGCCACGCGGACGGCGCGGCGCACGGCTCGGGGTGCACTCACTCCTCAGTGCTTGCGGCGCGCCTCGCCTGGGGCGATGACCCGCTCGAGGCGGCCCGGACGGCCAAGCGCCTCGCGGGCCGGGCGGTGGGGGACGGGCTGGCCGGGATCGGCTCGGGTCCCGGCCCGGTCAACGTCCTCGGGCTCGGAACCGAGGCGGCGTCGGGTCGTGTTCGCTGACCCACCAACCGGCTCGGGCCGGGCCCCCAGTTTTGACATAATCCGACCGTGCGCTTCCTGAGGATGAAGCCTGGGCATGGAGAGGTGTTGATCGCCGAGGGCGATGTCGCGCACGCGGAGGACGAGCAGCGGCTCGTGGAAGAGTTCCGGCGCCAGCTGGACGCCGGTCTGTGGGCCGCGGTTCCTCATGTCGGCACCGGCGGCCGCCGGGGGTCGATGATGGTGCGCTCATTCGAGGACGTCCCACGGGACGCCGACCGCGTGATCTTCTTCCCGCGGGCGGCGGGCGGCAGGTAGCCGCCGGCCTCGGGTGCTCCTCGTCCTCGCGGCGACTGCCCTCGTGGCGCTCGCGCTGCTCTCAGACCTGATCATTCCCCGGATCGAGGACGCCTGGCGGCGTCACCGCGCCCGCCGGGCCGGGGGGTCCTGGCGGTGGTGGCGCCGAGGAGCGGCGAATCAGCCGCCCCTGGCCTTCGATCCCGGCCGGGAGCGCCGCGCCGAACAGCGCGCCCGCGCCCTCCTTCGCTCGTGCGTGAACGAGGAGGAGTGGGCGATGTACCGCGACCTCGGCTTCATCCGCGTCTGGGGCGCGCAGGCCGACGGGCCCGGGGACGCCCGGGATACCGGCGGGGCGCCCTACGCCTACCTCATCTACCCCCACCGGCCGGTCCTCGCCTACCTGGCCCAGACGCACCGGCTGCTCGGCGAGTATTGCGTCGAGTTCCTCGACGAAACCCGGCCGTACGGGAGCGCACGCCTCCCCGACTCCGACGACGTGCTCGCCAAGTGGATGGCCCTGACCGGCGACGAGCGCCGCCTCATCGAGATGGCCAACATGCACCTGCCGGGCCGCCAGCTCGACCCGGCGCAGGTCACGCGTGATCTGTGGCGCCTCAAGCAGTGGGAGCGGGCGCGGATGCGCGAGACCCCCGCGCAGATCACCTAGCCGGCGGACACGGCACCGGGCGGGCTGCGGCGAGGCGCAGAGCGGTCATATTTGGCGACAACCCCTGTTGCGGTTCAGGGGGTCGGCGCGTTCATGACCGGTTTCCGGGCCCGGACGCGCCCACCCCCGCCTGGGAAGGGGGGTCGTCGCGTTTATGACCGCTTGCGGCACGTCAAGGCGGACCGGCACGCGGACCCCGGTGGACAAAACGCGCGCCCGGGCCCGACCGCGCCCCACCCAGGCGCCAGGTATCGTGCGAGCGCCATGGATCTCAAGCACCGCAGCCGCGCCCTCACCGACGGCCCCGAGCGGGCCGCAGCCCGGGCCTACCTCAAGGGCATCGGCTACGACGACGAGGCGCTGTCCAAGCCGCTCGTGGCGGTCGCCAACACGTGGATTGAGACCATGCCCTGCAACTTCCACCTCCGCGCCCTCGGCGCCAAGGTCAAGGAGGGCATCCGGGCCGCGGGCGGAACACCGATGGAGCTCAACACGATCGCCATCTCCGACGGCATCACCATGGGCACGGCCGGGATGCGGGCGTCGCTGGTCAGCCGGGAGGTCATCGCGGACTCGATCGAGCTCGTTGTCGACGCCCACATGTTCGACGCGGTGATCGCGATCAGCGGCTGTGACAAGACGATTCCGGCCACCGTCATGGCCCTCTGCCGCCTCGACATCCCCGCCGTCATGCTCTACGGCGGCTCGATCATGCCCGGCCACTTCAACGGACACCGCGTGACGATCCAGAACGTCTTCGAAGCGGTCGGAGCCCATGCCGCGGGGAGGATCACCGAGGAGGAGCTCCATGCGCTCGAGAACGAGGCCTCGCCCGGCGCGGGGGCGTGCGGCGGCCAGTTCACGGCCAACACGATGGCCATGGCCTTCGAGGCGCTCGGCATCTCGCCCGCCGGCTTTTCCATGGTCCCGGCCGTCGATCCGCGCAAGTCCGAGGTTGCGGCCGAGGCTGGGCGCCTGGTCATGGACGTGCTGAAGCGGGGCCTGAAGCCCAGCGACATCATCACACGCGAGAGCCTCGAGAACGCGATCGCGGCCGTGGCCGGCAGCGGTGGCTCGACCAACGGCGTGCTGCACCTCCTGGCCGTGGCCAAGGAGATGGGCGTCGAGCTCTCGATCGACGACTTCGACCGCATCAGCGAGCGCACGCCGCTGCTCTGCGATCTCGTGCCCGGCGGCCAGTACGTCGCCCCCGACCTCTACGCGGCGGGCGGCGTGCCCTTGTTCATGAAGCGGCTGAAGGACGCCGGGCTCCTGCACGAGAACGCGCCGACGGTGACGGGCCAGACGATCGGGGAGATCGCCGACGCCGCCCGGGAGACCGAGGGACAGCAGGTCGTACGACCGCTTACGAATCCGATCAAGACGAGCGGGGGACTGGCCATTCTCCGCGGCAACCTGGCCCCCGAGGGCTGCGTGGTCAAGCTGGCCGGCCATGAGCGGCGCAAGCACACCGGCCCGGCACGCGTCTTCGAGGGCGAGGAGGCGGCCATGAAGGCGGTGACGACCGGGAGCATTCAGCCCGGCGACGTCGTGGTCATCCGCAACGAGGGGCCGTCCGGGGGGCCCGGGATGCGCGAGATGCTCGCGGTCACCGCGGCCATTGTCGGGGAGGGCCTGGGCGAGGACGTCGCCCTGATCACCGACGGCCGCTTCTCGGGCGCCACCCACGGCTTCATGGCCGGCCACGTGGCCCCCGAAGCCGCGCGCGGGGGCCCGATCGGGCTCGTCCGCGACGGCGAGTCGATCACCATCGACGTCGACGCTCGGCGCCTCGACGTCGATGTCTCCGACGAGGAGCTCGCCGTCCGCGCCCGGGCGTATGTCGCGCCCGAGCAGCCCTATCCCGGGGTCGCCCTGGCCAAGTACGCCCGGCTCGTCTCGAGCGCCTCCGAGGGCGCCGTCACCCGCTGATCCGGCGGGGCGTCGGCGCCCCGGGAGTGAGCCAGTGCCTGGCCCTGGGCGCCCCGGGCGTGGGTCGATGCTGGGGCGTCGGCGCCCCGGACGTGCGTCCATGCCCAGGCGCACCTTCTCACTACCGGCCGCCGGCCGGGCGACACATCCTGGGTGGAGGCACACCCCCTGGCTCTGCGTGCCCGGCTCCGGGCCGCCCGATCGTTCGCGTGGCTGCGACGTCCGCTCACCGCTGCGCTGCTCGCCGTGCTCTGCACGCTCGGCTTCGCGGCCGCCCAGGCCCGCGCCGCGGACGATGGCCCGTACGCCATCCACTCGATGCTCCAGCTCAACTCGCCCTACGGGTTCAAGCAGGCGATGTTCGCCGAGGCGGCCAAGGCGGGAGCCTCCGAGATCCGGGTCGACGTCTCGCTCGGCGCGCTCAACAACCCGTGGCTCTCGGCCGCGATGTGGCAGGGCGTGAACGACTACATGCAGCTCTCCGCGCAGTATCAGCTGCCCGTCCTCGTCGACCTCAACGCGAGCAACGACATCAGCCTCGAGACCTGCCAGCCCGGTGTCGATCCGGCCACCGGGCTGTGCGGCGTGAGCGACCTGACCGGCTACTACAACGAGGTGGCCGCCCTCGTCCGCTATACGCGCGGGGTGATCGACGACTTCGAGGTCGTCAACGAGCCGGATGGATCGTGGGCCTTCAGCGGAACGCCTCAGCAGTACGCCGGGATGCTCTCGACTGCCTACCAGGCCGTTCATGACAACGACCCGAACGGCCGCGTCCTCCTCGGGGGGATCATGAGCCCGTCGGACGGGGGCTGGCTCGAGCAGGTGTTCGCCACACCCGGCTACGACGCGGCGCAGAAGTTCGACATCGCCAACGTCCACATCCGCGACACGCTGGCCAACCTCCTCGGCGACGTGATGGGCTGGCGCAAGTTCTTCACCTTCTTCGGCGACGGCAACGTGCCCCTGTGGGTCACCGAGACCGGCTATCCATCGGACCCCGCGTGGCAGTTCGACCCGAGCTTCAGGGGCACGGACGTCCCCTCCGGGCAGGCCGAGCAGGCGGCCTTCCTGGCCAAGGCCCTCCCGACCATGCTCTACGCCGGCGCAGCGCGCGTGTTCGTCACCGAGCGCGACGACATGACCGGGATGTTCGCCTCGGAGGGGGTGCTCGGGGGCGCGGTCACCGACGCCGACGAGAACAGCCCGAACCCGATCGAGAAGCCCGCGTTCGCGACCTTCGAGCAGCTCGTGCAGGCGTGGGAGGTGGCGCCGTTCCCGGCGCCGTCACTGGCCGTCGCCCCGCCGCCCGCCCCGACTCCGGCTCCGACGACGCCGCCCGCGACCACGACGAGCACCGGGCCGAGCACAACCGCGCCGGCGACGCCCAAGTCGAGCGCTCCGCCGCCGGCCCACGTGACGAGCTCAAAGCCCTCCTCGCCGGCCAAGAAGCCCGCCGCAAAGAAGCCCGCCGCAAAGAAGCCCGCCGCGAAGAAGCGCGCCGGGAGGAAGCCCGCGTCCAAGAAGAAGGCGTCGGCCAAGCACAGGCCGGCCTCTCACAAAGCTCCCCTCAGACGCCGCAAGGCCGCGACCCGCCAGCCCGGGCACGCACCCCCCAAGCCCGCCTGCGGCTGATCTGCCGCCCATCGCCCTGCCAGAATCGGCTGGATGGTTGCCACCGGCGATCACGATCGGGAGGGCGGCGGCATGGAGCTCACCGCGCCGGCAGGGCCGGCCGGCGAAGCCGAGCTGCGCGCGCACCTGCCCGGGCTCGAGCCCGAACGCCACGTCACCGACTGGGGACGCTCGGAGCTCGTCGAGGGCGCGCTCGACCGCACGTTGTACGACTTCCTCTTCCGCTACTGGTTTCGCGTCGAGGCCCTGGGTGCCGAGCACGTCCCCAGCGACGGCCCGGTGCTGCTCGTGGCCAACCACGCGGGCGTCCTCGCGCTCAGCGGCGCGATGATCGCCAAGGCGCTGCGTCAGCGACACGGGGTGCCCCGGCCTGTGCACTTCGCCACCGAGCGCCCGCTCGGGACCGTGCCGGGCCTCGACATGCTCCTGGTCAAGGCGGGCGGGGTGACCGCCCACCCGGCGAACCTCCACCGTCTGCTCTTCGACGAGCACCAGCTCGTGCTCGCGTTCCCCGAGGACGGCCCCAACGGCCTCGGAGCGCGGCGCGGGGTGCGACCGTTTGACCGGCTCGAGACGCTGCGCGCCGCCGTGCGAGCGCGCGCGGCGATCGTCCCCGTGGCCGTCCTCGGTGCCGAGGAGGACATTGTGCCCGTGCTCGGGCGGCTCGGATTCGGCCGTCTCCTGCGGCGAGCCCGGCTGCCCGCGGCAGCCGCCCTGCCACTGCCCGCCAAGCTGCGCATCCGCTTCCTCACGCCCGCGCCGGCGCGCGCGATCGAGGACGGCGACACGGCGGTCCGGGCGCTCGGCGCCGAGCTGCGCGCGCGCATCCAGGAGGCCCTGACCGAGATGCGGGCCGAGCGCCGGAACGCCTGGCTCGGGTGAACGCCCGCAACCCCGTGAAAGCCCGGCGCATCCTCATCACCGGCGTGTCCTCGCAGCTCGGCGGGCGGCTCGCCCAGACGCTCGAACGGGAGCCAGGCGTGGAGGCGATCATCGGCGTCGACACCGAGGATCCCCGGCACGAGCTCCAGCGCACCGAGTTCGTCCGCGTGGCCGTCGAGTGTCGCCCTCTGCGTCGCATCCTCGCCGCCGCGGGCATCGACACCGTGCTCGACACGCGTCTCGTGGCCGACCCGCTGCAAGCCTCCCTGGGCACGATCCACGCCACCAATCTGACCGGCACGGCCGAGCTCCTGAGCGCCTGTCGCGCGCCCGAGAGCCGAGTCCGGCACCTCGTCTTCAAGTCCTCCGCCCACGCCTACGGCTGGGCCGCGGGCGACCCAGCCTTCTTCAGCGAGGACGCGGTGCGCTCGCACCCGCCGCGAACCGCGCTCGAGAGGGAGATCGTGGGCGCGGAGGAGGCCGTACAGGGGTTTGCGGCGCGGCATCGGGCCTGCCGGGTCGCCATCCTGCGCGTGGCCGACGAGGTGGGGAGCGAGGGCCGCAGCTCGCTGCTCTCCCTCCTCTCGCTTCCGATCATCCCGGGGATCATCGGCTTCGACCCCCGGTTCCAGGTCATTCACACCGACGACGTGGTCGGCGCGCTCGCGCATGCTGTCCGCGCCGAGCTCGGCGGCACCTACAACGCCGCCGGGGACGGGGTGCTCGCGCTCTCCGAGGTGGCTTCGGTGCTCGGCAAGCCGCTCATCCCGGTGCTGCCGCCCTGGGGCGCCGGCTTCGCGGCCGGGCAGCTCCGGCGGCTCGGCCTCCGTGTTCCGGTCGAGACGGTGCGGGCGCTCCGACACGGGCGCGGGCTCGACAACCGGCGGCTCAAGGCCACGGGATTCACCTACCGCTACACCACGCGCGAAGCGTTGATCAAGTTGCGCGCCGAGCAGCGCCGGCACCCGCTCCTGGGAAGCGGTAGCGAGACCTACCGCTACGAACCCGACCTCGAGGACTTCCTGCGCTGGAGCCCGAGCGTGCGGACGGCGCACTCAAATCCGGCGCAGCGCCGCGACGGGCAGGCGGGCTTCGACCGTCTGGCCGTCGGCGAGCTTGTCGATCTCATCCCCTCGCTCGAGCCGGATGCGCTCGAAACGCTGCGGACCTACGAGCTCGCGCACCAACGCCGGCCGGCCGTGCTCGAGGCGCTCGACGGTACGCTGGAGCGCAAGCGCCCGTGAAAGCAACGTTGCAGTTGTATGAATCGCAATCGCATCTGTAGGCATCAAGAGACCGCCCAGCTAGCATCCGGTTAACTGGTGAACGCGTAGTGGCCGTCTCGACCAACCGCCCTACGGCTAGGGGGCCGTACACATATCCGCTGGCTGCGCCGCCTCGGCGCCGGCGGTGGTGGATCCTGCCCGCGGTCATGGTCGTGCTCGTGCTGGCCGGGCTCGCCACGGCGGCCATCGTCCTGGTCTCCGCACGGGGGACCCTGGCCGCCGACGGCACGGCGCTGGCCCACATCGGCCTTCCCCTCGGCGGCGGGCGGATCGAGAGCGTTTCCGTGGTCACGGGCCCGCATAGCCAACCGGTCCCGATCGCGCTGCGGGGCGACCCTGAAGTGTGGCCTGAGCATTCGATCCGCGCGGGACAGATGGTCACGATCGACGTTACGATCCGCCGCCCGGGATGGCTCTCCTGGCTCACCGGCAAGCGCGAGCACCTTCGGCTGGCGCTGCGCACCCCGACCACGCGCCTGGCCGCACAGTACGTCACCTTGTCGGGCAGCGCCCCGCTCGTCGTCCACTTCGCAGCGCCGGCGGCCGTCGTCGCCTACGGCGATCCGGGCCACCTGCATCGTCAGGTGCTCGGCACGCCGTCGACCCAGGCCACTGTCCCGCACTCGGGGCCGGCCGGAGCGGTTTGGGTCTCCGTCGTGCCGCGCGCCTGGGAGAAGGCAGCGCCCGTGCTGCTCAGCTGGTTCCCGGCCGGCGCGCGCGCCTCGGCCGTCGCCTCGCCCGCGCCCGGGCAGACGATCCAGCCCGGGACGCCGATCATGCTCACGTTCTCCAAGCCGATCGACCAGGCGCTCGGATCCGCGCGCCCGCCCGTGCTGCCGATCACGCAGGGCATCTGGCACCAGCTCAACAGCCACACGATCATCTTCCGCCCCGAGGGTTATGGCTACGGCCTCGGGGCGCACGTCACCGTCGAGCTCCCCGCCGGCGTGAGCCTGGCGTCGGGCACCACGTCGAAGAGCGGCACGGTCGGCACCTGGCAGGTGCCGCCGGGCTCGACCGTCCGTCTGCAGCAGATGCTCTCGATCCTGGGCTACCTGCCGTTCCACTTCAACTACGCGAACGGCACGGGGGTCGGGTTGACTCCCGCTGCCCAGGAGGCGGCCGCCGCCTCGCCGCCGGCCGGCAACTTCGACTGGGCCTATCCGAACGTCCCCTCGACGCTCAGGAGCATGTGGCAGCCCGGCTCCGCCGGCGAGCTGACCAAGGGCGCGATCATGGCGTTCGAGAACGACCATGGCATCGGCGTCGACGGGAGCGCCGGCCCGGTCGTCTGGAAGGCGCTCATCGGTGCCGTCCTGGCCGGGAAGAAGTCGAGCTTCGGCTACACGTTCGTCGACGTCCACAAGCAGGCGAGCCCCCAGAGCCTCACGCTGTGGCACGACGGCAGCACGGTGGTCTCCGCGGCCGTCAATACCGGCATCCCAGCCGCGCCCACGGCGAGCGGCACGTTCGCCGTCTACGAGCACCTGCGGGTCACCACGATGAGCGGAACCAATCCCGACGGCTCGCATTACTCCGATCCGGGCATCCAGTTCGTCAGCTACTTCAACGGCGGCGACGCGCTCCACGCGTTCACCCGGGCCCAATACGGCTTCCCGCAGAGCCTCGGCTGTGTCGAGATGGCCCTCGCTCCGGCCGGCCAGGTCTGGCCGTACACACCGATCGGCACGATCGTCCACGTGGACTAGGGGGAACCGCTGCGCGGTTCCCTTGGGAGTTTCGCGCGGGGCGCGAAACGTCCCCGGCTTGGAGGTTGGGGAACCGCTGCGCGGTTCCCTTGGGAGTTTCGCGCAGGGCGCGAAACGTCCCCGGCTTGGAGGTTGGGGAACCGCTGCGCGGTTCCCTTGGGAGTTTCGCGCGGGGCGCGAAACGTCGCCGGCTTGGAGGTTCATGGTTGGGTGCGGCGAAAGTAGCTGGGCAATGTCTGCCGTGGCCGCCGAGAGCGCGATGTCCGTGCGCTGGACGAACGCTCTTGCCGCCTTCGAGGCCGACCTGCGCCGACGAGCGCTCGGCGCGCGCACGGTCAAGGCGTACGCCATCGACGTCCGGCAGGTGGCCGCCTGGGCCAGCGCGCGCGGGCTCGAGCCGGCGAGCATCGATATCCGGGCGCTGCGGCGCTTCGCCGCCGGGCTCTCGGAGGCGGGGAACGCCCCCGCCACGATCGCCCGGAAGCTTGCGGCCTTGCGCGGCTTGCTCCGGGTGCAGGTCGAGCTTGGCGAGCGGGCGGAGAACCCGGCCGAGCTCCTCGGATCGCCCAAGCGGGCGCAGCGATTGCCGCGCGTGCTGAAATCCGGCGAGGTGGCCACCCTGCTGGACAGGATTCCGGCGGACGGTCCGCTCGCGCTGCGGGACCGCGCTCTCTTCGAGCTCGCCTACGCCTGCGGCCTGCGGGCGGAGGAGCTCGTGTCGGTCGACGTCGAAGCAATCGACTTCGACGCCGAGACGATTCGCGTGGAGGGCAAGGGGGGCAAGACGCGCCTCGTGCCGGTCGGTGAGCACGCCCGAGCGGCCATCGAAGGCTACCTCGCGCGCAGCCGCCCGGTCCTCACCGCCGAGGATTCCGAGCGCGCGCTGTTCATCTCGAAGTCCGGCCGGCGGCTCAGCACGTCCGACGTCCGGCGCCGTCTGACCGTGTGGGCGAGGGAGGCCTCGCGGCACGCGCCCGGCCTGGCTGAGGCACACCCACACGCCTTGCGGCATTCCTTCGCCACCCATCTGCTAGAGGGCGGCGCCGACCTCCGCGCGATTCAGGAACTGCTCGGTCACGCAACCATCTCTACAACTCAGGTCTACACTCGCGTCGAGGCAGCACGCCTCCGAACCGCGTACGCACGCGCCCATCCCCGGGCGTAGGCAAGCCAAAGGCAACGGGGAGTAGCCCTGGAAACGAACGTCAAAGCGATCGAGCTGCAGGAACTGTGGCGGCGCTACAAGAGCACCGGCGACGAACGTGCGCGTGAGCGGCTGGTCGTCGCCTACTCGCCGCTGGTCAAGTACGTGGCCGGCCGGATGGGCTCGGGTCTGCCCGCGCACGTCGAGGAGGCCGACCTCATCTCGTATGGTCTCGGTGGCCTGATCTCCGCGATCGAGCGGTTCGACCTCTCGCGGGAGATCAAGTTCGAGACCTACGCCATCACCCGCATCCGCGGCGCGATCATCGATGAGCTACGCACGCTCGACTGGGTGCCGCGCTCCGTGCGCGCCCGAGCGCGGGAGATCGAACGGGCGAATATGAAGCTCGAGGCGCGATTGCAGCGTGCGCCGACCGACGACGAGATGGCCACCGAGCTGACCATGTCCGTCGAGGACTTCCAGGAGGCACTGGTGCAGATCTCCAACTCGACGATCGTCGCGCTGGACGAGCTCTGGAGCGTCTCGGATGCCACCGGCGATCAGGTGTCGCTCCTCGACACGCTCCCCGACCGCGGCGCGCCCGATCCGCAGCTCCTCGTCCACCAGTCGGAGCTGCGCGACCGCATCGCCGATGCCATCGCCGCGCTGCCCGAGCGGGAGAAGCTCGTGGTCGCGCTGTACTACTACGAGAACCTGACCCTCCGAGAGATCGGGGAGGTCCTCGGGGTCACCGAGTCGCGCGTCTCCCAGCTGCACACCAAGGCCGTGCTGCGCCTGCGCTCGAAACTGGCCGGAGAGCTCGAGCTCTGACGCTCTAGTCCCGAGCCGCCGCGGCCAGGAGCCAGTCGTGGACCTCGGCGATGCGCGAGGCCGCGAGCGTCAGGTGGCCGTCGTCGCCCGTGATCGCCGTCTGGGCCCCAGCGACGTTTGCGGCCAGCCACTCGCCGTGTGAAACCGGGACGAAGCGATCCTGGCGGCCGTGCCAGATCTTGACCGGGACGGTGACTGCCGCGGGGTCAAAGCCCCACGGCGCAAGATGCGCGACGCCGTCGTCCCACCATCCCTCAACGCCGGGCCCGAGCCCATCCAGCGTGCACCGGTTGAGGAAATCGCCGAGCTCCCCGGCGAGGACCGCCGCGTCGGCGGGGCAGACGAGGGACGGCCACGCCTTGGCCTGGTTCTCGCCGCGCGCGGCGAGCTGGAGCGCCTCAACGCGGTCGGCCTCGGCCTCGCGGCGAGCCGCGTCCGGGTCGGAGAGCATGAGCTGGATGTCGTCGACGTTGTCCTGGCCCATGCCGGCGAAGTAGTCAAGACCCGGCACGTGCCACGGCGCGATCGAGCCGATGAGCCCAGCGGCGGTCACCCGATCGGGCAGCAGCGCGGCGCAGGCGAGGGCGTAGGGTCCACCGCCCGAGATGCCCCAGGTGACGAAGTGGTCGATCCCGAGCGCATCCGCCACCGCGCGCGCGTCAAACGCCCCGTCGGCCACCGTGTGCCCGGGCCGAGGCGTCGAGCCGCCATAGCCCGGACGGTCGTAGGCCAGGATCATGAGACGGCGCCGCTCGGCGTCAGCGATCCACGCGTCGAAGAGGTGGCGCGAGTTCGGAGTGCCCCCGTGGACGAGGATCGCTCCGCCGCCGCGCGCCCCCGCAATCTCGACGCAGACCTCGCGTCCGTCGGGGGTTCCCACCATGTGCGTCTCGATCATGTTGCGCAGTATCACGGGCTCGGTGAGACACGTTCACAGAATCGGTAAGGTCGCTGCACCAGACACATCCGAGGGAAGGAGCAGGCATGCACAAGGCCGCGGATCGCATCCGTAATGTGGCCATCGTCGGCCACCGCGGGACGGGTAAGACGTCCCTGCACGAGGCACTGCTCTTCCAAGCCGGGGTGACCAGCCGGCTCGGCTCGGTGGTCGACGGCACCACGGTCTCCGATTCCGATCCCGACGAGAAGGCGCGCCAGATGTCGATCTCGGCCGTGCTCGCCTCCTTCGAGTGGCAGGAGCGCAAGGTCAACCTGATCGACACCCCCGGCGAGCCCAGTTTCGTCGCCGACGCGCTCGGCGCCCTGCGGGTCTGTGAGTCCGCCGTTTTCGTGATCAACGGCGTCATGGGCGTCGAGGTCCAGACGACTCGGCTCTGGCAGCGCGCCGCCGAGCTCGATCTGGCGCGCCTGCTCTTTGTCAACATGCTCGACCGCGAGCGAGCCGACTTCTTCCGGACGCTCGACTCCCTGAAGTCCGCCTTCGGCCCCCACGTCGTAGCCACGGAGATCCCGATCGGATCCGAGCACGAGATCCGCGGCGTCATCGACCTCGTCGACATGAGGGCCTACGAGTACGGCGCGTCCAAGGAGTGCCAGGAGATCCCCATCCCCGACGAGCTCCACGCGCAGGCCGAGGAGTACCGCGAAAAGCTCATGGACGAGGTGGCGGAGAACTCCGATGCGCTCATGGAGCGCTACCTCGAGGGCGAGGAGATTTCCCACGAGGAGATCGTCACCGCCCTGAAGGACGGGACCAACCACGGCCACATCTTCCCCGTGACGTGCGGCGTGGCGACGCGCAACCTCGCCACTAACCGCCTGCTCGACGCGATCGTCGAAGACCTCCCCTCGCCGGTCAAGCATGGCGGCCTCCAGGCGGGAGAGGTGACGCTCGAGCCCGTGGAGGACAAGGAGCTCTTCGCCTACGTCTTCAAGACCCGCGCCGACCCGTTCGCCGGACGGATCAACCTCTTCCGCGTCTACCAGGGGATGCTGCGGCCGGACTCGCAGGTGCTCAACACCCGCGCCCACGTCAAGGAGCGCATCGGCCAGCTCATCGTCTTCGAGGGTTCCCAGACCGGGCACGCGGATGAGTTCGGACCTGGCGACATCGGCGCCGTGGCCAAGCTCAAGGAGACGAAGGCCGGCGACTGGCTGGCCGCGCGCGACGAGCCGATCCAGATGCCGAGCATCAAGCTGCCGGCACCGGTCATGGCCTTCGCCGTGGAATCGGCGAGCAAGGGCGACGAGGAGAAGGTCTTCACCGCTCTGCGTCGCCTCCAGGAGGAGGATCCGACGATCGATCTGCACCGCGATTCCCAGACGGGCGAGCAGATCGTTGCCGGCCTTTCCCAGGTACACGTCGAGGTGATCGTCGAGCGGATGAAGAGCCGCTTTGGCGCCGAGGTCAACCTCAAGCCGCCCCGGGTCCCCTACCAGGAGACGATCCGCAAGCCGGCCAAGGCCCACGGCCGGCATAAGAAGCAGACCGGCGGTCGCGGCCAGTTCGGCGACTGCCACATCACGATCGAGCCGCTCGAGGCGGGCGGCGGCTTCGAGTTCGTGGATGCGATCAAGGGCGGGGTCATCCCCTCGGGCTTCATCCCGGCGGTCGAGAAAGGCGTGGTCGAGGCCATGCAGGAGGGCGTGGTCGCCGGGTACCCGGTCAAGGACGTGCGGGTCCGGCTCTATGACGGCTCCTACCACACGGTCGACTCCTCGGAGATGGCCTTCAAGGTGGCGGGCTCGCTGGCCATGAAACAGGCCCTTGAACAGGCCGGGCCGGTTCTGCTGGAGCCGATCATGCAGGTCACGGTCTCGACCCCCGAGGACACCGTGGGCGACGTCATCGGCGACCTCAACTCCCGCCGCGGGCGACCGCTCGGCATGGAGCCGGTGGGGGCAGGGATGACCGAGGTCAAGGCCGAGGTGCCGATGGCCGAGATGCTCATATACGCGCCCGACCTGCGTTCGATCACCGGCGGCCAGGGCGAGTTCACCATGGAGTTCCTCCGCTACGAAGAGGTTCCTGGGCACCTCGCCTCCAAGGTCATCGACGGGGCGAGGGCCGAGAAAGAGGCCGTCAAGGCGTGACGAGACGCTAGAGGGAGCCGGCGAGGTATCCCGGAAAACTCACGTGCGGCCGCCCGCAAGTGAGTTTTCACAGGACATCCCCCGGCCGAAGGCCGCTAGAGTCGATCCGCGTGGCTACCAGGGATATTCGGACTTCGACGCCGATCACGGCGTGCGATGTGTGTGGGCGGACGCTGCTGAGAGGCGAGCGGGCGCATGCTTACATCGACGGCGGCGCGCGCCGGTCGGTGTGCGAGCTGTGCACCTCCCGGGCGGTCAACGAGGGCTGGATCCTGGAGGGCAGCGAGCCCGCGTATGACACCGGCCGGGTGGCCGACCGTCGGCGCTCGCTCTTCGGACGGCTGCGCTCACGGCGCGATACGCGGCCCGCGCCGCCGCCGCCCTCGGACGCCGACCATCGCTCGCTGATGGACCGCCTGCGTGCCCGTGACCAGGAGTACCTGCACGAGCACGAGCATGACGAGGAGCCCGGCGAGGCCGCTTTCAGCGACTACGACTACGACGCCGCGCTCGCTCCCGAGCCCGCGCCGATCCCGCCGCCCGTGCGCGCCCGGCGCGCCCGGGAGCCGGTCCGCGAGCCCCGTCACGTGCGGGCGATCCCGACGAGCTCCGAGCAGAAGTTCGCGGCCGCCATCGACGTCTTCAACGCCTCCGAGCACCGCAAGACCGTTGCTGGTGTCGCGCGCTCGCTCGGCATGCCCACGGTGGCCATCCTGCCAGTGGACGGGCGAACGGGGCTGGTGGCGCTCATCGTCTCCTGGGAGCTGTGCTGGTACCGGTACGAGATCGACCTCTCCGAGAGCGATCCCGGAGTGCAGGTGACGGCTCAGGGGTACGAGCTCGACGAGTTGCCGCCGGTCGAGCGCAACCCCAACGCGGTGGCCGACGAGCACGGATCGCTGGCCCTTTCCGGGTAGACGAACATCCGATGGCGCCCCTGGGCCCCCCTTGGCTAGCATCAATGGTTCGATGATCAACCACAAATCAGTGCTGTGATCTACTGCGTCATTCCCGAGCCCCTGGCCGATGAGCTGTTCGACAAGCTCACGAGCTACTACGCCGAGGATCCGGGCGTCACCGTGATCGTCGACCGGCGCAAGGCATCGCGGCGGGAAGCCGGGTCATCGGGCGGCGGGAACCGCACCGTGCGCGACCGCCGCCGGCCGCGCGTCCCCGGAGAGATGCCCGAGCTCACCGGGCGAGTCTCCGAGCTCGCCTCCGACTGACCGCGTCCATCGGTCCTCGGTGAAGCTGCTCCTGCACGTCGACGGCGGGGCGCGCGGCAATCCCGGGCCGGCCGCGATCGGCGTGGTCATCGCCCGCGACGGAGAAGTGGTCGAAGAGGTGGCCGAGCGGATCGGAGTGGCCACGAACAACGTCGCCGAGTACCGGGCCCTGCTCCGCGGCCTCGAGCGCGCGCACGCGCTCGGCGCCACCGAGGTGCACATCGTGGGCGACTCAGAGCTCATCGCCAAGCAGCTGAGGGGCGTCTACAAGGTCAAGCATCCGGCCATGAAGGCACTTCATGCCGAAGCTTTGCGCGCCTTGGCGAGCTTTGAGCGTTGGCAGATCCGGACGGTGCCGCGAGCCGCGAACGCCGAGGCCGACGCCCTCGTCAACGCTGCGCTCGACGCCGCCCGCTAGGGCGCCGAGAAGTCGTTTCCGTCCTCCGAGCCGGGGGTACGGAATCGACATGCACACGCTCGTTCATCCGGCACGCCGTCTCGTCGAGCATCGAACGGGCCATCCGGTGGTCAGCCTCTATCTCGACCTCGACCCCGAGCGCTTCGCCACCGCTCCGGCACGGGCCTCGCAGATCCGCTCACTCCTCGACGAGGCGGCCAAGGGGCTCGAGGCCAGGACCGACCTCAACCACGACGACCGCATCGGCCTGCGGGCCGATCTCGGACGGGTGAGGGATTTCCTGCACTCCCGCGAGGCGCCCTTTCGCGGCGCCCGCGCGCTCGCCGTCTTCTGCTGCGGACGCGAGGGCATGTTTGAGACCGTGCAGCTCCGCCGCCCCACCGCGGGGCGGGTCGTGTTCGGCGCGTCGCCCTATGTCGAGCCGATGGTCGCCGCCATGCAGCAGCGCGACTGGTGCGTCGTGCTCGTCAGCCGCCGGGATGCCCGTGTGTTCATCGGACCGGCCGACGCTCTGCGCGAGCGCGCTCACCGCGAGGACGAGATCCACGGCCAGCACGAGCAGGGCGGCTGGTCGCAGGCCCATTACGAGCGGAGCATCGAGAAGGACACCGAAGATCACCTCCGCGCCGTGGCCGAGATCGTCGAATCGGCGCGGCGGCGCGACGGCTTCGACCGGATCGCCCTCGGCGGCCCCACGGAGGTCGTGCCCCGGCTCGAGGCCCATCTGAGCGAGGAGGCGCGGGCCCGCCTCGCACCCGGCCGGGTCGAGGTCGATGTTTCGAGCTCGAGCGAGACCGAGATCCGGGCAGCCGTGGCGAGCCTTGTCGAGGCCGACGAGCGCCAAGGCGAGCGCGAGGCGCTCGACCGCATGGCCGCCGGCGTGGGCAGCGGGCGGCGGGGAGCCGGAGGGCCCGAGGACACCGTCGCGGCGCTCAACGAGCGTCGGGTCGAGACGCTCCTGCTCGAGCCCGGATTCGACGGCACAGCCGAGCGCTGTGGCGTCTGCGGTCTCCTGCTCGTGACCGGCAGCGGGGAAGGCCGGGGAGCGGAAGGAATCCGCGGAGCGGACTCCCTCGAGGGGATGCCGCCGGCGTCCCCTGGTGCCTGCCCGGCCGACGGTGGAGCGCTCGAGCACCTCGACCACCTGCGCGAGGCCGCCGTGGAGGCCGCGCTGGCCCAGGACGCGACCGTGATGGTCGTCCGCCACCACCCCGATCTCGGGCCCTTTCAGGGCATCGGAGCCGTCCTGCGCTTCTAGGGCGGGTTGCCTCGCGGGCGGGGAGGCCGAACGCCGGCCGCGGAGAATCCGCGCCAGCGGATTCCCCAAGCGAATGCCGAAGGCATTCGCCATGTACCCTGCACGTGGTGAGCGATGCCCTGATCGAGTTGAGCGAGCGCCTGCACGACGCGGCCGACCGGCTTCGGGCCGGCCAGCTGGAGTCCGATGCCGCGCTCGAGCTGGTCGAGGAGTGTGCGCGACTGGCCACCGAGGCCAGCGCGGAAGTCGATGCGCATGCGCGGGCGGCACTGGAACCGCTGCCCGACCTCCCCGGCCAGCTGCCGCTGCCAACTGCCTCCGTCTAGTGGCCGTCCCGGTCGTGGCGCCGGCCTACCCGGACCACCTCAGGGCCGAAGTCGAGGACTATCTCGTGGGGCTTCGCTTTTCCCGCGAGCCCGTCACCGAGGGCTTGCAGGAGGCGATGCGCTACTCCCTGCTCGCGGGCGGCAAGCGCATCCGGCCCGTGCTCGCCCTCGCTACCGCCCGGGCGATTGGACGCCCCGTTCAGTGGGTCCTCCCGCTCGCGGGCGCGCTCGAGCTCATTCACACATACTCGCTCATCCACGACGACCTGCCGGCCATGGACGACGATGATCTCCGGCGCGGGCGCCCTACGTGTCACCGCGCCTTCGGAGAGGACGTCGCCATCCTCGCCGGGGACGGTCTGTACGCCGAGGCGTTCGCCCTGCTGCTCTGTGCCCGGGAAGCCGACCCCGCCCACGTGCTCGCCGCGGCGCGCGCCTTGGCGGCGGCCACCGGAGTGGCAGGCATGGTCGGCGGGCAATACATCGACGTGTCCGGAAACGCGCCAACCGGTCCCGCCGGCCTCCGTCACCTCCACGAGCTCAAAACCGGCCGGCTGATCGCCGCCAGCATCGAATGCGTGCTCCTGCTCGCGGGGAGCGAAAGACCTGACACAATCAGCGCGTTCACATCCTTTGCCGGCGAGCTCGGCGTGCTCTTCCAGATCGTCGACGACATCCTCGACGTCACGGGGTCTCAGGAGTCGCTCGGAAAGCCGCAGGGCACCGACGAGCGACTCGGGAAGCGGACCTACGTGACTGAATTCGGACTCGACGGAGCGCGGCAGCTAGCCTCGGAGTCTCACGTTCGCGCCCGTCGTGCTCTATCGGCGGCGGCGCCCGGCGGAGCAACCGAGCTCGAGCAGATCACCGACTTCATCGCCACCAGAAGCTACTGACTCTTAAATCGACCGACTCATGTCCGACCTTCTCGCCCGTATCAACCGCCCCCAGGATCTCCATGCGCTCAGCGACGAAGACCTCCAGGGCCTCGCTCAGGAGGTGCGCGAGCACATCATCACCACGGTGGGGGAGATCGGCGGCCACTTTGGCGCCAACCTCGGCGCCTGCGAGATCGCGGTCGCGCTTCACTCGCTGCTCGACTCGCCTCGCGACAAGATCCTCTGGGACGTCGGCCACCAGGCCTACCCGCACAAGATCCTGACCGGACGCCGGGACCTCCTCCAGACGATCCGCCGCTACGAGGGACTCGCGCCCTTCTGTTCGACCGTCGAGTCCGAGCACGACATCATGGGCGCCGGGCATGCCTCGACGGCGATCGGCTACGCGGTCGGGATGAAGGAGGCGATGCGACGCGGCCACGGCGAGGACACCAACGTCGTCGCTGTCGTCGGCGACGGCGCCATGACCGGCGGGGTGGCCTTCGAGGCCGTCCATCAGGCCGGGGGCCTCGGCACCCCGATCGTCGTCCTGCTCAACGACAACGGCATGTCGATCGCGCCGAACGTCGGGGCGCTCTCGCGCTACTTCAACCGCGTACGCCTCAACCCGCGGCTCTGGCACGCCCGCGAGGGGTTCGAGGGCGGCCTGACCAAGCTCCCGGCGGGCCTCGGAACGGCGTTCGAGCGGCTCGGCCCGCACGTCAAGGAGTCGATCAAGGCGTTCTGGGCGCCGGGCCTGTGGTGGGAGGAACTCGACTGGGCCTACATGGGCGTCATCGACGGCCACGACGTCGGCGCGATCCGCAGCGCGCTCCGGGAGGCGCTCGTGGCCGAGCGGCCGGTGGTCGTGCATTGCGCGACGATCAAGGGCAAGGGCTTTGCGCCGGCCGAGGAGGGCGGGCTCGAGGGCATGGAGAAGTGGCACGCCGCAAAGCCCAAGTCGATTGCCAACGGCGCGCCGGCGGTCAAGGCCGTGGTGCCCTCGCCGATCAAACCGATCCCCCAGTACACCGAGGTGTTCGGCAACGCCCTGGTGCAGGAGTGCCGCCGCGACGAGCGCGTGCTCGGAATCACCGCGGCCATGAACTCCGGCACGGGCCTGAACATCCTCCAACGTGAGCTCCCCGAGCGCTATTTCGACGTCGGCATCGCCGAGCAGCAAGCGGTGCTCCTGGCCAGCGGCCTGGCGCTTCAGGGCTGTCGGCCCGTCGCGGCGATCTACTCGACCTTCCTCCAGCGTGCTTACGACCAGATCGTCCACGACGTCTGCCTGCAGAAGCTGAACGTCGTCTTCGCCATGGATCGTGCCGGGCTTGTCGGGGACGACGGTCCCACCCATCACGGCGCGTTCGACATCGCCTACATGCGCTGCCTGCCGAACATCGTCCTCATGGCCCCGCGCGACGAGGCGATGCTCGTCCATATGCTCCATACCGCCCTGACCTTCGGGGGCGGCCCGGTCGCGTTGCGCTATCCGCGGGGCGAGGGGATGGGTGTGCCCATCCCCGAGCGGCCGGAGGCGATCGAGATCGGCACGGGCGAGATTCTCCGCGAGGGTACGCGCGTGGCCCTGCTCGGGTACGGCACCGGCGTGGCCAAGGCGCTGGAGGCGGCCGACATCCTGGCCAGGCACGGCCTTTCGGTCACGGTGGCCGACGCCCGTTTCGCCAAGCCGATCGATGCTGGGCTGGCCGCCCAGCTGGCCGCCGAGCACGAATTGCTCGTGACGGTCGAGGAGGGCGTCCTGGCCGGAGGCTTCGGCTCAGCCGTGTGGGAGCGGCTCTCCGACGCCGGGCTGGCTCCGCGGATTCTCCGTGTCGGACTGCCGGACCGGTACGTCACGCACGGCGCGCCGAAGCTGCTGCACCGCGAGGTCGGCTTCACCGGGGCGCGCATCGCCGAACGGATCGAGGCTGCGGTGGCGCACCTCGATCGCAGCGGCGTCGCCGGCTGACGCCCGTCGATTTCGGCCGACCAGAGGTACGGTCGCGCCACGCGTCTGCCGATACAGGGGCGATGTCAGCCTCTGGGCAGACCGCAGAACTCGATTGCATCCACACCGCACCCGGCGCGGCGTTCATCTCGCGTCAGCCGGTGCTCGACGCGCAGCGCCGGGTCACGGGTTATCGCGTGAGCTACGCCAGCAGCGAGCCAGAGAACACGAGCGACGGCGAGGCCACGCGCCTGTTCGGCGACATCCTCAGCCTCGTCGGGCTCGAGGAGCTGGTCGGCCCGGCCTTGGCGCATCTCCCGGTTTCTCCCAGCCTGCTCATGACCCTCGGCGTGCCGCCTGTGCGCCCGGACCAGGTCGTTCTCCGGGTCGCCCACGGGCACGCGCTCGATCCCGAGCTCCGGCCGATCCTCGACGCCCTGGCGGGCCGCGGCTACGCGCTCTCCCTCTACGACATCCCGAGCGCCGATCTCGACCGTGAGCTCCTCGCGCTCTTCGGCATCGTCGAGCTTGACTGGTCGAGCTGGGATGAGCGCGAGCTGAACAGCGCCATCGTGACGATCATGGAGGAGCGGGCCACGTCGCTGGCCGTCGGGCTGCGCTCGGACGTCGACTTCGAACACGCCAAGGGCCTCGGCTTCGACCTCTTCGCCGGTGCCTTCTACGCGAGCCCGCGCATGACCGAGGTGCGCAACGTCCCCGTGGGCAGCCTGAGCACCCTGGCCGCGGTCGCCCGCATGCAGGGCCCCGGGGCGAACGTCGAGGAGCTCGAGGAGGTCATCGACCGCGACCTCGGCCTGAGCGTCAAGCTCCTGCGCTACATCAACTCCGCTTACTTCGGCATGCGGAGCAAGATCACCTCGATCCGCCAGGCCGTGATGATGCTCGGGGCCCGTGGAGTGTCGCGCTGGGCGATGATGGTGGCTCTCACCGGGGGGACGGCTGCGCCCCAGGAACTGTCGGTGATGGCCCTGACGCGGGCGCGGATGTGCGAGCTCCTGGCCGCTGGGCGGGCCGACGTCTCACCCGAGGCGATGTTCCTCATCGGACTGCTCTCGCTCGCCGATGCGCTCCTCGACTGTCCGCTGGACCGCGTGCTCGAGGAGCTCCCGCTGGCCGACGAGGTCGAAGCCGCGCTGCTCGACCGGGCCGGTCCGGCCGGTGCGATCCTCGATGCGGTCACGAACTACGAGATCGGGGTCTTCGACGTGGAGAGCCTGCGGACGTTCAGCGCAAGCGTCGGAGCGGCCTACTTCGACGCCCTGCGCTGGGCCCGCGAGACGACGCAGGGCCTCGCCTGAGGCCCGCCGCCGCGGCCGCGCGCTCCTCCCGGCCGCAAAGCGAGGCCTGGAAAGCGAAACGACCCGCCGAGGCGGGCCGCTTCTGGGAGGAGAGATCGCGTTGATCGCACCAACGATGATGCCCGCCGTTTCGGGCCCGAAGTGTGACTTCCGTCACGGCAGGGCGAGCTTATGTTCGCCGGCTGACGAGGCCCACGGCTGACCCGCTTCAGAACGCCGACAGAACGTCCGTTTCCGCGGCCAGGGCCGGTCCGCGGCGCCGTCACGTACCGTTTGCCCGCGTGAAACGGGTCCGGCTCGACAGTCTGCTCTGCGACCGGGGCATCTACCCATCGCGCTCTCGGGCCGCGGCCTCGGTGCTCGCCGGGGACGTGCTGCTCCTGCCCGAGCGCCGGCGGGCCGAGAAGCCCGGGCAGATGGTCGCGCCGGACGTCGAGCTCGAGGTCGCCGCGCCGGCCCAGTACGTCTCCCGCGGCGGGATCAAGCTCGCGAACGCCCTCGACGCTCTCACGGTGCCGGTGGCCGGGCGGCTCGCCCTTGACGTCGGCGCGAGCACCGGTGGCTTCACCGACTGCCTGCTCCAGCGCGGGGCCGCCCACGTCGTGGCGGTCGACGTCGGCTACGGAGAGCTCGACTGGCGGCTGCGCTCGGACGCGCGCGTGACCGTGCGCGAGCGCCAGAATGCGCGGTCGCTGGCCCGCGACCAGCTGCCCTACGCCCCGGAACTCATCGTGCTCGACGTCTCGTTCATCTCCCTGACCAAGGTGCTGCCCGCCGTCCTGGCGTGCGCGGCGCCCGGCTACGACTGCCTGGCCATGGTCAAACCGCAGTTCGAGGTGGGCCGCGAGCGGGTGGGCAAGGGCGGGGTCGTGCGCGATGCGGACGCGCGGCGCGATGCCCTGCTCACCGTGGCCGCGGCGGGCCGGGGCCTCGGCGCCGAGGTGGCCGGGTTCGCACGCTCCGGGCTGCCGGGCCCGAAGGGGAACCTCGAGACCTTCGTGTGGCTGGTCGAAGGTGCCCGCGGCGGCGTCGACGACCTCGAGCAGGCTGCGCGGGCGGTCGAGCCGTGAACCCGGTCCGGACCGCCACCGTCTTCACCCACCGGCGCCCCCCGGAGACTGCGCCGGCCATCTCGATGCTGCTCGCGAGCGCGCGGGCGGCAGGTGCCGTCCTGCGTCTGGACGCCGAGGAGACGCGCAAGCACAAGCTCGAGCCGCAGCCTGGCCTCGAGCTCGACGCCCCGGTGCGCGCCGATGTCGACATGTGCTTCGCGCTCGGCGGCGACGGCACCGTCCTGGGCGCGCTGCGCACCTACGCCGGCACGGAGGTGCCCGTCTTCGGCGTCAACTTCGGCGAGATCGGGTTTCTCGCCTCCGTCGAGCGCCATCAGGCCCGCATCGGCTTCACCCGGGCGTTCGCGGGCGACTTCGAGGTGCTGGCCCTCCCGGCCATCCGGCTCTCCGGCTCGCGCGGTGCGTGGATGGCGATCAACGACGTCTCCATGCACCGCCAGCAGGGCAACCGGGTGGCCGACCTCGCCTACGCGGTTGGGGCCGACGAGGTTGGCCGGGTCCGTTGCGATGGGATCGTCGTCGCCACCCCGGCCGGATCGACCGGCTACAACCTCGCCAACGGGGGCCCGGTCATGGCCTGGGGCGTGGCCGGCTTCGTCGTCTCCTTCATCGCCCCGCATTCGCTGACCGCGCGGGCCCTCGTCGTGGCGCCGAGCGACGTGCTCACGATCCACAACCGCTCACGCGAAGAGCCCGTCGACGTGACCATCGACGGGCGGCCGGTGTGCGTGCTCGAGCCGGGCGAGCACCTCGAGGCCGAGTTCGTGGACGGGCAGGGCCATCTCGCCCAAGTCGCGGGCACGACCTTCTACCAGCGCCTGCGCCAGAAGTTCGGCCGGCTCGCCTCGGGACGCTGAGGCGCCGGATCCGTCGGCCCCGCCTGGTAGACCAGGGTCCCATGCTGCTGGAACTGCGTGTCGAGAACCTCCTCCTGCTCGGTCGCGCCGAGCTGCGGCTGGCCCCGGGGCTCAATGTCCTCACGGGCGAGACGGGCGCGGGCAAGACGCTTCTCGCCCACGCCCTCGACCTCCTTCTCGGCGGGCGTGCGCGGAGCGGCATCGTGCGCACGGGCGCGGCCGAGGCCTACGTCGAGGGTGTGTTCTCGCTGCCCGAGACCTGGGCCGGGGAGGGGGCGCGCGCGAGCGCCGAGAACCTCATCCCCGAGGACGCGCAGGAACTCGTCCTGGCCCGGCGCGTGTGGGCCGACGGGCGCACCCGTGCCTACGTGTGCGGGCGGTCGGCCACCGTGGCCGACCTGCGCGAGCTCGGGCGTGAGCTGCTCGCGTTCTACGGCCAGCACGAGCACCGCAAACTCATGCTCTCGGCCGCCCAGCTCGACATCCTCGATCGCCATTGCGGCGAGGAGCACCTCCGCCTGCGGGCTGCGGTGGGCGCAGAGTACGAGCGCAGGCGCGCGCTCGGGAGCCGGATGGCGGAGCTGCGCGAGCTCGCGGGAGCGCGGGAGCGCGAGCTCGACCTGCTCGCCTTCGAGCTCGAGGAGATCGACGCCGCGACGCCGAGTGAGGAGGAGGCGCGCGAGCTCGAAGAGGAGCGCGAGCGTCTGCGCCACGTCGAGACCCTGCGCGCGGCGGCCGCCACGGGGATCGAGGCCATCGCCCCGGACGCGGGTGGCGGTGCAGCCGAGCTCCTCGGCGCGGCGGCGCGCCAGCTCGAGGCCGCGGGCGCGATCGACCCCCAGCTGTCAGGACTGGCCGAACGCCTCTCCGCGCTGCACTACGAAGCGCAGGACCTCGGCGGCGAGCTGCGCTCCTACGCGCTCGGCATCGAGGCCCCGCCGGGGCGGCTGGAGGAGGTCGAGGAGCGGCTCGGCGTGTTCGCGCGCCTGCAGCGCAAGCATGGAGGCACGATCGCCGACGTCCTCGCGCACGCCGAGCGCTGCCGCCGGCGCAGAGACGAGCTCGAGGGAGCGGAGGTCGCGCTCGAGGCGGCCGCCGCCGAGCTTGGGGCGGCGACGAGCCGGCTGGCCGAGCTCGCCGACCGTCTCGGGGCGCGCCGGCGCGAGGCCGCACCCGAGCTCGCCGCGGCGGTGCGCGCGCGCCTGGCCGAGCTGGCCATGCCGGACGCCGAGTTCGCCATCGAGCTGAGCGGCCGGCCGGACGGATGCGGTCCACGCGGCGCCGACGTCGTCGAGCTGCTGATCGCCCCCAACGCCGGGGTGCCCGCGGCGCCGCTGCGCGACATCGCCTCGGGAGGCGAGCTCTCGCGGGTCATGCTGGCGCTCCTGAGCGTGGCCCACGGCAGCGGCGAGCGGACCGAGGACGAGGCCCTGCTTGTCTTCGACGAGATCGACGCCGGGATCGGCGGCCACACGGCGCGCGCCGTGGGCAAGCAGCTGCGCGAGCTGGGACAGGGCCGCCAAGTCCTATGCATCACCCACCTGCCCCAGGTCGCCGCGCTCGGCGCCCGGCACTTCACGATCGTCAAGGACAACGCCATCACGCCCGCGCGCACGACGGTTGAGGCGCTCGAGGGCGACGCGGTCGTCGGCGAGCTCGTGCGCATGCTGGGGGCGGGGGAGGGCGACCGGGCGGCGAGCCAGCATGCCCGCCAGCTCCTGCGGGCGGCCTGACGGAGCCTGCGCCACTGTCCGGCGGCGCCGCTACCGTGGAGCACGTCCACTACACTCGAGGATCGATCGATGGCCCAAGACCCGCGACGCGCCGCGACCAATTCCACCGGGCAGACCCGGTTCATCTTCATCACCGGCGGGGTCGTCTCCTCGCTGGGTAAGGGAATCGCCGCCGCGTCGATCGGCCGCCTCCTCGTGGCCCGCGGCCTGAGCGTCCAGCTGCAGAAGTTCGATCCGTACATCAACGTGGACCCGGGCACGATGTCGCCCTACCAGCACGGTGAGGTGTTCGTGACCGAGGACGGCGCGGAGACAGACCTCGATCTCGGGCACTACGAGCGCTACACCGACGCGAACACCAGCCGCGCCTCGAACGTCACCGCCGGTGGCATCTACAACACGGTCATCCGCCGGGAGCGGCGCGGGGACTACCTCGGCGCCACCGTGCAGGTCGTCCCGCACATCACCGATGAGATCAAGCAGCGGGTCCGGCTCATGGCCGAGTCGAGCGACGTCGACTTCGTCATCACGGAGATCGGGGGCACCGTCGGCGACATCGAGTCGCTGCCGTTCCTCGAGGCGATCCGCCAGTTCCCCGTCGATGTCGGCCGGCGCCGGTGCATGTTCATCCACCTGACCCTCGTGCCCTACGTCACCCATGCCGGGGAGCTGAAGACCAAGCCGACCCAGCACTCGGTGAACGAGTTGCGGCGCATCGGTATCGCCCCCGACATGGTCGTGTGCCGCTCCGGCTCGGAGCTCTCCGCCGATATCCGCCGGAAGATCGCCCTGTTCGCCAGCCTGCCCGTCGAAGCGGTCGTCTCCGCGCGCGACGTCCCCGACATCTACCAGGTGCCGCTGACCTTCCGCGACGAAGGCGTGGATGACTTCATCCTGCGCGAGCACTTCAACCTCGAAGCGCCCGAACCGGACCTGAGCGGCTGGGAGGAGATCACGCGTCGCGCCAGTGCGGCGCGCGAGCACGTGCGGATTGCGCTCGTCGGCAAGTACGTCCGCCTCGAGGATGCATATCTCTCCGTCGTCGAGGCGCTGCGCCACGCCGGTGTCCACCACGGGTGCAAGGTCGAGGTCGACTGGATCGACTCCGAGACCGCGTTTGATCCCGAGGTCTCCGCCCGGCTGCGCGGCGCGGACGGCATCCTCATCCCCGGTGGCTTCGGCGGCCGCGGTTGGGAAGGGAAGATCCACGCCGCGCAGATCGCCCGGGAGAACGGCATCCCGTACCTCGGGATCTGCCTGGGCATGCACGTCGCGGTGAGCGAGTTCGCCCGGAACGTGGCGGGCATGGAGGGGGCCAACTCGACCGAGATGGACCTCGAGACCCCGTATCCCGTCATCGACCTCCTGCCCGAGCAGAAGGAGATCGCCGACATGGGCGGGACGATGCGACTTGGGGCCGACCCGGTGAAGCTCCACGACGGAACGCGCATGCGGGAGCTCTACGGTGAGCCGGTTGTCTACGAGCGCCACCGCCATCGCTACGAGGTCAACAACCACCTGCGGCGCCGGCTCGAGAGCCTTGGTCTCATCTGCTCCGGGACCTCGCCCGACGAGCGTCTCGTCGAGGGCATCGAGCTCAGCCGTGAGACGCACCCGTTCTACGTCGCCTCGCAGTACCACCCGGAGTTCAAGTCGCGTCCGGAGCGTCCCGCGCCGCTCTTCCGGGAGTTCGTCGGGGCGGCGCTCGCCCAGAGCGACGGCACCGGCGAGAGCGGCGAGTTCGAGACGAGCGACGTCGGCGCCCCGCAGCCCGCTTCGTGAAGCGGGCCTCGGCGGCCCAGCGCGAGCGGCTGGCGGCGACCTTCACGCGGCTCTGCCGGATCGAGAGCCCGTCCGGGCACGAGCGCGCGTGTGCTGACTGGGTGCTCGCCGAGCTCCGCGGGATGGGCGTCGAGCCAGAGGAGGACGACGCCGGTCCCGTGGCCGGCGCGGACGCCGGCAACGTGTTCGCCCGCATACCGGGAGCCGGTTCGGAAGCGATCCTCATCTGCGCACACCTCGACACCGTTCCGCTGACCGCCCCGGTCGAGCCGGTGCTCGTCGAGGGTGGCTGGGAGAACGCCAATGAGGGCATCCTCGGCGCCGACAACAAGGCTGCCGTCGCGGTGGCTCTCGAGCTCGCCCGCGCGCTGCTCGCCGCCCCCGAGCCCCCGCCGGTGAGCGTGGAGCTGCTCTTCACAGTGTGCGAGGAGGTCGGGATGCGCGGCGCCAAGGAGTTCGAGACGACCCGGCTGCGCAGTCGCTTCGGCTTCGTCTTCGATCACGCCTCCCCCATCGGGGAGATCGTCCTCGCCTCGCCGAGCTACCACCATATCGAGGCGGAGTTCCGCGGCAGGGCGGCGCACGCCGGCATCCGGCCCGAGGCCGGCCGCAGCGCGATCGCCGCCGCCGCACGGGCCATCGCCGCCATGAGCCTCGGCCGCCTCGACCCCGAGACGACGGCCAACGTCGGACGGATCTCGGGCGGAACCGGCGGCAACGTCGTGCCCGAGCGCTGCTGGCTCGAGGCGGAGACCCGGAGCCTCGAGGACGCGCGCGTGCAGGCCGTGGCCACGGAGATGATCGACCACCTCCAGGACGCCGCCAACGCCACCGAGTGCGATCTTGACGTCACCGTCGCGCAGCTGTTCAAGGGCTACCGCACCCGCGCCCGCGCGCCCCAGGTCGAGCTTGCTGAGCGGGCTCTCCGGGCGTGCGGCTACGAGCCGAGCCACATCGTGACGGGCGGCGGCTCGGACGCGAACGCCTTCGAGGCCGCGGGCTTCCCGTGCGCAAACCTGGCCAACGGGACGGAGCGCAACCACGAGCCGACCGAGCGCGTGAGCGCCGATGCGCTCGAGGGGATGCTCGACGTCGCCCTAGCGCTCATTGGGGAATCCGCTTACGCGGATTCCCTTGGGAGTTCGGCTGGCGCCGAACTCCCGGGGAGTCGGGCGTCGGCTGGCGCCGAACTACCGGGGGCCGGGGAGCCGTGAGCGCGTTCGAGCCCATCGGCTCCGAGGTCACCTGGGAGGGCACGATCATCCGCGTGGGGGTCGAGCGCTTTCGCTACGCGGACGGCGAGGAGGTGACCCGGGAGAAGGTCTGGCATCCGGGCGCGGTCGGGATCCTCCCCGTCGATGACGAGCACGTCTGGCTGACACGCCAGCCCCGCGAGGCGATCGGCGAGCCTGCCTCGCTCGAGATCCCCGCCGGGAAGCTCGACGTCGCCGATGAGCCGCCGCTCGAAACCGCCCGGCGCGAGCTGGTCGAGGAGATCGGCAAGCAGGCCGCCCGATGGGAGCAGCTGTTCTGCTTCTACACGAGCCCGGGCTTCAGCGATGAGCGCGTGTGGCTCTACCTCGCCGAGGACCTCTCCGACGTCGCCGAGCACGAGCCGATCGAGGCCGAGCGGATCGAGATCGTCCCGTGGCCGCTCGCGCGTCTGGACGAGGCGATCGCGGCGTGCGAGGACTCGAAGTCGCTCATCGCCCTGCTCTGGCTTGCCCGCTCGCGATCCGGGCTCGCCTGAACGCGCGCCGCCAGAGTCATCCGGCTGCTCCGGGGCCCGCGGGGGTGAGCTCTCACCGGCAGGAAGCGCCCATGGGGGCGCGAATACGCGGCTATGACGACGATCCAGGCGCCCCGCGAGGCGCCGCGGCTGGCCGAGCTCATGCTCGACTTCCTCGCCTACCTCGAGCTCGAGCGCGGACTGTCGCGCAACACGCTCGAGGCCTACCGCTCCGACCTTCAGCAGTACGGGCAGTTCCTGGACCGCCGCCGACTCGACCCGCTCGGGGTGACGCCCGGCGACCTCACCGCGTTCGTCTCCGAGCTCGCCGAGGGCCGTGACGACCGCCCGCCTGTCGCCCCGGCCACCCTGCAGCGCAAGATCGCCTGCCTGCGCTCGTTCTACCGCCATCTGCGTCGCGAGCAGATCGTCGCCCACGACCCCACGAGCGAGCTGCGCGGGCCGCGCTCGCCCGGGCGCCTGCCCAAGGTCCTCTCCCGCGACGAGGTGGCCGTCCTGCTCAGCCAGCCGCGCGGCAACTCGGACGGGGCCATCCGCGACCGCGCCCTGCTGGAGACGATGTACGCCTGCGGCCTGCGTGCCTCGGAGGCGATCGCGCTCGAGCTCCTCGACGTCGATCTCGAGGCTGGGATGCTGCGCGCGCGCGGCAAGGGGTGCAAGGAGCGCATCGTGCCCATCGGCAGCAAGGCGGTCGAGAGCCTCCAAACCTACCTCGACCGCGGGCGGCCCCGGCTCGTGGGAATCCGCGATGAGCGCCACGTCTTCGTCAACCTGCGGGGCACCCGGCTCTCCCGTCAGGGCCTCTACAAGATCGTGCAGCGCCACGCCCGGACCGCCGGGCTCGAGCACAAGATGAGCCCGCACACCCTGCGACACAGCTTCGCCACCCACCTGCTCTCCGGCGGTTGCGATCTCCGGTCCCTTCAGGAGATGCTCGGCCACGCCGACATCGGCACGACCCAGATCTACACCCATCTCTCCGCCGAGCGGCTGCGGGACGTCTACTTCGACGCCCACCCCCGCGCGCAGCTCCGTCGCGGGGGTTGAGCGCGCTCCGGGCCGCCGGCTCCGGGGCCCGGAGAGGAGGTGGCAGAATCCGCCATTCCCGGACCCGCCTTCCTGTAGGCCCGGCGGTCCCTTCATGCCCGAGCTTCCCGAGGTCGAGACGATCCGCCGCCAGCTCGCTCCTCGTCTCGAAGGGGCGCGGATCGACGCGGCCGAGATCCTCGACCCCCGCTGGACGCTGCCTCAGCCCCTGGCCGCCGTCGGGGGCGCGCTGGCGGGCGCTCGCATCGAGCGGGTCGGCCGCGCCGGCAAGTACCTCGTGTGGACGCTCTCCCAGGAGCGCTACCTGCTCCTGCACCTGCGCATGACCGGGACGCTGCTCCTCGACCCCGCCGTCGACCCGCCGCATACGCGGGTGCGCCTCGAGCTGAGCACCGGCCACCGGCTCGTGTACGTCGATCCGCGCCGCTTCGGCACCGGCCATCTCCTGCACGGCGCCGCGGCCCGGGATGCCTACCTGTCGAGCCGTCTGGGGGCCGAGCCCTTCACCTCGGCGTTCACGGCCGACTACCTGCGCGCCCGCGCCCGCGGGCGAAGCGCGCCCGTCAAGGCCTTCCTCCTCGACCAGCGCCACATCGCCGGCGTGGGCAACATCTACGCCGACGAAGCCCTGTTCCGTGCCCGCATCCACCCGCTACGGCCGGCCGGGCGGCTCACGGCGACCCAGTGGGAGACCATGCGACGTTCCGTCGAGGAGGCGCTGGCTGCCGGCATCGACGCCAAAGGGGCGTCGATCGATGACTTCCGCCACGTCGACGGCGCGCGCGGGTCCTTTCAGGACCTCTTCCTCGTCCACCGCCGCGCAGGCGAGCCGTGCCCGGTGTGCGGGCGGCCGATCAGGAAGATCGTCGCGGCCGGCCGCGGCACGTACGTGTGCGAGCACTGCCAGGCTCGGCCGCGGCCACGCCGGAGACCGCCGATGTGACGGCCGCCTCAGGCCGCGGCCGAGGAGTCGAGCCCAGTCAGCTCGCGCAGCCGGCCCTGTCGGTCGGCGCGCACGAGCTCGTCGAAGCCGCCGATCGTCTGCTCGCCGATAACGATCTGGGGGAAGGTGAACATCCCCGTGCGCTTCTGGAGCTCGGACCGGCCGTCCGGGTCCCTTGCCAGATTTATCTCGTCATAGTCGATGCCACGCTTGCCCAGGAGCGCCTTCGCGCTCGTGCAACGCGAGCAGGCATCGGTCGTGTACAGGGTCACTTTCATGCTTCATAAAGTATAGCGCGTGTCCGCGCCTCTGAAGAGCGACGCGATCGTCCTCCGTTCGATCCGCTACGGCGAGGCCGACCGCATCGTCCACCTCTACACGCCGGACCATGGGCGGATTGGAGCGATCGCCAAGGGCGCGAGGCGGTCGCGGAGCCGCTTCGGCGCCCGGCTCGAGCCGTTCGTCCACATCCACGCCCTGCTCCGGGAGGGCCGGGGCGATCTCTACACGGTGACCGGCGTCGACACCGTCGCCGTGCACCCCGGGCTGCGGGAACACGCCGCCACGCTCGACGCCGCGGCACGAGCCTGCGACGCGGTCGCCCGGCTGTTCGAGACCTCCGACCCCCATCCCGAGGTGTTCCGCCTCCTGGCCAACCAGCTCGCGCTCCTGGACGGGGACCCCGCCCAGGCGCGAGCCGCCAACGGCCTCGCCTTCCGCCTCAAGCTGCTGCTCGCCGCGGGGATCGTGCCCCAGCTCGGATCGTGCGCGGCCTGCGGGGAGATCGAGCACCTGCGGGGCTTCTCAGCCTCCGCCGGGGGGGTCGTATGCAGCTCGTGCGAGGCGGCCGCGTTCCCGCTGGGGGAGGAGTCCTACCGCTTCCTTGTGGGCGCCCTCGGAGCGCCACTCGCCGAGGCGCCCGAGGCCTCGGAGCTCGCGCTCCGCCAGGCCGAACGGGCAATCGGGGAGACGGCCGAGCACCACGCGCAAGTGCGCTTCCGACCGCTCGTCCACGGCTGAGCTCTGGCGGGAGCGGGCCGGACCGGCCTACTCCGCGCCAGACACGGGCGGGACGGCAACGGTGGGAGCGCGGCGGGCGGAGCGCGGGCCGGCGGCGCGGCGTTGCCACCCGGCGATGCCGAGACCGAGCAGCCCGAGGATGAAGCCGACGACGCCCCAGGCGAGGTTTGGGGGCGTGAAGCCGAAGCGCACCTCATGGCGCCCCGGCGGAACGGCGATGCCTTCGAAGATCCCGTCCACGGTATGGATCGTGGCCGGGCGTCCGTCGACGGTCGCGCTCCAGCCCGGCATCGTCGTCTCACGGCGGACGAGCAGTCCCACGGTCCGGCAGCTCGTCCGCGCGGCGACATCGCTTGTCCTCGCCGCCGTGCAGCCGCCGCCGTAGGCCGCGATGAACGGCGCCGCGCCGTCCAGGTGGTAGATCCACGTCGTGGGCGTGCGGAAGACGAGGCGCAGACCGCCCGCGGTTTGCGGGAGGGCCTGCCCGGCCGGCGTGAGCACGTAGCGAACACCGGCCTCCCGGTAGCCGGCGAGGTTGCGCCTCAGCTCCGTCGCGGGGGACGGCGCGCCGAGCGGGCGCGCGCCACCCAGGTTGCCGACGAACGCGGTCGGATTGACGGCGGAGTCCAGCCGCGCGTTGACGAAGTGCTGAAAGGCCGACGGGACCGGGACGTCGACGGCGTTGAGGGAAGCCAGGCCATAGTAGGCGCCGTAATTGGGGGCGAGAGGACCGAGGGTGAAGTACCGCCCGTCCCCCAGGTGGTGCTGCAGGTAGGCAACCGGCGCGGTGTCGACCTGCACCGAGCGGGGCGCGGAGAATTCCGGCGCCGCGAACAGCACCATCGCGTCGAGCGCCATGACCCCGGCCGCCAGGAGCTTCCGTGCCCGGGGCGTGCGCAGGAGTCCGGCCAGGAGCACGGCCCCGACCGTGAGGGCCGCCCACGCCGTCGCCACAGCGAGGTAGGGATGACGGCCGTAGACCGGGCCGAGCTGCTCCGTGAGCGGCCGCGCCACGAGCACGGCCGCCCCGACGGCGGCGAGCGCAGCCGCGCCCGCGAGGGCGAGCGGGCGACGGACTGGAGCCCGCACGAGCGCATCGAGGCCCAGTGCCGCCAGGATGACCACGGCGAGCTCGACGGAGGCCGAGGCGTAGCGGAACACGGCCGCGTTGGCGAGTCCTGGAAGAAGATTGACCAGGTCGCCCAAGAACGCCGGAGCGGCGTACATCCGCGCGACCATCACGACGACCCACAGCGCGAGCACGAGACGCAGCCCCGGCCGGCCACGGGAGGCCAGGCCGAGCAGGGCGAGGACGAGCAGCGAGGCCGAGAGGTAGCCGCCCACGTTGTCCCAGTTGGCAAAAACGACGAACTTCGGGTCGGTGAAGGCGAAGATCGGCCCGAAGGTGTAGGGCATGATCAGCTGGGGGATGGCCTGAACCGGCAGGTGGACGTGGCTGAAGTAGCCGTGGGCGTGTAGCCACAGGTCGGCATGGTTGAAGTAGTCGACCATGGCGATCAGGAGCGGGGCGCACAGCAACGCCCCCACGACGGCGCCGAGACCGGCCTTGGCGGCGAACCTGGGAGCTCCCGCACCGCCGAGGCCCACCGCGCGCCATGCGAACCAGCACAGCGCGAGTAGGGCGTCCAGGTAGGCGACCTCCGGGAAGCCGGCGTAGAAGGAGAGCGCGCCGGCGAGTGCCATCAGGCCCCAGCCACCCCGGCGCTCCTCGAGCGTCGCCTCCCGCGCGCGTTCGAGGCCCAGGAGCAGCAAAGGCAGGAAGGCCACGGGGTTGACCGTGGCATGCGCGAACCAGGCGAACGTCCCGTTGAGCGCGAAGGCAATCCCACCCGCCGTTGCCGCGAACCGGCTCACGTCGAGCCGGCGCAGCAGCCAGTAGGTGGCGATGCCGGCCAGGAACTCGAGCAGGACGTGCTCGATGAGCTGCCCGCCCGAGAGCGCGGTGAGCAGGGTCAGCGGGAACAGCGCCGCGGACTGCATCTCGCCGGCCAAGGGCGTCCCCGTGGCTTCGAACGGATTCCACCACGGAAGGTGGAGGTGGAGCAGGTCGAGGGCGGCCCGGTGGCTGACGGCCTGGGAGATGAAGCCCGCGTTGGGGTCGATCGTCGGCTGGCCGGGCAGCGGACCCGGGGTCACCGCGCTCGCGAGCCCGCTGCGGGGACCGAGGGGGTTGGCGTCCAGAATCCCCAGGAGGTAGGGGAGATTGACGAGCAGGACGGCCCCGGCGATGGCGATGAGCGCCCAGGTATCGGGCGTGAACCGGGCCAACGCGCTCGACGCGATCGCGCTGGTCTTCCTCTGTCCCTGCCGGCGCAACGCCACCACCGCCGGGCAGCCTAGACGTTCGCCCGGAGACGGCCGCGGGTCCGTGCCTCGCGCTGTCAGAATCGTTCTGTGTCCAGCATCCCCACTCAGACCGGATACGTCCATCCTGGCGGTGAGGTCGCCGAGGCGTTCGCGGCGCGGATCCAGGCGCTCGAGCACCAGATGCTTTCCCGTCTCGCCACGCCGTCCTATCCGGCACCGCGGCGCCGCGCCGAGGCCGACTGCGGGCTGCGCACGCCGTTTCAGCGCGACCGCGACCGCATCGTCCACTCCAAGGCCTTCCGCCGGCTCAAGCACAAGACTCAGGTCTTCGTCTCGCCCGCCGGCGATCACTACCGGACGCGCCTGACGCACACGCTCGAGGTCACCCAGGTCTCGCGCACCGTGGCCAGAGCGCTGCGTCTGAACGAAGACCTCGTCGAGGCGATCGGCCTCGGCCACGACCTCGGGCACCCGCCCTTTGGTCACATCGGCGAGGAGGCGCTCGACCGCTGCTTGGAGCGTCGCTTCCGGCGGAGCTTTCGCCACTATGAGCATTCGCTGCGCGTGGTCGAGGTGCTGGAACGCGACGGCCGGGGTCTCAACCTGACCGACGCCGTGCGCGACGGGATCGTGAGCCACTCGGGGCGCTCCAAGGAGCCCGACACCCTCGAGGGCAAGATCGTCCGCCTCGTCGACCGCTTCGCCTACATCAACCACGACATCGACGACGCCCTGCGCGCCGGGGTCATCGTGCCCGGCGACCTGCCCGCCGAGCCGATCGCCGTCCTGGGCGACTCGGGGCCGCAGCGCATCGACATGCTGGTGCACGACCTCGTCGAGACCTCCGAGTGCGCGGGCGACATCCTCCAGGGCGAGCCCGTGGGGAGCGCGATGTCGGCTCTGCGGGCGTTCATGTTCGAGCGCGTGTACCTCGGTCCCGAGGCGACGCGCGAGCACGCCAAGATCGACCTCGTCATCCGCACGCTGTTTGATCACTTCTGCACGAATCCCGAGGAGCTCCCCGGCTCGAGCCCCGGCGGCGAGCTGGCCGACCGGGTCACCGATCATCTCGCGGGCATGACCGACCGCTTCTGCATCCGCGCCTTCGAGGACATGAGCGTCCCCGCCTCGTTCGCGCCCTGAGGTTCGAGCCGGACTCCCGAATGAGCCGCTACACCGCCGATTCGCGCGATCGCGTGCGCGAGGCCGCAGACATCATCGCGGTCGTCTCCGCCCGCACCGAACTGCGGCGTGCGGGTCCGGACGAGTACGTGGGCCGCTGCCCGTTCCACGACGAGCGCACGCCGTCCTTCGGCGTCGACCCCTTCAAGAAGGTCTACCACTGCTTTGGCTGCCAGGCCTCGGGCGACGTGTTCAAGTTCGTCATGGAGACCGAGGGCCTCGACTTCGTGGGTGCGCTCGAGTCGCTGGCGAGCCGCTTCGGCGTCGAGCTGGAGACCGTCGAGGAGAATCCTCAGGCCGCCGCAGAGCGGCGTCGGCGAGAGCGCCTGCACGCGCTCCTTGGCCGCACCGCCGACTTCTATGCGCGCTACCTCTGGGAAGGTCGAGAGGCCGAGGCGGCGCGGGCGTACCTGCTCGGACGCGGGCTGACGGAGGAGACGCTGCGGGACTTCCGCGTCGGCTACGCGCCGAGCGCGTGGGATCGCATCCTCACCGCGTCGCGGCGCGCCGGGTTCACCGAGGAGGAGCTACTGGCCGCAGGCCTGGCCCAGCGCTCGCGCACGCGTCCGGGCCAGGTGTTCGATCGCTTCCGTGAGCGGATCATGTTCCCCTCCGCGGACGCGCGCGGCCGGATCGTCGGCTTCGGCGCCCGTGCCATGCGCGATAACCAGCCGCCGAAGTACCTCAACACCTCCGAGGGCGAGATCTACCACAAGCGCGCCCAGCTCTTCGGGATCCACGTCGCCCGGGCCGCCGCCTCGCGCGCGGGGCGGGTCGTGCTCGTCGAGGGCTACACGGATGTGCTGGCGCTCCACCAGGCCGGGCTGCGCAACGCGGTGGGCATCATGGGCACGGCGCTGACCGAGGAGCAGGTCGGCGAGCTCCAGCGGGTGGCCGGCGTGCTCGAGCTCTGCCTCGACGCCGACAGGGCCGGCCAGGAGGCGATGCTCCGGGCCGCGCCGATCGCCGCCGCCCGCAACCTCGACCTCCGCGTCGTCGCGCTCCCGGACGGGATGGATCCGGCCGAGCTCATCGAGCGCGAGGGCGCCGACGCGCTCCGGGCCCGCGTGGAGGCGTCGGTGCCCTTCGTGGCCTTCCAGGTCGCACGGATCCTCGAGCGGGCGGACACCGGTTCGGCCGAGGGGCGCGATCGGGCCATCGCCCAGCTGCGCCCGGTGCTCGCAGGACTGCCCGCCAGCGTGCTTCGGGACGAGCTTCTCCAGCGGATCGCCGGGCGGCTCGAGCTCACCGAGACCCGGATCACGGCGTTGCTGGAAGGTCCGGTGCCCGCCGCGGAGGCCACGCGGGGACGCGGCGACCGCCCGGCGCGCCGCGATGGAGGCCATTCGCCGTCCGGCGCCGGCGGCGTGCCCGGCCCGCTCGACACGGCCGACCGGGCCGAGCGAGCCTTGCTCGTGGCCTGCGTCGCCGTGCCCGCGGCCGGGGCCTCGGCGCTCGCCTCGATCGACATCGACGCCCTCCTGCGCAACGACGCCTACCGGCGTGCCGCCCGCCACCTCGTCGGGCGCACCGCGGCGCCGCTCGGGGATTTGCCTCCCGACGACGACGAGCTCGCGCGCACCGTCGCCGACCTCGTGGCCCGGGCCGGTCGCGCCGGCGAGGTGAGCGTCGAGCAGCTCGAGCACGCCCGGCTCGTCCTCGAGCGCATGCGCCTCGACCGGGCGATCCGCCGCGCCCGGGCCGAGGGCCGGTCGCGGACCCCCGAGCTGGCGCGCGAGCGCGAGCAGGTGCTCGAGGCGATCCATGAGGTCGTCTCTCGGCTCGAGAAGGCCGTGTAGACGGGCATGTCCGGTATGGGAGGATGAGGGAATGAGCTACCGGGAATCCGAACCGATCAGCCGCGACTTCCGACCATCGTTCGGCCTCAGGCTGGCCATCTCGTGGCTCACCAACGCCATCGTGCTCGGGATCGTGGCTGCGGTCCTCTCGCGCGTGCACGTCAACAGCGCCGGAGCGCTTCTCGCCGCCGCGGCCGTGTTCGGCGTTCTGAACACGATCCTCAAGCCATTCGTGCGCTTCGTCACCTTCCCCTTGGCCATCCTCACCCTCGGAATCGCCTGGTTCTTCGTCTCCATGCTCATGCTTGTCATCACGCGGGCGATCGTCGGGGGCTTTCAGATCCACGGCTTTGGAACGCTCGTGGCCGCCACCCTCATCGTCTGGTTCGTCAACGTCGTGCTCGACATGACGCCCGGGCCGTGGCAGCTCACGGGCAAGCGGGGCAGGCGGAACCAGCGCCGGGGACGCCGCGGCTCGGCCCTCTAGGCGCCGGGCCCTGCCGCTAGAGTTCCGTCCGTAGTCAAGGAGGCCCCGGCGCCGTCGATGACGGTGCTAGGCCCTCCGGCCATCATCCTGATCCGGGGTAGCTCAATCGGCAGAGCGTTCGGCTGTTAACCGAAATGTTGTGGGTTCGAGTCCCACCCCCGGAGCTCTACTCCCGCCCGCACCGGAGGTCTCCGTGAAGCTCTACGTCTGTTACGGCACGTGGAAGCCGGCGCCGCGTCCCGGAGGTCACCCCTGCGGGAGGGCATACCACGCGCTGCGCGATGCCGGATATGACCCGGAGGTGATCCGGACCTACGGCCTCGGCTCGCTCGGTTCGCTCAACCTCACCCCCGGGCGTCGTGAGGTCAAGCGCCTGACCGGCAACCACTGGGTGCCCGCGCTGGTCACCGACGAGGGCGCCGTCGTCCAGGGCTCCGACAAGATCATCGAATGGGCCCGCGACCCACGCTGACCCTGGCCGATCTCGAGCGCTGGCAGGAGGGTGGGGCCAGCTGGAGGGCGCTCGAGGTCACCGACGAGCACGCGGTGGTCGAGCTGTGCACCTGCTACGGCGAGCCGGTCGACGTCCTCACGGGCGAGCAGCCCGAGCTCGTCGCCTTCGTGCGCGAGCACGGCCTGAAGTTCCCCTGAGCGCCGACCGAGGCCTCCGGCGGGTCCGCTCAGCCGGCCAGCGCCTCGACCAGCTCCGCCGCCCGCGCCGCCCCGTCGTGGGCGGCCGACCAGCGGGACAGCGCGTCGGCCCGCGCCCGCAGGGCGCCGTCGCCGAGGAGCCGGCGCACCGCCAGGCGCACAGCAGCGGGGCCGACGAAGCGCCAGGGCAGGCGGACCCCGACTCCGGCCCAGTCGGCCCGGGCGGCGTTCTCGGCCATGTCGCCGACGTGGGGGACGGCGAGCACTGGGCATCCGCACGCCAGCGCCCGGGCCATCGTCCCGTGGCCGGCATGGCAGATGACCGCGGCGCACTGGGGCATCGTCTGGGCGTAGGAGAGCCATTCGACGAGCCGGGTGTTGGCGGGGGCGCGCACGGGAGCGGGCGGGAGCCGGCGATTCCACGTCGCCAGGACTCTCACGGGCTCGCCCTCCAGGCCGGCGACGGCGGCGCGCAACAGCAGCTGATCGGGGTCCTGGGCGGTCGACGGAGCCACGAGAACGAGCGGCTCCTCCCCGGGCGGCGGCGGCACGGCGGGATGAGCCGGCTCCCACATGAGCGGGCCGACGACGTGAACCTCTGCCGGCCAGGGACGCGGGTACTCGAGCTGCGGGAAGGTCCCGACGAGGCACAGCCGGGCGCTGAGGCCGCCGTGCAGGCGCGTGACCGGGGGAAGGCCGAGGGTCGCGCGCGTGGCGTCCAGTTCCTCCCGGCCGCGCCGGAGGCCTGCCTGCATGAACGGATCCAACGAGCTCCACAGGCGCCGTCCCAGGCGCGTGCGCGGGAGGCGGGCGCCGAAGGCGTAAGGGGGAAAGCCCGGCCCGCCGACCGGATAGACGTGGGGGACGAGGGTGGCGACGGGCACGTTCTCGAGCTCGCCGGCCATCGCCGGGGCGAGCGTGAGGATGTCGTGCACCACCACGTCGGGAGCGCATTCGGCGAGCGCCGGGCGCGTCCGGGCCGTGGCCCAGATCACCGCCTCGTAGGGCTTGATCGGCGCCTCGGGGGTGGGAAAGGTGGGCTGCTCGGGAGCGGCGACGAAGCGCATGCCCTCGGCTTCGACGTGGTCGCGCCATCGGGCCCAGGTCTCGTAGGTGACGTCGTGCCCGCGCGCCACGAGGGCTCGGCCGAGGGCGAGCATGGGGAACGCGTGGCCGGGCTGGCCGAAGGCGCCGAGGAAGAACCGACGAGGCCGGCGGCTCACTCCGCCAGCTCGGCCACTGCCTGCAGTTGTGCGATGCGATCCGGCGCGCTCCACGCCATCGGGGTGATCATGAGCGTGCCGACACCTGCCTCGCGAAAGGCGCGGAGCCGGTCGCGCACGGCCTCGCGCGGCCCGCACAGGGAGACCATGTCGATGAGCTCGTCCGGGATGGCGGCGCCCGCCTCGTCCTTCTTGCCCTCGAGGTAGAGGTCCTGGACCTCACCGGCCGCAGCTTCGAAGCCGTAGCGCCGGACGAGCTGGTTGTAGAAGTTCTGCTTGCGCGAGCCCATGCCCCCGATGTAGAGGGCAAGGACCGGGCGCATGATGTCGCGGGCCTGCGCGCGATCGTCGGAGATGAAGGCATTCACGGTGGGAGCCATGTCGAAGCCGTCGAGCGAGCGGCCCGAACGCGCGGCGCCCTCCTCGAGAAGTGCGCGCAGGTCGGCCACGTGCTCGGGCGAGAAGAACGTCGGGATCCACCCGTCCGCGATCTCGCCGGCCAGCGCGGTGTTCTTCGGTCCGATGGCGGCCAGGTAGATGGGGATCCGCTCCTGGACGGGCGCGATGGTCAGCTTGAGGGCCTTCCCGGGGCCGTCGGGCAGCGGCAGCTCGATCGTCTGGCCCCGGTACTCGAGGCGCTCCCGGGAGAGCGCCTTGCGGACGACGGCGACGTACTCCCGGGTCCGCTGGAGCTGGCGGGCGAAGCGCTGGCCGTGCCAGCCCTCGGCGACTTGGGGCCCGGAGGATCCGATGCCGAGGATCATGCGCCCCCCGGAGAGCTCGTCGATCGTCGCCGCGGTCATCGCCGTCATCGCGGGGCTGCGCCCGGGGATCTGGAAGATGGCCGAGCCGAGGCGGATCGTCGAGGTGTTGGCGGCCAGCCAGGCGAGCACGGTTGCCGCATCCGAGCCGTACGCCTCGGCGGTCCAGACCGAGTCGTAGCCGAGCCGCTCGGCCTCCTTGACCACGGCGAGCTGCTCCTGGGGACCCATCCCGAGACCCCAGTAGCCGATGTGCACACCCAGCTTCATCTGCAAGGTTCCTTTCGCCGCGAGGAAATGGCTTGTCGCTGTCGAGCACCGCCGATATCGTGGCGGCGCGGATGCGGGCGGTGAACCCTATGCGACGGAGGCGCCAGGCGATCACCGACCTGCGCCTCGCCGTCGCGTGTCTGCCCCGGGCCACGCGGGTGGCCATGCTCGAGAGCCTCGACCGCCACGACATCATCGTCGGCGCCTACAGCACCCGCGAGGGGATCTGCCCGATGCTCGCCGCGCACCGGGCCGGCGGCCGGACGAACTTCATCGCCTTTGCCCAGGCCTGGGACCGCTTCGCCCAGCGGACCCGGACCACCCGGCGGGCGCGCCGGGCCACCGAGCGCGAGCTGCTCATCCTCCGCACCCACCTCGAGGCCAGCCTGCTCGACGACGAGGGCGCTCAGAACACGTTGGGAGCGGCGATCGCCGAGCACCGTGAGCTGCAGGCCGCGCGCGGGCGGCCGGGTGACCCCGACCGCAGCCGCGAGCTGCGCCACTCCGCCGGCTGGGCGTGGACCCGGCTGTTTCGCCGCTACGACGATTACGAGCAGGCCCTGCAGCGGCTCTCCGGGCACGAGCCGGACGCACGCGGCCGCGCGCGCGAGCCCGGCCGGGCAGCGTCCCGCGTTTGAGCGCGCCCGAAGACGAGACGCTCGCGCCCGAGCACCGCAGCACGCCGGTCGAGCTGCTCTGGGATCTCGTCTTCGCTTTCGCCGTCACCCAGGTCACGACGCTCCTCGCGAGCCGTCTGACCTGGTCGGGCTTCGGCCGGTCGATGCTCGTGCTCGCCCTCATCTGGTGGGCGTGGTCGGCCTTCGCCTGGGCCGCCAACGCCGAGGTCGAGGCGGCGGGTGTGCTGCGCGTCGTATTGCTGCCGGCCAGCGTCTTCATCTTCGTGGCGGGCCTGGCCGTTCCCCGCGCCTTCGCCGGCGAGGGCACTCTGTTCGCCGTCTGCTATGCGGTCGTGCGCCTGCTCCACCTCGCGCTCTACGCCGACGCGTCGCGCCGCGGCAGCGCCAAGTGGGCCGCGATCGTCGGCTTCGCGACGACAGTCCTCATCGGCATGGCCCTGCTCGTGATCGGCTCGTTCACCACGGGGCTGGTCCGAGACGTGCTCTGGTTCCTTGCCGTGGCCATCGACTACGCCGGTCCGGCCTGGCTGACGCGCGAGCGGCTGCGCGGCCTCCAGCGGGTGGCCGTGGCCCATTTCGCCGAGCGCTACGGGCTGTTCGTGCTCATCTGCCTGGGCGAGTCGATCGTCTCCGTCGGCGCGGGTGCGGTGGGGGGATCGGGAGGCCGGGTGCGGCCGCTCGGCGCCGGCCTTGTGGCCGAGGTCGGCTTCGCGCTCGTCATCGCGATCGGGCTCTGGTGGGTGTACTTCGACCGCTTCGCCAGCGCTGCCGAAGACAGGTTGCGGGGCCATGGCGACCCGGTACTGGCCGCGGCCGACGCCTACAGCTACCTCCATCTGCCCATCGTGGGCGGCATCATCATCTTCGCCGTCGGCTTGAAGCTCCTCGTCCACGCCGATCCCTCCGCGGCGCTCGGCGCTTCCGGCCGGCTCGCGCTGTGCGGTGGGGTCTCCCTCTATCTGCTCGCGCACCTCGCCTTCTCCCTGCGCCTCGGCGAAGGCGCGCCGCGGGGGCGATTCGCCGCCGTGGCTGCCCTGACCGTGGTGTACCTGGTCAGCGGCGCAATGGCCGGCTGGGTACTCACCGGCCTCGTGGCGCTCATCATGGTCGTGCTCTGTCTCGCCGAGTCGAGCCGGCTCGGCGAGTCGCCCGCGCCTCGTCCTGAGCCCTGCCCGGGTTCAGCGGATGCTGGCCGCGGTCTGGCTCGGGCGGAGCTGCGCGGGCGAGATGCTGAGTGCCGTGACGAGGACGAGGATCGAGGCGACTAGCGCGAGCATGGTGGCGACGGGCAGGTACCAGCTCGGGGTTCCGCGGCTGACCGCGCGGCCCTCGACCGCGATGACCTTGGTGTGGGCGACCAGGTCGCCGATGCGCTGGCGCCGGGCCGGGCCTGTGCGCAGCATGCTGACGAGGCCCGAGAGATAGGAGACGGGGAGCTGGTCGACGGCGCGCAGCACCGAGCGCAGGGCGATCGCCCGCGGGCCGGCCGGACCCCCGTCGGCCGCGACGACCCGGATGCCGTACCGGCGCTTGCCCGGCGTCTGGCCGTCGCGGCACTCGAAGGCGAAGTGGTAGGCGAAGGCGGAGAGGCTCCCGATGATGATGTGGGCGAGGGTGAGCGGGTTCCACCCCACGACGGTGCAGAACACCGCGTAGGCCACATAGACCAACGCATTGTCGAACGTCGCGGCGCGCAGGCGCCAGCGGATCGCCGCCTCCTCGGAGGTTGTCGCGGCGGCGGCGCGGACCAGGATCTCCTCCGCCTTCAGGGCGGCGAGCGCGGCCGCGGCCTCGGGCGCCAACGGGTAGGGGGGCGCGGCGGCGGGTCCTCGTGACGCCGAGCCGACGGCGCCGGGAAGAGCCGCGCCGGCGGGCACGCATGAAGTTGCGCCCGGCCATCCCGGAGGGGGCACCGAGCCGGCGGTCGTCGGATCGCCTGAGACGCTCATTTCGGCGGCATCGACGTCCGTCATCGCTCCCCTGAGCCCTCGGGGGGGAAAGGGGACGGATGAGCCAGGTGGCGCTGGTTGACCACGCTGACACGCATCTGATATATCAGAGGGTATGGCCGACTCCACGAACGGGAGCGAGCAGGGGCTCCCCGGTCGGTGCCGGACGCTGATCATCGGCGCCGGCATCGTCGGAAACAGCCTCGCTTATCACCTCACACAGCTGGGCGAGCGCGACATCGTCCTCATCGACAAGGGCCCGCTGCCGAACCCGGGCGGCTCCACGGGTCACGCCTCGAACTTCATCTTCCCCGTCGATCATTCCCGCGAGATGACCGAGCTCACGCTCGAAAGCCTCCGTCAGTACAAGGAGCTCGGTGTCTTCACCGAGTGCGGGGGCATCGAGATCGCGCGTACCGAGGCTCGCATGCAGGAGCTCGCCCGGCGTGTGGCCTCGGCCAAGGCCTGGGGTATCGAGCCGGTGCGGATGCTCACGCCGGCCGAGGTCAAGGAGCTCGTCCCCTACATCGACGAGACGCTCATCCTCGGCGGTTTCTACACACCCGGAGCGGGCGTGGTCGATTCGCTGCGCGCCGGCACGATCATGCGCGAGCGCGCGCAGGGCGCCGGCCTGGCCGTGTTCGCCAACACCGAGGTCCGCGACCTCGTGACCACAGACGGCCGGGTGGGCTCGGTGCTCACGACACGCGGGGAGATCGCCGCCGAGCGCGTGGTCATCTGCTGTGGCGCGTGGAGTCCGCGCATCGCCGGCATGGCCGGGGCGCAGATCCCCCTCACCCCGGCGGTCCATCAGATGATCGACATCGGACCGGTGCCCCGGTTCGAGCGCTCGACCGCATTCATCGAGTACCCGATCGTGCGCGACATGGACACGAACATGTATGAGCGTCAGGACGGCACCTCGCTCGAGATCGGCTCCTACGCACACCGCCCGATCGTCCTGACCTCCGAGGAGATCCCGTCGATCGAGGAGTCGGCGCTCTCGCCCACCGAGCTGCCGTTCACCCAGCGAGACTTCGACCCACAGATGGAGATCGCGCTCGAGCTCATGCCCGAGATCGTGGGCGACGAGTCCGTGGGCGTGAAGTACGCCATCAACGGGGTGCTCTCGGTCACCTACGACGGCATGCCCCTGCTGGGCGAGACGCCCGAGATCGAGGGGCTGTGGTCGGCCGCCGCCGTCTGGATCAAGGAGGGCCCCGGTGCCGGCAAGACGGTGGCCGAGCTCATGGTCCACGGCGACTCGGAGATCGACGTCTACGAGTCGAACATCGCCCGCGCGTACCCCTGCCAGAAGACGCGTGCCCACATCGTCGCCCGCGCCTCCGAGGGCTTCAACAAGATGTACGGAGTCGTCCATCCCGCGGAGCAGTGGGAGTGCAGCCGGGGCCTGCGCCGCTCGCCGTTCTACGAGCAGGAGCGTGCCCTCGACGCCGTGTTCTACGAGACCGCCGGCTGGGAGCGCCCCCACTGGTATGCCTCCAACGCCGGGCTGCTCGAGGAGTTCGGCGACCGCGTGACCCGCCGCGAGGCGGAATGGGAGGCCCGGTGGTGGTCGCCGATCATCAACGCCGAGCACCTCGCGATGCGCGAGCGCGCGGCGATGATCGACCTCACCGCCTTCTGCATCTTCGACATCACCGGACCCGGCGCGCTCGACGTCGTCCAGCGCGTGGCCATGCGTCAGATGGACGTGGCCCACGGCCGGACCGTCTACACCCCGCTGCTCACGCCCTCGGGCACGTTCAAGCAGGACCTGACGATCATGCGCCTGGACGATGACGTCTTCCGCGTGGTCACGGGCGGGGCCTACGGTCTGTCGGACCTGAAGTGGTTCCGGGACCATCTACCCGCCGACGGCTCGGCGCAGATCCACGACCTGACGAGCTCGCTGTGCACGCTCGGGCTGTGGGGGCCGCGCGCCCGCGACATCCTCGGCAGCCTCACGGGCGACGACATCTCGAACGAGGGTCTGCCCTTCGCCCGCTTCAAGACGATCGAGGCCGGCGCCCTGCAGGTGATGGCCTCCCGGATCTCCTATGTGGGGGACCTCGGCTGGGAGCTGTATGTCCCGATGGAGCACGGCGCGAAGCTGTGGGACATGCTCGCCGAGGCGGGAGAGCCACATGGGCTCGTTCCTGCGGGGATCGGCGTCTACGGCACAACCGGACGGCTCGAGAAGTGCTATCGCGCCTATGGCGCCGAGCTCGACGGCGAGTACAACGTCGTGGAGGCGGGCATGGCCTGGGGCAAGGTCAAGGACCAGGACTTCGTGGGCAAGGAAGCGCACGTGCGCCACCGCGAGGAGGAGCCGGCGGCGGTGCTGTGCACCCTGACCGTCGACGATCACACCTCGCGCTCGGGCGTCAAGCGCTACATGCTCGGCCACGAGCCGGTGCTCACCGAGTCCGGTGAGCCGATCGTCGACCGAAACGGCCGCCGCTCGTACGTGACGAGCGCCGGCGCCGGGCCGTCGATCGGCAAGCACATCCTCCTGAGCTACCTGCCCCCGGAGCTCGCCGCGGCCGGTCAGCGGCTGAGCGTCGAGTATCTCGGCGAGCGCTATCCCGCGACCGTGCAGCTCACGGACTCGACGCCGATCTTCGACCCGGACAACGCTCGGGTCCGCGGCCTCGAGGCCGAGCCCGCTGCCCTCAGCTCCTAGGCATCCGCAGATGAACGTACTTGTGTGTGTCAAGCGCGTGCCGTTGACCGGCGGCAAGATGGTGCTCACCGAGGACGAGCGCGCGATCTCGACCCGGCACCTCGGCTTCACGATCAGCCCGCACGAGGAGTGCGGCGCCGAGGAGGCGGTTCGGCTCATCGAGCGCCATGGCGGGTCCAGCACCGTGCTCACGCTCGGTCCGCCCGAGGCCGAGGAGCAGCTCCGCGACGTCATGGCCATCGGGGTCGAGCGCGCCGTTCATCTCCTGACGGCCGGCGAGGAATGGGATCCCCAGGCCACCGCGGCGGCGATCGTGGCCGCGATCCGGGCCCAGCCCGAGCCCTACGACTTGCTGCTCTTCGGAAACGAGTCCGCCGACGCCGGCAACTTCCAGGTCGCAATCCGGGTAGCCCAGGCGCTCGGCCTGCCCTGCGTGACCGGCGTCAAGGCGCTCGAGGTCGACGGGGGGAAGCTGCGCTGTGAGCAGGAGGTGGCCGGGGGCCGTGACGTGTACGAGGTGGTGCTGCCTGCCGTTGTGACCGTGAAGGAGGGCCTCAACCTGCCCCGTTACCCGTCGGTGCCCGGACGGCTGCGCGCCAAGCGCAAGCCGCTCGACACGCTCCAGGCGAGCGCGGACGAGGCTCGGCTCGAGATGGTCCGCCTCCAGCTGCCCGCGGACGACGGCAAGCAGGTGCGCGTGCTCGGCCGCGGGGCCGAGGCGGCACCCGCGGTGGTCGAGTTGCTCCGCGAGCTCGGTCTGGTGCAGCCGTGATCCTCGTCTTTGTCGAAGGCGCGGAGGATGAGCTCTCTCAGCAGGCGTTGACGTTCGCACGTGGGCTCGGGGATGAGCTGCACGCCGTCCTGACGGGACCTGGGGCAGCCGATCAGGCGGCGGGATTGGGCGCGCGGGGCGTCGCGGTCGCACACGTGGCCGACGAACCCCGCCTCAGGGCCTACGCGCCGGCCGGCTGGGCTCAGTCGATCGTCACGCTCACGCGAGCGCTTTCGCCGGCCGCCGTTATCGGCCCCGGGAGTGAGCGCGGCAACGAGGTGCTGGCCCACGTCGCGGCCAAGCTCGACCAACCCCTGAGCGCGAACACCACGGCGCTGACGCTCGGTTCCCCGGCTGTGGTGACGCGCGTTCGCTGGGGCGGAAGCCTGCTCGAGCAGGCCAACCTCCACGGCTCGCCGCTCCTTCTCACGGTCGCGGCCCACGCGGTCGGGGCCGACACGGCGAATGGTGGCCAGGCGGCCGTTGAGACCTTCGACCCCGAGCTCTCCGACAGTGACGTCGTCGTCAAGGTCAGCCGGCGTGAGGCCGCCGCCGGCGCCGGCGTGTCGCTGGCCGACGCCGACGTGGTCGTCTCGGGCGGGCGCGGGGTGGGGTCGGCCGAGGGATTTGCCGTGGTCGAGGAGCTGGCCGGTCTGCTCGGCGCTGCCGTGGGGTGCTCGCGGGCGGTCACCATGGCCGGCTGGCGCCCCCATACCGACCAGGTGGGGCAGACGGGCACGAAGATCGCGCCCGAGCTCTACATCGCCTGTGGCATCAGCGGCGCCACGCAGCACATGGCTGGATGCAAGGGCGCCAAGCACCTGCTGGCCGTCAATCCCGACGCCGAGGCGTCGATCTTCGCCAGCGCCGACTACGCGGTCATCGGCGACCTGCACGAAGTGCTTCCCGCGATCTCGGCGGAGATCCGGAAGTCGAAGGGCGGTTGACTCGCTGATCGCGGCCGTCGCTCTCGCCGTCGCCCTGGCGGCCAGCGGCACGCTGTTCGTCCGGCGGGTCACGCTGCTCGTCGGCCTCGTGCGCGCCGGCAAGCCCGTCTCGCGCCGGGACGATGTCCCGCGGCGGATCCGCAACGAGGCGACGATCGTCCTCGGGCAACGCAAGCTGCTCCAGCGCCTCGGCCCGGGGCTGATGCACGCCGTCATCTTCTGGGGCTTCCTCGTCCTCGCCCCGACGATCCTCATGGCCCTTATCGGGGCCGTCGACAAGCACTCGACGCTGCCGTGGCTCGGTCACCAGGGCTGGTTCCAGCTCCTCGTCGACGTCTTCTGCCTCCTCGTGCTCGCCGGAGTGCTCGGCGCGGTGTGGATCCGCAAGGTGCAGCGCCCGCGCCGCTTCGAGGGCAGCCACCTCGGCGAGGCGGATCTCATCCTCGCCCTCATCGCCACGATCGTCACCACGCTGCTGCTCTGGCACGCGTCGCGGATCGCCCTGGGCCTGAATGACTGGCCGCGCGGGTGGACCCCGGTGTCGCACGCGCTCTCGCATCTGTTCGGGCACGGCAGCGCGACCAAGGTGCTCGAGCGCGTCTTCGTGTGGGCTCACATCCTCACCATCCTCGGCTTCCTCGCCTACCTCCCGCATTCCAAGCACCTGCACATCGTCTCGGCCGCCTTCAACGTCTACTTTTCGCGCACCCGGGCGCGCGGGCGGCTCGAGCCCCTGCGCTTCGACGACGAGAGCATCCCCGAGGAGGAGCTGCGCTTCGGCGCCGGCGTCGCGGGCGATCTCACCTGGAAGGAGATCCTCGACTCCTTCTCGTGCACTGAATGCGGGCGCTGCCAGGACGTCTGCCCGGCCTTCGCCACCGGGAAGGCCCTCTCGCCCAAGCTCGTGGTCATGGGCGTGCGCGACCAGGTGTTCACCCAGGATCCCGAGGCGCCGCTCATCGGGGTGGGGGTGCCCGAGGAGATGGTGTGGGACTGCGTGACCTGCGGTGCGTGCGTCCAGGCCTGCCCGGTGTCGATCGAGCACATCGACCACATCGTCGATCTGCGCCGCCACCTGGTCATGGTCGAGTCGAGTTTCCCCTCTGAGGCCGAGCCGATGCTCCGCGACATCGAGCGCGCCTCCAATCCCTGGGGCAAGGCCCAGTCCGAGCGCGCGGAGTGGGCCGCCGGCCTCGGCGTGCGCCTGCTCGAGCCGGGGGACCCGGCGCCCGAGTACCTCTACTGGGTCGGCTGCGCGACGTCGTTCGACGAACGAGCCCGGCGCACGGCGCAGGACACGGCCGGACTGCTCAAGCGCGCCGGCGTCGACTTCGCCATGCTCGGCCCGCGAGAGGCGTGCACGGGCGATCCGGCCCGCCGGATGGGCAACGAGTACGTCTTCCAGGCGCTGGCCGAGCAGAACGTCGCCACGCTCAACGAGGCCGGCATCCGCAAGATCATCGCCAACTGCCCGCACTGCTTCAACACGCTGGCCAACGAGTACCCCGACTTCGGCGGGCAGTACGAGGTGATCCATCACTCAGAGCTCTTGGCCCGGCTCCTCAGCGAGGGCCGGCTCGCTCCGCAGCGCACCGAGGGCCTTCGGATCACCTACCACGACTCCTGTTACCTGGCCCGGCACAACGATGTCCTGGCCGCGCCGCGCGAGCTCGTCGGCGCCATCGGTGAGCCGATCGAGATGAAGCGCCGCGGGCGCGAGACGTTCTGCTGCGGCGCGGGCGGCGCGCACATGTGGATGGAGGAACGCGGCAGCCCGATCAACCAGGAGCGCGTGCGCGAGGCGGCCGAGACGGGAGCCGGCACCCTCGCCGTGGCCTGCCCGTTCTGCACGGTCATGCTCGATGACGGCGTCCAGAGCGCCGGCGCCGGGCTGCGCGTCGCCGACGTGGCGACGCTGCTCGCCGAGGCGGTGGCCGGAGATCCGGCCAGCGATACTCGCCCTCGGTGATCGACCCCCATTTCGCCATCCTCGCCGCGCTGGTCGCGCTCACGGGCAGCGGCGGATACGCGCTGGACACGCTCCGCGGCCGCACGCAGCCGAACCGGGTGTCGTGGGGGATGTGGGCCGTCGCTCCGCTCATCGCCTTCGCCGCCGAGCTGAGCGAGCACGCCGGCTACAGGTCGCTGCTCACCTTCGCCGTTGGCTTTGGCCCGCTCCTGGTGATCATCGCCTCGTTCCTGGACCCGCACGCATACGCGCGCTTTACGCGGCTCGACATCCTCTGCGGTGCGCTGTCGCTCGCCGCGCTCGGCATGTGGGCGGTCACCGGCGCGGGCGACGTGGCGATCGCCTTCAGCATCCTCTCGGACCTATGGGCGGCCATCCCGACCTTGCGCAAAGCGCGCCGCCACCCGGCCAGCGAAAGCGCGAAGGCGTTCGTCTTCAGCCTCGTCGGCTGCGTCATCACCCTACTGACGATCAAGCCCGGGGAGTGGCTCTTCGCCAACTATGGCTTTCCCGTCTACATCCTCCTCATCGACACGACGCTTTCGACCCTCATCCTCGCCCCACGCTGGGTGGCGTGGCGGCGGGCTCGAGCAGTCGCGTGAGCTCGCGCTCGAGCCCGGTGTTGCCGACCTCCCGGACCACGAGGGGGAGCCCGATGCGCCGCGCCGCGCGCTCCGCGGCCGCGCGCGTCGCCGGGGTCGGCCGCTGGGCGAGCCAGAGCACGCGCGTGTAGTGCCCGAAGTAGTCGTCGCGGAGCTCGGGGTGGCGGTCGAGCCCGAGCTCGCGTACGACCGTGTGCTCGAACGTCCGCGCGAGGAAGTCGGTGAGCAGGTAGGTCCCCGGCTCCTCGTCGAGGGCCACGCGGACCTCTGCGCGAGCGAAGACGTCGTAACAGTGCTCGCCGCGCAGGCGCCGGACGCCGAAGCGGTCGAGCACTCCGTCGATGGCGCCCTGACTGCCGCAGTCGCCGTAGGCGACGGCGACCACGTCGTAGCGCCCGGTCAGGGCGGCCAGCTCGCGTTCGAGCACGGGCGCGATCCGTTCGGGCCGGTTGTGGAGGAGCGCCGGCACCGGGTAGACGTCGACCCGCCAGCCGCGGCGCACGGCGATCGACCGCGTCTCGGCGGCCAGGGCGCCGCAAGCCAGCACCGCAGCAGTACCAATCGGACGGGGAGAAGCCCGAGGACGTTCTCGTGTTGCAATGCGGTCAGGCATTCCCCGGAAATGACAGCTGATCGATGAACAGGTCGTTGAAGTCAGTCCGTCCGGACAGCTCGACGTACTCGACCTCGTGCAGGATCGCCTCCGCCTCGGCCCGCTCGCGGAGGCTGAGCGCGGCGATCTTGGCGCCTTCGCCGGCCACGTTGCCCGCCGAGACGATGCGGGGGAGGGCGAGCTTCGGCACGAGACCGATCCGCACCGCGCTGAGCGGGGTCAGGTAGGCGCCGAAGCTCCCAGCCAGAAGCACCTGGCTGATCTCGTCCGGCTCGACGCCGAGCTCGCGCAGGAGGATCTGCCACCCGGTGGCAATCGATGCCTTGGCGAACTGCAGCTCGCGGATGTCGCGCTGAGAGAGGAAGACCGAGCGCTCGGGGTCGCCCTCGCGCCAGTGCAGGACGAACAGTCGCTCCTGGCCGATCTTCGTCAGCCGGCCAGCCAGGCCGGGATGCTCCTGCGCGGCCTGCTCGTCGGGGATGAAGCGGCCGGAGTGATCGAGCAGCCCACTGTGGACGAGCTCGGACACAGCATCGACCAGGCCGGAGCCGCAGATCCCGACGGGCTCTGCGTCGGCGATGACCTCGAGGGTCAGGTCCTCGCCGTCGATCCGTACGCCTTCGATCGCGCCTTCGGCGGCGCGCATCCCGCAGCGGATCTGGGCGGCCTCGAAGGCCGGGCCCGCGGGGGCGGCGCAGGCAAGCACGCGCTCGCTCGAGCCCAGCGCGATCTCGCTGTTCGTGCCCACGTCGATGAATAGGCGCAGGCGGCCGTCGCGGGTGAGCCCGGTGGCCAGCATGCCGGCGACGATGTCGCCTCCGACGTAGGCGCCGAGCGAGGGGAACACGAAGGCGGGGGCTCGCGGGTGCACGGCGACGCCGAAGTCGCTTGCCTGGGTGGGGGGGAAGGTGTGCGTGGCCACCACGAACGGGGCCATGGAGAGCGGCTCGGGATCGATCCCGAGCGCGAGCTGCATCATCGTCACGTTGCCGCAGATGGTGATCTCGTACACCTCGGCCGGCGCCACGTCGGCCTCGTCGCAGACCTCGCCGGCGAGTTGGGCGAGCGTCTCGTGGGCGCGCTCCCGCAGTGCCCCGAGGGCGTGATCGTCGAGCATCGTGGCGGAGATCCGGGTGATGACGTCGGCGCCGTAGGGCTGCTGGCGGTTGAGCATCGAGGTCGCCGCGGCCGGCTGGCCGGTCTCGAGATCGAGAAGCGTGGCCACGACGGTGGTCGTGCCCAGGTCGAAGGCGATCGCGTAGCGTCGCGAGGTCGTGTCGCCGGGCTCGATGTCGATGAGCTCCTCGTCGCAGATGACTGCGGTGACGTCGAAGCCTGACGCGCGAAGCGTGCTCCCAAGCGTGCGCATGAGCTCGATCGAAGGCCGCGGCTCGAGATCGTCGATGGCGTCCAGCACCCGTTCGAGGTCCGAGCGTTGATCCTCGAGCGTCGGCTCGGTGAGCACGAGGTGGCGCTTCTGCACCGAGGGACGGAGGATGACGTGGCGGCCCACGCCGACGAGCGCGGCCTTCGGTCGCGTCTGCAGCGGCGGCACCTCGACGACGAGATCCTCCCGAGCGGCGGCACGGCAGGCCAGCCGCCAGCCGTCGCGGAGCTCGTCGGGGCTGAAGGCGCGGGGGTCGATGGCCGAGACCGGAACCTCGCCGGTGAGGACGCGCACCTTGCACTTCTTGCACGTCCCGTGGGCGCCACACGTCGAGTCGATGGCGATTCCGTTCCAGCTCGCGGCGTCGAACACCGGGGTGCCGCTCGGCACGCGCACCTCGGCGCCGTCGGGAAGGAAGCGCACGCGGACGCGCCCGGTGCCGTCGCCGGGCTGGGGCGTCGGCTCGGTCTCTCGCGCGCTGCGGTTCGGACGCGGAGCCGGTGCGCTCACGAGGTGGCTGCGGCCTCCTTCTCGGCGGCCTGGCGCGCCCGGTGCGCGGCGATCCAGCTGCCGCCCCATGGGTCGTGGCCGAGGAGCAGGTCCGACGCGCGGACCGCCTCGACGCATAGCGGCGCCGTCGACATGATCGCGCTCGTCAGCCCCGCCGCCATGGCCATGGGGAGGAATCCGGCGCCCAGCACGTGGCGCTGGGGCAGGCCGAAGGAGACGTTCGAGGCGCCGAGGCACATGTTGACCCCGAGCTCGTCGCGGATGAGGCTGATCGTGGCGAGGGTCGTGGTCACGGCGTCGGTGTCGGCGCCCACCGTCATCGCGAGCGGATCGATGACGACGTCCGCGGCGGCGATCCCGTGGTCGGCGGCGGCCTCGACGATCTTGCGCGCGCACTCCAGGCGCTTCTGGGGCGTCTCGGGGATGCCCGTCTCGTCGTTGGCCAGGCCGACGACCGCGGCGTCGTAACGGGCCACGAGCGGCAGGATCTCCTCGAGGCGCTCGTCCTCGGCGGTGACCGAGTTGACGAGCGCCCGGCCCTGGTAGACGGACAGCCCGGCCTCGAGCGCCTCGATGACCGAGGAGTCGATGCAGATCGGCACCTCCACCGTCTCCTGCACCGCCGTGAGCATCGCCTTGAGCAGCTCCGGCTCGTCGACGAGCGGGATCCCGGCGTTCACGTCGAGCACGTCCGCTCCTGCCGAGACCTGGCCGAGCGCGTCAGCCCGGACGGTCGAAAGGTCACCCACCTTCAGCTCCTCGGCGAAGGCCTTGCGGCCGGTGGGATTGATCCGCTCGCCAATGATGCAGAACGGACCGTTCGAGCTGATCGTGACCGTCTTAGACGGCGAGCGAAGCACGGTATCCATCGGTCTCTCTTTCGCTTCGTGGGGGGATGCCGAGGCGGGTGCACAACTTGGCGATGCCGGCGTCCTTGCGGAACGAGATGAAGTGCAGGCCGCCCACGCCGGGCTGGGCGAGAGCGTGCGCGGCGAGCTCGTAGGCGATCTCGAAGCACTCGTGCTCGGCGTCCTCGGCGCGCTCGACGCGGGCGAGCAGCGAAGGTGGGACGTCGATGCCGGGGACGTTGCCCGCCACGAAGCGCATGCCCCCGACCGTGCGCAGGATGCAGATCGAGGGAATGAGCGCCACGCGCTCGGCGAGGCCGGCGTCGCGCGCGGCGCCCATGAAGCGCTCGAGCAGCTCGGGCCGGAAGCAGAGCTGGAGCTGGAGGAAGCGCGCGCCGGCCAGGGCCTTCTTGGCCGCGCGGCGGACCCGGTGCTCGATCGGCGGCGCGCTCGGGTTCTCGACCGCGCCGATGACGAAGTGGGGGGGTGTGTCGATGGCGCGGCCAGAGAGGTAGTGGCCGCGGTCCAGGGTCCGCGCGACGGCGAGAAGCTGCACGCTGTCGAGGTCGAACACGCGTCGCGATTCGGGCTCGTCCCCGGCGCTGACGTCGTCGCCGGTCATGCACGAGAGGTTCTCGATGCCATGCATCGCGGCGCCCATGAGGTCGGCCTCCAGCGCGAGACGGTTGCGGTCGCGGCAGCTCAGCTGCATGATCGGCTCGGCGCCGGCCGCAAGCAGGGCGAGGGAGACGGCGAGCGAGGAGGCGTGGGCATGCGCGGCCGGGTTGTCGGTCGCGTTGAACGCGTCGACGAACCTCCGCATCGGCTCGAGCTGGCGGTGGACCTCGCCCAGGCCGCCGCCGTCGATGACGGGCATCTCGGCCGTGACGACGAAACGGCGCGCGTCGAGCTTTCGCTCAAGCAGCGACATCGCCCGGGCTCCAGCCGGCGGGCGTCTCGCGGTCGCGCCCGCTGAGGAGGTTGAGCCACGACGAGGTGCCGTGGAGCCGGTTGTCGACGGGCGGGCGCACGTCGTGGATGTGCGGGCCCCACACGGGCAGGCGCTCGGCCCGCTCATAGGCCTTGACCCAGACGCAGGGCATCTCGGGGCGGACCTCGCAGCGGCCGTTCGCCCGGACGCCTCCGCACGGTCCGTTGCGGAGCGTCTTGGGGCAGTTCATCGGGCACGTCATCCCGGTCGAGTGCAGGACGCACTGCCCGCACATCTGGCAGTTCCAGATCGGCCCCTTCACGGCGTGCTCGACCTTGGAGAGCAGCGCCGCACCTTTCATGCCGGCACCTGGGCCCGCCGCAGCTGGATGAGCTCCTTGGCCTTCTTGACCGCGGAGGAGGCGTCGGCCGAGTACCCATCGGCGCCGACGGCGTCGGCGTACTCCTGAGTCACCGGCGCGCCTCCGACCATGACAATCACCTGGTCGCGCAGCCCGGCCTTCTCCAGCGCGTTGATATTCGCCTTGAACATCGGCATGGTCGTCGTCAGGAAGGCGGAGAAGCCGACGATCTCCGGCTGGTGGGTCTCGATCTCGGCGATGAACCGCTCGGGCGCGACGTTGACCCCGAGGTCGATGACCTGGAAGCCGGCGCCCTCGAGCATGATGTTGCAGAGGTTCTTGCCGATGTCGTGGACGTCGCCCTTGACCGTGCCCATGAGGAAGGTGCCGACCTGTGCCGTGCCCGTCTCGGCGAGAAGCGGGCGCAGAATGTCGAGTGCGCCCTGCATGGCGCGGGCGGCGATGAGCATCTCGGGCACGAAGTAGTCCCCGCGCTCGAACCGGGCGCCGACCTCCTCGAGCGAGGGGATGAGCGCGTCGTAGAGCATGCGCTCGGGAGCGAGGCCGTCCTCGAGGCCTTCGTTCACGCCGTCCTTGACTGCCGGGGCGTTGCCGACGAGCGTCTCGTCGTAAAGCAGTTGGAGGATCTCCTCGTGGGTCATGCGGCCTGGTCTCCTTGGTCACGGTTGCCGAGGCGGCCGGAGAGCCGGTGCGCCTCATCGATCAATGCGGGTGCAAGGTCAGCGATCCGCGGCGGCGTCATCCGCAGGGTGGGGCCGGTGATGCTCAGCGCCGCAATCACGTCGCCGTGGGCGCCGTGCACCGGAGCGGCGAGCGCGGCCAGGCCCGACTCGAGCTCGTCGACGGCTATGGCGAAGCCGCTACCGCGCACCGTGTCGAGCTCGGCGCGGAGCCGCTCGGGCGACGTGATCGTCGCCGGGGTGATCGCGGGGAGCGCCGTGGGCAGGGCAGCGCGGTCGTAGGCGAGGAAGACCTTGCCGTTGGCGCTGCTGTGGTAGTCGACCGAGCGGCCGACCCACTGGCCCGCCCCGAGGAAGTGACGCGAGTCGGCCTGAGCGATGTGCTCGACTCCGAGCGGGCCCGGCACGGCGAGGTTGACCGTCTCTCCGCTCGCGTGGGCAAGCTCGTCGAGCGAGGGCCGGGCGAGCTCGACCAGGTTGCGCTCGAGGAGCCCGCGCTCGGCCACGCGCAGAATGGCCGGGCCGGGGCGCAGCCGTCCGCGCTCGCCGACCTGCTCGACGAGGCCGCGGCGCTCGAGTGCGCTCATCAGCCGCGAGGCGGTGCTCTTGGGGATACCTGCGGCGGCGGCCACCTCGGTGAGAGCGACGGGCTCGGTGCTCTCGAGCACGCGCAGGAGGAGATCGGCGCCACGGTCGATCGCCGCCGTGCCGGAACCCCGCGCCACAGGCGCCTGTGGCGCCGTGCCGGCCGCCGGGGACAGAGGTTCATCGCGACGCTCGGCCGCAGGTTGGAACTGTTGTTCCACGCTAGATATATTACGGACGGACGCGGGCCGGTCAAGGCCCGGGTCGGACCGCCCGGCCGGGAGAACCCACGTCCCGAGTCCTCGCCAACGCCAGCAAAGGAGCCTTCGTGTTCGTCAACTCGATGCCGCGCTACGAGATCCTCAGCGAAGATGCCATGGCGGTGCTCGATCGAGGCTGGCGGCGGCTGGTGGCCGAGATCGGGATCGAGTTCCTGCTTCCGGAGGCCGTCGAGCTCCTGCGCGGCGCGGGTCAGATCGTCGAGGACGAGAACCGTGTGCGCTTCGACCCCGAGTGGATCCTCGAGCAGGTCGCCAAGGCCCCGCGCGAGTTCGAGCTCCAGGCCCGTAACGCCGAGCGGAGCGTCACGATCGGTGCGGACAACATGGTGTTTGCCCCCGTGTACGGCTGTCCGTTCATCCGCGAGGGCGAGGTCCGGCGCGACGCCAAGATGGCCGACTTCGAGAACCTCGTGCGCCTCTCGCAGTTCTTCGACCAGCTCGACTCACCGGGCGGGACGATCTGCGAGCCCGAGGACCGGCCGCTCGACTCGCGGCACCTCGACATGGTCTTCGCGCTCCAGACCCTGTCCGACAAGCCCTATATGGGCTCGGTGACCTCGGGCCCCAACGCCGCCGACACGATCCGCATGGGGGAGATCCTGTTCGGCGGACGGGAGGCGATCGAGCGTGCGCCCGTCTCGATCTCGCTCATCAATGTCAACTCGCCGCTTCGCTACGACGACCGCATGCTCGCGGCCATGTTCGAGTACGTGAAGGCGGGCCAGGCCGTCGTCATCACTCCGTTCCTGCTCATGGGCGCGATGTCGCCCGTCTCGCTCCCGGCCACGCTCGTGCAGCAGATGGCCGAGGCGCTGGCCGGCATCGCCCTCGCCCAGCTCATCCGGCCCGGCTGCCCGGTCGTCTTCGGCTCGTTCCTCTCGAACACCGACATGCAGTCGGGCTCGCCGTCGTTCGGGACCCCGGAGTCCGGGATCGGGGTGCTGTGCACGGGCCAGATCGCCCGCCACTTCGGCCTGCCCTGGCGAGGCGGCGGCGCTCTGAACGCCGCCCAGACGGTCGATGCCCAGGCGGCGTATGAGTCGCTCATGACCCTGCTCCCCACGTTCCTGGCCGGAGCGAACTTCGTCATGCACTCCGCCGGCTGGCTCGAGGGCGGGCTGGTGTCCTGCTATGAGAAGTTCATCGTCGACATCGAGCTCCTCCGCGAGCTGCGGCACGAGTTCACCCCGCTCGAGATCGACGAGGACAGCCTCGCCTTCGGCGCGCATACCGAGGTGGGGCCGGGAGGTCACTTCCTCGGCGCCGTGCACACGCTCGAGCGCTTCCGCGAGTGCTTCTACCGCCCGCTCCTGTCCTCGACGGAGAACTTCGACCGCTGGACGCGGGGCGGCGCCCGAAACACGACGGTGCGCGCGGGGGAGATCTGGCGCAAGACGCTCGAGGACTACGAGCAGCCACCGCTCGATGACGGTGCGCGTGCCGAGCTCGAGGAGTTCGTCGTGCGCCGACGGCGCGAGCTCGGCGACTGAGTGCGTGGTTTCGGGCCGGCGCCCGGAAGCATTGCGAGAACGCCTGCGGCGTTGTGGTTTCGGGCCGGCGCCCGAAACCATTGGGAGAACGCCTGCGGCGTTGTCCCGGAGTCGGATGTCCGAGGAATTTCGGTGTGTTAGCTCTTGGCAGCGCCGCAGCGCCTGGTTACGATCTGATCCATGAGTCGTATATCACCCGCGCGTGGTGGCGCGCGGGAGTTGCTGGCCGACCGTGCGTATGACGAGCTGCGCGACCGGATCGTCACCCTGCAGATCGAGCCGGGCGCCCCGATCGACGAGGACCTCATCGGCCAGGAGCTCGGGATGGGCCGCACGCCGGTCCGCGAGGCGATCAAGCGCCTCGCCCTCGAGAACCTGGTCACCGTGTTCCCCCGCCGGGGGACGTTTGCCTCCGAGATCAACATCACCGACCTGGCCCACATCTCCGACGTCCGCGTCCAGCTCGAGGGCCACGCCGCCTACCGCGCGGCGCAGCGCCTCACCCCCGAGATGCGCGCCGAGCTCGACGATCTGCTCGATGCCCTCGAGCACGAGCCCGATGGCGACGGCCACGAGTCGCTCATGGCGCTCGACGCCGACGTGCACCGTTTCGTCTACCGCTGCGCCGACAACCCGTACCTCGAGGCGACGCTCAGTCGCTACTTCAACCTGTCGCTGCGCATCTGGTACCTCGTAATCGACCGTTTGCCGCACGTCACCGCGCGGGTGCACGAGCATCAGCAGGTCCTCACCGCGATCGCCGACGGCGCCCCCGAACGAGCGCGCGAGATCATGGCCGAGCACGTCGAGATCTTCGAGCGCGAGACCCGCGCGCTGCTCTAGTGTCTCGTCGGGTAGGTTCGTTTGCACCGAGAGGTGCCACCGGGGGATGCCTGGCGAGGACGCAGAATCCGACGTGTACTGGAGGTACACGAGGATTTGAGGACAAAGCCAGGCGCCGCCAGGGGTGCCTCGAATACAAGCGAACTTGCGCGGCGGGACACTAGGTGGACGTGGAGGTCGGACACGCACCCAGCGAGCCGCCGGGCTCGGAGCCGCTGGCGACGATCGCGCGGCTGCTCATCGCCTGCCCCGACCGGCGTGGGATCGTCGCCGCGACCTCCGGCTGCCTCACCGGAGCCGGCGCGAACATCATCCAGTCCGACCAGCACTCCACCGACCCGGAGGGCGGCCGCTTCTTCATGCGGGTCGAGTTCGCCATCGCGCCGACGCGGCTGGAGAAGTTCGTCGAAGCCTTCCGGCCGGTCGCCGACCGCTTCGGCATGGAATACCGGATCTGGCACGCCGGCCAGCGCAAGCGCGTGGCCATCCTCGTCTCGCGTCCGGACCATTGCGTGCTCGACCTGCTCTGGCGCTGGCGGCGCGGTGAGCTCGACTGCGACATTCCCCTCGTCATCTCCAACCACGAGGATCTCCGCGCCGACGTCAGCGCCTTCGGGGTGCGCTATGTCCGTGTGCCCGTGGAGCCCGGCGCCAAGCACGTCTCCGAGGCGCAGATGCTCGACGTGCTGGCCGGCGAGTACGACCTCGTCGTCCTCGCCCGATACATGCAGATCCTCAGCGGCGACTTCCTGGAGAAGGTCGGCGCTCCGGTGATCAACATCCACCATTCGTTCCTCCCCGCCTTCGCCGGCGCCGATCCCTACGCCCGCGCGCGCGAGCGCGGAGTCAAGCTCATCGGGGCCACCGCCCACCTCGTGACCGAGGAGCTCGACGACGGCCCGATCATCGACCAGGACACCGCCCGGGTGACCCACCGCGACAGCGCCGAGCGCCTCGTGCAGATCGGCCGCGACATCGAGCGCTCCGTCCTCGCCCGGGCGGTCCGCTGGCAGCTCGAGGACCGGGTGCTCCTCGACGGTCACCGGACGATCGTCTTCGAGTGAGCGGATGCGACCGATGTCCGATCGAGTACCGCCACGGTGCCGGATTGGACATTGGTCGTCGAAACCCGTTCTTGCTCGGGGTGTTCAACCGTGGTATATCAGTCATATGTCTGCCGTCGTCGAGGTGGACGGGGAGTGACCGTGGCGCCCACCGTGAGTGAGAGGCTCTCGCCCGGCGCGATCGCCGAGGCTCACCGCGCCTCCGCCGCCCTCGTCGTGCGCACACCGCTGCTCAGCGCCGGCAGCGTCTCGGCGCACTGCGGGGGCACCGTCGTGGTCAAGGCCGAGAACCTCCAGCGGACCGGGTCGTTCAAGCTGCGCGGCGCGCTCAACAAGCTGCGCCACCTCGAGCCCGGGCGCACCGGAGTCGTGGCCGGCAGCGCGGGCAATCACGCCCAGTCGCTCGCCTACGCCGCCCGGGCAAACGGGCTGAGCTGCGAGGTCTTCATGCCCGTCGGGGCCGCCGTTTCGAAGATCGCCGCGGTCCAGGCCTTCGGGGCGAGCGTCGAGCAGCGCGCCGACTCCGTGGACGAGTGCGTCGCCCTGGCGCGAAGCCGCGCGCAGGAGTCAGAGCTCGCCTTCGTCCATCCCTTCGACGACGAGCTCATCATCGCCGGCCAGGCCGGCGTGGGCGTCGAGCTGGCCGAGGACGTGCCGGAGCTCGCCGAGGTGATCGTGCCCGTGGGCGGCGGCGGGCTCGCCGCCGGGCTCGCCCTGGCAGTCAGGGAGCGCCACCCCTCCGCCCGGATCGTCGGCGTCCAGGCGGCCGTCTGCGCCCCCTTCGCCGCCTCGCTCGAGGCGGGGCGGCCTCTCGAGGTCGGGCCCGCGGCCACGATCGCCGACGGCATCGCGATCAAGCGCCCGGGCGAGATCACGCTGGCGCTGCTGGGCGAGCTGCTCGACGACCTCGTCACCGTCGACGAGGCGGCCATCGCCCAGGCCATGGTGCTCCTGCTCGAGCGCGCCAAGCTCGTCGTCGAGGGTGCGGGCGCGGCCGCCGTGGCCGCCTTGCTCACCGGCGCCGTCGCTCCCGCCCGCGATGGGGTGACGGTCGCCATCCTCTCCGGAGGCAATGTCGACGCCGCGCTCCTGGCCGGGCTCGCCGCCCGCCACGAGACCGAGGTCGGCCGGCGGATCCGGCTGCTCACGCGGGTGCCCGACCGCCCCGGGGGTCTGGCCGGGCTGCTCTCGCTCATCGCCGAGGACGGCGTCAACGTGCTCAGCGTCGAGCACGTGCGCGATGGGATGCCGCTCGGCGTGCGCCAGACCGGGGTCGAGCTCATCCTCGAGACGCGCGGGCGCGAGCATGGTGAGACGCTGCTCGCCGACCTGCGCGAGCACGGGTACGACCTCGTCGAGGTGCCGCACCCGGAGATCCCCGTTCAGGTCGCCCACTGAGCCGGGGCGGGCGACCGGCACCGCCCCTAGGGCAGGCGCACCCGGGCGTCGAGGTAGGTCTCGAGCGGCACCTGGTGCCCGAGCCGTGTGGAAAGGGCGTGGGCCTGCTCGAGCGTGACCCGTCCGAGCAGCCGCAACCGCTGAGGGGCGAGGCGTAGCGAGGGTCCCGAGGCGGTCATCGCCGCCACGACCTCGCCACCGCGGTCGCGTACCGGGGCGGCGACCGCGGACAGGCCCTGCTCGAGCTCGTCGACGATCGTCGCGTAGCCCTGGTCGCGAACGGCGTCGAGCTCGCGCGCGAGCCGCGCACGATCCGTGATCGTCGCCTCGGTGATCCGTTCGAGCTCTCCGTCGGGCATCTCGGCCACGCCGAAGGCGAGGAAGACCTTGCCCGCCGCGGTGCAGTGCAGGCCGAGCTCGCGTCCCACCCAGTTCGTCGCCCCGAGCAGGTGTCGGCCGTCGACCTGGGCGATGGCGTCGATACCGGCGGGCCGGGGGACGAACAGATTCGCCGTCTCGCCGCTCTCTTCGGCGAGCCGGCGCAGGCTGGGCGCGGCGAGCTCGACGAGATCCTCGTGCCCGATCCCCGAGCGCGCGAAGCGCAGCGCCGCCGAGCCGGGGCGCACCCCCGAGCGTGCCGGATCCCACGCGATCAGCGTCGCCGCCTCGAGTCCGGCGAGGAGCGGGCCGAGCTCGGCGGGATTGGCCTCGACGGCCTCGGCCAGCTCGGTTAGGGTCCGAGGGGAGCGCTCGAGCACGGAGGCCAGGAGCGCGGCCGTGCGAGCGGCGACCGGGTCGATGGACTCGCCGAACACGGTCATGAGCTGATCATCAACTGATATATTACAACTCGGAGAGGAATCGACCCGGAGGAGAGGGCCATGCGCTACGACTACGTGATCGTCGGAGGAGGCTCGGCGGGGTCGTGTCTCGCCAACCGCCTGTCGGAGGACGGATCGTCCCGAGTGCTCGTGCTCGAGGCGGGACGCAGCGACTCGCTGTGGGACGTCTATATCCACATGCCGGCGGCGCTGTCCTTCCCGATCGGCAACCGCTTCTACGACTGGAAGTACGAGTCCGAGCCGGAGCCGTTCATGCACGGCCGGCGTATCTACCACGCCCGGGGGAAGGTGCTCGGCGGCTCGAGCTCGATCAACGGGATGATCTTCCAGCGCGGCAACCCGATGGACTACGAGCGCTGGGCGGCCGATCCGGGCATGGAGAACTGGGACTACGCCCACTGCTTGCCGTACTTCAAGCGCATGGAGAACACTCTGGCCACCGGGCCGGAGGACGTCTGGCGCGGTCACGATGGCCCCCTGAAGCTCGAGCGCGGCCCGGCCACCAATCCGCTCTTCAAGGCGTTCTTCGAGGCCGTTCAGGAGGCGGGCTATCCGCTCACCGACGACGTCAACGGCTACCGCCAGGAGGGATTCGCGCCGTTCGACCGCAACATCTACCGGGGGCACCGCCTGAGCGCCGCCCGCGCCTATCTGCACCCGGTCATGGACCGGCCGAACCTCGAAGTGCGCACGCGGGCGATGGTCTCGAAGATTCGCTTCGAGGGCTTGCGGGCGATCGGGGTCGACGTCGTGCACCGCGGCAAGGCCGAGAGCATCGACGCCGGCGAGGTCATTCTCTGCGGCGGGGCGATCAACACTCCCCAGCTCCTGCAGCTCTCGGGCGTCGGCAACGGGCGCGAGCTCTCTGCCCTCGGCGTCCAGTCCGTGCACGACCTGCCCGCGGTGGGCGAGAACCTCCAGGACCATCTCGAGGTCTACGTGCAGTACGCCTCCAAGCAGCCGGTCTCCGTGGCCCCGGCGATGAAGCTCCGCAACCGGCCGTACGTCGGGGCGCAATGGCTGTTCGGGCGCCGCGGGCCGGGGGCGACGAACCACTTCGAGGCGGGTGGCTTCGTCCGCTCCAACGAGGAGGTTCCCTACCCGAACCTGATGTTCCACTTCCTGCCCATCGCCATCCGCTACGACGGCTCGGCGCCGCAGGGCCACGGCTACCAGGTGCACGTCGGGCCGATGTACTCGGACGCCCGCGGGACGGTCAAGATCACCTCGACCGATCCGATGAAGCACCCGGCCCTGCGCTTCAACTACCTCTCGACCGCCCAGGACCGCCGGGAGTGGGTGGAGGCCGTCCACGTCGCGCGGAGGATCCTCACCCAGCCCGCCTTCGATCCCTACAACGCGGGCGAGATCTCACCCGGACCCTCGGTGGGGAGCGATGAGGAGATCCTCGACTGGGTGGCGCGGGACGGCGAGACGGCGCTGCACCCGTCATGCACGTGCCGGCTCGGAACCGGGTCGGACTCGGTCGTCGACCCGTCGAGCATGAAGGTGCACGGGCTCGAAGGCTTGCGCGTCGTCGACGCCTCGGCGCTGCGCTACGTGACCAACGGCAACATCTATGCCCCGACGATGATGACGGCTGAGAAGGCCGCCGATCTCATTCGCGGCCTGACGCCGCTCGAGCCGATGCGCGAGCCGTTCTACCGCCACCAGCCCAAGGCGACGGAAGCGCCGCCCGAAGCGGTCACCGCGCCGATGGCGAGTGAGGGCTGAGGACGATCGTCTGCAGCTCGGTGAAGGCCTGCATGACGTGATCGCCCCCGACGCGGCCGATGCCACTGTCTGATCCGGCGCGGCCGCCGAAGGGCAGGTGAGCCTCCCAGTAGTTGCTCGACTCGTTGATGTTGACCCAGCCGGTGTGCACGGCGTCGGCAAAGGCGAGTCCGCGTTCGAGATCGGCGGTGAAGATCGCGGACAGCAGCCCGTAGGGCGATGCGTTGGTCAGGCGGATCGCGTGCTCGAGGTCGTCGATGGCCACGACCGGCGCCACGGGCCCGAACGTCTCCTCGGTGGCCACGCGGGCGTCGCCCGGCACGTCGTCGAGGACGGTGGCCTGCCAGTAGAGGTCGGTGGGACAACCGGGCTGGCGCGAGCCGCCGGTGAGCACCCGGGCTCCGCGGGCGACAGCGTCGCCCACGTGCTCGTCCATCTTGCGGGCCACGGGCTCGTTGTTGAGCGGGCCCATCGTGGTCGATGCCTCGAGCGGGTCGCCGAGCCGTACCCCGTCGTTGACCCGGCGTACGAGGCGATCGACGAACTCCTCGCGTACCGCCCGGTGCACGAGGATGCGCTCCCCCGCGGTGCAGCTCTGCCCGGCGCAGAGGAAGCAGGCGGCCACGGTGGCGTGCACGGCGGCGTCGAGGTCGGCGTCCTCGAGCACGACGACCGGGCCGTTGCCGCCCATCTCGAGCACGGCGGCCTTCCCGGCCGCCGCTTGGGCGACGAGGCGACCGGTGGCGGTCGAGCCGATGAAGCCGACACCGGCGACGTCGGGATGGCGGGCGATCTCATCGCCCACGACCGGTCCTGGACCGGTGACGAGGTTGAATACGCCGGCCGGCAGATCGGCGTCGGCAATGCAACGGGCCAACTCGATGGCGCACATGACCGTCGTCGGCGCGGGTGTCCACACGACGGTATTGCCGCAGGCCAGCGCGGGGGCGATGAGCTCGGCCGGCATCGTGTACGGCCAGTTCCAGGGAGAAATGAGGCCCACGACGCCGCGGGCGCGGCGGGTCAGGAGCACCCGTTTGCCGGGGGAGAAGGAGTTGGGAAGCTCGCCGCCGAGGCGCTTGGCGTCCTCGGCAGCAGCGCGCCAGTACTCGACGAGCTCGTCGACCTCGTCGTAGGCCTCGGTGTGGAGCGGCTTGCCCTGGTCGAGCGTGAGTGTCCGCGCGAGATCGTCGCGGCGGGCCTCGACGAGGTCGCCCACGGCGTGCATCTTGGCCGCGCGCTCAAAGGCGGTCAGACGCGCCCAGCCCGCGGCCGCCGCGCGGGCGGCGGCGATCGCCACGCGGGCGTCCTCCCGGTCGCCCTGGGGCACCGTACCGAGCTCTTCCCCCGTGGCCGGGCTCATCGCGGTGCTGGTCTGGCCGCTGGCGCTGGCGCGCCATTGGCCGCCGATGAACATGTCCTGTGCGGCGCCTACAACCATGCTCACGCTCCCTCCGGGCGGACCGGCCGGCCTCGTTGACACAGACCTACGACTGATATATAACAGCTCTGGACCCGGATCGGGCTCGGAGGCGGCTGCGATCCGGAGGAGAGACCGTGTTTCGGAGAGCCGCGCGCAGAGCGTGTGGCCGGGAGGAAGATTGATGGCAACCGTCGAGGCGCCACGGGAAACCGGACCCAACGACTCACACGAGCTGGCCGGCTTCGGATACAAACAGGAGCTCGATCGAACTCTCGGGCGCTTTTCCTCGTTCGCCGCGGGCTTCAGCTACATCTCGATCCTCACCGGGGTCATCCAGCTGTTCGCCTTCGGCTTCCTGTTCGCCGGACCCGCCGTGTGGTGGACGTGGCTGATCGTCCTCGGCGGTCAGATGATGGTCGCGCTGTGCTTCGCCGAGATGGCCGGTCAGTATCCCCTGGCCGGCTCGGTGTACAACTGGTCAAAGCGCGTGGCCGGCGACTTCGCAGCCTGGATGACCGGGTGGATCTACGTGGTCGGCTCGATCGTCACCGTCGCGGCGGTTGCCGTGGCCTGGCAGGTGGTGCTCCCGCAGGTCTCCCCGAAGCTGTTCCAGATCCTCGGCAGCAAGGCCGACGCGGGCTACTACTACACCGCCGGCGGGGCGCACAACGCCCTTCTCCTGGGGGCGATTCTGGTCGCTTTCGGGACGATCGTCAACATGCTTGGGGTCAAGATCATGGCCCGGATCAACAACTTCGGCGTCATGGCCGAGCTGATCGGGGCCTCGATCCTCGTCATCCTCATCCTCTTCAACGCCCATCGTGGCCCGGGCATCGTGCTCCACAACCTCGGCCTCGGCAAGGGTCACAGCTGGCACTACTTCGGCGCCTTCATCATCGGCGGGATCATGAGCGCGTACGTCATGTACGGCTTCGACACCGCGGGCACGCTTGGCGAGGAGACCAACGATCCGCGCCGCAACGCGCCACCGATGATCATCCGTGCCCTCATCGCCGCGTCGATCATCGGCGGCCTGCTCATCCTCTTCGCGCTGATGGCGGTCAAGAACATCAACGACCCGAACATCTCCGCGCTCGGTCTGCCCTACATCATCAAGCAGGCGCTCGGCAACACGGTGGGCAACGTGTTCCTGATCGACGCTGCTATCGCGATCAGCGTGTGCACGTTGGCCGTGATGGCCGCGTGCATCCGGCTCCTCTTCGCCATGGCCCGCGACGGCCGGCTGCCCTTCGGCACCCACATCGCGCGCGTGTCGGGAACCCGGCGCGTCCCCATCATCCCGGCGCTGGTCGTCGGCATCCTGGCCCTGGTGATCCTGGCCGTCAACTACGGAAACCAGAGCGCCTTCCTCGCGCTCACCTCCGTGGCCATCGTGATGTTCTACATCGCCTATCTGGGCGTCACCGGGGGCATGCTGGTCAAGCGCCTGCGCGGCCAGTGGCCGCGCCCCGACCACGGCCCGTACTTCTCCCTCGGGCGCTGGGGCCTGTTCGTAAACGTCGTCGCCGTGGTCTACGGCGCGATCGTGGCGGTCAACATCGCCTGGCCGCGATCCGCCGTGTACGACTCGCTCGCCGGCACCAAGGACTCGTCCGGGCACATCATCCCCGGCCACTGGTACTGGCAGTACATCGCGCTCCTGTTCATCGGCATCGTCGTCCTCGTGGGCACGGCGTATTACATGGCCGTCTATCGGCGCAAGCCGATCGAGGTGCTGCGCGAGCACGCGGCCGCGGTGCCGAGCCTCGACGACCCGCACCTGGGCGAGGTCGCTCCCTGAGTCGCTGAGCGGTGGTATAGGTGGCGCTGATGGCGAGCGCCACCGACACCGCCGCCGTGGCCGACTTCCTCCGCGCCCACCCGCCGTTCGATGGCCTCGAGCGCAGCGACGTCGAGCGCATGGCGGCGGCGGCGGAGATCGAGCGGATCGCGGCTGGAGCCACGATCTTCGCGCCCGGCCGGAAACCGGTCGAGCACCTCCGGGTCATTCGCAGCGGCGCGGTTGAGCTCATCTCCGACGGCCGCGTGCTCGACCTGCTCGGGGAGGGCGAGCTGTTCGGACACGCCTCGATGCTCTCCGGCCTGCCGGTGGGGTTCGAGGCTCGGGCGGCCGAGGACACGGTGTGCATCCGGATCGCCGTCGAGACGGCCGAGCGAGTGCTCTCGGCACCCGCCGGGCTGCGCTACGTCGCCCGGTCACTGCTCGAGCCGCCCACCGACCTCCACGTCGTCGCGCGCCAGCCCGCCCGCAACCTGGCCGACCAGCCCGTCGCGGCCCTCGTGTCCGGCGAGCCCGTCGTCTGCGGTCCCCAGACGCCGATTCGCGCCGCCGCGCAGCGCATGTCGGACGCGCGCGCGAGCGCGGTTGTCGTCGATCTCGGCCGCGACGGGCTCGGCATCATGACCGACCGGGACCTGCGCACCCGTGTCGTCGCGGCAGGGGTCTCGGTCGATGCCCCCGTCTCGAGCGTCATGAGCGCGCCCGCGTACACGTGCCCTCCCGATCGGCCGGCCGGCGATGTCCTGCTCGAGATGTTCGAACGCGGCATCCGGCATTTCCCCGTCGTCTCGTCCATGGGCACCGTGCTCGGGGTGGTCGGGGCGGGCGACCTGCTCGTCGCCCGCACGCGCTCGTCGTTCTACCTTCGCCAGCGCATCGCCATCGCCCGCAGCCCCTCCGAGCTCGTCGTCGTGGCCGGTGAGCTCCAGCCCATGGTCCTCGCCCTCCACGACGCCCGCGTGGGCGCGGCCAACGTAATGTCCGTCTACTCCTCGGCTGTCAATGCCCTCACGCGGCGCATGATCGAGCTCGAGCTGGCCCGCCTGGGCGGACCTGCGCCCCCGTTCGCGTGGCTGGCGTTGGGCAGCTTGGCCCGGCGCGAAGCGCTTCCGAGCTCGGACGTGGACAGCGCCATCGTGTGGTTCGGGGAGGAGGATCTTCGCGAGCCCCTGCTCGCCGTCTCCCGCGCCGTCGTCGACGGCCTCGCCCGCTGCGGTCTGCGCGCCGACGAGCATGGAGCCAGTGCCTCGGACCCGTTGTTCGTGCGCTCGCGCGAGTCCTGGCAGCGGCTCGTACGCAGCTGGATCGACGAGCCGGGCGCGGAGAAGGCGCTCATCCTCACCTCCGTGCTCGTCGACAGCCGACCGATCTGGGGCGTTCACAAGGGGACGCCCGTGTCCGACGGCTTTCGCTTGGCGCCCCGCTCCCCAGCGCTGCTCCGCCTCCTCGCGCGCTTCGCGCTCTCCCATCGCCCGCCCACCGGGTTCTTCCGGGGCCTCGTGGTCGAGCACAGCGGCGAGCACCGCGGGCGCCTCGACCTCAAGCACGGCGGGGTGATCCCGATCGTCGACCTGGCGCGGTGGGCCGGCATGGCCGCCGGCGTCACCAGCGCGTCGACGACCGAGCGGCTCCGCGCCGCGGCCGAAGCGGGCACTCTCTCACCCGGCGACGTGCACACGCTCGAGGACGCCTTCGCCCTGATGGGCGACCTGCGCGCCGAGCATCAGGTGGCCCAGGTGCGCCTCGGCTCCCCGCCGGACGACCACCTCGACCCGCACGATCTCAGCCCGCTCATGCGCACCCAGCTCAGGGAGGCCTTCCGGGCGATCGCCGCGGTGCAGGGGCGACTGGCCGGCGAGCTTGCCAGCGGGGTACGCTGAGGTATGAGCGCGAACTGGCGTGTCTACCGACCGGCCATCTGGCTGGCCATGCTCGGGATCGCGTTGACCCTGCTCATCAACCCGCCCTACATCGGGGCCGTGGCGCTCGGGGCGGGGATCGGGATCGCGCTCCGGACCCGGCGCCGGCTCCGCTGACTCCGGTTCGCTGCCCGCGGAGCGATGCTCACGGCGATCCTCGGCGGCTTGGGGGCCGCCGCAGCCTGGACGGTATCGACCGTCTGCTCCTCCCGCTCGAGCCGGATCCTCGAGCCCTCCGCGGTCGTCGGGTGGGTGATGGTCGTGGGCCTGCTCGTCTCCGCGCCGCTCGCCCTGGCCGGCGGCATCCCATCCCGCCTTCACGGAGCGGCCATCGTGTGGCTCGCTTGCGCGGGGACCGGCAACGTGATCGGCCTGCTCTTCACCTACGCCGGGATGCGATCCGGTCAGGTGGCGCTCGTGGCCCCCGTCGTCTCGACCGAAGGCGCGATGGCGGCGCTCATCGCCATCCTCGCCGGGGAGAGCATCGCCCCCGGGGTGGGCGTGACGCTGGCCCTCATCGTGCTCGGGATCGCCCTGGCCTCCATTCCGGGCGAGCCCGCGGGCGATCGCCATACCGCTCAGCATCTCAGGGTCGTCGTCCTCGCCGTGTGCGCGGCGCTGGCGTTCGGCGGCAGCCTCTACGCCGCGGGGCGCGCGGGGGCGACCCTGCCGGGGGCCTGGGTGGCCGCGGCGGCGCGGATCGTCGGCGTGCCCGTACTCGCCATCCCGCTCGCCCTCGCCGGCCGTCTGCGGCTGACCCGGCGAGCCGCCCCGCTCGTCGTGGCCTCCGGGGTGTGCGAGGTGCTCGGCTTCTACGCCTACACCGCAGGGGCGCGGCACGGCATCGCCATCGCCGCGGTGCTCTCCTCGCAGTTCGGGAGCTTTGCCGCGCTCATCGGGTTTCTCTTCCTGGGCGAGCGCCTGAGCCGCGTCCAAGTCGTGGGCGTGGCCGTCGCGGTCGCGGGCGTCGCGGTGCTCAGCGCGCTTCAGGCGTGAGGGCCGAGCGAAGCGCGGACACCGCGCGCCCGGGGTCGCGCACGCTGACGAGCAGCCGGCCGAAGTCGGCGCGCTCGTCGAGGTCCACCTGGAGAGCCGGACCGGTGCCGCGCAGCGCGGCGAAATCGGGCTTACCGCCGGTCAGCCGTCGCGTGCCGTAGGCGATGACGCGAGGGATCCCGGTGCCCGGGCTGCGGATTCCGCGCAGCGCATTCCAGGGCTCCGCGGCCACCGACACCGCACGGACAGCGCGCGCCGGGACGCGGACGTCACCCCGCAGCGCCGCGAGCTTCTCCAGCCCGGAGAGGCGGAGGACGAGCGTGTCGCCTTCGACGCCGAGCTCGGCCACGGCCCCGACTCTACGCGCTCATCGCGGCCTGCACGAAGCCTGCCACCCGCGGGGATAGGGAGGGAAGCCACCGCCGGCGCCGAAAGCCCGCACGTTGGCCGATGTCCAGCAACGAAAGGAGGGAGCGTGAGCGACGTGCATGAGCCGGGCGTCACGCTCGATCAGCCGGTCAAGCGGCGTTCCGCCGCCGAGCGTTTCGCACATTTCGGTGACCGCATCGCCCGGTCATTTCCGAGCACCGCGCGCGGGTCCGACCTCGACCCCGACCCCACGATGGTGTCCGAGCCCGACTACCCGGAGGACGATCAGCTGACGTCGTGGTACGAGGTCGTGCCGCGCTTCCCGATCGCGCGCAGCGGCTACGACTGCGGGGCGGTCGACGACCACATCGCCCTGCTCGAGCAGGAGCTGTCCGAGCTCGATCGCGAGCTGGCCGACCTGCGCGCGCGGGTGCCCGCGCAGGACGAGGTTGCGGCCGAGATCCAGCGCCTCGGCGAGCAGACCTCGGCCATCCTCCTGGCCGCCCACGACAAGGCTCGGGACACGACGCGCCAGGCGCAAGAGCAGGCCGACCGCTGCATCGCCGACGCCGCCGCCAACGCGGTGAACATCACGGCCGAGGCCAACCGCCAACGCGACCACATCGAGGATGACGTCCGGCGCCTGTTCGGCGAGCGGACCCGCCTGCTCTCCGACATGGAGACGCTGGCCGGAACGCTCGCCACGGTCGCCCGCGAGGCCTCCAATCGCTTCCCGGCGCGGCCCGCCGCCTCGAGCGCCCCCGCTCCGGTAGCCGCGCCGAAGGCGGGCGCGACGGAGGACCCGCCGCCCGCGGCCTGACGTCTAGCAGCCGTCGACGCCGCAGCTCTCGCCGCCGGCGATGACTGGCGCCGGCGTGCGTGCGGCCCACCCGCGCTCGAGCAGCTCGAGCAGTGCCTCCGGCGGATGCGCGCCGGAGGCGCCGAGCGCGCGATCGATGACGAACGTCGGGACGGCGGAGATGCCCAAGGCGGCCGCGGTTCGTTCGTCCTCGCGCACCTCGGCCGCGCCCGCGTCCCCCGCCAAGGCGGCGCGGATCTCGTTGGGCTGCAGCCCGACCTCGGATCCGAGCCGGACGAGCGTCTCGCGATCACTCACCAGCGCGCCCTCGGTGAAGTAGGCGCGGAGGAGACGCTCCTTCATCGCGTCCTGGCACCCGTGCTCGGCGGCCAGGTGGATAAGGCGGTGGCCGTCGAACGTGTTGCCCGCTCGGGCGATGTCAAGACGGAAGTCCAAGCCCTCGCCCGCGGCTGTGGCGGTCATTGACTGCTCCATCTCGCGGGCGCGCTCCACCGTCATGCCGTACTTGGTCGCGAGATGGGCTGCCCGCTCGCCGCCGCGCACGGCCGGCGCGCCGGGATCGAGCTCGAAGCTCCGCCACACGACCTCGACCTCATCGCGGTCGGGAAAGCGCTGCAGAGCGGCTTCGAAGCGGCGCTTGCCGACGTAGCACCAGGGGCAGGCGATGTCTGACCAGATCTCGACGCGCATGCCTCTCAGCGTACTCCGGGCATTCGGCGCATCAGGCTGAGCGACCGCGTCATGATCGCCGCCCACAGGCCTGGACCGACACCGCGCGGCGGTGCGATCGGCATGAGCCGCTGGACGGATACGGTCTGGGCCTCGGTGTACTTGAGGATCCCGGCGGCGCCGTGGCGGCGTCCCAGCCCTGAGTCCTTCATGCCGCCCATGGGCGCATCGACCGAGCCCCACGTCGCGGCGTACCCCTCGTTGACGTTGACCGTCCCCGCCTGAAGCCGGCTGGCGAGATGGCGCCCGCGCGAGACGTCACGCGTCCATAGGCTGAAGTTGAGCCCGTAGCAGCTGTCGTTGGCGCGTCTGAGCGCCTCCTCCTCGCTCGCGAAGGTCGAGATCGCCGCGACGGGGCCAAAGGTCTCCTCGGCGAAGAGCTTCATCTCGGGTGTGACGCCCTCCAGCAGGGTGGGCTCGTAGAAGTTGGGCGCGATGTCGGGTCGGGCTCGTCCGCCGGTGAGCACGCGCGCGCCGTGGGCCACGGCATCCTCGATGTGGTTGCGGACGGTCTCGAGTTGCTCGGCCGAGATGAGCGAGCCCATGTCGTAGGCGTAGCTGAGGCCCACGCCGAGCCGCATCCTGTTCACGCGCTCGACGAGGCGGGCGGTGAAATCCGGCGCGATGCTCTCGTGCACGAGGAGCCGCTCGATCGAGATGCACAGCTGGCCGGCGTTGGAGAACAGGGCACGCTCGGCGCCCTCGACGGTGCGCTCCAGAGGTGCATCCTCGAGCACGATCATGGCGTTCTTCCCTCCGAGCTCCATCGAGCTCGGAATGAGCTGCTCGGCCGCCTGGCTGGCGACCTGGCGACCCGTTGCCGTGCTGCCGGTGAACATGACGTAGTTCACGCGCTGGATGAGCTCGGGGCCGAGCTCGCTGCCCGAGCCGGTGATGATCTGCAGCAGATCGGGCGCAAGCCCCGCCTCCTCGAGCATGGCCTGGCCCTCCAGGGCGCTGAACGGGGTCTTCGAGTCGGCCTTGATGACGACGGCGTTTCCGGCGGCGAGGGCCGGAACGGAGTCGCTGATGCTCAAGGTGAGGGGGTAGTTCCAGGGCGAGATCACCCCAACCACGCCGACCGGGTGGTGATACTCCCAGGTGGCGGTCAGGAACGGCAGGGCTCCGCGGCGGCGCTCGGTGCGGAGATGGCGCTCCGCCGTGTTGCCGTAATAGCGGGCGACGATCGCCGTGTCGAGAATCTCTTCGAAGGCGTGGCGCCGCGCCTTGCCCGACTCGAGCTGTACGACGTCGAGCAGCTCCTCCTGGCGGGCAAGGACGAGATCGTGGAAGCGGAGCAGGATCGCGCGCCGGGTGGTAAAGCTCGTCGTGCGCCACTGCTCCTGGGCGGCGCGTGCCCGGCGGACGGCGAGCTCGACGTCCGCCGCCGTGCATCGGGGCGTGGCGCCGAGCCGGAGCCCGGTCGCCGGATTCGCGATCACCATCTCTTCGCGCTCGCCGGGGCCGCGGGTCACCCGCGCGGCCAGGCGGCGGAGATGCTCGGTGTCGATCCGCGCGGAGCCGGTGGGCTCTGCGGACTGGGTGCTCAAGCTCTGCTCGCGTGCGGTGAGGCTCATGGTGGACGTGCTCCTGGCCGAGGGCGGTCTGACGAAGTCAAGCAGCTGGCCATCGCGCACGCTGGAGTTGGCGGGCTGTGAAGATGCGCGCATGAGCGACACCGTCAACATCTTCGATCCCGGTCCGTGGGACCGCGACCTCGGCCCGGCGCGCGGGAGCCGGCTCGGCTCGAGAGCCGGGGCGGCCGGCGACTACCTGCAGCTCACCCGCGACGCGCTCGAGGCCGAACCGAATCGGTGACATGGGGGGTATATGGGTGGTACGCGCCGGTAACCTTCGCCGGCACCAAAGCTACAGTGGAGTAGGAAAGCGCGCGAACCGCGAAAGGAACGAGGGTCAGTGATGGAAGCAGCGACGCCGGACCAGGAGCTCGAAAGCAGTGAGAACGGCAGTGAGCGGCCACTCTTCTCGCTCGAGCTGACCCAGGATCAGAAGGACATCCGCGGCTGGGTGCACGGCTTCGCCGAGCAGACCGTCCGGCCCGCCGCCTCCGAATGGGACGAGCGCGAGGAGACGCCGTGGCCGGTGATTCAGGAGGCCGCCAAGATCGGGCTCTACAGCCTCGAGGGCATCGCTCAGTTCTGGTTCGACCAGAGCGGGATCCTCTTCCCGATCGTCAATGAGGAGCTCTTCTGGGGCGACGCCGGGATCGGCATGTCGATCATGGGCACGACGCTCGCCGTCGCCGCCATTCAGGCCAACGGCGTCCCCGAGCAGTGGGGCGAGTGGATTCCCCAGTGCTTCGGCAGCGAGTCCGAGCCCAAGGTGGCCGCCTTTTGCGTCTCCGAGCCCGACGCCGGCTCCGACGTGTCCTCCCTGCGCACGCGGGCCAAGTACGACGAGGCCACGGATGAGTGGGTGTTGGGTGGCCAGAAGGCGTGGGCGACGAACGGCGGCATCGCCAACGTCCACGTCGTCGTGGCCCAGGTCGACCCCGACCTCGGCTCTCGCGGCCATGCCTCGTTCGTCATCCCGCCGGGCACGAAGGGCCTCGAGATGGGGACGAAGGTCAAGAAGCACGGTCTGCGCGCCTCCCACACCGCCGATGTCTTCCTCGACGATGTGCGCGTCCCCGGAGCGTGCCTGCTCGGCGGTAGGGAGAAGCTCGACGAGCGCCTCGCGCGCGCCCGGGAAGGCACGAGCTCGCGAGGGCAGGCGGCTATGCGGACCTTCGAGGTGAGCCGTCCCACGGTCGGGGCCCAGGCTCTCGGAATCGCCCGCGCCGCCTACGAGTACGCCCTCGACTACGCCAAGGAGCGCGTCCAGTTCGGCCGCCCGATCATCGAGAACCAGGCGATCGCCTTCACGCTGGCCGACATGAAGCTCGAGATCGACGCGGCTCGACTGCTCGTGTGGCGCGCCGCGTGGATGGGGCGCAACGGGCACGCGTTCGACAACGCCGAGGGCTCGATGAGCAAGCTCAAGGCGGGCGAGGTCGCCGTCTGGGCCACCGAGCGGGCGATGCAGATCCTCGGTGGCAACGGCTACACGCGCGAGTTTCCCGTCGAGCGCATGCACCGCGACGCGAAGATCTACACGATCTTCGAGGGCACCTCCGAGATCCAGCGTCTCGTCATCGCCCGGGCCATCTCCGGGATGAAAATCGTGTGATCGGGGAGCCGTCGGGGCCTCCCGAACAGGTCCTCGGACGCGCCGCGGCTAAGCGCCGGCGAAGGCGTCGAGCGCGGCGTTCAGCGTCGCGCTCGGCCGCATGATCTCGCCCGTCAGCGCGAGGTCGGGGTGGTAGTAGCCGCCGATCTCCTGCTCCTCGCCCTGGACGTCGGTGAGCTCGCTCATGATCGTTTCCTCGGCCTCCGAGAGCGCGGCGGCCAGCGGCCGAAAGCGCGTGGCCAACGCACGATCCTCGGTCTGCTGCGCCAGCTCGCGCGCCCAGTAGAGGCCGAGATAGAAATGGCTGCCGCGGGTGTCGATCTCGCCGACCTTGCGCGAGGGTGAGCGATTCTCCTCGAGCACATGGCCGATGGCGCGGTCGAGCGTGTCGGCGAGCAGCTTGGCCGTGGCATTGCCGGTCTTCTCGGCCAGCAACTCGAGTGAGGGGCCGAGGGCGAGGAACTCGCCCAGCGAGTCCCAGCGCAGGTGGTTCTCGCGCAGCAGCTGCTGCACGTGGCGCGGGGCCGAGCCGCCCGCTCCCGTCTCGAACAGCCCACCCCCGGCGAGAAGCGGCACGATCGAGAGCATCTTGGCGCTAGTGCCGAGCTCGAGGATGGGGAAGAGGTCGGTCAGATAGTCGCGCAGGACGTTGCCGGTCACCGAGACCGTGTCCTCTCCCGCCCGGGCGCGCTCGAGCGTGAAGCGCGTGGCCGCCCCGACGTCGAGGATCTCGATCTGCACGCCCTCGGTGTCGAGCTCGGCCAGCGCCGGGCGCACCTTCTTCAGGAGCTCGGCGTCGTGGGCGCGGGACTCGTCGAGCCAGAAGACGGCGGGGGCGCCGGTGGCTCGGCCCCGCGCCACGGCGAGGCGGACCCAGTCGTGGATCGCCGCGTCCTTGGTCTGGCACATGCGCCAGATGTCGCCGATGGAAACCGCGTGTTCCAGGAGCGTCTCGCCCTCTTCGATGCCAACGACGCGCACATGCCCGGTCTTCACGATCTCGAAGGTCTTGTCGTGAGACCCGTATTCCTCGGCCGCCTGGGCCATGAGCCCGACGTTCGGCGTCGTGCCCATGGTCGCCGGGTCGAAGGCGCCGTGCTCTGCGCAATGAATCAGGGTCTCGGCATAGAGCGGCGCGTAGGAGTGGTCGGGGATGACGAACTTCGTGTCCTGCAGCTCGCCATCGCCGTTCCACATCTGGCCTGAGGCGCGGATCGCGGCCGGCATCGAGGCATCGATGATCACGTCGCTGGGCACGTGGAGGTTCGTGATGCCGCGGTCGCTGTCGACCATGGCGAGTCGCGGGCCCTCGCGGTCGGCGCGCTCGATCGCGCTCTCGATCTCCGCGCGGTCGTCGTGGGACAGGCGCTCGATCGACTTCAGCAGCGCCGCGACCCCGTCGTCGGGCTCGACCCCCACCGACTCGAGCCGTTCACCGTAGGCGTCGAAGACATCGGCGTAGTACGCCCGGACCGCGTGGCCGAAGATGATCGGATCCGACACCTTCATCATCGTTGCCTTCAGATGGACCGAGAAGAGAACGCCCTGCGCCTTCGCCTCGGCGATCTGCTCGGAGAGAAAGGCGGCAAGCGCCGCGTGACGCATCACCGCCGCATCGAGCACCTCGCCGCCGAGCACGGGCGTCCGCTCTTTCAGGACAGTGACCGTGCCGTCCTCCGCCACGTGCTCGATCCGCACCGCGCCCTCGCGCGCGACGGTCGTCGACCGCTCGGTGGAGCGGAAGTCGCCTTCGTGCATCGTGGAGACGTGCGAGCGCGAGTCGCGCGACCACTCGCCCATCGTGTGGGGATGGTTGCGGGCGTACTCCTTGACCGATGCGGGCGCGCGGCGGTCCGAGTTGCCCTGGCGCAGCACCGGGTTCACCGCGCTTCCCTTCACCCGGTCATAGCGGGTGCGGACCTCGCGCTCGTTCTCGTCGCTCGGGTTCTCCGGATAGTCCGGCACTGGGAAGCCCTGCTCCTGGAGCTCGGCGATCGCCGCCTTCAGCTGGGGGACCGAGGCGCTGATGTTCGGGAGCTTGATGATGTTGGCGTCGGAGCCCTTGGCCAGCTCGCCCAGTTCGGCCAGGGCGTCGGCGATCCGCTGATCCTCGTCCAAGCGATCGGGGAACTGCGCGAGGATGCGCCCGGCGAGGGAGATGTCGCGGATCTCGAGCTCGATCCCGGCGGCGGCGGCGAACGTGCGGATGATCGGCAGAAGCGACGCGGTCGCCAGCGCGGGGGCTTCGTCGGTGAGCGTGTAGACGATCTTCATCGCGCGCCTCACCCTACCGGGGCTCGAGCCGGGGCCGCGGCAGGCCCTGTCCGCTCAGCCGGGGAGCCAACCGGCGGCGTAGGGCGCCGACCTGCGCCGGGTGAGCCCGCCGTAGGCCTCGCCAGCGTCCGTCGTCTCCACCTCGACGCTCACGCCGCGCCGAGCGGCGACGGGGTCCACCGGGTACGCGCCCCACTCGGGTCCGGTCGAGCGCTCGCGCGCGCCCACCGCGAGGACCACGCAGGGACGGTCGCCGGCGCCGACGATGATGTGCGAGGTGCCGCCCGGGCAGTGCACGAAGTCCCATCGCGCCAGCCGGCGCTCTGTGCCCTCGATGATGAGCACGGCCTCGCCGTCGAGGACGAGGAAGTCCTCTTGGTCTGCTTCCCAGTGGTACATCCCCATGGACTCGCCCGAGCGGAGCACGCTCAGGTTGATGCCGATCTGGGGAAACGGCGTCTCGCCTTGGAACTCGCAGATCGACGAGCGGCCCTCCGCGTGAAACCAGCGCGCGGCACGCGCGTTCATCACGAACCAGCCGTCGCTCTCGGGGACGAGACCGTCGGGGGTGGACTGGAGCCTGGCCTCGGGAACCATGTAACGCTGGTAGCCGGCGACCGGGTCGAGGAACGCCAACTCCACGCTCAGTGTACGTCTCCGCTCTGGGCCTACTGGCCGTTAGCCACGGGCTCAGATGGGTAGCGAGGGCGACACCGTGACATGGGGGGTCCGCGAGGGCTCCGCCCATGTCGGGCTTGAACTGCCGACGGACGTAAGCTCGTCGATGTGAACGAGACACTCGCAACCGTGGAGGCGTTCTCCCCCCAGGAGTTGGAGCGGGAGTACCTGGCCTGCCTGCTCGCGCCCGATGTGCGCCGCGCCCGGCAGCTCGTCGATCAGGCGCTCGCCGGCGGAGTGCCGGCCGCGACCCTCTACATCCGTGTCCTCGCCCCGGCCATGGAGGAGATCGGCCGCCTGTGGGAGGCGGCTCAGGTGAGTGTGGCCCAGGAGCATCTCTCAACCCAGATCACCCAGACCGTCATCGCGGCGCTCGGGCTTCACCTGTCGGGCGGAGAACCGATCGGACGGGGGCGCACGGCCGTCGTCTCCTCGAGCCCCGGGGAGCTGCACGCTCTCGGTGGCCAGATGGTGGCGGACTTCCTCGAGGCCCAGGGCTGGGCCGTTCTCGCGCTGGGTGCCGACATCCCGGTGCATGAGCTCGCCGAGCTGTGCCGCGTGCGCGAGGCGGATGTGGTCGCGCTCTCGACCGCGCTGCCCGCGCACCTGCTCTCGGTCAACCGTGCCTGCCAGCTGCTGCGCGGTCTCTCGCGGCCTCCGTTCATCGTTCTCGGCGGCCGTGCCTACGGCCGTGACCGAGAGCGCGCGCTCGCGGTCGGGGCGGATGCGTACGCTGAGGACCCGCAGGAGCTGCTCGAGCTCCTCAGCCGCCAGTTCCCGCGCGATGCCGGGCACTGAGGTCTTGAGGTTTTCCGCACACCGCCGCGCTCGCTATGAGGTTCGGGTGGACCCGTCGAGGCGCTCGGCGATCATGAGCGAGGCTCGCTCCTGGGCCTCGTATGTCGCTCTCAGGGCCGCCAGCACGCCCTCGCCTTCGGCGTGAACCGGCGGCGGGTTCTCCACGAGCAGGGTCCGCACCTCGAGGCCGAGCGTCTCCCCGCCGATCGTGTCCGCGAGCGCTCCGAGGGAGTCGGCCCGCACGCGCGCGCCCTCGACGAAGGAGGCGATGACCGTCTCGCGCGCGAGCGGGACACGGCCGAAGACACGCGCGTGCATGACGGCCGGGTTGACGGCATGGGGCTCGATGAGGGCACGGCGCTCGCTCACCGACAGACCCGCGGCGACAGCAAGGTGATCGATCGCCTGGGTCACGCCCTGGGCATCGACGGGGAGCGAGGCCCGCAGATCCTCCGGGAGCTGGGCGACGAGCTGCGCGTGGGCGGCCGCGGCGTCGCTCAGAAGCTCTTCGACGTGTTCACGGTGTCCAGCGGCCACGCCTTCACGGTAGCCATCGGCGTGGAGATCGCCTCGCGCAGAGCGCGAGCGCGCGTCAGCTGACGTCCATGACCTGGCCGTGCGGGATGGCGCGGATGAGGGCCTCGCTTTCGATCCCGAACACGTCGTGCGGGGTCCCCGCCGCTGCCCACACCACGTCGAAGCGCCGCAGCGATGCGTCGATCGTCGTGGCCAGCTCGGTGGCGTGCCCGAGCGGAGGGACCCCGCCGATGGAAAAGCCGGTGACCGCACGGACGCGGTCGGCGGGCGCGGGGGAGAGGCCGAGGCGCTGGGTGTCGACCCGTCGATCGCCTGCGCAGAGGACGAGCACCGGCTCATCGTCACGCACGAAGACGAGCGACTTGACGATCTGACCGACCTCGACCCCGAGTGCGGCGGCGGCCAGGGGCGCAGTGCGGGCGGAGTCGCTCAGCGTCGTCACCTCGATCCGAAGCCCCCGCGCGGCCAGTCGCTCGGCGAGGCGAGCCGCTGTGGGATGCATGGCCGGGACGTTATCGAAGGCGCGTTAGCGCTTTCATATGCGCATGGGCAAGTCTCCAGCAGGACCGCCGGGTTGCCGGCCCCCGATCGGGAGGTTCCCGCCAGCATGGCCAAGCTGATCTATTCCGCGATCGCCTCGCTCGATCTCTACGTCGAGGACGCCGAGGGGAACTTCGAGTGGGCAGCGCCGGGCGAGGACGTCCATGCCTTCGTCACCGAGATCGAGCGGCCGATTGGCACCTACCTGTATGGGCGGCGGATGTACGAGACGATGGTGTCCTGGGACACCGTGAGCACCGGCGGCGAGCAGAGCCCTGTGATGCGAGACTTCGCCGAGGTCTGGCGGGCGGCTGAGAAGGTCGTCTACTCGCGCACCCTGCAGGCCGCCACGAGCGCGCGCACGCGCATCGAGCCCGCGTTCGATCCCCACGCCGTCCGCACGCTGAAGGCGAGATCGGGCAGGGACCTCACGGTCGGCGGCGCCGAGCTGGCGGGCCAGGCCCTGGCCGCAGGCCTGGTCGACGAATGCCACCTGTTTCTGCACCCGGTGATCGTCGGCGCGGGCAGGCGCGCGCTCCCGGAGCACCTGCGTCTGCGGCTCGAGCTCCTGGACGAGCGGCGCTTCGCGAGCGGGGTGGTTTACCTGCGCTACGCATGCGCGAGGTAGAGCTGAGCTGGGAACGAGGCCAGGAAGAGCTAGAGGCCTCAGTCGTCTTGGTGCTTGGCCCGGATCCTGTGAGCGCCCTGCGCGAGAACGTGGCGGACGACCGGCCGGTGTAGAGGCTCGGTGCGAGCCCAGGTGACGCGCGCGATCCGGTTCTCCAGAGTCACGAAGGTGTCGAAGAGCAGCGAGTGCTGCTGGCGCACGAGAAGCAGCTCTGCTGGCATCCCGATCCGGGAGGTGGCACCGAGGAGGACGAAGTCGGCGCTCGCGTGCCGTATTTCCCACCCCAGCACGAAGTCGGCAGAGCGCATAGGACGGAGCTTGAGGCCGATTGCCGACCACGAAGACAGGAGGGCGGTGCGCACGATGAGAGGAGCTTCTTCGAGGATCGTGCGCGCCAATTGCTCTGCTGTGCGGCCTTGAGCTGCACCGACCTCGGTGAGGAACGCGTCCTCGTAATCGATGCACGGGAGCGTGCTGAGCGCTCGCGCCTTCGGCGGCACTGGGATCTGCCATACGGCACTCGGGCCTGGCGGATGAAGCGCCGTCATCTCCGAGTCAATATGGCTCTGCGGATACCGCTCCCGGATCGCCACGGCGCTGCCACCCCCGCTCGATCTGTCGCATCAGCGCCGGATAGACGATGAGGTAGCGGAACGGCTTGATGGCAGCCATGTAGGCAGCTCCGACAAGACCGTTTGGTCTGACGAGAATCGCCATCTGGCCGCGATAGCCGCCTTCCCCGTCTGCGACCCAGCCAAGATGTAGGACGCCGTGCACCGTCTGGTTGGCGATCTCCGCGGCGAACTCATCGTCCAGCAGGTACAGAGAGCTGAACGGCGCCCCGTCAAGGCTAGGTCCAGGATGCTCCCGCAAATCCGCCGGCAGACGGTCGCGCAGGCTCGGAACCCTCGATCCGATACCTGCCTCCGGGCCGTCCCAACCAAGCAGCTCTCCGACTTTCCAGCGAATCGCCCATAGGCCGCGCGCGAGGTGTGAGGGACTCTGTGACGGGTCGCTCGCTGCGAGTCTCTGGACCAGGTCACCGAACTCGCTCCTCCCGCCCGAGGCCGGCAACGCCCACACGTCCTCCAGGCGGAAGTCGGGCGCCAGCTCGTGGATCCGCCAAGCCCGAGAGGTGTGCGCGCCGTGCGGGAGCCTCACGTCCGGCACCCCGGCGCGCTGCAACCGAGGGCCAGCGCCATGTCTCGAGCGTTCTCCATCACTGTGAACATACATACACGCATGTTCGTATGTCAAGTACGATAGCGTCGGGGGATCCGCTGGAACGACCGCATCGATGGCACCCGCACCCGCATCCGCACCCGCACCCGCAACGGCATCGGTCTCCGACGCTCGGCCCCGCGCGACGCAAGCTGAGCGGCGTGCTCGCTCGCGAAGCGCGCTGCTGGAGGCGGCCGCCCGAGGCCTCTCTCGAAACGGCTACGGCAACCTCGTCTTGGAAGACGTCGCCCGGGAGGCCGGCTACACGCGCGGTGCGCTCTATCACCAGTTCAGGGACAAGGAGGATCTGGCGCTGGCGGTGCTCCGTTGGGCCGACGCGAGCTGGCAGCGCGAGGTAGGGGAGCCGGCGCGCCGAGAGTCGGACCCGGCCGCCGCCCTGCTGGCCATGGCCCGCGGCCACGCCGTCCTCTGTCGGCGTGACATCGCTCGCGTCGCAATGTCGCTCAGAGTCGAGTTCAGCGGCCGGGACCACCCAATCGGACACGAGCTCGAGCGGGTTCAAGCCGGATTGGTCAAACGGCTGGCGCGTCTGATCAACGCGGGACGCAAACAGGGCTCGCTACCAGCCGGCCCGCCGGCACGAGCCGTGGCGCTGGCGTTCATGGGCGCGCTCGAGGGCGCCGTCATAGCACTCGCCGGCCAGGCACCCTACGACGAGATGCTGGCCGCCCGTGCAGCGGCGGGAGTGCTCGGACTCTCGAGCCTCGAGTGGCGCCATGCGATCTAGACGACCGCGCCGCTCTCACGGCGGAGGATGCAGCGCCATGTCGCGGCTGGCGACGTCTGGGGCAACGACGCCGGCGCCAACCTCCTGATCGGGATCTACGCGGCCGGCCGCCGGCGCCGGCGGGATGGTGACTGCCGCTGGGATCGCCGCGGTGAGGCTCGCGGCGCGGTCGAGGTTGGTCTGAACCTCCACGCGCAGGCGTCGCGCCAGCCGGCGCTTTCTCAGGATCATGATTATGAGCAGCGGCAGCGCCGCCAGCGTGGCCAGTCCGGCGAGTGCGCCGAGCGTCTGCCGCAATGATGGCTTGAGGCTGGGAGCGGTCCTCGCAGGAAGGGAGGCGGCGTGGAGAACGGGGGGCTTCGGCGAACCGGCCTTGGGCGACCCGATGACCGCTCCGATCGGCGCGGTCTGCTCAGCGATCGCGAGCAGCTCGCCGTTGGCAATGCCGTTGGTCAGCGTGTTGTGGACCCAGTACCAGGCGCCGTACTCATGCCAGGCCACCATCTGTAGCTGGTTCCCGTCGTAGTAAAGGTCGTAGGTGCGCTGGCCGAGCTGGAGCGTCTGATTGGGGTTCGCGAACAGCGGCGCGTCGGTCCAGGTGGTTCCCTGGACGTCATAGAACTGGCCGAGGTGTCCGCTGGAGAACACCTCAACATAGATCGGGTACGCGTTCCCGCCGGGCGCGTGGATGAGGTAGGCGCGGATGCAGGCCTGCACCTGTGTCGTGCAGTGCGCGGCGACGGTGAACGCGCCGCTTCCGGCCAGGTCCTGCACGGTCGGGAACTCGGCCGTGAACGGAATCCCAGGCATCGCCGCTTTCTCGGCGGCCACATTCGATGCCAGGGTCGGCGTCAGCGGGAGACTCGCGAGGGCTCGACGGTGCCGGACCTTCCGGGCGATCGCCGCCGTTTGGTGCGTGGGCGGAGCCTGCCCCCCGTGCAGGAAGTCGTGGACGCTCTGTTGGATCTGACCCGCCGTGGCCGTCAGGTCGCCATTCGCCAGTGGGCTGGCGAGGAACGGGACCTGACGCACGCGCAGCCCCGCGGCCGTGATCAGCAGATCGGCCAGGTTGAGGATCTCCGTCGAGCTGTCCAACCCGGGGTCGGTCTGCACGGTCTGGCCGAAGATCTTCTCGAACTTGCCCACGTTGCTCGCGAGGGCGGGGCCGTATTGCTTCTTGACGTCGAGCAGGAAGGCCTGGTCACGCGCGTCCCGGACCTGCGAGGTGTCGGTATGGCGGTAGGAGACGAACTGCTCGGCCGCGCTTCCGCCCAGACATTGATAGCCCGGCTGCAGGTCGACGTTCTGGTATTGATCGCCGCCATTGGCGTTGTTGTGGTAGTAGCGCTCGTCGATCGTCGAGTAAACGCACCCCAACTCGTCGATCGCCTTCTCGAAGCGGCCGAACGTGGCGACGATCACGTGATTGATCGATAGCCCAGTGATCTGCTTGATCGTGTCGAGCAGGTACGTGAGGCCACCCGTGTAGGCAGCATTCAGCCGCGTCGGGCCGACGACGCCGCCCGGCGTCTGGATCGGCACCCACAATTCCCGCGGAATGGACATCATCGAGATGAAGGGCTTGCTCGGGTCGATCCGCACGAGCAGCATCTCGTTGGCGAGGTGGGGCACCGCGTGCGGGTAGTACCTGGTCGCCGGCCGCCAGTCGTCACCGACCAGCAGGAGTGTCTCCGGGCCTCCGTAGTAATCCGGCGCAAGTGCCCGGCGATCAACCCTGAGGGGCGTGTTCACGTGGAGGTCCTGCACCACGGTGTGAACCTGCTCGAGAATGAACACCGCCGTCGCGCCGGCGCTCGCCAATACCACGATCAGACAGCCGAGCAGCGTCCACCAGACGCTCCCGCGGCGCCGCGACCCCGGATCCGGAGCAGAGGCTGCGGGCGGCAGAGACGGACCCGCGTGCTGCTGTGGCGGCGGTCCAGCCACGCTCACGCCGCAGAGCCCCCGCGATCACGCCGGAAGGTCATTCTGGAGGGAGCTCGGTATGGGTCGACACGGTTGATCTCCCCCTCCCCGAAGCCCGGTCCGGCGCGGCCGATGATACCGGCGGCCGTTCGTCGCGCCCGCCCGGCGACTCTTCCGGGTCACAAAGTGTCGTGGGGGTGGCAGTTAAGAAGGTGAATGCCGGATTGGACGTCGGAGAGCGATGATCGGGTGCTGTGCGCGGCGCCGCGGGATGCGGAGGCATTCGCCTGCTTCTATCGCCGCTACGAGCCGCTGGTACTGGCCTTCTTCGTCCGTCGCGTGCATGACTCGGAAATCGCTGCGGACCTGACGGCGGAGGTGTTCGCGGCGGCGCTGATGGCCTGTGCGCGGTTTCGCCCCAGCGGTCCGCCGGCGAGCGCCTGGCTTTTCGGTGCGACACCAACGGTCACGGCGGGTTCAGGATCGCTTGGCGACCCAGATGAACCGGCCTCTACGTGATCGACGCGAGCTACCCGCACCCAACGCCAGGCCTCCTCGCCGATCACTCCTGCGACCTACTGCTCATGGTCCACTAGTCGCGGACCGGCTCCGCGTCGGTGCCACCGTGTGGCCCGTCGTGGTTCCGTCCGACGAGAGCCGCTGAGCGGATCCGCGCGTGACAGCGGTCTGGGGCCGACAGGATCGTGTCGACGCGGGCGAGGCCTGTCGGGGAAGTCCACGTTTCGGTGACAGGCGGTGGATCAGCTCGATGTAGGTCCGGTGGCTGTGGATCGCCCTCGCGATGGTCACTCGGTGGGCACTGCCAACCCTCCCCGGCCGGTGCGTCCCAGGCGAGGACAGGCTCGGTCCGGAAAAAAAGAAAACCCTGCTGGCGGGGCGTTAGGAGTACGGTGCGGCAGGAGCTTCGCATCTGATGATCGGAAGCGTCGGCCGCGAGCTCGCACTACTGGTGTATCTCATGCGCGAGAGGGCGATCCATGTCAAGTGGGTCCGCGCTGGCGTCGGAGGTGCCGCTGAACCCACCGGGGACGTGGCTGCAGACCGCCCGCAGCCCTCCCCATCCCACTTCACTGAAGGGAACCCACACATGCGCATCGGCGAGCGGACGGACCGTCGACCTGAAGCACGGAGCGGTCAGCGATCAAGGACACGGGTCGGCGCCCGTCGCGGGGCAGCCCGTCGCGTGGGGTATGCGAGGGCACGGCGAGCCGCCGTGCTGCTTGGGCTTATCACAGCGTTGGTCGCCCTGGTGCCGACCGCCGCGCTGGCGTCGAAGCACAAGCGCGCGCCGATTCACGCCAGCCAGGCCTTCAGCCTCCCATCGGCCAGGCGATGCGTGAGTGGGCGCACCCTCAGCTTCCGGGTGCTCAAGCTGCATGGCGTGACCTGGGTCGGGGTGACGGTCAAGATCGACGGCCGGCGATTCAAGACGATCGGCCGCGCTCGGCTCTCCCGGGCCCTGAAGCTCACGGGCCTGCCGGAGGGACGGTTCGTACTGTCGGTCACGCTCAAAGCGCGTGACGGGCGCAGCGTGACCTTGAAACGCACCTACGGAACGTGCGCGCCGAAGCCCACGACGTCCATAGCCCCGGGGAGCTACAAGGGCCTCGACTCTCAAGGCTACGGTGTGGGGTTCTACGTCTCGGGCAACGGCCAGCAGATCCAGGACGTGACGGTGAGCGATGTGGGGATGTCCTGCAGCAACGGCGGCGGAATGAGCGACCTTAGCTTCAGCATCGCGCAAACGCCGATCACCAACGGCGCGTTCACCGCCGCCACGACCCAGACCACCTCGACCGAAACGATCACCTACACGTTCCGCGGCGCCTTTGAGAGCACGGGGGTGGCAGGTCAGCTCAGCGAGACGATCGCCCTCAACTCCGGCACCCCCTACACCTGCACATCACACACCTTGAGCTGGTCGGCGACCCGCACCGCGCAGGGCTCCCAAGCCGCGACCGCGCCGGCCCCGGGCAGCTACAAGGGCCTCGACTCTGAAGGCTACGGTGTGGGGTTCTACGTCTCGGGCAACGGCCAGCAGATCCAGGACGTGACGGTGAGCGATGTGGGGATGTCCTGCAGCAACGGCGGCGGAATGAGCGACCTTAGCTTCAGCATCGCGCAAACGCCGATCACCAACGGCGCGTTCACCGCCGCCACGACCCAGACCACCTCGACCGAAACGATCACCTACACCTTCACCGGGCACTTCCACGGGCTGGACACCTCCGGCAACACCCGCGTCGCCGGTCAGCTCAGCGAGACGATCGCCCTCAACTCCGGCACCCCCTACACCTGCACGTCACACACCTTGAGCTGGTCGGCGACCCGCACCGCGCAGGGCTCCCAAGCCGCGACCGCGCCGGCCCCGGGCAGCTACAAGGGCGTCGACTCTGAAGGCTACGGTGTGGGGTTCTACGTCTCGGGCAACGGCCAGCAGATCCAGGACGTGACGGTGAGCGATGTGGGGATGTCCTGCAGCAACGGCGGCGGAATGAGCGACCTTAGCTTCAGCATCGCGCAAACGCCGATCACCAACGGCGCGTTCACCGCCGCCACGACCCAGACCACCTCGACCGAAACGATCACCTACACCTTCACCGGGCACTTCCACGGGCTGGACACCTCCGGCAACACCCGCGTCGCCGGTCAGCTCAGCGAGACGATCGCCCTCAACTCCGGCACCCCCTACACCTGCACCTCGCACACCCTGAGCTGGTCGGGTCTCTCGTAAACGGTCGATCACCTGCGACCACGCGATTGCCTCGATCCCACCGGTTCGTGTCGCGGCCGACGATCGCTTTCGCCCAGCGTGGAGGGTCCGCTTCGGCTGCCCCTTATCGCTCGAACCGGACGCTGCCATGCGGCTGGTTTTCTTTCCGAGGGAGGTGCGTGACGCGAGGGGTTCGCGTCGGCCGCAATCAGCGCCACCTCGGCGTCGACCATCGCACGCGTGACCGTGGAGAGGTATGACGGGAGGATGCTCAGCACGGATTTGAGCTTGTCCGCACGCGCCGCGGCGTTTTCGCGACACGCGACACGAGTGCGTGGCCGCCTTCACAAAAGGCCGCGTGAGCAGGCCTTTTGTTATGGCCCGGGGAGGATTCGAACCTCCGCGCGACGGATTATGAGACGCCGGTTTTGAGGTGGAGCCCAGTGTTTACGGGCTTTTCGGGCACCGTGAGGTGGTCTCGGTTCGGGGCAAATTCGTGAGTTCGGGGAGCCTTTGGGGAGCCCTCACGGTCGGGACCGGTCGATAGCGCTCAGCGGGGGTGCAGTCGTTGTGCGAGGGGCGTTCCATGGCCGATCGGTGGGAGCCCTGGCGGGATAGCGGTGGCTGACGGCACGACGCTCGACGCGATGAACGATTCCGCGTCGTAGACACCTGCATGCGGCGGCCCTCCGAAGTCACTGAGCTCGGCCAGGAGCGCGCTCGTTTGTGGGTCGTAGATGATGCGTCGGTGCTGGGGGCCGCTCGCTCCGCTGGTGTCGAGCTCTATGGCGGCCCCGCGACGTCCCAGCGGGTCGGTCGTGGTACCGATATAGCGGATGCCGGGGATGCGCGCGGCGGCGCGGTAGAGGCCGGCGCGTACCGCGCTCGAGACGGGGGAGAAGAGCAGCCCCTCGATGGTGTTGAGCTCTGCGGTGCTCTCCTCGCTCGACGTGAGCGGTCGGGGCGCGGGCGCGTGGCGTTTCTCGTAGCGATCGAATGCCTCGCGGATTTGGGCCAGGAGCTTGCTCGGATTCGTTGGCAGACGCTTGACCTGCGCGTAGGTGAAGAGCGGCAGCTCTGGGGGAAAGGTGTCGGTGCCATGCAGGAGCTGGTTCTGGGCTCCCACGAAGCTCTCCATCGGGGGGGAGCCGGCAGCCAGCCAGCGTTGGCGGTCGCGAGCGCTCCTAAACGTTGGCCGGCCGACGGGAACGGTGGCGACGTGGGCGAGGCCTGTAGGAGAGGTCCATGTTTCGGTGACCACGCGCTGGATCAGCTCGATGTAGGTCGGGTGGCGGCCAGGGAGCGACTCGGGCAGCGGCGTGGTGATCTCCGATCGTGTGTACCAGTATTCGCCGGGTTGCAAGACTGATGGTGCGTTTAGGCGGCTTGCGACAGCGGCGACCCGCTCGAGCTCGCGCGCGGCGAGGGTCTGGGGGGTGCCGCGGGGTTCGACCAGGACGGCGATGACCGCAGCACATACAACGGCCGCGGCCACGACGAGAGCAAGGGCGCGTGGGCGGCGAGTTCTTGATCGCTGGTTCTGCCGGGCGATCGCCTGGGTGAGCTCGAGCCGGAGCTCCTTCAGCGCGTCGAGGTGTTCCAGGGCGCTGTCGGTCATGACATCTCCTCGTCGAGGTTCAGAGAGCGGTCGAGCGCGGCGGCTAGGTGTCGCAGCGCGCGCGAGACGCGTTTTCGCGCTGTCGGCTCTGAGATGGCGAGTTGCTCCGCGACGACCGGGTACGGCCGGCCCTCGATCACTCTGAGCCGGAGCGCTTCACGCTGGTCGGCGGTGGCCGTGATCACGCTCGTTGCGCTCGGGGGCGGCACTGACCATCCGCCGAGTGCCGTGGAGGGTCCGGCCTCGTCCGTACCGGCAACAGCGCGCGCGCTGGTCTCAGAACTCGCTGTTCTCCGCCGCCCGCAGACCCGAGCAGACCTCAACTCGCCCGAACTGAGGCAGTCCCTCGCAATACCGCAGCGCAGTCCCATCGCGAAACTCAAAGGGACCCCAATCCGATCACTGATCCGGGCCGTGGACACGCCGTTTGGACCCGTCTTCCTCATCCCCTACCAGCCTCCCAGCCTCCAGACCTTCGCGACACTTCCCGCGAGTCTTCGGCGCGGAATCGCCTACCACACCGCCCGCAAACGGGCGGCCACACTCGGGATCGTCGCGCTCGGCGGCGGTGACTGCTGCGCGACCGCGGCGATGCTCGCCGCGACCGGAGGAGGGATCTCGGGCGGCTCATCACCAACAACCAGGGTTCTGGTTCTCCCCGACGGCGTCGCGAAGGTCACCGTCCAGATACCCCGCCAGCGCATCGCCGGCGAGCCAGCCTACAGCCATCCACTCTCCATCACCGTTGCTGTCCACGACAACGTCGCGGCATTCGCAGTCAACCGCTACGCGGACGACGTCGGCACCGAGAACATGATCTGGTACGGACCAACCGGCGAGATCATCAAACGAATCGGCAGCCCACAGAACCTCACACGAGTCCGCCGAACGACCACCAACCATCCGTCTCCCACAAAACCCTGACCAGGAACATCTCGGCGCGAACCTACGACCTTCCGGAGACGCTCACCTTCCACCGTTTCGTGCCGACGCCAGCCGCTGTCGCGCGTCGATCAAGGCGCGAGCAGGCTGCTCGTCGGGTGACGCAACGGCCCCGCCCGCAACACGGCCCGCATCCGGCATGCCGAGCTAGGGCCGGGGAGCGACCCACAAGGTTCCGTTGCCCTCCAGATACAGCTTCCTCGCGGACAGAGCTAGGCTCACGTCGCCGAGCTCGGGGCTGATGCCGGCCGGCGCGGGAATCTTGAAGCGCTTGAGGCTGGGCAGGCGGATGCCTTTGATGTGCCCGGGCGTCCACCAGGCAAGTTCGGTCTTGGTGATCGCGATCGGCCTGAGGCCGGGTAGGTAGACGCGGCTGCCGGTGCCGCAGCGCTCCAGATACGCCGAGTCGGGAGTGTCCGGCATCGGGAAATCGTCCGCGACCACCGCGAAACGGTCGAGGGTCTGCATCCATCCCGGCTGCGTACGCAGCGTGGCATCTGGTTGGGTCCACGGGAAGCTGGGGTACCGCAGTGGCGAGCACAGCGCTCGTGCGCCGCTAGGCGAATCGAGGTCGAACGTAGCCGTTCCGCCTCCCTGGGCGCCAAAGTTGGGCCCGGGGCCGGAGGTCGGGGGAATCGGTTGCAGGTAGTAGGCGTTCGCGCAACTGTCACAGCGCAACTGAACCTCGATCCAGTCCCGTCCGACGCCCACTGGCGAGCAGTCCACTGTCAAGCATGGATTGCCCGGTCCCAGCCCTTGACCGAGCGTGACGGGCAGCCACTTGCGGCTCGTGAGGTTGTAGAGATCCAAACCCAGATAGGACGTATTTGCCGTGCACGCGACCAAGAGCCATGGCCCGCCGAAGAAGCCTTCCCATACTGACGTCGGGCACCCCGGCGGATCCAACCTCGTCCGCTTCCCGGTGTGCTCGTCGATGAGCGTGCCGGTCGTGGGGAGGACTCCATTCGTCGGATGACGCCCGGTTTGGAGGTAGAAGACGTACCGTCCGCTGGCGACCACCGCATCAACCCGGGAGGGGACCACCTTGTGAAACAGAGTCCGGTTAGTGGACGCGCCGCTCGTCCTCGCATACGTCGTGGTGGCCTGGCATGCCAGCGCGAGAGCGGCAAGCAGAATCAAGTAAGCGAGGCGAACCGATCTGTTCCTCATGGCATATTAGGAACGACAGGCAAGCCAAAGAGTTGCTCCGTTGTCATTTCGGAGGCTCGGGACTAAGCAATCAACCTGCCTGGTTCGTCCAGGACTGGCTTGCAGCGGGCGCTCTCGCCTGTCGATCAAGGCGACGCCGTTGTGACGGTCGTGGTTTGGGTACCAGCTGTCCGTGTGGGGATCGGGGAGGGTGGCTGGATGGTCGTGGGCGCGGTCGGCTGATCTCCGGTGGGGTAGGTGCGAGCAGTGATCTGGCTTTGGACCGGGGCGCAGGACGGCGCGTCTCCTGTCGCCGTGGTGACCGTGAGTCGGACGTCGACGCGGGCGATGCGCGCCTCGGTGCCTTGCGAGATCGTGAGCCGCGAGGTCTCGGTTGTTCGGAGCGTGAGGGCGGGCTCGTGAGTGAGGCGATCAGCCGGCTGCCGGGTACGCGCTCGGTTCGGCGGAAGCTTCCAGCTCAGCACCTCGCCGACGGGGACATCGACGTCGGTGGGTGCGAACGAGCCCACGCGCAGCGCGACGAAATCGTTGGCGGCGCTGTCATTGAGAAACCGGAGCGTCCAGGCGCGCGCACCGGCTGGGCAGGTCCCGAAGATCCGTCCGACCAGCGGGGCGGAGAGGATCTCAGTCCGCGCGTCGGGCGCCCTTGATACGTGCGCCGGATCGTCGATCTCCGCCCAGTTTCTCGCCACCACAGTACGGGCACCCAGACCCGCCATGACCGCGGGCAGGTGCGATCTCGCCGCGCTCGCGTGATTCCCGCCCCGGCCCAGAGCCCACGCGCTACCCCCGCCCAAGAACAGGGCGGCGAGAGACAGGGCTGCGGCCTGTTTGCCGTTCATCGGGTTCAGCCTCCCGACCGGCGAGTCTACGGGCCGCACCAAGCCAAGCCATCGCATGCTGGCCTCGGCGCTCAGACCAACAGGTTGGGGCGCGGTGCTCCGGGGTCGTGCGATGATGCCCGGCGTCGTTAGGACTGGGAGAGAGGTCGAGGCTGAGGGTTGTGAGGTCGAAGGGGTCCGGCGGTGTGCCGTGGCAGGCGCGGGCGCGGATCGTGGCGCAGCACCTCGGGCTTGACCCGCGGTATGTCCGGCGGGTGCGGTGGCTGCACAAGGCGGCGGCGGTGCGGCGCAGCGGCGCGAAGGTCCGCTCCCATCTCGGATTTGTGCCTGTGGCAGCCGAGCCGGACAACGTCACGTTCGCGATCGCCAACCATCACGAGCTCGCCGAGTGGACCGCGGCCGTCGCGTGCTGTTCTACCGAGGCAGCGGAGAGCTATGTGGCTGAGCCGGGTGTGGATGGCGAGTTCCGCAGCCGGCTTCGCCGGGCCACGCGGGGCAGATGGCTGTGGTCAGACGCGGAGCCTGCGTTCGGCAAGCGCCTGGAGTGGTACGCGCTCGTGCGCGCGGCTCGCCCGCGGATGGTCGTGGAGATCGGCGCGCACGACGGGCTCGGATCGCTGGTGCTTCTGCGCCCTGGAGCGCAACGCAACCGACGGGCACGCCGGCCGGCTCGTCTCATTCGACGTCAATCCAACCGCCGGGTGGCTGGTCGGCAGCCACCCGCTCTGGGACCTTCGCATCGAGTCCTCCCACGACGGACTCCCGGGGCTCCTGAACCCCGATGGCGAGCTCGACATGCTCATCTACGACGGATGGCACGCCTACGACGCCGAACACGCCGACCTTGACTACGCCCTCCAGCGACTCTCGCCCGATGGACTGCTCATCAGCGACGACGCCCAAACCACATACGCCCTCGCCGACCTCTGCCAAGCGAGCGAGCTCACCTACCTCGAGTTCCACGAAATCCCCGTCCGCCACTTCCATCCCGGAGCAACCCTCGGCGCCGGTCGACCCCCCACGCCGGACGAGGCTCGCCGTGCCGAGACCGGCCCAGCCCCGGAAGACATGCCCCATCCAGTTCGCGCCGCGCAGCTAGGCACGCCTAGCAGGCGGCCCAGTCGTCGAGGCAGATCAACTTCCCCTGATCGATCAAGGCGACAGCGAGGCAGCCGGGGTCGCCGATTTAGAACTGGTAGCCGATCTGGTCGAGCTGCCAAGCGCTTGAGGGCTTGCTCAGCGCCAGGACGAGCGGCCCGCGAGGGACGGCTGATGGCGACGCGAGCGCGCGGAAGATCACGAAGGCGAACTCGCGCGCGGGCGTCGTGGCGGTCGTGATGAGCCGGATCTGAGCGAGAGGTCGCGCGAGTAGGGCAGCGCTTGCGTCGCCGTTCTGCAGCGCGGCCGCACTGCACGATGAATGCCCTGCCAATGCCCAGCGTCGAGCATTTGCTCGGTAGGCCGCCGGAAGGAGCGCGCAGACGTCTCCGCCGGTGAGAGCGGCATCGCGAAAGCGTGTGACTAGGGAGACGATCGAAGAGAGATCTGACGGCGGGCAGGAACCGAATCCCCGATCGTCATACGAGCCCGGTGTGGTGTAGTTGCGGTATCCCGGATTGTCAACCGTCCAGTCGCACACCGAGCCGGCGGCGGCCGCCACCCCGCCGGTGCGGGCACGGGTCTGCGGTGTGCTCGAGGCGGCGCCTGGGCGGCGAGTCCGCAGGCTACGAGCCCTAGTGAGCGGCGACGTGGTCGTCGCCGTCTGGGCTGAGGCGATCACGGTTGGCGCGGTTGCGGAAGGCCTCCGGGCCTCGGGCGAGTTGGTCGATGCTCGGGGCGACGTCGAGGCTCCACACCCCGAGAGGCATGCCGCCAGGACGCTCAAGCAAGGAAGAAGTCCATTCCACCGCATCCCTTCGCCATATCGGCCAAGCAGGCCACCACCATGACCACACCCGAGCAGAACATCCAGCCTGCCCCGTCTCGATCAACGCGACAGTGCCCGAGCCGCCAGGTGTCACCGCTTTAGGGCGCCCCATGGCTTGCCGATGAGGAACTGGTGTCGGTACCTCGCACGTCACGCCAGGGGTCCGCGCTTTATCAGGACGCGCGGTTTTCGAGGATCGGAAGATTTCAGTACGGATTCCTCGCGTACCCGCTCCTGATCCTGGGACTGATCGGCAGCATCTCGACGGGCGTTATGTGGCACGTTGGTTTGGTGCTACTGCTGTTCGCGCCGCCAATCGCGATCTGCGAATGGCGGATCAAGAGGATGGGATTCCGGATCACCGATGAGGCGATCGAGCTGATCCGGCCCTGAATTGCACGCGGATCCGCTTGGATGAGATCGACCGATTCGACCTCGTCGCTCCCCCGGGGCTTGTTGAATATGGCAACCGCCGCGTCGGCATCAAACATCGCAGGCACGGATTCATCCCCCGAAGCCGCATGCGGATCCCAACGCTGTGGATCACCGCTCCGGCCCGGTGGCCGTTCTCGCCGTTCAAAGGGCCGACCGCGCTCAAGACCCCCACGGACGAGCGCATCCCGGACGTGATGCGCTTTCTCAACGACTGGCTGCCCATACGACGCGATCTTTCGAGCCTCAGGCAGCTGCCTGACTATCGCAAAGGGCTAGGGAGGGCAGCGCCGTCTGAGGGTGCGCTGCCGGTTTCGGGGGCTGAGCGCTTGCTGCGACCTCGCTGGCGGCAAGCAGCTCGGCCGTCGAGACCGGCACTCGGATCGGACCCGGCAAAGCTCGGTGTGGCCCTTTGGGAATGCAGGCGCACCGATCTCGGAGTGCGCTGCGTTGCTAGTAGACGCCGATCTTGCAACGCGTCGGGATGAGGCGGGGGGGCGGGTTCACGAATGCCTCCGAATCAATCCGGACTGCGGTCCCGCCGCCCTTGGCAAATCCCAGCTGAATATCGACCATCTGGCCGTGCACGTTCGTCTGGTCTTTGAACCCGGCCGTGATGTCCCAGACGTCTGATCTGCTGTGCGGGCTGGACCGGCTGGCGTCGACGCCATGCGTGTGTAGCGGCGGGTGCTTCTGCATCCAGTTGAAGACTGACTCCGGGGTTCCTGGGACCCGCCAGAACCCGTGATCCCAGGCGGTGTAGCTCTTGACGCAGAACGTGCCCTCTAGGTGAAGCCCGCGAACACTTGGATCGTGCTGGACCTTCCTGGCGTCCTGTGGGAATCGCACTGCTGCCAATTGCCTGGCCACATCCGCCCTTGCGTGAGCCAGCGACCGGCGCGCTGCCGGACTCATCGCCAGACCGGCAGCAGGCCCGAGTAGCACGAGCACGATCGCCAGCAACCCGGCCCATCGTCTCCTCATCCCCGCCCTCCCGACGTTTCGTGATCGACCGAATCCTAACTCCATCTCGTGAGTCAGAGGCCGGCACCCGCTACCAGGGTGCTCGCCTCCCCCTTTGATCGATGTCGGCAGTTGGTCGAGATCCCGGCTTTCGCGGGGCGGGAACTTTAGGGGCGTGCGTGACGATGTAGGGGTATGGGCTCGTGGTTGTCCGATGCTGAGTTGATGCGGAGGTCGGTGGCCGAGCCGGTCTTGTTTTCGGTGGTGTATGAGCGGCATCTCGCTGTGGTGGCGCGTTATGCGGCGCGGCGGGTCGGGGGCGGGGTGGCGGAGGATGTGGTTGGGGAGGTGTTTGTGCGGGCGTTCCGGGCGCGGGGGTCGTTTCGCGCGCACCGTGAGACGGCGATTCCGTGGCTTTTGGGGATCGCGAGCCGTGTGATCGGCGATCATCGCCGGGCTGAGCGTCGTCGGTTGGCGGCGTTGCAGATGCTGGCCAGCCAGGCGACGGAGGACACGGAGGAGTTGGTTGCCGGGGTGTCGGCGGAGCTGATTGCAGCGTTGCGGCGGTTGCGGTCGGAGTATCGCGACGCGCTGCTGTTGGTGGTGTGGGGTGAGTTGTCCTACGAGGAGGCCGCCGTGGCGTTGGAGTTGCCGGTCGGGACGGTCCGGTCGCGCATCGCTCGCGCGCGCGTGCAGCTCGCGCGCACAATGGTGTCCGGCGGAGCGTCGGTTGATGTCTTGGGAACGGGAGAAGCGCATGGCTGATTTGTATGAGGCGTTGGATCTGTTGCATCGGATGCGTGATGTCGGCGTGATCGAGCCGCGACGTGAGGTGCTGCTTGCGCGTGTCCGCGCGGAGGGCGCGCAGGTGATCGCACCTGTGTCGTCATCGCGCCGGGGCGGATCGCGCGACGGCCGGGTGGCCGGGTGGCTGATGCCTGCGGTGGGCGTGCTGCTCGCGGTGGGCGTGGCGGTGGCTGCGTTGGGACTGCGAAGTCACGGTCGGATGATCACGCCGAGCCAGCCGGGGTCGCGGCCGAGCGCGACGGGGCGGCACCCTCGTGGCACCGCGGGACGGTCTGGCGGTCAAAGCGCGGCCGAGAGGCGTGAGCAGGCCAACATGCTGCGACTCGTCGTCGCGCGCCCGTCCCCTGCCGGCGTGTCACCCGCGCTGCTACGGAGCTTTACATCGCTACAGGAGCCTCCGTACGCGACTCGAGCGGCGACCGGAGGGCTTGTGCCGGAGTGGATCGCGAACAATCGGCGAAATCGGCAGTTCGGGCTCGACCCCGCGGCGGCTATCCCGGCCAACGAAGGCGGAATGACGATCTGGTTTGTGCCCGGCAGGCACTACGTGTGCTGGAGCGTCCTTGAGCCGCCCGACGCCAGAGGTTTCGTTATCGCCGGCGCTGGCGTGTGCGGATCCGTCGCGAACGTCCTGTCGGGCAACCTGCTCGGCGGGTTCATCAACAGCACCGCCAAGCGGGTGACCGTAGTCGGTCTGGCACCCGACACAAATCACGGATTCGTGTATGCGAACCTCGCCGACGGCAGCGTCCGGCCGGTCCCGGTCGCGCAAGGCATCTACAGCATCAAGATGCACGGACCGGACGGCATCATCCGCTCGGTCACCCTCAAGGACGCCGCCGGCGTGACCCATACTTACAGGGCGCCGTAATCCGCCGAGCTCCCGACGACTGCACCCGGCAGGCACTTCGTCCATGGTCATCCGCGATGATCTAGCGAAAGCGCCCGAGCGCTGTCGCAACGATCGACACCCGGCAGCCGTGCCACAGAGCCGCTGGGTCGGCGAACTCTGGGCTCCGTGGCGAGGTGCCAGCCGCAACTCGGGATCGTAGGCTTCGTCGTGGAGTCATAGGCACCTGGGATACGGGAGGGCGTGATGCGGACTCGCGATAAGTGGTTGATAGCGCTGGCTCTGGTTGCGTCGGCGGTCTTGGTTGGCGATGTGACGGCGCTCGGTTCGCCACGCAGCGGTCACGATGCGCGCGCGAGCGCGGTCTGCCCGGACCGAGATCTGGGCTCGCTCCGCGCCGGCACGCCGGGCGCCAGCTCTGTTCTCGTGCCTCGCGGGGCGGTCATGGTGGAGCTTTGCCGCTACAGCGGGGTTAACGATGGAGCCAGGTCGTTGAGGCTTCTCGAGCGCCGGCTGGTACGTCGGTCGACGCTCGTCGCCACGCTTGCCGCGGAGCTCGATGCCCTCGTCGTGCGAACGGGCACGTCGGCGTGTCCGGCAGACACCGGCCAGGCGATCCTTGCCGTCTTTCTCTATAACGCGCTCGCTGATGATCCGGTCGAGATCTCGCTCACCGGGTGTCCCACTGCAACGAACGGCCTGGTGCGTCGGGGCGCGGAGGGCGGAGATCTCCTCGACCAGCTCACCCTCCTCGCTGGCCGGCGCGATCGCGCCTACGAGGGCACGCTGGTCGGGGTCATCCGCCAGGCCGGCGGTGATCCGCTCGCGCAGGGGCACAAAGTCGGCGGCCCGCTGAAGCTGATGGTCGATGGCCATGTGGTCCTTCGTCGACGTGTGGCACAGGGGCACGGCTTCCGGATCGTGCTCCTCCCCGGCCACTACCAGTTGCAGGCCGTCGCATCGTTCGGCTGCCCGTTGCTCAACGTGCAGGTCACACCCGGTCGTGTAGATCACGTCGTGGTCCCTACCGGGTGCGGCTGGTACTGACGTCCGCCGCGCGCCGTCCCACCGATCGAGACTCGGCAGCGGCGGACGTAGCTCGAGGCGCTCGGCACCGAGGGCGTGGCGGACGGGTCTCGATAGGGTGAGCACGTGATGCAGCAGGCTCAGCCCGGGGGCGCCGTCGTGAGGCGGGTCATCGCTCACGTCGAGCTTGTCAGCGACGCGGACAAGCGTGCAAAGGTTCAGCGTTTCCGTGAGAGCCAGTGGTCTCAGCGGCCGGAGGAATTGGCCCGGATTGAGCGCAGCATTCTCGATCCCGACAAGTACGGGATGACTGTGACGCTCGCGGGAGAGCTGGATGACGGCCGCCGGGTGACCGGCGGAGGCTTCGAGTTTTCAGGACCCCGCCGCGGGGTCGCCGCGATCTGGCACCAGTATCGCGGCCCGCGGCTCAGTGACGATCCTGCGGAGAACGACCGGCTGCTGAACGAGACCTATCACGTCGGCCTGCCCGACGTCGAGGACGCGATCAATCAGATGCTCGGCCGCGACCCCGCCCAGCATCGCCCACCGCGGCTCTCCTGGAGCGGCCTACTCGATGCCCTCGCCGAGGTTGGTATTGATGCGACGGAGGAAGAGTTGATCGCTGTTCGCCTCGACCTCGAACTCTCCGACCAAGTCCAAGCCGAACTCAGCCGCGCCTAGCTGACCTGCCAGAGGGTGTCCGCGTGGGCGCCGTCGCTTCGATGGACGTGGAGCAGCGGAGCGTGTGGCAGTTATCGGTCGCGTAAGCGAAGCTCGGCACGAACCTAGCGACCGCGTGGGCGGGCAGCCGTACCAGGTCGGTGAACCGGGATCGGTCACGCACGTCGAACGGCCTCGCGGACCGACTCGACAGGAGCCCGAAGCTCCGCTGTCGGCGGCTCAGACGCAGTGTGGGCGGCCCGCTCGGGAGAAGTTTGGTCGCTCAGCTTCAATGCCGGGCTTTATCGATCCCGACGCGCTCGCGGAGCAGCGCAACGCGAGGCGCGTTCTCGAGGAGCGCGACGAGCTGGTCGACTGCGCGGTCCCTCTCCATCGGCACCTCGCTCGACGCTCACAGCGCCGCTTGAGCGATCACCGACCAGCTCGCGCAATCATCGAATCTCAACAGCGCGCGGATCCGAAGTAGCCGCACCGGGACCCCGCCGCATTCATCGGCTTGACGATCGAGTCGTCGCCGATGCTCTCGTCAGCCCCGGCTCCCTCCGGATGAGGAAAGGAGTCGTGAGCGGCGATGCAGCCGGGCGGCTGCTTGACGCCTGAACGAGCCACGGCGGATCAGTGACTGCATCCCTCCGGGACCGGCAACGCGTCGACGGCGCGAGCTCCCACCCGGCTGCGTACGCGACGCCTGCGCAGCGGTTGGGTTCGGGCGTCGTCGGCCCTCGCTCGCGGCGACGAGGAGGAGCGGCGAGCCGCGTTCGCGCCGTTAGCCTCCGCCGGATGAGCGGAGCACTGGACCGCGACAGCGAGGCTGCGATCGCCGCTGCTTGCGCGGTGGCATCCAGTTGCGGCTGCGAGTCCTCGAGCCGCGCGTTGTGGGCCGTGGAAGCAATCGGATCGTCTGGCTCTGGCCCGAGCCGATCGTTGCGCGCGTGATGACGGGCACTTCGGTCCTCCACACCGACCCGACGGTCTGGATCGCGCGCGAAATCGAGCTTGGCATCTTCTTGGCCGGCACGGACACCCCGATCGTCGCGCCCGCGAGCTCTGTCGATCCTGGACCCCATTTCAGCGATGGCTTGTGGATGTCGCTGTGGGAGCATGTGGAGGTCCTGCCCGCGGTCGCGTCGGCGGGCGAGATCGGCCGAAGTTTGCGGACCTTGCACGACGCGCTGGTTGGCTACCCGGGCGTCCTCGCGCCACGGTCTGCCGTTCTGGAGGAGATCGACTGGCTTCTCGGCGCGCTCGCGGGACGCGCCGGCTATCACGCGTTGTGCGAGGAACGTGACCGGCTGGCGCCTCTGCTTGCGCGAGGGGATATTGGGGGACAGGCGCTGCACGGCGACGCCTCGCTCTCCAACCTGCTCTCGACCCGTGCCGGACTGAGGTGGAGCGACTTCGAGGACGCCTGCTTTGGCTCCCCGGCCTGGGATGTCATCGGGCTTGTCGACGATGCTTGCGAGCGCTTCGGCGAACCGTTCGCGGCGGACGTGCTGGCCGCCTATCGACGCGACTTCGATCCGACTCTCAAGCAGCTCGTGCGGGACACCCAGTTGCTCTACGGCACGCTCTGGCGCCGATACTGCGGACGAGAAGCCGCGGCTCGGTGAAGCCTACGGAGGCGCCGGCTCGCCTTGCCGCGCGGCCCGCGCAGTGCGACCCCTCTTTCGCCAGCGACGCGGTCGCTCACGGCCGCGGGTGCCGCGATGCAACCGGTGGCAATGGCGGCGGCGCTGTTGAGCCACGCCTGGAGCAGTTACGACTGCGGCACTGCTGCTTCTAGCCCGAGGCGGAAGCCAGCCTCTACTAATCGTGTAGCGCGTCCGAGTCTTCGGAGACCTGCCACGCGCAGAAGACGTGCTCGTGGCCAAGCGAGCGCGGATCACCGGATTTGAGGTAGCCCCCGGCCACGCTCACGAATCGTCCACCGCGCGCGACCACCTCGCCATGGTCATCGATGACCTCCAAGGGGTCGAAACGGGCGCGGAAGTGTTCAGGCCACATAACCAGGGTTAGTTGCCCGTGCGCGTCGGTCAACCATGTCCGGACGGACCCCTCCACGATGGCTCCGGCAAGGGTGCCGCCGCCTTGCGCGACGGTCCCGATCCTGTGGCGAGAGCGCTCAGGCCCGCGGGGCTCTAAATCGAACGTGGGCCGCGCGGCCTGCTCGTCTGTCGCCATGCCTCGGAGGCTACGTCAGTCTGCACGCTCGGTCGACTCCTGCTGCCCGTTTGATCAAGCCCGAGACAGGCCGAGCCCACCGGATAGGCGAGGCTGGTTGGCGTCCACATAGGATCGTCCGGTGCGCAGCGGCCAAGCCTGACGATTCCGCCCGGTCTCCTGGAAGCGATTCGGATTGCGCTGGGCGACGTTGATACCCCGCGGCAAGTCGCGTTCGTCGAGTGCGCGTACATCCCGGACGACGTGCAGGCGGCCTCGTGGAACATCTCCTCTCGCACGACGACGGTCCAGGCTTTGCCGGCTTCGGCGTGACCGTTGAGGACGTCAGGGCGTGTGAGCTGCTCGTCGGAGTAGCTGACTCACTCCAAGATCATCTGGCAGATGACCTTGACTCCACCTCCTACCGCCCGGCGTGCGGGATTCATGACCACCCCGCCGTGGCGCGCTGCATCGACGACGTCGCGAGCTGGTGCTGTCGTGCCGGATGCGAGGCGTGGTCAGCTCCGATCGGCACCCTCGGAGCCGCGCCCGCCTCGTCTCGGCTCCACGTGCGACACCTGGACATCATCGCGTCCGTGTGGTTTGCGAATAGTCCGCACCTGCCTTCCGGTTTGATCGAATCTCAACAGCGGCGGGCAGCGGCTCCACTGGCGACGCAGTCGTCCGCAAAGGCACGACGCCAGCGGTCGGCGGGCGGGTGATCCCTTTCGTGGCGAAGCGACCGCGTGCCCCCGGAGGTCGCTGCCGCTCCTACGTCTCCGAAGCCATAGCTGGGTTCCATCTGTCCCGATGACGAAAGGGATCGTCCGATTGCCCATTCTGGCCGCGGTTTCTCCCGGGGACCCAATCACGCGTGCCGGTCTGCTTCAGACTCAGGCCTCCGCCATCAGATGTACCGGCGGCACGCCGTCACCGCGAGTTCAAACCTTTGAAAACGGGCTCCTGAGCAGGAGCCTTCTTCCGAGGGCGCCGCGATTAGACTCGACACGTGTATTGCCAGAACAGGTGTCCGGCTGTTCTCCCCGAAACGGTTGGGATGCGATCGCGATGGCCTGTAGGGGGCTGTTGAGTCATGCCGCGAGCGCTCGCGTACGCGAATCCTGAGGTCCTGAAGTGGGCGCGCGAGTCCGCCGGCTACGGCGTCATCGAGGCTGCGCGCAAGATCGGGATGCAATGGCACCGGCTGGAGATGGTCGAGGAGGGACTCGACTTACTCACCCTCCGCCAGGCCGAGACCGCTGCTGACGTGTACGAACGGCCTCTCGCGGCTCTGTTCCTCGAGTCGCCGCCGGACGAGCCGCCGCCGGAGGCGCAGTTCCGTCGGCTACCGGGGGCGCCGAAGCCGCCGTGGTCGTCGGACATGCGGCTGCTAGCGCGCCGCATCCGCCGCCGACAGGAAGCGGCGACGGAGCTATACGAATACCTTGAGGAGTCCCCGCCGTGGAAGGCGGTGGTCCGTCGCGTCCGTCGCGTCCGTCGCCACGCGCCAGCCGACCTCGCGGAGCTTGCACGCCGGCTGCTGGGAGTGACTCGCGAAATGCAGGCTGAGTGGGCCACAGGCGACAGGCACGCGCCCCTGCGCGGCTGGACAGGCGCCGTCGAGGGACTGGGCGCGCTCGTCATGCAGGACGGCTCAATGGAGCTCGACATCATGCGCGGCTTCGCGTCGGTGGACGACGCGGTGCCCGCGATCGTGCTCAATAGTCGCGACGATCCGCGCGCCCGTGCGTTCACGGTGATCCACGAGCTCGGCCATCTCCTAGTCGCGGCCGCCCAGTCGTCGATCCGCTCGACGGAGGTCTGGGCCAACGACTTCGCCGGCACGGTGATGATGCCGCGCGACTGGCTGGCGGAGGAGCTCGGCAAGGCGCAGGGTCCGTCGCTGCTATCGAGTGTCGAGGCTGTCGCTCGCGTTGTCGGCGTGTCCCCGCTTGCGGTCGCGGTCAGGATCGAGCGCGTTGGGCTGGCCTCGCCTGACGAGGCCGGTCGCGTCATCGGGGCATTCCGCCGGCGCACGGCGGCGCCGAAGCCTGAGAGGACGGGGGGCCACTACTGGCGTACCAAGGTTTCGAATCTTGGCCCGGCGTACATCCGGCTGGTGCTCTCGGCGCTGGACAGCCAGATAGTCACGTACCCGACGGCGTCGACGATGCTCGACAACGTCAAGGTCAACCAGTTCGAGACGCTGCGGGACTTCGCCAGCCAGCGCGGGTGAGCCCGTGTTTGTCAACGACACTGGCGCGTACATCAACGGCCAGCGTGACCACCTCCCGCCGTCGACGTTCCCGAGCGTGTGGGACGCGGTCGGGGCCGCGATCGTGGACAGCCGAATCATCCTGCCGCGCGAGGTGTACCGCGAAACCACCGAGCAGGACGACGACATAGCGAAATGGATGAAGACGTACGCGGGCTACGTGGTGGAGCCGACTGAGGAAGTTCAGAAGCTGGCTGGCCGGTACCTCGTGCAGTTTCCGCCGGGGACACGCAACGCCGCCGACCCATTCGTGCTCGCGGAGGCGAAGGTCCGCGGACTCACCGTCGTGACTTACGAGGGCCGCAGCTTCAGCGGCGTGCCGACGCGGAGATGGCACCGGTCGATGCCAGGCGTGTGCCAGCACCTCGGGATCCCGTGCAGCACACTGCCCGAGGCGCTCGGTCAACTCGGCGTATCGCTCTGACCCGTGGCGCGGCGGTTCTCGTCTGGGACGCGTTAGTCAGCTATAGCTTGCGTCTCCGGCACTGACGATCGCGTTGGCGACAGAGGCGCTACTGCGCGACACTTCCCATCATGGAGGTGCCGGGCATTGGCGGGAGGGACCGAAAAACGTTGGTCATCTTGGGCGCAGGGGCGACACGCGGGGCCTCGTTTGTGCCGAGCGACGCGGCCGTGACGCCGCCGCTCGACGCCGATTTCTTCCAGGTCCTGCAGATGTCCGACACCGGACGAGGTGCTGAGGCCCGCGAACTCATCGAGCATGTACGCACCGTCTACGGCCCGGGGCTAACGGTCGGACTGGAGACGGTCTTCAACAATCTCGATGCGGCGCGGACGTTCCATGAGACGTTCAGGATTGGTCGCGGTCGACACCTTCAACGCCCGGCGCGACTCATCGACGCTCTGAGAGTCGTCCTCCCTGGGCTTCTCGGCGAAACGATCGTAGGTGACTGCGAGTTCCACAAGGCCTTGGCAGAGCGGTTGTGGGTCGGTGACGTCGTCGTCTCGTTGAACTATGACTGCGTCATGGACGCCGCACTCAGTCGGCACGCAGGCTTTCGCTTCGATCCGGAGCGAGGCGGATATGGCATCGAAGTCGCGTCGGGATCTCAATATTGGCGGGATCTCAATATTGGCGGCGAGCCGGTCGCGGGAGGCGTGCACGGGGCTCGATCCTGTTGCTCAAGCTGCATGGATCGCTTAATTGGGAGGCACCAGCCATGCCACTGCAGCTCCGTGAGGATCCGTATCAACCGGTCGCGGACGGGGTGATCGCTCCGCCCCTTACCAACAAGCCGGTGACGGACGAACCTTTCCGCACCATCTGGACCAAGGCACGCGAGGCCGTCAGGGCGATGCGACGGCTCGTTGTCGTTGGCTACTCGCTGCCCGATGCGGATGGACTCGTTCGCGCGCTGCTCACGACCGACCTGAGCAACGCCTTGGAAGAGATCCTGCTGGTTGACCCGAGTCGCGACACGCGAACCCGCCACATTGAGTTCTTCTCACGTGTTGCGCCCGAGGCACGGGTCTTCGTGTTCTCTACAACGCGCCAGTTCGCCACTGTCTTGGCTGCGTAGCGCAAACTAGGCGGAACCGGGCGGCCTCGGAAGGCGGAGAAGCGCTTTAGCGACCTAGCGCCCACAACGCGACCTGCTATTGCACGAGGAGGACGGCAGCGCGGCCACAACTGCCCGCTACACGCGGGAACCGCTCAGCTCGCTGGCGATCGCTTCGGTCCACTCGGCGTCTGCTCTCGCGTGACCGCAACGGAGACGTAGGAAGGGCAGCGACCGCCGGCGTCCCGCGGTCGCTTCGCCACGAAAGGGATCACCCGCCCGCCGACCGCTGGCGTCGTGCCTTTGCGGACGACTGCGTCGCCAGTGGAGCCGCTGCCCGCCGCTGTTGAGATTCGATCAAACCGGAAGGCAGGTGCGGACTATTCGCAAACCACACGGACGCGATGATGTCCAGGTGTCGCACGTGGAGCCGAGACGAGGCGGGCGCGGCTCCGAGGGTGCCGATCGGAGCTGACCACGCCTCGCATCCGGCACGACAGCACCAGCTCGCGACGTCGTCGATGCAGCGCGCCACGGCGGGGTGGTCATGAATCCCGCACGCCGGGCGGTAGGAGGTGGAGTCAAGGTCATCTGCCAGATGATCTTGGAGTGAGTCAGCTACTCCGACGAGCAGCTCACACGCCCTGACGTCCTCAACGGTCACGCCGAAGCCGGCAAAGCCTGGACCGTCGTCGTGCGAGAGGAGATGTTCCACGAGGCCGCCTGCACGTCGTCCGGGATGTACGCGCACTCGACGAACGCGACTTGCCGCGGGGTATCAACGTCGCCCAGCGCAATCCGAATCGCTTCCAGGAGACCGGGCGGAATCGTCAGGCTTGGCCGCTGCGCACCGGACGATCCTATGTGGACGCCAACCAGCCTCGCCTATCCGGTGGGCTCGGCCTGTCTCGGGCTTGATCAAACGGGCAGCAGGAGTCGACCGAGCGTGCAGACTGACGTAGCCTCCGAGGCATGGCGACAGACGAGCAGGCCGCGCGGCCCACGTTCGATTTAGAGCCCCGCGGGCCTGAGCGCTCTCGCCACAGGATCGGGACCGTCGCGCAAGGCGGCGGCACCCTTGCCGGAGCCATCGTGGAGGGGTCCGTCCGGACATGGTTGACCGACGCGCACGGGCAACTAACCCTGGTTATGTGGCCTGAACACTTCCGCGCCCGTTTCGACCCCTTGGAGGTCATCGATGACCATGGCGAGGTGGTCGCGCGCGGTGGACGATTCGTGAGCGTGGCCGGGGGCTACCTCAAATCCGGTGATCCGCGCTCGCTTGGCCACGAGCACGTCTTCTGCGCGTGGCAGGTCTCCGAAGACTCGGACGCGCTACACGATTAGTAGAGGCTGGCTTCCGCCTCGGGCTAATAGCAGCAGGCACACGCCCGTCGTGAAGCCCGCCCGCGGCGTCACGGCCGCCGCTTCCGCGCCCGAAGGGGAAGCGGGTTGTGGTTGGCCTCCGTAGGATCCTGACTCCTATGCGGGACGACGTCGCCTCGCAGGTGATCGCGAAGTACGCGCTGACGCCCGCGGCAGAACTCGAGCGAACCTTGCCACTCGCGCCCGACGAGGAGCTCGTCATCGGGGTGCCGGGCACAACCCATTACAGTGCCGCACGCTTCGCCACCAGGCGGAGCTTTGTGCGGGTGTCGTCGAAGCGGCTGTGCATCGTTCGCCGCCACGGCTTCATTCGAGACCGGATCATTGTGATCCCGCCAGGAGCAATCACGAAGGTGCACGACCGCGGCCCGACAGAGCCCATACACATCGCTTTCCGAGCAGAAGGTGGGGATCGAGCGATCACGGTCGTGAGCTGGCTCTCCCCGAATGGCCCGACGACCGTCACAGCGAGGGATTCGAGCGACCTTGCCAGGCCGCTCAAGCAGGTCGCCTCGGCTCTGCATCCCGGCGCAGACTGAGCCGGGGGCTAGGTCCTAGTTGACTGTCGGACATCGATCAAAGCCACAGCGCGCGGGCGGGGGCGCGGACCAGCGAGATCGCGGGCGTGGTGGCTCTGGTCTTGGGCGCGAGATAGGGGTGTGATAGTTGGCTTCGTGCGGACATTACAAAGGTGATGGTTGAGCGCCGCGACCGCTTCGAGGCCCTGTATCGCGCGCATGGCTCCGCCGTTCGTGCGTACGCGCTCCGTCGGCTCGCGGGCGACGTGGCGGACGATGTCGTCGCTGATGTGTTCGTCGTCGCGTGGCGGCGGCTTGATCATGTCCCAGCCGATGAGCTGCCCTGGCTGCTTGGGTGTGCGCGGCGCGTCGTGGCAAACCACCGGCGCGCGGCTCGGCGGCGGGGTGCCCTGCGGCTCCGGCTCTCAGCGCAGCCCGCTGTAGTAAGCGCACCTCGGGCGGGTTTCATCGTCGACGATCTGCACGCCGCGCTGCTTGGCCTGAGCGAACACGATCGCGAAGCTCTCATGCTCACTGCCTGGGAAGGCCTCAGCCACGCCCAAGCGGCCACGGTCCTTGGCTGCTCGGAGCGCGCGTTTGCCATGCGCCTGCACCGCGCGCGGCGCCGGTTCGCTGATGCCCTCGAAGAACCGACCGACTGTCCGAAGGAGATGGCGTGATGGACGACCTGCTCGACCGGCTCGCTTCGGTCAACCCTGTCCCGGAGTGCGAGCCGCTGCCGATCGACGCCATCTGGGAGCGCTCGAGCCGGAAGCGCGCCCGACCGAACCTGGTTCTCCTCCCGATCGCGGCGGCCGTTCCGGTCCTCGTCGCGGTGCTCGTCGTCGTCCTCGTGGCCGCGCACCATCGCGTCGCGATAGTCTCAGCCCCAACCCGAACCGCGTGCGATCTCACCCAGCCGAGCGGTCCGGGCGGCCCAGCCGCGCGGATCGTGCGCATCTCCGACCCCGGCATCGCCGCCCTGATCGCGGAGTTGCGCCGGCCGGCCGGGCCTCAGGACTCGGGTCCCGCAGCCTGCATGGCAAAGCGGATCGCCGTCCAGGCCATGCTTCCACAGAACCCCCGCTACGCCATCGGGGCCGATCCCTCTTCCGTCCGCGACGCCGGCCCAGGGTTACTCGGTGGGGAAGTGTTCCTCTACCTCCAAGCCGCTACGCCCAGATCCGTCGCCTACCACGGGATGCCGGCTAACTCAGGCCTCGCCCACTCAGAGACCCAGCCGAAGGCCTGTCTGGTCACCGTCGATGCCGCCCCTCAGGCATCAGGTCAGGTCTGCGATCCGGTGTTCCTGCTGACCCACCCGCCACAAGGCCTCAGCGCCAGTCAGCTTCCGAACTCGAACCAGAGCATCATGTTCGGCATCGTCCCCGACGGCATCGCCGCGGTCGCGGTCTCCGATCACGGCCGCCGTGTCATGACCGTTCCCGTGCGCAACAACGTCGTGCAATTCATCGTCAACCACAGCCCTCCGGCCGCGGTCTACATGAAGATCACCTACCTCAACGCGGACGGGCGGCCCGTCCACCCGCAGTGAGCGCCTATGTGCTGAGCACGACGGTGCCAGCGTACGGGTGCTGTCTTGTGCTCCCTGGCGCGAGCCGTCCGCGTCTGGGGTGCTGAGAGAGGACGTCGTCGCCGGTGCCGATCACGCGCGAACCCTTCCCGACCGAGCACGGCCCGCGCGTTCGCCACATTCAGCCCGGTCACGCGAGGCACGACAGGGAGCGCCTCCACCGAATACGGCTGGATCAGCAACCCACCGGTGTAGGTAGTCGAGCGACGCGAACGCGAGAAAGGAGGTCCGGCGTTCGCCAGCGATGAATTCGCCGCGGAGACGCTCGGGTATGACCTCGGGACGCACGCACACGTCATCGAGTCCCGTGACGCGCATGAGCTGTTCGCGCGCAAAGTGCAACAGAAGACCTGGTTCCCAACCGGGACCTCGACAAACGAACCCGACCCCGAGCGTGAAGCGATCATGCGACCAGCAGCGCCCTCTCGCAGCAGACCTCCTCCGCTATCGCAACGGCCTACCGGCAGCTACGGTCGAGCCTGCTGCTCATCGATCGAACCAGAAGCGATGAGCGGATCGGCACGTGACAGCGGACGGCGGCGGACGTAGTGTGCACTAGATGGCACGAAGGGTCTGGATCTTGGCAGTCCTGCTGGCGGCTTTGGGATCGCTGGGCGCTGGGCACACCGTCGGCGCTTCCGCGGCCACTCATCCGACACGCCGCACCGCGGTAGTGGCCGGTTACGTCCAGCTGTGCGGCGGCCCAGCCCCCGGTCGCTGCTGGAAAGGCGAGATCGGGTTCTGTCAGGCTTCTAAGGGTTGCGTGACCTCAGACCGCGTGGCGGCAGTCAACGCCGCTGGGCGCCGGGTCGCGACTGAGAAGCTCCGTCACGGACGCTTCACGCTCCGGCTCGCGCCGGGTCGCTTCACGATCGAGTTGCTCGGTGACAGCAAGCGGGTGCACGGTCAGGTGATGCAGCGCAAGAAAGTGCGGGCCCGGGCTCACCGGACCACCACCGTCCCCTTTTCATTCGCTGTTCCCTAGGCCAGACGGCCGGCCACCGCTGCCCGGCTACCGTACGCGGTGCCCCGTCTCGATCAACTCAGCAGCCGATAGAGGCGCTTGACGAGCCCACGGATAATAAGTTCAGCTCGTTGCGCCGTTGAGACGGCGGTCTGCGTCGCCATATGCGGGATCATTCTGCCTGTGACGCGCGCACTCGTCCGACCGTAGCGTCAGCGGTGCACCCAGAGCGTCAAAGGAGAACAGGTTGAGCCGTCCACGCCGACGTGACTTCGGGCTCGTGCTCGCAGTGTTTGTGGTTGCCGCACCAGCGGTCGCGACCGTCACTGGCGCGTCTGCTCACTCCGGCGCGGCCGTTCGCGCTGTCGCGCGACCAGCGACGGGCGGCGCCTGCGGCCCTTTCATGCCGAGGCAAGCCTCGATCCCGCGCCGTGCCGTTCGCTGCGTCGAGGCGCCATGGCGGTTGCTCGAAGCAGGTCCAGGCGGACGGTCTGTCGTACTTCAGCACGGCCCGATCGACGCTTGTTTTGGAGGTCCCGGCCGAGCGCTCGTCACCACGACCGCGAAGACGATCGACATCAGCGTCTTTACCTGGGCGGGCGAGGACGGTCTGGAGATGGCCTGCAGCCAACGCCTTGTCGTTCGGCTTCCCTCACCGATCGACGGGCGCCGCCTCATCGGTCAGTCCACCGGGCTACGCGGGCGAGGCATCCAGTTCCTCCCGGCCATCTACCTCACCCGGCCGGTACCTGATCCGCCCTTCTCGAATCTCGAGATGCCTCTCGTGCCGCGCATTCTGCATCTCTCACCCCCCGACGCCACCGGCGTTCTACGACTGCAAGGCTTCCGCCCGATCACCATCGGACACGGCCGCGAGATCGTCCATCAACGCCCCGGACGCGGACAGGTGGCCCCAGGAAGCACCCGCAAGCACCCATATGCTGGCTCTGTCCAACTGACGCTCGGACCCTGAGCTGGAGTCACGATCGATCAGACCTATCCGCGGTCAGACGCTGAAAGAGCTCAATCGGGTACAAAGCTGGCCTTCCGGTTTGGGCTACAAGCGACAGCGCACCGAGAGCGTCGACTAGGGATGCGCCGATCCCTGCGCAGCGGCCCGGATCACGCGCGGACGGAGGTGTCTCGCATCCGGCTCGACCGGTTACCTCGCGCGCGCCAACCGTTCAGGCCGGCTCGCGCGTCGCAGGCGAGGAAACGGCGGGTGTGACGCACGCGGACACAGTCTCCGGCCGCTCGCGTCCATGCTCGCCAACGATTCCTCGCGCGCGATACCGAACGTGCACACCGCCATCGCCTTGCTCGCCGTCGCCCTGCCCGCCTCGACAGTGAGCCACCGGAAGCCCTCCAGACGTCTCCGCTGTAGTCCGATCGGCGACCAGCACGCCGCAAGTCGCCCCAGCGCCCGGCGGACCGAGTCACTGTTCCATCGGCATATGGGCCACAGGCCCGTACCGGCACCAGGCTCACACTGTACGCACGTCCCGTGCTGGTCCGAAACGCCGGTAAACGCCCCTCGCGTAACGCCGGTCCAACGCCGGTCGATCGAGTGCGGCATGTCGCGCGATGAGGTGGGCGCAGGCAAGATGGTCGCGCCTGGAGCGGAACGATGCCGTGGACGCATCCGGTCCGTTGCCGCCGGGAGACGGCCTAGTGTGCCGCGCGGGCCGAGTGTGCCGCGCGCGGGTGAGGCCGACGCGATATGCCCAGGGCGTGCGCCGCGGGTCTGGCTAGACGGGCGGTGTCGAGCCTCATGGCCTGCTGGATGCTGCGGCATGCCCGCATCTTGCATGCCACGCCGCGACGGCGCTACGGCGTTTACCGGCGTTTCGGCAAACGTCGGCAATGCCGGTCGAACGCCGGTCGGACTTGTGACCCGAGCTCGCGATCGAGGGCCGACCGATGGGCCACAGCAGGCGGCTCGCACTCGCATCCACCCCGGGTCGAGCGGATCGCGGGCTCCCCGCAGCCGGCGGCCGCTGAGCGTGAGCCGCTTCGGCTTGCTCGACGCGAGAATGCGGCCAGCCAGTAGCCCGGGCGGAGAGGGGACCCGGCAACCCCTAGCTGACTTGCCTGAGCTCCGACACGTCAGCGAGTTCCTCTTGCACCAGGGCGCCGAGTCGAGCGGCCGCCTCGGGCTGGGGCGAGTAATGGATGTACTTCCGAGTCGTCGTGATGTCGGCGTGGCCCATCCAGGTCTGCACGTCGGTGATCGGGAAGGCGCGGACCGCCATCGTCCCGAAGCTATGGCGCAGGTCGTGGAATCGGAGGGGCCGGAGGCCCGCGCGCTTCTGGGCGGCGCGGTAGCGGCGATACATGGCGTCGTAGCCGAAGACGTCGCCCTTGGAGTCGGCGAAGACAAGATCCTCGTCGGCAATGAAGAACTCGCGCCGGCGAACTGCAGAGAGCACCTGCGCGACCTGAGGCATGAGAGGGACTGAGCGGACGCGGTAACTCTTGGGCAGGTCCTCGCCGCCCTCGTCCGTGAATCCGCGCTCGACGTGGATAAGAGAGTCCCCGAAGTCGACGGAGCGCCAACGCACTGCCCGAAGCTCGCTCGCGCGCAGTCCGGTGAAAGCCGCCGTCAGGTAGAGAGCCGCATCTTGGTCGTTGGCGGCGTGGGCCGCGAGCTGTTGAACCTCGTCCGGCCGGTAGAAGGTGATTTGACCGGAAGCGGCCCTGCATGTCCGCGCACGGGTGAAGGCGTCCGACGGATCGTCGGCTAGGTCGGCCATGTAGAAGACGCCGCGGAGTATCGCCCGCGACTGGTTGATCGTCGTCGGCGCCAACGCTCGGTCGACGAGCTGCGCGCGGTAGCTCTCGATCTGGGCACGGGTGATCGTCCCAATTGGATGCTCGCCCCACCTGGGGCGAAACTCGGTCTCGATGATGTTGCTGTAGGTCCGTAGGGTCGACGCCCTGAAGCTGCCGGCCCGGATCCTGGCGCGAAGCGAGGCGATGTACGCCTCGGCGGCTTGGCCGAAGGTCACTCCCCCTGCGGCCGTCAGCTTGGCGCCCTCGGCGTGCAGGAACGCGCGGAGCAGGTCTTCGGCGCCGAGACGGGTGAGATAGCCGGCTGGGGGCCGGCTGCGTTTCGTCCAGGCCGGGCCGAGCACCTTGGCCGAGTCCTTGCCCGCCACGCGGTAGCGCCCGATCCATACGGGCTCCTTGCGTTTACGCCCCTTGTGTTCGGTGGACATCCGAACGGAGAAAGTTTGCCTAGACACGCTGCAATTCGGGCTCTTTTGGGGAGCCTAGGCTAGCACTGTGGGGAGCCTTTGGGGAGCCTAGTGTGGTGGGAAGTTGATCATCCCAGCTCCGAAAGCCCTGATTTGACGGGCTTTTCGGAGTGGCCCGGCCTGGATTCGAACCAGGGCGCGACGGATTATGAGTCCGCTGCTCTACCGCTGAGCTACCGGGCCGCGGCGGCGAGCGACGCTATCACCGTGGCGTGGCGGGCTGACCCGTGCTTCCGGTAGCCTGTGCAGCGATGCCGTTCCTTCCCGCCAGCGAGGCTCTTGGTCAGACCCTGGCACTGCTCGCCACCTTCCTTGGGGTGGGCGTGGTGGCCAACGTGCTGATCATCTACGTCGTCGCCCAGGTCATGGGCGAGCGCAAGCAGAACCGGGAACGGCGCGCGGGCGATAGCCAGCTTCCCTGACCCCGCGGCTTCGCCGCCGCGTGGGCGGCGGTGGCCCGGCTGCTGAGAGCAATCGCCTCGTGGGCGGACGGAAAGCTAGGGCCTGGGGTGAGGGCTCACAGGGTCGCGTTATGCGCAACCCTTAGTCGCGCGGATAGTTCTCACGCATAGGGCGCCGAGCATCCCAAAGCCCCCTGGTCGCGACGCCCCGGCCCGGGCCGACGAGCGCTGCGCCGAGCCGGAGTCGGTGATACGCATCGAGTGTCCGAACCTGCGGCCGTGGGATCACCGGCAAGCGCAGTGGATCGTGGCGCTCGCCCATCCGGCAGCGCTCGCAGCGCACCGATTCGGCGTGGTCTGAAGGAACGGTGCCCTCGGGCGTCGAATGTCAGCCTGCCCATGAAGCCATCCTCAAGCCCGACCGCCACCGCGGAGACCCCGCACGGCCACCAGGCCCTCTCCGCCTACATCCGCTCCCGTTTCGACGAGTTCTCGCGCTCGCAGAAGGACGTCGCGCAGTACATCGTCGACCATCTCGACGAGGCCGCCTTCCAGACGGCCGAGGAGCTCGCGCGCCGGGCCAGCACGTCGTCGAGCACGGTCGTTCGCTTCTCCCAGGCACTTGGGTTCGAGGGTTTCCCCGAGCTTCAGCAGGCTGCCCGCGACGAGTACCGGCGCCGCCCGGTGGGGGCGGCCGATCCACTCGCCGGCGCCGCCCCGCTGTTTTCGCTCGACCACACCGAGTTCGAGGCCGCGTTGGCCGCCGACCACGTCAACGTCGAGGACACCGCCCACAAGCTGGCCCGGGGTGACGTCGAGAAGGCGATCGACGCGATCGTCTCGGCCGAGAAGGTGCTCATCGGCGGAACCGATCAGATGGCCTTCTTCGCCAGCTACCTCCGCCACCTGCTCATGCTTCTCGACCTGCGGGCAGAGATCGTCGCCGGGCCCTCGCAGGAAGCGCTCGGGCGGCTCAGCCGCATCGACGAGAACACACTCGTCATCGGGCTCTCGGCCGGCCGGCCGCATCCGCTCATCACGCGCACGATGAAGCTCGCCCGGCATCGCAAGGCGGGCACGCTCGCGATCACCGACGCGACGCTTTCCGAGGTCGCCCGGCTCGCGCGGATCCGGCTGTACTACTCGTCCAACACCCCCGCTTTCGTGCGCTCGCACACCGCGCTCCTTTCACTCATTCAGGCCCTGGCCTACGGTGTGTACTCGCGTGACGCGCAGCAGTACGACGTGCGCATCAAGGCGTTCCGTCTCAAGTAACCAACGGCGTCGCGAGGCGCCACGACTTCCTGGCCGGATGAGGTGTTTGTGCGGTGGGCGCTCAACCGTCCGCATCGCCCGCAAACCCAATGACAACCGCAACTTTCGCCAGGGGCGAAGTGTTGTGGCGACGGGAGCAGCGCTCCCAGCCATCTACCAGGAGGTAACCCACATGCGTCGAGTCTCGAGCAGACTCGCTGTATTTGCCGTGCTCGCCGCCAGCGTGCTCGGCCTTTCCGCGGTCGGCGCCACGGCCAAGACCGGCCCGACCCCGACCAAGACCCACTTCGTGATCGTCAAGAGCGGCACGACGACGATCACGGCCAGCACCGCCACGCTGACCTTCCTTACCAATCACAAGGTCACGCCCACCGTGATCGCTCCGGCCGCCCTCAGCGGCAAGTCGGTGACGCTTCCGGTCAGGGCCGGGCTCGCGCGGGTGAACAAGCACCTTGACGGTGTCCTCTTCCACACCGGCGGGGTGAAGTTCTCCACCGCCACGAAGAGCGCGACGGTCCGTCACATCACCCTGTACAAGCTCGGTAAGCAGGCTCACCTCGCCGCCACCGTCGATGGCAAGGTGCTGCGCTTGGGCAACATCACCGGGCTGACGGTCGTCGTGAGCGGCAAGCATGCCACCGTGTCGGGTGAGCTTCACCTGACCGCGGCGGGCGCTCACATCATCAACAAGCTCGTGGGCAAGCACGTCGTGTCCGCCGGATACGACTTCGGCAGCTTCAGCAGCAGCCTCGTCCTGAAGTAGTTGACCATGCCCGAGGGCGGGCCGGCACAGTCCGGTCCGCCCTCAGCTCGGTGCCACGAGCAGCGACTGGAGCGCGCGGCCCACGCGGCCGCGCGTGTCGTAGAGCACGCTCTCCGAGAGCCCGATCCCTCCCGGCGCGATCCGCGTCGTCGCCTCCAACCCGATCCACTCCCCGGCTGGCTCGCGTTCGATGTACACGGTCAGGTCGGGGTTGATGAACAGGTACTCGTCCCACGACAGGGGTGAGCTGATGCCGTTACCGAAGTCTGCCGCGGCGGCCAGCCGCTGCAGCGGCGTCGGCTCCTCACCGGCGACGACAGGGACGTGGAGGTGGAACCACGCGGTCGCGTCGCCACCCCCGAAGCTGCCGCGCACGAAGCGGAGTTCGATCGCATCCGGGGCGAACATCGGCCGCCGGCGCGGTCGGAAGCCGCCGTCGTTGCCCGTCTCCGGGCCGGCGGGCGGCTCACCGCGGCCGGTATCCACCGCGCTCTGCGCCCGGCGCACCTGGACGGCTCGGGCGCGCACGACCTCCGTGCCGTCGAGCTCGCGCAGGGACGCCTCGAGCATCTGGACCCTGCGACCGGGGCGGACGACCTCGGCACTCAGGGCGAGCGCGCCCACGGGGACGGGCCGCAGGAGCTCATAGGTCACCCGCGCGAGGGCGAGCCCGTGGGGAGCGGGCAGCGCCTCGAGCGCGCGCATGATGAGAGCCGCCGGCGCCCCGCCGTGCTGGGCGCGCGGATCCCAGGGACCGGTGGTGAGCTCCGTGGCTACGAGGTGACCATCCGCCTGCTCAAACAGCGCCGCCGTGGACATGGCGGCACAACCTACAGCGTGGCTACACTCAGCCCAGATGAGCGCGGAACCGAGGCGCACCGAGCGCGACGAAGCGACATTCACCGTCAAGGCGGGACTCGCCGAGATGCTCAAGGGCGGCGTGATCATGGACGTTGTGACGGCCGAGCAGGCGAAGATCGCCGAAGATGCGGGCGCGGCCGCGGTCATGGCCCTGGAGCGTGTTCCCGCGGACATCCGCCGTGACGGCGGCGTGGCGCGCATGTCGGACCCAGCCATGATCCAGGGCATCCAGGATGCCGTCACGATCCCCGTGATGGCCAAGGCGCGAATCGGCCACTTCGCCGAAGCGCAGGTGCTCGAGGCGCTCGAGGTCGACTACATCGACGAGTCCGAGGTCCTTACCCCGGCCGACGAGGCCAACCACATCGACAAGTGGGCGTTCAAGATTCCCTTCGTGTGCGGGGCCACCAACCTCGGCGAGGCGCTGCGGCGGATCGGCGAGGGCGCGGCGATGATCCGCTCCAAGGGCGAGGCCGGCACCGGCGACATCGTCGAGGCCGTCCGCCATCTGCGGATGATCCGCGGCGAGATCCGCCGGCTTGCCACGCTCGAGGACTCGGAGCTGGCCACCGCGGCCAAGGAGCTCCAGTCGCCGCTTCCCCTCGTTCGCCAGGTCGCGGCCGATGGCCGGCTTCCCGTCGTCCTCTTCTGCGCGGGCGGCATCGCCACGCCGGCCGACGCCTCGCTCGTCATGCAGCTCGGGGCCGAGGGCGTGTTCGTCGGGTCGGGGATCTTCAAGTCCGAGGATCCCGAGCGGCGCGCCCGCGCCATCGTCGAGGCGACGACGCACTTCCAGGATCCCGCCCGCGTCGCCGCCGCCTCGACCGGCCTCGGCCAGCCGATGGTCAGCCTCGAGACCTCCAAGCTCGAGCGCGACGAGCTGCTCTCACCTCGGGGCTGGTGAGCGAGCCAACCTCGTCGGCATTGGGAGTTTTGCCCCGGGCAAAACGTCCCAGGCTCGGATGAGCCGACGTACAGTTGGGATTCTCGCCCTCCAAGGCGGGTTCGAGGCCCACGCCAAGGTGCTCCGGACGCTCGGGCAGAAGCCGCGCGAGGTCCGCGTGCCCGCCGACCTCGACGGGCTCGACGCGCTCATCCTGCCGGGCGGCGAGTCGACCGTCATGACGCTCGGCATCGAGCGCGAGGGCCTGGCCGAGCCGCTGCGTTCTCTGATCGCCGACGGGGTGCCCGTGCTCGGGACGTGTGCGGGCATGATCATGCTCGACCGCGACCATCTCGGGTTGCTCGACATCCGCACGCGCCGCAACGCCTTCGGGCGCCAGTTGCGCTCCTTCGAGGCCGATCTCGACATCGCTGGAGTGCCGGGCGGCTCCGTCCATGCCGTGTTCATCCGGGCCCCATGGGTGGCCGAGCACGGTTCCGGGGTCGAGGTCCTGGCCAGCGTCGACGGCCACCCGGTGGCCATCCGCCAGGGGAACGTGCTGGCCATCTCCTTCCATCCCGAGCTCAGCGGCGAACGGCGGCTGCACGAGCTCCTGCTCGCGATGGCCGAGGACCGGTCTCAGCGAGCGCCGGCGGCTGGGCGGATGCGCTCGCTGTAGTCGCGGAGATCGCGCTGGAACGCCGCCCAATCGACGAGGGGACCCTCCGGGTCATCAGGCGGATGCTCGCCGAAGGGATCCGAGCCTCCGGGCGGCTCCTCGGAGTCGTCGCCGCGCGAGAGCCACGCGCCCAGCGCCGCCGTGGCGATCCCGGCCGCGTAGACGAGGACGGCGACCATCACGTGGTGGGTGAGCCAGGCGATGGTGCCGACGGCGTAGAGGCCGAGGGCGGCCAGGACGAGGCGCTGGAGCTCCGCTCCCGCGAGAGATCGCCGGGGCGCCCGAGCCCGTGCGCTGACGAAGATGGCCGTCAGCAGCGCCACCGTTAGGGCCAGCTTCCACGCGACTGAGGCAGACACGGGCATCGCTTACCCGGTTAATCGGCAGTCACGGCCTCGGTCCCAAGCGATTTCCGTTTCAGACCACGAGCCCATGGCGCATCGTGTTCTCGGCCACGGCGCGCGGCTCGACGAAGTGGCGCAGGTAGTCGGGGCCGCCCGCCTTGCTCCCCGTGCCCGACAGCCGGTTGCCGCCGAAGGGCTGGCGGCCCACCATGGCGCCCGTGATGCCCCGGTTGACGTAGAGGTTTCCCACCGGGGTCCGCCCGCACACGTAGCGCACCGTGCCGGGGTCGCGGGAGAACAGGCCGCCGGTCAGTCCGAACGGGAGCCCGTCGACGATATCGCAGGCGTGCTCGACCGAGCGCACCCGCTCGACGGCCAGCAGGGGGCCGAAGATCTCCTCCTCGAGCACCGGGGAGCCCGGCGGGAGATCGGCGGCCACGAGCGGTGCGGAGAACCAGCCGTGCTCGGGCACGGCGTCGACGCGAGCGGCGATGTGCCCGTCGGCCGCGGCGATCTCGGCGTAGCGCGTCACCCGCTCCTGGGCGGAGCGCTCGATCACCGGAGGCACGTCGCTCGTGAGGTCCCCCGCCTGGCCGACAACGAGCACGCGCACCGCCCCGGCGATGCGCTCGAGCAGCGGCTGCGCGATTGCCTCGTGGGCGAGCACCCGCGCCGCGGCCGAGCACTTCTGGCCCGCGTAGCCGAAGGCCGAGGCGACGATGGCAGGCACGGCTTCGTCGAGATCGGCGTCGGAGTCGACGATGACGCAGTTCTTGCCGCCGAGCTCGGCCACCACGCGCTTGATATGCAGCTGACCCGGCGCGGTCTCCGCGGCCGTCCGGACGATCTCCAGACCGACCGGCTTGGAGCCGGTGAAGGCGATCGTCGACACCGCGGGGTGGCGCACGAGCGCGGCGCCCACGTCCCCCTCGCCGGGCAACAGCGAGATCGCGCCCTCGGGCACGCCGCCCGCGCGCAGCGCCTGGACGAGCCTGAACGCGCAGCCGGGCGACTGCTCGGCCGGCTTGAGCACGGCGGTGTTCCCGGTGGCGAGCGCTGCCGCCGTCATCCCGCAGGGGATGGCCAGGGGGAAGTTCCAGGGAGCGATCACGGCGACGACGCCGCGGGCGGCGTAGCGCATCGTGTTGCGCTCCCCGGGTACCTGGAGGAGCTCGGCTCCTCGTTCGAGCTCGATCGCCCCGCGCGCGTAGTACTCGAGGAAGTCGATGGCCTCGCACACGTCGCCGTCAGCCTCGCGCCACGGCTTCGCGCACTCCCGGACTTCGAGTGCGGTCAGCTCGAGCCGGCGTTCACGCAGCCAGGCGGCCGCGCGGACGAGCGCGGCGGCCCGCTCGGCCGCCGGCGTCGTGCTCCAGGCCCGGAAGGCGCGCTCGGCCGTTGCCACGGCCGCGGACACGTCCTCCTCGGTGGCGAGGGGGGCGAGCGCGACCACCCGGTCGGGATCGCCCGGGTCGGTGCTGCGCAGCGCGTCGCCCGTGCGTGTGTCGCCCCCGATGAGGACGGGCACCGAGAGCGGAAGATCGCGGTCCAGCGCAGCTAGC
>CAWCIA010000006.1:0-45794 GCA_963795525.1 uncultured Solirubrobacterales bacterium
CTCTGGATGTAGTACAGCTATGTGTCCAGCAGTATACCCATAGGTTCGACGTTTCGGCCATGGTCTTGAGCCGGCGTGGACGGCCCGGAGCCGCCCGCGTAACGCTCGGCCGGGGCCGGTGTTTCAACCTCGACCCGCGTCGCCGCACGCGCTGCGGTGCCCACGTCTTCATGGCCGCCACCTCATCCGATCCGCTCGCGCGCCTGGAGGCAGTGCTGCGGGTCGGCGAGACGCCTCCGAGCCGCCGGATGCTCATCATCGTCAATCCCGATGCGACGACGGTACTCCGATCGGCTGAAGAACCTGGTCGTCTACGCCCTGCGCGGCAGCTACCACGTCGAGGCGATCGACACCGAGGCGCGCGACGACGCCACCGAGCTCTGCCGCGAGGCCGCCCGCGCCGGCTACGACGTGGTCGTCGCCTTCGGCGGCGACGGGACGGTCAACGAGGCGGCCAACGGGCTCATCGGCTCGTATACCGCGTTGACCTGCCTCCCGGGCGGACGCGCCAATGTGTACTGCCGCATGCTCGGCATCCCCACCGACGTGGTCGACGCCACCGAGCACCTCCTGCGCATGGCCGACGACTGGAACCCCCGTCGGGTCGACACCGGGATCGTCAACGACCGGTATTTCGTCTTCTCGGCCGGCGTGGGGCTCGATGCCAGCGTGGTCGAACGGGTCGACGCCCATCCGCGCCTGAAGGCTCGCTACGGCGAGTGGTACTACGCGCTCACCGGCATACGCACCTTCAACCGGCGCTACCTGTTGCATCCGCCCAAGCTCGAGGCGCAACTCGGCGGCGAGGCGATCCAGGGCGTCACGACGATCGTGCAGAACGCCGAGCCCTACACGTACTTCGGGTCAAAGCCGGTCAACATGGGCGAGGGCGCCACCCTCGAGAGCGGCGACCTCGCCGGGGTCGTCCTCAAGCGGGCCCGTCCGCTTGACATGGCGACCGTCACCTGGCGGCTGCTCTCGCGCCGGGCGCGCCTGGCCCGCCACCGCCACATCGACGCGTTCAGCGGGATCACCGAACTCTCGGTCCGCTCGCTCGACGAGCGCCTCCTGCCCGTCCAGGTCGACGGGGATTACATCGGCGAGGCCGCCGAGGCGCACTTCAGCGCCAGCCCCCGCAGCCTCACCGTCGTGGCCTGACGGCCTCGGCGCACCGCCGGCCCGTCGGCGCAAATCGTCGGGGGCGATGTGCACCGGCCGCCCGTCGGCGCAGATCGTCGGGGGCGATCCTATGCTCGGGCACCGTGCGCCGCATGCTCATCCTGGCCGTCGGCTGCGCCGTGGCCGTCGCGCTCCCCGCGCTCGGCTCGGCGCGCGCCCTGCCGGGAGCGCCTGCCTGCCCGATCTTCCCAGCCGACAACCCCTGGAATTCAGCGCGTCGACCGGCTTCCCGTGGCGAGGAACTCAGCCGCCTTGGTCGCCGCGATCGGCCTCGACGCTCCCGTCCACGCCGACTTCGGGTCCGGGCTGTACGCAGGCGAGCCGATCGGCATCCCGATCACGATCGTCTCGAACCGTACGCCACGGCGCCCGGTCCGCTTCGCCTACGCCAGCCAGTCGGACCGCGGGCCCTACCCGATCCCGGCCCATCCGGACATCGAAGGCGGCCCGCACTCGACGGGTGACCGCCACATTCTCCTCGTCGATCGCGACACCTGCCGCGACTACGAGCTCTACGCCGCTTATCCCGTGCGTCGAGGCACGCAGTGGCGCGCGGGATCCGGGGCCATCTTCGACCTCCGCTCCGACGACCTGCGTCCCGCCGGCTGGACCTCCGCCGACGCCGCCGGCCTACCGATCCTCCCGGGCCTCGCCCGCTACGACGAGGTCCGTGCCGGGGTCGTCGATCACGCGCTGCGCTTCACCGCACCCTGTACCGCCCGCCACTACGTCTATCCCGCCCGCCACTTCGCCACGAACTGCACCGGCCGCGGAGAGCCGCCCATGGGCCTGCGTGTGCGCCTGCGGGCCAACGTGGACATCGCCGGCCTCCCCTACCAGGCGCGCATCGTGGCCATCGCGCTCAAGCGCTACGGCATGATCCTCGCCGACAACGGGTCACCCTGGTTCGTCTCGGGTGCCCCCAACGCCGGCTGGAACAACGATGCGCTCCACCTCCTCGACCGCCTGCGCGGTCGCGACTTCGAGGTGGTCGACACGAGCTCGCTGCCGCACCCGCGCTGAGCGGACGTCGCTTCGACCGCCCACGAGCTCGCCGCAACGGCGGACACGCTCGGTCGCCTGGTGGCGCGCTTCCGGATCGAGAGCTGATCTGCTCGGCGGAGGCCGAGGTCTGCTGGGTGGCGGCCGACACCGCCTGGGCGGAGGCCGAGGACTCTTCGGTCACAGCCGCGATCTCCGCGATCTCCGCCTGCATCGTCCGGGCCTCCTCGGCCAGCTGCTCGGCCGATGTGGCCAGTCCGGACATCCGGTCGGCCACGCCCTTGACCGCACTGCCGATCTCGACGAACGCCGACCGAGCTCGCTCGACCGTCTCGGTCCCGCGCTCGGTGCGCACGGCCCCGTCCTCTACGACGGACACCACGCCGGCCGTGTCGTCCTGGATCAGGCCGATCAGCCCGGCGATCTCCTCAGCGGCCGAGGCCGACTGCTCGGCCAGCTTGCGCACCTCGTCGGCGACCTTCGAGGACGCCTTGACCTCCTGGATCGCCCTCCGTGGCCTCTGCCGCGGCGGCGATCCCCGTGTCGGCCACGCCGCTGACGCGGATGGCCGCCTAGCGCGGTGTCAGCGGCTTCCGCGGCCGAGGTGCGAGCGGAATCCACCGCTCGGTCGGCGGCGATCCGCACCGCGTCGATTCGCCGCGCCTGGTGGTCAGCCCCCTCGGCGACGCTCCCGGAGCCGGGCTTGAGAGCGGCGGGGACCAATGGGGGGTGAGAACGGACCCCTCGCGCCTCTTAAGCCACATGGAGATCACTGAACGGGACCGGGACCTGCTCGCCTTCGCGGCCGAGCACCGCCTCATCCGCACCGATCACGTGGGCGTGTTGCTCGGCGTCGCGGAGCGCACCGCAGACGAACGGCTGCGGCGGTTGTGCGCGGCCGCGCTGCTGCGCCGCACCATCGTCCTCGGCCACGCGGGCTCGTGCCACCAGATCACGCGCCGTGGGCTGGCGACCATCGCCAGCCCGCTCCCCGCCCCGCGCCTCGACGTGCGCACGTATGACCACGACATCGGTATCGCCTGGGTGTGGCTCGCGGCACGTGCCGGCGCGTTCGGCCCGCTGCGCGAGATCGTCAGCGAGCGCGGTCTGCGCTCTCGCGACGGCCCGGGCGAGCGCCCCGAGATGCCACTCGCCGTGCGCATCGGAGGCGTCGGCCCGCGCGGCGGCGAGCGCCTGCACTACCCCGACCTGCTGCTCGTCGGGGCCGACGCTCGCCGCATCGCCGTCGAGCTCGAGCTCTCGAGCAAGAGCCGGCTTCGCCGGGAGCGGATCCTCATGGCCTACGGAGCCGACCCTCGAATCGAGACTGTCCTCTACCTCGTGGCCAGCCGACGGATAGGGGCGCCGATCGCGGCGTGCGCGCGGCAGCTCGGCATCGCCTCACTCGTGCATGTCCAGACGGTTGCCCGGCCAGCGCCGGCGTCCGCCGCGCACGGATCCGGTCGGGTCGTCCACCGCCGTCGGGCGCGGGTGCCGCGGACCGCGGGGTCGGAGCGATGAGCCTCCCGCGCCGGCCGGGGGGTGCGGTGAGCCCGCCCCGCACCCCGTCACGCCCGCCCTACTGGACCGTGCCCGCCTTCCTCGCCCTCATGATGGTGCCGGGCGCCGGGCTGCCGATCGCACTCGGCGCCCTGGCCCTCGTCTCCCTCGCCGTGGGCGTCCTCCGGGCTCGCGTCGCCCGCCGGGCCCAGAGCGCCGGCCCGGCCGTCGTCCCCGCCGGGGCGGTCAGGCTTGGGCGTGCCGTGGACGGCCGTGCGCTGCACCTCACCGACGACCAGCTCGCGGCCCACGGACTCATTCTCGGCGCCAGCGGCGCGGGCAAGACCACGACGCTGTTGCGCATCCTCACCGATCGGATCGAGCGTGGCCAGCCGGTCATCGCCGTCGACCTCAAGGGCTCACCGGCCTTCGCACACGCCCTCGCCGAGGCCGCCGCGCGGGCCGGTCGCTCTTGCCAGCTGTGGTCTCCCGACGGCCCGAGCTACTTCAATCCGCTCGCCCACGGTAATCCCACGGAGCTCAAGGACAAGCTCATCGCCACCGAGCGGTTCACCGAACCCCACTACCAGCGAGCGGCCGAGCGATACCTCCAGACGGCACTGAAGGTCCTGGCGGAGCTCCATCCGGAGCGCGCGCCGACGCTCGCCGAGGTAGTCGCGCTCACCGAGCCCAAGCGCCTCGGAATCGTCGTGCGCGGCGTATCTCCGGCGCTGCGCGTGGCCACGCAGGACTACCTGAGCGGGCTGACCTCGGATCAGCTGAGCGCCGTGCGCGGGTTCGGCACGCGGCTCGCCATCCTCACCGAGTCGCACGTCGGCCGGTACCTCGCCGCTCCGCCGGCCGGGGCAGACCCGGCCGCCATCGATCTCCACGCCGCGCTCCGCGGCGAGGCCGTCGTCGTGTTCAGCCTGAACGCGAGCAGCTACGGCAACCTGGCGGCGCAGATCGGCACGATGGTCATCCAGGATCTCGTCGCCGCGAGCGGCACGCGGCTGGCCGAAGGAGGCACGGAGACCGCCGCCCAGGGGCTCGTCGCCCTCGACGAGTTCTCCGCTCTCGGCGCCGATCACCTCGGCGCGCTCTTCGCCCGCGGACGGGAAGCCGGCGTTCCCGTGGTCGTGGCCACCCAGGAGCTGGCCGATCTCGGCCGGGCGGGCCGTGGGTTGCGGGAGCTCGTGCTCGGCAACACGGCGGTCAAGATCGTCCACCGCCAGGACGTCCCCGAGTCCGCGCGGACGATCGCGCAGATGGCGGGCACCGAATGGGTGGCCGACGAGATCCGCCAGTTCGGCGGCGGCGGGCTGCGGGCGCTGATTCCCCAGGGCACCCGCCGCCTCGTCGAGCGACTGCGCTTTCACCCGGACCAGATCGCCGGACTGCGCACGGGCGAGGCGCTCGTCATCACCAAGCTCCCCGAGTCCAACGCGCGGATCATTCAAGTCGAGCCGCCGGCGCCCCCCGCCCCCCCTCCACGGCCACCGGTCCCCGCGCGTCCCGTCCCGCCTCGATCGCGGCCCATTTCGCACCCGCAGCCGCGAGCTCCTGGCCTCCGCGCCCGATTCCCGGCACCCCCCGAGCGCGATGGGCGGGAGCTCTAGTCGTGGGTGTCGGCGCTGAGAGCGACGCTCACGAATCCTGGATCAGGCCGAGGACGTTGCCGTCGGGGTCGGTGAACGTGGCCACGAGACGCCCTGCGCCGACCGCGCGCGGCGGCTCCTTCACGCTCGCGCCCGCGGAGGTCACCTCGGCGAGCTTCGCCTCGATGTCCGGCACGTGCCAGTACGCCACCGGCGAGGTCATTTCCTGCGGTCCACCGGCCGGCACGAGCCCGATGTGCTGGCCCTCGACGTCGAAGCCGACGTAATAGGACGCGTCCGCCGACGGGGGCACGCCGAGCAGCGCGGCGTACACCGGCTTGGCGGCATCCAGGTCGGAGACGGGGTGCAACACGGTCTTGATTCCCTGGGTGGAAGAGCCAGTCATGGTCACTCCTCGAGTCGTAGGGTCAACGTCAGCCCACTGTAGATGCGGCGGGGTGACCGCGCTTCGCGATTGTTGACCGGTTTTGGGGCGGGCTAGCCGGCGCCCGGCGTGACGCGATACGCATCGAACACGGCGTCGATGTTGCGCAGGCGGTTGATCGTCTGATCGAGCGCGCGCGTGTCCCCGACCTCGACGACGAAGCGGTTCTTCACCATCGGGTGATTGACCGTGCACCGCGCCTCGATGATGTTGATCCCCGCCTCGGCGAACGTCCGTGACATGTCCTCCAGCAGCCGGTGACGGTCCCAGCCGTCGACCTGGATCTCGACCCGAAACGAGGTCTCGGCGTCGCCGTCCCAGCCCACCGGGGTGAAGCGGTCGGGGTCGCGACGAAGAACGGCGACGTTGGGACAGTCCTCGCGGTGGATGGTGATCCCACGGCCGAGCGAGATGTAGCCGACGATCGGATCGCCGGGCACCGGCCGGCAGCACTTGGCCATGCGCAGCATGACGTCGTCGACGCCCTCCACGGAGATGCCGAAGCGCGAGGACGATGTCGTCGGGCGCGAACGGCGGCGGCGGGTCTGGAGGAGGTCGTCGGCCGCGGTCGGCTCTGACTCGGCCGCCTCGCCCTCCTTGAGCCGCTGCATGATCTTGTTGACGACGACCTTGGCCGAGATCTTGGCGCCGCCGAGGGCGATGTAGAAGTCGTCCGCCTTGCGAAAGCCCATCTCCCGGATGACGTCGGCCAGGAGCGTCGAGCCGACGATCTTCTGCGCGGGCAGGCCCTGCTTGCGCAGGTGGTCTTGAAGGAGCTCGCGGCCGGAGTGCTCGGTGTCCTTGCGGTTCTCGGCCTTGAACCAGGCCTTGATCTTGTTCCGCGCGCGCGTCGTCTTGACCAGCGCGAGCCAGTCCCGAGAGGGTCCGCGCTCGCGCTTGGAGGTCAGGACCTCGACGATGTCACCGGAGCGCAGCTGATAGGAGAGGGGGACGATCTTGCCGTTGACCTTGGCGCCGACGCAGCGGTGGCCCACGTCCGTGTGGATCTCGTAGGCGAAGTCGAGTGGCGTAGCGCCCGCGGCAAGTGACTTCACCTCGCCCTTGGGTGTGAACACGAAGACCTCATCCTCGAAGAGGTCGACCTTGAGCGTCTCCATGAACTCGCGCGGATCGGACTCCTCCTGCTGCCAGTCAAGGAGCGAGCGCAGCCACTTGAGCTTCCCGTCGGTGTCGCCGCCGAGCGCCGTCCCGCTCGGGGCGGTCTCCTTGTACATCCAGTGCGCAGCGATCCCGAACTCGGCCAGGTCGTGCATCTCGCGCGTGCGGATCTGGATCTCGAGCGGCCGGCCCTCGGGTCCGATCACCGTCGTGTGCAGGGACTGGTACATGTTGAACTTCGGCATGGCCACGAAGTCCTTGAACCGGCCGGGCAGCGGCTTCCACAGCGAGTGGATGACCCCGACCGCGCCGTAGCAGTCCTTCACCGAGCCGACGATGACCCGGAGGGCGGTGAGGTCGTAGATCTCGTTGAACTCGCGCCCCTTCTTCGTCATCTTCGAGTAGATGGAGTAGAAGTGCTTGGCGCGCCCGGAGATCTCCGCCTCGATGCTGAGCTCCTCCAGCTCCTTGGCCAGGTACTCGCCCGCCCCGTTGATGTAGCGCTCGCGCTCGGCTCGCTGCTGGGCGACGAGCTCCTTGATCTCGTTGTACTTGCGCGGGTGGAGCGTCTGGAAGGCGAGATCCTCGAGCTCCCACTTGATGGCGTGGATGCCCAGTCGGTGGGCGATCGGCGCGTAGATGTCGATCGTCTCGCGCGCCTTGTCGATCTGCTTCTGCTTGGGCATGGCGCCAATCGTGCGCATGTTGTGCAGACGATCGGCGAGCTTGATCAGGATGACCCGGATGTCCGAGGCCATCGCGACCATCATCTTCCGGTAGTTCTCCGCCTGCGCCTCGTCGCGCGACTGGAAGGTCAGGCCGGTCAGCTTGGTCACACCGTCGACCAGGCTGGCGATCTCCTCCCCGAACGTCTCGCTCACCTCCTGCAGCGAGGCCGAGGTGTCCTCGACCGTGTCGTGGAGCAAGGCGGCGCACAGCGTGTCGGTGTCGAGGCGCATCCCCGCACAGATCTTGGCCACGCCGACGGGATGGACGATGAAGTCCTCCCCGGACTTGCGCCGCTGATCGGCGTGGTGCATGCAGGCGAAGATGAACGCCTCCTGCACCTGCCGGCGATCGATCTCGACCGCATGCGCGTTGGCGTGCTCCTCGACGATGGCGAAGAGGTCGCCGAGCAGGCGCCGTTCGGTCGCGGTCAGCTTGACGTTCTGGATGCGGCGGCGGGCCTCGGGATGAGCGAGGCGGTCGACGGGCTCGCGCGTGACGAGCTCACCCGGCTGCCGCTGGCCCGGGCTGCCGTTGCCCATGCCGTCGGTGGCCGCGGGATCGCTGGCGTTGGGCGCGTCCTGAGCGCGCTTCGCCGAGCCATCGTGGGCGGCGTCGCCGTTCCCGGCAGCCTCGGACGCGCCCGCACCGCGGGAGCGGCCCTGCCTTAGCCGGGAACCAGCCGATTTGCGCTGCTCAGGTATCGCCGTCCGTCCTCAAGTCGTTGTGTGTAGGCCCGGTATGCCACCGAGCGCTCCAGCGCCGTGTGCGCCGTGCCCGCGATGGCCAGGGCTGGCAGATCCCGATCGAGGCTGACGAGCTCGAGCTCCGCAAGGACTCTGATCAACCTCCCCCCCACCCGGGCGGGGCGGGACTGTTCTCCGTCTCCGCGGAGCAGGTGCTCGAGCTCCTCGCCGGCGACCCTCGCCCGGCTGCGTACCGTCCGATAGAGGGCCGCGAGCCAGGCACGGAGACCGTACTCCAGCTCGTGCATCTGCTGAGCGAAGCGTAGCTCAGGGTCGCCCCAGGCCAAATGGGCATAGCCGGATCCACGCTCGAGGAGGCGTGCGGCGACGGGACCGGCCGGCGGGTCCAGGGCGACGACGTGGACGAAATCCCCGGCCCACTCGGGATGCGGCTCGAGGCCATGGTAGGAGGCGAGGGCGAATCCGCCCGCGCGCGGGGCCAGCCCGGGCAGCCGGCGCGGAACGTCGGCGCACAGCGCGAGCACGGGAGCGCCGGTGGACAGGGCGTCGGCGAGCACGGCCAACGGACTCTCGGCGCGCCGGTCGAGCCGGATCCGTGCGGCGTCAGGCGCCAGGCCGGTCACCGACGGCTCGAGCACGGCATCCAGCTCTAAGAGAGCGGCGCTCAGATAGTGCTCGGGCTCCCCGATCACGTCAATCGGCTCGGGCGTGCACGAACGGGCGTGGCGAAGCACGAGGCGCGGCTCGACCGCCCCGTTCCAGAAATTGCGCTCGAGCCGGAACGTGGCGTCGACCGGCTGTCCTTCGGGGACGCCGGGATCGCCGTCACAGCCGAAGGCCACAGCGCGGGCGCGCGCTCCGCCCGAGCTGACCGAGAAGCGGGCGTGTCTCCCCTCTCCCATCGGCCTGACGTCCTGAAAGCGGGCGCCGGGAACGAGCAGCTTGCAGCCGGGGTTGCCCATCCCGCACGGCTCGAGCCGGGCGAGCTCCTCGGCCAGGTCGAGTCCGAGCTCGGCCCCCGAGGCGATGGCGTCGACGCGCTCGACGGGTTCGAGGAGATCCGGCGTGAGGACCTCCGAGGCATGGCGCTCGATCGCCGCCCGGAAACCGTCCAGCCGGCCGCGGCTCATGCTCAGCCCCGCGGCCGCGCGGTGGCCGCCGTAGCGTTCGAGCTCGGGGGCGGCGGCATCGAGCGCGCCGAGCAGATCGAAGCCCGGGATGCTCCGTCCCGACCCCGTCCCGCGCTCGCCTTCGAGCGCGACGAGAATCGTCGGACGGTGATGGCGCTCGACCACGCGCGAAGCCACGATGCCGATCACGCCGGGATGCCACTCCTCGGCCCAGAGGACGTAGGCGTAGCGGTCACCGAGCTCGGCGACCTGCGCCTCAGCCTCCCAGACGATCCGTTGCTCGACCGCGCGGCGCTCGGCGTTGACCGCATCGAGCTCGGCGGCGATCTCAGCCGCCCGGCGGGGGTCATCGGTGAGCAGCAGCTCGAGTCCGGAGTCCGCGCGCCGCAGACGGCCGGCTGCATTGATGCGGGGAGCCAGACGGAAGGCGACCGCCGAGGCATCCAGCGCGCTCGGATCGCAGCGGGACACCGCCATGAGGGCGCGCATACCGGGCTTGCTCGTATTGGCGAGGGCGTGCAGCCCCTCGCGCACGAGCCGCCGGTTCTCGCCCTGCAGCGGCATGAGGTCGGCCACGGTGGCGAGCGCGACGAGCTCGGTGTCATCGGCCACCGTCGGTGCGCCCAGCGCCTCCGCGAGCTTGTGGGCGACCGCCGTGCCGCACAGCCCCGGGCAGGGATAGCCGCAGAGCGCCGGATGGACGATCGGGCAGTCGGGGACCCTTCCGTCGGCCCGCGGGGAGTGGTGGTCGCTGACCACGACATCCATTCCCAGCGCGAGCGCGGCGGCGACCTCCTCGACGGCCGTGATCGCGCAGTCGACGGTCACGAGCAGCTCGGTGCCGCGAGCCGCCAGACGCTGCACGGTGGCGAGCGAGAGCCCGTAGCCGTCGTCGATGCGGTCGGGGAGGAACCATCCGACATTGCCTCCGCGCGCCCGCAGGGCGCGGACGAGCACAGCGGTCGCGCACACCCCGTCGACGTCGTAGTCGCCGTGCACCGTGATCCGCGTGCCGGCGGCGAGGTGGCGCTCGATCGTCGCCAGCGCCCGCTCGATGCCGGCGAACCGGCCGGGGTCGTGGCGTTCGCAGGGATCGAGGAACTCGCGGGCCGCCCGCGGATCGCCGAGGCCCCGCCGGGTCAGCACCTGGGCCAGGACATGGCCGATCCCGAGCTCCTCGCGCAGGCGGATCGCCGTGCTCAGGTCATAGCCAGGAAGCTCGACGCGTGGCGTGGCGCGCTCGCGGCGCGGCCCGGCGCTCGGGACGGGACCGGCCCCGTCGGGGAGGGCTGTGGTGTCGGGTGCGAGGACGGCCGCCATTCGGGCAGCGTATGAGTCGCCCCCGACAGATCAGCCGCGACGGCGAGGCTCAGGCCGAGGCGACGGCGTGAGCGCGCTCGCGGCGCACGCCCTCGAAATAGATGAGGCCCATCCCGATGAGTGCTCCGGGGATGGCCTCGAGCGCAGTCGCGAGATGGGTGTCGTGGCGGCCCGGGATGTGCAGGCCGCTGATGAGGAACCCGCAGAGCGCAGCCCCGATGAGCGCACCGATGAAGGCTCCGACGATCCCGCCCCAGTAGCGGTCCGGGAGCCAGATCGTGAAATGCCAGAGCGCGAGGCCCATGCAGACCCAGGCGAGCAGACCCATCAGCGAGGCCTCCCGTGGCGGCGGTTGCGCGAGCGTGACTTCGGCGGCCGGGGCGGCTTCGGGGCCCGGGCGACGCCCTCGTTCTCCGGGACGTCGGGCGCCGGCATGACGGGCGGGGTGCCGTCGTCGCCGTCGCCGTCGCCGGTCTCCGGCGCCGCGCCGCCACCGTTGGGGGTACGCGAGCGGCGGGAAGGCTTGGGCGCGGTCTGCTCCGGCTCGGTGTGAGCCAGACGCTTGGTCAGCGTGGAGGTGTGGCGGGACCCCGGTTCCTTCTCGAGCCCGAGCTCGGCCTTCATCTCTTCGAATTCGCTGGCCGACACCGTCTCGGCGGCGGGCCGGGTCAGCCGACCCGTGCGGCGCGGGCGCTTGCTCTCGGGCTCGACATCGGCGGCCACGGTCGCGTAGGCGGGCACGTGCCCGAGATCGGCCTCGATGCGCTCGCGGCGGTGGCGGTACAGCGCCTCGCGCTCCTTCCAGTGGGTGAGTACCGGTGAGGCGATGAAGATCGACGAGTACGCCCCGGAGGCCACGCCGATGAGCAGAGCGAAGGCGAAGTCCTGCAGCGTCGAGCCGCCGAACAGCAGCAGGGCGAGGATGGGGATGAGCGTGCACGAGGTCGTGGCCAGCGAACGCGTCAGCACCTCGGACATCGAGCGGTTGACGATCTGCGAGAACGCCGCGCGCGGCATCCTCGGGATGTTCTCCCGGACGCGGTCGAACACGATGATCGTGTCGTAGAGCGAGTAGCCCAAGATCGTCAGCAGCGCGGCCACGGTCGCTGTCGTCACCTCCCGGCCGGTCAGCGAATACACGCCGCTCGTAATGAGTAGGTCGTGCATCAGAGCGATGAGCACGGGGACGGCGAACTTCCACTCGAAGCGCAGCGCGACGTAGAGGGAGATGACGAGCAGTGAGGCGATGATGGCGACCACCGCGCTGTTGGCCACGGTCGCCCCGAACGTCGGGCCGACCGACGTGGTGTTGATGTCGTTGCCGTTGTTGCGGATGCCGAACCGCGAGAGGAGGTCGCCGCGCACCTTGCCGAGGTCGGCCGGCTGGATCTGCTTGCTCGAGATCTGGAAGCCGTAGGGGCCGAGCGTCTTGTCCCCGCTCACCTTCTGGACAGTCGCGTCACCCGCGCCGACCGAGCTCATGATCGAGCGGACCTGGCTCTCGCTCGCCGAACGCTCGAGGCCGACCGAGATCCGCGTGCCCGAGGTGAAGTCGATCCCGAGGTTGAGGCCGCGTCCGCCGATGGCCAATGCGCCGACGAGCAGGATGACCCCCGACATCGAGAAGAAGTAGCGCGAGGCGCCCATGAAGTCGAAGTGCCAACTGCGTTTCTCGCCACTCGCGCCCAGGGCCGACGGGTTCGAGATGACCCGCGAGCCGCCCATCGTGGTGAGGATCGCCTGGGTGGCCATCACGGCCGTGAACAGCGAGACGATGACGCCGATACCGAGCGTGAAGGCGAACCCCTTCACGTCCGCGGTGGCGAGCACGAAGAGGATGAACGCGGTCATGATCGTGACCACGTTGGCGTCGATGATCGCCGTCAGGCCCTTGCGGTAGCCGGTGATGATGCCCTGACGGATCGATCGCCCGGCGCGGATCTCCTCCTTGACGCGCTCGAAGATGACGATGTTCGCGTCGGCGGCCACGCCGATGGTCAGGATGAGACCGGCGATCCCCGGCAGCGTCAGGGTGATCGGGATGAGCTTGATGAGCGCGTAGAAATAGACGCCGTAGACGATCAGGCCGACCGTGGCGATGAGCCCGAGCACGCGGTAGAACGAGATGAGGAAGACCATCACGATGAGCAGGCCGGCGACACCGGCGATGAGACCCTGGTGGAGCGCCTGCTTACCGAGCGTGGCCGAGACCTGCGACTCGGAGATCAGCTTGAGCTTGATCGGCAGGGCGCCCAGGCGCAGCTGGGTGGCGAGGTCCTGGGCCGTCTGGATCGTGAAGCCGCCGGTGATGTCCGCGCCGTTGGTCCCGTCGATGCCGTCGGGGTATTGCGTGTAATCGATCGACGGGACGGTGATGAGCTGGTTGTCGAGCGCGACGGCGAAGTGCTGCTGATAGCTGTGGCCGATCGTGCTCGAGAGCTCGCCGCGGCGGGCGATCTCGGCCGTCACCTTCTGGAAGGCCTTCTGGCCCTTGGAGGTGAAGCCGAAGGTGACGTCCGGCTGACCCGTGGTCGAGTCGCTGCTCTGCTGCGGGTTGGTGATGTCGCTGCCGAGCAGCGCGACGTGATCCTGGAGAACGTAGAACTGGGCCGACGGGCTGTTGGGGTTGACCGGCTTGGACGAGCTGACGTTGGCGGCTTGCAGGACCACCGTGCCCGGGGGGACGACGAGGATCTGCCCCTGGGATGCGCTGACCCCGGCGGGCAGGCCTGTGAGGAGGTCCTGGCGGGTGTCGTCCGGGCCGGAGAGGAGGCAGTGGGTCCCGATCTGCGGCGTGACCCCCTGCGCCTTGGCCGCCGTGGCGCAGGCTGCGCTGCCCGGCGCGCCGAACATGTAATACAGCGGGCCGAGCCGCGAGTTGTCCTTCGAGCTCCGCGCCGGCTGCTTGGCCGCGAGCTGCACCGCCTGGTAGAGCGGCATGGCCCCGGCCCCCGGCTCCCCCGGGAGCGCAGCCGAGCTCACGCCCTGGCTGATCTCGATCGCCGTCGGGTCCTGGATCTGGAGCTGGCTCGCCACCGTCTTGCCCGACGGGGTGAGCGTATTGGCCTCCCAGTCGTAGAACTCGAGCTGGGCGGTTGTCCCCACGAGTCGCTCGGCCCGCGCGATGTCGGTGATATCCGGCAGCGCGGCGGTGATCGTGCCATCGCCCGAGGTCTGGATCTCGGGCTCGGCGACGCCCAGCTGGTCGACGCGCTCGCGCATGATGTCGACCGCTCGCGCGAGCGCGTCCTGCGTGACCTTCGGCGTCTGCGCTGTCGGCTGGCCCTGATAGACGAGCTCGACGCCGCCCTTCAGGTCGAGACCCAGGAGCGTCTTCTTCTGGGTCATGACGACGCCCGAGGCGATGATCAGGCCGACGACCAGAAGCAGGATGAAGCCGTTGCGCTGGCGGTCAGTCATCGATTGGGTGGATGCTAGAGGGAGCCGGTAGCCACCGGTTTAGGTTTACGTTGTCGGATCCGGCACGTCGTACCCACTCAGGGTGTAACACAGGCCGCGGCATGAGCGACGCGCCGCGTCGGCTACTCGTGATGGTTGGTCGGCGTCAGCACCAGCAGCAGCCCGCCCTCGGAATCATCGTAGGCCGGGAAGATGTCGGCCACGGCCCGCGCCGGCAGGTCGCGCTCGGCGTGGACCTCCACCGGCTTGCCCTGGACGCGCACCTCCCATTCCAGCGCGGTGCTCACGTGGTCGGTGCCGTCCTCGAAGCGCAGCCCGAGCACCTCGGCGATCGGCCGCCCGATGACCTGCTCGGTCTTGAGCCCGGTCAGCTCGAACGAGCCCCGGCCGCAGTCGACGAGCCGCCCTTCCCGATCGCAGGAGAAAAAGGCCGCATTCGGGGCCGGGTAATAGTCGTCGAGGAGCTCGAACAGGTACGCGAAACCGCACTTCTCACAGCCCCTCGCCTCCCGGCGAAACCCGGCGTTGCGGTCGGTCGCCATCGTGCGGTTACCGCAATGGGGGCAGATGAAGTAGTGCTCGCGTGACATCCGGGCCCGGAGGATAGCCCGCGCCCCCGAAGCGTCCCGTAAGACTCTCTTACAAAAGGGTCGCCTGCCCGGGCGGGTCGAGTCCGAGGTGGGCGAAGGCTCGCCGCGTGGCGGCACGGCCGCGGGGCGTGCGCTCGATCAGGCCGCGCTGCAGCAGGTAGGGCTCGTAGACGTCCTCGACCGTGTCCTGCTCCTCCCCTACGGCCACGGCCAGCGTCGAGAGTCCCACCGGTCCACCGCCGAACTTCTCGCAGATCGCCCGCAAGATCTCGCGGTCGAGCCGGTCGAGCCCCTCGCCGTCGACCTGGAGGAGGTCAAGCGCATCGGCCGCGATCTCGGCCGTCACGACCCCCCCGCCGCGCACCTCGGCGTAGTCACGCACGCGCTTGAGCAGGCGGTTGGCCACCCGCGGGGTGCCACGACTGCGGGCCGCGAGCGCGTGCGCGCCCTCCTCCTCGATGCGCACGCCGAGCAGGCGGGCGGATCGGCAGACGATCGTCGTCAGGTCCTCGTGGCCATAGTGCTCAAGCCGGTGCTGAATGCCGAAGCGGTCGCGCAGCGGGGTGGTCAGCAAGCCCGCCCGGGTCGTGGCCCCGATGAGGGTGAAGGGCGGGAGGTCGACGGTGAGCACGCGCGCGCCCGCGCCCTGGCCGACCGTGATCGGCAGGCAGCCGTCCTCCATGGCCGGATAGAACGTCTCCTCGATGGCGCGCGGAAGCCGGTGGATCTCGTCCACGAAGAAGATCGCGCGGGGCTCGAGCGCGGTGAGATACGCGGCGATGTCGGCCTTGCGCTCGAGCGCCGGGCCGGCCGTCTGCACGAACGGCACCTCGAGCTCGGAGGCGACGATCTGCGCCAGCGAGGTCTTGCCCAGCCCGGGCGGTCCGGCGAAGAGGACGTGGTCGAGCGCCTCGCCCCGGCTCGCCGCGGCGGCGATGGAGACGGCGAGCTGGTCCTTGACCGCGTCCTGACCGACGAAGTCCTCCAGGCGCCGGGGGCGCAGCGAGCGGTCGAGCTCGTCGTCGGGGAGCTCCTCGGGATCCTGCAGGCGCGTGGCGCTCACCGCTTGGCCCCCGCGGTGCGCAGGGCGTAGGCGATGAGCTCCTCGGCCTGCTCTCCGTCCGCCCCATCGAGCAGCTCGTCGACTTCGGAGACGCTGTAGCCGAGGCCGAGCAGGCCCTCGCGCGCCAGCGTGCGGGGATCGTCGCTGCGGGTGATCGAGATCGCCTGCTCGGGCACGCTCACACCGACCTTCTCCCGCAGCTCGACGATGATCCGCTCGGCCGTGCGCTTGCCGATCCCCGGCACCGCCTGCAGCCGGGCGGCGTCGCCGGCGGCGAGGGTACGCAGGAGCTCCCGCGGTGGGGCGGCGGAGAGGACGGCGAGCGCGACCTTGGGGCCGACCGATTGCACGCTCAGGAGCATGAGGAACAGCTCGCGCTCCTCCTCGGTCGCGAAGCCGTAGAGCGCGATGGCGTCCTCGCGCACGACCATGTGGGCGTGAAGGGCCACGACGGCGCCCACGGCCGGCACGTGCCGGAGGGTCTCGGTGGACACCGAGAGCCGGTAACCGACCCCACCGCAATCGATCACGACGTGGTCGGCACGGCGCACGGCCACGCCCCCGGAGACGAGCGCGATCACCCGGCCGCGGCTCCGGCCAGGGCCCTGGCGAGCGGCGCACGGTTGAGGTCGCACACGGCTACGGCGAGCGCGTCGGCGGCGTGATCGGGAGTCGGGACCGCGGCCAGGCCGAGCATGCGTGCGACCATCCGGCCCACCTGGTCCTTGGCCGCCCGGCCGTGTCCGCACACTGCGCCCTTGACCTGCTGGGGCGTGTAGGAGCGGCTCGGCACGCCCCGCTGGCCGGCCGCGAGCAGGATGACGCCGCGGGCCTGGCCCACCGCGAAGGCGGTGCGCACGTTGGCCCCGAAGTAGAGCTCCTCGACGGCGAGCGCTTCAGCCTCGTGGCGCTCGAGCAGCTCTCCCACCCGCGCGTGGATATCGGCCAGCCGGCGCTCGAGCGGCACTCCGGCGGCCGTGGCGATGACCCCATGCTCGAGCGCACGCAGGCGCGAGCCGGAGCTCTCGACCACGCCGAAGCCGGTGCTCGCGGTGCCGGGGTCGATGCCGAGGACGATCATGGGTGCACCATTCTCCGTGGGCGCCCGGACGCCTCTTTGGGTGTCCCGGGCTCCGGCCGGCAGACGAACGGTGGGCGAAAACGGGCGGGCTGGAGATGGAGTCCGGGGGCACCGCCGGGCAACCGGCCGCCCGGCGCGGCGCTCGGCGTCCAACGCCCCACGCGCGCCCCTCAAACGGCGCATTGGGCTCCGGGGCCCGCTGACCGGGCGCCACACCCCAACGTGCTCCCAGGCGCGCTCGCGTGGGGCGTTACGCGCGCAGCGCAGCCGAGCCGCCCCCTGACATGCCTCCATCCCCCCCGCCCCGCCCCCTGGTCGAGACGTCGGCCCCCGGAAGAGACGACGCTCTAGCGGTCGAACTCGGGCGGCTGCTTGATCCCGAGCACGCTCAGGAAGAAGCTCGAGAGGACCGTCTGCACGCCGAGCATGAGCATCACGACGGCGGGAATGGCCAGCCGCAGCGAGCTCGGATAGTTGAGGTGGTGGAACGAGGAGTTGTCCCACCGGACGAACGCGATGATCGAGAGGACGATCGCCGCCAGGATGAGCACAGCGCCGGTGAGCAGTCCCGCCTCGAGCGAGAAGAAGCCCCGGGCGCGGTCGACGAGCGAACTGCCCGGCAGGAAGCCCTCGGACGCGGCATAGACCCGCGCGAGCACGGCGAAGACGACCGCCTGGAAGCCGACGACGACGGCAGCGCCGGCATAGAGCAGCGTGTGCACGTCGAGCCGCGCGCCGAACACGTGGAGCGCGCCCGGGAGCACGGCGATGCCGAGCACGAGACCGAGCGCCATGAGGATGAGCCCGGGATAGAAGAAGAGCCAGCGCGGGCTGTACAGGAGGAAGAAGCGCAGGGTCCGCCAGCCGTCACGCCACGTGCGCAGGTGGGGCGGGCGACTGCGCAGATCGGGCGAGAGCGTCGTCGGCACCTCGGCCACCTTCAGGCCGTAGAGCGCCGCCTTGGCCACCATCTCGACCCCGAACTCCATGCCCGGGCTCTGCAGCGCAAGCGTGGAGAGCGCGTCGCGCCGGAAGGCGCGGAGACCGCAGTAGAAGTCACTCACCGGCGCACGGAAGAAGAGGCGCCCGAGCCAGCTCAGCCCGGGGTTACCGAAGTACCGGTGCAGGGGCGGCATGGCGCCCTTGGCGATACCCCCGCCGAAGCGGTTGCCCATGACAAGATCGTTGCCCTCGTCGAGGCGCTCGAGGAACCGTCCCAGGTGCCGGAAGTCGTAGGAGCCATCGGCGTCGCCCATGAGGATGTACTTACCGCGGGCGGCCGCGAAGCCGCCCTGCAGAGCGCTGCCGTAGCCCTTGGCGGTGACATGGGCGACCCGTGCGCCGAGCGACTCGGCAAGCTCAACCGAGCCGTCCGTGCTGCCGTTGTCGGCGACAATCACCTCGCCCCGGACGCCGGTGGCGGCGATCGCCTCGTTGGCCATGCGCAGGCAGGGAGCGAGCGACTCGGCCTCGTTGAGGCAGGGCATGACAATCGAGACGACGATGTCGCCGGAGTCGGCGTCGGTGCCGTGCGTCATCACGCCGGTGCCCGTGCCGGGGCCGTCGGCCCGCGAGAGCTTGTCCTGGGTCAGTGAGTTCATCGAAGGTCGGGTTGAGCCGACGAGCGCGGAGCGTAGCAACGCAGCCGGGCGCTCCCGCGAAACTCAGCGGAGCCCTGACTGTACTGTGTCGAGCCCATGAGCAGCCCGCCAACGACCGCCACGGCGCCGCCGCCCACCCGCACCCACACCCCCGCGACGGGCCGGGACGGTCACCTCGCGCAGCTGCGCGATCCCTCGCCTGCCGTGCTCTTCCTCGGCTGCCTGATCGTCGGGATCATCACCGTGATCGCGATCTCGTGGCCGCCCAGCTCCGATCCGTGGGCGTGGATCGACTGGGGCCAGGCCGTCGCGTCCCACATCACCGGTCCAAAGATCGGACTGAGCCTGGCCGGCGGCCCCTCGTGGAAGCCCTTCCCGGTCATCTTCACCTCGGTGTTCGGCCTCTTCGGCCGCACCGGCCCCCACCTGTGGCTGCTCGTGACCCGCACGAGCGGGCTTCTCGCCCTCGTCGCTGCCTACCGGGTGGCCCGCCGCTTCGGAGGACCGGTCGCGGGCATCCTCGCCGCGGTGGCGCTGTGCCTCGTCCAGGACGCGCTCTTCTACTGGGCCCGCGGGGCGTCGGAGCCGATCGAGGTCGCGGCCACGCTGTGGGCGATCGAGTTCCACCTCAGCGGATCGCCGCGCCTTGCCTACTTCGCGGGCTTCCTGGCCGCGCTCAACCGCCCGGAGTTCTCGCCCTTCCTCTTCCTCTATGCCGTCTACCTGTGGTTCCGCGTCCCGCGATCCCGCGGCCTCGTCGTCACCCTGCTCGTGCTCGTGCCCGTGGCCTGGTTCGGCGCGCCGGGAATCATCAGCGGCAACCCGTTCCAGGCCGGCAACGCGGCCCTGGGCGGCCAGGGCTCACCGGGGTCGGCCTTCGCGGAGCTGAAGGACGGCTTCCCGCTCATGACCGTGCCCACGGTCGTGCTCGCCGGCATCGGCTTCGGCCTGGCCTACGTGCGCCGCGAGATGACGCTCGTCTGGCTCGGCGTCGGAGCGATCGCCTGGGCGCTCATGGAGGGCGTGTTCACCCAGCTGGCCTACGGGCTTCCGCGGTACATGCTCCCCGGCGGCGCCATCGCCTGCGTGCTCGCCGGGGTGGCCGCCGTGTGGCTCGCCCAGGAGGCCGAGCGGCGGCTGCCCGGGGCGCGCCTCGCCGGCGGGCGCACCTCCCTCACGGCCGTGGCCACGGTCGTGGCGCTCGTCGCCCTCACCCTCCCGTGGACGCTGCCGCGGGTCGAGGCATTCAGCGCCCAGGGCGCCGAGGCCAACCGGGCCTCCTACTACATCAGCCGCATGTTCACGGCGGCCGACCTGGCCGGAGGGCGAGCGCGTGTGCTCCCCTGCCTGACCAGCGGCGTGGCCGTCAATCACACGCTGGCCAGCGCCCTGGCGTGGAAGCTCAAGGTGCCCGAGCGCCGGGTCCACCCCTCGATGCACGGCACCGGCTTCGTGTTCAGCGCCCCCCACAACACGACCACGGGCACGACTCCGCCGATTCTCCATCTCAGCGACCGGACGGTGCGGCTGATCGTCGACCTCCCGCCCTGGAAGGTGCTCGAGGTCAGCCACCGCGGCGCGTCGGCCGCGCCGCGCTGTCCGGCGGGACAGAGAACGCCGGCCTGAGGCCGGCCTACGGGCGCACGGTCGCGGTGAACTTCAGCTTCGCCGGGCCGCAGCTCGAGCCCGCGAAGTGCGGGTCGGTGAACTTCTGGCTGAAGGTGATCTCGCCGACGGCGGTGTTGCGCTTCTTGAACTGGCCGGACACCGTGCTCGTGGTCACCGTCTTCTGACCCTGGATCGTGTACGACGTCTTGCGGTTCTTGAGTGCGAAGGTCCCGTTCGGCCTGACGGCGATCGTGCCGAGCTTATGCTCGCTGGACGCTCGCATGAAGTAATCGACGCCCGGCTTCACCGGGCCGCCGCTGCCGAAGCACCCAAACGACTGGTACAGGAAGTGCAGGAGCTTGCTCCCGTTCGCCGCGACGGTGAAGCTGACGATGGGCTTGAACCCGTTGAACGCCGAAGCCGAGGTGGGCCCCGCGTAGATCGTGCCCGCCTTCGGGTGTGCCGCCATTGCTGATCCAGCGCCGGCCAAGGTCGCTCCGACCGCCAGCACCGCCGCCGCCTTGCCTACATTCATCCCGGTCCTCCTAGCGTCTTGCCTGACCTCGAAGCCTATCCCAGGCCTGCGCGGGTGAAGGGTTTTTTAGCGAGGGCCCGCGCCGTCCCGCACCCGGCAGCGCAGGAGCGTCCGGATGACCCGGAAGCCGTCGACCGCGGTGAGCTTCTTGCCCTCCGCCGTGGCCCGGGCGTGGTACTGCACGGGGATCTCGAAGATGCGCTCGCGGCGCTGGACGAGCCGCGCCGTGATCTCGGGCTCGATGGCGAACCCGGGCTCGCGCAGCGGCAGGCTCCTGAACAGCTCCGTCCGGATCATCTTGTGGCAGGTCATGATGTCGCGGAGGTAGACGTTGAAGAGCACGTTGCAGGCCAGGGTCACGCCCTTGTTGCCGAGTACGAAGAGGAACGAGTGGCTCGTGTACCCGTCGAAGGCCCGCACGCCGAAGCACGCGTTCGTCCGTCCGTCGATGAGCGGGGGCATGAGCAGGCCGAGGTCGCCGGGCTCGTATTCGAGGTCGGCGTCGAAGATGGCCGAGAACTCGCCCTTGGCGTGCCCCAGGGCCGTCTGCACAGCGGCGCCCTTGCCCTGGTTCTCGGGGTGCTCGAACAACCGCACACGGTCGCCCCAGTCGCCGCCTCGCAGGATCTCTCGCGTCCCATCGGTCGAGCCGTCGTCGACGATGATGAGCTCGAACTCCGTCGGGAGCTCGGTGGCGAGCACGGCGGCAATCGCGCGCTCGACGCGCTCGCGCTCGTTGTAAACCGGCATCAGGATCGAGAGCATGTCGCGATGGGGATGGTCGGGGCACGTAGTGGGCTGGCGCACGCCAGCCGCGAGGGCGGACGATGGTAGCCGATCTCCCCCGCGGCGCACCTCGGACGGCCCAGGTGCGAAAGGATGTCGCAATGGACTTCGCCAAGGAGGGCCTCCTCGACGGGCTCGAGGGACGCGAGCGCGAGGCGCGCGAACGTCTCCTCGCGCAGCTCTACGAGGACGGCTTCACCCTGGAGGAGCTGCGCCGGGCGGTCGCCGAGGATCGCCTCGCCCTGCTGCCCGTCGAGCGCGTCCTCGGCGGCGTCTACACGGCGAACGAGATCAGCGAGCAGACCGGTCTGCCCGCCCGTGTGCTCCTGCGCCTGCGGCGCATGCTCGGCCTCCCCGACGCCGGTCCTGACGACCGCGTCTTCGGGGAGGAGGACGTGGCCATGGCCCAGTCCACACGCCGCTTCATCGAGGCGGGCATGGCCGAGGCGTCCATCGGGGAGATCACGCGCGTGCTCGGCGAGTCGATGGCCCGCCTCTCGGCCACGACGGCCTCGGCCTTCGTCGAGACGTTCCTCGAGGCGGGTGCCAGCGAGTACGACGTGGCCATGCGCTTCGCCTCGCTGGCCGAGGAGCTCGCACCGGAGCTGCACCCGATCCTCCTCGCCGCCTACAACGCCCACCTCCGGGATTCCGTGCGCCGGGGCATGATCGGCCGCGCTGAGCGCGAGGCCGGCGCGGTGGCCGATGCGCAGGAGCTGACCGTGTGCTTCGCCGACCTCGTCGGCTTCACGCGCATGGGCGCGGAGGTCGAGGCGCAGGAACTCGGCGGCGTGGCCGGCCGGCTCGCCGAGCTCGCCTCGGAACTCACCAATCCGCCGGTGCGCCTGATCAAGACGATCGGCGACGCCGCCATGTTCGTCAGCCCCGAGCCGGTCCCGCTTGTCGCCGTCGCCCTCGGGCTCGTCGAGGCCACGCGCGAGGCCGAGCTCCCGAGCCTACGCGCCGGCGTCGCCCTCGGACCCGCCCTGCAGCGAGCCGGCGACTTCTACGGCCATTCGGTCAACCTGGCCAGCCGGGTGACGGGGATCGCCCGGCCGGAGAGCGTGCTCTGCAGCCAGGAGGTCCGTGACGCCGCCGGCGACGACTTCGACTGGTCGTTCGCCGGCAAGCACAAGCTCAAGGGACTGGGCGAGGTCCCGCTGCACCGCGCGCGGCGGCTGAACGCCGCAGGCGGCCGGCGGCGCCACCCCTGAGCCGGGGGGTGGCTCAGGCGTCCCGGCGCCAGAGGGGTGGCCTCACGCGTCCCGGCGCCGGAGCGTGACCGCAGCCGCCCCGACGGCGACGGCCGCATAGCCGCAGAAGAGCGCGAACCCGCCCCACACGGAGAGGTGGTGGGAGTTATCGAACGAATGCGAGGCGACCGTCGTGGCCGCGCTCAGTGGCAGGTAGGGCGAGATGGAGTTGTTCAGGCTGCTCGGCAGGATCGCGCTGATCCCGGGCAGGACGAAGAGCAGGAAGACGAACGTGGCGATACCGCCCGCCGTGTTGCGCAGCAGTCCGCCCAGGCCAACGCACATCACTGCGAGAAGGGTCAGGAAGAGAGCGCTGCCGATCACCGTGCGCAGAGCGCCTGGATCGCCCAGCGTGCGCTGCACGTGGTGCTCGGTCACGATCGCCTGGACGGCGAAGAACGAGATGAGCGCCGCGATCAGCATGAGCACGAAGGTGACGAGGGCAAAGACAGCGAGCTTGCCCCAGAGCACGGGGAGCCGCCGTGGCGCCGCCATGAGGCTCGAGCGGATCATGCCCGTCGTGTACTCGCCCGTGATCACGAGCACGCCGAGCACGCCGATGGCCAGCTGGGCCAGGTGCCATCCGCCCACGCCGGTGTTGATGGCGTCGTAGGTCAGCCTGTCATGCGGATCGAGCCGGTCCCAGCGGCCCATCTGCGCCGCCGCGATGAGCGGCCCGAGGCCTGCCATGGCCACGAAGGCGGCGAGCAGCGACCAGCGCGTCGAGCGCAGCGTTCGCAGCTTCGTCCACTCCGAACGGATGACGTTCAGCTGGGTGACCCGGCCGACTGGGGCCTGGCGCCCCGAGGCCGGGGCCGCGGGGGCGGTAACAGTGCTCACGCGACCTCCTCTAGCGTCTCGCTCGCCTCGGGCGCCTCGCCGAAGAGCTCGGCGTGGTACTCGACCGCGCCGCCGGTCAACCGCATGAAGGCCTGCTCGAGCGAAGCCTTCTGGGCGACGAGCTCGTGCAGGACGATCCCGTGGCGCGCCGCCACCTCTCCGACCTGGGCGCTGGTCAGGCCCTGCACCTCGAGCAGCTCGCGCTCAGGACTCTCGACCGTGACCCCATCGCCGGCGAGCCCGTCGCGCAGCTCGGCCGCCTGAGGTGTGCGCACGAGGACGGCGGCGTCATGGGAGGCCTGGGCCACGAGCTCGGAGACGGTGGTGTCCGCCATGAGCCGGCCGCGACCGATGACGATGAGGTGATCGGCCGTCTGGGCCATCTCGGCCATGAGGTGCGAGGAGAGGAACACGGTGCGCCCCTCTGCGGCCAGGCGCTTGAGCAGCGTGCGGATCCACAGGATGCCCTCGGGATCGAGCCCATTCGCCGGTTCGTCGAGGATCAGCGTGGCCGGGTCGCCCAGCAGCGCGGCGGCGATACCGAGGCGCTGGCCCATGCCCAGGGAGAAGCCGCCGGCGCGCTTGCGGGCGACGTCGTCCAGGCCGACGAGGTCGATGACCTCCTGCACGCGGCGGCGGGCGATGCCGTGTGTCTGGGCCATGGCCACGAGATGGTGGTAGGCCGAGCGCCCCGTGTGGATGGCACGAGCCTCGAGCATGGCCCCGACGTCGTGCAGCGGCGCGGGAAGGTCGCGGTAGGCCTTTCCGTTCACCGTGGCCGTGCCCGAGGTCGGCCGGTCGAGGCCGAGGATGACTCGCATCGTTGTCGATTTGCCCGCACCGTTGGGACCAAGGAACCCGGTGACAATTCCCGGCTTGACGGCGAAGGTCAGATCGTCGACAGCTGTTTTCGCGCCGTAGCGCTTGGTGACGTGCTCGACTTCGATCATGGCTGCGGCCGACGGTACCAGCGGTTTTGCCGCCCGCCGGCAAACCCTTAGCCAGTTTTAGGTTCGGCTAGGAGACCGAAACGAGATCGACGACGAAGATGAGCGTGGCGTTCGGCGGGATCGTGGGCGGGCTGCCCGCGGTGCCGTAGCCGAGGCTCGGGGGGATGATGAGCTCGCGCCGGCCGCCGACCTTCATGCCGGGGATGCCCTTCACCCATCCGGGGATGACGCTGCTCGTGCTGAGCGCGGTCGTGAAGGTCGTGTTGCGGCTCCAGGAGGAGTCGAACGTCTTCCCCGTCTTGTAGATGACGCCGACATAGTTGACCGTGACGGTGTCCCCCGCCTTCGCCGTCGTGCCGGTGCCCGGAATGAGGTCCTTGGTCACGAGCGTCTTCGGCGCCGGGGTACTCGGAACCGTGACGGTCGGCTTCTTGGAAATGGCGGCAGGGATCTTCGGGGCGGACGGGATCGCGGCCTGGGTGGCTCCGGCGGCGGGGGCCTGCTGGACCCCGGGAGCGCTCGAGCTGCTGCCGCAGGCGGCGAGCACGAGAGCGCTCAGCAGGGCGGCAGCGAGCGTGGTGGCAGACAGGCGGTTGGGCATGGTGCAGCCGCGGAGGGTAGCGAGACCGGCTAAGAAGCGATCCGCTCGAGCACGGCGGCGTCCACGTCGAAGTTGGCGTGAACCGCGTTGACGTCGTCGGATTCCTCCAACGCGTCGATGAGCTTCATGAGCTTGCCGGCCTCGGCCTCCTCGACCGGCACGCGCGTCTTCGGCCGCTGGGTCAGCTCGGCGCTGTCGATCTCGACCTCGGCCTGCCTGAGGGCATCCCGCACGGGGACGAGATCGGACGGCGCGGTGATGATCTCGTAGACGTCCTCGTCGAGGGCGATGTCCTCCGCCCCGGCGTCGATGGCCACGATGAGGTCGTCCTCGTCGTAGCGTGAGGCATCCACGACGATGACGCCGGACTTGTCGAAGAGGTACGACACCGACCCGGGCTCGCCCAGGCTCCCGCCGTGCTTGTTGAAGGCGTGGCGGACGTCCGCGCTGGTGCGGTTTCGATTATCCGTGAGCGCCTCGACGAGGAGAGCGACGCCGCCCGGTCCATAGCCCTCGTAGAGGACAGTCTCGATCGCGTCGGTGTCCTGGTTCTCGCCGGTGCCCTTGCCGATTGCCCGCTCGATGTTGTCCTTCGGCATCGAAGCGTCGCGCGCCTTCTGGATGGCGAGCGCGAGCGCCGGATTGCCGTCGGGATCGCCGCCGCCCTCGCGCGCCGCGACGGTGATGGCGCGCGCGAGCTTGGTGAAGTGCTGGCCGCGGCGAGCGTCGACGACGGCCTTCTTATGCTTGATCGAGTGCCATTTAGAGTGACCGGACATACGGGGATGAGTGTAGTTCTCCGGCATGGGTACTCTGCGCCCGATGACTCCCCGCGTCCTGTTCGCCACCGTGCTCCTTGCGCTGCTCCTCGCCGCTTGCGGGTCGAGCTCGTCCTCCACCTCGAGCAAGTCCTCGCCGGCCAGTGTCTCCACGGCCCAGAGCTCGACCGGACCATCGGCCGCCAGCACCTCCGCAGTCGCGAGTGGAGGCACCGTCCAGGTCGCGATGAAGAGCCTGGCCTTCACGCCCAAGGCCATCGACGCCAAGGTCGGGGACACGGTCGACTTCACCAACGACGACACGCCCCCGCACAACGTGACCTACGTGAGCGGCCCCAAGTTCGCCTCCTCGGGAACGCTCAATCCCGGCGACAAATTCACGATCAAGCTCACGCAGCCCGGAGTCATCCACTACTACTGCACGATCCATCCCTTCATGAAGGGAACGATCCTCGTCACGAAGTAGCGGGCGCCCACAGCTGGGGGTGGCCGCGGTACCAGGCGAGGGTCCGGGCGAGGCCGTCGTCGAGCCCGACGGCCGGGCGCCAGCCCGTGAGCGCTCGGAGCTTGGTGGCGTCAACCCACTGGCGATCGATCTCGCCCGCCGGGGTCCCCGCACCGCGGATGTCGGGCGCGACCGCGCTGCCGGCCAGCCGGCAGATGCGTGCGACGACGTCACCCACCCGGTGCGGGCTCCCGCCGCCGGCGTTGAACGCCTCCCCCGCGCCCTCGCCGCGACCGAGCGCCTCCCAGATCGCCAGGTAGGCCGCCACCGCGTCCTCTATGTAGAGGAAGTCCCGCTCGGGGCTGCCGTCGGAGCGGATCACCGGTGCTCGGCCGGCCAGGACGGCGCAGACCGCCTCGGGCACGAGCCGCGACCGGTTGACGTCTGCGCCGCCGTAGAGGTTGGCGAAGCGGGTGACCGCGACGGGCAGGCCGAAGCTGTGCCAGTAGGAGCGGGCGATGAGATCGCAGCTGGCCTTGGAGACGTCATAGGGGAACAGCGGCCGTAGCTCGTGGGTCTCGCGGTAGGGCAGGTCGGCGTGGCGGCCGTAGGCCTTGTCCGATGACGCCACGATCGTCCGCTTCACCCCGGCCGCGCGGCAGGCCTCGAGCACCGTCCACGTCCCCCGCACGTTTGACTCGAAGGTCAGCTGAGGCGCCCGCATCGCCGTGCCGACGAGCGTCTGCGCGGCGAGATGGAAGACCGTCTCGACCTCGTAATCGGCCAGGGCCCGGGCCACGAGCCCCTCGGCAGCCACGTCGCCGTCGACCACGTCGACCTCGGACTCGAGCCCGAGAAGCCCGAGGGTCGAGTGCACCGGGCGGTCGCGCCGGATGACCACCACATGCGCGCCGTCGGCCAGCAGCGCTCGTACGAGCCAGCCTCCGAGCAGTCCGTAGGCGCCGGTGACGAGCACGGAATGACCGCGGAGTCCGGCCATCACCACGTGCGCCAGGGCGCCCGGCCCGCCGCCCACAGATCGTTGAGCTCGACGGCGTCCTTGTAGGTGTCCAGGCAGTCCCAGAACCCCTCATGGCGGTAGGCCCGCAGCTCGCCCTTCGCAGCCAGCTGTTCCAGCGGCTCCCGTTCGAGCACGCTCGTGGCCGCCAGGTGGGACAGCGCCCCAGGCTCGAGATAGAAGAAGCCACCGTTGACCCAGTGCTCGCTGCGCGGCTTCTCGACGAACTCACGCACAACACCGCCCCCGTCCAGTGATGCCACTCCGAACGGCAGCCGTGGGCGCACGACGGTCATCGTCGCCGCCGCCCCGTGGCCGTGGTGATAATCGAGCAGGGCGCCGAGGTCGATATCGGCTACCCCGTCGGCATAGGTGGCGCAGAAGCCGCCCGGGAGCTCGGCGGCGGCCCGGTGCAGACGGCCCCCCGTCGGCGTGTCCTCGCCCGTCGGCAGGCAGCGCACCCGGGCGCCGGCCGGCCAGGCCTCGGACGCGACGAACTCGGCGATCTGCTCGCCGCGATAGCCCGTGAGGAGTACGAAGTCGCGAAACCCGTGGGCAAGGTAGATCTGGACGACGTGCCACACGATCGGCCGGCCGCCGATCTCGACGAGGGGCTTCGGGATCGCCCGGGTGTGCTCCTGGAGGCGGGCGCCGCGGCCGCCGCAGAGGATCGCCACGCTCGGTCGTCTCGCCACGGCGGCGCATTATTGCGACCCGATGACACGGGGTAGCATCCGGGCGCCCATGAGCCCACGCCCCAAGCCGGAGATCTTCAAGGCCTACGACATTCGCGGCGTCTACGGCGAGGACATCGACGCCGACCTGGCCCACGACATCGGACGGGCGTTCGCCCAGGTCATTGGCGAGCTCGAGGGCAAGCCGACGGCCGAGCTGCAGCTCGGACTGGGCCGAGACATGCGTCTCAGCGCGCCCGAGCTCGCCGAGCGTTACCGCGAGGGCATGGAGGCCGAAGGAGCAACCGTCCTTGACGCCGGTCAGGTGGGAACGGAGATGCTCTATTTCGTCGTGGGCTCCCGGGAGCTCGATGGCGGCCTCATGTGCACCGCCTCCCACAATCCGAAGAAGTACACGGGCGCCAAGCTCGTCAAGCGCGGCGCCATCGCCCTCTCCGGCGACGCCGGCATCGGCGACATCGCCCACAAGCTCGACCAGGGCCTCGACACCGCGCCGGGCGGCGGCCGGACGGAGACGCTCGACGTCTATGAGGAGTTTCAGCGGGCCGCGCTGCGCTTCATCGACCCTGACGCCGTCAAGCCGCTGCGGGTCGTCGTCGATGGCGGCAACGGCATGGCCGGACCGATGGTCGGCCCGCTCCTCCACGGGCTCGGGCTCGATCTCGTCGAGGCCTACTGGACTCCGGACGGCACCTTCCCCGACCACGAGCCGAACCCGCTCCTGCCCGAGAACCGCGAGTCCATCATGCGTGAGGTGGTCGGGCGCGGCGCCGACCTCGGCATCGCCTGGGACGGCGACGCCGACCGGTGCTTCTTCATCGACGAGGAGGGCGCGTTCGTCGACGGAGACTTCCTCACCGCGCTGCTCGCGGAGTCGATGCTCGAGAAGAACCCGGGGGCGACGATCCTCTACGACGTGCGCGCCAGTCGCGCCGTGGCCGATGTCGTCGAGCGCCACGGCGGGAAGGCGCTCATGAACCGCGTCGGGCATGCCTTCTTCAAGACCCGGATGCGTGAGGAGCACGGCGTCTTCGGCGGCGAGGTCTCGGGCCACTACTACTTCCACGATTTCTATTGCGCGGACTCGGGCACGATCCCGGCTCTGCTCATCCTCGAGTTGCTCTCCACTCGGGGTGCGCGCATGTCCGAGCTGCTCGAGCCCTTCCGTTCGAAGTACTTCATCTCGGGCGAGATCAACTCCGAGGTCGGCGACCAGGACGCCAGGCTCGAAGAGCTCGCCGAGCGCTACTCCGACGGTCGTCGGTACCGCCTCGACGGCCTCTCGGTCGAATACGACGACTGGCACTTCAACGTGCGTCCATCGAATACCGAGCCGCTGCTGCGCCTGTGCCTCGAGTCCCTGCGCTCGCGCGAGGACATGGAGCGCCGCCGGGACGAGGTGCTCGCGATCATCCGCTCGTGAACGAGAGCGCGCTCCCGAGCGGCGACGCCGAGGACGGGATCGCGCTCGCCGCCCGCGCCGGAATCCACGTCCTCCCGGTCCCCACACCGTTCCTCGTCGGGCGGGTCAACTGTTACCTCATCGAGGACGATCCGCTCACCCTGGTCGACACCGGCCCCAACTCGGGCAAGTCCCTCGATGAGCTCGAGCTGGCCCTGGGAAGGCGCGGACACCGGATCGAGGATCTCGGCCTGATCGTCCTCACCCATCAGCACATGGACCATCTCGGGCTGCTCGAGATCGTCGCCCGCCGGTCCGGGGCCGAGGTGGCGGCGCTCGAGCTCCTCGTTCCCTACCTGGCCGACTTCCGGGCCGCCGCCACCGCAGACGACGCCTTTGCCCAGGCGGTCATGCGTCGCCACGGCATCCCCGGCGAGCTCGCCACGGTCCTGGGCTCGGTGGGCGCCGCGTTCCGGGCCTTCGGCTCGAGCGGCCGCGTCACGCGGCCTCTGCGCGACGGGGACAGCCTCGACCTCCGCGACCGCTCCTTGCGCGTCTTTCACCGCCCGGGCCACAGCCCCACCGACACGCTCTTCTGGGACGAGCACCGCCGGCTGCTCATTGGCGGCGACCACCTGCTCGCTCACATCTCGTCCAACCCGCTCATCTCCCGGCCGCTCGACGGTGGTTCGGCGGGCTCTCAGCCTCGGACGTCCGGGTCGGATCCGGCGGGTCCGCAGACGCGCCCGCGGGCCCTGCTGGCCTACATCGAGTCGATGCGGGCAACGCGCGAGCTCCCGGCGCGGCTCGTGTTGCCCGGCCACGGGGCACCGATCTTCGACCACGCCGCCCTCATCGACGAGCGACTGCGGATGCACCAGCGCCGGGCCCGCAAGATCCTCGGGATCCTCCGGGAGGGGCCGCTGAGCGCCTACGAGATCGCGCTGCGCATGTGGGGCAATGTGGCCGTGACCCAGGCCTTCCTCACCATCTCGGAGGTGCTCGGCCATCTCGATCTGCTCATCGGCGACGGAACGGTCGTGGAGGAGGATGACGGGAGCCTTTCGTGCTTCGCCGCGGTCACGGCGGACCGGACGCCCAAAGTTCCTTAAACCGGATCATCCGTTGTCAGTAGGTAGCCCTGGGTCCGGTTCCGTGTCCTCCCGGTCTAGAGATTTGCGGAATTTGCCGATATCCGCTCAGTATGCTCAGCGGGCGCAATCCGTGAGCGCAGAGGCCACGTCAAGCGACTGGCGCGAGCCCGTCAACGTCCCGCGCGACTTTCCGGCGCTCCTTCAGCGGCTGCCCGCCGTCGTCTACATCGCCGAGCCCGGACCGCAGGGTCGCTTCTTCTACGTCAGCCCCCAGATCGAGTCGATCCTCGGCTACACGGCCGAGGAGTGGCGCCGGGATCCCGACCTCTGGTTCTCGCGCATGCACCCGGACGACCGCGAGCGCGTGCTCGAGGTCGAGAACGGCGATCCGTTCGCCGACAGTGACCTGGCCGCCCAGGAGTACCGCCTCCTGCACCGTGACGGCACGACGGTGTGGATCCGCGACGAGGCCCAGCGCGTGCCGGGCCCCGACGGGGAGATGCTGTGGCACGGAGTCATGTGCAATATCGACGATCGCAAGCGCGTCGAGGCGGAGCTCGAGCTCCGGGCCGCCCAGCAGGCGGCCGTGGCCAAGCTCGGCGAGCACGCGCTCGAGGGCGCCGGCACGGGAGATCTCCTCGAGGAGGCCGTGGCCGCGGCGGCGCGCCTGCTCGAGGCCGATCTGGCGATGATGGCCGAGCTCGTGCCCGAGCAGGACACCTTCGCCGTGCGCGCCCACCACGGCGGCGGACCGGCGATCGGCTCCGAGCGAATCGCGGCGAGCGCCAACACCCAACCCGGCTACTGCATCCTGCACCGCACGGCGATCATCGTCGAGGACTGGGAGACCGACACCCGTTTCCTGCGCCCCCCGGCCGAGCTCGGACTCCGCAGCGGGCTGAGCGTCCCCATCGAGGGCACGCACGGGACCTTCGGCGTCCTCAGCGTTCTGGGCCACGAGCCCCGCGCCTGGCGCCCCGACGAGGTGGCCTTCCTCCAGTCGCTCGCCAACGTCCTGGCTGACGCGATGGAGCGTCATGCCATCGAGGACGACATCCGCCACCAGGCGCTCCACGACCCCCTCACCGGGCTGCCCAACCGCGTCCTCTTTCTCGACCGCATCGAGCAGGCGCTCGCCCGCCTGCGCCGCCGCCGCGGGCTGGCCGCGATCCTGTTCATCGACTTCGATCACTTCAACGTGATCAACGACAGCCTCGGGCACCACATCGGGGACGAGCTCCTGGCCGCGGCCGCGCCCCGTCTCAAGCACGCCGTGCGCGTCAGCGACACGGTCGCTCGCTTCGGCGGGGACGAGTTCGCCATCCTCCTCGAGGAGATCGGGGGCGAGGCCGATGCGATCGAGATGGCGGAGCGCGTGGCGGCGCTCTTTGCCCGTCCGTTCGTCATCGCCGGTTCCGAGCACTTCGTCACGGCGAGCGTGGGCATCGCCCTGGCTCACGGCGGCGAGCTGCCGATGGAGCTCATCCGCGACGCGGATGCGGCCATGTACCGCGCCAAGGAGCGCGGCCGCGCCCGCTACGAGGTCTTCGACGAGGCGATGCGCGGACGGGCGCTGGCGCGCCTGCGGGTCGAGAACGACCTCCGCCGGGCGCTCGAGCGCAGCGAGTTCCGCCTCGAGTACCAGCCCATCGTCTCGCTGCCCGACCGCTCGATCGTCGGCGTCGAGGCGCTCATCCGCTGGCACCACCCCCAGCGCGGGCTCGTCTCCCCGGTCGAGTTCATTCCGGTGGCCGAGGAGAACGGCCTGATCGAACCGATCGGCCGGTGGGTGCTCGAACGGGCGTGCCGCCAGGCCGCGCACTGGCACAACGAACGGCCCGACGCCCGGCCGCTCGAGATGTCCGTCAACCTGTCCGCCGTACAGCTCGCCAAGCCCGGCCTCGCCGACACCGTCCAGGCGACGCTCCAGGCCACCGGGCTGGACCCCGCCTGCCTGTGCCTGGAGATCACCGAGACGGCGATGCTCCGTGAACCGGAGGCGATCGAGGAGGCGCTGCGGGCGCTCGGGGCGCTCGGGGTCCGGCTCGCCCTTGACGATTTCGGCACCGGCTACTCCTCGCTCTCCTACCTCCCGCACCTTCCGCTCGACACGCTGAAGATCGACCGCTCGTTCGTCGACGGCCTGGGGCTCGAGGCTCAGGACACCGCGATCACCGAGGCGATCATCGCCATGTCGCGCGCGCTCTCGCTCACCGTCGTGGCCGAGGGCGTCGAGGCCGAGCGCCAGGCCGACGAGCTGAGCCGCCTGGGCTGCGAGCTCGCGCAGGGCTTCCACTTCTGCCGCCCGGTGGCCGCTCGGGAGATCTCGGCCATGCTCCGGGACGGCCCGCGCTGGCTCGCTATGCCGCCGGCCGCCTGACGGCTACTGGTTCGGGTACGCGCTGAGGCCGGGCTGCAGCGGCGTGACGGTCACGGTGGTGCACTCATACGCGCCGCCCGGGATTCCTACGCGGAGGGTCTGGGTGTCGTCGGGCGGGATGACCTGGACGACGTCCGCCGTCGCGCAGCCGGCGGAGGATCCGCTGCCGTGTGTGACGCCGAGGCGGAACGAAGCGATCTGGCCGGGGTTGAGGACGAGCAGCCGCACGGGCGCGCTCCCAAGCAGGTCCGAGGTGACGCGAGCCGGTTGCGTGGGGAGCGCGCGGGCAGTGCTGTCGAGGAAGAGGACGCCGGGATAGCCGAAGGTCTGGCACGCGCGGGCTGAGGTGTTGCGCAGGGCGAAGCCAAGCACTCCGTGCCCCGTGGCGCCCTGCTGGCCGAGGCTGCTCAGGCGGAGCCTCGCCGCCGTGCACCGTGGCGGCCCGATGGGCAAGGGACTCGTGCGGGCTCCCGTCGTCGTCGGGGTCGTGAGGGTGCTCGGCGTGCTCGCCACCGTTGTCGGGGTCGTGCTCGTCGGCGAGGTCGTGCCCGGAGTCGAGGCGCTCGTGGCGGTGCTCGCCAGTGTGCTCTGTCCCTGGGTCTTGGCCGGGGACGAGCCGCCGCAGGCCGCCGGAACGAGCGCCAGGAGCAGCAGCGCCCAGCGTCGCATGGGAGACTCTTCTAGCAGACATGTCGATCGGTGAGCCGTCACCGGACCCCGCGGGGCGTCCGGACATCCTGCGCCGGCTCGAGCACCGGCTGCCCTACTGGGAGCCCCAACTCGTCGTCCTGCTGGCCATCCTCATCGAGTTCGCGCTTCCCCAACCGCTCTCACCACTGCGTCCGGCCTGGCTTCTTCCGGCTCTCGAGGCGATGCTGCTCCTCGGCGTGGTCGCCGTCTCCCCGCATCCCCGCTGGCGCCACTCCCCCCTGCGCCGGAGGATCGCCCTGGGCATGACGGGGCTGGTCAGCGCGACGAACATCGTCTCGCTCGTACTCCTCTGCCACTACCTGCTCCAGCCGAGCCACGGTCACGCGATCGACAACGGCCACGCGCTCATCATCTCGGGCTTCGGCCTGTGGATGACCAATGTGCTCCTCTTCGGCCTCTGGTACTGGGAGCTTGACCGCGGCGGCCCGGTCGCTCGCAGGGCCGGCGTGCCCGACCCTCCGGACTTCCTTTTCCCCCAGATGAGCGAGCCCCGCCACGCCCCGGAGGACTGGAGCCCGAGCCTCATCGACTATCTGTATGTGTCGTTCACCAACGCCACGGCGTTCAGCCCCACGGACACGATGCCGCTGACCCAGATGGCCAAGGCACTCATGACCCTGCAGTCACTGGCCGCGCTCATCACGGTCGGGTTGGTGGTGGCGCGGGCGGTGAACATCCTCCAGCAGTAGGCGCAATCGCCTCGGGGCTGCGCCGGGGTGCTCGCGAGCACCCTCCGGACCGCGATTCGCCTCGCCCAGAGGGTACGGTTGCGGCATCGAGCGCCCGCCCGGCACCCACCCGCACCCGCGCCCCCGCCGCAAGGTCGACTGGGAGCTGATCTCGTGCGGGCTGAGCGGCCATGAGCTCGTCGGAACCGACGCCGCGCAGCTCCGCCCCGACGACGCGCTGGTTGCGCGCGAGGGCGACGGCGTGCGCTGGCACCGCTGCCTGCGCTGCGACTGCTGGGTGGGCCTCACCGCGCCCGAGGCTCCGGCCCGGGAGCACCCGCCCGCCCGCGACGAGATCGAGATCCCCATGCGCGGCAAGGCGCTGCGCGATCGCTTCGTGCTGCGGCTCATCGCCGTCGACCGCGCCGTTCACTTCATCGTGCTCGGCGGCCTCGGCCTGGCCGTGCTCCTCTTCGCCGCCCACGAGAAGAGCCTCAAGGCGGCCTACTACCGGATCCTCACCGGCCTCCAGCGGGGCGTCGGCGGTGGACCGGTCCAGACGACCGGTCACCATTCCGGCGTCCTCGGCGAGCTCGACAAGCTCTTCTCCCTCCAGTCCGGCCATCTGCGCGAGGTCGGCGCGGCGCTGCTCGCCTACGGCGTGCTCGAGGGAGTCGAGGGCGTCGGGCTGTGGATAGGCAAGCGGTGGGCCGAGTATCTGACCTTCGTGGCGACGACGATCCTGCTGCCCCTGGAGATCTACGAGCTCGCCAACGGAGCCACGCCGCTGAAGCTGATCGGCTTCCTCATCAACCTCGCGGTCGTCGTGTACCTCCTGTTCGCCAAGCGCCTCTTTGGCCTCCGGGGCGGTGGTGCCGCCGAGGAGCGGGAGCGCCGCAGCGACATGACCTGGGAGGCGCTCGAGCGCGCCACGCCCACGACCCCGATACCGAGCGCCTCATGACCCGTACTCCCACCGGAGATCCTCAGGCCGCCCAGCTGGCCGACGCCGACCTCGAGCGGTCGATCCGCGAGATCGGCGGTGAGATCGCCGCCGCCTTCCCTGCGGCCTCGCGAAACCCCCTGAAGTCGCTCGATGCCCGGGCGATGGAGCTTGCCTCCGGGGACCGAGAGCTGCGGGCGGCGCTCTTCCGCTTCGTCGACGTGACGCCGGCGTGCCGCTCGCTCGACGATCTCGCCCGGCACCTCCGTGGCTTCCTCGAGGAGGTGCCACAGCCGCCCCAGGCGATCGCCACCGCCATGCGCGTGGCCCACACCCGCGCGGGGCGGACGGCCCTCGGGGCCACCGCCGCGGCCGGGGTGCGGCACATGGCCCACCGGTTCATCGTGGCCGAGAGCCCGGCGCAGGCGGTCGCCGGACTCCGTGCCCTGTGGCAGCGGGGCGTGGCCAGCTCGGTCGATCTGCTGGGCGAGGCGACGATCACCGTGAGCGAGGCCGACCGCTATGCCGCCCGCTGCCGGGACGCGCTCGAGGAGCTCGTCAAGGCGGCACGCGGGTGGCCCGAGCGGCCGATGCTCGAGCGCGACTGTCTCGGGGCGATCCCCCGGGCCAACGTCTCGGTCAAGATCTCGGCGCTGACTCCCATGCTCCGCCCCGACGCCCCCGAGATCGGGCGCCGGGACGCGGGCGAGCGCCTACGACCGCTCCTGCGCCGAGCGCGCGAGCTCGGCGCCCACATCCACATCGACATGGAGTCACTCGACTCCCGGGAGGCGGTGCTCGACCTCGTGCTCGAAGTCCTCGCGGAGGAGGAGTTCCGCGACGGACCGTCGGCCGGCCTCGTCCTGCAGGCCTACCTGCGCGACTCGCCGGAGCAGCTCGATCAGGTGCTCGCCTTCACCGCGCGCTCGGAGCGCACGACGCCGCTGACCGTCCGCCTCGTCAAGGGCGCCTATTGGGACCACGAGCTCGTCGAGGCATCCCAGCACGGCTGGCCGGCTCCGGTCTTCGAGGTCAAGGCCGATTGCGACCGGAACTTCGAGACGCTCACCCGCCGCCTGCTCGAGGCCCGCCCGTCGCTCCGGGTGGCCGTGGCCTCGCACAACCTGCGCTCGGTGGCCCACGCGATCGCGGTCAGCCGCGCCCTCGGCGCGGGCGACCAGGAACTCGAGCTCCAGATCCTCCGCGGTCTCGGCGACGATCTCCAGGACGCCCTGGCCAAGCTCGGGTTCCGCGTGCGGACCTACAGCCCGATCGGCGACCTCGTGGCCGGCATGGCCTACCTCGTGCGCCGCCTCCTCGAGAACACCTCCAACGAGTCGTTCCTGCTCCGGATGAGCGAGGGGGCCTCGCTCGACGAGCTGCTCGCCGCGCCGTAGCCGTCGCGGGAGATATTCACCGGAAGGCCCTGTTAGCGTGGGGGCATGGCGTCGCTTGCACCCTTCGCCAACGAACCGATCCTCGAGCTCCGCCGCGGGGCCGTGCGAGCGCAGCTCGGTGACGCGCTAGCTGCGCTGGACCGCGATCTTCCGCTCTCGGTGCCCGTCCTCATCGGGGGCGACACACGCACGGGCGACGCGCTGCGCAGCACCGACCCGGGCGATCCCGACCGGGTGGTCGCGCTCGCCCCCCTCGCCACCGAGGAGGACGTGTCCGCGGCCGTGGCAACGGCCGAGCGCGCCTTCCGGGCCTGGAGCACGACGCCGGCGGCCGAGCGGGCCGCCGCGCTCGTCCGCGCGGCCGCCTGGCTGCGTGAACGCCGGCTCGAGCTGACCGCACTCGAAGTCCGGGAGTGCGCGAAGCCGTGGCGCGAGGCTGACGGCGACGTGTGCGAGGCCATCGACTTCCTCGAGTACTACGCGCGCGGGGCGATCGAGCTCGAACGAGGAGCCGAGCTCCTCCAGGTACCCGGGGAGCGCAACACGATGCGCTACGCCGCCCGCGGCGTCGTCGCCGTGATCGCTCCCTGGAACTTCCCCCTGGCCATCCCCTGCGGGATGACGGCGGCAGCGCTCGCCACCGGGAACACCGCCGTGCTCAAGCCGGCCGAGCAGTCGCCCGGCTGCGCGTTCAGGCTCGTCCAGGCGCTGCGCGCGGGCGGCGTGCCCGAGGGCGCGATCTCGCTGTTGCCCGGCGAGGGGGACGTGGGCGCCGCGCTCGTGCGCCACCCCGCGGTGTCGACGATCGCCTTCACCGGCTCCAAGCCGGTCGGTCTGGAGATCGTCCGGACGGCCGCGGAGACCGCGCCGGGTCAGCTGCATATCAAGCGCGTGGTGGCCGAGCTCGGCGGCAAGAACTGCGTCATCGTCGACTCCGACGCCGATCTCGACGAAGCCGTGCCTGCCATCGTCGCCTCGGCCTTCGGCTACGCGGGCCAGAAGTGCTCGGCCGCGGCGCGGGTGCTCGCCCACGAGGCAATCGCGCAGCCGCTGCTCGAGCGCATCGCCGGGGCGGTGCGCGTGCTCGTTGTCGGCCAGGCGGGGGACCTCACGAGCGACGTGCCTCCGGTGATCGAGCGCTCCGCCCAGGAGCGGGTGACGCGCTACGCCGAGATCGCCGCGGCCGACGGGCACATCGCCGCTCGCGTCGACGCCGTGCCCGAGCACGGCTGGTTCTCCGCACCGCTCGTGGCCGCCGATCTCCCGCCGGGCTCCCCGGTGCTCGAGGAGGAGATCTTCGGCCCCCTGCTGGCCGTCGAGCGGGTGCGCTCGGTCGAGCACGCCTGCGATATCGTCGACGGGCTCCCGTTCGGACTGACCGGCGGCCTGTTCTCCCGCGACCCCGGCACGGTGCGCTACGTGTGCGGGCGGACCCCGGTGGGAAACCTCTACGTCAACCGGGGCATCACGGGCGCCATGGTGGGCCGCCAGCCCTTCGGCGGCAACCGGCTGTCGGGCACGGGGAGCAAGGCGGGCGGCCCCGACTACCTGCGCCACTTCGTCGAGCCGCGCGCCGTGGCCGAGAACACGATGCGCCATGGGCTCGTGGTCTGAAACGGAAATCGCTTGGGACCGAGGCCGTGACTGCCGATTAACCGGGTAAGCGATGCCCGTGTCTGCCTCAGTCGCGTGGAAGCTGGCCCTAACGGTGGCGCTGCTGACGGCCATCTTCGTCAGCGCACGGGCTCGGGCGCCCCGGCGATCTCTCGCGGGAGCGGAGCTCCAGCGCCTCGTCCTGGCCGCCCTCGGCCTCTACGCCGTCGGCACCATCGCCTGGCTCACCCACCACGTGATGGTCGCCGTCCTCGTCTACGCGGCCGGGATCGCCACGGCGGCGCTGGGCGCGTGGCTCTCGCGCGGCGACGACTCCGAGGAGCCGCCCGGAGGCTCGGATCCCTTCGGCGAGCATCCGCCTGATGACCCGGAGGGTCCCCTCGTCGATTGGGCGGCGTTCCAGCGCGATCTCCGCGACTACAGCGAGCGCATCCGCCCAGCCGCCGGCGCTCGCTGAGACCGGTCCTCGGCCATCGCGAGCAGGAGCTCGTGCAGCCGCCGTTCGCCGCTGAGCTCGGGATGGAAGGAGATGGCCAGCACGTTCCCCTGGCGGATGGCCACCGGGTGGCCGTCGACGCTGGCCAGGACCTCGACCCCGGAACCGTGCTCGGCCACCCATGGGGCCCGGATGAACACGGCATGGACGGAGCCGCCCGGCACTCCAGCGATGTCGAGATCGGCCTCGAAGGAGCGCAACTGGCGCCCGAAGGCGTTGCGGCGCGTGCGGATGTCGAGCAACCCGAGATGGTCGCGGTCGAGCATGATCATGCCCGCACACGTCCCGAGCACGGGCACCCCGTCGGCGATCAGAGAACGCAGCGGCTCGGCCAGGCCCTCGCGCTCGATGCCGAGCGTCATGACGGTCGACTCGCCGCCCGGCAGGATGAGCGCGTCGAGCCCGTCGAGGTCGGCGGGCACGCGGACCTCGCGCGGCTTCTGCCCGAGCGTCCGGAGCACCTTGGCGTGGGCCTCGAACCCGCCTTGGAGGGCGAGAATCCCAACTGTACGTCGGCTCATCCGAGCCTGGGACGTTTTGCCCGGGGCAAAACTCCCAATGCCGACGAGGTTGGCTCGCTCACCAGCCCCGAGGTGAGAGCAGCTCGTCGCGCTCGAGCTTGGAGGTCTCGAGGCTGACCATCGGCTGGCCGAGGCCGGTCGAGGCGGCGGCGACGCGGGCGGGATCCTGGAAGTGCGTCGTCGCCTCGACGATGGCGCGGGCGCGCCGCTCGGGATCCTCGGACTTGAAGATCCCCGACCCGACGAACACGCCCTCGGCCCCGAGCTGCATGACGAGCGAGGCGTCGGCCGGCGTGGCGATGCCGCCCGCGCAGAAGAGGACGACGGGAAGCCGGCCATCGGCCGCGACCTGGCGAACGAGGGGAAGCGGCGACTGGAGCTCCTTGGCCGCGGTGGCCAGCTCCGAGTCCTCGAGCGTGGCAAGCCGGCGGATCTCGCCGCGGATCATCCGCAGATGGCGGACGGCCTCGACGATGTCGCCGGTGCCGGCCTCGCCCTTGGAGCGGATCATCGCCGCGCCCTCGCCGATCCGCCGCAGCGCCTCGCCGAGGTTGGTGGCCCCGCACACGAAGGGAATCTTGAACGCCCACTTGTCGATGTGGTTGGCCTCGTCGGCCGGGGTAAGGACCTCGGACTCGTCGATGTAGTCGACCTCGAGCGCCTCGAGCACCTGCGCTTCGGCGAAGTGGCCGATTCGCGCCTTGGCCATCACGGGGATCGTGACGGCATCCTGGATGCCCTGGATCATGGCTGGGTCCGACATGCGCGCCACGCCGCCGTCACGGCGGATGTCCGCGGGAACACGCTCCAGGGCCATGACCGCGGCCGCGCCCGCATCTTCGGCGATCTTCGCCTGCTCGGCCGTCACAACGTCCATGATCACGCCGCCCTTGAGCATCTCGGCGAGTCCCGCCTTGACGGTGAATGTCGCTTCGTCGCGCTCGGTGCGCCTCGGTTCCGCGCTCATCTGGGCTGAGTGTAGCCACGCTGTAGGTTGTGCCGCCATGTCCACGGCGGCGCTGTTTGAGCAGGCGGATGGTCACCTCGTAGCCACGGAGCTCACCACCGGTCCCTGGGATCCGCGCGCCCAGCACGGCGGGGCGCCGGCGGCTCTCATCATGCGCGCGCTCGAGGCGCTGCCCGCTCCCCACGGGCTCGCCCTCGCGCGGGTGACCTATGAGCTCCTGCGGCCCGTCCCCGTGGGCGCGCTCGCCCTGAGTGCCGAGGTCGTCCGCCCCGGTCGCAGGGTCCAGATGCTCGAGGCGTCCCTGCGCGAGCTCGACGGCACGGAGGTCGTGCGCGCCCGAGCCGTCCAGGTGCGCCGGGCGCAGAGCGCGGTGGATACCGGCCGCGGTGAGCCGCCCGCCGGCCCGGAGACGGGCAACGACGGCGGCTTCCGACCGCGCCGGCGGCCGATGTTCGCCCCGGATGCGATCGAACTCCGCTTCGTGCGCGGCAGCTTCGGGGGTGGCGACGCGACCGCGTGGTTCCACCTCCACGTCCCTGTCGTCGCCGGTGAGGAGCCGACGCCGCTGCAGCGGCTGGCCGCCGCGGCAGACTTCGGTAACGGCATCAGCTCACCCCTGTCGTGGGACGAGTACCTGTTCATCAACCCCGACCTGACCGTGTACATCGAACGCGAGCCAGCCGGGGAGTGGATCGGGTTGGAGGCGACGACGCGGATCGCGCCGGGAGGGATCGGGCTCTCGGAGAGCGTGCTCTACGACACGCGCGGCCGCGTGGGCCGCGCGCTCCAGTCGCTGCTCGTGGCACCGAGCTGAGGGCGGACCGGACTGTGCCGGCCCGCCCTCGGGCATGGTCAACTACTTCAGGACGAGGCTGCTGCTGAAGCTGCCGAAGTCGTATCCGGCGGACACGACGTGCTTGCCCACGAGCTTGTTGATGATGTGAGCGCCCGCCGCGGTCAGGTGAAGCTCACCCGACACGGTGGCATGCTTGCCGCTCACGACGACCGTCAGCCCGGTGATGTTGCCCAAGCGCAGCACCTTGCCATCGACGGTGGCGGCGAGGTGAGCCTGCTTACCGAGCTTGTACAGGGTGATGTGACGGACCGTCGCGCTCTTCGTGGCGGTGGAGAACTTCACCCCGCCGGTGTGGAAGAGGACACCGTCAAGGTGCTTGTTCACCCGCGCGAGCCCGGCCCTGACCGGAAGCGTCACCGACTTGCCGCTGAGGGCGGCCGGAGCGATCACGGTGGGCGTGACCTTGTGATTGGTAAGGAAGGTCAGCGTGGCGGTGCTGGCCGTGATCGTCGTCGTGCCGCTCTTGACGATCACGAAGTGGGTCTTGGTCGGGGTCGGGCCGGTCTTGGCCGTGGCGCCGACCGCGGAAAGGCCGAGCACGCTGGCGGCGAGCACGGCAAATACAGCGAGTCTGCTCGAGACTCGACGCATGTGGGTTACCTCCTGGTAGATGGCTGGGAGCGCTGCTCCCGTCGCCACAACACTTCGCCCCTGGCGAAAGTTGCGGTTGTCATTGGGTTTGCGGGCGATGCGGACGGTTGAGCGCCCACCGCACAAACACCTCATCCGGCCAGGAAGTCGTGGCGCCTCGCGACGCCGTTGGTTACTTGAGACGGAACGCCTTGATGCGCACGTCGTACTGCTGCGCGTCACGCGAGTACACACCGTAGGCCAGGGCCTGAATGAGTGAAAGGAGCGCGGTGTGCGAGCGCACGAAAGCGGGGGTGTTGGACGAGTAGTACAGCCGGATCCGCGCGAGCCGGGCGACCTCGGAAAGCGTCGCGTCGGTGATCGCGAGCGTGCCCGCCTTGCGATGCCGGGCGAGCTTCATCGTGCGCGTGATGAGCGGATGCGGCCGGCCGGCCGAGAGCCCGATGACGAGTGTGTTCTCGTCGATGCGGCTGAGCCGCCCGAGCGCTTCCTGCGAGGGCCCGGCGACGATCTCTGCCCGCAGGTCGAGAAGCATGAGCAGGTGGCGGAGGTAGCTGGCGAAGAAGGCCATCTGATCGGTTCCGCCGATGAGCACCTTCTCGGCCGAGACGATCGCGTCGATCGCCTTCTCGACGTCACCCCGGGCCAGCTTGTGGGCGGTGTCCTCGACGTTGACGTGGTCGGCGGCCAACGCGGCCTCGAACTCGGTGTGGTCGAGCGAAAACAGCGGGGCGGCGCCGGCGAGTGGATCGGCCGCCCCCACCGGGCGGCGCCGGTACTCGTCGCGGGCAGCCTGCTGAAGCTCGGGGAAACCCTCGAACCCAAGTGCCTGGGAGAAGCGAACGACCGTGCTCGACGACGTGCTGGCCCGGCGCGCGAGCTCCTCGGCCGTCTGGAAGGCGGCCTCGTCGAGATGGTCGACGATGTACTGCGCGACGTCCTTCTGCGAGCGCGAGAACTCGTCGAAACGGGAGCGGATGTAGGCGGAGAGGGCCTGGTGGCCGTGCGGGGTCTCCGCGGTGGCGGTCGGGCTTGAGGATGGCTTCATGGGCAGGCTGACATTCGACGCCCGAGGGCACCGTTCCTTCAGACCACGCCGAATCGGTGCGCTGCGAGCGCTGCCGGATGGGCGAGCGCCACGATCCACTGCGCTTGCCGGTGATCCCACGGCCGCAGGTTCGGACACTCGATGCGTATCACCGACTCCGGCTCGGCGCAGCGCTCGTCGGCCCGGGCCGGGGCGTCGCGACCAGGGGGCTTTGGGATGCTCGGCGCCCTATGCGTGAGAACTATCCGCGCGACTAAGGGTTGCGCATAACGCGACCCTGTGAGCCCTCACCCCAGGCCCTAGCTTTCCGTCCGCCCACGAGGCGATTGCTCTCAGCAGCCGGGCCACCGCCGCCCACGCGGCGGCGAAGCCGCGGGGTCAGGGAAGCTGGCTATCGCCCGCGCGCCGTTCCCGGTTCTGCTTGCGCTCGCCCATGACCTGGGCGACGACGTAGATGATCAGCACGTTGGCCACCACGCCCACCCCAAGGAAGGTGGCGAGCAGTGCCAGGGTCTGACCAAGAGCCTCGCTGGCGGGAAGGAACGGCATCGCTGCACAGGCTACCGGAAGCACGGGTCAGCCCGCCACGCCACGGTGATAGCGTCGCTCGCCGCCGCGGCCCGGTAGCTCAGCGGTAGAGCAGCGGACTCATAATCCGTCGCGCCCTGGTTCGAATCCAGGCCGGGCCACTCCGAAAAGCCCGTCAAATCAGGACTTTCGGAGCTGGGATGATCAACTTCCCACCACACTAGGCTCCCCAAAGGCTCCCCACAGTGCTAGCCTAGGCTCCCCAAAAGAGCCCGAATTGCAGCGTGTCTAGGCAAACTTTCTCCGTTCGGATGTCCACCGAACACAAGGGGCGTAAACGCAAGGAGCCCGTATGGATCGGGCGCTACCGCGTGGCGGGCAAGGACTCGGCCAAGGTGCTCGGCCCGGCCTGGACGAAACGCAGCCGGCCCCCAGCCGGCTATCTCACCCGTCTCGGCGCCGAAGACCTGCTCCGCGCGTTCCTGCACGCCGAGGGCGCCAAGCTGACGGCCGCAGGGGGAGTGACCTTCGGCCAAGCCGCCGAGGCGTACATCGCCTCGCTTCGCGCCAGGATCCGGGCCGGCAGCTTCAGGGCGTCGACCCTACGGACCTACAGCAACATCATCGAGACCGAGTTTCGCCCCAGGTGGGGCGAGCATCCAATTGGGACGATCACCCGTGCCCAGATCGAGAGCTACCGCGCGCAGCTCGTCGACCGAGCGTTGGCGCCGACGACGATCAACCAGTCGCGGGCGATACTCCGCGGCGTCTTCTACATGGCCGACCTAGCCGACGATCCGTCGGACGCCTTCACCCGTGCGCGGACATGCAGGGCCGCTTCCGGTCAAATCACCTTCTACCGGCCGGACGAGGTTCAACAGCTCGCGGCCCACGCCGCCAACGACCAAGATGCGGCTCTCTACCTGACGGCGGCTTTCACCGGACTGCGCGCGAGCGAGCTTCGGGCAATGCGTTGGCGCTCCGTCGACTTCGGGGACTCCTTATCCACGTCGAGCGCGGATTCACGGACGAGGGCGGCGAGGACCTGCCCAAGAGTTACCGCGTCCGCTCGGTCCCTCTCATGCCTCAGGTCGCGCAGGTGCTCTCTGCAGTTCGCCAGCGCGAGTTCTTCATTGCCGACGAGGATCTTGTCTTCGCCGACTCCAAGGGCGACGTCTTCGGCTACGACGCCATGTATCGCCGCTACCGCGCCGCCCAGAAGCGCGCGGGCCTCCGGCCCCTCCGATTCCACGACCTGCGCCATAGCTTCGGGACGATGGCGGTCCGGGCCTTCCCGATCACCGACGTGCAGACCTGGATGGGCCACGCCGACATCACGACGACTCGGAAGTACATCCATTACTCGCCCCAGCCCGAGGCGGCCGCTCGACTCGGCGCCCTGGTGCAAGAGGAACTCGCTGACGTGTCGGAGCCAGGGAAGTCGGGCCACCTCTCTCCCCTCCCTCCCCCTCCCTCTCTCCTCCCTCTCCCCTCCCTCCCCCCCTCCCCCCCCCCTCCCCCCCTCCCCCCCCCTTCCCCCCTCGGCCCCCCCCCCCCCCCCCCTCCCTAGGGGTTGCCGGGTCCCCTCTCCGCCCGGGCTACGGGCTGGCCGCATTCTCGGGTCGAGCAAGCCGAAGCGGCTCACGCTCAGCGGCCGCCGCTCGGGGAGCCCGCGATCCGCTCGACCCGGGGTGGATGCGAGTGCGAGCCGCCTGCTGTGGCCCATCGGTCGGCCCTCGATCGCGAGCTCGGGTCACAACTCCGACCGGCGTTCGACCGGCATTGCCGACATTTGCCGAAACGCCGGTAAACGCCGTAGCGCCGTCGCGGCGTGGCTGCAAGATGCCGGCATGCCGCAGCATCCAGCAGGCCATGAGGCTCGGCACCGCCCGTCTAGCCAGACCCGCGGCGCACGCCCTGGGCATATCGCGTCGGCCTCACCCGCGCGCGGCACACTCGGCCCGCGCGGCACACTAGGCCGTCTCTTGGCGGCAACGGACCGGATGCGTCCACGGCATCGTGCCGCTCGAGGCGCGACCATCTTGCCTGCGCCCACCTCATCGCGTGACATGCCGCACTCGATCGACCGGCGTTGGACCGGCGTTACGCGAGGGGCGTTTACCGGCGTTTCGGGCCAGCACGGGTGCGTACAGTGTGAGCCTGTTGCCGGTACGGGCCTGTGGCCCATCTGCCGATGGAACAGTGACTCGGTCCGCCGGGCGCTGCGGCGACTTGCGGCGTGCTGGTCGGCGATCGGACTACAGCGGAAAATCTGGAGGGCTTCCGGTGGCTCACTGTCGAGGCGGGCAGGGCGACGGCGAGCAAGGCGATGGCGGTGTGCACGTTCGGTATCGCGCGCGAGGAATCGTTGGCGAGCACGGACGCGAGCGGCCGGAGACTGTGTCCGCGTGCGTCACACCCGCCGTTTCCTCGCCTGCGACGCGCGAGCCGGCCTGAACGGTTGGCGCGCGCGAGGTAACCGGTAGAGCCGGATGCGAGACACCTCCGTCCGCGCGTGATCCGGGCCGCTGCGCAAGGATCGGCGCATCCCTAGTCGACGCTCTCGGTGCGCTGTCGCTTGTAGCCC
>CAWCIA010000007.1:0-43534 GCA_963795525.1 uncultured Solirubrobacterales bacterium
GTCGGTTAGAGCGCTTCTCTGATAAGGAAGAGGTCCCAGGTTCGAGTCCTGGATCGCCCACTGGACGTGTGTCAGGGGCGCTGCCCCGCGGCCGCGACGAGCTGGCACATGAGCTCGACCGCCTCGGGATCGTCCAGCCCCTGCTCCCGAGTCAGGGAGCGCCAGCTGGGGAAGGCGAGGGCGTGGCCGATCGCGGCCTGTACACCCCGGCGCGCGCGTCCCCGTGCCCGCCGCCCGTGCATGAGGGCGTCACGGGCGCCTGAGAGGTAGTCGCGAAAGCCGGCGAACAGCTGCTTGACGATCGGCATCGTCGGCTCGTCGCGTTGGAGGTTGTCCAGCATCGGCTCGGTGGACCGGTAATAGGCGTACAGCTCCCGCAACGCGAGCGCGAGCCGCTGCTCGGGGTCGCCGATCGCCGCCCACGCGGAGAGGTCGGGCAGTGGGTGTGCGGCCATCCAGTGGGAGCTGCAGGCGGCGAACAGCGTCGCCTCGTCGGGGAAGTGCCGGTAGACGGTTGACCGGCGCACGCCGGCCCGGGCGGCCACCGCGCTGATCGAGGTGCGCGCCGGCCCCAAGGTGCCGTGCAGCTCGACCGTGCTCTCGGTGATCCGCAGCCGGGTTTGCTCCTCGAGCTCCGCGCGACGCGTCTTACGGTAGGTGCGCTTTTGATCGGCCATCAGCGTCCAATCAATCTTGACAGGCCCGACGGCGATCTGTTAGAGATTCCAAGCGACACTACTGTGGACCGAAAGGAGCAGAGGATGGAAACCACGGCAGCGAAGGTCGTCGGCCCTCAGGACGGCAAGTCGGGATTTCTGGGTACTCTATCGGAGTGCGCTTCATGCTCGGCGGACACGAGGCCGGAGAGCGCTTCTCCATGGTCGAGCACCCGATGTCGGCTCGCGCCCTGGCCGCGCCGCTGCATCGCCACACCCGCGAGGACGAGTACAGCTACGTGCTCGAGGGACAGGTCGGTGCGCTACTGGGTGAGGATGTCGTGATCGGCGAGCCGGGCGATCTGATCTTCAAGCCCAGAGGGCAATGGCACACACTCTGGAACGCCGGTGAGAGGCCCGCCCGAATCCTCGAGATCATCTCTCCGGCCGGCTTTGAGCGCTTCTTCGAAGAGCTCGTCGACCTCGGGGGCATCACCGCCGTCGACCCGGAGCGCTTCGGCGAGCTGTGCGCCCGCTACGCGCTCGAGATGGATCCGGAGAGCGTCCCCGCGCTGGTCGAGCGCTTCGATCTCCGGATGCCGGGCAGGCCGATCCAGTGACGCAAATCGCGACGCCCGAACCAGCATCTGTCGGCGCGCGCCGTGACATAGTTCCGTGCGATCGAGCCGCGGGAGGCTCCGTTTCCGGGAAGCCGCGCGCCCGCGGAGGAAAGAGGTCCCATGTGTGCTGCGGTTCCGGCTACCCCCGCCGCGCGGGCTGGTGGTTGGCGTCATCGTCTCGCCGGGCTCGGGCGCCTGACCGTCGCTCTCCTCGCGCTCACCGTCGCCACGCTGCTCGCGCCCCACGCGAACGCCCGGGCGGCCGTACCGCCCGGCCAGGATCCGTTCTACACCTATCACGGCACCACGCCGCTGGCCGACATCGCCCCCGGCACCGTTCTGGGCACCCGGGTTCTCACCTACCACGTGGCGGGCGTCGCCCTCGCGGTCCGCGCCGTACAGCTGCTCTATCGGTCGACGGGAGAGATCGGCCAGCCCACGGTCAACGTGACCTCGGTCCTCGAGCCGCCCGTGCCGCTCCCCACGCCGACTGTCGTCTCCTACCAGTCTTTCTACGACTCGCTCAGCCCGAATGACGAGCCGTCCTACGCCATCTCCGGCGGCGTCACCCTCGGCGGCTTCATCCCCAACGTCGAGTCGGGGATCATCATCCCCTCGCTCCTGTCCGGCGAGACGGTCGTCGTGCCCGACACCGAAGGTGAGCAGGCGGACTTCGCCGCCGGACCGGAGTACGGAATCAACACGCTCGACTCGCTTCGCGCGGCACTCAGCTCACCCGCCACCGGTCTGGCGGGCACGCGTAAGATCGGACTCATCGGCTACTCCGGTGGGGCCATCGCCACGGAGTGGGCAGCTGAGCTCGCCCCGTCCTACGCGCCCGACGTCGACCAGCGGCTCGTCGGCGCGGCCATGGGCGGCGTCCTCGTCGACCCCGCCCACAACCTCCACTACGTCGACGGCAGCAGCATCTGGGCGGGCGTCATGCCGATGGCCATCATCGGGGTGTCCCGCGCTTTCCACATCGACCTCACGCCCTATCTCAGCGCCTACGGAGTCCAGCTCGATGCCAAGCTCCAGAGCGCGAGCATCGAGCAGGTTCTCGGCTCCTATCCGGGCCTCACCTGGTCCCAGCTCGCCAGGCCCCAGTATCCCGCCCCCGAGGACATCCCCATCTACGTCAAGGTGGTCAACCAGCTCATCATGGGCAGCCGGGGCACGCCGACGGTCCCGCTGTTCATCGGCCAGGGCGCCGACGGCGCGCTCGAGGGCACGCCGGGCAACAAGCCGGGCATCGGTCCGGGCGATGGGGTCATGATCGCCGGGGACGTGCGCAGCCTCGCCCGTGAGTACTGCTCCCGCGGCGTGCCGGTTCAGTACATCGAGTACGACGCTCTGAGCCACACGACGAGTGCGGTCCCGTGGATCCCCGCCGCCGAGGCCTGGCTGACCAGCCGTTTCGCCGGCCTGTCGCCACCGCAGGACTGCGCGCAGATCGCTCCGGGAAACTCTCTGGCTCCAATCGGTTGAGCGAGCGGGCCCATTCGAGCCCCGGAGGCAGAGATGGATCGAGCAGAGCTGTACGCGACACAGGCGCCGATCAAGCAGCGCTACCAGGACGATCCGGAGTCGGCGCGCGTCACCTTGCGGTCGGAGGGCGAGCTGGACGGGAAGGACATCGCCTGTTCGGTCGCCACGGGCGCCGCGCTCGTGCACGCCGGGCTGCACCCCGCGACCGGCGGGACCGGGCTGCTCGCCTGCTCGGGCGACATGCTCCTCGATGCCCTCGTGGCCTGCGCCGGGGTGACGATGCGCGCGGTGGCCACGTCGCTGGAGATTCCCGTGAGCGGCCGAGTACGGGCCGAAGGCGACCTCGACTTCCGTGGAACCCTCGGCGTCGCCTCAGCCGAGGAGGCGCCGGTCGGATTTCGCTCGATCCGCCTGAGCGTGGACCTCGAGGGAGATGCGACCCCCGAGCAGATCGACACCCTCCTGCGCCTGACCGAGCGCTACTGCGTCGTCTACCAGACTCTCGCCGGAGGCGTCCCGGTCAGCCTGACGCGAACGTGAGACTCAGGAGACGGCGCGCTTGAATCCCGCCGCGCACACGGCAGCGACGATGAGCGCGACGATCGGCAGGCCCGCCCCGATGACACCGGCTACGGCGAGGATGAACCCGATCACCGCCACGCCGCCGGCCGTGGCGCCGCCGACGGCGAGCCGGTAGGCCTGGCGTTCGCGGGCACGACGCGGGGTGTAGCTGGAGCGCTTCTCGATGTCGGCCATTACAGATAGCGTAGCTCGGCCCCCCAACGAGGCCTGCGACACCCTTGCGACTGGGCCCGCACGGCGAGCGCCAGCTATGACTTGGCCGGTGTCGTCACGGCGCTCAGTGCGGTCCGGAGGACGTTGCCGAGCGCGGTCGAGTACGTGGCCGTGATGTGGTTGTCGTCCCGGTAGGCGACGAGATTCCCCATGATCAGCGGACAGGTGCTGTCGTCGCAGAACCATCCGGTCGTATCGATGAAGCCGACGTTCTCGCTCTGCGCGAGCTGTGACACCTCAGTTGTCTGTGTCGACTCGTCGCTGCTCAACGTGTCACTGCACCTCACCGGCGTAGCGCCTGCGCGGAGGAGGCAGTCAACCGGCTGTTGATTGCGCTGTGGAGCGTCGCCGAGGAGGACGACGTGTTTCGCCGCGGGCTTCATCGCGCCGACCAACGCGCGGAAGCCATCCAGGGTCGCGGCATCGGGTCCGGCGAAGAAGTGACTGTATTCGCCGGCGATCAGGGTGACGTCGGCGTGTACGGCGGCGCCGGCCGTCACGGCCCAATGGAACCAGGACCGGCACTCCGCCGGACCGATCGTGCTCGTCCACAGCGGAGGACTGCAGGCCGACTTGAGCAGGGTGACGACGTCCCAGCCATCGCGGTGGGCGAACGCGAGGAGCGCCGGGATCCACATCTCGGCGTGGGAGTCACCGATGACGAGGAGCTTCTTGGCGCTGGCGGAATCACCGAGGTTGCACAACGTCGACGTGGTCTCACCCGCGTGCGTCATGCATCGGCTGGGGATCGACGGGATATCGCCGAGAAGCGCACTGACCGCTGGGTGCAACACCGCCGGCATGGCTCGATGGTCCTGGTCGGCCTTCACCTCGCTGACGACGGTGGGCAGGAGTTGACTCACCTGGGGCGCGCCGACCGGGCCGATCACCTTCGAGGTGACCGGGGTGGCGGCGAGAGCCGTGAGCGCCGTTTGCTGAGACGCGAGCTGTTGACGGGTCGTCTTCACGGAGATGCTCGTGAGATACGTCCCCGCGACGGCGAGCACGATGACCACGCTCGCCGGCCAGAGCAGCAGCGCCTCGGGCCGTCGCGCCCACCTGGCGATCCGGATCGGCCGCTCGTAGATGCGGTAGGTCACGATGGAAAGGGCGAAGGCTCCGAGCAGGAGCAGGAGGTTCGTCCGTACCGGCAGGGTGTGGCCCTTGTACTGCTCGGCGATGATGAGCACGGGCCAGTGCCACAGGTAGAACGTGTACGAACGATCGCCGATGTAGCGCATCGGGGCGAGGCTGAGGAGACGCCCGACCCCGAGGCGCAGCCGCGCCGTCGGGATCCCGGCGCTCAGCACCATGGCGGTGCCAACGGTGGGTAGGAGCGCCGCATAGCCCGGGAACGCGGTCGCGCTCGAGAAGGTTGCCGCCGCCACCCCGATGGCCGCCACCCCACCCCAGCCGAGGAGGAGTCGCACGAGCATCGGGAGGTTCCGCAATCGCGTGGCGCCGATGGCGAGGGCGGCGCCGAGCGCGAGCTCCCACATGCGCGCCGGCGTGGAGAAGTACGCGGCCGCCGTGTGACCCGGGGTGTAGTAGATCGAGAAGGCGAGCGAGACGATGCCAATCAGGGTGACCAACGCAAGCACACGGGTGACGGCGCGCTCGCGTAGGACGCCGGGTCGGTAGGGCCGCTTGCGGATCGCCAGCCCGAGCCCGAGCGCGAACAACGCCGGCCAGACGACGTAGAACTGCTCCTCGACGGCGAGTGACCAGAAGTGCTGTAAGGGCGAGAGCGGCTGTCCCTGGGCGAAGTAATCCGTGCCGATCGACGCGAAGTGGATGTTGGCGGCGAAGAGCGCGCTCGGAATGCTGTCCTGGAGGACCTGCTTGGCCCGCACGACGTTGAGGAGCTGGTAGGCGACGATGTCCGTGGTCACGAGCGTCAGAGCCGCGGCGGGCAGGATGCGCCGGGCTCGCCGGAGGTAGAACTCGGCCAGGGACACGTAGCGCCGTTGCCGGGCCTGGCCGAGGAGCAGCCCCGTGATCAGGAACCCCGAGAGGACGAAGAAGACGTCAACCCCGACGTAACCCCCGGCCACCGCGGCGACACCCGCATGGCTGATCGCGACCAGGAGGACGGCGATCGCGCGCAGTCCCTGGATGTCGTCGCGATGCCGCGGACTGCCGTCCTGGGCACCGTCGCCGATCACGGTGTCCCGTCGCGTGCGTCCCGACCAGGCGAGGAGTCCTCTCGGTGGGGGCACCGAACCCGCGCTGCCGTTGGGACTCAGGGCGTCGTCGGCGCGAAGGCGTTCGGCTTCTCGATGGTGGGCGACGTCGCCGGCCAGCGCCAGCAGGCGCGCGTCGAGTACGGCCTCGCGGGTGCGCAGGAACTCGCGCTCAGCCGCGCTCTCCGGCCGGCCTTCGATGTCGTGCATACGACGGCGATCGCCGTCGATGAGCTCCTCGATCGCGGTCGACAGCACCCCGCGAATGGCGGTCGCCTCCTCGCCGTTGCCAAACTCGAGCACGTCGAGATAAGCCCGCTCGTGCAGGACCAGCGCGCCGGGGAACAGCGGCGCCGGCGCACCCTTCAGCAGCTCGGGGTCGTGGCGCAGCGTTTCCAGCGTCACGGTGCCACGCTCGGCATCGCGTCCCCGACTGATCGATCCTCGCACCCCTCGCCCCTACCGCGTTGTCATTACCCCGTTGATCCAGTGCCGGCGCCGGGTCTCCCGGACCGACCTGCCTGCGAAGTAAAGCACGCCCTCTCGCCCGCGCAAGCTCAGGCGGGGGCGGGCCGATGGAGCCCGACACCCCCGACCACGAGCGCGACCCCGACGACCTGCGCGAGGTCGGGAATCTGGGTGAGGACCACGATCCCGATGACGGTGGCGAGGGCCGGGAGCAGGGCGACCATGAGCGCGTAGCTCGCTCGCGGCAGGCGCGCCATGGCGAGCTGGTCGGTCACGTACGGGATGACCGAGGAGGAGATGCCCACGCCCACGCCGGCAAGCAGCGCTGTCGGGTGCAGCACCGCCGGCGCGGCCCGCCAGCCGCCGATCGGCGTGACCACGACCACGGCGATGAGCATCGCCGCGGCGAGTCCGTCGATCCCGCTGGGCTGCGGCCGCTTGGCCACCCGATCTGCGAGGACGATGTAGAGCGCGAACAGGACAGCGTTGGCGAAGGCGAAGGCGAGGCCGACGGGCTGACCGGCGAGGACGACGTGACTCAGGAGGTAGACGCCGCCCACGGCCAGGGCGAGGGCGAGGAGGTTGCGCGGCGAGCGGGCCCCGAGCGCAGCCAGTCCAATGACCGGCAGGAACTCGATCGCCGCCACCGTACCGAGCGGGAGGCGGCTGATCGCCGTGTAGAAGCACGCGTTCATGACCGCGAGGACCGCGCCCCAGGCGACGAGGAGACGCTTGCCGTCGCGGTCGAGCGCGCGGAAGCTCCGCCAGGGCCGCCGCCAGAGGGCAAACACGAGCGCGGCGGAGGCGATGCGCAGCTCGGCCACGCCGAGGACGGCGACGCGGGCGAAGAGCAGGACCGCGAAGGACGGGCCGAGGTAGTGGAACACGGCGCTCACGCCGAAGTACACCTCCGCCGGTACCGGTGCGCGCTCGGCCGATGTCGTCACCACGGATGGATTGTCAACGGCACGACACCCCATGTACATACTCGATCACAGGTAGAATCAGGCGTATGGCTACGAACCAACGGCAAAATGGCGCCAGCGCCAATGATGGACTTCTCGACGCCACGAACCGGCGTCTCCTCGCCGAGCTCCAGGAGGACGCGCGCCTCAGCATGGCCGAGCTCGGGCGCCGGGTGGGCCTCTCGCCGCCGGCGGTGGCCGAGCGGCTTCAGCGGCTCGAGCGCGATGGCGTGATCCTCGGCTACCGGGCGCGGCTCGACCCCTGCGCGCTCGGCTATCCGCTGAGCGCGGTCATCCGCATCCGTCCGGCGCCCCGGCAGATTCCCCGCGTAGCCGAGCTCGCCCGGGCCACGGCCGAAATCGTCGACTGCCGGCGGATCACGGGCGAGGACTGCTTCATCATGACCGCCCACCTGCGCTCGGTCGAGCACCTCGAGGAGGTCATCGATCGCTTCACCCCGCACGGTCAGACGACCACCTCGATCGTCCAGTCGGCTCCCGTGCCGTCGCGGGGCATCGCCGTCGGCGCCGGGACGTAGCCGCCCGCCCGCAGGTGCCGGCGGCTCGCGTCAATCGGGTGGCGCTGCGTGATCACGAATGTTACATTGATGTATCGTGAGTGTCCTGCCCTCGCCCCTCGAGCCTAATCGCCTCGAGCGCCTGCGCGACATCGTGCGCGACCGTGACTGGGCGGCGGTGACGATTGAGGATCTGGCGGAGGCGGCCGGTCTCTCGCGCATGACGCTCTACCGGCGCGGCCTCGACAAGCAGGCCATCCTCGACCAGTTGCGTGCCCGCCTCGAGGCCGAGTACCAGCAGGCGATCCTTCCTGCGCTTGTCTCGGGTGCCCCGGCCGACGAGCGGCTCGGGGCCGCGCTCGGCGCGCTGTGCGCGGTCAACGAGCGCTATCTCGGGCCGCTCGATGCGCTCGGCCGGGCGGGCGAGTTCGTCTTCCACGAGGAGGGCGAGGGGCCGGTCATGACGCGCATTTCCTTCACCGACGCGCTGCGGCGCATCCTCGAAGACGGCGTGCGTGACGGGACGCTCGCGGTTCCGGAGGCCGATGAGATGGCCACGCTTCTCTTCAATGCCACGGGCTGGACCTACCGGCACATGCGGATCGGGCACCGCTGGGATCCCGAGCGCACGCGGACTCAGATCGTCGCGCTCCTTCTCCAGGGGGTCACGGCGTGAGCGTGGGCGTGTCTGTCGCGCGGCCCAGCGCAGGCGTGGATGCACGTGGTATCAGCACGCTCGCCTGCGGTCACGCGTGCGTCGACATGGCGCAGGGCGCCGTGCCCGCTCTCCTGCCCTTCATGATCCATCAGCGCGGCTACAGCTACGCCGCCGCCTCGGCGCTGGTGCTCGCGATGACGATCACCTCGTCGCTCATCCAGCCGGCGTTCGGCTATTTCGCCGATCGCCGCTCACTGCCCTGGCTGCTCCCGATCGGTGTGACCGTCGCGGGCATCGGCATCGCGCTGGCCGGAGTCGTCCACGGTTATCCGGTGACCTTCGCGACCATCGCCCTCGCCGGCGTCGGAATCGGCGCCTACCACCCGGAGGCGGCCCGCTACGCGAACTACGTCTCGCGGGAGCGGCGGGCCAGCGGGATGAGCTTCTTCTCGGTCGGCGGCAACGTCGGCTTCGCCCTCGGTCCCGTGCTCGTGACGCCGGTCGTCCTCGCGCTCGGCCTGGCCGGGACCGTCTGGTTGATCGTGCCCTTCCTCCTCGTCGCCGTGCTCCTCGCGCTCTCGCTGCCCCACCTCACCTCGTTCCGTCCGGTCCTGACCCCCGCCCGGCGTTCGCGATCCTCCGATCGCGGCGAGGACCAGTGGGGTCCGTTCTCGCTCGTGGCCGGCGTGGCCGCCTTCCGCTCGGGGGCGTACTTCGGGCTCCAGGCCTTCATCCCGGCCTACTTCATCGCCCACTTCGGGGCCTCGACCGGGGCGGCCAACGCCGCGCTCAGCGTGCTTCTCATCGCGGGGGCCTTCGGCACGATCGCCGGTGGGCGGCTCGCCGATCGGATCGGGCGGCGGCCGATCCTCGGCGGCTGCATGGCCGTTCTACCTCCGCTCATTGCCCTCGTTCTCGTCAGCGGCCCGATCGGCGGCTTCCTCCTCATGGCGCTCGTGGGCTTCTTCACGATCGGCAACTTCTCGATCACGGTCGTCCTCGGTCAGGAGTACCTCCCCCACCGGATCGGCATCGCCTCGGGCGTCACCCTGGGCGCGGCGATCGGCGTCGGCGGCGTTACTGCGGCGCTGCTTGGGGTGCTCGCCGATGCCGCCGGTCTGACCCCCGTGATGCTGGTCATCGCCGCGTTCCCGCTGGGTGGTCTGGCCTGCGCGCTCGCGCTTCCGAGCTCGGGCACGCGCTCGACGGCTCAGAGCGCCTCGTAGGCCCGAGCCTTTGCCCGGCGAGGGACCTCTTGCGCGCGCCCACCCGTACGAGGGACGATGGGCCCACACCATGGTCTCCGCCACTGAGCTCGTGGCGGCCGCCGGCGAGAACGTCGTCGCTCCGGTTGCCCTGCCCCGGCCTGCCCGCCGCCGGATCCGCAGCGAGCGGAGCCTCATCCGCGGGGCGCTGGCGGGATCTGAGGCCGACCTCGAGGCACTCTTCCGCCGCCACTGGCCGCGCGCCTACCGCGCCGCCTACCTCATCGTGCGCGATCACGCGGCGGCCGAGGACATCGCCCAGGAGGCGTTCCTGGCCGCGGTCCGCCGCCTCGATCGCTTCGATCGCCGCCGGCCCTTCGCCCCCTGGCTCGGCACGATCGTGGCCAACCGGGCCATCGACTGGGCTCGCGCCCGCGCGGCGCGCCGGGAGACCGGCGAGCCCGTGGAGGAAGCGGCCGGCCCCGAGCCCCGGCCGGTCGGCTACTCGCGCGAGGTGTTGGCGGCCCTGGCCGAGCTCTCGCCCGAGCACCGGGCCGTCGTCGTGCTCCGTTACGTCCTCGAGTACACGCCCGGCGAGATCGCCCGCGCCCTCGAGCTGCCACGCGGCACGGTGAACTCGCGCCTGCGCCGAGGCCTCGACGTGCTCGAGCGAACCCTCCGCGAGGGGGAGCCGGCGGGCGAGGGGGGGCCGACGGGCGAAGGGGAGCCGGCGGGCGAAGGGGAGCCGGCGGGCGAGCGGGGGCCGGCGGGCGAGGGGGAGCCGGCGGGCGAGCGGGGGCCGACGGGCGAGCGGGAGCCGAGGGGCGAAAGGGAGCCGACGGACGAGGGGAGGCACGGGTGAGTGCCGAGCGTGCCATCGCCAGGGCAGCCGCCCCCGGGGAGGCCGAAGCCGAGGAGCGCGCCTGGGCGGTCGTGCAGTCGGCGTATCAGGCCCGGCCTCCGGTGCCCTCACGCCCCCGGGCCCACCGGCGACTCGTCCTCGCCCCGCTTGCCTTCGCCGCCGTGGCCGCCCTCGCCCTTTCGCCGGCTGGAGCGGCCGTTCGCCGCGTGCTCGATCACGCGCTCGGCGTACCGCATGCCGCTCCCGCACTCTTCTCGCTCCCGTCCGGGGGAACCCTCCTGACCTCCGGCGCCAACGGTACGTGGACGGTTGGAGCGGACGGAGCCACGCGCCGTCTTGGGCCCTGGCGCCAGGCGACCTGGTCGCCCCACGGGCTGTACGTCGCCGTGACCGGCCCCGACGAGCTCGCCGCCGTCGACCCCCACGGCCAAGTGCGGTGGGAACTGGCCCGTCCGCAGGTCAGCGATCCCGCGTGGTATCCGGCTAACGGCTACCGCGTCGCCTACCTGTCGGGACGCGCCCTCCGGGTTGTCGCCGGCGACGGCACCGGCGATCGTCAGCTCGCCGCCGCCGTCGCCCGGGTCGCGCCGTCGTGGCGCCCCGACCATCCGTACGAGCTCGCGTACGTCACGGCGGCGGGACGGGTCGTGGTCCGGGACGCCGACACGGGCCATCGGCTGTGGAGTGCCCGCGACGCCGGGGTCACCCAGCTCGCGTGGTCGGGCGACGGCCGGGAGCTGGTCACCGTCAGCCCGGGGCAGGTCCACGTCTACCGGGGCGACGGCACGCTCGCGCGGACGGCGCGCTCCCCGGCGCGCTTCCCCATCCTCGATGCTGCCCTCGCGCCCGACGGGCGCACGCTCGCACTCGTCCGCGGTGGCGCCGGCGAGGACGTTCTCGTCGAAGCGGTCACGGCCGGATCCACCCCGCGCCGCGTCCTCTCCGGCCAGGGACTGCGTGAGGTCGTGTGGTCGCCGGACGGTCGCTGGCTCCTCGTGAGCTGGCCCGCTGCGGACCAGTGGGTATTCGTCCGGGCGAGCGGCCGTCCTGGCCTGCAGGGCGTGTCGCGGATCGCCGAGCAATTCGCGGCGCCGCGCTCGGACGTGCCCCGGCTCGACGGCTGGTGCTGCACGCCTCAGGGCACGGCCGGCTGAGTCGGCAGGGCGGTCGCAAACCGCCCGCGCCCCGAGCCGATCCACTTGCACGTGGAGCGTGCGCGACGCCCCACTCGTTCCGCTGATCCGGAGCTTTGGGGTCGGGAGCGCATATAGCGTGATCGATAGCCCACTCGGCGTCCCGGCGTGGAGCTTTGGGGTCGGGAGCACATATAGCGTGCGCGACGCCCCCTCGTTTCGCTGACCCTGAGCTTTGGGGTCGGGAGCACATATAGCGTGCTCGATAGCCCACTCGGCGTCCCGGCGTGGGAGCTTTGGGGTCGGGAGCACATATAGCGTGCTCGATAGCCCAGTCGACGTCCCGGCCCGGAGCTTTGGGGTCGGGAGCACGCTCGGGTTCGGCACGGTTCCCGCCCGCCCGCGCGCCCCGACCCCCGGCGACGACCCCGCACGGCGACCCCCGGACCGCCCCCACGCCGACCCGCCAAACCGACCCCGGACGAGCCCCCCAAGCGCAGCCCAGGTGCGTGTTGCACCGGTTTGAGTACGTTCGCGATCGACTTTGTGTCCGCAATTTCGTTACTTGCCCGCGACAGGAGTAGCCTGGCGCCGGGCGAATCCTCGGGGCATGCAGCGTCTTCACCACATGTCGGTGGTTTAATGAACCGGAAGCGAGCACGCAGGCGACCAGGAGCAGGGGACGTGGAGGGTGCGGGTCCTCAGCGGACAGATGGTGAGATCCGCCAGATGGTGTCCTGGTGGCCGCGGGGCAATCCCGGCGCCGGGGACTCGCGCGTCATGGCCCGCTCGCTGGGTGCCGTGTACGTCACCGGAGCGAGCCTCGCGATCGTGTGGACGGTGCTTCCCAGCCCGGCCCAGAGCGACCGCCCCGTGGTCACCATCCTCGCCGTCATCGGCGAGATGGTCGGCCTTCTGCTCCTCTCCGGCACCCTGGATCGCCAGCCCCGTCTGCTCTTCGAGATCGCCGTGGCCGTGGCGACGCTGCTCATCTCGCTGGCGGACTACTTCGCCCGGGTGCGCGGCACCGGGTTGACGTATCTCTACCTCTGGTGCACGCCCTACGCCTTCTGGTTCTTCCCGCGAGGGAGAGCCATGATCCAGGCCCTCCTCGTGGTCGCGGGATACAGTGCGGCGGCCATCGCCGCCAGCCACGTGCATCCGGACCTGGCCGGGTCGCCGAGCTCCGACTGGGGGGCGATCATCCTGCTCGCCGGCACCGTCCTCATCGTGGGTGAGCTCGTGCGCCGGCTCGGCCTGACGATCGACGACAGCCACCAGCGCTTTGCCCGCGTGTTCGACGAGGCGCCGACCCCGATGGCTCGCCTCGGTCCCGACGGCGTGATCATCGATGCGAATACCGCCTTTTGTCAGGCCATGGGCCGCGACCGTGCCGGCATCATCGGCGCCTCAGTCCGGGATCTCGTGCCGGAGGAGGAGATGCCGACGCTCCTGACCTCTCGCCGCCATCTCCTCTCCGGTGCCACGGAGAGCGACCAGATCGAGCTCGACTGCATCCGGCCCGACGGATCGCAGGTCAGCCTGCTCCTCAACGTCTCGATGCTGGGCGCGCTCGGCCGGCCCGGCGCGGAGATGTTCGTCCAGGCGCTCGACCTGAGTGAACGCAAGCTCGCCGAGGAGGCGCTCGCGGCGAGCGAGCGCCGCTACCGGGCGCTCGTCGAGACCTCCCAGGCGGTCGTGTGGTCCTCCGACCGGATGGGTCGTTTCACCTTCATCAACGACGCCATTCGCACGACTCTGGGCTACGAGCCGCACGAGCTCATCGGACGCCCGATCGTCGACGTCCTCCCGGACGGGGCCCGAGACTCGATCCAAGATCTCTTCGCCGATGTCTTCGAGACGGGAGCGGGCGCGGGTGAGTCCGTCTACGTCCGCAAGGACGGCGTGCACATCGTCGGGTCCTACAGCACGATCGAGCAGCGGGACAAGGACAACCGGCTCACCGGCTACGCCGGAACGGTGCTGGACGTCACCGAGCGCCGTCACGCCGAGGAGGCGCTGCGGGTGAGCGAGGCCCGGCTGCGGGCGCTCATCGACAACGCCCCGGCGGCGATCACAATCCGTGATGCCGACGGACGGCTGACCACAGCGAACCGCGAGGCCGCGCGGGTCATGGGGGCTGACCCCATCGGCATGATCGGCAACTGCTACTCCGACCTGCACCGCCGCGCCGAGGCGGAGGAGCTCCGCCTGATCGACCGCAGCGTGCTCGAGCGGGGCGAGCCGACGTTCTACGAGCAGACGCTGACCCTGCTCGACGGCGAGCACATCTTTCTCGCCGTCGTCTTCCCGCTTCCCGCGGTGCCGGGCGAACCGGCGCTCATCTGCCGGATCTCCTTCGACATCACCGATCGCGAGCAGGCCCGCCGCGAGCTCATCCGCTCAAACGAGGAGCGCAGGCGGCTCCTGGCGGAGCTCGTGCGCGCGCAGGAGGACGAGCGCCGGCGCATCGCCGCCGATGTCCACGACGAGTCGATCCAGGTCCTGGCCGGCGTGGCCATCCGGCTGGGCCTCCTGACGAGCATGCTCGACCGCCCCGAGCAGCAGCGTCTCATCGTCGGGCTCGACGAGTCGGTGCGTCGTGGCATCAAGAGCCTGCGCCAGCTGCTCTTCGACCTTCGGTTGCCCGCCCTGGACGAGCTCGGTCTCGCCGCGGCGCTGCGCAGCTATCTCTCCGAGACCCTGGCCCGGGAAGGAGCGACCTATACGCTCGAGGATCGGCTGATGGCCGAGCCCTCGCCCGAGCTGCGCACGGTGCTCTACCGCGTCGCCCAGGAGGCCCTGTCCAACGTCCGCAAGCACGCCCAGGCGGGTCACGTCGAGGTCTCCCTGAGCGGTGCGACGGAAGGCTTCACGGTCACGGTTCGGGACGACGGCGTCGGCTTCGATGCCGGCCGCCAACCGAGCGAGGTGCCCGGCCACCTGGGGATGGTCGGGATGCGGGAGCGCGTCCAGGCCGCGGGCGGATGGATCGAGATCCGCAGCGAGCGCGGTCAGGGGACGACGGTCGAGTTCGGGGTGCCGGCGTCGGGCGACGAGGCCAGCTCCCTGGCGGTGGCCAGGGAGCAATGACCGTGGAGCTGAGCACCGTCCGGGTCCTCGTGGCTGATGACGAGCCCGTGATCCGCCTCGCCCTCGAAGAGCTCATCTCGGGCCATCCCGGTCTCGAGTTCGTCGGGGCGGCGGCCGACGCGCAGGAGGCGATCGAGAAGGCTGCGAGCCTGCGCCCGGACGTCGTGCTGCTCGACGTCCGTATGCCCGAAGGCGGCGGGCCGCGGGCGGCGGCCGAGATCGATGCGTTCCCCAACCCCCCGAGCACGGTCGCCTTCTCGGCCTATGACGATCGCTCGGCGATCATCTCGATGCTCGATGCCGGTGCCTGTGGCTACCTCGTGAAAGGCGCGGCCAACGCCGACATCCTGGGAACCCTGATCGATGCCTCGCGCGGCGGGGCGGCGTCCACCGGGCGCCCGGTGCTCGCGGGGGAGACGATCAACGTGCTCGTGGCCGACGAGCCGGGATCCGCCCGCGAGGCGCTCGCCGTCCTGCTCGAGAGCGAGCCCGACTTCGAGCTCGTGGCGGTCGCGTCAAACGGCGCCGAGGCGCTGCGGCTGGCGTGCATCCATCGGCCCCAAGCGGTCCTCATCGGCCGCGGGCTTCCCGGGGACAGCACGGCGGCGATCGAGGAGATTCGCCAAGCCGTGCCCGACACCACGGTCGTGGCCTACACCGGGGAGGTCGAGCCCCGCGGTGTCCGCGAGGCCGTCGAGGCGGGTGCGACGAGCTACCTCGTCCGCACCGACCATGACGACCACGTACTCCGGGTGCTGCGGGAGGCCACGCACGGCCGGTCGCTGCTCTCGCCCGTCGTGGCCACCGCGGTCCTGCGCGAGCTGAGCGTCAGTCCGACCCACGCGCGCGAGCGCCGCCGCCGGTCACGGCGCCGGGCGGCGCTCGAGCGGTTCATCCGGGGCGACGGCCTGGGCGTGGTGCTCCAGCCGATCTTCGACCTCTCGACCGGCGAGCCGATGGCGGTCGAGGCGCTTGCGCGCTTCGACGACGGCGCCAGCGAGGGGCCGAGCGTCTGGTTCGTCGAGGCGAACGAGGAGGGGCTCGGCCCCGATCTCGAGCTGGCCGCGCTCGCCGTGGCGGTGGCGAGCTTCGCCACGCTTCCGGCGGATCTGTGCCTGACCGTCAACATCTCTCCCTCGGTCGTCGTGCTACCGCAGTTCGGCGAGGTGATCGACGGAGTGCCGACCGACCGGCTCATCGTCGAGCTGACCGAGCACACCGCGGTCGAGGACTATGACTCGCTCGGCGCGAGCGTCGGCGCCCTGCGCGAGCGCGGCCTGCGCATCGCGGTGGACGACGCCGGCGCCGGCTTTGCCAGCCTGCGCCACGTCCTCCTCGTCGAGCCCGACTTCCTCAAGCTCGACATCTCGCTGTGCGCAGGGATTGCCCGCGACCGGCGCCGCCGCGCACTGGCTAGGGCGTTGCTCGCCTTCGCCGAGGAGATCGAAATCGCGACCGTGGCCGAGGGCGTCGAGTCAGCGGAGGACCTCGACGCGCTGCGAGCGCTCGGCGTTGCTTTCGGCCAGGGCTTCCACCTGGCTCGGCCCGGAGTCCTCAACGGCATGGCCGTTGCCCACTGATCGCGGGCGGAGCACCCGGGCGCGCTGAGCTTCCTTCGCCCGCTGGCGCTCGGGCGAGATGCGGACGACGTTCCAGGCCAGACCGCAGCGCTCGAGCCCGGTGATCATCAGCCCCGACAGGTCTATCTCCCGAGCGCGCAGGCCGTGGTGGGCGGAGCGCGGAAAAGCGTGGTGGTTGTGGTGCCAGGACTCGCCGAGGGACAGCACGGCAAGCCACCCGACATTGGTCGAGCGATCGTCGATGTCGAACCGCCGCCGGCCGAAGAAGTGGCAGATCGAGTTGACCGACCACGTCACGTGGTGGACGAAGAAGATCCGAACGAGCCCGCCCCAGACATAGCCGCGCAGGGCGCCGGCGGCCGTGAAGCCGTGGAGCACGAAGCCGAGGGCTGTCGGCAGCAGGAGCGAGACGACCACGAGCACGGGGAAGCGCCGGCCGATCCGGCGCATCTTGGGATCCTCGTAGAGCTCGCCGGCGTAGCGCTTCCAGTCCGCCTGGCCCTGAGTGTCGAGCAGCCAGCCGACATGGGCGTACCAGAGGCCGTGCAACCCGCTGCCGTGGCCCACGTGGGGGCTGTGCGGGTCGCCCTCGCGGTCGGTGTGCGCGTGGTGCTTACGGTGATCGGCCACCCAGTCGAGCACGGAGCCCTGGACGGCCATGGAGCCGAGGACGGCGAAGACGCGCTCGAGCCACGGGTAGGTGGCGAAGGCGCGGTGCGTGAGCAGGCGGTGGAAACCGACGGTGACCCCCACGGCCGTCACCAGGTACATCACCGCCATGATGGCCAGGTCGGTCCCGTCGACCGCGCGGTCCCACAGCAGGACGATCGCGGCCAGCACGCCGAGGAAGGGCACGGCCACGCCGAGCAGGTTGGCAGTTCTTTCGGCTCGCGTCATCGTTGGAGGATCTCATGCCTTAGACATGATTTCTTGCGTGATTGTGTGGGGCGCAAGCGGCTTCTTTCATAAAAAACGAACAAGTTGCCCGGCCGACTAGGCTCAGCGACCCGTGCCTCTGCCCAAGCTCGCCCCCGACCTCAGCCCACTGCGCGAGAGTCGCGACCTGCGCGTGGTCATCCTCGGGGGCTTCCTCTCGGCGCTCGGGTCGCAGGCGACGCTCGTCGCCCTGCCCTATCAGATCTACGTACAGTCGCACTCGGCTCTGCTCGTCGGTCTCCTCGGCGCCGTCGAACTCGGTCCTCTCGTCGCGAGCGCCCTGCTCGCCGGCGCGATCGCCGACCGCATGGACCGCCGCCGTCTGCTTCTCCTGGACCAGATCGGCCTCGTGCTCTCGGCCACAGGGCTCGCGCTGGCCGGCTTCGCCGGCCATCCCCCGATCCTCGTGCTCTACGCGCTCGGCGCGGTACTCGCCGCCTTCGCCTCGCTGCAGAACGTGACCACGTCGGCCATCCTGCCCAACCTCATCGACGCCGGCCGTCTGCGCAGCGCCCTCGCCCTCAACTACGGCCTCTACCAGCTGACCATGGTGCTCGGGCCGGGCCTGGGCGGGCTGGTCATCGGCGCGCTCGGCGTGCAGTGGGCCTACGCGATCGACGCCGTGAGTTGTGGCGCCGTGGTCCTCTCCGTGCTCGCCATCGCGCCACAGCCACCGCGCGGGATCGAGCATCACGACACGATCCGACGCGCGATCGCCGAGGGCCTTCGCTATGTGCGCGGCAACCGCGCGCTGCTCGGGTCGTTCGCGATCGACCTCGTGGCCATGACCTTCGGGATGCCGCGCGCTCTCTTCGCCGTCCTCTCGGTCAGCGTCTACCACGCCGGCGCGACCGGCACGGGTGCGCTGTACTCGGCCGTATCGATCGGAGCGACCGTCGCCGCGCTCTCCACGGGTTGGCTGGCCGGCGCTCGCCGGCTCGGTCTCATCGTGATCTGGGCGGTCGTCGTCTGGGGCTTGGCCATCTCTCTGGCCGGCGCCGCCGACTCCCTGTGGCTGGCGGCGGGGCTCCTCGCGGTGGCGGGCGCGGCTGATTCGGTCAGCGCGGTCTGCCGCTCGTCCATCAACCAGAGCGTCACCCCGGACCACATGCGCGGGCGCATGTCGGCCGTGTTCACGCTCGTCGTCACGAGCGGTCCGCGTCTCGGAGACGTGGAGTCCGGAGCCGTGGCGGGCGCCGCGGGCGTCCGCTTCTCCATCCTGTCAGGCGGGCTGGCCTGCGTGGCCGGCGTGGCGCTCATCGTGCTCGCCTTCCCCGCGCTCGCGCGCTACGACGCCGAACGGTGGACGGGCGCGGCGGCGCGAAGCGCCGCATAGAGACAAAACGGGTAGGTAGTCGCCGTGACCGCCACCCACACCGCCCCCACGCATCGACGCACCGACAGCCCCGCGCGCGGCTCTGAAGCCACCCGTGACGCACGTGAGCTCGCCAGCTCCACACCCTTTCGCGTCGCCGTCCGCGTGGGTTTCGCGGCACGGGCGCTCACCTACGCGCTCATCGGCGCGATCGTCCTCGCCCTCGCCCTCGGAGCCGGCTCGAGCGCCGCTCCCGATCAGCAGGGCGCGCTGCAGCTCGTGGCCTCCGCCCCCCTCGGGGGCGTCGCCCTGGCGCTCGCCGCGGCCGGACTGGCCGCCTATGCACTGTGGAAGCTCGCGTTGGCCTGGCTTGGCACGGGTCCCGACGGTGGCGGCGGGGACGGTGCGTTCGATCGTGTCTCGAACCTCGCCGGCGGAGTCGTCTACATCGGGTTCTGCGTCCTCGCCGTGAAAGTGCTCCTCGGCCAGGCTGGGAATCAGGGACACCAGCAGCGCAAGGCCGCCGCGGGCGTGCTCGGATGGCCCGCTGGCCGCGAGCTGGTGGGCGCAGCGGGGATCGTCCTCGTGGCCATCTGCCTCCAGCAGGCCTACACAGCCCTGCGCGGGAAGTTCGTGCAGGAGAGCAAGACGGGCGAGATGAGCCCCGAGGAGCGCCGTGCCTTCGTCGTCCTCGGGCGCGTGGGCCTGAGTGCCCGGTCGCTCGTGTTCGGCCTCTCCGGCTACTTCCTCGTTCGCACCGCGATCGACTTCAAGGTCTCGCGCGGCGTCGGCATCGACGGCACCTTGGCCGCCCTGCACTCGCAGGCCTACGGGAACATCCTGCTCGCGCTGGTCGGGGCCGGACTGCTCGTGTTCGCCGCCTTCTCGGCCCTGGAAGCGCGCCGCCGGCGGCTGTGAGGCCGCCGGCGGGGCGTGTCCGACTTCTTTCTCGGCGCTGAGCGCCGGGAGGGCGTCTAGGCGACGCGCCGGAGCTCGTCGAGCTCCGAGCTCCCGGCCAGGCGCCGGAGGCCCTGCTGCTCGAGCTCGCGGGCGCGCTCGAGCGGGATGCCGAGCTCGGTCCCCGTCTGGCGAAGGGTCAGTGGCTCTTCGCCGGCCAGGCCGAACCGGAGGCGAATCACATGACGCTCGCCCTCGGGCAGGCGCTCGACGATGTCGTTGACGCGACGGTCGCGATCGGCTGCCGCGATCTCCTGGGCAGGCTCGGGGCGGTCGCTCGCGAGCAGATCACCGAAGGCGGTGTCCCCGTCCTCGCCGATCGGCTGGTCGAGGCTGGCCAGACCGCGGCTCAGCTCGCGCAGCTCGGCGACCTCGTCGACGGTGAGCTCCGCCACGGCGGCGATCTCCTCGTCGGTCGGCTCGCGCGAGAGGCGTCCGCTCAGCTCGCTCTCGATCTTGCGCACCTTGACCTGCCGCTGGGCGACGTGGACAGGCACGCGGATCGTCCGGCCATGATTCTGCAGGCCCCGCTGAATCGCCTGGCGGATCCACAGGGTGCCGTAGGTCGAGAACTTGAAGCCGCGTCGCCAGTCGAACTTCTCGACGGCGCGGATCAGGCCCAGCATGCCCTCCTGGACCAGGTCCTCCATGGGGAGGCCATGGCCCTGATACCGGCGGGCCTGCGAAACGACCAGGCGTAGGTTGGAGTTGATCATTCGCTCCTTGGCGGCGAGATCGCCACGCTCGATGCGCTTGGCGAGCTCGACCTCCTCCGCCGCGGTGAGCAGCGGGTGGGAGCGGGCACGGCGTAGGAAGAGATCGAGCGAGTCCGTGCCCGGCACGTGCTCGGTCGTCGTGGACCGCGACTCCTCGAGCTCGGGGCGGATTGCCACATGTGTGGCGCGGCGGCGGTTCTGGCGGCGGTTGCCGCCCACGGCCGCACGAGTGCGCACCCGGCGCGTGGTCGTGGTCTCGTTTGCATCATCGCGCTCGCGCCGCCCGCCGATGCCGGCGTCGCGATCCGCGTTGTCAATGGGGGTCAGGGGAATCTCCGTGAGTTGGCGCATTTCTACGAGACTGAATTGTAGCACTTGTACGACGATTATCGAACCTTTAGAAATCGCCGCAATTTCACCTGCACATCGCCCGTCCTGTGGGGTTTTTCGGCTTGCGATACGGTCCCCCGGTGGGCCACCCTGGGGGTGCATCGACGAGCCATGAGCGCGGCGGCGGGCTCTTCTCCGGCCTGACCGCTCGCGGTCGGGTCGCGGCCGCGACCACCGACGCCGCACTGCTGCAGGCCATGCTCGACTTCGAGCTCGCTCTCATGCGCGCACTCGTTGCCTGTGAGCTGGCCCCGCCCCTAGCCGCCGAACAGCTGGCCACGGCCTGTGAGGGGCCGTTTGACCTAGCTGAACTGGGCCGCGGAACGGGCGAGCAGGGAACCCCGGTCCCCGGCTTGCTGTCAGCGCTCAGATCCAGACTACCCGACGAGGCAAGTTCGTATCTACACACGGGTGCGACGAGCCAGGACGTCGTCGACACGGCGATCATGCTCGTGGCCCGCCGAGCGCTCGGCCCCCTCCTCGAGGACCTGGAGGCCTGCGCCCGCGCGTGCGCGGCGCTGGCCCGCGCACACAGGCACACGGTCATGGCGGGGCGGACGCTCCTTCAGCAGGCTGTGCCCATCAGCTTCGGGCTCAAGGCGGCCACCTGGCTCGCCGGCCTCGAAGATGTCGTATCCGAGCTCGCCGGGGTGCGCGATCACGTCCTCGCCGTGCAGCTCGGAGGTGCCGTCGGCAGCCTCGCCGCCCTCGGCGATCGGGGCCTCGATGTGTCCGCCGCGCTCGCGGCAGAGCTCGGGCTTCTCGCCCCGCTGCTGCCCTGGCACACCCTCCGCGTGCGCCCGGCACGCCTGGCCTGCGCCCTGGGCACGGCGCTGGGGGTCATGGGCAAGATCGCCCGCGACCTCGTGCTCCTGGCCCAGACCGAGGCGGGCGAGGCCGCCGAGGGCGGCGATCCCGGCCGTGGAGGCTCTTCGACCATGCCCCAGAAGCGCAATCCTGTCGGGGCCGTGGCCGTTCTCACCTGTGCCGGTCAGAGTCCGGGTCACGTGACCAGCGTCCTGGCCTCGATGGCCCAGGAGCACGAGCGCGGCGCCGGCTCGTGGCAGGCGGAGTGGGAGCCTCAGCTCGCTCTCCTGCGCCTGGCCGGCTCGGCCGCGGATGCACTGGCCGGCACGCTGGCCGACCTCCGGGTCGATCCCGCGCGGATGCGCGCCAACCTCGCGCTCACGGGAGCGGCGATCATGAGCGAGAGCGTGGTCACCGCGCTCACACCCGGGCTCGGCCGCGCGGCCGCGCAGCGGCTCGTCGCCGCCGCGGCGCAACAGGCGTCGCGGGACGGACGGGACCTGGCCGTGGTCCTCGCCGAGACCGAGCAGGTGATGGCCACGCTTGGCGAGTCCGGGTTGCGCGACGCGCTCGACCCCGAGCAGTACCTCGGCGCGAGCGACGCCCTCATCGACCGCGCCCTTGCCCGGCAGTCCCGGTCATGACCGCGGTCCGGCTGGCGCACGAGCGCAGCGGCCCACGCGGTGCTCCCGTCGTCGTCCTCACCGGTTCGGTGGGGACGAACCTGTCGGTGTGGGACGCCCAGGCGCGTGTGCTCGCGCGCCGCTTCGACGTCGTGCGCTGCGACCTTCGCGGCCACGGGGCCTCGCCGGTGCCCCCGGGTCCGTACGCGATCCCCGAGCTCGGCGGCGATCTGCTCGCTCTCCTCGATCATCTCGCCATTGACCGGGCTGCGCTCGTCGGGCTCTCGATCGGGGCGATGATCAGCATCTGGGCCGCGGCCCACGCCCCCGGCCGGACCGAGCGGCTCGTCGCCTGCTGTACGACCGCGCGCTTCGGTCCCGACGTCGCCGCGGCCTACCAGGAGCGGGCCGCCCGCGTGCGCGCCGAGGGCATGGCGGCGATCGCCGGCGGTGTCCTCGAGCGCTGGTTCACGCCAGAGTTCGCCATCCACCGGCCGGCGACCGTGCAGCGGATCCGTGAGGCGTTCATCGCCACCCCGGCCGAGGGCTACGCCGGATGCTGCGAGGCCCTGGCCGCGCTCGACCTCGAGCCGGAGCTCGGCAGAGTGACGGCGCCGACGCTCGTGCTCGCGGGGGAGCGCGACCCCGCCACGCCCCCGGCGCACGGCCAGGCGGTGGCGGATGGGATCGCCGGCGCGCGCTTCGACCTCCTGGCCGACTGCGCCCACCTGGCGAGCATCGAGCGCGCGGAGCTTCTCACGGCGCTCCTCCTGCGCTTCCTCCAGCCGGAGACCACGAAGGAGACACGCCATGAATGACTACGAGACCGGCATGCGCACCCGCCGCGAGGTGCTGGGCGACGCGCATGTCGAGGGCGCGAGCGAGCGTGCCGGCGAGTTCGGAGCGCCCTTCCAGGAGTTCATCACCGGCTACGCCTGGGGAGCGGTGTGGTCGCGGCCGGGCCTCGACCGCCGCATGCGCAGCGCGATCACGCTGGCCGCGCTCGTCTCGCTGAAGGCGGAGAACGAGCTCGCCATGCACGTCCGGGCGGCGCTCGGCAACGGGCTGAGCCCGGACGAGATCCGCGAGATCCTGCTCCACACCGCCGTGTACGCCGGCGTGCCCGCGGCCAACGCCGCGTTCGCCATTGCTCAGCGCACGCTCATTGAGGAAGGGGCGATTCCGGCGCCGTGAGGGGCCGGCCCTCGCGGAGGAGCTCCCCCATCCTGCCGGCATCGAGCGGCCGCGAGAAGAGGAAGCCCTGGCCGAGCGGCGAGCGCATCGCGCGCAGCTGATCGGCCTGCTCGCGCTCCTCGATCCCCTCGGCCACGACCTGGAGCTGCAAGCTCGCGCCGAGGTTGACGATGCCGCGCACGAGCTGTCCCTTACCCGGGTCGTGCTCGATGCCGTCGATGAACGACCGGTCGATCTTCAGAATGTCGACCGGATAGGCCTGGAGACGCGAGAGGGCCGAGTAGCCGGTCCCGAAATCGTCCACGGCGACGCGGACGCCCAGGGCCTTGAGCTGCCCGAGCTGGTCGATGATCTCCGCACTCGCGTCGGGCAGGAGGCTCTCGGTGATCTCGAGGACGAGCAGGTCCGGCTCGATGCCGCTGTCGCGCAGCGCGGAGGCGACGGTCTGCGGGAATGTGGGGTCGTGGAGCTGGCGCGTGGAGACGTTGACGTTGATGTCGAGCCTCCGGTCGGGGAACTCGCGCTGCCACTGCGCCGCCTGCTCGCACGCTGTGTCGAGGATCCAGCGGCCGAGAGGCACGATGAGCCCGGTCGTCTCGGCCAAGGCGATGAAGTGCCCGGGGGCCAGGCGCCCGCGGGTCGGATGGGCCCAGCGCACGAGCGCCTCGGCGCCCGTGATGCGCCCGCTCTCCAGCTCGACGATCGGCTGGTAGTCGAGCTCGAACTCCTGCGCCTCGAGCGCGCGCTGGAGCTCACCCGTGAGCTCGAGGCGGTCGAGCACGCGCTCGTGCATGCCGGCCTCGAAGGCCTGCGCCGTGCCCTTGCCCGCCTCCTTGGCCGCGTACATCGCCGTGTCCGCGTTGCGCAACAGCTCGTCCACGCCGACCGAGCCGTCGCTCTGGGCCAGCCCGACCGAGGCGCTGATGCGCAGCTCGCGGCCGGCGATATCGAAGGGGGCGCGGAGCGCGTCGAGCATCCGGTCGGCCACCGTGTCGGCGTCGATGTCCTCCTCCATGATCTCGAGCAGGACCGCGAACTCGTCCCCGCCCAGGCGCGCCGCCGTGTCCGTGACGCGGACGACGCCGGCGAGCCGGATGGCCACGGCCCGCAGGAGCTCGTCGCCTGTGGAATGACCGAGGCTGTCGTTGATCGTCTTGAAGTCGTCGAGATCGAGGAAGAGGACGGCCACCGGTCGGCCGTGGCGGCGTGCGCCCGCGAGCGCATGCGCCAGGCGGTCCTCGAAGAGGGCGCGGTTGGCCAAGCCGGTGAGCGCGTCGTGGAAGGCCTGATGGCGCAGTTCCTCCTCGAGCACCTTGCGCTCGGTGATGTCGCGCATGCTCAGCACGACCCCGGCCACGGCCGGGTCAGCCATACGGTTCTCGGCGATCACCTCGAGGTGGCGCCACTCGCCGTCGGCGGCGCGGAAGCGCGCGGTGAAGGTGACCGTGCCGGGCTTGTCGAGACCGGCCACGACGTGGCTCTCGAGGAGCAGGACGTCATCGGGATGGACGAGCTCGCCCAGTCGGTGACCGATGAGCTCGTCGGCCGAGCGGCCGAGTATCCGCTCCACCGAGGATGACTGCCAGCGGATGACGAGATCCCGGCCGACCACCGTGATCACGTCGCTGGAGTGCTCGATGAGGGCGTGCACACGCTCCTCGCTACGCCGTTCGAGCGCGCGGCGCGCGTCGCCGAGAACGACGGCCCGGCGCAGCCGGTGCAGTCCGACGCCGAGGATGAGGAGCAGGAGCAGGCCGATGCCGATCGAGCCCATGTAGGCGCGCCGCGTGCGCGCTGCGGCCGCCGCGGCCACGCGCTCCTGGGAGCTCGCGTCGGCCGTCGAATCGCGATCGAGCGCGGTGACCGCCGGCGCGAAGGCGTTCTCGAGCACGATCAGGGCGGCGCGGGGGCGGACATGCCCCCTCGCCAGAGCGAGCAGCGAGCTTGAGCCGAGGTTGTTGAGGCGGTCTGCATCTGCCAGGAGCCTGCGGGTGTCCTGGCTGCTGTCCGCCGTGCGCAGGGCGGACAGCGAGCTCGTCAGCTGACCCCACGCAATGAAGCCGTGCCCGATCACCCCCGCGGGCTGCCGTCCCGTCGCCCACATCTCGTCGACGCCCTGCCAGACGATGGAGGCGACCTCCTGACTGTAGGCGTGGACGCGCTCGACGAGCACCTGCACCCGCTGGTGACGCTCGGCATCGCGTTGGGCCATGCCGGCGGTGACGATCATCGCCGCCGCAACGCCGATCACACAGATGACGGTGACGCCCTGCCACCATGAGACCGCCGTCAGGGCACGGCGGATTCGAATCGCCCCACGCAACTTCACTGGTCATATGTCGGCACCCGAGGCGCGGACATTGAGGGGTCGCTTCGTCATGCCGCTGACAGGGCTCCGCGCCCTCGCAGGTGCCCTGCAAACGCCCACAACCGCCCGGTCGAGCCCGCTCGGAGCACCTCCTCCGCTGCCTATACTTGCCAGGTCCCTACCTAGGAGCGGCACGTGCAGGAGATGGTCATCTACGGCGTCAGCTTCGACATGGTCGGCAAGCAGCCGATCGTGCTGTTGAAGACGGTCGAGAACAACAAATTCCTGCCGATCTGGATTGGCCATCCCGAGGCGGCGGCGATCCTGATGAAGCTCCAGGGCGCCTCGACGCCCCGGCCGATGACGCACGATCTCCTCTCCGACATGCTGGGTGAGCTCGAGGTCGAGTGCACCCGCGTGGCGGTCACCGAGCTGCGCGAGAACACCTTCTACGCCTCGATCAGTCTGCGGGCCAACGGGCGCGAGCTCGAGATCGACTCCCGGCCGAGCGACGCCCTCGCCCTCGCCGTGCGCTCGGGCGCGCCCATCTTCGCCGCCGATGAGGTGATCGCCGAGTCGGCCATCGAGTTCGAGCACGAGGTCGAGGACACCGAGGAGGTCGTCGAGAAGTTCAAGGACTTCCTCGACCACGTCACGCCAGAAGACTTCGCGTCCGACGAATAACGGCCCGCTGGATGCGGGCCGATGCAAGCTGCGGCGCAAGCGGAGCGGTCTCTAAATCACTCCAGAAGCGGAGCGCAGCGCCGCCTTAAAGCCGGACGCGGTTACTGAACCCCTAGGCCCGAACCACGACGGCCTCGAGAATCCGCTCGATCAGCTCATCGAAGCCGATCCCCGCGGCTTCGGCCGCCATCGGCAGCAGGCTCGTCTCGGTCAGCCCGGGGACCGGGTTGAGCTCGAGCACGCCGAGCTCCCCGGTCTCGTCCTCGAGCATGAGGTCGATCCGGGCGAAGCCCGAGCAGCCGAGCAGCGTGTAGACCTCGAGCGCGATCTCGCCGGCCCGCTCGGCCAGGTCGCCGGGCAGCTCGACCGGACAGACGAAGCGTGTGCGCCCGATCTCGTAGCGGGACTCGAAGTCGTAGAAGTCCTCCTGCTCGGGCACCGCCTCCACAAGCGGCAGCGCCCGGGCCACCCCGCCCTCCTCGACGATCGAGACGGCGAGGTCGCGGCCGCGGATGTAGCGCTCGAGCAGCACCTTGCGGTCATAGGAGATGGCGGCCACCAGCGCGCCGGGGACGTCGGCGGCCGTGCGGGCGAACTTGATGCCCAGCGCCGAGCCCTGGCGGGCGGGCTTGACGACGATGGGGAAGCGCAGGCGCTCTTCGATGGCCGGCAGCGCCTGGGCGGCACCGAGCTCGCGGAAGGCGGTCTCGCTGAAGGCGAAGAACTCCGGCGTGGGGATGCCGGCGTCGCGCATCGCGTGCTTGGCCAGCACCTTGTCGGCGGCGCGCATGCAGGCGGACACGCGCGAGCCGGTATGCGGGATCCCCATCACCTCGAGCAGTTCCTGCACCGTCCCGTCCTCGCCGTCGCGCCCGTGGAGGGCGACGAAGGCGAGCTCCGGCCGCTCCCCGCCGAGCCGCGCCACGAGATCGGGACCGACGTCGATCGGCACGACCTCGTGCCCCAGGCGCTCGAGCGCGTCCTCGACCCGAGCGCCGGATTTCAGCGACACCTGGCGCTCGAGCGAGCGCCCGCCCTTGAGTACGGCAACGCGGCTCATCGCGCGAGGGCTGCGGTCCCCCAGCGTCTCGGGGTCCAGGGCTCGGAGCGTCTCGGGGTCCAGGGCTCGGAGCGTCTCGGGGTCCAGGGCTCGGAGCGGTGTGGATGAGCACGGTCACGACCCCCAAGCTCTCGGCGCTCACGCGATCTGGGCTCGAATGCGCCTATTGCGCGGTCGCGAACCCAATTCTCTGCCGACGCAGGCGATTTGGGCTGCAGACCATGCTCGGCGGAAGGAGGCTCCGGGTGGCCCCGGGCGCCCTCAGGCGGCGCGCTTCCCATCAGCGCGCCCGTTGGCGCTGCGCGGGCATCCGAAGCACCTTCGCCAGCGCGGCATCACCGCCCGGCGCAGGCCGGGCTGGGGCGCTGCGCGGGGCAGCCGAGGTGGCGGGCGACGCCCCGGTGAGCGTGCCGTAGAGCGCGACCTGCTCGCTCACGACCTCGCCGAGACGCCGGATGCCCTCACGGATCTGATCCTCGTCGACGCCCGAGAAGTTCAGCCGCATGCACGAACCGCCGCGGCCGTCCAAATACGCCGCGCGGCCGGGCACGAAGGCGACGTGCTCCTCGAGCGCGCGCGCCAGCAGATCGGTCGTGTCGATGTAGTCCGGCAACGTCGCCCAGATGAACAGGCCGCCCTCGGGGTGCGTCCAGCGTGCCTCCCGCGGGAAATGCTCGGCCAACGCGTCGAGCATGACGTCGCGGCGACGACGGTAGATCTCGATCAGCGAGCGCACGTAGCTCTCCCACGGACCGGAGTCGAAGTACGCCCCGACGAAGTACTGCGACAGGGAAGACGAGCAGAGATCGGCGCCCTGCTTGCCGATGTTCATCTTCTGGAGCACGGGCGCGGGGGCGGCGCTCCAGCCGAGCCGGACGCCCGGGGAGAGGATCTTCGAGAACGTGCTGGCGTAGATGACGAACTCGCCGCCGTCGAGCGCGCGCAGGGTGGGAAGCGGGCTGCCCTCGTAACGCAGGAGTCCGTAAGGGTTGTCCTCGAGCACGAGCAGCTCCCGCTCGACGGCGATCCGCACCATCTCGCGCCGGCGCTCGAGCGACAGCGTCACTCCCGCCGGGTTGTGGAAGTTCGGCACCGTGTAGATGAACTTGGGCCGCCGCCCGGTCCGCTCGAGCTCGTCGAGAGTGGACTCGAGCTCGTCGACGCGCATCCCCTCGTCGTCCAAGGTGACCTGCACCACGTCGGCCTCGTAGGCGCAGAACGTGGGAACCGCGCCCGGGTAGGTCGGGGCCTCGGTGACGATGACGTCGCCGGGGTCGACGAGGGTCTTGCAGACAAGGTCGATGACCTGTTGTCCGCCGGTCGTCACGAGCACCTCGTCTGTATCGACCGTCATGCCCTCGGCGGCCATGACTTCGACGATGCACCGCTTCACGAGAGCCAGGCCTTCGGTCGGCCCGTACTGGAGCGCCCGGGCACACGACTGCACCGCCACGGAGTTCATCAGCGAGGCGTAGGAGTCGACGGGGAACGTGGTTGTGTCGGGCAGGCCGCCGGCCAGCGAGATCACGTCGTCGCGCTCGGTCAGCGCCATCAGATCGCGCATCGCCGAGGACTTCATGACCTTCGTGCGCCGCGCGAAAAGCGCCGCGTAGCGCTCGATGTCGCGTGCCGTTGACCGCGGGCGCCTGGGAGCGGGGCTCACCGGGGCACAGCCCTCTCGTCTATCGTCACGGTCCTCCACGGTACAGCACGGTGCACCTCGTCTTCGACATCTTCCAGGGGATCGGAATCGCCGCTGCGGTGGGGATTCGGCCCTTTCTGCCCGCGCTCGTGGTCGGCGCTCTCGCCGCCGGCAACGTCGAGATCCACTTCAAGCACACGAGCTATGCATTTCTGCAGAGCGCGCCGTTTCTCCTTGTCATGGTGCTGGCCACCGTGATCCTCGCCCTGCTCGAGCGCCGCCTCGGCCGCGAGCGGGCGGACAGTCCGCCTCTCGCCGCCGGGCTGGGCATCATCGGCGCGGTCGTCGGTGCCCTCTTCTTCGCCGGGTCGCTCGCCCGCGGCCATTACGCCGCCTGGCCGGGTCTCGTCGGAGGCGTGATCTGCGCCGCCGTCGCCCTCGCCGCCATGCGACCGCTCTTCGCGCGCGTGCGCAGCCGCCTGGACCCGGACGCCGCGGCAGCCGTCCCCCTCTACGTCGAGGGCATCGCCCTCCTGCTCGGCGCGCTCTCGGTCGTGGCCCCGCCGGTGGGGCCGATCGCGCTGCTCCTGCTCCTGTGGCTGCTCGTGGGCGGTCGCCGCCGCGAGGGCCAGAAGTACGCGGGCCTCCGGATCCTCCGCTGAGGCCGATGAGCGCGCCTAAGAAGCTCGTTCTCGTCGTCATCGACGCGCTCAAGCCCTCCATGCTCGAGCGCGCGATCGCCACCGGCCGGGCGCCCGCCCTCGCCCGGCTCTCCCAGGACGGCGTCTACGTCGACGACTGCGTCGCCGCCTTCCCCTCGGTGACCCCGGTGTGCGCGGCCACGATCACCACCGGGGTGGGCCCCGACCGCCACCTCATCCCGAGCATGAACTGGTACTACCGGGAGGAGTCACGCTACGTCGAGTACGGCTCGAGCTTCTCGGCCAGCCGCCAGTTCGGGGTGCTGCGCTCCCTGACCGACACCGTCTACCGGATGAACGCCGAGCACCTCTCGCACGATGTCGAGACCGTGTTCGAGACCCTCGACGATGCCGAGGTGCGCACGGCGGGCACCACGTACCTCATCTACCGCGGCCGACATCACCATGAGGTGGCCCAGGAGACGGCGCTGGCGCGGATCGTCACCTCGACCCTGTTCCGCCGGACGATCGACGGACCGCGCGAGCTGTTCTACGCCGATCTCTACGCGAGCCGCAAGACGGGGTGCCGCGGGCAGCTCGGCATGCCCGGCATCCGCGACCAGCACACGGGCTGCGTCGGCGCCTATCTCGTCGAGAACGATCTCTTCGACTTCATGCTCTTCTCCCTCCCCGACAACGATGCCTTCTCCCATAAGAACGGGCCCCACGCGCAGGTCACCTCGATCGCCGCCGCCGATCGGCAGCTCGAGCGGCTCATGCACTCCGCCGGTGGGCCTGCGGCCTTCCTCGAGGACTACGCCGTCATCGTCGTCTCCGACCACTCGCAGGCTGTCGTGGAGGAGCGGATCAAGCTCGACGAGGCGTTCGCCGACTTCGATGTCGCCACCCAGAACACCGCCCGCTCGGCGACCGCGGAGGTGGCGCTCAGTCCCGCGCAGCGCTCGGCCATGGTCTACGCACTCGACGAGGAGCAGCGCGAGGACGTGGTGGCGCGCTCGGTAGCCGTGGTGGAGGAGCTCGACGGCGTCGATCTGGTCATGTGGTGCCTGCGCGGCGGCGATGCCCCCGAGGCCGTCGTGCGCAGCAGCCGTGGGGAGCTTCGCTTCGCCTCCGGGGGCGAGCTTGAGGATGATCGCGGGCGGCGCTGGAGCGTCGAGGGTGACCTGGCGACGCTCGAGGCCATCGTCGAGGACGGCCACTTCCGCTGCGAGGAGTACCCCGATGCCCTCGCGCGCATCTGGTCGGCCCTCCATTGCCCGACGGCCGGGGACGTCCTGCTCTCCGCCGCTCCGGGCTACGAGTTCGTCGACTGGGGCGGCGCCGACCACGTCGGCGGCGGGAGTCACGGATCGCTGCACCGCTCCGATTCGCTCGGGGCCCTGCTCTGGTGCGGGACGGGCCCCGGCTCCCGTGACGAACGCACGCAGTGGACGCTCCAGGACGTCGCCCCGATGGTCCGCGACCATTTCGGGGTACTCTCTGGCGGAGCGGGTATCGGCTGACCCGCGATTAGCGCGCGGTTAAGCTCCCGCCTCCTTACGGGACGCTTCGCCGCCGCGGATACCCTTGCCCATGCCCCCGATGTCCGACGAGTTGACGACGACTGCCCCGCTGCCGTTGCGCCTGCATGCGCGGGTTCGCGACGGCGTTCGCCATCCGCACAACTGGCTCCAGCTGGTCCGCTACGGCGCGGTCGGCGCAACCGGGTACGCCGTCAACCTGGTCGTCTTCGCCGTCTGTGTCCACCTCTTGAAGATCGACTACCGGCTCTCGTCGGTGATCGCCTTCCTCGTCTCGGTGGTCAACAACTTCTGGCTCAACCGCCACTGGACCTTTGGTGCGCGTCAAGCCCACCCGCTCCAGCAGGCGATGCGTTTCTTTGCCGTGTCGGCCGTCGCGTACGGGTTCAGCTACGTCGTCCTCGTCGCGCTGGTCAGCGGCGCCGGCTTCACCAAGGTCGTCGCGCAGGCCATCGCGATCGCCGCCGGCACCCCGCTGTCCTTCATCGGGCAGAAGCTTTGGAGCTTCAAGGCCTAGCGACCCGAGTCCGGTTCCGATACCTCTCCGCGCTCCTGGCGGCGCTGCTCGTCCTGAGCGGCGCGGACCCGGCTCGCGCGGCCACGACGCTCAGCACGGCGACCGACCCGAACACGCCGGTCCTCGTCACCTCGCAGACCGTGCCCCCGCGGGGGTACCGGCTGACCGCCGCCGTGGTGGAGAAGATCGCCGCCGCCAGTTCGACCGCGCGGGCGGAGCTCCGCCGCCACCCGACACTCGTCCCCTACGAGTACACGAAGGGCCCCGGACGCTGGCAGGTGAGCTGGTTCACCGCCGGCAAGAACCAGCGTGAGCTCCTCCAGGTCTACGTCTCGGACTCGACCCGGCAGGTCACGGAGGCGTGGACGGGCTTCCAGGTCGCCTGGACGATGGCGCGCGGCTACCCCGGTGCCTTCGGGCGCCAGGTCAACGCCTGGTACGTCTGGCTCCCGGCCTGTCTCCTCTTCCTCCTGCCGTTCCTGCCCCTGCGTCCCCTGCGCCGGCCCTCGCTGCTCCATCTCGACCTGCTCGTGCTCGTCGCCTTCTCCGTCTCGCTGGCCTTCTTCAACCACGCGGACCTCGGGCTCTCGGTGCCCCTGGCCTACCCCTTCCTGCTCTACGTGCTCGGGCGGCTCCTCGCGCTCGGCTTCGGCCGCGGCCGCCCGCGGCGGCCTCTGCGCCTGCTCGTGCCCGTCTCCTGGCTCGCCATCGCGGTGGTGTTCCTCGTCGGCTTCCGCATCGGGCTCAACGTCACCAACTCGAACGTCATCGACGTCGGCTACGCCGGGGTCATCGGGGCGGACAAGCTCATCCACGGCAAGCCGCTGTACGGCGGATGGCCGACCGACAACGCCTACGGCGACACGTACGGGCCGGTCAACTACTACGCCTACGTCCCCTTCCGGGCGATCTTCGGATGGAGCGGCACGTGGGACGACCTGCCCGCCGCCCATGCCGCGGCGATCGCGTTCGACCTGCTGACCCTGCTCGGGCTGTTCCTGCTCGGCCGCCGTGTGCGCGGACCGACGCTCGGGGTCATCCTCGCCTACGCGTGGGCGGCGTATCCGTTCTCGCTCTATGTACTGAGCTCGAACAGCAATGACTCGTTCGTGGCCTTCCTCATCGTGCTCGGCCTACTCGTGCTCTCCTCGGCGCCTGCGCGGGGGGTCGCCACTGCCCTGGCCGGGCTGACCAAGTTCGCCCCCTTTGCCCTCGGGCCGCTCTTCCTCCGGGGAACGGGCGAGACCTGGCCGCGACGGCGTGCGCTCGCCGCCTTCGGGTTCGCCTTCGCCGCCGCGGCGCTCGTCGTCATGCTTCCGCCGCTCCTCGACGGCAACCTCGGGACGTTCTGGCGCCACACGGTGTCCTACCAGGCGACGCGCGGCTCGCCGTTCTCGGTCTGGGGCCTCTGGGGCGGGCTGGGCTTCGAGCAGCACATGGTCCAGGGGGCGGCGGCCGCGCTGGCCGTCATGCTTGCCTTCGTGCCGCGGCGGCGCGGGCCGGTCGAGGTGGCCGCCCTCGCCGGGGCGATCATGATTGCCATCCAGCTCGGGCTCACCCACTGGTTCTACCTCTACATCGTCTGGTTCTTTGCTCCGGCCATCGTCGCGCTCTTCGGCGTCCACGAGCTGGCCGGTCGCGCCGACGCGCCGGATGAGCCGGAGGGAGGAATCGGTGATCCCCTCGCGGGCCCCGCGCTCGTCGGGACGGCTTAGCTGACGCCTGGTGCGGGCTCGAGCACGGTCTCGATGGCGCTCGCGCGCATCGGCTCCTCGGCGCGGATGACCACGCCGTTGAGCCACGGATCCTCGGTCGAGGTCTCGAAGCGCACGGGCATCTTCGTCACCATCGCCTGCACGGCCTGCTCGCGCTTGACTCCGATGACGCCGCCCCGGGGGCCGGTCATGCCCACATCGGTGATGTAGGCCGTCCCGCCGGGCAGGACCCGCGCGTCGGCCGTCGGCACGTGCGTGTGGGTTCCCACGACGGCGGTGACCCTGCCGTCCAGATACCAGCCCATGCCGACCTTCTCGCTCGTGGCCTCGGCGTGCATGTCCACGAGCACGTGGTCGGCCTTGTCCTTGAGCGCGTGCACTGCGGCGTCCGCCTCGGCAAAGGCGGGCCGGCCGGCGTTCATGAACAGGTTGCCCGACAGCGAGACCACGCCGAGACGGACGCCGTCGCGCGCGGCCACGCACCAGCCATGACCGGGCTGGCTGCGCAGGTAATTGGCCGGGCGAAGGATGCGGTCCTGCTGATCGAGGTACCCGTAGATCTCGCGGTGGCGGTAGGTGTGGTTTCCCAGCGTGATGACGTCCACCCCTGCGGCGAACAACTCGTCGGCGATGCGCGGCGTGATGCCGACCCCGCCGGCCGCGTTCTCCCCGTTGACGACGACGAAGTCGGGCGCGTGGCGCTCGCGCAGGGCAGGCAGCAGGGCGAGCAATGTGCGCTTGCCCAGACCGCCCACGACGTCGCCGACGAAGAGGATGGAAATCGCTTTTGGCATCTTGTGTGCGGACGCATACTTCCATCCTGATGCGCTTTAGGCTGCGAAGGGGCATGAATCAGCCGCCGCCAACGGGGCCGGACGACGTGGCCCGGCCCCCCGAGTTCGCCGAGCACGAGCTCGCCGCCGGCCGACCCGCACGCCCGCTCGCACCGCCTCCGGTGGTCGTGCCGCGCTGGGTGCAGGCGGTCGTGCTCCCGCTCGCCCTGCTCGGCGTCTGGGCGCTCGCGCGCGCGGCCGGCACCGTCCTCCTCATCCTTTTGGCGGCGAGCACGATCGCGCTCATCCTCAACCCGATCATCAAGCAGTTCGAGCGGGGTCGGATTCCGCGGGGCATGGCCATCCTGCTCGTTTATCTCGGCTTCTTCGCGGCCCTCGGGGGAATCGGAGTTCTGCTCTCGGACCCGATCAGCACGCAGGTCACCCACCTCGAGCACTCCGTCCCTCACTTCGTGCACAACGCCAACAAGGAGCTCGCCAGCGTCCAGTCGTGGCTCGACCGCAACGGGCTCAAGATCAAGATCCAGCAGCAGGGGCAGACCGCGCTGCAGACGCTTCAGAAGGACGTGCTGAAACGCTCGAACGACATCGTCTCGTTCTCCCAGGGCCTCCTCACCCAGGTGGTGACCCTCGGGTTCGACCTCGTGCTCACCCTCGTGCTCTCGGTCTACCTGCTCGTCTACGCGCGTGACATCGGCAACCTCGTGCGCCGGCTCATTCCGCCGGGCGACGGCAGCCCGGAAGACGACTACCCGCTGCTCGTCCAACGGGCGGTCTACGGATACGTGCGCGGCCAGCTCCTCTTCAGCTTCGTCATGGGGACGAGCGCCGCCCTTGCGCTCGTCGTCTTCGGGCTGGTCGGGATCTTCCCTGACGGCGAGCGCTACGCGATCTTCTTCGGCGGCTTCTACGGCCTCATGGAGTTCATTCCCTACATCGGGCCGATCATCGGTCCCGTCCCGGCGGTCCTCGTCGCCCTGTTCACGCACCCGATCAGCGCGGTGTGGGTGATCCTCCTCTTCGTCGCGCTCCAGCAGCTCGAGGGCCACTTCGTCGCCCCGCAGGTCTTCCGCATCTCGCTGCGCATCAATCCCATCATCATCATCTTGGCGCTGCTCATCGGCTACCAGCTCTACGGCATCGCCGGCGCGCTGCTCGCCCTGCCGATCGCCGCCGTCGTGCGCCAGACGGTGCTCTATCTGCGCCGCCATACCGTCTTGGAGCCCTGGGGGACAGTCCGGCCCCCCGACCCCGACGCACCGCCGGGAGGTGATGGCGGGCTCGCGCCCTGCCCGGAGTGCGGCACGCCCGCCGACGCCGGCGACGTCTTCTGCCGCATCTGCGGAGCTTCCCTCACGCCTCGCGTGCGCACGCCCGGTTAGTTCGGGCGCCCGGGGGTAGTCGACGGGTATGGCTCATGAACCTTCCACCCGAACCGGCGGGCGCGTGCGCGAGCCGGGTCTCGAGCGCAGCGGCAAGCGGCTCGGGCACTCCGCCGCGTGGTTCCTCGCCGTGGCCTTGGCCATCGCCGTACCCGGCATCGTGCTCGTCATCGTCGACAGCAGCTGGTCGCTCGGCGTGGGTGTGGCCATCATCCTCATCGGCTGCATACCCGGCGTGGTCGGGCTCGGCCTGCTGCTTTCCGGCCTGGTCGCCCGCTGGTCGGCGCGGCACCGCTCGTTCGCCTAGCCGTTCCGCGCGGAGTGGCGGGCGCGGTTCTGTATTAGCCTGCAGCCGTGTCCAGCACCGCCGGCTTCCAGACCCCTCGGCTCTGGCAGAACCTCTGGGTTCGCCTCGCCGTGGCGCTCGCTTTCGCCGACGCCTCGATCGTCATCCTGGCGCTGCCGCAGATCGTCGATCGCCTTCATACGACCATTCCGAACACGAAATGGGTCATCGTCAGCTACAACCTGGCCCTCATCGTGACGTCGCTCCTCGTGGTCACGATCGCCCCGCGCCTTCCTGCACGCCGCGCCTTGGTGGCGGGTCTGGTGCTCTTCGCGCTCGCCTCGATCGGGTGCGGGGCCTCGGGTTCGCTGTCGGCGCTCATCGTCCTGCGTGTGGTCCAGGGCGTCGGCGGCGCGCTCATCCTCGCCGCCTCGCTGCCCGTGTTCGTCGGCGCCGCCCGGCCCGGAGAGTCGCCGCTCACGGGATGGTCGGCCGCTGCCGCCATCGGAGCGGCTGTCGGCCCGGCGGCGGGCGGCGTGCTTACCCAGATCTTTGACTGGCGCGCGATCTTCTTCGCTCAGGCCCCCATTGCGGCCGTCGCCGCGATCGCCGTTGTTGTGGTCACCCACGAGGTCCAGGGCGGGACGGTGGCCGAGGCGGACCGCCCGCCGTCGACGCTCGACCCCCTGAGTGCCAACCTCGGCCTCCTCCTCCTGTCGGCCGGGCTCATCGGCGCCCTGTTCCTCGTGGTCATCGAGCTCATCAACGCCTGGTTGCTCACGCCGATCGCCGCCGCCGCCGTGGTTCTGACGATTCCCGTCAGCACCGGTCTCGCCGAGCGTCTCGTGCGGGGACGGTCCGCAGCCCTACTCGGCGCGGTGGGAGCCGTGCTTGTCGCCGCCGGCCTGCTCGTCCTCGCCTTCATCACCCACAAGGAAGTGCCAATGGTGGTCCTCGGGCTCATCCTGTGCGGCGCAGGGCTCGGTCTCGCCTATCCCGGGCTCACGGCCGCGGCGCTCGAGAGCCGGGGGTCGACGACGGCGCGCGCCGCCAAGACGATCGCCGCCCGCGATCTCGGCCTCGTCGTGGGCATGCTCGTGCTCACGCCGATATTCGCCTCCCGGCTGAACCAGGTGAACAGCCAGGTGCCGGTCAAGCAGGCGGAAGTGACGGTCGTGGTCGCGCCGATCTCGCCGGCCGTCAAGGGCCTCCTGGCCGGGCGCTTGCTCGTGGCGCTGAACAAAGCGGGCACGACGACCCTGCCTGACATCGACCCTGCCTTCGCGGCCGCCGCCGCCCACGCCTCGGCCGCCGACCGTGCCCAGCTCGCCATCGTCAAGACCAAACTCGATGCGATCGTGAATTCGACTCAGCTCCAGCTCACGCACGTGTTCAAGCGTCCATTCGCGTACGCCGCCGGGTTCGCCCTGCTCGTCCTTCCCGTGATCGCACTCGGTCCAGCCATGCTGCGCCGCCGCGGGTCCGACGCCCCCGACCCGCGTCCCCCCGCGCAGGCGGCGTCGTGATGGCTCGCCACCAGGCTCTCTTCTACGACTATGTGCCGAACATGGCGGAGCGGCGTGGGCCGCACCGGGAGGACCACATCGCCCACATCCGCGCGGAGCGGGAGGCTGGGCGGCTCGTGATGGCGGGTGCGCTGGGCGATCCTCCGCATGGTGGCCTGCTCGTGTTTGGTGACGTCGATGAGACGGTCGTTGCCACCTTCGTCGACACCGACCCGTACATGCGCGCCGGCCTCATCACCGCGTGGCGCGTCGAGCCCTGGAACATCGTCTAGCGCCGCGACGCCACTCGACGCCGGCGGCGTCCGAAGTCGCGCCGGGGTTATCCTCAGCAGTTGACCATGGCCTTTCCGCAGACCCGCCTGCGCCGGTTGCGCGGCACGCACGCGCTCCGCGGCCTCGTCCGGGAGACGCACCTCTCCCCGTCGGACTTCGTCTATCCGATGTTCGTCGCCCACGGGCTCGACCGTCGCGAGCCCATCGAGGCCATGCCGGGCGTCGACCGGCTCTCGATCGCCCACGCGGTGAGCGAGGCCGGTGAGGCCGCCGCCCTGGGGATCCCCGCCGTCCTGCTCTTCGGGCTGCCCGCGGCCAAGGACGAGGAGGGCTCCGGAGCCTGGGACGACGAGGGCATCGTGCAGCTCGCCACCCGGGCGATCAAGGAGGCCCACCCCGAGCTCCTCGTGATCACCGATCTGTGTCTGTGCGAGTACACGAGCCACGGACATTGCGGCGTCGTGCGCAGCGATGGTCGGGTCGACAACGATGCCACGCTTGAGCTCCTCGCCCGTACCGCGATCTCCCAGGCCCGCGCCGGGGCCGACATCGTCGCCCCGAGCGACATGATGGACGGGCGGGTGGGCACGATCCGCGCCGCCCTCGACGACGATGGCTTGACCGAGACGCCGATCCTGGCCTACTCGGCGAAGTTCGCCTCCGCCTTCTACGGTCCCTTCCGCGAGGCGGCCGACTCCGCTCCGTCCTTCGGCGACCGCCGCAGCTATCAGATGGACCCGGCCAACGGCGATGAGGCGGTCCGCGAGACGCTCCTCGACGTCGCCGAGGGGGCCGACATCGTCATGGTCAAGCCGGCGCTGCCGTACCTCGATCTCGTGCGCCGGGTCAAGGAGGCCACGTCGATGCCCGTGGCCGCCTACAACGTCAGCGGCGAGTACGCCATGGTCAAGGCCGCCGCCGCCGCCGGTTACCTGGATGAGCAGGCGACCGTGCTGGAGACGCTGACCTCGATCCGCAGAGCCGGCGCCGACATAGTGATCACCTATCACGCCAAGGAGGCCGCGCGATGGCTGCAGTAGAGCCCCGCTCCCAGCAGCAGGACGACACGGGCTCGGCCCGTAAGGGCGAGGCCGGAAGCCGAGCCGGCCGACAGCCCGTGCCGAAGCTACGTTCCCGCACGGGCGGCGCCGCGGTCCCCCTCGACGACCTCGACAAGCGCCTGCTCAACCTCATGCAGGGCAGCTTCCCCATCGCCTCGCGCCCCTACCAGCACGTCGGCGCCGCTGCCGGCGTCGCCGAGGACGAGGTCATGGCGCGCGTGCAGCGACTCCTCGACGAGCGGATCATCCGCCAGGTCACCCCGATCTTCGACACCCGCGCGCTCGGCTACTCCTCGATGCTCGTCGCGGCCAAGGTCGATCCCGAGAACCCGTGGCGCGCGGCGCAGATCATCAACGAGCACCCCGGCGTCTCGCACAACTATCTCCGGAACCACGAGTTCAACATCTGGTTCACCATCGCCACCGAGCCCGGATCGCCGCTCGGCCTCCAGCGCACGCTCGAGGTTCTCGGCGAGGTGGCCGGCGCCGAGTCGGTGCGCCAGTTGCCCACGCTCAAGCTGTTCAAGATACGCATGGACCTCGAGATGGAGGGCGGAACCGACGCCCTGTCCAAGGCCGCCGAGGCGGAGGCGCCCGCCGAGACGGACCCGCAGCCCTACGACGAGCGCGACATCGCGGTCATCCGGGCGCTGCAGGGGGACATGCCGGTCATCCCCGAGCCGTACGCGCCGGCCGCGGCGGCGCTCGGGCTCCCCGATTCCGACTTCCTCGAGCACCTCCGGGGGATGCAGGAGCGCCGGCTGCTCCGCCGCGTGGCGGCCATCCTCTACCACCGCCGTGCCGGCTTCAGCGCCAACGGCATGGGGGTGTGGAAGGTGCCCGAGGAGCGGATCATGGAGATCGGGCCGCGCATGGCCGCCTACCGCGGCATCTCGCACTGCTACCAGCGCCCGACGTATGCGGACTGGCCGTACTCGGTGTTCACGATGGCCCACGGCCGCTCCAAGGAGGAGTGCGACGCCATCCTCGACTCGATCGCGGAGCAGACTGGGATCAGCGAGCGGGCGACCCTCTACTCCTCGACCGAGTTCAAGAAGATCCGCCTTCTGTACTTCACCGACGACTTCCGGGCCTGGGAACGGAAGTACGCCGGCGTGTGAGCGGCCCGGACGAACGTTCCGCGCAGCTCTACGAGCGCGCGCTCGCCCTCCTGCCCGGGGGCGTCAACTCGCCTGTCCGCGCGATGCGCTCGATCGGGCGCGATCCGATCTTCATCGCCTCGGGCCAGGGCTCACGCATCACCGACGTCGACGGGCGCGAGTACGTGGACTGGGTCGGCTCCTGGGGACCGCTCATCCTCGGGCACGCCGACCCGCAGGTCGTGGCCGCCGTGCAGGCGGCGGCGGCCCGGGGCACGACATTCGGGGCGCCGACCGAGGGCGAGGTGGAGCTGGCGGAGGAGATCGTCGCCCGCATCCCTTCGGTGGAGATGGTGCGGATGACCTCCTCGGGGACGGAGGCGAGCATGAGCGCCATCCGCCTCGCCCGCGCGGCGACGTCTCGCGAGCAGATTCTCAAGTTCGCCGGCGCCTATCACGGTCACGTCGACGGGCTGCTCGCCCAGGCGGGATCGGGGCTCGCCACCCAGGGCATCCCGGCCAGCCCCGGGGTGACCGCGGCCGCCACCGCCGCCACCTCGATCGTGCCCTGGAACGATCCCGACGCCGTCCGGGCGGCGTGCGCCGAGCGACCGCCCGCCGCGATCATCGTCGAGCCCGTCCCGGCGAACATGGGCGTCGTTCCGCCCGCCGCCGGCTTCCTCGAGCTCCTGCGCGAGCTGGCCGACGAGAGCGGCGCACTGCTCATCTTCGACGAGGTGATCACCGGCTTCCGGGTGAGCCGGGGCGGGGCCCAGGAGCTCTACGGCGTCACGCCCGACCTCTCGATCCTCGGCAAGATCGCCGGTGGCGGCCTGCCCGCTGCGGCCTACGGCGGGCGGCGCGTTCTCATGGAGCAGGTCGCTCCGGCCGGTCAGGTCTACCAGGCGGGGACCCTGTCGGGGAACCCGCTGGCCGTCGCCGCCGCGCTGGCCACGCTCGCACGGCTCGATGCCGCCGCCTATGCCCGTCTGGCGGCGCTCACCGAGCTGCTGGGCGATGGCCTGGCCGAGGCCGCCCGCCGCCACGGAGTGCGGCTGAGCGTCCAGCGCGTGCCCGGCCTGCTCACCCCCTTCTTCGCCGCTGGACCGATTCGGGACTACGCGGACGCCGCGGCGGGCGATCTCGAGGCCTACGGCGCCTGGTGCCGAGCCCTCCTCGCCCGCGGCGTGTATCCGCCTGCCTCGCAGTTCGAAGCCTGGTTCCCGTCCCTGGCCCACACCGAGGCCGACGTCGAGCGCACGGTCGAGGCCGCCGGCGAGGCCTTCGCCGAGGTGGCGGGGCGCGCGCGCACGACGGTGAGCACGCCGTGAGGAGCGCCCGTGACGGGGCGGTCGCCCTCCACGCCGCGCTCCGAGCCGAGGGGGGACCCGTCGCCGAGGCGCTCGTGGCTCCCCCGGAGTCCGGGTTCGACGAGCCCGGCCCCGCGCAGATCGCCGCTGCCGGCCCGCGCGCCGAGCTCGCGCCGGCGGAGTACGAGCTGTTGCTCGAGATGATCCTCGAGGGCTCGCGCCTGCACTACGGATCCCCTGTCCTCGTCCGGGCCCCCGACCCCGACCTCCAGCTTCTACTCGGCGACCAGCTCTACGCCCTCGGACTGGAGCGGCTCGCGGCCCTCGGCAACCTCGACGCCGTCCGCGAGCTCGCCGACATGATCTCGCTCGTCGGCCAGGCGCACGCGGAGCGCAACACCGCCCGTGCCGATGCCGTCTGGGTGGCCGGCGCGGTGGGTCTCGGGTGGGGCCCCGACCCCGGCCACGAGGCTGCGAAGGCTCTCGCTCGAGCCGGTGTCACCAGTGCTACCGCCCAGCTCTATGCGGCCGCGCACCGCGGCGGTCGCTGAGATACCCTGTCCTCAGGGCCATCCACCCGCCGTTTCTCGAAGCGCCAGTGCCAGATCGACACACCCCCCCGAAGTCCAAGTACACCGCTGATCGCGGCATGCCCGGCGCCTTCGAGGGCGAGACGGTCACGCGGCGGCGCTTCATGACGGCGGTCACGCACAGCGCCGGCGGGGTGGCCGCGGCGGCCTTTACGCTGCCCGCTCTCGGCTTCGCCCTCGGGCCGATCTTCAGCCGCGAGCCGTTCTCCTGGCAGACCATCGGCACCCCGGCCGACTTCACCGAGCAGAACTACGTCACCCGGGTGGTCACGATCGTCCAGGGCATCGGCGAGGCGGGGAACACGATCGCCTACGTCCGCAAGCGCTGGCCGGCCATCGATACCGAGCCGGCCGATCAGTACAACCAGTACATCGCGCTCTCCTCACGCTGCATGCACCTGGGCTGCCCGGTGCGCTACGTCCAGGCGGCCGAGCGCTTCATCTGCCCGTGCCACGGCGGCGTCTACGACTTCCGCGGCAAGGTGGCGGGGGGCCCCCCGGTGCGTCCGCTCGACCGCTTCTACACCCGCATGAAGGACGGCTACGTCCAGATCGGGCCGCGCTACTCGGTCAACAACGAGCTGCGGCGCTTTTCGCCGCGCGACCCCGGCGAGCCCCTTGACGGCATCGGCCAGTACCTCTATCCGTCCCGCTTCTCGACCTCGGTCCGCCCGAGTACCTGATCCATGCCCCGCCTGCCCCAGCCACCGCTTCCCAAGGGCCTCCTTCCGCGGCCCAAGCGCCCGGGCGATACCCCGGCCAACGGCTCCGCCGCCCTGCCGCCCATCGAGGCGGGCATCACCGTTGTCGACTGGCTCGACGAGCGGACCTCGCTCTCCCCGGGCATCCGCTGGATGCTCTTCCGGAAGGTCCCCAAGGGCATCAACTGGGCCTACACGCTCGGCTCGGCGACGATGTTCGCCTTCCTCTCCCAGGCCGTGACCGGCGTCTTCCTCGCCATGTACTACCGCCCCGACGCGGCCGGCGGCGCCTACGAGTCGATCCGGTACATCACCGACGACGCCTTCCTCGGACAGTTCGTCCGGAGCATGCACAAGTGGGGCGCCTCGGTGATGATCATCCTGATCTTCCTGCACATGGCGCGCGTCTTCTTCTACGGCGCCTACAAATACCCCCGCGAGCTGACCTGGATCATCGGCGTCGTCATGCTCATCCTCACGCTCGTCATGGGCTTCACCGGGTATCTGCTGCCGTTCGATCAGCGGGCCTATTGGGCGACGATCGTGGGCGTGAACATCAACGGCACCGGCCCATTCATCGGTCCATACCTGTCGGACTTCCTGCGCGCGGGCCCGGAGTTCGGGGCCACGACCCTCTCGCGGTTCTACGCCATCCACATGCTCATCGTGCCCGGCGCCCTCGCCGCGCTCATCGGCGCGCACCTCTATTTGGTCACCAAGCTCGGCATCTCGGCCCCGCCCTGGGTCAAGCCCGATTCCGAGCCCGAGCTCCAGCCCGCGTCCGAGATCTGATCCGGGGCGGTGGCTGAGTGAACCAAGCTGAGAAGGAGGCCTACCTCCGCGAATACTCGATCCTGAAGAACCAGGGCAAGCCGTTCTTCCCCTACGCGGTGGCGAAGGACTCGATCATGGCGGCGATCGTCATGCTCGTGATCATCTTCCTGGCCCTCATGTTCGGGGCGGAGCTCGCGCCCAAGGCCGACCCGACGACGACCACGTATGTCCCGCGGCCGGACTGGTACTTCTTCTTCCTCTTCGAGGTGCTGCGCGTGATGCGCAACGTCCCGAAGTTCACGCCGATGGCCACGATCGGCGTGCCCACGATCTGCATGATCCTGCTCTTCCTGCTGCCGTTCTACGATCGCAGCCCGGAGCGACGGATCGAGCGCCGCCCGATCGCCCTGGCCGCCGGCGTGACCGTGATCGCCGCCATGGCATTCCTGACGTACTCGGGCGCCCAC